>NZ_KB903448.1 GCF_000379765.1 Flexithrix dorotheae DSM 6795
AAAAAAGCTAATAATATTGGTTATAAAACTGCTAAAAGAAGGTTTAAAACCGAAATAAGAGAACTTGCTATTGCCATTATGATTTATCTAGCTGGAGGTAACCCGGAACGAATCTTTAAAATTAAAAATGGTCGGAATTTCTTCCGACCATGACTGGCCGTAAGGCTCCTTTTTTTGTATTCAGGATTTAGATTCTAATGCTTTCAGGTAAATGTCAATTTTTTCTACCAAAACTTCATTAATCCTGTTATACGATTCAAAAGTCCAGCCTCCCACATGAGGTGTCAACAACACATTGTCACAACTACACAGATAATCGAAATCAGCAGATTGTTCAGGAGTAAGTGTATCCAGTTTTTCATTTTCCAACACATCCAGAGCCGCTCCTATCACCTTTCCACTTTCCAGTGCTTTCCTTATCGCCTTAAATGGTAAAACTTCTCCTCTGGCCATATTAATCAGGTAAATATTCTTTTTGAACCCACTTAAATAGGCTTCATCGATTAAAGCACGGTTGAAATCATTCAGGGGAATATGTAAACTCAAAATATCTGTTTTTTCAAACAATTCTTCCTTGCTAACCAATCTCCCATTTTCATCTCCTTTTATATTCTTTCTAATGTCATAGGCAATTACTTCACACCCGAATCCACTCAGGCGTTTCGCCACCGCTTTACCCATATTGCCATAACCAATCAGGCCCACAGTTTTTCCCTTTATTTCATAGCCACGGTTTTCCTCCCTTCTCCATTGTTTTTTCCTTATTTCCAGATTAGCCAAATGCATTTTGTTCAACAGACACAGCAACATACCTACCGTGTGTTCTCCTACTGCATCCCTGTTTCCCTCCGGAGCATTAAAAAGTTTAATCTGCCTTTTTTCCAAAACATCAGCTGCAATCTGATCTACCCCTGCCCCTGCCCTGGCAATAAATTTTAGCTTTTCACCTTTGGCCAGCAGCTTTTCATCCAATTTCATTTTACTCCTTACAATCAACCCCTCATAATCTCCCAAAATATCATATACCTCTTCTTTGGTAATATCAGGGCGGTAATCCGGAGAAACACCAATCTTTTCCAATAGGGGAATAATACTTGGATGGGCCGGATCAATAATTAAACACTTTATCATGTTATTCGGAAAATTTGTATTTTTCGGCAAAAATATAATTCTTCTGGTTTTGGGCTACAGTTGTCTTAATAATTTTAACCTAAATCGCCTGACTTTAAATTTTGCTTGGACTAAATTTATGCATCCTGAACTTTTTAAATTTCAACTACCAGAGTTTCTACAAGGTCTTTATTCCGAAGAAATTATCATTTATAGTTATGGGTTCCTGATCTCTCTCGGAGCATTATTTGCTTTTTTATATACCGCCACTCAGGCAAAAAAACAATTTGATGTCCCCTTCCATCAGTCTGCAGATATTGCCATCCTCTTAATTCTGGCTGCAGTAGTGGGCGGAAAGATATTCTTCTTTTTTGAAGACCCAATATTCTTCATAAAAAACCCTGGGGAAATCTTGAAAAGTTTTGAAAACGGATTTGTCTTTTTTGGTTCCCTGCTTTTTTGTATTCCCACTATGCTGATTTATTTCAAATCCAAAAAACTACCCATTTTACCCATGCTGGATATCATGGCGGTAACCACCTGTATTGTCCATGGATTTGGACGAATGGGTTGTCTGATGGCAGGCTGTTGCTATGGTTTACCTCATGATGGTTTTGCTTCCATTACATTTCACCATCCTGCCAGCCTTGCAAATCCATTAAATACGCCACTTCATCCCACACAATTATATAGTATTACACTCATATCAATCATATTGATTTACCTGCTCTACCTCAAATCCAACAAATCCTTCCAGGGACAAGTATTTTTAACTTACCTGATACTATATGCAACTGGCCGATCATTTATTGAAATTTTCAGGGGAGATATTAGCAGAGGTTTTATTATTGAAAACTACCTTTCCCATTCCCAATTTATTTCGGTACTGGTTATCCTCTCTGCATTGTATTTTTATTGGAATTTAAAAAGGAAAGAAATTAAGAAAGGTTAGGAATAAAAAAAGGGTTTGGAATCAATCCCAAACCCTGAGTTTCTTTTGCTGTTATCTGATAAAAACCAATAAAAAGCTTAGAATTCTTCTGTTTTAGAAAAATAGAAATTCCCTTCTATGGCAGCATTTTCATCAGAGTCAGAACCATGTACTGCATTGGCTTCCATGGATTTAGCATATAATTTTCTAATAGTCCCTTCTGCAGCATCGGCAGGATTCGTTGCACCTATTAGTTTCCTGAAATCTGCAACCGCATTTTCTTTTTCCAAAATAATGGCCATAATTGGTCCGGAGCTCATGTATTCACACAAACTTGAATAAAAAGGTCTCTCTTTATGCACCGCGTAAAACTGACCAGCTCTTTCCTTCGTCAATTTTGTCACTTTTGCAGCAATTATTTTAAAACCAGCCTCTTCAATCATCTTGATAATTGCGCCACTTTTCCCATCCCCAAAAGCATCAGGTTTAATCATGGTGAAGGTCCTATTAGTTGCCATATTCCTTTTTTTATTGAATTAAAAATTTAATTATTGAAATTTTCTGTTTACACAAAGCTAAAATATTATGTTTTTGGAAAAAATTACTTTTACATTTATTTTAAAATCCCCTAAAATTTCATCTGGCAAGGACTTCCGATTGGAGTAAAAAATGTGCTTCTTCTATTTTTAAACTGAATAAAATTAAGCAATTTAGCGTACCACAGTTTTTCCTTAACCAAAAAAATTGTGGGATAATAAACACACATAAAACTATCAAAATATATGAAAATTGGAATAATCAGGGAAGGGAAATTCCCTGTAGATAGAAGAGTAGCTTTAACTCCAAACCAATGCAGAATTGTAAAGCAGAGGTATAAAGATATTGAAATTGTAGTTCAAAAAAGCCCTCTCAGATGTTTCAAAGATTCTGAATACAAAAAAGCTGGCTTTGAGCTTGTAGATGATATCTCCGATTGTGATATACTTTTGGGCATAAAGGAAGTCCCAATTGAAGAACTGGAACCCCAAAAAACTTACCTGTTTTTCTCCCACACCATTAAAAAACAAGCTTATAACCGGGATTTGCTCATTTCGGTGCTAAATAAGAAAATCAGGCTTATTGACTACGAAACCCTTACGAATACAAATGGGCAGAGAATCATTGCATTTGGCCGTTTTGCAGGGCTTGTAGGAGCTTATAATGCCATCAAAACTTATGGGTTAAAACACGGTTTGTTTGAGCTTAAACCAGCCCATAAATGTTTTGACATGGCAGAAATGAGACAGGAATTTAAAAAAGTAAAACTTCCTCCAATCAAAATAGTGCTTACGGGTGGAGGCCGGGTGTCACATGGAGCTATGGAAATTCTGGATGGGATGAAAATCCATAAAATAAATACTGAGGATTTCCTTATGAATAATTATGACGAGCCGGTTTATGTTCAGTTGGAAATGGAAGATTATCATTACCACAAAGAGGGGAAAGCTTTTGAGTTGGCGGAGTTTTTCAAATATCCCCAACGGTTTAATTCAAATTTTGATAAATTCCTTTCCAAAACTGATATGGTTATTGCAGGAGCTTATTGGGATCCGCATGCACCGGTACTGTTTACTCAGGATGATGCCCAGAAAGAGGATTTTAAAATAAAGGTAATTGCAGATATCACTTGTGATATTGAAGGGTCTATTCCTTCCACTAAACGAGCCTCATCTATTGATGATCCAATTTACGATTATGATCCTTTTGAAGACAAGGTTGTCCCTCCATTTTCCTCCTCCAAAAATATTACAGTTATGGCTGTAGATAACCTGCCGAATGAACTGCCGAGAGATGCGTCTATAGCTTTTGGCGAACAACTGATAGAAAATGTACTGGACAGCTTAATTATTGAAGATAAAGAGGAAATTATTAAAAGAGCAACCATTGCAGAGAATGGTAAGCTTTACGGAAATTATTTATATTTGGAAGATTATGTAAATCAATAGAAAAGACTGGTAACCAGAGTAAATAGGTTACCAGCCTTTTTTATAATTCAGATTTAACTTTTTGCCTTTTTAGTCATTTCGGCATAATACTTATAAAACAAAGGTATAGTTTCTATGCCTTTCATATAGTTAAAAATACCAAAATGCTCATTGGGAGAATGGATAGCATCAGAGTCTAATCCAAAACCCATCATAATGGAATCCAGTCCTAACTCATCCTTAAACATGGCTACAATGGGAATACTTCCTCCTCCCCTCATTGGCACAGGTTTTCTTTTAAAAGTGTCCTCATAAGCCTGGCTGGCAGCCAGGTAGGCAACAGAATCAGTAGGGATAACCACCGGTTCCCCACCATGATGGGGAGTGACCTTCACCGATACACTTTTTGGAGCGATCTGGGTAAAATAGTCTGTGAATAATTGCGTAATTTTTTCTGAGCTTTGATGAGGCACAAGCCGCATGGAAATTTTTGCATAAGCTTTCGAAGGAATTACCGTTTTGGCTCCTTCTTCCATATACCCACCCCAAATTCCATTTACATCCAACGTAGGTCGAATCGAAACCCGCTCTAAGGTAGAATAATTTACCTCCCCTTCCACATCCTTTAGCCCAATCTCCTTTTTAAAATCTTCAAGGCTAAAAGGGGCCTGAGCCATGGCCTTCCTGTCTTCCCTGGAAAGATCTTCAACATCCTCATAAAACCCTGGAATATTGATACATTGATATTCATCTTTCAAGGCAGCAATCATCTCCGCCAAAATATTCAATGGATTAGGCACAGCTCCACCATACAATCCGGAGTGCAAATCCCTGTTCGGTCCGGTTACTTCAACCTCCAGATAACTCAGCCCTCTTAATCCGACTGTAATGGATGGAATTTCATTTGAAATCATTCCTGTGTCGGAAATAAGAATCACATCAGCCGCAATTTTTTCTTTGTTTTCTTTTACAAAATCCACCAAATGTTCAGATCCTATTTCTTCTTCTCCCTCCAGCATAAATTTGACATTACAGGTGAGATTTCCTGTTTCCATCATCGTTTCAAATGCCTTTACATGCATATACATTTGCCCCTTATCATCACATGCCCCTCTGGCATAAATTTTCCCATCCCTTATTTCCGGCTGAAAGGGAGGAGATTTCCACAACTCAATCGGGTCAGCTGGCTGAACATCGTAATGGCCATAAACTAAAACGGTAGGGAGGTTTTTATCAATAAGTTTTTCACCGTACACAATCGGATTGCCTTCAGTAGGACAAATCTCTACTTTATCCGCTCCGGCTTTTTCCAGCTTTTCCTTCAAAAAATCTGCAGCTTTTAATACATCCGGCTTAAACTTTTTATCGGTACTCACAGAGGGAATTTTTAATAAATCTAATAATTCCTCAATAAACCTTTGTTCATTTTCTTTAATGTATTTATTCATTTTTCTGGTGTTATTTTATTGGAATGCAACCATATTTACTCAAATCTAGAGAATAAAAAAAGCCACAACAAAATGTGGCTTTCTTAATTTCAAAAATATTATAATTTATCCCTCTCTGGGCATTGTTCTGAATATAAAATCCCATAATGGAGATGATACTCCAAAAGCTCTTTCATTATCTTTATAATGATGAATACCATGGTGAACCCATAGCACTTTAAAAATATTGGAAGGAGGTCTGAAAGCATGAACAATGTAGTGTACCCATAAATATGCTGTATAGCCAAACAAAAAGCCGGGTAAAAATCCAAAAACCAAATTACCCATCACCAGCCTGAACAAAAGGAATAATATGCATACCAAAACGATACTCACTACCGGAGGCATGGCAAGCCTTTCCTTGTCCTTAGGATATTCATGATGTACTCCATGAAACTTATACTGAATATTAGCTTTTACTTTATTGGTTGGTTCCATATGGAAAACATATCTGTGCATCAGATATTCAACCAAAGAAAAAGCAAGCACACCAATTACATATGAAATTATAACTTCAACGGCATTAATTAACCCGTTGGTGATTCCATAATATATCATGGCAATTCCTCCAACATTAAAAATAATAAGAGGAATGGAAATATGGGTTCTGGTTAGTCTTTCTAAAATGGGGTTCTCAAACAACTGCTTTTTCCCTACATTTTTAGGTGTTACTTTTGTAGTCTCCATTTATCAATTTTAAAGTTATAATTATCCAAGTGGCAAAACTAATACTAAAAAAATAATCTGCCAATTATACTTTTTAATCCTTAAATAATTTTTTCTTCCGAATTGTTTTCTGATATAAAAAGGAAATCAAATCTCTCAAATAATTAGATTTGTATTGTATCTTTCAGGAATTAAAGAAACTCTCCTATTTCAATCTTACAACTAACAAGAATTTTCATAATAATGGATGCAAAGATTAACACTATACTCATTTTTTTTTGTTGCCTACTCATCGGATCTTGCGATAAAAACAAAGAAGAACAATCCTCAAACACCGGTCCTGCAACAAAAAAAACGAAGAAAAAAGAGGAAAAACTCCGGCCTCTTAAAGATAAAAATGTAGTAGAAGTCCTTACTTTATTTGGAGAGGACCATGCTGAAGATAAAGTAATTATTAAAACCAATTTTGGAGATATTACGATTCAATTATATGAAAATACGCCTCTTCACAAAGCAAACTTCCTTAGGCTTGCCACCTATAAATATTTCGATAATACTGAATTTTACAGAGTAATCAAGGACTTTGTGGTTCAGGGTGGAGATACAGACGAATTACAACATAAAGGCAAAAAAAGAAAATTTGGGAAATACACCATTCCCGCTGAATTCCAACCAAAAAACATTCATAAAAAAGGTGCAATTGCAGCTGCCCGAAATTACGAAAACAATCCCACCAAAAGATCTACTCCGTTTGATTTTTACATAGTGCTTGGCACAGTGTATAATCAACTCCAATTAGATGCCCTGGCAAAAGAAAATAATGTCACTTTTTCACCATACCAAACCGAAATTTATACTACTATTGGAGGGACCGCCAACCTGGATGGAGAACACACAGTATTTGGAGAAGTAATAGAAGGGATGGAGATAGTGATCAAAATTGCACAGGAGGAGGTCTCACCTGAAGATAATTGGCCCATAAAGGATGTGTCTATCATCAGCACAGAAATCATCCAAAATCAAAACTGATTTTACCTTTTAATTTTCCTAATGTCATCTTTATTTGAGTAATTCAAACAAGAAATTTACAGAAATAAAATATAATTGGTGAATAAAATGTTAAATTCACAAAATTATAATTTACTGATAATCAGACAGTAAGCATTTAGCTAGATCATGTTTACAAAAAAATCCGTTATTACTCAAAAAAAAACTTAACAATTAGGTTATATTTTTATAATCCAACACCACTAACTAATAGGATATAATGATATTCAATGTATCGGGTAATTTTTCCGATAAAGAAATTGTCAGACTTATACAACAGGGGAAGAATTTAGAGAAATGCTTCTCTCAATTATACAAAGACAACTTTGATTCTCTTGCCGGACATATTTTGAGAAATGGCGGTTCTCCTGAAGATGCAGAAGACGTATTTCAGGAAGTAATGGTCGTTTTTGTAAATATGGTCAGAACTGGTAAGTTCAGAGGAGAATCCAAAATAAAGACCTGTTTGTATTCAATATGTAAATTTCGCTGGAAGGATTTGAAAAACAAACAATTTTCAGTTTCTAACAGGGAAGAGAAATATCACGAGCAAAATTTCCAAAAAACGACAAGGTTTGACAGGGAATTTGAAGAAAAAGAGAAAAAAGAAAACCTTCTTCAGATTTTTGGTCAGCTTGGTGAAAAATGCAAGCAAATTTTAGTCGCATTTTATTATGAAGATTTAACCCTAAAAGAATTAGCCGAAAAACTGGAATATAAAAATGTTCAGGTGGTAAGTAATCAGAAAGGGAAATGCATGAAATCACTAATAAGTTTATTGGAACAAAACCCTGATTTAAAGGCTACTTTTAAAAACTTATTACTAAAATGACAAATTTTAATAACGACCAAGAAAAGCTAGCACAAATAGACCTTTTTTTAAAGGGAAATTTATCTGGTAAAACCAAAACATCATTTGAACAAAAGTTATCAACGGATAAAGAATTTGCAGCTGAAGTAGAGCAGTACATAACGGCAGCTAATCTTGTAAAAGAGTATGGCATTTATGAAGAATTAAAATCAGTCCATAACAAATTTATGGAAGAAAAGGAATCAATTGTGGTCCCTATCTTTCCAAGAATGAAATATATTGCTGCAGTACTGGTCTTAATCCTATCAGGAATATTGGTACAGGCTTCCCTGATCAATAAGCAGAATATTTTGGACAACCAGCAACTTTTCAACTATCAGGCAAGAAATGCGGAAGAAAGCGATTTGAATGCACTCCTAAATTCCTATCATGAAGGAGACTTCGAATCTGTGATAGAGCAGTTCAATCAATCACCTGCCTATGGAAATAATGCAAAAGCAAACTTTTATGCAGGAAATGCATTTTTGGGTTTAAACAAACCAGAAGAAGCAAAAAATTGTTTTATTAAAGTAATCCAAGATAATTCTTCCAATCTATCCGAAAACGCTGAATGGTATTTGGCCTTGTCAGAGCTTAAAAGTGAACATTACGATCAGGCACTAGCCTTATTTGAAAAAATAAAAGACAATGAAGATCACTTGTACAATGATCAAATATCCAATTGGCAAATAATTAAACTCCGAATTCTAAAAATAAAAGGGTAAGCCAAATGTCATAGTTTGTTGAGACCTGACTATCAATAGAATCCAATCATAGAATAGCTTAATCACCAAATTTTTTGGCTTTACCTTTTTACAGATATAAAAAAAGCTATCCACACAGGATAGCTTTTTTTGTTTTATAAATTTAAAGGGTGTTTTAATACATCCTTCTTTTTCTCCTTTTAGCTCTACCCCCAAATCCAGTGTTGGATTCTTTACTTCTGGCTACTTCAACAGAAATCGCACTACCCTCATAATCCACTCCATTCAAGGCTCCCAGTAAGTCTCTTTCATGCTTTTTATCCACTTCAAAGAAGGAGAAATTATTCATGATGTCAATTTTTCCAATATCAATTTTTCTCAAAGCAGGTTGTTCATTAATAATTCCAATTAACTTACCTGCAGTAAGATTGTCCTTATTGCCCAGGTTAAGGAAAAACCGTGCAAAATTCCCTCTATTTCCCCGATCTCTATCCCTGCCATTTCTGTCATTTCGGTCTCCCCTTCTGTCATTCCTCCTGTCATTTCTATCTCTTACAGTAACATTCAAATCAGGTGCATCTTCATAATATGAAAGAAATCTATTGAACTCTACAGATACAAACCTTTTAATTAAATCTTCCCGGTTCAACCACTCCAGCTTTTTATAAATGACAGATAAATATTCTTCGATCTGGTCATCATTCACCTCCACATTTTCCACTTTATCTACCAGGTTAAAAAGTTGTTTTTCGCAGATTTCCTTTCCTCCTGGCACCATTTTCCTTTCAAACTTCTGCCCAACTTTCCTTTCTACATCCCTCACCCTGCCAATCTCTCTGGAATGTGCAATTGCGATAGAAACACCATTTTTCCCTGCTCTTCCTGTTCTACCACTCCTGTGAATATATACCTCGATATCATCTGGAAGATTGTAGTTGATTACATGGGTCAAATCATTTACATCCAAACCTCTGGCTGCCACATCAGTAGCTACAAGGATTTGCAAATGCTTCACCCTAAACTTGCCCATTACCTGATCTCTCTGGGCCTGAGAAAGGTCTCCGTGGAGAGCATCCGCATTATAACCATCCTGCATCAATTGATCCGCAACATCTTTGGTTTCCTTTCGTGTTCTGCAAAATACAATACCATAAATATCAGGGTTCATATCTGCTATCCTTTTTAAGGCATTGTATCTATCCCGGGCATGTACCACATAATACTCGTGTTTTACATTGTTAGAGGCATTATTCTTTTTACCCACAGAGATTTCCATTGGGTCATGCATGTAGTTTTCGGCAATGGAGGCAATTTCCCTTGGCATAGTTGCCGAAAACAATAAAGTTTGTCTTTCTTCTGGTGTTTCAGAAAGGATGGTATCTAAATCGTCCTTAAATCCCATAGAAAGCATTTCATCAGCTTCATCTAATACCAGCCAACGGATATTTTGAATGTTTAACTTCTTTCTTTTAAGCAAATCGATAATTCTACCGGGCGTGCCCACTACGATTTGCCCACCTCTTTTCAGGTCTCTGATTTGCTTGTCAATACTTGTGCCTCCATAAACTGGTATTACATCAAGTTTTTTCATATACTTGGAGAAACCTTCAATATCTTTTGTAATTTGAAGGCAAAGCTCTCTTGTCGGACAGAGAACCAGACATTGAACTGATTTTTCATCAATATCAATTTTTTCCAATACAGGCAAACTAAATGCAGCAGTTTTCCCTGTACCTGTTTGTGCCAATGCGACTAAATCTGTTTGAGAGGATAAAACATAAGGAATTGCCTTTTGCTGAATCTCAGTTGGATTTTCATATCCAAGATCACTCACAGCTTTTACAATTTCCGGCCCTAACCCAATCTCTTCGAATGTATTCATATACGCTTTTTTAACCCATTCCAAACACTTTTCCCCCATGTCCGGAATATTCGGGTTTATTAATATAATTTGGAAACTAATTTTTAGCCCCCTGTTCAATAAAGCCGCAAAATTAGATTGATTTTTTGATTTATTTCAATTTACCCTCATCTAATTTGAAAATATTGATGAAAAATAAAGGTCAGATTTCTGCATTATTAGAATAGATATTTCAAAGAACTACCAGAAAAATTAAAAAAAACACCAATTAGCTTATATTTAAACCAAAATACTTTTCTATTTTTATTGTTATTACTAAATTCAGCTTAAATTTGCAGCTTATTTTTTAGCATTTTGACAGAAGCGCAAACCATATCATTATATCATCCCATCCTATATTCAATCGCCTTGAAGATGGTCGGTTCATTTTCTGATGCCGAAGATATTGTTCAGGATACTTTTCTAAAATGGCTTACAGTGGATCAGGATAAGATAAAAAATAATAAATCATACCTGATCAGGGCTGTGACCAATAACAGTATCAATCACATTAATTCTTTAAAAAGAAAGAAGGACGAATATCTTGAAAATATTAATTCAAGTGATTTGGTAAAAAAATATATAGACTGGGAAGCACCAAAAATTGACCTGGAAAATGAACTTTCCGAAGCCCTTGCTGTAATTCACAAAAAACTGGAGCCTTTGGAACAGGCGATTTTTATCCTTAGAGAGGTGTTTGATTTTGATTATGAAGAGCTCCAGGTTTTATTTGACAAAAAGAAGGATAACTGTCGGCAGATTTTCTGCAGAGCTAAAGAAAAGCTGACCCTAAAACCCTTCAAATTCAATTTGGATATTTCCAAACATACCCGGTTTCTGGAAAGTTTTAAGGAGTCATGTAAAATTGGCCATCCTAATGATTTTATTCAGGAGATTAAAAAAGAACTCTCCCTAAAATTTAGTTAGGTTAATTTTATTTACCTTTCTAATTCAACCTCACAGCTGATTTCCTAGCTAATTTTCATTTTTTACAAAAAAAAATATTTTTTTTTATCAAATCTGTCACAAAACCAATTCGGCCTTGTCTTTAATAATAAACAAAAGTTTATTCATTAAAAAAACAACGGTCGAGGTTACGATTTATAACTAAAATTCACATTATGATAATAATAGCTTTTTTTATTGCACACTGGTATTTATCCTTATTTTTTCAAACATTCTTCTTGCACAGATATGCCTCTCATGGGTCTTTCACCATGTCAAAATTTACCGAAAAGGTATTTTTTGTACTGACCTGGATTTTTCAGGGATCAAATTACCTAAGCCCTTATGGCTATGGAGTAATGCACCGAATGCACCATGCATTTGCAGATACCCCAAATGATCCGCACTCTCCAAAATATGATGAAAGTATTTGGAAAATGATGTGGAAAACCAAAACTATATATTCAGGAATTGCGGGGGGAAAAACAAAAGTTGATTCAAGATTTACTGAAGGTGTTCCAAGATGGGATTTCTTCGATAAATTCGCCAGATCATGGGTATCGAGAATTTTCTGGGGAGGTTTATATGTGCTTTTCTATATGGAATTTGCTACTACATGGTGGTTATGGTTATTATTACCAGCTCAATTCCTGTTATCACCAATCCATGGCGCAATCATTAACTGGTTTGCCCATAAGTATGGATATACTAACTTTAAAGTTGGGGATACTTCTAAAAACTTCCTTCCATTTGACTTCCTGATGATGGGGGAAAGCTACCATAATAATCACCATAAATATGGTAACAGAGCTAATTTTGGAGGAATCAGATGGCATGAAATTGATCCAACCTATATTTTTATTTCCCTATTTAGCAAAATGGGAATTATCAAGTTGAAAAATCAAAAAGAATTGAATTTAGAAGCTATTCGAGAAGCTGCATAATTTAATAAAAATTATAATTAGAACGGGATGAATAATCCCGTTTTTTTTTGTCCAAAATCTAATTTCCAAACCTGAAATATTATTGGTTTACCCCACTGAATAGCTTAAATTTATAGGACAGATTACCAGTGCAGCCAGGACTAATCAGTCATTGTTTTAAATCGCGCTAATCAACTGATTACCAACAAGTAACTTGCTATATAAATTTAGCTCCTTTGCTACTGGTAGAATTTTATAATTTATTAAAATCTATTGAAAATGACTCTAACAGCACAACATATAAAAAACGAGCTTGCCAATAGTATTTCCCATGGATTTGGATTGTTATTTGGCATTATTTCAATTCCAATTTTAATTGGATTTTCAATTAGCCAGGAAAGTATTTCAGGAATAGTTGGTGTGAGTATTTATGGATTTTCTTTCCTGATGGTTTATACCTTTTCCACACTTTACCATAGTATTAAAATACCGAAAGTCACCGAAGTTCTTAGAACACTCGACCATATCAGTATTTACTTTTTAATTGCCGGAAGTTATACTCCTTTTATCCTGATTTATTTCCTTACCCCTGCCGGAATCACCATTCTTTCAATTCTTTGGGGGCTCACCCTTTTGGGAATTGTTTTTAAAATATTTTTCACTCAAAAATACAACTATCTGTCTACCATAATCTATTTGCTTATGGGCTGGATTCTGGTATTTGCCCCTGAATCATTCCTTGACAACCTGCCTGCTTCAAGTTTTATTCTATTGTGTGTGGGCGGAGGTTTATATACCCTTGGTGTCGTCTTTTATTTATGGGAAAAACTTCCCTATAACCATGCAATCTGGCATATTTTTGTATTGGCAGCAAGTATTTGTCATTACGTTGCCATACTCATGTCTATCATCACCTTACAGGCATAAATCAATAATATTATGAAAATAATTGAATGCCCCAGGGATGCAATGCAGGGGCTTTCCCAATTTATTCCCACCGAAAGAAAAATTGAGTATATCAATTCCATTTTAAAGGTGGGGTTTGATACCGTAGATTTCGGAAGTTTTGTTTCCCCTAAAGCCATTCCTCAGATGAAGGATACAAAGGAGGTATTGGCAGGATTAGACATGGAAAGTACCCGCTCAGACCTTTTGGCCATTGTAGCCAATACCAGAGGAGCAGAAGAGGCTGCAGTATTTAATCAAATTCAATTTTTAGGTTTTCCTTTATCGATATCAGAAACATTCCAGCAAAGAAATACAAATAAGAGTATTTCAGAAGCATTTGATACTGTAAAGAGCATTCAGGAAATATGTATAAAAACTCAAAAGAAACTGGTGATTTACATTTCTATGGGTTTTGGTAATCCCTATGGAGAACCGTATAATGAGGCTATTATAGAGCAGTTTATCCAAAAACTTTTAGCTATTGATATCAAAATCATCTCTTTGGCTGATACAATTGGTTCTGCTACACCAGAATTAATTACCAAAATTTTCAATTCAATTATTCCCCTCTTCCCTAACATGGAAATTGGGGCTCATTTACATACTACTCCAACCTCTTCTCTGGAAAAAATAACAGCTGTTTTCAACTCTGGATGCAGGAGAATTGATGGGGCAATCGGAGGAATGGGAGGCTGCCCCATGGCCAAAAATGAATTAGTTGGAAATCTAAATACAATTACCCTTGTTGAATTTCTAAAAACTATCAATCAGGTCCCTGATATAAATTTTGCGGCTTTCGAAAAAGCGCTATATATAAAATCAAAACTATTTGATAAAAATTGAGTTTTATTTTGAAATTATAGTATTTTTTTAAACTATTTGTAAAATAAACCCATTTTTTTGACTAGTATTTAATGGAACAAGAACAACCTGAAGTTTTATATCAAAGTAAGTATCTCAGAATTACTAAAAATAAGGATATAATCGAATATCACTGGACCGAAGAAACGGTTAACTTTACCGAAAAAGAATATAAATCTGAACATATGGTAATAGGTGATATCTCTGAAAAGTATAATATCGAGAAACATCTTGTTGATACTTTAAAGTTCAGGTTTATAATTACCCCGGAATATCAGAATTGGATAAATGATAATCTATTCCCCAGGCTGGTAAAAAGTGGCACCAAAAAATTGGCTTTTGTTGTGCCGGAATACATTTTCCCACAAGTGAGTATTGAGCAAACGATGGAACAGGAAGCAGCCTTCCAAACCCAATATTTCGACAATTTGGAAGCCGGAAGAAAATGGCTTGCTGAATAGCCTAAAGTTAATTTTACAGATTTGCAATAAGCTCTGATTTTCCAACAATTCCTCATTCAGGCGCTAGTCTTTTTGATTGCACCTGCCTATATTTAAAGGCAGGCCACATCTCGTAATTTTCTTCCTGCAATATCATTTATGCATTGAATACAAATGAAAAGCTACAACACAAGAAAGTTAATTTATGATAGCCTGACTAATATTATCATTTGGATAATTTTCCTTTTCTATTTTATTCTCATCCGGTCATATGGAGTGGAGGAAACCCCTGCATTTGAAAGAACAATGGAATTTAATATATTCAGGGGAATAGCTCAGGCCATTACGGGAGGGCTAATTATTGGCATACTATTCAGTGTTATAAATCTTGGATTTGAATTTACCAACCTCCGAAAAAAATCTTACCTGGTCATCATTCTTATAGAAACTTTTTGCCAGTTAATAATTACATTATTAGCCATTTTGGGTATAATATCCGTTACCCGGAATTACCTGCCGGCCGATGAAATAATTGATATTAAAGCCATCACAGCCGGAATTATTTTTGGCAAAACCTTTTTCATTTTTTTTAGCTACTCCTTAATTGTAAGTTTATTTATCAACTTCTTTAGATCGGTAAAACAAAAAATTGGGCCTCACGTATTCTTCAACCTTCTTTTGGGCAAATACAGAAATCCTATAGAGGAAGAGCGAATATTTTTATTTGTCGATCTGAAATCATCCACTACCATAGCCGAAAAGCTTGGACATATTAAGTATAGCAACCTTATAAAAGATTGCTTCAGCGATCTCACCGAAACAATTTTTCAACACCAGATAGAAGTCTATCAATATGTAGGTGATGAGGCTGTACTTACATGGAAAATGAAGGAAGGATTGAAAAACCATAATTGTATTAAAGCATTTTTCCACTACCAGGATACTTTAAATAAAAAATCACAATATTATACCCGAAAATATGGATTGGTACCGGTTTTTAAAGCAGGAGGAAATATCGGAACTGTTACTACTACAGAGGTAGGGGTTATAAAAAGGGAAATAGCCTATCATAGTGATGTACTAAATACAGCAGCAAGGATTCAGGGAAAATGTAATGAGTATGGGCAAAGCCTGCTTATTTCTGAATCTTTGAAAGAGAAACTAAAATTGGATAATTCTTATATTTCCAATGAACTTGGGGAAGTATTATTGAGGGGGAAAAATGAAGTAGTAAAAATCTTTAGTGTGGAGCAAACCTCTTCTACACTTTCTAAAGCATAAAAAAGAGCCAATTACTTATATTCATTATTGACTCTTTTTAAAATTAAATTTTTGGCTAATTCGAATTAACCAACATTATAAATTTCCATGATTTCACTCAGGATCTTATCAAAATCTATATTAAGATCAATTAGTTTTCCCGAGTGAATATCGAACACCCAGCCATGTACTTTTAGATTTCGTTCCTTGAAAGCATTTTGCACTTCCACTGTCTTGATCACATTAACACACTGTTCCTGCACGTTCAGTTCAACCAGTCTTTTGTATCTGGCTTCTTCATCTGCAATGGCATCCAATTCCTCCTGATGCAATCTGTATACATCACGAATATTTCTCAGCCATGGATTCAAAATACCCAAATCAGCAGATTGCATGGCCGCTTTTACACCACCGCAAAAATAATGGCCACAAACCACCACATGATTTACTTTTAAATGCGCAACAGCATAATTGATTACCGACATTGAGCTTAGATCGGTATTGGGTACCATATTGGCAATATTCCGATGGACAAAGATATCTCCTGGCTGCCCCCCCATTAGGTCTTCAGCTGTAACCCTACTATCAGAACATCCAATGTATAAAAATTCCGGGCTTTGACCTTTTGATAAATTTTCAAAATAGTTCTCGTCAATTGAAAGTTTATCAGCAATCCACTTCTTGTTGTTCTCAAAAATTATTTCTTTGTTCATATTGGTATAAGTATTCAGATTAAATTGATGAATTTTTTATATTACTCAAAGTAAATTAAACATTTTGAACTTTAAATGAAAAACTAAAAGAAATTATTCCTTAATCCAGTTTTTAATTCACCTTAGTTAAGGCTCATAAATTGATTTAAAACTTTAATTCTCTTAAGGAATATCATAATGAAGATCTCTATCATCATGAGTGAAAAAATAAGCATAATTTGATCTTAGTGCTTTCCATCCAGCTTCAGTACTATACTTTTCATTCATGACATCTTCCCAAGCAATTCTCATTTGCCTTGCACAAACTATTGGGGGAACTTGCCCTACACCTGCTCCCAAACCAGGTATGGCCATACTTTTCACTTTATTTTTTACTAATTCACCATTTTCCAATTTACCGTATTTCCACAAGGTTAAAATGGCTTTCATAGCAAGGTAAACATTTGGAGACCTTAAAATCGTCATTGGAGTCCTCATAGTTGGGGCGGAGATAAGATAGGGAAAATCATTATGATTAGTTTCTACAATTAGGGATTGTCCGACTAAAAGTTCTCCAAAGAATTCATTTCTGATTTTTTGCTGAACCAATTTTTCAATGTGCCAACCAAGGTTCTTGGAAATAGAAAAATCTATTCCACCATTCATATAGCCAAAACTATTTGCCGGGCTAACAATCACATCAGAAGGGTGATTAAAAATAGAATCTTTAATTATAGTTACATTTTCAACATCTTTAAAAACTGTTTCCCATGCCTGGGTTAATTTTTCATTAATTCCAATAAGTTTAAATTCCATAAATTTTATTTAGACTCCAAACTTAAATAATTGTCATTTCCCCTCACAGCAATGCTTAAATTTTTTACCACTTTCACATGGGCAAGGGCTGTTTCTACTGACCTTAATTTTATTTTTCACCAAATTCCTATCATCCATTTCATGATCGAAAATTTCCTCCATTGCCTCATAAAGTGCAGGGTGTTTTTTAGCCAGGAGTTTTGGCCTTTCAAAAAAATACTCACTGGCTACCGCAAAAAACTCAGCCCTATTGGTACCTCCATATGGATTAATATCAGACTTTTTCTTATAAATTTCATCAATTTTTTTGTTAATCAAATCCAGCCAGGGAATGGTATATTGCTTTTCCAAAAGCAGGGCAGGAATACCATCCACACTGCCATCCAGTTTATCTATCAGGTGTACAAATTCATGGATAGCCGTGTTTTTCTTATCCGTTTCATTCTGAAAACCATGATGTAAGGCCGATTTGGATAAAATCATTTTCCCTTCCATATAGCCGGTTCCCACCATGCCCAGAATATTTCTTCCTTCGCCAGAAGTTTCAAAATTTTCATTGAACCGGTCCGGATAAATCAAGACTTCTTTTAGGTTGGAATATCGCCAATCGGGGAATCGGAAAACAGGAATAATCGCACTGGCCGCTACTAAAACCTTATCCGCAATATCTATGGAAACTGCAATTCCGGTAATTTTACAATTCAGTAAAAATTCCTGAATTTTATTTTCAAACAAAGCCCTTTCTTCTGGTGAAAGTGCATGATAAAAATTGACTTTTTCAAATAAAATTATCCTCCACGGGGAAGGGAAAGGATCCTTGGGCAATACCCATTTCTTATCACTCAATATTTTCCTCAGCAAAAAAAATATTCCAACCAATAATACCAGGGCAATAATTAAATTTGTCATATTGAATTATCTAAGCACATGTTTTAAACATTTAGTCTTTCTGCATAAGGCACCACTTCCCCAAATTCCAAATACCGTTTGAGCAATCGCAGGTACATGGCCCAGCAAAAGCTGGAAATCCTAAAATGCTCACTTTCCGATTTCCAGTGGGAATTGTAAAACTCCACTTTTGTTGAACCATTATTTGCTTTTAAACCAAATCCGACTTTGGTTCCAATCCAATCTTTATCTGCTTTGGTAATGGTAAGTTCAAAAATTTCATTTTCCACAAACTGGCTTACTTTGGCCTCCCATTGATAACCAGGACCAAAATCGAAGTGATAAATCTCATTTATACTTGGCGTTCCCTTGGTTGACTTCCCCCACCAGATATCCAGTCCTTCCGGGGTGGAAATACACTCAAAAACTTTATCTATTGAAGCATTGACTGGAAATTTGTGGAGGATATTGGGCATTTTCTTGAATTTTAGATTTCCTGAATTTAAAAATAAATCTGATTTTAAAAAAGCCTCTAACTGGTGAGGCTTTTAGGTTTTGAAATTTAAAACCATGTGAGAGTAAAACGCTATAAAAATAATTTTCCTAATATTTTATACAAATTGCTGTACTAAAAAGAGCAATCCAAATGCACCAAAGATAAATGCCCAATATTGCATTTTAATCCAAAATAAACTGTGGTTGGGCTTAAATACAATTTCCTGACCTGTGGCTTTATCAATTACCGTTCTCCCTTCTTTCTCATTCCACTTTTTACCCATAAACCAGCTAAATGCTCCAGCCAGAAAAAATGCCAACACAAAAGCATAATCACTATATGCAGGTGGGAATAACTTCACACCTAAAACAAAAGATACAATTAACACCAAAACGGAGAGTATCCCTCTACCTGACCAAACTACCATGATAGGTTTTATTAATTATTGAGCGTTTACTTCGATTTAAAGTGTCATTCAGCATATTCCCACCAAGTAAAACCGGGATTTGGGATAAAATCGGGAAAAAGATTACAGACCATTCGGAATATAAACAATTGAACTAAAATAACCATTTAAAATAACGGCAAATACACCTGTAGCATTAACCCAAAAATCACATGAAAATTTCAGCATTTAGCTGGATTATTTTTTCAATCACTACCAGAGAATATTTAGTTCATGACTTTCAGGTACTTCTCAATAATTTTTTGTTCTACTCCCAGTTCTTCAATTTTTTCAATCCCACTTTGGATTAAAGTATCATCCTTAAAAACAATTGTAAAGTCAAATTGATGTCCCTCCCATTCCCTAAAATTACAATACTCCAGATATTCGGTATACTGATCCCCCACCAGGGTATATGGCCCACCACCCGACACAAACAATGCCGTAGAATCAACACCTTTGTTCAGATCGTGATTGAAAAAAGCAAAGTGGGTATTATTGAATACTTTTATCATTTTCTTGCCTTGTCTGTCCACTTCGGTAATCGAGTCTCCTTTTATGGTGGTATTCGAAATCAATTCCCAGGTGCCAATTAAAGGGTTAGCCATTTCTGTTTCTTCATTTATTTCACTCTTTTGGGAACAACTTATGGCAGTAATTGCAAACAGAGATACTAAAATTATATATTTCATTTTTTAAGGGCTTTTAAATTTATCCATCAATATTAAGTAATAATTCAAAATTAACCATGTACTATTTTGCCATAAAAGACTGATAGAGAGATTACTATTTCTCGGAAATAATAGTACCCAGTATGGAATACCCCGTGTGGAGCACTGGTGCTTAAGAAAAGAATTTGTGATTTTACTTTGTAACATTGTAACCATATTTTGAACAGACAGCAATAAACATTTAGGCAAGCATGAAAAAACTTTTAGGCTATTTCCTTCAGGGGATTTTATTCGTCACACCACTTGCAGTTACTATTTACCTTATTTTTTCCACTTTCCATTACCTGGATAATATTTTTAATTTTCCCTATCCCGGAATTGGCTTATTAGTGATTATAGTTACTATTACTTTGATAGGAGCCATTGGCAGCTATCTGATTCAATTTCCCATGTTCAGGTATTTCGATAGCAAAATCAGGAAAATGCCTTTTGTAAAGATCATTTACGTTACCGTAAAGGATTTTGTGGATGCCTTTCTGGGACAGAAAAGAGGATTTAAGCGACCGGTTTTGGTTAAACTCTACGAAAATTCCGAGATCAGAAGGCTGGGCTTTATTACGGATGATGCCCACCACTTACTCAAAACCCCAACTGATTATATTACCGTTTATATTCCCCATTCTTTTGCCATTTCCGGGCAACTCTACCTTATGCCTCCAAGCTATATCACAGAAATAAAGGGAAAACCCACAGACATTTTAAAATACATTATTGCTGGTGGTATAGCTAAGGTGGAGGAGTGAGATTATAGTTTAGAGCAAAATTCCGCTTTATTTGAATTTTTGAATATTTCTTTTGTTTCTTGAAAGTAAAAATAAACAGAAAAAAACATTATAATTACAATAAGGATAAGTGAATTAAGTCTGTATTTTTTGCAAAAAGCAAAAAGAAAGGAGATAATTCCAATGGGAAGCAAAATGTAGATCAATTTAGATTCAGCCTTCGTTAATTTATTCCTCAAGTCTAAATCTATATACATTTTTCCATCAATTGCAATTTGATTAACACTTTTAGAATTAATCATACAGTTTCCTTTATTAATATTCTCCAAGCCTTGTTTAGATAAAAAAACTTCAATTTTCCTATTTACAATAGCATCTCTTGTGAATTTTTCCTTGCATAAAGCATCACAAAAAAAATTTTCAATCCTAAATTGTTTTGCACAACCCTTTATGTTAAAACTATAATACCTTGAATTTTTAGAGGAATGGTATTCAGGTTTGGAGCTAAGAACTGCGCTTATTTTTATTAAATCCTTAGTCCTAACTATGTCTTCATTTTTGGTAGATTTCCCTACCAAGAAAACAACCATACAAAATGAAAACCCCATTAAATGACCATAGCTTTGAATTTTTGTATTCCTTCTTACCGATTTACTTATAGATGTTTCCTTCTTTTTCGTCTGCCTATTCTCAATATGTTCAATTAATCTTTCAAAAAAAAGGTCTATGGAATTATAAATTCTCTCTTTCTCCCATATAAGTTGACTTTCTAATGCATCTTGTTTTAACTGATCAGGTTCAATAACTCTTTTATATACCCAAATTTCCCAAAGAGGGGAAAATGCAAACCTCCACAAATATGAAATTCCAATAGAAAGAAATAAGATAAGAAGAGTATTTCCCTTAAGGAAAAATCCAAAAATTAATATTAAAGGTAAAGGTAAAAATACTGGAATCACTTTTAAAAAAAACTCCCCCCAAAAAAGAGCTTTATCCTTATCAATCATCAGAAGATTATCTCAAATAAAAAATTTTAATATATCTCAATTGCCTTATTTTGGATGGAAAAAAGCATACTCACCCCTTCACCAACCGAAATCCCAGAGTCTTTAATCTGGTAGAAGGTTCTCTTGCATTCCGGTCCCGAATTCTTACGCTACTTGACCGGTTCCCAAAAGTTCCTCCTCTTAGTACTCTGGAATCAAAAGATTTTCCTAAAGTATCACAAGGATACGGATTTTTGAAATTACTACACCATTCCCAAATATTTCCACTCATATCGAAAATACCCAATTCATTAGGTTTTAACATGCCAACTTGTTGAGATTTCCCTCCTGAGTTTTCCCTAAACCAGGCTACTTTTTCAACCTCATTACTTCCAGCATAAATAAACCCCTGACTCTTTAATCCTCCCCGGGCGGCAAACTCCCATTCTTCTTCTGTGGGTAATCTATAATTTCCCCCGGTTTTAAAATTCAGTTTTTTAATAAACTTCTGAACATCTACCCAGGAAACCTGCTCCACAGGGCAATCATCACAATCCTGATTGTAACCTGGTGTAGTACCCATTATTTCCTCCCAATCCAGTTGGGTTACCTCATATTTCCCAATAGAAAAATCATGAACAATAACAAGGTGGGGGCATTCATCGGCCATTCTGAGTGCCGGTTTTCCACCATCATCTACCTGATCATTCCCTCCCATCAGGTATTCCCCTCCATTCACAAAAACCATCTCCAAGCCCGATTTTCTTTCTTCTGATTCAACTGAAACTTTTTCCTCTCTCATTGCAGAGAAAAATTGAATTAAGATTAAAAACCAATAAGCTGTTTTGAATGCCATAATTTCAAAGGTAAGCAATTCAAAGAATGTATTTCTTCACATTTTTTTCAGCAAAAAACCAATGTGTGTTCCTCTAAAATTGTAATTCATCCTGTTTCAGGTATTTTTTTTCTCATTCTTTCCTTTAATCCCCTTCAATTCAATAAACTTGTGAAATTATTTAGCGATACGGAGCCATTGCCCCTGCTGAATAGAAAACACTATCATAAAATTTTTCCATGAAGATAAATTTCACCTCCATAAAATCTATTGCTACCATTGCCTTTGTTTCCTTACTATGTATTGAAATGGGTTCACTGGTTCAAAGTTGTAGTAAATCGGAGCACACTGAACAAGATCAAACAACTGGTAACTCAAAAAATAATGAAAAGGAGGAAGGCTTAATCAGGGTAAATCACGACCCAAATTACCTGGGAGACCAGACTTGTAAAACCTGCCACCAGACTGAATTTAAAGATTGGGAAAATTCTCACCATGACAAAGCCATGGCTCATGCTTCGGACAGCAGTGTAAGGGGTGATTTCAATGGTGTAGTGTTTGAAAGCCGTGGAGTAACCTCTAAATTTTTCAAAAAAGATGGGAAATTTATGGTGAACACTGAAGGACCGGATGGAAAAAATCACGATTATGAAATTTCCTATACTTTCGGTTATGAACCTCTGCAACAATATATTGTGGCATTTCCCAATGGCCATTTTCAATGCCTGAGAACCGCCTGGGATACAGAAAAAAAGGTATGGTTTGATCTTTATCCCGATCTGGATATTGATCCCAGGGAATGGATACACTGGACCAAAGGAGGACTGAACTGGAATACGATGTGCTCGGATTGCCATTCTACCAATGTGAAGAAGAACTATGACAATAAAACCAGTTCTTTCGATTCCGAATATTCCATTATTAATGTAAGTTGTGAAGCCTGCCACGGTCCCGGGAAAAAACATGTGGAGTTTATGCAGTCAGGTAATTTTAAGGAAGGATCAAAATACCACCCGGAAGATCATTTGCATCTGACCAGCGGATTATCATCTATCGAGCAGGTTGACCAATGTGCCAGATGCCATGCCAGAAGGACTCAGTATGTAGATGGATTTGACCATAATGGTGTTTTTATGGATTATTATGCTCCTCAAATAATCGGAGATGAATTTTACCATCCCGATGGTCAAATCCTGGATGAAGACTATGTTTTTGGTTCATTTACTCAAAGTAAAATGTATCATAATGGGGTGAAATGTACGGATTGCCATAATCCACATAGTTTAGAACTAAAAGCCAAAGGCAATCAGCTTTGTTTGCAATGTCATGCAGGGAATCAGTACGACACCAAGAATCATCATTTTCATGAAGGCGAAAATGAAAGTACAGAATGTGTGAATTGCCACATGACAGGCAAAACCTATATGGGCAATGATTTCAGGAGAGACCATAGTTTCCGCATTCCCCGCCCCGATCAGAGTATTGAGTATAATACTCCAAATGCCTGTACCCAATGCCATGAAGATAAAAGTGATGAATGGGCCGTTGCGGCTATTGAAAAGTGGTACGGCAAGAAAAGAGACCCGCATTTTTCTGATGCCCTTACTAAAGGAAGTACAAGATCCCCTGAAGCCATGGGTGATTTGGTAAATCTTCTACAGGATACTCAACAACCAGCCATTGCCAGAGCCACAGCCCTTTGGTATTTGGGACAATTGCCCAACCCGGAAATTTTTGATCCTATAGTTTCAGGCTTATCAGATCATGAACCCATTGTGAGGTACACCGCAGCACGTGTTTTAATGATACTTCCCCCAGAGCAGAAAAAACAATTACTTACGCCTTTACTTTCTGATTCTATTAAATCTGTAAGGGCCATGGCAGCCGGAGCATTGGCGGAAATTCCCATCAATGAATTTGAGGAATCGGTAAGAGGAAAATTCACCAAAGCGATGCAGGAGTATAGTATTTCTTTAAGTATTAATGCAGATTTCCCAGCCGGGCAAATGGCTTTCGGACAGTATTTTGATAAAATTAATCAACCATCAAAAGCAGAGCAGGCATATAAAAAAGCCAATGAACTGGATTATTTGTTTAATCCTTCCAGAATTCATCTGGCCAATTTGTATAATTCGCAAGGCAAAAATGAAGATGCACTGGCTCTTTTCCAGACCGTAATTCAACTCGAGCCGGAATATGGTCCTGCTTATTATTCCACTGGTTTGCTGTTGGCTGAAATGAAAAGATTAGATGAAGCAGTGGAATATCTGGGAAAGGCCGCCAAACTTGTGGGAAATAACCCCAGGATTTATTACAACTGGGGACTTGCTTTGCAAAATTTAAACAGAATTCCTGAAGCTGAGGTTGCCTTTCTGGAAGGTTTAAAAGTAGATCCAAACTTAATTGACCTGGATTATGCCTTAACTATATTGTATTTACAACAACAGCAATTTGCCAAGGCAAAACCACATGCAGAAAAATTATTGGCTGCCAATCCAAACCAGCCTCAATTTCAGCAATTTATGCAGACCATCAATACCAATTTAAAATAAACAAATTCAGCAACCATGGCACAAAAAATAAACCCTTTTCATGTAGCAATTCCAGTTTATGATTTACAGGAAACAAGAAGTTTTTACCGGGATATCCTTGGGTGTGAAGAAGGAAGAAGTTCAGACCATTGGGTAGATTTCAATCTTTTTGGACATCAGTTTGTGATTCATTTGAAACCCAAACCTGAGCAAAAAGAAGGATTGCACCATAATCCTGTTGACGGTCACGATGTCCCTGTACCTCATTATGGTGTGGTGCTGGATTGGGAAGATTGGGAAAACCTGAGAGATAAACTGATTGCAAATAACACGAAATTCGTGATAGATCCTTATATCAGGTTTAAAGGCCAGACAGGAGAACAAGCCACTATGTTTTTCCTTGATCCATCCGGAAATGCCCTGGAGTTCAAATCCTTTAAAGATATGAATCAACTTTTTGCCAGTTGAATTACAATCCAATTGCTGCAAAAAAATGAGGGACAAGTTATCTTTTCTCAATTACGTAAATATGATAAATTATGAATCACAAAAATCAATCAAGAAGAAATTTTATTAAATCCGGTTCCGCACTTTTAGGAACGGCCTTGCCGCTGATGAGCATGTCAAAACCATTTGAAGCATTGGTAAAAAACTCAAAATACTACGACACGCTTGGAGTTCAGCTATATACTGTTCGTAATCAGTTAGATAAGAACTTTGAAGGGACCATAAAAGCCATAAAGGAACTTGGATATTCCCGGCTGGAAGCAATGGACTTGGAAGATCAATTGCCAAAATTAATGCCCATAGCCAAAGATTTGGGTTTGAAGGTGAATAGTTCTTTTTTCAAATGGACTTACTTAACTGGCAGATGGGATTTGGTAAGTCCTGGAGGAACTTCTACCCCACCCAAAGGGAAAACGGTAGATCACGTAATTGACCTGGCAGAGAAAAATAATCTGGAATATCTTGTTTTTGGTTACTTAAGGCCAGAGGAAAGAGAAACTTTGGATGATTTTAGAAAAATTGCGAAAAAATTGAACGAGACCGGGGAAAAATGTAATAAAGCGGGAATCAAACTGTGCTATCACAACCACTCATTTGAGTTTGAAAAGAAAGGCGATGCCACTCCCTTCGATATTTTAATAGAAGACCTGGATCCGAAAATGGTTCAGTTTGAGCTGGATATTTTCTGGGCAAGCCTTGGCGGATGGGATCCCGAGAAAACCATGAAAAAACTGAAAAATAGAATTCGTCTGCTGCATCTCAAAGATAAAAAAGCAGGTGCCCCTGTTATTTATAATGAAGGGGAAGTCCCGGTAGATACTTTTAAAGAACTTGGAAATGGAACTGTAGATATTAAAGGAGTTTTAGCCCTTGCCGAAAAAATCGGTGTAGAGCAATGTTATGTAGAGCAGGACCAGTCTCCGGATCCAATAAAAAGTATTGGCGAAAGTATTAATTTTATGAGTAAAGTCTGATCCATATGGGGTTGTTTAAAAAATAAAAGGATTTGAAAATAATGAAAATTACCTTTTCCTAAAGGGAGATAAAGTAGAAATTACTGGAAATACAATAGTAATACATCATTATTCGGCTACTTTATTTTTATTGATTGCAACATGTTTCTTTCTATCCTTGAAAAAAGAACTTTTTACTCAACCCCTTTTTTCTGCATTTTCGATATATCGAACTCAGGTAATTGTTAACAAACCTTTCTGCTATTTTTTTTGACCAGTGTATAACCCATAAATGACTTTGGCTAGATCATTGATTATTAACAACTTAGTACTACTCCTTTAAACAGATGTTATTTCTCACCTACACTGGTTAACATATATTAAGGCAGGCAGGTTGAGCGATGATTTTAAAATGATTTTTTTTGCTTGTGAAATTTTTTAGACTGTACGAATAATCCTTTTTTACTCTCTTTTCTGGATTAAAATGAGAAAAAAATTAAGACTCACTAATTTACTGACAAAACCTTTTATTGTACTAACATTAGCCATTTCACAAATTTCAGCATTGAATCCACTTCAATTAATCAAGGCTAAGTTGAAAAATCAGGCACAGGTTGCTTGTAGTGCCGATCAGGTTTTCCAAACCAATAATAATGAATGTTTAGAACACAAAAATGAATATTATTGTGTGGAACTTTCTGTAACAGAACAAATCGGTCCGAATGGCAACAAAATAACCCACACCTGGAATTTAGGAGATGGAAACCTGAGACATGGGCCAAAACTGGAACATTGCTATGATGAATATGGAGAATATCCTATTCTGTTAATTTCCCAAAGGGAGATGAATGGAATTCCCATAATTGATACAACTGAATACAATGTCAATATCGATGAAATTGTGATCATTCAGGAAATTAAAGAAGATCAGTTTCAGTATTATTTCGATGGCTCCAATACTTTTATCAATCAGGATTTTAAGATTGACAATTATTACTGGAGTTTTGGTGATGGTAATTACGATTGCCAGGTGCTTACATCCAACAGGTATTCAAAACCAGGAGAATATGATGTCAGGCTTATTGTAGAGGGCATAGCCGAAAATGGTTTGAAAAAACGGATATGCGGAAAAAAGAAAATAATTATCAAATAATAGTTGAACTTTAACAATCCTTAAACTCCTAATTTAATTTTTTTGCTTCATCATTATCCTAAAAGCACTACCTTTGTTTTTTTATTCCCAAAATTTGATTTGTCGGGAAGGATAAACATCCATATCCTGGCCATAACTAACTCAAAATAAGATTTCTACAGGATTTTTTCTTATTAATCCTGAGTGCACAGAATAATACATAATTAAATATAAAACAAATTACAAAAGATGAAACATGCATGGCATGACTTCCCTATTGGGGAAAATGTTCCTAAAGAAATTACTGCGGTAATTGAAGTTCCTAAAGGGTCAAAAGTAAAATATGAACTCGATAAGGAAACAGGCGGAATTAAAGTGGACAGAATGCTTTACAGCGCAGTTCATTATCCTGCAAATTATGGTCTAATCCCCAAAACCCTTGCTGAAGACAATGATCCAATGGATATTATTGTATTATGCCAGGAATCAGTTGTACCGCTTTCAATTATGAGAGCAAAGCCTATTGGGTTAATGCAAATGATAGATCAGGGAGATAAGGACGATAAAGTAATTGCCGTTCATCTTGATGATCCTGCTTTCAATCATTATGAGAGTATTGATGAACTTCCCAAGCATGTTTTAATTGAGATTCAGCGCTTTTTTGATGACTACAAGGCATTGGAACACAAGATCACAAAGGTAGATGGCTTTTTACCTGCTGAAGATGCATATGCTACAATATTGGAAAGCCAACAAAGATATATTGAGCAGTTTGTAAAAAAATAAGTTTTAGTTTAGGAGGAACCTCCGGTAAAACTAAGGGGAAGGGAAATCTTTACATGGGTTCCTTTCCCTTTTTTACTTTCTATTTCTATTTTTCCTTTATGGGCCTTTACTATTCCCAAGGTAATGGATAAACCCAGCCCGGTTCCCTTTCCTACCTCCCTGGTGGTATAAAATGGTTCAAAAATTCTTTCCCTGACTTTAGCCGACATCCCTACACCACTGTCAGTTATTTTTATATAAATCCAGTTTTGATCTGAATTGGTACTAATAATTATTGCCCCCTTATCTTTGATGGATTGAATACTATTGAGCAAAATATTCATAAAAGCCTGATTCAATTTTCCAGGGAAGCAGGTAATAGAAGGAATAGCACCATAATCTCTGGTTACTTCTATTCTGTTCTTTAATTGATTTTGCAATAAAAGTAAAGTAGCATCCAGCCCAACGTGCAGGTTCACATTTTTGGCCACCTCATCCCCTGCTCTGGAAAATGCCTGCAACCCTTTCACTATTTCGGTGGCTTTTACTGCCCCTGACCCAATATCTTCCAGAACTTTTTTGGATAATTCAACCCTTTTGTAAAAAGCTATTTTATTTTTTAATTTTTCCAGAATCTCCAACTGCTCACGGAAATTTTCAGGGTTAATTTTTTCAACTTCCTCCACCACTTTCACAATATGTTCTATTAAAATCCTCAACCCTACAATCCCCGCATTGATGTAGTTGATTGGATTATTTAATTCATGGGCAATACCCGCGGTCAGCACTCCTAGAGAAGCCAGTTTTTCAGACTGTACCAGTTTACTTTGAGCCGTTTTAAGTTGATCAAAAGTATCTTCCAGCTTTTTGGTACGCTCTACTACCCTGTGCTCCAGTTTTTCGTTTAATTCATTTATTTTTTTTGAAGCAAATTTTTGATAGGAAACATCCCTGAACTGGGCAATAATAAATTCTACCTCATTCTCCGGGTTTTTAATGCCTTTTAATTCCACTTCAAGAAAAACAACCTCTCCTGAACTACGGACAAAGTGTTTTTCCAATACCATTTCTTCAAGTTGTCCATTCAAAAGTTTATGGTAAACCGGCAAAACCAGATCCAGCTCATTTTTAGGGGAAAAGTCAGTAAGAGATTGACCAATGAGGTTTTCCCTGGAAAAATCCAGTAAATCACAAAGTTTGTCATTTACCATTATCCACTCCAATGCACCGTTGAGTAAGGCCATACCTACAAGCCCCATATTGAAAAAGTACTTCAGGTTTTCATCATTTATTTCGGGAATGCTATTACTTTTAGGATCATTTCCATTTTGTTTCAAATACCCTGAGTAACCGGTAAACTCCTGATCCTTATTATAGCTTTTGGTGACAAAAACCTGACTCTTTACAATGGCAGCTGTTTTAGTGAGAAAATTCAGGCTCGTTTTGGCAGATTTTGAATTTTGACTGTCCATTGCCTCCAATAAACCATAAAAGGTATCTCTATCGTGCGGCAATAGAAATTTCACAAATGGTTTACCCAAGCTTTCCTTTAAATCAAATCCCATAGTCCCTTCCCAGGCCTCATTTAAAAAAAGCAAATTAAACTCAGGGTCTATGAGGAAAACAATTTCATTCTGGCTCGAAATTGAGCCATTGAATAAATTTAAATTCACCTTATGGACAATCTAGTTTTTTGGAAATACCAAACCCTTTCCCAGCGGGAAGAGATTTTTTAGTTAGTAGTTTTTTAAGTTGTCAACAATTTCGGAAAATCAAAAATTAGTTAGTGGTCATAGATCTTAATTCATAAAATAAGGCAAAAGGAATAGCTAATTCAGTCCTAAGGCCATAATAATTAAATGCAAAAAATTAGTATTTTGGTAGATCTTCTTTCAAGTTACAAAAAAATTGGAAATAATGCTTTATTCTTGAATAAACATTGAAAATTTATTTTTTTCCTGTTTTTTATTTTCGAAAAGCCAAAAATCTATTTAATGTTATTCTTGGTGAATATGCCTAAATTCTCCAGCCAGTCCTGAATATTAAATTTTTCAATTTTAAAAGAAATGATTATTGTTCAGGTACTTATTATTAACTTTGCGAAAAAATAACCCTGGCGATTTGAATGTGAAAAATCAGACTCAACTCCGGGAGCTTTATACAATTGAACCCAAAATATACCAGATTTCCGTTCCTGGTACGATTAAATAGAGAAATAACACTTCATTATCAAACAGTTATGGGAAATTTAAATGTATTTTTAAATTTCCTGAGTGATTAAAGCTGTTCGATTAAAAGTTAATTACCTCCTGAAGATTTTTTATGCTGAACTATCCCCATCTTCTTCTCTTTCATGCGCTCTTAATGTTAGCCGCATTACAGACACGGGCTCAATTCCCCAATTTTGTGAACTATGCCCAGGATGAAGGATTACCACAAAGCTATATTTATTCTATCTCACAGGATGACCTGGGTTTTTTGTGGCTGGGAACCGGGAATGGTTTTTCCAGATTCGATGGACATCAATTCAAAACTTACAATATAAAAGACAATCTGCCGGAAGATTTTGTTACGGCCTCTCTGGTAGATAGCAGGGGTAACCTTTGGGTAGGCCATTATCAGGGAGAGATCAGTAAATTCAACTTTTCGCAAAACAAATTCATTACGGTCCCGACAGATGAAAATAAGAGAAGCAGAATTAATCAAATTTTAGAAATTCCGGACGGATCTATTCTTTTTGTGACTCAAAACAGCGGTATAATTAAAATCACGGCTGATGGAAATTTAATTCCCATCGAAAATAAAACCGAATCTTTTTTCTATAGTGTACAGCCTTATCAGGGGAACAAACTGCTTATTGGGACTAATAATGGATTAATTATAGGTGATCTTTTTAATGATGAAATCCAAAATATCAGGAGACCTTTGGCTTTTGTCAATCAGAAGGTGAATACCATTGTGCCAAACAAATTTGGAGAGGGCTACTGGTTGGGCACCGATGAAAATGGGTTGTATCTTTTTGAATCAGAGCAAAAATTCAGAAATATTTCCACCAGAGAAGGTTTGTCTTCCGATGATATTAAGTGCATATTCCCTAAAAATGAACATCAACTTTGGGTAGGAACTTCCGATGCAGGAGTTAACCTATTGGTTTGGGACAATCAGGAAAATGAAATCAATAGTATCACTACCTATTCCACCAAAAATAACCTGCCAGACGACCATATACTATCCATATTCGCAGATAAAGAAGAAAATATCTGGGTAGGGACCAATGGTGGAGGTCTGGCCCGTTATACCGGAGAAAAATTTGCCCTTGAAAATGAAGGTTTCCCCTCCCCTTTTGTGAATGCCATTTATCAGGATAATGCCAAAAACTATTGGTATGCCACTGATAAAGGAATCGTAAAACACCTGAATTTGCCAGAAGGAAAAGAAATCATTTACTATAATGAAATTCTTGGGCTGGACAGCCTTGCCGGCTCCGCTATTTTACAGGATAAAAATGGAAATATGTGGCTGGGATTCAAAGAAGGAGGCCTGTATTTTATCAGTGAAGATGGAGATAGTATTCAGAATTTTTATGACAGAGATGATTTTCAATCGCGGATGATAAATGACCTCACCTTAGATAAAGAAGGTAATATCTGGGTAGCCACAAGGCTAAATGGGGTTTATTATTACAATTTTAAAAAGAATACTTTCAGGCGATATTCTACCAATGAAGGATTTCTCCATAATAACATTAGCGATCTGTTTTGTGATTCTAAAGGAAGAATCTGGATTTCCTCATCGGTCCCGGGACTGAGTTATTTTGAAGATGAAGTCTTTTTCTTTTTAAATGATAATGAAACCATCAGAGGGATAGAGTTTAATTGCATCACCGAAAATGGAGACGGCAACATCTGGCTGGGATCGGATGGGAATGGTCTTTTTGCATACAATGGGGAAACTTTCACGAATTTCACGACTTCCGAAGGGCTACTTTCCAATTATATTTATTCCATTGGTTGCGACAAGAAAAACGATTTGTGGGTAGGTTCCAGAAATGGTCTTACCCGGTTAAATACTTCCACGCTGGTTTTCGAACAGTTTAAGAATGATTTGGAGGGACTTGCAGGAATAGAAACCAGCACCAATGCTTTTTATCTGGAACCTTCTACTGGAAAAGCCTATTTTGGGGTAAACAGGGGGGTTCTGGTATATGATCCGCTTGAAGATAAACTCAATGAAGTAAAGCCCAATGTGTATATCACCGGCCTCTATGTTTTTGATGACAAGGTAGATATCAATCAGGATGTAGTTTTACCACCAGGGCAATATAGAATAAGATTTGATTTCCTGGGGGTAAGTTTTAAAGAACCCCAGAAAATGCGGTACAAATACCTTTTGGAAGGGCATGACCTGGAATGGTCTGAGGCTACTAGTGAAACCACTGCGAGATATCCCAGAATTGAAGATGGCACCTATACCCTTAGGGTAAAAGCCGCCAACAGCGATGGCATTTGGAATGAACAAGCCACCACATTTTCTTTTGAAATACAAAAGCCGTTCTGGAAAGAATGGTGGTTTTATGGTATTCTGGCGGTGGCTTTTTTGAGTGGTGTTTATATCTATAATAAAATCCGGTTGAGGAATCTAATTATCAGCAACAGACAATTAGAGGAGAAAGTAGCTATTCGTACTGAAGAACTGAATAATGAAAAGGTTAAACTGGAAAAAGCGAATGTAAAATTAGACCACCAAAAGACAGAAATTGAAGAAGCATACCATAAACTTGTTGATCTGGAAAAATTTAAGGAAACCCTCATCAATATGATTGTGCATGACCTTAAAAATCCATTGAATGCGGTAATTTCCCTCACTGAAGGCTCGCCAATTGTTCAGCAGGCAGGGAGGCAAATGTTGCATATGGTCATGAATATTCTGGAAACAAGTAAATTTGAAGAGGCCGATATGCATCTAAATATTAAGACCTGCAATATGCGGAAAGTTGTGGAAATTGCAATGAACCAGGTAGGTTTGCTTGTTCAGCAAAAGGGCTTGAGAATAAAAAAGGAATTCAGAGGAAGGCTTTGGGTAAAAGCCGATGATGAGCTAATAGTCCGTGTACTGGTTAATTTGCTTACCAATGCCATAAAATTTACAGATCCGGGTGGGGAAATAAAAATTTCAGGTGAAATTAAAAAAGAGGATAACCATTCTTTCGTTTTTATTGCCATAAAAGATACTGGCTCAGGAATTAATCCCGATTTTTTACCGGCTATTTTTGATAAATTTTCCCAGTTTGAAAGCAAAGATTTAGGCAATACAAAATCAACTGGAATAGGCCTTACTTTTTGTAAAATGGCGGTTGAGGCCCATAACGGAAAAATTGGAGTTACCTCGGAAGTAGGAAGAGGAAGTACATTTTATTTTTACCTGCCCATGGAAGAAAAAGTAGTGAAACAGGGTCCAAATGGCAAACATACGGAATTGGAAAATGATGAAGAACTTTACGCTCCAGTGCAAATTTCTTTATCCGAGAAAGATAAAACTGTATTGACCAGCCTTGTGGGGCAATTAAAAACTCTGGAAATTTACGATACCAGCGACCATATCCAGCTACTGGAAAATATGCAAATTGAAAGCGGAGAGATTGCCCAATGGAAAGAGGAAATAGAGCAATCGGTCCTTTCCTTTAATGAAAAACGATATAAGGAATTATTGGAACTGGCTTCAAATTAAGCCCTGCTGCAGATAACCGGGCACAATTACCCAGCCTGGTTTCAGACGCAATTCAATTGCTCCAAAGCACATTATTCGAGGACTTTCCCACAGGTGACGATCGTACCCTAATTCAGTCCAAAGGAAGTTGAAGACTTATAAAGTTGAAAAATAATCATTTAATTCTTCTTCGCTAACCACTCTGAAATAATAGTTTTTATCCCATATTCCGGGCTGGTAAGCACTTCTTTTTTGAGATGTGTTAAATAACTTTTGGCACCCTGCATGGAAGCCTGGGCTAAGAAAAACACTTCCACTTCATCTTCTACTTCCTGAATCTTATGGGCTATTTCCTTTTCATATAATTCAAATTCGCCTTCTTCAAAAAAGGGCCAAAACGCTGAACAATCGTAGTTCACTAAATCAATGCTCTTCCCCTGAATTTTTGCCCTGTTCAATAGCAATCGGTTACTGGTATCCTGGGTGGATTTAGCGGTAAAAACTACTCCAATCTTCGAAAAGTTAGCAACAATATAATCGGCAATGGGTAAATCGATTCTTTCCACGCCTTCGGTCTCTTCGCTCAATTCACCATAAGTAGAGCAGGTACAAATGATTAAATCCGGTCCGGCCTTTTTAATTTCCGCCACTTCTCTTTGGAAATTATCTTCATCCAGTTTCCCGCTTTTTAAAGCCCGATCCAATATTTCACTATTTACGAAATGCCGAATATCCAATCCTTCAAAGTGCTTTTTGATGATTTTTTCAAATCTTTCTACATGAACCTCTCCGGTATGTAATAAGGCTATCATTTTGTTTGTCTTTTTGTATTTGTATAAGTTAATCATTTTATACGGTAATCATGAAACCCAGCCCTTTTCCAGTCATTTCCTTCCTTTACCCAGATATTGGTTACCCTGAATTCTTGCTCCTTTTCCGTTCCGGAATTATTACTGATAAAGGAAATTCTGGTACTTACAATTGCCATATCATCATACATTTCAATTTCCGTCTCTGTCATTTGATAATTTTCAATCTTTAATTCCCCACTTTCAAGCGAACGCTTTCTTTTCTTCAAATAATTGAGCCAGGTTTCTTTTCGAATGGGTTTGGAATTGCCATTGGTATGCAGATAATTCTCCGTTACCATTTGCTCCAATTTTTCTAAATCTGCCGTATTAAAAGCCTGGTTAAATTCATTTATTTTTTGTGTGAGTATTTCAATTTCCTTGTCCAAAGAAGTAGTAGTGTTTTTCTTTTCAAAGGAACAACTCTGGGAAATAACCAGTAAAACAACTATACATAAACACTTCATCATCAGGCCATTAATCATTTCAATTACATAAGAGAATTACCAGGCTATTCCAGTTTAATTTTCCTCTTTTTCCCTTTTCCAAATGCCTTTCGCATATCAATTTTAGTCACCCTGGAATTATCCAGTTTATAAGCCAGTATAAATTCCATATTCGTCACATCTATAAAAGAGGAATATAAAGTCCCTCCTATTTTACCATTCTCTTCAGGTTTTGGAATTTGGGCAGCAGGCCCCAACACATTACTTACTTTTAGAAAAGAAGGAGGAGTTTCATTACTTTTTAAGGCATCGACCTGCTTTTCAATGGCAGCATATCGATAGCAGGGGTAATTACCTCTGGTAGTATCTGATAATAGAAAATTAGTCATTACCAGATGATTTTCATTTATCCAAACCAGTTTCCTTTCCTTATCCACCCATTCCACCACTACTGCATTTCCCTGCGCATCTCCGAACATGACATGTGCATTTTTCAGGGCAATTTTTCCCTTTTCTAAAAAAATCAGGGCTTCTTCCACAGTCGAACAACTGGCTAATATTCTGTCTCCCAAATTGCCCTTTGGTGAGTGATATCCCTCAGGTATTTCCTGTTCCGGAGTTACTGCACCATCGAAAAACAAGCCGTGCTCATTAATTCCTCCCTGAGCAAAATTATCCCAGCCATACCAAAGCCTGGCATGTTCGTGATTGGTTTTGGGCATGAGCTGGATATAAGCTTTGGTATCGTACCAAAAATCTTCATTATTGGCAATGTATATGTTTCCGGTTTGCGGATCAATATAATAGACCACCGAACAGGCACTGGTCTTCAAATTACCCAAAAGCAGGAAAAAAAGGGAAATAGCAAGTAGCGTTTTCATAAAAAATTCAAATGGTTAGTTCAAATAATCTTCTACATTTTGAATCACCTTTTGAGATAATCTGAAATAAGCCTGGTCTGTCATTCCCGATACTTTGTCACTTAAAATCACCCGATCCAGTTGTTTATAATCATCTATAAAACCAGCAGCACCATCGGCATCCAGAATAGTATAATGATCTCCTTCGGTCATCCATTCTTTAAATGCCTCCATATCATAGGTTGGACCGATGGAAGTATTAATTAATACTGAATTGGGTTTTATTTTATCAAATTCGGCATGACCAAGAATTTTGGTATTTCTGGGCAGATGAGTAGTAATGACATCCACTTTAGAGAGTAATTCGGGTAAGGGCAAATATTTTAAATCCGCAGATTCAAATTCAGGCTTTCTGGTTCGGCTGTAATAATTCACCTTCATACCAAAAGCCAAAGCCACCTGAGCTACCATTTTTCCTAATGTTCCAAAACCAATAATACCCAGCTGTTTTCCTTTGAGTTCTGTCTGTTGGGATTTCCACTGCCATTTTCCCAACCCTTTAGCCAAAGCAATCAATTGGGAAAAGACAAATTCCACTACACCTTCATCACCATAATCCCTGACCCCACGAACAGTTATTCCTAAAGACTCCGCAGCCAAAACATCCACATTAGCAGATTTTTTATCAATCAGACTACAACACATGCCAATGTATTTCAGGTTTTTGGACTTCTGAATAACCTCTGCAGAAACTTTTGTTTTCCAACTTACAAACAAACCATCCGCGTCCCCAATTCTTTCGAGAAGTTCCGTTTCAGTTTGAGGATAGTCTTCATAGATTTGGATCTCTGATTTAGAAAAATCACTAAGCCTTTGAATAGCCCATTGCTCCAAATTTGTTTTATCCACACAAACTAGTTTTTGAAATGGTTTGGACATGAAATTGACGAGTCAGTTAATTAAAAAATGGATTTCATGGCAAATATAAAAACGAAGTTGAAGTGATATAAACTTTTTGTTTTAAAGCAAAAATTGTCACCGTGCGACTGCCGGATTAAGGTTCTAAGGAAGTAGAAAAATTTGGACTGCGCCAACACTTGGTAGCAGCGCTACCGATGTACCGGACCATACTAAATTTTTATGCGAACTGAGGTTCTTGAACCGGGCAAACGCTATATGGTGATTTGCAGCCTAAAGAAATAAGTTTGAACCACTTCTTTTTCTAACAATCAAAATCCTCCCCTTTCTTCACCATCTCCATAGTTTTTTCAATAAATTCCCCAATTCTGGTTTCCGCAATTTTATTTGATTTTTTAAAGCGGATACAGCCCTTTCCCATATCCAGTCCTTCCAGCAAATCGCCATTCTTATCTATTTTGTGAATATCCCCCACATAAAATCCAACGAAATGCTTTTGGGCATTGAGATGGAAAACAGACTTGTCATTTTCCTTGTAAGCCAGCATTTTATACTCAATACATTCATTCAGGTCTGGCGCCCTGGAAATAATCGTATCCCGAATGGACAAAAGGGTTTCCTTCCTCCAATCATCTTCAAGTATTTCAAAATACTCTGCAGGTGTATTTACTTCGTATTGCATCTGATTTATGTTTTGATTTTATTTTCCCCCAGTTGAATCCTTTTTATTCAAATTTCCCATGAACAATCCAAGCCCTACCCCAAGAGCTGCTCCCAGCGCCACTCCAATCGCAATATTTCCCATAGCCACACCCAGAGCTGTTCCGATACCCGCTCCAAGAGCGATTCCAACTCCTAAATAATTTTGTTGTTTCATCATTGATAAATTTAGTGAAAAATTAGTTAGCAATCTATTAGTATTGTGAATACAGGTTTTATTTCAATCTCTGCCTTTTTTTTAGAAAAATCAGCTAGGTCAGGATGAGAAGAGAGAAAAAACACTTTCCAGGAAATATTCGGATTGGTCCCATTTTTATTTCGATTGAAACTAATTTGGCATTTGAAATGCCCTGCAAAATTACAGACGCAATTCAGTTGCTCCCGAGCCAGCTTGAGGTTGAGAATACCAATTTCCACTCTAAGTTCATGGCCTTTTGTGGTACAACAGATATTCTTTATCTTTCAATAAAATTCAAAAAGCTTTAATCTAAATATGAAAATATTCAACAAAATTAAATGGGTTGCCGGTATCTTACTGATTTTTGTCATTGTGCTCACCACCAATTTGATAGATAAAGATAATTTTAGCAGGTTAAGAAATTCGATTGTAACCATTTATGAAGACCGAATAATTGCCTATGATTTAATATTTGAAATTTCTGTTTTAATTCAGGAAAAGGAACTTGCTGTAGCCATGTCAGATTCCAGTTTTTTCAATAAAAACAATACAAAAACTAACCAAAGTATACAAAGTTTAATAGATCGGTATGAACAAACCAAACTCACAAAAGAGGAAGGATTTACCTTCGATAGATTGAAAAAGAACTTACAGATCTTAAAAGGCTTAGAAACCGCTTATGTGGAATCCGGCTACAGCAATAAGGAAAATTTATTAAAAACCATAGATGACATCGTGCATAATCTGTATGATTTATCCAAAGTACAGCTCAAAGAGGGGAAAAGACAAATGTCCCTCAGTCAAAAAACCATGGACTCCATTGATTTATTCACCAGGGTAGAAATAATTTTTCTAGTATTAATGGCTGTGCTGATTCAAATAATGGTTTTGTATAATCCTAATAAGGAAAAGGAATAGAAGCAAATCGAAATTCAAAAAGCTCTTTATGAAAGATTCTGGCGTAAGTTTGCTACTCGCAATGGTTAGTGTTGTACCTTATTAATTGTTCAAGAGGAAACTATAGAAGTTTTTAACTTCGGTGAATTTTGGTACTATCCACTTTAAAATCCCAATATAAAACCGGATTGAAAATCCTATGATAGAGGTCCGCCATTGTAAATGACAAAAAGTAGAAAATGACTATACTCGATCTACAAAATCAATCCTCCCTGAAATAGTGCTATTACTAAACTCTTCTGAAATCATAAATTCAATTTTCTTTTCTTCAGTAAAATCCTCCACACTAAATACTACAAGTTGTTCCCTTACAAAACTCAAATTTTGAGGATATGTAATAATATAGACATACTTCTTTTTTAAATTATATATAAGGCAAACTTCATCATTAATTGGAAGAAGTCTGTTTCTAATAATTTCTATTTCTTCCTCAACTTTGACCTTAACCATGTTCCTATATTTTAAATTAAAAATCCAACAATAGTAGTTCGCCATTGCAAATGACGAACAGCATTTTTAATATCCAACTACTCCCCACCCCCATTCTTCCTTTGCTTTGCAGCTTGTTCCAATACATTTTTAATGCCTTCTAAGCCATCGGTGAAGCTGGTCATTTGCATGAGTACCTGGGTCATTTGGTCCTGATTGCCCATGCCTTTGAAACGCTGGTTTTTCTGGAATTTGGTTTTGATTTCCACCCACCTCTTGGCTTCTTCTTCTCCTAATTTCCCTACCAGTTCTTTAAACTTCAACAGGTTGGCTTCTGCTCCGGAAGTCAGGGTTTGGGATTCGTTTTCGTAATGACTCAAGAGCAAGGTTTCCAATTCTTTGTCATTCATTACCGAAAATATTTTTTCTGCCAGTTTATTCATATTCCTGTAAGAACCCTGCAATTTGAAAGCCGGTTCTGTTCTGAAATCATCCTCCTGAGCGGCTGAATCAATATATTGCAAATTCACTTTCAGGATGACTTCCTGCACGATGAGCAGCTTTTTCATCACGGAAACATATTCATTCAGCTCTTCAGCAGAAATATTGGATTCGAAGGAAATTCCTTCCCGATTATCCGTTTTCGCCAACCTGATAATGGTATAAATATCCTTTTTACTTTTACCAGTCAGTTTGCTTAATACGGAATTGGAAGTAAGGGAATTTTCTATGTAACTCAATTTGAAAGCTTCATCCGAACCGCCAATAATATCTCCCAGATTATAAGTATCCGCCCTGTTGGCTAACATATCGGGTATCTGGAATTTTTCCCCACTTTCGGTATAAGGATTACCCGCCATCACCACACAAACCTTTTTTCCCCGCATGTCATAAGTCCTGGTGACACCTTTGTAAACTCCTTCTATTTTCCTTTGCCCATCACAAAGGGAGATGAATTTCTGTAAAAACTCGGGATTACAGTGCTGAATATCATCCAGGTAAATCATCACATTATCTCCCATTTCAAAAGCCAGATTCAGTTTTTTCAATTCCTCTCTTGAAGTGGCATTCTTCGCTTCTCCCGGATCGATGGAAGTCACCTGATGCCCAATGGCCGGCCCGTTTATTTTCATAAAAATCACTCCCAGCCTGTTGGCGATATATTCCATTAAAGTGGTTTTACCATATCCCGGAGGAGAAACCAATAGCAACATTCCCATCAGGTCAGTTCTTTTCTGGTCACCCACTACCCCAATCTGTTTGGCCAGGTTATCCCCAATTAAAGGCAGATAAACTTCATCAATCAGCCTGTTTCGCACGAATGAAGTCAGCACTCGTGGCTTAAATTCATCCAGCCTGATCTGGCTTTTAAACTCCGCAGTAAGCGATTTTTTCAAGGCTTCAAATTGCTGAAATTTAGGTACTGCATGTTTTTCAAAATCAGTCAGTTTCCTTTCAAATTGATTATAATCCAGCAAATACTCCCCTTTTTCAATCACGGAATGATCTCCGGCAAGTTTGCTCAATTTCCGGGTAGAAGCCACTTCCACCACCAGTTTCGGCTGGAAACTTCCACTGTACAATAAACCGGCAACTTCATCAATAAACTTCTCAGCTCCAATCACTCCCAAATCTGTAGCAGCATTTTTCAGATACGCTTTTATCCAGTTTTTAATCAACTGAAATCGCTCTATGGGCGCTTCTTCCAGTTCTTTTAAGGATTGTTCATATGCCTTAACTACCTTCTGTCTTTTGATAAAATCATGGAATCCATGCCAAATATCAGCCGCTTCCTTACTGATGACAAATTCATCGTTATGACAAAGTTCGAAGAAAAGATATTCGGCTGCTGAGGATATTAGTTCGGTATCAAAAAGCTCAGTTGGGGAAATTTTTGTTTCCATATCCTCCATCAAATCCTCCAGCACTTCCTGATATTCCCGGCTATCGGGGAACACTTTTAGGATGATACCGATACCTTTTATCTGATGCCCCAAAATATTTTTCTTTTCTGCCGCAGCCAGATGGTGCCAGTAAAAAGCCGCACAAGCTCTTGAATTGGTATCATATCGCAACAAACCCATTTGCTGATGGAGATCCAGCAAATCCCAAAGGATTAAGGCCGTGTCCTGATCATGAAGCCCTTTTACATAGCCCTCATGATACCGGGGAGCCATGTATTTCTGTACAAATTCAAGAAATTCTTTTTTGGGCAAATCCTTCAGATTGGCTTCAAGATCACCTTTGATAAAATCCTTTAAAATTTGCCAGGCTAAATATTCAGCCCGGTAAACGTCCTTATTTTCGGAAATAAGACTTTGATTCCACACACTTTTGGTAGCCAAAAATGCTTCATTTTCCACTTTCTCAAAGAAATTTGTTCCTGCCAGATGGTAAAACATTTCCCCGTTTTTGGGTACAATCGACAAATCAAATTCCTGCACATTTACAGAAAATTTATGTCTCCCAAATTTGATTACATTTTCGCCATCTACAAAAAGCTCATTTTTATCTTTTAATTGCCTGATGCTGTCCTCCTTGAGGGTTTTCAGCCGACTCTGAATATCATCAGATTTCACGGCATCGTCCAAATCGGTTAATTGCTTAATGATCTCTCTCACTTTTTCGATCATTAAATCAGAAGCGAAATAGCCATTAATTTCATTAAGTGTGGGCAATGTTCCCACTTTGCTTTTCACCCCTTTCAGAATTCGCTCGGCAGCACTCATCAGGGCATTGGCCTTTTTATTTCTGGCCTCAATCAGATTGAGCTTTTTGGCTTCAAAAGCATTGTAAATTTCACTTCGCTTTTCGGTAAGCTCTACAATAAATTCATCGAAATCGGCAAATTTCCCTTCCAGTTCTTCCACTTTCACCATGAGCTTGGTGAGGTATTCTTCACATTTTTCAGGGGTATCACTCACCTCAATATAATTCACCACCGCCTGATTCATCAGTTTGAGCTGGGCATTGAATTCGGCTACTGCTTCCGTGCTGAGTAATTCTTTTCTCTTATTTCTGAGTTGCGCTTTTACATTATTCAGGTTCGCATAAATCTCGGAAATCCGCTCAATAATTTCTGTAGTTTTGGTAGAATCCTGAATTTTCAGATTACTGACAATATCAATTAGCAATTCCAAATCACTGCCCAATTGGTCAATGGTTTCTCCAAGCTTTTCCGCCTCATTTACCGTTTCTACCTTGGCAATACCTTCTTTCTGAATCCCTACTTGCTGAATATAATGCTCCAGGGAATCATCACGCAACAGAAATTCTACACATTTCTCAGAAAGTTTCTCCGATTTTTCTTTTATCGATAATTCATATTTTTCTACCAGTTCTTCATCCACATAGCGCAAATCTTTTAGGGAAATCACCTCTCCGCTCGCCATTCGGAAGTCCGCCAGAAACTTCACAAACTCATCAATATCCTTAAAAATTTTCCGGTCAACTTCTTTGAGTAAAGCCTCAACTTTTTCCGAAACCCGCTTCACTTCCGCACTGGTATTTTCCTTTACTTTAGTAACCTTATCAAATTCATCGATGGCCGAGGTTGCTGAATTTTTAATTTCTGCAATAGTTTCATCCAGCTGAAAAGCTTCTGCCTTATTCAGCCAAAAATAACTATCCAGAATTTCAGCCGATTTTTGGGCCAAGTCAATATACAATCCGGAATAAGAATCATCACGCTGGGTGAGGTTGAATAATTCATTGCAGGCCGCCATCGCTCCAACAATGTCCTTGTTTCCTACTTTGTACAAATAATTATCAGCCATGGCACTTGGCGCTTCATGATCAGGATGCAAATAAGGTGTTTGCCAAACCTGCAAAGCATGTTGTTTTTTAGGGTTATGATCGGCTTTAAAATAAACCATTTCCCCATTGAAAAAGAGGGAATAACCACTACAGGTAATCGGTGTTTCTACCTTTTGGCCAATCACATTATAGGAAAGCAATATATAATCCCCCGATTCCTGGCTGTAGAATACAAATAAAAAATCTTCTCCGTTGGGAGAGGGAATTTTCTGCTCAAACCGCATGTCGGTTAATTGACTATCAAAAATTTTAAGCTCTCCACTTTGCAAATAATAGCCATTGGAAAAAATAATCCCCTGCTCATCGGGAAGCAGAATACAGGCATCATTTATGGCATCAATTCTTTTAACTTCCCCCAACTTTTCATTAAAAATCAGGTATCGGAAATCCTTTTCCTGATAGGGTTTGATTTTCATTAAAATCAGATTACCCAAATCGGCATAAAAGATCTCGGCATCATCCAGGGTTTGCATGGAATTCTCCACAGCTTCTTCATAAATTCCCCTTCCGGAATCGGTATTATCCTCCACTTTTACGGTAAGATCACCACCAATGGTTTCTACAAAAACCCTATCCAAAATGGAAATATGGGGATATTTCCCTTCCCTGTGTAAATCTCTGTGGGTTCTTTTCCACTCAAACTCATGCTGGGCGGGAAATCTTATTTCATGGTCACTTCTGTTGTCAACATATTTCAGGTGCTTGCCTTCAATCACAAATTTAAAGGCCTTAATATCCGTTTTGTTTTTCCCAATTCTAAACTTAAAATAAAGATTAGGACCGATAATGATAAACTTCTCAAAAGTGGTTTCTTTGTAATATTTATAAAGTTCACGAAAGTCTGTTTCAAAACGCTTGTCATGAATTAAATCCAGTCCTTTTTCATGGAAAGAATGATCAGCAGAATGGTATTCATAGACATTAAAAACATCGGCTAAATTCATCTCCGTTTTCAAACCCATGTGCACGTTGTACCCAAAAATGAACTGGTTGCCAATAGGCACCATGTCCCGGGCGATACAATTATTGGAAGTGGCAATTCGCTCCGTACCCAGCAGTTTTGTTTCAATTGATCCAAAAACTTTTTTCCGGGATTGATTAAGCTTTTCCAACCGGGAATTTAACTCAAGCCCCTGTTTTTCAAGTCTTTTTCTAATGATTTCATAAGTCCCACCTTCCAGCTTCACTTCCTCATTTTGTATATTTTCTGTATGATCTTCAGCCATTTTATCTTTAAGCTTTTTTACAGATGATTTGTTATCTATGTTTCTTTGCCTTCTGGCTAAAGTTTGCAACTTTAGTCTTACAAATAAAAGCCAGTTTTTAACTGGCTATGCAATTCAGGAAAGTTGCAAACTTTCCTTTATTAAAAGGCTTAAGTAATCGCTTCGCTTGATACTTAAGCCAGGTCGTAATTAAACCTCCCCCTAACCCCCTTAGCGAGGGGGAATTACATCTTATCTCCCCTTCTGGAAGTGGTTCGGCATTCCGAGGTTGGGGGAAGGTTATTAAAATACCTAAGCCTTAAAAACTCCAAGGGAATCAATGGCTACATTGGCCATTCCCGAGTTCCTTGCCTTTTCGAAAATATCTTCCAAAGTGGATTTTGCTCCAGGATCATCTGTCATTTTAATTAATTTGCTGAGCAAGGCAGCCACGCTCAGGTTTTTAATATCATTGGTTGTCAAGCCGAATTGTTGGATATAACCTTTAATATTTTCAATTATATTACCATCACCATTGGTCAGCAGGTTATTTTTTACATCCTTAAGCACTTCACTGTTATTCACATAACCATCTACAGATTTACCATTAGAAATAGATTGCACAATTTTCTCGAAGAACATGGTTTCGCCACCAACGATATCAATTTTCGCAGATTTCAATCCTTCAGCCAATACATCTGCCTGTGCCTTGGCGATATCTTTTTGTGCTGCAATCTTCGCCAATTCAATTTCCTTATTGGTATTCAAATTCAATCTGAATTCTTCCAATTCTCTGGCCACCCCATCCATGGCCTGAACAGCTTCTGCTTCTGCTTTAATTCTATCTGCTTCCACAATTGCTTTTTTCTTCATCACTTCTGCTTCGGCAAATCCTTCTTTCTCTTTTGCCACTGCTTTAGCTTCCAGTCCTTTCGCTTCTGCTATCGATTTCACCTCAATGATCTCGGCTTCGACTTTACCTTTATCCTGCATCACCTTAGCTTCAGCAGCTCCCTGCTTCTCAATTGCAGCTGATTTTACTTCAATTCCTTTGGCTTCGGCAATCATTTTCTTTTCAATTAATCTGGCTTCCACTTCGCCTTCCAATTCATGTGATTTGGCTTTGGCTTCCATCACCTTAGCTTCAGCAAGTCCATCAGCTGCAGATTCTACTACTTTTGCATCCGCCAGGATTTTCTTCGAATCTGCTTGTTTCTCGGAAGCCTGCAATTGCGCATTCGCTTCTACCATGACTTGCTTAGCCTTAATTTCCGATGCTTTGTGAGCAGCTTCAGCCGCTTTTAATTGTTCTACCAATGCCTCTTCTGCATTTTTCTCAGCATTTGTGATGGCTACTTTTTTGTTTCTATCAGCCTCTGCATATGCCTTAGTATCCTTAATTTTCTCCTCCTCTTCTACTACCGCTTTTTCCACTACAACTCTCTCTCTAATCACATCCTGAATATTTCTTTTCTCCTCTTCTACCGCTTTTTCTTTATCAATTTTGGCCAATTCTACCACTTTCTCTCTTTCATTAGCTTCCAGTTCTTTTTCTTTCTGGATGCGCTCATCCTCAATAACTTCGGTTCTTTGTTTATTTTTCTCAGCCACCAACACCTGTCTTTCTTTGTTTTGCTGTGCAATTTCTATTTCTTCATCAGTGGCTATTTTGGCTCTTTCTGCCTTTAGTTTTTCTTCCTGCTCTACCTGGGCAGCAGCAGCATCTTCTCTGGATCTAATGATGGCAATTTCCCTTTTCTGTTTTTCTTCTGCCTCCGTTTGTTGTCTTTCCAGTTCTAATACTGTTTCTTTTGCTTCTACATCCTGTTTTTTAATTCTCTTCACCTCATCATTTCTGATTAAGTTTGCCTGAATTTTTTGAGAAGCGGTTAATTCAGTAATTTTCTTAATACCCTCAGAGTCCATGATATTATCAGGGTTCAGGTTACTTACAGATGTTTGTTCAAGATAATCAATCGCACAATCATCCAAAACATAACCATTCAGATCCGTACCAATAATATTCAGAATTTCTTTTTTGAACTGCTCTCTTGAGGTATAAAGCTCTACAAAATCAAACCGTTTACCCACTGTTTTTAATGCTTCTGAAAATTTGGCTTCAAATAAATTCACCAGTAATTCTGTATCTGATGCTCTGTCTGTACCAATGGCTTGTGCTACTTTTTTCACATCTTCTTCATTGTTATTTACCCTTACAAAAAAGACCACTTTGATATCTGCCCTTAAATTATCCTTGCAAATTAATCCTTCTTTGCCAGCCCTTTGGATTTCCACACTCTTTAGGGAAATATCCATCATTTCCATCCTATGAAATACTGGTATAACTGTAATGCCATTGAAAGAGATTTTTATGCCTCCAGCTCCTGTTTTTACAAGGGCTTTTCCCTGTGGGACCTTCTTATAACAGGTTACGAAAAAAATTACTATTCCAAATACTATCACTGCCACTACAATGATACTGCTGAATAATGCTCCTGATATCATATTTTATTTTATTAAGAATTTATATTTGATTAGATTTTACACAAACACCTGAAATTGAACTAATTATAAGGCTCAACCATATAGAAATTTTTATCACTGTTATATTCCAGAATCAATCCATTTGATCCCTTATCGAGAATGTTATCACCATTTGCTTTAATATTAATTAGCTGTGTGGATTGTTTAGTTACCACCTCTGCCTGTCCTAAACTATTAGCATCTGCCGAAATAATCACTTTACAGATTTTTCCGACCACTCTAGTATCTTCCTCTTTTTCAGCCAAATGAAAAAGTTTCATAATTGGATAAGTCGCAAACTTTGTTAGAAATAAGCAACCAATAAAAATGGGGATAAATAAACCCAAAGCAATTAACCATGAGGAATTTCCCAAATAGTGGTTGGCCAATATGGAGGAAACCCACATAAAAAGGGATAGAAAACTAAAAATAATCATAAAGGGGACTTCTCCGAAATTGAAGAAATGTAGCACCTGGCCAATCCCAAAACTACCTGTATCCATATCAGCATCCACCTCAGCATCAATATCTACATCAACGTCAATATCTACATCGATATCCACATCAAATGAACTAATATCAAATACTCCAATGATTACCGTAAACCAATACAGCATGGTAAGCACCATCAGAAAGGTATAGAATATATTTACCGGTAATAAGGCAGCCTGAAGAAATTCTATCATGACTTGTAGTGTAAAGTGGTTTAAAATTAATTTTCAGTTGGTCTATGATTTTCTCCTTTTTATAACCATAGAAGGTTTTAACCATGGTAAATTTGACCAAACACAATTGGTAAATTCATGAAATTATATGGTTAAACAAAAACTTAATCTGGTCTATCTGAAATTTTAAAAGTAGGTCCGTAATTTCGATAATTTATTACAATTCTCCTTTAAAAATTTTTTCTTTTTTTTCCAGTCAAATTTCTTTTTCATAAAAATCACCTATTCCAAACGAAACCCCAATAACGGATTATATAAGCGATAGCAGAAAAATTATTGCAGTAACTACATAAACACTATTGATTATCAGATCTACCTGTTTCCTTGCTGTAATTATGGCATTTAATTTTTGTTTTGGCGAAAAACTAATTCTCCTGTTGTTCCCTACTTTATTTTTTTTTAAAATCATTTTATTCCTTTTCTCTGCCAAATCGGCAAATGGCGGGTGGAGGATATCTTTGTAGTTAGTCACTTTTACCTGGGCAAAACTCATAGCTGGTCGATATTTATATCCTGAAAGATTACAAAAGATTTTTTTTAATTAGTTGAATAATCCTGTTTTTTATTACACCGATTCGTATAATAATTCCATAAATTAGTGATAACCAACTGATTTACAGACGAAATTAATTCCAACACTTCAGATTTAATCTCAAAAAAGTACAATAAATCCTTAATCTTTCGTAATTTGGAAACACTTTTTCCAAATAACAATTAAGCCTGACTAGTATCCAATGAAATTCTCAATATCTTATATGACCAAGCGGATAAGGCATAAGCTAATTCTTTATTTCTTATTAATAGGGACTGTTCCACTCTCCATTGCCCTTTGGATGGAATACAAAGTGGTAGTCAATAGTGTGGAAGAAGATGCTTACAACCACTTGAAAAGTGTTAGAGAAATTAAAAAAACAGCGATTGAAGATTATTTTTTCCAACTGAAGGAAGAAGTGAATTTTTTAGGTAAAAGCCGGATGATTACCGATGCCATGGCCAACTTCAATATGCACTTTCACAATATCAATGAAAATGTAATCAATAAAGAATTTACCAAAGGTGTAAGGCATTATTATAATGATATTTATCTCACACAATTATCCGAGTTTAAAAAAGAGGAAAAGGAAAAATTGTTTTACGATATTTATCCTACCAACCATAAAACCCTGTTTTTTCAATATAACTATATCTCTAACTGGGGAGTAATTAAGGAGCAATTTCCTTACAAAAGTGTACATGATTATTTCCACCCGGATATTTCACGCTCTATAGAATACTTTGGTTTTGATGACCTTTATCTCATTGATCCTCACACAGGTTACATTGTGTACTCAGCAGCAAAAAAAGTGGATTATGCAACCAGTTTGACTAAAGGACCATTTGAAAAATCGAGTTTGGGAAAGATTTTCAAAATTGTGTTGAATAATCCGGCTGGTCAGAGCATTCAGTATTACGATTTTGAGCAATATCTACCTTCATTTAATGCTCCGGTAGCTTTTATGGGTACTCAGATCATAAAAGACGGAAAGTTAATTGGAGTGCTTGTAGTGCAAATCCCTATCGACAAAATCAATGGGGTAATGGCGGGTGATGGCAACTGGCAACAAGCAGGAATGGGGGATTCAGGAGAAAGTTATCTGGTGGGTAGTGACATGAAAATGCGTTCTGATTCCCGATTTATTATTGAAAACCGGGCCGCCATATTTTCAGAAGATGCGGACGAAGTTGATTTACAGAAACAGGTCTCCAGCATGACCAGTCCTCAGCATACCTCAGTATTGTATCAGCAAGTCAATTCAGAGGCCGTAAAAGAAGCTCTTGCAGGAAATACCGGAGTAATTTCTACTACAAATTACCTTGGTAAAAAAGTTCTCAGTTGCTATACCCCAATTCAAACAGAAGACCTTCATTGGGCCTTGATTTCCGAAATGGAAGAAGGGGAAGTATTCGATCTGGTTTCAGGACTAAAATACAGGTTATTGGGACTCATTCTGATTATTTCCATAATTGTAACCGCCTGTGCTTTGGTAATCGCCTACCGCATTGCCTCTCCAATTTTGCAATTGGCCAAAGGAAGTAAAAAACTAGCCACTGGAGATTTCAATATTCAACTTGAAGTGAAATCGGATGATGAAATTGGCTACCTGACCAAAATGTTTAATATGATGGCCATTTCTCTGGAAGAGAAAAAGAATGATATTTTAAGGAAAAATGCTGCTTTAGAACAGCAAAAAGAGGAAATTGAAGCGCAAAGAGATGATATTGAAATCAGGACAAACCAACTGGCTAAAGCTTATAAGGACATCAGGGGAAGTATTAATTATGCCCAAAGAATTCAAAAAGCAAAATTGCCACAATTTGAAAATTTACAAAAACTGATTCCCGATTCCTTTATTTTCTTTAAACCAAGAGATTTGGTAAGTGGAGATTTTTACTGGTTTTCAGAAATAGGCAACAAAATTATCATTGCTGCTGTGGATTGTACGGGGCATGGTGTTCCCGGAGCTTTTATGAGTCTTATTGGTTCTGGTTTGCTGGATGAAATTGTGAACCAGAAAAAGATTCTGAAACCCGAATTAATTCTCAAAAAAATGCATGAAGGGGTTCAGCAGGTTTTAAGGCAAAGGGAAACGGAAAACAGAGATGGCATGGATATGTCCTTGTGTGTGATTGACAGAAATCTACATAAAATGGAATTTGCAGGTGCTAAAAACCCACTGGTTTACATACAAAATGGGGAACTTCACCATATAAAAGGCGACAAACATCCAATTGGAGGCTTGCAAAAAGAAGACGAAAGAGTTTTTGGAAAACATGAAATTGACCTGGAACAGGAAACTACTTTCTACATTTTTTCTGATGGATATCAGGATCAGTTTGGTGGTAGCCACAACAGGAAATTCATGATCAAAAACCTCAAAGAATTATTTCTTAAAATTCATCATTCCCCCATCAAAACCCAGCATCTTATTTTGGAAGAGAAAATTAACTCCTGGATGGGAGATGACCACAAACAACTAGATGATATTTTAATTATTGGATTCAGGATTGATCCTGAAAAATTCTTCCCCACCAAAATCAACCTTAAGGATTACGTAAAATCTAATTTGATGCACTAATTCATTTTATTTATTTCATTTAGAGAAAGGCTGCTCAAGTGTTCTGAAGCAGCTTTTTTATTCAATTTACATTTTCTTTAAAATTTTTTCTCTTTTTTGTCCGGATGTGTAAATCCTTTTCGTCATGTGGGTGAATTTTATTAATTTATAACCCTAAAAACTTAGAAACTATGAACGAATTTTTGTTATTATTCAGAGGAGGAGATGGTAGAGCTGTACAACAATCTCCTGATGAAATGCAGGCACATATGCAGAAATGGGGCGCCTGGATGCACGGACTGGGCGAACAAGGAAAACTCCTTGGTGGACAACCTCTCAAAAATGAAGGAAAAGTATTGGAAAAAGGTGGTGAGGTAATCACCGATGGACCCTTTGCCGAGGGAAAAGAAATTGTAGGTGGTTATTTGTTAATCAAAGCAGAGAATTTTAATGAAGCTGTGGAGATTTCCAAAGCATGTCCGATTTTTGAATTTGATGGCACCGTAGAAGTGAGAGAAATTCAACCAATGGATTTATAATTAGCAGGCAGTATTAAAAATCCAAATTTTGCTTAGACTTTAATATCCTCCCCCTATCCCCCTCCAGAGGGAGAAACTGATTTTTTTTCCTCTGGAGGGATGTGGCATTCCGTGGATACAGGGGAGGCTTTAGCTTTCACTTATAAAAAGAATGGAAGATAAAATCCTGATTGAAAGGTTTCAGCTTTGGATTATTTTTGTCCAATTAATATGAAAGTACTGGTACTAAATCCAAAAAATGCAGGAAAAATCGCAAAAGCTTGTTGACCATCTTTTCAGGCATGAGTCTGGGAAGATGGTTGCTGTTTTAACCAGAGTATTTGGTTTGGAAAACCTGGAACTGGCTCAGGATGTAGTCCAGGAAACCATGATCAAAGCCCTAAATGACTGGCGTTTTGAAATTCCCCAAAACCCTAATGGCTGGTTGTACCGAGTGGCGAAAAATAAAGCCATTGATATTCTGAGAAGGAATCGAAAAATTTCCTCTTCTTCTCCCCAACTTCAGGTTTTATTGCAATCTGAATGGAGCCTTTCTCCCACTATTGAAAATCTTTTTCTGGAAGAAGAAATTCAGGATAGCCAACTACGAATGATATTCTCCTGCTGCCATCCTTCTCTGAAACTTGAGGCTCAAATTGCCCTCACACTCAAAACCCTTTGCGGATTTAGCCACAAGGAGATTGCCAGTGCTTTTTTAACCAATGAAGAAACCATTTCCAAAAGAATTCAAAGAGCCAAAAAGAAAATTATTCAGGAGAATATTCCTTTAGAAGTACCTTTGGGAAAGGCACTTCACAAAAGACTCAAAGCGGTTTTAAAATCCATTTACCTGCTGTTTAATGAAGGTTATTACAGTGCCAATTCCAACACTGTTATCAAAAAAGACATTTGCCTTGAAGCCATGAGGCTAACCATTTTACTTATCTCCCATCCCAACACCAATACGCCTTCCACTCATGCTTTGCTTTCATTAATGTGCTTTCATGCGGCAAGATTTGAGGCCAGAACAAATGAAGCCGGAGAAGTGATTCTTTTGCCTTTTCAAAACCGGAAATTATGGAACAAGGAATTGATTGAAAAAGGCTTTTACCATTTCCAATTCTCTCAAAAAGGAATTGTTACGGAATACCACCTGGAAGCTGCTATAGCCAGTATTCACTGCACTGCTGAACATTATGAGGAAACCAATTGGAAAACTATTCTAAGCCTTTACGATCAGCTTTTAACCTTAAAACCCTCTCCGATAATCAAATTAAACCGAGCCATTGCATTGGGCAAAGTAATTGGTCCGGTAAAAGCTATTCAGGAATTATTAAAACTTGCTGAATTAAAAGAAAATACTATTTATCATACAACATTGGGTGATTTTTACAAGGAATGTGGAGAGGATTGCAAAGCACAGGAATGCTATCAGTTGGCTTATGATTGTGCTCAAACTGAGCCGGAAAAAAAGTTTCTTTTGGGAAAGATTGGAAAGGATTAAGAGAATTAAATCTCTATACTTAATGGTTCAAGGGTCTCCCTTGGATCTTACCTTTTGAACAGCGTCTCGCTGTTTTCCTGAACTTTTGACGATTCAGCGAGACGCTGAAAATCATTTTTAAGCACAAGCGGACGCTTGCGCTATTTGATTAATACCATATTCCACATAGGACATAATCTTTTTCCTCTTTAATTTGTTTCACTTTAAAATATGGTTTTCCATTTGGATATGGGTCATTATATGAACTCTCAATATTCATAAACTCTAAAAACAATCCATTTTCATGCTGTAAAATAATCATCTCGACTAAATTACTTCGTCTTACCTTTTGGATATTATACTTTATCCCTTTTTTGTCAAGTAAAAACCGTAATTCTCCAAATAAGTATAAAACTTCCTTTATTATGGAATTATCTCCATGAGCAATCACAGATAACTTACTATTACTATATAGTAAATTACTAAATAATTTATTAGGATTTTCAAAAGGCTCATCATTTATATTATTTATTTCTAGTAAATCACCACTATAATTTTCAAATATCAATGAATAATTGCCATACCTTATTTCAGTTGTTATATCCTTTCTTATTTCCTCATCTGGAACTCCTATTGTGTCAATAATCTCATTTTTACTAACCCAACTTTTTATTGGAGGAATAGCTTTAGAAAATAATAGGTCTTCGATTAAATTAAATATTATCATGTAAGTTAATTTTCGAGATCAGGCAAACACCCAAATAAATACAAGTTTTGTTAATTTAAAAAATTAAATAGATTATCTCAATCTATCGGCACTTCTTACCAGTTTTTCATCTTTTCTGATGAACCTATTAGCAATAGAATTACAGAATAAGGCTATTGGTACACAGAAAAAGCCATAGCCCCATTGTCCTTGTTTACTGACTTCAAACATTTTCTCTCCTTCGAATAGGAAATAAATGGTAAGCCCAATCGTAATCGCCATCACCAGTGAATTGATCATGTTCAATTTCATTTGTTTCATGCGGTTGTGGTAGCTGAATAATGAGCCAACCGAAATAATGGAGGAAACAAATGCCATAATAGCGATATAGAAGGTGTAGACATGCTGTTTTACTTCATCTCCTTCTGTATATGATAATTCAATGGCCGTTAATAATGCTCTCTGTTCGGTTTCCGGATTATATTTCTGCCATAGAGGCAAAAACAACATGGCAAACATGGCAATGGCCGAAATGGCTAAAAATATACTTTGTATTCGCTGAATCATTGTTACTATAAATTAAATTAGAGCGCAAAGTTAGGTAATGGAGTTTTATTAAAAAACCCAATCGAATTCTTTAGGCTGAATGGTCAATAATTAAACTTTCCGTGTGGTTTCTCTCAGGACAAGAGATGTCTTAATCATTTCCGATTTAACTTCTTTTTCCTCTATAATGGGATGAAGTGCATCTTCATCTACAGGGCTTTTCCTTAATAATTCCAATAACAGTTCTGCTGCGTGTTTGCCCATTTCGAAGGCTGGTTGTTTCACTGTGGACAGTTTTGGGGTAATATAAGAAGCAACCGGTTCATCTGCATAACCCATTATTGAAAGCTGATCTGGCATTTTAATTCCCATTTCCAGGCAAACCTCAACTGCTTCATAGGCTACATAATCGTTGTAAGCAAAAATGCCATCAATTGAATTATTATTTTTCAATATTTCTTTAATCTGATTTTTTCTTTCCTGCTCAGTATTTTGCCATTTCAAAACGTTGGCTTCTTTTATTTCAAGCCCGTTTTTCTTATGTGCATTCCGATACCCCATAAATCTGGTAAAAGTTGGGTGAAGACTTTCCGGTCCTTTTAGATGCAGGATATTCTTGCAGCCTGAACTGATCAGGTAATTGACCGCCTGATTAGCTCCATCAAAATCATCTGTGATCACATAAGGACACTCTAAATCTTCACAGTTTCGGTCGAAAAAAACGATGGGATAACCATCATCTTTTAAGCGGTGGAAATGTGCAAAATCCTCAGACTCAATGGCCGGGGCAATTAAAAAACCATCAACCATGGAGTCGGAAAGCATTTGAGTGGCTTTTTTCTCCTTCTCATACAACTCCTTTGAGGTACAAATCATCAAATGATAACCGGCCTTATTGGCAATATCTTCTATGCCATTCATCACCAGAGAAAAGAAATAGTGGGTAAACTCCGGGATTATAAGACCCAATGCATGTGTCTCTTTTTTCTTCAGGCTAAGTGCATGAATATTAGGCCGGTAGTCCCATTCTTTGGCCAAATCCACAATAGCTTTTCTGGTGGCTTCACCTACTTTTGGGTTGCCATTTAAAGCACGGGAAACCGTGGTAGTGGAAACTTTCAATTCCCTGGCAATATCAATTAGTCTTTTTTTACTGCTCTTCATTTTTCATTTTCAATTTGCCAAAAGATAAAATTCCGAATAAACCCAATGAATTTCAAATTTAGGGAAGCTTACCTTTTATTAATTGCAAAGTAGTTTACTACCCATGTAAAAAGAAAGAACCCTATTACAAATGCCATCAAAAATATACCATTAATTTCATCATTTAGGGTGAGCCCCAATAGCCCTACAATTCCCAGCGCTGCAGTATAAAGAGAAACAATTACCCTACCTTTAGATTTTGGGACGGTTGAAAAGGTACCACCTATGGGAATCAGCATAAAAATAGCCCATCCTCCAAATAAGATTAGCCTGGGCAAATCAAATATAAAAGAAGACACCACTGTAAGTATTCCGCCCACTAAAAATAATCCTACCAGATTAGAGCCAAAGATTTCATCTTTGGAAAGTGCATGTTTACCCAATGGATGCAAGCGCAAAAATAAATCTGATACCGGTGTGGCAATCCAGGTAGAAAACACAAAAAGGATGTAAACCGCAATCAGGGGATAAATTAATGGTGCAAACTCGGGATTACTTTCGGCAAAATTCCTCAGGAAACGAAATACCACATAAAGCCCGATAATCATAAACCACTTGCCATTTTTACTCAATTTGGACATCCAGAGGAAATAATTCAGGATAATACGGTACAAATAGTTTTTCCCTTTAATCGATTCTTTTAGCCCTTCCTTAGCATACTGGTTATTGGGGTCCAGCCTTAATGCTTCTTTAAAGATCTCCATCGCCTCATTGTATTCCCCCAATTCGATCTTTGCCCATCCTTTATTGGCATGGGAATAAGAATTTTCAGGCTCTTTATTCAAAGCATAATCCATCACCTGAGCAGCTTCCTTTTTCCTGTTCAGTTTTACTAAAGCCATGGCTCTCATATTGATGCAGCCTACATGCTCTGCCTCTACTTCCAGGCCTTTTTCCGCAAAGCTTAAGGATTTTTCCCAATTGCCTTTCTGGTAAGCAATGTTTGATTTGATCAGGAAATAATTTGCATCATAAGGATCAAGGCCAATTGCCTCATCTATAGCTTCTTCCGCTTCTTTCAGTTTTCCCCAGTGAAGATAGACTTTGGATAAAATATAAAAAAATGAAGCATTTCCCGGATCTATGGAAAGTGCCTTTTTGATCATCTTCAAAGCCTGCTCATGCTCGTTACTTTCCGACTGACATTCAGCCAGAAAAGCATAGGCCATAGCATCGTTTGGGTTTTCTGCAATGGCTTTTTTTAATTCGGTTTCTGCTTCTTTAAATCTGTCTTGCTGCACCAGGATTTGTGCCCTGAATAAAAACCCACTCATTTATTTCTTAATTTTTAAATAATCTAAAATATCATCATACAAACCAGATTCATTGGAAAATAAAGCATAATTTTTTGCTGTATTAAACCACTCTTTGGTTGAAGCCTTATGTTTTTTACTGGCCTGAAGCAAATCTTTTGTCCCAATGGGCACGGGAATCCCTTTCTTAAATGATTCTTCCAGTTTAGATTCAATCGCCAGGTCAATTATAGCGTTCAGATCGGCCCCTGAATAATCCTGAGTATTTTTTACTATTTTTTTATAATCAATTTTATCTGTGGGTTTTTCTTTTAGTTTAATATCCAAAATCGATTCCCTAGCTTCCTGATCGGGTGGCGGGACAAACAGGATTCTATCAAATCTTCCTGGACGTCTGAAAGCTGGATCTAAATGCCAAGGAGCATTGGTAGCCGCTAAAATCAATACCCCATCATTGGAATATTCAATGCCATCCATTTCCGATAAAAACTGATTGATTAACTGTCGGGCAGAACTTTGCCTCATGTCAGTTCGGTTGGCACCAAGTGCATCCACTTCATCAAAAAATAATACTGAAGGCTTTAGGCGTCTGGCTTTTTCAAAAATCGCATGCAGATTTTTCTCACTTTGCCCCAAGTACAAATCTAAAATATCACTGATGCCCACAGAAATAAAATTTGCATTTACTTCTCCGGCAGTAGCCCTTGCCAAATGTGTCTTACCACAACCCGGAGGGCCATACATTAGAATTCCACCACCAATCTTTTTTCCGTAAGCCTTAAAAATCTCCGGATGTTTCAGCGGGGCGATTATCTTCATTCGAATCTCCTCTTTCAGGTTTTCCATCCCTCCCACCTGCTCAAAATTCACCTCAGGCTTTTCAATTTCAATGTCTTTATCTTCATCAGTCTCACCTGAACCCAGTTTTATTTTCTCTGGCCCCTGATTTTCATCCTGTTGGATGCTCATATTCATTTCAGACTCAAAATAACTATCGGCAAGGGATGGATCCAGAATTAAAGCCTTCTCATAATTGTCTTTGGCTTCTAGTAGTTGTTTATTCTCGAAAAGTAACTTGGCATAAAGCAGCCAGGTTTTAACAGGTACTTTTTCCTCTACCTGAATGGACTCCACCAACACCAAACCTGCCGAAATTTTCCCCTGGTGCAAAAAGGATTCTGCCAGTCCAATTTTTAATTGTAAATCATCAGCCGAATACTGAAGGCCAGCCTTATATTCCAGCTCAGCCTCTTCGTATCTTTTGTGTTTCATTAATAATTCAGCCAGATATTTTCGTAGGGGAATATTCTCCGGAGAATTTTTTATCGCCTCTTTTAGATTATTTAGTTCGTCCTGTTCCAAATTATTTCGATTTTTTATCCATCAAATATAAACCAGCCCTGTCAATATCTGAAATTCTTTCGGTTTCCGTTTTAGTCAAACAACCTATTACAATTCACAACATAACCCTTTTGGGATAAAAAGATAAATAATTTTTATTCTGGTACTATTTTTAAAGACAATAGTGGGGTAACTTGCCCATTATTTGTATAAATAATTACTTAAAACTTCAACCGACTTTTTTACCAAAGATTTTTTTGAACGGTTAACACCATTTCTTCCCCTATTCACCAAGAATGAAAAATATTTTTTCAAAACTTTTCGCCAGCATTACTTTATTCATTTTTCCAACCATTTGTTTTGGTCAAATCAGTCAAAATGAAATACCAACTAGTTTTCTATCCAATGTAGTTCCTGTTCAGGATGTAACCACCAAAACTATCCAAAAGCCTGATTTAGAGCTGATAGCGGCAGAAGACCTTGTGCTTGAAGCTGAGGGAAATATTCCAAATATTGGCAGATTGCTTCCCTTAAATATTTCTCCTAAAAACAGTGGAGAATGGGCTGTACTTCACAACGGAGACAGAATTTGGCGTATAAAGGTAAAATCTGAAGGAGCCAAAGGCCTTAATTTTTATTTTAATAATTTCCACATTCCGGAAGGAGGAAAATTATTCATATACAGCCAGGATAAATATGAAGTTTTAGGAGCTTTTACGGCTGAAAACAATACGGTTTCAGGACGATTTGCCACCGATTTTATTCATGGAGAAGTTGCGGTAATAGAATACTATGAGCCTGCTTTACAAAAAGGAAAAGGAATCCTTGAAATCGCAGAATTGGGTTATGCTTACAGATTTGTGGAAGCAAGGGACAATCGCAAAAGCTTTGGAGATGCAGCCAGTTGTCATGTAAATGTAGGTTGTCCGGAAGGGGATTTATGGACAGATACCAGGAAATCAGTAGTAAGGATTTTGTTAAGGAACCGGGATAATATCGGCTGGTGTTCCGGAAGTGTCATCAACAATACCCGATACGATTTTACACCTTACTTTCTTACTGCCATGCATTGTGGCATGAATGATTTTTCAAAAAGGCTTATTCCTCAGGAAGATTTCGATCAGTGGATATTTTTCTTTAATTACGAAATAGATGGTTGCCAGGGAGCCTTTACCGAAGGAGATTTACCCAGAAATACCATGGTAGGCGCAACTCCGGTTTCCCATAGCAATGATAAGGGAGGAGAAGAAGGCTCCGACTTTTTATTACTTGAATTGAAAGAACAAATTCCAATAGAATATGAGCCTGTTTTTGCCGGATGGGATATAAGTGAAATGCCGAGCAGAAGTGGTGTTTCTATCCACCATCCACAGGGGGATGCAAAAAAAATATCTACCTACAATACACCACTTGAATCGGGAACTTTCGGAGATGAAGTGGATGATACCCATTGGAAAGTCATCTGGACCCAAACAGAAAATGGCAAAGGAGCTACAGAACCAGGCTCTTCAGGGTCTCCCATATTTAATCTAGGTGGGCAAATCGTAGGCACGCTTACGGGAGGGAACGCCAGTTGCGACAAAGATGGAAGGCCTGATTACTATGGCAAAATGTCCTACCATTGGGAATCGAATATTGTACCTGATGATCCCAGAGAGGAGGATGACGGACCTGACAGAGGGCTAAAAGCATGGCTGGACCCCATAAGTTCTGGTGTGCAATGGATTAGTAGTATTAATTATTCTGGCAATATTATAACAGGAGTTACCTCCACAGAAAAAGAAATTTTTGACTTTGAATTATTTCCCAATCCGGCTCAAAACCAGATTCAAATTGATTTAAAAAATATCAATCCAAACAAACCAGTTGGAGTTAAAATATTGAATTATCAGGGGCAACTTATTTTAGGCAATACTTTTTCGGAGGGAATAAATGGGGAAATACTAATGGATATTAGTGAGCTACAGAAAGGGTTTTACATCCTTGAGCTTGAAGCTGGAAATGAAATCCCCCTCATTAAAAAATTTATAAAAGAATAAAAAAAAGGGTGTAGAAAACTAATTCTACACCCAACACCAATAAATAGCAGCCATTTTGTTTTAATTCCCTTCCATCATTTTCCTGGCTTGATCAGCCTTTTTTTTCGAGAACTCATAATTTTCCTTATCCATTTCGTAGGCTTTATTAAACATTTCCACTGCATTTGCAAAATCCTTTACAGCCATGAAATAATCTCCTTTAGAATCATAGGGATTGGGGTGATCTGGGTTTGTCTCTATATATTTATCGAATGAGGCCTCCGCTTTTTCAAACTGTTCTGCAAACATATAGTTATACCCCATCATATTATAGACAGCAGTCCTTTCAGGATTGATTTCAAGTAATTTTGCAAAATATTTATTCGATTGATCATGTTCTTTGGCCATGTACAATTGAAAAGCATGATAAGCCACTGCATCATAATCCTGAGGGTATGTTGCGGCTACCACTTCAAAATGAGGGGAAGCTTCTCCCGCTTTATCATTCAGGATTAGCTCAAGCCCTGCACACAAATGTTTTTCATCTTCATTTAAATTATCTTTTAAATCGATTCCTTTTCCAGCCATTTCTTCAAATGTCTCCATATCCCCCATATTTTTTGCTCGCATGGCTCCAAAAAGATATGCCATAAAAAAATCAGGATCTAAATCGAGAGCCATTTCTAATTTTTCCTGGCTTTGAGTTCTTTTGCCATCCCATTCCGTTTGTAAAGCTTCATGATAAGCTTCCAGTGCTTCTTCAGAATTTACCGTAATGGGCATTTCAGTTTGGGCCAAAGCAAACTCAGGCCAAAGTACACAAACCATACATGCATAAAGCATAGAAAAATTCAGTATTTTTTTCATAATCTATTGATTTAATGGTTTTTAGAAAAAACAGGTTAGTTTTCCAACAATTTCCAATGTGATAAAAAAGATGTTCCGGACAGGTTGTCTCAGCTTGGTCTTCGTTTTCCTGTCACTGTGTCTTTTAAGCCTCCCAATTTCGATTTACACAATGCCTTTACCGAAGACCTTGCTATGAAAAAGCATTTTTGGGATACATTGGGAATTGCTATTGGTTTTTCAAAAAAATAGAAAAAGGTATATTCATTTTTATATACCCTTTCCTGAAAAAATAATGATTCTAATTTCCCTCCATCATTTTCTTAGCCTGATCAGCTTTCTGCTTCGAAAACTCAAAGTTTTCATTGTCCATTTCGTAGGCCTTATTAAACATTTCTACTGCATTGGCAAAATCTTTCACCGCCATAAAATAATCTCCTTTAGAATCATAAGGATTTGGATGATCAGGATTTAATTCAATGTATTTATCGAAGGAAGCTTCTGCTTTTTCAAATTGTTCTGCTTTGAGATAATTGTAGCCTTTCATATTATGGATCATTGGTTCCATTTCCGGTCTGATCACCAGCATTTTGTCCAGTTGTGCAATCGACTGTTCATATTCTCCTGCTAAAAACAGCTGAAAACCATGATAGGCATTCGCTTTAAAATCTTTGGGATAATTTGCTGCCACTACTTCAAAATGAGGAGTGGCTTCTTTTGCTTTATCATTAAGCATTAATTCCAGGCCGGCACAAAGATGTTGCTCATCTTCATTAAGATTTTCTTTTTGTTCGATGGCTTTGTTGGCATATTCTTCAAATCTCTCCATATCTCCAATATTTTTATACCACATAGCAGCATATAAATTACCAATAAAAAAATCAGGATCGGTCTCTAAGGCCATTTCCAGATTATCGGTGAAAGTCCCGAAATCTGCTACCCATCCAGCCTCAAAAGCTTCATTAAAGATTTCATGTGCTTGTTTGGAATCGACAGTAACAGGCATTAAATCCTGTGCGGAGGCAAAAAATGGAGCCAGGAAAAAGATCATACATGCATAAAGCATAACACGATTCATTAACTTTTTCATAATTAAATTGGGTTTTTAGTTTTCAGAAAAACAGGTTAGTGATGGGGGAAATTGAACAACAAGGCATAATCCTTCATAAGACGGATTAAACACAGGCGCATTCACTCCTTTGGTTGAAAGGGTAATCTTAAAAGGGAAGTTTAATTTGTTACCAATTAGCTGAAGGACTCCATACAAGCAACCTGAAAATTTGTGTAGTTGGTGAGGATAGTATTAATTACCATTTGTAGTTTGGTTGCTTGTCTAAATTTACAAATTTTTATCAATAAAACTAATGCAGACTAATTTTTTAAATCAAAACTTTGGGATTGCAACTCTTGTCCTAAGCGATACCTGACCACTACCGATAACCTTTTGAAAGTCCCTGAATTTTTTCGTGTAGTCATGGTTCCAAACCATGAAGAAGTACTTTACCCTATTTCAGGCTCTCACCAAAGAAAAAAGACCCAACATTAAATATAAGTATTGTTGTTTACCTTCATTCCAATCCGTTAAAATCAGTCACTTTCTAGCTCCCCAAACAGAAATTTTTCCATTCAGAAAAGAAATTTTCCACCTCATTTATTTTAACCTTATATTTATAGCCCAATGAGGGTTAATCCCAATTTTATTAGATGCAATTACTTACCGAATTTTTGAATGAACGAATTAGCCGAATTTGAATCAAACAATATAATTAATCAATTGCCACTTACCCTGCAGGACAGGCTTGCGGAACTGCCTGAAAGTGGTCAAAAAGAATTTTTATTTGAATTTAGCACTAAAAAGAAATCATTAATACTGGCTTATATCTTTCATATAATGATAGGTGCAGCCTATGGATACAGGGGAAAATGGTTTACCCAAATCATCTTCTGGCTGACCATAGGTGGATTAGGCCTCTGGACCCTCATAGACTTTTTCCGGCTCCCTGGATTGGTAAGAAAACAAAATTATGGTATTGCCAAAGAGCAACTGGGAAGGCTTTTTGTAAAATACGGCCTTAGAACTATTAAAAAAGGTCCTCAAAAACCAATATTGGCCAATGAACCCAGAAAACTGAATATCAGTTACGATCCTTCCAATCTAAAAGTAAATAACCTGAAAACCGGATTTATGCTTGATTTTGACTTAAAAACCTGGAAGGTAATCACTGAAAAACAGTATGACTGGGAGAATGGTTTAACTGAAAGAAGTTTTGTATTATCCGGTCAGAGCCATGAAAGGGCTGTGATTCACCTCATTAAAGAAGAAGGAAGTTATCTGATAATCACAGGAAAACCCATCAATATTTACGCAATTAATGAAAATTTAGAATCTGATATTTTCAAATATAAGCGACCATCCAATGCCCTGGTTTTTCAGGGAAAGAGATATTACCGGGAAACCCAAAAACAAGGTTTTGAATTTAATCTTTCCAGCAAATCGATTGGAAAGAAAATAATTTCATGGGAATATTTTGATGATTCCAGAAGAAATTACCTCAGGGTTGAGCAAATCGGAGTAAATGAATTTAAAGGATTTGCCGGAAGCCTGAAATCCTCCACCGAATTTTCTGATATTCTTCCAGTCCACTAAACCTTCATTGTGCTCCAAATTCCACACATTGTGTAGAAATTCTCTACAAGGTGAGACTCCAAACCACAACATTTCTCTCTAAAAACACCAATAGCAGGTATTTAGAGAACTTTTGGCATTTGGCACAAAATTTAAATAATAATAAGTATATCGATTTAAGGTAGGTAGTATAAACAGAATAAAAAAAGCCCTTGCTTCTGGCAAGGGCTTTTTTTTTAGGAAATGCCTTTTTTGTATCTTAATAGGCATGTAATTTACTGGTGTTCATCCCGAAGTAAATCATTCACCGTTTTCACAGGATTAAAAGTAATAATCGGTACTTCAAGGAAAATGGTATTCCAAAAGGCCATTGCCCCATTCCATAGTCCGGGCAATTCCTGTGCTTTTAATTCCTTCCCATTTTTTGATTTATAAGAAATAAATCCTGTAGAAGGATCTCTAAACTCTAGTAAGTTGAATTGCTCTCCTTTATAATCTTTCACCCCACAAACTAAATCTACCGGGTTAAAGTGAGTGGCTCCCATGGCAATAGCCTTTTGAGCTTCATCCTCCATATCCAGTTGGGCACTTTCCACTATTTGTAAAGAAGTTGTGCCATCAGAATTTTCTACCCAGAAAGGTCCTCCCCCTGGCTCTCCCTCATTTTTCACCATTCCGCAAACCCTGATTGGCCGGTTTAGTTTCGATTTAAGATAATCGATTTTTACCTCGTCCGATTTGTTAGCAAAACCCTCAGGAGGTAAAATGCAAAGCTCTTTTTCAACAAAACTGGTAATCTCCGCCAATTTACCTGAATCTACTTCACCAGCCTCTATCAATTTTAAATATTCAAATGTTTTCTGCTGGAATTTTAAAAGCACACCACCTAAGGCTTTTTTATACAAATAGGTGGTTCCTTTTAATCGGTCAGGCACCACATTATCTATATTTTTAATAAATATAATATCTGCTTTCGAATCGTTCAGATTTTCGATTAAGGCTCCATGTCCTCCAGGCCGGAATAAAATACTTCCATCCTCTTCTTTGAAAGGCTCATTATCCATATCCACTGCAATGGTATCTGTGGATTTTTTTTGTTGGGAAAATGAAATGTCAAAAATGGCTCTAAACTCCTTCTCATAAGCATCCACCACTTCATTCAGTTTTTCCTTAAACTTGCTTTCATGCTCAGGCGAAACCGTAAAATGCAAGTTTACCCTTCCCTTTTTATCCTTACAATAATTTGCTCCTTCCACCAGATGCTCTTCAAAAGGGGTTCTGGCTTTATCTTCATAATTATGAAATTTCAGTAAGCCTTTTGGTAATCCTCCGTAATTCAGGCCATCTTCGTTCAAAAGCGCCTCAAGGATTTTTACAAATTCTTTCTGCAGGTGAAGTTGCTCCAGTGAAGCACCATTTTCCTCAAAATATTTTTTTAAATCTTCATAAAAGGCAAAGTCATCCAGTCGTTTGAAAAAGGCAAAAATCGAATTGGTTCCTTTATCACTAAAGTATTTCTTATAATCTTCCTCCGAACCTGAATAAGTGTCCACAAAGGAAAATAATGCCTTAAACATCCGGCTTGCCGCACCTGAGGCAGGCACAAATTTCAGCACTTCTAGTTCCTCTGATAATTGATCATACAATTCTCCGCTATTGTTGATGTCATTTTCAGATAAGGAAATTATACCATCTCCAAGTGTGGCAGCTTTTACTGCCTTTAGAAAGGGAAATCCTTTCCTAAAATTTTCAATCTGTGATTTAATCGCTGAAACTTCAATTCCCTGTGCGGTAAACTGGTCTAATTCTTTTTCCGAAAACATTTATATATTTTTTGGTTAATAAATCAATTTTACTGAGGATAGTGAAATTCCTGTAGATCATTAAAAAGATAATATTCTACCTTAAATTCTTTCTTTGTGCATCACAGTAGCTGAACCAGAAATTGTTGTTTTCCCTTTTTCTAAATCTACCACCTCAGTTTTAATGACAGCCTGATGCCTGGCTTCATTTATTTCCTCCACTGTAAATTTAGCTTTGTATTTCAAATTTACATACATAGGCCTGAGAAAATCCATGGTTTGCTTCAAATATATAGAACCAAATCCGGGAAAATCTGTGCCCAGAACTTTCGAAAATACACTGGCAGATAGAAATCCATGAATAATGGGCTGCTTAAATATCGTCTTCGAGGCAAATTCCTCATCCAGATGGACGGGATTATTATCCCCTGAAACTTTTGCAAATGCTTCAACATCTTCCTGTGAAAATGAAAACTCGTATTCGTAACTATCTCCTACCTTAATTTTATGTGACATAAATGTTAACGATAAATGAAAAAACCTTACAAAGCGTAATTTTAATGATATTTTTTAAAAAAAATCTAAAAAATTAACTCAACAAAAATAAATAAAAGGAATAACCTGATTAATAATATAATAACCTAAAAAAAACACAAATACAAAAATAAAAAACCACAAAACCAGACAAATAAATTTAGTTAAACGTAAGAAATACTATTAAAAAAAGTTAAAAATCACATTATTTATTTACATATTCGCTTAGACGATTTTGATATTTGCTCACTCGAATGTACTTTTGTATTGTAATCATTAATTAAATGGTTCACCAAATAGATAAAACAGGTTTTAAACCTTTAAAGATATAAAATTTTAGCCTACGGGCGAATTTAAAGATTTTTCATTTTCATATTTACTAGACTAAGGGCTTTGTTTTTAACGAAGCTCTTTTTTGTTTTATAGCCCTTCCTGTTTTCGTAATTGTCTAAACGATTCTATTTCCCCTAAAAACCCCTCTATTTTTCATTTAAACCATTTTAAATAAATCACATATTCGCTTATCCAACATTGCAATTCATTAAATCTGCTTTTCATCATATTTTTTATGCTTTAAAGTCAATTTTTCAATGGGATAATTAGCCTAAAAGCTGACTGGCATCATATAAAAACCTTAATGCGCTATATACCTTTGAGCTGTTGGCAAAAACCTGAATCAATATTTCAGTTGCTGTGCTAAACTATAATTTGAGAATATTTATATTGTAGGCAGTTATTTTTAGCTACAATTTCACAAATTACTTTTATTTAACTACTTATTCACATGATACCCACCCACATAGAACACATCGGTATAGCTGTAAAAGACCTGGAAGCCTCCATTAAATATTATGAAGAGATACTCGGAATGAAATGCTATGCCATTGAAGAGGTAAAGGACCAGAAAGTAAAAACGGCATTTTTTAAAGTTGGCCAGACAAAAATTGAATTATTAGAATCTACTGACCCCAGCGGACCTATTGGAAAATTCATTGAGAAAAAAGGAGAAGGCATGCACCACATTGCATTTGCGGTAAACGAAATTGAAGATAAACTTCAAACGGTAAAAGAAAAAGGTGTCCGGTTAATAGATGAAACTCCAAGGAAAGGAGCAGAAGGCCTTCAAATTGCTTTTCTACATCCGAAATCCACTAATGGAGTACTCACAGAACTTTGCGAAAAAAAAGAGGAATAATAAACCATGGGATCTAACACAGACAAAATCAAGGAGCTCATTGAAAAGAGGGAGGAAGCTCGCCTGGGAGGAGGGCAAAAGCGGATTGAAGCTCAGCATGCAAAAGGTAAATTTACTGCCAGAGAAAGAATAGAAATGTTACTGGATGAGGGAAGTTTTGAGGAGTATGACATGTTTGTAACCCACCACACGACCGATTTCGGTCTCGACAAAATCAAATACTTATCGGATGGAGTAGTCACTGGCCATGGCACTATCGATGGCAGGGTGGTTTATGTTTTCTTCCAGGATTTTACCGTATTTGGCGGGTCACTTTCAAAAGCCTATGCCAATAAAATTTGTAAAATTATGGATCAGGCCATGAAAGTAGGGGCACCTTTAATTGGGATAAATGACAGCGGAGGAGCAAGAATTCAGGAAGGTGTGAGAAGTCTTGCAGGTTATGCCGATATTTTCCAAAGAAATATTATGGCCTCCGGAGTGATTCCCCAACTCTCTGCTATTTTTGGTCCTTGTGCCGGTGGAGCGGTTTACTCACCAGCCCTTACCGATTTTACTTTAATGACCGACAAAACCAGTTACATGTTTGTAACAGGCCCTAAGGTTTCCAAAACAGTAACAGGTGAAGACATTACAGAAGAAGAATTGGGAGGAGCTACTATCCACGCCACCAAATCTGGAGTGACCCACTTTGTAGCGGAACATGAAGAAGAAGGTATTTCAATATTAAGGAAATTGTTATCCTATCTTCCACAAAATAATCTCGAGGAAACACCCATCACCCCTTGTTCTGATCCAATAGACCGGCTTGAAGATTCACTGAACGAAATTATCCCAGACAGCCCTAACATCCCATACGATGTAAAGGATATTATTTATTCTATAGCAGATGACGGGGAATTTCTGGAAGTACACAGGCAATATGCCAGAAATATGGTAATAGGGTTTGCCAAGTTTAATGGAAAGTCTGTGGGGATAGTGGCCAATCAGCCAAATTACCTTGCCGGAGTATTGGATATTGAAGCTTCCAGAAAAGCAGGCAGGTTTGTCAGGTTTTGTGATGCATTTAATATTCCTATTCTCACACTGGTTGATGTTCCCGGCTTTTTGCCAGGAAGTGCCCAGGAATATGGCGGAATCATTCTTCATGGAGCCAAATTACTTTATGCTTATGGTGAAGCAACTGTTCCGAAAATTACAATTATCCTGCGAAAAGCTTACGGTGGGGCCTATGATGTAATGAGTTCCAAACACTTGAGAGGTGATATCAATTATGCCTGGCCAACAGCAGAAATTGCGGTAATGGGACCCAGGGGAGCAATCGAAGTACTGCATTTCCGGGAATTGAAAGGAATGGAAAGCGATGAAGCAAAAGCTGAATTTATTGCTGAAAAAGAAAATGAATACCGTAACAAATTTGCCAATCCCTATCAGGCAGCCCAATACGGTTATATTGATGATGTAATTGAACCCAGAAATACAAGGTTCAGAATTATAAGAGCTCTTGAAACTCTTGCAACTAAGAAGGATCTAAATCCTCCTAAAAAACATGGAAATATTCCATTATAAACAATAGCATAAATCATCTCTAAAACACAGTTTAACTGTATTTTAAATCAACTAAACTATTCGGGTTTAGCATGGAATTGCTTTGACTTTTTTTAAGTAAAAATAACCAAAATCATATTTGACCATGTTTGATTTTTCCAATATAACCGAAGAAGGACTAACCATTGCACTGGTGGGTTATTTCATTGTTTTTGCCGCGTTGGTTTTGCTTTTTCTGGTTTTTAATAATCTCCCCCGACTGCTCAATTTTTTACTTAAACCTTCTAAATCGAAGATTGTGGAGAAACATGAGCCAATAAAAAAAAGACTGGCGATTTCCGGGGAAGTAAATGCTGCCATTTCTACTGCGCTGATTTTATATTTTGAAGAATTACACGATGAGGAAGAAACCATTTTAACCATCAATAAGGTATCCAAATCCTATTCACCCTGGAATTCAAAAATCTATGGAACAATGGGCAGAATGATGCTGAATCATCAAAAGAAATAGAGAAAAAGCGGCTTTGAGATTACCGATTTAAAATCTATAAATCTAAAAAAATGAAAGATTATAAATTCACCATAAATGGCAACACTTACAATGTCAGTTTGAAGTCACTGGAAGATAATGTGGCTGAACTGGAGGTAAATGGCACTCAATATTCGGTAGAGCTTCATAAAGAAGTAAAAGCATCCAAAACACCTAAGCTGGTGAGGGCAAAAACACCTAAACCCACTTCGGCACCGAATCCTTTATCTAAAAAGGCTTCTCTAAGCCAGGTAAAAGCACCTCTGCCTGGGAATATTCTTGAAATAATGGTAAAAGAAGGCGATGAAGTGAAAAAAGAGCAGGTATTGATGGTAATGGAAGCAATGAAGATGGAAAATAAGGTTTTGGCTGAATTATCCGGAAAAGTGAAATCCATAAAAGTCACGGTAGGCGAAAGTGTTTTGCAGGGGCAGGTACTGATTGAAATTGAATAATTAAGTTCCTGAGCTTTTAATATTAAGCATTTTCATTTCGCTTTCAAAAAGCCAGTTCCCATGCGAGAGGATACTATATTAACCGGGTTTATTTAACTACAAACAACAAACTAAAAGAACTCCTGAGACACAGATTTCATCCTAATTTCAGGCATTTTACCCCAATCTAAAAAGCTATGGACGGATTACTTCAATTCTACGAATATTCAGGATTTGCCAATGTAACCATTGGCCATGTCATCATGATCCTGGTGGGTTTATTTTTCATTTTTCTGGCTATCCGATATGAATACGAACCGCTTTTACTGGTTCCAATTGGGTTTGGTATATTAATAGGTAACATTCCCTTTGTGGAAAATGCAGGGCTAAGTCTGGGAATTTATGAAAAAGGCAGTGTACTTAATTATTTATATCAGGGAGTTTTGAAAGGGGTTTATCCTCCTTTGATTTTTCTGGGCATTGGAGCCATGACTGATTTTTCCACCTTAATTTCCAGCCCGAGATTAATGCTTTTAGGAGCTGCAGCACAAATAGGAATTTTCCTTACCTTCCTGGGAGCCTTGGCTCTTGGATTTAATATGCAGGAATCGGCTGCCATTGGCATTATAGGAGGCGCAGATGGCCCAACCGCCATTTTTCTTTCTTCCAAATTGGCAAATGGACTGAACGGCACTAAAAACTTAATTGGACCAATAGCCATTGCAGCATATTCTTATATGGCTCTGGTTCCGGTTATTCAGCCACCAATCATGAAGTTATTAACCAATAAAAGTGAAAGAAAAATCAGGATGAAGCCTCCAAGAACTGTTTCAAAAGAGGAAAAAATTATTTTTCCGATTCTGGGATTATTATTAACCGGATTTTTAGCACCCGGAGCCCTGCCATTATTGGGAATGCTGTTCTTTGGAAACCTATTAAAAGAATCGATGGTGACTAAAAGACTTGCCGATACAGCTAGAAATGCCTTAATTGATATTGTAACCATTTTACTAGGAGTAACAGTTGGCGCTTCAACTCAGGCCAATGTTTTTCTGACTCCACAATCTATTCTGATTTTTGTTCTTGGGGCATTATCTTTCATTATTGCCACGGCCGGAGGAATCACTTTCGCCAAGATTATGAACCTATTCTTAAATGAAGGGAACAAAATCAACCCGCTGGTTGGAGCAGCTGGTGTTTCAGCAGTGCCTGACAGCGCAAGGGTTGTACAACATGAAGGTTTGAAAGCCGACCCAACCAATCACTTACTGATGCATGCCATGGCACCTAATGTATCAGGCGTAATCGGATCTGCTGTAGCTGCTGGTATATTAATGAGTTTTTTACTTTAAATAAATAGTTTTTTTAATCTGACAAGTCACTTTGATAACACGACTTATTCATATTAGAGAAATTGCCATAATATTTAGCTATAATTGCTTTACGGGTTATCATTTTTATAACCTCAAAACACAAAAGTTATGAAGCCTGATTTTAAAAATATTAGTTTCGATAAAATTAGGGAGGAAATTAAAAATTCTCCCGCTTCGAATGCTAAAAACAACCATTTTCCAGACTGGAATACTGCAGAAAAAATTACGGTAAAACCTGCCTATTTCTCTGAGGACATCAAAGATTATGATCATCTAAATTTTGCAGCCGGACTGCCTCCCTACCTGCGGGGGCCCTATTCGACCATGTATGTTTTGAGACCCTGGACCATCAGACAATATGCCGGTTTTAGTACTGCGGAAGAATCCAACGCATTTTATAGAAGAAACCTGGCTGCCGGTCAGAAAGGACTTTCAGTAGCATTTGACCTGGCTACCCACCGTGGCTATGATTCAGATCATCCGAGAGTAGTTGGAGATGTAGGAAAAGCCGGTGTAGCCATCGATTCTATTCTGGATATGGAAGTCCTTTTCGACCAGATTCCCCTGGATAAAATGTCAGTATCTATGACCATGAACGGGGCAGTAATTCCCATTATGGCATTTTATATTGTAGCTGCAGAGGAACAGGGAGTCAAAAAAGAATTATTAAGCGGGACTATCCAAAATGACATTCTGAAGGAGTTTATGGTGAGAAATACCTACATCTACCCTCCCCTGCCCAGCATGAAAATCATTGCCGATATTTTTGCTTATACGTCCAGACACATGCCAAAATTCAATTCGATCAGTATCAGTGGTTACCATATGCAGGAAGCCGGAGCTACCAATGATATTGAATTGGCCTATACCCTTGCCGATGGTTTGGAATATATCAGGACGGGAATAAAAGCAGGCTTAAAAGTAGATGATTTTGCACCCAGACTTTCCTTTTTCTGGGCAATTGGAATGAATCATTTTATGGAAATAGCCAAGATGAGAGCAGGCCGGTTATTATGGTCAAAAATTGTGAAACAGTTCGACCCTGTGAATCCCAAGTCAATGGCTTTACGGACACACTCCCAAACTTCAGGCTGGTCTCTTACAGAGCAAGATGCTTTTAATAATGTGGCCAGAACTTATGTGGAAGCAATGGGAGCAGCACTTGGACACACCCAATCACTACATACCAATTCTTTGGATGAAGCCATTGCCCTACCAACTGATTTCTCTGCCAGAATAGCCAGAAACACCCAAAAATTCATTCAGCAGGAGACTGATATTTGTAAAGTGGTAGATCCTTGGGGAGGAAGTTATTATGTGGAGCATTTAACTCAGGAACTGGTGAAAAGTGCCTGGACTTTGATGGAGGAAGTAGAAGAGTTGGGAGGAATGGCTAAGGCTATAGAAAGCGGTATTCCCAAAATGCGGATTGAAGAAGCCGCTGCCAGAAGACAAGCCAGAATAGATTCAGGTAAAGATGTGATTGTGGGCGTAAATAAATACAAAACTGCAGAAGATAAAGAAATTGATTTACTGGAAGTGGACAATAAAGCGGTTTTGCAGTCTCAATTAGAACGACTTAAAAAGTTGAGAGCAGAAAGGAATGAAGCGGATGTTCAGGCAGCTTTGAAGGCAATCACGGCTTGTGCGGAGAAAAAGAAAAACAATACGGATAATCCTAATAATGATGATGAAAACCTACTGGCACTGGCGGTAGATGCAGCAAGAAAAAGAGCCAGTTTAGGAGAGATTTCCGATGCTATGGAAAAAGTATTTGGCAGGTTTACGGCTACCATTCGGTCTATTTCTGGAGTTTATTCCAATGAGGCAGCAGATGATGATGACTTCAAAAAAGCCAAAGGGCTTTCAGATAAATTCGCTGAACTGGATGGCAGAAGACCAAGAATAATGGTGGCGAAAATGGGACAGGATGGTCACGACAGGGGAGCAAAAGTAATTGCCACCAGTTTTGCCGATTTAGGTTTTGATGTAGATGTCGGTCCACTTTTCCAGACTCCTGAAGAAGTGGCTAGGCAGGGAGCTGAAAATGATGTGCATATTATTGGTTGTTCTTCTCTGGCTGCCGGTCATAAAACTTTAATTCCCCAATTAATCAATGAGTTAAAAAAGATTGGCAGAGAGGATATAAAAGTTGTAGCAGGAGGAGTAATTCCACCAAAGGACTATGATTTTTTATACGATGCAGGTGTAGTAGAAGTATTCGGTCCGGGAACGGTCATTTCAGTTGCAGCAAGCAAAATTCTTGAAGACTTACTTGCTGAATTTGCCGAATAAAAAAAAAGAACTGGCAAATTCCAGAGTCAAAAATTATTTTATTAAAGACTTGAAAAATCGCATCATGGAAAATAATGGCAAACTATTTCACGAATTTGAACAGGTAGATAAAGCCGCCTGGAAAAGCAAAATTGAAAAAGATTTGAGGGGAGCTAATTATGAAGAAAAAGTAGTATGGAATACAAAAGAAGGCTTTAAAGTCAATCCTTTTTATAACCATGAAGATTTAAATGGTTTGGAATATTTGAAGCAAATCAGTAATTCAGGTATGCAGGAAAATCAACCAGAAACAGGACCTAGACAATGGCTTAATCTTCCGGAAATTCCAGTAAAAGACAAAAGAGAAGCAAACAGGAAAGCCTTATTAGCCCTAAATAATGGAGCAGATGGAATAGTTTTCTCTCTTCCCAAAAACCTGAACAGAGGAGAGTTCAGCCAGTTAATTGATGGAATTCAGTTGCCTTATTGCAGCATAGGATTCAAAGGTATTTATTCTCCCATGGCTTTATTAAAACATATTATTTCTTATACTGAAAAAGCAGGTTTCAATCCGGAAACCCTCCAAGGTACTTTAAATTTCAATTTCGAAGATATCTCTACCGAAGATTTTGCCGAATCATTCGAGTTATTAACCAGTTTACCCGGATTCAAATTAATTCTTACTGTGAACAGGGAAGGTTTAAATTATCAGGAAAGTATTTCAAAGGTGCTTACTGCAGGGGTTGAGCTTATTGAAAAATTAAGAGAAATAAGTTTTGAACCCGATCAGATTTTTAAACAAATTCAATTTAGCTGGGACTCGGGAAACAACTACTTTTTTGAAATCGCTGCGCTAAGAGCTTTAAAAATTTTAATTGTGCAAATAGCCCGGGTTTATGGTTTGGATAGTTTCCAATACCCTAATGTAAAAATTCATGTAAATACCCACATCACTGTAAATGAGGAAACCAAGGCCGATCCTTACCTGAATATGCTTTCGAATACAAATCAGGCCATGTCTGCCATAATTGGGGGCTGTGACTCCTTAACCGTTTTACCTCACAACCTGGGCATTGAACAATCAGATGATTTTGCAGAAAGGATTGCCCGAAATGTGTCCAATATTTTAAAAGAAGAGGCCTATCTGGATAAAGTTGCTGATCCTGCAGCTGGATCGTATTACATAGAAAATCTCACAGACCAGCTTGCGGAGAAATCCTGGAAGTTATTTTCAGAAAGTGTCTAGGTAGAAAATAAGTTTTCGTTTTCCACTTGATCTCTTTACCTGATTCTTCTTTATTTTTTCAGCTTTACGAAGAGAATTTACACACCTGAAATGGTACATTTTTTTACCCGTTCTGACCCCAATTGGAACGGGTATTTTTTTTCTGACCCAAAATGCTGAAAGATTTTAGGAAAATTTTGAACATTTCGTAGAAAAAGTTGAAATTCAGGGCAATTATTTTAAATTATACATGTCATAAATATAGCCTGAATAATTAAAATCTGGTTTTTGCAAAAATCACATCCACCAACAATTTTTTAACATGTTCACAAAAAGATTACTATTAACCTATTTACTAATTAATGCCTGTTTTTTTAGCCATTTATTTGGCCAGTCCAATTACTCGGATTATTCGGAAAGTCAGCTGGATTATGTTTTCAATGAACAATTTGATAACAACGATAATAACTGGAGCAGTGGCACTGCCGGAGAAAGAGTAGGAAAGGTCAATTATGGTTATTACCACTGGGAATCGCAAATTAAAAGTTCAGGATCTACCTGGAAAGAAGTCGATCTTGATGAAAGTAAGGACTTTCAAATTGAAACCAGAATAAAATTTATCACTGGGAATCAATACAATTTTAATGGGCTGAATTGGGGAAGATCATCCGATGGAGATTGTTTCACTTTTGGTTTTAATGACAATGGTGAAAAAAGAAGCGCACGGTATGTAAATTCAGAATACGAAAGCATTATCGACTGGGAAGAATCCAGTGCTGTAAATAAAGATGGTTACAATAAACTAACGGTAAGAAAAGTAGGAAATAATTATTACTTTTTCATTAATGAAACACTGGTAAAAACCAAATCCTTTGAACCCTTTTTTGGCAACAGGATAGGGTTTATGTGTGGAACAAATACCATCATTAATATCGATTACCTCACAGTAGGTTACCTCAAGTCTTTCAGTGCCTCTCCGGCAAATTATTCTGCTTTTTCCACCTCACAGAAAAGGGACATATTTTTCGATGATTTCAATAATAATTCAAATAGCTGGTCATATGGAACTCCGGGCAAAAGAGTTGGAAAAGTAGAAAATGGCTATTATTCCTGGGAATCTTTAACAGATCAGGCCCAACTGACTTCCAAAGAAATTAGCATTGATGAAAATAAGGATTGGGAGATAGAGGCTAAAATGAAATATATAAAGGGGAAAGAATACAGTGCAAATGGATTGCTTTGGGGATATGAAAACGTAAATATTTACAGTTATGATTTCATTTTTAATGGAAATGGCTCCTACAAAATTGATAAATATGAAGGATCTTATGATGATTATGTAAAGTGGACTGCTTCTTCCGCTGTGAATAAATATGGTTACAATAAATTAACCATTAGGAAAGTAGGTCAGAAATTGTATTTTTTTATAAATGAGCAGTTTTTGTACTCTATGAGCAATAAAAAATTCTTTGGTCAGCGGGTAGCTTTTCAGGTGGCTCCACATACAAAAATTCAAATTGATTATTTAAGAGTTTCCTATCTGGACGCCCAGTCTGACACAGATTTCCGATCTTACAGCTATTATTCTTCAAGCCAAAAAGAATCAATATTTTCAGACGATTTTAACAGTGATGTCAATAACTGGGATTTGTCAAAAACAAATGACCAAAGTTCAAAGATTTCCAATGGTTACCTGCATTTTGAACATTACAGAAAATCCGGAGCATGGACAAAATACCGAAAAATTTCATTTGACGAGTCGAGAGATTTTGAAATTGAAACCAGAATGAAAGTGATTACCAAAGGAGATGGAGGCTACCTGAACGCCCTGCTTTGGGGTAAAGAAGAAAGTAGTGATTTTAGGCTGGGCTACAACAACTACGGTAGTTTTAGGGTGTGTAAAACCATTGATGGAGAATGGTCATATTATGTGCCCTGGACCAAAAATGACCAGATAGATCCAAATGGTTTCAATAAGTTAACTGTGAGAAAAATAGGTGCAAATTATTATATGTACATCAATGAAAATCTGGTGCACACCATGCCGTACGAACCTGTTTTTGGAGAAAGGGTAGGTTTTTTGGCCACCCTGTCAACAGAGCTACAGATTGACTATTTAAGAGTTTCTTATCTTAAAAAGAAAGGTGCTTATTCCAGCAATACTTATGTGAGCAATAATACAGGGAATGTATCTCCGGGAGGAAATACCCCAACAGCACCAGCCTATCTGGTTACTGATAATTTAAATTTTTCTGATACTGATCAGGACAATCAGATAGATGGAGGAGAAACCACTAATATTAAATTTGTAATCAGGAATATGGGAAAAGGACCTGCAAAAGCGATGCAGGTAAAAGTCACCGAACAAGCCCGATTAAGTGGTTTAGAATTTAATCCGACACATTATCTTGGTGACCTTGCCCCCGGAGCAGAAAAAGAAGTGATTATCCCTGTGAAAGGAAATATGCAGTTGCAAACTGGTCAGGCGAACTTCCATATAGAAGTATTGGAAGACAATGGATTTGATGCTGACCCAATAAAAATCACCATTCCAACTTTTGCTTTTATGCCTCCGGAACTGGAGATTGTAGATTATCAGTTCTCCAGTGAACTGGGTGGAAAAATGGCCCTTGGTATTCCCATTAACCTGAAAATGGCGGTACAAAATGTGGGTCAGGGGCAGGCTGATAATGTAAAATTAAATATCTCTTTGCCTCAAAATGTATTTTCTGCGGGTGACAATTCTTTTAGCATAGGAAATTTAGGACCGGGTGATTCAAAAACTATTGACTTTGAATTCTTTACCAACAAAAGGTATGCGGATACAGATGTTCCGGTAACTGCTCAGATTTCCGAAGGCTCGGGTAGTTTTGGCAAAACCAAATCCATGGCGGTGAAACTGAACCAGCAATTGCAGAATTCGAATAATGTAGTTGTATCATCCAAAAACATCCAGGTCAATACCCCAATACGACAGGTGTCCTTAAGTTCCGATGTGGATAAAAATATTCCTCAGGTAAATGTGCAGAATCCTGATGCCATTGCTGTGGTTATTGGAAACAAGGATTATAAAAACTCAGATGTGCCTACTGTGGATTTTGCCATCCAGGATGCCCAAATCATGAAAAGGTATCTGATTGAAGCATTTGGTTTCGATGAAAACAATATTATCTATTTTTCCAATGCTTCACAATCAGATTTTAACAGTACATTCGGTAAAAAAGGAAATTACAAAGCTCAGCTTTATAATCTGATAAAGCCTGGGAAATCTGATGTTTTCGTTTTCTACAGTGGCCATGGTGCACCAGATCCGGAAAGTAAGGAAGGGTATTTTGTACCAGTGGATTGTAATCCGTCATTGGTAGCATTTAATGGTTACTCAATTAATACATTTTATGAAAACCTGGCTCAAATGCCTTATAGAAACCTGACCATTGTAGTAGATGCCTGTTTCAGCGGTTCTTCTGATCAGGGAATGCTGCTGCATAACATTTCCCCTGTATTCATAAAAACTGAAAACAAAATTAAAGCTTCGGAAAATTCACTGGTTTTCACCTCAGCAGCTGGAGATCAGGTTTCTTCCTGGTATCCTGAAAAGAAACACTCCTTGTTTACTTATTACTTCCTGAAAGGGCTGCAGGGAGAGGCAGACACCAATAAAGACGGAGTTTTAGTAATGAGTGAAATGAGTGCCTATTTGCAAGAAAACGTCACCTATATGGCCAGGAGACTGAACAACCGGACACAAACTCCGGAACTTTATGGCTTTGATGACAAGGTAATCATGAAGTATTAATTTCCAAATATTTACACTAAAACAAACCCCAGGTTTCCACATGAAACCTGGGGTTTGTTTTTTTAATGGATTCTAATTCGAAAGTTCACTTCTATTCCAATAAACAATCAGATTATTAGTTGCTCTTCCTGAAGCGATAATATCCGGTTTACCATCATTATCCAGATCGGCAATCTTCAAATCCTCACAAGCCATATTATCATCATCTATGATATATGATTTCCAATTTGACCATCTTTTATCAGGCACAAAAAGTTTAATTCCTACTTTTTCCTCATTGTCCTTATTTCTCCATCCCACAACCACCTGATCAAAATCTTTACCCAATAAATCCGCACAAGCCAGCGCATGGCCCTGGTTCAAACTTCCGGTCAAAACCTTTCTTTTGCCAAACTTGAAATTATCATAAAAAACCAACTCGTGGCCATGCATTGCTTCAATTGTTACTAAAAATCTATCATTTTTCTTTTTATTGGAAGTTCCCCATCGCACTTCTCCAGCACCTCTTACTTTGGGTAACTCTTCTCCATTGTCCCACCTCCCAAGGTTATTTTTATAAATTTTCACTCCTTCCTGTCCAGCAATTAGCAACCCTTCGGCCCCGGTTTTTTCATCAGTAACTATATCAAAATTATGTGTTTTATGCATTCCAGTATTAATAAAACCGAACTGCCATGCATTTTTTACTGAAGGTTTGGAGGGCAAATCATAAATGATGACTTTCACAGGATCTCCTTCCCCGTTGTTATTTCCTTCTCCGTGTAAAGGCAACATAACCAGTTGAAAATTACTTTGCCCTATTTTTACCCAATGCATTCGGTGAACTGTTGGTGTATGAAACAAGGGTATTGCCTCCCACATTTCTTCCGGATTTTCAGGTGCAGCAAGGTAAAAAACGGCTCCTGATTCCTCTTTGTTTGAAGTTTCTCCAGGGTTCCATTGGGCACCCACTGCTACTTCCACCCTCCCATCGCCATCCACATCTCTGGCAGCAATACAAACATTATCCCTTTCGGTTAAATTTTCGGCAATTACAAACCTTTTCCAATCCGGATTCCTGTACCATACCACCTGCTTTTTATCCACCATTAAAATATCCTTATTCTGATCTCCATCCACATCACCAATGGCTAAGCCATATCCAATCTCCACTACATTATCTATCACCTGGGCTTCAAATTTTGGAGGTAGCACTTCCTGCGCATAGAGTCTGGAAATGAAAATAATTACGAAAAAAACGGGAAAAATAAGTTTCATAGGTTTGGGCTTTAAAGGTTAGAAAACTGAAGTTTGAAATCAGAATTTAATAAGTTTCTGACCATGGTTGTTGCTGCATATGTAGAACAAGCTAGTGCGACTAACACGAAACAAGTATGGTTTTTCAGGCAGCTAATCATCTGATTACCAACAACAAACAAACCATTTGAATTTAGTTTCTATGGAACAAGGATTTCCACAAATTGTTTAGCAGGAAAAACCTTTCTATTCAATAACGGGGAAATTCACGAGAAAATCAAGCCCGGACAGTAAAGGATAGTTATTTATAGAGGGAAGTTTTGATTTAGGCTACAGAATTTAGAAATTCCCAAAATTATTTTCAAAATAGTCTAAATATGAAAATTCACTTATTGCTGTACCTTTTTTTAATTACTTCTTTTTCCTCAATTGCCCAGGAAAAATTCAATCCAAAATTGCTTACCCATTTTTGGGAAGCCAGTTGGGTAAGTCAGCCTCATGAATTCTTACAAAATTATGGAGTGTATCACTTTAGAAAATCATTTGACTTAAGCCAAAAACCGGAAGAATTTATCATAAATATTTCAGCAGACAACCGCTACAAACTTTTTGTAAACGGACATTATATTGGAAATGGTCCATCCCGGGGAAGTTTACAAAACTGGCGCTTCGAAACCTATGATATTGCGGAATACTTACAACCCGGGAAAAATGTACTGGCTGCAGTAGTCTGGAATTTTGGCGAACATATTCCTGCAGCCCAGATTACCCAACAAACTGCTCTGGTGGTTCAGGGAAATACTGAAAAAGAATGGATAGTAAACACAGATGATTCCTGGAAGGTGATGAAAAATGAAGCCTATCAACCAATTCCACTGTATGAGGCCAAATTAAACGCCTATCTGGTAGTAGGTGCTGGTGAAAAACTAGATGCCGCAAAATACCCCTGGGAATGGGAAAAACTGGCTTTTGATGACAGTAATTGGAACAATGTGAGGGTAATAGAAAGAGCCAAACCCATAGGACTGGGCACGGATGGATCATGGCTGCTTACTCCAAGGACTATCCCTCAAATGACCATGGATTTACTAAGAATGAAAAAAATTGTCCGCACTGAAGGGATTGAAATAAATGATGACTTTTTAACCGGAAATAATCCAATCGCCATTCCTGCAAATACTGAAGTAAAAGTTTTAATTGATCAATCTTACCTTACAGTTGGCTATCCGGAGCTAAAAGTAAAAGGAGGGAAAGGCAGTGAAATTAAAATTACCTATAGTGAAGCCCTGTTTGACGAAAATAACCAGAAAGGGAACAGAGATAAAATTGAAGGGAAAAAAATGAGAGGTTATTTTGACATCTATTTACCTGATGGTAATGTGGACCAAACTTATCATCCCTTATGGAACAGAACTTACCGCTATATTCAGCTTGATATCAAAACAGGAAATGCTCCACTTACAATTGAAGACTTTTACGGCTATTTATCAGTTTATCCATTTGAGGAAAAAGGCAGCTTTTCCTCTGATAATGAAGCATTGGAGAAAATTTGGGATACAGGTTGGCGAACAGCCAGATTATGTGGACTGGAAACTTATGTGGATTGCCCCTATTATGAGCAATTGCAATATGTGGGCGACACCAGAATCCAGGCATTCATTTCCCTTTATGTAGCTGGAGATGACCGTTTAATGAAAAAATCAATCCTTAATTTTAAAAATTCAATCCTGCCTAATGGCCTCACACAAAGCCGATACCCCTGTTCTAAAATGCAACTGATTCCTACCTATTCCCTTTTCTGGGTCACTATGATCCACGATTACTGGATGCACAGGGATGATGAAAAATTTGTGAAAGACCTGATTCCCGCAGTAAGAAATGTGTTGGAATGGTATGAACAACAATTGGATGAAAATCAAATGCTTGGTGCCATGAAATGGTGGAATTTTGTAGACTGGACGGAGGCCTGGAAATGGAATGAGGTGGATAGAATTGGAGGAGTACCAGCCGGAGTAAAGGATGGCAACTCGGCCATTATCTCTTTACAGTATGCCTATACCATTGATTACGCAGTTCAACTTTTTAATGCTTTTGGAGAAAAACACCTTGCCGAAAAGTATGCTAAAATATCGGAGGATCTTAAAAAGGCCACTTACGATTTATGCTGGAATGAAGAAAAGGGCTTAATTGCCGATACTCCGGAAAAAACAATTTTCAGCCAACATGCCAATATTCTGGCTATATTATCTGGTGCCATTCCTCAGGAATCCGTTTCAGCAGTTATGGAGAAAACCATGTACGATACATCCATTATTCAGGCCTCATTTTACTTTAAATTTTATTTATTCCAAGCCATGAAAAAAAGTGGATATGGACATAAATATCTGGAACAGATAAAGCCATGGCAGGAAATGCTCGACATTGGACTGACCACCTTTGCTGAAAAACCCGATCCTACCCGATCGGACTGTCATGCCTGGAGTGCAAGTCCTAATTACGACTTTCTGGCCTTAATCTGTGGTATTGAAACCGCTTCTCCTGGATTTAAAACAGTGAAAATTGCTCCGAATTTGGGCGATCTTAACAAGATTAAAGGGAGCATCCCTCATCCCAATGGAGCATTGGTAGTGGATTTAAATAAAACTAAGAATGGTATTGAAGGTACGGTTACACTTCCTCCCAGAATAACAGGGATTTTCGAATGGGAAGGAAAACAAACGGCCTTAAAAGCCGGAGATCAAAAAATAAAATTTTAATTTTATTTAAGCAGCACAAAAATATTCATTCTTTGCAAGCGGGATCTGTTTTTTTTGGGATACTGCCTTTTGGAAATTTACTCAACCAATTTTAAGCAATTTGAGAAATTAAATTTTTCAAAGGGAAAGCATTATCATTTTCCAAAGCTTAGTGTTATTTTAGGGCCAATGGAAATCAGATTCATACTGAATTTCATTGGCCTTTATTTTTTATTCAAGTCTAACCAAAAAATGCTACTCTCCCCTATCCTTGATACCGGTATTTCCTTTATCTTTTTCTATTTTACCCTCAGCACACTGGCTTCCACCCTCAATGAATGGTGGTTACAATACCGCCAGACGAGAGGAAAACTACTTAGGTGGTCCATAGAGGAAATTATGAATGATCATCTCAATAAAAACTTTGCAGATATTTTATACAACCACCCCCTGGTGGATTTACTGAAGAAAAAGCAAACCAGTTATCCTCCATACATCCCCAATGAGGTATTTACCAAAGTACTAATCGATATCATTGGCGATGAATATGAAAAGAATGAAGGAAAATTTGAGCAAAAGGGAAATGGTGATATTGTTTATGAAAAAGGAGAATTATTAGAGGACAAACTTTTGCGATTTAAAGCAGGGCTGGAAACACTTCAATACAGCGATTTTAAAAAATGGCTGGAAACATTCTGCAAAGATGCCCGAACGCAGGAAGAACTGGAAGAAAATATTTCCACCTGGTTTTCCTACTATATGGAACAGGTGAGAGGATGGTTTAAAATTAGGATTCAAAAAGGCCTGTTTCTTTTGGGGTTAATCATTTCCATTTTTCTAAATGTCAATTCTATACACATTGCCAAGTCTTTTTGGCAAAACCACCAACTTAGAGGGGAAGTAACTTCCATAGCCACCAATTGGTATGAGGAAAATAAAATTAGCTCAATGCCTGAGGAAAGCGATATGCAAACAGTTTATCAGGATTTAAAATCACTTCAGGAATTACCAATTGGATGGAAATTAAATGAGTTATTCAATAACAAAAATGAATTGGAAAAATCACCTAAACCTATTAAACAAAACTTATTTATACAAGGCCTCATTTCAATTATTGGCTGGCTTATGAGTGCCCTTTTTATTTCATTCGGAGCGCCCCTTTGGTTTGAGATACTGGGGAAAGTTATGAGTGTAAAAAGTTCAGCACAAAAAGACAAATAAGCTTCATAAAACAATAAAGGAATGACAATTATCAATTCCCACATCCATACTTTTAGTATCAAAAACACCCCCGACAACTTCCTGCAATATGGAATGCGGAAAGTGCCAAGGGTCCTCCACCCTATCCTAAAAAGGTTATTACAGCAAAAAAAAGTGGCCAGAATTGCCGCCAGACTCATCAAAAATCCATTTCTGTCCAAGCATCTGGCTTTTGTATTAATTGGACTTATGGAAACTCAGGATTTGATTTTTGAAGAGGAGAAAAAGGCTTATCCTGAGGGCACAAAGTTTGTGGTTTTGCCGCTGAATTTTAAGTTTATAGGGTTAGGTGCTCTGCAAAATTCATATACCCAGCAGTTGGATGAAATGATGGAAGTGAAGAGAAAATATCCCAACACTTTTCTGCCATTTGTCCATATCGATCCCAGGGCGGATACGCCCACAGGCAATAAAAACTTTTTAGAAAAATATATTCGTAAAGGCTTTAATGGCATAAAACTATATCCACCATTAGGTTATTACCCTTTCGATCCTGGTTTAGAAAAGGTTTATGAGTTTGCCGTTCAACATGAAATTCCAATCATTACCCATTGTGGTCAGGGAGGGATTTATTTTGCCGGGGAAACCATGCCTTCCGAATTTCAAAATCCGAATAGCTTCGTCAAAGATTATGTACCAAAAATTGAGCCCAGTGAGACCAATGCTCTTTTCTGTGACAATTTCATTCATCCGGATCATTTTGAAGCCGTTTTCAAAAAATTTCCAGATTTAAAAGTCTGCTTTGCCCACTTTGGTTGGGATTTTTACACTGGCAAAGGAAAAGCCCTCTTTAAGCGAGAAGAATTGTTTGAAAAAATTAAAAATTTGCTTCTAAATCCTGATTTTCCCAACATTTTTACTGATGTATCCTACTCACTGGCTGACAAAGCCTTTAATCAAATGTTGTTAAAGGAAATTGAAAATAATCCCGAACTGGCTGATAAAATCTTATTCGGAACTGATTTTTACATGACCACTCAGGAAAAACAAACAGAATCAGCACTTTACCTTAATTTCAGAAAGGTGATGGGGGAAAATATTTTTCAAAAAATTGCAGTGGAAAATCCCAAAAGGTTTTTACAAACAGTCTTCTTTGATGTGTAACCAGATCATTTAAATCATGGGGCTCCAATTTATTTTATTCCCTTTTCTTTTTATTGGAATGTGGGTTTTTATAACTTTTTTAATTTCTAAAGGAGGTTGGAGTAAGTTGGCTGGAAAATTCCAAATAGAAAAACCTCCAATTGCAAAATCATTGGGGTTAATCAGTGGCTATATCAACAAAACCAGGTACAAAAATGCCCTCATCCTGAAATACAATGATGAAGGAATCTTTCTAAGTGTGCTGTTTCTGTTTAGGCTTTTTCATCCTCCGCTGTTTATTCCCTGGGAGGAAATTAAAGGCACAGAAGAATCAAAAGTTTTACTGTTCAAATTCCGAACGCTCAAAATAGGCGATCCTGTAATTGCCAGAATCAAACTCAACGAAAACACTTTTCAAAAATTAAAAAATGCCCTGGAAAAGCATTTATCGGAAAGATAATCTTTCCAATAAGAGCATGTTTAAATTTTAACTGTTTCGCTTGAAAACCTAAATTTTAAACATGCTCTATAACTTATTTTTCTAAACTTCACCCATTTCAAAAGAAAAAAGGTTTCTAATTCCCTGATTGTTTGCATTTTATAAAAGAAATCCTAATTTTAAGAATTAAGGGTAACCTCTTGATTAAGCACCAGTGCTCCACACCGGGTACTCCACACCGGGTGCTCCACAACGGGTACTATTATTTCAGAGAAATAGTAATCTCTCTATCAGTCCTTTATGGCAAAAAAATATAAGCTTAATTTTGAATTACTACTTAAATTATTTTTTTATTTTAAAATTTACATTTTTTTTTGCTCTGCTTACAACCATTAAAACTATGAACCTTAACAAGACCCTGATTTATGGAGCTATCCTTGGGTTAGCTTTAACTATTTGGACCATTATTAATCATGAAATTACCACCAATTCCACTCCAGCCATTATAATGACAGGGCTATTTTTTGGCATTTATGGAATAGTGGCTATGGCATTTTTAAGAATTGAAAAAATCAAATCAGTAGTAAAAAACATCATTCATTTAATAGCTATTGGTGCCATAGGAATTGGTTTATTAGGGGCCGGATATTTTATAAATGCCACCTTTCTAAATAAAAACTATGTGGCTTCAGAAATGGAAAAATCTCATGAAAAGTGGAATACGCTGGATTATAGTGCCGCAAAAGTGAGCCAACAAATAGAATTAACAGAAACATTTCAAACGCCCCTGTTCTGGAGTTTTGAATTAATAAAATTCAATTCTATCATCTTTATTGTAGTATCCACTGCAGTTTTAGCTTTGCATATCCTACTCACAAAAGGTGGAGCAAATCAACCAAAAATTGAATTGGAAACGGCTGGGAATTAGACTACTTGCACAAAACTAAGTTTTGATGATATGTAATCTAATTATATAGCCATTCCATAGCACCCTCTTTATGAGAAAAAATTTTAGTTATAGGTCTTTTAGTAGAATTGATATCATGGATAGTTTGTTCAACAGAAAGCTTTGCAAAAAATTCATGGGGGACAATCATAGCCTGTTTTTTCAAACCTGTTTTTTGTAACTCAGGGATAATATTGCCAATCACCCATTCTTGAAGTTCAGGAGAAATGGTAAACTGCATCTCATTTGTAAGGGTAAGGAGGTATTGTGCTTTAAACTTTTTTATGTGTTCTATAAGCAGTGTCATTTCCCTTTTAAAATCTGTCGTAACCATTTCTGCTGAAGTAGGTTGCCATTTGGAGGTTAGCAAATTCTTTTCACAGTTAAAAAAACGTAAAATAAATTTGCTTTGATAAAAGTGTATATCAGCCATAAAAGATGTAAAAATTACCAAAATTTAATTACAATTTCACATTTATCATGATAAGTAATTAATCATTTAGCACATTTTAATTACCAACTCAAAAATCAAATCATCAATACTGTAAACCAGATTTTTTCAAAAATATTATTTTAAATAAAACGGAGAGACTTACTCATCGTTTGGATTAAAAACCACTCCCAACAACCCATGCTCATGTCCATGGTAAATATTTAATTTTGACAACAGTTTTACCTTTTCTGTTTTGGGGGTTGAGCAACTTGATATTCCCGGTTCTTTCCACAAAAAGGATTTTACCATTTGGTAGAATCTCCAGTTCCATAGGTTCTTCCAAATCGGTAGTTAGTGTAACTTTCTTAAATCTTTCTACAGATGGCTGTACAAGAACATCATGTTTTTCATGCTGGCAGGCTGCGATCATGATTAAGCAGCCAAAAACTAATTGTTTTAATTTCATATTTCCTAATTATTTTAAAAAAGCATATAACCGCTGAGGGTTCTCAAAGAATATTTTGTCGAAATATTCAGCCAATCCCATTTGTTTCAGATCGCTTTTAAAGGTGGTTAGTAAAAAAGATAGTCCAGGTGAACCACCGTAAGATTTCCAATAGGAACTTTTAGCAGCATCCATTCCCATGGTAATTTGGGCAGGAAATTCCGGAAGTAATTCTTTTAGTAATTTATAAGTCCAGTTTTCATCACCAGATTTCCACCGAAAAGCACTATCATACTCCACATTTATACCGGTTTGTAATAAAGCCCTGTTATACCCCACATCCTTGTAACGATCTACATGCGAAATGACAATGTGGGATAAATCAGCACCAAGCTTGTCAAACATTTCAGCTTGGGCAATTGCATGTTTCCCAAAGTTAGAATGAGTTAAAATTGGCGCCCCAGTTTCCAGATGGGCATTCACCACTGCCCTGAAAATTTTTTCCTGATGTGGACTGATAGGCTCATCACCAGTAGCCAGTTTTATCATACCAGCCTTATGACTAGTTCTCTCTACAAAAGGGCCATTGTAGTCATGCTTATCGATTCCAATATTTACGTCATCAATAAACAGTTGTGTCAGCTGGTCTTCCGAATAACTATACCGCCAATGGTTGGGCAGGTAATAGATTTCAAGATGGATTCCCGTTGGGGCAATGATTTGCACACCTGATTTTTTCGAAACTTCAGCCAATTTTAGCACATTTCTTCCCGCATCAGCCGGCATGGTATCCACCATGGTTCTCCCTCCCAAATCGTAAAATTCCTTCAACTCTTTGGAAATTTTTTCCACATCATTGAGCAGAAAAAGTTCATTACCCAAAGTCGGGTAACTTTCGTCAATTACAATATGCTCATGGGAATAGGTCAAACCCATTTGCTCTACAGGAATATCTCCTAATACAGTTCTGGCAAATTTCATAAATTTAGATTTGTGGTGCTTTTGAAATTGTAGTCCTAATATTTATACACAAATCTTTCCCCTCCTTCTAAAACCTTATACCCTACTTCTTCTTTTTGGGCAATAACTTTAAAATCTTTCGGGTCTGCAGTGTTAAATGTAAACATATCATAGTGGCAGGGAATCACCACATTTGCCCCAATTTCCTTTCCTAGCCAGACAGCCTGCTCACTATTCAGGTTACCAGCCACCTTTCTTTTGGGGTCTCGGCCATTTATGGGAAGTAAAGCCACATCAATATCGAAAGCGCTCAGCTTCTCCACCATACCTTCGTAAATCAGGGTATCTCCACTGTGGTAAATTGTGAAATCACCAAATTGTATCAGGTAGCCAAGGTAATGGTAATTTCCCTTTTCATCTCTGGCCAGGTCCTCATGGGCTGCAGGAACTGCTGAAAATTTAAAACCGTTTATCTCTATTGATTCTCCATCAGTTAAACCAATTGGGAAACCTTCAGGCATTTTGATTCTATTGGCCACGAAAGCCCTGTTTGCTTCCGGAATTATCATTTTCATATCCGGATTTTTTTCAATTAGGGGAATCAATGTCTCTCCATCCAAGTGATCGGTATGGTTATGACTTGAAGTCACCACTTCAATAAAATCCAAATCTTCCGGCCGGATGACCAACTCAGTCATTCGGACATGTGGCTTTTCTGTAGCAGCATATTTCCTGGTGAGGGAATCGGAAATATAAGGATCAAGCAAAATGAATTTTCCATCCCACTGAATTAAATATCCAGATTGCCCCAGCCACCACATATAAAATTCATTTTTTCCTGCAGGGGCACTTTTCACATCATCCAGAAATGCCTTGCCTTGTAATTTTGGTTTGATTAATTGCATTTGTATTCTTTTTTGAAGCTATTTTTTCCTGTCAATTAGACTATTTTTATTGAAAAAGTTTTACCCCCTTTTCAATACATTATTTATCCATCCTACTTCCAAAGGATTTCACCTTTCAACCCGACTTGAATGCAAGCCCGGCTCCTTTTTGTCATTGCCACAAAAAAGGAAGCAAAAAAAGTCTAGCCGAGTGTCGGACCATTCAAAAGATGCTTCCTCCCACACTATACCAACACACCTCCCCGCCTTTCTGACAACCCGCCCTATTTTCCTTTCAAAACAAATAAGGTAATTTGACATATCCCCTTTGTCAGTATTTGGAAAAATCTACATTGTAATTCTAGCTATTTCTAATTATTTCGGGAAGATTATAATACTTTCAACTTTTGCTATTAACACTTTTAGAATTTTTAATCTTCCCCTTTCTTCTATATCAGCTTTCTCATTTCTACTGCTCCGGCTACCATATTCTCTAGTTTTTTCCTTGCCGCCCACCTGGCTGTCTGGCTTAATCCGCAATCCGGAGCAATAGATAGTTTATCTGCCGGTGCGTATTTGAGGCAAAGCTTTAAGCTTTCTTTGATATCTTCCACTGTTTCAATGTAATAGCTTTTCACATCTACCACTCCTACCGCTACATTCATCTTTTTGGCAATGGGTTCAATCAGTTCTATTTCCGCAAATTCTCTATTCGCCATTTCCACATGCATTTCGTTAACCTTAAAATCAAGAAAAGCGGGAATCATTGGAGAAATTTTCCGATAACCCACGGCATGACCCTTGAAATTTCCGAAGCACAAATGCGTAGACAAATTACATTTCCCAACCACTGGTTCAACTGTTCTGTTAAAAATATCTACAAACTTTTTAGTATCTTCTTTATAGGCATAGCAACTCATGGATGGCTCATCAATGGTGAGTTCAGTACAGCCTGCTGCCACCACTTTTTCCATTTCCTCCCTCACAATTGGAATAAGGGCTTCAGTAATAGCATACCTGTCTTTGTATTGGGCATTCGGTAAAAGTCTTCCGCTCAGCGTAAATGGCCCGGGAATACTAGCCTTTAAGACAGGACCTTCAGGAGCCAGTTTTTTCAGTCTTTCAAACTCCTCCACCACACCCAGGCCATTTGGAGCAGTGATATCTCCGGTAATTAAATGTTTTCCTCTTTGGTCGTGGGCAGGAGGGCCAAATTTTCTGGGATTGATTTCATTTTGCTCAATACCAGTTAGAAACCCGTAAAAAGACAGGTTAAAATCAAATCTAGTTTGTTCTCCATCAGTAATCACGTCCAGACCTGCTGAAACCTGATCGTGAATTGCAGCAATTACTGCATCTTCCTGCATTTCAGCAATATCTGCCTCTCCAAATTTATCAAGATGCTGACTGGCAAACTCTAACCATCCGGGAAATGCATAACTTCCGATAACTGTTGTTCTAATGGGCGTTTCTTTCATTTTTTACATTTAGTTTAGTTGGGGATTAGTCGTTAGTGGTTAGTTGCTGGTTATTAGTTGTTAGTGACTGGGGATTAGGAATTGGTGATTAGGACGTTTTTGTCTCTAAGTCTTAAAAACTAATCACCAACCCCAAATCACCAATTCCTAAAATTAATTATTCTTCCATCCATCCCTGGAGACATCCGCAGCTTTATCTGGAAACTCAAGGATTCCCCCTTTTTCAAGAATTACTTCTCGTAATTGTTTTACATCCAGATCTTTTGCACCATAGTTTTTATCCAAAGCCATTGAGGTGGCTAATCCTGCAGCCATTCCCAATCCCATGGTTTGTCCCATCGATCTGCAGGAAGCATGTGCATCATGAGTTGCAGAAAAACATCTGCCTACCACCCATACAGTATCCATTCCTTTTGGAACAATGGTTCCGTAAGAGACACCATAAACTCCTCCGTTGGGCACATACTGCCAGAAAGTTTCACTCTGCCCATCCTTTCCCTTTCGGTGATCTTCAATTGGAGCACCACAAAGCAATATAGAATCATTTTCTACCTTGCCACTCATACAATCCTCTTTAGTCAGTCTTTTTTCGCCAAAAACCCTTCTGGTTTCCCTTACTCCAATCTGGTGAGAAAGCCCTATGATTTGGGAGTTTTCATATCCCGGAATCTCATCCTGAAAAAATTTCTCATAGATAAAAGCCTGTTTTCTCCCTTCTTTTTCAGCCTGACTCATTTGAAAAACATCCAGAGGGTCGAGGTCTGCTACTTTCACTGCAACTGTAGAAATACAACCCCTCTGTACCATTTCATGGGCAGATCCTTCCTTTCTCGGCAGTGGATGAGTTCCTTTTTCCACTGCTTCTGCCATTTTTGCCTTTGCCATTTTTTTACCTCCCTCCCTCTCATATTTTTCCAAATCCACATTGCTCATGCGAAAGGTGGTAGTCATACTTTGGGCAGGATCAGTGTCTCCGGCTTTTTCGTAAGATAATCCTGCCAAATGACAAAAATCTGCATCACCGGAAGCATCTATCACTTTTTTAGTAATGATCTTAAAAAAACCACTTTTATGCCACACCACACAGGAGATCTGATGGTCCCCGAGTTCCTCTACAGCTACCAGAGTGGTATGTAAAGCAACTTTCACACCCGCACTTTCCAATAAATGATCCCACACCCACTTCAGTCTTTCCGGATTATAATTTACTCCCGTTCCTGCTCCATATGTATTTGGTCGGAGGAAAATATCTCTAGTTTCATCCAGTTTATTCACTACCCTGTCTGGCAATCCCCCCACCACTTTTTTAGGAGTATCTCCCGGTGTAAAAAAACCATAGAAAGTATCCAACATCTGAGTAGATGAGCCTCCGGGAAATCCATACCGCTCAATAAGCAATACTTTATATTTTCTGCTTTCTCTGGTTCCCAAAGCTGCCACGCAACCAGCCGAGCCTCCTCCTACTACCAGCACATCGGTTTTCGCCAATATGGGAATCTGTTCAAAATTAAAAATGCTTCCCATCTTATTTGCCTACATTTTCATACAACTTCGCCAATCGGTGGGCATGCTCATCATAAGCAGATTCAAATAATTCAACTGCTCTTTCCGGCCCAACTACCGCAGCTCCACTTAATACCTTCGGAGGTTGTCCATTTTCTGTAAGAATTCTGGCTACTTCTGCTTTTATGGTATTTACGATCAGTACTCCACCAACAGTGGAACCGGGGGAAACAGGTGTATCAAGTCCGGGAACTTTGACCATAGCATCTCCCACAGGTGCCCCGGTATCCAGTACCAAATCAGAAAAATCACTTAGTTTCAATCCATCGGCTCTTTTACTGGTACTTTCATCAGAATGCTTTTTGGAAATTAAGCCTACCACTTTAACTTTTTGTTTCTGGAATTCTTCAGCTATTTCGATAGGCACCACATTACATCCACTTGAAGAAACTACCAAAGCAGAGTCTTTATCGCTTAAAGCAAAGTTTCTTACAATTCTACCGGCCAAACCAGTCACATTTTCCAAAAACATAGCCTGCCTTTGTCCGTTCGCACCCACCACCAGGTTATGAAAGCTCAGGGACAGCTCAACAATGGGGTTAAAACCCGGAAAAGAACCATATCTTGGCCACATTTCCTCGGTCATAATCCGGCTGTGACCCGAACCAAATAAATGCACCATTCTGCCTGCTAAAATTGACTCTGCATACCATTCTGCAGCAATTAATATTTTATCTTTCTGGTTGGCAACAGTTTCAATAATATCCTTGCATTTTTCCAAATAATCTAAGGTTAAACTCATTTTTTTTAGGTTTTGATTTTAATATTTATCATCCTTATTTGTAACAAGGATGCCTGAAAAAGGCGATTATATCACCAGTAAGCAGGAAAGTTGCAAACTTTCCATTATGAAAAGGCTCAAGTATTTGCTTCGCTTGATACTAAAGTCCGGTTCCGATTTTATTTTTTCCCAACTTCCAACTTCTCAACTTTTCCTCAGATGAACTTACCATGGCAAAAAAAGCTGCACCTACTGCTCCGGAAAACTCGTTACATTTGGCTTTTACAATAGGGACTTTTAAGCCTCCAGGTTTCCATTCATAATTTTCCATAAATTCTTCCAGTGGGGTAAACAAAGCTTTTCCGGCATTGCAAATTCCTCCTCCAAGGATAATCTTGTCAGGAGAGAGCACATTGCAAAATGAAGCCAGCCCTATGGCTAATTTTCGCACACTATCCAGCCAAATCCAGGAGGCAAATGGTTTCCCCTTTTTATAGTCCTCCACCAATGAGGCTGTAGAAAGATATTTTCCTAAAGACCTTTTTTCAATTGTGGAATTCCCTATGGCATCTTCCAGACTTCCCGGAATTCCGGTGATGCCACAATGGCCCTGGAAATCCAGGGAGATATGGCCCAGGTGCCCAGCCCGCTGTCCATTTCCCTGATGGATTTTCCCATCTATCATTATTCCTCCACCTACTCCGGTACCCAGTGTCACCATCAACAAATTGGAATAATCCTTCCCTGCCCCAATTTTACTTTCTGCAATTAATGCTGCCTGGGCATCATTTATAACCATCACATTTTCCTCTTGCAGGAACTCCGACCAGTTAAAGTTTTCTAAGCCATATAACCTGCCTGGCATAAAAGAAATATTGTGGTTTGAATGATCTGGTAAACCTGGAGCCGCAATTCCAATAGTCTCCGTATTGACTCCGGATATGCTCTTAAGTTCTTCAATAAATTCCTTAATAGAATTTTTCCATTGAGCCCCATTGTCCTTTACAGTATCAATTATGGGCTGCTGGCGCTGTGCTAAAATTTCCCCATCTTCATTAATGAGAATAGCTTTGATATTTGTGCCTCCCAAATCTATTCCTATCGCGTAATTTCCCATTGCTTTTGCTATTTCATGATAATTTGAGGGTTGCTTAATACTGTCCTTCACTTATGCTCCAGCCGCCATCTACGGAAAGCACCTGTCCAGTTGTAAATGCAGAATAATCGGACATAAAATAAACTGCAGCCCCATCCAGGTCTTCTGGTTTTCCAATTCTTCCGCCATCCATAGGCTGTTTGGTTTTAATAAATTTCTGAATTACCTCATCATTGGCAGCTCTTTGTGCCATTGGCGTTTCCACTAAAGCAGGAGCCAGTACATTAATCCGAATGTTATTTTCGGCATAATAGGCAGCTATGGATTTTGTATAGCCAATTACTGCTGATTTGGCTGCTGCATAAGCATGTGTCACGAAATATTTAGGGGAAGGCGAGTAGCCCAACACCGATCCCATATTCAGGATGGTTCCTTTTTTACCGTCTTCCAAAAAAGCTTTTACTGCAGCTCTGTTAGATAGCATTATGGAAGTCAGATTTAGTTCGAAAGTTTTATTCCATCCTTCCAGAGTAATTTCATGCAAAGGGCCATCTCCAAATCGTCTTCCACTTCCACCAGCTACATGATAAAGACCATCAAATCCACCAAATGTTTCCTTACACAAAGCGATGGCTCTTTCAGCGACCAGTTCATCTGTAGCATCTCCCCTGAATGCCAAGCAATTATCCCCCAAAGCTTCCTGCGCACTATCACAGCTTTCTTTTTTTCTGCCCACTACTACTATCTGAGCACCATTTTCTACAAAAGCTTTGGCGGCAGAAAAACCTAATCCGGTGGTTCCTCCAATGACTACAATTTTTTTATCCTTTAGCATTTTTTCTACTTTTTTAAGCATCCGAACAGCACCAGATACTATTTTATTTCAAGAATTATCGCACTCTTTATCAGTATTTAATAATTATAAAATACTGCGCATTTGATCACAGAATATTTTTGGAATTAGGTTTTTATACTTGAAAAACCTTTCCTTTCTCCTCGGAATGCCGAACCACTCCAGAGAGGAATAATTTTATTCATGGTTTTTACCCAAAGACCAAGACAAAATATCTCTTATATTTTTTATCATTAAACCTCCTTTATTTGCATATTCTCAGGATCCCATTGCACCAGTTTCTTTTCGAAGTAACTTTTATTTCCCGCCAGAGATACACCGGCTGCTCTCATTCCGAAAACTGCATCTTCCACTACCGGGGTCCCGTTTCTTACCGAATCGAAGAAATTTTTAAAATGCAAATAGCGATCTCCCTTGTATCCCTTTGGTGTTTTGAAGATAAATTCTTCAGGAGCTACCATTTCATATTCCTCAGGATATTTTTCATTATACCATTTGGTATAGGCTTCCTTCTGCGCTTCTGGGAAAGATCCTATAGACATACCAGGTGCTTTTGGCAATTTCTTTTTGGTCAATTTCAACTCATCCCACCCTACAGAAATTTCCCCTTCCGAGCCTACCAGTCTGAAAAGGTATTTTCCTCCAGAACCATCGGCAAAATTTGCCCTTAGAACCAGATTAAAATCAGGATGTGCATCCGTTTCCGGATATTCAAACATACCGATTTGAATATCAGGTACTTCTCGGCCATCAGTCCAGTACCTTAATCCCCCCATAGACATGATGGAAGTCGGACCTTTGGAGCCGGTAATGAAATGTAACATAGAAAGCAGATGCACAAACAAATCACCTGAAACCCCAGTACCATAATCGAGGTAATTTCTCCACCTGAAAAATCTTTTCGGATCAAAATCACGCTTGGTGGTATTGCTGACATAAGTTTTCCAATCCACCGTTTTTTCCGAGGCATCCAGTGGAATAGAATATTGCCATGCTCCGATCGCATTAAATCTATCAAATTGAGCCTCTACAAAATTCAATTTACCAATTTCTCCAGCAGCTAAAAGTGCTTTAGCTTTCGCATGGATAATTGAACTCACAAACTGAGAGCCTACCTGAAAAACCTGTTTGGTTTCCTTTTGTGCATTAATGAGCCGATGACCTTCCTCCACATACTGCACCATTGGTTTTTCACAATAAACTGCCTTGCCTTTTTTCATAGAATCGATGGCAATTTTCTCGTGCCAGTGGTCGGAAGTAGCCACAATTACTGCATCAATATCATCCCGATCAATAATTTCCTTATAATCCCTTGTGGTCTGAATATCTTTCCCCCATAACTCTTTTGCTTTTGTCAACCTTCCATCATACAAATCACAGGCAGCAACTACCTCAACCCCATCCACCATTAAAGCCGTTTGTGTATCGCCAATTCCCATTCCACCGGTTCCCAGACAGGCGATTCTGATTTTATCATTAGCAGAAATATTCTTCTTTTCCTCTTTGGGATGGGCTAATATTTCCACATGTTGATTGCGGTTTTTTGCAGATAATACAGTTGGAGCACCTGCTATAATAGCAGAAGATGCGCCCAGTTTTTTAATAAATGACCTTCTATTCTTTTTCATTTTCATTAATCTTTTTAGTTCAAAAACTTAAATAAAAATTTTGTGTATTGAATTGAATCATCCAGTCACTTTCTGGCTGATTTCTCCTGTATTTTTGTTTTTCAAAATAACTTTATCCCGACCATCGGGTAATTTTTCGGTTTTGATCAAATAGTGATCCGCATCATATTCTACCATGTCAATCCCACTGGTTACATCAGTTCTGCCTCTCCAGTCTTCAAGTTCCACAGGTTCCCATTTTTTAGTCTTAGCAGATTTATAGCAGGCATCCATAATGGCATTCACCACATATCCATCGTAGAAAGTTTCCATTGGTGCCGTGCCTTTATCAATAGCATCAAACATATCAGTAAACATGTGATTATAACCCAAGGCATGAGCTTCATCCCCTACCGGAAATAACCAGCCCGTTTCCGATTCCGCTTTTTCGGCTACATAGCCATCTTCCCCTACTGCAGTGAATAATTCAAACCCTGTTCTTAAAAAATGGTCTAATCTAATTGTCCCTTCTACTCCTGCGACTTCATCTCTCAAATCCATTCCTCCCCTATATGACCAGCTTACCTCAAACTGACTCACTGCACCTGTAGCATATTTTACCAGGCCAACTGCATTGTCTTCAGCATTGATTGGTTTCACTAAGGTATCTGCCCAGCACATGACTTCTACAGGCAAAATATCTTTTCCTATAAAATTTCTTCCGATTTCAATACAATGGCAACCCATATCCACAATAGCTCCTCCACCTGAAACTTCCGAATTCCAAAACCAGTCACTGTGAGGGCCAGGATGTGCTTCCCTTGATCTTGTCCAGGTCACTTTTCCCAATGCCCCATTCTGAACTGACTTTATGGCTTTTAAGGTTTTGGGGGTATAGACCAAATCTTCCAGATATCCGGCAAATACAGCTGCTTTTTCCACAATATCCAAAATCTCTTTGGCCTCCCTTGCGCTTCTGGCCAGTGGTTTTGTACATAAAATCGCTTTACCAGCCTTGGCAGCCAGAGTGATGGCTTCCTTGTGCAGATTATTTGGTAATCCTATAATCACTACACTCGTTTCCGGATCATTGACTGCTTTCTCCATATCCGTTTCCCACTTGGGAATTCCCCAATCGGAGGCAAATTTTTTCGCTCTCTCCTCTGATCTTGAATAGATGGTTTGCACCCGGTCTTTTCCCCTCTGGCTGTGCAAAGTCATGGTGTAAAAGTTACCAATTAAACCTGTGCCCAACATTGTAATTTTATGTCCTTTCATTTTCTGTTTTTTTAAATAATTTATGCTTTAGTATTTTGTAAACTGATCTTTTGCCTGCTTAAAACTTATATTAGTTAAGGCTTTTACTATAACCTCTATTGATAAATGAAAAGCAGCATCCATCGATTAACTACTTCCCAGCAGTATATTTCTTCTTAAAAGACTGCCAGGTTTCCATTGACTTTTTTAAATGAATATCACTGTTTAATTTGATATTATAAGTCTGCAATCCAACCGGGCCGGTAAATCCCAGGTCCAGAAAAGTTTTTAAATAATTATATGTATCATAATCACCTTCACCCAGTGGCTGAATAAATGACTTCCATATTTGTTTTTCATCTGCAGGATTTGCATCTGCACCGTTAAAGCTTATGGCAAATAAGTATGGAACTGATGCATTCGCTATTGAGGGAAACTTTTGTATTGGATCAATACCTTTCATATGGCAATGCGCCAGGTAATGGCAAAGGTTAAAAGTCATCCCCAAATTTCTTCTGTTTACTTTTTCTGCCACTCTTATGGCATCTTCAGCACATTCTATCCAAAAATATACATGAGGATAGAGCATTACTTTTGCATTGTATTGGGCAGCCATATCTGCAATTTCCTGAAGAATTGGTACTGCTATTCCATCATTTTCTACTGATGAAGGTTTATATTTTTTACTCACCACATGCAACCAGATCATAGTAGGTTTTCCTTCAACCATTTTAAAAATTTCTTCAATTCGTGGATCATAAGGCTGCGGTTCATTGTCCAGATCTACTCTTATATAATTGGTATAAATATTTAATCCTTCATTTTCAATGGCTTTTTGCATGGCGGAAAAACCATCGATTCCTTCTTTTTCCACTCCATCATAACCCAGATCTTTTAAAAGTTTTGCCTGCTCCTCAAGTGTTTCGTAACCACCACTTTTGATACCTGTGTTAAAAGAGAAAAAAGGATTTTCAATTGACTTTTTCTGTGCGTTAACAATCAGTGAGAAAGTAAAAAAAATAAAGGTTATTAGTTTGATTTTCAATTTCATATATAGATCATTTACTTTTTCAAAACAACAAGATGTTAAAGATCTTCCCCTAACTTCGGAATGCCGAACCACTTCCAGAAGGGGAGAATCGTTTCCCCCTCCATTGAGGCGGCTAGGGGGAGGAAATCATTATTTCAATGTCAATAAATATGTAGTTAAGTCTGCTAAATCCTGGTTGTTCAATCCCAAAGCCGTTCCACTTGGCATAATGCTGGTGGCCATTGGTTTTTTGGCCACAATTTCCCGGGAATCAATTACGGTTTGTTTACCAGCTACATCCCTCAACACTGTAGTTTCTCCTTCAGAAACCATAAATCCGAAATAAGAATTATCGCCTTTGGTTTTTACCTCCACCATAGTGTAACCAAATGCTAATGCTGCACTCGGTTCAAGAATAGCATTTAGTAAGCCATTCTGATCGAACTTCGACCCGATTTTACTCAGGTTTGGGCCGATTTCTTTTCCGATGTCTCCCACCTTGTGACAGGTAGTACATTTCTGCCCGAAAATTTCATTGCCTTTTTCAACAGTTCCTGCTAAAGCCGTTATTTCATCATAGGCAACATCCTTTTTATCTGGATTTTCAAAATATTCAGCAGCCAATGTTCTTACCTCCTGATCTGGATTATTAAAAATCACCCTGGCAGTTTCCTTTTTCAATGCATCAGTCAATTGATTGTCTGAAGCCAGCGCAATAAGGATTTTCCCTCCATCAATTTCCTTTGCCAGTTTTTGAATAGCTACAATTTTTTCCTGATTCGATTTCTCTGCATCAAGTACTATCGCTTTTTGGGCTAATAGTTCATGGGAAATTTCAGTGTTATTTTCATTCTCAAAGGCTTTCCAGTCAACCAGAGAAAACCAGTTGTTTGATTTTCTAAAGTTTAATAACCATTCCGCCTGTTCACCTACGGCTTTCACGGGAGAGTCTGCCAATTTAGCCATTGCTTTTATTGCCTCAGGATTATTGATATAACTCATGGCCACCATGGCTTTCGATCTGTCCTCATCGGAAATATTGACAGCCACGGCCCTTTCCATGAAGGCTGGAAGTGCCACATCAGGATGTAACCTCCAGGCGATATTGGCAAACCTAGGAGACCATTTTGTAAAATCTTCATGCTGATTTTCCAATAAAGCCAGGTATAATTCTTTTTCCTTCTTATCTGCACCGATGCCCAGTGCCTCAAGATAATAGGCATCAAAACCATCATAAGCCTTAGCCAGTTCAATTAAAATTTCCTTTGAATTTTCCCAGGGAATATCCCTCAAAGAAATAGCTACTTCTCTTAAAACTGCGGTGGATGGATCATCTTTGGCAATATTGGCAATTTCTAATATTTTATCCTGATCAGCTTTTAACGCTCTATATGCGGCAACTCTTAATAAAGGAGAAGTATTATTTCTAAGTATACCTTCTACTTCTACCTCTCCCTTCTCCCCTAATTGAGCCAATAACCAAACTGCCCTGGCTTTTATATAAGGGTTTGAATCACTTATCAGCTCCTTAACTTGTGGTAATACAGTTTCTCCCTGTGCTTTTAATTTTACAAAACCAAGGTTTCTGACATTAATGGCCGGGCTTTTTAAAGCCTCAATTTGTCCATCAATTGTGGATAAATCATATTTTGGTTTAGTTAGATTTTTTCCTTTTGGGGTAATTCTATAGATACGACCATAGCCTTTTTTATCCTTCATTTGGTGCCCCCCCACAATTTGGTCATACCAATCGCAGACATAAATAGCTCCATCGGTTCCGATAGCTACATCACTAGGCCTGAATAATTTTCTTTCATCAGTACCTTTTGCATTCCACACATAATCTTCGGTAGATTCATCAAGAGAGGTAATTAAATCTTTTTTATCAAACTTATAACCGGCCCCTTTCAATTCAGGCTGATAACCGAAAACTACATTCCTTCCGGCATCAGCACTTAAAAACATTCCTCTGTATTTGTCACCAAAGGCATCTCCTTCATAAAGTGCCACACCAGTGGGTGCTCCAGCCCCGGTTCTATCGCCAATGGGTAAGACCCCCGGATCTTCCTGATGCCAGTGTGCCGTAAAAATATCCTGCCCCGGTCTTCTATCCGCTTTCCAGGTCCTGCTTCCATCTGCGCTAAAATATCCTGCATTACTTCCTTCCATTACCCAGTTTACCCTGCAAGCCACCACTTCATCATCGTTGTCATTCTGCCACATATTGCCATAAGAATCTACCGCCAATTCATAAGCATTTCGGAAATTATGTGCTAAAACCCCCAGACCTTTTCCATCAGGACCAATTTTTAAAGCCAAACCTCCTACCCAAACTCTGCCATCGTCACTTACTTGTTTTGGTTCATTTACTTTATTATATGGAGTACCCCCTTTATAAATACTTCCCGATCTTAAAGTCCACCCTGCTTTGTCAACTACCTTGTGAGGCCCTGCATTACCTGTGTTAAAATACCAGTTTCCATCAGGACCAGCTACAAATGAATGCAAACTATGATCGTGATCCAGTCCTCCAAAACCAGTAAGGAAAATCTCTTTTTTATCGGGTTTATCGTCTCCATTTTCATCTGTATAAATGATCACATTTGGCGCACAGGAAACGATTACCTGATTGCCCATTACAGCAATTCCCAAAGGAGCAACCAAGTCCTTATCCTGCACAAAAACTTTGTTATTATCTGCTATTCCATCATTATTGGTATCTTCAAGAATCACCACCCTGTCCCCTTCTTCAAAATGTAATCTGTCTTCAGGATTATTATTAAAATCCCTATAGTTCACTGCCTCAGTCACCCAAATTCTTCCCTTTGCATCCACATCCATATTTGTGGGATTATAAAATTGGGGAGATTCTGCCCATAAGGTAGATTCCCAATCATCGGGGAGGTATAAGTTACCATCAAATTGCCTGGTAAAATCAAGCGGAGTATAAAATTCTTTAACTTTTCTGGGGTCTTTACAGGAAATCAACCCTATTAAAGTCACCAGAATAATGATGATGTTTTTTTTCATTTTCAATTTAAAATTCAATGTTTATTTGAATAAATCGCAGGTTCATTTATCGGGATTTTAGTTTAGTCAAATTGCACTAAGTAAAAATCTTAAAAATTCCCATTGACTTTCATTTTTCAAATATCACAAGATTTTTCAATGGTTTTTGGTACTATTTTACCAAGAAATTCAAAAATCTTAGCGGCAACCCAGATAATATTTTATCATAATTAGGGAAATGCTTAAGTTTATATTGAAATTTAATTAATTTAATATTCACTTTTCCAAATTCCAAAAGACTATGATTAACCGAAGAGAAATGTTGAGAATGTCCACCGTGGCAACCGCCTCAATTCCTTTTATTACATTGGATGATTTTTTAAATAATGGCAAAATGAAAGGCTTCAAAGTTGGAGCATGTGACTGGTCAATTGGGCAAAGAGCAAAAGTAGAAGCCATGAGTGTAGCAAAAAGCATTGGGTTAGATGGGGTTCAGGTTAGTTTGGGTACTGTTGAAGATAATATGCACCTAAGGACTAAAGCCATACAGGAAGCCTATAAAAAAGCCTCAAAAGAAAATGGAGTTGCTATTGGAGGAATGGCTATTGGGGAACTAAACTCTGTACCCTATAAATCTGCTCCAGAAACCGAGCAGTGGGTATTGGACAGTATAGATGTGGCCAAGGCAATGGGGGTAAAAGTAGTTTTACTTGCATTTTTTGGAAAGGGAGATATTAAAGGAGATAAGGAAGGGACAAAAGAAGTAATAAAGCGACTCAAAAAAGCAGCTCCAAAAGCGGAAAAGGAAAAAATCACTCTGGGTATAGAATCATGGTTGAGTGCCAAGGAACACATGGAAATAATTGATGCAGTGGAATCGGATATGATAAAAGTATATTATGACACCGCCAATTCCAATAAAATGGGCTACGACATTTATGAAGAAATCCGATGGTTGGGGAAGAAAAATATTTGCGAATTTCACCTGAAAGAAAATGGCAATTTACTTGGAGAAGGTGTAGTTGATTTTAAGAAAGTAAGAGCTGCCATCGATGATATTGGCTACAGAGGATGGGTTCAAATTGAGGGGGCTATCCCGGAAGGAGGAGAAAGGGTGGAAAGTTATATCAAAAACAGAGAATTTGTCAAAAGTCTGTTTCCCGATAAAATAGGCTAGCCAAAAAAGAAAATGAAACCACTTTTAGAGAAATTAACCCTCGAGCCCAAGAATTCCTTTGTATTACTGAGGGACAAGTTGCCTTATTATCCCACACCATGGCATTATCATCCGGAATACGAGCTGGTTTTAGTGGTGAAAAGCTCGGGGAAAAGGATAGTTGGAGATAATATTGAAAATTTTAATGATGGGGATTTGGTTTTTATGGGACCAAATCTCCCACATGTTTACGATAATGATCCGGAATATTATGAAGGAAGGGAAGACCTTGAAGCAGAGGCAATTGTAATTCATTTTAAGGAAGATTTTCTGGGAAAGGGATTCTTTTCCATCCCGGAAATGCATAAAGTCTCCCGTTTTTTCGAAAAATCGAAATATGGCATCAAAATAACCGGGCAAACCAGGACAAATGTAGCCCAGGCTATGGAAGATTTATTCATTTATGAGGAGCAGACCCGAATTATTAAATTATTGCAAATATTGGAAGAACTCTCCCTCTCACAGGAGTACCAACTTCTGGCGAGTCCCGGATTTGTAAAGAATTATTCTAACTCTGGTTCTGAAAGGCTTACAAACGTTTATGAATACATCATGAAGAATTTTGCCTCTGATATCCAGTTGGATGAAATAGCAGAAAAGGCAAATATGTCTCCCAATGCTTTTTGCAGATTTTTTAAAGCCAGGACCAGGAAGACTTTTTCTACTTTTCTCAATGAAATCAGGGTTGGAAATGCCTGTAAACTTTTAATTGAGGATAAATTGCATATTTCCCAAATATGCTATGAAAGCGGATTTAATAATCTGTCCAACTTTAACAGGCAATTCAAGAAAATTACGGGCAAGTCTCCCCTTGCTTATAAAAAACAACATCAGGTTTTAGGGAAATAATGGGGGAAATAAAATATATTTGTTTCTCTTTTTAAAACAATTTCTGTTGATCAAACTAAGACCCGCCAAATTAACTAAAATCTATTTAGTTCAATTTTCCTATTATTTAATATTATAAAACCCAAAATAACAAATTTTCTTACGGGGGTGGGAAATGTTGCCCACAAGACAAATATAGTATAATATTTGTTAACCAAGAGTATTCAAAGTAGGATAATCATATATTGAACTATTTTCAGATGTTATAGTAACTAAAGGCCAGAATTATGGCACCTTTTATGTAAGGAATTTAAAGATAAATCCTCTTTTTTTTGTTTTCATTTTTCATAAAACCCTTGTATTCAAAACCAGATGGGGAACAATGAAAGGAATGGTTTATTAAAAAGAAAATATTACATCACATAACTTATATAACTATTTTAATATTAATATGAATAATCATAATCTTAATTAAATTTCATCCAGTTGGCAAAATGTAGTAGAAAGACTACTTTTAAACTGCAAATAAAGAATCAATCATCAATAACATTTTATCAATTATCATAATAGACTATGGGAAAAACATACACGATCCAATTTCACACCTTGATAGGAGGCCGGGCAAAATCGGTGCAGAAAGCACTGTTTGTCTTGTTTGGTCTTTTATTCAGCTTCCAAATGAGTTTTGGAAGTAATGTTACCGAACATGAAGCCTTAACCAGCTCATTTTATGACACCACGACATACAAGCTTTTGAGTTCAGAAATCTTTGAGGCTGAGGATGCCCTTGGGGATATAGCAAATATTACTGATGTTGTTAATACAAATGTGGGTTTACGTGAACCAGATGCAGCCTCAAAAAAGAAAGTTGCTTATATCCCTGACCCAGGGGATAAAATAAAAATTCCTTTTACAATTGATGCTGATGGTGATTATGTATTCTTCGTAAGATTAAGAAGTGGGGACAATGGAAATGCGAATTACACTATTAATGTAGATGGTATAGAAAAAAACTTCACCCTAATTAATGGAAGTATTTCTCCTAAAAGCCCAGATTTAGGAGGTTCATATTGGTCTACTTTAGAAATTGATGGAATTGTAAATTTATCAGGCACAGATCACTATATAGAGATTCAGGCTGATGGTTTTTTTCAAGCTGTAGACTTCATAGAAGTGGGAGAGGTTGACATGGCTGGCCCATATTCGGGTCCATTACCAGCACCTGGAAATTTAACTCTTAAAGAATTAAATTCTACCAAACTTAATATTGGTTGGGATGCTGTTCCTGGAGTAACTGGTTATAAAATTGAAGTAGCAGATAATAAGGGAGGTACCTATACAACCTTGGAGACAGTTGACAGATATTCTTTATATTATCAACATAGTGGTTTAAGTGAAGGTACTACCAAAGCCTATAAAATAACTGCCCTTCGGTATGAACCTCACTGGCATAGAGAAAAAAGGTAGTCCGGATCATAAGTTCCAGTACAACGGTAAAGAAAAACAGGAAGACTTCGATTTGAACTGGTATGACTATGGTTGGAGAAATTACGATCCTGCTTTAGGTAGATGGCATGGAGTAGATGGAATGTCTGAGAAATATGTCTCTTATTCTCCTTACCACTATGCAGGTAACAATCCGATACGGAATTATGATATTGATGGGAATGAGTTT
>NZ_KB903449.1 GCF_000379765.1 Flexithrix dorotheae DSM 6795
TTCTGTTTTTGGAAATGTACTTGCTATTGCCTCAGCAAAACCCTTCAGGTTATCGATACAGCCTATTAATACATCCTCAACCCCTCTGTTTTTCAGATCAGTCAATACCTGTAGCCAAAATCTGGCCCCTTCACTCTCTGCCAAATAGCAGCCTAACAACTCCTTATATCCTTCCAGNTTGATACCTAAAACATTATAAACTGCCTTGGTAACCACTTTACCATTATCGCGCACTTTATAAAACATAGCGTCCAACCAGACAATTGGATAAACCGCTGATAAAGGCCTTTGCTGCCACTCTTTCACCTGAGGAATCACCCGATCAGTAATTTCACTCAATGTGGCGGCCGATACTGCTACATCATACATCTCGGCTATATGAGCACTGATATCACGCAAACTCATGCCCAGGCCATACAAGCCAATAATCTTTTCTGACAGACTATCTGCCAGAATCGTCTCCCTTTTCTTGACGATCTCTGGTGTGAAATTACTGTGGCGATCTTGGGGAATATCCAGCTCAATTGGTCCAGACATGCTTTTCACTGTCTTGGGTTTAAAACCATTTCGCTTGTTGCCTTTACTACGTTCTGGCTCATCCAGATGAGTTTCCATCTCGGATTGGAGCGCACTTTCCAAAAATTGTTTCAATAAGGGAGCAAAGGCTCCATCTTTACCGGTTAATGATTGACCACTTTTCAATTGTGAAAGCGCCTTGGATTGTAAAGCTGCTAATTCTTCTGGTGTCATTACTGTCTCTTGTCTAAGTGAATAATAAATTTAAACTTTTTTTTTCCTTAGACAGAAGTCAGTTTACACTCTCGAATAAAATGGAACAAAATCCGCATTATTAAATTTTAATTGATTTTAAAAATGAACTTTTCCCCTGGATATGCCCCTGAAGTCCCATTTTGCCACATGACCAAAGAAGAACCAATTTAATTTTTCCCCCTTAAATTATGACTCTGGCTAATCTCCAGCTCAATTAATCCAAAATGCATTCTCCAGGGGGATGAACTGTCATTTCCAAACATGGTAGTCCACCATTTTTTATTTTTATCCTGAAATACCGTTCCATGACCAGCATGTGGAACAGCCACTTTTGCTGATGTGTATGGGCCTAGAATATTATCCGACACTCCATACATCATGTCATAAGTACCCTCTAGTCTTAATGGACCATTCCATTCCGCCCCAAATAAAATATATTTACCGTCAATTTTCGTTAAACAGTTTCCCTCATAGCCCACATGATGGTTTTCAGTAGTCTGTAACTTGTGGATAGATGATTCAAAGCCCGTTCTTTCTTTATTTAATTTCCCTAGGTTTCCCCCTCCCCATAAAAAATAAACACTAAGATCATCATCCTCAAAAATAAACCCATCTATACCTTTTACAAAAGGCCCTGCCACAACATTTTTGTATGGCCCTTCTGGTCTTCCAGTTTCACTTTTAAAAAGATAAGTAAACCCTTTTTTTGTCCACAAACTGAAGGTAAGGTAATAGTTATCATCAGATTTCACATATTTAATTTCAGGGGCCCAAAGCATCGTAAAATCTGGAAAATCTCTTCCCAATTCGCTCCATTTCCAGATAAAACCAACGTCATCCCACTGTTTCAAATCATTAGATTTCCATAACTTAACCCCTCCTTTATTTAATTGATATCCATAACCATCTAAGGTACCAACCAAATAGTAATTTCCATCTCCTCCCAATGTTACAGAAGGATCTCTCATTGTTTCTGAATTAATTATTGGCTTTTTACCAGCCACCGGGGAATTCTCTAATAAGCATTTGGCAGCGGGTCTTATTTTCCCCTCCGGAGAAAAAGTTAAAGGAACTAAAGCTGGTCTTTCCCTTACCACACCCAACTGATCTGAATTAGAAGCACTATAGGTAGCCCATAGTTGGCCATTGGGATCTTCAAATACGGTAGTTTGGGAAGCATGAGGAATGGCAAGATACCGCGGTTCATACGGCCCATAAATATTTTCAGCCACTCCGACAAAAACGTCATCAGTTGGAGATTGCATTCTATTAATTATTTCATTAGCAAAAGCATAATATTTACCTTCAATCTTTTTAATAAAAATCCCTCCATTTCCAATTTTGCTAATCACCGGCCAGTCTCTTCCTTTCGGAAAATCAAATTCTTTCAAAAACGCTCTGGATGACTTGATAAAATGTGGCGCTCCTTTTAGGGCTTTAAGGTCTTTTGAAAGCTCCACGATAAATCCATTGCCGTGTAACAAATAAACAGACCCATTATCATCTTCAAACAATGAAGGATCAGTTGTATTTTCAACCAGACAATTTCCTGGCTGATATGGCCCTTCAGCATTTCCTGAGGTACTTTCAAGAATTTTTAAACACCCAGAGTCATCTACCAGAACTATATAAAAATTATTTTTTATATAGTGAATTTCCGGGGCGGTATAACGAAGAGAATCATTAAATACTACTCCTATTTCTTCCCAATTCTTCAAATCTTTGGATTTCCAAAGCATTACCCCAAGTTGATGCTTTTTCAGGTTGGATCCGGTTAAATAATACCAGCCATCCTTACCTAAGGAAATACTGATATCTTTTAAAGGATGATTAAAAAGTGGGGATATGGGTTTCGCATTTTCACCCGGCATAGTCACAGCGCCCAAATCAGCAGAGGGGTGATTAAAAAATTGCTTTGGGTCTTCCTGAGCCAATAAAGGGATAAAAGGACATAGTAAAAATAGCAAACAAATTCTCTTCATCATATTTCATTTTCATTTATAACCTAAATGATTCAAAGAAATATGGTATTTTCCCTTATTGGAAAATTGAGCGTTTTTACTTTTTGTTCATTTGTACAATATGGGAAATTTTATATTTCAAGCAATTCGAATAGATGCATAAGTAAGTTGGTCCCAATATAAAGTAGGCTTTTATAGAAATCCGATAAGCTGAACATTCTCCTTTTTTTCAACATAATAACATTTTCATTTCCAGCATTTTGCCTGATCCAAATTTATTTAGGTCGGGCAAATTTCATTTGTAATTATATTTAAACTTTGTGGAGCTATGCTTAAAATCACCTTTAAATCCTAATTAAGAACAATAGTGATAAAATGATGGTTAAAAGAACTGCTTTTAGCTTATGGCAAAATAAGCGCTTGTTTTTTTATTTCCGGACCAGACCATTCCAGTTTCCTGTTTGGCCCAGACTTGCCCTGATATTTAACTTGAAGTTGGTAGCTACCAGGTAAAAGGTAAACAATTCGGTAATTGGTAATTTCAGGATTATTTCCAATATCCTCCACAAGCAATTTGTCATTAATCATTAACTTTCCAATTCCATTAAAATAGAAAGTGTAAAATCCTTTTCTTTCTATTTTAAGATTACCATTCACACCTGGTTCAATTGGATTATATGCAATCTCCCCAAAATGTTTGATAGGTTTATTTCTTTGGTGCTCTAAAGCATAAAGCTCAGTAGTCAATCCCTTATCTCCACAATATGCCATCCACTCTTTTAGGACCTTTTTCATTTCTTCGATGATAGATTGAAATTCTGGTTCATTGACCAGGTTTTTCATATTATAAGGATCATTTTCTTCCTCAAAAAATTCAAACTCAGGCCGATTTTTATAGCGTTTGACAAGTTTCAAATGTTCAGGATTATTACTCTGTTCCCATTCTTTAAAATAATTATTCTTCTCGGTAACATTATTTTGGAAGGCCATTTCAGCAGAAATATTCCAAATCAATCGATATTTCCCATTGGATACACTTCTAATTGGATAATACTCCGACCCATTATAAATACCCCTTGTGGTTTGAATTCCAAATGTATAAGATTTATGAATGTTTGTTTCCTGATTTAATATGGGCATTAATGATTTTCCATCCAAATTATTTTGTTCAGATTCTCCTGCCAAATCTATGAAAGTCGGTACGATATCGAGATAGTCTACTAATGCATCAGAGACTGAACCTGGGGATATTTTCCCCGGCCATTTCACAATTAAAGCGGAAGAAAGACCAGCATTATACAAAGTCCACTTTGCAAATGGGAAACTATTTCCCTGTTCACTTGCAAAAAAGACGATAGTATTTTCCTCCTGATTATATTTTTTCAATAGCTCCAAAGTTTGTTTAACCTGATTATCCAGATAATTAATTTCAGCCAGATAGTTCCTGAATTGTCTTCTGGTTTCAGGGGTATCTGCCAAATAGGGAGGCAACTTTATGGAATTTAAATCAAAAAGAGTAGAATCTCCCTTATTCCATGGACTATGAGGTTCTGTGGAACAAATAAATAAGCAAAACTTTTCGTCCTTTTGAGTAGCTCCTGAAATAAATTTTTCCACCTCCGTAAAATCAGGGTTCTTCTCCTTTTTTGCATGGCCCTCAAGGTATTCAAAAGGAAAGACTTCTTGTGGTAAAATATGTCTTTTACCAGCAAGCGCAACCCTATAGTTTAATGGTTTTAAATAATGTACAATTGACTTTATATTGTTATATGCCATTGTATGATTGGGATAGGCTCCGGACCTGACTGGAAAAACACCAGTCATTAGGCTATGCCTGGTAGGAGAACACATTGGAGCAGCCTGGTAGCAGCGTGTAAACTTCATCCCATCCAGGGCTAACTGATCAATTGTAGGAGTGACAGCATCTTTACTCCCATAAGTACCAATATCCCATTTGGTACAGTCATCCGCCAATATAAACACAATATTGGGTGCATCATTTGCACTGGAATTTTTAAAAACTATTAAAAAAAACAAAAACAGTAAATACTTCATTTTATATCTAATTATTTTTAATAAGTTGTAGCAAATTCCATTAATCAGTTCTCAGGTTAAAGCTTATAGTAAAGCTAATAATTCCAATAATTTTCCATCCTAATTCTTTCAATGCTTAACAACCTAATTCAACTCAAATAAAAATTCAATTGGGACCTCCAGACTCATTGGAATAAGATTCTATATTATTGACTGAGGGCTTTTTTGTCAACTCCTTAAAGTATTCTAATAACTTTTCTATTTCCATTTCTGTCCCTCAATCTGTTATTTTCCCTTCTCGCGAAACTTTGCTTTTTATTCCTTGAATTAAAAGAGCAGTGTCTTCGGTATAAATCTAATGAAAAAGATGAGATTTAATAGAAAAATCGGGTTCAGTAAAAATTCAGAAAGATCAATCCAAAGCCAATGGAATTTGATCCTTTTTTACTGTATTTAGCTTATTTTTATTATTAATGTTATCATTGTTTTCTGTATTTTCATACTACCAACTAGCAATCATTACTCAGCCTACTTTGAATTAAAAATAATTCCACCGCAGCGTTAAATTAAAAATTATCTTGCTGCTCCAGGCCTTGATCATTCATTCAACTACACAGGAATTGATAAATCCCTAATTAGTTTTTATTTCAATTCTTAATATTTGCCTAATTAAATGATAGTGTTTGGGTTTCATCAGCGGTTAAGGTCACCTTTCTACTTTTTGTTCCTGCGAATACCTCCACAGAGCCACCTATCGGTGAATAGATTTTGGCCATGGTTACTTCACCATCTTTCCATTCAAAGGCGATTTCGAAATTTCCTCTGGCCTTAAGCCCTTTCACTTTTCCACTTTTCCAGGATTTTGGCATTGCAGGTAGTAAGTAAATCTTGCCTGGTGCATGTGACTGGACAAGCATTTCAGCCACACCAGCAGTACCTCCCAAATTCCCATCAATCTGGAAAATTCTTGGCGGATGCAAATCCAGTAAGTTCGTTTCTAATTGTTCACTGATCAAAGCATTTAGGTGTTCCAAAGATTTATCCCCATTCTTAAGACGGGCATAAAAACTGATGATCCATGCCCTACTCCAACCGGTCTGACCGCCACCAGCCGAGAGGCGCTTTTCTATAGTGTTTTCAGCTGCTGCGAACAGTTCAGGCGTTTCTCCGGAGATTTGCGAGGATGGATACAATCCAAATAAATGCGAAATATGCCTATGTCCAACTTCCGTTTCCTCATAGTCTTCATACCATTCCTGTATGGTGCCATCTGCACCTATTTTTGTATCAGGTAACTTTTTCAAAGCTGTTTCTATTTGTGGAGTCAGTTCGTTTAAATTCAACTCTTTCTCGGCCTCCAGGCATGCCTGAAAAACATCCTGAATGATTTGAATATCAATGCTGGCCGCAACTGTATTCTTTTGCTTTTTACCCGTTTTAGGATCAATATAAGTGTTTTCCGGAGAATATGATGGTGCTGTTACCAATTCGCCCTTATCATTTTCCTTAAGAAAATCCAGGATAAATTGTGTTGCTCCAAAGATCATGGGATATGCATTTTCCTTTAAATATTCCTTGTCTTTTGTAAACTCATAGTGTCTCCAGATCGTCAGGGACATCCATGCTCCAGCAAGTGGATAACTATAGCCATTCGTTACTTGCGATTCTTTAGTAGACCCATTAGGAGTAACCCTCCCTAAGGGACTGGTCGCATGGTGAATCATCCAACCGTCAGAACCGATGTACTTTTGAGCAGTCTCCTTTCCTATCTCCGTCAATCCTACCATGTAATTCGTCAACGGCACCAAAGACTCAGACAGGTTACAAACTTCAGCTGGCCAATAATTCATCTGGAGGTTAATGTTTAAGTGGTAATCCGATTCCCAGGCCGCCCACATATTCTCATTCCAGATGCCCTGAAGGTTCGCTGGTAAAACTGCTTTTTGCATACCACTTGACATGAGCAGATATCTTCCGTATTGGAAAAATAAAATAGCCAGCCCTACATCTTCCTTTCCTTCTCTCAGCCGGGCCAAACGTTCATTGGTAGGCAGACTGTCCAAAGAAGAGCCCTCAATTTCCAACTGGACCCGATTAAAAAGTCTACCATGGGCCGCAACATGTTTATTTTTTAGCGCTTCGTATGGAATTTTTACAGCAGTCTCAAGTTTTTGAAGTGAATTTTTCCTTGCATCAATGCTTCGATTAAAGTTCATCTCCTCCAGATTGTAATCAGTCGCAGCACTTACAATCAGGGTAAATTCGGAAGCATCCTCAATCACTAGTTCCTCTCCTTCAGCAGATACCTTCCCATTTGTAGAAGAAATAGCAACATGACTATTGAACTTCATGTGGTAGCCTCCCTGACCTGAGCCTCCAGCGTTATCATCGTAACCATCAGGGTCGTCAAAGATTTGTCCATTTACTTCCAGTATTTTATCCGACAGAATATCCCTGGTGATATCCTTTTCCCGATCGAAGCGAACTTTGCAGGACGTTAACACATCATCCAGACTTTTGAAGTGATAAACAATCACATCGTATTCGGCTGAAACGAAAGATTCTCTGAGGTATCGTTTTCCGTTTATAGCATATTCTATAGCGGAGACTCCTTGCTCTATATCTAAATATCGCCTGTAGGTCTCAGGAGTAGTCTGATGATTGAATTGGAGAAATAAATCACCTAAAGGCTGATAAGAGCGAATAGAGGTAGGGGAAATCACCAGGTTTTCCATGCCGTAGTCAAAGGCTTCTTCATACTTTCCCTCAAGATTTAATTGTTGAAACTTCTCATAATGTTTTCCCACCTGATCAGGGTAAGGGTTTTCTGGCATCCCGGCCCAAAGGCTTTCTTCATTTAGCTGAAGATGATCCTCCTTCACCCCTCCAAAAACCATAGCGCCAAGTCTTCCATTTCCTAAAGGTAGGGCTTCGAACCATTCTGAAGAAGGCTCATTATACCATAATGTGTTACCAGAAAAAACTTTTGCAGGTTGTTGATCCGCACAACCTGAAAGCAGCAGGCACAGTACGATTAGTGGGGCAGTAATACCTTTAAGATTTATCAAATGATTGTTTTGCTTTATTAATTGTTTCATATAACTTATTAATTTCTCTTTTTCAATTTCTGATCTTAGATGATTCCCTAATATTTAAAATGCCATTAAGAATTACAGTTTCCGGAGTTGTATTTTCACTCTCCATTTGTTTTAAGAGAAGATTGGCTGCGATTTCTCCCATTTCATAAGTAGGCTGGGCAACACTTGTAAGTGGTGGGAAAACCAGTTCAGCGAATGGTGTTTCTGAAAAACCGGTAATAGCGATGTCATCGGGAACCCTTAAATTATGTTTTCTAATAACACGCATGGCTCCAAGTGCTATCATGTCATTTCCACAGATGATTCCTTCCGGAAGGTTACCTGAATCAATAATTTTTTCCATAACTCTTTCCCCTTCCTCTACCAATAGTCCGGTTTCAATAATCCACTCAGGATCCACTTTGATTTTGTGTTTGTTCATGGCCCTTTTATATCCTTCCATACGCTTTTTTGAAAGCAGTAAGTGCTTATAGGCTGAGAAGTGAAAGATTTTTTTTAAACCCTGGGATATCAGATGTTCTGTGGCAAAAAATGACCATTTAAAGTCGTCAAATATGACTTTAGACGCTGTTAAAGCATCATTGTATCTATTGAAAAATACAATGGGATATCCCTGATCGATAAGACTTTTGTAATAATCAAGGTTATGGGTTTCTCTTGATAAGGAAATAATAAGACCATCCACCATATTTTCCTCCAGCGTTTTCACATTCATGAGCTCCATCTCGAAGGATTCATTGGATTGCATAATTAAAACCTGATAACCCTTTTTTATAAGCACTTCCTGAATGCCTATAATTACCTCTGGGAAAAATGCATTTACAAATTCCGGAATGACCACCCCTACATTAAAGGTTTTGCGGGAGGTCAGTTTTTTAGCTATAGGATTAGGATGATAACCCATAGCTTTTCCCACTTTTAAAATCCGTTCTTTAGTCTCTTTTTTGATATCATTCCGATCATTAAAAGCTTTTGATACAGCCGATACCGAAACATTTAATTCCTTGGCGACATCTTTTATGGTTACGTGTTTCATCTTCATATTTTGAGAGTGCAGCGAAGATACAAAATTTTCGAAAACGGTTTCGGTTTTCGAAAACGGTTTCGAAAGCGCTTTCACTAAAATAGCAAGTGTTATTTTAGGATTAAGCAGGCAGCTATACCTACCTTTAATTCTCATTAAGTAATGAGATAAAATTTAATCTATAGAATGTGCCCTTTGGCACGAAGTGCAACAAGTTGATACTGAGATGAAAAATAGGGACTTAAATTCAAAATTGTGACCACACTCGACTACTGGACCATATCAATTTTTTCACTTGTTGTATTCATAACAGGTATTTCATTTGCCCGATCAGGTCAAAATATGAAGTCCTTTTTTGCAGCAGGAGGAGCAGTTCCTTATTGGATTAGCGGCTTATCTCTTTTTATGAGCTTCTTTTCTGCAGGAACTTTTGTAGTTTGGGGATCTATAGCCTATACCGAGGGATTTGTGGCCATCACCATTCAATCCACCATGTGTATTGCAGGTGTAGTTATTGCCTTGTTTATCGCACCCAAATGGAATAAAACAAAAACCATTACTGCTGCACAGTTTATCACAGAACGCCTGGGTTATAATACACAAAAATTATATACCTATTTTTTCCTTTTTATTTCCATGGTGACCACAGGCGCTTTTCTTTATCCTGTAGCCAAAATTGTGGAAGTATCTACTGCTATTCCATTGGTTTATAGCATCATAGGGTTAGGCGTTTTAATTACCATTTATACAGCAGTTGGCGGCTTATGGGCTGTAATAGTAACCGATGTGTTACAGTTTATTGTACTGACAACAGCGGTATTGTTGGTGGTGCCATTGGCTATCAATAAAGTTGGTGGAGTTAATTCTTTTATTCAGGCTTCCCCGGAAGGATTTTTCAATTTGGTAAATGAGGAATATTCCTGGACTTTCATTGCGGGAATGATATTTTACCATATTGTATTTATTGGAGGAAACTGGGCTTATGTACAAAGGTTTACTTCAGTAGCTTCGCCACGGGATTCCAAAAAAGTGGCCTGGCTTTTTAGTGGGTTATATCTGATTAGCCCACTGATCTGGATGCTGCCTCCAATGATTTACCGGGTGATCAACCCGGACTTAAATGGCCTGGCGGATGAAGGTGCTTACCTGATGGTTTGCAAAGAAGTGCTTCCAAAAGGATTATTAGGTTTGATGTTGGGCGGGATGATATTTGCCACTTCCAGTTCTGTAAATACTACCCTCAATATTTCGGCAGGGGTATTTACCAACGATATTTTCAAACGACTTTTTAAGCATATATCTGAACAAAAGACCATGAACGTGGCGAGAATAGCCACATTCGTTTTTGGGATAATCACCATCACAGTTGCCTTGCTTGTGCCAAAGATGGGTGGGATTGTTGAGGTCGTTTTAAGTTTAGCATCGCTTACCGGGGGAGCCATGTTTTTACCCCCCATTTGGGCCATGTTTTCCAAAAATCAAACAGGAAAAAATGTACTGGCTGTGACTGTCATTAGTCTGCTTCTCAATATTTTTTTCAAATTTATTGCGCCTCAATTATTTGGCTTTTCTTTTTCAAGGGGAATGGAAATGCTGGTAGGGGTGATGATTCCTTTTGGATTGTTATCACTTTCTGAATTATACTTCATGTATACAGGCAAAGATAATGAGACATACAGTAAGTACATAGATGCGCTAACTACAAGAATAAACAAAGAATCACAGGAGGTGATGTCTTCTGAAACAACCAATCAAAAAGGCCGATCAATAATTGCCAAAGGAATATTTTCAATTGGTTTGCTGGTCATTGGATTGGGATTCATTGCCGAGTTTGCCAATAATTTAGTGATAGGGCTTGGAGCAATAATATTATTAGTTGCTTTCATCATATATCCGAGGAAACAAAACATAAAAAATCATGATTAGAGCTGGTTTTAGTGAAGATAATCGCCAAAATTTAATTGTAAAACACCAGGCTGATTTGGTGGTAGTAGGAGGTGGAATGTCGGGGGTTTGTTGTGCTATTACTGCTGCAAGAGCAGGTATTAAAGTCATTCTTATTCAGGACAGACCTGTGTTGGGAGGAAACGCTTCCAGTGAAGTAAGGTTGTGGATATTAGGGGCAACTTCCCACATGGGAAATAACAACAGGTGGGCCCGGGAAGGAGGTGTGATCGATGAGATTCTGATAGAAAACCTTTATAGAAACAAAGAAGGAAATCCTATAATTTTCGATACCATTCTGTTGGAAAAGGTTAATCAGGAACAGAACATTACCTTACTTCTTAATACTGCGGTTTATGATGTCGAAAAATCTGGTTCAAGAACCATTAAAAAGTTAAAAGCATTTTGTAGTCAGAATTCTACCGAGTATCATGTAGCATCAAATCTGTTTTGCGATGCCTCTGGAGATGGCATTGTGGCTTTTAAGGCTGGAGCTGCATTTAGAATGGGGGCGGAATCCAAAGAAGAATTTGGAGAATTATTCGCTCCGGATAAAGCCTATGGAGAACTGCTGGGCCATACCATGTATTTTTACAGCAAAAAGGTAGATAGTCCGGTTGCCTATACGCCACCTGCTTTTGCTTTAGATGATATTAAAAAACTACCTAAGTTTAAAGTCATCAGTTCCAAGGAATTTGGTTGTAGGTTTTGGTGGATCGAATATGGAGGAAATCACGATACAGTGCATGATACCGAATTGATAAAATGGGAATTATGGAAGGTGGTTTATGGCGTTTGGGATTATATCAAAAATAGTGGGGAATTCGAAGATGTGGATAATTTAACACTTGAATGGGTAGCCACAATTCCAGGAAAAAGGGAAAGCAGGAGGTTTGAAGGTGAATATATACTCAAACAACAGGATATTGTCAATCAGGTTTCATTTGAAGATGCCATTGCTTTCGGAGGATGGGCCATTGATTTACATCCTTCAGATGGGGTTTACAGCAATTTACCCAGTTGCGAACAGTATCATGCAAAAGGTGTTTACCAGTTGCCTTACCGATGCTACATCAGCAAAGACATCAATAACCTGTTTTATGCAGGTCGAATAATCAGTGCGACTCATGTAGCCTTTGGTTCTTCAAGAGTAATGGCTACTTGTGCCCATGGTGCCCAGGCAGTAGGTATGGCAGCAGCTCTATGCACGCAAAAAAATATCCTTCCAAATGACGTTCTGAAAAAAGGGTTGATCGGTGAACTTCAACAAAAATTAAATGCTACCGGACAGAGTATTCCCGGAATTCCTCATGATATTTCCGATAATTTAGTCGCTCAAACCGATATCCGGTTGTCTTCTTACACTTCATTATCAACCATATCTGGAAATGGAAAATGGCTTTCTCTGAATCAATCTGCTGCCCAAATGCTTCCCCTAAAAAAGGAGGTAAAATATGAATTTGAATTAAACTTTAAAGCTGAGAAAGCTACATGCTTAAATTGTGAATTACGCACAAGTTCAAAACCTTTAAATCATACTCCGGATGAAACACTGGAATGTCAATCCATTGAACTAAAGGAAGGGGAGCAAAAGGTGAAAATTGCTTTCGATAAATCTTTAAATGAAGATAAGTACGCTTTTATCCTGTTTCAAAAGAATGACCTGGTAAGTGTAGAAATTTCCGATTACAGACAAACAGGATTGCTAAGTGTTTTCAACAAAAAAAATCTGGCAGTATCCAATCATGGAGCACAAACCCCACCGGAAAATACCGGGTTTGATTCCTTCGAGTTCTGGACGCCAGAAAGGAGGCCAAAAGGGCATAATATGGCTATGGAGATTAATCCACCTGTAAAAGGTTTTGGAAAAGATGCCTTACTCAATGGGTATACCAGACCAACAAATACCGGGAATGCCTGGGTCGCAGCCCTCACAGATGAAAATCCAGAAATTGAACTGTCTTGGAATGAAGTAAAAACAATAAAGGAGATACAATTACATTTCGATCCCGATTTCGATCATCCACTGGAATCCTCGCTTCAGGGACATCCCGAAAGTGTTATTCCATTTGTAGTTAGAAATTATAAAATTAAAAACTTAAATAATGAAGTAATTTATGAAAGTGTCAATAATCATCAGACAATTAACAAAGTAAAATTTACAAACCCGATTAGCACGGCAGGATTAAAAATTGAGTTGGAACATCCCTCAAAAAATGTCCCTGCTGCCCTTTTTCACCTTCAGGTGTTTTAAATTTTTCTTTTTTGAATTAATTACTTGGACCTTTAAAAACATGAGAAAATATCTAATTATTACCTTAATTGGTTTACTATCATCCTGGTCAATTTCCCGGGACACCATTAAGATAGACGGAAAGAAATACAAACTGGCCTTTAGCGATGAATTTCAGGGTAACCAGCTTAATGAAAAAGTCTGGGACTATCGTACAGACAGCAAGCACTGGAGCACCCAATTACCCGAAAATGTGGAAGTGAAAAACGGGTCATTATTACTTCACCTGAAGAAAGAAAAATCAAACGGAATGGAATACACCGGTGCGGGTATTATTTCAAAAGAGCGGTTTAGTTATGGATATTATGAAGCAAAAATGAAAGTTCCTTCAGGTACCGGATGGCATAATTCCTTTTGGTTAATGGACCATGATGGTTCAGGAACTACCAACCCAAAGTCCTCAACCATTGAGATCGATATTATTGAAAATGACTCTAAAAATCCATTGAGCTATGGGGTAAATTTTCATAAGTGGAAAGACGAACATACTTCCAAAGGCCATAAAAATGTTGTTTCCCCGGATCTGAGTAAGGAATTCCATACATTTTCCTGTGTGTATACTGTAGAGTATGTAAAATATTATTTAGATGGTGAGGAGGTGCAGCACATTGATATTTCGGAAATGCCAAAAGCCCCACTCAATATCTGGCTGACAAGTATTGCCAGCTGGTTAGGCAAAACTGAAGCTGTAGATGAAAGTCAATTACCTGCAACAGTAGCATTTGATTATGTGAGATATTATCGACCAAAGTAAGATTATTTAACAGGTTAAGTAAATAATTAAATCAGGGTGATTTTACAATTGAATGAAAATATCATCTACCACTCTCAAATAAGGAACATTTATTTAAATAAAGACATACAAGGAAGGTATACCAAAGGAAAAAGAGGCTGTCCAATTCTTGGACAGCCTCTTCAACTTATTGCCCCTGACCCAACGAATATCCACGGATACCGTCAAACTCATAGAGGTTTTCAGTTTTGATCACATCTATTCCCTGCTCCAAAGCTTTCACTAATACCTCTGGGATACTTTGTTTTTTGGCAGGATGTCCATTTTCCACTTCAAACCGGCATCTCCAGTGATCTGTACAAAAAGTCTCTTCAAACCCTTCTGGCCAAACTTTCACCCCACGGTTGGTAATCATTTTGAGCTTTATATCACTTTCCAGATTTTTTAGCTTCATCGCCAGCTCATCCACTCGTCCCCCATCCCAGTCTACAAATACATCCACACCTTTGAGTACTTTGTTTGCTTTGGGCTTTCTTTTATACCTGGGTAAATTGAGTTTTACATCTTTGGTAAAGGACTCTCCTTTGATGTGCCTGGGTCGCTTGCCCAATCGGTCAATAACTGCCTGAGCAAAGGCTTTAGTCCCCACCAATTGTCTGCCAATCCCTTCTTTATAAATATCAGCAGTGAGCACTCCATCTTCTATAGTACAGGCCCAGGCATTAATTATTTTTTCAGCTATATCCTGTTGACCTATGTGGTTAAGCATCATCACTGCTCCCCTGATTAATCCGGAGGGATTAGCCAAATCCTTTCCGGCAATATCTGGTGCAGATCCGTGGATAGCTTCAAACATCGCACAGGTTTCACCCACATTGGATGATCCTGCAAGGCCCACAGAACCAGATATTTGTGCGGTAATATCAGATACCACATCCCCATAAAGATTTGGCATCACTACCACATCAAACATTTCTGGTGTATCGGCCAATCGGGCTGCCCCAATATCTATTATCCAATTATCTGCTTTAATATCAGGATATTCCTGAGCAATTTCTTTAAATACCTGATGGAAAAGCCCATCAGTATGTTTCATAATATTGTCTTTGGTAAAGCAACTTACTTTTTTCCTGTTATATAACCTCGCATATTCAAAAGCATACCGAATAATTTTTTCACATCCGGGGCGAGTTATCAATTTAAGGCACTGAACGACTTCATTGGTCTGCTGATGCTCAATTCCGGCATAAAGATCTTCTTCATTTTCCCGAATCACAACCACATCCATATCAGGATGCTTGGTTTCTACAAATGGATGAAAACTGTTGCAAGGTCTTACATTGGCATAAAGTCCCAGCGTTTTGCGCATAGTTACATTTAAACTTTTATAACCACCTCCCTGAGGCGTTGTAATCGGAGCTTTCAGAAAAATCTTGTTTTTTCGAATACTGTCCCAGGCCGCTTTATCAATTCCACTGGTATTTCCGGAAAGAAATACCTTTTCACCCACCTGGATTTCTTCCCATTGAATTCTTGCCTTTGCAGCTTTAAGGATTCTAATTGTCGCATCCATTATTTCAGGCCCTATTCCATCACCTTTAGCATAAGTTACTTTTTGCATCATTTTATTTTTTGAAGTTTACAGATACAAATGAAACAATTATTTTGCATAAGTGATTATTTATGTTTTTAATACTTACCATAAAACATATTTATGATTTATGCGCTAAATCGAATATAACCTTTAACTTTTACTGGGTTGGAACTGATTCTGAAAGCAATTAATATTGGTAAAGAATTAGTTTTATCTTATCAAAATATTCCTTGGGGCATTTTTTTATCAATTGGTCTATTTTAATTTCCGGTATTTTTGAAGCATCAGCATACCATTTTGTAAGACTATGATTAAATCTGGTTTTATCGAAAAAGTGCTTTATCTTACCAGATTCATAAAAAGTAAAAACATCTAAAAGATCGTCACTACTAATATCAATGAGACAAATTTTTTTATCTTCCATTAATTTAAAAATTAGTTTAGCGAAGTTGTAATAAAAATAAAGGGTTACAAAAATATTTCGATGAAGTGATTATGAAATTTTAAACTTTCCTTAATCAAAGCTCTCGGTATATATCCAGAGATATATTCCATCCTATTTTCCTTTAAACTTCTTTAATTCAATAGTGAATAATTAATTCTCACATCCAGAAGATTTAGCATATTTTTAATTCAAAAATTCAGAGGCAACAATTTGATATAAAATACACACTATCATATAGTTCTGAATTTTTGAATGCGTTTTTTCCCTGAATATACACCGAGACTCAATATTTTGGAATTAAGAGATATACCAGGTAGGTTTAAAAACCCTTTTCAGGAGCCGTTTGGATTTCCTCTTTCCTTCGATTTATCTTTTTCCTTTTAACCCCTGAAGAAAACTGATATTTAAATTTGAACCAAACTGGCACAGCGGACAATAGAATATTACGCTCCTGGTATTGGGAAAAGTCCTGGGTGTAAACTTCATTACCCCGGTAGGTAAAGGATTTTTTAAATGTAAGGGCTGTTGTGATGCCTACCTTAAATCCTTTAGGGAATGATTTTTCAACGGAAAGAAAATAAAGAGGGTCACTAAATCGGGACCATTGAATGTCATTTACCGGACTATTGTACATAAAGTTTGAAGAAATCGTAAAATTATGTTTAAGGGAAGCTATAGCGGATAAGCCAGATTCGAAGGCGAACTTTTGCATATGTTTTATGTTTTGCTGATTTGCCAGGTCATTTCCATCAGAAATTATTCGGTATCCTTTCAAATAAGATTGTAGAATCACAGCCTTACCAAGATTTAATGCGGAAGTTAATTGCAAGCCACTGTAATGAATCGTTCCAAGATTAAATGTTTTAGTCTCCATAATATCCTGGTCATTTAACCAGCTCATTTCATTGATTACATCAGATCTTTTGTTATAAAAAGCATTTATTGAAAGCCAATTATCACCAAAAGGTTGCGAATATTCCAAACTCCAATTGGAGATAAATACCGGTGCTAACAAGGGATTTCCACTACGTTGTGTATAGGGGTCATCCATGGATATATAAGGGTTCAGTTGGTGTAATCCCGGATAAGTGACAGATCGTCTGTATTGGAGTTTAAGGCTCTTATCTTCCGTTAATCTATAATTCACAACCAAATTGGGGAGAAGAACTAAATAATCCTGTTTTAAGGCATCACTTGGTCTTAATGCCGATTTTTCAACCCTAAGGCCAGGTAGTACATCAAACCTATTAGCCATAAAATGAATACTTCCGTAGGCTGCATAGATTTGGGTGCCATAGTTGAAATCATTTCCATTAGCAAGTTTATGTATTTTACTTTGGACTCCTGCCGACATTTTAAACTTTTGACTAATAGGAAGGTTATAAGTCATTCTCCAGCTTACAGAATTCTGCTGCGGTTTTGTTTTATAAACCAGATCTTCCTGCAAATTTTCACCAGAAAATTCAGTACTGTTTTTCCCATTTAAGCGGTAAAAGCTCATATCCGTATCCAGGTAATGTCCTGTTTCCGGATTAAATAAATGTTTGTAATACAAAGAATAAAAACTACCCCGGTTAATATCGGTATCCTCTTTTTTCCTTTCCCAAATCATAGGATTCTCTCCCCCGGCTTCCACCTTAGTATTTCCATCAAATTCAGTTGAATATGGATTATAGTAAGCATAAAAATTCAGTAAGTTTTTTTTATTTGGAATATAATCCAAACCAAAGTTAAACCGGTGTGACCAGCTTTTTTGCTTTATAAGCTGAGTAGAAACTATTTCATTGGTGTTTTCTGGGTTGAATAAATTCCTTTTATAATTTTCTTCCATGTCAAAATAACTGATATCCCCATTGTAGGAGGTATGAATATTTATTTTGCCAACTCCATAATTCAGGCCGTATGTTGGGAAAATATAGATTTCAGAAGACGATGTTGGCATCTCCATATACACCTGTCCATCGAGCCCTGCTCTTAGATTTTCTTTCAAAATAATATTAATTACACCACCTGAGGTTCCCTCGTACTTTGCGGGTGGATTACTCATTACTTCTATGCGGTCAATCTTATGGGGACTCAGGCTTTGAATATATTTGCGGTCTCTCTCTATCCCATTCACCAAAATTATTACTCCTCCATTTCCCTGTAAGCTTATATTTTGCATAAAATCTACCTGGATACCCGGGATAGTTTTAAGAATATCCATCCCTGTATTGGAGGCATCAATAATTTTCTTATTTATAAAGAATGTAGTTTTATCTACTTCATTCCGAGCTTTGGTACGTTCTCCCATTACAATTACCTCTTCCAGTTCTGTGTTGTTTTCGTGGAGGTAAATGATGTCAAGATTGATAAATGATTCATCCCTTCGTTGAATAAGCTTTTGCTGAATTTTGTAACCCACCGCACTAATCTGTAAATAATATTCACCTGAGCCAGCTTTGCTTATTTCAAACCTGCCTTCCAGGGTACTGACTACTCCACCTACCAGAGTAGAATCTCCAGCATTATACATTGCTACATTAGCAAAAGGGACTGCCTCTCCTGTTTGTTTGTCAATAATGGTTCCTGTGATGGTAATATCACTTAATTGTTGTGAAAAAACTGTTGATGAACAACCAAATTTTAATACAACTACAATGAAAATTTTAGTAATTAGAATTGTTTTGTTTCTCATATTCCCTTTTTGATAGTTTGAACTGCGACAAAAAAAAGGGGAAGGAAAATGGTATAAAATTAAATGTGATACAAAGCAAATTTTTGATGGGAATGGAAAGCTTCTATGGAAAACTTGTTATGAAGTGTAAAGATTTGGGACAAATGGTAAAGGGTAAAAATACTTATTGGATAAGGTTAAACTGTTCATTGAACGATTGTGCTTTGTTTCTTGCCACAGGAATTTCCTCCTCAATCCCTTCCAGTTCGAGTTTATAACCAAGAGCATTCCCTTTTTTTGCCCTTACTTTATTCAGGTTGACTATAAAAGACCTGTGTGTTTTAAAAATACCAGGAATCCCACAAAGCTGTTTTTCAATATCGGTAATAGAATTTCTAATCATTTCCTTTTGTATTATCCCATCTAACATGAGGTAAAAAATCACATAATTGCTATCTGATGCTGCGAATAAAAATTGGGATGGAAAAAAGCTTAATTCTTCGTTCTTTAGACGGGAGTTAATTTGTATCTTGCTTTCCTCAGGTTCTGTTTTTTCCAGTCTGTTTTCCTCATGAAAATGAGAGGTTGTCCTGTGCCGGTAGTTGAGGGCACTGAAAAAACCAAAAAAGATGAACCCAACTAAAACAGTGATTTTAATTGAATCAAAAAAGGTTGAAAAATTCCACCGCCCTTTTGGACCTTCCAGCCAAAAACCCATGAAATAGACAAAAATACCCATCCCAAAAAGTACCACTGTAACAGCAATAATTTCCTTGAGCATATTCCAATCTTTTGTTGAAGAAAAAAAACTGGTTTTTCGTAATATTAAGATTATAGCGATTTGAGGAAAAACAATTGAAAAAGAATAAATTGCCATGCTTCCCTCAAAACCTTTGGAATGGTTTGGATTAATGTTAAGAGGAGTATATAAAACCAGAAAAATAAAACTAAATATAGCTGTAACCAATGCTCCACGATAAGGATTTTTGATTAGATAATTTTGTGGGTAGCTCCTATTTAGCCATAAAACAAAACTTCTCAACATAGACATTCAAATATAAAAGTTTAAAAGCAAAAATAATTATTCTTAAACTTTAATAGGAACCTCTCCAAATTATTAGGAAAGAGGCATTATTCCCAGCCCAACAATTACTGTTTTAAGGAGTTTCGAAAATCTTCTGTCTCCCATAATTCTTCCATACTTGCCTGAAAAGCCAATATCAGGCATTCATTAGATTATTCCTCAGTTTTATTGCTTTACCATAACCCTGAAAATAAAAAGAAATGTTAAATTGAAATTCAACTAATTGTTTGGTTGATTATCCGTGATATGAAATTTTGCGGATTTGGAAACGATTTTTGAGAACTGGTGGTAACCTTCCGCAGGAAACTGAGAAGGTACACCAGCAGTATCAATACTGATAGCCAGGGAGGAACAAATGCTTTTGCTTGCTCTTGCTATGTTATTTTACAATATGTTCAATCTCTATGACACCAGACCCTTATTATTCCATTTTCAAGGATTTTACTGGATTAAGTTTTGCTGCCTTTATGGCCTGATAACTTATAGTGATGCCTGTAATTACCAGCATAATAAATCCGGTCAGCAAAAAAATGAGCGGATTAATTTGAATCCTGTAGCTAAAATCCATTAGCCAGTTTTCCATTAACCACCAGGTTATCGGTGTGGCTATTAATAAAGCAATAATGACGATCCAGACAAATTCTTTCGATATCTGAATTAATATTGAATAAATTGGTGCTCCAAATACTTTTCTAATTCCAAATTCTTTTGCTCTTTTATTAACCACCAAAGTAATTAAGCCAAATAATCCAAGGCAGGCAATAAATAATCCCAGAAATGTGACATAATTAAGAACCACCGCGATTCGTCTGTCTTTCCGGTACATATGGCTAAGTGCTTCATCTACAAAGTTGAACTCAAAGACATCGTTAGGATGAATTTTGTTAAATATGTTTTCCACCTTGCTTAGGGTCTCTCCCAAATTTTTGGATTGTAATTTTAAAGTCACTTTTGGGACAATTGAAGTACTATTTTCATGATTGGAAATGTTTTCAAAAATGCCAAATGGATTAATGGCCAGGATAACTGGATTTACAGAGGAATGAAGTGAAATAAAATTAAAATCCTTTACTATACCAATAACTTCATATTGAGGAAATTGCTTCGGTCGGTCACCTACATGCCAACCAAAAGTGTTTGACATCGTTTCATTGATGAGCATGGCATTTTTTTGATCACTTAAGATCTCTTCCGAAAAATTTCTACCTTGTAAGAGGGAAATATCATGTGTTTCCAAAAAGGCTTCATCCACTACATTAAAATTAAAAAACTGCATGATATTATTTTCATCCTTGTAACCCAATTCCATCCAGCCATTTTGATTAAAGGTATGCATACTGACAGAGGCATTTTTTACTTCTGGTATTTTAAGTATTTCTTCTTTTAGTTGCTGACCTTTGGCTTTTCCATTTTTAAATAAATCAGACAAACCTCCTGCATTAATATTTTGGGGAATAACCAAAAGGTGTTCTTTGTTATAGCCTAAATTTTTATCCTGAATAAATCTCAATTGTTCACCTATGATCAAAGTTCCCGAAACCAGCATTACAGAAACCACAAACTGGAAACTAACCATAATTTTTCTGAAAGAATCATTGCCTTTCCCTGAAACCAATTTACCAAGGCTTCCTTTTAAAACAGTGGCTGGGGTAAACCTGGATAGGATTAATGCCGGATAAATTCCTGATACGAGCCCCGTAAAAGAGGAAATGCCCAGAATAATAAGTAAAGTTTCCATTGAAGGTTCAATTTCCAATTGTTTGGAAGTAAAACCATTGAATAATGGTAGACAGAGTGTAGCTAGAAACAATCCAAAAAGCATAGCGAAAAAGGTGGTTAAAAGGGCTTCAGTCCAATATTGCATCACAATTTGTTTCCGCTTCGCCCCTATACTTTTTCGAACTCCCACTTCTTTTGCTCTGCTCAGCGATCTCCCAATTGAAAGAGTCATAAAATTTATAGCGGCTACAATTAGAATAAATAAGGCAATTGTTCCTAAAATATAACTGTATTTTCCATCACTCACTTCTGCAAACCCCCTCGGCATTTCACTATTTAAATGAATATCTGTTAGGGGTTGCAGCCCAACTCTATATCCATTTTGAGGATAATTATCTGCCAATAAAGATTTAATAGTTCCCTCTATTTTATGGCAAATCAGGTCAGGAGAACTATTTTCATTAATTTTCACGTAGGTTTCTACCGATACACTATACCAATTTTCCAATTCATTTCTAGATGCACCAGTTTCATAATTGGAATAAGGGATAATTAGCTCATAAGTTATACTGGAATTGCTTGGTGCATCCTCGATTATTCCCACAATTTTAAACGGCTTTTTTTCTCCATTTAAATCGATATTAATCAGTTTTCCCAATGCTTTTTCATCTCCAAAATATTTTTTTAATACCTTTTCTGACAGAATAACATTTCCTGGCTGAAGCAGAAAATTATTTCTATCTCCATCAATTTCTTTAAAATTGAATAATTCGAAAAATCCCTTTTCTGCAAAAAGTACATGCTGATTGTCACTGAAATCTGTTTTGGAGATCAGGGTATTGATTTGGGCAATTCTTACCACCTGAGCGGCTTCTGGCAGGGTATTCCGGATAGTCTGGCCAAGCACAATAGGTGTAGTACTATTAAAATAAATTTCATTATTTCCATGATCTTCTTTTACCCAAGCCCTGTAAATCTGATCCGAATCCTGGTGGAATTTGTCATAAGACCACTCGTCTTTCACAAATAAGGCAATAAGAATAGCACAAGCAAGTGCTATAGATAACCCTGAAATATTGACGGTTGTATATAATTTTTCTTTTACAAGTATCCGGAAGGACACTTTCAGGTAATTTTTCAGCATAGCTGTAGAGGGATTAATTCGAAAAAATGTTCTGTTACCTTTTATTGTTGAATAATTAAAGAATCGAAATACATCCAAAATGAATTTGAAGCGTGCTTTTTTGATATTTTCAGATTTACATCTTCTTAGAAATAATTCATAAATATCTCCTTGAACTTCTTCCAGTAGTTCCGGAGCACAATACCATTCCAGAAAGTTGTCGGCCCAGGCCGGAGGGCTGTTTTTTTTACTGTTTTGCTCCATAATTTTAACCAAAACTAATTTTTGGAATTTGTTGCCACATCCGTTCCCTGTGCTGTTGAACTTCCTTTAGTGTGCTGTATCCGTAGCTGGTAATTTTATAAAGGCGTTTTCGTCTTCCACCCCTGTCTTGAGTTGCTCCTCCCATATCAGATTTAATTAACCCTTTCTTTTCCAATCTTCGTAAAACGGTGTGTACCGCACTCAGGGAAATATTATTTCCAGATTGTTGATTATATTCATCCGTAATGCTAACTCCGTAAGCCTGATCATTCATAATGGCTACAACCAATAAAATCATTTCTTCCAAATTTCCTAACTGGTTCCCCATGAGTAAAAAGTATTAGTTCAATATTTGTAAAACAAATTTACTGCAATTTAATCAACTTTTGTAAAACAAATATATAACTACGAATTTGAATGATTTAAACGGAAAGAATTATACAGCAAAGGTTTTTGAAAAAGGGCAGGTCAAACTTGCCAGAGATAAAATAAACTGAAAAATCCCAAAAGAAGGATTACTTTAAAAAAGTACTAAAACTAAATCCTGATATCAGATGAAAACTGAGAATTTCTTTATAATGACCTGGGGATACAAAACTGACGTTAAAATTGTGAAGGCATCATAACCCCAAATTAATAGTTTTTTTCTTTTTATCTAAGCGTTTAGATTTGCCTCCTAAAAAATAAATAAACCAGCAACCTCATACCATAAACGTGCGCATTACTACTATAATTCTTTCCTTATATATCAGTATTACTATAGCAAATGCCTCCCAGAGCGATGCTCCCCAGGATAGCATCGTCACCCAACAGCTTGACAGCCTCCTCGGGATTTACAAGCAAAATTTAGATAAGAACCCAGCCGAAGCACAGAAAAGTGTGAGGGAATTAATTACCCTCAGCAGCAAATATAACAAAAAACTGTACAAAGCGAGGGGGCATTATTTTTTGGCTTATTTACTTAATGCAGAGGGGAAAAACGAAAAAGCGATTGAACAGGGACTTTTATCGGCAAAGGCACTTAAGGATGCCGGCCGTGAAAAAGGTTTGTCGGCAGTATATAATGTGCTTGCTGTGGCCTATAGAAACCTGAGAGATAATATCCAAGCGATGGATTACTACGTAAAGTGTCTGGAAATGGCAGAACTCGAAGGAGATCAGACCGAAATTGGCCATGTTTATGGCAACATTGCTAATATTTACATTGAGCAGGAAAAGTACGAAAGTGCTATTGACAATTTACAGCGTGCTTCTGAGGCCTACAAAGCGGCTAATTACCCCGATGGAGTGGTTTCCACCCTTTTTGCGCTGGCCAATATTTTCAAAAATCAGGGCAAGAACGAGGCGGCAAGAAGCTTTTACAGGAAAGTAATTGAATATAGCCTGGCCACAGAAAATTTAGTGCAGGAGGCAAATGCACGAATCAACCTTGGGCAGCTGCTTCTTGCCGAAAAGAAGTATAAGGAAGCGCTGCCCATGCTCCAAAAAACCTATGCTTTGCTACGAAAACTCGGCTATCCTCAGGATCAGGTGATCGTGCTCAATGATCTGGGCGTTGCCTGCAAAAACCTCAACCAAACACAAGAAGCTATTGGTTTCTACAAACAAGCTCTGCAAATCAAAGAAGGTTCTCAGTTACATGATGCCATACACCTCAACTTATCCGGGCTTTATGCTGACAATAAACAGTATAAAATGGCTTTTCAACATTTATCTCAGGCCTATAGCCTCAAGGATAGCCTGAACTCACTGGAAAAAGACAAGCATCTAGCCGAGCTGCAGCAGCAATATGAAACGCAATTAAAAGAAACTCAGATTACCGTTTTGGAGCAGGAAAAATCTTTAAAGGAAGCTCAACTCAGCCAATCGCAATCGGAAATAAAGCGCCAAACACTGCTCCGAAATGCCTTTATTATTGGTTTTGCACTTGTATTACTCTCCCTGGTACTTTTGCGCCACTCCTACATTAAACGCATGCGTATACAAAAACAACTTAGCATCCAGAAAGAAGAAATTGCCCAGCAGGAAATAAATACGCTCATCAAAGATTACCGACTCGATGCCATCAAAAAGTATAACGAAGGGCAACAGGAGGAAAGAAAACGTATCGCCAGGGAGATTCATGATGGTTTAGCCAGTGACCTGGCCAGCTTAAAAATTTCCTTTGAGCATTTCATGAGCAAACAAATGAAAGATAAGGGGTTACAAAAGATGCTATATACCATCCAAACATTATATAAGGATTTGCGTGGTATTTCACATCAGTTACATCCGCCTGCTTTTTCCGAAAGTGGCTTCAGCGATTTTCTACAGCAATTTTTACTGGAAAAAAGTAAGGAGACTAAGACAACTTTGGAAGCACTGTTTTTTCCTCAAAATGAAATTGATCAGCTTCCCGATAACATTTTGGCAGAAATCTACCGTATAGTACAGGAACTCACCACAAATATGTTAAAACACGCAGAAGCCACAGAAGGGGAAGTGCAAATCACAAAGCATGAGGATTACATCAATGTAGTTGTGAGTGATAATGGCAGAGGCATGCCTTCGCAAAAAGTTTCAGGTATTGGTCTGCGCAATATCAAAGAGAGATTGGAGTACCTGGAAGGCGCCCTGGATATCGACACAGGAAAAAGAGGTACTACCATCAATATAAATTTACCACTTCACCACAGCTAGCATATAAACGATTATGATTAAAACATTTAATATTATTCTGGCAGATGACCATGTGATGTTGCTCGATGGTTTGCATGCCATTTTATCAGAACTACCAGAAATTAATAAAATCCATTTGGCCACGGATGGACAGCAGGTATTGCAATACCTGGGAAAATTTAATGATATCGACCTGATCATTAGTGATATAAATATGCCAAAATTGGATGGTTTGGTTCTGCTTACAGAAGTTAAGAAAACCAGGCCCAATGTCAAGTTTTTTGTGCTCAGTGCGCTGGATGACTATCTTACCATCAATAAGGTCATTAAAAAAGAAGCAGATGGCTATCTGCTCAAGTTTGCGGATAAGGATGAGTTAAAAACTGCCGTACAAAATGTATTAGCAGGTGAACAACACTATGGAGCAGCCGTAAAAGAGCGTTACATGGAAAGTGTTTTTGAGCGTAAAAAACACAAACATGTAAAACTTTCTAAAAGAGAAAAAGAGATTTTAGTACTGCTTTCAGATGAATTCACCTCCAAAGAGATTGCTGAGAAACTATTTATTTCTCTCAACACCGTAGAAACGCATCGTAAGAATATACTGCTCAAAACCGGCTCCAAAACCACAACAGGCGCTGTGAAATTTGCGCTTCAGAATGGTATTCTGGAATAGTATTAAGAGGCTATTCCGGCTTTTTGTAATGATCTGGAAGCTGGGAATTCAGTACTTCCAGGTCATTAGCGATACTCTTTCCGGCTTTCTCAAATTTTCCTTCTGTTACCTGACCTGCCAGTATATTAAAATGAAAAAACATTAGGCCTTCATATTGCTGCATACCTATTCGTTCATCACCTTTCACTTTCTGGCTGGTGACTTGCAGTACACCATAGAACTGTTCCTCATTTTCCTGATTTACCCAGGTGGACACCAAAATATCATTTAAATCCAATAATGGATTTTCCTCAGCCAGAACTGGTTTCAAAGCAGCAAGGCATTCGACCCTTATCCTATCCAATTTACCATTACTGGCAGCTGTATTAAGATCGATATACAAATTAGGTTTGGGCTCACTTAGTGATATCTCGATTTTATAAAAACCATCAGGCTCCACTTCACTAGTGAAAATCACATCCATGGCAGAACCATAATTAGGGCTATAGCTTCGGATAACATTTTCTATCGTACGAGCCATTTTCAGCATAAAGTCCGCTTCACTTTTATCTGTATTAATTTTTAATTTCCAGTAATCCATATGCTCCAGCTTGGCCTCATTCCCAATAGCTTTCTCGATGGCTTTATGCAGAGCATGATCTTCAAGTGCACGCTTGTACTGACTATTAAAGGAGTAATCATCATCTCCATAGTTCCCTTTTGGTTTCTTTAATTTGGCATCCCAGTAAATACCGAATTTCACTTTCGGTTCTGTATTCGCTTTAAGTTCCATATAAAACATATTGGGATTCATATTCCCCTCATTGAAAAAGCGAGTAGCCTTTGTGATGCTCCAGGCATTACCATATTCTGAATTAATGAAATCTGTAAGTTCCTTTTTAGCTTTTTTCTCCGAAATGGCAAAAAGCCGCATGGCAACCATACCTAAAAACAATAATAAAAAGGGAGTAACCGCCAGGACAAGCCACCCAACTCCAACCCAGATAAGAATTTTCATATACTTCTAAATTAAATTCAATAACGAATTATCCAAAACAATTCTTTCTTCCAATTCAAAATTTAAATATCCATGAAGACAAGGACTTCTTCCTCACTGAAATCAGTGAATTTACCTTTTCACCCCTAGTGGTTAAAGGCAGAAGCGTAATGCGCCATACCTTTGTGCTAAAGATTAAAAAAATATATTTATGGGATTACAAGAGAAAAAAGCGATTCAAGGTATTAAAGATCAATATATGGGTGATCTTCAAAAAGAATTAAATGACATTGTTGGTAAAGAACTTCCTATTGAAATGGATTGGGATAGCTTTAGTAAGGATATTGATGCCATCAAATTTATACCCGGTGTAGCCGTAAAAAGATCTATCGATGCCTTCCGTGAAGTTTGTAATGACGATATGGGGAAAGAGGCGGTTCAGGAAAGTATTAACCAACTGGCTATTACTAATATTGAGCAGGAAAATGCTGAAGCCAACAAAACCATGGAAGTAAAAGATGGTGTATTCACTATTAAGGCTAGTTTTGGTGGGCACTACAGCGGATTCTTTAACGACACACAAATAAAAGATTACTTAATGAACATTTTATAATCGCACTGTTCAACCAAACTGAAGGAGTTGGCAAATTGCTAACTCCTTTTTTATTTTCTTTTTGGCTCTTTTAATTTCTATATTACCTACCTCCTTTCGCAATTGCATTGTATATCCGTAAACAGTCCCCGAATTAAAAGATTCATAGTAAACCTACACTTCTGGATGATGGAGTAACACCACCCTGATTTCTTCCCCAATTTCCACTTCCTCCCCCTACATTTGGTCTTCCAATGTGTTGATTTTTAACGTTTATAGTGTTTTCTCCATTTTCTCCTGCAATATGCCAGGACTCCATAAGTGCTTTCCTGCCGCTTTCAGATCAAACGCGATGTTTAAAGTTTTATCCGTTAGTATCACGGTTGCATCTTCAGAATTTCTCAAAAGAATCCCATCAATTGATTCATTCAGCGCTTCCTTCCCTAAATTATCTTCAGCTACCTTAGCAATGGCTAATTTCAAAATTTGCAGAGCCAGAGGCCATATCATGCGTTCTGTTTCATCCGTACCTCCTTTTTCAATTTCAAGCACTATGGCTTATCAGATTCAGGCTTATGACAAAGCCTATGAATACCTGGCCCACATTCATCATTACCAGCCACTGAAGGGTACATATTTACTTTATCTGCAATTATTAATGCATGAGGGGTATCCTCAAAAAACAGGTATCAATATTTCCACAGAAGTAGAAATGCTTTCTGAAAACTCACTGATTGCAGCGCCTAAAGATGCGCTTGATCATCTGGTGAATGCCCAGGTTTTGAGCATTTATAAACGCTATTCGGAAGCCACAGCAGCTTTTATTAAGGTTGCTAAACTGGGTTACAAACCAGCTGTGAATTATGCACAGGCCTTCCATCATGCCTTTGATGCAAAAGAGTTTGAAAAAGTGATTGTACTATATGAAAAACTAAAAACACACGCTCCCAGGTTGTTCGATGATGTTTATGGAGCACGTTGGGCCTTTTCCTTATTTAAATTAGAAAGATATGAAGAAGCTATCAAAGCCTATAAAGAAATCCTTTTTGACTACCCGGTAATTGCAGAAGATAATGATAGTTATGTCAAGTGGTCCTCAGTTATACATTCATCCTACATAAAGGAAGGCTATATTGAAGACGCCATCAAATACCTGAGTATAAAATGTAGTAAGAAACGAGAGGTGGCCCATCACGATTTACGTGTATTTGAGGACATGGCAGCCAAACAAACGCCTTATAACGAATTGAGTCATTTGGGCACCTTGCAAATTATGAAGTACAGTGATACAGCACTCACTGAGGAAGATCAAAACAAGCTAAATCATCTGAGAAATAAAGTGCAGGAAGAAGTTTTTTACAAACATGAAACTACTGGGATTAAAAATTTAAATTAAAAAGTAAAATGAAATATCTGTAAGGTTCTATCATTACTCGGGTGCAAAATTTCTACCTTTAATAATTAAATTCATCGGTATACCTTAGTCAAAAGAATCTTCAGGATCATTCCCTGGACCACGATTAACAGTGGTACATAAACCGAGACCGTAAAATAATTGGCTCCCAGTGACAATTGATAAACTTTTTCATTCATGGCCAAAGCCAGTACCACAACCATATCAATAATACTTACTGCAGAAAAAAGCCAGGTAAACCCAATGGCAGACCTTTTTTTAGATTTGAGCAAAAGCAATGCAATCAAAGCCAACAGGCCTGAAAGGAAATCTCCATGAGCTACTATCTCTTTTAAATAAGGAGGGAAATCAGGGGAAACCTGCCCTGGCATAAATAAAGAAAGTGGTAAATATCGAAATACGTTTACCAGAAGTAAAATTGCCAAAACATTAAACTTGTTTTCCTGGTTAATTTCAGGAATGACATACCATTTGATAATTAGAAAAAATACCAGCAGGCTAAAGGTGCACTGTACCCCTAATACAACTAAAGAATCCATATCAATTTCTTTAAAGGTGAATCTCTGGAACAAAGCTATTGTCCTGGGATTCCTTGGAACTGTGGGGAAAAGGCCAGAAAACAGGACTTATGGCTCAGTGTGTGGGAATAGTTGGTTTTTGATTGGCTTTCCTGTATTCAGAAGGCAAAATTTTAAATTTCTGTTGAAACAATCTCGAGAAATAGGAACTGTCTTCATAACCGACCTGAAAGCTGATTTCACTTATGGTAAGTGAAGAATGTTTCAGCAAATCTCCTGCTTTTTTCATCCGCTTATTGCGAATGTAGTTGGCTGGAGTATCATTAAAATGTTTCTTAAATTTCCTCTTAAAAGTAGAAAGACTTTGACCTGCCAGAAATGCCATCTGCTCAAGACTCAGGTTAGCATACAGATGGGATTCGATGACATCGGAAATATTTGCTTTTTGCGGAGTGAATAAAAAACTATATAGCTCCAGGATGGTTTCAGCGGCTTCGGTATGCAGCAAAAGCAAAATTAGTTCTTTAATTTTGAGGTAGAGAATTTCTTCTTTGGCCAATTCAGGATTGTCAAAATAAAAGTCAAGACTCTTAATAAAGTGATCAATGACATTTTTCTGAGAAAGGCCGTAGGTATATTTGCCGGGTTTTTGTTGTTTCACAAAAAAAGGAATCTCCTCTTTAAATATTCTTTCAAGAATATCAGGAAAAAAATGAATCACACATACTTCACAAATACCAGAAACACTACTTTGAAAAAGATCTGCAAAGTAGGTTCCGCATTTTAATAAAACACTTTCACTCTGTTTAATTGTAATTTTTTCTGTAGGAGCTGAAATATGAGTACCCCCTTCATTGAAATATAAAAAACATGCTTCATCCTGAAAAACAGGGTTTTGACGTAATGGCGGCAGGACTTTTAGTTTTTCAATAACTGTTCTGCCATTCAGGTCAAGATGTTGTCTGTTTTTTATCATTCAATCAACTGTTTTTAAATAATTTTCAGTTCATTTTGGTAAACCTAAAGGAAAGCAACAAAATTCATATTTGTTTAATCTCGAATATTCGATTTTGTGGTTTAAAGTCTGATAATTTTGAAAATCATATAGGCATATACCCCACTACCATGGAACTTAAAAATAATCTATCAGATTTAAATCTCATTAAAGCCATAAAAAATGAAAATGAACAGGGATTGGAGCAATTGTTTGAAAAATATTATCAGCCCCTTTGTGAATTTTCGGAAATCATTGTGACCAATTCTGATTTAGCTGAAGAAATCGTTTCAGATTTGTTCCTGGAGTTGTGGACTAAAAGGAAAACCATACAAATTGAAACGGGAGTAAAATCCTACTTATTTGTGGCGGTAAAAAATAAAAGCATCAATTATTTAAAACAACATAGAAAAATTTCCTTCATTGACCTGGAAGGAGGAGAACATAAAATTCAGGTGGAAAATGAAGCGGAATCGATGTTGGGATGCACCGAACTAAATTTGGCTATTAATAAATTGTTAAATACCATGCCTGCCCAAAGAAGGTTAATTTTTCGCATGAACCGAATAGAAGGATTTAAATATAAAGAGATTGCAGAAATACTATCAATCTCCGTACATACTGTTCAAAACCAGATGGTTAAGGCCAACAAATTCCTGATTGAAAAATCATACTTACTCCTTAAGCAAATGGTTTTATTCCCTGTTTTGCTGTTAGGTTTAATTTAATTATCCGTATTTATCCTTAAAAAAGCCAGGTGAAAAACCGAAAATCCAGTTCATAAAAAGCCTATAATTAGTTCATATTTTGTTTACAAGGAGGGATAGTAGGTGTTTGCATTTTTTGCTGTCATTACAGTGAAAATGCATATAATATGGAAGAAAGAATCTGGGAATTAATTACAAAGTATTTATCAAATGAAGCTTCAGAATCGGAAATGGAAGAGTTACAGACCTTCCTAAATGCTGATGAGGAAGCCGAACAACTTTTTGAACAAGCCAGTGCCATCTGGTTAAAGCATAAAAGACTACCTTCAAAATACGATTTAGAACTTGGGAAAGCTAAACTTAAATCAAAGTTATTACAACAACAGCTTAAGGAGAAAAATCAAAATGGAAAAGTAAAAAAACTAAAGGTCTCCAAAAAAATTTATCAGACAATTTTGGTTGCAGCCTCTATTTCCTTTTTACTCATTTCCACTTTTATTATCCTTCCAAAATATTATACAACTCCAGAAGCTGAGGTGGTATGGACAGAAAAATCAGTTCCAAAGGGAATGAGAGCTACTTATTCCATGCCAGATGGAAGCAAAATTAAAGTCAATTCAAATAGTAAAATTCGCTTTAGAGAAGATTTTGCGCAAAATGATGTGAGAGAAGTTTTCCTGGAAGGTGAAGCTTTTTTTGAAGTGGCTAAAAATCCCGAGAAACCTTTTGTGGTCATCACCAATAATATTCGGACCAAGGTTTTAGGAACTGTTTTTAATGTAAGGGCCTATGAAGGCGAACATGACATCTATGTATCCTTAGTGGAGGGAAGTGTAGCTGTGTATAACAAAGAACAAAACAATAAAGCCGTGCCTGTTTTACTTACCCCTTCCGACCAGTTCATTTTTAATAAAACAAATTCAACAGGCAACATAAAATCAAAAACAGACTTGACCAGCTTTATCTCCTGGAAGGACAATATACTGATATTTAACAATGAACCACTAGGAAAAATTACTGAGGTTTTGGAGAACTGGTATGGAGTGGAAATCATCTTTCAAAACCATCAGCTCAAAAATTGTCTGATAAAAGCATCATTCCAAAATGAACCATTAAACAATGTATTGGAGGTCCTTAAATATGCGACTTCTCTCCACTATTCAACAAACGAAGATGGGATAATTATTTTAAGTGGAAATGGATGTCCCTGAAATATTACATAAAAGAATTGCCTATGATTAAAAACCAATAAAAAAGGGATACCTGAAAGATATCCCATCATTTCTTAAACCTAATCCAGCAATCAATTGTGGCGCAACGGATGCTGGAAAGGTTTAGATTTTTTAAACAAAACTTCATGTTTCATTTAAGCTTTAAAATTATGAAAAAAAACTTTATCAAGAAACTATTAATAATGTCAAGGAACCTAATTTTTGGACTGGTTCTTCAGTCTTTACTCTTTTCCTTTGTTTTTGCCTCAGATGAGCTGAAGGCCCAAAAACTAAAGGAAGTGGTTTTGAATATTAATGCAGGTGATATTTCCTTAAAAGAGTCCTTTGGGATCATTGAAGATCAGACAAACTTCAGGTTTTCTTACGCCCACAGAGGGATTCCATTAAAAACAAAGGTAAATATTGATTCAGAAAATGAAACGCTTGAACGGATCCTTATCAAAATTGCCAAAGAAGCCAAATTAGAATTTAAAAGGATAAATGAGCAGATTGTGGTGAGAAGGCATAAAGGAAAATCTATCCATAAACAGCCACTTGTTACTTCCCTACAAGAGGTTATTATTTCAGGTAGTATCCTTGATGGTACCAATAATGAAGCTATCCCCGGAGCAAGTATTCTGGTAAAAGGCCAATCAACAGGAACAATATCGGATATGAATGGTGATTTTAAATTATCAGTTCCGGAAAATGCAACGATTTTAGTCACCTTTCTGGGCTATGAATCTCAGGAAATACCCATTGAAGGACAAACAAATTTTGAAATTAAATTAATTCCCGATCTACAAGAGTTACAGGAAGTATTAATTGTAGGTTATGGAAAATCTACCAAAAAAGATGTAACCGGAGCTGTGGAAGATGTAAAGTCAGTAAAGGAAATTGCCAATCGTCCTATCAATAATGTAGGTCAGGTTTTGCAAGGCAACGTGGCTGGTGTAACGGTAATCAATGATGGAGGTGATCCAACGGCTAATCCGCTAATTTGGATTAGAGGAGTAGGTACCCTTTCCAGTGAAGGTCCACTTTATGTGGTGGATGGTGTAATTGGCGGAGCTGTACCCAACCCAGATAATATAGCCTCCATGACTGTGTTGAAAGATGCTTCTTCCGCTGCAATATATGGAGTAAGAGCTGCTTCCGGGGTCATATTAATTGAAACAAAAAAAGGAGAAGAAGGTAAAATGAATGTTTCCTTCAATTCCTATTTGGGTTTCCAGGAAGTAGGTAAAACCTTAACACCTCTAGATGCACAGGAATATGCAGATATTATGAATACTGCCTTTGATAATGCTGATCTGGCTATGGATAATCCTGCAAGAGATTATATTGACCCAGATAAAAATCCCTATGGGCTTGTAACCAGGACAAACTGGATGGATGAAATTTTCCAAAAAGGGAAAATGCAAAACTATGATCTGGCCCTTAGTGGAGGAAATAAAAAAAGTACATTTTACACCGCTCTTGGATATAGAAAAATTGAAGGAACACTACTTAATACTGAATCTGAGAGGATTTCAATCAGATTAAATTCTACACACAAATTGCGGGAAAATCTCCAGATTGGAGAAAATTTCTCTTTGGCTTTTACCAATGGTAATTATGGTGTAAATACTACTTCAGGTTATACAGGAGCCATTATTACAGCATTGTATTATCCCCCGAGTGCAGTAGTTTGGGAAGATCAGGCGGCTGGACTTTATGGAGGAGTAACTCCAAGAGATAACCTGACATATGCTGGTTCTTATGGGGATTTAATTAACCCGGTTGCCTATTTACATCGATTAGATAACAGGAGACCAAGCACTACATTATCCGGAAATTTTTTCATCGATTATGAAATCATTGAAGGATTACATTATAAACTAAATGCAGGTCTGACCAGGGTAAATTCTTCCAGTAAAAATTTTACAAGCAAAATCCTGGAACCAGGAAAGATTTTCGATTTTAATGAACTGGAACAGTCCAATAGTATTTCAAATTCTCTTATACTTGAAAATACACTTTCTTATAAAAAATATCTTGGAAAGGATCATTTATTTGATGTTTTGGCTGGTTATACTGTTCAAAAAAATGAAAGTGAATTTTTCAGTATGTCAGCAAGAGGATTTGAAAGTGAGGATGAAAACCTGAGGTATTTCCCAAATGCCACCGGACCTTTCAATACACCAAATGGAGGTAGAGGAGAAAACAGGCTTGTTTCTGTATTAGCCAGAGTGAACTATTCTTTTAAGGATAAATATCTTGTTTCGGCCATTGTAAGAAGAGATGGCACTTCAAAACTAAATAAGGACAACCGATATGGAACTTTCCCTTCTGTATCAGCAGGATGGAGAATTTCGAATGAAGCTTTCATGGAAGATATCTCATTCATCAATGATTTAAAATTAAGAGGTAGCTGGGGCAAAATTGGAAATTTAGGTCCATTGGGTAATTATGCCACTTCCATTAGTCTTTCCAGAACCAGGGCACTTTTAGGAGATCCTGCATCCTATGACAATTACTTCGGTTATGCTATTAATGGGCTTGTAAATCCTGATTTACAATGGGAAACCACCGTACAAACGGATTTCGGTATCGATGCTCAGCTTTTTGGAAACAAAGTTTCCTTAATGGCAGATTATTTTGTGAAAGAAACAGATGATATGATCCTGGCAATTCCACTTACTGGTACAGCTGGTGTGAGTAATTCTCCCTATGAAAATGTGGGTAAAGTAGAAAACAAAGGATGGGAACTTACATTAGGCTATAAAGAACTTTCCAAATCATTTAAGTATGAATTTTCGGCTAACCTGGCTTCCATAAAAAATAAGGTTATTTCTCTTGGAGAGAACTATGAAGGAGGAATTCCACATGGTAATAATGTAAGGGGAATTTTACAACCATTGAGAAGTGAGGTTGGTCAGCCATTGTATTCTTTTTATTTGTATGAAAATGCGGGGATTTTCCAAAATGAAGCCGAAATAAATAGCCATGTATCAAGCGAAGGAAAATTAATCCAACCATTAGCTCAACCTGGGGATTTAAAATTTGTAGATCAGAACGGGGATGGTGTATTGGATGAAAAAGATAAAGTTTTTAAAGGAAATGCTTTTCCTAACCTTTCCTATGGATTTAATGCCATGTTGGGGTATAAAAACTTTGATTTCACCATGTTTTTCCAGGGAGTTGATAACATTAAAGTATTTAATGGACTTAAATTTTCTACGCTTAAGCCCACTCAGGGATACAACATGCTTGTGGATGTGAAAGATGCATGGTCTGCTGACAATACAGGTTCGGATATTCCAAGATTATCAGTAAAAGATGATAATAATAATTTCGGAACAGAATCTGATTGGTACCTGGAAGATGCTTCCTATCTAAGGCTTAAAAACCTGACAATCGGTTATTCACTACCCACAGCATTAATCAACAAAATTAATGTTCAAAAGCTTAGGTTTTACTTTACAGGAACCAACCTGCTTACCTTCTCCAACTACTCTGGTATGGACCCTGAGGTCATTGCCGACCGTGGAATTGATATGGGTAGGTACCCACAAGCTAAAAGTTACATTTTTGGTTTAAACCTCTCTTTCTAATCGTGGCAAAATGTCAATTTTTTCAATTCAAAAAAGAAATAAAATGAAATATATTAAATATATCCCGGTCATAATTTTGTTGCTCTTTTGCAATAGCTGCAGTGAGGATTTTTTGGAACTTACTCCACAAGGCGCCCCTTCTTCTGATAATTTCTGGAAGACTGAAGCTGATTTAATCGCTGCAGTAAATTCAATGTATGAACCACTTACCTGGGATGACATGTATGGAAGAGGGTTCTTCTGGTTTATTAATGTAAGTGATGATATGGTAACTGGTAGAGTTAAGGCCGATCCAGATAAAATGAAAAACTTTATTTGTACCGGTAATGAGGGATATACCAGAAATATCTGGGCAAATAAATATAAGATCATAAAGAGAGCAAATGACATTATCGTAAATGCTCCCTTAATAGAAGGTGTAGACCAGGAAGTGAAAAACAGGGCAATGGGTGAGGCTTATTTCTTTTCTGGTTTAATGTATCTTGACTTAGCTTATAGGTATGGGGACAAAGCTGCAGGTATTCCCATCATCGACCGGGAAAATCTTTTGGAATTTAATTTACCCAGAGTTGAAAATGTAATGATCAATTACGAATACATTGAAGGGGAATTTGAAAAAGCAGCAGAATTATTACCCGTTTTTAATGAATTTGGTCCCATGGATAGAGGAAGAGCCCATAAGCATGCCGCCAACGCTTTTCTGGCAAAAACATATCTTTATTGGGCACAACACGATCCATCAAAATATGCAAAAGCTGTTGAGGCTGCCGATAAAGTCATTAATTCAGGAGAACATGCCTTAATTAATACTGGAAACCCCAATGAAGATTTTAAAGCAGTTTTCACATCAGCCAACAATTGGAGCAGCGAATACATTTGGTCTGTAGTTTCCAATACCCAAACAGGAAGTATTTTACCTGGTGTAATGTTCGAAAATAAAGGATGGGGAAAATACAATGGCTGGGGATATTATCAACCTACTAAAGAATTGTATGATGAATACGAAGCTGATGATGCAAGAAGGGATTTTACTATCTTCAAGGAAGGAACTGTATTCAATTATTTTGGGGAAGACTTTACCTGGACACAAACCTCCAATAATGTGACAGGCTACATGTTTGGTAAATATACCGAGCCATTTAGCGATAAAGCAAGAGTTAACCCGAATGGGGATAAACCAACATGTGACCTAAATGTCCCTTTAATGCGCTATGCTGAAGTATTATTAATTAAAGCAGAAGCGTTGATAGCTGATGGGAAAAATGGCGATGAACCTCTGAATATGGTTAGAAAAAGGGCTGGATTAAAGCCAGTTTCAGGTGCTACCATGGTAGATTTAAAACATGAAAGAAGATGTGAACTTGCAGGAGAATGGAGTGACAGGCATTTTGATTTAATCAGATGGGGAGATGCTGAAGAAGCTTATCACAAGCCTCTTCACGCACATGATAATTCTGAGGTTTGGCCAGCCAGACCACAATTTGACCCTTCCGTTCACCATGTGTGGCCAATTCCTCCACATGAGATCGAAGCCAGTAAGGGTGTGTTGATACAAAACCAAGGCTGGTAATTTTAATTATGAATTGCATAAGTGCAGATAATAACCGGATAAACGTCCTTTTATTAAACGCACTTATGCAATTCAAATAACTCGTTTTTCTTTAAGCATAATTGGGATATAAAATTAAAATTTCCCAAAAGAAATCAATACATACTGAGAACTTTTAGCAGGCGGCCATATATCTTTATATGATAAAATTTATTCCAGAATGTCTTTCCAATTTTCTTGCTCATTAATAAAGGCTAAAACCCAATCCCAATATTTTATTCCATTTACCTGATAATCACGATCCTTAACACAATGTGAATTTCCATTGATGAAAAACCGCTTAAATTGGTTTGGGTATTTTGAGTTTAAATCATCTGAGGTACTAAGAAGTAATGATTTATAGCCTTCAGGTTCCAGATTAAGGAATTTTTGACCAATAACCTCATCCATATATGCAGAATAAAGCCCTATCTTTATTTTAGGATCTTTAAGCATGTCCTGATACCAATAAATAAGTTGCCCCTTACATTTTTCACAATTTTTAGGAACGAGTTGATTAAAATTCCAGGACTTAACAATCATTTCCCAAAATTTTTGATCCGGCCTTAATAGTCCTGGGCCACTTTCATTAAGTACAAATATTGATGTCTTGGGATAAAGTTCTCTAATAAGCCGTAATTGGATAATCGTTCCATATCCACCTGCGCTACACCCTGTAAGGAAAATTATTGAGATATTTGGATATTTTTCCTTAACTAGTTTTATTGCCGCAACACTTATTTTAAGTCCATTATGCCAATGATCAATCTCATAATCAGAGTCATAATCTTTTTCTGAGTCACCCATATAAATCGAACCATCACAATACGGGATTACAACCTTATTCCAATCTTCGGCTAACCTTTCATCCAGTTGACTTGTAAAATTTGAAATTCGAACATCATTTTCTATAGTTGTTTGTTTGCACCGTAACAATCCAGGCCAACATGCTCCTCCACCCTGAAGCGAAATCATTAAATTTCCGGTTTGTGAGGGAGCGTCTTTAATGGCAATAAAATACGCTCCACCATTTACACACTTGCAATCTTCTGGTGAAAAGTAGAAGTTTTGCCAACTTGCAAACTTAGCGTTTTCCTTAGTGCTCACTGGGGTAATTTCTCCATACCTTTTAAAAAGTGACTTATTGGGGGAACAACTAAAGAGCAAAAGCCCTAACATAATTATTAAACTGGTTGTTTGGTATTTCACTGACATAAGTTGATTTTATAAATATCAAAAAAATTGGTTCTGTACAGTGAATATAAATAAAACAAAAATTAATACCCCTATAATTAAATTAAGCAAATTTTCTACAATTGAAAGTTTAGTTATTCACATAATGAGCAATTTATTCGGATGAATAGACAAAGGCCATTTTTAGATATTCGGTAGTTTTACCGACAATTAACCGGCTTTAACTTATTTGTCAGATGAAATTCATTCTTTATTCCTGTCTTCTGTTTTGCATGCCCTTTTCTGTTTTTGGGCAATCTAAAACCACATTGTCAGAAATTAGAATTAGAGATCCATTTATCCTCCCGCATAAAAGCTCGGGATACTATTATATGTATGCTCAGATGGATAACAGGATCGGCAAAAAAGATGATGTTAAGGGAGTGGAAGTGTATAAAAGTACAGACCTGGTAAATTGGGAAGGTCCAGTTTCAGTGTTTGAAGTGCCTGAAAATTTTTGGGCTAAAAACATGGTTTGGGCTCCTGAAGTACATTTCTATAAAAACAAATATTACTTATTGGTCACTTTTACTTCCCATGATACACTCAATTTTAAAGTAAATCCCCAAAGAAAAATTCCTCCCAAATATAAAAGAGGCACGCAAATTTTAGTAGCCAATCATCCTGAAGGTCCATTTAAACCATTTGCTAACAAACCCCACACCCCGGAAAACTGGATGGCATTGGATGGAACTCTGTATGAAGAGGATGGAATTCCTTATATGATTTTTTGTCATGAATGGGTTCAGGTGCATGATGGCACAATGGAATTATTAAAACTGAAAGCAGATTTGTCCAGAAAAATCGGGAAACCTAAAACCCTTTTCAAAACTTCTGAAGCAAAATGGGCAAAAAGTATGAAAGACCTTGGGATGAAATATGATGGCTGGGTAACGGACGGACCTTTCCTTTACAAATTACAAAATGGGGAATTATTAATGATCTGGTCCAGCTTTGGGTTGAATAAATATGCCATTGGCATGGCTCTTTCCTCCTTTGGAAAAATAGCCGGACCATGGAAACAAATCGACCAGCCTCTTTTTGCCAGCAATGGAGGGCACGGAATGGTTTTTAAGACTTTCGAAGGTAAATTAATGCTGGTTTTTCACCAGCCAAACTCTTCTCCGGAAGAAAGAGCCCGACTTTTTGAAATTGACGAAAGAAATGGGGCCCTTATCCTCAAAGATTAAATGAATATCAGTAATTTTTATAAACATGTATTTTAATTAGAAAATGAAAAAACGAACCTTTTCGACCTTTATCTTATTTATCATTAGCTTACATTTATTCAGTCAAACACCCAGACCGGAACATCCTAAGCCTCAATTTGAACGGGAAAAATGGATGAACCTCAACGGAGAATGGGATTTTGCAATAGATTTTGGAGTCTCAGGTGTGGAGCAAAAATGGTATGAAGACCCCTCTGGATTTGATGAAAAAATTATAGTTCCGTTTTGCCCGGAAAGCAAATTATCAGGAATTGAATACAAGGATTTTATGCCCTCTGTCTGGTATCATAGAAAGATATCGATTCCTGCTGATTGGGATGGAGAGCGGATTTTTTTAAACTTTGGAGCGGTAGATTATGATTGCCGGGTTTGGGTAAATGGCCAACAGGTAGGGCGGCATTATGGCGGAAGTACTTCCTTTAGTTTTGAGATTACCAATGTGCTAAAAGCAGGAGAAAATACTTTGGTGGTTAATGCACTGGATGACATTAGGAGCAAAGTCCAGCCTTCCGGAAAGCAAAGTCCTACATTTTATAATACAGGATGTTGTAAATACACCAGAGTAACAGGAATATGGCAAACTGTCTGGCTGGAAGCCAGAGGCAAACAACACCTGGAACAGGTAAGAGTTGTGCCGGACCTGGATAACAGCCAGTTTGTAGTCACTCCCATTTTCTCAGGTTATGCAGACGGTGTTTCTTTTCAGGTTATTTTAACTGAAGCAGATGGAAAAGAAGTGGTAAAAGTTAACTCTACTTCGGGAAATGGCATGCCCATTCCCTTAAAATTGAAAAAACCTAAATTATGGAGTCCTGAAAGTCCATATCTATACAAGCTCAAATTTCAGATTTTAAAAAATGGACAGGTAGTAGATGAGGTAAAAAGTTATGCCGGAATGCGAAAGGTACATATTGATGGAAATAAAATCTATGTGAATAACAAACCGGTTTTTATGCGACTGGTCTTAGATCAGGGATTTTATCCTGAAGGAGTCTGGACTGCCCCTAGTGATGAAGAACTAAAAGCAGATATTGAAAGGTCTATGGCTGTAGGGTTTAATGGAGCCAGGTTACATGAAAAGGTATTTGAAGAAAGATTTCATTACTGGGCAGATAAACTGGGCTATTTAACCTGGGGGGAATATCCCGACTGGGGTGTAAGCCGGTCGTACATCAGTCCAATGGCTTTTATCAACTTTAAAAGGGAATGGCAGGAAGCCATGGTAAGGGATATGAATCATCCATCCATCATCGCCTGGACCCCATTAAATGAAACACATTCACCCAAAAAAGGACTGGAGGAATACACCAGAGCTGTTTTAGATATTTATGATTTAACCCAACAACTAGATCCTACCCGACCAATTAATGATGCCAGTGGATTTTTGCATATTAAAACAGATATTTTTACTGTTCATGACTACGATCAGAATCTGAAATCCATGGCAGAAAGATACAGCCATATCAGACCAGATAATCCCGATGTCTATCAGGTGAGCTGGGATTGGTATGGAACGGTTAAAGACTATGATGTGAAATATCTGGGTCAGCCTTATGTAGTTGATGAGTACGGAGGAACTTTCTGGCTTCCGGAATATGCTAAAGAAGCCGCCAAGGGGAAAGGCAGAAGAGAATGGGGTTATGGAAAAAGTGCGGAGGAAGTAATCAAATTAATAGCAGATTTAACAAAAGTACTGACGGATAATCCAAATATTGCAGGCTACACTTATACCCAGCTTACAGATGTGGAACAGGAAGTAAACGGTATTTATACTTATGATAGAAAATTAAAATTTGACGCAGATAAACTGAAAGCCATTTTTGGAGCTCCGGCTGCCATGGAAAAAGAAGAAGCTGGAAAGTAATCCTAAAAAATCATCTCTCCTTTTTTAACCCAACCCCATGTAAATAATATGCATGGGATTGGGTTTTTCTAAAAAAGAGTACCTTCCCGTTTTTTATAGTAATTCCAATGTAATAAAAATAACCTGTCCCGGGCTGGATGTCCCTGACAGGTTTTAGCGCGCAAGATGCTCCTGCAGAGTCTGCATTTTTGTGACCCTGCGTCTTTTAAGCTTCAAAAGCTATGGTTTACGCAAGGGTTTTATAGAAGTAATTGCTGGGTTTTTTATTAATAATTGAAAAACTATTTCCCCCTACTTTCCATCAATTTTCTCCAAAAGGATATTCCTGTAATAAAGTTCAGCACCTTCAGCCTGAATCATAATTTTACCCGAAGTTAAGGGTTTCCAGTCATTTGTTTCATCCGACCAGTATTTCATATGGATGGCCTCATTTACCAGATTACCATTGATAATAAATTTTGCATAATCCCCTCTAACCTGAAGCTCAATTAAATTCCATCCAGGTTTTTCCCAGCAATAACCCCTGTGAAACCGATGAAACCTTTGTTCACGATTCCCTAGAGTCAGGGAATCACCATGAGGATCAAAATTTCGAATTACCCTGCTTACTTTAGAGGTTACTTTTGTACCAATGGCCCAGAGGTCACCTGTATCCCCTTCCTGTATCTGGCATTCTACCCCATTAGGCCAGATCGTTTCAGGATTAATCGTATGAATGATAATCCCGGCATCCCTCACAAAATTATGCCTGGGTCGAAATTTCTTCTCTCCCCATTTGTATTCCAGAGTTAAATTATAATGACTAAAACTTTCCTTAGTAGTTAACCCGGCAAAGGTTTGGCGGGACCCATTTTCCTGATTGGCAAAAACGTGGATTTCTCCATTTTCAATAGAAAAAATATCTTCAGGTTTACCATTAAAATCATCCCTGGTGGTCATTAACCAGCCATCAAGATTTTTCCCATTGAATAATCTGGTGGCAATTTGCTGGTTTTCATTTTTAATTGGCACTTCAGTTTCCTGTATTTTATTGTTACATGAAACTGAAGCATAAATGGAAATAATAATAAAAAATCGAATTTTTAAGCTTCCTATCATAGATATTAAATCTGAGTAATTAAAATGAATTAAGCATCAAATTTCAATGCCTCCTGTTCAAAGTAATCTTATCTGATTCTTAATCTTTTATAGGATCATCCTCATTTTTTGCCCATTTGTACTTTTCCTCACCAACTGGTTGTAAGTCCTTTGAAAACCGCTTTAACTTGTCAAGATCAAAAAAATTATAAGCCGCAAAGAAAATGATGCACCTGTACAGATACCTTTTTACATGCCTGATTTGGGCAACTTATTCAGTTGGTTTTTCCCAGGTTTGGGTTTATGACTATCCCGATACTTTGGTATTTACAACACACCTAGGCAAAAATTTCAGGAGCCCTCAATATCAGGTAGAAATCTTTCAGGATGGGAAATCTTATGACAGTTATGTGATGGCTGATTACAATACTTTTCCCTCACATCACGGTGGAAGGAAGTTGATGACTGACTGGAATCATTTTACCGTTTTTTCATTTAAAGGAAAAATAGAAATCAGGGTAACTAAACTTGATGAAACACCCATTGAAAAATGTACTATTTATCCTTTGGTGAAAGAAATCCCTTTTCAGATAAATGGAAAGGAACTACTCATTACCTTGGATAAACCTCAAAAATTGTATGTGGAAATGAAGGGAATGGAAAATGATCCGCTTTTCCTTTTTGCCGATGCCCCTGAAGAAAATATTCCCAATAAAAATGCACCTGAAGTGGGTTTAGTCCAGCCTGATATGCCTGTAAAGAAAGTTCGTGAAATCCTGCTAAATCCAGATTTGGAAACCGTCTATTTTGAAGAGGGGATTCATCAGTTTGGAGAGGAAACAGACGCAGGTTATCCTGGTTACCAACTTCCTGTTGTGAGCAATAAAAAAATTTATATCCCCGGAGGAGCTTATATTGTAGGGAGTTTTCGTGGAGAAAATGTTTCAAATATCAAAATTTGCGGAAGGGGAATAATTTCAGGATGTGGTAAAGAAAGACTGGCTCAGGCGAAAAGTATTCCCTTTAACCAAATTCAATTAGACGGTACCGGAGAACACCAAATAGTAGAAGGATTGACATTTACCAATGCACCTCATTTTGTCTTGCTTTCAAGAGGAAAAATCACAGCACACAATCTTAAAATGTTTGCCTGGTATCATCAGACAGATGGATTTGGGGGAAATGAAGGTTCCGTGATATTCGATACTTTTATGAAGGTAAATGACGATTTTGTAAAAATCTACAGAGATCATCAACAGGCCTGGGATATGTATTTTTATAAACAAATAAATGGCGCTTTATTTCAACTCGGTTGGAATGCCTATGGTTCTGCCAATCACACCAAAGTCCATGATATTTATGTCATGAAGGATGCAAAAAAATACCCTCAAAAGGAAAGTAACACTGCAGTTGTAAATCTGGTGAATAATGGCGGGTCGAATATTGGCAATTGCTCCTTCGAAAATATTTACATAGATCAGTATGTGCAACGGTTGTTGGGTATCAAATTAAAGGGAGGAACGATTAAAAATATCCATATAAAAAATGTCTTTATTAATGGAGGAAATAATGCTTTCAATTACCTGTATGCTTTGGAAAGGGGGAAAATCAGCAACATCACATTGGAGAATATAAATATTGGCACATCTAAAATCTCAACCAAGGAAGCCTTTAACCTAAAAACAGAAGGGGAAGTGGAAAAAGTAAACTTCCAATAAAAAAGTGAAAATCCTATTTTATCATTTCTGATTGTACCGGATTACAGTGATAGTTAACAAAAGTACATCATTTCTTTGCAGGGTCTTTTCTTCAGAAAGACCTTGCAAGGTGGAAGCGTGCTAAAATTAGCGAAGGGTCACAAAAATGCAGACCCCACTGTGACTGTAACTTCCTTTAACTTCTTTTTAGCATTACAGCTAAGTATTTTAACCAGAATAATTTCAATAAATATGAAAATTGAATTTACTATTTCCAGGATCAAAAACTTCAGGGCTGCTTACCTGATTTGGGTATTTATTCCAGGAATTTTCTTACTGGAATGCAAGACGGAAAAAGAAGACCACAAACCCTATAATGTACTTTTTCTGATTGTGGATGATATGAATGATTATGGTTTTTACCATACTTATCCTGATGTAAAAACTCCCCATCTGGATGCTTTAAAAACTTCTTCCGTAACTTTCAGAAATGCTTACTGTGCCTCCCCAATTTGCACACCTTCCAGGGCATCTACTTTTAGTGGTTTGTATCCACACAGCACAGGGGCTTATTTTAACGGCTCAGATCCCTGGCGAAAATCGGAAATTTTAATCAAGCAAACAGAAACACTTCCTGAGCTTTTTAAAAGAAATGGATATGAAACTTTCGGCAGAGGAAAGTTATTTCATGCTCCACTTACCGAAGGAAGAGAAAAACAAAATTGGGACAATCCACCTTATGGAGGAGGTTTTGGTCCATTTCCCGATTCTCTCCATCAGCTAAAGGGAAAATTCTGGGGTTTTCAGGCTTTCCCTGATACTGCTTTCCCCGATGTGAAAAATGCCTATGCCCTTGCAGATTTCCTCAAAGAGAATCACCAGAAACCCTTTTTTGCCGCCCTAGGATTATGGAGACCACATTCCCCCTTTACTGCCCCACAGCGGTTTTATGATTTATATGATATTAACAAGATCACCATTCCGGAGGGATATAAAGAAAATGATCTAGCTGATATTGATTCACTTGCCAAAAAATTAATTGACCCATTTGGACGATTTGAAGTGAGTGGTCCTACAACGGAAGAAGACTGGAAAAATATGATTCATGCCTATTTGGCCAGTACTTCTTTTGCCGACTGGTCTATTGGAGTTGTTTTAGAGCAACTGGAAAAAAGTCCTTATGCCGAGAATACGATTGTTGTTTTCTGGTCGGACAATGGTTACCACTGTGGCGAAAAAAATCACTGGGAAAAAGGTACATTATGGGAACAAGCTGATTTGGTACCCATGGCCATACGAATTCCCCAGAACACGGAAAACGGAAAGGTTTCCAATCAGCCGGTTAGTCTGGTTGATTTGTACCCAACATTAGTAGATTATTGCGGCCTGCAACAACCAACTCAAACCCTGGATGGAAAAAGTTTAAGCCCCTTTTTGGAAGACACACAAATGACCTGGGAAAGACCGGCATTAACCACACTGGGTAAGGAATATACTTCTTTGAGAGATCATAGATTTAGGTACATAAGGTATAGTAATGGAACAGAAGAACTTTATGACCATCAAAATGATCCTTACGAAACAAGGAATAAAGCCAAATCTCCCGAAGCTACAGCCATTAAAGCCAAATTCACCAAATATATTCCTCAGGAATGGGCAGAAGAATTAAGTGGACGAAGGTTTTAAAATCAAAAAGCTAAAAAGGGAACCAGAAATTATCTTTTCCGATTCCCTTTTCCTGTTTCTTAATATGATTTAAGCTATTTCTTCAATATAGCAGCCCAATCTTCCTCACTTTTTTTAGGAGCTGTAATTTTCACTAACTCTCCTGCGGTTACTTTTTCCTCTTTTTTATGGTATTCTCCGGTTCGGGGATTAAACCATTTGAGGGAATATTCCCCAGAAGCTTTTGACAAATCCAGGTCAACTGTTCCTCCATTTTTTAAATATACCAGATAAATCTGGTCCGTTTTTGCAAAACAATAATTATCTGCTGAAATCAATTCATCTGCAGTATCCATTTCCCAAAATGGAATTTCATTATTGTTGAAAAAATCTAAAGCATACTTGCACTGGTCCCAGAACAAATCTCTGGAACGCCAATCTTCACAAGTGAGGTCGGAATGTGCATGTTTGTATCCAAAATACCATTCTACGCCCCAGGCTCCCGCCATCATGGCTCCCCAAAGGGCATTTTTTCTGGCATTATCATGAGTGGGATTTTCCGCATCCGGAAGCAAGGAATGCTGGGCATCACCTGGTTCATCTACAGCCACTGCCCACGGTTTTCCCGCTTCAGCTGATTTCTTTCTCCATTTAATTACACTCCCGTGAACCTGGCTGAAATCGGGTTTGCTGGTTTGTACGGAAGGACCTGTGAGTTTGGATTCCGGACCCAGTAAATCATCGAACGGATTTCCGTTATGGATTACAATATGGTGGTTATATGGATCATGATCGTAGAAATATTGCGCCATGGCTAATCGCTGATACTTAAATTGTGGAGGAGTTTTATGGTTTTTTACCCAATCCCCTACTTCTTCTCCTAAATTCCAGTTCAAAGCCAGATGATGGCCAAACCTGGCGATAAGTTCTCTGTAATACAGCTTGCGAAAGGCCCCTACTCCACCGTTGTCCAGTAAGCCCTGATTTTCCACTTCTGCGGTTTTAAAATGCAGGAACAAACCTAACTTTTGCGCATGGGCAAAAACCATTTCCCATTGGTCCAGTTTAGAAACATCAAACCTGTCATAATGATCATAATCCACATATGGAAAAACATTTTGGTCATCTCCCACTATATTGAGCGTAAGAAAAGAAACACTATTTAAACCTTTTGCATGAAGGTAATTCAGTGCCCCAATCAGTGCCTTTCCTTTACCTCCCTTCCACACAGGGTCATTTTCTTTCCAGTCTTTCAAGTGGGGTTCCCAGGTTTTCACCATTTCGTCCTTATGGTTATCATTATGGAAAGTACCATCAAAATCGGCATAGGAAAGCAGGTTTTCCGGAGCATCAGGACCCTGTTTTAGGAAATACTCTCCAGTCCCTTCAAATTGGAGGTAATGCTTGCCTACATAGCTCAATCTGCCTTTCGACCTAAAATCAAACCCAGTTTTGTCAGTAGGAACAATGGAAAAAGTACCCTTTGCACCGTCCATATATTCTCCTGAAACACCTGTGGCTTTTTTTTCACTCACTGCAGTCCAATTCCCCTTTCTAAAATCTACCGAATAACTCCATTCTCCAACTTCATCAGGGGCAAAATGCACCCTCCAGACATTCCCGGAAGTAGCCGAAGTCTCTCCTGCATTTCCATCAGCTGCGAAATATCCAGGAACCAGATAAGTTTTTCCAGAGCCAGCATGGGTAAATTCTACATTCAGTCTATAGTTAAAAAAGGGATTGTTTTCATCATCTTCCGCCACCTGAGGACCTTCAAAATCAATGGTGACTTTATGCCAAAGCTTTAATTCTCCTGAAATACTGCCTTGTCCAAAAGCAGCATGCATACTGCTTAAAAGTGCTAATAAAATTAAAATTCTCATTTGTTAGTGTTTATGGCAACCAGCTAAGTCGCGACTTTAATTAAAATCCATCTCATATTTCTTTTTGGAAGGATCAAACATCTTGTTTGCCCTTAAAGATAATTATTCCAGCGATTTTCCTACAGCCGATTGAAGTTCCTTTTTAAGTTTATTTTTAATGCTTTTATAAGCAGGATCTGCAACCAGGTTATGATGTTCCAAAACATCGGATTCATGATTGTACAATTCCTCCACTCCGGAATTATATAAAGTATATCTCCAGTTGTCTTTTCTAATTGTACTACCCTCATGCAGAGATGTAATGGCTGAATGTTTCCAGGCAACTTCATTATTTTGAATCAATTCTTTAAGACTGATTCCCTCATTACTTTTGTTTTGAGGAAGATTACACAAATCGGTAAGTGTCGGATATAAATCCAGCAAACTGACAATTTTTTCTGTTCTGCTTCCTGGCTTGGTCACTCCCGGTACCTTAATAATCAAAGGAGACTTTGTGGCTTCTTCCCAAAAAGTAAACTTTTTATACCGAAGCTTTTCGCCCAAATGCCAGCCATGATCTCCCCACAATACTACAATCGTATTATCTGCATACCTGGATTTTGCCAAGGCATCCAACACTAATCCCACACATTCATCTGCGTAATTAACTGAGGCTAAATACGCTTGAAGTACTTCCTTTTTTAAATGATGTTTATTTACCAATTTAAATTCCTTTGATGGTTTTGCACCTTCAATATCCTCTAAATCATCCATTTTGATGGTGGGAAGTCCTAATTTTTCAGGGGGAAATTTATCAAAATATTCCTGAGGAACAAACCAGCTTAAATGAGGCCTGAATATTCCCAAAGCCATAAAGAATGGTTTTTCAAAATCTCCTTCCAGTTGTTTGGAAGCCCATTCAGCGTTGAGATAATCTGGTGTTTGTGCTTTTGGAACATCAGTTCCTCCCCAATTCAAATTGCCGGAATACTCCGCAGTAGGAAGCCCGCTAAATTCTTTGCCTGCTTCCTTTGTTTTTGGTTTCCCATAATTTCCGGAAACAGGAGACCATAAATCCCAGGCTTCTTTTTCCACGATTGGTGTATGGTATATTTTTCCTCTTGAAAGGGTAAAATAACCATTTTCCTGAAACCATTGATTAAGCATTACAGCATCTTTTAACAAGGCTGAAGATCGGATTTTATCTTTATTCCCTAAAATCCCGGATGTAGTAGGCCTGATACCAGACATAATAGCCGCACGTGAAGGATTACAGACAGATGCCGCACAATGTGCATTGGTAAAAACCAGGCTCTGGCCAGCCAATTTGTCCATATTGGGTGTTTTGGTTTGAGGATGCCCACCCAAAAAACCAGTGTAATCATTTAAATCATCTACGGCTATAAAAAGGACATTATACTGTTTTTCCTGTGCCTGCAAAACAGGAAAAGTATAAAGCATAAAGAAAAGAGTTATATAAAGTTTCATTCTGAAAAAGGTAAAGTGAAAAACCATACTGCGGAAATACCTCAAATAAAAACATATGCTTGCAATGGAAAAACCTTTAAAAGGAAGAAAGGCTGATAAAACAAAAAATGAAAGTAATTGAGCAAACTCCATTTAAAGTTCTCATTTTCCAAAAACCGGAATATTGAATAAAGCTTTATTTAAGGGGATTTGAGCAAGAAGTTAAATAGTGGGGAACCTACATTTGTTTGAAAATATTTCATTCACCCAAGACTTATTCCAATGGGATTTCAAACAACAGACTACGTCATTTTCACCTTATATTGTATTGTAATTGTAAGTATTGGTTTATGGGTTTCACGCAATAAAAAGGGGGAAGAAAAAACAGCAAATGATTATTTTTTGGCCAGCAACTCTCTGACCTGGTGGGCAGTGGGCGCTTCGCTTATTGCAGCCAATATATCAGCAGAGCACTTTATTGCCATGTCAGGTTCTGGCTATGCTGTTGGGCTGGCCATTGCCGCCTATGAATGGATAGCTGCCATTACCCTGATTTTAGTGGCCAAATATTTACTTCCCATTTTCATTGAAAAGAAGATTTACACCATGCCGCAATTTATCAATTTGCGATTCAACAGAAAGGTAAGTTCTTTTTTTGCCATATTCTGGTTGTTGGTTTATGTTTTTGTGAACCTCACTTCTGTAAGCTATTTGGGGGCATTAGCCCTGCAAAATATTCTGGGAGTGCCTTTGATCTACGGCATTGTAGGTCTACTGGTTTTCTCAGGAATTTATAGCATTTACGGTGGGCTCTCCTCTGTGGCCTGGACTGATGTAATTCAGGTAGTATTTCTGGTCATTGGCGGGTTAATCACCACTTTTTTAGCCTTAAGTGCAGTCGGCCATGGAAGTGTAATCACTGGATTTAGTGAAATTTATCAGGGGGCTTCAGATCATTTTTCCATGATCATTGAACGGGGACAATCCATTGTTCCCGATGGTTCTGGTGGTTTTAAAGATACCTATAATGATTTACCCGGTATTGCAGTATTATTAGGAGCCATGTGGCTAACTAACCTGGGTTACTGGGGGTTTAATCAATATATTATTCAAAAAGGACTGGCTGCAAAGTCAATTAATGAAGCGAAGAAAGGATTGATTTTCGCAGGCTATCTAAAAATTCTCATTCCGCTTTTGGTAGTGATACCCGGAATTACAGCCTATGTGCTGGTGAATAATAATTCACCTGAAGAACTGGCCCTACTCATTGGAAAACCAATTTCAGAAATCGGAGAAATTACCAAATCGGATGAAGCTTATCCCTGGCTGCTGAAAAACTTTGTTCCCCCGGGAGTAAGAGGATTAGCTTTTGCCGCCTTGGCCGCTGCTATTGTTTCATCCCTGGCCTCCATGATCAATAGCACTTCAACAATTTTCACCATGGATATCTATAAAGAATTTTTTAATAAAAATGCTTCTAATAAGGAATTGGTAAAAGTGGGTAGGATAGTCGCCATTGTGGCGTTAATCATTTCCACTTCTTTTGCGCCTTTACTCAACAACCTGGATCAGGTATTCCAGTATATTCAGGAATACACAGGATTTATTTATCCAGGGGTAGTAGTTGTTTTTGCCATGGGGCTTTTCTGGAAACAAATGACTTCCAAAGCGGCTTTATGGACTGCAATTCTTACGATTCCAATCGGCATTGGGATTAAACTATTATTTCCGGAAATTCCCTTTATTCTAAGAATGGGTTATGTTTTTATCATACTGTGTACCATTGCTTCAGTGGTTAGTTTTCTGGATAAAGATATTAAGATTAAAACCGTTACAAATTATGCCGGCAACTCGTCCTTTTTGGTAAAAATTGCCTTCTTGTTGCTTGGGACCGGAATCATTTGCTTTATAATTGGTATCTTAATGAGTACTGCCTTTAGCCATATTGGTCTGGAATCCATTTTTATGATGGCAGTTTTATTCCTTATGCTGGGCATAATTTTTTACACCAATGCCAGACTGGATCATCAGGATCCCAAAGCCATCCATATTGGAGATACACAAACCTTATTTAAAACTACAACAGGATTTAATGTGGCAGCCATAGGTATTGTGGCCACCGTAGCAATTCTATATGGAATTTTTTGGCAATAATTCTATGCTATAAGCTTAATTTTCTGAACTGACAAACGAAAAATAATGATGAAATTCAAACGATTTATTGGTACTATTTTATTGTCATTTTGGGCAGGTTTTATATGTGCGCAGACAGAGAAAACTCCCGTGGCTCAAACTCCACCAATGGGCTGGAACAGTTATAATTCATATGGTGCAGCCGTTACTGAAAAGGAAATGAAGAGCAACACCGATTACATGGCTGAGAAGTTAAAAGAACTTGGCTGGATGTACATTGTGGTAGATTATTGTTGGTCATATCCTCATCCTCCTGGAAGCACACAGAACAATCCTCCCCAATTCCGGCTTAAAAAGGACAATGCCCCTGTACCCTGGCTGGGCATGGACGAATATGGCAGGTTATTACCTGATTTAAGAAAATTTCCCTCTTCTTCTGGTGGTAAGGGTTTTAAACCGCTGGCAGATTATATTCATGAAAAAGGGTTAAAATTTGGTATCCATGTCATGAGAGGTATTCCCCGCCAGGCCGTTTGGGCAAAAACTCCAATTAAGGGCGCTCCCGGTATTGATGCTTCCATGATTGCAGATACCACCAGCATTTGCCCCTGGTTGAATCAAATGTATGGGATAGACATGAACAAGCCCGGAGCTCAGGAATATTACAATTCCCTAATAGAATTATATACAGAATGGGAAGTAGATTACATTAAAATGGATGACATTGATTTGAATGAAAAATATCCTTACCGTGCTTCTGAGGGGGAAGCCATGCGAAAAGCCATAGACCAGGGAGAACGCCCAATGGTTCTAAGTCTTTCTTTAAATATGAAATACGAAAATCGGGAACACGTACAACAAAACGGTGATTTATGGCGAATTTCCAAAGACTTCTGGGACGACTGGAAGTTGCTTTACAACCAATTTGAACTGACGCAAAAATGGGCTGAAATGGCCGGCCCAAACTCCTGGCCGGATGCTGACATGCTCCAGTTAGGCATGATTTCCAGAAGAGGTCCACACGGACCAGAAAGAGAAAGTAATTTTACCCCACAAGAAGAAAGAACACATATGTCCTTGTGGTGCATCGCAAAATCTCCCCTGATGATGGGAGGAGATATGCCCGATAACAATGAATTTACAGAAAATTTACTCACCAACCCGGAGGTGATAGCCCTTAATCAGAAAGGAAAAAGTGCAAGACAATATTCCAGAATTGATGACAAAGTAATCTGGATAAGTGAAATGCCCGATGGGAAGACGATCAATATCGGATTTTTTAACCTGAATGATCAGGAAGAAGAGATTTCCTTGAACTTAAAAGAGGCTGGTTTTTCAGGTAAATTCATGGGAAAAGATTTATGGGAACAAAAAAGTCTGGGTACAATCAGTGCAAAATTGAAATGCAAACTAGCTCCGCATGATGCCAAATTAATCTCCATAACACAGCAATAGAAACGTTACTGGGGAATTTTTAAAGGGGTAAATAAAGTTGAAAAGGCAAAGTCCGGTTTTATAGGCAATGATTTTTGATTTTAACCAAATCCCCCTCCTGATTGATTTAGGGTTGTTTTAATGTACAATTAGAATATGACCAGGCAAAAAGAGCAAGAATACCGGTTATTTGAGCAAAAAAATGGAGTGTTCATTGCCGACCTTCGCTATAGTATTAAAAATGGCCATGATAATTTAAATCAGGAGTTTTAATCAATATTCAAAAAATTCAAAATTGAAAATGAAATTACAGTCATTCACATTGATCATTATTACAATAATTGGATTGTTGGCTTGTAACCAAAAGCCATCAGCAGACACTGAAAAAAAGACTCCTCCCAATATAATTTATATCCTGACAGATGATATGGGCTATGGTGACCTGAGCTGTTATGGGCAACAAACTTTATCTACACCAAATATTGATAAACTGGCTGCCCAAGGAATGTTATTTACCCAACATTATGCAGGAAGTTCGGTTTGTGGCCCTTCCAGAGCAGCACTATTAACAGGAAAACATACAGGGCATACATCAGTAAGAGGAAACGCCCCTGCAGGCCAGCTTCTAAAACCCGATGAAATTACCATTGCCGAAAAGATGAAAGAGGCTGGATACCATACCGCCCTTTTTGGAAAATGGGGCGTTGGTCATCCTCCGGCCTTAGACGACCCGGCTCAAAATGGATTTGATTATGCTTTTGGTTACATTAATATGTGGCATGCCCATAATTTTTATCCAGATTTTCTCTACAAAAACGGGGAGAAAGTTATGCTTAACAACAAACAGACGAGTGAGTCTTACGAAAAGTTTAGTGAGGAACCAGAAGGAAGAGGCGTAGCAGAAGTAAGAAATGATTATGCACCTGATTTATTTCAGCAGGATTTGCTGAGTTATGTGGAAAACCAAAAGGATAATCCATTTTTCATCTATTATGCTTTAAATATTCCCCATGCCAATAATGAAGCAGGTTATTTGACCGGAGACGGTATGGAAGTGCCTTCTCATGGAGAATTTGCCAGTAAAGCCTGGCCTGAGCCTGAAAAAGGGTTTGCGGCTGTTATGCAAAAAATAGATCAATATGTGGGGGAAATTGAAGCAAAACTGGAAGCGCTGGGGATGGCGGAAAATACAATTATAATTTTCACCAGTGATAACGGACCTCATCAGGAAGGAGGGCATCAGGTAGATTTTTTTGATAGCAATGGGAAACTAAGGGGGGCAAAAAGAGATCTTTATGAAGGAGGTGTAAGAATTCCCATGATTGCCAAATGGCCCGGGAAAATAAAACCTGGCATTAAATCAGAACATATCAGTGCTTTTTGGGATATTTTACCCACCTTTTGCGACATTGCCGGAGTAAGCACTCCTTCGGGAATTGATGGCATTTCTTTTATGCCCACCTTATTAGGCGAAACCGGGAAGCAAATAAAACATGAGTATTTATACTGGGAATTTTACGAAGTAGGTGGAAAACAGGCCATTCGGAAGGGAAATTGGAAATATGTAAAATTACATGTGCGTGATGCAGCGGAACCTGTAGCAGAGTTGTACGACCTTTCAAAAGATATAGGTGAGGAAAATAATTTAATAGAAGGAAATGAAGATTTGGCCCTGGAGATGGAAAAATTGCTTAATCAGGCCCATCAGCCTGTTGATTTCATTTCCCTGTTTTCTGAAGATGAGGCTAATGCCGAAACCAAATTTTAATCAGCATTTTTTAAAACATTGAATTTTCCACAGGAAAAATCAGGCGAATTTTAGTCAAAAAAATACCGTGCACAATTATTAAATAATTATAGGCTGTTTGATTTTTTTTCAGATGGCAAGCAGAGGGAAATTTTAAATATTTCAGTAAATCTCTGATTTCAGTTTACAAAAAATCTAAAAATATGAATAACAGGATATTTTCAAATTACCTGGTCGGAATGTTATTGCTCACTTTTTGTGCCTGTAACCACAGCGTAAAATATGACCAAAGCCTTAGCCCCACTACTTCCGAACCTTCCACCTACCTCAATAAAGTAGCGGATACTCCTCCATTGGGATGGAATAGTTTTGATGCATATGATTGCCGTATAAATGAAGCTGAATTTAAAGCCACTGTGGACTTCATGGCTAAGCACATGAAACCATTGGGATGGGAGTATGCCGTGATAGATTATATTTGGTGGCATCCCGACCCGGGCAACTGGAATACACCCGACAATTTTACCCGAAGAATTGGCCATCCTAATATTCAGTTTAATGAGGATGGAACCTTAAAACACCCCGAGTGGGTAACCGTGGACGAATTTGGCAGACTGCTTCCTGCAGTGGAAAGATTTCCTTCCGCCAAAGATGGCCAGGGATTTAAGCCCATTGCCGATTACGTACATGCCAAGGGACTAAAATTTGGTATCCATATTATGCGTGGGGTACATCGCTATGTGGCAGAAAAAAACATGCCCATTAAAGGTACCAACATAGGAGCTAGTCAGATTGCCGAGCCATGGGACACCTGCAAATGGAATAATAATATGTTTGGGGTTGATCCTACCAAACCCGGAGCACAGGAATACTATAATTCTTTATTCGAGCTTTATGCCAGCTGGGGAGTAGATTATATAAAAGCTGATGATATGATGTTTGCCAATTACCATGCTGGGGAAATTGAAATGATCAGAAAAGCGATTGATAATTGCGGAAGACCTATGGTTTTAAGTCTTTCTTGTGGAGAAGCACCTTTATCTCAGGCAAAGCATTTGGCGGAAAATGCCAATATGTGGCGAATATCGGCCGATTTTTGGGATGAATGGGATCATCTTTCCCATAGTTTCGAGTTGCTAAATGCCTGGTCGCCTTGGATTAAAAAACATTCCTGGCCAGATGCAGATATGATCCCTTTTGGAAAAATTTCCCTCCAGGATCGGCCTCATGGAGAAGAAAGACTTTCCAAATTTACCGTTCCCGAGCAATATACGTTAATGTCGTTATTTGCCATAGCCCGCTCCCCTTTAATGATTGGTACAGACCTAATTTCCACTCCAAAGGAAACCATTGAAACTTTCTTTTTGAATGAGGAAGTATTACAAATAAATCAGGCAAGTGAAGACAACAGACAAGTGATAAGAGTCCCGGAAGAATATGCCATTTGGGTTGCTAAAGATCAACATTCTGAAGACAGGTATTTAGCTTTATTTAATTTAAGTGAAGAAAAAGCAGAAGTAACATTCGATTTCGAATTGGAATATCTAAGGGATAGTTACGAAATAAAAGATATTTGGGCAAAAAAGTCATTGGGGGTATTTGAGAATCAATTTGCAGTTGAGCTTCCTACTCATGGTGCGGGTTTATACCGATTAATTAAAAAATAGCTTTTCTCCGCATTGGGATGGTTTTTTATCTTTTGTTTTATGGGAGAATTATTTTAAATTGTTCTTCCAACTGTATTGAAATCTTAAGGAAGAATTACCTTAACCATTACACCTGAAATTTGCTTATGAATTGCCTTTTAACTTTCTCCTCTACCATTCCTTTAAGGCTAATCTGGGTATTTTTTGTCCTGCTAAAAATAGCTGACTTAAAAGCTCAGGAAATTGATTACAGGTTTCGTCATATTTCTGTAAATGAAGGCCTGGCACATACCGATGCCAAAGCAATTATTCAGGATGAAAAAGGATTTATCTGGATTGGAACAAATGCAGGATTACAAAGGTATGATGGTAGAGAACTCAGGCTATATCTTAATGATGAAAATGAAGTAAATGCTGTTTATAATAACCGGATAATTTCCCTTAGTGAAGGCTATAACCATGTTTTATGGATCAGTACAGAAGGTGGATTAAAAAAGTTTGATTTACTTACCCACCAGTATATTCCGCTGTCCACCAATTTGAAAGTACCTTTAAATGCATTGAAATCGGATGTTTTCCGCACTTTTCCCATTTCAGAAAATCAAATTCTTGTTTTTAGTGCTAATGCCCTGGAACTCCTGGAGATCAGACAGGATATCGTGATAAAATGCGAAACTATTTATGAAACTGAACATAAGGAGAATTTTGCATCCTATAGCATTGGAAGGGATGAATCGGGGAAAATTTGGGCTGCAACCGAAAGGGGGTTATTATCCGTTGATTCTAATGAAAAATCAGCACGGTTATTTCCTGTGACTTTAAATGATGAAGTTCAAAACCTGACGTCAGGCTTTACCTTTCATGAAAATTATTTATATCTGGCCAGTGGAGATCGGTTGCTAAGGAAACCTGTTGATCAAATTAATGAAAATGCATCCTCTATTGAATTTGAATTTTTCCCCATTTCCTGGGAAATATTGCTGGGAAATGATGGAAATGAATCTACTAAATTAATCCATCAGGTTTATTCCGGGAAGGATAATATTCTTTGGCTGGGTACTTCACTTGGGTTGCTAAAATTTAATATTGATGACCCAAAGTCAAAAAGCCTTTTATTTCAATCAAGTGATTATGACCTGTCCAGTTTGTCTTCAGACCAGATCAGTTCCATTTTTATAGATCGGGGAAACTCTCTATGGGTAGGAACCTTTGGAGGGGGTGTAAATGTGTTAAACCTGAATGAAAAACTATTTTATCTGCTTACCAGAAATCTGGAAAATAAGGACAATACCCTAACAGATCATTTTGTAAGAGCAATTCTGGAGGATGAAAAAGGTAACTTATGGATTGGTACAAAAGAACATGGAATAAACATCTACAATTATGATTCTAAAAAATATTCCTATCTCTTTCATGAGGAAGGGAATAAAAACAGTCTGGTGAGTGATAGAATCAGATGTCTGGCTAAGGACCATAAAGACAATATCTGGATTGGCACCACTGATGGCCTTTGTGTTTACAACCAGAATTCTAATAATTTCCATCATCTTAAAAGTGATGCAAACGATCTCAACAGTATTTCTGAAAATGTTATCTATGCCCTTGATATAGATAAGTTTGGGCAGATTTGGGCTGGTTCATGGCACGATGGCCTGAATATTATTCATTACAATTCCCACCTGGATTATAAAATTCAGCAACTCTCCTCCAAAACCTTGGGCAGCCTGTTATCTTCAAACGAAATCACTTTCATTTATGCAGATAAGGAATTACCCGAAGTGATGGTGGGTACCAAAAACGGGTTGAACCATATTCTTTTAAATGAGCAGGGTCAGATCAACAAAATCATTCACTATCAGGTGGATTCGGCCAAATCTGATCAGTTAAGTTCCGCTTTTATATGGCCAATTGTGAAAGAGGATAAAAATAATTACTGGGTTGGCACCCTGGGAGGTGGATTAAATAAACTCCAAATTGACAGAGAAACAGGCAATTACCGGGCAGAAACTTATAAAATGAATGAAGGAGCCCCTTCAAATGATATAGAAAGCCTGCTCATGGATGACCAGGGAAATTTATGGCTTGGTGGCAGAGGTTTAGCCAAATTTGACCCAAAATCAAAAGAATTTACAAAATATGATGTGGATGATGGTTTGCAGGGTAACAGCTTTAAAATCGGTTCTCAGTTTAAATCCAAATCAGGTATGTTATTTTTTGGAGGAACAAAAGGCCTGTCCTATTTCCATCCTGATTCCATTATCATAAGTCAACAGAAAACAACTACGGTCTTTACCGATTTTTTTGTAAACGGCAAGAGAGTAATTCCAGGAGAATTTTTTAATTCCGAAATAGAAATTTTAGAAAATGATATCAATTATACTTCAAGGATTGCATTAAATCATAATGAGAATAATTTTGGATTTCGCTTTGCTGCATTGGATTATACAAATGCCCAGGGAAATAAATTCAGATATAAACTGGAAGGCTTTGACCAAAACTGGCATGAGATAGATGCCTACAATCCTGAAGCGACTTATTCTAATCTAGATTATGGAGATTATACCTTTTGGGTGGTAAGTTCTAATAATGATGGACTTTGGAATAATAAACCAGTTTCGGTAGCCATCAGTATTGTCCCCCCCTGGTGGAATACACCAATGGCTAAAATCATTTATGGCCTGGCCGGACTTTTATTGATTTCCGGACTTTTCCTGTTTCAAAGAAAATGGTACCATTTAAAAAGGGACTTCGAAATTTCAATGGTAGAAGAAAGAAAAATGGAAGAAATGCACCAAATGCGTCTTCAGTTTTTTACTAATATTTCACATGAATTTAAAACACCTCTAACCTTAATTTCCGGTCCTTTGCAGAAATTGATGCATAACCAGGTTTCTGAAGCAGATCGGATAAAATATTACAAACTCATTGATAAAAATGCCAGTCGCCTGCTCAACCTGATTAACGAATTAATGGATTTCAGAAAGGTAGAAACAGGCACATTAAAGTTGAAAGCGATTGAAGGAGATCTCTACAAATTTGTGAATGATACGGCTGTTGGATTTGAAGACATCATCAATCAAAAGCAATTAAATTTTAATATTGAAACGAATTGGGAAGATGAAAAAATTTGGTTCGATCCCGGAGTGGTGGAAAAAATCATTATGAACCTCATTTACAATGCCATTCGATATACAGAACCAGGAGGAAATATCACTGTTGGGGTTTATTCCGAACAACCCAAAAGCCTCTGTGACTATGCTCATTGTCACACCATCACTTCAGATTTTCGTGCAGATGCATACGTATGGATAAAAGTGTCTGATTCGGGAATCGGGATAAGTCCAGAAGCTATTTCCCTTATTTTTGACCGGTATTATCGGATAACAGGAGATAAGAAGAATCACCTGGGTTCTGGTGTGGGGCTGGCCCTAGTAAAAAGCTTGGTAGGTTTACACAAAGGAGATATCCATGTTTACAGTGAGAAAGAAAAAGGTACGGATTTTTTTATAGCACTACCGAAAGGAAAAGCCCACCTGAGTGAGGAGGAGATTCAGGAAATCACCAAACCAGGCAATTTGGAATTAAGCACTTCTTCAGTCTCGGAAGATGAACCTATTGACTTAAAAACTGAGGATTTTGAAGCAGAACCAACCCTGAAAGGAGAAACCCCTACTCTACTCATTGTGGAAGACAACGAGGAGTTAAGATTTTTCCTCAAAGAATGCTTTCAGCATGACTACAATGTAATTGAAGCAGAGGATGGATTAGTGGGATATAAAAAGGCCCTGGAACATTTTCCAGACTTGGTTATCAGCGATATTATTATGCCAAATAGAAATGGGGTAGAACTTTGTAAAATGCTTAAGGAAAATATGGATACCTGTCATATCCCGGTAGTTCTATTAACAGCAAAATCTTCGGAGGATAGTCAATTGGAGGGCACTACATCTGGTGCAGATCAATATATTTCCAAACCTTTTAACCTGGAAATATTAAAAGCAAAGGTGACTAACATTCTGAAATCACGAGAAATTTTAAGAGAACGATATGTCAATAATTCATTGCTGGAATATAGAGAGCTGGCCAATAACCAGAAAGACAGGGAATTTATGGACAAACTTGTGACCATAATTGAAGAACGATTAAGCGATACAGAACTAAATATTGAAAAAATATGCAGGGAGGTTGGACTGGGGAGAACCAAACTTTACAATAAGATTAAAGCCATTACCGGAGAATCAATCGGGCAATTTATAAAAAAAATGAGGATGAAAAAATCTTCTGAAATATTGCTTAGTGAGGATGTAAGCGTTACAGAAGTAATGTATCAGGTTGGGATTCAAAGTCAATCTTATTTTACCAAATCCTTTAAGGCTGAATTTGGCATTACCCCTGCCCAATATGCCAAATCAATGATGGAAAACCAGAAGTCTTTGGATAGTTAAACTGAAGCTTTATTGGTTTTCCCAAAGTCCATTTGAATTATAATCCCTGAAATTACGCTAATTGGTTAGGGAAACCAGCCAATAAATTTGGTAGGCACTTTCAGTTTATTTTTGTGGGGTAAAAAAATATGGATTCCCATTGCATATCCCCTTTGTTGGCTACTCTCTACCAAAAATTCATGTTAAGTAAGTGCTTGGACAGAAATAATTATCTTATACTTTGCCATAACTAATTGATACTGAGATAGAGTTGCTCACCATTAAAAAAGTAAAGGTACTTAGTAATTCAAAAATAATCGTGTCTTATTTTGCCAAAAAAGACTGATAGAGAGATTAATTCTTCTCGGAAATAATAGTACCCGGTGTGGAGCACTAATACTTAATAAGTTTAAGAAACAGGACCTGTTTTGTTTCCATTTGAAAAAGTAGTTTAAAAACCTGAAATAGCCTGAATAATTAAAAAATTAAAGGGGTTATCACCTACTGATAGGATTTGTATCTTTCCTTTCAAAAAAAAGCCCTCCAATATGAAGGGCTTTTAAATTACCAATAAGCCTATAGCTATTCTCCTATAGTGACCTGTAATTTGCCAAACATTCGCTTGACATCATATTCGTTGACAATATCTCTACTTTCTTCATAACTGCCATTGTAGACTTTATCTCCCACATTAGTAGCTATTGCAGTTGCTTCATAAACCCCTGGCGTAGCATAAATATAAGACCAGAATTCTACGCCTTCATTGTTAGTAATTGGTATCCCAAACCCTGTATCGAAGTTTCCATAATAGGTTTGCCCTACTTTTAAGGTTTTAAAATAAACGCCTCCTGAGTAGGACTCGTAAGGAGCAGGACGACTTTCAGAAAAGGAAAAATCAGTCGTAAGTTTAGTCAGTTTCCACTCTTCAGGGTTTCCATTTTCTGCTACCCATTCCTCATAAAATATACCCAAATCAATGGTTGCTTTAAAATAAGCCGTGTTGGCTATGGTACTCGGAGTTCCTGTTCCATCCAGATTATTGATGGTGAAAAAATTATCAATATTGGCCAATGCACCTTCAGATAATCCTATCCCATTAAATTCCGGAAAAAAATAAACATTAGCCAAATCGAATGTATTATTGGGATCCAATCTCATGTTTATGGTAATCGTTCTGCTATCGGTTTCATCATCAGCATTACCCAAAATATTCTCCGGAGTGATTACCATGTTTGCCTGGCTACCCGCATTCACATTAATTTTATAGGCATAAGTAACCTGATCCTTATCATCAATGGGCTCAGCAATTACTCCCTCAAAAGTTAAAGCATTGGGTGATTTTTGTTCAGCTACAGCCCTTCTGAAATCGATGTCAAATTGGGTATGAGAAGAGCGAACTGGCCTGTAAATAATTTCATCAGAATTTGTGCCTACCATATTGAGCGCACTTTTATCAAAATCATGATTTTCGTCACCGGGAAAGATTGAAAGCAACTCTGCTTCATGATTTATCCGAAAAACCACACAATCTCCTGCCAAAATAATTCCATTGGAAGGAATCCATTGCCCTCCTTCAATTCTATACACCTGATCGATATTTAAACTTGCCGATGGTTCTATAGCTTCATCTTCCCTACATGACCCCAGACATAGTCCAAGTGCCAAGATCAGCCACCACAATTTTATATTTTTAGTTATATTTTCCATATTTATTTAATTTAGTTTTTAAACCATATCTAATTAATAACCAGGATTTTGACTGAGTTTTGGATTGGCATCCAGCTGACCCTGGGGAATTGGCAACAGGTATCCCCTGCTTTGAAAAGTAGGTGCATTCCTGGCAATGGTTTCAATTTGACCTTCAGTTCCGGCAGGATTTTGTGCATTAAAATTTCCCGCATAAAATCGAGGAGTCATATTTAGAGGTGCTGATGGATAATCGGCATTTGTATAAACAGCGGCTGCTTCCGAAGCTTCCACAAACTTATCTCTCCTGACAAGATCAAACCACCTTGAATTCATCTCACCCACCAATTCTTTTGCACGCTCATAAAGAATTTCATTTCTAAATGCCGCCTGTTCACTTCCATAATTTCTAACAGGCAAACACGAAGCACAATTCAGGGTAATGTCTGTTCCACTATTGTCCTGACCATAAAAACCGGGCTTCCAGTCGGGCACAGCTTCAGAAGTGGTTTTAACTGGCAATCCTGCATCATAATCATGTACTACTCTACCCTCCGCTGAATTTCTGGCTCTGGCTCTTACCAAATTAACAGCATCCCACGCAGAGGCACTATTAACATCGAAGCTTCCTTCCAGGTCCGCAACAGTTCTATCTCCGGTTGGAGTATAAGTGCCTGGCCCACCATTTACTTCATTATAGGCTTCGGCAAACATTAAGTAAACATCAGCCATACGGATTACCTGTAAATCAATTCCCCTCAGGCCGGAAAGGTAGCCATTTGGTACAGGATAAAGACGATATTTGGCCAGAAATAATCTTCCTTCCCGGCCATTTGTTCTCCTTCTTACATTCTCCCATTTGACTGAATCTACATTTCCTGAGCCATCATCTACTTCAGATAACCTCACATATTGCAGGTATTCTGGTGCATATAAACTTGCTTCCTGACCCAAACCATTTACAAAAGTACCATTGGAAATTCCCCCTCTGATATTTGTCCAGTACATCCTAACCGAATCCCCCGGATCCCAGATATGATAATTGTATCTGGACATTCTGTGTGTTCCTCCCGTGGTTCCTCCAAAATCCTGAGTGTTATCCTCAAGCCCGGGAATCCCATTCCATTCATCTCCCAGTTTAATGTCGGTAGCATCCACTGCTGGGCTGGATTTAAGCTTCCATAACCCTTCCCTTTGAATTAATTCGGCATTGGGATGAAAAATATCCGGGAAATACCCATTTAAATTGAATCGCTTTGCCCCAATTACTTCCTTGCATAAAGCCAACACCTTTTGAAAATCTTCCGGCATATCATATTGGCTGCCACGGGCTAAATAAACCCTCGCCAGTAATGCTTTTCCCGCATCCCGGTTAATTCTACCCGCTTCATAAGAAGCTTCTCCAGGACCACCTTCAGGTAGCTGAGAAACAAACTCCTCCATGTCGCTGATAATTTGGTTGTAAACTTCTGTAATGGGGGCATTAGGAACAAATATCTGATCCGTATCTTCAAGATCTCTTATTTCATCAATTACTAATGGCACATTCCCCCAAAGCCTTACCAGATCGAAATACATCAGCGCCCGGATCACTATCAACTCTGCAAGATATTCCGCTTTTTTGTTTTCCGAAAATTCTCCTTCATTTATATCTGAGATTCGGTTAAAGGCAAGATTAGTAACCGCAATCACCTGATATCTCGCCAACCAGAAATCCTGTAATCTTCCCAGACCTGCATTGTAATTTAACTGGGAAATTTGACGAGCATCCCCATTACCCCGATTGGAGAAACGCATGTCATGTCCAAAATTCACTCCCCACTCATCTCCCCAAACCATGGAACTTCCCAGAAGGTCATAAGCGCCATAAACCGCTTTTTCAGCATCAGCAGCAGTTTTAAAAGACTGGGAAATCTCCAGATTCCCATTAATTTCTTCCTGAAGAAAATCATCACTACATGATGTGATCATCCAGAATGTGAGTAATATTAATATTGTTAATTTTTTCATATTTGTCATATTTAAATTTTACCAGTTTTATTGGAGGAGCAATTCCATATTAGAAGCCCAGGTTAATGGAAAACTGCACATTTCTTTGATAAGGGTAAACTCCATTATCCAAACCCGGAGCCACTTTTACAGTAGTATTGTCCTGGTTATTTTGCACCGCATTTATCTCTGGATCCATCCATGAATATTTGGTAATGGTGAAAACATTATTGGTCGTTACTGCTATTCTGGCACTTCGCATTTTTAGTTTAGAAGCAAAATCAGGACTTAGCGTATACCCCAACTGAAGTGTCTGAAGTCGGAAAAAAGAACCCGATTCAACAAAAACACTACTGGTTTGTTTTTCCCAGCCAGCTGCTCCCTGGTAATTAGAAGCTAAATATTCTCCGAAAGGATTATCATCTTTATAAGCTGAATTCCAGGCACTTGTTTGGATGTTATCATTACTGACTACAGATGTGGACTTGGGAATATTGGAATTGATAATATCATTCCCGGCACTCCATCTGAAAAATCCATATAAATCGAATCCTTTCCAGCTAAAAGTGTTTTCAAAACCACCGTAAAAATTGGGTACCGTTACGGCAATAGTCGTTTTATCACGAAGGGTTTTATCAATAATTCCGTCACCATCCAGGTCCACAAAATAAGGGTGTCCTAAAAAAGAGTTGGGATCAACAGTATGGATTTCCTCATTGTTAATGGCACTTACATCTCCGGATTCTGAAACCCTAACACCAGAATTTAAAAATTCGGCCCAGGTATTATACACCCCATCTATCACAGGGCCATACCACTCTCCTACTCCACCTCCAACTACCATCCTGACATCATTGGTCCCGTCAGATGCTCGTCTGTTAAAAAATCTTTCGTACAGTCCCTGCCCAAGATCCTTAATTTCTGTACTAATTAAAGTTCCGTTAATTCCGGCTCTCCATTTGAAATCTCCTGCTCTTACAATGTCTCCATGTATGCCCAATTCCAGGCCTCTGTTGGCCAAAGAGCCCTGATTCTGCCATACTTCATTAAACCCGGTTGTACCCGGCAAAGTAATATTCAACAACATGTCTTTCGTTGACTTATTGAAATAATCAAAGGTCATATCGAATCGCTCATTGAAGAAGTTCATGTCAAAACCCACATTGAATTGAATCACTGTTTCCCAGGTCAGATTTGGATTTGGAAGTTGTGTAGGCCATCGGGAGACTTTGGCTTCTTCTCCATCTCCTGCGGCAATTAAATCCTGATTCATGATTCCCAGCGTAAGTCCGGAAGGCACCTGATCATTTCCTACAATACCATAACTTCCCCTTATTTTAAGGAAATCCAGCCAATTGGCATTTTGCATAAAACTTTCTTCAGACATTACCCAGCCTAAAGCCAAACCGCCAAAGTTTCCACCTGCATTACCATTGGAGAATTTAGAAGAATAATCTAACCTGTAATTACCTGTAATCAGATAGCGATCTTTAAATGCATAGGTTGCCCGCCCCAAATAAGAATTCATGGAAAAATTCCTGTCGAATAAATCGGAATATCCCTGGCCGGCATCAATCGCCTGCCCAAAACTGTAACTGTAGATTCCCTGGGTATCATCCACCAGATCTGTAGTCCCTGAAACTGATCTCTTGATATCATTTTTCTTAGCTTCAAACACTGCAGTCACATTAATCCTGTGATTGTCATTTATTCTTTTATTATAATACAACCTCGATTCATAAGTCCAGAATCGTCCTCTGTCATGTTGAAATAAAATTCTGCCATTTACCCCCCTGGCCTGATTGGAGTTATTGGAATAGAATCTTTTGTCTTCAAAATCTGTGTTGGTAGTGGCCAGTCCATTGTACCATCCCAGGCCTTCAATTGGCAACTTTAAGTCCATGAATAACAAACCTCTGTTCACCGACTCATTTTTTTCTACATCCAGTTCCGTAAGAAAATTTAAAGGATTATCCCGGGAAGCTTCCTCTCGTTCAGATTCAGTAGGCTCCAAATCAGGATTTTCATTTATATCATCAAAAAAATCCTGGGGATTTGCCCTAACAGGAAGGAAAGGATCCGTATAAAGTACCCGGTTAAAAACCCCTCCATTACCACCATCACGGCTTAGCCCCAGGGTTTTGGCCGAGCTGGTACTCACATTAAGTCCAATTTTAAGCTTTTTATTAAACATATCCTGGGTGATATTCAACCGGGAGGTCAGCCTTTCATATCCGGAATTTTTTACAATACCATCAATATCATTGTAACCCACTGACACATTGTATGAGGTGTTATCTGAACCTCCTCCTAAACTCAGATAGGCCTGCTGTTCTACCGCTGTTTGCAGTAATTGGTCTTCCCATGGTTGAATTCTAGGATCATTCCAGATTTCATCCCGAACAATCAAATCCCAAATAGAAGTCTGACTTACCCCGTCTATCGCATTTTGTCGGATGGCATTGAACTGGCTTCTTCTGGCATATTCTTCTGCTGAAAGGAAATTCACTTTGTTGGCAGTTTCAGCCAACCCCATTCTGTAACTTACATCCAAACTAGGTGCTCCTTTTCCTCTCTTTGTGGTAATAATAACCACACCATTAGCCCCCTGAGAACCATAAACTGATGTTGCGGAAGCATCCTTCAAAATCTCTAGACTTTCAATATCATTTGGATTTATGGAATTGAAGGGGTTCTGGTCAGGATCGTCCGATGGTGGAATTTGAACTCCATCAATTACGAATAAAGGAGAACTTCCTGAGGTTAAGGATCCATTCCCTCTGATTTTAACGGTCACTCCCCCTCCTGGAGAACCATCGTTTGAAATGATATTAACACCGGAAACCCTTCCTTGCAAAGCCTGGGTAACGGTGGTTGCCTGAGAGCGTTCTACTCCCTCTTTATCAAAAGTTGCAACGGCTCCGGTTAAATCCTTTTTAGAGGAGGTTCCATAACCTACTACAATAATTTCCTCTAGTTGAGAAACATCCGATTCCAAAGCCACATTTATAACTGACTGATTGCCAATGCTAACTTCCTGTGTTTTAAAACCAATGTAGCTAAAAACCAAAGCACCCTCTACAGGAACGCTTAAGGTAAAATTTCCATCGATGTCTGTTGTAGTGCCATTGCTGGTTCCTTTAATCACAATACTCACCCCCGGCAATGGCTCGCCATCTCCGGAAGAAGTAACTATTCCCTTAATGGTGCTATCCTGGGAGTAGGCTAAAATACTACTGATTGCCAGCATAATCAGGGTAGTAAAAACTTTCTTCATCTTCATAATTTTTAATTTAAATAAAACATTAAAAAAATCTTTAAGTGAAACATTTAAGGCTTCGCTGAAAGAAGACCTAGTTCCAAAGGCATTAAATAAGCAACAGGAGTTAAGCGCTAATAATCAGCTGGTTAACCCACTGATACACCTCATGTATTTCCTTAGGACTGACCTTCTGCTAGTCTCACTTGTTAGTCATGCGTATTTTCATTCAACTAATTTAGAATGAAGAAATCAACTCCTTATGCTCAATTGGATTTTAAAAATGCTGGATTGTCCTTTAGTGAAAAAGTGCCCTCAAAGAAGGAAAACCTAGTTTTTATTATAAAAGAATACTTTAAGCAAAGGTCTCGGGGAAATTGGAATAAACTCCTTTCTTTAGGTAATAAGAGGGCTTAAATGGCCAGTATTATCCACAAATTTTGCTCAATTATGCTAACCTTTTGCTTTTTATTACTAAATATGATTTACCCTTTTTTAATTAAATTACCTTTTCTCAAATTTGGATTTAGCCTTTAATTCATCCTTAAAAATTACCAAACTCATATTTTATGTCCAGAACCATTTTTTTGTTTTTCCTTTTTTTCACCCTTGTTTCTTTTAAAACTTTAGCCCAAAAAGAAAAACTAAATGTTTTATTGATTTTGGTAGACGACCTTAAGCCAAGTCTTGGGATTTATGGAGACACTGTGGTGAAAAGTCCTAACCTCGATCGGCTTGGAGAAATGGGTGTACGTTTTGAAAATGCTTATTGTAATCAGGCTGTTTGCATGGCTTCAAGGTATAATTTATTGCTCGGTTCAAGGTCAACCAGTACTGGCTTTTACAATTTTGGGTTGGAATTCAGAGCTGTTTACCCAAATGCCACTACACTACCACAACATTTTAAAAACAACGGATATCAGGTGGAGTCCATGGGAAAAGTATTTCATATTGGGCATGGCAATGACAATGATGAGGCTTCATGGAGTATCCCACATCATAAGGATAAAGTTATTGAATATTTATTGCCTGAAAGCACAAATAGAAAGCTGACCAGGGAAGAAGCCTTTTTTACCAATGCCAGAAAGTATAACAAAAACCTTCCTCCAAATAAGGAGTTGGAAAGAGGAGCCGCCTGGGAAGCTCCAGATGTATTGGATGAAGCCTACGCAGATGGAAGAGTGGCCAGCCATGCAATTGAAAGATTAAGGAAACTATCCAAAGATTCAAGCAAACCTTTTTTCATGGCTGTGGGATTTGTACGCCCCCATCTTCCTTTTTCCGCACCAAAAAAATACTGGGATTATTATGATCCTGAAAAACTACCGCTGCCAGAATTTGAGGAGGACCCTGAAGGAACTCCAAAATGGGCAGTTAAAAAAGGTGGGGAAATTTGCCAGTTTAAGCCCGTTCCTGAAAACAATTCCCCTTTTTCAGAAGAACTTAAGCGAAACCTCATCCATGGATATTATGCCAGCATAAGCTATATGGATGCGCAGGTAGGGAGAGTTATTGAAGAATTAAAAAGATTGAATCTGGACAAAAATACCATTATTGTGCTTTGGGGGGATCACGGCTGGCATTTGGGTGATCACGGGTCATGGACTAAGCATTCCAACTTTGAGCAGGCCACCAGAATTCCGGTTTTCATTTACGCTCCAGGAGTCACCCAACCAAAAAGCATTTCCGGACAACTCTTCGAAACAGTAGATATTTATCCTACACTTTCCGCTTTAGCAGGCTTTGACCTTCCTGATTGTCCACAACCAATTGACGGGATGAATATGCTTCCTGTTTTAAAAAATCCTCAATTAAGGATCCGTAATCATGCGTACCATGCCTACCCTAAAAATAGAAATCAATTGGTAGGATGTGCCATTAGAACTGACCGGTACAGAATGGTGGAATGGACTGATGTGTATAATCCCAAAACAGAAAAAGTTTATGAACTATACGATTACCAAGAAGATCCACTTGAAACTAAAAACTATGCAAAAGAAAAACCTGACATAATTGCAGAATTAAAAACTATACTTGGAACTCATCCTCCCGCAAAAGCACCAATCAAAAAATGAAAACACCTCTTCTAGTATTAACCTTCCTGTATGCATTTGCTGCATTTGGCCAGGATCAAAAGCTCCCCCATATTATTATTTACTTGGCTGATGATCTTGGTGTGAAGGATGCTGGCATTTACGGGGCCGCTGTTGTTCGGACACCAAATATTGATGCGCTGGGAAAGGAGGGAATGGTTTTCGAAAATGCCTTTGTAGCATCCCCATCCTGTGCGCCAAGTAGGGCTGCTCTGCTTACAGGGCTGATGCCAGCCAAAAATGGCGCTGAAAACAACCATACTTATCCTAAAAGTGACGTAGATATTTTAACCAGGAATTTACAACAGAAAGGATATAAAATATTTGCCTTTGGAAAGGTGGCACATGGCAAAATGAATAATGCATGTGGTTTTAATTATTATAACAAATCTCAGGTAAATCTGGCCAACAATGTAAAGGAATTTCTAAACCAACAGGAAATTGATGGACCAGTTTGCCTAATGATTGGAGACCGCAGACCCCATGTATTATGGACAGAAAAGTATTCCTATGACCCAAAAGAGGTAGATTTACCCCCAAATTTTATTGAAACTGAGGAAACCCGAAATCATAGAGCCCGATACTATTCCGATGTAACCGGATTTGATTCCACTATGGGTGAAATAATGAAATTTACAGCGGATTTACTTGGTTCCAACACACTTTTTCTTTTTTCCAGTGATCATGGAGCACAATGGCCATTTGGCAAATGGAATTTATATGATGCAGGTATTAGGACTCCTTTAATTGTAAAATGGAAAGATAAAATAAAAGCCGGTTTTCGTACTTCTGCAATGGTAAGCTGGGTAGATATTTTACCCACCATTTTGGACATTACGAAGAGTAAAATCCCTGATCATATTGATGGGAAATCATTTGCCAATGTTTTACTAAATAATAAACCAGATTTCAGAGAGGTGATTTATACCACCCATTCTGGAGATGGAATTTTTAACGTTTATCCCATCAGGAGTATACGCACAAAAAGATATAAGTACATCCGAAATCTCTATCCGGAAAATTATCATACTAACCATTCAGATTTACTCCGAAAAAATGGAGCCGGTGCCTATTGGAATTCCTGGGATCAGCAAGCAAAAACGAATTCAACTGCGGCTTCGATAATCAGAAAATACTATCAGCGGCCTCCGGAGGAATTTTTTGATTTGGAAAATGATCCCGATGAACGAGCTAACTTAATCAGCAATCCAGCCTACCAGAAAGATATTGAATGGATGAAAAATGCCCTTATGGAATGGATGAAAAAACAGGGCGATTCACAAACTTTATTTCATTCCCCTTACCTTCTTTCCAAACCAAAACCAAATAAACATACCATAGATAGCTTAAAAAATTTAAAGCAATCCAATTGATACGATGCATGAAAACTGAAATACTTTTAAAAATTCAACTTATTTCAATTTTTACTTTCCTCGGGTTTGGCAGTTGCACTCCAAAAAATGAAAAGGAATATAATGTAATTCTGATTGTAGCAGATGACATGAATGATTATGGTTTTTTCAACAGCAACCCTATTGTAAAAGCCCCAAATATCGAAAATTTCAGGAAAACGGCCATTTCATTTCCCTACACCTATTGTGCAGCACCCTCCTGTAGTCCTTCTCGCACTGCTTTCTTAAGTGGGATGTCTCCACATAAGTCGGGCAAATATTACAATGGAAGTAAAGAATGGGATAAAATTTATATGCAACAACAGGAAACAATGCCAGAATGGTTTAAGCGAATTGGTTATCATTCTTATGGGAAAGGAAAACTTTTTCATTCTCAAATATCAAAGGATCGGGTTGCGCAGAACTTTGATGGAGGAACGGGAAAAGCAGGATTTGGACCTTTCCCGGATTCATTACATCAGTTGTCTTTTGAAGGTATGGAAGACTTAAAATCGCTTCCTGATTCCATGTACAATTCTTCACAAAGTCGATTCAAGGGAATACAGGCATTTCCAGATGAAGACTTTCCTGATGTGAAGAATGCCAATGAGATTATTGAACTGCTGAAAACAGGTGGACAAAAGCCTTTCTTTTTAATGTATGGCCTTTGGCGGCCTCATAGCCCATATACCTGTCCACAGCGGTTTTATGACATGTACGATCTTGATGAAATCCAAATTCCAGCAGGTTATTTGGAAAATGATATGGAGGATTTACCTCCCATGGCAAAGGAATTCATCAAAACCAAATCCAAAGATTTCAATTCCATTACCATTACCGAACAACAGTGGAAAGCCTATCTTAGAGGCTACTATGCCTGCTACACTTTTGCCGATTACAATATTGGAAGAGTACTGGATGCATTAGATAAAAGTGAATATGCAGAAAATACCATTGTCGTGATTACTTCGGACAATGGTTTTCACATGGGTGAAAAAAACCGATTCGACAAAAATTCCTTGTGGGAACTGTCTGCCATCACACCCATGGCAATCAGGATTCCTGGATCTAAATTTGGCGGGAAAATTTGTACAAAACCCGTGAACCTGCAGGATCTTTACCCCACCTTTGTGGACTATTGCGGGAAAGGAACTTCTCCCATTAAACCAATTGATGGCCACAGCATAAGACCCTTATTAGAAAATCCCGATGCAGCTTGGGAGCACAATTCCATGACCTATTTTGGAAAAGGCTGGATCAGTATTCGAAGTGAACAATTCAGGTACCTCCAATACCCGGATGGCACAGAAGAGCTTTACAACCATAAAACGGATCATTGGGAATTATACAATATGGCAGATAACCCTAAATATCGGGGTGTGATTTCCAAATTCAGAAAACAACTACCAACCACAATGGCCGAATCAATTCCCGGGAAATGGACCAAACTGATTAAACAAGTTGAACAAAAAGTAATGAAATGAAAAAATTAACCCTATTCATCATAATTGGATTCCTGAGTTTTACAGCAAGTAAAGCACAAGTAAAAAAACCTAACATCATCCTCATCATGGTGGATGATATGGGATATGCTGATATCGGATGTTATGGCGGTGAAATACCCACACCAAATATTGATCAATTAGCCAAAAATGGCATTCGATTTTCCCAATTTTATAATACCGCTCGTTGTTGCCCAACCAGGGCTTCTTTGCTCACAGGATTATTCCCCCATCAAACCGGAATTGGACACATGACTAATCCCCCAAATGCACCAGACCGATATTCGGACTGGAATAGCGAAGGATATCAGGGATATTTAAACAGGAATTGCCTTACCCTTGCTGAGGGACTAAAAGAAGCCGGGTATCACACCTACATGACAGGAAAGTGGCACCTGGGCTACCATGAAGAATCGAGATGGCCTTTACAGAGAGGTTTTGAAAAATTTTACGGAAGTATCCCGGGTGCCTGTAGTTATTTTTGGCCAAATGGCAATCGTCCGGTCTCTTTTATGAATGAACACCTTCCCCCACCCGATTCCACCACATATTATACCACTGATGCTTTTACAGACTATGCCATTCAGTTTATAGATGAGCAGCAGGATGATAGCCCTTTCTTTTTATATCTTGCCTATAATGCGCCACACTGGCCCCTTCACGCTAAAAAGGAAGACATTAAAAAATTCATAGGTAAATACATGCACGGCTGGGATGAGGTTCGAAAAAAACGTTTGGAAAAACAAATAGAAATGGGATTATTAGATCCTGAAACCATACTTTCCGAAAGAGACCATCGGGTAAGGCCATGGGTAGAAGTTTCTGACTCTCAAAAGGTTTTAAGTGATTATAGAATGGCTGTTTATGCTGCACAAATTTACAGTGTGGACTATAATATTGGTAAATTAGTGGAAAAGTTAAAAGCTGAAGACCAGTATGAAAACACCCTGATTTTATTCTTATCCGATAATGGAGGATGTGCGGAAATGTATGATGAATTTGGAAGTAAACCTCAATCATATATCAACAAAAAAAATTATTCGGGCGCTGTTTCTTATGGAATAGGATGGGCAAATGCTTCCAATACCCCATTCTATAATTACAAAGTAAAAATTGATGAAGGCGGGATTTCCACCCCACTTATTGCCCATTGGCCAGAAGGCATCATAAATCAGGAAGGAAAAATTAACCATCAACCTGGCTATTTAATTGACATTGCTCCAACACTTTATGAAATTGCCGGATTTAACTATCCAAGAACTTTTCATCAAGGCAATGAAATTCCTTCATTGAAAGGAAATAGTCTTCTCCCGATATTTAAAGGCAAAGAAACGCACCCTCACGAATTCATGTATTGGGAACATCAAAATAATAAAGCCATTAGGAAAGGAAAGTGGAAAGCTTCAATGGATGCCACTGCGTCAACCTGGAAATTATTTAATTTGGAAGAAGACAGAATAGAAAGTAAAAATCTGGCTGATCAATACCCGGAATTGGTCGAGGAACTGGAACAAAAATGGGAGGATTGGGCTAAATCTCATAAAGTTCTGCCAAAGAAGAATTGATTTCCTTTTTCCTCTTTAATCGGGGCAAAAAGCTCTGGGAAAATACCAAGGGGGAATGTCATTCAAAATAATATTATAGGGGAAGATCAATCTTATAAAGCCTTCCTAAAGGGAAAGGAATAGCATTATTTCCCCTATTAGGGGTCCCATCTTGTTTAATCTTTAATTATTAAAAACTTAGCAAGAGGGTAAACAATTAGGGCACAGGCCTTCCATGAGAAAGTAAATATCTTCAATTTTAAATCGCTCAAGCTTTTCAAGGTATTCGTTTGGAAGGTCAGGTAGGCAGATTATAGTCCCACATCCTCGACACCGGAGGTGGGGATGAGCACCCCCATCCAGATGGATATCATGCTTGAACATATAATGGCAAACCCCTTTGAAATCCACCATTCTCACTACTAAATCAATTTCTTCAAATGTATGAAGAGCGCGGTATATGGTCACTCTGTCCACTGGCACACACAATGCATCAACTATATCATTCAAGGGGTAAGCTTTTGGACGACTCATTAGAAAATTCAATAAGGCTACTCGTGGCTCTGTTACGCGTTTCTTTTTTTCCTTCAACAATTTAATAGCTTTTTGGGCACTCATTGATTAATCGATTTAAGGTAATAAAACTCAGGTGTATTTTTTAATTGGTAAGCTTTCCAGCGATTTCTTTCATATCTAAACAGGCTACTCATCATTGTATCTAACCTTCCAGTTTTCAGACTATGCTTTTGTAGTCCTTTATTTATTTTTTAGTTTGTGGATGCAGATAGGAGTTCCATGAGGCAATTTTTATGAACAACTTCAAAATCAACATAAGGCTTTCACGATTCATTTAAAGACTACAATTTTTTGGCTGTAAATAAATCCCCCTGAAAAAGCTTTGGAAAACTCCCATTCGATGAAATAGATCAATATGATAAAATAATATAGATAGGTTGCCGTAAAACCTGCCACCGCAATACCGCTTACCAGGACATCACTTTTATGAAATAGTATTCCTATGAAAACTGCAAAAAAAAGCGGCAACATTGCTTCAAGCATAGTGAAGTTTGGCTTATTTCTTTAACTTTATTTGTTGCAGTTTTTGAAAAATTAAAAGCTGTATTCAAATGCAACATGGTTGCAAGAATAGATAATTTAGCTTATTAATGCAACTCTGTTGCAATTAATTTTTAAAGACCAATAACCCATCAGATTAGGGGATTAAAATTTTGTACGAATTAATGTAAAGGGCAGGAACATTTTCTTTTATGGTTCAATCGGTAAAGGATAACCCCTTGATATTATTTCAGCATAATAGCGATTATCTTGTGATTCGATTACCCCTAATAACATAGTAAAAGACGAACTTTTCACCGGGGATATAATCACTAATGGAACCAAGAAGCCATATTTTGAAATGGGAAATACTTGGTAGAAAATTGTCAAAGACTATTATTTCTTGTTTATTGAGGCTTTCTATGTCTTAATAAAATCAAAAAAATAACAATTATTACAAAAATAAAGGGTGCTTCCCCTACCCTACCATATTTATTAACCTTAGCTTTTTCTAAAGCAAAACCAGGTTATTATATGTTCTCAATTAAAATAAACCTGACTTTTCCCAAGCCTAATTCTCAATAGTTTTTTTAACACTCAGGAAAATTCAATGGGATACCCATGACCCTCTGGAATCATAACCACTACTACAATTGTCAGTTTTTTTTTCAAATAATCTATTTTTATACCTCCATAAATAAATAGCTCCGAATAGAAATAGCAAACTAAATAAAGAGCCAAAAAGGCCAAGTTGTTCCGCTACATGACTTTCAGGAACTGGTTTTATAAATTGATTTACCAGACCCAATAATAGCCTGATCGAAGACCAAATGATAACTAAAATTGCCCAAAGACCAATTGTTTTCCTAAATGATTTTTCTGATTTACGTGAACTGAAAATAAACAGTGCCATTATTGCTGATATTAAAATCAGTGGAACATAACTACCTATAACTAAATAAGAAAAGCCTTTGTAAAAGAAGAAAAATAACGAGAAAGCTAATACAATTCCGTAAAATAAATGCGCTTTAAAAATACTCAAGATTTTATGTTGTACCTCATTCATTCTGAAATTATCTTTTTTATGATGTTTTCTATTAAATTCGAACAAGATAACAAGTACTCGAAGTCAACGGTATCAAAGGTATCATCCGGACTATCTTTGTAAGGAGTTGAGTCCCGGTGATAGAAACACTCCCCAGCACCTATTACGTTGAAACCTAAAGGGACAAATGCATCAAAATCAGTTGAATTATTATGGTAACCAACCGGATCAATAAGTATATCTTTTAAGGGAATTTTTCTTTGATCAGCCACAGTTTTGTAAATTTCTATCAGAGATGCCGAACCGGAAAAAATTTCCATTGCCCTATCCTTGTCCGCATCCCAACCAACCATATCAAAGCAATGAACAGAGTGTATATCCCACTGTCTTTGCTTTAATAGTTTGGCGAAGGCCTTACTGCCTATTAATTCTTCCTCTTCCTGGTCGAAGAAAACGATAATTATGTTTTTATTTCTATTTTGAAGTGCCGAAAGTTCTTTGGCAACACTATAAATCAGTGCGATTCCGGTAGCATTGTCAATAGCCCCTGGTGCATTTCGTTTTCCGCTGTCGTAGTGTCCTCCAAGTACAACATATTCTGAGCTTTTATTTGTAGAAGGAAGAATTCCATAAATATTAGTTCCTTTAAAAGGATCAAGAATTAAATCAATTGCCGGATTGAGATTTGGTGAGGTGTACTGATGTTCATTAGCCTCAGTGCCCAAAGTGGTGATGAGTTCTTTGAGATATTTTTTTGCTATTTCACGTTCCGCATTAGCCCAACGACTCTTAATTACTGTATTATTCCCCAATGTGTATTTTCCTGATAATTGGCCAACTATTGTCTGTTGATATTCAGCTTTAGTATTTGGCAAATGTTCCGTAATTAAAACACCCACATTCTTCTCGCTTTGACAAGCGATTACAGTTAAACTAAAAAATAATGTTTTAAGGATATTTCTCATTTCCTGAATAGGCTGTATTGAGCTGTTTGGTAAACCTGACAAAGCCCTGTGTTTTGAGCTTTGTATAGCTTTGAATATTTACCAAGGGGGTTTGCCTTGCATGGTGAATTTAGCTCAGGCAAATAAGTAATCCAAAAAATGAAAGACAACCTATCCTGATTACATAATGGATGGAATCGTGCCTGAAAGTTAATCAAAGGGCCAAACCTCACCTTTATTAACCTGATTTCATATGTAATCAATTTGAATACATATAGAAAAAAATTCCTGATATACATAAAAACTTTAATAGCCATAGTGAACCATACTCCCACAATTTATTAAAATTGCAGTAAATTATTATTATCATCTATTTTAATTATTATCTATATTTACTTTAAAGTAAAAAGTTTTTTTACTCTATAGTAATAAAAACAAGTACTCAGTTGAATTTTACGCTAGAATGGATAAAAGTTTTAAGACTAACATTGGGGATTTTTTAAAGGAAAATGGGTACTCTACCACTATTACCAAACAAGTACTTGAAGTTTTAGATAATGGAATTTCCGTATCTAAAATGGAAGATGTAACCGAGGCTGTTGGGGCATATAAGAGGTTTTTGGAGGTAATGCGAAAGATGGGGCCTCTGGAACCAGAACTGGAAAAGTTTGCCAATAGTGATGCGCTAAAACTTAACGGAGAAAAGGAAAAATCGGATAAAGAGGATTATATAAAATCACTTGCCCATATTCTGGCAATAGCTTTTAAAAAACAATTTTCGGAGGAGGAATTAAAGGAAGATCCTTCTAAAAATGTGATTCGTCATGGTCATGAATTATTAAAGGTAATGACCAGAAGACATTTGAATGATAAACAACTCTCCATTTTTTCTGAGAAGGATACCATTGAAAAACAAAAAGATCTGGATTTATTCAATAAGAAAATTACCCAGATTCTTGAAAACAATAAAGTTCAGGATCCCAATAATCCCAAGCAATCTTTAGATCTGCCCACCTTTATTGAAGAAAGAATTCCGGATGATACCCTGCAGCTCATTACCCGGGATTTTTCTATCAATGAATTAAAAGCGCTTCAGGCAGTCAATGGCATTGTGAACAAAGCAGTTTCGGAAAATAGTATTAAATATGTGGACGAGCTGGATTCGGCCATTATGAATTTTACTTTATCCGAGTATTATGATTTATTCGGCTTAACCAAAAAGAAGGAAAAGGATGGCAAAATGAGATATGGGGGAAGAGCCCGTGAACAAGCTAAGAAAGCATTATTAGAATTGCATAACAGGGAATTCGTACTGCCATATGAATACCGTACTGAAAATAAGAATGTCAGAAAAACCATTAGGGGCATCCGAATCCGAAGGTTAATTGATATTAAGAATATTGAAAAAACAGAGGAATACAATAAATCAACCAATAAAACGAAAGTATCGGATAGTCTGAAAGTAGTGATTGATGGTGTGTTTTTAAAAGGCCTTCAACGGAATTACTTTAATGTACCCAAATACCTGAATAAGGATATTGTGAAAGCTCTTGGGGGGAAAAGGGTCTCCCCTGCTATTCAGTTTTTCATTGTAAACTTATTGGCTTATGCTCAGAAAAATACCAATGAAAAAATTGAGATGAAATATGATACCATGATTTCTGTAATGCGGTTGGAGAAATATGTGGAGTCCAGGCAGAAATCCAGAATTCTCGATCGATTTAATCAGGCTTTCCAATGTGCTATCGAATTGGGGATAATTACCAAATATGAAGAGACGGTAAATAACTGGGGGGAACAGAAATATATTTTTCATATTAATGACAGCTACTTTAAGGATAGAAGTTGGCGATAGTTGGTAGCATATTTTTCTTTTTTTAACTCTCTGAATAGTTGTTTCTACAAGGTTGGCGATAATTGGTAACACCCAGGTTTCTTTTTACTCAGCTCATTGCACAAAGATTAGCAAAATTTTAATGGTTGGCGATAATTGGTAACAAATGAACTCTTTTCCTATGTTAGAAACTCTGAAACTTAAAATACCAGTCTCATATTCCAAACCAGATAAGATTTAGTTAGCATCTGCATTGAAACCATCTTCTCCCCGACTTGTTCCAACTTTCAATTAAGATTGCCAAGGGAATTTTTTTGAATATCATGGTTGGCGATAGTTTGTAACTTATTAATCCTAAATGCCCTTCTAGTGCGCATAAAAAATCATGAAATCTTTTGGTTGGCGATAGTTGGTAGCATCCCCAAAAAACAAGAGTTACTGATAATTTCAAAAACAGATGTTATTTCAAATTTCCAGTCCTCTTTTGTAGCATATTAATTTTTAAAGTTGGCGATAGTTAGTAACAAAATGGTTATTAATTCTTATCCTCTAATTCTCAGTCATTTACTTCAAAAACCATGAGATACTTAATGCTTTAATTTCTAAAAGTTGGCGATAATCTGTAGCTTAGTTTTATAAAAAGTTGAAATACTTTGTGCATAATTTAAAAAAATCTTCCGGAGGTTGGCTATGGTTGGTAACATTTAAGGTTGGCGATGGTTAGTAACATAGAAAAGGGTCTCATAAATAGGCTGAGGGCTGGTACTTGAAACTGGAGTTGGCGATAGTTTGTAGCAAATAGAAGAATTTAAAGCCACAAAAAGAATTGAGGGTGGCGATAGTTGGTAACAAAAACTAACTCATACTAAGTGTGTCCCTATTTGTAGCTTAGTTGGCGATAATCTGTAACAAAAATTTGTAAAACTTCTTTGTTTCCCTTATTCTTATTCGCTAATCAGTAAGAATTTTTATTTCCAGGGCGGTTGGCGATAGTGTGTAAGTTTATAAAAATTTCACCTCATTTATAGGGTTGGTGATAGTTTGTAGCTGGGTTGTCCTTGATTTGTAGCAGCTCAGGCGATAATCTGTAGCATGGTTGGCTATAAAGTGTAACATAGTTGGCGATAGTCTGCAAATAATGTTACGTTTAAAACGTTGATATACAGATGCTTATATAAATTTTTTCACCCATATAATTTAAATAATTTATCCATTATAAATAATTTATTTTCTTTATTCGATTTTTGAGAAATGGAAAAATCAAATAAAGAAATTTATTCTTAAAATTAATATGTATTCAATTTGAATACATATTAAAATCTCATAAGTTTGAAAAATTAATCATAAATAGAAACAAACAAATTTATTGATGAGAGTCATCACAATAGTTAATCATAAAGGAGGAGTGGGGAAAACCACTACTGTACAAAATTTATCAAAAGCCCTGGCTATAAATGGGAAAAAAGTTTTGATGGTAGATAATGACCCCCAGGCAAACCTGACCGTTTCCACCGGTATAAAAAATGTAGAAACATCCATTTATGATACCATGTGCGAGAATAAAGATTTACCTGTTATTAAAATATCAGAGAATCTGGATCTTGTGCCCTCAGAACTTTCTTATATGAATGCTGAGCAAAAATTGCAATCGGAGATTAACGGGTATTTTAAGCTGAAGAAGGCGCTCAATAAATTTGCAAAATCCTACGATTATATCCTCATTGATTGCCCACCAAGTTTGGGAATTTTGACACTTAATGCCCTGATTGCTGCAAATAGTATTTTGGTAGTGGTGGAATCAGCTTACTTGTCGGTGAAGGGACTACAGACCATAATTGATGTAGTGGATGATGTGAGAGAAGAACTGAACCCGGAATTGAGAACCGAAGGGCTTTTGCTGACCAAATTAAACAGAACAGTTTTGAGGAGGGAAATGGCTGATACCGTTAGAGATGTTTACTCCGATAAAGTATTTAACACTTGTATCAGGCAAAACGTAGCACTTGAAGAAGCGAGCGCTGCAGGGGCTGACATTTTTGATTATGATGCTAACAGCCATGGTGCTGAGGATTATTTAAATTTATGTAAAGAAATATTAGCGAATGCATAAGCAATTATTCGTAGAAAGGAATCTGGAAAATACAAAATGGCGAAAAAGAAATTTTTAAATAAAGGTGGTATTTCAGATATCATCCAAAAGGCAAAGGAGCAGGGACAAAATAGTGATACTCAGATAAAGGAAAATATTGTAATCCTTGAGGAATTTGAAAAATTGATTTTCCCTTTATCGGAAGAGGAATTTATTCAGCTTGAAGAGAATATTATAAATGAAGGTTGTCGCGAACCACTTGTTTTGTGGAAGCAAGAAGAAGACAAATATGCTTTAATAGATGGCCATAACCGTTATAAAATTTGTCAAAAGCACCGCATTGATTTTAAGATTTTTGTAAAGGATTTTGAGGATGTGGAAGTAGCCAAAGACTGGATGATAAACAACCAGTTGGGCAGGAGAAATGTTACCGAAGAAACTAAATCCTGGTTGAGGGGACTTCAGTATAAAAGGGAAAAGAAAAAGCAGGGCTGGCAGGTTGGACAAAAGGACCTGGTTGCTGAAAATAAAGGGGGGAAAAAACCGAAAAGAACAGTTCAGATTTTGGCAGAGCAACATAACGTTTCAAGTAGCACTATCCAACGTGATGAAAAATTTGTGGATGCTGTAGATACGCTGGTTGGCGATGATTTGGAGCTAAGGAAAAAGATCCTGAAAAAGGAAATTAAAATTCCCAAGACGCAGTTAACCAAATTAGTAGAAGCCAATCCGGCTGGGGCTAAAAAAGTGGGTAATATTATAAAGAAAGGGAAAACCTGGCAGGAGGCTGTGGAAAAGGTTGGTGTTCAATCAGAGAAAACTCAAACTTCTCCCAATATACAAAAACTGAAAAAAGAAATATTCAACAATATTGAAAAGGCGATAAATAAGAAAGACAAAAAGGCTCTGGAAGAATCTATTCAATCTTTAAGCGAACTGAAAGGGCTTCTTTTTAACTAAATCGAGAGTTGATAAAAAAGCATTTTTTGGATTTGGAAAATTATGGAGGAAATAAAACTTTTTTATGACAAGGAAATAAGGACTTTAATGGTGGATGGGAATCGCTATTACGCTGTGGTGGATGTAATTGCTATTTTAACAGAAAGCCCTGAGCCACGGAAATACTGGTCAAAATTAAAGAAAAAAGCCTTTACCGATCTTCAGTTGTCGCCAGTTTGGCGACAACTGAAATTGCCGTCTCTTTCAGACAAAAAATTGTACAAGACTGATTGTGCGGATAACGAAGGATTATTACGAATCATCCAGTCGGTACCATCCAAAAATGCGGAGCCTTTCAAGATCTGGCTGGCAGAAGTAGGAGGAAGAGCTATCGATGAAAAAACCAATAAAAGACTGGCTGCATTCCGAAAGTTGAAAGAATCCCAAAGCAGATTATACGAAAATATTAAGGGTAGGGGAGTGAGCGAAGAAGAGTTTGATGAAATTATTAGGAATGGGGATGATGCTTTGTTCAATAACACTGACATGAAGAAGAAGTATGGAATAGGGGAGGACGAAAGCATTGATGAATTTATGCATGCCCTTTTATTACACGGAAAGGGTTTTGCCACAGAGATGACCAACATCAATTCCACACAACATGACCTGAAAGGGAAACAGGAGGTTAATGATAATCACTCCAAAAATAATGAGGGAGTCCGAAACTTGCTGAGTGAAAAGACAGGAATGAAACCTGAAGACTTACCTGCAGAAAAAGATTTGAAAAAATTGAAAGGGAAGAAGGGCGGAAAAAAAATTGAATAATAGAGTACCAGTAAATATCTGGTATAGAAACGCTACGCATTTATTACGCTATTTGAAGGTTTTCTCCAATTATGAAAACCTTTATTGAGCTTTCCCAATTTTCTGAGATTCCTCCCATAAACGAAACTTAATCAATTTAAAGCGCTCTAAGAGGTTTTGTTGTTTTTTAACCTTATGAGTAATTAAAACTAATTGGAGTTATCAAAAGCGCTTAAAACCTTAAAATTTCAGCAAAAACTTTGGTTTACCAGAAGTTTAATTCCCTTACATTTATTTTTCCTGGTTTCTTTTTCCTTATGCGCTTTTTCTAAGGAGAAGAAAAAGAGGTTATTTTTTCCTTGAGATTTGGCCAATTCGGGCGGGGGGAAAAGGTAAGCAAGATGGGATCGGGCAGCCCCCGAGCCTTTATTTTTGTAAGTTATTGGTAATCAACAACTTATTTGATTTTTGGGACCCATTTTGGTACCCACTTTTTGATGAAAATGGGTACCACAATAGCATTTACAGCCAATTAGAGCGGTTTTATGGGTCCCATTGTGGGTACCAAAGAGGTACCCATTCCCAAAAAATCAGTAAAATATTACTAATATGGAAAACCCCAGATTGGTCAATATTTAAAGTCAATCCAGGGGAAGAAGATTAAAAATGGGCAAGACACTAGTGAGTTTTGTGGGAAAGCAGGAATGAGATAATCTAAAATCTAGGTATGGTTATCAAGGGATGGAACTGGCAAATGTTAATCAGGTTAATGAAAACCCGATAAATGTCTTTTATTCTCTTTTATAAAAGATTAGTTAACCAAAGGGGTTGACATTCCGACATCCGATAAGGGGAAATCCTTAAATAAAAAAGATTAAAAAAGTGTAACCATTTCCGAATAGAGCCTAAAATTCACGAAATGGTTACACTTTTTCATATTTGGTTACATGGTTTTTGGGTCAAACTTTGAAGAATAAAGTAGAATTTTGATTTGTAGAATTCATTTTCCTTTCTCAGCCTTATTTATTTTACAATCCGCTCCTTTTTTTAGGTGAAATAATTATTCAACTTTAGGGACTAATTTTTCATCAAAAAAACAACCCAAATGCAAAGAAACTTTTTGGCTGTCATCTTATTCGTGCTTGTGATTCAATTGCATTTTCCAATCATAGTATCCGGGCAGTATGTTAAAGATATTCCCAGTGCTTTTAAAGCACTTCATTCGGAACCAGAGGTTTTCATGATTGAAAATGAAATCAAGGTACCCACCAAATCGGGTCACTTTCAGGGGGTTCAATTAATTGAACAAGATGGGAGGAAAAAATTACTAATTTCAGGAAGTTCACTTTCCAAATCGTACCTTTTACAGGTGGACTTTGAGTCCCAAAAGTCAGAAAAAATTATTGTGCTGATGGAGGACCCTTACAGACACGCAGGCGGAATACAGGCCAGTGATACATTTTTAGCAGTTGGCATTGAAGATAATTTTGCTAAAACTACCTCAAAGGTTTGTTTGTACAATATCCATGATAAAAGCTTTGAAAACAGTAATCCAATAATAAAAATAGATCGGTTCGGGGAAGAGAAAAGATATACAGCCGGTGCATTGGGTTTATTAAAAATGGAAAACGAATTCCTGGCAGTGGTTGGAAATTGGGATTGCCGAAATTGGGATTTTTATCAGATTGATCCCGATCAGGATAAGCATAAAATGGTACATAGTTTTGAAGCCCCAAAAGATTGGGGAAGTTATCAATCGATCAATCTTATTAAAGACCAGGAAGCAATTTATGCTATTGGCTTTTATCAAAAAGAGAAAAGGGGATTTGCTGACCTGATTTTAGTAAGTAAGCTTGGGGAATTTAAAGCCATAATGGAAAAAGTCGATTCCAAAGCTTTTCATTGTAAAAATAATGTGGATTTCAATGGTGCAGCAGGCTTACAGGTGGATAAAAAGGGTAAACTCCATATTTGGAGCACCCAAAAATATTCAGAAAAGAAAATTGCCATTAGTAGTTATTCTCAACAATAAAACTTTTTAGTTTGGTGGTTGGGAATGGATTTTCAGCATCCTCTACAGGCTAATATTACTGATCAGATGGTATGAGCAGAAATACTAAAAGTGATGACCATTAAGATAAAGGGATTAAATGGAGTAATAATATGGTTTAAAAAGCCTAATAATTTGTGATCAGATTCCAGTGGGGTGGGGGATTTTGATGGTAACAACTTTTTATAATTATTTCCCAATTCAGTTTTAACCCAATTTTTTTATCTTTAGGGTTGGTCAATCAGAAATAGACTCCATGTTTAATTTCACCACCCTTATGGTTACCCAGTCTTTATCTTAACTGTAAGCAGATATACTACTGGTAAATAGTTTTTTGATATTTAACCTATTGGAAAATGAAAAAAATAATTGGGACCTTATTTATTTTAGCTTTAACCCTTTCTGCAACCGCACAGAATCCTCTTCCTAAGGTAGCTAGTGGTAAAATTGAACGTATTGAAAATTTTGAATCAAAATATGTAACTCCAAGAAATATTGATATCTGGCTTCCAGAAGGCTATGCAGCATCGGAAAAATATCCTGTGTTGTATATGCATGATGGACAAATGCTGTATGACCCTGAAAGCTCCTGGAATAAACAAGCATGGAATATAGATGATGTAGCCGCTGAATTATTTACAACCGATAAGCTCCAGAAATTTATTGTTGTGGGTATTTGGAATGGAGGAGAAACAAGACACCCGGATTATTTCCCACAGAAGCCATTTTTATCATTATCGAAAATTGAAAAGGACACAGTCACCGCACAATTAAAAAGGGCTTCCATGGATATATCGGGAATTTTTAGTCCCCAGTCTGATAACTATTTAAAATTTATGGCTGAAGAATTAAAACCCTATATCGACCAAAAATATTCGGTTTATACAAATAGAAAAAATACCTATGTAGCAGGCAGCAGCATGGGAGGACTGATTTCAATGTATGCCATTTGCGAGTATCCTAAATTGTTTGGCGGGGCAGCTTGTTTGTCTACACATTGGATTGGGACATTTACTGCTGAAAATAATCCAATACCTGATGCATTCCTGAAATATTTAAAGCAGAATCTACCGAATCCCATAAACCATCAAATCTACTTTGATTGTGGCGATGAAACATTAGATAGTTTTTACCCGGAAATCCAAAAGAAAGTAGACCAGATAATGATAGAAAAGGGATATGACCAAAGTAATTGGCTTACTAAATATTTCCCCGGAGAAAATCATAGTGAAAATGCTTGGAATAAAAGGCTTAATATTCCATTAGAATTTCTATTTGACAAATAAAAAGCTAACATCAATCTACTTTTTGAAAATCTAAAATCTAAATACCAATGGAGGCTAATTTTGAAATACTTTTTGACTATATAAGTTTGCTGATAGATATTCCTCCGATTGATCAGGAAATATGCCGAAAGTATTTTAAGCCTGCTTTCGTTACGAAAGATACCATAATTGAGCCCTCAGGAAAAGTGCCAGAATATCATAACTTTATTGTTTCTGGTTATATGCGAAATTTTTATTTAGACGAAAATGGTCAGGAAATTACTACTGATATCAATGATGGACCCCGATTCTTCACTTCCTATGATCATTTTATTAATAAAACACCATCAAATGAAAATTTACATTGCATTACCGATTGTGAACTACTCCGAATTAAAAGAAACGATGTGGATATTACTGCAAAACTGGGCGTAACACAAAGGGATTACACCATACAAATTTTACAACAGCAACTGGAAATTAACAAACAACGAGCTGTGGACCTTACTACCCTTTCGGCTGAACAACGGTATTTGAAACTGCAAAAAAACCATCCTACTATCATTCAAAACGTTCCTTTAAAATATATAGCTTCTTATTTAGGAATCAATCCAGGTAGTTTGAGCCGAATTAGAAAGGATTTGAGCCGATGAAGACAATCTTAATTTCTTCACATTTGTGAAGTAGTTTAGATCATATAAACTTTAGGTTTGTATATCATCAAAAATTATTTAGATGGAATCTACAATCCTAATTTCGAAAACTGAAAACTCAAAATTTCTTAAAATATCTGTCAACATTTGGTTTACTGTTGTGGTATTCGGACAGTTCCTTTTTGCGCTTTACATTCTTGGGCTTTATGGTGTGAGTGGTATTGCGGGTGACTTCGAGCGGTGGAATGAAGCTAGTGCTCACGGTTATGTTGAAAAAGACATTTTAGGGAACATTGTTTTTGGCATACACATAGCCTTAGCAGCTATAATTACTATTGGGGGCCCACTCCAGCTTATAAAAAAAGTGCGTTCCAGGTTCCCAAAGTTTCATAGGATAAATGGTCGTATTTATATAGGTACAGCTTTTTTGATAAGTATTGCCGGTTTATATCTGACATGGATTCGAGATGCTGTTGGCGGATTGCCGGGGGGTATCTTTATCACCATTAATGGAGTCCTGATTATTGTATGTGCTTTCTACACGGCAAAATTTGCCATTGAAAGAAACCTTAAGGTTCATAGAAAATGGGCAATATGTTTATTCCTGGCGATGAGTGGGGTTTGGTTTTTTAGGGTGTTTTTAATGTTGTGGCTCACTATTCATCAGGCCCCTGTAGGTTTTGATATGAATACATTTCAAGGTCCTGCTCTTAATATGTTATATACTTTTAGTTATATCTTGCCCGTCATATTGGCAACTTTTTACTTTAAAGCGAAACAATCTCAATCAGGTAAGCCAAGACTTATAATATCTATTTTCATTTTAATTCTCACCTGCTGTATAGCTGTAGGTACCTTTTCGGCTACAATGGGTATGTGGTTGCCAAGACTTTGAATTATTGAAAAATTTCTTTTAATGCTTTACGGACCCTAATTGCTTTTCCATTTGTTTGTGGGAACAATTTAGGATGGAATCCTGCTCAACACGTAGAAAAATTTAGAGTTAAGAAAAGATACAAGCATAAGGGAAAAGTCCAATTATTGGTTGGAGGACCATTGGCAAATCCAAATTTGTGTCACCCTAAATGTCAGCCCAATAGCCTTGTTAAATTCATAGAATCCCATGGCCGCATTCAGGTCAACCTTCAGATTGTAAAGAGTCAATTGGATTTGATGTGGCCACGCTAATGGATTGATATCCCACAGAAAATATGGTCACCAGTAGCATAAAGCATCCTGTTAATGCATATGTGGCGAAACTTATTTCTGTATGATAAAAATAACCAGCCATGAATTGATTGGTGAATAACCAGGCGATTGGATAACCAATAAATAAACTCACAAATACAAGGTATGCAAAGTCACTGCAGACCATAAAGGTTAAGTTTCCAATTGAAGCGCCCAATACTTTCCTTATCCCGATTTCTTTCTTTCTTCTTTCTGCTGTAAATGAGGCCAGACCAAATAACCCCAAACATGAAATCAGGATGGCTATGAAAGTAAAACTTAAAGAGAGTTTCCCGATAACCCTTTCAGTTTGGTATTCCATATTAAAAACATCATCGAGAAAAGTATACTCAAATGGATAATCGGGGTTATGTTTCCTGAAAACACTTTTTATTTGGGCGACCTGCTTAGTTATTGGAGCCTGTCCCGATAACTTGATGAAGTAATGTGCACCAATATTTTCAGAATACATAAAAATCATAGGTTCTATTCCGAACTTGAGATTATCATTATGAAAATCTTCAGTAATACCCACAATTCGCCCTTTTCCATTCCACATTTCCAATTCTGAACCGACTGCATCTTCTAAACTTAATCCCATCACTTCAGCCGCCTTTTTGTTTATAATATAATTGGACGCATCCTGATCTTCAATGAAATTTCGCCCTTTTTGTAGTTTAATATTAAGCGTGGGAATAAATGCTTGGTCACACCGATAAATTTTAAATCTAATAGAGGAGTTTTCAACTTTGCCAGGCCAAATGGGATCGGTAGTAGTGATAGGGACTGTAAAAATATTATTTCCACCAAAAGCAATGTGCTTAACATTAGGAAGCTGTAATAAATCATTCTTGATCACTTCATAATTATTAATTATTCCCTCATTTTGGTCAAGAACCATAACATTGTCTTTGTCAAATCCAAGATTCCTGTTGCCGATATAGGTTATTTGTTTGTACAAAGCAATGCTTCCAATTACAAGTATTACTGAGGTGGCAAACTGAACGACAATAAGCGTTTTACGTAATTTACTACCTGTAAGGCCTGACTGGTGATCCCCCTTCAATACCTTCACAGGGTTAAATCTTGATAAAACATAGGAGGGATAACTTCCTGCCAGCAATCCACAAATTAAGGTAATGATAAAGGCTCCTGAAAGGAATATGGGATGGGTAAAGTCTAATTGAATGGATTTGCCGGTAATATCATTAAAGAAAGGAAGCAACAATTGCACAAAGGATAAGGCGAACAAAAGTGCAATAAATGATAAAAGCACTGATTCTGTAATAAACTGTATTATCAATCCTGTTTTTTGAGCACCAATTGATTTTCTGATACCCACTTCTCTACTTCGACTGGCTGATCGGGCTGTGGAGAGGTTCATGAAATTAATACAAGCCATTATGAGAATAAGGATGGCAATTCCCACAAACAGATAAATCTGTTGAATTCGTCCACCTACATTTATTCCATTTTCAAAATCTGAATATAGCCTTGACTTTTGGAATTGGAAAAGAAAAGGCGTTGTGGTACATTCAGGACAGTTCTTTTTAATGAGATTTGAAAATTTAGGGTTTGCCTCCTTACTATCGGTATTCAGCATAACCACTGTCCGATTACCACCACTACCCCAATTTTGGGTCCAGGGATTTTCTTTTACAAAAAGCTCAAAAGGAATAATAAATTCAAATTGAAGGCTTGAATTCTTAGGGATATCTGCAAAGACGCTCGAAATAGTGAGATCGTGCACATTACCGATTGACAGTGTTTTACCCAGAGGATTCTCTTGTGGGAATAACTTTTTGGCCAATTTCTGAGAAATAGCTATGGAATTAATATCAGAGATGGGTTTGGCAGGGTTACCCCTTACAATGGGAAAACTAAATATATGAAATAAACTGGGGTCAGCATATAATCCGGTCTCGTTGAAACTGCTGGTTTCATACTGAATTAACATCCTGGTATCATAGCTATATTGAGCGGCCATTTCCACTTCTGGAATCTCACTTTCTATAACTTCTTTCAATTTAGCCGGTGTTGCAGGAAACGTTTCGATTCTACCATCAGGGTAAGAATTATTGATTAGAACACTGAAAATGCGATCGGAATTTTCATGAAATCGGTCGTATGATAATTCATCTGTTACCCAAAGAAGTATGAAAATACTTGCAGTAATTCCTACGGCTAATCCAAGGATATTAATGAAAGTGTATAACTTGTGTCGAAGGATATTTCGGAGCGAGGTTTTTAGATAGTTTTTTATCATAAAACAGTTCAAAAAAATTTTTACAGGCTTAGGGAAACGGAAGAGATAATTGTTGTTCTAAAATCTTCCAATTTTGTTCAACTTGTTCTCCAAACAAAACAATCAGGCTATGAATGAAAACCAGTTATAATTACTAAGGTAATAAATTTTAATGCAATCCGATGCTTTTCATTGTTATAAGGTGTTTTTGATCGGTCTTTGAGTTTCACAAATGATTTGCTATCAATTTAGCAGAGTAGGGGAGGGAGGAGATGAGCAATTAATTAAAGTGCTCTAGAAGTGAATTATAAAAAAAGAAATATCATTTGAATTTAAGGACTGTGGAAGGTGGCCTCCTGTTAACCTAACAGAAGGCCTTTGAATTAATCATTGCTTCCACATGGCTATGTTATAGCCTCTATCCGGAATTATTGAACTAGAATTTTTGAGTTATTTAATAATTGCTGGTTTTTAGTTACTCTGGCAAAATAAATACCTTTTACAGCTCCCTTTTCTTGCAGGTTTATTTTAGTTTGTTGTGGTCCGGTATAACTGCCAAAGAAAAACTGTTGTCCAATAGCGTTGTAAATTGTAATTTCAATTTGGTCAAATTCCAACACGTTCAGATTGAGAAAAAATTCCCCTGAACTTGGGTTGGGGTAGATTACCACTTCTTCCTGGAATAAATTTCCTTCTTCTTTTGAAGCTACAAACCTGGCACTTGAACTGCCGTTACTAAAGGAGAAACTAATGGTAAAATTTCCTATTTCACTTCCATTTGCACCTGATTGATTATAGGCTTTTATGGACAAATTATAATTAAAACCACTCTTAGGAGCAGATGGCGACCAAGGATTGTAATTACCTGCATTATCTCCAAATAATGCATAAGGTGCAGCACTTTCTATTTTCTGATGATCTGTTCCGCCACCGGATCCTTTTAACTCAAATTTTAGGCTACCAATACCAGTTGAATTTGTATTTGCCCGGATATTGAGTTGTTGAGATGGCAAAACATTTAAGTTAATCACGGCATTTTGCGCAATAGGGTCAAAACCTGCGATGGGTTGGTTATTCGCAGCATTTATCAGGGAAACTCCCTGAATTACTCCACCATCTGTACTTTGGTTTTGGCTTGTAAAGGAAATTTTGATGGCATAAGCACCAATGATATTTCCCTTTGCTCCCGCCTGGTCATAGGCATTAACCAGTAAATCATACTGGTGGCCTGCGGCTGGTTTTTGAGGAAGCCAGGGATGGAAATTTCCTGCATTATCCCCAAATAAAGCATATGGTGCATTACTTTCAATTTGGGTATGGTTTAATCCTCCATTAAAACCCGACAGATTAAATTTGATACTGCCTACACTTCTTGCCGTGTTGGCCCTTATGCTGATATTTTGACTAGGAAGTGTTTGCAAATTGATAACTGCATTCGTAGCAATAGGATCATATCCCGAAACTGGCTGATTGTTTATGGTATTTATTAAGGTTAGACTTTGAATTACTTCTCCACCAGATGGACTGGATTTTACTGTAACCAGCATTTCATCGAACGCGGATACATTTTCATCATCTTTTACAGTAAGGCGGAATTTATAAACGCCTTCAATCAAACTACCAACAATAAGGGTACTGGCATTTTTACCAGTAAGTGTGGCTAAACCAGGTCCTGATTCCTGAGTCCAGTTAAAGCTAACAAGGCCTCCGTCCGGATCACTTCCATTTCCAACAATGGATACAGAGTTCTGAGGAAGAAATACCGTTTTATCTATTCCAGCATTTGCAATTGGATCGCTCTTTTCTGTACTTCCCAGGTTTATGAGTTCTAAATAATCTATGAAACCCCAACTGCTATTGGCCATTATTTCAAGCGAGTGAGCTCCCTGACTTAAGTGAACCTCTGGGGATGACATAATACCCAGATAAATGCCTCCCAGTTCACCTGAAAAACTGGAAATTGTACTCTCAATTCCGGTAAAGGTGATGGAATTACCGTCCAGGTTAAAGCTATATCCACCAGGCCAGTAAGCCTTATTATTTCCATTATAGCCTGATCGTAAACGTACCTTTAGTTGATATTTGGAGGCGGTCGAAATGTTAAAACTCAAACCCACCTTGTCATTTTTATCAAATATCGAAACACCCGATTGCTTACTTAAAATGCTGGCATAGACTTTACCTATGGGATTATTTCCCATATCTGTCTTTTTTTGAAAAACATCTTCAGCTTCTATAAAAGAAGCGACCGGTAAGCTAGTTTCTTCAAAATATGCTGTAAGTTTCGTATGGCTTGATGGTATGGATATATTATGGGTTTTTGCGCCATTGTCAGACCAGCTTACAAATTGATAATTTTTCCCATTTAAAACCTGGGGAGATGCCACATTAACCTGACTTTCAAAACCAACTAATTCATCCAAAACAAATGGAGTGGACTTTGGTAAACCATCTAAATTAACCTGCAAGCCAACAGGCACTGTTTCAAATGACACATTGCTTTTTTGAGGGTAAAGTGTATCGGCTTCCGAAGTGGTTAAATTTTCACTGTCCTTTACGGTAAGTACTATAATATACCCGGTGGAGCTTTGAAAACTATGCCCACTTTTAGGAATGGTAAATTCCCCTTTTTTCCCAGCATAACTATTGATAAAAGGATGAGTATGATCATTATGAAGAAATAAAACCTGCCAGATATAATTACTTTCGGATAAAGGACCATCATCTGTGGCAGTGCCCTCAAATACTATTTTTTGCCCTGCTATAAATTTACTCTTATTTACAGGAGAAGTAATTTTAACTATAGGAGGCTGCCCGGTTTTTATGGTTATCTCCTCAGATTGCACGGTTATACCGGGTACACTTACGCTAAATCTTGCTTTATAGGTACCTGATTTAGAGTAAATATGAGTAGCTACAAGTGAATTCGCATTCGTTCCATCCCCAAAATCCCATTTATAGGTTAAAGCTGCACTTCCCGAATAAGATACTTCTCCGGTAAATTTTACCGTAAGCGGAGCTTTTCCGGTAGTTTTATCTGCAATTGCCTTGGTAATAATAGGAGAGACATTTCCTTTGGTATAGTAGATTTTGCGAAATTCTCCTGTATTGACACTGTTTCTGTTAAACATTAAGTAAAAGATTTCTCCTCTAGGTCCTTGCTCTATGTCAACCATTCCAAAAGTGCCTTTAGGGGAAAGAAATTCTTTAGCCCTGTTCTCTCCAGTCCCTGCGGCAGTAATATTCAGATTATTATCCATCTCCAAATACCTGATCCAGCTTTGAGCATAATCTGCAAAAAAATAGACACCTTGAAAATTTGAGGGATAATTTCCCCCTCTATAGACAAATCCCCCGGTAATTGAATTACCCCTGTTGGGAATATGTTTGTAAGCAAATACTGGGTCTACATATTTGGGATCAGTACAGTTGCCATTGCTGTCTCTGTTTGCATCACCACAGTGAGGCCAGCCGTAATTAGCGCCTTTAATGCCATACCTTATATTTTCCCAGGATTTTGAATGGTCGTTGCCTCCAACTTCTCCCATTACAAACTTTTTGCTAACCTTATCGAAATGACCTTTAAATGGGTTTCTCAATCCCCAGGCATAAATCTCTTTCAGTTCCCCATTGGGTCCTGTAGAAGCACCTCCATTGTAAAATGGGTTGTCAGTGGGAACACTTCCATCCTTATTTATCCTTAATAATTTGCCATTATATCTTTTTAAATCCTGTGCCTTGTCCTGTTCAAGTAAATCACCAATTACCAAAAATATCTTGCCATCATCGGAAATATCCATAGCTCCTCCAATGTGGTAGATATGCACGGCCAAATTGAGATAATTTGTGGCTGTTTGCCAAACGATAAATTCACTAGACAAAGAAGCAGTACTACCCGAAGAGGTAAACCGGGAAAGGCGTAGCCTTCCATCCGCAGTAGAATAATAAACATACAAGTATTTATTGGAGGAAAAACTCGGGTCAATGGCCATGGTTAACAAGCCTCTTTCAAACTGTGCATTGATGTTTTGAAGCTTTAAAAATAAGGAAAGCTTTGGGGAGGTTGTATAAGGATCTATAAAATATATTTCCCCATTTTTTTGGGAAATCAGCGCTTTGCCATCGGGTAAAAATTTGATGTCTGTAGGTTGTTCTAATCCCGATGTAACCAATTCATCCTTAAAATCACTGCTAGGCAAAAAAGCGTTTATTTTTGCTTCTTTTTTATCCGGAATATTTTCAAAGGAATACAATTCCAGGGTACTTAATCCCACTAGAATAACAGGTAAAAGTAGTAGTTTAAACATTTCAGGAAATAAGTTTTGTAAACAGGTAATTAAAGGCGAAGTCTATTATATAGCCAGTTTAATTTTAGCCAGTTTTAACAAGGGATATTACTGGTTTTCCTCTATTTTATACTCATTTTTGTATGTAAAAATATGACGGTAAACAATGGTTAAGTCACTAAATACCAGACAGTTTATTTTTTAAAAATCTATTAGTTAGTAGAAAGAGCAGGGCTGGAAATTAAACTTGTTTTATTTCCTTTTAAATAAAAAAATTCCTCCTGTCAAATATTTAAATTAGCTTTGATTAGGAAGTCGTCTAAAAGTGACCATTTTCTAGTAGCTAATGCCCGGTTTCTTTTCTAAAGAGATTTTAGACATTAATTACAAAATGGTTAAAACTTTGGTGAACTTCAGGTGAGGGGTGGAATAAGTAGCAGAACATCACAAATATCATTTTTTAAACTTTTTTTAATGATAGTGTTCAGTTCAATCGATTTTACCTTTCCTTTGGTAAATCCAGTGCCCAAATTTTTGCTCATCTTATTAATTATTTTATTCGCACCTATTTTATTTAATAAGCTAAAAATTCCACATCTTTTAGGTTTGATAATAGCTGGTGCAATAGTAGGAAATCATGGCTTTAATTTAATAGAACGAGATAGTAGTATTATCCTTTCGGGTACAGCCGGATTACTGTACATTATGTTTTTAGCCGGCTTGGAAATAGATCTTCCCGAATTAAAAAAGAATAGGTTTAAAAGTATAGTTTTTGGTATGTATACTTTTTCCATTCCCATGGGTTTAGGTTTTATAGCGGGTTCCTACATTTTAAACTTTTCGGTTATTACCTCAATTTTACTGGCGAGCATGTTTGCCTCCCATACATTGATTGCCTATCCCATTGTGAGCAAATTTGGCATTACAAATAATAGAGCGGTAAACATCACTATTGGAGGGACAATTATTACGGATGTACTGGCATTATTGGTATTGGCTGTGATTGTGGGCATGGTTAAAGGACAAGTAAATACTGAATTTTGGGTAAGGTTGATTTTTTCAATTACTGTTTTTGGTTTGATAGTCATGTTTTTATTTCCAAAGATTGCTTATTGGTTTTTCAAAAAAAATGATGATAGCATTTCCCAATATATTTTCGTTTTGGTAATGGTTTTTACAGGAGCAGTTTTAGCCGAGTTTGCCGGGATAGAAGCTATTATCGGAGCATTTTTAGCAGGTTTATCCCTCAACCCACTTATTTCTCATACCTCTCCATTAATGAATCGAATCAATTTTGTAGGGAATGCCATTTTTATCCCATTTTTCTTGTTGAGTGTCGGAATGTTGATTGATTATGAAGTGTTTTTTAAAGATTTAAATACCTTAAAAGTGGCCTCAGTAATGGTAATTATTGCTACAAGCGCAAAGTATTTAGCTGCCTGGCTAACCCAAAAGACATTTCGATTTTCGGTAAATGAAAGACGAATTTTTTTTGGATTGAGTAATGCACAGGCTGCAGCTACTTTAGCCGCTGTATTAGTAGGTTATAATATTGTTATTGGAGAAACTGCTGATGGTGAACCTTTGAGGTTACTCAACCAAAATGTATTAAATGGGACAATATTAATGATATTAATAACCTGTACTATAGCCTCATTCGTCACACAAAAAGGGGCAAAAAATATTGCCTTGCAGGAAATCACCTCAATCGTAAAATCCGATCATACAGGAAAACCTGAAAGGATTTTAATTTCCCTGAGCAACATGGATACCATTGATGAACTAATAAACCTGAGTATTGCACTGAAATCCAAAGAGAACAAAAATGGTTTAATGGCGCTGAATATTGTGGATACCAATAGCCTGGATGAACTATCGGAAAAACAGGCCAGGAAACTTCTTCTTCAAGCGACCCTAAAGGCTTCGGAAACTGATAACTATTTACAAGAACAAATCCGATTCGATATAAATATTATAAATGGAATTGTAAGTGTGGCAAGAGAGCAAAAAGTGACAGATCTGGTTTTGGGTTTTCATATTAAGAAAGGAATTTCAGATACCTTCCTGGGCGAACTTACCGAAGGAATTCTCACTAAATGCAATGCCAATATTTTTATTTATAAATCCTATCAAACACTCAGTACAATAAAAAGACATTTGGTAGTAATTCCGGAAAATGCCGAAAAAGAGATAGGGTTTCCCTTATGGCTTATTAAAATGTGGAACATGGCCCTCAACACTAAAGGAAAAATGCTGTTTTACGGGCATCCAAATGCGTTGAATTATATTTCCAAAATCCAATCAGAACATCAAATAGATTGTCCCACGATAGAATTCTTTGATTGGGACAATTTAGTTACGCTTAAAAAAGAATTAAAACCAAATGATAATCTAATGGTTATATTAGCCAGAAAAGATCAACCCTCTTACCAACCCTATATGTTATCAATCCCTAAGTATTTACATCAAAATTTTACTAAAACTAATTTTATATTAGTCTATCCAATGCAAACAGAAATTTTTGGCGAATTTGACATCAACCTAACAAATCCATCAATAGAAGATCCTATGGAAAAGTTGGAAACCATGGTGAAGCTTTTTACCAGATTTTTAAAACACAAATAATCCTTCTTAATTAGGAGGGGTAAACCGTAGGATCATGGAAAAAATTTAAATCGTTTTGGCCATATTTCATTATTTTCTATAGGTTAGTTTGATGAAGTTATGGTAATTCCTGAGTCAAATTTATTGCAGTTCAAAACTAATCCATATTTGAGATTTTATCTCATTTTTAGAATCAAATCCTTTTTTGGGATTATTTCTAATATATGGAATTTTGTCCTGTATTTAGAAATAACCCTCTTAATCCAGATAGAAGGGTTTTTTTAGCTGGATTTTTATCAATTATTGTCAATTTTAAATTAAGCACACCCTTTGTCAATAAGTTTTCAATGCCATCATGGCTAAACTAACAATTTTATCTTTATAAATTATCAACACATGAAAACGTTAATGACCTTAGCCCTTTTTATTTCAATATCAATCTTTCAAAACTTTGCCTCGGCACAAAATTGTACGATTTCGTGTGTGGGATCATCTCCTTGTTCAATTGATTGGGATAACATGGTTTGTGATGAAACAGGTTCAGCTCCACAAGATGGAGATTTAATCACTATTACTGATGGGGTGACCGTTCAGGTTACTGATTCCAATGAGAAATTTGATGGTAGTTTAAAAATTGAAAGTGGAGGAATTTTGGAATTTCCTTCTAGTAGTAATAAACTCGATTTAACTGATGGTGGTAGTGGTTGTGGTAATTATATAATTATTGCTTCAGGTGGATATATTAAAGGAAATAGCTCCAGTAATCAATTGAGAATTTGTGGAAATACTATTGCAAAAGGCGGAGGAGGTTGCAATACTAATAACCCGCCAAGTGTAGGGGATGCTCCTCCATATTGTATGAATGGAACTGGATTAACGGGAGTAGTTTCCCTTGATGAAAATGGGGTAAGTTCAATATTATTACCCCTTGAATTAGCAGAATTTTCAGCAGAAAAATTAGGAACTAATGTCTTGCTTGAATGGAAAACAAGTACGGAAAGTAAATTCCACAATTTTGAGCTACTTCATTCCAAGGATGGACTTAATTTTAAAACCATAACTAATATATCTGAGCATAACCATAATATAAACCAATTTACCTATACCCATTATACTCCAGGAGGTAGCCAGAATTATTATAGATTAAAAAGTGCGGATAAAGATGGAAACTTTACGTTTAGCCAGGTCATTTTTATCCAATTAGAAAAACAAAAGGAAATTAAAATTTATCCCACTTTAAATAAAGATGGCGGAAAATTCTTTATCGACCTTTCCGAAAAACATGAAGGTGATATTCAAGTCAATATTTATAAACTTTCCAATGGAAATTTAATTAGTTCTCAAATAATTCAGAATCAATCTTCATCCGGGTTACTACAATTTAATCCAAAATTAAGTCAAAATCATTATTTGGTAGAATTAATTACTAATCAACAGATTGTAAGAGAAAAATTAGTTGTTATTGAATAATCTGATTAGAACAATTCACATCCACTCTCCCGGTATCTCCTAGAAGAATTAATTAAGTAATGGAATAATAATTGTAAAATCATTAACAGTTATTTAATACATTGGTACATGTGGGTTATTTTAAATTTAGATGCCCCTGTTAAACATTTTAAAATTATAATTTATGTTGGCTTACTTAAAAAAAATTTGGTATTTAGGGTTGATACTTGTGGTCATTTCTGCTTGTAGTGAAGATGATAATAACATGGCAAAAATCCAGGTAACACTGGTGGATGCCCCAGCCGATTACGAAGAAGTACTCATTGATATTCAGGAAGTTAATATTAATGTAGGAGATGAAGAAGAAGGATGGCAGTCCTTGGAAAATGCCGAGACCGGAATTTTCGATATTTTAAAATTAACCAATGGTGAAGAGGCTTTTTTAGGAGAAATAGAACTTCCTGCAGGAAATCTTTCCCAAATTAGATTAGTACTTGGAGATCAAAATTCATTAACCATTGATGGAGAATCAACTGATTTGAAAGTGCC
>NZ_KB903450.1 GCF_000379765.1 Flexithrix dorotheae DSM 6795
AATCAGGAGCGCATGTATTATGGTTTTTATAAAGATAAAAAATTATTGATAGGCAGTGGTGCCATAGAATCAGCCCATAAAGAGGTCATCCAAAAAAGGCTGAAACTGTCAGGACAAAGATGGTCAAAAAAAGGGGCTCAGGCTATCCTGAAATTAAGAATAACTAAGAAAAGTGCAAAATGGAATCAGGTTATCCAAATCGCAAAATATGGAAAAATGGCGGCATAATTGGGATGTTTTTCGTACACCCTACTACAGTATGGATAGTATGGAGCTTGCCCTTAAGGATTTTAAGGTTGCAACCAGTCTGGATACACTTGACCCAGTAAAATTTGAAAACATGGGCGATGCTTATTATTACTTAACAGATTACAAAGCCTCGGGAAATGCTTATAAAAAGGCACTTACCCTTGATGAAAATAATGCAGGATTGTATAATAATCTGGGTTTAACCTATTTAAAGCAGGATATTTATGACGTGGCAGTTGTCAAGTTTACCAAAGCTATTGAAATTAATAATCAAAATGCGACTTATTACGATAACAGAGCATATGCTAAAACTCAGCTGATGGATTATATGGGGGCTGTGGAAGATTACAGTAATTCGATTGATTTGTATGCTCAGGACCCGGAAGTTTACTATAGAAGGGGACTGCTTAAATTAAGCCTTAAGGATAATTTTGATGCATGCAGGGATTTTAAAAAGGCTCAGGAGATGGGTTCGGAGGAGGCCAAAGCAGCCATTGAGGAACATTGTTTTATGAATAAAAGTGGAAAGTAATTTTAAAAAACTCAGCCCTCAAAAGCTGAGTTTTTTTATTCACCTTTCTTATTTCTCCACAGGAACAATATTGTATATAGCGAACACATAATCCTGATAATCCCCGTTTTTGGCTTCTTCAAAACAAATCAGATATGCATTTTTAATTACCTTGCCAGCCTCATCTTTTAGTGGATAGGTCCTCACTGCATGGATAGCATGAGTAGGGAAGAGCTTTTCATTCCAATAATCCTCAGTGTAGGCAGTATGGGAAGGGCTTGTGGTATATATTCCAAAAATGGTTTTTCCCGGATCAAATGATTGGTTTCCTTTTTCTAATCTGGGGTAAAGGATTTGATGCTCATGTCCGTCTTCATCGGCTTTGGCTAAAATCCCGATTTCTTTTAGTTCGGGCATATTTTCTTCATTATTGAGGTAATAACCAAAGGGTAAAATAAAATCAGGAGAGTATCGGGCAACAGGTATAATGCTTACTGGTCCTTTTTTAGCTTTTTTAAATTGCTGGGCAGAAATCTCTTCCCCGATAAGCTCCGGATTGGTATGGTTTCCAAGTGAAGTCCAGCCAATATCTATTTTAAATCCAAGAACTTTGAGAGCATCGGCAAGAGGAGGTTCATTTTTTCCTTCCAGTCCTTTGGTTCCAAGTCCCATTAAAGTGATTTCAATTGGTTTTTCACCTTGTATTTCGATGGTTAGCCTGGCTTCTTCTATCCCAATTTTTGAAGGGGTGAACTGCACCGCAATTTTAGCCTTATTATTCCTTGAAAGTATTTTCGTTTCTGGTTCCCTAAGTTTAAATGAAGAAGCATTTGTACCGCTAATCTGGAAGGAAAGGATTTCAAATTCCTTAGTATTGTTGTTCGAAAGGGTAATTTCCTTAAAATCAGAATGCTTGCCCAATACCGTTGAATACACTAATCTTACATCACTTACCAGGATGGAATTCCCTCTTTTGGCGCTAATTGAAAGGAATAAAATAAAAATGAAGAGAAATTTTATACGGTAGTTCATTATAGTGCTTTTGAAGCTTTAGGTTTTAAATATCAGTAGTTTATTTTTTTAAGGGAAAATTTACCAGTTCCCATATTTTATTTAATTCGTTCAATATTAATCATTTTTCTATCATTTTCTTCCAGAAAATACATTTCTCCATTCTGTTTCTCCTTTACAAAAAATCCATTTCAGGACGGAAATTAAAATGCTAGTGTTAATCCCTCGTTTTTAAGGCCAGGTCTATAAACCTGACCAGCTAAAAAATTAATTATAAAAACAATTTAGGATAGGGTTTTATAACTCTATTCCAATTGAAGCCAGTTTACAATAACCTAGCACTTATTTCTATGAAAAGATTATTATCAAAAAAAATTCTTTTTCTGTTTTCCCTTCTTTCCGTGATGTCATTATCATTGTTTGGGCAGGATGAAGAAACTACGGATTATGCATCCAGCTACTTCTCGGATGATGAAAAGCCAAAGAAAAATAAGGATTCAAATACTCAAAGAGAGGATTTCTCAGGGGATGCTTTAAACATGATGGATAGTATGAATGTGTTTAGAGCCAATTTTGGAATTACCCAAATCGGTGACCAAAGATTTGTGGGAACCAGACTGCAGCCTGAAATTGCTATTGGGAAAATTGGAGCAGGACTTGATATCCCTGTATTCTTTAATATGGATGATTACTCATTCAGGACGGAAGAATTTAAAAACGGAACGGGAATTTTAAGAATGATCCAGTATTTTAGGTACGGAGTAAAAGAAAGAGATCCGGTTTATTTGAGAGCGGGAACTTTAACCAATTCTTACATCGGTTATGGAATTTTATTGAACAACTATACTAACAGCACCAGTTACGAAAGAAGGAAAATTGGGGGTAGTTTCGATATCCGTCCATCTAAATTATTTGGTTTAGAAGGTTTGTATAGTGATTTTGATTTCAGTTCAAGGAATCTTTTGGCACTTCGTCCATACATCCGTCCTTTTGCCAAAATGCCTATTCCAGTACTGAGATCTATGGAAATGGGGGGAAGTTATATCACTGATTTCGACCAAACTACTCAGGTTTTATATGAAGAAGGAGACAACAAAATTGAGGGAGGAAATGAATTTATTAAGGATGGCGTAAAAACCTGGAGTGCAGATATGGGTGTCACTTTTTTGAAAATTCCTTTCATTTCAGTTTTTGGTTCTGTGCAGTATGCCAAATTACTGAAAAATACATCTGATTCCCTAACCAATTACCTGGCCTTAAACGGGGATGCTTTCCAGCAAAATTACAAGACAGGAGATGGACTTAGTGTGGGATTAAATGCCAAGGTAAATTTCATTGGGCAGGTATTTAACATGGATGCCAGAATTGACAGGCTTTGGTATTCAGATTACTTCATGCCTCAGTTTTTTGATGCCATTTATGAAATCAATAAAAATGATAAATTATTAAGTCTTACACAGGCAAGGGCCATGAAGGGAATTTACGGTTCACTTACTGCTACTTTAGTAAATAAAATCAGGTTGAGCGGAAGTTTGGTATTACCAGATGAACTGGGGGAAGGAAACCCTGCTACTGTGACCTTAAGGGCCCAGGCCGTTGATTTATTTGATAAATTAACCCTGGATGGTTCTTATATAAAAGGTGATTTAATTAACTTAAATGATGCTTTCACGCTTGACAACAGATCATTGGCAAAAGTGAGAGCAGTTTATAAAGTGAATAAATTTATTGCTGCTGGTATTGATTATTACTGGACTTTTTCAAAACAGGAAGATGGCTCTTTTGATGTGGGTAATTATGTAATGCCATATTTTGGTTTGCATTTACCTTTAAACTTCGGAGGAAACAAAGCTCCAGTGATGCCGGAGGAATAGTCCAATTAGAAAAGTTATTATAACCCCCGGGAATTGCTTCATTTTGAGGTTGATTCTGGGGGTTGTTTTTTGGATAATGTTATAAAAAAAGCCCCACCACGGGGCTTTTTGTCCTTAACCATAATTATAAAACACACAATTTATCACCTTTTACATAGCGATTAATTTAAATACTATTGGAATAACCATCTGTTGTCTCACGGCTCTACCTCTTTGCTTGCCAGGTTTCCATTTAGGTGCTTTGCTCATCACTCTCAGGGCTTCTTCATCACAGCCAGCACCGATTCCCCTGGCAATTTGCAGGTTGGTTAACGAACCATCTTTGTCCACAACAAACTTGATATAGACTCTACCTTCCACACTGAGGTCAAGGGCTTTCCTTGGATATTTCAGGTTTTCCCCAACAAAGGCATAAAAAGCTTTATAACCCCCAATAGGTTCAGCAGGATCTTCCACAATTTGAAAAATTTCTTCAAACTCCTCCTCTTCATCAACATCTTCCTCTACTAAAATTTCCTGAACTTCTTCTACCACAGCTTCTTCATCCGCTTCTACATCCAGGTCAATTTCAATTTCCTGTTCTATTTCCTCTTCATTAGGTACTTCTACGATTTCCGGGTGCATGATTTTGGGGGGTGGAGGAGGCTTGTGTTCTGTGGGAGGAATTTCCTGCATTTCATCGTACTCAGCTCTTTCTCCCTGCAATTCTACAAGAGTATCCTCTTCAAAAGTAGGGTATTCGAAAACTGCCAAAACAAATGCCAGAGAAAGAATTAAACCAAGTTTAAAAATCAATCCTCTATAATTTTCCAAGTCTACACCAGGATATTTTTTGCTTAAGGTGTTGCTTTCAGGGTGGTACTTCAGGAGTTGTTTTTCCTGTCTATGAATTAAGTATTTTAACAGGTATATCATCCCAATTACCATTAGTATCAGACCTATGATAACTCCGGGAAAGCCGAGTGTATTTAAAAAGGTAGTCATGGTAAATGAATTTTAAGGTTAATATGAAATCCGTTTTATCTTCTGATTTCATACCTTATATTACCCCACTTTTTATCCAATTTCCATGACCAAACCAGTGGTTTTTAAATGATTTTCATCATCAATATTAACCCTAAAACTGAAGGTTTGACTTGAATATTTTAATGGCAATGGCCAGCAAAATAATTCCAAATACTTTTCTTAAAATATCTGTTCCTGCTCTACCCAGTTTTTTCTCAATCCAGGTAGAAGTCTTTAACACCAGAAATACCAAAAGGAGGTTGATTAATATCCCTATAAGTACATTGAAATGATGATATTCCGACCTTAAGGTGAGGATGGTTGTCATGGTTCCTGCACCGGCAATAAGCGGAAATGCCAAAGGAACAATAGAGGTGGTTTTAGGATTGGCTTCTGTTTTAAATAAATCCTTTCCTAATACCATTTCCATTCCCAATAAAAAAATAATAAGAGCTCCTGCAAGGGCAAAAGATTCCACATCCAGCCCGAAGAGATTGAGAATTGATTTTCCCAGATACAGGAAAACCACCATAATCACACCCGCAACAAGAGTCGCTTTAAAGGACTCAATTTTTCCTGATTTGTTTCTTAAATCAATGATAATTGGTATAGATCCTACTATATCAATCACCGAAAATAAAATTATTGAAACGGAAAATATTTCTTTTAAATTAAGCATGTTAATTCACTTGTAATCAGTTGTTTAAATAATTTTGGTTACTCCTTTTGAAAAGGAGCGCAAAGGTATGATAATTTCATGAAATTAAAGTTAACTTTGCACTCAAGAATTTTAATTATTATTAAAGATTAAATTCTTGTTGAATTTTTACAGAAACAATTAAATAACTGTTTGAAAAGAGTTGACAACACAGGTGGAAACCGACCTCCAGTCTTGAGGCTCTTCTTTACAAAATAAATGCGATATGGCGAAGCTTAAAAGGATAATGGTTGGGCTGGACTTTACAGAAATTGATAAAACAGTAATTAAATATACTGAGTTTATCAGCAAGTTGGTGGAACCTGAAAAAATTTATTTCATTCACTTTCAGCAGAGTCTGGATATTCCGGATGAAGTAAAGCAGGAAATTTACGACAATTCCCAGCCTTTTGATGAAATCCTAAGAGAGGAAATGATTTCTTCCGTGAAAGAACATTTCAGTTCTTATGAAAATTTTGAAATAGAATATCTGGTGGCGGAAGGTTCTAGGTTGGGCCAGGCTTTGCATTGGTCTAAAATTAAAGAAACTGATCTTTTTATTTTAGGAAGAAAGAAAGAAAAAATAAGTGGGGTGTTTTTAACCAGATTTACCCGAAGGTCGAGATGCTCTGTATTAATTGTGCCACAAAAAGCAGAATTGAATCTGGAAAATATTTTACTATGTAACGACTACTCTAATAACTCAGAGCTGGCTTTCGAACGTATTTTAAATATGGCCAACCTGGTGCCTGGTGTAACGATCTACAGCCAGCATATTTATGCTGTTCCTACCGGTTATCATAAATCGGGGAAGTCATTCGATACCATTGCCGGGATAATGAAAAATCATTCCAAGAAAAGGCATAGTGAATTTCTGGAAAAATTTCCCGATATTAAGGCTCAGGTAATTCCGCTCTACACCCTGGATAAAAATGAGCAGCCTGCAAAATTGATAAATAAAACAGCGGAAAGTTTACAGGCTAACCTCATTGTATTAGGGGCCAAAGGAATGTCTTATACTTCATCTCTATTTTTAGGAAGCTTTGCTGAGCGATTAATAAGATTGCAAACCGATGCTCCGGTTTTGGTAGTGAAAAGTAAAGATCAGGTATTTGGGGTGTTTGAAGCAATAAAAAATTTGTAACTTAGGAAAGAAATAAAAAGTAAAAGCTATGTTTTCAATTCTTGTTCCCATCGATTTTTCCAAAACATCATTAAATGCAGTAAAATATGCGGTAAATTTTGCTCAGAAATTTAATTCTACCATAACACTTTACCATAGCCTTTATGTATCGGTTAGTGAAATGGATTCTGGTATGGCAAATGATATATTGCGGGAAAGGAAATCAGATTTGCATAGTAAGCTTTCCAGAGTGGCTTTGCAATTTGCCGAATATACCTACGAGCAAACCGGTAAACCAGTGGAAATAAATACTTCGATGGGGGAGGGATTGCCTTCAGATAGTATTAAAACCCTGAGTGAAGGTGACCAATTCAATTTGATCATTATGGGAACTCAGGGGGAAAGAGGCTCTGATGAACAGAGTTGGGGAAGTATTACCACCAATGTGACCAGCCAGGTAGAAACCCCGGTGCTGGTGATTCCTTTGGAAAGTACTTTTAAGCCCTACGATAAGGTGGTTTATGCTACAGTTTTCGATAAAGATGATATTCCGGTAATTGATGAAATGCTGGCTTTTTCCGAGAAAATTGAAGCCTCACTGGTATGTGTACAAATCACCTCTACGGATGCTACCGAGCAAAAAAGAGCAGGCCAGAATCAAAAACTTCTGGAGAATTATTATTGGTTCAGCACCATTGAACAACTTAATTTTCAGGTTCGTGCTAATGATAGCGTTGAGGCGGGAATAAAAGAATTTATTCAGGCTGAAAATGCAGATTTATTAATTGTTCACCCGGATAATCGGGAATTTGTGGGAAATCTGGACGAAAGTGTAACCAGAAATTTATTACTCCATATAGAAATGCCCACATTGGTGGCTAAAAATATTCGGAAAAAAAGTTCTTGATTTTTGAAGAAAAAATATAAAAAAGTCCTGGCAAATATTGCCAGGACTTTTTTTGGGTCAGAATAATTTATTTGATTTTGCTAATTATTTCTTGATAAACCTTTTGGTGACAGTTCCGTCTGTGGAAATGATTTTATAGAAATAAAGACCATTTTCAAGATCACTAATATCTAAATCCTGGGTATATGTTCCGGCCTGTTTTTCTTCATTTATTACTGATTTTACAAGCTCTCCCTGCTTGTTATGAATAGTGATTGTGACATTCCCCGCTGTTTCAATTGCATATTCAATTTGAGTATTATCGGTTCCGGGGTTTGGGAAAATTAAAATATTCTGGTTTGCCCGGTCTCTATCTCCTCTACCACCAAAAAAATCACTTTCTCCGTCCCACAGCAAAAACATTACATCCGACTTTTCCAGCATCATCATTTTATGAGGCATTCCTGCATTCCTGCCACCAAATCTTTTCCCTCCTTTACGGCCTTCTCCACGATGATCACTACCATTTCCTCTCCCGTCTTTTCTCCTTTCTTCGATTTCATCCATGTCTTCTTTGTATTTTTCCAAAATGGCATGGATATCTTCCTGCCAGGTTTTTCTATTTTGTGCCAGATCAACCATTATTTTATCGAAAGTGCCTTCATGATTATCCACAATGACCCAGGCTTTATCCATAAACTTCCGGTGTTCCTTCAGCATTTCTCTCCGTTCTAATAATTCTGCATCAGAAAGCTCGTCAGATGATCGTTTTGCTCTCATTTCTCTAATCTTTTCTTTATCCGATTCCATTTGGGAACGGATGTTTTCAATTTGGTCCTTCTCAGCCGCAGAGAGTTCAACCTCCAATTGTGCCCTTTTTTCTTGGAGTACAGGTTTGATGTTTTCCTCGAAATAGGCTTTCAACTCTTCTTTTAATGCTTTTCGGTCGAATTGTTTTTGGGCTACTGAAGCGGCTACAGAGATAAGCATAATAAAAAATAAGCCTATTCCGATACTCTTCCTTTTCAATGCATTTTTCATAACTTAAAATATAGTTTTAGTTGTTGATTATTTAATTTCTGATATGGCTAAGGAAAGACGGTATTGGCAGATCGGGAAATATTTTCTACAAACAGGAGTGAAATTTCAATGAAGTGAGAACTGACTAAAGTGGGACTTCCTTTTATATCAATTAAATGCAGAAATTTATCAACAAAAAAAGCCGGCATTCTGATGAAATGCCGGCTTTTTGAGGTTTGAAAATGCATTAACCTTTTACCTTGGAGAGTAATAAGGTTGTTTCTTGTAATTTTTTACTGTTGAAAGGATTATCTCCTTTAACCACTATATTCAGGAAATAATTGCCATACCAGTAAGTGGCACTTACTAAACCAGTTGGGATGGCAAGGTTGCCATCTTTATCTGTATGTAAATTGTAATTTTCAAAGTCCAGAGAATGATTATTTAAATTTAACCGGTGAATATTGCCATTCAGGTTATTTAAAAATGCCATCGATTCTCCCTGATTAAAAACATGGTACCTTTTAAATTTTTTAGAAACCTCTTCGCTTTCTGGGATTAGGCTTTTCTCCCAATTAACTGCTCCATCTTCTGAAATGCTGGTAATGTTTAATTTTTTAATTTGATAACCCCCAATTTCCATCAGCCTTTCTGTAAAAACATCCATTCGGGTTTGTGTATAACTTAAGTTATTAATGGCCCAAACATTATTAAAACTGTAATTTGGATCGGAGTAAATCCGGGGAGTTTGAGGTAAGCCTTTCGAATAAACAAAATCATAGTTTTCGGTAATAATCATGATTTTATTCCTGATAGTAAAGACACGGTTGATGGAGGTGTAGTTTTTCAATTGTTCTTTATCCTGAAAGGGGTAATATTTTGTTTCGTTTCCATCGAGATGATGATAAAAATAACCAAGTGCTTTGGTAGAATTCTTTCCGGTATAAGTACCTACAATTATTTTACGATTGTTTTGTAATTCCACAAATTCCGCCTCCAGAAACTTATGCTTGTGTTGGGGAATTATCAACTCATCTGCTAAACCCTTACCTTTTGCATCAAAAGAACGTATGGTCATTTCTGTTTTTTTAGGATGTATGTGTGCTAAAGTAGCATGTACCGTATGGGTAGATTGATGCACAGCCAGACTTTTTATGATGCTTCCACTTCTACCCAGGTTGGTGTTAAGCAATTTGCTTCCTTTTGTTTCAAGGTCGAGTTGAAATAACACAGATTTTCTATATTGGGCACCAACTAAAAATACCTTTCCCTGTAAAACTTCCATATCATAAAACATGACATTTGGCAAAGTGAAAAAAGTAGTTTGTTTCACTTTGCCATTTCCCGGAGTCACTTTTATGACATCAAACTGTTTTTCCCCAACGGTGGAATAAACCATAAATAATTCCTCTCCATCGAATTTGTACTGGGCAAGTTCAAATTTCTTATTGATAAAAATGGAAGATGTCCACCGTTTGGCAAAATGCTTATCAAACCGATTGATAATCAGTTCTCTTTCCTTGGCATTTTTCAGTTCCCTATTTTCCTGAACAATGATGATTCCGAAGCTATCCACAGGCACAGGGATGGTTTGGATATTATTTGGGGCAATGTTTATTTCAACTTTACCTTTGTTTTGGGCGGTTAATATTGTACTGGAAAAAGCACAAAATAAAACCATTAAGATTTTAAATGCAGGTTTAAAAAATTTCATGAAGTATTTGTCTGTTTTGTTAGTTTGGTAACTAAAAGCACAAATACTTTAAATCATATGTGAGGAAAATTACTGAGTGGAAATTGTAAAGTAATAAAACCGTAAAAAGTTAAAAGATAATTCCGGTTAAGCGACATTTTTTTAATGTAAGGAAAAATTAAATGGTGATTTTTATTGCTCCAAATCCCCTTTTTTATTTAGCCATTTGAGCCCTTCTTTCATGCTTAAAGGTTTTAATTCATGGGTTTCAATAAATTGAATCACAGATTCAGGGTCAGTCTTTGAATATTCCCTTAAAGCCCATCCAATAGCTTTTTTTATGAAGAATTCATTGGAATCAGATTGGATATGGCAATAGGAAAAAAGCTTTTGCTTATCTGTGTTTTTCTTAAATTTTAATTGGAATAAAAGAGCAGTTCGATTGATCCACATATTTTCATCCTCAATCCAATTGTTCATTTCTGAAGAAATAGCCGGGTGTTTTTTAGCCAATCCACCGACCAGGTGGGAGGCAATAAAATCTACTGTATCCCACCAGGAATGCGTAGTGATCAAGAATTTGCAAAGAGCCAGGTGTTCAGGTAAAAGATGCTTTTGGTATTTCTCCATAAATTCGATGGCAAAATAATGGAATTCCCGCTGAGGCTGTTGGTAGGCATTTCTGATGATATCTTTCATTTGATTAAAAGGAGGTAAACCTTCTGCTTTCAGGTAAATTTTTATTATTGATTTCCTTTCCGGAGCGGTTAATCCATAAAATTCAAACTGATTCTTAAGATATTTTTTTTGAAAAACGGCTTTTTCCGTATTTGTATGATTTTCGAATAAAACTTGTAACTTTTTTAGAAAGGGATGGAGCATAAAATTTTAAGGGATTGATATTATTCAAATTAATTTGTTGGATTTAAAAGGACAATTATTTCAGAAAAAATAATAAAAATCGTAAATTCTTATAAATTTTTCCTTTTACAGCTTTTAAGGGTTTTAAACTATTTTTGAATCAGAATTGATTTCTATCACCAGTTTAACTATAAACACATTGAAATTAGCAATAAGCCACACACCTCTCCAGAAAGTCGAAGATCCTGAGATTGCGGATTTTGGAGTAAATCTATATGTCAAAAGGGAGGACCTTATCCACCCGACAGTTTCAGGGAATAAGTGGAGAAAGTTAAAATATAACCTGGAACAGGCCAGGAAAGAAGGGTTTGATCAAATTCTCACTTATGGTGGGGCTTATTCTAATCACATCTATGCAACTGCTTCAGCCGGGAAATTATTCGATATCAAATCCATTGGTGTAATCAGGGGTGAACCACATGAACCACTTAATGATACTCTTAGTTTTGCCAAATCCTGTGGAATGCGCCTTCACTATATGGACCGGGAGAAATACCGGCAAAAAAATCTGGCTTCAGTGATTGGAGAATTAAAAGAAAGGTTTGGTAAATTTTATCTCATTCCCGAAGGAGGCTCCAATGCGCTGGCGGTAAAAGGCTGTGCAGAAATTGTGGCTGATATCGATCAGGATTTCGATTACATTTGTTGCGCCTGTGGCACAGGTGGTACTTTGGCGGGAATAATTGCAGGGCTTCATCATCAGAAAAAAGCTTTGGGCTTTGCCGCTTTGAAAGGGGCTGGCTTTTTGAAAGACGAGGTAAGTAATTTAATACTTCTGTATAATCAAACTATATACAAGAATTGGGATATCAATATGGATTACCATTTTGGTGGTTATGCCAAATCTGGCTCTGATCTACAGGAGTTTATGAAAAAGTTTGAAAAGCATAACAAAATCCCTCTGGAGTTTATTTATACCGGGAAAATGATGTTTGGTATTTATGATTTAATAAAGAAAGGATTTTTCAAATCAGGTGAGACTATAATTGCCATTCATACCGGAGGAATTAGATGATAAAAATTTTCCTGGTTAAAACGGATTGCGGTGCATAGTTCCCATGACAAGCAATTTCCAGATGAAAGATCATGCTGAGCCCTATTAATTTGTATTATAGGATCACTGCAATTGTTACATTCAGAATTTTTCAAACAATTCCCAATCCTTCCATTAATTTGCTTGCACTAAAACTTTGGCAAACACCATCATGAAGTTTGTGATCAAAAGATAGCTTATTATCCTTTATACTGCAGTTAAAACTCTTATTGATAATTTGTTCCGGATATTCATTTGAAAGTTCACTAAGCGACAAATCGTGTGTGGATAAAAGCCCAAAGCAGTTCTGTTCCACCAGTTTTTTGATAATGGTTTTTACCCCATAATGCCTGTCATGAGAATTGGTGCCTTTTAAAACTTCATCCATTAAATAGAAGACATTTTCTCCTGTGGCGATTTCCGAGAGTAGCATTTTTATTCGCTTCAGCTCTGCATAAAACCCCGAAGTATGCTCTTCGAGTGAATCCTGGGTTCTCATGCTGGTAAATACATTAAATAATGATAATTCCAGTTTTTTTGCAGCAACAGGGGCTCCGGCAAATGCCAAAACTGCATTTACACCCAATGTCCTTAAAAATGTACTTTTCCCCGACATATTTGAGCCGGTAATCATAATGATTTTCCCTTGTCCTGTCAGGCGAAAATCATTGGAAACCCGCTCTTTTTTGGGAATTAAAGGATGACCAAGGTATTCTGCTTTATAAGCATATTCCTCACTGCTGATAAGCGGCATTACGTATTCAGGATTGGCATAGGCAAAACCAGCAAGGCTGCTCAGTGCATCAAATTCGGCAATTGCCTCCATCCAGACTTTTAGATTTTCCTGGTTATAGGATCTCCATCTCTCCAGTCTTATCGCCCAGAAAAGTTCAAAAAGTAAAACCACATTTACAGTTACATAAAAATAAGCGTTTTCCCTGGCTTCCAGATTGGTTAAAACCCGGCTTAATTTTTTGATTAAATCAGATGTTTTATATTTCTCCAGGGAAAGCAAATGCTGTAGGTTTTTTAATTTTCCTGACTTAAATTCATTATCCTCAATTACTTCAATCAGCTTTACAAAAGTTTTCAGAGTTTTAGCACTTTTCACAGTCTCCTCACAAAGCGCAGAAACTCCCTTTCGGATTTTACCTAAAATAGAGAAGTTGACCAGAAGTGGACCAATCCATAAGATTTCAGGGGCATCATCCAGTAAAAAGTATAAAGTTATTAAGGCTACCGTAATTACCGGCAAAAAATAGGAGGCTACAACCAGCAGTTGGTTATTAGAAAAGTGGGGTTTTTCATTCACCCATGCAATTAGTTTCTCCAATTCTTTTCCATCTCTTATGCCAAATACCCCTTTGGCTTGAAAATCCTGCCTCAATTCTGGTTGATCCGCAAGTTCTTTAACACTTTCCTGCCTTGCATAAATATCATTTATTTCACTTTTGGATTTTAACCATTTAGCTAATTCCTCAGTTCCAGGACTGGTGGAAGTCCTGTTAATTAACTGGAAGAGGGAATTATGACCAAAAATATCCAGGTCACCAGAGTAATTGTGTTGTTGATTTTGGAATTCCGCACCATCATTTTCAATTTTCGAAAAATTTCCTTCAAGCCTGTGGATTTCTTCCTTATTTATCTGCACCAAATTTTGGAAATAATCCCGCTCAAACCTTATCTGATTATGTTTTTTAATTAATAAGGCAAAAGAAAACCCTGAAACAACCAGGGTAGTAAATACTAGAAATGCTTCTCTTTCATTGGCAAGGTAAACTATAAGCACCAAAGCGAGAATAAAGAAAATCGTTCTTATCGTGGAAAAAAGATTAAAGGCAGATTGCTTTTCCTGGGCTGTTTTCTGAAAACTGACAATATTTTCCTGAAAAAAAACTAAAGGATTTTTGGGCATTATTTGAAAATGTTGATTAAATGGTTAATTCCTCCTCATCTTTCAAAGTTAATGATTTTTAAACATTAAAATTTAGCAAAATTAAAGGTAGTAAAGTTGAAAAAACACTTATAGAAAACAGATGATTAATTTTTTATCCTTTCTTAATTGAGCAGGTCACTAAGTGCTCCGTTTAAACTTGGATAACCGAAAGTGAACCCAGCTGCTTCAATTTTTTTACTGGAAACTTTACTACCCTTTAGCACAATCTCACTCATTTCCCCCAACAATATTTTCAGGGCTATTCCGGGAACATTAATTGGAAAAACCGGACGTTTCAGGGTTTTGGCAATTGAGGCTACCATTTCTTCATTGGTAACCGGGGATGGGGCCACGCCATTATAAACTCCTTCCATACTTTCATCTTCCACTGCCTTTAGAAAAATTTTGCAAAGATCATCGATATGTATCCACGACATATATTGCTCCCCTGAACCCAGAGGGCTTCCTACAAAAAATTTAACAGGTGTCATCAGTTCTTTTAAAGCCCCTCCTTTTTCACTCAGTACTACACCAATTCTTATGATAGTTGTCCTAATTCCAAGAGATTTGATTTGCAGGCTTTCTTCTTCCCATTTTTCACAAACCTTAGCCAGGAAGTCATTCCCTAATGAAGCACTTTCATCAATAAGTTGATCTCCAGTATACCCATAGTAGCCTATTCCGGAGGCAGATATAAACCCTTTTAATTGCTTATCCGAGTTTTTTATACCATCAAAGAGTAATCTGGCAGTTTCCTGACGGCTTTTTAGAATTACCTTTTTCCTTGAATCCGTCCAGCGGCTATCAGCTACACTTGCTCCTGCTAAATGAATAATATAATCAGCGGAATCAATAGCTTCCTGATCGATTTCGCCTTTCGATGGATCCCAATGGTAATAATTTATCGATCCATCTCCCTGCTTTTTAGAGCGGGAAAGGTAGCTGACCCCATGGCCTTTTTCCAAAAGAAGTTCGGTTAGTCTTGAACCGATGAGGCCGGTTCCTCCTGTTATCAAAATGTTAATTTTTGACATAGCTTAAGATTTCATTTGTCATTTGGTAAACCTTTAAAATATCAAAATCGTTTTCATTTTAATATTGAAAGGTCTAATTTAAATTGGTGTAGTGTTTAACTTGTTGAATTATAGTGTTTTAAGTTAATTGTTTTTTAGCGCTCATTTTTGGAATCTCCAATTTACAGACTTAATTCTTTTAAGATAGATAATTTTAAAATAACCATTTGAAAGGTGAATTCATTTCATCTCCAAACGCATGAAACTATTCTTCGCCATTTTGGTGATATTCCAGTTCTTATCATATTTTTCAATAAATGCTCAATCCCCAAGAAAAACTGTAGGTTTGGTATTAAGTGGAGGTGGCGCAAAAGGAATTGCCCATGTTGGAGTATTGAAATATCTGGAGGAAAATAATATTCAGGTAGATTATATTACCGGCACATCTATGGGTGCAATTGTGGGAGGATTTTATGCAGCCGGATATTCAGCGAAAAAGATAGAAGAAATAGTATTGTCAGAAGATTTCCAAACCTGGTCATCCGGTAAAATTGTAAAAGATGCCTACTTTGTTGATGATAAGGCTTCAGCCGAAATGTTTTCGTTTTTCCTGAACCTGGATTCTAATTTTCAGGCCTCTGTAAAATCAAATCTAATTGAGGATAGCCCTTTAAACTTTGCGCTTGCAGAAAGGTTGTACCAGGTTTCCAGAGTTGCCAATTATGATTTTGATCACTTGCCAATCCCTTTCCGTTGTATTGCTGCTGATATTTTCACACAAAAGTCTATCGTTTTGAAAAAAGGAAATTTGAATGATGCAGTTCGTGCTTCCATGACAGTTCCTCTATTTTTCAGACCTATTAAAATTGAAGGGAAATATTTATATGATGGAGGAATTTATAACAATTTTCCCGTGGATGTAATGCGGGAAGAGTTTGATCCCGATATTATTATCGGGGTAAATGTATCTTCAAAAGCTTTTGAGGAATATCCTTTTGAAAATGACGAAGAATTAATCAGCAATTCATTAAAATATTTTTTGCTTGATAATACAGATCAATCCTTATTGAATGAGGGAGATGTATTTATTGAACCCCAGCTTGATGAATATTCTCCATTCGATTTTTCCAAACCTGCCCAAATGATTGAACTGGGTTATTTTGCTACTAAAATCCAACATGGAAAGCTGGTAAAAGCAGTTGTGCAAGGGAAATCCAATTTAGGAGGGTTCTCAATTGGTGATTTGGAGAATTTTGAGGTAAAAAATATTAATTATATTGATATCGAAGGCCTGAAAAACAGGCAGAAAGGATATGTGCGAAGTGTATTGAAACCTAAAAATGAAAAACAAAGTGTTAACCAGTTAAGAAAAGGTTATTACCGATTGATTTCCAATGAATATTTCAGGGAAATTTATCCTGAATTTGTTTACGATACTTTGGATTCATATAATTTCAACTTAAAAGTAAATCCTAAAAAGCAAGTTAAACTTTCAGTTGGGGGAAACTTGTCTACCCGAAGTATAAGTGCTATTTATGCTGGTTTAGATTATGATTTTCTTGGCCGTGCATTGTATAATTTTAGTGCCAATGCCTATGCAGGGCGATTCTATACCTCCGGAAGAGCGAGTATAAAAACGCATTACCCATCTAACTTGCCATTTTATTTGGAACTGGAAGGCATCATTAATAAATGGGAATATACGGATGTAAAAGAGTTGGTGCTAAAAAACAGAAATGAAAGTGCTTTTATCATTAGAAAAGATAATTACATAGGTGGGAATATTGGATCAACATTTAATAGCAATAATGTAGTAATTGGTGCAGGAGTGACTAATAATCATGATGAGTACTTTAATGGTGGGGAAATTACCAACTCAGATGAACTGGATGAAACACAATTCCAATCTGTAGTCCTGTCTGCTGTTTTTAAGAACAATACTTTAAACCGCAAGCAATTTCCTTCAAAGGGTAAAATGTTTGATATTTCATTAAAATATTTTACCGGAATTGAAACCCATGAACCGGGAACAACTTCATTAAGAGAAGGTTTATCCCAACACGATCGGGAATGGGTGGCTCTGAAAATCAGAAGACAACAATATTTTGGGAATAAATTCAGGTTGGGGTATCATTTGGAAGGATTAATTTCCAATCAGCCTACTTTTGTAAATTATCAGTCTTCGTTAATTAATGCACCTTCCTTCAATCCATTAATTGATAGTAAAACTATTTTCCTGGAAAATTTTAGAGGTTATAACTATGCGGCATCCGGCCTGATTGGTATTATACCCATATTCCGCAATATTGAAATGCGATTGGAAGGTTACGGATTTGTAGCCAAAAACATCATGATGGAAGGGGAAAATCAAACTGCCGTTAAAACAGGTAACTGGGATAACTTTCATGGGGCGACTGCAGCATCTTTAATTTTCAACAGTATGTTAGGTCCATTAAGTGTAAGTCTTAATTATTATGATGACCCAAATTACCAATTCGGTTTTCTTGTAAATTTTGGATATATATTATTCAACAAAAAAGCCATGAATTAATTTTTTATTCATGGCTTTAAAATTTAGTTATCTGTAATTCTATCCGTTGAATCTTGCTAGTATAGGACTATTAAAGTTAGGATTAGATTTCCTAGCCTTTTTCAGCATGGAATAATCTAATAAATACAATACTCTTATGGAAATGCTATCATTTTGCGGGGAATTAAAAGTATTTTGAAGGTTATTCCCATATCCTTCCATGATAGCCTCTTCATCGTTTAGAATAGCTTTTTTCCAAACTACGCTAATCTCACTTGCAGGGGCAAACGACCAGGTATAAACCATATCAATATTGAAAGCATTGAAATTCCTGTCGTGAATTTCGTTATAGTCACTTTCTAATAATTTTCCCTGGTCTCCCAATTCAAAGAAATCTTTATATTCTGCTGTGGACCAGTAATGCCTCATATTAAAGAAAAGGTCCATTCTGTTGTTAAAAGTATATTTTGTAGTTACTGTATTCGTGAGTGTATTAATATCCCGAAGTCCAAAATTAACCAGATCCTCCTCATCATTTTTGGACACATATCCAACATTATGATATCTGGTATTGGCACTTAATCCAGTCGAAAAGGAAAGTTTGTTGTTTACCCTAAATCTTGGGGAAAGACCAAATCCCACATAGTATTGGTCCATAAAATCATATTCGTAATAACTCAGGTTTCCGGAAAAGGCTACCCTTTTTCTTGAATCCGTGGACATCCAGGATCCTAAACCTTTATGTGTAGGTCTCGTAAAATATTTCCCTTCAACTCTTGGCTCAAAGTAATCATAGGATTCTACAGGTAAAACACTTACACTAAATCCTGCGCTCATAAAATTTTTAAAGGTAGCAGAAAGGCTTCCACTTATATTGAAGCTGGTAAACACATTTGGTTTGTAAAGCTGGGAATAATTTAATCTCAAACTACTTGAGAATCTCTGAAATTTTCCAAACGGTTTATAAATATTATAACTTATTCTTCCTGAGTGCCTTACTTCATTATTGGCCCTCATATAGCCCAGGTCATTCGGATCGTAAGTGTCTGATTCTATATAGTTGGTATAGCTGTATCTAAAATTACCGCCCACCTTGGCCAGGGTGAGGGAGGATTTAAATCCGAGTTCGGATTTTTCAAATTCCTTTCCTCCAAATTTATTGCTTACCGCACCAGTTCCTCCAATTGCAAATGTATTGGTTTTGTCCACCAGATTAAAATCAGTAGCCGTTACATTGGCGTTATAGGTATTACCACTTCGGGTAACATTGGTATTTACAAGAGACACATAAGAATTGTTCTTTAAACTCTGGTCAACAGCTATCACATTATAATTCACCAGTGGAGAAGTGATGATTTTTCTTGTTTCTCCACCTTCATTTCTCACTTCAGCATACATCTCATTAGTAACTGCATTGAAAATGCCCAAGCCTAATCCTTTAGAAGTTCTGCCTGAAATTTTAGTAGCATTTAATAAGGAACTTTCATTAGGGTTGGAAACAATTTCTTCCCCTTCCTGAAGCTGGTCTTCTACATCTCCATTGAAAATTGGGGTTCCTCCCACTCTTCGTGAATAAAAGATACCTCCTTTATTAAATAACTCTGTTCCTTCGGTGAAAAACTGCCGGTTTTCACTAAATTTCACCTCAAATGGAGAAAGGTTTAATACCTGATTATCAGATCGTACTTGCCCGAAATCAGGTATTAAAATCATATCCAGTGTAAAAGCATCAGAAATGCCATATTTTAAATCAAGGCCATAGTTGAAAGATTGCGAATAAGTAGCTGGTTGACCAAGTTCTCCACTTGTTTTATTCACATAGGTTGAAACGTAGGGAGAAACCTGTAATCTCACAGGGGGTTTCAAATCTGTTACGCCATAAAGAGATCCAAACTGGTTGACAAATCCGTTTATTTCAGGATCTACTTCATTCCAGAAATGGGTTTCATTCTTTCTGCGGATTGATCGGTAGAAGTTTATTCCCCAATCCTGAATGTCGGTTTTGGGAAATCTGATGGCTGAAAGTGGAATTTCCATTTCCACGTACCAGTTATTATCATCTATAGATACTGCACTTTTCCATGCGGCATTCCAGTTATAACTATTTCTAATTGGGGAAATAGTCGCATCTAATTGAACTCCGGCTGCTGTTACCGTGAACTGAAAAGCTGTCTGGTCATTATTATAGGTGTCCAGGTAAATTCCAAAAGCGTCTGCATTTCCCCAGCTATCCCTTCTGGTAATCTCTCTTAATATGCTATCTTTTGAAACGTCTTCCAAAATAGCTCCCACATAAATGGAAGTATTATCATATAAAATGGTAACTTTTGTATCAAGGGATGCCTTGGCTCCTGGAATTGGTGATTTTTGAACAAATCCTGAAGCCTGAGGAGCCTGGCTCCATTCCAGTTCATTTAAAATACCATCAATTTTGGGTGAATTATTAATCCTGACAGCCTTAGTAGTTTTTTCCGTTTGTCCAAAAATATTAATTGTTAAAGCCAGAAGTATGATTGTAATGAAGTGAAACCGGTTAAAAATCGGGTACATGTGTTTTTTTTAACTTTTTGAATTATTTAACAACAGTGTTAATAGTTATTGGTAATTTTTAATAAGTTTCAGTAATTAATATTTCGTGAGCAGGCCATAATAATGGTTTGCCTGAAAGCTGATTTGTAGAACTATAAGTTCCCAAGAAAAGTATTTGCGAATGCTTGAACGATCATTAACAAAGCTTAATCTTAATGTAAAGATTTTAGTTTATTTTTGGAAAAAGAACCTAATTATTCCGGGGTTGGAATTAACGGGCCTTAATGGAGATTATGTTGTGTTGAGCAGGAGTGAAATATTACAAAATAACCACAGATGATGGAATTTAAACTGAAAGGAGAATACATTGAACTCATTAAATTATTGAAAGCCACGAATACCTGTGAAACAGGGGGAGAAGCGAAGATGGTGGTGGATGAAGGACTGGTAAAAGTGAATGGAGAAGTAGAAAACAGGAAAAGACTAAAGGTTAGAGCTGGAGATTTAGTGGAATTTGAACACATTAAAATTTCAGTTATCCCTGAATAAAATTATTTTTAAAACTAATAATTGAACTGAAACTTATGGTTATTCACATTGGAATTAAAGTAGAAGGGAAAGTTCAGGGTGTATTTTACAGGGCAACCACTCAGAAAAAAGCAAATGCACTTGGAATAAAAGGAACGGTAAAAAATCAGGAGGATGGTTCAGTTTATATTGAAGCCGAAGGAGAGGAAACAATTTTAAATGAATTTGTAGAATGGTGTAAGAAGGGGCCTCTGCTGGCCAAAGTGGCATCTGTTCAAACGGAAAAGAAAGAATTGCAAAATTACAACAGTTTTGAAATCGTTTATTCATGATTGGTATTTGGTAAAGAGCTTTAAACCTCTCAAAAAAATAGTGCTGACGCTAAATTGTAAATATGGATTGTAGAAAACTAACCTTGATCATAAGCCTGTTTTATTTTTTTCAAATTGGAATAAGTGGGAAATCCTATGCCCATGATCCTACAGATACGCTTGGTATTGAGGGATTAAATTTGAAAGATGCTTTTTATTTTAAATTATATTCCCATCCAATTTTAAGCTCTTTTTCTTTTAATGCCGGAATTGGAATTGCTGCTTATGGAGGAGAAATAAGTACCCCACCAGATTTTGCCGGACAGAATAATCACCTTAATCCCCAATTAAATTTGGGGCTAGAATATAGATTGACCCACTTTGTTAGTATTCGTGCCGAATCCTCATTCTTTTCCCTAAAAGCTACAAATTTAAATGATCCTGACAAGGCTTTTAAATCCAATAATATTGAGTTTTATGGGGCAATAGTTCATGATATTATTCCCAAAAAAAGTATTGAAAGTTATTACAGACGATTTTCTCCTTATGTTTATGGGGGTATTGGCGGAGTATATTTTGACCCGAAAACCATTGATGGGGATGAATCATTGCTTATAGAAGAGGGTGATACTGCAACTATCAGTCATTCTAACACTTCTATTATTTTCCCTATTGGCTTTGGTTTTAAATATTATTTTCACGAAAGCCTTAGTATGAGTATTGAAGGGGGGACCAGAATCACCAAAACTGATTTTTTTGACGGGTTTGAAAGTAAAAATGATCCGGATCCAAGAAATGATGTTTATTTTATAATTGGGGCCAAAATTAATATTCAGATACAAACCCGGTACAAATACAACAGACATCTCAAAAGAAAGTAAATTTCACTCCGAAAAGCTTCCTGCTACATCTATTTTAGCTAATGTACGCAACAATTTTCCCAGAAAGTAAAATATCAAAGAATTAAGGCTTAATCATCTGATAGTTAACAGACTAATTTTAGTCCTTTGCAGTTAAAAATAATGCTAACGCTGAATGGTAAATATAACAAGGCATTGTTTGCAGATTTTTAACACCACAATTTTTATTAAATGTCAGAGGCTAAAATTTCTCCACATCAAAAGGATTTTCAATTTAAAAGCATTGCCCGGGATGAAGTTTTCATTTCCTATTCCAGAAAGGACCTCGAATTTGCAACCAAGTTAGTAAACAGATTAAATCTGGAAAATATAGAGGCATGGTTCGATCAAAATGATATTCCGGAAGCAGTTGATTTTATAAGGGAAATTGAAATGGGAATTGCCAGTGCCAATTGCTTTCTTTTCATCATTTCAAAGGATTCCGTTCAATCCAAATATTGCCAAAAAGAAATAAATACAGCATTAAAGTTTGGGAAAAGAATTATTCCTCTATTGTTGGATTTTCCAGGTGATGAATTGACCAATAAATACCTTCCAGAACCTTTAAGAAGGTTGAACTGGCTATATTTTGATGGCGAAAAAAATACCTTCGAGAAAGCATTTTTATCCTTGAAAAATGCGATCAATAAAGAAAAAGAATATGTAAATCTACATACCAATATTTTGCTGAATGCCCTGAAATGGGTGGAAAAAAAGAAGCATAATAATTACCTGTTGGTGGGTGAGGAAAGGCTGGAAGCTGAAGACTGGTTAAGACAAAAGGATTTTGAAGGTCAGGCACCCTGTGAGCCTTCAGATTTACATTGTGAATTTATCTGTGAAAGCGAAAAGAATGCTTTCAACCTGATGACTGAGGTGTTTATTTCTTACTCTCATGAAGATGAGGCTTTTATGGAAAAAGTAAAAAAAAGCCTTATGAGAAACAGCTATACAGTTTGGACCAGTAAGACAGATATTAAAACAGGGGTAAAGTTTAAGCAGGAAATTAATGCCGGGATTGAAGGGGCCAGTAACATTTTGTATTTGGTTTCCCCCAATTCAGTAAAATCTGAATATTGTCTTCAGGAACTTGAATATGCGGATAACCTTAATAAAAGAATTATTTCGGTAATGGTAGAGGAAACGTCCTTGCATGAAATTCCTGATTTTATCAGTAGGATTCAATTCCTTGATTTTTCTGGTACTTCTCAGGATAAGGAATTGTTTCAAAATGCAATGGACCAATTGGTTGGGGCACTGGATCAGGATAAGGACTACATTGAAAGGCACAAAATGCTATTGGTGAGGGCTTTGAAGTGGAGAGATCAAAATGCCAACCTGAGTATCTTACTAAGAGGACATAATTTGGAAATTGCCAAAAGCTGGCTTAAAGAAAGTGAAAATAAGGGAAATTTTCCCCCCACAAATCTTCACAGAGATTTTATTGTGGAAAGTGAAAACAAAAGTGTTTCCCTGACTGTAGATGTATTTGTTTCCTATTCCAGAAGTGATTCAGACTTTGCCAGAAAGCTTAACGAAAAACTTCAGCAAAATGGAAAAACTACCTGGTTCGATCAGGAGTGTATATCAGCAGGGACTGACTTTAAGAAAGAAATCTATAAAGGGATTGAAGAATCGGAAAATTTCTTATTTGTCATTTCTCCCAAAAGCATTAATTCGCCTTATTGTGCCGAGGAAGTTGCCTATGCTGCCAGTTTAAATAAAAGGATAATTACCGTAAAATATGCTTCGGTAAATATCAATGATCTTCCCAATGAGTTATCACAGGTGCAATGGATAGAATTCAGACATGGAGCAAGAGATTTTCAATCGAGTTTTAGTGAGTTGCTAAGAACTATTGATACCGACAGGGATTATGTGCATTTGCATACCAAGTATTCTAAGAAGGCTTTTGAGTGGGAATGGCATCAGAAAAATAGTGAATTCCTTTTGGGGGAAGTTGAGTGTGGTGTGGCTGAAAACTGGCTTTTGCTGGCTGCAAAAGAGGTAAAAGAACCATATCCTACTCCATTGCAGGAAAGTTATATTGAAGCCAGTAAAAAATATATTAATAAGCAAAAAGGAAAGGCAAAAAAACAGCAAAATGCTTTTTCTGTCATTGTTTCCATAGCCTGTTTACTTTCTGTAGGTATTGCCATTGTTTCTTGGCTAGGATATAAAAATATGGTGGATGGAGAGGAAGAAAGATATAAACAGGTATTAGAACTGGTGGGGAAGTTTAAGAAGGATCAGATTGAAAGAAGTTTTGAGCAGATGGAGACAAACCTGAATTACTTAAAGAGTTCTCCTCTTGTAATTCAGGGTATTCCCTTTTTTAATAAAGAAAGCCAGCATTATGATCATTACATAAATGTAAGGCCGCATAGTCACGATGCGAAAGCGTATCAGCATCATTATAAGGATTTGCAACGGATTTTTTTACCTGTCCAGGAAAGTTACAAATACAAGGAAATTGTATTGGCAGATGAAAATGGAGCTATCATTTTCAACTCAAATGAAAAGGGCAAATATTTACCAGGGGAAACCAAATCCAAGTTTGTTTATAAAAGGCCTCATGGTGTGGTGGCTTCCTGCAATTATATTACCTCAAGAAATGATGAAGAGATGTATGTTATTTCTCCTCCATTTAAGGGGTCAGATGGACTTCCGGTAAGTGCTATTATTGTGATAAATATTTTAGATTATATTTCAGAGATCACAGAGGATAAGGGGAACGGACTGGGAAAAACAGGAGAGATTGTGGTATGTGGGAAGGTCAATGGAGATATGAAAATACTTACTCCACTAAAGCAAATGCAATTTGATAGGTATCCTGTAAGTCTTAACAACACTCCGGGGTTTAGTTTTCCTGCAGTGAGGAAAGCACTGGATGAATTTCCGGAATATACTGAAAAATTGATGGATTATAATCAGAAAGAAACCTTAACCTATTATGCGGGAATACCAAAAGTTAACTGGGGTATTGTGGTAAAAATAGAGGTGGACGAAATTCATGGAAATTAATCTGTTTTAAATCGATAAGTACAAACAACATTTAATATCTTACATGCGTTTGTAATTTAATTAACAAGCTCCTTGAGCTTTTCTAAACTTTTTCGACTAAACAAACCAACCTGCTTCTACAACCAATAGGCAAAGTTTTAATTGACCAAAAAACTTGAGATAGTAATTTTTAAGCCGAATGGCTTATTATTCTTCAAATCATTCTTACCTAATTTTAGGTACAGATGAAAAAACAGGATTCGATATTTCGTTAATTTACTCCTGGAAATAATACATTCTCTTCTGGTTTTTGTTCTTAAAACTCATCTGGTTTAATTATTCTTTAAGACTTACATGAATTCAATTTGGCAATTTAATTTTGTTTAGGCCTCAGGTTTTTCCTTCTAAAAGGATTTCTGAATAATACCTAAATGCTTTATTTATGACGTGAAATAAAAAAAGATAGTAATATAGTGCTCTGAGGACCTTTTTTTATAGTTTTTCAAGCATAAAGAAATATAAGATTAACCTTGTTCAAATAAAATAATGAAATTCCGAATCGCTGGTTGAATTTCTTATTTTTAATAAAAACCCGGCTTTTTAAGCTGGGTTTTTTGTTTTAAAATAGTAATAAACAATAAAAAACAGTAATAAAAATTATTATTAAATACAAAACAGTGTTATATTGCAGTATTCGATAATAAAATGCCTGCTTTATGAAAACTGAAACTTCAATTAGCATTTTGGATTCTTTGAAGGTTTTTAAAAACCATGAAGACTACTTTCAAACTATTAGTAAGCTTGAAAAACCTGGAAAATGGATATTAGGACAATTTTTAACTATTAGCCTGTTTATTTTCGTCTATGGATTTGTAATGGGAATTTATCACAGCTTTTTCCAGGGCCTCTCTGCCGGATTAAAGCTGTGGATATTATTTTTCTCAAGTATTTTAATCTGCTTCCCATCTTTCTATGTAATCCAACTGATATTGGGTTCTCAAATAAAACTCAAACAGGTAATTGTGATTATTCTTAGTGGATTTGTAATGACTTCCTCCATCATGCTGTCGTTTTCCCCGATTGCTGTTTTTTTTATGATTACCGGAAATAATTACAGTTTTCTCAAACTTTTGCATGTGGGTATCTTTATTTTTTCGGGGGTATTCGGAATGAGAATCATAGTGGAAGCATTGAAATATTCATGCGAAAAAGAAAATATTTATCCAAAAACAGGTGTGACCATTTTCAGGGTATGGATAGTGGTCCTGGCCTTTGTAGGCATACAATTAGCCTGGAATTTAAGGCCATTTTTAGGAGACCACGACAGGCCTTTTGAATTTGTAAGAGACCAGGATGGAAATTTTTATACCGCAATTATTCATGCTACAAGAGATTTGGTAATTGGGGAAAAGAAAAGCAGGGGTGACCATAATCAGATTCAAAAAAGGATGCCCAATGAATTAAATACGGATTCATCTTTTTATGATCAGCATTTAAACGATTCGATGAGCCCGGTGGTAATAGAAAAAGGGGATAGTTCAATTCAGAAGAATATCCAATAATCAATTTTTTACTGAAAACTTTAATTCTTTTACTATTGCAGATGGATTGAATTCATGAAAGATTCTGTTTTAAATTAAGGAATAAGACAAATGGATGGTGACATAATGACATTGGAAGAGGTGGCCAATTACCTGAAACTAAAACCTCAAACGATATATACCTGGGCACAAAATGGTAAAATTCCTGCTGCTAAGTTGGGTAAAGAATGGCGCTTTCGGAGGTCAATTGTGGATGAATGGTTTAACCAACATATTGATGAAAAATTTAAATCAATTACTGAAGCAGCCCGGAAAAAGGGGAAATAGCCCTTTAAAAATTACCTGAATGAAAATATTTTCTGCAATTAAATAAGTGTGCTTTTTGAGAAGAGGGAAAAATTGGCTCCAGCATGAAAATCCCCTGTTTAGGTAGAAATAAAATTATTTTAACAAAAAATATTGTTATTAAAACAAAACAAGAGCTCCTTGGTTACGTTTTTGTAATATTTTAAGTTCAAATGAAACTTTTTTGAGGATGCTATGATTAAGAAAGTAACTATTGTTAATTATCACGACTAGCTAGCTATGCGAAATAACAACCCAATACAAAAAAACAAAGAATGGCTTCAAAAGCTGGATTTTATAAGAGAAGAGTATCGGTATTTTATCGATAAACTAACTTATTTGTCCTCTCAAAGCCTTGATGATCGTCTAAATAAAATTATTTTCCAGTTTAGGAACAGATTAAGTTATAATCTGGAAAAAATTAATGGGATAGAAACTGACATTAATAATCAGAATAATCCAAACCAGGTATCCGAGATAATTGTAGAATATCCTGTTTGTAAAAAAGAGTTTAAGACTTTATTGGATGCTTTGCAGGTACAGGCTGCATAAGGAAACTAATTCCAGAAAAATTTGGTATAAGACCAGACTATATTCAGTTAGTCTGGTCTTTTTTTTATTTGAATGACTGGTATTTATCAAGAATCCTTAATGGAATATTCCCTTGTTTCAATAAAGCGATTTCAGCTTCTCCGGGATGTTGTTCTCTTTCCCTGTTTTGGAGGCAAAATTCTTGAATTCGCTTTTTCCCGGGCAGAAAGGCAGGTGCTTTTCCTGGATAGGCCAGACATTTATCAACTTCCGCCTTTACAATGGGTGTGGGCAGCCCGGTAACCTGTTTTACAAATCCAATTGCCTGTTCCCTTGTGAATTGATTGGTGTGAATGTCAATATCTATTATGGCTTTAGCTGCATAAAGTAATTTCCATTGAATCAGTCCCAGTTGTACCATCGGATCCTCTACCAGATCGTTTTTAAGTGCCAAATCCATTGCATAATTTTGCCATCCTTCCTTAAAAGAACTGAATTCCATAAACTTTCTGAATTTGGGTAAGTCTTCCTGAGCATTGGAAATCGATCTTTGAAAATGATAGCCGGGAAAAATTTCGATTATTCCAATTACAGGCAAAAGGTAACTTGGAGATTCCCTGAACAATTCCAGATTTAAAAATAAGGTTGCCTTCCGCTTATCAGTTAAACTACCCGGATAATAATAAGAAAGCCCCCAAAACTTTTCGAAAATCCTATCCATAAACTCCACTTGACAGCTAATATCAAATTGAGATTCGAATAATTGTTTTTGTTTTTTCTGGAATACCAAATTAAGGTCCTCAAATTTTGATAGTATCTCTTTTTTTAGTTTTTCCTTATTTTTTGCTTTGAACTTAAAATTGGCCCCAACTTTTTTCATGATATGGCAAAAGGAGGAATCAGGATGAAAGGAATATCCCGACTCGGTGATCAGTTGTTTAGCCTCATCCTGAAGGAGATTAATTTCTTCTGTAGCCCAATCCTGAATGATAAAAAGGGGGGTATCGAGCGTCATATGTTCGCCAGTTTGATTGTAATAATAAGTATCTCCATCGCTATTTTTCCAAACTCCTACGTCCTTATTGGCGTTGTCTTTCAGAACTTCAAGCTTAATTTTAAGATCGTGGAAGGCACGATAAACATTTTCCTCAATTTCAACTTTTGCTTCATAAAGTAGTTCATTTTTGGCATCTGGAGTTAATGCCTCATTTTCAGATATTTTATTGGTAAAATCCTTATAAATAAAATTGTTTTGGATGGAATCTGAGAGGAATAAATCTATTTGTGTGATCATACAATCCAGCATAAACTTGGGAGGAACAGCCTCAAATATTTCTTTGATCATGATATCTTCAATAGTCTGATCAATTTTGGTCCTTATCCCGGCAAGGCGATTGAGGTAATTTTCTGCGTCCCGCAAATTATTTATTTGATGAGCCTGATGAAGAAACAGAGGCAATTGTACCTGAACCCCATTGATATGGTCAATGGGAAATTCGTAGTGGGGAAATTGCTGACTGAATATTCTTTTTTCTAAATAGTAGTCAAGAATATCGGAAGTAAGCAATTGTTGTGGTGTTTGTTTCGATCTTTTGTAACTTCTCAGTAATTCGAAGGCTTTTTTCACCTCCTCCATGTCTTCAGCAAATTTTGCACTTGAAATATTGTTGAGGGAAGCATTATGAGCATAAAAACCAAAACCTTCCAAAAACTGGGTTTCGGTTAAAAACTCCGGATGGCGCAGACTATACTGTACAAACATTTTTTCAAAGAAATGATCAATTGAAAAAGGTTTATACCAAATTAGGTTTATCACCCAGCCTATACTTAAGAGACCAAAAGCAAAAATGCTTCTTTTAAAAATTATTGAAGTATTCTTCGGGAGGAAATCCATAATTATTAACCTTAAATGCCTGCTTGAATTAACTCTAGAGCTGTTAGTTGCGTCTAAAAAATTGATTAGCACCAAGTTGGATTAATCTAATTTTGAACAGCAATTCCTTTAGGCTGAAAAAATTCTTTTATAAACTCAGAAATAAAAAAGTTTAATCTTGTTCTAATATTGAGTTTTAACGGAGAATATTTAAAATACTTTTTTAATCTTTAAATTATTATAACAGGGTTAGCCAGGTAATGGGGCATAATAAAATAGGAGAGAATGGTACGGGTGCATTGAACCTCAGTGGAAAGTGGATTAAGAAAGTGTACTGTGGTGTGGGATTTGAAGTTTTTCGGTTCTGGTATACCAGATCGGAATTGTAGTCAGATAATTCTCCTACAAAATAGGCTTTGGACTTAACTTATTTTTAATAAATTTGTTGTCAGTTGAATGATTTGATCATTGGCAATCCAAAAAACCAAAACAACTGATTGTCAATAATTTTTTGCCGGACAAATAATTGCTTTCCCGGTTACATACTTGAAAAGAAGATTTATAACAAACTCCTCAAATTTTCATAGTTTTTAGCTTACATTTCGGGAGAAATTTTTTTGCTTTATAATGAACAATATCCTTACAGAATATTCTTCCTGGTACATCATAATTTGCCTGATTGTTGGTCTGGGTTATGCTTTTTTACTTTATCAGAAAAAATCTCCTTGGAGTAAAAGAGTAAACTGGTTTTTGTTTGGTGTGAGGTTTTTCTTTGTGGCATTAATTTGTATCCTCCTACTTGGGCCATATACAAAGCAGGTCATCAATTATTACGAAAAACCGGCTTTTGTTTTTGCAATGGATAATTCCCAGTCTATTCCCCTTGTTTCAGATTCCACAATCATTGAAGAGAGTTTTAATAAATTGAATAATCTTGCTTCTAAGTTGAGGGAAAAGGAATATGAAGTGGAGATTTTAACCTTAAATAATACGGAAGAAATAGCACAATTTGGGGAAATTGAATTTAACAGCAGAAATACAGACTTAAGCCGTTTGCTCAAAAATATTCAGACACAATACGAAAATAAAAACCTGGCAGAGGTTATTCTTTTTTCTGATGGAATTTACAATCAGGGGATTTCTCCTGAATTCTCTCCCTATAATATGAATATTTCAACTATTGGGATAGGAGATACAATGCCCCAGATAGATGTAAATCTAAAAACTGTTTATTCTAATAAAATCGCCTATTTGGGAAACAAATTCCCTTTAATTGCCGAAGTTTTGAATACTGGTTTTGGAGGGAAAAAAGCAGTGGTCATTCTTCAGCAGAAAGGCAAGGAACTGGAAAGAAAAGTGATTGAGTTTTCCAGCGATAATGGCATTCAAAATGTAGATTTTCTGGTGGAAGCAAAGGAAGAAGGCATGCAACATTATGTGGTGAGGGTAATTCCATTGGAGGGGGAGTTTACCAATGAAAATAATGTGAAAAATGTCTACATAGATGTGCTGGATAGCAAGGAAAAAATATTGCTTTTAGCAGCAGCCCCTCATCCGGATATTAAGGCAATCAGAAGTATTGTGGAAAAGAATAAAAATTATGATTTCCAAATATATATTCCGGGATTAACCCCAAATACAGATAATAGTTTTAAAATTGATGAAAAGTATGATCTGGTAATTTTTCATCAGGTTCCTAACCTCAGAAGGGTAGGAAATAATTTGTTGCAGGAATTTAAAAAACGTAGAGTAGCTACATGGTTTATTGTGGGAAATCAGACTGATATTAACTTTTTTAACAGTAATAATCAGGTGGTGAGTATCATAACTTCAGGCAGACAAACCGATAAAGTAACTCCGGATTATAATAATGGGTTTAATAAATTCACTTTTGATAATGAGAAAAAAGCTGTTTTGGCAAAATCACCTCCGGTAACTGTTCCTTTTGGCAATTTTGAATTATCGGGTACCAGTGAAGTGATTCTTTATCAAAAAGTGGGAAGTATCGTGACCAACAAACCTATGCTTGTGGTGAAGGAGCAGGAAGGATTAAAAAGTGCCGTTTTGTTGGGGGAAGGTATATGGCAATGGAAGTTACAGGAATTTGCTAATAACAATAATAATGAAGCCTTTGATGATATGGTAAGTAAACTCATTCAGTACTTATCAACCAAAGAGGATAAGAGAAAATTCAGAGTTTATCCATCATCAGATGAATTTTTTGATTCGGAGACTGTATTTTTTGAAACCGAAGTGTATAATAACATTTATGAAAAAATTTATGGACAAAAGGTTGATCTTCAGATTACTAATGAGGAAGGAGAGACCATGAATTATAATTATGTGAATAATAATACAAGCTTTCGATATGCTGTTAATAACCTGAGTCAGGGAATTTATAAATACAGGGCTTCTACAGTGCTTGAGGGTAAAACAGAAGTTAGTAGCGGAGAATTTACTGTGAAGAAGATGGAAATTGAGGCCATCAATACTACGGCAAATTTCAATCTGCTGAAAAACCTGGCCAGCCAGACCAATGGTGATTTTTACAATGCTCAGGAGATCGACCAGCTGGAGGCCAGATTGCTGGAGAAAGAAATCCCTGATATTATTCATACACAGGAAGAATTCAAGGAAATTCTTAATGTCAAATGGTTGATCGTGTTACTTTTGGCCTTAGCCACCTTGGAATGGGTCTTAAGAAAAGTGAAAGGAGCGTATTAATTTTTTCTTCACTCCTTTTGATTTTTATTTATGCTTCTACTGCTATTTCCTGCTGCTCTGTAGGAATTTTTCTGATTTTAATATTGAGATAGGCAAATAAAATAGTCATTAAAGGACTAATAATACAGAAAAAACAAAATGGGGCATAAACGGCTGTGGCCACCCCTAATACGGATGATTGAGCTGCTCCACAAGTATTCCAGGGCACAAGCACGGAAGTCACAGTACCTGAATCTTCAAGAGTTCTGCTTAAATTTTCAGGCATTAACCCTCTATCTTTATACGTTTTGGCAAACATCCGGCCTGGTACTACAATAGCGAGGTATTGATCTGAAGCCGTGACATTGAAAAAACCACAAGTGACTGCAGTAGAGGCAATTAAAGAACCTGTGGAGTTTGCCAAAGAAATAATGACTTCTGTAATTCTACTCAATAACCCACTTTTTTCCATAATGCCACCAAAAATCATGGCACACATGATTAACCAGATAGTTCCTAACATTCCTGCCATTCCTCCCGAGGACAATAGATCATTGACTTCTGCACTATCTGTAATGATAGAAATATCTCCATAAATGGAAAGCATTACTCCCTTGTAAATAGCTATCCAATTTAAACTTTCAGCTTCAGCCACCTGAACTAAAACATCCTGCTGGAAGACGATAGCGAATATGCCACCTAAAATTGTCCCTGCCAATAGCGCAGGAATTGCTGAAACCTTTTTTATGATGAGAATAAAAACAATTACAGGAACTATAAAAAGAATTGGAGTAATATTAAAAGCACTGTCAATTGCTTCCAGCATCGCTGAAATATCTGTTGGGGCACTGTCATCTGCCACAAAGAAACCAAGAATTAGAAAAATGATTAATGTGACAGAGATAGAAGGAATTGTTGTAAAAGCCATATAACGGATGTGGGTAAACAGGTCCGTTCCCGCAACAGCCGGAGCCAGATTAGTGGTATCCGATAATGGGGACATTTTATCCCCAAAATAAGCTCCTGAGATAATTGCTCCGGCAATCAGGCCATCCTCTATTCCCAAGGCTTTTCCTATCCCAAGCAAAGCAATTCCAATGGTCGCAATGGTCGTCCATGAACTTCCGGAACCCAAGGAAACAATTGCACAAATAATACAGGCAGCGAATAGAAAAATTGTAGGGTTTAATATTTGAAGCCCATAATAAATTAAAGCGGGTACTATTCCGCTAAGCAGCCAGGTGCCTGTTAATGAGCCAATTAACAATAAAATAAGCATGGCAGGCATGGCGGATTGAATACTATCTACGGCTCCATTCAATAATTCCTCCCAAGTGAATCCCAGTCGGGAAGCCACAATAGCCGCTACTGCAGCAGAAAAAAGCAAAATAATTTGATTGGAACCATCTAATCCAGCATCCCCAAAAATAAATTTGACATTTACAAACAGGAAAATAACCAGAAAAATGATGGGAATTAGAGCTTCAATTAATGTAGGTTTTCTTTTGGCGTGGTTCATTCTGCGCTTTGTATGGTTATATTTTTTCTCCAAATTATATAATAAATTGTTTAAGGAAAAAAAATGAACCTTTACTTTTTGCGATTTCAAAAAATGAAACAGCTAAAAATTCCCCATTTTAGGAGAAATAGGCCAATATCAACGAAGATTTTTTCTCCGGTTTCTTCTGTAGTCTTCGAATATTAAATTTCCTAAACCCTTCAGGCTACTGTAATAGGCATTGCCGTTATTTACTTTTGTAAACTCCTTCACAAACTCCTTCAAATAAGGGTCAGATGCAATCATAAATGTAGTAATCGGAATTTTGAGTCTTCTGCATTGGGCAGCCAGGGTTAGGGTTTTATTCAATATTTTATTATCAAGCCCGAAACTGTTTTTGTAATATTTGATACCCTCTTTAATGCAGGTGGGTTTGCCATCGGTAATCATGAATATTTGTTTATTCCTGTTTTTCCTTCGCCTTAAAAGATCCATGGCTAATTCTAAACCTGCCACTGTATTGGTATGGTATGGTCCTACCTGTAAATATGGCAAATCTTTAATTTTTATTTGCCAGGCATCGTTTCCAAAAACAATAATATCAAGCGTGTCTTTTTTATACTTTGTGGTGATTAATTCGGCAAGGGCCATGGCCACTTTTTTAGCCGGAGTAATTCTGTCCTCTCCATACAAAATCATAGAATGGCTAATATCAATCATCAACACCGTTGAGGTTTGAGCCTTATACTCTTTTTCAACTACCTCAAGGTCATTTTCGGTAAGCATAAATTTGCCCATACCATGATTAATTTGCGCATTCCTTATAGAATCAGTAAGTGAGATTTGGTCCAGGGTATCTCCAAATTGATATTCTCTTAAATCAGCACTTAATTCGTCTCCGCTATTTCCGGAATAAGTGGTGTTATGATCACCTTTGTTTGCTTTTTTTAATTTACCAAAAATTTCTTCAAGGGCACTTTTTCTGATTTTTTGTTCACTCTTGGCAGATATTATAAATTGCCCTCCTTCATTTTCATTTTCCTGTATATATCCTTTATCCTTTAAATCCTCAATAAAATCCCCAATCCCGTATTGCCCATTGGTCAGGTTGTATTGCTTATCCAGGTTGGTTAACCAACTCAGAGCTTCCGATACATTTCCTGAAGTAATGGTAAGCAATTGGGTGAAAATATCCAGCAAGTTATCAAATTGACTTTTTTGTTGATCCGACTGTGGGGTAAAATCTGAAAACCTAAAACCTAGCATATATATTTTGTTAATGAAATTTCAAGTAAAAATAAAAGAATTATACTAAATAAAAATTTATTTGAGTTGCGCAAAATATTGAATATTTAGGTGTGTTTTTGGTTGATAATCAATTGCTTATGATGATTTTTATCTGAATCAAAAAAGAATTTTTCTCAACCTTAGCAACTATTTACAACACAACTAATTTATGCATTATAAGGTTCATCCTCTACACAAACTTGTTTTTTTCTGGTAAACATTCAAAATGTAATTCGAAAGAATTGGATTGGCTGTTAACAATTGAGATATTTTTTGTGAAGGAGCATAGTCAAAACCGTAGATTTTTTTATAAGTTTGCGGGTTGTATTTCATCAATACATGGGAAATTTGATTTTTAGCTTAATATCCTTTTAAGCTGAAATGGGAAAATCTGAAAATAAAATCAAAATCTCAATTTTTTAATCTCTTTGGGTATTTGCTAATTAATATTTATAAATATAAATTTGCAGCCTTCCAAAGGTATTGATAATTAGAGTATTATAAACTTATTTTAAAATTTAAAGACGTGACAAAAGCAGAAGTAATCGCAGAAATTTCAACGCAAACTGGAATTGATAAAGGGGACGTGACCGCCTCCATAGAAGCTTTTTTTAAAGTAGTGAAAAATAAGATGTCGGAGGGAGAAAATATTTACGTGAGGGGTTTTGGAAGTTTTGTAAACAAAAAAAGAGCAAGTAAAGTTGGAAGAAATATATCAAAAAATACTGCTATTGTTATCGGTGAGCATTACGTTCCAAGCTTTAAGCCATCTAAATCTTTTGTGGAGAAAATAAAATTAAGCGATAAAGTAAAACTCGCTAATCAGTGATAACCTTCATTTAATGTATAAATCTCAATATATTGTTATCTCAGTTGCCATTATTTTAATAATTGGTCTGGCACTATTACCCAGAGTAGTGGTAGATAATGATAAAGTTCTTTCAGAGGAAAAGGTATCGGGGGAGGATCACAGCGGGCATGACCATGAGGAAGGTATTCCTGCTGAAGATTATGAAAGCATATTGCCAACCATAAAAGCATTCCATGGATCGGAATCTAAGGCAGATAAAGAGGGCCTGCTTGATGAAATAATTAATGAATTCAAAGCAATTAACCGGTATGATAGTGCTGCTGTATATGCCGAATACTTTGCAATTGAATTCCCAGAAGATAATAATTTCCAAAAAGCAGGGGAGATTTATTTCGAAGCGTTTACCTTTGCATTTGATTCAGAAAAAAAGGAAAGACTGGCACTTAAAGCAAGAGAACTTTTTCAGAGAGTCCTGGACAATAATCCAGAACTATTAGACTTAAAAACTAAAATAGGTTTAACCTATATGTCATCTGAAAGCCCTATGCAGGGAATTATGATGATTAGAGAGGTTTTAGAGCAGGACCCTGATAATGAACTGGCTATCTCCAATATGGGTTTCTTGGCTATGCAATCGGGTCAGTACGATAAAGCGCTTGCAAGGTTTCAAAAGTTAATTGAGCTAAACCCACAGGATATGCAGGCTAGATTTTATCTAGGAGTTTGCTATAAAGAGTTAGGCGAAAATGAAAAGGCAAGGGAGGTGTTGAATCTTGTGAAATCTCAGGAGAGTAATCCTGATGTTTTGTCTATGGTAGATAAGGTGTTGTCAGAATTAGATCAATAAAATCATTTTCGGGTTTTACTCCCGATATACTATATATTATATAAGAAATTAAATATTTTAAACTTAAAAGAATACGATTATGCCGTGCGGAAAAAAGAGAAAGAGACATAAGATTGCTACTCATAAAAGGAAAAAAAGACTAAGAAAAAACAGACACAAAAAAAAGAATAGCTAGTCTGAATCTTTATTGATTGCCTGATTTGGAACCAGGTAATTCTATCTTCGGCTTTTTAAAATATAAAATTTTAAAGAGCCGAAGAATTTTCATTCTGGATGATAGTTATTAAACCCTGGCTTATACTATTGGAGCATCTGTCACACATTTTATAACCTGATATTTCTTTTTTGTTCCAACAGCATAAAAAAGCTGAAATAGGCCCTGGTGATTAATAATTCATCCTTTAATTTAATTTTAGTTATACAAACCTTATAATGAGTAATGAATTAGTAATCAATTCTTCTCAGGATGGTGGCCGTATAGCTTTACTAAAAAACAAAAGTCTGGTTGAACTTCATTATGAGAATGAAGAAACCAAGTTTTCTGTAGGAGATATTTATCTTGGTACTGTAAAGAAAGTTGTACCTGGCTTAAATGCTGCATTCATTGATATTGGATATGAGAAAGATGCATTTTTACATTATCTTGATCTTGGTCCAAATGTAAAATCTTTAATTAAGTTTATCCGATACATTCAATCTACGAAAAAGGAGCCAAATCATAAACTAGGAGAGTTTAGGATGGAAGCTGAGATTGATAAACTCGGAAAAATTAATGAGGTATTTAAGCAGAATCAAAAAATAATGGTTCAGGTAGTAAAGGAGCCTATTTCTACAAAGGGGCCAAGACTATCTTGTGAGCTTTCAATTGCCGGACGATACTTGGTATTAGTACCATTCTCCAGTGCAATTAATGTATCGAAAAAAATTACAGATCAAGCAGAACGCAAACGACTTCTAAGATTAATATCTTCTATTAAACCAGACAATTTTGGTGTAATAATCCGGACAGTAGCTGAGAAAAAGGAAGTTGCTGAACTGGACAGGGATCTCAGGGACCTGGTAAAAAAATGGGAACTGGGATGCAAAGCCCTTGCAAAAGCAAAACCAAGACAAAAAGTGATTGGTGAAATGAATAGGGCTGCCTCTATGTTGAGGGATATTCTTAATGAAAGCTTTGATAGTATCACAGTAGATGATGCTACTGCTTTTGAGGATATTAAAGGGTATATTAAAACCATTGCACCAGAAAAAGAAAAAATAGTAAAGCATTATAACGGTAATGCCAAAATTTTTGAGAATTACGGAATTGAAAAACAGCTAAAAACGCTGTTTGGACAAACGGTAAGTTTACCGAATGGAGGTTATCTTGTAATTGAGCATACAGAAGCGCTTCATGTCATTGACGTAAACAGTGGAAATAAGTCTAACTCTGAAACAGATCAGGAAACCACTGCTTTTAATGTAAATGCGGAGGCTGCAGCTGAAGTGGCAAGACAACTAAGGTTGAGAGATATGGGTGGAATCATTGTAGTTGATTTCATCGATATGAAAAAAGCAGAAAACCGAAAGAAAATTTATGACCAGATGAAAACGGTTATGAAGGACGATCGGTCGAAATATACAATCTTACCACTTACCAAGTTTGGGTTGATGCAAATAACCCGACAAAGAGTAAGGCCTGAATTAAATATTGTAACTAAGGAGACTTGTCCTACTTGCAAAGGTTCTGGTAAAATTGCTGCTTCTATCACTATTTCAGATCAGTTGCAAAGTGATTTGGAATACATTGTCTCGAAACAGAATGAGAAAAAAATAACCATTGTTTTGCATCCTTATTTGCATGCATATTTTACTCAAGGGTTATTCTCAAAAAGAATTAACTGGTTGCTCAAATATCATCAGTGGGTAAACCTGGTAAAAGATTCTTCTTTAGGAATAAATGAATATATTTTCCTCAATAAGCGAAAAGAAAGGATCGAAATTTAATATTACTAAACCTTAAGATTAGAAAAACGCCTTGAATTAATTTTTCAAGGCGTTTTTTATTTGGGAGCGTTCTTCAACCAAATTTTTCAGGGTGTCAATCCAAAGAGGGGAATCATTCAGGCTTTCTACCAACTGCACTTTTTCTCCACCGTGTTCTTCAAAAATTTCCTGGTATTCATCTCCTATTTCAATTATGGTTTCAAGGCAATCAGCGGTAAAAGCCGGGCTGAAAACCAATAATTTTTTATTTCCCTTTTTTGCCTGCTCTTCTACTACAAAATCAGCATAGGGTTCCAGCCAAGGGTCCTTCCCAAGTCTGGATTGAAAGGCAACGGTATATTTCTCTTCGGGGATGTTCAGTCTGGAAGCCAGGTATCTCGTGGTGGCGTAGCAGGTAGCTTTATAGCAAAATTTATTTTCATCAGTAATTTCATTTTCACAATCGCGATCTGAGCAGAGTCCTTCTTCATAAACTTTGTCAACCTGTCTTTCAGGTAGCCCGTGAAAACTGAACATAACATGATCAAAATCCTCATGGTTATACTTTTTCCCTTTTTCTACAAATGCCTCAAGAAAATCCTCATTATCGTAATACTGACTGATAAAACTAATTTCAGGAATGACATACCATTTACTTATAATTTCCATGGCCCTTTGGTGTGCTGAACCAGTGGTAGAAGATGCATATTGGGGAAACATGGGGACAATAATTATTTGAGAAAAATTCATTTTTCTCATTTTTTCCAACACTGTTTCCATACTTGGATTTTTATACCTCATCGCTAATTCCACATGGTAATTTTCTCCAAGTTTTTCCTGTAATAATTGCTGGGCTTTTTGGGAATAAAAGAGTAGTGGAGAACCATCTTTAGTCCACAGTTTTTGATAAATTTTGGCTGATTTGGGTGCTCTAAAGGGAACTATAATGAAGTTGACTAAAAACTTTCTCAAAAGCCAGGGAATGTCAATTACTCTGGGGTCATTTAAAAATTGAGATAGATAACTTCTTACTTTTCCAGTACTTGGATCGTCAGGTGTACCTAAATTCACCAGTAAAACCCCTATTTTATTACTCATTTTATAATAATTAATCACCAGAACTACTTTTTTCAAATGTTTTCATCCAAAAAACCAATAGTTTTGGCAAAAATGACAGTATTTAATTTTTTTAAACTTAATATTTAAAACATACTATGCAGAAACAAAAAAAGCTTCCCGGAATAGAAGCTTTTTGTAGACAAAAATGTTTTATTTTATCCTACTAATTCTGCATATGCCTCGCTACTTAAAAGATCACTAATAGAAGATGGATCAGAAATTTTTATTTTTATCATCCATCCCGCTTCATATGGATCAGAGTTTACCAATTCAGGTTCTCCTTCTAGTGCTTCATTAATTTCGATTACTTCTCCGGTTATTGGCATAAATAAATCCGAAACCGTTTTTACAGCCTCTACAGAACCAAAAACTTCTCCGGCTTCTACCTCTTCACCTTCAGTAGGAATATCTACATAAACAATATCGCCAAGTTCTCCCTGGGCAAACTCTGTAATACCAATTGTGGCGATATCTCCATCAATTTTTACCCATTCGTGGTCTTTTGTATATTTTAACTCTTCAGGAAAATTCATAAGTTTTAATGATATGATTGTTGAATAAAATCAAGGCTTATTGCTCTGTTGTCCCAAATATACAAGCTTTTTCGATTTTGGAAAAAATTATCTTCATATCAAAAATTTATGGGTTATCAAGTAACTATATATCAGAAATTTAATACCTTTGGAATAGTTTTAGAAGTATAAATCGTATGTAAGATTAATACTGAAAAAAACCAATTCCTTACTTACCTTTCCTTATACTCACAAAGCAACATTTATGGGAAATTCCCGTAAATATCCTAGCTGATTAATCTTACTTTTTTACTACCTTTGCAACTTTTAAAAACCAGCGCAATGAGATTTTTGAAATATATAGTGTACAAATTTTTATTTTACCTTTCTCCAGTTTTGTTTTTTTCTATAAATCCTGACCTGACTAAGGAACAAAAAGTGAGGCTTTTGAACAAGGATATTCTAAGCCAGAAGGCAAGATTAAAATCATTGAAGAAAATTTAAATACTTTATGCTCCGGTAAGAATTTGAGTGATTACCGCTGCTTTTAGTTTACATTCCTCGAATTCATTTTCTGCTATTGCATCATAGGTTATTGCACTTCCTACCTTATAAGATAAGTATTTTTTTGTCTGGTTATAGAAAATACTTCTTATAATTACGTTGAAATCAAAATTTTGCTTGGGATCAAAATAACCAATTGCACCTGAAAATAGCCCTCTTCTTGAGTTTTCATATTTGTCAATTAGTTTCATGGCTTCAATTTTTGGCGCTCCTGTCATGCTACCCATAGGAAAAGCATTTTTAATGGCCTCCACACAAGTGGCATCCTCCTTTAGCTTGGCCTGGATGGTGGAAATCATCTGATGAACCCTTGGAAAACTATATATTCCAAATATCTCCTGAACCTTTACTGTCCCGGTGATTGCACTTTTAGCCAAATCGTTCCTCACAAGGTCTACAATCATCATATTCTCTGCACGCTCTTTTTCGCTTGAAGATAACTCTTGTTTTAGTTTTTCGTCTTCAAGTTCATTTTGCCCTCGTCTAATGGTCCCTTTTATAGGTTGTGAAATAAGATTTTGATCTGTTTTTTTTAAAAAGCGTTCTGGAGAAGCACAAAGCAAAAATTTATCGTCCAGCTTTTGAAAAGCTGAAAATGGCATTGGGGAAGTACCATTTAACTTGATGTATGTTTCCAAAGGGTCAATTTCTATATCATTTCCAAAAAACTCTGTACAATAATTTAATTCGTAGACATCTCCCTCCAGGATATGGTTTTGGATGGCTTTTACATTTTCCAGGTAAGTTGCTTTTTCAACTCTGGGATGAAATTTAGAATGGGTAAGTATTTTATGCTGGTTTTTATTAATAATAGAGGTCTGCTGGATATCTTCAAAAATTGTTTGAGGATCGTTTACAGACAGTATTTCTATTTTGTCATTATTGAATTTGAGTAGGTGTTTTGGAATATAAAAAAATAGTTTGGGGAAATTCAAATAATCCGGGTTTCGGCTGGTAAGGGCTTCCAGTTCATTTTTAAGATCATAAGTAAAAAAGCCAAACATCCACTGCTTCTTGTTTTCAAACTGAAACTTCTCCAGCTTTTCAAAAGAATTATCTTCATTAATTTCAACCCTACAGCATTTATGAATTCCAACAGCTAACAGGTTTTCAAAAGGATTAAATGGATATTTATAATCATTATGCTCAAGAAAAGTCAGGCAATTAAAAGATTGAGCCCAAAGATTTGCTTTTAGCTTAAAGGCAAGAGCATCTGCAATATGAAATGTTTTGGAATTCAGGGTTTAGTTCGATTGGACTAGTTTAAATGTAGCATGGTAGATTAATGAATTCGGTCTGACCTGGGTTCCAGGGATTCTATAATAATCTTTTCATCTTTGAGTAATTCTTCCCATCTTTCGTCCACTTCTTTTCGTGGGCGATAGGTCCGTGCAAGGGTAATAAAAGTGGTATAATGTCCTGCTTCGGAGGCCATTAAGTCATAATAAAACTGACTTAGTTCTTTATCTTCTAATTGTTCCCAAAGGTTTTTAAACCTTTCGCAACTTCTGGCTTCTATCAACGCGCTCATCAGAAGTTTTTCAACTAATTGGTGTTCTCTGCTGCCCCCCTTCTTTAATTTTTTTGCCAATTGATTTACATACTCATCCTTTCTCATTTTTCCCAGTTTTATATTTCTGGCTTTCATTTTTTCTAAAACGGCCTTAAAATGTCCCCATTCTTCGGCTACAATAGGAGTAAGTACCTCCACCAATTCTTCTTTATCCGGGTATTGAACGATTAATGAAATACAGGTAGAAGCAGCTTTTTGCTCACAATAAGCGTGATCAATGAGAATTTCTTCGATGTTTTTTTCGGCAATATTGGCCCATCTGGGATCAGTAGGTAACTTTAAATGTAACACGTAAATAGATTTTTTGTCAAAAATACATGCTCTCTCTTTCTCAAACAATTTTTTGATTTCTATTGTCAAGTAATTAACTTCAACAGCAAAAATCTTTAATCAAATAAACAACAATTATGTATAATAAACCGATGTTGCGGGAAGATGCTTTGGAAGGCAAAACCATTTTAGTAACAGGAGGAGGTACAGGTCTTGGTAAAGCTATGACCAAATATTTTTTGGAACTTGGAGCCAATGCCATAATAGCCAGTAGAAAACTGGAGGTTTTGGAAAAAACGGCTAAAGAACTCTCAGAAGCTACAGGAAAGGAGGTGCTTCCGCTGGCCTGCGATGTAAGGAATCATCTGGATGTAGATAAAACCATTCAGGCAGGGATTGAAAAATTTGGAAAGATAGATATTCTGGTAAATAATGCTGCCGGAAATTTCATTAGTCCAACTGAGCGACTTTCCCCAAAGGCATTCGATACGATTATTGGAATCGTATTACAAGGTACCTATAATTTCACTTTGGGATTAGGGAAAAACTGGATTGAAAAAAAGACTGGTGGAACAATTCTAAATATTGTCACTACTTATTCCTGGACAGGCTCCGGGTATGTAGTGCCCTCCGCAGCTGCTAAAGCCGGGGTGTTGGCAATGACCAGATCTTTGGCTGTTGAATGGGCAAAATATGGAATCCGATCAAATGCAATTGCTCCCGGACCATTCCCCACAAAAGGTGCCTGGGACAGACTTTTTCCCGAAAACCTGAGGAAGAAGTTTGATGTAAAAAACAAGGTTCCTGTTGGAAGAGTAGGGGAGCACCAGGAACTGGCTAACCTTGCCGCCTATTTAGTGTCCGATTTTTCAGCTTATGTGAATGGAGAAGTAATAACCATAGATGGAGGAGAATGGCTGAAGGGGGCTGGTGAGTTTAATCATCTGGAACTCATTCCTAATGAGATGTGGGATACCATAGAACAAATGGTGAGAGGAGCAAATAAAAAGTAAAACAGTAAGTAGTCTTTATTCCCTGTGCTATACATCTATATGGCTCAGGGAATTTTATGCATGACAGCTATTGTTCTATGATTACCCTACTACCCCACAAATTCATTGATTTATTATGGCAAATATTAAGATTTCAAAACCCTGGGAAGATAAAAATCTAAAGGTAACAGATGAAAAAGTATATGCAAACCGTAGGGAAACTATTAAAAAGCTTGGCCTTGTTTCTTCGGGAATAATCATGAGCCCTTTAGGGATAAATAATTCCTGCCAAAATGCAAAGAATGAAAGTTTGAAGGAGGAAGGCAAATCGATTAAGGCTTTGAAAAATGTAGAAGATAATCATTTCTCATTTGAGGGAATGATGGATTTATACCCTGCTGCCAGAAATGAAAAATACAAACTGGATCGGGAATTAACCGAAGAATATGATGCCACCCATCACAATAATTTTTATGAATTTATTCATCCCGATGATAAAAATATTTATAATGTATATAAGTATATAGAGGATTTTGATAATAGAGACTGGACCATTAAAGTTAGCGGGAAGGTAAAAAATAAAGGGAAATATTTACTGGAAGATATTATTAAAAAAATCGGACTGGAGGAAAGGTTGTATAGATTCAGATGTGTGGAAAGATGGTCAATGGCTGTGCCCTGGACAGGTTTTCCCCTTTCAAGTCTGATAAAGATTTTTGAACCAGAAAATGATGCCAGGTTTATCCGAATGGTAACTTATGCTAATCCTAATGAAATGCCTGGCGTTAAAAATCAAACCTGGTATCCGTGGCCTTATGTGGAGGGATTAAGGATGGATGAGGCAATGAATGAATTAGCCTTCATCGCCACGGGTATTTATGGAAAGCCTTTACCTAAGCAAAATGGAGCGCCTATGAGGCTGGTGGTTCCATGGAAATATGGATACAAGAATATTAAATCCATTGTGAAAATGGAATTTTTAAAAAATCAACCTGAAACGTTTTGGCATAAAATTCAGCCTTCAGAATACCCCTTTATTTCTAATGTTGATCCCGTAGTTCCCCACCCGAGATGGTCACAGGCTTATGAAAAAATGATACCTGATGGAGAAACAATTCCTACTTTGAAGTATAATGGATATGGAGCATTTGTGGGAAAATTATACTCCTGATTGAAAAGCAAAAAAAGCCCGGCTATTTTTTCATTAGCCCGGCTTTTTAATTTTTATTGTAATAATCTTTTATTTATTCTGCTCTTGAAAGACCCTCTGCAGCCATTTCCATAGCTTCACTTCTTCTTTCTATAGGCAATTCAAATTTTTCATTCAGCCTGAAAACACCCTTTTCCTTTGATGTATAGGACGGAACAAGACATCCGAATTCTATCATGTCAGATTCTTTGTTATACTGTATCAAATAATTGTTTGTATGGCTAAAGTTTAAGACAACATCAGTAACTTCAAAAAATACTTCAGTTACTAACTCCTGCCGAACAAAGCTTATTCCCAGAATTGAAATATCCTCTGGTGTTACATTTATATTTGATGGAATTTGGTTTATTTCTCCTTTTATGCTTGAATTCTCAATTACCTGAGAAAATGCACTGAAACCGAAGAAAATCATTAAAGTTGCAAAAATAACTGATTTCATAGTTTCAAAATTTAAGTAATAAAAAAATTTGGTTTGTGGTTAGAAAGCAATTTTTATTGTTTTATTGGTTCAAAAGTACATGTTTCTTACATGAAAAAACCAACTTTCTTTGTTAATGACTATAAACTTTATGTAAATAAGGGTTAATGGTAACCCGGAAAAGCTAATTATTGAACTATTCCAATTTTAAACATAAAGAAATTGAGGCAGGATGTAAGATTTTGGTTTATTTTATTAAATGATTAACGATAGCCAGCTGATTAAGTTGTCAATTAATATAAAGTAAAAAAGAAAGAGATAAACTGATTTTTGTCATATTGGGGGGCTTAAATTTGGCTTAATTGATAAATTCTACTTTTTTATTAATCCGGGATACTTGCTTCAAGCCTTTTATAACAGAAAACCATTACCTTTCCGGCTTCAATAAATATGATAAAAACTTTCCCATGAAATTTTTTAAAAAAACGATTTACTGGCTTTTTGCGGTTGGCCTTCTCTTTTATATTATGAGTGCCATATATTCCAGGTTGCCTATAATTACTGGCTATGCAGCAAAGAATATGTGTTCGTGTGTTTTTGTAGCCGATCGCGAAGCGGCAATGGTGGAGCAGGAAGATTTAAACTTTTTTCTTGTGCAGTATGCAAAGGTAAATGTAGATGAGAAAAGGAAAACTGCTACTGCAACCGTATTGGGTTTGGCGAAAGAAACTGCAGTTTTCAGAGAGGGGCTGGGTTGTACATTAATTACGGATGATACCAATGAAGAGGAACTCAGAAAATCAAGCCTTTTGTTGAGTAAACCGACTAAAAGCCATTTAGATACGATTTCCTGGCCTGTTGGAAATTTGTTAAATTCTTCCCTGCCAAAATCAATTGATTCTGATAAATTAAATAGAGCTGTTCAGAAAGCGTTTGACTCTCCTGATAAAAAAACAAGGGCAGTGGTAGTGGTATATAAAGATAAATTGGTAGCAGAAAAATATGCCGAAGGGTTTGATGAAAATACTCCTCAATTAGGATGGTCGATGACCAAGAGTATTATTAATGCCCTTACCGGGATTATGGTGAAAAATGGAAAGTTAACGCTTGAAGGATCTGTTCCAATAAAAGAATGGAGTAATGACGACCGATCCTTTATTAATTTAAAAAATCTCCTCCAAATGAGTAGCGGACTGGATTGGGAAGAAAACTACAATGATATTTCCAATGCCACAAGAATGTTGTATTTAGAAGGAGATCAATATAATTATGCCATTGGAAACAAATTAATTGGCGGAATCCACCCCGGAGAAGAGTGGTATTATTCTTCGGGAACCACCAATATAATTTCCGGCTTAATCAAAAACCAATTTCCAAACACTCAGGCTTATTGGCATTTCCACTACGATTCACTTTTCCATAAAATTGGAATGTATAGTGCTGTAATGGAGCCAGATCCATCAGGAACTTTTATAGGTTCTTCCTATTGCTATGCTACCCCCCGTGATTGGGCAAAATTTGGAATGTTATACCTAAATGATGGCGTTTGGATGGACGAAAGAATTTTACCGGAGGGTTGGGTTGAATTCACAAAATCTCCGGTAAATAATTCAGGAAAGGAATATGGCGCCCAGTTTTGGCTAAATGCAGGCAGTAAATTACCCGATGTGCCCAAAGATGTTTATTTCTGTGATGGTTTTCAGGGGCAAAGGGTCTTTATTATTCCTTCGCACGAAATGGTAGTGGTGAGATTGGGAATTTCGAACAATATGGACTTTAATGAATTTCTGGTAGAAATCTTGGATGCTTTGAAATAAATCACATTAAATAAGGAAAATCTTTTTCTATTGTTACTCTTACATGTTTAGTTGAAAGGCCAGGCTCAAAATCTTTATAAGTCCAGTTTCACCAGATGTCCGGCCGGTCTAAACGCCTTATATGGGAATTTCTTAATCACAAACGGGAATATTTGAAGTAGTCGTATTTTCGCAAGAAAAGGCAAAAATCCTTTTACAGCCACGCTACAGAAGGATTTTTTATGGATTAAAATCAATTAATCAGAGACCTTTGAATGAATAGTACTTTGGTATAATTCAATAATTTCTTTAGGAGAAGCCGTACCGGTTTGAAATAACTTTTGAACCGAAACAGCCGCAGCTAAATTGGCGATTTCAAGGGCGAGTTGAGGGTCTTTTGAAGCGGCATAACATACGGAAAAAACACTTCCTGCAGTATCTCCAGCACCTACTGTATCTAGTTTACTGGAAAGAGGAATGGCATCTACAGCATATATTTCCCGGTGGGTGAAATACATCATTCCATCCTCCCCTCTGGTTAGTAAAATGGGAGCTTCTACCTTTTTCATTAAAGCATTTCCATGTGTGATGCAGGCTTCTTTATCGTGACTGGGAAATGGTGCAACATTTAGTCTTCTTGCAAGTTCATCTGTATTTACTTTTAATATGATTCCTCTCAGGTTATCCCCAAAATGCCGCATGTCAGCAATAAATTCACAATGGGGATTATCTCTTTTTAGTTGGTTAAAAAAAGTAGAATTTCCTGCATGAAGCAAGGGTTTGGGGAATTGTTGGTTGATAAAAACAACATTTAGATTATTGGCTTTTTCCTTTAATCTAAAATGAATTTTTTCCATTATTTCATCGGATGGTTTGTTTAACGCTCCAAAATCCAGCCTGAAATCCTCTTCATTCGCCAACATAGGTTTGATGTACGCACAGCTGTCCCAATCTTCCTGGTGTAATAAATTTGTAGTATCTGTACCTAACTTTTGAAGTAAATATTTTAATTCTCTTCCATAAATATCATTTTTTACTATCCCAAAAACTGAAACTTTTCCTACTCCAAGCGCTTTTAAATTATTGACCAAATTTCCTGCAGCACCCAAAGAAGTTCTTATGGATGATCCTCGGTGTACGGGTTTTCCTGTTTCAATTGAAATTTCTCCTGTTTCCTTCGCTAAATTGTAGTAGATGTCTACGGCAAAATCACCAATTACGGCAATATGCATGTCAGATAATCTGGTGAATACTTGTTGATAAGATGAAGTCCTGTCCATTATTCGTCTATTATTTTTAGCATTTTATAAATTTATGCTTGTAATTCCTAAAAGTTGGAGGCTTGTTTAAAATTTAAATCTTTAATCTATTTGCATAAATCCCAACCAGAAAGTACAATCTTTTTCCACAATAAATCATTGGTGGTTAAATTCGCAACATGGAAATTCAATGGTATCATTACATTTTAATGTTGTCGGCCGGAGTTTTAGCAGGCATTGTGAATACCCTTGCGGGTAGTGGTTCTGTATTTACCCTTTCAGTTTTTATTTTTCTGGGGCTTCCTGCAAATATGGCCAATGGCACCAATCGGGTAGGGGTGACCATCCAAAGTTTAATTAGCACCTATACTTTTTATAAAGGAGGCAAACTAAATATTGCCGAAAGCAAAAAGTTTCTGATTCCTACATTTCTGGGTGCCTTAATTGGGGCCATGGTTGCTGTAGATATGGATGAAGAATTGCTTAGGCTGGTTATAGGCTGGATAATGGTTGTGCTACTTGTAATTACCATTTTCAAACCTCAAAAAAAACTACTTCAGGAAAATTCCAAGAGCAGGAGAGGAATGGTTTTAAATTTTTTAGTTTTCCTCGCTATTGGATTTTATGGAGGTTTTATTCAGGCTGGAATTGGGATTTTTCTTCTGGTAGCCCTTCACCTTGCGGCTGACTTCAATTTAGTTCAGGCTAATGGGGCGAAATTACTTGCCGTGATGTTGTTTTCATTTCCCGTCCTGTTTATTTTTCTATACAATGGACAGGTAGAATGGGTTTACGGTTTGTGGGTGGCAGTTGGGCAGGCAATTGGTTCGTATGGAGCCAGCAAATTTGCAGTAAAATCGACTAACGCAAACACCTGGGTTAGGAAAATTCTTATTGCTATGATTCTACTGTCTATATTTAAAATGTTCGGCTGGCTTGACTGGATCACTGAAAAAATCATGCTGCTGTAAAATTTTCAGTTATGGTATTTTCTGGAAAAAGGAAGGTCGGAACTTCTTTAATCCTATTGGAATTAGTTGGATGAGCTTTCAATTTTCAACTGATTTCTTTCCTGTCTTTGCTTATTTAAATGCCTGAATTTTCTTCTTTTGGCTTCCTGCTTTTTCTCCATTTCTTCGAAGAAATGATACATCTCCTTTTTTTGCTTAATGTTCATAACTTAAAATGTAATATTTTGAATATAATAGTTGCAAAACTAAGAGAAATAAGCTGAAAAATATAATAAAATTAAGATTCATTAAGCCAAATTTATTTAATATGGCGAGCCCCGGCAATAAAAAAAGGGAGCAAAAGCTCCCCTCTAATTTTTGAAATATTGATTGTGGAATTTAATTTAAAAACTGATCAAACACTAATGAAACATAATACATACCTCCTGCGGTGGGGTTACCAAATGCCTGTCGGTATCGATTGTTAAACAAATTGGATGCTCCAATTTTTACAATCGATTTAATACTTGATATTTTATAGTTAAGCTGAGCATCTAATGTACTATAGGAGGGAACTGTAGTAGAAATATTGGTTCCAAAACTCGCAAATGACGACTCCCAAAGAAACTCATCCTGCCACCTGTAAGTAAGGTTAAATCCTAAGTTTTCGACCAGATTTCTATTACCAAAACTGATATTATATTTCGTTTCTGGTGTATTGAATTGCACCAGTAATCCCTGGTCTTTAAATTTTTGTGCATCTTTTAATTTGTTGTAGGAGAAATTTCCTCCAATTGTAAAGCCTTTTGGAAGTGAATAGTCAAGTCCAATAGCCCATCCAAAAGTATAAATATCTTCATCTACATTAACCGGGTAAGAATAAACCTGACGGTCTCCAGCTAATCCGATTAAAGCTAATGGATTAGAAGGGCCCTCAACCGGGGCTGACTGGACTACTGGGTTTGCGGCAATATAATCCTTATATTGATTGGAATAATAATATGCATCAATCAATAGTTTTTGTCCTATTAATCCCTTGTACCCAAATTCAAATGAATAGACCTTTTCAGGTTTAAATTCTTTATGATCAACAGGATCTAATTCCCCAACAGAAGCTTCCAGGGAATATTGGATAGTCCTCCTTTGGACTTCTGCCTCTGCATCTTCCGGGGCAATTGTTCCATCCATTACTTCCTGAGTCACCTCATTAGTGGCTCTAACAGTTGAGGGAAGAAGTGCTCCCTGAAAGGCTGCTCCAAATACTTCAAGATTTGCTGGGGTATAAACAGGATTATTATACATGTTGTATTTTTGTTTAAACAAATCAAGTCCTCCTACAAGCCTTGCCTGAGGAGTTTCCAGGTTGATGTATTGGTCCTGGTTGGTGGGGATCCTAAAGCCTGTTTGATAGGAAGCTCTAAAATTGTGATTTTGTGCCAGTGTATAAACTGCAGAAGCCCTGGGAGTGAATTGTCCTTTGAAATTTTCATTTTTATCGTATCTAATGGAAGCAGAAACTTTCAGTTGCTCATTAAGGAAACGATCGGAAAGCTGTACATAACCGCCATATTCATTGATATTGTACTCCTCACCGTTTTCATCCAATTCAAATAGTGTTTTTTCAGAGTTTAAGTCATACATTCTGAAATTGGCACCTACAATCACTTCCATAAAATCAATCTGATTGCTGAAATTGTACATCCCTTCTGCATGATATAAATTGGTTTTATCTAAAAATTGGGCTCCTGCAGGGATTGGCGTAGAAATAATTCGGCTTTTTGCAGCTTCGAATTCTGGGGTTCCCGGCTCATAACGCCCCTGGTCGGCAAATGCTCTTGCTGCGTTATGGGCAGCCATGTTCGATGCTCCTGCACCAATTGCCTGGAGGTAAGCACCTACATATTCAGGATGCCACTGTTGACTTGGTTTATAAGCTTCATTCATTAATACTCCCAAGGTTCCTGAAGCATAAGCATCACCCGCTCTTTCCTGCGTGGTGTATCCTCTCACAAAAAAGTTAGAGCCTTTTAGTTCCAGTTTTATTTGGCTTAGGTTAAAGTTGGCAATAGAATATCGGTCAAGTCCGGTATAAACTGTTGTCCCTGCTCCATAATTGGCTTGTAAAATTCCTTCTAGGTTATCATTGAACCTATAGTGCAGCGCACCAGTCAATTTAACACTTTCTGCATCGTAGTTTACCAAATCTGCTTCTTCGTAGCCAGTTCTGGTAACCACCTGGTCTGGAACAAGTGCGTCTGAACCAGGAGGTAGCACACCTGCATCAATCATTGCCTGGGCTGTTGATTTCATGTTAGATGAAGAAATGGCTTCATCTCCATAAGTATTTACGCCATCATATTCAGGATTATTTATTCTCGTTCCTCCATCCTGAGTCCTATCCCTGAAATCCTGTGCGTGCCAGTCTTCCGCAGAGAAATAGGATGCATTTACTTTAAATGCCCATTTGTCGTTAAAGGCTTTGGCGTATCGGATACCTGCTTCATAAAAGGGCTTAAACTCTGCTCCGGAACCTTCCTGGGGCTGATTGATTCCAGCCTTTACACTGGCACTTAATCCCTGATATTGAAATGGGTTTTTACTGTTCATTAATAATATACCATTAATAGCATTCGGACCATAGAGAGCAGAAGATGCCCCTGGAAGTAGTTCTACACTTTCCAAATCAAGTTCTGAAATACCTACAATATTTCCTACCGAAAAGTTAAGTCCTGGGGCCTGGTTGTCCATTCCATCAATCAATTGCACCATCCTCAAATTACCATTTGAATTAAAACCTCTGGTGGCAATAGATTTAAATGTCATACTTTGAGTACTCATATCCACCCCCTTCAGATTTACTAATGCATCGTAAAAAGAAGCGGTAGGGGCTTCACGAATAGCAATTATATCTAATTTTTCAATTGATACCGGAGACTCCAGTATGCTTTCTTCCACACGAGAGGCAGAAACGACTATTTCCTGTCCGAAAACTACTGCTTCTTCCAGGGCTACTTCAAGATTCTGACCATCCTGGGTTACATCAACTTCTTTTGGAGAATAGCCAACTACGGAAAAGACGAGGGTAAATGGGGGGGCTACAGAACTTTGTAAATTAAATTGACCATCCAGGTTGGTGGTGGTCCCCACTAATTTTCCTTTTATAACGATATTGGCCCCTATCAACGGTTCGCCTGTATTTTCATCCTTTACTGTCCCCGAAATGGTGGATTGGGCCAGGCTGGTAAACCCAAATGCCAATAGAGAGACCATAAATACAACTATTGCGCAAATAGTAGTTTTTCTCATAATTTTCATATTTACCTATTGATTAATCTAAATTTCCAAATGAGAACTTTTTAAAGTGATATTCCCATTTACTTTGTTTATGTGTTATTAGCAGAGCAATTTATTCAATTTCTGTAAAATTTCAATTTTTTGCTGATTTTTTTTAATTTAAATTAAATTTGAAAAATATCATTTTGTTCAACAAAACCAGTTTTTTATTAGTAAAGTAGCAATAAAATGATATTTTCTATAAAAATATTACAAATAAATATGCTGCATGCATAATAAAATTTATTTTGACAAGGCTGCTAAAAAAATGGTGAAAATGAGATAAATACTGGACTTTAGAATGGGATAAAAGCAAACTGTTTTTTTCAGGACAAACCACTCTGGAGAGCAATTGAAATGTTTAAAGTTTTGGAGGAGTGGATCGGTTTTCTGCAAGAAGTGTCAGAGAAATGCAGGAATGAATTTAAAGGAAGAAATGGGATTTTAAATTTCCAGTCCAAAAACCAATATATCATCTGTTTGTTCCAGATCTCCTTTCCATTTTTCTAAAGCTTCCATAAGGAGCTGAGGCTTTTTGGAAAAAGGTGCTGAGCTGATGTCATTCAGAATATTCCGAAGATTTTTTTCAGCAAAGGGCTCCTGAGATTTTTCGGAAAGCTGGCTTTGGTAGCCATCAGTAAAAACCAGAATCTGGTCATGTTTACCAAGGCTCACTGTCTTATTGGCATAGATTCGGTTAGTGGCATAGTTTGAACCTCCAATAGGTACATTGTCAGGTGGGATAATTTGTAAACTTTGGTTTTGAATGATATATACAGGCATTCTGGCCCCTGCATAAACCAGTCTTTTAGTGTTGATGTTAATCATTAAAACCGCCATTTCCACTCCATCATTTACCACACTTTCTTCTCCGGTAGTCATTAAATCAATAAAAGCACGGTTGGCTTTGGTGAGAATATCAGCTGGGGGCTGATATGGATTTTCATTTATAATCTGGGAAAGTAATGAAGAGGCTATTACGGTATTAAAAGCCCCTGGCACACCAATTCCAAGGCAATCGGCTACTACAATTACAATGTTATCTCCTTTATGGTCGAACCAGCAAAAATCACCTCCTACAGGTTCCTTCGGCTTGTTCATCTGAAATTTATTAGAGAAAATATTTAAAAACCCCGGAGAACCAGTTAGCAGGGCATCCTGTACTTTTTTGGCATATTCAAATGAATAATCGATAATCTGATTTTTTTCTTCTATCTCTTTATTAGCCAAATCCAGTTTCTGTAAACTCAGTTTTTTTACCTGATTCCTTCTAAAAATCAGATAAACCAACACCAATCCAAGAATAACCAGCCCTGAAATTGAAAGTAATTTAAATTTTTGGAATTCAGCTTCTCTGGTTAATCGGGCCAGGTCAATTTCTTTTTTCTCAAGTTCATACTGCAATTCTATTTCGGCAATTTTCCGTTTAGTGATTTCATTGATCATGCTATCTTCAGAAGCAATATAAAGGCGATTGTAAAGTAAAGCAGCTTTAAAGTCACTTTCATCTTCGTATACCTCTGCAAGTTCTCTGTAGCAATTTCTCACCAGAGAAAGTGAGTTCAATTCCTCAGCAAGCTTAAGCCCTTTGCTTATTTGGGTAATTGCATTTTTATAATCTTTTTTCAGGTGGAATGCGCTACCATATTTTAGGAAACCCACTGCCAGTCCAAATTTGTTATTGGTTTCTTCGCAAATTTTCTGGCTTTCATCAATATAGGCTATGGCCTTTTCAGGTTCTTTTAGTTTGATAGACAAATCACCCAAATTAACCAGAGGCTTATAGACCTGAGATTTATTGTCAAGAAGGCTTCCTACTTTATACGATTCTTCCAGGTATTCACGGGCGGTTTCCAGTTTTTCAAGGTTGATATAAATCAGGCCAATCAGATTCAAGGCGTCTCCAAGACCTGCGTTATTTTTTATTTCCCGCCAGATCAGCAGTTCCTGTTCTGCATAATCCAGTGCTGTGTTGAAATCATTCACCAGTAAATAAGTGACTCCGGTTTTGTGCAAAACATCTGCTTTTAAAGAAGGGTCATTTAATTCCTCCGAAAGCTTAAGGACTTCATTGAATAATTTTAATGCTTCTTCAGACTGGCCAATATTTCTTCTCACAATTCCAACATTTAGGTAGGATTGTGCCAGGCGTTTTTTATCATTTTCTTCTTTGGCATATCGTAGGGCTTCATTGGCAAAATGCAGAGCCCTTTCACTATTGGTATTGAAATATAGGGTGGAGATTTGGTTGAGAATATCAATTCTTTCCAGACCTTTTGCCCTTTCGAGTTCAGCCTTTAAGCTATCAAGTTCGAAATTGGCAAGAACAGCTGTAGTTGAGAAGAAAAAAATTAAAATTAAAAAATGAAATCTGCCCATTGATAAATCTTCAACATCCAAGGATAATACAAATATAAATATTAATTGTATTTTCAAATGAATTAATTGGATTATTGAAGCTTTTCTTTTTGGAGACAGGCAGCCCCTTGAAATTCACTTGATTGAAAGGACAGCAGGAGATTAAAAGATTACCCGCTTTCTTGGAAGCTGTCTGTTACTTTAATTCAGATAATAGTATATTTGGGCTTTTTCAGGTATAAACAAGGGGACTAAATTGGTTATGACACCAACAAAAAAACTGAGTCACCCAGGTTGGTAACCAGGTTAATGGATAAAAAATAAACCCAACTGCCTGATTAAATATTTTGCGGTAACCGAAATGTTTGGAAACCGAAAATTTAAATGAAAAAAGTGACCTTATTCTTTAAAAAATAAATATTTAACACATGATGATGAAAAATGCGAAAATTGCCGGTATCGGGGTTTATGTGCCTGATAACGTGGTTACTAATGACGATCTGTCCAAAAAAATGAATACCACAGATGAGTGGATTGTAGAAAGAACGGGAATAAAGGAAAGGCGATATGCCAATGTGGAGGTGGATAAAAATTATATAATGGGAGCAAAAGCCAGCCGAAAGGCAATGGAAATGGCTAATACTACCGCTGAAGAAATTGATTTAATTGTATATGCGACTTTAAGTGCTGATTATATTTTCCCCGGTTCCGGAGTATTATTGCAAAGAGAATTAGGATGCAAAAATATAGGGGCGATTGATGTAAGAGCCCAGTGTTCAGGGTTCGTATATGGATTGTCTATTGCTGAGCAATACATTAAAACTGGTACATATAAAAATATTCTGTTGGTAGGCTCGGAAATTCATTCTTCAGGTTTAGATTATTCTGATCATGGCCGGCATATTTCCGTAATTTTTGGAGATGGTGCCGGGGCGGCTGTCATTCAGCCAGCTGAAGGAGAAGGAAAAGGAGTGCTTTCTACCCATTTGCATAGTGAAGGGGAACATGCCGAGCAATTGGCTGTAATTGATCCGGGGTTTAGTAAAGTTCCACGATTTCAGCCGGAAATGGTAAAACCAGGTGGCAGTTTTTATCCGGTAATGAATGGCCAATTTGTATTTAAAAATGCCGTTGTTCGGTTTGAGGAGGTAATTAAGGAAGCATTAGAAACAAATAATTATACTGTAGATGATCTGGATATGCTAATTCCTCATCAGGCGAATCTTAGAATATCACAATTCATCCAGAAAAAATTCAGGTTGCCGGAGGAGAAAATCCATAATACAATCATGAAATATGGCAATACTACGGCCGCTTCTATTCCAATAGGCCTGAGCGAAGCCCTGGAGGCCGGGAAAATTAAGGATGGTGATCTGGTATGTCTGGCAGCTTTTGGTAGTGGTTTTACCTGGGCCAGTGCGTTGATCAGGTGGTAAATTAATTTTGAACCAATTATTTAAAGGGTTTTGTCAAATTTTCTGGCAAAACCTTTTGCTTTTAAGAAGTAATTCAAAATTAATTGTGTATTATTTTGCTATAAAAGACTGATAGAGAGATTATTATTCCTCGAAAATAATAGCACGGGTGCTTAATAAGGATTTCTATTTGAGGAGAATATTCCATAAATGAATTAATTTTGTTTCTTTTTCCGAAACATAACCGTCCAGAAAAGCCAATTGGGCGGGATTTGTAAAAAATAAATTTCTTATGCTATGAAAATAAAAGTACTAATCATCTATTTAGCTACTTTCCTTTTTGCTACTATATGGCAAAGTTGTGAAAATGATCCTTGTAATAGTGCGGCCTGTGAATGTGGAGAGTTGGAAGATGAGAAACCTTATTATGAAATAACTGATCAAAGGTCTACTTTAAATGGATATTTTGATAGTGATGATGTCTGGCGACCCACCCAGAACGCCAAGGATCCGGTGAAACCAGACAGGTTTGGGATTTATGTGGAAATGGAATACGATTTTGTAGCAGCACTGGAAAATAAAGCAGGGAGCTCAGGGCTCAGTTTTTTCCCCAACGCAAATGCCTGTACTTTGTCAGGGCCTGGCTGGAAAGGTACAAAACAGGAAATTGTAAGTATAAATGTGACCAGCAAAAATGATTTTGACGACTCCAAAACCAAGGGTGCTTTATTGAATGAATTTTTTGATATATATCCTTTCCAACCTGAAAATCGAAATAATCTGGCATCCAAGGAAAACTTGTCGGATTTCCTTTTAGTAAAGCCAGGAGCCCTTAAGGAGTTTACCCTTTTACTCAAGCAAACACCTGCTTATCCTGATCAGGAATTTGTGATTACTTATGCATTAAGCAATGGGGATGTTTATGAAATTAATGCTAAACCTATTAGTTTTAGCCTTTAATTTCAATTCTTTTCACAAGTCCTTATGGAGAACCAGAAAACTAGCCGAAGAAATTTTTTAAATAAAAGTACCAAAATAATTGGCGGAGCTGTGGCTGCCGGAGGATTGGCCTCTTGCAGTAAGGAAAAAACAGAAAATGCTAGTGTTGGGGATGCCTTTAATATTAATTCAAATCAAAAATTTGAATGGCGATGTGTTACCACCTGGCCTCCCAATTTCCCTGTTTTGGGAGAAGCTGTGGTGAATATGGCAAAGGACCTTGAAGTCATGTCAAGTGGGAGATTGAAAATTAAAGTTTATGGTGGTGGAGAATTGGTGCCTGCAATGGAGTGTTTTGATGCAGTTACTCAGGGTGCTGTACAAATGGCTCATGGAGCAGCGTATTATTGGGCCGGAAAATTACCCTCAGCAGTGTTTTTTGCCACTATTCCATTTGGAATGACTGCCCAGCAAATAAATGCCTGGTTACTTCATGGAGGCGGAATGGAGCTTTGGCAGGAGCTTTATCATAAATTTGACCTGGAGCCATTTCCCAGTGGCAATACAGGCGTGCAAATGGGAGGGTGGTTCAATAAGGAAATTAATTCCATAGAGGATATAAAAGGACTAAAAATGCGAATTCCGGGAATGGGAGGAGATGTGTTTGCCAAAGCTGGAGGAGCTCCTATATCCATTGCAGGAGGGGAATTATATACCAATCTGGAAAGAGGGGTGATTGATGCCACAGAATGGATTGGGCCTTATCACGATTATTTGATGGGCTTCCATAAAATTGCCAAATATTATTATTATCCGGGATGGCATGAGCCCGGTTCCAATCTGGAATTGATGGTGAACAAAAAGGCGTATGATGGCCTTCCTCCTGATTTGCAGGAAATGATTAAGGCAGTATCTTTAAAATATAACCTCTGGGTGCTGACAGAATTTGAAGCTAAAAATAACTTCTATATGCAGAAAATTCTGGCTGAAAGCGATGTGGAGTTGAGGAAATTTCCGGATGAGGTTTTAAAAAACCTGAAAAAATTTGCAGATGAAAGAGTAGCTGAAATTACTGCTTCAGATCCATTTGCCCAAAGGGTATATGAAAGTTTCTCCAAATTTAAAAAGGATATTATTCAATGGGGAGAAACTTCCGATCAGGCCATTATGCCTTATCTTTAATTAAAAATTTTAAGGGGCATTTTTTCAATAACTTTTGGCCTTTTATGGTGTCCTTTCATAAAGGCTCCCTGGCAATTAGTAAGATTTTCGAATTTTAAAATTTCAATTGAGATATATTTATTTTTAACTAAACTGGAAACGGAAAATTAGATCATGGGAATTAAACAATTTACTTTTACGATTTTAATCCTTGCCATTGCATTTAACGGTTTTGCACAAGATGATGAAGGATGGGAACAATTATTTAATGGGAAAGACTTTACCGGATTTAAACAACTGAACGGTGAAGCAGAGTACAAGGTTGAAAATGGAGAAATGGTGGGTATTTCCAAGTTAAATACGCCAAACAGCTTTATGGCTACCGAAAAAACCTACTCCGACTTTATTCTGGAAGTGGAAGTAAAAGTGCATCCGCTTTTAAATTCCGGAATTCAGATCAGGAGTTTGAGCACCCCTGAATACAGAGATGGAAGGGTACACGGCTACCAGGTGGAAATAGATCCTAGTGAAAGGGCTTATAGTGGTGGAATTTATGATGAGGCCAGAAGAGGCTGGTTATACAATCTGGGAAGAAACCAGAAGGGCAGAACCGCTTTTAAACAGGGCGAATGGAATAAATACCATATTGAATGTATCGGGAACACCATCAGAACATGGATCAATGGCATTCAATGCGCCAATTTGATTGATGATATGACTGCAGAAGGTTTTATTGCATTTCAGGTGCATGGAATTGGAAGAGAAGAGCAGGCCGGGACTACTGTAAGGTGGAAGAATATTAGAATTAAAACAAAGGATTTAGCAGCATCAAGCTGGGAAAATCAGCCCCATGCAGAGGTTGTTAATTTGATTCCAAATACCATTTCTCCAGAAGAAAAAAGAGCAGGGTGGAGATTACTTTGGGATGGAAAAACTTCTGATGGATGGAGGTCTGCTAAATCGGATAAGTTCCCCGAAAAAGGTTGGGAAATGACTGATGGAGTGTTAACTGTTTTGGAATCCGGTGGAGGAGAGTCTGAAAACGGTGGTGACATTGTAACTATTGATAAATTTTCCAGCTTTGAGCTACAAGTCGATTTCAAAATCACTGAAGGGGCAAATAGCGGAATAAAATATTTTGTTGATCCGGAATTGAATAAGGGATCAGGTTCAGCAATCGGGTTGGAGTTCCAGGTGCTGGACGATAAAGAGCATCCTGATGCAAAAATGGGTGTTAATGGCAATAGAACAGTAGGATCTCTATATGATTTAATTACTGCAGAAAATTTATCAATTCCCGGAGCAAGAAATAAAGGCTTTGCAGGTGTAGGAAATTGGAACCATGCCAGAATTGTGGTAAAAGGAAATCATGTAGAGCACTGGCTGAATAACAATCTGGTGGTAACTTTCGATAGAAACAGCCAGATGTTCAGGGCTTTAGTAGCTTATAGTAAGTATAAGAAATGGGAAAACTTTGGGCAAATTCCTGAAGGACATATCTTGTTACAAGATCATGGAAATACAGTTCACTTTAGAAGTGTGAAAATCAGGGAGTTCTAGGAAAATTCTATCGATTTACTAATAAAGGGGGAATTTGGTAATCATCATTACCAGATTCCCTTTTTTGTTTTTCAAAAAAATCCAGTTTTAAACATGAGTAAAGATAAGTAACTGATCATAAGTAAATGTGTATTTGCGAGGAAGCATTTTATTTCAAGGCAGACGGTTCCCTCTTTTGTTGAAAAAGGTCTTGTATAAGGACACAACAGAAGGTTTTTTTTACAAGAAATCCTGTCTTGCTCAACCGGAAAAAAGGATAGCTCAAACTTCCGTTTTTTATGATAAGTTAATTAAAATGTTTTAAATTAAAATTGGAAAGGTAAAATTGAAATCATCACTTAGGAAAGAAAGTAAAATTTCCTTTACTTTACTAGCTAATTGAGTTGCTTAACCTATAAAAACAAATTGTTTAATAGTTAAATATGAAAATTTTATGAGTAATAGAATTCACACACTTGGGGGATATATTCATGAATACCAAAAGAGTGTTTTAGAGCCGGAAAACTTTTGGTCCAGAGTTGCCGATTCCTTTTACTGGAGGAAAAGATGGGATAAAGTTGTGGATTGGAATTTTGATGAACCCAAAGTACAATGGTTCGTTAATGCCAAATTAAACATCACAGAAAATATTCTTGACCGACATTTATTTACAATGGGCGATAAGCCTGCCATCATTTGGGAGCCCAATGAACCAGATGAGCCAAATAGAATTCTCACCTATAAAGAATTGCACCGAGAGGTTTGCAAGTTTTCTAATGTGCTGAAGAAAAACGGAATTGAAAAAGGTGACCGGGTAATTATTTATATGCCGATGGTGCCTGAAGCAGCCGTGGCCATGTTGGCATGTGCCCGGGTAGGAGCAATTCATTCTGTTGTTTTTGCCGGCTTTTCTGCCCAGTCCTTAGCTGATAGAATAAATGACTGTCAGGCGAAAATGGTATTGACTTCTGATGGTAATTTTAGAGGAAAGAAAAGTATTCCTGTAAAAGCTGTTGTAGACGAAGCGTTGGCGCAAACGGACACTATTCAAAATGTAATTTGCTTCAAGAGAACAGGTACAGATGTGACCATGGAATCAGGAAGAGATTTGTGGTGGCATGAAGAAATGCAGGGGATTTCCGAAGAAAATAAGGCGGAGGAAATGGATTCTGAGGATATGCTCTTTATTTTATATACCTCTGGTTCTACCGGAAAACCAAAGGGAGTAGTGCATACTTGTGGTGGATATATGGTTTATACCCAATACACATTCAACAATGTATTCCAATATAGCTCTGATGATGTGTATTGGTGTACTGCTGATGTAGGATGGATTACCGGCCATTCTTATATTGTATATGGACCTTTATTGGCCGGTGCTACCACCATTATGTTTGAAGGAGTGCCTACTTATCCCAATCCTGGAAGATTTTGGGCAATTGTAGATAAATACAAAGTAAATCAATTCTACACAGCACCAACCGCAATAAGAGCCCTGGAAGCTTTTGGAACTGAGCCAATTGAACCTTATAAGCTTGATTCACTGAAAGTATTGGGTACTGTAGGTGAGCCTATAAATGAGGAGGCTTGGCACTGGTACCACGATCATATTGGTAAAGGAAAATGCCCGATTGTAGATACCTGGTGGCAAACCGAGACCGGAGGAATTTTAATTTCCCCAATTCCTGGAGTTACCCCCACTAAGCCAGCCTATGCCACTTTGCCTTTGCCAGGCATTCAGCCTATAATAGTGGATAGTGAAGGCAATGAATTAAAAGGAAATAGTGTGCAGGGAAATCTGTGTATAAAATTTCCATGGCCGTCTATGTTAAGGACAACTTATGGCGATCATGAAAGGTGTAAAAATACCTATTTCTCGAATTATAAAGGGTTGTATTTTACCGGAGATGGGGTAAAAAGAGATGAAGATGGTTATTACAGAATTCTGGGTAGGGTAGATGATGTGATCAACGTTTCCGGCCATAGAATGGGAACTGCTGAAGTGGAAAATGCCATAAACGAGCATCCAAAAGTAATTGAATCGGCTGTGGTTGGTTATCCGCATGATATAAAGGGACAGGGAATTTATGCCTATGTGATTTGTGATCTGGCGAATCGTTCTGAGGATAATTTAAAGAATGAAATCAAAGAAACCGTTTCAAAAATTATCGGCCCTATTGCTAAGCCTGAAAAAATCCAAATTGTGCCTGGTTTGCCGAAAACAAGATCGGGTAAAATTATGAGGAGAATTTTAAGGAAAGTGGCAGAGGGTGATACTTCCAGTTTGGGAGATACTTCCACACTGCTCAATCCGGAAGTAGTAGATGAAATTATAAAGGGGGCACAATAATCCTTTTGAAAAGCTTTGGAGATTACTTCAAAGCTTTTTTTCTTTACCGGGAAAAATGACTACTTGCTTTTCCAATCATGAAAAACCCACATTTAAAATTTTTCCTGCTTCTTTTTATTCATTTTAGTTTTTCCATTGCTCTCCCAGCTCAGGAAAAGGGCGAATTGCTACACAGGGTATATTTAATAGGAGATACAGGGGAAGATTTATTTGCTGGAAAAACCCTTAAGGGTCTACAAAATGACTTGCTGGCTGATTCAAATAGTACAGTAATATTTCTTGGGGATAATGTGTATCCAAAAGGAGTGAGGAAGGCTTTGGATATTTACAATCCAATTGATTTGCAGAAACTAACCCTGCAGCTTGACTTATTGCAGGAATATAAGGGCAATATGTATTTTATTCCAGGCAACCACGACTGGCACAAGGTGGGAAAAAAGGGTTATGAGACGTTATTGAATCAGGCCATTTATCTGGAGGAGTATGTAAAAGAAAAAGATTTCAAATTAGCTAATTTGGAAAATGGTGTGTTTCTACCCAAACCATTTGGGACGCCAGGCCCGGTTAAAGTAGTTTTACCAGGAGATATTTTGTTGATTTTAATAGATACAGAATGGTTGATCCATAAATCAATAGGGATGAAAGTTGGCGTTTCTACAGAGGAAACCAGTATTGTGGAAGAGGAAAAAAGGTTTTGGAAGGATTTGGAAGAAATGATTTCCGGAGCAAGTCAGCGTGAGATTATGTTTGTAGCGCACCATCCTATGTTTTCCATTGGTGAACATGGGTCAAAAAGCAATGGTCCGGATGCTGGAAATGCATTAAGTAAAAGGTTGAAATCACAGGAATTATATGGTAGAGGGTATAATGATTTCCGTCAGAAAGCCCTCCAAATAATTAACAAATCGGAAAAGTCCATAATTTATGCCGCTGGCCATGAGCACAATCTGCAATATTGGAATAACCAGGATGAAAAACATTTTATAGTAAGTGGAGCAGGAAGTAAACACACGGCCTATTATCCAAAAGTTCAATACAAAAGATGGAACCTAAATCTCTCTGAAAACCCTGATCAGGCCGTTTCTTTAATTTATCCCAAAGTGAAAAAAAAGGTAAAAGGAAAGCATGTGGAAACCGGATATTTCATTATCAATTATTATGAGTCCGGGGAAAAGGAAATTATTATGAAAGACTCGGGAATGTCAGATTTTAGTGAAGATGGTTTACTCCTTTGGAAAGATTAAAAAAGGGAAGAATTATTCCTTTCCTCCCTTCTCTTTCTTCTATCTTATTTTTTAAAATTTATTGTACCGGTTGCAAACTATCGGCAATGTCTGCAGGCAGAACTGCTTCAATGATTACATCAGCTAATCCTGCATTGATATAATCCAGCGTTTCCGCTCCTTTTCTGGAAAGGTCAATTATTCTGCCCTTTACAAACGGCCCCCGGTCATTAATTTTTACCTCGATAGATTTATTATTCGCCAAATTAGTAACCCTTACCATAGTACCAAAAGGTAGTGTTTTATGGGCAGCAGTTAAGCTGTCCTGACGAAAAATTTCCCCACTTGCAGTAGTCCTGCCTTCAAATTTATCAGCATAATAAGAAGCAATTCCTGATTCTTCATAATTTTTATCGGGTAGTTCTTCAATCTCTTCTTCCTTTTCAGTTGGAGTTAGTTCGATCAGTTCACAAGCACCAGTGAAAAGTGTTGCTAATAGAAAGAGATTAAACCTGATTGTTAATTGTTTAAAGCGCATCATTAATTTATTTGGTTTTATATTTTGAATATCAAATATCAAACCGACTCTTGCTTTAAAATATTATGGTTTTGAGGGACTCCTTAAGGAGCATTAGGAATTAAAAAGGGGTGTGGAAAAACACCCCCAATATTATTGTATAATCACCAATCAGGTCACTTTTAGTGTAAGGACATCCCCTTATATACACCTGATTTTTCTAAAGAAACTAATCTTCCCTGAAAAGAAATTCTTTCCCCAAAATCTCCTGAAATATAAGCTCTGGCATTTCCATCAGGTTGCACTGTTATAGAAAGGCTTACAGGACCCATAGCTGCTCCACTTGCCCGCATATTGATGGTTATAGGTTTGGTATCTTTTCCCTCTTTTACTTCATATTTGGAAATTTTCCCATCCAGGGTAACTCCTCCAACCCCATTTAACCCAACTACTGCATCAAAAGCCAGCTGGATAGTGGCTACATCATCCTTTACACCTACGAAATTTGTAGTAGGATTCATAATGAAACTTTGTCCATATCGATCAAAAACCGTATTAGCCTCTATCACAAACCTCTGTTTATTCACTATAAGCAGTAGGGCTTCTTTATTTTCAAGAGCTTCCTGTCTTTTTAATGCCTTCTTTTCCTTTTTGGAGAGGTTTTTATTAGTCTCTTGACCAAATCCATAGCTTCCAATAAGACAAAAAATGAAGATAAAAATCGCTTTTCTCATAATTACAAGATTTAAGAAAGTGATTTATACAAATTTCCCTTTTTATACGAAAAGGACCATAAAACTAAAAAATGGCCAATCACTTATTTAATTAATTTTATTTCAGAGGTCATCTCGGCACTTCCAGCTGTATATTTATACTCACTCATTATCTGGTTTACAATTACCCGAATTGTATTTTTAATGTTCTTGTTTTTCTCTTTTAATTTGGTTGTTCCAGTACCCACCCAGATTTTTTCTTTGGTCTTGTTGTCTACAATTTCAATTACAAGAGTTCCTTCCTTGTAAAGCACAGTCTCCATATTTGAGGAAGGGCCTGTATAGTTTGGTCCTACCTGACCTTGCATTCCTGAACTATAATTTTCCTGAACCGCAATATTGATGAAAAAATTAACTGTTAGATCCGATTTTAATGCTTTTCCATATTTCCTTTCTTTCATTTCCTCCTGGATGGATTCTTCAATTAATTTTTGGATTTCGGGATCGGTAAGCAAGGGATATCTCTGGTCCCTAACCGTTAATTTCTTTGTCTGGAAATTATGATATTCAGCATAATTTGCCTTTTCAGCATAACTGGAGGTAGTTTTCAGGCTATTACAAGAAATAATGGCCAGTAAGCTGAATAGATTTAAAAGTATAAATTTTATCTTCATTTTGATTTATTTGAATTGAGCAATGTGGTAAAATTGCAAATATGAAATTACAAATTATTTAAAAAAAATAGCCATGTAATTTATTTAATCTTACATGGCTATTCTTAAAAAAGTATAAAAAAATCTTAACTTCCAAACGCAAAACCTACATTAATTCCAAGGTAGGAATGATTAACAGAATCATTAGCTTTGAAAGCATAGTTGTATTTTAAATTAACTAAAAAATAGCTTGTGCTATAACCAACAGGAACAATTATTCCTACCTCTGGAGCTAAACCGAAATGCCAGTTTTTATCTTCAACGGAATAAAGCCCCATATCAGTTCTCTGGATGATGTGGTACATTCCCAATCCTCCACCAAAATAAGCTCTTACCTCATCCTCATTGTTTAGAAAATAATTTCCGGTAACTAGAAATGGGAAAGAATTGATGTATTTATAAGGAGTCCCTGTAACAGTAGTGGTTCCTTCAGTAATGGTTTGAACGCCTTCCGATTCATAGAAAGTCTGCCAGGCGAATGAACCTCCTAATGCTACATTATTACTAATAAAACTTTTTCCTTCCATTCCAAAACCTCTGAAACTTGTTTTACCGATATAATCACTGGTTTCTCCTAATGGCACAGACATATCGTATGTCAATGCAAAAAGTCCCTGGGAGAAGCCCGAATAAGACAATAGTGAGAATAGAATTATGAATATATATTTCATGATTTCAAATATTTCTTTTAAGGTGTATAAACCCGAAATCCATGGAGTATTTCCAATGCTGATGTTGGGTTATTGATTTGATTTTAGATAGGGAGATTGCTCAAATGCCTGCTGTAACCCTTCTTCCATTCTATTTTTTATACTGGAATTACTTCCTTGTAAAAGGCCATTAAATCCGGCATGCCATAACAATCTTATCTTTTCCTCAAGTGGAGGGAGACTTGGATCAGCAATTTCAATAAGCAATGATCCGGTGGTATAGTCGTAGGCTACGGGAATTCCTCCTCCCCATCCAGGGTACCAGGGATATCCGGGCCATCCCCATCCTGGAGGATAATAACAGCATCCTGGTCCCGGAACCCATCCAACGCCAGTATTTTTTGATTTAATGGCTTTAAGTTCTACAACTAAATCAGGTAAAACCAGGCCACTGGTATCACTATCAGTTATTCTTTCATATCCTCTGGATTCCAATAACCTTTCTACCTCACCAATGAAAAATTCATCAAATTCTCTGGTTAGATCTTCGTCCTCATTAGGATCATTTGTAATATGAGTTACTGTATCAGGCATGTAATAGGATTTTGCCTGACCGAAATCATAAGTATCGTCATATTGAGTGGCCACTAAATCAAGCTGGTCAACAAATTCAGGGCCCTTGGGATAACAGGCATACAGCCCTGTTAAAATAACTCCAAAAAGGAGTAAGTGAAAAGTTGATTTTTTTTTGTAATAATTCATAACATCAGTTAAATAAATCTGGTAAAAAATTGCTATTATTTTACAGCCGGTAAAAATGCAAATGACTTAAATTTGGATTGAAAATCCAATATTATTCTGCTAAATACTAAAAAGGTGAAATTTATCCAAAAAAGGCATTTATTGAATACTTAAAAGCTCACAAGCCTTTCTGGCAGCATCCTGTTCTGCTTTTTTCTTGCTAAATCCAAAGCCTTCAGAAATGTTTCTGTTATCTACACTCAGTTGGACTTTGAACTGTTTTTTATGTTTTGCTCCACTTTCTTCCATGAGGTTAAAAGTCACATCTTTGTTGTACTTCTGACACCATTCAATGATGGTACTTTTAAAATTGGTGGTAGTCTCAATGATTTCATTCAAATCATAATGTTGCATGATTAGTTTTCGAATGATGAATTTTTGACAAAACCAGAAACCCATGTCCAGATAAAGTGCCCCAATAAATGCCTCCATAGCATCCCCATAAAGAGATTTATGAGATTGTGCATTTCTTTTTTTACCATCGAACTCTACAAGATTACTCAGTCCGATTTTAATGGCAAGTCTGTTTAAGGCTTCCCTGTTAACTATTCTGGATCTAATTTCGGTGAGGAACCCTTCATCGCGAAAAGGGTATTTTTTGAAAAGATATTCGGCTACAATTGCCCCGAGAATGGCATCGCCAAGGTATTCAAGTCTTTCATTCGATTCCTTGAAACCCTTTTGATTGGACTCTGCAATAGAACTGTGTTTCATTGCCAGGGAATAAAGCCGAATATTGAATGGGGCAGTACCTGTGATAGTTTGTACTGCCCGGCTCAATTCCAAGTCCTTTTTAGAATATTTAGTAAACCAACGTTTTAAATATTTTCCTAAATTCACTACTCTTCATATTTTCGAAGTAGAATTGAGAAGTTATGCCCTCCAAAACCGAATGTATTGCTCAGCGCAACTTTAACGTCCCTTTTTTGAGCTTTGTTAAACGTAAAGTTTAATTTATTGTCAAAGGTTTCATCATCGGTAAAATGGTTGATGGTTGGAGGAATAATTCCTTTCTGAATGGCCATTATACATGCAATAGACTCAACGGCTCCTGCTGCCCCTAAAAGGTGACCAGTCATTGACTTAGTGGAGCTAATGTTAAGATTATAGGCATGTGCACCAAAAACTTCCTGTATAGCTTTTACCTCGCTCATGTCTCCTAGTGGAGTGGAAGTGCCATGGACATTGATATAATCTACTTCTTCAGGTTTTACACCACTATCATTAAGTGCATCGATCATTACATTTTTAGCACCAAGTCCTTCCGGGTGTGGAGCCGTAATATGATGAGCATCAGCAGACATTCCACCACCAAGGATTTCCGCATAGATTTTTGCACCTCTTGCTTTTGCATGCTCTAATTCTTCAAGAATAAGGGCTCCAGCTCCTTCTCCTAATACAAATCCGTCTCTGTTTTTATCAAATGGTCTGGAGGCTGTGGTAGGATCGTCATTTCTTTCAGATAATGCTTTTAATGCATTGAAGCCTCCGATACCTGATTCCACAACAGCGGCTTCACTTCCACCGGTAACAAAAATGTCTGCCTTTCCTAATCTAATATAGTTAAAAGAATCTACCAGGGCATTGGTAGAGGAGGCACAAGCAGAAACTGTGGCAAAATTAGGCCCCATTAGTCCAAACCTAATGGAAATATGACCGGCACTAAGGTCGGCAATCATTTTAGGAATAAAAAATGGGTTGTACCTTGGAGTTCCGTCTCCGGAAGCAAACTCGGTTACTTCATCATGAAATGTTTTCAAACCGCCAATTCCTGATCCCCAAATAACACCGGCTCTGGCTAAGTTGATCTTTTCAAGATCCAACCCGGAATCCTTCATAGCTTCCTCAGCTACCACCATGGCGTATTGGGTGAAAATATCCATTTTCCTGGCATCCTTACGGTGAATATGATCATGAACATCAAAACTTTTCACCTCACAGGCAAATTTTGTCCTGAATTTTTCAGCATCAAATTTGGTGATCGGAGCTGCACCGCTTACACCTTCTTCCAAACTTTTCCAATATTCCTCTAAGTTATTGCCAATTGGAGTGAGCGCACCCAAGCCTGTAACAACTACTCTTTTAAGTTCCATGCAATTAAATTGGTTTGAATTACCCTACCGTTATAAAAAATCAGACCTGACAGGCATTTGATCTTACACAAATATAACCCTGCAGGTCTAAGAATGATCTAAGAAAAAATACCTATATTAACCAGCGTGTTCTTCTAAGTAACTTATAGCCTGGCCAACAGTGGCAATACTTTCAGCTTGATCATCAGGGATAGAAATGTTAAATTCTTTCTCAAATTCCATGATAAGTTCTACAGTATCTAGTGAGTCAGCACCAAGATCATTTGTAAAACTAGCCTCTGGAGTCACTTCTGATTCTTCAACCCCTAACTTATCAATTATAATTTTCTTTACTTTTTGAGCGATTTCTGACATAATCCTTCTACATTTATTTTATTAATCTGGTGCAAATAAATACATTAAAACCTTGAATGTCAAAAATTAAATTGGAAATTTGTCAATTACAATTGTCTCTGTAGATCAAAATGCTAATCCGGTAGGCACTATGCCCCATAAACTTCAGGTTTCATATAATTTTGACTTCGACCTTTTTGGAATAGTAAGCGTACAAAAAGGGTATAAAATGGCCTGGCTGTTGAATAAATTTCTGGGCATTTCATTGGTGAAAAATGAAAATTTCCGGATGGAATCAAATGAACACAAAAGATTTGAAATTCCTAACTATATTTTTAAAACAGAGAATAATACTTACAGGCTTATATGTAATAAATCTGCAGCGTATAAATATGCCCAGAAATACTCTATTGCTCCGGAACTCCAAAATATTGATTATTTTCTATTGATAGAGAATCAAACAGGACTGATTTCTCCAGATAAAATCCTAAATGTTATTCAGGACTTGTCTGAAGTACAATACGTATGTTCAATTGACTTGGAAACACTAAAGAGTCGAGAAAATTTCCTGTTTTAATTTAATCTTTATCCCTTTTTTTGGAAAGATTTTCAATAAACTCATTAAGGGCTTGCGTGAGTAAATTTAATATAAAGTTGGTGATGTGGTCTTTAATTTTTCTTACCATTAGAGACTCTGTCTTTTCAGTAACCACAATGGATTCCTTGCCCTTTTTATTTTTTGACTCAATAAGTTGAGTCGTGTTTTTTCTTGAATTCAGAAAAAGTTCAAGGAAGGCATAAGTCCCAAGGAGCACACCAGAGATAATCAGCACCTTTTTGCCTTTGTTCTCCACTTCCTTCACCACCGTATGGACATCTACCTTAATGGCTTCCTTATAGGTTTCAGCTTCCTTTTGCAGGGTCTTCTTCTGTTGAATTATTTCCTCTTTCAATTTTTTCTGATGATTTTAATTGATTTTCTAAAACTTTATCAATTCCTCCTTTTATACCATTTCTGTAATATAAAATTATGGCCAGCAATAGAAGGTAAAATAAGGCCACAATAAAGAAACCTGAATAACTAATTTGTAAAATGCTGCTGATTAAATAAGCGCATCCCAGGCTGATGAAAAGAACTGTAAAAGAAATAAAAATTAATACCAGGGAAACTAATATAAGAATGGTAAGTGCTGAGGCCACTCCTGTTCTTAGTTCTAACTGAATGATTTTAATGTAGGTTTCTATAAAACCAACAGCATTATCCAGAAGACGATTTATTGCCTTATTTTCAGTAACTGAATGCTTTTCTTCCACTTATCCCTTTAAATTTGTTCTTTAATTTTGCACTATTATAGCAAGTAATTAACAAATTACCAATTCCTGAAAAAGAAGGTGGGAAAACTCTATATATTTGGAATCCTTTTGCTAGAAGTTAAATAAAATTAAGCTGAAAATGCCAGCTTTTAGTCTATTATAAAATTATGATGAGAAAAATAGGAATGATATGCTTTGCCATTTCACTGGCTCTTATATCATGTAATACGAATGAAGAAAAAACAACTTTAGCTCCTTTAAAAGAAGGAGAGGATTATCTAATTACCATTTCAACCAGACTTGGCGATATGAAGGCGGTTTTGTATGACCAGACACCCCAGCACAAAGCCAATTTTGTGAAACTGGCCTCAGAAGGTTTTTTTGATGACCTTTTATTTCACAGGATTATTAAAGACTTTATGATTCAGGGGGGAGATCCGGATTCCAGAAATGCCGGCCCAGATAAAATGCTGGGTGGGGGTAGTCCTGGTTATAATATTCCTGCAGAATTTAATCAGGATTTAATTCATGAAAAAGGAGCCCTTTCCGCAGCAAGAAAAGGGGATCGGATTAACCCCAAAAAAGAATCGAATGGCAGTCAGTTTTTCATTGTTCAGGGAACCCCTTTCTCAAGGGAAGAACTAGCAGTGCAGAACACAGATATCAAGTCCCTGTTTGCACTTTTCGATTCATTGGTTAACATGGAGCAGTTTAATGACTTGAATGCCCAATACGGTGAATTGCAAATGGATGGGGATCGGGAAAAACTTTTCAAATTCATTTGGGAGCAGAAAGGAACTATTGAAAAACAATTTGGGGCTGAATTGGAAAAACCGATGACCGAAAAGCAAAAATCTACCTATACTTCGGTAGGAGGGTATCCTTCCCTTGATGGTGAATATACAGTATTTGGTAAGGTAGTATCAGGTTTGGAGGTTATAGATAAAATTGCTGATGTGGCCACACAACCAGGAGACAGACCTGTTGAAGATGTAAAAATGGAAGTTAAAGTGGAAGTTTTATCTAAAAAGGAAATTATGGATACTTACGGGGTGGAATATTAAGGAGGGAAAAAACTCCCTCCCTAAGTTTGAAATAGAATTTTCTATCGTCTGCTTTTTCTGGTAAAAGTGACCTTGAAAATAGTTTTATTTTCTTTATCCCGTATTTCCTGAGTTACTTTTCCTTCAATGGTTCTTGTAGATGAGTGAGTAATGGTTCTTTTCATAGTATTATAGTTTTGGTAGATAATGTAATAGGAATAGAAGAACGGACAACTAAACCTGTTCTATACAAAGAAAACTATAATTATTAATTAATAAATCCCGGAATAATCATATTTTGCTGGAGATTAACAATTATTAAAATTGTATCGCTTAATATACTTCAGCCAGTTGGGGTGATTCCTTCTCATTTTTAAATGGTTTTAATGAGAAAATAAACGTACTTCCGTTTTTGGGAGAACTTTCTGCCCAAATTTTCCCATTATTTTTTTCTACAAATTCTTTACACAGTATCAAACCAAGGCCAGAGCCTTTTTCATTGGCTGTCCCCACTTTACTGAAATGATTTTGAGCCGAGAATAATCTGGAAAGGTCCTCTTGTGACATCCCTACACCATCATCTTCCACTGCTATTTCTACCTGTCCATTTTTTTCTGTGGATTTTATATAAATATTACCATTTTCATTAGTGAATTTTATAGCGTTTGAAACCAAATTACGAATTATAATGATAGTCATTTCCTTATCTGCCCAAAGGTTTACCGAGGAGGAAGTCAGGTTATGGATATGGAGCTTTTTCTTGTCTGCCTGAGGGCTTAGAAGATCAATTATTTTTTGAACTGTGTAATATAAGTTTACCTGTTCTGGGTTAGCCTGAATGCCATTCATTTGAGTTTTGGTCCAGTGAAGCAGATTGTCCATCACATCTATTGTATTTTTTAACTTATCATTTAAATCGGAGGAAATGGTTCGAATCTGATCCGGGTTCAATCCATTTAACTGCAGCAATTCCAATACTCCCTGAAGGGAGTTTAACGGACTTCGCAAATCATGAGAAATGATCCCTAACATTTTGTCTTTTATGGAATTGAGTTCCACCAGTTCCTTTTTTTGCGCTTCTATTCTTTTCTGAAATTTTTCATTTATTCCCTGTAACAGGTACAAAAACATGGTAATTGTAATAAAAGTGATGGAGATGGTGGCCCTTAAAATGTCATATTTCCACACTACATAGGGTAGGTGACTAATATCAATTCCAAAAAGTAAGTGGATTTCATCGTAAAACAGCACACACAAACTACTGAAAATAAAGGAAAACCACATTAATTCGGAATCCTCATAATTAAATAGCACGTGAGGGAGAACTGCCATACATAGTATAAAAGCTCTTGGAGCCAACGCAACCATTAAATTGGCTTCAACCATATCTAATTTAGAAAATATAGAGGCCAAAGTGATGAGCAAAGTAGGTCCTACACACAAAAGAGTTCTGGAAAATCCTGTGTATTCCCAACGGTTGAGCAATGGAACCAGCAGAAAAATGAAAATGCAAAAACTGAAGTTTACAAAATGCTTGGGTAATGAAAATACTATGGTAGAAGCCAGGAAGAATAAAAAAGGGATGATCAATAAAATTGATAATTGATTTGCAAGGTATATACGCTTGTTTTTCCCTTCAGAATTGGCTGTTTTTACGCCCCAGTTACTTAATATATGCCAAAAGTGATTCATAGCCAAATTTTGTAAATAAATGTAAACTCTAAATTATAACAAGATGACATAAATGAAAGCGAAATGGTTTGGATTGATATAGTTTGGGGTAGACTCTACTTTGCTTTTGATGTAATTTTTGTTTAAAAAAATGAAGAAAACTTACAAAAAATTCTTTCAGAGAAAGTTTTTTTTGTGGATTTTAACATACATTTTTTAAACAAAACAGGGAAAAAAATCCTCAGAAAACACAGGATAAAAAAAGACAAAATTACAGAGTGTTTATCTTGTAAGTATTTGATAAAAAGTATGTTATTGTGTTTTTCGTAAAAAAATACCAAATAGGTTATTATTGGTATTTTAATTGCTTTTCCTGCCATACGTTTATTGGTCCTGACTAATTTTTTTGATGGGCATGTAATTTTAACATTACACAAGTAAGGTCGGGACTGTTTAAGAAATGTAATTAAAAATTGCTTTTAACATATTGCATACCAAATAATAACTAACAATTTATTCCTATGAAATTCAACAGCTTACCCCTGAATGCAAGAAAGTCAATTCTATTTCCAGAAGCTACGCTAATGTCGAGTAATGAAAATGAAGCTTTCAGAATATCATTTTTCAATTTCAAAGGGGGAATCTTCGAAGTTTGTTATGATGTGACTTCTGACGAAATTGAGGATATTCGCAGTATTGATGACAAAATTTTAGATAACAGTATGAAGGAATTTATTTTTTCCTAAGGGCTGGTATAAAATTTAACTATTTCGCTGCAATGGCTTACTGAGCGTTTGTTCGACTATGAAACTTCACTTCAGGATAAATTTCTATATAGCGCTGCTATTCAATAATTTTCTTGTCTTGTGAGAACCGAAAACCGAACGTTTTCCCCTGAAAATCAAAAGTATAAACATGCTCTGAACTTATTTCTACAAACAGAGTCAGGATAAGCCACAATAATTCGATCCGAATTCCACTTCGTCAGTTTAATGGAATGAAGTGGAATCCGGAATTTTAACCTGCCCTGTCATCCTATTTTCTTTATTGGTTTGCTTTTAATATATGAGCTGTGGGGAAACCAATTCAAGGTAATTGTTATCGTTTGATACCAACCATGCCCTTTTATAAAATGTTCACTTTTTCTTTTCGGGGCCTTTTTTAAAATTTTAAAATCCGCTTAGAATCACAGTCTCTTATTTCCATTAAAATAATTAAATTGCCTGTCGAATTAATTTTGAAAAAATAATACTGGCAAATCAGTGAGTAAAAAGTATAGTATCCTTTATGTGGATGATGAGCGTCAGAATCTAATATCCTTTAAGGCAACTTTTCGGGAAGATTATAATATTTTTATTGCCAACAGTGGAAAAGAAGGAATTGAGTTGCTGGAAAGAAAACCCATCGATTTGGTGATTAGTGATCAGAAAATGCCTGAGATGACCGGAGTAGAATTCTTTGAAAAGATCATCCCCAACCACCCTGATCCTATGAGAATTCTACTCACTGGGTACAGTGATATGCAGGCTATAATTGATTCTATAAATAAAGGTAAAATTTATTTTTATATCTCTAAACCCTGGAAAAGGGAAGAGCTAAAGCAATCAATTGAAAAAGCATTGGAGGCGTATGAATTGATGAAGGAAAACAAAGCGCTTTCAAGTGAAAAGGAAGCCCTATTGGTGAAAACCGAGCGTCAGGAAAAAGAAAATGTAATTGCTCAACTCGAAAACTTAAAAAATCAAGTCAACCCACATTTTTTGTTTAATGCCCTAAATGTATTATCCGCCCTGGTAGGGAAAGATGCAAAACTAGCCAGAAAATTTGTTCAAAAGTTATCCAGGGTTTATCGATACGCTCTGGAACATAAGGATCAGATTGTTGTTACCCTAAGTGATGAGATAAAATACATCAAAAACTATGTGTTTTTACAAAAAATTCGCTTTAATGAGGGGCTGGTAGTAGCTGATCAGATTGCAGAAGAAAAACTGAATTTGTATATTCCTCCATCGGCCGTTCAGCTTATTGTTGAAAATGCCATAAAGCATAATGTCATTTCCAGTGATAATCCACTTACAATTGAAATTTTTGTGGATGAGCATGATTTTCTAGTGGTGAAAAATAATTTGCAATTGAGGGAAGATAGCGTGCAATCCACTGGAGTAGGCCAGCAAAACCTATTAACAAGGTATCAGTATCTTTCCAATAAATCACCTGAATTCTATCAAAAAGATGGGTTTTTTTATTCAAAAATCCCTTTATTAGAACAGGAAATTTAATTGTGGGTAGATTTAAGAAATTAAAATAAATAAGCATAAGTAAAAAATGAAGGTTCTAATTGTTGAAGATGAACAACTGGCAGCTGACACGCTGGAAAGCATGTTGTTGGAGCTCAATTCAGAAATTGAGATATTGGATAAAATCGATTCCGTAAAAAAAGCAGTGAAGTGGCTTTCTGAAAATGAAGCAGATCTTTTATTTCTGGATATTCATCTGGCCGATGGAAAAAGCTTTTCTATTTTCGAAAAAGTGGATATCAAAACACCCATAATTTTTACAACTGCTTATGATCAATATGCAATAAAAGCCTTTAAGCTAAATAGTATTGCTTATTTATTAAAACCTATTGATGAGGAAGAACTGGAAGAAGCCCTGGAAAAATATGAAAGTTTAAAAACAAGTAGTTCGGGGGTTGATGTGGCTTCTATTTTAAGAGCAATTGATCAAAAGGAAGCTGCGTTTCAGAAAAGATTTATGGTGACTACGGGAGAGAAAATTAGATCAATTTTGATAGAGGAAGTGGCCTATTTTATGGGTGAAGACAAATATTTATACTTAATTACAAAGGATAACAAGAAATACATTATTGACTCTACTCTTACCAAACTTGAACAGTTATTGGACCCTGAACGGTTTTTTAGAATAAACAGAAAATTTACCATCAGTTTTGATTCTATCAAAGAAATGGTGGCTTATTCCAAGAGCCGGGTAAAAGTTGAGCTTGAGCCTCCTGCTCCATATGATTTAGAAGCTATAGTAAGTGTGGATAGGTCAGGTTCCTTTAAAAAATGGCTTAACAGGTAATTTTTATTTAATCAACTTCACAAAAAAAGCCTTTCAGAAATTTCTGAAAGGCTTTTTTTGGGCAGGAAAAATTATTTTCCCAATGCTTTTACCATGGTTTCTCCAATATCTGCCGGAGATACCGCTACATGAATACCACATTCTTCCATGATTTTCATTTTAGCAGCTGCAGTGTCATCTGCTCCGCCAATAATAGCACCGGCATGTCCCATTCTTCTGCCGGGAGGAGCTGTTTGTCCTGCGATAAACCCTACCACAGGTTTGTTGCCATATTTTGCACTGTTCTCTTTTACCCAATAGGCTGCTTCGGCTTCCATCTGGCCACCAATTTCACCTATCATGATAATTCCTTCAGTATCAGGATCTTTCATTAACATTTCTACAGCCTGCTTGGTGGTAGTCCCAATAATTGGATCACCGCCAATTCCTATACATGTGGACTGGCCAAGACCTGCTTTAGTGATTTGATCAACGGCTTCATAAGTAAGCGTACCTGATCTGGATACAATTCCTATTTTCCCAGGATTGTGAATGAAACCTGGCATAATACCTACTTTTGCTTGTCCTGGAGTAATTACACCTGGGCAATTTGGGCCAATCATCACCACATCTTTATCGCTTAAGTATTCCTTCACAGCGATCATATCTTTTGTAGGAATACCTTCAGTTATAGCTACAATAACTTTTATGCCTGATTCGGCAGCTTCCATAATGGCATCTGCTGCAAATGCAGGCGGTACAAAAATTACAGAAACATTGGCTCCCGTTTCTTTTACAGCATCCGCAACGGTATTAAAGACAGGCCTGTCTAAGTGTGTTTGTCCTCCCTTACCAGGAGTTACACCACCAACTACCTGTGTGCCATACTCTATCATTTGTTCAGCATGGAACGTGCCTTCCGACCCAGTAAAACCCTGGACTATAACTTTCGAATCTTTATTTACAAGAACACTCATTATTTGTAATTTTCAGTTTTTGGCAATTTTTTGGCAAAAATATAATTTTGATTCGGGAAATTAAACTGTTTAGGGGATTTAATATGAATGTTCATAAAAAAGCCTGGACCAGAAAATAGCCCCATGTATTTGAAGCAAGTAAAAAAATCCAGTTTAAAATGAGAATTTAGTTTCAATAGGGATACTTTTGCAAAAATGACAGAAAGGGAAGTTTGTACGGCTGACTTTAAATATTTTTATTCCTGATTTTGGAAGTAGTAAGCCAATTTGTCATAAAAAGATTGAAAGGCAAAAAAATTGAAAACCATATTCGTGATCTAAATTAAAATATTAAAAATGGGAAAGGATAAAGAAAAAGATCAAAAAGAAACTCAACAAGATACCGAAGTAGTAAACGAAAAGGAAGAGGTATCCGAACAAACAGAACCAAATACAGCATCAAACGAATCTGATTCTACATCTGAAAACCAAACTGTGGAGGAGGAACTTAGTGAATCAGAAAAACATGCAATTGAACTTGCAGAAGCCAAGGATAAATACCTTCGGTTATATTCTGAGTTTGAAAATTATAGAAGAAGGACTTCCAAAGAAAAAATGGATTTCCTTAAAACGGCCAATGAAGGTCTAATAAAAGAATTTTTGCCTATACTTGACGATTTTGAAAGAGCCCAAAATTCTTTTGGAGAAGAGGTAAAGGAAAATGATCCTGTGAGGGAAGGTTTTGAAATTATCTATAAAAAATTTAAAACTACACTGGATAAGCAGGGTTTGGTAGAAATTGAAAACCCTCAGGGAAAGGAATTTGATACAGAATTACATGAAGCTGTAACTCAATTTCCTGCACCAAGTGAAGACCTGAAAGGGAAAGTAATTGATCAGGTAGAAAAAGGTTATATTCTGGGGGAAAAGGTAATTCGATTTGCCAAAGTGGTAGTAGGTGCTTAATTCCCAATCCGAATATATTAAGTAAATTGAATTTATATACTGTTGGTAGAGGGTATTTACCACCAGTTTTTAAAACTGAATTATCAGCCAGAAATGGGTACAAAAAGAGATTATTATGACATCCTGGGGGTAAGCAAAAATGCAAGCCCTGAAGAGATAAAAAAGGCATATCGTAAAATTGCCATTAAATACCATCCTGATAAAAATCCGGGAGATAAGGAAGCGGAAGATAAATTTAAGGAAGCGGCTGAAGCTTATGAAGTGCTGAGTCATGCGGAGAAAAAACAACGCTATGATCAGTTTGGACACCAGGGGGTAGATGGAAATTTTGGTGGCGGAGGAATGAATATGGATGACATATTCTCAAGTTTTGGGGATATTTTCAGTGATTTCTTCGGTGGCGGAGGTGGAGGTGGAAGACAGGGATACAGCCGTGGGGTGAGAAGAGGAAAGGATTTGAGGGTAAGACTAAAGCTGAATTTGCAGGAAATTGCCAATGGAGTTGAAAAAACGATAAAGGTTCCAAGATATATTAGTTGTGACACCTGTGGGGGAAATGGTGCCAAAAATGGTTCTGCCCTGAAAACTTGTCATACTTGTAATGGAACTGGCCAGGTTAGGAAAATTATGAATACAATGCTTGGGCAGATGGTTTCTACCAGTACTTGTCCTACCTGTGAGGGAGAAGGTCAAATTGTGGAATCCAAATGTTCTGCTTGTCATGGTGAAGGAAGAATTCAAAAAGAGGAGGTAATAAAAGTACAGGTGCCTGCTGGTGTGACTGAAGGTGTTCAACTTTCTATGTCAGGTAAGGGGAATGTGCCGAAAAGAGGTGGAATGGCTGGTGATCTGATTATCGTCATTGAAGAGGTAGAGGATGATAATTTGAAAAGAGAGGGTGCTAATGTGCATTACCCTTTATATATCAGTTTTGCCGATGCAGCTTTAGGAACTACAGTTGAAGTTCCTACCATCAATGGAAAGGTGAAAATTCCAATTGCTGCAGGTACGCAAAGTGGAAAAGTATTGAGATTGAGAGGAAAGGGAATAAAAGAATTGAATGGATTTGGAACTGGTGATCAGTTGATCCATGTGAATGTGTGGACACCGACTTCTTTATCAAGTGAAGAAAAACAATTTTTTGAGAAATTTAGAGAATCGTCTAATTTCAAGCCCAAACCTGATAAATCTGAAAGAAATAGTATTTTCGATCGGGTTCGGGAATTCTTTGACTAGAACTGGATGACATTTATGAAAAAGCTCTGATGATAAATCAGGGCTTTTTTGGTTTAAATTTGAGCATTGATTTTCCCAAATTTAATTTACAAATGCCTTTTCATTTCTGTATTTTGTACCTTAAGTGAATTGGGTTTTTAATCCCTGATTTTTTTATCAAAATTTCTTCTTTCAAACCACCCTGGATTTGGTAGGCTATATTCTTTAAGAAGTTCATTATAATTTTCCATATCAATTTTATCTGTAAACTCTTTTAAATCCCCATAGTAGTTCATCAGTTTATTATGATTGTGTTTTAACCCTTTGGAGGAATTGAATGCAGAGAAAAACCATTTTTCACTAAATTCGAATTCTAGTTCTTTACCGTCACTAAATAACAAAACTTGGTAAAAACGTACCCCTTTAAAAATCAAGAATACCTTAGTGATATCTTTCCAAAAGTATACTTTTACTAATCCCTTTTTATTTTGAATGGAAAGTCCTTTACTATCCATTGTCAAATATTTCTTTGGGCTCAAAATAATATCTGACTTTTCAAAGAAAACAGCAACTGCTGTAGTGGCTAGTATCATTAAAAAAGCTTTTATAAGAGTCTTGTTGTCATCTCTGGCATCTGCCTGTTCTGCTCCGTATAAAAGAAATATGAATAAAAGGATTGCAATGGTGATTTGTAGCACTTTGAGTAAAATAAACGGCTTAAAATGTACTTGAATCTTACTCATGTTTTTAACAGGTATTCCCAAGTTTCTCCTAATATTGATATTTAAAAATCATCCATAAACTGCCTATTTTCAAAGATAACCATATTTGTTCTTTGAACCATTTTTAGTCACAAGTCTCGCTTTCGCTAAGACTGGTTTCTGTTGGGATGAAATTAATGCAAATATTGTAAATTCAGCCTAAAATGAATACTATCAATATCAATTCAAAAATTCACAGAGAGCACAAAGAGCCAAGGATCGCTATTATAAATTTGGAGGCTAAGAATGTCTTCCAAGTAATTTAAAAATTGGTCATACTTAGAAAATAAGATATGAAATGGATTTACTTTCAAGTTTTTAATTTTTTTTATAGGATTAACTTAATTCTCAAACCTTCTTTTGAAACAGAATTGAGTATGTCTGCTTTTTTTACAAGTTTATATTTCCCATCATTAATATTTTTATTTATCCAAGGGTTTTATTCTATCATTACTGGTATTACAGTTTATGACAGTCTAAACAATAGTCTCAATTTTATTTGTTTTATCATTTACTTGTTAATGACGATTTATGGTGAATATTTGGGTTGGTTTAAAAAAGAGTTACTTAAAAAAAAGCTAAATAACATAAATATAGGCTCGAAAAATATCGGGTTAATTAAAAATTCGATTATTATAATTTACTTAATAGCAGTTTTGGTATTTTTGATTGGAAATGAATTTTAGTAATAATCTGTATCAGGTACGAACCTTATCGAAAGCGGAACTTGTGACTAAAAACGAAACAAAGAATTTTAATCTTTTTTCAAAAAAAACTTGACACGAATAAATAATTCTGCCACATTTGCATCACATTTAAATAATTCAAGCAAAGAAAACATGATTTTATACACACTACATATAGCCTCGCCAAAGCGCAGTACCCAATTTGGGATTGAGGATTGGTGTGTATTATTTAGGTCTGGTCTAAAGCAATAATTTTATATATAAATTAACTGGAACCCAGACCCGAAAAGGTCTGGGTTTTTTGTTTTAAAGCAAAATTTCAAAACATGATTCAAAGATTTCAATACATATCAACTCTTTTCGCTCAAACAAGTGAGAACTGTGTGCCAGTAAATGGTATGGAGGATTTTATGTATTGGGTCGGGAAATACCGGAAACGGTATTAGCATATATTTTTCTAATAAAATGTAGCCCGGCCTTTATAAAAAGGTCGGGCTATTTTTTTGTCAGGTTCGTCTAATCGGCTAGGACACTACTCTTTCAAGGTAGAAACAGGGGTTCGAATCCCCTACCTGATACAACTGAGAAATAAATTTTTAACCAAAAAACAATAACCATAATGAGAAAAATTATCTATTACGTAGCGATTTCAATTGATGGATTTATTTCAGGAGAAAATGAAGATATCAGTGGGTTTGTGCAAACTGGTGACCTGGTGGATTATTACCGCAATGATCTGCAAAATTTTGATACGGTAATTATGGGTAGAAAGACTTACGAGTTTGGATATAAATTCGGATTGCAGCCTGGTCAGCCTGCTTATCCACACATGCGGCATTTTATATTTTCTGACCGCATGAAATTGGAAAATGCTGATGAAAAGGTGAAAGTATGCCGGATGGACCTGGAAAAAATTAAGGAATTGAAAAATGAAAAGGGAACTGCTATTTATCTGTGTGGAGGAGGGGAATTTGCCGGCTGGCTGTTGGAAAATGAAATGATTGATGAATTGAAACTAAAGGTGAATCCTTTAATTCTGAGTACCGGGGTGAAAATGTTTGGAAGTGCTAAAAAACAATATAAACTGGAATTATTGGCACAGCAGAATTTTGAAAACGGGCTTCAGGTCGATCAATATAAAGTAAATTATAAATAAATATTGCCGGGTAAGTACCAGTACTAATTTATATTGAGAATTACCATCTCATTATCAAATAGTTATGACAAAATTGAAGCCGTTTAATTTTGTTCGGTTTAAGTGGTACAATTGGGAGAACATCGGTTTTTGATGCCGAAAGCGCTGGATCGAAACCAGCCCCGGTTGCATGTCCAAAAGGAGGGCAGGTGTTGTAGTTCAGGGGTAGAATATCTCACTGTCTATGAGGAGGTCAGGGGTTCGATTCCCCTCAACACCGCAAGCTAAGGGAGGGGCAAAACGGGTGCCTCCTAAACCGGAGAATGGTTAAAGCCCATCAACAGCGCTCCGTTTGTGCTGTCATGTTTTTGGAAAAGCTCCGGTTTTTTTAGCCGGTTGTATAGCCAATGGAATTGGGTAACAGACAAATCCGGAGGCTTGCAACTGATTTGGAAGAGAAACTCATTTGGTAGAGTGCCTTGATAAAACTAAGGTGGTGACAGGTTCGATTCCTGTCTCTTCCACATTTTAAAAAATTAATTGAAATAACTAGAAACTATGGATAATTTAAAACAACTAAAACCTTCATTGAGAAAAAGACAAAAAAGAAGGGATAAAAGAATGAATGAAGAACTTATAGAATGCTACAGGTTAGGTTGGAGAGTGAAAACTCAAAAAGGTTACAATAAGAAAATGGTAGGGAAAGATTTTGAATTTTCCCCCAAACAGGAGAGTATTAAAATTAAAGGGGGAAATTCGAAAATGCTAAATGATAATCTTTCCCCTTTAATCAGATTTTTGGATAAGAGAGTAGGGAAATATTGGGATAAAGTTTATGCAGAACTTTGTGAAAAGATGGATAAAAATTCCCTATTGGGTCAACATTTGGAAAGTCATCTTTTTGATTTTGTGGCCACCAAAGTGGAGATCGAAAATAAAAAAGTCTACAAACTGGGCAACTTTGGAGGCCGAACGGAATTAGCTTCATTTTCAAGATGGCCAAGATTCTATGTCCATCCAAAAAGTAAAGTTTTGTTGAAAGCAAAAAAGAGAAAGATTTCATAAAAACGAATTTAAAACAGAAAAGAACCACAAATAGTAAGAAAAATTTTAGTGCGTAAATAGGGTACGTACTGACAATTTATATTTGAATATGATTGAATTGAAGCTCTTTTAGTTTGTTTGAATACAAAAACTTTCAGGGTAATTGATTTAAAATCAACCAGTTAAATTTAATATTTTTTTTAACCCAAACTTTAAAGCCATGACTTTAGAAACACTTGAAAAGTACGTGATCGATGCTGAGAGGGCTTTTGAAGAACAACTTTACCTTGAAGGTAAAAGTCATTTGGAAGAAGCATTGGCATTGGAGCCAGGCTATGGTAAAGCGCATAACCACATGGGTTGGTTATACCTTTTTCATTTGAAAGAATATGAAAAAGCAGAGCGCCATTTGAAACTGGCCTTAAAGTATTCTCCAAATTACAGTGCACCTTACATCCATATGTCTCATTTGTTATTCGATACGGGACGATTGGATGAACATGAAAACCTGATGATCAGGGCGCTCGATGTTCCCGGTGTACAAAAATCATTTGCCTACAATGAATTTGGAAGGTTGAATGAGGTAAGGGGAAACTACAGAATAGCTACCAAGTACTACGGTAAAGCCATCAGGTGGAGTTTGGATGACCAGGAAATCCAGGTTTTTAAGGACAACATCAGGAGGGTAAGAAGTAAAAGGTGGATGTTTATGTTTAGTTTTTAAGTGGCTGCATTTTATTATTTGTAGCAGTTGTCTTTACCTTTAAGCATACAGGCCGGGATTATTCCCGGTCTTTTTTCTTTTCCAAAAATTCTTCTGTGAAATGGGTTTTGGATTTTGGTTTGGCAAACTTTTCAGCATTATACTGCTTTGAGTTACCTTTGGGAATGGATAAACTTTTCCATGAATCAGCGGTTGTCATTTTTCCCAAAAAAATAATCTGACCAACATGAGAGGCATAATGGGCTAATTGTCTGTTTAATGCTTCTACTACCGTATGTCCCTGGTTCCTTATATATATAATATTTTCCAAATTGTCTGGAGTTAACTGATCAATGGCATTAAAAAGACAAGCCCAGCCCTCTTCCCATTTTTCAAGAATTTCCTTTCTGCTTGTCAAATCATTTTCAAATTCAGCATCTCTCTCCCGCCATGTTTTTTCTCCGTCAGCACTCAAAAAATCGGTCCATCGGGAAAGCATATTTCCCCATAAGTGTTTTACAATAGTGCCAATGCTGTTACTTTCCTCATTATATTGCCAGGTGAGTTTTTCATCTGGTATTTGGGTTATCGTTTGTTCTCCTAAATTTTTATAATAAGCAAATTGTTTTTTTATACTGTCCAGATAACATTCCATTTAAGATAGTTTTTAGGTGAGCTTTATTTTGTATTCTTTTAAAACCAGAAGCCAAAAAAGTTGGTTCGGCCTGAAAGTCGTTATTCCCACAAATTTTCCAGGTTTTTATCCAGCTGTTCAAACATCAATTGTTTTAGATTAAAATTGGTTCTCTCCATTCCTTTCACCTCAAAGAGACTTTTAAAACCTGTAGCATTTTCAGAGAGTTGATCTTCAAATTGTTTTAGCTTTTCAGGATTGGTGAAAAAATCTACTGTGGCAATATTCCCAATATCATGGTTACAAAGAAAAAAGAAAAAATTAACGTCATTGGTCCCTTTTATAAAACTGACCAGTGCATAATCAACTGTAGCCTGTTCCATTAATTCCTGATAGTATTTATAGGAAAAAAGCGTATCGTTTGTATTATCATAATATTTTAATCTCACTTCCTCGGAATCGAATGAAAACTGGAGTTGATCAGTAATTTTGGAAAGGTCACCTAGTGTTTTATAAGATCCAATGAAAATCACATTTCTGCCCTTTACATCGTCCCACAATGTTTCGCTGGCAAGTTGTAATTTAATTTCCTTTTGGTGAAGTGTAAAAATTGGCATCACTTTAAATAAACTAAAAGGACCCTGTTTGGTAAGATAAGTAAGCTTGGTTCGGTTTATTCCTTTGATTTTTTCCGGATTTTCTTTGAGGTAATTATCCAAATCCTCATCCGAGTTAATTCTGGTATCACGACTTACGCCTACCTGATCTGTGTATAATTGGGAGGTAAAAACATAATGATCCCCGATAATCATTAAAGTTGGTTTTTCACTATGGATAAACGATTCCCAAATATTACTTTTCTGGATATATCCTAGTGATTTTCCAGGTTGGGAAAAGAACCACCATCCTGTATTGGAAATAACCAATAAAATAATTGCTAGCCCTATGAAAATAATTTTGGACTCTGGAAACTTTTTCTTTTCTGGCTCATTGGACAAAAAATCAACTTTGTATTGTCCCTTTTTGATTTCAAAAATCAGATCATCCTCTTTACCTTCCTGCTCATAATATTCAGCCAGTTTTTTCCTGAGGTTATGTACATAAACCCTGATATTCGGATCTTGTCCGGCTGTATATTTCTTATTAAATACTTCGGCTCCAATGGTAAACTCTTTGGGGTTTTGCCCTTCAAGTGAGGATTTTACCAGATACTTTAATAAGCGCTGGTTGGTTTTTGACTTATTAAAAGTATCACTTTTTAAGACCTTTCTCAGGGAATTATTAATCTTTTCTTCTGCAGTATCCATTAAAGGTAAATCGAAATCAGGCAAATACCCTTTCTTTTGCTTGTTTTTGTAAAGTATTAATATTCAGATGATTATGATTTCATCTAAAGCTGTAAAATTAATTTATTTACCGTTAATGTACCGTTAAAACCTGTTTTAATTTCAAATTAACCCAATTTTAACCCAACTTCATGGCAGTGATTTAGGCTTTCATAAGAGTTGAATCTGATGGAATAAAGAGTTAAATTAAATCATCTAAAACCGATTCAAGGTAAGTAGCCGAAACAGAGTGTAATTACCAAAATAAATTGTAAAAAGAAATGAAAGAGAGAATCAATCGAAGGAACTTTTTAGTAACCTCAGGAATCGCCACTGCCGGAACGATGTTGTCAGGGCAGGTGGCTGGATCGTCTATTTTTGCACCAAAGAAAAAAACTAAGGTAGCCCTGGTAGGTACAGGAATCCGGGGAATTACTTTTTGGGGAAAAAGAGTGGCCCAAAATTATGGTGATGAACTGGAGTTTGTAGGGCTTTGTGACATCAATCCCGGCAGAGTGGAATTTGGTAAAAAGTATATTGGGGTAAATTGTAATACCTATACCGATTTCGAAAAAATGATAAATACCGAAAAACCGGATTTATTAATTGTCACCACAGTGGATTCCACTCATCACGAATACATTATAAAGGGTTTGAATATGGGCTTGAATGTAATTACAGAAAAACCCATGACTACTGATGAAGATAAATGTCAGCAAATTCTGGATGCTGAAAAGAAAACCGGGAAAAAAGTAATTGTAGGATTTAATTATAGATATGGAACACAATTTACTAAAATAAAGGAGCTGCTTGTAAATGAAAGAGTTGGGAAAATTACCTCAGTAGACTTTCACTGGTATTTGAATACTTATCATGGGGCTTCCTATTTTAGAAGATGGCATGGCCTGACAGATAAGGGAGGGACCTTACTTGTACACAAGTCAACACATCATTTCGATTTGTTAAATTGGTGGCTTGATTCTGATCCTGAAGAAGTGTTTGCCTATGGTGAATTAGAGCATTATGGGAAAAACAATTCTTTTAGAGGTAAAAACTGCCGTGATTGCAGCCTGAAAGATAAATGTGATTTTTATTATGACATCACAAAGGATAAAACCTATATGGATTTGTATGTAGCTAACGAAAAACACGATGGCTATATCAGAGACAATTGTCTGTGGAGAGAAGAAATTGATGTTTATGATAAAATGTCAGCCCAGATAAAATATGCAAATGGAGTGGTGGTAAATTATTCTCTTACCACTTATTCTCCATACGAAGGTTTAAGAATTGGATTTAATGGGATGAAAGGTCGGTTCGATTCATGGGAGGGAATTCCATGGCAACAGGGAGTGGAAGATCAGTCAAAATTACATGCGCAGGAGATGAGCCAGGGAAATAAGGAAAAACCTGAAGAGTTTGACGAAATTATGGTGATGGATAATTTTGGAGATTATGAATCGGTAAAAATTCCAAGAGTGAGAGGAGGCCATGGTGGAGGAGATAGCCGTTTACAGGATAAGATTTTTAAAGATCCTGATATGGCCGATCCTTACAGGCATGCAGCTGGCACCAGAGACGGGGCAATGTCCATTTTAGTGGGAATAGCCGCCAGAAAAAGTATTGAAACAGGTAAGCCAGTAAAAATTGCAGACCTTACCGATATTAAACCAATGGCGAAAAGGCCTTAGTGTTTTGATTTTCAGTAGTTTGAAAGCAGGTTTTTTACAAGGCCTGCTTTTTTGTTTTTTATGCCTTAATTCAAGCAAACGTTTCCGGGGATGAAACCAAATAATACCTTCTATTTAATTGGAGAAAGGCGATTACTGTAGTATATTCGCAAGCGAAATCAAACGCTAAATTAAAATCCTTTAACCCATGAAAGTAACAGTAGTAGGAGCAGGAAATGTAGGTGCAACTTGTGCCGATGTTTTGGCTTACAGAGAAGTGGCCAATGAAGTTGTTTTACTTGACATAAAAGAAGGGGTTGCCGAGGGTAAGTCCCTGGATATCTGGCAAAAAGCTCCAATTAACCTTTATGATACACGTACCATAGGTTCTACCAATGATTATACTAAAACTGCAGGATCAGATGTAGTAGTAATTACTTCAGGACTTCCAAGAAAACCTGGAATGTCCAGAGATGATTTAATTAGTACCAATGCTAAAATTGTAAATTCGGTAACTGAAAATGTAGTAAAACATTCTCCTGATGCCATCATAATAATCGTTTCAAATCCTTTGGACGTAATGACTTATGCGGCTCATATCAAATCTGGCTTGCCTAGAACCAAAGTGATGGGAATGGCAGGTATCCTGGATACTGCAAGATACAGAGCATTTTTAGCTGAGGCATTAGATGTTTCTCCAAAAGATATTCAGGCTGTTTTAATGGGTGGACACGGTGATACTATGGTGCCACTTCCAAGATATACTACAGTTGGTGGTATTCCGGTAACTGAATTAATTGATGCTGATAAACTGGAAGCCATTGTACAAAGAACTAAAACAGGAGGAGGGGAATTAGTAAAATTAATGGGTACTTCTGCCTGGTATGCTCCTGGTTCTGCTGCTGCTCAAATGGTAGAAGCAATTGTAAAAGATCAGAAAAGAGTATTCCCGGTTTGTGTGAAACTTGAAGGAGAATATGGCATTGATGATGCATACCTTGGAGTTCCTGTAGTATTAGGAAAAAATGGAATCGAAAAAGTAATTGAGCTTCAGCTGGATGAAAGCGAAAAAGAATTACTTGAAACTTCAAGAGGCCATGTGAAAGCTGTAATGGATGTGTTAGATAAAATGTAATTCTAAAAAGGATTTAGTTCCTTTTTATATAAATATTAGAAATCCATCTGGAATGTTAATTTTCGGATGGATTTTTTTATGGCCAATTTTAATGTCCCGTTTTATTATTAGGTGATTTCCCCTAAAGTAATGCTTAAACCAAAAATATTCCATTGATCAAACAATTGATGACAATAATCTCTTCCCTAACTATATTTGTTTCTCAGAAGAATTTTTAGAATTAACCGGATATTAGCGAAGTGATTTAAATTTTTTGTTTAGAAGCGAAAATGATCAGTTTATGGTTCTCAGGAAATAGAAAAAAGCAGGAATAGCAGTGCTATTGCTTAGTTTTTCTATGAACTGAGGTTCATGAAATGTACATTTACAGCCAAAAGGAATAAGTTTAAACCACTTCAGATATACTTTTTAGCCTTCGTGCTTAACCAACCTGAAAAAATGACTCATTTCAAAAAGATTATTTTAATTACATTAAGCTGGTTTATAGCAAATTTTTCCTTTGCCCAGGAGCAGTGGGATTTAGAAAAATGTGTGGACTATGCCATTGAAAATAACCTGACCATTCAACAGGTTAAACTGGATATAGATGCAAATGAAGTTGCACTTACCCAATCGAAGCACGAAATGTTGCCCAACTTAAATGGATTCGCAAGCCATGATTATAATTGGGGTAGATCGTTTGATGTATATACCAATGAACCAGTTAATGCGCGTGTTCGCTCCAATAACTTTGGAGTCAGTTCTTCATGGGTAATTTTTAGTGGAATGAGTGTTCAGAATACAATTAAGCAGAATAAGTTAAACCTGGAGGCAAGTAAATTAAACCTGGAAGACCAGGAGAATTTTCTGATGCTCAGTGTGGTTAATGCATATCTAAGAATTTTAATGGCCAGGGAAAATCTGAAAGTAGCGGAAAGTCGGGTAAGTAATTCAGAAGAACAAATAGCTCAAACCAGAAAACTGGTGGATGCAGGGGTGTTGCCAGAAACGAATTTATTTGATTTACTTTCCCAATTAGCCACTGAGGAATTGCAAGTGGTAAATGCAGAAAATGATATTAATTTCAATACTTTACAATTGAAACAATTGCTGCAAATTGAAGATGCCAAACCTTTCCAGGTTTTTGTTCCCGATTCCATACCAGATCCTGATGAGAATTTAGTACTTCAACCGGTAAAAGAAATTTATGATTATGCGGAAAGTACCCAGCCTAATATTATTAGTGCTGATAAATCAGTGGAGAGTTCAGAAGTAGGTATTGATATAGCCAAAAGTAATTTTTTACCTTCTCTTTCTTTTAGAGCTGGAATCAATACTTTTTATTCAAGTGCACAAGCCACACAGATCGAAAGAGACATAACCACGGGAACCGCACCAATTGGATATTTCGAATTACCTCCAGAATTATCTCCAACTGGTGATTTAATCCAATGGCCTGTGCTTAGCGATAATGTTCCGATTTCATCCGAATTTGTAGAATCTGAATTTGGTTTCAGAGATCAATTACAGGAAAGTTTAAGAAAAAGTGTTGGGTTTTCCTTAAATATCCCCATCTACAACAGGCACATGGTACGTTCAGCGGTGAACAATGCTAAAATTCAAAATGAAAGGGCAAGACTGCAGGCTAAAATTGTCCGAAATGAATTAAGGCAAACTATTGAACAAGCTAATCTGGATGTCATTTCTGCGGGAAAATCATTTTCAGCTAACCAAAGGAGAGTTCATGCATTAACAGAAACCTTTAGAGTTACAGAACAAAGATATACCCTGGGTTCCTCCAATATTACAGATCTGAATATTGCAAAAAATAACCTGAGTATAGCTGAAGCGGATTTAATTACCTCTAAATACCAATATATTTTCAAAATGAAGATTCTTGATTTTTACCTTGGGAAGGAAATTAAGTTATAAGAGGGTTTCCATGATAAGAATTTTTACAGAGCCAGGATTTTATTCTGGTTTTTTTTATTCGGGAATTCTAAATATTCTAATCAAGTTTATTTCTATCGAATATTTTTATATTTGCATCGTCCCGGTTTTTGAGGTTCAAGCAACCAAATCATTAAAAAATCAATTATGATTTGTATTAAGGTGTTTCCCGAAAACACGGTTTTGTTTTTGAATATTAATAAAATATTGATGCAGCGGATTTTATCAGTTTTGTTGTTTTTGTTTCTAGTAAATATTTCTGGTGCTTTTGCGCAGAAGTTTCTGGTTTTGGATAAGTATGGGAAGAAAAGAATTAAACTGTCCGTTGGAGATGAAATTTATTTTAAGCAAAAAGAAAATAAGTCATTATATCATGACTATATAAGAGGTTTTGGAGATTCTACCATAACCATTGCCAGCCGTGATATTGAAATGCAAATGGACGAATTCGATGCTTTTTATTTTAAAAATCATGCTGCCATTTATGCCAGCACTGGTACAGCATTTATCGGAGGAGGATTTTTATTTGCCTCACTGGTTCATCCCCTGGTCAGTAATCCTTTTTATAATCAACAGGAATCATTGGTGATTGGAGCAACATTCATTGGAACCTCATTAATTTTTAAGGCCCTGAAATGGAAAAAATTTAAAGTAAATAAAAATGCCAGAGTAAGAGTCTTGGATACTACCTTTAGATGAGGTAACCAACCCGGAAATTGGAAAGAGAATTTTTCGAAAACTTTGAAACCTGTTTAAATTTTATACCTTATTTGAAATTTTATTTCAGATTTTTTTCTCCCTTCAATTTCCTCTAAACCACTACCTATTTTTTTCGTGTTGCTGTACATAGTATAGGAATATTTCACCCAGCAATCAATCTTGCTAGAGGCTTTCATACTAAATATATAATAGTTCCGGGCTCCCGATCCAAAATAAGCCGGAATTGAAAATGAGCCTAATACGTCCTTTTCATAAACATACTGACGGTTTTCATAGTCTGCGTCAAAAATGGCGAATCGGGTTCCCAGTTTAAATCTTTCCCATCTAAAATTAATATCCTGTATAAATGCATATCCAGTTTCTTTCGCTAATTGTTTATAGAAACTAAGCTGGATTCTTGATTTAAGAGAAATATGTTCGTTTACTTTATAATCCACATTTCCCCAATAATTTATTTTAGAAGTCGGGACTACAAAGTCGGTCTTGGTTAAATTATCCTTTAGGTTTTTCCCTTTCCTTTCAAATCTGATTTGAGCAAAAATTTTAATTGCCCTTTTAGGTAAATGTGAAATGCGAAAGAGAAACTCGTTTCCACTTGATGGGGCATCAACCTGGTATTTGAGCCATGGGAATTTAAACTGATCAGCATAGGCAGTAATTAACCATTTTTTTGATGGGCGAATTTTTAATCCCATATAAATCCCGCTTTCATTTATATTTTTATAATTTTCTCCAAAAGCAGACCCAAAAAAGGAATGGAAGTTTTTCTGATAATTTCTCAGCAACAGAGAAAACTCAATTTCTTTAGATAAACTACTAATAAGACCAGCAATTAATCCTTTCCCCCCACTTTTAGAAAGTGCAGCCTCTCCAAAAAAATAAAAATTTTGCCAGCCGTAATTTAAATTAAAGCCCAGGTTATAATTATCTATTCCCCTAAATTCAAACTGATTGTAATCTTTCAGGGGCTTAGAATAATTTCTGTCATATTGTGAATATATTCCTGTTATGCCAATTTCAAGACTCTCCTTTTTAAAAGAAGCAATCCCTCCGGCCACTTGTTGGAAAATATTCGATTTTTTATCTAGCTCCTTTTGAGTTCTGTGAAATCCATTATCTATGATTGAGCTAAATTCCTGGCTGTTATCCGAAAGTGAATCGGAGGATAAATTTACTGGGTTTCCATCAATGTGCTTTCTGGAATAAAAGGTGGTAAATAAAAAATGAGGATTGATTTGGATTGAAGAGGCGATCCCTCTAAAAAAACCACTTTCCACCACACTATTATAGGGAAGGATTCCTAAAGAGCTTCTTCTGGTGGTTGTTATTGTTTCGGAGCCTTTTCCAAGCTGAAAACCTCCACCTAGTAAAAGGCTTTGGCCGTGTTGAATTCTATAATCCCCTATTACCAATGATTTCAAGTTGCCCTTATTGAAAATAGCTGCGTGAAAAGATAAAAACTCAGGGCCTTTATTATTGATAAACATTTTTTCGCCCGGGTCTTTTTCTGTTGTGATACAAAAACTAAAGTCTCGAGGCCGGCTTATTTTATATCTCAAATATAATTTATCGGGAGAACCAAGATATCTGTTTTCAAGAGGCTGATCTTTATGAAAACCCTTTTTAGTTTCAAGTGTTTTTGCAAATCTAAACAGGATTGTGTGATTTTCTTCGCTTTTTATCCTTTCAAAAAATGATTGGTTCCCTTCCCTAAATGCACTTTTTTTAACCTGAATAAATGGTAATATCAAATTGATTGTTTCCAGATCAAAATTTTCAATTGATTGAAGCTCATACTCATTAATCAATTCTCCATATTTTTCAATATGATGGAAAAAACTTTTTATCTGGATTTCAGATAGAATAAAAAGACTTGAAAGCTCTTCTCTAGTGGTTTTATTTAAGTCAATGGGGTTTTTATAAAAATCCAGCATAGCTCCGTAAATATCCTCAAAATTTCCATCCTCCTGCTGTGAAGCTAAATTTTGTATGAGCTCTTCTGCGTTTAAATCCTTTAATCCTGATTGGCACAATGCCGGTAAGGAAAAACCAAAGACTATTGTGAATAGATAAATAAATTTTAGGGAAGATTGAATTAAGGCAACCATAGGAGAAGAATTCACATGGGAAAAAGAGGCAGTTAATTAGCAGGTTTTGAATTCTTTTTCAGTAAAAACTCCATAGATAAATTGTGAGACAAGCCTAAAACAGCATGGTTATTCAGTCCATAATCAAATTTTAGTCTTTTCATACAAAAGCCAAATCCGAAATAATTCTTAAAAGTTTCTGAATTTATCCCAGTCCTGATAAATAAAGCTTTTGAGATTTGGTATTCCAATCCAAATTTCAAATATGGTTTTTGGTGTATAAATTTCTCAGCCTCTAAATTTATCATTAAAATATCCAGTGGCCTGTAGGAAATCCCCAGGGTAAGAAAAGAAGGATACACTTCCTCCTGATCTTTTGAAATTTTGGTTTGAGATATATTAAATAATTGAGCTCCTAGCCAGAATTTTTTAGATAATTGAGTGATTACCCCACAATCAAATGTTGGTATAATTTTATTACCCCAACCTTCCACGTGATGTTGAATAAGGTTTCCCCGAAACCCAAGGCTTGCTCCGGCTAATTCATGTGCAAATCCAAGTGAAACTTTTTGCTTATTTAGGAGCGAGTTACCATATTTTTGGATACCAATCCCAATACTTCCTGCTCTGAAAGGACTGACAAAACCTGCCGAAATTGTCCTGAATGCTTTTATTCCAAATAAATCCTGAAATCCAATTATAGGAGAGATATTTTTCTGGTTGGAAATTCCAGCTATATTGTTGAATAATCCCCACGAATCGTGAATGGTTGCCATAGTATTTGCCATTCCACCAGCCCTTCCCCCAGATTCAGAAAGAAGTTCTTGAGGAAAAGATCGGAAGTATGCAAATAATATTAGGCAAATTGTAGTGATTAACTGTTTTTTCATAGTCACAAAAGGACAATGAAAAGGGAAAATTATAGCTGAAAAGAAATTGAGGATGTAATTAAAAACATCCAAATGGAAAAATAAAAGTGAGATTATGAGGAGTTTGGATACGCTATTACAGTATTTATTTGAAAATATCAGTGATAAATTTGGGTTTTTGCGCTAAAATAGGATTGTAAAAACTATAATTTATGGAGAAGTCGGTATTTTTTGCGGGTGTATGAAATTTTAGTTTCTTTTCATTAAAATTGAATAGAAAGAGAATGATTCATATTATTCCTTAAGTGAATTTAAGTTTTTAAATATTCAGTTTAATGTGATCCATCTTGATGGTCTTCATCCTCTTTTTTAAGTTTTAATATTATTTCCTGGTTTTCGGAAAATTTTAGTTTGAGTTTATTTTTAAACCTGGTAATCATTTTTTTTCCTTTACTGCCAATCAAATCCAATTTTTCAATTTCCATGGCTTCAAATATTTCAAAGAAAGTTTGGTAATCCTTAGAAGGGCCAAACTCTAAAAAGAGGTCAAGGGTATTATTTTCTATTTCCTCCCAATTTTTTTTGTGGTTATTTTCATAATTGAATGACCAAAAAATTTGGTCACCATTCTCAAATTTTTTTAAAATGAGCTCAACTTTATTTTTTTGTGAGGGATTAATTGTTCCATCAATTCTAAGAATGGCAAAAATCAGCTCACCAAAAGCTTCATATATTTTCTCTTTGTTTATCATTTTTTAATTCATTCAAAAAAAAAATTAAGATTAAGACTAAAATCTTTGATCCATTTATAATTTTAATCCCGACCTTTTAGATACATAATATACTAATTACAACCCAAAGGGAAATACTTTCCTTAAAATTAAACTTGATTTCTGCCGCAATTATTTATTAATAAGACTTAGTTTATCTCATTCAGCAAGCAAATGGATGTTGGTATTATACTGTATCAAATCAATTTACTTTTAAACGGATCACCATTTTTACAGGTGTTGCAATAATTTTTCATTTGTAAGATGTTGGTAATGAGGTTATTGTGTATTTTTTAAGATTTTTTTCAAAAAATAATGGTATAATGTATTGGAATTAAAGGGTGAGTGATTACCTTTGCACTCGCTTTCAGGGAAACGTCACTGAGAGAGAGGTAAGAAAAGAGGGGAAAATGGAGGTATTTTGAAGTGTTTTAGGTGGGGGTTGGGAGTTGAGGAATAGGCTTTAAAAGGCTTTAAAAAATTTCTCAAAAAAGTTGAAAAAACATTTGGTAGATATAAAAAGTTTATCGATGTTTGCACACCGAAATCGAGAGGGGTTAGAGAGGAGAGAGGGTGTAGTTAAGTAGGTGGTATTGAGGGGTTTAGGAGTTATTTTTTTATTCGAAAGAGAGTAAAAAAAAAGTTTTAAAAAAGTTGAAATTTAATTTGGAGTTAACAAAAAGTTTAGCGTACTTTGCACTCCGATTTAGAAATAAGAAGAAGGGGATTTGGTAGCGGGGATAAGCATGCAGATGCTCAATAGCAAAAGTGCTATAAAGTTCTTTGAAATGATGTAAGAATGCAGTAGGTAAGAAAGAAGT
>NZ_KB903451.1 GCF_000379765.1 Flexithrix dorotheae DSM 6795
TTTCTTGTAAATAACTACTCATCCGAAATCCTTGAGGACTGCTTGCAAGGCAATGATTTTTATTCACTATCAACTTGCCAAAACTTGACTTTATTTTTTTTTCTTGTTCTTTTTATAGGACTCATCCCCAAGACTATTTTGTAATACTTCCCGACCCAATTTTGCCCATACCTCAACAAACGACTTCTCATATTCATACCCACTAGTTTGGCCTTGTTGAGAGGCTTGCCATAATTTAATTTCTGCCTGTATCTTAGCGGTTAATTCTTCAGTGGTCATCAGATATCTGGTTTTGGTTTTAGTACTTTTTCAAGATAATCCTTTTTATGCAATTTTTCAATAAATCTTTAAGGCTGGGAAGTTTGACGTGCACCCATCAAAAGCGACTTTGTTTATCCTGATAGTGCTTTCTATAAGCTGGAAATTGGACTTGACAATCCCGGAAAACGAGTTTCCTATGCCAATACCACTTTAGGCCAATGTGTTGATTTTACAGGCGATTCCTGTGAAGTGATCATGGGAAACAAAACCTGTGAGCAGGCTGCCTGGACCAGGAATTTTTATCATTTTATTATGGGGCTTCCTATGACCCTCCAAAATGATGAGGGTAAGATAAAGGATGCTCTGGTAAAAACTTCATTTCATCAAATGCCTTCGTATCGGGTAAAAATTGATTATGTAAAAGAAAAATGGCATTTCTATTTTTCTGAATCAAATTATCAGCTTATTGGGTTTGCTTTTGATAAAAACTTTGAAGAAAAGGCAGAGGAAATCCAGACAGAAGGTTTAATTGAAGTGGACGGCATGAAATTATGCAAAATGCGTTCCTGGTGGATCACTACCGACTCCCTGTCTCCAATTTATTCAGGAAAGGATGAAATTATTAATTCTGAAAATTGGGAGAAAAATTGATGACAAGCTTTTTCAAAGGCCTCTTTCTTTGCTGAAGAATTTAATTCCCGGCAAATGGAGTCCCGAAAATACCTACTGCAAGTTCAGCCCAGGTGAGTAAAAACAGCCCGAAAACTACCAGCACAAGAAAAAACCTTTGTTTATGGCTCCTTACCAATCTGAGAATCAACTCACAAACTAATCCCGTACTCATTAAAAGAAATCCCATAATTAAAAAATCAAAACCTGACCAATTTACTTCATTGGTAAATTGCATGGCAATGAAGGGAATTAATAACAAAAATGGAACTCCAAGAAGAATCAAAAACAACCTTTGGTTTGGAATAGTCATAATTTTATTTTTTAAAAAGTTCTTTGAGTTACAAAGTAAATTAAATTCTCTATTTATGCAAATTATAGTTGAATTTATTTTCTTCTCCAGGTTCTTTAAATAGAGAGAAACAACAGGTGGATCTCAATCAAAGGAAAGCGAAAAATTTTTGAACTTTATTCATTAAAACCAGGCAGCATGAATTTCTGATGGAGCAATTCCCCCAATATTTTTTGGTAATTGGGAAATCAAAAAAGGTACGGGTTTAAACCCATACCATTTTTTTAAATTTCATCCAACAAAGTCTCTTTAATTTCCTCAGGCAACTTTCGCCAGTCCAGGTCCATCAAAGCACCCTGAAGGGAATATAAATAATAGCATTTAGGAATTGTTTTACCCGGATGTAATTCACAAATATTTCTGTAGGCCCCCACCGGAGTAATTTCAGCCAAATCTGCCAGGGTAAATACCCCGATTTCATTCAGGCGCTGCCTGATTGTTATCCCAATATTTCTGGCCTTTTTCAATTCAATTGAGGCTTTCATCCTTCATCTGGTTTGGTGTAAGTCACGATATCAATTCCAATTCCGTTGGGGTCCACAATGGCGAAATGTCTGTCTCCCCAGGGCTCATCCCGTATGTCCACTTCGATTTTTACTCCTTTTTGTTTAAGTCGTTGATAAACTTCATCTACCTTTTCCACTTCAATAGTCAGGTAAACTCCTTTGCCGCTGAAAGGCTCCTGAAATATTGGTTTTTGGGTAGGATGTCTTGGTAACAAAAAGCTAATTTCCGATGACTTGTCCGGTGCATGCATCAGTAAGTAGAATTCATTCTCAAAGGTGACTCCAAAGTCTAAATAATTAGTGTAGAATGCTTTGGTTTCCAACAATTTTTCCGTGATAATTCCTGCATTAAATTTCATTTGATTTACTTTTAAATGGTTATCCTGACAATATGCAAATCCAGATATTACTGAAAATGCCAATACAATAATTTTCTTCATTCCAATTATTTTTTAGTTAAATCAAATTTAGATTGAAAACTGAGGCAGGGATTGTAAAAATCGGACAAAATCTAATGAAAGGCTTGCATGGGAGTTACACCATAAAAGGTTTTGAAATCCTTAATAAAATGAGCCTGATCGTAAAATCCTACATCATAAAATAGCTTGTTGTTTTTAAGGCTACGGATAGAAGGTTTGGCATTTAGAATACACTGAAACCGAACGACTTTACTAAAAGATTTGGGTGTGGTACCTATGTAATAATTAAATATTCTTCGGAGTTGTCTTGGGCTCAATCCGGTATTTAATTCCTGTTCTGTTTCAAGGGTTCCGGATTTTTCGAAAATTAGTTTTAAAGCTTTAAAGAATCTCCCGTCAAAATCAAAATTACGATTGGCAATCTCAGCTTCAATAAAGGCATGCAGAGTCTTTGAAATCACTTCAAAATCCTGATGCTGATGAATATTTTTAGAGATAAATTCCGCAGTTTTGGGAAGTATTTTATTTAATTCCTGTGACTGATTACTCAGTGATTTAGCATCTACTCCAAACAAAAGCGGAAAAGCAGATGGAAGGAACCTGATACCCAGGTAATCGAATGCTTTCCCGATACCGAATTCGGTATATTTTCGGCAAAAACCCATTACAAAACTTTCCTCAGCATTGTAATGATTAAAAAAAATATCAATGCAACCATCCGACACTACCCTATAAATATAGGGACTGCTCAGCGGAGTTTTGGTCTTCAGCTGCCAAAAACAATAGATAAAATGTGCTACTTTACCTTCAGGATAAATTTCCCGATAAATAATATCACCATTATCCTTTTCAATTGTTATCGCTGGCTGAATTGGCCTGAAATATTTTTTTATTGCCTCAAATTCCTTCACATTTTTTTTCAATATTTGATTTTTCTAAAAATCCACCTTTACCTTCGATACGTCTTTTTCAAGTGGAAGATAAATTTTCACGGGATTTTGACTGGGTTTGGATACAGTAATTTCCACTACCCCTTTATTTTCTTTAAAAGTAGTCTTTATTTTTTGTACCTCCTCTTTTGCTGGAACCAATACCCAGGCAAAGCACTTAGTTCCTGAAATACCAGTTTGGTAAATTAAAGTCGGAATAGGAGTTTTTACCCCATATTCTGCACTATACCATCCCTGAATAAATGGTTCTTCCTGCCCTTTTACAATCGTTGGATTCCAGTCCACATCATCCCCTAAGGGAATAATACTCAAATTAGGCCCATCAGAATTTTCTGTTACAACCCCATTGCCTTGAAGCTTTAATTTAGAATCGGGTGAAAAATGCCATAAAACCTCCAGATCTCTCTGCCGGTCCGTTTCAAACTGATCCAGCACTACCCAAAATTCATCGTGGAGATAAAGCACAGAACGGGAATGTACAGCAGTTCCTTCTGTTTTTTCAAAACCATCTGTAAAGGTTCCATAGGAATAATCATATTTAGGATGATGAATAAAATCTTTGCCCTCTTCCAGTGGGGAGTTCGTCCGTACAGGCCCTTCACTTTGCCCATTTCCATCCACTAAAATGACATTATGAGAAAGAGAACTTCGGAAATACCCTCTCCAGATCGTTGGATCAAAACTGAAATAATCTTTGTGGGTAAAGCGGCCACCATCCACCAATAAATCTTTTCCATAAGCCGAGATGGATAAATGAAGCTTATCTCTGTGCTGATGACCTGTTCCATAAGGACCATTGTCAAAAAAGGACCAGTGGGCATTTTTATCCCAACCACTTCGCATCACGTGAATTCCTGCCCATGGAAAAGTAAGTGATGGTCCTTTGGGAGGCTTTTCTCCACTTTTTCCATTTGTTGCTATCCATTCCCAGTCGGGTTTATTATATTTTTTTGCCGCATGAAGCACTCGGGGCCTCAGGTCTTCCCGGTCTGAATCACTATTAAGCGGTTGGTGACCGTCTGGGCGCATGGCATAAGCCAGGTAAGCATACATTTCTTCAATTCGCTGAATATAGGCTTGGGAAATCTCTCTGTCTGCTTTTTTAAAATTATCAGCTACTGATTCGAACCTATGCAAGGCTACCCACTGTGTTTTGGTAGAAAGTTCTGTTTGGAGCCCGTCTGGATAAACCTGTCTGTTTATTTCATTTGTCATGACTTCCAAGGCATAATTGGCCCAATCTTCACTTTCTTTAAACTCCGGAAAGGCTAATCCGGCAAGTGCCAAACCATTCATTTCCATGGTAGTCCAGTTATGTCCCGATTTGTGGTATTTCCTTAAAAAACCAGCCTGCTCCTGTAGGCTACACAACATTAATAAACGGGTTGCAGGGCTGAATTCTTCATCATCCTGAAAGGCATAAAAGGTTTGTGGCCAGGTAGCACCTAATCTTTGGCCGGCTTGTAAAGTTCGCCATTCCACCTCTCCAATATCCCGGTAATCCAGTGAAATATCAGGATCTAAAACCAGATAAACTGAATCCCCCTTCTCCGGCAACTTATGATGGATCACCCAATCTTTCATGAGCCTGTCGAAAGCCTGAATATATTGCTTATTTCCAGTTTGTTGGGTAGCGGTCAAAAAGGTAAGCATGTACCTGTGACCATTTAAAGTATATCCAAATTCATCGTCATGATCCGGACCGGTATGGTCCCACTTCCATCCCCCACTTTCGCTGACTGGCATTTTTTCAAATTTTCCTTCGAATATCATTGAATCTGAAGCAATGGCTCTGGCGATGTTTTCTATATGCTCATAAGGAGGAGTCTCCATGGTAGTGACCACCCAATCCCGCTTATTGTTTTTATAATGAGCAAGAAGTTGCTGTAATCCCCCAATGGTATCTTTTCTTACCAAAAATTGTCTTACAGATTCCAAATCTGCCTGCTGCAGGTCCAGAGCATTAAGCATATCCCTTATTCTTTCCGCATCGTATGTCCATAAACTTTCTACAGAATTAATTTTTTGCCATTTGGCCTGTTCTGAGCTTTGTTTTACTCCGCAGCCTGTTAGAAAAAATATTCCCCATATCAGGCCAATGTATTTCATTTTCATATTTGTTTAGTTTAAGATAGGTCTATTAATATAGACCTTAGAAAAGTGCAATTAGACTATCTCCAGGCCATAAAAATTCCCAAAAGAATTAATTCTAATGAATTTCTTAAATCAGGCATGGCAAATACCCACTTTTATCCTACCTTTATAGGCAATAATTTTTTGTAATTAGTCAATCAGCTAATAAAATAGGTTTTTCCTTCGAAACTATTATTAATTGGCTTTGAAATTATCCGGGCCATATTATTATTTTAGATGCACACTCAACTTCAGATATTCAAGGAGATAATTGAACCAATTCTCATTTTGGATAAAGAGGGATACATAATTTTTGCCAACCCCTCATTTGAAAATCTGAGTGGGTATTCTTATTCAGCGTTGTCCGGAAAATCGATCAAGATATTATTTCCTGATACTTCAGGAAACAATGCTCACACTTCCATCTTTAGCGCTATTTCTAATTTTACCCCAATAAAGCTGGGAAAAGAACAGCCTTTATATTTACTGAAAAAGGATCTGGAAAAAATTCCTGTGGGAATTTCACTGAGTGTCATTGAAACCGAAAACGCAAAGGTGCTTATTGCTTTGTTTTCAGAAAAAACAGAAGTTATCACCCAGGAGCAATTAAAACGGGCTAATTCTTTTTATTTATCGCTAATTGAGCATAATGAGGACCACATTTTTCAATTAGATAAAGATCTGAATATCAGGTACATCAACCATGTAGCTCCGGGTTTAAAAAGAGAAGAAGTATTGGGCACAAGCCTACTTCCACTTTTACCGGATGAAGCCACTAAAATCAGGGTTAAAAATATCCTTCAGAATTCTTTTAAAACAGGAAAGCCTGATTCGTACGAAATCAATTTCAATTCTCCAAATGGCATTATTCGGTATGATACAACCGTTACTCCAGTGGTGAAAAATGGCAATGTAGAAGCAGTAAACCTCATATCCAGAGATTTTACTAATGAATACAAGCTCAAGTCTAAAATCCTGGAACACCAGAGGTTTATTGAAAATCTCGATAATTATTCCCTTAATGGCGTTTATATTTATAATATTCAAAAAGGTATAAATACTTATATTAATAAAAGGTATGAGGAAATTTTAGGCTATTCCCTGCAGGAAATTAATGACATGAGCCCGGAGGAATTTTTTGCACTTTTTCATCCTGATGATGCCCAGGCAATCTCTGACCATATGAAGGAAGTTTCAAATCTTAAAAAAGGAGAATTTTCGGAATTGGAATACAGATTTAAGGCTAAAAACGGAAATTGGGTTTGGTGTTTATCCCGGGATGCTGGTTTTGATTTCGATGAAGAAGGAAATGTGATTAGTTTTATAGGAACATTTATTGATCTTTCGAGGCAGAAAAAAATTGAGGAATCTTTAAAAGCCAAGAATAAGGAGATTGAAAGCTTTGTATACATTGCCTCTCATGATTTAAAAAGTCCTTTAAATTCTGTAAAACAGATTTTTAATCATATTCTTGGCAGGTATGCACTCGACCCTACCGTTGAAGAGTTTATGGGTATTGCTTTAAGGTCTGTGGATAGATTAAGAGAGTTGGTATCCAACCTGTTGGATTATTCCTTAATTGAAAAAAAATACCAACTTGAACAGGTTGATCTTCAGCATCTTATTCAAATAGTATCTACAGATTTAAGAAGCCTTCTTGAGGAAAATAAGGCTGTGTTAGATTATGGCGCGTTACCTAAAATACCTGCCTACCGTGTACCAATTCGACAACTGATTCAGAACCTGATTTCAAATGGCATAAAATACCACCGCGAAAATGTGACTCCAAAAATTTCAATTAGCTGTTCTGAAAAAGAAACACATTATTTATTTAAAGTCAGGGATAACGGAATTGGAATAGAAGAGAAAGATTTCCAGAAAATATTTGTCCCTTTTTCAAGATTGGAAAATGAAAGGAATGCTCATGGAAATGGCCTTGGATTAGCCAATTGCAAAAAAATAATAGAATTACACCAGGGAAAAATCTGGGTGGAAAGTACATTACAAAAAGGCAGTACCTTTTATTTTACCATCAGGAAATTCTTATCAGCCTAAAGTTTAGAATTGGTTACAAAGGAAATATGTTGGCTATCGGGGGACCAGCTTGGCACATTAATCGTTCCCTGACCTCCGTAGAGATAGGCCAATATTCGTGGTTTTCCCCCTTCATAGGGCATAATTCTCAAAAGACAATGTTTGTAAAAAGGATGATCAGTCGGATCAATATCTTTGGGGAAAGAAATAAACAATATCCATTTTTGATCGGGACTGATATGGGGAAACCAGTCATTGTACTCGTCATGGGTAAGCTGAATCTGATTTTTTCCATCAGCATCCATTTTCCAAAGTTTCATTTTACCGGTTCTAACCGAATTAAAAAAGATGCGTTTACCATCGGGGCTGTATTCAGGACCGTCATCCAGGGTTTTCTGGTTGGTTAATTGCGTTTCCTTTCCCGTGTTGATATCCACATGATAAATATCAAACTGCTCCTTTCTGTATCCTGTAAAAACCATTTTTTTCCCATCAGGCGACCAGCCATGAAAATAAGAATCTCCCACCCCGGGTTTGGTCACCGCTACTGGCTCCGCAGACCCTTCTACTGGTAAATAATAGATGGTAGAGCTATTATTATCTTCAGGATTATGATGGCTTATTCCTATTGTTTTACCATCCACCGTTAGCGCATGGTCATTGTTATTTTTATTGGCCATTCCTGTATTAATCAGGGAAATTTCCTCTGTTTTAAAATGATAATTATACAGGTAGCCTTTTGAATTGTATATTAAACTTTCTCCATCAGGTGTCCAGTTTGGGGCCTGAATGGAATGGGCATTGCTAAACAATACTTTCCGGTGACCCGACTTAATATCCATAACCTCCATATGGCTGCCAATATAATCCTGATAAGGTCTAAAATCCGGATCTGCAGGTCTGATGATTCTCACATTTCGAAAAACTGCAGTTTCCATAATTTCCGGGTTATGTGAGCAGACATAAAGCCCTACATAAACCTCTTCACCAAGAGGCATTGAATCTAGTTTCACCGTGGTGAATTCTTCCCCAAATTTTGCCGTAGACATGATAAAGGTATCTCCAATTCGCTCAAGCTGGATGACATCGGGTAAAGAATCCGTAGAAGTGACTTCTTCAGTATCCCCACCAATACTTTTTCTATATTGTAATGAAGTTAAACCATCCCCATGGACACTCACATTTACATGATGGGAATTATTTGCAAGGTTATTTTTAACTATCCATCCGAGCTTCCGGTGAGGATCCACCCCAGCTCCTAAAAATTTGGCTTCTGCCCTCAAAATAAAATCCCCTTTCAGGGATTTCCACAAATAATGAAACTCATCTTCACCAAACCACATATTTACACCCGATCCACCAATGGTATAGGTTTGTTCCAAAGAATTGTAGGACACAAATCCTTTATTTTTACAATTTCCCACATCCGTGTGGTTTTCAAAAAGACCTAATGGTGATTGACTGTGGGAGGGATTAAACATACTGGTAACAAAACAAAGGATAAGGAATAAATTTTTTTTCATTTTATGATACTTCTGATAAGGGTAAATTGCAAAACCTACACCTCCACAAATTACTGAATATCAATCACAATCCAGGGATTTTTGGAAAAAAAAATTTGATTTATGCCTCCATCTTGAACAGTCTTCCTTAAGTATTTTAATTTTCATTGGTTTTGGGAAAAATAAAAGCCTTAACCGTAGATTTTACGTTTATAATTTCTCATTTTTGTTTATACAACCTTATTTCAATTATGAGAAATATTTTTTCCCTGTTACCAATCTTTTTTTTACTCTTCAATTGTTCCACCAAAAAAGAACCATCCCAAACCTCTTCAGCATTTCCATTCCATCTGCCAGAGGAAAAACCTGATAGGGATTTAAGTGCGGCTTTGGCCAGAAATTACGATGCCTATCCTGCGCCCAGACCTGAAGACAATGAACTTTTTTCCCAGTTTAAATACACCGCACTGGAGGGTTTCGATTATCATGACCATGACGGGACCATTTCCCGAAGAGATCCTTCAAAAGTAATTTTTGCCAACGATAAATATTATGTCTGGTATACCAAAAGACATACTTCATTACCACCTCAGGGGGCAAAAAAAAGCAATGATACCATTCCTTCTGCTGATTGGGATTTAGCTGAAATATGGTACGCTACCAGTAAAGACGGGTTCACCTGGGAAGAGCAGGGTGTAGCCATTTCCCGGCCAGAAAAACCCAGCGTGGGATGGCGTTCTGTGACTACAGCCGATATTTTGTTTTGGGAAGGTAAATATTATCTCTATTACCAGGGTTTTATGCAGGCCAGTGGTTTAAGAGGAGACGACTGTCCTGTAACAGTTTCCTATGCCGATTCTCCTGATGGGCCATGGACTCCTCATAATGAAATTGTAATTCCTAATGGAAAAGAAGGCGAATGGGACCAGTATTCTATTCACGATCCTTATCCTTTGGTTTACAAGGGAAAAATTTATTTATATTATAAATCTGATTTTGATGAAAAACCTCATTTGGTAAGAATGCAGGGGCTTGCCATGGCCGATAATCCTTTGGGTCCTTTTACCAAACATCCTCTGAATCCTGTAATTTCTTCAGGACATGAAACTTCTCTATTTCCTTTTAAATCCGGAATTGCAGCTTTGGTTTATAAGGATGGAAATGAACATAACACTATTCAATATGCTGAGGATGGGGTTAATTTTGAAATTGCAGCGATTACAGAGCTCATGCCTTATGCTGCAGCTCCTTTTGTACCCGATGCCTTTTCCAATACCAAAGACGGACGCGGAATTACCTGGGGAATGGCACACTTTATCAATGTTTCCGGCTGGGAAAAGTTTAATTCAATGCTGGTAAGATTTGACTGTGACTTGAGTCAGGATATTCATGACAAGGAGATGAAAAATCATCGAGTTATTCATTCTCCGGAAGTCTATTATAAGCAAGGCTTAAGTGAAAATCAGAAAAAACGAATAGAAGAAGAAAACCGTAAATTGCTTTCTTCTTCCGAAAGTGAGTAAAATTAATGTAGGGTAGTATTTTACTGCCCCACACTTTCCCCCTCAATGGTTTTGATAACCCATTTCCCAATATTAATGCCCTGAGCGGTTCCATTTTCATTGGCATCACGGTAATGAATTCCGCCATATAACCGGGAAACCGCAGCCTCTCTGGCGGCTGCCATAAAGGATTCAAATTTTCTGTTTGGAAGGCCATATTTGACTTCCACATCATCTACAAAACTGAAATTTTCTCCAAAGTAATGGGTAAGAATGGTGCCCATCGCACCCGATACCGTGGAATGACCGCTGGTATATTCCGGGAAAGGAGGAGTTTGTAATAATGGCTCCCATTTAGGATCAATATATTTTCTAATCGCTGTTTCTGGCCTGATCCGGTTACTTCTGTATTTTTCATCCCAGCAAGAAAGAAAAGCGTCCATCATTCCGGTACTGACCGTGGTATGAATTCTCAAGGATTCATTGAAATCTTTATTAGCCTGTTCACAGGCAATTCCGGTAATTCCCATCCAGTGTGCTCCGGGAGAGATTTTTTTTAGGGCTACCATTAAATGCCCTGTAGTTTGCATGGCAAAGGGATTGCAATCCCAAAAAGATGCAATAGTTCTGGTTTCCTCAGTGAGGGAAATGCCCTCCTCATAGACTTCCTGCAGCATTTTAAAATAATCCGATTCAGGATCTTCGCTAAAAGGCACCGGTGGTAATGGCTTAAACTGAGCACCTGAATCCAGTGTAAAAGGACGCAAAGTATTGAAGTGTGGCTCAACAGCTCCAAAATATGCCGGAGGTGTGGGATACCAATATTCCTTTCCCTCCTTGGGTGTATACTTAGGCAAACTGGTAGTTTTATTATAGAGGTCGGCCTGGGCATATTTCAAAATCTGAGTACTGATATCCAGCGCATATTTCTCTGAATTTTCAATTACCTTTTTGGAAAAACCCAGCCTGATACAGGAATCTAAAAAACTTTTTTTATAATCTTCCAGCATAATACCCGAAGGTTGAAGTTTTTTGGCCGTTTCCAGCATCGCTAAAATGGCACTCAATGATGCTGAATAGTCTATTATTTCCGGTTTTTGAATTTCGGGAAAATCGTTTAAAACACCGTGTAAACTATTATACCCAGGATCATTTAGGGCGATTACTTCATATCCAGAAATACAGGAATAAGCAAAAAAACGAGAAGCCAGGGGTGGATTAGTCACATCGTAAACCATGACATCGGTAAGCTTAATGATGGTTTTGCTAATGTCCTTATTTTGTAAAGCTATATCTGTTTTGTTCCCTTCCTGACAGCCGGTTAAAATGGCTATTAAAATAAAAATTAAATTAAAGTAAAATATGTTCTTCATCTTCTTAAAATGCTTTCTTACAATGTCCTTTTCTTACTTTATGACCAGTTTTTGATCACTTGAGATGCTTGTATTGGTATAGGCTTTAATTTCGGATTGATTTATTCCAAACAAAAGGATATTGTCTAATTTTAAAACACTTCTCACATCACCGCTTATATTAAATCCGGACTCTGTTTGTGGTACATAGGAAAAATTACCATTTTTATTCCCTCTAAGCAATATTCCATAATTTGCATCATTTTTCCCAAATCGCAATTTAGCCTTGCTTGTATTGCCACAAAGCAGTAAATCTTTTATTCCATCAAGGTTATAATCCAAAGATGTAATGGTATGGACAGGGGAATACTGTACCTGCTCCGGCAATTCTACGAATTGAAATTTCCCATTTGGCTGGCTTTGGAAATAGACTGTTTTCAATTCATTAATTGCGAGATGTTTCACTCCTTTCATATCTTCCTCCGAGAAAATATCATGGATTTGGGCATCTGCATAACTTTTATAATTGGGGAACTTGCTTCTTAGTTTTGTAATCTGACCAAGCAATTCATCTCGGGTAACAGATGGGTAACTTTTCCCCTGGATATAAAAACAGAAAATAGGGTCAACTGCCCCGTTGTTATCAAAATCTTTATAATATAAATCGGCTGGCTCTCTGTCACTTACTTTACATTGGGAATTCAGTCCGAAATTTCCTACGACCAAATCAGGTCTGCCATCCTTATTCAAATCATCCACCAGTAGTTTATTCCACCAGCCACTGTATTCCTTATCAAAAAACTGAGTTGTATTTTCAACCAGTTTTCCCTGCTCATTGCTATAAACCTGAATAGGCATCCACTCTCCAGCTATGATCAATTCTTCAGTTTCATCGCCATCCAGATCAACCCAGACGGCATCGGAAATAAGCCCTGGATTTTCAAGCGAAGGGGCAATTTCGGGGGTTTTGATCTCAAATTTCCCTTTTCCATTATTGAGTAAAATATAGGAAACCGGTATCTCGGGAAAAGCTCCGGGAATCACCTTACTACCCACAAACAAATCTGGTGATCCGTCTTGATCGATATCAGCAGCACTCACACAGCTACTGCTGGTCAACATTATCGGCAAACTGTTTTCATCTTTTTCAAATGTACCATTGCCTTTATTCAGATAAAGACGATCTTGTAAGGCTTTATCCTCAGGGGAAAAATTACCATATCCCCCACTACAAACATATAAATCCTGATGCCCATCTCCATTGGCATCAAAAAATAATGCGTTTACATCTTCACTACCCTTACTATCTGCGAAGACTCCAGAATTGTCTTTCCTGAATTTTCCCCCAACAGCCTGGATAAATAACTGACTCTCCTGCCCTACACTTCCTCCCACAAATACATCTTCCAGTCCATCCCCATTCACATCTCCTTTCACCATACAGGGCCCATCAAATGAAAGTGGATTCACCATTAAAGGCTGTCTTTTAAAATCATTGATATTATTTTTCTGATGGGCAAATGAAACCGGTGAATTGTTTGTCCTGAAAACCGGCTTATTATTTTTAAAGGTTTTTTCAATGGATTGAGCATTTCCCTCCTCTAAAACCAGAGTCTGATCCGGCTTTACTTTCTGAAGTACCTGGGTTTTACCATTCAACCATGCTATTTTGACAGAATCGATTTTATTGTTTTCTCCCAAACCAAAATGAAGTACGGGAGAAACACTCGACTGATAGCCTCTGGTTGGCATTTGCTCCAAATATTGTTGCTGGCCATTACTGTAAATCGTCACTTTTGCACCAAGGCCAAAAGTGTTTTTCCCCTCTCCTTTCAGTTTTATTTTCAGGTAATGACTTTCGCTGGTCTCTATCGTTTTATTCTGATAAACAAAGGCCGATTTGTTGATATTATTAATGACCAAATCAAGGTCTCCATCATTGTCCAGATCGGCATAAGTGGCTCCCGTGCTGCTTGCTGTAGCATCCAGTCCCCACTCCTTTTGTTTATTTTCAAAAGTTAAATCCGCATTATTCTGATAAATGTAATTGGATACATTAGAAGCCGGCATTTTATGCACGAGTTCCAGAATATCTTTTCTCACTAATTTTCCCTGCTTGCTGGAAGTGAAATTTCCCATGTATTTCAAAAAATCCATGTTGGTATAATCACGGACATAGCCATTGGTAACCAACAAATCTTTCCAGCCATCATTGTTGTAATCGGCAAATAAGGCCGACCAGCTCCAATCCGTATTGGAGATGCCTGCCATCTGACCAACTTCACTAAATATTGGCCGACTTTCATTTAAATTCCCATTATTCATTTGAAGCATATTCCGCATGTACTGGTAATGAAAACCAACCTTGAGATTAAGGTTAAAAAGTTCGTAGTTATCTGGGGCAAATAGCAGTTTTTGCCTTCTGTTATCTTCCGGTAACATGTCCAGGGTATATAAATCTACCAGCCCGTCATTGTTCACATCGGCAATGTCATTTCCCATTGAAAAATGAGAGGTATGCCCAAAAACTTCCTGAAGTTTATTGGTGAAAGTCCCGTCCTGATTGTTGAAATAGAGGTAATCCGGAATAGAGTAATCATTTCCCACGTAGATGTCCTGCCAGCCATCGTTATTAAAATCGGCTATGCCAATGCCCAGTCCATAAGAAAGGGAAGCACTCACAATTCCAGCTTTTGGGGTAATGTCCATAAATCGGTGCTGGCCATCAGGGGTGGTTATATTTTCAAAAAGTCGTGATCCATAAACGGGATCGTCCTTTTCCATGTGTTCTCCGGTAGTGGTTTCATCCAAAACGGGTAAGGGAAAAGGGCTGTGGTTCAATAAAAACATATCCAGGTCTCCATCCTTGTCGAAATCGAAAAAGGAAGCCTGGGTACTTGTAGCAGGGCTATTTAGTCCATAAATTCTGGCTTTTTCTTCAAATAAAGGGATGCCATCCTTATTTACCCCTTGGTTAATATAAAGCTCATTAGTTCGGCTTGCAGGTTTCACATTTCCCGAATAACACAAATAAATATCCAGCCAGCCATCTCCATTTACATCGGCTAAAGTAACTCCGGTTTTCCATCCTCCTTTTCTGCCTTTCACCCTGGAAATTTCAGTAATATCTTTAAACTTAAAATCTCCCTGATTGAGGTAAACGGCATTGTCCACCATATTCCCCGAAAAAACCAAATCTTCCAAACCATCATTGTTCAAATCTCCCGCAGCCACCCCTGCACCATTGTAAAAGTATTCATACATCATTACATTGGTGTTAAGTCCCTCTTCCAGTTTATTATTGAAAGTGATATTGGTTTGGTCCTCGGGTAACAATGAAAACAATTTTGGTAATTCTTCAGGAGGCGCATCTTCACCAGTATTGCATTGCTGAACCAACAAAAGCAATAAAATAAAACCAGTGATTTGGAAAAGGAGTTTTTGAAACATTTATCAGTAGTTTTTAATCATATATCTTATTAATGAAAATATCTATCCCCGAAAAAACGGGGATAGATTTTTTAATGTTGAAATAATTCAGTTTATTCTCCTGCAAACCCGGGATTTTGTACAAGTTTATCATTACGATTCAATTCGTCTCTCTGTATTGGGATAAAATACAATTTATCATCCCAAACCCGTACTTCGTTCGCCAGTTCTGTAGGCGTATAGGTATAGTCATAATCTTCTTTGCTATACTTGTAAATTTCAACCTGTTTTCCTGGTTTTAGCTTTCCTTCAATCACTAATCCTACTGCTGGTCTGTGCAAAGTTTCACCAATCATCCACCTTCTGCCATCATAGAACCTGTGGTCTTCATAAGCTAATTCAATTCTTCTTTCATTTCTGTATCGCTCCTTAAGAGCTTCTCCGGTTTCTGTTAATTCTGGCATGGCAGCTCTCTTCCTGATTTGATTCAATACCGTTCTTGCCTCTGCATATTCACCAAGCTCAATTGATGCTTCAGCAAAATTTAACAATACTTCAGTATATCTAAAGAAAGGATATGGAACTTCCTGTCTTTCACCACTTCCGTTGTACCTTTTGTCATAGAATTTTTTCACATAATATCCGGATCGTGTACCATTCCAGTCTTCGATAGGAGAAGATCTTGTATCCAATCCAAAATGGGTGATCACAGAACTTGATGCCGCATCCCATTTTTCATAAGTACCAGTCTGAATTTGATTATATGGATCTCTTGATGCCACATCATCAGGTCTTGGTCTCCAGTCGGCACCATCATATAAAATGGTAGAATAGAAACGAGGATCTCTGTTTTCAAATGGAGCTGATGAATGATCAGGATTATCCCAGTCGAACTTGGTACCATCCATCATTTCAAAATCATCCACTAAGGTTTGCAGAGGTACATTTCCCGCCCAGTTGTGATAACCATTTGGTCCATTATTCAAGTGATATCTATCCCCTCTTTCATTTTTTTCACCAATCCAGTATCTGCTCCAAATGGTTTCACTGTTATCTTCCATAAACATGTTATACAGGTTTTCTGCTGCCTCTTCCTGCGAAGCAGGGTCGGGGAATTCCAGGCTATAGCCTAAATCCATAACAGCCTGGGCTGCATTTTTTGCTGCGGTCCATCTTGCAGTTCGGTCTCCTCCAGTATAACCTAGCAATTCTTTATTGGCATATCCTCCAATTAAAGAAGATTTAGTAGAAGCGGTTGGCATATCGTGCAAATCACTGGCAGCATATAACAACACTTCAGCTTTTAAAGCAAGGGCGGCTCCATAATTAGTTCGGCCTTTGTCCATTGTTTTGCCCTGAAGTTTTGAGGCCGCCATTTCCAAATCACTTAGAATAAAATTAACACTCTCTTCATAAGTATTTCTGGCAATAGTATAATCAGATCCACCTAATTGATAAATATCATCAATTAGTGGAACTCCTCCATAATTTTTTACCAACCCATGGTAATACCATGCTCTCATAAAATATATCTCCCCCATTAACCTTTCAGTTTCTGGTTCATCCTTTAACGGAGATTCCTCAATATTCACAAAAAAGTTATTACAGGCTCTGATGTATTTGTACATCTCTGGCCAGGTAAACATCCATTTTCCAGTTTCGGTAAAATGTGAAGATTGGTCATTCACATTGCCCTGTGGCACATCGGCAATAGCTCTACCATGGATGAACATGGCTTCGTCTGTCATAGAGGCCATCATTTCCTCATGAAACCCTCCATCATAAAGCCCTCTGTAAACATCATTTACATAAGCTTCTAATAAAGCAGGGTCAGTCCAGACATCACTCTGGGAAACTTCTCCCAGTGGTTTTGTATTCAGGAAGTCATCATTACAAGAATGAAAACCTAATGAAACAAAAACCAATAATCCAATTTTAAATATATTATTTGCTATTTTTTTCATAGTTCAAATTTTTTTAGAATGAAAGATTTAAGCCCATACTCATCACTCTCGCTTGAGGATAATAACTTCCCGCAGAATTAGTAGATTCCGGGTCATATACATCCAATCCATCCCAGGTAACCAGATTCAAGCCATTTGCATAAATCCTTAAATTTTCAATTCCTACTTTATTAATGATTTGAGCAGGGAAACTATAGCCGATTTCCATGTTCTTCAACCTTACATAATCAGTTGATCTTAAGAAATAATCATTTCCACCAGACCAGTATTGGTCTCCTCTATTATCTAATCTTGGATGAACAGTACTAGGATTATCTGGTGACCATCTGTTTTCATATCGTTCCACAGTATAGTTTCCAATTTCTCCAGATTCTGTTTTCACCCAAATCTGAGCACCTGCAGAACCCTGGAATAGGATAGAAAAGTCAAAGTTTTTCCAAGCCACACTTCCTGTGATACCTCCCTGAAAGGTAGGTACATTATTCTTATCTACTCTTACCCTGTCATCAGCATCAATGATTCCATTACCATCATAATCCACATACTTCATGTCACCAGGACGCAGGTTATTGGAAATTGCACTATAATCCAATGGCTCTGCATCAATTTCAGCCTGGTCTTTAAAAACACCATCATATTTGTAATATAAACCAGTATTTATCGGCCTGCCAGTGGATTGCTGCCACTCTGGAGCTCCGGGTGCTTCATCCCAGAAAAGGATTTTGTTTTTGGCATAACTTCCATTGGCACTGATGTTATACCTGAAATCTCCACTTTGTCTATTGAAACCAATAAGAAAATCAAATCCTTTGTTTTCCAGTTCACCAATATTTTCAGCAGGAAGGGTTAAACCTGTAGTCTGTGGCACAGAAGCATTTCTTAGCCATGGAATTTGAGTTCGTTTATTATTGAAATAATCCATTTCAAAATTGATCATTCCATCTAGAATTTCTCCTTCAATACCTATATTGGCATTTTTAGCTACCTCCCAGGTAATATTGTTATTAGGCACTCTGGTTTCAAAAAGTGTTTTGGTTACCTCATCGTTTAGGATATAACTATTAAAACCATAAGTGGCGAAATATTGATATTCCAGATAGTTACCACCATACCAGATCTGGTCGTTACCCATTTCCCCATAAGATCCTCTAAGCTTGAAGTAACTCATGAAGTTGATGTTATCCTTCCAAAAATTTTCTTCTGAAATGGTCCAACCTGCCAAAATTCCAGGGAAGAATCCATATCTGGTATCTTCAGGGAAGTTATACGAACCATCATATCTCCACATGAACTCAACCATGTATTTCTCTTTGTAGTTATAATTAACTCTACCGAAATAACTCATTCTGGCTCTTTCCCAGGCACTACCACTATTGTCTTTTTCTAAATCAGCACCAGCAAAAATCTGGTCAATAGCACCAGAAATATAGAATTTCCTAAAAGCTCCAAAACTGTTGTTATTGACAGTTTCTTTCTGTGCTCCGGCCATTATTCCTACATTATGGTCATTGAAAGACCTGTCGTAAGAGATGATTGACATGAGGTTGATATCCAGCTGCTCTTCGAACCCTTCATTCAACTGAGGTTGAAAGCCGGGGCCTCCACCTCTTATTCCTGGAACCAATAATGGTGTAGTGCCATCATCTTCATAGCTTGTTCCATCCCAGGTATACAGGTAAAATGGCGTATCCCATCTTTTGGTTTTTTTGATATACTTATCAGCCGCACCGGTAAGTTTGATATTTAAACCCTCAATGCCGGGAATTTTAAAATTTAAAGAACCATTGGATTGCATGTAATACCTGTCATCTTTATCATAACCAGTGGCATTGGTAGTAATTACTACCGGATTTTGTCCATTCTCAATATCGGGACCAGGTAAACCATTTGGCCAGTAAGCAGGATCACCAGGCTTACCTCTCATGAGCATCCTGAAGATTGCTCCGGCAGATTGAGTGGGGAAAAATCTTTTTTCGTATCTTCCAATAAATCCAAAATCTGCGCTGATGTATTCACTAAATTTAGTATCAAGGTTCAACCTGAAATCGTATTGCTTATATCCAGTAGCAGAGTTTTTATAATATCCATCCTGATTTTGGTAGCCCATAGAAGCCAAATATTTCACATCTTCTGTTCCACCGGTTACCTGTATATTATGCTTACTCATGGGTGACCAGTTTTTCATGGTTGCTCCATACCAATCGGTATTAGGGTGCCCCCATGGATCAGAACCATTTTGGTATAATTCTATGTCATTATGGGTGAAAGGTGCCCAACTTGGATCCTGCCCATTGGTATAGTTATTCCATTCTGTATTCCAGTCATTTTTGTTTACATTTTTGTAAAGGCCTAATTCATTTCTGGCAGTTGCATATTGAGTAGCATCCAATAAATCAGGGATTTTTGTAGGTTGCTGCCATCCCTGGTTAAAGGCATAGGAAAATTTTGGTTTTCCTGATGTTCCTCTTTTAGTAGTGATCAGTATTACACCATTGGCGGCTCGGGAACCGTAAATAGCAGCAGCAGCATCTTTCAACACCGAGATGCTTTCAATATCCTGAGGATTCAGACGATCGAGTCCACCAGCTCTGCCAGGAACTCCATCAATTACAACTAACGCATCAGTATTACCCAGGGTGTTTGTACCCCGAATTCTAATGGCTGACCCATCATAACCTGGCTCTCCACTTGCCTGGCTGGTAAACACACCAGGTAATCTACCTGCAAAAGCATTTGAAAGGTTAGTTGTTGGTACACTTTCAATCTCTTCACCCTTCACACTGGTCACAGAACCTGTAACGGTTTCTTTTTTCTGAGTGCCATATCCTACCACCACAACTTCTTCCAGTTGTTCTGAATCAGGATCAAGTTGAACATCAATAACAGACTGATTTCCAACTTCTATAGATTTGGTTTCAAAACCAATATAGCTATACTTGAGGGTAGCTCCTGATGGTACTTCAAGGGCATATTTTCCATCAAAATCAGTTGTAGTACCACTGGATGTTCCATCGATTATGATACTTACACCCGGCAATGGTTCTCCACTTTCCGCTTCGGTTACTGTACCGGAAACTCTGGTTTGAAAGACTTCAAATTCCGTGAATTCTTCTTCAATTTTAGGTCGGGAAGCTTTCCTTACTGTTTTTATATAAATATTATTGTTAATGCGTTTGAAGCCAAGGTTCATTTCTGTAGACAAAACTCCCAAAACTTCTGCAAGAGATTTTTGATTACAACTATAGGTTAACCTTTTTTCATCATCAAAATCCTGATGATTGTAGGTAAAATTAAATCCTGTTTTAGTATGAAGAACTGCAAAGACTTCCTCCAGGTGTTGTTCCTTAAAGTCAACACTCAACTTTAAATCGTATATACTTTTCTGCGACATCCCCACATTTGCCAGGAGCATGCTCGAAAAGAATACCTGTATGGTAAAGGCGTAAAAGATGTACTTCGACATAATAAAAAGTTGTCGTATAATTTTCAATTTCATATCTTTAAATGTTTGGTTAAAAAATTTGTTTGCCAAATGATTATTACTCCGTTTATACCGTGTTAAGCAATCCCCATTGTTTTCGGTATGCGGAGTAATTTTCTTTTTAACTTGAATTAAAATAATTCTTCATGCTACTTTAAAATTATGTTTCCACTTTTTTTATAAAAATTCTTACTTATCGTAAAGCCCAAACCATTGAGCACATTGTCCAGACTTTCATTTTCAAATACTCCCGAATAAATACCCTTTGGTTTTTTCTTTACTTCAAACTGTACCCCATACCATTCTTCCAGTTTGGTAATGGTTTCTGAAAAAGAAAGTTTATCAAACACCAAAATACCATCTTTCCAACCGGTAACCATCAGCGGGTCAAAATTTGACTTTTCTACCTTCCCTTTATTTAAATTCAATCTTTCACTAGGGAGTAATCTATAAGTGCCATTTTCTTCTGTAATCTCCACATTACCAGTTACCAAAGCCACATCTAAAACTCCGGAAGTTTTATTATAATTCACATTAAAAGTAGTTCCCAATACCCTGGTACTATAATCTCCGGTTTGTACAATAAAAGGTTTATCCGGCATTTTGACCACATCAAAAAACACTTCCCCCTTCAATACTTTTACCACTCTTTCCGATCCTGAAAAAAACCGGGGAAAAGACACTTCAGAATTTGCGTTTAACTTAATTTTACTTCCATCGGAAAGGGTGATGGAAAGTTTTTGACCTGATGCTGTACTCTTTGTTATATCCGGAATTTTCTGTGCAATTTTTACCTCTTCTTCCGGCTGATAATTTTGAATGGCTAAAAAAGAAATACCGGCTAAAACTAAAATGAGAATTGCAGCGGCAACTTTAGAGAAAGGATGGACTTTTTTGGCAGGAATATAATTTCTCTTTGGATTAGCTTTTTCCAAAATATTGGAAATCATTTTGTTTCTGGAACTTTCCTCCAGATGATATTCCTTTTCATAAGCCATTGTATTAATTAATTGGGCTGCTGTATGCAATTCCTCCCTCTTTTCAGGATGATTTGCTATCCAGTGCTTCCAAAACCGATCACTTTCCTCATCGGGAAACTTTACCCATTTAAGGAAAAATTCATCAGTTAAAAAATCTTCTATGGCGTAATCCTTATAATTCATTGTATAGTTTGAAAATAACCAATTTTCTTAATTGCACTTTTAGTTTTTTTGACGCTTGTACCTATATAGAGAAGGGGAAAATGACGATGCCCCCTTTTTTATTTACTTTCTGAAAAAAAATCTGACAACTCTATTTAACTGCATTCAAAAAAGATAGAGCCTATGCTTAATCTCTCTTTAATGGATTAAAAAAATAATATTACTGTGCTAAATAAAGTATTCAGTTTCGATTGCTTGCCAACAGAGAGTTTGAGTAGGGAAATCGCTTTGTAAACAATTTTACGAGCCGATTTCACCAATTTCAAATCCATAATATAGGCAACCTCCTCATAAGTAAAGCCTTCCAGATAATATAGCGTAATGGCTTCTCTTTGTTTCCTTGTTAGCTTTTTTAAGGCCGATTCAATTAAGGCCTTCCTTTCCCTGGTAATTTGATTTTCAATTATTTTGGCCTCCTGTGAAAGGATAATTCCAAAATCTTCCGGATGGGGTCCGCCTAATACCTGGAACCGGGATAGTTTTTTCTTCTTCCTGAAAATTTCCCGCTGAAGGGATTTGACCAGATAAGCTTTTCCGGAAACTACTGGTTTTATATTATTCTGGTATTTGATTAATTGAATGAAAACATCCTGGATACAATCCTTTACTAATTCAGGATCATTACATAAATGACATCCATAATTGAAAAGTGAATCCACATTTCTTTGATAAATAATATTTATGGCTTCCGCTTTTCCTTCAAAAAAAGCATCCCACAATTTTTTATCAGAAATAACCAGCTTTTCTCCCTCTGAGGGAGAAACTGACTTCTTAAACAAGGGTATTTCCTTGTTTTGTCCCTGTTCAATATCGATAGGATTATTTTTTTCCACTTTCATATACCAGCTTACTGCAGAAAAATTAATTTAGGTATTTGAATTTAAAATTCCTAAATTTTTTTTCTTTTAGGTCTTTAGCCTCTTAAAAAATAATATTTTTCTTTAAAAAAATATAAGAGGTTTACCTTGATAAAATCCAATTTAGAAAATCTCATTTTCACCTCTCTTAAGTAATTTAAAAACTTTTCCTTTTAGGGGACCCTAAAATCTGCTCAATAGGGAATTTTAGCATCTCTAAATATATAACAGGCCATACAATTTGATTTGAACAAATATTATTTTAAAATTTTGATAGTTTCATCAATTGAAATCCAGCTTTAAGAAACTAAACTTTATCTTGCTTTCTTTTATATATATTAGTAATATTGTTAGGGAATCATTTTACCTCAAAGGCAAAACTTTTTATTATCTTCCTCAATCAAAACAAATAACCTTCATTTTCAATTGGATATGATGCGCAAAACGGTCTGTTAAGATTACAACATCAATTAACTACGGTTACACTACAAAACAAAGTCGGAATTTTATACCAGAAATAAACCCAAGATAACAGTCTTATTGTGTCTTTATACCAAGGCACAATTGTTTTAGGCTTAATTAGTCTTAGGCTATTATATAATGAAACGGAATTTTTAATCGCATAAAAGCAATCCTGTTAGGATTTTGCATGCGGCTATCGATTACTTTCTTCCAGTCTTATACAATCCCATAAAAGTTAGTTCATTATTTTTCACCCATTAATTTCCAACTTATGAAAAGTACATTGTATGCCACTCCAAACCAATTAGGTTCAAGCATTGCCGAAGCGGATTTTCAAAATTTCCAAGCCATATTCAAAGGGGAAATAATTATTCAGGGACATGAAGAATACGAGTCTGTACGCCTGCTTTGGAATAAAATGATTGACAAAAGACCCGCCATTATTGCCCGGTGTTCCGGGGTTGCCGATGTGATTAATGCCATAAATTTTGCCCGTGATAACAACCTACAAGTTTCTGTAAGAGGAGGAGGACACAATGTAGCCGGAAATGCGGCTGAGGACAATGCCCTCATGATCGATTTATCCAAAATGAAAGCGGTAAACGTTAATCCACAACTGAAAACCTGCACCGTACAGGGAGGGGCCACCTGGCGGGATGTAGACCATGAAACACAGGCTTTTGGATTGGTTTGTCCGGGTGGTGTGGTCTCTGATACCGGTGTAGGCGGACTTACCCTTGGAGGAGGTTTAAGCTGGATAAGACGCAAAGTGGGAATGAGTATTGATAACCTGATTGGGGCAGAAATTGTCCTGGCCAATGGTAAATTTGTGCATGCCAGCGCCACTGAAAATAAAGACTTATTTTGGGCATTGAGAGGCGGAGGAGGCAATTTTGGTGTAGTGACTAGTTTTGAATTCAAGTTACTGGAACTGGGCCCTGAAGTATTTTTTATGGCCTGTATGTATCCCAAAAAGGAAGCCGACAAGGTTTTGAAATACTGGGTGGATTTTACCAGAAAAGCACCAAATGAAGTGACTTCTGACTGTATATTTTGGGCCGTTCCTGCCCATCCGAATTTCCCTGAGGAATTACACCATACCCCGGTGGTAGTCCTTGCAGGGATGTATGCCGGTAATCCAGAAAAAGGTGCTGAACTCATGCAGCCACTTCGGGAAATCACCACTCCAATTTTAGATATGAGTAATGTATATCCCTACAATGGCGTTCAGCAAATGTTTGATCCATTTTTACAAAAACAGGCTTTTAACAGCTATTGGAAATGTATTTACCTGGATGACCTTACCGACCACTTGCAGCTGAGGGTTGTTAAAAAAGGAAAGGAAATGCCTTCACCACACACCCTTATTTCCATCCGGAATTTACAGGGAGCAATCAGTAAAGTTTCCCCAGGTGCCACAGCCTTTGGTGATCGAAGCGCCCGCTTTTTATTAAGTATAGACAATATGTGGAAAGATTCCTCTGAGGATAAAAAAAATATCCAATGGACCCGGGATTTTTTTAATGAAATGGCTGGATTTTCAAAGGGAAAAGTCTATTTCAATTTTAATTTTGATATGGAAGGCCCTTCAGACATGATGAAAGACTCTTTTGGGGCCAACTATGAAAAGCTTGGAAAGATTAAGGGAAAGTATGATCCTGATAATTTTTTCCGGCTCAATGCCAATGTAAAACCATTGAAATAAGCTTAAAAATGACTTACAGGTACCTATTTAAAATACCTGTAAGTCATCAAAAACCCTGTTGTTTTTCAAGTTTTAATCATTCCAATGTTGGTCAATAACTTCTTGAATATGAGGGTAATCCTTATCTGTTTCGTTTAACTCTTCCCTTGTTGTTTTCAATTCAGTTTTGAGTTCGGCAATGATTTCTTTATAGGCCGGATCATTATACAAATTATGACTTTCCGATGGGTCTTCCTTCAAATTATAAAATTCCCATGCAGCCGGAGTCTGTTCCACTTTAAAAGAATTTTTCTTCCAGGTCATGGTGGGTTTACCCATATCATTCATATCATAAGGCAATCCATAATAAAAAATTAACTTGTAATCCTTTGTTCGGATGCCAAAATGAGCAGGAACATCGTGGTGGATCAGGTGCATCCAATAGCGATAATAAGTCCCTTTTCTCCATGTACCCATTTCTTCTCCTTTTAGGTCTTTCGCAAAGCTTTTTCCCTGCATATATTCTGGGGCTTGTCCTCCGGCCATTTCGATTAAGGTAGGGCCATAATCGGTATTATTAATCAATAAATCTGATTTTCGGCCTGCAGCAATAGCTTGTGGATAATGCACAATAAAAGGCATTCCCATGGATTCGTCATACATCCACCTTTTATCCATATAATCGTGCTCCCCCAGCATCATTCCCTGATCTCCGGTGTACACAATTATGGTATTTTCCCATAGGCCATTTTTCTTAAGGTAATCGAATAATCTCCCCAGGTTATCATCCACTCCTTTTACACACCTTAAATACCGTTTTAAATATTCCTGATAAGCCAGTGAAGTGGCTTCTTTCACCTCCATATTAGCCGTATCAATTTCATATTGTCCGGTATAACTCCGCACAGGATGCCTTGGAGACACAGAAGTACCAATTCTGTGAACAAGACTATCATTTTTCCCCCTGGTGCCCTCCGATCCAAATTCCGGCTGGTAATATAGATTTTCTGGTTCTGGTATCTGAGTATCTTCCAGATAATCTGTATATCTTGGGGCAAACTCAAAATCATCGTGGGGTGCCTTGTAATGATGCATCAGGAAAAATGGCTGATCTTTATCTCTTTTTTCCAACCAATCCAGGGTAAGGTCGGTGATGACATCTGAGGAATGGCCTTCATGGGTAACCAGATTATCCGGCCAGGTGCCTTTCCCCTTTTCCCTAAACTCGGGATCAAAGTATTTTCCCTGCACAGGTAAAACTTTGTAGTAATCAAATGCCGCTGGCTCTCTTTTTAAATGCCACTTACCAATGATAGCCGTTTGATAACCCATTTTTTTCATTTCTATAGGAAGAAATTGTCTTTCTCCCGGCAATGGATTATCCAATACTTTTATCCCGTTCGTCTGGCTATATTGACCTGTGAGAATATTGGCCCGGCTGGGTGTACAAATAGAATTGGTACAAAAGGCATTGGTATAAACTATTCCTTCACTGGCCAGCTTATCCAAAACGGGGGTAGGATTAAGGTTTGCCAAGCGACTTCCATACACACCAAAAGCTTGTTTGGTATGGTCATCCGACATGATAAATATGATATTCGGCTTTTTGGCTTCTTCTGCTTTTTTATCGCATGAAGTGATGCCTATGGAAAGCAGGAATAAAATAATCAGCTTCAATTCGTTAGTTTTCATTTTCTTATTTTTTGGATTAATAATCCTGTGACAGCGTTTCGGGTGTTCAAATCCCGAAAAACATACTTTATAATATTTAAACGATTTACTATGTTCCCGAAAACAGTTTTGAGACGGTCCAGAAGAAATGGTCCAGACATTTGCCTGGACCATTTAAAGACTTCCAATTATTTAAATTCTATTTTGAATACGCAGGCATATTTTCCCTCCTGATTTGCAGGCATTGCCAAATCCAGGCCTTCTTTTGTCTGTTCAAAACCAACTTTTTCCTTACTGCCCAGCATACTCACTTTTTTGATTTTCTTTTTTGCGTGAGGAGCACCTTTTGCCAAAGATTTAATACTAACTTTCTCTCCTTCAGGCCAGTCCATACAAATGGCATATAAAGCTCCATCCTTGGTGGTAAACCTAAAATCTTCTGAAGTTAAATCCTTGTTTTTTCCTTCGGTATGGTGTCCTGTGGCTACTTCAGTAGGTCCTTCACCAAAAATTTCCCATGGCCTTGTTTCATAAATAGCTTCACCGTTAATTTTCAGCCAGTCACCAATTTCCTTCAATACCATCTTCTGATTTTCTGGAATAGTACCATCAGCCTTTGGTCCAACATTTAACAACAAACAGCCATTCTTGCTCACAATATCAATCAGGTCATCAATAAGGGTATTTGGTTCCTTGGAAATCCAGTTGGTAACATAACCCCAGGAATTTTTTCCAATAGAAGTATCCGTCTGCCAGGGTTCATCTCTGATATCTGCCATTTTTCCCCTTTCCAGGTCCAACACGTTAGTGCCTTCAGGATATGAAGGATAGTTGAAATTTTTGGTCTGTAAAACCACTTCTTTATCCCATTCAATCCCTTTGTTGTAATAATATGCAGCCAATTTTGGATGATAAGGTGCAAATTCTTCCCGATCGATAAAGAAATCGAACCAAAGAATATCAGGTTGGTAATTGTCAATAATATCCTGAGTTCGGTCCCACCATTTTTTCATGAAAGTTTCATCCACCTTGGCAAGTGGATCTCTTGGTTCATTGTATAAATCATAATTCGCTGGATCCATGTTATCAAACCCTTCCTGATGATTGAAGTAGGTCCAGTTGAAAGCATAATGAGAAGAAGCACCAATTTTCATCCCTTTATTTCTGGCCACCTTGGTTAATTCCCCAAGAATATCGCGCTTAGGCCCCATATTTACCGAATTCCATCGCGTGTGTTTGGAATTGTACATGGCAAAGCTATCATGGTGTTCAGCCACTGGCACTACATATTTGGCCCCGGATTCCTGAAACAGGTCAATCCATTCCTCTGCATTAAAATTTTCACCTTTAAACATCGGGATAAAGTCTTTGTAACCAAACTCATCCAGATTTCCCCACTTTTCCAAATGGTATTTGTAAACCTCTGAAGGTTCTTCAGAAGTCACTTTTCCCTGAGCCGTCCACACTTTTTCATTCATATACATCAATCTGGGGTACCACTCCGACCTATAAGCCGGAACACTGTATGCGCCCCAGTGAATAAATATGCCCAGTTTGGCATCCTTAAACCATTCCGGACATTCGTATTTTTGAAGAGATTCCCAGTTTTCTTCATATTTTTCTACTGGCTTTTTGTCCTCTTTTTTATCATTCAGAACAAAAGCACCAAAAACAAAAACTGAAGTGGTAAGTAAAAGAAATAAGATTTTTTTCATCAGATTAATAATTTGTAAAACAGCTGCTGCAAACGGACAATATTGAATGAACTAAATTCCCCATATGGTATTGAAAAATTTTAAGCAACCGCTTGTTTCATTATCATATTTAATTTTAAGATTAATTACTTGAAGGAGGAAAATCAGTTGAAATGACTTTCCAAAAACCATTTTCAAAAGTCTGTGTTTTCACCAAAACTTCTGGTAACAAATGATTTTATCACTAGAATAAATGTTTTTTTAATCGGAAATTAACTTAAAATCAGCCTCATTTTGACCTTTAGGCATGGTTTTTCATTTTTTTTGATTGGAGGCCAGGTTTTTTCTTGGATATTCACTTGGCAAAACCCCAAATTGCCTTTTAAAGCATTTGGTAAAATAAGAAGGCGTATTAAATCCGGTCTGGTAAATAATTTCTTTCACAGACAGGTCCGTATTTTCCAGCAACTGGGCTGCTCTTTTCAGCCGCACTGTTCGGATAAATTCACTTGAAGATAAATCCGTAAGTGCTTTTATTTTCAGGTAAAAATGGCTTCGGCTCACTCCCATTTCATAGATGAGGGTTTCCACATTAAACTCAAAATCTGTCATGTGGGCTTCTACAATATCCACTGCCTTCTGGAGAAAAACTTCATCACTTCTGGTAGCCGTTACTTCGGCCGGTTCCATGATTACTTCCTTCCTGAATCGCTTTTTCAATTCCTCCCTGGCGCTTAGCAGATTTTTCACCTTTAGGCTTAAGGCTTCCATATTGAATGGCTTGGTAATATAGGCATCCGCTCTTGTTTTTAAGCCTTCAATTTCCGATTCTTCTCCGGATTTGGCCGTCAATAAAATGATGGGAATATGGCTTGTCTTTTCATTGGTTTTGAGTTGATGGCAAAGTTCAAATCCATCCATCTGAGGCATCATGATGTCACTAATAATCAGGTCTGGTTTCATTGCCAGTGTTTTTTCCAAACCTTCTTTACCATCCTCAGCTTGAATAACTTCATAATTATCCTTAAGGCTTTCCTGCATAAAATCGCGAATTTCTCTATGGTCATCCACCACCAATACCACTGGGTGGGTTTTATCCAGTTCCTTATTATCTTCAGGCTCTTTTACATAAAAATCAGCCTCAAGTAATTCTACCAGCTGAGCCGGCTGAGGCACTTCATTTTGCACACCATTAAGTGTTTTTTTCTCTGATGAAACAACCTCTTTTTCCATCATTAAGGGAATGGAAATGGTAAATTCAGCACCCTTTCCTTTCTCACTTTTCACCTCAATTGTTCCGTTAAGCAATTCCACCAGATTTCGGGTAAATGCCAAACCAATTCCGGAACCTTCATTTTTCACTCTCTCCTTGTAATCTGCCTGATAAAACCTTTCGAAAATATGGGAAATCTTTGACTGGGAAATCCCAACGCCATTATCCTGAACACGGATTTTTACCAATCGTTTTTTATTGTTTTTCTCAGGGTTTTCTATGCTTACATCCACTACAATCTGTCCTCCTTCCGGGGTAAACTTAAAGGCATTTGACAGTACATTATAAATAATTTTTTCCAGCTTATCCCGGTCGAATTTACTCCAAAATACTTCCTCCAGTATATTCACCCGGTAATCAATTTGCTTTTTATCGGCCAACAATTCAAATGGCTCAGTGACTTCCTGCATAAAATGCACAAAATCCCCTTCTTCCTCTCTAACCTGCATTCTCCCCTGTTCCATTTTTTGGAAATCAATTAACTGATTAACCAACCTCAATAAGAACCTGGCATTCCGTTGCATCAAACCAAACTGGCGTTTTTTCTCCATAGGACTACTTTCTTCATCCGATTTCAGTAGTTTTTCCAGGGGACCTAAAATTAAAGTAAGAGGAGTTCTGAATTCATGGGAGATATTGGTGAAAAACTTTAATTTCATTTGGTGCATGGCTTCTTCTTTTTCCTTATTCAGATGCTCCAACACAAGGTCATGCTTTTCTCTAATGCCAATCAAAGTATATTTTCTAAAGGCCCAAAGCAGGAAAATGGTGATTAACACATATACAAAATAAGCCCATCCGGTTCTCCAGAAAGGAGGATTTATCGTGATATTTAAAGAAGCGGGATTTTCCGACCAGATACCATCATTATTGCTTGCCCTTACCAAAAACTCGTATTTCCCGGGGGGCACATTGGTATAAGTTGCAAAACGTTTTTCAGAATTTGTTTTAATCCAGCTATTATCAAAGCCTTCCAGTTTATATTCATACTGATTTTTAGAAGGAGCAGAAAAATGCAGAGCTGCAAATTCCAGGGAAAAACTATTATTAATATAATCCAGATCGATGTTCTCGGTATGTACAATACTTTTATCCAGAATTGTTTTCCCATTTATTTTTTCCCCTACATTTACAGACTGGTTATAAAATAAAAAATCGGTTATAACTACCTGTGGTTTATAAATATTATCCTTTATTTCTTCAGGATAAAAGGCATTAAATCCGTTGACCCCTCCAAAAATCATTTCCCCATCCTTCCTTTTAACGGCAGCAAGCTCACTGAATTCGTTACTTTGCAAACCATCACTTTGATCATAATTTTTAAAGGTTTCGGTATCCGGGTTAAATTTAGATAATCCTTTATTGGTCCCAAGCCAAAGATTCCCTTCCTCATCCTCCAAAATACTTTTAATCACATTATTGGGTAAGCCCTCTGCCTCTCCATAATGCACAAAAGAATCCCCCGATTTTCCTTTCAGTTTATTTAATCCACCACCAAAAGTACCAATCCATAAATCACCTTTTTTACTTTCATGCATTGCCAGAATATAATTATGGCTCAATGAAGTAGAATCTCCCTTTCGGTTAAAAAATTTTCTGAAATTAGGTTTGGCTTTTGTCTTTTCTGTTTGGGTAAGCATATTTAGACCATTACCCGTACCTATCCATATATTCCCATCAGAATCCTCCAGAATACTTCGAATAATATTATTGGATAAAGCCTGGTGATTGGAAGGATCATATTGGAAATTGGTAATCTCGATTTCTTTATGGCTATCCGGATCTTCAGTTCTGCGGAAAATTCCCTGATTATAAGTTCCAATCCATAAAATCCCTGATTGATCTTTGGAAAGGGAAAAAACTGATCCGCTATTCAGGTTTTGTGTATAGAAGGTAATATTTCCTTTTAATGGTTCTTTTAAGTGAATTTTTCCTAATCCTGTTGATTGCTGAGCGCCCACCCAGATAAAAGAATCACTACTTGTTTGGTTTTCACCCTCACAAATGGTAAAAACCCTTTGCGGTTCGGGCAAATAATCAAAATTACCATTGTAGTTATTTCCAAAACTTTCAGGTAAATAGCTGATTCCCCCTCCTTCTGTTCCTATCCATAAATTTCCAGAATGGTCTTCAAACAAGGCCCTAATCTTATTATAACTCAAACTACCACTTTCAGGTCCTTTTTTGATGTGTCTGAATTGTTTTTGGCCAGGATCAAAAATATTTACCCCTCCTCCGTTTGTCCCTATCCAGATCATTCCTGTCCTGTCTCTATACAAGGATACCACCACATTTTTGCTCAGGCTTTGCGCATTCATCAAATCATTTTGGAAAAGCCTGACATCCATGAATTGATTGTTACTATCCTTTTCTATCCAATAAATACCTCTATTTGAACCCGCCCAAACTTTCCCGTTTTCATCAATTTCCAGTGCTAAAACCGATTTATCAATTAATTGCAAAGGGCTTTCATTACTGTCTGGCTGATAAAAAAAACAGGCTTCTGTGGTCCCCACAAAATAATTTCCCAACAAATCTTCCCTTATGGCCCTGACTCCGGAATCGAAAACAGGATCAGAAATTTTTTCCACCAGGTTCCTTTCAGAATCTGTCAGTTTAAATAATCCATTGGAACCGCCTATCCATATAACACCTTTGCTGTCCTCATAAATACAATCTATTCCTCTGTCATTTGGGTTCTCTCCGGGTAAGGATATCCTCTCCACCATATATTCATTTGTGGTACCTGGAACACTTTTAATTTTATTCAGACCATGGCTGGTTCCTACCCAAACCAAACCTTTGCTATCTCCATAAATGCTCAGAATATAATTTCCCCAAAGGCTTTTTTCATTCCCCGGTTCATTTTTAAATTTCCTGAATGTTTCATTTCTGGAATCAAAAAGGTTGACACCATTGCCGGTTGTACCAATCCATACATTGCCTGCGGTATCTCCGGAAATGGCAAAAATCAAATTGCTGTTGATACTGGTAGAATCATTCTTTTTCGGTTTGAACAAGGAGAATTTGTAACCATCATATTTGTTCAATCCGTCATGCGTGCCGAACCACATGAAACCCTGCCTGTCCTGAAAAATAGCATTGACATCATTTTGGGAAAGCCCTTCTTCTGTGGTAAGGTGCCTGAATTCCAGCTGGTTATGTTGAGCACATAACCAAAATGGAATAAGTAACTTGAATAATATAATCAGACCAGTCTTTTTCATCTTCACTTCACTAAGCTTTTTAGTCCATTTTCGAAAAATAACTAAAAAAAACCACAACTTCTAATAGAAAAAATCCCGATCTTCTATTCCAAATGAACATTACCCTCTTTTTCCATTTGGCTTTCCGTAGTATACCGAAGTACTTTTGAACTTCCTGTACCTCTGGCCATTTTTAACTCCCTTTCCCAGGCTTTTCTCAATCTTTCCAATTCTGCCTGATGGTCCGGGTCATTTATCAGATTTGTTGTTTCAAATGGATCATTTTCCAGGTGAAATAATTCTTCATAAACTGCTGGTTCACCTTCTAAAGAGGCTTCCACATAATATCTGTATTGGGCAATCCCTGCATCATGAACAGAATAAAGCATACTTTTCATAGGGATGTTCATGCTTTTGGCTACTTCCATTTTAGTTAGGGCAGAAAGATTTTCATTTTTATAATACCTTATATATTTCCATTGCTTATCCTGAACGGCCTCGCATCTGGGGTTACCAAAATGAGTGGACCATAAGTTTTCTGTAAATAAATACTCCCTCACTGGCGATACATTTCCTTTTACAATTCCCGATAAATCCTTCCCCTGAAAAGATGCTGGAATTTCTATTCCGGCTTCAGCCAGCATAGTAGGAGCAATATCAATAGTTTGCACCAATTCCGCTACTTTTTTTCCTCTGTGTTTTTTCTGCACTAAAGGATTGTAAATGATCATGGGCACATGGGTGGTAATTTCGTAACACAAAGCTTTACCTCCCAATCCAAATTCCCCACTAAACAAACCGTGATCTGAGGTGAAAATAATAATGGTATTTTCATCCAGTTTTAGAGAAGCCAGTTTTTCCCTAAGTTGTCCTATTAATCTGTCAATTCCCGTTACAGCCTGATACTGTCTGATTCTCCGCTCAATTAAAGTCTCAGGAGTATCAACAAAATCATAACCTGTCTGCCGGTTTTCCACCTTCAAAATTTCTTTGGGCAATTTAGGATTTTTAATATCAGCTTTAGCCACATAATATTGGGGAAGGGAAATATTCTGATCTCTGTAAAGTGATTTATAAATATCCGGATCATCAGATTTCTGCTTCATCGTGCTTGTACTCGCGCTGTGAGGCAAATTGAAACATACAGACAAGCAAAATGGCTGATCTTTCGGACGGTCCTTTAAAAAATGTACGGCTCCTTCCAAATTCTTTTGGTTGTCCAGGAAATCACCAATCCCCTCTCCAATGATTTCCACCTGTGTATCGTAAGCAGATTTTTCAAATATTTTATGCCTGTCTTTTGGGTAAAAAGACAAATGTCCGTGACCGGCATACCAATAGTCAAAACTTTTTTCCATCAGTCCTGTTCCATAACCATTTTCTCCAATTGGTGCATGATTTTTCCCTATATAACCCATATAATATCCCGCCTTCCGCATCAGCTCAGGATAAGAATTTTCCCAGGCTTCCGGTGCCACACTGGTCCCGGAGTTGAAATTGACACCGTGTTTTCTTTCGAATTGGCTCAGGAAAATAGACACTCTGCTGGGGGTACAAATGGCACTGGTCACATGGGCATTGGTAAATAAAACACCTTCGTCAGCCAGTTTATCCAGATGAGGAGTCTGGATTTCTGTGTTGCCGGTACATCCCAACATGTCATAAGATTGATCGTCAGTCAGGATAAAAATGATATTAGGTTTTGAGCCCTGGCTTTGTCCTTTTACAATTCCAAAATTTGTAAAGATTAAAAAGGACAAACTAAGGAAAAAAGCAGTATTGAAAATTTCAGACTTAAAAACTATAACCATAAAATGAATTTTGTATGTTCGGTTAATTTTACAAAGGGTTTAATCTCATTTGAAATACCTGAAGGGATTGATTATTCCTACCTACAAGAAAGGACGCATTAGGCTGATTTTCCAACCTGATCCCCACCACTTTTTTAACTTCTCCTTTGAGTAACAATCCGGTTTTGAAAGGCGAAAGTGGATAAAATGAGCCTCCAGCTCTTCCCAGTAACACCTGACCACAACTGGCATCGTTCCTAGGCGTTTCCACCTCCGATCCATACAGATTTCCGGCAATTAAAATATCCTTATATTCATCTCCATTATAATCTACGATTTCAATGGCATTAATAGAAGACAACTGGGTGCTATTGGGCAACTGATGAAAAACCATCCCTTCTTCTCCCTTATTTTCCAGCCAGTAATGAGCAAAAGTATTGGCTTGATAATGCAGCGCCTTTTCCAATATTTTCTCCCCATAAATATCGGCTAAGTTGGCACTGGCAAAGGCATCGAAAGTTTTGAACCTTTTGGCAATCACCGGAATCTGCTGTGAGGAACATTCTCTTCCTCTCAAGGGTAGTTTTTTACCTTTTTTAGTGGTGCTCAATACAATATCCATTCTGCCATTTTCATCAAAATCGTGGGCGTAAACCTCAAATGGAGCCTTATCTGAAGATTTGTATTTATAATTCAATCCCAGGTTTCCCGCCACAAAATCCAAATCGCCATCATTATCCAAATCGGCTGCTTTTAAGCTGTACCACCAGCCTTTCATCTTATCCGTCTGATAAATTTCAGAAACATCTGTAAAACCAGTACCTTCATTTTTCAAAAGTAAAATGTGCGTCCACTCTCCGGCTACAATCAGATCAATTTGGCCATCTCCATCAAAGTCTGCCCACTCAGCAGAAGTTACCAAACCAAAATCCTTTAAAACAGGAGCAACTTCCATGGTCACATCGGTAAATTTTAATTGCCCGTTTTTACCTCCCTCATTCCTTAAAATCAGGCTGGAGGGTGGAAAAGGATACTTTCCCGGGATTATTCTCCCCCCTACAAATAAATCCAGATCCCCATCATGATCAAAATCAGATGCGGCCACACTTTGACCACTAATATCCATTTTGGGCAAACTATTCAGGCTTTTCTTAAACTGTCCATTTTCGTTGATATACAATCTATCCTGAAAAAAACCAGCATCTTCCATAGGATCATTTCCACCACTTACCACATACAGGTCCAGGTCTCCGTCATTGTCAAAATCTTCCAGTAATGCCCCTGTATCTTCCTGACGAAAATCTTCCGTCCAGGGGCCATCTTGTGGTTCAAATTTTCCCATGCTGTTTTGGATAAATAACTGGGCCTTTGCCCCACTGGCATTTCCGATAAAAAAATCTTCCAGCCCATCATTATTTACATCTCCCACACAAAGTGCCGGACCCATCTGAGAATTTTTATGGGGTAAAAGAGGTTCAGTAGCAAAGTCATTGAATTTGTCCTCCACATGGCTGAAATTTTGGGCAATGACTTTTTGCGAAATATCCTTAAACACCTTTTTTTGCTGCTTGTGGAAATCACCCTGAAATAAGGCATCTTTATAATCCAATTCCAAAAACTGATTGCTTTTTTGAGACCTTAGCACCTGAATTTTTTGATCTGGCCACAACACCTTTACTTCTTTTATCATTGCAGCATCTTTCAGCCCAAAGTGAAGCACAGGTTCCACACTGGATTGAAAACCTCTGGTAAGGGTCATTTCCTGTAATTGCTCCGAATCCTGCGTATTCACCCAAACTCTTGCTCCAATTCCAAGTGGATTCTTTTCACTTCCCTTCAGCTTTACTTTTAAATATTGATTACCATAATTTTCCGCCTTATTCTCCATCAGGGAAAGCTCAGCATCCAGGTTGTTAATGACCAGGTCAATATCCCCATCATTATCCAGGTCCCCATAAGCCACACCATTGGAAAATCCTTCTTCAGCCAATCCCCAATCTTTTGTGGTATTGGAAAATTTGAAATCTCCTTTATTTTGAAAAACATAATTACTGAGCGGTTGGCTGGGTAAAGCTTTAAAATCCTTTTCAGCATCTCCAAAAAATGCGGCATCACTGAATTTTGCCAGGACATCATTATTATTCACATCCCGTTTCATCCCATTGGTGATGAATACATCCTTGGCTCCATCATTATCCAGATCGATAAACAAAGCTCCCCAGCTCCAGTCAGTTGTGGCCAACCCGGCAAAGCGGGCAATATTTCCAAATTGCGGAATTCCCTCTTCATTGATCCCCTGGTTTATTTGCAAACTATTTTGCATATATTGGTAATGAAATCCAATTTCTACCCCCTGCCAAAAGGAGGAAGGACTCATAGAAGCCATATTGGTTTTAGATCGGTAATGGTCTTCAGGTGTCATATCTACCTGAAGAATATCTATAAGACCATCGTTATTGAAATCTGCAGCATCTGTGCCCATTCCGAACATGGAAGTTTGATTGGTAGCCGTTTTTATCACCTCTTTAAATGTACCATCCTTTTGATTGAGGTAAAAGTAATCAGGCACATTGAAATCATTGGAAATATAAATATCAGTCCATCCATCATTATTGAAATCGGTTGTCACCAGCCCCAGCGATAAACCAAAGTTTCTCACGCCTGCCTGATCGGTGACATCGGAAAAAGTCCCATTTCCATTATTTTGGTATAAATGGCCGGAATCTTCCAATTTGTTCTCGTCCATTTTTAATTTGTAAAAGGAATTTCCCTGTGAAACTTTTACGGTAGGATAATTAGCTACAAAAACATCGAGCAATCCGTCATTGTTATAATCGAAAAAGGAGGCCTGAATGGAGGCACTGGCATCATCAAGGCCGAATGTTTCAGCCTTTTCTGTAAAGGTATTGTCTTTATTATTGATGAATAACTGGTTTTTTCCCGGCTTATCTTTTCCTGAAACACAGAGATAAATATCCAGCCAGCCATCATTATTGATATCAACCATGGTGACTCCGGTGTACCAGCGGTTATCCCCGTTTAAATTTGATTTTTCACTGATATCTTCAAATTTCATGTTGCCCTTGTTGAGGTAAAGCTTATTAGGCACCATGTTTCCGGTGACAAAAACATCGGATAAACCATCATTGTTAATGTCTCCTATGGCTACTCCACCACCCATATACAGGTAGGGAAAGGTATAATAATTTAAAGTGTCATTTTCGATAATGTTATTGGAAAAGGTCATTCCGGAAAGGCTTGCCGGAACTTTACTAAACTGTTGGTCTGACATCACTCTCCCCTCTTTTTCACCACAGGAAAACAATGATAAACACAAGAAAATAAAGAGTAGTAAACGAGTCATAAGGGTGAAAGTTAAGGTTGCATTATTGAATACATGAAGGTAAGAAAATTCAAAAAAGGGCGCATTAGGAATGCACCCCTTTTTTATATACTATAATTGAAACTAATAATTAAATTAATAACTTGGATTGTGCTTGAAGTTTGGATTTGCATCCAGTTCATTCTGAGGAATATCAATGTATTCCCTACCTGGTTTGTATGAACCTACTCCGGCACTTTCCGATTTTAGACCAGGAATATCTACCAGTTTTTCCTTCACTTTTCCCCATCTCAATAAGTCGAAATATCTTGTTCGTTCAAGAGAAAGTTCTTTTACCCTTTCGTCCTCAATATCCTCCATAGTGATAGAAGTAAATTCCGGCATGTCTACTCTTCTTCTTACTTCATTTATAGCATCCAGAGCAGTTGGTGTAGAGCCATTGAGCATAAATTCAGCTTCAGCATACATCAATAGCACATCTGCATATCTCAGTAATCTTAAATTATTACCGGATTGGTGCCATCCGTTAGTTTGTGAAGCTACATATCCCTGTTTTACATCCAAATGCTTGTTGGCAAAAATTCTGTCATCACCTGGGTAAATTTCCTGATAACTGGCATCCTGATAAGTCCTTGATTTTAGTACTTTACCTGCATAGTTTGTAGAATCTTCGGAATCGAAGAATAGTGTATAAAATGTCCTTGGATCAATTTCTCCATTCACGGTTTTTTCATCCATAAACAGATCCAATACCCAGTCATTAATTCTGGTTCCGTCCTGACCGGTATAACCAGCCGGAGCTAAGTCAGGATGAAATGCAGCGCCTTTACCCGTTCCGGGTGCATCTCCACCCCATCCATTGTTACCATCAGAAACCAACTGAATTTCGAATAATGATTCCTTATTATTCTCCATATCTTCGGTAAAATTATCGCCATAATCTTCCATTAATCCATAAGCAGGATCATCAATTACTTTCTGGAATTCAGCTTTTGCTGCAGCGTAATCTTTTTGGTATAAAAAGGTTTTTCCTAAAAAGGCATTAGCAGTTCCCTTAGTTACTCTACCTAAATTTTTATCTTCCCACGAGTCAGGCAATAAGGTTTGAGCCTGTTTTAAATCGCTAATAATTTGTGCCCAAACTTCCTGAGGGTCTGCCTGAGAAACATCTCCAATAGGGTTATCAATTTCGCTAATTGGCTCAGTGATTAAAGGTACATTCAACCAGTTATTTACCAGACAGAAATAGTTGTATGCTCTGATAAAATAAGCTTCACCCAGAATGTTATCCCGAAGTGTAGCATCCATATCAATTTCAGGTACATTGGCAATCACTTCGTTTGCTCTGGTCACCCCCTGGAACATGGCACTCCATACCCAAAAAGTTCCATTACCCAGAGAAATACCATTAAAGTTACCTATCGCAGTTCTTTCAGAAGTACCATAAGGGTTCGTTACATCATCTCTGTAATCCGAAAGGAAAATTTCGAATCTGCTGTAATACCAGATATGGGTAAAGGGGCTATAAGCACCGATTATTCCTTTTGTGGCATCCTCTTCAGTTTTCCAAAAAGTATCAGGAGTAACCGCATTGGGGTTTTCCTGTTCCAATATTTCATCATCACAGCTCAATACTGTAAACATACTTAACAGCAAGGTGAGCAAAATGCTTTTTCTATATATGTTTTTCATAATTTCGATTTTTAATATTTGATTCTGTTTTACCTGGATTATGATGAAAGGTCATCATTAAAATCCTAATTGAACACCTAACTGGAAGGTTCTTGCTGCAGGATAAGCACTCTCATCCACACCAGAACTGAAAATTCTTCTTGAACCTCTCGTATTTCTACCTACTTCAGGATAATATCCTGTATAGTTGGTGATAGTAAATACATTTTGGATGGTGCCATAGAATCTTGCTCTGGTAATACTCCACTTGGAAGTAAGCTCACTTGGTAAGGTATATCCAATTTGCAAGTTCCTTAACCTGAAATATGAACCATTCTCCAAATAGAAATCAGACATTCTTCTGTTGAATCCAGGGTCACTAAGCGTGTTTCTCGGAATATCTGTATTTGGATTTTCAGGAGACCATCCATTTAAAGCATCTGCCAGGTAATTTCCTTCTGTATCGAAATATCCTCTGTATTTGTTGGCATTAAGGATTTTGTTTCCACTTACGCCATTGAAAAACATGGTAAAATCAAATCCTTTATACTGACCATTGATATTGAATCCATATTCGAAATTTGGAGTAGGATTTCCCAAAAATGTCTGATCATCAGAATCAATATCTCCATCACCATCTATATCTTTGAATCGGATATCTCCGGCCTGCGGATTGTTTGCAGAATTAGAAGCTTCTGCCTCTGCATCAGTCTGGTAAATTCCTTCTACTACGTAGCCATAGAATGAGGAAATAGGCTCACCAATATCAGTTTTGGTACCTTTCAGACCATTTGAGGTAAATTGCCCTTCAATAATTGGAGTAGCATCTCCCAGAGCAGTAACTGTATTATTGATAAAGGTGAAATTACTGGTAACTCCCAATTGGAATTCTCCGAAAGCTTCATTGTAACCTACTAAAAATTCCCAACCTTTATTTTCTATGCTGGCAGTATTAAAAGGCACTCTGTTTCCAAATCCTGTATAAAGCGGAAGGCCAAGCTCCACCAATACATCTTCAGAATTCTTAATGAAGTAATCCATTGTGAAATCCAGCTTGCCATTCAAGGCTCTAAATTCTAATCCAATATCTGTTGTTTTGGTAGTTTCCCAAGTGATATTTGAATTTACCCCTTTGGTAATGGAATAACCAGTTGCTCTTTCCTGAGAAACACCAATAGGATACTGGCTATACAAATTCATTTCAGGGCTAATGGAGTAAACAGGAACGTTATTTGAACCAATTTCTCCATAACTTGCTCTCAGTTTCAGGTTACTAATCGCAGTGACGTTATCCATGAAACTTTCATTGCTTAAGTTCCATCCTACTGCTACTGAAGGGAAAGTTCCCCATCTCAATTCCTCTCTAAATAAAGAAGAACCATCTCTTCTTATGGTCGCAGTTAATAGATACTTGTCATTAAAAGTATAATTTACCCTACCAAAATAAGACTGGATAGCACTAGTAAGATCAGCAGAAGGCATTTGTGCCCTTTCCTCAGCTGCAGATGCTACTCTTATATCGTTAGAAGGGAATCTTCTTGCCACTACTCCCAGGTATCTTCTATTGGATTTTTGCTCTGTAAAACCACCAAGTAAACCAATTGAATGTTTCCCCATAATTTTATTATAGCTCAATGTATTTTCAATTAGGGTAGACATGAAATTGGTATTCCTTTCACTTAATTCCGCATAAGTGGTATTTCCCACAGGTGAACTATTGAAAAAATACTCAGGCGTAAATGTATAATTATTCTCGCTATAAGTTTCGATACCAAGATTCAGTTTATAAACCAACCCATCGATAATTTCAAATGAGGCATCGATATTACCAAGTAAAGAATTTCGGGTTACAGTTCTGTCTTCCAGTGTAGCCAGACCTAATGAATTTCCAATATTTCCCGGGCCATAATATCCACCAAGGCTTGAATTATTTCCCTCAGGTATATTTGAAGCAGTGAAGTTTCCATCCTCATCATAAATTGGAATGGTTGGGATTAAATCTCTTTCCTTATTGAAATAGTTATTAGGATTATTTACCGTACGGGAAAGACCTATAGTTTCCTGAAGCGTAAATCTTCCCTTCGTGAAGGATGAGTTTGCCCTTAAGTTTGTTCTGGAATATTCTGAATTTTTCAAGATTCCTTCCTGATCCAGATGGTTAGCTGAAACACTAAAACTCGAATTTTCTCCTCCGCCTGAAACCCTTACATCTGCACTGAAAATAGGTGCAGTTTGTAAACTGGCTGCCTGAATGTCACTATCCACAGTAGGATCGAATTCAGTATCGTTTGCAGGGAATCTTGGATTTCCATCATTGTCTCTTGCCCTGTTTACAATGTCAGCATATTGCCTGGCATTGGCCCAGTCAATGGTTTTAATGGCTTCCTGAACACCGTAATTTACATCCAGGTCAACCGCAATTCTACCTGATTTACTTCCTTTCTTAGTGGTTACAATGATCACCCCATTTGCCGCCCTTGATCCGTAAATGGCACTTGCAGAAGCATCCTTTAATACCGTTACAGACTCAATATCCGATGGATTAAGCATACTCATACTTCCAGTGAGCATACCATCAATTACATAAAGTGGTCCTGAATCCGATAGTGTACCAGATCCTCTAATGGTTACAATGGGATTGGCTCCAGGAGCACCACCGTTGTTTTCCACCCGCACTCCAGCCATTCGACCCTGAAGTGCCTGAGTAGCATCTGCTGCAGTAAATTTGCTTAATTCTTCACTGTCCACAGAACCAACAGCACCTGTCATATCACTCTTCTTCTGAGTACCATAACCAATTACTACTACTTCTTCCAATTGCTCAAGATCCGGCTCTAAAGCTACATTAATTTCACTTTGTGTACCCACAGTAACTTCATAAGTTTTATAACCGATGTAGCTAAACTGAAGGATAGATTCAGGTGAAGCCTGCAACTTATAGTTTCCGTCAAAATCAGTAGTAGTTCCTGTAGATGTTCCTTTGATTAAAATACTTACACCCGGTAATGGTTCATTATCTTCAGGTGAAATAACTGTTCCTGAGACCGTATTTTCCTGCCCATAACTTACCAAAGCATTGGCAGATAACAACAACAACCAAATACCACACAACAATAGTTTTGTAATTGGTAGGGATTTTTTCATAATCATATCATTTAATTTAAATAGAAAAAAATTCAATGAAGGCTATTGGAGACAAACTGATTGTTTTCCAGAAAAGAAAAACCAGGAAGGCATATTCATTTTCATATTAAAAGCGAGTCAGTATCTGTGGTTTTTACCATTAATCTTTATACAACAGAATAATGGATATGCCACATAGATAACCAATAGTTCAGGGGTCAAATGTAGCCCAATTGCCTCCAGAGAGGTATAACATATCGTTTTAAGAATAGAACAAATGTTTTTTCTTGCCAAAAGACATTTGTGGTGCTGGGAAATAAGAGAATTTGGCTGACCCAAATTCAGTTTCACTTCACTTTTGGTAAAAGTTTGTTGAGGTTCTTTACAATGGAATTCTTGTATTTTTCAAAGAAATTTGAAATCTTTTGGCCATCGGTTTTGTTCCTGCCTTTCAATTCAATTTTGGGCCGAAATAAGGTTTGGGCATTGTAAATCCCAATGTACTGAATATTTGGCCAGGCGGTAAATTTCAATTGGCTTTTGGTTGAAATTCTTGTCAGAATTCAATGCATTTTTGCTAATTTTGACGCAATGATGGAAATATCCTAAGATTTTTTTTTAAACAAAAGAGTGACGCTTTTAGTGGGAATTTAAAATAAGCATAATAAGGCATAAGTAACCATGAGAAGTAAGAAATGAGGGAAAATAATCAATGAATATAACGATAGAAAATATAATTCTCATTGGTTCTTTGCTATTGCTTATCAGCATAATAGCGGGAAAAACCAGCTACCGTTTCGGAATACCTACCTTATTGTTATTCCTTACAATTGGTATGCTTGCTGGTTCTGATGGAATCGGGGGTATTTATTTTGATAATCCTCAAATAGCCCAGTTTATCGGGGTGGTTTCCCTTAATTTTATATTGTTTTCCGGAGGTCTGGATACCAATTGGAAGTCGGTTAAACCTGTTTTAAAGGTAGGAATAGCCTTATCTACACTTGGAGTATTTTTAACGGCAGTTGGCCTAGGCTTTTTTGTTTATTTCATTACTGACTTTACCTTATATGAAAGTCTACTCCTTGGGGCCATAGTCTCCTCCACAGATGCAGCAGCTGTATTTTCTATACTAAGGGGTAAAAACCTGGCCTTAAAAAAGAATCTCAGACCCACCCTGGAATTAGAAAGTGGAAGTAACGATCCAATGGCCTATGTGCTTACCATCGCCTTTCTTTCCCTTGTGCAGGAACCTGACAAAAACATATTTTCAATTATTCCATTGTTTTTACAACAAATGGTTATTGGAGGTATAGCGGGATTCCTCTTTGGAAAATTAAGCAAAATTGTCATTAATAAAATCAAACTGGATTTTGAAGGACTTTATCCTGTGCTTTCCATAGCCCTGATGTTTATTACCTTTTCCACCACTGATGCAGTGGGTGGAAATGGTTTTTTGGCTATTTATATATGCTCAGTGTATTTGGGTAATCAGTATTTAATTCATAAAAAGACTATCATGCGCATGTTTGATGGTCTTGCCTGGTTAATGCAAATCGTGTTATTCCTAACCCTGGGCTTATTGGTTTTTCCCACCCAAATTATCCCCTACATTGGTATAGGTTTATTAATTTCCGTTTTCCTGATTCTATTCGCACGGCCTCTGGCAGTTTTCATTTCTCTACTGCCTTTTAAGATGAAATTGAGAAGAAGGTTTTATATTTCCTGGGTGGGGTTAAGGGGTGCGGTCCCCATCGTTTTTGCTACTTACCCCTTGTTAGCCGGAATAGATAAAGCCAATATTATTTTCAACATCGTATTCTTTGTGTCTCTAACTTCGGTGCTTATTCAGGGGACCACCTTGTCAGTGATTGCCAAGTGGCTAAATGTAGGATTGCCTGAAAAGGCCAAACCTTTATCTCCAACAGATGAATTGCTTGCAGAACATCCCAAAACCATTATGAAGGAAATTGTGATCGAACCAGATTCCAAAGCCATTGGTGCAAAAATAGTTGACTTAAAGTTTCCTCAAAATGCGATTATTGCCATGATAGAACGGGAAGAAAATTACCTGACCCCAAACGGCTCTACCGAACTCATGGCCAATGACAAATTGGTGGTACTAACCAATAAATATGAAGTGCTCAGTGATGTTTATGCTTCCCTTAAAATAGAAAATGCTTAAGGAAAAAAGTTTTGAAATCAGATCAACTGCATTCCATTTTCCACATTTGACATGTAAAATAAGGAAAGAAGTATATGTAAGCCATTCACAAAAAATATGTTGAGTTTGTTTAATATTTATCTGGCAAAATCAGTTTTATTCTTTCGATTTTCCTGAATTATTTCCAATTCTTTGAAGTTGTTTTTCATTCAATCCCTGAGAAAAATAGACTTCCGGGTCCAGCCAAAACTGGGTATTCTTCATAGCAGGATCATCTAAATCCAGGCTTAGATCACAATCGAACCGGGCCAGCGTACTATGCCTGGTGGTGGCAGTACCCGAATTGGTAAAATGACAAAGTCCCCAGCTTATTCCCCTGCCATTTCCATTTCCTAAAAAGGCATCAGGAATAAAAGGACCCGCTGCTACTGGCATTAAGGCAGTCACAGAGGCAATTTTAAAATTCACACCATCCGAAGCGTATTGAATGGTATTACTTTCATTTCCATTCCGGATGGTTAAAGCCGCAATACCTTCCTTAAAAGGAAATAATGTCGTTTCATGACCGGAATTTGCGATGGGGTTCAGGGGATGTTTGGTGAAATTTCCCAGTGGATCTTCTGAAATGGCCAAACCATGTCCTACCAGATAGTCAGGACGGTCTCCAAATGCTGCTTTATAATAAAGGTATATTTTATCTTTATAAACTAAAGGATAAGGATCGTGAATGGAAAACTGGTCCCATTCCCCGGCTGCTCCATTTTCAATCACAATTTCATTACAAGCTTTCCATGGTCCATCAGGTGAATCCGCCACAGATGCTGTTACAGGGCAATGGTCTCCTTTTGTCCCGCTGGCTTCCAAAAATCCCTGGTAGTACAGGTAATACTTTCCTTTCCATTTTAAAATATCAGGGGTGGAAACAGATCTCCAACCTACCTGAGGTTTGGGTGGCCGGGGTACCGCTACTCCCTGTTCTTCCCAGGTCAACCCGTCAGGACTAGTGGCATACCAGATTTCACATAAATCCCAATCTGTGGACGGGATAGTGTCATTGGAAGCTTTTGCTCCCTGAGGGGGTACCGGAGTATCTCTTTTGGTGTACCACACATAATACTTCCCATTTTCAAAGATAATTTTTGAAGGATCTCTTCGGGAAATGGTTCCATCTCCATTGCTATAATCAAGCCCCTTTAGTCGGGTGTATTTAAAACTTGAAAAAAGTTCATTGTCCTCGGGCCTTGGGGTAAGGTATGCTGAGTACAATCTATCCATAGCCTCACTTAGGGGACGATCGGGTTTTTCCTGAGGAATGTCCCAGGGGAAACCACCAACCTCTGTTTTATTGGAGTTGGAACAAGCACTTAAAATTAGAACAAAGAGTATTAAACAAAGCGCATTTTTGGTTTTCATATTGAGTAGTTTTGGGATTGAAAATCCTTTCATAAAGTACCGGGATTTTCAATCCCGAAAAACAGCAAAATTGTGGACTTTAATTTATAAGCCATTCCCTACAGCCACAATCACCACTCCTGTAACCATACTCGCTAATCCTACATATAAATAGGTTTTGGCCCTGGAAGAGGCCTTAATCCATTCTTTTGTTAAAATACCACTTACAATGGCTACCGCTACAGAGGTGGTATTAAAAATGGCATAACCCACTGTGTTTCCCTGCTTACCCAATTTAAAAGCTGCAAAGGCAAATGCCACAGATGCTGCAAAGTTAAAAATGGCCATGATAGTGGTTAGCATGGTATTTCTTCCCAGATAAGGTGTGCTAAATTGGGACCACAGACTTTTTGCAGAAATCTGCCAGGTAAAATAAATGGCAATTGCCACACCTCCGGAAAAGTAAATGATATACATCACAATCACTGAAGTCACCCAATCTGCATTACCCATGGCGAGTGAGGCTTCATGGATCACCGGCCTGCCGAGGGCATTGGCATAACTGAAACCTGTTGCCAGTAAACCTCCGATCACAGCAATTAAAATTCCTGTGGTCATTGAACCGTTTTTGGTTTCATCTTCATTTTTTTCGTCCTTCTGCCTCAATAATCCCGCTTTTCCATTGGCCATTACCCCGATTAAGACTATAAAAATACCTGCCAGAATAGTGAATAAAATATCCGGAGCTGGCAGGCCTTCCACTAAAAATGGCAATAAGGAACCCACTAAAATGATGGTGCCAATAAAAAGTGAAAAACCGAGAGACAGCCCAATATGGTTAATGGCTTTTCCCCACATCATTACACCAATTCCCCACAGGAAACTGGCAATGACCATTCCCCACAAAACCCCTCCGGGAATCGTTCCCATAATCCCGGTGAAGTTTTTTACCAGGGCAAAAGCCGCAATATTAGGGACCAAAAATGTATTGATGGCGAAAAATAAAGCCCAGGTATTTTCAAATTCGAAATCCCTGGTGAATTTTTCTGGTAAGGCATATAAGCCAAGCATTAAGCCAGCCATCAATGCCCAAATTATTCCTTCTATCATAATTGTTTTCGTTTATTCATTTTCAAAAATTAATTAGTTGTTAGTGATTAGGGATAAGTGGGTAGCCAATTAGTCCTCCTTGTTTAGCAAAGCCTACCAAGAAGGATGTACTCACTTTAAACCTCGTCTTTTTACCAGAAAAACTTAAATGAAGTCTTACTGGTATAGGGCTTTTCAGGAGTGGTGATCGACCCGGGCGCATCCTTTAAATTAGGACCGTTTGGATAGCGGCTGGTTTCAAAACAAAAGGCTTTGAATTTTCCAAACTGATCTCCATTTTCCCTTTTCAATTCATTGGAAGTAAAAAAACCGGTATAAAACAACACCCCGGGTTCTGTGGTGGAAATTTCAAGTTTTCTACCACTGGCAGGATGTTTAAAAAATCCCACAGGTTTCAATTTATCTTTTGTATCCAGCGCATAGAAATGTTCAAAACCCTGTGGTAAACTCTTAAATAATTCTCCTAGTTTTTTAGCTGACCTTAAGTCCTCCGTTCCTGAAACTTCCCTTATGTCCCCAGCGGGTACATTCGTTTCATCAGGGACTAATAGGCGGTCTGAAACTATTTTTGCTTCATGGTTTGCGATTGTTTCAGCAAAGCCCGACAAGTTGAAGTAGGTGTGGTTGGTCAGCGAAAGTGGTGTAGCCTTATCAGTAGTTCCATGATATTCAATTTTCAACTCATTATTTTCACTTAAAGAAAACTGAACTTTTACCTTCACATTTCCCGGGTACCCTTCCTCCATATCAGGGCTTTCCAGAGTCATCTCCACACTTGAATCATTAATTATTTGGGCTTCCCATACCTTTTTATCAAATCCGGCTAACCCGCCATGTAAGTGATTCGATCCATTATTGACTGCCATTGTATAATCTTTCCCTTCCAAAGTGAATTTTCCATCTTTTATTCGGGAAGCATACCGACCTACGGTACAGCCAAAATAAGGCGCATTTGCCTTGTAAGCCTCCCCAAAATATGCATCCAGCTGATCGAAACCACAGGCAATTTCTATTCTTTTACGATCTTCTCCGGGAATTGAAATAGAGGTAATCGTAGCCCCATAGGTCATGATTTTCACTTCCATCCCGGCTTCATTTTTCAAAATGTATTGTTCGATTTCCTTCCCCTCTATCTGTCCAAATGTTTGTTTTTTCATTTTCTTATTTAGATGTTGGTGATTAGTGGAAAGTGATTAGAAATGTGTTAAATATCTCCTTCCAAAAATTTACTATTTTACCAAATAGGGTTTTAATTTATCCCAATCGAATTCTACTCCTACTCCTGGTGTTTCTGGCGCTACTGCCCTAAAGTTTTCCACCACCAGAGGACGAGTAGTGTATTCATCAATAGGGAAGCTGTGCACTTCAAGCCAGCCAGAATTAGGTTGTGCCGAAACCAGACTTACATGCAATTCCTGCATGCCATGAGAACATACAGGTAAGCCATTTTTATGGGCTAATTTTGCTGCGGCCAGCCAGCCGGTCACCCCGCCACAATTGGATGCATCAGGCTGGATGAATGATAAATTAGATTGTTCAAAAGCATATTCAAACTCATGAATAGTATGCAGATTTTCTCCCATAGCCAGTGGTACTCCGGTTGCTTTGGCTATTTCCGCATAACCTTTGTAATTGTCAGGAATGGTTGGCTCTTCAAACCAGAAAATATTATACTGCCTGAATGCTTTGGCTGCTTTGATGGCTTTTTCCACACTCATGGAATAATTGGCATCTACCATAAAAGTGATCTCATCGCCTATCAGCTCCCTGACAGCCTTTATTCTGGCAAGATCTTCATCCAGGTTTTCCCGACCAATTTTAATTTTCACTGCATTAAAACCTTTGTCCAGATAACCCTGAATATTACCCAGCAATTTTTCGAGTGGAAATTGCAAATCTATGCCTCCGCAATAAGCCTTACAGGTATTTCCATGCCCTCCTGCCATTTGCCAAAGTGGTTTATCGGCTGTTTTACACCGAATATCCCATAAGGCAATATCAATTGTAGAAATGGCGAATGAAGCTATTCCTCCCCTGCCCACATAATGAATATGCCATTCCATGAAATCATAAATCTTTTCAATATTACTTCCATCCTGCCCAATAAGTGCAGGTGCCAGATCGTGATCTACCATAGCCTTGATGGCATGCCCTCCTTTCCCCCCTGTATAAGTATATCCGGTACCCTCTCTTCCATCTGCCAAAGTAATGGTAGTAGTCACCAGCTCAAAATGCGTATGGTCACCATGTTTGGCATCATTCAATACTTCGGGAAGTGGAACTTTAAATAAGTTGCTTTGAATTTTTGAAATCGTATTATCCATTGATCTTACTAATATTTCACATAAAAAGTCTTTTTCTCCATGTACTGCTCAAAACCATATTTTCCATCTTCACCACCCGTTCCGCTCAGTTTGTAGCCATTGTGGAAACCCTGATGTTGTTCTCCGTGCCCTCTGTTCACATAAATTTCCCCAAACTCCAATTCATCATTACATTTCATGATGGTAGACATATCTTTAGTGAAAATCATGGCAGCCAGACCATAGTCACAATCATTGGCATAGCCAATCACTTCCTCAAAAGACGAAAATTTAATTACCGGAAGAATTGGTCCAAAAGACTCTTCGTGAACGATGGTCATTTCCTGAGTGACATTTGTAAGAATGGTTGGCTCAAACCAGCATCCTTTTTCAAATTGTGCTCCTTCTGGCTTTTTGCCACCAAAAGCAATAGTTGCCCCTTCTTCCACACTTTTGACTACCAGGTGTTCCATATTTCCCACTTCCTTTTTATTGACTTTCGGTCCCATTTGCGTTTCCGGATTCATGGGGTCACCCACTTTCAAATCTTTCACTTTAGCCATAAATTTCTCCATGAAAGCCTCATAAATATCCTCATGCAAATACAACCTTTCATTACAGGTACACACCTGGCCACAATTATCGAATCGGGAATAAAATGCCCCTTCCACCGCCTGGTCCAGATCAGCATCCGGAAAAACAATGCATGGTGCTTTCCCTCCCAATTCCAGCTGCACATGAATCAGGTTATCCGCAGCAGTTCTAAAGATTTGCTGGCCAGCCGGAGTACTTCCGGTCATGGTTACCATTTTGGTAATTGGGTTAGCCACCAAAGCATTTCCCAATACCCTGCCCTGTCCAGTTACGATATTCAATAAACCTTTTGGTAAACCTACTTTTTGAGCAATAAAACCAAGTTCCAAGGTAGCCAGAGGTGTTTCCTGAGTAGGCTTCAGCACCACACTATTTCCCGCAACAATGGCAGGCCCGAGTTTTCGCCCGGCAAGAGCAAGCGGGAAATTCCAGGCCGTAATGGCCACCACAACCCCTTTTGGGATTTTCTGAATCCAGATTTGTTCATCAGGATTGTCAGATGGAATAATATCGCCTTCAATCTGTCTTGCCCAATCACAGGCGTACTCAATAAAAGTAGCTGTTACTTCCACTTCCATATTTGCCACACCAATTAGTTTGCCCTGCTCTTGGACTAATAATCTGGCAAGTTTTGCTTTATTTGCCCGAATTTCTGCAGCAAATTTTCTCATTAATTCCCCCCGCTGTCTGGCAGGTACTTTTTTCCAGGATTTTTGTGCCTGCTCCGCAGCTTCCAATGCCTTTTGAGCATCCTCTTCTACGCCCATCTGAACAGTTCCAACTACTGAATCATCGGAAGGACTATAAATTTCTTCTGATTCCCCAGAAGCTGCATTTGTCCATTCTCCATTTATAAAAAGTTGATAATTTTTTATTTCAGTCATTTTTATATTTTTTGGTTTGAAGGATTAAAGCGAACCGAATGGCCGGACCACCTTATTATTTTTATATTCAGGGTATTTATCTGCCCATCCAGCCTCCATCCACAAGCATTGTGGTGCCATGCATGTAGGCAGCAGCCTCGGAACACAGAAACACTACCGGACCGGCAAAATCCTGGGGTTCTCCCCATCGGTTGGCCGGAATTCGGGAAAGTATGGAAGCCGATCGGTCCGGATCGTTTCTCAAAGCTTCTGTATTATCGGTATTGATATAACCCGGAGCAATGGCATTGACATTTACACCTTTCCCAGCCCATTCGTTGGCAAATGCCATAGTCATCTGCCCGATAGCCCCTTTGCTGGCCGCATATCCCGGAACAGTAATCCCCCCCTGGAAGGTCAGCAATGATGCAGTAAATACGATTTTGCCTTCTCCCCTTTTTATCATTTCTTTTCCAAACTCTCTGGTTAATATGAATTGGGAGTTCTGGTTGACTTCAATCACCTTATCCCACATTTCATCAGGGTGTTCGGCTGCCGGAGTTCTCAGGATGGTTCCCGCATTATTGATAAGAATATCTATTTTGGGGAAATCCTTTTTTACCGTTTCAATAAATTCGTAAAGCGATTTTCTATCGGAAAAATCACACTGATAGGCTTTAAAGCTTTTTCCTCTGGCTATAACCTCCTTTTCCACTTCACTTCCACTTAATTCTAAAGAAGCTGATACACCAATAATATTTGCTCCGGCTTCTGCCAGTCCAATCGCCATGGCTTTTCCTATGCCCCTTTTGCAACCAGTAACCAAAGCTGTTTTCCCGTCTAATTTAAAAGTATCTATTATTCCCATTTTTTCTTTTTTTAATGATGCTTAAGAACCAGTATCATACTACTAGACATTATATATAAATTAAATTATTAAAACTTACCAACTTTACTTCCTCCCCCTACCCCCTCTAAAGGGGGAAACGTATTTTTCCCCTCTGGAGGGGGTAGGGGGAGGTTTTTAACTCTCCTTTAAAAACCATACAAGAAGGAATTTCTAAAAGAACATATCTTTCTAAGATTATTTTTATCCAGTAGTAAGAACCAAAATTTATCCCTGACAATTAATCAAATATTTCATTCCGGCAGGGTTGTGATCAATTTCCTCAAAAACTGACTGAATGTTATCCAACACATCTACCTTGGTGATCAGTTTTTCAAATGGAATATTTCCAGTAGCGGCAATTCGAATAGCTTCTTCATAATCATCCTCCTGATAGAGCCTTGCACCCAATAATTCCAATTCGGACCAGAAAAATTTAAACAAATCCACTTTTTTCTTTTCCCCTCCGTGAATGGCTACCATCACAATTCTTCCCCTTGCATTTACCACTTCGGTCATGGCTTCTACACCAGCAGCCGAACCTGACACTTCAAATGCACAATCTATCATGGCTTCACCAGTAAGTTTACCAATTTGCTCTACAAGATTTTCTTTTATGGGATTGATGGTAGTAAATCCCAATGATGAAAGTAATTCAAGCCTGGTATCATTCACCTCAGAAATAAAAACATTTGCCCCTTTTTCCTTCAATACATAAGCGATTAAAGTTCCAATTGGTCCTCCCCCAATCACCAGGCAGTTTTCTCCCTGCTTTACTCTGCCTATTTTTACATCATGGCAAGCTACCGAAAGAGGTTCTATGAAAGCCCCATGCTCAAGGCTTAGCCCTTCCGGAAGTTTATGTAAAGTATAGGCCGGAACCGTCCAGCTTTTTTGGAATGCCCCCGGACTGTCAATCCCAATAAATTTCAGGTTTTTACCTACATGTGCATTTCCCTTATCAAATGGATGCGGTGCCCCAAAATGCAAAGGACGAACCGCTACCACATCCCCCACTTTCACATTTTCTACCCCTTCACCTATTTCTGCTACTGTAGCAGAAGCTTCATGTCCAACAGTTTGAGGCCTGGCAACCCTTTGGTCCATTACCCCATGAAAAATATGAACATCAGTGCCACAAACGCCACAATAAGCTACATTCAGCCTTACCTCACCTTTTCCGGGTTTCACAGGATCTGACTCTCCAATTATAAACTTTCCTTTTTCTGAATAAAATGCTGCTTTCATATTTTTAAGTTTAAGTCTTTTGCTTCTTTTTAAAATATTTTATTATCTGATTGAAATTTTTTGTGAATTCTCTTTTAACCCTTTGGATTTCGCCTTTATAACTGCCTCTCCCATTTCGTTTTTTGCCTGGACTATTAAAAGCGCTTTTCCATTATGTGTCCTGACTTTATTCGTTTGAAAGTCCTGAACATTAGTGGCTGAACCATTATCTACTCCTAATATTTTCACTTTGGAATTTACCTCAAATTCAACCTCAAGTTCCTGATGCTTTACCCGGTTTCCGTTTTCATCCACTATTTTGGCTACCACATGTACCACATCAGTATTGTTGGCAAAAATTTGATTTTGATCTGCATCGAGTTCGATAGCTACAGGTTGGTTACCAGTTAGAATTTTAGCATTAACCATGGCTTTATCCTTTTTCCCGATGGCTTCCAGTTTGCCTTTTTTAAAGTTGACCACCCATTTATAAATATGATCGGGAAAATCTTTCAGCCTTTTTACCCCCAATGATTTTTCATTCAGAAACAATTCAATTTCCTCACAATTGGAATAAATCTCAACAATGGTAGTTTCGTTGTCCTCATAATTCCAATGCTCATTGACATCATGCCAGGACCATAAGGCTTTTTTCCATCCTCCTGTTTTTTTTTCCACAGGGGCTCCGGTGGCCTCATCTACTTTAAAAATGGACTTTTTTTCCGTTTGAGATGCGATGTAAATATGAGGCGCTTCAGTCCATAATGTTTTGATCATTTGATAGGAGGGTTTTTCAAACCCTGCTAAATCCAGCATCCCACTTGTGGTTGCTTTTTTGGGCCAGCTGGCATTGGACTCCCCCATATAATCTATGCCGGTCCAAAAAAAAGTTCCGGAAATAAAAGGGCGTTCCATTACACTTTTCCATTCATGCCATTGTACCAGATTTTCAGTTCCCATTATGGGTTTATCCGGGTAGTTTTCATGCCCGTAATCATACAAAACTCTTCGGTAGCTATAACCCACGATATCCAGGGCATCGGCATATCCGGAAAGGTGACTGACTGATGGCAGAATACAGTTGGCTATCACGGGGCGGGTAGTATCCAGTTCTTTGGTCCAGTTGGAAAGCTTTTGGGCGGTTTTGGCCAAAACGTATTTTTCTTCCGGACTTTCCTCATATCTTCTCCGGATTTCTTCGGGAGATATTGGAGGTTTTTCCCAAAAATAATTTCCCTGCCAGCTCATATTAAAATAGCCCGAAGCATGGGCATACCTGGGATAAGTCCATTCAATTTCATTCCCTATACTCCATTGGAAAACGGAAGGATGATTTCTATCCCTGAGCATGGTAGTTTTCAAATCTCTTTCGGCCCATTCCTGGAAAAACCTGGTATATCCTCTGGTGATATAATCAACTGATCGCTCGTTCTGATTCAATCTTTTATCCTTGGGATTATCCCATTCATCGAAGAATTCTTCCTGCACCAAAAAACCCATTTCATCACAAAGGGTTAAAAACTCTTCTGACCCCGGGTTATGGGAAATTCTGATGGCATTACAACCTGCCTCTTTTAATTTTAATAACCGCCTTTTCCAAACTCCCAATGGGACTGCAGCCCCTACCAGGCCCGCATCGTGATGCAGACAAACACCTTTAATCAAAGTATTTTTTCCATTGAGAAAAAAACCTTCGTCTTTATCAAATTTAATATCCCTGATTCCAAAAGGCGTTTCATATCGGTCCATATTTTCTCCGTCCTGTCTGATATAAGTTACGGCCTTATAAATGTTTGGGGATTGTATATCCCAAAGTAATGGATCATTTACTGTTAAATTTTGGCTGAAGGTTCCTTCTGATGATTTTTCAACAGCTGCCTTTTGAGTCAACTCCGCAACCAGTGCCCCTTTTGGGTCAAAAATCTGGGTGAGTAAATCAAAATTTTCATCCTGTTTATTTTTATTCTTTACCGTAACTTCCAAAGCCACTCTGGCGTTTGTCGCTGTGATTTCCGGGGTGGTAATGAAAGTTCCCCAAACCGGAATGTGCAAATTTGAAGTAGTCACCAGTTTCACATTTCTATAAATTCCTGATCCTGTGTACCAGCGACTGTCTGCATATCTTGAACGGTCTACTTTTACCAGCAACACATTGTTATCCGCAGAGCTTAACTGGTCCGTTATATCAAAATAAAATGGGGAATAGCCATAGGGATGATCTCCTAACTTAATGTCATTCAGGTAAACTTCTGCATTGTTGTATACACCATCGAAATACAAATAGGTAGTCTGGTTTTCCCCAGCCTGTAGTTTAAACTGTTTTTTATACAGCCCATAGCCTCCGGGTAAATATCCCGTTGCTCCTTCACCACCGATTGAATCGAATGAGGCTTCAACGCTCCAGTCATGTGGCAATTGAATTTTCCTCCAGTCAAATTTCTTTAAATCCGGATTTTCAAAATCAGCTTTTCCAACCAGAACGAATTCCCAGTCAAAGTTAAAGTTTGTCTCTCTATTTAATTCATTTTTCCCATTCTGCCCTAACAGATAATATCCGCCTACTAACACAAAAATGAGCAAGGTAAATGAGTAATAATATTTTTTCATAATCACATTTGCTAAACATAAAACCCCGTGGATCTTACCGATACAATTCTTCTTTAAATTGCCCAACAAATTTTGCTGAAAATTTATTATCTTCCACAAAAATCAACTAGACAAAAACTCAATGTGAGCAACAGAATCTAACAAAATGGCTAGATTTTAAATTAATAATCATAATATTTGCTGCTGACTATCAGGTTTTTATATGAAAATGCATAAATCATACTTCACCATCCTTACTAGACACTTAATTATTCTATGCTGTATTTTAATGAACTTCCATGGAAATGGACAGTCAATGGAAACCTTATCACAAAACGCTGCCGGAAATATTGAAGAATTATTAAATCAGGCAGAATATTTAAAATTTAAAGACCCTGAAAAAGCCATCCTGTTATATGAGCAATGTAAAGCTAACTTTGTCAACAAACAAGATACTATGGGGGTGATCATTGTGTTGGAAAGGCTGTCGAATTTATATGCCAATATCGCTAATTATCACAATTCTTATGTAGGCTATTGGGAAGCTCTGATTTTAGCTGAAAAATTGAATAATGAAAGTGCCAAAGCCTCAATTTATAATGGGCTTGGCTGGCTTTATAGTTTTTTTGGCAGAAAAGAAATGGCCGAAGAGTATTTTAATAAATCCATTAAAATCAATAAGGAATTATTAAATCAAAAACCACAAAACAATCAGCGACTTTTGGACGACTATTATGCTTTGGCTACACTTTTCAGAAAAGAAGACGAACTTAAAAAAGCAAGGGTTTATCTGGACAGCTGTCATGACTTAAAAGAACCTGCGGAAGCAAGACACTTCCTGAATGCTGAATTGGGGTATGTTTTAGCCAAAGAGCAGGAATATGAAAAAGCCCGTGAGGTATTGCTAAAAGTCAAACCCTTTTTTGAAAATGCAGACAGCAGTTATCTGATCATTCTTTATCCTTTTTTGGGGGAGGTTTATAAAAATCTTGGCAATCTGAATGAAAGTGAAAAATACTATTTGATTGCGCTGGATATATCAAAAACCTTCAAGAGCCATCTTGACCTGATTCCCAATATTTATGAGGATTTGTCTGAAGTCTATTATCTTAAGGGCCAGTTCGAGCATGCCTATGAAGTGATGCAGGAATCCAAACTACTGAATGAAAAACAGTTTGGTAGCCGAAGCCAGCACAATCAGCGATTATTGGAAATAAAGGATACTTACCGTATTGAAATGGAGCGCCAGGATCAGCTGATCAAAGAACAACGGCTCAAATTTTTAGAACAACAACACCAGATTAACGAACTCCAATCTTATATCCTCACCGGAACTATTGCTTTCCTGATTATTTTGGGTTTTATCATTTACAGATTTCTACGCACCAGGTACAAGGCAGAAAAAAGGCTTTTACAACAAAAACAGCAACTGGAAATACAAAAAGCAGAAGAAGTTTTACTGGTTAAAAATAAAGAACTGACCACTTCTGCCCTACAAGCCATTGAAAAAGAAGAGTTACTAATTGAAACCAAAGAAGAACTTCTCAAACAAAAGAAAAATCCAAATCCTTCGGAAATCAATAAAATCATTAAAAAAATAGACCGAAGTGCCAGCCTGAGTTGGGAAGAATTTGAACTCAGGTTTTTAGCCGTAAACCAGGAGTTTTATAATAAACTCAAAAAACAATATCCAAACCTCAGCCAGAATGATCACAAGCTTTGTGCCCTGATTAAACTGAATTTTTCTTCTAAGGATATGGCGAAGTTATTGGGAATAACGGTAGAATCTGTGCATACATCAAGGTACAGGATTAGGAAGAAAATGGATTTGGACAGGAGTATTAATCTGGAGGATTTTATTGCTAATTTGTAGGAAAAATAATGTAGTAGTTAAAAGTACCAGCTAAAAATAATGATCTTATCGAAAAAGATTTTATTGTTTATTATTTCAGCCCTAACCGGTTTAACATTGATTCCTTTTCTGGCTCTCGAAGCTAGATATATTGAAGGAATACCCATTTTAATATTTTACTTTCTACCTGTTTCTAGCCTTTCATTAATAATCTTATTTGAACTAATAACCAGATTAACTCCTTTTAAATTTGTCTTTAAATTCATTATCGGATTCAAAATCTTCTTTCTTTTCATAGGGGCTTTAATAATAGAATGGATAATTATGTGGAAAGTCAACCCGGTAAACGATGTTGTTTTTACTTCACAATTTGCTACTGGAATCTTTCCTGCAATAATAATTTATGGTAGACTGGGAAATTATTGGAAAATATTTCCCGTAGGAAAAAGTGAATAACTATTAAGCCGTTTATTCTTTTTCCATTCGATGAAAAAGAACCAAAAAATCTTGCCTTCAAAAAGGTATTCCGAGAAAGTAAAATAGATATCTGAAATCCTTTGCCACCAAGGACTAGAAATCAAAAGTAGGTACCTGATACATTTTCCCACACTGGTTTTGAAGGCATTTTGGCATTAATCTTAAAAACAAATAATCAAATCTTAATTGTAAGAAACTAAAATTGATACTTAAACCAGTCTATTTACTCCATAATAAACTTATATCCTTTAGCCAAATTTCCATCATTCTCAAATCTGAGGAAGTATAATCCAGCTGGTAATTTACCTAATTCTATTGCCTGAATTTCCTTTTGGATTATTCCTGATTTTACTGCCTTTCCCAAATAATTATGAATGGAAAATCCTTCTCCAAGATATGATGTGGGAGTTTTTAGGTTAATTTCTGTCTTTGCGGGATTGGGATAAATTTCTACTTTTTTTTTACCAAAATCCTCTTCCTCAGTACCGGAAATAACTGGAGGTTTTGCTGACCTCGTTATTTCCCTGGTAAATGTATAATGTTGTAATGCCACACTGCTGATATGACCTCCATTGTCACTAAAAGTAACTGTTATGGTATTTTCTTTTTTTATGATTTCCAGAGGTACAGGTATTTCCAGCACACCATAAAAATTTGGCCTGTCATTTTGAAGATCTCCTCTGAAATTTTCAGGAACTTCTAAAGCAGTACCATTAAAACTAATGACTGGTTTCAAGGATTTCCCATGGTTTCTTCCAATACCCAATCTTAGTACAGCTTCTCCAAATTCAGACTCTGGTACACCCTTGATATTGAAACTTTCCGTTTTTCCCCCTTCAATTGGTTTTAAGTATTCCTCTGCATAAAGCTTTTCTTCTGTGGAGAGGTGGGGAATTGTAATTTCACCCGCCAAGGTATAGGCTAAAATGATCGTTCCTTCACTTTCTATGGTCATTCCATCAGGAATTTCGGGCAATTCCTCCTCTTTCAAAATAGGATTCTGACCTTCTAGGTACAAATGTTTGACACTTACCTTTTCTACCGAATTTTCACCGAACCCCATCAAATTCAGGTCAATATCAACTGCAGAAAAATTGAGATTGTTCAATATCACATAAGCTTTATTGCCATCTACATAAGCATCCACCATAATGTCCAAATCTGTAGAATAAGAATCTACTCTGGTCCCTTTTACGTCTGACCATAACTGGTAAATTTTCACAAATTCGGTATACACATATTCTTCTCCTGTCTGTCCAGGCAATTCGTTTGCTTTCCGAAGCATTCGATGGTTATAAGCGGAACCGTCTTCGGCCCTTCCCCACTCTGCCTTTAGCGGATTAAATGGAATTGTTTTATTAATAATATGTGGCCGCTCCATAAACTGCATCAGCATGGAATTCACAGATTTAATATGCAACCAATCTCTATATGGCGTCCATTGCTTGGCATAATCGTGCATCTGGGCTCCGTATTCTGAAATCATAAATGGTTTTACTTCCTCGAATTTCATGTAACTGTATTGCTCCATGATATCGAAAGTGGCTTCCATATTACTCCCCTTCCGGTAAAGTTGTTTTCCATTGTTTATGGAGGGAAAATCATATAAGTGAATAGTCCAGAAGTCCATATTTTCACCTGCAATATCCATGAATAATTTCCACCTTTCCTCCCATTCTTCAAAATTGTTTGTCTCGTGATCAGGGAAGGCTGTGCAATAGCCGCCAATCACCAAATCCTCATTATATTTCCTAATTTCTTTGGCCACAGCATTGTGAAACTTAAAAATATCTTCTGGTTTGTCTGTTCCAAAATCTACCAAATGCCATAATGGTTCATTAATTATCTCTACATATTTTGGGCGATTCTGACCATTAATACCACCTGTTCCAAAAAAATCTTTGATGAAACGTCCCATATATTCTCCTGTGGCCGTTCCAAATGGTTCTTCTTCTGTATCTGTCTGAGAAAATGCCCATCCTTTCTGGGTTGTTTTGCCATCAGGCCAAAACGGATGTAACTGGGCACAAATAATCTGCTCATTCCGGGATTCATAATGGTGGTAATTAGATTTATTTCCGTATTCATTTCTCACGTAATTTCCATAATGTGTAATATCTCCGGGATTGGCATATCCTGGCCTTAAGGAATCTTCCGTAATCATAGTATTTAACCACCAGCTGATTCCTCCGGTATTTCTGCCCAGATACACATCATAACCATTGAGAAAATGATCTCTTAGATCAGGGGTAAAATTATTGCCATCCCATTCCTGTTCGGTAATGTCTGAATGGATGGTGATAAATTTCTTTCTATCGAAAGTGGAAATATGGCCTACTTCATGTTTTACATCAAGGTTTACATCCACTTTTACAGAATCTGAACTGGCCGATACTTTAGCTGAAAAGCCGAAAATGAGGCAAAAAGGCAAGAAAATAAAAAGTTTGTAATGTTTTTTCATAGAAAGAGTTGAACCTGTATTTATCTGGAAAAATTGACCTTAGCCTGGCATTACAAATGCCGAATTAGGAACAGCCACAATGCAATTGCTCCTGAGCTTTTATTTTAAATTTTAAAATGAACGGGAAATGATGAACCATTTCCCGTTTTTAAGTGATCGAATGGTGGGTTATTATCTCAAATCCAATTCTGCCACCGTGATATTATCCATATAGAATTTACATTCCTGAGAATTGAATTCATTATGACCTCTAATCATAAAAGAATAATTATCACTTGCTGCTGCTTTTACCTGAGTTGAAGTATAAACCCACTGGCCCTCAGGGAAATCAGCATCGAAAAATGCTCCACCTATTCCCCAGTCGGTATTAGGCGACCAATAGAACCTCAAATCTGGTATAGAGGTTTTGTCACCCAAAGATTCCATGTATATCCAGCAACCCACTTCGTAAGTCTTTCCTCCTTCCAATGGGAAGGTTATATCTGTACCAGAATCATCTCTATGCCCCATGATCATTCCTCCCCCGGCTTCCATCACCACATAACCACTGCTTTTACCTTCATAAGGCAATGCAGATGAAACTTCAAAATTGTAATTTTCCCATACTCCTCCCCACCACAGGTATGGCCAGTTGGCATTTGTAGAATTTTCGAATCCCAAATCAAAACTGGTAGTGGCAAGTAAATTATCCTTTTCGAAAACAACCTGCCCATCTGTTATTGAGGAAGCATTTACTCCATCAAGTGTCCTTAAATTACCTTTTGTGTCATCATAATTCAAGGTGATCAGATCACTGTTATAAATATCCGCATCAAGGCTTAACAATACGATATTGTTGGCCAGTGGATCCAGTGTAAAACCAGTCACATTTACCGGATAATCTACTCCACTATTTGTAACGGTCAGGGAAATTGATTCAGGATTATTGGTAGCAGGATTGAACATGTCCCGGCTGTAAACCAACCCAATTACATTTTCTTTGGCAGTAATCCCAACTAAATCAACTGGATCGGTAGATGGAATTACATTCATAAAGTTTTTATAAGAAATGGTATCTGCTCCTAAATTACTGGAAGCAATTAAGGTAATGTCAAAAGCTTCCATGCTGCTAAATTTATGGGTAACAGATGCACCACTTATATTGATTTCCTTTCCACTTGCACTGGTGAATACCCAGTTCAAATCGGAAGGCTCTCCTGTTGATTTGGTTTCGAATATAATATCTCTTCCTGCAATCACTTCATTTAAAGCCCCGTCCGCATTTACCAAAACAGAATTATCCGCTGCTCTTCTCGATTCAAAATTGGCTTTGATACTGTCTAGTACAGTCACCACGATAGTTGTATCGTATTTATTGACACTTTGAGGATCATCTCCTATGAAAACATTTCCTGCAAAAGTCTGCTCCACTTTTACTTCATAAACTCCTGCTTTCAAAAAGGAGGCTTTTACCAGATCTTTTTCAGAAGTCACATTATTTTCTTCTCCTGTCAATTCTACCACACCTTCAGGAAAAGTCCACTTCCTGCTGACTACACCTCTGGAAAGATCGATAAAATCCATTTCTCCATTGATCTGCAACCTGCTTTCTACCGTACCAAAGGAAGTGGTAATGTAAACGTGATTTGGTTCACTTGTAGGTGCAATATACTCTTCCTCACAAGCCCAAAGGACCAATAAGGAAGCTGTAAGTACCAATAATTTATTTATATATTTCTTCATTTTCTTCTTATTTTGAGTTATTAAATCCCCTTCGGGCCAGGGCGACAAGCGGAAAGTCAGTGCTAACGAAAGCCAAATGTGGATTAGTAATCTTAACCTTCTGAATTTAGCTCCTAACCTGTTTTATTTTGACTACATCCGCCAGTCAACCACCTGTAATTTTTTTAATTAAGGTTATTATTCGACTGCACCTCAATGGAAGGAATCGGGAAATAATCATGAATTGCACTGGAGTAATTCGCAGCTGGAACAACGAAATCCAATCTTACTCTTTCATTCAGGAACAATGGATAAATTTTTGGCTGAGTGGCCGGAATTGGATTCCCCAATTGCTGCTCAATTTTTACTTCTTCAGCCCTTCTTTCATCAAAAATATTTTTCACAATACCCCACCTGACCAAATCGTACCATCTGTGTCCTTCAAATGCCAGTTCCAATGGCCGTTCCACCATTCTGAGGTGTGTCATTAAAGCATCCTTGTTCACTGCAGTTAAAGGAAATTCAGATAAACCATTAGCGAATTTGGACACATGCAATTGAGGAATTTGCCCTCCATGGATTTCTCTATAACGCTGAAGGGTAATTACTCCTGCTCTTTCTCTGAGCATATCAATGTAAGTCATGGCTTCATTCACGGCACCATCTCCATCCCTTTCCAAAATGGCCTCAGCGTACATCAAATAAACATCAGCCAGCCTGATATGTCTGAAATTGATTCCCCCTCTGGCCCCTGTAGCGGCATCCTCTGAATCAGCCCAATACCAATTTGTCCATTTTTTCACTTTAGAACCCTGCCCATAATTAAAGTTTGCCTTACTTTTCTCTCCGGTAATTGGATCAGTGGTTAAAGGCGCATTGTAATATTCACCATCACCAAATTCTACCACTATGGAGGCAAAAGTTCTTGAAGAATATCTTTTTCCAAAATTATCAGGATTGGACACATCTATGGAATCACCGGAAACAAAAAGCTCTTGTAACCAGTAAGAAGGCATGCAGGAATTGTAACCTCCGGCACCCACAATGCTGGCAAAGTTACTGGCAATGGAAGTGGCTTCAGAACCGGGATTTCCATGCACATCATCATGATTATTTCCCCCAGCTCCGGCTTTGTAATTGTCAGAAAAAACCACTTCAAAAATGGATTCTGAATTGAATTCCCCTTCTAAAGTGAAATTCTCCATGTAATCAGTAGTAAGTCTGTAAATGCCTTCATCAATCACCTGCTTGAAATAGTTGGCAGCTTTATCCCATTCCTTGTTGTATAAATATGTTTTTCCCAACATAGCCGCAGCAGCTCCCCAGGTAACTCTTCCTAAGTCCTGAGAATCATCCCAGGTTTTTGGAAGGTTGTTGTACGCAAATTCCAAATCCGGAATTACCATGGTAGTAATGACTTCATTTAAATTGGAAAATGGTTTTTTCAAATCATCATCACTTATCGCCACCTCATCGTGAATCACTGCTCCATTGTAAGAATAACCCAACCAGAAATAGTTAATTCCTCTTACAAATCTGGCCTGAGCTTCAATTAAAACCCTTTCTTCTTCTGTTAATCCAGTAATGCCTTCATTCTTTATATTATCCAAAACCTGATTCGCCCTGAAAATTCCAATATATAGCTGAGACCATCTGGTGGAAACAAAGTCAGAAGCATCATTCCAGGTTAAATTGGTATACTGCAGATGGTTTCCATACCAGCTTTCAGTTCCAGCCAGGTCACTTCTCAACATGTTTTTTGTTATTTCACTTCCACTTACCGAAGGAAACTGTAAAGCACTGTATACGGCATTTAAACCTTTATCGAAATCATCAGCGGTTTTCCAAAAAGAACCTGTGGTGATGGCGTTTGGATTTACCTGCTCCAATTCATCCTCACAAGAACTCATACATACCAGAACCGCTGTGAGGGAAATGATTAAATATCTTAATTTTTTCATATTTTATTTTTTTATGCCAGCTCCTCCATTTGAGAAAACTATCCATTCCTGCCCATGGAATACCAGCTATAATTTTTTAAGCATCTGCATTGTAAATATTTTGAGAAATCAATCAGATTAGAAGCCAATCTGAACACCCATCATTATTTTTCTGGATACCGGATAACTACCTTTATCTATACCTCTGTTTGATACACCATTTCCTCCAATTTCCGGATCATAACCCTCATAATCGGTAAAAGTGAATAGGTTTTGAGCACTGGCATAAAGTCTCAATCTGTCAATTTTGTTATTGAAGATTTCTCTGGGGAAAGTATAACCCAACGATAATGTTCTCACTCTGAGGAAACTTCCATCCTCAAGGAAAAAGTCTGATCTCGACCTGAAATTATCGTGTTCTGAGTTTGGTCTGGCCGCCATTATATCAGAATTTGCATTAGCCTCAGTCCACATGTAATACATGTCTTTGTGTCTTTTCATACTGTAGGCAAATAATTTGGCACCATTATAAACTTTGTTTTCGTGCGAATAGAAGAAATGAACATTAAAATCAAATCCTTTGTAATCAGCCCCGAATTTAAGCCCAGCCTCAAATTTTGGCATTCCCGAGCCACTGTAAACCCTATCCTCATCATCAATTTTTCCATCTCCGTTCTGATCCAGATATTTCAAGTCTCCCAATCTGGCATTAGGCATGTATTCTTTTACAGTAGCTAATTCTTCTTCTGTTTTGATAATCCCATCAGTTGGAATTAAAAAGAAAGCACCTGCCTCATAACCTGGTGTCATGTAGGTTGTTATATCCTGCTGGTTGGCTCTCCAGTTACCTGGTTTACTATCCTGCAAAGGAATACTTTCCAAATCACCAAGGTTGGTAATTTCATTAATGTTTTTAGTGAAGGTTCCTGTCAAATTAAAATTCAATCCAGATGCTGTTCGCTTTCGGTAAGAAGCAGTAATCTCCAGCCCTTCATTAATCATATCCCCAATGTTGGAAACCTTGGTATTGTAAGTATTGGACCAGTCATTTGGAATGGTAGTACCTGTAGATGCCGGCAACAATACATTCAGCAACATGTCATTTTTACTGTTGCGGTATAAATCGGTAGTGAAGTTAAATTTACCATTGAACATGGTTAAGTCTAATCCAATATTTCTGGAAATATTAGACTCCCATCCTACAATTGGGTTCGCATAACCTCTTTGGATTGCACCTTTGCTCAATACATCACCAGACTCTGGTCCCCACACATAATCCACATTGGCATCTATATAACCGGCATATAAATAAGGGCTAATTCCCTCATTACCTACTTCTGCATAACTTGCTCTCAATTTAAGGTTATCAATTACCTCTACCCCTTTCAAGAAATTTTCTTCACTAATATTCCATCCCACAGAAACTCCAGGGAAAAGTGCATACCTTTTTTCTTCTCCAAATTTCGAAGAGCCATCATGTCTTACACTGGCCGAAAGCATATACTTGTTATTGTAGTTGTATTGCATTCTGAAAAGCTTACCAATCAATACATTGGTTGTATTATTTCCATTAAGCTTGGTCATTTCACTGCCTCCATTAAACACCTGCACATCGTTACTGATGAAATCCCTTTTTTCAGCAGTTACAAATTTGTAATCAAACTTTTCGTAAGTATAAGCGGCAATTAAAGAAAATTTATGTACGCCAATTTCTTTTTCATACCTCAACATATTTTCCAATGTGGTCTTTTTGGTGAAATTGAAATCTTCATTTAAAATAGCCTGTTTCCTACTGCCTAATTCATTTAAATCTCCATCTTGGTTATAAACCAGATACTGTGGCTGCCAGAATTGTCGCTGATAATTATATTGATTCAAACCTACATTAAGCTGATAGGTTAAACCTTTAACCAATTCATATTTAATATTTCCCGCCAGGTTGTATGCATTATCTTCCCTTAAATCTGTCTGGTCTAGTAATCTGGAAAAATATCCTACATGATCAGGGTTATTTCCGGGAATAACTACTGCATTATCTGTGGTTGGAAGGGAATTCAACGGAGGTCTGTATGGGCCCTGAAAAATGGCAAATTCATATAATCCCCATGGTTCAACTTCCTTATTGGAAGTTTGAATACCTAAACTGACAAAAGCCTCAAATTTTCCTTTTTATGAAGGTGGTATTCGCCCTTGTTGAAAATCTTTCGTAGCCTGACTGAATGATCACTCCATCCTGTCCGAAATAGTTAGTATTTAGACTAAAAGTAACATTGTCTTTTCCTCCTGAAATCGTCAAATTATGGCTTTGAATGGCCGCATTGTCATTCACGATAGAACTTACAAAATCAGTATTGTAATCCATCGCATTAGGATTATAATACAGAATTGAAGAGTGACTTCCTTCTGCCCTGTTCATCATTTCATCCACATACAAATGCTCCGGGGTGGACATTAATGGTGTTCCTGAAGTGATGTTCTGCACACCATAGTAGGAAGAAAAATTCACCTTTGTTTTGCCTGCTTCCCCTCTTTTGGTGGTAATCAGAATTACCCCATTAGAAGCTCTGGTACCATAAACTGCTGCTGCAGCACCATCTTTCAAAATATCCACAGTGGCAATATCTTCAGAAGCAATATTTGGATTGCTTTGATAGGGAATACCATCCACCACATACAGCGGAGAGGAAGAACTCGAGATTGAACCCAACCCCCTGATCTGGATATTGGCCTGATCCCCGGGTCTGCCACTACTTTCTACCACACTGATACCCGCAACCTGTCCCTGAAGGGTTTTGGTAAAATCTGAAGCCACCACAGCTACCATGTCTTCGTTCTTCACTGTGGCCACTGCACCGGTTACTTCTTTTTTAGTTTGCGTTCCGTAACCCACCACCACAACTTCTTCAAGTTGTTTTATATCTTCTTCCAAAACAACTTCCAACCGGGTTCTTCCATTTAATACTACCTCCTGAGAAATAAAACCGATAAAGCTGAAAGCCAAAATATTTTCCTCTTCTGTGACATTTAATTTGAAATTACCGTCAAGATCCGTGACCGTTCCTTTTCCTGAATCTTTAATAATTACACTCACTCCGGGGAGAGGTTCCCCTTCGTTTCCTGTTACCTTACCGGAGATTGTTTCCTGTGCATGCGCAAGGTATCCGAACAAAATCAACTGGATACATAAAATCCATCTTTTCCATTTTGTAATAGATCTTTTCATTTAATCATATTTAACTGTTATAAAATAATTGCCCTGAAAGGATTGGGGTCCTGTTGGGGAAATTAGCTTGAATAGCCTTGACAATAATTCACCTTTTCAGAGATTTTTTCAAGAAAAAGCACTGAACGAAAACTGAACATTTTCCAGATTTGTCTAACAAAAAGTCAACATATGAGCTGTAAAGCGGGGTTTATCCTTCCCTACAACTCATTCCTCCCAAAAAATGGCCTTGATTTAACAATCGCCTGTTTTTGAGCTCCTTTTTGATAAATCAGTAGAAAAAAAAGCACGGATCCTCCAGGTTTGGTGATTAAAAAACTTAAAATTCCCGTGGTAATGCATCAGTTTTTTTAAGAAACCAGGTAAATTTTAACAGGTATAACCCTCCCTATTAAAGCTGACTATTTCAAAAAAATCACTACTTTTAGGAATCCTATTTTGAGGGATTTCTACTAAATAAATTGAAACTAAAACGAAAATGAAAAATCGGAACAACTTCCTATGTGGCTATTTAATTATAGCTATGCTGGTCAGTTTCTCCTGCCAGAACCCAAAGGAAAGTGAAACGGAAAAATCGGAAGCGGGTAAACCAAACATCCTTTTTATTGCGGTTGATGATCTGAGACCAGAGCTTGGAGTTTATGGCGCAAAGCATATCAAATCTCCGGCAATTGACAAACTGTCTGCTGAAAGCCTAGTCTTTGATCGTGCTTATTGTAATATTCCTGTTTGTGGGGCCTCAAGAGCGAGTCTTTTGTCGGGTATCAGGCCAGGCAGACATCGTTTTATTGGCTACAGTACCTATCTTGATGAAGATTATCCCGGAGTGACTTCCCTTCCCAAACATTTTAAAAATAATGGTTATACCACTATTTCCAATGGAAAAATTTATCATCACAAAGACGATGATAAAATGGCCTGGAATGAAGTCTGGAAACCTGCCGGTGCGCTTTCTCCGAGAGATTTTGCATCTGATAAAAATGTGGAAATTGACAATACTGAGGGAAAAAGAGGCTATCCCTATGAAAATGCTAATGTTCCTGACTCGGCTTACAATGATGGAAAAATTGCAGATAAAACCGTTCAGGATTTAAAAAAACTGAAGGAAAAAGGTGAGCCATTTTTTATGGCGGTAGGATTTTTAAAACCTCATCTGCCTTTTAATGCACCAGCTAAATATTGGGATTTATATGATTCCACTCAAATCTCTTTACCCGAAAATTACCTGCAACCGGAAACTACCCCTAAAGCAGCCTATCACAATTTTGGAGAACTGAGACATTATTCCGGTGTACCCAAAAAAGGTCCGGTTTCAGATGAATTGGCTAATAAACTTATCCATGGTTATTATGCCAGCGTAAGTTACACAGATGCTCAAATTGGGAAATTGTTAGACGCTTTAAAAACCCTGGAACTCGATCAAAATACCATTGTAATTCTATGGGGTGATCATGGCTGGAATTTGGGTGATCATCAGCTCTGGTGCAAACATTGTAATTTTGAATCGTCTCTTCATGTGCCTTTAATACTTAAAGTTCCCGGACAAACCTCGGGAAAACATACCAGTGCCATTGCCGAATTTATTGACATTTACCCCAGTTTAAGTGAACTGGCGGGCTTACCCATTCCCGAACATACGGACGGAGAAAGTCTTGTCCCCTTAATAAATGGCCTGAACAGGACAAAAGATTTTGCCATCTCCAAATTCCATGATGGGGTCACTTTGGTAAAAGGAAATTTATTTTATACCGAATGGCTGGATAAAGAAGATCAGGTAAGAGCCAGGATGCTTTTCGATCATTCCAATGATCCTCTGGAATTAAATAATCTCGCTGAATCTCCCGAATTTGCCGAAAAAGTAAAAGAAATGAGTTCGTTCTTGCACAACCACTGGGGTGATGATTTTTATGTAAATAGAAAAATAAAGAAAGCCAATTAAATTAGATAGGAATAATTCTCTCTCTTCCTGCTCAAAAAAAACTTAAACAAATGACAAAATTTATAATGAATATTTTCCTGTTTGGAATAATCCTTATTAATGCAGAAAAAACCTTTGCCCAGAAGAATTGGAAGGAGATTATTACTGTTGAGGATGTTTGTGAAAGCTATCCTAAGGTGATGAAAACCATGCTCGATCAATTCGATCTGGAACATAAAGGGATGGAAAAGGTTAAATCTGCTTATGAAAATGACAATTTGGTTGAGGCATGTCAAAACCTACTGGATTATTACAAAAATGGAAATACTGCTGCATATTTAAGAAAAACACAACCTGCAGTTTCTGATAGAACTATTGCCGCTGAAGATACCACTTTGGAAAATGTTTTTATTGTACAAAATGTGAGGGGACAAGTGCCATTTGGAGAAGATGGTCATCGTGACTGGTATTATAAAGGCCCAAATAATGATGCTGAATGGGCATGGCTTTCCAATCGTCACAGCCAGATCAGGAGCTTGTTCAATACTTATTTTGAAACAGGAAATCCGAAGTATGCCAAATACATCGATGAATTTTTAAGAGATTTTATCATTAAAAGCATGCCTTATCCAGCTAAAAAAAGCGGTACTTCCATATGGAGAGGGCTGGAAGTAGCAGCCCGGGCAAAAGTGTGGTCTGTTATCTTTTATGGTTTTTTGAATAATGATAATTTCTCCCCTGCCACTCAATTGCTGATGCTAAGCAGTTTGCCGGACCATGCCCATTATAACCGGCAATTCCATGCGCAAAATAACTGGCTAACCATGGAAATATCGGCTTTGGCTACGGTAGCCACCAATTTTCCAGAATATAAAAATTCAGGAGAATGGTTGAAATATGCCATTGCTACCATCTCGGAAAGCATGAAGGAACAGGTTTATGGGGATGGAACCCAAACAGAATTGACTTCCCATTACCATAATGTAGCCCTGCGAAACTTTGAGTTGTTCAAAAAAATCTGTGATCAGGCCAACCAGCCTCTTCCTCCATTTTTTAATGAAACCATTGAAGCCATGTTTAGTTATATTGCCCATGTGGTTCGCCCGGATGGATTTAGAATTTTAAATAACGATGGGGATAGAGGCAGTGATAGGGGAATCATTATGGATGGGATAAATACTTATCACAAAAAAGACTGGGAATACATCATTACGAATGGAAAGAGTGGTGAAAAACCAAAGGATGGTCCATCTTACTTTTACCCATGGGCAGGGCATTTAATTTCCAGAAGTGGTTTCGATGAAAATGCACATTGGTCATTTTTCGATATTGGTCCTTGGGGAAGCGGACACCAGCATAATGACAAATTACACCTCTCCATTTCAGCTTATGGACGGGATCTTCTGGTAGATGCCGGACGATTTGCCTACAGAGGCGAAACAGCAATTAAGTTCAGGCCATATGCCAAAAGTTCGGCAGGGCATAACCTGATTTTAATAGATGGAAAAGGCCAGGCTCCCGGCCCTAAACTGGCTGAGGCACCGGTAAGCAAAACTCATTATAAAATAACTGATGATTTTGATTATGCCACCAATTCCTTCAGCAATTTCCAGGATACCAAGGGGGAAATAAAACACCAACGGGCCCTTTTTTATGTCCGTGGAGAGTTTTGGGTAGTAGTAGACCGAATTCTTACCGACCAACACAGAAAAATTGATGCCTTATGGCACTGGCATCCTGAATGTTTGGTTGCGCAGGAGCATTCCATCGTAAAAACCAATAATGAAAAAGGTAATCTGGCTGTCATTCCGGTAGGGAAACAAAAATTTGATCTTTCATTTATAAAAGGACAGGAAGAACCTGAAATACAAGGCTGGTACAGTGAAGAATATAATATTTATGAACCCAATGTAGCCAGTAAATACAGCACTGATATCGATGGAAATGCAACCATGGTTTGGTTACTTTTTCCCTCAGAAAAGGAAACACCAAAAATTAAGGCTAAAATTATACAGGAAAATGAAGAGCAGGTTAATATAGAAGTGAAATCAGCAGGAAAAAAATGGCAGGTTCAGATTCCATTTTTTGAGAGTGAAAATGCAGAATTGATTGGGGAATAAAAAAACATGCAAGACAAGGAATCAATAATAATTAAACCGAATATACCTTATTATTTTCTTGGCCTTGCATTTCTTTTTCTGAGTCTTTCTGTGTTTCTATTTTCCAGTAAACATTTCGATACACCAATGGGAATTCTTGCAACATGCTTTATTGGTATAAGTCTTTTAATATGCTGGATGATTGATAAAGGTTACATGAATGTTGAAATTTCTTCAGATAAAATTAAATTAAAAGGTTATTTTTCCATTCAGAAAATTGAATACACGCATTCCGAAATTGAAGGTTATCAATTAAATGAAGTTGTAGACCAATTCCATTCTCTCCATCAACAAATAAGGCTAAAAACCAATGCTGGAAAAATAATTGTGTTTCCAAAAGTTGCTTATGAAAACTACCCGTTTTTGATAGAATCCATTACAAATAAATATAAATTCATGAATCTTGAACCCCTCAGATTTGCAAATTTTTACAAGAAAACCCTTCCACTAATTGCTGCACTTTCAGGACTTTTATATTTACTTAAGATTTTGTTTAACCTAATTGAATAGAATTAAATAAGCACAAAACACTGTAAAGGGTTAAACAAGGAAAGCCCCGTATTTCATACGGGGTAAGCATACATAGAAAGCTGAAAAAATTAATCACATTTAAAACCTCACAACTTCAACTGAACCTGCTCCAACACTTCCTCAGTCCTGGTTTTAAGGGCTTTGACATTAATTTTCTTTTCTCCTCGGTAATAATCCTCCCATTTCTCTTCCGTTCCTATTTCAATTGCTTCTTCATACAACTTATATTTCTCTAAAGCCGCTTTTAAATGTTTTTCTGTAGACGACAAATCCTGATTTTCCAAAGCCTCAAGTGCTAAAGTCGTTTCCACCACCCAGCCGGTGAGACATTGCATAAATTTGATATGAGCCAAAAGGTTTGTCCTCATATACTGTTCTTCCTGCCCTGCTAATTTGATCAAAGCTTGTTCGGTCAGTACTAAAGCTTCTTTTAAAACCTGATCCTGCTGCCTGGATTTCACCAGCCATTCTTCAGTAGACATTCCCCCTCCCGGATGGGCTTTTGCCAAAGATTTCAGGAAAGCATCGTTTCTATTTTTAAATTCTGATTTTTTTTCAACACCATTCTCACTGACCACTTTCAAAATTGCACTCAGATTTTTGGAGGCTCTGCCCTTTGACAAACCATCCAAAAGTAAGGGTGTGCCATGTGTATCATCCTCCACATAACTGCTGAAATAGGTTTTATAAGCCTGAAAAGCCATTTCCCCATTTTCTTTCCCAAAATTTTCAGCACACCAGTTTTTCAACCATTCATTTCCATCAAATTCATCAATTTCCTCCAACATGTCACGGGAAGCGGCTATGCCGAGGGTAAATTCCCGCACATTACCCACATTCATAATTGCGTAATAACTGGATTGTTTTTCTTTAGCCAGTTTAAAAATTTCTGCGGTTTTAGAAGGTGGAACACCTTGCGCTAAATGTGGCCCCGGCCCGATTAAACCATGGTGATAATAAATCCCATAATTAATGTGTGGCTCTCTTTTCGTTTTATAGAAATCCTCCGGCATTACCCACCCAGGGCTGTTATCTGCAAAAATAATGGTAGTATTTTTAGGAAATTTCAATAAACCCTGTTCATTAAAAACAGCTCCTTCTCCCCACAATGTTGTTGTGACTTCCTGTTTTTTTCCCGGCATTAATTCTTCCAAAATATCCATTTGGGTCTGCATGGCATCAGAGATAATTCCAGCTCGCTCTGCATCCGTTTGAGGAACTCCGGGATCGGCCAGCCACATTGGGCGGTCGGCAATTCCCCTTAAACCAATCTGCCAGATCACATCCGGATATTTGGACCATCTTTTGGCACTTTCTTTCCATACTTCTATCACTTTTTCCTTCTCAGAATAATAAGAAAAAAGTGGCTTCTCACCCGTTTTTCGCTTCCAGTAATTGAAATAGCCAAATGCTGATACACCCAATGGCTCAATATGATGCTGGGATAAATACAAACCTCTTGCAGATGCCAGCTCTAATAATTTTTCTTCAGCCGGATTGAAAATTTCTACAAAACTGGCCGGAATGATTAAGTTAAATCTCGCCCTGACAGCCGCTTCAAAAACACGGCTGGCAATATCAGGATGCACTACCTGATGATAAAATCGGTAATCCAGATCACGCTTTCCCCCACCATCTTTCCATTCAGTCAATAAGTCTTCATCGTTAATGAACCAACCTCTGAATTTAAAATCCGGTTCTTCACTTAGGTAGTCAATATTTTCGAAAGTAAGCTGGTCTTGTGGTTTGGGTTCAATTTCTTTCCACCAGTAAAAAGGATCAACACCTAAATGTTTTTCCAGGAAATAATAAACGCCAAACATGGTACCTCTGGCAGAACTTCCTGCAATAGTCAACTGACTGCCATTGGTTTGCAGGGAATAACATTCCCACTTGCCTTCCAAAGATTTTAGCCTGTTTTCGGGAATGGAAGCCCTCATTGGTGCATTGGAAACCGTCCCTATGCTGATGCAATTCCCCGAACATTCTTCCTGCGTTTTTACAATTTCAGGCTTCTGTCCGGTAATTTTTGCTATATCTACCACCAGGTCATTTACTGCCAGATTTAAGAAATCAGGTTCTCCATCGGCAATCCAGATTTTAAGCACACTTTCCCCACCGATTGTAAAAACCGGATTTTGTTGGCAACTGGCAAAGCCAAACATTGCCACAAATAACCATAAGTATTTAGTAATTTTAATTATCATAAATCAAAAAATTATTAAAGGCAAAAATAAAAACTACCTGAATCCTAATTGGAAACAATTGACTGAGTTAAAGATTCTTGAACAGACAATCATACAAGACACAAGGAAAATCCTTGTGTCTTGTATGATTAAATTTGCGTATTTATTTTCTAATTATATCCCGGATTTTGCTCCAAAACAGCATCTTTATTGGCTTCTATTTCAGAAAAAGGAATTGGCCACAATGCGTGGAAATCCTTAATTTCATCTCCATTCAGTTTGTTATATTTCCTTACTCTTTCCACCAATTTGCCGGTTCGGCTTAGGGTAATTCTACGGTGTTCTTCATACACTAATTCTCGGGCTCTTTCATCCAAAATATAGTCCAGGGTTACATTTGCGGCACTCACCGGATTAGCATTGGATCTTGCCCTCACCATATTAACATCTGCTGCCGCATTGGCTGCATCTCCTTTTGCCAGATAAGCTTCAGCTCTTAACAAATAAGTTTCAGCAAGTCTTAATAAATATTGATCGGAATAGGTAGAGCCAGCCGATGATTTTAAAATCTGATTTTCCTTGTCTTCATATACAGGATCGGGGTGGTTGCCCGGAGTCGTAATTTTTGTAGGATAAGGATACCATCTCCAGTTCTGATTTTCCCATGTAGGGCTTGGATATTTTACGGAACTCGAATCATACCAGGCAGATTCCGGATTATTGTAAATAAAATCCCTCACGATATTGTGTGGCGCATTTCTGATGTCATTGTCCCAATCACTCACCCAAAGGTCATTGAGGAAATAGTCGGTATTGGACATAAAAGAAACCCCTCTTCCACCTGAATTGTAATTAGATTGCGGTTTTTGCAGGCTACCTTCTTCCCCATCCGGATCTTTATAAGTCAACCAGGCAACAGGGCCGGCCCATCTTTCCAGGTTGTTCCCATTTCCACCAGAGGATTCCAGTAATCCACCGGGTACATCTGTTTCCATCTGAATTACCCACAATGCTTCCATATTTCCAATACTTCTATTCTGGTTATTAGCCCTAAATAAATCCCAGTAAACATCTCCCGGAGTTTCATTCGCTCTGGTTCCAAATCTTTCCGTCATTAAGGCTGTATTAGGATCATCAATCACTTTAGTTGCTGCCGCAATAGCTGCATCCACATTTCCCAATGCCAATTGGGTTTCAGCCAAAAGATGATAGGCCACCAGATTGGAAACCTTACCATCGGCAACTTCACTAATGGAAGGTAAATTATTAGCTGCTACTGTAACATCAGCAATGATCTGGTTGAGGACCTCTTCCTTTGAAGCCCTTGTAAAATCTGCTTTGGGGGCAGTAACTTCATCCAGAATAATAGGTACACCTCCAAAAATATAGACTAAATACCGGTAAGAAAAAGCCCTGAAAAGTTTCGCTTCTGCATCAATCACCGCTTTTTCTTCATCACTTAAATCCGCCATTTCTATATTGGAAATAATGGTATTGGCATTGGCAATTATTTTATACCATCTCGTCCAGTGATAATTTACCATTCCGTTGGTTGGAATTAACCACACATCGTAGTCTCCGAATCGATTTGCATCACCTCTCGCATGCTTGGCAATATCAGTGGCTAAAAAATGTGCGAATGGATCCTGATTGTTTCCTTCATAATGCAAGGACCTGATTTTTGAATAAAGATCTGTCAATGCACTTTGGTAGTCACTAAATGTAACATAAGCATTTCCCGGACTGAAAAAATCGAGTGGTTCTTCTTTTAAAAACTCCTGCTCATCACAGGAAATGGAAAACAGGAAGAGCAAACTAAAGAAAACGTACTTTAATTTTATATATATCTTTTTCATATTTATCTCATTTATTAGATTAGAAAGAAAGGTCAATGCCCATGCTGATGGATTTTAAAACAGGAAAAGCTCCGGAATTTCCAATGCCCTGACCCGTTTCAGGATCCCATCCATCCCACTTGGTGGAAGTGAACAGGTTTTTGCCACTCACAAAAACTTTGGCATTTTGAAAACCCACTTTTTGAGCGATTTCATTGTCTAGTTGGTAGGCCAGGGAAATGTCCTGAAGCCTTACAAAACTTCTCTGGAAGTAACGGGCTGGTCTGATTTGAGCCGGTACCCAGGGATTTGAATATTTTGCACCCGGATTGGAAGGTGACCAGTAATCGTAGAAGGTGAACCAGTTGGTATTTTGAGCGGTACCAGTTGTTCCGGCTATGCCATTGGTATGATTAGCGGCTAAATAGCTATTCTTTCCTCCCTGAACTGAATTGATGAAGAATTTTAAAGTAAATCCTTTGTATTGTAATGTATTCTGTATGCCAAATCGGTAAGCAGGTTCGGTTCTGCCCAGAATTTTTCTGTCGTTTGTCGCATCAATTTCCCCATCTCCATTTTGGTCAACAAGGCGGTAAGATCCGGGAAAATAACCTTCCGGGATATCATCTCCAATGGTCCAAACACCGTCCACTTCATAACTGTATATGGTTCCAATGGATTCTCCGATAAATAAACCACTGGCTACCAAATCATCTTCCATGCCATCACCATCCTTATCTTCTCCCAAAAGACTTACAATTTCGTTCTTATTAGACCAGAACATGAAATTTAGCCCCCAGGTAAAATCACTGGTTTGAACTGGTTTTGTCAATAAAGAAAATTCCCATCCCCTGTTTTTTACTTCTCCAAGATTAGTCCTGATTTCACTAAAACCAGTAATTTGGGGAAGTACCTGATTCCACAGCAAATCGTTTGTGGTAGAATTATAATATTCAATATTACCGCTAATTCTATCATTGAAAAGATCGAAATCTAATCCGAAGTTAAACCCTACGGTAGTTTCCCATGTCAAATCATTGTTGGCCAGGGATGCCACCGACTGTCCGGGAGCTGTAGGGCTTCCATCACCAAATACATACCTGGAGCTGCCTCCCGCACTTACGCTGGCTAAAGAACTATATCGGGATGTCTGATTGCCATTTTCTCCGTAACTGGCTCTCACTTTCAGGAAGTCAATTTTTTCACTGTTGAAAAAGCCTTCTTCTGAAAGTACCCAGCCAAGGCCTACCGATGGGAATAATCCAAATTTATTATTTTTTGAAAACCCGCTGAATCCATCTCTTCTAAGTGTTGCCGTAAGCAGATATCTGTTTTTATAATCATAGCTTATTCTCCCCATTTGGTATAATAAAGCTTCTTCCCATGCACCCGATCCAATTCTCTGAATAATGGCCTGTTCCAGGCTATTGTAAGACAAACTCAGGTTGGGAATATTCTCTCCGGTGGCCTGAGTCCTGTCATAATTGATTTTATTAAATCCATAAACAAAAGTAGCCGTTAAACTATGGTCATTAAAGTCCCTGGTGTAGTTGAAAATATTATCCAGTAAAACATCTTTAGTGGTTTCATGTGTTTTGCTGGCTGCTCCGGTTAATCCTGCATCATAAACATTGCTGTAAGCATGAGATCCCCAACGAATATTGTTACTGAAATTTACCCTGTATGAAAATCCTTCAACTCCTGGAATTTTCAAAATACCAAAGAAATTTCCCATAATATTGTTCACTAATTCTCTGTCATCCGCCTGTGCATCCAGAAATGGGTTTACGATATTATCTCCTAAATGATTGACTATGAAATCACCATTTTCATCATATGGAGTAACCAATGGCGAGGTTCTTCCCAGGGTAGAAAGATTTGGGTTCTGACCAGAAAAATCGGTAAAGGCACCAAAAGTATTAGCCCCAATGGTCAACCAGTCTGTCACATCAGTTTGTACATTAATACGAAGTGAAGTTCTCTGGTAATTATCATTCATCATAATTCCTTTTTGATCGGTATATCCACCTGATATATAATACTGAGTGGCATCTGTTCCACCGGAAATACTGACCACGTGATCTGTAAAATGTCCCGGGCCTGTCAAAGCACCCCACCAGTCATAATCTGTTCCCTTATCTATGCCATCGAGCAAGGCTGGTAGTAACTCTGATTGCGAATAATCCCAATCTGGATTGGGTTGAGTATAATCAGGGGCGAGAAAGGCATTTTCATATTCAATGTTTTTCACTTTTTGTAAAACCTGATCTCTGTTCAATAAGGTCGCATCGTTGGTTGGACTTTGAAAGGCATAAGAACCAGAATAGTTTATCGTGGGTTTTCTGGCAACTTTTCCACCGTTGGTGGTAATTAAAATTACCCCATTAGAAGCCTGGGCACCGTAAATTGCCTTACTACTGGGATCTTTCAGAATATCTACTGATTTAATATCAGCCGGATTGATATCGCCTATCCTTCCTCTATAAATAATACCGTCCAACACAATCAAGGAACTTTGATTCCCATTAATAGTGGAATTTCCCCTAATGTTAATATTTGGCTCCTGCCCCGCCTGGTTTACCTGACCAATAGCCACCCCAGGCACCGATCCCTGAAGCGACTGCAATATATTGCCATTTGGAGCTTCCTTAAATGCCTGTAAATCGGCTGAAGCCACTGAACCTGTGAGGTCAGTCTTTTTTTGTGTGCCGTAACCAACCACTACAATCTCATCCAACTGCTCTGCATCGGGAACCAGATCCACATTGATTTGCGATTGATTTTCAACTACTATTTCCTGAGAAACATACCCGATATAGCTGAAAATTAAAGTACTTGCAGGAGGAACCGAAATGAGGTAGTTTCCATCTAAATCTGTAGTGGTACCATTACTTGTACCTTTTATCAGGATACTTACCCCCGGAAGGGGAGTTCCGTTTTCATCATTTACAACCCCGCTAATCCTGGCATCCTGAGCCTGAATCAGGATTCCCTGAAACATTAATATAAATCCAATAAAAAAGGATTTACTGTTCAAATTTCTTTGAAGTAAAAAATACATTTTCATATACCAGACTGTTTTGTTAAGTTAATTTCTTGATAATAAAAATCTGTTTCCAAATGAGGATTTCATTTGCACCATAGTTTTCCATACAAGCAAAATCCTTCTCAACTAAAATTGGAGGGTATAATTTGCTTATGGAAAAACCGAATGAAATTACGCGCAATCAATTGATAATCAGGTGAATTTTCCAGAATTTAGGCGTTACTTTAGATTCATATTTTGGCCAAACATCTAAAACAACATCCTGACTCTTTTGAATTATCCACCTTTACCAATTTATTAGCAAGTTCGGTAAAAATTTGGGATGAGTCTTACAGCACTTTTGCAATTTATAATACTAATTTTGCAATTACCTTATATTAGTCTTATTTTAAGGCAAAAATGATATGTTATGCAACCCTTATTCCTGAAAAAAAATACCCGTTCTTTTGAACAGTCTTTCCAGATCAGACATGCTATAGTTCCCCATACCTATGACATCTGGCATTATCACTCAGAACTGGAATTATTGCATATTTTGAAAAGCTCAGGTACACGGTTTATTGGAGATAGCATAGAACATTTTTCAGATGGAGATTTGGTTTTGGTGGGTAGTAATTTACCCCATGTATGGAAAAATGAGAAGGTTTATTATGAGGATGAAACCTTAAATGCAGAGGTCATTCTCACCCACTTTCAGGAAGATTTTGTAGGTAGGGAATTTTTTAATATTCCCGAAATGCATAAAATAAAAGAGCTTTTTACATTGGCTCGACAAGGGATTCAGGTTTATGGAGAAACAAGAGGACAGGTGTCTGAAAAACTTAAAGCATTGGTAAATAAAGAGGATGGCGCCAGAGTACTGGGATTAATTGATGTGTTGCATACCATTGCCATTAGCAAGGAATTCCGACTACTTTCCAGTGTGGGTTTTGGCAAATCATTTCATTCGAAAAAAAATGACCGGATTAATAAAGTATATGATTTTATCCTGAACAACTTTACCGATGAAATTACCTTAAAAGATGCCGCAGCAGTGGCTAATATGAACACCACCGCATTCTGCAGGTTTTTTAAAACTTCCACCCAAAAAACATTTACCAAATTTCTAAATGATATTAGAATCGGATACGCCTGCAAGTTGTTAATTTACGAAAACCGAACCATTGCGGCCACCGCCTACGAGACTGGTTTTAATAATTTATCTTATTTCAACCGGGTTTTCAAAACATCCCTTGGCATCACTCCACAAGAGTACCAACGGAAGCATGGGAAAATTGAGGAAGCGAAGTCGGTTTAGTTTTTTGCTTTAAATCTTAAAAAACCTTCCCCTAACCTCGGAGTGCCGAACCACTTCCAGAAGGGGAAAGTTGTTTTCCCCTCTGGAGGGGATACAGAGGAGGTTTTTGAAATTATTAATAATGATTTCTGCTTATTCCACCGGGATACCATGTGCATGGCAAATGCCTTTTAAGTATCCAATGGCAAATACTTTTCCCAATACTTCATACCCTGCCGATAAACCTCCTGCAAAATTTTGCTGGGTTTCCCCATACATGGCCGGGGCATGATCCGGCCGAAGAAGACCTTCAAATCCTAATTGATGATAATGCTGTAACATTTCTTCCATAGCAGTCGGACCATTATCGTGGAAAGTTTCTCTAAATTTGAATTTATCACCTTCAATATCCCTTAGATGCAGGAAAAATATTCTATTGGCTTTCAACCACTTTTCGGAAATGACTTTAATATCTTCTCCCATGGTTTTAAAAGTAGCCTGACAAAAAGTAATGCCATTGCTGGGACTTGGATATCTTGCTAAAATTTGATCAAAGGCTGCTGCATTGGTTAAAATTCTGCCTACTCCTTTCACTTCATCCAGTGGAGGATCATCAGGATGTAGTGCCATTTGGATTCCGTTTTTTTCTGCCATTGGTAATACTGCATCCAGGAAATACCAAAGATTATCCCAAAGTTTTTCTATACTAATTCGCTGGTTTTCAGGCACTAATTCATCTTTTATTTGTTCATAATTAAATTCGCTGGTCATTGCTCCTCCTCTTTCCTCCACATCAATTTTTGTTCTAAACCAGCCAATGGAAGCCATGAAATTGTAACACAATAATGGGATTTCCAGCCTGCCCATATTTTCCAGCATCTGACAATATTTTTCAATGGTTTCATCCCGATTGGGTAATCCAAGTTTAATCGGAGCCATATCAAACTGATCACCTTCCAAACCATGCAAATTAAAACCGGCATTTTTAAAATCCTGTTTAATCGCTTTCAGAGACTCAAAATCCCAGGGCGCTTCCCTTCCGGAAAGAGAAGGCATGGCTTTGGTAATCACCTGCTTTACTCCCACCTGGCCGGCCAAAGTCCATTTTCTTTCGTCATATTTCGGTGGAAGTAACATTGAAAACTTCATGGTTTTTGAATTTTAAGTATTAGAATATGCTGTTTTAAATTTTCTTGCCTGGGATAGAATAGTTACAAACTTTCCTTTGTTAAAAGGCTCAAATAAACGTTTCGCTTGATAATTAAACCAGCTTTAACCATTTCCCAGCAAGTGAATTTATTCACCCGCTAGGAAATTGGATTGGGCAGGGTTTTAAAATTTTCAACAACATCTCAAAACTGGTTTCAGTTTGTAACTAAAACCTTTAAATAATTGCAAGTTTTAAACTTGCTACATTCAATATGCTTAAAAATACCCCCCTTTATTCGTGATTTCAGTAGCAGATTGTCCTTCTTTTACCCAACCGAAAATTTTCTTCTCATTTTCCTTAATTTCTTCTGCTCTTACCAATACCTCATAAGCCACATCTCTGGGCACTACCAACACCCCATCCACATCTCCGAGAATTACGTCTCCCGGTTTGATGATCACATTTCCAACTTCCAGAGGAGTTTGGTAATGGGTAATTAAACATCTGCCCAGACTTCCATTCGATGATCTGTATTTATAAAATACCGGGAAATCTGCTTCCAAAATCTGGTGGGTATCCCGAATGCCTCCATCCAGACAGGCCGCCTTTACCTTTTTCCTTTTTGCCGTGGCAGTCATTACTCCGCCCCATGAAGTTGATTTTTCGTCATTGCTGCTGTCCCAAATGACGAATGCATTTTCGTGCATTTCGTCCAGCATTTGGGTACGATATTCCATTTCCCCTCTTACCAACATATTTGGGGAACTTTTTATGGTGAATGCAATTCCAGCTACCGTTCTGTACTCCCGCAATGGTATGATATGGCTAGGCAATGCCTGATTCATAAAGCAAAATTCCCGCAACACATCATTGATGGCACCGGTATAGAGTTGCTCAAAACGTTGTAACAATTCAGCTTCCGGAATTGGAAATTCTTTTTGTGAAATACTTTCCCTCATTTCGATGAGCTTATCAAGCTTCATCATACCTACTTCTTTTTTATATTGATCAGTACTCATTTTTATATATTTTTTGTTTTAATAAACAATCACTAAAATTTATTTCCCATCTTCCGTTGCCCTGAAAGGGCGCAGGGTCGCAAAATTGCAGACCCTGCTAAGACGTACATCTTAAATTACAATGGGAATTGTTGCTATTTTCCTTCTTCATTTTTTTCCTCCATCAGAATCAGACTTTTATCTGCCACCAGCATAGGGGAATCATAGATGGGAATGTTTTTTAGCGTGTAGCTGGTCCCATTTTTATCTATATTTTTTGATGGTATTTCAAAAATTTCTCCTGTCCTTAAGTCTACCAAAACCAAATCCTGAAATTTGCCCTGGGGGAAATTGAAAGTCATTTTTGTTTTTTTGTTGGAATTGGTTGGCGTCTGACTGTCTATCCAAATCACCACAGCCTGTTTGTTGAAATATTTCTGCCTATAGGCGAAAACAGATAGGGAGGAATCTGAATCAACTGTGTAGGGATAATCCACAATTCTTTCCAAACTATGGTCGAAAATGGAAGTCACATTCTGATAAGAATAAAAGGATTCTTTAAATCCAACAAAATTTTTATCTAAATCTGACTTTAAAAGCCCCTTGGTATTTCGTTGCGGTTTTTCCATTTTTTCTTCATGAATATGGGTATAAACAATATCGATGATCAGGAAATAACTGGATAAAATATCTCTGCCCAAATCTCCCATCATTTTTCTCACCACCCATTTGGATTGAGATAATTCAGTCCATTCGTAATTTCTTAAAGCATAAATAGACTGGTTTTCAGAAGGACAACCAAGCTCACCCTGTCTTAATCGAATATGATCAGCATATTTTTTTATAATCTGATACATTTTTTCATAGTTAGGATAAGGATCTTTGGGATTGTAGGTATAGCCATGTAAAGACACTTCATCAACTAAATGCAATTTATTTTTTTCTTTCAAAACTTTGAAAAATGCATCTGTATAATCCTGCCCTCTTTTCCCAACACTAGCCAGTGAAAGTGCCATTAAATTCGCATCAGGATTAATGTCTCTGATAATTTCTGCAGTTCTGATGTAAAACTCAGCATAGGCCTCTGCCGAAACATTTCCCTGATTATCCGGTTCATTCCAGATTTCCCACAGATTCACACGTCCGTGATAACGGGTGGCCATGGTCCTTACCCAGTTGTCCCAGGCATTTAATGCTTCTTCCGATGTGGGAAGTCCGGCACTCAGGTGAATTCCCCCACCACCCTCATAAATAAGATTGCCATAAGAAGTTTGTAACCAAGGTTCTACCCCTTGTTCCATTACGCCATCCACTACTTCATCCAGCCAGGCAAAATCATATTTTCCTTTTTCCTTTTCGCATCTTCCCCATCCGGCCTGCAAACGCACTTTTTTGGTTCCGGTAAGTCCTATATAATCCTTCCAGCTATCATATTCCACTAAATCCCTGTCCATGGTTTCGGCTCCAATCGCCCAGTTACTGGAGGCTATTTCACTGGATGTTCTTGCTTTTACTTTCCCTAAAAATGGGAAACTAACTCCTTCATTCTTTTGGGCTAAAAGGAAATTTGTAGTAAGTAACAGGGGTAAAAGTAATTTGATGATTTTCATTTTCAATTTAGGTTATTTTTAGAGAAAGAATACTTCAATTATTTTGCGCTACTTTTAGCATAAAAAGGTCAAACTCCGGCATCTGAAAGAAAGCCTCCATCCACCGGGACGGTAATTCCCGTGACGAATCCAGAAGCTTTATCATCTATCAGCCAATTCACACAGCCCAATAATTCCTCTGCTTCTCCAAAGCGCTTCATGGGTGTATGGTCTATAATTTTTTGTCCTCTTGGGGAATACCCACCATCGGGTGTCATCAATCTTTTTTTACTTCTGTCATTCAGAAAAAAACCGGGAGCAACGGCATTTACCCTGATGTTTGCCGGAGCCAGATAGGCTGCCAGCCATTGTGTAAAGTTGGCAATTCCCGCTTTCACCATGGCATAGGCCGGTACTCTGGAAAGTGGCCTGTAACTTGTCATGGAGGCAAAATTGATGATACTTCCCTTTTTATTTTTAGCCATTTCTTTTCCAAAAACCTGACTTGGGATGACAGTGCCTAAAGAATTATCCTCAATTACACTTCGGAATTTATCCATTTTAAGGTTAAAAAAGCCTCTGAAGTCGGAATTATCATTTTCCAATTCATTTTCCTGAAATTCATTTACAGTAGTTACAGCTTCAATCTGGTTTCCCCCAGCTGCGTTGATCAGAATATCACAGGAACCAAATACTTCCATAATAGTATTTCTGGCTGTTTCCATTTCTTCCAAATTGCTGGCACTGGCTGCAATGGAAATCGCCTCGCCACCAATTTCTTTAATCTGTTTTTCCACCACCTGCAGCTTTTCCACAGTCCTTCCTATCAACACCACATTCATGCCTTTTCTACCAAAATCCAATGCGATAGCTGAACCAAGGGTCCCTCCCGCTCCGGTTACTATGGCTGTTTTTTTATTACTTCCCATTTTATATTCTGTTTGTTTTTTATCTGTTCTCTTCATTTTATGGCTTAGGTTTAAAGCTTAAGCCAGCTAAGTAGTTGGTAATGAATTTTTTGCTCACTCTTATTAAATAAAAATCCATCAGATGTATTCTAATTTCTTCCTTCTACTTCTACCTATTACTTCTCTATTTGTGATAATTCAGTTTTTAATCTTTTGTGGATATTTTCATAAGCTATTCCTTTCACCAATGCTGCAAGCCATTCGAAATTATCTGGCAAATGTCCCTTTGCTACCCAGTCACCAATCATATTGCAAAGTACCCTTCGGAAATATTCGTGTCGGGAAAAAGATAGTACACTTCGGGAATCACTGGTCATCCCGATAAAATGGCTCAACATGCCAAAACTCGCCAGTTTTTTTAACTGCTCCAGAATCCCCTCAAAATGATCATTATACCACCAGGCGGGGCCAAATTGAATTTTCCCGGCCAGACCATCTTCCGCAAAAGAACCTGTTAGGGTCGCAAAAGCGGCATTATCATTAGGATTCAGATTATAAATAATCGTTTGGGGTAAGGCTTCATTTTTGTCAAGAGAATCAATAAATCGAAACAAACTATCCATATCTGTGGGATTACCAATTCCGGCAAACCCTCCAAAAGGCCCTGCAAGGTTCCTCAATCGGGAACTGGTTGTCCGGTAAGCCCCAATATGCAACTGCATGATCCACCCTCTTTTAGCATATTCCTGTCCCAAAAAGTTTAGCATGTAAGACTGCAACCCAATTAATTCCAGTGGAGATAAATTTTCCTCATTAATTACCTGTTGGAACAATGCATTGGCAATTTTTACAGAAGTTGGTTTGAACACAAATCCCGAATCCAAAGCATGATCAGATAATCTACAACCCGCACCTGAAAAAATATCCAATCTGTTTAAAATGGCTGTTTGATAGTCGACCAAATTTTTTATTTCAATTCCTGAAACAACTTCCAGTTTTTGCATCCAATCCTTAAAACCCGTCTGCTGAAAAGCCAACATAGAATCACTTCGCAAGGAAGGCCAAACGGATAATCCGGATTGTGTGGCAGTAGCCTGTTGATGTGCGGTTAAATCATCCAATAAATCATCGGAAGTACATAGTGTTTCAACTTTCCATTTTTTTAAAACTTCTGTCATTCCCAAATTCTCCTCTGCCAACTTCGCATTGCAGATGGACCATATTTCCTCCGCATTTTCAGGAGATAATAATTTATCAATTCCAAAGACTCCTTTCAATTCCATTGCCGACCAGTGAAAAAGCGGATTACCCATAGTTTTGGGTAAGGTAGTGGCCCACCTCATAAACTTTTCTTTATCTCCCAGATTTCCGGTAATGTCATTTTCAGGAATGCCATTTATCCGCATAGCCCGATGCTTATACTGATCACTGGTTACCCACATTTGCGCAATGTTCTCAAACCTTTTATTTTCTGCTAAAAAGTCGGGATTTAAATGATTGTGATAATCAATTACAGGCAATTGGTCTGCCACTTCATGAAATAACCTTTCAGCTATTTTATGCTGTAACAGGAAATTGGAATGTATAAATGTTTTCAATTTAATAGTTTTTCTGGTTTAAAATTTTTTGTTTCCTCCTTGTGGTTATACCTCTACTTCTTCTCGTTTTGGAATTTCAGGTTTTACAATCCTGGTTCCGGTCCAATAAATTATAATGCCCATGATCAGGCAAATCACTCCGGCTATTACTGCGATATTCCCACTAAACTGACCCAGGGAAATGCTGCCCATTCCCATAAATAGTATCCCACTCAACCCTAAAGCCAGAGCAAATAATTTACTCAATGCCGCTTTAAACCCCGGATCAATATTGGGGATTTGGGATTTAAGCAATGGGGTTTCAATTTTGGTGAAAAAGGATGTGACGCTTTCCTGATAATTTGGGTTATCAATTTTCACAAAACCTGAGAGCAGAAATACCATCGCACAAATCAGAATTTCAATTAAAGTGGCCACTTCCCAACTGATCGCAGGAACTGCATTTAATATCAGACCTGAAAGACATCCAAAAATTACTGTCAATACTGCTCCAATTGGTTTGGGCTTTTTGAATAATAATCCAAAAATTAAGGGAATCGCAATAGGTATGGCAAAGAGCCCGGTCAGTATTTTATTCGCTTCAAAAGCACCTCCCAGCTGGCCTACAAAAAAGGCTCCCACCATTATGATCATACCCACCAGGATAATATTTAGTCGAGCAACTGTGACATAATGATGTTCTGACTTATTCTGGCTAATCAGCCTCCTATAAATGTCATTGGTCAGAACTCCTGACATTACATTGTATTCAGAATTTAAGGAAGACATGGTGGCTGAAAACATGGCTGCCAGCATCAAACCCATTAAGCCGGCTGGCAATAATTTTACGGAAACCGCCACATAGGACTGTTCCGGATCAGCCAGATTTGGGAAAATTTCATTAGCGGCAATTGCCGGAATAAGGAAAAACAAGGGAAAAATCAGGAATAATAAGGCTGAAAACCAACCCAGTTTTTGTGCTGATTTTTCGTCCTTCACACTATAAAATCTTTGAATAATTACCCAGTTGCCATTGTATTTCAAAACGATCATTACATAATAGGCCATTAGCCACAATGGCTGACCTTTGGGTCCATTGAACCAATCGAAGTGAGCAGGATATTTTTCCATTAAGTTGCCCAAGCCACCTGCAGCATCCAGAGAAAGTGGTACTAGAATAATGGTGGCAAAGGAGAGAATCACGAATTGCAAAGTATCCAGCACTACCACTGACCATACTCCTCCAACTACAGTGAAAAGAGTAATTATCAGTCCGGAAATCAAAATGGCTTCGGTAAATCCTAATGGTGTGGCAGTCATGATGAAAATCCCTATTGCATATAACCTGACCATATTGTCCAGAAAGCGCATTCCCAGGCCAATCCAACTGAAAAGCTGTCTGACTGCACTATTAAACCGTTTTTCCAGATATTCCACAGGTGTGATAATACCTGAACGTCTCCATCTTATAGCAAGAAACATTGCTCCAAAAATAGAGGGGATAATGGTACTCCACATTACAGTGACCCCCACCAGCCCGCTTTCATAGGCTATACCTGCATAAGCCACAAACACAAACGTGCTGAAGAGACCCATGAAATTACTGATTCCCCCAATCACCCAGGGAATGGTATTTCCTCCCTTGAAATAGCCTTTAATATCTTTAATGAACCATCCAAAAAATGCGCCCACACCTGCCATGATGAGCATATAAAGCCCCAGGGAAACGTAGTCTAATGTTTGTAAAGTCCCCATGGTCTAGATTTTATTTATGATTTTCATTTTCATAATTCAAAGGTAAAAAAGTAAACCAGTCAATTCCTCCATAAAGTTTGCAAATAGTAATACAAATTTTGCATTTACTTCTATTTTTAAGTTTGGAATAGCAATTATGATATGTATTTGAGGGAAATTATGTTTATAAAATCCTGACTTTGGGAAAGTATTCATTCATCAAAATAATACGCATTCCTGCCAAAAATCTATTTCAGCTTTCAATCAGGTTTGAACACAAACCCAATTATTTTTTATCCCTAACAAATAATACCTGAAAAAAAAGATTTGCTTCTTTATGACTGATTTAGGAATTAATACTGTGTATTTCTTTTTAAAATAATTATATTGGGATAATCTACTTTTTAAACTAACCAGATGAAATATTTGCTGGTTATCCCTACTCCATAAATTGAAAATGAAAAACAAACTACTTTTTGGCAGCCTACTGTTGGTTGCGTTTATTTTTGTGCTCTACCTGTTTTTCCCCTCCGGAATTAGCCGGACAAGTGAAGAAATTCCCGATTCCCTTCAAACCGAACTACTTTTTGCCAATGAAGTATATCCCCTGTTAAAAGCAAAATGTTTTGCATGCCATGGTGATGATCCATCAGAAATAGAAGGAGGGTTTGATATCAGGACTTTAGAAAGTCTGATGAAAGGTGGAGAATCGGGGTTGGCAGCCCTGGTGCCCGGCCATCCTGATAAAAGTGCCATTTACGAAGCCATCACCTGGGAAAATCCGGATTTGGAGATGCCGCCTAAGGAAAATGACCGGCTGACGGATACAGAAGTTAATCTGGTAAAAAAATGGATTTTGGGTGGTGCCCTGTGGCCAGATGAAGCTCAAAGAATGGCATTGATGGAAAACCACGAATGGAAACATTCCGGGGGAATAAAAGTAGCCACCAGTGGAGCATTATCTGCCGAATGGGCCAACAGAAGGTATAAGGAGGAAGATTTGTGGGCCTTTAAACCTTTAAAAAAAGTAGAGGTGCCTGTAGCATTTCTTCGGGAAAAAGAGGTAAATCCGATTGATGCTTTTATTATTAGAAAACTGGATAGTCTGAACATTGAAAAAACGCAAAAAGCAGATCAACTCACTTTAATTCGCAGGGCCGCTTTTGACCTTACCGGACTTCCCCCTACTCCGGCAGAAATTGATTTATTTTTAAATGACAAAAGCCAAAAAGCCTATGAAAATCTGATCGAACGGCTTTTGGATAGTCCAAGGTATGGGGAAAGATGGGGCAGGCACTGGCTGGATGTAGTGAGATATGCTGATTCGGATGGTTATTCCAATGATTTTGAAAGACCAAATGCCTGGCGGTACCGGGATTATGTGATCCGGTCATTTAATGAAGATAAACCCTACCATCAGTTTATAAAAGAACAAATAGCAGGTGATGAATTGAATCCCGATGATCCGGAGATGCTGGTAGCGGTGAGTTATCTGAGAATGGGCCCCTGGGAACATACTGGAATGAGTGTGGCGGCTGAAACCCGCCAACTATTTCTGGATGATATTACCAACAGCGTTGGAGAAACTTTTTTCTCTATTCCCATGCAATGTGCCCGTTGCCATGACCATAAATTTGACCCAATTCCCACCAAGGATTATTATCGTTTACAAGCCAATTTTGCTACGGTTCAGTTTGCTTCTATGGATGCATCTTATTTATCGTTTGAAAATATCAAGAAATTTGAAGAAGGGAAAAGACGATACAAGAAATTGCTAAATGAAGCGGAACAAGAGATAGATGCTTTAAATGAAAAAGAAGAGCAACTGGCCAGGGAATGGATGGAAAGCAGAGGATTAAAATATATTGGCAAATGGGAAAGGGCTAAATTACCCGAAGGAAAAAGACCCCCAAGATTCTATGGATTGAGTTTTCAGGAATTGGGTTATAAAAAAGTGTTACAAAAAAGAATTCAACGGTATAAATGGGAACTTACGCGATATGAGGCTTATGCACATTCGGTGTATAACGGGCCGGAGACAAAGCCATACCACAGTGGCAGATTGGTAAAAAAACCAGAGAATTTATCGAAGGAAAATCCTAAGCCCACTTTTATTCTTACAGGTGGGTCGGTTTATTCTCCTGATGAAAAAGTAAGTCCGGGTACTATTAGTGCTATTCAGTCTTTTCTGGATAAAGCTGAAGCCATATTTACAGACAGTATCCCCGAGGCTATGGATGGCAGAAGGATAGCATTGGCCAATTGGATTGCACATCCTAAAAATCCACTTTCTACCCGGTCTATTGTGAACAGGGTCTGGCAAAATCATTTTGGAAGAGGGATCGCTGAAAATGCCAATAATTTTGGGGTAATGGGTAAAAAACCTACTCACCCAGAATTACTGGACTGGCTGACTAATGAATTTATCCAGAATGGCTGGTCCATTAAAAAATTGCATAAGATAATTATGTCTTCAGAAGCTTATCAAAGGGCGAGCAACCATGAAGCTATGGATGATGTGAAGGAAGTTGATCCTAATAACAATTATCTTGCTTATTTCACTCCGAGGAGGATGACAGCTGAAGAAATGCGGGATGCCATTTTAATGGTTTCCGGGGAATTAAACCTGGAAATGGGCGGATTACCTGTAAATCCCGAAATTAACGAAGAAGTGGCTATGCAGCCCAGGCATATTATGGGTACGATTGCCCCAGCTTACCAGCCATCCCCAACACCAGAACAACGGAACAGAAGATCGGTTTACACTTATCATTACCGAGGTTTGCCCAACCCCATGTTGGAAGTTTTTAATGCCCCAAATTCCGATCTTTCCTGTGAAAGAAGAACTGAATCTACCGTAACGCCACAGGTCTTTACGCTATTTAATAGTCAAAATAGTTTCGACCGGTCTTTGGCCATGGCGGTAAGATTGGAAGCCGAAAATCCATCGCTGGAAGCACAAATTAAAAAGGGAATTCAACTTGCCTGGAACAGGGAAGCAAAATTAGCAGAGATAGAAAAGGGGAAAGCTTATATTGAAAAAATGGTGGCTTATCATCAGAAACATCCACCAGAATCCAGAACTTATCCTACAAAAGTGAAGCGTCATATGTTTGAGGAAATGACTGGAGAGGCTTTCGAATTTGAGGAAAAACTGGAAGTGTACGAAAATTATGTTCCCGATGTAAAACCCTGGGATGTTACCCCGGAAACAAGAGCACTTGGTGATTTCTGCCATGTGTTGCTCAATTCCAATGAGTTTGTATATATCTATTGACCGATTCTCATTTCACACCTGGTTTAAGTATCAAGCGAAGCGATTACTTGAGCCTTTTAATTAAGAAATGCTTGCAACTTACCTGCTTGCTTTCTGGCGATACAAGCGCCTTTTTCAGGTATCCTCGTTACAAACGAGGACGATAAATGGAGTTTTATTCTAAAAAAATCATAAAAAGTGTTATTTAATTTTTTTCATAAAATGGGTTTTTTACTTTACTATACGACTAGGTGCTATGTTCATTTGTTCTTGATAAAAAACGTACCAAAAAATCAAGAAAATCTTAAGCTTCAGCCCCCAAGGCTCTCGCTCCTCCCCGCCAGATTTTCGGTCCACCCCACTTTAAAACTAATATAATTAAATACCTTTTTTCAATAAAAATATAAATCATGTTTACCCACGAACATCAACAATGGCTGAATGCTAAAGCCGCTCAAAACCTGAACAGACGGGATTTTTTATATGGACTTGGCGCAAGTTTAGGCTCTGTGGCTCTAAGTAGTATGTTACCCGGTGGCGCAAAAAAATTGCTTTCTCCCGGGGAAAATCCTTTAAATCCACCCAATTTTATTCCCAAAGCCAAAGCCTGTATTTTCCTCATGATGGAAGGGGGCCCAAGCCATATTGATACTTTCGATCCCAAACCCAAACTTCATGAACTTCATATGAAGAAGTTTCAACGATCTGGGGAAAATCTTTCGGCTATGGCTTCTGGTAACCGGTATTTTGTACAAAGTCCCTTCCAAACCAGAAAGGTGGGGCAATCCGGTGCGGATATGGCAGAGCCTTTTCAACATCTTGCAGATGTTGCCGATGATTTGTGTTTTTACAGAGGTTGCCAGGCAGAATCCGTGAATCATCCTACAGCTATGTACCATATGAACACTGGAAATAAATTTGGCGGAGATCCCGCCATTGGCAGTTGGGTAACTTATGGTCTGGGAAGCATGAATGATAACCTTCCTTCCTTCATTGTTTTGCCGGAAATTGCCTATCCTCAGGGTGGAACATCCAATTGGTCAAACGGCTTTTTGCCTGCCAGTTTTCAGGGAACACCCCTAAGATCGGTTGGTTCTCCACTATTGGATATTAAACCGCCAAAAGGAGTCAGCCGCTATCATCAGGAAGAAAGTCTTTCGCTATTAAAAGAATTCAATAGTGCTCACCAAGCATATCATCCACATCATGATGAACTTTCTGCCCGAATGGCCAACTATGAATTGGCTTTCCGAATGCAAACCGAAGTTCCGGGAATTATCGATATTGAAAGTGAAGATGAGAAAACCAAGGCACTCTACGGATTGAATGAAACAGAAACTCACGAGTTTGGAAAAAAATGCCTTTTAGCCAGGAGGCTGGTGGAAAAAGGTGTGCGTTTTGTGCAGGTTTATTCCGGGGGCTGGGATTCCCACGATTACCTCAGGCGGGCACATGGTTCGTTGATCAAAAGTGTGGACAAACCCATTGCCGGCTTAATCAAAGACCTGAAAAGAAGAGGTATGCTGGATGAAACACTTGTAATCTGGTCGGGTGAATTTGGCAGGAGTCCTGATAATGGTGTGAGAGGTGGTGGCGTGGCTTATGGTCGTGATCACAATGCCAATGCCATGAATATGTGGTTTGCTGGAGGAGGGGTAAAAGCCGGGCATACCATTGGTGCCACCGATGAAATTGGAGAGAAAGCCGTAGATGTAGTTCACCCTATAAAAGATGTGCATGTGACTATTCTGAAAATGCTGGGTCTGGACGATAATAAATTAACCTATTTTCATGGAGGCAGGTACAAACAACTCTCCCAAACCGGGGGGAATGTCATTCCTGAACTTTTGGGGTAGGATTGGTTTTTATAAACAGACTATTTTAATTAGAAAAAAAGTAGGTGAAGTTTTAAACCTCACCCAGCAATGGTTGAATATTTTTGAGTAGATTTATTTTTCATAAAATCAAAATCTACTATCACTTTAAAGGCTCTAAAAATAAGGTAGCATGAGGGGCTTCTTTTCTTAGAAAATCCACATCAATCTCTTTTGCTTCCGAACTACCACGAAGGCACATTGTCCCCCGATACTTATCAATTTGAATTAAATCAAATATCTCCTCATAATTGGTATCAAATTTTTGCAAATCCATCCCATGAATTTCTATGATTAATTTCGGTTGCTTAGACAACAGTTCTTTACAACCTTTTAAAACCTTAGCTTCGAACCCTTCAACATCAATCTTAAGAACATCAAAATAATCAAATTGAGGAATTAAATCATCACATTTCATTGTGTCTACTTTAGTTGTATCGTAACCAATGTTTGAATTAACAACTCTCCCATTATGAGTAATCGCAATTTCAACTTGCTCAGATGTGTCAGAACCTCCAATGTTTAAAATATGACAATTTGTGAAACCATTTAATCCTATTTGTGAGCAAGCTATCTGGCAATTGAAACTAACAATATCCATTCCAACGAAAAGTGTATCCTTTCCGGTAATCCCCTTAAGTAAGCTCATAGTAAAGCCATTATTACATCCAACTTCAAGGACTTTCTCATCTTTTTTTATGAGTTTAAAATATTCTTGGGTCTCATGCCAATTGGCATGACCTTCAGGATTATACCAAGATTTATAGACCTCATCAGTTACCCAATATTTAAAATTAATTTCATCTAATTTAAATTCTTCTACATATGGATATAATTCTCCATTAGGCTTTGCCACACTTTTTCTAATTTCAAAACCAAAACTCCTAAACAAACTTCTAATAAGATCTTTCATATAAGTTAAAAATATTGACATTTAATGATTCCATGACACAAAATACTATCTTAAAAATCTATTATGCAAAAAAGTATCATTAAATATTCTTGATTTTTTCTTACTTAAAATGAATTATAATTCTTAAAACAACATTTTTTTTATGGTTTCAATAGGCTTAACTTTAATTTTCTATTTTTATTTATTAGCAAATATACTCCTATGATTTCCCATTAGAATGGATTGAAAATCTTGAAAGTAATATGGAACTTAAACAAAAAAACCTCCACAACAATTTAATTTATTGTGAAGGGCTTTTCCATTCCGTATTTCTATATTCTTTATAAATCGTACTGGTCAATATATTTCTGATCCAGTTCTTCTGAGTCTTTATATTTTACCCTCAGGTCTGCAAGCCTGGCTTTCAAATCTTTTACTACATCCTGATAAGCCGGATCGTCATAAACATTATTCATCTCCTGCGGATCTTTTAACCTGTCGTACAATTCCCACTCGTCTACATCAAAATAAAAATGGGCCAATTTAAATTCTTTGGTTACGATGGCATAATGCCTTTTTACCATGTGTACACTTGGGTATTCATANTAGTGGTAATAAACCGACTCTCTGGTCCANTTCTCTGTTTCTCCTTTTAACAAGGGCACCAGGCTTTCTCCCTGCATATCTGAGGGAGCAGTAATTCCGGCAATTTCCAAAAATGTCTGGGCAAAATCAAGGTTTTGTACCATTTCATCATTGGTAGTGCCTGGCTTAATTTCATTTGGCCATCTCACTAATAATGGGGTTTTGAAGGACTCATCGTAAATGAATCTTTTATCGAACCAACCGTGCTCTCCTAAGTAAAATCCCTGATCTGAAGTATAAACTACAATAGTATTTTCAGCCAGTCCACTTTCATCCAGATAGTCCAATACCCTGCCTATATTGTCATCTACTGATTCTATACAGCCCAGGTAATCCTGCATATACCGCTGGTATTTCCAGATCATTTTTTCCTTTTC
>NZ_KB903452.1 GCF_000379765.1 Flexithrix dorotheae DSM 6795
GATATTTTAAAATTAACCAATGGTGAAGAGGCTTTTTTAGGAGAAATAGAACTTCCTGCAGGAAATCTTTCCCAAATTAGATTAGTACTTGGAGATCAAAATTCATTAACCATTGATGGAGAATCAACTGATTTGAAAGTGCCATCCGGATCCCAAAGNGGACTAAAAGTTAANGTNAATACTTCAATTGAAGCTGGTGTAACTTATAAGTTAGTCTTGGATTTTGATGCCAGCAAATCAATTGTAAAAGCAGGAAATTCAGGTAAATATAATTTAAAACCTGTTATCAGAGCCAAAATGGAAGCTCAAACTGGAGCTATCAAAGGAATTGTGGCTTCAGAATTAGATGGTGTGATTTCAACAGATTCTATTAAAGCGGTTGTCTATGCGATATCTGGTTCGGATAGTATTTCCACCTATCCTGGAAATGATGGTCAATTTTTAATTCGAGCACTTGAGGCTGGAACCTACCAGGTTGTGGCTGTTCCAGATTCCGCTAGTAATCTTACTCCGGTAATTGAAAATAATGTGGAAGTAAAAACAGGTGAAATAACTTCATTGGACACGCTTAAATTTTTAAATTAAAAAGTCCTTTTTTATTCGAACATTCATTTTCAGCACAACAGAATTTTGGTAAAAACGGTTTTAGCTTAAAAAAAGCAGTTCTGGAATCTGCTTGATTATGAGCCTAATTTAAATGCTGTATTGATGTTAATAATAAGCATATGCTAAAATGTAGATAGTTACTACATTTAATGGGCTAAAATATTCTCTCTATCAAAATTTTGATAGAGAGAATATACTTTTTGGTTTAACTGTTAAAACAATTGGTTTTGAGAAAATCAATTTATCCACTTCTACCTTTTGTTATACACTAACATAGGGAGCCTGGAAGTAACCATGGTACCGTTGCTCAGGGTTTTTCCCAGCATAAATTTGAGCAGAAATTCCTGAAATACAACCATACCGGCTTTTCTGTCTTCTGCCACATCCTGTATGGTTTGAAAATGATGTTTGCTGACTATCGCCTCGTAAGTAAAATTAATGGCACTTTCTTCCATCAAATAACTTACTTTGTCTTTAAGTTGCCTCAATCTGCCCTGAACCAAATCATTTTTCTTTTCGGTCACATGAATGATGTGAATTCGTGCATTGATAGGTAAGGCAAGTTTGTTTATGAATTCCAGGGCTTCAATATCTTTGTTATTAAAGTTGGTCACAAATATTATGGACTGAAATAACTGAAAGTGAAAGTTATTTGGAACTATTAAGGTTGGAATGCGAACCTCTTCCAGAATATCAAAATTCTCAAACTTATTTAACTTTTTAAAGGCAACAGATTCATCTACTTCCGGCACAATTACAAAGGTTTCTTGTCTGTATGCTAAATTTTGAATAGTCTCAAAGAGTGGCCCTGTTTCTATTTCCAGGTTTTCCTTTAATTGGGTCTTTCCCCAACAACTGGATTCTTCAATAAATTTATTTACTTTTTGTTTAATCTGATTTCTATCATCAAGAACAATACTTTCAATTGGTTCTCCCGGGTACATTTCTGCCGTTTGGAAAGGCTGAATTGCATAATCATTAATATTGTACACTAGATGAACATCCAAAGGAATAAATCTTCTTAAATGCATTACAAATTCCAAAATTGTCTTAGACCTTTTTGAAAGGTCAATATATACAATGGCTGTTTTCATTTTGATTGAATTTTAAGGATTAGAAAGAAACTCCCCGGATCGTACTTTTAAAAAGTGAGTAGGGGAGTGGGTTAGTCCTAAGTTTGGGTATGTTGTAGAAGATAATTTCCAGCTCTATAGGGCAGGTTTGTTTATGGTAGAATAACCTGTAGAAAAGATGTTTATCAAAACCCTATTGCTGTCTGTTAAAGGCTGGCGTGATGTGGAAACTCAACCTGAAAAGGATAATAAGACTCCATTCAGGTTGAGTAAGAGCCTGTTCAAATTTTAACTATCTCGCTGAAAACTTAAATATTTGAACAAGCTCTAAGGATACTAGATCAAATCAATAAGATGTTTCGCTCCTATTGGTTTTCTTCCGGGTCAAGCATGATTCCCTCTTCATCATAAAAAATAATGGCTTCTTCTTCCCCATTTTTTAAATGAAGCTCATAATAAATGAAGTCTTCCTCAATTTTATACCCTTCTACAAACTCGTAATCTTTGTATTCACCTTCACTCAAAGCTGTTAAGACTTTTTCAGGTAAATCATTTTTTGCAATTTTTTCCTTAAGAAACTGAATGGTTACCTTTTCGGAAGCAGAATACTGAACGGCAAAAGCAGCGGTTCCCACCAATCCAATTGACAGGAAGAAGGCTAAAATTAATTTTAGTTTTTTCATTTTAATACATTTTTGGTTAGCTAATAATTAGATTCAATTGATTAACACTTATTAGAATTCTGTGCCAATTGAGGATAACCCCTTTTTTCAGAAGAAAAGATGGATTTTGATAAGCGAACTGTAGATTAATTTCTATGAAAATGATGAATTAATCCGCAGGTTGAGGATTTGGAAGTGGGAAAACTGAGTAGAAAGTCTTACAGGTAAACTTCAAGTATTTTACCTGACAATCTGTTTAGATTAATTTCAATGGTTTTAAGTGTAAATTGTAATTGGGTCAATTTAAGTTGATTTTCTAATAAAATTAATTGAGTTAATCTAAAGTCGTATCCGTTGATAGCCCCTCTTTTAAATTGTTCCTGGGCAGTTGCATTTATTTTATTCATTTGGGCTACGTTATTTTGCGCCAGACTAATTTGGTTTGTTACGGATTGGTATTGGTAATAGGAGCTCAGTACATTAGCATCTACATCATTAGTGATTTGATTTTTGGTAAGTGTGCTATTTTCAGCAAATAACATATTGTTTTTAATTTCTCTTTTGGTATTGCCTCCATTAAACAAATTAAAGCTCACATTAACCCCTATTGTTGGTCCGAAGGTTTGATTCGAGTTCGAAAAGCCTACTTCTGCGGTATTTTTATTATATTGAAAACCTGCAAATAGATTTACACTAGGATATCTATTGGCCTGGGTAATTCTTAATTCTGTTTCCGCAATAAGTTCTTGCAATCGTTGTTGGGCAAGTTGATTGTTGTTTTCAGAAATAAGGTATTTTAATGAATCTATGCTGGGAAGTATTTTAGCTTCAAAAGTTTTATTTTGGATTTTTATGGGTTGTTCCAAAGGGTTGTTTGCAATTCGATTTAACTCAATGATTAATGATTGAATGGTATTTTGTTGTGCCAGGATACGAATGCTGTCAGTTTGATAATCTACCATGGCTTGCCCATAATCTATAATCGTTGCACTACCGATTTCTTGTTTTTTCCGGGCAATTTTTAACCGAAAAGCAGAAATTTCCAGTGATTGTTCGAAGTTTTCCAATATCTTTTTTTCATAAACCAGTTGGTAGTAAGCCGTTGTGATATCCGCAACAGTTTGTTCAATGTAAAATTTTGAGTTGAGTTCACCTAAGGTTTGCAAATAACCTAATTGATCCTGCTTTGCAAAGACCCTAAAGCCATTAAAAACAGTCCAATTCATTAATGCTGACATATTTAAGTTGGTATTTTTGGCACCTGATCCTTCTCTTATTGTTCCATCGGCAAAAACCTGTTTGGTATTATTAAACGAATTAGAATAACCTCCAGCAATATCTAAACTGGGTAAAAAGCCAGCATTACCCAAAGTGTTATTGTTTTCCGCAATAATACTTTCGTTTTTTACAATCTTAATCTGGTAATTATTTTGAATAGCCGTATTGATAAACTCCTGGAGAGTTTGTGCCGATCCATTTGATACTATAAAAATAGCTGCTAATACAAATATTTTATTCAAAATCCGCTTCATCTATAATTTTATTCTCTTTACTGGCAATGTAGGTGTATAATGCCGGAATTACGTATAATGTTAAAACCAATGCTAATATTAGTCCGCCTATAATGGTTAATCCCATGGGTACTCTGCTTGAGGAAGAATCTCCCAGGGCCAGGGCAATTGGTAATGCCCCTAAAACAGTGGATAAACTGGTCATTAAAATTGGACGGAAACGCTGTGATGCAGCCTCATAAGCAGCTTCTTTTAAGTTTAATCCTCCGTCCCGTTTTTGGTTGGCAAATTCAACAATTAAAATACCGTTTTTAGTAACTATTCCTACTAAAACAACCATACCGATCTGACTAAATATATTCAAAGTTTGCCCAAAGGCCCACAGGGTAAGTAATGCCCCTGCCAATGCTAAGGGGACCGTTAACATGATGGTTAAAGGATCTCTAAAACTTTCGAATTGAGCTGCTAAAGTGAGGTAAACTAATATTAAAGCAAATAAAAATATAAGATTGGTACTGGTTGAACTTTCGGCAAAATCAGATGCACTTCCTCCCAATGCAGTACTAAATGATTCGTCCAAAACCTCCCCGGCAATTTTTTGCATTTCGGCAATTCCATCCCCCAGAGTATAGCCGGGAGCAATGTCAGCTTCAACAGTGGCAGAAGTATATCGATTGTATCGCAACAAAGATGGTGGACGACTTTTGAAATTAATGTCCACTAAATTATAGAGGGTAACCATCGAACCATTTTTATTTCTTACACTGAGGTTGTTTAAATCTAAAGGCTCATCGCGTTTCGTTTTTAAGGCCTCTGCCAATACATAGTATTGTTTGCCATCTTTAATAAAATACCCCAGGCGTTGTTCACTTAAAAAAGTCTGCAGGGTTTTGGCCACATCAGAAATGCTAACTCCCATTAAAAGGGCTTTACTCCGATTAATGTTTACATTAATTTCGGGCTTGTTAAATTTCAGGTCCACTTGGGAAACGCTAAAAACCGGACTTTCCTGAACTTTATCCATAAAACCAGGGAGGGCTTCTTTCAGTCTTCCCAAATCAGTAGCCTGTAAAATAAATTGTATTGGGAGTTTTCCTCCACTGCTTGCCGAAGTTTTAATAGTAGGCTCCTGCACTACATAAGATTTAGCAAAATTTAATTGCTGAAGTTGCTTGTTAATTTCATTTGCAATATCATTTTGAGATCGATTTCTTTCCCCAGGAGGAACTAAAGTAGTTCGGATAAAAGAACTGTTAACTGATGTGGATGCTCTAAAGGTCGGAGAGGTAACTCCTAATAAAAACGCTTTTTCAGGAAGCGTGTCCATAAGATGCATCAGGTCCAGCTGATAGGCATCCATAGCCTCATAAGAGGTTCCTTCCGGAGCTGTAGAAATAATTCTAATCTGACTTTTATCCTCTAACGGGGCTAATTCTGATTGCAATTGGGAGCCCACTATGAAAATGGTGGCCAACATCACCACAAAAAGTGGAAAGGCTAACCAGCGCTTATTCATAAATTTCTTTAGGGATATGGAATAATATTTTGTAGAAACAATTACTATTTTATTGAAAACCCGCATCAATGCAAATTCCCGACTGCTCTTTTTTAGCATTCTGGAACTCATCATGGGGGTTAAGGATAAAGTAATGAATGTGGATATGGCGATTGCACCAACTACCACCATGGCAAATTCCCTGAATAACTGGCCTGTTAAACCAGGCATAAAAAAGATAGGAATAAATACACAAACCAGGGTAATGGAAGTGGCTATCACCGCAAAGTAGACCTCTCTTGCTCCCTGAAAGGCAGCTTTTACAGGATGCATACCCTCTTCAATTTTACTGTAAATATTTTCCATTACCACAATGGCATCATCTACTACCAACCCTGTGGCTAATACTAATCCTAATAAAGAAAGGATATTTATGGAAAATCCGGCAGCATATAATACTGCAAAGCTTCCGATTAAAGCAATGGGAATTAACACTATAGGAATTAGTGTAGTTCGCCAATTTCTTAAGAAGAAAAAGATGACCATTAATACAAGAAAAAATGCCAATAAAATGGTGGATTTAACTTCACTAATAGCTTTGCGTATTGATTCTGTTTTGTCTAAGGCCACATCCAACTGAATGTCTTCAGGTAAGTCCTTTTTCATCATTTCTAAGCGATGAAAAGCCTCATCCACAATTTCAATATAATTAGAACCAGGCTGAGGTTGAAGTGCAATTCCTACCATGGGAATAACTCCATTTCCCCGTAATAATGTTCTTTCTGCTTCCGCACCTAACCTGGCCTTACCTATATCTTTTAACCGAATTAAAGTTTTATTCTCTTCTTTGATAATTAAATTATTGAATTCCTCCGGGGTATATAATCTACCAATTGTCCTTACAGTTAATTCTGTGGCAGTTCCTTCTACTCTTCCGGATGGCAATTCTACATTTTGTACACCCAGGGCATATTGTAAGTCGATAGGAGTGATGTTAAGCTCACGCATTTTGGTTGGGTCAAGCTCTAAACGCATGGCATATTTTTTCTCTCCCCAAATACGAATACTACTCACTCCTGGAATAGTTTGTAGCCGCTCTTTGAAAATGTTATTTCCTATTTGTGAAAGTTCCAATAACCCTCTTTTATCACTTTGCACCGTAATGGATAAAATAGTTTCAGCATTTGCATCAGCTTTACTTACCGTTGGCGGATCTGCATCAGGCGGTAAATTTTTAATGGCTTTAGCTACTTTATCTCTAACATCATTCGCAGCATTATTTAAATCTATCTGAGGTAAAAATTCCACCGTTATTGTACTTCTTCCATCCGTACTGTTAGAACTTAATATTTTTACCCCATCAATACTGTTTATTTGTTCTTCTAAAGGTTCGGTAATTTGTGACTCTATAATTTCGGCATTAGCTCCAACATAGTTTGTTTGCACCGTAACTATGGGTGGATCAACACTTGGGTATTCTCTAACCCCCAAAGAGATGTAACCAACTGCTCCGAGAAGAACAATGATAATAGCAAATACAGTGGCTAATACAGGTCTTTTTATACTAATGTCAGATAAACTCATTCTTGAATTGGATGTTTTAAGGAAATAGACATTCCGTCTTTAACTGTCAATAATCCGGTAGTTAACACAGAATCTCCCTCTTTAAGACCTGTTAAAATATGGACTTTATCCGCAGTTCTATTGCCAAGGGTTACTACTCTGCGTTCGGCTTTTCCATTGTTGTAAACATAAACCGTTTGTTCGGTAATAGAGGGCACAACTGCTTCAGTTGGAACTAGTAAAGCATCATCTATTGCATTGGTTGGTAAAATGATTTCTGCAAAGGTTCCCGGTAAAATATTGTTTTTAGGATTTTGCTTCAACATAGCCCTTACTGTAATCATCCTGGTTTGTTCATCTACAGCAGGACTAATCGCATAAATGGTGGCAGTAAGGCTATCTCCTTCCACCAGAACAGTTATTTTTTTATTTATTTTAATACTTTTTTTGTACGCCTGGGCAATGCTAAAATCAACTTTTAATTGTTGGTTGGCTGTTAATGATGTAATTAGATCTCCCTGTCTTAAGAAGGCTCCTTCACTAAAATTTCTCAATCCCAATTGCCCAAAAAATGGAGCTGTAACATTGGCTAAATTTATATTGACCTGTAATTGTTGTTGTTTGGATTGTAAACTCAAAACTTTAGCTAAGGCAAGATCAACTTCCTCCTGACTACTGCCCTCAAAGCTGAGCAATTCTTTTTTTCGGTCGTAATCCTTTTGTGCAGAGGTTAGTTCTGCATTAATGCCAACCAATTCTGCTTTCCAGGTTCTATCATCCAACCGAATTATGGTTTGGCCTTTATTGACTTTTTGCCCCTCTTTAAAATAAATGTCAAGGACCTGGCCAGCAATTGGAGCCATTAAATTTACCTGCTCTTGTGCCAATAAATTAGCAGTGGTAACAATCTCATTACTAAATGTTTGTTTCTTAACTTTATAGACCTCTACTGTCAGATCGCTTGTATTACTACTTGGTTTTTGTTCTGAGCTGCATGAAAAAATTGTGGAAGCAATTGTTGCGAACACCAGGTTTTTAAGTGCTTTATTCATTTATTTTCTTTTGAATGCCTTAACAATAAATTTTGGTTCCGGTAATAGCTTGATGGTTTCAAAAAGTTTATCCATACTCACCTTAAAATTATCTTTTTCCTCCTGTGAAAAGTTGTGAAATAACAACTCATCAGTTTGCGCTATTCCTTTCTTGATCAATGGAACAAGGGTTTTACCTTTATCGGTAATTTCAAGTATCTGACACCTTCTGTCATTAGCATTTTGTTTTCTTACAATAAGATCCCTGTCGCAAAAATAGTCCACTATTCTCATCGTGTGGACCTTATCCCTTCTTATGGCTTCAGCTAAATCTGTTTGGGTAATTTTACCACTATTTTCATTTAAATAGATTAAAGGAAAAAAGTAGCGTTCAATCCCCAGAGGAGTCATTATTGATGATAAAGTACTAAGATAAACCTCTGAAATCCTGGACATTTCAAAGCCATAAATTTTCACCTCTTCCATGGAATAAATTAGTTACATTTGAAATCGTTACAAATGTAACTAATTTATCCTTTAAAAATCAGCTTAAACTAAAAACTTCATTTTCAATGTTGGTGGATGGGGAATTGTGATGATGGAATTAGCTATTGCAGCAGCAATTCCAATGGCAAAGTCTAAGGGGAAAAATTTTCTTCAATCAATATTACTGTTTAATTGAAAACAAACAAAGGAAATTGGCAGATAGGTAAGCAATTTCCCTAAATTACTGTCTAATTTTCCTTTATCCAATCCCATTTTGGCCGATTGCTAGCTTTTATATTTTTATTGGAAATAAATGGTTAATCCCACAAGGACTAAATAGATCATTTCATCAGCAAAAAGGCCTTATTCAAGAAGATAATAGTTGTTTCTGTCCAAAAATAAAGGCATTTTTAAAGTGTTAATTGAAAATGGTACAATTTTAAGTAAATTAAAACATTAATAATAATGAAATAAAAAGGGTTTTGGTTTTACTTGAGACTTTTTGTAGTAAATATTTCATTTCATATTTTTGATTCTAAGGTCCCTGCTGTTTGGCTTGGACCTTTTTGATTTAAAAGGGGAGCAGATATTTTTTTTACAAGCTAAACAAAGATCCTTTGAAGGTAAATAAAAAGAAAGTTGGAAGGGTAATTCAGTAAGGATGCTTGAAATTAGATCAATTGATTTCTTTACATAAAATTTAGAATTTTAGGAGTAACAATAAACCAGGATTGTTACTCCTTTTTTTCTCCTCTATGGCTATTCCAAAATAGGCTTAAAAGCTAACCTGTTTGGGCTTCCGATTCACCTAAATAGTCTAAGCTATTAAAGGTTTTGAAATAATGTGAATGGTAAAAAAGTAAAAGTTCCGAATATGGACTGGATAGCCAAAGTCCACATAGAAGATGGCTTTTCATTCATCTTTAAGCAATAATATTGGGTCAAAAAGTGATGCTTTAAGTGCCTGGAAACCGACTGTCAATATGGCTATTAGAAAGGTCAAAAAGCCTGCAGCAAAGAAAAACCACCATTCCATATCTATTTTATATGCAAAATTTTCAAGCCAATTATTCAACATAAAATAACTTAACGGCAAGCCTATAATAATTGAAATTAAAACTGATTTCGTTAGGTCATTGGTGAGTTTTACGGTTAAGTCCATTGAGGAAGAACCAAAAATTTTCCGAATTCCAATTTCCTTCCCTTTCCGTTCTAAAGTAAATGCGGCAAGACCAAAAAGCCCAAGACAAGAAATGATGATGGCAATGGCAGCAAAATAACCTGCTAAGATGGATACCCTATTTTCAGCTTCATACATTTTTTGATATTCATCGTCTAAAAATTTATAGGTTAAATTCACTCCAGGATTAAAAGTCTCATGTAACTCACTTATGGTTTGAATACCCTCCTGCAATTTACCCGCTTCCAGTTTCACCATGATATTTCGGGTATGGTTATTTCGCAAAATAAAAAAGATAGGCTTCACCGCTTCATGAAAAGAGTCGAAATGAAAATCTTTTACTATACCAATGATTTCTACCTGATTACCCCATAATTCAACTTTTTTTCCTAAAGGATTTTCCAGGCCCATAAATGCGATGGCAGCTTCATTAAAAATGATTTTGTCCGACTCGGATTGACTGTCCGGCATAAAATTTCTGCCTTCTTTGAATTCAATATCCATGGTTTTAATGAAATTGGGCGTAACCTGCATATTTTCAAATTCCGTCCGATCATTGGGGTCTTTTCCCGGCCATTGTATACCATAAGTACCGCCATTATGCCCGGTCATATTATGGTTAGAGCCTGCGGCATTTTTTAAGTTAGGTTTGGTGGATAACTCACTTAAAAATGTTTGAAATCTGGAACTGTCCCTCAAAGCTCCTTCTACATTCATGATCAATACGTTATCATTATTATAACCCAGGTTTTTTGTCTGAGTATAAGAGATTTGCTCATAAACTACAATCACTGAAGCGATCAATACCACAGACAATGTAAACTGAAAAGTGACCAATCCTTTTCTAGCCCATGATTCACCTGTTGATTTATGATTACCCCCTTTTAAAACTTGTATGGGTTTAAACTTGGATAAATAGAAAGCAGGGTAAATTCCTGAAAGTAAAGCAGTAATACAAATGATTAATATAGTCCCTGTTATTAGTTGATAATCCGGATTTAATGATAAGTTTTTATCGACTATTAGATTGAAAGAAGGCAGGATTAACCAGACTAAAAGGTATGCCATGACCATTGCAATAATGACTAGCATGAATGAATCCACCAAATACTGAAATACAAGAATCCCTTTATTTACACCGATTGTCTTTTTTACTCCGACCTCTTTTAATCTACGCGAGGCTCTGGCGGTGGATAGGTTCATAAAATTAATGCAGGCAATAACCAGGATGAAAAGAGCTATGGTACTAAACATTTTTACATATTCGATCCTACCACCTGCAACTTTTCCATTCTCATATTTTCCATTTAAATACCTATCGGAGAATTTAGCGATAAATGGACTGCGGTGTTTCGCATTTCCTTCAGTTTTATCTCTCACTAAATCATATATTTTTTTATTGAAAGCATCAATATCTGCTCCTTCTTTCATGAGCAGGTAAGTTCGTGGGGCTGTGTTGTACCAGTTCTGGACCCATTCATTATTATCCCAAAAATGTTCAAAGGTCAGCATAAAATCATATTGTACTGAAGAAGTTGCAGGCAGTTTTTTAAAAATCCCGGCCACTTGAAAAAGTGTATTTCTATCCACCTCAATCATTTTTCCGGTTATATTTTGGGTATCACCAAAGAAGCGTAATGCCAGTTCGTCCGAGATGATGATGTTATTTTTGTCTTCTAATAATTTGTATTTATCCCCTTCTATAATATCTAAACTAAATAAATCAAAATAATTTTTACTCACATAAATACCATCAGCTTTAGTGTTATTGTCCTCCCAGGAAAGATTGTAATTAGTAACCCAGGTAGTGGTTACGGCTTTTTCTACTTCAGGATATTCTTCCTCCAAAGCTTTTGCGGTAGGACCCGCTGAGGTAATTCTGGTAATCATCCCATTGCCCTGATCAACATTTTCCATGTATTGGTATAACCTGTCTTTATTTGTATGGTATTGGTCTATGGAAATTTCATCATTTACCCACAGATAGATGAAAAGCACACAAGCCAATCCACTTGTTAACCCAAGCAGATTGATCAGGAAAAAACTTTTGTTTTTTAAATGATTACGGAATGATATTAAAAGATTATGTTTAAAGATTTCCATGCGATTAGGAGTTTTTAAAAGTACAAATGATCGAATAATGCCGGGTCGAAAAAGCAGTAATACATCTTTGCAAAAAAGAAGGTCGGCTTTCTTCTTTCCGCTCTCTTCCATTCTTCTGGTATAGAGTTGAAATAAATCACCTTCAATATCCGGCAGGTAATCCAGCTTACAAAACCACCTTAAAAAGGCAATGGCTAAGCGTGGGGGCATAGATTTCATAAAGCATTATTTTAAGTTTAATACAATTCTGGGAAGTGCGCTCCAAAGTTTCTCTCTTGATTCTTTTGTATCCGCCAATGTATTTCTGCCATAAGCTGTAATGGTAAAGAATAGCTTAGGCCGACCTCCTCTGGAAGCTTCAGTTTCCCCGTGATGACTGGTTAAAAGTCCTTTTTTTTCTAACCTCCTAAGGGTAGTCTGTAAAGCACCCACACTTACTTTCCTTTCTAGTCTGCTTTCAATTTCATCTTTAATGGTTATGCCATAAGCATTTCCATGAAGGATACCTACAGTTAATAAAACTATTTCTTCAAACTCACCTATCTTAGGATATTTCATAAGCAATACTATTTTGTAGTATTGCGAATAAAGCTATTGATTAATCATAAAGCAAATGAATATCATTAAAGGCGTCTTTCCATTACAGGAACGGTGGTAACAGGATGTTTTGTGGTAAAACCTTTACTCGTACCGTTAATACAGAATTTGCTACCGGGATTTAGAAGAAATGATTTTTGAAAGCGGGATCTAAGTAGATCGTACTAGTTTTTTCAAAGGTAAAAAAATAGGTTACTGAATTACAAAAATGCTATGGGTAGTCACAGAAAGTATAATTATTATGATTCCTGAGCGTGGCTGAAACTAATGTCAGGGATAAAGGAAAGGGGAAATCATATGCTAAATAAGGCTAAACTGAAAAGTAATCCACCACTATAAGCTTTACACATTTACTTCTGATTTAAAAGAAAAATTTCCTTTTTTTTCATGGCTGTCAGGGCAAAAAAGGTATTTTCTAAATTATTTTTGCAACAACATTGCAGTTACGCTATTTCCCATTATGTTTGCAACAATGTTGCATTAAAGTTTCATGGAAAATATGCTAGAAGCCATCAATCTATCCAAAAAATATGACGAACAGCTTGCACTTGCAGATTTGAGTCTAACAGTTGCCCCGGGTGAAGTTTATTGTCTCTTGGGACAAAATGGGGCAGGTAAGACCACTACAATCAACTTATTCCTTGGTCTCATCAAGCCGACAGGTGGGAAAGCCTTAATTAATGGGGTTGAGGTAAATTCCGCAGGCAATACCCGATCAATGATTGCTTATATCCCTGAAGTAGTACAGCTCTATGGTAATATGAACGGGATCGAAAATCTGGAGTTTTTCAGCAAGCTTGCAGGGTTTAACCATACTAAAAAGGAACTCGTTTCTCTACTTCATAAGGTTGGATTGAAAGCAGAAGCCCATACGAAAAGACTTTCATCCTATTCAAAAGGAATGCGCCAAAAGGTCGGAATTGCCATTGCACTTTCTAAAAATGCACAAGTCATTTTTATGGATGAGCCTACATCCGGGCTAGACCCAAAAGCGACAGATGAGTTTACTACTATTTGTAAGGAACTTGCCCAAGAGGAAAAATCTATTTTTATGGCAACACACGACATCTTCAATGCGGTGAATGTGGGGACTACCATAGGGATAATGAAGGAAGGGAGACTGGTTTATTCCACTGGAACTTCCAATGTAAGTGCAAACGAATTACAAGAATTATATCTAAAATCGATTTAGTAATGAAGACCAAATTATTACTTTCCATCGTATTTTTTAGTGTTGTTTTACAATCCTATTCTCAGATGAGAGTAACTGGTAATGTGACAGATCAACAAGGAGAAGCTTTGCCAGGGGTTTCTGTTTCGCTTACGAAAAATAATCAGGTAGAGGGAGGGATAACCGATGTGAATGGGGATTTTAATATTTCTCTTGAAAGTAAAGGAACTTATACCTTAGAATTAAGATATATAGGCTTTAAATCACACTCACAGACGCTTGTAGTTGAAGAAAACAAAATTTATAATTTAGGGGAAATCAAACTCGCTGAGGATGCGATTCAATTGCAGTCAGTGGAGATAATTGGTCGTGCAAGAGAGGATTATAATAGTGATTATTCATTTTCAGCTTCAAAAGTTGCGATTAAAAACCGGGAAATGCCACAGGCCATTTCAACGGTCACTAAAGAGTTTATCAACGATCGTCAGGCATTTCAATTGGCGGATGCAGTGAAGGCAGTAAGTAGTGTGACTTCTACCGGAAATTATAATCACTTTAACATTCGAGGGATAACTCAGGCAGAAGATGGGCAGGTTATCAATGGAATGCGAACGAGGCAGTATTATTTCCTTCAGCCCATTACTGCACACATCGAGCGGGTGGAGGTTATTAAAGGACCTTCCTCGGTTACATTTTCCAGTGTCGATCCAGGTGGTACGGTAAATATGGTGACCAAGAAGCCATTGACTGAGACCAGAAACGAGGTGTCTTTTTCAGCTGGGAGTTTTGGAACAATAAGAGGTGCTGCAGATTTTACAGGATCCCTTAACGAAAATGAAACGCTGCTTTATCGATTCAATACAGCTTTTCAGGAGGCTCGGTCCTTTCGGGACTTAGTTCAAAATAATGCTTTTTTAATTACTCCTTCGATTAGTTTCTTACCAAATAGCTCAACGGCTTTAAATGCAGAAGTAATTTACAGCAGTGGTGTGGGTAATTTGGACAGAGGTCAACCCATTTTTGGGAGAATCAATGGTGCGTATGATTTAAATAGTACTGATATTTCTGCGAATGTTGGAGCTTCAAACGATTACTATAAGTCTAAGGAATTGACCGTAATGGCAAACTTCACCAAGTCTTTTACTGAGAAATTTGGTTTTAATGCTTCTTACATGAAGCAGACATGGAAAGAAGATCTAACTGAACACAGAACAGAAAACACTGCTGCAGTGGATATTGATGGGAATGCTATACCAACTTTGGCAGCAATGCGATATGTAGAGCGCCAACAGTTTTGGGATACCGACAATTTCAATGCATTTTTTAATGTCGATTTGAAAAGTAATAACGTCACCAATAAATTACTGCTTGGATATGATGGCAGTAGATGGGAGCGTTCGATTGGTGGTGGGCAAAACTCGGCTCGAAGGTATTTAAAAAATGATGGAACAGCAGCTTCATACGATCCGTCTAACGCGGATGATTTCCAGATGATGGAAGTGGACGGAGTCACAATGCCAGTCCCAAATGTACCTCATTTTGATCTGATCAATCAGTCAAACGGCATCAGGGTGACAAAAGATTACGTGATTGGTGAATTTGAAATACCAGCTAATTTGACAACTACCCACGGGGTTTACATCCAAAATCAATTTAAAATAGGTAAATTTTCTGCCCTGTTAAATCTTAGATATGAATGGTTTACTGATATTTTTGATTATAAAGGAGATGAGGAAAAGTTTGACAATAAGGCCTTTATTCCAAGGATTGGGTTAACCTATGAAATAACAAATGGATTAAGTGCTTATGCCACTTATCTTGAAGGTTTTCAACCTCAGACAAATACTGTTACCTTATCTCCAGCCACAGAAGGTTTTTTCTGGGCCGCTTCTCCGGGAAATTTTGATCCATTATTAAGTGATTTGAAAGAGGTTGGGTTGAAAGGGGAGTTTTTTAAGGGTAAAGTTCAATCAAATTTAGCTGTGTTTCAGATAACTCAGAAAAATTTGTTGCTTGGAGATACATACGATTTGGAAAACTTAACTACCAGAGGTGAACAAAGAAGCCGAGGTTTTGAATGGGACTTTTCGGGATACATTTTGCAAAATTTTCAAGTAGTTGCTTCATATGCCTTTACCGATGCAGTAATCATTGAGGACAATGAAGAGGCCCTTATCGGAGAACGCGTTGGGGGGGCTCCTAAACACAGTGCTAATTTTTGGGGGAGATATGATCTTGTAAACGGGGCTTTAAAAGGGTTAGGTATTGGTTTCGGTGTAGAGTACAGGGGAGATAAATATTCCTGGTATTCCTATTCTACAAATGACCGATTGTTATTGCCTGAATACACAGTTTTAGATGGAGCATTGTATTACAGACCAGTAAATTCGGATATCCAGCTTATCCTGAAGGTGAACAATATCACCGATAAAACCTATTGGTCCGGGGCATTGAATCAATTTAGGCTGGCTCCCGGAACACCCCGAAACTTATTAATGACTGTTACCTATAAGTTCTGATTCACATGAGAGGAAAAGTACTTCTATTGATCGCCAGGCAGTTTTGGACTGGTGTATTTAAATCAAAAGCAATCTATATGTTGCTGGGATTGATGGTTTTGCTTCTATTCTATGCTGCTTTTGGTGGTATACGATATCACAATCAAAACCACTTTCGGGAGAGCAACCAGCAAATAGCCAGAGATAGTTGGGAGGCAAATCCGGATAAGCATCCGCATCGGATGGCGCATTTTGGAACCTTTGCTTTCCGTTTGAAACATCCGCTTAGCATCTTCGATTTTGGTATTGAAAGCTTTACTGGAAATGCCGTATTTCTTGAAGCTCATAAACAAAATATGGTCAATTTTTCAGAAGCGAGTTTTTCCACCAGCCTTATTCGCTTTGGAGAACTAAGTATGGCAATGATTCTACAAATCATTTTACCATTGATAATTTTCTTTATAGGTTATGCAGCCATTGTAGCAGATCGGGAAAATGGAACTTTAAAGATTTTATTGACTCAGGGGGCTACCTGGAAAGAAGTACTTTTTGGTAAAGCGATTGGATTGTTTAGTATTTCCTCCTTGTTCTACTTACCATTTGTTTTACTTATGGTTTTTATTCTAATTTCTGAGAATCATACCATTGCTGATGATTGGATTCGGCTATTCATTCTATTGAGTTCGTATTTGCTTTACATAGCAATACTTGCTATGTTCACAATGATTGTTTCTGTTAGCAGTCAGACCTCAAAAAATGCCTTAGTTAAGTTATTAGGGTTGTGGCTTTTGTTCGTAGTGGTGCTACCCAGGACTTCCCAGGCAATTGGAGCCTATTTGCATCCAACACCAACTAAGTTGGAATTTAAAGGTAATATTGAAGAAGAAGTCATCCAGTTTGGTGATAGCCACGACCCCGATGATCCCTATTTTACATCCATACGCGATTCAGTTCTAAGTGTTCACAATGTACAATCGACCAACGAGTTGCCATTCAATTATGCTGGCTTTCAGATGTTTGTAGGTGAAAAAATCAGCGCGGAAATTTATAAAAGGCACCACAGTAAACTTCTGGATCAGTACAGAAATCAAAATCAATTAACCAAATGGTTAGCAATGATCAACCCCTATTTAGGAGTGAAAAATTTATCAATGGCACTTTGCGGAACGGATTTGGAATCGTATGTGGGCTTTCAGAATGAAGCAGAGATGTATCGCTATAATTTGGCTCAAACGATGAATGAACTACAGATAAAACATATCAAGGCCAATGTGTCCAGTTCTGAGGGGGCGGTGAATGTGATAGATAGAAATGAATGGAAGGCAATTCCTGATTTTTCTTACGAATACCCTACTGTCGGACCAGCACTAAGGAATGAAATGATTGCTATCCTCTCAATATTGTTTTGGGCTCTGATTTCTGTGGGGTTGATGAATTATTGGTCTAAAAAAGCAAGTGCAATTTAATATTATGTATAGATTACTTTTTCGGCAATTTTTAAGAACAAAAACCTGTCAATTAGGCTTAGTAATAGTCCTTTTTTTAGGCAGTATTAGCATAATCACAGGAAAGAAATTTCTGATCGATCAGGACAAGGTTGCTGGGCAGGTGGCAGAAAAGCAGCTTACACATATCAAGCGTAACCTGGAATTGCATGGGGATAATCTACCTCTTTTGCTGTATTACCTGAAATTTACCCTGGTTCATGAGACCCATCCATTGGCAGGTTTTTCTATTGGGCAAAGGGATTTAAACCCAAGTGTTCAAATGGTTACCATTTTGACTTTAGAGGGACAGAAATATGATACTGATCTGGTGAACCCAACAAAGCTATTGTATGGTAATCTTGACTTAAGTTTTATAATCGTTTATGTATTTCCTCTTCTGATTATTGCATTTACATATAATCTGTTTTCCGAGGAGGAAGAATCCGGCACCTGGAAACTGGTAAATGTAATGGCGAAGTCAAAGCTTGCTTTTTTAATGGGGAAGCTTGTTGTGCGTTTAACCTTACTGGTTGGAGTGTTGTTGCTTTTGCTTGGGGTAGGGGCTGTTGTTTTGGGAATTTCATTCGATAGTACTTTTCTGATTTTTGTCCTGACTGGGCTATTGTATCTTATTTTTTGGTTTGCCCTTTGCTTTTGGATTGTTTGCCTAAAACGCAATTCAAACTTCAATGCGTTGGCTCTTCTTTCCATCTGGTTAATTTTGGTGGTGCTGCTACCGGCCTTTATTAACAACTACATTACTACCAAACATCCTGTTCCAGAAGCTTTGAGTACTATAATAAAGCAGCGTGATGGTTACCATAAAAAGTGGGATACCAACAAAAAGGAAACAATGGAAACATTTTATAAAGATTATCCTCAGTTTGCGAGTTATGGTTTTCCTCCAGAGGAAGGTTTTAATTGGAGTTGGTACTATGCCATGCAGCACCTGGGGGATGTAGAATCAAGGGAAGAAAGCCAAGCCATGCAACAAAAGGTGCGTTTGCGTGAGGAATTAAGTAGAAGATGGGCAGTGGCAATTCCCTCTATGCATACACAGTTGGCACTGAATGATATTGCCGGTACAGGGCTGCTCAATCACATGAATTTTCTGAAACACACAAATGGATTTCATGAAAAGACCCGCTTATATTTTTATCCTAAAATCTTTTCAAACCATAATTCAGAAGGCATCGATTGGGATAGGTTTCAGCCAGAATACTTTCAGTTAAATGGGGAATTTGAAGGGATTGCCGTACTTTCACCTTTATTGCTTTCGATTTTATTTTTGATGGGCATATCCATTATTCCCATGCGAAAACTTTAAAATTCAGGTAAATGGCCTGGTAAATTTTGGTCTCTCAATTATATGATCCCTGGCTGAAAAACAGTCGATTTCTTGTAAAAAATTACCCATCCAAAAACCATGAGGTAGCACGCCTGATAAGGATTCTTATCCCATGGTCTGGATTAGTTGGGTAGTTTCCCGCCCTTTAAGTAGCAATTCAACATTAATCGTGTATTATTTTGCCATAAAAGACTGATAGAGAGATGAGATTTCTCTGAAATAATATTACCCGGTGTGGAGCACTAGGGCTTAATTTCCGTCTGGATTTTAGCACTTAATTCTTCAATTGACAGGAGACATCTTGATTTGGTTTTAGTACTTTTTCAGGATAATCCTATTTTTGCGATTTTCCAGCCTATTTTTATCGCTGGGAATTTTGACTTATACCCCAAAAAAGCCTTCCCATGTAGAATGGAGATGTTATCATCCCAGATAGAATGGAACGTCCCTTTGTTTATGTGGAAAATGGATTGGTAAAAACACTCTGCATGGCTGTGAAAAAAGGAAATGAATACTATACCGTATTTGTTCCGGTCAAAACGGAATAGCAATGAACCAGGGTTTTTGGTCAGGAAAATGGAAAATAATGATTTACATATAAAAGATTAATAATAACACAAACGCGAATGAGATCAATTTTAATTAATACTTTGCTAATGATGGCTATGTCATTTGTTAGAACCAATGCACAAACAATCGATACAAAAAACACAATCAGGATATTATCCACTGATTCAAAAGAATCAATAATTTCAAAAGCGGCACATGTTGTCCCAACTACTAATCAATACAATGCCCTAAAAAATGAATTCATTGCCTTCATTCATTTTGGCCCCAATACATTTACCCGGATGGAGTGGGGGAATGGAATGGAAGATCCGTCAGTTTTTGCCTTACAAAATTTAGATACCGACCAGTGGTGTGAAGCCATGGTAGCTGCCGGAATGAAAATGGTAATTTTTACCGCAAAGCACCACGATGGTTTTTGCTTGTGGCAAAGCCGCTACACTAAACATGGGATTATGTCCTCTCCCTTCGAAAATGGGCAGGGTGATATTTTGAAAAGCCTCTCCGCATCATGTGAAAAATACGGGTTGAAGCTGGGTGTATATCTTTCACCTGCCGATTTATATCAGATTGAAAATGAAGAGGGGCTCTATGGAAACCTGAGCAAGTACACGGAGCGTACAATCCCACGTCCGGTAGATAGTCGTCCGTTTGAAAACAAAACCACCTTCTCCTTTGTGGTTGACGATTACAACGAATATATGCTAAACCAGCTATTTGAATTATTGACAGAATATGGGACAATTCATGAGGTCTGGTTTGATGGTGCTCACCCCAAGCGCAAAGGTGGACAAACGTATAATTATGCCGCCTGGAAAGAATTGATTCAGACTTTGGCACCAGAAGCTGTCATTTTCGGGCGTCAGGATGTACGTTGGTGTGGCAATGAATCCGGAGGAACGCGTAAAAGTGAATGGAATATTATTCCTTATAAGGAGGATCCCAATAAGATGAACAGGTTTGATGACATTACTGGAGATCCCATTGCCGAAAGAGCGCAACTGTATAAAGCCAATTTTTTACATTATCAACCAGCGGAAACAAATACCTCTATTCGTGAGGGATGGTTTTATAGGGATGACCACGACCAAAAAGTAAGAAATGCGGATGATGTTTTTGATATCTACGAACGTGCAGTAGGCGGAAATTCTATTTTTCTATTAAATATCCCTCCCAATCGAAACGGACGTTTTTCGGATGAAGATGTGGCAGTTTTAACAGAAACCGGGAAACGAATTAAAGAAACCTATGGACAAAACTTGTTTGCCAAGGCAACGGGTGTCCAGGAAGTACTTGATGATGACAATTCAACCTTCAAATTAATTGACGAGAAAGGTCAATCATTAGAAATTAATTGTCCGCAGGCTGTTACTATAAATCGTCTTGTGTTACAGGAGGCTATCAGGACCCATAGCGAACGAATTGAAAAATTTTCCATTGAAGCCTGGATCAATAATGGTTGGACTGAGGTGGCACAAAGTACAAATGTGGGCTACAAACGAATTGTTAGATTTCCTGAAACCACCAGTAGCAAGTTTCGCATTAATATACTTGAGTTTCGAGACTTTCCAGCCATTTCAAATATTTCAGCTCATTATTATTCAAGCAGGCCACCACAGTTGACCATTAAAAGAGATATTGGAGGAATGGTGACGATCGATATCAGGGAACACGCCTTTAATTGGAAATCACATGGAGAGAATACAGCTAAAAATTTAAACATGGATATGAAAATTCGGTATACTACAGATGGAAGTGCGCCAACAGAAAATTCTGAAATATATGGGGATGCTTTTTTCTTTCCGGGAGGAGAAGTTAAAGCCTGTGTATTTTTAAGTAATGAAAAAGGTAGTGTGGCATCAGCTCAGTTTGGGATAGTAAAAGAAAACTGGGATGTACTCGGGAGTTCTGGAGATCAGGAAAAACATGCTGCTCAAATGGCTGTGGATGGGGATAAAGATAGTTACTGGCATTCTAAGGCCAACAGTCATGGAAATCACTTTATCGAGATTGATCTGGGTAAAAAGTATCAGCTTAACGGACTTATTTATACTCCACAAACCGAACATTCAAATGGAATGATTCAAAAAGGACAGGTGATGGTAAGTAAAAACGGCAAAACCTGGAAATTGCATGAGGATTTCATATTTGGTAACCTGATAAATGACCCGACTAGTCGCAAACACCACTTCAATAAATCCGTGAGTACAAGATTTATCAAAATTGTCTCTTTAGAGATTGCCAACAATGAGAAAACAGCGACCATTGCGGAATTAGATTTTATCCAATAGGTAAGTTTCAACCTGGTATGTATCTTTAGTGGTTCCTATTCAACTGAACAACTAACATAAATACTATTTACTTATATCCAGACTCAAAAAGTAATGAATTTGAAAAAATTGACCGGGCAGGCCATTGCATTTGAAACGGCATTTATTTTGGTTTTGATCATACTATCACCATTAATATGTGCTTCGCAAGCTCCTAATATTGTATTGATTATCACTGATGATCAGGGTTATGGTGATTTGAGTTGTCATGGAAATCCTGTGATAAAAACACCGAATATTGATGAATTATACACCCAGTCAGTTCGGTTTACCAACTTTCATGTTGATCCTACTTGCGCCCCTTCTCGTGCTGCATTAATGACTGGTAAATATGCACATCGTGTTGGGGTTTGGCATACGGTGTTAGGAGGTAACCACTTAAGAGTTAGCGAACCTACAATGGCTGAAATTTTTAAAGAAAATGGTTATCGAACTGGCCTATTTGGGAAGTGGCATTTAGGTGCTAATTACCCTTATAGACCTATGGATCGTGGTTTTGATGAATGGCTTGGACAAGGTGATGGAGGCACAGGTACTACCGATGATTGGTTTGATAATGACAGGGTCAATGATTATTATTGGCACAATGGCGAGAGAGTTTACAGGGAAGGTTTTGCCCCCGATGTCTTTTTTGATGCTGCCATAGACTTTATTGAAAAAGATGATGATGAGCCATTTTTTGTTTACTTATCTACTTACCTGCCACATCACCCACATACAGTTCCCGATACAACACTTATTGAACAATACCCAAAATCTATAACCGATTATGTGTCTTATTTTTTTGCAGGACTCAATCGGATTGATCAGAACATTGGCAAATTAAGAAATGCTCTTGAAAAATCGGGGAAAGCCTCAAATACCATTTTCATATTTATGAGCGATAATGGCGGTACTGCTGGTGTAAAATTATTTAATGCAGGTATGCGTGGACATAAAGGTCAGGTTTATGAAGGTGGGCATAGAGTGCCTTTTTTCATTCACTGGCCATCAGGAGAGCTAGCGCAAGGCATGGATGTAGAGGCCTTAACTGCTCATTTTGATGTTTTGCCCACACTAATTGATTTATGTGGGGTATCAAATAAAACTGATTTTGATGGACGTAGTTTTAAGCCGCAACTGTTTAATCCAGACAAAGAACTCAATGAACGAATATTATTTGTAGAGAATCAAAGGACACTTCAATCTATTGCGTGGCATCAAACGGCTGGGATGTTCAAAAGCTGGCGACTGATAGACAATAAGGAGCTTTACGACTTGTCTAATGATCCAGGGCAAAACAATAATATTATTGATCATCATCCTGATATAGTTAATAAGCTACGCTTAGCCCATCAAAAGTACTGGACACATGTTACACCAAATGACAGAGAGCGGCCTCAACCCACAGTAGGGAATCCTGCTGATCCTGAAACATTTCTTACTACATCTGAATGGTACTTACCTAAGGGGCTTTGGAATCATGCACAGGTGGCAAAAGGCAGCCCATTTGTAGGCTCCTGGGATATTAGTATTTACGAGAGTGGGATATATCGTTTTGAATTAAGAAGGTGGCCACGTGAAGCTAATGCCCCCATACAGGGAATTCCAGTTTTTAACAAAAAAATTGATTCCTGGACAATGGATGGTGGAGTTGATCAACTGATTTATGGAAATGAAATGAAGGCATTGCCTGTTGAATCGATCAAGCTGGAAGTAGGAAAATATGCACAGGTAAAAAAGGTAAGTGGGAATGATACCCATATCACTTTTGATGTAGAGCTGGAAAAAGGAGAGGGGAGTGTGAGTGGTACTATGTTAAATAAAAAAGAGGAAGTGCTATCGGGAGCATATTATATTTATGTAACCCGGCAAAATTGAGTTTGCTAAGCAAGATGGAGAATGGCTTATCAAGCATAGAAAGTCAAATTTTATGTGGAGGGAAGTGGAAGAAGTAAAATAAAAAATATAATGGAAAAAATAGGTAAAGGCCTGACTGATGGACGTAGGGGACAACAATAGCTTTACATTGAAAAAAAACAAAAAAAAGAATTTTATTCGGTTAGTTTTATACTTTTCAAGCGGGAAATTCCACTATAGTTTTTCCAGGAAATGATATTGCATCATTAGGTTTGAAGATCTCGTTTGTATAAATAAAAATCGACATTTGTGACACAAAAGTCCTTCTTGCTTCTCCGTAAAATCGTCAAAAAATGGGGTAAAAATAGCAACTCACTTTTCTTATTATAATCAGTCGTATAAGGAAACTAAATTAGACAAAAATCCCGGTCACCTTTACGTTTATATTATTTCGGAAAAAAACGAAATAAAAGAATAATATTCTATACATTTTAGCTGATAACATATGCAAAAAGGAACTAGTCTATTTCAGTAGGAAGTTCTTCACAACCATATTATTTAATTCTTTCTGAAAATCCTCCATGTATTGATCTTTGATACCCTGAACCACTCTTTTCCTGTATTCTCATAGATAATCTTTATACGGTACAGACTTTAACCTATAGCGGTGAAAAGGTAAATTCAATGAATTTCTTGGGGCGGATATTGAAGTCAGTTTTGCCAGAGGTAAGTTGGTTACAATTAGGAAGAGAAAGTGGGGAGGAAGTTGTAAGTGAAATAAAATCTTTGTAAATCCAAAACATCTAAATAACTGGATAACCCACCACCATACCAAATTCAGGACAACCATACTGCTTCCTCAGCAGCGTTCACCTTGGCTCTTCGAAATAATCAGGCTATTTTAAGATCTCTGTTATTATCCAATGCTTGCCAAACAAATAAAAATAAACCAATTTACCGATCAGGATTCAGCAGTTACTTCTGTTGTGGTTTCATCACTATTAAGCCATGCGAGGAGTAATTTATATCCCAATGATAAAACAATCGCACCAGTAAAAAGCCCGATAAATCCTGATAGCATAAATCCTCCTAATACGCCTAGAAATATAACCAGCATCGGCACTGGAGCACCTTTCCCCAATAACATGGGTTTTAGAATATTATCAGAAGCTCCAGCCAAAAATAAATAAACTGTCCAGAGTGAAGCAGAAATGGTAGAGTTAACCGAGAACAGATATATTATGGCAGGAAATATTATTATTATTGGTGGCAACTGTAATATTGCCAGAATCATCACCACCAGGGTCCAGATTCCTGAATAGGGAACCCCAGCCAGCAAAAACCCAATTCCAACTAAGGCTGCCTGAATTATTGCCACTCCTAATACCCCTTTAGTCACATTTCCTACTGTTTTTGCTGCGATATCAGTAAACTCATTTCCCTTCGATCCCACTATTTTGCTGAAAAGTTTTCTGGTAAAGTCATCAGTACCTTTTGTTGCCAGAAGAATGCCTGCAATTATCGTAGCCAAGATAAACTGTAGTATACTACTTCCAATTCCCAAAAAACCATCAAGAAATAGCTTTCCTATTTCCTTAATTTGTTCCTGGTATTTTGAAATAAATACTTCAAGATTTAAAGATGCCTGATTCCATATATCATATATTTTTTCACCAATTACCGGCCATTCGGCCACTTTTTCAGTTGGTGCTGGAATGGTAAGTGTACCGTTATCCAGCCTAAATCTAAATTCTTTAATCCCATGAATGGTAGAATCGAGGAATAACCCACTGGGAATAATGATCATCAATAAACCACATATTATTATAATGGTAGAAGCCATTTTAGGTTTGTTCCCCAACTTTGTGTTCAAGGAATTATAAACTGGATCTAAGGCGGTTGCCAGTATTATTCCCCACATTATTACTCCTGAAAATGGCAACACCAATTGGAGACACCATGCCACTAGCAATATTAAAAATCCTATTTTGATAAAAATATCTACGGCAGTTTCAATTGGAGTTTTAATTTTCGGATCAGTTTTCATGTTTTATTTCCTTGTTGAAAAATTTAATTAGCAATATTCCAATTTGTGGTTAATATTTTATTTGGGTGAATATAAAAAATATGTGTTAAATAGAATCAGATTGATTAAATTGATGATAAGGTAATTTATTGTAATACCAATTCAGTGTCTCACAACTTAACTGCGCTCCCTGATTCCCATTACCATCAAATTAATTTTCAAAAACCTTCCATATTAACTTTTACCCTGTTTTTCAATTCTTCAATTTCTCCCTCGCCCAGAGGTAATGAAATATTGGAAAAGTTATCGATTAAAGCTCCTATATTCATCGTTATCTAATTGACCATTACTGCTTAAAAATAGGGAATTATCTTTATAATTGATGGAGCTGATTTAAACAATATTCTAGGGGAATATTGGAATAAGCTTATTTGTGATATTAATTTTAATGGATGTATGAAGGTTGAATTTAAAAAAGTAGTTCAGGCAGTTTTCAAACTGTAAAATTACTTTTTATACCTAAGCCTCTACAGGAGATCACAACCTATTTATCCATTCAACAGATCTTTCTTTAACTTTTTGGAGTGGTAATATTTTTTATAAATTTTGCTGGGATTCCCCCAAAAATTGTATTGGGGGGAACATCTTTATTTACAACAGCCCCTGCCGCAATAATTGAGTTTTCCCCAACAGTTACTCCAGGTAAAATAGTGACTCCAGCACCAATCCAGGCATTTTTCTTTATGGTAATAGCATTCAGTTGAAGATATTTTCGCTTGGTAGGTTCAATAGGATGATTTTCTGTAATTAAGTTGGTTTTAGGACCAATCTGTACCTCGTCCTCTATAGTAATTCCCCCTAAATCCAGAAATGAACAGGCATGATTTATAAACACATTTTTTCCAAGCTTAATATGATGACCAAAATTTGTATAGAAGGGGACAAATATAGTGGTAGAATCATCTATTTTATTATTTATAATTTCACTTAGTCTTTCACGCATTTCCCGGATGTGAGTAGAATTATTCAAAGCTGGCAAAAGTTTTTGTGTCCTAAATACAATTTCCCAGGCTTTTGACATGACTGGCGCATCATTTTTTATGGTTCCCCCTTTGAGCATTTGAGAAAATATGTCAGTATCTTCCTGATTCATAAACTTCTTATTTAAAAGTGATCAATTTTGCTGAAAATTTCTGGCATTGTTTCTTTATCAATGGCGTCCATTTCAACAAGATTTAGGGATTTAACCATTTTGAGGGTTTCGTTTTTGTACTTTAAAAAATGTGGGGTTTGTAAATGTGCCTCGTAAGCAGCTTTATTGGCATAAATCTCCAGAAGTTTTATGGAAGTGGGACGATCTTTTTGAAACATGGGATAAATACAGATAACTCCAGGTTCTAATTGAACAGAAGCTTTGGATTCCTCTTTAAGAATAGAAATATATTCATCAAAGTAAGCAGCATCTATTTCAATTTCTGCTATTCTGATCATCATTTCTTCACTAATAATTTTCTCCCCTTTTTGGCTTATGTTTCCACATGAACTACTCACAAGGATTAATAAAAGAAGTAAAAGCTCTACTTTTAATTTTTTCATTTTATGCATATCTGTTTTCCTCCAACCTCCCTTTGTTTGAGCCAAAATGACTTTTAACTTTTAAGGAAAGGCTGATGATAATGGCGTTTTCCGGTTGCCTGATAAAGAGCATTGGCCACTGCGGCAAAAGTAGGAGGGAAGGTAGGTTCTCCCAAGCCGGTAGGATCAATGTTACTTTCTACAAAATAGACATCAATTTCCTTGGGAGCTTCCTTCATCCTGATCATCCTGTATTTATCAAAGTTATTTTTTTCAGGTACACCATCTTTAAAAGTTAGCTCCCCAAAAAATGCATTTCCAATACCATCCACGATACCTCCTTCTGCCATATTTTTAGCCCCATCCGGGTTCACCACAATCCCGCAATCAATGGCACATGTTACTTTTTGCACTTTAGGTGTACCGTTTTCCATTTTCATATCAAGTACCTGAGCCGCATAGGAGTTGTGGCAAAAATATGCCGATACTCCACGATAAATATCAGTACTTTCTTTTCCCCAACCGGATTTTTCCCTTACCATTTTAAGTACTCCTGCATATCTGTTGGCATCATAATCATTATTTTCCCCCACTGGATTTTTACTGGCTTTTTCCAATAGTTCTAACCTGAAATCTATAGGATCTTTTCCGGCAGCCTCGGCCACTTCATCTAAAAATGATTGTTCGGCACTGGCCATAAAGTTAGACCTTGGTGCCCTGAAAGATCCCACTGTTAGATTGGTATCGATCGTCCATTCTTCAGCCAGGTAATGATCCACTGCACCAGCTGGAAAACGGTCTTTAGCTAAAGGACTTTCCGGAATTCCTCCTGCCTTTACATGAAAAGCATTTAGGTTGTTACTGCCATCTAATCCTGCCCTAAATTTAATGTGATAAGCCGGTCGGTAAATGCCATCAGTCATGTCATCCTCACGGGTATAAATCAGTTTAACAGGTGCATTCATCTTTTGAGAAATGAGCGCAGCTTCTATTAACCAGTGGGCGTATGATCTGCGGCCATATCCCCCGCCCAAACGGGTCATTTGAATATCGATTTTTTCCAGAGGCATACCTAATCTAGCTGAAAGTGCCTTTTCGGTAAATTCAGGTTTTTGAAGTGGCCCGATTAGAGTAGCTTTTTCAGAGGTTACATCGGCAAAAAAATTCATGGGTTCCATACAATTGTGAGCCAAATAAGGGGCTGTAAATGTACGTTCTATAATTTTTGCAGCTTTTTTAAAGGCCATATCCGGATTTCCATCTTTTCTCACGATTTCGGCTGGTTTTGCGGCCATCGCTTCCATTTGGGCCTTATGATCGGTAGTGCTTTCCAGACCGGCCGGGGTATGTTGGGTGTATTTGCTCCCAAATCGGCTTCTATTTTCGGTAGAACTCGTAATGGGTTCACAGGAAATTTTTAAAGCTTTTTTGGCATTCATCACTTCCCATGTAGAATTTCCAACAATTACAGCTATTTCTGTAAAAGTACATGTATCGAAAAATTCCTTTTCATAGTCTTCATTAAATACTTTTATGGTGAAGATATCTTTTATACCAGGCATATTTCTGGCGGCAGAGTCATCCACCGATTTCAATTTTAATCCGAAAGCAGGAGGATGAACAATCATGGCTGTCAGCATGCCTTCCCGATAAGTATCGATGCCAAATAATGGCTGACCGGTTACAATTTTTTGTCCATCAACATTCTTACGGGAAGTTCCTATAATTTTAAAATCCTTTATTTCTTTTAATTCTACCGTTTCAGGAACAGGAAGTGTGGCGGCAGCCGAAGCCATTTCCCCATATCCTGCTGAATGGCCTGTTTTCTCATGCTGAATTACCCCTGAAGCAGTAGTGAGCTCTTCCAAAGGAACTTGCCAGGCCTGAGCAGCAGCCTGTTTGAGCATATGTCTTGCACAAGCTCCTGTCATTCGCAAACTTTCCCATCCTCTCCTGATGGCTTGACTGCCACCAATAAATTGTCGGGTAAAATTAGCTGTATCCAAAGGAGCCTGTTCTACTATTACATCATTCCAGTTTACATCCAGCTCTTCTGCCACAATCATTGGCATTGATGTTTTTACATTTTGCCCTCCTTCCGGGTTTGGTGACATGATCGTTACCAGGCCATTGTCACTAATTTTTAAAAAACCATTGATTTTGAACCATTCTTTTGGCACGCTACTCAGTTCCTTTTTTGGCATCTGGCATGAAGCCAACCAATTAAACCCAAGCATAATTCCTCCTCCTGCCAAAGTGGAACTTTTTATAAAGAAGCGTCTGCCTATTTTTGTGCTTACAGTACTCATTTTATATATTTTTTCTGATTTTATGAATCGGTAATCAATTACAGGATTTTAAAATAATTATCCCTGCTGGTTACTGGCTGCTGTTTGTATGGCTTTTCTTATCCGGATGTAAGTGCCACACCTGCATATATTGCCATTCATGGTAGCTTCAATGGTTTCTTCAGTAGGATTGGGATTAGCTTTCAATAAAGCTGCTGCTGTCATAATTTGCCCTGCCTGACAATAGCCACATTGCGGCACATCATGTGCTACCCAGGCTTTTTGTAAAGGATGATCTCCATTTTCAGATAATCCCTCTATGGTGGTAATGGCCTGATTGCCTACCGCTGAAACAGGTAACTGGCAGGACCGAATTGCAGTGTCATCTAAATGAATGGTACAGGCACCACATTGAGCAATTCCACAGCCATATTTTGTACCGACCAGTTTCAGATGGTCCCGCAAAACCCAAAGTACCGGAGTGGAAGGGTCAACATCTACCTCTTTCTGGTTTCCATTGATGATAAGGTTAAATTTTGCCATTGTTCTATGTTGGATTAGTCTGTTACTAAAGTTAAGGAAAAATTGGATGGATAAATAGTACAAATCTTTTAATTTAAAGGGTTTCTGTACTTCTGAGGAGGACATGCCCACATGTTGCTAAAGTATGCTGGTAAAATCTTGGAGATATTGGGATCCCAAGCCACAAGGCAATTCAGATTAGGATTTATTTGATCAAAAATTTTTTCCCTGGTTATGTTCATTAATCTAAGGTGAAAAATGGTTTGAACTAAAATTAAGTGGAAGGTTGTAATTATCATTTGCGGTGAAAAAAGTATATATTTACCGCAAAATTTGCGGATATTACAATGTATATTTATCTACATCAAAAGTGGCCACAATTCCACTGGGATCATAAAACTTTGTTACCCTTACTGGGACGGGTAAGCCATTTACAAGGTAAAATTCTTGGTAAAATGGAATTATTGGGATTTGACCTCAGAAATGAGGCAAGTCTGGAAACGCTGACCCAGGACGTTGTAAAATCCTCAGAAATAGAAGGGGAAATACTAGATCCCAGTCAGGTAAGGTCCTCCATAGCTAAAAGATTAGGGCTGGATCAATATGGTTTGGTACCTTCTGATAGAAATGTAGATGGGGTAGTGGATATGATGTTGGATGCTACCCAACATTATCAAAAACCTTTGACAAAGGAGCGATTATATTCCTGGCACTTTGCCTTGTTTCCCACCGGAAGAAGTGGATTAAACAAAATTATTGTTGGTCAATGGCGGGATGATTCCACAGGTCCGATGCAGGTCGTTTCCGGAACAATAGGGAGGGAACGAGTGCACTTTCAAGCACCAGCAGCAAGCACATTGGAGGAAGAAATGAAAGAATTTTTAGATTGGTTTGAGAAAAATGAGGAGGAGGATGCTATTATCAAAGCAGGTATAGTACACTTATGGTTTGTTACACTACACCCATTTGAGGATGGAAACGGACGAATAGCCAGAGCGTTAACCGATTTGCAATTGGCCAGAGCAGATGGAATTTCTCAAAGATTTTACAGTATGTCCTCTCAAATAAGAAATCAGCGTAAAGCGTATTATGAGCAGTTGGAAAAAACGCAAAAAGGAGGCCTTGATATTACCCATTGGTTAAAATGGTTCCTCACTTGTTTGGAAAATGCACTGTTAGCCTCAGAAACGGTTTTGGAAAAGGTGGTATTCAAGCATCGTTTTTGGGCCAGGCATTCCGGTCTGGTTTTAAATGACCGGCAGGTAAAAATACTGATGATGCTTATGGAAGAATTTAAAGGTAACTTAACCAGTGGTAAGTGGGCAAAAATAGCCAAATGTTCTTCTGATACAGCCTTACGCGATATTCAGGATTTGATTAGAAAAGGCATCCTTCAAAAAAGACAGGAAGGTGGAAGAAGCACCAATTATGAGTTGATCAAATAAGATTTGCCTACAGTTCCCCATTTTCCCTTTCTTCTTTAATTTTAACTCTAGCCACTATTGGTGAAATAAATGGAAAGGGAAGGCTAAAAATGATAAGCCTAATTTTTAGGGATTGTATTCCCGTAAACTCGGGGAACAGACTGAACTTTTCCTGGTTTTGAACCAACCTGATGGAGTCAGCTTGGTTATGCCGATTTATCAAGTTATGGTTCATTGTGGAACCAAACTTTGAAAAAGACTTAATGGCTTTTATCGACAGTCCCCTTTCCGCCTGGAGTTAAATATGGCGATGTCTGGTTTTTTATTATACCTTTGAAAAAAATGCTCAATTTGGAAGCTAAACTTAGGATTGTATGACTTTCCTAAGTTTCTCATCTTGAGCATTTTTTACTTTAAACAACTTACATAAAATAACCTGATTAATTTACAATGACAAACCAACTTTCTATTTTTTTAGCGCTATTATTCATTCTCTTTTTTGGCACACAATGTTCTACTTCAAAAAAAGTAACAAAATCTAATGAAACAGTAAGCATAGAACAGCCTGTTGCTGAACGAGAATTCAGAGGGGCCTGGATTGCCTCCGTTGCCAATATTAATTGGCCAAGTAAACCTGGGCTTTCTGTTGAAAAACAAAAAGAAGAGGCTATTGAATTGCTCGATTTTTTAGCTGAAAATAATTTTAATGCTGCAATTCTACAAGTAAGACCACAATGCGATGCTTTGTATCAGTCGGAACTGGAACCATGGTCGTATTACCTTACCGGCACCCAAGGAAAAGCACCAGAACCATTTTACGATCCTTTGCAGTTTTGGATTGATGAGGCGCATAAACGGGCAATAGAATTACATGCCTGGCTGAATCCTTACCGGGCTCACCATGTGGCTGGCGGACCTGTTAGCGATCAATCAATTGTAAAAACCAAACCAGAACTGGTGGTAAAGCTCGAAAGTGGTTATTATTGGATGGAGCCTACAGCCAAGGCAACACAAGATCATTCTTACAATGTAGTGATGGATATTGTAAAGAGGTATGATGTAGATGGTATCCATTTTGACGACTATTTTTATCCCTATCCAGATTACAATAACAATAAAGATTTTCCGGACGAGAAAAGTTGGGTCAGCTACCAAAAACAAGGAGGAAAACTTAGCAGGGGGGACTGGCGAAGGGATGCTGTAAATGTTTTTATGAAAAGAGTGTACGAGGGTATTAAGGCGGAAAAGAAACATGTGAAATTCGGATTGAGCCCGTTTGGTATTTGGAGACCTAATAACCCACCATCGATAAAAGGGTTCGACCAGTACGAAAAGTTATATGCCGATGCAAAATTATGGTTAAATGAGGGCTGGATAGATTACTGGACTCCGCAATTATATTGGTCCATCAACAAAATACCACAGAGCTTTCCGGTATTGCTCGGATGGTGGAATCAACAGAATTATAAACGCAGGCACTTTTGGCCAGGCATTAGTTTAGGCCGTAAAGCCGGCATGGAAAAGGTTGATGAAGTGATTAACCAAATCATGATTAGCAGAGGGGTTTTATACGATAGTCCTGGAATAATGCATTGGAATATTGGAGGTTTTACCAATTCCGAACTACTTACCAAGGCAGTGACTGAAGGTCCTTACCTTAAAAAAGCTTTGGTGCCAGCTTCTCCCTGGCTGGGGGACAAGGCTCCCAATGCACCAGTGGTGAAAGTTGCAATTGAAAATGATTCGCTGAAGTTAAACTGGAGTCAAAACAACGCAGAGGAATTGTTTGCTTTTGTAGTTTATAAAAAATACGGAGAAGATTGGATTTATGATATTGTAAGCCGACAATTGCAGTCTGAGATGGTCTCAGGATATATTTATAATAATGCTTTTTTTAAGACTAAAAAGGCGGGAGAAATAAAAAATATTGATGAGGTAGTTGTGCCTCTAAAGGCAATAGCTGTAACGGCTGTAGATAAATTTGGCAACGAAAGTGTATTATCACAAATCAATGTTTCCAATGAAACCCAAAAGCTAATTCCTGAATTGGGTGTGTTTCTGGAAAATTATCGAAAAGAAGAAAAAGTTGTATCCGAAGGTGTTGTTCAGGCTATCCAAATAGATTCTGATACATGGGTTGACGGAAACAAAACTGACTTAAGTGAACAGATGAATCAAATTAGTGTTGCAGGTTATAATACGGTTTTGCTCGGGTTATCGGGAAAAACAGAAGGGCTTACGGAGTTGATTGATGCTGCTCATGCTGAGAAATTAAAACTATTTGCCCTAATTGATAATGAAAACACAAATGTGAATCAATTGGTTAATAGCTACAACCTGGACGGCTTAGTGTTTGATTTTGATGATTATTCATCGGTCGAAAACAAAGTAGTGGACATGATGCTTGTAAAACCTTACCTGATTACCGGAATCTATGCTTCCAATGATAAGGACATGCAAATTGCGGAACAACTCCTGGCCAAAGGAATTGTTGACCTTCAGCTTTCTGATATTACTGAATATAAACACGGTGAAACGCCAGAAAAAATAAATGAACCCACTCTATTTCCGAAAAAGCTGAAAAAACTAAAACCTACACAGGTAATTGCCCTGGACCTATCCTCATTTTTCACCGAGCATACCACGGAGTCAGAAATAAGCATTAATGGACTCGATCATAAAATAAAAAGAGATGAGGATGGCTGGCATAAGTTTATAGCTTCAGAAGTTGATACATTGCAGCTCGGCCTTGATGGAAAAACACTGGTATTGCCAACCAATCAGTGGGCCATACCCTTTAAATATATTGTACAGCCTGATGGCAAAGTGAAACGCCCTGAGCCTTGGGTTGAACTTAGGAAGTTACCACCAAATTATACAAACCGCAAAAATTATAATCTTCTCTATAAAACGGAAGCTTCGAATAAGGGCTTTGTCAATGGAGAGGAAGCCAAGGTGTATAAAACTGGTGTGTTCTTTAATACTGTAGAATTAAATGAAGGGGAGAACAGGGTAAGAGGTGCCGTATTAACCGAAGCACAGGAAGAAGTTTTTTATGAACAAGAAATTTTTTATGAAAAGACAGATGAAAAACGCTCTCCATTTCCACTTTGGGTTGAAGAAAAAACGGTTATTCCAGGAGTGGACATGGAGTTAACTGAAGAGGATAAGGTACATGTAAGATTCAACGGTTCGAAAGGTCAGGATGCTATTGTTGAAGTATTACCAGGAGGTTACCAGTTTTCCTGCTCACGAACCGACCATGATGATTACAGTACTTACCAAACAGAACTTCCTTTAAATAGTTTTGCAAAAAACAGGACACTGAAACAGATTGTCCGATTGAATGATTCTTTTATCTTCCCGTTGGAAAATTCAATTATTGTTAAAAAAACAGATGATTTTCCATATGTGAAGACAACTGAGGATAACGTACGCTTAACTTACAATCAGGGACCTATTCGTCTGGGAGGGCCTGTAAGGTCAGAATATCCGAAAGGTATTATTCTCAAAACAAATGGTAAAATTGGAGCGTATTACAGAATAAAATTGAACGAAATCGAAACAGGAATAATAGCTGCCAAACAGCTTGAAGAGTTACCGGCAGCATTCTCACAGGAACCTTATTTTATCACTAATATGTTTTGTGCCCCTGAAGGCGATTCCGATGTGTTGAGCATTCCTTATTTAAACCCGATACCATACGAAGTAATTCCAGAGCCCGACCAGAAAAGAATTGTGGTAAGGTTGTTTGGTGCTCAAACGAGCAGCACATGGATTACCCACAGAACTGGTCGCAAGGTAATAGAAAAGGTAACCTGGCAACAAACCTCTCCTGAAACTTATGAGGTTTATATTAATTTAAAATCATCGAAAATTTGGGGTTATGAGGTTCAACCAAATGGAACAAAGTTAAGCGTAAAGTTGAAGCACCCTCCATTAACCAAAATTGAGAGGAAAAAGCCACTTACGGGCTTAAAAATTGCCATTGAAGCTGGTCATGGAGGAAGCAATACAGGAGCAAGAGGGTTGTCAGGCGTACTGGAAAAAGATATCAATCTGGATTTAGCACTTAAGTTGGGAGAGATTTGTGAGTCCGGAGGAGCAGAAGTGATCCAGGTAAGACCAGCTGATATTGATATGTCTTTAATAGAAAAAAGAGATACTGCGCTTCAATCGAATGCCGACCTTTTGATTAGTATTCATGCCAATTCAGCTGGTGGAGGATTCTTAAGAGTGTCGGGTACCAGTACTTTTTACCACAATGCTTTTTGGGCACCATTGGCTGAAAAGATATACGAGCGTTTACTGGAAACAAACCTGAAGGAATACGGACTTATTGGTTCGTTTAACTATACGGTAATTCGTACTACGAACATGCCGGCTATTTTGGTTGAGCAGGCATTTTTGTCACATGCTGAGGATGAAGAGAAATTGGCAGATCCTGAATTTCGAAGGCAAATGGCAAATAAAATTTATGAAGGCATTAAAGATTACCTGAAGTACATGTTAGAGTAATTTTCACGTCCGTGTTGTGATGTGTTGGAGACAGTTCCACTGGTTGAAAACCATTACTATTCCTTTTGAAGAACTAACATAGGAAGAGAAATGCTGCCTTGATTTAATGGCGCTGATGGTCTGAAAAGTTTCGTGATATTTGTGATGAAATTTTTAGGCCATCAGGCTCTTCTCTACACTGTAACCCCAATACGAAATGATTAAAAATGCTATTACCCACCAGGCAGACAATCAATTAACAGCAGTTAAGTAGTTAGGGAACAGGAGTATAGTGACAGTTGATGAGCAGGAGGAATATTTTGAAAAAACAAAATTTATCTGGCAAAATTAGGTGCCAAAACCTGGTCATTTTGAACTTATCCCAGGGGAACTGTAATGAGCAAATATTCCAGGTTTGACTGAGCATGATGACGACTTTTGAACTTTGTCAGTATAAAAGGCCTTTAAGAGGATTGTAAAGTAAAAAATAAATTAAACTATAGTTAGTGCAGTAATGGTAAAGAAAGTATACGATTGTATAATAATTGGTGGGGGACAAGCAGGTTTATCAGTGGCCTATTTTTTAAAGCGAAGCAAATTAAATTATCTCATTTTGGATGCGGAAAACTCTCCTGGTGGCTCTTGGGTACACACTTGGGATAGTTTAAAATTATTTTCTCCTTCGCAATTTAGTTCACTTTCGGGTTGGCAAATGCCTTCAACAAATAATGAATACCCTACAAAGGAAGAATTTTTGGATTACCTTTCTCAATATGAAAAACGTTATGGTTTTCCTGTAAAAAGGAACACATTGGTTAATGAAGTATTAAAGGAAAATAATCTTTTTAAATTAATCACTAATAATGGTGATTATTTAAGTAAAACCGTTGTGAGTGCCACCGGAACTGCCCGAGCCCCATTTATTCCGTCATATAATGACATGGGAATATTTTCTGGTAGTCAGTTCCATTCTAATGCGTATCAAAACACCGAAAATTTAAAAAATAAAAAAGTCCTGATTGTGGGAGGTGGTAATTCAGGGGCACAAATTTTAGCCGAAGTATCCAAAGTTGCAACTACAAAATGGGTAACACTATATCCACCAAAATTTTTACCTGAAGATATAGATGGTCGCTATTTATTCCATAAAGCCAATGAAACTTATTTCAATAAAACAAACAAGGCTGTCCAGCAAAATATATCATTAGGTGATATTGTTCAGGTAGAAAGTGTTCGTGATGGTTTAGCAAGAAATATTTACAAAGACCATCGACCTTTCACTTCATTTTATAATGAAGGTGTTATTTGGCAGGATGGTACAAAAGAACCTTTTGATGTTGTAATTTGGTGTACCGGTTTCAAACCTAATCTAAAGCATTTGGAGCCCTTAGGAATAGTTGAAAATAATAAAGTTGAAACTGCTCATACACGTGTGGTAAAAGAGCCAAATCTATGGTTGGTGGGTTATGGCAATTGGACAGGTTTTGCTTCAGCAACTATTTATGGTGTGGGTAAAACTGCAAAAGCTACAGCAGAAGAAATAAAAATGCTATTCATCCAGAATAGAAAAGTTATGGTGTAAAAGATCTGTACTCTATAATAAGGGATCAAATTTCTGTGGGAAAGGGGGGGAATCCCACAGAAATTATTCCCGAATTTGAATCAGGTTGTATTATTGAAAATTCACTTTTTTCCTGCTGTGTTTAGGAGTTGTTATTTGCGTATTGCTTGTTCTTGTAAAGCACAATGACACATAAAGAAATTTGTATAATTAATGCAATTCCGTTGGTTAACCACAATGCAATGTTATTAAACCTTAGGCCATAAATACCCCAGAAAAAATATATAAACACCCAGCCAAATACAAAAAACAATGATAAACTAGATGGGGCTTTAAGGCTAAGTTCTTTTTTAACCTGTAGTAATACTACAAAAAATGCACTTAGGCCCGCAAAAATCCCAATCATTTCAAATAGGTCAGCAGGAATGGAATTTAAAAAGTTCATCTTATAATTTTTTTACAATTTTACATGGGTTACCAAAGGCAACAACATTATCAGGGATATCTTTAGTAACCACAGATCCTGCGCCTATTGTTACGTTATTTCCAATTTTAACACCCGGTACAATAACACTGTTCCCTCCAATCCAAACATTATCTCCAATTGCCACAGGTTTGGTAAAAGTATTATATGGAGCCCCTGAAGAATTGGTGTTAATTCTTTCAGCCGCATTTACTGGATGGGAAGCGGTATAAATTTGAACATGAGGTGCTATCAGGCAATTTTTTCCAATTGTGATCTTATTATTATCAATAAAAATACAATTCATATTGATAAAGGTATTTTCTCCAATTGAAATGTTGTTGCCATAATCACAAAAGAATGGAGCTTCAATCCATACTTTATCTTCTATTTTTTCAAATAATTGTTTTAATAATTGTGCTTTTTTTGAAGTTTCTCTTGAGCTCAAATTATTAAACTTTAAGAGCAGTTGTTTTGCATTATGATAAATCTCAATTAATTCAGGGTCGCGAGAATCATAAAATTCTCCACTTAACATTTTTTGTCTTTCAGTCATGGTAAATCTGATTATTAATGAGCCAAAATTAACCAGTAATCATTTCAATTTTTTTTACCTATGTTAAAAAATAATTAGCCCGAATTCTACTGAGGGTAACCTGGGATACGCCAATGAATGATGCAATGTGACTGAGTTTAACTCGATTAACCAAACCTGATCTCTCCTTTAAAAAGTTATGGTACCTTTCTGTTGCGGATTGTGTGGCCAGGGCTATATGCCTTAATTCTAAATCTAAAAATGCTTTTTGATGAATTAACCTTGACCAGTTTGCAATTTCAATATTATCAAAGTACAACTTATTTAGTTCTTGAATCGAAATGGAATAAATAATAGAATCTTCTAATAAATCTACATATTCATAACCGGGTTTATTTTCATAGCAGCTCAACATTGAAAATGTAATATCTCCTTCTTGGCTAAACCATGATGTGGCTTCTTCCCCATTGATAATACAATATGATCTTGTTAATCCTTTTTCAATAAAATAAAAGTTTTTGTCAATAATTCCACTTTTAATTAGAATGTGTTTTTTGGGAAACTCATGCCTAGTCATTTTGGAGGTGAGTAAATCTATAGTTGACTGTTTACATGGACTAATTTTTTGTATACATGAAATTATTGTTTGCATAAAATTGTACTTTTTTCAAAAGTATGTATTTACAATTTATTAATAATTGTTCGCCAAAGTTTTAATTTTATCCATAAGCATAGAAACAAAGGGTTAAAGGACTTGAACCATAAGAACCCTATTAATGGGAGATCATTACCTGGGGTTTTGTGAGAGACTTTGGGTCAATCTACTCTAACTTCAGATTCATCAGTCACTAGGCACCGAAAAGAGATTCGAACCGCCAAAAACTGGTGGACCAAATCCATTTCAAGAAATGCTATCTTTCCAGATAAGCCCAGGTGAAATTCGGATGGTGACCGTTTGCACGTACCATTTTTACCCAAAGCAAAGTCATATGCTCTAAATGAAGAGATTGAGATAAATCCCCAACATCCAAAGTTTCAAAACCTAAATCCGTATTGATTAAACTAACCTGTTCTTTGGGATCCTGGTCATTGCCGGCAATCATCATTACAGGCTTTACATTATAATTTGGAAATTTGGAGTTTTCTAAATTTTCAAAACCATAAATGGTGTTTGATTTTACAACCCTTGCATTTTTTGCCCACTCCTGAACTTTTTCTGCACCAGAAATCTTGCTTTCCAAACCGTGAGAAATTCCGGGACCAACGGGATTAGTACAATCTACCAAAATTTTGTTCCCGAAATCTAATGGTTTTAAAATTTTTTCATTGAAATTGAAAGGAGTAGCCAAAAAAACAATATCCGATTGATCAATAGCTTCCTGAATTGGCATAGCCAGAAGTGCTTGATTTTTAGTTTGTGCCTGCAGGACACTTTCACTTTTTAGTTCATTTTGAGCGATAATGATTTCATGACCTTTTTTTTGTAGGTTATTGGCTAATGCAAAGCCTACATTTCCAATACCAATAAATGCTAATTTCATCTTTAGTGAATTTTAATATGGTGTTCTAAAACCTGATCTTATTTTAATAAAATATTTAATTTTATGTAAATCAATATTTTATGCCTGATTTTATTTAAAACAATAAAGTTTTTAGAGAGAAAGTTGTATGATTTTTTTAATTTTAATTATCATTATTCTGATATTATTAAGAAGAGATAATGATATATATGTTTATTTCAGGGATGAAGATGGAAAATGGTCAAAACCAATAAATCTTGGAGCTATAGTAAATACCAGTTTTTATGAAAAAACACCGAGCATAAGTCCTGATGGTAAGTATTTGTTTTTTGGAANGGACGAAAGAGATATAGAGCCAGGANTGTCAAATATTCATTGGGTAAGCACGGATGTCATAGAAAAACTAAGACCCAAATAATAAAACTATACTACCGCCAACATACACTATCATTCATAAGTAAACTTATAGCCGTCCTTATTCAAGGGCAAATTATAACTCTTGTTTACAAAGCTCAGATTTAATATTTATAAGATGTCAAGTTTAAGGAGAAGGGTCAAATTATGAATTTATTCGCCTTAAAACCCTGTTCCGGAACTAGTAATTTCCAGGAAATAAAAGTTTGAGTCCTGCCAGTATAGCCAATCCCATCTATCGACAGAATTATTGATTTGAATTTCTTAACTTTGTATCATGTCGAGAGATTTGTCAACATACAATAGTGAATTAAAACTCAAAGGATTCAACGTCTTCCAGATCGAGGATGACAGGACAGCAACTCGTATATATAGCAGAAAAGACTTCTATAAAATCTGCTTAACGACAGGAAAAAGTAAAATTCATTATTCTGATAGGAGTTTTGGGGCAGACGGAACAATTTTGTTTTTCGGAAATCCGAATGTACCCTACTCTTGGGAAACGCTTTCCACCAAATATGTCGGTTACACAGTTCTTTTTTCAGAGGATTTTTTACTGCCAGCTAAACGTTCAGAAAAACTGCAAAAATCTTTACTGTTCAAAATGGGTGGAACCCCAATTTTAGAAATTTCTGAAAACCAAAGGCAATTTTTAAATGGGATCTTCCAAAGAATGATTGAGGAACAACAATCTGAATATGAATATAAGGATGAATTGATACGTAATTACATCGAACTGATATTACATGAGTCATTAAAGCTGAAACCTTCCGAAAATTACAACCAAGAAAAAAGTGGTGCAGAACGGTTGACAACTGTTTTTATGGAATTGTTAGAACGTCAGTTTCCGGTGGAAAGTCCGGATAGCCCACTTCAACTGCGAACAGCAAAAGACTACGCAAAGAATCTTTCGGTGCATGTAAACTATTTAAACCGTTCAATAAAAAACGTAACTGGAAAAACGACAACAGCTCTCATTTCGGAACGAATCGTAAATGAAGCTAAAGCCATTCTACAACACACCAATTGGAATATTTCTGAAATAGCCTATGCTTTAGGATTTGAATACCCAACCTATTTCAACAACTTTTTCAAAAAACAAACAGGAACAAGTCCTTCTGCGATTCGACTTAAAAAGGTTTGAATTTCTTAAATATAGGTTTGAATCTCATTAACGAATAGAGTTGAAAAGTAGCCAACTTTGTATCAAATAATATAAAGATGGAACGAACAACAATTTTTAATCGGTTAAAGCGTGGAGAAACCATTTCATCCAATGACCCACAACGCAAAGAATTGAGGGATGCTTCTTTTGCTACAATTAAGATGGTTAGGAAAATGAATAACTCAACCAATCCTAATGATGCAAAAAAATTGTTGGGGCAAATCATCGGTTCGGAGATTGACCAAAGCACGGCTATATTCCCTCCATTGTATATCAATTTTGGTAAACATACCAAAATTGGAAAGAATGTATTTATCAATTTCAATTGTACGCTTTTGGATCTGGGAGGTATAACCATTGAAGATGATGTACTCATTGCACCAAATGTTAGCCTGCTTTCAGAAGGACATCCATTGCATCCAGAAGAAAGACATTCACTTGTACCAAAACCCATTCACATTAAAAGAAATGCTTGGATTGGCGCAAACGCTACTGTCTTACAAGGCGTAACCATTGGCGAGAACTCAGTTGTAGCAGCAGGTGCGGTGGTTTCTAAAGATGTTCCCGATAATTCGGTTGTAGGAGGAATTCCCGCGAAATTCATAAAAAAAATAGAATAGTTGAGTACGCTATTTTACATTTTAATTTTCATCTTGGGTTGCATACAGCTAAATACCTGTAAAAAGGAAAAAGAAATGAATACTTCAATACAGGATACAATGAAGGTAAAAATAACAATAGGAAAAAAAAACGGCAACAGCTATTTTACATGACAGCCCAACAAGTAGAGATTTTGTTTCCCTGCTACCCTTAACTGTTCAATTGGATGACTATTCCAACACTGAGAAGGTGTTTACACCATCTAAAAAATTGATAACCAAAGATGCACCAAATGGATTTGACCCATCTGTTGGAGATTTGACTTATTATGCACCTTGGGGAAATATTGCCTTATTTTATAAAGACTTTGGCTATGCCAGCGGGCTGATTTTATTGGGAAAAATAACAGATGGTATCAAGAATTTTAATGTAGAAGGTAGCGTAACCGTAACATTTGAATTAGAAAAGTAACTCAAAATATTTGATATGAAAAAACACATCTCAATGATTGCAATACTAGCAGGAATTTTTTTTCTGATAACTGCTTGCAATTCAAATACCAAAAAAAGACAAGAAATTATGAAAGCAGACAAAAATGAATTGAACGCCATTTTTCCGAAAGGGGAAAAAGGTTCAGCAGATCTTTTTACAGGCAATGCCTATAACATTGGTTTAGTAGATGTTGATTCTGTTTTTACCACAGCAGTTGGTAATGTATTTTTTGAACCAGGAGCAAGAAGCAACTGGCATTCGCATCCAGCAGGTCAAATATTAATTATTACTGATGGTGTTGGCTATCATCAAATTGAAGGACAAGCCATAGAAACTATCAAAAAAGGAGATGTGGTAAAATGTCCACCCAATGTTCGTCATTGGCACGGAGCAAGTCCTCAGGTAGGTCTACAGCAAATATACATCGTTCCAAATACAGAAAAGGGCATTGTAGACTGGCAAGAGGCAGTAACAGATGAACAATATAAAAAGTAGTCAATGAAAACAAAAAATATTGCTAGCCAAATCCAATCTCGAAGGGCATTTGTTAAAACATCGGCAACTGCAGGAGTAGGCTTAACCCTCCTTCCACCTTTTTCACTTTCTTCTCAAAATCAGGAAAATAATAGAATGAGCAATAATATTCATTCCATGGGTTATGCCGGCACCGATAAAGAAAAGCCATTAACCACTTGGGAATTTGAACGCAGACCTGTGGGCGATAATGACATTTTGATCGATATCAAATACTCAGGCATTTGTCATTCAGATATTCACCAAATTCAAGGGCATTGGGGACCTCAAAAATACCCACAAATACCAGGACACGAAATTGCTGGAATTGTTAGTGCAGTAGGGAAAAATGTAACCAAATTTAAGGTTGGTGACAAAGCTGGTGTAGGCTGTATGGTAGATGGTTGTACAACTTGCCAAAATGAAGAGCAATATCAACCGAATACATTATTTACTTACGGTTACAAAGACGAAAGAGAACCAACTGGAATTACACAAGGTGGATACGCAAACAATATAGTAGTCCGAGATCATTTTGCCATAAAAATCCCAGAAAGCATTGAGTTAAAATATGCAGCTCCATTACTCTGCGCAGGTATTACAACCTATTCACCATTGATGAAGTTCAATGCAATGAAAGAAAATGAGAAAGTTGGTGTAATAGGTATTGGAGGTCTAGGACATATGGCTATTCAATTAGCTGTTTCTAAAGGAGCGGAAGTTTATGCTTTTACCACTTCACCTGAGAAAATTGAGGATATCAAACGATTTGGAGCAACAGAAACCATAGTAGTTAAAGGTTCGGAAGATTTGAAACCTTGGAAGGGTAAATTGGATTATATGATTTCAACCGTTCCTTCCGCTTATGAAATGTCACCATATATTGACTGTGTAAGACCTTATGGCTATTTCACACAAGTTGGACAACCAGTTGGCGGAGCATTGGAAATCAATAATTTCAATATGATTTTCAATCGTGTAAATTTTAACGGCTCATTAATTGGTGGAATACTGGAAACCCAGGAATTGGTTAATTACTGTTCAGAAAATAAAATTTATCCACAGATAGAAGTCATAAAAGCTGACCAAATAAATGAGGCTTGGAAAAAAGTAGTAAACAAAGAAGCTCGTTATCGCTACGTCATTGATGCCTCGACTTTTTAGATAAAAAATCAATTATAATTATGGAAAATATTAAAGAAAAAGTAATCATCATAACAGGTGCAAGTAGCGGTTTGGGAGAGTCTACCGCTTTACATTTATCAAAACATGGAGCAAAAGTCGTCTTAGCAGCTCGAAGAATAGAAAAAATTCAACTTTTATCTAAAAAAATTCAAGAGCACGGAGGGCAGGCTTTGGCTGTAGCAACTGATGTTTCTAATAAGCAAGATATGATAGACATGGCAGAAGCAACCATTAAAAAGTTTGGTCGCATTGATGTCCTCATTAATAATGCAGGTATAATGCCATTATCGGCTTTACCAAGTTTACAGGTTGATGAGTGGGACAAAATGATAGATGTTAATGTTAAAGGAGTTCTTTACGGTATTGCAGCAGTGCTTCCTTATATGAAGGAACAAAAATCAGGTTTGATAATTAACACGTCATCTGTGGCTGGGCATAAAATTTTCCCCGGTTCTACAGTTTACTCTGCAACAAAAACAGCAGTGCGGATCATTTCTGAGGGCTTGCGCCAAGAAGTGAAAGATTTTAATATACGGACAAGTATTATTTCACCAGGTGCTGTAAAAACAGAGCTGCTTGACCATATAACGGACGAAAAAATTCAAAGTGCTAATAAAGAATATGTGGGTAATGTGGGATTAAAACCAGAAACATTTGCTCGATTAGTAGCTTTCATCATTAATGAACCAGAAGAGGTTGATATTAATGAAATATTATTTAGGCCAACAGCTCAGGAATTATAGGTAAAAATTTTGACAGGATATAGTCCATAATTAGGGATTATCAGTTAGCTGAGGGAAATCTTCAATTATTTGTTTTACTAGGTCTTCATTTAAAGACGAATTGGGACTAGTCTTGACCTATTGTAATTCAAAAAATCCACTTATGTAATTTGTTTCTAAATTGTAGAATAAATGCATTTTACTTCATACTTTTGTTCTTCAATTTAGAAACTAATATGAAAGAAACTAAATTAGGGGAATTTGAAGAAGTAATTTTATTACTTGTAGGAATTCTGGGGGAGGAAGACGCTTACTCTTTTAAAATCACGAAAGAATTTAAGGATCAGACAGGCAGGTCAGTATCTATTGGGGCTGTCCATTCTACACTTTCCAGGATGGAAGATAAAGGTTTTTTAACTTCAGAGATGGGAAAAGCCACATCTGAGAGAGGGGGAAGAAGAAAGCGTATTTATTCTATTACTGCATATGGTAGGAGGACTCTTGAAATGTCCAGAGATTTTAAAATATCTCTATGGAAGCAGTTTCCACAATTCGGATTTGAATTTGATGGCCTTAAGTTTAGTTGATGACTGAGTTATTGAGTATTTATTTGCCTTAAAACCTGATAGAAAAAATTCTTGAAATAAATAGCACAGGTGCTAAAAGAGCTTTTGAAAAAAGAAAAAAAAATACCACCCAAATTAGCAAACAGATTCCTTCACTGGTTTCTCAGGGATGATCTTGCCGAAGAAGTTGAAGGTGATTTGGAAGAACAGTTTCTGGCTTGTTTGGAAGACGGTTCACTATTCAAAGCAAAACTTAATTATTGTTATCAGGTTTTAAATTATCTACGTCCTTTTGCAATTAGGAATTCAAATCTGGTGTATTTAAATCAATTTTCCATGTTCAAAAATTATTTCAAAATAGGTTGGCGTAATCTGTTTAAAAATAAAGGTTACTCTTTTATAAACATCGGTGGATTGGCAATGGGGATGGCGGTAGCCATGCTGATTGGATTGTGGGTTTATGATGAATTAACCTTTAATAAATACCATGAAAATTATGATCAAATAGCAAAGGTTATGCAACATACAACTGCTAATGATCAGATTTATACAGGTAATCAACATCCTTTTCCTTTGAGTGATGGCCTCAAAAATAGCTATTCAGAAGATTTTAAATATGTAGTGAGTGCAACTGAAATTCAGGAACACATTATTACTAATGGAGAAAAAAATTTCAATGAATTGGGCAATTATATGCAAGTTGATGGTCCGGAAATGCTTTCTCTGCAAATGATCAAAGGGCATCGTTATGGATTAGAAAACCCTAATTCTATCTTAATTTCCAGGTCTTTGGCGGAAAGACTTTTTAGTAATGAAGACCCGTTGAATAAAATTATAAAACTGGATAATCGGGATGAACTGAAAATAACTGGTGTTTATCAGGATGTCCCCAAAAATTCAACTTTTCATGAATTAGCTTTTATTGCCCCATGGGATTTATTTCTATCCTCTAACCCATGGACAAAACCCTATTTAGATAAATGGGGGTATGATATGTCACCTGTTTATGTTCAGTTACATCCAAATGCTGAAATTAATGAAGTAAACCATAAAATAAAGGATATAATAAATAACAACGTAGGAGATGAATTTTATAATAATGACCAAAAGATATCCTTACATCCAATGGATAAATGGCATTTGTACGAAGAATTTTCCAATGGGGAAAACATTGGGGGAAATATCCGGTTTGTTTGGCTTTTTAGTTTGATTGGGATTTTTGTTTTATTACTGGCATGTATCAATTTCATGAATCTTAGTACTGCCCGATCTGAAAGTCGTACCAGAGAGGTAGGCATAAGAAAAGCCATTGGGTCTCTGCGCAGCCAATTGATATATCAGTTTTTTAGTGAATCTATATTAGTAGTGATATTTTCATTTGTCATTGCCTTAGCCCTGGTGACCTATTCCCTTCCCTGGTTCAATGAAGTTGCTAACAAAGGCATGGAAATTCCCTGGACCATTCCACTTTTTTGGATGACCTGCATAGGATTTATTTTACTTACAGGAATACTCGCTGGTTGCTATCCTGCTATATACCTGTCTTCTTTTCAAGCTATAAAAGCCTTGAAAGGAGCTATTCGATCCGGACACCTGGCCATAAAATCCCGTCAATTATTAGTGGTATTTCAATTTACCATTTCTGTAATCCTCATCATTGGGACTATTATCGTCTACCGACAAATTCAATATACCAAAGATCGGCCTGTTGGTTATAATAGAGAGCGATTGATTTCAGTAAATATGAGAACCAATGATATACATGATCATTTTGAAGTAATTCGAAATCAATTATTAGCCTCAGGAACGATTGTAGAAATGTCGGAATCATCCTGCCCTCTTAATTCCTACTGTACAGGTCTAGGCAACTTTGATTGGGCGGGAAAAGACCCGGAATTTTTAGCCGGTTTTTCGGTATTCTGGACCTCACCGGAATATGGGAAAACGATAGGTTGGAAATTATTAGACGGGCGTGATTTTTCCAGAGAAATTGCCAGTGACCAGCGGGGAATGGTTATTAATCAGACTGCTGTAAAATATATGGGGCTTGAGAACCCAGTAGGTCAAACTATTAGGCACGATGAAAAAGATTGGACGATTTTAGGTGTTGTGGATGATTTGATTGTGGGTTCACCCTACGAGTCTGTAAGACCATCCATTTATATGCTTGCGCCAGGGGTAAGTCAAGTGGCTTCGTTTAGGTTCAGTCCGGAAATCAGCACCCAAGTTGCTTTAGAGCGTATTGAATCTATTTTTAAAGAGTATGCGCAAGGGGTACCTTTTGAATATCAATTTGCTGATAAGCAATATGCCAAAAAATTTAATAATGAGGTTCGGATTGGAAAACTGTCGTCTGTTTTTTCCATTCTTGCTATCCTTATTAGTTGTCTGGGGTTATTAGGTTTATCATCTTTCACAGCCGAAAAAAGGACTAAAGAAATTGGAATAAGAAAAGTATTAGGAGCTTCTACAATTACGCTATGGAAATTACTCTCTAAAGAATTCATAATTCTGGTCATTCTTTCTTGTATCATAGCCATTCCATTTGTTTTATATTTTTCTGGGAAATGGTTAGAAAATTATGAATATCGAACTAATATTCCATGGTGGATATTTGCTTATGCAAGCTTGGGTGCTGTGTTGATCACCTTATTAACAATTAGCTACCAGGCTGTAAAGGCTGCTTTAATGAATCCCGTGAAAAGTTTGAGGTCAGAATAAAATTAGAAGGATTGGCTTTCATTATTGCAGGATTTTACTTCTGAATTGATCAGAGGAAACTAAAGTTCAATGGGAAAGTTGGAAATCGGGTATGAGCCTGTAAGATACAATTACTCCGGTACATCCATTATTAGCAGTAGTTTCAAGTCAGGAAAAGGCGGCAGGAAGGATTAATGAACAATTGATGAAACCAATGGGATTATGAGATGATATTAAAAAAAGCGATCCATTTTATTCCTAAATTTAATTACTATGATAGAAGAAGGGGTTATAAAAATTTTAAAAAGCATAAGATACCTTGGAGAATCAGACACTAAGACTATACACTTTGTATTGGCAGAGTTACCTTTACCAAGGTACCTGTACCTATTTCACTTTCTACCTCAATTTTACCACTGTGTTCTTCTACAATACCCAACACGATTGACAAGCCCAAACCTGTACCTTGTCCCACTTCCTTGGTTGTAAAAAATGGATCAAAAATTTTCCCCAAATTTTCTGGAGGAATACCTTCACCAGAATCTTTGATTTTTAATAATACATTTTCTCCTACTTTTTGAGAAGTTATCAAAATTTCACCTTCATTTTGGATAGCCTGAATAGCATTAACCAATAAATTCATTATTACTTGATTAATTTGGCTTGCTGAACATTCAATATTTTCATTAAATTTTAAATTTATTTTAATTTTTATTCTCTCAGAAATAAGATGATTTAATAATAAAAGGCAATTGTTAATACCCTCTTGCAAGTTGTAAGATGTATGATTTTTTAAATCAGATCGGGAGAAAGCTTGAAGACCTTTTATTATATTTACTGTTCTGTTTACTCCAGTTTCAATATTATGAGTTATCCTTTCTGCCATCTCTATCATTTGATCAAATTTTTTTATTTTTTTTACATTTTCAATTTCATAAAGCTTTTCTTTCACATTAGATGAATTTATCTTTCCATATAAAGTCATCACTTCTGTAATTTGGGACATCATTTTTTTTAATCCGGTTATTCCCGACTTTATGAAGTTAACAGGGTTATTTATTTCATGAGCTATTCCAGCTGTTAGTAATCCTAATGAAGCCATTTTTTCAGCTTGAACCAACCGAGATTGTGTTTTTTTTAATTTATCCAGCATAGTCAATAATTCTTCATTTTGCATAGATAACTCTTCCTGCTGAGTTTTAAGCTCTTCATTTTGAGTTTGAATTTCGTCATGAGCTATCTGTAATTCTGCTGTTCGTTTCGTGACCAAATCAGTTAAAATTTTTTTCTGTTGATTAAGTTTAAAAATTCTGTATTTATATAACCCACTAATACCCGCAATAAGAATTAAAATTACAGCTCCACGAAACCACCAAGTATTCCACCAGGGAGGTAGAATAATTATCTTAATTTTAACACCTTCCTCATTCCACACACCATCATTATTAGAGGCTTTTACATGGAAAAAATATTTCCCTGCCTCGAGACTTGTGTAGGTTGCAGATCTTTGACTGCCAACATAATTCCAGTTTTCCTCAAATCCTTCCATCCTAAAAGCATAATTATTTTTAGATGGCTGAGAAAAATTTAAAGCAACAAAGTCGAAAGTAATTACATTTTGGGTATGATTTAATACAATTGTTTCCGTAGCCAAAATGGATTTTTTCAGTGGTGAATCTTTTAAGCCGAAATCTGCATTTTGATTGAAAAGCTTAAACCCAACTATTTTTACTGGAGGAGCCACTGGATTATCTTTTATTTCAGAAGGATAAAACGAATTAAATCCATTTTTACCACCAAAATACATTTTCCCATCCAAGCCTTTAAAAGATGCTCTAACATTAAACTCCATACCTTGGATTCCATCTTCTAAAGTGTAATTAATAAACTCAGGATTTTCAGGAATGGAAATTCCATTTTTAAATTTAGTCAATCCTTTCATGGTTCCAATCCAAAAATTACCTTCATCATCTTCCTGAAGGGACATAATTTTTTTAGAAGGTAAACCATCTAATTCGTTATAGCTTTTAAATGTTTGGCTTTCTTTATTAAAATAGTTTAACCCATTTTCAGTACCAATCCAAATTTGGTTTTTACTATCTTCAAAAATGAAATTCACGTTATTATCACTGATGTTGTTGGGGGCTTCAGGGCTATGAACAAAATAAGTCCAATTCATACTTCCCGTTGGAGGTAACCATCCTAAACCTTTACTCCCATTTGCCATCCAATAATTGTTTTCATTATCCTGAAAAATAAATCCTCTTGCAGAAAGATTATCTTCCTGTATAACAAATCCAAGGGCTGTAGAATCAGGAATAAATTTTTCAGTCTTTCGGTCGAATAATACCCATCTTTTAGAACATTTTAGCAAAATATTACCAAAATTATCTTGGGTAATTTCCCTGACTCTATCACTTGGTAAACTATAATTTTCCTCCTTTTTATGATTATACCGATAAAATCTGCGAGTGGAAGAATCAAAAATATTGAGGCCTCCTCTATAGGTACCAGCCAAAATATCTCCATTATTATCTTCAAAAATGGAGGTTACAGCATTGTTACTAAGGGAAAATTTATTTTTGGGATCATTCTGATAATTAATGAATGCATTATTATATTCATCCAACACATTCAATCCTCCACCATCAGTGGCAATCCAAACTTTTTTGTCCTGTGCCTGTAAAATATCCAATACTTGTCCATTATTTAGACCATTAGGTCTAGGTTTATAATGCATAAAATTTTTGTCGTATTTCCCAAAGAAAGCTACACCTGCATTAAAAGAACCGGTCCAAATTGTTTTGGTGACATTATCATAGAAAATTTCATGAATGGATCGACTATCGAGACTAAATTCATTCTCCAATTCAGGCATATGAGCAAAAATTTCCCCGCTTTCAATATTCATTATGTTCAGGCCACCATCTTCTGTTCCTAAGTATAAATTCCCCTCTTTATCACCAGTCATAGCTGTGATATAATTGTCATTCAGATTGGTATTTGATTGTTGATAAGTAATAAAATTATCCTCTTCCTGATTATACCTGCAAAAACCACCTCCAAAAGTTGATAACCAAATTTCACCATTTTCATCTTCATATATCCCACCTATATAAGGAAATGGGATAGAATTTGGATCATTATCACTGGCGGAATAATTTTTAAAATTACCATTACTCAATTCTAGAACACTTAATCCATGGTAGGTACCTATCCAAAGTTTATTTCTGGAAGATAAAAAAACACAGGAGGTTTGGTTATTTATCAAAGAATTTTCTCCCTGTTTGTTTTTAAATCTTTTGAAAGTACCTGATTCAGGATCGAGTAAATCAACCCCATTATTAGTAGCAATCCAAATTTTTCCATCCTTGTTTTCACATAACGATTTAATCTCACTACCAGAAGGACCATTTTCACCTGTATTAAACAGGTATTTTTTAAAAGAATCGGTTTCTTTCATATATAAATTCAAGCCCCCTTCATATCGGTTTGCTACCCATAACCTCCCTTTACTATCAGAAAGTATTCCTCCAATCCTATTACTGGCTATAGAATGTTTATTGGTTTTATCGTGAGCATAAACTTTTGTGGAATAACCATTAAATTTATTTACTCCTCCGTTAAAAGTACCTATCCAAATAAAACCTTCACTATCCTTGCAAATTTCAGTAATCCAGCTATCAGATAATCCATCATCTACTTTCAATTTATTGAATTTTATGGGATTATGCTGTGCCAAAACTGCATTGTTATTAATTATTACTCCAAGAAAAATCAGGAATTGGATAGAAAAATTCTGGAAATCATACATTTTTAATCTATAAAAGATCATATTGATAAAGGGGAATAATTATTTGGCAACGCTATATTGCCAATCCAAATAGTTGAACAAAGAATTAAGATCAATTATCCATAAATAGCCAATCATGAGTTTATCTGTTGGAATGATTTGTATGAATAGCCAGATTTGGAAATAATAGTTTCAAATTAGCTTTCGATCTTAAGATATCAAAAATTAAAAACCATAAATTGGTGTGTTTGGTTAGATTTTGGTCCTATTCCAACAAATTGAAATGAGGATTTTTGTAGAAAAATTAAAATAGAAGAGGCTGTTCAAAAAGTACAGGCAGTCTCTTTCTTCGTAATAAAAAAGCATTGAGATTTTTAATTTTTTCATGAAAAATCTCCCCATACAGAATTTAATTCTTCTTTATTAATAATTTTTGTGTTTTAACCACATTGGGGCGTGATTAGGAAAACATGAAGCTTCTTCCCTCGAATAAGCTTGTTTTGAAAACGAAAAAACCATTTTCAAGCCTATCAGTAGTGTACCCTATTAAATTTAATTAGGTTAAAAAAAAAATGAATTTGTTTTTAGGCTACTATTTAGTTGTATTTTCCAATACAATAATAGAAGGGCTACGCTTTATCCATTTTTGATGAAGGCCTGTAGTATCTCCTTCTGGAATAAAACCAACAAAAGAGCCTAATGCCAGATCGGTATCTCCATCATTATCCATATCTTCAGCATCCATCACCATCCAACGGCCATTTGTTACTTCCGGGAAGGAATAGGGTTGGAAATTAAGATTGCCTTTGTTTTCCAAATAGATAAAGGCTTCTTCAGGAGTTCTTCGATAATCAGGGAAAAAGGAAATTGAAGCGATATCAAGATCACCATCCAGGTCAAAATCTCTGGCAATGGCTTTGTAAGCCCCATTTTGATGAAAGAAATAGGCTTGTTGGAAGGTATTATTTCCTTTATTCTCGAAAAGGTATATTCCATGATATGACTTTAGTATGGGAGAATAATCGGCATTATCCCCGCAAGTGTATAAAATGTCGTCTTTGCCATCACCATTGAAATCAACCAGTTCAAAATACTGAGAGCCATTGAGTGGAGAAAATGTAAGGGTTTTGGTTTCCTTAAACTTCCCATCACCCAAATTTCTAAAAAGATAAATTCCTTCAGCCCCCTGAGCCATTAAAACCATAATATCAGGTTTCCCATCTTCATCCACATCTTTTACGATGGTTTTTATCGCTCCAGCCTCGTTTTTTAAAGGTCTAATCTGGAACTTGTTATCCCCTTGGTTTTCGTACCATACAAACCTTCCCGTAAGGTTTCCATATTCACAAGCCACAATATCTTCCAGTCCGTCACCATTCAAATCTTCATAAACAGCATCTACAGGTCTTTGCATATTTTGAACAATAAGATTGGCTCCATTAAATAGTCCATCTTTTTGATTGGGAAAAACCTGCTGAATCGCTCCTTTTGGTGCATCATGTGGATACATTTTTTCACCAATTGTCGTCAGTAAAATTGTATCTGAAACCTGACTGAAATGAACAGGAGAAGTTTTCATTAAAATATCATAATCTTTCTTTAATTTTTTATTCAGAAAAACGAGGCTACTTACATTTTTTTTTCCATCGGCAAAAACCACTCCCTTACTATTAGGAAGGATTTTTACCATGGTGGTAAGCACAGGTTTAATGGAAAACTGGCTTTCTTTATAATTGAATAAGGATAAATTGGTGGCAATCGGTTTTTCTTTTTGTGGAATTGGCAGGGAATGGGGTGCATTGGTAAGGTAATAATCTATAATTTTTTGCCAATCCTCCCGAGCAATTATAGGTATAGATGGGAAAATATTAGCCTTTTTCACAATTCTCCCTCCAAGCCCTGGTTCAAATAAGCTATCCGGCTGGTGTTTGCCTTTAAAAATACCCATCCTGAAACCCATCGAAGGCAAAACTTCTTTCTCCCATAAATATTTAGGTAATTGCTCTGGTCCGGGAAAAACATGACACTTTCCACAATACTGCATTGCCAACTGGCTTCCGGATAGACTGGTGGGTGTTAAATTATTTACACTATTTTCAATTCCGTCCTTCTTTTCTCCACAACCTGAAATTAGGAAAACTAGAATCCAATACAGTATAAAATGCTTCATATTTTTCGATAAAATTATCTAATTTTACATGAGGTGAAATAATCATTAACCACCATTTGAAAAGGTTAATAAACTAAAAAAGGAGACCTATAATATAGGCTCCCTTTCGTCTTATGATATGAATCACTATTAATTATTTTTTTAATTGTTTGAACTGAATGGCTTTCAAAAATGTGTATAAAATGCCTTCTTTGTCTTTATCAGTTTTCAGGCATTTACTATTTATTAATCCCACCCCGGAGTTTGGATAAGTGAAGGGTTTCTGTCCATAGCTTGTGCCGGAATCGGGAACACTTTAAATTTATCTGAAAAATCCGTCACTTCCCACTTAGGTCCATCATTGAGAATCTCCACCATGGTACCATCTTCATCAGGTTGCATTTCTACATGTTTAGAGTGTGCTTCTACAATTGGAGTAGCCACATCCCACATCCTTCTCATGTCAATGGTTCCCCAATTTTCCAATACCAGTTCTTTTAGTCTTTCTTTATAAAGCTCTAATCTGAAATTTGCTAAAGAACCAGGCACCCAGTCCACATCAACATCAGGTGAATTTGGATCCTTACCAAAGGCTCTTCTCCTTACCATATTCACATATTCATAGGCATTATTGGTTTGGCCTAATAAATCAAGGGCTTCTGCCTTCATTAATAAAACATCAGCATATCTTAAAAACTTCATATTGGGTTCTTCTCTTCCTTCTACAGCTGGGTCAGGATCAAGCCTTTTAGTGAAAGACATGGCTTCATCTCTGTATCCATCCCAAATTACACTATCCAGATTGTATACTACCAAATCACCTCCATTCTGGTTGTTGTATTCCAACACAAAATTTGCATCTCCCCTGGTATCGCTTTCTTCAAATGACCTCACATATTCAAATTCGGCTGCAAAAGTAGTCCATTTGTTTTTACCAATATCACTATTTCTTGGCGACATGAAGTTATTTCCAGTAGCCCCAAACCCGGCACTGGTAAACTGTAAATCAAACATCACTTCATAATTATGTGCAGCATAATCTTCACTTCCGCCAGGATTGTGGAAATAAATCAAATCAGCATAATTAGCGGCTAATCCATGTCTTCCTGAACTAATAATCTCATCCAGTTTTGCATTGGCATCATTCAAATCAGATCCCTGGGCTTCAGGTCTTTGTGCTCTGGTAAGCAATACTTTCGCTAACAAAGCCTGAGCAGCTCCCTTATTTGGTCTCCCAATATCATTGGTGGAACCACTGTACTCATCAGCATAAGGAAGTTTGCCTTCTGCATCTTTTAAATCCTGAATAATTACGTTATAAATTTCCGATCTTGGAGATTTTTCCAATTCCAAGCCATCCAAACTTACAGTCTCTTCGGTTCTCAATGGAACTTCTCCCCATAATTCGGTTAAGAAGAAATAGATGAGTGCTCTGTAGAATTTGGCTTCAGCCACTACCCGGTCTCTTTTGTTGTATCCGACAGGTTCTTCCTTATCATCTTCAATGTTGGGTCCATTGTCAATAACAGCATTTGCCCTGTTAACTCCTCTGTATAAAGCCAGCCAAACACTATTAATATAGCTATGTCCGGAATTATATGTCCAGGAATCCATTTGGGTTCTCAGGTGAGTCAGATTATATCGGTTGGTTACTGCCGGAGCAGGCGTTTCTACCAATAAATACCAGTTTCTTCCCATCATTCCAGATCCTGTTTCTCTAAATATTCTGGGCACACCACTTACCAAATCCTCCAATTCATCGGCATTGTTGTAAAAGTTATCCGGCCCGATAAAATCGTAGGGCTGCTCTGTCAAAAAATCTTCATGGCAGGCTGAAAATGAAAACATCATCAGCAAGCTTAATATTATTTTTATATATTTTTTCATCTTTATTTATATCTTTTTCAGTTCAACCACTTAATTAGAAAGTTACATTAAACCCGGCTTTATAAACTCTGGCTGCAGGGTATGAACCATTGTCAATACCCAGGGTATAGTTTCGGTTTCCACCACCACCACCTTGCATGGAATTTACATCAGGATCGTATCCTGAATATTTGGTAATCAGTAACAAATTGTCTCCACTGATGTAAACCCTGGCCTTTTGCAACCAGCTAATTTTAGCAGTAGGAATATTATAGCTGATCGTTAAATTTCTTAACCTTACATAATCTCCATCTTCAAGCACCCAATCCTGAATATTTTCGCTTATTGGCGTTGGGTTGCCATATCTTGGCCATTCAGCATCAGGATTCTCAGGCGTCCATCTTCCGGTATGCCTTTCTACCGCAATATTATCGGAACCTCCATTGCTAAATAATTGCCATCTGTTTACATTCAATACTTTGTTTCCAGTAGCTCCCTGGATAAACATGTTAAGGCTAAAGTTGCCATAAGAAAAGTTGTTAGTGAAACCAAAGATGTATTTTGGATGAGGAGTACCTAAAATCTCCCTGTCATCCACTGTCAATTTACCATCACCATCTGTGTCATAATACTTTCTATCACCAGGTTGCGCTCCTCTGGCCTCATCTTCAGCATTATACATAAAGCCTTTTTCCCATGTTTTTACATCATCCCAGTCTCTGAATACTCCTCCTGTTTTTAGGCCATAGAAAACACCCATTGGTTCTCCTTCTGTAACCATAGTAGCATTATTCCATTTAAAATCACCACTTACGTTAGCTCCGAAAATAGTTCCCAATTCACCAAGGTTTGTTACTTCATTCACATTGTGGGAAACATTAAAATCAGTTCTCCACTTGAATTTATTTACAAAAATATCAGCGCCTAAAGCCAGTTCAATACCTTTATTGGTCACATTACCAAAGTTCATGGTAGCTGTATTATGTCCTGTATTGTAAGGAAGAGTAACACCTAATAATAAGTCCTCAGTTAACTTATCATATAAATCTACAGAAAGGCTAATTCTATCATTGATAAAGCCCATATCCACACCAAGGTTGGTTTGTACTGTAGTTTCCCATTTCAAATCAGGGTTTCCAATTTGGTTAGGATAAAAAGCTGAAACAATTGTTCCTCCATAAGAATATGAACTTGTGGCAAACCTGGCAAGCGATCTGTATGAACCAATTTCCGAGTTACCGGTTTTACCCCAGCTCGCTCTGATTTTCATATTAGAAAGCCAGTCCATATTCGACATAAAGTTTTCCTGACCAATTCTCCATGCAACCGCAGCTGAAGGGAAAGTAGCCCATTTATTCTCCTTACCGAATTTAGAAGAACCATCAGCCCTTATAGTTGCTGTGAATAAATACTTGTCATTAAACACATAGTTGAATCTACCAAGATAAGAAGCCATTCTCCAGTCATTTTTGCTCGACCAGATTTGTGGTCCACCATCTCTGGTTCCTGCCCCAATATTGTCGTATCTGGTGATATCATTTGGGAAATTTGTATTGGTCATCTGGCTTCTGGCAGTAGTCTGCTTTTGGATTGTGTATCCAGCAAGGGCGTTAATCCTGTGCTTACTACCAAATTCTTTATTATAATTCAGGGTATTTTCGTTAAGAATATTGGAAACTTTAGCATCAGAAATTATAGCCAAACCATCATTTCCTCTACCACCTCTATTGGTTAACCTTGTTGCATAATAATTTCTTTCGGCATTACTTAAATTAACCCCAACTGAAGTTTTGAAAGTCAATCCCTTGATAATTTCGTAAGTCAAATAAGCATTGCCAAGGAAATTATCTTTGGTCATCTGGTTGTCAATTTCATTCAATTGAGCCACCGGATTTTCTTTCTCTCCGTTTTGCAAAGCAGGAGATCCGTCTGTTCCATTAGAAGTATAAGTTCCGTCAGGGTTTTGAATAGGAAGCGTTGGTCTGGTAAATAAAGCCGTATTCGTTGGACCTGCATTTTGGTTGTTATGACCTTCAGTAGGTACCCTGTTATTCAAAATTCTACTAAACGCCATATTCGTTCCCACTGTAAATTTCTTTCCGATTTTAGTATCGGTATTTACCCTGATAGAATATCTTTTAAAACCCGAACCTTTCACAATACCTTTCTGATCAAAATGACCTATAGACAGGGCAAATTTACTTTTCTCTGTACCACTGGTTACGGAAAGCTGGTAATTTTGCACAGGTGCAGATCTGTATATTTCCTTCTGCCAGTCGGTATTCACATCCATTCCTGGGTAAAAATCTTCTCCATCAGGGAACGGAATTTCTCCGCCTGTTTCCAAAGCTCTCTCATTTTGGGCTTGAATGAATGTTGGTGCATCTAATACATCATATAACTTTTGTACCTGCTGCATACCATAGTAAGCATCGAAAGTCACATTAGTTTTTCCTACTTTACCTGATTTTGTAGTAATTAGAATTACACCGTTTGCACCCCTTGATCCGTAAATTGCTGTAGCCGATGCATCTTTTAATACTTCAATCGACTCGATATCTGAAGGATTTAAACTGGCCAACGGGTTATCCGATACAGTATTACCCTTACTTCCTGAAGGGACCTCTCCAGTGTTAGAAACCATAGGAAACCCATCGATTACATAAAGGGGCTCATTATTACTTGAAATAGAATTACTACCCCTGATTCGGATACTTACACCACCGCCCGGCATGGCCGAACCCTGGCCAACCTGGACACCTGGCGCCTGCCCTGCTAATGCCTGTTGCACAGAGTTAATCGTTAAATTTTCAATATCTTCAGCTTTTACGGACGCTACAGATCCGGTCAAATCAGATTTTTTAACTGAACCATAACCAATTACCACAACCTCCTCCAGTTGCTCCAAATCTGCTTTTAATACCACATTTACGGTAGATTGATTTCCCACTGCTACTTCATACTCCTGAAAACCAATATAGCTATATACTAAAGTTGATCCTTCTGGAGCATTGATGGTATATTTTCCATCCAAATCCGTAGTTGTACCGGATGTAGTACCCTTAACAATGATACTCACACCAGGCAATGGTTCTCCATCTTCCTCTGAGGTTACTGTTCCTTTTATTACTACCTGCTTCACTTCTATAACATCAGCCAGAATATTTGCCTTTACCGGCTGCCATTTTTTCTTACTCACAAAAATATTGTCATTTACCCGTTTAAATTTAAGGTCTGTATTTTTGGAAATAGTTCTTAATAAATTTCCTAGTGATTCATTACTTGCATTTAAGCTAATTCTTTGTTTTTTATTAATCGTTGTTTTGTAATAGGCAAAGTTAAGATCGGTAGCTTTTTCAATTTTAGAAAACGCATCAATTAAACGCACATTATCAAGATCAAGACTTAAAAAAATTTTCTCAATACTTTCCGCTTTTTGAGCCTTTCCTTCTTTTGCCACCAGGAGTCCACAAAAGAGTGCCTGGATAAAAATTCCAAATAACGCAAATTTAGACATAACCAAAATTTGTCTTAGTAGTTTCAATTTCATACTTTTATTAAGTTTTTGGTGAAATAAAAATCATCAAAGGCTTCAGTCACATATTCTGGAAATCGACCAAAATTTATCAGAAGGTGTGATGTTGGTCTTTCAAAAGCCAGTAGCCTTTGGGTAAGCTGGCTTTTGCTTTTTTAAGTTAAGTTGAAATAAAAAAATTAATCATATAACTCCTTTTTAATTAATTAAAACCTGGTCCTCAACTATTTCAAATTCGAAATCAGAAGAGAAGCTCAACCCCTCAAGCACTTCTCTTAAGGATTCCTTTTTGAATTTTCCTTTAAAATTATCATCAATAGGTTTTTTTCTCTTGATGATAAAGGTCACGCCATACCAGTTTTCAAGGGTGTTAACTATTTCCTCAAAACTGGCATCATTGAAATAAATAATATTATCTTTCCAGGCAAACATTTCATTTCTGTCAAATTCTCCTTTTACAAAAGAATCATCCTCATTGTTATAGTTTAGCATTTCATCAGGCTTCAGTAAAATGTTTCCCGAAGTTTTTGCAAGATTTACAGCCACTTTTCCAGTAGCTACAGCAACTTTCACTTCCTTTTCATCCGGAAATGCTCTGATATTAAATGAAGTACCCAGCACTGTGGTTGTCACTTCCCCAGAAATTATTTTAAAAGGTCGGTGTTCATCTCTTTTTACCTTAAAAAATGCTTCCCCACTTAATTGAACAATCCTTTCCTCATCAGTAAATTTTTCTGGAAAAACTAAATGGCTGCCAGCATTTAATTTTACTTTAGTGCCATCGCTTAAAGTAAAAGTAGTTTTTCTACCCTTGGGATTTTCTTTGATAGTTACATTTTGGGCTGTTTCCTTTCCGGAATCAGCATACTTTTGTTTAAACAGGTAAAAAGTAATTCCTGCAGCAAGGATGAAAATAATGGAAGCGGCCACCAACTGCCAGGTATATCTTTTAGATTTTGGTTGAGATAAAGGCAAAACTTTTGTCTGGATTTTACTCTCTTCCTGTTGATCAATCAATTTCTCAATTTTACCAAACACCTCTTCGCCATCCCATCCATCTTCTTCAATGGAAAACTTTTTCCAATCTTCCTCAATTGCACTAATTTCAAGAAAATCCCCTTTCATGGTTTTAAACCATTCCATGACTTCCTTCTTCTCCTTTTGGGAGCAAGTATTATTAAAATATTTTTCCAGTAATTCTCTAGTCACTTTTTTATATGTTTTAAAAAATAGAGGAAATCAGTCCGTATTGATTTCAGAAGATTTATTTCCTATCTTATTTATATATCAATGAAAAGGGTGTAGGTTCTAGTCTTACTTTCAAAAAAAATATAACTTATTGATTTCCAGACACAAAATTTATCGTTTTTTTATTTCATCTCCACTTCAGCCGTATTATAAAACCTTAAATCACTAAAAATATCTGTCCAGTCTTAAGTATCCTGAAACCGAATTGGAATCAGGTTATGAAATTTTATTACAAATAAAAAATTTTGGAAAACAATCACAGTATAGCTTTTGACCCGTTTTTAAGGCTATTTTAATCTGATGAATTATGCAACATTCACTAAATATTAAAAGCTAATACCCATGGAAGTATTCATGATATCAGACTTTTATTTGGATGGTCATAATTTAAGATTCTATTTCCAATCCAATTCAGCGAAAGTAATAGGTTAACTAACCGTTAAAAAACGGTTTTCCAAAGTTACTAGCCCTATTTAGGGTAAATCTTTTCTAATTTTAATTTATAATCAAACTGACATCCACTTTCTACTAAATTGAAAATGAAAAAACTTTTATTACTAATTATTACCACCTTTCTATTATCCCCAGCTTTCAGTCAGAAACAGAGAGACTATCTCTACTACATCGAAACTTTTGCTGATAATCTATTGAAGCATGGTTTGGACAATTATGGAGAAAAGAAAACTGATCTATGGGCCGGAGTGATTGATACCAGAGATTTTAGTGTTCCAAAATCTGGTGTTCCTATAACAGAAGGAGTAAGAGCATATGATAGGGCTATTGGTGGTTCCAATATTTACCATGATGTAGTGACCATGAAGGTTTTTAAGATTCTGGGTGAATTGAAAAATGACCCGAAGTACGAGAATGCCGTGAAAAGCTACATAAAGGCCAGTCTGGAATTAACCCAAAACCCTGAAACTGGTTTACTGGGCTGGGGAGAACATTTGTATTACAATTTTTATCTCGACAAAGTGTATACGGGTCCAATTGAACCCATAAAGGTAAAAAAGCATTATTATGACAACATGCCCCATGAATTCCTGGCTTGGACACCCCCATGGGAGGAATTTTGGGAGATTGACAGTGTAAGAACAAAAAAAGCCATTGAGGGATTAAAATACCATTACCAGGGGAATGACCCTCGTACCTATTTATTTAACAGGCATGCCTATTGGCATAAAACAGAACACCAGAATATTGTAATGCCCTGGATAAAACATTCGGTTCTTTATTCTTATTCTTATGGATTTTTGGGTACAAAAAATCCGGAATGGTTGTATTGGAGTAAGCACTGTGGTCATCTTTATTGGAAGCTACGTGATCAAGAAACTAATCTTACCCTCAACTGCCTTTACCATCCTACGGAAACAGATGCTGGTAAAACGACTTCACTTTCCAATACCGGATATGCTTCTTACTGGCTATATAAAACCTATGAAATTACCGGAGTAGAGGAACACAGAGCTATTGCCATAGCTTTAATTGAAGCATTGCACAAATACAGCTGGAATGCTGAAGAGGAATATTATTATGCAAGTGTTAACCTGGATGGCTCTATGTTGCCCGAACCCACCATGGCCACCCCTTGGAAAATTGGATATCGTTCTTCTTCTCATATCCCGTTTGGAAGGATTTCTGCCTATCTGGGTAAGAAAGAAAATAATCAGAGTTTAAAAGATATTGCTGAATTTACAGCTACTTCAATTAGTAAAGTGCCTTTACCAGAAAACTTTACAGCCCACAATTTAGGAGATGCCATTAACCTGTACATGGATGTTTACGATTTGACTGGCAAAGAAGAATATGTAAAAGCAGCTAAAAAAATTGGAGACCTGGCCGTTGAATCCCTTTGGAGAAACGACTTTTTTGTTAGGGAAAATAATGACCACTATTATGAGGCCAAATTAGGGGTAGGAGATTTACTTGCAGGACTTTTAAGAATTTATATGGTGGAAAACCAAGTGGAGGAGTATTCAGCAATTGACTGGAGTTTTTAACACTCTTTTATTAAATTACACTGCTCTTATTAAAACCCCATCTTGCTTAAGTAAAAATTAAGTAACTTTTTAAACCTAATTTAATATTAAACATTTAAGGTTTTAGATTTTTATTTGGACGGGTCAATTTTAAAACATTTCACGTTATCATGAAAAGAAGAAAATTTATCAGATCAGGTGGTCTCCTGGCCATCCCTGCTTTAAACGTAAATAACCTTCTGGGAAAACCACCTTCATCAATGGAAAATTCCCTAACTGAAAAAACCAGGGAAATCCCGGTGGTAGGTAATTATGATGTGATTATTTGTGGAGCAGGCCCTGCAGGGGTAACTGCAGCTATTGAAGCCGGTAGAACAGGGGCTAAAACTTTACTTCTAGAAGTACACGGCTGCCTGGGTGGGGTATGGACAGCAGGCCTGCTCACCTGGATTCTGGATAATAAAAATAAATCCGGGATAATGGAAGAAATCATCACTTCTCTAAAACAAATGCAGGCAGTATCAGATATTCCTACTGGTTCTTCCATATCCTTCGATGCAGAATTAATGAAAGTGTTGCTAGAACAAATGTGTCTGGAAGCCCGGGTGGATGTACAATATTTCACCAGAGCAGTAGCCACCTCAATAGATTCAAAAAACCGAATTACCCATGTGATTACAGAGTCTAAATCTGGTAGAGAAGCCTGGGGGGGTAAAGTATTCATTGATGCTTCAGGTGATGGTGATCTGGCTGCCCTTAGCGGATGTAGTTTCGATTTGGGCAATGAAAAAGGAGAAATGCAACCATTTAGCCTTTTGGCAATGGTGGGTGGTGTGCGTGTGGATGAAATAAAAGAATTTGTAAGATGGGAAGGAGATAGCGGACAACAATCGAAAAGCAGACTGGTAGAGCAAATTGTAAAAGCCGGAATTCTCCCCTCTTATACCAAGCCAGGACTTTACCCCGTAAGGGATGATTTGTTCATGTTTATGGGCAATCATGAATATGGTTATTCATCTTTAAATGCTAAAGAAATTTCTAAAGCTACACTTCACGCTCGTGCAGAATTACATTCCATTATTAATGGGCTTCAATCGTTGGGAGGGCCTTGGAAATCACTAAAATTAATTTCAACAGCAGAACAAATTGGAGTTCGGGAGGGCAGGCGAATTCATGGGTTATATCAGGTAACTCAAAAAGATTTAATTTCGGGTATTCGCCATAATGATGCCGTTTGTAGGGTGAATTTTGGTGTTGATGTCCATTCTGTGAAAAAAGAGGGCGAAAAAAAAGGAAGTTATAACCAGGGAATTAAAAGTAAACCTTACGATATTCCTCTGCGTGCTTTAATCGCAAAAGATGTAAATGGATTGATGATGGCAGGCCGATGTATTAGTGGTGATTTTATTGCCCATTCCAGTTACAGGGTTACCGGCAACTCTGTTCCGATGGGACAGGCAGCTGGAAAAGTGGCGGCAATGGCAGCCTTGGAAAACAAACTGCCCCAAGATATAAAATGGCAAGAAACTGGGCTTGAAAGCGGAAAATAGCCTGCTTTAAACGGTTAATTAACGGTCAAAATGGAATTTTCCCATTGTTTTTTGCAGCTTATTCGTATCTTGGTACTTAAGAACCCTAAACAGAACATTTTCGCCTGAAATTTTTAAACAAGCTTTCAGGATTATGTCATCGGAACTAGAACAATTTTTAAAAAACTACCTGACTAAGCCAAGATTTTACTAATAAATCTTCAAATTGAATTATCAAAAGAACACCAACTTAAATAATTCAATCACTACTAAGAGAAATATGAAAAATGAAAATGAATTAGTGATCGCCCTTCAAAAAGGCAATAGGTCTGCTTTTAAAGCACTTTACCAAAAATATAGTAAAAAGCTATACTACTTTTCACTGAAATATATCCACTCTCCACAGGAAGCAGAAGGGGTTGTTCAAAATGTATTTTTAAAGATTTGGGAAAATAGAGCTACACTTAAGCCAGAGCTTTCCTTTAATGCCTACCTTATTCAAATAGGAAAAAATATCATTTTCAATTATTTTAAAAGACAGGCTTATGAAGCTGGGATAAAACACCATATTGTATTGTCCAAAAATGAGGCAGATAGCCGTACCGAAGATCTTATTATTTTCTCTGATCTGGAGGCCTTTACCCAAAAACAAATTGATCTGCTACCTCCAAAAAGGAAACAGGTTTTTATTTTAAGCCGGAATAATGGTTTGTCCCATGAAGAAATAGGACGAAAACTGGGCATTTCCCCAAACACGGTAAAACAACATATCAATAAAGCATTGAAAACGCTTGGGGAAAGCTTTGACAAATACCAGGCACTTGGTTAATATTTAAAGGTATAATTTTTTTTCTAAATCTAGTTTTGAAAGTATACATGTGCGTACAACTGAGGTTAATGTTTTAGCTATCCTTCTTATACTTATATTCCTTTTGGTAGAATCGGTACATTTTTAAGTTTAAAAGCAATAATACAATATCCTTTCAAGTCCATGGGAAAAGCATCTTTGCCAGTAGATTTTTTATCTCTAAACCAACCAGATTATACCTGAACTATCATTATGCCTAAAAAATATTACAACAAAGAAAATTTGATTAATGTCATAAAAGGGAAATTATTCCTTTTAAATTTTTTTCTAGCCTTTTTTTTTCAAAAAATAATTCTTGCCCAAACTTCGGGAAATAATGAAGCCATATTATTGTATAAAGTTGTCATTCCTCCTGCTTTTTGTGAAAGTAGTAATGGGTTGAGTTTTGGAGGAGATCTTAGGATTGGAGATTTAAATAATGATGGTAAGCTAGAATTTTTGATTTATAGGGCTATATCGAGTATAAATGGCGGAGGTGTACAGCCTTGTTTTGTTGGGGCCTTTGATTTTGAAGGTAATATTTTATGGCAAAAAGGAAAAGGGGGAAAGCAACCCAATCGTCCTGGTCCGGTAGCGATTTACGATTTAAATGCAGATGAAAAAAATGAGGTGATTTGTCTTTTTGTGGAAGACTCCTCAGTTATTTCTCCCTATTCTATGAAAAACATTAAATTACTTTTATTGGACGGGGAAAATGGGGAAATATTGAAATCTACCAAACCATCTGTATTCAATAAGACAGAAGGAGAAGGTCCAAATTGGGTACACCAGAGAATTTTAATTGCCAACCTTTCTGGTAACCAGACTCCTCAGGATTTTATCATAAAATTGGGTAAAACCATCTATGCCTTTAATCATCATTTTGAACTTTTATGGGAATATTACAATGCCAACGATCAATATCAAAATTGCCCAGCCTATATACCTGCGGTAGGTGATATAGATAATGATGGAAAAGATGAAGTGAACGGAGGCTATTACCTGTTAGATGATGATGGAAAAGTTATGTGGGAAGAAAAATTAGGCAAGAATATGGATTGTGTTGCGATTGATTTCTGGGATAATGACCATCAAAAAAGGGCAATTTGCTCTGGTTATGGATTTGTATTGGATGAAAAAGGAGACACTATTTTGTTTTTGGGAGAAAAATTAGTGCCACATGGACAGGAACTACGAGTTGCTGATTTTGATACTGAATTTGAGGGGAGGGAAATGGTAATTCGATATAATGGTCACCAACAGGATATTAGGGTAATCAGCCAGGACGGGAGGGTAATTAATGAATTTCAAATAAATGCTTCACCTAATCATACCGGCATGGAAGCCGTATATTGGAATGGAAGTAAACAGCCTGCGTTACTCTATAATGGAGGAAGCTTGTGGTCTTCAAAAGGTAAGTTGGTATCGGAATTACCTGGTTTACCGCAGCCCCCTGTTGGAGATAAAAGACAAGGTTGGTACCATTGTATTACTTGCGATATTACTGGAGATGATGGCGAAGAAATTGTGGTTTATAATCCATGGGGAAATGAAATTTTCATTTATACAGCCAATAGAAAAAATTGGAACCAACCTAAAAAATTCAAAGCTGAGGCCAAACAATATAATCCAAGATTGATGGATTAGCATCCAATCAAACATGTTACTTCTTTTTGAAGAGAGCATTAATTTTACCAGTATTTATTTTTCATAATCAGGCTTGTTCCATTAGTCCATAAAACCTGAATCTATTCTTATTTAATTAGTACATTTGGTAGACTTTTCATTTGTACAATTCCAAAAATTTTAGTTTCCTAATTTTAAACAAGTAATTCACTAATTTAATTTGTTAAATAAATGGGTTGAACCATAGCCCCATTGGTAGCTACATCCCAGGCTGCAAACCTTATCCATTTTTTTCCATTTGTATCAAAAGGAATTTCAAATCTCTTTTTCCCAAAAGCCCCCAGGTCGGAAGTGGAAATTATTTGTCGGTCAGTTTTTTCCCCATCTCCCCAAACAATTTCTACAAATTCCAGTGGAAAAGTCCATTCCACATCGGCAATGATAGTCCGTCTATTTCCCATTCCCTTCACTTCATAATGCGGAATAAGCACTTCTCCGGAAGTTACGAAATATTCACCATTTTTCAGTGCATTGACTATAGAACTCATATCATCTATGGCAGGAACTTTATCAAGTTTAAGGTAATTCACCGGTGACATACCATAGGCATCATCATAAGGGGGTTTTCCTCTATGGCCAATATCCGATCGGGCTTCAGATATAGCCAGGGCAAATTTTGGAGTAATGCCCTGTTTAGTCAAGGCATTGCTAGCATTATCCCAGAGGTTTTGGAATCTGTATTCTCCTAGTCGAATCTCAGATCCATCAATTCCCATTCCCCAACGATACCCCAGCCCGAAATAGTTTGAGTGCTGGAAATGTGGTTTTTCATAAATTGCTTCAGGATAACCCGTAGATTTTTTAGTTTCCGGGTGAGGAAGAGAAATCAAAACATTTACGTGTTCTGTCATTTCCATCATATCAGCCGGAGTTCCCAAATTGTAAACCGTACCATATTTTGGATGTTCTTCAATGACTGGTTGTCCTTCCTTCCGTTGTGGTCTCCAAAAAAGCGGTTTGGAAATAATTAATTCGTAATGCCCTCCTAAAAAAGGGGGTCTTCCACCCGTGCTATTTTCATCATTGGGCATCACCAAAAAATCTTTATCCGATTGAGAGCGCGCAGCTTCATAATATTCAGCCAGTTCATCCAGATAGGCTTCTCCTTTATCATGACGGGCAGGGCCTCGCACCCCATCAATGATACCATAAATGTCTATCCCGATCCCTTTTATAGTAGCAATATCATTCAATTGATGATGAAAACCGCCTTTTTCTTTTAATCGCTTTAGCAAACCAACATGGTAATGTTCTCCCATTACTTTATAACCGGGAAGAGGTTTAAACGTATCTCCATGGGTAAATTTAAGTACTTCATCAGCCGCTGCCTCCCCGGTTTTCGAACCAATGTAGAAAAATATAGGCATCCGTTGCCATGTTCCTGGTCTGGCGCTGTATAGGGCAAAGTTTTGGTAAAATTCAGGGTCTTCCTCCAGTTCCGCCTGTCTGATTCCAAATGAAAAAGTGTTATCATCATCTTTTCTATACCAGCTGTAGCCCAGGTTTTGCTCGGTTTCTCTTGCCCAGTAAAAACTGTGGGGTGGGGGAAAGGCAGCAATCGCGCCTTCATTAAGTTCAGCAACAATAAGTCGATTGCTACTTTTCACGATGGTTGGCTGTTCACTTTGTAGCCCTCCAAACTTATATTCCTGCCATTTGTTCACCAAATCTCTCCAAACCATTTTGGAATAATCTTTAATAGGTAATCCCTTTAAGCCAGTATCATATTTAAAGGCAGCCGAAGGATGGTCCGTTTTTGCCACTAGCATTTGTTTTACCAAACCTGACCCCTTGTAAATATCATATTGCAAATAACCCGAAAAAATACCTGCAGTCACTCCTGGAAATTTAATCTCCAGGCGGGAACCATTGGTAATGACCTCACAATTTTTCACTTTAAAATCTGCAACAGCCCGGTTCATTTCCGATTTTTTTCGGGGCATTCCCGGGTGGTTGGCAAAAGCTTCTGCAGCTGGAATAGAAGATTGATGCGAAAGCGGTGGCTTATCCTCAAAGTAGAGTGGTGCATCCCAAAAAGCATCCCATTTAATTTTATTCAGGGTTTCTTCATTGAGGGGAATGCCCAATTCTTCAAGCGGCTCTGTTTGTTGTTGGGTAACCCTTCGTACACCCGAAACTATTTTGTATTCAGGAATTACATTTGTAAAAAGGCTTTCATATTCCCCATTTTTTTGCTGAATACCTAATGATTTTATAGTTGGCATTCCTTTCTGAATGATAAATTCCAGTTGGAGCTGGTTTTCATGATCTCCTTCCCAGTTTAGGATTAGGGTTTCATTTTTTACTTCAGCAGTTAACCCAGGTTGGGCGGTATAATTTTCAAGGTTACAATTCAGTGGATCTGATTGAGCTGTGACCAGATGATTAAAAAAAATTGAAAATAGAAAAATTACGATGGAAAGTTGGTAGATCAATTTAGTAGAGCGTTTTTTCATAATCATTTTGTACTCGAAGAAGTAATTTCCAAGTATAGTAATTGCAGGATTGATTTGCCAAATTTTTCAAATTAAAAAAACCAGAAACCTATTCTTGGAAATCATATTAAATGGATATACACAAGATTAATACATAGTCTTTTTAATCATAATCCTTATAATTAACTTTAAGCATATAATTATAAACTGACTACAAATTGAAAATGAAAAACAAAAGAAGGAATTTTCTTAAAGCTGGAGCTATTTCTGCAGCTTCCATTCCCTTAATGGGTGCTTTCTCAAATGATCAAACTTCGGATGGCAGGTACACGGCCATTGATGAAGCCTGTCAGCTGCCAGTACTCAGAAGAGACTTTTTCCCAGATCCTGTCATCATTGAATCTTGTGAACTGTTGCATTACAACGGGAATTATATGGTCCATGTAAGATCAAAGGATGGTGCGGAGGGCTATTGCGTAGGGCATAATATCAGAATGCCTCATTTATACCCCATCCAGACAATGCTGGTCAATCCCTATTTTATTGGAAAGGATGCCCGTAATCTGGACGAACTGATTGAGGGGGTAACCATGTTTAAAAACAATTACAAATATCAGGGATATACTCTCTGGATTCCCATAGCCACAGTGGAAATGGCCATTTTGGATATGCTGGGCAGGATTGCCAAAAAGAGCATGGGGGAATTGATTGGGGAAATTCATAACAAGGAAATTGCCATTTATAGGGCCAATAATAACCGGGGAAGATCTGCTGAAGAAAGCATAGAAAGGATTAAAAAGCAACAGGAAGAAACTGGGGCAAAGGCCATAAAATTTAAGATTGGTGGAAGACGAAATATTCCCGAATCACCCGAAGGAAGAACAGAAAAGCTGATTCCTTTAATGCGCAAAAACTTTGGAGAAGGCTTCACGATTTATGCCGATTGTAATGGCAGCTATGAAGCACCAGAAGCCATCAGAATTGGTAAAATACTGGAAGCAAATAATATTGATTTGTTTGAGCAACCTGTTCCTACCGATTATTATGAAGACTGGAAACAAACGGCTGATGCCCTGAATATTCCCATTGCTTCTGGTGGAGGAGAAGTAAGTATTCGAAATTTCCGTTGGCTGATTGGAAATGAGGCAGTACAAATGGTACAACAGGATATTTTTTATTTCGGTGGAATGATCAGAAGTATGAAAGTTGCCCGAATGGCAGCCACAAAAGGATATGTCTGTACGCCACATATTTCCGGGACTGGTCTGGGCTATATTTATATGATGCAATTTGTTTCTGCCATTCCCAATGCCGGGCCTTATCACGAATTTAAGGGACTAAGCACGGAAGTGCCTTTCGAATGTAAAACTTCATCTTTAATACCAGAGGATGGCATTTTACACTTGCCAAAAGGCATTGGCAGCGGAGTAGAAATAGATCCTGAGTTTATCGCCAAACATAAGGCTGTTTCTTCTTAAAAACAACTAATACTGATTTCAAATAATAAATTATGCACCATTGCAAAAATACATTTTTTCAGTAGTGCAGGGGGCACATCCAGTGGAAATTGCTAATTGTGGGACTGTGAATTGGAAAATTAGTAAAAACTTTCAATCACACAGGTAAGAAAATCGAAAGGAAGTGTTTAACTAATTCTGTTTCATGTATTAATTTTCAAAGATTTTTGAGTCTCTATTTGAACTAAAACCTGGTATTTTACAGTATCATTTACTTGTTATGGAGTAGTTATGCGGCTATTTTTAAGAGAGGACCCTGGACTCATCTTTTGCTGATATAAACCGCATTGCATGTCTCAAAAAGTTCCCATACCATCTCATTCTTCATGTTGTTAGCTTTCACTTTGTGGAGGCCATAACTGATTTTATGAACTCCACAGCTACCCTCCATCACGATTGCTCTTAGGTTAGTAACGGCCCTGCGAAATTATTTTTTTATCCTGGTATCAATTTGAAGTCCTTTTCTTGGAAAGCAGTTAAAAATCTTTTGGTTTGTTAGATATATGCGACTGCAATAGGTCGCATATATCCGGTCTTCCCCTAGTTGATACAAGTGGCCGAAGACAGCCTTGTGCTTTATAGTACTCCTCTTTAATCGGGTGGGTTCATTCAATAAGAACACTGGTAATTTAGGCCATCATTCTGCCCTTACTTAATAAATTATTTTTCCCATTTTCCAGGCTCATCATAACCAGCCGCTAATTCATCTAAAACCAATAACCAATCGTTTTCTTCGCCTGTGGTTGGTGGTGTGAATTTTTTAATTCCTTTGTTTTCCATTTCTCCGATGGACTTTGTCTCTCCATTCCTTGGATTATACCACCAGGCTTTTATCTGGTCTCCTTTCACTTTTCCCATGACCAGGGTAATCTCCTGACCCACAGCAGCATAAATTAAGGCAAATGACTCATCAGTAGATCCTGCGGCTCTGAGATGGTTTTTATCTTCAGGGTTTTTCCCATAAATGATTGACTGATCAGGAATTAATTTAGATAATGGTCGGGATTCAAATAAATCTCTGACGTGTTGCATATCTGCTGCACCGGGTCTGTCTAGTGCTTCTTTCCAGTCTGTAAGACAGGGAATAGCAATTTCACCCCTTTTTTTAAACATTTGCCAAACCGCATTATTTCCATAAGTATAGCCTGCTGTTCCTGAAAGTAAATTCCAGTAAGCAAAAACTCTGGAGTCATATCCGGTAAAAAATCCTGCTTTAAAATGAGCCCTGTTTTTAATAATTCCATCCGCAGATAAAGTGCCTGATGGTACTCTTTTATCACTGTATTGACTAAAATCCATAAAATCCCAAAACCTCACTGGTATATCCTCATAAGCGGGTTCTCCCTCTACAAATGGTTTTTTGGGATTTAGGAATTGAAGCTTTTCTGCGTATTTATACACGCCATTGAATGGTTTTTCATGGCCACTTTGGTACATATTAAAATCCAACCAATTTTCATTATGTAACCAATAAGAAGAAACAGATCCACCCCTGGGATGGTAGGAAATGAGATGTTTTCCCTGATCTCCATTTTTCAAACCTTTAGCCATTGCCCTCCAAATTTCCAGCACCTCTTCATTGGCGATATTCCTATCTCCTCCCAGAATCCAAATAATTGGTTTATCCTTATATCTTTTGCCCAGGAATTCACCAAAAACCTTAGCATTTTCCTTATTGAAAATAATGGGGCCGGCACCAGGGTTTTCAGAGTAAACCTTATCACCCCAGGTGGGCAAAATGGCAATAAATAAACCTAATTTTTCCGCCTGATTTACGATAAAATCTACATGTTCAAAATAGCTTTCATTTGGTTTTGTGGGGTCAAGATTTTCGAATGGAACATGACCGTAAGAATTTGGTGCCCGAAGACCATTGTTTTCGGCAAGTACTACTGCCTGAATAACCGTAAATCCTTTTTCTGCCCGGTTTTTCAAATAATATTGCGCTTCCTTTTCATCGAGTTTATGAAATAATTCCCATGCGGTATCTCCAATCCACACAAACTGCTTACCATTTGCATATTCCAGTTTATTAGTTTCAGCGTTCACCACTAAGCGCTGAGCAAAATGGACATTTAAGTTGATAAAGAATAAGCAGAAAAATAAAAAGATTGTTTTCATAAGAATTGTATGCTATAAAAGCTATTTTCATTAGCAGTCAGAACCTAACTTCGGCTAAAGTTAAAAAAAGAGCGGGACTTTAAGCATGAAAAAGCACTTTCAGACCAGCAAGGCCAGATTGCTTTAACATTTACTTAACTCATTTAACTTTTACCTGGCTAACCTTAACTTTTGATTATCACACTGGTGTTGGTTTATGGTAGACCTTTGTATTAAAAAAAAATATGAAGGATTTTATCTCAATTGTAGTCCTCTTTATTTTCACACTTCCAGGTTTTGCAAGCAATAACTATCAGGACAAATTGCATGTATATTTCGATTGTAAAGACTGTGATATGACTTATCTGAAAAGTACCATTACCACCATCAATTATGTAAGAGACAGGAAATTAGCCGATTTGCAAATTATAATCAATGGTAATGGCAATGGGGCAGGGGGAGTGAATTATACGCTCAGGTTTCTGGGATTGCAACCCCACACTGAGAAAATAAATTTTGAAATGGAAATGAATGTGGAGCCAGGAAAAACCAAACAGGAAATCCGGGAGAAAATGGTGGAAGTTATCAATTCAGGGCTGGCGCCATATTTATCAAATGGACAATTTAAGGAAATAGAAAAAACAGGAAATAACACTTCGAAAAAGGTTTTGGATACTAAGGATAAATGGAATTACTGGGTATTTTCAATTTCATCAGAATTTGAATTGAACAGGGAGAGCAGGAGGGAAGAAATCGAATTTGAAAATGAATTAGATATTGATAGAATAACTGAAGAATGGAGGATAAGAGGGGAATTAAATCACGAATTCAAAAGGAATAAACTCCAGAAAGATGATGGGGAATTTGTGAGTGATCTGAATACCTATTATGGTTCATTTTCTGTAGTAATAAGCCTGGGTAGTCATTATTCGGCTGGAATTTTCAGTAGCTTATGGAGCAATTCGGTAAAAAATATTGCCACCGGCTCGTCTCTTAAGGCTGCTTTTGAGTATAATTTTTTCCCTTACCGTGAGGTATATAAAAGGGAACTGACCATCGCTTATTTTTTGGGAATAAATACCTTTCATTATGAAGAAGAAACTTTGTATGATCGCACCAGCGAACAGCTTTACGGACAATCTATAGCCATTGAGTACAATACCATTCAGCCCTGGGGAGGAATCAGGGCAAAAGCAGAAGGTTTTGCTTTTATTGAAGATTTTAGTAAAAACAGAATGGAATTTGACCTGAGAATCAGCAACCGGATTTTTAAAGGTTTGTTTCTAAATCTGAGTGGAGAAGTAGCCTTTATTCGGGATCAAATCTATCTTCCAAAAGGAAATGCTTCTATTGAGGAAATTTTATTGGACAGAAAGTCATTAGCCACGGACTTTGAATATGGCTTTAATGTAGGGCTTTCCTATGTGTTTGGCTCTACTTATAACAATGTGGTAAATACCAGACTTTAGGCTGATATTTACCACATTGATTGCTTTTAATCTAAAGAAAAATAGAGTTCGAAAATAATGGAAATTCTACTTCGAATCATACCATTTCTTCATTGTATAAAAGGCTTTTTTCTTTACACCAGTTTCAGAGATTAAACCTTTTCTGTTGTACCCATCCTGAATACCGGGGAGTAATCTTTTGGGAGATTTAAAGTCTTTCAATAGCCAGGGAGTAGTGCCTCTCAGGAATGGAATCTTGTTGAACATAACGATATTATGCTGGTAAACATCGTTCTGGAAATCTTCCGTCCAAACTTGTTTTTTATTACCAAAGTAGCCTTGTAAAGCACCACCTCCAAACTCGCTAATAATTAAAGGTTTGGTGTATTTCATTTCCCATCGCATGGTGTCTGCTTTCTCAGGAGTGCCCACATACCATCCAAAATATTCATTACAGCCATAAACATCAAGGTACTCAGCCAGTGGGTCTTCCAACATCACTGTATTGGGTTTATCTTCCGGTACATGGATTTCCAGGGCTGCAGTAACAAGTCTGGTTGGGTCTGTTTTTTTGGAATATTTCGCCAAATTGGAAATAAAAGTGAGTCTGCTATCACTCAGTGGTGTTTCATTTGCCATCGACCACATAATTACCGATGCCCTGTTGCGGTCTCTGGTAATCACTTCTGTCAACTGATTTTGAGCGTTTTTATAAGTATCAGGGTTATCCCATAGAATCGTCCAGTAAACAGGGTTTTCTGCCCAAACCATGATACCCATTTCGTCCGCCACCCTGATCATATTTTCATTGTGTGGGTAGTGTGCCAGCCTTACAAAATTACAGCCCAGTTCCTTTGCCCAACCCAGTAAAATCTGAGCTTCATCTCGGCTAAATGCCCTTCCAAATCGATAAGGAGCTTCTTCATGAATACAGATTCCCTTTAAAAATACAGGCTTTTTATTCAGCAAAATATCATAGCCATCTACGGAAATATCCCTGAAGCCAATTTTGTCGGTTAGAGTTTCAGATGGCGTTTTGATAGACACTTCATATAACTTGGGATTAGCCGGAGACCACAAATCCAGTTTGGCTTTAAATGAAAACTGAGCATAACCTTTTTCGTCTGTGCTTACTTTTTCATTGATGCCAGCTTCAGGAATTTCAATAGCAATTTTTTGTTTTTCCGAAGCGCCTTCTATTTGCACCCAACCTTCTATCTGGTTCAGTGTTCCATTTTTGAGGTTGATACTATACTGTTTCACAAAAGATTTCGGTAATGCTACAAGACTTACAGACCGGGTAATTCCTCCATAATTCCACCAGTCGAAATTTACAGTGGGCACAGCTTCTCTTTTCCTGGTATTATTTACCCTTAGCACAAGATGATTTTCTCCATCCTCTAAAAGGTCGGTCACTTCAAAATTGAAAGGGGTAAAACCGCCAATATGGTCGCCCAGTTTTTTGCCATTCAGGTAAACATTCGCTTCATAATTTACACCTCCAAAGTAAATGAACTGACGTTTGTCTGCATCTTTTGTATATTGAAAAGAACGCTTATACCAAACACTTCCTTCATAATATTCGAGTTCCTTAAGCTGGGAATTCCAGTCTCCAGGAACGTTTACCAATGGTGATTTGTCAAAATCATATTCAATTCTGTCAGACATGTTTTGAGGTTTGGCATTGGCAGCAAAGCTGTTGGCCGGAGCATTAGGCTTAAGCCTGTAATCCAAATAGCCCACTTCCATCGGGTCGATAATTATTCGCCATTTGCCATCAAGGGAAAATGTATTTCTGCCCTGGATATTGATGATTAAATTTTCAGCGGGGTTATCCGGAATTGGTGTTTGGGCAATACCCTGAAAAATGATTAGGCAGAAGAAGTAAGTGTGTAATAAATTAATCTTTATTAAATTATTTTTCAATTTCATTATTTATAGTAGATTAGTTTAAGTTTTCCTGAAGTTGCAATCTAAGGCTTTGTATCCTTTCTGTGAAATTTTCATCATTGGCTAAGTTTTTTTTCTCTAAATGGTCTGTCCTGTGATCATACAATTCCTCTAAAAAAAAACCATTTTGTGTGGAAGGATTTTCCCATTGGATAAATCTAAAATCAGGTGTTCGTATGGAATTGCCCACAAGACTGTCCCGGGGAATTTGTGAGATGGCAAAATTTCTTTTTTTATTAAAAAGGTCTTCTCCCTGTAAATCTACTGGTGTTTCAAACCCACATAGTTTTGCCAATGTAGGATAAATATCTATAGTTTCTACTATATTATTCACAACTTTAGGTGATGCTCCGGGGGCTTTTATAATTAAAGGAACTCTGGTATCAATATCCATATTGGAGTGTTTGCTCCATCGTCCATATTCTCCCAGTTTCCAGCCATGATCTCCCCAAACTACCACAATGGTATTTTCTGCCAGGTTTAGCTGTTCCAGTTTTTCCATTAACAAACCCACCTGGGCATCTATAAAACTGACACAGGCAAAATAACCCAGTTTTAAATGCCGGGAAAGGGAGTCGTGATAGGGTTCTTCAATGTTGATATCAAGATAACTCCCGGGTTCTGACCATTCTCTGAAAATGTAAGGGGCTGCATTTTGCGGTAGACTGTCCAGGTTAGGAAGCGGGATATTTTTACTTTGATACAAATCCCAGTATTTTTTTGGAGCAGTGAAAGGAAGGTGTGGTTTATAATAGCCAACGCCCAGAAAAAATGGCTTTCCGTTTTCCTTCATCATCTGAAGGGCTTCAATGGCCTTTTCTGTTACCATTCCATCAGGATAGGCATTGTCTGGTACATCTACCGATTCGGTTGCCGTACTTTTATGGCCATTGTTCGATGCGGCAATTTCAATATTTTCCCTGCTGGCATAAGCCTGAATAGGATGATCCATGGGCGGTAACCAACAGGGTTTATCCCAAGAAAGATCATCCTGTAAGTCCTTACTATTGTGGTAGATTTTCCCAAACCCCTGACTCTGATAGCCTTTCGACTTAAAAAATTGTGGAAGGGTAACGGCATTGGGTAATTGCTTTCGAAAATGAGTTTTCAGGTCCATTACTTCGGTTTGGGCAGGGCGCATACCAGTCAGTAAACTTGTTCTGGAAGGGGAACACCAGGATACAGAACAAAATGCCTGTTCAAAGCGAGTGCCTTCAGCAGCCAACTGATCGATATGGGGTGAAAACACCTCATTTATGCCATAACAACCCAATTCTGGCCTTAAATCATCAATGGTAATAAATAGAATATTTGGAGGGTTATGGGAACGATCTTTCTGACAACCTGAAAATAAAACCACTAAACCCCATCCCCATAAAATTAATTTTGAACGCCACATTTTTCTATGATGGTTTGAATTTTTTGTTGATTTTCGAAAAATGATTTTAAATTATTTTCCTGCTTTAATTCCTCTGGCAAATTAGGGATATTAATAAAAAAGTTATTTTCAAATTTACCAGCTGGGATTATTTCATAACCGAAATAGGCTAAACCATTACCCACAAAAATATTTCCTTTATAATTGACATCCTTAGGCAATCCATCCCAACTTCGATGACCCAAAATGGATTTCGTTCCACCACCTGCAATCACGATATTATCTTCTATATATCCTTTCACCACCCGACTAACAATGGCTATCGAACCTGTGCCGGAAGACGCATTATTGGTATGGTCATTCACACTAATATTATGGCGAATAATGTTGTCATGTCCATTATCATCATGACCGAAAAGCATATATCCGGGGCCTTCGTTATCATGGCTGTAGTTATATTGAATGATGCAATTTGTAGAACTGTTGTCAATGGAAAAAGGTGCGCCATCTCTGTCAAATGCTGCTTTGCATTGATAGCCTTCGTTAAATTGGAGAATACAGTGGTCGCTATCGTACCACCATATCCCATTGGAAATAGCCACCAGACCAGTCCTCCAGACTTCATTGTATTCCATTATCCCATCTTTACATTGCCTGATAATCGCTCCATCCCGCACAATGTCATGAATTTTATTATTCCGAATGCTTACGCCTAAAATGGGGTAGGTAACTTCTCCATCTGCTATTCCCTTATTAACCTTGTAATCGCTCCCAATGCTTATACCACAGCTTCCCAAATCGTGTAGATGACAATTTTCTATGATGATTCCATTCCACCAACTGGGCTTTTCGTCTTTATTGGCTTTAAAAACTATCCCGCCTTTTGTTTTTGGGGGATAGGAAATATTTGCCGCTTCATCGAAAACAGCATAGACCTCCACATGATCAATCCTGACCTGAGACAATTCCCCGGCATCTTTGGCTTCCATCAATATACCGTTTTCTCCTTTTGGATTGGTAATAACCAGATGTTCTACGGTAATAAATTCGGGATTGGTAATATGAATGGCTGCTTTATTTTCATCGCCATCAATTACGGGATTATTGCCAGTGCCATATCTGGATATCACAATTGGCTGCTCCCTGCTGCCTTGGGCATTTTCCAAAAATATTCCTCCGGTCAAAGTATCGTTTGCGAGCACAAGAAGACTGTCTCCGGGTTTTAGGAAAATACTTTCCAGAGGTTTGGAAGATTTCCAGGCAGCATCCGGAGATTTTCCGTTATGCTTATCATTTCCACCTGAAGGATTGATATAAAAATTGGTGGCAAATATCCACTGATGAAAACAGCTCAAGATTATAAATGTGAATATAAGTTTCATGTTTAACAAGTCAATTTAGTATTGTAGAATAAACCCCCTTCCATGTACATTGGCAATTTGTATGGCGGGATCAGCCTTCAGGTATTTCCTTAATTTGGCTACATGTACGTCCATGCTCCTTCGGTTGAAATAATCATTTTTCCCCCAGAGTTTGCTCAAGGCCATTTCCCTCGGCAACAGCCTGTTTTGATGCTCAAAAAGTAGTTTTAACAGCTGGATTTCCTTCTCTGATAAATGAATTTCTTTCTGTTTGATCACCAGCTTTTTTAGTGCCCAGTAAATCGTATACTCACCCAAGTGGTCAATCGCATTATCTTTAGCAATTGGACCCGGCTGCGTTCTTTTTAAAATGGCCTGAATTCTGGCCACCAGCTCCTCTTCATCTATGGGTTTCACTAGGTAATCGTCTGCCCCGAGTTTAAATCCTTTTAGTTTGTCTATTTTCATTCCCTTGGCTGTTAAAAAAATTACCGGCTGATCAGGACTGATCTCTTTAATTTTTCCCACCAGTGAAAATCCATCCTGTCCGGGTAACATCACATCAATAATACAAAGATCGAATTCATCCTTTTTGAAAGCCTGTTCCCCTTTTAGCCCATCATCCATCAGGGAAACTTTAAACCCCTGCATGTCCAGGTATTCGGAAAGTGCATAGCCAAGCGTAGGATTATCTTCAACCAGTAATATTTTAGCCGATGGATTCATGAGTAACTATTTGAGATGAAAAAACAGGAAAAGTAAGGATAAAACAAGAGCCTTTTCCCAACTGGCTTTTTAATTGAATATGACCGTTGTGCATTTCGATAATCAATTTCACGTAACTTAAGCCGAGCCCAAAACCTTTCACATTGTGTTGATCTCCCTGGCTGGAACGGAAAAACTTTTGAAATACCTGAGCATGGTCTGCATGAGCAATTCCAATACCTTTATCTTCAATGGACAACTCAATATTTTCGGAATTCCCACTGGTTGAAACCCTAATTTCCGGAGCTTGCTGGCTATATTTAATGGCATTATCAATCAGATTGTGTAGTACATTTCTGATATGCTCGCTATCGGCTAAAATAAATGGATTCGGACTCTTTAAATCAAATTGAATATTTCCTCCAGCCTCTTTTATCTGATAGCTATATAATTTTAAGTTTTCTTCCAAAAATTCATGAAGATTGATCGGGTGTAATTTCAGTTTTAAACTTCCCTCTTCCAGAGAAGCCAAATCCAACATTTTTTCAACCTTTCCCTTTAATAGTTGATTTTCCTGTTCAAGCAATTGAATGGGTTCCTTAGTCCTTTCATAATTCCCATTCTTTTGATGTTTTGCTATAATTTTAAAGATGACAGAAGAAGCAAAGATTGGGGTTTTGAGTTCGTGCGCCAGGTTATTTATAAAATCATTTTTCATATCCGAAATTTCCCGTTGCTGTCTTAAAGCCCAGAGTGTACTCATAAAACTTCCAAGCAAAATCAATATAAGTAGAAAAGAAAGAATGAGTAAATATGCAATTTGCCGGATGAGAAATAAGTACTGGTTATGAAAGAAAATTCCAAAGCGGTATTTCCCCTTTCCCATTGCATTTCTCACCCGGTAGCCGGCCCTTTCGGAGTATTTACTAAAAGCATCAAGGTCAATGGCTTCATCAAGAGAACTCATCACCACCCTTTCGTGCTGAGTGCGGTAAAAAGCAAAATCGTATTTCAAAAATGAGAGTTTAAATTCATGCAATACACTGTCCATAATAAAATGGACATCCTGTTTTGATTGCTTTACAAGTCCTTCTTTTAAAGATTTTCCCTTTTCAAAATCCTGAAAGATTCGGATTAATTGTTGACTAACCACTTCATTTCCTTCAATGCCATGATGGATTTCCAACAACACATCCACCATGGTTTCATTGAAATTTTGTTCCTGTAATTTAATCTCTACCCGAATGAGATATCCCTGCACGATTACCAGGGCAATCAGAGAGGAAGTCACCAATCCGATCATTAATTTGTGATGATGTCTTGCCAAATTTATCCAGCGATTTTTCCATCTGCTCATAGGTGAAACAGCTTTAATTTCAGGATTGTTTTCAGAGCATAATTATCCAATTAATCCATTGAAAGCAAAGGATTTAACATTCACTTAACACTTTTAACCTTCTCTTGGCTCTCTTTAACTTTCCCTTGTGTTTTATCAATAGAAAGGTATGCTAACTTTGAAAAATCAATTTATTGGATAATTTAAAATTTCAGAAAAATGTACAGATTTTCAAAGTAACACAAATATGATTATATTAAAACTTGGTGTCTTTTCTATTAAGACGGATGGATGTCAATTAAAAAAGCCTAGGTCGAAAACCAGTAAATGATGAGATTTTTACCAATATACCTGATACTACTATTATACTTTAATAATACTTTTTCACAAAAGAAATTAAGTGAGATAAAATTTGAGAATCTTTCGGTAGAACAGGGGCTTTCTAATAGTAAGGTAAATTGTATTTTTCAGGATTCCCAGGGCTTCATCTGGATAGGCACTACCAATGGACTGAATCGATATGACGGCTATGAGTTTAAAATTTTTATAAATGATAAAAATGATCCAGAATCCATTGTCGGAAATGGTATAAATAAAATTATTGAAGATCAAAAAGGCAGGCTTTGGATCGGTACTGAAAATGGGCTTGATATGTACGATAGAGAAAGGGAGGTATTTGTCCATTATCAAAATGACCCAAAAGATGGAAATGCTTTAGCTGATAACAAAGTATATGATTTGTTTCTGGACAAAATTTCGAAATCAAACACAAAACTATGGATTGGTACTCGAAATGGTTTGAATTGCTTTATTGTAGAAAGAGATACCTTCATCCACTACCCGGAAGGTGAAAATTTTTTAAGTCATTACAATGTCAAATCCATTGACCAAGATCGTGAAGGGAATCTTTGGATTGCCACTTTTGGTGGAGGTGTGAATTATTTAGAGACTTCTTCAGGGAAAATTAAGAGGTTTTTACATAATCCCAAAAACCCTAACTCTATCGGTCATAATCTTGCGCATACGCTAGCCATTGACAATACTGGAGTTGTCTGGGTGGGAACCTTTGGGGGAGGACTGGACAAATATGAACCAAAAAATGGAAAATGGACTCATTATCCCTCTGGCCAAAATAATAATACCCTGAACCATGAAAGAGTAAGAGCTGTTTTTCCAGATAATTCTTCTGGAGAGTTTGGCGACTGTATTTGGGTAGGTACCTGGGGCGGTGGAATAAATTTACTAAATAAAAGAAATGAAACTATTTCTCATTTGACATCAAACACTTTTTTAGAAAGTGGATTAAGAAGTAATACTATAAATACTTTCTATAAGGATAATACAGGGATTCTTTGGGTAGGTACCTCAGATGGTATTCATAGATATGACCCAAAAATATTTAAAATTAAAAATATTAAATCTGAGCCTAAAGGATTAGGAGGTCTAGGTAATCATGAAATTGTGGTATTATTTACAGATTCACAGGATAGAATATGGATCGGAACCAGGGGAGGAGGGCTTAATTTGTATTTTCAAGAAACTGGTGAATTTGTTGCATTCAATCATAACCCCGAAAATCCCAATAGTTTGGTGGATAATTCTGTTACTGATATTAAAGAGGATAAGGAAGGAAATCTATGGATTAGTACTGAAAATGGTTTATCAAAATTTAACGTCCAAAAAAAGGAGTTTAAAAATTTTCAATCTCTTCTAAAAAAAGAGGGAGAAGTAAAAAATAGTAATATCCATAGAATTTTTATTGATACTAAAGAAAATGTCTGGTTATTATATTGGTATGACGGTGTTGGTAAACTTAATATAAAAACAGAGGAGTTAACTCATTTTCAACACTTTGATACTAACCTGGAAAAATCGGAAAATAAACTCGCTCGCTCGATTTATGAAGATAAAAATGGAGATATATTCATTGGTACAACTTCATCTATTGAAAAGTGTAATCCAATTTCAGGAGAATTTGAACATTTTAATTTGAATCAGTCAATTACAGGAATTTGGCAGGATGAACTTAATAATTATTGGTTAATTGCTGATGGTCACTTAACTCAGTTTAACTTTCTGACCTTAGAACAAAAGGTATTTCCAATTGAAGAAAATTATAATGTTTTACAAAGTTTTGTTATGGATACCAAGGGAAAATTCTGGTTAGGAAGTAATAATGGAATTCATTTCTTTGATGTTCAAAATCAAAATTTTAAATATTATAATGAAAGGGATGGCCTTCAGGGAAGAGCTTTTAACTGGAATGCAGCAACCAGAAATGGAAAAGGAGAACTGTTTTTTGGTGGAAATAACGGATTCAATATTTTCCATCCTGACAGTCTAATTGATAATCCCTATTTACCTAAAATTGTTTTAACTGAATTTAAACTATTTAATAAGATAGTTAAACCAAAGGAAGGATCTCTATTAAAAAACTCAATTTCCTCAGCAAAGGAGATAATTCTAAAATATGACCAAAATGTCATTTCCTTTGGTTTTGCTGCCCTGAATTATACATTATCTGCCAAAAACCAATACGCCTATAGATTAGAAAACTTTGAAAATAACTGGAATAAAGTACTTGAACAAAGAACAGCAACTTATACTAATCTTGATGCAGGAAACTATGTTTTTAGAGTTAAAGCATCCAATAATGACGGGATTTGGAATGAGGAAGGAGTAGGTATAAAGGTAATTGTTTTACCCCCTTGGTGGGAGACTATTTGGTTTAGAGTTTTAATGGTAGCCCTTGTAATTGGTTTAGGAGTGTTATTTTATAAGTTGAGAACAAGGGCCCTGAAAAAACAAAAGAGAATATTAGCACACAAAGTCTCCATAAGGACTAAGGAAGTTATGGATCAAAAAGAAGAAATTATCTTCCAGAAAAAAAATATAGAGGAGAAAAATAGGATGCTGGAAATACAACAAATTGCCTTAATTCAGAAACAGGTATCTTTAACAGAAACAAACCAAAAGTTGAAAATAGCCAATGACAGTTTAGAAAAACTGGCTAAGCTGATTCAGCAGGCCAATATTAAACTGGACCAAGATAATGTCCTATTAAAACAAAAGGTAGAAGAAGAAACAAAAGCAAGAATAATGTTGAAAGGGGTAGATTTTGAAGAATTCAAAAAGATTTATCCTGATGCAAATTCATGTTATGCTTACTTAAATGAAATAAAGTGGAAAAATGGGTATCAATGCTTAAAATGTGGAAATGTGAACTATAGTTTGGGCAAAACGCCTCTTTCAAGAAGGTGTTCAAAATGTGGTTATGATGAGTCAGTAACAACACATACAATATTTTTTAGATTAAAATTTCCCATTGTAAAAGCCTTTTATCTAGTGTTTATAATTTGTGCATATAAAGATATTTCTATTCAGGAATTGTCTGAAAAATTATCCTTAAGGCGACAAACATGTAGTACCTTTAAACAAAAACTACTTAAGGAGATGGAGAAGAAGAAAAAAGTAACGGGTAATAAAGATGGATGGGGGTATTTGGTTTTAGATCAGGAATATGTCAATTCCTAAAATTTTTCCCAAAATAAATTAAAAAAAGTTTATTGAGAATAAACCGTTCTCTTAAAAATTTTAATTCTAATTATAAACCCCTGACAATCAACTTATCCCCAAATTTTAATGCAATGAGTGTATTGCGATTTAAGCGAACAGGAATGATTATAAATACTTAATTATCAATAACTTAAGTGAAATTTTTAATTCTCAAAATATTGACTTATTCATTTTTAATCCATAGAATTGTAACACTTAAAAACTAAAATATTAATGGTTAAAGTATTAAAGAATACTATTTTCTTTTACTAGAACCTTTACTTAAACTTGTTATTAAATATGAAAATGAATCTGGAAAACTCTTCCTAGAATTTTAATTAATTCCCGGATAAAATTAACATTTTGATGTATATGAATTCTAAATACGAGTTCAATGGTACGCTACGGTTTTTACAACTTGTAGTACGCTATGGATGAGCTATAAAATCCTATTATGGGTTTTCATTTCTTTTAAAAATTTAAATTTTTTTTTATGCAAACTATTACTAAGAATACTTTAATTCTTATACTGTCCCTGCTATGTGTAAATTTTGCTTATAGTCAGGATAGACTGGTAACCGGAACAGTTTCTTCATCTGAAGAAGGCGGTATTCCGGGAGCAAGTATTATCGTAAAGGGAACAAGTGTAGGAACAACATCTGACCTTGATGGCGGATTTAAATTAACATTACCAGAAAGTGCCGAAACGCTGGTAGTTTCCTATATTGGATACAAATCTCAGGAAGTAAATATTGGCAATCAGACTAATTTTGAAATTGTTCTTGAATTGGACCTGCAGCAGCTTAAGGAGGTTGTAGTAGTAGGTTATGGTACACAAGAAAAAGGAGTAGTAACCGGAGCGGTTTCTTCTGTGGATATGGATGATGTTCGGGGACTTCCACTAACTAATGTGGATCAGGCACTACAAGGAAGAGTACCTGGAGTAGTGGTCACTCAAACAGGTGGAGGAGCACCTGGTGGAGCCACACAAGTAAGTATTCGTGGAATTGGTTCTATAAATGGGGAAACGCCTTTATACGTGATTGATGGAATCCCGGTACAACAAAGTGGGCAGGATGCTGATGGGTATAGTTTTTTGAATAACCTGAATCCAAATGATATTGAGTCTATTGATATTCTGAAGGATGCCTCCGCTGCAGCCATTTATGGTTCCAGAGCCTCTGGTGGAGTGGTATTAATTACTACTAAAAGAGGAAAAGAAGGTCCTGTAAAAGTGAATTTTGATGCGTATTATGGAACCCAATCTCCAGGAAAAAATTATGAGGTTTTAAATGCTGACCAATATGTCACTTATCTGAATGAATTACATTCAGGTCCGGATGGACAAATCCCTCCAGCCTTTGAAAATGGGCAAAGACCATCAACAGCAAATACTAACTGGCAGGAGGAACTATTTACCGCAGCGCCTATCCAAAACTATAATCTGGGCATTTCAGGTGGAAAGGAAAATGCTTTATTTTCCCTTGGTTTCGAATATTTCGATCAGGAAGGAACGATGAGAGGAACTGGCTTTGACAGGTATGCTATAAGGGCAAATTCAGATTTTAAAATTGGTAAAAGGATAAAGATTGGAGAAACTATTCTTCTAAGTAAAACTGGAAGAATGACCAATACAGGGTCAGGAGGAAGGCGACCTCAGGAACATGCCATAAAACAAGCCCCAACTGTCCCCGTTTACGATCCAACTTTTTTAGGTGGATTTGGTCACCCGGATGCAGATGAGGGTCAGGATGCCAGAAACCCAATAGCTGATGCAGATTTATTTACCCGTGAACAAGACAGATATAGATTCTGGGGGTCCATTTATGGCGAGTGGGAAATTGTCGATCATCTGACTTATAAATTGCAACTGGGTTTGGATTTTGGATATCAGGATAATATTACCTTTAATCCTGAATTCGATCAAGTCAGAAGATTAAGGGAAAGATCATCTCTTAACAGAAGCCGAAGCCAGGATTTTAACCCGTTGATTGAGCAATTTTTAACATATAATAAATCTTTTGGAGATCACAACTTAAGTGTAATGGCAGGATTCTCTGCGCAATCATTCCAATATACAAGTATTTCAGGTAGTGGTGAGGATATCCCAAATGGAGTAGTTACCCTCGGTGGAGCTTCTACCAATATCACAGTTGGTGAAAGTAAAGTAGAGACTTCTTTAAGGTCTTTATTTGGCAGGGTAACCTATAGCTTTAATGATAAATATCTTTTAACGGCCAACATCAGACGGGATGAGTCTTCTAAACTCTTTAGAGGAAATAATCCAGATGGTGTATTCCCTTCAGTTTCTGTAGGATGGAGGTTATCCGAAGAAAGCTTTATGAATGGCGTTTCTTGGATTAGTGATTTGAAATTTAGAGCTGGTTATGGCGAATTAGGAAACCAATCTCCTCTGGGAGCTTATCCAGTTGATGTTAATTTGAATACTGATTTTTTCTATATACTTAATGGCAATACTCCCGTACAGGGAATTAGCCAAAATAGTTTGGCTAACCCTGATATTCAATGGGAGGTCACCAAACAAATTGATGTGGGAATTGATGCTGGGCTTTTTAATAATCAATTAATGGTAAACTTTGATTATTATAAAAGAAATACTGAAGGGTTAATCTGGCAACAAAGTGTACCGCCATCGGTTGGTTTAGGCCCTCCTGATGTAAATGCAGGGGAGATCGAAAATAGTGGGATAGAATTAGCGCTAACCTATAGAAAGTTTGAAGGAGATTTCCAATTCGACATAGGGGCAAATATCACCACCATCAATAATAATGTGATTTCCCTGGTAAATGATGATTTAATCATTAAGTCTGGAAGCGTTACTGATGATATTAACAATGTTTCATGGACACAGGTAGGTGAGCCAATTGGAACTTTCTATGGCTGGGTAAGTGAAGGAATTTTCAGGAACTGGGATGAGGTTTATAATCATGCTTTTATTAATCAGGCTACAACAGGTGATACTGATGCAAATGGAAATCCCATTTACGATTCCGATAAAAGAGATGAGGAAACAGCGTCTTTAAAAACAGCACCTGGAGATATTAAGTGGAAAGATGTAAATGGTGATGGTATAATTAATAATGAAGACCAGGTAAGGCTGGGTAGTCCAATTCCAGATTTTACCTATGGCTTTACAGCAAATGCAAACTATAAAGGGCTTGATGCTCAATTATTTATTCAGGGAGCGCATGGTCATCAACTCTATAATTCAGCCAAAAGATGGTTAGTAGATTTCAGGCAAAATTTCAATAATGGTATTGAGGCGGCTAGTGCAACTACTTATAGACCAGAATATACAGATTCCGAACCCAGGTTAGTAAGGGCCGACCCCAACAGAAATGTTTTAAGAAGTTCTGACCGGTATGTTTTTGAAGGGTCTTATGCCAGGATAAAAAACCTTACGATTGGTTATAGCTTTAATAATACTGTTTTAGATAAAATTAAGGCCCAAAAATTAAGGATATATGTAACTGCCCAAAATTTGGCAACTTTTACCAATTATTTTGGTTTGGAGCCTGACGTTGGATCCTTAAGTACCGGAACAGCCCGTGATGCTGGGATAGACAGGTTAATTTATCCTCAACCAAGAACCTTTATTCTAGGTGTTCAGGTAGGATTTTAATAGGGGATAATGTTTATCATATACAAATTTTGAAATCAATATTATGAGAAAAATATATTTTAAATCATTATTTATTGCTTTGTTATTTATCTATTCAGGATGTGGAGACAATTTTCTGAATAAAGTAAATGAAACTGCGGTAAATTCAGGCACTTTTTATCAAACAGAGGGTGATGCCATTTCCTCGGTAAATGCTGCTTATGCGCCCCTACAAAACTTAAGTTTGTGGGCAAGAAGAATCCATTTTATGCTCGATTTTTCCTCTGATGAAATTGGTCCAACCCCAAATACTCAGGGAGCCCCTTTTGAGCTTATTCAACATACTTTTGGTCCTACTGGAAACGAGCATATCGATAACCCCTGGAACATGTTTTACCGGGCTATCGCCAAAACCAATATTACCATAGAAAATGTTTCAAAAATGGAAAATATTGATGGTACGGTTAAGAACCAGGTGATAGCTCAGGCTAAATTTATTAGGGCTTTAAGTTATTTTTATATCAACGCGCTTTGGAATGGAGGTCCTTTGAAAACAGATGAGAATACCAATGAATTGAATACAGGAAGGGCTACTCCTTCAGAAATTTGGGTCCAAATTGAAAATGATTTATCTGAAGCTGCTAACAACCTCCCAACTTCATGGGATGACACAAATCTTGGACGTGTGACAAAAGGTGCCGCTTTAGCTTTACATGGTAAAGCCCTACTATATCAGGAAAAATGGGCAGAAGCTGATGCTAAATTTACCGAAGTCATGGGTTTAGGATATTACCTTATCGGTGGAGATGATGATCCTTCCGGAGCTGCAACTACAATAGAAGAGGCCATTGCGGCCATGCGAACCAATCATGATTTTGGTGTGAAAAATAATGGTGAAGCTATTTTTGAAGTGCAATTTGCCTCCGGTGCAGGAGGGTTAAGCTGGAGCAGTGGAGATGCAAGAGGATTAAGAGAATCCACTATCAGACCACGAGAGTATGGTGTGGACGGTAATGCTTTTTATAATGCAAAACCAAGTGATAAACTCATTGCCGAATATGAGGGAAATGGAGGTACTGGTATTGGAGACAGGGATCCGAGAATGGAAGCATTTTTCTTTACTGAAAACAGTACTTTTAAAGGAGAACCTTATATGCCAATTTTCGAAACCTCTGGATATGCCTGGAAAAAATATCAGGACGAAACGGATGCTGCTCAAAATGACAATGATTGCAACCATGATGTGATCAGGTATGCTGATGTGATTTTGATGTCGGCTGAGGCAAAAATCAATCAGGGAAATGTTGCGGGGGGAATCGAATTAATTAATAAAATCAGGAAAAGAGCTGATCCTTCAGGTACAATTTTACCTCCAAGGGATACTGGTATTTCGCAGGCTGCTGCTTTGGATTTCCTTATCCATGAGAGGTTTGTAGAATTATGTGGAGAACAGGTAAGAAGAACTGACCTAGTAAGATGGGGGATTGCAAAGGATAATATTGCCAATTTCCAGGCAGGAAAACATGAGTACTTCCCAATCCCTCAAAACGAGATTGATGCAAATCAGGAATTAACTGATGCAGATCAGAATCCTGGGTATTAAGATAAACTTAATTTCCGGATTGAAAGCTCCGGAAGTTTTTTCGATTCATTTCATATTTGAATGAAATTTTTGACTCCTATTTCGATGAAATAGGGGTCATTTTCTAATATTTTATTTTGTAAACATTTTAATAATCCATCACTAAAAAACGAGCAAATGAACTTGAAAAAAATAATTGGAATATTAGCTTTTATAATAATTATTTCTTCTGCCAAGGCCCAATATAGTTTTCAGGAAAAGGAAGGCAAAATTACCATAGAAGCCGAATATTTTACATCCTCAAAAGGAGGCTGGGAAGAAGTAGAAGGGAGAAATGCTTACACTTACGAACAACAGGGCTTTGGACTGGAATGGACTGGAAAACATATCATTATTACTGATAATGCTTTATTTCCAACACTTCCCAAAGGTGAAATTGCTTTGGGAGAAAAAGGATTTTCCATGAGTTTTGGCAAACCAGGAACCGAGGCNAAAATACTGGCCAAATATCCAAAATATNACGATTTAGCCTCCATTTTTTATTATGAAAAAGGCGCACAACTTCCCAAAGGAAAAGCTGCCGAAAAGAGACTTTGCCAGCATTTTGCCTTCGACCGTTTGAATGAACAGGGAAGGGAAATGTGTAAAGGAACCCTGAT
>NZ_KB903453.1 GCF_000379765.1 Flexithrix dorotheae DSM 6795
GTTTTGGATAGTTTGGTTATTGTACTTTTACAAGATAATACTTTTTATTTCCCAATGCCCAGTTTTTTTACCCTCAGGAAGTCCTTCGTACACCCATTTAATTTGTCACCCGGAGCAGGACTCAACGGACTGAAGTTGAGGTGGAAATTGTCAATATTAAAAAGGTATTGGTCCTGATCAATTGGTGATTTCCACAAAAAATGTGGTACTGATGTTAATAATTATAGAATACTTACTAACTTTAGATATGCAGATTCACTGATTTTATATCAGTGAATTTCTTATTTCAAAATAATAAAAGAGCTATTCAAAAAACACGGGAGACATCTGAGAATGAGCTTGTTCTACGCTTAATGCAGAAAGATAGGAAAGCTTTGGAATACCTTTACGACCATTATTCTGCTGCTTTATTTGGCATAATTAGTAGGATAGTTCCTGCTGAAGAAATGGCTCAGGAGGTGTTACAGGATTGTTTTCTAAAAATTTGGGATAATATAAAAAGCTTTGATCCTGTAAAGGGAAAGTTATTTACCTGGATGGCAAAAATTGCCAGAAATTTGGCAATTGACAAAACCAGATCCAGAGATTTTAAAAGTCAGTTAAAATCAGATAGTCCGGAGGATTATTCATTAATGGAAAAAAATCATTTCGAACCCTCCATTAATTCAGAAGCAATTGATGTGAAGGATATAGTAAGTGGTTTAAATCAAGATCAAAAGCAACTCATCGATTTAATGTACTTCAGGGGATATACGCAGGCTGAAATCTCAAAGGAATTTGATATCCCACTGGGAACGGTGAAATCAAAAGTAAGGTTGGGCATGAATAAACTTAGATCCATATTTAATATTTGAAAAAAGAAGAATACATATCGTCCGGAGTGCTTGAGTTGTATGTAATGGGCAGCCTTTCACCAAGAGAAGAGGTGGAAGTGGAGGAAATGGCTGCTAAATATCCGGAAATTAAGGAGGAGCTCAGTAAAATAGAAGCATCCATGGAGCAATATGCCTTTGCGCATGCCCGAAAAGTTCCAGAAGGGATGAAAGAAAAATTCTTTTCAAAATTTGATAAAAAGGAAAAGAAAAGCCCCTCTATGAAAGTGGTGACAAATAAAGTGGATGGTAATACTGGGTTTGCTCCAAAATGGCTTGTGGCGGCATCTGTAACTTTGGCTATACTTACTTCAGTGGCTTCTGTTTACCTCTGGTCCAAACTGCAGGCAGTGGAAAAGGAATTGGGGGTAATTAAACTGGCCAATCAGCAATTGGCTGAATCTTTTGATCAGACTAATAATGAATTGCAATCCACCAAAAATTACCTCAGTATTTTAAAAAATAATTCCACCCAGTTTATCCAGTTAAAAGGCCTGGAAATAGCCCCGGAATCGGAGGCCATTGTATATTGGGATAAGTCTTCTGGAGATGTTTTTCTTAACATTCGCCAGCTACCATTACCCCCGGAAGGTATGCAATATCAACTTTGGGCTTTGAAAGATGGGCAGCCCATAGATGCCGGAGTTTTTGAGACCAACAGTGAAATTCAAAAAATGAAAAAAATTGTGGGTTCAGATGCTTTTGCAGTAACCCTGGAAAAGGCGGGAGGAAGTCCTGTTCCAAATCTGGACGCCCTCTATCTGATGGGAAAACTGGAGTCCTGATTATTTCTAAAGTTGTTTTAATTGAGGCTTTTTTATTCAAAATAAAGATGATCTTTGTATAAAAACTATTTTTTGGAGATGCAGGAAAACCCATTGATAGAAACCCTTAATGAACGCATAAAGGAACTTACCTGTCTTTATGAAATATCCAATATAGGGGCAAATCTTTCTTTAGCCTTAGATGATCAATTGCAATCTATTGTGCAGATTTTACCTGATGCCTGGAAATATCCGGAACATGGGATTGCAGAGCTTAACCTTGATTCAAAATTCTTTTTTTCCGATAAGCTTCCTGAGAAATACGTATCTCTTAAAAATTTAATCACTGTAGATAATCAGGATCGGGGGTATTTAGCTATTCATTACGATTCAAAAAAATATGGTCATGCTGATTTTCTTCCTGAAGAAAAAATTTTACTTAAAACCCTGGCTCAGGAGGTTGCAGGTATCATAGATCGTTATGAACAAAAGCAACGGGAGGAAAAAATGCGGAAAAAATTTCAGCACAATGACAGGTTGGCTATTCTTGGAGAAATTACCGCAGGGATAGCCCATGAATTGAATACGCCTCTGGGAAATATATTGGGTTTTTCCCAGCTTATACAGGAAAGAAATAAGGACTACCAGATTAATCACGACATTGAAAAAATTATTCATTCGGTGATGCATTCTCGTGAAATTGTAAAGAAACTAATGTTTTTTTCTTGTGAAATGCCTCAGCAAATGCAAAAAGTTTCTATTATTGATCTCATCAACGATGCGCTTGAATTTCTAAGGTTCACGATAAAATCGGCACATGTGGATGTCATTTTCAATAAAAATGCGGATGAACTGGTGGCTCAGGTGGATACAGTTCAGTTTACTCAGGTAATTTTTAATTTATTGATAAATGCCATTCATGCTTCTCTGCCCGGACAAAAAATATTGATCAAACTGAAAAGTGATAAAACTAAATTTACCCTAACGGTCACAGATCATGGCCATGGAATTCCGGAGGAAATTAAGGATAAGGTTTTCGAACCTTTTTTTACCACCAAAAAAACGGGAGAAGGTTCAGGACTGGGGCTTAGTGTGGTTCACGGAATTGTGAAAAATCACAAAGGAGAGATTTCATTCCAATCGGAGGAAAAAAAAGAAACCACATTTGAAGTTGTTTTTCCATTAACCCAAGATCATGAGTAGAGAAAGCATTTTAATTGTTGATGATTCCTATGATATGCTTGAGGTGATTCAAAGGCAATTAACCTCCTTAAACTATGATACTTTCCAGGCCTCAACGGTTCAGGATGCCATAGATATTTTAAAGCATTCGGATGTTGATTTACTCATTACAGATCTTCAGATGCCAGTCACAAATGGGATGGAGTTAGTGAAATATAGTGCAACAAATTTTCCGGGTATTCCAATTTTGGTGATCACCGGTTATCCTTCGGTATCCGGAGCTGTGGAAGCGATGAAATCAGGTGCGCTGGAATATTTAGTAAAACCATTCACTGCTGAAGAACTAAAAAAAGCGGTAAAGAAAATATTACAGCACCAACCCCCAAAAACTAAGAAGATTCAATCTTCCAAATCTATTGACAATCACTGGGGCATAATTGGCGAATCAAAAGCCATTCATCAGCTTCTTGATCTTATTAAGCGAATAAATAACAATAAAGTGACCACCTTAATTACCGGGGAGAGCGGTACAGGAAAAGAATTAGTGGCACGTGCCATTCATTATAGTGGTAAAAATAGCCAGGGTCCTTTTATAGCTGTCAATTGCGGATCGATCCCGGAAAACCTGCTGGAGAGCGAATTATTTGGATTCATAAAAGGGGCATTTTCTGGTGCTTATGAAACCAGAACTGGTTTTTTTCAGGCCGCTAATGGAGGAACCATTTTTTTAGACGAAATCGGTAATGCCTCTCCTGGGGTTCAAACCCGTTTGTTACGGGTCATTCAGGAAAAAGAAATTACCATGATTGGTACAAATAAGCCTCAGGCTATTGATACCAAAATAATAGCTGCTACCAATAGTGATCTGTTTGCCATGAGTAAATCGGGGAGTTTTAGAGAGGATCTTTACTATAGGCTGAATGTCATATCTGTTTCTATTCCGCCTTTGAGGGAGCGCAAAGAAGATATTATTCTTTTGGCCAATCACTTTTTGCAAAAATTTTCAAAAGAATTTGACAAACATGGAGTCTTATTGGCTGATGATGCGGTCAAATTGCTTATAAAACATTCCTGGCCAGGAAATATAAGGGAATTGGAAAATGTAATTCAACGAGCCATCATCATTTGCGACCGTGAAATTAAGCCAAAACATTTACCCGGTTATATCAAAACATCTGCCCGGTCAACCTCAGATGATTCCACAGCTATGCTATCCTTAAAAGAGCTTGAACAAAAGCACATTATCAAGGTGCTTCAATCGGTAAACAATAACAAAACAAAAGCTGCTGAAATTTTAGGTATAAATAGAAAAACCTTAAGGCTAAAACTCCAGGAAATTACCGGTACTTAATGTACCAACTGGGTGAAAATGTACCGCTTATTTCTTTCCATTTTTTGAAAATAATTCAGTTAAATTACTGTAATACAATAGTTTAAATGTAATGGTATACCTATTGTAATTTTTTGTCCATGTTTTACCTGAATGATAATTAAAATGGGAAATCAACCTATCATTTTAGAAAAGGATGAATATCACTGGATTTTAGGATTATTAGAAAACCGAAAATTTTCAGATCCTGTAAACCAGAGTTGTCTGGACAGCCTTCAAAAAGAATTAAATTATGCTCTGGTCAAGGATGCAGAAGATATGCCAGACCATATCGTAAGGCTCAATAGTATTGTCAGTGTGGAAACTCCCTATGGCCCAAAAAGTGGATTACAATTGGTAGTTCCTTCAGAAAGTAACATTGTACAAGATAAGATTTCGGTGCTTTCTCCAATGGGTTCGGCACTAATTGGCTACGGAATTGGAGATCAGGTAAATTGGATTTTTCCAAGGGGAAAAGGGGTTATCAGGATTTTAGATGTGAAAAATACCCCTAAAAATAATCTCCGGTAAAAGTATAAGTATTTTTCGAAAGCGTATCAGATTTTTTCAACCTGGAAATCATATTTGATTAAAAACTAATAAAATGAAGAAAGCGATAGTATATATTGATCTTTCTGAAAGATCGAAGCAAGTATTGGAATACGTGATGCATTTAAGGCGGTTTATTCCGTTGGAAGTACACCTGGTTTATAATATCAATATTTATGAATATGCCATAAGTTCAGGACTGGGAATGGGTATTCCGTATGCCGATACATTAGATACAATTCTACTTGACGACCGGAATGAAATCAAGCAAAAAATACATAGGTTTATTGAAGAATCCAGTTGTTGGGGTAAAACCGAACTGAAAGAAAATCTGAAAATCGAAACAGGTGAGCTTTTTGGGTCGCTAAAGAACGTAAAAAGTTTAAGGCATAATTTTGTCATTATTCCCGAACTGGATAAAGAAAATTTTGTAGATCAGTTTTTTGGAATGGACAAATTTGAAGTTTTGGACTATTTGAATATCCCTCTATTAATGGTCCCTAATGATTACCATTTCAATATTTTCAAATCTATTCTTTTCCTGACTGATTTTCATAAGGATGATTTGGACGCCATACGCTTTGTTAGCAGATTGGCCTTACCCATTAAAGCGCCAATACGTGTGATTCACATCACACCTAAAAAAGATCTCATACTTCTGGAGAAAATGAGACAGTTAAAAAATAATGTAGAAACAAATCTGAGGACTCATGCTGCTTTACTAAGTTACGAAATTATCGAAAGTAATAAATTTGCTCAATCCGTTGATCGAATAACCCATGATAAAGAGGTAAGTCTTTTAGTGATTCAGGCGATATTATTGAAATCCTGCAAAGAAAAATTGTCTGATTTGGGTGTATTAAAATTTGCAAAGCTGCCGGTTTTGATTTTTAAAAAGGATTGAAACATGGAGTAACATACTGAATCCATATCCAACTCAAATGACCACTTTAGTGTTTTTTAAAATTATATTAACAACTCATAATGAAAATGAAACTTACCATACGACAAAAGATTTTAGCTATTGCTGTATTAACTCTGATCTTCCTGTTATTGCTTGTCACGAACATGATGGATAACAACCATTTTAAAATTGTACAAAATAGTTTGGCAACTGTTTATGAGGATAGACTTGTAGCCAATGACTATATTTACAAGATTTCCAGGCAGTTACAGCTTAAAAAAGAAAATCAGCTATCAGCTAATATCACACATGAGGCAAATGATTCCATTCAAAGTCTGATTGAAAAATTTGCAACTACAAAACTTACACAAAAAGAGGCGCATTATCTTGATTTATTTCAGAAGGACCTTAAGCAATTAAACTGGCTGGAAAATCAATTGTATAACCATTCGTCAAGATCAGAAGAAATTACCTTGACTGAAGAAGTAAAAAACCAGTTTTCTAAGGTTATTGTGGACCTGAATGGGTTATCGGAGATACAATTGGTAGAAGGCAAAAGACAAATCAGCCGGTCAAATCGGGCCATTGCCACAAGCAACCTGCTTTCGCGATTAGAAGTAGGTTCTCTTGTGGTCATTTTGTTAATCATCCAAATTTTGATTCTCTATCGTCCTAGAGAAGTTTATGAAGCTTAATTAAAGTAAGGGAAGTCGTCTAAAGTAAAACTTCTTCCCTTGAAATCCCTAACTTTAGACAACATCAATCGGGTTCACTAAATTTAAAAATCATTGTTGAAGAAATGAAATAATACGACAGAAATTAGGCAATTGGGTTGCAACGCTTAATTTTGGACAATAATGCCCTGCATAATTGTATCAAAATTGAGCGTATAACTTTTTGTCTATACATTATTTTACCTTCTTTAACCATGAATTTTGTGAAATTTATTCTGTCTTTAAGCTTAACAATTCTAGTTTGTTCAGCTTTTGTTTCAACTATATCTCCTGAGACCGGGGGGGAAAAAAATAGAAGTTTTTTATTAAGAGATGAAGGATTATCACAATTAAGTTATACCAATTTGGCTGATCCTTCAAAAAATTGGTACCAACCCATTCCCAAAGGCAGGGATTTACAGCTTGTCGGTCAGGGAAAGGTGATGATCGGAACTGAAAATGGGTACGAAGAAAGATTAATTACTACTGGAGAAAAAGTTGGTGAACTTACTAAATTTCCTAAGACCATTGCGGCCCGAAGACTTCGAAATGGAAATACGATGCTGGTAGGATTAGATTGGGAAAATGAAAAAGGAATTGTGCTTTTAGAGGTAGATGAAGTAGGGAGTATTCAACATAAAATAGTTTATCCTGACTTTAAATATGCCCGGTTGCTACGAGAAACACCAGAGGGGAACTTTCTGATTACAGCAAATGATTTGGTGATAGAAGGGGATAGAGCAGGTAAAATTGTTTGGAAGGCAAAAATAGGAGGCAGGGAGAATCCCCATGCCTGGCAGGCCATAAGATTACCAGATGGGAAAACGGTGGTAGCTGGTGGTTATGGAGGAAGTCTCCAGTTTTTTAATGCTAAAAGCACCCTTGTTAAAGCTTTCTGTGGGCCGGAAGAAAAGCGGGGAAATTTTTATTCAGGATTGCAAATTATGAAAAATGGAAATTTTGTAGTGGCCAACTGGCAGGGACATGGCCCAGATCAGGGAAATGAAGGCACCCAGTTACTTGAGTTTTCTAAAGAGGGAAAATTAGTATGGTCATGGAAACAGGACCCTTCAAAGTTCTCTTCTATTCAGGGGGTGATTGTTTTGGATGACCTGGACATTGAAAAACTCCATATTGAAAATGAATATGGGGTGCTGATGCCAAAGTAACCTGATTTTTTGTCGAAATTGACCTTTTTTAGGGAGCCGGTTTGCCGAAAGTATGGTTAGCCGGTTTCTTTAATTTTAAGGTATTCGTTCATTTTTTTGAATTAGTCCCCTTTTTTTCATGTGGTAAAAACTTAAGATAAAATCACTACCAGGTGAGAATTAAATCGATAACGCTTGAAAAAACAGGAAATTTCCTACTCAGAAATGTGGAAACAATTTACCCGAAAAGACTGATCTTACTTAATTTTTTCTTAAATTGTTTAACTTTAGGTCAATTAAAGTTGAAAAGTCGTGGCATCCTTGAAAAAAAGAATATGTGATGAAAATGATCTTGTCTTACAGGTAAAACTAGGCAATGATGCAGCTTTTAGAGAATTGTTCTTTAAATATTACCATAAGATATTTTATTTTGCACAAGGCTTTTTAAAAGTAAAAGAAGATGCTGAAGAAGTGGTCCACGATGTCTTCATTCAGGTTTGGGATAATAGGAAAAAGCTTGATCCTTCAAAGTCTTTTGAAGGATACGTGCGTACCGTAACCAGGAATCTGGTATACAACCTTCTGAAGAAAAAAAGTTACCATCAGTTATATCTGGATTATAAAAAAACACAGAAAGTAGATTTACGCTCCCAAATAGAAGAACAAATATATTTCGAAGAATTAGAGAAGCTTTCCCGGGAGGCATATGATAATCTTCCATCAAGGCGAAAAGAAATTTTCAGATTGAGCAGGGAAGAAGGATTGACCCATAAGGAAATCGCAGAAAAACTGGGAATTTCGATCAATACGGTAAAAGATCAGATGACAAAAGCTTTAATTGATATCCGGAATTATATTTCAAAATGCTCTCATGTCCCTCACAGCCTTGTTTTTTTAATAATTTTAAAATTTTTCCAAAATTTTTAATTTCCGGATCGTACCCTCCCTTCTTTTGATTGTATATATAGGTGAAAGGCAAATTCTAATGCTTTGAATCCATCAGGGGCAAACCAGCTTTTTACCTGTTTTGGTTTGTTGGTTTAGCCTGATGCTTTAGGTACAAGGACTAATTTTTATTATGAAAATGGAAAGAGGATGGACTTTAAGAAAATAAAAAAATATTTTAATGATACAGCTTCAGATGAGGAAGCAATGGAAGTCATTAAATGGATAAAAAACCCTGATAATGAGGACCAGGCGATTAAACAGATGGAGAGTCGGTGGGATAAAAATAAGTTCCAGGCAGAAAAAGAGGGTCTTCTTGAACCTGAAAAGGTTTTCCAAAAAGTAAAAACCACCATGGAAAACCAGGAAAAGCAACCCAAAATAATTTCTTTCAAAAGTTCTTCTTACCAAATCTGGAAATTTATTGCTGCGGCTGTGGTGCTGTTTTTTATCTGGAGTGGTTTAAATCTTTACCTTCAGCAAAAAAGTGAAAACTCACAGGCTACTCATCAGGTTATTTTTAAAGAAAAGCGCAACCCGGATGGAAAGCGTTCCATAATTACCTTATCAGATAAAACTAAGATTTGGCTAAATTCAGGCAGTTCCTTGCGTTACCCCAATCAATTTGCCAAAAATGAACGTGTGGTTTATTTAACAGGAGAAGCTTATTTTGAAGTTACTGAAAATAAGGAAAGTCCATTTAAAGTAATTTCTGGAGATATTGAAACCACCGCCTTAGGGACTTCTTTTAATATTACCGCATTTCCAAATAATCAGGATATTGAAGTGGCCCTTACCAGTGGAAAAGTTAAGGTTAGTAGCGCAAATAACAAAGCAAAAAACGAAATTCTTTTTCTGGAACCAGGTGAAAATATCATTTACAACAAAGATGTTTTAGCACTAAAAAAAGGAAAATTTGATCCTGAAATCACCTATTGGAAGGATGGTATAATCTATTTTAAAAATGCTGGAATTAAAGAAATTTCCGAAAAACTTTCCAGATGGTATGGTGTGAAATTTCAGATGAAAAGCGAGCCTAATATCTTGTATAACGGATCATTTGAAAGAAAAAGCCTTGGGGATGTGTTGGAGGGTATTTCTATTGCTACCGGAATTCAATATGAATTGAAAGATAAATCAGTGACTATTTTTTAACTCAATCAATGATAATGTAAATATGAAATGGAATACAAGTTAAATATCTTCTTGTGGCCTGATTTTAAAAGATAAGGCTGTCTAAAACCTTTAAAACCGGCAATAATGTTTGGACGCGCTATCACCGGAATTTAAAGGCTCCGAGTTTAAAGTAAATAATTACCAAAAACACTTAAAAATATGGAATTGAAAATACTAAGACAAATTTTATTTATGTCTAAGCACACATTTTTTGGCATTGTGATCCAATGCCTGTTATGTAGTATGATGCTGGCAAAGGATGGGGTTGCTCAGAAAGTCAGTATAGAGGACGTTTACATTAGTATTAATCTTAACGATGTCTCTGTAGAGGATGCATTTATTGCATTGGAAAAGCGAACTGAATTTAAGTTTAACTATGATAAGATTTTACTTAATAAACAACAAAGAGTAACTGCTCATGCAAGAAGCGAATCCTTAGCTAATGTATTGAGGGAAATTTCCAAGGAAACAGGCTTGCAGTTCACCAGGATAGATGAAAATATTCACGTAAGGAAACAAAAAGCCTTTAATCCACCGGTAAAGGAAATAATTAAAAAAGAAAATGTTTTACAACGGAATATTTCCGGAACTGTAATTTCATCAGATGATAATGCACCCCTACCTGGTGTGAGCATTTTAGTTAAAGGTACTTCTACAGGTACTATTACCGATGTGGAAGGGAAGTATAGATTAGATGTTCCGGAAGGAGCAACTTTGCAATTCAGTTACATCGGTTTCAATACTTATGAGGTCGTGATCACCAATCAGACAGAATTAAATGTGGCTCTTGCTCCAGACCTGGAACAATTGGAGGAAGTAGTGGTGATTGGTTATGGTACTCAGAAAAAAGCAGATATTACTGGAGCAATAGCCACTCTGGAAGCCAAAAATGTAACGGAAAGACCGCTTATAAAGGTAGATCAGGTATTGGTTGGGCAACTGGCAGGAGTAAGGGTTAAACAAACCAGTGGTCTTCCCGGAAAAGGTTTCAGCATACAGATTAGAGGTACAGGTTCGATTTCCGCTAACAATGAGCCTCTTTATGTGGTAGATGGATTCCCGCTGGAGGTATCCCCACAATCCAGTTCCGGTGGATTTGGAAATGGTAATCCATTAAGCAATCTGAATCCCAATGATATTGAATCTATACAAGTATTGAAAGACGCTGCTTCAGCTTCTATTTATGGTTCCAGAGGTTCAAATGGAGTGGTTTTGATTACCACTAAAAAAGGGAAGCAGGGAAAACCTCAAATTAGTTTTAATACCTATGCAGGCTGGAGTGAGACAGTTAAGAAACTGGATGTTTTAAGTGCTGAGGAATGGGTAGACAGGCAAATGGAACATATTGACTATGCCTGGGTGAGAGATCATGCCAGTGATTTAGGAGCTACTTCCAGCCAGACTACAGAGGAAAGAAGAGCATTATTGGGATTACCTCCGGGTAGTGTAAATACTAACTACATGTATGATGACAGATGGCTTACCCCTAACCATGAAGGGTTGGATTATATTGATTACCAGGATGAGTTTTTCAGAAAGGGAGTCATTCAAAGCTACCAGCTTTCTGCAAACGGAGGAACCGATGTGGTAAAGTATTATATTTCAGGAGATTACTTCGATCAAAAAGGAGTTGCTCAGGGAGTGGAATACCAGCGTTTTAGTGCCAGGGCAAATGTGGAGGTTACGCCTAATAACAAATTGAGATTTGGATTAAACCTGTCTCCATCTTATAGTATTGAAGATGATCCCGGAGTGGAAGGTAAGGATGCCATTACCCATATTGTTGTGGGTACATCGCCAGTAGTGGAATCTACTGCAGGACCTTATGGAAATAATGTGGGAGATAATCCACCATATGCCTGGGGTACCTCCAGGTCAAGCCCCCTGGCTTCTGCAAGAGAGCAGGTAGGACACGCCAAAACTTTTCGAACCATCAGTTCCCTATATGGTGAATATGAATTGTTAAGTGGATTAAAATTCAAATCAAGTGTGAATTATGATGTGCACAATAATACTGACAAAAGCTGGACACCCGCTTTTGTCACAAGAAACAGAACTGCAAGTGGCAGGTATCAGGGATATACCAGGCAAAACTTTGTAATTGAAAATACACTTTCTTACAATAAGTCATTTGGGAACCATAATATTTCTGCTTTGGCAGGTTACTCTTACAGTACCTACAAATTCGAAAACTTTAGCATTAGTGGTACCGGGTTCCCTTCCGATGAAGTTACTACTATTAATGCTGCTTCCAGTACATCAGGAACATCAAGCGAAAGGAAGAATGTTTTGATCTCTTATTTTGGCAGGGCCCAATACAATTTTGATGACAGGTATTTAGTGCAGGCCAGTATCAGAAGAGATGGATCATCTAAATTTGGTGACAATACCAAATGGGGTATATTCCCTTCTGCTTCAGTGGGATGGAGAATTTCTGAGGAATCCTTCCTGGAAGATATTGATGTTTTGAGTGATTTAAAAATCAGAGCCAGCTGGGGTATTGCTGGTAACAATGGTGTAGGGGATTATGACCAGATTGCCAGGTTAGGATTTGCCAACTATAGTTTTGGTGGTTCCCTTGTGAATGGTCAGGTTCCTGTAAACTTTCCGAACCCGGATTTGAGCTGGGAGGAATCAGAAACTGTGGATATTGGCTTTGATTTGGGATTATTTGAAAATAGAATTTTTGCGTCTTTTGATTATTATACCAAAAATAACAGGGATCTCCTGTTAAACATTCCAGTTCCTACCGCTAGTGGTTTCGGAAATGCTTTGACTAATATAGGAGAAGTATTGAACAAGGGATGGGAAATTGAGCTTACTACTCGAAATATGGTTGGTGAATTCCAATGGAATACCAATTTGAATTTCAGCCACAATACGAATGAAGTTAAAAAGCTGGGCCCAAATGATACTCCTATTTTAGGTGGTAGTTTTGATATCAACCATAACATTCTGGAAGTGGGAAGGCCCATGTACACCCTGTATTTGGTGCAGGATATTGGTATACTGACTTCCCAGGATATTGCAGATGGGTATCCTTTGCTGGGTAATCAGGAAGCCGGTGACCCAAAATACCTCGATGTAAGTGGTGATGGAAAAATTGATGCCAATGACAGGACTTATTCTGGTCATCCCAACCCTGATTATGTATGGGGAATTACCAATAGTTTCAGTTACAAAGGATTTGACCTTTCTGTACTGGTACAAGGACAATGGGGAGGACTAATTTACTCTACTTTTGGCCGGGCCATGAACAGGACAGGACAAGGTAAAGCGGATAATCACCTGGGTTATATTAGAGACAGGGTAAGATGGCAGGAAGATGGCAACATTACCGAAGAAGATGTAGTGGGAAAAGTAAGAAAATCTCCTTCCGGGTTTGGCAGGATCAAAAATACGGACTGGCTTTATCCAAATGATTACTGGAGAGTAAGGAATATTACCCTGGGCTATAACTTAGGCGGACTATTCGAGTCAAATATAATAAGTGGTGCCAGAGTGTATGTTACTGCTGAAAACTGGTTTGGTGGAGACAAATATGATGGCGGATTTAACCCGGAAGCGGTAAACAATGGAGGGGATGATTATGGCGCTTTCCCATTATCAAAATCTATGATTTTTGGGGTTAACCTTAAATTTTAACAAATCAAAATTAAGCTGAAAATGAAAAGAATAATATATATATTACTTTCGACATGTTTGGGTTTTTGGGCTTGTGAGGGTGATTTGGATCAAGCTCCTATTTCAGAGCCCAGTGCTGCAAACTTTTATCGAAATGCCACTGATTTCGAACAGGCTGTAAATGGTACTTATAATGCACTTAATGGGTATTCAGTGAGACATTTTATGCTCTCTGAGGTACGTTCTGATATTGTATATTCCCCCGGTACTGGTGTCCGGGACTGGAACCCAATTAATAATTTTGAGCGAACTTTGGCTACGAATCCATTGATGGCAGAAGCCTGGAATGTGAATTATAATGGAATCCTTAGAGCCAATACAGTTTTAGATCAAATTAACGAATCTGTAGTTCCTGAAGCAGAAGTCCGAAATCGTTTAATTGGAGAAGCGAAATTTTTAAGAGCTTTATTCTATTTTGACCTGGTTCGATGGTTTGGAAAAGTTCCGGTTTTTGACCACGTGCTTACCCCATCTGAGGCTCTTGAGATTCCGAGAATGCCGGTTTCTGATGTTTATGCCCTGATAGAATCAGATTTGAACGATGCCATCAATAATTTACCAGATTCTTATGATGTAAGTGGAAGAGCTACTACTTTGGCGGCAAAAGGATTATTGGCAAGAGTTTACCTCACCATGTCCGGACCTACTTATGGCATTGAAGGACCTGGTATGGATGCTGGAAAGTATAATGAGGCTCTTAACCTGTTAAATGAGGTCATTGGTAGTGGTCGTTTTGGCTGGGTTGGAGATTATTCAGAAATATTTGGGTATCTTAATGAAAATAATCCTGATATTGTTTTTGATGTACAAGCAATTAATGATCTGGCTACGGGTGACAGGGGAATTGGGACTATTTTGCCTACTTCCATGTACGATGAAGCTTATGGCAGGCTGGTGACTCCATTTCCCGGTGGAGTTCCAGGAGATTCTCCGATCAGGCCATCTAATCAATTTTTAGCTTCTTTTGAACCTGAGGATGTTCGTGATGATTTTGCTATTCTTCCATCTTATACAGATGATAATGGTAACCTGATAGATAATGCGCAGTTCGTAAAGTTTCTTGATCTGGATTATCTTCCTGCAGATCGCTTTAACTGGGGCATTAATTTTCCAATTATCAGGTATACCGATATTTTGATGATGAAAGCTGAAGCACTTTTGCAAACAGGTGGAAGCCAGGCAGAGATTGATCAGATTGTAAACCAGGTGAGAGACAGAGCTGGGTTAGGTTCAGTTTCAAATGTAGATCTAGATATGCTTTTGGAAGAACGAAAAAGAGAGTTTGTGACAGAAGGATTGAGATGGCATGACCTGGTGAGAACCGGAAAAGTTCTGGAGGTGATGACTACCTGGGAAGCCGAAGATGATGCAGCCAACAAAATCTCCAATATAAATGCCAACGATATTATTTACGCAATTCCACAAAGTCAACTGGACGTAAAACAAGGGCTTTATGAACAAAATGAAGCCTATAAATAGGTGAGTTGTGGAAAAAATGCTGGATTAAGAAATCCTTTATTCCTGATCTTGCAAAAGAAAATAATTATAACTGGAGGGAAATATTTCCCTCCGGTTTTTAAGTCCACTGAAATCATTTGGCTAGAAGGTTATTCCAAAAGAAGGTTTCAGGATTAAATACAGAACAATAAAATATGCAGATTTCTAAATTAATATCACTTTTTACCCTTTTACTATTTTTTACATTTGAATTAATCGCCCAGGAAGAAACAGGTATAGGGAATTATCAATCAGGATTTAAACAAGAAGGGAATACCTTTTTCTTTTCAAATGAAAATGCTGATGTGAGGTTAGAATTTTGTTCGCCAGAAATCCTGAGAATAAGAAGCAGCTGGGGAAGGAATTTTGAGGAAAATGAACCTTATATGGTCATAAATTACGATTGGCCTGCAATAGATGTAAAGGCTCAGGAAGAAAACGATCATTTTATGATCAGCTCTAAAATGTTAGATGTAAAAGTGACTAAGAAACCTTTTACTATTATTGTTTCTGATAAGAATGGTAAAGTTCTTCTTGCGGATGATCAGGGACATTTTACCAGTCAAAATCAGGTATTTGCCCAAAAGAAATTATTTCCGGATGAACACTTTTTCGGTTTTGGGGAAAGAATGGATTTTATGGACAGAAGGGGTAAAAAAGTAAATCTGGATGTAGGCAGGGGAATTGGAAGACCTCATATTGTGGGGGCGTATAACATTTTGAAAGCGAATTATAGTCCTGTACCATTTTTCATGAGTACAAGAGGATATGGTATATTTTTACATAATTCTTATGCAACTGAATGGGACATGGGGAGTAGTGACCTCGAAACCTATACATTCAGTGCTGAAAATGGTGAACTCGATTATTATTTTATGTATGGCCCGGATTTCCCCCATATTCTTGACCATTATACCAATATAACCGGAAAGGCGCCTTTAATGCCTAAATTTGGTTTGGGATTACAATTGGGAACTTATAGTGGAGGAACCTGGGGGCATGAGGAAATTACTTCCACTGATTACGTAGTGGCACTGGCGAGAAGGTTCCGGGACCAGGGAATTCCTTTGGATGTATTGCATCTGGATTCAACCTGGAGAATTTTTGGTAAAACAGGCGGAAAAGGTGCTACCACATTTGAATGGCGACCCACTTTTGTCGATCCCAAAGCTATGTTCGACAGCCTATACGCTATGAATTTAAATATGGTTGGAGTCCATATCAGACCCCGATTTGATAATGGAAATACAATCAATTTGTTGGAACAGGCTCAGGAAAAAGGGTATGTATATCCTGAAGAAGGGAAACCTGGAGAATTTGTCAATTTCTTTGATGAAAAATCAGTTGACTGGTGGTGGGAAAATGGGGCCATGAAAGTGGCTTCGCTGGGAGCAATGTTCTTTAAAACTGATGAAGGAAGTGCATTTGGAAGAAAAGCGAATGAAAGTGATAAAGTTGGACCAACTAGTCTGGAGGCGAAAAAACTACACAATATCTTTCCTATTGCCTACGCAAAAGCACCATATGAAAAATTTAGTCAACACAATGGAATACGGGGGATGAACATGACTCGGGAAGGTTATGCCGGGATTCAGCGGTATCCCTATATTTTCGCAGGAGACTGGCCCAGTGAATGGCAGTATTTTGCTCCGGTAATTAAGGCAGGATTGAATATTGGTTTATCCGGAGTAGGTAACTGGGCACACTGCATGGGTGGTTTTGAACATGCGGCAGATCCTGAATTGTATATCAGATGGTGTCAGTTTGGGATGTTTAGTCCGGTAGCTCACCTGTTTGGTATGGATCATCCGGGATACAAAGAACCGTGGAATTATGGCGAAGAAGCCTTGGAAATCTTCAAACAATACGATTTACTTCGATACAGCCTCATTCCTTATATCTACAGTCATTCTTTCGAAATGAATCAAAGGGGAATTCCGATTATGCGCGCATTGGTACTGGCTTATCAGGAGGACGAAAATGTATACGAAATTGCCGATCAGTATATGTTTGGAAACAGCATGATGATTTGCCCGGTTACGGAAAAAGGGGCCCAAACCCGTGTGGTATACCTTCCTGAAGGCAACTGGTTTAATTATTGGACCGGAGAAAAGTACGAGGGGAAACAATATATCAGTGTTTTATCACCGATTGATCAAATGCCAATTTTTATAAAAGAAGGGGGAATTATTCCAATGCAAAAGCCTCCTCAGTTTATTGGTGAAACCCCAACAGAGCGAATAATACTGGATATTTACCCGGGAAAATCCTCTTCCTTTGAATTATATGAGGATGATGGCAAAAGCATGGCTTATCAACAGGGTGAATATGCCACTACTAAAGTAACATGTATAGAGGATGAAGCATTAGTAAAAGTAAATATCCCTAAGCCTACCGGTCAATATCAAATTCCACAAAGAGCGTATTACCTTCAACTTCATTTAGGAACAGAGCCGGCCAATGTTTTGGTAAATCAATCTGATTTGAAAAAACTGGAAAGTCCTTCAGGGAGTGAGGGTTCAAAAGGATGGTATTATGAATCAGCACAAAAAATACTTTATATAAATCCAGGATTAGGTGTTAAATCTGAAATAAATGTTGAAATTGAAAAGGGAAATTAATCTCTAGTACCACAGGTCTTAAATAAGTAACAGAATTATAGGATTGATAATCAGATTGTTAACTCACAAACATATTTCCCTTATTTCGTGCTAGTCACACTGGAAAAAAGGGAAAATCTGATCAATCAATTATAAAGTGTCTGATTGAAAAATGTGGATGGATTAGGGAATTACCCCTGATAACTTTATTTTACGGTACACCCTGATCTATTAAATAATTTGAAAATGAAAAAAAACAACAAGCCTGATTTTAATAATCACCTATACCTTCCGCTGATTTTCGCCTGTTTATTTTTATTCCCGGCAAGTTGCAACAAGCAGGTTCCTGAAAAAGTAGTAACAGAAATTTCCTGGCCCGAAAGCAGTGTAGAAATGAAACCCTGGGCCAGATGGTGGTGGATGGGAAGTGCGGTGGATTCTGCGAATATCGAAAAGCTGATGAAGAAATATGCTGATGCCGGTATTGGAGGAGTGGAAATTACCCCGATTTATGGAGCAAAAGGATTTGAGGAAAAGTACTTGGAATACCTATCTCCTGAATGGATGGAAGCTTTATACTTTTCTGTAAATAAAGCAAGGGCATTAGGCATGGCAGTAGATATGAATGTAGGCACAGGCTGGCCTTTTGGTGGACCGCAAATTACCCCTGAATTTGCCGCAGGAAAATTAATTGTGCAGGAATATACTTTAAAATCCGGACAAAAATTAAAGGAGAAAATCGAAGTAAAGGATCCTCGTCAACAAAAAGTTGGAGTAGAGTTACTGGCCCTCATGGCTTTTAATCAGGATGGAGAAAAAATCAATCTTATAGAGAAAGTAAAAGATGGGAATCAGTTAGACTGGACCCCGGAAAATGGAGAATGGAATATTTTAGCTGCTTTTTCCGGTAAAACTCTGCAAAAGGTAAAAAGAGCTGCACCTGGTGGGGAAGGTTTTACCATGGACCACATGTCAAAAGATGCTCTGGATACTTATCTGGAAAGATTTGATCAGGCTTTTGGTAAAGAACAAACAGGTGTAAGGGCATTTTTCAATGATAGTTATGAGGTATATGGAGCAGATTTGTCTCCAACGCTTTTTGAAGAATTTAAAAAAAGAAGAGGATATGACCCGGGGGAATATTTAAGAGAACTGACCAGTATGGAAGATGTGGATTCCATCGCCCGAATAAAATCAGATTATAGGGAAACCATTTCCGATATGTTGTTGGAAAATTTTTCCCAGCCCTGGCATAACTGGATTCACAAGCAAGGTGGATTATCCAGAAATCAGGCTCATGGTTCACCCGGGAATTTACTGGATTTGTATGCTGCGGTAGATATTCCGGAAACGGAGACTTTTGGTTCTACCTATTTTCCCATCCCCGGATTGCCTGATTATACAGTGGATAAAAGGAATATAGATCCTGATCCACTGATGATCAAATTTGCTACTTCTGCTGCCAATGTTACGGGTAAACCTCTGGTATCTTCAGAATCTTTTACCTGGTTGGGAGAACATTTTAAAGTATCCATGTCTCAGTGTAAACCAGAAGTGGAACAATTGTTTTTAACCGGAGTGAACCATGTTTTTTATCACGGAACCACCTTCTCACCTGAGGAGGCTGGCTGGCCAGGATGGTTGTTTTACGCCTCTACCAATATGGCTCCTTCCAATAGTTTCTGGCCGCATATCAATGGATTGAATGAATATATTACCAGATGCCAATCCTTTTTACAAAAAGGAAAATCGGATAATGAACTTTTAATTTACTGGCCGGTATATGATGTGTGGCATGATCCCAGGCAGATTAATAAATTGTTGAGTATCCATCATATAGATGAATGGATGCATCCAACACCCTTTTATAAAATGTCCGATAAATTATACACGAATGGCTATTCCATGGATTTTGTTTCGGATAAATTAATCAAGGAGGCAGAGGTTAAGGGTAATACAATTTCTACTTCACCCCATGCAAATCCTTACCAGACTTTAATTATTCCAGCCTGTAATTTAATGCCTGTTGAAACAGTCAATGCTGCATTGTCATTGGCAGAAAATGGAGGAACAATAATTTTCCAACAACTTCCAAAAGATGTTCCCGGATATTACCAATTGGAAAAAAGAAGGCAGGAATTACGAATCCTGCTGGATAAGCTAAAGTTTTCTGAAGTAAATTCCGGCATCAGTGAATTGAAATACGGAAAGGGATTAATTCTTTTGGCAGAGGATGTTCAAAAAGCATTGGAATACCAAAATATTTTCAGGGAATCTCTTACCGATAATAAGCTTAAGTTTATTCGAAAAGACCTGGATGGGAATAAAATTTACTACCTGGCAAATCATACTGCCACCAGTATTGATACCTGGCTTCCTCTGAATGCCAAAATGGATGCAGCTGTTATTTTTGATCCTTTAACCGGAAACTTTGGTGCTGCGAAAGTTTCCTCTGAAGGAGAAAAGATGACTGTCAGGGTGCAGATGGAACCGGGGGAATCAGTATTTATCCAAACCATTTCAGGAAAATTGGAAAACATAGAAGAGTGGCTTTACCTAGAGTCTTCTGAAGAAGGCACTATTGTTTCTGGAGAGTGGGAGTTGAAATTTACCAGCGGAGGCCCGGAGCTGCCTGAAAGCCAATCACTTACAGATCTAGTATCCTGGACTGAATTACCGGATGAAAAAGCAAAGGCCTTTTCCGGATCAGCGGAATATACCACCACATTTGAAATACCTCAAAAGGATGCAGATGAATATCTTTTGAAGCTTGGAGATGTGAGAGAAAGTGCCAAAATATGGATAAATGATCAAGAAGTTGGAATATTATGGGGAATCCCTTTTCAGACCAGGGTTGGGAAATACTTAAAAGAAGGGAAAAATACCCTTAAAATTGAAGTGACTAATCTGATGGCTAATCGGATTATTGATCTGGATAAGAAGGGCGTAGAATGGAGAAAATATCATGAAATCAATTTTGTGGATTTAAATTATAAGCCTTTTAATGCAGCTGATTGGAAGTTACAACCCTCTGGATTATTAGGACAGGTAACCATTGTCCCCATGAAAGCAGATAAAAGCAGTCAGTAAAAATGTAGTCCGAGCTTATAGCATGAAAAAAATAATTCAAATACGAATAGTTTTACTGCTCTTTCCTTTAATTGTAATTTCCAATTGTTTAAAGGGAGAAATAAGACTTCCTGCAATCCTGAGTGATAGTATGATCTTACAGCGGAATCAACCTATACCTATATGGGGATGGGCTGAACCCGGGGAAAAGATCACGGTTAATTTTGGAGGGCAAAGTGTTGAAACTGAAACTGAGGTCTCAGGAAAATGGCTGGTAAATTTAAAACCCCTGGAAGCGAATGCAAACCCCCAGACATTAAGTATAACAGGAAGTGAAAAAATTGATTTAAATGGAATATTAATTGGGGAGGTTTGGCTGTTGACTGGGCAGTCGAATATGCAATGGGAATTACAACAGGCCAATAATGGAGAGGAAGAGGTTTCCAAAGCCCATCATAGCCATATTCGTCTGTTTAACGTGAGTAGGGGAGTTGCTTTTAAAAAACACGAAGGAGTATTAGCTAATTGGCAGGAATGTACACCAGCTTCAGCACGAAAATTTAGTGCTGCGGGCTATTTTTTTGGACTTGATCTACACCAAAATTTAAACGTTCCAATAGGTTTAATCAATTCATCTTATGGAGGTTCACAAGTAGAAGCCTGGATGCCCGAAGAATATTTACTCGCTTCGGATGATTTTCGTCCTTGTGTGGAACGAACTGAAATTTGGGAAAAGGAAAGACCAGCTGTACAAGCGAAATTTGAGCAGGATTTAAAGAATTGGGAAGAAGCTGTTAAGCAAACTGAAATTAATGGAGAAAAACTTCCAAGAAAGCCACGGGTTCCAGATGCTTTACGAGATTACCGGATTGCCTCCTCCATTTATAATAATATGATTGCCCCCTTAATTCCATATGCCATTAAAGGAGCCTTTTGGTATCAGGGAGAATCCAATGAGGAAAGAGCAGAACAATATGGTTTGTTGTTGCCAGTGTTTATCAAATCGTGGAGAGAAAAATGGGGGCAGGGGGACTTTCCATTTGGAATTATACAATTACCCAACTTTAGGGAAGTTTGTGAAACCCCTATGGATGAAGCCTGGAGTCATATAAGAGAAGCCCAGAGAAGAACTGTGGTGAATACAGTCAATTCCGGGTTAATTGTGATTATTGATATTGGGGAAGCGAATGATATCCATCCAAGAAATAAATTGGATGTAGGAAATCGAATGTCACTTTGGGCCAGAGAGAAAGTGTATGGAGAAAATATAAAAGGGACTCCTCCTATGTATGTCAGGTCTGGTGTGAAAGATGAAAAAATAGAAATTTGGTTTGAGGAAGTTGGAACAGGGTTGCAAACAAAAGATGGAGGTGATTTAGCAGAGTTTGCCATCGCAGGAGCTGATAAAAAGTGGTATTGGGCCAAAGCGAAAATCGTAGGCAAAGATAAAATTGAAGTTTGGTCTGATAAAGTATTATCCCCCATAGCCGTTCGCTATGCTTTTAACAACAACCCTGCAAATCCGAATTTAACCAATGAAACAGGATTACCTGCATCGCCTTTTAGAACCGATGATTGGGCAGATCCTACTACTGGGAAACGGTAATTTGTAGTCAGTTATGAGGGATTAGTTATTAGGATCCTGTCGGGGAGAGAAACCATTCACCTAACTGACACTTTTTTAATAGAATATGGATTAAAAATATGAACTGGAACACATTAGGAATTGGGATTTTATTGGGTGCTTTGTTTTCGTGTGGTGGCGGTGTAAAACAATCAGAGGAGGTCACAGAAAAAGTGACAGAAATGGAGGAAAGTCAACCTTTGATGAAATTTGATTTTGGAGGTGACGCACTTGCTGCAGACTGTTTACCAGTAAAAGCAGATATGCAATACTCCACTGAAAGAGGTTATGGGTTATTGAGTCATGAAGCTGTGAAGGAAGGGAAACGGGAGGGAAATGATGCTTTGCATCATGATTTCCTGATAAGTGAAAAGCCTTTTTATTTTGTGGTGGATCTTCCAGCAGGAAATTATAAGGTAAAAATCGGTTTTGGCAATGCGGAAGAAGCCACTTTTTCTACTGTAAAAGCAGAATCGAGGCGATTGATGATACCCGAAGTGGCGACTCTAGCCAATGAATTAGTCACCCAGGATATAGTTGTCAATGTCCGTACCCCACAAATTAATGAGACGGAAAAGATTCGCTTAAAATCCAGAGAGTTTCCTTATTTGAATTGGGACAACAGATTGACCCTGGAATTTGGGAATAAAAAACCTTGCATCACTTCGGTGGAGATTATGGAAGCGAGTGATGTACCTACCGTGTTTTTAGCAGGTAATTCTACGGTGGTTGACCAGGAATATGAACCCTGGGCGGCTTGGGGGCAAATGTTTCCCTCATTTTTTAAAGAGGATATTGCCATTGCCAACTTTGCAGAATCGGGTGAAACTTTGAAGGCATTTGTGGGCGAAAAACGCCTGCAAAAGGTATTGAGTTTGATGAGAGAAGGAGATTACCTTTTCATTGAATTTGCCCACAATGACCAAAAACCTGGTGGAGCACATGTAGATGCTTTCTCAGGTTACAAGGAAATGTTGAAATTGTTTATTGATTCTGCCAGGACAAAGGGTGCGACACCTGTATTGGTTACCTCCATGCATCGTAGAAAATTTGATGAGGAGGGCAAGATTGTGAACACATTAGAAGATTACCCCGAAGCCATGCGGCAAACTGCCCGGGAGGAAAATGTGGCATTGATTGATCTAAACACCATGAGCAAAACACTGTATGAAGCGATGGGAGTAGATGAATCGAAAAAAGCATTTGTGCATTTCCCCGCAGGAACTTTCCCTAATCAGGACAAGCCTTTGGCTGATAATACTCACTTTAGTACCTATGGTGCTATGCAAATTGCCAGGTGCATTGTAGAAAGTATCAAAAAAAGTGAGTTGTCCTTGGCCAATCATTTGAAGGAAAATATTCCACCCTTCGACCCATCTAAACCTGATAAATTTGAAGATTTTTTTTGGTCTGAGAGTCCTTATGTGGAAGTAATGAAACCTGATGGGAATTAGGGGTTAGTTATAAGGGATTAGATGTTAGTGGTTAGGAATTAGTATTTGTCGTGGCGAAATACCTTTCGCCCATTAAAATAGAAAAATCAAGATTTTAAACTTTTAAAAATATGAAATATATAAGTAAAACTATCCACTTTACAGCACTTGCAAGTGTTTTACTGCTAGGTGCTTGTAGTAGTCAGCAGAATGAGGAAAGTCAGGTGATTAGTCAGGAGACTATCCTTGACAACATGGTATTGACCAATCAATATTTTATGGATAAATGGCAGGATGTGGGCAAACGAATAGTCACTAATAGATCAAGGGCTAGTAATATTTGGACCAGGGGAGTGTATTATGAAGGATTGATGGAGCTGCATAAATTAAAGGCTGATCCTGCTTATTATGATTATGCTGTTCGTTGGGCAGAATTTCACAAATGGGATTTGCGAGATGGAGAAACATATACACGTAATGCAGATAACCAATGTGCAGGGCAAACTTATATTGACCTGTATTTGATTGATAAGGATCCAGTGAGAATTGAAAAAATCAAAGCCTCTATGGATAGCATGATGGTGACCGATAAAATAGATGATTGGGATTGGATTGATGCGATTCAAATGGCAATGCCCGTATTTGCCCGCCTTGGAGTAGTGTATAATGATACTGCTTATTTTCAGCGTATGTATGAGATGTATGCCTATACCAAAAACAATATTGGAGATAATGGTTTGTGGAATCCTGAGCATGGCTTGTGGTGGCGTGATGCAGACTTTGATCCTCCTTACACTACAACTAATGGAAAAGATTGCTATTGGTCGAGGGGAAATGGTTGGGTAGTAGCCGCTTTGGTAAGGGTTTTAGAACTCATCCCCGAAGATGAACCGCACAGAGCAGAATACGAAGCTGACCTTAAAGCTATGTTAGCGGCATTAGTACCTTTACAGAGAAAAGATGGCTTTTGGAATGTCAGTTTACATGATCCTGAAGAATATGGTGGCAAAGAAACTACTGGAACTTCCCTTTTTATTTATGGAATGGCCTGGGGCATTAATAATGGCCTAATCAGTGAAGAAAAATACAAACCTGTGATCATGAAAGCATGGAAGGCTATTGTCACCGAATCAATTCATCCGAATGGATTTTTGGGTTATGTACAAGGAACGGGCAAAGAACCCAAAGATGGTCAGCCGGTTACTTATGACAGCATGCCAGATTTTGAAGATTATGGCTTAGGCTGTTTTCTATTGGCAGGTAGCGAAATGTATAAGTTAATTGGGGAAAATGTGGTTAATTAGGGATTAGTTGTTAGGGATTCGTGATTAGGGGTTAGACTCTAACCTGGAGCAAGGTCTTCCACACACCTAGTAGTTGTACTTGTAAATAGTTTCAGTGTCTCGCTGAAGTATTGGTTGACAGTGAGATGCTGTCTAAATGTTAAGTCCAAGCGGATGCTTGAACTATATATTAGTTAAATGAATAATAATCTAATGAAACTATACAAACTTATCACTTTTTACCTACTGTTCATTTTGGGCAATCAAACTTTAATCATTGCTCAAACCCCTATTGACAGAAAAGCAGTAGTGAACCGCCATAATGTAAGCATTACAGAAGTGGATACTTTAAATGCTTTGAGCTTGGGGAACGGAAGTTTTGCCATGACAATGGATGTTACAGGCTTGCAGACTTTCCCGCAACATTACCAAAAAGGAATGCCATTGGGAACACTTTCCGAATGGGGCTGGCACAGTTTCCCTACTGATAAAACCTATAAAATTGAAGAAACCCTGGCCCCTCTATTTTCACATGGAAGAGAAGTGCCTTATGCGCGCCAATGGGATAAAGGCACTAGACAGTGGGAAGCAGCCAATTATATCCGCCAAAATCCACATCGTATTCATTTGGCTACGGTGGGATGGTATATTCAGAAAGAAGATGGCAGTATCATTACTGTGGATGATGTGAAACAAATCAATCAGAAACTGGATGTGTGGAAAGGAGAATTGAGCAGCCAGTTTGATGTGGAAGGCGAAACGGTTGAAGTGATTACTTTGGTGGGGCAAAATGCAGATGTATTGGGGGTAAAAGTAAAAAGTAATTTATTGAAAGAGGGAAGATTAGGTATTACCATCAACTATCCTTATCCAACAGATTCCTTTTTAGATGAAGCGGTGAACTTTGATGATGGAGAAGCCAAAAGATTAACACTTTCTTCAAAAGATAAGCAGACTTTAAGTATTGAAAGGCAACTAAATAACACAAAGTATTTTACCCATTTTGCTTCTTCACTGGATTTAAAAAATTCACAAGCTACACCCAAAGGCTTTATCATTCAGCCAATTGCAAATCAATATGAATGGGAGTTTACCACTGTATTGTCAGAAAAAGCGGAGCAGCATTTTAAAAGTGATTTCACACAGCTTCAAACAGAGACACACAAGGCTTACCAACAATTTTGGGAAAGCGGAGGAATGATAGATTTTGGAGAAACCAAAGATGAAAGAGCACATGAAATTGAGCGAAGAATGATTCTCTCTATGTACCTCACAAAAGTGAATTGTGGAGGTAATTCTTTTCCCCAGGAAACTGGATTAACCTGTAATTCCTGGTATGGCAAACCCCACATGGAAATGGCTTGGTGGCACGGAGTACACTTTGCCTTGTGGAACAGACCTGAAATACTGGAAAAACAAATGTCATGGTATTTTAGAAGCTGCGAAATAGCCAAAGAAATTGCACAGAGACAAGGGTTTAAAGGTGTTCGATGGCAAAAAATGACTGATAATGAAGGTGGGGAAACGGCTTCCTCTGTCGGGTCTTATTTGATATGGCAGCAACCCCATATTATCTATTTTTCCGAATTAATTTATAATATCAAAAAGGATAAAAAAACATTAGAAAAATATGCCGATTTGATAGCTCAAACAGCCGAATTTATGGCGGATTTTGCCTATTTCGATCCGGCATTGAAACGCTATATTCTGGGGGTGGGTGTCATTCCGGCCCAGGAGCGATTTGATCCTAAAACTACCTTTAATCCCACTTACGAATTAGCTTATTGGCGATGGGGACTGGAAACTGCCCAAAAGTGGAGGGAAAGACAAGGTCTGAAAAGAAATACCAAATGGGATAAAGTTTTGGCAAATCTTTCCCCATTACCACAAAAAGACAATTTGTATTTAGCTACAGAAAGTTCACCGGATTCTTATACCACCGAAAGGTATATGACTGACCATCCAAGTGTATTAGGCACTTTTGGCATGTTACCGGCTACTGAAGGCTTTGATCAAAAGGTAATGGAAAATACCTTTAATAAAATATGGACTGACTGGCAATGGGAAGATACCTGGGGTTGGGATTTTCCTATGACCGCCATGACTGCTGCAAGATTGGGTAATCCAGAAAAGGCCGTAGATGCTTTACTCATGCCTATTACCACCAATATTTATTTGAAAAATGGGCATAACTATCAAACAGATAGATTACGCTTGTATTTACCAGGCAATGGAGGCGTATTAATTGCATTAGCCATGATGGCAACAGGAACACAAGAAAATCCACAAGCCCATTTGGGTTTCCCTAAAGACTGGAAAGTAAAGGTGGAAAATATTAATTTGATGCCTTAAAAAAAAGGGTTATTTCTAACCGGAATGGGAAAATGACACCTAATTTTTTATAATGACCTGTCTTAATGGTAAAAATAAAGGAATCAGCAAATTTGAAGAATACTTTAAGTTTGCTGACTACTTGAGGATAGAGGAATGATTCAAAAAGCCTGTTAGTACTTTTAGCTTATTTTCAATTCTGTTATTCACCCACCTGTTTTTTTAATCACATCCCTGGACCAAAAGTTGATTTGAACCTGTTTTCACTCAAATGAAATCTGAAGAATTGAAAATGTAATAAGAATAAAACATAAAAGCTACCCCTTTGAAATCCAGGAATTTATAAATCTATTCGGCAATGTTAAAAAATTGGTTTTCTGTCAGGAATTTTCTTAATTTTTCTAAATGATTTTACCCTTATTTTTTGCAAGGAAGTAAATAACTATAGGCAACTTTTTATCCGCCCAATTCAACAAGATTAAAAGTCAGCTTTTTTTAATGATTTAGCCTATTTTTTAACTTAAAACCCATAGAAATGCTCCCTTCAATTTGTACCCGAAATTCTTATCGAATACTGACCTTTCTGGTCGTATTTATTTTCTCTAATCTATTTATTATTTCATGTAAGGAAGAGGAAGGAGATGATCCGATTCCTGCCCCGGTAATCAATTCTATTGATCCCACTTCAGGCCCGGTAGGTATTGAAGTTACCATCAATGGTTCGAACTTTAGCGAAACGCCCTCAGAGAATATAGTGAGTTTTAATGATGAAAAAGCCACGGTAATCTCGGCTGCCGTTTCCAGATTAGTTGTGGAAGTACCAGCCTCAGCCTCCACGGGAAATGTTTCTGTAACCGTAAATGGGCAAAAAGCAAGTGGTCCTGTATTTACCGTAGAAGAAGAAACAGGAATCGAGTTTGATTGTACACAAAATGAAATTACCAGTTCCACTACCTGGGAGGATGTAGAAAGTGGGGATAAAGTTGATTATATAATAAAGTGTGCAATATCTGTAAAAAATAATGCTTTGCTAACCATAGAACCAGGTGTAATTATTCAGTTTGAGGGAGAGGAAAGTGGAATTTTTACCAGCGATGGGGGAGGATTAAAAGCCATAGGAACGGAGGACAATCCCATTAAATTTGTAGGGACAAGTGAAACAGCCGGAATTTGGAAAGGCGTTTACTTTGCTTCTACTAATCCGGAAAACCGGCTCGAATTTGTAGAAATTAAACATGCAGGACGGACTGCTTCATCACAATCCGGGGTAAAAGGAGCTGTACAATTAAGCAGCAAAGCAAATTCCAAAGGGAGTATTGTAGATTGTACCATTGGGGATAATGATGGATATGGAATTTTTATTACAGAAAATAGTGATTTGGTTGATTTCGAAAATAATGTGATTCAGAACAATACACTTTCTCCTGTAGGGATCGATTTTAATCAGATTAGAAAACTGGATGATGGAACGGACTATGTCAATGGGAATGGTCAGGCTTACATTGAGGTGTTTAATTCCATTCTTGAGGAAGATGCCACTGTTTTGGATGTTGGATTACCCTACAGATTTACTGAAAACCAAAAATATTATATTGAAAAAGGATTGGTAATTGAACCTGGTGTTACATTTGAATTTGCTTCAGGGGCCGGACTTAGGTTAGGGGAAAATGCGGTAGATTGTTCTTTATCCACAGGGACCATTAATGCCACTGGCACAGTAGATAAACCAATTATTTTTAAAGGATTTTCGGATGGGAAAGGAAGTTGGCTGGGCATTGGCATTAATTCCTCAAGTCCTGAAAACAAATTGATTTATTGTGAAATAAGTGGTGGGGGTGCAGCTAAAATTTTTAATGCAAGTAAACTGAATGCCAATATTACTTTACAATGCGAAAGTAAAGTGAAAATTCAAAACACCACTATTTCCCAAAGCGGAGGATATGGAATTTATATGTTGGATGAAGATGCGGTGTTAGATGAATTTCAGAATAATACTTTAAAAGATAATGAAGAGGCTCCTGTTTATATTCATTTCAATCAATCGGATCAACTGGATGAAACTTCCAGCTATGCAGAGGAAAACGGAAAGGCCTTTATTGAAGTAGAAGGAGAAGATTTAATTGATAATGACCTGAGTATTTCCGCACTGGATGTACCCTATAGAATTAATGTAAGTAACAGTGGAAGAGAGGTTTATGTAGAAAAAGCCATTACCATTGAGGCTGGAACCATTCTTGAATTTGAAACCGGGGCAGGGATTGTGTTAGGTAGTCCGGGTGTTGATTGTATCCCGACTACGGGTTCTATAAAGGCAATTGGAACTGCGGAAAATCCAATCATTTTCAGAGGAGCAAATGAAGGAGTAGGAACCTGGTTAGGGTTAGGATTCAATTCCAGTACCAGTTTAAATGAACTTATGCATTGTCAGATTTCAGGAGGAGGTTCCAAACAAATGTATAATGCAGGAGGCCGGGGGAATTTGGTGATTCATTGTAAGGGAAACCTTAAAATTACCAATTCTACTATTAAAGATAGCGGTGGTTGGGGTGTTGACTTTGTGCAGGGTGGAAATTCCCTATCAGAGTCAGATAATACATTCGAGAATAATTCCTCTGGTGACATTGCCACACAATAATTAGTGATAAATAAGGAATGATAAATTTATTGATCAATCAGTAATTTGGGAAAATCAGATTAAATAAAAAATTTTCCGAAAAAATGTATTGAAATATTAATTAGGAAAGGGATTGAATAAACTTACGTTCAATCCCTTTTTTTCTTAAGCGCCCGAGCTCCACACCGGGTGCTCCACACCGGGAACTCCATACCGGGAACTCCATACCGGGAACTATTATTTCCGAGAAATAGTAATCTCTCTATCAGTCTTTTATGGCAAAATACTACACGATTAATTTTGAATTACTACTTAAAAGTTGAAAAATACAATTAGGTCGCCATCAATGAACAAAAATTTCTGCCAGGCAAACGTGTAGCATCATCTTTAAAATGCGCTGGAGTAGGGGGGAAGAACATCAAAAAACACACATGGAGTTAATTTTTTTTATCCATGTGTGTCAAGAAAAGTCTACTTGCTGATTCGCCAACCCAGGAAAGCTGTAACCAATAGAGAGCAAGCCGCTAACATGGTCAATATATCTCTGAAGTTTTTTCCAAATCCGTCCAGGAAATGGAACTTATGTAAAAAGGCAAAACTGTATCCCTCCATTCGGTCGGAATCTGTAACTATGGCTCCTAATTTACCAGTACTTGTTTCTACATAAACCGCAGGATTACCCACTGATTTGAAAAGCACTTTTTGTACTGGCAATCTTTTGTTCACAAATCCATATTCTCCTTTAAATTGAGTAATTGATGCGATTTCACTGATTTCTATTTCAGGAAAATTAGCAAAATCTTTAGCCAGGTGTTTGGCATATTGTGCTTCGCCATCTGATAAAAGATTACCTGTTTTGGTGGAAAAATAAAGTGGTTTGGCAAATTTTCCTTCCTTCACCATTATCCTGAAATAACTCTCTCCGCCAAAATTTGCCAGACTGAAGTTAATGACGGGCTGACCAAGTTCCTGAATCAATTGATTGAAATCTTTATCCAGACTGGCTGTTAAAATGGTACTTTTATCAAAAATTTCATGACGGTTGTCCCCCTTAAATTTCTGAATAGCATGGAACCAGCCGCTAAAAGCAAACATGAACATAAAAAGGGAAAATACCAGGCCAATTTTCCGATGTAATTTTCTTTTTCGAGTACTATTGTTCTCGTGTTTTATATTTTTAAACCGCTTCCAGGCAAAGCCATAAATGATCAGGCCAGCCAGGGCTGTAATAAAAACAAATGCACTAAAAAAACATATTGCAGTTAGCCTGAGCCAGGCTGGTCCGGGGATAAAACCCCAGTTGTGGAAAAGCTGGAATATTCTGCCATGAATTTTTTTAATGGTAGAATTAAAGGCTCCTAGCCTGGATGAGCTGGTTTCTATATAAATTTCCATTCCGTCAGGTCGGTCGAAAGTTAGTTTCCAGGCGGGTAGTAATCGATTGATTTCCCGGTAATCCGTATCAAACTCGGTAATTAGTTCACTGGATAACAAAGCAGATGTTTGATCATCCAGGAAAATTCTGGCCAGTTGTTCTGCATATTTCAGGTCTGCATTTTCCGTAATTGTTCCATGGGTAGCATTCAGATAAAGTAATTCATTTTCAGTTAGTGCCACCTGATAATAATATGCTCCTTCCAGCTCAATTAGTCGGGCATTATTGAAGGCTGAAATGTTATTTTTCACTAAAACTTCTTTTAATCCCAGTGTTAATTCTGAATCGGATACGGGTTGGGGAATTATAAATCTTTGGGCAATTTCTGGCCTAAACCAGTTGGCCATAAAAGGATGCATTAACCCGCTAACTACCCATAATAACACCGGAATCATGATGGCAAGACCCAGTCTTTTATGAACTTTATAGGTGATCCCTTTCCAGGATTGATTTTTTCTTTGGGAGGGAATTTTATTTTTTAAGGTATTCATGTTCACTGTTTTTGAAAATACTTTTCCCAGCCATGGTTTAACAGCCAATGGCCGGGAATAAGAATTTATTTTTTAGAAAACTTATAGGCAATTCCAAGATTGAAATTTCGGGGATTGCCGGGAGTATAACTTTCTCCCCATTGTGAGGCACTGGCCACTGTAGCATACAATTCATCTGTCAGGTTGATGATGTTGGACCAGATTTCAAATGCCTTCCACTCATAGCCCAGTCGTAGGTTAAAAATGTCATACCCGGGATAGGTTTTGGTATTTGCAGCATCCATGTAATATTCATCAATATGCTGCCATTCCACACTTGTTCTGAAACCCTTGAGCCAGGAAGGTCTGTAAGTAATCTGGGCATTGGCAATCCAACCCGGGGAAAGGGCCATTTCATTTCCGGAGAAATCCGTTCCTGATTCCACATAATCTGTGAAATTATGGGAAGCATTAGTACCGCTAATTCGAAGACTAATGCTTTTTACCGGCTGATAAAGTAGTGCATATTCTATTCCTTTATGTCTGGTTTCTCCGGCATTTTTCCTCCCGTAAGTACCATCATCATACCGTACCGAAATGATTTCATCCTTACCATCCATGATGTAATAAGACACTTCCAGCTTAGCTTTTTTATTGGCGAAGGCTACCCAACCGCCTACTTCATAGCTATTATAATACACGGGTTTTAGGGCAGGGATTTTTTGTCCTCTATACAGTTCTGAGACTTGCGGAGGAACAAATCCCTGGCTAAAGTTGGCATAAAACCCGGAATTATTCATAAGGTCGTAAGTTAAACCAACTTTTGGGGTAAACTGATTGAATACATTTTCTCCATCCTGAACGGCTGTAAATGAATTGGGACCGAGGTTATTGTCAAATTTATAAGTAAAATTATCATACCTCAAAGCTCCAATTAGCCTCAGGTTTTTCACAGGTTCAATTTTCAATTGAGCATAAGCCGAAGTATTGACCAGATCAGTTTTGAAATCCGCTAATGCACTATCGGTGGCAGTAAAGGATTCGTAATAACCTGCGTCACTTTTATAAATGGTAGTGTAAATTTCTTCGAAAGCACTTGGGGTCATTTCCATACTTACACCGCCTACCAGCGAGGCATTTAGCCAGGTAAAATCCTGCTTGTGTTGGGCGATCATTCCCACACTTTCAAAACCATAGTCATTGACTACACCATGGGCTTTATTTGGATTTCCGGAAGGAATCCAGGGTTTAAAATCATCTGCTACCCGATAAGATGGATTTTGTTTGATAGTATTGTTCCGGTAATAAGCCGTTACACTGGATTTTGATCGATCGTTCCAATAATGATTTAAAGCTAATTTCGACCTGAATGCATCTACCTGACGGTTGGTAAATGTTTGAACCGACTGATAATTTTTGCTGAAAAACCTGGCACTATCCAATGATCCACTCATATCAGAAAAATAATCTATATAAGAGCTGCTCCAGACTAATTCTGTATTTTGACTAAAACTGTAATTAAGTGCAAGACTCAATGCCAGCTTATCCATATCGCTATGTTCCCGGTATCCATCACGTGTTTGGGCATAATATCCAGCCATTCTTACCCCCAGTTTTTGGAAAGAATTAGAAGCATGAAAATCGGTTCTTTTATAGCCAATATTATTGCCTTGTAAGCTAATACCAGCAGAAGGGTTCACGGAAGGTTTGGGAGAAATAAAATTGATAGCTCCACCAATGGCCTCACTACCGTACATGCTGGAGGCAGGGCCCCGAATGATTTCAATTCGGCTGGTATTGGCCATGTTCATTTCCAAAAGGGCATTGTGATTGAATATCCCGGAAGTTCTGATAGGCACCCCATCTTCTAAATACAGATAAGATGCACCATAATCTATGGGTCTTCTTATACTCATGGTATGTTGTTCATTGCCCAAATCAACCATGTAAACACCAGCTGATTGGTTTACAATCTGATCGATGGTAGTGGGATTGTTTTCTGCAATGGTTTTCGGACCGATTGAGGTGATGGCAATAGGTGCCTCTGTACGCTTTTCCTGCTCCCTGTTGGCAGAAACCACTACAGATTCCAGCGTAATTGACTTTTGTGACATTTGCACAACATGGCTATTTTGGGCTAAAACTACCTGGGTTTGATATCCCGCCATTTGAATTTTGATAGAGTCCTGCTCATTTGTATTGTCCAGGTGAAATTTACCCTGGAAATCCGAGGTAGTTCCGTTTTGTGTGCGCAAATTGAGAATTGAGGCAAACGGGACTGGTTCCTGAGTTTGTTCATCGCTTATTATGCCAGAAATTGAATTTTGTCCACATGCTAAAAAGCTTAGGAAAAGTGATAAAATGGTAAGGGTAATATTTTTGGAGTCCATGTTTATAATTTTGAAATGTGAAATATGCAGACACAGCTTTCCCAGGGTAATCAGGAGATATGTCCTGTACCTTGTTATGTTATGCCTTATCTGTCTTTAGGTTGTTGAATTTTTCAAACAAAGACTCAGGGAGGAGGACTGTCCACTGGTTGGATAAAGCTTTTGAAGAGAAAGAGATAATCACCTGAAAAAGTTAATTCTAGCTGATTGGTTATTTTTTTGAGGATATTAATTTGATCATAAAGAATACTGATTGATTCATTATGATTAAATCGTTTTTTGTCATTTGTTGAATTTTTAGGGGCTTCATTACTTTGCTTAAGTTTTTTGGTTAGATAGCATTTTCCGCCACATACCTGAACAGGAGCAGTTTTATTCTCGCATAGATTTTTGGCAATATATGTTCGGTTCAGTTGAAACTCTACCCAGATATAGCCTGAGCGGAATATCACAAACTGATAAAAAAACAGCAATATGATGGCGTAGCATTTCATTTAGAGGTATCTAAACAATAAGTTAATGTGATGAAATAAATGCTTCCGCCTGGGCAATTGCCTTGTGAGTAAACGTATTTACCTCTTCAATTTTAATTTTTTCCTTTTCCAAATAGGTAATTACCTCTTGTTGGGGACGTGTGCCATCAGGTTTTTTATAATTTCTCATCCAGTTCATCATGCTCTCATGTGCGATACTCAAATCTTCTAAATACTGATTGATTTTTGTAGAATCTGGACCCTGATCAGCCAATTTTGCTTTTAATTTGACTTCATAGTTGTAAATTATTTCCATTTTTGCCATGGCAATATCATGGATTTCCATGACTTCCTGTTCCTTCAATTCAGCAGGATTTTCAGTTTCATTTTTATTATTGGTGGGTTCGCACCCAATCAGAATAGCTAGGGTTAAAAGGCCTACCCATAACCTGTTTATGTATTCCATTTTTTTACTTTTAGAATGAGGTTTTTCACAAAATTGCGATTTTGTTATGCCGCTGGCTGTACCCAACGGAGTCTATATTCTATACTCAGGATGGATACAGTTGAGGAATTCGCTTTTTGTAATCAACTTTAAATTTGTTCCTTTTTGTTTCGAAATAAGCCAGTCTTGCCCATCACATCCATAGGTTCAACTCACGGAAGTTAATATTGCATGCCTAATGAACTGTAGTGTATTTCAACTACTTTTAGCAAGCACTAGTGAGTGACACTCCCTGTTTTGGAAAGAGCATGGCAAATTGCGTTTGTGATTACGTAAAAGAAGGGTAATTAAACAATGGGCGGAGGAAGGAAAATTTTACTGTAAATCTTTTTTGGGAAAAAAGAATAGTGGTCGTAATATATTTTATGACTTTTTAAATCAGGTATTGAATGATCAAACTCAAATCCGGTACGGGTAAGTAATTCTTCTAATTGTTGTTGAGATTTTCCTTTGTGATTCGAAGGATTGTTGCTTTCCGGGGTTTCCACCGATTTTTTCAGATTTTTTACAAGATAGCATTTTCCCCCACATACCGGAATGGGCAATTCCTGATTTTCACACAAGTTAGCAGCAATATATTCCCGATTGATTTGGAAGTCCAAAACAGCATAAAAGGGCCTGAAGGCAGCCATCTGGTAAACCAGGATTAATATTAGTGCAAGGAATCGCATTTAATTTGCCCGCAAAGCTAGGAGTATTTTCCTGATTTGGAAATAATTGACCTGAAATTTTAATTAGGGTAATAAATGCTGTTTTTGGCAATAGAGTTCAGTTATTATTTAAATGTTAAAATTGATAATAAGTAATAGTGAATAATGTGAGGAAACCCGTATTCAGGATTGATTTATAAGCACTCGTGCTCCACACCGGGTACTCCATACCGGGTGCTCCACACCGGGAACTATTATTTCTGAGAAATAGTAATTTCTCTATCAGTCTTTTATGGCAAAATACTTCACGATTAATTTTGAATTACTACTTAAAAAGAAAACCAGGGAGAAAAGGGCTGTCTTTTCTCCCTGGTTTTCAACTAAACTTCCTCTAAAATATTAATAACCTTCGTTTTGCTTTAAGCTGGGATTTCTTTGCAATTCTCTTTCGGGTAAAGGCAACAATAAATGTTTGGTTTCGAAGGTTTTGCCCCAGGTGTTGGCCTGGCCTACGAAATTCACAAAGTCTATTTCTCCATTACCTGTTTCAGAGGTTTTAGGATATTTTCGTGTTCGGACCATATCAAACCAAAGCTTGAAGTCGAAAACAAGTTCCCGGTATCTTTCTTTCCAAACCTCTTCTATAAATTCATCGGCAGAAAGGCCACTCAATTCACTTTTAATAGTAGCTTCATCTAATTCCCAATAAGCTCTTTTTCTCACTTGTGTGAGGTAATCTACTGCCTCAGCGGTTACCCCTTCTGATTTTGCAATTGCCTCAGCCGCAATAAGTAAAACATCTGCATAGCTATAAGCTCTCAGGTCTTTTCCTGAATTGGCTGTTTCAAAAAGTGCTTCATCGTCATGCCAAATAAATGGTGTCATTGGAAATTCTACAATACTTCCGTCATTGGCTTCAAATGAGCTATGGTAATATTGTTTTTCCTGCATCCTTAAGTCAATGTCCTTATTGTAACCCCATAAAAACTCTTTTACCGGTTGATAGGCACTATTCGTAATGGCATATTTTACATCAGATGCAAAAGAAACCGGATAGGACCATTGAGGATAAACTGAAGTAGAAATGCCGACAAAATATTCAATTAAATAAACATATTCATTGGCAAGTGCTTCTTCATTTCTAATTTTATTGTAGGCACTTCTTTCGGGAATAAGCTCTCCTTCTACATCAAAATCATGCTGAGTGAGGGAATAAACATTACTGTTAATAACTTTTCTGGCCATTTGGGCGGCTTCAGTATATTTATTGGTTTCCAAAGGATATCCGCCCATAGTCAGATAAACTTCTGCTAATAAGGAAGCCACAGTACCTTGCGTAATTCTATAGCCATTGTTTACCATAGAAGCTTCAGGCAATCCTCCGGAATTTACGGCAAATTCTAAATCTGAAGTGATAAGATCATAAACCTCATTTACAGAACTTCTTGGTACAAATAAATTTTCCAGTGATTCATAAGGCTCCTCAATGAGGGGCACATCACCGAAAAGTCTCACTAAGAAATAATACCCAAATGCCCTGTAAAACTTGGCCTCAGCCATTAGTTTATTGGATTGTTCAGTATCTAGTCCAGGAGTTTCAGGGATATATTTTATGGCATTATTTGCCCTGGAAATTCCCAAATAAAGGTCACCCCATATTCCCGATAAGTATTCATCCAGGTTAATCCCATTAAGGGTAAGCTGCTGCGCATTTTGAATATGAGGTTCCTGTCCTTTATATTCATTATCGAAAAACCCAGTCATATACTGGCCCAGGAGAATCCTTGTCCCACTATATACCCCTCCGCTGGAATACATTTGAGGGGCACCATTTCTATAAAGAGAATTTACTGCATTTTCAGCATGTGCCGGAGTTTCAAAGTACTGATCAATACTTATTTCATCTCTTGGTTTTTCCTCCAGGAAATCGGAGCATGAAATTCCAAAAATGGTTAGAAAACTAATTATATATATTTTAAAGTATTTCATATCGTCTGATGGTTAAAATTAAAATTGAAGGTTAACACCAAGGGTATAGGTTCTTGGTCGGGGGTATTGGAAGAAAAAGATATTTTGGCCCCACTGATTTCCTCCCCAGGAAGTCGCCTCTGGATCAAGTCCCTGAAATTCATCAGAGTGTAGTACAAATGCATTCTGAAGCGTAGCATAAACCCTGAAATTTTTAAGGTTAAGTCTTGAAAGTAGTTCATCATTAAAAGTATAACCAACGCTGAATAAATTCCCTCGCAAATAAGATCCGTTAGCTACCCATCTACTGTCAATTTCACTATTCTGACCAGCGTAAGCCTGATTTCGAATTTCCTGTACCATGGTGTTTTGGTTTTGTTCAGTCCATCCCTGGGTAAGAATTGTCCTTAAGCCATTTGCAATACCAGACCTGTCTTCAGTAGAATGATAGAATTGTTGTAATAAGTCTACATCATATACAAACTGGAGATCCACAGTGAAATCGAAGTTTTTGACCCTGAAATTGTTCACAAAACTACCAGTCCAGGTAGGTAATCCATTTCCAATAATGCTTTTTTCAGCAGACCTTTTAGCCTCTCCGGGTACACTTCCTACTTCAGCTGCAGCCGTGGCTTCATCAGTTCCCCAGGTACCATACCTTTCAAATCCCCAGAAGGAACTAAGAGGTTCACCTACTCTGAGAATAGTCTGGCTTCCGGAAACCCACCAGGGGCCGGGGAAAATATCTTCATCATTTTCACCGAGTTTTTCAATTCTGTTGGTATTATGATTAAAATTTAAAATCGATTCCCAATAAAATCCTTCATTTTGAACATTTACCGTGGTAAGCAGGGCTTCTATCCCTCTGTTTGAAACTGAACCTATATTATCCCGAACACCACTAAAACCTGTAGACATTGGAATAGGTTTATCCAATAATAGGTCGGTAGTTAACTTATAATAATAATCCATTTCTAGTCGCACCCTGTTTTTGAGCACACCAAGTTCTATCCCTACATCAAACTGACTACTTTTTTCCCATTCCAGGCTTGGGTTTGACAACCGGTTTACATAACTATCAGTGGCTCTTGTCCCATTTATCAGTACAGTTCCGGCAGAAATAGTAGCGAGTGATTGATAGGTGGCAATTTCTGTATTTCCTGTAATTCCATAACTGGATCTTAATTTAAGATTATCTATCACAGATGAGGAAGAAAGGAAAGGCTCATTAGATAGCATCCAGCCTACACCCAGTGATGGAAAGAATCCAAATTTATTATCATTACCAAATCTGGATGATCCATCTACCCTTCCGGTAAAGGTAAGCATGTATTTATCCTTGTAGGTATATCCTCCTCTCAAAAAGTAAGAATTCATCGACCATTCATCATATCCTGATGTAGGCGCATCTGGCTGATTGGCAGCCTGCAATCTATTAAACCTGTAGAAATCATCCGCAAATCCTCTGGCACCCGCTGTAAAAAATTCAGAAGATCTTTTTTGCCAGCTCAGTCCCAATACCCCTGTAATTCTGTGGTCTTCGATTTCTTTCGAATAATTCAGGAAGTTTTCCTGTTGCCAATACAACACAGACTCGTTGGTTAGGGAAGCTGTACCCAGTGGAGAAGAAATATTAATTAAGTCCACAGGGCTATAATTTTTATATTTCCTATCGTGTTTATCAAAACCAAACTGGGTTCTTAAATCAAGCCCTTTTGCTAGATGGAATATTAAATAGGTGTTTCCAAAAAGCTGGGTTCTCTCTCTGATTCTATCCTGTGTTTCAAGGACATGGACAGGGTTGGCCATAGCCTCAAGGTTATAGGGATCTTCAATCATCTGGCTGTTACTCCATGTTCCGTCAGGAAATTTCACTGGGAAAATTGGAGGCATCTCAATCATTGTTCTCCTTGGCATCTGGTATCCACCTCCTTCATCAAATTCATTTTCCTTGGTATAATTAGCCAATAGATTGAAACCGAAGGTAAGCCATTTTTTAGGATTGCCTTCATAAACAATTTTGCCATTGATCCTGTCCATGTAGTTGTTAAGCATTATTCCTTCCATTTTAGAATAGTTAAGGAAGGCTCCATAAGATGACTTTTCAGATTTTTGCTGAATGGAAAGCTGATGGTTTTGAGAAACTGCGGTACGTGTGGCTTCGTCCTGCCAATCGGTATCATATAATGGATTACCATTGCTATCAAATAAATTTGGATCATTAGCGGTAAATACTGGTTGAGAGTCTGGACGATATTTTGGGGTGTTGTTCATACCTGTTTCCACAACTTCCAGCCATTCTTTGGAATTCAGTAAATCCATTTTTTTCCTCAACTGCCCAAAACTTACAAAGCCATCATAGCTTACAATCATGCCATCTATCTTACTGCCATTTTTGGTGGATATAATAATTACACCATTGGCTCCCCTTGAACCATAAATCGCTGTAGCTGAAGCATCTTTTAATACTTCCATACTCTCAATATCATTGGGATTGAGGAATTGGATATCTTCCATCACTACCCCGTCAACCACAAATAATGGATTGGAGGAAGAGTTAATTGTACCCAGACCCCTGATTAAGATACGGGGACTACTGGTTGGAGATCCGGAATTTAGAAATACATTAACTCCTGCAACTCTTCCCTGAAGACCTTGTAAAACATTATTTACTGGTCCTTTCAAAATATCTTCGGAATTAACTGTTCCTACTGCACCGGTGACGTCAGATTTCTTTTGGGTTCCATATCCCACCACTACAATTTCTTCTAATTGTTCAAGGCTGGTTTTCATGGTTATATTAAACTCTGTCTGATTTCCGACAGTCATTTCCTGGGATTCAAATCCGATAAAACTGAATACAAGTATATCCTCTTCTGAAGCCATGAGGCTGAAATTTCCATTGATATCAGTTGTGGTTCCATTGGAGGTACCTTTCACTAAAATACTCACCCCTGGAAGTGGTTCATTCTCATCCTCAGAGACTACTTTTCCTGAAATGAGTTGCTGTGAATATTCAGGATCATCCTGAATAATTTTAGTTTTGGTTTTACTGTCAATTTTACTGACATAAATACTGCTGTTTATTCTTTTAAATCTAATATCAGCATCTTTTGAAAGGCTGTGCAATACCTCATACAAAGACTGATAACCTTTTTTTAAGCCAATCTCTTTTTTGTCGTTAATGGAGGAAACATTATAGGTGAATCGAAAATCAGTTTTTTTCTCAATCATTCTAAAGACTTGCTTTAGTTGTTGATTTTCAGAGTGCTGGATTAAAACATAAACTTCTTCAAGTTTTAATTTTTGAGCTTCTGAATTGTTGGCGATCAATAAGCCTGCAAAATAAATTTGGAAGCAAATTACTAAAAATGTGTAGGTAGACATACGAATTAGTTGTCGTATAAATTTCAATTTCATAAATTTAAGTGTTTAGAGTTAACAAAAAATGTATTGGCAGGGTCTCGCTCCAACGAATACCTGCTTTTACCATTAAAAATTCTAAATATCAAGACTGGTTAGCCACCACTAGCCAGTCTTATTTTTTATAGAAAAAAACCATTTTGTCTTCAATCCGATAAGAAAGTCCAGAAGAAAAACTTATTCCCTGAAGTACGTTTTGTAGTGATTTGTTATCAAAGCTGCCACTGTATAAATCTTGCTGTGAAACAGGGGTTTCCAGGGATATTTCCACATCATACCATCTTTCTACATCCTTAAAAATATCCTGAAGCAATGCTTTTTTGTAAACTAAAATACCATCTTTCCAGGCTGTTTCATCTGTGATATCTGTATTTCGAAATACCTTTTCCTGTCTTGTATTACTGTTAAAAATATATAAGTCATTCCTTTCAAGTAAATAGGATTGAGTCTGATCCTTTCCCTTCTGCTGATCCTTTACCATCACCTTACCGCTGGTCACAGCTACTTTTACAATTTCTTTCTCCGGATAGGCTTTTATATTGAAGGAGGTGCCCACTACCATAATCATTACTCCTTTACTTTGAATAATAAATGGCCTTGTGGTATCTTTAGCCACTTCAAAATAAGCTTCTCCGGTAAGAGCAACTGATCTATTGTCGTTACTAAATTTTTCTGGTAGTTTTAATTCGCTTTCTGCATTTAGTTTTACAAAGGTGCCATCACCGAGTACCATTGACAACTTTTGCCCTTTTTTGGTTTCCTTTGTCATCATCTGAGGGCTTTCATGGCTGGTAACCTGAACCGATTGGGATGGGGGTATTAAATCTTCATGAAAATAAAACAGCGTGAAACAGCCTAATAAAATTAAGAAGGTTGCTGCCATCCTGAACCACATTCTTTGATGCAAACGGACTTTTATGGTTGGGGATGAACTAAGCTTGTGGATGTTCTCCAGCACTTCGATAAATTCCTGATCGGTGGGTAGTTCTATGTGCTCATAAGTGATTGATTCCACAATGTTACGAGCCCTTGAAACCAGCTTTGTTTTTTGCGGATTGTTGGCCAACCATTTATTCCAGAAATAATTACTTTCCGCATCAGGATATTTTACCCATTTCACGAAAAAATCATCTTCAAGGAAATCACCTATGGAGTAGTTATCGTATTTCATTTCCCATCTACATAAAAATTCATTTTCTAATAATACATAGAGGGAATTGATTCAAAAGGGTATAAACTATTTAAAAAATTTTCAATAAATTATATAACAGATTGATAACCAATGAAATAAATTATTAGTTTGCAAAGGGTTTGGTTACAAGCAACATGATTAAAAGATCTTTTTCAGGAAACTGTTTTTTTAAGGCTTCCACTGAACGGTAAATTAATTTTCTGGCATATTCAGTCTTGGAAAAACCCATTATAGAGGCAATCTGTTTATAGGTAAACCCTTCGTAGTAATAATATATAATAATTTCTTTCTGCTTTTTTGTTAAAGAATTAATTGCCTTTTCCAGCTTTTCTTTTAATTCCTTTTGTTTCTGATCTTCAATCAGGTTTCTCTCATGGGAAAGTGTTATTTCAAAGTCAAAATCCTTCCCATAATCATCATAAGAAAAATCAGTCAGTTTGGCTTTTTTCTTAATAATCATTCGTCTGAATGACTTAAAGAGGTAAAACTTAATTGAAAGTGTAGGGCCAAGTTTTTTCCTGTTCACTTTAATATTTAAAAACAAGTCCTGAATGAGGTCTTTGATCAGTTCTCTGTTTTTTGAAAATTGATGGCCATAAACAAAAAGAATTGGAAAATAATGACAATAGATGTAGTTAAAGGCTTCTCCGTTACCATTTTTAAAATCTTCCCAAATCTCAGCGTCACCTTTACTCTCGTAAAGGCTTATACTTTTGGCAAATAATCTTTTTTCAATGGATAGGTTTTGTTGGTTAAGGACTTTCATATTTAATTTTTTCAGAATGTGTTGTTCATTTTATTAATTGTATGCACTACAATCTATTATTTGTTAATCAATTGGCTAGTAGAGGAAATGGCAAAAACCTGCTAATCAATAAAAATTTGGACTTGCAATTACGAAAAAAAAATATTGGATTAATAATATTTTTTGGAAATTTTCAACAAAGATTAAATTTTAATCTTTTCTTTTTTGCGGGGATATTTAAAGTTAAGTGCTTTAATTTATATTTCTAATCTTGTTTTACAACAGCTTAATTATGCTTATAATTATCTGCAAAGTTTAGCTGGTTGAGTTTATGTACCTGAACCGGAATGATACAAAGGAAGGCTTATGAACGGATAAAATTCTAAATAAAAATAGCGGGGGGGAGACTGTCGCAGGTTCTTTCTCCTCTTAAGAAAATGGAATTAACACTTTATGTATTCCAGCTGGTTTAAATTGTTCTGATTCAAATTGATGTTCTCTGAATTTCTTTTAACTGCACAAATTTTCATTTTATTATTTTTCCCTTTTAAGTAAATCTCACCTATTGATTTAAAGGTTATGGTGGAAGGACGGTGTGAAAGATTAGCAAACTCACTGGAGACTAAAAATAATTCCCCAATTTCATTACATTTTCCCTGAATTCTGGAAGCGGTATTTAATACATCCCCATGAAAGGCAATTTCCCTTTTAACTTCTCCTACCTCCGTTACGGTCACTTTCCCAAAGTGAACCCCGGCCTTGAATGAGGGTAAAAAACCATATTGGGAGAAGTAATAATCCTTTCTCTTGGCTAATACATCAATAAAAGCAAAATAAGCCTGTATAACATTATTATTGTCAATTCCATTTTTAATGGGCCAGGTCAGTACTACTTCATCTCCTACATATTGATAAATCTCAGCTTTGTATTTTTGCACAATAGAAACATCATGAAAACAATCCTGAAGTAATTGGCTATATCGGACATGTCCCAATTCCTCTGCTATTGAAGTGGAAGAATTTAAGTCAAGAAACATAAATATACGGGTTTCTTCCTTGGGAGAATAAAAGTCTCCTTTAAGCATTTTGAACATATTTCCTGGTCCAAATTTTCGGTCCATTTGCTTAAAAAAACCAAAAATACAGGTAGTAACAAAAATGAAAACCAGGAAAGTGGTTATGCTGTCATCAAAGAAAAACTTTTCAAGATTGGTTAGGGAAAATGGTTGGTGCGATTGTTTTAGGAAAAATAAAAAGAGAATAAAAAGCAACAAGCATAAAGTAATAATATAATAAAAAATGCTGATCAGAACTACTTTGCCAAATGAGGTTTTATGGGAAAATCTTTTGTAATAAAACTTTTCAAGTAAAGTAAAGGAAAAACCAAATATTAAACCCAATATCAGCAATAATGGCATGGAAAGTCCAAGATTATCAATTGGGTTAATTCCATTAAAATTTTCAATTCCGTAAAATCTGATGAATATAAAAAAAGCAAGACTGAGGGTCCATAAAAGCCCTTTTTTTAAAGTGGAAACCAATAAATTAGGTTGGTAGAAAATCCCCATAGCAATTTAAATTATGGACCGGAATAATTTTTTATGGACTACATAAATGGTGGTAAAAAACTGTTGGCTTACATTGATGGTAAAGAAAGGAGAGTCATAAACTCCCCTTTCAAAGACAAATTATTGGCCACTTAAGGCTTGTGGATTAAGGTGTTCTTCCTGTTCTGCATTTACTTTCCCCAATAATTCATCAGCCTCACTTGGCATTTCACTTAGCGGTGTTTCATCAATTTCGATGATTTTTGGTGTGTTCATGCCAAGTTTTTCTAATATCCTGTCAAATACATAATAGATCAAAGGCACTACAATCAAAGTCAGGAACATAGAACTACTCAAACCTCCAATCAGCACCCAACCCAGAGAGTTTTTCCATTCGGCACCTGGTCCACTTGCCATGGCGATGGGCATCATACCAATTACCATAGCAATGGTGGTCATAAGAATTGGACGGAAACGAATTCGAGTAGCCTGTATTAATGCATTTTTTACATCCATTCCCTTTTCCTTCAATTGGTTGGTAAAGTCCACCACAAGAATGGCATTCTTGGCCACCAGACCAATTAACATGATAATACCCAGAATTGAGAAAATACTCAGGTTTTGTTTGGCCAATGCCAGTGCCAACAATGCTCCGATAATTGCCAGTGGTATGGAAAACATGATCACCAGTGGGTATATATAACTATCATAGAGTGCTACCATAATCAGGTACACAAAGAATAGCGAAGCCAGTAGTGCAATTCCCAAAGTACCAAAAGCTTTATCCTGGTTTTCTGTATTACCACCTAACCGGTAACTCATCCCTTCAGGCATATCAACCTTATCCATTTTCTCCCTAATTTCAGCGGCAATTATACCTTCCGGTCTACCTAATACCTGGGAGGCAATGGTTACAGCTGCAATTCTGTTTTCCCGGTCCAGCCTTGTTGGTCCAACTCCTTCTTCAATATTGGCAAATTGAGATAATCGAATAACCTGTCCTTTGTTATTGATAAAAGTAAGTGCGCCTAAATCTGTTTTATTCCTTCTATCAAATTCATCAAGCCTGATATTGATTTCGTATTCATATTCTCCATCCCGGTATTCAGTATCGTCATTTCCGTTAAATGCTACCCGCATTCCACCACCTACCTGTTCCAGGGAAAGACCAAGTGAGGCCATTTTATCCCTATCTATTTTTACACTGATTTCAGGTTTACCAGCTTCCACACTCGATTTAATATCAGCTGTTCCATTTACACTGGCAACCACATTCTCCACCACCTTCGAGAATTCCAAAAGAGAATCTAATTCCGGACCTGTGATAATGACCTGAATAGGTGCCGCTTCTGCTGTTCCCATAATGGATACGTTCACGGTGGTAAATTCAACATTAGGAACCTTCTGTTCCAGTTCCACTTTTAATTTCCTTGAGAAAAACTTTGTGGAATAATCCCTGGCCTCCTTATCAATTAGTTTTACAGTAATTTCCGCAGCATTTGCTTTATCCTGTGTACCCAAAAACTGATCAGTGACTTCTCCTACAGTGGTAAAATATTTAGTGACATCAGGATTTTGAGTCAGAATTTTTTCTACTTTTTGAGTCACGAAGTTGGTTTGTTCAATAGTGGCATCATCTGGCAGCTCTAACCTGATCAGGAATTCTCCCTTGTCACCACTGGTAATAAATTCACTACCGATAAAACCAAAAGGCAATAAAGCAACCGATCCAAAAAACATCAGGATTACCACAATGAAGGTCACAATCTTATGATTGAAACACCATTTTAACATATTGGTAATTTCCTCAATAAAGGCATCAATCAATTTTTCAAAACCAAGAATAAATCTACCAATTAAATTTTTATTGGAAATATGTTCCAGTTTTGAAAACCTGGAAGATAAAAGCGGAATCAGGGTGAAAGCTACAAACATACTTAGAAGAGTAGAGATAGCCACTACAACAGCAAATTGCCTTACAATATCTGCCACCAAACCGGTTGACATAGCCAGGGGTACAAACACAACTACGATTACTAAAGTAATAGAACCTACTGTAGCTCCAATCTCTCTGATTCCATCAAAGGAGGCTTGTATTTTGTTTTTACCCATTTCCATGTGCCGGTAAATATTTTCAATTACCACAATGGCATCATCCACCAGAATACCCACTACCAGCGAAAGTCCCAGCAGCGTCATCAGGTTTAGGGTAAACCCAAATAAATACATAAAAGTAAAAGTGGAAATTATGGAAACAGGCACAGCGATCATTACAATTATGGCATTCCTTATACTATGCAGAAACAATAACATCACCACGGCCACTAATATAATTGCAATTACTAAATCATGAATTACTGCATCAGCAGCTTCAAGGGTAAAGATGGCGCTATCCTGAGCAATTGAAAATTTTAAATTAATTTTCCCATACTCTTGTTCCAGGTTAGTCATAGCCGCTTTTGTAAGTGCACTAACCTCCACCGCATTGGCATCGGATTGCTTCTGAATGGCCAACATGATGGATTCTTTTGAATCAATCTTACTGATTTTTTCAGTTTCTATTTTAGTATCCTGAACTTCAGCAATGTCCTTTAATCTCACCATCCCTCCATCGTCATGGTGAACCAGCACTAAATCCTCTATTTCCTTTAAAGAACTAAACTTCCCAGCCAGCCTGATGGCTACCTGTCCGTCCTGGCTTTTTACTTTTCCTGTAGGGAAATCCAGGTTAGAATTATTGATCTTTTGGCTCACCTGCAAAATGGATAATTTATACGATTCCATCTTACTTTTATCAATATTCACACGAATTTCCCTTTCTTCACCACCGGTAAGGGCAATTTTGGCTACCCCGGGAATTCTGGCTAAAGAAGGTTGAATTTTATTTTTGACCAAATCAAAAAATTCTGTGGAGGCTACATCAGCCTCAGCTCCAACATACATTATTGGCCGGTCACTTACATTAAATTTCTCTAATGAAGGAGGGTCAACATCCTCCGGAAGGTCCTTTAAGATAGCATCAATTTTTCTTTGGGCATCCTGCAATCCTTTGTCAGGATCAGTGCCCATTACCATTTCGATAATGACTATGGATACATTTTCCAGCGAATAAGATTTTATCCTGTCAAGTCCTTCCAATGAGGCCACTGCATCTTCTATTTCTTTGGTAACTGAAGTTTCTACTTCATCCGGAGATGCACCAGGATAAATTGTCGTAACAGTTACAATGGGTTGTGAAATATCAGGGATAAGTTCGTAACCCAGATTCATATAAGATCCGATCCCAAATGTGAGCAGTAGGGAAAATATTACCACTACAACGGTTGATCTTTTTATCGATACTTTTGTAAGTTGCATGAAGATATATTTTGAGTTGTTTTGATTATATAGCGGTTACTTTGGTGCCATCCTTAAGGTTGATTTGTCCACTGAGTACTACTTTTTCGCCTTTTTTAAGCCCACTGATTACTTCAACCTTATCATCGAACACTCTTCCGATGACGATTGATCTCAGCTTCGCAGTTTCATTTTCTACTACATAAACACTGGGTTCTTTCAAACTTCCTGAAATAGCCTTTCTCTCCAGGATTACAGAAGCTTTTGGAGTAAATTGGAAATTAGCTACAGCGTACATCCCGGCTTTTAGAGGAAGGTCTTTTTTGTTATTTAAAACTTCTATTTCCACACTGTACTTAAGGGTATTATCAGCTTTTTGTGCAATGGTGAGCACTTTTCCCTCAATGGATTCACCCGGATGGACATCGGTGTTAATTTCAACTATCTGGCCTTCTTTCACCTCCAGTATGTAGGATTCAGGGAGTTTTAATTCCAGCTTCAGTTTGGAAACATCTACAATATCGTAAACCTTTTTCCCAGGAGAAAGAAAACTGCCAATTTCAATATAATCATCGTGAATTACACCATTAATTGGACTCTTAATATAAGTATCTTCAAGTTTCTTTTGTATGGATTTATAACTGGCTTCAGCTTGCTTCAATCCAAGTCTGGCATCTTCCAGATCACGTTCCGTAATGGCATCCTCTTTAATCAGCTTTTCAAATCTGGCTACGTCTTTTTCCATTTTTTCAAACTGAGCCTTTGCAGCAATGAGTTGTGCCTTAATTAAATCATTATCTACCTCAAGCAATAGGGTACCAACGGAAACCTTATCACCTTTTCTTTTAAAAAGTTTTACAACTTTCCCCTGGGTTTCAGACATCAGCTCTAGTTCAGCCTTCGGTTCCAGGGTGCCATTTAAATTTACGTTTCCGCTTATTTCTTCTTCTTTTAAGGAAGTAATGGTAACTGGAATGGATTCACTTTTTTGCTGTAAAGAGGCAGCGGTTTCTTCCATTTCTTTTTTATTGCTTGAAAGCGTGAAGGCTACTATGCTAATTAAAGAAATTACTAATACTATTCCGATTATTTTTTTCATGGGATTAATTTATACTGAGGTTTGGTTGACGATTATATTTTTATTCTGCGATTGAATTTAAATGACCTTTTGCCTTGATAAGGTCAAGTTCCGCTTGTTTAATTTTGATTACTTCTGTATTATATCCTATTCGGGCTTCTCTCAGGGAAGTTTCTGCATCCAGTAGATCAGAAAGTTGGGAAACTCCTTCTTTATATAGGCTGTTTACCTGGTTGTATACTTTTTCCGCCAGAGCCATATTTTCTTCCTGGGCTTCCAGAGATTCCAGACTATTCATCAGTTGAGAACTAGCTGTTTGTTGTTCAAGAGAAATGTAGGATGCTGTTTTGTAGATGTTCTCGGTAAGAATAGACTGATCAATTTTAGATTGAGCTACTTTATACTTTTTTTGGAAGCCATCAAAAATTGGAATATTCAGTTTTAATCCGATAACTGCTGCATCGAACCACTTTTTGGAATACAAATCTCCAAAGGAATTTCTCAGGCCCTGGAAGTAGTATCTTCCGTACAACATTAAGGAAGGATAGTAGCCAGACTGGATGTTTTTCTGGTTTAACTGATTCAATTCCAGTTGTTTATTTAGGATTTGAATTTCAATTCTTTCTTCTATTTCAAGATTGTTGTTTTTTAAAACTTCTTTTTCATTGAAAGTGGTAATGGCTGTATTATCTAGTGAAATATTTTCTTCAATGGGCATGCCCATTAGGTATTTTAACCTACTTACCTGGCTTTCAAAACTAGTGATAAGACTCTTTCTTTGAGTTTCCAGGTTGGTTTTATTCACCTTCACTCTGTTGTAATCAACTGATTTTACCAGGTCATTTTCCACTCTGACTTTCATGATGGAAAGTAACTGATCCAGTTTCTTCAGGTTATCGTTTATGATATTGAGTTGCTCCTGTAAGTACAATGCATTGTAATAATTGGACGCTACATGATAAATGACATCCTCATCAGTTTTTAATTGGTTTAGGGCATAATATTCCCTTGAAGCTTTGGTAGCTTGCAAGCCCACAAAATAAGACTGATCAAAGATGAGCTGGTTGGCCTCTATCCCACCTGTGGAAGAATATGTAGTACCAAATTGGACAGGTAGGGTAGTGCCTGGTTCACCCAGAATTTCCCCGGGCAACACCTGGGTTGGTAATTTTAAATTATTGTCAAACGTGGCAAAAGCATTAATTTGGGGTAAGCCGGTCCCTCGAATTTCCTTGATTCGGTTTTCAGCACTTTCGTACTCATAATCTGCAATTTTTACATCATGGCTATGTTTAAGGGCATAATTAATACAATCCTTTAATGCAAGTCTGTCGGTGATATCCTGACTATACGCATTGTTGTAAATAACAATTTGTGACAAAATGAAGCTCAAAAAGAGCAGGTTAATTTTTTTTTGCATTTGATTTTAATTTGTTCATTTAACACTTTTTTGAAAAGTTAGTTCAGTAAAAAAAGAACTAACCATGTAAAAAAATTATTTTCTTCTATTCGAAACCCATTCCGCATAAAGTTTTGGAAGGTGATTATTCGTAAATTCCAGGTAATCAATCACATCTTTAATGGTTTCGCATAAGCCATTCAAATTTTTGCTTTCCTTTAATTCATGTACCTCCTTGAGCACAGAAATAAATTTGTGCCTCATGTCTTGTTCTTCTTTAAGAATATCTTCAAACATTATTTGCCTGATCCGAAAATATCTTTTTCTTTCACCTGTCTTAGTGATATACTCTATTTTATTGGTATTTAAAAGGAAATTTAATGCTGAACTTGTGGCACTTTTGCTAAGGTGTAATACTTCCCGAATCTGGTCAAAAGTCAATTCATTTGTATCAGATATCATTAATAATCCCAATACCCTGGCAATGGCTGGTTGCCAGCCTTTTGATTCAAGAAAAACACCGAATTTTTCGATTAATTCTTTTTGATTGTTGGAAAGATGAATTTCATTCATGTTCGTATATTGCTCGAATTTAAAACAAAATTAGTATAATTCTTTTGGTTCTGCAAATACAGAACTAAAAGAATTATAATTTATTTTTTAATGACTACTAAAAAGTCTGGCTAAAAATAGCAATTATTTAATAATATAGCATCATGCCAGGATTATCGGATAAAATTTGAGGAGCTCGAGCCTGAAAGAGCGGGTAAAATCTCCAGGAGATATAAACTTCAATATTTTGAAATCAAACCATTCTTTCTATTTCAAAAAAATAAATAAAAGAATGGTTTGATTATTTTAAAAGTTAATTGTAATATTGCAATGAATTAATAAATAAAGATGGGAGTAACCAAAACAGATTTATTTAGTCAGGAACAAAATGATTTAGCGCAGGTGGCGAAGGCTTTCGCACATCCTGCCAGGGTTGCGATTATTCAATACCTGATTAAGGCGGATGCATGCATTAATGGAGATTTGGTGCAAGAACTCGGATTGGCACAGGCTACCATCAGTCAACATTTGAGAGAGTTGAAAGAAATTGGAATTATTCAGGGCACCATTGAAGGTGTGTCTGTGAGTTATTGCATAAATTCTACTCGCTGGGAGGAAATTAAGAATTTATTTAATCAGTTATTTGATAAGTTTATCGATCCTTCATCAAGGGATTGTTGCTAAAAAAATTTACTCTTATTCATCGTTTTATTGCAATAAAGTTATAAAAAGATTCAAAAAATAATCGTGTATTATTTTGCTGTAAAAGACTGATAGAGAGCGTGCTTTTACTCGGAAATAATATTCCATGATGTGGAGCACTGGTGCTTAGATAACCATTTTTCAGAACAAAACAGATTTAGTTTAATGTATTTATTCTCATAAACATAAGTCAAATGAAAACACTTAAAAAACTATTGATAGTTGCAGTGGGTCTTTTTGGAATATCAAATGCCCATGCCCAATTGGAGCTAGAAGTGAATCAGGAATTGGAACAAAATACCAAACTTCTTGTAAAACAGCTTGATGAAATTTCAGAAGAAAGGAAATCGGAATTAACTGAGATAGGAAATTTCCTGGTTAATCAACTGGAGGAAAAAGATGCTTTTTCTGCTTTATTTGTCTGTACGCATAACTCAAGAAGAAGTCATATTAGTGATGTATGGTTTAAGTATGCCTTGCTTTTTTATGGGGTTGAAGGGCTTGAATCTTTTTCCGGGGGTACGGAAGCCACTGCATTTAATCCTCATGCAATTGCTGCATTGGAAAGAGCTGGATTTACCATCCATTATAATAAGAATGTGGACAACCCTGTAGTTTCAGTTACTCCGGGAAAATATCCGGTTTGGAAAATGAAATCAAAAGTCTATACACATAAAATTAATCCAACTTCTGACTTTGCTGCAATTATGGTTTGTTCTGATGCCGATAAATCCTGCCCGGTAGTTTCTGGCGCCACAGGTAGGTTTTCTCTTCCTTTTAAGGACCCCAGATATTATGACGGTACTCCTTCACAGGATCTGAAATATGATGAGACTGTACAGGAGATTGGAAAAGAAATGTTTTTTTTGGCCGACCATATTAAAAGCCAGCTAATCATTAAAAAAGAAATTTTAAAATAAAAGACAGCAATCGTGAGTAAAAAAAATCTTAGTTTTTTAGATACATATTTAACCCTATGGATATTCCTGGCCATGGCAATAGGAGTGGGCATTGGGTATTTTTTCCCTTCAAGTTCCTCATTCATTAATTCATTTAGTAGCGGGAGTACTAATATTCCCATAGCCTTTGGATTGATATTAATGATGTATCCGCCACTGGCAAAGGTGGATTATAAATTACTGCCGAAAGTATTTAGAAATGTAAAAATTCTATCCATATCATTGGTTTTGAATTGGATTATTGGACCGGTACTGATGTTCATTTTGGCTATAACCTTTTTACAAGATTACCCGGAGTATATGGTAGGCTTGATTCTAATTGGGCTGGCCAGGTGTATAGCTATGGTATTGGTATGGAATGATCTGGCAGAAGGAAGTAGAGAATACGGTGCAGGATTAGTGGCACTTAACAGTATTTTTCAGGTGTTTGGCTATAGTTTTTATGCATGGTTATTTATTACCAAGTTACCACCATTATTTGGTTTTGAAGGTGCCATCGTTGATATTTCCATTGCCACCATTGCCGAAAGTGTAGCCATCTATTTAGGAATTCCATTTTTTGCAGGTTTATTAAGTAGATTTCTATTGGTAAAACTAAAAGGAGAGGATTGGTATAAAACCAAATTTATCCCGGCTATTTCACCCCTCACACTTATTGCCCTGCTTTTTACCATAGTGATCATGTTCTCCCTAAAAGGAGAATTGATTGTGGAAATTCCCTTGGACGTATTAAGAATTGCTGTTCCACTACTTATTTACTTTGCTTTAATGTTTTTGATTGGATTCTTTTTCAGTAAAGCAATGGGCGCAGAATATGATAAAAATGCATCAATTGCATTTACAGCGGCTGGCAATAATTTTGAATTGGCCATTGCAGTGGCCATAGCGGTATTTGGACTTAATTCAGGGCAGGCATTTACAGGAGTAATAGGCCCGTTGGTGGAGGTTCCAGCATTAATTCTTCTGGTAAAAGTGTCTTTCTGGCTTAGAAAAAAATATTATACTTCAATTACCTCATGATATAGCTGATATTTATAGGGTACAATAGGGCGGGGAAGCTTTTCAAATAAATAGATTAATTGGTTCCAACTTGGGTTTAAGCCAGGCTGGAACCATTTTTTTTTCAAATCAGAAAAATTGTTTTTTTATTAACAATTGCTTAACTACCGAAAAAAATTACAGCTATAATTTTCAAAAAAATTTAATTCACCCACTAATTCACAATTATGATTATCAGAAGGTTCATTTTTCCTTTATTTGTCTGCCTGTTTATCCCCGCCATTTTATTTTCACAATCAGAAGAAATTTTAGTAAAGCCTTTCCTGCAAGATGCCACACCTAATTCTATTAAGATTAAATGGGAAACCTCTGTGGGTGAAGAAAGTATTGTGGAATTTGGGAAAACATCCAAATTGGGTAAAGTGGCCACAGGAAATGCCCAGTCAATAAACTATACTGCATCCAGGATTCATGAAGTAGAGCTGACTGGCCTGGAAAAATTTACCCTGTATTACTACAGGGTAAAAACCGGGAAGCTGACCTCAGATATTTATCAATTCAAAACTCCTCCTTTTGCCACAGATGGTGAATCTTTTCGGTTGGTGGCCATGAGTGATATGCAGAATGACCATAAATATCCAGACAAATTTGAAGAATTAATAAATGATGGCGTCCTCAGTTTCCTAAAAAAAGAATATGGAGGAATGCTTCCTGAGAACCTGGCACTTATGATGGTTCCTGGTGACCTGGTAGATCGGGGAACTGTTTATGAACAATGGAAAAGAGATTTTTTTGATCCCGGAAGTAATCTTTTTTCTAATGTTCCTGTATACCCTGTGCCGGGAAATCACGAAAGAAATTCCCAGTTTTTTTTCAAATATTTTAGTCTTCCAGCCAATGGTACTCCAGCTTATGATGGCCACTGGTGGTATAAGGACTATGGTAATATCCGGATAATTGGTTTAGATTCTAATGAGGAATACCATTTGCAGGACCAAAAGGACTGGCTGGATAAAATTTTGAAAACCACCGCTCAGGATCCTAACATTGACTTTGTATTTGCCCAGCTTCATCATCCTTTCAAATCTGAATTCTGGTTGGATGGAGAAGAAGATTTTACCGGAGAAATAGTGAAAAAACTGGAAACTTTCAGTAGTGAATCGGGCAAACCGAGTATTCACTTTTTTGGGCACACCCATGCGTACTCCCGAGGACAATCCCGAGATCATAAGCATTTGTGGATTAATGTGGCTACCTCTGGTGGAGATATTGATTATTGGGGTGAATACGAACAGCGAAATTATGAGGAATTTACTGTTTCCCAGGATGAATATGGTTTTGTAATGGTGGATATAGATCCAAATAATGGTGACCCAAAAATGACAGTTAAAAGATATAGCCGGGGCAATGAACTGAAACTAAGAGATAACGAACTTCGCGACAGTCTCACGGTATGGCGATTTGATAAAAGTCCTCTTGCACCTGAGGCAATATCACCGGAAAAAGGAAAAAAAATAGCAAACAGGGAAATTGTTTTAAAGGCGAATTCATTTAAAAGTGATTTTGTAGGTGCAGCACATGGAGCATCTCACTGGCAGGTAGCCACTGATCAGGAGTTTAAAAATTTGGCAGTGGATAGTTGGAAACAATTTGAGGACTGGTTTTATTATGAAAATCAACAAAAAAACGATGACCTGACCGATGAGAAAATCATGTATCTGGCACCGGGAAAAACCTATTATTGGAGGGTACGGTACCGGGACAAAAGTCTTAACTGGAGTGATTGGTCTACAGTGATGGATTTCACTACTGAGGAATAATGTATAGGTAAAGGAGAAAAAGTAAAAGCAGATTAACGATCGTATCAAAGACTGTCCTTCCTATGGGCATTATGCAGTCAGACATACGACAAAGAGAGATTTGTGGTATGTCTTTGAACGCAATCCAGTTAGGAAAAAATTCCCATTCAGCCAAACAGAAAATCATTTTAAAACCTCACATGCTGCACCAAAAATGTCAAGAACTATCCTCACAAATTATTGAAATTAGTATTTGATATACTATTGATAGTGAATTAATTATAACTTAATAATTAGCTTATTCCATAATTATTTGCTTTTTTTTGGTATCGTTTCTTGATAAAAGCCCTTTCTAATGTTGAAAGGTAAATATTGAAAATTCCGGGAATTATTCTAATCAATACCCTTTTTGGACACTTAACTAAATCAACCATTTTTTTAAAGGAGATTTTTAGGTGATGGTCCTGACTATTTGTTTCTCCAAACAAAATCATAAAAACATTTAGTCCAAATTATCCCGGTAAATTTATTTAATCCTAATTCAAGTGAGCAACACCTTTTTTTAAAACTAAAAGACAAATAAATTGAAAAATCAACTTTTGCTAAAAGTATATGTGCTTCCTGCATTACTTTTTATCCTTATTCCATCAGTTTTACAGGCACAAGAAAGACCAAATGTAATTATTGTGATCACCGATGATCAGGGAAAGAATGACCTCGCCTGTATGGGAAATCCTTATATTAAAACACCAAATCTTGATAAGTTTTATGAACAGGCCATTCGGTTTACCAATTATCATGTTTCAACCACTTGCGCCCCAACCCGTGGTTCCCTGATGACTGGCAGGCATACCAACCGGATTAATGTTTTTCATACCATAACCGGTCGTTCTTTGCTTTTCGAAGATGAAGTAATTTTACCCCAGATTTTTGCTCAAAATGGCTATACAAATGGTATGTTTGGCAAATGGCATTTAGGTGATAATTACCCATATCGTCCTGAGGATAGGGGCTTTCATGAAGTGGTTAGGCATGGTGGTGGTGGTATTTCGCAAGGTCCGGATTATTGGGGAAATGATTATTTTGATGATTCCTATTGGCACAATGGTGTGACCGAGCAATACAAGGGATACTGTACAGATGTATTCTTTGCTGAGGCTTTGAACTTTATCGAAAAAAATAAAGATAATCCATTTTTTTGCTATATCTCCACCAACGCTCCTCATGGCCCTCTTAATGTTCCTGAAGCCTATTTCGATATTTATAAAGATATAGATGAAGAGAAACTGGCCGAACGTTATAAGCGATTTTACGGGATGATCACCAATATCGATGACAATTTTAAATTACTACAGGAAAAGCTGGATGAGTTAAATTTGGCTGACAATACCATTTTGATTTTCACTACTGACAATGGTACTGCGGGTGGAAATAAGGTATATGATGCGGGTATGAAAGGAAGTAAAGGAAGTGTGTACGAGGGGGGACATCGGGTTCCTCTGTTTATACGATGGCCAAACGGGAAACTAACAGGAGGTAAAGATATTGATCAGTTGGTTGCACATTATGATCTCCTTCCCACTTTTGTGGACTTATTCGGGTTTGATTTTAATCCTGTAAAACCTCTTGATGGCAAAAGCCTCAAACCTCTTCTTTATGGAGAAAATCAAAACTGGGAAAATCGCATTTTGTATATGGATACACAGCGCAAGCAAAATCTTGTGAAATATAAATCCTATACCGTGATGGATGATGACTGGCGCCTTGTAAATGGAAAAGAATTATACAATATAAATGAAGATCTCGGTCAGACTAAAAATATAATCGAGCAGCATCCGGAAGTAGCTGCACGCCTGGCTGAGGGCTATGAAAAGTGGTGGCAATCGATAATATCTGAAGGTCCTAATGAAAGATATGGTTATATCAAAGTAGGTTCACTCAAAGAAAATCCAAGCCGAATTTCTGCTCATGATATGTTTACCGGCAAACATGGAGGGGCATGGCACCAACATGGGGCAACGGGAGCCTCCCAAAATATTGGTCGATGGAAAATCGCATTTGTGGAAGATGGAGACTATTCCATTACCCTTCGCAGGTTTCCAAGAGAAAGTGGGTTGGCCATTAATGCAACCTTTCCAGCTTTGGAAAGAACCATCAAAAATGACAGACCAATGCCAGCAAGTGAAAAATCAGATTTTGAACAGGCTTATGTATATGTTGCAGGTTTAGAGGGAAATGAAAAAATTGAATCCGGACAGGAGGAAGTAACTTTTACTGGAAAAATCCCTGCTGGAAATTATGATATGGAGGCACAGCTTATAGACAAGGATGGCCGTGTTTATCCGGCTTATTATATCTACATAGAGAAGTTATGAGTATTGAATTCCGGAAAAGAATAGAAGTGTATAAGAATGAATAATATTACCATTTTGATAGGGGCTGAATTAAACTAATTGCCAATCCCGGTTTAACCTGCAAAAAAGGAGGATAGTAATTTTAAGAAAATCAATTTGTGCAGACCAAAATTTTCCTTTGCATAAATTGAAAATGTTCACGTACTATTTTCCATTTTAAATTTCAAATCTGTGGCAATGAGCCGGACAAACCATAAATATGAAATGAAATTTTTAAAAGGAATTGCTCTATTCGTAGCATTTTTGAGTGTAAATGCTCTTTTTGCCCAAAAAGCTGAAAGTATGGACGAAATGTGGGGTAAACAAAAGCTAATTACCCGATCAGATGTGGGGGAAAGAGCCTCCCTATTTGATGATGGCAATTATGCCATGTTTATCCATTGGGGACTCTATTCCAACATTGCAAATAAATGGAAAGGTAAAACTTACTATGGTATAAGTGAGTGGATCATGAATCCCAGAAGGGCCGGAATCCCGGTGGACGAATACATGGCGGAAGCCAAAAACTTCAACCCGGAAAATTTCGATGCAAAAGGGATAGCACAACTGGCCAAAGCTGCTGGAATGAAGTATATAGTGATCACCAGTAAGCATCACGATGGGTTTGCCATGTATAACTCAAAAGTCAATGATTTTAATATTGTAAAAGCCACACCTTTTGCCAGGGATCCTATGAAAGAACTTGCGGAAGCATGTAAAGAAGCAGGACTTGGGCTTGGCTTTTATTACTCGCACAATCAGGACTGGACCTTTCCAGGTGGAAATGGAGGGCCTAAGACCAATGATAAAGGCGAAGAAGTAGGATTTGATTATTATTTCAAAGAAAAGTGCCTGCCACAGGTTGAAGAAATCACCACTCAATATGGGGAAATTGCCATGGTGTGGTTTGATACACCTGGCCGAATGGAAAAAAAGTACGTTGAAGAGCTGGTGGCTGTAGTCAGGAAGAATCAGCCCAGGGCGATGATCTCAGGTCGTGCGGGACATAATCTGGGAGACTACTTATCACTGGGTGATATGAACATCCCAGTTAAAAATGTACCTGGGTTGTGGGAAACAGTAGATGTTACCAATGATTCATGGGGTTATGCCTGGTATGACCAAAACTGGAAGAGCGCTAAGCGCATACTAAAATCTACGATATCAACTGTAGCCAGAGGAGGGACTTATATGCTCAATGTGGGCCCCAAGCCTGATGGTACTGTTCCTTTGGAGGCCCAAAATGCACTTCGGGGAGCAGGTGATTGGATAGGCAAATACCCACAGGTAATATATAAGGCAGGCCCATCTCCCTGGGGAAGGGCTTTACCCTGGGGTGATGTAACGGTTGCAGATGGCAAGTTAAACCTTTGTATATATCATTGGCCACTGGATGGGGAAATTGTGCTACCTGGGCTCAACAATGAAATTAAATCTGCTGGATTATGGGTGAATGGAAATTTGCAACCTTTATCCACCCACAAAAATGGAAGATGGACGGTCATCAGACTTCCAGCCCAACGGCCTGAAAAATTGATACCCGTGATAGAACTGGAAGTAAAGGGGGAAATTTCTGTAGATCAATCATTGAGTATTGATCCAGTTTTTTCAACTGAGTTGTTGATCGATTTTGCAGAAGCGAAAAATTGTACAATTGAAGGGAAAAGATGGATGGAGAAATTTGGGGAATGGAAACACATTAGTCATGCACATGGATGGAGTAAAGCAAGCAAAGTTAGTTGGGAAGTGGATGTGATGAAACCAGGATACTACCAGGCTGACCTTAATTATGCGGGAAAAGGTCGGTTGGTCTGGCGTATCGAAAATGAAGAAGGAGCCCTTATTCAAAATGAGCAAAACTCTTCTGGTGTGTACAAATATTATGAGATGGGATTACTGAAATTTAAATCGCCCGGTAAACACACCATCATTGTTTCATTTATTGATGGGGATTTAGTGGAGGCGAGTTTAAAGCAAATGAAGCTGACTCCCCTGGGTAGTTTGGAATAAAGTCATCCAAAGCATGCAAATTAAAGACTGATAGAGATATTAATTTTTCTCGGAAATAATAGTTCCCGGTATAGAGTACCCGGTATGGAGCACTGAAGCTTATGAAACAATTATCAATTATTTTAACCCTGTTTGTCTGCCTGTATATAGAGGGCTTTGGACAAAAGCCGAATATCATTTACCTCATGGCTGATGATCAGAATGTGGGTTCTGTTGGATGTTATGGTAATGGAGAAGTTTCCACTCCAAATATGGACAAAATTGGTGATCAGGGAATTATATTTACAAGGCATTACAATACCACAGCCATTTGTATGGCAAGTCGGGCAAATGCGATGACAGGTATGTATGAGTATAAAACAGGAACAAACTTCGATCATGGAGATATGAAACCAGAAGTTTGGCAAAAGTCTTATCCTGTGCTACTACGTGAAGCGGGTTATTTTACCGCTTTTGCCGGGAAATTTGGTTTTGAGGTAGAAGGACTCGGCCTATGTGAAAGTGATTTTGATATGTGGGGGGGAGGTCCTGGTCAGACTTTCTATGCCACCAAGAAAAATAGTTCTATGGCCAAATATGCTAAGGAATTTCCCCACTCTACCCTTTCCTATGGAGCTTTTGGCCAGGATGTGATTCGCGAAGCTGTCCAACAGGATAAACCATTTTGTATATCTATTAGCTTCAAAGCTCCACATCGCCCTATATTACCAGATCCTAAATTTGATCATGTTTATGCAGGCAAGACCTTTACCAAACCTGCAAATTATGGCCGAGTAGCAGGGGCACATATGTCAAAACAAAGTAAGCAAGGCAGGCAATATAAAAGATTTCATGAATGGGAATATTCCACTGATTATGATGAAGTCATGGCAAATTATTATCAACTTATTTATGCCATAGATGTAGCCGTAGGGATGATAATAGAGGAGCTTGAGGCTCAGGGAATTGCAGATAATACGGTTATTATTTACACTAGTGACAATGGATATATTTGTGGGGCTCACGGTTTTGCTTCGAAGGTACTTCCCATGGAAGAATCATCACGAGCACCCTTAATGATTTATGATCCACGGAGTGCTCATGCCGGTAAAAAAAGGGAATGTGCAGCACTTACAGGGAATATTGATTTTGCACCAACCATTCTCGATCTGGCGGGAGTACCCATTCCCGAAAATGTGGATGGCAAAAGTCTGGTGCCACTTATTGAAAACACAAACCAGGAAATACATGAACAGTTAGCTTTTATCAATACCTGGGGAGTGGTGCCCACCCAAAGCCTTACTTGTATCACCAGGGATTGGAAATATACCTATTGGTGGTATGGAGATACTGAAATGAAACCAACTGAAGAATTATACAATTTAGCAAACGATCCTTTGGAGATGAAAAATCTTGCTGAAGATCCGCAGGCAGAGACGATGCTTAATGCAATGCGCACCAGATACGATACAGAACTTGCCCATTGGAAAAAAGAGGCCGTCAATTATAATAATTATCGGCAATACATCACCTTATTTGATCGGAAGATTCCCTGGGCACAAAAGAAATTCAAAAAAAGTGAAAGCATTAATGAAGCAAACCATTAGGATTATTCGGAAGTGGAGGATACTTCAAGGGAATAGTTTCTTTCCTGTTTAATAGTTTTCAAAATAAGCAGGATAAAATTAAAAATAAAGCATTACATTTTCCGGGTAGTTTCTCTAATGATTAGTTCCGGATCGATAATAATTTTCTCATTCAACAGCGATTCATTCCGATTTAAAACGGATAGCATTTTTTCAGCCGCCAATTGGCCCATTTTGGTGGCAATTTGTTTTACCGTAGACAATTGAGGGGTCATATAAGTGGCGACTGGCTCATCAGAAAAACCAAAAACGGAAATATCTTCTGGAATTTTTTTCCCCATTTTGGTAAGTACATTTATAGCATAATTGGCGGCATAGTCATTAAAAACAAAAAGACCATCTAAATGGGGATTTGATTGAATAATTTTTTGCAAAAAAGTTTCTATCGTATTGGCTTGAAATTCATAATAAAAAATTAAAGTTTCATCCACTTCTATCTCATGATCTGTAAGTGCATCTATGTATCCATACAGACGGTTATTGCTATTGTTTAGGTTGATACTTCCCGTAATGTGTGCGATACATTTGCAGCCTAAATCAATGAGGTATTTGGTGGCATTATAGGCTGCCCGGTAATCATTGGCAATGATTTTTGGTACTGGTAAAAAATTGGCTACCCGATCGTAAAATACTAGAGGGACCTCATATTTGAGTAACTTTTCAAAATGGTTGAATTTTTGGGTTTGGATTGAAATTGCAGCCAAAACACCATCTACCCGATGCTTTAAACAGGTATTAATGGCCTCTTTCTCCTTCTCCAGTGATTCTCCTGTATTAAAAAGAAATATCGAATACCCTTCCTTTTGCAGTGTATCCTGTATGCCTTTAATTACCTTTGCGAAAAAATTTATGGTAATATCGGGTACGATAACCCCTACAATTTTACTTTGCCCTTTTGAAAGAAGGTTTGCCATTGAATTCGAAAAATACCCCAATTCTTCTGCTAATCGCCTTACCTTTTCTTTTGTTTTCTCGCTTATTCTGGGGTTATCATTCAGGGCTCGTGAAACGGTAGAATGTGAGATACCCAACTGGAGTGCGATTTCTGTGATCGTTACATATTTACCCATAATCCTTTGCCAGCGTATAATTCAATTTTTCACTATTAGATATCTTGTTTTAAGGTCATATCCCACTTCTAATTAAGTGAGATTAAATGTATTAAATCTGTAAAACATATTCACTCAAAGATAATATACACACCTGTGCACAGCAACTAAAATGGCGATTACTGGAAATGATTATCAATTATACCTAATTATGTAAAATCAAAATGAGAATGTTAGGTAAATGGAAAACCCGAGCTTTCAATGGGTATCATAGGGAGGATGGAAAGGTGGGAACCGCTAATTATGTAAAGGAAGCAAGTGGGGATGAAACCAAGGCCATGAAACTTGATCAAAATGATTTCATTCCATGTAAAAGAGGGGTATTCCTTTAATTCTCAGTAGACTTTCATTTAAAAATAAAAATACTCAAAACTTAAAAAAACATTTATGTCAAAATTTGATTTAAGCGGGAAACTTGCGGTTGTTACTGGCGGAGGAAGTGGAATAGGACGATCCATTGCATTGGCACTGGCTGAAAACGGGGCTCAGGTGGTCATACTGGATTTAAATGAACAAAACATGGCTGGGGTAGTATCGGAAATTGAAACAACGGGAGGAATAGCCACGGGAATCTCTTGTGACATTTCAGATCCGGAAAGTGTTCAAAAGGCATTTGATTTGGCCACAGGAGACACTCCTTTGGATATCCTGATTAACAATGCAGGTATAGCTCATATCGGGAAGGTGGAAAATACTTCTACAGATGATTTCGATAAAATCCTTAATGTAAATGTAAAAGGTGTGTTTAATTGCCTTAAGGCCGGAGTGAAATTGATGAGAAATGGTGGATCAATAATTAATATGTCCTCTGTAGCAGCTCATGTAGGTATTCCCGATCGGTTTGCCTATTCCATGAGTAAAGGAGCTGTGCATGCCATGACCCTTTCAGTCGCTAAGGATTATTTAGCCCAAAATATAAGATGTAATAGTATTTCACCAGGTCGGGTACATACGCCATTCGTAGATGGATTTTTGAAAGCCAATTATCCTGGAAATGAACCGGAAATGCTGGAGAAGCTTTCAAAGACACAACCCATTGGCAGAATGGGTAAGCCAGCCGAAATTGGGGCTTTAGCCCTGTATTTATGTTCAAATGAGGCATCATTTATTACTGGAACAGATTTCCCAATTGATGGAGGATTTATCACACTAAACAATTAAGAAATGAAACTAATCAGATACGGAGAGCCCGGGAATGAACATCCCGGAATTGAAATAGAAGGGGTCAGGTATGATACAAGCAATATTGTTTGGGATTATGATGAGGACTTTTTTTCCAAAAATGGCATTGAAGACCTGAAAAACAAATTTGATATTAATACTGCAGCCAGAATTGCAAATGATGTCAGATTAGGAGAGCCTGTAAAACGGCCAGGTAAAATTATATGTATTGGACTTAATTACAGAAAACATGCCGCTGAAAGTGGGATGGAAGTGCCTAAGGAACCCGTAGTTTTCTTTAAGGCAACCTCCTCTTTAATTGGTCCATATGACAATATTATTATCCCTAAAAACAGCCAAAAAACTGACTGGGAAGTGGAATTGGCTGTGGTAATAGGCAAAAGGGCTAATTATATCTCTGAGGAAGAAGCAATGGATCATGTGGCAGGTTATATCCTGCATAATGATGTAAGTGAACGTGAATTTCAAATTGAAAAAGGTGGTCAATGGGTGAAGGGAAAAAGCTGCGATACTTTTGCGCCAATGGGGCCTTATTTAGTCACCAAAGAGGAAGTGGCTGATCCTAATAACCTGAGGCTTTGGTTGACCTTAAATGGTAAAAAAATGCAGGATGGAAATACCAGCGATTTTATTTTCAACATCCAATATGTCATTGCTTACCTTTCTCAATACATGAGTCTAATGCCTGGGGATATCATTTCTACAGGAACACCGGAAGGAGTGGGTTTTGGTTTCAATCCGCCATTTTATCTTAAAGATGGGGATATTATAGAATTGGGAATAGAAGGATTGGGTGAATCCAGGCAGAAAGTTAAAGCTTATTCTTAATTGAAATGGATTTAAAACTTAAAAACAAGGTTTTTATAGTTACAGGGGGTGCGGAAGGAATTGGAAAAGCTATTTCTTTGGAATTAGTAAATGAAGGTGCTATTCCGGTAATTGTGGGGAGAGCGGCTGAAGCAGCCGAAAAACTTTCTCGTTTGATCAGGGAAAAAGGAGGTGAAAGTCTGGTGATTGTGAAAGAACTTGGTGTTGAAGATATTTGCAGGGATATCATTCAGCATACCATTTTAACTTTTGGAAGAATCGATGGCATTGTAAACAATGCAGGTGCAAATGACAGCATAGGTTTGATTAATGGAAATCCTAATGCCTTTAAAAAATCCATGCTGACTAATTTGACCCATTGTTATGATTTAGTTCATTATGCCATTGATTATTTAAAAGTTACCAAAGGTTCAATAGTGAATATAAGTTCTAAAACGGCATTAACGGGTCAGGGTGGAACTTCAGGATATGCGGCAAGTAAAGGGGCATTATTAGCCCTTACCAGGGAATGGGCAGTTGAATTATTATCCTTTGGCATACGGGTAAATGCAGTTATACCCGCTGAGGTAATGACTCCGCTATATGAAAAATGGCTTAATACCTTTGAAAATTCACAGGATAAATTGGACCAGATTGTTTCTAAAATTCCCCTTGAAAAAAGAATGACAGTCCCTGAAGATATTGCTGCTGCTACCGTTTTTCTTTTATCTGAACGGAGTGCACATACTACAGGCCAATGGCAAATAGTAGATGGGGGTTATATTCATCTGGATCGTTCGATTACGTAAAAAAACATCGATTTCTGCATATTTATTTTCATTAAGTAGGGAGTGTAAAATAAATCAATCTCTTCTTCATTTTTTGGCTCATTTACAATGCTATTTGAAAGAAAGAATGAGCTGCTTAAAAATAAACAGCTCATTTTAATTTTAACTTTTTCCAAACCAATTAGTATCCTGGATTCTGTTTCAGATTTGGATTATTTTGTACTTCGCTTGTAGGTATAGGAAATAATAACTCTCTGGAAGACAGTGTGGGGCCATAAACGAATTGATGTCCAACAAAGTCATCAAAATCTCCTGAGGTCACATTAAATACTTTTCTGGTCCTCACCATATCAAACCAGGTTACACCTTCATAACTTAATTCATGCCATTTTTCCCTCCAAACCGCCTCTCTAAATTCTTCCTTAGAGAGACCTGAATAAGGTGTTAATCCTGCCCGGGTTCTAATTTCATTTAATCCCTGATACGCCAATGCGGTAGCACCTTCAGAGGTTTCGTTTGATGCTTCAGCATAAATCAATAATAACTCGGCATACCTGTACAATGACCAATTAAGGGCACTACTGGCCGTAAAAAGATTAGCCTCCACATCAAAATGTTTATAAAGAAAAAAGCCTCCTAAATTGATAGTTTCCGTTCGGTCAAATTTCGAAGTAAATGTGGTGTAATAAAAGGATTTTTCTTCTATTCTTTTATCTCCTGATTCATAAGAGGCTATAAAGTTTTGATTGGCATAAATTGCTCCCGTCTGATCAGAATATGCGGAAATATTCATGTTATAGGGGATAATATGGGGTTGCCAGTTTGAAGGAGCAGTCCCTGCTAAATATTGAACCATAAAAATATTTTCACCAATATTATTCATAGCCGGATCATGCAAATCATCGTAGCTTTCAAACAAACTATACTCGCCTTTATCAATTACTTCTTTGGCCTTTTCTGCAGCTAGCGAATAATAAGGCGCTCCTTTTTCCAAAGGATAGCCTGCCATGGTAAGATATACACTAGACAATAAAGTTTTAATTGCACCCATGGTTACTTTCCCTGAGTTATCATTGAAAGGTAATCCGGAATTTTCTGCTTCTGTCAGGTCCTTTACAATCTGGGTGAAAATTTCCTCCACGGGAGCCCCTGAGGCATAAAGATCTTCAGAAGCTAAATCAATGGGTTCCAGAATTAAAGGCACACTACCAAACAACCTGACCAATTGAAAATAATAGTGAGCCCTTAAAAATTTAGCTTCACCCAATAAACTATTTTTAAGGATTTCCGGCATTTGAATATCCGGGATTTTGGAAATAGCCAGATTGGCATTGGCTATACCCTCATAATTGGAGTTCCAATGTGAAATTCCATATGCATTGTCTGCATTATTAATCAGGTTCCTGATAATATTGCTATTTTCAGCCTGTCCTAAATCAGATTCTGCTAAACCTGTTGCAAATTCTACCATTAGCCAGGGACCACCCCCATAGGCTCCGCCACGAATTGCTTTTAAGGCGGAATAGGCGGAATTTACACCAATGCGCGCATGTTCTGCGGACTGGTAATAACTATCTTCAGTAATATTTGAGGGATCTATTTCGTCCAGGAAATCTTTACAACTGCCTGTTAAAAACATCAAAGCGCCTATGATCAGGATTTTTATATTAATTTTCATATTTTTCATATTTTTCATATTTTAATTTAAAATGTTACATTCAATCCAACCATATATACTCTTGGTCTTGGATACTGCTGAAAGTTCACTTCTCCCTGACCAAATGCCGTATTAGAGGTTTGAACCTCTGGGTCATAACCTTGATAATCAGTAAGGACAAAGAAATTTTGAAGAGAGGCATATAGTCTCAACCTTTGAAGGTTTAATTTGTCAATCAGGTCGGGAGAAAAGTTATAGGCAAATAATAGGTTCCTGCCTCTAATAAAAGAACCATCCTGGATCATATGAGAAGTATCGAAATTGTCATACCCGGCAGAAACAGGTCTCCATTGGGCAATTTCTGTATCCTGGTTTTCTGGAGTCCATGCATTTAAAACTGTTGCCAGGCTGTTGGCAATCCCCTGACGATTTTCCTGAGGACGCGTGGTGATATACATAATATCATTTCCATAGGTGAATTGCAAATCCAATGAAAATTCGAAATTCTTGTAGTTGATTGTATTGATAAAACTACCGTATCCTTTTGGTAACCCATTTCCTACAATAACTTTATCCGCATTATTGATTGCCCCATCTCCGTTGACATCTTTCCTTTTTATATCACCAGGTAAGCGGTTGAAACTTTTGGCTAAATCTTCTTCATCAGTTCCGAAAGTGCCTAAATTAATCCAGGCGAAAAATGAGTTGACTGGTTCGCCTTCACGAATTACTGTTTTTCCCTGAAAGATATCACTTCCTCCCGTCAGGGCTATCACTTCGTTTTTATTCGTAGCAATATTAAACATCGTCTCCCATGTAAAATGCTCTTTTTCAATGTTTACAGTATTTAAAGAAAGCTCTATTCCCTTGTTTTCCATGCTGCCTATATTTCTAAAAACAGTAGCATAACCACTACTTTGAGGGACCGGAGCATTCAAAAGCATATCAGAAGTCAACTTCCGGTAAACATCTGCTTCTAGAGAAAGCCTCCCATTGAAGAACCCAATTTCCACTCCTGCATCGACTTGAATGGTTCTTTCCCATTGCAGATCAGAATTGGCCAATGTGCCTTTACCAATTCCGGTTACCAGCGTTCCGTCAAATACATAGGAATAGGTAGCCAATCCTGCAAGTGCTCCATAGGCGGGGATTCCTGAGTTTCCTGTTTCTCCATAACTTGCACGTAATTTAAGGTCGGAGATTAGATTGGAACCAGACAAAAACTCTTCTTCTGACATTCTCCAGGCCAATGCGGCAGAAGGAAAGAATGCATATTTATTATTTTCTCCGAATTTGGATGAACCGTCTACCCTCCCGGTAACGGTTAATAAATATTTGCCATGTAGTCCATAATTTATCCTGCCAAAATAGGAGTTAAATCCGTAGGCATTTGCGCTTGAAGAGGGAGGTACAACCACCGCACCAGCAGCCAAATTATTAAAACTGAAAAAATCGTCAGAATAATCCTGCGTTCGCGTACTGAAGTTGGAAATATCAGTATGCTGCCAGGAAGCCCCGACCATAGCAGTTAAATTGTGAATTTCCGAAAATGTCTTATTGTAGGTTAGGTAGTTTTCAAATTGCCAGGATAAATACTCATTTGAGGTTAGACTAGCATAGCCATTTGTGGGAGTACCTATAAAATTGAGTTCACGTCCGGCATATTCGCTTCTTTTTTGCCCTATATTGTTCACCCCTATAGACGACCTGAATTCCAGACCTTTCGCAAGATTAATATTCGCAAAGACATTTCCGATTACACTATTGGTTTGCAGATAATTCTGATATTCCTCCCCAACACGAACAGGGTTAGGACCACCTTCCATTCCTGGATAATCTGCATTACTCGCCCAAGTACCATCAGGGTATTTTACAGGAACTATAGGAATGTTCTCAATCATGTTCCTTCCCACCCAAGAATCATGAATGATTCGCTCTTTCTGATTATTATAACTAAGACTTCCTCCTACTTTCAGCCATTTTTTGATATTGGTATCAAACACAAACCTTCCGGAATAACGCTTAAGCCAGGATTCCTTCATAATTCCCTCTTCACCAGTATAACCTAAAAAGGCGCCAAAACTTCCTTTCTCACTTCCTCCTGTGAAGGATATTTGATGATTTTGGGAAAATGCTTTCTTTGTGACTTCATCCTGCCAGTCGGTATCGTATAATGGCTTGCCATTAGCATCAAATAATAAAGGATCTGTCCTTTTTAATACAGGATCGGTAAACTTTCCATTGGCAAAGCCTACAGGATCATATTTTTCTGCATTCTGATAAGCCACATCTTCAATCATTAGGAATTGCTCGGAATTTAAAACTTCCACCTTTTTGGCCAGCTCTCCTAAACTAAAATAGTTGTCATAACTTACTGTGCCACCACTTTTGCTGCCTCTTTTTGTAGTGATCAAAATAACTCCGTTGGCAGCTCTTGAACCATAAATTGCAGTGGCCGAAGCATCTTTAAGTACTTCCACGGAAGCAATATCATTTGGATTGATATAGTCAATTGGTGAAGTATTGTTCTGTAGTCCTTCGGTGACTAATATAACACCGTCTACTACATATAAAGGACTGTTATCCAAACTTACCGAAGTATTGCCCCGTATTCGGATTTTGGCCTTTCCCCCTGGTCTTCCAGAATTCTGACTAACATTTGCTCCTGCGATCCTTCCTGATAAGGACTGGGTTAAGGAGGAGGTGGGACGTTCTTGAAGCTTTTTAGATGATACTGAACCTACTGCCCCGGTCAGGTCACTTTTCTTTTGGGTACCATAACCAATTACCACCACTTCTTCCAACTGCTCGGAATCTGGTTTTAAAGCTACATCAATCACACTTTGGTTACCTACCTGAATTTCCTGAGTGGTAAAACCTATGTAACTGTATTGCAATACTGCCGTATCATCGGCTTTTATGGTGTAAGAACCATCCACATCTGTAACAGTCCCATTCGTGGTGCCTTTTACAATTATACTTACGCCAGGTAAAGGTTCATTGTCTTCTGCTGAAGTAATCTTCCCTGAAATCGTGGATTGAAAGAAATCTGAGGTAAATTCCTCTATGATTTTGGTTTTTTCTTCCCCTTTACTGATGTGAATATTTTCATTTACTCGTTTAAAATGAAGATTTGTTTTTTTGGAAATTTGCCGCAGGATTTGTGCAAGGGATTCATTTTCTGCGTAAAGATCCAACTTCATATTTGTGTCAATGGCTCCTTTAAAATAGGCAAACCTAAACTCACTCTTTTCCTCAATTTTTACTAAAATAGTTTCCAGCTTTTTATTAGTGGCTTTTAGGGAAATGTAAACATCTTCAATGCTTTTTTGGCCATAGCCATCTTTTGGAATAGCCATACTTGACAAAAAGCACTGTAGAAAAATGCCAAAAATTAGATATCTCGACATAATTAAAACTTGTCTAAGTAATTTCAATTTCATATTTTTAGGTATTAGAGTTAGATAATAATTCTAGACAAATCCCTGAATTACAGTGCCGGCAAGCTTATGTATTCAGGGTTTTTTGTTGTGGATTATCCAGTATGTTCTTTCATTTTCATTTAGCTTTTTTATTTAAAAATTATTTTCACTTTTTTATCCTGAATTTTATAGTCAAATCCAGCGGCAAAACTTAAGCCTTCCAGAATAGTTTTCAGGGATTGATTTTTATAATTCCCTGAGTACCTGGTCAATTCCGGTTTTGTACCGGAAATTTCAAATTCTACTCCATACCAGAATTCTAATTTTTGAAGAATTTTTTCGAAAGAAGCCTCCTTGTAAAACAAGATGCCCGATTCCCAACCCAGCATTTCCTCTAAATCATAAGCTGAAACTGTAAGCTTTCCATTTTCTAAAACCGCCATCTCTCCAGGTTGTAAATAGACTGCCTCAGCCCCTGAAGTTACTTCAACTTTTCCAGTAGCAACAGCAATGTACTCCTTGTTATGATCAGGGTAAGACCTGACATCAAAGGAAGTTCCAAGGACTTTTATTTCAGCATTTTTGGTAATTACTTTAAATGGTTTTGCTTCATTTCTGACTACTTCAAAAAATGCTTCTCCCTCCAGGTAAACCTTTCTTTCCTGGGTATGGAGAAAAGAACTTTCAAATTTTATTTTTGAATATGAATTTACTTTTACCTTGGAGCCATCCGAGAGGGTAAAAGTGTTTTTTTGACCTTTGGGTATCTTTTTTTCTATTAGAGAGCTTACTTTTTTAATATCTGAAGGCTTCTGTTTGGGCTGAAAAGTATTATACACATAGAAACACCCCAGAATAAGCGCCACTGAAGCTACAAGTTTTAAAATAAACAATTTACGATTTCCCCATCCTCTTTGGGGAAAACCAAAATCATCCTGATTTGACCTATTTGAATTTTGAATGACAAAATCCAGGATTTTATCCTTCGATTCTTCATCCAGGGGCTTTTGTTTAAATTTTAGCCTTAAAATTATTTCTTTCGCTTTTTTGGCTTCACTGGCCAATTCAGGGTCATTTTTCAAACGCTTTTCCCAAAAGACATTCTTTTCCTCATTAGGAGCAAGAACCCAACTTTTAAACGCTTCATCCGTGGAAAGTTCAATAAAATTTTTCCTCATTTTTTTACAGTTTGAAAAACTTATTTCAAAACCCCTATTTACTTCATTGATTTTTAATAGTAGTGTTTCAACAATAAAAAGAGCTCATTTCAGAAAATGATACCAAAAAAAATCTGATTTTTTAGAAATAAAGCAATAAAGGTCTTATTATCAGTGACTTATTTTTTTATGATTCCTTAAAAATCAGAAACAGAAGGGGTTAGAGTTTAATGGTTTTAGTTTTTAAATAGTCGGTTAAATTCATGAAAAACGAATAATAAAAACAACATCATTTTGAGATTTAACCGTAATTGATCAAGTGCCTTATAAACAAGCCTTCGCGCAGAAGAGATATGTAAATATCCCTGGATTTCAGAAATTTCCCGGTAGGTTAGGTTTTCAAAAAAGAAAAGGTAAATCACTTCTTTTTCCTTAGCCGAAAGTTTTTTTATGGCGGCATTTAAGGCATCTAACTGATGATTTGTAAATTGTCTGTCAATCAGTTTGGTTTCATAAGACAGTTCAAATTTGAAAAGCTCTTCATTCATAAAAACTTCCTCCATCTTATTTTTCTTTTTTAGGGAATTTAAATTTTGGAGCAGCCTTCTTTTGAATGATTTTAGCAAATAAAATTTAATAGAATTTGTAGGGGAAAGTCTACTGCTTTTTTCCCTCAGGTAGATGAAAAAATCCTGTAAGGTATCTTTTAAAAGGTTTTCGTCCTTGGTATACTGAAGGCCATAATTAAAAAGGGTATCCACATAATTTTGGTAAATTAAGACGAATGCTCCTTCATCCCCTGAAACAAAACAATTCCAAAGATCCTGATCGGAAAGATTTTTATAATCACCTTTTTTATTATGATGATTTGAGGTTTGAAGGTAAAAAGATTTTTTATTGGAAACCTCTGGTTTACTTATCTTCATTTTAGTTTATCTTTTTACTGTAGGTATTCTCAAGGTACAAACTTTTCAAAAGTTCTCAAAAATAAATGTAATTGAATGGGTTGGTTTTTCAAAACCTTTCCTTCAGCAGGTTACAATTCAATCCAGGCAATTTATTCCCCTATTAAGGAATAGGGTTTCCTTATTTTCTGATGGAGGAAAATTATGGCAATGAGGTAAAATTTGTTGTTTCAGAGTTAATTAATTTCCTCTGGAAGTGTTTTTCATTACCGCCAATTTCCATCAAAATCCTGTTTATTTTCCTTAGCTCGTTGAGTAGGCAATAGCCCAACTTTAATCCGAATATACCGTTTAAATAATCACCAATCATTTTTTAACCCAAAGTTTAATTGTGCACAGGCATGCACAATTAACCCTTGATTCACAGCCAGATTTAATTCAAATTTGAATAATCTGATCCAAATTTTCACCAGACAAACCAATGGGATTTTATGCCGGATGTCAAAATATATGTTGTTTCTGATTCTTTGAGTTTTCTTGCACCGGAATCAATTATAAGATTAGCTTCTTCCCATTTCAAAGGATGTAATTTTGAAATGGTTAAAATTCCTAATGTTAAAACATCTGCAAAGGCTTTGGAAGTGGTGAATTTGGCCAGGGAAAACAAAAATTCCCTTATTGTATTTTCCAGCATTTTGGTTGAAGTGAGGGATGTATTCATCATAAAAGGGCTGGACTATAATATTGAATGCATTGATATTCTATCACCTGCGGTAAAGGCTTTAGGTAAAGCATTTAAAGTTTCTCCGGTTTACCAGCCATTTCAGTCATGGGAATTAAATGATGATTATTTCAGGCGGATTCAGGCAATAGAATTTGCTATTAACAATGATGATGGGAAAAGCCTGAGTGCACTACAGAAGGCAGATATTATTTTAATAGGAGTTTCCAGAACATCAAAAACACCTTTGAGCATTTACCTGGCCTACCATAACTATTTTGTGGTCAATATTCCTCTTGTATCGGTGGCAAATGTACCAAAATATTTGTTTGAGGTTTCATCAAAAAAAGTGATTGGGCTTACCATCCATCCCGAGCGGCTTAATGAAATCCGGGAAGAGCGAAATACCGCTATGGGATTATATACCGATAACACTTATGCGGACCTGAATACCATTATTGAAGAACTGGAATTTGCCCAAAGTATCATGAAAAAAGTGGGATGCCCCATTATCGATATTACCAACAAGGCAGTGGAAGAAACTGCCGAGATAATAATGAAACTAGTAAAGGTCAAATCAAACTATCTAATATGAAACAATATATCTACACATTCTCAGAAGGAAATAAAAACATGCGGCATTTATTGGGTGGTAAAGGAGCTAATCTTGCCGAAATGACCCAAATTGGCCTACCCGTGCCTGCAGGCTTTACCATTAGTACCGAAGCTTGTAACCAGTATTTTGAAAATAACAATACCATTTCAGATTCCATTAGGAAGCAAATTGATGAGTCAGTTCATCAACTGGAGCAAAAAGTGAATAAACGATTTGACGGATCTCCATGTCTTTTGGTATCAGTACGATCAGGTGCAGTATTTTCCATGCCCGGAATGATGGATACCATATTGAACCTGGGGCTCAATGATCACAATGTAAAATCTATTGCAGAAAGTACAAAATCCGGGCGATTTGCTTTGGATTGTTACCGAAGGTTTATTCAGATGTACAGCAATGTGGTTTTGGAAATTCCCATGTATTTGTTTGAGTCTATCCTTGAAGATTGTAAGGAAAAGTATCATCTGAAAGATGACCAGGATTTAATGGAAAACCACCTAAATGAAATTATTTCTTCCTACAAACAGGTGGTTTTAAATGAAAGTGGAAAGGAATTTCCTCAATCACCAAAAGAGCAGCTCTATTCAGCGATTGAAGCGGTATTTAAATCCTGGAATAATGAGCGGGCTAAAATTTACAGAAAAATTAATAATATACCAGATGAAGTTGGCACTGCCGTAAATGTGCAAATGATGGTATTTGGTAATATGGGTGACTCATCCGGAACCGGAGTAGTATTCACCAGAAATCCTTCCTCAGGTGAAAAAAAACTCTATGGGGAATTTTTAATGAATGCTCAGGGAGAAGATGTGGTGGCAGGTATTAGAACACCAAAAGCCATATCAGAGTTGGAGAAAATAGACAAACCAGTTTATGATGAGCTGCTTAAGGCTTCCCAGTTACTCGAAGCACATTATTCCAATATGCAGGACATAGAGTTTACTATTGAAATGGGAAAATTCTATCTGCTTCAGACCAGAAATGGTAAAAGGTCTGCCTCTGCAGCAGTTAAAATAGCCATAGATTTTGTAGAAGAGGGTATCTTGGATGAGAAAGGGGCAATAAAACAACTCGATCCTAACCAAATTGATCAACTTCTTCACCCTGTTTTTGATCAGGAAAAGCTACAGGCAGCCGAGGTATTAGCTACTGGTCTTCCTGCCAGCCCGGGAGCTGCAACAGGGCAAATATTCTTTGACGCCAAGACTGCTGAAAAAGCAAAAGCTGAAGGGAAGGAGGTCATTTTGGTAAGAATGGAAACTTCTCCTGAAGATATTCAGGGCATGATTTCCTCCAACGGAATATTGACCGCTAGAGGAGGGATGACCAGTCATGCTGCAGTAGTAGCAAGAGGAATGGGTAAGTGTTGTGTTTCAGGTTGTACTCATCTAGAAATAAATGAACTAAACCGTACGGCTAATTTAGGAGGTTTGATGTTTAAAGAAGGAGATTTTCTCTCCATTGATGGAAGTACCGGACATGTGTATCAGGGAAAAATTGAGACCATTTCCAGTATCTTAAATGCTGATTTTGAAAAGATAATGAGTTGGGCCGATAAATTTAGCAGATTATCTGTGCTTGCCAATGCAGATTCACCAACCGATGCGCAAAAAGCTTTGGAATTTGGAGCAAAAGGGATTGGTCTGTGTAGAACAGAACACATGTTTTTTGATGGCAACAGGATTTCAGATATCAGGGAAATGATCCTTGCAAAAACAAATTCAAACAGAAAATTTGCCCTTAATAAATTATACCCTCATCAGAAAAATGATTTTAAGGGTATATTCAGGGTGATGAGAGATTTACCGGTAAATATCAGGCTACTCGATCCTCCACTACATGAGTTTTTGCCTAAAAGCAAACCGGAAATGGAAGAAATGGCCAAAGTATTAAATATCTCTTTAGAGGAAATAGAGAAAGTAACAGAGGCTTTGATGGAAGTAAATCCGATGATGGGATTAAGGGGGTGTAGGTTAGGATTAATCTATCCCGAAATTTATGAGATGCAGGTACAGGCCATTATTTCTGCTGCGCTTGAAGTTCAGGAAGAAGATCAATTTACTCCAGTGCCAGAAATTATGATTCCTTTAGTGGGAAATGAAACCGAATTATCCAGACTAAAATCCCTGGCGGAGGGCGTTTTAATTGATTTGGATCCCAGCGAAAAATTAGGAAAAGTAAAAATAGGAACCATGATTGAAGTGCCAAGGGCATGCATGGTGGCTGATAAAGTGGCGTCCCATGCGGATTATTTTTCTTTTGGTACTAATGACCTTACTCAAATGACCCTGGGTTATAGCCGGGATGATGCTGGAATTTTCATCAAAAAATATAAAGAACTGAAAGTACTTAAAGCAGACCCTTTTCAGCAATTAGATCAGGAAGGGGTAGGTGAATTGATAAAAATAGCGATTGAAAAAGGGAAAAAGACAAATCCGCTTTTAAAGATTGGTGTATGTGGTGAACAAGGTGGCGATGAAGCGTCTGTTCACTTTTTTAATACTCTGGATATTGATTATGTTTCTTGTTCTCCTTTTAGAATTCCTAAAGCTAGGCTGGCAGCTGCGCAGGCTGCACTTCCTCAGGATTAGGAAAAACTTTATAGCTTAAGTCTAAACCAATTATTATGTACGAGCCGAAATCTAAAGCAAATTTAAAATCATTGACCCACCCTTTGGGAACAACAATTGATCGGTTTATCCTTCAAAGGCAAAATGAATTTCCGCATGCAACCGGAGAATTATCTCAGTTACTCAGGGACATTGTTCTGGCTTCAAAGATCATCAGTAGGGAAATCAACCGGGCGGGTTTAAGTGGTATTGAAGGGTTAACGGATGAAGAAAATGTGCAGGGGGAAAAACAAAGAATGCTGGATGTGATAGCTGATGTGAGATTTATCAGGGCTCTTGTAAACGGACAACAGGTTTGTGCCATCCTTTCTGAAGAGCGGGAAGGAATAATTGAGACGGGACGAAATGAAGCCAAATACGTAATCGCTATTGATCCATTGGATGGATCTTCAAATATTGATGTGAATGTTTCTGTAGGGACTATTTTCTCAATTTACAAACGGGTTTCAGAAGTTGGAGGCCCCTTTTCCGATAAGGATTTTCTGCAGCCGGGCATTAATCAGGTAGCGGCCGGATATATTCTTTATGGATCTTCCACCATGTTGGTGTATACTACCGGTTATGGGGTAAATGGATTCACCTATGAACCTTCATTAGGTGAATACTTTTTATCTCATCAAAATATCATTCAACCAGAATGGGGCGATTACTATTCCATAAATGAAAAACAAAAAGATTCCTTTCCCAAAAACATCAGGGCTTTCTTAAAATCCTGTAAAAAGAAAGACATGAATACCAGATATGTGGGTTCATTAGTGGGAGATTTTCACCGGAACCTGTTGAAGGGGGGAATTTATTTATATCCTTCAACCCAAAAATACGAGTCGGGTAAATTAAGATTGGTATATGAATGCAATGCATTGGCTTTGATTGCGGAACAGGCGAATGGAATGGCTATTAATGGCAGTGAAAGAATTCTGGAAATCCAGCCGGAATGGCATCATCAGAGAGTCCCTTTTTATGCAGGGTCCAAACAGTTGATTATGAATTTACAGGCCTTTTAGTTGGTAAATATTATTTCAAATTTTTATCTCACAATCAGATTCTGCTTTCCAATTTCCAATATTTAAAAAAGAGCCATAAATTTGATTGATTTTTATTGAAAATTAAATCTGGTGAATAATCAGTTTCAATTTTATTTCGATGTAAACTGACCTACCCTTTGCCCATTAAATTCTGTGGCAATAACTTGCCTTTTTTCATTAAATTTAGGCGAAATATTTTCTTTCGTGAGGAAAGACTCCATGCTAGTCACACCAGATTTTTAAATTATGGAAAAAGCCCAAATCATAGAAATTGTAAGTGATATTTATTCTCCCTTAAATGAGGAATGTAAAATCCAGATTTATCAAAAAAGTAAGGTATTAACATTTGGCAAAGGTGAAATTCTGGTAAAAGCTGGTGCATATTGTGATAAATCATATTTTCTTGCGAAAGGTGGAGCACGAACTTTTTATCTCAAAGATGGGAGAGATGTGACTGATTGGTTTGCCTTTGAAAATAGCTTTATTTCATCAATTAACAGTTTTTTCTATGAAGTGCCGAGCGAAAATTATATTGAGCTTTTAGAGGATTCTACATTGCTGGTGCTATCAAAATCTGATATTGAAGACCTATGCAATAAATTTCATGATTTTGAAAAACTCAATAAGGTGGTATTTGCCAAAACCATGCTTCAACTTCAGGAAAGAATAGTTTCAATGCGTTTTTTTACTGCAAAACAAAAATATATTGCCTTGCTCAAATCCTTTCCAAAAATTGACCAGCGTGTGCAATTATCCCATATCGCTTCTTACATTGGAATCACTCTGGAAACATTGAGTCGTTTAAGAAGTCGAATTTGATCTATATCAAATGATTTTCAATCTTCAGACAAGACCTTTGTGATCATTAGTGGGTTAGAGGAAATAAATCAGGCGGGAAACCTGCCAGACGACCTAACTTTTGACAACCATTATGAAAGAATGATTCAAAAGGAAGCCCACAAAAATTGCAAAGCACAGATTCATAAAATGATAAGGTTTTAAAATGGAGAATGGTCTGAATAATTGGTTAATTTCCGCTGGATTGCTAAGCTGTATTTTGGGCCTTATTCATTCTGTTTTAGGAGAATATTTAATTTTCCACACTAAAAGAGAAAAGGGAGACCTCATTCCCAAAAAAATTGATGCAGGGCTTAAAGCGCGTCAACTGGGTATTATTTGGGCTACCTGGCATATTGTTTCTGTCTTTGGAATAGCTATAGGAATTATCCTTATACGTATGGGGATGATGGAAAATTTCCTCAATCATCGCACTTTTCTATTGCAGTTATCTCCTCTAGGATGGAGTATGTTTGTATCTGCATTTCTTGTTTTGGCAGCTACAAAAGGGAAGCATCCCGGTTGGGTGGTTTTACTTATAATTGGGATTTTAATCCACCTTGGGATTTAAAATAAAATCAACAAATGAAGAATCCTTACATAATAATTTCGGGAATAATAAACCTGCTTACAGCATTCATTCACCTAATTGGAGGACAAAATGATTTAATAAACCCGATGGTTAAAAGCAATTTGAACCTTCAACAAAAGGGTGAACTCCTTGGGGTGTGGCATATGATCACCCTCTTTTTGTTCTATACTACCATTATCATTTTTAAACACGGGATGAGTAGTCAAAAAGCAGAAAATTCAGGCGTATTGAAGTTTATAGGTATGACATATCTCCTTTTTAGTCTTCCATTTATAATATGTAGTATTTGGTATTGGATTTTTGCTCCTCAATGGGTTTTACTATTTCCAATAGGAATTCTGATTCTGTTAGGGTTAAAAAAATCATCAATTGAAAAAAATGACTAATGAAAAAACAAATAGTAATAGTGGTGGGACATCCGGACTATGAAAGCTTCAACTTTGCTCTGGCAAATGCCTATCAAAAGGGAGCGGAAAATTCCGGTGCAGATGTTCGGGTAATCAATATCAGGGATTTGGATTTTAATCCGAATCTGCAGTATGGTTACCGAAAACATATCGAACTGGAACCAGATTTAATTAAAAGCCAGGAATTATTGAAATGGGCAACGCATATTGTCTGGATTTATCCTGTTTGGTGGGGATCTGTCCCAGCCATTATGAAAGGATTTTTAGACCGGGTTCTTCTCCCTGGATTTGCCTTCAAAAAAAGAGAAGGTTCATTGTGGTGGGATAAATATTTTAAAGGAAAAACAGCCAGAATAATATGTACATTAGACCAACCTCCATGGTATTACAAATATTTTAATAGTAGCCCCAGCCATAATGCTATGAAAAAATTGACTATGAATTTTATTGGGGTAAAATCTGTAAAAATCACATCTATTGGACCGATGAGACTATCAAAAGATGAATTTAGAGCAAAGTGGATAAATAAAATTGAGAAACTTGGAGAAAAAAACGAATAAAATTTTCATTAAAAAAAGAGTCTTGAGATATCTTCCGAAGAGTTTTTAAACAAATTGAATAATTTTTCAAAAAAAAATAGCCCAATTTGGTGAAATGAAGTATTACAGAACAAACATTTGATTCAATTTAATTGAATACTTTACTTTTTGTAATACTTAAACATGAGTTTGAAATCAATTTTTAGAGGAGGTGGGGAGATTAATAAAAAAAGAAAAATCGCCAATAAGGTACTATTTCCCAAGGAATGTTTTAACCCTGAAAAATATGTTATCATTCATGTAAATAGAGAAAAATCCCTTTTGCATTATCGGTGGAAAAGAACCACTTCACGAATGGATGAAGATGATTATAAATTAACCATAGCTTATCTTTTTCATTTGGTTTTTACTCAAAAAATCAGCCGAATTATTGCAGATCATGCCCACAAAGATTTCACCATTGGAGTACACCTCCAGCCCTGGACAGCCAGAATTATGGAGTTAGGCGCTAAATTAGGTGTAAAAAAGGTTGCCATTATTGAAAGCAAGGATTTTATTACCCAATTATCCCTGGAACAAATAGTTGAGTTTGTTCAAAAAAATAATACTTGTTCGGAGGTGAAATTTTTTAAAGATTATGCGCTGGCTTTCCAATGGATTTTTGCCCCAGGTCTTTCAAATCCAAGACCATTTGAATCATAATATCAAGAATTGTTTGCGCACACAGTGAAAAATATTGGACTTTTTTAGTAAAATTGCAATTTAGAATCAAACAACCAATTACCATTTACCCACATGCGCTATTTACTGCTGATTTCCCTGTTTTTCATTTCTTTTTTTCCATTACAACTCACTGCTCAGGAGGAAAATGTCCATCCACAATCCAAGGAATATGATTGGCCAAAAGATCCAAAAGTTTTGGAAAAATTGGATAAATGGCAGGATCTGAAGTTTGGTATGATCATTCATTGGGGCTTATATGCGGTCCCGGGAGTGATAGAGTCCTGGGAGTTGTGTTCCGAGGATTGGCTCAACCGACCAGATAGTATGACTTATCAGCAATATAAGGATTGGTATTGGGGATTAAAGGATTCATTTAATCCTGTAAATTTTAATCCGGAGCAATGGGCAAAAGCCGCAAATCAAGCCGGAATGAAATACCTGGTATTCACTACCAAACATCACGATGGGTTTAATATGTTTGATACCCGGCAAACGGATTTTAAAATTTCTGATGGTCCTTTCTCCACTAATCCTAAAAGCAATGTCGCTAAACATGTTTTTGAAGCATTTAGAAATGAAGGGATGATGATTGGTGCTTATTTTTCCAAGCCCGACTGGCATTCCCAGTATTTTTGGTGGGATAAATATGCCACTCCTAACAGAAATGTGAATTATGATATCCGGAAACATCCGGCCAGATGGGAAAAATTTAAGGATTTTAGTTTCCAGCAGATTAAGGAATTGATGACGGATTACGGCAAAATAGATATTTTATGGCTGGATGGTGGATGGGTCAGACCTAAAAATACCATCAATGAGGAAGTATTGAGTTGGGGAGCCCCCATTCCCGATTGGGATCAAAGTATTAATATTCCAAAAATTGCGGCAATGGCCAGAGAAAACCAACCTGGATTGCTGGTAGTGGACAGAACGGTGCATGGGCCTTATGAGAATTACCAGACTCCCGAGCGAAGTATTCCGGAAACCCAATTACCACATCCCTGGGAAAGCTGTATGCCGCTGGCCAACAACTGGGGTTATGTCCCTAATGACCAGTTCAAATCTACTACTAAAGTGATCCATTCCCTCATTGAGGTGGTCGCCAAAGGGGGAAGTCTTTTGTTGGGTATAGGACCAAAACCAGATGGAACTTTAAGAGAAAAGGACCTGGAAAGTATGAAAAAAATTGGTGCCTGGATGGATAAAAATGGAAAAGCCATATATAATACCAGAATTACCTCTGATTATCAGGATGATAAAACCTTTTTCACAAAAGGAAAAAATGGGGAAATGTATGCATTGGTGAATATGGAAGAGGGGAAAGAAATTCCGTCCACCATCAGCTGGACGGGAAACATCCCAGATAAAAGTAAGAAAATGGTTTTATTGAGTTCTGGTACCAATGTAAAATGGAAACAGACTGGAAAAACGATTACCATTACGCTTCCCAAAAGCTTTTTAAAAAATAATCCGGAATATCCTGCGCTTACCTTTGAATTTATACCTGCGGAATAATGGTTGTTATCTGGTTTATTTTATTTATAAAACCTGAACCCCGGAATCTGGATAGACCAAACACGGTCATTTGATCATCCTGTATTTTCTGGGGAGAAATTTTTGAAGACATCATTGTATGCCATACAACCTATTGTTTTAAAAAAAGCTTAACTCCAACCTATTATTAATTTATTACTGAACTAAATGAAGCATAAATTCATTTTTTGTTCATGCAGAGAAAATGAAGAAGGTTTAATTTTGAAGCGTTCGAAAATTAGTATTCTATTTTCTTTATTTATTCTGCGTCAGAAAACCATTTCTAAATTTGAAATGGCTTTTTTGTTTTATGAGGTCACCTGCGAAAAAGCCATTCCATAAGGAGCAGCTTTTTGTGACTTTTTTTGAATTATATAGGAGTAAATGTCTTAAATTGTTCTCATTAAATTTTAAAAAGGACTGGCCAATAGGAAATCAATTTCTTCAATAGGATATTGACTTTATAAGAGCTTGAGGGCATGGAAGAATTCAACAAGTTAAAACATAAAGGGCAAGATGAATTATTGCCAATAAAATCTTCAATATAAGAACACCAAATCCACAAATGATGAAAGCGGCAATTACAACGAAAGCGGGAAACCCGGAAGTGATTCAGTTAGCAGAAATACCAAAGCCAAAATCAAAACCCGGTTGGGTCCTATTAAAAGTGAAAGCCTTTGGACTAAATCGTTCTGAACTATTCACCAGACGTGGCGACTCTCCAGGTGTTGAATTTCCAAGAATTCAGGGTATTGAATGCGTGGGTTTGGTAGAAGAAGATCCTTCCCACACTTACGAGAAAGGACAACAGGTGGCTGCTATCATGGGTGAGATGGGAAGGCTTTTTGATGGAAGTTATGCAGAGTTTACTTTGGTTCCCTTGGAAATTGTATTTCCTTTCAAAAGTAACTTACCTTGGGAAACGCTTGGAGCAATTCCAGAAATGTTCCAAACTGTTTCAGGTTCACTTAATCAGGCCCTTGAAATTCAAAAAGGAGAATCCTTACTTATAAGAGGAGGTACATCTTCCATTGGCATGCTCGCTGGCCAGCTTGCAAAGGCAAAAGGATTAACCGTTATTGCATCCACCAGAAATCCGGATAAAAAAAAGGCATTACTGGATAATGGAGTAGATTATGTGGTGCTTGATAATGGAAAAGTCGAAGATCAGGTGAAAGGGATTTTTCCTAATGGGGTGAATAAGGTGCTTGAACTCATCGGCACAAGAACTTTAAAAGATTCTCTTCAATGCATTGCATCAAAAGGGATGGTTTGTATGACAGGTATTCTTGGAAACGAATGGACAATGAAAGATTTTACACCCATGGGGGACATTCCTTCTCTGGGAAGACTTACTGTTTATATGGGTGAATCAAAGCATCTTTCCAAAAGTCTGTTACAAGAGTTTATAGAGGAGGTGGAAAATGAGAATATCAAATTGAATATAGATACTGTATTTACCTTGGACAAATTGGTGGAGGCGCATGATTATATGGAGAACAACAAAGCCAGTGGAAAAATTGTAGTAAAAATCTGACAACTAATCCAATTTTGAAGGAGTGCTGTGTAATTCTATCTCGGTAACTCTTCTTCCCATTGATGATTCCATGTTGAATATTTTTTAAAGTTTTAGCGAATTGGGCTTAAAGAATTGAGTAAATCAACAGAGATACTAAGTGATCCCCTTCCAATGATTTCTGGCCACTCCGGTATTAAAAATCCTAAAATTCCGGCAAATACAAGAACGAATTGATTTCCTGAATATGGCTCATTTCCTTGCAGAAGCTAATTTGGTATGGTCGTTTGAAATTCGTAAGTAAAAGTTTGATTTCCATAATTTCCGTGTGGTAATTTTTCGTACCTTGTATATTAATTTGAGTGTTTAATTTTCTGTAAAAAATATCAGTAATATGGCTATTTACAATCTGAATATAAATGGAAAAGACCATAAGGTAGATGTTGACCCGGCAACTCCAATGCTTTGGGTTTTAAGAGAGCATCTCAATTTGGCGGGAACAAAATATGGCTGCGGAATTGCCCAATGTGGGGCTTGTACCATTCACCTCAATGGGAATGCCGTTCGATCGTGTCAGTTGCTGGTTTCAGCGGTTAGAGATCAGGCCATAACCACCATTGAAGGTCTTTCAGAAAACGGTGATCACCCGGTGCAAAAAGCCTGGTTAGCACTTGATGTGGCTCAATGCGGATACTGCCAAACAGGACAGATTATGAGTGCTTCTGCACTTTTAGAGAAGAACCCTCATCCCAGTGATGAAGAAATTAAGGCAGCTATGAATGGTAATATTTGTCGGTGTGGTACTTATACCCGAATAAAAAAAGCCATTAAATCCATCTCCAAAACTTAATCATAACCTTAAAATTCCACAACAAAATGAATACTATTAAAACCAGAATTGGCAGACGTTCTTTTTTGAAAATTTCGGCACTTAGTGGTGGTGGAATGGTGATTGGGTTCAATTTGTTATCCGGCTGTCAGGGAAGTAGCCCTGAAGAAGTTCGTGCCTTACCCAAAGAATGGTTTAAGCTAAACGGGTTTTTAAAAATCGGAGAAAATGGACTGGTTACCATTATGGCGCCTAACCCTGAATTTGGACAGAATGTAAAAACATCTTTGCCTATGATCGTAGCCGAAGAACTGGATGTGAACTGGAAAGATGTAATTGTAGAACAGGCCCCATTTAATACAGCCATATAT
>NZ_KB903454.1 GCF_000379765.1 Flexithrix dorotheae DSM 6795
ATCGAAAAACACTTTAAAGAAATGATGGAAATGCTTGAAAACGTGGATATTAACCCAGAGGGTCTTTTTTTGAATGCCGATGCCGGTTTTGATGGAGGTGAATTAAGAAAACTCTGCTCCAAATATGGCGTAATCCCTAATATCTGTTTCAATAAAAGAAACGGTAGCCTGGTGGATCGTGATGAATATTTTGACCCATTACTCTATAAACAGCGAACCGTCATTGAACATGCATTTGCCTGGTTGGACGCTTATAAAGCTTTATTAATACGATACGAGAGGAAAACTAAGAATTGGTTCAGCTTAAATTTGCTCGGATTTTTTGTCGTTTTTGCCAAAAAAATTAAGGTCACTTAACTTTAGACAACTTCCCAATGAAAAAGCTATCTTATAGCCGTTATTCACTTTTTTTACGTTCCCCTTCATTTATTAGCTTTAATTTGTTTTTTGAAATTTCAATAAAAAGCTATTGGTTGTGAAAACTGAATTTGATATTGCTATAATAGGATTAGGTGCAATGGGAAGTGCTTCTCTTTTTCAGGGGGCTTTAAAGAAGAAAAAAGTCATTGGGTTTGATATGTTTAGCCCTCCGCATTCCTATGGTTCAACTCATGGAGGAACAAGAATAACCCGGCAAACCTATTTTGAAGGTCATGAGTATATCCCCATTTTAAAACATTCCTACGATTTATGGAGAAAAATTGAAAAAGCATCCGGGGAGGATATTCTAAATATTACAGGAGGGTTGATGATAGGAGATAGGTTTAACTCAATTGTCGATAAATGTTTGCAATCTGCGAAACTATATAATTTGCCATATCAATTATTTAACCCTGTGGACCTTAAAAATAAATTTCCTGTTTTGAATACCGGTTCTAATTATTTTGCCCTACTGGATGAATCTGCAGGATATCTGAACCCGGAAAAAGGGGTAAAAAGTCAATTGGATTTGGCCAAAAAATTAGGCGCGGAAATTAGGTTCAATGAAAAAGTAATTAACTGGGAAATTAATGACAATACAGGATTAGTTGAGCTTTTTTCGGAGACAAAAAAATATTTTGCACAAAAATTAATAATTACTGTTGGTCCTTGGGCAGTTGATCAAATGAAACAATATGGTATTGAAATAAAACCAGAAAGGATAGTTCAGTTTTGGATGAAACCTAAAAATGACATTAAACAATTTAATCCATCAAACTTCCCCATTTTTATCTGGACAGTTGAAAAGGATTTAGATTTGTATGGATTTCCGGCAGTTGATAACAAAATGGATGGTGTAAAAGTAGCTTTTTATCCACACAACAAACATCCAATTCGGCAATATACTCATCCAGATTCTATAGACAGAGAAGTTTCTGAAGAAGAAACTTTGGTAATGAAAGAATATCTTAAAAGATATATTCCGGAATTAAATACAGCTCCCTTAAAAACCATTACCTGTATGCATGTTAATTCTCCTGATGGACATCCCATTATTTCAAAACATCCAAATTATGCACAGGTATTATATGGAGTAGGATTTTCTGGTCATGGATTTAAATTCTCTAATGTGGTAGGGGAAATATTAACGGATTTAGCCATTTCGGGTAAATCCAAATTCAATATGAAAATGTTTGACATTTCAAGGTTTAATAAAAAGGCCCTCTGAAATTTTTCAAAGAGCCTTATCTGTACTAGACAAATCAATTATTACTTATAATGTTGATTGAAAGTAAGTACTGGCAATGACGAGTGATTGGCTACTTCTTCTGCAATACTACCCAGGAACAAATGAGCTAATCCTGTCCTCCCGTGGGTGGTTAATGCTAAAAGACCAGCCCCAATAGAATTACCAAATACCCGAATTCCTTCTTCTTCAGTGAAATAGTTGAAAACATTGATATTGTAATCTTTAAAATCGTGACCCTTCACAAAATTTTCAATTAACAATTCGGTATCGGGAGTAGTCTCAAAAGTATTTGGTGTAATTATTTTCACAAATTCAATTTCAGAATCAAACAATTTTTGAAACTCCTTTAAAGTGGATATGGCTTTTTCCGAAACTTTTTTGAAATTAGATGCAAAAACAATTTTCCTTGGATTGAAATTTTCAATTCCTTTTTTCACAGTGAGTACCGGAACTTTTGACAACCGGATAACGCGCTCAGTATTTGAACCTACTAAAACTTCATCCAACCCGCTTGAACCTTTAGATCCGATCACAACCAAATCTGTATCATCTTTTATTATAAAATCAGCAATATGCTTCTGGAAAGAATCGAAAACCACATGATTTTTTATGGTTACATAGTTATATTCTTCTTTTATCTTATTAATTTTTTCCTTGGTAATACTCATCAATTTATTGACATAGTTTTTGTGCAATGCCGGATCCTCCGGAGAGGTATAACTAGCCCCAATTATATCATAAGTAGGAGATTGACCAATAACAGGAATATCCATCACATGCAGTAAGGTAATTTCTGCACCAGACCATTTTGCAATTGAAACTGCAACCCCTAAAGCATTACTTGCTTCTTCAGAAAAATCTGTTGGAACGAGAATTTTATTAATTTGTGACATGTGTTTAAAATTTAATGGTTCATAGTAATTTTATAATAACAAAAGCTTCATAAACTTATCAGAATTTAAATTTATTGAAATTTCTGTTGGTTTGGGGTAAATATATTTTTTACCGGAAGAAAATACTATGAGGATTATCAGTAAAAACATTGGGGGTTGGTCAATTAAAGTTTAATAATTTACCTTTGAACCTCAAAAAACAAATAAAAATGATAGTAGTTGGGAATACCATTTTGAGTGATGATATTATGGAAAACTTCTTTGTATGTGATTTAAAAAAATGCAAAGGAGCATGCTGTGTAGAAGGAGATTTAGGCGCACCCCTTGAAGATGAGGAAAAAGAAATGGTTAAAAATATTTTTGAAGAGGTAAAACCCTATTTATCCAAAGAAGGTTTAGCGGAAATAGAAAAACAGGGCGTTTATATTAAAGATGAAGAAGGGGATTATTCTACTCCAACCATCAACAATAGAGAATGTGCATACGCCATTTACGATGAAAAAGGAATTCTAAAATGTGGAATTGAACAGGCTTACCTGGACGGAAAAATTGAATTTAGAAAACCGATATCATGTCATCTATACCCAATAAGAATAAGTAATTATGATAAATATGATGCTTTGAATTATGACCAGTGGGATATTTGCTCCCCGGCATGTAGTAATGGTAAATCTTTGGGGGTTCCAGTTTATAAATTTCTGAAAGAACCATTGATTAGAAAATATGGAAAAGATTGGTATGAAGCTTTAGAGTTGGAAATAGAAGAAAGATTAAGGCATAATATTTAATGTATAACCGCAGTTAATAGATTTAAAGGTTTAAAAAATTTATTACCTCCTTTTTTTGAAGGAAAAAATTTATAGATTTAACTATTAGTTTGTTATTTTTTCAACTTAAAATCATATAAAAGGAGGGCATTTCAAAATAATATTTCCCTATTTACGATCATTTTTTTGTTTCCCTATTTTAAAAGAGATTTTTTTTATAAAAGATATTTGCAATATGTCACAAAACCCCAATGAACAGTCTGACTCAAAAACTAAAAGGATAACCATAATTACCATAATTGTTGTAGTATTATTATTTTTTGCCATTGGGGTGGTTTCCTATAAACTTTATGAATCCAGCAAGGAATTAACAAAGAACCAACAACTGGTAACATCTTTGCAAAATCAGGTGAAGAAGGATCAGGATGCATCAAATAGGAAGTCGAACCCAACTGGGATGGATGTTCAGGAAGTTTTCAATCTAATTAATGATATAATGGTCCGGGAATCCATTCCATTTGTAAAAGATGGAGTTAATATGGACAAAGTATTGGCAAATCTCAAGAATCTGCCGGATGGAAGTAGAAAAAAGACACTTACCACTTCTATTCTTTTAGCCCTGCGAAAGTACCCGTTTAGGTTAAAAGGAGATAGCCCTAAAAATGGTTTTAATTCTCCAAGGTTTATAAAATATGTTTTAGGTTTTGTGGATATAAATATAGAAGAAAATTCGGGTGAATTTCTTTCCTCAACCATGATGACCCAGCTTGAAAAAGTGGAAACCCCCCAGCCGGGTGATTTAATGTTTTTTACTGGGAGACCAGGGAATATTGCACTTTTTTATTTGGGAGAAAGCGATGTTTCAGGTAATGGCATTGGTATCGGACTTTTGGGTTTAAACTTCCCCACTGCCATATATGAAACCTCTGCATTTAATGCTGATTTTTTAGGATATTACAGAGTCAATTATCCAGACTAATTAAAGAATAACCATTTCAAAGGTGTTTTCCCCTTTTTGAAGAATAGGAAGTTCTCTAATTGTTTTTGCAAACAAGGCATCTGCTCTTACAAACAGGGTTCTTCCTGCTGGAATTCTTTCCAAATAAGCTTCTCCATTACTGTCCGTTTTAGCCTTTCTAAAGCTGCTATTTAGTTCCTCAGCATCTTCCCGATTAGTATAAATCCTTACGGTAATGTTATCCCTTAAATTACCAGAAAGTGCCCCTTTTACGATTACTGTTAAATTAGCATCTCCATTAAACAAATCTTCCTCACATGAAGAACTAAAAAAAATTAAGGTAAAGACCGAAAGATAAAAAATAACCTTTTTCATAGTTTTTAGCATTTAGTTTTCCAGAGAAAATATAAATTGTAAAGGTGATGAGGATTATACGAATAGGTTAATAAATGGTTGTTTGAAATTTACTGAACCATCATACTTCATATAAAACCACAAGGCTAAATGGGTAGTTCTGTACCTTAAAAGATACAGGAAGAAACAAAATCACGTATGCATAAAGTTATTTTCTATTTGAATCATGTAATTTCCATTAACAATTATTACCTTTAAAAATCGTTTAAAGTAATCTTTTGCTACGGTTTTTATTGTACAATTCATTAATTATAAAATTTCAGATAACTAAATTCATTTTATGCAGACTAAATTCAAAGGGCTTTTCTCCCTCTTGTTCCTTATTGGAATACTTACAAACTCTTTTGCTCAAAATTCTACAGAAGAAGAAGTGGTTGAGCTTGATTCCTCAGCTATCCTTCAAATAATGTATGACCACTATGTAGATAGTATTGAACAGACATTTACTTTCCACAGGGGAAAGGTAACACTTTCCAATGGTCTGGCAGAGTTAAATGTGCCAAGTGGTTTCAAATATCTTGGTCCCGAAGAAAGTGAAATTGTATTAAGCAATATTTGGGGTAATCCACCAAGAGAAGAATTAGGGTTGGGGATGCTTTTTCCGGAAGGTATTAAAGTTGCAGCCCCTGGAATCTGGGCGATAGAGATATCCTATGAAGAAAGTGGCTATGTTGAAGACGATGAGGCTGAGGATATCGATTATGATGAATTACTGGAAACCATGCAGGATGATACAAATGAAAGTAACAAATTAAGAATGGAAATGGGGTATGAATCCATTCAATTAGTAGGGTGGGCGGTAACTCCCTATTATGACGAAGCCAATAAAAAGCTTCATTGGGCAAAAGAAATTAAATTCGGAGAGGCTGAAGAAAACACACTGAATTACAACATTAGAATATTAGGTAGAAAGGGAGTGTTAGTATTAAATGCTATCGCAGATATGAATCAGTTACAATTGGTACAGGAGCAGATTGATCCGGTATTGGCATCGGTTGAGTTTATGCCAGGGAATACCTATGGCGAATTTAATCCGGAAGTAGATAAGATTGCCGCTTATGGCATTGGTGGTTTGGTGGCCGGTAAAGTTCTTGCAAAAACCGGTTTTTTTGTGGTATTGGCAAAATTTTGGAAATTCATCGCTATTGGCTTCGTAGCGGCATTTGGTTTTATCAAAAAAATATTTTTTGGATCAAAAGAATAAAATGTAAAAATCAATTTTGCTTTAGATTACTAAGTACTATTTCTTACCGAAGCGGATTAATGTTAAATTTAATCCGCTTTTTTTAAATTTACCCATCTTAAAAAAAAGAATAAATTACCATTTGCCATATAGTTTTTGTTTTGGTTTATAACTTTGAATTGGCTTTATGACATTCTAAACAATTAAAATTCCACCAGTGAAAAAGTTTTACAATTTGTGCTCAGTGCTACTTTTCTTAAACATAATTTCCTGTGACACATCGCTCCAAAATAAAAATGAATCAAGCCAGGAGAAAAAGATACCAATAAAAGTAGTGGTCATCTCCATGTTTGAACTAGGAGAAGATGAAGGCGACAGGCCTGGAGAATTTCAGTTTTGGGTAGAGCGAATCCCCTTAAATGAAAGTATTGGTTTTCCTGTTGGAAATAGGAATTTAAGGTTAAACAGGGAAAAAGGAATTCTTGGAATTTGTACTGGAATTGGTTCTATTAATTCTGCAGCCTCAATTATGGCTTTGGGCTTAGACGAAAGATTTGATTTGTCCAAAGCCTATTTTATTGTGGCAGGAATCTCAGGAATTGATCCGGAAGATGCATCCACCGGATCGGCTGTCTGGGCAGAATGGCTGGTGGACGGAGACTTATCTCATGAGATTGATGGTCGTGAAATTCCTCAGGATTGGACTACTGGGTACATTCCTTTAAGAAAGAAAAAACCTTTTGAAAAACCTCTTCCTGAAGATAATGAAGGGGCCGTTTTCCGACTTGATCCGGATTTAGTGGAATGGGCATATCAATTAACCAAGCAGGTAGAGTTAATTGATAATGAGGAAATTACCAAGATGAGAAGTCAGTTTAAAAACTTTCCAAATGCCCAGAAACCTCCGCAGGTTTTAAAAGGTGATCATTTAGCTGCCATGACTTATTGGCATGGAGAACTGATGAACACATGGGCAAATGATTGGGTGAGTTACTGGAGCAATGGAAAAGGGAATTTTGTAACAAGTGCGATGGAAGATACCGGAACTATGTCATCCCTTTTAGCTCTGGAGAAAGGAGGAAAAGTGGACAGCAAAAGATTTTTAGTACTTAGAACAGCTAGTAACTTTACCATGCAACACGAAGGAATAACAGCCTCTCAAAGCCTTAGTGGGGAAAACCTTGAAGGAGGAGGATATTCTGCATTTATCCCTTCTCTTGAAGCGGCCTGGCTTGTGGGAAGTAAAGTTATATTCAATATAACAGACAATTGGAATTCATTTGAAAAAGGTTTTGAACATCTTAAAAACCCGAACTAGGATAAACCAAAAACTGATAGAAGCCTGTAAAGTCTTTGTGAACTTGCATGGTCTCTAAAGGCTGAAATTATTGAAAATGGATTTGATTTTTTCTCTTCCGGATTTTCCGATGATTCATTTTTAGATTTTTGGAACCAGTTGTCATTGATGTTATTTTTCAAAACAGGTATTTCCGGGAAATAATTTGAAAAAAGGCCATATTCAATCCCGATTCTGAGAATTTCTCCAGTTGAATTGCAGTCCATTATCACACCATTTTCCGCCTTAAAAGGATTACTAAAATCCATAGATTCAGTAATAGTTCTTTTCCCATTTCTTATTAAATGATTCATTAAATGCTGAAAAATAAATTTTCCTTTAATTAATCCTTCATTCCTTTTAAACTTGATCAGTCCTTCAATAAAAGCAGTCATTTCTAAGGTTTTTATTTCACCAATTAGATTATTTGAGGATATGTTTTTTTCAATTCCAGGAATTAAATAAGATTCAATATTATCCAATAAACTTATTCCAGAGGCCTTGGAATGAATAGGATAGGGGAGACTCATTGCAAATAATTGCTTTTTTAAGGAGGATTCTTTTTTTAAACCGGTATTATATTTTTGTTTATTAAAACCCTCCTTAAGTTTTTCAGCCAGTTTGTTTGAATATTCTGCATACTCTTCCTTATTAAAAAGTTTTTGGAAAAAACTACTGAGTTTTAAAGAATTAAAAGCAGAAATAATTCTATTTAAATTGGCCTCCTTTACATCAAAAAAAGGTTCACTAAAAATTTCAATTGATTTTAGCAATTGATGTAAAGTCCCCAAAACAGGTTGAAGTTTTTTTTCTAAAAAAGACAAATTTTCTGTGTACTGAAGGTATTTTACACAAGAAGTCAAATAAATAGAAAGCAATTTAAAATATTCAGGGGAATCAGGCTTGTTTTCCATTTGTTCAAAACTTTTCTTCAACAAGGCCCGAAAATGGGAAAACCTTCCTGTAGCCAAAATTAATCCCGGCAAACCAATTAAAGAATAAGGCGAATCGATAGAATCAAATTTGAAGAATTTATCTCTTACAAATAATTTTTCATTTTGATGGATAAAAAACTGCTCTGCTGAAATTTGTAATTTCTGGAAGATTTTAGTGCTCTTTTTGGAAATGTATTTTTCCCTTCTTTGTATTTCCTTTTCAAACAATTTAAGGGCATCATCATTTTCCTTTTCCGAAGAAATGATAATTCCCAGCTTTTGACCTTCTTTAAGCGAAACAGAAAAATGTCCAGGACTAAAAAGGTCCTCCTTAAAATCATTACCCAGCTCTAATTCTCTAAGGAGTTCATGGCTATAATACCAGGTGGAATTAAAATTAAATTCCGAACCAGGAATAGAAATAAATAGTTCGGGATTATTGGGATAGGCTTTGTAATAAAAATTTCCTGACTCAAACTTACCTGATTCACATATGGAATCATTATGGAAATGAAGCCTGGTGCAATCTCTATTTGCAACCAATGGTTTAAGTTCCAATAAAAAAGGGGTAGGAGAATTTAGAACCTCATAAATGATTACCAACGAATTTCTTTCATGGATAAAAGCGATGCTTTTTTTTATTCTTATTTCATCCAGGTGGAAAGTAAATTCTGGGTATAAGTCTGTTCGAATATTTTCAATCCTTTTATATCCTTCTGGGAACAATCGATTTGGGTACTGATTGGTGGTTAGGGAAAGTTTATTATTTTGAGTTACAACTTGTTCATCAAACTTGGAAAGCACAACATAAGGAGGGTCGGATAATGGAGCATGATTTCCAGGCACCACAAATAAACCATGGGCTTTCCTGGTATTAACACCACAGGAAGTAGAACTTGCGTATGCACCAATTCCATTACTTTCTAACCATTCCTGAGAACTTAAAATTTTAAAATTTGGTGATGAAAAAGTATTAGGTTGGAACCGATTTAGTAACATGTCAGGAAGATTTACAGGGTTAACAACAAAATTCCATAATCGTTACATAAATTAGTTGATCTAAAGCATAATTACAATAAAAAATAAAATTTATTAAAACAATTTTGAAAAAATACAAAATATTGTATTTTATTTATATTTATTATAACAATTTCATTAATAATCCAGTACATCTAAATGAAGACTATTAATAATATTGATTAAGGTTTGTCCACAACTTGATTGAAAGACTGTATAATCCTTTTCATTACAGTCATAAGTATTAATTACATTTGCCCAATGGACAAAGTTTTTCCCTCCCACAAATAAATTTGCATACTCACTTTTAGAAATCAGCTGTCCACTAAAATCTTCAAAAGATTGAGTGGGGTTTTTATAGGTTTTAGCTCCTCCACCGACATCTTTTAAGGCAAAAAAATTGTTTTCCCTTGCTTCTGTTCCATAATTAGTAGAGGCAATCGTTTTGGCCACCAAAATGGAAAATGGGATGTGGTTTTTCCATTGTTCATTTAAAGCATTAAGCACAATATTAAATGCACTATTAGTTAAGAAACCTTTTTCTTTTTCAGATAAATCAGGATTCTCCAAAATAAGGGATTGTATGAATAAATCATTCAACTCCAAGTTCAATGAATAGGCTTCTTTTTCCGATAGTTGTGAAGTAGTAGGTATTCCATTATTGATAAGATATTGAGAAATTAATAGGTGCTTTTTGGCCAAAAAATTCTTCTTTTTTAAATCAATTGAAATTTTTTTTCTCTTATCATTCACTAAAGAATTTTCCTGGCTATGATAAGTAAATATTTCAACCTTTCTTTTTTTCGAAAACAAATTAGTTTCAGCTATTTCTGAGATTAGCCAAAGTGATAAAAACGCAATTAGAAATTTTGGCAGGAAACTTTTTGTATCAAAAATAAAAACTTCCTGGATTTTTATTTCTTCCTGAATAGGAGAGAAATTGAAAGTGTGTGAGGATGGTGTATTTGTCGATTGGTTTAAAATTATAGTATTCATTTCAAAAACAACAATGTTAAAAAAAATATCATTTCTAACACAAATGTACGAATAAGTAAATTTAATAAACAATAAAATGTTAATTATTTTGACATTTTGTGATTTTTGCTTATTTTAGTTGCAAGTTGCAACTAAAACTGATTAAGAAATGAACACATCAAATAGAAAATTTGAACTACAACTCATTGAAGAAGAATTAAATTATCTCATCAAAAACGACAGAAAAAACTGGATAAGAACAGCTAAACTTTTGTTCAGAATAGAGCAGGAAAAATTATATGAAGTCAGGGCTGTTTCATTTACCAGATATGTAGTCCAGCTTGCAGAACAAAATAAAATTAATGTATCCACCCTGTGGAGAGCAAAAACTGCAGCAAATGTTTATGCTGAATTATTGGGATATGAAAACATAAAGGAAATAAAAGAAGAAAAGGTAAAAACCACTCCAGAACAATTAGAAACCTATAAGAAAATAAAGACCATTGCGCCTGAAAAAATTGTAGAAGAAATTAAAAATAAATTAATAGAAGGGGAGGGAATAAGAAATGAATTACATGCGGTTTGGAAAACATACAGACCCTTGAAGAAAGGCAAAACTGAACGAGGTAGGAAAAATAATAAGCAGAATAATGAGGTATTGGTAAGTGCGGATCAGTACCACTTGCCTTTTGATGATGAGGAAGTAATGATAAACAAAGAAATTGAAGATGAAAATTATGGATATCTTTTAAAGGATATTCAAAAACTGGAAAAGTATAACCTTTCCACGGAAGACCTGACTATTGGAAATATAAAAAACGCATTAAGAGGAAGAAAATGGATTTCATTGGCACTTGGAAAGTATAATCTCTGCCAGTTCAATTCCTTTTATGATATTAGCTTTAAAGACTATGAAAAAAATATTCGATATAAATTTGACTATATTGGATTCATTAAAAAGGACAAAAAAATAAATAGTTTTCCCATTCTTGTTGGAGTTGTAGTCAATACAAATCCAACATCTCATATTTTACAAAGAAAAATCAAAGTACAATTCCCCTATTTTAATTGCTTTTATGTTGCAATCCCTCTTAAAGATGAAATCATCAGAAAAGCGCTTGAAAATATTCCTGAATCAACAGGAATAATTGCTATCGGAAAAGAAATAGAAGGGGGAACACGCCATGAACTAAAAATGGTAAGAAAAAGTAAACTTACTTCCTCCATAGAGGAAAAAAACAGAGCTATTCTTTTTCAAAAACTTCTTGAAAATAATTTAGGTTGGTGAATATCATAGCTGTTATTAAAATTCCTTCAACAATTTCTCAGCTTTTTCCTGATAAGAATCACCACCATTTTTTGCTAAATCCATGAAAACAACTTTGGCTTCATCTATTTCCCCATTTTTAAGAAAACTAATGCCCAAATACCACTTTGTCCGTGTCTCAAACTCTCCGGGATTATTTTCCAGGAGTTCTTTAAAAATATTGATGGATTCTTCAGGCTGGTTATTTGCCAAATAAGCATTCCCCAGGTAAAACTTCAATTTGTCATCTTCCGCCTTTGAAAGTAACTCCCGGAAGGAATTAATAGAAGTTTCATATTGACCCAGGCTATAGGCGTTATACGCTTTTTGGATTTGATCTTCTACTTTTTCAGATTCTGAGCCTCTCACCACTGTCAAATTTTCATCATCTGAGTTTATATAAGTATAAGGACCCTGACCAATTTCATTATAAGCTAAATTGTATAGCCTTTCGGAATTTGGAGTAGAGAAAATAAAGTAGGCGGCAATTAAAAGAGCAATACTGGCTGCAATGCCCATTGATTTATAAGTGAACAAGGAAAATGATCGGTTATTTTGCGATTCTTGTTTGAGTTGAATTTGTTTCCCTTCTTTGGGAGAAATTTTCACACCATATTTTTCTTCAAGATCCACCTGGTCAGCAAGCTCCAGGAATGGTTCTAAATCCTGATTTGAATATTGATTAAACCCAAGGCTTTTAAGTGACCCTTTTAATTCCTTTCTAGTGCTGTATCTAATCCCAGGTAAAATGGTTTTTACATCCAGAAATAATTTATTGAACTGGTCATCACTTTGCCTCAAAGATTCAAATTCTTTTACCTCATCTGTTGAAAGTTTGTTAGCCAGGTAGTTTTCTATGAACTCAATGTAGTTTTCCTCATTTTCCATGGTCAGGAAATATTTAGTTATTATTAAATAGTTTTCTAAGTCTTTTCATGCATTTTGCCTTTTGGTTTTTAGCCACATCCGCATTTTTGTAGTTGAGTAGTTCTGCAATTTCAATCATCCTTTTCTTATGGTAATAGTGTAATTCCAATAACCTTTTGCAAGGATTACCCAAATCTGTTAAGCACGTTTCTACAATTTTAAATTTTTGTTCAGTCTCATTTTCAAAATGCTCATTTTCTTCATCATAAAAAGTTTCTGAACTTTTGCTTATTTCAATTTTGATATCATTAAACCGATTATCTTTTTTTACAAAGGCTAATGTTTTATTTATTCCAATCTGAAAAAGATAGGTTTTGAGCGTACTACTTAAATTTTCTTCGTTTAACCGGCCGTTGGTAATATTTTCATACAAGGCCACCATTGATTCGCTGAAAATATCTTCAGCATCCTCTCTGGTAAGTTTGTTAAACTTTCTAAGTATTAAGCCTAAAAACTCATTATGAAACTGTAAATAAACTTCTTCTAAAGCAACCTGGTCTCCTGTGTGAATCCTTTGTAAAACAGAAAGATCGTTCATCTTTGACTTTTAATAAATGATATATAAAAAGGTAACCCTTTAATAAAAAAAAATGATTTGCCAATATAAAAATTCCTGTATTAATAGTATTTATAATCTTAAAAAAATTAAAATTTGAGAATTTATCGGTACAAATAATCAAAATTTAATTCAAACTTTATCTTTGCATTACAAAAGAGAAATTGATTTCTTTTTTACTCGTTTTATTTTATTGAAAATCAAACAAATAGGCATAAAAAAAGTTTCTTTGTTCACAAAACGATACTTTAGCAAAAAGGATATATGAGTACTACAGAGGAAAAGGCACCATTAAACTTTATCGAAATTAAAATCGAGGAAGATTTAAAAAACCATAAAAACGACAGTAAAGTCCATACCAGGTTTCCACCCGAACCAAATGGTTATTTGCACATTGGACATGCCAAATCTATTTGTCTAAATTTTGGTCTGGCTCAAAAGTACAATGGATTATGCAATTTAAGGTTTGACGACACTAATCCTGAAAAAGAAAATATAGAATATGTGAATTCTATAAAATCTGATGTAAAATGGTTGGGGTTTGATTGGGGTGACAGAGAATTTTATGCTTCTGATTACTTCGAAAAGTTATACGAATATGCTATAAAACTAATCCAAATTGGTAAAGCTTATGTGGACGACTCTACGGCTGAGGAATTAAGCCGTATGAGAGGAACAACTACTGAACCGGGAATAGAAAGCCCTTTTCGAAGCAGGTCTGTAGAAGAGAACCTTGAATTATTCAAGAAAATGAAAAATGGAGAATTTGAGGAGGGAAGTCGGATATTAAGGGCCAAAATTGACATGGCCTCACCTAATATTCACTTAAGGGATCCTGCGATTTACAGGATTAAAAAAGTAAAACATCATAGAACCGGAGATGATTGGTTCATTTATCCTATGTACGACTGGGCACATGGATTATCAGATTCAATTGAAGGAGTTACACACTCCATCTGTACACTTGAATTTGAGGTTCACCGACCATTGTATGACTGGATTTTGGATCAGTTAGAAGTATTCCATCCTCAACAAATCGAGTTTGCCAGACTCAATTTAACATACACAGTTTTGAGTAAAAGGAAATTACTTCAGTTAGTAACAGAGAAACATGTTTCTTCATGGGATGATCCCAGGATGCCAACAATTTCCGGACTGAGAAGAAGAGGATATTCCCCTGCATCTATTCGGAATTTTGCCAAGAAAATAGGGGTAGCAAAAAGAGATGGGATAATTGATGTTGCTCTATTGGAACACAGTGTGAGAGAAGATTTGAATAAGGAAGCTAATCGGGTAATGGGTGTTTTAAATCCATTAAAAGTAACTATTACCAATTATTCTGAGGGAAAAACTGAAATGTTATCAGCCAAAAATAACCCGGAAAAGGAAGAAAGAGGGGAGAGGGAACTGCCTTTTTCAAAAGTTATTTATATAGAAAAAGGTGACTTCATGGAAAACCCTCCACGAAAATATTTCCGGTTATCTCCAGAGAAGGAAGTAAGGCTAAAGTTTGCTTATATTATTAAATGCGAGGAAGTTATAAAAGATAAATCTGGGGAAGTTGTAGAGCTGAAATGTACCTATGATATCAATTCAAAAAGTGGAAGTGATACTTCAGGGAAAAAAGTGAAGGGAACTATTCATTGGGTTTCAGCAGCGCATGCTGAAACAGCAGAAGTTAGACTGTATGACCGACTATTTTCTGTAGAAGATCCGGCTGGAAATAAAGAAAAAGACTTTCTGGAATTTATTAATCCAGATTCTAAAGTCGTGCAAAAAGCATTTGTAGAGCCCGGAATAAAGAACTTTAATATTGGTGAAAGTTTTCAGTTTGAAAGATTGGGCTATTTTTGTTTGGATCCCGAAACCTCAGCTAATCAGTTGGTTATAAACAGGACGGTGACTTTGAGAGATAGCTGGGGAAAAAAGAAAAATTGAACATCTTCAATAAAAATACTAAATTGTGGTTATTTTAATTAGGAAAATTTAATGTTATATTAGTGTTATAATCCTTTCATTTTCCTAATTAATTACCACAACAACTCTAAATTTTACTTTTCTGGAAAAACCGCCAAACTCAATGGTGCTTGGCAAGTAATTATTTAATTCTACAAATTTCCAGAAAACTAATGGATCATCCACCTTCAAAAAATTATGGTTTTGATATCAATGACATCATTATGATAATGATGGTAATTGTGGCTTTGGTGCTGTGTTCAATCTTATTTATTAATTAATGATAATTTATGTTATGTTAAGTAGATTATTTTCTTTTCCGTTTATCTGCCCTACTTAAAAAACGATATCTGAAATTTGATTAGTTGAATGAGAATTATACACAGCTTCTTGTATGATAAGAGTTTTTAAATAATCCTCCCCGGATGTTTCAAAATTTTTGTTTTTCAACAAACTATCTACAAAGTGAATTTGTGTCCTGTATACACAATCTCCACTAAAATCAATATTTTCATGATGATATGAATGTTCCTTTTCCACTCCACCCAATTCCTGTATAGTTATCTTACCATCAGTATATAACCTTATTGAACCTTTATCCCCTTCCAGCAGACATTCTCCAAAAGTATATCTCGGATTAGCATAATTACTTTCATTATACCTGTTACCATCAAAAATTCCCTGTGCGCCATTAGCAAAATCAAATAAGATAATTCCTGCATCTTCACCAGCAATTTCATTATTTAATTTTTTTAACCTCGCGTAAACACTTTTTACTTCTCCAAATAAAAAACGAAATGTATCAATAAAATGAACCCCAGTTTCAAATATCAGCAATTTTGGCATCTCTCTAAAATAGGGCTGCCTGGCCATATAGGCATCTTTTTGCCACCCATCTCCCATTCTCATTCTAAAATTTAAATAGAACAGCTTCTCCCCTATTTCTCCCTTATTTAGCAGTTTTTTTATTTCTCTATGCCATGGTTGAAACCTAAAATTTTCATGTATCATTAATCTCACTCCGGATTTCTGACAGTATTCAACCAACTTTTGCGCTTCTTCAAAGCTTGGAGCCAAAGGTTTTTGGCAAATGATATTGATCCCTAAATCAGCAGCTGCTTTACAAATTTCAAAATGTGTATTTGGCGGTGTTACTATATCAACAAAATCAGGCTTTTCCTTTTCAAGCATTTCCCTGAAATCAAAGTAATAGTTGGGGATTTTATAAGCCTGAGTAAATTCCTCACATTTTCGCTGGTCCAAATCTGACATAGCTGCAATTTCCACCTTCGGTATTCTACTCCAGGCGGCATAATGGAATTTTCCAAAATATCCGGCACCAATTACTACTCCTTTTAAACTACGCATATCTTAAATAAATCAACTGTAAATCAATACTTTAATACTCTTCCAGACTTTTTTGCGGCTTTGTTTTTAACCATAACCAAATGGCTAATAAATTTAAACCTGCACCCACAAAGAAAAATGGAGTTACTGACCCAGTCCAGTCTTTAAGATAGGGAAATGCAAGGGCTGTCAACATAGACCCCACATTACCCGCCATATTCATTGTGCCACTTACAGCTCCAGAATTTTTTCTCCCAATATCCACACAAAGCGACCAGGAGGGGCTTAAAGTCATGTCCGCTCCAAATATAGCCAGGGATAAAAAGATTATAGCCACCGTCACATTATCCGCATATACGCTGGCAACTAAACCGATGATGGCTAAGGAAAAGCCCAGAATCGCTGGAATCTGCCTTGATAGTTCCCATTTCCCTTTCTTATACATATAATCAACTAACCATCCTGAAAACCAATTTCCAAAGGCACCAAAAATCAAGGGAGCCGAAGCATAAAACCCTGCTTCTAAGGTATCTAATTGATATTTTTCTTTAAGATGGGGAAATAACCAGGTCAGACTAAAGAAGAAAGTGAAATTACTACAGAAATACTGGCCCATGGCCAACCACATATTTTTAGATTTCACCAAATATACCAAAGACAATTTTTCTTGCTTTTCTCCAGAAGTTTCCTGTCTTTTATTGATAATCTCTTCTTTTTCATAATCACTGATAAATGGGTGATTTTCCGGTACGTCTCTAAATAAAAAGTACCATAAAACCGCCCAGCAAACCCCTACTCCACCCAATACGTAAAAGCTGGAGCGCCATCCCAATTGATCAATTAATAAAGCCACTAAAGGTAAGGCAAAGGCCGCCCCCAATCTTGAACCCGAAAAATTAATTCCAGTGACCAGGCCTCTTTCATTTAATGGAATCCAGGAAAAAGTAGCTCTGGCTATCCCGGGAAAGGCCCCCGCCTCCCCTGCACCAAATAATAACCGGGCAACTGTGAGAGAAATAAAATTCCATGCAGCTCCTGTGAAGGCAGTAAATATTGACCAAAAGGAGACTACAGTGGTTAAAATAGCCCGTGGACCCAATCGATCAGCCATTATTCCAGAGGGTGTTTGGAAAAGCGCATAACCTAATGCAAATACAGAGAATATTATGCCCATTTCCTTGTCACTAAGATTAAGGTCACTGGCAATGGGATCTTTTGCTACAGAGATACAAACCCTATCAATGTATAATAATAAGGCTAATAGAAATGTACCAAAAACCATAAAATACCGTAGGGGAATTAATGGTTTTTTCAAAACCTTTGTTTTCATTTTCATATTTTATTAAATTGTAAACTAGTACTTTATGTTACAAAACATAAAGCATTAGTTTAAGTTTAATTCCTATTTCTTAACATATAAATTTCATACAGTTTATTGAAGACCGAAGCAGGATCTGGCAAAACTGATATATTGCTGCCAGTCATATGGTGTTACATCGTGTTTCCCTTTTCTGATATGGTAACCTACTTTTGAAGCAACTACAGGACTTTCAATATTTGGCATTTTTTGTTCGGACAGAGCTTTTTCATTAAACAATTTATAAACCTGACTTCCATAATAAGTAGATAAATACTCCCCTCTCGGATCAGCCCATTGGTCATCTTCTGCACTAGCCACATAAATTGCCCTTGGTGCCATTAATGCAATTAACATGTGCTGATCAACCGGAAGGTTGCTTTCCTGATCACTGTATTTTTTAAAATTTCCACAAAACCAATGGGGAAAGGAATCATTTATTCTCCACACAGTTTCCCCAAACTTTCTCCTTGACAGCGCTGCCCCTCCACACCCGGAATCATTTGAAATGGTTAGGGCAAATCTTTTATCTGTTGCACCAGCCCACAATGCAGCTTTTCCCAATCGGGAATGACCCATAACCGCTACTTTATCCTTATCAAAATCTGCATCTGTTACTATATAATCCATTGCTCTGGATAGCCCCCAGGCCCAGGCCGCAATACTTCCCCAATTGTCATTCTTATTTCCATCAGAATCATCTTTTAAAATTCCGTGAATTCCATTTTTAAACCCATCATCAAAATCAGGATCAATATCACCATAATAAATGGTAGCCAATGCAAGTCCATTATCAATAATTTCTTCAACTTCCCATCTATAGGCTCTTACTCCTCTTGTTGCTTCGTTGCTCTTATTTTCGGTAATGCCAAACTCTTCATTGTTTCTGAGCCAGCTCTTTGCAAGAGAAATATTTTTATCTGGATGTATGGATTGATTTCCGTAAAAATTTAGGGTAAGAAATAAGGGTACAGGCTTATTTGATTTGGGTATGAAAAACAAAACATTTATGGGTAATTTTCCTTCTGAAGTTGAAACTGTTATTTCCACTTCTTTCAAGATTGCTTTTCCATTTATAGCTTCAATATTATCTTTAATAACCTGAAAGCTAAGCTCGTATGAAACATCAGGTACTTTCCCAAAAACTTCATTTTGAAATAACTCCAGTATTTCGGGGCGCCTTTTGTTTTCCCAGACACCAGCTGTTTTCACCTTTTTCCCATTTTCTAAAACAAGCAATTCAGGCAGGCTATATTCCGGAACTTTCGACTCATCATAATTGGCAACAAACTGGCCAAAGACAAGATTGGAAAGGCAAATAAAGGTTATTAGAAAGAGTGATTTGGCAGTTTTTTTCATATGTTATTTTAGTGATTTAATTACATTTGAAATGGCGTCATTTCCGCCCACATTGCCAGGAAAAACGATATAGGGAACTTGGGGAAATTTACTTTCTGTTCCCTGCTCCCAAACGGGCACTCCGGGAATTATCTGCCCCAACACCTTCGCCCTTCTAATCCCAAGTCCTTTGGTGGCTACATCACTAGAAGTAATTCCTCCTTTTGCCAATACGTATCTGGGCTTCTCCGATAAATTTCTGACAATCTGTACTAAAAATTCTGAAATTCTATTGCCAATATTCAGGCTTTCAGACTCATCTTTCCCTGCAACTAATTCCCGGCTTGTATGTACGATTACAGTTTTATTTTCCTTTAAAAACAGATTGCATTTCCCGATTACTTCCTGAAGATAATTTCCATTTTCAGGTGCTAATACCGTAGGCACATCTATTTCTAAGAATGTAAATTGTTTATCATTTTTCAGAAATCCCAATTGTGCTGTGGATTTTGGAACATAAGAGCCGAAAATTATTAAGTTGCCTCCGGTATTTCCAATATTCAGGCTTTTTTTATTTAATAAAGGTTTGGTTTCCAGTCCGGCAAAAACCTTCACGATTGAAGCCGCTGTTCGAAAAACAAACTTTTTACCTTCCATTTCTGCATTTAATAAGCCTAAAACCACCACTTCCAAATCTTTGTAGGAAAAGGCATTTACCACTACATAATCACCCGAATTAAATGTAGAAAGCTTTCTAAAAACATTCTCCTTACCTCCTTCTCTAATGTCCTGGATCGAAATGGATTTGATTTTTTCCAATGGTATTTCCCCTTTACTTTTCTCCACAATCCATTTTTGTAAATTAGAATTACTGTATCCAAAAGCCTTGTCCTTTGCAAAAGGAGTTTCAGCAGCAGGAATTAATTCCTCGTTTTCTCTTACATAATGAATATCATTGATTGTATATCTCCCTCCTTCAAAAAAGGCCGGAGCCAGTATGGTAATGCTTTTACCGTCCTTAAATGGATAAACTTCTTTTGGGAAATGTCCTCTGAGGGTTGAATCTCCTCTACTAATTACCTGATATTTTCTTCCTGTAATCTGTGAGGCGCGATTTAAATTTTGTTTTATTTCTTTTGCCAAATCAACTGCCTTTGCCTCTACCAGGCTTCTGGAATTAGTCAATATATAAAAGACCGGAGTTTCATTTACAAACTCTGCTTCAATTGCTGAAACCTCCCAGGTGGTAAGTACAGGTAAATCATAAACGGTTTGTGTGCCAGTAGGATCATCATCCAAAACCACAATACTTCTGTTAAGTTGGGAATTTAAGACGTTTATTTCATGAAGCAAATTTTTAGAAGATGCTTTCGGTAATATTTCAGTTAATTCAGTAAAATTCATCCTATCCTAAACAAACTAATAATTATGATTATTTATGTTTCAGGTCTTTAATCCAGAACATACATCAATTTAATTTTAACTAAAAACACAGAATTCCGAACATGCTGCCGATCCCGGAACTTATAAAGATCAAACTGGAGATGCTTATTGATTAATCATTGCATCCTTTAGTTTCCCAATAAATTTATTGTACACCCAATATTTTCCTTCAGGTGGATTTCCATCCACCCCCATCCTTACAAAAACAAGATTCCATTCGGGTATCACAAAGCAGACATTATTGTTCAGTCCGCTCATATAATAAGTTCTTTCCGGAGAATCGGGCATAGCAAACTTTCCACCTGCCGCACTACCATTTACCCACCAGTTATACCCATAAGCACCTGTACCATCAGTTGATTTCCTATCCGTTTCAGCAACCGGAACATTTGTCGGAACCTGGTTGGTAGTAGCATTAGCCACCCAGTCTTTAGGTAAAACCTGATTCCCATTCCAATTACCTTTATTGAGGTAAAGGTGTCCCATGCGTGCTAAATCTTTGGCAGACATCTCAATTGAAGTACAACCGTTTCTTATTGGTATGCCATCCAATTCCCCTTCATTTCCCCAAATCCAATCGTTTATTCCTATTTTATCTGTTACTTTCCTTTTTAAATAACTATATAAATCTTCACCGGCAATTTTGGTCAATACTCTGCCATTCATCATCATAGCTTCATCCCAATAGGCATAGGCAGTGCCCGGGGCAAATATCGGCTGATCGGGATCATAAGGTGTCCATGACCAGTCTTCACTCACAGCATCCCATCTGGTTGAACCCATGGCATTATAACCGGAAGTCATTGAAGCAAAATGTTTCAATTCCACATTTGGATAAAATTCTGTCAAAAGTGGTTCATATTTAGCGGCCTTATCGTCTAGTTTACATTTCCCATCCGCTATCAACAGCCCCAAAACCGTACTGGTAAAGGATTTTGAACAAGACCAAATTAAATGCGATTTATCAATACTGTCTCCGGAAAAAATAACATGCCCATTTCTAATGATGATAAGTTCGTCCGACTGATCTTCAAAACAATAATTGTTTAAAGTATCAATCGCTTCCTGCAATTTTTTACGGTCAAACCCCTGATTTTCCGGAGTAGTAAATACCCAGTCTTTTTCAGGAAAAATCATTTTCTCTACGTTTTTTTCCCGCTCAGGTTCCTCCTGTTGCTTTTGGCTACATCCCCAAAAAAGTAAAATTGAGAGTACAAGAAAAATAATTTTCAAAAGCATTAATCTCATTTATTTCTTTCTTAATCTTCCATCCAGGCAATTGCCCTGCATGGGGCACCATCCCCGTTTTTTATTTTTAATGGTAAAGCCATAAACTGGCAGTAGTTACCGGAAATCAAATCCAAATTGCAAAGTCCTTCCACAATTATCACATTTCCACCCAATAAAATCTGATGGATTTTAGTGACTTCATCCAAATTATTGACGTCTGCCACTGAAGGAGGCTCAACTCCAAGCATTTTTACTTGATTTTCCACACACCAAATAGCTAACTCTTCACTAATTCTGGGTAATTGATTCCTGTAAATTTCCAGCTGATCCGCATATTTGCTCCAGCCGGTTTTGAGTAATAGGGAATCTCCCGGCTCAAAAAGCGGTAGAATTTCTTCTAAGTGATTTATTTCTATCAATCCGCTCTTTCCAATCATACTCACATCGACCACCCAGGCTTTGCCTATACAATCATTGGGAGAAAACTCATCGATAAAGTTATTACTGACCCCAAAATGAAATGGAGCGTCCATGTGAGTTCCGGCATGGGAATAAAGGTGAAGAGTTTTGGCATTCCATCCATCTTTATCCAATGCTCTGGCAGTTTCAAACTGCACACCTGGCATTTGCTCATGATAAGTCATGGTAAGGTCAATAATATCCTTCATCATTTTCTATGAATTACAAATTGGCAATTACCTCCTCAGCAATTTCCTGAGTTTTGGCTTTCCCTCCCAAATCAATAGTAATAATACCTTTTCTGGTAGTGGCTTCAATTCCCTTTATTATCGCTTTTGCGGCTTCCTTTTCTCCAATGTGGTCCAACATCAAGGCACCTGACCAAATCGATCCTACGGGGTTTGCAATGCCTTGTCCGGCAATATCCGGTGCAGATCCATGAATTGGTTCGAACATGGAAGGAAATTCCTTTTCAGGATTGATATTTCCACTTGGACCTAAGCCCAAACTTCCCATGATGGCTCCACCCAAATCACTTAAAATGTCACCAATCATATTGGTTGTTACAATTACGTCAAATACTTCTGGTTTTAAAACAAAACTTGCCGAAGCATTATCCACATACATTTTGGAATATTCCACGTCTGGATATTGTTTACTTACTTCCTCAATCACACTATCCCAATATGCCAGACTGTGTATTAGTGTATTTGATTTAGTCACATTGGTTACCTTTTTTCTTCTGCTCTGAGCCAGTTTAAAAGAATAATGGGCTATTCTTTCAATCCCAACTCTGGTGAAAATACTGGTATCCATAGCAAGGCCTTCAGGACTGTCTCCCCTTATAATTTTTCCGTTTTGTACAAACTCACCCTCATTATTTTCCCTCACCACTACAAAATCGATATCTTCATGAGATTTATACCTGAGCGGGCTCTCAATTCCTGGTAGGAGTTTTACCGGTCTGTAATTTACATATTGCTTAAAGTGGGTTCGCACTTTAAAAGTGTACAGCATGGCAGGCAAAGTATCGTCTACTTCAGGATCACCAACCGCCCCAAAATAAATGGCATCGAAAGCTTTCAAAGTTTCCAACCCACTAGCAGGCATAAACTCACCATGCTTTTTGTAATACCCCGCTCCCCAGGGAAACTGTTCTGTTTCTAGTTTAAAACCAAACTTTTCCGCAGCAGCATTCAATACTTTTAATCCGGCCGGAACAATTTCATGTCCAATTCCATCACCATAAACTACTGCAATTTTGTAAGTTTTCATTCTTCTAATTTTTAATTTTTATACTTACCTTAAATTAATTCTCAACTTTTTTCAACCTTTCTTCAGGTCCGGTGCCCTCTGGTTTTACATATTCCTTACTCATTACCCATTTATCCATTTCAAATCCATCTTCACGCATGGAGAAATGAATAGTATGTAAACCGGGTTTATCCACTTCCAGATAAATTAATTCTTCCACTCCTGTATGCACCGAATCTGTTCTTTGTCTGCTTTCCCAAGACCATTCCTTTTTATTTCCCCAGAACTGAATTCTTTGCCCGGTTTCCGGCCAGGTGCCATCAATACCTACATGAATCCCATTGTCTTCTGTGCCATGGCAATTAGCCCGCACCCAGACAAAATATTTCCCCGGATTGTTGAAATGGACCTTATAAGTCAGAATAGCCATTTCTCCAGGATCATTTATGAAATTAGTGGCCCATATCAATGAATCATCATGTGTCACTCTGGTATCTGGAAGGATTTCAAGGTATGCTCCATTACTAGCCGTTTCAGCGTGATTCCCGTCCAAATCAGGTTGAACATCCGGAGTTTTGGAAGTTGTGGTTAAATACCATTTTCTTACCGCAGTGTCTGTTTGGGAAATATAGTGTTCTGCTTCCACCCCCACTATGCCATTCATTTCTTCAAATATCATTTCCTGTTTTTCCACCACTTTTACTTCTCCAGCATTTTTTTCAGAATTTTGGTGCTGACAATTCATGAGGATCATTCCCAACACAGGGAAAATCCCAAAATGGATTAATTTCATTTTCATAGTTTTCTGACTTTTATATGGAAAGGCAGCTATTTTCCCTTTCCATTTAATTGAATAAAAATTGGTTCATCCTTTCCAAGGGTTTTTAATACAAGCTGGGCTTCATAATCCCCTTTGCTTTTTGGTTTGAAAATTACCGGAATGGTTGCCCCAGTTCCGGGATTTAAAACCAGAGGGAGCTTTGGTTTTAATTCAACCTCAAAACCCTGAGCACCTGTAATGATCGCATACATCAAAACTACCGCCTGATTTCCCTCCGAATGTTTCAAATGGATTTCAATGGATTTCTTGCTTTCCGTATTCACCTCCGCAAAATCAATTGAAGTTTTATCTGAGGAAATCTTTCCTTTTTCAATGGCTTTCCCTACCGGCTCATTTTTTTCTCCGAAATAATAAACTTCAAAGTTGGTGATTTCCGGAGATCCACCCCTGTTGGCACAACCTCCTTCTAAATAAATGGCATTGTTGGAATAAATCGCCTGAGTACCATGCCTTCCAGTGATAATAGAATCCAGTTTTACCCACGACTGGTTATCTGTATCCAACATTTCAAAATCACTATGAGCTTTTTGCTGACTTCCACTTTCCCCTCCCAGTACAAACAAATTACCATCATGTACTGCAACAGTTGTTCCTGCCCTTTGCGTTGGGATATCCCCTTCAGGAGAAGGCAAAGTTGACCAGTAGCCTTTTTCAAAGTCATAAACATCTACTTCTGGGGTGGTCGATAAAAAAGTAGTTTTGCCAAAACCAGACTTTCTTCCTCCAGCTGCATATAACTTCCCGTCAATTACTGCTGCATGGAAATGATCTCTTTCCCTTGGGGCATCGGGTAATTCTTTCCAGGTATTGGTTGCCGGATCAAACTCATCCAGCCAGCTTACCCAATTTGAAGAATGCCCGTTAACGATTCCACAAAGCAGATAGAACTTCCCATTATAAACAGCGACACCAGCCGCTCCTCTTTGTCTGTGAGCAGGGATTTTTGGTCCAACAGTCCATAAGTCCTGTAAAGGATCATAAATAAAAATATTGGGAATAGGGGTTTCGTAAGGATACCCTCCATTAAAAGCCCCCATTACATAAAGCAGACCATTATGAGAGGCTGCCTGGAAATGGTGCATTTCAATTGGGGGTTGTTTTCCTGTTGACCATGTTTTGGTATTGATATCATAAATATCTACCGGTTTGAGTCCTCTTCCTCCAACAGCTATAAATTTATCACCAACCTGCACAAAAGAGGACTCATGTCTTTTATGACCATCAGTGTCTAACTCAATTTTCTCCCACCCTTGGGCAAATAGAAAATGGTTTACAAAAAGGGTAAATACAACAAATAAAATACGACAGTTTGAATTCATAGTTTTAGTTAATTTTTAATTTTAACCAAAGCTACCCAATCCTGATTATCCTCCAAAGGTGGCATGCCTAAATCTGCCCCAGCTTCACCATTTAATTCCTGAACTGATCCATTCTGCAATTCTCCCCCGGTCCTTGGGTTATACCATTTCACCTCATAATTTCCTGCTGATAAATCCAGTTTGGTACTTTTACCATAAGGAAGATAAACTGCATATATTTCTCCTTCCTTTGCAAAACAAAATGCATTTTCATTTGAAGCCAATTCATTATCAGGTTCCATTTCCCAAAAGGGAAGATGCTCATTAAAAAAGTCTAAAGCGTGTTTATTGTAATCCCAAAACTGATCACGACTTCTCCAATCCTGACAGGTTAAATCACTATGAGGATTTTTATATCCGAAATACCATTCTGCACCAGCAGCACCTCCCATCAGGGCTCCCCAAAGGGCTTCATGCCTTACCGAATCCTGATTGTTGTCTTCTGTTCTTTCGTCATTATCCACTCCTCTGCCTGCAGGACCAATTTCATCCATGGAAACGTACCATGCTTTGCCCGCTTTCACAGATTCTTCCCTCCAATAAGCCATTTCCTCATTTATTTCATCCATCCGTCCAAACTGCCCGGAAGGACCATCTATGGCTTTATTCCCAAGTAATGGAGTATAAATTTTCATTCTATCTTCATTATTCGACCAGGTATGAACCACCACCGGACGTTTATAAATATCGATTTGATGAATATAATTTCCCATATCCATCCTTTGCTGATCGGATTGGCCGGTGGGATTTCCATTGTTTATCCCATTTTCCTCTCCTAAATTCCAGGTAATCATCAGGTGATGGCCAAATCTTGCCACAATCTCTCGAAAATAAGCCATTCGCTCTTTCCCCGTATCTCCATTATCAAGCAACATCTCATTTTCGGTTTCCTGTAAAACCACATGTAACATCAAACCCAAATCATCCATATGGGTAAAAACCGTTTCCCATTGGTCAAGTTTTGAGCAATCGAACCGAAATCTTTCTTCATGGGAAGTATACGGCCACACATCTCTGCCATCTCCCCCAATATTCATGGTTAAGAAATAAACAGAATTCACACCTTCTGAGGCCAGATAATTCAATGCTCCAATCATACCTTTCCCTTTTCCTCCTTTCCAGGATGGATCTCCGGTTTTCCAGTCTTTTACATGTGGCTCCCAGGTTTTGATAAAATTCTTCGCAGTATCATAACTATAGGTCCCATCAAAATCACTATAGGCTAAAAAGTTTTCAGGGCTATCTGCTCCACCTTTAAGGAATCTTTCCCCAGTTTCTGCAAATTGAAGATAATGTTCATTTACAAATTGAAGTAATCCTTTTGCCCGGAAACTATTATCATTTTCACTTCTGTCAATTACTTTAAACTTCCCTGATTTACCATCGAATGAACCAGCTTCTCCAGAGCTTAAATTGTCATCTATTGCAATATCTTTTCCTTTTTTAAAAGATACCTGGTAAGACCAATCTCCTAATAAACCGGGCACAAAATGGACCCGCCAGATTTTTCCTTTTTCAGCACTGGATTCTCCTGCATTTCCATCAGCCGCGAAATATCCGGGAACGGTAAAACTATTATTTCCATTCTTAAACGTAACCGCCAGTCTGTAATCCATAAAAGGATTATCCTGTCCACTTTCTGATAATTCAGGACCTTCAAAATCGAGGGTAATTTTATCCCATTTCTGATAAGTTTCAATAGCAACTTCTTCCTTAGGGGTACAGGAAATTAAAAAACAAGTGATTAGGTACAGACCTAAAGACCTTAAAATGTATTGGTAATAGCTATTCATTTTCATACAGGTTAACCAGAAATAATACAATTTTTAAAATTTGAATAATTATGTAATTAATTAGTAGCAAAAGCTAAATAAGCCCAATAAAACCGCTTAATTCACCTATTTTGCTTAATGATTTTATGAAGCTATACAATCAAAAAATAGCAAGCAAAGTTTTTTTAAATATTTTTTTGTGCAAAGGATTGCACAAATAATGCAACCCTTTGCACAATTCAGAAATTTCATTACTTTTGTCTGAAACATCTGTTTTTAAGACTCAAACAGCGCATTTTTGAGCTCATTTCAAGGGTAATGGCAGGGGTCAGAAAACGATCTTAGAATAGTACAATTTTTAAGTTTCTTAGAAAAGTCCAATAAATAATGAATCCTAAAAACAATCCCCCTACAATGCAGGAAATTGCCAAACGGCTTGGCGTTTCCCTATCCACTGTTTCAAGGGCCCTAAAAAATCATCCGAGAATTAGTGAGAAAACAAAGCAGGAGGTGTTAAAAATTGCCAAAGAAATAGAATACGAACCCAACCAACTTGCCCTCAGTCTTTTGAATAAAAGAATCAATGCTATTGGAGTAGTTGTTCCCCAGATAAAATATCACTTGTATGCCTCAGCCATAAGCGGGATTGAAAAAGCAGCAAATGAAGCAGGATTTAATATCATGATTTGCCAGACGAATGAATTATTCGAAAGAGAGGTTTCCATCGTGAAAGAATTAATTGCCAGCCGGGTAGCGGGATTAATCGTTTCTGTGGCAAGTGAAAGCAGAGATTTTGCCCATCTTGAACAGGTTTTAAGAAAAGGAATCCCTTTAGTGCTTTTCAATAGGGACTGCGAACAATTAAAAGTACCCAAAGTGGTAATTGACAATTATACTGCTGCCTTTCAAGCTACCGAAAAACTTATAGAATCGGGTTGTGAAAATATCGCTTTTCTAGCAGGTCCTCCGCAAGTTCAAATTAGCAATAAAAGACTGACCGGTTATAAAAGCGCCTTAAGAAAACATCACCTACAAATTGATTATGATCTGATCATTCATTGTGAATTTTCCCAGGAAAATGCCGCTAATGCCACCTTAAAACTTTTAAGAAGCAGACAACAACCAGATGCCATTTTAGCATTTAGTGATCAGATGGCGATTGGTGCCATGCTTTCAGTAAAAGAGGCAGGGTTAAAAATCCCCGAAGACATTTCAATTATTGGTTTCAACAATGAACCTGTAGATTTGTTACTGGAACCTAAACTATCCAGTGTTGATCAGCCTGGATTCGAAATGGGGCAAATCGCCACTCAGTTATTATTGAATCAATTGGAAGAAAATTATGAAGAACTCAATCCACCCAAAAAAGTATTGGCTACAAAGCTGGTGGTTCGTGAGAGTTTGAGGTTTTAGTACTTTATTTTCATTTTTGTGCTTTCTGTAAGAAACCCCACACACAAGCCAAGGGCTCTTCGCCCTTCAACCCAACTGACTTTTTTTTCATTGCCAAAAAAAAGGCTAGTAAAAAAGATGCTTCCTCCCACAAACGGTCGGCCGTTGCCGTCTTTTTTCATCAACTGAAAAAAAGACAAGAAGTTCAACCAACATTCTATTGATTAAAATTAGAAGAGAGAATTATTATAACGTAATTTCCTTTTTTTTAATTTCTAAAAATTAATGCTGAAGGAAAAGTTTTACACCTCATATTGAAATTTGAAACTATTTCCCATTAATAATATTTCCTTCTTCATTGATTCAATCCTCCACTTGTCAAATTAGCAATAAGTCTGGTACTTTTTTGATAAATCGGTAATACTGTCCAACTTTATTTTTCGATTTATTTGTGGACGAAAGGATTTTTAGTAGATTTAAAAGTTATGAACACTACAGATACTAACAATCCCGAGTATTACCACAAAGTGGTGGACTGCCAGTATGCATGTCCTGCTCACACACCTGTTCCGGAATACATCCGCCTTATTGCCGCAAAACGTTACACTGAAGCCTACATGATCAACTGGGAATCAAATGTTTTCCCCGGAGTATTAGGCAGAACCTGTGACCGGCCTTGTGAACCAGCCTGTAGGCGAGGAAGAGTAGAAGAGGAACCCGTAGCCATTTGTCGATTGAAGCGTGTTGCTGCCGACAATAAAGGCGATGTTAAATCTCAAATGCCACAGGGACCGTTCAAACCAAACGGTAAAAAAATTGCCCTGATTGGTGGTGGTCCGGCTTCATTAACAGTGGCAAGAGACCTTGCTCCATTAGGTTATGAAATTCATCTCTTCGATGAACAAATCAAAGGAGGCGGAATGATGCGAACGCAGATTCCCGCATTCCGATTACCAGAAACGGTTTTAAATGAAGAAGTCAATTACATTCTTGACCTGGGTATCCATACGCATTTTAAAACTTATGTTTCCAGCCTGAAAGAAGTGTTGGATAAAGAATATGATGCTGTTTTTGTAGGTACCGGTGCGCCCAAGGGAAGAGACTTGAGTAAACTTCCCGGAAGAAAAGAAGGAGACGCCAATATCCATATTGGAATAGAATGGCTGGCCAGTGTGGCTTTTGAACACACCAAATCAGTTGGTAAAAAAGTGATCGTTTTGGGTGGTGGAAACACAGCCATGGACTGTTGCCGAACCTCTAAAAGACTTGGAGGCGAAGAGGTGAAAGTAGTGGTAAGAAGTCCTTATAAAGATATGAAAGCTTCCCCATGGGAAAAAGAAGATGCCCAGCATGAAGATATTCCAATCCTTGATAATCATACGCCAAAATCTTTTGAAGTAAAAGATGGCAAACTAATCGGAATGACTTTCGAAAAAGTGGAAGCCCATTATGATGAAAATGGTAAAAGAAAATTAATTCCAACCGGGGAGCCCGATGTATTTATTGAAGCCGATGATGTATTAATCGCCATTGGTCAATTGAATTCATTCCCCTGGATTGAAAGAGACTTAGGGATGGAGTTTGATGAATGGGGTATGCCAAAGGTGGATAAAGTAACTTTTCAATCCACCATCTCAAATGTGTTTTTCGGTGGAGATGCCGCATTCGGACCAGAGAATGTAATTACCGCTGTGGCTCATGGTCATCAGGCAGCCGTTTCCATAGATTTATTCTGTAACAATAAAAAATTGACTGAACGTCCTTCCCCTTTTACAAATCTGACCAGCCAGAAAATGGGTATTCACGAATGGGCCTATGACAGTGAAGTTCCTACAGATGCCCGGTATATTGTTCCTCAGGCAGACAAGGAAAAAACACTTTCCAATATCAAACAGGAAGTAGAACTTGGTTTTGATCAGAATACAGGATTTGCAGAAGCCCAGCGCTGTTTGAACTGTGATGTCCAAACTGTTTTTACAGAAAACAAATGTATAGAATGTGATGCCTGTATGGACGTGTGTCCAACTTCATGTATCACCTTTACCGAAAATGAAGAGCAAGAAGATAAGTTGAGGGAAAAACTTTTGGTACCCGCTTTAAATCTTCAGCAGGATTTACTGGTTTCCGATACTCTGAAAACAGGAAAAGTAATGGTAAAAGATGAGGATGTTTGCCTTCATTGCGGACTATGTGCAGAAAGATGCCCTACCTCAGCTTGGGATATGCAAAAGTATCTTTACAAGGTAACCAAAGCAGGTTGTGGTAATCATTAATCTTTTATTTATTAAAAAATTTATGGCATTTGGGTGAATTATTCAACCCTCTTACAAACAATAAATATCTTATCTTTTAAGCACCAGTGCTATTATTTATGAGAAATAATAATCTCTCTATCAGTCTTTTACAGCAAAATAATGCACGGTTAATTTTGAATTACTACTTATGACTAAAATAAATGACTTTGTAGTTCGCTTTGCCAATGTGAATGGTACTGGTTCTGCAAGTGCGAATTTGCTCTTCGCTAAATCAATTTTCCGAATGGGCATACCTGTTTCGCCAAAAAATATATTCCCCTCTAATATTCAGGGACTTCCTACATGGTATGAAGTAAGAGCCAGCGAAAAGGGTTATTTAGGAAGAAGAGAAGGCATAGATATGGTGATTTGTGTAAATCCCGAGAGTATGGCCAAGGATATTGAAAGCGTGAGGCCAGGGGGATATTTTCTCTATGACAGTACCAAACCACTCCATCAGCGATATTATCGGGAAGATATTAATTATACAGGAATTCCATTGATGGCTTTGTCTGCCCAATATTTTCACGATCCCCGACAAAGACAATTGTTCAAAAATATTATTTATGTTGGAGCACTTTCCAAACTCTTAAATATCGATTTTGAGGTAATTGAGCAATTGCTTAGTGAGCAATTCAGAAACAAGGAAAAATTAATTTCTCTAAATGTGCAGGCATTAAAACTAGGGGTTGAATATGTGGAGGAAAATTATAGCTATCCTTTAGATATCAGATTAGAAAAGAGAGATCTGGTAAAAGATAAAATATTAATAGATGGCAATGCAGCCTGCGGACTGGGTGCTGTTTATGGTGGGGCAACCGTAGTGGCCTGGTATCCTATCACACCCTCAACTTCTGTGGCTGAGGCTTTTGAGAAATATGCAAAAAAATTAAGGGTTGATCCGGAAACCGGGAAAAACAAATTTGCTATTGTTCAGGCGGAAGATGAACTTGCTGCTATAGGGATGGTAATTGGTGCCAACTGGAATGGAGCAAGGTCCTTTACTGCCACCAGTGGCCCGGGGGTTTCTTTGATGAACGAATTTTTGGGTTTAGCCTATTTTGCAGAAATCCCTACGGTATTGATTGATGTTCAAAGAGGTGGTCCAAGTACCGGAATGCCTACAAGAACCCAACAGTCTGATATTCTGGCTGCAGCTTATGCCTCTCATGGGGATACCAAACATGTATTGTTAATTCCCTCAACTCCAAAAGAGTGCTTTGAAATGACTGCCCAAAGCTTTGATTTGGCCGACAGATTGCAAACCCCAATCATCCTGATGAATGACCTGGATTTGGGAATGAATGACTGGATGAGTGATCCTTTTGAATGGGATGATGAAAGAAAATATGACAGGGGAAAAGTACTTTCTGCTGAGGATTTGGATAAAATTGAAAAGTTCGGAAGATACCTGGATGTAGATGATGATGGAATTACTTACAGAACTTATCCGGGAACTCACCCAACTAAAGGTTCTTTCTTTACCAGAGGAACTTCCAAAAACGAATATGCCGGTTATACGGAAGACGGAGCAGCCTATGAAAGAAATATGGACAGGCTGATTAAGAAATGGGAAACCAGTAAAAACTATGTTCCCGGTCCTGAATTATACCAGGAAGAGAAAAAATCTGATGAAGCTATTTTGTTCTTCGGTACTTCCAAATATGCTGCGGAAGAAGCCTTGGATTTATTGGCTGAAGAGGGAATTGAGATTGATGCTATTCGGGTAAAAGCATTTCCTTTCAATCAGGAGGTAGCTGATTTTATCAATAGCCATGAAAAGGTATTTGTGATTGAGCAAAACAGAGATGCACAAATGCGTACCCTGCTAATGCTGGAACTTGATGCTGCTCCTTCAAAACTCATTTCTATCCTGAATTACAATGGCATGCCGATTACAGCTGATCTCATCAAAAATCAGGTTTGTGCCAATTTAACCGTAAAAAATTCTTAATACCATGACCTATATAAAACCAGAATTCAGACATCCAAACCTTCCTGTAAATGAGGTAGGTTTTACCAAAAAAGAATACGAAGGGAGAATTTCCACCCTATGTGCAGGTTGTGGTCATGACAGTATTAGTGCTGCAATTGTTCAGGCCTGTTACGAAATGTCTATTGAACCGCATAGAGTAGCCAAACTTTCCGGGATAGGTTGTTCTTCTAAAACCCCAACTTATTTCCTCAGCAATAGTCATGGATTTAATTCTGTGCACGGAAGAATGCCTTCAGTGGCTACAGGAGCCAATTTAGCAAATAGAGACCTGATTTACTTTGGTGTTTCCGGTGATGGGGATACCGCTTCAATCGGGATGGGCCAATTTGTTCATGCCATCAGAAGAAATTTAAATATGGTGTATATCGTGATGAACAATGGCTGCTATGGACTTACCAAAGGACAGGATTCTGCTACTGCAGACAAAGGTTCGATGAGTAAGAAAGGTGCTCCTAATCCATTTGCACCAATTGACCTGGTGAGTCTTGCGCTGGAACTGGAAGCCTCATTTGTAGCCCAAAGTTTCAGTGGGGATAAAGGCCAGTTAATTCCCCTTATCAAGGCAGCCATGCATCATCCGGGGTTTTCCTTTATCAATGTAATGTCCCCTTGTGTGACTTTTAATAACAATAAAGGCTCTACCAAATCCTACGACTTTGTGAGGGATCATGCTTCATCTACCTCAGTTTTAGATTTTATCCCTAAAAAGGAAGAAATTAAAGTAGATTATGAAGAAGGAATTCAGGTGAAAGTAGCCATGCATGACGGTTCTTATTTAAGTCTTCATAAATTGGCTAGAGACTGGAATCCTCTGGACTGGGTTTCAGCAAATGAAGCTTTAATCAAAGCCAGAGACAGAGGAGAAATTTTAACCGGGTTGCTATATATCAATCCTAAAAGTAACCCATTGCACGATACCTTAAAATCTTCTGATAAACCACTGAATACATTAAAAGAAAAGGATTTGTGTCCGGGAAGTAAAAAACTGGAAGAAATTAATTCCAGTTTAAGATAAAATTTATCAACTTTAAAAGTCAGCCCAAAAAGCTGGCTTTTATTTTTTATTCCAAAACAAACAGACACTTTTCAGAAAATGATTTATTACAAATTTCCCAAAATTATTTTATTGGGATTATTATTAATCGGGAGTTTTTCCTGCCAAAAAAATACTGAAAAAAATCAGGAAGTACAGGAGGCCAAAACCAATGTTACTCGTCCCAATATTATCTGGATCGTAGCTGAGGATATGAGCCCAAGGGTAAATTGTTTTGGAGATAAAATGGCCGTTACACCCAACATTGACCAATTGGCGGCTGAAGGAATGAAATTCACCAATGTTTATTCTGTTTCCGGAGTGTGTTCTCCTAGTCGTTCTGCTTTGATAACCGGGTGTTATCAAACTTCAATAGGGACTTTACACCATAGAACAACAGAAGCAGAAAATCCATACTGCGAACCCTATACCGGAACGCCTCCTCCAGAAGTAAAAGGCTTTCCGGAATACTTAAGAAAAGCAGGATATTATTGTACAAATAATGCCAAAACGGATTATCAGTTTGGGGTTCCTTTTACTATTTGGGATGAAACCAGCCCTAATGCACACTACAGAAACCGACCAAATAAAGACCAGCCATTTTTTGCGGTTTTCAATTCTGCCCAAACACATGAAAGCCGATTATTTAAAAAAACAATTGCGAACCTAAAGGCTAAAGCAGAAGAAAAGGGAAAGCCAATGCCAGATATTACAGACAGAAGCAAGGTTGTGTTACCTCCCTACTATGCTGATCATCCGGATGTAAGGGAAGATGTAGCCAGAATGTATGACAATATTCACTACATGGATAAATGGGTTGGGGAACTTCTGGAAGAACTGGAAAAAGAAGGGGAAGCGGAAAACACTATTGTGATGTTTTATACAGATCACGGAACTTGCCTGCCAAGGGGAAAAAGATGGATGTATGATTCGGGCTTAAAAGTTCCTTTGGTGGTTAAATGGCCTGAGCAACTAAAAGCAGGATCAGAGAGTGATCAGATGATCAGCTTCATCGATTTTGCCCCAACAATTTTGAATTTGGCCGGCATTGAAATACCAGAATATATTCAGGGCCAGCCATTTTTAGGTGAAAATATTCCTGAACCAAAGGAATACATTTTTGCCGCTCGAGACAGAACGGATGAACATTTGGACCAAATAAGGGCTGTTCGCGATAAAAAATTCAAATACATCCGGAACCTGACACCGGAAGTACCTTACTCCTACCCGCTTTCTTATGCAGAGCAGATCACGATGAACCCAACCATGAGAAAATTATTTAAAGAAGGTAAATTGACCGGTCCGGCTTTGGCATGGTTTGCAGAAAGCAAGCCAGTAGAAGAGCTTTATGATACTCAAAATGATCCCTGGGAAGTAAATAACCTTGCAGAAAATCCTGAATACCAAGATATTAAACAAAAACTAAGTGCAAGATTAGATGAATGGCAAAAAGCAACAAATGATTTGGGATTGATCCCCGAGCAGGAATTAAGGGATAATATCTGGCCTGGGGGTACTCAGCCAATTACCCAGGATCCTTCTGTAGTTTTGGAAGAAACTGAAAATGGGGAAGTAAAAGTTGCACTTTCCTGTGAGACCAACGGAGCATCTATTGGATACCAATTAGGAGAAAATAAGAAAGTCTGGACTATTTATGATGAACCTTTCACAGTAGGTAAAGGAGAAAATCTAAAGGTAAAAGCCATAAGATATGGTTATCAGGAAAGCAAGGAAGTTGAAAAAGTTTTGTAAAAAAATCACATAAAAAAAGGCCGGTAATAATACCAGCCTTTTTTCAAAATCAAAATCAAATGTTCAACCTAAAAATTTTAAAGTCATGAAAACTTTATCAAATATATAAAAAACTGATAAGAATTAAACTAAAATTCACTTAAAATACTTGCTGAGCCGGGATAATCACCTATTTTGGAAACAAAATGTAACCTGGTAATACTATTTCCGTAAGCCAGACTCCATTTTCAGAAACAAAGAACTCTGCCCCATTTTCCAACATTTCCTTTGCCTTGATTTTTAAAATAACGGGTTTTCCCCTTCTTTCACCAACTGTTATGGCAGTCTCTCTGTCTTTACTTAAATGAACATGATGGCGGTTCATTTTTCGTATTCCTTCCGATTTAATATTATCCAGGTATTTTTCCACTGTGCCATGAAAGAGAAATTCAGGCGGGATAGCCGGCTGATAACCTAAATCTACTTTTATGGAATGGCCCTGACTGGCCCTGATTTTAGTAAGATCTTCATTGTAGGCAAATCTTTTTTTATTGTTTTGATCTACTACTACATTCATTAGCTCGGTATTAAATTCAGGTATTTTAGTTTTTACTTTTCCTATAAACTCAGGAACATCCACCCAACCATTCTCATCAGGTTTTATATCTATTAATTCAGGCCTATGCCTAAGTACAAGGCTCATGAATTTGCTTATTCTCTTTAGATCTTTGTCTGTTAAATTCATTATTAATATTATTATAGGATACAATAATCACGCAAATGGCAATAGAAAGGTATTTAATCCAGCTTGCTTTCCCCTTTTCTTTTGGAATTTTTATCATGTCCCAAATTGGTGCCGATATTTTATTGGTAATTGCTCCAATAATCTTTAATTTTTTTATCTGGGAAAAACTTAAAGTTAATTTTTTAGACCACATTGCTTTTTTATTAATCGCCTTTGTTAGCCTCTTCATTTTTATTCATCAGCAAAATTTTATTTCCACATCAAATGCTGGTTGCCTTAATTTAATATCAGAATTAGAAATATTTCAAGCCTGTTTCTATAGCATAATTTTCTATCCTGGTCTGCTTTGGCTCATCTATTTTCATTTCTCAAAAAACTTTTTGAAAAAAATTTAATCTTTTTTTAAGGGTGCCTTCCTAAATAATTGCCTTAGTAATAAATCTAAAAAAAATAAACCTCGTAATACTCAAGAGGTTTGTATTTAAAATAGATTTTTTAAAATTAAAAAAGGATCAAAAAGAGAATTTTTCTTTAAATCATTTCAAGTTCTTTTTATTAAAAAACAAGAAAGTGATTGAAGAGAAATCACAACTTTTTTATTTGCCTTTACTGATTGAAATTGAGGTGAATTTACTCAATATAAAAAAGTACTGGTACTTACTTTAAGTCAATTAATCATGAAAAATTCAAAAATTTCAAAACTAGTGTCATTATCAAAAAACAAAAATTTAAAATCAATCAAAAGCTATCTGGAAGGCTTTAACATTTCCCAAACCAATTACGAATTGTTCGTCTTGGAAAATGATCTTGGGTTGCGGGAAATTAACACCACTCAAATCAATTAATTTTTTGTGGGCTTAGCCGCCCACCTTATTCAACTTAAACTTTATACATCCCTACAAAACTTATTTTCATGTTACGTACTTTAATTCAGGTAGTTATATTCCTGGGCCTGGCCAATATTGCCTTTTCCCAGGATAAATATACAATAAGCGGATATTTGAAAGATGCCAGTAATGCTGAAGAGCTGATTGGTGCCACCGTCTTTGTTAAGGAAATAAATAATGGAGTGGTGACCAACCCTTATGGTTTCTATTCTATTACACTGCCCCCTGGCGATTATACCATAAGCTTTAGTTATATCGGGTATCAGACCCAGTCAACCAATATCACGCTTTCTGAAGATATTTCTTTTAATATGGAATTATTGGAAGAGTCAACCGAACTTACAGAAGTAGTGGTCACTGCAGAAGAGGAAGACCACCATGTGAAAGATTTATCCATTGGACGAAGCGAGATTAATATTAAAGAAGTAAAACAACTTCCTGCATTATTTGGCGAACCCGATATCATAAAAGCGGTGCAGATGCAACCAGGGGTTTTGATTGCGGGAGAAGGAACTTCGGCCTTTTTTGTGAGAGGAGGAAGCTCAGATCAAAACCTGATTTTACTGGATGAAGCACCAGTTTACGACCCCTCTCACTTCTTTGGTTTATTTTCAGTATTCAATGCAGATGTTATCAAAAGTTCCGATTTATACAGAGGAGGTATCCCCTCCCAATATGGAGGAAGGTTATCTTCAATGCTTGATGTGAGAACAAAAGACGGAAATGCCAAACAATTGGCCGGTTCAGCTTCAATTGGTACGCTCGCCAGTAAAGTAATGTTGGAAGGCCCAATTGCTAAAGAAAAAAGTTCTTTTATGATTTCCGGAAGACGGTCTTATATAGATCAGGTAGCCAAACTGTTTAATGAAGATATTCCGGTATATTATTATGATTTGAATGCCAAGGTAAATTGGAAGCCCAATAATAAAGATCGTTTTTTTGTAGCAGCTTATTTGGGAAGAGATGTACTAAGGTTTGACGGAGGAGGAATTGATTGGGGTAACAAAACCACTACTTTTAGATGGAATCACCTTTTTAATGAAAGAATGTTCTCCAATTTAACTCTCGCCTTTAGCGATTTTGATTATGGGCTAAATATTAATGACCCGTTGGAAGGTTTGGACTGGACAGCAAACATGCAGGAACTGACTCTTAAAAATGACATTTCTTATTTTCTCAATCCTAAAAATGAATTAAGTTTTGGGTTTCAGGTAACTTCCAGAAGGTTTTCTCCAGGAAAAATCACCCCCACCGGCAGCCGATCTATTTTTAAGCCTGTAGAATTGGAAAAAATGTATGCGATGGATTACGCTGCTTATATTGGAAACACCCAACGAATTTCGGAAAAGTTGTCTTTACAATATGGGCTAAGGTTCGCAATGTTCCAACATATTGGTCCTGGAACTGTCCGCTATTATGAAGATCCACAGGATAATCTGGAACCTGAAATTATAGGCATCAAACACTATGAAAAATATAAGCCTATAAAAACTTTTGCCAATATAGAACCCCGTTTTTTGGCCAGGTATACGCTGGATAAACAAAGTTCATTAAAAGCGTCTTATCAAAGGATGTTTCAGTATGTACATTTAATTGCCAATTCCACAGTTCCTATTCCATTCAATACCTGGGCACCAAGCTCAGAATATTTACGACCACAAAGAGCCGATCAGGTGGCATTAGGTTATTTCCGAAATTTAAAAGACAATGCCTACGAGCTGTCTACAGAAATTTATTATAAAGACATGCTTGATGTAACAGATTTTGCAGATAACGCACAAGTGTTTTTCAATGAAAACCTATCCACTGAATACAGACAGGGTGAATCTGATTCCTATGGTCTGGAAGTTTCATTGAGAAAAAATGAAGGGAGATTGACAGGTTTTTTAAGTTATACTTATTCTAAAACTGAAAGAAGAGTTCCTGATGTAAATGACAGCCAGCCATTTTTAGCCAATTACGATCGAAGAAATGCTTTTAATGTGGCGGCCACTTATCAGCTTTCCGACAGGAAAAGTATTGGAGGAACATTTACCTATACCACAGGAAGGCCAATCACCATCCCAACCGGGCGGTACGAATACGGAGATGGTTTTAACCTGGATTATTATAGTGGCAGGAATGGATATAAAATGGCTGATTTTCACCGCCTAGACCTTTCTTACAACATTGAAGGGAAAAAGAATCACCTGAGAAAGTGGAAAACGAGCCAGTCCATTTCCATATACAATGTATATAACAGGCGGAATCCATTTACAGTTTATTCCAGAACTAAGCAAAATAGTGAGGGTGAAATCATTGGAGATGGCACTGAAAAAGAATTGAGACAAGTATCACTATTTCCAATTCTTTTCTCCTATGCATTTCAAATCAGGTTTTAGCCTTATTTCTTAATTTTTGATTTAATAGATATTTTGATAGCAATAAAAATGAAAAATATTTTAAAATATATAGCCGTAATCTTTGTATTGGCCAGCTGCAGTAATTTGGAAAAAACGATTGAACTCGACCTGGAGCAGGCAGAAAAAGTTGTGGTGATAGACGGCCTGATCACAGATGAATTAAGGCAGCAAAGAATTGTAGTTGGGCAAAATGTGGATTTTTATACCACTGGTGCCACTCCTAAACTCAGTGGGGCTTTTGTCACAGTTTCTGATGATGAAGGAAATACATATACATTTGAAGAGGACTCGGAAAATCAGGGTGTATATCTTTCAGAATTTCAGGGAATTATCGGAAGGACTTATTCCTTAAAGGTGGAAGTAAATGGAGGGGTTTATGAAGCTACTGAAACATTAAACCGTGTAGCTCCAATTGACAGTCTTGGCTGGGAAGTAGATTGGGATGAAGTTGAAAATGAAGCGGATTTGGATTCAGCCGATGTATATGATGTGCTGATATATACCAAAGAACCACAGGATACCAAAGACTATTATCTCTTTAAATTTTATGAAAATGGGGTGATTAAAAATGATGAAGGCCGGGATATTTTCTATGCAGATGACGAATATATAGGAGAAAACATTGATGGTTTAACCGGTGGATATTATCATAAAAAAGGCGACTCTGTTACAGTGGAGTTTTATAGCATGGCCAGGTCAGGATTTTTATTCTATCAGGATATGGAATTGAACCTGAACAATGATGGCGGGCTTTTCGGTCCAATTCCGGCAAACCTGAGGAATAATATTTCCAATGGTGCCCTTGGCTTATTTCAGGTATCGGCAGTATCCCGAAAATCCATTATAATAGGAGAAGAATAATGCTTTATTGATAAAAAGGAGTTGAAAATAAAGAATTTCAACTCCTTTTTTTAAAGTTCATAAAGAAATCCTAAACTCCCCACTACTCCAACATTTACTGTGTAGGGATTATTGATATCATTGGGGGAAGGATTATTAATATTGCTTAGGCCTAAAGTTCCTCTTATATCAAAATTTAAATAAGAACGGTAGGAAATCTGATAATTCAACCCTAAGTTACCCGAAATTCCAAATTCCAGGTTCTTATGAAATTTGGTCACATCGTTTTCAGATTCTTCACCAACCAATTCACCAGTACTGTTATATACTTCCTTTTTGTAATCAATTGCAGACATCAGGAATCCTATATTTACTCCACCGCCCACATAGGGCCTTAGTCTATATCCGTAGTTATTGAGATAATAATTTAGAATAAGGGGAATTTCAATGTAAGTCAATTTTCTATTATTGGTGATAGTCGAAATATCATCCTTACTTTCATAACTCACTCCTTTACCAATATAGGAAAACTCAGATCTTAAAAATAACCTTTCATGCAAATCTGCAGCGATTAATATACCAGCAGTAGGAGAAAGTATAGAATTATAGGAATCTATTCTATCCGGATTTACCAATAATTCTCTGGTAAAGTCGGAAAAATTTACCCCACCTTTCAGCCCCACATAAATGCCTTCAAGTTTTCCTGTTCTTCCATTCCCAAAATATCCAGGATATAGATGGGAATAGGTATTTTGTGCAATAGAAATTAGTGGAGTTGCCAAAAGCAAAAGGAAAAGAGGGAAAAGTTTTCGTTTTAGTTTCATTTATCCAATATTGTTATTTCTGGAAATTTGATTTCAATTCAAGGATTTCTCCGAGACAGGAAAATGAAACCAAATTCATTATTTGTCTTAGCAAAAGCAAATGACAATTTATTTCAGACTAATATTGATAAATAAGAGTAAAAAACAAAACGATTAACAATAATTTACCGGTCTATCCTACAAAAAAGCAGGATAAACCGATAAATTATATTTTCCCGGAAATACTCCCAAATGCGACTAGCAGAAAATCTGTTGTCCTAATGAAATAAGTGAGGTATATCATTGGGTTAATCAATTGACTATCAATCCCAAACCCCCATTTCTTAATTAATGCATGAGGCACTAGGCATTATTTTTCCACGGTCCGGTAATTGCCAGAGTTAAACCTGCATGTTGAATATTTACGAATAAAGTCTTACCTGAAGGAGAAAAACAAACCCCGGTAAGCTCAGATTCAAAACCAATATTTTCACCCAGTTTGTAGAATTCACCTTTTGGAGTAATTCCTACTAAAAATGGATGCGGATCGTCTTCACAAAGAATGATATCCCCCCAAGGCGCGATGGTTAAATTATCACAGCTTTTTAGAATTTCATTATCGTCAGACTCCACAAATAAAACTAATTTACCCGGATCATCTCCTTCATTTTTCGCCCCTTCATTTTTTCCGGGAATATATTTAAAAACCTGCCCGAATGATTTATGCCCTCCGTTGGTACAGGCAAAATAAAATTCCCCATCACCAAACCATGCTCCTTCTCCTCTGGCAAATCTGGCAGCTCCGTTTTCAAATCCTCTGATTCTTAAATCATCCTTTGGTGACTCTACATCATCAATATCAAGCCATTCTACAGCATACTCTTTTCCTTGCTCCATTTTAGGAGTAGTCAACTTTTTCCAGTTTCTGGTATCAAAACTTTTCTGATCTTTTATGGCTAAAACCTGCAACTTTCCTCCTGCTCTTAAATTACCCTTTTCATTGGGAATGAATCTGTATATCAAACCATCACTCCTGTCTTCTGTCTGGTAAACAATTCCTGTTTTCGGATCCACACAAACCGCCTCGTGGTTAAATCTGCCCATTTCCTTTAAGGGATAAGGTTCAGCTTTAGCAATTTCCTCAGTGGCTGGCACCTCAAAGTTAAAACCATGATTTTTTTCAGATTCCCCACCCGCTAAAGTAGTATCCTCTTCACAGGTAATCCAGCTGTTCCATGGCGTTTTACCACCAGCACAGTTTCTATTTGTACCTGCTAGACTTAAATATTGCTTTTCAATTTCCTGAGTTTCCTCATTGAATACAAATGTGCTGGTTCCTCCCAGACTTGGAACTTCACCTTTACCAAAATCATACACCTCTTCTGGTTTAATTTGGGAAAGCAATTCATTGTTTTGCCCAAAAGATCCTTCCTTTGTGTTCCCCGGGGAAATTTCATGGTTTCTTACGATAATTACTTTTCCATTCTCACCTTCGAAGGAAGCCATTCCATCAGGTTCTCCGGGAAGTAAAAATCCGTCTGCCATTTTTTCTCCCCTTTTGGAAATGACTTTATAGGAAAATCCTTCCGGCAGATTAAATATTTTTTCCTTATCCTTTTTTAGTTTTCCATAACCGATTGCCGAATTGGCAGGCAGGCTTTTACTTTCTTCCTTCGCAGTGCAGGCAAATTGATACAATCCCAAAAAACCTAAACTCGCGGTTCCCGATACCTTCAGAAATTTTCTTCTGGTGTCTGTTTTTTCTTTCATTAATGCTCCTTTCTTTTTTTAATGCTAATAAAATTGTTGTAATGTTAAAAGGTAGATTAAATATCCACCCTGAACTTTGTCCCTCAAATGTAAAGAATTAATTAATTTTTCATTTTTTCTTCCTGTTAAAGTTGCGTGAAAATTTTGTTTGAAAAATGAATTAATTAAATTTGCGTAGTTAACTACGTAGTTAAAAACTTAAAAATAGACTTCTGACAATTATATTTTTATGGATCAAGAGGATTTTTTGAGAAAATTAGGGCCATTTTCATTGCATGCCAGATTCAGAAGGCTGAGTGATTTGATGAACAAACAAGGCCATCAATTCTATAAAAATATCAATATGGACCTGGAACCCAGCTGGTATTTAATTTTCATGATTTTGGAAGAACAGGAAACCTGTGCCATTACAGAAATTGCAGATCAGCTTGGATTTAAACATCCCACCATCAATTCCATGGTGGATAAAATGATCAAAAAAGGATACCTTGAAGCTTTTAAAGATAAAACAGATGGACGAAAAAGGTTGGTAAGTTTATCTGAATATGGGAAATGTAAATCCAAAGAATTTCAGGTAGCCTGGAAAAAAGCGGAATTAATTCTGGAGGATATCATTCATAAAATTGGAGCAGATTTCATAGAAAAATTAAACCAGTTTGAAGATGAAATCAGACAAGGCGGAATTGACAGTAGATTTAAGGATTATCAGTAATAATTTCAAATAGAAAAATATTAATTTAAGTAATACAGGAATGGCATATCAACACTTATTCGAAAATGTAAAAAAGGGTAGCAGGAAATTAAACCTGGTATCAGAGGAAACCAAAAACAGGGTATTGAATGATTTGGCTGCTGCAGCAATAGAAAGCACCAACATGATTCTTACAGAAAACCAAAAAGACCTGGAGAGAATGAGTCCTGACGATCCGAAATATGACCGGTTAAAATTGACTAAGGAGAGAATTAAGGACATTGCCAATGACATTTTAAATGTGGCAAAGTTACCTAATCCGCTTGATAAAATACTGGACCAGAAGGAATTACCAAATGGCTTGCAACTTTCAAAAGTAACTGTTCCGCTTGGGGTGATCGGAATTATTTATGAGGCCAGACCTAATGTAACTTTCGATGTTTTTTCACTTTGCTTAAAATCCGGAAATGCCTGCCTGCTCAAAGGCGGAAGTGATGCAGAGTTCTCAAACCTGGCTATTGTAAAAGTAATTCATGAAGTGTTGGATAAAAATGGATTGGATAAAGATATTGTATGCCTATTACCAGTGGACAGAGCGGCCACTCAGGAAATGTTAAATGCGGTGGATTTTGTAGATATTATCATCCCAAGAGGAAGCCAGAATCTAATCAATTTTGTAAGGGAAAATGCAAAAGTTCCTGTAATAGAAACAGGCGCTGGAATTGTACATACCTATTTCGATGAATTTGGGGACTTGGAAAAGGGAAAGCAGATAGTGTTTAATGCTAAAACCAGAAGAGTCAGTGTTTGCAATGCTCTTGATTGCCTTGTGCTCCATCAATCCCGAATAGTTGACCTGGTGGAATTGGTTCAGGACCTGCAAAAAGAAAATGTAGAAATATTTGCCGATGAATCTGCTTATGAAAAACTAAAAGGCAATTATCCGGAAAACCTTTTAAATCAGGCCAATTCAGATCATTTCGGAACAGAGTTTTTAAGCCATAAAATGTCTATAAAAACTGTGGATAACCTTGAAGAGGCGATTGATCATATTACAGCATACAGTTCCAGACATAGTGAAGCCATTGTAACAGAAAGTGATGAAGTGGCTGATATCTTCCTCAAATCCATTGATGCTGCAGCGGTTTATTTAAATACCTCTACTGCCTTTACAGATGGAGCGCAATTTGGATTAGGGGCTGAAATTGGCATTAGTACTCAAAAACTTCATGCAAGAGGACCAATGGCTCTCGGAGAACTGACCAGTTATAAATGGGTAATTAAGGGCACCGGGCAGATTCGGGCCTAAGTAATCTAATCTTTTAGAAATTAATTGAGTCCATAAAAAAGCCTCCGAGAATTACATCTCCGGAGGCTTTTTTGACTTTAAAAACATTTATTGTCCGGTTAGTCTTTGTACATAAACCGTTTTACCAGGTTTTCTGGCATTGATGGTATTGTCGTACATGGCTTCACTGTAAATCGTGGGTAAATAATATTGCCCGGCATAACTTGCATTCAATCGGATCTTAAAAGTTTTACTTTCATTTTTCTTTAAATCGAAAAAGGTAAATACCCGATCATCCCGAATATCCTGATACGTGGGTTCGTCTGACCCTTCCAGGGCATTTGTTCCATCCATTCTGGAGTTTAGAATTTCCCAACCAGAAGGAAAAACCTGATTTAATACCATTTCCTGATAATCTCCTCGTGTACCCGGGTTGTGTACGGTTACCTCCACTATAAAATCAGTACCCTGATCAATTTTGGCAGGATCAATGGTTTTGCCATCTTTATCGGTATAATTCACATTGAGGTGAAGGTTATTTTCCGCCTCAGACTGATCTCCTTTGGCCGGAGTGCCTTCTAATATTAATCTGGTAAATAAGATACCTTCTCCATCATTTTTTATCACTACTTTTCCTTTTTCACTGCCCTTTATACCTAAATCCTTTTGCACAATTGATAATCCTGTGGTAGCTTTTTCATTGCCCTGGGAATTAATGTCAAATGAAAACGCCATTCCTTTTCCATTTTTATCCGTTCCGGCATATTTAGCTATAGCAATTAAACAATATGCGGTAGTTTGAGTACTCATCCAATTGTCTTCAGATAATCTTCCGGCAATTTTTCTAATGAGATCAATACCTTTAGATTTATCTTCTTTTAAGGCAATGGTTTCCAAAATCATTGCTTCATCCCGATCGGAGGAACCATAAGTATAAGAAAGCTCCCGGTAACTTTTTACGGTGGTTGACAGGTTGGAAACCAATTGATCTCCAGCATCATTTTTCCCTGATAAATAATAAGCTGCAGCAAGCCGCCATTTAGCCTGAATTGATAAATCGTTAGATTCTCTCAACCTGTTCATGGCTCCCGTTTCAGGAGATTTATCCAAAGCCAGTGTGTATAACCTGTAGGCCTGAATTAGATCATCTCTGCTATAATTTGGATTTGGTCGCCAGGCCTGCGCTTTTTTCTTCAGGTATCTTCGAATGTTTCCTTTGAAGTTGGAAGGAACACTATATCCTCTTTTTTCAGCTTCCACGATAAAATGGAATGCGTAATTGGTTCCCCACTCATTACTTTCATATTGCCCTGGCCAATAACTTAACCCACCATCATTATTCTGAAAACTTTGCAGTCTTTTGATGCCATCTTTTATATTCCGTTCAATTTGAATTTTTTTATCCTGAGGCAAATCCAGAATTTCGGTTAAAACTAATTGAGGGAAAACTGATGAAGTGGTTTGTTCTATACAACCATATGGATATTGAATCAGGTAATTCAATCTTTTGCCCAGGTTAATGGCAGGAATACTTGAAACTTCCAGCACTCCTGAATTGGTTCCGGGAATACCCACAGGTGAATAATTGAGGGTAACACTCTCACCGGGATTTACCACACCATCAATTACATCAGTTACAGGAGGGTTAGGATTTCTTACATCCAGTTCCACTTCATAAGTGGCTTTTTTATTTCCAGAGGTGGCCACTACTTCCACTTTTCCAACTCCTATTCCCGCGTTTACAGATAAGTCAAAAAACACAAGTTTTTCTCCGGGTTTATCAAAAGTAACCTGTTGTTTTCCTCCACCGGAAATGTTCAGTAAACTATTTGATTTTATTTGAATATCAACGGTTTTTACACTTTCATCCAAAGTAAAAATATTGACCGGAAGCGCTACTTTTTCTTCCGGGCCAAGTACCCTTGGTAGAGTTGCCAATACCATTAATTCCTGTCTGACCGGAGTGGCTTTATCAGTGAAACCATAGGCTCCATTTTCCCCTGCTACAATCATTGTTTTTACAGAACCTATGTATTTTGGCAATCTAATAGTATGTTCATTACTTTCTCCTTCTGCCAATTTAAATGGACCGAGATATTTCACCACTGGTTTAAACCTATTGGCTTTGGCATTCTTTTGCATATCACCAGACTCATCCCCTCCAAGTGCTAACAATCTTCCCATTGAACCGCTAAAGGCCCCCATTACATCTTGATACAAATCCCAGGTTTTCACACCAAGTGCCTCTCTGGCATAAAAGTAATTCCATAAATCCGGAGTTTTGAAACGGGTTAAATCCAATAAGCCTTCATCTACCACAGCAACGGTATATGTCATCGATTTACTTGAAGCTTCAGAAACGGTGATTTTAAACTCCTTTTCCGGTGCTAAAACATCCGGCATTTCTAATACAGGTTCCAAATGTGTTTCCGGATTGTCAATTATGATTGGAATAACTCCATAAAGTCTGATAGGCAAATCATTTGCCGTCTGCATATGCGGCTGAATCAATTCTACATGAGCATAAATATTTGGTGCCATTTCCGGAGTAACTTCGAATGAAAATTCATTTGCCCCTTCGGTGGTTTCCAACCAGAAAGTTTTTAATACTTTTCGTCCATTTTCAATGCTTATCAATGCCCTGCCTGTTTCACTACCAGGGATATTTAACTTTACAGATTCCCCCACCTCATATTTTTCCTGATCTGCAGAAAAAGTAAGCATGGTTGCACCTCCAGGAACATCTTCACTATTTCCTCCCCACGAAGTGTAATGAATTTCTCCGGTACAATGCCCTGAAACCGGATCACAAACTCTAACATAATACCTTCCCCAGCGATTCAGGTCAAACTCGTAATTCCCTTTTCCGTCAGTGCCGGTACTAACTGTTCCACTAGCTGCAGGAATTTTATTCTGACGATTAAGGTAATTGGCCACCTCCTCATTATTTCTATTCCACCACCATCTCCATTCCAATCTGTATACTTCCACCTCCACACCATCTCTGGCAACTGGTGTTCCTTCCGGTGTCACCGTTACAATGTCAAGGGAATTGGTTTTGTCATAAAATAACCGGCTCCATGAATCAGACTCAGGGAATTGCATTCCTGCAAAAGACTGGTAAGGGTAATAGGGTATTTTAAATCGGTCAACACTAAAGTCACCACCTTCTTCAAACACTTTACCACTAAAATTAGCCATTAACATTCCCGGTGCAGCTTCTTCAATATTGAGGGAGGCATTGATAGTAGCTTTTCCATTGGCATCCAGTCTGCCATCAAAAATGGTTTGGGTTTCTCCCGAAAAACGCCTTCCCTCATCATCAAAATTATAGGCAGGGTATTTTTGAAATTTGGTTACAGCCTGAGAAAGGTCCACTTCAAATTCAGCCTTCAGGTTTGGAGCAATTGCTCCATGAAGCCATTTCACTTCAAGCTCCCCTTTTACCTGATCGTCTCCGGCTGTAATTTTATCTTTCCCAAAGTCCAGGTTTATTTTCAATCTGTTGGGCTTAACAGTTTCAATTTTCAGTGATTTGGTAAACTCAGTTCCACCTACTAAAACTCTAGCCAACCAATTACCTGTTGGTGCCTCTGGGTCGGTAGAAGTGGTAAAATTGTAAAATCCGTTTAACCCCTGAGCCTTTACAATTTTTTCTACAATTTGCCCTTCTGGATTATGCAATTGAAATATAACCGGATGATTTTCCGGGAGAATTCTGTCCTTATCCTCCAACACAAAAGTAATGTGAAGGGAATCTCCCGGTCTCCATACTCCCCTTTCCCCATAAATAAAGCCTTTCAAACCTTTCTTTACCTCATTACCTGAAACATCGAAATTACTAATAGACAATGAAGAAGCATCATCGAGTTTCACATAACCTTTCTGTTTCCCATAATTGGCAACCAACAAAAACGGTTTGGATTTGGTATCTAATTTAGCCAATCCATCTCCATCAGTTTTGGCATCTGCTATTAACCCATTTTGATAATTAAATACCTGAAGATCAACACCCTGAATGGGTTGAGTAGTTTTTAAATCTGTAATGGCTACTACCATTTCTCCTCCGTTCCCTCTTTTGGCAATTATACCCAAATCGGAAGCAAGTACATTGATCTGAGCCGAACGATTTCCCCCATAAAAAGCATCATAACAGGGATCATCTCTATGCTCCCAATCGTAATAATAGTAATAATCGTCATCGTAATAACTATAGTAGTTCCGGTCATAGTTTTCTTCCAATTCCGATAAATTATCCTCGGCCAGTGTAATTGGGTTTTCACTGCCAATATTCTCTCCATCACAATAATAGGACACATGATCTTTCTTAAACCCAAGCTTTATCTGATAAATAGCACCTGGTTCATTTTCAATAAGTTGGGAAAGATCGATGGAATATTTTTTCCATGAGGAAACATCGGCATTTCCTGTATTATTCAGGGCAATTGTTCGGGCAATAACAGGACGCCCCACTCTTTTTATTTCACTTCTTCCATTTAATCCGTTTACCTGTAAAAACTGGGCTACATTTTCTTCTTTAATTTTAATTACCTGCACCTGCACTGCATTCAAACCCACTGCCTCAAAGGGTAAAACCAGCCCCTTGGTTGAAGGCAAAATTGTACCTTTTTCTGAAATTCTTACCGCAGGTTTCATTTGTGCAAATACCACAGGCACACTCACCTCATTTTTTAGCTTGAATCCCTGAGAGTTTTTGATACCTGGAAAAAGTTTAACCGTTGAAGCACCGGTTTGTCTAACCGAAGGAAATACCAGAATTTCATTTCCTTTTACCTGATATTTCAGGTTGCTAATTCCCTGAACAGTAATAAGGCCATCCAGGTTTTGATTGTCCTGAATAGGATCTGAAAAGCGCAGAATGATGTATTGATCAGGTGTTTGAATTACTTTATTTTCAATTAGCTTAAAATCACCTAAAGCCGGAATAATTACATTTTCACTGTCAGTATAATCGGCTCCGATTGGAGAGCCATTCCAGCTTAATTCAACAGTACCTTCTTCCTCCGTTCTGGTGATATTCTCTACAGAAAAATTATGAATATTTCCACCACCATGATTCCAGACAATATCTAGTGATTTTCCATTTAAATTGGCTGAAAGGATTTTTTCTACATCCTCATTTTCACTAATATCTGCCGTTTGAATTAAACCTTGAAGAGATTGTTTGGAAATATCCCCATCCGAAGCAGCCACCAATCCATCAATATTTACATCATAGTTCTGAGTTATGGTTTCAAATTCATATTCCAGGTTTTCCATTTCCTCCGGAAGGTTGGGAATGAGTTTGTTGAGTTTAAATCTAAGCTGATATCTTTCTCCGGAAGCCAGATATTTTTCAGGTTTAAATTCAACTGTTCTGCCATCCAGCCAGGTCACTTCTCCACTAATTGAAGGAGAAAAATCAAAAAGTTGATCTGCCTCGGTTTTCCCGGTACGACTATCATCTTCATATTCGCTGGCCAGAATAATCTGAATGCTTGAGTTTTTAGATATTATCCCGGAAGTATAACCCGAAACATAAGCTTCAAAAGAGGCATCAACTGTGGATCTGATTGGTTTTTTAGCTTGGGTGTTTGAATTAAAATAAAACACCACCGACACAATAAGGACCAATACTCCGACAATAATCGAAAGTCTTTTCAATAAACTGGAATTGAAATTCCCGGAATTATTTCCCATGAAATGAATATTTTAAATTATCTAAAACTTATGAAGAAATGATTTGAGGGTGGCAGATAAATTTTCCAACCCATTAATAATTTAGTAAAAAAAGTTGATTTCAGGTAAGTAGTATACACTTAATCGGTACAGAAAAAATGTAAATGTAATTTAGGCAACATCAATTATTATGTTTGCCTTTCTTGTGCAGATTTAAGCATAAATTCAGAGAATTAAAAATAAATGTTTACTAAACATACCTGGCTCTTCTTTCTCTAACGGATTTTTCTATATTTTCCCCAATTTTCGGATAGCTGGAAATTACTTTATCAAACTCCCTTTTTCTCAATTTGTAAATATCGCAATAGGTTGTGGCTTTTATGGTAGCGGTTCGAGGAGTATCCATAAACAATGCTATTTCACCAAAGAAATCCCCTTCCTTTATGTTGGCTATAATTTCTCCTTTTTGGGTTAAAACTTCCAGTTCACCTTTTACCAAAAAATACATGGCATGTCCAATATCACCATATTTAAAAACCAGGTCATTGGGCGTAATTACTTCCGGCTCCAGGTGCATGGAAATTTGATGTACAAATCCTTCATTACAGCCTGCAAAAAGAGTAATTTTCTCAATTATTTCCTTTTTAAGGTGAATAGCCACATCTCTTTGTAAATTTTCAGGAAGACTTAATAAGAAAGCATTTTCGTCATAACCGTATCTGTTTTGCCACATGTAATTAAAATAATCTCTAAGCTTTCCCTGTAGGTTTTTTGGCAAATTTCTATACCTGATTAGGGCTTTTAGTTTATCCAGATTATCCAAATATTGAGCTTTAGCCGGATCGTTTTTGGAAATCAACCCAGCAATATTACCAATTACAATTCCATAAACTCCCACTCCCGTAAGCTGAACAATAATAGAGAACAGAATTTGAGCATTATCTGCCAATTGAGGCGTAATATCTCCATAACCAACTGTAGTAAGTGTAGTTACACTCCAATACAAAGCCAGTAAATAATTTGAATATTCATTATGGTTAGGGTCTGCTCCGGTTAGGACCAGCCAGATACAGGAAATCCAGTGAGCCAGGTGTATAAGCCAAAAGAAAAAATACACCAAGGTAATTGTAGTGGTATATTTCACTTCATAGTAGCGGAATTTTTTGAGAATTCCAATTACCTTAAATATTTTCAACAACCTCAATAACCCTAAAAAGGGAATACCAAAAATAAAATCGTAAGGAAGGATAGAGAGCAAATCAAGCACCAGCCATCTTTTTATATAATTTTGTTTTTCCCTGTTCACCTCTGTCAACCCAGGGTGTATCATTTTTCCGGCTCGCCAAAAACTAATGATTACATCTAAGGCAAAAAAAACAGCTACACAAATATTGAGGAAATTGAAAACGGGATTGTGCCAAACTCTGAATACAATATTAAGCGGAATGAATATGGCCAGAAAACTCGTACATAAAGTAATGACAATAACCCAAACCTGATATAATATAACTTTGTTTACCTGCATACCCCGTGACTTTTTTTGCAGCGTTTGTTGGAATTTTTCCGTGAATATCAAAAACTAGTTAAAATTAATTTTTTAAAATAACTTAAAGCTATGAACTGCCTAAAAAAGTATTTTTTCATCTTTACTCTGCTATTAGGAGGGTTTTCCTGTAAAGAAAAAGAAGTTAATCCCGATGAGGTTAATAATGATATTTCAAACCTTAGCATAAAACTGGATCAGGAAGAATATGAAGCCCTGTCTTTGAAAATGAGTAAAGGAGATTCTGTTTCAGATGAGTTCAGACTTAATAAAGTTTATAAAGAAGGAAATTTTTTAATGATTGAGATTTCTTATAGCGGTGGTTGTAAAGAACACTCCTTTGAAATCATTTGGCCTGAGGCGGTTATTCTGATTTACCCTCCTCAATATCCGGTGGTTTTAACCCACGATAACAACAATGATTCATGCGAGGCTTATATCACCGAAACTTTAAAGTTTGATTTAACCGATCCGGATCTCGGATTCAATGAAGAAAGTATAAAGGTGATGGAAATAATCGTCCAGAATGGATCAAATAAAGAAGAATCCATTTCCACTCAAAAGTGATTCAAATAAAATCTGATAAAATCAATTGCCTTTCCCGGAGACTTTCATTACTCTGGGAAGGCAGATTAAAAAATAAAAAGGTAGCGTAGTAACCACAGGAATCAAAAAAGTGTAGTCAAATTAATAATTTAGATTGTGGCTTCCATGAAATCTTTATCTCTGGCTTTAAAATTTATACTTTCAATTGCCATATCAGTAAGCATTTTATCGATATTTTTCTCCTCTTCCAACATTTCATGTATAGTAGAAGCCATTTCGAAATTACCTAATGCTTTAGCAAATGCGCAGATTGTTCCGTAACCGGCAATATCGTGGTGGTGGATATGTTGTACACAAGTAATAATGGCAGCATCTAAAACATTCTTGTCCGTTATCCTGCTCATTAGAGTCCAAATTTCGTTCATAGTTCCTAGTGTTCCCTCACAAATTTCTTCTACGGTGATAATTCCCATTTTGGAAAGCATTCTTTCTAACCGTTTTAAGTGAATTTCAGATTTTTCTAGGCTTAATTTAATTGCATTTTTAAGCTGGAGGGATTGAGATTTTTCCATTAATTGGGGAAAGGCCTCTATTTGTTGCAGCTCTGAATCGTAACAGTCTTTTAATTGCTCAAGCAATAAATCCTGAAGATTATTAATTGGTTTCATGTTTTAAAAAATTAGATAACAGCAGCTTAACCGGCTCACTTATTCTAAAAATAAATAAACAGCATTAGCTTGTTATTATGACAAAAAATTAAACTGAAGTGGCACAATGTGCTCCTTTACAATTTGTACAGGATTGTTTGTTAGAAAAGAGGTTTGTAATTAATTAGCTACGAAGCTGAAACCCTGCAGGAAACCAATGATAATTTTATTTGTTGTAATTATTTTATATAAAAAGAATACCATTCAATAATTCTCTGAATTTTATTTTCAGGAATTGAGTAGTTGAAAGAATAGAAAGAAACAATTTGTCCATTTTGACTTTCTTCCATTTTCAATTTAGCATTTTTTGGGATTAAACAAAACCAAGGACTTAAAAATTAAGGTAAAAAGGCTGATTTTACTGCGCATCCAAATCCTTATTTTTGTCTCTGGGCTCACAAAACCATACTAGTTTTTCATCTATCGATAATCCTTTCGGAAGTTTAAAAGCCTCAGGATGTGTTTCATTAAACACTTTCAATAATTCCTGTTTCATTGAATCCAAAGTTGACTTATATTCTTTTTTACCTCCCAGATCGGTTGTTTCATCGGGGTCTTCTATCTGGTTATATAGCCTGTGCTGAATTCCTGTAGGAGGATTTCCTGTTGCATAACCCTGCCCAAGGTCTCTTTGGCCAGTTGAAAAGATATATTTCCACTGTTCATTTTTTATCATGGCTTTGTTATCAGCTAAAAACTCCGAGAATACCTGAGACCGGTGATTTTCTGTTTTCCCCTCCAACACCGGAACAAAACTTTTCCCCTGAATTTCTTGATTTCCGGGATTCTCTAAAATTTCAAGTATGGTTGGTACCAAATCTACATACTCTACAAAAGTAGAAAACACCTTTCCTTTCTCCCCATATCCTCGTACAATCAATGGAGCATTAATGGCCGGCTCCCACATCATATGTTTCTCAAACCTTTTATGATCGTTCAACAAATATCCATGGTCTCCAATATAAATTACCAAGGTATTTTCTTCCAATCCATTTTCTTTTAGCGCCTCCATCACCCTGCCTACATTACTGTCCACATATTCTACAGAAGTATAATAAGATGCAATTATTCCCTTTCTCTCTTCTTCGGTGAGGTCCTTAAAAACTGCTGGAATCCATTGATCATCCTCCTCACTGCCTTCTGGAAAAGGTACCTTTTCCGGTTGGTATTTTCCCGAAAACTCTATGGGGAAGTTAAAGGGAGAATGAGGTTCAAAAAAAGCCAGGGTAGCAAAAAACTGATTGTTTTTATTTGCCTTAATAAAATCGATGGTTCTGTCTGCAAAAAAAGTAGCCTGATCGTACTTATAGGGCAAGCCAGAAGTGGCCATATCCGCATTTAGCCAAATTCTGGCCGGATCCTTAAATGGTTTCCACTGAGGTCTAACTTTCACACCTTCCGGAATTTCAATATTTTCCAGCGAATCAATACTTTCTCTGAATTGGCTTCTACCCATCATCACCTGAAAACCATGAGAGCCCTGATTATTAAAGTGGGTTTTTCCGAAAATTCCGGTTTTGTAACCCGCTTCACCAAGCATTTCTGCAATGGTAATATTTTCATCGGGAAAAGAAGTGGTTAAAAGTGTAACCCCTGTAGCATGCGGGTATTTCCCAGTCAAAATAGATTGCCTTGAAGCACTGCAAAGTGGTGCATTGGCATAAGCCCTGGAAAACCGTACTCCTTCTGTAGCAAGTCGATCCAAATTAGGCGTATTAACCTTGTCATTTCCATAACAACCCAAAACCCTCGCAGAATGATCGTCCCCAATGATCAAAAGTACATTCTTCGGCCTGGTAAAATTAGGTTCTTTTTCTTCAGCCCCTTCTTCCTTTTGAACAGAGGAACAGGAATAAAGAAAGGGAAAAATTAACAACAGGATCGCAGCATTTAGGAAACAGGTTTTCATAATCATATTTTTTCATTATTTCCCGAATAATATTATGGTTAATCGGGAATCCTATCCTGCCCTATCAGGTTTCTGGTTTTAATAGGGCAAAACCCTGTCTGAACCGGATACCATTCTTTTAATGGCCAAATTAAAACCATCCTGCTGAATTAATTCCTCCAAATTTAGATGAAACCTATATTTCCAGTAGTGCTTTGGATTACTCGGCACATTGATTTGTTCTTTCAAATGATTCTTTCTTCGCAATTCAGCACTGATAGCTAATAAATCCTGGATTGGGAAAACAGCCCACATGCTACTACTGTGCAAATGCTGGAGAACAATCTCCTGGCAAACCCATGGTTCTCCTTCCTTGGGCGCTTCTCCATGTTGCCCCATCACCTGGTTAAAATACCGTTGGGTTTTATTTGCATCTTCTTCCCACCATCCTCTAATATTGGACATATCATGGGTTGAAGGACTACAAACTGATAAATAGGGATTCTCCCAAGGCTTGCCAAATTCCAAATCACTATTATTGGGCATTCGCTGAATGGCCAGACTCAAAAATCCTAATTCATCCATTACCCCGGGAACACAGGCAGGAACCATCCCCAAATCCTCCCCACAAATTAACATATTGGTGGCCGCCTTTAAAGCCGGCAATTTTACCATTGCCTTTTCTTTCCAGAAATCATTATGTCTGTGGTAAAAATAATCTACATAAGCTTCATCAAGAATCCGTTGGGCATGTCCATCAAGCTCTTTAAATGACTGGGTAAAATGCATGGCATTTCTAGGATTCCAGAGCCTTCCGTCAGAATTTTCCACTGGCAATAAAAGTACCTCACCTAATAATTTAAAAAGGCCTTTCTTTAATTGATGTTTTTGAGTGATTACTTCCAGCGCATCATCTTTTTTAATTTTAAGCGCTTCTTCAACCTTTCTTTGGGTATCAAATTCAGGTTTCATTTTGTACACACCAGGTTGGTATTCTTCCAAATATTCCTGAATAACTTCCTCCTTTTCTTCTCCAAATATTTCTAATAATAAATGCTCTCTTATGTAGGGTTTACAAAGCCTTTCCTCATCAAAATGAAGCCCTCTTTGCTGAAGTTCTTCCACACTAAAAGGTAAAGCAGGATTAAAATGCCCAAGAATTCCTTCTACATTCTCAAAAGGAATTTCCCAAATTCTAAAAAAGCCTAAGATATGGTCAATCCTGAAGGCATCGAAATAGGATTCCATTTTTTTAAACCTTTCTTTCCACCAGGAGAAATTGTCTTTTTGCATTTCCTCCCAATTGTATGTAGGAAATCCCCAGTTTTGTCCTTCCTGGGCAAAATCATCTGGTGGAGCTCCGGCTTGTCCATGCATATGGAACAATTCGGGTTTGATCCAGGCATCCACACTATGTCGATAAATTCCAATAGGAATATCTCCTTTTAGTACAATACCATTTTCTCTTGCATAACTTGCTGCTTCCAGTAATTGTTTATGTAAATGGAACTGAATGAAGTAATGAACAGCCACATCCGGATACTGAGCAGCAGCTGGGCTTGTTAATTTTTCAAGATCATTTTCTGATACGCGTTCATACCCTTCCCATTTATTGAAATCCGGGGTACCAAACAGGTCCCTTAGGTAGGAAAAAGCAGCATAAGGGACCAGCCAGGATTTATTCGTTTCAAAAAATTCTTTAAAGGCCGGATCTGCCAAAAACTGGTCTTTTTGTTCATCAAAAATCAATTTATAAAAGCGGGATTTAGCCCGCATTACCACTTCATAATCTACATCTTCCTTTTTATTTAGAATATCCTTTTGTAATAATAAAATATCGTTGGTGACTTTAGCAGAAAGCGCTCCAATAGCCTGAATATTCAGGTAAATGGGATGAAGTGCGAATACAGAAATTGCAGCGTAAGGATAGGAATCCGTCCAGGTATGAGTAGCCACTGTATCATTAATAGGCAATACCTGAATCATTTGAAGATTGGTTTTCTTTGCCCAGTCAACCATTAACTTCAGGTCCAGAAACTCTCCAACCCCCAGTCCATTATTACTTCTTAATGAAAAAACGGGAATGGCAACCCCTGCCCCACGCCACGGTTTGTTATACCTGAATTTTTCATCTGTTTTTATGATGAATTTCTTAGCACTAAGTTTGGCATCAGGGTTATAATATCGATCTTCTCCTGCTTCCCATTCTACAACCTCTTTCTTTTTCAGGTCATAGATTCCATATTTATATTTAATGGGGAAAAAAGTATCCAGGGAAAATTCAGCCTGCCACATATCTTCTTTTCCGGAATATTCCATATGAATTACTTTATCATTTTCCCAATTTCCCAGGGATTGATGATTCCCACCCAAAACCACACTATAGCCTTCAGAAATCCTGGGCACTTTCAATTGAAACTTGTGGGTAAGGGAATTCTTTTTCCTTTTTTTTAACTTTTTACCCTCATTGGATAAATGACCACCGAAATCCTGAAAAATTACATTTTTGAATGCACTTGTATGCAGAGTATTTTCAATCTCTTTATAAGATCTCCAGGAATCTTCCAGCACAATTAAATCAAACTTTCTTGCAGACAAGGTTACTTCTCTGAACGGACCCCATTCTAATTCTTCCCGGTCAATATCCTCAAAATAAAGCAGGTATTTATATTCTATTGATCTTCCTTTAAAATCCGATAAATCTAATTCCAGTTCCCACATACCATCTGCCTTATAATTCAGGGGAATGGCTTTTTTGATATCTCCATTGCCCAGCTCTGGTATTGATCCGGTTAATCTTAAACTTTGTCCCCAATTAGTATGAAAATGAATTTTAAAAAGAAATTTCATTAGGATATTTTTAGAAAGAATGATTTTCAAAGATTTATAATCAAATCTAATTGGTAAATCCTATAAGAAGAATTAAAACGGAAAAAAATAATTATAAAAAAAATCCAAAATCAAACCTCTTAAAAAGTCTAATTTTGGATTTTAATTTTTTGTTAAAAAAAACTCAATTCATTCTCCAAATAATGATAGAGAAATCAATTATTCAAAACTTTCATTTCGATTCTTCTGTTAATTTCCCTTCCGTCCTTTTCATCGTCATTACTGGCAAGAGGCTTGGTCTCTCCATAACCTTTAGCGGTTAGCCTGGAAGCATCGATATCTTTGGAAACCAGGTAATTTACCACAGCCTGAGCCCTTCTTTGAGATAAATTCAAGTTGTAATTTGGATCTCCCACATTATCGGTATGTCCGGAAATCTCTATTTTTAGGTTAGGATTGTCTTTGAACAATTTCACAATGCTGTTGAGTTCATCATAAGACTCTGAGGTAATGGTAGCCTTTGCCGGGTCAAAATAAATTCTGGCTATCATTTTTTGGCCTACTTTAAATTTCGGAAGGGTTTTCCCTGTTTGATTGGTGATTTTAGGTTTTGCAGCAGTATTCCCAGACTTTTTCACCAAATCCTGACCCGGTTTCTTGGATGCAAAAACTTCTTTTTCTTTCTCTATTTCCACAAAGAAATCCCGATTTACATTTCTCGGGTCTTTTAATGAGATGACAGGTTTATACTCTTCTTCAAAAACTACTTTATCATCTCTTAAAATTTTCAAATGAAAGGTTTTATCAAATGGGATTTCTACTTTGTATTCCCCTGCAGCATTCGTGGTATAAAAATAATCCATGCCATCTGCCTCCAATACAATTTTGCAGCCCTGAAGGGGATCCAGGGAAATTTGATCAAATATTTTTCCTGCTAAAATGGTTTTTTCGAACATATAAGCCCGGTAAATATCTTCTGTTCCGTGTCCTCCAACTCTATCGGAAGTGAAATAAGCAATGTCATTTTTCAGGTTAAAAAAGATGTCATTTGAAACTGAATTTATTGGATAACCTAAGTTTTTAGGGTTGATATATGTCTTTTTAAAGGAGTCATATTCTGCACTAAAAATATCATATCCCCCAATTGCATCATGGCCTCTGGATGAGAAATATAAAGTGCCATCCTCGGCAATAAATGGAGATTCTTCGTCCTCATCGGTATTCAATTCATAAAGCAATTTTGGTGTTCCCCAACTTCCGGAATTACTACTTCTCCTTGAAATGAATAAATCCATATTGCCATTTTTGCTTTTGGCATTAGAACTAAAAATTAAGGTTTTTCCATCTTTGGAAATGAAGCCATGAGATTCCTTGCTGTTTTTCCCATTGATGTTACTACCAATGGATTTTGGGCTGGACCATTTCTCCCCAACCTTTTCAGTAATTAACAAATCTCCGTTTTTATAAATCAGCATTTTAGAATCTTCCCCAAATAGTTGCACCGTGGCATCATGCCCCACAGTAACCAGGCCTTTTAGTCTTTCCGGGGTACTCCATGCATCGTTTTCATCCATGGAAGAAACCAGAATATCTTCCATCATTTCTCCGTTTTGGGTCCCTCCCTTATTGTCTGTATGTTTTTTGGTAAACATAATCGTTCGGTGGTCTTCGGTAAGAATGGCACTATATTCAGGGAATTCGGAATTAATGGATTTTCCTAAATTTTCGATAGTATTTGGTTTGGGTTGCGCATACATACTTTTACCATTCCGAATCGCCTCTGCCAACACTTCACTTTCCTTTACCATTTTTTTGGAAGCAATTTGTATTGATATTGATTCGGAGGCCTCATCGAACATGGCATTATACAAATATGCTTTTGCCAGATTATAGTGATATTCTTTAAAACTATCTGGTGCTACCATTTTGAGATGTGCCAGCGCTTCTTTCGAGTTTTTAAGGTTTAATTCCGATAATCCGAGATAATATCTGGCTGTATTATTCTTTCGCTCAATTTTTAGAACCTTTTCGAGTTCATCCGCTGCATTTTCGTATTCACCAGACTGAAAATATTTAATGCCTTTATTGAGGTGAGGTTTCACCTTCTGTGCCTGTAGGCTAATTTGAAAGATTAATAAAAATGAAACAACCAGCCCTAAATTTTTTCTCAAAAAAAACTTTTTCATCACAATTTTAAAATTTACCTGCAAAACCTTCTGATCACATAAAACAAATCAACCATTTTTTTGCAGCTATTATTCAGATTCTTAATAATGTGGTTAGTTACTAAATAGATTAAACTAATTTTTAATTACGGATAAATTATTGGTGATGGATTATGAGGTCTAAAATGTTCTGTAGGATATTAATCACGTCAAATCCAATTTTCACATACCTTTAAGTTAGCCCGCTTTTGTCATAATATCAGTAAGATTACTCCTTCATCTTAAAAATCATTAATTTCCCAATGATTCCCGTTCCAATAAATCCATAATTAAAAAACCTGAGTTAAACTCAATTGCAAGTTTAAACAAATGTTAACAGAAAGGTCAAATTTTATGCCTAATAGCGAAGAGATTTAGACATAAAGCAGAAAAGGTTTCAATAAATTGAAACCTTGGAAAATGAGAAAACAGCTTGCTTTAGGCACTTAAATCAAAAGAAAATTTTTCATTATAGCAGGCAGTCATTAAATCCTTATGCTTAATTAATATTTTTCGGATTGATTTAGAAGTAATCAGGTAATGTTTAAAAAAGTTATTACTTTTTGTGAATAAATAATCTTCAGGGTACTCTTCCAGTAATTCATTCCAATTCCTTAGTTCTACCAAAAGCTTATCAATAGACATATTTAAACCTACCAATTGATTTTGTAATCCATAAAGTTTATAGAATACATGCTGACTAATCCCATCATTGTCGAGAATTTCGGAAAGCTCAATAAGTTCTGCAATAAGCTTTTCCTTTACCTCTTCCAATAGAATTCTCCATTCTTTTGTTTGGGAAAAGATGTCTTTGGTATAGATCAAAGGTTCCATAGGCCTGAGGGTTTAGGTTTTGGATTGGTTAAGAAATAAAAATTTGTAGTTATAACTTAAATCTATTCATCCGGTTTTTCAGTCCGAAACTTTAAATACTTTGGCTGGATTTGAAAATATCAAATTAAAATTTCGAGTTTTTCTTCTTCTTAAATCACTCAAAATGCTTGGCTATCATTTCTTAATAAAAGTTAATGAATATAGGGATTTTTGTTTTTATTTCCTAAACATCCTTTAGAATTCTTTTTAAGATTTAACTCAATCAGATAATCACCCTATATTGCGAAAGCCAACAAAAAGCACTCCTGAATAGGCTATGGACAATGTTTCAAATAACGTCCCTTCTTGAAAAAAAAATTTCCCAATAGATGTGACCTTTTTAAAAAGCCTCGTAATGCTTACATAAAAAAACTAAATATTGGGGGTAATAGAAACAATCGCCAAACAAAATGAAGAAGTCTAAAACCCTGAAAACTAATTAAATGCAAATCAATAAAATTATGAAAAAACTAGTAGGTATTTCTTTGTTATTTGTGTTTTTCCTGTTTGGATTAAATGTTTCTGCATTTAACGATGTACCGCAAAAAATTAAACAAGCATTCTCTGACAAATTTGAAGATGCAGAACCTTCACAATGGGATTTTAACGAGAAAATATATGTAGCTTATTTTGAGGAAGGAGGAGACTTCTTCTATGCCAGGTTTGACGCTGAAGGTAACTGGACTGAAACTGGCAAATTCATATCTGAAGACGAGGTAAACGAGAAAGTTTTAACTGCTGCTTCAGAAATGTTCAATCCTGTAGATATCACTGAGTACTATGAAGTTACCAACAGTAAAGGCAGCAAAGCCTATATGGTTTTGGTAGACCAGGTGGAAGAAAGGAAAATGGTTATTTTCTCCAAAGATGGTAAAATGGTAAGATCAGAAGTATTTGCAGTGCAATTGCTTGATGATATCGATCAAAACTAATGGGCAAAAAGGTTTAAGAGTATAAACACATTTAAAGGGCCAGGTAATTCCTGGTCTTTTTTATTTCAGGTAATTCTTATGGAGTTTTGTAATTTTTTCCCTGGCCCGTTTTAATCTCATCTTCACAGCACTTTCTCCCAAATCAAGAGAATCCTGAATTTCTTTTACCGACAACTTTTCGTTGTATTTTAAAAGCAAAATCAATTTTTCCTCCGGGGTTAATTTTTCCATTAATTCGGCCAGGACTTCCATTGTAATTTCTGGGGGCAACTCTTCATCCAACTCAGAAATATCCTCCACCGAATCGGCTATTTCTCTGGTGATTTCCAGGTTGAGTTTTTTCTTGTTTTTTCTTAAAAAATCGATGCAGGTATTTTCTGCAATGGTTAAAATCCAGGCCCCAAACTTAGCTCCATCTTTAAAGGAATTAAGTTTTAAATAAACTTTAATTATCGTTTCCTGAGTAAGATCTTTAGCCTGATCTTCATCCTTTACCATGAATTTACATTTGGAAAAAACCTTGGGTTGATACCGGGTTAAAAGTTCCCCAAAAAGGGAGGCATCAAAATTTTCTCTCAATTGAACAACGATGGCCTCTTCCGTCATATCAGCATTCATAAAAAAATATATAAATCAGTCGAAAAGATTATCGAAATTTACCTTCCGACAATTATAATTATAAATTTTAATTCCACCGTAAAAGTTTCCCTTTGAAGTTGATAAAAGTTTAAATTAAAATGAAGTTCATGGCATTTTTCCTTCCATCAGGAATTCATTTCGATTATCCCCAAAGAAATTATCCAATTCTCATTTTTTAACTAAATTAAGCCCATGAATCAGCAACCTTTGTTAAAAATCGGGCTCATTTTAATGGTGATTTTTCTTTTGCCAGTTATTTCTTTTTCGGTTTATGAAATATCCCAGCTCAATCAAAATGAAAAGGATATAAAGGAAATTTATGACAACCAACTGGATGCCATTTTGTATTCCGTAAATCAATACTCAAATGATGTGATCAATTCTATTGCCAGTGAATTGAATAGTGCTTTGAATGATCATTACACAAATGGAGAAAAGGCGGTTCAGGCCATAATGGAAGAAAATGAATCGATTACTCATATTTTTTTGATCAATAATTTAAGTGAATTGAAAATCACCTTTTTGGGTAAGGATACTCTGAGAAATAAAGAAGCTCTTTCCATTGCAATAAAAGAATTGGTGTTGTTTAATAATGATGTGGTGAAGAAACTTTTTACGTTTCAAAGAGGAGGTTATAGAAAAATTGAAGGACTTAATAAACCAGAATTACCGAATGGTAAGTTTCCCTTAATTTTTTTATTGGATGAAGATAATCAGGATTATCAAATTGCAGGGTTAATTGTAGATCCTGAACTTTTTATTCAGGAGGAAATGGGACCCAAAATCCAATCAATTTCTCTGGAAAAGTTTATTATCACAGCTTTCCATCAAAACATTGAAAACCCGGTTTATAGCACAGAAGACTTTGAAGGAAAAACTATTCAGCAAAGCCGCCCGCTATGGCTTTTTCCCGGTTATGAATTGGGCATCATCCTGAAAGGAGAAACAATTGATCAATTGGTCAGACAGCGGTCACAAACTGACTTAATCTTTATTTTGGCAGTTAATGTCCTGCTTCTTATAGGGGTAGTCATGGTTTTCAGAAACATTCGAAAAGAAGTAAGATTGGCTCAGGTAAAATCCGATTTTGTGTCCAATGTTTCCCATGAAATAAGAACTCCACTTTCCTTAATCAGTATGTTTGCAGAAACCCTACAAATGAATAGGGTAAAGTCCGAAGAAAAAAAGAAAGAATATTATTCCATTATAAGCCAGGAAGCCCACCGACTTAGTGGAATTGTAAATAAGATTCTGAACTTTTCTCAAATGGAAGCCGACCGAAAAAAATACCATTTCGAAAAAGCAGATCTTAATGAGATAATCCATGAGGTTTTAAACAATTATGATTATCACCTTAGATCAAAAGGATTCCAATACCAATTTCAAGCTGGAGAAATACCGGCTTTAAACCTAGATAAAGGAGCAATTACAGAATCGGTAATTAACCTACTGGATAATGCCATAAAGTATAGTGAAGAACAGAAAAAAATCACCATAGAAACCAGGTTAGAAAAGAACCAAGTGGAATTAAAAATTAAAGATTCGGGGATTGGTATTTCAGAACTTCATCAGAAGGAAATATTTGAAAAATTTTTCAGGGTAACCACCGGATCCATACATAATACCAAAGGGACAGGACTTGGCCTGACCCTGGTAAAACATATTATGGAAGCTCACAAAGGAGCAATTAAATTAAATAGTAAATTGGGAGAAGGGAGTACCTTTACCCTGCTTTTTCCTATTGCTTAAATCCGGGACCTTTCACAAATTTGCCGGGAGTTTTTCCTGTATGTGCTCCGTTTTCAATTACCGGAACACCATTCACCAATACATGAATTACCCCCTCGGCATATTGATGAGGTTTTTCGAAAGTGGCTTTATCGATTATGGTATTTGGGTTAAAAATTACCACATCAGCAAAAAAACCTTTTTCCAACTTACCTCTTTGCTTCACCCCTATCCTTTGAGCCGAAAGCCAACTCAATTTATAAATGGCCTCTTCCAGTGGAATCACCTTTTCTTCTCTGACGTATTTGCCTAATAATCGGGCAAAGTTCCCATAAGTTCTGGGATGAGTCATGGATTCCAGATTTTTCCCTTCAGCGGCAATTGACCTGGCATCAGAGCAAAAAGTGATATAGGGAAGCTTGATTTGCTTTTTCACATTTTCTTCAGTCATTAAAAAATAAGCGCAACCTATATCCCCATGGTTTCCTAAAATTAATTCTACAATAGTTTCTGCCGGTGACATTCCATAAATTCTGGCTACATCTCCTACATTTTTTCCGATGAGGTAATTCAGGGAATCCTGATTAAATTCAAGTAAAAGAATATTTTCAGGCTTACCTGAAAGACTCAAAAAATTCTCCCAATCTGTCTCATCACTTTCCATTTCACTTATAATTTTCTTTCTTGTTTCAGGATTTGCCAACCTTTCCAAAAACTTTTCTTTCCCTCCATCCTGAGCCCAAGGAGGCAAGCAGGCATCCAGTCCGGTAGATGCTCCAGTGTAATTATACATATTGGCTTTGATGTCTAAACCTACAGCATTGGCCGAATCGATTTTAGCCAAAATTCCATCCAGTTTTTTCCAATTATTTTCCCCGGCAGCTTTTAAGTGGAAAATTTCAGCAGGAAGATTTCCTTCCTTTGAAATCTTTATTAATTCATTTACAGCTTCTTCAATTTTATTTCCTTCACTTCTCATGTGGGAAATGTATCTTCCGCCATATTTTCCAGCTTCTTTGGATAAGGCAATTAATTCCTCGGTAGAGGCAAAAAACGCTGGAGGATAAATTAAAGAAGAGCCAACCCCGAGCGCTCCACCTTCCATAGATTCTTTTACCAATTCCTGCATTTTCTGAAGTTCCTCCGCATTTGGAGCCCGGTCCTCATATCCTAATTGATTGATCCTGATAGTGGTAGCCCCAACATATGAAGCGAAATTACAAGATACTCCCTTTTCTTCCAGTGCTTTCATATTGTCATAAAATGAAAGTGGGCCGTTTTTGGCATCTTTGGCATTATATGGCCCAAGGGATGAACCCTCTCCAAAAACTTCTAAAGTAACCCCTTGTTTTAAATCCGAAAGAGATCGGCCATCAAGTTGAAAAGGATAGGCTGCCCAACTGAGATTGTTTACAAAACCAGGGCTTACCGCCATGCCTGTTGCATCAATTCTTTGCTTGGCTTTTTTAGAATCCAGGTTACCAATTTTAGCTACTTTATCCCTTTTAATCCCAATATCAGTTTGAACTCCGGGTGAACCAGAGCCATCGTAAACGGTGCCATTTTCAATTATATAACTATATGGCGTGCAGGCCATGAACAAAAAAATTACTGACCCAATCAAAAATATTTTATTCATGTCCTTATACATTTAAAGTTTCTTTTAATAATGTTACACCCGAACCGTTTTCTTTCCCATATTTTACAATTCCATTTTCAATGGTAACTCCACTGGCAATATCACTTTTGAGCAACAAAGCTCCGTCCATATCTACATAATCTAATTGAGGTAAAAGCTGGGCGATGGCGGAAATACCCACCGTAGACTCTGTCATGCATCCTACCATTTTTTTCAATCCCAGTTCCTCTGCTTTTTTAATCATTCTCCTGGCTGGAGTTAGTCCACCACATTTGGTTAACTTAATATTGACTCCATGGAAATACCCATAACATTTTTCCACATCATTTTCCTTAATGCAACTTTCATCTGCAATAATGGGCAATGCACTTTTTTGAAAAACCTTTTTCATTCCTTCCCAATTGTCAGCAGCTAGTGGCTGCTCAATAAACTCTACACCCAACTCAGCCATTTCTTTTGAATTTTGTATCGTTTCTTCAGTGGTCCAGGCACAGTTGGCATCAACCCTGAATACCGCATCTGTAACTTTTCTTAAAGCTTTAATGATCTCAATATCTTCGGATGTTCCTAATTTTATTTTATAAAGCGGCCAGGGCTGTTCCTGAAGTTTTTTAGTCATATTTTCGATGGAATCAATGCCAATGGTAAAGTTGGTTAATGGATTATTTGCCTGGTTTGAATTCCAAAGCTGATAAACCGGTTTTCCATGAATTTTTCCATAAAGATCATAGGCTGCTTCATCAAGCGCACATAAGGCAAATGAGTTTTTCCCAATGCGTTGGTTTAACTCTTCCCAAAGTTTTTCAGGCGTTTCAAATTGATAGGATGCCAAAAAACCTCTTACTTCTTCCAGGCTTTTACTAATATACTCAGCTGTAATTTTATAATACTTATTGGTAGTGGCTTCCCCAAATCCGGAGAAACTGTTTTCTCTTAACTCCACAATTACAGTTTCCTGACTTTCCCTTGAATCATGGGCTATTTTAAAGGGATGTTTGAGCACCAGTTTAGTGGGATAAATATTTAATTTCATGTGTTAATGGGTTAATGTGTTTTAAACTTTGAGGAAAATCGAATAGCAATTTCCGATTGTAGTTCATCTTGACCTGGTGAGTGCTTGGATAGGTCAATTTTATTTATTGGTCTTTTGTAAGGTCTTTTTTAGTTTTTGCATTAAGAATGCAAACCGGATTGGTTAAAATTGCTAAAAATTAACAATCCTGATATTTCAGGCAAAAAAATAAAAGAAAACACACAAAACCATGCAAAAACAACTTCTATTTTTAATTACATTATTTTATTCCTTTCAACTTGCTCATGGCCAGATTAAAATTGTGGACAAACCTGTAATTTTTGATGAACGTAGGAAAGAATTGTCACTTGAGTATATGAAGACCAGGTACGATATTGAAAAAGAGACTCCCACTATCGACCCAAAGATCATAGTTGTCCACTATACGGTAATTCCCACTTTCGAAAAAACTTTTCAGGTATTCGATAAATCGGAAATTCCACAATCCAGAGACCAGATAAAGGGAGCCAGCCAATTGAATGTTTCGGCTCAATTTGTAGTAGATAGAGATGGCACCATTTACAGGCTAATGCCTGAAACCACCTTTGCCAGACACGTAATCGGCTTAAACCATTGTGCTATAGGCATTGAAAATGTGGGAGATGGAAAAGATAATCCACTTACAAAAGCTCAGTTAAAAGCCAACGCCAAACTGGTAAAATATCTCAAAGAAAAATATGAAATCGAATATTTAATTGGTCATTATGAGTATAAAGCATTCCAAAATCATCCTCTTTGGAAGGAAAAGGATAAGAATTACAGAACAGTAAAGGATGACCCGGGAAAAGATTTCATGAAGGCCTTAAGAAAAAAAGTAAAAAAACTGGATATTAATCCTGCACCGGAATTAACCAATTAATTTATTTTCAATCTTAACTGAACTCTATTTTGGCTTTAAATATCATACAACCTACCCTGCTACTTGATAAACAAAAAGCTTTAAATAACATTAAAAGAATGAGTGAAAAAGCCAGGCTGAATGGCATGGCCTTCACTCCTCATTTTAAAACTCACCAATCTGCAGAAATAGCCTCATGGTATAAAACTTTCGGGGTTTCAAAAATTAAAGTATCTTCCCTTAAAATGGCCAGGTATTTTGCTAAAAATGGATGGGAAAATATTGTTTTGGCATTTCCCCTAAATATCCTGGAAATTCCGGAAATAAATGAGTTAGCCCAAAAGGTAAAACTTGATATTTTAATTGTAAATAAAGAAGCATTAATTGCTTTAAAGAACCAGTTGACCACGGCCATTGGGTTTTACATTGAAATAGATACAGGATACCATCGAACAGGAATTCCTCCAAGGGAAATTGATTTGATTTCAACTTTAATCAGGAAAGCTAAAGAAAATCAACTCCTTCATTTCCAGGGATTTTATTGTCATGCGGGGCATTCTTATCACCTGGATTCTCCTGAAGATTTTAAATTAAACTTCCAACAATCCCTAGATGCTTTGAACCATTTAAAATCAATTTTTATTCCCCAAAATAAGCACTTAAAAATTTCTTTTGGGGATACTCCCTTTTGTAGTGTTTTTGAACAATTTAAAGGAGTAGATGAATTTGGTCCGGGAAATTTTGTTTTCTATGATTTAACCCAACAAAAAATTGGTTCTTGCCATTATGAAAATATAGCTGTAGCAATGGCCTGCCCTGTAATTGCCATCTATCCCGAAAGAAATCAAATTGTAGTTCATGGCGGAGGTGTTCATTTTGCCAAAGATTTTCTAGTCAATAAAAATGGTCAGGCAATTTATGGAAAAGTAGCAGCATTTGCCCCTGGAAATCCAAAAGGTTGGGGTAAGCCAATTGAAGATATTGAACTTACTGGTATTTCGCAGGAGCATGGAACTTTATCTGCAACTAATGCTTTTATTTCAAAAACAAAAATTGGAGATATTCTCTCTATATTACCTGTTCATTCTTGCATGACGGCAAATGCAATGGGTGAGTATTTAACTCTGGATGGAGAAAAGCTTAAAATGATGAAATAAAACTTTAATATTCAGCAAATTCCAAAGCTCTTAATTCTGTATACGTTTCTTTCTTTCCTTTAAGTTCGAATCCCACATGTCCTCCATTTTGAGGCAATTCTAAATTTAAAAAATCACTTTTTTTGGCAAGATCCTCCGGATAGCATTTGTCCACCAGAAATGGGTCATTAAGGGCATTAATTAACAAAACTGGCTTCCTGATTCCAGAAAGATGATGAATGGAACTGGCTTTATCGTAAAAATCTTCAGCACTTTTAAATCCATGCAATGGTGCAGTATAATTTTGATCGAATTTCCTCAAAGATTTTATTTTGTATTTTTCCAAAGGTTCTACTGAAATCAGCTCTGGCATCAGTTCAGCTTTCGCCTTTACCTTTTCAGAAAGTTTTTTAAAAAACCGCTTGTTGTAAAAAATTTTACTTTTTTTCTCTAATTCTATGCTACAATCTGTTAAGTCGCAAGGAACTGAAACCGCAATACCTTTTTTAATTTCCGGTCTTACTTTTTCCCCTCTTTCACCAAAATATTTTAAGGTAAGACTTCCTCCCATGCTAAACCCAACCAACACCAATTCATTGTAGTTTTTTTTATCCAAAATATGATGAATCACTAAAGAAAGATCAGGCGTATCAGCATGGTGATAAAACCTGGGCAAGCGATTCATTTCTCCACTACAACTTCTGCAATTCCAACCTATTCCGTCCCAACCATTTTGATTAAACAATCTGATCACACCTTTTACATAATGCCGATTGGCACTTCCCTCAAGGCCATGGGAAACAAGTACAGCCTTTCGATTCCCTTTGGCAGACCAGTCGATATCTAGAAAATCACCGTCAGGAGTTTCTATCCTTTCTCTGGTATAATTTACTTCTTCAATTTCCCTGAGGAAACTTGGAATTATAGTTTGTAAATGACCATTGAATTGAAAAGATGGGGATTTAAATTTTTGCGCTTTAATAATAGGCATTGGCTTGTAGGGAAAAAAAATCAAAAGATGGTCAATAGTGTAAAATTTAATCATTTGATTCATTTAGAATCATAACTAACTCACTGATCATCATTGCAGTAGCCCCCCAAACAGTTTGACCAGCTACCTGAAAGGAAGGGGCTACAAATTTAAGTCCTCGAACATTCATGGAAATCATTTTTTTGTTTTCAGGTTTTTTGAAATAATTTAAAGGAACATCAAAAACCTGGTCTACCTCAGTTCGGTCAATCTCATATTTAATATCGTTTTTTGAATAGGCAACAACCGGAGTTACCAGAGAATTACTTGGGGGAATATAAAGCTCTGATAATTTTCCAATCACTTGGGATCTTGGGATTTGTACCCCAATTTCTTCCTTGGTTTCCCTTAATGCTGTATCAATAATATCGTGGTCTTCATCCTCTCTTCTTCCCCCAGGGAAAGCAATTTGCCCACTATGGACCCCATCGTATTTAGGCCGTAGAATAAGAGGAAGTTTAATGGAATTTTCCTTTGGAAAAAGAAGAATTAAAACTGCGGAAACTCTGGGATTAACAGGTTTTACTTTTTCCATGGCCAACCTCCCGGGGGAACTCATCAAGTCATGTGCTTTTTTCCCTGGCAGATCAGTCTTAAGCCTGTTTTGTAGTTGTGAAATAAACTGATTTATCATTTAATGAACAAATAAATTAGCACTGGTGCTTAGTAGTATAAAAATAAGTATTTCTAATTTATTAATAACACTCAATCATTATACAAGTTCATTAAAAACAAAAATGTGGTAAAATCTAATATGGGCAGTATACAGGGATACTGAAACCATTTCTTTTATCACTGAAAATATACTCATGGTATTCATTCAGATGATTTTTTTGTTTGGCCCCAAAAATGTATTGTAGTTTAATGGTAAACATTCCATAAACATCCTTTTTATCCGGATTACCATTGGCAATCTTCCCGGATTCCAATCCTTCAGGGTTTATAGCACGATAATAAGCACGCCCTTCATCAGTTAATTCATCCACAATAATAAATTCCTTACTTACACCATCCAGCATATCCGTGTCAGTAAGCCTTACACCTGCATCCAGAATAATACCCCACCGAGGGCTCATCCGGTATCTTAAACCAACTGTAAGAGGTATTATCATGGTATGACTTGGAATAGCTTCTCCATCTGGTAACCATTTGGAAGTATTAAACCACCATGACTGATTATTAGCCTTCCATACTTTATTTGCAGGTTCAACCTTAGCAATGCCAATACCACCTGAAAAAAAAGGCATTAATTTCCTGCCTGGATAAGCTGTCACAAACCCTGCATATACATCATATAAATCCGCCTTAAAAGTACGGTTCCTGGAATCGTAAATATCTCTTGCATATAATTGAAAAGCAGATACACCTCCTTTTAGGTAAAAACCTTTAGAAACTCTATACCAGGCTTCCATATTAAAAGCGGGTCTTGAATCTCGGGGAAGTGGGTCTGCAACATCTCCTGAATAACTGGTACCACCTAAACCTGCTGCAAGACTCCACTGAGCCTGTGCCTGTTTAAATCCGATCAAAATTAAAAAACCAATTACCAGGATCTTCATTCTGGTTGAAATTTGCATATAAAAATTCTTCTGCATCCAAAATTTCAGTTTCACTTAAAGGATGCGTCTACATCTACATCAATAGGTTGTTAGATAATTCCTAAAAAGTTGGGGTTTAAAGGCTATTGTTAAGTTGAAATGCAAAAATATATCATTGGACCTTTCTGAAGAAAGTTTTTTTTTAATTCTTTCATTCTCCATTTAAATGAATGGAAAAAAATCATTATAATACCAATTAACCCAACTTTTTCCTAAACTCAAAAATCACATGCTTAGAACTCCTAAAGTTGGATATAATGAAGGGTTAGTAAAAATTTGAAATGCAAATAAATCTTAACAAGGAAAATAATTTAATTATCCTCTAGTCCAACACTGTTTTACACAGTATTTTTAAGCATCCTTCCAAAACCGGATTAAAAGGATTTCAACAAAGAGGAAGAACAAGGCTAATAGCAAGGCATACCTCCACAATGGGGTGGAGATGTTTTTTGTGCTAAATTCTTTGGCAAATTCGTCTTCATCAGGAGCTGAAAAAATCTGTACATTTTGCGATTCTCCAAAAATCGTTTGCAGGTCCTCAGCAGAATAATATTCTAATTGTGATTCCGATTTATCGTAATTGAACGCGATTAACCCTCCATTTCTTTTCGTTTTTGAGTTTTCAATAGCATAAGTCCCTGATTCTAAGTTGTTTTTAGGAACATTTAGCATAAGATTATTTCCTGCTATTTGCTGAGAAGGAATTAATTCAAAATCTCCATTTACCAATTTAAATATATCATTTTTATTCACCGAGTCGATAGAAATACTGGCAATATTTTCATTAAATGAATAAGCAAGCCTATCATTTTTTACTTTACTGTTAAGCGCAATTTTATACATCACCGGAACAAATAAAGCGTGCTTGGAAAAGTCAGTAAATTTCTCTTCCAAGGGGGTAGTAAATAGGTATAATTTGCTATCGTTTTGGGTAAAATAGGTAAGAAATGGACTCTCATTTTTAAACTTCAGTAAATTTGTCCCCACTCTGGGCCATTCCAAATACGGATTAGCCACAGGCATACTCATACTTGAGGAAACTTTTTCAAAAACCCCTTCAAAAAAAGGGATCTCCATAGATGGAGGAGCGAGCCCCATTTTTGAATCTGCATTAAGGTTTTGCAAACTACTTTCTGAAATAGTTATGGGATATTGCACAAGGGCCGTATAACTTTCCAGATCAGGTTGTGAGGAAGGGAAAAGAACAATGCTGGTTCCATTTGCATACGCTCTTTGAAGTGAAATTAACAAAGCATTATCAATCTCATCAATATTTTCCAGAATTATTAAATCCGCAGAATTGAGCGCACTATAATCTAGAGAGGATATTTCATATTGCGTGATTTCAAAAAAAGTCTCTGATGAATAAACATCCTTAATTTTATTATTTCCCCGATTAGCAATGTTTATAATTTTTATTTTGGGCGCTACTTTTATGGTGAAGAAATATTCATCATCAAAGTTTACCGGAAAATCTTCCAGTTCAATTTTACAGGCTTTTTCACCAGAATCATAAACTGAAAAATTCATGGTGATTTCTTTTCTGGCATTCGCTTCGAGGTTTATTGTAGCACTGGAAACCTGTTTTTCATCAATAAACAACTTTACCACCCTTCCTTCAATATCTTCTTCACCAGAATTTACAATTTTCACTTTCAGGATATTATTTTCCTGTTCTTTAATAAAAGGAGTTTCTAACCAAACTGAATCGATATAAAGATTGGAGCTTTGGTTGGGAATAAGTGGAATCAGGTAATAACTATTAGAAGTATCAGTTAAAATTTCATTGAGATTGCCAATGGAAGATTTTTGAAAATCTGAAATCCAGAAAATATGATTCCCGGTTTCTGAGCTATTATTTCTTAATCCATCCAATTGTCTGGCATAAACATTTTCCAGTGTCCTTCCGGCATTACTAAAATCCAGCTCCAATAATTTATCACTTAATTTTTCACCTTCATAAAAAAAACTGACATTACCCTCAAAGCTATTATCGATCAGTTGATACCGGGTATTTCCGGAAAAAACACCTTTTATTTGTTCTATATTATTTTTCCCAATATCAAAAAGTCTTTTATTATCCAATTCATTTTGGAGACTATAAGAATTATCGAAATAAATACTTACGAGATTGCTTCTGGAAAGCCCTGCAGAATTTTTATTGGGAATGAAAGGTCTTGCAAATGCAAGAACCAAAAAAGTAATAAAAAGTATTCGTGCAAGAAGCACAAGAATGTTTTTTAATTTATTCCGGGAATTGGTGATTTCCTTTATGGAAGTAAGAAATGCTACATTAGTAAAATACACCTTCTTTGCCCGCTGGAAATTAAAAAAGTGGATAATTACCGGAACAGCAATTAAAGACAATCCATAAAGAAAAAAAGGTGCGATGAAGTTCATATAGTGATTAAATGGTTTTCAAGCAAAAAGAAATTTAAAAAATAGGTGAAATACTAATTTCAGGTAAAAAAATCTTGCAACTGCTCAAGTATCTATGAAAGGCAATTGTTGTTTGAACAAAAAATATTTTGAGCTTTCAATGCTATTCCTCCATACACTCGTGCAAATCGTTCCTGTAAATAACTTTGGGTTTTTAAAATTCTTATTTCAACCATAAGTTATTGCTAAAAACAGCAAATTTAAATTTTCAATTCAATAATACTTCAATAGTTTTTAATAAAAAATTTAAAAATATTGGCTATACAAAATTGCCAAAAATTATTTATCTGGCTGTACCATGAATTATGGTTGAGCCAAAAAACATGGCATTTAAAAACAATTTATTCGTTCCAAACCAAAATGCCCTGAAATTGGCATTATCTACCATTGAAATAACTTTCCCTTTACCTAGGTTATTTATCATCACCGCCCCGGTATTTCCTATGCTTTCCAGATTAGCTTTAGAAATATATCCTGATAATAATGGAGATGCAGTATAAACCAACGGATTGGCATATGGCTTTTTGTGTGGATGAAACATACTGCCAGAATTTCTAAATACCGGTAAAAAAGTATCTTTATATCCATAACCAATTGGATGTGTAATATCGAGATTTGCCCCAAAAATAGCCCCTCCAATTACTTTTGCACCGGAATCATTGCTATAATCTGCATAAGTTCTACCATTCAGGTTTTCATTTTTTTCTTTCCTTTTTGGTTCAAGTGATAAAATATCATTTTGAGTACCCCAATTCACCGCACTTTTTTGCAAGATTAAAACTCCACCTTCCTTTACCCAATCCTTTATTTTATGCCTTCCCTCACTTTCCAGGCGATTGTAGTTACCATTTACCATTACCAAAGTATTGTACTCGGATAAGGAAATCTTTTGAATGTCTTCAGCTTCAACCATAGAAATGGGAATATCAAACCGTTGGTCAAGCAAATGCCAGATTTCTCCTGCTTCATAACTGCTAACCCCTTCTCCCACAACCATAAGGGGTTTAGGTTTGGGGACGTCTTTTAAAGAATTACTGCCCAAATCAATTCCACTTATGGCATAGCCTGAACTGGCCACATAAATTGAAATTCCATTTTCATCGGCAATTTCTCTCATCAAAACATCCAGTTTTTCCACATGATTATTAGGCAGTCCTGTAGGAATCACGATTGTCCCATAAGAGAAATTTTCCTTTTTATTTCCAATTTCCTGGGTAAAAGGTTTAGAACTTACCTTTGCTTTTACTCCTTTTTTCAACAGTTGGTACAAAGCTCTGGGTGCATAATAATCATCCCACCTGAAAATATAGGCCACTCCCTCCTTCTCGCCTATTATTTCTCCTTTTGGAAATTCCGGGGTGTATATTTCATTTCCTAAAAAACCATTAGTCATAGTTTCCAATTCGGAATAATCTAAATTAAAAGCAAGAGGCATTGTCCATGTCGAAATATCATAAAACAAACTATCTTTAAATGTAGTTTGTGTTTTAAAAATAGCTTTCACCAGAGAATATTGAGGCTGATCCAATGGCACAATGAAACTATTTTCAGGCAAAAAATTCTCCCCACCATTATTTACTGATTTCCCCAGTTCATAAACTCTTATTTGGTGGTGTTTCAATATATCGAGAAAGTGGTAAACTCGGGCTGGATCATTTTCAGCCTTGAAAACATATGCTTTTACAGGGTCAGCATTTGCTCTTGAGGAGGCGTCCTGATAAAAGCTTTTCTGAAAGTTTAAAAACTCATCTTTCAATTCAAAACCTCCTTTTAATGTGGCCAATGAAGCAGTGAAATGATTTTTAATGGTAAATGGAAATGTTAAAATACCATTGATTGTTTCCTGAGCATGTCCGCGGGAACTGGCCTGCTCAAATAAAATCCCTATGCTGCCCTGCACATCCGGATAAGTAGAGCCTTTACCATAGTAAAAATCATCAAATCCTTCTTTGGAATAGTAAAGAGAATTGATTTCGTCCATTCCCAGTGCAAAATACTCCCCTAACTTATTGGTTAAATCAATATTTTTCTGGGGCGTGAGTGGATTGGTCCTTTGAGGAACTCCCGGTTGGAAAAAGAAAGTAGCATTGGACCCCATCTCATGGTGATCGGTTAAAATATTAGGTTTCCATTCCTGAAATTTTCTCACTCTTGCTCTCGATTCAGGATGCTGTACTGGTAACCAATCCCGATTCAGGTCAAACCAGTAATGATTCGTTCTTCCCCTAGGCCAAACTTCATTATATTCCCTGCTATTTGGATCGGTAATTAAATTCTTTCCCTTGTGCATGTTCACCCAGGTTGAAAATCTGTTAAAACCATCGGGGTTATAACATGGGTCTAATAAAATGATGGTATTCTGAAGTAATTCATCAATTTCCTTTCCCTGGGCCGCAGCCAGATGATAGGCAACCAAAGGACCTGCATTGCCACCACTTGGTTCGTTGCCATGAATACTATAACCAAGCCAGATAACAATTGGCATATCCGCAATATTCAATTTACCAGATTTTGAAGGATCGGCTAATTCCTGGTGTCTAGCCTTTATTTCTTCAATTTTCTCCAGGTTTTCTTTTGAAGAAATAGTTAGCAGTAGTTGAGGCCTGCCCTCATAAGTTTCCCCGGTTTGTTCAATTAAAATGCGATCCGATTTTTCAGCAATGCCTTTATAAAAATTTAATAACTTATCATGAGTTAGATGCCACTCTCCAATTTCATGGCCAATTAAAGCTTTTGGAGTGGGAATTGATTTGTTATATTCAATTTCGGAAGGAAGATAATAATTTAAGTCAATTTGGGAGAAAGCTGCCTGATAGTTAGTAAAAAGAAAGAAAATAAATAGAAACTTTCTGATCATGATAATTTTATATTAATTATTTATAATACTACATTTGCATCAATGCTAAAAATGCATGTACTTTATGAAAGTACTAATTAAAGAAGATTAAACTTAAAATTGTTAGATTAAAGTGAAAAGTTTAGGTGTAATATTAAGTATTATCGCAATTCTTGCTGTTTTGCCATTATACTATTTCAAATTCTCGGGAGAGGAAATGTCAAATGCAAATACTAAAGCAGCAGATAACATTAAACAACAGGAAGCTAAAATTGCTTACGTGAATTTTGATACATTACTACAGAATTACAAGTTTTACGATGACATCAGTGTAGAATTCCAAAGCAAAAGAGACAAAGCTTCAAAACAATTGGAAACCAGAGGACAGAAACTGGAATCGGAAGTAGTGAGTTTCCAAAGAAGAGCTCAGGCTAATTTGTTGTCACAAAATGAATTTAACAGACTACAACAAGAACTGGCACAAAAACAACAGGACTTACAGGTTTATCAACAAACTGTATCTGCAGGACTACTTGAAGAGGAACAAGCTAAAAACAAGGAGCTGTATGATAAAATCCATTCCTATTTGAAAAAATACAATGAAACAAAAGGATTCAATATGATATTCAATTATAGAGAAGGTGATGCCATTTGGCTTGCTGAAGATGGATTGGATATTACCAATGATATTGTGGAAGGCCTGAATAAAGAATATGAGGCTGAAAATAAAGAAGAATAACCAGGCAGGTTAAGAGGGTTATTTTTCACAAATACCGAAATCAGTTCCTTAAGAATTTGATTTCGGTATTTTTGTATATCCTTGTTTCAAAATGAATTCAATCTTAAATTTTTATTTTTGTTTTTTAAACTCTTTTCATGCTCAAAATTGATAATTAAAATCCTGGAAATTAAGTTTCAGAATACATGGCAACTACCCCTTTTCACATCAGGGTTTAAGAAATTAATATTAATCAAATCAACTCGTAAATGGATTATTTTTTCAAATCTGTTTTTTGCATAAGTTTAATTTTTATTCATGCGTGTAGTTCTCCCGAGAAAACCGGTGACAGGCTCTTACCTATTCCAGATGAAACCAATAACAATGCTGAAAGTCAAATTTCTTACCTCACCAGAATAATTGAGGAGGAAGACCCTAATCCAGAATATTTTTTTCATCGGGCTAAACTATTTCTTAGTGTGGAAAAGCCAAGTGCAGCATTACGGGATATTAACAGGGCCATTAACCTCAACCCTAACCAGGCATCCTATTTTTTTTATAAAGCCCTTGCTTTAAAAGCGGAGGAAAACTTTGAAGAGGCATTAACTGCAAGCATAAAGGCCGAAGAAGGTGGTTTTGAAAATGTAGAGTTAAAGATTCTTGCAGGTGAATTATATCTTAGTCAGGGGGACACCGTAAATGCTTTAAATAATTTAAGGAAAGGATTAGAAAACGCTCCGGATAATTATAGTGTTTCCTATAACCTTGGGAAAATTTATGCTGGCGGAATGGATACACTGCAGGCATTAAAGTTTTTAAATAATGCCATCAAAATTTCCCCTGAAAAAATAGCTCCTTACAATGAAGCTATGAGAATTTTATTGAAGGTAAGTGATTATCCCGCTACATTAAATTATGCAAAAAAAGGTCTGGGAAACAGTACACCCAACCCTTCTTTCTCCTACCTTTTGGGAGAAACCCTGGAGTTTTCCGGGGAAATTGATTCAGCGGCATTTTGGTATTTAAATTCCTACAAGATGGAGCCTGTCAATTGGCAGCCAAATTTTAAATTAGGGCAATACTATACTAAAAAGAGAGACTTTTTAAAGGCTCAAAAATTTTTGTCACAGGCTGTAAAATCCAATCCAAATTTGAAGGAAGGGTTTTCCGAATTGGGGAGAATAAATGAATATTACCTGGGAAATCTTGCTGAAGCAAAAAACTATTATGAAAAAGCTTTTTCCCTTGATAGTGCCGACACAAAGCTTCCATTTTATTTGAGAAGAGTGGAAAGAAAACTGGAGTTTCAACGGTTTTCAACTGAATTTTAGAAACTTATCCTACAAGAATTTTCGATAAATCCGCCTCACAAAATATTCAATTAAAGCAAAAGAGGCAAGCCAAATAATCAGCTTGCCTCCTTTTAAATATTTTATTTTCCTTTAGTAGGTCTTATAACCTTCCTGAAGGTAATTTTTCACATAATCATGTATACCATCTTCCAAAGAAGTAAATGGTTTATTGTATCCTATTGCAGTCAATTTTTCCATATTAGCTTCTGTAAAGTATTGGTATTTATCCCTAATATCCATAGGCGTATCAATAAAGGAAATATTCTCTTTCTTGCCCATGGCATTAAAAGTACCTTTAGTTAAATCCAAAAAAGTCCTTGCATGGCCAGTTCCTAAATTAAAAATTCCTGAGTCTTTTCGGTGGTGCATTAAAAAGCTAATCACTTCAACCACATCTTTCACATAGATAAAATCTCTGGTTTGTTCTCCATCTTTAAAGTCCGAATTATGAGACCGGAACAGTTTCATTCCATCAGTTTTATTGATTTGATTGAAGGCATGAAAAATTACCGAAGCCATTCTTCCTTTATGATACTCATTAGGCCCGTAGACATTAAAAAACTTCAAACCTGCCCAGTAGAAAGGTTTTTCCTTTTGCTGAATGGCCCATTTATCAAAATCATTTTTGGAATCTCCATAAGGGTTAAGTGGTTTTAGCTTTGGTATAACCTCCTCATTATCATCATAACCAAATTCACCTAAACCATAGGTTGCTCCAGAAGAAGCGTAGATTAGGGGAATCTGATTTTCGCAGCATGCTTGCCATATTTTTTTTGTATAATTCAGATTAAGTTCATTAAAAATTTCAACATCGAATTCAGTGGTATCTGTCCTGGCACCAATGTGAAAAATAAATTCGACTTCAGCCTTGTTTTTTTCTAGCCAGGCAAAAAAATCTTTTCTATCTACTTTTTCCTGGATTTTTTTCCCTTCCAGATTGACTAATTTTTCAGTTTTTGAAAAATCGTCCACTGCCACTATAAAATTAAAATTATCCTGGTTTAATCTGCTTATTAAACAACTACCTATAAATCCTGCTGCTCCTGTTACTACAAACATTAACTTTTTATAATTTTATGATTAACACAAATAATTACGAATATCCAATGGAACTCAATTTTACCAATCGGGTTTATTGCTTTTTGGAAGTTGATTTTTTGATTTCTTTTTCAACTGCTGATAATATTGTTTTTCCTGTTCTTCCATAGCTCTTAAAATCATTTCAGCCCTTTCCTTGTCAATTTCAGACATTTGCTGCTCCATTTTTTGTTCCTTAGGATCGGATTGTTTTTCCTCAGTATTTTTACTATCCTGAGGCTTGTCCATATTTTGCTCATCAGTCTGCTCTTTGTCTTTTTCCTCCTTATCTTTATTTTGCTGATCCTGCTGATTTTCCTGGTCCTTATTTTGTTCCTGATCCTGTTGATTTTGTTGGTCCTGATTTTGCTGCTGATCTTGCTGTTGTTGATCTTTTTGTTTTTCCTGTTTATTTTTATCCTGCTGTTCTTCATTCTTTTTCTGATCCTCCAACAGTTTTTTAACTACTTCATAACCTTTTCTGGCATCCTCATTTGCAGGGTTATTTTTAATGGCTTCTTTAAAATTTTCGAGGGCATTTTCGTATTTTTTATTTTTTGCCTTGATTAGTCCCAATTGCTGATTGGCAATCGAAGCAATTTTTTTATCATTTGCTTCATCCAGATAACTGTAATTCGAAGCAGCATTGGTCATGTCACCCATTCTGTAATAACAATGAGCAATATTCAATCTTATCTTAGGATCATCTACACCAAGAGAGTCTATTAAAAAATTATAGGAGGCAATAGCATCGGCATAATTTTCATTTTCATATGCTTCCTGTGCATATGACTTGTAACGATTAATTCTGGCTAGTTCTCCGGGATCAATTCCGAAAACCTTAGCGCTGGTCAAAAGCAAACAAAATAAAACAATTCTCATAGTAATATTTTTTTCTTTTCTTAAATTGGATTAGACCTTAGATTTTTACCACTTTTACCTTAATTACCATATCCAAAACCATTAGAATAAACGCTGCCAAAAGAAAGTAAAAGTAACGATTTGCCGCTGCATCTATCTCCTTACTACTTCTTAGCTCTCCCTCCAGTAAATCTATTGAATTAATTAATTGGGAAATCTGGTTGTCCTTATCGTTTATTTCAAAATACTTCCCTCCTGTAAGCTCTGCAAGGTCCTGAAGAGGTTTTGAATTTAATGTGGTCACTACATCATCCCCTTTATTATCCCTTTTAAACTTATAACCCTGTGGAATTTTACTTCCTTTTTTAGTCCCTATCCCTACAGTATACAATTTAATTTGTAAATCCTGAATTTCTTTGGCAATCTGGGTGGTTTCATCTCCAAAATCTTCACCATCACTTATTAGAATAATAATTTTAGATTGTTGATTGTTCACCGTTTGGTTGTCAACTACCTGATGTTTTTCAAGTGCCATTTTTAAAGCAGGCGAAAAATCTGTACCGGAATTTGATATAAGACTTGTATGGAGCGTTTCCACAAAAAGAAGCATAGCACTATTGTCATACGTAAGCGGACATTGCAGGAATGATTCATCCGAAAAAATAATTAATCCCAGCCGATCAGCATTAAAGGATTTAATGATATTCATTATTTCAAACTTTGCTTTTTCAATTCGGGAAGGTTTTACATCAGTAGCATCCATAGACTGAGAAAGGTCCATCAATAAATAAATGTCTTTACCCACCGACTTCACCTCCCTCCTGGATTCTCCGAATGTAGGCCCTAATAAAGCGATGAGCATTAAAGCGAAATACAGCGTTCTGATTACAACCTTAAATGCAAGTTGATCAGTACTACTTCTCACTTTTCTACCAATGCTTATGGTTTTGTAGACAAATGTTAAATAAAATCCAATAAATATAACCAGAAAGGAAAGTTCTAATACCCCAATACTCCTAAAAAAAGTGATGTCCATCCAAAAAATAAATATAGTATTCGAACAAATTTATGCAAAGGAAAGAATATGTACCAGAAATCAATCAACATTGATTAATTATTATGGATTTATACGATTAATTTGGGATTAATGGTAAAAAAGGAATTTAAGCGATGATCAGATTCATTAAAAACACTTCCATTTAAAACAAAATTATCCCATTGGTTATAATAACTTAGGCATCCAATAAGCTTTTCTGATTAAATATTTAAATATGTTTCAAGGCAGAATTTCTGGCTTTTTTCACCATAGTACCGGTTTCGTGCATCCTTTTTAATAAAGAATCTATACTATTCAGGGTAGTATCCAGATGGGTTAAAATTTCTTCCGGATTAAATGTAAGCGAAGTTGGCGGTGCAATAATTTCAAGAGTGGCAGGTGTATCAATTTTTTTCATAATTAATTAATGGTTAGTTATAATGCTTATAAATTAATACCGGAAATGTAGAGATGTAACCTCTTTTTGGGTAAAATTATTATTGTGTTTCAAAAGAAAATATATGTTAATATAATGCAACTATAGTCCCAATAATTATGTAATTAGAAAATAAATCAATATTTTCATAAAATACCCAGGGTTAATACACCAAAAACTAAATGAAAATCTCTATTATAATGGGAGATTTCACAAATACTGTTGACTGAATAAAAAAGTTTTTTTTTCAACAAATTCTGAAACCATGAAAGTTGCGAACCCAACCAAATTAGATCCTAAAGTATTGAAAGAAGTGTTTTTTTATTTACCAGACCAATACAAAATTCTGCTTACACTTGCAGATATTAAATTTGTATTAAAAGGAAAAGCACTCTACGAAACCCTATCAGAAAAGGAAGAAGGCAATATTACCGCCTTTCTAGACTTACCCCAATTTATAAAAAGAGAGGCAAGCCAAAAAAGGAATGCCATATCAAATGAAGCCATAAATGCTGTGCTGGAAGCAAATAAAATGTGTGATATTGCTTATTGATACAGAAAGATTCCACTCCTACAAATACGCTTGGGAAATAAAATGATTCCCAAGCGTTTATTTTTTATATAAAATATAACTATTTTAATATTTTGAATCTAAAAATTGTTTCTTAATTTTGATTCAATATCCTTAAAAAATTCAATCTTTACTATTTTCCATATACATGAGCGCCCAACCAAAAGCCATCTTCATAAAGGATTACTCCAAAAAACTGTCTACTAAAATTTGTGATGACTTTTTTGCATCTAACTCAGTTATTGAAGGCAAACAAATTGTTGATCTACATCCTGTTAGACAAGTAAATTTGTTTGTTGTCAATACCATTTTTTTTGAATGGCAAAAGGAAACTGCCAAGTTGCGCAGTCCTTTTTTTAATTATAAATCTCCTGAAGTTAAGGAAGCCTATAACAATCTCATCAATTTGCTTTCAAAAAACATTAGTATCGAAAGGAAATTCTTTGAGCCAATATTGGAAAAGTCAATTCAGGAAACTTTAACCTATTTGATATCTCCCTCTTCACATTTTGAAATCAAGTTTAAAGAAGCTGATGGAAAAATATATATAGCCAGGCAATTATTACCCACCGGAAAATATTTTTCCATTCATGCAGACCTGATCAAAGCTTTTTTCCAAAAGTTGAAAAATGAAGAGCCTAAATTAAAAGCAAAAAAAATCATCAAAATCCTGGATAAGATTATTGAAAAAGAGCCGGATTTACTCGATGAAATTGATGACACTCTTGAATCATTTTCCAATTTAATTCCGATTTCCAGGGAGGATTTAATTTATTCAGAAGAAGAATATCAGGAAAAACAAAAGGATGAGTTATTTAACTTCACCGAAAATGGAGATGATGATTTTGAATATGAAGATTTTGAGAATGTAGAAGATAATTTTTCTAAGGAAGAGGAAGTAACCATCCATCAGGAGGCTTCAACTCCAATGGAGGAAGAGGAAAAACCTCTATTGGAAAAAGAAGAGCAAGATGAAGAAAATTTAATTAAAGCAGAAATTCCATCTGATGATGTGGAAATAAAGGAATCGGAAGAGCCTGAAAATGTAGTGCCGCCTATTATTCCTGAAAATGAAATCAGTCTGGAGGATATTGAGGAAGAAATAAAAATTGAAGAAGAAACTGAGAAAGAAGAAGAACCTAAAATAAAACCAGAAAACAATTCTTCCCCAAGCTACGAGTGGAATCAACCGGTAGAAGAAAGCCCAAAGGAAGAGGAGGCTCCAAAGGAGACATCAGATTTTTCAAGTGAATTTGATGACGATTTATTAGATGAAAGTGAGTTTGAAGAAGCTTCTGAAGAGAAAAAGGTTGATTTTTTTGATAAACCTGCACAACCTAAAGAGGAAGTAAATACACCTGCTGTAGAGGAAACAGTTTTAGACAAGATCCAACAACAAGAAACAAAAGAAGAAACTCCTAAGGAAAATCTGCATTCAAAATTTGCCGGGAAACAGGAAAAGGAAAACGAGGAAGAAGAAAAGGAAGAAAATGATGTTTATTCTGCACTCTTAGATAAACTTGACAAGGGTGATGTGAAGCCCTTAAAGGGCAATATTTCGCTAAATTTAAAATTCAAATTTCAAAATGAATTATTTGGGGGAAGTAATGAGGAATTTAATCATGCCATTGAACTGATAGATGGTTGTGATAATTACCATGCCGCCATTAGTTTAATAAAAGAAAGATATGTAAATAAATACAATTGGGATTTCGGGGAAGAATCTACAATAGAATTTTTAAGCATGGTTGATGGGAAATATTAATTAATATATTCCGCCACATCCGATCAAAAAAATTTAAATCCGAATTTAGGTAGTTTTTACCTGGATTCGGATTTTTAATTTACAATCATAAATAAGCCAGATTCATTATATTTTAATTCTTCATTGTCTAAAAGTTCCTGAAGATTCCTTAAAATTATCTCTTTTGGATATTTCCTCAATTTTTCAAATATCTCTTTTGGGGAGGATTTACCCTCCCGGACCAAAGTCAGTATTTCATTTTTTAATTCTTTGGGGTTGAGACTAATACTTTCCTTTTTGAGCTGAATACACCAATCACAAACTCCACAATTCGTCTCATAATTTTCGCCAAAATAATAAAGTAACAACTTTGTTCTGCATTGATCTTCAGTTTGGATATAATTAATCACTGCCTCTACATTATTGAGATAATGTTCCCTTCTGTTTTTTAGAAAATTTGCATTCAAAGGTAATTTAGAAGCGTTGAACCGTTCAGTTAAAAAAGTAAGTTGTGGTATTTCTTTTTGTTTTTCGTAGTGAATTACCCCCATATGATCTAACTGCTCCAATTGTTTTTTTACTTCGGCCAGGCTAATCTTCATTAATTGGGCGATTTTTTTTTCACTGATAATGAGATAATTGGAAAAAGCTTCTCCTCCATAAACCCTTAGAATTAATTTAAGAATGGGATCGAGACGGGCATTGGAAACCTGAAATTCATAAATTTTATCATGAGTAAAGAGAATTTTAAGTTTTGAAGGATTTGAAAAGGAATCGTTTAATTGAATTAATCCCTGCTCCTCCAGTTTTTTTATGGCACTGAAAGTTTGCAAATAGTTTAATTTATAACTTTTAATAAAATCCTCTAAATCAAAATCATAACTTTCCATGAAACCACTTCCCACAGCTATTTTCAGATAGTTGGCTAAACTCTGGTAGGTTTGTTTTATCACTTCAACCGAAGGGTTTGAAGCCTCCACCCTAACCTTTAATTGTTCAAGGTCATTTTTATCATACAAAACCACTGCATAAGCTATTTTTTCATCTCTTCCCCCCCTGCCCGCTTCCTGGTAATAGGCTTCCAGGCTATCAGGTAAATCAAGGTGAACAACCCAGCGGACATCCGGTTTATCAATTCCCATCCCAAAAGCATTTGTGGCAACAATTATCCGGGTTTTATTGTTTATCCAATTTTCCTGTTTGGCCGATCTGTCTGTGTTAGAAATACCCGCATGGTAATAATCTGCACTTTCAGCATTTCTTTTCAAAAAATCGGATACTTCTTTTGTCTTTTTTCTGGATCTCACATATACAATTCCGGTACCTTTCACATTTCGAATGATCTCGAGTAACCGTTTTTCTTTGTTTTCTTCATAAAAAACCGAGTAGGACAGGTTTTTTCTTTCAAAACTTTTTTGAAAAACAAAGTTCTTTCGAAACCCAAGTTTTTCCTGGATATCATCTTTTACTTTTGGAGTAGCTGTGGCAGTGAGGGCAATGCAGGGTACATTTGGCAGTTTTTCTCTTAATTCACTTAATTCAAGGTAGGGAGGGCGAAAATCATATCCCCATTGGGAAATACAATGGGCTTCATCCACCGCAATTAATGACACCTTCATTTTGTCCAACCGCGTCAGAAAAATTTCGGTTTTCAATCGTTCAGGGGAAACATACAAAAACTTTATATCGCCATATACACAATTATCGAGAGTAAAGTCAATTTCTCTACGGCTCATCCCAGAGAAGATGGCTTTTGCCGGAACATCCCGCTTTCTCAATTGCTCCACCTGGTCTTTCATTAAGGCGATAAGTGGGGAAATGACAATAGTTAAACCTTCAAGCGCAAGTCCTGGCACCTGGAAACAAACTGATTTTCCTCCTCCTGTGGGTAATAATGCTAAACAGTCCTGTTGTTGAACCACAGCCTTAATAATATCCTCTTGTAATGGACGAAAGGTAGAAAACCCCCAGTATTTATATAGTATTTTATGGATGTCGGCCATAAGAAAAACTTTACAAAAAAGATTTAAAAAGGTGGTGAATAATAAAAATCCTAAAAGTATAAAATTTCAGTTTTTTTAATCCAATTTAATTAAACATACTGGTAATTTATCCTTCTCATATATTTATTATCAATTTATCAATAAAGTACCATTTCAATTAAATAATCCTAAACTGAATACCTTAAGAATCAAGTAATTAAAAATCAAAAACCTATTGTTAATGAATCATAAATATTTAGTTTAGCCGCTACATTTTAGTGGATTTTCCGTTTATTTAAATTAACTAAACACAAATACCTTAACCAAGTTTATTAAAACAAAGAAGATTAAGATTAAAAAACATTTTTAAATTTTTTCTTAGATTATTTCAACCGATACCTTACCAAAACAACACACAAATGAAAACAATTTATCTAGTGGACAACAACAGGTCCCATCATTCAAACATCAAACAACTCTTCATTGAAGATTATGAAGTAAAAAGTTTCAATTCTGCCAAATCTGTGATTGAAAGTTTAAAAAGACTCAAAAAACTTAATGAAGAAATGCCAGAAGTAATCATTATTGATTATAAACTTCGTGGAGGAAATAGCCTGGAATTATTTCACACTCTAAATGCCCGGCTGGAAGATACCAAGTTTATTTTAATGATTCCCCGGGAAGAGGAAAATGCACTTTTAGATGTGATTAAAGCAGGCATCATGAATTATATTATGAGAGATGAAAATTACTTAAAAACATTAAAATCCTCGATTGGAAATAAAAGTGTTTATTCCATTATTTAACCAGTAAATCTAAATCACCTAAAAAAACATTTGAACATCTTAAATATTTAAGACCAATGCCCAAAAGAGTATTGGTCTTTTTTTTTGCGATAAAATGCTTCAGGCCTTATAAATAAATCCTCAGTGCTTAAGAATGGGGAGATTATGCTTAATTCAAAAAGAATTATTACTATTTTTGCGCATCTAAAATAAGGAGGTAATAATGGTACATGTTTGTAGAATTGAGCACTTTAATGCAGCTCATAAGTTGTATAATCCTAATTGGAGTAAGGAAAAAAATGTGGAAGTATTTGGCCCTTGTGCCAATGATAACTGGCATGGTCATAATTTTGAATTAATTGTAACCGTGAAGGGAAAAGTAAATCCGGAAACAGGATTCGTGATTGATATGAAGCTTTTAGGAAAGATTATTAAACAACATATCATTAAAAAAGTTGATCATAAAAATCTTAACCTGGATGTTGATTTTCTGGAAGGGAAAATGGCAAGTTGTGAAAATTTAGCGGTTGAATTCTGGAAAATTTTGGATAGAGAATTAAAGCAGGTAGACGCTTTGGCCAAATTACACTGTATTGAATTGTATGAAACCCCCAAAAACTTTGTGAGGTATTATGGGGAATAATTGAAAAATCTCAATTGAAATTTACCTTAAAACAAGGCCACAAATCATGAAAAAGGGAGGCCTTGTTTTATTTTTTAAGCACTTTTTAACCTTAAACTAGCCTAATTTGAAGTATTATATTATTGCCGGGGAGAAATCAGGAGATTTACATGCTTCTAACCTGATAAATGAAATCAAAAAATGTGATGCTGAAGCTAAGTTCAGAGGCTGGGGTGGTGATAATATGCAAAAAAGTGGTTTGGAATTGGTCAGGCATTACAAAGACACCGCTATCATGGGTTTTCTTGAAGTTTTATTCAACTTTAGAAAATTACTAGGTTTTATAAAACAGTGCAAGCGGGATATTGCTTCCTATCAGCCAGATGTGGTAATCTTAGTAGATTATGCTGGTTTCAATCTGCGCATAGCTTCCTTTACCAAAAAAAATAACATTAAAACCTATTACTACATTTCACCAAAAGTTTGGGCCTGGAATCAGAAAAGGGCCTACAAAGTAAAAAGGCTGGTAGACAAAATGTTTGTGATTTTACATTTTGAAAAAGCTTTTTATAAAAAATATGGTCTTGAAGTAGACTATGTGGGCAACCCTCTATTCGATGAAATTTCCAAGTTTAAACCTGATGCCCAATTTTTAGAAAAATATAATTTCTCAGAAAAGCCTATTCTGGCTATTCTTCCCGGAAGTCGCTTTCAGGAGGTTAAACTAATACTTGAAAATATGCTTCGGGTTATTGATGATTTTCCGAATTATCAATTTGTAATTGCTGGTGTGTCCAGCCTTCCGGAGGAACTTTATGCTTCGGCAAAAGAAAAAAACATTAAAATTCTATTTGAGGAAACTTACAACCTGCTTTCAGTAGCAAAATCGGCCGTAGTTACTTCTGGGACGGCAACCCTTGAAACAGCTCTTTTCAATGTGCCCCAGGTAGTCTGTTATAAAACAAGTAATATCACCTATCAGGTAGTGAAAAGACTGATTAAAGTGCCTTACATTTCTCTGGTTAATTTAATAGCGAATAAAAAAGTAGTAACTGAATTGATCCAACATGATTTCACTTATGAAAAGTTAAAAACTGAAATCCAAAATCTGGATAAGAACAGGAAGATGATAATTGAAGATTACCAAAACCTTAAGGAAATGGTTGGGACAGAAGGGGCATCTAAAACCACCGCTACACTTATGTGGAAATACCTTAACGAATAAACGCAATTTGAAGTAGGTTTTTTACGAATAATGAAGATTTCCTCTCTGTAAGCATCCAAAAAATTAAATATTGAAAATATCGACAGTTAATTTTAATATAATATTTCACTATTTAATTGTACTATTCCAAGAATACAAGCCTCTTATTAACATTACTTCAGTTAACAAGGCATAAGTGATATTATTAAAGAAAATTTATTTTTTTCCAGATGGTTTTAAAGGGGAGTAGTTTGAAATTTAAACATTAAACCCAACAACCAGGATGAAACCATTTCAATTTTCTGCGATTCTAATTTTGATTCTTTTCAATTTCACAAAACCACTAGCCGCTAACCCGGTGGATCAGGTCATACCTATAGTGGCCTTTTGGGAAAAAGGAGATTATCATTATTATGAAATTACCAAAACCAACACTTCAATAAATAATGGTATTGCAAATCTGAATGGAGAGATAAGTTATTTAGCAAGTTTTATGGTGGTGGAATCGGATGATTTCGGTTATACCATCCAATGGCAAATTGAAGGGTTGAAAAATGAGGGTCAAACCTTTACTAGTAGTAAAGAAGGAGAAAATATCCTTACTCGTTTTATTGGCATCAACATAATTTACAGAACCTCCCCAACCGGAGAAATTATTGAATTTCTAAATAGAAAGGAAGTGGAGGAAAAATTGGAGGATTCATTTTCAGATTTTCATAAACAAACAGCATCAGAATTTTTCAATACCCAAAAGCCTCTACCTGTTTTTGATGAAATCAAACTTTTACATTCCTTATTTGGAAGGCAATATCAGGCAAACAAGGTTATTGAATTTAAAGAAATCAGAAGGAATAAAAATAGAATGAAATTCGAACTGGATGGAATTTTCCTACCTAAAAACATTAATAACGGAGAATCTTTAGGGCTTTTTACAAACGTGCTTACTTTAAATAAAACAAAGTTAATCACCAATTACGGGGCAATTGAAAACTACAAAAACGATAATATAAACCTTTCCGAATTGAATTTTCAGGAAAAAGAAGAAAGGTTAATTAACTACGATAAAGGGCTGATTTTATCGATTTATAAAGAAACCAAAACTACCGTTTCAACTAAACAGTCTGCAACAGCCACCTTATCCATTGAATTAATTCAATAGTAAAATTTTACCCTCAGATACTAAAAAATTGATATCCCCGACTTAGTTGTAAACAACTCCAGAGCCTTCATTCCTACAAGGGAATTGCCTTTTTTATTTAAACCCGGGTTCCACACAGAAATACTAAACTGACCTGGTAAAACAGCTACAATACCTCCTCCAACACCACTTTTTCCAGGGAGTCCAACTTTAAATGCAAATTCACCAGCTTCATCATAAAATCCACAGGACTGCATTATGGCATTCAGCCTTTTTGTTTGACTAACTGTCAGCTCCCTTTTATTTGAAAACCTGCAAAATCCATTATTGGCAAATAATAAAAATGCCTTTGAAAGTTCCTTACAGGTCATTTCAATGGCACATTGATAAGCATAAACCTCTAGTAAATGGTCAATATCATTATGAATATTCCCAAATGACTTCATCATATAAGCCAGGGCTTTATTTCGCTCACTATGCCCAATTTCCGATTCCGCTACCTTGAGGTTTGGAATAATTTCATTGTTGCCAGAAATACTCCGCATAATCCTTAGAATTTCTTCTTTCGGTTTATCAAAAATAGAGATGAGCATATCGGTAATTACCAATGCCCCTGAATTAAGGAATGGGTTTCGGGGAATTCCTTTTTCAAATTCGAGCTGAGTGAGGGAATTGAAAGTTGTACCTGAAGGCTCCACTCCTACTCTTTCCCAAATTTGGTCACCTAATGAATAAAAAACTTTAGCTAGGGTAATCACCTTTGAAATACTTTGAATCGAAAACTTCACTTCAGTATCTCCTACGCCATATTCTTCTCCCGAAATTGTAGTCAGACTAATCCCAAATTTTTTATTATCCACATTGGCCAATTCAGGAATATAATCTGCCGGTGGTGCAGAGCCTATAATAGGTTGAACTTCGGCATGAATTTCATTGAGAATATTCTGATAATCCATAAATTAAGGCATAATTTTTTAAGTATATTTACCTAAGTAAATTTAATCCAAAGGCTCTTATAAAATGAAATAAACAGAAAAAGCCCAATCCATTACTGAAAAAAAGCAATTATAAATAAGGCTTTGGGGAAATAAAAATCATCTCAAAAATTGCCTTCAATTTATTGAAAATTGGAATTTAAAATTATAGTTTTTTATAAAATTTATCCGGAAAATATCTTTTTCACAAAAAAAATAACTTCAACCTTTAGAGGCTAATTCACCTTACTGTATTATACTGCCTATCAATAATTTAAGGTTACTGATAATTTAAACTCATTAAATTTTCGTCCAAGATTCAGCTTGCACCCCTTCTTTTCATTCCAATCTCACTCCTGGTTTTTTGTGTAAATTAAGTCAAGATTTTTCTAGATAAGCAAATAATCGCTACCTTCGGGCAAAAATTTATTCGGTTAAACAGCAATTACGTAATTTCATTGAGATTTACCTCTAAAAGTTACGTAATCATAATGGTTCAGGTACTTAAATTACTTTTTCAATGCGAAAAAAAACAAAAATTGTTGCTACAATTTCAGACAAGAATTGTGATGTTGATTTGATTAGAAAATTAAGGAATGCAGGGATGAATGTGGTGAGGTTAAATACTGCTCACCAAAACCATGATGATACCTTAAAAGTAATCAATAATGTAAGAGCTGTATCAAAGCGGATTGCGCTATTATTAGATACAAAGGGTCCTGAAATTAGGACAACTGCTTCAAATGAAACAATAGAGGTTAAATTTGGGGACAAAGTAATTGTAAAAGGAGATCCCAGCGGTATTACTTCAAAAGAATGTGTTTATGTAAATTATGCTGACTTCGTGAAAGATGTTCCGGTAAACAGCAGAATTCTTATTGATGATGGATCTTTGGAATTGAGGGTGGTGGAAAAGGATAATGAAAAGTTGGTTTGTGAAGTCAAAAACAATGGAATTATTAAAGGTAAAAAAAGTGTAAACATTCCTTCAGTTCACGTAAAACTACCTGCGTTAAGCCAAAAAGATATAGAATTTATCCATTTTGCCATTGAGCAGAAACTGGATTTTATTGCCCATTCCTTTGTAAGAAATAAAGAAGATGTAATTGCAGTTCAAAAGATTTTGGACGAAAAAAACAGCAACATAAAAATTATTGCCAAAATCGAAAACCATGACGGTGTTGAAAATATAGATGAGATTTTGGATTATGCCTATGGGGTTATGGTGGCAAGAGGTGACTTAGCGGTTGAAATTCCCCAGGAAAGAATTCCAATTACCCAAAAAATGATCATTAATAAGTGTATTGCAAGGAGGAAGCCTGTTATTACAGCAACTCAAATGTTACACTCAATGATAGAAAATCCCCGACCAACAAGGGCGGAAATTAGTGATGTAGCCAATGCTATTTATGACGGAACTGATGCTATTATGCTCAGTGGCGAAACTGCCTATGGAGATTATCCGGTAGAGTCTGTAGAAACCATGTCAAAAATTGCCATGGAAATTGAAGCAGCTAAGCCAAATGTAAAAGAAACTGAGTATTTGGTAGTAAATAACGTCATCTCAGCATTCGTGGCCCGTTCTGCAGTACAGGCTGCTTATGAATTGGGGGCCAAGGCCATCATTATTGATACTCAAAATGGCAGAACAGCAAGGGCACTGGCTGCATATAGGGGAAAAAACTTTATTTATGCCCAATGCTATCAGGATCATGTGGTGAGAGAATTGGCTCTTACATATGCCGTGTTTGCTACTTACATGGAAAAGGAAAGTCATGATTTAATGTTTTTAAAACGTTCCCTGGATGCGTTAATCAAAAAAGACAGACTAAAAAAAGAAGACAGAATTGTAGTGGTTGCCGGAAACCATGGTGATTTTCATGGTGCATCATTTATGGAAATTAGTACTGTAGAAATGCTTGAAAAGCATCTAAAAACCAGAGGATGTTAATCCTAGAATTATTAAATAAAATATTAGAAGGGATAAGTTTTTACTTATCTCTTTTTTTGGTTTAAACCCTTTCTTAATTTTATTGTTTAATTTCTGGATGTTGCATATTACTTTCGCAAAAAAGATAATTAAATGAAGGAGAAAATTGATAAGGCAATTTTAATTTGGTTACTTTCCGGTTGTTTCCTGATTGCTACAATGGTAATTATTGGAGGAATAACCCGACTTACACATTCCGGGTTATCAATGGTTGAATGGAAGCTTATTATGGGCAGTATTCCACCACTCAACGAGGCTGAATGGATGGAAACTTTTGAAAAGTATAAACAAACTCCCGAGTTTAAAATAAAACACAGCCATTTTACTCTTTCTGAGTTCAAATCTATTTTTTTCTGGGAATACTTTCACAGAATGATTGGCCGGTTTATAGGAATTGTATTTATAGTGCCCTTCCTTTATTTTCTTTTCAATAAAAGACTTTCCAAACCCATGTTTCAAAAGTTGCTTATTGTTTTAGCAATGGGAGCATTTCAGGGTTTTCTAGGCTGGTTTATGGTAAAAAGCGGTTTGGTGAACCGGCCTGATGTCAGTCATTATCGTTTGGCAGCTCATTTGGTTACTGCCCTAATTTTATATTGTTATACCTTCTGGCTCGCACTGGAGGTTGTTTTTAAAAGGTCAATGAAATTATCGGTTTCTTATGCCGGAATCCAAAAACTATTGGTGGCTTTTGGAATAATTTTGTTTGTTCAGATTACCTATGGAGCTTTTGTGGCCGGCTTAAAAGCAGGATTATTTTATCCAACTTTTCCAAAAATGGGGAGCTCATGGATTCCCATGGCGGTTTCCTTCGGATTTCAGGATAGCGGTTTTATGAGTATTTTTGAAAATATCGCTACAGTGCAACTCATCCATAGGTATGTTGCCAAAATACTTTTTGTGCTGGTAATTGTGCTTTGGATAAAATCAAGAAAACTGGAATTACCTAACAGGCTGAGATTTGGCATCAATGGATTGGCCATCACGGTGATGATTCAGTTTTTATCAGGAGTTTTCACTTTACTGCTTAAAATACCTGTTTCCCTAGGGGTTTTCCACCAGTTTGGGGCAATTGTATTGCTTACCTTCTCCATTTTCTCGTATTATCACCTTAAAGTGGAACCCGAAAAAGTTTTACAAAACAGCTAATCTAAATATTAAAAACACCTTTAAGCTTATCACGAAAATTTCGGCTGGATTTCAATTCTTCTCCATTGTTCAATTTTATGATGAACTCATTATTGAAGTGAGGTTCCAACTCAATAATATGGTCAATATTTACAATACTGGATTTGTGAATTCTTACAAACTTTTCTCCAGGTAGTAGCTCTTCCATTTGCTTGAGACTTTCCCTAACCAGATAAAATTTATTAGCTATATGAATTTTCACATAATAGTCATAAGCTTGTACCCATATAATTTTCTCCAAATCTAAAAAGTAAATTTTGCCATCTGATTTGATGATAAGGCGGTTATTAATCAGTTTATTTCCCTGAGTTGTTTCTTTAATTATTCTCCCGGAATTCTCCTCATTTTGTTCTTTTTGGTAATAATCCAAAAGGTTCAGCAAATTGGCATTCACTTTTTCTAACTGGTTTTGTTTAATTATACTTTTGGCATGATTCAAGGCTTTAAAAAACCGGTCATCCGTAAATGGTTTTAAAAGATAATCCATGGCATGTAATTCAAAGGCCTTCAGTGAATATTGATCATAGGCTGTAACAAAAATCACTGCTGGCAAAGTTGATTTATTGAGGCTATTAATTACTTCCAGGCCATTCACTCCCGGCATTTGGATATCCATAAAAACCAAATTTGGTTGAATTTCATTTATGGTTTTTATGGCCTCAATCCCATTTTTACACATGCCTACAATGTCAATTTCAGCATCTCCTTCCAATAAAAGCTTAATGCCATCCCGGGCTTCCTTTTCATCATCAGCAATTACGACTGTTATTTTTTGCATTCTTAAATTTTTTTGTAGGGCAAAATAATATTGACTAAAAAACCACCACCATTTTCCGAAACCATAAATTTAAATTTTCCAGCATATAATTGCCTTAGCCGGTTGGTAGTATTGGTTATTCCGATACCTTTACTGGCAGAAATATTCCAATCTGGAGGTAAGGAAGGGCCTGAATTAAACACTTTTAGGGATACATTTCCATTTTGCCTGGTGGCGGAAATTTTAAGCACTGCACTATCCAGGCTTTTGGCTACTCCATGTTTAAAAGCATTTTCCACAATGGGTTGTAAAAGTAAATTGGGGACTTTACAATCCAGGGTATCTTCCTCAATATTAAAATCCAATTTTAGCCGATCCTGAAACCTGATGGATTCAATTTCAAGATACTTCTTCACTAAATCTAATTCTTCAGCTAATGATACATATTGTTTGGTATCTTTAGCCAGGCTGTTCCTTAACAAGTCACTTAAAGCAGATACCATGGTAACAGCCTGTTTGTTTTCGTTTCTGCGGATCATCATGGAAATGGTATTAAGTGCATTGAAGAGAAAATGGGGTTTCATTTGCATTCTCAAGGTATTCAACTGGGAATTGATGAGTTTTGATTCCAATTCGAATGACCAATTCTGTTGATTATGATACCGAGCAAAATAATCCAATGCAATTAGAATTAGTAAAAACACCCAATAGAATCCTGTTCCTGAAAGAAAATTGAAATACGTATTTTTCCAATGAATAAGCAATTCGTTAAAAGAGAAAGTTTCATGAGACAGAAACAATCTCTCTAATAAAATCCCAAATACTCCAGCCTGGATTTTATTTATTACCCCAAAAAGCAATCCCGCTCCAAAGTGAATTAAGATAAATAAGTTTCGGTGAAGTTCTCTGGTTACCAGATACAGGCTTAAAATAAGGTGACTCAATACCCAGAGACTTAAATAAAAAGATACTGGATGATATATTAATCCTTCCCAATAAAAAGAATCTTCAGCGTAGGAAGTTTTAAGATATTCATTCAAAAAATCCCAAAAACAAAGCAACAACCAAAACCCAAAGTTTAGGTTTAATATATGCTTATTTTGAAATACCCTCCTGGTTTCTATCATTTAAATGGTTTATCAAAATTTACTTACTGAGTAATGCAATTAGTTAGATTACAAATCCCAATGGATAAAGATATGGGGTTATGGTCAAAACCACTTTTCCATAAACTTTAAATACAGCAGGACTTAAACCCAATATGCCCTGACTTTCAGGGATTGTTTTTTACTTTTCAAAAGAAAAAAATCCAGATTCAAATTTTCTTAAAGAGAAAAACTATGAGAAATCCATGATATTTGGAAATTAAATCTATGGAAAATTCGGCCTAAGATTCAACTATCTATAAGTATAACCAAAATTAAAGATATTCAATTTTGCTAAAACCGGGTGTTAATAGAGGGAGGTTTTGCCTCATTTATTTAGCAACCTAATACCCTTAAAAAACAAGTTTCTTCAACCTTACCAATTTAAACAATCCATCGACTATTTTGATCATTTAGGGAATAGTTAAGCCTATTTTAGAAAAGGACTATTTGGGTATTCAAAAATTACCTACAAATTATTCTCGCTGAAGATTCTGGAAGGAGATTTAGAAATTACAGATAAGAACGCTGTTTCAAAAAACTAATTCATTGAACCAGAAACGTTGACCTTTCATTTAATTACTGGTGGATGAGAATTTTTATTCTTTACAATTCAGATCATGGATATTAAATTAAATAAAAAAATTGAGGACGACATGAATCTTAAGGTTTCAAAAATGAAACCCGTGATTAAACCTTCTGTACCTCATAAGCATGATGGATATCACGAATTAATCTATCTTTCAAAAGGTTCGGGAATCCATAATATTGATGACACTGATTATGAAGTTTTATCCCCTACAGGCTTTTTTTTAAAGAATGGACAGGTCCATTGTTGGGACTTTTCTTTCATCCCAGAAGGTTATGTCATTTTATTTAAAGAACAGGTTTTAGCCTCATATCCCACTACTTTAAGTATGATGTTTAACCTGCCTATTAATTTTAATATTTCAGAACACCCTGATTTATTTTTATTGTTAAACCAATTTTACAAAGAATTTAAATCAGGAACAGCTTCCACCCACATTTTAAGTGCTTACCTTAACTTAATTCTCCTTAAAACACTTGCCTCCAAAACAACAACTACCGAATACAGTTCTTCTTTAATTACTGATTATTATCATTTTAAAAGCCTATTGGACGAAAATTTTTTAAAACTTAAACAGGTTAAAGACTATTCAAATCTTATGAATACCAGCACATACAAACTGAACGAGATTTGTTTAAAGATTGCCCGAAAACCGGCCATCTCAATAATCAAGGAAAGAATTGTGGTAGAAGCCAAAAACCTCATTTCCTTTACCAGTTTAAATATTGCAGAAATTGCTTATAAATTGAATTTTAGTGATCCATCCAATTTTGTCAAGTTTTTCAAAACGCAAACTAACCTGACGCCATTAGAATATCGCAGTAAATCCTCTATTATATCTTAGATTTTCAATTTTCAAAAAAATTGAACCTTTCATTTAATTAAAATCATTCATTGGATTATTTCCAATACTTTTTGGGAAGTAGCCAATTAAAAAATATGGAAAAGGAATAAGACACAAATTAATCAGGTCCATTTTCCCCGCAATTTAGTTGATTTATTTTATTACCATTATTTCAAAAAAAACACCATAGTCATTGCCCGAAAAAAGCAGAGTTTTGTGCAATAGAATTACTTAATAATTATAAAATTTATGCAAAGAATATTGACAATAATTTTCCTAAACCTAATTGCGTTGAGCTCTTTTAGCCAGTCCAGCATAAATGGAAGTCTTTTGGACGCCTCCGAGAATCAGCCAATTGAGTATGGGAGTGTGGCAGTTTATCAATTAAAAGATAGTACCTTAATTGGAGGAGGGGTTACCAACGAAAATGGGAATTTCAGAATCGAAAAAATAAAGGCCGGAGAATATTATTTAATTGCTTCATTTCTTGGGTATGAAAGTAAAAATATTGGAAATTTCACAGTAGAAAAAAACAAGAATTTAGAATTAAAACCTATTGTGTTGACTCCAAACCAAAAGTTTTTGGAGGAATTGGAAATTTCAGGTAAGAAAGCCACCACCATTCACAAAATTGACCGTCAGGTGTATGAAGCCGATAAATTTCAGTCCAGCCAGGGGGGAACGGCCACTGACATTATCAGGAATATGCCTTCTGTAAATGTAAATGGCCAAGGAGACATCTCAGTAAGGGGCTCTTCCGGTTTTGTGGTAATGATTAATGGCAAGCCCGTTCAAACAGATCCTTCCGTTATTTTAAATCAACTTCCAGCCAACGCAGTTGAAAATGTGGAAATAATCACCGCTCCTTCTGCCAAATATGATCCTGAAGGTAAGGCCGGAATGATCAATATTATTACCAAAAAAGGAGCTGCTGATGGCCTTTTTTTAATGGTAAATGGGAAATATGGATTACCCAGTGTGGAGGATTATGACAATGCAGAAAAAGCGCATCGGTATGGCGGAGACTTTACCTTAAATTACAGAAAAGACAAATGGGATATTTCCCTGGGCGCAAGTTATCTAAGAAATGATATTGCAGGAAGAAGAGAAGGCGATGTTTATACCATAAGTGGAGACACCATGACCAGATTTCCTTCCGATGGAGAAAGAAGTTTTGATGAATACAGCTACTCAGGAAGATTTTCTGTAGCTTATACACCAAATGAAAAGGATTCTTATAATATAGGTTTTTATGGGGGAAAAAGGTCAAAAGACCGAACGGCTGATATTCTCTATTACGATAATCATGCGGTTTACATTCCATCAGGAGAAAGACTTTATACCTATCAGTATTACAATGAAAACTTAAGAATTCGAAGAGGAGATTTTGCCCTTGGTAGTTTTGATTACAGCCACAAATTCGATAATAAATCATCTATTTCTACTTCCTTTTTATATGAATACACCATGCTAGGAGGGCCTACTACCAATAAAAACCTAGGATGGCCAAATACTGAAGAAGTGTTGCAGGATGAATACAATACTAATGATAATCCGCTAAACGGAATTCGGTTTCAGTTGGATTATCAAGTTGCCCCATTACCTTTTGGGGATTTGGAATTTGGGTATCAATACCGAAACCTGGATCATAAAGGAGATTTTGTTTATCAAAGAAAAAACCTGGAAACCGGAGATTTTGAATTGGTTCCTGAATTTTCGAGCTCAGTTAATTTGCGAAGAGTTATTCATTCTGGTTATGGACAGCTTTCGGGGGAAAAGGATAAATGGAGCTATGAATTGGGCATGAGGCTGGAAATGATGGACAGAGAACTGGATCTAAGGGATAAGGCTCTTACCATTGATACCACTTACCTTTATGATTTTGTTAAACTTTATCCTTCAGCTAATTTAGTTTATCAGGCGAATGATGAATTAAAATTGAAGGCAGCTTATAGCAAAAGAGTAGAAAGAACAACCACATTTAAAATGAATCCATTTCCTGAAAGAGAGCATTCTGAAACACTTGAACAAGGTGACCCAGAACTATTACCTGAATTTATCGACCTGGTTGAATTGGGAGTTGTAAAGGATTTCGGGGATAATTCGGTATTTGTAACAGGGTATTTTAGAAATGTTCAAAATTTAATTAACAGGGTAAATACGGTTTTCAATGATACCATTTTAAATAGAATTTATTCTAATGTAGGAAGAGGCCGGACTTTTGGGGTGGAATTTGGTTCAGAACTAAATCCTAAAGACTGGTGGGGAATTTACGCAGGAGCCAACCTTTATAATACTAATATCAAGGGCGAGTTCGACAACAAACCTATTGATAATTCAAGTTGGATGTACAGCATTAATGCCAATACTACCTTTGCCTTGGAAAAGGACTGGACTATCCAGTTATCTGTAAATTACCTTTCTGACAGAATTACCGCACAGGGTGAAGATTCCAGATTTTTATCTCCTAATCTTACTGTGAAGAAAACATTTATGGATGGCCGCCTGACCGGAACTTTTCAATGGTTAAATATAGATATGGGGATGATGAGATCAAATGAGCAAAGAATTACCACATTTGTCCCCAATGAATTTTATACCACTACCAATTATGTCTATGAGGTGGATGTCCTGATGTTAAACCTGAGTTATACACTTAATAAAGTGAAAAACAAAGCCAAGTTTATCAAGAGTGAATTTGGAGAGAAAGAATTCTAATAGCATTATTCATAAGAAAAGGCATCCGTTCAATCAGAATAGATGCCTTTTTTTATCATCAATTTTGAAATATAATTATCTTTCAAAAACCATCTTTTTATCGCATCAAATACATTTTTCCAAACCCATTTTTAAACATATCATCTTTGGAAGTTTCCCGATGCTCAATTTCCTGTCCGTTTGACCTCACAAAAACCCGATATAAATAAACACCATTGGCCAATTGATCACCAAACTCATCCCTTCCATCCCATGCATATTCGGTGCGATTATTTCCAATACGAATGGTACCAATCTCATCCTGTGTAATTTCACGCACAACTCTTCCCGTTACGGTCATAATCTGGATTTTCAATTCATCGGGAATTTCCGCTCCGGTGAGTGTAAAGACAAATTGCACATGGTCGGAAAATGGATTAGGATATGGATAAAAATGCGTCACCTTTGATTCATTTTCTACCTCAAAGCTTATTCTGTAAGGAGCCAGTCCTGAAGCATTTCCACTTTTATCTGATCCTTTTACCATCAGGGTATATTTTCCATCAGGTAATTTATCAGGCTGATAATACACCTGAAAATCATTGTTATTCACCCTCGTCCAATTGACATTTGGACTATTAAATTCAATTTTTCTAAAATCACAACTGTCACAATTACTCATGAAAATTTCCAAACCAACAGTATCTTCTCTTACCAGAAATTTATTTTCATCTTTCAGGCTTATGGTAATTAGTGGAGTTGGAGAAACCAGCTCACCATTCATAATATGTACCCCATCGAAAACAACATCAAGAATTGGATTAGTACTATCCTTATTGACTTTAAATTTGGTTTCAAGAATATTGTTTTCATAAATCTGCTCTTTCAAAACCCTGGGATTAACATAAACATTTAGTTTGTTTAAACCTACCCATTCAATACTTCCAAGATCTACAGATATAGGTATAGAGCCTTTTGCCGGCAGATTAGAAAGTGTATCGTAAAATTCAAGCTGTTTGTTGGTTGATTCATTTTGCAAAGCATATCTCACCACAAGATTTTCCTTAAAGTCAGTTTGAGTCACATTTTCAAATTTGTATTTAAAATTAATGGAATCACCTTCCTCAATTTCGGGAATGGTAGTTTGTGCTAAAACCGTATCATAAAATAATATACCTTCCGGAACTTCCTCATAGAGTACTTTCCAATCGTGCAATTGAGCAGGTGTTTTGCTTGTTGTATCTGAAGTAAATGCCTGAAGTTTTAGATAAGGGTAAGTATTGGCATCAATCATGGAAATATCCGTATTTTCCGCTTTAATATTTGATAATACAGTGGATTCTTCCCCTTGTAAACTTATGCCTATTACATCTACAAACCAGTCATCCTCAGTCGCATTCTCTTCCTTAATATTCAAATAAATAGATCCCCAATTTTCCGCAGGCCCGATTCTGGGGGTAAGTACATTTCCTTCAATGGCATCAAAATCAATAGTGAATTCTCCCGAAATCAACTGGGCATTAGAAGGAGTGGCTGAAGTATATCTGGGATAAATTTCTGTAGCAGTTCCGGGAGCAGCCCCTTTTCTTCCAAAGGCAATAAAAGGATCACCATTTTTTAAAGTGGATTTCATAGTTTCCACATCAATGCCCATTTCCGCAAACCCTGCAAAATTTTCATCGGAATAATCTTCATACCTCAATTTTCCCGCTGAAAAAATCACCACATAATCTCCCTCCTTTATGAAGCTCATATAAAAGGTCATGAAATTATAATTCCTTAAATCATTGTCTAACAGTCTATATGCGTCTCCCCGGTCTCCATAACCACATTTCAAGTGTGGATAAACCGGAATGGAATAAGGTTTTCCAGAAAACTGATCTATGGCATAAGTAACCAGATTATTAATAGCACAAATTCCCTGGCCCACAGAAAGAAAATCATTTACATATAGGTGATAATTAGCTGGATCCGCATTCTCATCGCCTACTGCCTGTACTTTCAATACCATTTCTTCTCTTTTAAATTCCCATTTTTTATTGGAATTATTGAGCTCAAGATTTTCAATTTTATTTTTTTCAAACTGAGGAAATTCGCTTTGAGACCAGCCTTCAGGAGAATCTTTAATATAGGTAAAAGAACTTTCAGCCCAACTTTCATCCTCACTGGTATCACTATATTTTACCCGCCAGAAATACACTGTGGAATCATTGGTTTGTCCCGATAATAAATCGGTTTCCCATTCCGAAGTAACACCAGCAAAAACAAGCGTATCCTTCAATACAGGACTATTGAATTGCGCAGCAGTATCAATTTGAAATTGATAAAACCTATCTGGAGTTAAAGGATCATTATTTTGGGCAAATAAACTAACCTTTTCTTCCTTCACTATACTAAACTCTCTGGGAGTAATGATAATCATATTCGTTTTAGGCAGGAATAAATTAAGTTGTCCGAAATTATTGCTTTCATCCAACTCATCAATTTCTCCACTGGCATCAATAACTACCTCAAAAGTACTGTTTCCTCCAGAAACAAGTTTGTCTTCCTTTGTGACGGGAATAGTAAAATAAATGGTATCCTGATAAGAAATTGGGGGAACACGAATAGGATCATAAAACCGAAATGATCCATCATTAAAATTTCGTTTCACTTCAATATTAAATGAATCCTTATCTACAGTTCCAAAATTGGAAATCACAATTCCGATTTTAAAGGAATCAGTCTGTACTGTAAGTTCTTCAGTTTCATCAAATTTTTGGATAAATAATTTATCATCAGCAATGTGATAATCAGGTTTTTCAATGGGATAAAGCCTGATAGCCGGATCACCCGAATAAACAAATTGTTGGGCATTTGACCAGTCTCTTTCACTGTGTGCTCTGAGTTCCACATAATCCTTAATGGCTTCCTGTAAAACCACACCAATAGGTTTGTTGTAAAGGAGCTTATTGGTAAAAGCCCTATCAAAAAACTTTTTAGCATATTCTGCCTGTGTATCGGCAAATGCAAGATAACTATGTGCTAAAAAACCAATTGCTCCTTTTTCAGGGGTTAGGATCCAATCTTCTCCCACAGATCTGGTTCTGGCAAATACATTTCCTATATCACAACCCATCATGAACATAAATGGATACTTTCCTTTGTTCTCAAAGCCCCTTATGGGGTCACTGGCATATCCAAACTCCAAATCAGCCGCAACAATTGAAGAATGTCCAAATGAAGTTACGATTCCAATTCCAGCATTTATTTCATCTGAAATATCGATAAATTCCGTGTGACCGGTTGTTCCTTTTTGGATAATCTCCCCTTTTGCTCCAATAAAATCACCCTCCACCTTCGATTTAAATTCCAGGGTATGGAACTTGAGCAGATTATGTTCCTGAACCGTTTTACCTCCACTTAAAAACAATGCATTTTTTTTCCACAAATCATTGAACTCAAAACTTTCGTGCTCTTTTACCTTGTTCAGGTAATCCAAAACTTGTTGTGGGGTATTGGCGGATAATCTCCCTGTAGGAATAGCTGGCTCATAAATGCTTCCTTTCAGTCCTGAAGTCAGCATGTTATCAGAACATGGTTCTCCAAAACAGGGAACAAGGTTTTTATAGGTCCAAGAATTACTTGCAGGTTTGTTTTTTTCATAATTATAATTGATGGCCAACCCTTTTCCTACAATAAAGAAAAACTCGGGATTCCCGTTATTCAAAAGATATTCCGCAAACCTTCTTATGGCCAGGGGTGTAACTTCTCCGAAAGTAAACTGATTATAAATATTCTGAATATCAGCAATATACACCTGATAACCTCCCCCTTCTGTTGAAGCCCTGTAATTTGCATATTCAAGAACAGGGTCATCAGAACCGTTTGCCGATTTCATTAATGCAGGATGGGAAATTATAAAATAATTAGCGGCAGTATTAATTCTGGAAATATTGGTAAGTCCAATAGTATCAATACTATAAATTTCATCAGTGAGTAGTAACCTGGCATTTTTCCCGGTTCCAGAAATAACTGAAGTAAAGGTATTGGAACCATCCAGTGTTCCTAAAATTTCTTTTTTATCTTCAACAGAAGTGATATCAAATAACCTATGGTTGGCTGGAACATTTTCAATTTCTACTTTTATCTGACTCTCATCATCTCTGGGCACATTGAATACTTTTTGTACAGCCCCATCTGCATTAATTTCTTGTGGGTAAATTAATTTAATATAGGATAATGAAACAATTTCATTGTAATTGGTGGTGAGTTGTTCAATTTGATAAGAAACAACTAATGAATCATCAATTGTGGGTAAATCAGAAAAATTTAAGGTAGTCGACAACACACTATTGTCATAATAGGAAAAGTTTAATGTGCCCAATTCTCGCTGGCTTCCTAAATCTTTTCCCGCATATATTTTCACCTGATGGACCGTATTGGATCGTCCAGTCATTTTTACCTCAAGCGTAGGATTTGGGCCTGAAGCATACAGATTCTTAATTGGAATTTTATAATCTTTTTTGGTAGTACCTCCAGCATACAGATCGGTAAAACCTTTCCCTTCATCAAATCCGGAAAGTAATGCTCCTTCATTTGAAATGGATTGAAAAAATTTAGGATATAATCTGCCACTGGAAAAATACCTTTCTATTTTGTTGTACCCAAAATCAGTGGTAAAATGGATTACTTCTTCCTGTAGGTGATAGGATTTAGCCACCAAACCAGGATCGGTCTCATTATTAACTTTAATTCTTTTGCCTAAAGATTCATCAAGGGTATAGGTTAGAAAACAAAAAGTCTGATTGCTATACATGCTGGCAAATGGATCAGTCTGGCTGATTGGATCAGGATAAAATTCAGTATCTAACCATCCATCGTTTTTTGTTCCATAAAACTCAATATAATCACCAGGATTAAAAACGCCATCAGCCTCTCCGGCAATGAAAATGGGTTGTTCTTTTCCCCGGAAAAAAAGCTGAATATGTTGTGGATTTACTGTATTGACCGGAAAGCCTCCGTTTTGAAGTTCCTCAAATGAAACCCTGAAAATCCCTTCTCTGCTCACCCCGATTTTATAATATTGCTGATCATAATTAATCCACTCATTTTCAATCACCTGTGCAAAGGAAAAAGGAGAAAAAAATAAAGGAATTAAGTATAAAAAAAGTAAGATAAATCTATTGGTTCCCATAAATATATCTTGGCTTGGTATTCTTAGATTTGCCCAGGCCTACAATAAGTGAAAAAATGTTAGAATATAGGCCTTCAGACTGATCACCAATATCAGTTAAGGCATAATCAATTTTAAACTGCTTTATCTTTATTCCCACTCCAAAATTGGGTTGGAAAGTCCAGTAAGTTCCTCCCTTGAAATCTTTTATTTCCTGAAACCCGGCTACCCCTCCCCTTAAAAACACAATTTTTTTAAAATCTAACTCCATTCCCAAATGTGGGTCAATAGAAAACATGGAAGTCTTTATGAGTGTATTTCTGGCGCCATCGAATGTAATATCTACACCTGTTGTAACTAAAGCACCAAAATTTTCTTTTACCCTGGTGCCATAGGCGACATCGGCAATTACCCTGGGCAGGGTAATTTCAATAGAATTATCGGGAATGGTATTACCAGTTTTAGCGAACACATCGTAAAAAGTTTCAGGATTGTAATTCCAGGTATTATAGGTCCCGGTAATATCTCTGCCAACCAGTCCAAACTGCCAGTTTCCTCTTTTAAGTTGGGCCCCTATATCCAAGCCAAAGCCCCAGGCATTGGCGAAAACTCCAACTGACCTGTAAATTATTTTGAAATTAGCCCCAAGGTTTAGTCCCTTGATCAGCTTTGACCTTCTTGCATAGGAAAACAAAAAACCATAATCTGCGGCAGAGAAAGAATTAATATTGTCATAATTGAGATTGCCATCTGCATCATACAAAAACCTGGTATCGGGAATATCGTCAGTGGCAAACCTGATGAGAGAAAGGCCAATTCGACTTCTGCTATCGATCGGGGTAGCAAATCCAAAATAATCGTAATTGGAAATTCCCGCAAAATATGAAGCATGCATTAACCCAAAAGCATATTTTTCCTTTACATTAAGTAAACCAGCGGGATTCCAATACCCGGAAGTCACATCATCTGTCACTGCAGCCTGGCTATTTGACATGGCCAATCCTCTAGCTCCTACCCCAATTGCCATAAACTCATTACTGTACTTTGGAGCATTTTGAGCATGAAGGCTGGAAATGACCGCCAATTGAAAGATTATAAAAAATATTTTTAATTTCATGAATCAAATTTGGAATTCCCATCTAAAAAATATTAATCAAGGTTTCCATTTCTCAAATACAAAAAATTGTTAGTCAAACACTTAAAAGTTTTAGCTATAAAAAATAATTGTATTTCGATAATTAATTCTTAACCAAAAAATCATTTAACCGAGGTTAGAATTAATTAGGAAAAAGTGTATTATCTTGAAATTTTGAAGCATAATAATTCAATACCTTCCAATAATCACTGCACATGTAACGAGGATTAGAAAAGAAGCGTCTGTAAAAAAGCAGATTTATTATCTGTGGTTTAGAAGGGATATTTTTAAAGAAAAGCTGAGTAGCCCGCTGTTCTTATAAATGCGACTAGCTTGAAATACGGATATGTTTTAATGGAATCTATCAATTGATCACCAAGCCCTGTATTATTTAATTTTAGCTCCTGTAGGACTAGCTGGAGTGATCGGCAATAATTACCCATTCTCCTTTTATTTTCTTCCAGGTTAGGGAAAAATGCCCTTCTGCATCTCCAATTTCACGGGTGAGATGGAATTTTCCTACAATAAATATCACTTTTTTATCGAGCTTTTCTGAAGAAATTATTTCAAACTTTAGCTTTCCCATGGTTTCGGTATCAGGATAATTCTTTTTATACCTTTCCAAAGTGGCCTGGTAACCATAAATCACTCCTTTACTTCCAATGAATTTTAACTTATCCGAAGGCCAATAACCCACCATAAATTTATCAATATCACCATTATTCCAGTCCTGGGTTTGTCTTTTAAGTATATTTAATACCTGATCAATATCTTTATCTGACTGACCATTTGTAGTTAAACTTATGGCAAAAAATAAAACTATTATTGATAAAAATTTTGAATAAAATAGCATAGTGTTTTTTTTCAAAAGGTTGTAATGGATTAATTATAGAGAATCTTAAGCTGACCTTGATTTAATTTTAATGATATTTGACAAAAAATCAAATTATTGAAAAATTATTCGATAATCGGATCATTTACCCTCCTTTTCCATGCACGATTAAAAAATCAAATAAAAGTTAATAATTCAAAGGTAATGGCGTTGAAGAATTGGTTAAATACAGACCAGGTTTAAAATACTAGTTAAAAGGTGCCGGAAAGCCCTTTTTTGTCAAAACCTAACTAAAATTTTTAGGACTTTTATTTATGCGTAATTCATTTTTATTCTTACTTGCAATTACTATTTCTCATTTTTTTCCGATTTCTCAAACTTTCTCCCAGGATAAAGTTGAAATTACCGGGATAGTAATTGACGAAAATGGCAAAACTGTTCCGGATGTAAAAATTTCAATTAACGAAAACAGCTATGTAACTTCCGATGCTGCCGGAGTTTTCTCCACTGAAATATCCTCCAGTAAAATAGATGAAATTGAAGCTTTTAAACGGGGGTTCGAAATGTTCAGCTGGGGCAAATTGAAGGGGGATAATTTTAAGATTGAAATTAAATTGAAACCAGTAGATTTTAATCTTATTGGGAAAGTTTTTGATGAAAATGAAGAATTACTGGCAAATGCGGATATTGTTTTAAATCCTGATGATCCACAATTAAAGGCCAAATCAAATAGTAAAGGTGTATTTTCTTTTAAAGTTCCGGCATTTATCAGAGTAGATGAAACCAGTAAGTTTTCCGTAAATGGGAAATTATTAGAGCCTGAAGGGGTGGAATTTCAGAAAAAAGGAGGGCTACTTCATTTGACACTTCCGGTACCCTACCAGACCATTGTAATTTACGATAAAGACAACAATAAACTCACCCATACAAGTTTCACCATCAATGGTAAAGAATATGAAACAAACGACCAGGGGGAATATAAATTAAGAATAAGAGAGGTAGAAAAACAACAATATGCCATTAATGGACATGAGGTAATAAGCTCAAAGCACCTTCCGGGTGATAACCATTATTTATTATACTTTTCTAATATAAAAGAGGAGAAAGAAGAGCTTTCCAATGTAGAATATCCCGAAGGGTCTGATGAAATTGTGGAAGAAGTAGAGGTTGAAGATGATAAAATTGACCTGGAAAAGATAACTGAGTATGATAAAGACATCAACATTATCATTAACGACCTGGAATTGGAAAAACAGAGGTTGTTGCAGAAAAGCACTGAAATTCGAACTCAGATGGAATTAGTTGCTGAAAAGATGGGAGAAGAATCGGAATTGACGGATGAAGAAAAAAAACATCTTACAGAAACTATGACCTCTCTTGAAACTCAATTAATTGAAAACGATCTTGCTTATGAGGATGCTCAGGTGAAAACCAAAGAAATAATTGACAAAATGAAATTTGTAATTATTGAAAAAGATTCGGTTAATCATGCTGTAGAAGAACAAATTGAAGTAATAGCCACTGAAAAAAAACAGGTAGAAGAAGAACTAGAAAGAGATTTTATAATTTTCTCAGTAGTCGCCATTTCCCTATTAATAGTTGCACTCATTTTATTTGGTTCCGGAAAAAGAATTAAAAAGAAAAACAATGAATTATTTAAACTAAATACTGAGTTAAGCCAAACTAAGGACGACCTTCTGGAAAAGGTGCAGGAAATTAATCAGCAGAAAGAAGAAATTGCAGTACAAGCAGAAAACCTGCAGGAACTAAATAGAGATGTTACAATAAAGAACAAAAAAATTACAGACAGTATCAGATATGCCAAATCGGTTCAGGAGGCCGTATTACCTTCATTAAATCTTTTAGATTCCTTCTTAAGCAATTATTTTATTACCTATTTACCAAAGGACATTGTTTCGGGAGATTTTTACTGGTTTACCAAAGTACCCCCTCACAATGGAGAAGGAGAAAAAATATTGATTGCCGCTGTGGACTGTACAGGGCATGGGGTATCCGGAGCATTTATGTCAATGGTGGGAAATACCTTGCTTGAAGAGATTGTAAATCAGATGAAAATTTATGATACTTCAGAAATATTGGAGCATCTCAATAAAAGAATTATTGAAGGCCTAAGGCAAAATGAAACTACTAATAGAGACGGAATGGATATTTGTATTTGCAGCCTGGAAAAACTAACCACTGGAAATACTAAAGTAACATTTACCGGAGCAAAAAGGCCATTATTTATACATAGAAATAATGAGAAAATAGTGGAAACCCTTGCTGGTGACAGAAGATCAATTGCCGGACGACAACCCAAAGTGAGTATTGAATTTTCCAAACAGGAAATTGAATTATCTCCAAAGGATGTTATTTACTTAACTACTGATGGATTGGTAGATCAAAATAATGAGAACAGAAAACGTTTTGGAACCAACAGACTTAAAGATTTTATACTTGAGAATTCTGGTTTCGATAAGGATACCCAGAAGAAAAATCTTGAGCAAAAATTAAAAGAATATCAGGGAAAAACTGAACAAAGAGATGATATTCTTGTTATTGGAATTACAGTATAATCAACCTAACACTTTATTTTTTTAAGGGCCATGTGCCCTTTTTTTGTGTGCTCATTTTTGTAGTACCTACCTTTAATTACAGAAAAAACAACTCAAACCAACCTCCTCCTTCCATTAAGTATGGAAACAACTCAGGTTTATCATTAATTACTTTGTATCATTTGAAGGTTAAAGCTCTTTCTATCAATTATAGTTTATCACTAAAACCTGAAATTCTGCGATAATGAATTGGAAAACTTTCTGAACATTAAAATCTCCAATAAATAGAGGAGCAAAAAATCATCTCTAATAAAAGCCTTAAAAAAATAAAGGACTTATTTCAATTTGCCCTTTATATCATGCTTTAATTTTCCTAAAAAAGCTTATTTAATCAACCTGACCTTTTGCCTGAATTGAATTTCATTAGTGGAAATATGGAGCATGTAAAGTCCACTTTCCAATGATTCCAAATCCATGAACTGATTACTTTTATTGAAACTTTCAATTTGCTTTTCTAAAAGAATTTTTCCTTCAAGGTTAAATAAATGTATACTAGCCTTGCCCTTTATATAAGTTGGAAAAAGGAAATTTACTTTTCCAATAGAAGGATTAGGAAAAACAATTATATCTTCATTTTCAGGCCTTTCCAGACCAGTTGTCACAGGCTCATCTTCAGCAAACACCATTACTTCACGGGTAATTTGATGTCTACAATCAAGGGAATCGGTAAATTCAAGTGAAATAGATAATTCCCCACTCTCAGCAATCACCAAAACAGGGTTTTGTACATTACTTGTATCCCCATTTCCAAATTCCCAATTCCAATCAGAACCGTTGGGTCCACGTAAATACAAGGTGAGATCCTCAGCAATTTCAAGCGAATCAGGAATAATATCCAAAACCGTAGAGTAATCAGGTCTGAATACGGTAACAGCCCTTGGCAGAGTCTCTTCAACAGAATCAATGTTAGTGATGAAAACCTTCGTCACATTTGATTTAGGGATAAAAGAAAATGCACCACCTTCAAACCCTAGGCTGTCCAATGACTCATTGAAATAAAACCTGAAATTTTCTCCACCCGATGGCATCAGTTTAATACTATCTCCGGGACAAACGTTTTGGAATTGATCAATTTTCGGGAGTCCGGCATTCCCATAAACTATAATTTCACTTTCCAGAAAAGTGGAACAACCCAGTGAATCCACAAAATTTACTGATATGAGATAAATCCCTGCAGAATCATATTGATGGTTTACCAAAGTGTCATCAGAAACTTCAGTACCATCCCCGAAATCCCATGAAATGGATTGATAATGATTTGGCAGATTCCCAAGTCCATATTCGTAAACATCCTTTTCAATAACTAAAGAAGGAATCTTTAAAGCAACAAAAATTTGATTAATATTAATGGTATGGCTGATGTAAGTACTATCCGGAGCTGAAATATCTTTATACAAAAGAATTGTATCCTGTTCAATTGCCGGAATCGTAAGACTTTTTCCCTGGAACAAGGTATCTTGAAAACTATTATCAGAAAACACCCAAAAATCACTACTGTCTGGTAGGGAAATCACCATGTTGGCTCCTTCACATAAAATAGTATCTTTCAAAACAGGCCTTCCTTCTACTCCACTCACCTGAATTTGTTTCTGTACTAATTTCTCACAGCCGAGGCTATCCTCTAATGTCAGAGTAATAGTGAATGCGCCATTTTTCTCATATTTATAATTTGGAAATTCATCAAAAATCAAATTTTCGCTATCTCCAAAGTTCCAGGAAAACTTTTGTACACCAGACCCAAAATCGGGAATTGGACTTAAAAAAGCAGTTTCATTATAATCTATAGAAGAAACTACTTCAAAATCTCCGGGAATACTGTCATTAATGATAAATGAAACTTCAAGAGGATCACTTTCCAAAATTTTATCGGCATTAGTGATGAAAATTTTATTTCCGGAATAACCTGATCCAAGCAAAATAGAATCTCCTTCTCCTATTTCATTAGACAGTGATTCATCCGCATAAAATTTAAAATAGTCACCTCCTTCTGGAAAAAATGATGGTATTTCATTAAAGCAAAAAGAGGTATCCTGAATTTCAGGAATTTCCCCTTTTAATCCTTCAAAATCAAGCTTTTGAGCAGCGAATACAAAACCCTGCCTTAATTCTTCTATACTTTCCCCAGCCAGCAAAATGTAAGTTAATTTCCGTTCATCACCGGGATTTAGGCGAATGTTATTTAAACCTGTAATATTAGCCACATCCCCACCGGAAATACCACCCGCCTCCGGATTTTGGATCTCCTGATTTAAAGAATTTATTTGTTCTGAAGTTGAAAACCCGTCTTCTAGATTAATTTCATCAATTTCTCCAGGGAGATTAAAAGCATAATAACCAAAAGATTCATCCAATATTTTTACCCCTACAAAGTAGTTATTATCCAAATCTTCTATAATGCCAAAATTGAATACAGAATCCCAATTTGCAGTTTGCTTTGAATCAGGCTCACCCCAATTAATAAACAAACCCACATGAAGGGAATCAATTAATTCAGAACTATTATTTTCTAAGGTGTAACTCAAAGCCAAAAAATTGAGACTATCTCCTGTTCCCCAGGATTTAAAGTTTTGTTTAATCTCCAGGCCAAGTACAGTATCTTCATCATAAAAAACACCCTCAATTCCTTTATATTCCAGACTATCAGCTGCATAGATTAATTCAAATTTTGTTTCGAAATCATTCTGAAAGTTTCCTATTTCTCCATTAAAATTGGCCAGACTATTAACAGAATCAACTACCAATACCAATCCAGCTTCTTCAATTAATTTTTGGTTTTTCCATCTAATTCCTAAACCGGTTCTAACTGAATCTTCCACTTTCCAGCCCAGCTGTCCATTTTGGCCAATTGTAAGTCTAAAATCCCCTAATCGGGCATTAAACAAATCATCTGTGTTTAATTCAAAATACTGATAATCCTGGTACAAGGAATCCTCAAGTGATAGTTTAAAGAAGATTTGTTTATTTGCCGGCAAATCATTTTTGAACAATACCTGAAATGGAGAATTTTCATTGTCAATAGAATCCCCTGTGGTCAGAGCGCCTATGGAAAATTCATCGGAAATTATTTCTACAAACTCGGAAGGGCTCGATAAAGTCACTTTACAATTGGAAGTAGTTGGTTCCAATATACTTTTGTATTGTGCCCAAATGTTCATGGTATCTTCTCTGATAATGGCATTACCCACAAATCCTTCGGTAGTTATATTTTCCACAAATATTGATTTGTGGTCATTCTTCTCTGTTAGGGCCCGATAAACATTTAAAAGTCCTTTGCCCAACCGATCTGTAAATGCACTATTTCCCGGAACATCATAAATTACATCATCTGTAGTAGCCTTAATCAGGTCAACACATTGTTTCGCAGAAAGATCGGGAAACTCGCTACGAATTAGTCCCAAAGCTCCAGCTACAAAGGGTGAAGCATAGGAAGAACCAGATACGATTTTGTGCCCCTCCATTCCGGACGAAATGGAAGTTGTTGGCATATAAGCACCCGGAGCCATGACATCAATATAATAACTATAAGTTCCCGGACTTACACGCACATTACTTGTATCCAGTGAGTGAATCACAGACAAAACATTGCGGTAAGAAGCCGGATAAAAATCTAATTGATTAGAAGTATTTCCCGCTGCTGCCACAATAGCCACATCCAGCACTTCTACTATATAATTCATTACTTCCTCCTCAAATTTTGATGGCCCTCCAGTCGGTCTTCCCCAGGATAAATTGATAATATCGCATCCATTTTCGGCTGCATAAAAAGCCGCCTGATAAGCATTAATCAGATAACCTGCACTATTGGCAATCTTTACTGGCATGAACCTGCAATTATACCCTACTCCGAAAGTTCCAAAACTATCATTCACTTTTGCCGATGCCACTCCGGCTACTTCAGTTCCATGACCAAATACATCAGAGACATCGGTATCAAAATCACCAAAATCATAACCCAGGGAATCATCAATAAAGCCATTTCCATCATCATCAACACCCCCTATACCATATCTTTCCAAATCATTAAAATACAATTGATCTCTTAAACTTTGATGAGTGGTTTTTACACCAGTATCCACGATTCCAATTACAATATTGGTATCTCCCTGGGAAATGTCCCATGCTTCATAAACTCCCGTATGCTCATGCCCCCAATGCAATTCAAGGTAGGTTGTATCATTAGGGACGAATAACAATTCATTATAAAAGGAAGGTTCTGCATACTCCACCCAGTTTTCATTATTCAAATCCTTTAATAGCCCATTAATATCACTTCCTTCAGCAACTTTAATTTGGTAAAAATTCCCAATAGCCGACCGTTTTTCAGCGCTATTATTTAGGGAAATATCTCCAGAATTACCCAAACTTTTAAGTTTTGCCTCCCTCTTTTTATTTGCAGGAAAAATCTGCTGATAACTTTTTATCCCAGGTTTATTTAAATATTCATCCAATTGATAGCTCCCTGATAATAATTGAGCTTCCTGATTTTTTTCAAAAAAAGATGCATCCACCTTCACAATTATTTCATCTTTTCTAATAAAGGTTTTTTCATTTTCCTGAGCATAAGAAAAGATTGGGCTAAAGGCAAAAACAAGGATGTAGTAAAGATTCTTCATATTTAGATTTATATTTTAACAGGTATTCCGGAATAGATCTATTTTTCTTATTGGAGATATAAAACCTGAAAACCGTTGGTATTTATAATACCTTCCTATTGACTAACCATAAACTGAATGAAAAAAATGAAAATTTTGAAAAAAATCAGTATTGTAAATATGGTTGTATTAATAACGAATAATCCCTTAATGCCTTATAAATGAGAGAGGTATTCAATAAAAATTACTGAATTATGGAGAAGTTTGATTACCAGAGAAATCAAATCTGGATTTAAAGATTGATTGAATATGGAGAAAAAAATGAGTGATCAGATCAATCACTCATTTCCAAAAAGTTTTATAGCCTCTTCAAGGAGTCGGTTTTTTTCAACAGGAACTACTCCGAGGTGTTCGCAGACTAAGCCTCCACCCAGGTTGGAAATTCCCGCAATTTTTTTCAGTGGCAATCCAACAGCAAGGCATAAGGACATGATACTAATCACAGTATCTCCTGCCCCTGAAACATCTGCAATTTCTCTTTTATGTGCAGGCAAATGAAATTTTTCCTCAAAATCAGTAATATAAACACCATTCTCAGAAAGGGTTACCATTACTGCATCTACCGGCATCACTTTGGCCAATTTATTTACAGCTTCGCTTAGTGCCTCAATGTCTTTATTTTCAAACTCAACTTTCAAACCTTCTCTGAGTTCTTTGAGGTTAGGCTTAAATAAAGAACATCCAGTATAAGCCAGGAAGTTACGTTTTTTAGGATCAACTGTAGTGGGGATCTGTTTTGATTTGGCCAGGGAAATCACTTGCCCGATAACTTTTTCAGTTAAAACACCCTTATCGTAATCCTCAAAAATAATGACATCAATTTCATCAATTTTGTTTCTCACAAATTCCACTATTTTCTCCTCGTCTTCTGAAGAAATTACCTTTTCAGTTTCTGAGTCTACTCTAAGCATGTGTTGGGAACCTGCCAGAATTCGGTGCTTCACAGTAGTCACTCTATCCTTACTTTGAATAATGCCCTCTTTTGTCATTCCCCTCTTATCAAGTAATTCATGAAAAGTGATACTTTCAGGATCATCTCCAACCACTGAACATAAAATTGGCTCTGCACCCAAAGCTTTAATATTTAAAGCAACATTGGCCGCTCCTCCTAATCTCCAGTCTCTTTCGTTTATACTTACAATGGGGACTGGAGCTTCAGGTGATATGCGATTTACTTTTCCCCAGATGTAGGAATCAATCATCACATCTCCTAAGATCAATACTTTTAGATCATTAAATTTTTCAAATACCTTTCTCACGTTAATTTCTCTAGTGCTGTTTTGATTCTTTTAATGGCTTCTTCAAGGTCTTCATCCGATGCTGCAAAAGATATTCTTACACAGTTCGGTTCTCCAAATGCCCCTCCATCCACAATTGAAACATGGGCCTCATTCAACAAAAACATGGCAAGATCATTAGCGTTATTAATCGCCTGTCCATCATAGGATTTTCCAAAATAATAACTAATGTCAGGGAAAATATAAAAGGCTCCCTGCGGCAAATTGGTTTTAAATCCGGGAATTTCATCCAGTAAACCTTTCACCAAATCTCTTCTCCTATGATAAGCCATTTTCATTTCTGTTGCTGCTTTCAGGTCTCCTGTCAATGCGGCTACTCCTGCTTTTTGAGAAATGGTACAGGTACCGGAAGTGACTTGTCCCTGAATTTTATCACAGGCCTTAGCCAGCCATTTTGGAGCAGCTATATAACCCAGTCTCCAACCGGTCATGGCAAATCCTTTCGAAAGCCCGTTCACAATTATCACCCGGTCTTTTATATAATCTATTTCAGCAATACTATGGTGCGGACCACTAAAATTGATGTATTCGTAAATTTCATCTGAGATGATATATAAATCTTTGTATTCGGACACAACTGAAGCAATCCCACTTAATTCTTCTTTGGTAAAAACCGACCCGGTTGGATTACAAGGGGAGGAAAACAATATCGCTTTTGTCTTATCGGTAATGGCCGCCCTTAGTTGTTCTGCAGTAACTTTAAAATCATTTTCTATATTTCCTTTTAAAGCCACCGGAATACCTTCTGCCAGTTTTACCTGCTCAAAATAAGTTACCCAATAAGGTGTAAAAATGATTACTTCATCACCTTTATTCAATAAGCTGAGCAATACATTAGCTATAGATTGTTTTGCACCTGTGGAAGCCACAATATTTGCAGGTTCATAATCCAATCCATTATCCCGCTTTAACTTATGAACAATTGCCTCTTTTAAATCTGGAAATCCGGCCACAGGAGGATAAGATGTAAAGCCCTCATCTATCGCCTTTTTAGCTGCATCCTTTATATGCTGTGGAGTCTGAAAATCAGGTTCTCCCAGGTTTAGTTTAATCACATTTGCTCCTTGGGCTTGCAGTTCTCGTGCCTTTACTGCCATGGCAAGCGTTGCAGATTCTGATAATGATTTTAATCTGTTTGATAAAGCATTCTCCGACATTTGCTCAGTTATTTTATTGATCTGATACTTTTTTAATCTCCAAAAAAATGGGACCGGCAAAATTATGAATTAATCGGTTAAGTACCAGTACTTTTTATATTTATGAAATGGAGCACAAACTTTCCATTTACGCTTCTTCCCCAACTGCCACATTCAAAAATTGATTAAAAGGATATAAGGCATGAAAAACCTTAATGGCCTCTTCTTTAAAGTTTTCCTGAAACACTTCCTCATCCTCAAATGATTTAAAGACTACAAAACTTTTCAGCTTTAAAAGCTCAATAGCCGGATGATCTTTTGGGTATCCTTTTGGTGCTGTCTTCAGAGCATCATCTTTCCATATTTCATCAAAATATTTTTTAAAATCCTGATGATTTAAAATATGCTGAAAGTCCTCCAAATTATAATCAATCTCTTGACGGACTTTTTTAAGGTCTTCGGGCATAGGATGATACATTCCCCCACCTACAAAAGATTTCCCCCCTGGCTGAAGGTGTATGTAATAGCTGGCATATTTTGACTTTTTCCCACCCATTGCCATGGATGCACCAAAATTTAATTTGTAGGGAGATTTATCATTACTAAACCTGATATCCCTGTTAATTCGGAAAATGCAATGTTTTGTTTCCAAACCAATTAAGCCTGGATCAAAACCAGAAATCCCGGTAATTAATTCTTCTATCAATTTTTTAAACTTTTCTTTTTCTTTCAGATAAATCTTTCTGTTTAGATCAAACCATTCTTTATTGTTATTATCTTTAAGCTTAGATAAAAAATTCAGGGTGGATTCAAAATTCATGATCGGGGTTTTTATTTTCAGTTTAATTTTAGAGAGGTGAAATTTTATTTTTTTTTTGTTGCTTTTATCTCTCCCGACCTGAAAATTAACTTTCAAAACATCAATAACCAAAAATATTTCCTATGCCTTACCTAACTTTAAATAAAGCCCAAATTTATTACGAAATCCATGGTGATGGACCTGAAACAATTTTATTTAGCCATGGCTTACTATGGAGTACAAAACTCTTCCATAAACAAATTGCTCTTTTTAAAAACCATTTCAAGTGTGTGGTTTATGACCACCGTGGCCAGGGCAAAAGTGAAGTAACCAAAGGTGGGTATGATATGGACAACCTTGCCACAGATGCGGAAGAATTGATAAGAAAACTGGAACTGGCTCCTTGCCACTTTGTAGGTTTATCCATGGGGGGATTTATTGCCATGCGGCTTGCGGCCAGAAAGCCTGATTTAGTTAAATCAATTAGCCTTATAGAAACTACAGCAGACCCTGAACCAAACGCCTTCAAATACACACTTTTGAATACCATTGTGAAAATTTTTGGAGTAAAAGCGGTCACCCAAAAAGTTATGTCCATAATGTTCGGAAAGAAATTCCTGACTGACCCTCAAAGGAAAGATGAAAGAAAAGAATGGGAAAAGGAATTGGAAAAGAATAAAAAAACTATCGTAAAAGCAGTGACGGGAGTAATCAAAAGAAAAGGGGTATTTGAGGAATTAAAGGATATTGAATGTCCTGCATTAATCATGGTTGGAGACTTGGATGTAGCCACTGTTCCGGCCAAATCTCATAGAATAAAAAGCCAGATAAAACATTCTGAACTTGTCATATTAAAGGGTGCCGGACATTCTTCTTCTATAGAAGAACCAAATCAGGTCAACCGTGCTTTAAAAGGATTTATTTTAGGAATTTTACAAGAAGAATACAGCAATAAAGAATTAGAATAAATCAGTCTTTTTCCTTTTTATATTTCAAAACCAAAACTTCAGGACCGTTTTTTACCCAACTTTTTTTCAGTTCTTTAGGCACCGGAGTTGGGGCATAAATAAACGAACCTAATAGAATTTCGGGACTTCCATCCATTTCCAAATCTGCTATTTCCATAGTTAACCATCGTCCTTTTTCACTTTCGGCAAATGTGTATGGGTGAAATTTCAAACTCCCTTTATTTTCAAGGAATACAAAATTATTATTTGGCGTTTTTTCATAGTCCGGAAAAAAACAATTTACGGCAATATCCAAATCTCCATCCTGATCGAAATCTATTGGTTTTGCCATTGTGGCCCCATACAGTGGTTGAAAAAATGCTTCTTTAAACGAAAAATTCCCATCGTTCAGGTAAATTCTAACGCCATGAAAATTTTTGAAGGAATAAGAATAATCTGCATTATCCCCATTGGCCAATAAAAAGTCCAAATGACCATCATTATTAAAATCTGCCATCTCTATATGACTTACTCCAAAAACAGGCAAAAACTTTAGAAGTGGTTTCAATTCAAAGTTTCCCTCACCATCATTGAGAAAGGCATAAACGCCTTCCTTTCCCTGAGCTCTCAGGAGAATTATATCCTGGGAGCCATCATTATTTAAATCTTTTACAAAAGCTTTTATCGCACCGGGCAAATCCGAAATGATATGTTCGACAAAGGAACCATCCTCTTGCTGCTCATACCAGGTGAACTTTCCCACATTAAAACCAAATTCACAAATAATGATATCTTCAAGGCCATTATTATTGAGGTCAGCCCTTTCAAAATTAACCGGTCGGTGCAAATTGGTAAGCAATTCATTTTTATCTACACTAAAACCATTTCCATAAAAATGAACTTTTCCCCGAGGTAAATCCGAAGGATTCATAATGCCAATATTGAGTAAATGGAAGGCATTGTTTTGGGTAAATCGAATATCCGTTGGTGGGGTTTCTACGGCAATGGAATCATATGTATTTTGTTGGAAATTATACTTGAATAACCAGTTGGAAGCAGTACCATAATACACATCCCCTGAATGAGGTTCCTGTTTAATCATAGTAACAAATGGAGGTAAGCCCTTTGGTTTGGCAATCGGAAAAGCTTCATAATGTAAAGTATCAAATTCATCAAAAAATCCTAGTGGATTGGAGATAGAATCCGGTGCTTTTTCATGATAATATTTTTTGATCTTCTCCCATGACTTCATTGGAATTAAAGGTGTTAAAGGGTAAATATTTCCCTTTTCCAACAAGGCCAATTCCTCAGTGGATTTTGTACCATATAGTTTCATCAGGTTTTCACTAACTCCTATGCCAAGCCTAAGTCCCATTTGATTAAATACTTTCGCCCAAATCTCCTTCTCTAACAAACCTGGTTCCGGATAAAAATGACAGTTTCCACAAACCAGTACTGATAATTTTTCACCGCTTAGGGAAAGTAATTCATTTGAATCAAGTGCTAATTGGAAAGGAGTATTACTTAATTCTGGATTGTGCTTAAAACTTGAATTACACGAACAGAAGGAAATAAATATTAAACTGGAGAAAAGAAGGTATTTACTCATTGGGTAAAAAATCAATGGCGATTAAATCTAAAATAACAAATCAATAAATAACTGCATAGTTTTTTCTCTACTGTTATGTACTGTAATGATTAAATTTAAATTATTTTTAATTATCTTGGTGGAATAAAAACTGAAAGTTAATTTCATTAATATTCTTTAATATAAAATTAATATTACCCAAATTTTTTGAATATATCCTCCAACTCAATATAAAATCCTAACATGAATATAGACTCCAGTCTGATAAAAATAGACCCAAAAACAAAAAAACCAATTTATAAGCAAATCCAGGATTGTATTATTGATGGAATTATTGCTGGTAAAATTACCCGACATCAAAAACTCCCATCCATCAATCAGATCAGTGAAAAACTTGATCTTTCCAGAGATACGGTAGTAAAGGCCTACTATCAATTGAGGGATAAGGGAATAATTGCTTCAACTCATGGGAAAGGTTTTTATATTTTTAGTACAAACACAAAGCAAAACCTTAAAATATTCCTCTTGTTTAATGAAATGAATGAATACAAAAAGGTTTTATACAATTCCTTAATGTCGCACTTCCATCGAAATGTAATTGTAGATACCTTCTTCCACAATCATAACCCTAAAATTTTTGAGCGGTTAATTTTGGATAACATTGGAAATTATAACCATTTTATCATCATTCCAACCTTCTATAGGTACGAAAAGAAAATTTTGAAAACCCTTAAACAAATCCCACCAGACAGACTGTTAATACTGGACCGGCCAATGAAAAAGCTGGATTGTGCGATGGTTTATCAAAATTTTGAAAGTGATATTTTTTATGGAATGGAAAAAGCGAAGGAGCATCTTAAAAAATATAAAAGAATTACAGGAGTGTTCACCTCTAAAACACTTCACCCTGAAGAGGCAATTGATGGACTGAAAAAATTTTGCGAGAAATATGATTTCAAATTCAGGTTAATCGACCAGATCAATTCCAGATTATTAAACGAAAATGAGGTTTATATTACCTTTCAGAATGAAGATTTGATAAAGCTTCTAAACTTTGCCAAAAAGAAAAAACTCCAACCTGGAAAAGACCTTGGGGTAATCTCTTATAATGACTCTCAATTAAAAGAGGTAATCAGAGATGGCATTTCTGTAATTTCTACAGATTTTAAAAGTATGGGAAAAACCGCAGCAGAATTAATTTTAAAGCAGAAAAGGGATCAGATTTCCAATCCCTTTTATTTTAAAGCCAGAAATTCAATTTGAACAATTTATATCCTTACAAGTCTAAATTTAAGGATTTTATTCCCTGGTTTATTTGAAACTTTTCCTCCTCACTTAAGCTTAAGGAGGCAGCCTTGAGGTTGTCTTCCACTTGTTGTATATTCCTGGCTCCTGCCAAAGCACAGGTAATGCCAGGTTGTTCCAAAGTCCATTTCAATACTAATTGAGCAATTGTGGCACCTTTATCTTCAGCAATTGGCCTGATACCCTCCAGGAATGCATTTATTTTAGTCAGGTTTTCGCCTTTAAAATAAGGTAAATCAGCCCTGTTGTCCCCTTCGTTAAATTTATACCCGGATTTTATTTTTCCTGTTAAAACCCCACGCTGCAATGGGCTATAGGCTAATATCCCAATATTTTTTTCCAAACTATGGGGAACTACATCCTTTTCAATATCCTTTCTTAGCATAGAATACGGAACCTGGTTGGAAACAATATTTACTGATTTCAAGGCCTCATCTACCCAATCAGTTTGGTAATTGCAAACTCCGGCAGCCCGGATTTTACCTTCTTTCAAAAGTTGCTCCACAGCCTCCATAGTTTCCGAAATCGGAGTAGATTCATCATGCCAGTGAATTTGGTATAGATCAATATAATCCGTTTTTAACCTGCGCAAACTATCTTCACATTCCTTAATTACACTGTCTTTCCCGGCAAATTTTTGAATATTGATATCATTTCCATTATTATCCTGTGTGGCAAAAAAGGCCACTCCTTTTTCAGTATCCCATCTCAAACCATACTTGGTTAATAGTTGGATTTTATCTCTTGGAACACTTTCTATCGCTTTTCCAACAATAATTTCACTAACCCCAAAACCATACACCGGGGCGGTATCAATGGTGGTTCCACCCAAATCTATTGAGGCACGAATAGCTTTTTGAGCCTCATTTTCATCTGCTCCTCCCCACAACCATCCTCCAATTGCCCAGGCACCAAAAGCTATTGCCGATATTTCCAAATCTGAACTTCCTAATTTTCTATATTCCATCTTAAGATTATTTGCCAATTAAGTTAACAAAAATGACTATCTATGCCCCATCTTTGAAGACATACCGAAATTTAAAATTCATTTCCCTAACTTCATAAACATTTTAAATTTTAGTTGGCTCCAAAACGTATAATCTAATTCTTAGAGTTCCCTTAGCATTTATAAATGGTATCCCTAAATTTGCAAGAGGACTATACTGTTTTATTGGAGAGCGTGGCTTCCAAATGCATATAACTAATTGGATGACAGGAATAATTCTCCTTTAAACTACCACCACTGATTGATACTTTGGTGAAATTATTCATTATTAAAAAGTACTGGTACTTACTATGAAAATAAAATCGTCAATTAATGATATACCCAAAGGCTACTATCAGGATAGCGAATCTATCCATGTGGCAGTGGACTGCATTATTTGGGGATTCGATATCAAAAAGGAAAAGCTTAAATTACTTTTAATTAAGCGTCTGGTGGAACCTTTGGCCGGAGAATGGTCGCTGGTAGGAAGTTTTGTGAAAATTAATGAGGATTTGGATTATGCAGCCAACAGGGTTTTGAAGGAATTAACCGGATTGGAAAATATTTTCATGGAACAACTTCAGTCTTATGGAAAAAAAGACAGAGATCCGGGAGCCAGGGTAATTTCCATTGTATATTGGAGCCTCATCCAGATCGACCAACAGGATGAAGATTTGGTGAATGCCCATGGTGCAAATTGGTTTGATTTTACAGATGTTCCCAATCTGATCCTGGATCATAAGGAAATGGTGGAAATGGCTTTGCTAAAATTGCAACAAAATGCAAGATACAGACCCATTGGCTTTGAATTACTACCCAAAAAATTCACACTGCCCCAGTTACTAAAATTATATCAGGAAATTTACCAAAAACCACTTGACGACAGAAATTTCAGGAAGAAACTTATTTCAATGAATTTATTAAAAAAGCTTGATGAAAAGGATAAATCTTCCTCAAAGAAAGGGGCTTACTATTACGAGTTTGATAGCCAGAAATACAATGAGCTGGTAAAAACTGGATTTAATTTCTCGCTTTTCTAATTATTTAACCTAAAAACCTTGCTAAAACAATGATTGCTACAATTGTTCATATTTGGGTAAAACCTGAATACAGAGATAATTTTATTAAAGCATGTCTGAAAAATGCTGAAAACTCTATTAAAGAGCCTGGAAACTTAAGATTTGACTTTATCCAGGATATGGAAGATCCCAATAAGTTTGTATTTTATGAGGCTTATAAAGCTGAATCAGATGTTTTGGCACATAAAGAAACTGCCCATTATAACGAATGGAGGGAAACCGTAAATGACTGGATGGCCAAACCTAGAAAAGGCGTAAAGCACCAAATTTTAGGCCCCTCAACTTTAGGATAATGCAAACTTCATTTTCATTTACAAGTACGCCTCAAATACATTTTGGTGTTGGAAAATTTAAGTTATTACCTCGGCTCATTAATAACTATGGAAAAAATGTGCTGATATTAACCGGAGCAAAGTCTTTCACAAGTTCTGTTAATTGGGATATTTTAAGAGAAAGTTTGGATGACTTAGAGATCAGTTTTGCCCATTTTGAAATTCCCAATGAACCTTCTCCTAACCAGATTGACCATTGTGTGAAGCAATTTAGAGAAAACGATTTGCGAGTTATTCTGGCCATAGGTGGAGGAAGTGTACTTGATGCAGGCAAAGCTGTGTCGGCCATGATTCCTTTAAACAAGCCGGTTAAGAATTACCTTGAGGGAGTTGGAACAGGGGAAAGTCATCCTGGGATAAAAATTCCATTTATTGCGGTACCAACTACCTCTGGCACAGGCAGCGAAACCACCAAAAATGCAGTAATTACGGAGGTAGGTAAAAATGGGTTTAAGAAATCACTAAGGCATGATAATTTCGTGCCTGACCTTGCTGTGGTGGACCCTTCACTCACTTTATCCACTCCAAAAAATCAAACTGCCCATAGCGGAATGGATGCCTTCACTCAGCTGGTAGAATCTTACCTTTCCACAAAATCTAACCTAATGACCGATTCACTTGCCATTAAGGCCTTGAACCAGTTAAAAGATGGATTACCATTGGCTGTAAATGAGGGAGCAAATATAGAAGGCCGAACCAAAATGGCTTATGCTTCTATGATTTCCGGAATTACCTTAGCTAATGCAGGCTTAGGTACTATCCATGGTTTTGCCTCTTCTGTTGGAGGAAAATGTAATATTCCCCATGGATTAATTTGCGGTTCATTAATGGGAATTGTAAATAGAATTACGGTGAGAGAACTTAGAAAACAAGATGCCACTAATCTGGCATTAAGCAAATATGCCAGACTGGGCAGAATGTTTAGTCAAAAAGATGATAAGGGGAAAGATTATCAAATTGATTTTCTGCTGGATCAAATAGACCAATGGATTGAGGAATTTGAAATCGCTAAACTTTCCAGGTTTAATTTAGAAGAACAGTTAATTCCATCAATTATAAAAGAAACCGGAAATAAAAATAATCCTTATCAGCTTAACCCTGCCGAACTGGATGAAGCCTTAAGAAACCGGATATAAAAGGGTCGTTTAAATTGACCCTTTTATCAAAAATTTATTTTAATATACCACTTCCAAATCCTTTCCACCGGACATCATAAATTCCCAAAATTGTTCGGCAATTGCCTTTGGGTTATATTTTTCGTCCTTTTCCGAAACATAACCATAAATCACCACAGTCCCTACCTTAATATTTTTACCTTCAAGAGCTCTGGCAAGCGAACCAGTCAGATTTCTTAACCCAGCCTTTCCGATGGCAAGGGACCCATAATCTTTATGAGGATGTCGGGATAATCCTCCTCCGGTAAAAATAATAGAACCTTTTCCTTGTTTCTCCATTCCTGGGATTACCGCTTTAGCCGATTCCAGTGCTCCACCTACATTTACCTTAAAATCCTCTACCAGGGATTCTAATGATTCCGTAAGAATGTTTTGTTTTCTAATCACCGCTGCATTATAAATTAATGTTTCTGTGGGCCCTAGAGTCTCATGCACATTATCGAAAGCATTTTTTAGGCTAATAGCTCCCCCGGCATCAGCCACAAAATAATGACTTTCTACCTGAGCATCAGCTAAGGTTTTTTGATATTTTTTCAGATTGTTTTCATTTCTGGAGATCATGGCAATGGTGTAACCTTCCTTAGCAAATCTTTTGGCTAACGCCAGGCTGATTCCCTTTCCCATTCCCACAATAGTAAGTACTTTTTTATTTCCCATATTTAGCTGTTCATCTTTGGTTAATTTTTTTTATAAAAGAAAGCAATTTTCCTTTAAATTAATTCCAAAATGAAAAATTTGAACATCAATATGAGCATAAGGAGTGGGCGAAAAGTTATCCAACAACTAAATTGGTAAGCATATTCATTACCTGGGTAAAATGAATTGCATACTTATTAACCAGAATAATAAATTTTGTAGACCAGATTTGTGTTGAGAACCAAAATAAGATACTTGCCTGTGTAAAAAAATAAATCGTTGTCATTTCCACGTAATAAAAAATTAAAAAATCGGGCAAATGCTAATAGAAAAATTGGTAGTGATTTATTGGATATTGTAAAGTTGGCAAGAATTATTATCCCAAACCCATGAAAGACCCCTTGTTTATTCCTAATGTAATTTTTATGATTTTTTGGAATTATTTTTCCTAATCAAAAAGAAAAACAAAACTGCAAAAAAATGCTTTCGCTTTGTTATAACCATCTCATTAAGATCCAGTAAAGATTGTACGATTATTCTTTTTTCAGGATAAAGGCTGAAAAAAACAGAAATTTACCTGTAATTTTTACAGTATTTTACCAGTTTAGGAAGGGCTAAACCTTTAGTTTTTCAACTAAAAATGTCATTCAACTATAAAGTTTCGAAAATTAGTAGGCCGCCTGATAATCAATTTTCAGGATGCAATTAGTGTATTTTCCCGGCTCCACCTCAATTGGATTTATGTGACCCTCCCCATCAAAACTATTAGCAAAAAAACCATTAGGCTCTTTGACGAATAAAGAATACTTTCCTGAAGGAAGAGCTATTTTAAACTTTCCATTTTCATCAGATTTTATTTGAGAAATTAAATCTGTTTTAATTTCAGAAAAAAACTGCCCATCAAATTTTGTCTGGGCTTTGCCGGTTAATTCATAAATAAAAATTTCTTTCACTACCGGTTTACCAGAAGGCATTTTTTTATTCGGGCCAGGCATCAGATTTCCTTCAAACCACAATACTTCACCGGTAATACCCTGATCTCCTTTAATTTCTTCATTTGATTGGTTTCCCGATTTGGTTAAATTATTTTGGCATGCCGAAATAGAAACCAACAAAATGGCAATAATGATTATTTTTGAGGGTATCTGGAAAAATTTAGTTATTCTCATTTTATTTCTGTTTAAATATTGTAGTTGGTAAAAACCACATCATATAATAAGAAAAAAGTCAAATTCAAGTTCCGGTTTATCAAAAAACTGATTCAATTTTTCCCCATTTAAAGTGGCATGCATCAATTAAATGAAACCATCCTTCAATTTATTGAAAAACATCTTAATGATGATTTAAACCAATTGGCATTGAATGCTCAAAAATATAAAGATATTCCAATCCCATTCATTATTTCTCAAATTAACGGAAGGCTGAAGGCAAAAAAGAAACTACCTTTTTTGCTTGAGTATAGCAAAATTTTGTATCCTAAAAAAATTTCCATGGAACAATGCTCTTCCGAAATTACAGGAAGATACAAAGCCCAACTTTATAAGGGAAACAAAATGATCGACCTTACAGGTGGATTTGGTATTGACTGTCTGTTTTTTGCGGAAAAATTTAAGGAGGTCCATTATGTGGAAAGAGATAAAGAATTGTGTGAAATAATGAGACATAATTCACAAATTTTAGGGATTGATAATATTTTGGTTAATCATTCAAATAGTGAAACTGTTCTTGACAAAAACACTGAGGATTTTGATCTGATTTATGTTGACCCTGCAAGAAGAGATGAACATAAATCCAAAATTGTAAACTTTCAGGATTGCCAACCAAATATCCTGGAGATTAGAAGAAAACTATTAAAGCAGGGTTCAAAAATTTTAATTAAGGCCTCTCCCCTTTTGGATATTAAACTGGCCATTGATCAATTGGAAAATGTATCTGTGATTCATGTCATTTCGATCAAAAATGATTGTAAGGAACTGTTGTTTGAACTGGCCAATCAGGAATGCCTTGCTCCTACCATTAGGTGTGTAAATTTTATTGACAAAGAAAACTTCATGGCATTTGAAACCAAACTAAATGCTGAAAAAAATGCTACAGTGGAGTATAGTCTTCCAGAAAAATATTTATTTGAACCCAATGCATCCATTATGAAAGCAGGCCTGTTCAGATCCGTTAGCCAGAATTTAAATTTAAAAAAACTTCATCCTAACAGTCATTTGTACACATTTAATAAATTCCGGGAAAACTTACCTGGAAGAGTATTTGAAATAGAAAATACTTTTAATTTTAATAAAAAGGATTTAAAAAGGCTCCAAAAACTAAAAAAAGCCCACATTAAAGCAAGAAACTTTCCGCTTTCTGTCCAACAAATCCGAAAAAAAACCGGATTACAGGAAGGTGGAGAGGTTTATTTGTTTGCTACAACTACTTTAAACAATGAATTAATCGTTATTGAGTCAAAAAAAATGATGTAAGTTTTTTACAATAATTTAACCAAAAAGTACAATTTTAAATTTTAGTTTACAGTTAATGTCCTATTAATAACGAACCAAAATAAAATGTACTTTTTCGTCAACTTTTCATCTAACGATGTAGTCCTTTTTGAAATATCCTTCTCTACAAAGGAGGAGGCTGAAGCATTCTTACAAACAATTAAAATCAATGGTTATCCAATAAACGGACATGTAAATGTAAGTTTTGGATATTATGTTGTAGATTTTAAGGAGGAGTTAGTGTATGAATCCTGGATAATTGGAGAAGATAATCCTCCTGTAAAAATTGACTCAAATCACCCATTAAGTAATAAATCCAATTTTGTGAGAAATCTAAATTAAATTTCAACCAGAATTATTATTACCGAAAGACTACTAAATTTTAATCACCAACTCTACTTCTTTTCTGAATAACTTTACTGGTTTTTCAAACTCAAAATAACTTTTGAGTACAGGATTTTTATGCTTCAATGCCAGTTAGCCAAAAATATCGTGCTTTCTCAGATTGATTTGTAAAACCTGACTATTTCTTTTGATAGATTTTCCCAGGTAAACTTTCGCTTAAAATCTATGATATTTCGCAGGTAACCTTCCCGTTCAGAATTATTGAAAAAATCATGGATGGCAGTTTTCAACAGAGAGGAATCCGGAGACGAAATACAAATCCCAGTATTGAAGCTTTCTACACTTTCCCTCAGGTTTCCCACATCAGTTACAATTGCGGGAACATCGAAATAAAAGGCTGTGGCAATTACTCCGCTTTGCGTTCCACTTTTATAGGGAATGACACAAACATCAGCCGCAGAAAAAAAATCTTTTACCTCATGATCAGGAATATACCGGTTAAATAATTTTATATTTTCTTTGTTATTGTTTTTCCCTATCAAAAATTCATATTTACTAAAGTCCTCATAGCACTCTCCTGCTATAATTAATTGATAATCATCAGACAAGCCATCGAATGCTTCAATCAATAAATCAAGGCCTTTGTAGGCTCTTATTAAACCGAAAAATAATATATTCTTTTTCCCAGGCTCAATTTTTAAACTTTCAACGGCTTCATTTCTTGATTTTTTTTCTCCGAAATGTGTGTAAATAGGATGCGGATGCAATAGAATTTTAGCCTTTGGAACTAATGAAAGCACATCTTTTTTAACCGCTTCACCCATGACAAAGAATCCATCAATATTATTGACAAAGTATTGGCTAAAAACTTTATCCCCAGGCTTGGATTCATGAGGGATCATATTGTTAATTATGGAAATCACCTTAATCCCCTTCTTCCGTAGCAACCAGGCTACTGTTCCAAAAGCTGGAGCGAAAAACGGCATCCAATACCCGATAATTAAAAAATCGGGATTAAATTTCAGGATGGCACGATAGGTTTTATAAAAGGAAGCCGGATTGACTGGATTTAATAACCTGCTATTAGGAACAGGATCAGCATTATCCTGAGGATCCACAAACTGACTGGAGCCAGGGAATAAAAATTTGGGGTATTGTAAGGTAAAATTAAACGCTTCTACTTCATGCTCTTTTTCAATGGCCCTGAACAAGGATGCATTAAACTGAGCAATTCCACCGCGAAATGGGTAAAAAGTAGAAAGAAAAGCGATCTTCATTTATGTTTTCTGTTAAATCCACCCAAAAATCGGAATTCTTCCTTGAATTACAAGTATTGAAAAATCAGGATTCGAAATCATTTGCGTAATGTGAATTATTCTATTCCCTACCCTGAATTTCCTTTAAGTTTCCAACATTTTCAAACCCAGACAATTACTAAAAAGATTCCTAATAAAAATTAACATGAAAATTGTGTTACGCTTGTTAAATTATTATCTTTGCACACCTTTTTAAAAAGGCAAGTAATTTTATTTAATTTATTTCTAACAAAATCCTTAATCTGATAGCACTAAGATTAAGGAGTATCGTGTGCTAAATTTAGATATGGCAGAAGAATTAAAAAATGCATCAGACCAGGACTTTAACTGGGATGAATTAGAATCCAATGGTTTCGGTGAAGGCTACAGTGATTCTGAAAAAGAAAAGATGATGGCAATGTATGACAATACATTGACAGAAATCACTGACAAAGAAGTAGTTGAAGGAACTGTAGTAAGTGTTACTGACAGGGAGGTTGTACTTAATATTGGGTTCAAATCAGACGGACTTGTTTCATTAAATGAGTTCAGGGATTTGGAAGAAGTTAAGGTTGGCGATAAGATTGAAGTTTATATTGAAGATCAGGAGGATGCCAATGGACAATTAATTTTATCCAGAAGAAAAGCAAAAATTGTTAAAGCCTGGGAGAATATCCAGGGTGCTTTCGAAAATGACACTGTAATTGAAGGTGTTGTTAAAAGAAGAACTAAAGGTGGTTTGATCGTAGATATCTTTGGTATCGAGTCATTCTTACCTGGATCACAAATTGATGTTAAGCCTATCAGGGATTTTGACGTGTTTGTTGGTAAGAAAATGGAGCTTAAGGTTGTCAAAATCAACTATACAAATGATAACGTAGTAGTTTCTCATAAAGTCCTTATTGAGAAAGATCTTGAGAAGCAAAGAGCTGAAATTCTTAATAACCTTGAAAGAGGACAAGTTCTTGAAGGTGTTATTAAGAACATGACCAACTTTGGTGTATTCATTGACCTTGGTGGTGTGGATGGTCTATTGCATATTACTGATATTTCGTGGGGAAGAATTTCACATCCGGAAGAGCTGCTTAAACTTGACCAGACTGTGAAAGTGGTAGTACTTGACTTCGATGATGACAAGAAGAGAATTTCTCTTGGCATGAAGCAATTGACTGCTCATCCATGGGATTCACTGGATACTGCTATTGAAGTAGGAACCAAAGTAAGCGGTAAAATTGTAAATGTTGCAGATTACGGAGCATTCTTGGAAATTGTTCCTGGTGTTGAAGGACTTATCCACGTTTCGGAAATGTCATGGTCACAACATTTGAGAAACCCTCAGGACTTCCTAAAAATTGGAGACAAGCTAGACGCTGTTGTATTAACTATTGACAGAGAAGAAAGAAAAATGTCATTAGGAATTAAGCAACTTACCGAGGATCCATGGAAACGATCTGACTTAATGATTAAGTACGCTATTGATACCAAGCATAAAGGTATTGTTAGAAACTTAACTAACTTTGGTCTTTTCATTGAGTTGGAAGAGGGAATTGATGGTTTAGTTCACGTTTCTGATTTATCCTGGACTAAGAAAATCAAGCATCCATCAGAATTTGTAAAAGTTGGAGATGAGCTTGAAGTAGTTGTACTTGAACTTGATATAGAGCAAAAAAGACTGGCTCTTGGTCATAAACAATTAGAAGAAAACCCATGGAATACTTTCGAAGAAATATTCACTACCGGGTCAGTACATAAGTGTACGATTCTACAGAAAAATGACAAAGGAGCAGTTCTTGAATTACCATACGGAATTGAAGGTTTCTGTCTGTTGAAAAACCTACAGAAAGAAGACGGTTCTACTCCTGAAGTTGGAGATGCATTAGAATTTGTGGTAACTGAATTCTCTAAGGATGACAAGAAAATCGTTCTTTCTCATGTAAGCACTTACAAAGAGGAGAAAAAACCACAACCTAAGAAAAAACAATCCGGAGGAACAGGAAATGCCTCTGCAAATGTGAATAAAATCAATAAAGATAATGATTCTAAAACCACTCTTGGTGATTTAGGTGTATTATCACAATTGAAGGAAGATATGAATAAAAAGAAGGACTAATTTCCTTTTTTGACTAAGTATTTTCATACCAAAAAGCTGTACAGAAATATTTCTGTACGGCTTTTTTATTTTCAGAGGATTAATTCACCCACTTAATTTCCCCTAGACTAAGAATTATTCATTATCAGTGCTTTCATTTCCGGGATAAGTAAGCACTGTTAATTAAAGCAAACCTCATCCATCTGTATAAAACCAGAAAAGCCAGACAAATTGATTTGTCTGGCTTTTTTATTAAACTCAATTAATTCTATAAATTAAACATCCTTATTTAAGGTTGATGGTAACTTTTTTGTCATTTGTAGAATTTTGGGCTCCTTCCAAAACTATAATTCTATCTTTGGAAATGCCCTGAGCTTTCAAAAACTTAACAACTGTATCCACCCTTTTTTCAGAAATTATTAAATTATATCTACTTGATTTTCCTCGTTCAGCATGTCCCACAATTTCCATTTTAAGTTTCGGATGGTTATTCATTAAATTCACCACATCAATTAACTGACGTTGGTATTTTCCTTCAATTTTCACCTCATCTTCCAAGAAGGAGATTTCAACTGCCTTGAAAAATGACTTATTCACTAATTCTTTTTCTGGATTAAAATCACCCATAGCATTTGGATCGAATCCAGAGTTGAGCAAGTTTCTAAACTCTTCGGAGTTTCTTAAATTATTGTTATCCTTTTTATTAATGGCAAAATAGTCAAGTGTTTTGGCATTTCCATCCTTATCCATTGCTGAAACCTCCGAATTTACTACAAAATCATAAGTGTTTTTTGTGGAATTCCTTAAGGAAAGTTTCAGTGATAAAGTTTCCTTATGAATTTCTTTTTCATTTTTAAATATTGAAGTTTTTAGGTCTTCACCAAATGGTGCAAAAACTGTATAATTACCTAAATCATCCGTAATACTTTCAAAAACATTTCCATTACTCATCATTTTTATATGCGCATTTGCCAAAGCCTTTCCAGATTCATCAATTACCCTCCCTTCAAGTTTTACCTGATCAAAAAAATAAACACTATAAATATCAAGCCCTCCAAAACCGCCTTCTCTCGAAGAAGACAAATAGGCAAATTTTTCATGAATATTAAAATAAATATCATCAGAAATACTGTTGATGGGTAAACCTAAATTTACAGGCGCTTCCCAAATATCCTTAGCCTTGTTATACTGAGCTTTAAACACATCAAATCCACCCATACTTTTATGTCCTTTTGAGCTAAAATAAAGCGAACCATCATCTCCAATAAATGGGGAATCTTCATCAAACTCAGAGTTTAAATGACTTAAGGCTACCGGCTCAGTCCATTTCCCTTTCTTATCCTTTTTGGTAAGGTACAAATCAAGACTTTCATTATCAGAATAATAATTGGTAGAAAAAACGATAGTATTTCCGGTTTTTGAAATAAAGCAATGCGGATCAGAAGCGGCTGTGGAAACAGCTTTAATTTTTTCCCCCTCATCCCATTCTCCGTTGTTATAATTGCTGATATACAAATCCCCATCTCTGAAATAAACAATTTTATTTTTCCCGTTGATCAATTGTACAGTAGCATCATGTCTTTTTTTATTATTCTCAGCATCAATTATCACAGGGCTTGACCACTGGTCATCATTATCCATAGAAGCTTTATAAATCATTTCGTAATTATAACCATCCTTGGCCTGAGGGTAATTATCATTTTCTCTTCGGCTGGTAAATAAAATAGACCGCTGATCCTTAAACATTACGGCACTATAATCCGAGGCATCTGAATTCACTTCTGCCCCCAGGTTTTTAACCACAATCCCTTTGGAAGTGGTAGAATAATAACTTTTAGCATTTTCAATTTTTGACCTCAAATAAGAAATATCCAAAGAGTTATTATTTTCCCCTTTGATGTTATCAAGTGTTTTCACTGCATCATCAAAGCTTTTTTGTTTAAAATATGCATCAGCCAGATCGAGGTAATAGTCCTCATCCGCAGTGGCAATATCACTGTTCATCAATGACTTAAGGTAACTGAGGGCCTTTTTTGATTGGTCATCTTCAGCAGCTAAATAACTTTTACTTACATAAAGTTTTGCTTCAAGGTTTTCTGGTTCGGCTGCTAAAACCTTCTCAAGATATTCAATGGCTATTTTGTAATTTCCATCATTATACTCATGAATACCTTTTTTAAGTAATTGCTCATTGTTCTGGGCAAAACTCAGATTAAAGGAAAACAAGAGTGCTAAGAGTAAAAAGTTGCAGGGGTTTGGGAAAAATTTCATCTTGGAGAAATTTAGATATTATAAAAAAATCAAAGTTTACCTTTGAGAGCTAATTTTAAAAATACCCTGGCTGGAACCAGGTAAAGTAGAAGTTAAAAAATTTGCTAGTTGTTATAAACTGATAAAATAACCGGAAATGCTATAATTTATTACATCCTAGGTACTGTAAAAAAGAAGGAAATTGGTAAGAAAAGAAGAAAAGTATACTTAGGGTTTAATTACCCTTCCTTCAATGAAGGTTTTCCCATTCACATCAAAGTGACCGATTATAATTTCATCAGGATTTTGCAGGTTTTGGATATTCCCCTCTATTAAAGCCGGAGGAGGGCTAAAAGGAGTTCCAAGGTTGGTAGCCTGAGTTTTCAATAAACTCCAAAATTCATAACTGCTTTTCGAAATTGAAAACTGTTGAATGATTATTTCATCATTCTCTTCCAGCGTATCAGAGGAAAATACAATGGTTTTTAATTTTCCATTAAAAAGCTGGTCATTTTCTAAATAAATACTTTCGGCTTTTTCGCTGTATTTGCCATTCACAAAAAGTTTCCAACGATAATATTCAGATTCCCCAGGCTGGTCTTTAAATTGTATGGAGGCAAAAAACTTATCCTCATAAAATCCGATGGAATCAATATCGGGAAAAAACCTAACAACTGTTCTATAATAAAGGGTATCAATGGAAGGAACATTTTTTAATATTTGAGGAGTCGATTGGTACATTTCACCAGACTTCGATTCAATATTTAAATGATAAATACCTGAAACACTCCCTTGAAAAGTGGTGTCATTCGTAGCATAAACTCCCTTTTCGGCAGTTTCCTCAAAATAAACTTTGTCACCAGCTTGTTCTTCCACAAATATTTGTAAGCCAGAAATTGTTTGACCCGGATCCGGACTATTAATGGCATTGCTTAAGGAGATTTTTATGGAATAAGGTTCTGAAAGATTGTTTATTTCCCCTTCCACAACCAAATTGACATCATCCTGGCCACTAAATATATTTTCTATTTTTGGTTCACAGGAAAATAGAAAATGGCAAAAAATCAGAAATAGTGATTTATAAAAAAATGAAAATAAGGTATTTTTAATCAACATGAGCATCTATAATACAATTACCTCAATACCTGACCTTAAAATTAAACAACCAGAAAAAACAAATCCAAATTTTCATGAGATTGGAAAATAAAAAAAGCCATCTCCTGAAAGAAATGGCTTTTTTTACTTTGAAAAGGAATTACTCATGATGCATATGCAAATTGGTAAGCGCCACCAATTTGGCCATGGCTTTTTCAATACCCTCATTTATCTGACTGATAGATGCTTCCATCATATAGCATGGAGTAGTAATGATATTATGAGCATCATCAATTATGACATTGGCCGTGTCACAATCTTTGGATTTTGCCCCAATTGATTCCATCCCTGAACTAATAGCCCCAATCTCATAAGGTGAAGGGCCTTCTTTGGAGCCCACCGTAAGAATGGCCTGGATATTAGATCCTTCAAGAGCCTTGGCAATAACTGTAGGAGACATACATAACGCAGCAATGGGTTTGTGATCTTCCACCATTTTTACAATCAAATTCTTTAATTCGGGTAATATATTTCCTTCCGGCCCGGAAAATGCCCATTTTGTAAAGTTTTTGGCAGCTCCAAATCCACCAGGCATGGCCAGCGCGTCCAATTCTTTGGGATCTACTTCGGAAAGTGGTTTGATGTTTCCCCTGGCAATTCTGGCCGATTCTATTAAAACATTCCTTTTCTGGGAAATTTCTTCACCAGTAATATGATTAATTACATGATGTTGATCAATGTCCGGAGCAAGACAAACGACCTCAGCTCCTAACTTATCAAGTGCTAAAAGCGTAAGGACCGACTCATGGATTTCAGCTCCATCATATACACCACAGCCAGAAAGCAAAACTCCAATTTTCATATTAAAATCTTTTTTTGTTCAATTTCATTAAAAAATAATAAACTGTATTGAATATTTAATTCATACTATTTATTTCCAAAACAAAACTCGCTATAAAATACAAATCCAGCAAATTATTGCATTACTCAAACCCTGGCCTGAATAATTTAAACTCCACCCTTCTGTTTTTATGTTTGTCCTCCTCAGTAAGTTCATTTTCCACAATTGGAGCAGTGTTGCCCATACCAATTGCTTCCACTCTTGTATTGTCCAAACCTCCATAGGAAATGATATAATCTTTTATCACCTGAGCCCTTTCCTGAGATAAAGCCAGGTTTTTATCTGCATCTCCATCAGAATCTGTATGTCCAGTAATTCTCAGGTTAAAATCCTCATGAGAAACTAAAAAGTCTATAATTAAATGAAGATTGTTTTCCATTTTTGCCTCCAGCTTGCTACTTCCTTTGGCAAAATCAATTGATTTAAAAGTAACCACTTTACTCACATTAGTAGCTTTCAATTCCAGGTCCATATCTCCATCTAAAAAGAACATTTCTTCAATTTTAAAGAAGTTATCCCCTTCCACTATCACCAGATAATTTCTTTTATCAATAAGGTCAAATTCGAAGGTACCATCTTCAAAAGTCTGCCTGGGTGCCACTTCATCACCATAATCGAGATCAATAATAGTAACCACTCCCTTAAATACCTCTCCTGTAGTAGGTTCTATAATCCTTCCGGAAAATCTAATTGTATTATTAGGTTTTGCATCCATAGGAAGTGGAAAAGATTGCAAATCAAGATTTTTGTTATTCAGTTCTACTGATTTTGCATAAAAAAGCCATTTTGATTCTGCATCAATTGTAAAATAAAACTCACTTCCTTCTCCATTTACCAAAGGACCTACATTATATGGTTCGGACCATTTTCCATCCTCAGAATAGGTTTTATAAATATCAAATTCCCCAAAATTAAGCAGTTGTCCATTTGAGCTAAAGTACAAAACATTGAATTTTGGATGTGGAAATGGACTTACTTCGGAATCCCTGGTATTAATCACAGGGCCTATATTTTTAGCTTTTCCCCATTTGTTTTTTTCATCCAGTACGGAATAATATATATCAGATCCACCAAATCCACCTCTTCTGCTGGATGCAAAATACAAAGTATCTCCACCTCTTGAAAAAGCCGGATGGGAATCCCATGCATAACTATTTATTTCTTCCCCAAGGTTTTTGGGTTCCGACCAGGTGCTGTCTTCAGCCTTGTAAGTAATGTATAAATCACAATCTCCAAGTCCATCCGGGCTACTACATCTGGCAAACACAATTTTGCTACCATCTCGGCTCATGCACGGAGAACCTTCATTAAATTTAGAATTTAAATGTTTGAATGGGATAGCCGGAGTCCATTCATCCATATCATGATCTTTTTTAGAAATATAAATATCTTCATTTTCCTTAGCCCCCTTAATGTCATTTGCAATTTTGGAGGTATCCTGGTTTCTACTGGATGTAAAGAAAATGATATCATCATTTAACCCTGAAATGGTTAGGCCATAATCATCATATGGAGAGTTTACCCCTTCCCCCATATCCAGTAAAATATCCTTAGGGGGTTTAAGGGTATCTATTTGTTTTCTCTTTTCTATAAGCCGATAATAATCCTCAATACTTGCATAAAGTACTTTATCGAAGTAGGCAATTGAATCATAATGGTTTAAAGCCTTTTGTAAATCACCCCGATAATGTTTTATGATTATTCTATAAAGGTCCTTGGCCAATTCCAATTCGCCTTTTGATTCTGAAACCCTGGCCAGTTGCCAGATTTTATCAATATCGTAAATGAAATTTCCAATTCCAAAATTGCTGACATAATCATAAAGCTCAGCCATAAACTTGTCCCACTGCTTATTCTTTTTAAGCCGGGAAATTTCTGCCAGCTTGGCAGGTTTATAATAATCGGAAATTACGTTTATATTTTTAAAATCAATTTTAGGAAAGCGTACTATACTGGAAGTGTCTGCAGGATCAAATTTATGAACAATAAGCCCTTTTTCCTTTTTTGAAGAGGAATGTACACCCTTACTTTTTTTCTGTGCCTGAAGTGAAGAAACAGAAAGGATAAAAAAAAGAAAAAAAATTGTTCTATTAAGAAATTTCACTGCTTTTGTACTTTGGTACCTCACTAAATTCTTTCCTTAACGCAAAGTCTCCATTTATATTCAATTTATTGGTACCACAAAAAATAACTTCATAAAAAATTGTGATTATCAAAAAATTAAAAACTTCGCCTGCTGCTAAAAAATAAAAAATCTACTCAAAATGAAAACAACTATCATTTAATTTAAAAGTTAATAAAAAAACACAAACTATTGTGCCATAATTTTAATATCTGTTTTTATTTATAATTTTTTATCAAATTTAACTTCCTAACAAGGGAAGTATTAACTTAATTCGAAATTATTTCCCAACATTCCATCTGGGATTGAATCTTATTAAAATACTGCAATTTTGTCATTAAAATAATTAATCAAAAAAGACCGGTTCAAGACCCTAATAACACCTTTAATTTCAAACAAACCTTTAAATACATCATTAAAAACATAAAAAACACGAAAAATAACTCATAAAAAACAAGTATATACACTAAACACAGAATTTTAAACCACCAGACAAATTCCTATTGGCATAGCTATTGAAAATAAAGTTACTAAAAATCATCCTGCTTTATAAATATTGAACAAAAGATAAAATTACTTCTATGGATAATCCCGTTTTTGAAGTTTTTTATTTGAAATGAGTTTCCATAAACCAAAAAAGTCCTAAGTTTGGACAATGATAAAGCAAGGGATGATTTGAATTTTTCACAAACTGTAGAATGAAAGAGAAACGATTGAAAAGCACACTAGTTTTAAGCGATATTTCAGACCTGGAGTCTGACCAGTTAATTCCAATAATTCCAGGAGATGATGATGACAACGAGTTTGAAAAAGATAAAGAATTAGATTTACCAATTCTTCCAATCCGAAATACAGTATTATTTCCCGGGATTGTAATCCCTATTACCGTAGGAAGGCAAAAATCTGTAAAACTGGTAAAAAAAGCTTACAGAGGTGACAAAACTATTGGGGTAGTTGCACAGAGCAATTCAAAAAATGATGACCCTGATTTAGAAGATATTTATAAGATCGGAACCATTGCGAAAATCCTTAAATTAATTGTATTGCCAGATGGAAATACAACCATCATAATTCAGGGAAAAAGTAAATTCAGGATAGATCAAATGCTGGAAACAGAACCGTTTCTTACTGCCAAAATAGTGGTAATGAAGGATAGTTTCAGCAAACCAAAGTCAAAAGAAACCAAAGCCCTTGTTCAATCTTTAAAAGATGCGGCTTTTAAAATCCTGAAATTAAACCCTGAGATCCCCCAGGAGGCACAAGTAGCCCTGGAAAATATAAATAGTCCAAGCTTCCTTACTCACTTTTTGTCTTCAAACATCAATGCAGATGTAAGGGAGAAACAATCATTGTTGGAATTGAATAATGGTAGAGAAAGGGCTACCAGATTGCTTGAATTTATGCTTAGGGAAATTCAATTATTGGAACTCAAGCATGAAATACAGAATAAAGTACATTCCGATATCGACCAACAACAAAGGGATTATTTCCTTAGACAGCAAATGAAAGTGCTACAGGACGAACTTGGAATGGAAGGTCCTGACCAGGAAATTGAGGCACTAAAATTAAGGGGAGAAAAAAAGGATTGGCCCTTATATGTGAAAGCTCATTTTGAAAAAGAGCTTTTAAAAATTAGCAGAATGAACCCTGCAGCGGCAGAATACCCAATAGTACTCAATTATTGTGAACTATTACTTGAGCTGCCATGGAATGAACATTCAGAAGATATTTTTGACCTTATTCGGGCTCAAAAAATATTAGATAAGGACCACTACGGGCTGGAAAAAGTAAAAACCAGAATAATAGAATACCTTGCTGTTTTAAAATTAAAAAACAATTTAAAAGGGCCTATTCTCTGTCTTTACGGCCCTCCGGGAGTAGGGAAAACTTCTCTGGGAAAATCAATTGCCGAGGCATTGAACAGGAAATATATCAGAATGTCTTTGGGTGGTGTAAGAGACGAAGCGGAAATCCGTGGTCACCGAAAAACTTATGTAGGGGCCATGCCAGGTAGAATTCTACAGAGCATAAAGAAAGTAGGAACCAATAATCCTGTTTTCATTCTTGATGAAATAGATAAAATCGGAGCAGATTTCAGGGGTGATCCTTCTTCAGCTTTACTTGAAGTGCTTGACCCGGAACAAAATGCCACTTTCCTGGATAATTACCTGGAACTGGAATTTGATCTGTCAAAAATTTTATTCATTGCTACAGCCAACTCCCTTGATACCATCCACCCTGCCTTAAGGGACAGAATGGAAATCATTGAAGTAAATGGCTATACACTGGAGGAAAAAATTGAGATTTCAAAAAAACACCTTATTCCAAAGCAGAGAAAAGAACACGGCCTTCTAGCCAAAAACCTGAATTTTGATGAAGCTGGGATAAAAAAGGTAATTGAGGGGTATACCAGAGAATCCGGAGTAAGGAATTTGGAAAGGAAAATTGGAGCAATTTGCCGAAATATTGCCAAATCAGTTGCAATGGAGCAGGCTTACAAAAAGAAAATTTCCCCTGCCAGAGTTGAGGAAATTTTAGGCTCTCCTGTTTTTGATAAAGAACTTTACGAAAATAATGAACTTCCCGGTGTGGTTACAGGTCTGGCCTGGACATCTACCGGAGGTGAAATATTATTCATTGAATCAAGCTTAAGTAAGGGAAGAGGACAACTGGTGCTTTCAGGTCAGTTGGGAGATGTAATGAAAGAATCTGCAACTGCTGCGCTTTCTTATTTAAAAGCAAATGCAGAAACTTTAGGCATAGACCATAAAGTTTTCTCACAGTATGATCTACATATTCACGTTCCGGCAGGTGCAGTCCCCAAGGATGGTCCATCGGCAGGAATTACCATGTTTACTTCATTAGCCTCTATTTACACCCAAAGGAAAATAAAAAGCAATTTGGCAATGACTGGAGAAATTACCTTAACAGGCAGAGTTTTACCAGTTGGAGGAATTAAAGAGAAGCTTTTGGCAGCCAGAAGGGCCGGAATCAGGGAATTAATTTTCTGTTCTAGAAATCAAAAAGATGTGGAAGAGGTGGATGACCAATATAGGAAAAACCTTAAAATCCATTTCGTAGACCATGTGACAGAAGTCCTGGAAATTGCCCTGCTTAAAAGCAAGGTGAACAATCCTTTAAAATTTGAATTCAAGGAAGAAAAGTCTTCAAAAAATTGATTCTCTTTCCAATTGAACAATAAAAAAAGGGCATATGCCCTTTTTTTATTGTCCTTTTTGATATTCGCCCAATAACCTTGGAATATCCTGAATTAGTTTATCTACTTTCATTTCATCAGTACCATCATAGACTCCTCGAATCTGCCTGTTCTTGTCCACAAGTAAAAAGGCTCCACTATGCAAGAATCCTCCTTCAGCATTTTCATCCTCTTTTGCAGTTACAATATAGCTTTCCTGCCCCATTTTGTAAATATCCTGCTTTTCTCCGGTCACCATATGCCACTTTTCAGATTTAATGCCAAGCCTTTCTGCATATTCTCTTAATCTCCCAACCGAATCAGTTTCCGGATCAATGGAATGGGATAAAATCAAGACTTCATCATTATCCAGAAATTGATCATAAACTCTGAGCATTTGCGCTTTCATTTTAGGACAAATGGTAGGACAACTTGTAAAAAAGAAATCTGCCACATAGATTTTATCCTTAAAAGTTTCCTGTGATACCCAGTTGCTGTCCTGATCCAAAAATTTAAAATCTCCAACGGTATGATAAGTAGTATCAATAACCATTTTTCCATTTACCTTCTTTTCAGTGGTTTCCCTTCTACCCAGAATAGGCAATTTTGGATCTTCTTTATGGGGTGCAGAACAACTAAAAGTTAAAATAAAAAATACAATTACCAGCTTCCTCATAGCGATTAATGAATGGCTTTTAATGATTCAAAATTTGCACTGATTATATCGTTCAAATCCTTATCTGTCAAAGCATCAGATAAAAATAATGTTTCATATTGAGATGGAGCAAGATAAATTCCCCTATTCAGCATCTCATGGAAATAGTTTTTGAACAAATCCATGTTACTTTTCTGTGCATCTTCAAAGTTTTCCACTTTTTCATTAGTAAAAAATATGGAAATCATCGATCCGATTTGGTTAATAGAATAATCAAGCCCTAATTTCTCCAGATTAGTTTCAAAACCTTTTTTTAGGGTTAATGTTTTTGACTCTAAATTCTGGTAAACTTCCGGATGCTCATTTAAATAGGAAAGCATGGTAAAACCAGCCGCCATGGCCACCGGATTCCCTGATAAAGTACCAGCCTGATAAACTGGTCCGGAAGGAGAAACAAAATCCATAATTTCTTTCTTTCCTCCATACGCACCAACAGGCATTCCCCCACCTATTATTTTTCCTAAACAGGTTAAATCAGGCTCAATATTGAAAACTTCCTGTGCGCCTCCTTTGGCCAGCCGAAAACCTGTCATTACCTCATCAAAAATTAAAATAATTCCATGCTGGTCACAGACTTTTCTTAAACCTTCGAGAAATCCTACTTTGGGTAATACACAACCCATATTCCCTGCTACCGGCTCCAGTATGATAGCTGCGATTTCATCCTTATTCGCATTAACTAATTCTTCTACAGCCTCCAGGTTATTATATGGAGCGGTTAGAGTGTCTTTAGCAGTTCCTTTAGTTACTCCTGGACTATTAGGTTCTCCCATGGTGATTGCACCACTCCCTGCAGCTATAAGAAAAGAATCGCCATGCCCATGATAGCAACCCTCAAATTTGATAACTTTGTCTCTTTTGGTATATCCCCTTGCCAATCTTATGGCTGACATGGTCGCCTCTGTCCCTGAATTTACCATTCTTACTTTCTCAAAAGAGGGGATCATTGAAACAATTAATTCGGCAATTTCCACTTCCCTGGCCGTAGGTGCTCCGAAGGATAAGGAGTTTTGAATAGCCTTGGAAACTGCTTCTGTAATTAGAGGGTGAGCATGGCCCAGAATCATAGGGCCCCAGGAATTGATCAATTCAATATATTTATTGTCATTTTCATCAAAAATATACGCCCCATTGGCTGATTTAATGAAAATAGGTGTCCCTCCTACTGCTTTAAATGCCCGGACTGGTGAATTTACCCCACCTGGTATTACATGACCTGCATTCTCAAATAGGGAAACACTTGAAGATATATCTAACATTTGGAATGTATGTTTTTTTAGTTATTCAGAACAATTGAAAAAAAAAGATACTCAAAAACTGAACACTAAATAACAACAGGATGTTGGAAATTCCAGACTTAATCAGAAATTATTTTATTTAGGGAACTATAAATAGTTAATTGCGTAAGTTTTACTTGTAAATTGAAGGGAAATAAGTGTTGTGAAGGGGATAAAAAAAAAGAAACCTCCGAATATCGAAGGTTCCTTTCCACTTTAATAAACTAAACTAACAAACAAACTTCATGTAACTATAACAGTTTTTATTGAAAATTGTTACACAATTATGGAAAAATTTATAAAAAAAATTAAAAAAAATTACCTAAGCTATATTTCATTGCATAAGAAACGACCAAAATCGGTCTTATTGTTCTCTGAGAGCCTAAATATGGAACCAAAGGAATTTTATCAATATTTTAAAAATTTCGAAACAATTGATAAAAGTATTTGGTTGGATATCATAAAAATTACTATTGAAAAAGTAAAGGCAGAAGATGTGTATCCGGAATATGCAGTAAGGGAAAAAATTCTATCATTTTACTTTACACTAATTGAAGAATTAAAACTTAACAGGGATTTCGCATTGCTTTGCTTTAATGATAATCTTTTGGGGATAAATTTATCTTATCCCTTCTTGAAAGAATTCAAAATGGAGTTTACCACTTATGCTAAGGAATTGATAGAAGAAGGACAGGCCACAGAGGAAATTATCGACCGGCCAGTAGTAAGTCAGGTTTATGCAGATGCACTTTGGGGGCAGACTTTTTTCATCATTAAATTTTGGATAGATGACTTTTCAAAGGAATATGAAAAAACGGATGCAGCTATTGAAAAAGTTACAAATTTATCGTTTGATCTATTAGGACATAATCCAATTGATGGGGCGTTCGATTTTGGAAAGTTTCTTCTTCAAAATTTTAAACTTCCTTTTTTCAAAGATTGTGATTTTAGCATGAAAGACAAAAAGGACAAACAAAAGGAAAATTCAACCGCTGATTAAATACTCATGTCAAAGAAAATTAATTCTCAATCCAGTATTCCGGCAAGTAAAGTACAAAGAGCTGCAAAGTTTATGAAAACCGGGATGAAAGTGGGTAAAAACTATGTGAAGCATTATGCAAAAAAAGTAGTTGATCCTTCTCTTTCAAAAGATGATTTACATGCCGAAAATGCAGAAGATATCTACGATTCACTTAGTGAATTGAAAGGAAGTGCATTGAAAGTTGCCCAGATGATGAGTATGGATAAGAATGTGTTGCCTCAAGCCTACTCTGATAAGTTCCAAATGGCACAATACTCTGCACCTCCACTTTCCTATCCGCTGGTTGTCAAAACTTTTAGAAAAGCGTTCGGTAAAACACCCACTGAGATTTTTGATTCTTTTTCCAAAAATGCGGTGAATGCCGCCTCAATCGGGCAGGTTCATCAGGCCTCAAAAAATAATAAAACTTTTGCGGTAAAAGTCCAGTATCCGGGCGTAGCAGAAAGCGTAAAGTCAGACCTGAAAATGGTAAAACCTTTTGCCGTGAGAATAGCAGGGTTAAATGAAAAGGATGTGGATTTATACATGGAGGAAGTTCAAAATATGCTGTTGTCAGAAACAGATTATCAATTGGAACTAAAACGCTCCATAGATTTATCTGAAAAGGTCCTGAAAGTGGTTAAAAATGTGCAATTTCCAAAGTACTATCCGGAATATTCCAGTGACAGGGTTTTAACTATGGATTGGATGCAGGGAAAGCATCTTGGAGAATTTCTTAACACAAACCCCTCCCAGGAAATCCGAAATCAACTAGGGCAGGCCCTTTGGGATTTCTATGATTACCAAATCCATGTGCTCCATGAAGTTCATGCTGACCCGCATCCTGGAAACTTTTTTATGGATGAAAATGGAACTCTGGGTATAATTGACTTTGGCTGTGTAAAAGTGATTCCCAAAGTATTCTATGATAATTATTTTGTGTTAATCGATGGGTCTCTGCTGGAAGAGAAAGAAAAACTGAGAAAAGCACTCTTCAAACTAAACTTCCTGCATAGTGATGATTCAGAAAGTGAAATGGATGAATTGCAGGGCGTTTTACTTAAAATGCTGGAATTACTAGGCAGGCCTTTTAGAGAAGAGGAATTTGATTTTGGCAATGACAATTATTTCCAGGAAATTTATGATCTGGGAGATGAATCGGCCAAAGTTAAGGCTCTGAGGTATTCAAAAAAGCCCAGAGGAGCCAAAGATGGACTTTACCTGAACAGGACGTATTTTGGGCTTTATAATATCCTGAATCAATTAAAAGCAAATATAAAAACTACTTCACCTCTAAAAAACAAAGAAGTTTTAGTTTAAACCTCTTTTTTAATAAAACAAAAAATCAGCAGTCGGAATCGACTGCTGATTTTTTGTTTATGGCCAATTATTACTTCTCCTCTTTATTCAATATTTTGTTCACATCTTCCTCCGTTTTATGCAACATATCCTGGCAATATTCTAAAAGGAAATTAGCCCTTTTCACTTTTTCTGACAGCTCATCCACTGGCACTTCATTTTGCTCTAATGCCAATTGGATTTCTTCCAGTTCCTTCAAGGCATTTTCATAACTAATTTTATCCTTTTGTTTTCCCATATGATCATTCACTTTTTAGTCTTAACCTGCTTTACAGTACTTTCAATTACTTTAGTTGCCGTGATTGTAGTAATGGAATCCCCGACTTTTATTTCTTCTTTAATTATTTGACCATTCCTGAGCGTAAGAGAATACCCCCTTTCCAAAACCTTTTGAGGATCTAAATTGGCAATTTGCCGGCTAAGTTGTTTTACTTTTGCTTTATTCCGCTCAAAAATAAATTGCAGGTTTTTAGTCATCAATAGTTTGGCATTGGAAATGGTAAGTTTTTCCTGATGAATTTTATTAATCACTGATCTTGAAATAGTACTTTTAAATTCCTGTATCTCTATTTTTTGACGGTGAAGAATTCCATTGGCCTGTCCAAGAATATTTTCAAAAACAGAGGAAATCCGGGTTTCGAAAATTAATGCCCTTTGGATAATAAATTCAGCTGCTGCAGTAGGCGTTTTCATGGCAGTATGCGCAACAATATCACAAACGGTTTCATCCCGCTGGTGCCCTATACCTGTAATTACGGGAATATCCATATTGGCAATAAACTCAGAAATGACATAACTATTAAAAACTTCCAAATCGAGTTTGGACCCTCCTCCTCTAATCAGAATTACAACATCAAAATGATCAGGATTTATTTTCCCTAACTGCATCAATATCTCCTTTTCCGCTTTTTCCCCTTGCACTGCAGATTGAAAAAAGGTACACGAAAACCTGTACCCAAAATCATTTAAAGTCAGTTGATTCATAAAATCAGTAAATCCTGCAGCATCTTTAGAAGAAACTATGGCAATCCTCTGAATTACAGCGGGTAACGAATGTGATTTTTGTAAATCAATCAACCCCTGCTCCTCCAGTTGCCTGATGGTTTCCAAGCGCTTCAATTCCAACTCTCCAATGGTATAAGAAGGATCAATATCAGCAACTACAAGTGACATTCCATGGATTTCATGAAATGTCACCCGTACCTGTAGCAACAATTTGGTCCCGTTTTTCAGTAGCGTGTCGAGACTTTCTCCCAGTTTTACCCCTATAACTGCCAACTGGGAAGCCCAGATCATAGCCCTTGATTTAGCCACAATTCTCTCCCCCTCTTTCTGCACAAGTTCCATATAGCAATGGTCGTTCACCTGAACATTGGAAATTTCGGCTGTAATCCAAAAATCCTTATTTATGCCGTGAACAAGTTTCTGAACACTTTTATTGAGTTGTAGCAGGGTAAAGTATTTCAATACATTTTTTTTTAAATCACTCAAAATCCTGATAAAGCAGGTATTTTTTTCTTAAGGTTTTATATTGGTCCAGGCCTTCATTCCAGGTAGCTTTAATTTCGGCCTCAGAAAGTCCATCTTTAATTTGCTTTTGCAAAACATCATTTCCCGCCAGAAGATTAAAAAAATCACCTCGATTGATGAAATCCTGACCTTTATATTTTTGTGCAAAATCCACCAGATATTCCAGACTTAGTCCCAAATCATCATCTGCATTTCTTAAATCCACACCAAAACATTTTTTATTCTCATTTTTAGGATGTGTGGATTTTCCAGGCATACTCACCGGAGTAAATGAAAAATCCCCAAAATTTTCATCAGGATAGCCAATCACCTGAAAGGGAAAATCAGTCCCTCGTCCTATACTCATTACGGTGGCTTCAAACAAACACAAGGAAGGATACAACCGGATAGCCTGTTGATTAGGCAAATTTGGTGATGGAGCAATTGGAAGCTCATAAGGCATTTTGTGATCGTAATGCTCTATAGGAATCACTTCGAGCTCGCAGGCCAGTTTCCCTTCCAGCCATTTTTCCCCATTAATCATTTTGGCTAGTTCACCTACAGTCAATCCGTGAACTATGGGAATGGGATGCATACCCACGAAGGATTTAAATTTCGGGTCTAATATTGGTCCGGCAATATAATCTCCGTTCGGATTCGGTCTATCAAGAACAAGCACTTTTTTACCATTTTCCGCAGCCGCCTCCATTACATAATGCATAGTACTGATATAAGTGTAAAAGCGAGTACCAACATCCTGAATATCAAAAATAATGACATCAATGTCTTTTAAATGATCGGCAGATGGTTTCTTGTTTTTGCCATAAATAGAGATGATGGGAATATTGGTTTTCGGATCAATGGAATTATCGATATGAGCACCGGCATCCGCTTCCCCTCTAAAACCGTGTTCTGGGGCAAAAACTTTTTTAATTTCAATGCCTAGACTCAATAAGGTATCAACTAAATGAACACCATTAACCACTGAGGTCTGGTTTACGACTAAACCGATATTTTTCCCTTTCAAGGTGGACAGATAACTATCCATTTTTTCCGCACCTACAATTATTCTTTTCTCTGTTTCTGCTGGTGGGGGTGTAATTTTTTCTTCTTCTTTTTCGACATTCCCTTTACAACCAAGGATAAAAAAAGAAATTAATAATAAATTAAAAAGCTTCATATGATTTATTTAAGTGAGATTATTGGTGGCCCAAAGTTATGGATAATTTTTATTTTTTCAGGACTGGTTAGTTGTGATAATCAGGATAGATTTATCCAGAAGCGGATTGAAATATTTAAAGGGAATAATATTATAGAAAGACTTGATTCTTTGAAGAAAGGACCATCTAAAACTTTCATTGAAATAATGAAAATGGATAAGTCCTACAAATTTAAATTCAGTGAAAAATTTTATAATTGGAACTCTGAATATTTCACAGATTTTGATCCTAAAAGGGAAAGTTATTTTTTAAAAGATATTCACCAAACCTCTTTTTCTATAAATCCCATTACAGATACTTTTGGATTAAAACCTCCAAACCAGGCATGGCTCACCCATATTAAATCGGAAGCCAAATTGAAAAACGGTTATAAAGCAAGAATATCCATTATTGAATGGCAATTTTTAAATCATCAGGATGCTTTAAATGCTATTTCCAATACTGGATTAAGAATTCCCACAAACAACTGCCTCCATTGTAAGGATAGATTTTGGGTTTATAAAAACCGGATCTATTTATTCCAGACAGAAGCCAGTGGGTTTCAGAAAGAAATGGATAGAATTTATAGGCTTTTTAAGGAAATTATTACTAACCAACAATAGTATATATTCAATATTCACCTTCCCTCCTTTTGCGGATCCATGGTTTATTATTAGTTTTCCGGATTAATTCAAAAGTTGAACAGATTAAATATACCTATTCAACTTTTTTGGCAAACTTAATCAACACAAAACAACCATTAGAATGCAAGATATGCTGGTAAGGTTATATGACCTTCCCCAAGTACATAATGAGGTACTTGCCCTTGAAAAAAAAGGCATTACCATTCGCAGGCCTTTAGCCCCGGAGAAAACACTTTTAACCAAGTGGGCTAAAAACCACTTTAGTGCCCTTTGGGCCGATGAAGTGGATGTGGCTTTTTCCCGAAACCCGGTGTCCTGCCTTATCGCTATTCAAAACCAGGAAATTATTGGATTCGCCTGTTACGAAACTACTTCTAAAAATTATTTTGGTCCAACAGGAGTCCTTCCTACCCACAGAGGACTTGGACTAGGCAAAATTCTGCTCATTGAGAGCCTGAGACTAATGAAAGAATCGGGCTATGCCTATGCGATAATTGGTGGTGTTGGCCCGGCTGAGTTTTACAAAAAAGCGGTAGATGCGGTCCTGATTGAAGGCTCAGATCCAGGAATTTACAAAGGCTTGCTTAAAGAAAAAAAATAAACACACATACTTATTATTGAATGAAAAAACTAACAAATCAAATTAATCCTTGGGCCTGGGTGCCAAGTCTTTATTTGGCGGAAGGATTGCCATATGTAATGGTAAATGTAGTCTCTTTAATCATGTACAAAAGACTTAATGTTCCTAATGCCGAAATTGCCTTTTATACCAGTTTTTTATATTTCCCATGGGTAATAAAACCGATCTGGAGCCCTGTAGTAGATACCTTAAAAACCAAAAGGTACTGGATCCTCATCATGCAACTTATTCTGGGAGCGGCTTTCGCTGGAGTTGCCTTTAGTATTCCAACTGACAATTTTTTTCGATACACACTGGCTTTTTTCTGGCTCATGGCGTTTAGTTCAGCCACTCATGATATTGCTGCTGATGGTTTTTATATGTTGGGTCTTTCTGAACACCAACAAGCCTACTTTGTCGGGATACGGAGTACATTTTATCGATTAGCCATGATCACAGGACAAGGATTCCTTGTCATTATGGCTGGTAAACTTGAAAACCATTTTGGGGTAGTTAACGGCTGGACAATCACCTTTTTTGTCATTACAGCCTTGATGTTTCTTTTTTACATTTACCATAACTTTGTCCTGCCCCGACCCAAATCTGACATCAAAAAAGAATTAAAACCAGGAGAAAATGTCCTCACTGAATTCGGACGTACATTTTTACTTTTTATCAAAAAAGATAAAATTCTGATTATCATTGGTTTTTTGTTACTATACAGATTTGGAGAAGCCCAATTAGTAAAATTGGCCTCTCCATTTCTTTTAGATAAAAGAGATGTTGGTGGATTGGGTTTATCCACCGAGGAAGTTGGAATTGTTTATGGAACTGTTGGACTGATTGCCTTAACAATTGGGGGAATTTTGGGTGGATTTCTCGTCTCTAAACACGGACTAAAATACTGGTTGTGGTGGATGATTATTGCCATCAATTTACCCAATGGCGTCTACATTTATCTTTCTGTATTCCAACCGGAAAACTTTTATATCATCAATGCAGCGGTGGCTATCGAGCAATTTGGTTATGGCTTTGGCTTTACGGCCTACATGATGTACATGATCTATATTTCCGAAGGTCCTTACAAAACTGCTCATTTCGCTATTGCCACCGGCTTTATGGCACTGGGTATGATGTTACCGGGGTTATTCAGCGGATGGCTTCAGGAACAATTAGGTTATCCCAAATTCTTTACCTGGGTTTTATTTTCAGCAATTCCGGGTTTCATCATCACCATTTTCATTCCATTAAGGGGGGATTTTGGTAAGAAAAAAGAAAATGCAACTACTTAAAAAAAGTCTGGTTTCCAACAATCAATTTAACTGATTTGATTGTTGGAAACTATTATTGTTCAATTTTTTCAGGTTCTCCACTTACTTCCTTAAACCATTCATAAGCGTCTTCTTTGGTTTCAAAGGCTTTAATTTTAAGCGATCGGCTTAAGTTTCTGAAAGTTGAAATAATGATTTTCTGTTTAGAATCAACATATTTGGTTTCAGGCACCATAATCGCCACTTTCAGATTAAATTTTAATGCTCCTACCAACCTGGGAATAAAACTGATCAGGAACCAGGTTTTAGCCTTAATTGAGTTTTTTTCCAGTTCAATATGATCCAGAATTAAATGATGAACATTTTGGTTTTCAGCAAAAAACAGAAAGTGTTCGTAAGCAAATTTGAATTCAGGAAACTCAGGTTTACCCTTCCATTTTATGGATAAAAAAGGAGGGTTATCGCCTTGTTCTATAAGGACTTTCGGTTCTTCAAGTATAGAGGTAGTATCCATGGCTTCTGTTTCTTGGTGGAGCTGTATATCCATAAGTTAATTTTTTTATGCTAAAAAACAATGATTTTTAGCATTCTAGGAAAGAAGAAATCCAGATGTCACTAAAAAAGTATCTGAAGTTGAAGTTGTAAAGTATTTTTTGAAGAGTGGTTAATAATCTAATACTAAATTTAAATAAGCCTTAAACCCTTACTAGAAAAATATGTTTTAATTCCAGGTACAAATATTTAGTTTATGTTCCGCAAATCAATTAAATTTTAGCATTAAAGCGAATTTCACTTTTTGATTGTAGCAAAAAATAAAAATTTAACCAATAAACAAAATTAGCAAGTAATGAAACTGGAAAAGGAAGCTAATAAAAACCATAAAAATTTAGAAGCTCACTTAAACGAACTTTCTGAAAAAAGGGAAAAAGTTTATTTAGGAGGCGGAAATAAAAAAATTGAATCTCAACACAAAAAAGGAAAACTTACCGCAAGAGAAAGAATTGATTATCTAAAAGATGATGATGCCTTTTTTATGGAAGTTGGGACTTTTACCGGAGAGGGGATGTACAAAGAATATGGAGGCTGTCCTTCTGGTGGAGTAGTAACTGGGATTACCAAAGTCAGTGGTAGAACTTGTGTGGTAGTAGCCAATGATGCCACTGTAAAAGCCGGAGCCTGGTTTCCAATCACAGCCAAAAAAAACCTGAGAGCTCAGGAAATCTCCATGGAAAATAAACTGCCAATTATCTATCTGGTAGATAGCGCAGGAGTTTTCCTCCCCATGCAGGATGAAATATTTCCAGACAAGGAACATTTCGGAAGAATTTTCAGGAATAATGCCATCATGTCTTCGGAGGGAATAGTACAAATCGCAGCAATTATGGGAAGTTGTGTAGCAGGTGGAGCCTACCTTCCTATCATGTCCGATGAATCTTTGATTGTGGAAGGTACTGGTTCAGTATTCCTAGCCGGTTCCTATCTGGTCAAATCTGCTATTGGAGAAACGGTTGATAACGAAACACTTGGCGGGGCCACTACCCACTGTGAAATATCCGGAGTAACTGATTATAAATGTAAAGATGACAAAGATTGCCTGGATACCATTAAAAAACTAATGGACAAACTAGGCCACCATGAACCAGCTGGTTTTGATAGAATTGAGGCTAAACCTCCCCTTAAAAGTGAAAAGGAACTGCTTGACAAATTTCCTTACGACCGGGTAAAGCCTTACGATATGATGGAGATTATTGAAAGATTGGTAGATGAATCGAAATTCGATCATTATAAAGAAGGCTATGGACAGACCTTAATTTGTGGCTATGCCCGCATTGATGGCTGGGGGGTAGGCATTATTGCCAACCAGAGAACCATTTCCAAAACCAAAAAAGGAGAAATGCAAATGGGTGGTGTAATTTACTCAGAATCAGCGGATAAATCAGCCCGGTTTATCATGAATTGTAACCAGAAAAAAATCCCTTTGTTATTCATTCAGGATGTTTCCGGGTTTATGGTGGGAAGTCGGGCCGAGCATGGAGGAATTATTAAAGATGGAGCTAAAATGGTAAATGCTATGGCAAATTCTACTGTTCCCAAAATCACCCTGATTGTAGGAAACTCATATGGTGCCGGAAATTATGCCATGTGTGGAAAGGCCTATGATCCCAGATTTATTTTTGCCTGGCCTACCGCACAAATTGCAGTAATGAGCGGAGCTTCAGCGGCAAAGACTTTATTGCAAATAAAAGTAGCTTCCTTAAAAGCCAAGGGAAAAGAAATTTCTAAAGAAGATGAACAAAAGCTTTTAAAAGAAATAGAAGATAAATACAATGAACAGCTTTCCCCATACTATGCAGCCTCAAGACTTTGGGTAGATGAAATTATTTCTCCATTAGAAACCAGAAAAATGATTTCTGGAGGTTTGGAAGCCGCCAATCATGCTCCAATTACTAAAAGATTTAATCCCGGAGTAATTCAAACATAAATCGATAATCCAATATAGGATAAAATTTTAATAAATTATTAACTTTAAAGCAGGCATTAAATCCTTATAATCAAGAAGTGCCAAATTCGAATTAAGAGCATGTTTAAATTTTACGTATTTCGCTGCAAATGCCCATTTCAGGAACCTGGTTTCAAAATAAAATTTGTAAATAGCGCTGCTATTGAAAAATTTTCTTGTTTCACGAGAACCCTAAACTGAACATTTTCGCTTGAAAAATTAAATTTTAAACAAGCCTAACATAAATTTATACTAACAAATAATGGGAAGAGTATTTAATTTTTCTGCGGGGCCTGCAATGTTGCCGCTTGAAGTGCTTGAAAAAGCCAAAAATGAAATGACTGATTACCAGGGTAGCGGAATGTCAGTAATGGAGATGAGTCATCGATCGAAAGTATTTATGGAAATTGCTGAAAATGCAAAATCCAAACTAATTGAATTGATGGGAATTCCAGCCAATTATAAAGTATTGTTTTTACAAGGCGGAGCCTCTTCGCAGTTTGCCATGGTACCCCTCAACCTTTTTTCAGAAAAGAAAAAAGCAGATATTGTAAATACCGGGGCTTGGTCGAAAAAAGCAATTGCCGAAGCCAAAAGATATGGGAATGTAAACGTAGTGGCTTCTTCCGAAGACAAAACCTTTTCGTATATCCCTGAACTTTCAGCCGAAATGTTTGATCAGGATGCAGATTATGCACATATCACGACTAACAATACCATTTACGGAACATTATTTCCAGGTCTTCCAGAAGTTGGGAATGTACCCTTGGTAGCCGATATGTCATCCAATATTCTATCACAGGAATATGATGTTTCTAAGTTTGGAATTATCTATGCGGGGGCTCAGAAAAACATTGGGCCAGCTGGATTGACCATTGTAATCATTCGGGAAGATTTAATTGGAAAAGCACTGGATTTCACCCCTACCATGCTCAATTATAAAACCCATGCCGACAATGATTCCATGTTCAATACTCCTCCTTGTTATTCCATTTACATGGCAGGTCTGGTATTCGAGTGGGCATTGGAAAAGGGAGGTCTAAAAAGCATCGAAAAAATCAATAAAGAAAAAGCCGGGTTGCTTTATAATTATCTGGATAGTTCCAGCCTTTTTAAAGCCACTGTGGAGCCAAAATTCAGGTCATTAATGAACGTGCCTTTTGTAACCGGAAATGATGAGCTGGATGCCAAATTCATTTCAGAGGCCGCTGCCAATAACCTAACTACCCTAAAAGGACATCGATCAGTTGGAGGCATGAGAGCCAGTATTTACAATTCCATGCCCATGGAAGGCGTAAAAGCGTTGGTGGACTTCATGAAGGATTTTGAAAGCAGGAATTAATAATTAATATGGAAATTCTGGCACAAGGTAAAGATATAAGGTCTTCCTTGTGCCTTCCAAATAAGCACCCTGTGCTCTTATTTCCGAGAAACAATAATCTCTCTATCAGTCTTTTATGGCAAAATAATAAACGGTTAATTTTGAATTACAACTTAAAATTCCATTGAACGACTACCACTAACTATCCCAAGATAAACTTAACTGGTAAACTTGAAAATGTTTAAGATTCAAACGATCAATAAAATTTCCCCAAGTGGGCTACAAAAATTTCCCCTGGATCAATATGAAGTAGCCTCCGAATTTTCCTCCCCCGATGCCATCTTGGTAAGAAGCGCCAAAATGCATGATTTGGCATTTCCAAAAACGCTAAAAGCCATTGCCAGAGCCGGAGCTGGTGTCAATAATATTCCCATAGAAAAATGTACTGAAGATGGAATCGTAGTTTTTAATACTCCCGGAGCCAATGCCAATGCAGTGAAGGAACTGGTACTTACCGGCCTATTACTTTCATCCAGAAAAATCCCCGATGGCATTTCCTGGGCAAAGGAACTAGTGGGAAAAGGAGATGAAGTGGGCAAACTGGTGGAAAAAGGAAAATCCAACTTTGCCGGACCGGAAATTCTGGGAAAGACCCTGGGAGTAGTAGGTCTGGGGGCTATTGGCATGCTGGTAGCCAACGCTGCTGAAGCCCTGGGTATGAAGGTTTTAGGCTACGATCCCTATATTTCCGTTGATTCGGCATGGGCATTATCCCAGAAGGTAAAAAAAGCAAAAAGCCTTGATCATTTATTAAGCCAATCAGACTATCTCACTCTTCATGTTCCTTTGCTCGATAGCACCAAAGGATTTCTCAATAAGGAGAAGTTTGAAATAATGAAACCTGGCATCAGAATTTTGAACTTTGCCAGAGGAGGTTTGTTAAATAAACGAGATTTGTTTTCCGCTTTGGAATCGGGAAAAGTTGCCCGATTTGTGACTGATTTTCCCGATGAAGATTTATTAAAAAATGACAAAATCATTTGTTTACCACATTTGGGAGCATCCACTCCCGAATCAGAATCTAATTGTGCCATAATGGCCGTGGACCAACTAAAAGATTTTTTAGAGAACGGAAATATTAAAAATTCAGTTAATTTCCCGGAAGCAGAAATGCCAAGAAACGGTGGAGCCCGATTGATCATTGCTAATAAAAACATTCCCAACATGGTAGGGCAAATCACCACTGTGCTGGCAAAGGAAAATGTAAATATTGAAGATTTATTAAATAAACACCGAGGCAATCTGGCCTACAATATTATTGATGTGAACAAACCATTAAATGAGAGCCAGATGGAAGCCTTAAACAGTATTGAAGGTATAATTATGAGTAGATTGCTACCTCAAAAACTTAAAGCTTAAACCAAGAAAAACCTAATCAAAAAAATGGCAAAAATTAAAGCATTTAAAGGAGTACGACCAATACCAGAAAAAGCTATCCAGGTGGCTTCCAGACCATACGATGTGATGAATACCGCTGAAGCCAGAGATGAAGCCAAAGGCAATCAATATAGTTTTTTAAATGTGGTAAAACCGGAAATATCATTCCCCGATGGACATGATCCTTATGCGGAAGAAATCTATCAGAAAGGCAAGGAAAACTATCAGAAAATGGTAGATGAAGGGGTATTAATTCAGGACCAGAAAGATTGTTTGTATTTGTACAGAATAACTGCAGAAACCCATTCGCAGGTAGGTTATGTAGCCTGTGCAGCCATAGATGATTATTTTAACAATGTCATCAAAAAACACGAACTGACCCGGCCGGATAAAGAAGCAGACCGAAAAAAACATGTTCGTGTGGGAATGATGAATGCAGAACCGGTATTTTTTGCTTATCCTAATCAAAAAGCACTGGATGAAATAGCCGATAAAATAGTTTCCCAGACACCGGAATATAATTTTGTGGCTGAAGATGGTGTGCAACATGAGTTTTGGGTAATTGAGGATGAAACGATTATCACTCAAATTATTCAGGAATTTGAAAAACTACCTGCCACTTATGTTGCAGACGGGCACCACAGAACTGCGGCTGCAGCTTTGGTAGGAAAAGACCTTAAAGAAGAAAACCCAAATCATACCGGAGATGAAGAGTATAATTATTTCCTGGCAGTGCATTTCCCTGATAATCAATTACAAATTATAGATTATAACCGTGTGGTAAAAGATTTGAATGGCCTTGCCCCAGTGGATTTTGTAGATAAACTCAAAACTAAATTTGTGGTAGAGAAAAAGGGAAGGGAAATTTTTAAGCCAACGGAATTACATACTTTTGGAATGTATTTGGGAGGTAATTGGTATTCCCTGAAAGCAAAACCGGGAACGTTTGATGATGCTGATCCTATTGGCGTTTTAGATGTGACCATTTTATCAGAACAGATTTTAAAACCAGTTTTAGGTATTTTTAATTTAAGAACTGATAAACGGATTGAATTTGTGGGAGGAGGTAGAGGTTTGGGAGAGCTTGAAAAAAGAGTAGATTCAGGAGAAATGAAAGTGGCCTTTGCCCTATTCCCGGTTTCCATGAAGCAACTCATCGACATAGCCGACAGTGGGAAAATAATGCCTCCAAAAGTAACCTGGTTCGAACCAAAACTAAGAAGCGGATTAGTCACGCATTTGCTGAGTTGATGGAAAATTAAATGCAAAGTTTGTAGCTGGGAATCCTGAAAGTTACAAACTTTCATTTATTAGTTAGGTCCAGGTTACAAACCGGAACTAGCGTGAGTTCCAGCTATTTACGTTTACGTGGTTTCTTCTTCCTTATCACCGAAGCTGGATGCCAAAAACCTTTTTTAAACTTTCCACTATTCTTTTGTTGGGTATATATTCTTTTATCATTTTTTACCAAAAATTTCTTTTGCCTTAACTGCCCATCTTGATAATAGTTTGAATATATATTTAATATTAGATGATTAGAAGTTGAATCTTTTATTTGAAATTCTCTTGTACCATAAAGTTCATAACAACCAATGAAAATACTTTCCAATTTTTCAGATGGTTTTGAGATCGTTATGGTATTTTTAAGGCTGATTATTTCTGGTGGAATATAACCAGCAAAGGCACATCTGGTTGTATAATCCCTAGAAACCCTTGTTCTGCTTTTTTTCTTAAAATTATTGAAAGCAAAATCGAGCCTATCCACCTCAACCGTATCATTAATAGTTAATTTTCCCTCATTGTCAAAATACCTTTTTATATGGTTAAAAGTCAATATTAAACTGGTATCACTCTCAATTTTCTTTTCCTGGAAATCAGTTTCAATAAAGGGTTTTTCCTCCAGATGTGGGTTGAGTATAATAGTGTCCCCTGAAATGATCCATTTGCCTTTTTCCTTAAAATACTCAATTCGATTAAAAGAAGGATGTATAGAGGAAGCATATGTAAAAGAAGAATCAGGTTCAATAACTAATAAAACTCTTGAAAATAGTTCATCATAAGAATATTTCCCAATTAAATTTCTTGTCTGGCCAAAGCATATGATTCCCCAAAAGTTAAATATGATTGCAAAAATAATTTTCATTTTTTAATGATTTATTTATCGAATTCTGATTTAAGAATAATTACAATGGATTGGTTAACCCATCTAATAAACCCCTTTGCAAAACTGGAATATTAAGCAGTTTTTGAGTCGCTGAAATTCTGAACAAGCCATACCAAAAACTCACCGAAGTCTCAGACTTCTCCAAAATACTTCTAATCTAATAATTAAGTCCAGGTTACAAACCTGAACCAGCAGGAAAAATAAACTTTTAACTTAAACTACTGGCTTAAGTCAAACCAACCTCCTAACATAATTTGGCAGTACAAAAGCTGCTTTATGAATTTCCTCATTGTAATAATTCAACGAATAGTCAGCTTCCAGTTGTTTTAATCTGGATTTGTCGGGAAAATTATTATTTGAAATATCTTTTTGGCAAAAACCAAATGTCCATAAGCCAGATGGGAAAGTGGGTATATTTACCTGGAATGGTTTTACATTTTCTGCTCCGAAAATATTTTTTAGCCCTTTAAAATTTTCAGCAAATTTTTCTCCTGAAATTCCAGGTGAACCTGTCTGTGCTATGAGAATGCCTTTTTCCTTCAAATGCTTTTTTAAGATTAAATGGATATGCTTAAAATGCTCCTCTGCCCCTTCTTCTACCGGATTCGCATAATCACTTAGAATTATATCAAATTTTTGGCTGCTTTCATTTTTCAGGTAATCAAAAGCTTCTCCAAGAATAACCTTTACTTTATTATCATTTAAACCGGCTGAAATTTCGGGGAAATAAGTTTTTGCCGTCTGGATTACCTGTGGATCAATTTCCAAAACTGTTATTTGTTCAATTTCAGGATGTTTCAGAAGTTCTTTTACCGTCCCGCCATCACCTCCTCCAATGACCATAACCTGCTTAGGGTTTGGATGACAAAGCAATGGCACATGGACCAGCATCTCATGGAACGCAAATTCATCTTTTTCAGTAAGTACAATTATCCCATCCAGTAACATTATTTTCCCAAAAGAACGGGATTGAAAAACCTCAATTCGCTGGAAATCGCTTTTAGTCCTGAATAACAATTCCCCAGTATGTCGGAATGAAAGCGCCAGGTCATCAGTTCTTTCTGTCACCCATATTTCCCTTTCCTTTCTGATTTCAGCCAGATCAGCCACTGATTTTTGGACATTAAATTTAAATCCCTCCTGTTTTTCAATTAGGCCTTTTTGCCCTCTACGCATTTCAATAGCCGAATCGTGACTGGCTTCCAGCGCTTTTTTTAAATATCGGGAGGATAACCAGGGGTCAATCTGATCCCCACATGTGAAAATATCGACCGAGGCAAAGCCATATTCCGGCCAGGTATGAATAGCCAGGTGGCTTTCCTGAATGACCACCACTCCGGAGACACCTATAGGCGAAAAATGATGAAACGTTGAATTGATAACCGTAGCATTGGCCTCCTTTGCGGCTTCTAACATGGCATTCTCGATAAATACCACATCATTAAGGCCTTCAGGATTACAGTTAAAAAATTCTGCGATGATATGTTTTCCCAGTGATTCCAAATTAAATTTTTTGTTTTTGATTGCTAAATTCTAAAAAAATAACAATAATGCAGCAGAAGTATAAAAGGATTTAAAAATTAGTTTAACCTATGGATTTTTTAGTAATTGCCTACGATCATACCGATGAAGGTGCCCTTGGAAGAAGATTACTTGCCAGAGATGCTCATTTGGAAGTAGCGAAAAAATTAAAAGAAGAAGGTCATTTTATAAATGGAGGGGCTATTCTGGATAAAAATGGTAAAATGATTGGCTCCACTCTATATATGAGATTTGAAAACAAAAAGGAATTACAAAAATGTCTGGAAAATGATCCTTATATTAAGGGCGATGTTTGGGAGAAGATAGAAGTTAAAAAGATTAAACTGGTTAATTTTTAATCAGTTATAAAAACTAAAATAGCAATTCCCAAAGTGACAGAAAGCGTGGAGCAGGGTCTGAATTTTAGCGGCCATGCGTCATTGAATCTTTTGAATCCCAATAAATACAAGGCCTCTAGCGAAGACCTTGCTGGGAAAAGCATTTTTTGAGTATATTGAGCATTACTGAAAAAAACACCACCAACCCGAAAGGGCTTTTGCTAAAATGGATACAAGGAAACTAACCAGAGCGCAGCTACAGCAGGCCATTGAAAAAAACAAAAATGTTCTCACTGAGCATTTTGATTTGGACTATGCAAAAGCCTTGAACAAACATGCCATTGGCTGGTTAACCAAATATTATTTTAGAGCGCAGTTTATTGGTTTCGATGAATTGCCTGAAAGAAATAATCCTGACTTTCCATTGATTTTTGCCAGTAATCATTCGGGCATGGCCTTTCCCTGGGATGGGATCATTTTTCTATCCGGTCTTTTCGATAAGTGGGATTATTTGCATAATGCCCCACGGCCATTAACTGCACCAATGCTATCCCAGTCTACTTTAATGAATCCTTTTCTGATCAGGAATTTGTGGAAAAGAGTAGGCAGTATTGATGCCACTACCCTCAATTTCGAAACTTTAATGCAATACTCCGACTACAATCTGATGATTTATCCGGAAGGAGTTCCTGGAATTGGCAAAGGCTTTAACAATAAATATAAATTACAACGCCTTTCCACTTCAATGGTGAGAATGAGCCTGAAATATAAAACAGATATCATTCTTATTTCATCGGTAAATGGAGAGTACATCAATCCGGGGCATTACAGTAATAACTGGGTGAATCGAATCATTCAAAAAATTGGGATTCCGTTTTTACCACTGGGCTGGTTAACCCTCATTCTTTTGCTTCAGCCCTGGTTGTTTTATTATGGCTTACCTGCCAAACTTACTTTTGTGATGGGTTCAAGAATTAAGCCTCATGAATGGACCAACAAACCATTTGAAGAAATGGAGAGGAAAGATTTGGAGGAATTGCGGGATAAGATTCATGGTATTATGCAGACAGACCTGGATAAGGCGGTAAGGGATTATGGGAAAAATCCATATCAATGGAAGGAGCATTTTAAAACACTTTTTACCAACTGGAAAAAAATGCCATTTTTACTACCCTGGGCATGGCCATTGTTATTTTCAGAATTTCAACGAAAATACACCAAATATGGAAATGGTAATTTTGAAATGAAATTAGGGTTCTGGTCATTCTTTAGAATTTTGTTCAGGAATCCCTTTATTTTTGCTTATTTCATCCCCATTTTAGGCTGGATTCCGGTTTTGTTGAAAGGTTATAAAAATGCACAATTCAATAAGAAGAATAAAGGAGCTAAAATTGATAAAAAGGAAAGACATGCCAGTGAAAATCTGCACGAACAAAATACCTGAGCAGGAAAAAATCATCCAAATTTACCGCCTCAATAAATGGTCCTCTGCTGAAAAACCAGAGATCTTATTTAATGCATTAAAAAACTCTGATTCGCTTGTCACAGCCTGGGATGAAGATTTATTGATTGGTATTGGAAATGCCATTACTGATGGTTTTCTGGTGGTTTATTACCCTCATTTGTTAGTTCACCCGGAATATCAGGGAAAAGGTATAGGGAAAATGATCATGGAAGTACTACAGGAAAAGTATAAAGAATTTCATCAGCAAATGCTGGTTTCCGATGGAAATGCAGTTGAATTCTACAAAAAGTGCGGTTTTGAAAAAGCAGGGGAAACAGTACCGATGTGGATTTACCAGGGAGATGATCATTGATTGAAAAACTCGACCGCAAGTGATTTCTTTTAGAGTTCAATGCGTCTGCCTTGACCTTTTCATTTTAATAGCATCTCGTTGTTTTTCAAAGTAGTTAAAATTTTAAAGCACAAGCAGATGAGCTATTTCTAATCTAAAACTTTCCAATAGCGGCTTCCAAATCACTTTCTTTGGCACAGGTAATATTTACCAAAATGAAACCTTCTTCCCCTTTTAAGGTTCGCCACCTCCAATCGAATTGACTAATGGTTTGATGAGTAGCATTTTCATGCCACCAGACGGTATAAAGTATATCTTTCCCCTTTTCCAATTCTGCAAAAAACACTTCTTTTCCGGCAATCACTTTGGTTTGTTCTTTTTTAAAGGTATAACCACTTCCCTTCCAGCAAAACATAGGGTTATGATCACTTCTGAAAAATTTTGAGGGAGGCTTGATATAAACTAAAGCCTTTGCGTTTTCCATTTTTGCCACACCATTGGCCAGAATCTCTCCTTTAAAGCCCTCAGGAACTTCCAGATTTTCCTGTAATCTGAAAGTTTTGATAATTCCTTCATCTGGAAAAACTTCATCCTGTCTGAAATTGAAAACAAGAAGAATAAGTAAAATTCCGATGGAAAGCATTAGGTTTTTGGCAAATTCAGACTTTTTATTTCCTTGCTTGTGGCCAGCTTCCGGAGCTTTCCCAAACCTGCTGTAAATCCACTTGGTAAAGAAAAAACCAGGAAGCACTACATAAAGCAATAAACCTGTCAGCCCAAAAAGCTGATGAGAAAGTGATTGCGGATCAGACTGAAACAAAACCAACACATTAATTCTCAGCAAATTGTTAATGAGGATAAAAATTGAAGTAAGGCTAAGAATTACTAAAATCCATAACAGTTGTAATTTTTTGTTGCATTTGCCTTCAAAGTAGCCAATTATACCCAACTGTAATACAAAGGAAGTGGTTACCATATTCAAACCAATACAACTCTGGTCAACGGAAAAATCATTGCCATTGAGGGAAATTATATTCCCTTTGGCCACTGCCTTTAAGCCGATCAAATTGAATAAGTCCACCGCCCATTCACTTAACACTAATCGGATGGGGAAACCAAATACTTCTACAAAGTAGGTGAAAATTGGAGAAAGAAACAGAAGTAGAAATAATGGTAAAATATTTATTCTTCCCCATATTAAGCTCATTTGGAAAAATAGAAAAAGGAAAAAAGCAGAAATATGCAATGTTCTGATATGAAGCACCCAGGAAAAACCAAGTAAAATGAGAACAAAAAGGAGTAACTGGTAATTTGCCGTTTTGGACTTATCAAAATGGAGAATAATTGGCAAAACCATTAGGCCTAAAATCCAGTTAAATTCAAATTTTATGAAATTTTCCAAATTGAAGAAAACAAGCACAAACCCTAAAAGGATAAAGGCAAGTGGAAAAATCCAAGCCTTTATTCCTTTTGAATTTTTAAGTACTTCTGCTTTAATATATTCCATGAATTATGCTATTCAAATCCGAATTAAACCAGCCCGGCTCTATATTTTTTAATCCAAAGCAATCCTACTACCAACATGGCAAAAATGATTAATGCCCATTCATGAGGTTCAGGAACTGCACCGGAACCGGCATCAGCGGCATTCCCCAAACTATTTTTGGATCGCTCAATGTCGAATCGATCATAATCCTTTTGGGTTTCCAAAGCTATCAGGCTGGAAATGGGAGAAACCACATTGGCTTTCACTGCAAGATCAATTAAAGGTCCGTTTTCATAGGATTCCGATTTAAAATAATGTTTCCCCACTTCCTTCATTATTTTATTGTATGCATAAAGACGCATTAAATGATCCGGTGCATTTCCTGCTTGTCCACTGGCCTCTGATTTCGTTATTTTCAACCTAGTTCCTTTCAATTCCACTTCATTACCCTCAAGCACTTCTTCCTGGAAAGTAAATAGTTTATTCAAATCCAAAAAGCCTAAAAGGCCAGAGTTTTTAATCTTAATGGCATTAAGTTCCTCCAGGGTTTTTAAATATGGATTTAATTCATCACCAATGTTCAGGAATTTCACAGGAGTTTTATTTTCTGCACAAAAAGCAGCTAAACTTTTTGAAAACTCCGAGTCTTTTAAATCTTTCAATTCTGGAGAATTGGAATTTGTTTTGGTAATGACCAATGAGTTTTCAGGAAAATGAATTTTGTGAATGGGAAACAAAGAATAATTATAGGCCCTTGCCTTTTTTACTAATTCTATGAAGTTAGCTTTTGTAAGTAATTCTGGCTGTTTATCCATAATAAAAATGTCCCTGTCTTTTAAAGCAGCGTACACCTGATTGATCTCAAACTCTGTCCAGGAATTGTTGATATCCAGGTAAATATCTCTTGGACTAAAGGCCTGCGAACCTTTCTCTAAAGTAGAAACAGTATATTTTTCCCCATCAAAAACAAAAGCCCTCTCCGATGGATTTTCTGCTGGTATTTCCAGCTCCCAGTAATTTCTGTAATTCCCTTTGTGTGAATATTTACCTTCACCATCTTTCCAAAATTTAGTCCCTTCAATATCTAGATTTTTGTTTCCAGAAACAATGATCACTTCCTCCTCTCCTGAAGTATCTTTTGTGGACGGTCCTTCAAAATAAATATTCTGTAAAACCAGTTTGTCTTCCTTTAAAACAAGTGGACTGGTAACGCCTATTTTGAAGCGCCTTTTTTCTTCAGGATTACAGGGAAATACCGTCACCACCACTTTATTTCCTTCCAGCCAATGTACCAATGCCGGATCTCTGCTTTCTACCCCTACTATCGTTTCATATGCCTTATCCGCCTTGCCTTTGGTAGTTAAAACTGCTTTTTCCTCCCTTCCATTTATCCAAAGTGATAAAGAGGAAATGGTAGAGCCAGTGGGTAAATGAAAGGTATAAATGGCTTCCTGAGGCCTCCAGGAATACTGACTTGTGTTTTCAATAATGATTTCTTTTTCTGTATAAGCCATCCTGAAATCATGATACAAATTTACTCTTGTTTTCACCTCCTTTGTCTTCAAATCATTTCCCGACCAAAGCCTTCTATTTGCTTCATGTTTTAAATTTTGCTGGGTAATTAATAAGGATTGTTTGTCTTTGGTATCAAGTCCTTCAATATTTCCGAATAGCAAAAGTCCGATTTTCACTAAAGGATCATCAGTCATCACCTCATCCAAACCATTTCTGTTTCGGTTGAAAGGCCTATCCAAAAAGGAATCCGAATCTGATATTAGATTTTCAGATAATAAAAATTGTCTTGTAACAAAATTGTCAGCAATTTCCCTGGAAACATTTACCCAAAGCGGTAATTCAGTGCCTTCTGTCTCAGCCTTTTGGATAATGGATTCCAATTTATGTTTTTCAATTCCCCAATTCGCGATAAACAATATACCTAAAATTAAAGGCCCCAGTATCCCAACTTTAAACATGTTTTTTTGGATGGGATAAATTTGATTTTGGGAAATATGCTTGAAACTAAATAAAAGAAATATAGCAGGAACCCAGGCATGCAGAGAAATCCCAAAGAACCAGAAAATCAGTAGCCCATAAACCATGAAAAGCGTAAGGTGAATGCACATATAACCCCAAAGTACTACCCCCATTCCTAAAGCAAAATAGGAAAAGTTGATTAGCCATTTGGGTAATTCCTCTTTAAATGACAAAGTAAAAAGCGGGATATGCATGAGGAATATGTACGCAATTTCCCAATTGGGAAAATTACCAAACACAGGAAGAGACTTATTGAGGGTAAAAGCACTGATTGAAAATAGCACAAGGGATAAAGCATATTCAGCGGGGTTTATTTTACTAAATTTAAATTTACTCACCACTGTAATGAGGAAGTAAACAATAGCAATTCCGAAATTAATCATGAACAAACTTCCAAAATCCAGGAAACGATCGGAATCTGTCTCAGCCATCAGGAATAGGTAAAAAGCAATAACTGAAAAAACCCAACCTACTATTACCATTCTTGTCCTGTTATTCTTCTGGAGGGCTGAGGCTTCTTTTTTCCTGCCTATTTCAGGTAAATTTTCTTCTAATTGGTCATTTTGATATTCCATAGCATTAATATTTTAAAAGAACTTTGTATTACAAAGTTAATTTTAATGGTTGCATTTCAAATTTTAAGCTCATAATAAATGTTAATTAGATTGTTGGATTATGATTATTTCAATATTATTAAATTTATCAATATTTACTTCAAGTAAACTCATTTATTTATGTTTATTATCACCACAAAACACCTGAAAACAAATTCAAATATTTTGATATGGTTATTAATTACAGGGTCAATTTTAATTGGGTGCAATAATGAGGAACATGATATATGTGGAGATTTTGTACCCGGAGAAATAATGATAAAAACATATGACACCATTCCACAGGAAAACCTGATTTCTCTTGTGGATTCTTATAAATTATCCGTGGAAAGAGTTGTTTCAGAAAGGATGAAAATTTATCTGATTAATGTTCCAGAGGGCGAAGAAAGCCATTGGGTTAATGAATTTAAAAATGAAAAAATCATAAAATTCAGCCAACTAAACCATTATGTATGTCCCCGAAACAATGAATTTAACTAAAAAACTAGTTTTACAAACAAAAAAAGAGTAGTAACCCTAAAAATAAGCTACTACTCTTTTTTATTAAGCTATTAATTACCAAATAACTGGTTAATATAAAATTTTGGTTAATTAAGTTTCAACTCATCCACAGGCTCCAAGGTATCCGGATTAATTACTTCCATTTCAATTTCTTCTCCATCTACATGGAATAATACCAGTGCATGTTGGGTGGTAAAGCCTGTTACATTTGGTGTCCAGGGGGTTTGTTCCTGCGCATAATAAGGAGCACCAGCCGCTCCATTATTGATCTGGTAAATAGTTCTGGAGATTTTAATTTTTTTACCTTCCCAGTTTTCAGGGTACATTTCCATTCCAGCCTTAATCTCAGTTTTAGCATAATTATGCTCATCCCCCGTCATAATTGCCCTCACTTTCGAACTTTTATTGATGATAATATCCAGGTATTCATCCCTTCTTTCAATGATTCCCTTTGCCAAAGGCTTTCCTGCAATCACAGGGCGGTATTCATTATTTCCATTATACCACATATCATCTCTTACATGCCCGCCATTGGGAAAGCACGGAGTATGTTGGGTGAGGAAAACATGGTCAATATTATCATCTTTTTCCAAAGTCTTTATGGTAGACTGAAGCCACTTCAATTGTTGATCCATGATATAAGCATGTAATCCACCTCCGGTAAGGGGAATATTTCCCTCAGAAGGATTATATAAATAATTGGAGTTTAATACAATCACCGCCACATTATCATAGGTATAATAGAATACATTTTCTTTATAACTTGGAAAATCCACATTTCTACCAGGATCGTAAGAAGCTCCATCCTCACTTTCGGGGCCATTAGTAGGATTTACGAAAGCTTCATTAAATATGGCCTCAGCCGATTCAGTTTCAAAAGGGAATCGGTCTACAGAGGCTCTGCCACCACCTTCTTGTCTAAACTCCCGTAATAGTGCCTCATGATTACCCATGGAAATATAAATGGGGAAATAATGCCAGAAAGGTTCAACCGCTCTTTTCCAGTTAGCATATTGCAACCTTGCCTCATCAGGGTCTCTCAAATAACCATTAATCATATCACCTGAAAACTGAAAAAATTTCACATCTCTGTATTTACTTAGAGCCATGATCTTTTTCATGATATAGAAATTGGCCCCATACAAATCCCGTTCTCCTCCCCCATTGCCACTCCTTGAATCACTTGCATAGGCAAATGTAAACTTAGTTTTTGTTCCCGGTTTTGGAGCCGTGTGCAAAGAATAAGTTTCCTTATTTTCTCCATACACTATGTTATAATCAAAATCTTTATCGGATTCCAGGCCTGTAATTAAAATTTCATGATTTCGGGTAGCTTTTTCATCAGAAAAGGTTTTTCCGCCTACTTCCACACTGGCAATTATTTCATTGTTTGTTTCAAACGATATGGTTGCCCCTTCATCCGTTACCAGATTTACAAATGGTCCTTCTATCACTGAATCATCAATTTCGAAAGGCCCTTTTCCTTTAAATGAAATTCTGCCATCATAAAGCATTCGGCCTTCTGCATCTACTACACGATAGCCGATTTTACCTTTTCCACTTTCTTCCCATCCAATCATATCGTATTTTCCTCCCATAATTCCTTTGATGGGAATTGTTGTTCTTCCTGACAAGATATTTGCTGTTTGCCGAAAGTATACCGGAAGCGGATGTTTAGAATCACCCTGCGGAATAAAGCCATAATAAAGGGTTCCTTTCAATTCGGTATTCTTGAAATCGAAAAACAATCCGATAGGCATTCCCTGAGGATCTCCTTTCAGGTTTTCGAGTTTTAACCAGGGTTCATCTATAAATTCATAAATGGTATCCTTACCTGTAAAAATGAAAAACTTACCATCAGCATCCTGGTAAATATTAGAATAAACCGCTGGAACTTCACTTTTTTTCTGGGCAATTACACTTTGCCAACCCAAACTAAATACAAAGCAGATGAGAGAAATAACAATATTAATTTTCATTATTATAGCTTCAATTAAAAAATAATTTCCAAAAATGATTTATTTCCTAAACCAATCTCCAATGGAAATTTTCAGTTAAAAAAATAGTAAACAATTAGGTCTGATATCCTGCTCTCAAAAGTAACAATTAGAATCAGAAGGTAAAATATTCCCTTTAAAAAGTAAACAGAACTTAAAAATTAGCCAACAAGTTTGGGATTAAACCAAAATTTCAGGCAGGGTAATGATAAATTTGGAAGTATTTTTTTCAGAGCAGGAAAGCGCAACCTTTCCTCCAAGTTTTTCTGCGGCAAGACTTACTGTATACAACTCCATTCCGGTATGGTGAGGATTATTGGAAGTTCTATAGAATAAATTAAAAATTTCCTGCTTTACTTTATCTGGAATTTTGCTGCAAAATAGCGTTACTTCAATTATTAAAAATTGCTTTTCAATTTTTAAATTAAAATGAATGGCTTTCCCAGATTCCTGGGGAATGCTATTCGCTACACAATACTCAAAAATGTTCTGGAACAGGGTTCTTAAAATCTCCAGATCACTTCTAATAATCAACAATTCCGGAGCTTCTATATTGATTTGACTCAAATCAAACTTTTTGAATTTAGTCAAATTCCCCAAAACCTCCTCCAACACCCCATTTACCAATACCTTATCAGGGGTTACTATTGAATGTTTTAGATTATTGATGTGAAGTAATCCCCCAAGCATATCGTTCATTTGGTTGGAAATTTCCTGCAGCATAGAAAGGTACTTCATGGATTTTTCGTCTTCAATTTCCTGTAATCCAACATTACACAAACCAATCAGTCTTACGATGGGCCCTTTCAGGTCATGAGAAGCATTGTATACAAAGTCATCCAGTTCCTGATTAGAAACGAGTAAATCACTATAGGCTTTTTCCAGTTCCCGGGTTCTCTCCTTTACCTTTTCTTCCAGTTCTTCTTTTGCAGATTGCAGTTTATTGTTTTGTACCTGAATTAGGTCTTTGGCATGCTCTAACTGAACAGTTTTTTCAGTTAGCCTTTCATTGAGGCTATTCAGTTTATGTTGAAGACGATCTCCAATTTTGGTAATGAATTTCATATCAGCTAAAAGCAACCCATAATCTTGGGTCAGGCGTTGGTATTCCTTAAAAATAACCTGAAGACCTTTTTTATCCAGGTCCTCAAGTGTTTTCCGGTCGACCAGGCTTTGCGCCCTTGCTAATATCTTTTCTTCATTACTAAACATAGAATCACAAAAACTATAATGCCAATAACGCATGTTTTTGCAATTCTATATTCACAAATATTAATTATTCGGCCATTCCGATCTCTTTCAACCAGGCTGCACACCTATCCGGCCAGGATAAAGTAGTGGTTCCTTCCCTTCCTAATCCATATCCGTGCCCTCCCTTGTTGTATAAGTGCATTTCGGAAGGAGTATCATACTTTAATAAAGCCTCATAAAACCTTATGCTGTTCTGAACAGGCACAGCCTTATCATCGCGTGAATGCACAAGAAAAGTGGGTGGTGTAGCTTCAGTAATATGCAATTCATTCGAATATTTAGAAACCAGGTTAAAATCATTAGTCTGGCCAATTAAATTTCTTCTTGAGCCCATATGACCCACTCCCTCCTTAAAGGAAACCACTGGGTAAATCAAAATATTAAAATCAGGACGGACGGATGTTTTATCTGTAATCCCACCTACAATATCATTAAAATGAGTTCCGGCTGTAGCAGCTAAATGCCCCCCTGCAGAAAAACCCATTATCCCTACTTTTTCCGGGTCAATGTTCCATTTATCTGCATTTTGCCTTACCATTCTTATCGCTTGTTGCGCATCCATTAATGGACCAATGGTTTTATCCTCCATTATTCTGTCATCTGGTAACCTATATTTTAAGACAATCCCAGCCACACCAAATGAGTTTAACCATTTGGCTATCTGAAAACCTTCATGATCAATTGCTAAAATTCCATATCCTCCTCCCGGGCAAATAACTACCGCAGCCCCGGTGGCTTTTTCTTTTTCTGGCAAAAACAGTTGAATGGTTGGCTGTGACACTTGCCTTACCCTTAAAATTCCATTGACCTGGTGGATTTCATTTAATTCAAAATCTATTGAACCTGGCGCACCATCCGGCCAGAGAAATAGAGAATCTCCGGAATTTTGACCTATCGAATTAAAGCTATTTGTCAGAATGATGGTTATAATAATTAATTTAAAAATAATTTTCATTTTCCTATTATTATCAATTTCGGTTGTTAAATTTAGCCAATTAGTAACCTGCCTATTTACAAGACAGCTTGTTTTTCAGGGCAGAATTAAAAATTGACCTAAATTTAACTACGGAGTTTTAGAAAGTACTCAAATTTCGTATTTTTTGATATTTTACCTTATTACTTACTACTCAATATTTTATCTTCCAGATATGAAATCCACTGTTTTCAGATAGTTTATTTGATTTCTGTATTTTGAAAAAGCATCGAATTTAAGGGTGGTGTTCTACATCATTTTTAAAAGTTTAATCAATTCCTAATTGTAAATTATTTAAGAAAAAATGAAGATTGAAATTCCAAGAGAAGTAGAAAGATTTGGTCCAATTGTTTTCCATGGCGTGCAGAAGGTTTATGAATTAGACGCTGGTTTGCGAAATGCCAAAAACGATAAGGACGACAACCCCATTATGAAAAGAATTGCCTATGACACCCAGCATGAAATTCAAAAGCAAATGGCAATTGTTGTACCCATAAGAAACGAGAAAATTAAACTGATAGAAGGGGTTTTAAGCGGAATTCCTCACCACTGCCTTATCATCATTGTATCCAACAGTCCCAGATACCCAATGGATCGGTATAAGCTGGAAAAGGATGCTATTGAACATATGGAGCATTTTATGGACAGAGATTTTTTAATTGTCCATCAGAAAGATCCCAAGTTGGGAGAAGCCTGTGCCGCAGCAGGTTATACGCACTTGCTCGATAAAAATGGAGTCGTAAAGGATGGAAAAGCTGAAGGGATGATTTTGAGTAAAATGCTGGCTTATATATGTGGCAAAAAGTATATAGGTTTCATTGATTCAGACAATTATTTCCCAGGTGCTGTAATGGAATATGTGCATGAATATGGTGCCGGATTTACCATGAGTAATTCTGATTATACCATGGTTCGGATTTCATGGCATAGTAAACCCAAAGTTGTGGAATCCAATTTGTTTTTTGCCAAAAGAGGAAGAGCTTCTGAACATACCAATAGAATTTTAAACCGGTTGATCAGTAGTTTTACAGGGTATGGTACGGAAACCATTAAAACAGGAAATGCAGGAGAACACGCCATGACAATGGATTTGGCCATGAAACTGGATTACTCTTCAGGATATTCTATAGAACCTTATCATTATATTAATGTATTGGAAAAATTTGGGGGTATTATTGCCAATCCATCAGAAGATGTTATGAACCAGCAGGTAGAATTCTTTCAGATTGAATCCAGGAATCCACATCTTCACGAAGTAAAAGGGGATCAGCATGTGAAGGACATGAGTAAAGCAGCTATGGAGTGTATTTACAATTCTCCTATTTGTCCGGATGCTCTGAAGGAAAATATTATGGAGGACCTGGTTACCAGAAAGATTTTGCCAAAAGGCGAAAAAATTGGCAATACGCTAAGATATTATCCTGCACTCGAGAATTTTGATTTAAGGAAATTTAAGGAAGTATTGAAAAATCAGGAATATGCCGGATTATTTAAGGCTAAATTACCAGAATTTAAAGAAACCAAAGTTTCAAAGCCAATAAGAGATACCAAACTGGCAAAGGAAAGTGTACTCCCGGAAAAAGGAAAGCTCGAAATGAAATAATTCTTATTGAATCTGATGAATCCGGAGCATGTTTATTAAATTAAACATGCTCTTTTTTAAACATTTTAATCTTCTGACATTTTGGCCAAACCAATCATATTTACAGACCTTGACGGTACACTTATCGATTTTAAAACCTATTCTTTTGAAAGGACTAAGGATACAGTAGAAAAATTAACCCAAAAAGGTATTCCCATAGTTTTTTGTTCCTCCAAAACCAGGGTAGAACAGGCCTATTACCGGAAAGCTCTAAAAAATGAACACCCATTTATTACGGAAAATGGTAGTGCTATTTTTGTTCCTTCCGGTTATTTTAACTTTGATTTTGATTATCAAAAGGAGATTGAAAACTATAAGGTAATTGAGTTGGGAGTAGATTATAAAACCATCAGGAAAACAATTGAATCTGCCAGAGAAAAAACAAAAGTGGCAAATTTTGGATATGCAGACTTGGATTTGGAAGAAATTTCTTCAATTATCAAACTAGCTCCAGAAGCCGCCAAAAGAGCATCTACAAGAGATTATACAGAAACCATTATCAAAGGAGATGTAACCTCACCTGCATTTGAGGAATTTAAGGAAGAGCTTTTGCAAAATAACCTGATATGTGTTTCCGGAGGGAAATACCATACCGTAATGGGAAAGCAAAGTGATAAGGGAAAAGCAGTGGAAAAACTGGCCTCGCTTTACCGAAAAGCATTTGGAGAAGTGCTCACCATTGGTTTAGGAGATAGTGCCAATGATCAGCCCTTACTAAAGGTTGTTGACCAGGGTTATTTGGTGCAAAAACCCGGAAATTATTGGGAAGACATGGATATTGATGGATTAAACAAAATAAATGGTATTGGCCCGGAAGGCTGGGTATTAGCCACAAGCCCACTTCTGGTTAAATAAGTTATTTTCCCAATTCTCTATATTTCCTTTTAGCACTTTCTTTTAATTGTAAAAACACAATCTGGGTAATGGAGAAAGCCAGACAAAGAGTTAATATTACCCCACCAATACCGGACTTACTTTTAAGAATCAATTCCAAAAAGAAGTAAATACTGATACAGGCAAGTGTTAATATAGAAAACACTCTCATGTAATAATCAAACTTTTTAATTAATTGAGATCTAGTTGTGGTCGCCATTTGGATTCAGAATATTTGGGTATGTGTTTACAGTCCATTTAAATTAAGCATTTTTTGGCTTGTTGTCAATAAAAAATTCTTATTTCCTAAAAACAACCTGAAAGACAATTGATAATTTGGTCTTAGAGTGGAATTATATAATTTAAAAAACTTAGCTCACCCCTTTCCTTTAAGCTTTTTTGCTATAGTAACATTAGGCTGCTAATTTTGCATTCTGATAACTTCAATTAAAAAAACTATAAGCATGGTTGAAACTGGGAAAAAAGTGGCGCAATCACAAACCACCATTACAGAATTAATGATACCTTCATATGCCAATTTTGGTGGAAAAATACATGGTGGAATATTATTGTCATTGATGGATAAGGTGGCTTATGCCTGCGCCAGTAAACATGCAGGAAATTACTGTGTAACCGTTTCGGTGGATAATGTTGAGTTTTTGCAACCGGTGGAAGTGGGAGATCTGGTTTCCATGCATGCTTCGGTTAATTTTGTGGGAAAAACATCACTTGTAGTGGGGATAAAAGTAATAGCTGAAAATGTGAAAAAGGGACTGGTGAAGCATACAAACTCCTCCTATTTCACCATGGTAGCTAAAGAAGACGATAAACCAACTCCTGTTCCTCCTCTAATACTCGAAAGCACCAAGGAAGTCAGGAGATTTTGGGAAGCCATGCAAAGGAGGGAATTGAAAAGAAACTTTAATGAAAAAATGGACAAAACTAAAAATATAGAGGATTTACAAAAGGCCCTTGAAACGATCAAGAGCCAGAGATGTATTGTGAAATTTGAGTGAAAATTTTAATTTTTAATGGCCTTTGCTGCAAGCTCAGCCATAACTTTCGCTCCTTTAGCATTTGGGTGGATATTATCAGGCAGGAGCTCCATTTGCCCCTCAAATCCTTCGAAAAAATTAATTGTACCTAAATCATGGTCTTTGGCTAATTCCCTAACCTGATCGGTAATTACCCCTTCTACTATTTCTTTTGAGATTCCCCAGGGATTTTCTCCGGCAGGTGGAGGAATTCCCAGCCATATTTTTGGTTTTGATTTTAATTTTTGGAAAATCCCTATCATCTCAGCAAAATCCTTTTTGTATTCATTGGAATGCGCTTCCCAGTTTATTGGTTTGGAATCATTAGTACCCAATAAAATGATAATCACATCAGGCTTAAATTTTTTGGCCTTTTTAAACTCCGGCAAAGACCAATAGGGTTTATTTCCATTTTTTAACATGGTTGCCCCACTGTTTCCAAAGTTTTTAACCACCCAGCTTTCACCCAGGATTTTTCCCAATTGTTGTGGATAGGCAAGTGAATCTCTACCTTCAATACCGGCTCCATAAGTAATACTGTTTCCCACACAAGCCACTTTAGTTTGTGCAAAAAGCTGTAAAGAAAGAAACAAAAATAATAAAAGGTTAAACAATTTCATTTTCATATTTTATAATTAATCAGCTATTAAATGATCTTCGAGACTTACTTCATCTTCCCCAGAAATATCTTCTTCATATCTGTAATAAAGTGCAGTTAAAGCAGAAACAGTAAATGCCATCAAAAAGCTGCCTAAGGCAATTTGAATAATCATCTGAATGATTTGACCTATTCCAGGAATTAGGGCAAAAGCTACAGAAAATAAACCGATAAGGAATGAAGCCATAAATACAGCCATAAAAAACAGAAAAGCTATGCCTACTAGCTTTAAACTTCTCATCCAGTTAATATGCTTAAGGCTATATTCAATTGAATCTACAAAGGAATAACCACCTACTACAGCAGCCGGAATTAGCAAGGTAAACCGGAAAATAAAGAGTAAAGCCACTGGAAAAAGTATGAATGGTAAAAAAGGTAAAAGCAGATAGGAAACAATGCTTAAGGTAAGCAAAATTACTGAAATAATATACTGTAAAGTTCCTATTATAAACAATTCAATTACACCTTTTCTAAATGAATACCCCAATGCAGTATTGAAATTTGCCACCCCACTTTTCACTTGCATTTCGGCAAGGATAAAGGCGAAATAATATCCCCAGGAAGAAATAAGGCCAATTCCAAAAAGTGCCAGAAACAGGTAAACCAAATTAGTAGGATCCACAAAAACTTTAGCCATCTCTTCAGATAGTTTTTGCACCTCTGTCGGATCCTGCAGTCCCTGAAGCATTTCCTGGTCTATCCCGATTAATCCTACTATTACTCCACCAAAAATCAGTATCATTCCCAACATATTCAATGCATAAACTCCGGAAACTTTCATAATAATTTTTCCAGTAAGGTTAAAAATAGCATTAAAAATATCTCCTTTAAATCCTCTCTGATAGTTATTCATGGTAAAAGATGATGTACTTTTTTGATACAAAAAAAGCATTTTCCCTAGGGCAACCAAAGGAAAATGCTCTTGAAAATAGTTAAATTTTATTTTCTGAATGCTTTGTAGGCATTAATTAACCCATTTGTAGAGGAATCATGCGAAGAAATATCTTCATCTCCCCCCAATTCAGGAAGAATTTTCTTTGCCAGTTGTTTACCCAGCTCCACTCCCCACTGATCGAAACTCAGGATATTCCAGATCACACCCTGCACGAAAATTTTGTGTTCATACATTGCAATTAAAGCACCTAAAGTTCTAGGGTCAAGCTTTTTGAAAAGAATGGAATTAGTAGGCCTGTTACCCTCAAATATTTTAAATGGAGTGATTTTTTCAATATCCTCCTTGCTTGCACCAGATTTTTCAAGTTCTTCCACCACCTCAGCTTTTGTTTTTCCTTTCATCAAAGCTTCGGTTTGGGCAAAGAAATTGGATAACAATTTTGGATGGTGATCCGATAAAGGGTTGTGACTTATGGCTGGGGCAAGGAAGTCGCAGGGAATAATTCTGGTTCCCTGATGGATTAACTGGTAAAATGCATGTTGTCCGTTTGTTCCAGGCTCCCCCCAAATTACAGGTCCGGTGTTATAATCGACTTTTTCACCTGTTCTGTCTACATATTTACCATTACTTTCCATATTTCCTTGTTGGAAATAAGCCGCAAACCGGTGCATATATTGATCGTAAGGAAGAATAGCTTCAGTTTCAGCATCAAAAAAGTTTCCATACCAAACGCCCAACAATGCCAGAATTACCGGAATATTTTTTTCGAAGGATTCATTTTTGAAATGATTGTCCATTGCATGCGCACCTTCCAATAAAGCGCTGAAGTTTTCAAAGCCAATAGTGCAGGAAATAGACAGCCCAATGGCCGACCAAAGAGAATATCTTCCCCCTACCCAATCCCAGAAAACAAACATATTCTGAGGATCTATACCAAAATCTTCTACTCCCTTTTTGTTAGTAGATAATGCCACAAAATGCTTTTTGACATGCTCTTTATCACCAGCTGCATTTAAAAACCAATCCCTTGCCGAATGTGCATTGGTCATGGTTTCCTGGGTGGTGAATGTTTTGGAGGCAATCATGAAAAGGGTAGTTTCCGGATTTACCTTTTTAAGTGTTTCAGCTATATGAGTACCATCTACATTGGAAACAAAATGAACATTCATATTTGGTTTCCAGTATGGTTTAAGTGCTTCAGTTACCATTACCGGGCCTAAATCAGAACCACCAATCCCTATATTCACAATATCCGTAATTGGCTTTCCGGTATATCCTTTCCACTCTCCACTAATAATTTTATTTGAAAAACTTTCCATCTGATCCAGCACTGCATTTACCTCAGGCATCACATCCTTCCCTTCAACCAGAATTGGGGTATTGGATCTGTTTCTCAGGGCTACATGAAGCACGGCTCTGTCTTCAGTCATGTTAATTTTATCCCCTGAAAACATCTTTTCAATCGCTTCAATCAACCTTATTTCACCGGCCAGCTCAAGCAAATGCTCAAATACGGATTCATCTAAAATATTTTTTGAAAAATCAACAAGAATATCTTCAAACTTTAAACTATATTTTTTAAATCTTTCCGGATCGTTTTCAAAAAGGTTTTTAATATTAGCCCTTTTTAAAACTTCATGATCAACAGTAAGTTCCTTCCAGGCATGAGTAAGTGTAGGATTTATTTTGGGTAACATTTATGAAATATTTAAGTAGTACTACTTAGTTAATTTACAAATTAAATTGTTGGGGTGAAATTAAGCCAAAAAATAACTAATTGGAATTTTTGGGTTATAAAAAATAGGGAATGACTTGTGAATTTGGTAGCTCATACTTAAGAAATGGATTTCTTCGCCCAAAAACAAACTCCATATTGTTTTCACTTTACTATTTAAACATGGTTACAATCTAAAGCCTAGGCCAAATTCCAGCATATCTGCTTTACTTGTATAAGCTTTAAGAGTGGTGTTAAGAAAGGCATTTTTACATAAGTAGTAGCGAAACCCAACTCTTTGGTAATAGGGCAAATCGAACTTAACCGGAAGATAGAAATAGATACCGATTTGAGTTACAAAGGCAAGCTTTCCAAACAATAACTCATGTCCAAAAGTTATTCCTGCCTGTCGGCCATCCAGATTATTTTCTTCAGGGGAGGTCATCCTGTTTAAATATTCCTGCCGCATGCTTTCTGTATGATATTTAAACCCATCAATCCCTAAAACCAAATTACTTAGTGGACCGACCATTTTGCTGGCATAAACAGAAATTATGTAAGCATTATGGTGCCCATTTTCCAGGGGCCTGACATGTCTCCAGGCAGTAGCCCCCATTACATTGAAATAGAGTTTATTTTCATAAGTTTTGTCAGGTGGTCCTAGATAAAAATTTTCCTTTGGAATTGGTTGAGGAGTATACCTTGCCCCTAAACCAACAATCAAATAATTGATCCCATTATTGGGTGCCCTTAATCTGCCATTAGAATAATGCCTGAAACCGGCATTGGCATTTATAGAAAAATGGTCAGAAATCTTAAAATCATATTGAAAATCAAGGGTAACTGCGATACTCACCTTACTACTGATGGCAGAATTCTCTTCATTGGTAATTAATTCATGGGTTTTGGTGGAATACACAGCACCAAATCCGGATTTTATTCTGAATCTCCTTTTCCCTTTTTTGGATAAGGTAAAATCCATATAGGGAATCAGGCTATAAGCTTTTCCCAATTCATCTGGCATATTATAATTAAAATACATTACCGCACAGCCTACCTTTGGATAATTATAAAACCTTTCCCAATTATTCCGCCCATCTGTAAATTTCTGGATGTTTGCTTCTACTCCAAATGCTCCGGGAAAATAAATTTTTTCCTGATCAAGTCGGTGTTTAAATAAAGCCCCATAATACCCATTTAAACCATACTCAAGGTAGGTTTTGGATTTCTTTAGGTCCTGTGCACATGTATATTGGGAGAAAATGAGGATAAAAACCTGAAAAAAAGTATATTTAAAAAAATTCATTTGGTTCTATTGCCGAATGGTAAAAAACAAATGCCGATCTTTAATTCAAATAGAAAAAATCACTTAAATATTGTAAATAATGGCAAAAAAGGAGAATAACCTTTCAAAAAATGAAATAAATAAAACATATAAGAAGGTACTTCCCAAACTTCAAATTGAATTGGTGAAACTCCAGCGATGGATTGTTCAAAAACAATTGAAAGTAGTGGTGATATTTGAGGGAAGAGACGCTGCAGGAAAAGGAAGTACTATTAAACGAATTACGGACCTGCTTAACCCAAGAGTTTGCCGGGTAGTGGCTTTGGGCAAACCTACTGATAAGGAAAAAACACAATGGTATTTCCAAAGATATGTGGAACATCTTCCCGCTGCAGGGGAAATGGTTTTGTTTGACAGGAGCTGGTATAATCGAGCCGGAGTGGAAAGGGTAATGGGATTTTGTACTGAAGAAGAACACGAAGAATTTCTTCGGTCTTGTCCTGAATTTGAAAGGATGATCACTAGATCTGGCATTATTCTGATAAAGTACTGGTTTTCAGTAAGTCCGGAAGAACAGGAAAGACGCTTTGTGGAGCGTTTAAACAACCCTACAAAGAGATGGAAACTAAGCGATATGGATTTAATTTCCCGAACGAAATGGGGGGAATATTCCAAGGCAAAGGATGAGATGTTTTCCTTTACCGATACAAAGCAAAACCCCTGGTATGTAGTGCAGTCTGATAGTAAAAAAAGAGCACGACTTAATTGTATTACCCATTTACTTTCCATGATTCATTATGAAGTCATTCCAAGAAAGAAAGTAGTGTTGAGTAAAAGAAATGATGAAGAGAACTATATTCGTCCCCCAATGTCAGACCAGACTTTTGTACCTGAAGTATATTAAATCTAAATCAGGGGCATGAAAAATCTACTCAAATGAAAAAATATTGGCTGTTTTTACCATTTGGGCAAACTTCACATTGTAGGACTCGTTTGTAAAAATAATTTCTTTTCCATTTGTGCCTTCAATGGAAAAAGATAAAATGGAACTTTCCTGAAATAATTCCTCTTCATCGGAATATTTGGGATCAAAAATCAGGATCAGATTTTTATGGGAATGATCGTAGCTCCATGAACCTTTTCGTTTATCATAAAATGAATTTCGCAAATAGGCCACCTCATTACAATTGGTATTTTTGAAATCAAACCTTTTCTCTTCCCCTTCCTCCAACATAGTAAAATCACCATTAGGGGCAAAATCCAATTTCAGATAATCTGTCTTGAATTCTTCCTGGACATCGATTTCCTGAAGTTTTCCTTCCTGGCATGGAATTACCAGTTTATAATGATGGTTCCATGCTTCACCAGCCCTTTTTTCAATTTTCTCTTCTCCATAAAAACTTAAGGAATATTTCCAATCCCAGCTTTTTTGCAATAAAAAGGCACTTTCGGTTAATCCACCCAATTGTACCACTTTAACCATTCTGGTGGTGGTATTACTCACAAATCCCTTTGAATCATACACAGCAATAGATATTGAAAAAGATCCCGGTTTAATTTGAGCAGGAATGTAAAAGGTAATAATATAATCATCTTCAGTATTTGTCTGGAACTGATTAAGTATGCCCAAATTTCCACTTCCTTTTTGCTTTTTAAAATCCTTGGCTAACTCCACTGGAATATCCAGGTAATTTGAAGCATCTCCTACTTTTAAATAATATCCGGCAATTTCATGACCTTCATATTCAAAATCCAATTGCATACCCGTTATTTTCCCATTCATGGTATGTAGGGTATCGCTATCAGCCCAATCCACTAATTTTGGAGCAGAAGAAATATTTGACTTTCCAGGCAAATCTCCGCTAATTAACTGGATAGATGAATTAGTTTCTATCATTTTCTTTGACATAGCCCGTGTAAGCTCCTCACTTTCCTTTGTTTCAATAGTGGGTTCTGGTTGAATATCAGGGTTGATGGTATCTTCCAGTTGGCACCCGGAAAAAAGAAAAAATATCCCGGAAATCAGGCTAAAAAAAATAGTTTTCATTCGTTGGATGGTCATTTTAAAAAATCCTTACCTAAAAAATGTAAACTAATGCTTAAAATTGTTGAAATAATTAATTGTTTAATTTGTTAGTCAAAGGACAGATCATGTAAGAATTATCTGACATTTAAATCACCATATTATTTTTTATTCTATTTTTTTGCGCTTTCAATAATCCAGATACCTAATATAAAATCAATGAAATTGAATCCCTTTCAAAGGAATTTTTTCTACAATTCATATTTCAGCAAACTATTTCTAAAAGGTCTTTTTTTGGTATTTTTTCTACCAATGACATCCTGTCTGGAAATAATTGAAGAAATAACTTTTTATGAAAACGGTTCGGGGAAATTTTCACTTACGGTCAACTTAAGTCAAAGCCAAACCAAGCTAAAAACCCTAATGACGCTTGATAGCATCAATGGTTTTAAGGTGCCCAGTCAAAAATTTATCACGGAAGAAACTCAAAAAATCACAAATTGGCTGGAAAGTGACCAAGGCATATCTAATGTAACTCCACACCTCGATTTCGAAAAATTTATTTTTTCCATGTCCTGTGATTTCGATAAAATCGAAAATTTTGACAAAGGAGTTTTAAAAATAGTCCAACGATATGATAAACAATCCCGGATTTTTCAATTAAATAACTTTATGTTCTCAGGAAATAAATTTAAAAGAAATATCCCTTACAATATTTCCAACGACTATCAAAAAATCAAACAACAACAAAAGGAAATATTAGAAGAAGGAGAATTTATTGCCATTTACAGATTTCCTCAGGCGGTACAAAAAGTAACCAATCCCGATTGTAAAGTTTCCAAAAACGGAAGTGCCACAATGCTTAGATATAAATTAATGGAAATTGCCACTGGTAATAAAAGTATTGAAAACACCATTATGCTGGAATAGTAAATTGCTATGGTGAATTTTATATAACCCTACTATTTTAATTTAATAACATCAAAAGAGAATAATGATTAAGATAAAATCTACTCAAAAATTCAATCTAAAAAACCTCCTGATACTCAGTCTGATTTTAGGTTTCAATTCAGTATCATTTAGCCAAAAACTTGAGGAATATATACCTTCAGAGGCTATGGTGGTATTGTCACTTAATTCCCAATCCATTTCAGAAAAGGCAGATATCCCCCACTTATTGGAATTAGATATTTTCAGTTTTCTCGATGCACAAATAAAGAGATCACAACCTGAAAATCAGGAACTTATCATCAATTTATATAAAAATCCGAATGAATCCGGGATTACATTCCAGCCGTCCTCTTTTGGTTACCTACAATTTTTGGACAGTATGATTTCTACGGCATACCTGATCAAAATTAAAGATGGTAATAAGTTTCAAAAATTTGCACAGGAAGTCATTTTGCCTCAAACCGGACAAAGAGAAATAGAAACAAAAGGGAATTATTCTATAATTACGAACGGACCATTCGGCATAGGATGGAACAGTGATCATGCTATTATTATGGTGGTAGAAGAAAGTAATTCAAAACCGAATTACCTCTATTATGAAGAGAGTGATGAAGCCTATGAAGCAAGAATAGAACAGCAGGAAATTATGAAAGCCAGGTTGCTCAGATCCGAAATAGAATCACATTTCTCCGGAAACAAAAAAAAGAATATTACCCAGAATGCAAATTTTTCACTTCATCAACAAAATAACTCTGATATCGGGTTATGGGTTAATTTTGAGGGATTTTCTCGTCAGCTTTCTTCAGCTTTTAATTCACTGGAAGGCTCTCCTATGGCCATGGATCCGGAAGCATTGAAAGATTGGGCTAATGGATGGTTAGAGAATAATTATTACCATATTAATATGTATTTTGAAAACGGACAAATCAGATTGGCCCAAAAACAATTTTTAAGTGATAAACTGTTCAACATCACAAAGGATATTTATAAAGAAGGTGTGAATCCTAAATTTGTAAAATACATAAACGGGAAAAATTTATTAGGATTCATGGCTCTTTCCATAGACCAAAAAGCGCTTTTTAATGCTATCATTGAAATGTATATGCCAATAATTGAAGCAGCTCCTCAGTATGGAAAGTATGCCACCACAGGGAAAGATTTACTGGGAATTATTCTTGATGAAGATGCCATAACCGAAATTTTTAAAGGAGATATCCTTTTTGCAGTAACTGACCTGAAGGAAGTAGAAATTACATACACAGATTATGAATATGATGACAACTTCAATTTAAATGAAACGCAAAAAACAAAAAAAGAAACCCAGCCAATTTTTACCGCTCTGGCCACTATTGGCAACAAAGAAAACTTTAATAAAATCATTAAAGGATTAGAAAATTTTGAGATCGCCAGATATAATTCCAAAGGAAAATATTATGACTTAATCATTCCCAAAGCACCCATAAATCCTTACCTGGCAATCATTGATGATATGGTCCTGGTGACCAACGATGCCTCCCTGGTTTCCAAAAGATTGAAAAAAGGCATCAAGAAAAAAGATTTAATGGACAAATCTTTACAGCCCCTGATTACTGAAAACAGTATTTCAATGTTTATGAATTTGGGTAATATAATTGAGGTAGTGAAGGAGGAAGGTAAAGACAACATGAAGCCAAAAGATTTGGAAACGATGGATCAATTAAGCACTACTTTGGATAACTGGGAATTTAAAGGAGTGAAAGTTGGAGATAAATCTTTTGAGTCGGAATTTATTAGTAATTTTAAGGACAAAAATAAAAATAGTTTTACCGCATTTCTCGAAATGCTTAATAGTGTTTATCTTTCCGCTAGTGGAAATTAATTTTTAATGGCAGATACTTCATTTCGGAATTTTATAAAATTAGCAGGAATAATATTGTTCCTCCAGGCAATATTTTCCTGCCAATCTAAAAATACAGTTGACGCCTACATCCCTTCCGATGCAGGTGCAGTTCTGATAATCAACAATAAGAATATCGCCACAAAGCTCCTTTTTGAAAACATAAATGATCTGGATTTCAAAAGTATACTGGAATCCTTTTTTGGTACCCAGATTGATTCGGCCAATCAATATCCTCTGGGGAATGCCATTTTGGAAAACCCAACAGATTTGGGGATAGATTTAATGCACAATGTTTATCTATACATTGGGAATGATAATTCACCAAAAGAATGGGTAGGAGGAATTTATTGGAAAATGTCTAATGCAAAACATTTTGAATCTTTTTTGGAAAACAAAATCCCTCCTTCTATTGACTTAAAAATAACCAATGAAGATGATTTTAAAATTGGAGAACTAGGGGAAAGAAAAATGAGGTTTGCATGGAATGAAGATATTTTGGTAACTTTTTTCCCACTTCATAAAAAAACCCAGTCAAAATACATCGAAGAAAAAATCACATCAATTTTTTCCTTATCGGAAGATAAATCCATTTTAGCGGATACAAATTATGCAAACCTTACTGTAAATGAAAAAGATTTGACCCTGCATATCAAACCTGAAAACATAACCAGATTTACCCAAGAAGTTTTTCCAACGGAATTTCTAAGTGACGATATCGAATATGCCAATTTTACTGTTGGTTTTGAAAAAGGTACCATTGAGTGTGACATTACTCAGGTATTGGAAAAAAACAGTGTGGGATATTATGAAAACTTACTAAATGGGAATTCTCATATTGATTTATGCCAATCTATTGATGGAGATAAATTAATAGGTTTTATAAATTTTAAATACAATAAAGGGGTTGTACCGGAATTTGTGAAAGCATACAACCTGAAGTTGGCAGTAAAGGCACTATCCATAATTACCGGGATTCCGGAAAAAGACCTTTATACACTTTCAGATGGGGATTTGTTTATCAGCTATTCTGAAAACACAATCGTTGAGAAGGAAGTAATCTCGTATGAATTTGATGATAATTTCGAGAAAACAGAAGTTACTAAAATCGAAAAGACTTCACAACCCAACTTTGTAATTGGTATTTCAACGGGGCCTAAAATGTCTCATATCCTTGCCCGTCTTGAAAAAGACGGCTTGTTATTAAAAGATAGAGATGTGTACAACTTAAAAGAAATCCTGGGATACAATACTTATATCACCCATAAAGGCAGTAAATTACTCATTACAACTGATACTGTGGTGGTAAAGAATTTTAATGATGATAACCTCACGCCTAAGCTCAATAACTTTCAAAAGCTGGCCTCCAAATTTCCTATTTCTGCCTATTTAGATTTTGATAAATTTAATGAAGAGTTTCCTGATATTAGCTATTCAAAATTGAGAAGGAAGGATATTACCTCTTTGTCGGAGGTTTTAAAAAGCACTTCATTTTATACTTATCCAATTTCCGGAACTGAAATTAATTCCGGAATTCAAATTGATTTTGACAATGAAAATGAAAATGGTTTTATCGGTCTGGTTAAATTTATTAATATCATTTTAAAAAGAGAGGAGAAAAACCGACAAAAACTCACCTCAGCCAACACTAAAACCTATTACTAGTACATCATCAATCTGAACTTGTTGTTCCTCTTTTGCTTCAGCCATCCAATCAGCCAAAGTCTTTTCCAGTAAATCTTTTTGTTGGGTTATTGGCATATATTTGTTCTCCAATAATAAGTTCATCATACGTTTTTTTGTAAACTTTTTACCCCTTGGTCCCGGCCCTCCAAACTGATCCTGATAACCATCAGAAAATATGTAAAACCTTGCCGGGGTATCTAATTCAATTACGTGTTTAGTAAACTTTTCTGTACCAGACCGTAAATTCCCCCCAATCGAAAGCTTCTCCCCTTTTATTTCGTGTATTTCACCATCCTTAATATAAATAAGAGGGTTCCTTGCACCGGCAAATTCCACTTTGGGTAAACCTCCAAATAACTCAAGACGCTGAGGGTGATTATCGATTACACACAGAGCAATGTCCAAAGTATCGTCATTATGAGTAATATCTTTTTTAAGCGTGATTTTGAATTTCTCATGTAATTCATTTAAAATAATATCTGCCTCAGTTATACCCCTGATGTAAACCGTCTCATAAAGTAATCGCTCTCCAATCAACGACATAAATGCTCCTGGCACACCATGTCCCATACAATCAACCGCAGCTATAATGGTTTTATAATCTTTCTGAAAAAACCAGTAAAAATCTCCACTTACCACATCTTTTGGTTTAAAAAGAATAAAAGAATCCGGAAAAGCCTTCTCCACAAATCCTAATTGAGGTAAAAGAGCGCTCTGAATTCGCTGAGCATAGTTAATACTCGCATTTATTTGTTTGTTTTTATATTGGATTTCGTCATAGGCTGAAGTAAGTTCAGAATTTGCAAACTCAAACTCGGACTTACTGGCCTGCTCACTTTTTAAAGAACTTTCCAACTGTTCCTTAAGGGAAACTAATTCCTTGTTTTTATCCAAAAGAAGTTGACTAGCTTCCACGGTTTGTTCCTCTGTAACAATTAACTCAGAAGTTAATTTTTCAAATTCTTCATTTTGTTTATCAATCAGATTTACATGTTTTGAAATATCTGATACTACCGGCTTGAAAATAAAAAGTCCCAAAACCAATAGGACCAGAATATTTGCACTAAAAATACCAATCTGGAATTTTTTCACTGTTTCTTTATGCAATTCCGAACCAGTCTTTAGAAGTCCTGAGATTTCTTCCATATATCCCTGGAAGTCATTTTTGTGCGCTGCAATTGTGTTTATTTTCAATTCAAATGATTCCTTGTCTATTTCTCTCTGATCAAAGTAAAATTTTGAGATTTCATCATTCGAAATTTTTATGGAATTATAATGTGGAGCCATTTTTTGAAATGTTCCTCTTATTTCTGCTATATGAGCATCCGGAAAAATTGGTGAATATTCCAGATCTTTTAAATTTTCCTGGATTTGCGACCAGGTGGAAGAAAGCACCTTAAAATTATCCATTTCTCTGGAGAACTCTTTTTCCTCTTCTATCCCAATTAACCTGTTGGCTTCATTATTAATCCGCTCTGTCAAAAAGATTTGTTCCCTTGTGATGTCAATTATACTTTCGTCAATAGAATGCATATTAATCACATAGTGAAAGATTAACTGGGTAAGGATAGTTAAAACCCCAATTACAACAAGCGCTGCAACATAGGATATGGTTAATTTCCTTTTTGGATTGGTAATATTATTTTCCATTTCGGAATGCAATTAAAAAATGGCTTTGTATTTTAATGGCTTAATAACGCAAACAACGATGGTTTATTAGGATTTTAAAGTGAATTTAGAAGTGTTATTTTTCAGAATTTCTCAAACACATTTTTTGTTTTTGAAAAAATTAGAAAGTTTTAATTTTAACTCTATTTTTACCTCAAAGTTAAACCCTAATAATTACCAAAATACTCAAGGCTACTAGCTAGATTTTATTATTGAAAAATAATTAAATGGAAAACCAACCGGAACAACTAAATGAATCCAGTTTAATTGAAAAACTTCTTCAAAAAGAGAAAAGTACTTTTGATTATGTATTTAAAAAATATTATACAGAACTGTGTAGATATGGACTAAAAATAACTGGTAATGAAGAAGTTACAGAAGAAATAGTTCAGGATATTTTTGTTTATGTATGGGAAAAGGGAGATCAGTTAAATATCCAAACGAACCTTAAGGGTTATTTGCTTAAGGCAGTCAAAAACCGCAGCATCAATTACCTTAAAAGCCAGTTGGCCAATCAGCATTTTGAGGAAATTCAGCCACATACTATGTCAGATGAAGTTTCAGGCCACTCAGAAATTGAAAACAGCGAATTGGAACTAATTATAAAAAGGGGGATAAATCAACTTCCCAACAAATGTCAATTAATATTTAAATTGAGCCGGCATACAGGACTTACCTATGAAGAGATTTCAAAAGAACTTAATATTTCTAAAAAAACCGTGGAGGCACAAATGGGCATAGCCTTAAAAAAACTACGGTCATTTCTCGAAATTCACTGGGATAAAATTCTGTTTATCCTATTTGTTTTTGAAATTATGAAAAAAAATAACCCAATTTAGGGGTATCAAGCTTAAATTTTGACTTCTATGTGTATATGGTGTAAATGAATAAAACAGACATTTTCCCCAAACATGAAAAAATTTAGATACCAGAAGAAAATTAGATCCAACCCAACAAGGAGTTATTATGGAAAAATGGGACTTAATCGCAAAATATATAGCCGGAGAGGCCTCTGAAGATGAAATTACCCAAATAGAAAACTGGGAAAAGGAAAGTTCAGCGAATAGCCAGGTTTTGAAAAAAATCAAAAAGGTGTGGGAAAATTCAGAAAATGATCCCCGATCTTTCAATCCTGATGTAAATCAGGCCCTGGAACAGGTAAATCAAAAAATTAATTTTAAAGAACCCAAAGTTGTACCTTTTGTTCCTGAAAAAAGGATTTCCTTTTATTCTAATGTAAGAAATATTGCAGCAGTAATTCTATTATTAATCGGTGCTACTTTTGCCTATTACTCCTATATTGAAGATTCAAATATTTTTCCCCAGGAATTATCCATTCAACAAACTAACCATAAAGAAAGGAAAACCATTACCCTGGCGGATGGTTCAAAAGTTTGGCTGAATAATCAATCTACCTTAAAATTTCCACAAAAGTTTAGTGGGAATTCCCGGGAGATTCATCTATTAGGAGAAGGTTATTTTGAGATCACCAAAAATCCTGAAAAACCATTTATTATTCATCTGGAAAATCAAACCAAAATTGAAGTATTAGGAACTTCCTTTAATGTAAATGCCAACAGTCCTTCAGAAAAGATTGTGGTGAGTGTTACCTCCGGAAAAGTTAAGTTTGGAAAAAAACTGGACAAGGAAAAGTTTGTGATTCTTGAAAAAGAAACCCAGGGAATTTACAAAGCTAAAAATCAAACCTTTTCTTTAGAAAATGAACTTGACACTAACGTGTTTGCCTGGAGAACTGGTAAATTATCTTTTCAAAACACGCCTTTAAATCAGGTTTTCTTAACTTTATCCAAACATTATAACAAAAAGTTTATTCTTGAAAATGCTGCACTCAAAGACTGCCAGTATAATTCCTCATTTGACAATCTCAAACTAAAGGAAGTGGCAAATATTATCAAAAAGAGTTATGGTTTTGATTTGGCAATTGAGGAGAATAAAATAATATTTAAAGGTGGAAAATGTCTGTAGATTTAAAGCGAATAACTCTTGTATTTGCCCTATTAATCTTAATCATAAAGTTTGGATATTCTCAAAATGAAATACTACAAAAACCTGTAAATAACTTCAAAGGCTCCCTTTCTATTGGAGAAGTCATGAATAAACTGGAAAGGGATTGTGGGGTTCAATTTTCCTATAGTTCGCAAATTCTTGATACTTCCAAAAAGGTTACCTTGAACAAAACATATTATCGCCTTCAGGAAATTTTAGATATTCTTTTCCCTCCAAACGCGATTAAGTATACGGTCCAGGGAAATTATATCATTCTAACCCCTGCCAGACCCAAGCAAGAACAACCGAAAACTTTTGTTGTAAATGGAATTATTTCAGATGCCCATTCCGGAGAAACCCTGATTGGAGCCAGTGTTTATCTGCTTGAAAAAAATGAGGGTAAAGTGAAATTTGGCATTACCACAAATCCCTATGGTTTTTACTCTATTTCCCTTCCTGAAGGCAGAAATCAAATTGTTTTTTCTTATATCGGCTATCTTAACGACACCATAGAAGTTAATCTGACAAATGATATTCAAATTGACAAAGAATTAAAAATTCATGTTGCTGAATTACAGGAAATAGTGGTTTCAAGTAAAGAAGAGAGTAAAAATGTAAGTTCTCCTGAAACTTCAGTTTATCAGATTGACAAGAAAACATTAGGACAGATTCCATTTATTTATGGAGAAGAAGACGTGTTAAAAGCATTAAAAACGCTTCCTGGTATAAATTCCATGGGGGAAGGCACGCCTGGGATAAATGTACGGGGAGGAAATATAGACCAAAGTATTTTGCTGCTTGATGAAGCTCCTATTTTTAATTCTGCCCACCTTTATGGCCTGGTTTCAATTTTTAATCCGGATGTAGTCAAAGATGTAAAAATAAACAAAGGGAGTTTACCTGCCTCCAAGGGAGGTTTTTTATCTTCCGTTTCAGAAGTTCGACAAAAGGAAGGAAACAATAAAGAATTATTAATTAGTGGAGGAATTGGGGCAATTTCCGGGAGGCTTACCATTGAAGCTCCAATAATTAAGGATAAGAGTTCCTTCCTAATTTCAGGCAGACAATCATTTCCACGACTTTCTTCATTCACCTTAAAAAACACTGCCTTTTCCTCTGGCTACAATACTTTTTCGGAAATCAACACCAAATTTAATTACCAGTTAAATGATAACAATCAGTTTTTTCTTTCCGGATATTTCGGTGAAGATAACGTTGAGGCATTTAATGAACAAGTTTACTGGGGCAATAACCTTGGTTCTTTTCGGTGGAATCATCTTTTCAAAGACAAAAGACTATTTTCAAATTTTTCAGCCATTTTTAGCAATTATGAATATAGCCTTGACCGCTTTCAAAGCAACGAGCTTTCATTAATCCAGGCCTCCATCCAGAATTACAATATAAAATCAAACTTTTCCTTCTTTAAATCTTCAGTTACTAAAATGGATTTTGGAATAGATTTAATTTTTAGAAGAATAAACCCGGGACAGGTAATTTCAGTTGAGGGTGCAAGCAGCGGTTATAATGTAAAACTGGATAGAGAAAAAGGCCTGGAAGGGGCCCTTTATTTTGAAAAAGAAGATATTCTGAGTCCAAAATTTACCATTCAGTATGGTATGAGATATTCCTTTTTTGCCTTGACCGGACCAGGAAAAGTTTACCAATACATGGAAGATCTTCCTAAAACCCAACAAACCACCACCGGGGTAAAAAGCTTTAATAAATTCGAACTCAAAGATTTCTATAATGCCTTGGAGCCCAGGTTGGCCATAAAATACAGCCTTAGTGAGGAAAGTTCATTAAAATTCAATTACAACAAAACCAACCAGTATATCCATCTCCTTTCAAATACCAATACCCCATTACTTACCGATTTGTGGAAACTTAGCGGCCCTTACCTTAAACCACAAGTAAGTAATCAGATAAGCCTGGGATATTACAAGAACATCAATATGTTCAATTTTGAATCTTCAGTTGAAGTATTTTACAAAAAGATGAATAACCTTTTGGATTTTAAAGATGGAGCTAGTTTGCTTTTAAACCCTCAAGTTGAGACGGAAATTCTTCAGGGCGAAGGCAGGGCATATGGAATTGAGTTTTTTGCTAAAAAAAATCTGGGAAAAATAAGCGGTTGGTTAAGTTATACACTAAGTAGATCTGAAAAAAAATATGATAGTAAATTCGAAGAGGAAACTATTAATGAAGGAAATTATTTCCCAACCAATTTTGATGCACTCCATAGTTTGAGGATTGTAGGCTTTTACCAGATTTCCAAAAGACTGGATGTATCTGCTAGTTTCAATTTTGATTCAGGCCGCCCCTACTCCGTTCCATATACTAAGTTCGACTACAACGGGATAGTAATTCCAAATTATAAATACAGGAATCAGGAAAGGTTGCCAGCCAATCACAGAGTTGATTTATCAGGAACTTATTTAGGCGGTACTATAAAAAAGAAAGGAAAGAACAAAGGTAAACCCAAACGATTACACAGCAGTTTTACAGTTTCTATATACAATCTGTATTCCCGTCAAAATGTATTCTCAGTATTTTACGAAGTGGATAATCAAAATCCCAATAAGCTGACTCCCCAAAAAATATCATTTTTTGATGCTGCCATATTTTCCTTTACCTGGAATTTTAAATACAGGAAAAGGAAGTAAAATACTTATAACAATTCTTAACAGGTACAATACCTTAATTTGAAATTAGCAAATTAAATAGTAGTTTGCAGGATAAATTGAAGGTATAATATGAATAATTCAAGTTCTATTTTTTATGTAATCGTCAGGTTCTTGATCTATATTATTCTTGTTCTGGGACTTACACAACTACTTTTTGTGGATACCTCTATCACCTACGACCCGGAGGAAGTACAGGAAGCAACCCTGACGGAATGGATGCAGCTTACTTTCCTGGCATTTATTTTAATTTTTTTCTTTTTGGCCGGAAACGCATCCAAGGTAAGAAAACCCTTTGTAAATATCCTAATTGGAGTTACCCTAATTGTATTTATCAGAGAAGTGGATTGGTTCTTTGAATCCTATATCTTTTATGGTTCCTGGCAAATTCTTGCCTTAATTATTTTTACTTTCTTTGCGATTAACAGCTATCGGGAAAGAGATTTATTATCATTTTCAATCAAGGATTTTATCAAACAACCAAGTTTTGGAATTATTCTTTGCGGATTTCTAACCACCTTTGTATTTGCACCAGTTTTAGGCAGGTTAGACTTCTGGGTTTCAGTAATGGATGGTTATTTAAGAGCTATTGCCAATGGTGCAGAAGAGGGCGTTGAATTATTAGGGTATTTTTTCATTCTGGTAGGTGCTTTTGAGTATTTCCTAAATGTTAAAACTCCTAAAATAAGTACGTAATTACCCAAAATAGATGAAATTGCTTTCATTTAATTTGTATAACTTTGACACAAGATAATTAAAATTTATAACCTGAATCTATCTATTTGAATAATGACATTGCATGAAGCTTTGGAATTGTACGAAGGAAAAGAGAATACCTCTCTCCAACAATTGGAAAGAAGGTATAAGGGTTATATTGAAGATTATCAACAATTAGCTGCAAATGCCTCATCAGATCATTTTAAGGAGCTTTATTTAGTTGCCTTGGCCAATTACAAACAAGCCTACAAACAAATAAAGAAAAAGGAATCAAAGGAACTTGACCATAAAACCCTTGAAAAAGAAATTTCCCAAATTTTAACTTCCAATGAAAGGCTTTACAAAAAGATAGAAAAGGAAGAGATTGATTTCACGGAGTTAGTGAAAGTAGCTGACAATGCATTTAAAAAAGGGAAATACCACACTGCCACTATACTTTATAAAAAAGCGAAAAAGATTAATCCTGAAAACCCTTATGTTACCTACAGGCTAGATGAATGTGAAGTGATCACAAAGGATTTAGAATTAATAAGAGAGGAAAAAGAAAAGGAGGAGCAGTTTCATGATATCATCATAAATGCCGAAAGGCAACACGAATTAAAGGAAAAAGAGGATGATTTATGGGTAGAGGAAAATCTGCTGAATGGTCATTTTCAGGAGAATAAAAATACAAGTAAACTCCCTGGAAAAGATTACTTTTTGAATTTTAATCTCAGTATTAAAAATTATAAAAAACCTAAAAAGGCAAAGAAATTTAAGCTTTCAAAAAAAATGGAAGTTGCTTTATTTGTAGGCTTTCTGGTTTTAGCTTCAATTGCCCTGCTTACTTTTAGTTTTCAGAGTGAAATTGAAAGGCAGTACAATGCCATGTTCAAGGAGAAAATCAAACCAAAAACCTTTAGGGACTTTAAAAATGCTGCTGATGAGTTGTACGATGATGGGAATTACATCAAAGCCCTTATCGAATACAATAAAGCTATTGCCTTTCGGCCTGATAATGAAGAAATTGCAAATAAAATAAAAGTCTGTAATTTACTCATTAAACAAAGCCTAGCTACGGAAAATGAGGCCAATATACTCAAAGGTTCAACTGAAAAAATCACGGAAAATATTGATATCCCGATGGAGGAAGAGCAAGCGAACGAGGCCATCATTGTCAACAATCCAATTTCCATTCCAGCAGATACCAGTGCAAATTTTGAGGATAACAATACTTTAATACAGGAAGAACCCATAGAAGAAACTCAAAAAGAAATTACTAAAGAACCTGCCGTGGAAGAAGAATCCACAGAAATAATAATTGCAAAAAACATCCTTCACTCACAACCTGACAGTCTCAATGATGATCCTGTGCAAAAACTTGAGGAACAAAATCTACTGGACTCCTTAAAAAGAAGTATGGATTCGGTTCCGGAAGACATTCCCTCTATTGCTGAAATTGATCCCAAGAACCTGGACCTAAAACTAGCAGATTTACCTGTGGAAGAGGAAGTAAAAGAGGAGCTGTCTAAAAAACTAAATGAGGAACTAGAATATTCTACCAAAACATTCCTGGCGGTGGACAAAAGACCTCAGCCTGAGGGTGGTTATCGGGCGTTCGGGAAATTTGTAAAGGAAAATCTGAACTATCCGGAAAAAGCCAAATCAAACAATATTTCCGGAGTGGTTTATGTGCAATTTGTAGTGGATAAAAATGGAAATGTCAATAATGTAACCACCACCACAAACCTGGGTTTTGGGCTTGAGGAAGAGGCTGTCAGATTAATAAATATCTATCCTGGATGGACACCAGGTGAACTTAAAGGAAGGCAGGTCAATACGCAGACTTCCATTCCAATTTGGTTTAATTAATAAATAATTCGTTTTATTTTTTACATTAAATCCTCAGTTTTCTATTCACACTTAGGCAGGTTTTTCTTCACCTTCATCATTTACTTCTTTTAGGAGTGCAAAAACTTTTTGTAAAACTCCAATATTCCTTTCCATAATATCGTGAGCCTGTTGTTCCCGCAAAGCATGATATTCTCTTAATTTCTCGAAAGGTTCTTCCAAAAATTTGGCTGTCATCCCAGTCCGGATATCTCCTGTAAGCAAATCTATTTCACTATAAATGGCATCTGGTTTTTTGTAATTTTTCTGAAAAGCTACCTTACCGGCATTGATATCAAATTCTCCTACGATAGTTTGAATTTCCAGCGTTTTCAGTTTACTTGCTTCTTTTATAAAATCGTCTTTTAGGCTCATATAAGATGGTATTTATTGATAATTTAAAAAATTAGGCTTAAACAAATTGGTATTTTTTTGTATGGCTTATTTTATTGAAAATTTCCTTTACTAAATCTTTAAATAACCAGGCTATTTTTACCGATAATATTGACCAGCTTAGGGGATTAGATAAATTTAATGCCCAATTCATCACTTTCCCAACCAATTTCAAACTAAAATTCAAACTTTTAGCATAATAAAGACATTTCTCAGTGTGCTCTCCAATTACCTGTGCTGAAATCCCATTGGAAAGAATAAAAACACTATCGCAGTCAATATCGAAATCAGCTATAGCCAGTTTTTTATTATTATAATCCGGTGTAATTATTCTTCTCCTTCCAAAAAGAAATTCCATTCCGTGTCGAAACATTTTAATACCTTCCCGAATTTCCTTATATAAAGTTTTTACAAGATTTTTAATCAAATTGAAAGCCGCTTCCACCTTACTTTTTATCCAAGAAAACAGTTTATGGATTTTCTTTCCAATAGTTTTCATGATACTTTTAGCTCCCATGTAAATTCTGAGGCCTAAATTATTGGATATCAACAACCTGTTTTTTACCTCCAAATTTATTTCATCCCAGGCCATATCCATTTTCTGTTCCAGTTCAGCCCTGTTTTTATCATCCTGTCTGGCCAGTTCATTTTCCAGCAGATAAAAGCTTTGTTCTTCCGTAGGTTCTTCTGATTCAATTTCAAGCATTTCCTGAAAAAAATACAAAATATTAAATGCCCAGTAACCTTTTCCCAAATGTGCCACAAACTCCCAAAACCGAAGATGAACTTTACCTGATTCCACCTCAATTTTGAAAAAGTCCAGGATGCTGGCAAATGTCAGCTCCCGAATTTCACTATCCAAAGCACCGAGGTAATACCCTTTTATCCATTGATTTACCTGTAACAGACGCAATAAAAAACTATTAAATTCATCGGCTATTTGCAGATCAATCCAGGCATAATCCCGTTTCTTTTCCCTTTTGTTATAAATATCTTTTTTAAATTTTTTGAAAGCTTCAGTTTTCCGGGGAAGTACATCATCAAGTTTCTTCAAAAAGTCCTGTTTCAATTCAAAAATTTCCGCATGTCCTTTATGTTGGTATTCAAAAAAAACTATCTTTTCTTCAAAATTTGGATTGAAATAAACCGCTTTTGATAGCCTTGAAATATCCCCAGCCATATTAATTAAATCCAGGACATTGGAAGCATTCACCCAGGAATTCAATTTCTCCAGTCCTTTTTGGGTATGGTAGGAAAATGGCTCCTCTACAGGAAAGGGAAACAAGCCCAGAATGTTAAGTCTGTAATGGATTACTCTGGTGAATATGTTTAAATCTCCAATGCCATTTTGAAGCCGAATATTAAATTCCCCATCCAGGTTAGTCAGCTGATGAATTAACTTAAGTTCAAAACCCGAAAGTGAATTAGAAAGATCAATTTCATCATCATGCCCCTCATAATAATAGTTCAAGAAGCTTCTTTGGAGACCAGCAAGGGTATATTCCAGCCGGAATTGTTTTATTGCACTTGCAATGTTTAAATCCGCAACAGCATTTGCCTGCAAATAGCCTAATTCTATCAAAGGCTGGATCACTTCCTCTTCCCTTCCCTGTTCCAACTTCGAAAGTTTTTCCAAAGGAATTACCTTAGCAAATCCGGGAATTTCTTCAACCATCTCTAAAATTTACCCTTAATCAATTCTTTTACAAGGTTTAGGAAGGCCATTCTGGATTCCTGAGAAGCCTGAACCATCGTTTTGTGCGCTTCTACTAAAACCTTATCATCCTCTGTCAAATCTTCCTTCACAAAGTTTACAGTATCGCTATCTACATCAATATATGTATAGCCCACCAGTTTAAATTTAATGTTCCCTTGTTTTTGAACATGATCCAAAATACTCTTGGTATTGAATTTTACAGGCTTTCCATCTCCGGTGGTTATCAGATCTTTCCCTTCAATTACCAAATCCCCTGTATAAGTGGATACCTGGAGGGAAGAAAGATCTTCGATTGCTGCTGCAATCTTGTCTTTAAATTTACCAAACCCGGTATTTACCTTGTCATTGTCAGCCATTCTTTTAAGTTTAAAAAATTTGGAAGTTTAGGATAAGTGACCATAAAAAATATTACAGAAGGTCCCAATCACTTATTTATCCTAAATATAAAAATAAAACTCAGATTATGAAGTACCCATTCTATATTTTTTAAGCCACTAATTCCTAGCATTCAGGCCATTGCAGCTTCCCAGTAGCTTTCTTTATTTCCTGGTGGCTATTAAAATTATAGAAGTGATCAGTAAAACCCAGGGGGCTCCATGAAATAAAAAATCAAGCCAGTCTAAAGTAGACATTCCTACTGCACCACCTGCAATCCACCTGATTTTACCCCAAACATGGGGTTCTGGTAAAAATGGTGCAAGCCCTAAAGAAAGGCTTGCCAACAACCAGATTTTCCAGATTTTCCTGATAAACAATTCCATGCTGAAAATAATTACGTTTTTCCATAAGGATCCCCGTATCCTCCTCCACCAGGCGTATGGATAATCAGTTTATCCCCAGGGTTTAACTTGTGAGAATCAATTCCACCCAGTTTAATAATTTTTTTATCTATTTCCCTTTTGATAAATTGTGCTCCGGTTTCTCCAGGTTTTCCTCCTTCCAAACCATAAGGATTTTCTTCCCTATGCTGGGTTAAAACAGTAAGGTCCATAGCTGTTAAAAAGGTAATTTCCCGGGTGATGCCATTTCCACCATGCCATTTCCCAATTCCTCCGGATCCTTTTCTTATCTCAAATTTTTCCAACCTCACAGGATACCTGAATTCTAAAATTTCCGGATCAGTAATCCTGGTGTTAGTCATATGCTGGTGCACCGCATCGACTCCATGAAATCCATTTCCGGCTCCAGTTCCTCCACAAATAGTCTCGTAATAGCCAAATTTTTCATTTCCAAAAAGGATATTATTCATAGTTCCCTGGCTACATGCAGCCATTTCCAGAGCTTTCAACAACAAATCAACCACTCTTTGGCTGGTTTCAGTATTTCCTCCTACCACAGGAGGACATTCGGCAGGATTATCAGGAAAAACAGGATTTAAAATACCTTTAGGAATATTAATTTCCACATTTTGCATAATCCCTTCATTCAATGGAATATCCTGATCTAAAAATAAGCGAAGGACATAAATCACCGCACTTCTAATAATAGTAGGATTGGCATTCAGATTCCGCACATAATGTTCAGAAGAGCCTGAAAAATCCACCAGTAATTTATTATTTTCTCGCTTAATTTTAACTTCCAGTGGTGTTCCATCATCCAGTTTTTCCCTGGCAACATAATTTCGGTTTTCCAGGGATAAGAGTTTTTGTTCCATCAACTTTTCTGCATAATCCTTCAATTTTTGCATATAAAGCTGCACCTGACTTACCCCAAAAGACTGGCATAAAAAAAGCAATGCTTTATTCCCAGCTTCTAAGGAAGCAAGCGCAGCATTTAAATCAGCCAGGTTTTCTGATAGCAATCTGGTAGGATAAGGCCCGGAAGTTAGGATTTCCTCAATTTTCTTCCAGTCCGGCACTCCATTTTTCACCAAATAAATCGGTTTTATCACCACCCCTTCTTCTGCCAAAGACTTCGCATCGGCAGGAAAAGACCCCGGACTTTTCCCACCCAACTCAGCATGATGTGCACGGTTGGCCAGATAGCCCACCAATTGATTATCCGCTGTAAAAACTGGACAAACCAAAGTGATATCAGGAAGATGAGAACCTCCAAACCCAGGATGATTGGTAATCACTACATCTCCCCTTTCCATGGAAATATGTGCTTTCAGCATACGAACACAAATCCCAAGACTTCCTAAATGAACAGGAATATGGGGTGCATTAACCACTAAATCACCATTTTTATCTAATAGCGCACAGGAAAAGTCAAGTCGCTCTTTAATATTAACTGAAAAGGATGTTCTCTGAAGTAATGCACCCATTTCTTCTGCAATGGCACTAAACCTATTGGTGAATAACTCCAATTGAATAGCTTCAGGTTTTTCATCCAATTTTGTCAGACTGTTCTTTTTATCCTGCTGATATTTTAGAATCGCAGTATTATATTCATCAATATTCAGTTTCCAGCCTTCCTCAATTACAGTGGTACTATTTATACTTACCAATAATGAAGGCCCGTGAATTAAAGCACCCGGTTTTAAATCTTCCCATCTAAATACTGGTATCTCCTTCCATTTTTCGTTTATAAATGCTTTAAGGTTTCGGGAACTCTCTGGTACGTAATTTTCAACTTTAGATAGATTTCGAGCATTCTGGACTGGCTTGGAAGATACAATTACCTTCACAGATTCAACTTCAATTACCTTTCCTTCAAGCCAGTGTCCGTAGATTTGTTGATACTTTTTTTCAAAAAGCTTCTCCAGCGATTCCCCTTCACTGAATTCAACCTCTACCGGGCTGTCCTGTCCTTTAAATCTTAGATAAAACTGGATTAGTTTCAATTGGGTATCCTCTTTTCGAAATCCTTCCTGAAGCAATTCATGGATAGCTTTTTCCTTTAGATTTGAAATAATGTCAGGAAGAATTGTGGTTATTTCAGGTAAAGATTTTAAAATCTGTTGAGTGGCAAATCTTTCAACCAAAGCCTGTCCCATCCCGAAAGCACTTAGCAGACCGGCATCATAAGGAATAATAATCTCATTTATTTCTAATAATCTGGCCACTGCACAGGCATGTTGTCCACCGGCACCACCAAAAGCCAGTAAAGCATATTCTTTGGGATCATAACCTTTGGCAACCGATATTTTTCGGATAGCTTCAGCCATTTTCTCATTGGCAATTTCAAGAAATCCGGAAAGTAATTTTTGACTGGAAACATCCTGTTCATGAAGCTCATTTAAAATATCCTGAAATGCATTTTCGGCAAATTTCCTGATTACCGGAATTCCAAAATTTTCAGGGTCCAGCCTTCCCAATAATAAATTGACATCTGTAATGGTTAAGCCTCCTCCGGCACCATAGCAGGCAGGTCCGGGACTTGCCCCTGCACTTTCAGGACCAACCGTTATTTTAAACCCATCGAAGGAACACAGGGACCCTCCACCTGCAGCCACCGTGTGAATGGCAATAGAAGGGCTTAAAAGCGTTGCATCTCCCACTTTGGATTCATATTGGTAATCGTATTCATCCGCATATCGGGCAACATCCGTACTCGTGCCTCCCATATCCAGGGTAAGGATTTTATGATACCCCGACTTTTTGGCAATTTCAGCTGCACCGACTACTCCTCCTGCAGGCCCACTCAACAGACTATCCTTCGGACGAAAAAAATCTGCTCCAATTAACCCCCCGGCACTTGTCATTATTTTCAGACTTCCATTTCCCAATACTTTTTTTATTTTATTCAAATAATTATGAATTATTGGAGCCAGGTATGCATCAACCACTGCCGTTTCGGCTCTTGGCAGGATTTTAATATTAGGTGATAAATCTGCAGAAAGAGAAATAAATTCCATACCCGCATTTTCACAGGTTCTTTTTATGAGAATTTCGTGAGCCGGATTAAGGTAACTGTGCATTAAAGCAACAGCCACAGCTTCAAACCCTTTACTTTTAATTATTGAAATCGAATTTTCAAGCGCTTCTTCATCAATCTTTTTCAATACCGAGCCATTGGCATCTATCCTTTCTTCTACGGTAAAAACTTCATCATACAAAACCGGTGATTTTTGGATATTGAGTGCAAAAATATTTGGTCTGGCCTGTGTACCAATTTTCAATAAATCTTTAAAACCACTGGTAACCAGAAAGGCTACTTTAGCGCCCTTTCTTTCCAATAATGCATTTGTGCCTTTGGTAGAACCCAGTCTCATTTCCATAGAGGGGAAAGGCTTATAAAGAGGAGTTGAAGTAACTAACCTTGCCGCTAAAACAGGAGCTTCTTCATTAGCAAAAATCTCAAATTCCTTATAGTCAAAATCTTCTGTTATGGTTGAGTTTACCTCAATTGTATTGGCCTCAAGATCTATTGATGCCACCTTGAAATGAAAATCCGTCTCACCTAATATTTTCAAATCATATCCCTCAAAAATATCTTTTTCTACGGACCAGTTAAATTGGCAACTTAGTGTAGTCGGTCCTGTTTTTTGAATAACTTTCCCCCGGAGAGCACTGCTGCTCAACACCTTAACTCTTTTTAATTCGCCCTTTGGGGAATAAGCCAGACAATCTGTAAAAGTTCCTCCCGTATCCACCCAAATTTTCCAGTTCGACATATTGTTTTCCTCTTGTAATCCTCAATAATTTTTTAAAAATGGAAAATTAGTAATTATTCTCCTTTTATTAATTTCTCAACCCGGGAAGTATTCGATGGATAAAAAAATTGAGGCTTTGTGTAAAAATGGTATTGATTAATTTTTGAACAAAACCCTTGATTCCCTGAACAAATAGTTATTTTTAGGCCAAATAATAAATCTAACAAATTGAAAATGAAACGTACTAACAAATTGATCAGAGAAAGAGATTCACTGGGAAATTGGAAAGGAAGTTTCGAAAATTCTGAACTTATGAAAAACGTAAAGTTAACTACCTTTTTAATTGCTATTTTACTTATGGCTGGAAATAGCTGGGCTCAAAATGACAATGTCAAATTAAAGAAAATTTTTAATGGGAAAAACTTAAAAGGCTGGGATGTCCCGGAAAATAACATTTGGTGGTCAGTGGAGAAAGGTATTTTAAAAGTGAAAAGTGGACCAAATCAAACCGGAACCATTCTATGGACTTCAAAGGTTTATAAAGACTTTATCATCCAGGCAGATTTTCTATTAGGTGATGGCAGGGTTGATTCAGGAATTTTTATTAGAGATGAAAAACAACAAATTCAGATAGGAGAATCCGGGTCCTTAAAAAGAGACATGACCTGCTCTCCATATATCCCGGGAAAAGGCTATCCTGCAGAAGCAGAAGGCATAGCCGATTTGCTTAAAAAGGATGATTGGAATACCATTAAAATAAAAGCGGTAGGGAAAGATTATACCATTTGGCTAAATGGCAAACAAGTTCTGGAGTTTCACTCTGAAGATGCCTTGGAAGAAGGAAAAATTGGTATTCAACTCCATCCAAACAGAGACATGACCATTGACTATAAAAACATTAAAGCAACTGAAATTTAATTTTTGAGATAACAGAAAAAGCAGACTTGAATGTTTTCAATATCTGCTTTTTCCCTTTAGTTTATTGGACTTCCCAAATCCACTTTCCATTGTAATCCAGATAACCAACTTTTCCCCCCGATTCAAGTTTAATTATTCCTCCACCCAGGGTGGTAATTTTTTCATATTTCAGCTCAGTCAGGAATTTTCCATTCAAATCGGCCAACCCTCTGATCTTCTCCATCTTAGCCATAAAGTTTTTACTTGGTAAAACTTTCACCCAATCGTAAATTATATCCCCAATTAAATTGCCTTCTTTATCAATCATTCTCCATTTTCCATCATAAATTTTAGTCCATTTCAAATCCTGAATTACGGTACCATCCATTAGTTTTTCTTTCCGCTTATTGGTATATTTTTCTATATAGCGGTTTTTGTTGGCCAGATTAAATCTAATGGTTATTTCCTGTTCTCCCGCTTTTCGGGTTAACTCCCAGACTTCCCCTTTTTTTACAAAAGCAATTGCTCCATAAAATTCGGTTACTTCATCGTATTTATTAAAATAAGCAGGAGAACCATCCGGTTTGATATGGAATGAGCCTGTGGTAGAAGAGACTATTGCTCTTTCATTGGAAAAACCTTTTTCAACTTTCCCATTGAGGGTAAATGAGCCAACTACTTTTCCTGTTTTATCAATAATCTGATTTTCATTTACAATGGCATACCCACCAGAAAATGCACCTGCACTTTTATACTGTTGGGGAATAATCATTTTACCAGATTTATCGATATATCCCCAGGTGCTCCTCTGTAAAACTGCAGCTTTTCCATCACCAAAATCTTTTGCCAGTTTAAATTTAGGCGCAATTACTTCTTCTCCCTTCTTATTAATATATCCATATAGCTGTTTACTTCTGTCCTTATCATCTAGCCGAACCAGAGCGAGACCGTCACTAAATGGCTTAATTTCTTTGAATTTGTATTTGGTAATTAAATTGCCCTTCCCGTCAGCCATGGCCAATTTCCCGCCTTTCTCCACAATGGCAAATCCTTCCGTATCAAATTCCGATTTGTATACCAGTTTTGAAGATTTTGTAAAATTTCCAGCCACTTGATTTTTTTCTGCATTAAACTCAGTATGCGTGGCCTGGATTTCACCATCAGCGCTTATTTCATGAATAATAGAATCCTTTTTATAAATTTCAAGAATTTGATTTTTAGATTGAGGCAAATAACGAATGCCATCATATTCAAAATCCATTACCTTTTCCTTATCCAGATTTAGCACTCCCCACTTTTCCCCTTTTCTGGCAATTACTACCTCTTTCGAAATTTCGCTGAGTTCATCATATTGAAAGGGAATTACAATTTCTCCTTTATAATCAATGTAACCGGCTTTTCCCTCCTTTTTCGCCAAAGCATAGCCAGTACTGTCTTTCCAGGCCTGCACAAAAGCTGTATCTATGAAATCATATACTACCGGCACAATTTCATCTCCATGATGATCAATAAAACCAAATTGATTGGAAATTTTTGCTCGGGAAATACCATAATTATTTCTCCAAATGGTATCAAAGCGGGCCACCTCATCATATTTGGCAGGAAGGGCAATTTCCCCTTTATAATTTACGTAACCTATTTTTCCTCCTTTTATCAAAGTGGCAATTCCCTGCTTATTTGTCCAAGCCTCCTCAAAGCCCAAAATTTTGTCGTACTCCGGTTCAATTAATACCTGACCATCCCTTTTGATATACCCAATTCTTCTATATCGTGTTACTGGCCCTACCCCGGTTTGCTCCACCCAGCGATCATATTTAATGGCCGCAATTCCATCATTAAAATCCTCTAGGAAATCTGCATCTATGGATGGAGAAAGTACTAGCTTCCCGGTTTTACTGATTAACCCCCATTTCCCATTCTTTCTTACTCTGGCTTCTCCATTTTTAAAAGGATAAATCAATGCATATTCAAAAGGAACAATTTCCTTATTCTGAAGATTAACCACTCCCCATTTACCTTCTCGTCCTCTACCTTTTTTCACCCTGCAAATTCCATCTGAAGGCACATCAATACCATCATAAATGAATGGCAGAACTTCCTTGCCGGATTGATCAATACAACCAAACTTTCCCGATTTTCGGGCAATGGCATAACCAGCTTTAAAATCACTTCCAACCTCATATTGAAAGGGAATTACCAGATTGGCTTTTGTATCGATATACCCAAAGGAATTTCCCGATCTTACCAAAGCCCTTTCTGAATTGAAATTACCAATATTTGTAATGGTTTTTCCTTCAATAGCACTAGTTATTTCCCCTGCCTTATTTACCAATGCATCCCAAAGTGTATCCTGAGTGGCCCGGGCAAATTCACTTTCATTAAAATCGCTGATGATGATATCCTTCAGATCGGATTGGAAGATTATGCTGGCTTTTTCCTGATCAATCAGATAGGTTTTTATAATCTCCTTCTCCCCTTTTTGTTTGGGTAATATCACTTCCTTGGCCAGGGTAAGATTTAGTTTTTCATCAATACCAATTTCATAAAATTCCTTTCCACCAAGTAAATTTTTTCCAACGCCATTTTCAAGAGTATATCTAAACTTGGTTTGGACCCATCTTGGCTTTTTAGCCTCTGGGTTTTCCTGTAATTCTTTCATTTGGAGCTTCCTGAATTCAGCTTTTTGGGCTGTTTCCAAAGCTGTTTTGTTGGGATACTCTTTTTTATCGATCAATTCTCCCTTGCCATCGAATTTTACAACTGTCAGGGCATATCCGATTTTCCCAATGGCCTGAAGACCATTTACCTCTATTTCATCAAATTTGGGATCAAGCAATATATCTCCACCATTTCCCAATAATCCCTGTTTGCCATTTTTAATAATTTTGGTGGCAAGAGAATTTTTAGAAAACAGCTCTATTTTATCCAATTCAGGAGCCAAAACCACCTGACCATCCATTCTGGCAATTCCGTATTTTTCTGATTTTATAATAGCTAAAACTTTGTCGTTGAGTTGAATCAGGTTATCGTAATCTACCGGAATCATCACCTTATTTTCAGAGTCGATCAGGCCGGCCTTAAAACCCTTCCACACCACAAAGTGTTTTTCTCCAACAGGTTTTATTTTATCATAAGTTGGCGGGAATAAAACTTTGCCAGAGGCATCCAGCATACCTGATTTTCCGTCTTTTTTCAATATGGCATAACCATTCTTAAAATCACTGATAAAATCAAATTCAGGTGAAATTATTAGCTTTCCCTCCTTATTGATAGCTCCCCATTTATTGTCCTTTTTTACCGGATAAAGATCTTGGGATTGAGCATAAAAACAATAAACAAAGAAGAAGCAAAAAGATAAATAGAATTTTAATTGGTTCATTGCGGGCATTAAGTATTTGGACAAAATTAAATACATTCAATTGTACTATAAGTGTATGATAATGAGATGATATTTCTGAATAAAAAATAGTACTGTAAACTAAACTCAAAAAATTATTTCCATTGAAATATTGAAAAAATGGCAAAACGAAGATTTTTGCCGACTAAAAGTATATCGCTATAACGCTAATTTTTTGAGATAATACTAATAAATTAATAGAATTTACAAACGAATTTAATGTATGATTTCAAAAAAGTAGTTAAGACTCAATTTCTTTGCCATGGAATGTCTGTACACCATAAAAACTAAAGGAAAAAAATTCGGGGACATCGTTTAACTTGTATAAGCGGGTTTTTCAAGGGAAATTAGAAGAAAAATCTATTTTGAAAATGAAAACAAAGTTTATCACACTCATAATTGCCCTTTTTTATTTTAACCCTCTATTTTCCCAGGATCAATCCGGAACGGGAATCCTAAACTTAAACAAACCAGAACGACTGGAATGGTTTCAGGATGCCGGATTTGGAATGTTCATCCATTTTAGTTTTGACAGCCAATTGGGCATAGTCATTAGTCATTCTATGGTTGGAGCCTCAGAAGATTATCTCGACAGGTTTATCAATGAATTACCACAAACATTTAATCCTAAAAATTTTTCAGCTGAAGATATTGCTGTGCTGGCCAAAATTGCAGGCATGAAATATATCGTCCTTACCACAAAGCACCACTCGGGTTTTTGCCTTTGGGATACCAAAACTACCGACTTCAACATCATGAATACCCCTTACGGAAAGGATTTAGTCAATGAATATGTAGAAGCAGTTAGGGCACAGGGGTTGGGAGTTGGTTTTTACTTTTCCCCGGAAGATTTCAATTTTTTACACGAACAAAAACAAACAGTTAGAAGAAGATTTCCAGAACCCCTATCAGAAAGTATAATGGAAAAATATCTGGACCTAACAGAAAAGCAACTAACCGAACTCATGAGTAATTATGGAAAAATTGATGTACTGTTTTTTGATGGTGGTGAAGGTCCCTTACAGGAAAAGTCAAAAGAAGTTTGTTGGGATATTCAGCCGGATGTTTTGGTCACAAGAGGAGCCATGCTCACCCCGGAGCAATTTGTACCTGGTTTAGCCATAGACGAACCTTGGGAAGGAAATTTAACCATGGGAACCCAATGGCAATATAAACCAACCAATGATAATTATAAATCGGGTACCCGACTCATTGAAGTCTTAATTGAAACCAGAGCTAAGGGTGGTACTCAATTGTTAAATGTTGGCCCAAAACCCAACGGGGAGCTTCCTGATGAACAGGAAGAAAGAATTAGAGAAGTAGCTGCCTGGACATTTATTAACAGGGAATCTATAGAGAGTGTAAGGCCATGGATTATTACCAATGAAGAAAACATCTGGTTTACCCGAAAAAAAGATGCTAGTACTGTATATGCCTATATCACAAAGTTGCCTGATTGGCCCAGGGGTGAAAGAAAAGAATTTGTCTTAAAATCGGTGAAAGCGACCAAGAATACAAAAGTATCTATATTAGGACAAACTGGAGAAGTCGTAGAGTATAACCCTGATGCTGATGGAAAAACCTATTTCGAACAAAAGGAAAATGGATTACATATTTCTTGTGTAAGGGCCCATAGGATTTATAACAACCATAAATGGCATAATCCAATTGTTATTAAGCTTGAAAATGTGGAACAGGCTCTAGATCCTCCGTTTGTAAAAACGCTCAAAGAGACAAAAAATAATGGAATGGTTGTCTTAAATGGGGAAGTACTTAAAACCGGTGATGCTGAGGAAATAAGTGTGGGATTTGAATACAGACCATACTTAGGATTTGCAGAAGCCTTATATGCAGGAGAATGGAAAAAAACCGAATTATTAAATCCTAAGAATAAAAAAACCTTCCAGGTAGAATTAAGTGAATTGGAAAAGGGGAAAGAATATGAGTTTAGGGCTATCATAATACATCCCCAGATAGTAGTACCAGGGGATGTGTTAAGATTTAAGTTCTAAAATTTTAAATTACAATTACCTTGAAGAGAGTAACGTAGCATCCAGTTCTTCAAGACCAAACTGAATTTTTGGAGAAGTTAAATCGTGGTTAAAATAGTTTATTCTGGTTTCCAAAAGTTTAACTTCTTCATCATTCAGGTTAATTTTCTTTTTGATATCTTTTAATTCCCCAATTACCGAAGGAATTTTCTTATAATAAAATCTGGCAAACAAAATATCACTCATTACCAGACTTTTTACTTTGTGGATTTCTTTATTGAATACCTCGCCATGTTCCAGGGCTTTATCCATTTGGCTAAGAATTTCGAAATGTTTACCAGTTCCCAATAAACTGCAAAACTGCTTCCCATTTATTTTCCTAAGCCAGGTAGGGAAATAATTTTTTTCATCGTAGCAAATTGAAAGCAATTTCAAATATTCATTATCAGCATTTCCCATGGTTTCACCTGCTTTTTGATTCAGGGTTTTATAATCAAAAAACAAATTATAATTATCTCCTTCTCCCACTACTTTCACTTCCATACCCGGAGTAATTTCATTAAACCATTTTACTTCATAAATGGGCTTTTGCTCCAATTTCAATTTTTCGGCATTTTTCTGGAAGATGCCTGCAATTGAAGTTTTTAAAGTATTGGCATTTCTAAGAAATTCCTGGAAATCCTGATCTGTTTTTAATTTTTTATAACTTTTCCTATAGTTTTTAATCAAGCTAATTTCAAGCGGGCCAAAATAAGCTTCGAGGCTATCCTGATAAACCGTGAATATTTCATCATCGGCTTCTTCTTCTTCCGCCATGGCAATTAATGCCTCATGAACCAACTGTCTTTTTTTGGCTGTGTTTCTTTGATTTGTAGCAAATGCTACCACTATAAATGCTATAAAAATGTAAAAGGCAACCCGGATATGCATATGAACTTGTTTTTTCGCTAATTAATTACCTGATATTTACCGATTTCAAAAATCAAAAAAATGAAAACAAACCTGTGAATACTATAGGAATGTCGGTTCATGAACGATTCCCGGGGGGTAATCTTGTCTCCTTACTGGATAATTCTGAGTTAAAGAATTTAAATAATTATTCTATTGATAAAAAGGGTCAGGTTTATTTATAGATTTTAATGAAAAAATGTACCTTCGCACTTTCAAAAAGAATCACCTTTTTAAAGCTTCCGTTCACTCACTTTCAATTACCATAACCTTGAGGTTTAATAAAGTGAAAATGGTACAAACAAATAATTAAGATGAAGAAAATTCAGTCCGCCCTTATTTCAGTTTTTTACAAGGATAATCTTGAGCCAATTGTAAAATTACTTCACGAAAATGGAGTAAAATTGTATTCCACTGGAGGAACACAAAAGTTTATTGAAGACCTGAGCATTCCTGTAGAAGCAGTGGAGAATGTAACCGGATACCCTTCTATTCTTGGAGGAAGAGTGAAAACCCTTCATCCAAAAGTATTCGGAGGAATTCTATACAGAAGGGATGAGGAAAACGATCAAAAACATGTGGAAGAATATGTAATTCCTGCCTTTGATCTTGTAATTGTAGATTTATATCCATTTGAAGAAACAGTAGCTTCAGATGCCGCCCATCAAGATATCATCGAGAAAATTGATATTGGAGGAATATCACTTATCAGAGCAGCGGCCAAAAACTACAAGGATGTATTAATTGTTTCTTCAAGAGAACAATACGGGGAGGTTGAGACCTTGTTAAATGAAAAAAATTGTGCAACTGAACTGGAGGATAGAAAACTATTTGCTGCCAAAGCTTTCGATATCAGCAGTCATTACGATTCGGCAATATTCAACTATTTCAACAGTGAATTGCCTGAGGAACAAAACATCTTAAATTATAAGGAAAGTATCAGAAATGGCAAGGTTCTGAGGTATGGAGAAAATCCTCATCAAAAAGGTGTATTCTATGGCAACCTCGATGATCTTTTTGAACAATTAAATGGAAAGGCATTATCCTATAATAACCTTGTAGATATTGATGCTGCGGTTTTATTGATGGATGAATTTCCAGCCGGCAAGGAAGTTACTTATGCAATTCTAAAACACAATAATGCTTGTGGTCTGGCTACCGCAGAAACGTCTGTTGATGCTTACAAAAATGCTTTAAAAGCTGATCCTGTTTCTGCTTTTGGCGGTGTAATTATTACCAACACTAAAGTTGATCTGGCTACTGCAGAAGAATTACACAAACTTTTCTTTGAAGTATTAATTGCGCCTTCATATGATGAAGAAGCTTTAACACTTTTGAAAGGCAAAAAGAACAGAATCTTGTTGATTCAGAAGGAAACTGAAATGCCCAAAGTACTCTACAAAACTTTACTTAATGGGGTAATTGCACAGGATAAAGATTTGAAAACTGAAACTGAGGAAGATTTAAAAACAGTAACCAAAAGGCAGCCATCTGCTGAAGAAATTAAATCCCTTTTGTTTGCAAACAAGCTGGTGAAACATGCCAAATCCAATACAATCGTATTGGCAAAAGACGGACAATTATTCGCTAGTGGTGTAGGACAAACGTCCAGGGTTGATTCCTTAAGACAAGCTATACACAAAGCAAAAAGTTTTGGATTTGACCTGAAGGAAGCGGTAATGGCATCTGATGCATTTTTTCCTTTCCCGGATTGTGTAGAAATTGCCAACGAGGAAGGAATCAAAGCTGTAATTCAGCCAGGTGGTTCTATCAGAGACAAGGACTCTATTGAATTTTGTGATAATAACGGGGTAGCTATGGTAATGACTGGTGTAAGACACTTTAAGCATTAATATTTACCTGAAACGAATAAAAAGAAAATCCCCGGGTTTAAAGCCTGGGGATTTTTTTATGCCCTGAAAATAACAGCGTTCGCCTAAAAGGTTTTTTCTAAAAATCAATCGCATAATGCTGGTTTTGTATAGTTTTTGTCTTGACGCTCATTAACAATTGTTTACATAATCAAAAATAAACCAGATGAAAAACTTAATCTTGCCATTTTCCTTCATATTACTATTCTTTTTAGGATTTAACTTATCCGCAAATGCCCAGATTACCAATGTGAAAATACAAAATGGAACTGCCTTTGTCTACAACCAGAACTCATCACACAATGTGAAATTTAAAGTGGCTGGGGATGTAAAACTTACGGGATTTAATGAAAGGTATGTGGTGATTGACAATAAAAAAGAGCTGTCTATTTATGACAATAGTGGAAAGTTCCGCAAAAAGATGGCTGTGCCTTCCGGTACGAAAGGAATTAAAATCACTGATAAAAATATTCTAATAAAGGATAGCAGAAATTACGTAAATTATTATGATTTTAATGGCAATTATTTGAAAAAAGTAATGCAATAAAAAATGCCCAACTTTTAAAAGTTGGGCATTCGAAGTTTCTTCATTCTTCTTTAAAGATTCGCCTAAGCAAAACCAAATCCGAATGTTTCAGTTAAAAGTTGCGTACTGTTAACCGAAGTCAGTTTGTATAGTTTAATAGAGTAAGTGATAGTTGTTTGTCTGTCTATGAAGCGAACGTCTGTTAACGTTTATTAAAGTACTGCAATTTATAAACGGAATATAAAAAATCAAATATTTTATTAAATTTTTTTTATATTTTCCTTTCATTCATTACCAAAACAATAATCTGTAAGTCTGGTTATTTTTTTGGAATCTCCAGATTTTGCATGCCATTACTTCCTCCAATATTTACATAAGAATCCCCATACACAGTAATGGTTGCCTTTATAAAATCTTCTTCGTCCGCTTCGAATATATTATCTACATATTTCTGAGGATTTCTATCTATCAGTGGAAATGAAGTACTTTGAATCTGGATCATTATTTTATGCCCTTTTTTAAAAGTATGGAAAATGTCCTGTAGGGGAATATTTAAATCCGTGATTTTTCCAGGTTCAAAAGGTTCCGGTTTCTCATAACTATTTCTAAACCTCCCTCTAAACATCTCACTTCTTACCATTTGCTGATAACCTCCCATTTTAATATTTGATTCATTGTGGGCATATTCCGGATGATCAGAGGGATAGACATCAATTAATTTTACAATCCAGTCTCCCGCAGTTCCTGAAGTAGCAACTTTCAAAGCAGCTAAAATTTCCCCGGCCAGCAATTTATCTTCTTTCAATGGTTCGGACTCAAAAGTTAATACATCAGGTCTTCTGGATGCAAATCGCTGATCATCTGTCATGTACTTCCTTGGTGTAAAGACCACTTTAATATCTTCTGAATAAGGAACAGGCTTTGCCGGATCAGATAAATAAGTGAAGTTGTAATCCTCACTGTTTTGTGGTTTAGTAAACTCGATTTTTCCATCTTTAGTAAAAAACAGATTGACCTGTGGAATTTCTTTTGAAGGCCACTCCTGTAATTTTTTCCATTCTTTCAATCCTGTATCAAAAAGGTAAGCTTCTGGCAGGCCTGTTTTTCCATCACCCTCTCCTTTCAGGAAATGACGAAAAAAATTAAATTCGATTTCCTTTCTATAAAAATCATTAATTCCAGCACCAAAATCAACATTTCCAACAACCTGCGGATCTTTATCTCTGGCCCAATCTCCGTGACTCCAAGGCCCCATCACAATGGTATTATAAGCGGAAGGATTTTCTCTTTCCACCGTTTTATAAATATTTAATGGCCCGTATAAATCTTCAGCATCAAACCAACCACCCACGGTCATCACGGCATGATCAATATCTTTCAAATGCGGTAGAATACTTCTTTTTTGCCAAAATTCATCGTAGTTGGGATGAGATTTTAATTGTTGCCAGAAGAAATTATCTTCCCCAAAATATTTGTCAGCATTTTTTAATGGTCCTAAATTCATATGAAATTCGTAACCATCGTTGGTTTTCGGATCTACCATTTCAAACCAGTTGTCGGCAGTTGGTGCATCCTTCTGATAGCCAAAAACTGGAGTAGCAAACCAATAACTTTGCAAATACGCTCCGTGGTGGTGGAAATCATCGAAAAAGAAATCGGAAATAGGGGCCTGAGGAGAAGATGCCTTTAAGGCTGGATGTGCCTCAACTGCTCCGGCTATGGTATAAAATCCAGGGTAGGAAATCCCCCACTGTCCTACTTTACCATTATTTCCCTTTACATTTTTCAGCAACCACTCTATGGTATCATAAGTATCCGAACTTTCATCAATTTGCTTTTTATTCTTTTTGTTGGGAATATGAGGCCTCATATTATCATACAGACCTTCTGACATATACCGTCCTCTTACATCCTGGTAAACAAAAATATATTTATCACGCATCAGGTAACTGGACGGCCCTAACCTTTTTGGCATTTCATTTTCCCCATAAGGCCTAACCGAATAAGGAGTACGCTTTAAAAGAAAAGGATATTTTTCATTCTTGTCCTTTGGAGTATAAACCGTTGTTTGCAACTTAATCCCATCCCTCATGGGAATCTGATACTCTGTTTTATCATAATTTTTAGCAATAAAAACCGAATCCTCATTGATCAGTAAATGCTGATTGCCTGAACTTTGGAGGTTCAGGCTGGCAGTAGCTATAAAAAGTACTCCAAGTAGCCCCAGAAAATAGGGCAATAAAGTTTTTCTCTTCATGATGTTTTTAATTGATGTTGTAGTTGTGTTTTCCCAAGTTTAATTAATTATTGGTGGAGTTAAATTGTTTTTTACACAAAAGGCTGTTTTTTTCTTCCTCCTTTGCTAGAATGTGATAAGAATAAACTGTAATTTCAAATCCTGAATTTATCCGATCACCGGAGTTTCTGCTACCATAAAAAATGAAGAAAATAAAACTCAACTTAACAGCTTTCTTACTGTTTAATTTTAATTTCCTGTTTGCTCAGCAATCCGATCTAGTTCAATTTTACCAGGATGGGATGAGAGCTTACGAAGAAAAAGATTTCAGCAGATTTCTGAAAAGTTTTAAAAAGGCACATGAGATCAGGCCTAATCATCCAACCATTTTATACAACCTTGCTGCAGCATTTGCCTTAAATGATTCTTCAATAAAAGCACTGGAAACTTTAGATCAGCTTATTGTGATCAATGCGAACCCGGAAATTGCCAGGGATAAGGATTTTAATACTCTAAAAGAATTACCTGAATTCCACACCATTCTTCAGAAGATTGATTCACTCAACAAACCTGAGAATAAGGGAAATACACTGTTTACATTACCAGATAAATTCCTTCATCCGGAATCTGTAGCCTATGATTCGAAAACGGGTCGGTACTTTATCAGTAGTATAAGAAAACGAAAAATTGTGGTTCGATCGAAAGATGGAAACACAAAAGATTTTTCCCATCCTGAGGATAGCCTCTTGTCAGTTTCCGGAATGAAAATAGACAAAAAAAACCGTTTGCTTTGGGCCTGTTCCGCAGCATTTCCCGAAATGGAAAATTATATGGAGGAAGATAAAGGCAAGGCAAAACTATTGAAATATGATTTGGATAAGGGAAAATTACTTGCCACCTATCATTTAAAAAATGATGGAAAAACACATTATTTCGGTGACCTGGTTTTACATCCAAACGGAGATGTTTATGTATCTGATAGTGGTACTCCTGCCATTTATAAATTAGAATCAAAAGGAAATCAACTGCAACTATACCATCACTTTAAAAACCTGGTTTCTCTTCAGGGCTTAACTTTTTCGAAGGATGGAAAACAAATATTCCTGGCCGATTACCTTCATGGAATTTTCTGTTTTCCCATTTCAAACCCCGAGGCGCTAAAACGTATCAATTGCCCGAAAGAACTGTCTCTTAAGGGAATTGACGGGCTTTACTTCTATAAAAACGCACTGATCATCACTCAAAATGGCATTAAACCCAAAAGAGTAAGCCAGTTCTTTTTGGATGATAAATTTGAAAAGGTAAAAAAGGCTGTTCCGCTGGTTCGGGCAGTTGAGCATTATGAAGAACCTACTTTAGGGGTAATTGTGAAAAATGATTTTATTTTTGTGGCAAATAGTCCATGGGCAGCTTATGATAAAGATAAAAACCTTAAGGAAGATTTGGTGGCTGAGCCCATTATCGTAAAAGTTAAGTTATCAAAAAAATAAAATAAAAAGATGTTAAGAAGGCCAAGAAGAAACAGAAAATCACCAGTGATCCGATCTTTAGTAGAAGAAACTCAGGTAACTGTAAACGATTTAATTTATCCACTTTTTCTGATAGAAGGGGAAAAACAAAAAGAAGAAGTCACTTCAATGCCTGGGATCTTCCGATATTCCTTGGACAATTTAATGGATGAAGTAAAAGCTTCTATTGACCTGGGTATCAATTCCTTCTGTATATTCCCAAGCCTTCCGGATGCAAAAAAAGACAAATATGCTACAGAAGGCTACAACCCTGATAGTTTATATAATGTGGCCTTAAAAGAGCTAAAAAACAAGTTTCCAGAATCCTGTATTATGACTGATATCGCTATGGATCCTTACAGTTCTGATGGGCATGATGGGATTTACGAAAATGGGGAAATTCTCAATGATGCCACACTGGATATTTTGGGAAAAATGGCATTGGAACAAGCCAAATCCGGAGCGGATATCCTGGGTCCATCCGATATGATGGATGGCAGAGTTGGATTTTTAAGAGAAATCCTGGATGCGGCAGGTTTTTCTCATGTATCCATTATGTCGTATACGGCTAAATATGCCAGTGCTTTTTACGGCCCATTCAGGGATGCTTTAGATTCTGCCCCTAAAGCCGGGGATAAAAAAACTTATCAGATGAACCCTGCCAATTCCAGAGAGGCTTTAATTGAAGGAGAACTTGATTTTGAGGAAGGAGCTGATTTTTTAATGGTGAAACCGGCATTGTCTTATCTTGATATCATAAAGTTGCTTAATGATAATTTTGACTTGCCCGTTTCTGCCTACAATGTGAGCGGAGAATATGCCATGATTAAAGCGGCCGATAAAATGGGTTGGCTCGATGGAGAAAAAACCATGGTGGAAATGCTAACCAGTATAAAAAGAGCCGGGGCAAAAATTATCCTTACCTATTTCGCTAAAGAATTTGCCATGTTGCAACAGTAAATATTTTGGTTGAAACCCAATCCCGATCAACAAGTATTTATACTTACTTCCGGGATTGGATTTTCATCCGATTTATACTAATTTGAAAAGAAATACTATTAACCAGGGGCTCTTTCCAACAGATGGAATCAGCATAAATATCTACAATACTCACCTCTTTATCCTTCCTTTCACAACAACTGATATGGTGAATTAATAAAACAGCTTTTGATTTAAAACAAGATTTACTGAAAATGGAAGTTGTAGAAATTAGCTTGCTTTTTAAACTGAATGAATTTAAACTTTTTAAACTGCTTCAATTCTGAAGATTTACTTTCATGAAAAAATTATTACTTACATTAATTCCATGGTGTCTTTTCCAGGCCGCTTTGGCACAAGGCCTTACACAAACCGTAAGAGGAACTCTGTTGGATAGAGACACCAAATTCCCACTTATTGGGGCTTCTATTGTGGTACTTACAGATTCTACTACAGGAAAATTAAAAGGAGCCACTGCCGATATCAATGGAGATTTCCGAATCAGTAATGTACCCATAGGACGGCATACTTTTAAAATCACTTCCATAGGGTATAAAGATGCTGTTCTCAATAATATAGTAGTTAGCTCAGCCAAAGAAGTAGTACTTAATGTGGAATTGGAAGAGTCTGCCTTATCCATTGCGGAAGTAGAAATTACCGCCACCAGAGATGGGGAAATAAGCAATGAAATGGTAACCGTAAGTGCCAGAGAATTTTCAATAGAAGAAACGGAAAGATATGCCGGAAGCCGGGGAGATCCGGCCAGAATGGCCTCTAATTTTGCAGGAGTTCAGGGGGCAGACGATTCCCGAAATGATATTGTAATCAGGGGAAATTCCCCACTAGGCGTATTGTGGCAATTGGATGGTATCAATATCCCCAACCCCAACCATTTCAATATACCTGGCACCACTGGTGGGCCGGTCACAATTCTAAATAACAAAGTGCTTGCAAACTCTGATTTTTATACCGGAGCTTTTCCGGCCGAGTTTGGAAATAGTATTGCCGGAGTTTTTGGTTTAAAAATGAGGAATGGCAATAACGAAAAATGGGAATACAGCTTCCAGTTGGGATTCCTGGGAACAGAAGTCTTTGCAGAAGGGCCGTTATCTAAAAAATCGAAATCATCCATGATGTTTTCTTACCGATATTCTACCCTGGCACTTTTTGGAAATGTAGGATTTAATATAGGAACCTCAGCCATTCCCAAATACCAGGACATTAATTTTAAAATGAATTTCCCGCTAAAAAACGGAGCTTCGCTATCTTTCTTTGGAATGGGCGGGTTGAGTGATGTAGACATCCTGATTAGCGATCAGAAAGAACCAGAAGTGAACATTTATGGAGATAATGACCGGGACCAGTATTTCACTTCCAATATGGGAATTACAGGACTTACCTATAAACATCCTATAAATAAAAATACTTACCTCCAGGCATCTTTAGCCGCTTCACATCAAAAAGTAGTGGCCCACCATGAGTTGGTCTATAGACATGTGGAAAACGGGATGTACATATTGGATTCATTGACAGATATGCTAGATTATAAATTCAGGGAAAACAAACTATCTGCACCAATTTATCTCTATAAAAAATTTGACAATAAAAACGCGCTGGATATTGGGGTAAATACCGATATCTATGGACTTTTTTATATTGATAGTCTCAGAAATCTCGATGAAGATTCTCCTGATTACTATAGCTGGAGAATGCGGTGGAATTCGGAATCCACAGAATATTTAGTCCAACCCTATATTCAATGGAAACACAAGTTTACAGATAATTTTTATGTGGTGGCCGGAATTCATGCCCAGTATTTTTCACTTGGTAATGCCCTTTCTGCGTTTGAGCCAAGACTGGGCTTAAAATGGGAATTGACAGGAGGTCACAGATTCGGAATTGGGGTTGGAAAACACAGTCAGCACCAGCCACTTTACACTTATTTTTATGGACAGGAAAATGATGCAAACGGCAATCCTCTTCCCCATAATTTGGACATCGGTTTCAGCAAAAGTAACCACTATGTACTTTCCTATGATAAATTGTTGGGCAGTAATTTCAGATTGAAAGTGGAAACCTATTTCCAGGATTTATATGAAATACCGGTTGAGAAAAAATCGTCCTCTCTTTCATATCTGAACACAGGCTCGGGCTTTTCAAGATTATTTCCAGATACCCTTCAAAATACAGGTACGGGTAAAAATTATGGTCTGGAGATCACTCTGGAAAAATTCTTCAGCAATCACTATTTATTCATGGTCACCGGATCATTATATGATGCCAAGTATAAAGGAAGCGATGGCATAGAAAGAGATACTGAATTTAATGGCAATTACATTTTAAATGGATTATTTACTAAAGAGTTTGTCTTAAGGACGAATAAAAGATTATCCCTTGGCGGTAAGGCTACACTATCTGGTGGAAGAAGATATGGTCCTGTAGATGAGGAAGCCTCTGAAAAGCAAAGGGAAATTGTGTATGTGGATGAAACCAGAAACAGCCTTCAATTTGATGATTATTTCCGGGCAGATTTAAAAATCAATTACAAAATTGATCGCCCAAAAGTTTCCCATGAAATAGCTATAGATTTTGTCAATATTTTCGATACTCAGAATATCCTGAAACTTACTTATGCTCCAGATGAAAGTGATCCCACCGCCAGTCCGATTCGGGAGGAATATCAATTGGGCTTTTTACCAATTTTTTATTACCGAATTGATTTTTAATCCTTAAGTTTTAGAGTCATCACAGGGTTCATGGGGAACCCCTGTAATGACTTTTGAAGCATTTTCTCTAGCCAACTCTCAAGTAGTTTCTTCCATATTTTTAGCAGAAACTACTTTTATTTCCTTATCCAGTTCTTCCCAATCAGTAAAGTTTAATTCTTCCACATATTCTGATTCACGCCCCTTAAATATCAATCCCATGGTCATGATTAAACTGGTGAGTAAAATGGTAAATAACAAGATCCCGGAACTGAAGCTTTCCTGCTGAAATTCTATTGGAATGGCAAAAAATAAAAGAATAGTAATTAATCCCCTAGGGGCCACAAACAGCTCTGGTAAAATACTTTTATTGCCAAAAATTTTCAGCATTAAAAACCGGATAACAAATAAAGTAGCTACAATAGACAAACTAATTAAAGCTGTTTGAACATCCAGAAGAGAAAGCAGATCCAGGGTAATTCCAAATATTACAAAAAAGAAAGTACGTACAATAAAGGCTGTTTCAAAGGTCACAATATGCAATTCATGAATTACCAATTTTAAAGCAGATTCCTTTAAAAGTGATTTGAGTTTTCCCTTAAAAAAGACCTTGTAATTATTGAGCAACAACCCAAAAACAAGAATAATTACCAGGGAAGATAAATGGAACATTTTCCCCACAGCATAAAGCAACACCAGAACTGCAATCAGCAAAAATAATTTCACCTGAGACTCCATCCGCTGGAAAAGTAAAACAATGGCATAACTCGCTACCACTGACAAAACAACTGTGGCTAAAATATTCACTACAATTCCCACTACAATCGAACCTGTACCACTTGCTTCTGTGCTTCCCAGAAGAAAATAAAATACCATAATGCCCAGAATATCCGAAAAAGTGCTTTCGTAAATCAGAAATTCCTTCTTGCTGTCCACCAGTGAGCCCACACTGGGAATAATAATCGCACTACTCATAATGGAAAGCGGAACAGCATATAAAAGAGAAATAAAAATATCATAAAGTAAAACCCTGTGAATGATATAGGCAATGCATCCTGAGGACACAATTAAGGCAAAAAAAGCAACCAAAAAAGACTTAATAATTAATGGTGCTTTTTCTTTTTTCAATTCCAGGTCGAGAGCTGCTTCCAATACTATCATTATCAACCCTACAATCCCTATGATTTCCAAAATATCGAAAACATGATTACCCAAAGAAATATTGAAATATTTTAAGGCTTCCTTTATCCCCACCCCCAGGGCAATCAGCATAAGCACACTGGGCACATTGGTTTTTTTGGCCACCTGGTTGAAAATGTATGACAGAATAATGATCACGCAAACTGAAATAACCAACAAATATGAATTATCTACAACCATTTCCACAAAATTTTAAAAAAGTATAATAAAGGCTAATCTGATTTTAAAGAAGTATTTTAAGGTAAAAAATCAAACTAATTATATAGACGAAAATTAATGTAATTGTCACTTTTTAAAGAATATTTTCAGAAAAAAGTAACTTTTTTATTATTAGCACTCACAAATTATGTTGTAATTTGAGCACTTAAAATTAGATGAAGATTTTTTAATCCTCTGGCTCAAAAGTATTTTAAATTAAACAAACCTTAAAACATGAGGTTTAGAGGATAAATTAGTATAGAAGCTGGATTTCATTAATGAGCAAACTAAAAAAATTCGGAACATTTGGTGGCGTTTTTACCCCCTCTATTCTTACCATTCTGGGGGTAATCATGTATTTAAGGCTGCCCATGATTATTGGGGAATCAGGCTTAATGGCTACTATTGGTATTATTGTAATTGCACATATTATTTCTGCCACCACCGGGCTAAGTGTTTCCTCTATTGCCACCGATAAAAAGGTTGAAGCAGGAGGTACTTACTACATGATTTCCAGGAGTTTAGGATTGCCCATTGGAGGCACTTTAGGACTTGCACTTTTTGTTGGGCTTTCCTTCAGTGTCAGTTTATACCTGATAGGATTTTCGGAGAGTTTTTTAAATTATTTCGATTTTGAAGTAACTAAGGATGCCATTCGGATAACAGGAACTTTAATACTGATTGCAGTAACTACCATTACTTTTATAAGTACTTCATTGGCCATAAAAACACAGTACTTCATTATGGCTGCCATTATTTTATCCTTAATATCCATCATCTTTGGGCAGCACGAATATCAGCCTACCGAACCATTAATTTCTTCTAATTCATCCACAGTGCCCCTAATGGTTTTATTTGGAATCTTTTTCCCGGCAGTAACGGGGTTTGAAGCAGGAGTTTCCATGTCGGGGGATTTACAGGATCCTAAAAAATCTATTCCAACTGGTTCGATCAGTGCCATAATAGTAGGATTTGTGGTTTACATTGCCCTGGCTTTTTTCTTTTCATACACGGTGGATGCCAATTTACTGGCCAATGATTCTCAGGTTTTATTGAAAATTTCCTGGATTCCCCAGTTAGTGGTAGCCGGAATTTGGGGCGCCACTTTATCATCTGCATTAGGGAGTATTTTGGGAGCGCCAAGAATCCTGCAGGCCACTGCAGTGGATAAAATTAGCTGGAAAATATTTGCAAAAGGTGTTGGTGCTTCCAATGAGCCCAGAAATGCACTTTTGCTCACTTTTGCTATTGCCGAGTTCGGAATTTTGATAGGAGAACTGGATGTAATCGCCAGAATCGTTTCAATATTTTTCATTACTACTTACGGATTCTTAAACCTCAGTTGCGCTTTTGAGGCCTGGACCAGTGCCGATTTTCGTCCGGAGTTTAAAACCCCTATCTGGGTTAGCTTACTTGGTGCAGTTGCCTGTATCATTGTAATGATTCAACTGGACTTTTTGGCTATGCTGGGAGCAACTTTAATTCTGGGGGCTTTATTCCTTTTCTTAAAAAGAAGGGAACTGAACCTGGAATCGGGAGATGCTTGGAGTGGAGTTTGGGCCTCTCTGGTAAAAACCGGTCTGGAACGCCTTGATCAGACTAATCTGCATGCCAGAAACTGGAGGCCAAATATCATCATGTTTAAGGGAAAGGATGAAGCCAGGCCTCATCTGGTAGAAATGGGACAGGCTGTAGCAGGGAAACTGGGCATTTTAACAGGATTCGAACTCATTCAGTCTGATGGAGAAATGTTGGCTAAGGCTAAGCCAATTCTTACCGAAGGAGCCACCAAAGGAAGATACTTTAATCACAAGCATTTTTGCAAAGACATTTATTCGGGGATTGATGAAGTATCCCGGCTCTACGGATTTTCCGGAGTACAACCTAACACCGTATTAATGGGTTGGAGCAAACAGGAAAAAAATAAGGAAAAGTTCGTGAGTGCAGTTAAAAGTTTCGAGCTCAATAATTACAATGCCATTTTCCTACATTACCAGCCTGAAAAGAAATTTGGGGCACACAAAACCATAGATATCTGGTGGAGTGGTATGGGAAGGAACCTGGCTTTAAGCATCAACCTCATCAGGCATATCACTTCCGGAGACCAATGGAAATCCGTAAAAATTCGACTTTTGGTAATAGCCAATGTCTCTTTTCAAAAAGATACTGTATTTAAATCTATTGAAAAAATCCTGGATAATTACCGGGTAGATATGGAAATAAAAATCATTAATAATGCGGTAGATAAATTACCGAAACCTGAAATCATTTTAAATGAATCGGGAAACACAGACCTTACGGTAATTGGGATACAGGATAAACATTACCAAAAAATAAATGAAACCATTGCCGAAATCAATCACCTGATCAATCATCTGGGAACTACCCTAATACTACACGCATCCAGCTCTTTTGAGGAATATTCCCTTGGTTTTGAAAAAGAATCTAACTTATTAAATCTGGCAGATAGTTTTGGCCAGGAAATACTGGTTTTGCCCGAACTCCAGCAATCCAAATATCCAGTGATCAATAACGAAGTCAAAAAAATTGACACCAATGGTCAAAAAGTTTTGGAACTCTTATTTCAGAAAACATTTGTTCCCTATTTTCAGGAAAATGCCAGGTTAAATAAAGAGCTGGAAACCGTAACTTCTGCCTTATTTGGTTTGTTGAAAAAAGCAATCGCCTACAAAGATTCCTACAGAAGAACCCGGGCATTTTACAAAGCCAAAAATGATTTCTATTTCAGGTCAAGGAAATTGCTAGAAAGTTTGCAGAATCAGGCCTTAGAACAGCAGAGGGAAGCCTTAACAAACGGAATTAACTGGTATATTTCCAGGTTGAAAAGTGATATTTTAAGATTTCCGAAAGGATTCAATGTGCCTTTTAATAAAGAGGATTTTATGCTGAAAAAAGACGATCCATTTGGATTAAAAACCCTTAAAATACGAAAAAGAGCAGGTAATCCTTTTGCCAAGCACAGCATAAATTTACTGATTAGTTACAGGCAAATAGCCAGATATTATTTGCAGGACAATAGATTTTTGTTTTTTAATGCCTTCCTTGAAGAATTCGACAGACTTTCGATGGAATATTTATCGGGAATTAAAAAGTTCAATAATCTGATAAATGATCTTTTTGATGAACTGGAAAAGAAACTTTCTACAGAAAGTGGCACCTCCATTTTGGAGGAGAAAAAAGCAGCCATTGAAAGCCTTACTCAAAACCTGATTGAAAATCAGGGAAAAGATATGAAATTGTTTCAGAACCGCTTACAGGTAGAGTTTAGGAAAAACCTCCAACTTATGGTAAGCAGTATGGAACAACTGAATATCAATACATTAATCCAAGAAAAACGTAAGGGAAAAACCTTTTATAAAAAACTGGAAACCGACATCACTGATTTTCCCGAGGTATGGTATGAGGAGGTGAACAATTTCACCAATAAAATCTTCCTGGAAACTGTGATGGCAGGCACAAAAAGCAGGATAAAGGAAGAAATGGACGATTACCTCAGGGAAATGAATATGCTTCTTGATAATAAGGTAATTAAGGAAATTGAGGCGGTAAAGAAAACGGTAAAAAAGAGCTCGAATGAATCTTTGCCGGAACTAAAACTGGATTTTGAAAGTGAATCCATTAACCTGCTACATGGCTTTGCTGAAAAACAGGAAGAAATTGGAAAATTAATCCAGTCACTTCCGGAATCTATTACCATCGCGTCTCCTTCAATTTCTGAGCACACTTCCCTTACAGGACAAAAATCCGAGAACCAAATGGATGAAGTGGCCAATATTCCAGCGGCCAGAATCACCAATCATTTTATGGAATCCAGGTTTTTTGGGCCAACTCAGGATTATTTTGAAGATGTAAATGAAAGCATTAAAAATAAAATGCTGGGCATTAAAGACCATTTAAGTCTGATGAGGTTTAATATGGAAAACATTGATGCTGAAAATGATGATGTCGGAAAAACCAATGGCGATATTAAAGAAAGAACACTCCAAAAAATTCAATCAGAAGAAAATGAATTGAAGGAAATCAAAAGTGTACTACATCAAAAAATACAGGAAAATATTGAAAGTGCTTTTCAGCCTTTAACATCTTATACGATTGTAGAAAGTGCAGGGGAATTTGTGCAGTTCTTAAGAGACTATCAAAGCAAAAGAGTGCTTTCGAAATTTGGAGCTTTCAGGGAGGAGATTAAGGAAACTATCAGAAATTTTTCTGCAAAATTATTATATTCCAGAAGCGGGGGAATTTTGCTGGCCAAAAAACTAATTGAAGATGAACAACTTCGACCACTTAATGGCAAAATTCTGGATTTAGTAGAGGTGGTCAGTCCGGATGCAGAAGTGTTGGCTAACCTTCCTCATTATTACAAAAATCTATTCAGTGGCAGGTCCAGTATCAGTGACGATTTTTGGATCTCCCGAAAAAAGGAAGAAGAGTTGTTGAAAAAATCCTTCAATCGCCTGCAAAGAGGTGTTCCCGGAGGAGTATTATTATTGGGAGAGCGCAATTCTGGTAAGACGGCCTTTTGTCGACATATCAGCACAAAGTTGTTTAAAAAAGAAAAAACATTTCACATTTTTCCTCCAAAATCAGGATCAGTACATTCAAAGGATTTTGTGAATACCATTCAGGAAGTCACCCAGATTGACGGACCTTTGGAGCTAATCCTCAACCGGGTTCCTGCAGGCTCGGCATTCATTATCCACGATATGGAAATGTGGTGGGAAAGACAACAGGAAGGATTGGAAGTAGTCCTTTTGGTAAAGCAATTGATTTATGATTATGGCCACAAGTTTTTCTTTTTGGTGAATATGAATCCTTTCACTTTTGAGCTATTAAATCAACTTTGCACCTTTCAGGAGAGTTTTACGGAAGTTATGCGTTTTACGCCATTTGATGCGGAAAGCCTGAAAAACCTGGTCATTTCCCGTCATCAATCCAGTGGGATTAAATTTAGCCTGAATGAAAAATCAGAAGAGGATATTTCTGAAATAAAAATGGCGAATTTATTCAATAAGTTTTTCAATTATTCTCAGGGAAATCCGGGAGTTGCCCTCAATACCTGGATTTCTGCCATAGAAAAGGTTTATCTCAATACCATAGAAATTGTACCTCCTGAAAGCCCAGAAATAGATGTACTGGATAAAATGAAACCTGAATGGCTTATCATACTGGAAAACTTTATCCTGCACAAAAGACTCACCTATCCGAAATTAAGGAGAATTTTGGGCATACCACAGGAAGAAATTAAAGATTTAATTGAAAACATTAAAAGGACAGGCCTGGTGGAGGAGAATAAATCTGAAATTCTCATTATTAATCCCTATGTGGAGTTCTTAATCATCAAAATTTTAAAACAAAAAGGAATTATTTAAGGCATGAATCTAATTGTTTTGATATTAGTGGGAATTGGACTTTTCCTCATCGGAAAATTACTGGAAATTTTACTGAGAAAGTTTACCTATCTCAGCCGAAAATGGAAAAAAGCAAAACAGTTTGTTTTTATCGTACAGTTTGTATTATTGGTTGGCTACCTTTTTTGGGCTTGTCAATTCACCATGGGCCAAAAACCTTTTTATCCTTATCTCAATTTTACCCTGATTTTAATCCTTGCCATTTTTATTTCCCTTTATTTAATTAAGGATTTTATTGCCGGGGTCATTTTCCGTCTTCAAAATGATTTAAAACTTAACCAGATTATCCAAACTAGTGAGGTATCAGGAAAAATAATCCGATTTGGCCACACTTTTTTAAAGGTAGAAACCCTAGGTGGTGATATTGCAAGTATTCCCTATTCAAGGATTGCCAACAGCATTGTGACAGAAGTTTCCAAAGCTGAAAGTTCAGAACATTCAAAAATACACTTAAAAGCCAGGAAGAAATACTCAAAGGAAGAAACAAGCAGGAATATTAAAGTTTTTATTTTAAACTCTCCTTGGAGTTCGTTTAAAAAACCACCTGTAATTTCTTTTAAAGAGGAAACAGAAAAAGAGTTCGTATTTGAAATAACAGTACACTCCATTTTAAAGAAACACTCCAATTATCTTGAAGCCGGACTCAGAGAGAAGTTTGAATAATTTTCTTTTCATCCGAAAACAAAAAAGCCACTATTTCATGTGGCTTTTTTGTTTTTATTATTGAAGAATAAAACTTTAGTCCTCCGCAAAATTAAAATCGTGCTTAAGTCCAGCGTGTTCTACCAATTCAATTTTCACATTGGCAATAAACATCTTGGCTTTAATTAATAAAGGCACACGGTTTTTATCATCCGATACCCAGAATTTAATCGCATCCCCACCATCAAACAATTCATTTTCTGGCATAATTGGGGAAAGTGCAAAAGAATTGATTTTTCCAAAGTTGGTTTTCAAAACTTCCTTACCCAGATAGCGAACTTTCATATCGTAAACAGAATCCTCATAAACCCCATACATCTGAATGGTATCACCTTCGTATTTCTTATCAAAATCGATAGTTCTCAGGTAATAATACCCACTTACCATATCCTGAGGATAATCGGGAAATTCAAATTGTTTTTTTTCTTCCTTATCAGGCATGGTTTGCACTAATTTCCCAATCTTGTTTTTATGATCGAAGATGATGGTTTCATCCAGTTTATAGTTTTTGCCTTCTTCAATATTTCGGTAAAATTTATGTGAAGTAACTGCACCGGTATCAATATAAGAGCCCCATCGGTCATTTACATTGTAAAGCCATGAAGCTACTCCGGTTGTTTTTCCATCCACATTTACCCTGTAGCATTTTCTTCCATTAACATCATATAAGTTTTTATCCAGCTCTACTACCGCTTCCCCACCATTAATTCCAAGATAATGCGCTACATATTTAAATCTTTCCCCTCTTGCAAAATCATTATTTTTTAAGCTACGAAATTTCCCTCCATTATCCTGTTTAAGCACAAAGGCTGTGGCGGTAAATAGAACCGCTAATAATATTGAGATTCTTTTCATAAGTTTAGTTGTTGTGTCTGGCTGACGGATAAATGATTATAAAAAAATTCATTTTGGATTCTCAAACCCAAATTTATTTAAAAAATTGAATAAATCTAAAAAGTAAATTACCAGTCTTTAAACGAGTATTTACCTGCAAAAGTTTATCAAACACCTTTTCAATTCGTATAGTCCCCTTCTTGTATTACTTTTGCCAAAATTTAAAATTAATCCATAATCAGAAAAAAAATTAACCATGATAGATAGTCATGCTCATATATATTCAGACAAATTCAAAGCAGATATTGACGATGTTTTAGCCAGAACTTTTGATCAGAATGTACATAAAATCTTCATGCCCAATATTGATCATAAGTCTATTGATAAAATGATGGAACTGGAGTTGAAGTACCCGCAGCAATGCCATTCCATGATGGGCCTTCACCCCTGCTCTGTGGATAAACATTTTGAAAAGGAATTGTATCTGGTAGAAGAATGGCTTGACAAAAGAAAGTTTACGGCTGTAGGCGAAATGGGACTTGACCTGTATTGGGACAAGCAATTTTTCGAGCAACAAAAGGAGGCGTTCACGATTCAGGTAGATTTGGCTAAAAAGCATCAGCTGCCCATTGTAGTGCATACCAGGGATTCCATGCAGGAAACCATCGAGTTATTGGAAAAGCTTAAGGATGATCAGTTAACAGGTGTGGTACACTGTTTCACGGGGACAGTGGAAGATGCCAACAGGATTACTGAAATGGGATTTTATCTTGGTATTGGCGGTGTAGCTACTTTTAAAAATGGGGGAATGGACAAAGTACTTCCCGAAATTGATTTGAAACACCTTTTGCTGGAAACGGATAGTCCATACCTGTCTCCAGTGCCACACAGAGGTAAAAGAAATGAACCATCTTACATTCCAATAATCGCAGAAAGGATTGCCACTTTAAAAAATATTAGTGTTGAGGAAGTAAGCCAGGTAACTGATGAAAATTGTTTGAAGCTTTTTAAATTATAATAGTTTCATTTTCCGTGAACAAAGCTGGGCGAAGTTTGCCGCTTCGCCCAAATAATTTTTATTTGGGAAAGCTCTTTTCTACAAATTATTTAGTTTCATAGGCTATAAAGCTTATTCCAAATCCCATTCTATTTTGTTTTTCAAAGAACATTCTCCCCCAGGGAAGCCTCATTTTTCAGTAAAAACAAAGCATCAACCTACAAATTATCCCCTTTTTTGGGGGTGACTCCTTGCTTTCTATTAGCCAAATTTGCTACATTACGAAAAACTAACTGCTAATCAATTTTTTATGAAAAAACTAATCAAAATTACTTTATCGGTAGTTGCAGGGTTGCTGTTACTGATTTTAGCTTTTATTGGCTACCTCTTAATATTTCTTCCCTCCATTGATCCCCCAGAGCTTAAAGTAGAACTTACCCCGGAAAGAATTGAACGGGGAGATTATCTGGCAAATAAATTAATGGGCTGCATGGACTGCCATGCCCAGCGGGATTGGAGTAAATTCACCGGACCAACTTTTGTGAACACCAGAGGTGGTGGTGGTGAAAAATGGTCACATTCCATGGGATTTCCCGGAGAATTATATGCTCCAAATATTACCAAATTACAAGACTGGTCTGATGGGGAAATTTACAGGGCAATTACAAATGGAGTAAGCAAAGATGGCTCACCACTTTTTCCCATAATGCCTTATCTCACCTATGGTCAGTTGGAAAAAGAAGATATTTATTCAGTAATTGCCTATTTGAGAACACTAGAACCACAAGAAAATGAAGTTCCTGAAAGAGAGCTGGATTTCCCGCTAAATATCATCGTGAATACCATGCCTACTGAAGGCCAACACCAACTAAAGCTCGATCCGGGAAATGAGGTGGAATATGGAAAATACCTTTTAACTGCAGCAGCTTGTTACGATTGCCATACCAAACAAGAACAAGGGCAATACATTGAGGAAATGGCCTATGCCGGGGGAATGGAATTTCCCTTGGAAACCGGTGGAGTTGTCAGGTCTTCTAATATAACTCCTGATCTGGAAACAGGCATAGGAAAGTGGACTAAAGCACAGTTTATTCAAAAATTTAAAAGTTATGCAGATTCTGGATTCGTTGCCTATGAAGTCCCTGAAAATGAATACAATACATTCATGCCCTGGACTTACTATGCCAGTTTGCCAGAAAAAGATCTCGGAGCAATTTTCACCTATTTGCAAACTATCAACCCGGTGCAAAATAAAGTAGAAAAGTTCACTGCTAACTAAATATACAGGCTAAGAAAATATAAAAGCCAACAGTTCTTCATATTAAAAAGCTGTTGGCTTTTTTGGCATTATAAGCACCCGTGCTCCACACCGGGTGTGGAGCACCGGGAACTATTATTACCGAGAAACAATAATCTCTCTATCAGTCTTTTATAGCAAAAAAAACACGATTAATTTTGAATCATTACTTAAATTAAAATAAAAACCCAAACCTTAGGAAGGGTAACCAGCTTTCTTCTTCTGAAAATGAAAAGTCGAAGGCAATTACTGTTTTATCGAAGGGAGCCATCCAAAGCCCTACACCTTTGCCATTATGCCATTTTATGGAACTTCCATTTTCGGTAGAAGGATCATTATCTACCCATACTCTTCCTAGATCGTAAAATCCATTTATTCCCACCTGAGCGTTGATAATCAAACTTCTGAGATTGAATAACTTAAACCTGATGTCATTATTCCAATAGAAACTTTTATCACCCGAAAACCTCATTCTTCTGTGCCCCCTAAGGTTTCTTAATCCACCTAGTTTATTGGATTGGTAAATATCCTGATAAGAACCAAAATTCCAGGCCGTTCCTACTCTGGTGGCATAAACAGTCCTAAATCGGTGACCAACTCCTAAGTACAGTGCAAGATTCGCCCTTAAATGTTCATAATTAATTTCGTTAGGTGTGCCTTCCTCATTTTCAGTTTCCCGAATACTTCCTCCAACCAGGTTAAAATAAAATCCTCTAAAGGGTAGATGTTCATTATCCCTAAAGTCCATTTCCAAATTCGTGTAAGCACCAAGATAGGATTTTTGCTTTCCCAGAATATTATTTGCAGCTTCTTCCCCAACTGTTTCTATGTATTCATTGTAGAGGTAACGATTTGGAAATTCATCCCTTTCATCCCTTAATTCGATACTCCTGTAGTAGCCTCCAATTGAAAGTTCAATTTTATCTTCCAGCCATCTTTTTCTTAAAGAAGGGAAAAACTCGATTTGGTTATATCTCACTGCATAATATCGTTTCCCTTTTTCCTCAATTTCATTTTTTGTTTCATTGCCCAGTCCATAGAAAAAATCCACAAAACTTGGTGATTTAAAATCAGCCAATAATACCAAATCCAAAGACCCCAGCAACTCAATGAATTCTCCATCATACTGCAGATTAAATGAATTGGTTTTTGGAGCCCAATTACCCCGAACTTGGTGCTTTTGTTTAAATGGATCTTTTCTAAAACCGTAGGATTTGCTTAAAAATCCGGCACCAATAAAAAGCCCATCATCCGGGTTGAAATTAAAGTAGGCTAAAGGACCAAAAAAATTATATTGAAACTCCTCTCTGTTATATTCATTAACTTCGCTTTTATTGCTTAATTCATTTCGGCTATCCTTCCCAAACTCAATTTCATTTTTATCTTTTTTGTCATAAATATAGGTATGATCCCAAATACCTTTCACGTTCGATTTATTGGTAATCCGGTCAAAATCCTTTCCCCCAATTATTCTTACTATTATGCCTTTGTTCACCTCTCCTTCCAGCTCAAACCTGTCTTCTCCATCAAAACCATACAACCGGATTTCTTTCGTTTCATTTTTAAGAAATACCCTGTCATACATTTTGTGTTTGCGCTCTCCATCTTTCTTAATTTTCCAAACCCTTACCCTGGTCTTTTCATCATCAAGTCGTTCTACTTTAAACAATTCGTGCTTATCACTGCCTAATACATTCACTTCCTTTGCCAGAGAAAGATACAGTAATTTGGAAGATTCCTTCAACCCATCTCTTCTGGATTTCAATTTGGAAATGATCTCCTCCCCACTGTGTTGGTAAATTTCCGGAGGAAATCCTTTAATTGCAGCTTCAATAATGGAGTCAGTCATAATTTCCTGAATTTTCTCCACTTCCTCCATCCAGTCCTGCAAATCAGGTTCTGTCAGGAAAGACCTGTCGAAATACCTGGCATTGAAGCCCATGCCTGCAGGGTCCCTAATTTCATGTTTAAACCCCTGAAACTTCCTCATTCCCCATTTTCTTGTTCCAACAGCCATGACCAGCCCATCAGCATTAAAAAAAGCCTGATCCCTGTCTCTGGGAATGGGTTGGTACATTTTAATACCTTTCTCTTTATCTTCAAATGTAGCCCATCTCCATTGGTCCTCATGCCTGTCCCAGTCTCCAATCCACAGGTCAAAAATCCGGGATTTTAGCACATGTTTTTGATCTATAATATCGTCATTATCCTCCCTAGTCTTTTTTATGGTTTTGGCTGTACTTTCAATCTTTTTGGAATTCCCGAAAAAGTCAGCATCCCGCCAGTCATCATCCGGTCTTTCTTCATACAAATACAAACCATCCTTATAATCTTCTCTGTAAATCCTGAACCTGGGATCATCCGGTAAATAGACCAGTTGGGGATTGGTATGATAAACACCCAAAGGGTTGGCCAAAGCAGGAATGACCAGGGCGCCATAGGGATGGGAGCCGGAAATTTGGTCCTCTACTACATCTGCAGCCAGGGTTCCTCTTAGTTCAATGGGAACGGCAGCCTCCGGGTATTTTTGAATGGACCTTAAAACATATTGTTTTTCATTTTCTGCTTCCATTCTCAGGGAAATGGTCTGCATTCCCCCTCCTCTTTTTAAGATTTCCAATCCTCCATGTTCTTTTCCAATATCAAAAACAGGCACATTATTAATTTCCTGAGCCCATTCGGTTCGATAGTTTTCTCCAAAAAAGAATTTCTTTACTTTCCCAGCAGTTAACATTTTTGTGGCTGCTTTTTCTAACTTTTTACCCGAAAAATCGATATTTGAATACTCCTCATTTGGTTTTTGAAGTGGTTTGGGCTGAACCATTAGCTTGGTTCTGAAAATCAGATCTCCAGCAGAACCATCTTCATTAGGATTATAAAAAGACAACCAAACATCACCACTTTCATGGAAATCAATTCGGGAAAAACCTTTTTTGGCATAAGCAAACTGAGCTTTGGGTTTGTGCTTCACAAAGGTTTCTTTACTTCCTGCCCCGCTTACAATATAATGTGTATTTCCCTGAGGAAGATATTGCAGACTATGATCATGACCAGCCACGTAAATTAAATTTGGATGGGCATTAAAAATACTTTCAAGATTATCTTTCAGAGACTGGTAATTTGGATGGGGGATATCCTGAATATCTCCAAATTTGGTTCTGTATAAAACAGCTGCTGTTCCAATAAAAGGAAGCGGGAAATATAGGTTCTTCTTATATTCTGTTAAGGGGAAAAGGTGATTTTTAAGTGGTGCATGTCCTCCGTGCAATCCATTACTGTAAAAAGGATGATGACCAGCTACAATGATTTTTTTATCCTCATGTTGCTTCACAAGGTCATTCAGCTGAACTAAAAACTGATCCTTGTCTGAAGCCTCACAACCAGAGTCTTCGCCCGGTTTTTCATTATAATGAAGCCACCATTGGGTATCAATTAGAATTAAAATAATATCCTCACTGATTTCGATTAATTCCGGTCCGGGACAGCCATCATTTGGCAGGAAGGTTTCCCCATCACTATCCTCCAGATAATTCTCTACAAACTCTTCCTGGTATTTCACTCTTTGCCAGCCTGTTTTCCCTCCCTTTGCCCAATCGTGGTTACCGGGCACAAAAAACTTTTTTCCTTTAAAATTTTTGACTAATTCTAATTGCGTTTTAATTCTTTGCTCCGCTTCTGACCTGTCAGGATGTGTCTCTTCCGGTAATCCTTTTGGATAAATATTATCTCCCAGAAAAAGGATTGATCCCTTTTCTTCCACATCATCCATTTGGGATTTCAGTAATTGAAATGTAGGCTCAAGAGGATTTTCTCTGGCATACCCGGCATCACCAATAAGAAAAACGGTATGATATATATCGTTTTCTTTGGGGGCTGAAGATTTCCAGTTTTTCGCCTGATTATTGTAATAAGGGCCTTTTGGTGAACAAGAATAAAATAGTAAAAATACAAAAAGGACAAAAGGTTTCATCCTGTAGGGAAAATGGGACAAAAAAGAATAATGTGAACCAGAATATTTAAATGAAAAAGTCTCAAAAAGTGCTCTTCTATTCATCCGCTTAAATAATTGTAATATCCGAAATGGGGAAAAAACGCATCTTCAGGTCCCCTTTAGCCCTATTAGATTTAAATCTTCCTAAACACAATTTCAATCAAAAAAAATTCATTTTCGCAAATTACATCACTTTTTATTTTCCTGATAATTAAACTTTAATATATTCCCTTTTCCGTCTCTGCCTTCATTGGAAATGTACAATGTACCATCCTCCTCAAAACAAATCCCCTCTGGTTGTTTAAAAATATCATTATCCAATTTCTTAGCTTTCAAAAACTTTCCTTTTGGAGATAATCTTAGCAATAATTTCCCTACTGTTCCCAAAACATAAATTTCCTTAGAAATGGGATGAATAGCGACCCCTGAAGGTGCAAAATCAATCTTTTTTCCAGCCCTTTTTGATAGTTCCCTCTTGTCTATTACAAACTTAGGTTCCGGATTCAGTTCAAATCTATCCAAATCAAATTCAAAAATACTTTTGGTATAATAAAAAATTTCATTGATACCGGCTTGTCCTTTGCAGGCTAGTAAAAGTACATTTCTATCCTTGTCATAACACAATCCTTCTACATCATTTCTGTCATTCAGTTGAGTTTGCTCGTATTTAACTTCCCTGTTTTCCGACCTAAAGTTTTTCACAACAAATAATCTTCCATCGCTTCTAATGATAAAAGCATCTTCCCCTATAATCTCTATATCTTCATAATCTCCATCACCTGCAAACTTAATTTTTTCTACAATCTCTTCCTTCTTTACATCATAAATAAAGATATCACCCTTTTCATCCTGCACACAGGCAAACTCATGATTTCCCAGATAATGAATCCCTGATATTTCTTTTAATTTTTTATCTATTTTATACTTCTTATCCGGATCCTTGAAATCATACTTAAAATCATCCATTACTTTTCTGGTTTTCATCACTGGTATTTCTTTTTTCCCCTCTTGAAGTTCTGATTCTTTCTGGCATCCAATTAAGAAAATGAAAAAAAATAACAGTATCGTTTTATAAAAAAAATCCATCAGTTTAATTTTTTATGAAAATCACATAGTCGGGTCCTTTTTAAATTCCCTGAAACAACCCACCTATTCCGAGTAGCTGATTGTTAAAAAATACTTTCTCTATCCTTTCAAAATCTCCCGACCTATTGCAATATTTGAGGACAAAAATTAAATGAATCTTATTTTTTCTTTTTAAATTAACTGATCTTTAATTTTAAAAGAAATAAACATCCGGTATCATTTTGATCATTTTCCCGGTTTGATTCATAAAATTTAAAATTACTATTCATTCATTAGTTGCAAAACAAAAATTAGAAAAATGTGCGGTAGATACACGATAACCAAAAAGGCAGAAGAAATAGAAAAAAGATTTGAAGCCAGAATTTCCGCAGAATCATTTGAGAAAAAATGGAATGCGGCCCCTTCAAATTTACTTCCCATAATTACAAACCACGAACCCCAAATCATTCAACAATATAAATGGGGATTGATTCCCGGATGGGCAAAAGATGAGGCCATTGGTTTTAATACCATAAATGCACGAGTCGAAAGTGTGACAGAAAAACCTGCTTTTAAATTTGCCTTTACTAAGCAACGATGCCTGGTGCTTGCCGATGGTTATTATGAATGGAAAAAAATTGGCAAAGAAAAAATTCCTTATAGAATTACATTAGATGACGGAGCCCTTTTTGCCATGGCAGGGCTTTGGGAAAAATGGACCAACCCTCAGGGACAAATCACTCATTCATTTTCTGTAATAACACTTCCTGCTCCTCATAAAATCGCGCATATCCATGACAGAATGCCGGCTATCCTTTCCAGAATAAATGAACAACACTGGTTGGAAAATGATCTTTCGGACGATGAAAGAATTGAACTATTACAGCCACCGGCAGAAAAATATTTAGGTTTTTATTCTGTTTCCAAGCAGGTAAATTCTGCAACAAATGAAGGACCTGATTTAATCAAACCTCATAACTATTCTGTGCAGGGAAGTTTATTCTAACAAATTTATCTTTATTTTTTTTTAAAAACATGCAAAAAATAGTGGAGATTTTGAAGTTTACCTTTATGCAGGGTCCCAACTTTTAGAGCAAGAAAATAATTAGGCTTCCCTTTAGGTAAGGTTAAAGGGAAGCCTAATTATTTTGCTCCCCCTTTCATTTTCTCTTTGTCCTTTTATCGTAAAGTTCTTTGCTTTTTCTTTACCTAAGGCTGTTATTCACCTCAATACGCGTCTTACTTGGCAAAAATAAAGGGGTATAATAACGGATTTTATTTATTCGACTGTACTCAAAATAAATTTATAGTTTTTTTAATATTACAAACTCTTCATTTTTTTCTAACAACCCATATCCGAAGTAGTTTTTATTTTCTACTATATCTTTTTTCTGCATCATTCCCATAAGTTCATCATTGAAACTTTCAGGGTACAGAACAATATATTGATTATTATGCTTTTCAGCAAAATTAAAGAAGTCTTCGGGAGTAGGTTCCTTCCTCACTTTAAACTTGTAATACCACATAAATCCATGCAATCCATTAATATGATGGTTTTTTATTTGGTTAAAGACAAAAATATCATCAGCCAAAACCCTTTGTTCTTCTTTTGGTAAATATGAGGAAATGTGCTCATTAATTGCAGTTATATCTCTTTTATTAAAAGTATGACCCAGATCGTTATACAAATGGCTAAAAATGGCTCCCCAAAAAGCAATAATTAATACAACTTGCTGCCATTTTTCTAATGCTAAAATTCTATATAAGGATACTGCAATAATAAAGGAGGCAAATGGTAAATGAAGCAGCGCATATTTTGAGGTAGTTCCGTGAGATAGTCCAGCAAGACCAATAACCAGCGCTAAATAATAAACCAACAGATTTGAATGATTTTCCTTTAAATATTTGAAATTAAAAATAAGGCAAAGAATTAGTAAGGATGAATAAAAAGCTTCTTCATAATCATGAAAAAACCGTTTGTGCTCCCTAAAAATTTTAATAAAGGGTGTAAAAATACTAAAGTCTTCTTTTTCTAATACATAATCATTTCTAAACTGGTCCAAAAACGCTAAGAAATCAGCCGGGTGCCAAATATCAAATAAATAAAAAGCAGCAGTTAAGCCGGAAATAGGCATAAAATATAAAATTTCCTTGTATTTTTTTTTGTTTAATAAAAGAATAAAACCTGCAAAAATAAAAATAAGTCCGTTGAGGTGGGTAAATGCACTCAGGCCGGCAAAAATTGCTGAAAAAATTAAATATTTTAAATCCTGACTTGAAACCCATTTTTCTAAAAAATAAAAACTAGAAAAACCAATAGTCATAAGAATAATTTCTGGCCGATAATAAAAGGAAAACATGAAAACCTCGTGCTGGAATAGCAGGATTACCATCCATATCAGCCAAATAATGTTAAGGTTTGTTGTCGTTTCTTTCCCAAATTTCTTTAAATAGGCTTTTGCAAGGAAGGTAAAGCCGATTAAAAATAATAGAGGAATAGCTTTAAAAGTATAGATTGAATAACCAAATATTTGTACAAACAAAACTCCCAGCAGGATGAAAAATTTGTGATAATGGTATTGTCTGGTTTCAAAATCAAGACCCATTCCATTGAAAAGGTATGTTTTTAACCAAACACCATCCTTACCAAACATGAAAACCTGCTCAGCAAATAAGGATTCATCCATTCCGGTTTCTCTGTTTGGTATACTAATTAGGAAAAGGATAACAATTGAAATTGATAAAAACACAAAAGTAGAAAACAATGCCTTTTTTGAAATCATATTTTTTTTGGGTGCAAAGCTAAATTTTTAAACTTAAAATAGAAAAGTCCTTTAATCCTTACGATTAATAAATTTCATTATAGCATATGTTATCCTTGCAGCCATCTTAAATTAATAACACAAAGTTATTGTTTAGGACATAAAGAAGGCCTATTTCAGAGTGTTATCATATGCAAAGCCACTTCTTCCATTTGCTGTTCAATTTTTTACATGCTCTATTTTAAGTATTTTTTCGGGTTGGCAAACTTGGCGATGATGAAAACTTTACTGGATGTTTTGTTTGATATCATCAAACCTGAGGAATTGGCAAAATATAAGCAAATCACGGTTTTAAGCACTAACCTGGAAAGCTTAGAGGATTACTTTTATTATCTTTCAAAGAAAGTTCAATGTTTCGGTGGTAAAAAACGATACCAAACAGGTCTCGTACTATTTATTTTATCCGTATTGTCCATTGTACCAATAACAGGTGATTTCATTCCTTACTTTGCCTTTGAAGTACTCGAACATTTTAGAATAACCTTCGGAACCCTTATTTTGATCCCTATTCTTCTATTATATTCTCCTAAATATTAAAGAAAAGTTGAGGGTTAACTGCCATTGACAATTAACCCTCTGTTTTATTATTAATTAAAAATTCAGATAAGAATGTTTCTAATTACTTATTTTCTTTTTCAATTACAGTGTCATCCTTTACTACTTCACCTTTCTCATTCAATTCGATAATATCGTAATTTAATTCTGCAAGTTTTTCTTTTAAGGAGGCTTTATCCCCCACTACCAAAATATTCATTTTTTCAAAAGGCAGATGTTTTTTAGCCAATTCATCAATCTCTTCTTTGGTGATATTATCAATAATTTTGTTTTGCTCCTTCACATAATCCTTATCCAGATCGTAGTGCACAATTCTCCTTAAAAAACTAGCTTTTTGGTAGGGTGCTTCATAACTTCTGGCATCCCTTTGTCCAATGGACTTTTTCATGAAATTTAGTTCATCTTCAGTAATGCCATTTTTCCCGTAATCGGTAATTTCCTTCATAAACTCATAAACAGCACTGTCTGTGGCTACAGCTTTTATACCTGCCAAAGCTGTAAATGGACCGGGCTCATCCTCAGCCTGGAAATAAGATCGTGCACCATATGTCCAGCCTTTGTCTTCCCTCAAATTCAGGTTAATCCGGCTATTAAAAGCTCCACCTAGTGGGTAGTTCATCAAATAGGTTTTAAAATATTCCCCTGTAGCATCATAAGGCATATCTGTCATATATCCAATCCTAATTTCGGATTGAGGTGCTTTGACTTTATCCACTAAAAATATTTTAGTTTTATCAACAGAAGATGCTTCAGTTGTTTCAGGGATTTCCACTTCCTTTTTCTCCCAATCTTTTAAAAATGACATTGCAGGCATGATTTCATCCTTTGTCACATCCCCCACAATGACCAACTCTGAAATATTTGGTGCATAATATTTAGCATAAAATGCTTTTACATCATCCAACGTAATATTCTCTACCGATTCTTCAATACCACTTGCCGGTACCGAATAAATATGTTCATCTCCATAAATGAGTCTTCTGTATACATTATTGGCAATCGAAGAGGGCTGTTTCTGGGATGCTTTTATACCTTCCAATTGCTGCTTTTTCACCTTATCAAAATCCTCTTCCACAAAGCCGGGAGACATTAGCGCTTCTTCCATTAATGCCACTGTTTCCTTCAAATTCTTTTTCAAAGTTCTTACTGAAACTGTAGTGTTGCTATTGCCAGCATAAAAATTAATACTGCTACCAAGTTTTTCAAGTGTAACAGACATTTCCTCAGCACTCCTTTTAGAAGTTGACTCTCCCAATAATGAAGCAGTTAAAGCGGCCAATCCGGATTTGGAGGGATCGTGGGCATCCAGCTTATGCCCGCCATTTATGGTCAGCTGTATGGCTACTGTGGGAATTTCATCACTTTTGGTTCCAATCACTTTTATGCCATTGGCAGTGGTTTCTTCCCAAAACTCGGGAACGCTTACCAATGGTGACTTTCCAGGTACAGGCCTGACACTTCTGTCAAATGCACTTTTTGTTTTATTATAAGTTAATCCCGAATAATCTGTAGTTGGGAAAGGATTTTCTCCTTCCTTTTGTGGAGTGAAATTATCTGGTTTTGCAGGCTCCTGTTCTTCGTTGGCAATCACACTACAATAAACAGCATGCTTTCCTTTGATATACTTATTAAATACCCGCATGACATCTTCCTTTGTCACATTTTGATATCTTTCAAGGTCTTCTTTAATGTAATTAGGATTTCCCCTAAACGTTTCAAAAGATGCCAATTGAGAAACCTTTCCGCTAACTGTGGCTAATCCGTTAATCGTACTGGATTCATATCCTGCTTTAAATTTTTCCAGATCTTCATCCTTTACTCCTTCTTTTTCAAATTCATCCAATATGGCTCTGATTTCTGTTTCAAACTCACTTAATGACTTTCCCGGATAAGGCAATACAAACATGGAGAATTCTCCTGCCAGTTCAGAAGCTGGGGAAAATGAACTTGCCTGAATAGCCTGCTGTGTTTTCACAAACTTTTTATAGAAATAAGAACCCTGACCAGCTCCTAAAATTCCTGATAGACAATCCAAAGGAGCTTCATCAGGATGAAACCTGGGTACTGTTGGATAGGTGATAATAAGGGCCGGGAAACGAATATTATTATCTACATATGAAACGTATCTGTCTTCTTCCAATACAGCAGGCTCCAGTTTCATATTCTCTACCTCAGGGCCTCTTGGAATCTCTCCAAAATATTTTTCAACGAGTTTCACTACCTCCTTGGGATTCACATCTCCTCCAATGGTTAAAGTGGCATTATTAGGACCATACCACCTCATGAAAAACTTTTTAAGGTCATTAACATCCACCCGGTCAAGATCTTCTAAAATTCCAATTGTTAACCACGAATACGGATGGCCAAATGGATACAATGCGCTTGCAGAAATTTCCGAATATCTTCCATAAGGTCGATTGTCATAATTTTGTTGTTTTTCGTTTTTTACCGTGGCTCTTTGCACCTCAAACTTTTTTTGTGTAACTGCATCAAGGAAAAAGCCCATTCGGTCCGATTCCAGCCAAAGCATAGTTTCCAGCTGGTTACTTGGTGCAGTTTCAAAATAATTCGTTCTGTCCCGATTGGTGGTCCCGTTAAGGGTTCCACCTGATTCTGATATAATTTTAAAGTGTTCCTCATCGGCCACATTATCAGAACCCTGAAACATCATGTGCTCAAAAAAGTGGGCAAATCCGGATTTGTTTAGTTCTTCTCTTGCGGATCCTACATGGTAGGTTACATCCACATGTACCAATGGATCGGAATGGTCTTCATGAATGACTAGGGTCAGTCCATTTTCAAGTTCATATTTTTCGTAGGGAATGACTACCTCATCTCCTTTTTTAGTTACTTTCTCAATTAATTTGGTTTGTGCGTTAGAAATTGTTGTAGCTAAAAAAAGCAGGATGGGAAGAGTTTGAAACAGTTTATTTTTCATAATGTTCAGGTTAAAAATTTATCTATCTTCTTTATCCAAAAAAATTACACATAATTAAGCAAATTAAAGCCTTTTATCAAATTAAATTTTATAAGTGGTTACACCAATCCCCAACTGGTTTTATTTAAAAATTAAAAATGGGGCTGAAGTCAGAAAGTGGGAAAATTTAACCTAATTCCCTGGTCTGCTTTCGCAACTGACTTCTGTAAATTGAAAAAATCTTTGACTTGGATAAAAAGCCTTCGTATCTCCCATTTTTGGCTACCGGCAAATTCCAGGCATTAGTTTTATCAAATTTGTCCATTACAACCTCCATGGAGTCGGAAATATCGATAATCGCAGGAGGTTTAGACATGAGCAGTTTGATTTGTTTTTCCTGATAGAGTTCCGATTTAAAAATTAATTTCCGGACATCATTTAATAGAATAATCCCCTTTAATTCCCGCTCTTCCCCCACTACAGGAAATATATTTCTGGTAGATCTGGCCACAGCTTCTACTAAATCGCCCAACATGCCATCTTCCTTTACGGTCACAAAATCCCGTTCGATTACTGCATTCATTCTGATATCCTGCAATACTGTTTTATCCTTATCATGAATTATATAATCTCCTTTTAGGGCTAATTGTTTGGTATAAAAAGAATGGGATTCAAAATAAATTTTGATGGCAAATGAAATTGCTGAAAGAAGCATAAGCGGAACCAGCAAATCATAGCCTCTGGTAATTTCAGCGATAAGGAAAATTTTGGTTAAGGGAGAATGAAGAATTCCACTACTTACTCCCGCCATACCTACCAGGGTAAAATTGGTTTCCGATAATAGAAGATCGGGGAAAAGTAAATTAAGTGCCCGGGCAAAAATAAACCCGGCCAGTCCTCCCATAAACATGGATGGGGCAAATACCCCTCCTATTCCTCCGGCAGCCCGGGTTAGACCTGTGGCAAATACTTTTAACAACATAGAAGCCAGAAGAAATCCTAACAAAATCCAGTCATTTCCATAAGAAAAACCGAAAAATGTACCATCAGTTAATCCATAAGCATCCCCCCGAATAATTTTGGCTAAAGCATAATATCCTTCACCGTACAAAATGGGAAAAAATAAAATCAAAACACCAAGAATTCCCCCTCCAATTAAAAGCCTCTGTTTTTTTTGCTTTATTTTCCCAATCTGATTTTCGACCAGATAAATCATTTTCATGAAATAAATAGAAAGAAACCCACAAATCACACCCAAAAGGATAAAGAATAACAATTCCCTGTTCTTCACAGGATCGATTTCAGTAAAATGAAACAGGACTTCTTCCCCCATTAGCAATTGGGAAACCATGGTGCCAACAACAGCCGAAATCAATAAAGGAATAATAAAAACTATATTCAGGTTGGCAATAATGACTTCCAGCACAAAAATTACCCCGGCTACCGGAGCATTGAAAATTGCGGAAATAGCAGCCGCAGAGCCACATCCAATAAGAATTGTGGTATGTCGGCTATTTAAATGAAAAAAACTTCCATAATAAGAACCCCAGGCCGAACCAGTTACCACCACCGGGCCCTCCAGCCCTACTGACCCTCCAAAGCCCACTGTCAACCCTCCTGTAATGGCCTGAATAAACCGGTTTATTTTTTTAATAAAAGAGGAATTCCTGCCGATAGAATAAAGCACATAAGGGATTCCTTTTTCCAGTTTGCCTTTAGCAAATATTTTAATTACTAAAACACTCAGGCTAATACCAATGATAGGCAGTATCACAATAATGAACCTGTCTACACCCTGGAATAAATCTCCCTCAAAAAATTCTTTTATGAAATAAACAAAGGACTTTAAAGCCACAACTATTACCCCAATTTCAATCCCAAGAAAAACACTTAAAATCAGGATAAACCGCTGGTCACTTACATGGCGAATACGCCATTTTAGGAAGGCAATAAACTTTTCATTAAAAAATTGGGCAATTTTAAGCCACATGATAAGCCTGGTAGATTTAGATTCGAACTTTAACTGGTGTCAAGGCACAATTTAAGTTCTCAAATTTAATGGCTATCGTGAATTATTTGCTTATTGCTTCAATATTTTCTTATAGTCACTGGAGTTTTGAGGATCCAGTCTGGTGAGTAATTCCACCGCTTTATCCTTATCATCCTGTTTGGCTGAGGAAAAAATATTGATTAATTCGGAGGCTTTTGCATCAAAAAAGGCATTAACCATTAAAGAGGAAGTAGTCGCTTTTCGGACTTTAGCAATTTTTTCGAGACAGTTCAGTATGGTCTTTCTGGCCTTATCTACATCCTCTTCATAAACATCCATGGCAAGCCTGTGGTATTCATAAATGGCTTGTCTGTAATCTTCAAATAGGGCACTATTTAGATTTTCACTTATCCAGTACCGGTTTCTGATATCTCCACTGGAAGTCCAGCCTGGTGCACCATTTTGTTCGGCAATTAAAGCCAGGTTCTGGGCCCTTTGAAAGAAGGGAGTCCCGCCCATTGGAGCAAAAGAATCGTAATCAGACCCTATAATAATAAAGGCATAAAAAGCCAGAAGAGCAGTCAATTCCGTGGCATAGGTATTTTCCGTGTAAATCAGCGGTTCGGAAGGCTGATAGGAAAAGGCCCAGCTGTTGTCAAATAGATTTAATAATGGAGATTCGTAATCAGTTCCATAAACTGGCCGTGAAGACTGAACCTGCACCGTGGCGGTAAAATTGGTAATAGATGAATTCTTTCCTAAAATCAACATCAGGTTACAATTGATTTTTTCATTTTCATCAAAAGTATCCTGAGTCCATTTGGTAGTATTCATAAAATTGGAAATTGCCTGTTCCAATCCCTGAAACATATCTGTTTGCTGAGTTTGAACTCTTTCGTAATTGAGAATTACATTACAATTTAATTCCTGAGCAGTGGAAATAGCCGGGATAAAAAATAATGAAAAAATAAAAATGAAATAACGCATAAGCACTATTACTACTTTTTAATAAAAAAATCTATTCATAAAGCCGGATGAACCTGAAATTTATGAAACCTTATTAATTTAATGATCTTTTTTGAGGTAAATTTTAGAGCACCCTAATATTCAATGCTTTTAATTTGGAAATAATCTCCTCACAAATGTCCCTTGCAACTTCAGATTTTTGCTTTAATTCAAATTTTTTCATTTCCCCATTTTGATCGATCATCGTAATCTGATTGGTATCATATCCAAATCCAGCTCCCTTATCATTTAAAGAATTTAGAATAACCAGGTCAAAATTCTTTGATTTCAGTTTGGATTTTGCGTTTTCAATTTCATCATTCGTTTCCAAAGCAAACCCAACAGATAGTTGATTGGACTTTTTTATTTTACCCAATTCTTTTGCAATATCCTTTGTTTTAGAAAGCTTAATATTCAGTGTGGCTGTGGATTTTTTAATTTTCACCTTAGATTTTTCCGCAGGCGTATAATCCGCCACAGCGGCACTAAAAATAGCCACATCTGAACTTGTAAAATACAGTAGGGCCTGTTCGTACATTTCCTGTGCAGTCTCCACTTTCACCAACCTGATATTATTATGAGGTAATTCCTGATGAGTTGGCCCACTTATTATAGTCACTTCGGCTCCAAGATCATTTAGCACACCGGCCAGAGCAAATCCCATTTTACCAGTAGAACCATTGCTGATATAGCGAACCGGGTCAATATATTCATAGGTCGGACCTGCCGTAATCATAATTTGCTTTCCTTGTAAAGGCAGGTCTTTCTGAAAAAACTGATCAATTTTTTGGAGAATATTTTCAGGTTCAGCCATTCTACCTTTCCCAACCAAACCGCTGGCCAATTCTCCACTTTCTGCATCAATGATATGGTGACCAAAATTGATTAGTTTTTCTATATTCTGCTGTGTGGCAGGGTGAGCATACATGTCCAAATCCATTGCCGGAGCAAGAAACACTGGACATCTGGCCGACAGGTAAACGGCCATCAACAAATTATCACAAATGCCATTGGCCATTTTGGCTATAGTATTGGCACTTGCCGGAGCAATGATCATTAAATCCGCCCAAATTCCCAGGTCAACGTGATTGTTCCATTGTCCTGAATCATCTTTCACAAAGTCGATTAAAACCGGATTTTCAGATAAAGTTGCTAAAGTGAGAGGGGTTATAAAAGAAGAAGCTGAAGTAGTCATTACAACTTTTACTTCAGCTCCCTGCTTTTTTAAAAGTCTTACCAAAAGTGCCGCTTTGTATGCAGCGATACTACCGGTAATTCCTAAAAGTATCTTTTTATTTTTAAGCATAAAAAATTAAAACTCGCCTAGATCCAACTGAGGCTCATCCTCTTCTTGCTGGTGATTTCCTCTTTTAAAGTAAACCTTTTGTTCTATAAACTCTTCAGTGGCAATTGTGGTAGCTTTAGGCATTCTTTCATAAAACTTAGAAATTTCAATTTGCTCCCGATTTTCAAAAACCTCCTCAAGATTATCAACAGTAGTAGCGAATTCTGCTAATTTGCTGTTTAATTCTTCTTTTAGCTTTGTGGAAATCTGTCTTGCTCTTTTTCCAATAATTACAACTGACTCATAGGTATTACCGGTTTCCTGGGTCATTGCCGGTACATCCCTGGTAATTAATGATGCGTTTGCCATTCTTCTTATTTAAATTTTTAAATTGATCTGCTAAGATAAAGATTTTATCTAAAAGTAACCTCTGATTAATAACAATTATTTCCCTTAAGGGTTCAAATCTCGTAATTCTCTCTGGGTATTCTTGAAATAGCTTTCGGCCATTTTAATATATTCAGAATTGGGATAGCGATCTACCAGATAATAATAATATTCCATAGCTTCTTCATATCGCTCCACTTTCATGGTGTAAATACTTGCTTTGGCATACTCATACTGGGCTTCCATTTTACGGAAAGAAATCTCTTCCTTAAGCTCAGAATCAGGAAAATCCTTTTGAAAATTATCACAGGCAATTACTGCAGCCTGATATCTCCTTAATCGATGGTATTGCTTCGCAATACTATAAGCCTTCTTCTCCAATAAACCTCTGAGTTCATTGATAATACTTGCTGCTTTATCCGAATAACTACTTTCGGGGAATCTGTTCATAAAATCCTGCATAGTCTCAATGGCTTTAGTAGTATTGGACTGATCCAGGTTATAATCAGGAGTAGCTTTATAATTGGAATAGGCATGCATATAAAGCGCTTCTTCCGCAAAGTCACTTCGCCTATAGGTATCATAGAATTGCTTAAAATAGTAAGCTGCTAAATCAAACTGATTTTGGTGAAACTGGCAATAAGAATAATAAAACTGCACATTTTCGGCCTCTGCCTTACCCGCCATATTGGGGAGTAAATCTTCAAATACCAAACCGGCCCGGTAATAATCTTCATTCTCGTAGAATTTTAAAGCGGCCTGATATTTTTCATTGATATCAGGATTTTTCAGCACCCTGGTTAAGGGACTACATGAGGCTAACCCTATTAGCCCAACAACAATTAATCTTAAAACATTTTTTTCCATGAGACTGCAAAGGTAATTCAGCTATTTAATTTTAACAACTAATTTCAGACTCTCCCAAAATCCCTTTGAGAATAATATATGGAGAGGATAATTAGCCTAAAATGAGTTCTATTGGTAGGAATGCAATTTGTATCAAACAGGATGCCTTTTAAGGAATGGAAACATTCTTGTAATAGGGATCAAAATCAATTTCCCCTTTTCTTACTTGTTCTTTTTACCCAATACTTCTTTATTTTTTCAACTTTACCTATAGATTTAAATTTTTCCTAAATTGAGCCCATTGTATTTATTTCAAACGCTCAAAATATAGGAAATGAAATGTACTTATATGCAAAACAAGTAAACTGGATAGGCAGAATTGATCATCCTGAGGATGTCCTCACATACAGATGGCATCAGGTCATTCAATATAAAGACCTTTCCCCTGAAGTCTTACAATCAGACAATTCGAATAATTCCGAAAAGGATATTCTATTTTTAGGGTTTTGCTGTGACGAAGGAGTTAAAAGGAATAATGGAAGACCAGGAGCAAGAAATGGTCCTGAGGCAATCCGCAAGCAATTAATGTCTTTACCCTTCCATTGGCCTGATAAAATTTCCATCCATGAAGGGGGAAATATCATGTGTGACCAGAATGAAATGGAAATTGCCCAGCAATTACTGGCCAATACACTCAAAAAAGCTTTAACTTCCAATTATTTCCCTATCGTATTGGGGGGAGGACATGAAATGGCCTGGGGAAGCTTTAAAGGCCTGTATTCTTTTTTAAAGTACCCTCAAAATATAGCACTACCCAAAATAGGAATCATTAATTTCGATGCACATTTCGATTTAAGAGATTTTTCCCAAACCACAAGTTCTGGCACCCCCTTTACACAAATTGGGAATTTATGTAAAAAGGAAAGTGTTCCTTTTAATTATTTGTGCCTTGGAATTCAAAAAATGGGAAATACCCAAAGACTTTTTGAAACTGCAAAACAACTTGAGGTTGACTATATTTTAGCTGATGATTTCCATATCAATAATTTCCAAACGGTAAAGCAGGTAATCGAAAAATTCATTCAAAAATGTGATATTTTATATGTAACAATTGATCTGGATGGTTTTCAGAACAGTATTGCCCCAGGGGTAAGTGCCCCCTCACCTTTAGGATTTGCTCCGGAAATGGTTCTGAATTGCCTTGAAGTAATTATTCAATCAGGGAAATTAAACCTGTTGGATTTAGCTGAATTAAACCCGGATTTTGATATTGATAACAAAACCGCAAAACTGGCTGCTGCTTTAACTTTTAAAATCATAGATCATCTGGCGGGAATTTAAGAAGGAAAATTTCACTTTTTACCAGCGAAAAACTATTTCAATTAGTTTTGGAGGAAAATAAGATAAATTAAACTCTTGCGTATTAAAGTTTGTTAAAAACTTTTAAAGTATTTTTGCCTCCGTTTATTTTGAAGTAATGTCCGGGAAATGTTCCTGGCGATTTTTTAAATGAGTGAGCATACTCATTTTCAGTGAATTGCAGCAAATTTGGGTAATATTTACTTTTGCTCAGGCAATTACTTTTTAAATTAAGAAGGAATTTGTAGCTAATGCTAAAGAAATTAGATAAACTTATTTTCAAGGTATTTTATGGTCCTTTTTTCCTGACCTTTGCCGTAGTGCTCTTTATTTTCCTTTCCCAAACAATGATTAAAAACTTTAAGCATTTTGTGGGAAAAGGTCTGGGATTTGAGGTTTATGCCGAACTGTTTTTCTATTTTGCACTGGTGCTTACACCGGTTGCCCTGCCGTTAGCGGTACTTTTAGCTTCACTAATGACTTTTGGAAGTTTGGGCGAACATTCCGAGCTAACCGCCATTAAAAGTGCAGGAATTTCTCTTCCAAGGATTTTAAGACCGGTTTCCATTTATATTGTTTTTGTAACTATTGCAGCTTTTTACTTTAATGATCAGGTAGCTCCCTATGCCAATTTAAAAGCCTATAGTCTGCTTTATGATGTTAAACAGAAAAAACCAACCCTTGAGTTTAAACCCAAAATTTTCTATTACGATCTTCCAGGTTACAGGATAAAAATTGACAGAAAACTACCTCCCAATGACGAATTGCTTGAAGGGATTATGATTTACAATCATACCGATAGAAAAGGGAATATTCAGGTAATTATGGCGGAAAGAGGGACCATGAAAATGGTGGGTAATTTTCTGGAACTCGATTTGGAAAATGGCAATATCTATTCAGAGGAATCGGCTAAGAAAAGGAAAATAAAGACCGATGAATATTTCCGGCAAACCTTTAAAACAGCACGGTTCAGGTTTAGTATGGATTCCTATGGTTTTAAGGAAACAAAAGAAGATTTCTTTAAAGGCCATAACCTGATGAAAACTACCTCACAGCTACTTTCGGAGCGGGATTCTGTCAATGACATGTATTGGAAGTATATGAATAATTTCCAAACCGCCATTTTCTCCTATTATTCTTATTGGGAGAAAGACGAAGACGGCAAAAATATTCATAGAATCCAACCCAAAGAAGAAGATCTGGAGAAAGATGAAGAGGGAAATGTGATTAAAGACAAGCCCAATGCTACACCGAAGCTAAATAAACCCAAGGATAAGGATGTCAAAAAACCCAACGACAAAAAACTCCTTAAACCCAAAAAACTTGAAAATAAAAAAATCCCTGCAGTAAAGGCCAATTATATAGCTGTAGCCGATTCTTCGAAGAATAAGCCAAATATCAAAAAGGCAAAAGAAACACCACCAATTGTCATTTCTCAGGCTGATAAAGAAAAGTATTTAAACAAGAAAACTACAGCACAACTGGTAGTAAGTGCAAAATCAAAAGCACAAAGTATTTTAAATGTTTTCAATACCAATTCGGAAAAAGATGAAAGGCAAAAGAAAATTATGAATGGATATCAGATTGATATTTACAGAAATTTCACTAAATCTTTTGCAGTTTTTGCCATGTTCCTGATTGGTGCTCCATTAGGCGCCATTATTAAAAAGGGAGGCCTGGGCGTTCCCGTTTTGATATCGATTGTCTTTTTCGTGATCTTTTATATTTCTACCATTATGGGAGAGAAATACGCAAAGGAAATGCTTCTGAGCCCACTAGTTGGTTGCTGGGCGGCTAACACTATTCTCCTTTGTTTTGGTTTGTTTTTCCTCAGGCAAGCCAGACGTGATGCCAGACTTTTCGATACAGATTTCTACTATGTGGTTTATACAAACCTTTCCGATAAGATTAAGTCTATGATCTCCAAAAAAGATGAGAATAAGGGATCTGGAGAGGTGAAAATCCCTCAAAAAGAATCGGATGCAAGTCTTGTAAATTAGTACAATTTTAGCCGCTAAAACTTTCCAAAAATGGTTCTCTTATTTTTAGAATTGGAGAACCATTTTTTATTTATAAGAAAGGAATATTCTATACTTTTATGAGATAACAAATTTTATATCCATTTAACACTACTTCTCTGTTTTTAACTTCTTCTTACTAAAGTCTGTTAAATACTACTTTGGCCTGAACATTTGCAGTTACCTTGTGGAAAATATTAATTCTGGATTAGGTGGCATATGTTTAAAACGTTAGACAAATTTCTATTGAAAAAATTCGCAGGTCCTTTCGTCCTTACCTTTGCGGTATTATTGTTTATTTTCCTTTCCCATTCCATGATCCTCAATTTTAAACACCTCATGGGAAAAGGACTGGGTTTTGAAATTTACCTGGAATTGTTCTTTTATTTCTCTTTGGTACTGACTCCCCTAACTTTACCCTTATCCGTTCTTTTAGCTTCTCTTATGGCCTTTGGAGGTTTAGGAGAACATGGAGAATTAAACGCTATAAAAAGTGCAGGAATTTCACTTCCAAGAATTCTGATGCCCATATCTCTTATCATCATTTCAATCACTGTGGCGGCCTTTTTTTTCAATGATCAAATTGCACCCTGGGCCAATTTAAAAACCTATAATCTCTTGTACGATGTGAGGCATAAAAAGCCAACACTGGAATTTAAACCCAATACTTTTTATTACGATTTACCCAGGTACCGAATTAAAGTAGAAAATAAATCCGGGCCTGGTAATGAAGTTCTGGAAGGAATCATGATCTATGATCATACCCAAAAAAAGGGCAATTCTCAATTGATTATGGCCAAACATGGCACCATGAAAATAACAGGTAATTTCCTTGAACTGATACTGGAAAGCGGAAATATTTATGCAGAAAAACCTGATCAACAACTAAACACTTCCGAATATTTCTGCCAGAATTTTGAAACTGCCAACTTTAGGTTTAGTCTGGATTCCTACGGATTTAAAGAAACACAAGAAGAACTTTTTAAATATAACAACAACACAAAAACAACTCGCAAACTTATTGCTGAAAAAGATTCTATAAGCATGGCCAATCAATCTTATAGCGCCAACTTAAAAGATTCAATTCTTCCTATTTTCGTATCAAAAGAAAAGAGGGAAGACAGCCATAAGCAGATTGCTTTCCAACAGCTCGGAAAAGCAAAAATTAATTCCCAAGTCAGGTTAAACAAATTAAATGAGTTTGTAGAAATTGATAAAAAACAGGTCCAGCTCCTCAACAACTATAAAATTGATATTTATAAAAAATTCACCAAATCAGTGGCTGTTTTTGTGATGTTTCTGATTGGAGCCCCCTTAGGAGCTATCATCAAAAAAGGAGGATTGGGACTGCCTGTACTCATTTCCATTATCTTTTTTGTCATCTTTTATATTTCTACCATTATTGGAGAAAAATATGCCAAAGAAATGATTCTGAGTCCTGAAACAGGATGCTGGCTGGGGAATGTAATCTTATTAGGTTTTGGGCTATTTTTCCTCCGACAAGCCAAAAGAGATGCCCGGCTTTTTGATACAGATTTTTATTTGGTGGTTTTCAGTAATTTTTGGGAGAAGGGGAAGATTGTTTTATCCAGCTTATCCAAGTGGCACAAGATTACAAAGAAAGGGAAATCTGCGACTTGAATTCAATGCAAGAATACCAATGGAAGTCTGAAATTAGGCAAATTATAGAAGATAATAGAATAAAAAATGAAGCAAAACTGGCATATGTGTGCCACTTTTACTTCATTTTTTTATTTAAAATGTAGTATTATTTAATCAATACAAAAATTTCCCAAACCTTGGGTTGAAATAAACACAGTGGTAATCTTCAACTCCCCAATTTAGCTTTCAGAATATTGGATATTTTATCTCTACTGGCACTTTCCTGTCGGCTTTTTTTGTACCAGGCGTAGCCTACAAACATGAGGATTAGATAAGGCATTACCATTAGATATAGAATCCCTGTGTTCAAACCTGCAGCAAAGGAATTTTCTCCTGCACTGACATTGTTCTCTACTCCTACTCTACACATGGCGCATTGGGCGAACAAATTAAAAGAACTACAATAAATAATTAAGAAAACCGGGATTACTTTTTTAATTAATTTACTCATTTTTTACCTCCTTTTTACTTCTACAAAAGAAAACAATTAAGGTCAATTTTTGATGAATCAGTATGGAAAATAGGGGCTAATCATAAGATAAACAATCACTCCAGTTATCGAAACATAGAGCCAGATAGGGAACGTGAACTTCACGATTTTCCTGTGCCTTTTAAAGTTTTCAGTCCAGGCAAAATAAAATGCAAGTAAAACAAATGGCACTACTACTGCAGCAAGAATAATATGGCTGATAAGCAGGGCAAAATAAACGGTTTTAATAAGCCCTTCCCCACCAAATGAGGTTGGTTCCGATGATGCATGATAAACCACATAAGATACTAAGAATATTGAACCTAGAATAAAGGAAATATTCATACATAGTTTATGCAGACTTTCATTTCTATTTTTGATAAAATACACCCCTAACACCAAAAATACGGCTGTGGCAGAATTAATCATTCCATTTAGGTGAGGGAGAAAATATACCCATGGTTTATCCACCACCAACATACCAGAAGGCTTAAACAACAATAAGGCGACTACCACCGGGATAGCCACCGATAATATTCCAATTAACCAATAATATTTTCCTTGAGAATTAGCTGATGAAATTTCCATTTTTTATACAATATATTCAATTACTTATATTCAAATTCCAATACTTGTAGTTCGGTAATCAGACGATCTATTTCCTCACGTTCATTTCCATTATAATAACCCCTGATTCTTTTCTGCTTATCCACCAATACAATATTTGCTTCTATGGCTTCGCCCTGACCCACTCCCACCAAACACTTGGATAACTGTTCCACATCTGGTTTTGTCAAAATATATAAGCCCCATGGAGAACTACTTTCCCGATTGAATGATTCCAGTTTTTGGGTATATATTTGACTTTCTTCATTTTGCTCATTACCATAAATTGTAAACAAGCTTATCTCCTCTTTGTTTGCAATTACTGACTGTACTCTTTCCAACTCATTCATTTGGGTCAAACCTTTTTTCAGGTCCGGGTTCTCAAGAATATGAAGAATTGAAATGTTACCCTCAAATTGATTATATGAAAATGATTGATCCTGATTTGAAGCAAAGGAAAAATCAGTTAATTGATAATTAGAATCTACTTCAGCAGTAACATTTTCACAATTTTCGCTCAAAACGGGAACCATCACTTCCAATTGGAAATGGTTTTTCCCTTGAAATTTTAAAAATAAAAAGAGGCAGGCCGGAATGATTAACATTAAAGCCAGAACAATATATTTTTTAAGCATAATTACCGGGACAAAAATAAATCAATAAAGGTGAAAAACACCTGTAAATCACCTCTGAATAAACCAAAATATATTGAAATGGTTTAGCTTAAGAACTTAAAAAAAATAGACTTGGGCAAAACTAATCACCCAAGTCTATTTCTATCCTAAAAAGACTAATCTTTTAAAAGAAACTGTTGAAAATTGCCGAACCTTCATTCATTAAAGCAATTACCAACCATACAATAAATACCAATGGAAGCACAATTGAATAAATCAATACCGGAACTTCATGTCCTAAGTGCATAAACTCTGATACAATGTAAAATGCTTTAACAATTGTAAGTACAAGGAACAGGATATTCAATAAAGTTCTATCAGAACCATCAGGCCAGATAAAAGCCAATGCAAATTCGATTGCTGTAACTACAGCAAGAATTAAAGCAACTCTTACTATTTTTCTGATATTTGCCTTTTTAATTTCCTCCTGTGAAAGAGATGGATCGTGTGAAGCCATAATTTAATTTATATAAAATCTATGTTCTAAATCTTTAAAAATTTTCTTGAGCAGTTTATCGATTAGATCAGGTAAAATAAGGTAAATACAAATACCCAAACCAAATCTACAAAGTGCCAGTATAAACCAACTTTTTCCACCATTTCATAATGTCCCCTTCTTTCATAAACTCCCATTACCACATTATAAAAAATCACAATATTAAGGATTACTCCACTGGTTACGTGCATACCGTGAAACCCTGTAATGAAGAAGAAGAAATCGGCAAACAATGGTGGTCCATATTGATTGGCATGCAAATTGGCTCCAAAGAACATGGTGCCATCACTTAGCTTAGTAGCTACATCAGTTCCACTGATAAAGTGAGACCATTCCCAAGCCTGGCAACCTAAAAATGTCATTCCACCAATAATGGTCCAGATCATCCACTTTTCTACTTCCTTTTGATCCATTCTGTTTCCGGCTTCTACAGCCAAAACCATTGTCACACTACTAAGGATAAGGATAAACGTCATGATACCCACAAAGATCAAAGGCATTTCTATACCATGAAAAAATGGCATGGCATTATAAACCTTTTCGGGTATGGGCCAGTGCTGATCTGAAAAATAAAATTCAGAATAAGGTTGGGTAAACTGCGGATGCATAAACCTAACCATCAAGTAGGAAATTAAAAGCGCAGAAAATGAAAATGCATCTGATAGTAGGAAAAACCACATCATTAATTTACCATAGCTCGCCTTCATTGGGGCATTTCCGCCACTCCATACGTTTTCCTTCGGATTCTTAACTACCGCTGTTGATGATGACATAAAGTGTAATTGTTTTTTAAATAATTTGTCTAATGTTTAATTAATTAAGTACCAACCTATCTTTAATATTGAGGATTTTCATCTCTCAATATCAAATAATTGTGGCAATTCAAAAGGTTTACATTTCTGTCCAACCTCCTAACTCATAAACTGCTAACGCAGCGCGAAAATACAATTATCTGTTCAATAGTAAAAAAACAAATAAATATATCCAAAGTACATCCAGAAAATGCCAGTAGGAAACACACATTTCCATGGTATTTAAATTCTTGGAATGTACCTTAAATTTATAAGTCTTTACCAGAACTACCAGTAAAAAAATTACCGCAGACACAATGTGCAGGCCATGCAACCCGGTAATCACATAAACAAATGATCCTGAAGGGTTTACTGTATCAGAAAAAAATGCACCCAGATCAACCATTTGTCCCCAGCCAAAAAATTGTAGTACTAAAAAAGCCACACCCAAAATGGCAGTGATACTCATAGCTGTTTTTAATACTTCTAAATTATCCTTTTTTGCTGAAATATATGCCCAATGCATGGTCACACTACTTAAAAGTATGGTAATGGTGCTGTAAGTAAATAATTCCGGTAATTCAAAAACATACCAGTTGCCTTCTGCCTGTCTTACTATGTAAGCACTGGTTAAGGCTGCAAATAACATCACTACACTCACCATAAACAACCATAAGCCAAATTTTTTGGCATTCATGGCAATAGGTTTTTTCACGTTTTCTATATTTTGAGTTCCGCTATTCATAACTAATTCGTTTAAATTTTATCAATCAAAAATGCAATCTGAATAATGGGAAGATAAAAAAAGGAGCCAAACATGATTTTTTTAGCGGCTTCCTTCGATCCCGATTTTAGAAGCTTGAATGCAAGAAAGATAAAAAACACCCCACTGATAATGGCGACCATCGCAGATACCATTCCGGTCATTCCGTATTGGGCGGGTAAAATTCCCAAGGGAATTAAAAACAGGGTGTATAAAAAAATCTGAAGTGCCGATTTGAAATTTTTACCTCCTGCAGAAGGCAACATTTTAAACCCGGCTTTATCGTAATCATCGAAACCAATCCAGGCAATAGACCAAAAATGAGGAAATTGCCAGATAAACTGAATACTAAAAATAATAAAAGCTTCTGTGGAAAATGATCCGGTGCAGGCTACCCAGCCTATAAGCGGAGGGAAAGCCCCTGGAAAAGCCCCTACAAAAACAGAAATGGGCGAAATTTGCTTTAATGGCGTATATACAAATGCATATAATATTAAAGAGAATAATGAAAGCCCTGCCACCAAAGGACTTACAAACCAGACTAATAAAGCACTTCCCAAAGCTGCAAGCACCATTGAATAAATGATGGCTTCAGAAACGGATAACCTTCCGGTGGGTAATGGACGATCTTTGGTACGGGCCATTAATTTATCCAAATCCTTTTCGATTATCTGGTTGATGGTATTGGCAGATCCAGTGATAAAAAAGCTACCTAATAGAAACATACCAAGCCTGGTCCAGTCAAATGCTCCCTGCTGAGCTAAACCATATCCAAACATTCCCGAAAACACCACAAGGGCCGAAAGCCTGAATTTCAATAATTGAAAATACTGTTTAGCTTTCCAACTTATTCCTTCAATTGCCAATTCCTTTATTTCTGAATTTTCTGTTATCATAAATGATGCTTTTTCGAAAGAGAATTTTAGCCAGCTTATGGATTAAAATCAAGGACGTTGATTTTGAACAATTTATGGTTTTTAATTTCAATTCAATCCAAAAAAAATGGTGGATAAAATATCACCTTCGTTGTGCAAAAATTTCCGCAAAGATAGTACTTATAGATTTTTATACCCAACAAAATTGCTTGTGACCTTACATTATTTTTAAATTAAAATTTCTCTCTAAAAATTAAGCTAATGATTATGTGGTTTCGATTATGGTAATAACACTTAAATCCAGTTTCTGTTTAGGATTAATATCTAATTTCAACCACTTACTTTTTTAAATTTTCAAAAATGAAATCTACCTGTAATTCTTTTGTTAATTTTCCAGCATAATCTGTAACATTGTCATTCATGAAAAAGAAAATCTTAATCATCATTACAGTTCTATTTATTTCCCTGAATTTTGTCGCTTACCAACACGCCTATCATTTTACCCATTTTTCTGATACTGTTCGCACGAAAACAAAAATCACTTCAGCAACACCATTCTCCACAAAACTAATGGTTCTTTTAAATGGCATTGAAAATCCCCGACCGGAAAATAAGGAACAACCAGTCAGACCATTCCAAACAATAGAAATAGCCAGTAATAATAAACTGGAAGCCTGGGTAATGGAATCAGATAAGCCTACCGGAACGGTTATTTTATTCCATGGATATACCGGACATAAATCGAAATTACTGGAGGAAGCTTATGCTTTTATGGATATGGGACTGAATACTGTAATGGTGGATTTTCCCGGATCTGGAGGTTCGGAAGGAAATACTACTGCTATTGGCTATCATGAAGCAGCGGATGTTTTAGCCAGTTTTCAAGCCGTTGAACAGTTATTTCCCAATCAACCCATTTATTTATATGGTGTTTCTATGGGTGCTGCCGCCATTTTAAGAGCAGAAGCTATTCACCAACTAAAACCTGCAGGTATCATTCTGGAATGCCCCTTTGCCAGCTTATTGGAAACCACCAAAAATCGTTTTAGAATCATGAAAGTTCCTACCTTCCCATTTTCCCAAATGCTGGTTTTCTGGGGAGGAACACAATTAGGTTTCTGGGGATTTTCCCACAACCCGGCCGATTATGCCAAATCGGTAGAAGTCCCCACCTTATTAATGTATGGACTGGAAGATGACAGGGTTTCCCTGGAAGCTACAAAATCTATTTATGGAAATCTTTCCGGGATAAAAAAATTGAGAACTTTCGAAGGTATTGGGCACAAACTTTATTATGAACAATACCCTGTAGAGTGGATGGGTGAAATTAGGGAATTCATAAAAGCATCTACAGCAATACAATAGGTTTTCTTTAAATCATTAACTTTGCCTTCAACCAAAATTTAAAATATCATGCCTACCCAAAAAGTCATCCAGGAGAAAATAATATTAGGAGTCGATCCGGGAACCAATGTGATGGGTTATGGGGTGATATTAATTAAAAAAAACAAACCAAGTTTGTTGCAATATGGCGTAATTCATTTGAGTAAGTATGAAACACATGCCCTGAAGCTCAAAAAGATTTATGAAAGAATATTGCAACTCATCAAAGATTACAGCCCGGATGAAATGGCACTTGAGGCACCTTTTTATGGTAAAAATGTACAGTCCATGCTAAAACTGGGAAGGGCTCAGGGAGTAGCGATGGCTGCCGCACTTTCACTGGAAATTCCCATTGTAGAGTATGCCCCCAAGAAAGTAAAACAATCGGTAACGGGAAATGGAAATGCCTCTAAAGAACAGGTAGCCAGCATGATTATGAGCATACTGAATTTTAAGATTGAGGAAAACAGCATGCTTGATGCCACCGATGCCCTTGGAGTGGCTTTATGCCATTTTTACCAAAGGGGAAACAACACCCCAAAATCCAAATCATGGAAAGCCTTTTTATCGGAAAATCCCGGGAGAGTGAAGTAAACCTGCTTTTGTCCCACTCATATCTGGCTAAAGTTTACAACTTTAGCCTAAAAATAAAATCCAGATTGTATCTGGATTAAAAGTACGGAAGTTACAAACTTCCAAATATTAGTTGGGCTTAAGTAGTCGCTAAGCTTATACTTAAGCCAGTGGAGGAAAAACATTAAAATGGTATTAAACCATATTCTTTTAAACTTTCCCTCAAATTTTCGGCATATTGATTTGCAAAGGTTTCTTTTTCTTTCGAAGGCAATGAAAAGTAATAATTATACCTTTTATCCCATTCCTCAATTTCTTCCTCATCCAAACCTGGTTTTTCTACTATATTCATATAATGTACATAGTGCCCAAATTCATGAAATATAGTTCTAAATAACTGGGTAGATCTGACATTTTGCAAACTCAATTCTATAGTAAAATGTCTTTTATCCTCCACAAACAAATGACCATCTTCCTTTAATCTTTCAACCTCTAATCTGGAATCAGGAGAAAGCTTTTTAGGCCATTTTAATGGTTTAGTGTAATTTTGGGATTCTAAAATAATTGCAGGAAAAAATTCATTTTCAAATTCATAAGAATACATTAACTTCCCCCAAACTGGCGAAAGCAAATTTTCTTTATGTTTTGGCTGTCTTAAAATTATGTATTTAAGTTCTCCATAATCTTCTTTAGGGACTAAATTAATTAGTCTAACAATATCCTCCAGTGAACAAGCATGGGAATACTTCTTATTCGTTTCTTCCTCAATTATGATAAACTCATGATTATTAATTACCCTCTTAGTTTTTTTATAATTCCCCAATCGTTCACAAAAATGTCTGACATCCGGATCGGGAATAACAAGTTTATTACTTTTCCCAACACCTTGTTTTCCCGTTCCGATATTTTTATTTCTTCTGATTGGGTTCAACATTTTTTCCGATGTAAAATATTCTTATTAAGAATTTGGTGAAGATGCTTGATTTTCAACTTTAAAGGTTGATCCACTTATTGAATTTACAGGATAATTTTGATGCCTACAAAATTCAAACTGTGCAATAGAAGCAGAAATGGAAACATTTAAACATTCCACAGTGCCAAATTGAGGAATGAACAATACATCATCACATTTTTGCAAGAATTCCTTTTCGATTCCTTTTCCCTCACTTCCCAATATCAAATTGCAATTGTGCTGAAATTCATATTCTGTAATGTTTGTAGCACTCTCATCAATTTCAATTGCCAGATTTAATAATTCATTTTTCTTGGACCATTCAAAAAACTCACTCTCTTCCTTAAAATTTAAGATATCACATTTTGATTCCAATTTTCTGGAAAATGCCTGAGAACCATGCTTAAAATTCCAAGGTTTGTCATAACCAACAAATACAATTTTATTCCCATTAAAAGCTACATGAGATCGAATTATCATTCCTACATTTTTAGGACTTTGCACATTTAATAAAACCGTATTAAAGATCATGAATTAAATTTTTAGAAGAAACTCAGTTCTAAGTAGTCGCTAGGTAAATATTTAAGCTAACTACAAAGATAAATTCACCCAGTAGTTTTCATCGAATAGAAAAACACATTCCCAAAGCCAATGGCCAGCATAATGTGGAAAATGATTAATCCAAAATCATTAAAATAAAACCCAATTCCTATTCCAGCCAGAAAATATAAAACCAGCAGACCTTCCAGGATATTTAGCCAACTAAAGTTTTGCTTAATGTAAATATTTCCTTTCCAGCTATCGGAAACCTGTTGGATATTGAATTTAGGAGTTCTAACAAAAGGGGATTTGAAGCCTAAAAAACCTTCTAGCACTGCAATTGAATTGTGAAGAGAAAGTCCCATAGAAATCATGAGAAACATGGGAAAAACTTTAATATAATAGCCAAATGTATTTTGGGGCACAAATTCTTTGGTGGCTACCCAATAGAAAAAACTAATGGAAAAGAACCCCACTAAAAGTATCCCTCCAATATTGATCAACCAGTTCAATTCCGGATGAGCATATTTTACAAAAAGCATAGGAATGCTGAACAATGCGGCTATAAGTAAAAACAAAAAGACCGAACTATTCAACAAATGAAAAAACGCATGCACCTTGCTGGGAAACGAAATCCCGGACTTTAAAACTGTACCCAAATGCTTTTTGGCAGATTCTGCTGCACCTTTATTCCACCGAAATTGCTGAGATTTTATGGCAGGCATGTAAACCGGCAATTCGGCAGGAGATTCAACCTTTTCCAAATATTTAAATCTCCAGCCCTTCATTTGTGCCCTATAGCTCAAATCTAAATCTTCGGTAAGTGTATCGGGTTGCCAGTTTCCCGCATCATAAATACATTTTTTTCGCCACACCCCACCGGTACCATTAAAATTAATAAAACTTCCGGCAGCACTCCTCCCGACTTGTTCTATAGTAAAATGCGCATCCAAACCGAAAGCCTGCAATTTGGTTAAAATGGAATAATCTTTATTTACATGCCCCCAGCGGGTTTGGACCACTCCTATATTTTCATCTTCCAAAAAATAGGGCACTGTAAGTTTCAAAAAGTCTGGTCTGGGAAGAAAATCAGCATCAAAAATGGCTATAAACTCTCCTTTGGCGATATCCAATCCATATTCCAAAGCTCCTGCCTTAAACCCTACCCTGTCCGGTCTTCTGATATGTTGAATATCAATTCCTTTTTCCTGATAATACTGTACCTTTTTGGCAATTAGGTCAACCGTTTCATCAGTAGAATCATCTAAAATCTGAATTTCCATTTTATCCAATGGATATTCGAAACAGGCTATGGTGTCGATCAGCCTTTCCACCACATATTTTTCATTGTAAATGGGTAACTGCACTGTTACTGCGGGTAATTTATCCTCCTGTATTCCGTCTTCAACGAGGCTTAATTCCCTGCTTTTTTTCTTGCTTTTCAGGTACTGGAGTGTCAGGTGCAACTGACCCAGGCTGAAAAGGAAGATAAATAATAAACTAGATGAATATATGATCAGAATTAAATATTCCATATGGATGATTACCTACACTTTTCCTCAATAATTAATAAGAGTTACTGGTACAAACTTACTAAGACTTATTCATCATTTTTAGTCCTCTTGTTGACATTTCATGAATTTAAAGTGAATCCGGATAAAAATAATTCCAAATGAGCTGAATTTTTGGAGTCAATTGAATTTTGCACCAGTACTCATCTACACAAAGAACTACCATCTCATTATCAATCAGATATAGCAATTAAAAGGCAGTTTTTTCTGACAAGCCGATTACATATTTCAAACAACCTGTGTATATTTAGCACTTGGGTTTAATTTTAATTTTGGCTTAAAAATGAGTAAGACGGAAGGAAAAATATTGGTGGTGGATGATGATGTGGATGTGTTAAGCACTGCAAAAATGTTTTTAAAGCAACATTTTTCCGTAGTACAAGTGGACCAACATCCTGAAAACATTCCCAAACTTCTTGCTCAGGATAATTTCGATCTCATCCTTCTGGACATGAATTTTAGCAAGGGAGATAATGATGGTGAAGAAGGACTATTTTGGCTAAATAAAATACTGGAGATCAATCCCGGAGCAGTAGTAATTTTAATCACTGCCTATGGGGAAGTAGATTTGGCGGTAAAAGCCATTAAAAATGGCGCAGTCGATTTTGTGTTAAAACCATGGAAAAATGAAAAATTACTGGCTACTATAAATTCATCTTTAAAGTTAAGCCGATCGAAAAAAGAAGTAGAACAATTAAAAAATACCCAAAAGAAATTGACCGAGGAGGGCAATCGTCCTTACCAGGAGTTTGTAGGGAATTCCCCGGCTATTCAGCGGGTATTTGATTTAATAGATAAGGTAGCTGCCACAGATGCTAATGTATTGATTTTAGGCGAAAACGGAACAGGTAAAGAGCTAGTAGCTAGAGCATTACACAGAAAATCACTAAGAAAAAATAATATATTTATCAGTGTGGATTTAGGTGCCATTAGCGAAACCTTATTCGAAACTGAGTTATTTGGTCATGTGAAAGGGGCCTTTACAGATGCCAAAGAAAACAGACCGGGAAGTTTTGAACTGGCTTCCGGAGGTTCTATATTTTTGGATGAAATTGGTAATCTCTCTCTTCCGCTTCAGGCCAAATTGCTTACTGTTATTCAAAACAGGGAAGTTAAACGAGTTGGAGCTAACCGAAAAACTTCCGTGGATATCCGTTTGATTTGTGCTACTAATCTCCCGCTTTACGAAATGGTAGAAACTGATGAATTCAGACAGGATTTGTTGTATAGAATTAATACAGTGGAAATCAGGCTGCCCTCATTAAGAGAAAGAAAAGAAGATATACCGCTGCTCATCCAGCACTTTTTGGATATTTACAGTAAAAAATACAAGAAAAACAACCTGAGAATTGATCAGGGAAGTATATCCAAATTAAAGAAATACCAATGGCCGGGAAATGTCCGGGAATTGCAGCATGCGGTAGAAAGGGCGGTGATTTTATCTACTGGAAATCAAATAAGTGCAGGAGATTTTCCTCTGGGGCCGACTCAACCTGTAAAAAATGTAGCACAGGAAATTATGACACTGGAAGACATGGAACAAAAGTTTATCAGAGAGGCGCTGGAAAGAAACTTGGGAAATGTATCCAAAACAGCAAAAGAGTTAGGCTTGACCAGAACTGCACTTTACAGAAGATTAAATAAACATGGATTGTAGGATTTTTTTATCAATTCTGATTAACTGGCAGAGAAATTAAAAACTCGCATCCTTCGTCTTTTTTACTGATTACCTCAATTTGTCCATGGTGTCTTTCAATTACTCCAAAGGCAATAGAAAGCCCCAGACCAGTGCCCTCTCCCACTTCTTTAGTTGTAAAAAACGGATCAAATATTTTACTTTTTATTTCATCAGGAATTCCATTTCCATTATCCTTTATAGAGATTTTTACCACTTCATTTTCAATTTTTGTGGATATAATAATGGCCTTATCCACATTTCCATTTAAGCCATTCTCCTTCGATTTGGATTCTATGGCCTGAACAGCATTGGTTAGAATATTCATAAATACCTGATTGAGCGCACCGGGGTAACAATCAATTTCTGGTAAGGCAACATCATATTCCTTTTTCACCTGAATCCCATTCTTCAAATTGTTTTTCATAAGCAACAAAGTGGTATCAAGTCCTTCATGGATATTGATGCGCTTTAGGGTATCCTCATCCAGCCGGACAAATTGTTTTAATCCGTTTACTAACTCTGCAATTCTGTTGGAACCCTCGTCTATTCCCTCCAGTAAAACTTTAATTTCCTCCCAGATAAAATCAAAATCCAATGCTTCCTTTTCTTTATCCAGGCGATTTAAAAAGCTTTTTAAATCATCTGCTGTTTTCCATTCCGCATATTGACCAAAGAGTTTCTTTAAATCTGCAATATTTAACTTTAGCGGGTAAATATTGGAAGAAATAAAATTGAGGGGATTATTAAACTCATGGGAAATGCCAGCGGTTAACTGGCCCAGAGAGGCCATTTTTTCCGATTCCACCAATTTAGTCTGAGTGGACTTTAATTTCTGGTGTGCTTCATCCAATTGTACTAAAGTTTGAACTACCTGCTTGTGGGACTTTCGCTTAGAGGTAAACAACCAATAAAATAGAATGACAAGGCCTATGGTGACTACAAGTCCGACTAAAAGTATATTTTTGAGTAAGGCTGCTTTACTTATTTCTGCTTTTTGGCTTTCAATCTCCAATTCCTGCTTTTCTTTTTGAACTTTTAGTTTTTCAATTAAATCTGCATTGGCTTCAATTTTAAATGTAGTCCGTAATGAATCGAAATAAGCCTTTTTCTCCATCATATGAAGTTTTTCCCTCGCTTGAATATAAAGCTTATAATACTTGGCAGCAGTGGCAAATTCCCCTTTATCGGATAAGGTTTCTGCCAAATTTTTATACTCTTCAGTTTTTATTTCAAGTGCCTTTTTTTCTTCTTTCTCCAGTTCCATATTTTTCATTTCTGTAAGCAACTCTTCTTCAAGTTTTAAGGCATCCATTAAAGCGGAAGATTCTTGTTTTGGCTTATCTTTCGGGTCAATTTTTAATGGTTCTGGAGTGGCTGGTTTCAGGGTAATTACGGTATCGGTAATAATCTCTTTTTTGCTGGGAAGTATACCTACTTCTTTGGGCTTTATGGTTGGAGACGAATTTTCGATTTTTTCCGCATAACTTAAGGCAGATTCCGCGGCTTCGGTGTTTCCCATAGCCAGAAACAGCTCGGCTATATGCTTATAAGTTTCCAGAACTTTTATGGTATCCTGAGCTTCCTCATAATATTTGATGGTTTTCAAATAAAAAATGGTGGCCTGCTCGTAATTTTCCTCAGTTTCATATTTCTGAGCAGTTTTTTCATAATGATTTAAAATTACATGCTTTTTTTTCTCATTGAATTTTTTGCTCAGCTCCCAGGAATTCATTTCCCCTTTTATGGTTTCCCACCATTTTGGGGTATTGTTCTCAGGTTCGGTCTGTTCCATTTCTTCCAAAAATGAAATAGCCTCCTCTGCCCCCTCATTATATCCAATCTTTTCGCATGTTTCAAGCGCTTCTGAAAAATAAGCCAAAGCCTTATCCCTTATATTCTGGATAAAATATGCCCGTCCAAATTGTATCTGAATATCCGCTTTTCCCCTTTCCAGTAAAGTTTTATCTGTATTTTTCCTTAATGTTTTGGCATAATCCAGTCCGCTTTCTCCCTGCTCAATAGCTTTTTTAGGTTTTTTCTCATTATTATAGGCTTCCATTAAACTGGCAATAGTACTGAGCCTTTCCAACCCAAGGGAAGAATTCAGTTTTTTTTCCAATTCTCTGGAACTTTCCTGTCCTTTAAGTAAAAAAGGGCATAAGAAAAAAATTAATATAGAAAAATATAAAGTCCTCATTTCGATTCCACCAAAGCAGAAAAAATTGCGTTTTGGCGGGAAAAAATTTCCGATTAAAAATTGGATAAAGTTGGATAGAAATCTACCGATTTACAATTACAATTCAACGAAAAATTTAAAAAATGGATTTTATAGTTGATTACTTTGTTTTCCAAATGAGGAGAATTCATCTTTTTGTTTCTTTGTGAAAATTACATATTATAAGATTCTAAAACGGCAAATTGCAGCCAAAAGAAATAAGTTTAAATCACTTCAAAGTATATATTCATTGGGATAAAAAGATATTAGTCATAAATTTAGAGCCTGTTTAAGTTTTGTTTTTCCCTCAATATAGCACCAGACCCAAAATGATCATTTTAAGGTGGGTAAACCAGGCAGGAAAAGTTGCGATCAATTGAAGTCGAAAGGAAAAATTTAAACTTGCTCAACTAAACATAAAAAAAGAAAAAATGATAATGGAAGATGCGATACAACCATTTTTACTTGGTTTGGGAATTGGCTTATTGATTTGTCTGATTATTTTAATGCGGGAATCCTTCAAAAGAAGTGCACTCAAAAAACAAATTAAAGATTTAAAAAACCATCTTCATCAAAAGATGGAAATAGATGCAGAAGCTACACATTTCAAAAAAACGGAAATAGAGGAGCTAAAAAAGGAAAATGAAAACCTTAGAATCACCAATCAGACCCTTGCCCAAAAACCTGGGAGAAGAGAATTAATCAACCTGCATATTTACCAGCGGGCTATTGATATTATGTCGGAAAGTGCCCATGGTTTTGCACCTATGTGGCAGAAAGCGGTAAAGGAATCTGAAAAAGATATTGAACAGTTTGTGGAGGGAAAAACCTCTTTCGTAAAAAAAATAATTTCGCCAATTTCATTTTTTAGCAATTCATCCGGAATGGAAACCAAAAACATTGGACCGGGAGATACCGATAAACCCTCTTAAGTTTATTTCCCTGCAAATAAGTACATTTTTCTCAAAATGAAGGAGTTACAATCAACTCCTTTTTTTATGATCCAAAAGCAGATTTTTAAAAGATTTAAAAAGTGCTTTATTTAAACATTAAATTGCTTAGTAATAAAGCATTGATATTTTTTTATAGCTTAAAATAATCGCTATTTTTGCCGGGTTATGAATTAAATAGAAGGAAAAGTGGAAAACGGAGAAGCTAAAGAAAATCACAGCTTACACACAGTCATTCCTGTAAAAGGGATGTATGAGAACTGGTTTTTAGATTATGCCTCATATGTAATATTAGAAAGGGCTGTACCTGCCATAAATGATGGCCTTAAACCTGTGCAAAGAAGGATTCTTCATGCCATGAAGGAACTTGATGATGGCAGGTTCAATAAAGTTGCTAATATTATTGGCAGCACGATGCAATATCATCCTCATGGAGATGCCTCTATTGGAGATGCAATTGTGAATATCGGTCAAAAAGATATCCTGATTGACACACAGGGGAACTGGGGAGATATTCGAACCGGAGACAGAGCGGCCGCAGCCAGATATATAGAAGCCAGATTATCCAAATTTGCACTGGATGTGGTTTATAATCCGCAAACTACCGAATGGCAGGCCTCCTATGATGGTAGAAAAAAAGAGCCTGTTACGCTTCCGGTAAAATTTCCACTTTTATTAGCCCAGGGAGCAGAAGGTATAGCAGTTGGTTTGGCCACTAAAATAATGCCTCACAATTTCTGTGAACTGATTCAGGCATCTATCAAAATATTAAAAGGTAAAAGTGTAAGCATTGTACCTGATTTTCCAACCGGAGGACAGGCTGATTTTTCAAACTATAATGAAGGTTTGAGAGGAGGAAAAATCAGGGTTCGTGCAAAAATTGAAACAGTAGATAATAAAACGCTTCTAATCAAGGAAATTCCATATACTACTACCACCCAGAGTCTCATCGATTCGATTATTAAAGCCAATGATCAGGGAAAAATTAAGATTAAAAAGGTTGTAGACAATACGGCTAAAGATGTAGAAATTGAAGTGCAATTGGCTTCAGGGCAATCTCCGGATGTAACTATAGCAGCCCTTTATGCTTTTACAGACTGTGAAGTTTCCATCTCCCCAAATGCCTGTATTATCATTGAAGATAAACCAAGGTTTATTTCGGTAAATGAAATGCTGAAAATCTGCACCGACCAGACGGTGGAATTACTTAAAAAGGAACTGGAAATAAGAAAGGGAGAATTGATGGAAAAACTCCTTTTCTCTTCTTTGGAAAAGATTTTCATCGAAAACAGAATCTACCGGGATATAGAAGAATGTGAAACTTGGGAAGATGTGCTTAAAACAATTGACAAGGGATTAGACCCTTTCAAGAAGGATTTTTACAGGGAAATAACCGAAGAAGATTTAATTCGATTAACCGAAATTAAAATAAAAAGAATCTCCAAATTCGATTCATTTAAAGCAGATGAGTTGATGAAAAAATATGGAGATGAACTGGATACGGTTAATTACAACCTTGAAAACCTCATTGAATTTTCGATTGAATACTATTCCAACCTTTTAAAGAAATACGGCAAAGGCAGGGAAAGAAAAACGGAAATCAGCACATTCGATACCATTACCGCTACTAAAGTAGCCGCTAATAATGCCAAATTGTACGTCAATCGAAAGGAAGGTTTTATTGGCTATGGACTGAAGAAGGATGAGTATGTTTCCGAATGTTCTGATATTGACGATATTATCGTTTTCAGGGCCGATGGAATATGTGTGGTCACCAAGATTTCAGATAAGGTATTTGTAGGGAAAAATATCATCCATACAGAAGTTTTTGTAAAAGGAGATGAAAGGAAGGTATATAACCTGATTTACAAAGACGGGAAAACCGGAATTTCCAGAGCTAAGCGGTTTCAGGTACTTGCCGTTACCAGAGATCGGGAATATGATTTAACAAAAGGCACAAAAGGATCGAAAGTACTTTATTTTACAGCAAATCCAAACGGAGAAGCTGAGCTGGTAAGTGTTTCCCTTACAAGTGGATCTACTGCCAGAAATAAAGTGTTTGATTATGATTTTGCAGAGCTTGATATCAAAGGAAGAGGAAGCCAGGGAAATATTCTCTCCAAATATCCGGTGAGGAAAGTTACGCTTAAAAAAGAGGGCGTGTCCACGCTTGGTGCGGTAGATTTATGGTACGATGATTCCATTGGTACACTCAACAAGGATGAAACAGGGACTTATCTGGGCAAATTCAGGAGTGAGGATTCCATAATTGTTTTTTACAAGAGTGGGGAATATGAAATCACCAATTTTGAATTGACTAATAGGTATGATGCCAAGAACGTAGCCATATTAGAAAAATATGATCCTCAAAAGATTGTTTCTGCCATCCACTATGAAGGCAAAAACAAAACTTATTATGTGAAAAGATTCCAGATTGAAGCCACTACTCCTAATAAAAAATATCTTTTTATAAGTGATTCCCCAGCCTCTAAATTAACTGTAGTAGCCACTTTTCAACAACCTGAAGTGGAAGTGCAAACTAAAAACAGCCAAAAGCAGGTGGAATGGCAAAAAATTAAACTGGATGAATTTATTGATGTGAAAGGCTGGAGAGCTATTGGCAATAAACTTTCCTACGATAAGGTAATCAAAATTAAGATGACTACGCCAGTGGCTGAAGAGGTTAAAACAAAAGAGGAAAAGCCAAAGGATGCGGATAGCCAGCCAAAAGATAAGGATGACAAAGATCAATTAAAGTTATTTTAAAACAATTTACTTGAAGGAAAGTGAAGTCCAAGAGCTTTGCTTTCCTTTTCCCTCCAATTTCATAAAAAATTCTCCTATGAAGCCAATTGTAGTAAACGCCAGAATTAATCCGCAGGATTTCTTCAAACTGGGATTTAAACAATTTTATACCAAACCAATGATCATTATCCCACACGTGATCATTTTCATTTCTGTAATTGCAAATCTTATGCTTTTGAGTGATGGTCAGGGTTCGGAAAATTCTCTCAGAAATATGTTTATTGTTTTTTCAATAATTGTAGTTTTACTTCCTTTCTCCATTTACAGACAAATGTCAAAAAAGTTAAAAACTAACCATATGTTGAAGGAAATGGTGAAGTACGAATTTTCTACTACTAAAATAAAATTGAAAGGAGAGACATTTGATTCAGTAATCAGTTGGGAAAAGTTGCATAAAGTTAAAGAAACCAAAAGCTGGTTTTTGTTCTATGTGGATAAAATCACCGCTTCTTACGTCCCAAAAGCCTGTTTTTCATCCGAAGCAGATATGCAAAATCTCCTCAAATTAATAAAAAGTAAACCAGGGCTTAAAGCAGAACTGATGAAAGGATAAATGAAATTACTTATTAAAAATAATTTCATTTACCTCATTCAAGGAATTAAACCTAATCTGAATATTTTCTCCTGCCTTATCAAAAGTTTCAGCATTGCACTGACTTCCGGGCTTCAGGTGATAAACATAGAATTTCTGGCTTCGGATATATAATTCTACCTTATCCGGCTTACCTAATAATTTATTCACCTGCAATTCACTAAGGCCAATTATTTTATCCTGAACCCCTTTAAACTGGTCAAGCATTGTTAATCTTTCAGAATTACATCCATTTGGATCATTCTTCCAGGTTTGGGTATCAAAAGCCTCCTCGGGTATACCCGATCCGGTACAACTCCCTAAAACAAACAAAACCCAAAGAGAAGAAGTGAGGAATTTTAATATTGTCAATTTAATCGTTTTTTCCAATTCGAAATTTTTAATGTTTTTCCAACTTCCGAGGCCTGGCTATTTTGGCCACTATCACTTTCTAATAGCTGATGAACTAAAATAGAAGCGATTTTGGCTTCCTCAGTGGCTTCATCGGAATTTAAATATTCGGGTTTAAAAAACCTTTCCACAAATTTGGTATCAAACCTTCCACTTACAAATTCATCGTGTTTTAAAACAAAACTACAAAACTCAAGAGTGGTTTTAATTCCGGTAATATTATATTCATCAATTGCCCTGATCATCCGCTGTATAGCTTCTTGTCTATCGTGCCCGTAAGTAATTAATTTGGCAATCATTGGATCGTAGAAAATGGGTATTTCCATTCCTTCTTCAAAGCCATCATCTACCCTCACTCCTATCCCCTGAGGTCTTTCATAAGTCGCTAACTGGCCAATATCAGGCAGAAAATTATTGGTTGGGTCTTCGGCATACACACGAACTTCTACCGCATGTCCACGAATGGATAAATCTTCCTGAGTAAAGCTAAGGTTTCCCCCCTGAGCCACATTTATCTGCTCTTTCACCAGATCGATATTGGTGATCATTTCAGTTACAGGATGCTCCACCTGTAATCTTGTATTCATCTCCAGAAAGAAAAAATCATGATTTTGATCCAGGATAAATTCCACCGTTCCGGCTCCATAATAATTACAGGCTCTTGCCACATCCACCGCACACTTTCCCATTTTTTCTCTTAACTCTGGACTTAAAACTGCTGAAGGAGCCTCTTCTATCACCTTCTGATGCCTTCTTTGAATGGAACATTCTCTTTCAAAAAGATGAACAATATTCCCATGCTGGTCTCCCATTATCTGAAATTCGATATGCTTGGGCGAGGTGATATACTTTTCAATAAAAACAGAAGAATCGCCAAAAGCAGAATTTGCTTCGCTCATAGCTCTTTCTATTTGTTCCTTGAAATCTTCCGACTTTTCCACAATTCTCATCCCTTTTCCACCTCCTCCTGCACTGGCTTTAATCAAAATCGGATAACCTATTTCAACAGCCAGCTCCATGGCTTTATCCACATCGGAAATGGCTTTATCTGTACCCGGAATGAGTGGAATATTATACTTTTTTACCGCATCCTTTGCGGCCAGCTTACTACCCATTATTTCGATAGCCGAAGGCGAAGGGCCTATAAAAACAATACCCGCTTCTGTAACACTTTTGGAAAATGAGGCATTTTCGGAAAGAAAACCATAACCAGGATGTATGGCATCAACATTTAAATCTTTTGCCACTTTGATTATCCTATTCCCATCCAGATAGGAAGCTTTGGAGGGAGACTCTCCAATATACACTGCTTCATCAGCCATTTTGGTGTGCAAAGCCAGTCTATCGGCATCACTAAAAACCGCTACAGTTTTTATTCCTAATTCTTTTGCTGAACGAATTACCCTTAAGGCGATTTCTCCTCTATTGGCAATTAAAATTTTTTTAAACTTTTTCAAATTGAAAAGTTAAAGGTGATCAAAAAATAAGAAGTGGAAAGTTAAAAAAAAGAGAGGAAAAAGGAAGGAAAATTTTGAAGTAAAAAAAGAAATCTAAGTCTTAGAAAAACACAAGGGTAGAACTTAATCTACCCCTTGTGATTCTTTCAACCAGCTATGAAAAAGAAATATCTAACACAGAGCGTTAAATATTTACTACTTTGATTACAAATGTACAAAAATTATTGAATTTGCAAATTCCTAATGTGTAAAATACCTCATTTTTTTTAACTTTTTTTTAACAATTGTTAATATACAGCGTTTTTTTGTACAATTTGGGAACTTTATTGTACTATTTCATGCTTTCAAAAGCATATTTCAGCAAAATGGTATAGGTGATTTTTTACTGATTTATTAAACTTTTTTCCAGAACACAAATTTGGTAATTACAAGTTTATCATTTCAAGCCAAAAAAAAGACTAATTTGGTTCACCCATCCCGTATTTTAATGAAGTAAAAATAATCCTAATAAAACATCTTGTTTGCTCTCCTTTTTTTCTTCTGCAATTTTCCATTTCGTGTTCAAGAAAAAAATAATCAGGGAATTAAATAAAATACCAGAGAAAACCTCGTTTTGAATAGAGTTGATTTTTTAACATAACACTCATTAAGAATGAGGTTTTTTTTATATCTGGTAATTATTTTTTTATCTGGCCTTCAGCTTTTCGCTCAGAAATTAGATTTATCTGAGGCTGATTTCATCGGACCAAATAAAATTCGAATAGGGAAAAATGTTTTTGACTTGAATCAATTGGATCAAAATCAATTGAAAGAAGTTGAAAAGCTAAAGGTTGAAAAAGCGAAAGAAGCTTACAAATACAGTCTTTCCCATTATGCTAATAACCAGCTGGATAAAGCTGTGAATCAATTGAATAAGGCTTTAGCCCTAAACAAGGACTTTCCCGATGCCTATTTGCTCAGAGGAAGTTTAAAATCTGAATTGGGATATCAGGAAGAAGCCATTAAAGATTTTGACAAAGTATTGGAACTCAATCCTGAAGATGAAACCCCTTATATGGCCAAAGCCATTATCCATCAAAAAAACAGTGAATTTGACCTAGCTCAAAAAAGCCTGACAAAAGCCATTAAATTAGACTCCACTAACCAGGAGCTACAATCTTTGCTATTTCAGATTTACCTGCAAAATAAGGATTTTGAAAGTGCCAGTAAATTTTTAGAAAAGCAGGCCGAAAAAGATCCATTAAATCCAGAAATCTATCTATCATCCGGAAATATATGGCTTACCACAAAACAGTGGAAAAAAGCGGAACAATCTTATACAAAAGCTATTCTGTTAAACGATACCTCAAGTACAGCATACACAGCCAGAGCCATTTCCCATTATTTTAATGATAAAAAGGCAGAGGCCAAAAAAGATTTTGAGAAAGCCATTGTACTAAATCAATCAGCCGATATTGCTTTCAATAACAAAGGGAAAACCCTTTATGATATGGGAGAATTATCACATGCCATGGAAGCCTTCACCCAAGCCATAGCAATTAATCCGACAAACACAATTGCCCTTCAAAACAGAGCCGTGATTTACCTTAAGTACCAGGAATTTGAAAAGGCTAAAGCGGATTGTCAAAAAGCCCTGGAACTTGATCGTGAGTATGCCAATGCATGGCTGACTTTAGGGAATATTAATGAAATGCTAAGATTGCCTGAAGAAGCCTGCGAAGCCTGGGAAAAAGCCGAAAAACTAGGTGTAGAAATCGCAGGAGAATATATTAAAACCAACTGTGGCAATAAAGAATAAAAATGAATATGAGATTTTTTTCAATTTATATATTTTGGTTTTGCCTGATTTTGGGTTGCTCCCATGGCTTTGCTCAAAATAAACCGCTGGCCAAGGAGAGCTTTAAATCGAAGGATACTTTCCAAAAAACTAAAAAGGCAATTTACGAAGGTGATGAGTGGGTAGAATTAGATCAGGATTATGACAAAGCTTTAAAACATTACCTGATTGCCTATAAATATTTACCTTCCAATGCCGAATTGAATTTTAAAATTGGAAATGCCTATTTAAATGCTGATTTACAGGATAAAACCAATGCCATTTCTTATTTGGAAAAAGCAAAAAAACTGGACAAAGGTATTGATTATAAAATCGATTTTCTCATTGGCCAAGCTTACCATCTTTCCGGAAACTGGAACAAAGCTATAGAACACTTTGATAAATTTCTAAAGCATAAAAACTTATCTGAAGAGGATAAAAAGGCTACAAAGAAAAGGTTGGAGGAATGCGAAAATGGAAAGGCCATTAGCAAAAATCCAGTCAGGGTATTTATTGATAATTTGGGTAAAAAAATAAATTCCCCTTATCCTGAATTTGGGATGGTGATTAAAGAGGATGGTTCGAAATTGTATTTTACCGCCAGAAAACCCAAAGCCGTAGGAAATGAAATTGATCAGGACAGCTATTACTTTGAAGATATTTATGAGGCCAGTACATTAAATGGAGACTGGAGCAGAGTGAAAAATTTAGGGAAACCCATCAATACTGCCGGGCATGAGGCTGTAATTGGTTTTTCCCCTGAGGAGGATAAATTATTGATTTACAGAGGTAGTAATAATGGGGATATTTATTTCTCTCAACGAAAAGGAAAATCATGGCAGGAACCACAAAAAGTGTCAGGTGCAGTAAATTCTAAATACAGGGAAACTTCAGCAAGCCTTTCCCCCGATGGAAACACCCTTTATTTCACCAGTAACCGACCTGAAAATAATAAAGGAGGACTGGATATTTATGTAAGTAAAAGGAATTCCAGAACCGGATGGACCACCCCCAAAAATCTGGGTAAAACCATCAATTCCCCTTATGATGAGGAAGCGGTTTTTATGCATTCGGATGGCAAAACACTTTATTTCTGTTCCAAAGGTCACAATTCCATTGGAGGATATGATGTATTCAAAAGTACATTAGATGACGGAAAATGGAGTAATCCGGAAAACCTTGGCATTCCCATCAATACCCCCGGAGACGATTTATTCATGGTGGTTACCGCAGATCATCAAACAGGTTATTATGCTACTTTCAGGAAGGATGGTTTTGGAGAGAAAGATTTGTACAAGGTCTCATTTCTTGGTCCGGAAAAACACACCGAAACCGATATTGCCTTTTTTAATTTTAAAGAAAAAACCGAATCTTTAGATTTAAAGTCCCTGATTGTTAACCATTTAATGGAAAAGGGGAAATCCAAGCTTATCCCTTTTGAAGGATTAATTGTAGAAGGAAAAGATGGAAATCCGGTAAAAGCCAAATTGATACTAACTGACCTGAAAAAGAATGAAATTGTGGAAGAAATTTATTCCAATGAAACCAATGGTGGTTTTTCAGTAACCCTTACCACAGGCAGAAATTATGGCATCACTGTATCAGCAGAAGGTTTTCTTTTTCATTCGGAAAACATTTTTATTCCCAAAAAAGAAGAAGATAAAATCCACAAAAAAATTGTGCTGAGCAAACTGGAAAGCGGCAGTAAAATAGTGCTCAACAATGTGTTTTTTGATTCCGATAAATATGATCTAAAACCCACTTCGGAAGCTGAGTTGGAAAACATTGTAAAATTGCTCAAGGAAAACCCCGAACTAAAGGTGGAAATATCCGGGCATACCGATAATGTGGGAAATGAGGATTATAACCTCAAACTTTCCCGAAAAAGAGCCATTTCTGTGGTAAAAAAATTAGCAGAAGCAGGAATTGAGAAAAACCGATTAAAACCTGTGGGATACGGTTCAAAATCCCCGGTAGCCTCCAATGAAACAGAAACGGGCAGGCAACAAAACAGAAGAACTGAATTTAAGATTCTTTAGTTGGATTAAAAAAAACCTGCGATATCGATTAGGAATTTTGAATCGCATAAAATTATTCCAGCCCTAGCTCTTTTCTTAAACCAGCATGTTCATTATTATGCTTGGTCCAATAATCTGTTTTTAAAGTTTCAATTTTGGTGGCTTTTGTGGTCAAGGTTGGAGCATTTTCCCCAAAGCCATCTTTGTAGCTTTCCTCCCAGGAAATAATTTCATGAGGAAATTCCTTTCTGAAAAGAATTGTTAAATCCCTTTCCGGCTGTTCAAAATGGACATGATACTGCATTAAACCTGATTCTTCTGGCCCTTCTTCCAGTTTGGCAGAAGCTTTTACAATATCAAACTCAAGGTGTTTCAATCGCTGAAACAATGTCCCGGGAATGATTTTGAAATCTCCCGTAGGCAATGATTGAGGATGGAGCCTAATGATATTCCAGATTTCATCTTCCAGAAAAGTTTTATTTAAAGTTAATTCCTGATCGCCTTCGCTTTCAAAATAAGATTTCAGAGAACCCTTATATTGATTTCCCTTCAAATTTAATTGGGTAAATGTATGTCCGCACCATTCCTGTGCTGAGGCAGTTACTTTCAAGGTATTGGAATATTTATTTCTTTCTACCGGGGTAAATACCGATGCCATTAAGGAATATGGATAAATTCCGGTATCAAATTTTTTGGTAAAATTCAATTTCATCACCGTGACATGATCATCACCTGCTGTTTCCGGATTATCCAGCTTTACCTGCTTCTTTTTAGAAAATCCCTCCGTCACGAAAATCAGTACAGCTTTCCCCTCATGGATTTCCCCATACCTGGCCTGTTCCAATTTATAACTGGTCAGTTCCGCTTCTCCCTGGTACCAGTAATCTCCAAACTTTTCATTTAAACTAAAATCACTTTCCTCTGGTGGAATGGGTACACAACCCAAAGTGATGAATAAAATAAGTAATAAAGTTTTTTCTATTCTAAAATTCATAATGATTTTCCAGATAATTTTTCTAATTTGAAAAAGTGACAATGAAATTAAAAATATCTATTGGATGACTAAAAATATATGAGTAAAATCAACCCGGCACAAATAAACAATTATTTCAGTCTAATCAGTGGGAAAACACCTTTCATTTCCCTGACTTATACACTAACCAATTTCATCCTTTTTCTGTTCTGTTTATTTTCTACAGCAAACGGGTTTGCCCAAAATCAGTCCAAAAAAAGAGAATTCCGGGGCGTTTGGGTAGCTTCTGTTGCCAATATCGACTGGCCTTCTGCTAAAAATCTATCCAGTGAAACACAACAAAAAGAGTTTATAGAAATTCTGGATAATCTTACCGCAAGCAAAATGAATGCGATAGTGGTTCAGATAAGACCTGCAGCCGATGCCTTTTTTCCCAGTAAACTGGAACCCTGGTCCTACTGGCTTACCGGAGCACAGGGGAAAGCACCTGACCCCTACTACGATCCCTTAAAATTCATGATTGAAGAATGCCACAAAAGAAACCTTGAATTTCATGCCTGGATTAATCCCTTTCGTGTAGCCACTCCTGCACATTACAAATTTGCAGAAAATCATATTTCTCAAAAAAAACCGGAATGGATTGTGGAATATGGCAGTTTAAAAATGCTCAATCCGGGACTCCCGGAAGTAAGAGCTTACCTTTTGGATGTGATTGCAGAAATTCTGACAAAATACAAAGTAGACGCCCTTCACTTTGATGATTATTTTTATCCTTATCCCGAAAGAGGAATTATTTTTAAAGATGAGGAGGCCTTCAAGGAGAATAATCCCAATCAATTAGTAAAAGGAGACTGGCGAAGAGAAAACATCAATACCTTGATTCGTGAAACGCATCAATTAATTACTCAAATTAACCCCAGAATAAAGTTTGGAATTGGCCCATCTGGCATTTGGAGAAACAAAAGAAATCATCCTGATGGTTCGGATACCAATGGGCTTTCTGCTTATGATGAACTTTTTGCAGATACGAAAAAATGGATAAATGAAGGCTGGATAGATTACATTGCCCCACAGTTGTACTGGACCAAAAATTACAAGCCAGCCTCCTATGATAAGCTTGTAAAGTGGTGGTCGGAAAACATAGGAGACAAGCACCTTTACGTGGGACATGCTGTGTTTAATATTCACTACGGCAATGGGAAACAGTGGAAAAAAAATGGTGAAATTCCCGGCCAGATCAGGTACAACAGACAATTTGATCATGTACATGGCAGCTTGTTTTTTAGTGCCAGCCACTTGCAGAAAAACCCTGGTTATTTTACCGATAGCCTTCGACAAAATTTATTTACTACTACTGCCCTATTACCCACCATGTCCTGGAAGGATTCTATTCCTCCCAGAAGCCCTAAAAACTTCCAGGTTCAACAAGGAAAAGATGGAAATTTAATTCGTTGGGAAAGTGCTTCCACGGCAAGCGATGGAGATAATGCTTATCAGTATCTGGTTTATAAATTTCCCGATTCCTTAAATTTTGATGAAGTTGATGGGCAATTCATTCAGGAAATTTTGCCCGGAGATAAAAAAGAATTTTTCGATAAAACTGAAATGCCTACAAAGTCTTTTAAATATGCCATTACCGCCCTGGATTCTTTGCAAAATGAATCTGATTTACCATTTCAGATGAAGGAAACTTCTGCAGTTTCAGAAATCACAAACATAGCGATATTTCCAGGCATGGCTCAGGTAGACAGAGCCACTCATGTACTGGTTGACAAAGGGTTTAACCGTATTTACATTCCTGAACTAAGCCCCAAGTTAATCCCGGAAAGTCTGGTTGTTACTACTTCAGCGGATGTAAAAGTTTCGGAAATCAGGCACCATATAGCATTTAATGATCTTGAAAAATATAACAGTTTAATTTCCCAGTTATATGATTCCATAAATGCTATTCAGTTTAAACTGAAAGCCATTACCGATTCCATGGAAGTACTTCAACTTACCGAAAAAGTGATGATGGCTAATCAGAAGCTGGAAGGAACAAATTATACAGTCTCCACTGAGGAAGTCAGAAAATTTACCGCATTCTTTCAGGAAAAGCTCAATGAATTCCGGAACAAACAAAGACTACTCACTCAGGAAGAAGAAATACAAGCTAAAATTTTAAATGAGGTAAGGAGGAAGGTAAAGGAATATGAAAATTGGGCGGGTAAAGAATCTGGCAAAATTGAATTAATTGTTGAATCAAAAGAAAAATTAACGATTCCAATTGAGATTAGCTTTCTGGTTAAAAATACTGATTGGAAACCCATTTATAATTTTAAAATAGATAAAACTAAAAATGATGTTTGGTTAGGCTACCAGGCAAAAATTTCCCAGCGTACGGAAAAAGACTGGGAACAGGTAAATATTGGGTTATTCTCCAAACAAAATAACTGGAATGGTAATTTAAAAGATTCGGTCAGTACAGATTTTAAAAATAATTTCGACCCAATTGTTAATATTAAACTTCCTAACCCTGTCTCCATCCCATCGGACTCTATTGCACATCTCATTCACGTGATTGACCAAAAAATAAAAGCTGATTTCATCTATCAAATAATAGCGGAAAAATCAAATTACAGCTTTTTAAAACTGGAACTACCAGAATGGAGAAAATTGAATTTATCCTCAGGGAAAGCCAAAATATTTGTGGATAATTTATTTTATGCCAATTCCTATTTGGAAACGAATAATTCCCTAGACACCCTTCCTTTTATTGTGGGGAAAGATAAAACGGTAATTGTGGAAAAATCAGTTCACTCCGAAAAAATCGAAAAGCCACATTTTGTGTTTTTTAAAAAAGATATCAGACATTTTAAAATCACGATCAAAAACTTAAAGGAAAAAGAGGTGACTGTAGAGTTAAAAGAAACAATTCCCTACCGGGATAAAAAATGGCATCATACCAAAATTTTTACTGAAAGTGAATACACAGAAAAGGAAAATGGAAATTTGGAATGGGAATTCGAACTTAAGCCTGGTGAATCTAAAATAATTGAATATGGATATAAATACAGCTACCCCAAACCTAAACAAAAATCGAAGGAGGAGTGATATTTTGATGGCTTAATTTCCCGTTCAATTATTCCTTTTTCCCTCCTTATATCAAATAAATTTCAACTCTTATGCAAACAATTAACTTTAAAACTAATTCCAAAACTTCTACTTATTTGAGAATGAAAATTACCACCCCAATTCTATTTTTGGCAAGTCTGTTTTTCTTTCAGGCTTGCCAAAATAAAGAAACTCCAACAACAGAAACTCCAGTAAAAAGACCAAATATTCTAATTGCGATAAGTGATGACCAGTCTTATCCATACACCAGTATTTACGGTGACAAAACTACACAGACACCTGCTTTCGATAAAATAGCCAATGAGGGTATTTTATTTCACAATGCTTTTGTGGCTTCTCCTGGTTGCGCTCCTTCCAGAGCCTCAATATTTACCGGAAGGTACCCATGGCAAAACAGAAATGCAGGTACGCATAGCAGTGAATTTCCATCGGATTTAATCATTTTTACCGATTTACTCAATCGGGAGGGATATAAAGTCGGGTATACAGGAAAAGGCTGGGGACCTGGTTCCTGGGAAAAGGGAGGTAGGGATAAAAACCCGGCTGGGGATTACTATCAGGATACTACACATACTTATGATGAATACTACCCGGAAAAAAAATACTCTAAAAAAATCTCTTCAAAAAATTACGCCAAAAATTTTGAGCATTTCCTCAGCCAGAAAAAAGAAGGAGAATCATTTTGCTTTTGGTTTGGCGCACATGAACCTCACCGAAGATTTGAAGAAGGAATTGGCCTGAAAAGAGGGAAAAAACCAGAAGATGTTAACGTCCCGCCATTTCTACCAGATGCTCCCGAAATTCGTAGTGATATTCTTGATTATTCCGTTCATATCGAATGGTTCGATTTACACCTGAGCAGGATAATCCAAAAGCTGGAAGAAATTGGTGAACTTGACAATACCATCATTATCGTGACTTCGGATAACGGCATGGCTTTTCCAAGAGCAAAGGCAACCTGCTTCGAATATGGTGCCCATGTTCCGATGGCAATCAGGTGGGGCAACCAGATCAAGAATCCTGGAAGAGTCAATGAAGATTTAATTTCCTCTACTGACATTTTCCCTACGATTGTTGAAGCCACCGGAATCCAGCCTCCTGATACCATAAACCTTTCAGGGAAAAGTCTGCTAAATATTTTTGAATCTGAAAGTGAAGGTATTGTAGATCAGGAGAGAAAAGCAGTATACTTTGCCAGAGAAAGGCATTCTTCTTCCCGGTATAATAATGCCGGCTATCCGCAGCGGGCAATGAGAACCAAAGATTTTTTATTCATTAGAAACTTCCATCCGGAAAGATACCCTGCAGGTTCTCCACAACAAATATTTGATAATGGGGTGACTTCCAAATTACATGGAGAACCAGATCCGAAAACCGGAGAATATATTGGTGCCTATACAGATATTGATGCCTGCCCATCCAAAGACTTTTTAATTGCCAACCGGGAAAATCCGGAGGTCGCGCACTTCTTTCATCTTACAGTAGACCTCTGGCCTGAGGAAATGTTATTTGATATTAGGACTGATCCCGGATGTTTGACTAATCTGGCAAACAACCCGGAATATAAGGGCATTAAAGCCAATCTAAGGAATCAACTGGACAATTACCTTATCGAAACTAAAGATCCCAGAATGGTGGGTGATAACCCCGAAGTTTGGGAAGGTTACAAACGCTATGCACACATACGTCAGTTTGTGAAACCAGATTGGGCAAAAGAAGCAAATTAATAAAATAGAAGCCTTTCTCCATCGGGATATTTATCTTTAGTCCATTAAAACTAAACATTTAGAAAAATGGGCAAAATTCATCATTATTCTCAAAAAGTAAAATGGACAGGAAACCTGGGTAAGGGTACTTCATCATACAGAGATTATGACCGGGAATATGAAGTAGAAGTACCTGGGAAACCGACTATTCAAGGTTCATCAGATCCCAGCTTTCTTGGCGACCCTGGCAAATACAATCCGGAAGATTTATTGGTTGCTTCACTTTCATCCTGCCATCTGTTATGGTATTTACATTTGTGTGCGGTAAATAAAATTACTGTCACCAGTTATGAAGATTTTCCAGAGGGAATAATGGAAGAAAACGAAGATGGAAGCGGGCAATTTGCTGAAGTAACCCTGAAACCCAAAGTCATTATATTAGAAGAAACCAAACTAGACCTTGCCCGTCAACTTCATCAAAAAGCCAATAATATGTGCTTTATCGCCAGGTCAGTCAATTTTAAGGTTATGCATAAGCCAGAGATAATCGTTAATTAATTTTAGAGCAAAAAAAAAGCCGGTTGAATCAACCGACTTTTTTGTACTCCGTAGGGGAATCGAACCCCTGCTACCAGGATGAAAACCTGGCGTCCTAACCCCTAGACGAACGGAGCTAAATGCTATGTTTATGTTCCAAAAAAAATGTACTCCGTAGGGGAATCGAACCCCTGCTACCAGGATGAAAACCTGGCGTCCTAACCCCTAGACGAACGGAGCATTTTTTGGAGATGCAAATGTAAAAACCCATTTCAATTTTACAAAGTATTACCTCAAAAAAAGATAAAAAAAATTTAATTAAAGTAAAAAAACGCCCCTAAAACACAAATAAAGAGCGATTTACTACAGATTTATTTTTCACCTTTTCCCCATCTCCACACGCTATCAATATCTATGTGCTCGCTAAATTCTGTTCCAAAAAATGATTCCACAATATTTTGGTTTTCATCAATCAAAAAATCAGCAGGTAAAAGGGACTCTCTTGGCATGGAATCAAAACTAAAAAAGCCACTGCCCATCATTTTCATCATCATCTTCATGTTCCCCATAGTTTTCAGCATTCCCTTAGTAGAGCTTTTAATCATATAATCTTTGTAGATATCTCTACCGGCATCAGGAATAATAGGAAATGGAGGGTTTTGTTTACCTGCATACTTTTTTATTTGTTGGGCTGAAGAGGCAAAAAGCACTAAAATCTCTACACCACTTTTTTTAAGTTTTTCAGCATTCCTAATCAATAACTGCATTCTCATATTACAGAAAGGACATGAAGCATATCGAAAAAAAGTTAACAAGACCTTTTTTCCTTTATAGTCTGCAAGTGAAATAGCATTCCCTAAATAATCCTGAGTTTCAAAAGGGATGGCCTTTTGATTTTTAAAAGTGATCGTTTCCATTTTTTCATTTTTGATGATTACTCAAAATTATTTGGAAAGGGAAATCGAAGATAGGACAAGAGGTTCAATTTTTTGAACATTAAGTTCAGAGTGGCTGGCTGAAAGTTTATTTCGTTCTGTATTCGGAAGGAGAAATTTTAAAGTGGGACTTGAATAATCTGGAAAAGTGAGCAGAATCCTGAAATCCCACTTTATAGGCAATGTCTCCTATGGAAAGAGGGGAAATTTTCAGGAGTTCAGCAGCTCTTTCCAATTTTCTTTTTTTGAAATAATTGGCCGGAGTATCATTATAGACTTTTTTAAATGTTCTTTTGAATGAAGATTCACTTAAGTGGGAAAGCATTGCCAGTTTTTCTATGGTAAAAGGCCCGTAAAGGTGGCTCTCTATCACAGTTTTGAAGTTCACCTCCAAGGGAGAAAACATAGTAGCTATCAATGCCTTTATTGAATCAGCATATTGGGTTTGAATAAGCAACAGAACCAGTTCCTTTATTTTTAATTTTAGCAGTTCCTGATTAACCAAATGGGGATTTTCAAAATAAAACTCAAGGCTTTCTATAAATTTTTGAATTACCGAGTGGGAAGCCAGTTTTTGAATTCGACTGGCCCCTACCCCATTCTGATTAATAAATTCCGGAATTTCATTTTGATAAAGTTGTTTGAGGATTTCCGGATAAAAATGGATGGCATAAATTTTACAATACCCTGCTTCCTTAAATTTCAACCACTCTACGAAATAACTTCCGCACTTTAAAAGCACAGATTCTTTTGAGTTTACATTTTCCCGTTCATGAGCTGCATTAAAGTGCGTTTTTCCATTTTCCACATACACAAAACAAGCCTCTTCCTCAAAAAAGGCCTGATAGACAAAGGGCGGTTCAATGATTAATTTTTCAATCAGGCATTTTTCTCCAATGTCAAATTTTTGCCTACTTACAATCATTTTAATCAGCTTTCTAGATCCTTTTCATATCTACCTCCACATTCATCTTATGTTTTCCACTGCTGTAAATTACACCCTTAAATGGCGTGATATCAAGGTAATCTCTCCCATAGGCTACCGTCACATGTTGTTCTTTGGGAATTTGATTATTTGTTGGGTCAAAATCCAGCCAGCCAAAACCAGGACTAAAAACCGAAAGCCAGGCATGAGAGGCATCAGCCCCTTCGAGTTTTTCCTCCCCTTCCGGAGGAATAGTTTCAATATAGCCACTTACGTATCTGGCTGCTAAACCCATGGAGCGGACACAGGCTATGGCAAACTGTGCATAATCCTGGCAGACACCTTTTTTATGTCTGGCGACTTCATGCAAGGGCGTAGTGACAGAGGTAAACCCGGGTACAAATTTGAAATCCTTAAAAATTCTCTGGGTTAGCTCAAAGGCAGCTTCTAAAACCGGCCTTTCATCCCAAAAAGATACTGCTGCATATTCTTGTATTTCCTGAAAAGGGTGAATTAAGGGAGAGGCAAACACGTATTGTTTGGCATCGATTACTGCATCCTCCTTTGAAGATACCAAAATTTTCCGAACCTCCTGGCAATTTGGACTCTCACTTAAATTTACCGGAAGATTCGGGATTATTTCCACTTCACTTTTTGTAACTACTTTCAGTTCTTTATGTGGCTCCTGTATACTGAAATAAGCCGTTCTATTTCCAAAAAAATCTATTCTTTCATCAAAATCCATGGGATTGGGTTCCACTGAAAGTTCGTATTTCAAACAATTTTGATTAGGCAGATTTCTCGGAATCATCTTCGCTTCATTATAACAAAGATTGACAATTCCACCATACTGGTAAATTGTTTTGTGCGTAACTTGAAATTTCATATTTCAGGATCTATTGTTAGGCCAGTTAACTGTTGTTGGATTTGTGTATGACTGAAATAATTTTGGATAATGACCATAGCAGTTTCATTTAACAAATCTCCTGAATGGCCCAAAAGTGTGTCTAATTTTTCCCTTACAAAAGTTTCCTTTTCATATTCTGCGAGCTTCTCAGGCTCTGCCAACCGAATATTGGTAAAACCTTCTAACACCAGCTTTTCCTGTTTATCCAATACAGGTCCGGAGGTAATTTCGGGAAGCCTTGCCGTGTATATTTGCAATTTTTCAAATTGAAAAGCAAGTGATTTTGGATAATGTTTATCCATTAAAAGTAACTCAAGAACAAATGGCAGATAAAACTTTGATTTATATCTTGACCTGTAATTGTCCAATCCCTCATGCAGATTCAATAATGATTCCTGTAAGGTAGATTCTACCTGTTCATCAAAGCAGGGGACCAGCATGGTTCTCATAGTAGAGACAATGGATAATCCCTGTTCTATTCGCCTACCTATTTGCAAAAGAAACCATCCCATTTCCCTTTGCATATTTTCTGCATTTAAACCTACAAAAGCCACCAGGTTAGTAATAATATGATCTAATAATATCTGAACTTTACGTAACCTGATTTGTTTATTGCCAATGGCAGACTCCCAATGCAATTCCACATTTTCAATCAACCGCCAGGTATCTTTTGCCCACTGATCTCTCACAGCAAAAATGTTATTTTTAAGAAAGATCAGATTCGAAGCAAGTGATCCAATTCGTTTGGTACTTAGTGCCACCGATAACAATTCCCTTTCCGGATATTTAAACTTCCCTTCAGCCCCTTTACCTACAAAACCGGGATAAGTCATGGTGAGATGGGTTAAAGACCTGAGCAGACATTTTAATTCTTCTGATTCAATAGCATCTTTACCAGATATTTTATTTTCATTAAAATTCTGTAAAACAATACGCAATATCCTGGCAGTATACAGGCTCCTTTCTAAATACCGACCTACCCAAAAGAGGTTCTCTGCTGTTCTACTGGATAGGGCATTATTTTCCCTGGCAAACACTACAGGAGTCTTCTTTTTCTTATTTGGAGAGGATAATTTTATACCTTCATTTTTTATATCTTCCATTACCCAGGTATCCTTACTTACACCTCCCAACTGGTTGGAAACAAATGAATCCTCCATGGAAGATGCACTTCGGGTAAGTCCACCGGGCATCACTGAATAGCCCTCCGAAGAAGCAAAAGAAAAGGTTCTTAAAACAGTATACCTAGGTTCAAGAATCCCCTTAACAAAAGATGGAGAGGTAGAAAAACTTACCTGCTGTTGTCCTATGTATAGTTTAGGGTTCGCCAGTATTTTCTGTTTTAAATTTTCGATTTCCACTTCATTCAATTTTGAACCAATTACCGACTGCATATTCATTCCCCTGTCAATTGCCTTAATAATAAACTTGGGAATGTTTTCCAGTACATAATTTAATTCCTTTTCCTGTCCACACCACCAAGTAGCCGCTGACGGTAAAATCAGCTCTTCATCCAGAAAAAACTTGCAAATTCCAGGAAGAAAAGCCATTAATCCGGGATTTTCCAAGACACTACTTCCCAAAGGGTTCACTACAGCCACATTTTTCTGCCGGATTACAGATAGCAGCCCAGTAATACCCAAATGAGAATCAGGACGCAGCTCCAGTGGGTCACAGTAAGTATCATCTACCCTTCTCAGGATAATATCTACTTTCTCCAAACCTCCAAGTGTTTTTAACCAGACGTAGTTATTTTTTACCATTAAATCACTTCCCTGCACCAGCCTAAACCCAAGCTTTGAAGCCAAATATGCATGTTCAAAATAAGTTTCATTATGATAGCCGGGAGTCAAAACAACGGTTCTTGGATTTTCCCGGGAATTATAAACCAGATTACTGAGGTTTTCCGGAATATTTCTGAAGTAATTAGACAACTTCTGGACATTAATTGGCCTGATAAAATCAGGGATCACCCTTAGCATTGCCGAGCGGTTCTCCAACGAGTACCCAGCTCCGGAAGGGGCCTGAGTGCGGTCGTTAATCACCCACATTCTTCCATCAGGTCCTCTGGCCAGGTCGCATCCATGTATAATCAGTTGCTGACTTCCCGGGAACCTGATTCCATCACATTGCCGTAAAAATCCACTGTGGGTATAAATAAGGTCAAGGGGTAAAAGCTTTTCTTTAATTAAAAGTCTTTGCCCGTATAAATCGGATAAAATAAGATTGAGTAATCTGGCCCTTTGCTGTAGACCTTTTTCAATAATTTGCCAGTCCTGATTTTGGATAATCAGGGGAATAAGATCCAGTTCCCAGGGCCTTTCCATGCCCTGGTTTTTATTGTAAACATTATAGGTTACTCCATTCTCTCTTAATACCGCATTTAACTCTCGTTGTCTTCCTGCCAATTCTTCCGCAGAAAGTGCTTTTAAAACATCATAGAAATGCATCCAATGAGGCCTTATTTCTCCCTTAGCGGTCATCATTTCATCATAAGAATATAATGATGATGCATAATTTTGTAAGACCTCTACATTCCTGGCTTCAACCTCCATTTTTATAGTTATTTATTGTCGTAATAAAAGTTGTTTGTGTTCAGATTTTGACCTAAACAAACTGATTTAAACTATCCATTACTGAAGTCTTAAATCAGAGACTAAATGCTAATATAATCAATAGCAGATTATGATTTATTTATATTCAGGAATTGTTTTAGAAGAATTGCAATAATAATTTCTCCCAAACTCAGAGAAAACTATCCACATAAAAAAAAGAAAGGTAAAGTCTTAATTCTGAAATAATTACCACATTTGGAGAGTAGTAACCTCAATTCCCATTATATAAAAAAGATGCTCCGGGCAGGATGCCCCGGACAGCATTCACCAGCAGAGGCTGCGTTTTCGCGACCTTGCTTGGAAAAAGCGTTTTTGGGATACATTGGGAATTGCTGAAAAGTAAAACGAAAACTCAAACCACTACTTTTGCAATTGGGCTTACATAGTATAACCGCCCCGTAGTTATTTCTTTGCAACGGTAATTTTTTCTCAGTTTTTCCAGCTTTTTGAAAACCCTGCCATCTTCCAGCCGAAATATACTATTATCGGGCAAATCTTCCAGATAAGTATAACCATTGTTTTCATCATAATTTTCCAGCACCTTGATTAGTTGAGGGTTAGAGCAACTGGAGGCCCCAGGGTTTCGCATGTATTCGCTCAAAGAATCATAAATATCATTAGGGAAAAACCCTCCATTCAGCATAGGATAAATGAGTTCCTGGAAATTTCTTTTCCATTCTTTCCCATGAGGGGCTACTCTGTTTTTATGTTGCTCCCAGGTAAGCAAGTGAGCAACTTCATGTACAAAAGTAATGAGGAAACTATACTGATTCAGGTTATGATTAATGGTAATTTTATGCCCTCTGCCATTATGAGGAGCATAATAAGAACCTCTTTTTGTTTTCCTTTCTCTGGTAATCACTACCTGAATTCTATATTCAATAATCCAGTCTGCCAATATATCCACAGCCTGCTCCGGTACCTTTCCTTTTATTAATTTTACTAGCTGGCTTTTTATCACTTAATAAAAATTTTATTCTATAATTTAAAAAAACTCAAGGTTTAATCTGCCTCCTGAAATGATCACAAAAAATGGCAGTGGCTACCCCAACATTAAGAGATTCCGCACCACCAAAGCTTGGAATGGATACGCGTTCATTTACATATTTTTCCAAATCAGGGTTTATGCCCCTTGATTCATTTCCTAAAACGATAACTGAAGGAGAATTAAAAGCGTAATCGTGGATATTTTTTCCTTCCATAAATGCTCCTATAGTCTCGAACTTTTTGGGTAATTGATCGAAAAATAAATCCAAATGCTGATAAAAAAGTTTTACACGGGTAAAAGAACCCATTGAGGCTAAAATTACTTTTGGATTATAAAAATCTGCAGTTTCCGGAGAACACACAATATTTTTTATTCCATACCAGTCTGCAATCCGGATTATGGTGCCTAAATTTCCTGGGTCACGGACATCGTCCAATACCAAAGTTACTTCCGTCAACCCGGGCAAATCCAATTGATTATCCCTGGTTTTCACCACTGCAATCACTTGATTATTAGATTTTAGACTTCCATTTCTTTCCAAATTTGTAATGGAAGTTTCCTCCTGCATACATTTGAGGAAGGAAAGCCTTTTGGGGTTTTCTTCTGCAAATTCTTTGGTATAGAATAAAGCTTCGGTTTGAAAATCAGAATTTAATAGTTCTAAAACATTCTTCCGTCCTTCCACTATAAAAAGGCCTTCCTTTTTCCTAAACTTTTTTAATTGAAGTGACCTGATTAATTTCTGCCAGTTTTTGTTCAATTTTGAATCCTTTAATTGAATTGATGGTTTTTAAATATTCGGTCAATTTAATATCAATCTCATTTTGCCTCCCCAAGTGTGGGGCTCAACGAATTGATTATGAGATACAATTACTAATTAAATCAGAGTTTATACTTATGATTTCAGAATTTAATAAAGCCAGTAGCACAAAAAGAAAAAATCGATCGCTTTATATGTACCTCAAAACGATTAATACCGAAACCGTAAAATTAATTTATTATCCCTAATGCGAAGGACGAAATGAATTGATTTTCATTTTTTTTTATCAGGTTTGCAGAAACTACCTAAAGTTTCATAATTAACTAAATGAGTTTAAGTTATTTTCAAATATTGAATTTGAATAATTAAACTTAACTCCCAGTACATATTTTCCGTAAAGATTAAACTTTACATACTGGAACTCCAGATGAATAGAATCTATTTATTACAACTAACCAAACATAAATTAACAACTCATTATCAGTTACTTACATTTTTTAAATTGTAATAGAATTGTTTTTTTATCTAAAATTCTTAGCCACCATAAAATATTTTTTCACCAGGATTTGATCAGAAAGGCATTTATATTTATTCTTTTGCTTTCCCCATTTTACCAGAGTTGTGTTCCCACAAGCAACCTTGGAGAAAATGAATACCTTCTGTACAGTCAGAAAATCAAAAAAAATAAAGCTATTGAAAATGAAGAACTGGAAGTCTTTTACCGGCAAAAACCGAATAGAAAATTAATTTACCTTCCTATTATGCCCTATTTATACGCCTATTATGTGGGGAAGAGAAATTATGAAAACCAGGTGGAAAAGGATAGAAAAAAAATCCTGAAAACTACTGAAAAATATGAGGACAGAATTGCCAAATTAAAAAATAAAATAGGAGAACTTGCTGAAGATTCCTCTAATTATTTACACCCAAAAAAACTAAATCGGGATACACTAAAAATTCAGACCAGGGTAAGAAAACTTAGGCAGAAACTTAGTGAAAAAGTGGAAAAGATTAATAACCGGATTGACAATGGAAATTTTTTAATGCGAACTGTCGGGGAACCACCCAGTATTTATGATTCCACAGCCACTAAGATCACCCTTTCCCAAATGAATCGCTATATGAAATACAGAGGGTATTTCGATGGATATGTTACTACAAAACTGGACACTGCCGAAAAACTCATTACCCTAAACTATATAGTGAAAGAAAACGAACCTTACCGAATAAAGGAAAAAGTTTATGACATTTCTGACAGTACAATCCATTCAATTGTAAAAAATGATTCCCCTAATTCATTAATTCAAAAAAAGGATATTTTCAATGAAGGAAAACTTGAAGAAGAGAGAAAAAGGCTTTCCAGGCTTTTGCGAGATAAGGGATATTTTGAATTTAATCCTTCTTACATATTTTTTAAGGTTAATGATACAATTCGGGAGAAAAAGGTAATCCTTAATTTAATTATCAGGAATCCGCCCAAAAATAAAAAACATACGATTTATGATATTGCTGAAGTCACTTTTGAAAGTGATGTAGATGTAACAACTAGTATAATAAAAAAAGAGAGTTCATATAAAGGGATAAGGTATTTACAGGGTGAAAATCAATATTCCCAAAAAGTGTTAGACAATAAAATTCTGGTCAGACCTGAAAACGAGGTGTTTAGACAGAGCGACACCGAAAACACACAAATTTCCCTTGCCAATATGGATATTTTCAAATTTGTCAATATCCATTACGATACAGTGGGTAGTTCTCTGAATGCACACATTTTCACAAGTCCTTTAAAAAAGTATCAGTATTCCTTTGAAGGAGGATTAAATGTAAGTCAGGCTTTACCTGGACCATTTGTCAGCTTCTCATTTAAGGATCGTAATATTTTTGGAGGGTTGGATATTTTCGAGTTCAATGCCAGAGCTGCCCTGGATGTGCAGGCAGGCGCGACCAGCCAGCAAAATATCAGTAGTCAGGAATTTGGAGCCAACTTTGTTTTCACTTTCCCCCAAATTCTTTTCCCTTCTAAAAAAATCCATAATAATAGAAATCTTCTTGCTCCAAAAACCAAATTGCAATCTGGGTTTGGTTATGTAAACCGTCCTGAATACACCAGAGCAAATGTTCAGGGAATTTGGGCTTACAATTGGCTGAATAAGAAAAAATCCTTATTTAACCTAAGTTTGGTAAATGTAAGTATAATCAATACCATCCGAATAGATTCTGTATTTAAACAACAACTAGACTCTTTATTCAACAGGGGAAGTACTTTAATAAATAGTTTCGATAGTTCCTTTGTCTCCAGTATAGATGCCAGCTATGTAAAATCGGTGGATGCATTTAACATCCAATCCAGGAAAACCAAATACTTTAAGGCATTTATTGAGTTTGGAGGTACTTTAATGAACCTTTTTGATAATGCTAATTTTATTGATCAGGAAAAAATATTTGGTCTGAGGTATTTTAAATTTGTAAAAGGATTAGTGGATTTCCGGCAAGGCTATCCGGTTGGGAAAAATGGGCAGGTGGCAGCAAGATTAAGTATGGGGTTTGCTAAACCTTATGGTTCTACAGATGCCTTGCCTTATGAAAAATACTTCTTTTCAGGAGGAAGTAACAGTAACAGGGCATGGCCAGCCAGACGAATTGGGCCAGGTTCTTTCACTCCAACCACTTTACCAGATGGCCAGTTTGACTATAGTTTTGAGCAACCCGGAGAAATTATTCTGGAATCTAATTTTGAAGTCCGAAGGCCTTTGTTTGGTTTTTTTGATGGGGCTTTATTTGTAGATGCATCCAATGTATGGACTTTTAAAGATGAACCCAACCGACCTGGAGGCCAATTTACTCTAAGAGAATTTTGGAAAGAAATAGCTATTGGTGCGGGAGGAGGAATACGTTTGAACTTCGATTTCCTTTTGATCAGATTTGATTTAGGCATAAAAATGTATGATCCTGCCCGGGAAAAAGGAGACAGGTTAATTATCAATAAACTATCTTTCAAAAATCCGCTTGGGGAACCAGGGCAATACACCTTTAACCTGGGGATTGGATATCCTTTCTAAACTATTTTTATATGAGAATTTGTTTTTTTTGTGGCAGGAAGAAGATGGTTACAAATATTTTTTTATAATAGAAAGTGCCTGATTTCCATATCCACCACCAAAAAGGAAAAAATGATTTAAATAATGGTAAAGCATATAAATTTCATTTCTGGTTTTCCATTCCGGAAGTAATGGGTAAGCCTCCTGATATGCTCCCCAAAAATGCTCGGAAAAGCCACCAAACATGGTCGCCAAACTTAAATCGAATTCCCGATCGGCATAATATGAAGCAGGATCAATAAGAGCAGGCCCCGACATGGTGTATAAATAATTTCCTGACCACAAATCTCCATGAGTTAAAGATGGTGCGGGCCTATGGCTTACAAGTTTTTCAACCCTTAATAAAAACTGATCTATTAATTTTAATTCCGAAACTCCCCAGCTTCCCTTTTTATAAATCAGATTTGTAAGGTATCGAATTTTTTGGTCTGAGTAAAAATCTACCCAATCCATATTCCAAGAATTATTTTGTAAAGTTACTCCACAATAATTATTGGTATAAAATCCAAATTTCTCATTTTCAAATTGATGGATTTCGGCTAATCCTCTACCTAATTTTTCATCCTGGATAATTCTGGATTCATTTGATTGATTTATATATTCAGTGATTAAAAAAGCGGGGTAATTATCCTGAGGCCCTGAATAAGCAATCACTTTGGGGATTTTTAAAGAGGAATTTGCCTTTTTCAATTCGCTAAGGGATTCTGCTTCTCTGATAAATAAATCCGCTGGACCCTGGTGATTCCATTTTGCAAAAAAATCACCACAGTTGGTTTTAATTCTGGAAGCACTATTAATGCATCCTCCTCCTAATAATTTAATACTAGATATTTTTACATCATTTCCTGTTTCTTTCTTTAAAACCTTTTCGAAAAGAGAAATAATTAAGTCACTCATAGCATCTTATTAATGGACGAATAAACTCAAAGCTAAAGAATAAAAAACAGGGAGGGAGGTGAAGCTAACAAAAAAGCCCGGAAAAATTTCCAGGCTCAAAAAATATCTTATCAGGTTTAATTTTCTAATTCAAAGGCTATAACCCTGCCCATCCCATCATTTCATCAAAAGTTTCCAGGTCTACCTGATGGCCAAGCCATTCGCAAGTTATCAATTTCACATTTTCTTTTGTTGAAAAATAATCAATATTCAGGTTAGTAGGGATAGTTTCATCATTAGCACCAAGTACCACCTTACTACTTATGATAGGACTTTCACTAATATTATGACTCATTACTTTTACAGATCGGAAAGGCATTGCAGGATTAAAGAGTAATTGATCAATTCCTAACTCATGTCCGAGCCAATATCCATAATATCCTCCTACAGAAGCTCCAATAATGAAATCAATGTTGGAACTATCTGCATAATCATGAATGTGATCGTAAGCATCCGCCTTTTTTCTATAATCAATTTCCAAAGCAAAGGGCTTATGACCTTTTTCTCGAATAACCTCCAATTTACTTTCGTCCAGACCTCCGTCCAGGCCGTGTAGATAAAGTATATTCATTGTTTGTCTAGTTTAGTTTTTTAACAAATCAAGAACGGCAGGCCCTTTGAATAATTATAATTCGATATTGGATTTAGAAGGATTTGTTAACGAATTAGTTCATTCAAACCTTTGCTCACTTCCCAGACAAACTGAATAAAAAACTGATAATTTTAATATAAAATCAAATCACTTTTACGGCAATTCTATGGCAGGCATTGTTTAAATATCCTCTTGGATTCCATCCTGGAACTACCATTGGTTGCATTTTTCCATTAGAATCTGTGGCTTTTGCCCAAACTTCATAATAACCTTTTTTAGGAAAACTCACCTCTGCATTCCAATGCTGCCATGCCAATCTGTTTACAGGTTTTGATAGGGCACATTTCACCCAGGAAGCTCCAAAATCAATAGATACATGCATTTCAGATACTTCTAAATCACCAGCCCAGGCGTGTCCTCTCAAACTCAAACTTGTCTGCCCTTCAGAAAGTACAGCTCCAGATTTTGGATAAGTTATAATTGATTTGACAGGCATAGATTCAATTATACACATATCTTCTTCTAATACATCCGTTCCAGGAGCTACTGTTTCGCAGGGCACTTTATAGGAAAAACCAGTCATTTTGGGTCCATCATGTACTTTGTTTCTAACAACAATTTTAGACAGCCATTTTCCTGAAGTTGATGCAGGCCAGCCTCCAAAAATCAAACGCAAAGGATATCCATTCATTAATGGAAGATCTTCATCATTTAAAGCCCAGGCAATAAGAGCTTCATCTTCCATAGCCTTGCTTATAGGAACTCCTCTTGAAATCACCACTTTTGAAGGATCCCCACTTAGGTGGACGTCTTTTCCATAATATCCAATATACACCGCATCACTTTTCAACCCGACATCTGTCAAAACATCCTTCAGCCGAATACCTGTCCATTTAGGGCAACCTACCGCTCCGGTAGTCCACTGATTTCCTTTTGCAGGTGGATTAAATTCACTCCTTCCATTTCCTCCGCACTCTAAAGTTAGTTGATAGGAATAATGCTTAAATTTTTGTTTCAATTCATTTAAAGTATACGTTTTTACATTTTTTACAGACTCACCTCCTATCTCCAAAGTCCAAGAGTTTTTATCAATATCTTCAGGAACCTTACCATTATTTCTAACAAATAATTTATCTGCCGGAGTTACCTTTTCGTCCAACAAATGTGCAGGAGTTTCCGCATTCCATGGTTTATCATTTAATATGGATAATCCTGGATGCTTACCAGGTATTGGCTCTTCAGAAAAAACGACAGGCCATACTCCTTTTGGCAAATTATGACCAAATACAATGGGTGCACCAATAGCGATGCCCATTGAAGTTAAGGTTGTTTTCTTTATAAATTGCCTTCTCGTTTTTTTTATTTTCATTTTTCCTGATGAAGTTTGTGTTGTTTAATTTTTCTGGAAACAAACAGCCTGAAATTAAGATCAGGTTGCTTATTCCCAGTCAAAGTTAGTTTTTCTATTATTGATTAATACTTATCCTTATACTTATTGTAAATCTCTGTGGCTTCCGGTAATAAAGCATTTAAATCCTTTATTCTGGTATCGCTGGAAGGGTGGGTAGATAAAAATTCAGGAGGAGCAGCACCACCTGCTGAATCTTTCATTCTTTGCCAAAACTTTGGTGCTTCTGACGGATCGTATCCCGCCATTGAAGAAAAAATCAAACCGATATGGTCAGCTTCAGATTCATGTTGACGAGAAAAAGCCAAAATACCCAGTTGAGACCCCATGCCTACTGAGGCACCAAATATATTTCGAATTTGTGGTGAAGATTCCATTGTGGCCACATCCAGGCCAGTAGCCACTCCCTGAGCCACCATTTGCTGAGACATTCTTTCCGCCCCATGTTCGGCAATAGCATGAGCCACTTCATGCCCCATTACAATCGCTACACCTTTTTCATCCTGACAGGTTGGAAGAATGCCGGTATAAAAAACTACTTTTCCTCCAGGCATACACCAGGCATTAAGCACGTCTTCCTCCACTAAGTTAAACTCCCACTTAAAACCATTTAATTTTGAGGACAAACCCTTTTCAGCCATATAAATTTCCACTGCTTTTTGGATTCTTGCTCCAACCCGTTTTATCATTTCAGCATCCTTTGTGCCTGTTACTACCTTATTCTCCTTTAAAAACTGATCATATTGGGAAAAACTCATAGCCTGCACTTCAGCTGGTGATACAAGCATTACCTGTTTTCTACCTGTTACCGGAACAGTAGAACAACTAAAAACTAATGCACATACAAGCGTCAGGGAAAAAATTATCTTTAACATAATTGAAAGGATTTTCTTTTTAAGATGTAAAAATTAAAGCGAAAAAATGAATTGAAGCCAGTTTTTCAATTCCATCCAAAAAATATTTTTGGCAAGGCAAATATAAAATTAATAATTTTTGAGATTCAATCTAAACTGTGAAATTTATTATTTTCTCGTCAGATAAATTCGCAATTGATTTGAGCCAATCTTACCTAATAAGATTAATTTCAATTCAGCCCAAACAAAAAAAGCTCCCTAAAGGAGCCTTATTTTTTCAATGGCTTTATTTTCTAGAAAGGGGATTGATAAGTTTTTGAAAATTGTTCCCAGGTAACTTCTTTAGAAGTTCCTTCCGCCATATATTTCAATATGGGATGAAGGTTTTCAGGTTTTTGGTACCCGGGAATTGGATATACCCATTCCAACTCTTCCTGAATAAAAACCACAGTTGGGTAACTTAATTTCTGATTTAATAAAGCTACCGCCAATTCATGATATCCTCTTCTTCCTGAAGCTACATATTTAAATACCTGGCCTTTGAATTCAACATCCTCCTTTTGTTCCGCATTAAACTTTACTGCGTAATAATTTTCTGATATATACTTGGCAATTACTGGATTGTTAAAAGTATTCGCATCCATTTTTTTACACCAACCGCACCAATCGGTATAAACATCCACAAATATTTTTCTTGGCTCCTTTTTAGATCTTTCTACCGCTTCTTCAATGGTCAGCCACTCAATTTCCACAGGATCCTCCATGGGAGGTTGGGGAAAAGAAAAGGATAAAGAAATAAATATTACCAGTATTCCCAAAAGATTTTTTTTCATAACAAGTGTTCAAAAAAATTAATAGATTAATTTCGTAAGGAAGTTTAGAGTAAAATCCAATTTTGAATAACTTAATAAACTTTCCATTTAATTAAAAAAACAATTAACTAATGAATTTATTACCCTCATCAAGTTGGATAACAATTGGTAAAATATTTATAGTTCCATTTGTTATCCTGACTCTGGCTACTTCCTGTTTCAATTATGAAGATCCCGAATTCAAATATGTGAAAAATATTGTGCTTACAAAATTTGATGGTGATGAAATTGAAATACAGGCGGATGCCGTACTATACAATCCCAATAAAGTTGCTATTACTTTAACAGAAATTGACCTTGCGGTGGAGGTTAATGAAATAAAGGTAAACAGAGTGCACCAACTGAAGAAAACTAAAGTAAAAGGGAAAAAAGATTTTGTGGTCCCTATCTCTATTTCCTTTCCCACAGAGAAATTATTCAGCAATTTTTTAACTGCCATTACTTATGCCACCAGCAACAAAAAAGTAGAGGTAAAGTATAACGGAATGATAAAATTTAAAACAGCAGGATTAACATTTAAAGTACCGGTGGATTATGTAGGAGCCTTACAATTGACAAGTGGAAGTAGTAAAGATTAGGGAAAACATCCACCCTAATCTTTTTTATTATCAATAAATTTCCTCATCCTTCCTTTTGATATATCCATTAAAATGTACTATCAAATAAAATACACAAACAATGGAAAAACCTAAAATTGCATTGTATGTTACATTATCTAAAAGAAAAGCTCTCCTATTCACTTTGACCTCGCTAAAGCTATTAATAAATTCGAATTTTTCAATTAAATCCAAAGATCTACTCACTTCTTCTAATTGCATATAATACTGATAATCAGTAGAATATACACCTAAAGGATTATTAACCACATCTTTTTTTTCCGTATTTAAAGAAACCTCCAATGTTGATTTATTAGGTAATATTGCATCATTTACCAACTTATCTTTAATAATTGATTTCAGACTATCAATGCTTGCTAATTGATTTTCAATTTTACTTTTTCTTTCCAGCATTAAATTTTTTTCTACCTTAAATTTTTTCTCAATTATAGGGTTATTGGAAAAATAATATTTTAAACCTTGCTCCAATATTTTAAGATCAAAGTTTTCTGCCTTTGTTGCACTTTTCCCCCCTTTTATAGAAGCGGTTAACACAAATGTATCAGAATATTTTTCAGAGGCGACCTTTAGTGAATCCAACTTTTTTATATCTCCATATCTTTCAAAAGTCTGATAATAGGTATCAAAAGTAGAAATAGAAAAACCATTTAAGGGTTTTACAACCTCAATATCCACATTTAATAAATTAGCCAACAATTCATAATTATTTTCCTTGCAATAATTGGAAAGTCTGTCAATTTCATTGATAAAAAAATATCCTTTTAAATATTTTGACTCTACCACCGCAGTAGTTTCATAAGTTGGTTTGGAAGAATAAAACAGGTACAAACCATAGGCTCCACCAATAATTGTCCCTATCAATAAAAACTTAAACCGTAATAGGATAAATCGTCTAAGATGAATTATTGCTTTTAAAAAAAAGTTTATTAAACCATTAAAAAGATTTGAAATTCCCTTACCTATACTTTGAAATAATTCGGAAATACTTATTTCATCCTCAGGGTATTTTTGCGAATTGGAGTCCATTGATATAAATTAAAAAATTGAGGCTGCAATAATACTACAATCTTTTATTTTATGGTAACACGACTGGTTTTTTAGGTATAAAATTTCATTTTTTCCTGCAATGAAAGTCATTTGACAAAAGCATCTTAATAGCATTTTAATTAAAATATTGTAATTTAAGCCTTGACGGTATTTTGCTAAAATTAATCCTAAATTGATCTAAATATGAAATGGAAATTCCAACCTATCAATATTTTATTATTCAGCTTTTTCTGTTTTCCATCGATGGGGCAATTAAAACTTGTAGATACTAAGGCTACTAAACAAACCAAAGCGCTTTACACCAATTTACATTATCTTTCAAAAAAGGCAGTTTTGTTTGGTCATCAGGATGATTTGGCTTATGGAATTGGATGGAAAAATGAACCCGGCCGATCGGATATTAAAGAAGTCTGTGGTGATTATCCGGCAGTGTATGGGTGGGAATTAAGCAAAATAGGAGCTCCTATGAATATTGACTCGGTTGATTTTAAAAATATGATTGAGTGGATAAAAGAAAGTTACCAAAGAGGTGGAATCAATACCATAAGCTGGCATTTGGATAATTTGAAAACTGGGGGGAATTCCTGGGACAATACCCCTTCCGTGAAGGAAATTCTTCCTGGAGGATCTGCACACCAGCTTTATTTAGATAAGCTAGACTTATTTGTTGATTTTATCAAAAAATTAAAAGTACGGGGCCAGAAGATACCCATATTATTTCGTCCTTTTCATGAACATACAGGGAACTGGTTTTGGTGGGGTGCTAAACATTGTTCACCGGAGGAATATATTGCCCTTTGGCAATTTACTGTAAAATATTTACGAGACGAAAATAAGCTGCACAACCTTATTTATGTCTATGCTACGGATGTATTTAAAAACAAGGAACACTACCTTGAGCGTTATCCCGGTGATGATTTTGTAGATGTTCTTGCTTATGATGATTACCACCATATTAAATCAAAAAAAGGGACAGACAAATTAGCCGAAAGATTAACCATGCTTGTGGAAATGGCAGAGGAAAGAGGAAAGTTTGCAGCACTTTCAGAAACCGGCCTTGAAACAGTTTCTATTGAAAACTGGTGGACTGATATTTTACTAGACGGAATCCAAAAAAGCGAAACAGGGAGCCAAATTGCCTATGTGATGGTATGGAGAAATGGCTATCCTGGCCACTATTATGCTCCTTACCCTGGCCATAAATGTGCACCAGATTTTGTAAAATTTAAACAAAGTCCTTTTACACTATTCGAAAGTGATTTACCCAACATGTATAAAATGCCTAAATTATAAGGTTTTTAATTCATTACTTTTTGAGGGTTCTTAGCAAAACCAGTGTTCTATTATAGAAGACACTTCAATTACCAACTATCTAATTAACTGAACTAATAAATAGGAAAATGAAATTAAATTTAATTGATGCATTAATTATCCTGGGGTATTTATCCCTTACCATTATCATAGGCCTCCTGCTAAAAAAGCGTGCCCAGCTTAACAAAAAATCTTATTTACTTGGTGGAAATAACCTCCCTTGGTATTTACTCGGGCTATCAAATGCCTCAGGAATGTTTGATATTTCTGGAACAATGTGGCTGGTGACCATTCTTTTTGTATATGGAATTAAAAGTGTGTGGCTTCCATGGCTTTGGCCCGTTTTCAATCAGATTTTTTTGATGGTTTTCCTTTCAAAATGGTTGAGAAGATCTAATGTAACAACCGGTGCAGAGTGGATTGGAACAAGGTTTGGGTTTGGCTTAGGAGCAAAATTATCCCATACAATTGTAGTAGTTTTTGCATTAATTTTAGGACTTGGCTACCTGGCATACGGATTCATTGGATTAGGTAAATTTGTAGAAATATTTATTCCCTGGGAAGTAGTTTCTCCGTATTTTCCCTTTGAAGTCCAACCAGAGTATGTGGCTCATGTTTACGGAATCGTATTTACCTGCTTTGCTATCTTTTATTCCCTTCTTGGTGGTATGTTAAGTATTGTCTGGGCAGATGTTGTACAATACATCATTATGACCATTTCCGCTTTAGTTATTGGAATTATTGCCATGAATGCCATGGCCACGCACGAGCTTCAGGTTCCTGAAGGCTGGCTTACACCATTTTTCGGCTGGGAGCTCAATATGGACTGGACCGGAATTATCTCAGAGGTAAATACCAAAATTGAAAGCGATGGCTTTTCTCTTTTCTCAGTATTGATGATGATGATGATCTTAAAAGGTGTATTGGTAAGCTTGGCAGGCCCTGCTCCTACTTATGATATGCAAAAGATTTTATCCTCTAAATCGTCAAGAGAAGCAGCATTGATGAGTGGCTCTGTATCATTTATACTTATGCCAATCAGATATTTCATGATTGCAGGATTTGGCATACTAGGTCTGCTATTTTACGATCAATTGGATTTAATGGTGGGTGGACAAGTGGATTTTGAACAAATTTTACCCTCTGCAATAAGTCAGTTTGTACCTGTTGGCTTTCTCGGACTTTTACTAGCCGGGCTTCTTGCTGCTTTTATGTCCACATTTGCCGGAACTTTGAATGCTACCCAGGCCTACATCGTAAATGATATTTATTTGAAATACATCAATAAAGAAGCCTCCAATACCAAAATTCGGTCAATTAATTATACCGCGGGTTTGGTAATGGTAGTCATTAGTATTGTTTTTGGATTTTTTGCCAAAGATGTCAATAGTGTTTTACAATGGATAGTTTCCGGTTTATACGGAAGTTATGTAGCCGCTAATGTGCTCAAATGGTATTGGTGGCGATTTAATGGCTATGGTTTTTTCTGGGGAATGGTAGGAGGGCTCATCCCTGCACTTTCATTTAGTTATATTTTCCCAAATACATTAGAACTTTATTTGTTCCCACTTATGCTTTTAATTTCCACCATTGGCTGTATAGCAGGTACTTATTCAGCCCCTGCAGTAAAAGAGGAAATCCTTATGAAATTTTACAAAAACGTAAAGCCCTGGGGCTTTTGGGGACCTATTCATAAAAAAGTCGTTGCGCAAGATCCTGCATTTGAAAGAAATAAAGAATTCAAAATGGATATGTTTAATGTGGTAATTGGAATAATATGGCAAACATCTCTTGTCATCCTGCCAATTTACATAGTATTATTGGAAATTATTCCTGCCTTGATTTCCCTTTCCATTGCAGTAATTACCTCATTTATTTTAAAGAAAACCTGGTATGATCAGCTGCCTAAGGATGAAACTAAAAATGTCAATTCAATGGAGACAGTAACTACCTAAAATTTAAAAGGTAAAATATTTCAAACCATTTTAAATCTGAAAATTAAATTAATATATAATCAATAGAAGATGACAAAGGAAGCTTTCGATAAAAATCTGAACCAATTATTAACAGATCATGAAGCATTTTTAGCCGTTAGAAACGAAAAGGTGGAAAAGGGAAATGGCATTTATGACAGGTATATAAATCCTATTTTAACGAATGATCATGCCCCTATTTTCTGGCGGTATGACCTCGATTATAACTCCAATCCATATTTAATGGAAAGAATCGGGGTAAACGCAACTTTTAATGCAGGTGCAATCGAATTAAATGGAAAGTTTTTATTGGTGGTCCGGGTGGAAGGAGTAGATAGAAAATCATTTTTTGCAGTGGCTGAAAGCGATAACGGTATTGATAATTTCCGATTCTGGGATTATCCCATTACCATGCCTGAAACTTCTGAACCAGACACTAATGTATATGACATGCGGGTAGTAAAACACGAAGATGGATGGATATATGGTCTATTTTGCACTGAAAGAAAAGATCCAAATGCCAAACCAGGTGATACATCCTCTGCAGTGGCTCAATGCGGAATTGCCAGAACTAAAGACATGGTTAAATGGGATAGATTACCGGATTTGATTACTTATTCGGGGCAACAACGAAATGTGGTTTTGCACCCTGAGTTTATAAATGGAAAATATGCCCTTTATACCCGCCCTCAGGATGGTTTCATAGATACCGGTTCTGGGGGAGGAATAGGATTTGGATTTACCGATTCTATGGAAAAGGCTGAAGTAAAAGAAGAGGTGATTGTGGATAATAAGTTGTATCATACCATAAAAGAAGTAAAAAATGGACAGGGGCCTGCTCCAATCAAAACCCAAAAAGGCTGGCTTCATCTGGCTCATGGAGTAAGAAATACGGCTGCTGGTTTGCGTTATGTTTTATACATGTTTATGACGAGCCTTGAAGATCCGGCAAAAGTAATTCATGCACCAGCCGGGCATTTTATTGCACCTAAAGGAATTGAAAGAATTGGTGATGTTTCAAATGTGGTTTTCGTGAATGGCTGGATTTCCAAAGAAAATGGAGATGTATTCATATATTACGCCTCATCAGATACCAGAATGCATGTGGTTACTACAACTGTTGATAAATTACTGGACTATGTAATGAATACCCCAGAAGATGAATTACGATCAGCAGCAAGTGTGGAAACACGAAATAAATTAATTGCTAAAAACCTGGAAATTCTGAATAAGGCCAAAAATTAAGGTTATATTAAATCAGGAATTAAAATTAAAGTCATCATTTTTCTATGGTGGCTTTTTTCTTTGTTTTTAGGTGGTAACTTTATGAGCAAATGAATTTTGTCTAAAAAATTATAATCCATAAATGGAAAGCCTGCTAACTCAAGCTAAAACCGAATTAACTGAAAAAATCCTGCCTTACTGGATGGATAAAATGACTGACTTTGAAAATGGTGGATTTTATGGAAGAATCACAGGTGAAAATGAATTGATTAAAGAAGCACCAAAGGCAATAATCCTTAATACCAGAATTCTTTGGACTTTTTCGGAGGCTTACAATATTTTGCAGGATGAAGCGTATTTTGCCACTGCCCAGCGCGCCTATGATTACTTATTAAAACATTTTATTGATCGGAAAAAGGGGGGAGTTTTCTGGAACCTGGATTATATGGGAAACCCTATCGATACAAAAAAACAAATCTATGCCCAGGCTTTTTCCATTTATGCACTGTCCGCATATTACAATGCAACTCAGGAAGACGAAGCGCTCTATTTAGCTCAGGAATTATTTGGATTGATTGAAAAATATAGCTTCGATCCCATTCAGAATGGATACCTGGAAGCTTTTGACAAAAACTGGAATTTATTAGAAGACTTAAGATTAAGCGACAAAGATGCCAATGAGAAGAAGACTATGAATACGCATCTTCATATTCTGGAAGCTTATACAACGCTTCATCAGGTTTGGGATGACAGTAATTTGAAAATTAAGCTGGAAAATCTCATTGATTTATTCCTTAGTAAAATCCTGAACCAGGATTCCATGCACTTTCAGTTATTTTTTGATGAATTCTGGAACTTAAAATCTGATACGATTTCTTTTGGTCATGACATTGAAGGCAGTTGGTTATTACATGAGGCTGCCGAATCCCTTGGAAATGAAAAAATTCTCAAAGAGGTTAAACAAATTGCTTTAAAAATGACGGATAAAAACATCGCGGAAGGATTGGATGAGGACCATGGGTTATTTAATGAACTGGATGGAACCGGACATTTAGATACAGACAAACACTGGTGGCCTCAGACTGAGGCAGTAGTTGGATATATCAATGCATATCAAATTTCGAAGGATAAATCTTATTTGAATTTGGCCACGCAAACCTGGGAATTCATTAGTAATAAGATCATTGATCAATCCAATGGAGAATGGCATTTTCGGGTAAATAAAGCAGGAAAACCTTATCTGGAGGAAGATAAAGCAGGCCCCTGGAAATGCCCTTATCACAATGGAAGGGCTTGTTTGGAAATTATAAAAAGACTAGGTTAGATATTTCTGTAGGCCCTACCCAAATCAAAGAAACCAAAAGACTCCTGATAGGCCCTGAAAAGATTAAGATTAAACTTATTGTAAAACTCCACCATGGCAGTCATCATTTTGGCTCTAATGATGATATGGCTGTCGAAAATTTCCAGTATATTATTGGTGGCGATCACATAAATATCAGCTGTATCTGAACTACAGACAGCATTATTAATTCTTAAACTCCCTTCAATTAAAGCGTTATCCCCAAAGGATTCAGCTACACCCAGGGTGGTCAAATCCTCAAACTTATCTTCAATATCCAGATTCAATGTTACTTCACCAGATTTAATGATGTATAAAGCCTGAGCCGGGTCATTTCTAAAAAAAATCACCTCATTACGTTTGTAAGTTCTTAAATGCATAAATGGCAGAAACTCAGCCAATTCTCTTTCTTCAAGGCTTTCAAACAGGAAATTTTTTTGCAAAAACCTGAATAGAAGTTTGTCTGTATAGGAATATGTCTTTTTTAAAGGATTGAACATATAAAGTAATAGGTAAAAAATTAATGTATTGGAAATCACCTGGTTGATCAGGCTCTAAATCTAATCAATTATCTAAAAATACCTGATTTCTTCGATTTATTTTTATTGCGATTTGTATCCCAATATACATAAAGGGCTAAAATTAGGAAACGGGCTTTAACCTGATTTGGGTTATCTGTTTTGTCTCTTCGGTAATTTTAAAACGATTATCCATTCTCTCTCCTAGAACCCAGATGATTTTTCCTTCCGATTCGATAACCATCACTTCATTTTTCCGGTGTATGGGCATTTTTATATCAATCAGGAAATCACTTAATTTTTTCCTGTTTTTCATACCCAGTGGATAAAAATAATCCCCTGATTTCCAATAGCGAATCTTTAAAGGGAAGGCAAGTAATTCTGCATCAAATTGGGCTAAAAATTTATCCTTTGAAAAACTGGTGTTTTCAGATTTATCTGATCGGGTAAGGCTAAGTTCATACCCGGGAATGGAAATTTCAATGGAATTTTCAGAAATCAATTTTTCAAAACTATTCACTTCCTTTTTCTTCGCAAGTATAAAATACTTCCTATCCCTGATAATCTGATGTGTGATGGAGGAAATAAATTTCCCAGCCTTTTCATGAATTAATTTTTCAATTTGAGTAATTTGCCTGAAATTAAAACTGTAGTTTTTCAAGAGGTAATATAACTTGATAGTTAAGTCAGGGTCTGATTTTAATTTACCTAAAGAAATCCATATTTCATCTCCTTTTTTTTCACATACTTCATTTTTCCAGTTTTCAATTGCCTTAAAAAAGACCGCTTCTACCCCACTCATTTTTTTTAGGGTTTCCTGAAAAGAAACTTCAAGTGAGGGATTTATTTTTTTCAGTTCCGGCATTACTTTATGCCTGATCCTATTCCTTTTATATTTCACAGAAACGTTGGAGCTATCTTCCCGCCATTCAATATCATTCTCCTCTGCATATGCCTTAATTTCTTCCCGGGAAGCAAATAATAAGGGCCTGATCAGGTGATTTGATTTTGGTAAAATCCCATGCATTCCTTCAATCCCGGTTCCTCTGGTAAGATTTAATAAAACAGTTTCCAGTCCGTCATTACAATGGTGGGCAGTCGCCAGAAATTTATAATTTTCCTTTTGCATGAGGTCAATAAACCACTCATACCTCAACTCCCTTGCAGCCATTTGCAGGGAAATGTTTTTTTCTTTTAAGTATACCTCTGTTTCAAATTTTACAGAATAAAAGGGCACCAATAAGTCTTCTGCTGTTTCTTTAACTAATTGCTCATCTCCATCAGAATCTGCTCCTCTGAGTTGAAAATTACAGTGTGCGATTCCAAATGAGACATCCAATTGGTTAAACAAATCAACCAAAACCATGGAATCAATCCCTCCACTTACAGCCAACAAAACTTTATCTTCTGACTGGAATAAATTCTCTGATTGAATAAAATTTTTAAATCGTTCGATCATTATTATAACTTTGGCTGAATTTAAAACAAGGACAAAGTTAAGTGTTTATTTTTTTGACATATTACAATCCTCCATTGTCTCATTTTAAATTTTGTTAAATTAAAACCGCACAGCAGATTTAGGTTTATATTTGAAAAACTTAATCAGACCTGGGAACCATAGAGGAGATTGGGTGTATATTAATAAGTATATGAAGTATTATCTTTTAATATTTTTATTATTTGGAATGGCAAACTTGTCTTTTTCCCAACAAAAAGTTGGAGAAGGGCAAATAGAACTCATTAAGGCGGAAAACCTGGAAGTAAAAAATGGGCTGCGGTACATAAAATCGGGCAAAAACACACCAAGAGTAGTTTTTAAAAGAGATAGCTCCTACCTCTATTGTGATGTGGCTATCCAAAACCCTGAAACAAAATCTGTAAATGCCTATGGTAAAGTGGTAATTGAGGAAGCGAGTGGTGCAGTGATTTCCGCAGATACTCTTCTATATAATAATACTACCAATGTGGCAGAATTTAGAAGTAATGTGGTACTGGTAGATAGTACAACAACCTTAACTACTTCCCAACTTTTTTACGATTTAAATGTAAGTAGCGGATATTACCTGGTGGGAGGAAAAGTACAGGATAATGGAAATGTGCTCACCAGTAAAAAAGGTTATTACCGATCTGCTAATCAATCTATTGCCTTCAAAGGTGATGTGGTTTTGGATGATACCCAAAATGCCAGGACCCTGGAAACAGATACTTTAACTTATTATACGGAAACAAAAGATGCCTTCTTCCATGCCGCCACAAAAATTACCAGTAAGGAAGGTGTTTTAAATGCAGGAAAGGGAAAGTATAATACAGAAACCACCGTCACCACTTTTGAAGAAAATGCCACAGCTGATTCAGAGGATTACATCCTTAAAGGACAGCATATGTTCAGTGACAGGGATAGTGATCAGAATATTGTAAAAGGAGATGTAGAGCTTTACAGTAAAAAGGAATTTGCCACTGCCTATGGAGATCAGTTAATTTATAAGGAGCAATCAGGATGGTCGAAAATTTTTGGAGGAGATGAAAAATACGCCCTCATGAAAAGACCCTTTGGGGAGGAAGACACCCTTTTTCTGGCTGCAGATACCATTTTAACTATTAATGATACCATCAATAATATCAGGCAGCTTCATGCTTACTATGGTGTAAAATTACTTACAGGGCAAATGCAAGGCACTTGCGATTCCCTAGTTTATGATTATAATGATTCCACAATTACTCTGTTCCAGGACCCAATCATGTGGAGTGCTCAAAATCAAATTAAGGCGGAAAATATTAAGGCTTTTTTATCGAATAATAATATTGATTCTCTACATCTGACATCACAGTCATTTATTATTCAAAAAGACACTCTGGAAAATTACAACCAGATAAAGGGACGAAATATGATTGCATATTTCAACAAATCTGACCTTTCGATGCTGGATGTAAACGGCAATTGCCAAACGCTCTATTTTATGCTTGAGGCAGATACAATTACAGTCGGGATGAATAAAGTAGATTGTGGAAAAATGCTCATGACTTTTGGTGATTCAAGCAGGCTGGAAAATATTTCTTTTAATAAATCTGCTGAAGGAAAATTTATCCCTATGCATGAATTGCTCGAACCTGATACCAGATTAAAGGATTTTAGGCTCAGGTTTAATGAGAGGCCGGAAAAAGCAATTATAGTCAGCAGGAAACGGGAGGTTGAAGTACCTGGAGAAGAAGAGGAAAAAAATAATGAGCCCCAAAAAGCCAAACCCTTAAAAGGAGATTTAAACCAGGAAAAAAATCCTAATCAAAACAGGGTTCTTAAAGCAGTAAAGCCAAAGTAGTAATAGGGTAGAATATTGAAAAATTATAAAAGTTGCTAAAACTTATCTTTGGAAGCTTTCGCAACTTTTTTGATTGTATTAATGACTTTTCACCCAAAACTTCAATACTAAAATATAAACAAAGTATGATGAGTTAGCTTTTGTCTATTTTTCCAGTCGATGAAAAATAGACAAAAAAATCTTGCCTTCAAAAAGATTTTCTGAGCAAGTAAGGAAGGTATTTACAATATTTTCCCACTTAGGACTTGAAAAAAAACACCAATATCTGGTAATCTTTCCCACACTAATTTTGAAGGTGGTCTTGCTTATTATAGCATTATCATAAAATGAGTTTTTAGTAATTGATTAGCTAAAAATGTTTCATCCTGCATTGAAGTAGTTTAGTGTGGAACCCATGCTTTTTATTAATTTTCAATATTCGGGGCTAATACTACTTTGGCTTTATTTACCTGTTAGAGCGTGTTTAAAATTTAGGTTTTCAAGCGAAAACGTCCAGTTTTGGGTTCTCACGAAAAAAAGAAAATTTTCGAATAGCAGCGCTATTTGGAAATTTTCTTTTGAAGTGAGGTTTCATAAATGGACGTTTGCAGCGAAACAGTTAAAATTTAAACACGCTCTTGTGCTTTTTCTTTAATCCAATTTTAGCACCGCCATAAATGCCTCTTGAGGTATTTCAACACTTCCCACCTGTTTCATTCGTTTTTTACCCTTTTTCTGTTTCTCCAGAAGTTTCCTTTTCCGGGTAATATCACCACCGTAACATTTCGCCAATACGTTTTTCCGCAAGGCTTTCACAGTTTCTCTGGCAATTACTTTGGTACTAATAGCTGCCTGGATGGCAATTTCAAACTGTTGTCTAGGAATCAGCTCTTTCAGTTTTTCACAAATTCGTTTTCCCCAATCATAAGCTTTATCCCGGTGTACAATTGCAGATAAGGCATCCACTACTTCCCCATTTAGCATTATATCAAGTTTTACCAGTTTTGAAGTCTGGAAACCAGTCAATTCATAATCAAATGAGGCATACCCTCTGGAAATCGTTTTTAACTTATCGTAAAAGTCAAAAACAATTTCAGCCAATGGCATATCAAATTTCAGTTCTACCCTGTCTGCAGTAAGGTAAACTTGGTTTTTTAAAAGCCCTCTTTTATCCATACACAAGGATATCACGGGCCCCACAAAATCCGCTTTAGTAATAATTGAAGCAGCAATAAAGGGTTCCTCCACATAATCCAATAGATTGGAGGCGGGCATTTCCGATGGAGCATTTACTATGATTTTTTCCTTTTTGGTCGTAAATGCCTGATATTGTACAGAAGGAACCGTAGTAACGACTGTCATATCAAATTCTCTTTCCAGCCTTTCCTGTACAATTTCCATGTGTAACATTCCAAGGAATCCACATCTAAAACCAAAGCCCAATGCAGCAGATGTTTCAGGTTCCCAAACCAGCGATGCATCATTTAACTGAAGCTTTTCCATGGAACTTCTCAATTCTTCAAACTCAGTACTGTCCACAGGATAGATCCCCGCAAATACCATTGGTTTTACATCCTCAAAACCTTTAATGGCTTCTTTACATGGTTTTTCTACATGAGTAATTGTATCCCCTACTTTTACCTCCTTGGCTACTTTAATTCCTGAAATCAGGTAACCCACATTTCCCGTAGAAATCGTTTCTAAAGGTTGTTGTTTCAACTTCAAAACCCCGATTTCATCCGCATCATATGTTTTTCGGGTAGCCACAAATTTCACCTTGTCCCCTTTATTAATTTTGCCATTCAATACACGGAAGTAAACTTCAACTCCCCGATAAGGATTAAAAACAGAATCAAAAATCAGGGCTTGTAAGGGTTCCTCAGGGTTGCCTTCAGGAGCGGGAATTCTTTGTACTATTGCATTCAGTATTTCCTTAATTCCAATTCCCTCTTTTGCACTCGCCCGGATGATATCGTCCTTGTCACAACCAATAAGATCCACTATCTGATCGGAAACTTCCTCTGGCATTGCGCTAGGCAAATCTATTTTGTTCATTACAGGGATTATTTCCAAATCCTGATCAATGGCCAGGTATAAATTGGAAATGGTTTGGGCTTCAATTCCTTGCGCGGCATCCACAATTAACAATGCTCCTTCACAAGCCGCAATTGCCCTGGAAACTTCATAAGAAAAATCCACATGACCAGGGGTATCAATCAGGTTTAAAGTAAAAACCTCCCCTTCATACTCATAGTTCATCTGGATGGCATGACTCTTAATAGTAATGCCCCTTTCCCTTTCCAAATCCATATTATCAAGTAACTGGGCCTGCATTTCCCTTTGACTTACAGTTTGCGTAGTCTCCAATAACCGGTCTGCCAGTGTACTTTTCCCATGATCGATATGGGCGATAATACAAAAATTCCTAATGTTCTTCATCCTGCAAATGTACAAATGATTAAGTTAATTTAAACAGATATTATGTCCAGATTTTTTTATTATTTCGTTAAAGATGCTACCAAAAGAAATCCCATGAATTAACATAAAACAAACATCAAATTTTATATTTAAAACAGGTTGAAATTTTTCATTTACTAGAATTTATAAGATGTGCCTTATTCCAGAAAGGAATTATTGTAAATAGTGAAATGTTCATCAGAATAAACTTTTTCCATTGGTAGTTGTTCTACCTCTGTACCAAAAGATTTTTTTAGAATAATAAAGAACCTGCACCCCTCACCTTTCAAACGCAGTAAATAGTCCTTGGATTTTAAATGATTATTGGAAGTAATCCAACCTTTGCGATGTGCCATATAAAGCGGAGTTGGGTAATACCCACAATTAATAGCCACCAAATCTCCCCGAGTTCCCCAATCATCCAATTTAGTTTCCAAAAGCTCCAGTTTTGCCATTTCAGATTTAATTAAAAACTGATGCTGTTGGTTGATAATTCCCTCTAAAGCAATGAAAAACAAAATAATTACACTCACCTTTTTCCGTGGAATGGATGACAAACCATACCCTGCCATAAGAGCCATTACCGGAACAAAGGGAATAATATAATATTCGTGAAAGGCAAAGTTGTATCCTGTTTTTAGAATTATGGGCAAAAGGAATATTGAAACAGAAATATATATATAAATTAAAAGTTTTTCCTTTTTATAAAAACACCAAAACAGTCCGAATAAGAATGAAAAAAAGCCAATATATTTCAGGGCCGTATCATAAAACCGTTTGAAGAATAATCCTAAATTATCGACCAGATCGGAAATAGCCTGTGTAATTGGAACACCCATAAAAAAATGGGAAAATGCATATGTTTCAGTAAGATAGGGATTCCAGTAAAAATACCACCATCCTACCAGACTGGACAAAATAAACCCACCAAAAACCATTGTGATTTTTTTCCTTCTATTCACTTTTTTATCCAAAAAAGGAATTATACAAACTCCAAGTAAACAAATGGCTGAAATTTTTGATAGTACCCCAAGAGTAGCCAACAAAGTAAATAACCCGAAACTAAAAATATTTCCATTTTTATAGAAATATTTTAGACCAAAATATAGACCAATAATGACCAAGGAGGCCGCAAATGTTTCTGGAATAATTTTTCGGGAATAATAAAACCAAACAGAGTTTAGTAAAATAATCCCGGAAAAAAAGGCTGTTTTTTGATTGATATAAATTCTGATAATACGGAAAAAATAAAAAATCCCTAAACTTGAGACCACCAGATTGATGAACCTGCCTGCAAAATGGGAATACCCAAAAATTTTTGACCACAAAAAAATCAGGTAATTGTAGATTGGAAATTCCATCCCGACAATTCCCTCTTTATTTCCGTTAAAATCCAGTCTGGGGTAAAGAATATTAGCATCTATTTCTAAAAAATTTCTGGCAACCATTGTGCCTATACTTTCACGCCAATTGTGAGTAATTTCCAATGGAGGGTTTGTAATTCCAATTAACCGAAGGAAAAAATATAGTAAAATCCAGAATCTGAAATCCTTAAAAATTTTCCATATATTTCCCTTTTGCTTATTATGATCCATAATATAATTCACCTCCAATTTTTTTTATCTTTGGAATAAACCTTCCTGATTAAGGCAAAAATCAAAACATAATTCATTACCATTATGATCTTTGATAATAATCATGGGCAAAAATGACAATTATCATTTAATAATTATGATATTTTTTATTAAATTTATTAAGAGTAATTAATAGCGGTTTTGTCTAAGGGACTAGTCAATTTTTTACTATTCCCAATATGCTCTTTTTAAAGGTCCAACTGTTATTTATGCTACTCCATGATCTTTAACTTAACCAAACAGATACAACTATGCCTAATTTTAAAAGAATCATGGTGGCATTGGATAATACCTATTTTGACCGTGAGGTTATATCCTTCGCAAATTACATCAGTGAATTGGTGTCACCAGAAAAGGTCTATTTTGTGCACATTGATCGGGATCTGGAAGTTCCGGATTACCTGAACCACCAGCAAAGAGAAGATACCGGAGTCCTTATTCCAAAGGATGAGCAATTAAAAATTGATATCCAAAAAGTTGTAAAGCAACATTTTCATAACCATACCCGTGTTTCCATAAAAGTGGAAATTAAAGAAGGTACACCGCTAAAAGAATTACTGCATCTTTCTAAAGTTAAACATACCGATCTGATTATTGTTGGCCATAAAAAATTATCAGATGGAAGTGGAATTACAGCCAACAAATTAGCCAGAGAAGCCGATTGTTCCATTTTGTTTGTTCCGGAAGGCCAGGAGCTTCCTATAAAAAACATGATCGTTCCCTTCGATTTTTCCGGGAATTCAGACCATGCTTTAAAAACCGGATTAACCTTAAACAGAAAGTTGGCAGACAGTGAAATCACCGTAGTTCATGTTTATGATGTTCCTTTGTTTAGTAACTATGAAATAAATGTAAACTATGAGGAAATGGTTAAAAATGTGCTAAATTTCAAAAAGTCCTCATTTAGGGAATATCTTGAAAAACAGGGATTTGAAAATGCTGGAATAAAAGTAAAATTTCTGGCTAATACAAGTGGGAGAACTGTAAAATACATCAATGACTTTATCCTCGAAAACAAACCGGGTTTGGTCATAATTGGAGCGAAAGGGCACTCCAGCTGGGATGCTTTTTTGTTAGGAAGTGTAACAGAAAAATTATTATCGCTCAATGCTATTACCCCAATTTTAGTGGAAAGAAATTATTCACATAATTGAGTATTTCGTTTAATCAAAAAAAACCACCAACTTTTACAGGTTTGGTGGTTTTTTTCCTCATATTACTGTCCAATATAAATTTCCTCAAAATCAGAAAAGCCTCTTTTCTCAGGATAATACATCAATTGTACTACTGCCGGGGCCACATTGAATTTCCCAGGAATTTGTGCTTTTAGCATGTAGGAATATTCATATTCTCCCTTGTTCAAATTGGTAATGGTGAGTGCGTATCGATTATCTCTAAATTCACTATGAGTGTACCAATGAGACCATCTGTAGTATCCACTCTTGCTCTTGTTTTCCAATTCCTCTCCTTTAATATTGTATCCGTCTTCGTCCCTGATAAATTCACAACCTGCAGGAATCGGGTCCTCCACCAAAACATACTCCTGGGCTGTATTTGACCTAATTTTCACTTTTACTAAAATATCATCACCTGATCTTATCCCTTTTCCAGAGGTTGGCACCTTATTATATACCAGGTTTCCATTTTCATCACTCTCAGGAACTAATTTGAAATACTCCCGCTCCACAACAAAAGAATTGGATTGCCTGGCTTCTTCCAGCAATTCTTCATCATCTTTCTCCAGGAAGTAGGACAGCTTTGCACTGAAATAAGTATTTCCCTTTCCGGTTTGCTTAAGTGTAATTATATTTTTGCCACTTTTAAGAATGGGAAATTCATCCTCGGACATTTGTTTTTTTAACGAAGCCTGAAGTTTTTCTCCTTTTAATACCAATGTTTTTCCCTTTTTAAAAACAGCCTCTTTTCCCATTTGCAGATTGGCAATCAACTTGTCATTCACATAAATATCCAAGTCAATATCAGGATTAATTTCCTGCTTTAAAATATCCTGTAAACTATAAATTGTCATTGCGGTCTGGCGGGTATTGTGCCAGCTATTTCCCTTTCTTTTGCTCATCAGCCACAATACAGCTCCGGGAATTAATTCATGATTCGGATTAACCATACTCAATGCTTTTACAACATGGGCTGTGGTTTCCACCTGATCATCCTGCCAATTGTAATAAAACTTCTTACCTCCCCAATAGTGATGGGTTCCTTCTTTATTGACTGAATTTTCCAGATAACCCTGAATTTTCCCAGCCAGATTATGATCTTTGGCTAGAAGGGCAGCCTGTAACCAAAGGGCATATTGGTACGCATTCAATTCGGAATCAGGCATTTTTTTAGTCGGCCAAAGGTCAGATATCCCCACTTTCATTCCCACCATCAATGCATAGGCATAGGTAGTATTTTCAATATCATTTTTACTTAATTGATTTTTCAAGGCCTCTACTCCTTCCCAATACATTTTATCATCTACTTCATACCCCGTTTCCTTTGCATAATGGAGACCATCTACCACATAAGCAGTCATGAAAGGATGGGTAGCATCATTTTCCCACCAGCCCCATCCTCCACCAGGATGCTGTAATTCTTTCAGTCGTTTCACACCTTTTTCCACCATTTTGGGTAATTCTGTAGGATCAATGGTATGACTAAAATCTCCTCCTAAGGTTTTAATCGTATTGGCCACAATCAAGGTTGGCTGGAATCGACTCATGGTCTGTTCCACACAGCCATAAGGATAACCAATCAGATCATTTAAAGAAGAAAGTAAAGCAGCAGCCACAGAAGGCGCTGCATTTATTTCAATGGTAGCATTATCCAGATCAATTGATTGGGGAATTTTTATATTCAATTCATGTTGGTCTTTGTTACTAAGAAAAGCAGCACTTGAAGTAACCACCTCCAAACCAAATGGATGCACCGGAACGGAAACTTGCTTGGCATCTGACTCTTCATTAGTTAAGGCTTCTACAGTAAGTTTGGCTTCAGTGGGTATAATCGTACTAATTTTCCAATCAATCTTTTCCTCACCATTGGCAGGGACCTCAATGATTTTTTCGGTACCTTTTACTGTAATCCCATCCGTTTTCAATGCCACTTTTACTTTTTTAGCCTTAGAAAGATAATTATGAATATTAGTAGCAATCAGCATTTCATCACCCAGATTGATAAACCTTGGCGTTTCTATTCTCACTAATAAATCTTTGGTCACCACAATTTTAGCCATGGTCTGGCCCACTTTGGTATCCTGAGTGATCACTTTGGCAGTGGTTCTCCAGGTGGTTAAATTATCTGGTAATTTGATATTGACTACAACTTCCCCATTTTCATCTGTAACCAGACCAGGATTCCAGTAAATCGCATCCTGGAAATCTTTCCTTATAGTAGCTTCCTTGAATGGTTTATCAGCTCCTACCCCCTTTTTTAATATTGCTTCATTAGATCTTGCAGCTGCCGGTACTTCTGCCATCTCATTTAATAACATATCTTCTTCAGCCCCTCCTAATGAAAAATGCATAAGATTAGAATTCCTGTCCTCTCCATTTAATGAATTGTTCACTAATGTTGGACTTATATCTCCAGCACTTTCAATTGTTCGAATTATTTCTGCAAGTTTTTCTTTATCCAGTTCAATCTCCTTTTTGCTTTTGCCAATTCCCACATTCAGCATCATGTCGAAAGGATATAAATTTTTTACTATACTAATTCTTTGCCCTAGACTAAATTTAATAGCAGTAGTATTTGAATCAATAGCCACTAACTCATAATAACCATTTTCATCTGTGCTTCCTTTAGCTTTTCCAGCTTTCACTTTCACATTGGCAAGTGGCTTTCCAGTATTAAAATCAACCACAAACCCTTTTAAACTAAAGTTTTTCTTTGGTCGATAATTTTCCAATTGAATATACCGCCATGCCCCATCCAAAAGATAAAAGGATCTTTCAAAATCAATATTCAATTTATCCTTTCTCCATAAAATACCCTTCCCTAAATATTCACTGTAACTGTATTCATTCATTTGGCTAATGCCAATATTGCTGTTATTAAAACTCTGATTAGGATAAAACACTTCTCTTATATCTTTTGTGGCATCTGGGTAAAGTGAATAAATACTTTCATCAGCAGTGCTTAAAGTGAGTTGGGCATTAGGCATTGGATTTCCATTTTCATCCGTCACTTTCAATAGTGCCTTAGCCATTTTCCCAGGCCTGTATTCCTGCTGATTAAAAGTCATTTCCACATTCAGGTATTTCATTTGGGGAATCACAGAAATATCTGCCTTCTTTTGATACAATTGCCCGTTGAGGGAATAAAACACAGCAATTTGTTGCTTACCATAAGCATTGTTATCCAATACAAACTTAATTTCCTGAAGGGTATTTTTCTCCTCTCCAACATTAAAATTAAGCACATCATAATCCTTCAATTTATCCTGTTGAATGACATAAACAGCATTCCCGGCATTAGGAGCAAGTATGGCAACTTTCACTGTATCCCCGGCATTATATACCTTTTTATCAGTGATGATTTCCATCCCGCCTTCAGTAGAATTCCACCAGCTCATATCTCTGTCAGAGTCAAAAACATAAAAGCTGGCTGTGCTAGTGGTCAGTTTTCCATTCTTATCTGTAGCACTTGTTTCAACAGTGTAATATCCAGATTCCTCAATCGAGAACAGGCAGCTCACTTCAGGCTTTTCAATTGAAGTAACACCTTTTTTCTTTTCAATCAGGTGTTTTTGTTCACTGTAATTTTTGTGGGAATAAAGACTGGCGGTAAATGCTGTTTTTACCGGAAATCCTTTCAGATCGTAAGCACTGACCCAGATATTCACTTTTTCAGTAGGGTTGTAATAATACTGCTCACTTCTGGCAGAAATATTAAAGGCAGTATTAGATACATTTACATTGGCACTCCCTGATATCGTTCTTCTACTGGCATCTTTTACTTCTGCAATTACTTTAAACTTATAATTTTTCCCCTCGGGAGAATCGGTAGGGACTGTAACTTCAAAAGCTCCTTCTTCTGAAATTTTTCCACTTCCATTAAAAACTACTTCACTATTATTGACCCGAAAATCATCATACCACCAACCACAAGCAAATCGAGCATAATAAGGAATATAATGTTCCTCTCTAATGACTTTGTAACTCACCTCAGCATTTTTCACAGGAGCTCCAAAGAAATAATCTGCCTTAACACTGACTTTCATTTCATCCCCGGCAATATATTGATCCTTATCAAAATTTACCTTTACTTCATACTCAGGCTTTTTGTATTCCTCTACTCTAAATTCGCAATCATTATTGTACCTATAATAATGAGTTGACCCAGATTGGATATTAATAGAATAAGTGCCCAAAGGCATAGTAGATTCAATAAAAATGGAATCAGCAAAAGTCCCATGTTCATCCAGCTTCACTTTCTTTTTTAATAATTCTCCTCCCTCAGGACTGGAAATTGAGTATTCGATTGAATCCTGAAGGAGTTTATAATCAAAACCCTGTTTTTCTCTAAAAACGCCTTTAAATTTCACCATCTGCCCTGGCCGGTAAGCAGACCTGTCTGTAAAAACATAAGCGGTAACTTTATCATTTTGGTTATAATAATTATAGAAGAAGTGACTCGAAAGACAAACAGAATTATTTTTTATGGCTAAAAGAGGCATATTATACGCATCAATAAGTACCTCTAAATGAGAAACTTTACCATCTGTTGTTTTTTGCTTTTGCCATTTATTTTCACTTTCGATGAAAAGATCAAAACCTTCTATAATTTTTCCATCTTTTTTATGAGCTACATAGGCTAACAAATCACCTTCATAACTATAAGCCACCAAATCATAATTGGAAATGACCACCGGCACATGGGAAACATGCCCAGAGCTTAAAGCTTCGAGAATATAAATACCTTCACTAAGTTTTCCAATATCGATCTTTTTCTGATACTCATTTTTATTTGTCACAAGATCTTCATTCCAGGTTTTTGTTATTGGTAAAGTTTGAAGGAGGCTATCAGTGGAGGATAAATTAAAACCACCATATGTCCCATACTTTTTAGCAAAAGCTACCGGATTTTCCACCCTGTATAAAACAAAATTAGCTTTATCAATACCCTTTTCAGGGCCATTGTAATAATTTTCTGAAACAAAGACAAAAGCATCTTCATACTCAGAAAAAGATTGTGTAACATTCAGGTTAAAACTTTTTTGGCTCATAGCTATCTGGCAAGATGACAAAATAAGGAAGAGAAAACATAAATATTTCATAGCAAAATCAATTCTTAATTAAAGAAATACGCTTTATCAAAAGAAGGATGCGGAATGGAATAAAATTCCATAATCCAATTGCAAAAAATTCCTATATTTTAAAATGAGTCACAGATAAAAAGATACAGTTCCAGTTTTATCCGTCCCCAAAAAACATGATTAGAAAAGCCTAAATCCTTGCCTGATACGTATAGAGGTCATAGTACCTCCCCTCCTTGGCTATCAATTGTTCGTGGGTGCCCTGTTCGGCAATTTTACCGCCCTCAATTACCAAAATCTGATCTGCCTGACGAATGGTACTCAACCGGTGAGCTATGACAAATGTAGTCCTTCCTTTCATCAATTCCTTAAGGCTGGCCTGTATAAGGCTTTCACTTTCAGTATCCAGGTTGGAAGTAGCTTCATCCAGAATTAATATTTTGGGGTTGGCCAAAACCGCTCGAGCAATGGCAATTCTTTGTCTTTGCCCTCCTGAAAGTTTCACACCTCTTTCCCCGATAATGGTTTCTAGTCCATCCTCAAACCGATCAGTAAATTCCTGAACATAAGCCGCTTTAACGGCATTTTGCAATTGTTCCTCAGAAGCATTTGGTCTGGGGAAAAGGATATTTTCCCGAATGGTGCCATCAAACAGAAAATCATCCTGAAGTACCACACCCAGGTGTTCTCTAAAACTTTTCAGGGAAACTTCAGAAAAGTCAATGCCATCAATGGTGATTTTTCCTGAAACCGGATTTAAAAAGGAGGCAGCCAATCCCGCTATGGTTGATTTACCTGATCCGGAAGTCCCTACCAAAGCAGTCACTGTTCCTGCTGGTGCAGTAAATGAAACATCATTTATAACATTTTTGTCCTCCTCATAAGCAAATGAAACATGCTCAAAAGCGTAATCTCCCTTTAATTCTCCAAGGATAATTTTTCGTTTGCTCCCATCCTCCTCCGGAGGCATGTTCATTAAATCTTCGGTTCGGTCCAAACCAGCAAATGCTTCAGTTAACTGGCTTCCGGTATTACTCATCTGCACAATCGGGGCAATCATAAAACCAAGGAAGAGGGTAAAGGAAATAAATTCCCCTAAAGTCAAAGCATCGTCCATAATTAAATATCCTCCAATACCCATAATTCCTGTAGTGGCAATTCCCAATAAAAAAGCACCTGAACTTGTCACCAAAGCCGTGGAAGTTAAACTTTCTTTTACATTCAGAAATAACCGTTCTACACCACCTTCAAATGTCTTCACTTCCTGTTCTTCCGCATTAAATCCCTTGATTACCCGTATCCCATTTAATGTTTCTGTAAGCCTGCCCGTTACTTCTGCATTTATTTCCCCTCTTTTTCTAAAAATCGGCCGGATATACCCAAATGCTTTTAATGAAATAAAACCAAAAAGAGAAACTGGCACTAACACAAAAAAGGTCATTACCGGACTGATCGAAATTAAAATCACAAGAGAAATTATAGAAGTAATAATTCCTCCAAATAATTGAACAAGGCCTGTTCCAACTAGGTTTCGAACACCTTCCACATCCGTCATAATCCTGGAAACCAGTTCCCCGGCTTTAGCATTATCAAAAAACCTTACAGGAAAACTCAGGATTTGTTTTTGTACTTTCGCCCGTAATTCAGATATCAAAAATTGCGCTTCCACACTTAATAACCTTGTGAGTAAAAAAGAGGTAGTGGCCTGTAAAACAAGTGCAATCACCACTGCTCCCAAAAGTTTATACATGGTATCAATATCTCCTTCCGGAATTATCTCATCTATCAGAATTTTACTGGCATAAGGCAATACCAAACTAGCTAACCTGCTGATAAAAATTAATACAATTCCTACGGCAAGTAATTTTCTTCTCGGCCAGATAATCGTTTTAAAGACATGGGAAATGGTAACTTTTCGCTTTGCCATTTTATGGATTAATATCGATTTAAGTGAGCCGGAAAGTTAAAAAAGAATTAGAGCAATACAGGGGAAATGAGCATTAAATTTCAGATCAGAAAATTTAAAACAGCCTAATTCAAGTACATAAAATTCGCTTATTGTAACATAATGATTTTTTACGGGTACATTTTCAGTATTCCCCAGAGATGAAATTGTTTTTACCGGGAAAAGTATTTAATATAAGTCTTTAATATTTAAAATATCTAAAAACAATTTGATCATCTTACTAATGAAAATGAAACAAATTTCTTATTTACTATTCGCTTGTTTACTTTATTTTTCTGCCTGTACCAGTCAGAATCAGGAAGAGGCTAAACAAGCCCCAAACACAGAAAGCTATTCAGCTGATATTATCATATATGGAGGAACTTCAGCTGCGGTAACCGCTGCAGTAGAAGCAACAAAAGCCGGTAAATCTGCTATAATTGTTTCCCCGGATAAACACCTTGGAGGCCTTTCTTCAGGAGGACTGGGCTATACTGATACCGGAAACAAAGAAGTGATTGGCGGACTGGCCAGGGAATTTTACCACAGGGTTTATAATTATTATCAGGATGATAAAACCTGGAAATGGCAAAAGAAGGAAGAATATGGGAACAAAGGCCAGGGAACTCCCGCAATGGATGGTGATGCCAGAACCATGTGGATTTTTGAACCACATATAGCCGAGCAGGTTTTCGAAGATTTTATTAAGGAATATAATATTACGGTTTACCGGGACGAATGGCTGAACCGGGAAAACGGAGTAGTGCTAAAGGATGGGAAAATTCAAAGTTTCACCACCCTGAGTGGAAAAACTTTTGAAGGCAAAATATTTATGGATGCTACCTATGAAGGTGACTTAATGGCTGAGGCTGGAGTAAGTTACCATGTGGGTAGAGAAGCAAATAGTGTTTATGGTGAAAATTTCAATGGTGTCCAGGCTGGTGTTTTCCACCATAGGCATTATTTCCTGGAAGATATTGATCCTTATAAAACTCCCGGAGATCCAAGCAGTGGTTTACTGCCAAAAATATCAGATCAACCACCGGGAGAAAATGGTGAAGGGGATGATAAAATTCAGGCCTATTGCTTTAGAATGTGTTTAAGTAGACATCCGGAAAACCGGGTGCCATTTCCCAAACCTGATAATTACGATCCTGCAAATTATGAACTTCTGGCCAGGGTTTTTGCCTCGGGTTGGAGAGAAACTTTTCATAAGTACGATCCTATTCCCAACTGGAAAACAGATACCAATAACCATGGTCCATTCAGTACCGATAATATTGGTATGAATTACGGTTACCCTGAAGCTTCCTACGAAGAAAGAAAAGCAATCATTAAGGAACATGAAGATTACCAGAAAGGCCTGATGTATTATCTATCCCATAATGAAAAAGTACCGGAAGAAGTCAGGAAGGAGATGGCCCAATGGGGTTTGGCTAAAGATGAATTTACAGATAATGGAAACTGGCCTCATCAGATTTATGTAAGGGAAGCCAGAAGAATGATTGGGGATTTCGTAATGACAGAAAAAGAAGTAATGGGAGATATTCCATTGGACAGATCAATTGGAATGGGATCTTATGCCATGGACTCCCACAATACCCAGCGGTTTGTCACCAAAGATGGTTTTGTTCAAAATGAAGGTGATATTGGAGTGCATCCTCATCAGCCTTATCAAATTGATTACGGATCGATTGTGCCTAAAAAAGGAGAATGCCCTAACCTGCTTGTTCCAGTTTGTGTTTCCAGTTCTCACATTGCCTTCGGCTCTATAAGGATGGAACCTGTTTTTATGATTCTGGGACAGTCAGCAGCTTCAGCAGCCATATTGGCCATTGATAAGAATATTAGTGTTCAGGAAGTAGCTTATACGGACCTGAGACCTCTTTTGGAAAAAGGTTTGCAAAGATTGGAATATAAAAAGGAAAACTAGAAATTTAAAAGAAAGTGAAGCAAAGTAGCCTGGTTGAAATGAGTCTACTTTGCTTCATAAATTATTGTTGTAAATCCATCATCACTTCAGCATATCTTTTCCCCAACTCTCTGGCTGAAGCTGAACTAAAATGAGTATCATCTCCCTTGTGGGTCAGGTTTTTTGCAGAAACAAACCCTACATTCTCATTTTCTTTAGCAAAGGTTTCCAGGGTTGAATTAATTTCTGCTGCAAAAGCATTTTTTTGAACAAAAAAATCACCCAATCCTCCAACTACAAAAGGGATTTTTTCATTTCCTCCGGCAGTTCGCATTCGGCCAACCAGTTCAGCAAGCTTCATTTTATAGCTTCCTACTTTTTCTTCCTTACTATCAGATTCTCCCTGATGCCATAAAAATCCTTTTATTACACCTTTTTTACTTGCTTCTTCAATCCTTTTTATCGCATCATCATAAGGATATGATTTGGTCTGCTCGTGAAAACCTCCGGGTGTCCAAGAATCAATGGGAGAACCACCAGCCGCACAAGGGACCAGTCCAATGTTTACCTGAGGATTTAAGGTTGCCATCATTTTTCCAAAAGTTAATCCCGGCCCAACTCCTGCAACGGGTTTATCGAAATGCATGGGATCTTTGGCCAATTCCCATTCATTATTTTTATTGAGCATGAATACTCTTTCATGAGGAATGGTATCTAATTTACCGGGCTTTCCCCTGCCGGCCATATTGGACTGGCCAATTAAGATATAAATGTGGAAATCTTCTTTGGAAACTTCTGCTTTTTGTTCTTTCTGGTTTACACTCTGATTACAAGCCGAAAAAAAGCAAAACAAGACAAGTAATGGAATAGCCCACAGGTAATTATTTCTCATATTAGGTATTTGGTTTAATGATAGGGCTTAGTTTGATTTACCCAATTATTTTCAATTGTACAGATGAAAAATTTAACAACAGGCCTTTGATCAAAAAATACAATTAAAAAAAAGAGATAAACTTAGCCTAAATATTACAGGCAAAATTGACTACTTGTAAGCAAAACTCCAATTAGAATTGAGCAATTTATTGAAAGAAGATAGGATTATTCATAACGCAAAGATTCAATTGGATCTAATTTAGAAGCCTTGCTGGCCGGGTAATAACCAGACATCATGCCCACAATCACACAGACTACAAAACCTACGGTAATCCAGATGACAGGGAAAATAAAACCTTCTGCATCAAACAAAACCGTGACCAAATTCCCAATTACTATTCCCAAAGCCACTCCTATAATGCCACCTAAAATACAAATCGTAATAGCCTCCATCAAGAATTGCTCTCTTATCCTGCTTGGAGTAGCCCCCAATGCTTTCCTAATGCCAATTTCCCTGGTTCTTTCCGTAACGGAAACCATCATAATATTCATCAAAGCTATGGAAGCACCTAATAAAGTGACAAAACCAATTAATGCTCCTCCTCTCTTCAACTGGCCTGAAGTTTCATCAATGGTTTGTACAATGGATTCACTCCTGGAAATTTCAAATGATTCTTCTTTTCCCAATTCATCTTTTCGGATCGCCCTCATAATTCCTGTGGCTTCGCCAATCAGGTAATCCAGTTTTGAGGGATCTTTTACAGTGGTGGTGAGTGTATAGGAAAGCCTTGTCTGGGCGGCAAATTTATTGGCATTATTTACCGGAATAAAAATGGACCGGTCTAATCCCCCGCTACCCAATCCGCCAGATTTGTCCAATACTCCTACTATTAAAAATTTATTTCCTCTTACCCCAATAGTTTTATTTAATGGATCTTCTTTGTCAAAAAGGGTCTGGACAATTTCGCTTCCAATAATGGCTACATTGGCTCCCTGCTCTAGTTCAAAGCGGGAAAACTCCCTTCCTTTGGCCAAATCATATCCTTTATTTTGAAGGTAAAATTCATCAATTCCCGAAACTCTGGAATTGGGATTCGTTTTTTTCGATAAATGTTTTGCTTCGGCACTTCCCGTAACCCATACAAAAACACTTATCTTTTCGGCATACTGTCCAAACCTTTCTTTAAATTTTAGAATTTCCCGGTAATCAAGCGGTTGTTTGGCACTGGTGGAAATCCCTCTGGATCTTCTGGAACGGTATCTTTTATCTTTAATATCAAAACTATTTGCACCCATATCTGCCAAACCGGAAGTAATAGAATATTGTATGGCATCCACTGCAGTAAGTATTCCTACTAAGGAGGTGATCCCAATTGCCACAATTGAAGCAGTTAGAAATGTCCTTAATTTGTTATCCTTAATGGATTTTATAGCCTCTTTTACATTTTCTATGTAATTCATGGGGTAAAGTTATCAAAATTGTCGATTTTAGTACATGACAGTAAACTTGAAACCAAAAAATAAAACTTCAAGTTTATTGTAGTGATTATAATATATTAGTAATTTAACTAAACAATTGATTACACTTTTCAGTCAATTTAAATTATCTGATATAATTTTTTTATTTAACAACTAACATGATTGCGATGAAGAAGATTCTGATTCTGTTCAGCATCATATTTTTTACACTACAATCCAAGGCCGCCTATATTTTGGTTCCCATGGATGAGACGCAAGTTAATCATTTAAAAGCGTATGGAGTAACATATTGGGTTCTACAGCAGGAAGTAGAAGCTGAGTGGCTTTTAAATTACAGGGGCGGAAGCTTTATGTTTAAATACCTTCAGGATTTTGAAAATGAGTTAATCATAAGAGGTGTTGGTTATGAGGTCATTTCAGATGCTCAAGCACTTGAAATAAAGAATATGATTGCCAGCCCTGAAGCTAATATGGATGTCATGAAGCTGGAAGTTGCACCCAAAATTGCCGTGTATTCCCCAAAATCCAAACAGCCATGGGATGATGCTGTAACCCTGGTACTTACCTATGCGGAAATTCCTTATGAGGTAGTTTTTGATGATGAAGTAATGCTGGGCAAACTACCTGAATACGACTGGTTGCACCTTCACCATGAGGATTTCACTGGTCAATATGGAAAATTTTACGCGACTTACGGAAGGCAGCAATGGTATATTGAACAACAAAGAGAATTTGAAAAATCTGCCCAAAAACATGGTTTTTCAAAAGTTTCCCAGCTTAAATTGGCTGTAGTAAAGAAAATCCGGGATTTCTGTGCCGGAGGAGGATTTCTTTTTGCCATGTGTTCCGCTTCGGATACTTATGACATCGCACTTTCGGCTGAAGGTGTGGATATTTGTGATTTTATGTATGATGGTGATCCACCTGACAGAGATGCTCAAAATAAGCTGGATTATTCCAGCACGTTCGCTTTTAAGGATTTTAAGCTAAAACTAAATCCTTATGAATATGAATATTCCAATATTGATAATCAGTCTCATGAAAGAGGCCTGACGGAAGGGAATGACTTCTTTAAATTGTTTCAATTCTCAGCCAAGTGGGATCCTATTCCAACCATGCTTTCTCAAAACCATGAGCTACAGATTAAAGGGTTTATGGGCCAAACTACTGCATTTAAAAAGAACCTGATTAAATCGGATGTGGTGATTATGGGAGAAACCAAGCAAGCCAACGAAGCCAGATACATTCATGGTACTTTTGGAAAAGGGACATGGACTTTCTTTGGCGGTCACGATCCGGAAGATTACAGGCACTTTGTAGGTGAAGAGCCTACTGATTTAAATCTTCATCCCAACTCACCAGGATACAGATTAATCTTAAATAACATTCTGTTTCCTGCAGCCAAGAAGAAAAAACAAAAGACTTAATTTTTTGATATTAATATTAATGAAAAGGGAACATTTTAACAGGATGTTCCTTTTTTTTCTCCTCTGGTTTAAGTTTAATACCCGCCATGGAATTGTTGTGTCTTTCTGTAAAATCCAGTTTTTAACTGGAGATGGCAAAATCAATTCCCGAAAAACTCTTAGAAACTCCAGGCCTCTCCAATGCACTTCGAAAGAAATCTATTGGTCCAGGTGGAATACTTGAAATAGGGTGATAAACCAGGACAAACCTTCGGAATTACAAATTTCGAATAGCGAGTTCAGTACAAGGTACCCAAATCAATCAATTTCCTGGCAGGGTCTTCTCATTTGAGAGACCCTGCATCGTACTTTAGTAAAAATCAAGGTAGCGATAACACCGCCCCTGCTTAGACTTGCTTTATTTGTATTATCGAATCTCTACAAAGGATTCCAACCAAAAGAAATCAAAACAAAAAAGCCCCTTAGTGAAAACTAAGAGGCTTTTTCTGTACCCAGGGCCGGGGTCGAACCGGCACGATATTGCTATCATTGGTGTTTGAGACCAACGCGTCTACCAATTCCGCCACCTGGGCATTCCAAACGGTCGATTTTGGGAGTGCAATTATAGAGAAAGATTTTTTATTTCACAAAGAATTTACCTGCAATTCATTAAAGATTTTGCAAAAAAAATTCAAACCCAAAATCACCCATTATAAATCCCATTCATCATTGAGAAAGGCAATATTTAAATGGGCGGTCATATCATATAAAACAGGCACCACTGAAGCAAAATTATTCTTAATCGCCCATTCATCCGTATCTTCACCTTTATCATTATTTTGTAAATAGCCACTTAGCCAAAGGTACTTTCTTCCACTTGGGTCTGTTCTTTCATCAAATTCTTCCACCCACTTGGCGATGGCTTGTCGGCAAATTTTCACTCCTTTCACGGGTGTTTCACTTTTTTTCGGGAAGTTTACATTCAAGGCCACTCCTTTTCCAATGCCTTTTTCCAATGCTTCTTTGGCAATTTCCTTCACCCACTTTTCTATGTGACTGAAATCTGCTCTGGCATCGTAATCACAAAGGGAAAACCCAATGGATGGAAGACCTTCTATAGCCGCTTCAATTGCGGCTGACATAGTCCCGGAATACAATACACTTACAGAAGTATTACTGCCATGATTTATTCCACTTACCACCAAATCCGGTTCCCGATCTTTTAGTATGTAATTTTTAGCGACTTTGATACAATCTGCCGGAGTTCCGGAGCATTCATAAGCCTCGATATCATCAAAAATATCCGACTTATAAATTTTCAGAGGATCGTTGATGGTAATGGCATGACCCATTCCGGATTGCGGGCTATTTGGAGCCACAACTACTACCTCACCAATAGTTGACATGATTTCCACAAGTGTCCGAATACCTTTAGAGGTAATACCGTCATCATTGGAAATGAGTATTAATGGTTTTTTCTTCATTAGGATTTTGATTTTTTTTGTTCCGGGAAGGAAGAAGTTTGAAGTGAATTAAATTTGATCAATTGAACGACAAGATTAGGTAATTCAATAGTAATATCAAACAAAAAAAGATGCTTACATCAAAAAGCATCTTTATGTTATAATTAGCCTAATATTTTAATTATTGTAACCAATTAGCTATATCAAGCTTATTGATTAATTAGGGAATTGTAAAAATCAATAATCTGAATCATATCGGCTCTCCTCTCAATTTTAAGTTTGTTGGATTTAATGAACTTTTTTACCACTTTACTTTGGTCACCCATAAACTTCATTAAACTGTCTTCATCAGGCCGGCAATGGGCAATCTGCCCCTGTCCATTGATTAGGTAATAGTCATCCACCTGTACTGCCACCCGTACATTTCTGCCTCCAAACCAGTAAGGATCATAAGTATTTTCCACTTTTTCCACCACTTTTTCTTTTGCAAGCAGGGAAATTGGTTCTCCTTCAGAAAGCAATTCAAAAAAAGTCGGTTTTTTATAACTGGACCCATCTGTACTATAGGGCAAGGTATAAAAATATCGGATAGTCTTGGTAAGCGCATCTACAATTTGCCATGCTTCCACTCTGGTAGCATTGTATGACCTCACCATATTTCCCGATTTAAAAACTAGGTTATCATTTTCCAAATCGTATTTAACTTCACCCTTTAATGTTTCCCCTGATGTAAGGTCAATTTCTCCACGGTGCCAGTAATTCTTAGAAAAATCCTGGGAATACCCCAGCAGCACTAATTGAAACAAAAAAATGGTTAAAAGAATAAATTTTTTCATAATTTGAATGTGTTGTAAAGCCGAACATCTGGTATTAAGTAAAAAGTTCACAAAACATTTACCATCTGCTTTTAATTAAGCAGCAAATATTCAACATCTTTTTAAAATTTCTAATTATTAACTTCTATGGATATTTGTGATGGCATCACTGGTTAGACACGATTTTTAGCCAAAAAGTTAACACAAATTACTGATTTTTACCTTATTATAATAAATTAATCAATCTTAAGGTTCATCACATTCGAACTTTTAGGTCAACCTCAATTCAATTTCACCAATCTACAGGCTTTTTTCCCGCCTTTTCTAAATAAGTATTTACTTTACTAAAATGCTTGTTCCCAAAAAAACCTCTGTCAGCTGAAAAAGGGGAAGGATGAGCCGATTTTAACACGTAATGTTTTTGTTCATCGATTATCGCCCCCTTTTTCTGAGCATAGGCGCCCCATAATATAAATACCACCCCTTCTTTTTTATCCGAAATCACTTTGATTACTGCATCAGTAAACTCCTCCCAACCTTTCTTCTGATGTGATCCTGCCATTCCCGCCCTTACGGTTAAGGTAGCATTAAGTAACAGTACCCCCTGACTAGCCCACCGTTCCAAATTCCCTGTTTCGGGAATATCTTTTCCCAAATCTTCTTTAATTTCCTTAAAAATATTTCTCAATGACGGAGGAAATCTTACATCATCATTTACAGAAAAACATAACCCATTCGCCTGCCCCTGGCCATGATAAGGATCTTGTCCCAAGATCACTACTTTTAAGTCTTCAAAACTGCATTTTTCAAATGCGTTAAAAATAAGTGGCCCTGGAGGATATATCTTATACTTTTTTATATCATTTTTTATAAATTCTGTTAGTTCAGTAAAATACTGTTTTTCAAACTCTTCTCTTAAATGGGGTTCCCAGGATGGGGCAATATTCACAGACATTATTAAATTTTTTTAGACTAAAATAAAAAATTACTCGTATCTTAATATAATTATTACAATGTAAGTTTTTTGTTAATAGTTAACACTTGTTTCATGAGTTATTAAAAAAACTATTGCATAACTCTAATATAGCTTATAATTTTAGAACTGTATATTAAGAAATTGTCTATTATTATGGTAACTAAGATAACAGAAGGAATAAAGGTAACAGTAGAAACTGAGTATCAACCAGAATATTCCAGTCCTAAACAATACCATTACGTTTTTACATATAAAATCCGAATAGAAAATAATAGTGATTTTACCATCCAGTTGAAAAGAAGAAAGTGGCATGTAATTGATGCAGATGGAAGTAAAAAACTTGTGGAAGGAGAAGGAGTAGTTGGTCAGCAACCTGTAATAGAACCAGGTGAAATGCATCAGTATGTTTCCGGATGTAATTTAAAGAGTGGTGTGGGTAAAATGAAAGGCACTTATTCTATGGAAAGAATGATTGATGGGAAATCGTTTGAAGTGACCATTCCCGAATTTAACCTTATTGTCCCTTTCAAACTGAATTAATAAAATCACACAAAGTTTTATATAAAAAGAGGCTGTTGCAGCATTTGCAACAGCCTCTTTTTTGTACAGTCTTGATAACGCTAAGAAACAGCAGGAATATGTTTTTCCAACGCTCCAAGCCTTTTTAACAAAGGAGGATGTGAATAATAAAAGAAAACATAAGCTGAATGAGGTGTAAGATTGCTCAAAGAATCTACAGAAAGCTTCTTCAAAGAATCTTTTAAGGCTTCCCCGGATGAAGTTTTGGCGGCATATTCATCAGCCTCATATTCATTTTTCCTTGAAAACACATTCATTAATAATCCGGTAATAGTTGAAAGCGGACTATAAAGAATAGAGAAAGCGATTAATCCCATATGTAAACTCGGTTCACTGGCTCCCAAAGCTGCTGATAAAATTGGGTTAGAAATTACCAGACTCAAAATGTAAAGAGTGAGTAACATGGTGAATGAGGAAATGATTAAACCCTGAAGGGTATGCTTTTTCTTATAATGCCCAACTTCATGAGCCAAAACAGAAACTAATTCCTTAGTATTATGCTTTTCAATTAGGGTATCGTATAAAACAATGTTTTTGGCCCCACCCAATCCACTGAAATAAGCATTGGCTTTGGTTGATCTTTTAGAACCATCTACTACCATAATGTTCTTTAATGGAAAATCTACCCCTTTGGAATACTCTTCAATAGCCGTTCTCAACTCCCCGTCTTCCAGTGGAGTTAATTTATTAAAAAGTGGCACAATCAGGTTGGTGTAAAACATGGTAATGGAAAGTGAAAACACCATAAAAATGGCCCATGCATATATCCAGAAAGTATCTGGAAAAGCCTGATAAAACCAAACAAATAAGGCCAGCAAGCCTCCACCAATGATTGCTCCAAGCACATACCCCTTTATTTTATCAGAAATGAAAGTCCCAACGGTCATTTTATTAAAACCAAACTTTTCTTCAATTACAAATGTATTGTACAGTGAGAAGGGGGTGCTGATCAAATCGGAACCAATGCCAATAATTCCAAAAAATATCAGGGTTTTATAAATTTCGTTGTCTGTAAATTCATTAACCCAGGTATCCACAATGGCAAAACCTCCTAATAACATCAGAATGGTAACCACAAAACTCAGAAAACTGGAAATAAATCCAATCTTATCTTTTGCCTCAGCATATTCCTGTGATTTCCGATATTTGTCTTCTTCGTAAATCCCTTTCAAACTATCCGGCAGCGTCTTGCTTCTTTTCTTTTGATTTAAGTAGTCCAGTGTTCTTTCTAAAATAAACTCAGCGACTACAATGGCAATGATAATGTATAGAATTGTTTGGCTCATCCTTATTAATTCCTTGAAAATAAAAATAAATAAAACGCAAAAGTAAGTAATAATTAATTGATTGTAATTGCCAGTTCTAATTTATATGGAGTAAGTGGATCTCAATACCAATCAGTTGAACACCCCTCCAGGTGGAAAAACAGAAAAAATTCAAATTTGACTGATTCCTTTAGTAATTAAAAGGGAATTCTAATCTGGAAATTGGAGTAAATAAAATGTCGTGAATTAGCTAACTGAGACGAAAAAATTTACAACCTTTTCTCAATTAAAAGAATTCTTCGCTTCACAAATTTCCTGAAGCAGATCACGATTTTTTTCCACCGCAGTTCCCACTACAATCATATCAGCCCCCGCCTCATAGGCATTTTTCGCCATTGTCCCGTTTCTAATTCCTCCACCAATAATCAGTGGAATCCCCAGATTTTCCTTCACTTTTTTTACCATTTCCAATGATATAGGCTTATCAGCTCCGCTTCCCCCATCCATATAAATCATTCTCATCCCCAGCATTTCCCCTGCCATTGCGGTGCAAACAGCTATTTCAGGTTTATGAAAAGGAATAGGGGTTGTATTACTCATATAATTGGCAGTAGTAGCCACGCCACAATCTATAAGCATATAACCAGTAGGAATAACCTCAATGCCCGCTTTTTTAAGTATGGGAGCCGCATTTACATGTTGGCCGATCAGGAATTCAGGGTTTCTGCCTGAAATTAAGGACAGAAACAATATGCCGTCTGCTTTTGGAGAAATATGTAAACTATTTCCGGGAAATAAAACTACCGGTAAGTGAGTTTTTGCTTTTAGTTCAGCGACCAATTCATCAAGATGATTGGAAGTGATTAAACTTCCCCCAACCAGAATTATTTCCGGTTTATTTTCCTGGAACAGCTCAACCAGTTTTGGCACTTCATTTATTCCGGTTTTATCAGGATCAATGAGTATTGCCAAGGACTTTTTCCTTCTCGATTTAGTTTCAATTATTTGATGATAAATTTCCCCTGCCATTCCTTTATATTTCGAACTAAGTAAAATTCTTTAACTATTTTTTCAAGAACCTGTATTTTTTTCCTCCGGTAATCACTATAATCTTAATCCCTAAAATAAGTCATTCAAATTTCCGGTAGATCTCATTTTACAAATCCTCAATTACCTACTAAATTGGGATTTTTATTAGAGGTTGGAAAACTAGCATTTAGATTCAAAAAATCATAAAAATAAAGCAGATTTGCTTATTCTTCCCCAAAGTTAAATGGAAATAATTTCATGATAAATGAAAGAAAATAAGAATACTTTCAACTTTGTAGTGCCAAAAATATGCCTAGGTCAGATTCTGTCATACATGATTTTAAAGGCAAAAAACTGCATTTCCTATCCTGATTTTTAGAAATTTTATTTAATTTGCGCCCTTTAATTAAAACGGTTTAACTCGATTTTAAGCTTGTTATAAATTTAAGATTTTCAAAATGTCGGACCGAGGTGAAGTGGTTCCATTTTGGAATCTTGGATAACATGAAAATTTTATCTTGAAATGAGTTTCTTGAACCGGGCAAACGCTTTTGTAGGTGTTTGTTGTGAAAAGACCAATATTCAGAACTCTCTTATATACATTATTTCAAAGCAAAACCTTTCTATATCAAGTATTTAAATCAGTTGAAATGAGGAAAATATTTAACAGAACCAAAATTGTAGCTACGGTAGGACCAGCCTCCAACACTAAAGAAAAACTTCATGAATTAATTGTGGCGGGAGTAGATGTTTTCCGATTAAATTTTTCCCATGGTACACACAAACAACATCAGGAAGTTATCAACCATATTCGGGAACTCAACAAAACATTTAAATACAATGTGAGTATCCTCCAGGATTTGCAGGGGCCAAAAATCAGAATTGGTCAGGTGGAAGATAACGGTGTAGAGATAATGGAGGGAGAAGAATTGATTATCACCACAGAACAGGAAATCGTAGGAACAGCCAAAAAAGTAAGTACCACCTATACCGGTTTAACCCGTGACGTAAAAGCAGGTGATACCATTTTAATCGATGATGGCAATCTTGAAGTAAGGGTTTTTAAGGTTGACGGACATGATGTGCATACTAAAGTGGTATTTGGAGGTATATTAAAATCAAGGAAGGGAATGAACCTACCTGATACAGCCATTTCCGAACCTTCCCTCACTAAAAAAGACAGGGCAGATCTGGAATTTGGACTTGAAAATGAAGTGGATTGGATAGCCATTTCATTTGTGAGAAATCCAGGAGATGTACAGGAACTAAAAGGAATTATAAAAGAAAGGGGAAAAAATTCCAAAGTAGTTGCCAAAATTGAGAGGCCCGAAGCCATCAAAAATATTGATGCTATCATTGATGAAGCCGATGGAACCATGGTAGCCAGAGGAGATTTGGGTGTGGAAATCCAGATGGAAGATGTGCCGATACATCAGAAAAATATAGTTAAAAAATGTAATGAGGCTGGCAAACCGGTGATCATCGCCACTCAGATGATGGAGAGCATGATAGAAAACCCAAGACCAACCAGAGCCGAGGCCAACGATGTAGCCAATGCGGTAATGGATGGCACGGATGCAGTAATGCTGAGTGCAGAAACGGCTTCTGGAAAATATCCGGTTCAAACCATCCAACATATGACCAACATTGTGAGGGCTGTTGAAAATTCAGGAAATATTTATAATAAAACTTATGAACCCGATCTGAAAGATCCTGAATTCGCCAGTAATATGATAGTTTCCTCCGCCTGTAATATGGCCAAGGATACCAAGGCCAAAGCAATTATTGCCATTACTCATTCCGGATTTACAGCTTTGCAAATTGCCCGGCACAGACCGGAATCGGATATTTATGCTTTTACCGAAAATAAAGCATTGCTCACTTCTTTAAATCTGGTTTGGGGAGTTAAAGCCTTTTACTTTAAACCAAAAGAATCTACCAATGCTACTTTTAAGTATATAGAGGAATTTTTGGAAAAGGAAGGCTATCTGAGAAAAGGGAATATAATAATTAATACGGCTGCCATGCCTTTTGAAGCTCACAAAAAGACCAACATGGTAAAATTGAGTACTATTGAATAAAGCTTTTTTTAATTTTCGCCCATTTAAATTCCACTTCCATCGGTGGAATTTCTTTTTTATTTGAACATTTTAAATGCTTTTAAAAGGCAATCCCGGAATTAAAAATTGTTAAAATAAACTTATTTCATTGTCCAGATATCAAATTTGTATTTCTAATTGAAAAGGGCTGAACGAAAAGGCTTAATTAAAGTTTTTTAAATTGACCTGAATACCGGACTGAATAACCAGATTAATTAAATGAAAATCCTTGACAGGTATATAATAAAGAAATTTTTTGTAACCTACTTTTTTGTGGTGGCCATTTTGATGGCAGTAATTGTAGTGGTGGATTATACAGAAAAGTCCGATGATTTTATCAAACACAACCTTTCCCTGGGTTTCATTTTAAAGGAATATTATCTGGTCTATATTCCTACAATGGCCAATACATTAAGTCCGTTGGCGGTTTTTATCTCCGTGGTTTTCTTTACTTCTAAATTAGCCTCTCATACGGAAATAGTGGCCATATTAAGTGCTGGAGTATCCTTCAGAAGGTTTTTGATGCCTTATTTATTTGGAGCGACTGTACTAGGAATTTATACCTTCTTTATGGTTGGCTGGATAATTCCCAAGGCCGCTAAAAAACAAATTCAGTTTAGTGTAGAATATTTAAAAAGTCCCTACTACTTTGAACTCCGGGACGTCCATTTTAAAACAGGAGATTCCACCTATATTTATATTCAGAATTACAACAACCGGGTAAAAACTGGCTATAAATTTACTCTTGAAAAAGTTGGAGGTGTGGAATTACTGGAGAAGCTAAGTGCAGATAAAGTAGTTTGGGACACTGTTAAACAAACCTGGCATATCGATAAATATAAGGTCCATACGTTTGAGGGAGACAAAGAAAGAGCCTGGGCCGGGAATAATATGGACACTATGCTCAATATTTCCCCCAAATATTTTGAGAATGATTATAAGCTGGAAGAAACCATGACCCTGAAGGAGCTCGAAAATTACATCCGGGAGGAAGTGGAACGGGGTGTGGGAAATGTGGAAAGGTTTCTCAACACCAAATATGAACGCTATGCTTATCCCTTTGCCATTATCATTCTCACCATTATGGGTGTTACGATTTCCGCCAAAAAATCCAGAAGAGGAACTGGTTTTCAGATTGCCCTTGGCTTTTTCCTTGCCTTTGTCTATCTTTTGTTTGTAATTATGAGTCGGAGTCTTGCTACAGGTGCGCCTAATGAAACGGTTATTGCCTTTATTGCCTGGCTGCCCAATATCACTTTCGCCTTTATCACTTCCTTTTTATATTTTATGGTTCCTAAGTAAGCATTTGTACTTGCTTTAGACCCTGAATTCATATTGAAAAGTGCTGTACGCTAATTTCAGTACTTTTTTAATCTTTTGGCGAAATGTTTAAAGATCAGTTAAAGCTGCATTTTATAGTTTTTATCTGGGGATTTACTTCCATCCTGGGAAATGAAATTTCCGTACCTGCGGTAGAGGTGGTATTTTATCGCACCCTTGTTTCATCCATTGCTTTGGCTGCCATTGTCTTTCTTTTGAAGAAAAAATTTACCCTAAAATGGAGAATAGTTTTAAACTTTATACTTACCGGAATACTGGTTGGCGCACATTGGATACTTTTTTTTGCCTCGGCAAAAATATCTAAAATCAGTATCTGCCTGGCGGGAATGGCCACCACTACCCTATTCACTGCTTTTTTAGAACCGGTGATAAAAAAATCAAAAATAAAATGGTATGAAGTACTCCTCGGGTTAGTTATCATTAGCGGATTATATACTATTTTCCATTTTGAGTTTGACCATGTTTTGGGGCTTTCACTCGCTTTGATTTCCGCATTCCTTGCTGCCTGGTTTTCCATTTTAAACAGTCAATACACTAAAGTTTACGATCCGGTAATTATTACTTTTTATGAAATGATTGGGGCCTGCCTTTGCTGTGTTTTATTTTTCCCTATTTACCAAAACACCTTTGCAGCAAACGGAATCATTCAGCTGGATTTGAGTTTATCTGATTGGGTCTTTCTACTTGTGCTTTCAATTGTTTGCACTGTTTACGCATTTTATGCAGGAATTGAAATCATGAAAAGAATTTCTGCTTTCAATGTCAACCTTACCGTAAACCTGGAGCCAGTTTACGGAATTATTATGGCAGTGATTTTATATGGAGAAAAGGAACAGATGAGTGCAGGATTTTATTTTGGTACCATCATCATCCTGATTTCTGTATTGACCTACCCTTACCTGGACAAAATGATTACCAAAAGGGAAAGAAGAAAAATAGAGGTGCTAAACAAATAAAAAAGCTCCTGATTGATTTGTCAACCAGGAGCTTTTAATAAATATATTAAAATGATGATTATTCAGCTGCACCTTCATCACCTCCATCCTTAGACTGAGCTGATTTAAGTGCTCTTGGAATTTCAACTGAAGCAATAGTTACCATTGGGTTATTCAAGATGGTATAATCTTTTTGCTCAAGTGAGGAAATCTTCACAGATTTTCCTAATTCCAAACCATCAATACTTACTATAATATTATCTGGCATATGCTGAGGAAGAGATTTTACTTTAACCTTTCTCAGTTTGGTCACTAATTTTCCCCCTTTAAGAATACCAGGAGAACTTCCCTGGAATTTAACAGGAATTTCCATGGTTACCGGTCTGTCATCACTTAACTCTAAGAAGTCCGCATGCATAATGATTTCACTTACAGGATGAAACTGAATATCCTGTAGGATACATGTATGGATATCACCTTCAATGTTTAACTTTACGAAAGCAACTTCAGGAGTGTAAACTAGGTCTCTGAAAAGAATCATTGGGGCATGAAAGTGGATGTTTTTTTCTCCACCGTAAAGTACAGATGGTACATTTGCTTCCTGTCTCAATGCTTTGGCAGTAGTTTTACCTAACTGTTCTCTTTTGTAACCTACAATTTCAATGGTTTTCATTTTATTTGATATTTGTATTTCCTGGTACTTAGTTGTCCTTCTTCATCCCAGGTCATGGTTAAAAATAATGATAGAGCTAACTGCTCCATTTTTTCAGGCTGCAAATTTAGCAATTCCTTTATAATTACCATTCTTTTCTTCCTTATTTTACCACATATTTTAAAATATTTTGGAAATAAGACCTTCCTGGTTTTCAAATCAATTACAATTACTCAAAATCTCATTCCCAATTTTACAATCAAGGCACTTTTTGGCCTTGCAATAATTATTTAGCAATTCAATTTGCCCTTGTGATTCAAATGCATTTTTAGCCTTCCAGTTTAATCCCTCCCATTTTTTTGTGATATTATTTTTCTCCGGTTTCAATTGAGAAAGAAAAAGCAAGGCCTTTTGTTTATAATCTTCGTTATCCTTTTGAATGCCATAAGCAAACAACAATGAAACAATGGTATTGATCATTAAAATACTTTTTGAGCTAACCCCCATAGCAGGAATTTCCTTTGATGCTTTTTTCTCTATCAGGTAATGTTTTCTCCAATAATCCGACTGTGGTGTACTGAACAATTTCTTCAATTCTTCCAAATCTTTACAATATATAATTCTGGAAAACAGACTTTCATTTTGAGCAAGAAAAGCCGCTAACTGTGCTAGTCGAATCGTGGGAAAATTAGCAGGCCTGAGCCTTAATAATTTCCATTCACTTTTGGAGATCATATTTTCCGGTAATTGGAATTTATGTTGCAGGAAATTGTATTGATGGATCAATTGGCTAATATATTCATCCGGACTTTCAATATCCTCCAGCCACCCTGCCGCTCCGAAAAGCAGGGCTTCAAGAGAAAGCATCTGATTTCTGGTTTTGGCAACTCTTTTAAAAGTAACCATTCTGGCCAGTTTTAGAAAAGGTTCGCTATTCAATTTAAAACCATAAGCCTGACAAAGTACCTGAAAAATGGTTTCTTCCCAATCGGCATTATTTTTCAACCACAATTCCTCCACAAACTTTGCTTTCCGATACAAACGTGAAATTAATGAGCCTTCCAGCATAGAAAAACGGGTCAGTTCATTTACCCGCTCAAATTCTCCTTCACAAGGAATTATTGCATCATTCAATACCAATTGCTCATAACTGGTTATCAATTGCCCTTCAATTAATCCCTTTAATGACAGGCTGGGAATTATCGCCCCATCTTTTCTTTTTACAGGTGTATCATTTTCATAAACCACATGAAGAATAACATTTTCATAAGCACTATCCCCGGAATGTCTGTGTTTTTCCCAATCTGAAGCTCTCACATGAATTTCAACATTACCCACCCACTCCATTTCACCAATTTTGATTCTGGAATTAAGAAAATCCGGACCAGAATTGGTATTATAAACTCCCTGATTGATAACCACAATGGTCTCACCAGAACCTGATTTCAGTTCATTTTTTATAAACTTTTGAAATTTCCAGACATAATGTAAAAACTCTTCTTTCATGGCTAAAAATTAAAATCAGTTGGAAATGAATAGGGCCCCAAAGGCACAACCAGTTTACCTTTCCCTGATATTTGGCGCTTCAATTCAACTTCTTAAGGCGGGAATAATTAAAAATGAAAGGCATAAAATTTCTCCATTTAATAAAAATCACTAATTTAACAAGGTGAAAAATTGATTCCATATCTGGGAATATGTAATTTAACAAATTAATAAACTAATACAAGATGATTAAACTAAAATACTATTTGGTATTATCTATTGTTACCCTTTCTTTATCCTGTGTACCTAAAAAAGAACACGAGAAGATAAAATCTCAATTGGATTCTTTGCAAATTGACAAAGCTCAACAGGAAGCCCTGCTTACAGAAATGGATGTAAAAATGGATTCAATTGGTGTTTTGCTGGATTCCATTGAAATGGCGGAAGCAGGAATTTTACTTAATCTTGAAAATGGAATCAGGTATGATGACTATGTAAACCGGCTGGCGGGTATTCAACAATATATGGCCAGAACCAATGCTGAATTACAGTCAATGGAAGAAGCCCTGATTAAATCTGAATCTCAAAACAAGGTTTATCAAAAAGTAATTGCCACTTATAAAAGAACCATCAGAGAAAAAGATGAAACGATAAAACAACTGGAAGAAAAGCTGGTGAATTATGAGGAAGAAAAAACGGCTCTTGTAAAAACTGTGGACTTGCAAAATGATGAAATTATGGAATTGGAACAACAAGTCAATTCCCAGCAAAATGATTTACAAAAAATGGCTGTTTCCCTCGATTCCACTCAGGTAGAAGCGGTAAAGGCACAAGCTGATAAATTCTTTTCCCTTGCCCGTTCTACTGAAGCTCTAGCCGATAAAACCAGCGGAATGCTTAATGGGAAAAAGAAAAAAGCTTATTACCGCCAGGCTTTCGATTATTACAAACAGGCATTTGAACTGGATGAGGACCGGACCGATGCTTTTGATAAAATGACTGAATTAGAAGATAAGTTTTAAACTTTTTTCTGCTTTAGTGATTTATAAATTTGAAGTTATTTAATTTAGTAGCCCGATTAATCATCGGGCTTTTTTATAGGAAAAATTTGAAACTGAATTCGGGTTAATCCTAAATCAATTCCTAATTTTACCTATTCCACTATCAGTAAAGCCAAACTAAGTCCCAGGACTATTTTTTTATTGATTTTTTATTCCGGAAGTGATGGTAAAAATTACCATTTCTCTTTAAAAGGAAAATTAACCATCAAAAAAAATTGTCCCTGGTAGTCAGGATATTTTTATAAAAGGAGAATAAAGTGCACAAACAAAAGGAAAAAATAGAAACTGAAAACAATTCCCAGGCTTACATTGAAGAGCAAATTTCAATTTTTGGGGCAAGAGAAAATAACCTCAAAAATATCGATATTTCCTTTCCCAGAAATAAGCTGGTAGTGATCACCGGCATAAGCGGAAGTGGAAAATCATCCCTGGCTTTTGATACCATTTATGCAGAGGGACAAAGGCGGTATATGGAAAGTTTTTCTGCCTATGCCCGGTCATTTATAGGAAATATGGAAAGGCCTGATGTAGATAAAATTGAAGGGCTGAGTCCGGTCATTTCCATAGAACAAAAAACCACTTCACGGAATCCAAGATCCACAGTTGGAACCGTAACTGAAATATATGATTTCCTTAGATTGTTGTATGCCAGAGCCGGGGATGCCTATTCATACAACACTGGGGAGAAGATGATCAAACAAACTGAAGATCAGATTATTGATATTATTCTTTCTGAATATAAAAACCAAAAGCTGATTGTACTGGCTCCGGTGGTAAAAGGAAGAAAAGGGCACTACAGGGAGCTTTTCGTACAAATCAGAAAAATAGGGTTTTCCAAAGTAAGAATAGATGGAGAAATTGTAGATATCACTCCGAAAATGCAGGTAGACCGATACAAGATTCACGATATTGAAATTGTAATCGACCGCTTAATCATCAGAGAGGAAGACCGGCACAGACTAAATCAGTCCATAAAAGGTGCCATGCAACATGGAAAAGGTGTAATGATGATTCAATTACCAGACCAGAAGGATGCCACAAGACATTTTTCGAAATTCCTGATGTGCCCTACCACAGGAATTTCTTATGATGAACCCGCTCCAAATATGTTTTCTTTTAACTCTCCATATGGCTGGTGTCCGGAATGTAAGGGTTTGGGGAAAATATCGGAAATTACCAGAGAAACCATTATTCCGGATGATACCATAAGCATCAGTCGCGGGGCAATTCTTCCACTTGGAGAATACAGAGACATCTGGATTTTTAAAAAAGTGGAAGCCATTCTGAAAAACCATAAATTAAGTCTGACTACCCCTGTGAATAAAATTCCGGAAGAAGTGATTGAAATTTTACTTTATGGAAGTAAGGAAAAAGTAGCTGTAAAGTCTGTAAAATATCCAGGGCAGATGTGGAATACAAGTTTTGAAGGAATCATCAATTTTCTGGAAAAACAGCAGGAAACAGGTACTGACAAAACCCAAAAATGGCTGGAGGATTTTATGTCAACTAAAACCTGTCCGGAATGTGAAGGGGCAAGATTAAGAAAGGAAGCCAGGTATTTTAAGATTGCTGATAGAAATATTGCAGAACTGGCCTCCATGGATATTGTTGGCCTGGGAGACTGGTTTAAGGATATTGAGAAAAGGCTAAGCGAAAGGCAAAATGTAATTGGCGCAGAAGTTTTAAAGGAAATCCGAAAAAGAATTGGATTCCTGTTAAATGTTGGGTTGGATTATCTTACCCTGAATCGTCCGCTAAAAACCCTGTCCGGAGGAGAAGCCCAGCGAATCAGGCTCGCCACTCAAATCGGAACCCAGCTTGTGGGTGTGCTTTATATCCTGGATGAACCCAGCATTGGTTTGCACCAGCGGGATAATGTAAAATTAATCCAGGCCCTTAAAGATTTAAGAGATTTAGGTAATTCGGTAATTGTGGTGGAGCACGATAAAGATATGATGCTCGAATCTGATTTTGTAATGGATATAGGTCCCGGAGCCGGGTCTCATGGAGGTAGGATAATTGCCCATGGAAACCCACAGGAGTTTATCAACCAAAATGGATTAACGGCAAAGTATCTGAAAGGTCTGGAAAAAATTGCCATTCCGGAAAAAAGAAGAGAAGGTACTGGAAAAAAACTCGTTTTGAAGGGAGCTGAAGGGAATAACCTGAAAAATGTAACCCTGGAAATTCCCCTGGGGAAAATGATTTGCGTTACAGGAGTTTCAGGAAGTGGAAAATCCACTTTAATTCATGATACCTTATATCCAATTTTAAGGCAGAAATTTTATAAATCAAATAAAGATCCGCTGGCTTACAAATCCATCACAGGATTAGAAGAATTGGACAAAGTGATTGAAGTAGATCAGTCTCCGATAGGCAGAACTCCAAGGTCAAACCCAGCTACATACACAGGGATGTTTACTGATATCCGGGCTATTTTTGCCAATTTACCTGAGGCTAAAATAAGAGGATATAAACCCGGTCGGTTTTCTTTTAATGTAAAAGGAGGCCGATGCGAAACTTGTGGAGGAGGCGGTAAAAAATTGGTGGAAATGGAGTTTTTACCCGATGTATATGTGGATTGCGAAACCTGCAAAGGAAAAAGGTATAACAGGGAAACTTTGGAAGTGAGATTTAAAGGGAAATCCATTTCAGATGTGCTGGATATGACCGTAGAACAGTCACTTGAATTTTTTGAAAATCAACCTAAAATACTGAGAAGGGTAAAAGCACTTAATAGTGTGGGGTTAGGTTATATCACTCTCGGCCAACATGCCACCACCCTTTCTGGAGGGGAGGCGCAGAGGGTTAAACTTGCCACTGAGCTTTCTAAAAAAGATACTGGAAAGACTCTTTATATTTTGGATGAACCTACTACAGGTTTACACTTCCAGGATATCAGACATTTGTTGAATGTGTTGAATAAACTGGTGGATAAAGGTAATTCAGTGCTCATTATTGAGCATAACCTTGATGTGATAAAGGTAGCTGATCACATTATTGATATCGGTCCGGAAGGGGGAAATTTAGGTGGACAAATAATTGCCAAAGGCACTCCCGAAACTGTTGCCAAAAGCAGAAAAGGCTATACAGGAAAATTCCTTAAAGAAGAATTAAATCATTGATAAACAAATGACTAAACAACAACCAGACTGGAACAAAATCAGGGAAAATTACCCAGCCCTTGAAAAAGGCATTTTCCTAAACACTGCAACTTGCGGCATTATGTCGAAAACCACTGCGGAAGTGGGAAAACAATACTTCCAGGAATTTGCAGAACTGGGAGGGCTTGCCAGAAATAGCTGGAGCAAAGCACTTGAAGAGTTAAAAGAGCAGCTTAGAGTAATGCTAAAGGTGAAAAATGGAGAAATTTCCCTCATTGCCAATTTTACTCTTGGTATCAATTACCTGAACTGGATGCTGGAAAAAACAAGTAAAAAAGTCTTGTTGCTCGAATCTGACTTTCCCTCAGTGACCAGTCCATGGGTGAAAAATAATTTTCACATCACTTATATTACTGCAGATGAAAATGGTGCTTTTTCTCCAGAACTTATCGAGCAACTGATTGTAGAAAATCAAATAGAAATACTGGCTTTAAGCCATATTCAATTCAATACGGGTTTCAGGGCGGATGTGGAAGCCGTTGGGAAAATTTGCCAAAAGCATAAAGTCCTTTTCATTTTAGACAATACCCAGTCTTTTTCTGCTTTTGAAATTGATGTAGAAAAATGCCATGTGGATGTGCTAATTGCCAGTTGTTATAAATGGTCAACCGCAGGATTCGGTTCAGGTTTTATGTATTTAAGTCATCAGGTTTTGGAAAAATATCCTGCTCCTGTAATTGGAAACAATGGAATGGGAGTTGTGATTGATGCCGAAAAAGAAACCGATCCTAAACTCAAGGCCAAAGCTTTTGAAATTGGCCATCAGAATTTTTCGGGATTAATTTGTTTAAATCAGGCCCTGAAGGAATTAGATACCATTGGATTTAAAAATATTCAGGATAGAATAACTGCCTTAAATCAAAAATTAATTTCCAGATTAAAGGAAATTAAAGGTGTAAAAATAGTTTCGAATTACCCGCCTGAAAACACTTCCTGCATTGTAGTAATTGAAGGCAATGAGGAACACGAAAAGTTATTTGCCGCTAAGGGAATTCAGGTAGCTGCCAGAAATAAAGGACTTAGAATTAGCTTTCATTTCTACAATTCATTTGAAGAAATGGAAACTTTTTGTAAAGTTGCAAGTGAAATTTATAATTAAAAAATTAAGGTCTTTAGAAAATATGAGTAGTAGGGAAGAAATCTTATCCGCGATTAACAAAAATAAACCCACACTTTCACCACTTCCGGAAATGGAAACTTTCCCAAGGGAGGATATTGATAACCTTGCCTTTTTTAAGGACATATTGGAAAAAGGAAGTGCTAAAATTGTGGAGTTAAAATCATTAAATGATATTCCGGATGCGGTTAATGAAATTTACCCTGATTGCCCAAATATCTGCTCTGCCCTACCCCAACTATCTATTGGAAATTTCGACCTCCAAAAAATAAAAGATCCACATGAATTGGAGTCAGTAGATTTAGCCATCGTGCAAGGGCTTTTAGGTGTAGCTGAAAATGGTGCCATCTGGATTACTGATAAACAAATGATTCACAGGGCCTTACCTTTTATCAATCAGCACCTGGCTATTGTTTTAAAAAAATCAGATTTGGTTTGGAACATGCACCAGGCCTATGATTCCCCAGTACTCAAAGAATCCACCGATTATGGTGTTTTCATTTCCGGGCCATCCAAAACTGCTGATATAGAACAATCACTTGTAATTGGCGCCCACGGTCCCAGAAGTCTCACCATATTCCTAATTGAAGATAAGTAAATTGTAAAATACTTTACCTGTTTTTTAAAACAGAAGTTCAAGCTGGAGGTTAGCATATTTTTTATCTGGATCACAAAGATATTCTAACCTAAGGCTTCTACTTTTCTATCGCTTAATCTTACCAGAAGTGTCTCCGCTGGCTAATCTTTCCACATCCGCTACACTTACCATATTGGCATCACCTTCCACAGTATGTTTTAAAGCACAGGCTGCAGCAGCAAAATTGATTGCGTCCTGGTCATTCGGATAATGTAATAAACCATAAATTAAACCAGCTGCATAAGCATCACCCGTCCCTACCCTGTCAATAATGTGGGTAACATCAAAAACCTGGGTTTTGAGCATTTCTTTCCCATTCCAGATTTTCCCCCGAATGGTATTATGTGATGCATTTAAGGATTCTCTGTCTTTATCCGCCACTTTTTTAATATTGGGATAAGTCTTCATCGCAAGCTTTGCTAAATGGCTGAATTTTAAATTCTCCTCAGTCTCCATTAAAAGTCGTAAATCACTGCTTCCGGCAATAATTACATCACTTCCGGCAACTAAAGCTGGTAAAACTTCCTGAGGAGATTTCCCATAATTCCAAAGGTTTTGTCTGTAGGTAACGTCTGCTGAAACGGTTACCCCCAACTTATTGGCTGCCTTGATAGCAGCCAGACAACTTGCTGCAGTATTTTCAGAAATGGCCGGAGTTATACCTGTCCAGTGAAACCAGTCTGCCCCTTTTAAGATTTCCTCCCAATCAAAAGTATCAGGCAACATATTGGCAAATGCAGAATGGCTTCTGTCATAAACAACCGTACTTGATCGGTGTACTGCCCCACTTTCCAGAAAGTAGATACCCATTTCTTCCCCTCCATATTGAACTTGAGAAGTATTCACCCAATGCCTTCTCAAAAACTGAGTTGCAGATCTGCCTATAAGGTTATCGGGAAACCGGGTAACATGTTTGGCTTCCATTCCGAAATAAGCAAGTGAAACAGCTGTATTCGCTTCCCCTCCACCAAAAGTCAGTTCAAGGTGATCGCTTTGTGAAAACTTGGCATACCCGGGAGGCTTTAGCCTCATCATCACCTCACCAAATGTTACAATTTTCTTCATTTTTTTAGCCTTCTTTGTTTTTTGTGCAAGTTAATACCTTTATTTCATGAGCGGAAATTGAAGTCTGTTATGAGAAATCAAAATACCTGCAATTAGAAGAAAAGTACTGTTATTTTTGAGATAGGAAAGTTTTTGATGGAAGGTTTAAAAAAAATCAGCTAATTCCATAATACAACTCTTTCCATTTTTTCCATCCATTTTTCTCCTTTTTATAAACTACACCAACTTGAAATCCACAATCTCCCCGACATTTATAAAAACATTCAATGTAGGCATATTTAGCATTAATTGAAAAAAACGGCTGACCAAACATTATTACTCCTTTAAATGTATTATCGTTCCTCCAAATTTCTGGAAATTTATGCTCTGAAATCAATTCATATTTTAAACTTTTCATAGATTGGGAATCTATTTTTTTGAAAGATTCTTCCTTTTGCTCTATCAAAGTCTTTAATTCAAATTGATCATTTTCTAATTTTAATGCTGTCAATTTCTCTAAATCAATACTTAAATCAAGTTCAGTAAAATTGATAGTTTCATCTAATATTTTACAATTTTCAGGAAACTCATAATCATCCAATACCATTTTATACAAATCAAAATAGTTCTCATTCGGCTGGCAGGAAATAAGCAGCCCGAAACAATATAATCGGATAAAAAACGAAATCGTATTGCTCATTTATTAATTACCTTTTAATTGAATTGTTGACCAATTTTATTAATCTCTGGGTAATTCTTTTCTATTAATCCAATAAATCAAAAGTCATTACAATATTATTTTGTACCTTTACGGTATAAGAGTAGTGAAATTTCTTTCCGAAAATTCCCCGATTGTATAATCCATCCTTCACCGGTCTGCTGCCACAAAAGTAAATCAACCAAGTGGTAAAATTATCTCTTTGGGAATGAGTTAGTTAACATTCAGATTTTATCAATGGTGGATAACTTTTATCCTTCCACGACTCTATTAATTGTTCGGACAGAACATATTTTAAAATTTTTCATAAAACAAAACTTATTGAATGGCGAAATCAAAAGAGACATTTGGCAAAAAAGAAAAAGAGAAAAAAAGATTAAAGAAAAAGCAGGATAAGCAACTGCGAAAAGAAGAAAGAAAAGCGGCTGAAAACGTAGAAATGACTGTTTACGTGGATGAATATGGAAATCTTGTGGAAACTCCGCCAGATCCAACCAAGAAGAAGAAGATTAAAGCGGAAAACATTGTAATCGGAGTTCCAAAACAGGAAGACATTGAAGATGACCACATCAGAAGAGGTCGGGTAGAGTTTTTTAATGAACAAAAAGGATTTGGTTTCATTAAAGATCTTGATTCAAGAGAAAAATATTTTGTGCATGTTAATGGTCTTTTGGAAGAAATCAAGGAAAATAATATGGTAACTTTTGAGCTTGAGCAAGGCATGAAAGGCATGAATGCTGTAAAAGTAAAAAAGTCCAAATAAGTTTTGAAAGGCACCCGTTTTTATGGGTTTTAATATAAATAGGACCTAAATGGTTCTACTGGAAAGCCTTCTGTTTTTGATGAAACAGAAGGCTTTTTCAATTTGTAGGGCGAGATAATTCTTATTCGATTCGCAAAGTTTCTACAGGATTAAGATAAGCTGCTTTTATCGATTGAAAACTAACAGTAGCAATAGCAATAGTCAGAGTAATGATCCCTCCCAAAAGAAAAATAAATAAATTTAAAGATATCTTATAAGCAAAGGAAGATAACCACCAATCCATCAGAAACCAGCTTAGTGGTGTGGCAATGAGAAAGGCTATTCCCACCAGAATAGCAAACTCTCTGGTAAGCAATAAAGTAATCTGATTCACCGTAGCCCCCATCACTTTTCTGATCCCAACCTCTTTCATTTTTTGCTCTGCAGAAAAGGAAGCAAGCGCAAAAAGGCCAAGGCAGGCTATAAAAATGGCTGTAAAAGCTGCCACAGCAAATAATTTCCCACGTCTTAAATCGGCTTCATAAAATAAAGCCATTTGTTCATCCAGAAAATGATATTCGAACAAATGCCCTGGGTCAACTTTATGAAGGATTTCTTCCATGCTGGCAAGAGTCTGGGTGATATTATCACCGGTGATTTTTGCCGAGAAATAATCTATTCGGTGAACCGGATTATTGTGATAGGCAATAATCATAGGTTTTACTTCCTCATGCAAGGACTGGAAGTGGAAATCTTTTACTATCCCAATAATTCTGGTTTTAAAATCTCCATGTTGTAAGGGCTGTTCTGATCCACCATAATTCACTGCACTAATAATTACTTCCTGTTGATCAGGATGGACTACCCCTAATAATTTTGCAGCAGATTCATTGATGATTAAAGAAACAGAGTCAGAATTGTTGGCCTCGTTAAAATTTCGGCCCTGTAAAAGTTCCACTTCAAATGTGGTTAGGAAATTGGCATCGGCACCAATGAAATATAATTCCCGGTGATTGCCACTTTCATTTGCCATAGCCGCTTTTACCCTGGCCAGGTTTTTCCATTCTCCGGGTATCCTTGAGGAAACAGAAACATTTTTGACCGTGGCCAATCCCAAATAGCCATTCTTAATAGTTTCATATCCACCTCTTACATTTCCCGTGTTAATATCCACAATTAGGAGGTGTTCTTTGTTAAATCCAAGAGGTTTCTGTTGAATATAATTCATTTGTTTTATCGCAACTAAAGTAGCCACAATCATCACAATGGAGATAGTGAATTGAAACACCACCAATGCTCTTCTGAGGTTTACTGCCCGGCCTGCATTTATTTTTATACCTTTTAATACCTGAACAGGGTGAAAAGAAGAAAGATAAAATGCAGGATAAAGCCCTGAAATGATGCCAATCAATATTGCCACACCAAAAATCCCTGTGAGAATAATTGGATCTGTACTGAAATTTAAGGCCAAAGCCTTTTGGGTAAATGAATTGGCAAAAGGTAAAAGCAATTGCACCAAACCAAGAGCCAGTGTTAAGGCAATAAAAGTTGTTAGCAATGACTCAGTAATAAATTGGCCAATTAACCCCATTCTGGCTGCTCCAACTACCTTTCTCACCCCAATTTCCCTTGCTCTTCCGGCAGATTTTGCTGTGGCCATATTCATATAATTAATGGAGGCAATGAGTATTAAAAATAATCCGATTCCCGAAAAAATATAGATATACCAGATGTTCCCAGGTGATTCATTCATGCCCATTTCAATATGAGAAGAATAGAAATGGATTTTTTTAAGGGGTTGAAAATAAAGATCAGGTTTGAGGTTTTCTTCAGTATCAGTATTTTGCGCCACCAACGTGTTTAATTTATCCTGTAACTGAGGAATATTTATCCCTTTTTTTACCTGAAGATAAGTTAGGAAATTATTTGAACTCCAATCTTTTCCTTCAAACCTTTCATACATGGGCAAGGCTTTCAGGGTATTGAAGGAATACAGAATTTGGAATTGCAAATGAGAATTTTTGGGGATATTGGCTAAAACTCCTGTAATTTTAAATTGCATTTCCTCCCCACGGTCGGTTAAGACTAATTTCCCCATCGGGTCCTCATCTCCAAATAGCAACCTGGCTAAATCTTCAGTAATTACCGCAGAACGAGGTTCTACCAAAGCAGTATTTCTATCCCCCTTCAGGAGCGGAAAATCGAATACATCAAAGAAACTTTGTTCTGCAAAAGAGAATGCCTGATAAGAAGAATTTTCTTCACTTTCCTCCATTACTTTTGAACGACCAAAGTTTACGAACTTCACCGCATTTTCCACCTCAGCAAAATTCCTGATGGTTTCACCTGAAATATTAAAACCCACTTCAGCCAAATGCCTTTCTTCACCATTATCAGTGATTTTCTTATCAATCACCCTGTATATTTGATCACTCTTTTCATGCTGACTGTCAAATCGAAGTTCGTCCAATAAATAAAGGGAAATCAAAAGCGAACAAGCCATTCCGAAAGAAAGACCTACGAGATTGATAGTAGCATATCCTTTATGTCTTAAAAAATTACGGTAAGCGATAATGAGATAATTTCTGATCATATCAATGTTATTTTTTGGGATAGGGTTAGTTTTTTTAATAAGATAAGGACGAAAGGAACGGATTACAGTCCAGGAATAAATAAGGCCAGCTTTACGCTTTCCTAAAACATGAAAATTTTCCAGAAATTCTTCATATAAATCTCCTTCAATTTCTTCCAGGTATTCCTCATCACAAAAAGATCTGAGAAATTTTTGCATCATTAGAGGAGGCTGATTTTTCATGATCCACCTCCTTTCAAAACAATTTCCGGAATAGCAGACCACAAATTCTGGCGAAGGGAATTAGCTTGTTCCAAAGCCTGAATGCCAAAGCTCGTCAGGTTGAAATATTTCTTTCTTTTTCCTCCTCTGGCTTTGGTGGCCTCTCCCATTCTCGATTTCAGAAAACCTTTTTCTTCCAGCCTGTAAAGAGCCGCATGAATGGCACTCAAATTTACTTTTCTTCTGGCTCTTTCTTCCACTTCTTTTTTGATGCTTAAACCATAGGCTTCATCATACAAAACTCCCACAGTAAGTAATACAATCTCCTCAAATTCTCCAAGTGATGTTCCTTTCATAACCAACTATATTTTCCACAAATGTAAATAATATCAATACGCAGATTTTATATTTTCCATAAATGTAAATAATATATTGATAAAGGTAAAAATTTCGGGATAGATGGAAGTTGAATTCAGAAATTTTAAACCCTTTTTAAAAACCTCTGGAATTAATTATACCTCCAACCTGTAATTTTTTCCAGCATTAATTTATAATTTAAGGGCTTGATTTAAAGAGGTGAATCAAACTTTATTTTTTGATTGTAAATTGTCACAAAGCGGTTGGCAGGTTTAGCGCCTCAGGTCGCAGAAAAATTTAGCATTTGTATGGCTACCAGATGTTAGCATCGTCCAGATTTTTCTAATGTCTGAGTTCCTTAATCTATCCATTTTTGTTTTCAAACAACAAGTTTAAATCACCTAAAGTAATATTCCTATTAATTGGTTTTATGAAGCTTTTGAAGTTTATTATATCACTTACCTTTACCGTATCCCTCATTATCGCACTCAACACTAAAATCAGTGTGGTTCCTCCTGTGGGAAAATTTCTTGACCCTTTCCATGGCTTTTGGCAAAATGCTGAAGCAGAAGATTTTATACCCGAGACGGAGTTGGATGTAAAAGGCTTAAAAGATGGGGCCAGTGTAATTTTCAATGAACAATGGATTCCTCATATTTTTGCCGAAAATGAAGACGATTTATACTTTTTACAGGGTTATGTGACCGCTAATTTCAGGCTTTGGCAAATGGATTTCCAAACCATGGCTGCAGCCGGAAGAATTAGTGAACTGGTTGGCCCCGCAGCCATTAATCTGGATAGAGAAAACCGAAGAAAAGGGATGGTAATGGCAGCGCAAAACTCTGAAAAGGAAATGATGGCCGATCCTGAACTAAGCAAAGTAGTACAAGCTTATTCGGAGGGAATAAACGCTTATATCAATTCCCTGGAATATGAAGATTTGCCCATAGAATATAAATTACTGGATTATGAGCCTGAATTATGGTCACCGGTGAAGTGTGGTCTGCTTTTAAAGTATATGGCCAATAACCTGAGTTTTAGGAATAGCGATTTAGAATATACGAATGGCATTCAAATGTTTGATAAAGCCACCTTTGATATCCTTTTTCCTGAAATGCATCCCGAACAGGATCCAATTGTAAATGGAACCACTGAATGGAATTTTGAAAAAGTTGCCATTGATACGCCATCCACTCCTTTTAGCATTGCGAATGAATTGATTGACAGACCACTTATTGAAAAACAACCCGCTGATATTGGAAGTAACAATTGGGCAGTTGCCGGAGCCAAAACCCAATCGGGAAATCCCCTTTTATGTGGTGACCCACATTTGGGGTTAAATCTCCCTTCTATCTGGTATGTGGTTCAGCTCACTGCTCCGGGAATAAATGTATATGGCGCCTCCCTGCCCGGTTCTCCGAATGTCATCATAGGATTTAATGACCATGTAGCCTGGAGTGTCACCAATGCACTTAGAGATGTAGTCGATTGGTATAAAATAGAATTTAAGGATGATTCCAAAACCGAATACAAACTGGATGGGGAATGGGTAAAAAGTGAAATGACCATTGAAGAAATCAAACAAAGAGGGACTTCTTCTTTTTATGATACGATTTACCAAACCAAATGGGGGCCGGTAATGTATGATGATAGTTTTCGACCAGGTTCCGGGAAAAGTAATTACGCCTTAAGATGGGTGGCTCACGATAAATCGAAAGAAGCCAAAGCATTTTATTTATTGAATAGAGCTCAAAATTATAATGATTATCGGGAGGCTTTAAAATTTTACCATTGCCCGGCCCAGAATTTTGTATTTGCTTCCACCTCAGGCGATATTGCCATGGTGATTCAGGGGAAATTTCCGGTCAAATTTCCCAACCAGGGGAAATACCTGATGGATGGCACAAAATCGGCAAATGGCTGGCAAAAATTTATCCCGGCAGAACATAATGTTTTTGCTTTAAATCCGGATCGAAACTTTGTCAGTTCAGCCAATCAGCATCCGGTAGATCAATCCTATCCCTACTATGTATTTGCAGATGGTTATGAGTATTACAGGAACAGGAGAATTAATGAGATACTCGACTCTATGGATCAAATTACTGCAAAGGATATGATGGTCATGCAAAATGACAACCTCAATCTGAGGGCTAAAGAAGCCTTGCCGTATATGCTTCAGCAAATTGATGAATCTGTTTTAAAACCCAATGAACTGGAAATTTACAAGGTGCTTTCTGAGTGGAATTACATTAATGATCCATTTGTAAAAGGGCCTACTTTTTATGAAATCTGGCAGGATATTCTGTATTCCACTATTTGGGACGAGTTTAAAAATGCCAAGGTAGAACTAGAATGGCCCGATCCGTTTACTACTGTGAAACTGCTAAAGGAAAAGCCTGATTTCAAATTATTTGATATTGAAAATACTGATCGAAAAGAAACTGCGGCTGACCTTATAAAAATATCATTTTCTCAAATGGCAGAACGGGTAAAAAAAGTTAAGGAAGAAAATGGGGAGGAAAAAGTATTTTGGGCGAATTTTAAAAGTACCACAGCCCAGCATTTGGCCCGCTTAGCTCCGTTCAGTGTACCAAATATTCCCAATGGAGGAAACCACAATATTATAAATGCCACAAGTGAAAAACATGGTCCATCCTGGCGAATCATCGTAGAACTGGATAAAAGCGGAGTACATGGCTGGGGAGTTTACCCGGGTGGACAATCGGGCAATCCCGGAAGTTATCACTATTCTGATTTGATTTACAAATGGTCGAAAGGGGAATATTACCCATTAAGGCTTTTAAAACCGGAGGACGAAAATGCTGACGGAGTCGCTTTTGTTCAAAAATTTCAGCCTGAATAAAATTTATTTTTCCCAATGATTTACATTTAAGGCTTTTAATATTCTTTCAATTCCTCAAAAAAAGTTATTGGCAATATGTCCTGATAAAAGTTTAAAGTCAGGATTCTAAATGATATTTTTGTCCTAAATTAACCAACTCATTTCAAATAGCATTTTATGATTGAAGTTATACCAGCCATTGATTTAATCGGTGGAAAGTGTGTGCGATTAAAGCAAGGAGATTATGCACAGCAAACGACCTATAGGGATAATCCCGTGGAAGTGGCGAAAGAATTTGAAGATTTAGGAATAAAAAGGCTGCATTTAGTTGATCTTGACGGAGCGAAAGTGAAAAAGGTAGTCAATGATCAGGTGCTCCGAAATATTACCAGGGAGACAAATTTGATAGTGGACTTTGGAGGGGGTATTCAATCCTCTGAGGATCTGGATAAAGTATTTGATGCCGGGGCAAAAATGGTTACCTGCGGAAGTGTGGCTATCAAGAAAAGGGCCTTATTCGAAGATTGGATTGCCAATTACGGAAGTGATAAAATCATTCTGGCAGCAGATGTTAAAAACAAACAAGTGGCTATAAGTGGCTGGCAGGAAACAACCTCTATTAGCATTTTTGAGTTTCTGGATGCATATACCAAAAAAGGAATTGAGTATATTTTATGTACTGACATTGCCAAAGATGGCATGCTGACCGGTCCTTCAATTGATTTATATGTCGAAATTCAGGAAAAATTTCCATCACTGAAAGTGATTGCCAGTGGAGGAATTAGCAATGCCCAGGACATTAGAGATTTAGATAAAGCCAATTTATTTGGTACAGTGGTAGGCAAGGCCATTTATGAAGGAAAAATCACACCGGATGAATTAAAATCATTTGCATAAAGCCTTAAAGATTTTACACCAACTGAGAGTTGAAAAAGCCGTGGAGGATAATTATCCTCCACGGCTTTTTTCACATTATTTCGTTTTCAAAATAGAATTCCTTTTTGTTGATAATGGTTTCATAAGTTTGCCCGTTCAAAAATTGTGGCGAATAAATCATACCCATTTCAGCCATTCCATTATGCATAGTCCTTAAGGAGTTTCCATATGATAATAACAAATCCCGGTAGGTATCCAGCAAATCAGGATTGGTAGTTTGGTCTACTCTATCCAACAATTTAAGGCAATTGGCTTCCTGAAGCAAAATAGCTACATACAAACCTCCATTAATGGATGCTTTCCCTCTTACCACATAAGTATTGTAAATATCCTGGTGTTCCGGAAGATTAAATTTACCTTCAGGTAAGAATTCCACAGGATTGTTTCTACCCTGACTTTTCAAAAAGCGCTTCATTTTTTGCAAATCCAAAAAAGCGTTTTGCTGATTGGAAACAAATACATCTAACCCCCACTTATTGCGGAGAAATTCATTTACATCTTGTGATAGTTTTAATTCTTCCATAGTGAGTACCAACCCCAACTTTTCATTTTCTGATAAAGGGTTATCTCGAGTCGGTACAGTACTGGAATTCAAAAAGAATAACAAGCAAAGTAGGACTGGCCATATAGAGATTTCTTCTCTTATGCCAAATAAGTGGCTTTTCCTGGTTTTCATTTTTTGTGTTTATTGGTTGTTTTATTCGAAGAAAAGCCCTTGAAAATATTAAAACAGGACTAATATCATGTAGCCGTTATGATAAAAATCACCTTCAGTGTTTAGATGGATTAAACAAGGATTTACGTATACGAATTTGAATTAAAAGGAAGAGCTTTTAAATTAAGCAATCCATTTTTCTAAAAAATCTCCAACCAAATAAGCTAAAATTGCGGCAGAGGCTCCGAGGAATAAAGTTTCAAAAATGCCTTTCCATTTATTGGTTTGGGTAATATAAGCCTTTAAAAAACCAATAATTCCAAAGGCAAGAAGTGTCAGTATACTTGAGGTAAGAAATAATTTGTCTTCAGGAAAATAGGCCAAATATGCCAACACATAAACAAACAGTGGAATAAAGCCCACTACAATGAAAGCCAAAAAAGTAACCGCTCCCATACTTAAGGGAGATTTATTACTGGGCATCATTTCCAATTCATCCTTCATCATTTCATCCACCCAGCGTTTTTTATCTTTCGTGATTACAGTGACTACCTGTTCCAACAATTCCCCTTTAAATCCTTTTTTCTGGTAAATTTCTCTGATTTCCATTTCCTCTTCCTCGGGAATATGTTCTACTTCCCAATATTCTATTTTTTCATGTTTTGCATAATTTTCTTTTTCCGATTTATTGGATAAATAACTTCCTACTGACATGGAAAAACCATCGGCTATAAGATTAGCGAACCCCAGAATGATCACCACAGAAGCATCCAGACCGGCACCGGCAGCACCGGCCACAACGGCAAAAGTGGTTACACTCCCATCTATTCCTCCATACACAAACTCTCCAAGGTAATCCTGGTATTTTGCAAGAAATGAATTATTTCCATGTTTTTTATTTTCTGTAGTATTATTCATGCAAATGGCTGGCTACTTAATTGAATTAACAAACTAAATTTAATCAAAGAATTTATACCGTAAAAATTCAAAATAAATATCAGCAAAAAAGCCTGACAGTTGTCAGGCTTTAGGGTATTCAGTACAATAAATTAATTCCTAAGAAAGCATTTCGGGAAAAACGGACTTCAGATCCAATTCATCATCCATTTTTTCCTGCAATTTCAATAAATCCTGAAAAAGGGATTTAACCTTTTCCTCCTCTTCCTCACTGATATTTTTTAGTTCTTCAGGATCATTTTTCAAATCAAAAAGCAACATTTTCTTAGCCTCAGGATAAACAATTAATTTGTATCCATCTTTTCTGATCATTCTTTGCACAGTAGTGTAGCAACCAAAAATTTCCTCATAATTACCTTGTTGGGTATTACCTTTAGCCAAATCAGCAAAACTTTTAAATTCTACATATGCTGGTTTATCAATTCCTGCCAATTCCAGGCTTGTAGCCATAATATCCTGCACATAAATATTGTGTTCCACTTTTTTATTTTTTGGAATATCCGGACCAATAACCATTAAAGGCACTCTTACACTATGGTCATACATATTTTGCTTACCAATTAAACCATGTTCTCCACATGCCAGGCCATGGTCGGCAGAAAAGAAAATATAAGTATTATCCTTTTCCCCACTTTTTTCAAGTGCATCCAGAATTTGTTTGATCTGATCATCCATATGTGAAATAATGGCAAAATACTCCTGTCTGTTTACTTTCACGGAGTATTCGGTTCGGGGAAATGGCGCCAACCTTTCATCCCTTAAGCTTTCCCCACAACCAATTTCCTCTTTATTTGGATAAAGCGGTTGGAAACTTGCCGGAACAGAAATATTTTCTACCGGGTACATATCTACATATTTTTTGGGAGACTGTCTGGGATCATGTGGGGCGTTGAATGCCAGATACATAAAAAATGGGTCCTCCTTTTTAGATGCATTTTCAATAAACCCTACTGCATCTTCTTTCAACACTTCACTCCAGTGTTTGCCTCCTTCCCAGAAACCACCAAATTTTTTATCCCATGGCTGCCATGTGGTATCACTTTCACTCAATGGTCTATTATATCCTTCTTTAGTGTCTTTAGGCATACCAGGCCGCACATGCGAAACCGTTTGGAAACAACTGTCCGGCTTAATTTTCAAATGCCATTTCCCACTCATATAGGTTTGGTAACCCGCAGATTCCATTAATTTTCCCCAGGTCTGATTTGAAAGGTTTTCCTTAATTGACTGATCTTCCCATTTTTTGGCTCTCCACAGGAATCTTCCGGTATTCATCATTGTTCTGGAGGCTATGCAAATTGCACCGTTCCAGCCACCCATGTTGTAGGTATTTGAAAAAGTCACACCAGATTCCACCAGTTTATCCAGGGTTGGGGTTTTAATTTCTGAATTACCCAATGCCTGAATAGTTTTAAAACTTTGGTCGTCAGCAAAAAGAAATATAATATTTGGTTTTTTCTTTTCAACTGGTCTTTCTTCCTGTTGGCAGGATGAAAGGATAAAAACACCTATTAGTAGAAGAAATAAATTTTTTATAAGCATCAATAAAAAGGTTTGGAATAAGGGTAAATTAATTAGTTAAACAAGTGGTGATCAGAATGTTAAGCAACTTTTAACCACTACTTCCAGGCTTTAGCTGGAGATTCCTTCACCATATTTAAAATGAACCCGATATCCGTACAATGCAACAAAAAGGAAACAAATTAATGGAAGAAGGAATGAAAAATTCAGGGTCCAGTTGTCCACAAGCAATCCTTGCAATGGAGGAAGGATTGATCCTCCTGCGATAGCCATTACCAGTCCTGCGGCACCAAGTTTTGCATCCTCCCCCACTCCGGTAAGGGCAATTCCATAAATTGTGGGGAACATGAGCGACATACAACCTGAAATTCCAACTAAAGAATATAACCCAAACCTTCCGCCCATAAACATGACTGGGAAAATTAGCAATACTGCTCCAATAGCCAGATACATTAACAATGTGCCTGGTTTTAAATATTTTAAAAGGAAAGTACAAATGAATCTGCTTATCCCAAACAACAATGAAGCATAAAAGTTAAACATCACCGCCTCAGTTGCCGCTTCAGCCTCAATCATTCCTTCGTCCATTAATACCTGAGTTCCATAATGAATGGTAAAAGTCCATACTGTAATTTGAGCTCCCACGTAAAATGCCTGTGCCAACACACCTTCCCTGTATCTTATATTTTGAATTAATCTGGAGAAAGAGCCTTTTATATCCAGTTTATGGCTTTTATCTTCTCCCTTAGGCATTTTAGTAATTAAGATCAGAATTAAAACAATTATTAATACAATACTTATGGCTACATAGGGAGTTCTTACGATTGCCAAATCAGACATTTTTATCGCATTAAACTCTTCAGGTCCTAAAAGAGACCTGTCGGCAGAGCTCATTTTATCCAATCGTCCCAATATAAATTCTTTTGCCACCAAAATACCTATGATGGTTCCCATCGGATTAAAGGATTGCGCCAGATTTAATCTTTGAGTGGCTGTGGCTTCATCACCCATGGCCAGTATGAATGGATTGGCACTGGTTTCCAGAAAGCTAAGTCCACAAGTCATGATAAAAAATGCAGCACAAAATGGCCAGAAAAGGCCTACCAGACTGGCTGGAATAAATAAAATGCCACCTAAAGCATATAAAGCCAAACCAACTAAAATTCCAGATTTATAAGAATACTTTTTTATATAAATAGCAGCAGGAATAGCCATAAAACAATATCCTCCATAAAAGGTAAACTGAACAAAAGAGCTAATAAATGCACTTTGGTTGAAAATTGTTCCAAAAGCCTTTACCAGGGGGTTGGTAATATCATTTGCAAATCCCCATAAAGCAAAACAGAATGTTATGAGGGTAAATGGCAATGCCAGTTTTGCGGAGATAACTGGTATTTTTTTAGTGTTCATATTCATATTTTTAATGTTTTTGAAGATTGCTTAGTACGCTTAGTTTTCGGAATTTCATCCTCGATCCGTATGGTGATTTTGTTTATTGAGAAATAAATTTACCGACTTTTGAAATATTTTAAATGCATTATATACACACTTTCTTAAATGTATAAAAATTTAATTATACAAATGTCAAATATAACAATCGATGGTAATTTAAATTGGTTAATCGTTACCACCAGATAAGGCAAAATATCATTTACCCGGAATGAATTTGAGCACCTCCAGTCCTATAAAATTCAAGTTGGAAAAAATCTATTCCCTTATATTTTCCACTGAATTATTTCGTCTGCAATTTTCCTGTCATTGGCCAAACGGGGAACCTTATTTTGCCCACCTAGTTTCCCAATGGATTTCATATAATTTTGGAAGGCGTCTTGTTGCAATTTAGAAATCACAAGAGTACGAAGGATGCTTCCGGAGATCAAATCATCATAATAGGTATTTAATTCACATAGTTTCTGATCGATATCCAAGGCAAATTTTTCAGGGTTTTCCGGTAAATGTTCGAAGGCAATTAGCCATTCATGATAAGGTAGCCCATCCTGTGGGGTTACTTGTGGAGCAACAGAAAACTCTGTTATTTTTACTTCAGGATGAAGTTTTAAGGCATGATCCATGGCTTTTTCCACCTCTTCCCCAATCACATGTTCTCCAAAAGCAGAAATAAAATGCTTAATTCTTCCGGTCACTAATAACCTGTAGGGATCTTTGGACACAAACTTTACGGTATCTCCAATGGAATAACCCCAAAGCCCTGCATTGGAATTAATAATTAATGCGTAATTTTTATTCAATTCTACTTCTCCAATAGAAAGTCGGGTAGGATTTTCATTAAAATATTCATCTGCAGGGATAAACTCGAAGAAAATACCACTGTTCAATAAAATCAAAAGGCCTTCTTCCGACTGGGAATCCTGATAGGCAATAAAACCTTCTGAAGCGGGGTAGGTTTCTATAGAATCAATTTGTTTTCCAATGGATTGAAATAATTTTCCCCGATAAGGTTCAAAGTTTACCCCTCCATAAACAAATAAAGAAAATTCAGGCCAAACATCTTTAATGGGTTTGCCGGTTCTGGCTTGTACCCTATCGAAATACATCTGGACCCAGGGGGGAATTCCAGAAATCAGAGACATTGGCTGGTCTATTGTTTCATCTATTATTTTCTCCAGTTTATCTTCCCAATCTTCCATACAATTGGTATCGTAACTTGGTAACTGGTTGGTTCTCAAATAACCAGGAACATGATGATTTACCATACCAGAAAGTCTTCCTGTAAGGATATCCCCAGTTTTTCCAAGCACAGGACTCCCAGAAAGAAATATCAGTTTCTTATCTAAAAAATCTGCTTTACCTGTCTCATGAATATAAGATAATAAAGCATTTCTGGCTGAATTGATATGGTTGGGGATAGAGGCTTTGGTTAAGGGAATATATTTTGTACCAGAAGTAGTACCAGAAGTTTTAGCAAAATAGGCAGGTTTTCCTTTCCAAAGTACATCACTTTCCCCGGAAATAATTTTATTGATATAAGGCTTTAATTCTTCATAATCTCTAATGGGTACCCTTTTCTTGAAATCCTCATAATTTTTGATATCTGAAAAGCCATGGTCTTTACCAAAAACAGTATGTTTCGCCCCTTTAATAAGGTAATTAAAAACTTTATTTTGAGTGCCAACAGGGTTTAGACTCCAGCTTTTTTGCTGTGTATAAACAATTTTTGCGAAAGGCTTACTTAAAAATGACCTTATACCCATTTTGTGGTAATTTTAAAGATTATGATTTAAATACAAAGCAAAAAAAAATGCCGCAATAAATTGCGGCACAAATATAAACATGTATGTAAAACCTTTAGATATAAAGCAAAATTTTCAAGAATCCTGATCGATATTAAACCACAACCAACTCATTCTTAGAAAGTAACCAAATTAAAGCATCTTCTTCATCTTTAAATATGTTTACTTCAGTATTTCCAGCATTAATTAAGGGGAAATGATTATTTGAAGAAGCCAGTAATTGTTCATCTGTTTTGATTTCAGCCTGATATTTCACCCCAAGTTCAGCTATTTTAGGGACGAAAAACCCTCCAAGTCTGTCATTTGCATTAGCCCACATTTTTTTCATGTCGGTCAAATCATTAATGAAACTGATATATTTTCCAGGGTTCTGTTTTAGAAAGTTGATAATTTTTGTTGCCCCTCTCTTAATATCATCCATTTGCTGATACCCCATCCAGGTCGCATAAAACAATCTTCTGTCATCATCATAACTCAACCTGAAATGAACTTTTCCTTTGTGATTTCTTGATTCTGTATAAAGCTTCTTCATATGTATGTCCCTTAGTTGATGTGAAAGTATATAATTGTTAGTTTACCAGTAAACGTAAGCAATTTTCACCTTAGTCTTCAACTCAAAAAACACCAGAAGCCTGCCTGTGTAATAAAGTTTAGGTTTTTCACAAGAATTCCCGTAAAGTTTCCAATTTCAGTCCTCTTGATCCTTTTAACAGGATAAAAGAGTTTGCCATTGGCTTCTCTTTCAGAAAGTTTTCCAAATCCGTTTTTTCTTTAAAAAACAGTCCTTCAGACTGCTGAAATTTATGATACATTTCCCCACAAAAAAGCATTTTAGGAAATTTACACGCAATCGCCTGTTTCACTATTTCCTGATGTTCATTGTCACTAATTGGCCCTAATTCTAACATATCTCCTAAAATTACTACTTTATTTTTGTCAGTTTTCATCTCTGAAAAGCTTTTCAAGGCCAATTCTACTGAAGATGGATTTGCATTGTAGGCATCTAAAAGCAGTGTATTAGAGCCTTTTTCGACTACCTGAGAGCGGTTATTCTTTGGCGCATAATTTACTATGGCATGATTTATATCTCCAATCGGGATTTCAAACAATTTGCCAATACACAAAGCCACCATTATATTTTCAAAATTATATTCCCCAACGAGTTGGGTTTCAGCTGTTTTACCTTCCCAGTCTTTATATTTAATAAATGGATCGGCACCTAAATATTCTGCAAAGGTAAAATCACCTTTTTCACCATACATTACTGGTTCATCAAAGCGTTTTGCCATATTTTTCAATATATAATCCTTCGAGTTGATGATGGCTTTTCCATTATTTTTCAGCAAATAATCAAAAAGCTCGCTTTTAGCCCTGATGTTATTTTCAAAGCTTCCAAAGCCTTCAATATGGTCTTTCCCAATGTTTGTAATCACTCCAAAATCGGGTTCGGCAATTTCGCATAGCACCTGAATTTCTCCCATGTGGTTATCCCCCATTTCAATAATGGCAAATTCAATATCAGGCGAAATAGAAAGCAAAGTAAGTGGCACCCCAATATGATTATTGAAATTCCCTGGAGTGGCCAAAGTCTTAAACTTCTTACTCATTACAGCTTGGACAAGCTCCTTTGTAGTGGTTTTCCCATTAGAACCTGTGATGGCCAAAACAGGAATTCCAAGATTTTTTCTGTGATAATTGGCCAGTTTTTGCAAAGCCTCCAATCCATTTTCTACAAGAATATGATTTTCGGATTTAGCATATTCCTTTTCATCCACTACTGCATATTTTGCTCCTTTCTCCAGGGACTCATCAGCATATTGATTACCGTTAAAATTTGGACCTTTTAAAGCCAGGAACATACAACCTGCCTCTATTTTTCGGGTATCGGTTGAAATTCCAGTAGTATTTTTGAAATATTGATATAGTTGTGCGATTTCCATGAAAGTCTAAAAAAATTTAAAGTAAAATGATTGCTGTGTGATAAGTACCTGTACTTCAAACCTGGTACTAATTAAATATATTTAAATCTGCTCACCTACTTAAAACTCAAAATTATAGGTTTCTTTCAGCCATTAATACTTTCTTTGTAAGAAATATCGCTTTTCCCTAACCAAATTCATTTTTTTAATGACAAAAACTCCCGATTTCAATTCAGATTTTTGGAAGAAAAGGTATTTATTAATCGATAGCAGAAAATTGATATCAGGAAAAGATTCTATCTTTTTTGCCATAAAAGGGCCCAGGCATAATGGCCATCTTTATATTCATGAACTTTACAAAAAAGGGGTAAGGTCATTTGTGGTTTCAGAGTTAGAAAAAACATGGGAAGATAATTTACCGGATGCAAAATTTTTCCGGTCCGATAATACGGTGCTTACCCTTCAACAATTAGTAGCTTTCCACCGTAATAAATTTCGGATACCTGTAATTGGAATTACCGGAAGTAATGGAAAAACCATCGTAAAAGAATGGCTCTTTCAGTTTTTTGAGACAGAGTTTAGAACTGTAAAAAGTCCAAAAAGCTACAACTCGCAGGTTGGTGTACCACTTTCAGTTTGGGAAATGACTTCATTTCATAATCTCGGTATATTTGAAGCGGGAATTTCCCAAACTGGAGAAATGGAAAACCTGGAAAAAATCATTCAGCCCACTATCGGATTGCTCACCAATATTGGCACTGCGCATGATGCCGGGTTTAAAAACAAACAAGAAAAGATTGATGAAAAAATAAAGCTTTTTGCCAATTGCCAAACACTCATTTATTGCTGTGACGATCCACAAATCGATCAGTCCATGGCAAAATTATCTGGCGAAAAATATCCCTGGTCATTTCAAAATAAAGGTTATTTTAACTTTCAACTCAAAGCAGCCGATCATTCTCAATTAACACTTCAAAAACAAGGAAAAGATTATCAATTTGATCTCCCTTTTTCAGATAAAGCCTCAATTGAAAATCTGGTTCATTGTATTGTAATGCTTAGTTATAAGGGATATTCCAGTGAAATTATTCAGGACAAAATTAATTCGCTTGCAAATGTTCCCATGCGCCTGGAATTGAAAAGGGGAATTAACAATTGTCTGGTCATTGATGATACCTATAACAATGATTTAGCTGGGCTGGAAGTGGCTTTAAATTTTATGGATCAACAGGATGATAAAAGAAAACGCACGGTTATTTTATCAGATTTTGGAGATTCCAGTAAAGTGAATTACCAGGATTTACTGACATTACTGTCAAATAAAAAGATCAAAAGAATTCTGGGAATTGGGAAAGAAATTTCATCCATTAAAAATGAATTTGAACATTTTGAAACCAACTTCTTTCAACATATTGAGACCTTTATAAAAGCCTTTCCCACATTAAAATTTGAAAATGAAAGTATTTTGGTAAAGGGGGCCAGAGTGTTTGCATTTGAAAAAATTGTTCAGCAACTGTCTTTAAAACTGCACGGCACCAGATTAGAAATAAACCTGGAAGCCATTGTGCATAACCTTAATTTTTACAGAAGTCTTTTAAAACCGGAAACCAAAATAATGGTGATGGTAAAGGCATTGGCCTATGGAAGTGGAGAATTTGAAATTCCCAGATTATTGCAATATCAAAAAGTAGATTACCTGGGAGTGGCTTATGTGGATGAAGGGGTTAGGCTTAGGGAAAATGGAATCAGAATTCCAATTATGGTGATGAACCCGGCTCAGGAATCATTTTATCAAATTATCAAATACAATTTAGAACCTGAGATTTATAACTTAAACCTCCTTAATCAATTCATTCAATTTCTTAATTCCTCTGAAGAGCCGGACAATCCGGTAGGAATTCATTTAAAAATTGATACTGGAATGCACCGCCTGGGTTTTGAATCAGATGAGATTGAAAAAGTAATTCAAACGCTAAAAAACAATTCAAAAATAAAAGTCAGGGGAATTTTAACTCACCTTGCCGGTGCGGATGAAGACAAGCACAATGAATTTTCTCTTAAACAATTGAATTCCTTTAAAACCATCGCAACAAAAATTGAAAAATCACTTCACATTTCTTGTATTAAATATGCGCTTAACTCTGCAGGGATCATTAAATTCCCTGATTATCAAATGGATATGGTAAGGCTGGGCATAGGGCTGTATGGAGTAGAAGTAAACCAAAAACTTCAGGAAAATCTTAAAAATACCGGCACTTTAAAAACTACAATTTCCCAAATAAAAAAAATTAAGAAAGGAGAAACAATTGGATATGGCAGACATGGTAAAGCAGAAAAAGATATTAAAATAGCTACAATTGCCATTGGCTATGCTGATGGATATGACAGAAGGTTTAGTAAAGGAATTGGGAAAGTTTTAATTAATGGGAAAATCGCCAAGGTAATTGGAAATGTGTGCATGGACATGACCATGGTGGAGATTACGGGAATTAATGCCAAAGAAGGTGATGAGGTAATTATTTTTGGACAGGATTTGCCTATTTGGAAACTGGCTCAAAATATTGGAACAATTCCTTACGAAATTCTGACCAATGTAAATGAAAGAGTCAAGCGAATTTACTTTGAGGAATAATCAGCTTTCCTACTTTTAATATATTCTATTTTAAAGAAAAAATCCCTCCTTATAAAAACTCATTCCCAATATGTGGCGAAGCTTTCAAGAAAAAGGATAACTTTGTAATCAAAATTATACTCAACAATTACGACTAAGTTAAAAAAATATAATGCAATTAATAGACGGCAAAAAAACATCAGGCGAAGTAAAAATTGAAATTGCCAAAGAGGTAAAAGAAATTGTAGATAAAGGCGGGAAAGCCCCACATCTTGTGGCAGTATTAGTAGGAGAAGATGGCGCAAGTAAAACCTATGTAGGAAGTAAAGTGCGTTCCTGTGAAGAAGTGGGTTTTAAATCAACATTGTTAAAATTTGATGCAGATATTTCTGAAGAAAAATTACTGGAAACTGTTGAGCAGCTCAATAATGATGATGATGTAGATGGATTCATCGTACAGCTTCCTTTGCCCAAACATATTTCAGAATTGAAGGTGACAGAAGCCATTGATCCAAATAAGGATGTGGATGGTTTTCATCCGACTAATTTGGGGAAAATGGTATTGGATTTACCTACTTTTCTTCCCGCTACTCCTTTTGGCATTATCCAGTTATTGGAGAGGTATGGAATTGAAACATCAGGCAAACATTGTGTGGTAGTAGGAAGAAGTCATATTGTAGGAACACCAATGAGCATTCTGATGGCAAGAAAAACTAAAATCGGAAACTGTACGGTAACCCTTACACACTCCAGAACAAAAGATATTAAAGCAGAAACCCTTCGGGCTGATATCCTGATTGTAGCACTTGGAAGAGCAGAGTTTGTAACGGCAGATATGGTGAAGGATGGTGTGGTAGTGATCGATGTAGGAATTACCAGAGTTCCGGATGCTTCTAAGAAAAGAGGCTATGCCCTAAAAGGTGATGTAAAATTTGATGAAGTTGCAGAAAAGGCAAGTTTTATCACTCCTGTTCCAGGGGGTGTTGGCCCAATGACAGTAGTTTCATTATTGAAAAACACTTTACTTTCAGCGAAAAGAAGACAGGGAATTAATTAAAAATATTTTAATTTTTCCATCCAAAAATTTATGGAAAAGGAATTAATAAAAACAGAAAGGCTTCCTGTAATGGAGGCCTTTTATACTATTCAGGGAGAAGGTTTTTTCACAGGTCATCCCGCCTATTTCATTCGGTTGGGCGGTTGTGATGTGGGTTGTGTGTGGTGTGACGTGAAGGATTCCTGGGATGCTGATGCTCATCCTAAAATGGATGTTTCAACCATCGTAAAGGAAGCATTAGAGTATCCAGCCAGAAAAATTGTACTGACGGGAGGAGAGCCTTTAATGTATAACTTAGATGAATTGACCTCTGCCCTAAAAAATGAAGGTTTTCAAATCAATATTGAAACTTCGGGAGCTTATCCCTTATCAGGAAAATTGGACTGGATTACTTTTTCTCCAAAAAAATTTAAAGCTCCTTTAACAGAATTTTATGAGGCTGCTCATGAACTGAAAGTGATCATTTTTAACAAAAGTGACTTTGCCTGGGCAGAAAGTTTTGCCGAAAAGATGAATCCTGATTGTAAGCTCTATTTGCAAACGGAATGGGGAAAACAGGATAAAATGATGCCTCAAATTGTGGAATATGTTAAGGCAAATCCTAAATGGCAAATTTCCATTCAAACCCATAAATTTATCAATGTGCCTTAGGAAGTTTTCTTTTTATTAACCAAAATTTAACCCACCCTAACTATCCTGCTCATGTAAGTACAGGTTAGTATTGACTGAATAAAACATTTAATTCGCTATATAATTCAATTTCAATGTAGTAAGGACGCATTACTCATTATTACCACTACCAAATTGAAAAAAATATAATTTACTATTTATAAAGTCCAGAGACTTAATTCAAATTAAATGTTATTATGCAAGTAGACGTCAATAGCTTTAAACATGTAAAGTATTTATGGGATGAAAAAAAAGCCGCTGAACTTGAAGGGGATGAGGTTGCTTTATTACTTTACCGATCGAACATTTTAGGAGCCGACCTTAGAATCACTAACTATGGTGGGGGAAACACAAGTTGCAAAACCATTGAAAAAGACCCATTAACCGGAAAAGATACCAAAGTCATGTGGGTAAAAGGTTCTGGTGGAGATATTGGAACTTTGAAAAAAAGCGGATTAGCTGCCCTTTACATGGACAGGCTTAACAGCTTAAAAGATATTTACAGAGGGTTGGAATTTGAAGATGAAATGGTGGAAAAGTACAACTATTGTATTTTCGACCTGGCTTCAAAAGCGCCATCAATTGACACCTCTTTACACGCATTCCTGCCCTTTAACCATATTGATCACCTTCACCCTGATGCCGCAATTGCCATTGCAGCAGCAAAAGATGGAGAGCAAATCACAAAAGAAATTTTTGGAGGGAAAGTAGCCTGGTTACCATGGCAAAGACCAGGTTTTGATCTTGGATTACAACTATCCAAATGTCAGGAAGAAAATCCTGGAATTACCGGTATCATGTTAGGAAGCCACGGTTTGTTCACATGGGGAGATACAGCTTATGAATCCTATGTCAACAGTTTGACTGCCATTGATACCTGTGCCAAATATCTGGAAGAAAATTATGGCAAAAAAGGCCCTATTTTCGGTGGAGCAAAAGTGGAATCGCTTCCAGCTGAGGAAAGAAAAAACCAGGCAGCTAAAATTGCTCCTGTGTTGAGAGGATTGTGCTCTAGTGAGGCCAAAATGATAGGCCATTTTACTGATGATGAAAGGGTACTTGAGTTCGCAAACAGTAATGATGTAGACAGGCTTGCGGCAATGGGAACCAGTTGTCCTGATCATTTCTTAAGAACTAAAATTAAACCTTTGGTTCTGGAAATCCCTGCTAATGAAGACCTTTCTGATGCAGAAGGATTGAAAGCAAAAATGGTTTCTGCATTTGAGGAGTACAGGGCTTATTACACTGAATATTACGAAAATCACAAGCATCCTGATAGTCCTGCCATAAGAGATAGGAATCCAGTTGTTATTTTATGGCCGGGAGTTGGAATGTTTACTTTCGCTAAAAATAAACAAACTGCCAGAGTTTCAAGCGAATTTTATATCAATGCCATTAATGTGATGAAAGGTTCAGAAGCAATTTCTGAATATACTTCCCTCCCATTACAGGAAGCATTTAACATTGAGTACTGGCTATTGGAAGAAGCCAAGCTGCAAAGAATGCCGAAAGAAAAACCACTTTCCAGAAGAATTGCCTTAATTACCGGAAGTGCAGGAGGAATAGGAAAAGCAATTGCCAAAAAATTCATTGCTGAAGGTGCCTGTGTTGTAATTAATGACAATGATCCTGAAAGACTGGAAGAGGCTAAGGCTGAGTTTGAGGAAACTTATGGTTCGGATGCCTATACCTCTGCAATCGTTGATGTAACCAGCGCAGCTACAATTGAGGAAGCTTATAAAGAAACTTGTCTAAAATTTGGAGGTGTTGATCTGATCGTAAACTGTGCTGGAATTTCCATTTCCAGAACACTGACCGATCACACTGAAAAGGAATGGGATGCCTTATATGATATCCTTGTAAAAGGACAGTTCTTAGTTTCTCAAAAAGGTGTGGAAATTATGCAAAAGCAAGGAATCGGTGGGGATATTGTAAATATCGTAAGTAAAAATGCACTAGTTTCTGGTCCAAATAATTCCGGATATGGTTCTGCAAAAGCAGCTCAGCTTCATATGAGTAGATTACTGGCTGCAGAATTAGGAAAAGATAAAATTAGAGTAAATGTGCTTAACCCTGATGCGGTAATTGCCGATAGTAAGATTTGGGCAGGTGCCTGGGCAGCAGGAAGAGCAAAAGCTTATGGGGTACCTGTAGAAGATTTACCAAAATTCTACGCCAGCAGAACATTGCTTAATGAAATCATTTTACCAGAAGACATTGCAAATGGCGTATTTACATTTGTAGGAGGAGATCTGAATAAAAGTACTGGAAACGTATTGAATGTAGATGGAGGTTTAGCACCAGGCTTTGTCAGATAAGCCTAAAATTCATTAACTATTTTTGTTTTATTAGGAGTTAAAACCAAGCCTGGATTTCCTAGGTTTGGTTTTTTTTTATTTGCTTTCAAATGCTAATTTCTTTCTGGAAACCATTTCGAGAGAATTTTTTCCCCAGTCAATTCGTCTATTCCTACCAATTGGTTATAAAAATACTGATCCAGAAAATTTTTAGTGGAATCCTTAATCTTGGGAGGTTTGCCTGGTTTGTGTGGGTTTAAAACTCCAAGCGTCTTTTTTAGATATTTCATAAAAAAGCTTTTCTGTTCCCCAATATGTGAGGGAGCAAAAGGCAGCATATCGAAATATTGTACTGTCCCCAGTGCTTTAAATATTCGGTTAAAAAATCGTTGTAACCTAAAGCTACTTGGAATAAGCGCCTGATTGGTATGAAGCTGAAAGACTTCAGGATCAAATGCATCAAAATCTACCTCAATAAATTCACAAATTTCCTTTAAAGTTTCAGCTGTATTCTGAATAAAATCTTCAAAAAGTACGATTTTGATTCTTTCTTTTGAGATGTGTTTATAATAAGGCTCCAACTGATCTCTGTATAAGCTCCTTTCAAGTACACTAACCGGATTATATTTGAGTGTATCTTCAAAAGTATGAGTAGCACGTCCTGTTCTAAGCATATGATAATACTGTGAATAAGCTCTTTTAGTAGGATGCCTCAATAAAAATATGAGTTTAATTTCCTTATTTTGGAGGGCAATTCTTTCTGCAGCAATCCTTGAAGCCAGATAAATGGTAGAATCCTCTCCTTTTACATACTGCTCCTTTCCTGCAAATTTTTTTAAATACCAATCCCATAATTTTTCAGGATTTTGTTCCATCAACTGTACAGTCCACTGATCTTTCTTTTTATCATAAAAGTTAAAATCAGCATGCTGAATGTGGTGGTCTATATCAAAAAAATGGATTTCTTCCTCAGGGATGAAAATTTTCGGATGTTTAGCCAACATGGCGTGAAGGGTAGTTGTCCCACACTTCATAGCCCCTCCTATAATAAACTCAGGTAAAAGAGCATCATTTGGGGCCTTCCAGTGAGAAAAAGAAGTTTTTTGATTATCCATCCAAAGACTTTCTAATGATTTAAATTCTCTACAAAAAAATACAAGTGCCAACGGCCTGACCCTCTACACCTGAATTTAAATTTTTTGCATGGATAATTTTTATCTGGGTTACTCCTTTTCTTAGTGCATTGTAGCAGTTTTCCAATTTGGGCATCATCCCGGCTGTAATGATCTTTTTTTCCAACAATTGCTGATAATAATTATAAGAAAGTTCATCAATCCAAGAATCATCATCATCAGGATTGGTTAAAACTCCATTTTTTTCAAAACAATAAATGAGTTCTACTTCATATTTTTCACTGGCAGCAATAGCCACCTCAGCAGCAATTGTATCTGCATTGGTATTTAATAAAGTTCCCTGCTTATCGTGAGTAATAGAATTTAGAATAGGAACTGTCCCTCCATCAATCAACAGACCCAACTGGTCTATATTCACCTTTTTAACATCTCCCACAAAACCAAAGTCTATTGGATCAACAGGTCTTTTCACTGACTGGATAATATTTAAATCAGCTCCGGTCAGACCAATGGCATTTGTTTCCAAAGCCTGTAAATCTGCCACAATATTTTTGCTAATTAAACCAGCGTAAACCATGGTTACCACATCAAGTGAATCCGCATCAGTAATTCTTCTGCCATTGTGCATTTTAGGTTCAATACCTAATTTTTTGGAAAACTCAGAAGCAATCTTCCCTCCTCCATGCACCAAAATCTTTTTACCTTCCAACTTTGAAAAGTCTTCCAAAAATTGCTTTAAGGCTGCAGGATTATCAACAATGTTCCCCCCTATTTTTATGACGGATAACTTTTCCATTAAAAATTTGATTCTAATATTTTTTTAATCACCATTTGAGCTGAATATTCCCTGTTGGCAGCCTGCGGTATGATTAAGGAATTCTCACTATCAATCACTTCATCACTTACAATTACATTTCTTCTTACCGGAAGGCAATGCATGAATTTTCCATTATTGGTCAATTTCATTTTTTCAGCATCTATAGTCCATGAAGGATCTTTTGTCAGTATTTTCCCATAATTGTGATAGGATGACCAGTTTTTACCATAAATGAAATCAGCTCCCTCAAAAGCCTTTTTCTGGTCGTATTCAATTTTCACTCCTTTGGTAAATTCTTCTGATAATTCATAACCTTCCGGGTGAGTAGCATAAACATCGTAATCAGCCGCTACCATCCATTCTAAAAATGAATTTGGGACTGCCTGAGGCAAAGCCCTTGGGTGTGGTGCCCAACTCAAAACCACTTTTGGTTTTTTAACCGTTTTGTGTTCCTCAATAGTCAATACATCGGCAAATGACTGTAAAGGATGCCTGATAGCAGATTCTAGACTTACCACAGGAATACCTGCATATTTGATCATCTGATTCAGTATATTGTCCTGATAATCATCATCCCGGTTTTCCAATCCTGGAAAAGAACGTAACCCAATGATATCGAAATAAGCCCCCATCACTCTGGCTGCATCTTTTATATGTTCTGCAGCATTTCCATCCATTACAGTCCCATCTTCAAATTCCAGTTTCCACCCTTCACTGCCAAAGTTCATCACTATTGGGGAAACCCCAAGGTTCTGGGCTGCTTTTTGGGTACTTAAACGGGTTCTTAAACTCGGATTTAAAAAAATAATCCCCATGGTTTTCCCCTCTCCAAGGCCTTTGTATTTTAAAGGATCTTTTTTCAATTCCAAAGCCTCCTTTACAAGACTTTCCAAGTTTTCCACATCATGAACAGAAGTAAAATTTCTCATTTTCAATTTCAGTTATACAGCCTTTAACACTTCATTTAATGTTTCCAAAAATACAGTTGCCTGTGCTTTTGTCAGATTTAAAGGGGGAAGTAACCTTAAGGTATTGGGATTTGAAGCTGACCCGGTAAAGATTTTATTTTCAAAAAGTAATTTTGTCCGAATTTCCTTTATTGGAAAATCAAACTCAATCCCAATCATCAATCCAATTCCTCTTACCTCTTTGGCAATGCCCATCCCTTTTAATTCCTGTATTAAATAATTCCCAACCTGAGTCGCGTTTTCCATCAAATTCTCCTTCTCCATTACTTCCAGAACTGCTATTCCCGCAGCACAAGCCATATGGTTACCACCAAAAGTACTTCCCAGCATACCATATACAGCCTCAATTTTAGGACTAATGGCTATTCCACCAATTGGAAAACCATTCCCCATACCTTTGGCCATGGTATAAATATCTGCTTTAACCTCAAAGTGATCATGAGAGAAAAACTTACCAGTCCTTCCATAACCACATTGAACAGCATCCGCTATAAAAACAGCATTATTGTCTTTACAAAGCCTTTCAATTTTTTTAATAAAAGAAGGGTTTGGTAGATTTATCCCACCTATTCCCTGAATTCCTTCAATAATAACCGCACTTATTTCCTCCTCCTGAAAAGCTTTTTCTAATGCCTTTTCATCATTAAATGGAAGGATTATGGCATTGTCAGTTTCATTTACGGGTGCCACAATCTTTGGATTATCAGTAACCGCCACCGATAGGGAAGTTCTACCATGAAAACCTTTTGTAAAGGAAATTACCTTCTTCTTACCATTATAAAAAGAGGCTAGTTTTATCGCATTTTCATTTGCTTCCGCTCCTGAATTACACAAAAACAAATTGTAATCCTGGTATCCTGAAACCTCCCCCAATTTCCTGGCAAATTTTTCCTGTAGTGGATTGATGATAAAATTAGAATAAAAAGCCAGTTCTTTGAGCTGGTTGGAAATTGACTCCACAAAATGAGGATGGCTATGCCCAATGGAAATCACGGCATGGCCACCATATAAATCCAGGTATTTATTTCCTTCACTGTCCCATACATAAGAACCTTCACCCTTTACGGGTTTAATCCCAAATACAGGATAAACATCGAACATATTCATGGTATAAGAATATTTTTCTAATTAATAGAGGTGATAATTATTCTGATAGTCAACTTATTGTTTTACAATAGTTGGCTGTTGCTTTAAATTAACCTACAAATTTAAAATCCCACAGGCTTAAGTTTCAACCCGGTAGTCTCTTCCCAGCCCAACATAAGGTTCATATTGTGAACTGCCTGACCTGAAGCACCTTTTACAAGATTATCAATCATACTAATAATCAGCACTTTATCGTCATGTTTTTCAATATATACTACAGCCTTATTGGTATTTACCACTTGTTTTAAATCAGGATTAGTATCCGATACCACCACAAATGGAGCTCCAGCATAAAATCCTTTGAAAATGGAAACAATTTCTTCATACCCTAATTGGCACTTAGTATAAACTGAAGCCATAATTCCCCGGGAAAAATTTCCTCTTACCGGAATAAAGTTAATGGCTTTATCAAAAGCGGGTTGCAACTGTTTAATACTTTGGGAAATCTCCCTTAAATGCTGGTGTTTGAATGCTTTATATACAGAAACATTATTATTTCGCCAGCTAAAATGTGTTGTTGGAGAAGGATTTTGACCAGCTCCAGTTGACCCTGTTATGGCATTCACATGCACTTCATCGGTCAATAATTTCCTTGCTGCCAGGGGTAAAATAGCCAGTTGGATACATGTAGCAAAGCATCCTGGATTCGCCAGCCTTTGGGCATCCCGGATCGCCTGACGGTTTAGTTCTGGCAAACCATAAACAAAATCGTGAAGCGGAGCTTTTATCCTAAAATCCTGACTCATATCAATTACCCTGATTTTGCCAGGAATAGGATTTTCCTTCATAAAGACTTCTGAAGCGCCATGCCCCATGCATAAAAACAACACATCAATTCTGGGGGAAATTTCACTTACAAATTCTAAATTGATCTCTCCAATTAAATCTTTGTGAATATGATGAACAGGTTTCCCTGCATTACTATTACTATGTACGAAACTGATGGTAACCCGAGGATGGTTGACTAAAATTCTCAACAACTCTCCAGCGGTATAACCAGCTCCACCAACTATTCCTACTCTTACCATTATTTATCTGAATTTACTTGGTGATAGATTTTTATTTGATTACTGATTATTTTAGTAAATCCTTTCACATCCTCTCCTGACCAGGCCAGATTCATTTCTCCATAACTTCCAAACTTAGCCGACATTAAATCATAAGGAGATTCAATTCCTAAAACATCAAATTTATAGGGAGATAGTTTCACTTTTACTTTCCCCGTCATATTTTGTTGGGTATCCTCCAGAAACTTTTCAATATTTCGCATAACCGGATCAAGGTATTGCCCTTCGTGCAACATCATGCCGTACCAATTGGCCAACTGCTCTTTCCAGTACAATTGCCATTTGGTTTGCACATGTTTACCCAAAAGATGGTGGGCCTTTATAATTATGAGTGGTGCAGCAGCTTCAAAGCCTACTCTTCCTTTTATACCAATAATAGTATCACCCACATGCACATCTCTACCCACCGCATATCCGGAGGCCAGCTCTTCTAATGCCTGTATGGCCTTCACAGGATTCTCAAAAGTTTCTCCTTCCAAACCTATCAGCTCTCCTTTTTCAAAGGAAAGTTCAATTACCTTCTCTCCAGACGCTGTGAGTTGGGTTGGATATGCCTCCTCAGGCAAAACACCATCGGAAGTCAGGGTTTCTACTCCCCCTACACTGGTTCCCCACAATCCTTTGTTGATAGAATACTTTGACTTTGTCCAGTCTCTCTCCACACCATTTGCAGCAAGATATTCTACTTCAGCTTCTCGGGATAACTTCTGGTCCCTTATTGGGGTGATGATCTCAATATCCGGAGCCATTATCTGAAAAATCAGGTCGAATCTTACCTGATCATTTCCTGCACCAGTACTTCCGTGAGCAATAGCTTCAGCACTTAAAGATTTCGCATATTTAATGATTTCCACAGCCTGAAAAACTCTTTCAGCACTTACAGAAAGTGGATAAGTATTGTTTTTGAGGATATCCCCGAAAATTAAATATTTGATACAATTTTGATAATAGCTGTCAGTGGCATCAATTGTTGTATGGGAAACAACACCCAATTTAATCGCATTACTTTCAATTTCTTTCAATTCCTCTTCTGAAAACCCACCAGTGTTTACTATTGCGGAATAAACTTCCATTTTCAATTCATTGGTCAGGTATTTCACACAATACGAAGTATCTAATCCACCGCTATAGGCAAGTACAACCTTTTTACTCATATCTCAATATTTTTAGTCTTGCTTTCAATTAAATTCCCCGAATAATCCTTATTTAAAAATTGAAAGCAACAGACTTTAATGCTTTATTAAAAATTAATGATTTACTAAATATTCAAAAATATAACTACATGCTTAAAAAGGCTAAATCCCTTTTAAAAATTTGATAAAAAACTAAAATTGGTTAAGGCTTAAATAAGTAATTTAAACTAGTGCCACAGGAACTAAATTTATATGATAAGATAGTTCCTGACAATCATTTGATACACACCAATAAAACATATGCGTATTTCGATAGGACAGGTTCTCTGTTTGTCGCACAAGTGGTATCAGGAAATTTAGCCTGGCTTTTTTATTTTAAATAAATTTTAAAACCAGGTTAAAATGTTAATCAGGAAATTGCCATCCTTTCTTTTTTCTTTTTTAACCTCAAGGCATTTTCCATTTTTCTAGATTCAATTTTTTTAGCTAATAATTCCTTTTTGTGCTTTCTCACCGCAAGGAATCGCAAAAACAATTGCCATCTTTCATATAAATTCTTTTGTTTCTTTTGCCTGTTTTGCACATCCTCGGTCGGGTCATAAATCATTCCCGTGCAGAGACAGTGTGTTCTCCCTGTTCTGGTAAGAATATCGAAATTAGTGCAACTCTGGCAACCTTTCCAGAAAGCTTCATCGGTAGTTAATTCGGAAAAGGTTACGGGTTTGTAGCCTAAGTCAGAATTAATTTTCATTACCGCCAAACTGGTAGTGATCCCAAAAATCTTGGATTTAGGGAATTTTTTTCTGGATAACTCGAAAACTTTTGCCTTAATTAATTTAGCCAACCCTCCTTTCCTGTACTCGGGCAGAACAATAAGACCGGAATTGGCTACATACTTCCCATGACTCCAGGTTTCTATATAACAAAATCCGGCAAAAGAAGTCCCTGCCAAGGCAATTACGGCCTTGCCTTCCCTTATTTTATCGGAAATATATAATGGTGATCTTTTTGCTATTCCTGTTCCTCTGGCTTTGGCTGCATCTTCCATTGCCTGAGTAATTTCCTCCGCATATTTTACATGTTCCTCAGAAGCAAATAATATTTGAAATTTCATATTTTCCCCCTCCACCCCGAAAGGTGTTATTAATTTGGCACAAAGAATAATTATAAATAAATGAAATGCTGGGCAGGCTAATCAGAAACCCGGGAAACTGCTTTGCCTCAAGGGTTTGATTTTAGTGGCGTGATCAATACACAGAGATTTGTATAGATAAATACTTAAAAACATTCCTTTTTTGCCAATAAGTAACAAATAGATATTTTTCAAAATTTACAATACAAAGCTACATTATTTTCAATAAAATAAGTCAACTGATTAATTATTTTTACACAATTCCGCCTTTTTTTTTAAATCTGCCGGAAATGATCCTGTAAAATCGATTTCATTAATTCTTAGTATATTTATATTTATTGTTTATCTTCAAAGTATAATATACTGCTACTTAAAAATGTTATTACAATAAATATTACTTTTTGATTCACTTATTAACCATTACCAGTCTAACTACACATCATACCTAACAGTAAGGTACATTTTTTAAAATGGCTATTCAATTAATTAAAAATATTAAGCCTGGATTAGTTTTTCTTTTTTTATTTAACTGCTTATTGATATACGGTCAGAAAAAAGGATTAAATCCTGAAAAGGACCTGACACAATACAATTTAAATATCTGGGGAAATAGTGATGGCCTGCCCTCTCAGGGAGCCAACAATATTTTACAGCATCAGGATGGTTATTTATGGATTTCTACTTTCAATGGATTAGTAAAATTTGATGGACGTAGTATCAGTACTATCCCTATTTTTGATACCACTGCCAATTTAATTGGCAACTCATTTAAACGACTTTATCAGGATACCGAAAACACGCTTTGGGTGTCATCCAATGGAAGTGGATTGTTATCTCTTAAGGATAATGCACTTAGTATATTCACAAAAGAAAACGGACTTCCAAGCAATATTGTAAATGATATATTAAAAGACAGAAATGGAAAACTATGGGTTGGGACAGCCAGTGGATTAACCTTTAAGAAAGAATTCGAATTTACCCAGGAAGGAGTAAAACAGCCATTAACGCAATCGGGAATAAACCGAATTATTCAGGACTCTGCCGGAAATATCTGGATTGCCACACAGGAAAAAGGAGTTTTCAAACTTACGGAGGAAGGAGAAGTTTTGGAAAATTTCCCGTTAGCCAATAAACAGGCACTTGAACTGGAACAAGACCACGTTGGAAATATTTGGATTGGCACCAATAAAGGCATCGTGATAATTTCCCCACAAAATAGAATATTTAGTTTTGGTCCACAACACGAACTTCCCGGATTAATTATCAAAGCCATCTATGAAGATCAGGATAAGGGCATTTGGATTGGTACTAATAAAGGTTTATGCAGATTTTATAATAATGAACTTCAGGTGTTGGTAGAAAAAAGCCAGATTCCAAATCATGATGTAACCAATATTATTGAAGACAATGAGGGTAATTTATGGGTAAGCACTTACCAATCAGGGTTTTACCAACTAACAGAAGGAAAGTTCACTACTTATACTATCAATCAGGGACTTACCGGAAATCATGTGTATAGCATTGTAGAATCAGATACAGGGCAATACCTTGTGGCCACTAATGCCGGAATAAGTCAGTTTAAACCAGGTTGGGACTGGCACCCATTTTTGGTAGACGGAAAACCATTTAATAAAAGGGTAAGAGATTTATTTATTGACAGTAAAGGCAACACCTGGTTTTGTACTGAAAATACCCTTTTCTGTATGGAAAATGGAGGTAAATTAAAAAAGTATTCTACAAAGGACGGTCTATCACATGCTTATGTTAGAACTATTTTTGAGGACAAGGAAGGAAATATGTGGTTTGGAACTGAAGATGGTTTAAATAAATTTTCTGATGGAGAATTTGTCCCAATTTTGGCTGAAGGAGAATTGTCAAGCCAAAAGATACATGCTATCAATCAGGATAGTGAGGGAACCATTTGGATATCAACCGAGGAAGGACTTAATAGCCTAAAGGATGGAAAGATAACTTCCTACACCTCCAAAGACGGACTATCCGGAAATGTCATTTTCCAGATTTATGAAGATGAGGACGAAGTCCTCTGGATCGGTACTAATGGAGGTATTACCCGATACAAAAACAATGAATTTATAAGTATTAACAGAGCCAATAATTTCCCTATTCATTCCGCTTTCGATTTTTTGGAGGATGAAGAAAACAATTTGTGGATACCGTGTAATGGAGGTATTTTAAGAGTACCCAAATCAGAGCTGAATGCTGTTGCCGATGGAGAAATTAAGAAAATTACAAGTTTCAGAATTTTTAATAAGGATGATGGCATGAAAGCCAATGCAGCAACTGCTAATGCCAGATCCTTAATTTCCACGAATGGCTCTTTTTGGATTGCCACTCCTAATGGGGTTACTTTAATAGAAAATCCCCTTGAAATTTCCCTGAATAAACAGGCTCCAAAAATAATAATTGAATCGATTTCGGTTGATAATAAAAACGTACCCATAAAAAGCCCAATAGTTATTCCTCCAGGTAACCACAGGATCAACATTAAATTCACTGCATTAAGTTTTAAAGCACCCAAAAGGGTCACCTTTGCTTATGCCCTGGAGCCCGAATATCACATGCAAAAAATTGGCAGCCAGAGAGAGGTTTCCTTTAACAATCTCCATCCTGATACCTATAATTTTACGGTAATGGCTTTTAATAATGATGACTTTTACCATCAGACTGAATTGGTGATCATCAAACAACCCTATTTTTACCAGAAAACCTTATTTCAGTTATTAGCTCCTTTCCTGGTGCTAATTTTCCTGATGTTGGTTACCAAATGGAATTCCAGAAGGGTAAGAAAGCAAAATGAATTTCTGGAGCAAACCGTTCAGGAAAGAACAGAAGAGATTCATATTCAAAAAGAACAAATTGATAAACAACGGAAAAGTATTGAAAGAAAGAACAAAGAGTTGGGCAGAAAAAATTCCGAACTCATAGATTTAAATGAGGAAAAAAATCAATTGATTGGAATTGTAGCTCATGATTTGAAAAGCCCATTAGGGCAAATATATGGGTTAATTAACCTCATCAAAATGGATGGGGATAATCTTACCGAGGAGCAAAAAATGTATTTTGACCACATTTTTAATTCTGCCAACCGATTGAATGGTATGATCTCCCATATTCTAAATGTGGAATCCATTGAATCCAAAAGCTTCAATTTTAGCATGGAGGTGATTAATTTGTATTATACACTACTGGATGTGAGCAATGATTATACCCCGGATCTAAACAGGAAGCAGCTGAAGCTGGAATTTTCCCCTGAAAAGCCTCAGGATTTTTTGGTAGAAACAGATGCCAAAATTGTAGTTCAGGTTTTTGCTAATCTTTTATCAAATGCCATTAAATTTTCCCCTCCTGAAAAGAAAATTTTTGTGTCAATTTCTACAGCAGAAAAAGGAAAAGTAAGAGTAGAAATTAAAGATGAAGGTCCCGGGATTACCAAGGAAGATATGAAAAAATTATTTGGTAAATACCAGCGTCTGAGTGCCAAACCTACCGGAGGAGAGAAATCAACCGGCCTGGGGCTCGCCATAGCCAAAAAATATGTAGAAGCACTTAAGGGAAAGATCTGGTGTGAAAGCCAGGAAGGAAAAGGAGCCAGTTTTATTGTAGAATTTCCACTCGCCAAAAGCAAAAAGAAAAAACAAAAAGCAGAGGAGACCAAAACATGATTGGGTGCATATTTTTCATTCTATAAAGCCTTAATCTTTTATTCAATTCCTACATTAAAGTATCCATTCCATAACCCAACTTGTAATTTTATCCGTAATGCTGCTTTAAGCACCTATGCTTTTATTTCCGAGGAATAACAACCTCTCTATCAGTTTTTTATAGCAAAATAATACACGATTAATTTTGAATTATTATTAAATGAGTATTTGGCTTTATTAGGAAAAGCAAAAAAAAAGACATCTTCATTAAAAGATGTCCATTCCTTTTAAAAATTTTTCTTTTTAGAATTCCTCCACGTTTTCCCCGGAAACCACATAGTACCTGGGATCGTCCACATCATCTATAATTATTTCATCAAATTTAGGGTTTGCCTTTTTCAGGATGTTTTTACAATCCTCGCTCAAGTGAATCAACTTCAAAAACTTGCCCTGAGATTCATATTTTTCCACCAGATTGGTAATGGCTTCCACTCCGGAGAAGTCTGACACCCTGGATTCTATAAAATCTATTTCTACATTATCAGGATCATTCTTGGTATCAAATTTTGAGTTGAATTCTGAAATTGACCCAAAAAAGAGCGGCCCCCAGATTTCATAAACCTTAGTTCCATCTTCCTTAAACCTTTTTCTGGCTCTAATTCTTTTGGCATTTTCCCATGCAAATACTAAAGCTGAAATAATCACCCCTGCAAAAACGGCAATTGCCAGGTCAAAAATTACTGTTAATGATGATACCGCAATTAATACAAATGCATCAGATTTTGGGATTTTGTGTAAAACCCTGAAGCTACTCCAGGCAAATGTACCGATTACCACCATGAACATTACCCCAACTAAAGCCGCCATGGGTATCATTTCAATATAACTGGAAGCGAAAAGTATAAAACACAATAATGCAATTGCTGCCACAATTCCTGAAAGACGACCTCTACCACCAGAATTTACATTGATGATACTTTGCCCGATCATGGCACAGCCTCCCATTCCACCAAATAAGCCGGTTACAATATTGGCAGTACCCTGCGCTACACATTCTTTATTACTCCGTCCCCTTGTTTCTGTAATTTCATCAATAAGGTTGAGTGTCATTAATGACTCAATTAACCCGATCGCCCCCAGAATTAGAGCATAGGGTAGAATAAATTTTAAAGTATCTAAATTTAAAGGTAAAACAGAAAACAATTCAGTTTGAAAGGTGGGTAATCCTCCTTCTAATCCTGCTCCTCCACCATCTCTGATAAATGAACCCACTGTGCTTACATTCAAATTTCCGAATATGGCCACCGCACTTACAATAATGATGGCCGTTAATGCAGCCGGAATTTTTTTGGTAATTTTTGGAAGAAAATACATAATGGCCATGGTAAGTGCCACAAGACCCAACATGGTAAATAATTCAGTGCCTTCTAAATAGGATTTTACGCCATTTTCTGTTTTTGTAAATAGGCCCAGCTGAGACTTAAAAATTACAATGGCTAATCCATTCACAAACCCCATCATTACCGGATGAGGAATTAATCTCACAAACTTTCCCAATCTAAATACACCCGCTCCAATCTGGAAAAATCCCATTAAAATTACAGTGGCAAAAAGATAAAGCAAACCCAGGTTTTCAACAGGGTTTTCCATGGCAAGTCCTCTTTCATTTCCCTGTGCCACAAGGGTAACCATTACTACCGCAAGTGCACCAGTAGCACCGGAAATCATTCCGGGTCGTCCTCCCAACACGGAAGTAATTAAGCCGATCATAAAAGCGGCATACAAACCTACCAAAGGGTCAACCCCTGCCACAAAAGCAAAAGCAACTGCTTCCGGCACCAAAGCCAGAGCTACGGTCAGGCCTGATAAAATATCATCTTTCGAATTGACTGATTTTTTTCTGATTAACTCGATCATTTACCAAATAAATAGTTGTGCACAATAAATTGTAATTTGTGAATTTTCCAGGGAATGACGGACAGATAAAAAAGCTCCAATTGGAAGTGTACCACAAAACCCTAAAAACGGGCGCAAAGGTAGGAAATTTTACGGGCTATCCCATTTGTTTACACAAATTTATGAGGATAATGACTGATTATATATTTGAAAAACCGAATACAAGTATTTTTAAGGTAAAAAAGCAGCTCCAAAAAAGTTAGATGGTCAATCCTCCATCGGCTGTAAATACAGCTCCTGTACAGAAGGAACCTGCATCGGAAGCCAACATCAAAGCCAGACTGGCAATATCTTCAGGTTTTCCAATATCCTGAATAGGTTGCATTTTAAAAACCTGAGACATGATTTTTTCATTCGACCAAAGTGCCTCACTGAATTTGGTTTTAATCAACCCTGGACAAATGGTATTTACCCTAACCTTATCTTTTCCCCATTCTTTTGCAGTCACTTTGGAAAGCATTATCAGGGCTGCCTTACTCACACTATACAACCCTAACCCAAAACCGGGAGTTATACCCTCCACACTACTAATATTGATTACAGCACCTCCCCCATTATCCTTCATAATTGGATAAACCAGTTTACTAATCAAAAAAGGACCTTTCACATTCACATCCATAATTTTATCAAATGCTTCTGTAGTTGCCTCCTCAACCGGACCAAAAATCGGATTGGTGGCAGCATTATTCACCAAAATATCAATTCTGCCATAATCCTGCTTCGTAGTTTCAAAAAGCTGCTTCACCTCTTCCATTTTACCCATATTACAGGCTATAGCTCCGGCTGAAATTCCTTCCCTTTTAAATTCCTCCCCCACTTCATCTACCGCCTGCTGCTTCCTGCTACTTAAAATCACGGTGGCTCCGGCTTTTCCGAATAAAAAGGCAATGGATTTTCCGATCCCCTTACTGGCCCCGGTTATGAGCGCTACCCTCCCTTTTAGTATCTGTTCCATGTTTTGTTGTTGGATAATGAGTCAATAAAAATTAGTCAGGAAGTTAAAAACTTTTTAGTTCAATCAATAATTTTCAAAAAACTGATTTTTATAATTTTTACATTAAAAATAAGCTATTGTTATTATTTTTTTGAGATTTAGGGTAATTTATAGTGCATTTTATAAGTAAATTATACTATTTTTGAAAATTCAAATTCTTTTATAAACTGAAAAAATAATAATTTACAGAGAAATGAAAAAAAGAGGACTGTTTTTTACCCTAATCCTGTTAACCTTGCCACTTCTGGGTTTTAGTCAGGAAACTGAACCCGCAATCAACACAGGAGATACCGCCTGGATGCTCATAGCAACCGCACTAGTGGCATTAATGACCCCGGCAGGATTAACTTTATTTTATGGAGGCCTCACCCAGCGGAAAAGTGTTTTGAACACGATCGGTATGAGTTATACTGCTTTTTGTACGGCATCAATTGTTTGGGTGGTCATTGGCTACAGCATTGCTTTTGGAGGCTCCAACGATCCTTATTTTGGCTCTCTCGAATTTTTATTATTACAAAATATTCCAATCGACAGTGTGAGTGGCACAATCCCGACTTTACTTTTTGTAATGTTTCAGGGTACTTTTGCCGCAATTGCTGTAGCACTGGTAAGTGGTTCAATTATAGAACGTGTTAAATATTCTACCTGGTTTATATTTTCCATCCTTTGGGTAATATTAGTCTATTCTCCAGTCGCGCATTGGGTTTGGAGTGAATCGGGATTCTTATTACAACATGGTGATTTGGATTTTGCCGGAGGAACGGTAATTCATATTAATGCCGGAATAGCCGGTTTGGTATTGGCTTATATGTTAGGTAAAAGAGTAGATCACGAAAAACCAACAGCTGCAAAACCTTCTTCAATCAAATTAATGGTTTTAGGTTCTTCCTTATTATGGTTCGGCTGGTTTGGATTTAATGGAGGAAGTGAATTAGCAGCAGATTTTATCACAGCAAATGCACTATTAGTTACAAATGTAGCAGCAGCTGCTGGTGGACTTTCCTGGTTACTTATCGAATGGAATACAGTTCATAAAAAACCAACACTTATTGGAAGTGCCTCAGGTGTGGTTTCAGGATTGGTAGGTATCACACCCGCTGCAGGTTTTGTGGATGTAACCGGAGCTTTAGTCATCGGTATCTTATCGGGTGCAATTGGATATTTTGGGGTGGTTAAATTGAAAAAGATTTTAGGTTATGATGATACGCTTGACGTTTTCGGTATTCATGGCTTGGTTGGAATATTTGGAGCAATTGCCACAGGAATATTTGCTAACCCAGAGATTAATGGCGCAGCAGGTCTGTTATACGGAAATCCGGGTCAGGTGGTAACTCAGTTTTATGGAGTATCAGTCACCATAATTTTCTCGGGTATTGCCTCAGCTATTTTATTTAAGGTGGCAACCTTATTAACCGGAGGAAGCCGGGTAACTAAGAAAGTAGAAGAAGAGGGAATGGATTTAGCCTATCACGGTGAAGCAGGATTTAATATATTGGATTAATCTCCCACTTTCTTTGTAAAAAGAATTGGAGAAAGGGCATTGAAAAGTGCCCTTTCTTTATTTTATAAGAATTAATAATGTTCCAAAAATCATTATAAAAGAGCCCAATAAGCGCATTTTTATGTCCTTTTCTTTCAAGAAGAAAAATCCCATCAATACATTTATCACAGAAGACAACTGAAAAAGAGCTAGAGAATATCCCACAAATACTTTTTGAAAAGTAAATAAGGTAAACAGTTGCATAATGGTAATGGAAAGAAACAATCCTAAAAAATTTAATTTCTGAGCAGACATTAAATAAAAATCTTTTTGTTTTATTTCTTTTTTCTGAAAGGCATAAATTAAAATGAGAAAAGGAGACCCTATTATTGCCCAAAAAACAAGTGCTGTGAGCGGATTTGATAATAATACAACCTTTTTAATGATAACAGCCGAAACAGCCGAGAGAGTAATACCGGAAATTCTTAACCAAAAGCCTTTTGAAAGATATAGCGCAAACGTATTTCCATTGCGTTCCCCTGACATGTTCAGAAAGTAACTGCCCAATACTATTATAAGCATTCCAATAAGCCCCTTAACAGAAGGAATTTCGTAAAGGATAAAAATGCCAAATAATAATGCAATTACAGGTTTAAAAGCATTTAGAGGTCCAAATAAGGATAAATCCATATTCTGTAGTGATTTCACAAGAAGAAAATTCCCAAAAGCATCCAACACACCAACCAAAATCATATACATCCAAAATTGATTTGGAATATTTCTGATCTCTAAAAACCACAATACCGGTAGGGATATTAATGCTAGGAAAGTATAGGCAAATAGCACTACAAAAAGTGGGGAGACCTGGCTATTCGTTAATTTCTTTTGAAAAAAATTTGAAAAAGGGCTGGCAAATACTCTGATTAAGATAAATATCAGGATCATTTTGTTGAAAGATGGGCTGTTAGAACTCTAGTTTTCTTTAATCTTCAAAGAATAAGGTTAAAGGTATCATTTACTTTTATCAATACACCTTTTTATAGGCAATCACCTTGAAATTATTTGTTTTTTTTTTGTGGTTTAATTACATTGTAATAAAAATATTCAAGGAATAATAATAAATGCGCACTTCCGTTAACATAACGTTGTTCAATAAGTGTTAAGGTTGCTAAACCATTAACAATTAACCAATTGAGATAAATTTTTTTATGTACCTTATCGCATATGTTTGTAAGGATTAATTGAAACTATAATTTTTTTTAAATTCAAAACTTTATATATCATGGCACAACAAGTAATTGAAAAAGGAGATAAAATCGCCAACGAGGAATATGGAATCAAACCTGCCTATCCTCAGGAATACGAATGGATGATTTCAGTGGGAATTGTTCTTGGAGCAGTTCTTATAATTGGTTTTACCATATTAGCTTATGCTGAAATTTTCTAAGCAAATTGAATCTGGTTTAAAAAAAGCACCCTGATCGGGTGCTTTTTTTGTTTGTGCTCACATATGGTACTGATCAGCCTAAAAAGGTAAAAAAGGCCTTTTACCGCTTAACTTTAAAAAGTAGATTGAAAGCACAGGCAGGAAAAAACGGTAGATCTTTTTTGAAAATATGAATTTATTAATCAGGTCCAAAAAAATTAGTGCTTCAATGGCTAATTTTTTTTATAATTTATTCAGGCAGAAAGGAGCTAATTAATCGTATTTCATCTATTTAATAATTTGGTTATAGCCCCACTAGTACTTAGTTTTAAATTTTGAAGAATAAAATCTTCCATTAGCGCATTCACCTTTGTAATCTAAAAAAATGAAATCGATACTAATTTTTTTAACTGCATTTTTATTCGTTTCAGGCTTTGATCATTCAGAGCAATATCAAAGTGAAAAATTATTCAAAAAGAAATTCTTCCAAATAAAACGAGGCACCAATATAAGCCACTGGCTTTCCCAAAGTAAAAAAAGAGGAGAAGAAAGAGCCGGGTATTTTACTGCGGAAGATGTAGCCTTTTTGGCCGAAATTGGTTTTGACCATATTAGGATTCCCATAGATGAAGAACAAATGTGGGATGAGGACGGCAATAAGGAAGAGGAGGCTTTCAAATTACTTCACAATGCCATTGGTTGGGCATTTGAAAAAGAGCTCAAGGTAATTGTAGATTTGCACATCCTTCGCTCCCATCATTTTAATAATGAAGAAAAACCGCTTTGGACCGACCCAAAAGCTCAGGAAGGTTTTTTCCAATGTTGGAGAGAACTTTCAGCAGAACTCAAGAAATACCCAAACGAAAACCTGGCTTACGAGCTGATGAATGAACCTGTAGCAGATGACCCAAATGACTGGAACAAACTAATTTCCAAGGGAATAGCAATCGTTAGGGAAAATGAACCCGAAAGAAAAATTTTTATTGGCTCCAATCGCTGGCAATCTACGGAGACTTTTGGAGATTTGGTTCTTCCGGAGGATGATAAAAATATTGTAGTGAGCTTTCATTTTTATGAGCCATTTTTAGTAACTCATCACCAGGCCAGCTGGACAAAAATTGGGGCCTATAAAGGAAATGTAACGTATCCTGGCAGAACTGTAGAAGAAAAAGACCTGATAGGGCTTTCTCCAGAAGTCATTCGGGCAGTTACTGAAAGTAATGGTTATTTCGATAAAGCTAAACTGGAGGAAAGAATTTTAAAACCAGTAAAATTTGCAAAAGAACGAGGACTTCAGGTTTATTGCGGGGAATGGGGCTGCCTGCCCACTGTACCCAGAGAATCATTTATCAATTGGTACTCAGATGTAAAATCTATATTAGAAAAACACAAAATAGCCTGGACTACCTGGGATTATAAAGGAGGATTTGGGGTTAGGGAAAGAGATGGAAAAACCCCAGTCAATGACTTGATTGAGGTTTTAGTGGGGGATTAAAAATAATAGTATAAAAAAGGCCCCAGTTTTTTTTCATAAAGCCTGGGGCCTTTATTTCCTATACTTTTACTCCCCTCTTGCCATCAAATTACAAGACTCCACCAATTGTATAAACTCTCTTCTATAGCCCTCATCATCATCACCCATTGCGTTTTTCCCAAGGCTAATTACCTGGGCATAATTCAGAGTTCCCTTAAATTCAGAGTCTCTTAAGAGCAAACTAAAACCTGCCACAGAAGCAGAGAACCGGAAATTTTCAGAAGTATTTTTCAATGCCCTTTCTTTATCTGCTAATACTTCCTGAACCAGTTTACTTTTATCCTCCTCGGGCAATTTGTACCGTAATTTCACAGTAAGTAAATCATTGGATTTATTTCCGGATTGAGGTGTTTGGTATTTCAACTCATCTACAGATTTCACAAATTCACTTTCTATGCCCACGGGAATAATTTCATAAAGTGCAGTTACCGTGTGTCCGGCTCCAAGTTCCCCGGCATCTTTTTTATCATCATTAAAATCCTCACTTTTTAGCATCCTGTTTTCATATCCAATTAAACGATAAGCCTGTACTTTTTCAGGGTTAAATTCTACCTGAATTTTCACATCTTTGGCAATAGTGAATAAAGTTGCCCGCATTTGATGTACAAATACTTTTTGGGCTTCCTTAATGTTATCGATATAAAAATAATTCCCGTTACCGGCATTGCTGATTTGTTCCATTCTGCCATCTTTATAATTCCCCATACCAAACCCACAAATGGTCAGGTAAATACCAGATTTTCTTTTCTCCTCTATCATCCTTACCATTTCAGAGGTAGAGGAAACACCCACATTAAAATCTCCATCAGTAGCCAGGATAATCCTGTTATTTCCATTTTCAATCAGATTTTCTTCCGCAATTTCATAAGCCAGTTTGATCCCAGCTCCACCAGCAGTCGAGCCACCAGCCTGTAATTTATCAAGTGCCTTCATAATGGTTTCTTTTTCCGTAGCCGGAGTGGATGGTAAAACACAACCCGCAGCACCTGCATAAACCACAATTGCCACTTTATCTTTATCTCCAAGTTTGTCTAATAACAATTTTAAAGAAGAGCGCAACAAAGGCAATTTATTGGCATCTTCCATTGAGCCAGAAACATCAATTAGGAACACTAAATTAGAAGCAGATAAATTTTCATAGTCCAAATCCTTTCCCTGCAGACCAATATGCACCAGTTTGTGTTTTTCATTCCAAGGGGCCGGTCCCACTTCGGTGTTGATCGAAAAAGGGACATCATTTTTAGGCTGTGGATAATCGTAATCAAAATAATTGATAAATTCTTCTATTCTGACTGCATCTTTGTAAGGCATTTGTCCCCCGTTTATAAATCTCCTGGCATTGGTGTAAGAAGCATTATCCACATCTATGGAAAAGGTGGATAACGGACTGGTTTTAGGAGTTTGAAAAATATTTTCCACGATATGGTCATATTCTTCAGTATTGTGTGTTCTTCCTGTTTCCATATCAGGTGCAAATTCCTCTTCTATATGATCTCCTGATTGAATGGAATAATAAAAATCCTGAGCATTCATATCCTTTTTCTCAAATAATTTTCTTGTTTTTAAAGAGGGGTTATTCCCAGAAACAGTGGGAGATAAATCTTCTGTGGCGGGTTCTTCTTTCGCAATCTGGCTATTTTTCGAACAAGCGTTTGCCATCAATAAGGCTAATGAAATAATGGTAATTTTTAAAACTGAATTTCTCATGGTTTATCTTTTTGTTTTAATCCATGATGCAGGGGTTCTTTCAATTCCATAATAATTTATGATTTTTTTTAAAATCCTGATGTTATTTCCCAAAAACAGTTCTCTTAAATTATAAAATGCTACTTCTCCAAATAGAAATAACCATTATATTTAAGTCCTAAACTTAATTGCTCCCATTATTGAAAATTTACATTAATGTTAAATAATTTTTTATCACTTATACTACCTGTTTTTCTTTCGGCCTCCTTTTCATGTTTTAATAAGACAAATTCTATTTCTATGGAAGAAGGGATAAAAGCCAGGCCGATCGAGTTAAAAAATGGAAATCTTACTGTAAGCATAGACCCTCAGACTGGTGGTAGAATTACTTCATTTAGGCTGGGGACAGACGAAATGTTAATCCAGAATCAAAATGGTTTAACCAACTATGGTTCAACTTTCTGGACTGCCCCACAAAGTGATTGGAACTGGCCTCCCTTTCCAGCGCTACATCAGGAGGCCTATACCATTGTTAAACAAAACAAGAATTATCTTGAAATTGAAAGTTCACCAAATGCCCCATGTGGATTTCAGGTAAAAAAGATATTTAGATTTGGAAAGAATGATAATCTGGAAATCACTTATGAATTGAAGAACATTTCAAAAGACATTAAAAAAGCTGGTCCATGGGAAATTACAGTTGTCCCTGCAGGTGGCTTAACTTTATTTCCAAATGGCTCAAAAAACAACCTTAAAACTTCCACTCTGAGTTTTAACCAAAATGAAAAATATCAATTTTTCTTTTATGATGACCAGGTTTTACAAAATCAACAAAAGCTTTTTGCTTTTCCCAAGGAAGGATGGTTAGGGCATTTGAATCCTAATAATTTACTATTCATCAAAAAAATTGATATTTTTTCCAGTGAGGAGGTATCGCCAACTCATGGACTGGTAGAAGTTTATATTAGCAAAAAATCAAAATATATGGAGCTTGAAAACCATGGAAAATATCAACAACTTAAGCCAAATGAATCATTAAAATATAGGGTTAATTGGTATCTTAAAAAATTAGATGGGGAATTCTCAACAGAAATTAATATCGATAGTATTGGCGAGCAGATTTCTGAAATTATTCAATAATTAAATAATGGATAATATCCTTCCTAACACAAAAAACCAAACGGAAAAAACAAAATCCGAAATGCTAAAATCACCAATGTAAAATTATGTTTCATCAATGAAAGCAAACATCTTTCATTATATTAATTAAGTATGCAACTACTTTCACAAAAGCCAAAACAAAATTCCATTAGCCAAAATTTAAATAGAGTTCACCCTCCCAGTCAATTAAAGGTGTTATTTCTGGTCGGGTTTTTAATTTGTTTATCCCATTTTTCCATTGCTCAGATGAAAGTAGAAAAATGGGATATGTTTGAGGTTTCATTAAGGGGACCATCTGATGGAAACCCATTCAAAGAGGTTGAGTTATCAGCCACTTTTGCAAAAGGTTCTGAAAGGATAACCTGCAATGGATTTTATGATGGTAATGGAGTTTACAAGGTCAGGTTTATGCCAAAATCTGAAGGAGACTGGTCCTATATTACGGTCAGTAACCATAAAATGCTGAACAATAAAAAGGGGGAATTCAGTTGTATAGAGCCTTCCGGTAACAATCATGGACCAGTAAAAGTGGCTGATACCAGACATTTTTCTTATGAAGATGGCACACCTTATTTACCCTTCGGAACCACTTGTTATGCCTGGACTCACCAACCTCAGGAATTACAGGACCAAACTGTAAAAACACTAGCTAAAGCTCCATTCAATAAAATCAGAATGTGTGTGTTTCCCAAACACTATACTTTTAACCAAAATGATCCCGACTACTATCCATTTGAAGGAGATAGCAAGGAAAACTTCAATTTCGCTAAATTCAACATGGATTATTGGAAAAACCTGGAAAAGCGGATAATACAAATGCAGGAATTGGGTATAGAAGTAGATTTGATTTTATTCCATCCTTACGATTATAACAAATGGGATTTTAATAAATTAGACATTCCCACTTCAGAATTTTACCTAAAATATTTAACCGCCCGGCTTTCCTCATTTCGAAACATCTGGTGGTCAATGGCCAATGAATTTCATATTATGCAAAAGTCGGATGAGGATTGGGAAACCCTTGCCAAAATTGTAATGGATAATGACAATTACAATCATCTTATTTCAAACCACAATCACCCCAGAGTGGAATTCGACTGGTCTAAACCATGGGTAACTCATGTAAGTATACAAAATCCTGATATGCGGTATGTAGCAGGTTTGGCTGAAAAATACGAAAAACCAATCATTAATGATGAGTGCGAATATGAAGGAAATCTCAATACGCCCTGGGGAAGTATTTCAGCAGAGGAATTAATTAACCGGTATTGGATTGGGATAGTGAATGGCGTTTATACCACCCATGGGGAAACTTATATGGATGAAAATGATGTGATCTGGTGGGCAAAGGGAGGCATATTAAAAGGAAAAAGCGCCAAAAGAATTGCCTTTCTAAAGGAAATTTTGGAAGATGCTCCCGCACAAAGACCTGACAAAATAAAACCTAAAGGCTGGTGGGATAAAATAGCCAGTGGCAGTTTCGATGATCAGATTTTAATCTATTTTGCAGATCATCAACCTGTATTTTGGGAGTTTGAATTTCCGGAGGGCAATCAATATTCCATTGAATTGATCGACCCCTGGGAAATGAAAACCACCCCTATTAAAGGAACTTTTAAAGGAAAATGTAAAATTGATTTACCAGCCAAACCATATCTGGCACTTCGAATAAAAAAGATTTAATTCTCTTGATGGTACTTTCTGTTTATTTTAAAGCATTGCCGGTATGGGTTTTATTTTGCTTGTTTTTCAAAATTTCCTACTCCCATGCTCAGGATGAGCTGAAGTTAATTGTTGAACATCCAAAGGAGGCATTACTTGGAGAAGAAGTAGCCTTTAAATTCCAAGCTGGAAATAAACTTAATTATATTCAGGTTTATGCGAATAGCGGATCCCTTGGAAAAATCAAATTAGAAAGAGAACCATTTATCTTCGCTTTCAAGTTCAATTACAGTGGAGTAAAAAAATTAAAGTTTAATGGAATCGACCATAAAGGAATAGTACTTAAAACTATAGAAAGTACGATTTTTATTGCCAAAGAAGCATCTACCAATAACAATTATGGGGAAGTGCTCCACTTTCCCCCTACTCCAAATGAAGATGAAGTAAACGGAAAAAACAACAATGCTTATCTGGCAGCTAAATTAGGGGTAACCTCCAAAGAAAAAATCAATTTTATAAATACGATTTCCAAATATGCAAAGAAAATCGGAAATCAATATAATATTCCTGCCAGCGCACTAATAGGAATTGCAGCTTTGGAAAGCGGATATGGCTTTACCAGAACTGCCTATTATGCCAATAATTTAATGGGCATCAAAAAATGGGGCCTAAACCCTGAAAATGCCTACCAGCTAAAAGGACAGCCAGACGAAGATGAGGGCAAAGTATTAATTCTCAGAAAAACTGCCACTGGTGAATTTATTTTCGATGAATCAAAAAGAAAAGATAACTGGTATGAAAATTTTTCCTCGAGAGAAGAATGCCTGAGGTTTTTTGCTGAAATAATTTTATTGAATATTGACGATTCTCGTTGGAGAGCCCACCGAAAACCTGTAATTAATTATGAAATAAACAGGGCAAATGGAATGGATAAAAAAACCGCTTCCAGGCAGTTTATTTTCGAGTTGGGGGAAAATGGATATAATCACCTTGGTGGAAAAATATACTTAGAAAGAGTAGGGAAAGTAATGGACGAACTAAACCTTTATCAATATGATGATTAGTTGTCCATTTTTTTTACTCAGGAAACCGCATGATTCGATTCGGTTTGGGTAATTGGCTCTTCGTCCTTTAATATGTAATAAAAAATATTACTTTCCTGCCCCATATTAATAATCTGATTATTAACAGGTTCCACTTTCCTGAAATCTTTTAACAGAAATAAAGGAATAATAGAATCCCCTAAATCCTCAATAAAATCATTCAGTTCAGATTGAGAAGTCACATCATATTGCTGAATAGTGGGATTTTGCCGGAAATAATGGGTAACATTAATATAATCCACTGCACCATTAAACAATAAGTTTTTGGTCCTTTTAGTCTTGTTATCTTTAGTTTCCTCATTTGACCCAAGGCGATAAACCCGCTGGTTGCCAAATTCTTCACTAAAAATTTTACAACTCATCATATTGATCTCTGTATTGCTGGTCATGGCATGTAGTTGACCAAACTGGGATAAATCTATTTCTTCATAAACATCATCACTGGCAAGACTTCCTTCAAAAGTAGGCAAATCCAGCTTTTGCGCCTCATAAATATTTGATTGTGAGGTATCTGCCAATAACACAGGAACATTCAAACGAGTTAAAAACTGTGCAATAAACCTGGCAGGCTCACTTGCTCCGAGAAATAAAACTCCATTGGGTTCACTTCTGGTTACGCCTAAAAGTTTGGCCAAAGGTTTGGCGGTGATCCCCTGAAGCACTACGGTTCCTACAATGATGAAAAATGTAAGTGGCAGTAATAATTTTGCATGGAAGATTTCCATCATACTACCAGGGTTTCCATCTAAAATGGGAACAAGTCTGATGGCGAAAATAGAAGCCACACCCGCAGAAACAATTCCTCTGGGACTAATCCAGGAAATAAACAGCTTTTCTTTTAATGATAACTCGGATTTGATAGTACTTAAAAATACTGAAACAGGACGAAGTACGAATACTACTACAGAAAATAAAATAAAACTACTCGGATTGATGATGGTAATTAAGTCTTCTGCCTGAATTCTGGAAGAAAGTAACACAAACAAAAAGGAAATCAGAATGAGTACAATATCTTCTTTGAAACTTAGAATTTCCTTTAGATTTTCTATTTTCAAATTGGCCAAAATCATTCCCAATAAGGTCACTGCCAGCAAGCCTGATTCCGCATGAATCACATCTGACAAAGCAAATGTCATGATTACCATAGCCAATACCACTACATTTCTGAGGTATTTGGGAATTAAATTTCTGGTAAGCACATAATGTAAGATAAAGGCAAATGCTCCTCCTACAAAAACTCCGGCAAGAATGGTGATTAGAAAACTCTTTAAGGCAAAAATGGTAAATTGCTCTCCTGGTTTTCCGGAAACTATAAATTCATAGATTAGAATCGCAATTAAAGCGCCTATTGGGTCAATCAGGATACTTTCCCATTTCAGCACCGTATTGATACGGAAATTGGGTTTTACATTTCTTAGAATCGGACCAATAACCGTAGGGCCTGTAACAATGATGAGTGAGCCAAATAAAAAGGCAAACCGCATGGACATTCCCAATACATAATGTGCCACCATTGCCCCGCCAAAAAGAGTAACAATAGTGCCTACAATTATCAGATTCCGAACAGTTTTACCAAGGGAATTGACTTCCTTCAACTTCAGGGTTAAGCCCCCCTCAAAAAGAATTAACCCTACTGAAATGGAAATAACATCAAACAGAAATTCCCCCTGAAAAATATTATCTCCATCAATAAACTTTTTTCCATCATAGGAAATGATCGACCATATTGGCCCGACCAATAATCCGATAATAATTAGGGGAAGTATAGCAGGAACCTTTATCCTCCATGCCAACCACTGTGCTAATAAACCTAATACTAATAAGGCTGCCAGTTCAATCATAAGGAACTACTAAAAAATTTTACTTGTTCAAAAAATTCCTAAAAGGGACTATGGGTTTAAATCCCATTACCTATTAATGAGTATTATTTACATTTATTATCTTAATGGTTTGTATATTTTTGCTAAAGATTGGGATTAATCTTACCCCAAAAATTAAATTTTAAAATATTATATCAGGGAAATTGAATTTTTTAATGTTTTTCATTAATTATGAGGTAATATTATTATTTTGATATTTTAAAACACGAAATAATAATTTTATTCAAAAAAGAGGTTGAACTTCAAAAAATGATTGTTCGGCTGATTCCAACCATTTCTTTGAGCGTTTTTTAAGCAATCTTCAACTACAAATAATCACTTTTAATTTGAACTGAAAGGACATAAATTATGAAAATCATAAACCCTACTACGGAGGCTACTATAAAAGAAATAAAGGAAGACAATGACCAGAAGATTACTGAGAAATTCATGGAACTAAAAAGGGGCCAGAAGGTCTGGAAATCCATTCCCCTGAAAAACAGAATCCAGTGCCTTTCCAATTTTGGTAAACTTGTAGAGGAAAATATTGATGAACTTGCCCAAATTCTTACCGAAGAAATGGGAAAACCTTTATCCCAATCTGTAAATGAAATAAAAGGGGCGGATGCCAGACTTAAATTCTTTTTAAAAAATTCGGAAAAATGGCTGGCAGATGAAGATTTGGGAGCCAATGGAAATACTTTAGAAAAAATTAAATATGAACCCCTGGGGGTAATAGGGAATATTTCAGCATGGAACTACCCGTACCTGGTGGGATATAATGTTTTTGTTCCAGCCTTAATTGGAGGTAATGCCGTACTATACAAACCCTCCGAATTTGCCACACTTACCGGACTGAAAATTGAGGAATTAATGATAAAAGCAGGCATTCCTGAAGATGTCTTTAAAACAGCAATTGGTGGAAAAAAAGCAGGAGAACATATGACCAAGCTTCCGCTTGACGGCTACTTTTTTACAGGTTCTTATCAAACAGGGATACACATTGCAACAGCCGTAGCCCATAAACTTGTGCCCTGCCAAATGGAATTAGGCGGGAAAGATCCATTATATGTTACAGATAAAATTAAGGATATAAAAAAAGCGGCCAGTTTTGCGGTAGAAGGAAAATTCTATAACAATGGGCAAAGTTGCTGTGCCATAGAAAGAATTTATGTACATGAAAATGTGTTTGATGAATTCGTGAAAGAGTTCGTGAGTCTGACTGAATCCATGAAGGTGGGTGACCCCATGCGAGATGATACAGACTTGGGTCCTTTGGCCAGGAGGCAGCAATTAGATTATTTATTATTTCAGGTGAATGATGCACTCGATAAGGGAGCTAAAATGATTTTAGGGGATGAATCTATTGAAACTCAGGGTTATTTCTTTGAGCCTACTGTGCTCACCGATGTAAGTCACGACATGAGTCTTATGGTAGACGAAACATTTGGCCCATTAATCGGAATTCAAAAAGTGAGTAATGATGACGAGGCTATTGGCTGGATGCAGGACACTGATTATGGCCTTACAGCCGCTGTATTTTCGGATGATGGCAAACGTGCAGAAACGATACTTGAAAAACTTGATGTAGGAACCGGATACTGGAACTGTTCGGACCGCGTAAGTCCTAACTTACCATGGTCAGGAAGAAGAAAATCAGGTTTAGGCAGCACACTTTCATATCAGGGAATCAGGGCTTTTGTACAACCTAAGGCCTATCATTTGAGGGAGTGGTAGGTGAAGTTTTTCATTTATCAATTTATGATAATGCAGGAAAAGCAGACATTATCCCGAAAGAATTTGAAAATCTTTTAGATTCAATTGATCTAAAAGATTAATTAATATTGTTATGCTAAAAAGAATGAAAGGGGAAGTTAATCCCCGTCCATTCTTACCACTCTTGGAGTAAATTTCCCAATCACATCTACCAGGTTTTTCTGAATACTCATTACTTTATTGATATCTTTATAGGCAATAGGAGCTTCATCAAGTCCACCTCCAATCAGGTCTATTTGATTGGCTTTTAGCACCTTTTTCAGCTCACTTCTGGTAATGGATTCCCTGGCCTGCCTTCGGGACATTTGTCTACCTGCTCCATGAGAGGCCGAATTTATGGCATCCTCATTTCCCTTTCCCCGCACTAAAAATCCCGGAGCAGTCATTGAACCGGGGATGATTCCTAAAACATCCTTTTGTGCCGGAGTCGCCCCTTTTCTATGCACAATCACTTCCTTTCCATTCAGCATTTCCTTCCAGGCAAAATTGTGATGGTTTTCCACCACAGCCAACGGCTTCTCCCCTAGTGCCTTGCCTAACCTTTTGTGAATTTGATGATGACAAGCCGAAGCATAATCACCCGCCAGATTCATTGCCAGCCAATATTCCATTCCTTCTTCTTTGTCCAGATCGAGCCATGCCAAATGTTTGGCTTCCCTGGGTAAATGGCAAAGACTAATGGCCAAATCCGTGTAATGTTTGGCTATGGTGGCCCCCAAACCTCTGGATCCAGAATGCGATAAAACGCCAACATATTTCCCCACAGGCAAATCGAGTTCATTGGATTTATCCAGGATTTCAATTTCCCCAAACTCCACAAAATGATTCCCAGAACCAGAAGAACCTATTTGTTTATAAGCTTTATCTTTCAGGCCTTTTACCACAGAAATCTCACTGAATTCCTTTCGCTCAAGAATTGCGTCATCCATTGGTTTGTCGAATCCATTTCCGGCTCCAAACACCGTATTATCACTTAAATACTTTCTCAATATGTTAGTATGCCGGTTGATGTAATTTTCAGGCATCTGGTAAATTGACAAACACATCCTGCAGCCAATATCCACACCTACTCCAAAAGGAATAACTGAATTCTCTGTAGCCAAAACTCCCCCAATGGGCAAGCCATACCCCTGATGCGCATCTGGCATCAGGGCACCTGCAATGGTTACAGGTAATCTCATTGCCACATCCATCTGTTTTCTGGCCCCTTCTTCAATTTGCTCACTTCCAAAAACCGGATAACTTTCACTCTCCAGCTTCAATGGAATTTCCATGTTTTTAACTTTGGGAGTAATTAAGGCTTCGGCAATCCTGCCTAATATTTCATTTTCCAGGTATTCTTCTGGTTTTTCTAATATGGATTTTAATAAATCCAGTTTTTCTTTTAAGGAATTTCTCTTATAGGCCTTTCCCACAATATTGATGGCCAAGCCTATCACTTTTCCCTGAGGATATCCCATTTTCCTCAAATCACTTCCTCTCAATTTTAATCTTCCCATGATTATATGTATATATTTTTATCTATTCACTATTTCCTTTCTGATTATGAATGGACATTCACACAAAGCATAACAGTGAATAAAAAAGCCTGAATAAAGAGTTTACTCAGGCTTAATTTAAAATTTTATTCAAAAAAAAGCCCGAACTGCAGGTTCAGGCTTATTCAATATATTTTGAAAATATAAATACTACCTGAACCTTTGAAGTTCAATTCCAGCAAAAGAGTTGCTGTAGTGGTCGATATTTATATTATAAAGTAGCATTTTTAGATATGATTTGCTGCAAAAGAATAGTAATTTTTGAATATTCAAAGTAAAAATTCACTTTTTTATAAAACTACTTTCTCTACTTTACATCATAAGGCAATTCATCCACCGGCTGTAAATTCATAGTTTCTCCTAAAAATACCATCGTAGAATCACGAACCTCCTGCCAGTTTTTCGAAACATATTTTGAAGCAATAACATGTTCACCAGCTTCGGGAAATGGCATATTTACCTTAAGAGAATCTGGAGTACCCAACATCCCAAACATCTCTCTCATGGCTCCTACCGAAACCACCTGGTCCTGTAATTTTTCATTTTTATAATAGTATCCAAGAAATAAGGGACATTTTATTTTAGCAAAAACTTCAGGTTTCATCAATTGCGTTACCAAGGCAGATAAAGTAACAAGCCCTTCTATTCGGTATTTAGTACTCCAATAGTTTTCCTGAATCTCGTATTTAGGAGTAAAGCCAGCATAGTCAGATCCCATTACCACCCGACCTACCTGTAATCCCCACTGAGCAGCCAACAATTTAGCATTAGGATCGTAGAAATCCACCAACGGAGAATAAAGCACTAATCCGGCAATTTCCGGATTTTCAGCTGCGAGATACAGGCCAAACATACCTCCTGTGGAGGTCCCCATTACGATCACCTTTTCACCTATTTCTTTTCCAATAGCCACAGCTTTTTTGGCTGAAGCAAGAAAGCTTTCCGGTTTTAAATTAAAGAAAACCTCTTCTTCCTGAATACCATGTCCCTCCAATCGGGAAAGATACAAATTACAACCATAATATTTGGCCACTTCCATATGCACAGGCTCACCTTCACCCTGAGAAGCTGAAAAACCATGCAGATACACTATGCTATAGGGTGTTTTCTCCTTCTTTTGCTCATCTGCCCAGATTATCCTGGCCTCATTATTTTCTTTTAATCCAATTATTGCGGCCTCAGACTTTTCTATCTCCTTTTCCAGTTCAATCAGGTTATTATTCACTACCGGCAATGTTCCATTCATGTTTTTAACTTTTATTTTGGGGCCGAAATAATAGACCAATACCAATATCACCATGATCCCGCCAATCCCTCCAAAAAACCATTTAAGTACTTTTAGCATAGTTTAAATTATTAAGCCGCTTTTTTTATTCTTGAATTTGATTTTTCTGAAAGTATTACCTAAAAATATAAGCACCAGTGCTCCATACCGGGTACTATTCTATTATTTCTGAGAAATATTAATCTCTCTAACAGTTCTTTATGGCAAAATAATCCACGGTTAATTTTGAATTATTACTTAAAACACCATTTTTCAAATTTCCCCTAAAATAAATTTTTGAAATGAAGAATAAAAGGGTTGCCAAAACAACCCTTTTCCTGTAAAACTTTTAAATGCTAAAAATAGTAAATTACGGTAATTTACTTCCTGTTCAACAATCCTTTTGAAATTAATTTTTTATTGAACAATTAATCTATTCGTAACGAAGCGAATCAATCGGATTGGCCAAAGCAGCTTTTACAGTCTGATAACTTACCGTAAACAGGGAAATGATTACCACTATTCCACCAGCCAATAGAAAAAGTAAAATGTTAATATCTATTCTGTAAGGAAAACTATTAAGCCAGTAATCCATCAATAGATAAGTTATGGGAGTGGCAATGAGGATGGCAATAATAATTAGCACCACAAATTCTTTGGAAAGCAAAAACAAAATGTGGAAAACGCTGGAACCAAATACTTTCCTCACTCCAATTTCCTTGGTTCTTTGCTGGGCAGTAAATGCAGAAAGGCCAAATAAACCAAGACAGGCGATAAATATTGCCAGAATAGAAAAAATGCTAAAAACCTGTCCAAACCGCTCTTCTGCCTTATATTGCCTGTTAAAAAAATCATCTAAAAAGAAATATTCAAAAGGATTCCCGGGAAAATAAGTTAACCATTCCTGGCTAAGTTTTTCCATCACCGCATTTACCTTCCCAGTTTCCAGTTTTACTGAAAAAAATGAATTACTTCCTTCAGAAAGTCTGTAAACAATTGGTGTAGTAGTATTCTTTAATGACATCTGATGATAATCTGCAATCACCCCAATTACAATTCCTGTATCTCCGCCAACAGTTACCCTTTTTTGAATGGCATCCTGGAGGTTTTCAAATTGTAAAAGTCTGGCTGTAGATTCATTCAGGATAAAGCCTTCTTTATCGGATTCCACGTCTCTGGAAAAATTCCTTCCTGCCAAAACTTCAATATCAAAAGCCTCCAAATAATCATAATCCATTCCTACATTATAGATGGTAGTACTATTTTCCGGTCCTCCCTGCAAACGCCTGATTCCTCTCGTCCAGTAAATTTCATTACCTGGTACATTTGAAGAAGCAGAAATATACTTAACTCCACTTTCCCTTATCATTTCATTTTTAAAGACATCTAATTTATTCTGGTAAGTAGAATCAATCACCTGCGGCCCCCGGATCACCAGGGTTTGTTCGATATCAAATCCAAGGTCCTGATTTAACATAAAATTGATTTGCTGATAAACCGCGATGGTTCCGGCAATGAGTAATACGGAGGCTCCAAATTGAAAAACTACCAGTGATTTTCTTAAGAAAACACCTTTTGTGGAAGTACTTAATTTCCCTTTTAATACAGTAACCGGCTGAAAACCAGACAAAACAATAGCAGGATAAAAACCAGAAAGGAATGCCCCAATTAAAAACATCACTGCCAGGGCTAACCAAAACCAGGATTGCTGGAAAAATTCAAAGGAAATAGGTTTACCGGTCAATTCCTGAAAATAGGGTAAAGCAACTGAAACCATTATAATAGCCAGAATGATTCCTGCCATATTCAAAATGGCCGATTCAAACAAAAACTGCCTGACCAATTGTAGTCTATAGGCACCCAGGGTTTTTCTAACCCCCACCTCATTGGCCCTGTCCACAGCCCTTGATGTAGATAAATTCACATAATTCACCCAGGCTATTACCAAAGTAAAAATAGCGATGATAATTAAGAAATACACCACATTTCCATCACCTTGCTCTTCTGGTTCAGATTCCTGGAGCAAGTCTGAATATAAGTGAATATCCAAAAGTGGTTGTAAAATAAATGCCTGCTTATAGTTGTGTTTTTTCCAGTCTTCTCCTCTGACTTCTTCGAGATGTTTATCCCATTTTTCCTGAAAAGCCTGATAATCAACTCCTTCATTCAATAGAATATAAGTATTGAAATCATACCATCCCCATGAAGTTTCACTTCCGTTTTCAGAAATGTTATTCAGTGTTTCATAGGAAAGCAAAAAATCAAATTTAATATGGGAATTTTCGGGTAGATCAGCCATTACACCAGTTACCTCATATTCAATCTGTCCCCAGGCTGCAACCGATATCATTTTTCCTACTGGATCTTCATCCTTAAAATATTTTTGAGCTACCCTTTTAGTAATGACAGCTTTATTAGGTTCCACCAAAGCAGTTTTGGGATCACCTGAAAGAAGTTCAAAAGAAAAAACATCGAAAGTAGAGGGCGAAGCAACCTGCATTTTTTCCTCCCTGAAATTTACCTGATTGCCTTGTGGATCCACATAGGTAACCACTCCACTAATTGGAAATAACCGGGTAAATTCCGCCACCTCCGGAAAATTATCCTTCAGCTCCGGACCAACTGCCGGTACAGCCGCTGCACATTCAAATGTTTTTCTTCCATTTTGCCAATTGTCATACCTGATCCGATAAATACGGTCTGCTTTTTCATGGAAGCTATCATAACTTAATTCATAATTAACATATTGGAGTATAAGCAGGCAGGAAGACATGCCAATTGCCAATCCCAAAATATTGATAACTGAAAAAACCTTGTTTTTAAAAAGGGTTCTTAAGGCAATTTTAAGATAATTTTGAATCATTGTCTTTGGAAAGTGTTATGGAAAATCTAATTCAGGCATACCATTAATTAAACAGACCAAATAGCAACAATTTCAGGAAAATTAAAATAATTATATGCTCAGTGAAGATATTTTGGGGTAAGTGGTAAAAATAATGTGGGAATGGATTTGGAGATAATTAAAAAAAAGTAGTACCTTCCCACCACCCAAATTTATAAGGTAAAGATAAGGCATCGGGAAGGCATTAGCTTGATCAATTATTTAAATTACATTTCAAATATGACAAAAAGAATGCTAGAATAAAATCACCATTTTTAAGGGATTTTAGAAAGGAATTCAGCAAAAAAAAACCAGCAAACTAACATTACTAACACACTCATAATAAACAACTTAAAAACAAAACCTTATCCGAAAACCCTATCATTTTTTCTGCATTTTTTTAATTAATTAACAATTTGGCAAAAACTTGGAAAAATCCAATTCACATAAGATCACTACCACTAATCAATAAATTATACCACTTATAGGCACCTAACGTCAAATCTTTTAGCGATAATCATACTTTATTTTTTAATGAAATCTTAAGAATATAACTGTTTATCCCTCATTCTTCATAAAAAATGAATTTCCTGACATCAAAAAAACACAAAAAATAACCCTTTCCGGGTTAATTTTATCCTGATTAATTAAAACAAGGAAATAGAGTTTACTTCCCATCCCGTCTAAGCAACAGGAAAAAAAGCCTTTTTCTGAGCCAACCATAAGCAAATTGACTTACGCACCGATCAAACCCAACTTTTCTAAATTGCATTATTTAAAACGTTGCCGTTAATTTTTTTCTTTTTTCACCTCCATAATTCTGCCTTCCTCCATAACTTCGAACCAGCTAAATTGCTTAAATCATTTGCTTTCTAAATAAATACCGAAAGTGAATTATACTAAAACAAATTGAAAATGAATTTCAAAATCTACAAACTACTCATCTTTTCAGTTTTTTTATCCTCTCCCCTATTTTCTCAGTTCACCCAAATCCAATATTTATCTGGAATAGATAAAGACCAAACAGTTGATTGGGAATTCTTTATTGATAATGGCCAAAACAGTGGAAAATGGACGACCATTCCTGTGCCTTCAAACTGGGAACTTCAAGGTTTTGGAGTTTATAATTATGGCAGGAAAAAAATGGTACCACAAGATGAATCAGATGAAACAGGTCAATATAAATATAGATTTAAAGTAGCTGAGGCCTGGAAAGGGAAAACCATTAATATAGTATTTGAAGGCTCCATGACAGACACAGACGTATATATTAATGGCAAATCAGCCGGCCCTGTTCATCAGGGGTCTTTTTACCGCTTCAAATATGATATTACAAAGCTTTTGAAAATTGGAGAAGAAAACCTGTTGGAAGTAACCGTAAAAAACTGGTCATCAAACCCATCGGTAAACACTGCTGAACGAGAAGCTGATTTTTGGCTTTTTGGGGGAATTTATCGTCCGGTTTATCTTGAAGCATTACCCAGGCAACATATAGAGTGGACAGCTATTGATGCCAAAGCAAATGGAAGTTTTGCCGCCCACATTTATTTAAAAAACAACAAGGATATTTCAGCAGTGACTGGCCAAATTCAAACCCTTTCCGGAGAAAACATTGGCTCAGCTTTTTCTGCTTCGGTACAAAAAAAAGAGGATAAAGTTATCCTAAACACCAAAGTCGATCATCCCAATTTATGGTCCCCTGAATTTCCCAACAGGTATCAGGTAGTATTTTCCATCAAAAACAATAAGGGAATTGTTCATACCATTACAGAGAAATTTGGTTTCCGTACTGTAGAGCTCAAACCAGAGCTTGGCATTTTTGTAAATGATGTAAAAATCAATTTAAAGGGCGTGAACAGACATAGCTTTTGGCCGGAGTCTGGCCGATGCCTGAGCAGGGAACTCAGTGAAATTGATGTCAACCTGATCAAAGAAATGAATATGAATGCGGTGAGGATGTCTCATTATCCTCCGGATGTTCATTTTCTGGATGTCTGCGATTCTTTAGGCTTGTTTGTTTTGGATGAGGTTACCGGTTGGCAAACCAATTACGATACAGAAGTGGGTAGGAAACTTGTAAAAGAAACGGTTGTCAGAGATGTGAACCATCCTAGTATAATTATCTGGGACAATGGAAATGAGGGAGGATGGAATTATGAAATTGACGATGATTTTTATTTATATGACCCTCAAAAAAGGCCATTAATTCATCCATGGGAAAAGTTCAGGGATACTGATACTCAACACTATATAGATTATGATTGCTGTGTTGACGGTGCGTTTAACAGTTCAGATATTTTCTTCCCTACAGAATTTTTACATGGACTATATGATGGTGGTCATGGAGCCGGATTGGAAGATTTTTGGAATCTGATGCAACAAAAACCGTTGGCTATTGGAGGTTTTTTATGGGTATTTGGAGATGAAGGAGTAGTAAGAACGGATAAAAACGGAATGGTAGATACCAATAAAAGTAATGCTCCGGATGGCATTGTAGGGCCCTACAGAGAAAAAGAAGGCAGCTTTTATGCCATAAAGGAAATATGGTCCCCAATTGTCATTAAGCTGGATAAAATCACCAAATATTTTGAAGGAATAATTCCTATTGAAAATCAATATTTGTATACCAACCTGAATCAGGTAAAATTTGATTGGGAGCTTGCAAGTCTTCCAAATTATAATTCTTCTGAAAACAAATCAATAAACTCAGTTACAGGAAATATAAAATCCCCTTCAGTGGCTCCTTTTAAAGCAGGAGAATTAAAAATAGATTTGCCCGAAAACTGGGAGGAGTTTGATGTGCTTTACCTGAAGGCAACCGATCTTTATAATCGAGAAATTTTCACCTGGAGCTGGCCCGTGCAAAAGGCAAAAGTTATTGCTTCAAAACAAATTAATAAGGAATCTGATTTAGTGGCAACCGGTGAGGAATATGGTGATGAAATTATTTTAAAAGCCAATAAAATAGAATTGGTTCTTGAAAAAAACAGCGGTAAAATTAAAACGGTGAAAAACAATGGCGAGTTAATTTCATTCTCAGGGGGGCCTGTGGCTGATGAAATGTTGGGGGAATCGAAATTGAAAGAAGTGAAGCAGAGTAAAGATGAAAATGATTATCTGGTAGAATTCATTTTCGAAGAGAAAAGTATGATGAAAACCATTCAATACCGCATGCAGGGAAATGGATTGTTGAAATTACATTATGAATATCTGCCGAAAGGGGGACAATATGATTATATCGGTATTGAATTCAATTACCCAGAAGAAAAAGTAACAGGTATAAAATGGCTGGGAGAAGGCCCTTACAGGGTTTGGAAAAACAGGATGAGAGGGACAAAATTCGGGATTTGGGAAAAGGAATATAATAATACAATTACCGGAGAAACACTTTGGGAGTACCCTGAATTCAAAGGATACCATGCCAATTTATACTGGGCCACCTTTCAAACAGAAGAACAAAACTTTACAGTCATTTCTGAAACTGATGATATTTTCCTTAAACTATTTACTCCTGACAGCCCTGAAGGAGCCTACAATACAAATAATGACGGTGTATTCCCAAAAGGAGAAATCGCATTTATGCACGCCATTAGTCCTATAGGAACTAAATTTAAAAATGCCGATCAGCTGGGTCCTCAGGGGAAAAAGAATATGGTACATTATAATAGAAATGCAAAAAATATGAAAGCCACCCTATATTTCGATTTTAGGTAAGGCCCAAATACATGAGGATTATAAAAAAGAGGAAGTGAATGAATTCACTTCCTCTTTTTTATCTAGGCATAATGCTCAGATTGCCCGCTTTTTACCCAATTCATTCCAAAGGTTCCCAATTTTAGAATAAATCGATTATGAAAGTTAAAACCCTAAAACTTTCCCTTCACCAATAATTTCTGACAATTCCTTACTACAAATTACATCAGGCCCGCTGAAGGCAAAAGGTTGTTAATTATGCTTAACCAAACCGGGTAATCCATCTAAAACCATATAATTTGGTACAAAATTCGGAGAATAAAATTAAATGAGGATATTTGCAGCCTCAAAGGAATTAAAAACAAGGCAAAATTTCTTTAAAACCTTACATTATACATGTAATTTCAATACTTACTCTATAAAAAACCATCTACGAAGCAAAAGTTTTAAGAGTAAAATTGGGAAAACAAGGGTTTTTGAGAATGTTTAATAAACCAAACCAGACTGTAAAGTTGGCTAACCATATAACCAGGGTTTAGTTGTTCGGGTATTGTATGGAAAGCAAACATTAGTAAGAGCTTTGGAAGAGGCTTTATAATTACTTTACAAATATTTAAACTTAAGTTTATTTATAACAAATCCATGAACAAACTTATTCAAATCAGCTTATTCAACCTGGCAATTTGCTTTCTATTTGTATTTCCAGCCATTGGGCAAAATACTTTTACAGAGAAAGCGGCAAACTACAAAATCAACCTGAACGGAGAAAAAGACGGAGGACTTTCCTTTGGGTTCCTAAATGGCGACCAACATCTTGACCTTATAGTCAATACTTTTCAGGATGATGTTAATCACAGAACCAGGGTTTATTTTTACAATCCATCCACTAAATCATTTGATGATGTCACAGCAGCTAAATGTAAGGGCTGTATTGCTCCTGGATTACCTGGAAGTTCCGTACTGGAAAGATCTATGGTAATCGCTGACTTTAACAATGACGGGGCTAATGATTTTGTGAGAAACTCGGCTGAAAGGCTGGAAGTTTACCTTAATAATGGAAGTGCTAATGGATTTACTTTCGGAAAGGGAAGTAACCAGGAACCAAACTTTGTGCTTTTCACCACCGATCTTACCGACCCTACAGATACCTTATTTAGAATTCCTGGAGGTATGAATACTGAAGGAATCGGTGTGTTGGATTTTGATAATGACGGTGATTTGGATCTTTTTATTGAAAACCACAATTGGGGAATGGAAATCTACAGAAATAAGGGATTTGCAAGTGGTGAATTTGAATACGTTTCCCCACAATCTATTGGACTTCCAGTTGGTGCGCTAAATGCTGGTGATGGTGATTACGCCTCAGTAACTGACTTCAATGATGATGGGTATGTAGATATTATCGCCAGAAAAAACGAATATATTGAATATGACTTTGCGGTAAATAACCCCGAAAATCCGGGTAATTTTATTAATGCTCTGGATATTCAGGATGCAGACAATGACAATAAGGGTTCGGTTTCATTATACGATTTTGATAATGACGGAGACTTTGATTTAATCTGGACCGCAGCCGATTCTACTATCATTTACCAAAGAGAAAAATTTGGGTTTACTCCCCTGCCACAAAGTATTACCGGAATTTCTCCAACCATTGGGAATCAGATTGATGGACTTGCCTGTGGCGATATCGATAATGATGGTGATATTGATATTTTCCTCGCTGATGATCAGGGAGAAAGTTTCTTATTCATAAATCAAATTAATGACCCTGTTTTAGGATCAAATTCAGGTCAACCCATGCAATTTGTACAAGACAACAGGGGTATTAACCTGAATGGAGATGGAGAGGGTTGTGTTTTCGTTGACTTTGACCAGGATGGTGATTTGGACTTGTATGTAAACATGAATGGAAAAGCCAACCAATATTGGGAAAATGATTTAAATAATGCCACCTGGGCAAACGGTACAAGTGGCAATACTATATCAAAATCAGACGATTACCTTTTTGTAAAAATTCTAGAAGACAGAGATGAGAATGCTAATCATCTTGGCACTCAAAGACTAGCCCTAGGAGCAACAGTTAAACTAAAAGATTGCTGTGGCAAAGTTATTAGTGGAGTAAGAGAAGTAAATGGAGGAAACGGCCATGGTACTCAGGATCCATCCATTGTCCATTTTGGTTTACCAGACGGTCCACTTACAGATTATATTGTAGAAGTCAGGTATCCTGCTTATTTAAAAAATGGAAAATACGAAAGAGATACTGTAGAGTTCAAAGTAATTCCTTCTGAATTGCCCAATCATTTGCTGGTAGTAAGAGCGATTGATGAAACTGATGAAACTTTGTTCTGTAACAAACCTCCTGTTGCTGTCAATGATACTTTAACCGGATTTATTAATACTGATATCATCGGGAATGTATTGGACAATGATTCTGACCCTAATAATGATCCCATTGTGGTGGATACCATTCCGGTAATTGCACCCGAACATGGTACACTTGAGTTAAACTCAGATGGAAGTTTTGCTTATACCCCAGACTCCACTTTTACTGGTGAAGATCAGTTTACTTATAAAATATCAGATCCTTGTGGGGTAAGTGATGAGGCTATAGTTTTTCTAACTATTCTACCTTGTAAAGTTATTGATTGTACTGCTCCTATTGCTAATGAAGATGTGTATGTATTACCGGGGTGTACCGAAAGTTTCCAGGGCTCAGTTTTCGCTAATGATACCACATTCGACTGCTCAGGCAAAAGATCCTTTGAATTGTTGACAGTACCTGACAGCACTTTTGGTAAATTTGATTTCACGACTTTCGCTTCAAATGGATTATTTACATTCGAGCCTGATAGTAATTATTTTGGAACATTTGAATTTTCCTATAAACTCTGTACAAAATCTGCACAATGTGGAGATTTGTGTGATAGCACTACAGTTAAAATCACGGTGGAGGAATGTATTACCTGCCTACCTCCTGCTTTAGGAACAGATTTCTTCTCATTCCATAGCTGCCCTGATACTTTCAAGGTAAACTTTGCGGTGAATGACACGCTTCCTGCAAATTGTGACCAGCTGGTTTATAATCTTGTACAGGATGGAAAATTTGGAAAATCAACTTTAAACCAGGATGGAATTTTAGAATATGTGCTGGATAATCCCGGCTATGTAGGTATGGATACATTGGTTTATGCAGGAGTCTGTATTGATTGTGAATCGGAGCCTACTGCTATTGACACCACCACCATAGTTTTTGAATTTACTGAATGTGAGGATTGCGAAAATGATAAGCCTCAGTTGGCAGATCATCAGTTGGAGTATGACAATTGTAGTCCTGTAATTACCGGAAACCTTGCTGAAAATGCAGTAATTTCCCCGAATTGTGATTCACTAATTTTCTCTGCCGACAACCTGATAAAGCCTGTAAATGGAAAAGTGGTGATTAAGGAAGATGGCAAATTTACCTACACTTTAAACGACCCTAACTTTGTAGGGGTAGATACTTTTTCTTACATAGGCGTTTGTGCAGGATGCGAGGCAACCCCATTAGCCTTTGATACTGCAAGAGTGTATTTAAATATTACCACATGCCCTGATACGGTTTGCAAAGCTCCATCACTGGAGGACGATTATTTCGTTTACATTGCCTGTGATACCACATTCGATGGGATTGCAGCAACCAATGATGTAATGCCTAATAACTGTGACAGCCTGATTTTCGAATTAGTTGGTGACAAAACCACATTAAATGGTTCAATTAATTTCAGAACAGATGGAAGTTTTACCTATACCTTAAATGATACCTCCTATACCGGAGTGGAAACCTTCCAGTATAGAGCAGTTTGTTTCAGCTGTGAGGGAACTACTTCCGCATATGATACGGCCACTATAAGTATTGAAATACAAAAATGTCCTGATATGCCGCAATGTTATCCTCCTGAATTAATGGATGATGAATTAAGCTATCAAAACTGTACTTCAACCTTCCTTGGAGATGTAAGTATCAATGATATTTTCCCTGATTCCTGCAATATGCCTATTTTCCAATTGGTAGAGGGAATGGCCGCCAACCATGGTGATTTCCAACTCCAGGAGGATGGCAAGTTTGTATATACGCTTTACGATTCCACATTTGTGGGAACAGATAGTATTCAGTATGTAGGGGTTTGTATGGGATGTGAAGCCTTCTCTGCGTCATTTGATACTGCATGGGTAAAATTCACCATTACAGAATGTGTGGTTCCTCCATGTCCTAAACCTGAACTTGGAGATGACAGCTTTAAATATGACTGTGAGAATGGATTGACTGGTAATGCATTAGAAAATGATATTTTACCTCCAACCTGTAAGGATCCTAAGTTCTTTTTAATTGAAAATAGCAGACCACTTTATGGGGAAATTACCTTTAATGAAAATGGTACATTTAAGTACCTGTTGACCGATCTTAGTTTTAAAGGAATAGATTCTTTACAGTACTATGTAGTTTGTGAAGGATGTACAGAAACAGGTACAGTATATGACACGGCCTCCATATATATTGATATTTGTTGTGATAAACCAGTAGCTGAAAATGATGCTTATGATTCTGAAGGATGTGAATCTATTGAATTCTCCGAAAGCGTTGCAGCCAATGATTCACTGACAGAATTCTACAGATATGCAGTACTGGACAATGGAGAAACTAAACTGGGGGGAACCGTTGATATGGACAAAGAAGGATTCTTTACCTATACCCCACCTGTGGGTCAGGGAGGTACGGATGAATTCATGTACACCGTTTGTAGCGATGACTGTAATATTTGTGATACAGCCACCGTCACCATTACCAGGGCTCCGATTAAGGTTTATGAATTAGTAACCCCGGACGATTCTGGCCAAAACGACATTTGGTACATTGATAATATTTCCTGCTACCCTAATAATGTGGTTAAAATATTTAACAGATGGGGTAACCTGGTTTTTGAGAAAAATGGCTATAAAAATGATGTGGTCAATTCTTGGTATGGTCAGGTTAATAAAAATACCGGAATTAGTGTGAAGGATAAAGTTCCGGATGGTACCTATTTCTACATCATCGATCTAGGGGATGGAAGTGATACAATCAGTGGGTATGTGGAAATAAGAGGAACAACAACAGATTAAATAAACTTCATTCACAAAACTGGTTTTCAGATTGAAAATCAGTTTTGTGAACCAAAAATAGCTGGTAAAAACCAGCATGGATCATGGACTTATTAGTCCAAAATCCTTTACCAACAAAATGGTACTTCACCCAAAAGAGGATTTAGTACCTAACAAAAAACAGAAGACTGGAAAATCCAATAATAAGCCAGCCTTTTGTTTACTGAAACTATTATAACTTACAAAAAGAAGATAAAATGAACTATCAAATCATTCAAAAGATCTTTGTGATTGTTATGGTATTGTTTAGTGCTACCAGCTATGGCCAACAAGACCCAATTTACACACAATATATGTTTAATGGAATGGCCATAAATCCTGCATATGCAGGCAGTCATGAATCCATTAGTTTATCTGCCTTATCCAGAATCCAGTGGACTAATACCGGAAGTGGAAAGCCATTTACCTCTACATTTTCTGGTCATGCTCCAATTCAACACAACCTTGCTGTTGGGCTTTCTTTTGTGAATGATCATATTGGGGTGACTGACCGAAATATGTTGATGGGAGCCCTCGCTTATAAAATCCCGGTTGGTTTGGGTAAACTATCATTTGGTTTGCAAGCCGGATTATCCACCTACAAAGCTGGAACTTTGTTGGCAAAAGATCCTAATGATCCTTTAAATCAGCAAATCGATCCTACAGCACGACCAGAATTTGGAGCAGGAGTTTATTATTACACTGACAAATTCTTCCTTGGATTGTCTGCTCCTAATTTAATGGACCAACAATTTGGAGAAAGTGATGCAGAATCTTATATTAAATTACAAAAACATTATTTTGCATATAGTGGCTATGTATTTACTTTTTCTGAAACTTTAAAATTCAGGCCAAATGTTTTGGTAAAATATGTGGAGGGAGCCCCAATCCAAATGGATTTGAATGCCAGCTTTTTGTTTAATGAAACCCTGTGGCTGGGAGCATCCTACAGATCATTAGATGCGGTAAGTATTATAGCCGAAATACAATTGAAAAATCCAATGATTCGAATTGGCTATGCTTATGATTTTGCCACCACTGACTTAATGAAAGAACAGTATGGAACACATGAAATCGTGTTAAATTATAGGTTTGGAATCAATAAGAATGTAATTTTAACTCCACGTTACTTCTAATAACCATGACTAAGAATTTTACTTTTTTAACTTTTGTACTGCTGGTTTTCATTTTCCCAAAATTACAGGCTCAGGAAAAAACTAAATTTCTGAAATTAGCAGATCAAAATTATGAAGTAGATTCTTTTAAACTTGCCGCAAAATATTATAAGAAACATTTAAAGAAAGTAAAAAATGATTCCCTGGTTTTAGAAAAACTGGGGAATTCTTATTATCAGAGTTTTGCTCAATACTTAGGAAACAGGGATTTTTCCAATGCCCAGCTTTATTTCAAAAAGTATGTAAAAACCCTTAAGCAACATAATGCACTGACTTACGAAAAAGTTAAGCAGGATTATTACAACCTCACCAATGGGTTTTTATCTGTAAAAAACTACCCCAAATCACTACGGATTTACGAAAAGGAAATGATGCCTTTGGTAAAAGAAAGTGGAAATAAAGAAGATACAATTACCCTGCTGAGGGAAATGGGATTATATTTTGTTGATCTTGGGAATTATTCAAAAGCAAAAAAATATTTAAACAGGATTTACCCTGACCGCGATAGCATTTATAAAAGCGCAAACACCCTACTTTGCCAGGGAAGTGGAAAGGAGGAAAATAGTTCCAGTTTCATCAATATGGACAAACTGGATGCAGCAAGAATGTACAGGTTTTTGTATAAGTATGAAAAAGATTCCACACAAGACCAACTTTTCAACTTGCTGATTGCCAGGTCTTATTGGGAAAGCGGAGCATTATTTAAAGGAGCCTCCCTTTTTTGGTATGATAAAATCATTTCCGATAAAGATGTTGAGAACATTCAAAAGAAAACCCAGATTTTTGTAGAGCAGGATTATTGCCAGTCGTGGAGGGCCAATCCAAATGCTACTTTTTCTTTAGAAGAGGAAAAGAAAAATCTGGACATTATTCGGTATGCTGAGTTAAACCTGAACCAAACAGGAAAATACCTGGAGGCAAAAGCACTCCTGAAAAAAGTTATTTGGGATGATCAGCTTGATCCCAATGCCCCGGAAATTGATCTTTTTGACAATGTAATTGTGGTGAACCCGGTTGGAACCGAATCCATTAATTTAAGTGGATCAGAATTTGGCCCGACAATTTACAAAAACGATACACTTTTATTTGCCTCTGATAGAAATACGGCTAACCCGGTTACTTATAACCTGGCCGATGAGGACAGAAGACCATACGATATTCTTATGTACTCATTGATGGATAAGGATAAAAAAGGAATCCTATCCATAGCCCCTCAAACAGAAAAAAATGACCTGGATACAGCTTCATTATCCAACTCCACTGATGGAATAGAAACCCTGCCAAAATTTTTTCAAACAGAACGAAATGTTTCTTATAATGAGGGAGCTATTGCCTTTTTTCCCAACAACTGGAATAAAGCCATATTTACAGGAAACTATTACGCAGATAAAAAACATTTAAACAAAAGAGACAAACTTAGTAAAGCCAAACTCAATCCTTTAAAACTATTTATTGCGGAAAGGCCTGATGATACCACTTCATGGGAAATTGTCAATCAGGTAGCATTTTCGGGAGAAATGGCTTATTTACTTAATGATGAGAAAGTTAATGTGGGTCACCCTACTCTGGTTCAGGCAAATGGAAAAACCCTGATGTATTTCTCCTCGGATGTCAACCACAATAATTCAGATATCTACTTTTCACATTTTGATGAAGAATCAGGAAAGTTTGGTGACATTAAACACCTGCCGGCTGTGGTAAACACCATAGGAAATGAGGTTTTTCCTTTTGTACATAAAGATAACAACGAAAACCTGACCCTGTACTTTTCCTCCAACCGACAGGGAGGAATGGGCGGTTTGGATATTTATGAAATACAATTGGATGACAACGGAATGCCAATTGGCGAACTGAAAAACCTCAAAAACCCGGACAGTCAAATCAATTCTCTTAATTCTGTTGGGGATGACTTCGCCTTAGTAATGAATGAAATGGGGAGTGGTGGTTATTTCTCTTCAGACAGAAAAAATGATCAGGATGATATTTATAAATTCAGAATCTACAAAATGGAAATTGTAGTAATGGACAAGGATAAAGATCAGCCAATTAGTAAAGCTAACTTAAGCTTTTCCGGAACCAATGTTCCTTTCCACAACACGGATTCTACTGATCAGGAGGGTTTTCTGAATGTAAAGCAATTTCCTTTAAATGATTACATCGATTTTCATGCCACTGCCTTTGGCTACAGGCCCGGTAGATTAGGGGTTTATACTGCAGAAGATTCAATTCCTCTAAATGGCATAATCCGGGATACAATCTGGCTGGAAAAAGTACCGGCCAAGGTTATTGTTCTGGCCAATATTGAAAGCGAACAACAAGTATTTATTGAATTGACCAAATCATTTGATGGTACTACCCAAAATGGCTTAAAGGTGCATCTGGAACCCCATGTCCTTTATGAACTCATTGATGAAAACGGCAGTAACAGACTGATCAATACCGAAAGTGAAACACCCTACTCTACCGCTATTCCTATTGGCAGTTTTTTCGAAATAAAGGATTTCGACCAGGAGCAAAAAATCAAGGCCTTCAATGACAGTCTTAACCACCATGGGATTATTATTGAGAAACAAACCATTATCAAAAATATTCGGTATATCACTGGGAGAAATACATTTATTAGTAAAGATGGAAAAGTAGACCCGCAAGTGGAATTACAAAAAGTAACTGACTTAATGGAGGATTATGCACACCTCACGGTAAAAATCAGTTCTCACACCGATAAATGTCCTTATTCCAATTTCACTGAAGATAAAAATAACAACTACCGGTTATCAGAAAGGAGAAACCAGGCCGCCAAGGATTTTCTTTTAAAACAGGAAATTAAAAATGAAAGAATTATTACCTGTGCTTTTGGTCAAGAGTTTCCTGTTCACAATATCTATCCTACGGAGCCAGAAGGTTTTAAACTAAGGCCCAGAGACAGGAAGGTGAATCAAAAAAGAGGGACGCCCTGCAAAAACATGTACAACAGAAGAACAGAATTTAAATTTATTTATCCAAATCGTGCTAACTTTGGGGAAGATTGTGATTGTGACAAAAGTATTATTTACAGTATTGATGGTTCCAGAATTGAACCAGACTTTATTCCCGAAAAAGAAGGACCAGAAAAATTAGGCAAACTTTAAAGACTGGCTCACAGAGAAAATATTTTCTCCTCCAGCCTGACTAACAAAACTCAAAAATAATAGGAATGAATAAACTCCAATTCTTAATTTTATTAATCAGCATAAACTTCGGATTTTCTCACTTTACCATTGCACAGGATTCAAACGGAGCAATTGCTTTGGCAGATAGTGCTTTAAAAATGGGAGAATTTAAAGTAGCACTTAAAAATTACGAAAAAGCTTATAGTAAGAATAAGAAGGACGAAAATACGGCAAATAAACTGGCTGAAGGTTATCTGGCTTATTCCCATGAATTATCGAAGCAGGAAAATTATGAACCTGCTCTAATTTATTATCAAAAGTTTTTAAAAACCAGAAAGAAATTCAATCCCGTTCCAGCTGGAGAATATATTGAAGGCTATATTTCTTTTGCCGATGGTTACCTCTATCGCAACAGAGACTACCAAAAAGCAGCCAGGCTGTATAAAAAAATCCTTAAAATGGAGAAAAAAGCAGGCTTGACTGCTCACACCCATTTGGTGACACAAAAACTGGCAGAATGTTTTGTAGAGCTTAACAATTTCTCCACTGCAAAAAAATATTATGCCCGGATTTACGGAAAGCATAGAAATCTGAATGAAGTCGCTGATAGTATGTATTGTCAGGCCAAAGACTACGAATCAGCCGCAAGATTATACAGAACCCTCCGGGATAATCTAAAGATAAAGGACCCTTACGATATTCAAATAGCGCGATCCTACTGGGGAAACAGGGATATGGCAAAAGCCCTGGAATGGTATAGTAAATTCCTGAGTGAAAAGGATATTCGAAAACTGGATTCAGTCATTACCATTAATGCCAATTTTGATGGATGCGAACAAAACCTGGAATCCAAATATGGCATGTACCTCACTGATAATAATAAAGTGGAAGATATTGATGTTTTTCGGTATGCCCAGGTATTATTGAACCTAAGTGGAAAGTATTATGGAGCAAGGAGCCTGCTTGACAAATTTACCATAGTGGTGGAGGAAGATCCTAATGCACCTAAGAGCGCCTTTTTACAGAACAAGACCTTTTTATTAAACAAACTGAATACACAATCCATCAACTCTGATGATTCTGAATTCGGACCTGTTATCTATAAGGATAACCACCTGATCTTTGTTTCCGACAGAAATAATGACGGGACAAAAACTAAAACACTGAATGGAGAGGAAAGGTCAACCCTGGATTTATATGTTTCTGAACTCAACAGAAAGGATTTATTAGGATTTCACCTGCCTGAAAATAATGAAAATATCCTCTCGAACCTGAAAGATACCATTAAAACCCTCCCATCCAGATTTATTAATGTTAGCAGGGATCTAAATTATAATGAAGGAAGTATGGCCTTTTTCCCCGGTTCCTGGAATAAACTGGTTTTTACCGGGAATACTTTCAGTAATCAACAAAACTTTAAAGAGACAAAAGGTTTTGAGAAAGTAAAAATCAATACGCTTAAACTTTTTGTGGCAGAACGGGAAAGCGACACGGTGGCCTGGAACATCAATCAAATAAAATTTACCGGTCCAGAGGCCCATATTTTTAACGATGAGAAGTACTCTATTGGTCATCCTACCCTATCTCATAACGGTACCAGACTTTATTTTTCTTCAGATGCACCAATTCCTTCCAGCTTTGGTAATTCAGATATATACTATAGTGATTACAATCCTGAAAGTAAAGAATGGGAGGCACCGGTAAATTTGGGAAAAAACATTAATACCAGTGGCAATGAAGTATTTCCATTTTACCACTTGGATAAAGACAGTGTAGCCACTTTATATTATTCCAGTAATGTGCCAGGAGGGTTTGGAGGTTTGGATATCTACAAATCGGTTATCAGCAATAATAATGTATTTGCAGAACCTGTAAATATGGGAGATGAAACAGACTCCATAAATTCCATCAACTCTCCAAGGGATGATTTTGCATTAATCCTCAATGAAAATGGTTCATGCGGATATTTTTCATCAGACAGAGGTGATTCCACAAAAATTGATGATGACATCTATAAATTCAGGATAATGAAAATTGAAGTTTACGTGTTTGATGAAGACAGTAAACTACCTATTCCAACAGCCAAAGTTAGCCTGTTCCAAGATGGAGCTATGCCCATTGGAGTGCCTTTGAAAGTAGATCAGGAGGGAAAAGCTTCCTACGACAAATTTGCCCTCAACCAAAAATTTAATGCATTTGCCGGTGCTCCGGGTTACAGACCCGGGAGAAAAGGCTTCTCTTCTGATCTTGATTCAATTCCCGAAAATGGAGTAATCAGAATTGATATTTACCTGGATAGAAGCCCGAATGTGGAATTAATTATTCTGGCTAATGTAAAAGGAGAACAACAGGTATTTTTCAATTTCGATAAAGATGTAAATGAATTAAACGAGCAAAATATTCTGCAACAGGATAAACTATATGAATTGTTCTTCACTAATGGAATCAACTATTTAGGGAACACCGAACTTAGCGGTTCAAATGTTCAGATTTTTGATCAATCTGATCCTTTTGAAATTAAAAACCTGGAAGACTCTGTGGTGCAGGCCAACTTAAAAAGCCTGTTGGAATTCAATGGGATAATTGTAAAGAATATCACTTTAATCCGAAATATTCGATACAATTTCGCTACAAACGAGTTCAATAAAAAAGATGGAGCGAAAGTGATTCCAGAAAAGGAATTTACCAAAGTAGCAGAAGTATTATACAAATACCCACACCTGGACCTGAAGTTAAGTTCTCATACTGACAGGTGTCCTTTGGATGGCAATTATGACAATAAAGCGCTTTCGGGCAGAAGAAACCAGGCAGCTGTAACCTATATTTTGGATACACTCGCTAATTTCCAAATTGCTGAAAACAGAATAAAGCAATGTGCCTACACCTATGAATATCCGGTGGATGAGCACTATGGGCCTGATGGTTGCCGAAATGACTATAACAGAAGAACAGAATTTAAATTGGTTTATAAAGGAAGGGAAGGATATGTGCTGGATTGTATTTGTGATCCTTCTATGCTGGAATATTCCGGAAAGCCAACTCAAAAAAGAAAAAGATTACCCAAAAATTTAGGAGGAAACTAACGTCACTCCATTTGCCAGAAAAAAGGTCTGTTGAATTAACAGGCCTTTTTTTTAGCAATTAAATGAAGATTGATCGGACATTTGGTCTTTAACCATTAATTTCGCCCCTTTGTGAAAAATATCTTTATGATACCGGCCTGACTTTGCATCAAGCAAACCGGGCTTTATCACCAATAACAACAAACGAGCAAATGAGCCCAGCACTGGTATTTAGCGTCATTTTTGGCTATTTTATTCTTTTAATTTGTATTTCGTATTTTACCTCACGAAAAGCTGATACAGACACTTTTTTTACGGGAAATAGACAATCGCCCTGGTATTTAGTAGCCTTCGGAATGATAGGAGCTTCACTTTCCGGAGTTACTTTCATCTCAGTACCAGGAGAAGTTGGTAATTCAGACTGGACTTATTTCCAAATTGTGCTTGGCTATTTATTAGGCTATCTGGTAATTGGGACGGTACTTATGCCTTTGTATTACAGGCTGAATCTGGTATCCATTTATACCTACCTACAGGACAGGTTTGGAATTTGGTCTTACAAAACTGGTTCATTTTTCTTTTTACTTTCCCAAACAATAGGTGCCTCTTTCCGGCTTTTTCTGGTTGCCGGAGTATTGCAAATCGCTTTTTTCGATAGCTTCGGTGTTCCTTTTGAAGTTTCTGTTTTAATTACCATTATTCTGATTTGGTTGTACACCTTTAAAGGCGGTATAAAAACAATTGTCTGGACAGATTCTCTCCAGACCTTTTTTATGTTGCTTTCAGTTTGCATCAGTATTTACATCATCGCCCAACAACTTGACCTGTCCTTCAACCAGGTGATGGATAAGGTTGGAAATTCTGATTACTCCAAAATCTTCATTTGGGACTGGAAACCGGGCAATAACTTCTTCAAACAATTTTTTTCAGGTGCATTTATCGCTATTGTGATGACCGGCCTGGACCAGAACATGATGCAAAAAAACCTCACTTGCAAGAATATTGGGGAAGCCCAGAAAAATATGCTTTGGTTTAGCATCACACTGGTTTTTGTAAATTTGCTATTCCTTAGTCTGGGAGTTTTGCTTTACGTTTTTGCCGAAGATCAGGGAATTGTTTTGGCCATCAATGAAGAAACAGGAAAACTCCTTAGCACAGACAAACTTTTCCCTAACCTGGCCATCAATCATTTCAATCTTCTGGCAGGAGTAATATTTTTATTGGGCATTACAGCTGCGGCTTATTCCAGTGCCGACTCCTCCCTTACCTCACTGACTACTGCCTTTTGTGTGGATTTTCTAAATTTTGATAAACTGCCAGAAGAAAAAAGGAAACAAACAAGAATGATTGTTCACATAGGGTTTTCGGTAATTCTGTTTTTAGCGATTTTTATTTTTAATAAAATCAACGATGACAGTGTAATTAACTCAGTTTTCCGGGCAGCTGGCTACACCTATGGACCCTTACTAGGCTTATTTTCTTTTGGACTATTTACAAAATATAAAGTAAAGGATAAATTTGTGCTTCCACTTTGCCTGGCTACTCCCATTATCTCTTATATCCTGAATGCCAACTCTGAAGTATGGTTTGGCGGGTACATATTTGGTTTTGAAATTCTGATTGTCAATGGAGCATTAACATTTATTGGCCTGTTCTTATTGAGGAAAAAATGATAATAATGAATTTCAATTGCTAAAGTGCTTTTTTTTTATTTGAAACAACATTTATAGTTAATGAATTTTAATAAAGGATTTAAAATCTAACCTGAAGTCACTGGATGCGTAAATGATAACAAGATTTTATTTGTAACATTTTTTCATTAAGTTGTAGAAATGACTTGCTTTTAGTTACATCTATAACCCTTTCAAAATCAGCATCTACCTAATAACAATAATAATTTTTAACAACTTGGGTTAAAGAACCCAAAACCTATTTAATACCAAAAACTTCCAATTTATGAATTACTTAAAAAACGCTAACGAAAAATTAAGCTTAAACCTAATCAACAGAATACCTGACGGGGATGATACCCCAACAGGGGGAGGGGGAGATGTTGAATTACCACCTAATGGTGACGATTAAAAACCTAAAAATTATAATTCCGGCAGCCTTAGGGCTGCTTTTTTTTGCTTTTACTTTTTTTCTGGAAAAGAAATCCGACTATAATGGCCATCCCTAAAATCCCTATCGAAAAATAAATATTTTTGAAATTATTCCCATATTTTAAATCTTGTTTTCCCACAAAAACCAAAGGTGCCCAGTAAGCCGGATGAGCAGTCCTTTCATCTGCCTTTTCCAAATATCTTAATTTGGCATTCCTAAGAGATTCATTTACAAGTTTTTGTTCATTTATATTTTTATAAAATTCATCAACAATTTCAAGGGCAAATTTATCATGTACCTGCCACAAACTCATGATGATAGAAGGACAGCCCGCATAAGCAAAACCTCTCCCCATACTTAATACTCCCTCTCCCTTTTGAACTTTCCCTACCCCTGATTCACAGGCACTTAAAAAGGTTAAACTGGCATTTAGATTCAAATTATACAGTTCATAATCATATAAAACCCCATCTTCTTCTCCATCCAGACTATCCCTAAAAACCAAATAAGCCTCTCCATTATTACCTCTTTCAGCAAAGCCATGAATAGCCAGATGAATGATATCAAACTCCTTTGCCTTTTGCTTAAAATTCTTTTCTGTGGCATTTTCCCCCATAAAATAGTTGCCTTCAAACATTTTGGATATAGCCATGATCTCCATTGGGGCTCCTAAAAGCATTCCCAGATTTCTCCTGTATGCAGCAGGCTCTGTGTTTCCTGTTAGTTCTTTGGGGTCAGTAAAACTAAAGGCCAAAACTTCTGGAGCACCACCAGGTTTAGTTGTGCTTTTCAATAAAAAATCACTTGAATAGACATAACTTGTGGTATATTCATTGATAAGATATTTGAGGTTTTTATAATCCAAAATCCTGGATTGAGGTTTTTTGGAAATAAGGGACTCAAATGGAATATAGGCCAAAACTCCATCAGGAATGATGATCAATTTATCAATCTTATCTTTTCCAAAGGCAGGAGCCACAAGCGATTCATACAAGGCACTCGAATTTGAAGTAAAAGTTTCATAGGTCTTTTGGGCATTGGTGCCATTTAAGCCATTTGCAAGCGAGGACAAATAAACTAAAACATTAAATTCAACTTTACTGTCAATTTTAAATATTTCCACTCCTGAGGCAGAGATACCCATCCCATAGTTATAATCTCTTCCCCAAAAGTATTCAATGATTAAAGCATTATTTTGAACTGCAAACATTTGCAATTCTTCAATGGATACCTTTCTATCCTGATATTTAACCTGATAATAATGAGGGTAATGCTTTTGAAATTGAGATAGCAAACTCTCTTTTGCTTTGTCCAATTGGAACAAAGAATCATAAATTGCAGCCTTTTTTGATTTCTCAGTTATTTTTTTAAGCAAATCATGGTAATACGAAATTTCATATTCTAAATTTTTTTCCTTTTCTGTCAAGTCAGTGGGTAAACCTAATTGATTTATACTTTCCGCCTTGGCAAAAGCTTTTGACAACAGTTTGGCTTTGCTTTTTGCCATCATTTCCACAAATTCTTTCTTGTATTTGTGTTCTTTTGGATATAACTTTTGCAACTCCCACAATCCAGCTAAACCATATTCATAGACTTGTTTATTTTCCTCATTTAAAGCCAACTGATCATCTTCTCGCTGAAGATTCCCACTGAGCTCAGTCAACATTTGATCAGCAATTTTAACAAGCCTGTAGGAATTGTGTAGGTAATCAAGACTATTGTGTGGGTCTTCCTTATAAATCCAAAAAGAAGTTCTTAATAAATTTCTTAAAACAGTCAAACTTAGTACGCTAATATCTAAGTCTTCAATATATAAGTTTTCATTTTCCTGTTTTTCTTTATCCTTAATAAAAAAACTTAATGCATAATTGGTATAATGGAAAGCACTGTCCAGCACATCCCAATTATAAAAATAATCTCCAAGTAAAAAATAAGAAGAACTTCCAAAGTTATTTTCATTAGAGAAATAATCCTCCCTCAACCTTATGGTCTTCTTAATATAAAATAGACTAGAATCTTTTTTTAGCACTCTTTCTATTGGGTCATTCTTATCGCTTCCATAAAGAAAAGTATTTCCCAAGTTTTGATATATATTTCCCAATTCTTTTTTTACATAAAGCTCTTTTTTGTTGATCTTTTCCAATATGTATCGGGCTTTATGAAAATATTTCAATCCAATTTTGTGCTTTTTACTCTTTTTAAATAATTGCCCTAATCCATTAAAATATGTTGCTAACAAAAAGTCATTTTTAATGTCTTGGACTTGATGGGTAGTTATAGCTTTCTCAAAAAACAACTTTGAGTTATCAAAATCATTTAAATTACTATAACACTGGGCGATAAGATGATAACAATATTTTTTGTACGCTTCATTATTATATTCTCCCGATTCTAAAAGGTTTAATGCTTTCTGAGCATAAATCAAGGCTTTGTGATTATCATGTTTTCCTTTTGTAGAATTACTTAAATTAAAAAAAAGTCTGAATTTCAAACTTGCTTTGGGTTCCAGGCCTTTGGTTTCTAAAATATCCAATGCGGTTTTGTGATTTTGCTCTGCCTTATAAAAATTACCCAACACAAATTGATAGACATTTCCTATTTCTATATAGGTTCTTGCCGTGGCTGAATTCCATTTGCCATAGGCATCTAGTCTTATTGCTAAACATTTCTGTAATTCTTCCAGGGCAAGATCACCCTCTTTCATATAGCGATAGCAACTTCCCTTAAAAAAAATTAAAGCAGATAAAAGTCCAGAATGATTAGGCAATTTTTCCTTACAAATGCTTTCCCCCTCTTCAAAAATTTCAATCGCCTCTTCAAATTTCCTGTCTTCAAAATAGCAAATACCTATTTCAAATATAGCATTGATTTCTCCTTCCCAGTTTTTTTCTTTTCTGAACAGTTTTTCTGCCTTTCTATATGCCTTAATGCTACCTTCATAATCTTTGATTTTATTCAAAGAATCTCCCATTGCGAGATAAGGATGAGCAAATTCATAAGGTTGGGTGATGGTTCTTTCCTCTGCTGATTTATCGGATTCCTCAAAGTCAAAGGTGATGCTTCCTACACTTGCCTTGGATAAGGGAGAATAAATAAGCAAAAAAAATGCAGCAACTAATTTTAATGGTATACTCAAGGTGGTTGATTTTGGTCAATGAATTATAGCAACTAATCGCGTTAGTTTTTTTGGCTAGCTATTAATTTTCTCTGATAGTAACAATTTGCGGTGATCCTATGATATAGTTAAAGTAATGCTCAGCAGGGTCTGCCTTTTCGCGTCCCTTTGTTTAATGTTGAACTTTATCCTTTTTCAGGGGTTCTCCCAAGAGAAGACTCTGAAAAGAAATTGAGCATTTTTATTTACATTCACCACAACTCGTAATAATCATGATTTTTTGAACTTAAATGGGTAATTAAGGTTAAAAATAGGAGATTTTTTTCATTTTAAAGCTCAACTCAATGGTTGATTTTCCCTTTTCCCCCAAAACCCAGATAAATTCTAAATGCAAAGTTATTTATGAACGAAAATGATTTTAATATCACACATTCAATACCTTTATCAAAAAAAAGGAGATTGGTAACCTCGGACATTCATGGATGCTTTCATACCTTCAAGGCTTTAATTTCAAAAATTGGACTTACACCTGAAGATCAGTTGTTTCTTTTAGGGGACTATGTAGACCGCGGGCCGGGAAGTTCCAGAGTTATTGATTACATCCTAAAATTAATGGAGGATGGATATCAGGTATTTCCATTAAGGGGAAATCATGAAGAAATTTATATTGATTTTGAGGGAAAAAATGCGCCTAAATTTTTAGGTCAATATGCCGAAGAAAACTATGCCACTGACCTGCTCAATTCTATGGGAAGGGTAAAATCCAGGTACCTAAAGTTCATGAAGAGTCTGCCTTATTTTTTTGAATTAGAAAATTGCTTTCTCGTTCATGCAGGGTTTGACTTTTCTTCTGCATCTCCTTTTGAAAATATCTATCAGATGGTATGGATTCGAAATTATTTTTACGATGAAAATTTAGCCAAAGGAAAACAAATAATTTATGGCCATACCCCAACTGCTTTCTCTGAAATTGAAGAGGCCATACAAAATAAAAAGCCATTAATTCCACTCGACAATGGCTGTGTTTTTGGAAGTGACTTCAGGTCAACAGTTTATCCCGATTATGGAAAATTATTATGCCTTAACCTGGATACTTTCGAATTAATTTCCCAATATAAAATTGATTGAAAAAAGCAAGAAAAAGTTATCCACAAATGTTGGTAACTATGTGAATAACTTTTGAGAAATCTTTAATATTTGTACAATTCAAATATTTCACAGGACTTTTTTGCTAAAAACCACAAAAATATTAACAAGTATTAGTTTTAACCTCTGGTAAAAACCCACTCATTTCCATTACTCATCAAGTCATTATAACTATAACCTTCTTCCTGGAATAATTTTAAATTTTCGGGATTGGTAAGTTTGTTTTTAATCGCATATGCAGACATAAATCCTCTTGCTTTTTTGGCAAAAAAGCTCAGCACTTTATAATCTCCATTTTTAAAATCTTTAAAGACTGGAGTAATTACTGTGGCTTTAAGCTTTTTGAGGTTTACCGATTTAAAATATTCGTTTGAAGCCAGATTAATCACCACTGGTTCCTCTTCATTTTCCAGAAAGAAATTTAAAGTATCTGTAATTTTATCCCCCCAAAACTGATATAGGTTTTTCTTCCTTCTTACAGGCAATTGAGTACCCATTTCCAACCTGTAAGGCCTGATCAAATCCAGCGGTTTTAGTAAGCCATGCAAGCCAGACAATATGCGGAGATGTTTTTGGGCAAAATCAAAATCTTCCTGTACAAATGTTTCCGCCTGAAGCCCCAGGTAAACATCTCCTTTAAAGGCTAAAACTGCCTGCTTGGCAGCGGGAACTTTAAATTCAGGAGACCAGTTTTGGTAGCGGTCGTAATTCAACTCAGCCAACTGTGGACTGATGTTCATTAATTCCCCTATTTTTTTTCGGGAAAAAGTTCTGAGTTTTTTAATTAATATTTCCGATTCTTCCTGAAACACAGGTTGAGAACTGGTATCAGTCAAATTATTTGCGGTAAAATCCAGCGTTTTTGCAGGTGATATTAAAATTAACATTTACGAATAAATTAAGTCGCTCTACCAATTTGTTACAAGCAATTTTGGCTTATTTTAAATCAGTTGAGGTGAATGGGTATTTTTAAATTTAATTACACAATTATTAAAGTTTTATATGCCTAATTTTGCATATAAATCATTTATAGCTGTCAAAGGTTAAGTAGAGAGTCCTGTAAATTAATTGTCACATAAAATTGAATGATTTACAATGGTTTTTCCTACTTCAAACAGTTGGAGTTTGCTATAAAACTTTTTCAGTCGCTCAAAATAAAGCATCAGCAGGCATAATTCTATTTAATTTTGGAAAATTGTAAATCTGAAAGCAATTTTGAGGAAAATTTTTAGAACAAAGCATTTTTTAAGACACATTTTTATTTTTATTCTTTGTTGATATTTAGTCAAAGCACTGGAATGAATTGTTAAGAGGGCCTGGCAAATAAAAACATTTGACAAAAATATTTTTTTATGAATAAAGTAACAGCTGCAATTACCGGGGTTCACGGCTGGGTTCCTCCCTATATTCTGGATAACAAGGAATTGGAAACCATGGTTGACACAACCGATGAATGGATTTCCACTAGGACTGGAATTAAGGAGAGAAGAATTCTGAAAGGAGAAGGACAGGGTACTTCTGTAATGGCTGCAGAGGCAGTGAAAGGTTTACTGGAAAAGACGGGAGTTAAACCTGACGAAATTGATGGGGTTATTGTGGCTACTTCTACGCCCGATATGCTATTTCCATCCACCGCAAATCTGGTTTGCGATAAAATTGGAATTAAAAATGCATACAGTTTTGATATGGCTGCGGCCTGCTCAGGATTTTTATATGCCATTGAAGTAGGAGCCAATTTTATCCGGTCTGGCGGAAGTAAAAAAGTGATCGTAATTGGGGCCGATAAAATGTCCTCCGTAATGGATTATACAGACAGGGCTACCTGTATTTTGTTTGGTGATGGTGCTGGTGCAGTCCTACTTGAGCCCAACACCGAAGGATATGGTTTACAGGATGCCATTCTAAAATCTGACGGAGAAGGAAAGGATTTGCTCAGAGTAAAAGGGCATGGCTCCATTGAACCCGTAACACCTGAAAAATTAATGAAAAAAGATCATTTTTTCTATCAGGAAGGAAAAGCCGTTTTCAGATTTGCTGTAACCAGAATGGCTGATGCTGCTGCCGAGATAATGGAAAGAAACAACCTGAAAGGTGATGATATTGCGTATCTGGTTCCACATCAGGCCAACAAAAGAATTATAGAGGCAACCGCCAATAGAATGGGAATTGGGATGGACAAAGTGACCATGAATATCGAGCGATATGGCAATACCACTGGAGCAACCATTCCTTTGTGTTTGTGGGAATGGGAAAAAGACTTTAAAAAAGGAGACAATCTGGTGATGGCTGCCTTTGGAGGTGGTTTCACCTGGGGAGCTACCTATTTAACATGGGCTTATTGAGGCAATTGAAACAGCTCTTTTTACAAAAAATATTTAAAAAAATCCCGAAAGTAAAGCTTCGGGATTTTTTGTTTTCCGACTTTTTTCCAAAATTGCCTGACTAACTAATTAATTAACACACACCACCAATATACCAATAATCACATGCCTGAAATCAATCAATATAATGCCATCCGGTTTGACAGAAAAAAATATTCCGGGGAATCGCATTCCGGTGAATCGCATTCTGATGAATCATTAAAAATGATCTATAAAGCCCTGATCAAGCCCCGCCTTATAGAAGAAAAAATGCTGATCCTGCTCAGACAGGGGAAAATCACCAAATGGTTTTCCGGAATAGGACAAGAAGCCATTGCCGTGGGTGTTGGACTGGCATTAGACCCTGAGGAGTATATCCTGCCTATGCACCGTAACCTGGGAGTATTCACTTCCAGAAATATTCCCTTAACCAGCCTTTTCGCTCAGTTTCAGGGGAAAAAATCAGGGTTTACCAAAGGTCGTGACCGTTCGTTTCACTTTGGTTCAAATGCACATCATATTGTAGGAATGATCAGCCACCTGGGTCCCCAACTTTCGGTAGCCAATGGGATCGCACTGGCCAACAAATTGGAGAATAATCAAAAAGTAACAATTGCCTTTTCGGGAGATGGAGCCACTTCCCAGGGGGAATTTCATGAAGCTCTTAATGTGGCAGCGGTGTGGGATTTACCGGTAATCTTTCTGGTAGAAAATAATGGTTATGGACTTTCCACACCAAATAATGAGCAATTCCGGTGCGCTAGTATTTCGGATAAAGCCATTGGTTATGGCATGGAAGCCCTTCAGGTAGATGGCAATAATCTTCTGGAGATGATTTATACCATACAGAGAGCGAAGGAAAAAGCCATTTCAGGTTCCAAACCAATTTTGGTAGAGGCTTTAACTTTCCGGATGAGAGGTCATGAAGAAGCTTCAGGGACTAAATATGTTCCGGAGGAATTGATGGAAGAATGGCAGGCCAAAGATCCTGTGCAGAATTATGAGACTTTTCTTTTAGAAAATAAGATCATCTCCGATGGGGAAATTTCAGAAATAAAATCAGGCATTAAAAAAGAAATAGAAGAAGGCCTTTCCCTTGCATTCGAAGAACCTTTAGCTGAAGCCAGTGAAGAAAGTGAACTGGCCGACCTTTTTGCACCGTCCCCACAAACCATTGAAAAGCCTTTACCAGCTGCAAAGAAAAATATCAGATTGGTAGATGCTATATCCAAGGGACTTTATCAGGCAATGGAAAAATTCCCAAACCTGGTATTGATGGGTCAGGATATTGCTGAATATGGCGGAGTATTCAAAATTACAGAAGGATTTTTAGAAAAGTTTGGTAAAGACAGGGTTCGGAATACACCACTTTGCGAATCAGCCATTTTGGGGGCAGCTTTAGGGCTCTCTATAAAAGGTTATAAAACCATGGTAGAAATGCAATTTGCAGATTTCGTTACCTGTGGATTCAATCAGATCATTAACAACCTTGCAAAATCACATTACCGCTGGGGGCAAAATGCCGATGTGGTGGTGAGAATGCCCACAGGAGCCGGAGTAAAAGCAGGCCCTTTCCATTCCCAATCCAATGAAGCCTGGTTTACACACACTCCGGGTTTAAAAGTGGTTTATCCCTCAACACCAACCGATGCCAAAGGACTTTTGGCTAGTGCTTTTGAAGACCCAAACCCTGTATTATATTTTGAACACAAAGCATTGTACCGCTCTATTTCGGAAGAAGTTTCTGATGATTTTTATACAATACCAATTGGAAAAGCCCATGTAGTAACTCAGGGAACTGATTTATCTATAATTACCTATGGAATGGGAGTACACTGGGCGAGAGCTATTGCAGAAGAATTCCCAGAGATTTCCATGGAAATTATTGATTTAAGGTCCTTAATACCTTGGGATAAGGAAGCAGTTAAGGCTTCTGTGATGAAAACCAATAAGGTTCTGGTTTGCAATGAAGATTGCCTCACCGGAAGTTTCTCTGGGGAAATTGCCGCCTGGATAGCAGAAAACTGTTTTGAATTTCTTGACGCTCCGGTAATGCGGGAAGGAAGCCTGGACACTCCCGTGCCTTTTGCAGCCAAACTAGAGGATCAATTTTTGCCCAAAGATAGATTGAGGGAAAAGATTAGGAAATTGATGGAGTATTAAAATATTTAACTTACTGATAATCAAAATAAAAAAAATCAAACGCAATATGGTTTAAGTTTTAAAACTTAAATCTATTAATAATTTACAGTTTGTAACTGGAAATTACTGAAGTTACAAATCAAAAACAGCATAAAATTATAAGCCATTTCAAAAAAATCACATATTCAATTATCTTTTTCTTTTAAAAAAATAATAATTAAAAATAAGTAACGCTCCCAAAAGTATTATTAACCAATCTAACCCATGTTTTTTTTCTGAAAATAAAGAATGAACTCCCATTAAAATCCAACCAAAACCTATAAATGCCATTAAGCCAGTCCATCTACTGATCTTATTTTTGGGTTTAAATCTCATATCAAATTATTATATCTCGTTAAAAATATACCTTACCAAAAACTCACCGAAGTCACAGACTTCTTCTAAATCTTTCCAATCTAATTAACAAGTTCCAGGTTGCAAACCTGAACCAGCGAGAATATTTAAGGTAGTAGGTGATTTCTAAAATCTAGTTTCTAACCTCTTAACATCTAGCTTCTAAAACCCAACTTCCAATCCCTATCTTTTTCCTTAACTTTGCATTTTTAAAAACTGTAATTCCAAAAGCAGAAATTCCGAATCATACATTTATGGCCACAGAAGAAAAGACTTTCTCAGATTTTAAGCTTAACAAACAATTACTCAATGCCATTGCTGACATGGGATTTACCAAACCCTCTCCTATTCAGGAAAAGGCTATTCCCAGAATTTTGGCTGGTCAGGATTTATTTGGAATAGCCCAGACAGGAACAGGGAAAACTGCAGCTTTTGTTTTGCCTATCCTGATGAAAATAAAATATGCGCAGGGGAATGATCCTAGGGCCCTGATTTTAGCCCCAACAAGAGAACTTGTTATTCAAATTGATCGGGAAATAAAAGAACTGGCGAAATATACAGACCTTAGGCATGTTTGTGTGTATGGAGGAATTGGACCCAAAACCCAGATTGAAGAAATCCAGAAGGGAGTTGATATTTTGGTGGGAACACCAGGCAGGGTCATGGACATTTACCTCAAAGGAGAACTCGTTTTCAAACAATTGAAGGTAATGGTTTTGGATGAAGCCGACCGGATGATGGACATGGGATTTATGCCTCAAATTAGAAAATTTTTGGAAGTCATTCCCAGAAAAAGACAGAACCTCCTTTTTTCCGCCACACTCCCCGATAAAGTAGTTACCCTGTCAGAAGAGTTTTTGGAATTTCCCGAAAGAATTGAAGTCACGCCACAAGCCACTCCGGCAAAATTAGTGGAACAAAAGCTCTATTATATCCCGAATTTCCTCACCAAAATTAACCTTCTTGGGGAGTTGCTAGCAGATGAAGAAACATTTTCCCGGGTAATCATATTTACCAAATCGAAGGAGCACGCAAATAATATATTCAAATTTCTTTCGAGAAAAGGCAAAGGAGAAACAAGAGTTTTACATGCCAATAAAGGTCAGAATTCCAGAATAAATGCCATTGATAGTTTTAAGGATGGGGAAGTGAGAACTTTGGTAGCTACTGATGTGGCCTCAAGGGGAATCGATGTCAGCAGTGTCTCACATGTAATTAATTTTGATGTGCCTGTAATTTATGAAGATTATGTCCACAGAATAGGAAGAACCGGAAGAGCCAATAATACGGGGACTGCCCTGACTTTCTGTAATCCTGCTGAAAAATACCATATTGGAAAAATCCAAAAAATCATCAGAATGCAGATTCCCGTAGAGGATTTGCCGGCAAACCTGGAAATTCTGCCTACGACCAAGGAAGAAAGACAAAAAATTAATAAGGAGATTGATCACCAGAAAAGACGGGAAAACCCGGGCTTTAAAGGAGCTTTTCATGAAAAAAAGGAAAGGAAAAAAGACAGTCCCTATCTTAAAGCCTTAAACAAGAAAAAGAAAAGCGGAAACCGTAAAAATAAAAGGAGACGATAAAAAGGACTCACTTTCTTGAATTAAAGCCACTCCTTCATATTTAGATTTTATTAAAATTAAATTTAGACTTGTCTAAACTTGATTTTAAATCTATATTTGTTTCATTAAACAAAAATCAAAAATTTGGGTATTGATTTTATTTACTATTCAATGAATAACCTAATATTTTTTAAACCTGCTATGAAAATTCAGTTTTACTTCACTATACTTTTTTCGCTGATTTTATTTAGTTGCGGAAAAGAAGAAAATAAAAAAGAAAACGGAAAACTTTACATTGTGGCCACTACCGGAATGATAAAAGATGCTGTAGCCAACATAACCGGAGATTTGGCCACGGTAGAGGGTTTGATGGGACCCGGAGTTGATCCGCATTTATACAAACCCACTCCCGGAGATTTATCGAAATTAAGACAAGCCGATGTGGTCTTTTACAATGGATTACATCTGGAAGGGAAAATGGTAGAAGTATTCGAAAAATATGCCCGGGAAAAACCTGTATTTCCGGTAAGCGAGGGGATTTCCAAAGATAAATTAAAAGCTCCGGATGATGGTGCTCAGGCCTATGATCCGCATATTTGGTTTGATGTAAGTCTTTGGAAAGCAGCTGTTAACCAAATTTCTAAAAAACTCATCGAGTTTGATCCTGATCATAAATCGGTTTACCAGAAAAATACAGAAACGTATTTAGCCAAACTTTCTGAACTGGATAATTGGGTGAAAACAGAGATTCAAAAAATTCCTGAAAATGGCCGAGTGTTGATTACTGCACACGATGCATTTGGTTATTTTGGACTGGCATATGATATACAGGTAAAAGGCCTTCAGGGTATATCCACTGTTTCTGAATTTGGCCTTAGAGATGTAACTGAACTGGTAAACTTCATTTCTTCCAGGAAAATTAAAGCAGTATTTGTAGAGACTTCCGTTCCTTCCAAATCGCTTGAAAAGGTGGTAGCAGGTTGTAAAGAAAATGGACATGAAGTTAAAATTGGAGGAACTTTATTTTCCGATGCCATGGGCGAAGAAGGTACTGAAGAAGGCACCTATATTGGCATGGTAAAATCCAATGTCAATGCCATTGTTTCTTCATTGAAATAAAACCTAAATTAGAGGAATTTCTTAATACAGTAATTATGATTTCACATGTTGATAATCCCGTACTGGAACTACATAATCTGACGGTAACTTACGAAAACAAACCGGCAGTATGGAATGTAGATTATACCATTCCCGAAGGTAATCTGATTGGAATTGTAGGGCCGAATGGATCGGGGAAAACCACCATGCTAAAAGCCGTAATGGGACTGGAAAAGCCAAGTAGTGGTTATGTGAAAGTATTTGGGAATGATTTAGATAAAGTAAGGGATAAAGTAGCCTATGTACCGCAAAGAGGTTCTGTTGACTGGGACTTTCCTACAAGCGTATATGATGCTGTTTTAATGGGCAGATATACCAAACAAAACCTGTTTAAAAGAACAAGTAAAAGAGATCGGGAAATCACCAATGATTGTATAAAAAAGGTTCAATTGGAGAATTTTTCAAAACGCCAAATCTCCCAACTCTCCGGAGGCCAACAGCAAAGAGTTTTTATTGCCAGAGCCCTGGCTCAGGAAGCAGAACTTTATTTACTGGATGAACCCTTTGCCGGAGTGGATGCGGCCACAGAAAATGCCATTATTTCCTTACTCCAGGAAATGAAAGCCGAGGGAAAAACGATTATGGTCGTGCATCATGATTTACAAACAGCGCCCAAATATTTCGACTGGCTGGTGATGATGAATACCAGGTTAATTGCTTCCGGGAAAATCTCAGATGTATTCAATCAGGAGTTGCTTAATCAAACTTACGGAGGCCGTCTGAATATCCTGACGCAGGTTGGGGAATTATTAAAACAAACCTCCCACCCCATCCGGGAGAAAAAGTAAATTACCATGGAATTGATAATTGATTTTTTCTTTAAAGATCCTGTGGTCAGATGGGTACTCATGGCTGTCATTTTAATGTGTGCCAGTGCAGCCATTGTGGGCTGTTTTACATTTCTGAGAAAAAGAGCCCTTGTGGGAGATGCAATTTCCCATGCCATTTTGCCCGGCATCTGCCTTGCCTTTATCATTGCGCAAACTAAAAATCCTATGGTTTTAATGTTAGGCGCTTTTGGAAGTGGATGGCTGGGGCTAATCACAATTGATTTCATCACCAATCGGACTAAACTCAAAACTGATGCGGCACTGGGCCTTGTATTATCTGTCTTTTATGGTTTTGGCATTTTACTATTAACTACTATACAAAACTCTGGAAATGCTTCGCAATCCGGTCTGGATAAATTTCTGTTTGGCAATGCAGCTGCTATGATGCAATCCGATGCAATCACCTTTGGCTTATTTTCCTTAGTCCTGATCATTTTAATATTCATCCTTTTCAATCCACTCAAACTCGTCACATTTGACAGGAATTTTGCGATTTCAAGGGGCATTCCGGTAAAAAGATTGGAATTACTTTTATCTGTATTAACTGTTTTTGCCATTGCCATTGGCATTCAGGCCGTGGGTGTAGTATTAATGGCTGCACTACTCATTACACCTGCTTCAGCCGCTCGTTTTTGGACACACGATTTGAAATGGATGATTTTCCTGGCTGCAGCATTTGCGGTAATTTCAGGAATTATGGGCACCTTCATCTCTTATACTTTGCCCAAAATGCCTACAGGTCCCTGGATAGTGACAATTCTCTCTACCATAGCTATAATCTCAATCATTTTTGGATTTAAAAAAGGCATACTTTCCAAGGTTAGGCTAAGGAGATTAAATAAGAAAAAGATCCTAAGGGAAAATATTCTAAAATGTCTTTATCATTTAGGTGAAAAAGCGGGCAATTTCGACAAATTCTGGTCAACCTGGGAAATATTGGAGAAAAGGGAAATGAATAAAGCACAACTAAAATCCGGGTTAAAACAGTTAGAATCAAGGAATTTAGTAATTCTGAAAGGAAATGCAGCAAAATTTTCTGAATTGGGAAAGGAAGAAGGAAGAAGGGTAACTAAAATTCACAGACTTTGGGAAATATACTTGACCAAGTATATGAAAATGGCGCCCGATCATGTTCACAATGATGCAGAAGCTATGGAGCATCTCATTACTCCGGAAATTGAAAAAGACCTGGAAGTTCACCTGAAATTTCCTTTAATTGATCCCCATGATTCCCCTGTTCCCTATAAAGATTTGAAGTAATATGGATGCATTTTGGATAATATTAACCGGTTCTTTAGTGGCCACATGTTGTGCCTTATTGGGCTGTTTCCTATTGCTAAGGAAAATGACCATGGTGGGGGATGCCATTTCCCACGCTGTGCTTCCCGGTATTGTACTGGCCTATCTGGTTACTGCTTCAAGAGCATCATTCCCCATGTTGGTTGGAGCTGCAATTTTTGGGGTGATCACCACTATTCTAATTGAGCTATTGAGCAAAAAAGGAAAATTACAGGAAGATGCCGCTATTGGAGTTTCTTTCACCTGGTTGTTTTCCATTGGAGTAATTCTCATTTCTGTGTTTGCAGGACAGGTAGATCTCGATCAAGATTGCGTGCTATATGGTGAAATTGCCTATGTTCCACTGGATACACTTTATATTGGAGGCAATAATCTCGGCCCTGAACCAGTATGGTTGCTAGCCATTAACCTCCTGATTATCATTGTGTTTATCTTAATTGGTTACAAAGGTTTAGTAGTTACCAGTTTCGATCCCATATTAGCTACTTCACTGGGAATTTCTACTGTGTTCTGGCATTACTCTCTCATGAGTCTGGTTTCCCTCACTACTGTTTTTTCCTTCGAATCTGTTGGAGCAATTATGGTTGTGGCTTTTTTAATCGGCCCTCCTGCTGTAGCCTATCTACTCACAGAAGACCTTAAAACCATGCTCTTTTTATCAGTAATTTTCGGCATTGGGGCAGCATTGGGAGGGTATTTTCTTGCAGTGGCTATTGATGCTTCTATTGCAGGTGCTATGGCTTCGGTTATAGGTGTTGAGTTTATTTTTGCTTTTATTTTCAACCCAAGAAATGGAATTTTGAAAAGAAAGAAGCTGGCGGCTTAATTCTGTTTGGAAAGGTTTTCTTCAAAAAACCGGGTGATTCTTTTCGCAATATTGTCCATATTATAATACTGATAAAAACCAGACGGGATATCACTATTTTCATTTAAGCCCTGAATAATGGCCTGGGAAAAAGCTGGCCAATCCCTATCCTGAGTAACTTTTAATTTCCCTCCACAAACTTCCTGAAAAACACCTTCTGCCCCTGATTCGGTAGAAACTACCATTTTGTTCATCGCAAGTGCCTCCACTACTTTGGTTTTCACACCTCCTCCTGTTAGTATGGGATTAAGCACAATGTCGGAAATGGCAATAAAATCATCAATATTATCCACAAACCCCATGTATTTCATATGCTCCAACTGATTATTTTCCAACCGCTGGTACTTTTCAGTCAGACCTCTCCCACAAATAATAATGCTATAATTAAAATTAGCATGCCTGCTTAAGTAGGGATTAATTTCCTCAAGAATATAATCCAATCCTTCCCTGTTTGGTGCGTAATCCAGCACCCCAAAAAACAAAAATACCTTTTCATCTTCCTTCACTCCTATTTGATTTTTAAACTCATTTTTAAAGGATGCGGAAACTTGTGGGATATCTTTCTTTTGAGTGCCATAAGTGGCTACCAGACATTTTTCCGGATTTACACGAAGTTTCGTAATGGCAAATTGTTTTTCAATTTCCGAAATAAAAATCACGAAATCAGCTTTGGAAAACACCCATTTTTCATAATGAAACAGCATTTTCCACCACCATTTCCCAATAGTTTTAAACCGCTGATATTCAATATTATGAGAATGAATGATCAACCTTTTATTTAATAGACTGGAAAGCCAAACACCCAACAACCCCATAAAAGGCTGGTCTAACATGAGGAAATCGAATTCCTTTCCAATTTTTTTTAAGGGCTTTAAAGAAAAGAAATTGAAATAGCGATAAAAACCCGGAGCTAATAATTTGATATATTGAAAGTTTCCAGAAGTATTATCTGAAGTATTTTTTGTACTTACAACGGTGAGGTCAGCATAATTTCCCAGCGCATTCAGGAAACCAACTGTTTTTTTTTGCCCACCAGATTGAGCAGGTAATAAGGGAAAAGGAACAATACTCAGAATTTTTAGTCGCATCGGTTCAGGCCGGATTTTTTTCCCAATCATTGAATAGAATATCTCCAATTATTTGAGGTTGCCAAAAGGAAAATTCCGAGAATTCGTAGTTGGTGAGTTGGGAAACTTTTTTACTGTTTTCCTCATCATCTGCATCTACCTTTGTTGTGAGATAGGATTTGTCCAGCACTTTAAAATCTGGTTCAAAAACAGAATTTAGTGATTTCAAGTCGCAAAAATGATTGTCCGGAAAGGGATTTTCCTGTGGCTGATTGTGTTCATCCAAAACTTCGGAAAAAGCCACAATTGGGAAATATTTATTACAAAATACAATTAAATCAGGAAGATCCTGCCTGACATAATAGGCGAACATATAACTCTTATTCGCTTCCTTTTCTAACAAATCGATATGGGAAAGTAGCAGATTTTCACACAAATTTTCGGAATTACTAGCCTTTAAGAACAATTGATGGTCGAACTGAATTTTTGTATTTTCATTTTCCCTTAAAAATCCGGAAACACCGGCAGGCAAAATATATAGTGAAGTTTTATTCATTTTCCAGGTTTATTCTAAAGGTAGTCCCGCTAAATTTCGTCCCATTACTTAGTTGAATAAAAATCTCAAATTGCTTTGAATCGGACATGCAATTCTCGTAATCTTTTTGATTATCTTCATTATCGGGATCCTCTGGATCTAAATATCCGGTACAGGGAGCCGCAAATCCACCTCCTTCTCTAAAATATATCTCAAACCCTTCTTCAATTCTATTCGATTTTTTGCCAAATTCACTAACAAAATCATCAAGAAAAACCCTGTTTTCGGGATTATCTCCTTCTTCAATAAAACTGGCCACAAGTATATCATTCAAGAGCTTACCGGAAGGTTTGGCTTTATTGTAATCCGTTTTGGTAATGACTTCCAGTTTTACAATTCTATTTTTCGCTTGAAATCCTTCACTAGCCTGAACCCAGTCACTTGAAGAAACAGTTGTAAAATTTATAGGATTTAACTGCACTAACATGGCATAATCTTCATAATGAACTGATTCATCACCAAACAGGGTATCCCTACTATTTGCATTAATAGAATAGTAATCCAATCTTACCCATTCATAGATTTCTATCTTTGAACCACATCCAAATAAAAGTAACCCCAGGGCAGGGAAAACTAGATGTTTTAAAATTCTAGTCATTCAAAATTTATACTTTTTCCCCTTCTTCAAACATTCCATTAATTAAATAATGGGCAGTTGCAGGATTGGTGGCCAATGGTACATTGTATAAATCACACAATCTCAAAAGCATTTGTACATCTGGTTCGTGAGGATGCTTACCTAGTGGATCTCTAAAGAAGATAACTGCCTTAATTTCCTTTTCCGCTACCATTGCGGCTATCTGAGCATCACCTCCATGCGGACCGGAAAGTTTGGCATCAACTTCCAATCCTGCTTTAGCAACATGTGTTCCCGTTGTACCTGTTGCTACAATTTCAATACCGCTCAGGTGAGCTATATGGTCTTTTAAAAAAGCCACCATATCTGCTTTTTTACCATCATGTGCGATTATTGCAATTTTTTTCAAAGCCTGAAATTTTAAATACCATATTATTAATATACTGGCTCAAAGATAACTCTTGTAAAAAACAAAGCAAGTAAATTCTTTTTCTTCCCTGTTAAAAATCTATAAATTGTTAGTTAGTGATTTTCCTTTCCAGATATTTTCTGATATTTGCCAAAAACTTTGATGCATAAAACTTCAAATAATTGGCCTTTATAAAAAACATATTTATTTTAATTTTTGGCTCCTTATTAATTTATTCCTGCAATTCGAATGAACTGGAACAAATTAATGTAACTTCAAATATTAGTGGTCAATTAGATTTCATCGCAACAGATTCTATTCCTGTAAATACTCTGCTTTACCAAAAATTCATTACCACTAATGCAAATACAGATGATTTAATAAAAACTTTCAGGTTGCCTGATGATAAAATTGAAGATATTATTCCCAAACAGGTTGTACTGAATATTGCCAGTAATGGCAGTGGAGATTTAAACTCTTTCAGACAAATAAGAGTATTTCTAACCACATCTCCAGATGTAACCGATCCCGATAGTATATTGAATAATTGGGTGCAAATTGCCCGGCTAGATACTATCAAAACTTCAAGTCAAAAAACTTTAGCACTTATTCCTGATGTGATTTCTGTTAGAAACTTAATTTTAGAATCAGAACCTGAAGAACTTTTCATTACCAGTATTCTCGAAACAAGAAAGGTGATTAAAAAGGATGATGTTTTCAATACCAGTATCATCACCAATTATCAGGTCTCTGGCCAACTGGATTAATCTTCCATTTCAAGTGGATAACCTTTTTGCCGCATATATTCTTTTATTTCTACTGGATTGATGTAAATGGGAAACTCCAAAAATTGCCATCCAAACCCATATTCAATAGCTCTTTTATCTGTATCTTCTTCAAATTTTATTCTGAATGCTGAATGTTTAGTGTATTTAATACCTTCTTTAATTAACCGCCAGGAGGAAATACTTTTATAATATTGAATATGCGCCAACTCATGGCCAATAATACCTACCTGACCATTAAAAGTTCTGTCCAATACATACCCGGTTCCTTCTTCCATAAAGATGAGATATTGACGATTTTTCCTGGATCTAAAGAAGTTAATCGGATTAAAGCCTGGTCTGGCAGAAATTGGGAATACATTCTTCTTTTTAATTTTAAACTTTAATCGAATATTCTTTAATTCGGGATAATGGGAAATGGCAATCAGAGTTTGCAATTCAAATTCAGTCGGTACCTTTTTGCGATTACCGTATTCATTTCTAAAGTCTATGAGGCTGTCTACATAATCTACTTTTTGGTAAACTTTATAGTAATAATTCTCAAATGACTGCCCTTTTACAGGATTGAGCGTAGTGAAAGTTAAAATTACAATTATCGTCTTTAAACTTTGAACCATTTGGAAAAAACTGACTACATCATTCAATCATGAAATTTTATTAAAACCAATTGTACCCCAACGAACAATATTGACCGATGGCGGACACTCTTATAAATACATATCATTTTAAACTTATGATTATCAACAAGTTAATAAGTGGCACTGCAATTGTATTTCAACCTGCAAATCTGGAATTATACAAACAAAACAAACCGGAAATTCAGGGTATGAAATTAAGCAATATCACTTTAAAACTGTTTTCAATAAGCATATTTTTTTCAATATCACAAATAGGCTTTGCCCAAAAATTAGAATTAAGTTTTCATGAGGCAGTACAAAAAGCTTTGGAGGAAAATATTCAGCTTAAAACTGAAAAAAATCAATTAATTGTCAATAAAGCAGAACAGGCACAAAGTAAAGCACAGTTTTTACCTGATGTCAGTGCTTACGCTCAGTTTAGAAGACAAAATGGTAACCAATTCATTCCTCAGGAAGCCAAATTGGTTAACACCACTACCCAGGATTTTTATCCACAAATTTCAGCTAATATGACGTTGTTCAATGCATTCCGGAATGTCAATGGTTTAAAAATGGCCAACCATAACCTGGACGCACAGCAATTCAGGGTTAAGCGAACAGAACAGGACATTATTTACAATGTAGCTCTGCAATACCTTACTGTACTTTTTGATAAAGAACTGATCAGAATTGCAGAAGATAATATTGAATCTCAATCAACTATTTTAGAAAGAATAAAAGGTTTTGTAGAAGTGGGAGAGATTTTTATTGGAGATCAATACAACCAGGAATCTCAAATAAAATCTTTGGAATTGGCTCTAGTGGAAGCCATTAATACCATGGAAAATGACAAATCACTTTTAGGCCAAACTTTAATGCTTGAACCTCTTTTGGAATTCGATATAACCACACCACAATGGGCATTTGCGACTCAACTCGTGGAAACTTATCAATTAAAAGACCTTTATCAAACCGCATTGGGTAACAGAAATGATTTAAAGGAATTAAATTCTTTGAAACAATCATCTGAATATCAGAATAAAATGGCAAAGTCAGGTTACTATCCTACATTAGAAGCATTTTATTCTTATGATAGCTATTATAACAATTCTGCCACTGATCCTAGTACAGGGGAAAAAGTTTCATTTCAGGATCAAATCAGGGTAAACAATCCTAATAAAACTTTAGGTTTAAGGTTGAGAATCCCAATTTTCTCCAATTACCTAAACAGAACTAATGTCATTACCTCCAGAATTCAGATGGAGAATGCACAATTAAATATTAAAAATCAGGAACAGGCCATTTACATGGATGTGCAAACTGCCCTTCAAAACTACAAAGCAGCAGTAGCCAGATACGAATCAGCTCAGGCTCAATTCGATGCAGCTAAAATTGCCATGGAAACCCAGACTGCCCGTTACGAGTTGGGAAATGCCACAATTATAGATGTGACCACAACTACCAATGCTTTTATCCAGTCGGAAGTAGACATGGCCCAGGCGAAATACAGATTAATGTTCCAGAAAATACTGTTAGAATACCAGACAGGTACTTTGGACATCAATACTTTACCTGAGAAGTAAGTTTTAAGGAATATTGCATGCCTGTTGCGTGTGCCTGATACAAAGGATTTTCATAATAAAATGATTACAATACTGGATATTAATTAACTACATTATCTTTCCAAAAAATTTTCCAAAATGAAACCAGGCAAGTCCTGGTTTTGTTGCTTTAAAATACCCACAATCTTTAGTCCATCACCAATCCTCAAACAAATCCGGTATTTGGTATTGTTTGAGCATCTTTCTATTTATTTTTACCCATTATTTTTCTTCATTAAGTTCTATTTTTTATGGATTTTAAACTCACTTCACAATACCAGCCTACCGGAGATCAGCCAAACGCTATTAAAGAATTAGTTACCGGAATTGAAAATAATGAAGCCGCTCAGGTGCTTTTGGGAGTGACAGGTTCTGGTAAAACTTTTACCATTGCCAATGTAATTGCAGAAGTGAACAAACCCACTTTGGTATTGAGTCATAATAAAACCCTGGCTGCACAGCTTTATGGAGAATTCAAACAGTTTTTCCCGGAAAATGCAGTGGAATATTTCATTTCCTACTATGATTATTACCAGCCGGAAGCCTACATGGCAACCTCCAATACCTATATTGAAAAGGACTTATCCATTAATGAAGAAATTGAAAAATTAAGATTATCTGCTACTTCTGCATTGCTTACTGGCAGAAGAGATGTAATTGTAATTGCCTCGGTTTCTTGTATTTACGGTATAGGAAATCCGGAAGAATTTGGGAAAAATATTATCCGAATGAAAGAAGGGGATGTCATTCCAAGAAACCAGTTGTTGTTTGCCCTGGTTGATATTCTTTATAGCCGAACAGAGGCAGAGTTTAAAAGAGGGAATTTCAGAGTGAAAGGGGATACGGTAGATATTTTCCCAGCCTATGCCGATTTTGCCTACAGACTTTATTTCTGGGGAGATGAAATAGAATCCATTCACCGAATTGATCCGAATTCGGGGAAAAAGATTTCGGGTGAAGCCGCTATTGCCATTTTCCCTGCAAACCTTTTTGTGACGGGGAAAGATGTGTTGCATAAAGCCATCCATGAAATTCAGGACGATATGGTAGCTCAGGTCAATCATTTCGAACATGAACAACGGTTTTTGGAAGCCAAGAGAATTAAAGAAAGGACAGAGTTTGACATGGAAATGATGCGGGAATTGGGCTATTGCTCTGGTGTGGAAAACTATTCCCGATATTTCGATCGAAGAAAACCGGGGCAACGGCCTTTCTGCCTGCTCGATTATTTCCCTGATGATTATTTAATGGTGATTGATGAAAGCCATGTGACAGTTTCGCAGGTTAGGGCCATGTGGGGAGGTGACAGAGCCAGAAAAGTAAACCTGGTAGATTACGGTTTCCGATTGCCTTCTGCCATGGATAATCGTCCACTTACTTTCAATGAGTTTGAAGATTTGATGGCTCAAACCATTTATGTGAGTGCCACTCCCGCTGACTACGAACTGAGGGAATCCCAGGGGGTTGTGGTAGAACAAATCATCCGTCCTACCGGACTACTTGACCCAGAGATTTCAGTAAGGCCCAGTCTTAATCAGATTGATGATTTACTGGATGAAATTGATAAAACCATTAAACAGGGTGATCGGGTTTTGATTACCACTTTGACCAAAAGAATGGCAGAGGAACTGACCAAATACCTGGATAAAATCCGTGTGAAGGCACGGTATATCCACTCCGAAGTCAAAACCCTGGACAGGGTGGAAATATTGAGAGAATTAAGGCTTGGAGTTTTTGATGTTTTGGTAGGCGTAAACCTCTTGAGAGAAGGACTGGACTTACCAGAAGTTTCTCTGGTAGCCATTATGGATGCAGATAAGGAAGGATTCTTAAGAAACGAAAGATCGCTCATTCAAACTATTGGCCGGGCCGCCAGAAATTCTAATGGAAGGGTAATCATGTATGCCGATAAAATTACAGATTCCATGCAAAGTGCAATTGATGAAACTTCGAGAAGAAGACAAAAGCAAATTGAATACAATGAAGCGCATGGCATCACACCGGAAACTATTACAAGATCAAAAGACTCAATTCTTGGGCAAACCAAGGTGGCAGATTCTAAAAAGGCAGCCAAGAATTATTATGTGGAAAAAGAAGAAAGTTCTGTAGCGGCCGATCCTGTAGTGGCATATATGGAAACTGATGACCTGGACAAATTAATTTCCAAAACCAAAAAGCAAATGGAAAAAGCAGCCAAGGAACTGGACTTTATGGAAGCAGCACGTTTGCGGGATGAAATGTTTGAACTGGAAAAATTGAAGAAGGAAAAGAGCAGTTAGTTAGAAGGTTAATGGTTGGAGATTAAGAATTAGAATTCTTTCTTAGGTTCAAGAATCACACTTGGACCTTAAAATATCGCTTAGTATCAACTCAATTGCCTTCTAAAAACGAGATGACTGGGAATTTGCAATTCATGGAATTTTAATGGCATTGAAAATGCGTAATTTGTTTCGATCGCAATATAAATGTGACCGAGTCTGACCAATTGAACAAATTCCTAATAAACAAAAGCAAACTTGTAGGCTAAAAAAAGAATAGCCAATAAAAAGATAACAATGGAAATTTTATTAATTCCATGCATCATTCTCAGGTTAAAATTAGGATTTTCGATTGGGCTTTTTTTCCTGAAAAAATAGGTTAACACCGGGCCTAGTGACAAATAGTCTTTTAGTGTATTCTTTTCTCTTTTCTTAATATCTTCTTTCATTGCTTCCATGTCAAATTCTTTAATCCTAACAATCTGGTAGGGTAAAAGTTCAGGCAAGTTTACAAAATAGTTGCAAGAAATGATAGGAAAGTTTAATAAAGGAACCCTTTTTCAGTAGCCCATTCCAATACCATCGGCCACAATCTATTTTCATATTTTTTTCTAAAAAATGCAAAATGACCAAGCCTTTTTACTCCCACTGAATCCGGAGTCAGGTGGATATGTTTCATATCTGCATTGGCATAAAACCCCACTAATCTATCCACCGCTTTTTTGGGCGCAAATTCATCATCTGAAAAGCTTACCGCTAAAAATGGTTTTCGTATTTTTTCGTAATTTTCCTTTTCTTCCGGTAAATATTTAAAAAGATAATCCGGGCTGGTTCCCCATTGCTGCCATTGTGCTGCAACTCCTTTGGGCAGGTCTTCGAACAAGCCCAATTTTTTGGCAGGGAAAAAGCCAAATATCGGGTTCATAACAGGAATTAAGCACTTCCAAAAAAACAGAAGTTTTGGCCAATGTGAAACTGGCCAGAGTTTCCAATAACCCATCTGCGAACCAACTCCCACAAATCCATCAGCCATTTGGCAGGCAGGAGTTAGCCCAAACAATTGTCCTCCAACACTGTGGCCTATAACCAGGAGTTTTTTATTGGGGAACTCCTGTTTAATATGTCTGATCATTCCTTCCAGATCCAGCTTTCCCCAATCCTGCATATAAGCCTCAAACCCCTTTAAACTGCCAGGTTTTGATTTTCCAATTCCCCTGTAATCGAATGTAAAAGTCTGATATCCTTTTTCGGCCAGCCATTGAGCAAAGTGCTCATAATAGTTTTGTTTCACACCTGTGGCCGAGCTAATGAGAAATACCACCTCTTTTGAATCTTCGGGAAGAAACGTTTTGGCTCCTAATTCAAAACCATCCTGAGCTAAAACCTGAATTTCTTTTTGGGATAGGGCAGAAATCATATTACTGATAATTCACAGAAACAAATTCACCCTGAGTAAGGGCAATGACTGGAACGCCTCCAAATGAACAAACAGTGCCTTCAAAAGTGCCACTGATGGTTTTCTTTTGCTGGTTGAATTCCGAAATAAAGATGGTCCCTAAAACAGGACTACAATTAAAGGAGGATTGGGTTTCTATGGTTGTCAGGCTTCCGGGTTCTCTATAGCCTAAAAACTCACCACTATTGAGAATGACTTCGTGAGTGCCCAAAATGTTTTGCTCTGTTTCCTGAATGCCTACAAAAATAGCCTCATTTAGTTCGTCCTGAGCATTAATTAAAATTCTAAGTTCTCCATTAGATTCTGTAGTCACTTTTGCCTGAATAGAAAGGCTTTCAAAAGGATCTCCGTTCACCATTCCCACCAACCTGTTTATTGGGGAAATCTGATCGCCTGAACATCCTCCAAAAATAACCGGAATTAAAATGAGAAGTAGAGAAAAAACAGGCCAGCTGGTATTTTTCATATGCTGAGTAGTTTAAAAAATTTCAAACAAATTTATGCCTTTTCTCCTTAAAATTCCCCTTCTGCGCTTAAATTGGAAATTTTCCCATTTGAAAGCCTCCTCAATCGCAATCTTCTTTCCTTCTGGTATCTGTGATCTGAGTAATTTTCCACCCTTCTTCAGATTTAAATAAATGGAATGCATTCACTCCACAATGGCTAAATTCTTCCCCTAAATAAAATTTGTATTCCGTCCAGGCTGTGGCAAAATGGCCATCCACTTTAATATCATAAGACAGGATTTTTTCATCAAAAACCTTATCGTGTGGAGTACCTACAGCATCAAGAAATTTTTGGATGGAACCCGTATGCAACAAAGGTTTTCCCTCTTTTACATAAACAGTTTGTAACCTTATATTTTCGTCAAAAACAGCCTTTACTACAGCGCTATCCCCTGCCCTCATGCCATCAAACATTTGTTCAATTGCTTTTCTGACTTCAGCTTCCTCCGGGTTGCCAGTTGCGAAAGAGGTGTTTTGTAAAAAAATAAGCACTGCGGCAAATAGGTATCCACCAATAAAAATGTGTAGTTTCATTGTTTTTATTTTTTAGGTCCTGTGAAGTCATCTTAAAGGCTTCAAAAACTAAAAATTGGAAACAAATTTATCCTTCCCAAAAGGATTTACAAGAATGGTAGAAAAATGGGATGGCAATTAATTGGAAACAAGTGATTCATAATGCTGAATAACGGCTACCAAATCTTCAGGCTTTTTCATCTTAAGTTTTTGTTTTTTAATAAAATGCCCAATTTCACTGCCATGCGGTTCGAACACATGAAGATTCTCTTTATATGATTTCTCTACTTTAAAAACTTCATTTCCTTTAGCAAAGAAAAAATCATGTTCTTTAGAGGCGCTTTCCCGCATTCTGATGGAATTGTAACCCGTCACATAACTGGAATTATAAACATTTACATCTTTTTTGGAAAATAACTTCACCGGGCCATCATACAATACCTCATAAACCCCTACTAGTGGTACACCTTCCAGTTTATAATCAAAAGCATTTACATAAAGGGAAATCAATTTGGACTCCGGATGATACCATTCGAAGGATTTGATTTGTTTGAGCTCTAATGGATGGATGGCATCGTCTAATTTTACCTCAAGTCTGTTATTTTCCAAATCGTAACGGAGCGGATATCCTTCCACTGTTTTACCGTCCTTTAAAATCACCTTCCCGTCCAGCCATTCTTCATTGATAAAATATTGCCCGCTGCTCTCATATGTTACAAAGGGTACATTCCCATAGGGAGTCCGGGAATACGGGTACCGGTTATATCCATAGGGATAAGGGGAGTAGATTTGTCCCTGAGCAAAATCAGCTAAAAACATTACCATCAACAAAAAAAGCCATTTCAATTTTCTCATTTCTATAAGATTGTTTGTGGTATATTGACCAGACACAAAATAAATCTAAAAAGTTAACATTTGAAGGGGAAAAATGATTCTATATGGGAAACGAGCCTTAAAGGCTATTTTTCTTCTAAAAAATAAAAAGCCTGACTGCTTTAAAATTTGCAATCAGGCCTTTTTTGAATAAAACACGACTTAATTTCCTCCAATATAACTAAAGTCACTGCCTATTACGTAGGTAGTTCCCCCACTCGATCCCCCACCAATTCCAGTATAATTATTCCTGTAGAAAGTACTTCCACCTGAATTATTATTTCTGGTATTGTTGGCCGCCTGCATCAGATTTCCCAACACAGGACCTCCCTCTTTTCCTGCATTCCCATAGGCATCCAGCCAGTATCTTCCGGGTTGAATATAGCCTACCAGATTCTGTAAATACTGCAAATCCTGTTGAGGTAAAACTCTTCCATTTATCACTACACCAGTTTTCCCATTCGAAGCATTGGCCTGCAATTTCCCCCCTAAATTTAAATTCGGTAAAATCACGCCAACCGTTGGCCCTCCTTCCAGTCCCCATAGTCCTGAAACCTGATCGTACCAATACCTGCCCTCCATTACTTTTACCTTATACATTTGCTCTAATCCACTGATTATTTCTGAAGTAGCTTTTACCCCATTAAAATAAACCGACTTCTCCTTTTTTTGAACTATGGAATTGTCGGATGGGGTCTGTTGAACGTTTGTAGTTTTCACTAAGGAAAATTTCACTGCAGAAGAAGGAACAGGCTGATCGTAAGCATTATACTGCATAATGACCATTTCCTGTCTACCGGAAAAACTCGATAAGGAAAAGTACAGATATCCCTGGCTATTGTAAAGGGAACCGGTAAGTTTACCTTCTTTTTCAATTCCAACTAATTTATAGGAAACTTTTCCATCGGACATATTCCCCTTGTATTCCCCATTAACGGGATGCTGAATATTTACCTGGATATTTTCAATACCCTGATCCCCCCGATAATTACCCGCAAAATGCTGAGCCTGAATACATGTACAAAACAATAGAAAAGCAGTAAAAAGAAGAGAAGATTTCATAAGCGATTACTTTTTTATCAAAAAATTGACTTTATCTTATACAGGTATACGGAGGAAAGAAAAGGTCAACCAGATTTAAAAAATAATCATTTGTTAATTCGAGAATCCCAAAAGGGTTAATTAAGCCATTTTCCTAGCAGGGTTCTTCTAATTTCATTTGGAAGGGAAACCACATAAATTCGCATTTTCTGAGTTTTTTTTGGGGGGGAAAATGAATTCAAAAGTTAAAAAAAATTAAATGCTGGTTTTATAAAAATGTGTTGAACATATTTGGTAATCCTCCTTTAGCTTAAAAAACTATTCCTCATGTCCGTCCATTTTTTACTCAGAAATTATCTTAAAATCATCTTCAGGCAATTAAGCAGAAATAAACTTTTCACCTCTATTAATGTGTTTGGCCTGGCGGTTGGATTATCCATTGCTTTTTTCATCGCTCTATTTATTTTGAATGAACTGAGTTATGAAAATATGCATAGCAAAAGAGACAGGATTTTTAGACTCACCATGCATATCCAAAATGCAAACTACGATATGCACTGGGCAAGGCATAACCTGGACTGGACTAACAACATTCCAACTGTATTTCCCGAAATAGAGGAACTTATCCGCTTTCAGGACTACGATCCCCGTGATATCCTGGTGGGGGAAGACAATTATAAAATTCCCCATGCATTTAGCACAGATGCTGAAGTTTTCGATGTATTCGATTTCAATTTGATCAGGGGAAATCCGGCAACTGCCCTTCAGGAACCTCAATCAGTAGTACTCACCAAGTCTTTAGCACGGAAATTCTTCGGATCCTCAGATCCCATGAATAAGGAAATTACCTTTTTAGATAAAAATGGCACGGAGAAAAAATATTACAAAGTCACAGGGATTATGGCAGATCTGCCTTCCAATACTCATTTTCCGGTTAACCTCCTTACTTCTTTCGATTCTACAGAAGCCAGAACCGGATGGGCTTTCACCTATTTATTGCTAAAACCTGAATCCTCAGCCGATCAACTTTATGGGAAAATGCCCGATTTTATCAAAAAAAATATGATTGAAGGTGATAATTCCAACTTCGATTTACCCTTACAACCTATTGCATCTATACATCTTCATTCCGATTTGGCCCGAGAAATAAAATTAAATGGAAACATTTCCCATATTTATATTTTCGGTATAGTCGGGTTATTTGTGCTCCTACTTTCGGGTATTAATTTCATCAATCTCAATGTAGCTCAATCCTTAAAACGGATAAAGGAAATTGGGATTAGGAAAACACTGGGTTCTTCAAAGGGGAATCTGGTTATTTATTTCTTATTAGAAGCAAATGTCATCACAATGCTGGCTTCTATACTTGGAATAATGACGGTGATCATTGCCCTTCCCTACTTCAACCAATTTATTCCAGTGGCTATTCCGGTTCTACAGATTATTCCATTTGCTATTTTTAATGCAATTGTACTGGGTTGTTTTGCTGGTTTGTATCCGGCTTTTATCCTAACCAAAAGTGCGGCTATAGATGCTATAAAAAGTAAAAATGGATTTAATCCCTCCAAAAGAAGGTATAATTTAAAAAACGGGTTAGTAGCCTTCCAGCTAATCCTTTGTATTTCTTTAATTAGCAGTGCTCTGATTACCGAATCCCAATTCAGGTACATGGTAGAAAAAAAACTGGGATTGGATAAGGAACAGATACTGGCCATCACCAATATTCCAGATGAAGTAAAATTTAAATACCATTTCCTCCAGGATCAATTAAATCAAATTCCCGGAGTGGAAGGTGTGGCCGCATCTATGGAAGTTCCCTCAAGAGCGATTCGGGATACCGGTCCTATCTATGCTGAGGGCATGGTGGATGATCCCCAAAATGCCCCAACTATGGATATCCAGATTATAGATGAAAATTTCATTGATTTGATGAATGTAGAAATGCTTGCAGGGCGCAACTTTTCTGAACGTGAAAGGCAGGAGATAAGTAAAAAAGATAAGGATAACCTCATAGATTATTTACAAAGCCAGCCACGGGAATACATCATCAATGAAACAGCCATGAAAATGGCTGGATGGCAAAATCCTGAAGAAGCTTTAGGTAAAGCATTTGGATGGAGTATAGGGGGTATTAATTTGCAGAGGGGTCCGGTAATTGGCGTAATCAAAGACTTCCACCAGGAAAGCCTGAGAAATAAAATAGATCCTGTGGTCATGATCAATGAACCGATTTGGGTGAGAAGTATTCTGGTAAAAATGGATGGCAAAAGTACTCCTCAATCAATGGCATCCATTCAGGAAATTTGGAAAAGTAACTTTCCGGAATTTGCCATGGAACATGCCTTCCTGGATGAAATGTACAACCGGCTTTATGAAAATGAACAAAGGCAATTACAATTAATTTATATATTTTCCAGCCTGGCCATTCTTATTGCCTTTCTGGGTATTTTTGGGATGCTTTCATACACCCTTAAAACCAGAGAAAAAGAAATTGCAGTTAGAAAAATTCTTGGCGCTAATCTTTCTTCCCTATTTCTGCTTTTAAGTAAAAATTTCATTGTTCTTACCCTCCTTGGATTTTTGATCACCATTCCAATAACCTGGTACATGATGGATTTATGGCTTCAAAATTACGTCTACAGAATTGATATCACCTTTCTCAGCTTTATGGTAGCGGCAGGTATAATTTTGTTGGTGCTGGGGATTACCATTTCCTTACAAATGGGAAAAGTAGCCAGCAACAATCCATCGCGCACCCTGAGAGCAGAATAAACAGCCCTTTAACTTGATTTCCAGGAGAAATATGATTTAAAAACATTTTTTTTTACTTTTAAGTAGTAATTCAAAATTAACCTTGTATTATTTTACCATAAAGGACTGATAGAGAGATTAATATTTCTCAGAAATAATAGTACCCGGTATGGAGTACCCGGTGTGGAGCACGGGTGCTTAAGTCGGAATACCCAAAATTGGGTATTTTTTACTTAATTTTATCAAATAAACTAAATCAACTAGCACAGCATTAAACACCAACCAACAAAATATTTATTAAATTGTCGCTTAAAATAATTAAATACCTGCTTTCAGGCTATTTACTATTCCACCATGGTTTTGGCTTTGCCCAGATTGATTCTTTACAACATGAGCTGACTCAAACCTCTAATGATAAAAGTCCCATTTATCTGGAATTAGCCAGAAAAATGATCAAAGCCTCACCCGATTCAGTTTTACCCTATTTAAATCTGGCCAACCAATTCGCCATCAAGGAAAATAATGATGATGTCCTGATTTTGGTAATGAAGGAAAAGGCAGAAGAATTCAGCTATTTAGGCCAGCTGGATAGTGGCCGGTATTATTTCCAGTTATTGGCCAAACAGGTCCCAAAGCTCTCCTTGTCTCCTGAGGTAAAGATGAAAATCTATTTCAAACTTGGAAATTATTATGGTAATGAATTTGAAATGGCCAAAAGTTTTCTTTACCTGGATTCCACCATGAGCTTCGCTCTAAGTATCAATGATTCCCTTATTTATGCAGATGCTTTGAATAAAAAAGGAGGAAACTATGACAATATGGGAAAAAGGACAGAAGCGCTGAAGTTGTATTTACAGGCCATGGACATTTATGAATCACAGGATGATTTTGAAATGTATTCCAAAACCATCAATAACATCGGAATTATATACAAAAAACTCAATGATTTTAAAAATGCCTTATTCTTTTATAACAAATCCATTACACTAAATATGGAATCCGGAGATGCTGAGGGAGTGGCCATTGCCAGGCTAAACAGGGGGATGTTAAAAAAGGATATGAAAAAATTCAGTGATGCGCTGAGTGATTTGCATTTTTCATTAGGCACATTTAAAAATCTAACAATCAATTACGGAGTTGCAGTAGCCAAACATAATTTAGGAGAAATACATCTTGCTGCTGGGGCCATAGATTCTGCAAATTATTATTTAACTCAATCTCAGAAAACAGCACAATCCTTTGGCTATGTCCAACTCATAGTAAAAAACGATTTGGCTCTTGCCAAGTTATTTCACAAAGAAAATATGCCTAAAACATCCTTAAAATATGCTTTGTCCGCTTATGAAAAAGCCCGCGAACAGGAACAACTTGAGGATTTAAGAGATTTATCTGAATTGCTATATAAAAATTATGAATCTCTTCAGTCCTATCAACTTGCATTAAAGTACCACAAAGAATTTAAAACGATTACCGATAGCATTTTCGATCAGTCATCCCGAAAGGATCTTAATCTTTTAAGAACTACTTATGATGTAGAAATGAAAGATAAAGAGATAAAATCTTTGGCAGATGAAAATGCACTACAAAGCTCACTGGCCATGGAACGTAAAAAACTCAATTATGCCTTGGGTGGAGGGGTTTCTGTAGCACTGGTTTTGGCCCTGGTATTATTTGTATTGTACCAAAGGAAAAGAAAATTGTCAAAATCACTGATTCAACAAAAATCTCTGTTGATATCCAAAAACCAGGAAATAGAAGAGGCTCAGGATAGGATTGTACAACAAAATGAAAGTTTGATTAAATTAAATGCAGAAAAAGATAATATCATGGCCATGGTTGCCCATGATCTAAGAAGTCCCCTTAACCAGATAAAAGGCGTTTTGGGTTTGATCAAAATGACGCAAGGAAAAGAAGACAGTGATCAATTTATTGATATTGCTTCTCAATCTGCCGATGTGCTTAACAAAAGAATTAACCGAATTTTGGATATTGAGGCTATAAATGCCGGGAAGGTAAACTTACAGGTTGAAAATATTGAAGTAGAGGGGATATTAAAAATTCTGGAAAAGAACACTTTTGAAAATGCCCAAAAGAAAAATATTAAAATAAAACTGGAAGTAGAAAAAGGATTGTCGTGCCTGGCTGATGAAAACTATCTGATTCAGGTTTTGGAAAACCTTTGTACCAATGCCATCAAATTTTCCCCATCAAACTCAGAAGTAACCCTAGTTGCCAAATCCATTGATAGAGGAGTTCTTTTGGCTGTTAAAGACCAGGGTCCGGGAATTCCAGACAAAGAAAAACCATTGCTTTTCACCAAGTTTGCCAAAATTTCCAATAAACCAACTGGCGATGAAAAATCCACCGGACTTGGACTGTCCATTGTGAAGAAATATGTAGAAGCCATGGAAGGAGAAGTTTGGTGCGAAAGTCAGCTTAACCAGGGCAGTAGTTTTAATGTGAAACTGCCTTTTGCTCAGCTTGGGTAAAATTCTAGGAGAACCCCAAAAAAATCCGCAACTCCATCACCCGACCGAATTGCAGAAACAGTTTTTTGTTAACTGAAAATTCCAAAAGCCAGCTATTTTTACTATGATAGGAATCCTTGTTATTCTTTGTCATTTTATGATTTGTACCCATCCATTAAAATTATTTTTTAAAATCAAGGTTCCTTGTCTACAATTAATATCTACTGACCAATAATATATTCCTGAAGGTAATTCATTTCCTGAATTTGTCCCGTCCCAAAAATTATTAATTTCGTTTGTTTCAAAAACTTGCTGCCTAATCTATTGAAAATTTTCAGATTAAATTTAGAAATGTCTTCAGCCTTGCTGCTTATCTCAAAAATATCATTTATTCCATCTCTATTTGGTGTAAAAACATTTGGGATATTTATTTCGCATTTGCATTTTACAACGTTCAATTACTTTCATTTAATGGTAAGGCAGATGTTACAACTCATTCCATCTTTTGCTAGTCTGGTAAAGCAAACGCCATGACAGAACCAGAAGGATTATCATTCGTTCCTCCAACAGAAAGCACCAAAAATTGCTTTTCACCCACTTGATATGTACAGGAAGTAGCATTTGACAAAGCAGGTAGCCTGGTCTGCCATAAAATTTCACCATTTGATTTATTGATGGCTCGTAATTGTTTGTCCTCCGAACCACTTATAAAAATTAGTCCTCCTGCGGTAACTATTGGTCCAGATTTACCTTCCTCGCCAGTAATTGGTTCACCATCTTTACGGAGTTTTTCATTATTGCCCAATCTAATCTGCCATTCGTATTCGCCAGTCGAAAGATTAAGGGCGTTTAGTGTACCCCACGGTGGCTGAATAGCGGGATTTCCGCTTTGGTCAATCCAAGTGGTGTAACCAGAAATGTTAAAATACTGGATTTCATCGTTAGCTTTAGCGTTATTATCATCTACCAACTGTTTATCCTCTTCATTATAAAGGAACGCCAGTAAAGTTTCGATTTCACCCTCACTTAAGGCTCTACTAAATCCTGGCATTTGACCAACTCCACTGGCAATTTTTTGTCTCGATACGGTTTTGGGAACGGCTGCTTCCAAATGGGTTAAGGCAGGGAAAACTGCACCATTTCCTTGTCTATTGTTTCCGTGACAAGCAGCACAATAGTTTTGATATAACGTTGCGCCTTTTTGAAGAACTGTTTCAGCTTCAAAATCTGCTGGGTCTCTTTCAACAATTGTCATTAATTCAGCTACATCCATTGACCGAATGTACATCATATTTGTTTCTTTATCAAAAGCTGCACCGCCCCATTGTGCTCCACCTCTTGTGCCTGGAAGCATAATCGTACCTTTTAATGCTGGAGGAGTGTAGATGCCCTCATAACGAAGCGATTCGAACTGTTTTTTTAGTGCTTCATGGTCTTTTTCAGAGTAGTTGCTCAAATCTTCGATAGTCATTTCTTGTCTGGCAAATGGTTTGGGTCGTATAGGGAATGGTTGTGTAGGCCAGGCCTGTTCTCCAGGCATATCAGATGCTGGAACCGCTCGTTCCTCGATAGGAAATATTGGTTCACCCGTATCACGATCAAGAATATAAACAAAACCCTGTTTGCTGATTTGAGCAACAGCATCTATTGTTTGTCCATTTTGATTAAGCGTTACTAAGTTCGGAGGGGCGGGTAAATCGTAATCCCATAAATCGTGGTGTACAGTTTGAAAGTGCCATATATATTCGCCTGTGGAAGCTTTAAGCGCAAGTACACAATTGCCATAAAGATTTTGACCAATTCGGTCAGCACCATAGAAATCATAAGATGGGGAACCGAGGGAGGCGAACACCATATCCCGTTCCTTGTCAACACTCATTCCTGACCAATTATTAACTCCACCAGCAGTTTTATATGCATCTTTTGGCCAAGTTTCATAGCCAGGTTCACCAGGGAGCGGAATCGTATGGAAAGTCCAAACTAATTCACCTGTTTTACAATTGTATGCACGTAAATAACCAGGAGGCGACCCATAGAGGTCTTGTAGCCTACCTCCAACAATTATCAAATTTTTATAAATAATACCGGGAGAAGTCAAAGCAACAAACAAGTCCTTTGGGTCGTCTCGAAGTCCTATTCTCAAATCAACACTTCCATTCTTTCCAAATGTTGAAATAAGTTTACCTGATTTAGCATTTACTGCCAGAAGACGGTCGCCTGACCCAAAGAGGATACGTTTATCATTTCCGTTTTTCCAAAAGGCCACTCCACGAATCGTACCTCCCCCAACTCCTCCCTCAAAAGGGTCGAAAGACCAATGTTCTTGTCCTGTTTTAGCATTTAAAGCGTATAACAATCCTTTTGCTGAAACTGTATAAAGTACCTCGTCCACCATAATCGGTGTGCATTGACTTAATCCTGCTCTGGCATCAGATGGCATATCCTTCATTTCAAAAGTCCATGCCAATTGTAATTGATTAACATTGGTTGTATTAATTTGATTAAGTGAAGAATAGTTGGAACTGGCTCCATCCGCACGAAAAGCTGACCAATTGTTATTATCATTTAGAGTAGTATTTTTATTCTCCTCAGTTTGGCAACTATTAAAAAACAATAAACCAATGAAAGCCAAATAAATTCCATATCTTTTGAATTTTTGTTCAATTCTCATTTGTAAAGTATGATTCATTATTTTTGCGTTTTCATCGTTTATTTTTCTTTTTTTGCTTGCCACTACACTTGAATAAAGTCCTCTAAGACACTTCCTCAGCACTGTATTTACATTTGCTTTAATGTAAATAAATAAAACTACAAATAGAATTTTTAAAACATTAAAAAAGCCCTCCACAGTAAATTAAATTACTATGAAGGGCTTTTTATGTTTGGAATTGCTATCCCAATTACAAATCGTACTGGTCTATGTATTGCTGATCTAGTTCTTCTGAATCTTTGTACTTTACTCTAAGGTCTGCCAGTTTGGCTTTCATTTCTTTCACTACTTCCTGATAAGCCGGGTCATTATACACATTATTCATTTCCTGCGGATCTTTAATTCTGTCATACAACTCCCATTCGTCTACATCAAAATAGAAATGCGCCAGCTTAAATTCCTTGGTCACTATACCATAATGCCTTTTTACCATATGTTCATTAGGGTATTCATAATAATGGTAATAAACTGATTCTCTGGTCCATTTATCAGTTTCTCCTTTTAATAATGGAATTATGCTTTCTCCCTGCATATCCGATGGAGCAGTAATTCCGGCTGCTTCCAGAAATGTCTGGGCAAAATCGAGATTTTGTACCATTTCATCATTAGTAGTTCCCGGTTTAATTTCATTGGGCCACCTGATCAACAATGGTGTTTTGAAGGATTCATCATAAATAAACCTTTTGTCAAACCAACCGTGCTCCCCCAAATAAAACCCCTGATCTGAAGTATAAACTACGATGGTATTTTCTGCCAACCCGCTTTCATCCAGGTAATCCAATACCCTACCTATATTTTCATCTACAGATTCAATACAACCCAGGTAATCCTGCATATACCGCTGGTATTTCCAGATCATTTTTTCTTTATCATTCATTTTTGGCCAGTGCTCCTTAAATGCGGCATTGATAGAATCAAGAGTCGGATCATATAAAGCTTTTTGCGCTTCATTTAGTCGGTTGTACGCACCGTTAAAGAAATTTCCACCAATATTCGCTTTCGGTGTAACTCCTCCCATAGCCTCTATGGTTTCTGGTTTTATTTTGGAGTCATGGGAATACCACATATGATGTAAAATATTCATTGCAGCAGTTTTGGCAGCGGTACCTCTGTTGGCATAATCGTCAAATAAAGAAGCCGGAAGTGGATATTCTTTTTTGGAAAACTCCTCAAATTTATCCGGGGTTGGCCACCAAGGTCTATGCGGAGCTTTATGCAAATACATCATCATAAAAGGCTTTTCTTTATCCCTTTTCTCATCCAGCCAGTTGATCGTCAGGTCTGTAATAATATCCGTCACATACCCTGTTATAGTAGTATCTCCTTTTGGAGTGATAAACTTAGGATTTACATAACTTCCCTGACCTGGCAAAATCATGAAATCATCCACTCCTTTTGGGTTGTTACCAAAATGTAATTTTCCATACATGGCAGTTTCATACCCTGCTTTTTGAAATATTTGTGGAAAAGTAGTCTGGGTTGTATCAAAAGGAGATCTATTATCAATTTTACCATTCAGGTGAGAATGTTTGCCAGTAAGGATCACCGCCCTGGATGGTGCACAGATAGAATTGGTCACACAGGCATTGGAAAACAAAATTCCTTCATCTGCCAGGCGATCTATATTTGGTGTTTGAATTAAATGGTCATCATAGGCACTAATGGCCTGATAAGCATGGTCATCAGACATGATGAATAAAATGTTAGGCCTTTTGGTTTCCTTGTTTTCCGCCATTTTTCCCGGCTTGTTACAGGCAAATAAGCCTAGTATAAAAGTACCTAACACTAAAAAATTAATCTGGTAATTATTTCGCATTTTTTTCTGGTTGTTTAAATTTTTCAACTACAAACTTACAATTTTTCCAAATTGGGAAAAGGGATTGGGTACGAATCCTAAATATTCAGTACTGAACCGATAATTGATAGTTTTAAAAATAATTTTCAGCCATACATCCGCCTAGTTTTTAAGCTTAAAACTGTAATGGGCTCCTGATTTTTTTATATATTAAACCAAATATTCACCTAATAATGAAGGATTTCTTTACCAATAAGCCTGGACGGTTTAAGATCAATTTTTTACTCTATTTTATTTTTATCTTCCTTTATTCAGGAAGTGCATTATTTGCTCAGCCAGAAAAAGAAGTTTTTATTAAAAGGGTTACTTTACAGGATGGGTCTATTTTTGGAAGTATTTATTGTATCTGGCAGGATCCAGACGGATTTATCTGGGTAGGGACCGAAGAAGGAGCTTACCGTTACAATGGCTATGGTTTTGACCATTTGATAAAAGAACCTGGAAAGGAAAATAGCCTTTTGTCAAATTTGGTAAAAGATATTACTGGTAAGGACCAGAAAGTTTATATCGCCACTTTCGATGGGCTGAGTGTTTATGACTTGGTTTTCAATAAATACACCAATTACCCATCTGAAAAATACTTTGAAAACGAAAATTTAAGGTGTCTGAGGCTCAGCTCTTCCGGAGACTTATATATTGGAACCACCACCAAACTATTCAAATTGGCCGATGGTAAAATCATTCCCCTGTCCATCCCTGAACATGTAGGATTTATCAATACCATTTTTGAGGATAATGAAAAGAATATGTGGATTGGAGGGGAAAGCGGATGTGCTATTTATTATCCAAAGGTGAGTGAATTTAAAGCTATTCCATTTTCAAGCAACAGAACCTCTACGATCAATTTATTTTTTGAAGATGACAACGGTTCGCTATGGGCCGGAGGAACGAGTAGTCCACTTCAATTTATTGATAAAGAAAATTGGAAGATCCTCACATATGAGGAAAAAACAGGAAGTAAACTCCCATTCGATGGGGAAGATTTAGTAGAATCCTGTAGCGAAGATTTTTTTGGAAATTTGTGGCTGGCCACAGAATCCCAACCATTATATTTTAACAAAAAAGCGCTGGTTGAGGGAAAAATAAAGGAGCAGTGCTGTTTAGAAGGTTTATTTCTTTCGGAAAACTTTGTGATTGAATCTTATCGGGTAATAATTACTGACAGAGATGGCAGAATTTGGCTTGGAAGTTTCTCTACCGGGCTTTATGTTATCGATTTTAACGAAAAAAAAGCCTCCCATTATTATTATAAGCCTTATAAGCCCAACCATTTAAGCCATAACAATACGACTAGTTTTGCAGAATCTCCTAAGGGTAAAATATGGATTGGTACTGATGGTGGAGGATTAAATTGTTTTGATAAAAATAGCAGAGTTTTCCAAACCTTCCAAAAAGACAAAAGTGATCCAGGAAGCATATCCGGAAATATACCATTAACCATTGTTTATGACAGTGTGAAATCAGGAATTTGGGTAGGTCATTGGGATGATGGACTTGACTTTTTAGATTTAAAAACACAAAAATTCACGAACTATCCACTTCAGCTTACCAATGGTGAAAAATTTAATAATTCCATTTTTTATTTACAATTTGATAATAAACACAGGCTGTGGGCGGCCATTCCCAACCAGGGGCTTTTTTTGGTAAAACCAGAAAAGGGAGAATTAATTAAATATGATCATAATGACGAAATAAAACAGGTTGAATACTTTTTTGAAGACAGTAATCAACAATGGTGGGTTTGCAGTATTGATGGGTTATATATCTTTAATCTTAACTCCATGATATTTACCAAAAAATATGATTCAGACCATGGGTTAGGTAGTAATTATGTAAATGTGGTGGCTGAAGATAGCTATGGAAGAATTTGGGCTGGCACACAGGAAAACGGTCTAAATTTATTGGATATCGAAGCGGATACCTTTATTACATTTTCAGCATTTAATCAGATCAACATTGTGGGTATTGTGGAAGATGAACAAAATTTTCTATGGATAAGTGCACATGAAGGTTTATTTAGGATAAAAGTAAATATGAAAAATGAAATTGTTCACTACAAACGGTTTAGCATTAGTGATGGATTGCAGAGTAATCACTTTAAAAGAAGAACATTTTTAAAATCTTCGGTTTCTAATGAGCTTTTTTTTGGAGGAGTAAATGGTTTTAATATTTTCGTTCCGGCAACCATATCAGAAAAATCGAAACCTCCTTCGGTATTCATTACCAACCTTTTTATTCATAACAAACCAGTTTCTCCGGGCGATCCCAATTCTATTCTGGAAAAAGACATCTCAAAATCCAAAGAATTGACACTTGGAAGGCATCAGAATAACATTACCTTTGAATGCTTATCCCTTAATTTCACCAATTCCCAAAACAATCTTTACCAGGTTAAATTGGAAAATTTTGACGAGGATTGGGTTAATTTAGGGCATTCCAGAAAAGTTACCTATACCAACCTCAATCCGGGTAATTACACTTTTAGATTTAAAGGCTCCAACCATGAAGGTGTATGGAGTGAACAAGAAGCCTCCATCGAAATAAAGGTGTTACCACTCTGGTGGGAAACTTTAAGTGCAAAAATCGCCTACGTTATAGGAGCAATTCTATCCATTTGGTTTCTGGTGAGGATAAGATTAAGGATGCTAAAATTAAGGAATAAAATACTGGAGAAAAAAGTGGAGGACCGAACAAAAGAAATATCAGAAAAATCTAAAGAAATTTTAGCTCAAAATGAAGAACTGGAAGCACAGCAGGGTTATTTGGGCAAGCAAAATATTGAATTGGAAAATACCATAAAACTACTCAAATCTACACAATCCCAATTGGTTCAGTCCGAAAAACTCGCTTCTCTTGGCTTTCTTACTGCAGGAATTGCCCATGAAATCAATAATCCCATCAACTTTATTAAATCAGGAATTGTGGGGCTGGAGAAATCCTTACACAAACTTTTGTTTCTGATGAAAGAATATGATTCCATTAATGATGAAAATGTAAAGGAAAGGTTAGCCAAAATCAAAGCACTTAAAGCCCAATATAAATACGAGAAATTAATTCAACTAGTAAAGAAAGTTGCCGGAGACATTGGAATTGGAGCCAACAGAACTGCCGATATTGTAAAAGAGCTTAGAACTTTTGCCAGGATAGAAGGTGACGGTTTGAAATTGGCAGATATTCATGAAGGAATTAATTCAAGCCTTATTTTGCTGGCCAACCAATATCAGGATAGAATAAAAATCACAAGGAATTATGGTGAAATTCCCAAAATTGAATGCTTTCCCGGAAAATTGAATCAGGTATTTATGAATTTGCTGGTAAATGCCATTCAGGCCATTGAGGGAAAGGGAGAAATCATCATTTCCACATGTGTGAGGGAGGAGGAAATAAATATTTCGATAACAGATTCAGGTCATGGTATGGATCCTGAAATTCAAAAACATATTTTTGAACCCTTTTTCTCTACCAAGGAAGAGGGTCAGGGAACTGGTTTGGGACTATCAATTTCCCTAAGTATTATAAAAGAACATCAGGGTAAAATTGAGGTGGAATCTGAATTGGGCAAGGGAAGTACAATTAACCTTCGGTTTCCCCTAAATGTTAACCTCCAGGAGAAGGCCAAAAAATCTGTGGTTTAAAACAATTCGGATATCTGACTATTTGGCTACCTCAATTTTTGGCTTGGTTTTCTTCAATTTTTCTCCTTTTAATTGCCGTAACACTACCGCAGTTTTATCCTTTTTTATGGCCACATACACTGCATGATCCAGCACTTCAATCATCCCTAATTCATCCTTTTTCAACTTTCCCTTTTTGTAAAAAAGCCCTACCACATCAAACTTGCTTACTTTTTCTTTTTTTCCTGCACTGAGGTAGATGGTCACCCACTCCGGTGATTTTGGCAAATCAAAAGAATCTTCCAGTTCCTCCATTTCCAGCTTCTCCTTTATATAAGGAGGAACCTTTTCACCCGCTGATAATACCAGATAAGAATTGCCCACAGCATGCATCCGGGCCGTCCTCCCATTACGATGGATGTAGGCCTCCTCCTTTTGCGGCAACTGATAATGGATAATATGCTCAATATCGGGAATATCCAGCCCTCTGGAAGCCAGATCAGTGGTAATTAATAAATTATGACTGCCATTTCTGAATTTAATCAGGTTTCTTTCTCGTTCATCCTGTTCCAATCCCCCGTGAAATATTCCATGCACCAGGCCTTTTTCCCAAAGTAATTCACTGATTCTTTCCACAGCTGCCCTGTGGTTACAGAATACCAAGGTAGCTTTCGATTCGGGAAAATTCAATTTGCAAACTAACTGAAATAAAGCCTCAAGTTTGTCATTCCCTAATGACCTCACAGCTTTTAAACTTAATCCCTCCGGTTTTGATTTTTGAAGGAAATTTACAACCATGGGATCTTCCACTCCAGTAAATTCTGGGATTTTCTTCATTTTGGTAGCAGAGGTCAGGATTCTTTTCTTTAATCCATTGAGTGCATACATTATGCTACTCATATCCTTCTCAAAACCAAATTCAAGGGCCTTATCGAATTCATCAAGCACTAAGATTTGGATATCACTGGTATCAAAATTTTGCTGGGCAATATGGTCTGCAATTCTGCCTGGGGTGCCAATTAAAACAGCCGGAGGATGGATAAAGTTATTTTTCTCTGTTTTTAAGGAATGTCCGCCATAACTGCAATTCACTTTATAGCCAGTGCCCATTTTCCGAAAAACCTGTTCAATTTGCAATGCCAACTCCCTTGAAGGAACCAAAATCAAAGCCTGAATACCTTTCACTTCAGGAGAAAGCGCAAGTAAAATGGGAAGTAAAAAAGCCAGTGTTTTTCCTGAGCCGGTTGGGGCAAGTAACACTATATCCTGGTCGTTTTCATTGGCCAGTAAGGTTGCTTTTTGTATATCATTCAGGTCAGAAATTTCAAGTTGTTGAAGTGCCTTGGTGATGATTGGAGAATATGTTTGCATGCAGCAAAGGTAAGTCAGAAAAGCTTAATTGCGGGTTTATTTTTGATAATTGGTATAAATAAATCAGGGCAATAACCAGAGAATATATTTCTTAGGATTATTGCCACTGATTTGTTCAAAAAACGCAACTTTGGTAATTTGCCTTAATTTAGGTTTGTATCAAAAAGTGAGTTTTCATGACATCTTAAAGGCTTTGGTTACGCCTTAATTGAATTTTAGTTAAAAGACTGGCAATTATTCTTCTTATCACCTGAAAAAATTCACTTACCTTTTATACCATTTAGAGGAAGTGAACCCAAATTGCTGAAACATGATTTCATCCAACTTAATTTTATACATGCAAATTAGCCAGAAAACAAAGTACAAAATAGGAAATTTCGGACATTTTATTTTTTTTTCGAGAATGATTAAAAAATAGATTTCCATTATGATTTGATAATCATCCAACTTCTTCCCTCCAGTGGAAAATATCCACAAATAAATTGTTGTTTTTCACATATACCTTCGGGCTTTTCCCTATAAACGCTCTAAATTCAGCATTAAAGTGAGAGTGATCAAAATACCCGGCTTCATAAGCTATTTCCGTCAATTTCATTGCCTTATCCGAATGAATCAGACGAATGGCATTGTTAATTCTCACAATTTTCTGGAAAGTTTTGGGAGTTATGCCCATTCCCTCCTTAAAGGCCCTTCTAATTTGTCTTTCGCTTTTATTCAGTTTTTCAGCCAAATCATTGATGTGCAAACCCGGAAAGGTCAACATCTCTGTTATAATCTGATCTACAAGGTCGGTAGAGAAGGAATCATGGTTCAGTTTTTTTTCAAAAAATGAAGTGAGTAAAGCTACCTTTGCATTGTTATTATGCTCTTTTTGTATTTCCGCATAAATCATTTTTAATTCAGGTAAATTCAATTCATCAAAGGAAAAAAGCCTGTTGATTATATTATTCATAGATAAATTGAATAATTTCCTGAGTTTCCCAGGCCTAAATATCACGGCAATAAAAGTCATAACACCTCCAAACCCCACTTTATAGCTTTTATCGAAATGGGGCAAAATATAGGCAGAAGGAATATCCTCCAATGATTTCCTGGAAGATTCCATAGAAATTCGAGTCTCTTTTTTACTAAAAAAAATGATGGCCGTACCCAAACCAGGAGGAATTTGGGTGAGAAGAGGTTGGTTGAAGGCCATATTTTCATCTATTATTGCATAAACATGAATAAAGGGTTTTAGGAGATCAGATGGCAAAATTTCCTGATAATTCATTTAAGTCTGAACTAAAAGTTAAGAAAAAGCTTAAGTTGATGGGATAGCATTCAGATTCTTTATCCTTTTCATTCACAGCTGTGTTCAGCTCAAAAATACCAAATTATGGATCCTGGTCTTAACACGAACAATTCATTTTTGAGACATTTCAACCAAACCAATAATCCCGTTTAAAATACTTTTAAATGGCCAGAAAAAGGAAATTGACCATTAAAAAAATTAAATCGGGAAGTAAAGTTGGGTATGTTTAAATTTAGTAAAAAATCAGCTGTAATTACAGCTAATTTCACATTTTTTTCATAAAATACTATTTTTAAGGGATGCCACTTCATCAGGACGTCACTCCTATTCTGCATATTGTTATTCTGATTCAAATATGTGCCCAAACCAGGCTTACCTCAAATCAGTCAATTAGATAAATCACCGGGTTGGTCACTGTGTGAAAAATTAATCACATAGGCCTGCTTCAAAAATGGCAATTACAATATTTGTATCATGCAGGCGGAAACCTTTTTGAAGGACAGACCAGAAAATAACCAAAAATCATCCTTTTATGGAGGACATTCCTCCATCCACATGCAGTACCTGGCCGGTAATCCAATGCGCTTTATCAGATAATAAAAAAGCCGCTATTTCGGCTATATCCTGTGTGCTTCCAATTGCCTTTAAAGGGTGTCTTTGGGCATTGGCTTCTTTCTTAGCTTCATTATTTAATAAACCGGAGGCTAATGGGGTATCGGTTATGGAAGGCGCGATACAATTCACTCGGATTTTGGGCGCAAATTCCGCAGCTAAAGCCCTGGTCAGGCCTTCAATTGCCCCCTTTGAAGTGGCTACCTGCGAATGGAAGTTAAACCCATTTTGCACAGCTACAGTTGAAAATAAAACTACAGAAGGCTTATTTGCAGCTTTTAACAAAGGCATAACTTTTTGAATAATTTTAACTCCACCTACTACCTGCAGATTAAAATCGTCCAAAAAATCTTCAGGCTTGAATCGGGTAAAAGGTTTCAGGTTAATAGATCCAGGGCAATAAACCAGGCCATCTATTTTATCAGGCAAAAAACTTAAGTCCAAATCATCAGATAAAACATCTAAAAAATGGAAGGAGGCATTACCGTGTCCTTCTATAGCATGTGTATTATAAGTACCGAAAACAGTGTGGTTTTCTGAGGCTAATTGTTCCGCTAAAGTTTTTCCTATTCCTGAGGAAGCTCCAATAATTAAGTAATTTTTCATAACTGGATAACTTCAAGGAGAAAAAAATGTTTGTATCCCAATAAATTAAGGTACACTAAGTATTTTTCAAATTGGGAAAAGATTGTATCTAATTTTAGTTTATCCCCTCCATTTACCATTCAACAGATTTACATTTTAGAATATCATTTTTTTTCCTTAATTTAACAACCGATACCCAAAAAGTTTGATAAAATGAAAATTAAGAAATTTATTGCAAGGGTTTTATCCTACGGAGGGTTTATTCTTTCGGGAATATTCGCTTTCGTATTTACAATAGAACCTGCACACCATGCAGTTGATATGATTGCCCCTTTTGTAGCGGCCTTTAGTCTTGCTTCCGGAAGTACCTGGTGGCTAAGGAAGGAGCGAAATAAAGATGAAGAAATTAACCTCTTAAAATTTGTGATCAAAAATGGAGGAAAAGCTACTTTGGGAGAGATTGTTGCCGAATTGGAAATCCCTGTAGAAAGAGTGCGGAAAACAGTAGATAAATTACAAAAACACGGTGCGCTTGGCACTAATGTTTCAGATGATGGCGAGCTGGTTTATTCCAGTTCTCAACGCAATTTGATTAATCCACAATTTTCTTTCTAATTTTTTCTGTTAAAAAAAATATTTGTCATTATATTTAACGCCTTCCACAATGGAAGGCTATTTTTTTATCTAACCATTATTTTTGAGAATGAAATTTACCCACCAACGCAAATGCCTGATCACCATCATTTTAATGTTTACCTTTCAGATTAGTTTTGCGGACTTTCGTCTGGCCAATGTGTTTGGGGACAATATGGTTTTGCAAAGAAACAAAGAGATTCCTGTTTGGGGATTTGGGGATAAAGGGGAAAAAATCACTATTAGCTTCAATGGACAATCTCTTACAGTTAAGGTTAAACAAGGCAAATGGATGGTAAAATTCCCTGCCATGAAAGCAGGAGGGCCTTATGAAATGATCCTAAAAGGGAAAAAGGTAACCAAAACCATTAAAAATATTTTGATTGGTGATGTGTGGATCTGTTCAGGACAATCTAACATGGAATGGGTGCTACAGGCCACTAACAATGCAGAAGAAGAAATAGCCAACGCCAATTATCCACAAATCAGGCATCTTAAAGTTCCAAGGGTAATTTCCACTTTACAAAAGGAGGATATTGAAGCAGCAGACTGGCAAATTTGTTCTCCTGAAACCGCAGGAAACTTTACAGCAGTAGGATATTATTTTGCCAAAGCATTGAGGGGATCCACTAACGTGCCCATTGGACTATTGAATACTACCTGGGGAGGAACCAATGTAGAAACCTGGACAAGTCCCGAAGCCATTGGCGAAATTCCGGAATTTAAATCAAAAGTAGAGGAGCTAAAAGTGGCCGATTTAGAAAAAATGGCAGCTTTACGTAAGGAAAAATTAATCGCAAACATTGGAAATATACCGGATAAAGATCCGGGATTGGTAGATGGAAAAGCCATTTGGGCTGAAAGTGATTTTGATGATTCCAGCTGGAAAAAAATGGAATTACCCGGACTTTGGGAAAATCAGGGATTGGCCGATCTTGACGGCATAGTTTGGTTCAGGAGAACTTTTGAATTGACCGAAGAGCAGGTACAAACCGGTATAAAAATAAGCCTGGGGCCGGTGGATGACAATGAAATGACCTGGATAAATGGAAATCAAGTTGGGAAAACAGAAGGCTATAACATCAAAAGAGAATATGAAGCCCAACCGGACCAATTAAAAGCAGGAGAAAATACCATTGTAATCCGGGTGGATGATACCGGTGGTGGAGGAGGAATTTATGGAGACCAGGAAGTATTATTTGTATCCGCCAATGGTAAAAAAATATCTCTTGCCGGTGATTGGAAATACAAAGTTGGGGAAGCCTCTATAAATGCCAGCCTAAGTCCTAACAGTATGCCCTCCTTATTATACAATGCAATGCTGGCACCAGTCGTACCATATGCCATGACTGGGGTGATTTGGTATCAGGGAGAATCCAATGCCGGAAGGGCTTATACTTATAGAACACTTTTTCCACTAATGATAAAGGATTGGCGAAATAAATGGCAGGCTGGAGATTTTCCATTTTTATTTGTTCAGCTGGCTAATTTTATGGCTCCCAAAAGCGATCCTGGTGAAAGTGCCTGGGCCGAACTCAGAGAAGCCCAATCCATGACCTTATCTTTACCCAATACCGGGCAGGCGGTAATCATTGACATTGGGGAAGCCAATGATATTCACCCCAGAAATAAAAAAGATGTGGGTTACAGGTTATCACTGGCAGCTCGAAAAATAGCTTACAATGAAGATATCGTATTTTCAGGGCCGGTATACCAATCACATTCCGTAGAAAATGGAAAAGTAAGGATTAAATTTGAACATGTTGGAGGGGGACTTTTAGTGAAAGATAAGTATGGTTATATTAATGGTTTTGAACTGGCTGGAGAGGATAAAAAATTCTATTTTGCCAAAGCCAAACTAGAGGGAAATGAAGTCATAGTATGGACTGATGAAGTAAACTCACCTATTGCCATTAGATATGGCTGGGCCGAAAACCCAGATGATTTAAACCTTTATAACAAGGAAAATTTACCTGCATCACCATTTAGAACTGATGAGTGGCCGGGAATTACACAACCTTAACAATTTAAAAACAATGTATAAAGGAATCCTTTATTTAAAGGCGATGATATTATATGCTTCTATTTTTTTAATAGTAGATTGCCTGGCCTTTTACTTTGAATTTCCCTTTATGGTGAAAACGCAAATTGGTTTCAAGGAAGTGATAAAAATATCAATAAAAACAATCTTGGTAGGCGGGATTTTTTCTGCATTTTTAGTTTCCATCCATCTAAAATATTTGTCAAATCTGGGTTTAAACCTCAAAAAAAAATCATCCCTGACTTTGAAACAGCAAAAGACAATAACACTTCCTGTTACCTTTAATGAACTACAAGAAATTGCATTTGGCTTTAAAGATCTGAAAGCAGTGGTAAATACCAAAGAAGAAACCATTTCATTAAAATCACCCATTGAGATTCCTTTCTATGGAGAGAAAGTTTCAATTAATTATTCCCGAAAAAAAATTAATAGTCCTGCAGAAATTACCATCAAAAGCAGGCCGAAAAATAAATTGGCAATTATTGACTTTGGACGAAACTACAGTAATGTGCAGGAGATTGAAAAAAGGATTAGTTATTCTGTTTTGAGTTCGAGAAATATGGCTTCCACCCTGTAAAAATAGCATTCTGACTAAAACCTCCCTTTTCCCTCTGGACTTATCATTTAATTAGAGTAAAAATAACTCTAACCAAACTTTTTCAATTATGGGAATTTTAACATGGATAATATTCGGTCTTATTGCAGGTAGCCTTGCCAAATGGATTATGCCCGGGAAAGATCCGGGAGGATGGATTGTTTCCATTATTTTGGGTATTGCCGGTGGTGTGCTGGGCGGTTATCTGGGAACATTTTTTGGACTGGGAAACGTAACAGGGTTTAATATTGGCAGCTTGCTTCTGGCCATAGTAGGTGCCCTTATCTTACTTTTTATTTATAGGAAAATAAAGGGTTGAAACTTTTCCGATAAAGAGTTCATTAAGCCCGATACTAACCTGTTTTAAATAAAAATTAAATCAGATTTTGAAAGCCATTGAATACGGAAAGCCAATTTCGTACTCAATGGTTTTACTTTATCATGTTATAATTTGAAATTAGATTTGAAATTTTTAAGTAGGAATGGCATATCAAAATTCCAAATAAAAACTGAAAGTAAAGTCTATTACCCCCCAATCCGACATATTGATTTTTACATTTACATTATGCCTTTAATATTGATATTTTGTTATTTTTCAATTTATCATATTTTAACAAACAAGTTTTTTCTTTGAATTAGAAATTTACGCATCTAAAACATTGAAAAAATGGATAAAAAAGGCTTTAACCAACTATTTTCCATTTCACTTGCCATTTATATTTTCCTTTTGTTTCCTTTTATTTTTATGGAAAAGGGAGTAGTTTGCCTAACCCTCAATGCCACTCACAATCCTATTTTGGATTATTTTTTCAAGTATTTCACAGCAATGGGAAATGGGGCTATCTTTGGATTGGCAATCATCGGCTGTCTTTTTATTCGATTTTATTATGCTGTTTTAGTAGCCATTGTAGGAATTTTTCATGGTCTTGTGGTTTATTTATTTAAGCAGTTTCTGTTTTTTGAAGCAGAAAGACCACTGGGCTACTTTGGTGATTTATCCGGTTTAAATTTTGTAGAAGGTGTGGATCAATATTACGCCAACTCCTTTCCTTCCGGCCATACTGCCTCTGCCTTTGCTTTGGCAATTATTTTCATTCTTATTTTAAATAAAAGGAGATTTATCCTACCTATTTTTTCTCTTGCAATCTTAGTTGGCATTTCCAGAATTTACCTGCTTCATCACTTTTTTATCGATACTTTTTGTGGGTCACTTATTGGAATTTTCTCAGCCATAATCACCTGGTTTTTGATGGAAAGGTATACCAAAATCAAACACCAGAACTGGGCTAATTCATTCTTAACTATCGGCTTCAAAAATACTTCTCCATCCCTATCCAAAACAGAGGTGCTTCAATAACTTTTCTCTGGACAAATAAATTTCCCCCAGTCATCAGTTATACACACAATATTTAATAATTGCACTTTTCTAATATTTACTTGTGTATTCCTCCAAAAAAAACTTTCACTCGAAAATCAAATAATTTTACAAAACCCCTGAAAAATTACATCTGTATTTTTATGACAAAAAATCTCTCCTGGATTTATTAAATTCAGAAAACAGATCGTAAAAATTAAAAAATATCAAGGATATTTATAATATCATGCCTGGGCACACAATACTTGTTATTCTAAATAAAGCAAAATTTAAACAAATAAATACCAACATTAACAAAATAAAAACCAACTAAATAAAGTAATATTTAAACAAAACAACCTCAACAATAATTTATTATTTATACGATTTATTAAAATAATCCCCTTGTTTTTTATCCTTCACCTAACGTTCTATTTTTTGTTTTTTTTCAAATACCCCCTACTTTTTCTTACCCCAACTTTTATTTCCCAAGGCCTTGAACAGTACATGTAAATAGGAATCGTAACCTTATTACCCCAAATTTACAATTGACTTTTTTCAGTATGCAGGTCATTTTTTAATATCAAAACAACCCGACTTTTATGAGATCAAACTTTTCAATCCCCTTACCAATCCAGATGGTAATTGCGGCTATTATTCAGGTACTGATTTTTTCAAAAGCAGTACAAGCCAAACCAGATCTGGATATGTCTTCGATGGAAAACTACAGTCTGAAATCAAGCGAACTTTATTTCGCTGATTCTCTGGAGTTATATTTCTACACTCCATACAATGGATCAGTAGAAATTATGCCAAACGAAGCACTGGAAATGAGCTTTAGTGATTCCATTAAAACTCAAAACCTGGCCCTTTACATCTATGAATATGTAACTGACAGCCTGGTTCAGACGATTTTTCTGGATGATACCAGCCAATCACATGTGAAAGGAAATAACCTCCTTATAGAGCCTAATCCGCTGGGAATTAATACCCAATACTACATTATAATAGAAGGCGGAGCCATTACCAACCTGGATGGAAGCAAACCTTTTAATGGAATTTTTGACAAAAACTTTTGGTCTTTTACCACCAATGATGGATCGGATAACCAACCTCCAAATTTTGTATCAGAAACACCAGAGACAGACAACAAAACACCACATAGTTTCGAGTTATTGGTAGCACTTGATGAACCCGGAACTGTTTATTATACTGTAAATGAACCAGATACGGCAGGGTTTCCAACCTACGAACAAGTGATAAATGGACAGACCAGCAGCGGAGGAGCAGCCCTGAGAAGTGGAGCTATCAATGTAGAAAGTAGTTTTACCACATTTAAGGAAGTGATTGAAGGATTACCTGATGACAGGTACTACGATATATTTATGGTAACTGAAGATACCAACCAAAATGTACAGGATTATGCTAATTCCTACGGTGTGAATTTACCTCCAGACATCACCAACAAAGTAGTGATTGAGTATTATAACCCTTACTCGGGAAATCAGGTAATGCCCGATACCCATTTTGAAATGTATTTTTCTGAAAAAGTTAAAATTAACGGTGGAAATATTTACATAAAGGATTATTCAAATGACAATCTGGTGTCTCAAATCTCGATTTTTGATACTACACAGACAGAAATTGGGGATGAATATGTTTACTTTAAACCAATCAGTCCACTTGACACTACCACCTCTTATTATATCCAGATTGACTCTAATTTGGTAACTGATTTTAATACCATGCAAAAATCATTTGCTGGAATTTACGATAAGCATTATTGGCAATTTCAGACTAATGATGGTTCAGACAATAAGGCACCTGAGTTTGAAAATGGCACCCCTGATTTTTTCGATCATAAAACTGATGGATTCACCATAAGGATAGTCCTTGATGAACCTGGAGAGGTTTTCTATACCATTGAACATTCTCACCATGATGGAAACAAGCCTTATCCCACAAAAGAACAGGTGATGAACGGATTGGATGGAAGTAATCAGCCTGCCATAAAATCAGGTCATATGATAGCCACACAGGCGTATCAGGATTATGAAATTATGGTTACAGGACTGATGGAGGATACTGATTATCAGGTATTTTTCATCACTAAAGATTCCCTTGGAAATGCCTGGGAATATCCCGAAAGTAATGGCACACACACCAACTTTGACTATGAAAACAAAATTGGGCTCAACCACACATTCCCCTATTCCGGAGACCAGAAAGCTCCAGTTTTTGGGGAGTTTACAGGATATTTTTCAGAAGATATTGAATTAATAGGAAGTGGTTCAATTTTCATTAAAAAAGCATCTGACAATTCTACCTTTGAAGAAATTGCGCTTGACGATGTTTCCAGAGTCTCGATTGATAAAGATCGGATTGAATTCCAAACCACCAATTTCCTTCAGCCATTCACAGAATATTATATTCTGATTGACAGTGGAAGTGTTACAAACTTTAACGGGACTAAGGTTTTCAATGGCATCAAGGATCCCTTCAAATGGAGATTTAAAACCAACGATGGTTCTGATGAAACACCACCGCAGTTTGTAGGAAACACTCCGGATTATGATAAAAAACCGGAAGGCCTGGAACTTGCCATTGCCCTTAATGAACCGGGTAAAGTTTATTACTCAATTGTGGCTGGGGACACTTCTTATCATGGTGGAGGAAATTATTTTCCTTCCGTTTTACAAGTAATAGAAGGGAAAGACAAAAATGGTTCTCCAGCCCTAAAAAGTGGTGAAATTGTAGCGACAAACGCACAGGAAATTTATACCTATATCGTAACTGGTCTGGACCTGGACTTGCCATATGATATATTTATGGTAGCTGTGGATACCGTTCCAAATATCCCGGAATATGATATCCGGCACTTTAGTACCCACTACCATGGTGAAAATAATGATGGATTTGAGGTAATCGGTGCTTATCCATTTCCGGAAGATGAAAATGTACCGGTAAATACGGCTTTTGGACTTGAGTTCGAAGAAGAAATTGTGGTGAAAAATGGAGATTTTAGAATCAAAAAATTCACAAATGATTCTTTGGTATTTACCGTAAATACTATGGATACTGCCTCTTTTAAGGTTGAACCTAACAAATTCCATTTCACGCTACCCGCTCCATTAGCTCCAAATACTAAATACTATGTTTTACTGGACAGTGGGGTTATAGAAAATATAGCCGGAGATAAAGGTTTTGAAGGTGCTCCGGACAAAACAGTTTGGTTTTTTACCACTGGTGAAGGAGATGGACCTCCGGTATTTACAGAAGGATTTCCCGAAGTGTTCGGTCCTACCCTACATGGTTTTGAAATGAAAGTTTCACTCAATGAAGCCGGAAAAGTTTTCTATACAATTGTAGAATCAGAAAGTGATAATTTCCCTTCTCCAATTCAGGTAAAAGAAGGTTTAAATCACCTTGGACAGGCGGCTTTACAAAGTGGAGAAATCCCTGTTGACAAGCCTTTCGATCCGGTACCAAGACTAATCGATAGCTTGCAGGCAGATAGATTTTATGATGTTTATTTTACTGCCATCGATTTTGCAGGTAACCTTCAACTGAATGTAAAGAAAAGAGGTATTCAGACTGGAGCAGCGATTCCTGTACCACCAGTTAATTTATTTGCCGAACCTGTTTCTTCCAAATCTATCTTATTGCAATGGGTGGATGATTCTCCAAATGAAGATTTCTTTATCATTTTCAGAAAGAAAGAAGGAGAGACTGATTATAGTCTGATTGGAGAAGTACAGGCAAACAATACCGAATTCCTTGATATTAACCTTGAGCCTGGTAAGAAATATTTTTATAAAGTTATTGCCAACAACCAGGAAGGAGATTCAGGGCCTTCAAATATTGCTTTTGCCAACACTTTCCCTGATACGCCAATTAATCCAATCGCCAGAAAACCATTTAATGTAAAAACTGATGGATTCGTAGCAGTTTGGGATGAAATGCCTGGAGCCACAGGATATCTTTTCTCAGTGGCCTCCGATAGCGGTTTTACTTCTTTGGTAGAGGGATATGATAATTTGGAAGTTGATTCTACAGCCATTCCTGTAGGAAATTTATCTGCTGATAAATTATATTTCTATAGAATTAAAGCAAAGAATGAGGAAGGAAATACTTCTGGGAACTCCAATGTCATTGTGGTGAAAACCTTAAAACCTGAAGAGGTTTGCAAAGTAGTTACCAATATTTCAGATAGTACCATAAGTGCTACTGAGGTAAAATTAACTTGGACAGCTGTAGAAGGCGCTCAAGAATATCTGGTCAAAACGGTTTCCACAGATGGAACAATTGAAAGGGTAGAATTTACCAAACACAATGGAATTATTTTATTCCAATTGTTACCCAATACAAATTATGAGCTTAAAATTGCCAGCATTTGTAGCAAAGAGCCATTCCGTCAGTCAGAGCCGGTAGCTTATTCCATCACCACCGGAGATTTGCCAACCTGTGAGCCTGTGAGCAATTTAGCGGCAAAAGCATTTGCCAATTTTGCTGAATTAAGCTGGACTGGAAAAGGCAAAGGTTATTTGATCAAAACCAGAATTAAAGGAGAAAATGACTGGGAGGAAATGGTAGCTTTTGACTCCATATTTTCAGTTTTTGGTTTAGAAAGTGAAACAGAATATGAAGCAGTTATTCACGCGATTTGCGATTTGAAATTGAATCACTATTCAGTTGGAGACACCGTTAATTTCACAACTGAATCAGGAGGGACACTTTGCGAAAAACCAACAGATTTATTAGCCACAGTTAAAGAAAGAGAAGTCACTTTTACATGGGAAGGCGATACCGTAGAAGCTCAAAGTTTAATCAAAGGATTCTGGGTTTCTCAGGGTAAATTCACTTCACCTGTGGTATTGAAAAACCATCCAATTGGTGAATTTGAATCACGAATCAGAGCAGTTTGTGGAGACAGTGTTTTCTCAGCCTGGACACAACCTGTGAAGTTTAAAGTAGGTGGTGTGGCTCCTGATGCCCCAACCAATTTAGTAGCTGAAGCATTGGGTAAACATGTTGCAAAACTGACCTGGGATGATAATTCAGCAAATGAATTTGGATTCCAGATAGAGCGAAAAACAGAAGGTGGGGAATTTAAGAACCTGGCATTTGTACCTAAAAATGCTACCGAATTTTATAGTATTAACTTAAAACCCCAAACCACTTATTATTTCCGGGTAAAAGCCATTAACGATATGGCTTCAGAAGCCAGTAATGTTGCCGATGCCACTACATTGAATGAATCAAAGCCTCCACAAAACACACCATTTGGTTTAAATGTGGAAGGAGTAACGCAATCGGCTGTATGGATTTCCTGGAAAGATTCTACGGATGAGGCCCTGGGTTATGAAATTCAGGTAAGCGATTCCTCAGGCCACAAAAGGTTCATTAAAGTAGGAAAACAAAATGCTTTTATTGTAAAGCAACTTAAACCCGCAACGTCTTACAACTTTGCCATCCAGGGTTTCAATATTGATGGGGTTTCCGGATTCTCTGAAAGTATTGATACCACCACTGCCAGTGTTCCTGTGCCTCCAACAGCTCCGGTTTTCTCTGCCCAGGGTGTTGATGTCGACAAAATTCTGATCAGCTGGGATGAAGTGAATTTTGCCGGAGTGAAAATTGAGCGTAGAATGGCAGAAGGTGAAGGAAAATTCAGGGAAATTGCCACCATAATCGGAGAATCAGAATTTACTGATGACAAAGGGTTAGTTGAAAACACTTTGTATGAGTATAGATTGAGAGCGGTAAGTGCCGATGGAAATTCTGGTTTTGGAATTGTAATTCAGGCCAGGACACTTACTGAACTTACAGTTTCCGCACCGGATGCCCCACTTGCTTTTGTAGCAGAAGGAGTTTCCACTTCGCAAGTAAACCTGAGTTGGGAAGACAATTCCAACAATGAAAAAGGATTTATATTAGAAAGAAAAGAAGAAGGAGAATTTATTCCTTTAGATACTCTGGAAGCTGGTTCTACCTGGTATACTGATGCTGATCTGGATGAAAATTCTATTTTCGAATATAGATTGAGTGCTTTCAACATTGCAGGAAATTCTTCCACCGTGGAGGCTGAAGCCACTACTTCAGAAGATCCTGTTCCACCATCTGCGCCAAGTGGATTAAGTACCACTTTTGTATTGGCTAGAAAGGCAGGTATTAACTGGTCGGACAATGCCAATAATGAAACTGGATTCAAAGTGGTTCGAAATGGGGAAATTATTAAGGAAGACCTGAAAGCAAACACAACCTGGTTTGTAGATGAAGACAGTCTTGCTCCCAAAACGACTTACAAGTATGTGGTAATCGCCTATAACCATGACGGAGAAGCGGCTTCAGATACATTGGAAGTTACTACAACTGGTGCAAGACCATCCGCTCCACTCAATTTTACTGCTGGATTGGAAGGCAATAAGATTTCCGCAAAATGGGAAGCACCAGAATTCCCCAATAGTGAAACGGTTGAATACAATGTATTTGGAAGATTTGTAGTAGGTGGCGTAGTACTTGGAGAAGGAGTAAAAGAAGGTTTAGCCAATACTTCTACAGAAATTGAGATTCCTCAGGAAGTAATGACTGGTATAGAAAACCTGCTGAAAATCCTGCCAAATATTAAAATCAAAATTGTAATAGGTGCGGTTGCCCTCAACGAATTTGGGAGATCAGGTAAAAGTAATACAGTTGTGTTCGATTTCAGCAATGCAGATCTAAACGCAGCTGGGGGAAGGATTGCCGAAGGAGATGCTCTGGTGGCTCCAACCAAGTTATCAGGTTACAAAGTTTCTGCAACTGCCATGACCCTTAACTGGGATGACAATGCGCAGAATGAAGATGGATATAAAATCTTCAGGGCACCAGCTGATGATCCTTTAAATTACACAGAATTAGGATCAGTTGATAAAGATATAAGCACTTATGCTGATGAAACCATTGTAGAAAGCAAAGCTTATAACTATCTGGTAGTCGCTACAAAAGGCACCAAACAATCAGATGCTTCCAATGTGCTGACTTATTCTGAATTGGGTGTATATCGTGAGACAAGTGTTTTTGCCGGTTCTGAAGTGAGTGCTGCAGCTGCATTTGGAATGGATGACAATGGTTATGTAATAGCCGGTGCCAATGGAAATAATATTTTGGCAGATTTCTGGAAATACAATAGTGTAACTGATGAATGGGAGGAAAAAGATGCTTTCCCTGGTGTGGAAAGAGCCTACTCAGTGAGTTTCGAAATTGATGGAAATTTCTATATAGGAACAGGAAGTGACGGAACTGATCATAGAAACGATTTCTGGAAATATGACAGCAAAACGGGAAGCTGGACTCAACTGGAAGATTTCCCAGGAAGTGCCAGAGCCGGAGCATCAGCATTTGTAATTGATGGAACTGCTTACATAGGAACAGGAAGTGATGGAGACAAACACCTGAAAGATTTCTGGAAATATGATGCTACCAACGATTCATGGACACAACTCAATGATTTCGAAGGTGTTTCCCGAAGCGGTGCAGTTGCTTTTGTAGTAGATGGAAAAGGCTATATCGCTACTGGTGATAATGGAGACCGGTTAACTGATGTTTGGGAATACAATGCCACCGAGGATAGCTGGACGCAAAAAGCAGATTTTGATGGATCTGCCAGAGCTGGAGCCGTGTCTTTTGTAATTGATGGTAAAGCTTATCTGGCTACCGGAGATGACGAAGAAGGAGATTTGAAAGATGTTGGGCTGGTAGTTGGAAATGAAGGATTCCTGGGCAATCCATTGAGTCAGCTCAATGAAGAAACCCGAAATAACAACCTATGGGAATATGATGCCACCAATGATGTATGGACAAAAGTTCTGGATGTGTTTGGAGATGGCAGAAGCTCGGGTATAGCCATGACTATGGACGGTAGAGCTTATGTAGGACTTGGTTCTGGTGATGATGGTTTGAATAAATTCGATATGATTGAATTTACCCCAATAACCAGTGAAAGTGATAAACCAGAAACACCAACTGAGTTAACAGCGAAGTCAGAAACTACAGATGAAGTCAATCTTGCCTGGACAGCCACTGATCCTGATGCACTGGAAATCAGACTGGAAAGAGCATTAACTTCTGTGGGTGAATTTGTAGTATTGGATACACTTCCTGCAGGCACAACCACTTATGTGGATAAAAACCTGATCAATGGTGAATCTGAATATTCTTACCGAGTGAGGGCCTACAGTAAAAGAGGACTTTCTCCCTATTCTAATGTGGCCAGTATCACAGCTGTTACCGGAATTGAGGATGAATTCCTTGCCCAAAGTACAAAGGTTTATCCTAACCCAAGTGAAGGAATCTTCAATCTGGAAGTGGATATGCCGGGTAATGCCCCAATGACTGTAAAAGTGTTTAACACTGTTGGAAAAGTGGTTAATGTGGAAGTACTTCCAAAATCCGACAGAGTGTTGAGGCATCAGCTGGACTTAAGCATTCAGCCATCAGGTATTTACCTGATTCAGGTAATCACCAAAGAAGGCGCAAGACACACAAGACGTGTAATCAAAAATTAAGGTTTATTAGTTAATCCAATTAAAAAAAAGACTACCCGGCTGGGTAGTCTTTTTTTGTTTTCTGGTTGGGGTTTCATCTTTTTTTGGGCTATTCGCCATTTGCAATGGCGAATTTATATCGCTGGATTTGTTATCCATCTGCAATGTTTTTCGGATTAAAAATCCTACTAAAGGGATTCGGAATTTCAAATTCCGAATAGCGGAGTTTGTAATCCTTCGAAAAGGCTTCGGAATTACAAATTCCGAAGAGCGAAAATTCTTGAGACCAAGTTCTAACCTAGCTTAAGTTTGCAACTTAAGCTTTATAATAAATCAAGTTTATAAACTTGAAAATATCCGCAAGTTTCAGTTACAAACTGAAACCAGTAAGTAATTAGGAATTACAAATTCCAATTAGCCAATCCCCCTTAACAAACCCTCAAAAGCATAGACTCCATAGTAAGCCCCGGTCCGAAAGCCATTCCAAGTAAATTTTGGTTTTTATTGCTCGATTTGAGATTTTCCAATATTTCCTTGATTACAAAAAGAATGGTAGCCGAAGACATATTACCATAACTTCTGAGCACCTGATAAGCAGCTTCGTTTTGTTCCCGCTGGAGGGCTAAAGCTTGCTCAATTTCAGCCAGTATTTTTTTACCTCCGGGATGGATGGCAAAATGATGGATATCCTCCAACTTTAAACCAAGTTGGTTTAGTAAATTTTCTACTAAAGTATTAATCCCCTTGCCCAACAAACCGGGTACATAAGCGGAAAGCTTCATTTCAAAACCAAAGTTCCCGATTTCCCAAACCATGTCTTCCCTGCCCTGGGGATACAAATCGCAATAAAAATTGAGGGGAGATAATGATAAATCGGCTGAAGGCATTGATTCGATAATGGCCGCTGCAGCACCATCTGCAAAAATGGAAGCCGCCAACAAATCATCCGGGTCTTCACTTTTTTGCAAATGAAGTGAACAAAGCTCCACTGAAACCAACAATACTTTGGCATTTTCTTCTGCCTTGCAAATGGCATCAGCCAGTTTCAAGCCATTGAAAACACCATAACAGCCCATGAAATTTACAGCCGTTCGCTGGGTAAATGAATTGAGTTTAAGGTGCTCAATAATTTCAATATCCAGTCCTGGCGCATACATACCTGTACAACTCACCGTAATCAGGTGGGTAATTTGCTGAGTCTCAAAATTGTTTAAACCTGAGAGTGCATTTTCAATTGCCATTAAGCTTAATTGGATGGCTTCTTCCTTATAAACTTCCATCCGGGCTGCAACATCGGGAAACTGATTTTGATTTTTTCCGGACAAATAGAAATTTGTAAAATCCCCATTTTCCAACGCTCCAATCACAGAATGTCGGTATTTAATGCCGGTAGCACGATATAAAATTTGAAGGTTTTTTCTTTTCTCCTCATCAAGATCAATTAAGTCCGCCATGGTATCGGCAATAGCCTGCTGAGAGAATCTGGCTTCCGGTACGGCAACTCCAATACTTGTAATGTGGCTGGCTTTCATAAAAAAGAGTAAATCCCTGGAAAATAAGTTGAATAATAATGCTAAGCCGGGGAATGGTTCAAACAATCAACTAACAATCCAATCGGATCATCAATAGGTAATAACTAAACAAAATAATTTTGGTTCAATAAATCAGGACAGTTAAAATATTAAACCCAGTCAATTCCTTTTTTAAGGAGATCTAAAGTCTGCTTCTCAGGGGAACCCTCCTTGGGTTGGTAGTTATATACCCAATTCGCTTCGGGTGGCATACTCATCAGAATGGATTCTGTTCTTCCATTGGTATCCAGGCCAAACTTAGTTCCCTTATCCCAAACCAGGTTGAATTCTACATACCGGCCCCTTCTCAATCTTTGCCAGTCCAGATGCTCCTTAGCAAAAGGAAGAGATTGATTTTTTTGCATATAATGCCTGTAAATTGGAGCAAATTTCCGCCCCACATCTTTCACAAACTCAAACCTTTGTCTGAGGGTAAAATCCTCATTTTCAGAAAGTCGATCGAAGAATATTCCACCTATTCCCCGGGTTTCATTTCTGTGTTTGATAAAAAAATAATCATCCGCCCATTGTTTAAATTTCGGATAATAACCAGAATGATGTTTATCACAAACCGCCTTGAGCTGTTGATGGAAATACCGGGCATCATCCTCTACTATATAGTGCGGAGTAAGGTCTATTCCCCCTCCAAACCAGCTTACCCCGGTGCTCATCTCAAAATACCGGACATTCATGTGGATAATAGGTACCATAGGGCTTCTCGGATGTAAAACAATAGATACACCTGTGGCAAAAAAATCTGCCTTTTTTAGTTTAAGCGCCTCTAATATCTTTTGAGGTGTTGGCCCATGAACAGCGGAAAAATTCACACCACCTTTCTCAATTATATTTCCCTCTTCAATTACACGAGAGTCCCCTCCTCCCCCTTCGGCTCTTTCCCAAATGTCAGATTTAAATTTTCCTTTCCCATCTTCTTCTTCCAAAGCAGCACAAATTTCATTTTGTAATCCTTTAAACCAGTTTTCTACTTCCTTTTTAAACATCCTTTTTCAATCAAATTACAGTGAACCACTATTTGTTTTAATGGAGAATCCCTTTTAAGTAATGGAATATTAGGAGGTAATTAACACCCATAATTCCCAAAGCAATTTCAATTACGCATAATTCCCCCAAAACTAAAGGAATAATACAGTTATGAAAAAATGGCGGATCATTTTAATCTTCCATTAAAAATAAAGTGGAGGTTTTATAATCGATTATGGCCGCATACTTATTTAATAAATCCGCACCAATTACACCGTCCACCGGATCAATTTCCTTAGCTTGTAAAGATAAATTGATATGGGTAAAATCAATGGCAAGTAATTCAAAATCGGCAAAATTAAACCCCTGAATGGAAATGGGTGAGGAATCTACCTGATAAACTTTAGCCTCACTGGTGCCCACCCCTCCTCCGGGAGTATCCAGTTCCTCTATTTGCAAATCAAAAGATTCGGCCAGTTCAAGGTTAAGTACCGTATTCGAAGCCCCAGTGTCAATCAGAAAGGTCATTTCCTTATCCATAAATTTCCCAACCACCTCAAAAAGCCCGACTTTATTGGGCTTTACCTGAATATCCAGATAACCTTTCTGTATTAAAAAGTCTTTAATTGATATTTGTGTGAGATCCATAATTGCAGTATTTATAGTGAACCACTATTGAAAAAACTCTTATGGCGGTTTTAAGCCATGCTAATCGTTTTTACCATAATAGAATTCAAATTAAGGAGGAACCCTGAATAATGAAACAAAATGTAGATAAATTAAGGAAAAACAAATTATACCATATACTTCTACTCTATAAGTAGAATTATACTTTATACTAAAATACAATTTAATTTACCATTAAAATATTTATTACTCCACTTATAAAATTTAAACAAACTTTTGTAACCTTTCATGCAACCATAAGTACTCACTTATGTCAATAAAGATAAAAATTCCAAACTTCCATTTTTTATGCTTCAACATTACCTGCTTCTCGCATTTCGAAATTTCAAAAGGTTTAAGAACAGCTTTTTCATTAATCTGATTGGATTATCTACGGGTCTTGCCTGTACCCTCTTTATCTATTTATGGGTAACTGATGAATTAAAGGTAGATCAATTCCATGAAAAGGACACTCAACTTTTTCAGGTGATGGAGCACCAACAATATGCCGGAGATATCATGACCACGTCTTCCACCCCTGGAGTTCTGGCTGAGGCTTTAAAAGAAGAATATCCCGAATTTGAATATACAGCCACCACTACCTGGATTTCCCCATTTACACTTTCTATAGAGGATCACAATGTAAAGGCAGATGGCTATTATGTTGGGGCAGATTTTTTTAATATTTTTTCTTACGACCTTATTCAGGGAAACAAAGACCAGGTTTTAGCTGACAAAACTTCCATCACAATTTCCGAATCCCTGGCCAAAAAGCTTTTTGATACTACAGAAGACATCCTTGGTAAAACCATTGAAGTTCAACATAAAAAAAATTATAAACTTACCGGAGTATTTAAAGATGTGCCCAAAAATTCTTCCTATCAATTTGATTTCGTTTTGCCATTCGAACAGTTTAAGGATGAAAATGAATGGGTAACTTCCTGGGGTAATAATGGGCCTCCCACTTTTGCAGTATTGAAGAAAGGCACAAATCCACAAGAACTCGAAAAGAAAATTGCCGATTTTGTAAAGAAAAAAAACGAACAGTCCAATGTCACTTTATTTCTAAAGCCCTATTCGGAAAGATATCTGTTTGGAAGCTATGAAAATGGAGTACAGTCTGGGGGAAGAATAGAATATGTCAGGCTATTTTCCATTATTGCCGCCTTTATCCTGTTTATTGCCTGCATCAATTTCATGAATTTATCTACCGCACGCGCTTCAAGAAGAGTGAAAGAGGTTGGGGTTAAAAAAGCATTGGGAATTAAAAGAAGTGCTTTAATTTCTCAGTTTCTTGGGGAGTCCATGGTCATGGCATTTTTATCAATTTTCGTAGCACTGATTCTGGTAGTTTTATTTTTACCACAATTCAATGAAATCACCGAAAAGAAAATAGCACTGGCACTGGATGGTAACCTGGTGCTCTCCCTGCTTGCCATAGCTTTACTTACCGGCATAATTTCGGGAAGTTATCCTGCGCTTTACCTGTCAGGTTTCCGCCCTGTGGTGGTATTGAAAGGAGAAATCAGAAGTTCACTTGGAGAGTTGTGGGCAAGAAGAGGTTTGGTGATTTTTCAGTTTATTCTTTCAATCATGCTCATTGTTTCGGTGGCGGTGGTCTACAAACAAATCGAATTTGTACAGAAAAAAAACCTGGGATTCAACAAAGATAATGTCATTTATTTCCCTATGGATGGCAAAGTGGAAGAAAGCAGGGAAACATTTCTGAACGAGTTGAAAAGAATTCCCGGAGTGGTGAATGCCACCAGTGTGGGACACGATATGATTGGAAGGCAAAACAATACCAGTGGGCTGGAATGGGAGGGTAAAAATCCTGATGATAAAATTCTCTTTGAAAATGTGAGATCGGATTTTGGCTTAATAGAAACACTTGGAATCGAAATGAAGGAAGGGAGGTCGTTTTCCACCGAATTTAGTACCGATACAAGTAAAATTATTTTCAATGAAGCGGGGATAAAAGTAATGGGTTTGCAAGACCCGATTGGAAAAGTGATCAAACTTTGGGGGGAATATGACCTGGAAATTATAGGAGTTGCAAAAGACTTTCATTTTCAGTCCCTTCATGAAGAAGTCAGTCCTCTTTTCTTTATAATAAATCCTGAAATCACCTGGAATATCATGGCTAGAATTGAGGCTGGAAAAGAAAAAGAAACATTGGAAAAGATTAAAGATTTCTACCAGGATTTCAATCCGGGGTTTACTTTCGATTACCAGTTTCTGGATCAGGAATATGCAAATCAATATAAAGCGGAACAAAGAGTGGCCACACTGTCCCAGTATTTTGCGGGATTCGCCATTCTCATTTCCTGCCTGGGGCTTTTCGGGCTGGCTACTTTTACAGCCGAAAGAAGATTGAAAGAAATAGGAATTAGGAAAGTACTGGGTTCCAGTGTAATCAATATCATTTATTTGCTTTCAGGGGATTTTACCAGAATGGTGGTAATTGCGATTTTCATTGCCCTGCCTATCAGTTACTTTGCTTTGGACAACTGGCTACAAAGGTTCGCTTATAGAATCGATCTGGAAATCTGGTTTTTCATTGGCGCAGGATTTTTGGCCTTGCTCATTGCCTGGATCACTGTAGGCATGCAGGCAGTAAAAGCAGCTAATGTAAACCCAGCCAAATGCCTGAGAAGTGAATGATTTTTTTGTTAATACAACAATTAATGTAATAGGTAATTATTCCAAACAAAATAGCCTGGGGTTTCCCGGGCTTTTTTGTTTTAAATCTGTTTAAGATAAAGGCTAATTTTGTTTTTAAATAAAAATAACCTTCAGAAAATTATATGGAAAAATTTAAAATTCAAACACTCAATCGAACCGCCCATTTTATTCTCATTTCTGAATTTAAACATGCTGCAATTCCTTTTGAAGAGAAAAATATGGCAAACCCTCCTGAAAAAGGTGAATTTGCATTTGGTGAACTTACAATAAAATTGGAGTTCCAAAATGAAGTACAAAGTATTTTGACTCAGCTAAATAATCCTAATGGCTATTTGATTTTTGGATTAGAAAAAGGAAAAAGGCAATCCTCTAACTTGATAAACTATGCATTAATTGGATATGCGGTTATTATTACAATTTTATTAATAAATAATTGGGATACAAGTTACAATCAACAAAATCATAGAAACTTTGAAATAATCTGGAACCATAATAATTCAATAGTCGAATATATACAAAAAAACAATCAAAAAATATATTTAAGGTACTATGATGAAAATCAGGATAGAAATTTTGAAAAAGTAGAAGAATACAAAGGCGGTATTAATCCATCAAGTATTTCAAAAGATAAGGATGAAAATGGATATTTTGAGGATATATCTTTCTATAATCTGAATGGTGATTTTGTTGGAAAAAGCATTGATAAAGACAATGATCAAATATTTGAGTTTTATGAAATTTTACTTGAGAATGGAAAAGTTTTAAAACTATATGATAAAAACAACAATGGTCAATTCGACTTTGTAGAAATTAGATAATCTCTTGATTCATGCCAAAGCGAATGTAAATAAAGCTAAATATTCGCAAGGTCTTCATTAAAGAACTCTTATATTATGTCTTGAATTAGGCTATTCGTCATTTGTAATGGCGAATCTGTATCATAGGATTTGTAATCCGCACACAACACTTTTGTTCCCAATGCGCCCGGCAGCAATTGTATTGCCCGAATTTGCACTTTCTACTAACCTTGGTATAAAAATGGAGGTTTTATTTTCGAATTGATTTATCAAACTGAAACTAATAACCATGATGAACCTACGCCTTATTCTGCTTGCCCTTATTGTAATTTCCTCTTGTGCTCCTTACGCGAAGGGGCCTGTCTTTACAATTGAAGAAACTAATGAAATTTTTCATCCTTATATTGAATTTATGGAGATTAAACCTGGTATGACGGTGGCTGATGTGGGGGCAGGGTCTGGGATATTTACCATAGTTATGGCTACCCAATTCGATAGTTGCAAGGTACTTATTCAGGACATTGACCAGGAAACCCTCCAACAAAACAATGTGGACAAAATGATCTCGCATTATTCGGGTAAACTTGGTTATGACCTGGGAGCTCGAAATCAATTCGAAATAATTTATGGAACTCCAACAAAATCTAATCTTCCAGATCAGTCTGTGGATGTCATTTATACAAATGCCACAATTCATGTTTTCGATGCACCCAATGAAATGTTACAGAACCTCCGAAAAACACTAAAACCAACAGGTAAAATATTTATTAGGGATGCTTTCAAAGGGGATAATGGAAAAGGAGATTTTTGCTCCGATTCGAAATGTGCCAAGCCCCTATACACAATTGATGAATTTCTTGAAATGATGAATGAAAATGGTTACAAGCTTTTAAAACAATCTCCAGAAATGGATGGCTACCCAGTATTTGGTTTTGGCCTAATGAATTAGATTTCTTGAAGGTCAAATAAATAATTCTCTCAGGTAAAAACAGGAACCAAATCATAACTAAAAAACATTATGGAAGTTTGTATTGGTTTTGACTTCAAAAGGTCATTGTATTTCTCGGAAAATTTTTGCCCCATAGGGTTTTCGTAGAAATTTTGCTTTTTTGAAACTCAGAAGCCAAAAATACGCAAGGCCACTATAGAAGCCCCTGCTAAGAATTAACTTTAATATTATAGTTCGCATAGTCTCTTAAAAAATCTCCATAATTCTTCCATTTTCAATTTTTAAAGTATTTACTTTAAGTTTAGAATCAAAGCATTTTTTTAAGGCTATTCTTAATTTAAAAGCAATATTTTTTTCGATGTCAATCAAAAGGACAATACTTTTATTTATTCCTTTTATTTTTTGGAGTTGTTGGAAAAAAACAACAGATGAAGAACTGAATTTAAGTACAACTGCTATGGGCCAATACCTGCTAAATGAGTATCCCAAGGGGGACAAAATTGTGATTTACCAAATGATGACCAGGCTTTTTGGGAATAAGGTAAAAACAAATCAAAAATACGGTACCATTGAAGAAAATGGAGTGGGAAAGTTCAATGATATCACTGACAAAGCCCTGGAAGAAATTTATGATTTGGGCATTACCCATATATGGTACACCGGGATAATTGAACATGCAGTTCTAACTGATTATCAGAAATATAACATCCCCCTTGATGATGCTGATGTGGTAAAAGGCAGAGCAGGTTCGCCCTATGCCATCAAGGATTATTATGATGTAAACCCCGATTTGGCAGTGGAGGTGGACAAAAGAATGGAAGAATTTGAAGAACTCATCACCAGAACCCATAAAAACAAGCTGAAAGTACTGATAGATTTTGTACCCAACCATGTGGCACGCTTCTATCATTCTGATGCAAAACCAGAAGGTGTAACCGATTTCGGGGAAAATGATAATACTGCAGTAGCCTTCGATTCCAGTAATAATTTTTACTATATCCCCGAAAAATCTTTTGTGGTTCCGGCTGAATATGAATCACTTGGAAAGGGAAGTGCATTCCCTACCAAAAATGGAAAGTTTGATGAGTTTCCTGCCAAAGCCACTGGCAATGATCAGTTTACAGAAAAACCAGGAATTAACGACTGGTTTGAAACGGTAAAACTGAATTATGGAGTAGATTACGAGAACGACAAACAAAAACATTTTGAACCCACTCCAGATACCTGGATAAAAATGAGGGATATTCTCATTTACTGGGCAGAGAAAGGTATCGATGGATTTCGTTGCGATATGGCGGAAATGGTTCCGGTAGAATTTTGGCAGTGGGTGATCCCGCAGGTAAAAGAAATTAATTCAGATTTGATATTTATTGCTGAAATCTACAATCCCGAGGAATATGAAAACTATGTAAAAACCGGAAAATTCGATTTTCTTTATGATAAAGTGCAGCTTTACGATACACTAAAAAGTATTACCAAAGGAATTGGCAGCACCAACGACCTTCCTCCCATTTGGCGAGATTTAAAAGGCATGAATAAGCACATGTTAAGGTTTCTGGAAAATCATGACGAACAAAGAATTGCTTCCAAAGGTTTTGCAGGCTCACCGGTATTTGCCAAACCCGCCATGATTATTTCCGCTACCTGGTATTCCGGACCCGTGATGATTTATTTTGGGCAGGAAGTTGGCGAGCCAGGCGATGGCGAAGAGGGATTTGGAGGAAATGATGGAAGAACAACCATATTCGATTATTGGGGAGTACCCGAACATCAGCGATGGATGAATGATGGTAAATTTGATGGTGCACTACTCAGCAATGAACAAACTTCCCTGAGGGAGTTTTACAAAGATTTGCTGGTGATGGTCAGGTCTAACTCTGCATTCTCAGAAGGAAGATTATTTGACCTTCATCCATTTAACCAGATTAATTCTGGAAATTATAATGAAAAAATTTATGCCTTTCTCCGCATTGCCCAAAAGGAAAAAGTATTGATAATCGTCAACTTCGATAAAGCGAAAGGACAGGAAATTAGCCTGGTTATTCCCGAAGATGTAATTCCACTTTTAGGAATTAAAGAGGAAAAGAATTACATTTTGGAAAATACACTTGGACATAATTATACGATTAAAGATTTAACAAAAAAAGATTTTATTGAAGGCATCAATATGCAAATTCCCCGGCACTCAGGCTATATTTTCCAATTGAAGAATTAACCATTTTCTAATAGATACAATAAATTAAAAACCCACGAATATTTATGAGTCAAGTTTTCAGGACACCCATACAGCAGGAAATACTTTACCCAAAAATCAATTTACATGACCCTGTGCTTCTTTTAGGTTCCTGCTTTTCTGATAATATTGGCCACAAACTAATTGACCATAAATTTCAGGCTAAATCCAACCCTTTTGGAATTATATTCAATCCGGTTTCCATTTTTAATTTGCTGGAATGTACTTTAAAAACTCATGATTTTGCAGAAGAAAAACTGATTAATTCCGGAGAAAAATGGGTACATTACGATTTTCATTCCTCCTTTTGCGGACAGGAAAAAGAGGCGCTTACTGCGGAAATAAAAACCGCACTCAATCAAACTAATGATTTTGTAAAACATTCCAAATACCTGATTCTCACTTTTGGAACCGCTTATGTGTACCGGCTCAAACTTTCAAGAGAAATTGTAGCCAACTGCCATAAAATGCCCTCCTCCCTTTTTGAAAAAGAGTTACTGACTATTGAACAAATAACTTCGGCATTTAAAGATATACATCAACTCCTACCTAAAGACATAAAGGTCATTCTAACAGTTAGTCCGGTGCGGCATATTAAAGATGGTTTTACCAATAATTTTATAAGCAAATCTACCCTGCGCATGGCCTGCCATCAAATTGAATCTGAATTTCCCAATATTCATTATTTCCCTTCCTATGAAATCATGATGGACGATCTGAGAGATTACAGGTTTTACAACAGCGATATGCTTCATCCTTCTGATGTGGCGATTGAGTACATCTGGCAACAGTTTTCCAATGCATTTTTTAATGAAGAGACCAAAGCTTTTATCCTACGATGGGAAAAATTAAGCAAGGCTATAAACCACAGGCCATTTCAAAAGGAATCAAATGAATACCAGCAGTTTTTAAGAAAAACTATTGCCAAACTGGAAGGAATTAATGAAGTAGATGTCAGTAAGGAAATCGGGCTGTTGAGGGAAATGGTTATTGACTGACATTTCGCTGAAGGTCCCTATTCAACCAGAAAGTTACAAACTTTCATTAATAGTTAAGGCTAAAGAAGTCGCTTCGCTTTTACTTAAGCCAAAGAAAATTCCTCTTTTTAAGCAAGCATTTTTCACCCTCTGGCGAGATATTGATAAAAGTCATAATACCTTTTTTGTTTGATTTCCCATATTTTAATACCTTCATCCTTATTAAACAAAGATCTTATATAATGGAAAACGTCACTTTTCAAGCCGACCTTAAACAGGCAAAAACGTTTCTACTAAACATAATAACTGCTGCATCAGAAGAAAAACATTTAAACTGGCTCAGTGGACAAATTCAGAAGCTGGAAGAAAATTACAATGAACGATCACTTTTTCTGGCTTTTAGTGCTGCCTCCAGATTCTTCGAGAAACAACCAGTTTCTCTGGAAGAATCCGGCATTGCTGAAGCAGATAAACTCAGGTCAGGGTTTAGACCTGCTTCCTGGAATCTGTTGGAAGTGGTTCGGGTTTATATTTCCCTTTTCATTCCCTATGAAGACGAAAAAGTTTACATCAGCACACTTGATAAATTATTTGAAACCGGAGATGTAGCGGAAATCACTGCACTTTATAAAGCTATTCCACTTTGGCCAAGGCCTGAAGCTCATACTAAAAGAGCTGCTGAAGGAGTAAGAACAAACATGACTGTAGTCCTGGACGCTATCGCCATTGAAAATCCATACCCGGCCGAATATTTGGATGAAATTGCCTGGAATCAATTGCTTCTCAAATCTATATTTACGGAACGACCAATTTTTAAAATTACAGGAGCAGACAAGCGAGCCAATCAAAAACTTGCGGATACTTTATTTGATTTTGCGCACGAAAGGTGGGCAGCTGGAAGATATGTCATTCCCGAGCTGTGGCGATTTACCGGAAAATTCCTAAGTACGGCCAGGTTTACTGATCTTGAAAGGCTTTTGAAGGAAGGCAATGAACTGGAGCAGGAAGCGGCTATTTTGGTTTGCGAGGACAGTAATTTACCAGAAGCCACCGAATTAAAAGCCAGATATCCAGAAATTGACAAAAGGGTAAAAACCAAAAATCTGGATTGGAATCAGTTGGGTAAAAATTACCTGAAAACATTAGGGCAACTTCCTTCCGGTTATCAGCAGGCTGGCAGTGGGGTTTCTACAAAACATACTAATCTCTAAAAAATAAATTGGTAACTTTGAGCAATAACGCACAACCAACTAAAAATTCTAGTAAATTATGATGGAGCATATAAAAGGCATGAAGTTCTTCGATTCTCATATTCATATGAGTTCAAGAACCACTGACGATTACGAAAGAATGGCACAAGCCGGAATCGTAGCGATCATTGAACCGGCTTTCTGGATGGGACAACCCCGAACAGAAGTGGGTACATTCAAAGATTATTTCAGCAGCCTGATTGGTTGGGAAAGATTCAGAGCCAGCCAGTTTGGGATTAAACACTATTGCACTATTGGTTTGAATTCCAAGGAAGCCAATAATGAGGCCCTTGCCGAGCAGGTTATGGAAATTTTACCCATGTTTGTAGCGAAAGAAGGTGTAGTGGGTGTAGGTGAAATTGGTTATGATGACCAGACGCCTGCTGAAGACAAATACTTCAGGGCACAATTGGAACTTGCAAAAGAAATGAATCTGCCGGTTCAGGTACATACGCCACACAGAGATAAAAAACAGGGTACCATAAAAAGTATGGAAGTAATTCTGGAGCATGGTATTGATCCTGGAATGGTAGTGATTGACCATAATAATGAGGAAACGGTGAAAGATGTATTGGACAGAGGCTTTTGGGCAGCTTTTACCATTTACCCCAACACAAAAATGGGCAATGAAAGGATGGCTGCAGTGGTACAGCAGTACGGTCCTGAAAGAATTATTGTGGATAGTTCTGCAGATTGGGGTGTGAGTGATCCGCTTTCTGTTCCCAAAACCGCTGCCTTAATGTTGGACAAAGGCATTCCAAAAGACCATGTGGAAAAAACCTGCTATTACAATCCTTTGGAAGCTTATGCCCAAAGTGGTCAACTAAAAGAAAGCGACTGGCTGGAAAGGGCTCCGATTGACCAAAGGGAAATGTTCTCAGATAATACTGTATTGAGAGGGCAAACTCCAAAAATAGAGAACGAATCCAATATTATTCGCTAGGCAAACATATTGTTTGATCTAAATTTTAAATAGAAATAAGTACAAATTTAAACTCTGGAGTGAAAACAAAAGCTTTAGCACCAGATTATAAATTATTAAACCTTAGATGAAAATAATAGCTTATTTAAAGCTAACTCGTCCGGCTAATATTGTCACTGCTTTAGCAGACATATTAGCCGGATTTTCTGTTAGTATTGCTTTACAAAACAAACCCTCATTTGAAAGCCTGGCAGACCCCAACCTGGGCTGGCTGCTTCTATCCACTATTGGACTTTATGGAGGCGGAGTAGTTTTTAATGATGTATTCGATGCAGCATTAGATAAAATTGAAAGACCGGAAAGACCAATTCCCAGTGGTGTTGTGAGCAGGGGAAATGCAGCTATTTTGGGTGGAAGTTTATTATTTCTTGGAATTTTGGCCGCTTATCAGGTAAATGAATTGAGTTTAATTTTAGCTGTTTTAGTAGCCATTGCTGCCCTGGTGTATGATGCCTGGGGAAAACACCAGCATTATTTTGGACCAATAAATATGGGACTTTGCAGGGGAGGAAATTTATTATTGGGCATTAGTGTATTTCCATTGGCATTTCACGAATTCTGGTATTTGGCCTTTATTCCAATCGTATACATTTCAGCCATTACCATGATTAGCCGAGGAGAGGTTCATGGGAAAAATTTAAAAGCGCTTAAAGGTGGTGTAGCCTTGTATCTCATTGTCATATCGGCCATTTTGGCTTTAAGTTTCACTCCATTTTTTGATGCCATTCTCTGTATCCCTTTTCTGGCTTTATTCGCCTTTTTAATTTTTCCACCATTGTTTAAAGCCATTAAACTTCAGGAACCACCTTTAATTGGGAAAGCTGTAAAAGCCGGGGTATTATCCTTAATTGTAATGGATGCTTCAATTTCTGCAGGATTTTCCGGATGGGAAACTGGAATTCTTATTTTAATACTTTTACCCATTTCCATTGTAATTGCCAAGGCATTTGCAGTGACTTAAACCTCAATAAACCCACTTCATCAACTTAATTAACAAAATGGATTTAATAAATCATTTTTTCTGTTTTAATTTTAGGGTTGTGTTTTGGGAAATAATTTCCTGGGAATATCAATTTACTGCTACAGAAAGGGTTCTTTTTTAAAAGTACCCGCTATGAATCGATAAGTATATGAAGGTTATAAACCAGGCATTTTCAGTGCCTTTTCAATATCAGGTTTTTTTTACAAATTACCTTTTTCAGGGTGATAATCCCCTGCTTAAAAATTTACTTTTAAAATTTAGTGAAGTAAAATCCATCAGGGCTTATGTAGTGATTGATGATGGCGTCATACTACACCATCCGGATCTGGTTGAGCAAATTCGCAATTATTTTAAGCCACTTAGCCACAAGGTCAGTTTATGCGATGAAGTGCTAAAAGTACCAGGTGGAGAATTGGCCAAAAATGACAATAAGTACCTGCAAAAGATTTTAGAAGCCACCAGCAAATTTGGCATTGACCGACATTCATTAATCATTGGAATTGGTGGAGGAGCCGTGCTGGATATGGTAGGGTTTGCTGCAGCTATTTCCCACAGAGGTATTAAACACATCAGAATTCCCACAACTGTATTATCACAAAATGATTCCGGAGTTGGAGTAAAAAATGGAGTAAATGCCTTTAATAAGAAAAACTACCTGGGCTCATTTGCCCCTCCGGCTGCAGTAATTAATGATTTTCAGTTTCTCACTACTTTGAATGAAAGGGATTGGCGATCAGGTATTTCCGAAGCGATAAAAGTCGCCCTCATCAAAGACAAAACATTTTTTGACGCCATAGCAAAAGATGCCAAGGCTTTGGCAAGAAGAGAAATGAAACCTATGGAAGAATTGATTTACCGTTGTGCCCAAATGCACCTGGACCATATAGCAGGCGGTGATCCATTTGAAATGGGCTCTTCCAGGCCCCTGGATTTTGGCCACTGGTCGGCACATAAACTGGAGCAACTGACCAATTTTGAAGTAAGGCATGGGGAAGCGGTAGCCATAGGTATCGCCCTTGATGTGACCTATTCGTATTTGCAGAACAGAATTAATAAGTCGGATTGGGAACAAGTGATTCAATTGATCAAAGATTTAGGTTTTGAACTTTATCATCCGGGCCTTTCTCAAAAAGATGAACAAGGGAACCTTCAGGTTTTAAATGGTCTGAATGAATTCAGAGAACATTTGGGTGGTGAATTAACCATCATGCTTTTAGAAGAACTGGGTAAAGGAATTGAAGTACACGAAATGGATAATGACCTGATTATACAATCTATTACCTTACTCGAAAAATTTCAGGAAGTGGATATTGAAAAATGAAAAACATTCTCCGATAAGCTTCTGAATTAATTTAATACTGAACCCTGATTTATTCAGGGTTTTGTTTTTTCTTTGGAAAGGGATTATTTGCTTTAAGAAAAGGAATTCCCTTAGTAGATATTTTAAAATTCTCCTCCTTGTTTAGCTAAGCCTAACAAGAAGGACGGATCACCTGAAAATTATTTCATCTGAATTTGATTTTTTGAATACATGAAATTAACTAACAATTATTATCTCACCTATTGTACCAATATCCATGCTGGAGAAAGCTGGAAAGAGGTAAAGGAAAGTTTGGAAAACTTCCTCCCAAAAATCAAGGAAAAGTCCTCTCCTAATCAGCCTCTTGGAGTTGGTTTAAGACTTTCAGGCAAAGCCAGTGAAGAAATTTTAACTGATAACCATTTGGCTGAGTTTAAAGCATGGCTTTCAGCTAATGATTATTACGTTTTCACACTTAATGGCTTTCCCTATGGAGGATTTCACAACACCCGGGTAAAAGATGATGTCCATAAACCTGACTGGACTACAACAGACAGGTTGGATTATACCAAAAGGTTATTCGATGTACTTTCTGTACTTCTCCCAGAAAATCAACCAGACGGGGGAATTTCCACCTCACCGGCATCCTATAAATACTGGTACAAAACAGAGGAAGAATTGAATGAGGCTTTTAAGCAATCCGTCATTCAATATGCAGAAGTCGCCATTTATCTGGCAGAAATTAAGGCCTTAAAAAATCAAAATCTACATCTGGATATTGAACCTGAACCTGATGGACTGATAGAAAATACGCAGGAAACCATTGATTTTTATAAAAACTGGTTGATTCCCGTTGGCAGTGCACATTTGGTTAAAACCATAGGAATTTCTCCAGAGGAAGCCAAGCGGGTTATTATGGAACACATACAAATTTGCTATGATGTTTGCCATTTTGCAGTGGAATATGAAGAACCTCAATCGGTTTTTGAAGCATTTGAAAAAGAAGGCATAAAAATCGGCAAAATACAAATCAGTGCTGCGCTCAAGGCGCATTTGCCCAAAGATCAGCCGGAAAGGAAACTGGTAGAAGGAGCCTTTCTGCCATTTGTGGAATCTACCTATCTGCATCAGGTAATTGCCAAAAAGGAAGATGGCAAGCTAATTAATTACAATGATTTGCCTGCAGCCCTCGAAAACTTTTACCAACCTGACATCACAGAATGGAGAACCCATTTTCACGTACCCATCTTTCTAAAAGAATATGGGAAACTGTATTCTACTCAGGATGAAATTGAAAAGGTATTGGCGTACATCCAAACAAATCATATAACCAATCATCTGGAGGTAGAAACCTATACATGGGAGGTTTTACCCAAAGACATACAGATTAATCTGGCAGATTCCATTTCACGGGAATTGAATTGGGTGAAAGATACATTTAATCAAAAACTGAAATAAAACTTCACTTCATGCAAAAAACGGTTGTCATAGATGTTGTTGGATTAACTTCCAGATTAATAGGAGAACATACTCCGTTTCTTTCCAAATGGTTAGAAAAGGGGAAACAGATCAATATTGAACCGGTTTTACCCGCAGTTACCTGTACTGCCCAATATACTTACCTTACCGGAAACTGGCCTTCAGAACATGGCATTGTTGGAAATGGCTGGTATTTCCGGGATGAATGTGAAGTCAAATTCTGGAGACAATCCAATCACCTGGTGCAGGCCAAAAAAATTTGGGAGGCAGCCAAAGCTGAAAATCCGGAATTCACCTGTGCTAATATGTTTTGGTGGTATAATATGTATTCATCGGCTGATTTTTCAGTTACTCCCCGGCCAATGTACCCGGCAGATGGTAGAAAATTACCCGATGTATACAGTCATCCGATGGATCTGAGAGATACGCTGCAAAAAGAATTGGGGCAATTTCCTCTTTTTGAATTTTGGGGCCCAAAAACTACGATTAATTCGAGTAAGTGGATTGCAGATGCTTCCTTAAAAGTAGACCAATGGCATGATCCTACTTTAACTTTAATTTACCTTCCCCATCTGGACTATAATATCCAGCGGTATGGCAATGACTTCTCCATAATCCACAAAGATTTAAAGGAAATTGATGGTGTTTTGGAAATGCTAATCAATTACTATGAAGGGAAAAATGCTAAAGTTATTTTACTTTCAGAATATGGTATAACTGATGTTAATCATCCAATTGATATTAACCGGGTTTTAAGAAAAAATGGCTATATCACGGTTAAAGAAGAATTGGGGTTGGAACTTCTAGATGCCGGAGCCAGTAAAGCTTTTGCTGCATCGGATCATCAATTGTCTCATGTTTATGTGAAAAATGAGGAAGATATTCCCAAGGTAAAAGCCTTATTGGAAAAGGTTGATGGAATTGAAATGGTATTGGATGAAGAAGGTAAAAAGCAACATCATATCAACCATGACAGGGCTGGCGAACTAGTGGCTGTAGCAGATAAAAACTCCTGGTTTACTTATTACTATTGGCTGGATGACAATAAAGCACCCGATTTTGCCAGGACAGTGGACATTCACCGGAAACCGGGCTACGATCCGGTAGAAATGTTTCTTGATCCGAAAATCAAAATGCCATTGTTGAAAGTCGGGGGAAAACTCATCAAAAAGAAATTGGGATTCAGATATTTAATGGATGTAATTCCCCTGGATGCTACTTTGGTAAAAGGTTCCCATGGCAGGTTAACAACAGAACCCGAGCATCAGGCAGTGTTGATGAGTAAGGAAAAGGAACTACTTCCCCACCCTGCTGTAAAAGCCGTTGAGGTTTATGATATCATCTGGAAGCATATTTGGGGTTAGGAGTTAGTGGCCAGGAATTGGTATTTGGGGATTAGGGGTTAGAATAATCAACAATGGCGAAAGGGTCTGACTTATTTCTTTTTCCATGCGTCCACTTCATTTCCTACACGTTTGAATCAGGATTCATAAATAGATCAAAAAACACATATTAAAGACCAAAAAAACCAACAACCAAAATGACACAAAACAGCTATAAAGTTATCGGAGTAATGTCTGGTACATCGCTTGACGGGATTGACCTTGCTTATTGTGAATTCAAGTTGGCGAATGGAAAATGGAATTATCAAATCTTAAAAGCCGAGACTTTCCCCTATTCCCAAGATTGGATGGCGCAATTAGCTTCTATAGAAAACAAATCGGCATTGGAATATGCAAAATTTGATGTAGACCTGGGAAGACATTTGGGAAAAACAATTGCCAGTTTCGTTCAAAAGCATCAGCTTTCTGTGGACTTTATTGGCTCGCACGGACATACCATTTACCATCAACCTGAAATTCAACTGACCACACAAATCGGCTCAGGAGCTCAAATTGCTGCCCAAACACAAATTCCTGTGGTTTATGATTTCCGTATTCTGGACCTTGCCCTGGGTGGACAGGGCGCACCTCTCGTGCCTATTGGCGATCAATTATTGTTTTCCGATTATCAGTTTTGTCTGAACCTCGGAGGAATTGCCAATATTTCTACGGAATCTAAAGGAAACAGAATAGCTTTTGATATTTGTCCCTGCAATATGGTATTGAATTACCTTTCCCAAAAAGAAAACTTAAGCTATGATGATGGCGGGAAAAATGCGGAGAATGGGAAATTCATTTCAACCCTTTTTGAAGCACTTGAAAACCTTGACTTTTATAAAAATAATGAACCGAAATCGTTGGGAAAAGAATGGGTTTTGGAAACAGTAATTCCCTTAATTGAAAAATACAAGGATTATGCTCACTGGGACATCGCCCATACATTTACCCATCATATTGCCTCCCAAATTGCCAATTCAGTAAAGATAAACCAGGAACAAAAAGATAAAGGGAGTCAGGAAAAACTATTGATCACCGGAGGTGGAGCCTATCACGCCTTCCTGATTAGAACTTTAGGGAAATTACTACCTGAGGTGAAAATTGAAATTCCTTCCAGGGAAATTATAGAATTTAAAGAAGCCATGATTTTCGGATTCCTGGCTACTTTGCGGTGGAGAAATGAAATTAACTGTTTGAGTTCGGTGACCGGGGCTTCTAAAGATTCCTCTTCAGGGGTGATTCTGAAAGTTTAAATTCCTATCCAAATACTTCTTTTTTGAGGCAAAACCTCTGGTAATTACCAGAGGTTTTTTGTTGTAGGGCTCTTAATATTTATCAAAAACCAAGATTTGGACCACCAAAACATAACCTGTCCTCTATAAAATTTAAAACGTTTCCGGATGAGTTCCAAGTGGTTCATATGCTCTCATTTACTCCTATGGCATACCTTTGTGAATAATACTTAATTAGCGTAATAATTTATTTAGCGAAATTTCGCTAAATAAATTAATTCCTCTATATTTGAATCAACCTAAAATAAAAAACACACTTTTAAGTAAATTAACCGATCCCCATGAAAAAGACCAATGTAACAAAGATTGCAAATCAACTACATCAAATAGGCATAGAATACCCAAGTGTTTTCTATAATCTGGAACCTACGCTTTTGATCGAAAAAACCCTTAAACAAAAAATGGGGAAAATTACTGAAACCGGAGCCTTAATGTGTGATACCGGAAAATTTACAGGAAGGGCTCCAAAAGACAGGTATATCGTAAAAGATGAGCTTACCATGGATAGCGTCTGGTGGGGTGATATTAACCAGCCTTTTTCAATTTTACAGTTCGACAACCTTTACAATAAAATGGTTCAACACTTAAGTGGTAAGGAATTGTATGTTCGGGATGTAATGGCTGGAGCAGAACCGGAATATGCACTAAATGTCAGAATTATTAATACACTTCCATGGCAAAATCTTTTTTGTTACAACATGTTTATCCGGCTCACAGAACTGGAATTAATCAATTTTTTACCAGAATTTACTGTAATTGCCGCACCGGATTTTAAAGCCAATCCTCAGGTGGATGGTACAAAAAATGAAAACTTTTCTATTATCAACTTATCCAAAAAAATCATTTTGATTGGAGGTTCTGCATATACTGGTGAAATTAAAAAAGGTATTTTCAGTGTTTTAAACTTCCTTCTTCCTCACAAAAGGAATGTATTATCTATGCATTGCAGTGCCAATACAAGTGATAAAAAAGATCCTGCTATTTTCTTTGGTCTTTCAGGAACTGGGAAAACCACACTTTCGGCCGATCCTAACAGAAAACTGATTGGGGATGATGAACACGGATGGACAGACAACGGTATTTTTAATTTCGAAGGAGGTTGTTATGCCAAAGTGATCGATCTGTCAGAGGAAAAAGAACCTCAGATTTGGAAAGCTATAAAATATGGGGCCTTACTGGAAAATACGAGAACCTATCCGGGAACCAGAAAAGTGGATTTCACCAATACTTCTGTTACCCAAAATACCAGAGTCTCCTACCCTATTTATCATATAGATAATGCCATGGAGCCTTCAATTGCCGGAAAACCCAAAAATATATTTTTCCTTACCTGTGATGCATATGGTGTTTTGCCTCCAATTTCCAAATTAACCAAAGGCCAGGCAATGTTCCATTTTATTTCGGGATATACCGCAAAAGTAGCAGGAACGGAAGAAGGAGTTACAGAACCTCAAACGGTTTTTTCCGCATGTTTTGGTGCACCGTTCATGCCACTTCACCCAACAGTATATGCAGAAATGCTAGGAAAAAAAATGGATGAAAATAAAGTGAATGTGTGGTTGGTGAACACCGGATGGATAGGAGGAGCATATGGGGAAGGGAAAAGAATATCCCTAAAATATACCAGAGCTATGATTCAGGCCGCTTTGGAAGGAAAATTAAATTATGTGAAATATGAAAATGACAAATTGTTTGGACTATCAATTCCACAGGAATGCCCGGAAGTTCCGAAAGAGGTGCTTTCACCAAGAGGACTTTGGAAAGATGGAAAACGCTATGATGAGAAAGCTACTCAACTGGCAAAAGCATTTCACAAAAACTTTGAAAAATTTGCCAGTTATGCCAATGAAGAAATCTTAAATGGTGCTCCCCTCGTTGGGAAGTCCATTAAAGAAACACTTGAAGTTTGAACCAGCAATTTCTTTTAACCTAAGCTATAAGCAACACATTAAACACATGCCAAATTATTTAACCGAAGTTTAAGTACCGAATAAAGAGGGCTGCTCCTGGCAGCCCTTTTTTTTATTATTTGGTTTTGTTTCTAATCAATTTTAATCACCAGAAAAGGAGATGCTGACCAGAACCTGTCTTTATCCAAAATGACGAGCTTTGGAGCTCCTTTGGTTTCAAGTTTAAAAGTCCCTGAAGGATGCTCTGAAATGAGCTCAGGGTTTTCTCCAAGAATAGGCAAAGTGCTCAACTCTTCCATATCTACCATCATAAATTTCTCCTGTACCTCTCTTTCCACCTGATTAGGGTCTTCCTCTATGGACACCTCCCCTTTTTCATTCAAAATCTGATCAGATTTTAATTCTTCCACTGTTCCCCAGGTGAAATAAGCTGGTGTAAAAGTATCCCCATTTGTTTGAGTGACTTCGGGAATAATTCCTGCTAACTCATTAGTTTTCTTCTCTATATCCTCATCCGACATCACCAGGTATTTTTTGTTTTCTTTATAATCCTGGTTTTCGGCAATGTAGTTTACAGTATTTTTAGAAGAATCTCCCTCTATAAAAATATCCTGATTTTGAGCCCCATAAATTACAGGTGCATTAAAAGAAAGCACCGTAAAAATAATGATGCAAAAAACAAGATAGGGTTTTAAGAATTTCATTAGTAGTAAATTTTGGTTTGTGCTCCTACTAATGAAATTTATATACCAAATAATTAAAACATTCAATATGAACCACTTACAAAATTAGCGATTTCAAAAACATTCTTAAAACTTCAACAAACTGTGGAATAAATCCCCAATAAGGTTAAAATTCAACTCGTTCTAATAACTTACAATTTTTTCCAAAACCCAGTTTGTACGCGCTCCAGAAACTCCTGTACTTGGAGATTTTCCTTTTCCTGTTAACTCTTCCACTACTTTTTCAATTAATGGCTGATGGACATGGGCTGGCTTTGGATGATCATAAGTTTCCTTTTTTCCATTTTTTAGTAATGTCACCGGAATATCCAGATTGAAAGAAGAAAAGTGAATACCTCCTTTTTCCCCAATGATTTCCACCACATCGATTTCCTCCTCCGGACTGGTCACAAAACACCAGTTCCCAGTCCCAATTATTCCATTTTCAAATTGAAACTGAGCAGTAACTGTATCTTCTACCTTATAATACCCACCGAAATTTGCCTGTTGACCAGCCACAGAAGCAATTGGACCAAAGAAATAGTCTAAAAAATCGAATTGATGAGATGCCAAATCATAAAAATAACCACCGCCAGCCAAAGCAGGATCGACTCGCCAATTTTCCGAATCATTTTCCAGATCAGCAGGTTTTGGAGCCTGATATAGTTTAATATTTACCATTCTGACTTTGCCTATTTCACCGCTATCCAGAATACTTTTCACCTTTGAAAAATAGGGTAAACATCTTCGGTAGTAGGCTACAAAAAGGGGAACACCAGCCGCTTCACATGCGGCAACCATATCTTCACATTCCTGATGATTCACTGCCATTGGCTTTTCCACATAAATAGGCTTTCCAGCTTTTGCTGCCTTTAGGGTATATTCTTTATGACTTCCCGGAGGAGTGGCAATATAAATAGCATTTACTTCACTGTCATTAATCAATTTATCCGCATCACTATAACTTTTAGGCACTCCATGCCTTTTTGCATAATCTGCAGCTTTTTCCGCATTCCTTCGCATTACAGCCACCAGTTTTGAATCCGGAACTTTATTAAAAGCAGGCCCGCTTTTCACTTCACAAACATCCCCACATCCAATTATTCCCCAGTTTATTTTCTTTTCTGACATCTTAAGGTTTTAGTTTTAAATGAATTCCTACTTAAAATACAAAGGCATAACCCATTCGGACTATGCCTGCTATATTAAAAATTTAATCCCGTTATCTTAATAATTTTCAGGAATTATTTTTCCTGTTCTGTTTTAGGGGTGGTATTATCCTGATTATTTTCCGGATTTTCATCTTTGGAAAATAACATCAATAAAATAAAAACCACTGCGATGGCAATATAAGCCAGGGTTTTCTTATCTCTGTACCACATCTCCCGAATGCCATCCTGTGTATGAAACTTATGGTAGGAATCCATAAAATTATTAAAGTTTTTATGCTTATGAATTACCCTTTTTGGAGGATCTGGCTTATCTATATTGACTTTTATTTTTACCATTTCTTCAGTACCAGTACTTTTTAATATTGCGCAATTTCACCTCAAAATCAATCAGTTGTAATAAATTTATTGGTGATTATTACCTTCTACTACTCACCTTATCAAATTTACAATAAAATTAGATTTTTCCTTTGGGAAGGTTAAAATAGAAACCAGTTAACCCAACAATTATTTTGTAGAATAATCCCGGGTTTTTACTTTGTCCAAGGTTTCACTGCAGTTGGCTTTCTGCAACTTTCTTTAGTTTTTTCAGAATGCGATAAGTTTTTATTTTGGCATTTACTTCTGTAAGTTCAAGCAAAAACCCCATTTCCTTAAATGATCTTCCTTCAAAAAACCTCAATTCCAAAAATTGTAATTCTTCCGGATCTAAGGTTTCCAATAGTTTGACCACCAACTGGCTTTTATCCACTTCTACGTGTCCGGGGTTTATTTCAAAGAATAAATCTTCTACATGGTTTTGCTTAAGACTAACCGCTCTGGGATGATTTTTTTGGCTTCTGAAAAACAGATTGATTTCGTTGATGGCAATTCGGAACAACCAGGCTGAAAACGGGACACCTGTAAATTGAAATTTTTTTATATTCTTGAGGCACTTATAAAAAACCAGAGAGGTAATTTCTGCGGTCACATCTTCTTCATCAATCCTTCGATCTACAAAAATGAAAATGCTATCGTAATATCTTTCGTAAATTGGAGCGAAAAATTTAGGATTTTGCTGAGCATTGGCAACCAATTGATATTCAGCCCTAATCTCATCTTCCGTTTTATGGAATTGAGAAGAGGTAGCCCAAAGTATTTGAAATAACCTCAAAAAGCTGATCTTGTTGATCAGGAGTGTAATTTCTAAAAATAATGGCCGATACACCAGAACAATCCAGGTTAACAAATTTTCTAAACGAGGGGGAAAGAATAATTCCCATTTCAAATAAAGGAAATAGAATGAAATTATTCTTCTATTTTCCAATTGATTTTCCATAGCCTGATGGTTGAGGCTTAAAATGGTAGTACCGGCCATATCTTTTTAATTTAAGGTTTAGATTTTTTTAGTTTAATTGCTAGTAATGAAGATAATTTTCTAAACCATTTCAAGTGTAACTGGCAAAGGGTTTGTCCTAACGAAATTAGCAAAGCGTATCAATAGGTTAACAAGCTTATTATCCATGAATTTAGCTTATTTAACACCTAGGACACCCATTAGTTAATAGGATAATAAAATACCTGCAGCCCCATTTTCACCTCTTCTCTGTCACTTTTATAATTCAATCTTTCCACTTTATGAATCTGCATCACCAGTTGGTCACCGGTTTTGGCTTTTTCATGAAACTTCCTTAGGTTCACTTCATCATTACTAAAGCGGTCTGAAAATACATTCCTGTTATTTCTGACAATCATCAGTTCCCAATCCGTCACTTTATATCTGGCATCTCTTGGGTTAAATTCCTTAAAATCTGCATCAGGGATTGCAACTGCTTTAATTCTTCTTGGAAGAGCCCCTCCCTTTACCGGATCGATAGGCCGGTTTCCATTGAAAATTTTCAAAGTAGGCAAAGGAATTGGCTTTACCCTAAATTGTTGCTTTCCAATCTCCACACCATTATTTTTCACCATAACCTCCACACTTTTGGACTTGGGAATTACAGTTACCTTTCCGGGTTGATTACCTTTTTCATATTCCGCTCCGGTAATTTTAAATTCTGGATTATAATGAATACCTAATTCAGGAACTCTTACATTCAGTTCATTTCCACAATTGTAATACAAAGCCTGAATAGCAGCCGATTCAAACTGAAGGTTGGGTTTCTGCACTACAAATTCTTCTGTAAATTCGTAGGTTTTTGGTCCGGCCGGGGTATTAATTTCAATTGCTCCACTCCAGGTTTTGGTTATTTTACCATCCTGTCCAAAATTACTGCTATTGGCTACAAACTCCACACTTCCTTTACCATCCAGCCCTATGTCCACGGTTCCCTCAGAAGTAGTTATTTTGGGTTTTGCCACCGAGGATGAAGCCACCAACATTACCGTAGCTTTATAGGGAGTACCTGCAGTGACCACTTTGGATACCGGACTGACAAAAGCTTCTACCTGATCGAAAGGGACTTCCTCCAAGCCAACTTTGTCTGCAAGTACATCCAGGGCTTTGGCCTCAATTCTTACTACTTCATTTTCAAACTGACTTAAAACTGCCATTGCAGCAATCATAGGAGTCTCTTCGAAATTCAACTCTGCAAAATCTTTGTTTTTCTGATCTTTATCATTTTTAAAACGATCGATTTCAATGGCATCTAGGGCTATATTTGGAATGTTAAGCGATGAATCGAATTTAGAGATTTTTTCGGCATATGCATTCAGTAATCTTTTCAACTCATAAGCTTTTCCATCCTTCGAATCCCCTTTTCCCAAAGTAATTTGCATTACTTTTTCATCTTCCTCAATTCCTTTATAATGATCATTTTCATCCAATCCTCCCGTGATTTCAACAATTTCATTTCTTAAATTCTCAATTTCATTTATCACCACATCAGTTTCAGACATCACATCTTTTGCCTTTTTTACCACATCCAAATCTTCCGGCTTGTTTCCCCTGTCTTTTACCGAGCGTTTAATTCCCTCAAATACCCTTAAATTTTCTTTTCTGATGGAGGATACCGAGTGCTGTAAACTTTCATCAATAAGAAGAAATTTGTCCAAAACCGTATTGGAAACCTGAAGAGCAAGCATAGCCACCAAAACGATATACATTAAACCGATCATTTTTTGCCGGGTTGTTTCTTTATTTGAACCTGCCATAATTATATTTTTTTGAGTTTGTTTCTATGTTATGCTCCTCATAATACAGGTACAAAAAAAAGGTACACCCTTTCCCTAACTTTTTTATAAAAAATTTAAAAACCGGCTTCGTTCACTTATTATTACCTATTTATTAACATTCAGCACATATCCCAAAACCTAAGTTTAAGGGGGAATCAACAGTGTTTTAAATTTTAAATTCCGTGAAACACTGTTTGACAGCTTTTTCTAAATTGCCGGGAAATTTTGCGGGCTGCCTGAAAAATAAGGCTTAAATCAGGTGAGTCGGCACTCGATTTTCACAACTCAACAAAAAGCATATGGGTATTCAGTTACAAAAAACAATCAATGGATTAAAGGATAATATATTCAAAGAAATTCATTCAAAGAATCTGGTGTATAACGCTTGCTGGGAAGACCCCAGAGTAGACAGGGAATTGTTAAATTTCAACCAAGAAAGTAAGATTGTAATGATTACGAGTGCCGGTTGCAATGTGCTCGATTACCTTTTGGATAATCCCAAATCTATTGATACCATTGATGTTAACCCAAAGCAGAATGCACTTTTAGCTTTAAAAATTGCGCTTTTCGAACATGGAAGATTCGATTATCTTTTTGCCATGTTTGGTAAGGGTCATTTTAAAGAGAGCAAAAAACTATATGAAGATAACCTGAGAAGTTTAATCCCTGAATATGCCCAACAGTTTTGGGATAAAAAACTTAAGTACTTCTATGATTCCAGAATTAGAAAATCTTTTTACTTCAATGGAACTTCAGGAAGTTTTGCCTGGTGGATGAATAATTTTTTTGACAGTAATAAATCATTAAGGAAATTAACTTATGACCTTGTTCATGCCAAATCAATCGATGAACAGGAAAAAGTTTATAATCAGATAGAGCCAAAACTTTTCAATAATTTCATCAAATGGGTTTTGGGGAGGCAACTTACCATGTCCATGTTGGGTGTTCCCAGACCCCAAAAACAACTGATTCTGGATCAGTTCCCGGGAGGTGTTCCTTCTTATATTTCGTCTAGTTTACGACATGTTTTCACCAAATTGCCTATTTATGAAAATTACTTCTGGCATGCCTACATTACTGGAAGTTACAGTAAATCCTGCTGCCCTGAATACTTAAACTTTGAGAATTTCCAGGAGTTGAGAGAGAAAACTTCCAGATTAAAATTACACAACAATACGATTTCTGGATTTTTAAAGGAAAATCCGGGAAATTACAGTCATTATATCTTACTTGATCATCAGGATTGGCTGGCTTCTCACGATCCTGAGGCGCTAAATGAGGAATGGGAACTGATTCTGAAAAATAGTACTCCCGGCACGCAAATTTTAATGAGATCTGCGGCCCTTGAAATTGACTTCCTACCCGATTTTGTGAAAGAAGCTGTTTCTTTTAAAACCACTAAAGACCTGATGGATTTTCATAAAAGGGATAGGGTTGGAACTTACGGAAGTGTTTATTTGGGTACAGTGAAATAAAAAAATCACTCCGATTTTTTTTAAGTAATTCTAAATTAAAGTTTAAAAATTACTAACAACCACCGATTTTAGGTTCAGTAACCTTATGGCCATTCATTTAATTAACCATATTTTTACCTTAAGGCCCATAGGCCTGATCCTAAAATTTGTAGATTCGCAAAAACCATTTGCCGACTTTCTCAAAATGGAAGAGAAAAAAAAAGGAGTAGTTTATTCCCTACTCAATAATTTATTTAAAGATTCACCGAAAGTTTCTATTGATAAAAAAGATAGAATTGTGGTATTCAGTGATCTTCATATGGGTGATGGAGGGAAAAATGATGACTTTAAGCAAAGTGCCGATCTTTTTAAATCTGCCCTAAAAAAATATTATCTAAAAAAGAAATATAAGCTGATATTGAATGGTGATGTAGAAGAATTACAACGATTCGATTGGGATAAAATAGTTAAAAAATGGCAGGATGTTTATGATATTTTTGATCAGTTTCATAAAGCAGGTAATTTCTACAAAATAATTGGTAATCACGATATAGGGCTTCACGCAGAGGGTTTTCCAGCCCAATCATATCCTATTCTGGATGCCCTTACATTAAGATATAAGGAAAATAATATTTTCCTTTTTCACGGGCATCAGGCATCCAAAAAATATAGTGAACATAATGCCCTGGTGGGATATTCTTTAAGGTATTTGGCTAATCCCCTAGGCATAAAAAATTATACGGTTTCCCACAACAGCCGTAAGCAATATAAAATTGAAAAAAATGCCTATCAGTTTGCCAGCCGGAACAAAATAGTTTCTATAATTGGACATACCCACCGGCCGTTGTTCGAGTCTTTGAGTAAATTTGAAAGGATAAGAGCCAGGGTAGAACAGCTCTGCAGAGAATATTCTTCCATGGATAAGATTACTGGTAAACCATTGAAAAAACTGATTAAGCTGTACAAAAAGGAGTTGGAAAAAATTTATGAAAATACCACAGATGAAGATTTGAAAAAAGAACAAATTTATAATTCCATGATTAACATTCCATGCCTTTTTAACTCGGGTTGCGTGATAGGAAAAAGGGGAATGACTTGTCTGGAAATTGCTAATGGGGAAATTAGCCTGGTCCACTGGTTCGATAAAAACACTTCAAAAAAATACCTGAATCACAATGGATATGAACCTGAGCAACTGGAAAAATCCGATTATTACCGCATGATTATTAATAAAGAAAAACTGAATTATATTTTTACCAGAATAAATTTATTGACTTAAAAAAACTGCTGCCCAGGCCTTTATTTTTTTAACTTGAAATCAACCTGATTTTAAATTTGGATCATTAGTTTTGAGCCATCAAAGTAAACTTTTATTGATTTTTAATAAGGAGCATTTGTAATAATTTGAATTTCAGAAAGGAAAACAACTACAAATACCCAAATCAATAAATACCAAAAGATACAACACATAACTAAAGAATTATATGAGACCCGCTTTTTTAGATTACCTGGAACACTCCTGGGTATTAAAAACACTTCAAAAACTTAGCCCTGAGGAAAGAATAGCCCAACTTATCCATGTTGCCGGATATTCCAACAGGGATGAAAACCACGAAAAAGATCTTCTACAGCTGGTGGAAAAACTGGGAATTGGTGGCATTATTTTCTTTCAGGGAACCCCTGAAAAACAGGCCCAAATGGTGAACCATTTTCAGGAAAAGGCTAAAGTGCCTTTAATGATTTCCATTGATGGAGAATGGGGACTTGCCATGCGTTTGAATAATTCTACGGCTTTCCCTTACCAAATGGCGTTGGGTGCTCTGGAAGAAAATCACCTGATCTACGAAATGGGACGAGAAATTGGCAAGCATTGTAAAAGGGCAGGAATTCAGGTAAACTTTGCCCCTGTAGCCGATATCAATAATAACCCGGATAATCCTGTGATCAGTTTTAGGTCTTTCGGAGAAAATAGGGAAATGGTTGCCGAAAAGGCTGCTGAATACATGAAAGGCCTTCAGGATGAAGGAGTTTTGGCCTGTGCCAAACATTTCCCCGGACATGGGGATACCAGTACCGACTCTCATTTCGGACTTCCCGTGATCAGCCATAGCAAAGAAAGATTTGAAGACAATGAACTCTATCCGTTTAGCAAACTCATTGAAGTAGGAATCGCCAGTATGATGATTGCCCATCTGAATGTACCAGCAATTGACCCTGCTCCAAATATGCCCTCCACCCTTTCCAAGCCTATCATCACCGATTTATTAAAAGGCGATTTGGGATTTGAAGGACTCACATTTACTGATGCGCTGGATATGAAAGGAGTGGCAGATTTATTTCCGTCCGGAGTAGTAGATGCAAAGGCTCTGGTGGCAGGAAATGATGTATTACTTTTCACAGTTGATCCGGAAAAAGCGATTACGGAAATAAAAAAAGCCATAGAAAATGGTGAGATTACCCAGGAAGCCATTGACTGGAGATGTCAAAAATTGTTGGCCGCAAAAAAATGGGCAGGACTGGATAAGTTTCAACCTATTGAAACAGAAAGGATTCAATCAGAATTAAACAATAATTTTTCTAAAAATCTAAATCAAAAATTAGCAGAAAAAAGCATTACTTTACTCAGGAATGAGGGGGCTATACTTCCTTTAAAACCTGAGGAAAAGGTTTTGGTTATTTCTCTCATGGCCAAAGATGTTGTACCGGTTTTCCATAAACCAGAATTAGCCAAGCAACTTCAGCATCACTTTAAAAGTAAAGAAGAAAATGACGATAAGCAGGAGGCTTTGGTTTTTCAAAAAGCGATTTCAAAAAAATTTGAAGCAGACCAGCTTTTGCTCGATAATGAACTGAACGGGAAAAGTTTAGAGGAGCTCAAAGCACAAATATCTTCCTACGATAAAGTGATTCTGGGCATTCATAAACTTGCCATGAAACCAAGGGAAGATTTTGGCATAAGTGAGCAAATGAAAGCTCTGGTAAATTATGTTTCAGGATTAGAGAATAGCATTATTTCCGTATTTGGCAATGCATATGCACTCAGTAAGTTCGAAAAGATACAGGAAACGAAAGGCTTGATATTAACTTATCAGGAATCAGAATTCACCCAGAAAAGTGCATCAAAACTGATACTGGGAAAAATCACCGCTGAGGGAAAATTACCTGTTACAGTGAATGAACACTTTCAATACGGAGCCGGAATAGTTTAGTGCTTAAGCGGAAAATATTAGTTATGAGGGATTGGAGATTAGTGGTTAGGGTTTAGTGGTTGATGGAAAAAAACTGAAGAAATCTTCATTTTAATTACCAACTTCTGAATTCTAAAACCTAATTTCCAATTCACACTTTTTTCCCTGAAATAAATGCCGCTCCAATTAGGGCTACCAACAAAAGAAATCCGGCTATTTCCAAAGGAAAAACACTGTCTGTCATTAAGTTAATACCAATTTGATTTACGGTAGAATTATTGACAATATTTTCGTTGGCCATAGCTTGTTTGATCCATGGCAATTGCTGGAAATTGATAGAAAACACCGATGTCACCAATAAAACAAAATAAGCTATTCCAATAGCTATTCCTATGAATTTATTCCTATCTCCCGAATACACCCGGTCTTCCCCTTTTTTGTTGGTAAACATGATTCCAAAAATCAGTAAAATCAGAATTCCACCTACATAAACCATTATCTGGGTAACCGCCAGGAAATCAGCTCTGGTAAATACATACAAAGCAGCCATCCCCAATAAAGTTCCCAGCAGGCAGATTGCACTATAGAGTACATTCTTGCTAAAAATGATCATTAAAGCACTGATCAGGGTTATCCCGGCAAATGCATAAAAAAATCCTAATTCTATGGTCATAATGAAAAATTAAAAATGAGTTTGCGATAAAATCCTATTGCTCACCGTCATCCTTTTTTTTGATAACAGGTTTAATTTTAGGTCTCATTTTAGGTTTAAAAGCAGGCTTTTCTTCCTTTATATCCTTAGCTTCAGATTCTTCATTGGCAGACTTTTCCGCTTCAGGATTTTCTTCCTCAGTTTTAGGCTTGATTTTCGGTCGAATCTTTGGCCTGAATTTAGGTTTTCCGGCAGATTCGGCTTTTACTTCCTCTGAAGTATTTTCTGGGGCTTCATCTTCAGGAGTATCTTTTGGTTTAATTTTCGGTCGAATCTTTGGCCTGAATTTAGGTATTCCGGCAGATTCGGCTTTTACCTCCTCTGAAGCATTTTCTGAGGTTTCATTTTCAGCAGCATCTTTTGGTTTAATTTTCGGTCGAATCTTTGGCCTGAATTTAGGTTTTTCAGCAGATTCGGCTTTTACTTCCTCTGAAGCATTTTCTGAGGTTTCATTTTCAGCAGCATCTTTTGATTTGATTTTCGGCCGAATCTTAGGCCTGAATTTAGGTTTGGGAGTTTCCCCTGTTTCACTGTTTTTTGAAGTCTCCCCTTCTTGGTTGGGTTTAACTACCGCCTTCATTTTTGGACGAAAAACAGGCTTTTTAGCAGTAGAATCAGCATCTTCTGATTTCCCTTCAGTTTTTGGCTTAGCTGATGCAGCTGGTTTGGGTTTTAATTTCGGTCGGAAAACCGGTTTGGCACCAGGAGTTTTAGGTTCCTCCCCACTGGAGCTTTCAGATTCAGCAGCTTTTTTGGAAGTTAAAGTCTTTTCCTTTTTTATGCGTTGAATTTCATCATATGCTTTTCTCTTTTCATCAGCCTCGGCTTGAGTAAGCACTGCAAACTCAAAATTCATTTCATTGATATCGAATACACTAAAATCGTAGTCCTTAGTCATGGTAAGGCATTCTGTTGGGCAAACTGTAGTACATAAACCACAGAAACAACATTTGGCCATGTCTATGTCAAATTTGGCTGCATAAAGCCTTTTTACAGTACCATCAGAAGTTTCTCCTATTGCTTCTGTGGATTTAATGGCCTCAATATCAATACAATTAACCGGGCAAATTTTGGCACATTTATCACAAACAATACAATCATCTATTTCATTATGGAGTTTGTATCTGCCATTATCGGGCACAGGGATTTGCTCCTTTGGGTATTGAAGCGTCACAATACCCTCCTGATTTTTAAAATAATTTTGATCGCTGGCTGATTCTGTTCCCCTTCTTTTAGTGGTAACAGCATCTTTCATGTGTTTAAAGGTAAGTTTAAACCCGGTGAGAGTGGTTTTTATGGCTTCTGCCATAGAACCAAAATATGAATTGTTAGCTCCTTTCATCATGGCGGACAAAAAATATGTCCATAAAAATTTTAATGAATGGGTAAAGATACCCATCATATGCAATTATGGGAAACAAGACCTGAATAATTTAATGAATTGCACTATTCCTCCTCCAAAACCCATTGGTAAGCTTCTTTTTTGGTCTTAAAAAATAAAACCGTGGCTTTATGCTGCATTTTTTTACTTGCTTCCACCAATTGCTCCAATGAAAGTTGGGCGATAAACTCCTGACTTTCAATAATAGCTATTTTCACCACCCCAAAATCGGAAACCACTCTGATGATGTTGGCGACCCAATCCTGAATAGAGAGTCCAATAGTAAATTTTTTATCAACCTGATTGGCAATTACGTGTTTCAGGTCGTACTCCTTTACCTGGTTGAGGAGAAAAGCCATCGTTAATTTATAATCATCCTCAGCCATGGTCTCCGATTCCTTTTTCCATTGGTAATAAAGGATAGCATTTTTTCCGTCAATATTATAATCAACAAATTTTAAGGGATCAAAAAGTTTCATTCAAGTTTTTCAAAATTGTCCCCAAAATTATTAAAAATATATGATTACAAGGTTTGATTTTTTTATTCCTTTCAGCATATTTGAAAAAAATACTCTGCATGCATAACATTTTTAATTTTGAAAATGTTAATTAAAAAAGTAGATTGAAGAACTTAAGTTCATTGGTGCTAAAAAAAATATTTAAGTTTTCCAAACGATGACCTTAAGTTAAGTTATTGAACCTAAACCAAAAACCAAACTCACAAAGCTAAATGGAACAATTCCTTCAAATATTTCAACAACTTTGTTTTGGCTGTTTACTCATTGCAGCCGGCATATTAATTTACAATCGGGTAAGGTTTATCCGGAGAAATATTTTATTGGGGAAACCTGAAGACAGGACTGATCAGCCTGGGAAAAGATGGAAAACCATGGCCCTGATGGCTTTAGGGCAAAAACAAATGTTTGATCGGCCTTTTGCCGGGTTTATGCATTTCACCATTTATATTGGTTTCCTGTTGATCAATCTGGAAGTACTTGAGATTGTGCTGGACGGTATATTGGGTACTCACAGGCTGTTTTATTCTTTCCTTGGGGAATTTTATCCATTTTTAATTCATTTCTTCGAACTTCTCGCCCTTGGTGTGGTATTCGCCTGTGCCGTTTTTATCCTGAGGAGAAATTCCAAGCTGGTACCCCGTTTTCAAAAACCAGAAATGAAAGGCTGGCCTGCGCTTGATGGCAACATTATATTAATATGGGAAATTGTACTTATGTTTGCACTTTTCACTATGAATGCCACCGATAGCATATTACAGACCAGAGGAGATGAGAGTACGTTTGTGGCAAGTCACTACCCTGATGCGGGGAAATTTGCAGTTTCCCAACTTTTCATTCCCATTTATGAAGGATTAAATACAAAAGCACTTATTTACCTGGAGCGGTTTTCCTGGTGGATTCATATCATTGGCATTTTTGCTTTTGCCATTTACATCACCTATTCCAAACATTTACACATTGCCCTGGCTTTCCCTAATACCTATTTTTCCGATCTGAAACCCAAAGGGGAAATGGACAATATGGAATCAGTGACTAAAGAAGTTAAAATTATGCTGGGAATGACCAATGGCAATGAAGGAGACTTACCTGCGGATGACGCTGTGGGTACCTTTGGTGCCAAAGATGTAACCGACCTGACCTGGAAAAATTTATTAGATGCCTACAGCTGTACAGAATGCGGACGTTGTACCTCAGTCTGCCCGGCCAATCAGACGGGAAAAAAATTATCTCCACGAAAGATCATGATGGATACCAGAGACAGACTGGAGGAAGTAGGACACAATATTGATGAACATGGGAAAAATTTTGAGGATGGTAAATCCTTATATGGTGACTACACCTCCAAAGAGGAACTGATGGCCTGTACTACCTGTAATGCCTGTGTGGAAGCCTGCCCTATCAATATCAATCCACTGGATATTATTTTGCAACAAAGGCGTTACATCGCCATGGAAGAATCGTCTACTCCAGCAGCCTGGAATGCCATGTTTTCAAATATTGAAAATAACGCAGCACCTTGGGCCTTCCCTCCCACTGACAGGTTTAAATGGGCGGAAGACCTCAAGAACAATGGAGAAGGGTAACCCAAAACCCAGCAATTAAATTATTTTCGGAAAAATTAATACCAATAAGATATATGAGCAATACATTAAATATACCCACTATGGAAGAAATGGCTGCCAAAGGCCAGGAGCCTGAAATCCTTTTCTGGGTGGGATGTGCCGGTTCATTTGATGACAGATATAAAAGAGTGACTATAGCTTTCATAAAAATTTTAAATGCTGTTGGGATAAACTTTGCAGTTTTAGGACCGGAAGAGACCTGTACGGGTGACCCTGCCAGAAGAGCCGGAAATGAATTTTTATTCCAAATGCAGGCTGTTTCCAATATTGAAGTTCTAAATGCCTATAAAATTAAAAAAATTGTAACGGCATGTCCCCACTGTTTCAATACCATCAAAAATGAATACCCTGCGCTTGGGGGAAACTATGAAGTTATCCACCATTCCCAATATCTTCAACAACTTATTGACAGTGGCAAAATAAAAGTGAAAGAGGGCGGAGAATTTAAAGGGAAAAAGATTACCTTTCATGATTCCTGCTACCTGGGCAGAGCCAATGATATTTACGAAGCCCCCAGAAAAGTATTGGAAACACTGGATGCCGATCTGGTAGAAATGAAAAATTGCAAAAAAAACGGGCTTTGTTGTGGCGCAGGTGGTGCACAAATGTTTAAGGATGCGGAAAAAGGCAAAAAGGAAATTAATATAAAAAGAACTGAAGAGGCGCTTTCCACAGGTGCAAAGGTAATCGCCTCAGGTTGTCCATTTTGCATGACCATGCTTTCCGATGGCGTAAAAAATAAGGAAAGGGAAAAGGAAGTAAAAGTACTGGACCTAGCCGAACTAATTGCAACTGCAAATGATTTGTAGTGGTTATATATTTTTTGGATACAATCACTTAAGCTGGTGCACGCATTTTGCGTGTACCTAAGCTTAAAAAAACCTGAAAGTTTAAAACGCTCATTTATTTAAAATGCACAAGTAATCGCTTTGCTTTTTACTTAAGTCAGGAAGATAGGGCCTGGGCAATCCGTTAAACTGCTTAATTTTTGCCTTCCAAATATGAATTTGAGATTAATTCAGCCCGGAAAGCTGTATTTTTTTTGATTAATTGGAATAATAAATTAATTTTTTGTTTATTTATCAGTTGTAAAGGATTTAATTTTTACTTTTTCACTCAAAATTAATTAGCCTATAGCCTCAAACACTACCAATTACAATCCTTTTTTGTAATGAAATGTCGTAATTTAACTAATTAAAAATTTATTTATGTACACTAACTTTTCTGAACTGCCTTCAAATTCGAGAGTATGGATCTACCAGGCAGCTAGAGATTTAACTGAAGAAGAAATAAAAAAAGTTGAAGACTGGTTAACTTACTTTATTAGCACCTGGCAATCACATGGGTCAAACCTCTGTGGTTCTTTCCAAATACTTTACCGCAGATTTATTATATTGGGCGTAGATACTACCAATAATTTACCATCTGGTTGTTCCATTGACAGCTCCGTGGCCGCTTTAAAAGAAATAGAAAATGGTTTGGGTGTGGGCTTATTTGAAAGAACTCAAATTCCATTTCTAGAAGAAGGAGGAAAAGTCACTACCGTAAACCTTTCGGAAATAAAACAGAAAGTGGAGTCGGGAGTAATCACTCCTCAATCACTTACATTCAATAACTTAGTAGATACAAAAGAAAAACTGAAAAGTGAATGGCTAACCTGTGCCGGAGACACCTGGCTGAGCAGGTATTTTAAAAAATCAGTAGCCTGAAAAATTGATTATCATGTAATCAAAAAAGCCAACAATCTGCGATGATTGTTGGCTTTTTTGATATTTCAACCTATTCTTTTTCCCTTAGTAAAACATTTATTTATTCTGAATTTTCAACAGTTTTTGATTTAGTTCTTCATTCTTGTTGATTTCAGTTTGAAGTTCCCTTCTGAGTTTTGTTTCCTTCTGATAAGTTTTCTTTTTATAATCCTGCAATTCTTCTGTTGCCTCCTCGTATTCTTTTATTTTTTCCTGAGCGATTTCATTGCTGGCTTTAAATCTGGAAAAGGCAATTCCCGCCACACCAAGTAAAATAAAAATAACAAAACAACTGATGTAAATGTAAGTATCCTTATTCATCACTATACCGATGAAACTCAGGTTGTCTCGCCCTTCTTTACTTTCTTCCAGTGCTTTTTCCGTCTCTGCCAATTGGTTTTTTAAATCGTCAATAGATTTGGATTGTTCCACAATTTTGCTTTTTCCCTTAGCGATCTCACCATCCCGTGCGGCAATAGAATCGGTAATAGATTTCCAGAAACTATTTAAGTTCGATTTTTTAACTACTTCATAAACTTCATAATCCGAAGACTTCTTTTTAAGGTCTTCAAACTGCCCCTGAAGTGAATTTTGGGTAGAAGTGGAATCAGAATTTTGTGCATTTGACTGTATCCAGAAACAGAAAATAATAATAGTGCTAAGTATTGAGTACCTAAAAAAATTCATATGATTAAAAAATATTTGAAATAATTTAAAAAATCCTGTACAAAAAGTCAACGAGGAAAATTAAAGAATTATTAAATCAATAATTCTTCCAAAGTTATTTTTTTCGGTGTAAGAATGAATATTTACCTTTACGCCCTTATTAAATTTACCGAAAACTTTTAACCAAAGTAAACCATGTCTCTAGAGGTAACCAAAGATTATCTAAAAAATTTGGAGGAGGCCATAGAAAATAAGCAGGATAGTGCCATTAGGGAAATGCTGGATGGACTTCATGCTGCTGATATTTCTATGATCCTTGACCAGATGGAGGCAGAACAGTGCAGATATGTTTTAAGCCTTTTGGATAAACAGATTGGGGCTGACATTATCACCAATCTGGAAGAAGATACCCAGGAAGATTTTCTAAAGGTTTTCAACTCCAGGGAATTGGCCGAATTCATGGATTTGTCTGATTCCGATGATGCTGCAGATATTCTGAATGAACAACCTGTGAAAGTTCGGGAAGAGGTTCTCGCAGGCATGCAGAATAAGGAAAAAACAGCCTACATCCGTGATTTATTGAAATATGATGAGGATTGTGCCGGAGGATTAATGGCCAAAGAACTTATTCGTGCCAATATTAATTGGACGGTAAAACAAACAATTGAGGAGATCAGACGGCAAACCAAAAATGTTGATAAAATATTAACGGTTTATGTGGTAGATAATCAGAATGCTCTGATGGGAAGAATTTCCCTAAAAAAAATAATTCTTTCGAAGGACGATACTGAAATAAAAGAAATTTATATTCCGGATATCCAATCGGTCCAAACTTACTACGATAAAGAAGAAGTAGCCGAAATTATGCAAAAATATGACCTGGAAGCGATTCCGGTGGTCAACGTTCAGGGTAAACTTTTGGGCAGAATTACCATTGATGATATTATTGATGTGATCACAGAAACCGCAGAAGTAAACCAGCAAATCATGTCGGGTATTTCCGAAAATGTGGAAGAAGATGATAATGTCTGGATGCTGTCCAGAGCCAGATTACCCTGGCTTTTAGTGGGAATGTTGGGCGGATTAATAGGTGCACAATTTATTGGTTTATTTGAAAATGACCTGAAACTTGTGCCTGCCATGGCTTTTTTCATTCCCCTGATCACGGCTACAGGGGGAAATGTGGGCATTCAATCCTCCACCATCGTGGTTCAGGCCTTAGCCAATAGTGCGGGAATTTTTACCAGTTCTGCTTCGGAAAGGCTTTTTAAAGTATTTTTAGTGGCCTTGATTAACGGGTTGGTCATTTCCACAGTTGTATTTGTATTCAATATTTTCTTTGCCGACATTCAAATGGCTATCGTGGTTGCTCTCGCTTTATTTGCGGTGGTTTTATTGGCCTCCTTTATGGGTACTATAACTCCGATTTTGCTGGATAAAATGGGCATAAACCCGGCTTTGGCTTCAGGCCCATTTATTACCACAGCAAATGATTTATTAGGATTAGCAGTCTATTTTATGGTGGCCAGATTACTCTTTAATGTGATTTAACTCTTCTAAAAATTATACTGGCATTGTGTCCGCCAAAGCCAAATGTATTTGAGAGAGCCACATTTACCGGGGCGGCTACTTTATCCCCAATTACTAAGGAAACATCCTCTGGCAATTCAGGATCTATTTGAGTAGTATTAATGGTTGGAGGAATAATGTTTTTATGAATGGCCATTACGGAAGCTACTGCTTCAATACTTCCTGCCCCACCAAGTAAGTGCCCAGTCATTGACTTGGTGGCACTAATCAGGGGTTGTTTTTCAACATGTCCAAACAGCTTTGAAATGGCTTTCAATTCTGATACATCACCAAGACCAGTGGAAGTTGCATGTGCATTGATATAATCAATTTCCTGTGGAGAAATTCCGGCATCTTCGATGGCCAAGCTCATACTATCAAAGGCTCCTATTCCTTCCGGGTGCGTAGCTGTGATATGGTAGGCATCAGCAGCCATCCCCCCTCCAATAATTTCTGCATATATTTTTGCTCCCCTGTTTTTAGCGTGTTCATATTCCTCCAAAATTAAAGCAGCCCCTCCCTCTCCTATTACGAACCCATCTCTGTTTTCATCAAATGGTCTGGAAGCCCGGGTGAAATCCTCATTATTGGTGGATAAAGCTTTCATAGCATTGAAACCGCCTACAGAAGCCTGAGTGATAGGCGCCTCTGACCCTCCTGTAACAAAAACATCTGCCTTGCCCCATTTTATGTAATTGAAGGCGTCAATAATAGCGTTGGAGGAAGAGGCACAGGCAGAAACAGTACAAAAGTTAATTCCCTGAAAACCGTGTTTTATGGAGATCAGTCCAGCGGCAGTATCGGGAATAATCTTATGGATGAAAAAGGGATTAAACCTTGGGTTTCCTTCATTTTTCACAAAGCCTTCCACTTCTTCTTCAAAAGTTTGAAATCCACCAATTCCAGTGGCCCAAATTACCCCAACTCTTTTTTTGTTGATTTGATCCAAAGGAAGTGCAGCATCATTTAAAGCCTCCTCACTGGAAACCATGGCAAATTGCGTATATAAATCCATTTTCCGGGCTTCTTTTCTGTCAAAATAATCCAGTGGATCAAAATCTTTTACCTCACAGGCAAAATGCGTTTTAAATTGTTTATGATCGAACCTTGTAATTGGGGCCGCTCCGCTTTTTCCTTCCTCCAATGCCTTCCAATACTGATTTAAATTATTTCCTATTGGGGTAATGGCTCCCATTCCCGTAATGACTACTCTTCTGTTTTTCATAGATCTGTTTTTAGGTTTACTCCAGAATTAATTTGGACAAAAACAAAATATACCGATCGGTATATTTTTAATTAAAAAAAATCAAAGTTTAAGGTTTTCTAATATTTCCCTTTCTAAATCTTCCATTAACATATTGAAGTAGTGCAACTTACCTGTTGTTTTGGCCAAAAGAATCCCCCCTTCAAAAACTGCCACCATTTTAAGTGCAAACTTTTCCGCATTGATATCAGGTTTAATTTCTCCTTGTATTTGTCCCTTGGCAATAATGACTTTCAGGCTGTTTTTCCAGTTTTCCAATGCTTCTGTAACTTTTTTCTTCAGTTCCGGATGATTATCATCAGCATCCGTGGAAGTATTTAAAATAGCACAACCTCCTCTTTCAATAATATCTTTAAAGCTTGCCCGGGAAAATTGTAAAAATCCAACCAGTTGTTGTATAGAATTTTCACCAGCCAATTGCTTAAAGCCTAATTTTTGGATTAACCAATTTAGGTTATAGTCAAAAGCCTCCAGCGCCAGGGCATTTTTATCCTCGAAATTATTATAAATACTGCCCTTAGTTAGTCCGGTTTCTTTCACCAACAAATCCATTGAAGTACCATAAAAGCCTTTCTTATTAAATAGTAAGGCTGCTTTTTCTAAGATTTGCGCTCTGTTTTTTTCCTTTTTTTTCAATGTTAAAATCATTTTGCCACAATAATATACCGATTGGTATATTATTCCAAACTTTAGAATTAATATTTTAATACTGAATCCATTATTCTAAAGCAATTCAGGTTCTTCTTTCTCCAATTGTAACCCTAATTTCCTTTTTTCTTCTATAGCCTTTTTATATTCCAGTGGGGGACCAACTTTCTCAAGGATATTTACATAATTATCCCAGTGGTCATAATTAAAAGGGTCAAACTCTACGGATTTTCTACTCCAATCCCTTGCTTTTAATAATTGGGTACTATCCGCACCCGAATGGAGCATGACGAAGGAACTTTCGAAATAAATACCCGGATCAATAAAATGACGGTCTACTTCAAATCCCCTGGCTATGACTTTTTGAGCCTCACGGATCGCCTGTTCATGTTCACCGATTGCTGATAAAACCATTGCCAAAGTGGACCTGAAAACATAATTATCTTCCTCCCTAAGAGAGATGGCTGCTTTTATCCATCCCAATGCCTTTTGTTGTTGTTCCGGACTTTTTGTAGCCAAAATATCATAGGATTGGGCCACAATGTTATTTAGTCCCCGGGATTTGACTTTGGGATCGGTTTCTTTTTCGTAAAGTGTTGCGCTCAATTCCATCCATTCCCAGGCGTCTTTTTTGTTTAATTTGCACAGGATTTTTGTTTTTAGGGCTGCCTTTTTGGGGTCTTTTTTTAAATCAGTAGTTTTATTAATAAAGTTAAGCGCCAGTTCAAGAAAAACCGAATCATCAGTTGTAGAGAAAATCAGGTTAGCAGAATAATAGTTTCTATCATTTTTTGTCCCAATATTACTGGCACCTAGTTCACCTCCCTCTAATAATTGCACCGCTTCATCCCTTTTTTTCAACCTGAATAAAGCAGCCATATAATTATAAGTATAAAAAAAGCTTTCCTCAAACGCCAACTTAGCATACTCCAGGGCCTGCTGGGATTTTCCGGAATCCAGGGAACTCTTCAATAATGTATTTGCCAGGCTATTATAAAAAACCTCAGGACGCATTTTCCCCGGATTAATTTCGTAATACTCCACCCCCTGCTTAAATGATTGAATTGCTTTTTCTGGTTCATGCAGCTTCTTGTAAATTAATCCTTTTAAATAAGCAAGGTCAGAACTATTAGATTTTTCTAGGCTCCTGTCTGTCCATTCAATTGATTTATTTAAAAAGGTAGAATCCCCTACCCAACTCTGCAAATCCGAAAGGAATCCATAAACAATTTCAGGCTGTTTTTCTTCACTGAAAGACAACAAATATTCGTTCATATACCATTTACAAAGTTCTTCATATCTTTCAAGATTCGTATTTTCTTCCCTTTCATTAAACTCTTCAATCTCCATAAATCTGCTTATATGGCCTGGATTAATATTCCCGTAATTAAAAGCCACCTTCAATTCTTCCTTATAAAAGAAAATCCCCAAACAAAGTAAATTGGAAAGTAACAGACTTCTCCAAAGCATACCGTCCAGCTTTATTTTTTTCAGGATTAAGGCTACAATTAATAATCCCTGACCAATTAGCACCATTTGCAATTGGAAATCTGCAAAATCCAACCCTAAAAAATTACTAAAAATCGCTATAAATAAAATGATAAAATTGATCCCCAGCAGATAAGACCAGACAGATCGATTTAACACAATTAAACTTTTATTGGCCAAAAGAGCCGTATAAAGCAGCATTGTGGTTAATAATAGGAGCACTGAAAATTGGTTCTGGTTAAATAAAACCAGGTATAAAAACCAATAGAGCGACAATTCAGCCAAAATCCATCCTATTTTTTTTATTTTATTTAACTTAAATACCTTGATCAAACCAGCATCAGCATTTTGCCGCCATTCAGTTTCCTTTTCTGAAGAGAAAAAGATCTGAACTACCCGAACAAGGGAAAGTAAAGTAAATCCCAAAGTGGCCAGTGGCTGCCATTTGTAATTGAATTGACCTAAAAAAGCAAGCAAAACCATAAAGCCCACAATTCCGGATGAAATGGGCAAAAGGTAGGTTTTTCCAATGTAGAAAAAATCATCTTTAAACCAATAGTAAGCTGCTTTTCCTTTTTTTATAAAAGCTTCGCTGTTAAAATATAAAATAGTGAAAACAGCCAGTAGAGAAAAAGCTATGGCCAGGAATTTGGAGAAAAACAGGCCGCTGGCAATCAGAATAATAAAGAAAATAACCACACCCAAATCTCTGAAATATTGCATAAATCCTGCTATAGGATTGATTTCCCTCACATAAGCATTAGCTTCATTTAACTGGTTTAAAATCTTTTGATTCAGCAGTTTGAACCTTTTTTCATCCTCTTTAGAAACATGTTCTTTGAGCAGCAAATGCTCTTCCTTGTTATTTAGGGACCTAATCAGGTTAAAACATTGCTCTAATTTATCCGAAACATCCCTAAATCTCAATCTCGAGGCAATTACAACCAAAAACATGATAGAACAAAGCAGGGTGAGTATAGCCAAAATACTGAAAACATGTGTTTTTTCAGTCATTATTCCCATGGAGTTGAAAAGCCCTTCAAAATTGAGCAATAACAGCATATTGAAGACATCATTATACAATACCACAAAATCCTCCACCCCAGCTAGTGTGATTAAATCATTGGCAATTAATTGCAGAAAAGCACTAAAGGAAAGAGCACCAAATAAAGTACTTTCTATTACATAAGCTTCAATCCGTTGTTTTTTAGAAACAAAACCAGTTTCCAGACGGACGAATGCTTCATCATTTTCATCTGCAGATAATTTTTGTTGGAAGGTTAGTTCCTGCTTTTTTAAGGCTAATAATTTTGATATTTTGAGTTTTCCCGGAGAAATGGTATTCAACACAAAATAGAGATAAAGAAAGGTGATAAGGGCAAAAAATAACCCGATGTATCCCACAAGAAAATAGTCTATGTCCGAAAATTCATCAAATAACACATACATCAGGTTTCCTTCAAATGCCGCCATCAGCACAATTAAGGTAAATTGCCATGCTTTGGGTTGAATTTTTATTCTGGAGGGTTTTTCATCTTTGAAATTGCTGAAAAGGTTTTCATAATACTGCCCTACTTTTTTTTGTCTGAGTTTTGCAAAAAATAAAACAACCAGAGCAATACCAATGATTTTGAGGAGAAAGAACAAAAGGGCAAATATTTGTCCTACATCACCCTGGAAGAAAAAAATCAGGTTAAATACCCACAGAGAAGAAAATCTTAATACAAAATCAAGGGAAACCGGCAGTATGGAAGCCGGGATGAATAATGTTTTCTGGTATTTCTCTCTTTTAAACTTATTTAATAGATTTTTTTTAAGCAGGCTAACTTTCCTTTTATCCCCAACTTTTAATTCCAGTTTTCTATAAAATTTCCCTAGTTTTTCTTCCCTTTCATTTTTCACAAAGCCCTCTTTTGCCTTTTCGGCAAAGTGAAAATACAATTCTATAACGGCCAGGGTCTGGTGGAGAATTTCATTTTCCTGACTGTGTATGGATTCCCAGATACTGTCTTCCTGATCGGATTTTTTAGCATTTACCCTGCTCCCATTGCTAATACATTGATTAATCACATCTCTGGAATATTCTCCTTCTAAAATTTGGAACAGCGCTTCCCGCCATTCTATAGTTACATCGTCAGGAATGGAAAACAAGGTATCTTTACTGTGAATTATCCTCGATGCCTGAAATAAAGCTTCTTTTGAAATTTGCATGTTAAAACTCAAGAAAAAAATTCAATGGGGAATTTAGTAAAGAATAAAAATAACTTCTCATTTTCTTCTTGTTCTTTTTGCTCAAAAAGTCTTTGTTTTTTGTGGCAAAAGCCATCATGAGCAAAAAACACCGCCTATAAATTTGAACATTTTTTCAACTTTAATTAAACAAGCGAAATTTTAAACTCTAATTTAAAATTAAAGCTTATAAAGCCCAATAATGAAAAGCAATTGCGCTATTAAATTCACCAGGAAGATATAAAAAGGCTTTTCAGGATGAGCAATTTAATACAGATAAATAAGCTGGATTAAAACAACTGGAATTTTTTAATAGGCTTTTACCTTTTCTCTAAATTCCTGAAAGGTATCGAAAATACTTCCGATCACAACCATATTTACCAGCCATTGAGGAAGAAAATCATTAGGTTCTGCAAAAATCTGATAAATCACCTCAGTAGTTCCGTCTTCCTGAGGAATAAATTTCCAGGAACCTTCAGATTTTTTAATTCTTTTTTTTCCATCAGCTTCAGGAATAAAATCTGGCATACTTTCTAAAAAAATAGTTACAGCCCCTGATTTTTGATCCACCACCAGTTTGTTTTTACTTACCAGATCCTTGTTATTGAAAGGCCAGGGAATATCTATTTCTGCGTAGGTGTACCAGAGAGAATCATTTTCTATTTTAAGGTCTTTGAACTCCACCACTCTGTTAATCCAATCCTTTCCGGCATTTGCATCTTTTATTAAGGCGACACAGCTTTCCACAGAAGATTCCAGTTTTACTGTAGCCTTTATCTGTTTAAAACCAACTTCTTCAATATTTTTGGTGTAAATCTGGATGCCGGATTTATCTTTGGCGAGTTTCCAGTCGGCAAAAAACATGTAGGAAGGAACAAAAATTTCAAAAAGGCTGGCAAGCACTAAAGTGAATAACATAGCTGACGATTAGTAATTTTCTAGTAAATTTTTTCCCCTTTGACCAACCACTTTCCCCATTCTTCATTGTAGGCATGCACTTTTTCCGTAGGTTTATGAGTTTCGGTAAAAACAGGTTTTCCTTCATTTACCCAGGAAAATATCCCTCCGTAAAGATTTGAAACATTTTTATAACCCATTTTTATCAGCCTTTCGGCAATTTTTTCACTTCTATAACCAACTGAACAATAGACTACAATTTTCTGGTCTTTGGAGATTCCTTCCAAAGCATTTCTTCGGAAAGTATTGTATCCAACCCAATGTGCATTTTTCAAATGGCTCACCTCAAATTCCTCTTTTTCTCTGGCATCAAGTAAAACAATATCTTCAGTCAGATTTAAATCTTCAGTATGAACCTCATCAACAGAATGAGCCAGCAGATCATCCACCATTTTATTAAATTCAACCTGGCAAAAAGCAGAAGGGGACAACAAGACAAGAAACAAAAAAATAACTTTTACCATGAAAATAAGATCTTTTGAAAATAACACCTCCAATCACATAATGTTCCCAAACCTCTTCATTTTCAGTCATCCTCTTCATCATCATCGTAGCCAAAATATTCAAATAAGCGGTCAATATCCCTTCTTTCCTTCTTAGTAGGTCTGCCAAGACCTTTTTCTCTGTTAGATTGTGAAGAAATCCTGATCATTTCCAGCTTATCCAATTCTTCCTGTGGCGTTACATCAGTAATATAATTTTCCACCAATTTTGCTGAAACCCTGTTTTTCAACAATTCCTTTACTTTAAATTTTCGGGTGATAGCCCCTCTTTTTACCTCAAAAAAATCTCCTACTTTTACCTCTCTGGAAGACTTTACATTTTGCCCGTTAAGCATAATCCTACCACTTTTACAGGCTTCTGAAGCAATGGTTCTGGTTTTACAAATTCGAACCGCCCAAATAAATTTATCAATTCTCATCTCCTTTCAGCAATCAATTTTATAATATCAATCTGGTAAATTCCGGTTTTAAAGTTAGTTAATTTGACAATTCCGATCATCATTTCTAGATTCCGGAATAATCTTTTTTAACTTTGGGCTATATTTTTTTTATATTCCAATACTGATTTTCAGCCAGTTAGGTAAACAAGAAAGTTTACCAATATGCACAAAAATTTTCCAGGTTAATTTGAATAAATAATTATTTTTCCTGAGATTGACTAAAACATCAAACAGGTATATATTACCTGTCTATTTCTACCATTGAAAAACATTAATTTATAATTGAAAATGAAAAAAGCTAAACTATTCCTACTGACAATCCTTTGTCTTGTAATAACTCCTGGTATTTATGCTCAAATTTCTTCCAAGGCAGATGTAGAGTTTTATACTGCAGAATGGACAGGTGAAAGACTGCCCGATGGTAGGCCTAAAGTTCCTGATAATATAATTGAAAGGATGAAGAAAATCTCTATCGAAGAGGCCTGGGGAGTATTAAGAAATGAAGGATTTCACAATCAGTTCGAAGGGAACTGGATGATGATTCATGACAAGCAAACCATTTGTGGAAGGGCATTAACCGCTACATACCTTCCAAAACATTCTTCCTTTGAAGAAAGAGTTAAGAAAAAAGGTCATGACAACGGCAGAGTTGGGGCGATGAACTCCTGGCCTATTGATATGTTACAGAATGGGGATGTATATGTAGCAGATGCATTTGGTAAAATTGTGGATGGTACACTCATAGGAGATAATTTGGGTAATTCCATTTATGCAAAATCAAAAAATGGAGTGGTTTTTAATGGTTCACTCCGAGATCTTCAGGGTTTAGAAAAAATCGAAGGATTTAATGCATTTGTAAAAGGATGGGACCCCTCTTTTATTCAGGAAATGATGCTTTACGGACTAAATTCCCCAACCAGAATCGGGCGGGCAATCGTAATGCCTGGAGACATCGTATTGGCAAAACGAGAAGGAGTAATTTTCATTCCGGCTTACCTTGCCGAAAAAGTGGTGATCAATGCAGAATTTATCGCCTTAAGAGATGAATTTGGAATTGAAAAACTTAAAGAAGGGAAATATACTCCGGGAGAAATTGATACGCGATGGACCGATGAAATTAAAAAAGATTTCTTATCATGGTTGGATGCTAATCCCGATAAATTACCCATGACCAGAGCTGAATTAGATGAATTTATGAAAAAAAGAAACTGGTAATGTTAAACCTATAGACTTGCAAAAACTACTCTGTAATCAAATCAGAACAGAAAAACACCGATTAAAACCTGCCTAAAAAAATGAGGCAGGTTTTTTTTTACAAAATATGTAAATGGATTATTTTTTGTTTCGTTACTAATCAACAACATTAAAAATTATTATTCGTAATAACACTTATTTAAATAATTATCCAATTTAAAGCAATGATGAAAAAACTTATTTTTCAATTATTAGTAGTAGGATCTTTCATTACTTTCCTAGCAAGCTGCGATGATGACAGCGAAACCGAAAAAACCCCTCTAACGGAAGCTGAGGGTAAAGTAGTAGTGCAGGATATCGTTACATTGACGGCCGAAATAAACAGTTTGAATATGATGGGGCTTGATGCCTTTTCTACTGGAATGGGAAATTCAGGTGGCAGATATGCTGAAGATGAATTCTGTGGTGAAATTGAATTTTCTTACACGGAAACTCAGGTCAAAATGTCTGTAGACTACGGAGACCAGGGATGCGAAGATGAAGACGGATCTTTAATGAAAGGGAAAATTATTTTTACAATCGAAGGAAATGGAGAAGGTTCTACCATTACCCAAACTATGGAACTTGTTAATTTCTCAAGTGATGGAAATGGAATCAATGGTACATTTACTTCTGTAATCTCTAACTTTAATGAAGAAGATTTTAGTTCAGCGATCATCACAACAAGCGCAAATGATGTAACCCTTACCTTTGCCGAGGATGGTTCTACGTTAAAATACAGTGGTACACATACTTATAGTTTTGAAATTAACTCAGAAGATTTTGAGTTGGAAGTACTTAAAGTAGATGGAACTGCAACTATGGTAAGTAGAAAAGGAATTACTATCAGTTATGACATCCAGAATGATCTGAATTACAAATCAGCATGTTTTGAAAAGGATGTTTACCATGCCGTGGCTGGTTTAATGGCTGTTTCTACAAGTATTCACAACGACTTCACATTGGATTTTGGAGATTCAACTTGTGACAATATTGTTACTGTGAAGACAGGCGATTTAGAATTTGACCTGGAATTGGAAAATGAGTAAAAAAGAAAAAAATCCTAAAATGAGCCCCTGCAAAGGGGCTTTTTTTATGTTCAATTATTTCAATAACCAGCTTTCTGCATTATCGTAATTCCCAAAAATTTCAACTTTTAGCTTGGGACATTTTGATTTGATTTTGGCCACATCCTCCTTGGTTTGAAAATTAGCCACAAAATTTACCGCTGCTACCACTGCAATATTTTTATTTCCAAAATAACTAAGCTTTCTTGAAGCCCTTGGATACCAGTTTTCCATCCACCAGCTAAATGCTTCTGGTTTTACATGCATAAAATTCTGATCTAATAAAATTTTCTGCACCTTTTTATGGTATAAATCTGAGTCTAAGATTGTTTCCCAGGCCTTTTTAAATTCCTCCAGAGTGGTAAATCCATAGTAAATCACCTCCATTAAAGCAAGGGCTTCATGGACCACTATGGTAATTGTATCACCAGCGAAAAGGATTGTTCTTTTTTCTTTCATATGCACCAAATCCCACTCAATATTATTTATTCTAATGACTTTTCAAAAATTTTAATTAATTTAAAATCTCAAAACTACACTTTTGATTTTTTAATCTTAATTCAGATGGAAAAATTCATTTTAGCTAACGGTACAGACAGAATTTGCAGTAAAATTCAAATTAATCACTTTGACCAAATGGTTACCTTAAAATATTTTGGCAGCCAAAATGAAGAAAGTATCAAAGAAGCCTATTGCAAGGTATTGGAAACTTTCGAAAGCTTCAAAGGTGAACTTTTCAGATTTCTTCCCGACCAAAGTGAACTGGAAACAGAAGAAAAAAATCACGATAAAAATTTACCAAAAAATGTCCTGAAGCAATTGGTACAAGCTGGTGTAAAGTATGTTGGAGCGGTAGAGAATCCGGAAAAAATTCCTAACCCCAAAAATACAGTGACACTCCTTACACCAAATGAAAAGGATAGCGGAATTTCAGTTGCCTCCTTCTCTTCATTCGATGAAGCATACGACTGGCTTACTTCCAAACATTAATTTCTACTAATTGAGCAAATCTACTATTCACCCAATAAGGGGGTATTATTTCTTTAAATTTACCCTATAAAAAAAGCCTGTTTCTAAGAAAAACAGGCTTTTTGTTCCTAGTGTCAAATTAATTTTTATAAAAACAATATTGCAAAGCCATTCAATTACCATTACAGGTTTAAAATACCTTGCATTGTTTATCCAAAAATATAATTAAAATTGTGATATAAAAAGAATTTTTAAGGTAAAAAGACAATTCTTCTCCCTCAATCTGTTTATTTCAAGGTTAAAAATACGTTGCCTGTTCCAAGTTTAAACCCTTGATTGTACCCAAAAACAGCGTACCTTATTTTGGGGGATAAAATATTCTAAAAAGTCACTGTCCACTGCTTATTATCTTTAATGAAAAAACTTTTTTCAGGATAATTTTGAAACCTTCAATCATAGTGGGAGGTTTTATACCATTCCTGGAAGCAATTTAATATGGTAAAAATTCATTAGATTGCGGCCCAAATCATGGTTGGTTGATCCATAACTTACCCTTTGGCCATTCAACTTCAATTTGAAATAGGAAATAACAAAAGGATGGGTCTTGGAATTAATTGAATAAAAAAAATAAAAGCCATTTTAAGGTTAGATTTCATTAATAAAACATGAAAGATAAAGTTGTAATCATTACTGGAGGCAGTTCCGGGATTGGAAAAGCATTAGCAGATGAATTTGGTTCGAAAGGTGCTAAAATTGTAATTACAGGGAGAAATACTGAAGCCCTTGATCATTCTATAGCTGATTTAAAAGAAAAGAACATTGAAGCATTCGGGATAAAATCCGATGTTAGCAAGGAAGAGGATAATAAGGAAATGGTAAAGCAGGTATTAGAAAAATACGGAAAAATTGATATTCTCATTAATAATGCAGGAATATCAATGAGGGCCTTATTTGAAGAACTAAATCTGGATGTAATCCGACAGGTAATGGACATCAATTTTTTTGGGACTGTAAATGCCACTAAATATTGCCTCCCGGAAATTATTAAAACTAAGGGAAGTATTATTGGAATAAGTTCAATAGCCGGATTCCGGGGATTGCCTGGTCGAGTAGGTTATTCAGCATCAAAATTCGCCATGCAGGGCTTTTTGGAGGCCCTTAGAACAGAGTTACTTTATAAGGGAGTTCATGTTTTAACCGCCTGCCCAGGATTTACGGCTTCCAATATCCGAAAGAAATCCTTAACCAATGACGGTTCTCATCAGGGAGAATCCCCCAGAAATGAACAGAAAATGATGAGTGCAGAGGAATGTGCCAAACATATTTACAAAGCCACTAAAAAAAGAAAGAAATTCCTGATTTTGACTCCAATTGGAAAGATTACGGTATTTCTAAATAAATTGTTCCCCGGGTTTATGGATAAAATGACATATAATGCCTTGGCAAAAGAACCAGATTCTCCATTTTCAAATTCTAAAAATTAACCCATAACCTTCTGGTTTCCTTCAATGCATTAAACTATCAAATGCATAATGATAAATTCCTTTTGAATTATGGTTCGATTATTTTCACATCGATCACCTCATTATCGGCTGACTGGTTAAATTGATTTTCAACATCTACCACAACCGCTTCATCATATTCACCAAACCAGTCAGCCAATTTTTGTTTGGCTTCAAACTTTATATCATCATTTAGAAAATAAGTTATTTGGCTTAAAGCAAGGATCAAAGCCCCAAGATCATCGGTAAACCCTAATGCTGGAAAAACATCCGGAATGAGATCCAATGGGAGTAGAAAATAACCCAAAGCACCTAAAATTGTCACTTTGGCTTGCTTGGGCACTTCATCTGATTGCAATGCGTAATACAGTAACAAAGCGGCATAAACCACTTTTACGCCTGCTTTTTTTGCATTTTTTTTGATTTTTTTCCACAAAAGAACCTCTTTATATTCTTTTTTGTAATCTTCTACTTCAAGTATTTCCATAGATTTGACATTAATACAGTTCTAAATTAAGCAATTCAGGGAAAATTTTTAAAGAAGGATTAACAATTAGTTTTATGATAAAAAAATAAGCTTTATTATCTTGGGAAGATTCTAAAATATAATTTTTACCTTCTAATGATAAACCTTTATCATACTTCTACTAAACAAGGACTAACTTCAATAATTCCCAAAAACAATAATCATTTTGGTATAAAGTTCCCGCAACCTGTAGTTTGGGCGGTTGAAAAGCATTCAAAACCACTATTCTTATTCCCCCAGAATTGCCCGCGAATTTCTTTTCGGGTAGATGCGAAAACCTCTAGTGATGACAGAAAAAAATTCAAAGAAGAATACGCTTCCAATCAAGTAATCATTATCGAAAGTAAATGGTATGAAATTCTACAAAACCAACCTCTTTACCAATACGAATTAAATTCTGGAAACTTTAATTTAGAAAAGCCTTCTCTGGGGCTTTATTCCTCCCTCCAAAGCGCTGAAATCCTAAACCAAAAATTAATTTCAAACCCTATTGCTGAAATAATTAGTCTTAATATTGAATTAAAAATTACACCTTCCTTATGGAAAACATTTGACTACCTTTCGAAGTTTACTTACCAAACCTTTTTTATCAACCTGAAAAATGCAAGTCCGCGAATGATATTCGACTAAACAAGACAAAAAGTCCTGTTATTTTTCAATACAGCTTTAAAAATCAGTCAAATTGACATTTATTCCAGTGGATTTATTAATAATTTTCATAAGGTATGTCGTTTGAATGAAGAAGTGAGAATAAAACAGAAAGCTATGAAAACTGATAAAAATATATCAAAATTGTTAACTCAAAATTTAAATTTTCTAAATGGGATAAATGGAGGAGTTGCTATGACTACGGTAGAGGCAGAATCCCTGGAATCGGGAATTTTGCTCAATATCCAAACCCCCTCCCTTCAGGAAGAACATTTTGAAATTGAATTAAATGAGAACCTTCTGGTAATCAAGACTATATTCCCTCACCTGGGAGAAAATGGTTTTCTGACCCGAACATTTCCTCTTATCGATAAAATTGATAAAGCCGGAATTGAGGCTAGTTTTGAGGAAGGTATTTTAAAAATTTCCCTTCCCTATAGTTCCACTAAATTAACTCCTCCGACCAGGATTAATATCAGAAAGCCGTAAAAAATCATATTTTTTCTCACTGATTATCAGTAGTATAACTAAAAAATCAAAAAAAATAAAAGTTTTGATTTTAAAAAGGTTGCTATTTAAAAATATCTTCTATTACTTTGCATCACAATTTCGCCAAGGGGGTTAACGGAGAGTTGCCTGAGTGGTTAAAGGAGCGGTTTGCTAAACCGTCATCGTGAGAGCGATGCGTGGGTTCGAATCCCACACTCTCCGCAGAAACTTTATAATGCGAAGTTGTAGAATTGAAAATTACGGGGTGTAGCGCAGTCCGGTTAGCGCACCTGGTTTGGGACCAGGGGGTCGCAGGTTCGAATCCTGCCACCCCGACTAAACTCGAAGACATTCGAGTTTTTTCAATTAAGGCGGTCTTGTAGCTCAACTGGATAGAGCAACTGCCTTCTAAGCAGTAGGTTCCAGGTTCGAGTCCTGGCAAGATCACAAGGGAGGTTATTAAAATCAAAGTCTCAATTTAGATTGAGACTTTTTTTATTGTCTATGGTTAAATTTACCCTATTTAACCCTATTATTCAATAAAATAACCGAATATCATGAAAATACGATTTAAGTTGAGAGAAACGTCTCTCAATAATTTCTATTTGTATTGTCTGGTAAGGGTAAACAAAAAACCTGCAAAATCTGCAATTGCTACTGGTATCAGACTAGAAAAAAAAGATTGGGATTCCAAAAAACAGACCATCACCAATGATTCCCTGGAAACTGAAATCATGGCCCTCAACCATTTCAGAAATGAATTAAGAGATACTTACAGGTTTCTTTTAAACAGGAATGTTCCGGAATTACTTTCAGGTGAATTACTAAAAAAAGCTTTTGTTTTAAATGAGAAGCCCAGCATTACGCTTTTGCAGGCCTACGAATCTTTTTTTAACCGCTTGGAAGACCTCAGAAAAAGGAAAAAAATTATTTTAACTGACCTTTCCTTAAGAACTTATAAAAACAGAAGGAATTACGTCCGTAAATTTCTTCTAGAATTTCATGACCTTGATTACAAACTATCATTAGTAAATGAACCTTTCTTAGACAGCATATATGATTATGGATTTCATATAAAAGGCGATAAACATAACCATCTCATGAAAGTCCTCCAGTTTTTAAAACGGATTTTAGCCTATTCAAAAATAAAAGGCTGGATTCCGATTAACCCCGTTGAATTGTACCCCATCAGGTATGAGAAAGGAAATACAGAGAATTATTTATTTGAACATGAACTAGAGAAAATTAAGAACTTTCCTCTCTCAAGCGAGGTGCTGATTAAAACAAGGGATCTATTTATTGCACAATGCTGGTCGGGATTTGCCTACAATGAATTTCAATCATTCAATTATGAAAAAGACACCTTTCTATATAACAAACGAAGGTTTATATCAAAGGACCGGCAAAAAACTAGAGAGAATAGTCTTTTACCCGTTTTTCCGGAATTTGATCGAATATTAAAAAAGTACAACTACAACATTCCTGTTTATAGCAACCAGGCGTACAATCGCTACCTGAAAGAATTAGGTGCAATTGTAGGGATAGATTTAAAACTTACTACCCATGTCGCTCGGAAAACTGCTGGCCACATTTGGTTAAATAAAGGAGTAAAAATGGAGGCTGTGAGCAAAATGCTAGGCCATAAAAGTATAAGAACAACAGAGCAGCTCTATGCTAAAGTGCATCCTGAGCTAGTTTTTCGGGAAACTAAGCATTTAATTTTATAACCGACTAATTGCCAATTTTTTTAAACTTGCAAAATATTTTGTTCGCCTATTTTTTAGCTGATTATCTACCCGACAGAAAACTTGGAGGGTTATTCCTAGCATTTTGGTAAGGGAATCTGGAAAAAAACATGAATGCAAAAATTCCTTACCCTAAATCCTATATACGCAGCACAAAATCATTACATCGGTTTGAGGTTTTACCAGGACAACAGAAATTTATTCACGTGTAGCGGTAAAAAGCATCAAAAAAATTAAAAATTTGTTAGATTAGGGAAAACAAAAATATAGTGAGAGTAAAGAGCATTGGTTGGCTTTGCTCAATTGTTGGGCTTCATTAATAAAACCTCAAAATGGAATTAACCGAATTATATAAACTTAGAAGAAACTTTTCAATTATTGGTTTAACTGGAAGGACTGGTTCAGGTTGCTCTAAAATAGCCGAACTTTTGGCTTGTGATTTTAACACTTTAAAAAAAGGAATTAGAGAATCACCTGAAATTAAAGATGAATTAGCTAAAAAGAAACATAGTATTTGCTACGATTATTTATCATATAACAATAATTGGCAACCTTATGAAATAATAAAATATAAGGATATACTCCTGTTCTACTTAATTAGCTATTACTCACAAGACTACAAAGCTTTAAAAAAAATCATTGAAGCTTTTTATCGAGAAAACAAAAAGGAAGATAATTCTGAAATAGCAACGGAAGTTGCTAAAAAAATCACGAAAGTATTAGCAAACTCAACTCTCGTTACTCAAATTGAAGGCTATAAAGGTGACTTTTCCTTAATTAAAACTAAAGAGGAGTTAAAAAAGTTACACAACGAATACTTTGGGACTGATTTCCAGCAATTAGCATCTGAAATATTTAACATTCTTGAGCAACATGGTTACTTCAGAAGATCATATTTACTCCATCATTTAAGTTGTAATATTAGACAGAGTGGTAATCCTCTAAATCCAGATGAAGTTTATGACATAAATTACATCTATACATTAGCTCAATTAACCAATAGACTTATTAAAGCTAAAAAACAGCACAATGATAGAAATGGTAAACCTTCAAAAATTGTGATTGACTCATTACGTAATTCACTAGAAATAATGTTCTTTAAGGAGAGATATTCAGGGTTTTATATGATGGCTACAAAAGACGGGAATAATAGGTTAAAAAGTAGGATTAATAACAGGATTACTAAGAAAAAACTTAAAGAAGATGTCTCTGTGCTTATTGACAATGTTATTGATTTGGATGCAACAGAATATAAAACCAGTGACCATTCGAGAGGTGTCTTCTCCAGTCCAGATGTCTATAATTGCATTCAGAAGAGTGATATTCATGTAATCAATCATAGATTGGAAGATATTCAAGAATCTGACAAAAAAGAACCATTTTATACTCGTGAAGAACAACTATTAAAGTTTATTTCCTTAATCCAACAGCCAGGAATAATTACCCCTTCCTCAAGTGAAAGGTGTATGCAAGTAGCTTTTAATGCAAAATTGAATTCTGGCTGTGTTTCAAGACAAGTTGGAGCCGTAGTTTCTGATGAACATTACTCTATTAAAGCTGTTGGATGGAATGACGTCCCAAGTGGTCAAACACCTTGTAACCTCCGTTCAGCTGATGATTATAGAACCAATAATCTTGACGAAACCCATTACAGTAAATTTGAACGTGGTGAAGGAATCGATAAAGTTGATGTAGATTTTAAATACAAGAATAAAGAGCCCAAATCTTTTCCTGGTGCTATCACTGAATATTTTAAAGGTTCTGATACTTCTAGAGCAAACAAACATCTTAACGGCAAAAATTGCTCATTCTGTTTTAAAACAATACATAATCACTTTGAAGGTGAAAAAAATCAAGTTCATACAAAATCTCTTCATGCAGAAGAGAACGCTATGCTTCAGATAAGTAAATATGGTGGTCAGGGTTTAAAAAAAGGCATTCTCTTTACGACTGCAAGTCCATGTGAGCTTTGTTCAAAAAAGGCAACTCAATTAGGTGTAGACAAGGTTTATTACATTGACCCTTACCCAGGAATATCTGAACCACAAATTCTTTCTTATAACAGAAATAAAAAATTAGAATTAGTTCAGTTTAATGGTGTAATCGGTAAATCGTATACAAAATTATACGAACCATTTATGGCGTATAAGGATGAAGTCACTATTATGCTTGAAAACTCACCCATTAAAAAAAGTAATTGGGAAAAATCAATAGATGGTATTGAAGACCCTAATTTAAAAGAAAAACTATTATCAATTCTAAACGATAAGAAGGAAATAGACGAACAAAAGCTAATAGAATTATTAAAATAACGAACGAATGCCCAACAATATGTATAGTACATTGGAATTGCAACAAAAAACTAGACAAAAAGTTAAGCTGCATTTAGATAAAATAAATTACTAAATTGATCAGGGGTTATACCCTAAATAAGCGTGTATTCTTTTTCTGTTGTACCAGCCTTCTGTAAATTGAAAAATATCTAATTTAGCTTGTTGGATAGTTTGGTATTTTCGATGTTCAATTAATTCTGATTTTAATATTTTAAAGAAATTTTCTGCCACGGCATGCGATGCCCGGCATTATCCCAACAGTTACCCTTTCTGCTCATACTTTGTATCACGGTTGTGCCTGCTAATTTTTTTCTGAAAGCTTCACAAGCGTATTGTACTCCCCTGTCTGAATGAAAGATCAAATTGGGCTGATATTTTCTATTTTGCAAAGCCCTGTCCCAAGCTGCTATAGTAGTATCCTTAGCTGTCATATTATCACTGAAAGCCCATCCAATAACTTTTCTATCATATAAATCGATGATATTGGTTAAATATAACCAACCTTCATCAGTAGGAATATACGACTAGGCGTCCCCGTAAATATCAGACACCCATTTTTGCCCCGGCTGTTCGGCATAAAAATCCCTGTTTAAGTGGTTTTCTGCCACTTGATAAGAATGATTACTTTGAGTAGTAGTCACCTTGTATTTTTTCCTGATGATACTTTGCAGGCCTTCCTGTTGCATAATCCTGGCTACTCTGGGTCGAGAAACTTTTAAACCTTCCTGTGCTAATAATATGGTGATTTTGGGGCTTCCATACCGGCTTTTACTGTCCTGATAAATATCCTTTATTTTTTCTTTTAACACTGAATTTTCCTGTTCTCTTTTCGATGGTTCCCGCCTAAGCCAATGATAACAACCACTACGGCTGACTTTAAACACCTTACACATCCTCTCAATAGCAAACTGAGAACTATTACCCTTTATAAATTGGTAGATTTGCCATCTTTTCTGGAGAAGATGCTGATGCCCGGCAGGCGTTCCTGTTTTTTAGGATTTCCCGTTCTATTTCAGCCTCCCTTAATTCCTGCTTTAATCGGGCTATCTCAGCTTGTTCATCTGTCATGACTGCTTTACCGTTCCCAGCAAAACTATTCTTGCCATATTCAGCAAATTCTCGTTTCCATCGGGTAATTAATTCTGTACGTACCCCAAGGTCCTGGGCTACCTCTCTTGTAGATTTACCTGATAAGCAGAGTTCTACAGCCATCTGCTTAAAAGATTTATCATATTTCCTTCTTTCTTTTTCATCTCTGTAAAGTTAAGTGTTTTAGGCTTAACTTAACTTCTTGTCCAGTCAAATGTTGCAGGTCCATTCCTTTATGGAATAATGGAATTTGATACCTCCCCGATATTTTAAACACATATAATTTTTTGGAATAGATTATTAGTAATTGCGAATGAAAATATTTTATTTAGCAGTCTTTCACTATTAAAGTTATGTAAAAATAAAAAATTTATTAGATTTAGGATATAAATACTCAATACGGTTAAAGTATGCAGGTAAGCTTTGCCGAAAATAGTTGTATTTGAAAAGAACAAAATTACAACATTAAAACCTCCTCTTGACCGAGAGAATATATCTTTACCCAGAATTAATAAAAAAGGAAATCAAAATTATATGTCCGAAGACCAAAAGAAACAACTTGAAACCCAACTTTGGAACATTGCCAACACCCTTAGAGGGAAGATGAACGCAGATGAATTTCGTGATTACATATTGGGATTTATCTTCTACAAGTACTTGGCGGAGAAAATGGAATTATATGCCAATAGTATTTTAAAACCTGATGGTATTGTTTTTACTGATATTAAAGAGGAAACAGAAGAAGGACAGGAATACATAGCCGCTATCCGTGAAGAAGCATTAGAAAAGTTGGGTTACTTCTTAAAACCTTCTGAATTGTTTAGTGAAGTTGCCAAAAGAGGGAATAGCGACAAGGAAGGAGCTTCTAATTTTATCATAGAAGACCTGCAAAAAATCTTAACCAACATCCAGTTAAGTACAATGGGTACGGATTCGGAAGAGGATTTTGACAACCTCTTTGAAGACATGGACTTAAATAGTACCAAGTTGGGCAAGACACCAGAAGCACGAAATGAAATTATAGCAAAAGTATTATCTCATTTAGATAAAATTGATTTCAAATTAGAGCAAACAGAAATTGATGTGCTTGGTGATGCCTACGAATATCTGATTGGGCAATTTGCTTCGGGTGCAGGTAAAAAAGCTGGTGAATTTTACACCCCACAAGAAGTGAGTACAGTTCTGGCAAAGATTGTTACTACTGGTAAAACAAAGTTGAAATCGGTGTATGACCCTACCTGTGGTTCAGGTTCATTATTGTTGCGTGTGGCTAAAGAAGTAGAAGATGTGAGTAATTTCTATGGACAAGAATTAAATCGTACCACTTACAACTTAGCACGTATGAACATGATTTTGCATGACGTTCATTACCGTAAATTTGATATTAAGCAAGAAGATACCTTAGAGCATCCGCAGCATAAAGACGATAAATTTGAGGCTATTGTTGCCAATCCACCATTTTCTGCAAAGTGGAGTGCCAACCCTATTTTTACAAGTGATGATCGGTTTAGCCAGTATGGAAAATTAGCTCCTGCCAGTAAAGCCGATTTTGCCTTTGTGCAACACATGATCCACCATTTGGCTGATAATGGTGCTATGAGCATTGTATTGCCACATGGAGTATTATTTAGGGGAGCAGCAGAAGGACATATACGTAAGTATTTAATAGAAGATAGAAACTACTTAGATGCGGTTATCGGTTTACCTGCCAATATCTTTTATGGCACAAGTATTCCAACGTGTATATTGGTATTTAAAAAGTGTAGAGAAAACCCTGATGATATTCTTTTTATTGATGCCAGCGAGCATTACGATAAAATTAAAACTCAAAACCAACTTCGCCCAAGCGATATTGAAAAAATAGTTACTACCTACCGCAACCGAACAACAGAAGATAAATACAGCTATGTAGCACCATTAAGCGAAGTAGCCGAAAACGATTACAACTTAAACATCCCTCGTTATGTAGATACCTTTGAGGAAGAAGAACCGATTGATATTGAAGCCGTAGCGACTGAGCTAAAGATAGTGGATACCGATATGGCAACCACCGATAAGGAAATAGCTGCATATTGTGATGAATTAGGAATTTCAACCCCGTTTTAAGATGGAAGTAGCTACAAAGCAAATATTAGTGCCTGAGTTGAGATTTCCACAGTTTACAGAAAGTTGGCATAATATAGAACTCAACAAAGCAGTAACAATTAATCCTAAAAATTCTGAATTACCTAATTCATTTATATACGTTGATTTAGAAAGTGTAAATAATGGGCATCTATTGAAAGAGGAAAGGCTCGATAAACAAGATGCCCCAAGTAGGGCACAAAGATTATTGAAACAAGGTGATATCCTATATCAGACTGTCAGACCATATCAAAAAAACAATTACTATTTTGACAAAGCTGAAAATGATTACGTAGCATCAACTGGTTATGCACAAATTAGGACTGAGAATAATTCTAAATACATTTTTCAATATATTCACACTGATTACTTCGTAAATAAAGTGCTATTAAGATGTACTGGAACAAGTTATCCAGCTATCAACTCAACAGATTTATCTAAAATCAAAATAAATCTACCCCCACTCCCCGAACAACAAAAAATAGAGGCTTTCCTTACCAAAGTAGATGACAAAATAGCTCAACTCACAAAAAAGGCGGAATTGTTAGAGCAATACAAAAAAGGGGTAATGCAAAAAATCTTTAAGCAAGAACTAAGATTTAAAGATGATAATGGCAAAGAGTTTTCGAAATGGGAGAAAAAGAAGTTGGGAGATTTAGCAACGAGAGTAAAGGATAAAAACTCCGATAATTCAATAAATTATGTATTAACTAATTCAGCTACACAAGGAGTTGTTAGTCAAACAGATTATTTCGATAAAGACATTGCTAATCAAGGTAATTTAGATGGTTATTATATAGTGGATAAAGACGATTTTGTTTACAATCCAAGAGTATCAGTTCATGCCCCTGTTGGTCCTATAAAAAGAAATAAATTAGCTAAGGGAGTCATGTCTCCTTTGTATTCTGTTTTTAGGTTTAAGGATAGCAATTTGGAATATTTTGAGTATTATTTTGAAACAGCATATTGGCATAAATATTTAGTAAGTGTTGCTAACATTGGTGCAAGACATGACAGAATGAATATTTTAACCAGTGATTTTTACAATATGCCTATTCCATATCCTTGCGAAGCTGAAAGATTAAAAATCACCAAGTTTCTAAAAAATCTTTCAGATAAAATAGAGCAAGTCAATACCCAACTTACCCAAGCCAAAATTTGGAAAAAGGGCTTATTACAAAAAATGTTTGTGTAGTATGAGTAGGCAACCCGAACAAATATTAGAAGAACAGTTAGTTGCTCAATTAGGAAAATTAGGATACGCCAAAGTGCTTATTCCTGATGAAAAAGCATTACTAAGCAATCTCAAATCGCAATTAGAAAAGCACAACCAAATCACCTTTACCGATAAGGAATTTGAAAGGGTGCTAAACATTTTAAGTAAAGGTTCTGTTTTTGAGAAAGCCAAAACGCTTCGCCAAAAGCAGCACATAATTCGTGACAATGGCGACAATCTTTATTTTGAGTTTATCAATACCGAGCATTGGTGTCAGAATCAATATCAAGTTACCCATCAAGTTACAGTAGAAGGAACATACAAAAACCGCTATGATGTTACCTTGTTGGTCAATGGTTTGCCTTTGGTTCAAATAGAATTAAAACGCAGGGGCTTAGAACTAAAAGAAGCCTTTAACCAAATCAATCGTTATCAAAGGCATTCGTTTGGGGCTAATGCTGCCTTGTTTCAGTATGTTCAAATATTTGTCATTAGCAACGGTGTAAATACGAAGTATTACGCCAACAATAGACATCAATCCTTTAAGCAGACGTTCTACTGGACAGATGTTCAAAACAAGCGGCTCACCAATATCATCAACGGCTTTACCACCGATTTTTTAGAGCCATGCCATGTCTCCAAGATGATATGCAAATACATCGTACTCAATGAGGCTCAAAAAATATTGATGATTCTACGTCCTTATCAATTTTATGCAGTAGAAGCCATGATTGAAAAGGTAAAAAATAGTACCACAGGAGGCTATATTTGGCATACCACAGGTTCGGGTAAAACACTTACCTCTTTCAAAGCAAGTCAGGTTATTATGAATATACCTGTTGTAAAAAAGGTGGTGTTTGTAGTAGATAGAAAAGATTTAGATTATCAAACCACTAAAGAATTTAATAGTTTCAGCAAAGGCAGCATTGATGGTACAGACAATACCAAAGCCTTAGTAAAGCAATTTTCTGATGATACAAAGTTGATTGTTACAACCATTCAAAAACTAAATACTGCTATTAGTAAAAAGCAATATTTAGGCAAAATGGAGGCTTTGCAAAATGAACGTATGATATTCATTTTTGATGAGTGCCACCGTTCACAATTTGGAGAGACCCACAATCGTATAAAATCTTTTTTCAATAATAGCCAAATGTTTGGCTTTACAGGTACACCGATATTTGCAGATAATGCCGTTAAAAATGAATTGGGGAAACGAACTACCAAAGAACTGTTTGGAGAGTGCTTACATAAATACGTGATTACAGATGCCATTAAAGATGAGAACGTCCTCAAATTTGCAGTTGAATACGTAGGTAGATACAAGCAAAAGGAATCCGCTACCGAAATTGATATTGAAGTAGAAGACATCGACACTAAAGAGTTAATGGATTCTCCCAAGCGGTTGGAAATGATTGCAGACCATATTATTACCAACCACAACCGCAAAACTTACAACAAGGAATTTACAGGGATGTTTTGTGTGAGTAGTGTAGAAACCCTGATAAAATATTACGAGATTCTGCAACGCAAAAAAGAAAGTGGAGAACATAATTTAAAAGTAGCCACCATTTTTAGTTTTGCAGCCAATGAAAACGATGCCGATGCCAACGGTTTTATTCCGGAAGAACTTTCTGTAGTAGAAGAACCAAGAGCCTTGTACGGTTTGAATGTACATACCAGAGAAAAGCTCGATGAATACATTGGGCATTACAACCAAATGTTTGAAACCAAGTTTTCCACTAAAGACAGCGTTTCGTTCTACAACTATTACAACGACATTTCCAAAAAGGTTAAAGAGCGAAAGATTGATATTCTGTTGGTGGTAAATATGTTCCTTACAGGCTTTGACAGTAAAACGCTGAACACCCTTTATGTAGATAAAAACCTGAAATATCACGGATTAATTCAAGCCTATTCAAGAACTAACCGCATACTCAACGAACAAAAAGCACAAGGAAACATTATTGTCTTCCGTAATCTTAAAAAAGCTACGGACGAAGCCATTACCCTATTTAGTAACAAAGAGGCGATTGATGAAATCATCATGCAGCCTTACGAGAATTATATTGATGATTTTAATGAGAAATATAAGGAGTTATTGGAGATAACGCCCACGGTGGATAGTATAAATGATTTAGTAAGTGAAGAAGATGAGTTAAATTTTGTAAAGGCTTTTAGGGCATTGATGCGTATTAAAAATACCATGTCCACTTTTACCGACTTCAACTGGGAAGATTTGGAAATGACCGAACAAACTTTTGAAGATTACAAAAGCAAATACCTCGATTTACACGACAAAGTAAAAACCGACCACCTAAAGGAAAAAGTATCTATCCTTGACGATGTGGATTTTGAACTGGAGCTGATTCACCGAGATGAAATCAATGTGACCTACATTCTCAAATTGCTGGCAGAACTAAAAGGGGCAAACACATCAGACCAAGAGAAGAAACGCAAAGAAATTGTTGATTTACTGACTGGAGAATCGAATTTAAGAAGCAAGCGTGAGTTAATCGAGAAATTCATTCTAGAAAACCTCCCTCAAATTGATGATTCTGAAAACATCCAACAGGAGTTTGACAAATTCTGGGACGAAGAACAGCAAAAGGCGTTTGGCAAGCTGGTCGAAGAAGAAAAACTATCCTCCGACAAAACGCAAAAGCTAATTGAACAATATCTGTTTGCAGAGCGTGAACCACTAAGAGACGAAGTGTTAGACTTAATAGAAGGTGAAAAACCCTCTGTACTTCAGCGAAAAAAAATGGGTGACCAAATCTTAGGAAAGATTATGGGTTTTGTTGAAACATTTATTAATGGAATTAATGTAGAATGATTGCGTATCCCTCCCTCACTGATAAGACCTCAAATAATCAATCAGATAGTCTATAAAATCAGTAATTTCTTTGGAATTTCGGAGTTTGATTCTCCTTTCTCTGATGATTAAGAGGTAATCAATTAAATCATCCACACGGAGGAAAGCTTCTTTGGTGGGCATGAGGATGAGGTATTTGAGGTGTAGGTCTTCTTTTTTAATGGCCAGGTCATCTTTTAGTTTTTCCTCAATTTTTTTCAGTTCCAAATCTCTTTTCTGCCTTCTGGCCATTTTGGCAATGGCATGCTCCAGGTTTTCCACCAGCCTGGCAGTAAACTTTAGGATTTCTGTGGTCAGATTTGGCTTTTCCTCCATCTCAGCTAAAAATTAATTTTTCAATGTTGGCCGCACAAAGCCTGATGGTTGCTATATCACTTTGCTCCAGGGATTTTTCCCGATTGAAAAATACCACTAGGGAATAAACCCGCTCTGCCCGGTTATTTAAGTAAATGGAAAAAATACTTCTGATGTCATAGCTATCCAGGGTATCTTTCAATTCTCCATCCGGCATTTCTTCCAGGTTGGATAAATACAGGCCTTTTGATCCTTCAGAAATGGTATCCACAATGAGGACTTGCGAAACTTGCTTATTAATCTGAATACCCTGCCAAAAATCTTTGATGGGCTCCACTCCGGAAACAGCCTCATGCACCATGTAGCATTTATAAAATTTCTCTTTTCCCTGCTCTTTGTAATCAAACCTGAAAACCGCAATTCGCACCGGACTGATTTTCATGAGCATGTACATGTAGGTATAAATGCTACTGATCCGGTCTGAAATGCCCTGAATAAATTGCCGGTTTCTCACGATAATAACATGGTGTATGAGATAGGCCATTTTGTTGGAAAAATTAATGAAGGCATCGGTGGCCTGCTCTCTTCGGCTAAAAAGCTGGAATAAAAATATTAAGGCAATGGCATAAAGCACACCGGCAAAAAGTCCGTGTTTATCGAGTAATTCAACCAGATTGATGCCTCCATTTTCCATCATTAAAAAAGTGGTGGGGTAATTTTTTGCCTTTGAAAAGTGGCCGGAATGACTATTTCACTGGTCAAATCTTTTACCGATATAGTGTATTCCCCTTCTGCCAGATTTTCAAAAACAGGGTTTTCCAAATAATTCCCATCATTGAGCTTATAAAACACAGTGCCATTACTTTCAGTGACATTGACTGTAAATTTTCCATCTGCATTCAAGGATTCATCCTCATTCTGAGTAGGTGGCTCCACATCTACGGAAAGCAACAAAGGCTGGTAAAAACTCAGGTTGTCAAGGTAACTAAAACACCTGGAGCCATACAAGTGATTGATCAGGCCATTGAGCATTAAGCGACTGAAATACTGAATAAAAGTGAGGGAAATAGATGTCAGGTCAAAACCAGCAAGTAAATCAAAACTTCTCTGATTGCCCAAACTGGCCGGCAACATACTTTCTGCATTAAAAAGGATATTATTTTCTGTAGAAATCGGCATGATATGAACTGCAGGATCACTCACATCTCCATTTTCCGGAATATCACCAATGAGGTAAATATTTTTGGTAGCCGTAATAGGAAGTCTTTTAAAAAGAAAGTCCACTTTCAGATTTTGGATGGCGTAGGCTTCTAAAATCCCGTTTTTTTCATGCTCAAACTTGGGAATAAAAGCGTTTTCAGTTTTAACCAGTTTGAGTCTGGCCGGATTCCCCCGAATGGAAAAATCGAATTGTTCTATAGTTTCCATAATCTTTTTTGTTGCTGTTTTTGGTTGCTGTTTTAGGTTTTCATAAAAATCTCTCCCTTATCGGTTACAAAACACTGCCCCCGGACAAGCCCACCGTTTCCCGCTTCTTTTTGATCTTTAAATTCAGGAAGATTATTCACTGGCACTACAAAACCATTTTCATTGACTATACAAATGGTAAAAGGAGGTAATTCCTCCTCATGATAAAGTGCTTCCAAAGTAACCTGTCCCTGTGTATGCACTGATTTAAAAGCCATCACTTAAAAATTTTTATTGAATAAAAAAGTCTCAAATTCCGGGGTTACCATTAAATCCGGATCGTACCTGAAGCCTTCATTTCTGGCTTTATTTACCACTGGTTGAAAATGATGGTGGCCTACCATCACATTGGTAATATTATCTTGGAAATAATACTCGAAACTCATTCCACGCCATGCACCAATTACAATGGTATCGGTGGAATTGTAACACTTGAATTTATTATTGATTAAATAGATTTTGCTTCCTGTGGTATTTCCCCAGGTGGATACCGCCCAGTTTGCCTGATCTACCATTAAAACTTCGCTGTTTTTTACAATGATTCTGGAATTGACAATACTCCCCCGGCCCTGTTGGTAAAGATTAAGACCCACGGCCCATTGGCCATAGCGGATTTGCCAACAATCTTCCACATGAATGTGATTGACTCCAATCATGGGTACAATCTCACAATTATTCAAAAAGCAGTTTTTAAGCATTAATCCCGCTACACTGTCATAGCCACTATTTCTGGTATCGGCATTGTTTAACACTGATACAGTGAGTTCTGCATTTTTTACAGCAAGAATCCCGTTTGATCCACTGGTGTATTGGGCATTTTGGATACCGGTAATTTTTTTGGCTTCAATTTTAATTTTGGTGTTGGTCACAGGATAAATCCTGATCGCTTTATTTCGGTTATAGCCATAGTCTGCATTGGTGGAAATAAATTCTCCTCTTCCGGTAATTTCAATGTCCAGGTTATCTTCCCTACACCAAATACAAAGCCCGGTTTTTTCGATTTTAGCTCCTTCCAAAAAGTGGTAATTCACCTGTTTATTTAATTGCAAATGGTTGGTATATACCCCTGGCATGACCATCACCGTTCCCCCTTCACTTACAGCGTCAGTAGCTTCTGAAAAGGTAGCAAACGGTCTGTTTATCCTGCCTACCTCTGCGGTTAAATCATCTCCATTGGGATCAACAAAGGCGATATTAAATAGTGCTGAATCGGTATTATTAGGTGGTTTTTCTCCCCATATACTCACATCAATATAAGCCTTTGGGTAATAAGGCAGCCCGGTTCTGGATGGACCAGTTAACATTGGTGGGGTAAACTCTATAAATGAAAGAGCGGGGTCATTTGGATTATTAATTACCCCCAATGCTATTTGCCAATTAAAACTCACATAAATTTTCCCATCAGGAGCCACCTGCATTCCAAAATGAAAAGGTGTTGTACTATCTTCTGTTCTTTCCCAATAGGTATTTAAGGTAGCTGCCTGAATATCATAAATATAAATTTTATCCCAGGTGTTTTTTGCATAAGGAGTTTCCCCTACATACAAATAGGCATCATTAGGACTAAACTCAATAGAATAGGGATTGACATATACTCCGGTATCTACAGGATTACTGATAATTCCGGTGGCATTATCAAAATCAAATAATTCCACTTTGGCTTTTCCACCACCGCCATAAGTACTCACCGCCAGCCTGTTTTGAGCAAAGTTATCTTTGATAAATCCGGTTTTATCAGTTACATAATCATAGACAATTCCGGCACTACTTACCACCGGGTTCATGTTTAATCCATCTTTTGTAAGCAGGTAAGCATAAAAATTATTGTTGTTAAAGCCATGAGTAACAATCCACCAATCCACTCCATTTTGGTGTTGTACCATTCCGATTTTTTCAGTGGCATTACTGGCTGGTAACAGGTTGATATTTTTCTCGGTCACTGTGCCCAAACCTTCATTTTGGTTCATATCCACAATAGAATAATTCATGCCCTTACTGCCCACATTTTCATCCACCGTAAACACCCAATACAAACTTGTACCTGGTTGTACAGCTACAACGGCACTGGTCGCACTACTTTGCGCACCAAATAAACCAGCTTCCATTACCTCATGGTTTCTATTGAAAATATTAATCCCATCGGTATAAAAAAGCAGGTTGCCTTTACCATCGGAAACAGTATAACCACCTTCTTCCTGATTGATTTGTCCTCCTGGTAAGGCTTTTACTTCTCCACTAGCAAACCGAATTCCTGCACCTGAACCAAAAAACCAATTAATACTACTCAGACCTGTAATGTCCAGCTCATCACCCAGTTCATTTTCAATTATCTCTGGTGGCTGTGAAGTGGAAGAATCAGTTAAAACTTTGGAAATGCCTGGTACTTCCCAAATACGTTTAAATTGCCTAGTCATAGAAAGTAATCATTAGTTTGTGTTCCTTATCTGCTTCAGTACTTGTTGCTTTAAAATTCTCCATATTCTTTCTGCCTAAAATTTCATATGCTCCACCATCGCTTAAAATCATGCCTTCTGAGGTGGTGGGATCATCTCCGGTTTCCCAGAAACGACCTGCTTTCAGTGGATTTGTGACCTGATCATTTGCATCCATACTGATGATACAACTCACTGCGCCTGGAGGCACGGTTAAACCCTGCACAGTATTTCCGATCTGGATAATAGCTTTGGAAATGGCATTTGATCTCATAATAGGTCAATTAAAAGTTTTTCATCTTCATCTTTTGATAATTCCAGCTTGGGCGTAAAAAGCAGAACTGTTTTTTTTGCTGCAATTAGATATTTGTTTTCCAGGGAATTGCCACGGTTCTTTTCTGCAATGGCATAGTTGCGGACAAATGTGGGATCCACTGTGACCACTTTTAGTACCACTGGTGCATCAAATTCAGCGGCTACACCTCCTTTTGTGCCACCAAGAGCATTTTGCTGGAAAATGACAATAAAAATAGTGTTGGGAAATTCACTTCTAAGTTCATCAAATCGGGTATTAGCTCCCCAGCTTTGCAGTTTTTGCCAACTGTCAATGACTACACAATCGAAAACGCTGGCAAACTTTTTAACCGTTTCAATCCCTTTTTCAGCTTCTCCTGAAATGGCCAACTGGCTTCTGTTTTTGGCTTTGATATTGGCTGTCACCAGTTTTTCAGTATCCTTGGATTCCATGCCTCCCTGCTCCAGACTGAAAAATCCAACTTTTTTTCCTGTATCCAAAAAGGCATCAATGAGCTGTGTGACCAAAGTGGTTTTCCCACCTCCACGGTTTCCAGAGACCGTAATGGCCAGTTTATAAGGCTGAAGTTCTCCTAAAAACTTTCCCATTTCACCCGCCAGTTTAAAAGTAGGTGGCTTTGTAACTGGCTGATGAGCCAGCACAAAACCACCACTTTCAAGGACCGCTGGTTTAATGGTGTCAGGTATTTTAGGATCAGATTCAATGGTCATGGTCTTATTTTTTGTAAGCGTTTTTTCAGAGTTTTTCTTAGAACTTTTTTTAATAGTTTTTACCGATCGGGCTTTTTTTTTAACAGGCTTTTTTCTTTTGGTTGGAGGAGACAAATGCACTCCTGGAATTCCACTTAATCCTGCCAGACTTTCTTTCTGAAGGGAAATACTTTCTTTATTTCCTCCAATAAAATCCTTTAGGCTCCTGGTGATTGTTTTGAGTTTTTCAAAGTACTTATCTGCTTTTAAAACTCTTCGGTTGGAAATGGCTTTTTCAATGCTCTTTTTTAAAAGTTCAGCGGACTTTTTGGTAATACCTTCTTTTCCCTGCAGGTTTAAATAGCGAATAATCAATCGCACACTGGGCAGGATTTCCAGTTGTTCCATCACCGATTGCATTTCCTGGAAAATCGTCTTAGAAAATTTGATGGTGATATTGGTTTGCCTTTTATCCAGCATGCCATTATAAGTCTTTTCCAGCTCCCGGTAAATGTTTCTTAAAAGCGGTTTGTTCTTTTGATCAAAAATTTCAGTTACCCCCTTTTTATTGAGCAAAACCGCTGCATTTCTGATTTGCGTCCTGCTTTTTACTTTCTGTTGCCAGCTTAAAAACTTTCGGATCTGTCTTTCGGATTCTGTGAAATTGGGCACCTGTTTTCGTGTACCCTTTTTTTCTTTGGATTTGGGTACATTAGTCTTTTTAGTTTTGGCCCTTTGAATTAAGGGTCTTGTAATTTTCTTGGGGACTTCTTTTTTTGCTGAATTTTGAATGGCAGTAGGATGCAATTCCTCTATCACTTCATACAAATCATTGAAGTTATCCTGAAAGGCCTGATGGGAAAGCACCTGTTGATCTGAAAACTGTTTACTCAAATTCTCCATTAACACCAATTCCTCCTTTACTTCCCTGCTTAGGACAGCGGGATTAATGGATTTATACCGGTTAAGTATTACTTGTGTGGCCATTTTACCTAAAATTATTCTTTTTGTATCTTTGCCTTTAAGCAGTCGTTTCGCACGTTGAGAGCCACGGTGGAAATTCGTTTCCATGGGCATGGCTCGCTGCTAAATTGGAGCTTTCAATAGCTCCTTTTTATTTTGAATTAAAAACTTTCCCAACCCAAACAAACTGGTTTGCTGTTTTGCAGCCTGGGCAATGTCATATTTTTTACCCAATAGTTTGTTGAGCTTATTGAATAGTCCCATGTAATTATCCTGATAAGGCTCTAATAATTCCTGCGCTTTCTTTTTGGTGATTTTACCCTCATGCGCTCCTTTCAGAAGCTTTTCTGTTTTCTCCTTCAGCACATCCATGGCTTTTTTCTTTTCCCTTTTTAGTGCCTCAACCTGTCTTTCATAATCCTGTTCTACAGGAGATTTGGAAACTGTTTTTTTAAGATTGAGTCTTTTACCTGGAGGAATTTTCCCAAACTCAGTAATTTTATAAATAGCACTTTCCAATTTTTCCAGGAACATCCTTTTATTACTGATTTGTCCGGTCTTATTGCCATAAGCATCTCCCATAAGCCAGTCTGCAATTTCCTTTTCATGACTATCGGTTAATTCAGGAAACCTTACTCTTAATTCTCCAATCCAGTCCGCAATGGTATTCACCACAGATTTGCTTTGCACATCTGAGTTTTCCGTGGCCTTAATGCTATCAATAAGAAAACCTTCAGGATTCAGGTAAGATAAATTGAATATCTTTTTCCAGTTCTTTCCTTCATTTTTTTGAGCCAGCTCCACTACTTCTTTTTTACTTTTTTTCTGGTTTCTCAAAGACCTGTAATAATTGGCTCTTTCCGTATCGGTTTCTTTAGTAGAAAGTGTGTTGGATTCCAGGGCGATTCTTTTTGCCTCTGTTTCACTTACCTGAATGATTTTGGCCGGAATACTTTTAAAGGATTTGCCACCTACTTTTTTACGCTTTTTAACCAGTTCTTTAAATGCCTGCGTTCTGGAGTGACCGGAAAGGATATATAGTTTACCAGCTGGAGATTTCCATAATAATACCGGATCAAAAACTTCCCATCGAAAATTCCCACTTTCCACGGCCTCTAAAATCCTTTGCACCGATTCATGGGAATAATCAGTTTCCCTGTTTTGGAATAGCTTTTTATTCACATGAATTTTTGAAAGTGGAACAGCCTGAACTTTGGTTTGGGCATTGGATTTTTTACTTTTTAACTTCAGTAACCTAATCCTTTGTTTTTGGAGTTGAAGTTTTAATTTAACATCATCATTTATATTTCCTAAGCCTGATTTTAATTTAGCCTTCAATTTCAAAATCCTTATTCGCTGTTTTTGCAAGGCTAAAGCCAGCGATAAATCATCTTCTTTTTCCGCTCCTGGCTTATCAATGATTACCAGTCTTGATCTTACTCCAGTCTGTTTAAATGCTTCAGCTCCTTTGAATGAATTTTCGGGTAATGGTTCTTCTACCCCATCAATTTGATGAAGCCAATCTCTGAATGCAGTTTCCTTTTTTCCCTGCCTGAAAAATGCACCTTCACCAATAATAGCCACCACTCGGCCTCCAGGTTTCAGGATGGAATAAGCATGCTGCAAATGCGCAATGTCCTGATTGTTTTCAAATGGTGGATTCATAATGATTTTATCCGGAGCTTTTCCTGCTTCTGGCGTATAAAGCAAAAAATCATTGCCTACCAGGATAAAACCTTTCAATAAAAGGATTTGCTCCAGGCTCACCATTCTTTCAATCACTTGCAGATCATTTTCAGGGTGCAATTCCCGAATGACTTCTGCAATGTGACCAAGGCCGGCACTAGGTTCTAATACAATTTCTCNAGGTTGGATACCAGCTTCTTCCACCAGCCTTTTAGCCAGTGTTTTTGGAGTAGGAAAGAATCCCTTTTCTTTGATATTTCTCCACTTGTTTTCCAACTCCCTTAATTCCCTTTTTTTCTTATCTTCAGTGGAAATTTCAGTGTGGGCAATGGTTTTTAAAGCTTCCACCGCAGCATAGTAGGTATCCTCATTGGTGATGCCA
>NZ_KB903455.1 GCF_000379765.1 Flexithrix dorotheae DSM 6795
CCGTGTAGGACTTTTGAATAATAATCAACTTTGGTGGTAGTGGAAAGATGAGTAAGCAGTGCTTCGGGAATAAAGTCAAACAATTGGCCAGCCGATATTTTGTGGTCTTTAAAAACTGTCATAGCATTTTATTTATCCCTATTTAAAATACTAATAAAACAACCGTTTCTACAATTTAGTTAGACCAATCAACAATTAGTATGCAGATTTTTATCTCCCCCTTTTTAAGAAAAATGACTCCTTGAAAATAAAAAAAGTCGGAAGATTTTTCTTCCGACCTTGACTGCCTTACGGCTCCTTTTTTTGTTTGGGTTTCTAGTTAGTTGGTATGGTTAGATTTTATAGCTTAATCCTAAAGAGAAGTTAATTCCTTGAGTATATTGTTGGTATATGTAATCTGCACCTCCACGGTCATACTGGTGAGAGTATTTCATGTTCAGGATATTCATCACTTTTACAGACATATTGAAGCTATTTGAAATCTTCTTTCTTGAGACAAAATTTAAAGATGGTCTGGATTGTTCATATACATCCGGATCAAGCGCTGGAGTTACGTAAGAAAGCCTGTCACCCCAGATGTTGAAAGTAATACTGTTATCCCATTCCAGTTTTTCACTAAAATGACTAAGCATTAAATTCACGATAAATGGAGATTGTCCTGGGAAGGGTCTCCAATCTTTTAAATCGGCTCTTTTGTTTTGTTCTTGTTGTTCTTTAATAATATCCAGTTCTTCCTGACCCTTTTGGACTTTGGAATAAATAAGTGACACATTTGTGGCAAATGTAAATGAAGCCAAAGCAGGAGATATAAAATCAAGGTTTTTTCTGTATTCAGCCTCTATACCCGCTACAAGGGCATCTTCCGAATTCACTGGTTTCAATTCCGCAGTAGAAGCCTGAGGAGTTAATTGCCAAACAATTGGGTTCTCAAAACTTTTGTAATAAGCACTAAATGCGATTAATTCCGAAGGTCTTGGATAAAATTCATACCTGGCATCCAGGTTTTGAATTAGGGTTCTGGTTAACTCTGGGTTTCCTAATACAATGTTTTGTCCTACACCGCCAATAGAAGCGAATGGAGCAATTTCTCTAAGGTTGGGTCTTGCAATGGTCTGAGAATAACCTAACCTTAAGTTGGTATTTTCACCCATTTTATAAATGAAACTTAGGGAAGGAAGGATATCAAATTTACTAATGTCACCAATTTCCTGTCTTTCATCATTACTTACTGATTCTAATTCTGTAAATTCTCCTCTTGCACCAAAAATAGTTTTCAGTTTTGTGGTTATGTCAAAAACGCCCATGGCATAAACTCCACCAATAATTTCTGTTCCTGTATAGGAGTTTTGAATTTGAGTCTGGTCTGAATAAACGTTACCAAAACCATATCTGGTTTCCCCTGAATTATCCACAAAAGTTCCCATCAGACCGGCATTATTTTGAGAAAAATAGGCATCGAAATCACCTTGAGCCTGGCTGAATAAAAGGAAATCCGGGTGGTTAGTTGATCTAACATCTGTATGGTTATAGGAATAGATAAATTCATTAAATACCCTGGATTTGTCAGAATATAATCCACCGAATTTAATTAGGTTATCTTTTTCACCTAAAGGAATGGTCAGGTCAAGTTTCGCATTAAACTGTTCGTCTGTTAAATCTCTGTAAAAGTGAGAAGGTAAAATTCCAACAATAGATCGGTTCATTCCCCAGTCAGTTTGGTTTCCTTCTTCATCATAACCAAAGGTGAAACCCCACATTCTGATGTCTGGTTCATCCTGGGTAACCTCTACACGGCTCACTGTCCACCCAAGTTTAATTCCACTTTCTTCAAAATAATGTTTACCACTTAATTCAAGGTTTAATAATGACCTTTCAGTAAAGTGAGTTACTACTGATTCGAATCCAGGAGTACCAGTTTCTCTCCAAAAACCACTGGTATTTGAAGATAAATTAGATCCTTCATGGCTATACATAGTATTTAAAATGATTTCATTATTAGGAGAAAATTGATATGCTAAGCTTAATAATCCTCCCAATGCGGTGGCTTTATCTCCCTGGGTAGAAGAGTAATCCTGTTCTACTTGTAATGCTTCTTGATTTACATCAGTAAATAACCCCTGAACCCCATTATCGTAGAATTTGTAGCTCTTGTCCATGTTAAAACCAAAATTCACACCCAGAGGTTTTCCAAATACTTCATATTGGTTTCCAAGTGAAAATTTAACGCCATAGTTCATGGGTGAACTTGCCCTGGCAGGGTTGAAGTTTGTAGTAACAGCTTTTGCGGTTTGATCAAGGGCCTCTCTTTCAGCCAGGCCAGCTTCTCTACTACCTAATATAAGGGAAGAGTTGGTCGCTCCAAATCGTATAAATTCATTATACTCAACCAATTCATTTGGTCTTTGTCTTGTGCCATCATCATAACCCAGCCAATCCATTTTTCCGTTAGATCCATCTGTTAAAAAGTTATTGATAAAACTTGATTGAGTGTTAAAAGTAGTAGACACTCCAAAGTTGAAATAGAATTTTTCCGGTAAAGATTTAGTGGTTATGTCTAATTTTCCTCCTGTAAAGTTACCTGGCTGGTCAGGAGTAAAAGTTTTTACAGTGATCACATTGTCGATCATTTCTGAAGGAATCAGGTCAAGGCTACTGCTATTTCTGTAAGGGTCAGCACTAGGCAGGGTGATCCCATTCATCTGGGTTAAGGAATATCTGTCTCCTAAACCTCTCATCACCATATATTTTCCTCCCTCTACAGTAGCTCCGGTGATAGATTTTACAGATTCTGCAGCATTAGATGCCCCCATGAGCTCGATTTGTTCAGAAGAAATACCATCTTGTACAGCAAGGGCTTTCTTTTGTACCACAAGCATAGAGGCTGTTGTATTCTGAATGGCTTCTGCCTGGATTACAATTTCCTCTAGTTCTTCTACAGATTCAGAAAGGGTAAGGTTTATTGTTTTTGCATCACCTTCAGTAATCTCTACATTTTCAATCACCTGAGTTTGGTAAGTTACAAATGAAACTGTTAAGGTATAAGTTCCAGCAGGAATATTTTTTATGAAATATTTTCCATAAATATCTGTGGCGGCTCCTTTTCCCGGAATTTCTTTTATAAGGACAGAGGCCCCTATAATTTCTTCCCCTGTGCCTCCATCAACAACTAAACCGTTGATAGAACCTGTGCCTTCCTGAGCATATATTACAACAGGAAAAAGCATAGTAATGAATAATGTGAATAATTTTTTCATATGAGAATTTGAATTTTAATATCGGGTGCAAAGCTATTGTATATCAGCACATTATAGCTTGTTGGGTATGTTACGAAATGATTAAAAAAAAGAGAAGCCTGTGTAACAGGCTTCTCTTTTTTATTACCTAAAAGTGAAGTTTCTTATTTCAAGAATCCAAACTTAGCAAGTGAAGACCAGTCTGCTAACCAGTTTTCTCCTGGAGCGAAGGCTCCTTTATAATCTGTAGATTCAATTCCCTCTGGTAAAGCAGTTGCAACATCACCGAAATCTGAAATAGAAGGCGTTGGGTCTAACCCTCCATCAGCATCTCTGGAAATACCATTAATAACACTTGTTTCTGAAACTGTATTATTATTATCAGTTAATTCTGCTTTCAAAGTTGTTGCTTCAGGCTCTCTTGGAGTGATTGGGTTATCATCACCATCTTTTGATGTAATTTTTATTAAATCATCAGTAGTAGATACCCCTTTGAATGAAGACCAAATATTATTAAGGATTTCCAATTCCCCATCCGTCATTTTTTGTAAGCAGTCTACTTTTCCAGTACCTAAATCCTGAACTTCTAAACCTTTGCTTGGGTAATCAACTAATATAGAATGACCTAATTTTCCTGCAAAATTTTCCCTCCATAATAAGGCTTTGTCTCTACCAGTAGCATCCTGGCCGGGGCCTATCATGGTAGCGTTAAAAATATTTGGAGCAGAGTAAAGAGCTTGATCATCAGGTGAAGCTCCGTCCCACTCGCCAGCATGGTCATAACCATCTTCATCTGATCTCATGATTGAAAATAAGAATTGAGCGTTTCCTCTGTATCCTAAGTCAAAGTCAAAGTCATCATCAGTAGAGAAAGCCACAGAAACGTGTTTGATGTTCACCGTTCCACCAAATATTTCTATTCCATCATCAGCACTGGAGAAAATATCGATGTAGTCGATTGAAGTTCCACTACCAACACCTCCTAAAGTTAATCCCTGCAATTCATCACCAGATTTGAATCCAATTCCTGTATATCGGATGGAAACATATTTTAATACACCAGAATTGTCATCAGCTACACTTCCTCCATATTGTCCTCTGGTTTCTTGAGTATCAATACCCTCAATTTGAAGATTTTCAGTAGCTCCACCTTTTTCAGCAGGAGCTTTACCTAAAAGAACTAAGCCTCCCCATTGGCCATTATCTTCTTTTTTAAGTACCCCGTAAGAAAGGTCATCTAATTCAGCTGTAAAAATGATAGGCTCATCTTTTGTTCCTTCTGCCATAATTTTGGCTCCCTTTGTGATAAATAGAGCTGAAGTATTATCTCCGGTAGATGGAGAGTTTTTAAACCTGATTAATGTTCCAGCTGGAATGTTTAAAACTGATCCTTCTTCTACATAAACCAAACCATCAAACATATAAGTCACATCCTTTGAAAGGTTGTAAATAGTGTTTTTGTCTCCTAAAGTAGCATCAGTTACTGCTGGATCAGTAATATCTACTACAGCTTTACCTACAGTAACAGTTGCATCGGCTTTAGTTGTTTTAGAGTCCTCGTCAGTAATAGTTAAACTTACAGTGGCATCACCTTCTGCATCAGGAGCTGTAAATGATACTTTTATTGTTCCTGAAGTTGAACCAGCTGCTGGAAGTGTTGGAATTGTTGCAGTTCCGGCAGAAGCGGTAACACTTGCTGATTTAAAGCCGGCAGCAGAGGTATATGCAAATTCAAGTTCAATCGCTTCTCCCAAACTAGCTGAAGATCCTGTTGGTGCTGTAGCAGTAGGGGCTGAAGGAGCTGGATCTGGCTCATCATCATCACATGCTGTAAAAGTAATAAGCGATATTAAAATAAATATCGAAGTAAATAAAATACTACTAATCTTGTTCATAAGATAAAATTTAAATTTTGCTTAAATTAAAGTTTTAAATAGCCCTTAAAAATTCAATGCAAAGTAAGATTTTACTCATGAACTCAAGTTAATCATGGAGTTAACTTATAGTGAAGTGAAAAGTGTCTAATGTGAATGAAGTGTTAATAATCCAATGTAAAATTGTATTATATCTATAAATAGTTGAATATTATTATTGTTTTATTGGTAGATTCCAAGTTTTAAGTTGGAGTTTCCCGTTGGCACATTGCAATAATTCTAAAAAATCAGGGTTTTTTAAGGTTACATCAATTTGAATTGCATCACAGATTTATCATATTGTCCACCAGACATAAAAAAAGCTGTCCTTCCGAACAGCTTTTTTTATTATAAATAGTCTTTGGTTTGCTCCTTAAAATGTTCAAGGAATTGTTCAACCTGCAGGCTTCCAAGATCTCCTTCTCCTTTTTTTCTGACAGAAACAGTTTGATTGTCCTTTTCTTTTTCCCCGACTATGAGCATGTATGGCGTTTTACTCACCTCTGCATCTCTAATCTTCCTGCCAATTTTTTCGTCCCTATGGTCTACAAAACCTCTTAAACCATTCTCCTGCAATACACTGTAAACAGCATCTGCATAATCATGGAATTTCTCAGAAATAGGCAGTATGGCAAATTGATCCGGAGATAACCATAATGGGAAATTCCCAGCACAGTTTTCTATCAGAATAGCTACAAACCTTTCCATGGAGCCAAAAGGAGCCCTGTGAATCATGACAGGTCGGTGCTTTTGATTATCTGCACCAACATATTCCAATTCAAATCGCTCAGGTAAATTATAATCCACCTGGATAGTACCCAGTTGCCATTTTCTACCCAATGCATCTTTCACCATAAAGTCGAGTTTTGGACCGTAAAAGGCTGCTTCCCCATATTCTACCACAGTGTTTAATTTTTTGTTGGCAGCGGCTTCCTGAATTTCCCTTTCCGCTCTTTCCCACAATTCATCCCTTCCAATATACTTTTCCTTATTTTCCGGGTCTCTTAATGAAACCTGAGCAGTGTAATCATCAAATCCCAATGCTTCAAATACATATCTTACCAAATCAATTACCTTTTCAAACTCTTCTTTTACCTGATCTGGCCGGCAGAAAATATGGGCATCATCCTGAGTAAAACCTCTTACCCTTGTCAATCCATGTAATTCTCCACTTTGTTCGTATCTATAAACTGTACCAAATTCAGCAAGCCTTACAGGTAATTCCTTATAAGACCTTGGTTTCGAATTATAAATCTCACAATGGTGAGGGCAATTCATAGGTTTCAATAAAAATTCCTCATTTTCATCAGGAGTGTGGATTGGCTGGAAAGAATCCTCTCCATATTTGGCATAATGTCCTGAAGTTTCATAAAGTTTTTTCCCGCCAATATGTGGAGTAACCACAGGGTCGTAACCAGCCTTTACCTGGGCCTTCCTCAAAAAAGCTTCAAGCCTTTCCCTTAAAACTGTTCCTTTTGGTAACCATAGGGGTAACCCCATTCCCACTTTTTCCGAAAAAGTAAACAACTCCAGTTCCTTACCCAATTTTCTATGATCTCTTTTCTTAGCTTCTTCCAGCATTTCAAGATACTCGGAAAGTTCTTTGGCTTTGGGGAAGGTAACTCCATAAATTCGAGTCAACATTTTATTTTTTTCATCTCCTCTCCAATAAGCACCAGCTACGTTCATTAGCTTTACGGCTTTTATGAAGCCAGTGTGAGGGATGTGTGGCCCCCGGCATAAATCTGTGAAATTTCCCTGTTGGTAAAAAGTGATTTCACCATCTTCAAGCCCCTCTATCAATTCCAGTTTATATTCGTCTCCTTTTTCAGTGAAATACTTTACCGATTCACCTTTTGAAATTTCAGATCGGATATATTCATTTTTTTGTTTGGCCAGTTCCTTCATTTTGGCCTCTATTTTAGGGAAATCATCAGAAGATATCTGGTGATCCATAAAATCAATATCATAATAAAATCCGGTTTCAATGGCAGGGCCAATACCCAGTTTTATTCCAGGATAAAGCGCTTCCATAGCCTCAGCCATCAGGTGGGCAGATGAGTGCCAGAAGGTAGCTTTCCCGTCTTTATCATTCCAGGTTAATAGTTTAAGGGTAGAATCCGTGGTGATTGGCCTTGTAGCATCCCAAACTTCCCCATTCACTTCTGCTGCCAAAACGTTTCTTGCCAGTCCTTCACTAATACTTTTAGCTACATCAAGACTGGATACACCTGATTCAAATTCCTTGACTGAACCATCTGGTAATGTAATTTTCACCATTATTCTATATTTATTTTCGGATTAAGTTATGCTTATAAAAATATTCCAAACATTAAACAAATGCAGGTTTGTTTTCCTATTGTGGTAATATTTGGGGCACAAATTTACTGGAAATGTTATCATTTGCCATAATCGAAACCAAAAACTTCTCAATGGGGGAAATTATAAGTAAATCTGTTAAAAATTATTCCTGTATACACCCTAAATCAGGAAGTACCCCGTTAGGGATAAGATGACTTGAAGTGAAAAGTTTTTTAAATATAATTTGACTAGTGAAATCAGGGATTGTTGGATGTAAGAAGGGTGTTTTTTTGATGCCGGAGATTTCAGAACAAGGTATTAAAACTGGTCATAAGGAATAACATAAATAGGGATAGATGCCAACCAAAACAGGCGATTTTTTTCGGTTACATTTTATTATACTATTAAGTAGTATAATACCTATAATTGCCATATTTATATCTTTACCTGCCATTGAGATTGTTTTTTACAGAACTCTTATTGCCTTTGTAGTTTTAGGGATTTATATCTATATCAAAAATTTCCGGCTTGCACTTGATCCCGAAAACCTGTCTAAAATTATATTAAGTGGTGTCTTAACAGCTACCTACTGGATATTGCTAATGGTTTCGGCTAAAATTTCCAATGCCTCTGTCTGTCTGATTGGTATTTCCACCACCTCAGTGTGGATAAGTTTTATTACCCCATTATTTGAAAAGAAAAAAATAAGTATTCTTCAGATCATTATTGGGATTGTGGCTGTAATTGGAATCTTTATCATTTCCCAATCCAATCTAAAACATCCTGTGGGGCTGTTTGTCGGAGTTATTGCTGGATTCTTTGGCGCTTTAGTCACTATTTTTAATGCTAAACTTAGCCGTGGTTATCATCATTATGTTATTACCTTTTACCAAATGATTGGGGCATGGGTGGGTACTTTGCTTTTTATTCCTATTTACCTGTTGTATTTCTCAGAAGGAAATTTACAGATGTTCCCAAATTTTCAGGATATTCTATTAATAATTGCTTTGGTAATTGTTTTCTCTATTTTTATTTATTCTCAATTTATAAAAATCATGAAAACTGTTTCGCCATTTATGGTGACTTTATCTGCCAATTTATCCCCGATTTACGGAATTATCGTAGCCCTGATATTTCTAGGAGATAGTGAAAAAATGAACTTCCTGTTTTATTTAGGTTCCAGTATTATTATTATATCGGTGATTATATATCCTCTTCTTCAAAAGCATTTTAATACGCAGTAAGGAAATTTTCCCGGGTTTAAAACAAAAAAGGATTCCTGAGAAGGAATCCTTTTTTGTTTACCAGAAAAAACCTAAGAATTATTTGATTAGCAAATCTTGTAAAAAATCCTGGTCAGTCCGGTTTTTGTTTGATAGAAAGTGCTTTCAATTGAAGAAAACCCTGAAAGTTGAATACTTTCTTTTAATTCTTCAAATGTGGGAAGATAAGCCTCAATTGTACCCCATTCGGTTTCAAACTTGATGTAATTGTCTTCTCCTTTAGAACCAATTACTCTCACATTTTTATAAGGGGTTTCAATCAGCAAAAAACCATCTTCTCCTAAATTATCTTTTAATCTTTTTAAAACGATGCGTTGCTCAGGCAAAGAAAGCTCGAGTATTCCCGACCACAACCATAAAATACAATCCGCTTTATTAGGTAGATTAAGCTGTTTTAAATCCTGATCAATTATTTCAATATTATCATCATCAGTATATTTTTCTTCCATATAATCGAGTAATTTCCTTACTCTTTCCACTGCATACACCTGGCCTGAAAACTGATTGTTTTTAATAAATTCAATAGCCCTTCCATATCCTGATCCAATTTCCGCAATTGTATTCAGATTTTTAATTTCAGGGTAAATTACCTTGATGTCGATACCTTCATCTAATCCTATGATGGCCGAAAATTCCTTGAATTTTTCAATTTCAATTTTATTATAAAATTCAAAATTGGCATCATTTATCAGTTTTAAATGCTGGTCTTCAATGTAACTATTGCTGGTTTCTCTGATGATGGACATATTAAGTTTCTAGCTTGTAATTTTCAATTCCTATTTTTGTAAGGAATTAAGAAAAAAATTATAACAGATTGAAAAATAGTAGATTGTTGTTTAGAAATATTAAGAAAAAAGGAATGATTTTACCTCTTTTAAAAAAATCTCTGTTTGTAAAAAGTGCCTTTGCCTTTTTTGTTATTTCTAATTAAAAAATGAAGTTTGAGGTAGTGTAAGAAAAGTTAAAAAAAATGAGTTTTTTATTTTCTTTTGCGGCTGCAAAGCTAATATAATTGGGATCAATTATCTCCAAATCAATCTGTTAAAGATTGTGAATAGTTTTAATAGCTTTTAGGAGGCTTTCAGGGACTTTTTGGTATGGCTGGCCTAAAAAAAAATAACAACTTTAAGGATTGCTTTCCTAAGGTGATAAATCTGATGAACTTTATTTTTATTTTAAGTGTCTTCCTCAACACAGGTAGTTTAATAAATAAGGAATAATAGCTGGCGAGGCAATTCTGGACCTAATACCAGGTTTGGATTTCAGACAAGATTATTTTTTCGAATTGCAGCCTAAATATGTATGGTTTTATTAAATTTTCAGCCTATGAAAAAGATAACTTTGATATTTTGTTTATTTAGCCTTGTAATATTTTCCGGAAAGGCACAGGAAAGTGAAGATAAAGAAAAAGTTTCCCTAATGGATCGTCTGTATTTTGGTGGAAACCTGGGCTTCCAGTTCGGAAATATTACCTTTATTGATGCTTCTCCACTGGTGGGTTATAAAATTACACCAAAGTTGTCTGGAGGAGTAGGAGGGACTTATCGGTATACCAAAGATAAAAGGTATGTGCCGGCTTATGAATATGATATTACTGGTTGGAGGGTTTTTGCCAGGTATAATGTTACGCCTATTTTATTCCCATATGCTGAGTATGAGTCATTGAGTTTAAAAATAAGAGACAGTAGTGGTCTGGAATCTGATCGGCAATGGTCTGATGCAATATTTGTTGGAGCCGGATTAATGCAACCCATTGGAAGAAGAGGTGGCATTAGTTTATTGCTCTTGTATAATTTAAATTATGTATCGGCAAATGCCTTTTACGGACAACCTTATGTCTTTAGGGTTGGTTTTATTTTTTAGTCCGATTCAAATTATTTAAAAAGGTTTAATTTCTATTTTTTTGAAATTAAACCTTTGATTTCATTAAGCTTCAGCAAAGCCTCAACTGGTGAAATGGTATTAATGTCCAGATTTTTAAGAATTTCCTTCACCTGATTATATTGGGGATCATTTACCTCAAACAAGTTTAATTGGTAATTTGATTGAGGTACTTCCTTCATCTTTTTTTGATTTTTATCGCGAATTTTATCTTTTTCGAGATGATGGAGAATTTCATTTGCCCTTATCACAATATTATTAGGCATTCCCGCCATTTGGGCTACATGAATACCAAAGCTGTGTTCGCTTCCCCCAGGCTTTAATTTTCTCATGAAAACTACCTTATTGCCCAATTCTTTTACTGATACATTGAAGTTTTTTATCCTGGGAAAATCTCCGGCTAACTGATTCAGTTCGTGGTAATGGGTGGCAAAAAGTGTTTTTGCCTTGGCTTTTGGCTGATTGTGAAGGTATTCTACAATTGACCAGGCAATGGAAATACCGTCATAGGTACTTGTTCCTCTTCCGATTTCATCCATTAAAACCAGACTCCGGTCGCTCAAATTATTAAGGATGCTGGCAGTTTCTGTCATCTCTACCATAAAAGTAGATTCCCCTTTTGATAAATTGTCGGAGGCGCCAACTCTGGTGAAAATTTTATCCACTATACCGATATGTGCTTCTTTTGCAGGTACAAAGCAACCAATCTGTGCCATTAGTACGATTAAGGCAGTTTGCCGCAGTAATGCAGATTTACCCGCCATATTGGGCCCGGTAATAATTAAAATTTGTTGCTCCACATCATCCAGGCGGATGTCATTTGGAATATAATTTTCACCTGGTGGTAATTGTTGCTCAATCACAGGGTGCCTTCCTTCTCGGATAGCCAGTGTTTTTCCCTCACTAATCTCAGGTTTGATATATTGATTTTTCAGAGCTATACCTGCAAATGAAATATAGCAATCGAGCATAGCCAGCACAATAGCATTTTGCTGAATGGGGACCACGAATTCATTGGCTGCAACCACCAGATTCTGAAATAATTTTTGCTCAATAATAAAAATCTGGCTCTCCGCATTTAGAATTTTTTCCTCATAAACCTTCAATTCTTCGGTAATGTATCGCTCAGCATTAACCAAAGTCTGTTTCCTAATCCATTCTGGGGGTACTTTATCCTTGTGGGCATTAGTGACTTCCAGATAATAGCCAAAAACCTTATTGTAGGCAATTTTTAAGGAGGGTATCCCGGTTCTTTCCATTTCCCGCTGCTGAATCTGTACCAGATAGTCTTTTCCCGAGAAGGCGATTTTTCTGAGATCATCAAGTTCAGCATCTAGTCCTTCTTTTATCATTCCTCCCTGATTGGATAAAAGAGGAGGATTATCTACCAAAGTCTGGTCAATCTTTTCAATTAACTGTTCGCAAAGGTTAATTTTATCTGCAAGCAATTTAATTTCCTGTTGATCACTTTTAAGCAGAAGGGTTTTAATGGGGATGGTATTTTTTAAGGCCCTTTTCAGGTGATTTAATTCCCTTGGATTTATCCTACCAACTGCCACTTTGGAGATGAGTCTTTCCAGATCACCAATTTGTTGGAGAGGTTGGAGGAAACCTTCTATTTCTTCCTCATTTTCAGAAAAGTAGGCTACCGTGTTCAGACGGTTTTCTATAGCCGATTTTGATTTTAGAGGTAAAACCACCCATTTTTTCATCATTCTGGCTCCCATCGGAGTGACACAATGATCTAAAATATCGATAAGGGGAACTCCACCTTCATGCTGGGGATAAACTAGTTCAAGATTTCGGATGGTAAATTTATCCAGCCAGACAAATTTATCTTCTTCGATTCTGGAGATATTGGAAATGTGGCTCACTTCATGGTGTTCAGTAATTTCCAGATAATACAGGATGGCACCAGCTGCTATTATCCCTTCCTTTAAGTTCTCAATCCCGAATCCTTTGAGTGAATTTGTTCCAAAATGACCAGTAAGTTTCTCGTAACTATAATCAATAGAATAAACCCAGTCTTCAATACGGAAGGTATTAAAGTCTTCTCTTATACTATTGTCGAAAATTTCCCTTTGTGTTTTGCAAAATAATACTTCGGCAGGTTGGAATCCCTGAATTAGTTTATCAATATAGGGTTGGTCGCCTTGAGCAGTTAAAAATTCCCCGGTGGAAATATCTAAAAATGCGATCCCAACAGTGTTTTTATTGAAATAAACAGAAGCCAGGTAATTGTTGTGTTTTACCTTAAGTACATTGTCATTGAAGGAAACACCGGGTGTAACCAATTCAGTTACTCCTCTTTTCACAATTCCTTTTACGGATTTGGGATCTTCTAATTGGTCGCAGATAGCTACTCTTTGTCCGGCTCTTACCAGTTTTGGAAGGTAAGTATCCAGAGAATGATGGGGAAATCCGGCCAGTTCAATATGAGAAGCAGATCCATTTGCCCTTTTAGTCAGCACAATGTCAAGTATCTTGCTGGCTTTTACAGCATCATCACCAAAAGTTTCATAAAAATCGCCTACTCTAAATAACAACAATGCCCCAGGGTGTTTAGCTTTTATGGCATTGTATTGTTTCATTAAAGGGGTTTCCTTTGCCGCTTTTTTTGTTTTTGTCTTTCCCAATCTGCTAGTCAGTTAAATTCTCAAATCCCGAATAATGCGGATATATTTTCTGTCAGAAATTTCAGTTTTACCAAGTTTCAAAACTACTAAATATGTAATGGACTATAAAAATTCCTTTGAGTTTTGTAAATAAAAAACTGAAATGAATTGAAATGGGGAATAGGGATGATCATACAAAAAAGGGAAACTTCATTAATATGAAATTTCCCCTTTTTCTAGATTTATTATTTGACTATAAACCGGACTCTTTGCAATATTTATAGAGTCGGGAATATTTATATCCCAAAATTTTGCTGATTTGCGCATACGACCTGCCTTTATCTCTATAATTTTTGATAATGTCACGCATTTTATCAGAAACTACGAAAGGTTTTTTGTTTTTCTTTCCCATTTCCTGAACCCTTAAGTAAGCATTCACATTCTTTTTCAAAAGAATTTTACTTTTTTCACTTCTGGTTACCCATCTCACATTATCAGGGGAAACATTATAGCAATCGGCATCTTTGTAAAGAATAACATGCTCGGGAGTAGGTCTTGGTTCTCCTTTTCTTTCCAGAATTATTTCTGCTAAAGTTACCGATTTGGTTACGTTAGGGGCAACTGTAACCCGAATGAATTTACCTGAACCATTATCGTGAACCCTGAAATAAAAACCGGCATACTTAAAATATTCCTTACCATCATCGGGCATTACAGTAGGTTTTGGGCCTTTATTTCCACCAGATTTGGCCTTTTCAAAAAACTTTGCTTTTGTAACTTCTTCTGTAACCCATTGAAGATTTTCGGCCCTGTTGTCAAAAGTGTCATTGTTAATATGCTTCACATATTTATGTTTTTCTGACTCTTTTGGGACAAAAATTTCAGCCACCAGCCGGTGAACAAAAAAGGATTTTCTTTTCCCCTTTATTTTAAGATCGACACTCAGGCGATTATTAGATAACTTCCCTCTAATAATTACCCCTTCAGAACTGTTCGCATAAGACTTGACCCTCCCCAGGTTACTAAGCTCATACTTCCTGTCCGTGAAATCAAGTTCTTTCCAAATTTCCTCTTGTTTGGACATGTTATTTTTGTTTAAATAGTTGGTAAGTTAATGTGTAAGCTAATAGGCAAAAAAGTAAATAGATATACGATATTAATAATCAAAAACCTTTTTAACAAGAGAAGAAAGGTGGTAAATAACTAAATAGGGGCAAAAAAAATGGAGGAACTTTGTTAAGTTATATTTTTAATTTGAATAGTTTTATTTTTAAAAAAAATTTTGAGATAGAGCATTACCAATTGTGACAATGCTCCATCCTTAAATTAAATGATTTCACTAAGTGGTGTAAACTGAAGATTGAATGCTTCGGCTACCGCCTGATAAACAATTTTTCCATCAATAATATTTAAGCCTAATTCCAATTCTCTATTCTCTTTAATCGCTTTTTTCCATCCCTTATTGGCAAGTTGAATGGCATAAGGCAACGTGGCATTGGTAAGTGCCAGAGTGGACGTATAAGGAACTGCTCCCGGCATATTCGCCACACAATAGTGAATGACATCATCAATTATAAAAGTTGGGTCCTGATGAGTAGTAGGGGTACAGGTTTCAATACAACCGCCCTGGTCCACCGCTACATCTACCAAAACAGTTCCCGGCTGCATATCTTTCAGCATATCTCTTGTGATAAGACTTGGGGCCTTCGCTCCCGGAATGAGAACAGCTCCAACAATTAAGTGATGTGTTTTGATCAACTCTCTGATATTGTATTCATTGGACATTAAAGTATGCACATTAGCAGGCATAATGTCGTCAAGATGTCTTAACCTTTGCAGGTTTACATCCATGATGGTGACATCAGCACCCAGACCTGCAGCCATTTTAGCGGCCTGAGTTCCTACAATACCACCCCCAAGAATTAATACTTTCCCTGGTTTCACACCGGGTACTCCCCCAAGAAGAATTCCTCTTCCTTTCATGGGTTTTTCCAGGTATTTGGCCCCCTGTTGAATAGCCATTCTTCCAGCCACTTCCGACATTGGAATTAGCAAGGGCAATGATCTGTCTGCTTTTTCTACAGTTTCATAAGCCACACAAACGGCTTTTTGCTCAATCATTGCCTTAGTTAAAGCCTCAGAGGAAGCAAAGTGGAAATAAGTAAAAAGCAGTTGGTCTTTTCTGATCAATTTGTATTCGGGCTCAATGGGTTCTTTTACCTTGATGATCATTTCTGCGATAGCATAAGTATCTTCAATGGTAGGTAAAATTTTAGCACCAGCTTTCACATATTCTCCATCTTCAAATCCAGATCCCTCTCCTGCAGTCGCCTGAATATAAATCTCATGGCCATGTTTACTTAACTCTTTCACTCCGGCAGGAGTAAGTGCAACGCGATTCTCGTTGTTTTTAATTTCCTTTGGAACTCCAATTTTCATTTTAATGATGTGTTTATTTTAGTTGAATAATTTTGTGCAGCCCACCATAAGGAAGGTAGCTTTTTAATAGTATGGTAAAGGTTTTCGGAGGCAAAATTATAGAATAAATCTATTTCTTTATGCAGGTTGATTAAATATTATGGTTGCTTGATTATGAAGTTGTTGGAATATTTTTATTAAATATGGATAACCAATTTTTTTCATTGGATTTGTAGCCTAAGTTTTCTCTGTCAATTAATAAAAAAATAACTTTCCGTTTCTACTTATTCTTTTTACCCAGTACATCTTTATATTTTCCATGCTTAGCGTTGCTTTGCTCCTCAAAATGCATTGTCCTGGGCAAAAAATAAGGGCTTCTAAAGGCGAATTGTAATTTTCCAACTTCATTACTTATTGAATTTAGATAAAAAATTTCACCCAATTATTTTTTCCTGATTAATAATTGAATACCTTTAAATCATAAGTAAATTTTTTGTTACATATCGTTCCCGAATTTCCAAAATTCCCACCCTTTAGGCGGGACCTGAATTCTATTGACTTTTGGGTTTGTTCCTGCCTGTTTTATAATTAATTTTTTCTAGTTAAAAGCCTGTAAGACATTATTTGAATGTCCTTATACCTGGCTTAATTCATTCTATTCAAACTTTTACATTATGGAAATTCAGTCAAACAAAAATATAGTTGAATTATTTTATAGAAAGGTAATCGGAGACCGTGATTTGGAAGTTATTGAGGAGTTGGTTAGTGAGGATTACATCCAGCATAGTCCTATGACCAGGGATGGGAAATCCGGATTAATTGAAGCCATTACTTATCTCAAAACTTTTCCCAAGCCAGCAGAGACTAAATCGCCAATAGTCAGGATCATTGAAGATGGAGAACTGGTGATGGCATTTCTGGATTTAGCCTGGATGGGTAAAAAAATGGCAGTGGTGGATATTTTTAGAATTAAACAGGGTAAACTGTGCGAGCACTGGGATGTAATTCAGGAGCAACCTGAAGAAGTACCCAATTCCTCTTCAATTACCATGGTTAATGGTGGAACGGAGTTGAATGCCCTTGAATTAACTGTTGAACACAAGGCTTTCATAATCAAATGTTTCCAATCTGTTTTTGTGGAGAGGAAACTGGATCTTTTTGATAACTTTTTTTCAGATGAATTGGTTAACCATTTGCCTGAATCATTTTCAGAAAATAAAGATTTGGTAAATTATTTATCAGAAAATGGTATAGAATTCAGTGACTTTTTCAAAGTTTTGTGTCAGGGTAATTATACGGGAGTGCAATCCAAAGGAAAAAGGAAACAAAAACCATTTGTTTTTAATTTTATTTTTAGATTAGAAGGAAAAAAAATAAAAGAAATTTGGGGGGTAAGTCAGGAGATTCCCGAAGACATGCTCCATCAAAATGGTATGATTTAAAATATTAAAATTACTAAAATTAAATACCCGATTTTTCAGATGACCAATAAATAGGAGTCTGGACCTTCGGGTGTTTATATTAAACCATAATTTTATGACAGATATAGGACAGGTAGACTTAAGAAACCTTGAAATTTCCGACTATGAGGAACTGAAGGAGTCAATGATAGCCGCATATGAAAACTGGCCGGGAGCTTATTGGAAGGAATCTCAGGTAAAAAAGCTTTTACAAATTTTTCCTGAAGGACAAATAGCTATTCTTATTGATAATCAGGTAGTTGGCTGTGCCTTGTCAATTATTGTAAAATATTCTCACTTTTCCGATAACCATACCTACTTACAGATTACCGGTAATTATTCATTCAACACACACACCGGGAAAGGAGATGTATTATACGGTATTGATGTTTTTATTAAACCTGAATACAGGGGGTTAAGATTAGGCAGAAGATTGTATGATGCCAGGAAAGAATTATGTGAAAATCTCAATCTGAAAGCCATTATATTTGGAGGAAGAATCCCCAACTATCATAAAGTTTCGGATCAGATTACCCCAAAGGAATACATACAAAAGGTAAAGCAAAAAGAGTTGTATGATCCTACGCTTACTTTTCAGCTTTCCAATGATTTCCATGTAAAAAAAATATTAAAGGGGTATTTGCCGGGAGACAAGGAATCTAAGGATTATGCAGTGCTTTTGCAATGGGATAATATTTATTTTGAAAAAGCCCCTGAAAAAATTTCTGCCCAGAAGTCTGTGGTGCGATTAGGATTGGTCCAATGGCAAATGAGGCATTACAAAGGGGTAGAAGAACTTTTCGAACAGGTTGAATTTTTTATTGATGCAGTGTCGGGATACAAAAGTGATTTTGCCCTGTTCCCGGAATTTTTCAATGCACCTTTAATGGCCAAGTACAATCATCTTTCTGAAGCCGAAGCGATTCGTAAACTGGCTGAATATACAGAGGAAATCAGGGATAAATTTGTTCAGTTGGCCATTACCTACAATGTGAATATTATCACGGGTAGTATGCCATATCTGGATGGACATAACCTTTACAATGTGGGTTATTTATGTCGGAGAAATGGTACTTACGATTCTTATGTAAAATTGCATGTCACTCCTGATGAAAGTAAATGTTGGGGAATGGTAGGTGGAGATACTATTTCCATTTTCGATACAGATTGTGGGCCAGTCGGGGTATTAATTTGTTATGATGTGGAATTTCCAGAACTCCCCAGAATACTCGCAGAAGAAAATATGAACATCCTATTTGTTCCTTTCCTCACTGATACTCAAAATGGATATTCCCGGGTAAGGTATTGTGCCAGGGCGAGAGCGATTGAAAATGAATGTTATGTAGCCATTGCCGGAAGTGTGGGGAACCTGCCAAAAGTGGAAAATATGGATATTCAGTTTGCTCAATCGGTGGTTTTTACCCCATGTGATTTTTCTTTTCCTACTAATGGAATTAAAGCTGAAGCTACACCAAATACTGAAATGATTTTGATTGCTGATGTAGATTTAGACCATTTGAGAGAGCTGCATACTTATGGAAGTGTTCGAAATCTTAAGGATAGAAGAAAGGATATTTATGACTTAAAACTGGTGAAAAAATCTGGAATAGAATAAAGATTTACAACTGCAAATGTTACCATTCTGATCATTTGCAGTGATACTTTTGTGACACTTTCCTTTTAGGTTTGTTATATTAAGAAAAACTTTAATATATGAAAAACCTAATAATAATTGCCATTGCCCTTCTGCTATTTTCAGCCTGTGCTTCAAATGGCCAGCAGCCAGGGAAAAAGGCAAAAGTAATGGAGAAAGTGGAAAAAACTGATGCAGAATGGAAAGCACAGCTCACCGCTGAACAGTATTATGTGACCCGGGAAAAAGGAACTGAAAGGGCTTTTACAGGTGAATTTGTCAACCATAAGGCAAAAGGTATATATACTTGTATTTGCTGTGATAATCCGCTGTTTAGTTCCAAAACCAAATTTAAATCGGGAACAGGTTGGCCAAGCTATTATGAGCCTGTAGCCGATACGAGTGTAAATGAGGTAATTGACAAATCATTTGGGATGACCCGGATTGAAGTAGTCTGTGCCAAATGTGATGCTCACCTGGGGCACGTTTTCAAGGATGGCCCTGAACCTACCGGATTGCGGTATTGTATCAATTCTGTGGCATTAGATTTTGCTGAAAAAAGTAAGCAAAGCGGAAATGAGAATTAAATCTCCTATTCTATGGCTTCCTTGGCTGTTTTTAGTGAATAGCTGCATGGCTCAACAAGCCATGGATAAGGATAATTCTTTTGTCTTTTTAGAATTGTTTACCTCTCAGGGATGTAGCAGTTGTGCAGCTGCAGATGTCTTAATTTCAGAAGTCATACAAAATACAGAGGAAACGTATTCCAATGTGTTTGTCTTAACTTATCATGTGGATTATTGGGATTATTTAGGATGGGAGGATAAACTTGCAAATCCGGCATTCACCAAAAGGCAAAGAAGTTATGCCAAAATTTTGGGGAGCCCTAATGTATATACTCCGCAACTTGTGGCGAATGGGGAACTTCATTTTGTTGGTTCAGATAGAAGGAAACTGGCAGATATAGTTCAGGGAAATGATTTCAAAACTGCGGATGTGGAATTGAACCTGGAAATCGCCCAAAAAGGGCAAACACTGGATTTGCTTATTCGACTTGCCGGAGATTTTAAGAATACTTTGGTCCGCATTGCTTTGGTGGAAAAAGGACTGATTACCCAAATCCAGGGCGGTGAAAATAAGGGAAGAACTATCCGGTATGATAATGTAGTCAGGCAGTTTCAGTCAAGAGAAAGTGAAAAAGAAATATTTGAAAAATTAATTATAACGAAGAATATTAATTTCCAAAATGCTGAACTTATTGTTTTTGTTCAGGATAAAAACAGTTGGAAAGTTAAAGGAGTTAGTAAGTTGAAGCTTGAAGAAAAAATTGAGTAATTATGGGAAAGAATAGTTTATTGTTTTTGATTTTAATTAATCTTTTTGCCTGTGAAGCCAATTCGCAGATAAAAGGAGATGTGAAAAAATTTGATAAAAAAATTATGGAAAAAGCAACATTTGGAGCTGGCTGTTTCTGGTGTGTAGAGGCGGTTTTTCAGGAAGTAAATGGGGTATACAAAGTAGAATCTGGTTATACCGGGGGAAAAGTGGCCAATCCAACCTACGAACAGGTTTGTAGTGGGTTAACTGGTCATGCCGAGGTGGCTCAAATTACCTACAATCCTAAAGAAGTTTCATTTGAAAAGCTGTTGTCAATTTTTTTCCAAACGCATGATCCAACTACTTTAAATAAACAGGGTGCAGATGTGGGAACGCAATACAGGTCAGCTATTTTTTACCACAATGCGTCCCAAAAGGAAATATCTGAAAAAGTGATTGGGGTTTTGAATGAGGAAAAAGCTTATCCATCACCCATTGTCACTGAAGTGACCAAATTGGGGAAATATTACCCTGCGGAAAATTATCACCAGAATTATTATAAAAATAATCCAAACCAGGGCTATTGTTCGTATGTCATTCAACCGAAGTTGGAAAAGTTCAGAAAAGCATTCAAAGAAGATTTGAAGCAATAACTTTTAAACCAATTCTATAAAAAAATAACCCTTTACCATGTGCAAAAGCCCTTTTCCTTTTAGGAATGCGGGCTTTTTTTTATTAACTGTGAAAGGGAAATTGTGCATTACCCTGGTTGCAATTCCACTTTTTTGCCTACCACCGAAAAATTATCATTGATAAAATTCTCATCCCAGAGGTTGGATATCACTGCTGTTAGTTTTGGGTTTTGCAATGCCCATAAATAGGCTTTAACCGGTGCTTTCATTTCCCCCGGAACAATTCGGTTTACTTTTTCAATTCGCCAGTTGGGGATAGGTTTTATCGCTTCATGGTGAGTGGCCACTGCCATAGCCGCCTTCATGGCGATTACCCCTACACCGTTATCATAAGCATGCCTAATGGCATCTTCCAGATAGCCTCCGTTTATCACATTGTAAGCACACATCACCACATCAAATTTCCCAGCATCAGTAGCAGCCCGCAATACACCAGCAGGATCATTGTGAGAGGAAACACCCAGATATCTCACCTTTCCCTCCTTTTTCAATTCTTCAAAAGTTTCGTTGATTTCCGGTATTTGTACTTCCTCTGCGCAATTGGCACCATGGGGACACATCAGGATATCAAAATAATCGGTTTTGGCCCTCTTCAAACTGCCTTCTACTGAGGTTTTAATTTTATCTTTAAAAGCCTGACTACCATCTACTTTATGTCCATATTCTTCTACCATAGCATTGGCCAGGAAAGTAGGGTCATTTGATTTTTGTTGGCCGGGCCAGTAAGTGAGGAAATATCCCGGTTTATCTACTCCTCTTGCTGCCCTTATTTCCCAGGCCTTTTTTAGAATAGCTTCCTGTTTTGCAGAAGGCAACCCATCATAAATATCACGGTATAACTGGCTTCTTACACTTGTAAATCCACTTACTTTAGTGGTCATAAAAACCTTTTCCCGCTTGGAAGAACTATCAATAATTTGGGCATAAGTTTCTTCACATTCGCCATTTCCGTAGGCAGGAGCCATATCCAGATAGTTCAGGCCTCTTTCCATTGCTATTTCTACTGGTCTGGTTTTTCCCTTTCTTACGGGGTCTCCACCATTTACCACTTCAGAAATCATCATTCCGGTTCTGCCCAGTTTTCTGTAGGCCATTCCAGCTTGTTTGTTTCGCCATTCTAGTGGGGCATTGGGAACCTGGTTTTGTGAAACCTTGGCATGTGACTGGGTGAGGGGTAAGGCTAAAATTCCTGCAGATGAGGCTGATAATGCAGTAAGAAAATTTCTTCTGGATGCCTGAGTTTTCTGGTTTTGTTTTTTATGATCTTTCATTTTAAGAATTTGATGCTTTTAAAAAATTGGTGCTGAGGGTTACTTAAAATTAGAAATAATTGAAATAAGATGAAAATTTATGAGCGTACAAATTGAGGATGGATAAATGCTTCTTTCTTCTGGTTTCCCTGATTTTTATTAAATCGCCTGATATAAAAGGGAATTTGCTAATTATTGATTTAATAATCCTACTTCTTGGCTTATTAGCCAACAAAAAGTAGATTAGCAAAGATTTATTTATAAGTGATTAAGGGGGAATCCAATTCTAAAATTAAGTCTTGCTTTTATTCTTGAATTGCTAAATTTTTAAAACTTAATATGAAGATACTCATCATCAATGGACCTAACCTGAATTTGTTGGGCAAGCGTGAACCTGAAATATATGGCACTCAAACATTTGAAGACTATTTCAAAATTTTGAAAACCAGATTTCCCGACATCACATTAGAATATTATCAATCCAATGTAGAAGGGTTTTTAATTGATAAATTGCATGAAGTAGGTTTTAGCTATGATGGCATAGTGATGAATGCCGGAGCCTATACCCATACTTCCATAGCCATTGCCGATGCCATTGCGGGTATTCAAACCCCTGTAATTGAAGTACATATTTCTAATGTTCATGCGAGAGAATCCTTCCGTCATCATGGATTTATGAGTAAAAATTGTGTGGGTTCGATTGCCGGACTCGGTTTAAAGGGATATGATTTAGGTATTCAGTATTTCATTCCCTAAGAGACAAAAAAAATCACTTTTCCATAGAGTTGCTTAATTGTAAAAACCTGTAACCAGTAATACCAAACCAGCCAATTAACTACCAGTATTTTCAATTTTTTTATAGCATAAATAAAACATGAATACCACTTCCATAATCATAATTCTCATTTGCTTCCTGCATCAATTTTCCTTTTCTCAGAAAAAGAAAGAAGCTCCGAAACCTGAAAAAACAATTGCAAATCATACCGCTGGTATGCAAAAGTTTTCGGGTTTTTTTGATTTTTACTGGGATGAAAATAAAGGGAAAATCTGGTTGGAAATTGGAGAATTTAATACGGAGTTTCTCTATGTAAATTCCCTTACTGCAGGAGTGGGGTCAAATGATATCGGATTGGACAGGAACCAATTGGGAAGTGAAAGGGTAGTCAAATTTGAGAAAATAGGGCCTAAAGTTTTGCTTATTCAACCCAATTATAAGTATAGAGCCATAAGTGATAATCCCGAGGAAAGAAAAGCTGTGGAAGAAGCTTTTGCCCAATCGGTTTTATGGGGTTTTGAAGTGGATCTGGAAGAAAATGGGAAAGTTTTAGTAGATGCTACAAAATTCTTTTTTCAGGATGCCCATGATGTAGCAGGAAGGTTAAAAAGATCAAATCAGGGATCCTATCAATTGAATGAATCAAGAAGTGCCATGTATCTGCCAGGAACAAAAAGTTTTCCCAAAAACTCTGAGTTTGAAGCCATTTTAACCTTTGTAGGAAAACCAACCGGAGGCTATATCAGGTCGGTTACACCCACTCCAGGTGCAGTGACAGTAAGACAGCACCATTCCTTTGTAGAGCTCCCGGATGATAACTATGAAAAAAGAGCGTTTGATCCAAGGTCGGGATATTACCCGATTTCCTACATGGATTATGCAACACCCATTTCTGAGCCTATCTTAAAACAATTTATTGTGCGTCACAGGCTGAAGAAGAAAGATCCGAATGCAGCTGTAAGTGAAGCTGTTGAACCGATCATTTATTATCTTGACAGGGGCGCTCCAGAGCCCATAAAATCTGCTTTAATAGAAGGCGCAGCCTGGTGGAATCAGGCTTTTGAAGCCATAGGATACAAAGATGCTTTTCAGGTGAAGCTGCTTCCGGAAGATGCTGACCCCATGGACGTTAGGTACAACCTGATCAATTGGGTGCATCGGTCTACCAGAGGCTGGTCGTATGGTAGTTCTGTGGTTGATCCCAGAACTGGTGAAATTATAAAAGGACATGTGCTTTTAGGTTCCTTAAGAGTAAGACAGGACTTTTTAATTGCAGAAGGACTTTTGGCGCCCTATGAAGAAGGAAAACCGGTTTCTAAAGAAATGGAGGAAATGGCTTTGGCAAGGCTTCGACAACTTTCTGCGCATGAAGTTGGCCATACCATAGGGTTAATGCACAATTTTGCCGCAAGTCCCAAAGACAGGGCTTCGGTGATGGATTACCCTCATCCTTATTTTAAGCTAAAGGGTGATGGACGTATTGACCTTTCAGAAGCCTATGCGGTGGGAATAGGGGATTGGGATAAAGTGACTATTGCTTATGGTTATCAGGATTTTCCTGAGGGAAAGGATGATAAGGAAGAATTAGATAAAATCATTTCCAATTATATAAACAATGGCTTTACATTTATTTCTGATGCAGATGCCCGACCTACAGGAGGTGCTCATCCTACAGCACATTTATGGGACAATGGTGAAGATGCAGTAGAAGAATTAAACAGATTGATGGAAATCAGAGCAAAGTTACTGGCTGATTTCTCTGAGAAAAACATTAGAAATGGTGCCCCAATGGCTACTTTAGAAGAAAGTCTGGTGCCGGTTTATATGATGCATCGCTATCAGGTGGAAGCGGTATCCAAAATTTTGGGTGGATTACAATACAGTTTTGCCATCAAAGGGGACGGACAGGTGATTACAGAAATGGTGCCTGCTGAGGCTCAGGAAAAGGCTTTAGAAGCATTATTAAAAACACTAACTCCCGAAGCTTTGGCTATTCCTGAAGAATTAATCCAAAAGATTCCCCCTCGTCCGGTGGGTTACCCGCGATCAAGAGAAACTTTTAAATCCAGGAATGGCGTAACTTTTGACCCGGTTGCTGCCGCAGAATCAGCTGCACAAGCCTCTATTTCTTTATTGTTACACCCGGAAAGGGCTGGTAGACTGGTAGAATTCCATGATAGGAATAATGATTTGCCAGGATTTGAAATAGTAGTGGAAAAACTTATTAAGCAAACTTTTTCAGGTGATTTAAAGAAGAGTAGTTTGCAGAAAATGACAGCCGGGTTGCTGATTTATGAATTAATGAATTTATCTGAGAACAAAGCTGCTCACTATGAAGTGAGGGCTATTGCCATGAATGCTTTAATCAGGATTAAGGATTTTTGGATAAGTAGAAATTTAATAGGTACCAATCCATTTTATGCCTACATCACTACTGAAATATCAAGATTCCTTGAAAATCCATCTGCTGTAAAAATTCCCCAACCAGTTTCCCCACCAGATGGTTCACCGATTGGAATGGATAAACTTTGTGGGTGGAAATAAATTTCAGCTATTTTCAGTTAGCTTTTTATGAAAGAACCTCAGCGGATAATTAAATATTTGAGAGAGTGCTACATTGCCGACCAGCGAGAGCAAACGATATGGAATATCTTCGATAAAAAAATTGAAGAAAGGTATTTCATGAAGGAAAAGGAAGAACTGGTTAATGGTTTTTTCCCTAAGGTTTATATTGAGGATAGAAAGGCGATTAAAATTTCAAAGATTTTAAAGTTATACCGGAAGGAAAAAAAGCTTTATTACTATTCATTTTTCATTGCAGGCAAAACAGGCTCTGAACTTCCGGGGAGACAAAATATTTGTGCGCCTTTATTCTATTATCCAGCCCAAATTACTCAAAATGAGGAGTTTTATTATGTCAATATTGATTTTAAAAATAGAAAGGTCAATCTTCCTCTTTTAAGTTTTTTGAGCGATAAACAGGAAGATATTTCTATTGAAAATTTTTTGAAAGAAATACCCAAACAGGAAATTACTTTTGAAAACATAGGAATCCTGGTGGCTGAACTGAAAAAGTTATTGCCTCAGGTAGATTTTGAAGAATCTCTGCTTTATCCATCCTTGGTCAGTAATTCCAAACTTCAGGCGGCAAAGCGGGGGAGTGCACTGAAATTCTTTCCAGCCAGTGTAGTGGGTATTCAGGGTTCTTCACGTGATACCAGAGGCGTATTAAATGAATTGCAGGCACTTTCCCAAACGGATAAATTATCATCCCCATTAAGAGAAGTTTTAGGAGAAACAAGCATAGGATTAGGCTCAAATCATAAGAATGGAAATGTGGAAAAAATTCTTTTCCCCGGAGTGCTTAGTAATGCCCAAAATAAAATCTTAGCCTCAGCTCAAAAAAATACCCTCAACCTGATAATCGGCCCGCCCGGCACTGGAAAATCTTATACAATTTCTGCTTTGGCTATCGACCATATCAGGAGAGGGAAGTCTGTGCTGATTGCCTCCAGAATGGATCATGCAGTGGATGTGATTGGTAATATCATCCAGAATAACCTTGGGCTGGATGGCTGTGTGATGCGGGCAGGCAGGAGTGTTTATCTGAAAGACTTAAAACAATTTCTTCAGAACCTGCTTTCAGGAATCTCCAAAATGGCAGAAATAAAGGCCCTTGAAAAGGGGATATATAAAGCAAATAAAGAACTGAAAAATATAGACAGGGAGATTGAACAGCTGGAAAAAACCTTTACCAGAAGATCGAAAAGGGAATTGAAATGGACCCATTTTATTACCAATCGGTCAACCAATGAAAATTTCCTAATTCGTTTCATTAATAATATCAGGAATACGCTCATTGAAAATGGTATAAAAAAATCTCACCCCCTATGGGAATCTATTTTATCCATAGAAAACTTATTGGAAAAAAGGAGTGCGCTGATTTCTGGCCTTTTGAAAAGTAGTTACCAGAAAAATTTAAACAAATGTGTAAGGAACCACCGGAATCAGTTGAATACCTTTCTGAGTGCCATTCGGGCAAGAACGGATGGAAAGCAGGAAGATTTGATGAAAACCATAAACTTTAGCACTATTCTGGAAGCTTTTCCGGTGTGGCTTGTCAATTTGGCTGATGTTTATGATGTGTTGCCAATGCATAAAGAATTGTTCGATCTGGCCATAATTGATGAGGCTACCCAATGTGATATTCCTTCCTGTTTGCCCATTTTCCAACGGGCCAAAAAAGTGGTAATTACAGGGGACCCTCACCAACTGAGACATGTTTCATTTTTAGCCAGGACAAGGCAAACTCATTTGGCTGAAAAACACAAATTGTCTTTTCCACAAACAGAAAGGTTCAATTACAGAGAAAAAAGTGTACTTGATCTGGTCAATGAAGTAATCAGTAATCAGGAACAGGTGGTGATGTTGGATGAGCATTATAGAAGTTTGCCTGGAATTATTTCCTATAGCAATCAGACTTTTTATAATAATGCTTTGCATGTCATGACACAATCACCTATTTCCGAAAAGAAAAATCCGGTTGAGGTGATTCAATTGGACGGAAAAAGGGAAAAAAGAGGAGTGAATGTAACAGAAGCCAACTGGATACTGGCCAGGGTGCAAAAAATAATTGATCAGGAGGATCACCTGAGTAAAAAAGTCTGTCATTCCATAGGTATTTTATCACCTTTCCGGGATCAGGTAGATTACATTGCAAATTTGTTCCACAAGAACCTCCAGATTAATGAAATGGAAAAGCATGAAATTGCCATTGGCACAGCCCACTCTTTCCAGGGAGAAGAGCGCGATATGATGTTTTTATCCTTTGTATTTGATGAAACAGCCAGTGGAGGTACTTTTACCCATTTAAATAAGGATGATATTTTCAATGTGGCTGTTACCCGTGCAAGGGTTAAGCAGTTTGTGGTTATTTCAACTTCACCTGAGCAAATTCCTGCAAACAGCCACCTGAAAAAATATCTTGAACATGCATCTTATTTTGGAAAAAATGGAGACTCAGAAAAATTAATTGCTTCTCATTTACTTTCATGTGAATTTGCCAATGAAGTTTCAGGTTATTTTAAAAATCTTGGTTTTAATAGTTTTATAGGTTATCCAATTGCCGGATTAAATATTGATTTGCTTCTGGAAAGAGATGGGAAATTATTAGGAATTGACCTGATTGGCTATCCCGGAGTGTATGCTCATCCTTTCGAACTGGAAAGATATCAGATGTTGCAAAGAGCAGGCCTCCAAATTTTGCCTTTAACTTACCTCCGTTGGGAAAATCACAGACAGGAATGTTCTGAGGTTATAACCGGTTTTTTTGAGTAAAACATTGGGTTTTAAGGCAGGTAAATGAATGTTCGCACAATTTTCCTTTCATAATTTTTCATTATCATCCATTCCATTACATTTAGAATTTCCGCAAAAACGAAAACAAGTGTAAATACCAAAACTTTGGATTTGAATTTGAATGTTTATAATCTCAGAACTAACAAAAACTCTAATAAACTAAACTTTAAATTAACAGACATGAATTTTCCTCAGGAGAAAAACGATACCTTGTTAAAAGAATATTTTCAGGTAAGTTCGCAAATTTTTGCTACACAATCCAAAACGGATTTGGATCAGATCAGGAAAAAACTTTCGGATATAAAAAACTCAATAAAACAAAAAAATAACTAATACGGAAAAGGCTTATTAAGTTGATCAATTATTTGAGAAATCACTAACCATTAAACTTTTCCAGTAATATACTCTGTTTTTCGTTTGTTTTGTTACTACTTATATTACTTAAACACAAAAGCTTTACCTGAAGAGGTAAAGCTTTTTTTTGTATCCTTAAACGTCTGGAAGTTATTGCCTTATGAGTAATAACATGCCTTTTTTCTCCAGTTTGTCTTCTAATGTGTTTGTAGCAGAAACTATAAAAGTATAAGGACCAGCCGGAGCATCCACACCATTAAAAGTTCCATCCCAGCCTTTTTCAATGTTTCGGCTTTCAAATAATAATTCGCCCCATCGGTTATAAATTTTCAGATTGAAGGTATCCACATAAAAACCACTCCCCTGAAAAATATCATTTAGGCCATCACCATTTGGGGTAAACGCATCTGGCAGCCTTACATCAATGTCTTCTTCAATTTCCACTATATTAGAATAGGAGATAAAAGATCTATTCCCGGGGAAACTAACCCTTACTCTGTAATACCTGCTGAGAATCTTGTCTTCCAGGTTTACAGGGTCTATGAAATCAAGTGTGTTTTTATCCAAATCCTGAGATGTGCCGATAATATTTCCTTCTCCATCTAAAAATTCCAGGGTATATTCTAAATCGGTGGTGCCTTCATAGGCTGTCCATTTCAATAAATTATCTTTATCCGCTTTTTCACCAGTGAGTACAACCGGACAGGTAGTATTTGACCTTTCAGTCACATTCCCGCAACTATCTTCCAAAGCCACTCTGTAACAATAGCGGTTTTCATCAATATTCACCAAAGAATCCACAAAAGGACTTGGACGATTTCCTATTTCTTCGTAAAGTCCCCCATTAACAGATCTGAGAATGGAAATCTTTTTTACTTTTATTCCCTGTGGAATATCATAAATGATAAGGATATTATCATCCTGAACGGTACTAAATAAATTTTCCACTTCTGGCAAAGGGTCTCCGGATTTTGAAGCCACTACACATTTCGTCTGGGTTATACTTGCAGCCCCGTTTTTGAGCCTGGTGATAATCTGATAGCAATATTCTTCCAGACATTGTACAGCAGTGTCTTCATACACCAAAAAGTTGATGTTATTAAACTGGGTAACTGTATCCCCATTTTTAACCACAAGATAAGCTTCAAAGTTTGAGAAGGAATTTGTTCTGGCCCACCTAATTCGGTTTTGACCGTTTTCCACAGCAATAGAAAGATCGTTGGAACAAATTTCATTTGAGGTGATATTTACTTTTTCACATTGATCATATGCAGAAATTCTGTAACAAAAAGTATTATTTATAATATCTTTTCCCGGTAAGAAAATCTCAATATCTGAAGAAGAAATGGTCTGGATAGGACTAAAACCCCCTCCATTTACACTTTCTTCCAGCTGATAAAAAGTGTTTTCCTGTAATTGTGCAAATCTGGCTATAATTTCTGTATCATTATTTACTTCTATAGCTTCAAGCTTTGGGGTGGGAATAGTAGCTAAAGGAGTGAAATCCAATTTATTTTCCCCACAAAGGTTTACATTATCATTAATGGCTTGAAAATGACCTCTCAGGGTAATTTCTTTAGTTAAATTATTGGTATAACTGTGAGAAGGATTTGTGCCTTTTGCTACTTTTTCTTCAGGACTTCCATCTCCCCAATCGATGAAGTACTCATCGTAATAGGTGTCTGTAATATTTAAAATTGCTTTAGAATTAGAACAGGCAAATACCTCAAAATCAGGGAATCTTGGTTCTATTACTTTTACATAGCTGGTATAAGTTTCTGTACCATAAAATACAATAACTTCATATGGATTTGCTTGAGGAGTATTATAAGTAAAAAAATTATCATCTCCAGGAGGATCATTTTTAAAGAAGCTATGTTTTTGATCATTTGGTCCGCAGGACTCTAAGGTCACCGTAAAGGGGGCACAGCCATAAATGGTATCTCCATCCGAACAAAAGTTATAGGTTTGTCCTTTTAAGTGATTGCTATTGAGCATGATCAGGCCAATAAAAAATAATGTCAGTTTAAAAAAGCCAGTCCAATTAAATTTAATACCCATATAATGATTTGAAATTTTCAGATAATCGGCATGTAATCAGGGAATATTCCTGTTTCTTTGCAAATATCAAAAATGCTGATAAATATTTGTAACTTCTCAAAAAACGTGCATTTAAAGTATAAGACACTAAAAAATAGAAATTGGCTTAAACCTTTTATTCAGTTAATTTTTATTAAAGATGCCTGGAAAGTTTTGTAAGCAATTGATTAGCACAAAAAACAATTAGAATGATATTATTAAAAAATAATTTTAGCAGACAACTTTTATTTTCATTTGTGGTCATTTTTTCTATTTGGGGATGCAGTGCCAAACAGGAAAAAGATTTAGGCTTGCTTCCTTCTGCCAAGGGAGAAGTTGGGGAAATTATTCTGGTAATAGATACGGTTAAATGGAAAGGTGCACTGGGAGATCAAATTAGGGAAACTTTCTCTCAAAAAATAGAAGGGCTGCCCCAGCCAGAGGCTATGTTTACGGTAAGGAATATTGAACCGAACAGTTTTGTGAGTTTTCTGAGGCAGCATAAGAACATAGTTATTGTGACCACCTTTGATGAAAATACTGCCGGCTCGAGAAAGTTAAAAGAATTTTTTACTCCAGAAAGTATAGCGCAGATCAAAAATAATGAGAATTTATTTATGACCAATTCTGAAAATGAGTATGCCAAAGGGCAGCTCGTCATGAATCTTTTCTCCAGGGATGAAGCTACACTTATTAAGCATTTAAAAGAAAACAGACAAAAGATCCAGGATGTATTTAACAATAGAGAGCGGCAAAGAGTGGCTGGAAAGCTGTTTAAGGCAAGAAAGAAGGAGTTGGAGGTTTCGCTGGCAGAGGAGCATAATTTTAAAATGATTGTTCCAGCCGGGTATAAATTTGTGCCTTTAAATACTGAAGCCGAGAATTTTGTCTGGTTAAGGTATGTGGAATACGATTATGACAAAAATATTGTCATTTCCTATAAAGACTATAAATCGGAGGAACAGTTTGAAGTTGAAAATATTTTACAATGGAGGGAGGAAATCATGAAAAAGTATACGGTTCAGGATTCCCCCGATAATTATGTGATTAAAGAAAAACTTGTTCCTGTTTCTTCCAGAAAAGTGAATTTCAATGGAAAGTATGGTGTGGAATTAAGAGGAATATGGAGGTTAAGTGAGGCAATAGTAGGAGGTCCCTTTCTTGCCTATGTGTTTTATGATAAAGATTCAGGAAGAATATATTATCTGGAAGGTTTCCTTTCTGCTCCGGGTGTGAGGAAAAGGGAACATATGCGTGAAATGGAAGTAGTTTTGCGAAATTTCAGGGGATAAGTGAAAGATATTGTTAAAATAATTATAAAATTTATAGATTTGAAACCTTTAATTTCCTTAAACAGGAGGGAATTAAAGGTTTTTTAAATTATATGGTTGGGAATTAGCAGGTTACGGATTTTTTCAAACCGGACCTTTGGAAAAGTTGTAGAACAAAGTGATTATGCTAATTGATAATACCAGATTCAATTTTTTAGGATACAAGCATTTTTTGCACTTTTAATGTCACTGCGGCTAACTAATTTGTCTTATTGTAAATCCCTTCTGGGGTTCATTTTTAGAGGGATAATCATAACTTTTTAGTCTCATGCCCGGATTTGTGCAAAAATGAATGGGAATGTCCCTTTTAGGGATATTTATTTGTAATCGGTAAATTTTTCAAAATTACTTTTTAATAATTCGTAAAGACCCAAAATGTTCAATTACCTAAGTGGAAAATTAGTTGTAAAGGATCCTACCTTTGTGGTGATTGATATCGGTGGTGTTGGGTATGAAGTGAAAATTTCTCTTGGCACTTTCAGTAAAATTAAAGCATTAGAGCAATGCCAATTGTTTACCTATTTTCATGTGAAGGAGGACATGCAGGTGTTGTTTGGCTTTGTGGATGCCGAAGAAAAAGAATTGTTTATAAAATTAATTAGTATTTCAGGCATAGGGCCTTCTACGGCCCTGATGATGTTTTCTTCCCTGAGCAAGGAAGAATTGATTGAAGCGATTTCCTCTGGAAATGTGAAGACAATTCAATCAGTAAAGGGAATTGGAGCTAAAACTGCCCAAAGGGTTATTCTGGAATTGAAGGATAAGGTAACTAAATCTGGTACTGCCATCGATGGGATTCCTGGAATTGCTGCTTCTCCCTCTCAGGAAATATTACAGGAAGCAGTTGCAGCATTGGTTACATTGGGAATAGCTAAAAATGTGGCAGAGAAAAACGTTAGACTTATACTAAAAAGGACCAACAGCCAGTTATCCTTGGAAGAAATCATCAAACTTGCCCTTAAGTCAAATTAGCCTATGAGTTAAAATTACTTTAAGTACAAAATTTTTAATTTGAGAAAAAGTGAAGGGGATTTTTGGGTGGATGAAATCATGATTTTATCCGATTTTTAAAGTATCGGCTTTAATTTTTTTAACTGAGTGTAAATTGATTTTTTAAGCATAATGAAAATTAGAGAGCCAGGATTTTTTCAGAGATAAAAGTATAATTTTTTAATTGCTTTTAATTTAGAGTAAGCTGAAAAATCTAAAAGCTGAAATACCACTAAAACCTGAATGCTAGAGGTAAATTCTCAGATTGATGTATTGCAAGTGCTTAAACTACTAAAGTTGTAGGTAATTTTAATTTTCTATCAATTCAAAACGGGTTTGTTTAGAATTACTAAAATAATTTCCATTGCTATTTTAACCATTACCTGGATTTCAGGTAATGAGATGGTATATGCCCAGGATCCAGCAGGCGACTCTGTGACAATCGATCCTGAAACATTACCTCCTTATCAGAGAGATCGGTATGGAGACCCCTTTTCAGGTTATGAAAGTCCCTCTCCCTTTTTAATAAAACCTCCTTCAAGTCTGGATATAGGCATAGATAGTACTGGAGCATATTATAATATCTCAGAAAAAATTGGTCCTTATAATTACCGAACCGAATCAACCATTCCATTTGAAGAATACCAGGAATATAAATACCGGGAAATGGTTCGGGACTACTGGAAAACAATTTCCTCTGCCCAGGATGGAGGGGATGATCTTACAGGAGAAGGACTGGCCATTCCCCCTATAAAACTAGGCCGGTTGGCACAAAGGTTATTTGGAGGAGATCAGGTGACCATTCAGCCGAATGGTCAGGTAGTGTTAGATTTTGGGGGCTTGTGGCAGCGGGTAAATAATCCGGGTTTGCCGATCAGACAACAAAAAAATGGAGGTTTTAACTTCGATCAGCAAATTGGAATGGCTTTGTCTGGAAAAATTGGAGAAAAACTTTCAGTGAATGCAAATTTTGATACAAAGAATACCTTCCAGTTTGAGCAGAAATATAATATTAACTATACCGCCTTTGAAGAAGATATCATTCAGGAAGTGCAATTGGGTAACGTTAGTTTTTCTTCGAGAAACAGCTTGATATCGGGAGCTCAAAACCTATTCGGATTTACCACAAAAATGCGGTTCGGTAAATTGTTTATTGATGCTGTTGTTTCCAACCAGCGGGGTAGTACAGAGACCATGGTAATAAAAAATGGTGCTCAAAACAGGGAATTTGAGATTAGGGCAGATATGTACGATGCCAACCGGAATTTCTTTTTAGCCCAATTTTTCCGAAATAATTACGAAGCTTCACTCAACAATATTCCGGTGATTAATTCAGGAGTGACCATTACAAGAATGGAACTCTATATAACCAATAGGAACAATGATACGCAAACCCTAAGAAGCGTCACTGGTTTCCTAGATTTGGGTGAGGCTTACCCATATGACCCTCAATGGAGAAATGATGAAATTCCGATTACTGGACCTCCAATACCAGCTGATAATGATATCAACAAACTTTTTGAAAAACTTCAAGAAAATCCTTCTCTAAGGGTTTCTGATGCTACCAGCCAGGAATTGGAAATTTTGGGCTTGGAAAAGGGAACTGAATTTGAAACATTGAGGAGTGCCAGAAAATTAAATCAGGATGAGTATTATTTCCATCCTCAATTGGGGTACATTTCCCTGAGAACTCCTTTAAAACCAGATGAAGTGCTGGCAGTTTCTTTCGAATATACCTATAGAGGTCAAAGTTTTAAGGTTGGAGAACTTTCCGAAGATTATCAGAACCTAACGGATGATAAAACCATTTTCCTTAAGCTGTTAAGACCCTCATCTATCAGAATTGATTTGCCTACCTGGGACTTAATGATGAAAAACGTTTACTCACTCAATACTAACCTAGTGGTGAGGGATAATTTCCAGTTTAAGGTGGTTTACCGGGATGATTTTAATCGTCTAGACAAAACCAGTTTGAATGAAGGTAGAAGAATAAAGGATATTCCATTGGTAAACATCATGGGGCTCGACCGGTTGAATCAAAGTAATGAAATTGTATTTGAAGTTGACCCGGATACTCAGGAGAGAACAGTAATCGGTGATGGTAATTTTGACTATGTGGAAGATGTAACCATCAATACCAGGGATGGAAAAGTTATTTTTCCGGTGCTTGAACCATTTGGAAAGCATTTAGAAAAGTTTTTTGATGAGGATGAAGGCTTATTAAAAGAACAGTATGTTTTTGATACGCTTTATAGAGGAACACAAAATGATGCTACCCAGACAGCAGGTCAGAATAAATATTTTATGACGGGTAGTTATCAATCGGGCACAAGTAATGAGATCATTTTGCCAGGGATAAATATTGCCGAAAATTCGGTAGTGATTCGTGCCGGGAATACTGTGCTTTCTGAAGGAGTTGATTTTACGGTAGATTATCAATTTGGAAGGGTAAGAATTTTAAATGAAGGAGTTTTAAACTCAGCAAAAGAGATCAGAATTCAATATGAACGGGCAGATTTATTCAGTTTTCGGCAGAAAAGTCTCATGGGTTTTGATGCGGAATACCGGCTTACCAAGGATATTAGATTTACAGGAACTTTCCTGCATTTGAATGAACGCCCAACCATTACCAGAGTCGCAGTGGGGAACGAGCCTACGAGGAATACCATGTGGGGATTTGGTGTGGATTACCGAAGTGATTCCAGGTTATTAACCAAGATGGTAGATGCGTTGCCTTTTATCAGTACCAAGGAGCAGTCGAGTGTTGCCCTTAAGGCTGAGTTCGCTCAAATCGTCCCGGGAGTTCCAAGTTTATTGGTTGGAGATAAGGGGACTTCCTATATTGATGACTTTGAACAAGCTGAAGTGCCATACGATCTTACCAGAAGCCCAACCAGCTGGGTTTTGGGTTCAACCCCTCAGGCCATTCTCAATGACCAGGTGGCTTCAGCCGGATTGGAAAAAAATTATCGCAGAGCCAAATTAGCATGGTACACTATTGATAATTCATTTTATAGTAATACAAATAATATTATTGGGGTAACAGAGGAAATTCAGGAAAACCATTACATGAGGTACATTCCATTTGATGAAGTATTCCCCAACAAACAAAGAGGGCAGGTAGCCCTTCCGGAAATTTCCTTCGATCTTGCCTATTATCCTGAAGAAATTGGTCCTTACAATTATAATCCGGACTTAGATCCGGATGGTTCATTAAAAAACCCTTCCAATAATTTTGGAGCCGTTACCAGGGCGATTACAAGTGACATTGATTTTGATAATAGTAACATTCAGTACATAGAATTCTGGTTGATGGATCCATTCGATCAGGACAGGGCAATTACCGGAGCAGAAGGAAATACTGGAGGAAAGTTAGTGTTTAATCTGGGTAATATTTCGGAAGATTTAATTCCAGATGAAAGGCATTTCTTTGAAAACGGATTACCTGTTACAGATGAAGAAACGGCTGATACTACTGTGTGGGGTAAAGTGCCCAATACCCAGTATTTGACTAATTCCTTTGCTGTAGGCCCTAATGCCAGAACTTTACAGGATGTGGGATTCGATGGGTTGTTGAGTAGCGGTGGAGCAGATACGAATGAGGAGGCCATTAAAAGAGCTGACTATCTGGAACAACTAAGGCAAAATGGCGTTTCACCGGAAATTGTCCAGAGAATAGCCGAGGATCCCTCTGCCGATGATTTTAAATATTATTTGGATCCTTCCTATGATGAAACTGCTTCTAATATTCTGGAAAGATACAAGGCTTTTAATGGACCTGAAGGCAACTCTCCTGAAAATGCAGGGTCAAATTTTACGCCTTCATCCTCCACTTTCCCCGACAATGAAGATTTAAACAGAGATAATACACTTTCGGATATTGAACAATATTTTGAATATGAGGTGCCTTTAGACCAGGAAGGAAATAGGTTGAAAATATCAGATAACCCTTATGTAGTTGATCAGGTTGATGCGGTTACAGAAGAAGGTAAAGCCATCTCCTGGTATCAATTTAGGATCCCGCTTAGAGATAAAAGAGCCACTGCAGTCAATAATATTCAGAGTTTTAAGTCCATTAAATTCCTTAGGATGTATATGACTGGATGGACTGATCCTGTGGTATTGAGAATGGTTCAATTTCAGTTTGTAGGAGCCCAATGGAGACCATTTACCGAAGAACTTTTTGAGCCAGGTTTGGATGAGGTGCCCGATAATGACCAGACTTTTTTAGCTGTAAGCTCTGTAAATATTGAGGAAAATGGACAGGATAAAAATGATGGAAATTCAGTGGCTTATAATCTTCCTCCTGGTTTTAACAGAGATTTAGACATTACGTCTACCATTACAAGAGCCTTGAATGAGCAATCGGTTCAGGTAAAAGTGGATAATTTACTGCCAAAGGATTCAAGGGCAATATTTAAACCCTTTTCACTGGATTTGGTGAATTACAAGCGTTTGAAAATGGAAATCCATGCCCATGATGAAACCAGAACTACAAATGAAGGGGATTTGACCGCATTTATAAGGCTTGGAAGTGATTTTAATCAAAACTATTATCAGATAGAAGTCCCTCTTGAAATGACTCCATTGGGGACCTCTGCCTCAGATCGTGAAGCGCTATGGCCCAGGAGTAATGAAATTGATATCGCACTGGAAGAATTATATAAATTGAAGTCTGAACGGAATAGGGTAGGAGGTGATAGTAAAAATGAATATCCCATTACACCAGGACCAAACATTGGAAAGTACAGGGTTACGGTAAGAGGAAACCCCGAGCTGAGCGGAGTCCAAACGGTAATGTTAGGGGTGAAAAATCCAAGAACAGGGGATGGTTTGCCTAAGTCAGCTATAGTCTGGTTTAATGAATTGCGTGTGACAGATTTCGATCAGACATCGGGATGGGCAACTAATTTAAGTTTAAATACCAAACTGGCCGATTTTGCCATGGTGAATGCCTCATTGCGGTATAACACCTACGGTTTTGGGCAAATTCAGGATAAAGTATTTGAAAGAGCCCGATCAAAAACCTTAAGCTATGATGTAAATGCTAATATTAATCTGGATAAAATTCTTTTAAATAAGGTTGGTATTTCACTGCCTTTGTATGTGGCCTATGAGAAAAGTATTACCGATCCGTTCTTTGATCCCAGAGATGAGGATGTGCCTTTAGAACTTGCTCTTGCTTCCATTAACGATCCGCAGGAAAGGCAGGATTATCTGGATAAGGTGAGAGATTTATATGAGGTAAGAAGTATTAACCTCACCAATGTGCGGAAAAAGAAAATGCGTGAAGATGCTAAAAGTAATGTATGGGATATAGAAAATCTATCATTTTCCGCTTCTTATAGTGATGCCTTTACCAGAAATATTCAAATTGCTACTATGCTTGATCGGCAATGGCGACTTGGTGCAGTATATGGCTTTAACAGTAAAGCAAAACCATTTGAGCCTTTTAAAAACGCTGAAGGACTCAGTTCCCCCTGGCTCAAACTGGTAAAGGACTTCAATTTGAATCTTGTGCCTACAAGTATTGCGATAAGAGCTGATTTACGGAGGAATTTCAGAAAAATTCAATATAGAAATACAGACCTTTCTCCAATTATTCCAACTTACGAAAAAGTTTTCAACTTTGACCGGGCATATACACTTAATTGGGGATTATCCAAAAACCTTGGTTTGAACTACAATGCAGTAGCCAATGCGCTTATTGATGAAAATCCTGGAGAAATTACTGAAAGTGTAAGAGATCAGATTATTAGTAATCTGAAAGATTTTGGAAGAATGAAATTGTTTACCCAGAGTGTTGGGGCAAATTATAAAATACCTTTCGACAAAATTCCACTTACCAGCTGGCTGGCAGGAGATGCCTCTTACAATACTACGTATACCTGGACGGCTGGTTCATTAGGCATTGCCGATACCCTGGGAAATAATGCTGCCAATAACAGAACGATTGCTGTTAATGGTCGGATTGATATGAACAAAATCTATAACAGTGTTCCCGGGCTGAAGAAATATAATGTTACTACCGGAAGAGGAAGAGGCAGGCAGCAGGATCCCTTACAACTTGAAAGGAAAAAGCTTCAGGATAAATTAAGAAAGATTGACGAAAAGATAAAAAAACAAGAAGAAAAAGCGGCTCAAAAGGAGACCAAAAGATTATTGAAACTTGTGGATGGAGATTCTACTTTACTGGATTCCATTAGAAGCGTTCAACCTCTGGAAGAGGAACCCGCAGAGGAGGTGAAACCTAAAGGATTAGAGAAAAAAAAGTTGAGGATTCAGCAACAAATTGCAGATATTGATGCCGAAATAGAAAGAAAGAAACAGGCCGAAGAAAAGCCAAAAGAACAAAAAGTAATAAAAGGGCTTGCAGGTCTATTGATGTCGGTAAAAAGTATCAAAGCCTCATTTAATGAATCAGCAGGAACTATTCTACCTGGTTATATGCGAACGCCAAAATATTTTGGTTTTGATGACCAATGGGATAGCCCCGGAATTGATTTTCTATTAGGTAGTCAGGATGCCAATGTACGGAAGGAAGCTGCTGCTAAAGGCTACCTTTCTGAAAGTTTATATCAGAATAATCCTTTTTTGCAAAATAGATTAAGGAATTTGACCTTTAATGCCGATGTTGAACCTGTAAAGGATTTTAAAATTACTTTGGAAGCCAAAAAGTCAGTTACGGATAATTATTCTGAAAATTACCGAAAAGCATATGATGATGAATTAATGGATACAGTTTATATGAGCCAAACTCCTGTGAGGTCTGGAGGGTTTGCGATGTCTTATTTCATGTTGCCTACTGCTTTCAGCAAAGATGATATCAATAACAATAGTGAATTATTTGATCAATTTGTAGCTAACAGAGAAGTGGTTTATGAAAGGCTTGGTCTCGCAGGAATTTCAGATACACTGGATCTGAATAATCCTGATGTGTTAATTCCTGCTTTTAGAATGGCTTATGCCGGGGAGGATGAAAATACAAGTAACCTTTCCAAATTTCCCAAAATTCCTTTGCCAAACTGGCGGGTTACCTACAACGGTTTATCTAAAGTCGCTGGTTTAAAAGAGGTTTTCAGAAGTGTTTCCATTACTCACGGCTATTCTTCGGAATATGCAGTGGGAAATTTTGCCTCAAGCTTATTTTATGTAAATGATGCCGATCTTCTCACTCTGAATAATGATATAGAAAATATCAATAGTACGCAGATAAATCCTGAAACAGGCAGGATCGCTCCAATTCTGGTTATGAGTCAGGTCAGGATGACAGAACAGTTTAGTCCGCTTATTGGGGTGAATCTGCGGACGAGAAGTAATGTGACTATTAAAGTTGACTATAAAACAAGAAGAGATGTAGCGCTTAATTTGAATAACGCTGAAGTAAGTGAATTAAAAAATAAAGATTTCACAGTGGATCTGGGTATGACAAAAGCGGGGATGAAACTTCCAATCAGGACAAGAACTGGCTCTCAGATTGTGTTGAATAACGATGTAACTATGAGGCTGGCTATGACCATTCGTGATACCAAAACTGTTCAGCGAAAAATTGATGATGCTCCTGTAGTCACACAGGGAAATCTGAACTTCCAGTTTAAACCAACTGTAGCTTACCAAATTAATAAACAGGCCAATATACAGCTATATTTTGAGCGAACCATAAATGATCCCAGAGTTTCGAGTTCTTATAAAAGAACTACCACAGCATTTGGTGTACAGATAAGATATGCCTTAACCCAATAAATTATATTCAAAATCCATCTGATTGATAATTGTTTTAAAATCCTTATCCAAAGGTGCTTTTAGGGTAATTTCGGTATCCAAAACAGGATGAATGAATTTTAATGAACTGGCATGTAGTAATAATCTGTGGCAGTTGAACTTTTCCCTTACCATCTGATTATGTTTCCCGTCACCATGGGCTGTATCTCCTACTATGGGGTGGAAAATATGTTTCATATGCCTTCTTATTTGTCTGGTTCTTCCAGTTTCAGGGGATACCTGAACCAAGGAATAGCGGGAGGTAGGATAGGGCCTTACTGGAATTGGTAATTCGGTAGTGTAAAGCCTTTTATAAAAAGTAACAGCTGATTGCTTCTGAACTGTGGTTGATTTTTTCTTAGTGAATAAGGGAGGTAGGGGATAATCAATCACTCCTTCAGTTGGTGTATGACCTCTAACGATCGCCAGGTAGTTTTTTTTTACCTGCCTATTAGTGAATATTTCGGTGAGATTTTTTGCAATCTGCTTATCCAGGCCAAATAACAATACTCCTGAGGTTGGTTTGTCAAGCCTATGGGCAGGGTAAACCCATTTACCCAGCTGATCCCGCAGGATTTCCATGGCATTTTTTTCTTCATACTTGTCAATATCGCTTTTATGGACAAGTAAACCACTTGGCTTATTAATGGCTACCAAGTAATCATCCTGATAAATAATGTCTAATGGGTGGGACATGTAATCTGTTTACTCAAAGGTTTTCACTTCATTTCCTTCCCCCATTATTACCATGCCTGTAGTGGATAGAAATAGACCTGTTTCCACAATTCCCGGAATTGATTTTAACCGTTTTTCCAGGTACTCTAAATTTCGTTGCTGAATGATATTTAAATCAATAATCAGGTTGTTTTCATCGGTAAGAAATGGTCTGTCCTTATCCATTCTAATCTTTGGAGAAAGCCCTAATTCTTCCAATTTTTTAATAATCAGTTCTTTGGCAAAAGGAATTATCTCCACAGGAAGCAGGAATTTTCCTAACCGGTTAACTTTTTTTGAAGCATCTACAATCACAATATTCTTTTTGGTAGCAGAAGCCACAATTTTTTCCCTTAATAAAGCACCTCCACCTCCTTTAATCAATCGTAAATAAGGGTCAAATTCATCGGCACCGTCAATTGTAATGTCTATGGAAGTGTCTTTGGAAAAGTCTGTGAGGGGAATGCCTAAAGTTTCAGCTAATTTTTTTGAATTCTCGGAAGTGGGAATCCCTTTTATCCTGAGGCCATTTTTTTTGACTAATTCTCCAATAGCCTTGATCGCATATTCCGCAGTATTTCCTGTACCAAGACCTACTACCATTCCATCTTTCAGGAACGATACCGCTTTTTCTGCAGCCAGTTTTTTTTCGACTTGTGAATTGCTCATTTTAAAATTTTTTGCATTGTTTCCCTAAAAAAACAAGTTTTTTACTTCGAATTATTTTAAGTAAAACTGAAGGCTAATTCTATTTGATGTTTACATTGAATTCCATTTTCATAAATAGCCTCAGGGTAATGGTCCAGAAAGAAATTTTTCCTGATTTTTTCTATTTCAAATCCCATTTTCTGGTATAAAGCTAGTTGATTAATACTTGAATTTCCAGTGCAGATAATTAACTTTTTATTTCCTGAATTTTTTCCGAAATCTATAGCAAATTGTAGAAGGCGTTTACCTATTCCCATTCCCTGAAAATGCTCATCTATTGCAATATTTTTAATTACCAGGAGTCCTGGCGATTCTTGTGAGATGACTATTACACCAATTGTCAACTCCTGTTTTTGAGCAATAAAGCATTTCCCATTAGCCAAATAGGTTTCAATTAAGGCAGGGGAGGGATCTGCTAATAAAAGCAATTCTATTGGTGGAGTGGAGCTTTTGGGTAATTCAATTATTTCAAACACCTGAAAAAGCTTAAAAAGTTGAAAAAATGCTATTTGATGAAAAACAAAAAGGACAAAAAGCAATTGTCTTTACCAAAACAACTATTTTCTGTCCTTTATTCCTAAAATAAGGAGCGAGATTAGAATTCCTTTGAAAAAAATGAGCCACAATAAGAGGGCTGCAAAATTCAAAATGTTTTGTGGAGTTCCTGTACCACAGACTTAAATTAAGGCGATTTTCCGGACGCTAAAGATCGGTCTGTTTCTACACCTTATTTTTTGCTCACTAGTTAGCTTCTATCTGAGCTTTTCTGTTTTTATATGCCGCTTTCAGGATGGCATTTCTTTTCTTAACAGAATCTTTTTCGAAAAACCTTCTGTTTTTCACTTCATCATGAAGTTTTACATTTCTTACTTTGTTTTTGTAACGTCTTAAAGCCTTTTCGATAGACTCATTTTCTTTCTTTTTAATTATTAGCATAAATAAAAATTGTAATTATGGAAAATATTATTTTTTATATTATTGACTTATTTCAAACTTAGATTTTGGAGGAGTATTTTGTAATATCCTTCAACCCTCTCTTATCTAATTCAATTAACAGGGTGCAAAGGTAATATTTTTTTTATTAGAATGTGGATTATTTCTTAAGAAGATTAAGATAATTATTGGTTTGAAGCCGGTTTTTTGAAGAATTTTGGAAATGGAGGAAAACATCAATAAAAAACCCTAACCTTTTTATGGGTTAGGGTTAAAATTGTGGAGAATATCGGAGTCGAACCGATGACCTCTACGCTGCCAGCGTAGCGCTCTAGCCAGCTGAGCTAATCCCCCATTATAAATGAGGATGCAAATATAATTATTTTAATTATTTTACAAATCCAATACGTGTTTATTTTTCGAAAAAATGATTTGAATATGCCTTAATGCCCTAAATATTTTTGGATTCTTAACCTGGATCTTCTAACCATTTCCAAAAAATAAAAAAGTGGAGCTTTTCTATAAATATTTCCGCTTTTTTGATGTTTAAAAACAGTGGTCCATTCTATTTTTTTAATACAAATATTTTTTAAGATGAAACCAATATTGTTTATAACAATTCTTGCCATAACTACCCAATTTTCCATCGCCCAGGATTGTAATTGTGAGTTGGAAATTCCCGAAGAAGCTGATTATTGCTACCAAAATGAATTTTTGCCGGAAGCTTGTGCTAAGTTTATCGAAGGAGCTTCCTATTTTTTTGTAAAAGGGAAAAAAGGTGCTGTAAAATTGAATTTGCCCGATTCGGCCGAAGCGCAGCTGGCTACTTTAATTGGCTATGCCAGGAATAAACAGTATAAATTTAAAGGCGTGGATATGTTGTTCATTAATGCCGCTCTTGAGGATTGGAGGATAGTTGAACCTAACCTAGAATATATTAAAGATGGTTTTGTTTTTACAGATTCGGGTTTGGGAATTAAATTACTGGAAGAGGGTGATGGTGAATTACCTGTGAAGGGAAAGAAAATTTTAGTGCATTACACCGGAACTTTGGAAGATGGAACCAAATTCGACAGTTCACTGGACAGAGGGCAGCCATTCGACTTTCCCGTAGGTGTGGGTTGGGTGATTAAAGGCTGGGATGAAGCCTTTGCAAAATTGAAATTTGGGTCTAAAGCTATTATCAGAATTCCCCCTGAACTTGGGTATGGCAGAAAACAGGCTGGGACTATTCCCCCAAATTCAGTTTTATATTTTGAGGTGGAAAGTATTGGGTATAAATAAAAATTTATACCCGTAATGTTGATTTGCAGAGAAAATGACCTTGTAGTTCAATCATTATCATTTCACAGATTCTATTTCAGGTTGAGGAGTTTGTTGTTCATTTTCCTTTTTATCCAAAATATACATCTTAATAAATAAGATAACCAGGAATAGTACAATTATGAGAATGAATAACGACATAAACCTATTGAATTTATTCAGGATTTTGTGCATGGGTTTTCGCTTGTTGGTATGAGATCGTTTATATTGCGAAAGTACCCGGTTAAAGTTTTTGTGCAGATCTACCTCCTTCTCTGAAGGTTTTGGCTTGTTTATATTTATCTTATATTTATTACTCATTTCAGTTTTACCTAATTCACCAACTTTAATTACTTTTTCCTCTTAAATTGTTGCCGGTACCTGTTTAATTAATTCCATAATAAACAGCGTTAAAACCGGGCAAAGCGTTAGAAAATCATTTACTTCTGGTGGATCTATGCCTTTGGCTAATTTTTTTAATTTATCAATTATTCTATACGTCCTCACTTTAGCATTGTTCTCGGTAATGTCCAGGATAAAAGCGACTTCCTTAAATGGTTTTTCTTCAAAAAATCGTAATTCTAACAGCTGAACTTCATGCTCTTCTAATTCTTCCAACAAAGAAATAAGTAATCCGGTTTTGTCTTCTTCTTTTTCAGGTTGCTCTTCCAATTCTCCAAAAAGCCTTAAAATGATTTGATCTTCCAGGTTGATTACCCGCTGGTTTTTTGATTTTCGGTAAAACTCATTTACCTGATTGGTGGCAATCCTATAGAGCCAGGAGGAAAATGGGAATCCTTTGAATTTGTATGATTTAAGGTTCACCATTGCCTTGTAAAACACCTGTGAGGTGAGGTCTGAGGTGGTATTTACATCATCTACTCTTCTATTAATGTAATAGAAAATTTCCTTGTAATATTTTTCATAAAGCACCCCAAATGCTTCTGGCTTCTTTTTAGCCTGTTCTATGATGGCTAATTCAATTTCAAGATCTTGTTTTGGCTTATGCAAGATATGCTGTAGTTTAAGGATGATCAGAATTTCAAATATACATTTGAAAGTAAAAATTTTGGTGAGTTCGTCTGATTAAATTGTCAACCAGTTAATTCCCAATGTGAATCACCCAGATTTAATAAAATTAGGTGGTAATGTAATCAAACAATGAAATTTTTCAATAATCGGTTGGCTGGAAATTTATAATTCAATCCGGTTTTTATTAATATTAGGAAGAGATGGTTCCTCCTACTGCAGCCTTTTACTTTATCCAACCTGGTTAATTGTTTTACTAATCCTGTTTTTAATTATGCATATCAATATTAAAAGACTTCAATCCAGAATTTCGGAGATGGGAAAAATAGGAGCTTTGAAAGGTGGTGGTGTAACCAGGCTCTCCCTTTCCAATGAAGATAAAGCTGCCCGTGATTTGTTGAAAAAATGGATGATTCAGGCTGGTCTGGAAGTAAAAATAGATCAGATTGGAAATATGTTTGGATTAAGGAAAGGGAAAAATGATCTCCCGGGAATAATGACTGGTTCGCATCTGGATACAGTGGGAGAAGGGGGATTATACGATGGGAGTCTGGGTGTATTGGCTGGATTAGAGTTGATAGAGACCTTAAATGATAAGGGTATTGAAACAGAAAGATCTGTTATTCTTGCCAATTTCACCAATGAAGAAGGGGTGAGGTTTACGCCAGATATGGTGGGAAGTTGTGTTTTTAGTGGTCAATATAAATTGAAAGAGGCATATCAGGCTATTTCTATGGATGGGTCCAAAACCTCTCTCGAATCCGAACTTCATCGAATTGGTTATAAAGGAGAACTACATTGTGGAGATTTACAAGTTGCAGCTTTTATTGAGCTGCATATTGAACAAGGTCCGGTATTGGAAATGGAAAAACTGGATATTGGTGTGGTGGAAAACTTGCAGGGAATTTCTTGGACAGCTTTTGATTTAAAAGGAGAATCTAATCATGCCGGCACTACTCCAATGGCATTAAGAAAGGATGCCGGACTGGTGGCCATGAAGATTGGTGCCTATGTGAAAACTCTTGTCAATGAAATTGGCGGGAATCAGGTGGGCACAGTAGGCAAGATAGAATTTGGGCCAAATCTTATAAATGTAGTTCCTGGATCGGCTAAAATTACGGTAGATTTAAGAAATACAGACAATGCCCGGTTGACATTAGCGGAAGAAAAATTATTGAGGTTTGCAGAAAAAACAGCTGCAGCTGAAGGTGTTGAAATATTAATGGAGCGATTAGTCAGATTCAACCCGGTGATTTTTGATGATGGGATTTGCCAATGGATTGAACAGGCTGCTCAACAGATCGGGCTATCCCAAAAAAGAATGTACAGCGGAGCAGGACATGATGCTCAGATGCTGGCAAAAGTTTGCCCAACAGCCATGATTTTTGTACCAAGTGAAAAAGGAATCAGCCATAATCCTAAAGAATTTACTCCAATAGATAAAATTGAAACCGGAGCCAATGTATTATTAACAACCGTATTGGCATTGGTTCAAAAGTAATCCTCCCTAAAAATTCCTGATTACTCCAAATAATTCCCGTTCACTGCAATTGAATTTCGGGCCTAGGAAATTACTGGCATATTTGAGACATAATAAAAAAAACACAAACTCAAACAAGAACAGAAATCATGAAAAACTCAACTAAAACATTCGCTATCTCAATCATTATTTTATTAGCTACTATTATAAATGTAAATGCTCAGGAAAATTTATTGGCTTATAATGCTAGTCCAATTCAAACAGAGCAAAATTACATGGCAAATGAAGAGCAAAATGAAGAAGTAAAAGTAGCAAATAGTGAAAGTAAAGTTGAGGCAAATGAAACTCTGAATATCTCGAATTATTCCCTAATGAACTCAGTACCTACAAATTTTAAAGGTAGTAGTGCCATGATTCAGCAAAATCAGCCTAAAGTAAACAATCAGAGCTTAGGGTTTGGAAATGGGAATATGAATCAAAATATATCAAAATCAGATTATGGAGTAGGAGTGAAGTTGAGACTTAAATAAAAACATTCATGGTGGTAAAGTAAAGTGAATATTTTTAAAATAATAAAATCCCGGAGTTTTGCTCCGGGATTTTTTGTTTGTAGTGATCAAATCAAATATCAGACATGATTAGCCATTTGTTCTTTTACCAGTTTTTGAGCCTGTCCAATCCAGTTTTCCCTGTAAATTCTATCCGGGAAGAATTCTACGATATAATTAACAACCATATTGGCATTGGTTCAATAGTAATCCTCCCTAAAAATTCCTGATTACTCCAAATAATTCCCGTTCACTGCAATTGAATTTCGGGCCTGGGAAATTACTGCCATATTTGAGACATAATAAAAACACAAACTCAAACAAGAACAGAAATCATGAAAAACTCAATTAAAACATTCGCTATCTCAATCATTATTTTATTAGCTACTATTATAAATGTAAATGCTCAGGAAAATTTATTGGCTTATAATGCTAGTCCAATTCAAACAGAGCAAAATTACATGGCAAATGAAGAGCAGAATGAAGAAGTAAAAGTAGCAAATAGTGAAAGTAAAGTTGAGGCAAATGAAATTCAGAATATCTCGAATTATTCCCTAATGAAATCAGTACCTACAAATTTTAAAGGAAGTAGTGCTATGATTCAGCAAAATCAGCCTAAAGTAAACAACCAGAGCTTAGGGTTTGGAAATGGGAATATGAATCAAAATATATCANAATCAGATTATGGAGTAGGAGTGAAGTTGAGACTTAAATAAAAACATTNATGGTGGTAAAGTAAAGTGAATATTTTTAAAATAATAAAATCCCGGAGTTTTGCTCCGGGATTTTTTGTTTGTAATGATCAAATTAAATATCAGGCATGATTAGCCATTTGTTCTTTTACCAGTTTTTGAGCCTGTCCAATCCAGTTTTCCCTGTAAATTCTATCCGGGAAGAATTCGATAAGCTGAGAGATTTTTTGAACATCATCATGGTCAAGCTCACTTATTTGTTTGTAGGATATAATTCCGATTTTATTTAGCTTTTTCTCAATGAATGGTCCGATACCACTAATTACTTTCAGGTCATCATGTTTATTTTTCATATGAAGAAGTGTGTCATGATCGACTAAACCGTTTTGTTCCATTAGGGCCTTTGCCTGTCCGATCCAGTTATCACGGTAAATTCTACCTGGGAAAAATTCTATGGCATTGGTCACCCGTTCTACTAATTCTTCATCAAACTCACTAATTTGCTTGTAAGTATACACGCCAATGTTATTGAGTTTCTTTTCTATGAAAGCACCAATTCCTAGAATTTTTTTAAGGTCATCTTTCTCCTCTTCTTTGGCATCGGTAAAAATTACAATTGGTTTTTCTCTTATGATCTCATCTTTTTCAGCCATTTTTTCCCTTAACCTGTAAATTTCTTCCATCATACCATCCATTTCAGAAATACTGGCTTCATATCTCAGCTTGTAATGCTGCACCTCCTGTTCATGCTCCTCATCTAAATTATTATGGGCTTTTTCTTTGTTTTCAAGTTCTGACATGTTTTTAACAAGCAATCCGTTTTTATCCTCTGCTTCTTTCAGTTTATTTTGTAAAGAAGTATTTTCAGATTTAAGACTTGAATTTTCAGCTTTAATCTTAAGCATTTCACCCTGAAGGTGCCCGAAGGGTTTTTTCCATCTTTCCTTGAAATAGGCCCAGGCAGTAATAAATCCAATTACAAAGGCAACGGTTAATACAAAAAGTATAAAAAATAATTCATTCATTTTGATTGATGTTTAATGTTATGAGAAGGTTGGGTTGGTTTATTATTTAAGAATGATGTCTACTCTTCGGTTTTTTTCCCTGGCGGTTTCGTCTGTATTGGGTACCAGTGGTTTTGATTCTCCCTCAGAAAGGGTTTCTATTCTTCCTTCAGGAATTCCGGATCTTATTAAAACTTTAGCAACATAATTTGCCCTTTGCAGTCCCAGTTTTTTATTTGCTGCAACTTCTCCTTTATCACAGGTATTACCGGATAGTACAGCAGTATATTCGGGATTTTCTTTAAGGAATGAGGCAAGCTTTCTCATAAAGTTTTTGTTGGCCTCATGGTTTATCATTTCCGGATAATTAAGGGCAAATTGGATGTGACCTGATTCCAGATATGCCACTTCTTCCAATGTTTTGGCAGAAGCTTCTGAAGGGGTTTCCTCTACGATCGGAGTTGGTTCCTCCACTATTTTTGGTTCTTCCTTTGGAGTAGCGGGTGGAATCATTTTTTCTTCAGCGACAAGATTATCCTCCTCACAATCTATACAGTCTTCAGTAGGGCACATGTGTTTTATTTTGCAGACATAAAAATAAGAGGATCCGGATGCCCAAATAAAAAAGCTTAATAATCCGGTAAAAATAATTTTCATAAAACTAAAGTTTCGGTTAAAATTTTAAATACAGGTATTGGTTGTACAGTATGGGTTTTCAGTTTTCAGGTTGATTTCTTAGCCAAAAAAAATGGATAAAGAATATCCTTCCTTTTGTTTTAATAAGAGAAAATCCAAATGAAAAGTAAAAAACACTTACAATAAGTTTGTTTGTAAAATGTTATTGTGTTTGTGTGAAAATAGTATTGCAGTATATTGCCAGCCGGAATAGAATCTAAAATTTTATATCGTTTAATATAAATATTTTTTTTGAGAAAAATCAAAATGTAACGATAAAAATATCAACTGAATCAAAATTAGTGGGGAAGATTAAATACTGCCTCAGAATTCGTTGAGTGGAATGGTTTGGGGGTTGGAATTACCTACAGGAACGTTATTGGACTAATGGGGTAGAACTGAAAAGGGCAGGAAAAGAAAAAAGGGAATCGCTTAAGTTAGCAATTCCCTTTACCTGATGACATTATGCATGAAATTTTCTTTAGGTGATTAAACAAATTGTGTTGATAAAGCAATGATCATCAAAATGAACATGGTAGCGGCAACTAATTTGTCTATCCCTTTTTTTACTACAAATTCGGATTTTAGATACTTCATAGCCCGTTTTTTAAATTATATGTTGTTTTACTTTTAAACTGATTATTGTCCTAATAATTACTTTTTTTACTATTAAATTAATTACATGACAATAAAACTAAATTGTACTCTCTTTTTTATACGTTAGTTTTAGAATTCTTTTTCAGATAATTAACTTTTATTTGAAAAAAATGTTAAGGTTTTTAAAAAATAAAAAATTTCTTACGTCATGTTTGATCTAAAATTGATTTTTCAAGATGTTATTTTTAGGCATAATCAGCCCTTATGTTTAAAAAATTGCGCAAAGTAAAGCTGAAAAAAATTAAAACCTTACATAATTTTCAAATATTCTTATGAAAGGCTACCTCAAGTGGTTTTAGCCTTTAGGCTGATTTATAGGGAGAGTAATTGTAAAAGTAGTTCCTTTGCCTACCTGGCTTTTCACTTTAATGGAGCCATTATGCCTTTCTATTATGCCATAGGAAATAGATAGGCCCAGTCCGGTACCTTCACCCACATCTTTAGTAGTGAAAAATGGCTCAAAAATTTTTGATTGAATTTCTTTTGGAATACCCTTACCTGAGTCCGAAATACTAATCTTGATGTTTTTATTTTTTTGACCAGGTTCAGTTTTTACTGTGACCTCTCCTTTACCGGTAATGGCCTGGGAAGCATTGTTCAGGATATTCATAAATACCTGGTTCAATTGTCCCGGGTGGCATTCTATTTTAGGAATATCTCCAAATTCAATTTTTAAGTTTATCCTGTTTTTGAATTTGCTTTTTAATAAAGTAAGTGTAGAGTTAATCCCCTGATGAATGTCAGATAATTTAAAGTCTGATTCATCCCTTCTGGAAAAGTTTCTAAGACCAGAAACAATTTCCTTTGTTCTGAACGCTCCTTCTTCAATTCCGGCTATTAAGGATTCCACCTCCTCCAGAATAAAATCAATATCTATCTCCTCCGCAAAATTTTTAATGTCTCTGGCATGTTCCGGGCTCGATCCATTATTATAAAATACCCTCACTTTATCGATTAACTCTTTAATTTCAGAAAAATCTCTTCTTAGAGGTTTTACATTTGCTGAAACAAAATTAATAGGATTGTTAATTTCATGGGCAATGCCGGCTGTGAGCTGGCCAAGAGAAGCCATTTTTTCTGCATCTACCAGTTGAGTCTGGGTGAATTTTAGTTTCTTAAGGGTTATTTCAAGCTCTTTAAATGACTTTGAAATGGCATCACGCTGAGTGGCGATTTCCTCATTTTTCAGCTCTAATTGATCATTTTTTTGTTTTATTTCTATATTGGCTGTCCGAAGTTTTTCTGCCTGAGCCATGATCTCCTCTGTTTTTTGTTCAAGCTCTGTATGGCTTAAGCGGATTTCCTCATTGGCCTTTTTTAGATTTGCAGATTGTGCTAAAACCTCTTTGTTTTTTAATTCCAGTTCCTTGTTTTTTAGCTGAATTTCCTTCTGGTGATTGGCCAGTTTTCTGTTTTGCTTTCTGGAAGTGACCAGCCAGACAGTTGACATGATAAATCCTAAAATAACCAGGGCTGTAATTACAGTCATCCAGGTTCGGGAGGCTTCCGCCTGTTCCAATCTCAGGTTTTGGTTGGCCAGCTGAAGTTTTTGGTTTTCATTGCTTTTTTCCAATAATTCTATCCGGCCTAATTCCTCCTTTCTTGCATTTTCCCTCTCCTGAATTTCCAGGTCCTTAATCTTCTTTTCCTTTTGCAAAAGTTCAATGGTTCTTTCCTGTTCTTTAGCCAAAAGGGTCTGCATTTGCCTTTCCTGATCGAGTTGTTGTTCCCGGATAATGTAATTTTCCACTTGCTGATTTGCCCGGATTAATTCTAATTCCTGACTTTGTTTTTCCAGCTCTAATTGCAGTCTTTTATTTTCCTGATCTTTTCTGTCTTCATCAGCAAGTTTCAGTTTAATATCCTGGTCTCGTTTTTCGATAACCGCTTCTTTTTGTTCACTGGCAGCGAGGGCATTTTTTTCAGCCATCAAAAGGGAATCTCCCAACTGAAAATAAGATTGGTAATATTCCAGGGCTTTTTCATACTCATTCAGGTTCTGGTAAATTTGTGACTGGGTGAGATAGGCCTGTACCAAAACCTGGAGGTTGTCACCTTTTTTAGCAATGGCAATAGCATCTGAATTATAATTTAGCGCATTGTAAGAATCCTTATTTTTGAGGTAAATCTGGGCTATAATATTTAGGATTCTTCCGGCTTCTCCATAGTGGTTTTTCTGAATTCGGATCTTATAAGCCTCTTTTAAACTGAGCACAGCTCTGTTTTGATCACCCAGATTTTGGTAGGAAATTCCAATATTGACCAGTGTATTCGGATGTCTGTTCTCTTCATTTCTTTTTTTATCCAGATTTAGCGCAAGCTGATATGCACCAAGCGCATTTTGGTGCTCATTAAGCCTGGAATAATTGTAGCCAAGATTGTTGTAGGTATTGGCTAATCCTGAAGAATCTTTTTTGGCGAAATAGACTTCCAGGAGCTCGTAATTATAATCCAGAGCATTTTTATAATGGTTACCTCTGTTAAAAGCATTGATCAGATTTTTTAAAGCAGATTCCACCCAATCTGTATTTCCGGTAGTTTTATAATGGTAAAGTAACTTGGAATAGATGGTAATGGCTTCGTCATTATTTTCCGATTTTTCTGCGCAAATTCCTGCTTTTTCCAAGGCTACAAGGTAAGCGTTTTTTTTATGCTGAAATGGTAGATAATCGAAAGACTGCAGGTAATATTCATAGGCTTTTTGATAAGCTTCAATATGAAAGTAGATTTCACCAAGTTCAAATTTTATATCACTAACACCTAAGGAATCATTAGCCTTTTCCAGATAATTGGAAGCGTCAAGTAAGAATTTTATGGCATTTCCCGATTCATTTTGTTTCCTTCCAATTTGAGAAAGCATCAATAAACTATTGACTTTTTCCTGCTGAAAATCGTATTTATTGGCTATGGTCCAGGCATATTCGGCCAGTCTTTGAGCAGTATCCAGTTGTGCATCATCAATGGCATTTTGTGCTGCTTTTAGGGATTTAATCACAAGTAGACTATCCTGATGTGAGTTATTTGGGGTTTGAGCAAAGGTGGAAAACGGTAAATAAAGGATTAACAGGACCAGATATGAAAATCGGGCAAGCTTGATTGTGGAAAATATCCTGCAATATGAAAAATCTATAATTCTCAATTTTCTGAGTACATTCTGCTAATCCATCTTAAAATTAAAACCAAATTGAATATTTCTTCCCAATTGTGGATTATAAATCATGTCTACATCCAGCCCAGTTGGACCAATTCCACCATATTTTTCATCAAATACATTTATTATTCTAACAAAGGTCTTTAAATTTTCACTCAGTTCATATGAGGTAAATAGATCAAGTGTATAAAACCCTTTATTTTCAAAAAAAGGATTATTGAAAGATTCCAGATTGGGGGTATATCTTCTGTACCAGCTTCCCATTAATGTATTTTCAAAATTGAAATAAAGTTTGTTAACTGGTTCACAGGAAATCCGCAATTGTCCGATGAATTCGGGCATCATTCTGAAATCATTAATTCTTCCTTCATTTCCTTCCAGGTTTTCAAAACCTTCTGTTTTGGTAATAGCCAAATCGAAACCCAAATGAATGGACTCAATTAACTCATTTGCACTTAGTGTACCCTGTATTCCGAATAAAAATGAAGTTGCATCCGAATGGTTAATATTAGTCCTGGTTTCTGTATCTTCGGGAGTGACATTGGGATATTCTTCGGGATCTACATTAGTAACATGGCCTTTAATCAGGTCTTCTATCTGATTGGAATAAAGTAAAAAATCAAAAGAAATTTTTTCAGAGATTTTATATCGGTAACCTAACTCGTAGCTTGAAAATCTTTCAGGTTTAATATTGGTATTTGGAGTAATTGGATAAACTACCGTATTTTCAATGCTATCAAAAACTACAGCCAGCGAATTGTAAATAATGGAAGTACTTGGTGCTTTAAAGGCTGTGCCAAATGAAGCCCTAATGGCCATCTCTTCATTTAATTTAAACAACCCTGCAATTCTTGGATTAATACTCAATCCATAGATTGAATTTTCATCTGCTCTTAAGCCTGCAGTAATGTTAAATTTACCTTTATTGTAATAAACCTGCCCAAAAAGGGCAATGTTGGTAAATGTTATGGGATTTATGCCAAAATTGCCAAAAACAGGGTGGGGTGGGGGCCTGTGGTTGGTGAATGGTTGGTAATTATTGATATTAAATGGTTCACTCAATTCATTGGTTTGCGGTAAATTACTGGAAATCTGATAGGACAAACCTCCTACAATTTCCAGGTTATTAATTGGGTAATAGGTAATTAACTGCTCAAGAAAAATATCATCGGTGGCAGAATAGATAAAAGAACTGCCCAAACCTTCACTAAAATAATTAACTGAAAGTGTGGAGCTATTATTCAGGCGGTGCCTGAGGTAACTAATGTTGGTTTCAGTAAGGAATTTAGTAGACCAGGATTGGTTATAATTTAAAGCAATCCTTTTAATATTTTCTCCATAAAAGGCATTTGGTCTGGCAAAGGAATAATAAAATGTAGATTTCCCCAGTGACGGATGATCTTTTCGGGACATGTCATCAAAGTAAACGGTCAGGTTTTTATATTTTAAATTTAACCCAAACATTCTACTGTTTTGGGGAAGGTTATTGGTAGTGCCATCGTTTACAGTTCCCTGATAAAAAGGGAAATAATTATTATTAATAAATTCCTGTGGATCAATTCCGTTGGTTCTTAAAAACTCCTCATCTACATCAAGGGGAGATAATCCCGGAATATTCCAATCGTCCGGATTGACTACAAAATAACTGAGGGGATTGTAATTTTCCCCGTCCCTATATTTCACATTCAAATCTTTTCTGTCGTACATGCTCCCATAAAGGGTGTAATTGACAATGTTTTTACCATTTCCCAGTTTTCCTCCTGCAGTAAAATTCAGGTAACTATATCCAAACTGTCCAATTTCTGCATCTGCCTGAGCAAAGGATTGATCGGCTGCCTGTTTGGTAATAATATTAATTACCCCGACTGCAGCATCGGCTCCATAAACTGCTGCGCTGGTCCCATAAATAAATTCGATTCTCTCCGCCTGTCGCACAGGCAACTGATAACTTAATGGAATTCCTCCTAAAGTAGACGGCTGAATGGGAATGCCATTGACGAGAATTTTGGTATATAGATTTCCGATTAGTCCCCTCATCAAAAACATATCTCCCAATTCACCAGATCCGGGTTGTGAAACTTTTATGCCGGGGACCATTTTTAAAACATCCACCAGAGAATTGTACCCATTTTTATGAATTTCTTCACCAGTTACTACAAATACTGTTAGAGGAAGGTCCTCAATGGATTTACTGGAACGGCTTGCAGATATGACTTCCTGGATATTTTGCTCTTTTGGGGAAATCAGGCTTTCCGCACCAAGCACATCTCTCTGGTTAAAGCTATCTTCCTGAGCCAATACAGGTAAGGCTAAAAAAGAATAACTTATCAGGATAAATAGAAAAGAAAATTTTTCTTTTTTCAATTGACTATTATAACTGTTGAAATAATAAAGAAAGTTAACTAAGTAACTAGCAATTTCCTCAATTTTATAATTATTTCACAAAAATAGACAGGTACTTTATAGTATACTAACAAATTTAAATTGAATAAAAAAAGAAGAGTCGTTTCAAAAAAGTAAGCGCTTAAGACTCAAAATATTCAATCAGGGCATCTTTAATATTAGTAAAAATCTCATGTAATAAATCTTCATCTTCTTCCAGAAGTGTGACTCTAAAGCCTTGAAGATCAGAGCAAAATGAGGAAATCGGCACTACACAAACCCCTTTTGCTGCTAATAAATAGTACACAAATCTTTTGTCAAGTGCCATATCGTTTGTGATCCATTTGGATTCTACCAGTTCAGCTATCTCCGGATTTGCAATCTTCAGTTTTTGATGTGGTTTCAGTACACCCTCTTCAAAAATTATGGTATTGTAGAAAGCTCCGTTGGTGTGGTTGAACTTGAGCTGAGGAATTTCCCCAAGAATATCGGCAATTACTTTACTTCTTTTTCCTATGGTTTCATTCAGTTCTTTCCTATAAGTTTTGTACCGTGGATCGGGAAAAATTCTCGGAATGGCCAACTGAGGTAATTTAGTGGAACAAACCTCAATCATTTTGGCATCGTCCAGCGTATTACAAAGCTTGTCAAATTCCGAATCTTTGTCTCTGTTGTAATATTCTATCCATCCGCATCTTGCTCCGGGCCAGGGTAATTCTTTGGAAATTCCTTTCATGGCAATGCCAGGAACATCGCCAATTACAGTAGCCAGTGGATGAGATTCAGCGCCATTATAAGTGATATTGGTATAAATTTCATCACTCACCAGAAAAAGGTCAAATTCTTTGGCTATAGCGACTATCTTTTCTAAAATTTCTTTCGGATAAACCATTCCGGTGGGATTGTCCGGATTGATAATCAAAATACTGACAATGTTTGGATTGTATTTTACTTTCAGGTAAAGATCTTCCAAATCAGGATACCAGTTATTATCCGGGTCCAGTTTATAAGTGATTGGATGATGGTTGGCATGGGCTGCTTCAGCTGAAGAATGGGTAGAATAAGCTGGAGATGGCCCAATTACCCTGGAGGTAGGGATAATAAATTGATACAATTTGGATATGGCATCACCAAGTCCATTGAAGAATAAAATATCGTCAGCAGTTATTTGTGCTCCACCCAGTTGATTGGTTTCATTAGCCAGAAATTCTCTGGTTTCCAGCACTCCTTTGGAATGGCAATAGCCATAGGTATTATTATCCCTTAATAAATCAATAATGATGTCTTTCATCCAATTAGGCATTTTGTTGTGCTTTTGGATCGGATCACCAATGTTTTCCCAATAAATCTGCTGACCAAGTTTGCTAATTTGTTCCGCCTTTTTTACAATTCCCCTGATTTCATAAGTCAGTTCTTTTGCACCTTCTCTTAACAGAATTTGTCTCATTTCCCTTTTTCGCTTTTTCCAAATTGAGATACAAAAGTGAGGATTTATTTAATTAATTGGTAAATCTATTGCGATAAAAATCAGGAATGACCGGAATATTTGAGTATTTGATAAAAAAGTATTTAAAATATTAAACAAAATTTAATTCGTCCCATTTTCCGAAAATTCTTAAAAATTTAAAGATTGTAATCGTTTACGGAATAAATTTTTGATCTCCGCCACTAATTATCCTTTTCTAATTGTGGATTAACCTATATCTTCACCTGCATCTACAATTATTACTTTACTAATAAGCGAAACAATAGTAAATATGGAACAATTTACATTAGGCTGGATTGATATATCCATCATGTTGATTTATATAATTGCAATGATCTGGTATGGATTGAAACATGCCAAACAAAGCAATTCTGAAGATTATTTCTTGGCAGGCAGAAATATGACCTGGCCGATTGTAGGAATATCATTATTTGCGGCCAATATTTCCAGCACTACATTAATTGGTCTGGCTGGGGATGCATATAGTACGGGAATTTCAGTATTTAACTACGAGTGGTCTGCGGTGGTAATTCTGGTGTTTTTCTCCATGTTTTTCCTCCCATTTTACCTGAAATCCAAGGTGTATACCATGCCAGAATTTCTGGAAAAAAGATTTGATTCCCGGTCCAGATATTATTTTTCATTTACAACGCTCATTGGGAATGTACTTATAGAAACAGCCGCACCTTTATATATTGGATCTTTAATTTTTGAACAGGTATTTCCAACTATTCCCGGATCGGTAATTATCATCATTTTGGCTGTGGCTGCAGCTGCCTATACAATTCCTGGAGGGCTGTCCTCTGTGGTGCACACCGAAGTAATTCAGGCTATTTTATTAATTATTGGTTCAATTATACTCACTTACATGACTTTTGAAGCCGTAGGAGGCTGGGGAAATGTAATGGCCGCCATGGAATCGAAATTTGCAGCTGGAGATTTGAAAAATTCCCCTGAAGACATGTTGAGCCTCATCCGGCCAATGGATGACCCCGGAGTACCCTGGACCGGATTAATTACCGGAGTGCCGATTTTAGGTTTTTATTTTTGGGCCAATAATCAGTTTATGGTCCAGAGAGTGCTTAGTGCCAGAAATTTGGATCAGGGCAGGAAAGGGGCTTTATTTGGCGGTTTGTTAAAATTACCGGTTATCCTGATAATGGTGCTTCCCGGAACGATGGCTATTGCCATGCCAGAGCACATTTTCCCTGCTTTGGATAATCCCGATTTGGTCTATCCAGCATTGGTGTTTAACCTTTTACCTGTAGCCATAAAAGGACTGGTTTTGGCGGGTCTTTTGGCTGCCATGTCTTCCAGTATTAGCGCCACACTCAATTCGGCCTCTACTTTAATTACCATGGATTTTGTTTCGAAGCTTAGACCAGGAATGACAAGCAAGCAATTGGTAAGGGCCGGACAGATAGCAACGGTAATTTTGGTGATTCTGGCTGCTTCATGGGCGCCTAATATCAAAAATTTCGATTCTCTTTTTAAATATCTCCAGATCGTGTTGGCATATATTGCCCCACCAGTTGTGGCAGCCTTTCTTTTAGGCTTATTCTGGAAACGGGCAAATGGAACTGGTGCGTTTGCCGGGTTTATATTTGGTTTTATTGCCGGTATATTGTTAATCCAAAATGGAGATACTCTGGCAGCTGGGGTACACGAAGTTTTTCCAAAACTGGCCTTATATAACAAAGAAACCGCAACTTATTATATCCATTTTCTGCATATAGCTACCGGATTATTCTTTGCCTGTGTATTGGTCATCATATTGGTAAGTTTGGTAACTGCACCTCCTCCAGCAGAAAAAATAGCCGAAATGACTTACAAAAAGGATATTTTTACTGAAGAAACCAGGGAACTAAAAGGCAAACCCTGGTACGAAAATTACAGAACCTTATCCATTATTTTGTTATTAATTACTGCTGTTGTGGTAGGAATTTTCTGGTAAATAGAAATTTTATTTTAGAGATATAAAAGAATACCTACAGGGTTGGCAATTAGCCACCCTGTTTTTTTATAAATCCAGGATATTAAAAAGCTTTTTCCTAAATAAGGCAAGGAAAATGATACCTTTTACCTGCTCAAAATAACAGTGATTAATTCTGCTTTTTTTAGTAAAAATAAGCCATTATTTTTTGGGGAAAATATTCGAATACTTAACATCCATTTAATATCGACTGTTAATAGAATGAACTTCTCCAGGTGATTTTTTGAAATAGAATGAATAAATGTTCCTAAGAAATAATGTTTCTGTCTTTTTTTATCCACCCGAAACAGAAAATTGCCAAATATTTTTTGGTGTATTGTAATCGATTGAAATACAGTTGATTATAATTCTTATAAAAATAAGAATCAAAGCTTTTAGATGAAAAATAGGAGTATATTAACATTTTCTGTAGTATAATTTCAAAGATTCTTTACAATGTAATTTACTTGGTGGTTAAGCCCTTTTAATTCCAGGTCTTGGAATAGTTTTTACAAGGATTTTGCAATCTCTGACCAAACTCCGGTTAGTTGGAGAAAACGCATTTAAGATCTAATAACTAAGCTAACAGACCGTGGAAAATAAGGTATATTTATATTTCAGGGCCATCATTTTCTCATCATTATTTTTGATGGGATTTCAGGCAGTCGGACAGGGAGACTTTGATGTCCAGGCAGGAAGTTCTACTTCCGGGTGTGGACCATTAACCGTATTGTTTGAACCATTTCCTGATGGTGGAAAAACCGTAGACAGTTATTCCTGGGATTTGGGTAATGGAACCAATTCCATTTTGGAAAAACCAGCCACAATTTACATCACGGATGGTCAATATGATGTAAGTCTCACCATTTATTATGATGATGGTACTGATGAAACAATTACCAAAAATGCGTTTATTGATGTATTTGCCGGGCCTACGCCCAGCTTCACAGCTTCCAGCACAGGTGGATGCCTTCCTCTTACAGTTACTTTTAGCAATACTACCATAGCAGGAGATGCTCCATTAGATTCTACTAAAACTGTTTGGCAGTTTGGAAATGGAGGTGTTGGTTTGGGAAATAATCCAACTTATACATTTACAACTCCGGGTTCTCATGATGTGAAACTTTTTGTGGAGGACATCAATGGTTGTAAAAGTGCCATTACTTTTCCTGGTTATATAGATGTAATTGACCAGTTAGAAGCCAATTTTACTCCTTCCGAACAAATTGCCTGTGGACCTTCTTTAAATGTGAATTTTAGTGAAGCGATTACTACTACAGCAACTGGACCATTTACATACGAATGGGATTTTGATAATGATGGTGTTTTCGATGCAGTAGGTGCAAATCCTTCCCATACTTTTAACAGAGTTGGGGCTTCTACTATTTTTGATATTAGAATGAGGGTTACTGATAACCCAAGTGGTTGTTTTGATGATACTTTAATGGTTGGGGCAGTTCAGCTTTATGATTATATTCAGGACTTTTCCGCAGATGTTACTTCCGGCTGTTCCCCAATGGCAGTTACATTTACAGATGATTCTAATATTCAGTTTGGTTTCCAAAAAGTCTCCTGGGATTTTGATGGGGACGGTTTGGAGGATGCTACCGGGCACAATCCACCACCTTTTAATTACATCAATAACACAGCTGCTCCTATTACTTACAATGTGACAATGACAGTGACAGACACTAGTTCGCTAATGACTTGTCAGGGAACAGTAACAAAAAATACTTATATCACGGTAAATCCAGAACTTCAGGCCATTGCCACAGTAGACGAAAATAATTACTGTGAGCAAAATTTTGATGTGTTTTTTGATGGATCAGGGAATCCTAATGCTACCGCACATAGGTGGGATTTTGATAATAATGGCACATTTGATAACACTAATGAAGTTCCTGGAAATATTGCTTTTAACAGTCATGGGAATCATTTTGTCCGGTATCAGGTGGAAAATGCTCAGGGATGTATAGCAGATACAGTAATCTTAATCAGGTCAATTCCTATTACACCAAGTTTTACCGCAAATGCGCTGGAGGGTTGTGAAAATACAGGATTTACAACTACTTTCGATAATACTACAAACACCTTAAATGCTTCTGTTGTACCGGCTACCAACTGGGAATGGACTATTTCAAATGAGTTTGGATATTCCGCAACCTCTACTTCTTTTGAACCATCATTTACCTTAAACAACCGGGGTATTTATGATGTGACCTTAAGGGCTTACAATGCTACCTGCGATGAAACCACTACCCAAACCGCTTATATAATTGTAGGTCCTGAACCAAATAATTTAGATTTTACTCCTTCCCAAAATATTATTTGTAATGGTACTAATGTAGTCTTTACGAATAATTCTTCGGTTGATAATACTTACCCTGTAGAATACAGATGGGATTTTACCAGTGATGGATCAATTGATGCTATTACTAATGGAAATGCAAACCATACTTATGATAATTTGGTGCCAGCAGTTTACACTGTTAGCATGTGGTATTATTCCAATGGATGTCTTAATGGACCAGAAACAAGAACAATTGAAATCAGGGCGCCCCGAGCTCACTTTTTTCAAAATACTGATGGATGTAGTCCTTATGAATTAACTGTTACCGATAATTCTGATGGAGCAGATTCTTTATATTACAGATTTACAGACCACTTAGGTACTGACACTTATACAACCGATCCTAATCCTGTTTTAAATTTTACTCCAGGTACAAATGTAGATATATTTCAATGGGTGAGAAATAATAGTACAGGTTGTGTGGATACTTATACAGAGACGGTAACAATGCCTCCTGCTATTCCATTTATGGAACCAGCAGCTTCTGATACATCAATTTGTGTAGATAATACCATAGATTTCAGTACGCCAATTGCCGGTGCGAACAGTTATCTTTGGACATTTGACAATGGTACTATAAACTTCACCGAAAATGTAAGAAATCCTACTGTTTTTTTCGACCAGCCAGGAGATTATACTGTTCAGTTAGAAATTGATTATGGTGGATGTATGCTTGATACTACGCTTGTAGACTGGATTTCCATTAAAGACCCACAGGTAATTATTGGTGTAAATCAAACTGCAGGATGTGCTCCTTTGTCAGTAGATTTTGAAGATCAGACCATCTCCAATGACGCAATCGTCTATAGAGCCTGGGCTATCAATGGAGATACTATCAGCAACGCTGCTAATTTTAATCATGTTTTCGATTCAGTTTTAATTCCCCAAACTGATTCATTCCATGTGTCTTTAACTATAGCTACTTTGGCAGGATGTACCAGTACGAGGTATGTGGCCATTTATCCCACAAGTCCAAATCCTGAATTTACCATCGATTCTGTAAGAAGTTGTACAGATATCACTATTGAACTGGAAGCTATTGAAGTGGATAGTACCGGAATAGGGCCTTTAACTTTTAATTGGTTTACCACTGCCCCGGCAGTTACTCTTGGAAGTGGGAAAAATGTTTCAGCAGTTTTTCCTGATGGAAATCATGATATTTCTTTGGAAATAATAGATGTTTATGGCTGTCGGGATACCTTAACCAAAAATATTGATGTGAATCTTGGACCTCCACTACAGGCAGGATTCATGGCGGCTCCTACAGATTATTCTTGTCCTCCAGCGGCTGTGCAATTTACGGATACCTCAACTTATGCGGCACCTTCTGTTACAATTGTTTCAAGGCTTTGGGATTTTGGTGATGGGACCACCTCAGTTTTTGATGACCCTGTTCATATCTATGAAAAACCAGGTGATTATGATGTAACTTATACTGTGGTTGATAATTTTGGTTGTACCGATATGGTGACTGTTTATGATGTAGTAAAAGTAAAAGGGCCTACCGGAAGTTTTACAACCCAGGATGATATTGGTGTGGATGACAGAAGAGGTTACGAACCATTCACGCTTCATTTCAATGGAACATCCGATTCTGTGGCTAATGAATATTCATGGAACTTTGGTGATGGAGTTGTTACAGGATTTGCATTAGATTCAACTGAAACGCATACTTATACCAACCCGGGATTGTATGTGCCAAGTATGCTTTTAAAAGATATATATGGGTGTGAATCAGGGCCTGATCCTGTTTTAAGTGTAAGAGTATATCCCTGTCCTACAGTAGCCGTTTCCGATCAGGTATATTGTGTAAATGATGGATCGCAGACCATTTCAGCTTTTAATAGTTCTCATAACATTCCCATGGGCACCCTGCATTATGAGTGGTTTTTGAATGGGTCAGGAACTCCTTTTGCTACTGATGTTTCCCAAATTACAGTGAACAATGTAGCCGGAACAGATACTTATACCGTAAGAATCTGGATTGATGATGGAGGAGATGTAGTTTGTGATCAGTCGGATAATTTTACCGTTACATTCAATGAAAATCCAATTCCTGACTTTGACATTTCTGGAAACAATGTATGTTTTGTTCCGGGAGGAGTTGCAGTAAGTTTTGAAAACCTGGCTACTGCTCCGGGAGGAAACACTGTAACCAGAATTGAATACGATTTCGATTACGATGGGACTAATTTTAATGTAGATGCTTTTGCCAATAATCCTGCAGCCAGTTTAAATACTACGCATACTTTTACAGCCGCAGGGGTTTACGATGTGGCAATGAGAGCTGTTTCCAGTAATAATTGTGATAGCTTAATTGTAGGAACAGTGCCAATTGAAATATACCCACTTCCAGAACCTGATTTTGATTATGATGATGAGTGTGATGAAGGTACAATTGAGTTCGATGCCAGAGCTTCTACTGTAGCCAACATCAGTGCAAGTGTAATCACTAATTATGAATGGGATTTTGATAATGATGGTACTTTTGATCAATCTGGGGCGGCTTTAGACAGGCCAACGCACGTATATCCCGGAGTAGGTACTTATACAGCAAGGTTAAGACTGACTACAAATCACAATTGTGTTGAAGAATTAACCCAAACCGTAAAAGTTAGTCCAACTCCTGTGGCTGATTTGTCTGCTACAACTGTAGTAGAAGTTTGCCTTGGTTCTTCTTTAACATTGGATGCAAGTGCTTCAAGTATTGCAGGAGGAATAACCGGACCAAATCCAAGAATAAACCAACACAGATGGGATTTCGATTATGACGGGTCTAATTTTACCAATGATTATTCGGCTGGTGGAAATACCAAAACAGCAACCCATACCTATTTGGATACAGGAAATTATGTAGTTCGATTGAGGGTGAGAAGTAATTACGGTTGTTTCGATTTTACAAATATTAATGTTAGGGTGAATCCTTTTCCTACAGCAGAATTCAATTACACCAAAACCTGTCTGGATCAGAATATTACCTTCGATGCCAGTGCTGCTACTATTGCTACCGCTGCCTTAGGTCAATCTATTTCTCTGTATGAGTGGGATTTCGATTATGACGGTTCAACCTTTAATGCTGATGCTTCTGGTAATCAAGGAGCCGCTGAATCTGCTGTCTATAAATACGCCACTCCTGGGGAATATACTGTAGCTTTAAGAATTACTTCTAATACGAACTGTACTTCCATCAGCACGAAAACAGTTTCCATCCCTGACATCACTCCGGGCTTTCAATACTTGAATGCCTGTGATGGACATACAGTACTTTTGTATGAAGGATTTGATATACCGGATACACTCAATGTAAATAGTTATACATGGGATTTCGATGGAAACATTCAGACAGGGAAAAATGTGAGTTATTACATAGCTGACCCCTCACTTTATGGTGTAGATATTAGTACTTTAATAGATGAAACTGATTCGGCTAAAATCAATGTGCCATTTGAACTGACCATTGAAACGGATGATGGTTGTTTCTATTCCTATTCGCAGGATGTATACCTAAAAAAGATTCAAGTACCTGTTGCTGATTTTAGTTATACTCAGCCTTGTGAAGGCCAGCCTACTCAATTTGATGCATCTGCATCACATGGAGGAACTCCTGCTTACAGTATTGCCCAATATGATTGGGATTATGACAATGACGGAACATTTGATTCCACATTTAGTTCACCAACTACTTCTTATGTATTCCCTTCAACCGGGACATTTGATGTAAGATTGAGAGTTGTAACTGCTGAAGGCTGCGCCAATGAAGTGATTAAATCAGTGATTATTGACCCTTATCCAACAGCTGATTTTAATTATACACTTACAAATGTTTGTGATGGTAATACAATGGACTTTACTCAGAACTCTTCCATTGGTGGAGGAGGTACAATAGCCTCTCACCACTGGGATTTGGACAATGACGGTGTTTTTGAGGTAACCGGTGGTAATACATCCAAAATTTTCCCTGGTCCAGGAGACTATGATATTAATTATAAAGTGATAACAATCAATAATTGTGAGCGAATAGCGACCAAAACTATCACCATTCATCCGAATGCATTTGACGTGTCCATTGACGCACCCTCCGATTGTGCAGATTCTACTATTAATGTCGCAGCGATTTATTCAATTATGACTGGAAGGGTTGCGAAATTTGAGTGGGATTTTGGTAATGATGGCTCTTTTGAAAAAACAGGACTCACCGGAGATTCTACTGTTAACTATAGTAATGCTACTCCAGGAACCTATCCGATCTATTTAAGATTGACAACTGACCAGGGGTGTATCACTGAATACTTAGATCAGGTGACCATACACCCGAATCCAGTAGGGGGAATTACAGTGGATAATGAGTGTGCAGAAGTTTTATTTGATTTTGAAGGAACATTTGATTTCGCTCCATATTCAGGAACAATTTCTACTTATGAGTGGGACTTTGACTATTCAGGTACATTTAGTGCAGATTCAGTTTTTGCCACTCCCGAGGTAAGTAGAGCATATGGAATACCAGGAAATTACCAGGCTGCATTATTGATTACTTCGGATTCTGGTTGTTCGGATCTATTCGTGAAAAATATCGTGGTTCATCCAATTCCTGATGCAGAAATAGCTATTACAAGTCTATGTGCCGATTCAGTATTTACTTTGGATGCAAGTTCTTCGAGCGTAATAGCACCAAGTACAATTGCTACTTACGAGTGGGATTGGGATTACAACGGAACTTTCTCCGCAGATACTTCCGTAACAATTCCTATCATTACAAGAATATTCCAAAATACGGGTAATTATACAGCGGCTTTAAAAGTAACGACTAATTCAGGGTGCACCAATTTAGACACCTTCGATTATGAAGTGTTTACTAATCCACTTGCAATAATTGAAGTTGATAACGATTGTGCAGGGTCTACTTTTAATTTTGTAGGATACTCAGATCCTTCTCATCCAATAGATGTGGCTAATACCGTTTTTTCCTGGGATTTTGATGGTGTTGGAGGATTTAATGTTCAGGGTAATGCATTGACCAGCCCAAGTTATATTTATGCCTTACCAGGAGATTATACCGTAACTCTACAAATGGAAACCCCAGATGGTTGTATAGACACTGCTCAGTATGTGGTTACAGTTCATCCGAATCCAACATCTGATCCAGTGATATTGAGTCAGTGTTCTGATTCAGTGTTTACCTTGGATGGGAGTGGGTCAGTAGGGAATATCGTGAGTTATGAGTGGGATTACGATTATTCAGGTGGGGTATTTACAGCGGATACCTTGATAAGTGATGCAACGATCACTCGAACATTTACTACGGTTGGGAATTACACAGCAGCATTGCGTGTGACGACAGATTCAGGCTGTACACATCTGGCTATCCGGGAATATAATGTTCATCCGAATCCAACATCTGATCCAGTGATAT
>NZ_KB903456.1:5000-64738 GCF_000379765.1 Flexithrix dorotheae DSM 6795
GTGGCGTCAGCTGCACCGCAGGGTAGCTATGTTCGGAAGGGATAAGCACTGAAAGCATCTAAGTGCGAAACCCACCTTAAGATGAGGCTTCTATATAAGGGTCGTTAGAGATGATAACGTTGATAGGCTGCAAGTGTAAAGTCAGAGATGGCAAAGCTGAGCAGTACTAATTGCCCAATTACTTTCTTAAAACAACCATGTGTTGGCAGTGTTTTACTAATCACAACATGTTAATTAACTAAAAAATATAATATTTATAATATTAAAGACTTAATGGTGACAATAGTGCAGGTGAACACCTCTTCCCATTCCGAACAGAGAAGTTAAGCCCTGTCACGCCAATGGTACTGCAGTAATATGTGGGAGAGTAGGTAATCGCCAGTCTTATCATTTTTGAGCCTCACTAAGAATATTAGTGAGGCTCTTCCTTTTTATATGGATTAGGTTTTTTGGAAGAGATTGATATTTTAGAATCTCTGAAATAAATAATAATGGAATATTCCCTTTTTGATTTAAGTAATTTCCAGATTTTTTTGATAATGCTTTCGGGAATATTAATAGGCATGTCAAAAAGTGGCTTATCCGGGGCAGGAATGGTTGCTATTCCTATATTTGCTTTAACTTTTGGAGGAAAAGCATCTACCGGAGTATTGCTTCCTCTTTTGGTTTTTGCAGATATTTATGCTGTTGCTCATTATAGAAGGCATGCAAATATTCAGCACTTATATAAACTATTACCCTGGGTATTAGCAGGTTTATTCATAGGAATTTATATTGGAAACTCTATTCCGGATATTCTTTTCAAGAGAATCATTGCAATCGGTGTGATAGTGTCCATTCTACTGTTGATTTTTAACCAATTAATAAAATCTGGTGATTTTTTTAAAAACAACAAGATTATTTCCCCAGTATTTGGCACCTCAGGAGGATTTACAACAATGGTGGGAAATGCGGCAGGACCTATTATGTCCGTATATTTTTTGTCGAAAGGGATGTTGAAAAACTCTTTTATTGGTACAAAAGCCTGGTTTTTTTTGTTGCTAAATTTATTTAAAATTCCCTTACATATTTTTTTCTGGGGTACTATTACGGTGGAGTCTTTTTTATTTGATTTACAGATATTACCCTCAATTCTTTTAGGTGTGTTTATTGGAATAAAAGTGGTAAAAATTATTCCCGAATCTGCTTATCGGATTTTTGTAATAATTGTAACTTTGATCTCTTCTATTCTTTTATTTTTTTAATTTAATGGCCATTCACAGGCTGGATATAAAATGGCTGGAATTTATCTACATATTCCCTATTGTAAAAAGGCATGCCATTATTGTGATTTTCACTTCAGTACAAATTTTTCCACTAAAAATGAACTAGTAGATGCGATTTCAGAAGAATTAAAAATCCAAAAGGCCTTTATTAATTCTGATATTGAAACTGTTTATTTTGGAGGAGGTACTCCATCACTTTTAAGTCTTGAGGAATTATCAATAATTTTTAATGCTATTTGGAAGAACTTCAATATAGTGGAGAATGCTGAAATTACACTTGAATGTAACCCTGATGATTTGTCATCCCAAAAATTGAAAGACCTTCAAAATCTGGGTGTGAACAGGCTAAGTATTGGGGTGCAGACATTTGACAATGAATTACTGAAGTTTTTAAATCGCGCCCATTCTTCTATTGAGGCTGAAAACGCTATAAAAAAAGCCCAAGATCAGGGCTTTGAGAATATAACCATTGATCTAATTTATGGTATTCCGAATAATTCCCACAATGTTTTAGAAACTGATTTAAAAAAGGCCATTAGCTTAGAAGTTCCCCATATTTCAGCATATTGTTTAACTATAGAAGAAAGAACAGTTTTCGGAAATTGGCTTAAAAAAGGGAAAATTAATTCTCCAAATGAAGATTTCGAAGCAGAACAGTTTGAAATAGTTGTTGATTATCTGAGGAGAAATGGATATGAGCAGTACGAAATTTCCAATTTTGCCAGAGATAAAAAATATTCAAAACATAATTCAAACTATTGGAACCAAACTTCATATTTAGGTATCGGGCCGGGTGCCCATTCTTTTAATGGAGAGATTAGACAATTTAATATCAGAAATAATTCAAAGTATATTAAATCTATAATGAAGGGGATTATTCCCGCAGAAATAGAATACCTTTCTCAAAATGAAAAGGTTAATGAATTCATTCTTACTACATTACGAACGATTTGGGGAAGTAATTTAGATTTTATAAAATCCCGGTATAATATTGATTTGCTAACGTTAAAGCAAAAAGAATTAGAGGATTTTGTTAAATTTAATTTGGTAAGTTTACTAGATAATCATATTGTTCTTACAGATAAAGGAAAACTTCAGGCAGACTGGATTACTTCAAAACTTTTTTTGTAAGAAAAAATAATTACCCTTCCATATAAATTATTTCTATTTGAGTATTCTTAAAGAAGCTGTCTAAAGCAAAACCTTTTATTTCTCACCAAGAAATCCTTTACTTTAGACAACTTCAAATATAAAGTGGTTTTCTTCACCATTTTTAATGGCAATTAAAAAGAATAATTAAATTTGAGAAAAGGATAATGAAATAGAGATTATGAAAAAAGAGAGTAAAAAGTTCTTATTTAAATATTTGAATAATGCTTCGCCAACAGGATTTGAATCTGCAGGACAAAAGATTTGGCTGGATTATTTACAACCATATATTGATGAATATTTCACAGATACATATGGAACAGTTGTGGGAGTTATTAATCCTGAAGCAAAGTACAAGGTTGTCATTGAAGCTCATGCGGACGAAATCTCCTGGTTTGTAAATTATATTTCACCGGAAGGGTATATTTATGTGAGGAGAAATGGTGGTTCTGATCATCAAATTGCACCTTCAAAAAGAGTAAATATCCATACTAAAAAGGGAGTTGTGAAAGGCATTTTTGGCTGGCCTGCTATCCATGTCAGAGACTTAGCCAAAGAAGAATCACCCTCTTTAAAAAATATTTTTATTGATTTGGGTTGTTCGAATAAGGAAGAAGTTGAAAACCTGGGAGTCCACGTGGGATGCGTAGTTACTTTTGAGGACGATTTGATTGAATTGAATAAAAAGTATCTTGTTGGAAGGGCTCTGGATAATAGAATTGGCGGGTTTATTCTTTCGGAAGTTGCAAGAAAATTAAAGGAAAATAAGGATAAATTACCTTTTGGACTCTACATTGTGAATGCTGTTCAAGAAGAAATTGGGCTCAGAGGTGCGGAAATGATTGCGGAACGTATAAAACCAGATGCTGCTATCATAATAGATGTTTGCCATGATACTACAGCTCCAATGTATGATAAAAAACAACAAGGAGATCAAAAATCTGGTGGTGGACCTGTGCTAACTTACGGACCAGCTGTTCAGAATAATCTTTTGGACATGTTAATTAAAGTTGCTGAAAAAAATAAAATCAATATTCAAAGAGCAGCAGCCTCAAGAGCAACAGGAACAGATACAGATGCTTTTGCATATTCGGGGATGGGAGTAGCTTCAGCACTCATTTCTTTGCCGCTAAAATACATGCATACTACAGTGGAAATGGTGGACAAAAGCGATGTGAAAGATGTAGGGGACTTGATTTATCACTTTCTCAAACAATTGAAAAAAAATCACGATTTTAGATATTTAAAATAATTGGTAAGAGGTTGGACAGAAAACACTTTCTTATAATTTGCCTCAACTGATTGAAACTGAGATGTAGTTTATCAACATTAAAAAAATACTGCTACTATTGGCAATTTGTAAGTATCTGACAAAACCTTTTACCTAATAAAAATTTAGGGCATATCTAAAATTGTATTTTAATTAAAAGCAGGCTGTCCAATAAAGGCAGCCTTTTATTTTTACAAAAAAGATATGAAAGAATATAAAATTGAAACAAATCAGGAAGTTAATCTTAATAATTTAAGGGCTGATAAACTACCTTTGGAAACTTATGAAAAAGCCCACCAGTCTTTAGTCCAGTTTTGCCATGATATCCTTGTGGAATACAATGGTGGAATACTTTTGATTGTAAGAGACAATTTTCCGGCAAAGGGAATTTTATGGTCATTGGGAGGGAGAGTAGAAAGAGGATTGCCTGCTGAGAAATCGGCTATCAAAAAAGTGAAGGAAGAATGTAACCTTGATATATTTGATGTTAAGGAACTTGGGTTTGCCAGAACATTTTTCCACACAGATCCTTTTGGTCATGGAAATGGAACTGATACCGTGAATGTATTGTATTTTGCAAAAGCTAAAGGGGAGTTGAAATTGGATGATTTGCACTCACAACCCGTGATTTTAAAGAAGGAAGCTTATACTGAAGCTTTTAGAAATGCATTGCATCCATATATGCAGGATTTTCTTGATAGTGCAATCCCTTTATTGGAAAGTGAATAACTTTGCTTTATGATTTAGATATAAAGTCTTATATATTTTTTGATGGACCATCCTCATACTGAAAGAAAAACTTTATTTGCAGATATTCTCCTTCCTGTTCCTCTTGCTCAATACTTTACCTACCGGGTTCCTTTCGATCTGAACGAAAATGTTATAGAAGGAGGCAGGGTAATTGTGCAGTTTGGCAGAAGGCGGGTACTTACGGGAATTGTGGTAAAAATTCATGAAAACCCTCCTCAAAATTATGAGGCCAAATATATTCTGGAAAATCTGGATGAAAACCCTGTTGTAAATTCTTTGCAAATTCAATTTTGGGAATGGATTGCAGAATATTATATGTGTACCGTTGGGGAAGTAATGAATGTGGCCATTCCCTCAGGATTAAAATTATCCAGTCAATCCAGAATTCAAATTAACCCTGAATTTGATTTTGAAAACGCTTCCACCACATTTACAGAACAGGAAACCAAGCTAATTCAGGTACTCCGGGAAAATGAATCTTTACCCTATGATCAGGCCTCTGAAATCCTGGATTCAAAAAATATTTATCAGATTATCAAATACCTGATAGCCAAAAGAGCTATTCTGATTTTTGAAGAAGTAAAAGAAAAATATAAGCCAAAAGTTGTAAAGAAAATAAGGCTTAATCCGGAGTTAGCCTTAAATGAAGAGAGCCTTGAAAAAGTATTCAATGCTTTAAAATCCAATTCCAAACAAGAGCAGGTTTTACTAAAATATCTTTCCCAGGTTCCTATCTATTCCAACCCCTTGCTAAATGAAAAGGGAATTCAAAAATCAATTTTCTTAAATGATGAGCATAATCAGGTCTCTCCGTCATCTTTGAAAACCCTGGTGAAAAATCAAATCATGGAGGAGTTTGATGAGATAGTTTCCCGGTTTGAGGACCTGGAAACTTCGGATAGCTCTGAAATGAAGTATCAGGTAGAATTAAGTGATCGCCAAAAAAAGGCAAGAGAAGAAATTCTGGAAGGATTTAATGACAAAGAAATTAGTTTACTATTCGGAATAACAGGCAGTGGAAAAACTGAAATATATGTCAGTTTAATAAAAGATGCCATTGAAAGTGGTTCTCAGGTTTTATTACTCTTACCCGAAATTGTATTAACCACCCAAATGGTAATCCGGTTAAAAAAAATATTTGGTGGAAAAGTGGGGGTATACCATTCCCGTTTTTCGGACAATGAAAGAGTAGAAGTATGGAGGGGAGTAGCTGAGGGGACTTTTTCATTTGTAGTTGGTGTACGCTCGTCTATTTTCCTCCCCTTTTCCAATCTGAGTTTAATAATTGTAGACGAAGAACACGATTCTTCTTATAAACAATATGACCCGGCACCAAGATATAATGCCAGGGATTCGGCTATGATCCTAGGACGCTTCCATCATGCCAAAGTTTTGCTTGGCTCGGCTACTCCTTCTGTAGAAAGTTATTTTTTAGCAAAAAGGGGGAATTATGGGCTTGTGCGTCTTCAGGAAAGATTTGGAGGTGTGGCATTACCTGAAATACAACTGGTTAATACCTTAAAAGAGAAAAAACAGAAAAAAATGAAAGGAGAGTTTTCTTCTGTTTTGGTTGAGGAAATTGAGAAAAATATTGAAAATGAAAAACAAACCATTTTATTTCAGAACAGGCGTGGATATGCTCCTTACTTAATGTGTGAAGATTGTGGATGGATTCCCAAATGTGATAGTTGCTCGGTAAGCCTCACTTACCATATGTATAGAAACACCATGGTTTGCCACTATTGCGGTTATAAAGAGGCTCTTCCCAGGTCATGTGTTTCATGTGGGTCTACCAAAATAGTTACAGTTGGTATTGGTACAGAGAAAATTGAGGATGAGTTGAAGGCCATGTTGCCCAATATAAATGTGGGGAGAATGGATTTGGAAACTACCAGGAAAAAATACAGTTACCAAAAAATTTTGAATGATTTTGCCAACAAACAGATTGATGTTTTAGTGGGAACTCAAATGGTAAGTAAGGGGCTTGATTTTGATCATGTGGATTTGGTAGGAATTTTCGATATTGATCGTTTAATTCATTTCCCCGATTTTAGGTCTCATGAAAAAACTTTTCAATTGATCACTCAGGTAAGTGGAAGGGCAGGAAGAAGAGCTTCCAAAGGATTAGTTCTAATTCAAACAGGAAATCCAAAACAGCCTTTACTAAACAAAATAGCTTCACATGATTACGAAGGTTTTTTCTCAGGTGAAATAAAAGAGCGACAAAACCATTTATACCCTCCTTTTACCCGCTTGATCAGAATTACAGTAAAACATGAAAACAGGGAAGCCAGAGACCAGATCGCTGAAAAATTAGCCATAAAACTGAAAAACAGTTTTGGAACTAAAATGGTATTAGGCCCGGAAAACCCGATAATTGATAAAATCAGAAACTTTTACCTGAAGGATATTCTGATCAAAATGAGAAGGGGAGGAGGTAATCTGAAAAAACAAAAGGAAATCATTAAAGAAGCCATTGAATCTGTAAGAGATACCAAACGGTTCAAACAATTTCCCATAGTGGTAGATGTAGATTGCCTGTAAAGAAAAAGCCTTCAGAAGTTAGTTCTGAAGGCTTTTTTTTTCTTTTTAACTCAAAATCAAACTGATTAGAATAATTTATAAATATCATTTCCAAAGGCGAAAACCATCAGGCAAAGTAGAAGTACCATCCCTATTTTTTGAGAGGCCTCTAAAAACTTATCTGAAGGAGGTCTTCCGGAAACTATTTCATAAGATAAGAACACAACATGTCCACCGTCAAGCGCTGGAATTGGCAATAAGTTCATAAAGGCTAATACCATGGAAAGCATTCCGGTAATGGTCCAGAATTTTACCCAATCCCAGGTTCCTCCAAAAATCTGAGCAATTCCTATTGGTCCGCTTAATGAATCAGAAGCCGAAACATCACCCTGAAATATTTTGTTGAAAGCTTTTAGCTGCACCGTAATCACTGCAAAAGCCTCTACAGTTCCCAATTTTACCGACTCGGAAAGAGAATAGTTTTTAATGGATGGCTCTAATAAATATTTAATAAAAAAACCAACCTCACCTTTTTTATCCACCTGAATATTCAATAGCTTTTCCCCCTCATCTCTTTTTACCTTCACAGCTACTTCTTTGTTTTTATTACTTTGAAGAACGGCCCGAAATTCATGCAAATAATTAATAGGCTGGTCATTTACTGCCACAATAACATCATCAGCTTTTAATCCTCCCTTCTCTGCATTACTTCCCTGCTGAAGTTTTTCAACTTTAAATGGAATACGAATATCCATAAAGTTTTTATTGACATTTTTATCGCTAAGCCGACCAATAAAATCTGCTGGAATTGGAATATCAACCTCTTTGCCATTCCTTAAAACAGTATAGAAACTTCCTGTTTCCAATAGAAAATTAGGGTTTCTGGCATCATTAAAGTTTTCGAACTCCTTTCCATTAAGTTTAATGATTTTATCCCCATCCTGAAGACCAATTTCTTCTCCCAGTTCGGTTACATATATACCGTGTTTGTTAACTTCATCCACAGAAAAGTACCGGTCACCAAGAAAATACTGAAGACCTATAAAAATGATAATTCCGGTAATTACATTGATGATAATACCTCCAAGCATTACAATCAATCTTTGCCATGCTGGTTTCGATCGGAATTCCCAGGGTTTAGGTTCAGTAGCCAGTTGGTGAGTATCAAGGGATTCATCTATCATTCCCGATATTTTCACAAAGCCACCTAATGGAAGTGCTCCGATAGAATATTCGGTTTCGCCAACTTTTACCCCAAATATTTTGGGGGGAAACCCAATGGAATATTTTTCTACCCGCATCCCAAAAACTTTTGCTGCAACCAAGTGCCCTAACTCATGCAATCCAACCAAAATAGACAACCCTAATAGTAATTGAGCTGCCATTATTAATCCTTCCATAAAGTAATTGAATTTTTCAAAATTATTTCTGAAGAGCAAGCTGGTTTTCCAAATGGTATATTGCTCAAAGAAAAAATGTTTTAAATAAAAAAATAATTGTCAGTGTTCTTTTGTCTTGAGAAACTACACTCAAGCCCATTTGGTTCTGACAACAAAAAATGCGCTTTTCTGTAAAAATTGATTTATACAGATTGTTTTGCCAGTTCTCTTGCCAATTTGTCAGTGGCAATATAATCTTCAAGGGAGGGATTTTTCACAAAATCCACTTTTGAAATACAGGCTTCGTTTAGCCTGGCAATGTCAAGGAAATTAATTTCCTCTCTCAAAAATCTTTCCACTGCAATCTCATTTGCTGCATTTAATGCACATGGCATATTTCCAGCTTTCTCCAAAACATCAAATGCCAAAGCAAGGTTCTTAAAGGTTTTAGAATCTGGCTTCTCAAAAGTTAATTGTGAGTAGTCAGTAAAATTAAACCTTTCGAAGTCGGATTTCAAACGCTTTGGAAATCCAAGTGCATATTGAATAGGAAGTTTCATATCAGGTAAACCCATTTGGGCTTTTATACTTCCATCCTCAAACTGCACCATCGAATGAATAATTGATTGAGGATGAACAATAACATCCACTTGCGAACCTGATAAGTTGAAAAGCCATTTGGCTTCAATTACTTCAAGTCCCTTATTCATTAAACTGGCGGAATCAATAGTTATTTTTGCGCCCATCTCCCAATTTGGATGTTTTAAAGCATCCGCCTTAGTAACCTTCAATAATTGATCTACAGTTTTGCCTCGAAATGGCCCGCCAGAAGCAGTGAGAATAATCTTTTCAATAGGATTTCCTTCTTCCCCAACCAAACACTGAAAAATGGCTGAATGTTCTGAATCAACAGGAAGGATTTTGATGTTTTGCTCAGCAGCCAGTTGAGTAATTAGCTCCCCTGCAACCACCAGAGTTTCTTTATTGGCCAGGGCAATATCTTTTCCTGCTTGAATAGCCTTAATTGTGGGCTTAAGTCCTGAATATCCTACCAGGGCTGTTAATACAATATCGATATCATCCATTGAGACTACTTCCTCCAAAGCTTTGGCACCAGAGAGTACTTCAATCCCTTTGGATGATAAGGCCTCTTTTACAGATTGGTATTTTGCTTCATTTCCGATAACAACTTTCGAAGGGGAGAATTTTTGAGCCTGCTGAATCAATAAATCAGCATTATTTTGTGCGGTTAATACCAGAACTTCAAATTTATCCCGATTTGCCTGAATTACTTCCAGGGATTGTGTGCCGATTGATCCGGTTGAGCCCAGGATAGCAATTTTTTTCTTTTCCATGTCCACGCCTTTGCTGTTAGTCCTTATGGTAATAATGGATTTGGATAATCATAATAAATCATTTTTCCATTTCTGAATACAATATTATAAAAAGCCTCCACAAAGTCTTTGTTTTGTAGAAAAAATAATATTTATAATCGTGTACATTTTTATAATTTCAGGTTTTTAGGGTAAAATAATAAGTGTTTCATTTATGGTTATTTTTCAAAAAATAAAGATAAAAACCTATATTACAATAATAAAAATCGGAGAATAAGGGTATTTACTAAAGATTATAGATTAAAAGTGAAAGAAGAATGATTGCAAAGACTTTTGGATGTTCAGTTTCCGGAGTGGATGCTTCTTTGGTGACTGTGGAAGTAAATGTAATAAATGGGACAAGTTTTTACATGGTGGGGCTTCCGGATAATGCTGTAAAAGAAAGTCAGCAGCGTATTGAATCTGCTATAAAGCATTTAGGATACCATATGCCCAGGCAAAAAGTGGTGGTAAATATGGCTCCTGCCGATGTCAGAAAAGAAGGATCTGCTTACGATTTACCAATTGCCTTAGGTATACTTGCCTCCTCCAACCAAATACATACAGATTTACTTGAAAAATATGTAATTTTGGGAGAACTTTCTCTCAATGGGGAATTACGGCCAATTAAAGGCGTCTTGCCAATAGCAATAGAAGCCAGAAAACAAAAATTTAAAGGATTTGTACTTCCCAAAAAAAATGCTTCAGAGGCTGCTATTGTAAATAACCTTGATGTAATTGGGGTGGACAATATTAAAGAGGCTATTGACTTTTTTGAAGGAAATAAGAAGATATCCCCCCTTCAGGTAGACACGAGAGATATATTTTTTGAAACTCAGAACGAGTACGATGCTGATTTTTCAAGTGTCCAGGGACAGGAAAACATTAAAAGGGCGTTAATGGTGGCTGCGGCAGGCGGACATAATGTTATCATGATCGGGCCTCCTGGAGCGGGAAAAACCATGTTGGCAAAAAGACTTCCTTCAATTTTGCCCCCATTAAGCCTACAGGAAGCGCTGGAAACGACCAAAATTCATTCCGTAGCTGGAAAATTAGGGGAAAATGCCAATCTTATTGCCAGAAGGCCATTCAGATCTCCGCATCATACTATAAGCGATGTGGCTTTGGTGGGAGGAGGTGGTAATCCCCAACCTGGAGAAATTTCACTTTCTCATAACGGGGTCTTGTTTTTGGATGAACTTCCCGAATTTAAAAGAACAGTGCTTGAGGTGATGAGGCAGCCCTTGGAAGAAAGAAGGGTAACTATTTCAAGAGCAAAAGTTTCGGTTGATTTCCCTGCAAACTTTATGTTAATTGCCAGCATGAACCCTTGTCCGTGTGGTTTTTACAATCACCCGGAAAAAGAGTGTGTTTGCCCTCCTGGAGGCGTTCAGCGCTATTTAAATAAAATCAGTGGGCCACTATTAGATCGGATTGATTTGCATGTAGAAGTAACCCCTGTTTCCTTTGATGAAATGACATCGGAACGAAAAAATCAAACAAGTGAAGAAATACGGAACGATGTGATTAAGGCACGAACATTACAATCTGAAAGGTTCAATAATTTTGAGCAGGTTCACTGCAACGCCATGATGTCTTCTCAGTTGGTGAAAGAGATTTGCAAAATTGATCAGCAGGGTAAAGTCCTATTAAAAACAGCCATGGAAAAACTCGGCCTCTCTGCCAGAGCTTATGATAGAATTTTAAAAGTGGGAAGGACAATTGCAGACCTTGCAGGAAGCGAAAATATTAAAATGGAACATTTGGCAGAAGCCATTCAGTTTAGAAGCCTGGATAGAGAAGGTTGGGCTTCTTAAGTTTCAATTTTTTGAAGTATAAATTTTTTTTCAATATGCTAACCAAACCTAAAACCATTATCCCAGCTATTTTACTGTTTTTTCTCTTAAGTGCGGTTTCAACTTTGGATGATGATTTTAAATTTAAACAATTGCAATACGAGAATGTAAAAACGGCTTATATTGATAAAGAAAATGACATGAAAAAACTGGTTCTTAAAAAGGGGATCAAGTCATTTGCCAATCATATGCTCCTGAGGGTTTTTAAAGCTGAAGAAATTATCGAATTGTACATTAAGCCCCCTAATGCAACCTCCTACACTCTTTTAAAGAAATATAAAATCTGTGAAAAAAGCGGGGAATTTGGTCCAAAAACCAAACTTGGTGACAAGCAAATTCCCGAGGGTTTTTACAATATAGAACTTTTCGATCATGAAAATGAGCATTTTCTGGGTTTAGGAATAAATTACCCCAATCAGGCCGATAAAAACAGAGGCAGCCAGAATGATGAAGTTTTTTTGTGGGGTGGTTGTAAAGCCAATGGGAGTATTCCTGTTTCGGATGAAGGAATAAAGGAAATTTATGTAATGGCTGTAGAGGCAAAGGCTGCTGGTCAGCAAAAAATTCCAATTCAAATTTTTCCTGCAGGGCTTACCAGCAAAAATCTGGATAAACTACAAAATTTATATCCTGGTGATAGCTATTTAAGTCAATTTTGGGCTTCGTTGAAAGTAAATTTCGATTATTTTAATGCCAATAAAAAGGAGTTGAATTATTCCGCCACTCCAAATGGGGTTTATACTTTTCATACAGGGGATGAAACTATTAATGTTCCTCAGGAAAGTCCTGAGGTTATAGCCAAAAACAATAAGCCTTCTACTACACTTCCCAAAAACATTGAAACCAAAAATGAGGTTTCACCCCAAGGAAGTGTAGCATCAATTCCTCAAAAAGAAGTGGAGCAAAAAACTCAATTAACTCGTACAAAATCAGTTTCAGGAGAAGAATTGCACACTGTAGAGAAAGGGGAAACACTTTTTGCGATTTCCAGAAAACATGGCATCACTTTAAATGAACTAAAATCCTGGAACCGATTGTGGTCCAATAATATTAAGGTGGGGCAGCAATTGAAAGTGAGTAAGCCTAAGTTTTATGAAGTTCACAAAGGAGATACAATGTATTCTATTGCAAAGAAAAATGGGATATCCTTAGATGAACTCCAGAAATTAAATGGGAAGGATAATTACCTTTTGGCAGTTGGGGAAATAGTGCGGATAGTGCCTTGATCAGTCAAATTTAAATATTTTAAATAACCACAATCCGAAATTGCTTAGGGTATAAATTAGTACCGGCACCTATTCTTTGAAAGCATATTCTTCCAGTGCAGAAAGTTCAGTGGCTACTTTTTCATCCCATTCATCTTGTTTTTCCAAGTTGGAACCGTAAGCGGTATCAAGGTTATATTGTCTTTGGTAAGCATTCAATTCAGTCATTTTTTGTTTATAAATTTCCTGAATTTCAGATTTGTAGGCGGTTTTTGAAAATGAAGTGCTGGCAAATGCTTTCCGCATTTTTCTGGCATGGAGTTCTGCTATATCAAATTGCAATTGTTCATGGTTCAATAGTTTATCACTTTTTTTATCCTCAATCACCCAGGATTCCATGGGAAGGAAAATTGTCTTCACTGTGAAATCAAAAGCAATACTGTCTCCAATAAGTTTCCCTCCATATTTCAGATCTATTTTAAACTTGGTATGTGCCGCTTCATATTCTTTTCCCACATGGTCACTTTTATAGTCACTCCATTGTAATGGTTTTTCCTTTCTCCATAAATAATCATCGGTCTGTGCTATTGAAATATTTATAAAAACAAATGAAAAAATTGTCAGTGCAAATAGACTTTGGTGTTTAAACATTCCTTGAAGTTTTACAGAAAAATAACGGTTTTCTATTTTTGAAATTAATGAAATTTTTGATTTCGGGTACAATAGCCTATGATAAAATTTTTAAAAGGATAAGACTTAAATGCTACTATTAATCTTAACAACTGTCTAGTGGGAATTAAACAATTTCATGAAAATTATATTGCTGGAATAATAAGGATGGATTGGAGAAATAATTGAACACCCGCATAGAGAAAAAGGCAATAGATAAAAACCTAATGCCTTTTTAAATTAATTATGCCCAATTAATAATTTTTTGTTTACATATCAGCAATTTTAAAAGTAATCGGGATTACCATTATTTGTTTCACTGCTACTCCTCTTTGTTTACCTGGTTTCCATTTTGGGGCTAGTGCAAGTACTCTTATCGCTTCCTCATCACAACCGAATCCTATTCCTCTAACCACATTCATGTTAGTTAAAGAGCCATCTTTGTCTACTACGAATTGCACATAAACTTTCCCGGCTACTCCAACATCAAGTGCTTTTCTTGGATATTTCAGGTTTTTGCCTACAAAGGCGTAAAACTCTTTATATCCACCACTTGGAGTTGCAGGATCTTCCACAATTTGGAAAATTTCTTCAGCAACTTCTACTTCTTGTTCTTCTTCAATATTGACTTCCACTTCTTCTACAATCTCGTCTTCACTGGCTTCCACATCCAGGTCAATTTCTATTTCCTCTTCAATTTCCACTTCATCAGGTACTTCCACAATTTCAGGTTGTGTAATTTTGGGTGGAGGAGGAGGTTTGTGCTCAGTGGGAGGAATTTCCTGCATTTCCTCTATCATTTCCCGATCACTGGTGAGTTGCACTAGTGATTGTTCTTCATAATCGGGAAATTCGAATATGGCCAGCACAATGGAAAGGGTGAAAATTAAACCAATATTATAAATAAGTCCCTTATAATTATTAATATCCACTCCCGGATATTTTTTTTGTAAAACGTTTGCGGTTGGCGGGTGAGCCAAAACTTCTTTTGCTTCTCTTTTTAGAATGTATTTTAAGAGTATAATTATACCAAATAAGGAAGCCATAAAAAGTAAAACGATTCCGGGGAAACCCAGTGTGTTTAGCAAATTAATCATGGCGAAAAGATTTTGGTTAAGGAGATGCTATATTGAATAGCGAACAACCAAATCTATCTTCAGAATTTGACTAAAATAATGATTGGAATCACTCATTAAATTGACTTTAATCAAGACTGAAAGTCAAGTTTTGGTGAGGATTAGTAGAGAAGATCAAAAAATAATTTATTATTAAACTTAATCTGGTGAAAAAGGATTTTACAGGAAAATTCTTCGAAAAAAAATAATTAGATTAATGTGTTTTTATGGAGGATAAAAATGGACTAATAATACAAATTAACAGCCTTGAGGAAAAAATAAAGGTCTTGGTAAGGGAATTTAATTCTGTAAAAAAGGAACTTTATGAAACCAAAAAGCAAAATGAAAAACTTCAGTCCAAAATTGAAGAACAAAATGAAATGTTGAATGATTTTCAATATAAAGTAAAAATTAGTAAAATTGTAGAGAACTTAGCTGAAGATTCGGAAAATTCTGCCGAATTAAAGGCTAAAATTGATGAATATATAAAGGAAATAGATCACTGCATAGCTTATTTAAACAAGCAGATGTAGTAATAAATGAAGTTTATGAATGATATTTTCATAAATATAAAAATATCGGATAGGACATATTCACTTAAAATAAATCCTAAGGATGAGGCCATTCTTAGAAAAGCGGGGAAAGTAATTGAGCAAAAGATTCAGGACAGAAGAGAGAAGCTGGGAGTAAAAGATAAACAAGATTTACTAGCCATGATCACCTTTGATACAGTGGTTGAAAGTCTTAAAAATAATGAACTGCATAATAAACTTACTTCAAAATTAGAATTAATTGATCGTGAGCTTTCTGAAGCGATTAAGTGAGTATTTTTTAACCATTTTTTTCCATTCCATATTTATTTCAATTTTGCCCGCCTTACAGCTAAGTAAGTCCTCCAAATTGTAGAAAGATATTGTTTATCTGCAATTTAAAGGGAAGTACTACTTTTTAGATTTAACTATTTAAACAATGATAGAAATACTAATAGCCACCGTTGCTTTTGCAGTTGGTGTGTTTGTGGGAAGGATCCTTTTGAAAAGGTACTTCAAACAATATGAGATTAATGCCAAAAAGAAAGCAGACTTATTACTAAAAGAAGCAGATCTTAAAGCCGAAGCATTAAAAAAAGATAAATTGTTAGAGGCAAAGGAAAAATTTTTAAAACTTAAATCTGATTTTAATAACGAATCGAACAAAAAGAAATCCCAGTTAATTAGTAATGAAAATAAACTGAAACAAAGGGAAGCTAATCTGAAGCAGAATGAGCAAAGACTAAAACAGCGAGAGGGGAATCTGGCCAAGCAAAGCGAAATGCTAAAGAAAAAAGGAGAGGAGATTGAAGAGGTGAGGGGTAACATAAAGTTGCAGGTAGAGGTTTTGGATAAAAAACTGGAGGAAGCAGAAAAGCACAGACTTGAACAAATTGAGAAGCTTGAAAAAATTTCCAATCTGAAGGTAGATGAAGCCCGAGAGCAGTTAATTGAAGCACTAAAGGATGAAGCCAAATCAAAAGCTTCTGTTCAGGTGAAGCAAATTATTGATGAGGCTAAACTTGGAGCTACCAAGGAAGCTAAAAAATTGGTCTTAACCACTATTCAAAGAACTGCAGCTGAACATGCCATCGAAAACTGTGTTTCTGTTTTTAACCTTGAAAGTGATGAATTGAAAGGTAAAATCATTGGTAGAGAAGGTAGAAATATCAGGGCAATTGAGGCCTCTACTGGGGTGGAAATTATTGTTGATGATACTCCGGAGGCGATTATTATATCAGGTTTTGATCCGGTAAGAAGAGAAATTGCCAGAGTTTCTTTACACCGACTGGTGGCGGATGGCAGAATTCACCCAGCAAGAATTGAGGAAGTGGTGGAAAAAACCACTAAAAATATTGAAGAAGAGATTCTGGAGCTAGGGGAAAGAACTGTAATCGACTTGGGTATTCACGGTTTACATCCTCAACTTGTAAAAGCAGTTGGTAGAATGAGATTCAGATCGTCTTATGGACAAAACTTATTACAACACTCCAGAGAGGTGGCTAATTTATCTGCCACACTGGCTTCGGAATTGGGGCTTAATGCCAAGATGGCTAAAAGGGCTGGGCTGTTACATGATATTGGAAAAGTTCCGGATGAGGAATCGGAATTGCCACACGCAATTTTGGGGATGAAATGGGCTGAAAAATATGGAGAACATCCTGATGTATGTAATGCCATTGGTGCTCACCATGATGAAATAGAGATGAAATGTATGATTGCTCCGATTATTCAGGCCTGCGATGCGATTTCTGGATCCAGACCGGGTGCGAGAAGGGAAATGATGGAATCGTATATCAAAAGACTTAAAGATCTTGAAAGTCTTGCAATTTCATTTAAAGGAGTAAATAAATGCTATGCCATGCAGGCTGGTAGAGAATTGAGGGTAATGGTAGATGCTGAAAATGTAAGCGATGAGGCAGCTAGCCAGCTTTCATTCGATATATCCAATAAGATAGAAAAAGATTTACAGTATCCTGGTCAGATAAAAGTGACGGTAATTAGGGAAATGAGGGCCGTAAACTTTGCCAGATAGTAATATTTCTAATTTTTGAAAAATTTGAGACCGGTTGGAGAAAAATATTTTCCAACCGGTCTTTTTTTATCTATCACCCTGAATTTGAGATGGTAGTTCCTAGTTTTGTGAATTATGAGCAGGTTTTAATTTTAAGCAAGCTCCAACAACAATCTTCAAATACACATAAAATGAAAAAATTTACTTATTTACTTTTTTTAATTATTGCCCTGGCCGGCTGTGGTAAGCAGGCGGAAACACAAGAGGAAAAGAGACAAAAGTTAGCTAATGAAATAAAAAAAACTTTTGCAGAGGTAAAAGGAGATTTTGCGCTGGCATATATTTCATTGGATAATCCTTCAGATTCTTTGCTGATTAATGCTTATGAAGAATTTCATGCTGCAAGCACCATGAAAACTCCAGTGATGATTGAGGTTTATAAACAAGCCAACGAAGGAAAATTAAACCTGGATGATTCCATTATGATTTACACTCGATTCAAAAGCATTGTAGATACCTCAACTTTTATTTTAGATTCATCTTCGGACTCGGAAAAGACGCTTTTTGAAAAAGAAGGACAATTGTGGCCATTGAGAGATGTGATGTATAAAATGATTATTGAAAGCAGCAACCTGGGAACAAACCTGTTGGTGGAAATGGTGGATGCCAAAAATATTACTCAAACTATGCGTGAGCTTGGAGCTCCAAAAATAAATGTGTTAAGAGGAGTAGAAGATATTAAAGCTTACCGGAAGGGGTTAAGCAATTCCACTACAGCCTATGATTTAATGAAAATATTCGAAGGCCTTGGTAATGGAACTGTAGTAAATAAAGACGCTTCAGAAGAAATGATTGATATTTTACTTGATCAGAAATATAATGAAATTATTCCTGCCAAACTGCCTCAAGATGTAAAAGTGGCTCATAAAACAGGCTGGATAACCGGTGTTCATCACGATTCTGCATTATTGATGTTACCAAATGGTAAAAAATATGTTTTGGTGTTACTATCTAAAAACCTGGAAGATGAAGCGAAAGGTGTAGAGGCATTAGCCACTGCTTCCAAATTATTGTTCGATTACGTAGTGAGTGAATAAATATTACTGATTCACAATACCAAAGTAACCTAATATACCATTGAAGTAGGCTGTAGCTACTTCTTCCACTCTTTTGGGTCCTTTTAGCAGGTTGAGATCTATTTCCCCTGCTGAAAGGGCATCAATTTCCAAGATGTTATCCTGGCAAAGAGGCTCCCCATAGCAAACTGGGCCCCGGATGAGTCGGGTAAGGACTAAATTTCTGCTAAATACGCCTTCGAAAGGAGTTTCCTTTGTAGTATGTTTGATGTAAGAAAGATTTTTCTTAGGGTGAACATAGTTCACTTTTAAGTGATCATTAAACTGTCGGGCAATTTCTTCTCCAAGCCCAAGAGATTTATCAAGGTCATCGGAAAATATTAACCTTAAAAACTCAAGTCTGCTCCGGGGCTCCACCAATTCCTTTGTTAGAAAACTACCGGGTACAAAGACCATGGAATAATTCTCTGCCGTGGGGTAAATTATTTTTCTGGATCTGGTCCGGTCAAAATAATTGGTTTCATCTACATTATAGTGAATCACGATACTTAAATCCGGATTAAATTCATTTATTTTTTTCGCTCTTTCCTTAAAATCCAAACCCTTAAAAAACCGATGATAAATAATTGAAGGAGTGGCTTTGTATAAAAAATAATTGGCAGTTTTTTTATCGATATTTCCATTTTCCTGCTCCGATTTTATCGCATGATGAAAGTCCTGATCGAGCCATTCTAAAAATGTTTTTCCAAATGCGGTTTCCCCTAAACGGTGTCTGGTAAGCATCACTTCCGCTCCAAGAGGCTCCAGATAACTCGCTAATAATTTAGAAGTCAGTAAGGCAAGGTTTCCTTCATTGAATTCAACTGTATCCCCATTAGAATTTACAGACTTTATGTATTTTCCTTCCAACATAGCAAGCTTCATCCCTCCGCCCACATGGCCGGGGTCAATAGCTATTTTGATTCCTTCAAGTGGGGTGGAAATAGGATTTTCAAATTCTGACTTTTTGGGAGAGACTTTAGGATTTTTTATGCCATGATCAGAAAATTTAGTTATTCCCTTTTCAGCCAATAAGGTAAAGAGACTATCTGGTTCAAGAGAATTGATTAAATTGGTGAACAACCCTACTTCATTAAAAAAAATTTTAGTTTCAACATTTCCTGCAGCCTTATCCTGAGGTGAGGCAAACATAGAAAGGCCATCGTTTTCCACACGGAAATAATCCTTCACTCCTTCGTGTCTGATCAGCAGGTTCAACCTTTCCTGTTGAGTCAATTCGATGGTTTTCACCTTTATCTTGCGCGCTTTTTTTACGGCAATTTTCCTGTTTATTTGAGGAAGAATAGAGGTGATAAACAGTAAAACCAGGATCAGGCCTGGGAAAAAAAATTTAAAAAATTTAATCAACTTATCAATTAATTAATAAAGATAATTCCTGTTGTTATTAATAAAGTCTGCTTTCCAAAAATCTTGTCAGCATTAGTGGTTTAATTTGACGCCATGCTTAATTTATTTGATGCAAAATCTACAATCCTTTTTTCCAGCCAGTATTCCCCATCTGCATTAAACTCAACAAATCCTACATGGCCTCCATTCTGGGTGGCAAGGAAATAAAAGTTAGGATTTTGTTGCGCCTCTTTAAAAGGGAAACATTTTTTTGTAAGAAAGGGATCGTCTAGTGCACTTATGAGTAATGTTGGTATTTCTATGTTTTTGATAAAATGCCTGCTGCTACATTTCGAATAAAAATCAGTTGCATTTTCGTAACCATGAACTGGTGCGGTATAAATATCGTCAAATTCCCGAAGTGTTTTTATTTTTTTTACATCTTCAATTGTCAATGCTGAGGAATACTTTTTTATTTTCTGAATTAATTTTGGTTTCAGGGTTTTCAAAAAGCGATTTGCGTAAAACCTGTTGATGGTATCAGCCGCACTACCCAGATCACAGGGCACAGATACTGCTACGGCAGATTTTAGGATATCCGGAGATTGTTTTTTTCCTGCTTCTCCTAGATATTTTAAGGTCATATTTCCCCCAAGGCTGAAGCCAATTACCATCAATTCTTCATAATTGTACTGATTTGCAAGGTAATTTACCACTTCCTCCACATCTTCAGAAGCTCCACTATGATAAGATCTGTACAAATGATTTAATTCTCCACTGCAGCCTCTTAGGTTCATTCCTACTATATCCCAGCCCGATTTAAGCATGGCGTGAGCCATTGCTTTTAGATAAAGGGAATCGGTACTGCCCTCAAAACCGTGAATAAGCAAGGCAACTTTCTTTGAATCATTTTTTTGCCAATCCAGATCAATGAAATCTCCATCTTTTAGGTTTAATCTTTCCCTGACATAATTTACATCTTTCACCTTTCTGAACAATACCGGAAAGATAGTGTGTAAATGGTTATTTCTTAGAAAAATGGGAGGAGTAAACTTTGGACGATGAATAACAGGCATAAACAGAAGCGTTCCTTTTTATAAGCTGGGCTTTAGTAATGATTAAAAAATGGATTATTTTTCTTACAAGAAACAAATAAATGAAAATTTATTGTGATTATGAGGATTCCCGCCCAAAATCCAATTCGACCATTAATATTACCTTATTTCATCTTAATGTAAAAGGTTTACCCACCTTAGAATTTATTATAGTTTATTGCCAGCTAGTAAATTTAAGATGGTACTTTGTTTTACATAGAACCTTTTATACATTTGTTGTGTTAGAATGTGAGACAGGCTTTCATCTATTTGAAAATGCCAAACTACTGAATGACAATTGATAATTGCGACATAAGAGTAAGTAGAGTAGTCATTGTCTAACCACACCACCCATAATAAAAACTACAAATATCCTGTATAGCCATTTCAAATTTGATGGATTATGAATTTAGAAAATACCCAGGTGCAGATGAGAAAAGGTATTCTGGAATTTTGCATATTGAAAATTATCTCCAAAGGAGAAGTTTATGCAACTGATGTGCTTGCCGAGCTTAAAAGTGCAAGAATGATGGTAGTCGAAGGAACGCTGTATCCTTTACTTACCCGGTTGAGAAAAGCAGAACTTGTAGATTATAAGTGGGTAGAATCCACATCAGGGCCACCCCGAAAGTATTATACCTTAACAGAAAAAGGCATTGGTTTTTTAGCGCAACTTACCAACACCTGGGAAGAATTAATTACCTCAACCAATCAAATCCTGGAGCATATTGATGGTAAGAAAAAAAAGAGTAATCCGATAAAGGAAGTGGAAAAGAAAACCAAACCTGCTCCATCAAAAAGACAAACTACAAAATCTGCAAAAAAAACACAAAAGCCGGCAGAAAATGATGCCGAAGAAAAAGCAGAAGGGAATGGTGAAGGTCAGGAGTAGATTTAGTTAAAGAAATTTTTGTTCATAGATTATAAAGTCAACTGCTTAAAGAGAATTGACAATGAAAAAAAATATAAGCATAAATGTTGGGGGAATAATCTTCCATATAGAGGAAGATGGATACGATAAATTGAAAAACTATCTGGCATCTATCAACCGCTATTTTTCTACTTATGAGGATAGCACAGAGATAATTGCAGATATTGAAAGCAGAATTGCCGAAATATTTTTGGCTAAACTGACAGAGTTTAAACAGGTAATTACCTCCAAAGATGTAGATGACCTGATTGAAACAATGGGTAGAATTTCAGATTTTGAGGCAGCTGAAGAAATTGTGGACGAAACTTATTCTGATGAACCCCATTCAGGGACAAATTCCAGGGAAGAGAGAAAAGAACCAAAAGCTAAAACTAAAAGGAAAGCCTTTGAGGAGGAAAGGGGGGAAGGACAAAAGAAAATTTACAGAGATGAAAAAAGGAAGTTGATTGGTGGTGTGTGTGCAGGAATAGCCCATTATTTCAATTTCGATCCACTTTGGATAAGGTTGTTTTTCCTGCTGCCTTTTTTTGGGCTTATCTTGAAATCCAGTATGATTTGGGTTTTACTTTCCATTTACATTGTGGCATGGGTAGTCATTCCCGGTTCAGACGATTTGGAAGAAGATGAATCGGTTAGGCGATTATTCCGGGATGGTGAAGACGGTGTATTGGGAGGTGTAGCCAGCGGAATTGCAAGTTTTTTTGGTTTAGATGTAAACCTGATCAGGTTATTATTTGTAATCGGTACATTTCTGGGAGGCGTTGGGATTATAGTTTACCTGGTAGTTTGGTTTATTACTCCCGAAGCAAGATCGATTACGGAAAAAATGCAGATGAAAGGCGAACCCATTACGCTTTCTAATATTGAGCAAAAAATTAAAGACAGTCTGAACCTGGATGAAGATGAGGAGGAGAATATTTTCGCTAAAATATTGCTTTTTCCCTTCAGATTAATCTCTATGATCATTGAAAATCTGGATACAGATTTAAAACCTATTGCCAGATTCTTTTTTACAGTGCTCACCACCCTACTGGGAATTATTCTGGTATTTATTTCCTTTATCGTTACCATTGTTTTAGTCGTATTGCTGAGCGTTATTTTTGGTATGATTGGCTTTCAGGAAACCTCATCACTGGTATCCATGTTTGGTTTTCCATTCGATGCCAGCGATCTCTCCATCAATATGTTTCAAAGCAGTTTTCCTCCTGTTGGATTATTGTTTGCATTCATTACTGTCTGGGTCCCCTTTATTTTTGTTGGAATTTTAGGCCTCTCTTTAATTGCCAAGAGGATAATTACCAGTCCGCTCGCCAATTGGGGGTTTCTTGGAATTTGGATTCTGGCACTAATCGGGGCAGGAGTAACCATTCCAATTTTTGTGACAGAATTTCAAACTGAAGGCACCTTTAAAAAGACAACTACTTATCAGCCTCCGGCAGAAAAAATTAAATTTGGAATGTATAATAATGATTTTGAAGGAGAAATCACCAAGATAAAACTAACGCTTAGTGGACACGATAAGGAGGAAATAGAATTGGTGGAAAGGTTTGAATCGCGGGGAAAAACACGGCAGTTTGCCATTGAAAATGCAAAAAATATTGATTATAATTTTCAGGTTTCCGATTCAATCTTTGTTTTTGATTCTAACTTCAAATTAAAAGACAATACTCCATACAGAGGTCAGCGATTAGATTTAAGAATGTATATCCCTTACAATAAAGAATTTATTTTGTCCGAAGACCTATCTACCATTCTAAACTACTACCCATTATATTCCAATGGTTATTCATTTAATCAGTTAGGAAGTAATATTTGGGTTTTTAATGAAGATGGACTGAATTGCAAAACTTGCAAAGAAACTGAAGCAAGCACATCAGAATCGGAAAATTCCAATACCAATACCAGAGATTTCGATATTAAGGATTTCGATGAATTAAGAATTTCGGGGGCTTTTAATCTGGAATTGAGAGGAGGAAAGGGTTACAAAGTATCGGCTAATGTGGACAGAGGAACACTGGAAAATTTAATAGTAGAAAAAAATGGAGATAAACTTTGGATAAGGCAGGAGGATGAAAATTCTTCAAGAGCAAAAAGCAATATGGTAAACCTGGTGATAACAGTACCCTCATTAACTGATATAAAACTTGAAGGGGCAATAAAAAGTAAAATCACCAACATAAATACTAATGATCTTAATTTGAGGCTCCTGGGTGCAGTGGAGTGTGATGCCCATACTACTTCAAATGAACTTAGGGTGCATGTTACTGGAGCTTCTAAACTAAACCTGAAGGGTAAAACTAATGAAATGAGCCTGGGTGTAGCTGGAGCTTCCGAGGTAAATGCATTTGAACTGGATGCCAAAGTTGTAAAGGTAGCTGCTTATGGAATAAGTAATGCGAGGGTTTTCGCATCAAGGGCATTGGATATTAAATCAGCTTTTGGAAGCAATGTAGATTACAAAGGTGATCCCAAGCTGATAAAAAAGGATAATAATTTAGAAGATGATGAAAATATTGAATTCGATTTTTAATCCTTTAGTTTTATCAAAAAATTAACCTTAGAAATCAGGGATATAACCAATATTTCCCTCTAATTTTCTCAATTTTGTGGCAAATCTAAGCACTGGTACTACTTTGCAGAACAGCCAAAAGCTTTTCTTAGGTACTTGTGGCTAAATAATTACAAAACAACACTTGCTTAATGCCACAAGACACACAGAAACCACAACTTAGACACTGGTTACTTTTAATATTGCTTTCTATCATTTGGGGAAGTTCCTTTATTTTAATAAAGCGGGGACTTTTGGTTTTCAATGCAGCGGAGACAGGAGCAATCAGAGTTTTCTGGGCGTGTATTGTATTGCTACCTGTTGCCATTCTAAAATTTAAAAAAATTCCAAAAGGAAAATGGAAATACATCCTGATAATGGGATTATGTGGCAATTTTATTCCTGCATTTTTATTTGCCAAAGCCCAAACTCAGTTAGCAAGTTCATTAACCGGTGTACTAAATGCGCTCACCCCGCTTTTTACATTCCTGATAGGGATATTTGTTTTTAAATATGGTATCAGTAAAAGGCAATTAACAGGATTAACTATAGCTTTTTTGGGTTCTTTCAGTCTCAGCTTTGTAAGCAGTGATGGCAGCTTTGGGCAAATCAATTATTATGTGTTTTTTGTAATTGCTGCAGCAATATGTTATGGTATAAGTACCAATGTGATCAAGGTTTATTTAACAGAAATTCCTTCTCTTGTATTAACCTCAGTTGCGATTTCCCTTGTAGGCCCAATATCAGTATTTTACCTCATGACTACCGATGTTTTTTTAAAATTCGAAACAAAACCAACAGAAGCATGGGGTGCTTTCGGATACCTTGGCTTATTAGGAATTATGAGTACGGCCATTGCTCTGGTCATTTTTAACAGAATGATTAAACAAACCTCTGCTGTTTTTGCCTCTTCAGTGACCTATATTATCCCGGTTGTTGCTATTTTCTGGGGTGTTTGGGATGGGGAACAATTATTAACACTGCATTATGTAGGTATTTTTACCACTTTGGTTGGGGTATATATAACTAACAGAAGTTAAATCTGTCATTCTCCATAAATGGTAACCACTATTCTTCTTCCAGAGGCGTAGTCTCTGTGTTCACATAAATATATTCCCTGCCAGGTGCCCAGGTTAAACCTGCCATTGGTAATTGGAATAGAAACCGAACTTCCCAACATGGATGACTTGATATGGGCAGGCATATCGTCAGGTCCTTCATAAGTGTGGATAAAATAAGGCGCATTTTCAGGTACCATCACATTGAAATGGCTTTCGAAATCCGTCCTTACCGTAGGATCCGCATTTTCGTTGATGGTCAGGCTTGCCGATGTGTGTTGGATAAATATATGTGCAATGCCTTTTTTTATGTTACTCAGGTTTTCTATGTTATTTTCAATTTTAGAAGTGACCAAGTGGAATCCTCTTTTATATGCAGGTAAGGTGAATGAACTTTGATATATCTTCATAATTTTAATAACAATGTGTTTCTATATTGGGGTTTTTTCCCAATTTGGGAAAAAACAAATAAATTTTTTTTGCTTAAAACACTGATTATCATTCAAATGTAATGAATTTAATGTTTTTTGTTCGTAAATTAATAGAACCATCTCATTTATAAGAATTTAATAAACCTCAAGAATAAAATTCTATCAGATAATTGAGTGGCAAAGTAATTTTTTAATGCCAAAAAATACAACACCATGAAAGAACTAACCTTAGAAGATGTGTATCACAGCTACATTAAAGACGGTGTAATTGGAAACTGGAAATTGGAATTGGTTTTCAAGGAAAGTCATCACTATGAGTGCTTTTTTACAGAATTGAATACCGGAAAAAAGGAAGTTTGTTCCATCCCGGAAAGCTCCAACCTCAGAATTAACCATATGGTAGAAGCCATTTTCTGCGATTAGTACCTACCTTAAAAATAATTCATCAATTGACTTCAGTAGATAATTTTGAAGGAAACCATTTTAAAATACAAATCCCTATAACCAGCTGGGAAAAAAGTTTGAAGAGCTTAAAGTAATTATAACCTGATTTTCCAAACTCACGAATACAATGAGCAACTTCCACACAATCAGGATTTGCAGCATGGTAATTTAACAGAATGTCCAGGTATAATACTTTAGGCTTTCCAGATTTTAATTGGTGAACCAAATCTTTTTTTAAAAGCCGAAAGGAACTGATCCCTTTCAGAGGTTTAAAGATCAGGGAGATTAAACTTAATACAAGCCAGCTGCCCAGGTTTTGGATTTTTCCATGTTTTTTGTCCTGGAAATAACCATATATCAAATCTCCTTGAGTTAATTTCTGTTGATTAATTAATTTTAGAATTTCCCTGGGTTTTACTTGAAGGTCATCATCCATGGTAACTACGTATTCTCCTTTTGCCGATTTTAGTCCCAAATAAGTAGCGAAATGCTGGCCTTTATTTCCGGGGAGATTGAACAATTTTATTTTTGCAGGATATTGGGATTTCAGTTGGTTGATCACTGATTTGCTATCATCCGAACTGAAGTCATTCACAAATATAATTTCGAAATTTTGTTGAATACTGCTGAAAAATTCATCAAGTTCATTAAACAACTGAACCAGGGTAGGTCCGCTATTATATACAGGAATCACGATGGAATAATCAATTTTATTCATTTTTCTGTGAAGGATATGAAGCTGAGTTTTTAATGAAAGCAGTGGGGAATTTTTTTTGATAAAGTTGTATCAGTAATTTCCATTTATATTGAGGACTAAAAGATTAAAAAAATTGCCACTTTTATGGAATAAACAACGCATGAAAAATACTACTTTAGTATGATGTGTAGTTAGATTAATTGTTTTTTTATATTTTTTTTAATTAAATAATTAAGAATTAACAACTTAAAGATTAAATTTCTATATTTGCACTCCTTTTTAAATTGAGTGAAAAAATATTTAATAAAATGGACGATTTAATAAAATTAGTCGAAAGCGAATATAATGGCCAAAAGGCTGCTCATCCAGAGTTTGGTCCTGGCGATACTATAAACGTTCACGTAAGAATCAGTGAGGGAAATAAAGAAAGAATTCAGCAGTTTCAGGGAACTGTTCTCCAGAAAAGAAATAAAGGTGGAAATGGCGAAACTTTCACTGTAAGAAAAATTTCAAACGGCATTGGAGTTGAAAGAATTTTCCCACTTATCTCCCCAAGTATTGCAAAAATCGAAGTTATCCGAAAAGGAAAAGTAAGAAGAGCCAGATTATTTTACCTAAGAGGTAAATACGGTAAGGCCGCAAAAGTAAGAGAAAGAAGAATTTAATTCGCTTCAAAGAATTTTTTTAAAAGCCAGCAAATTTCGTATTTGTTGGCTTTTATTTTTTATGAAAATCAGACTCAATCCATATTAAACTAAGAGTAGTTGAATTTGAATCTCGTTTATGAAAATTAACCTTCAACCTGGAAAAAAAATTTATTTCGCTTCAGATTTCCATTTGGGTTTTCCTTCTCCGGAAGAAAGTGTGGTGAGGGAAAAATTAATCATAAAATGGTTAGATGATATAAAAAAAGATGCTCAGCATATTTTTCTGCTTGGTGATATTTTCGATTTTTGGTTTGAATATAAATTTGTCGTTCCAAAAGGATTTATAAGGTTTTTGGGAAAGCTTGCAGAGCTTATCGATTCGGGAATTACGATTACCTTTTTCACCGGAAACCACGATTTGTGGATGTTCGATTATTTTGAGAAAGAACTTGGGATAAAAGTTTATTACAAACCAACTTCAGTTTTAATTGATCAAACGCATTTTCATCTGGCACATGGTGATGGACTGGGGCCGGGAGATACGGGTTATAAATTACTGAAATTGGTGTTTACCAATAAATTGTGCCAATGGCTTTTTGGAGTACTCAATCCCAATATAGGGATGTGGTTTGCTCTAAAATGGTCTACCGGGAAAAAGCACCGAAAAATGAGCAAAGGGCTGAAGTTTTATGGGGAAAAAGAATTTATTTTTATCTACTGTAAGGAAATTGAGGCGAAAACTCATCATGATTTTTATTTGATGGGGCACAGGCATATTCCCTACGAACTTGAAGTAAACCCCAATAGCAAATATATTAACATAGGCGATTGGGTTGAAAATAATACCTATTCGGTATTTGATGGGAAAAAGGTGGAGCTTCTTACCTATAAAAACAGTGTTACAGCCTAATTTCAATAAAAACATAAGAGACCATGAAACCATTTGAGGTATTATATGAGGATAACCACCTGATTGCTGTAAATAAAGCTCCGGGAATTCTAGTACAGGGAGATAAAACGGGGGACGAACCCTTATCTGAGTTAGTAAAAAAATATTTAAAAGATAAATATAACAAACCAGGAAATGTATTTTGTGGGGTAATTCACAGGCTGGACCGACCAGTGAGCGGACTGGTAGTGTTGGCTAAAACTTCCAAAGGTCTTGAAAGAATGAACGGGATTTTTCAAAATAAAAAAGTGAAGAAGACTTATGTGGCTTTAGTAAAAGAAAAACCCCCGCAAGATGAGGCAAGGCTTACACATTGGTTGGTAAAAGATCACTTTAAGAATACCACACGAGCCTATGAAAATGGTAAAAAGGGAGGAAAACTGGCGGATTTGTCATACAGAATTCTTGGGAAGGTACATAAATATTATATGCTGGAAGTGAATCCAATTTCCGGAAGACCTCATCAAATCAGGGCACAACTGGCTAAAATTGGCTGTCCCATAAAAGGAGATATTAAATATGGTTATCCTGAGAAAAATAAAGGGGGTTCTATTCATCTACACGCCTTTCAACTAGAATTTGAACATCCTGTAAAAAAAGAACCTATCCGGCTTTCTGCTTCATTGCCCAAGGAGCAAACATGGAATGATTACAAACATTTATTAGATGAAATTTAAATCTGTTTTCGGGTTTTAAACCATAACTTTCTACCATGGAAAAAGAAGTTGAAATCAGTATAAAAACTACTTATTTTACCCAGGGTATCCTTTCAGAAAAAACAAAGAACCTTTGGTTTGTGTGCCATGGATACGGTCAATTGACCAGACACTTTATCAGGCGTTTTGACCTTTTAGATGTCGAAACTGATTTTTTAATTGCTCCACAAGGTCTTTCAAAATTTTACCTGGATAGCAACTACGGCCATGTGGGAGCTTCCTGGATGACAAAGGAAAATCGGGAATTGGAAATAGAAAACCAGTGGAGTTATTTCGATTCAATTTTTGAAAAAGAAACTGAAGGATTGGACCTGAATAAGATAAATATTAATCTGTTTGGGTTTTCCCAGGGTGTTTCTACTATATGGAGATGGGCTGCCAGAAGAAAGTTACCCTTTCAAAAACTGGTGATGTGGGCAGGAGAATTTCCAAGAGAATTCACTAAAGAACAGCTTGAATTTGTCCCGGAAGCCTCCCAACTTTATGTGGTAATCGGGAAAGAGGACCAGTATTACAATCCTGAAAGACAACAATATCTGGTGAATAAAATGACTAAACTTTGCAAAAAAACCAAAGAAATCATTTTTGAAGGAAAACATGAAGTAAAAAGAGAGATACTAAAATTAGTCCTTTAAAAGTGTATTAAACGGAAACGTTACCGTGATTTTTCTTGCCTTTTCCCCATTTAATAATTACATTCTTTAAAAAGAATTTCCTTAATTCGCAAAGAGGCTAAAGTCAAAACTATTGCCCTTATTATTCAGAGTTTTGTTGATCTAATTAATTGTAAATCAATTAGATAGTTTTTGACAAAATGCTCCTTGAAATTGGATTGTTGATTTAGCCCAAAATTTAAATTCCTTAATTCAAAATATATAAATCAGGTAACTATGGAACTCAGATATGCAGCCAATCCGGTTGATGCAAAAAATTACACAACAGAAAGATTAAGACAGGATTTTCTAATCGAAAAAGTATTTGTTCCTGGAGAAATCACAGGGGTTTATTCTATGTACGACAGGATGGTTACCATTGGAGTTAAACCACTTGATGCGGCTTTGGAACTTCCTTCATTTGAGGCTTTAACCAAAGCTGAATATTTTTTGGAAAGGAGAGAGATGGGAATTATTAATGTGGGAGGAAAAGGAAGTGTAAGTGTTGATGGAGAAGTATTTTCATTGGAAAATAAAGATTGTCTTTATGTGGGTAAAGGGAAAAAAGAGATCGTTTTTTCAAGTGCTGATAAAAATACACCTGCAGAGTTTTTCATTAATTCTACTCCTGCTCATAAAGAATATCCAACGGCAAAAGCTGTAAAAGCAGAAGCGAATCCTGTGGAATTAGGAGCTCCTGCTACTTCTAATGAAAGGACGATTTTTCAATATATCCATGAAAATGGCATCAAAAGCTGCCAGTTGGTAATGGGCTTTACTGAGCTGAAATCCGGAAGTATTTGGAATACCTTCCCACCTCATACCCACAGCAGGAGAATGGAAGTATATTTCTATTTTGATCTTGCTGAAGACCAAGCAGTAATGCATTTTATGGGTGAACCAACCGAAACCAGACATTTGGTGATGAAAAACAAGCAGGCCGTTATTTCTCCGGAATGGTCAATTCACTCGGGAGCAGGTACTGCTGCTTATACCTTTATCTGGGCTATGGGTGGTGAAAATCAGGCATTTACTGATATGGACCCAGCCGGAACAGATGTGCTTAAATAATTTGCCAAAACAAAAGAAATAAAACAATGGGAAATCAAATGTTTGACCTTACCGGAAAAACAGCTATAGTAACAGGTTGTAAAAGAGGAATAGGCATGGGTATGGCTTTAGGACTTGCTGAAGCCGGAGCCGATATTATTGGTGTTTCAGCTTCTTTAGAGTTGGAAGGAAGTGAAGTAGAAAAGGCTGTGAAAGCATTGGGTAGAAGTTTTAAAGCTTATCAATGTGATTTTTCTAACAGGGAATCACTTTATGCTTTTATTAAAAAAGTAAAGGCGGAAAATGATACTATCGATATTCTTGTGAATAATGCGGGAACAATTTTAAGAAAACCTGCAGCTGAACATCCCGATGAATATTGGGATACAGTGATTGAGGTGAATTTGAATGCGCAATTTGTATTGAGCAGAGAAATAGGAAAGGATATGGTAGAAAGAGGAAGCGGTAAAATTATTTTTACAGCTTCGTTACTTACTTTCCAGGGTGGAATTACTGTACCAGGTTATGCGGCCAGTAAAGGGGCTATTGGACAATTAACTATGGCCTTATCCAATGAGTGGGCTGGAAAAGGTGTACAGGTTAATGCCATTGCACCCGGTTATATTGCTACAGATAATACTGCTGCTTTAAGAGCTGATAAAGATAGAAATCCTGCTATTTTAGCGAGAATTCCAGCTGGTAGATGGGGAAGTCCTGAAGATTTTAAAGGCCCCATTGTATTCCTGGCTTCATCTGCTTCAGATTATATGAGTGGGTCTATTGTGACCGTTGATGGAGGCTGGATGGGAAGATAAACAGACAATATCTTATAAAAAAAAGAAGGCTGTCCGGAATTTTGGACATCCTTCTTTTTTTATGCACTTTTCTTTTCTAATTGCTTAAAGGTAATATAAGAGTAAATTACAGGGATTAAACTCATAGCAACAATAAACCCCAGGAATAATGGAAAGGGTAAATGGTTGGCTAAAATTATTTTGGTTATTAATAAAATGACTGAACCAGAAACCCAGATTTTTCCACCAAGGCGATGGGTTTTCTTCCAGACTTCCTCATTTTCCAATGTCCAGGGAGTTCTTATGCCCATAAAATAATTTGGTCTGATTTTGCTCAAATAATTACCAATTACCAGAAAAAGTAATATAATTCCATATTGAACAACATCGGGCATATTGATAGGAAAACCCAATGAAATTGCCAACATTACCGAAAACAGCATGGTTACAAATCCTGCAATCACAGTTTTTAATATCGTAAGGGTATTTAAAGAAAATTTAAGTTTGTTTTTGGGGTCAATGTAATAAGAAATGGAAATTACAAGGTAAGTAAATACATTGATAAGGGGTAACAAAAATAGTTCGAAACCTTTCCCGGCATATCGATCTACTTCTCCTTCAATATTCCAGTGTACAGGGATTTTTTCTGGTAAATCATTCCAAAGATAAATAAGCATTACAAATGGAATAATCAGGAAGGTTATTCCAATCCATTCTCTTTTAATAAACTGGTCAGTTTTCATTTTTAAATCTCATTAAGTGAAGTTTTCTTAAATTTTATTTTTGTTTGTCTTCGGTTCCCCCGGCCTTTTTTAAGCTCATCAACCAGCTAATTACATCCTCTAAAACAGATGTATTGAGCGAGTAATAAACATATTGGCCTTTTTTCTCTGAAATGACTAAATCTGCTTGTTTTAATAAATCCAGATGATAGGAAATACTTGGTTTGCTGATTTGAAATGCATCAGAAATTTCCCCTGCAGTCATATCCTTTGTCTTTAACATTTCAAGAATTTCTCGTCTGGTAATATCGTCTACTGCTTTAAAGAATTTTTTCATTTAAATATTTAGATAATTATCTAATTATATAATTTAATGTACGGGATGAATCAAAAAAAAGATACAGGTTGACTAATTTTTTTAAAAATGAATGCTTTTATTAACCAAGGAAACTATCTTAGTTAAAAATATATCTGATTTTTTATAATAGAATAATTTGAGGAATCAGAGAAAAAATGAATATGGAATCTATATGGAAATAAGATAATTCTGAATTCGGTAACCAATAACAACTAAAAAAATGAATATTCCCCAATTAAAAACCTGGGTAGAAATACCTGAAAAATCTGACTTTACAATATATAATCTTCCTTACGGAATTTACAAGATAGGAGAGAATCAGCCAGCAGTGGGTGTAGCCATTGGAGAAGATGTCCTTCAGCTTGACCAGCTATGGTCATTGGGTTTATTGGCAGAATTAGATATTGAGGAAAGTGTATTTTTAAGTGCTTATCTCAATGATTATATTGCTTTAGGAAAACCTGTTTGGTCTGGCTTAAGAAAAAGGCTTCAGGAATTGTTATGTGATGAAGCCATACAGGATGTAGTAGAAAAAGCGCTGGTGAAAATGGACCAGGTAAAAATGCTGATGCCTGTGAAAGTTGGTGATTATACTGATTTTTATTCCAGCATAGAGCATGCTACTAATGTTGGTAAAATGTTTAGAGATCCGGAAAATGCTTTACTTCCCAACTGGAAACATTTACCAGTGGCCTACCATGGAAGAGCATCTTCAATTGTTGTTTCGGGTACTGATATCACCCGGCCCAAAGGACAAAAAATGCCACCAGGAGCAGAAAAACCTGTGTTTGGTCCTTCCTCCAGAATGGATTTTGAATTGGAAATGGCTTTTGTAATTGGGAAAGAAACTGAATTGGGAACCAGTATTTCAACCAAAAAAGCTGAAGATCATATTTTCGGAATGGTAATTTTTAATGACTGGTCGGCCAGGGACATTCAAAAATGGGAATATGTACCCCTTGGTCCATTTTTAGGGAAGAATTTTGCATCATCCATTTCTCCCTGGATCGTGACTATGGAAGCCCTGGAGCCATTTAGAACCAATGGCCCCGAACAGGAGCCTGAAGTTCTGCCCTATTTAAAGTACGAAGGAAATAAAAACTATGATATTAACCTGGAGGTGTATTTACAGCCAGAATCGGGAAAAGAAAACTTAATCTGTCAATCCAATTTTGGTTATCTCTACTGGAATATGTGCCAGCAATTAGCTCATCATACCATAAACGGATGCAATGTGAATGTGGGAGATATGATGGCATCAGGAACGATTAGTGGAAAGGGAGAAAATGAGTTCGGTTCCATGCTGGAATTATCCTGGGGAGGAAAAAATCCTATTCAACTGGATGGAGAAAATACCAGAACTTTTCTGGAAGATAATGATACTGTAATTATGCGGGGATTTGCAGAAAATGGGGAAATTAGAGTTGGTTTTGGAGAAGTGAGGGGAAAATTATTACCTGCAAAACCTTAGCAAATGCTATGAAAAAAGGGATCAAAATTTTGATCCCTTTTTTGTATTTATGATTTAGCAACCAATAACCTGACTTTAAATTCATCCAATTCTAATTCAGCGCCATCGGCAACACTCTCTTCAATGGAAAGGGCTAATGCCTGAGTTTCTGTACAGATATATTCCTTAAAAGTGGTAAGGGCAGTGTTTACCAATTCCTCTCCTTTTTCCGCTTTTATGGTAATTTTGTCCTGCACTTCCAAGCCCATATCTTTTCTCAGATTCTGAACCCGGTTTACAATATCTCTGGCGATTCCTTCCTGTTTTAATTCGTCATTCAAAGTAACATCCAAAGCAACAGTTAGCCCATTGTCTTTAGCTATTGACCAGCCTGGAATATCTTCAGAAGTAATTTCTACATCTTCCAGAGTAATGGTAATTTCTTGTCCTTCAATTTCCAGTTTGTATTGGTTTTCTTTTTCCAACTGAGAAATATCAGCCTGCTCAAACTTACTAATTGCCCCGGCAATATGCTTTACCAATTTACCATATTCCTGTCCTAGTTTTCTGAAGTTAGGCTTAATCTTTTTTACTAAAACCCCTGAAGAATCGTCCAGGAATTCCACTTCTTTAATATTGACCTCAGCCTTAATGATTTCAGCTACTTCCTTAATTTGTCTGGTGACTTTCTCATTCAAATCAGGAATTAAAATTTTCTGCAAAGGCTGTCTTACTTTTAATGATTCCTTCTTTCTAAGCGAATGCACCAATGAAGAAATGTTCTGCGCCAAAGCCATTTTCTCTTCCAGATCGGTATTAATCACCGATTCATCCGCCTTAGGGAAATCACTCAAGTGAACAGATTCTACTGATTCTTTCCCAGAAACTTCATTTAAATCTTTAAATAATCTTTCGGCAAAGAATGGTGAAATGGGACTCATTAACTTAGAAATGGTTTCCAGACAAGTATATAAAGTCTGGTAAGCCGCCATTTTATCCTTATTATATTCCCCTTTCCAGAATCTTTTCCTGTTTTGTCTCACATACCAGTTACTCAGGTCATCTACCGTAAATTCCTGAATAGCACGAGCCGCTTTAGTAGGTTCATAATCACCCAAAGCTTTATCCACATCGAGGATTAAACTATTCAGTTTGGAAATAATCCATTGATCACCTTCTGTCCTTTCAGCCATTGGAATTTCAGCCTCTTTAAAAGTGAAATTATCCAGATTGGAATAGAGGGCAAAGAATGAATATGTATTATAAAGCGTTCCGAAAAACTTCCTTTGTACTTCCTGAATTCCTGAAAGACTGAATTTTAAATTATCCCAAGGTGGAGCATTTTCAATCATATACCACCTGGTAGCATCTGGGCCGTAAGTCGCCAAAGTATCAAAAGGATCGATCACATTCCCTTTCCTTTTGGACATTTTTTCTCCTTTTTCATCCAATACCAACCCGGTAGAAACTACATTTTTGAAAGAAACAGGACTTTGAGGAAATTCCAGCATTACTGCTAAAGCGTGCAAAGTAAAAAACCATCCTCTGGTCTGGTCAACTCCTTCGGAAATGAAATCTGCCGGGAAGCTTTTCTCAAAAATATCCTTATTCTCAAATGGATAATGCCATTGGGCATAAGGCATCGCTCCACTATCAAACCAGACATCAATCAAATCTGGTTCTCTGTGCATAGGTTGCCCACTATCACTCACCAAAATGATATCATCTACATAAGGTCTGTGCAAGTCGAAATGATCAGCCAATTCCCCATTTTTCAATAATTTTGATTCAGCTGGCATCACACCTGCCTCAACCGCTTTTTTCACTTCATCATTCAATTGTTCAATTGAACCAATGCAAAGCTCGGCATCGCCTTCCTCAGTTCTCCAGATTGGCAAAGGCGTTCCCCAATACCTTGATCGTGATAAATTCCAGTCCACCAGATTTTCCAGCCAGTTGCCAAATCTTCCGGTTCCGGTGGCTTCCGGCTTCCAGTTAATGGTTTTATTGGCAGCAATGAGCTGATCTTTCAAGGCTGTGGTTTTGATAAACCACGAATCAAGCGGATAGTATAAAACAGGCTTGTCAGTTCTCCAGCAATGTGGATAACTGTGTTCGTATTTTTCAACTTTAAAAGCTCTGTTTTCCTCTTTTAATTTTATGGCAATTAATACATCGGTGGGTTTGTAATCTGATTTAGCCACTGTTTCATCTTCCTCATATTCAGCTTTCACATAATGCAAAGGAAAATCAGTCACTTCTTTTACAAATCGTCCCTGACGGTCCACCAACGGCATATCTTTGCCATTTTCATCTTTTACAAGAATGGCTGGAATTCCTGCCTGCTGAGCAACTCTGGCATCATCCGCACCAAAAGTTGGCGCAATGTGTACAATTCCGGTTCCATCCTCAGTACTCACAAAATCTCCGGGAATTACCTTAAATGCTTCTCCTTCTGGCTGAACGTAGGGTAAAAGTTGTTCATAATTTATCCCAACCAGTTCTTTTCCCTTAAAAGAAGACAATACTTTATAAGGAACAACCTTATCTCCGGGTTTATAATCCTCAAAAACAGCTTCCTTTTGTTTTGCAGAAAAATATTTTCCAACCAGATCTTTCGCCAGTATAATAGTAACCGGCTCGAAAGTATATTGGTTGTATGTGCTAATTCTCACATATTCTATACTTTCACCAATGGCCAGGGCTGCATTTGATGGCAAAGTCCATGGCGTAGTCGTCCAGGCAAGGATGAATACATTTTCCTCACTTAAACCTTCAAATAACCATTGAGATTTATCATCCTTTTTTACCTTAAATTGTGCCGTGATGGAAGTATCTTTCACATCTCTGTAAGTTCCAGGTTGGTTCAGTTCATGAGAACTCAAGCCAGTACCGGCAGCTGGACTAAATGGCTGGATTGTATATCCTTTATATAAAAGTCCTTTATCGTATAGCTTTTTGAGCAAATACCATAAAGTTTCAATATATTCTTTTTCAAAAGTGATATAAGGATTATCAAGGTCAACCCAATACCCAATTTTTTTGGTCAGGTCATCCCAAACTCCTTTAAATTTCATTACCGCTTCCCTACATTTCTGATTGTACTCTTCCACAGAAATTTTCACTCCTATATCCTCCTTGGTAATACCCAAATCTTTCTCTACCTTAAGCTCTACTGGTAAACCATGCGTATCCCATCCGCCTTTTCGTTTTACCTGATATCCTTTTAAAGTTTTATATCGGCAAAAAATGTCTTTTATCGTTCGGGCAATTACATGGTGAATACCAGGCATTCCATTGGCCGATGGAGGCCCTTCGTAAAAGGTGAAATTTGGATTCCCTTCTTTACTACTAATCGATTTTTCAAAAATCTGGTTGTCCTCCCAAAACTTTAGTATTTCTTCTCCTACGTTTACGAGGTCCAGTTTTTTATACTCTTTATATTTCATCTTTTCTCCTGATTTGAACTGATTATTTTATTTTGAAAGATCAGTTCAGACTTTTTTGCGAAACAAGTTGCAAAAGTAATAATTTTTTAAAGTTAAAAAGGAAGATGTTGAAGTTTTGTTTAAGTAAGTAATTGACTGAAGTATGGTTAAAAAATGGTCTTTTCCCAGCTTCTAAGGGCAATTTACTTTTCCGAAGAAATAGGTGTTATAATTTGAGGTTTCTTTTGAGGAGGAATACTTTTTTCGGGGTTACTCGACATAAATATCAGAAAAAAGGGTATTACGAAAAAGGTGAGCATGATATAAATAAAACCTATTAACCTGTTTTTGGTTGTGGCAATGCCTAATTGTTGAGCACACCAGATTAATAAGTTTCTGAATAATGGGATTGGAAGCAGGATAAGTACACCAATAAAATTGAATAAAAAATGGGCAATAGCTATGCTAATGGCAGCTTCTGATTTAGAAATAGCAGCGATTAGAGCGGTAATTGTAGTTCCAACATTTGCTCCCATTATAAAGGGAAGCGCCTGCTTTAGTTGAATTTTTTGAGTTGCCACTAAGGGAACCATAATAGAAGTGGTTACGGAACTTGATTGTAATGCGGCTGTGAAAATTGTTCCCATTCCCAAAGATTTCATCGGACTTCCAAATACAAAAGAATTTAATTTTTTTCTGGCATCCCCAATCAAAATTGACTTTAACAACTCCGTAATGCTCTTTAGGGAAAGGGCAAGGAGAATAACCGCAAGAGATAAAAGCAGATAGGGACTATTTGAAAAAAAACCTGAAAGGTAATTGGAAAAGGATTGTAAAGGGACAAACTTTAAACTATTGTCCTGGACCCCAACTACGCTTAAGTATCCGGCAATACTTTTACATGTTGCTGAAAAGAAACCTGTGAAATATTCCAAAGGTAAAATTATCAGTACCGCAAAAAAGTTGAAAAAATCATGAATGACTGCAGCGGATATCGCTTTTCTAAATTCAGTTTTTTCAGTGATGTGGCCCAAAGCAACAATAGAACTGGTGATTGTAGTGCCTATATTGGCTCCCATAATGATGGGCAGCGCATTTTCAAAGGAAATTGTTCCTGCTGCTACAATCGCCACTACCATTGAGGTGGTGGTAGAGCTGCTTTGAATAATTGCGGTGGAAAGCAAGCCAATAAACAAGCCTACAAATGGATTTTGAGTGGCCATGATGATGCCCATCGCAAAATCATTTCCGAGCAGGTTAAAAGCCTGAACCATTAAATCAATAGACAGCAAAAAAAGGAAAAGAACACCAGTAACTACCAGTACTCTTCTTGCTATCATATAAAAATTAGGCTTTGTTTTATGAATTGTTCTTTCAGCAATCATCCAACTGCATGCATATTTGGTGAATTGTATAAATACAAAAATAAGTACATAACTGTTTTAGAATGAGTAAAGTGGTATTAATAAATGGTTAAATAATAATACCACTATAAAAAATGATATTAAACTTTACTGTAATCACAAAACAATTATAGTATAAAAATAATTTTTTTATGATTTATATTTATTTTTTATCCATTTTTCCAATGATCCTGTTTAAAAATAAAGCTTGGATTTCTGTCAAAAGTTTTCATGGTTTCCAAATCCATTAGCATCTGAACCAATTCCGGTTGTGGATGGCAGTCATCTTTATCCGTCCTTACACTTGAGTGGCTGTAAATCCCTGGTTTTCCGGATAAGGCAGCTTCATTAATTTCCCACATATCCGGATTGTAAGTTTTAGGGATTTGATATTCCTCACAAAGGAAAACTAATAATTGTCTTAGTGATTCAATTTGAGCCAAACTATATTTTTGGTAATACTGATGACCCCTGTAACCTGTTGTATATTGAATTACTTCATCATTAGAGATTACAGGTTTCAAAGAATCTCCCTGAGGTTTGAAACAACCGTTTTTCCATTCCAGCCAGCCCCAGTTACACAAACTTATGCCAATAGAGTTTTTTTCCAATTCCCTGCACCTGTTTTTTGTTTTGTACATTTCAGGTATATGATTTCCATTCAAATGAATTCCTAAATGAATTGACCAGTATTTGGAAGGAAATAACTGAAAAATCTCTCCATCTCTAAAATGCGTATGACTAACCGGATTATAGGGTTTTCCGGCAATAACCGAAAAAGTACCAAATGGGTGGCTAACTCCCTGAAGATATCTATAAAAATCCAATGGGTCGGGTGGGGTAACAGTGTGGTGTATGTATATCTGTTTTTTTTGCCCCGAGCCTGTAAAAAAATTCTTATTGCTTAGCTTAAATTGCCTGTTGACACTTCCTAAGTCTAAATTTGGTTTCATAAAAAATTTACGGATTAAAAAATTAGAGGAAGTTTGTGTGGATATTTTAGTGTTTAGTTTCGATGTGAAAACACTCGCATCAATCCTTCTCCTTTGAAGAAAGGAAAATGAGAGTACTTGTTTTTATTTATTAATTACAACAAGCAAATTTCTATTTGATTATGTATTAAATCAAATTGGAAGAATAATTTTCATACCTTTAGAGCCATTAGGATGGTTCTTTTTGAGGGTTATTTTTCTTTTCCATTTTCAGGGCTTTCCAGCTCTACTTTTTCGGTCTTTCCTTTAGTTTTTGCCTCAGGAACTGAACTTTTATCAACCTCCTTCTTTGTATTGGTTCCTGCACCAAACTCTACCAGCATCTCAATTAATGAGGGTTGGGGATGACAATCAGACAAATCCGTTCTTAAACTGGTGTGGGTATAAATTCCGGGTTGTCCGCCTAGTGCAGATGGACTAATGCCCCACATGTCCGGTTGATACATTCTTGGTATATCATAAAGGTTACATAAAAAGTCTAAAAGCTGACGTAATGATTCTATTTGGGCATCACTGTATTTGTGGTAAAAGTTATATCCTCGGTATTTCTCTATATATTCAATAACTTCATTATCAGGTACAAGCGTTTTGTGTCGCGTGTAAAATTTACCATTCGAAAAAGTAAGCGGACCCGCATTGCACAACATGATGGCAATTGAAGCCTTTTCTAATGTTCTGGTATGCTCTCTCTTTTTATAAGAAGCCGGAATATTATTTTTTTTACTGTGGCAATTCAGGTGTAAAGCCCAGTATCTGGAAGAAAACACACTGATAATATCTCCATCATTATAATTGGCACCAACTACTGAGGGTTTGCCGGCAATTACCAAACTTGCTGCAGCTTTTAGGTTGTTTTTTCTCCACGAATCAATAAGTTCAAAAGGACTAATATTTGAGGCTGAGTGATGAAGAATGATCTGTTTTTTGGGAAAGATCTCTGAAAAATATCCATTCTTTTTATCAAGCCTGTCAAGGATTATTTTGGAAAGGTCTAGCGGTTGTTGTTCCATGGCATTGTAGGTATTTTGGGTTCAATGTGCTAATTGTCTATAATTTACAAGCTGAAATGGTTTCAGTTTTTCCCGATTTGGAAAAAATTGATTTCAAATAATTCAACTCAAGTTAAAAAAATAACCGGATTAGAGTTTTTTTAATTTATTCTATTCAAATCTATGGTTTTGTAATGGATTTCCAAATTACAGGCTATGCTAACATCTAAAACCTGTAAATTTTATTTTTAAATTCTCTCCTAATGTTTCAAATATGGAGGAAAAATAGCTAAACATTAAGGATTACAAAATAACCAAAACCTGAATATTGGATTAAAGAAGTACTATTTATTTATTCTTCTTAAATTAAAACCAGAGGTTGCTTACTATAATTTCACTATTATTCAGATAATTGCCCCTGTTTTGTATTTTTGTGGTCGTTTTCAATGATGAACTAAAATGAAAGAAGAAATTAGAGTAAGATTTGCGCCTAGTCCAACCGGACCATTGCATATTGGAGGAGTTAGAACAGCACTTTTTAATTACCTTTTTGCCAAAAAACATGGAGGTAAAATGCTGCTTAGAATTGAAGATACAGATCAAAACAGGTTTGTGGAGGGAGCAGAGGAATATATCAAAGAAAGTTTGGAATGGTGTGGAATTCAGCTGGATGAAAGTCCCTGGTCTGAGGAAGGAAATGTTGGGCCATACCGACAATCAGAAAGAAAGGAAATTTATGGGAAATATGCCCAGCAATTGGTAGATGCAGGGAAAGCTTATTATGCTTTTGATACTCCGGAAGAATTAGGAGAATTAAGGGAAAAGATGGAAAAAGAGAAAGGGGAATCTTTTCTTTACAATGCACTGTGGAGAACAAGGCTGAAAAACTCCCTTACGTTATCCAAAGAGGAAGTAGAGCAAAAACTGGCCTCAGGTGAGCCTTATGTGATTCGGTTGAAAGTACCTTTGAAAAAGGAAATCAGGCTGAATGACATGATTAGGGGGTGGGTAGTTGTACATTCCCACACCATTGATGATAAAATAATCCTGAAAGGAGACGGGATGCCCACTTACCACCTGGCGAATATTGTGGATGATCATTTAATGGGTATTACCCATGTGATCAGGGGAGAGGAGTGGTTGCCCTCAGCTCCTTTACATGTTTTGCTTTATCAATATTTGGGCTGGGAGGATTCTATGCCAAAATTTGCTCACTTGCCATTATTGCTTAAACCCAATGGGAATGGGAAATTGAGCAAAAGAGATGGAGATAAATTAGGGTTTTCAGTTTTTCCAATTGCCTGGAATGATAAAAAATCAGGGGAAGTATTTTCTGGTTACAGAGAAGATGGTTTTTTACCCGATGCCTTCATTAATTTCCTTTCCTTATTAGGATGGAATCCAGGTGGAGAGCAGGAAATTTTTGATATGGAAGGTTTAATTGAAGCTTTCTCTATTGATAAAGTAGGGAAATCGGGAACCAAGTTTGATTTTGAGAAAGCCAAGTGGTTTAATCAGCAATACATAAAAGCGAAGTCTGATCAAGAACTTTCTGTTTTCCTTTTGGAAATATTGAAAGAAAAAGGAATTCCCTGTTCTGCAGAAAAGGCGGAAAGAATTGCCGGACTGATGAAGGAAAGGGTAACTTTCATTCAGGATTTTTATGATAGTGCGCAGTATTTTTTCCAGGCCCCTGAAAATTATGATGAGAAAACCGTAAGAAAGAAATGGAAAAGTGATGTCGCTGAAGTGCTGGATGAGTACCAGCAAGCCATTTCCGAAATAAATGATTTTAATGAAGTAACTGCCAAGGAATGTCTGGTGGCTATTTTAGAGAAAAAAGAAATGGGAATGGGCAAGGTGATGCAGCCGCTTAGGGTTGCTATTTCCGGAGCAGCCGGAGGACCAGACCTTATGCCTATTTTGGAAGTGTTGGGAAAAGAAGAAGTAGCTAACAGAATAAAAACTGCAATTGAAAGATTGAATTCGAATTTGTAGGAAAAAAATTAGGTATAGTGCATTCTACACCTAATTTTTTTATTTTTTGGCTTAGAAATTAAACTTCAAGCAATCATTCCCAAACTTAAGTTTTAATACTTAAGCTTGGGAATAAATTCCCGTTTGCAACTGAAAAAAATTCCTGAAAGCTGCAAACTGCCAAATATTTGAAAGGCTCAATGAAAAAACTATGGTGTTGGAGATGTAAAATGGAAGTTCCCATGTTGGAAAAAGAGGAATTCAAAATTGCCCATAGATTATATGGAGAGGCATTTGAAAGGCGAAAACCTGGAATGTCTAGAAGAGAAATCTTTAAACCATTGTTGGATTATTACAATGAATTGACTGGGTTTGGTGAAACAGAACCTAATGCTATCATGCATCATCAAATTGATCTATATGGTCCGCCATGTGAGAAATGTGGCAAGCCATATAGAACACCAAAAGCTTCATTTTGTGCGGCTTGTGGTAATAAGAAAATGAAGGACAAAAACTCGAATTCACTGCTTTAGATCACAGCTAACCAACAGTAATAATTTTTCGAATATCCAACTTCTAACCTCTAATCCTTACCTACCGAATCCCCCGCTGAATATTTAAAGCCAACTGAGCATGTAATTTTGATTTTCCCAAATCGCCATTTTTGGCGTAGATGTAGGCTAAAAATCGGTTGGCATCCAGCACTAACTTGCTTTCTTTCATGAAGATTTTTTTGTTGTATTTGGGAGAGTTTTCATAATAATAAATGGAGCGTTCCAAATCATTTTTTTTGGCGTAAATATTCCCCAAAAGTATGTAGGATTCAGCCATAGCAATGTGAATACCTTCGTAAACTTCCAGATAAAAATCGGCTTCCATTTGGGCAAAAATTAAGGCTGAATCATATTGGCCTAAGTGGTAATAATTATCAGCCAACTGGTTTAAAACCGAAGCTCTTCTATTATTTTCTGCTGTTAATGCAGTTTCGGTTTTTAACAAGTAAAAATTACTTTTTTCATGTTGATTTTCTTTGGCATATACTTCTCCTAATACCTGATAAGAATCGGTAAGGGCATTTTCAGCAACCGAATCAGCATTTTCAAAAATCCTTACAGATTCATTTAGGTAGTTTTCTGCTTTTTCGAAATAACCCAGTTTATAGAAAATTAAACCAATTTCCCTGGTCAGATTGCCCAACTGCACATCATCGTCCTGATAATATTCCTGGTATAGTATTAAAGCCTTGTCATAAAAATTTAAGGCATGGTGAAAACTGTAATTATCTGAAAATGATTTAGCCACCTGGAAATTCAGATTGGCCGTAACTAATTTATTCTCAGTAGTTTCAAAATATTTGGAAATGTATTCTTCATACCAGAAAGAAGAAGTTTCAAATGATTGCGCCCAAAAAAACTGTTTGGCAAGGTAAAGTTGGTAATCGAGTACAATTTCATCATAATTCCCCGACAAACTGTTATAAACTTCAATCGCTTTTTTGGCATATACAATGGCACTATCATATTGAAAATTACCAAAGTGCACCATGGATAAAGTAGTATAGGTTTTGGCAATGTCTTCTACTTTATCTCCAAAAATCTCTTTAGTGATTCCAATGGATTTATGCAAATTTTGAAGACCCAGTTCCAAAGAATCTGCTTCCAGATAGGCATTTCCAATATTGTTGTAAATAATGGCCACATTATGGTGAAGTTCAGTCCCAATATTTTTGTTGATAAAATTATTGGCATTCTGGAAATAGGAAATGGCCCCCTTAAAATCTCTGTTTTCATAATAAAGATTTCCCAGAGCCAGTTGGAGTTCCACAAAAGTGGCATCATAAGCCGGGGAATTGATAGTAGAAAAAGCAGATAAAGCCTTTTCATAATAATCAATAGCAACGTTATTGAGTTGTTGGTATTTATAAATATTCCCCAAAGACAAGTTTAATTTGCCAATATTTCCCCAATCCTTTTCAGACTGAAGTTCTAAAATTTCCAGTGCTTTCAGGCCATATTTTGCGGCTTCATCCGGATGATTGTCTTCGGAAAGTAATTCAGCTATAGTCTGAAAAACCAAAGCAAGCTTTTTATTTTCCTTTCCATATATCCTTTCATAATCTTCTAAAGCTTTATCGAAAAAAATGATGGCATTAATGAAATTATCATGTTTTAGAATGGAATCTGCTTTGGCGAAATTCCGGTTAGCTTTTTGGCCTAATAAATCAATATTCAATTCCTGATCCTGTGCATTGCTCTCCTCAATATGGAAAAAGGAAATATTTGCCAAAAAAAAGAGGTAAATTATGATATGTGAGTTTTTTAGTGCCAATTGAAAATTGATTAATGAAATTCTAATGCCCAATTAAATTTTTGTTTTCCTCCTATTCTTCTCTACTTTAATTAAAGCCAAGCAATTCTGTTTTTACTTTTGTCATTTTTTCCAGTCGATGAAAAAACGACTCAAAAATCTCTGTCTTCAAATAGGTTTTCCGGAATAAATAACCAGTATCCGAAATACTTTCCCACTCAGGACTTGAAAAACTTTTTGGTTACTTATTGCTTTTTCCCACCCTGGTTTGAAGACATAATGCTTTACTTCAAATTTTACCTGAAAAATTTTATATATCCTGAACGTAAATTTAAGCTAGAAGAAGGAAATACACTTAATTGTAGACACTAAAATCAAAAGCCCTGAAGACCCAGCCCGAAAAGAGCAAAATCGTATTTTACGGGGTCGTTTTGATCGAACTTTTTTAGGTTTTGGGTCAGTTCTACTGCAGCCAGCCAGTCAGTTTGTTTTCGTTTTAAAAGTCCCAGTTTTCTGGCTACTCTTTCTACATGAATATCCAGCGGGCAAACCAGTTGGTTGGGGGTAATGGTTTTCCATATACCAAAATCCACACTGTTTTTATCATTTCTCACCATCCATCGCAGGAACATGTTTATCCTCTTACAGGCTGATTTTCGTTCGGGGGTAGCCACATGTTTTCTTGTGCGGTGTGGATAGTCGGGCAGCGCAAAAAACTGGTTATGGAAGTGTATAAGGTAATTACCTACATTTTCAGGTTTTGGCTTTTCTTCCACAAAAAAAGCATGCTCTAAAGATTCGTGATTTTGGTAATGATTTTTGAAAAACTCAATGAAATACAGGGCATCAATATCATTAAAGGTTCTGTGCTTAAAATTGAGAAAGGATTTCAGGTCATTTTCCGAATGGTTTAGAATAAAATCGTGAGGCGCGCCATCCATCATTTTTACCAGGTTTTGGCAACTTTTAATAATGGTTTTTCGCTGTCCCCAGGCAAGGGTCGCTGCCCAAAATGCAGTTATTTCAATATCCTGTTTTTTTGTAAATGAATGGGGAATACAAATGGGATCATCTTCAATAAAGCCCGGCTGGTTGAATTCCTCAAATTTCTCGTCTAGTAGTTTTTTTATGTCTGATTTTTTCAAAATTTAAAGCTGGTGGTCTATTTATTAGAAAATTTCCCCAATTTATTTTTTACTAAAGTGATCAGCAGAATGAAAATACCTATAAAAGCAGCTAGTCTTCCAATTAAATTCTGGTAAGTGGTAAAACTTGTTTGGGTTGCAGATGGATAAAAATTTAGGCTTTTTTGCTTATCCGTATCCCAGTAGCGATCAATTCCTGTAGAGGGAATCAACCGGTATTGATTAGCATCATATTTAAAAATAATATTTACCCTATTCTCAATTGCCCTTAGTCTTAAGTAAGCATTTTGAATCTTATAGGGCATATTTCCCTGCTCTACCAGAATCAGCTCACTTTTATTTTTATCTACAAGTTCAGCAAATTTATCAGGATTGGAAGCCGTAGAAGTCTCTATCAGAAGAATATTTTCCATTTCTTCAGAGTCATTATTTAACAAGAAGTTGTCATTTTCCACATCATTCAAAAAGCAATAAAAAAATGGTTCAGAAATTTTGAATGCAGATTCATGATGCTTTTCGGCAAAATGTTTTCCAACAGCTTCAATGGAAATAGAGGCCGGTTTTTCAGTTTTACTTTGAGTTGGATCTTTTTCGATAAACAGGTAGGAATAGAAAATTGGGAGATAAATAAAAATTGCCCATAGCCATCTTTTACGCCTTAGAAATAAGATTTGATAGGCCACAATTCCCGAAATTATTATCCAGAGTGTCCCTCCGGATATCCCTACAATTTCATACCATTGTACCCAGAAAAACTGCCTCATGAAGGCACTTCCCAAATTGAGCCATGGCCAACCCAGAAACCAGTGGTTTTGCAGATATTCAAATCCTAACCAAAAGCAAACCAGTGCCAGATACCCGTATTTTCCCTGTGACTTCTTTTTTACTACAGAAAATAAAATTATTGGGAGTGAGATAAAAATAGCATTATAAATCCATATACCAACAGCCATAGGGCCTGCAGCTGGAAAAAGCCAATAAGTTGCACCAATGTTGGTAATAAAAAAGCAGATGAAACAGCATAAAAACAGGGAAAGCAAATAAGTGAAACCCGGTTTTTGAGCAAGCCTTTTTTCTATTGCTAATAAAGGAGCAAATGCAAATAAAATGGTGAATGGGATTCGTGAAACCCATGGCAAGAAGAACAAAACTCCACTGATAACGGCAAATAAATAAAGGTACTTTTTACTGGCTAAAAATCCGGTTTGATTTTCCATAATTACTGGTACTTCTTATTTTCCTTTTCCTTCTACTACAATTACAATTTCACCTTTTATAGCTTTAGCTTCAAAGTGTTTAATCAACTCCGAAATGGTATCACGGGCATTTTCTTCGTGAATTTTGGTGAGTTCTCTGGCTACCAACGCTATTCGGTCCGTGCCCAGAGATTCCCCTAATTGCTTTAATGTTTTGAGCAACCTGTGTGGTGATTCATATAAAATAATGGTCCTTTCTTCTTCGGCTAAAATGTTCAGTCTGGTTTGTCTGCCTTTTTTGTGCGGCAAAAAACCTTCAAATATGAATTTATCTGCTGGAAGCCCGGAATTGACCAGGGCAGGCACAAATGCAGTAGCCCCGGGAAGACATTCTACTTTTATATCATTAGCGATACATTCCCGCACCAATAAAAACCCAGGATCGGAAATTACCGGAGTTCCCGCATCCGAAACCAATGCCAGCTTTTCCCCATTATGTAATCTTTCAATAATCCGTTTTACTGTTTGGTGTTCATTGAAAATATGATAACTGCTCAAAGGTTTTGATATCTCCAAATGCTTAAGTAAAATCCCGGTTTTTCGAGTATCTTCCGCTAAAATGCCATCAACTTCTTTCAAAATTCGAATAGCCCTTAAAGTGATATCTTCAAGGTTACCGATTGGGGTGGGTACAATGTATAAAGCAGTTTCAACTTCCATCAAGTTTTTAGCTACAGAGTTAAATGTTCAATTCACCCAAAATTAATCAGGATACTTAAAAAAACACCAGGATTGAGAAAGTTTGGATGCGCTAAAGTGAGGATTGTCATGTTTTGTGCCATCAAATTATTTACATTTGCAGCTGAAATTAAATATGTATCACTTAGCCACAACTAAGAGGATGGAAGAAAAGAAATATTACATTCTGTTGTATTATTGCTATACAACTATTGAGAACCCCGAATTATTTAGAGAAGAACATCACCAGCTTTGTCTCGACCTGAATTTATTGGGTAGAATTATTGTAGCCGGAGAAGGCTTAAACGGGACAGTTTCCGGCCTGAAAGCCGATTGCCAAAAGTACATGGATATTGTGAAGGCGGATCCACGATTTGAAACACTTGAATTTAAAATTGATGAAAGTGATGAACATGCCTTTCAAAAGCTCAATGTAAGGGCGAAAGATGAAATCGTCAATTCTGATTTCGAAACAGTTGATCCCAATAAAAAAACCGGAATTCACTTAGAGCCTGCAGAATTTAAAAAATTAAAAGATCAGGAAGATGTGGTTTTGGTGGATATGCGCTCTAATTACGAACATAGTATCGGGAAATTTAAAGGAGCCATCACCCTTGATATTAATAACTTGCGGAATCTTCCTGAAAAAATGCACGAACTGGAAGAATTCAAAAATAAAAAGGTGATAACTTATTGTACTGGTGGAATAAAATGTGAAAAAGCCAGTGCCTTTTTATTGGAAAAAGGATTTGAGAATGTTTACCAGTTGCACGGAGGTATAATAAAATACGGTATTGAAGAGGGAGGAGAAGATTTTGAAGGAAAATGCTATGTGTTTGACAATCGTGTGGCGGTGGATGTGAATAAGGTAAATCCAAAGGTAATCAGCAAATGTTATGTCTGTGGTACAATAAGCGACCATATGGTTAATTGTGCCGATACGGTTTGTAACCGACATACAGCTATTTGTGAAAGTTGTATGGAAAAAATGGAAGGATGTTGCTCTGAAGAATGTAAAAATTCCCCCACCAAAAGGGAATGGAATATGGATGGCTATTATCCTAAAGAATTGAATGGCTATAATCCTTATAAGGATGCAAAGAGGCTTAGGAAGGCTGAAAGTCAATCATAAAAAAAGGGTAACTCAATTCGAGTTACCCTTTTTTCGTCATGCTTGTTGAAAAGCAGCTAATAGAAATTAACTGTATAAGTTAGCCACTTGTGTTTGTCATTAGCAACAAAAGTGGCTCAAAAGTATAAGCACTGGTGCTTATTTAATTGAAATAGTTTTTGGTTTTACAGCTTCCCTTTTGGGTAAGGTAATATTTAACAAACCATTGTCATATCCTGCTTTGATATCGTCCGCATTTACGGTGTCTGGCAATTGGAATGACCTTCGGAAAGAGTGATAACTGAATTCTCTTCTGGTGTAATTTCCAGCTTTGTCTTTTTCTTCAACCTTATTTTCTTTTTCGGTTGAAATTGTTAAAACACCGTGATCGATTTCAATTTTAAAATCTTTTTTATCCAATCCGGGAGCTGCCAGTTCAATATTAAATTCTTTGTCGTTTTCCTGAATATTTACTGCAGGAATATTAAAGTTATCATCATCGAAAAATGATTTTCCAGGAAGTCTGTTCCATCCATCGTTAAAGAAATTATCTACAAAATTCGAGAATGTTGATAATCCTTTGTCTTTGTCTCGGTTAAATTTTACAAGTGTCATTTTCTTAGGTATTTTTGGTTAAACTATTAATTGATTTCACCTAAGAATATACAAGGGAAATGCCAGCCGCAAAAAACGGAAAATTTAGCAGATTACAAGAATGATATATGTAAAAATGTCATGATTTCCAATTTAAATCATGACATTTTTACATGTTTTGTAGGTTTTCTTCGTGAATAGACTTTTGAGAATGAGTTTAATTACAGGCATTAAATCATTCTAGGGTTTTAATTTTTATATTTTTAAACTCAATTCCCTGACCTTCCGATTGCAAACCAATAAAGCCTTTTGTGAGTAGTTTCCCATCAATTTTTATAGCAGGATCAAATCCCTCAACCACAGCCCCACCTATTTGTGGTTTAGTGTATTGCAAAACTGTGTCTCCATTTACCAAATGGATCACCAATGAATCTCTGAAAACAATTAAATCTCCACTTACCCACTCATCCCAAGGATAAGTTTTAGAAGTAGAACTAATGCAATGTCTTGGGTCCATTTCATGATTAAAAATCACTTCAGTTCCGGGAGAACACATATTGCCTGTTGGTCTGGGGCCTTTACCTTCATCCGCAAGCATTTGATATTCTACAGAAATAGGCCAGTTTTGTTCTTTCAGAATGGTTTTGGGATCCTGTGAATGAAACATTATTCCACTATTTCTATAAGTATAACTCGGTGCATCTTCCAGCCATTGTTCGGTAAACTTATATTCAAATTTTAAGTGGTAAGAAGAAAATGGTTCTTTATAGAACAAATGGCCATACCGTTCATTAAATTCAGGGTAATCATCATAATTGACCTGAATTTTTCCATCTACTACACGGAAAGTATTTGCAAAGTTATCTCCAACTTCATGATGATGTATTTTGGGAATCCAGCCTTCTAAATCTTTCCCATTAAAAAGTGATTGCCATTGTTCCGGGGCTTTTTCATCAATTGAGGTAGAATTCTTATTGCAGGCCCCTAAATAAATTAGGCATAGGGAAAAGAGCAGCAGTTTCAATTTGTTCATTAATTGTAAATTATAAATTTTTGAATAGAATTTAATACTCGGCTAAAGTTAATATATCTGCCGGTTTTAAAACTTTTTTTTCATAGCCTTTTAAAGTGACATTGATCATGGCCTGGCCAATCTGAGTGGTATCCACGATCGAATTTGGAAATAACCCTTTCAATATTTTCAGGAGCCATTTTAAGTTATTAATCAAAAATCTATACATTTTATCACTGGGTTGAATGTCTCGTTTTGGAATTATTCCTCCCGGCCTGAACATAAAGGCCTGTTTAAAACCTAATTTGAGTAAATCATTTTCCGTTTTTCCTTTCACCCTGGCCCACATACTTCTGCCTTTTTCCGAAGAATCAGTACCTTGCCCTGAAACATAGTTAAAAGTAAAGTCGGGGTTAATTTTTATCAACTCTTTGGCCAATGCGAGGGTAAAATCATAAGTCAATTTGGTGTATTTGGATTCATCAATACCAGCAGCACTTACCCCCATGCAGGCATAACAGGCGTCATAACCTGCCAACTTATCGGAAATAGAAGCAAATTCAGAGAAATCCTTGTGGATAATTTCTGTTAATTTGGGGTGGTTAATGCCTAACGGGTTTCTGGAAATTGATAAAACACCTGTTATATCTGCATGATCAAGGCATTCCAAAAGCACACCTTTTCCAACCATTCCTGTAGCTCCGGTTACAATTACTTTCATAATAAGGGAATATGATTTATTGATTTGGTTTCTAATTTACCTGTTTTTTTAAAGAAGGCCGAATACCCAGGAATTAATCCTTTTCATTATCGAGATAAAAGTGCTCAATTATTTTAAGGACAGCTAAACATATAGTTGATAACAAGGGATAGAATTGAGATTTTAAAGGATATTGTATCCAATTTTTAAATCATTTACCTTTAGCATACCGTGCATGAATTTTAGAAATTTCCGATGGTGTCAACCCATTATGAATAAGTAATCTGTACCGGAGTATCGTTGGTTCAATATGGGAGAGGGTGGTTCCTTTTTCTCCAGGGTAGGGGAATACTGCATTTTGCATACTCTCTTTTGACCGCAAAATCCATGGATTGGGATAACCTGGATTTTTTGGGTTACTCAAAATCGCTACACCTTCTACAGCGCTGGAATTTCTTAAAGAACCTGAAATATCCATCCAGTTTCCTGCTTTTATAGGTAAGCGTTGGGGCGTAACTTTTCCAGTTGGGGCTGTAAAAGTTGCATTCTCTGCTAGTTTTATTCTTGGAGAAAAACCTCCATAACCTTTTTCGTCCTCAGATCCGCCAATTCTTGTATTTGGCTCCATAGCCAATAGTGATATCTCAATATCAACCTGTCGATAGTTTTTATTTGTTGGATATACGGTAATTGTTGTGTTTTCAGCTACTAAAGGCTTTTCATTTCCATGATCATCTAACCACAGAGGAGACTTCCAGATCACATTTGCCACAATACTCTTTGCATTACCATTGTTTTTTAATGCTTCAACCTGATTTACTTCCCATTTAAAATCCTTGATTTCCCAACCATCCCCAATTCGTTTATCTCCAATATAGAATTGATGCCATGCCCAGAAAATACCCCGGTGATGAGGATGATCTTCAGGAAAGTCTTCTGTCAATATTTGACCATCCAGTGAATACAAAGGATGGATATAATTAGCCCTTTCGTATTTTCCATTAAGTGATTTTACAGCCGTTTGGTAGAATAATACACTATCCTCCCCTTCTTTAAAGAGTACCCCATCATCATGGAATTCAAGGTTGAGTCCTTGGGAAAATACGCTAAAGCCTGAAAGTAATAAAAGGAAGATCCCGATAAATTTTCTCATAGATTTAATGTTGGCAACAATTTTTATTGAAAACACGACCCATTTGATTATTTACAAATTATTGATTGCCCGGACCTAAAGGTAGCAAAATTGAGTGAAAACAGAAATAAGGTGGGACTGAGGTTATTATTGACTTTATGACCTTAAAATGGAAATTATTTACACATTGAAACTTAAGATATGCAGATCTATTTGGATAAAGCTTGGGGATTATCAAATATATGGAGGTTCTTTTAGTATTGATCCTGGTATTTGCTGGTTGAGAGGTAAGGAAAAATGAAGTGAGGTACCTCTGAACCCCACTGGAGTTTGAATCCTCATTGATTTAGGGGTTTCATTAATATTTAAGTTTCAGAGAAAAATACTGATTATCGTTTGCTCAAAATATTTTTATCGACATAAAAGTTTCCAAAAGGTATAAAACTAGCTAAGATCACTTTCCCGGTAGTTTTGAATTTCCAATTTTGCTCAATGCCCACACTTATTGCATTAATGACAAAAAGAATGAAAAATGCTCCGTGTATCGGTCCTAAAGCTTTGGTAAAACCAGGGGTTTCAAAATAGTATTTTAGTGGTACTCCTACAAATACAAGTATCAAAAGTGTAAAGCCTTCTAAAAAACCAAGGATACGAAGTCTGCCAATATTTGTTTTGAATAGTTTTTTCATAGTTAACTGAAATAAGGTCTGTTTAGAAATGGTGAAAATGGCCAGGGGATTGTGATAAAAATAATGACTAGAGCAATAGAAAACCAAATGAGTGTTTGATACATCAAAATCTGGTAAAATAATGATGCAAAAGTAAAGCTATTAAGGGTTTCAGCAAATTTAGATTGGTGAAAATCAAGCAGTTTGAAAATCCAAATCCCTTCACAGGATCATTTCAGAATATGTTTTTACAGAAGAAAAAACTCCAAAATTGTATGCAAATAAAAAAAGGTAGTTAAGATAAAAATTCGTAACTACCTGATTTTTAGGTGACTCCGGCAGGATTCGAACCTGCAACCTCCTGATCCGTAGTCAGGTGCACTATCCAGTTATGCTACGGAGCCTTAATGGAAAATTTCCATTTGAAGTGCAAAGCTATATATTTAATTAGAATTTAAAAATTGGCTTTTGCATTAGTTCATTGAATTTAGTTCGATAAGTTTAAATCCCTGACCGTGTACATTTATTATCTGAAGGTTTTCATCAGCCTTTAAAAATTTTCTCAGCTTTGTAATGTACACATCCATGCTCCGGGAATTGAAATAATTATCATCAAACCATATCTTCTTCAATGCTTTCGATCGGTCCAACACCTGATTTTTATGTAAACATAACATTCTTAACAAGGCCGATTCTTTCGAAGTTAATTTTTGTTCTAAATCCCCAATGGTTAGCTTTTGAGAAGAAAAATCAAATGAAAATTTACCAATTTCAAATTTAGTTTGAAGGTTGTCTTCCTCTTCCGTTTTATTAGTTCTTCTCAAAATAGCCTTTATTCTCAACAGCAACTCTTCCATACTGAAAGGCTTTGTTACATAATCATCTGCCCCTACATTAAATCCTTTAATGGCATCTTCTTTCAGGGATTTGGCAGTAAGAAAAATAATGGGGACTTCTGTATTTGTTTTCCTTACTTTATCTGCCAGAGTGAAGCCATCTACTTTAGGCATCATTACATCGAAAATGCACAAATCATAATTTTCTCGTTTAAAGGCTGTAAATCCTTGCTCTCCATCCCTGCATAAAGTAGTTTCATAACCTTTTACATTCAAATACTCATTTAAAATTTGTCCTAAGTTAAGGTCATCCTCTACGAGTAAAATTTTAGTTTTATTCATGTTTAAATGGTAAGTATATTGAAAATGTAGTTCCTTTGTTGAGTTCGCTTTTTACAGAAATTGTTCCCTGGTGAGCTTCTACCATAGTTCTTACATAGCTTAAACCCAGCCCAAATCCTTTCACATTATGAATGTTTCCTGTGGGCACTCTGTAAAATTTATCAAATATTTTATTCACCATGTCCTTGGCAATACCCTGGCCCTTATCGGAAATGAGGATTTGTAAACCTTCTCTGGAATTAAATGTTTCTATACATATTTCAGGTTTTTCCGGGGAATATTTATTCGCATTATCCAAAAGGTTGTAAATAATATTTGAAATGTGTAATTCATCTGCTTCTACCACGGCTTCTTCAGCATTTAGGCTGGTCTTCAAAATTCCATCTCTCTTTTCAATCTGAATCATCACATTCTTCAGGGCTTTGTCAACTGCATCATGAATATTCACCTGAGTTAAATTCAGTTTAAAATCTCCCCGGTCAAGTCTGGCGATTTGTAATACTTTTTCTACCTGCTGAAAGAGTCTGTTATTTTCATCTTTTATAATGTTCAGGTATCTTGAGCTTTGATTGGGTAATGAGCGTATGTCCGGGTCAAGTAATGCTTCAGTGGCTAAAGAAACCGTAGAAATTGGTGTTTTTAGCTCATGGGTCATATTGCTGATGAAGTCATTGGTGATCTCCGAAATTTTCTTTTGCTTGATAATGGTATGAATAGCAAAGCCAAAACAATAAATGATCAGGGAGATAAAAATGGCTGATGAAACCAGTAATAACCACATTTCCTTGATGATAAAAGACTGCTCATCCGGAAAATACAGGTATAAGGTATTTTTATTGTCAAAAATATCAGTAGGGAAAAGTGGGGTCTTGAATTGAGATTGCAGAATATTCCTTTTCTCCTCCTCATTCGTGCAAAACAGGACTTCCGATCGGCCAGATTCTCTTCCATTTACAGCAAAAAAGTAGGGTATATCAATGCCCCGGTTTCTAATTTCCAAATTTAATAAGGAATCTAATTGTCTTTGGGAAATTCTGTCTTTCATTTTTTTGTCCTTATGCATCCATTCTGAAAGAAAGCTGGAAAACATATCAGACATCTTGGAAAGTTTATTTTTGCTTTGTTGCCTGATTTTATTGTACCATGTAGCTGAATCAAGCGGATAAGAATTACTTACCAGAATAGGCTCAATTTGAAGTTCATTGGATACGCCATCATTTACCGTCTGGGTTAATTGTCTTTTAGCAAATCCCGATTTACTTATTACCACTTCTTCCTCGACTTCATATTTTACTCCGGCTGCAGACAATGTGGGTGATTCCAGGATTTGGGTTGACTGGATGGTATTTTCCTCTCTCCATTTTGCATTTCCCAAAGAGTCCAGCTCCATCATGAAATCATCCTGAATGATATCAATACGGTTAGCCATTTTTTCTTTGGCAATTAAAAAGGCTTCATCTTTTTCCAATCGTTGTACCACCGCCTGAAGAGCATCATGTACATTATTTTTAAACCTTTCCTTATTCACACTAATGGAAATATTTATCCAGTAGAATTGAAGAATGATCAATCCCAGCAGGGCAACTGCCATTAGTGCTATAGTTAATATGAGGTTTCTTTTTTTCAAATATTTTCCTGTACTTTTAAACTTCCGTACTATTATCCTTGAGAAATAATGTTCTCTCTTTCAGATTTTTATAGCAAATAAATTGCCCGGATAATTTTAATTTGCTACTTAATTTTGGATGTTTAAATCTGTTTTTATCCGAAATTAATATCTTGCAGCCTAAACAAAAATAACGGAGGAAAAAGTGCCCAAGTTCTATTTAACATAGTTTAACAGGCATTGAAAAGGGATTTTTTGAATTATTCTAACAGAAAAAATGATAGAAATTAAAGGTTTATCAACCAGTTATGATGGAAAAAAAATCATCAGTTTTCCCGATTGGAAACTGGAGCAGGGAGCACACAGCCTGATGCTCGGACCGTCTGGAAGTGGAAAAACCACACTGCTGCATATTTTAGCGGGAATGCTAAAACCGTCAAATGGAAATGTGTTTATTGCTGGGGAAAATATTCTTGAGCTGAGTGGAGCAGCCATGGATAAATTTCGAGGGAAGAATATTGGATTAATTTTTCAAAAACCGCATCTTATTGAATCTCTTACTATCAAGGATAATTTATTGATGGCGCAGTATTTTGCCGGGTTATCCAGAGACACAGATCGGATAAAGGAAATTTTAACTGAACTGAATATTCCGGATAAAATTAATGATAAGCCCCATCAACTGAGTCAGGGAGAAGCCCAAAGAGTAGCCATTGCCAGAGCACTGATTAATAAACCCAAAGTGATTCTGGCGGATGAGCCAACTTCAGCACTTGATGATGAAAATTGTAAAGCAGTGTATACTTTACTGGATAATCAGGCCAATAAAAATAAGGCAACAATGGTAATCTCCACCCACGATCAAAGATTGAAGGAACTCATCACAAATCATTTCATTTTAAAAAAAGAGGCTGTATTAGAATAATCTTGGGGTTAGAATAATTTTTTTCTGGAAGCTAAACCGATAGTTTAAAACTATTTCGTGAGTTCCTGATTGCACTTCATTCAAACTGGAAAAATTGGCAAATTCAAAAGCATAACCAAACATAAAATTCTGGTTGAGGAAAAATTGTGAAAGAATAGTCATAGTGTCAAATTGCCGATAAGAAAGGCCAAGACCAATTTTTTCTTTCCAATATAAATTAGCATTTATATCAAATTGAATGGGGGCTCCTTTTACTCCTTTTGCCAAAACATTTGGCTTCAAATCAAATATTTCAGAAAGTTTAACCACATATCCTGCATAGAAGAAATAGTGCTGACGAATGTCTGCTGTAGTGGGTTCGTCTTCTTCTACCAACATTTCCTGTAAACCTGAAGGAATAGAGGCTCCCAGGAATAGCCTGTCGGAATAATAATAGACTCCAAAGCCAAAGTCAGGTTTTGTGGTTGGATCAAAATTATTGCTCAAAACAGGATCATTTGGGTCAACGCCCACAATTCCCGACTGGTCAAACCTGGCCCGAACCAATCCCGCTTTTAGACCAAAGGATAAACTTCCCTTATCTATAGGAATAATATAGGCAAAAGCCGCATTGGCAAATGTTCTTTTTGTAGTTCCAATTTCATCATGCACTAAATTGAATCCTGCAGCCATTCTGCTTTTTTCTGTACTAAAAACTTTTTGGATAGGAGCATGAAAGGAAAATGTTCCGGTTTTGGGTGCGCCTTCCAGACCTGTCCATTGCCATCTTCCAAGAGCCGTTACACTATTCACCTCATGACTACCAGCATAGGCAGGGTTAATGGCTAGCCCATTGAACATGTATTGAGAATAAACCGGCTCCTGTTGGGAAAAAGCATGTTCCCCTACAATCAAAAAAATAAGTAAAAAATAAAGTCTTTTCATGCTATAGCTTTCTATTCCGGGACTATCTCCAGAAAATTTAATTTGCCTAATTCTTTTACTTGGATTTTACTGTAATATAAGTTTTGTTCGTCAGGTCATCAACTTCTACTCCATTTTCAAATACTTTTCCCCCAATTCTGTTTCCTTCCAGATCATATAAAATAAAGAAGTAAGTACCATCAGGAACAAGGTTCCCATTATTATTTTTTCCATCCCATTCTACCCTGAAATCTGGTCCGGTTGGAGACTGACTAAATTGCAAATCGTCCCAACGGTTATAAATTTCAACTTTAGATACACAGGTAGCAACCCAAATGTCATTCACATTATCCCCATTTGGTGAAATAAAATTACTGATAAATGTCCATGAACAATCCGGGCACTCCGGAACTTCAATTTTTATTTCTGTGGTATCACAGGAATTTTGATCTTCGCAACCCTCACAATCATTACAAACTTTATATTGAAGATTAATGTCACCTGAAAAACTTCGGTCGGGTGTAAATGTCAATAATCCTGTTGTTTGGTTGAGACTCAATGAGCCCCAGGCAGGATCAATTTCCGAAATAATTTCAAAATTTAATTGATCGCAGGATTGTGGAGCTTCATCATTTTCCGATAAATCAAATTCGATTGCCACCTCACTGCAAACCTCATCTTCTTCAAGGATAAATTCATCTACATTTGCAATTGGTGCTTCACAGCATTTAGGCACTCGGATCGTTACAATTGCCTCCGAGCAAAGGTTCTTTTCAGCACAGCCATTACATCGGTTACAAACCTGATATCCAAAACTAAATTCTCCAGAAAACTCAGGGTTTGGAGTGTAAGTCAATATTCCAGAAGTAGAATCCAGCTGAAGTGTTCCCCAGTCTGGCTGAATATTGGTGATGATTTTATATGGATAATTATTGCATTGTGTAGGTAAAGTATCATTCGATTTCAGATTAAGCTGAAATACACTTCCCGGGGAACAAATAGAATCTTGATTCAGCTCAAACATATCGTTTCCGGCAATTGGTCTTGGGCAACAATCAGCTTCAGGCACAACCACTTTCACCAAAGCCGAATCACATTCAGATTCACAGCCTGGACAAGCATTACAGACTTTGTAGGAAAATTCGAACTCCCCAAAGAAACCCGGTTTGGGCAAATAATTGACCGTTCCTGTTGCAGCATCTACGCTAAAAGACCCCCATGCAGAATCGAGTTGTGTTAGAATTTCTGTGTTAAAAAGATCACAAACTTTAGGCAGGGAATCATTATCTAAAAGGTTTAAAGGAATGAAATTCCCCGCACAAATTTCTGTATCACTTAAATTGAAAATATCATCATTGGCAATTGGTCTTGGGCAGCAATCGGCTTCCGGGACAATCACTTTTACCAATGCCGAATCACATTCTGTTTCACAGCCGGGACATGCATTGCAGACTTTGTAGGAAAATTCGAATTCTCCAAAGAAACCCGGTTTGGGCAAATAATTAATTGTTCCAGTGGCAGCATCCAAAGTGAAGGACCCCCATGCAGAATCGAGTTGGGAAAGAATTTCAGTATTATATAAATCACAAACCTTAGGCAGGGAATCATTGTCCAAAAGATTTAAAGGAATGA
>NZ_KB903457.1 GCF_000379765.1 Flexithrix dorotheae DSM 6795
GGAGAATTTCAATTCCACTATGGTGCGATTAAGAGAATTTTTGTCTTGCTGCTTAAGCAGGTTCTTAAGTGATTTCAATTCCACTATGGTGCGATTAAGAGGGTAGCTACGACAGAAAATACACAGTTCAAATTAAATTTCAATTCCACTATGGTGCGATTAAGAGGGTTTTTTCAACCAAACAAGCAACAAGCAATTAAAAATTTCAATTCCACTATGGTGCGATTAAGAGAACAGCCATTTCAGCAACATACTTCACCTTTCTGGAATTTCAATTCCACTATGGTGCGATTAAGAGCCGTTTTTGGCTGCCTAAAAATCGGCTTTTATGGGCCATTATACAACTTTCTTTTTAAAAATTTCCAGCATTTAGTTGTCGATCCCTAATCATAAGATTTTACCCCAGTTACGACAACCTCTCTGGTGATTCAGAAATGGCTTTTTTTGCTTTTCCTTTCAAAATATCCAATTTTAAAAACCAGAATTTCCGGACATCGACAACTTTAAAGAAAATTATCCAGGCTATTACGCTCCTGACCCACAATTTCCTTATCCAGCCACCGCTTGTCTTTATTCTTAAAAATAATCAGACTGTCTTCCTCTTCGCTCATAATATCTTTTGCCCTGGATCGCATTTCTTTCCATTTTACTTCGGTAATTTCCCCTTCAAATACCGAATTTTGAATCCAGTTCAGATACTTCCGACAAAGCTTCAACATCTTCCCTACCCTTTTCTCGCCTATATCATATACCAATATTACATACATCTTTATAAAGTTAAAATTTCAATTAATCTTCACCACCACATTTTAAATGGTTGATATGCTTCAATTCCCAAAATATGCTTGGCTAATTTATAACATTCCAGTTTTACCAAATGCTTGTAGGATACACTTCTCCCCAGTGAACGATGCCTGATAGTTTCATTTAGCCTGGAGTCCCACTCTTTTAAAAAAGCTTTCTTTCCCTTCTCTTTTAAAATGACCTTATTGGTATTTTGCTCAAAATCAGTACTTTTAAGTATTTTTTTATTCAAAACTTTAAAAATGATCCGGTCAACCAGTAGGGGCTTGAAAATCTCTGCTAAATCCAATGCAAGGGAATATCTTCTGGTTCCTGGTTCATGCAAAAAACTGATCGTTGGATTTAGTTGTGTATGATAAATCTGATCCAGGCACAAGGTATAACACAGCATATTTCCAAAAGAAATCAGGGTATTAATTTCATTCTTAGGAGGTTGTTTGCTTCTTCCCCTCATCTCAAAATCCGGTACAATCTGATCAAAAGTTTCATAATAAACCTGCCGGATATTCCCTTCTATTCCCATTAATTCTGAAATATTGAAGGTGGTGGTAATCTTTTCAGTATATCCCTCAATAACTGCGATATGAGTGGTAATTTCCCGTCCTCTTTTTTCGTAATACCTGATATTTTTCACCATGTTATGCGCCCCTCCTTCCACAAATTTTTGTGCCAGTACTATTCTTTTTCGTCCATCCAGATAATGATTGGTTTGTCCAATTTGAGCCTTTCCGGCAAGCAAATAATCTTTGGCCATAAATGAACCCGTATAATGTTCATAGAAATCGAAAAAGTGAACATTTACCTGATTTTTGCCCAGAAAATTATACATGGCACTATTGGCATCCAGACTACCAAACACGAATAAATTATTTACTCCCTCGATAGGCAAATATTTAGGCTGCCCTTCATTGCCCTCTTCATCTACAGGAATAAATTTCAAAGTATTGTCCTTTCTGCTCAGGCGACCAGGATTAAAAAGATAGTAAGATTTCTTCATACAAATCTCTGTTGGGTTTAATCAGACCAGCAAAAATCAAAATAACTACAATTCCGGCAAAAAGTCTTTTTCTTTAATCTGGGTGGACATTCTTCTTTATTAAGCAGGTTTTTTGTGGCTTTGATTGCTGCTTCCAGGTCTTTGATATCATCCTCATTCAGAAATACCTGTTCTGTTTTCCTTAACTTAGGGTATTCCAGTACACCAGTAGCATCTTCAATTCCGGATTCCAATAAAAGGTACAAGTAATATTTCACCTGCCAGCGATGAGCCTCCTCCATTTTGTCAGATTTTTTCACCTCATGCACCACTTTGTTTTTAGCATCATAAAAATCAATTTTTGCTCCCGCCAGTTCCAGCTCCGTATATTTCCCCGGCCGTTGCGGATAGCTGGTCTCATGAATCAACTTCCCTTCATACACTGTATCGGAAGTATGTTCCATATTGATGCCGTTGGCAAACAACCAAAGTTTCCGGTGGCAAATGAAATAATAGGCTATATGGGTGGCGGTGAGCATTTTTTGGTCCTTTGGAGGTTATTAACTTCGGAAACAAGAAAATGATTTAGATGACCCGACTGATTGTAATGGAAGAACCAATACACTCTTCTTTCGTTTTGCAGATTTTGAAGAATAATTACTTACATTTTCAAAGGTGGCTTTATCATCAAAATCATCGTATTCTTGTAAAACCCCGAACAAACCACTTTCTGCCTTAAAGGGTTTTACATTTGCTTCTTTTGGTGTATCAGGATATTCTAAAAACTGAAAAAAACAACCTCGTTTCCCAAAGTAATTGATATTATGTAAGTACCTTTTTAAATATTCAACGGCATCTTCATTGTCTGCTTTAAAAATAATTTCAAGAGGTTTAGATAAAAAAAGGTATTCCCTAAAAGAAACAGTTCTTCCAAAACCAGTTCCACTACGTGAAGGCTTTAAAATTTTAACGAAAGAATTATTGACCACAAAAAAACTACCCTCCTCAATGTAAAAATTAATTTCAGCATCTCTAATCCATTGGAAAGCTTTGCTTTTTCTTTTTTGTAAATCTTCTAGTTCCCCCCCCATGGTAATCGCCTGATTTAAAACAGCCATTTTAATTGCATAAGGAGAGGGCAAAAACAGTGCTTTTGCCCCTGAATTTGTAGAGTTGCTGTCTTTTAATGAAAAAAGTGTTGTCGGTAAATACTTTACTGAAAAAATATCCATAGCATATTTAGTTTTCTTAGGTTTCACTAGTTGGGATTTCATAAGGGGTGTATTGTATTAGCTCTGCTAAAACCCCTGATAACTCTCCTAAACCATTAAATGGTTTAAGTGAAATTGCCCCATTTTCAATTTTGTTAATATTCTCCGTAATTTTTTTAATTTCTTCTGCAAAATTTTTATTAAGTGCACTAATGGTAGGTGCAGGAGTAGCCCTACTTGATACTGCAACGACTCCATTAAAATTTGTGATATGGGGTTTTTGAGTGCTAGTCATTGCTCCTTGGGGGTTTACAAATGCATTTAATAAGCTCTGTACCAATGCCTTATAACGATTTTCCCTTTCTATTTCTGACAAATTATACTTTCTTGAAATATCATTAAATCCTATTCGGTAAATATCAACGTTGCATACAAAAGCATAGATCCCATAATTAGCAGGGCGGTGGAAAATATTTTGCCCTTCATTACTCCCTTCTCCTCTCACTCCTGTAGAATCTGCTACAAGTTTAGTGTGTACATATGATTCAGTATTATTTTTATTTGGAATGCCTACTGTCCATCCAAATTCAACAACAGATTTGCGAGGTACATTTTTGTTTTTCCCTCCAATTTTAGTTACTAAAACACCATGCGTATCATCTACCACACATAACTCAATTAAAGCACCTACAACTTGGCTATCAGTATAATTTTCGTTATCTTGAAAATACGTTCCTAAATCTTCCCCACTAGATAACCTATTTGGGTTAAAAACCTTACAATTAGAACACAATGGCAATTCTTTTTCTTTTGCCAAGTTAATTAAATGTCCCACATGGATGTGTTTAAACATATCCCCAGAAATAGCATTAACAGTGTGGGTTTCACCATTTTCATCTACAATAGTTACCTGGCGGGTAATTACTTGGTTACCTTCTCCACCTTCATTGTTAAGGGAATGCAAATTCAAAGTAATCTCCCCACTAATCGAGAGGGAAGCAATTACATTATTATTAGTTGACATATAATTTTATTTTTTTAGTTATCAATTTCTTCAGCAGTTAATACTTCCTCTTTTTGACTTTCCTTTTTATTCAATGCAAATCCGTAGGAGGCCAATAATGCTCCAATTAAACGAGGTGAGGATTTATCTAATAGGGAAAAAAATTGCAACAATTCTTCGTCTTTAACATTTGTCCTAAAAGCTTTTCCGTTGTTCTTTTCAGCATTTCGACCTGTTTCAGCATTATATGTTCCAATAAATTCGCCTATAAATGTGGCTAAGCTTTCTTTCGATTTGGACTTGTTTTGAAGTTGTTGAGCCAATCCATACCTAATTTCAAACTTCCTGTTTTCCTTAGGGGTGTACTGTAAACTAACCGTGCTTTTCCGAATAGCCTGGGCTATTGCCTTAAAACCTTCATTCTGGATTATCTCACTCAGGTTTATTTCTTGTGTTGTCATGTTTTTATAAAAAATATTTAGGGTTTCTATATGAAATGGTTTTACATAAAATTTTTCATTATCTAAAGCCTGCATTAGATAGGAGGCATACCAAAAACTAAAATTTGAAAAATAATTTAGTGCATTTCTTCCTTTGGCTCCTAAGAAACTTCGGTATAACTGCAAACCTTTTATTGAATCACCAACTTCTTCAATTCCCGAAATTACATTCCTTTGCTCTTTTAGTAGCCTGATCCAATCTTTACTTTCTTTTTTATCAGTGTATTCAACAAAATCGGGAGTAGTCATAAAGGAAATATTAGCTACCGCCTTATTCTGCCCTAAATCCTTCTGATATACAGTGTGGAATCCCTGAATTGTATTTTTTACTTTTCCTTTATTGTACTCTGGGGTAAGTTCGATAAAATAGATAGTTATATCCAATAAGTTTAGGATATCTAATTTGATAGGGGCTGCACTTTTTAGATATTTTTTAAAAACAAATAAAAGCTCTTTCGCTTTATGATGAAGTATTTGTCTAAATTCAGGAACATATATTTTTAAATCATATCCTGAACCAACTTTTACATACTGTACGCTCATCATTGATAAAGCACCAGAAATCTTCATAGTTTCTGCTACCCAAAAGGATTTTTGGTTTCCCATTGAGGCATTGTTTGCCTTTGCCTTATTAAGCCCTTTACCTTGATTTGGGTTAAATAGCTGCTGAGATGTAGGTTTTTCATCAGCCAATTTATAGTCTCCATTAAGAATAATAGACTTACTATAATATGATAAAATTTCTTTGATTAATTCTGGAAAATATTGCTGGTTTTCATGAAAATTATCGAAAAGCTTTACGAAAGAAGAGTACGGGTTTTTAATTAGCTCTCTATAAACATCATATTCCTTATCAAGCTTTTTACCAAACTCAGATAGCTTTCTTTGAGCTAATTCCTGTTTTGCAGCTTTTTTTTGTTCACTGCTTTTTTTCTTGTCTTTATCAATATTCTCATACTCTTTTTTGTACAGGTCTTGTTCTGCCTTTTGTTCTGGGTAATTAAAACAATTTTCTATTGATATTCCTTCAGGCGGAAAAGTATCGGATTTATTGATAAGAAATTTTACTACGGGAAAATAGGTAAGTCCTTCCAGCATTTTATTTGTGATTTCTTTATCACTTGATACTATATAATATAAGCCCATATCTTCAAATGTAATTTTCCTTTCCCCAATATCAAGTCGAGTTAATACTTCATCTATTAAATTACCCAGTCCAAATACTTCTAGCATTTCGGAATAAGTACCTGATTTTTTTGGTATTAAAAATTCTTTATACATGAGTTTGGCTGTTTAAATATTTTTGAAAGTCCTCTGTTGCTTTTTGGTCACAAAGCCTTAAAACCCTTACTAAAAACAAATAAAGAATTTGTTCCTTTTCCCAATCACCGTATTGGAAACCTTCAAGTATTCCGTCATCTTCTTCTGTTTCTAAATCGAGGTCAAAGCTTAACTCTTTCATTAGTTGTTTAGCAGCATTAAAGTTTTTTGGAGATATAACAAACTCAGGAAACTTGGAATTTGAGGGTGAATGATGTCTGGCAATTGCTAATGAAATACTGCTTGTAACGCGTTCATCTTCATCTAACTCTAGCAAAAGTTCCTGAGCTAAATAAGCCCCTACCCCAGCATGAGGTGGACGTTTATTCAATTTAGCTTTTTGGGCAAATTGTTTATCCTCTTCACTTTCAGGGTCAAAGTCTGTATGTCCTAATATTTCTTTAAACTCGTTAGGTGGAACCCCTTCTTTTAAAGCCTGGTAGTACTGCATAGGGCTTTGCCAACTATCATTTAGTTTTCCATAATCGTGTAAAACAATCATTAACTTAATTAGTCGTATAAATTCAGGTTTAGTTACAGCTCCATTTCCTGAAAATTCTGCTAACTCATGGAAAACAAAATCTAATTTATCGCCATTTTCTCCCAAAAACTCTTTTTCAAAAGCCACTAACAAGGCTTTGTTATGTTGATAAAATGTATCTTTTTGAAAATCCCCAAAGCCTTTTTTACTTTCAACTTTTTCCCTAGTTGGAGATAGATTATTAAAAGACTCTTGGTATTGCCAGTTAAAACCAAATAGTTTGTCATAGCCAAAATATTTAGCATTGACATAAACTTTTGTGGGTAAATTGTTAAACCCGTCTGGTGCTATTTCTTTTAATTCATATTTTATCCCTTCATCATTTTCTAAAAAGACATCCTCTGCATCAACTAGCTTTTTGATTAGCCAATCATCCTCAAATGGAATTGGTGGTGGGTTACTTACATCTCCTTTCACAATTTTATTAAGCCACCCAACTAAGGAGTATTTGTACATACTCAAAGACTGATATTGAAACGGAAACATCTCTACTCTTTTGAGTTGGTCCTCACTAATAATCATAATTTCTACACTCTGTATATCCCGAATGGTATTTCTATAATGGTTTTTAGCCCCATTTTTATCGGTAGAAGCAGTAAACCATGCATCTTTTATTTTATCTTGGTTGAACCCTCCACTATGCCCCATTTTCATTTTACCAATTATGTCTTTTTCCCCTGCCCCTAAAATAGTTTCAATGAGCTTTTTGGGAACAGGGTTATCTAGTGTTGAATATTTTTTGAGTTCGGCTAATGTAGTTATACAAACATCTGGCTGATAAGGCAGGTATTTATTATTCAACCGTTGTATTTCTGCTTTATCTTCCTTGCTTTCAGGTTCGAAGCTTATTTTTTCCGCTTCTTGAATATCGAGTACATCATAAATAAATATTTTACCCGTTTCATTGGCAAACCTTGCACAACGCCCTGCCCTTTGCAAAAAAGAATTAATAGGGGAAATTTCAGTGTGCATTACCTTACACGAAATATCCATTCCTGCTTCAATTACTTGTGTAGCAATTAATATGGCATGTTCTTCTTTATTTGCATTCTTCCCAAAAAGCCTCTTTAGGTTTTTCTCTTTTACTTTTCTGTCTTCATCATAGAACCTAGAATGTAGACAAATTATATTCTCCGTTTCCAAACCTCGAAGGTTTTCAAAACTTTCGAGGTTTAATGCAATGAGGTCTTTGTAGATTTGTTGGGCAGTTTCCACCCGGTTACAAATTACAATGGTTTTATTTTCATGCTTCCTAGCAATTAGTTCCGCTGAAATTTTCTGGTTTAAAACAGATAATTTTTTCTTATTAGCTTTTGGTAATAAAGAAGTTATTTTACTTTGATCCTCTGGGAAATCATCTAAAGTAATAATTTCGTAATTAGGAAGGTTTTGGCGCAGTTCCTCCATAAACCCTTGGCTTAGGGTGGCTGTCATAATACAACACCTGCATAAATTGCCAAGCATTTTTAAGCTACCCAAAGTAGTTGCCATTGAAAGATTTTTATCAAGTAAATGAAATTCATCAAATACTAAATAGCTACCTACCAATGCCCCTGCATTAATATTTGCCAACCTTGGAGAAAGGGGAAGCGGAAAACAAAGGAAATTGCTTAGTGTTTGGTCAATAGTTGAGAAAATAATATCATTTTCAAAATAAATATCTTCCGAAAATTCACCTGTTTGTATGCTTGCATCTACAATATAAGTTACGTCTTCATATATAGAGTTTGCCAAAGCTCTTAGTGGTAAACTGTATATCATTTTTTTGGGGAAATGAATGTCGGAGTTTTCTCTGGCGTATAAAAAGGGGATAATAGAAGCCCATGTTTTACCCGCTCCAGTGGGAACGGACAAAATTACGTTTTTCCCCGATAAGAGTGCCTCTGCAACTTTAATTTGATAAGTGTAAGGCTGGAATGGGAATAAATTATTGTAGTATTCAAGAATATTAGATTTCATCACTTTCCATTTTTACTAAATCCCACCACCTCACAACAACCAAAGCCCTGAGAATTCCCTTTGCCAAAACCAGCCTGCAATCCGAACTCTATCAGCTCTATGGGTGCCGTTAATTCAAAATTGAAGAGGTAACCGATCACTTTGTTTTGGGCTTTCGTTTGGGCTTTTATCATCACTCCTTTCTTGCGTGGTGGCCTGCCTGTGAGCCTAATGGCATAATCCTGATATTGAATAATTTCCGAGGCCAACTCTTTTTCCTGACTTAGCATCGCAGCTGAATATTTCTCTGTCAGATTACTGAAAAAATAGGACTGATAGTCTGAAGTATCAGGAGATAAATATTCCGTACTCCCATCCACTCTTTTTTTGGAAATCACCAGCGGAGATTTAGTTGTTAATTGTACTGTGTTACTGGGTACAATAATTGGCTGGGCTTCTATCCTTTTCACACTCATCTTTGCCTGATTGAGCTGGTCACCTAAACTCAGGTACTGGTCTTTAAAAAGTCCCATGATGAACTTTTCTGCCCCTTCATCAACAAAAAAGGAGATGGTACAGGAAATTTCTCTACAATATAACTTTATCCTATCCCCTATCCGTTTCCAATGATTTTTAGGAAAATGAAAATTGGAAAAGGTAAATAGCCGGAAACTTTTGTTTTCTCCCAACTTATAGCCTTGAGAATGTAAAAAATCAGCAAAAGATTCATCTCCATGGTGGAGTATCCGATAAATCCAACTGGAAAGCTCATATTGGTAATTAATAGGCAATACTTGCCCCTTTTCCAGTTCAAATACTAACTGAAATCGCATTAATTATAGATTAAGGTAAAAGAAAGTATAATGTTACAGAATAAAATTCTGAATCAAAAATATTTTTTTGTGAATTTTTTATTTATTTCAGACCGTAAATCCTTTACGGTTTGATCGCTTTTTTTTGTACTTTTTTTCCCTTCAATATTGCAAGGAATGAAAGCAGAAACGTTTCAGAATTACCTCCAATATTAGATTTCAACCAGTTTTATGATAGGATCTTTCTCCTCTTAAAGATTTTCAAAACATTCAATAAAACTTTTGATGCCAATTAGAATAATAACTTTCGATTCCTTTTCCATTTTTAATAGCGCTTCCCGATCTTCAAACTTAAGAAGAACAGCAGTCCACAAACCCTTAGATTGGAGGTTCTCTAAATCATTGGAAAACACTTTTTTCCTTGCGCTTTCATTGGGTTCCCCCTCACTATATTTTAGCATATCAATATGCTTTTTTTCAGCTCTCTCAAAAAAGGCCTCCGTTATTTTTTTTGTTTTCACATAGGGTTTGGATTTAAAATATTCCCAAATCATAAAATAAACCCTCATCAATTCATCCAATTCTTCTGGCTTGGTATCTAACCGATATCCTAATAACACTGATAAAAAAAATGGCTGGTATTTATAAATTTCATCAGAAACTCTATTAGCATATTCAGCATCTATATTATCAACTGCTTTAATTAAGGCTGATAATTGAGGAATGTCTTTAAAATCATTTTTTGTCAATTTCATGGTTACCCACCTTTTGTTTATTTCCAGTTTTCTGGCTAAATATAATCACTTTCTCTAAACCGGGTACGATTCCTTACTTACTTCCCCCCTCCTATTTTCCTTAAAGAAAAATCTAAAATACTTCCAAGAGCAACTATTTCCCCACGATCAACCAATCAATAACAAGGCGTTTTCAGTGATCAATTTCCCGGTTATCACCAGCCAATTCGATCACTGAAAACATCATCATCAAATCTAGACATTTCGGATAAAGTTCCGTTTTTTTCCCGGAATGAGCCGCTACAGCTGTACTGCATACCTGCCCAATTCCACCCTGCAATCCTGCAAAAGACTGCCTGATTTTATCCAAACACCAGTGTGCCCACTGTCCCAGCACCTGAGTTGCACTCCCCCAAGATAAAATCACGCTTCCTGTTTGCTGAGAATCCGGGATAAAAAACGAGGGGTGATCCTACACACTAAATTTTTTGTTTCATTTAAACCCTTCTAATCATGAAAAATGATGTGTATCAAATCGTGACCGCTCAGTTAATCGAACAACTTGAAAAAGGTACTGTCCCCTGGAAACAACCCTGGAATCAGTTTGGCCCTGCTGCCAATTATCTTACCAGGAAGCCTTACAGGGGAATTAATGCCCTTATCCTCAACTCCCTTCATTTTACTTATCCATTTTTTCTCACTTTCAAACAAATCAAAAAGCTCGGTGGGAAAGTGCAAAAAGGAGCCAAATCCATTCCGGTGGTTTATTGGAATTTTGTGTTTAAAAATAAGGATACCGGAGAGCTTATTCCCGAAAACAAGCTGGCTAAATATCCCGCGGACCAAATCGATAAAAAGGCTTTTCTGAAATACTACAGGGTATTCAATATCTCCTGTGTAGAAGATGTACAATTCGATATCCCCGAACTGACTATCAAAGCTGATAACCACCTGATCTGGGAAGGTGAGCAGGTCCTGCGAAATATGCAGAATCCGCCTGCACTCAAACACGAAAAAGCTCAGGCCTTCTACAATCCCAAAGAGGATTTCATCAACATGCCAGCCATGGAATTATTTCCAGACTACACTTTATATTTAAGTATTTTATATCACGAACTCACCCACGCATCGGGCCATGCTTCCCGGCTGGATAGAAAAGCAATTTCGGGAGGTAATGTCACTTTTGCAAATACTGTTTATAGTAAAGAGGAACTTTTGGCGGAGATGGGAGCATGTTTCCTTTGTGGGCATGTTGGCATTCAAAATCAGCAGACTCTGGAAGATTCAGCAGCCTACATTCAGGGTTGGTTGGATGTGCTTAAAAGTGACCACAAGTTGCTCATTGAAGCAGCGGCTCAGGCACAAAAGGCTGTAGATTACATCCTGGCTTAAGTTTTTGGAAGGGGAAACCCTTCCTTTTTTTTATTTGAGGATTATAGCCTAATTTTGTTGTACCACTCACACAAAGGCTCCATAATCTACTACCTTTTTTTTTAAACTAAAAATTAAATGATTATGTCACAGCCGGAAAATTTTAATCAAGATGCTTTTTCATTTAGGGACGTGGAAAAACGATGGCAGAAGGACAGGAACCTGATTGCCACTGAGTATGATAATCGCCAGATTACTTATGATGAATTCATCGAAAAATTGCTGAATCTCAGGAAGGAATATATGCCTTACTTCCAGCAAAAACTGGATAGAGGTAAAAAGTAGCATCATTCAGATTTCAACCAGCAAGGCACATAATTGGCTTTTTGTTTAACCAATTATGGAGAATATCATTTTAGTGTGGAAAAAACCAGATGGTTTGTTGCTGATGAAGCAAATATCCTCTGACGTTTCTTCGTAATAACAAATAGTGGTTCACTATGAGAACATTAGCAAGCTTACTGAAAGCAGGATACTCGCCCAGAAATGGCTCCTATTTTTACCGAAAAAATGATGAGGATCCCTACATTTATTTTTGCAGATTTGATTACGGTTATAAAAGAAAACCCATCACCAAACCCTATGACAGAGTTTTTGATCCCAAAGTTTTGTACATCCACCCCTACTTTCCCGATCAGCCCATACAATTAGTAGAGATTATAAAATCCTTTCCTTATGGAAAGAGATACCATAAACACGCCTTAGTAGATGGAGTATTGAAACTGGCTGAAAATATATGGTTCACCGAAGAACAAATTTACCTTTACCCCACTTTTTTCAGACCGATTTATTGGGGGTATACTTAATATTAAATCTTGGGGAGAAAGCATCCATCATTTTTATCACACAGGTTTTTCTTTTCCCACAATAAAGTAAAAGCCCTAACCATGCAGGGCTTTACCATTCAAAAATACTTGTCATACCCATCATAAACTCCCCTCCTTCTACAAAGACCATGGTCTCTTCCAAATATTTTTTGATTGCTTCATTCATCTTACTCAATGATACAAAATATTTGCTTTTTGAGCAATGGGGCTGGTTTTCTTCCTTGGTCTTAAAAAAACTGCTAATCCTCCGGCTCAGCTAAAAAGAATTTCCCTTTTTTGGGACTGGCTCTGCCGGTTTCCCATTTGAAACCGTATTTTTCAGCCATCCTTTTCCAAAAGTTCACTAATATTCCATTGGGAATTTCTCCCTTATTGTTGCCTTCACTCAAATCACAGATTTCCTCATATTCCATGTCGCTCAATTCGTATTCTTTGTATATCAATGAAGTGTGATCTTTTTTTCCCATATTCTTTTCTTTACAGACTACAATGCAAATTTCTTTAAATAATTATTCTTCCGCAAAAGCAAACTGACATTAATTGTTTTCCATTTAGTGCTCAATCCATTGCCCAACCTTTTTTAAAGTGCCTTCTAATAACTTCCCTGCTTAACTGGACGGGGGAACTCACATTATAGTTTTGAATAAAGTTCGGTCGGTTTTTCGATACATCCCCTACAGCTGAACCTCATTATCTCCCCTTTTCTACCCGCATGGCTGCAAAAGACTGCCTGTTTGATTCCGACACAAGTGTGGCCACTTTCCCAGCTCCTGAGTTGCACTCCCCGAAGATAAAACACGCTTCCTTTGGCATTTAATCTCAAAATCAACCGGGGGGAAATCCAAAACTAAATTTTTTATTCACTTAAATTTTTGATGCTATGGATTATTCTCATCAGGTTGCCGAGGTTAAAGTTTCTTATTCTTCTAAAATTCCAGCGGCTAAAAGGCTGAAAATCGCTTGTTCAAAGGATGCCTACCATATCTTCAAACAACACTGGGATATGGATAGAATTGGCTTTGTAGAAGATTTTAAAATTCTATTGCTCAACCGGGCCAACAAGGTCCTGGGTATTTCTCATGCTTTTAGCGGAGGAATGTCAGGAGTGGTTGCCGATCCCAAAATCATTTTTGCTACTGCCCTGAAATGTGGCGCTGCAGGCCTTATCTGTTGTCATAACCACCCATCAATGAACCTAAATCCCAGCCAGCCAGATATTCAACTGACCAATAAGCTCAAAGAAGCGGGAAAGTTTTTAGACCTTCCATTACTCGATCACCTCATTTTAACGGAGGAGTCGTATTATTCATTTGCGGACGAAGGGCTACTTTAGGCCTTTTTCTTTTTAAAGCCTTGATTTAGTTCAGGGCTTTAATTTATTTTGAGATGAGTTAGTTATCATATTGGCCTTCTCATTTTCCAGTTTCCTGACTAAAAAGTCATTCAAATCTTTCGATTGTTCATACAAATGATTCCAGGTTTTAATGACTAATTTATCTTTTTTTTCTTCTTCTAATATCGCTTTTATGGATGCTGTTGCTTTCTTACCTGCAGCATCATTATCCAAAAACAGATGTACCTGCTGGTATGGTACTTTTTCTATTTTTTCTAGCAATTGCTGTTGACTGCTCAACGAATTCATTACAATATATTCATCTCCCTCATGGTAAGATTTTTTCATGGTCTGATAACTTAAAAAATCCATGAAGCCTTCAAAAACCAAAACCCTGTTTTTCTTGGCTAATTTGCCACAAATCGTGGTAATACTCTTTTTTCCAAAACAGCCTTTGTAAAAACTGTTTCTTACCTCAATTCCACCTTCATCATTTTCAAAACCAAGTCCGCTAAAAGCTTTTTCAGCATTACCAAAACTCACCTGTTTCAGATAGGATTTTCCCAGTTCCCTGGTGATTCCTCTTGTCCTTAAATATTTAAATAAAGTCGGCTTCCGTAAAGTACTGACTTCTATCAATTTAAAATAAATTTCCTTGTGGATTTTCACTTTCTTTAGGTTGGCTCTTTTTGGAGCAACCGGGCTTAAAGTATTACCTCCCAGCCACTCAAGGGCTGTTTTAAAGTCTTCAGTTCTCAGGTAGTATTTAGCAAAATCTATTGTTCCACCACCAGCTCCTTCTCCGAAATCATACCACATGTTAGTATGAATATCTAATTTAAAACTTGCTGTACGCTCCTGTCTGAAAGGTGATTTATACCAGTAGTTTTTTCCCCTGATCCGGTCGGGTTCATAGCCCATTCTGGACAATAGATCAGTTAATTGTATTTCATTGGCTTCCTGGTAGGTCATTGTAATGTAGAGATGTTTTTGAAAAATTCTTTTTCCGAAATAATGTGTTCAATTATCCTTCTTCCTTTTTCTCCCTCATCCATAATGACCTGTAAATAATTTCCTTTGGATAAGGAAAAACTCTCATTGAATTTAACGATAAACAGATTTATGCTACCTGGTTTTATTTCAGATGGAAATGCAAATCGTTCGAAGGTTAAAATCTCCTTTTCTGGAGCTACACTGGCCATTTGTTTTTTAGATTTTGCAATCAGAAAAAACTGTAAATATTCGCAATAATAAGTTAAGTTGGAGTAGTTTTTCATTTTAAAGGACAGGTAAATATCTTCTTCAATAGCTACAATATTATTGACATAAAAACCAATTTTTCCAGTCATCCCTCCCAGCACACACCGGTCCTTTTCAAACTCATTTTTAGCTACCGGTAAATTTAAGTTTGTTTTTTTATTATTGTTTTCGATATTGGGAGGCAAAACCACATTTGGTTGATTAGTTTCCATTTCTGAGGTTTTCTTGATGGGAGGATTCGGACTTCCGAAATAAATCGCTTCTTGTTCCTTAAATTCATAGAAATATTGAGTGGTACTATGCTCCACAATAATATTAGCCTGAAACAAAACATTCTCACAGATGATGCTAATATTTGAAGGAGGCAGTTCCTGATTAGTATTTGCCTGGACAGCAAATAAATTATCCTTTACAATTTTAGCCGAAAAATATTGTTCCTCCATTCCCAACTGTATATCTTCAATTTTATAAGTGGCAGGTATTTTCACATAAATCACTTTAAAGGCAGAAATCACAATGTTTTTATGTTGATTTTCATCTTTTAAAACTTGTCCATGACTGGCGCTGATTCCGGAAGTGAGCAAGAGTAATAAAACTATCCTTTTCATGTATAAAGATTTTAAAATTTAATGAGAAGCTTAATTTTAGTAGCACTGTCAAAAAATATTTCCTTTTTATGATCACTCCTGATTTTGCTGGGAAGTGATATACTTCCTACCATGGGTACACTGACATTGATATTATCAAGACTTCCTTCCACAATATCATCCAATTCTGATTGAACCTCTTTAAAGGTTTCATTCATATCAGAATAGGTGATTCCCTCTACCCCAAGATGATCGCAAACCATAATGTTGATGGCAATTGTTCTTCCTGCTATTTCTATGCTGCTTATGGTGATATATACTTTATCCGTTACCACAACTTTCCCTAGCATGATGGTACCTTTAGGAACCATCACACTTTCAGTTTTTAATTCAAAACTTTCCGTGTTTCTTAGGTAAATGAATTGATCTTTGCCCACTGTAAATCTTTTATTTCCCACAAACTGGCCGTTTACAACTTGCTTTTCTAAGGTCAATTTTGGTTTTGTAGCACTTGATTTTTCTTTATGCAGTAAACTTCCAGACCTTTCCAAATGAAAACCTGCATAGGGATCTGGCTTTTTAGTTAATGAAGAAGCATTCGTGTTTTGATTCTGCAGATGAAAAACCATTTCCTGTTTTAAATTTTGTTGTACTTGGAGATGTTCCTTTGGTTTTTGAATTTCGGGGGTGGATGCTTTTTGGGGTTTGGGAATTTTTAAGATACTATCTTTAGTGGGTGCTAATTCAACCTTTTCTTCTGGTTGATTGATATCATGAAATGCCATTACTTTTTCGCTAAGGCTGACCGCTTTTTTGTAATTTTCCTTTTGCTCAATAGTTTCTTGTACAAATTCCTTCCGGGTGTCCTCTTCCTCCCGAATGATATCTGCTCCAACAGGACTCTCCTCCGACTGGATATTGATCGGAGTCACCATTTTTGGTGGGAGATTTTTATCTGGGTGAATTGAAAAAATCTGAGGACCGGTAAGTATATACCCATGCAAATAAATAAAAATGGGAATAGCAGCTATTATTCCCAATATAACCGGATCGAAACTCCTTAACTTTTGAAGTATTAACCTCATGGCTCAACCGGTTTACTTTCCACCACAAAATTCCGGATGATTAATCCCATTTTATTTTTATCCGACCGGAAACTTAGAGGACTGACTACCGCAGCGGCATTAAAAATAGTTACAGTTTGCCTGCTATAATCAAATGATTTTTTAAAAATCTGCTTTCCGTAAAACTGAACTACAATTTCATTTTCCTCATTAAAATGACTTTTTATACTGTCCATTTCAACATCTACTAACACATTGTTTTCTACCCAGGTATAGTAAAGGGGGACATTGGTTTCTGGCTGTTTGTCCTGGTAATAAAAATTATAGTACTGCTCATAAATATGAGGTTCCGCCCAATTTTGGGCTTTATTCAAATTGCTTTCATAAGTAGCCGGTTCGAAGGTAAACATGGCTTTAATAAATGCTTCGGTGTGCATTTCTGCATTGTAGTCCAGATAGGGATTTGAAAATGATTTCTCTACCTCAATTACCTGCCCCGGAAGGGAAACCCATGAAGTAGCCTGGGAGAGGTATAAACTGCCAATGTTGGTGAGTACCAAAACAATTACCAGAATAACTAAAAGAGCATTTTGAGCTTTCAATATTTGAACAGCTCTGTAATAGCTATTCAATCCATGATTTTGGTTTGATTCTTTAACCTTCATAAGAAATTTTTTTAGTAAAAAAGTGGGTTATTCTGTCAATGTTTTCCTTAAAATGGCGATGTCATCAGCCATCCTTTCCATTGCTGTTGGTTTCTTTTGGGGTTTAAAAAAATCCACTGCATTTTTTGCCCCTTTAAATATTTTTGAGGTGGTTTGGGCTGTAGCAGGCATCCATTTCCCAAATTTATCCTTTAGTTTTCCACTGGCTTGTGAAGTAGTTAAAATCCCAAAAGCACCACCCACAAAAGCTCCAACAGCAGGTATGGCACTTAAAGCGGTTTTGCTGGCAGTCTGCAACATCCCTACTCCACTGGCTTCTCTTCCTATAATTTTCCCTGCAAATGAACCAATGGCGCCATACGTAATAATGGAAAGCAGCGGGATGACCCAATCCGCTACTGAAGCGTCAGCACTCAGACTGGCTCTGAAAGAAATATATCCTAAAATCCAATCCACTATAAGGAAAACAATGGCCCATAAGCAAAGCGAAATATTCTCTTGCACCCATCTTAAAATATTGCTGCGGAACATGGGTAGGATGGCAAACATGGCTACAAACTGCCCAATAATAATGTCCAGATAAAGTAACATTTTGAAAATCAACCCAAACAAATATTCTATCCCCTGACGGAGCATATTAATTAAAAATACCAGTCCGTGATGAATGAATTCTGAAAGGCTTAATCCTCCCATGAGGGAAAAAGTGCTGTTGTCCTTTTCTATACCTAAAGCAATATCCACCTCCTCATGGAGATTAGGAGATAATTTTTCGATAATCTCAGCTTCATTTTTAACTATTCTGATCACCGACATTTTTGTCTGGAAGGAAGCTTCATTCCAATGGGCTTCATTTTTTTCATTCAGGTAATTGTTGTCTTTCAAAAGCCTTTCCCATTGGTTCAATTCTCCTGTATACATTTGCTGGACTACATCCACTTCTCTGAGGCGTGTTTCAATTTCTGAAATGAAGAATATGGGAACAAGGCACAATGTATCGAAAGTGAAAAATACGAGTATGGGGAATACCAGCTTTCTTAGGATGCCAAAGAAAATATCACTACCGGAATAACTCATCTCCTGGTTTTCTTTTTCCACCAATTCATTGTAGGCATGCAAAGCCACCGCAATTAAAATAAAAATAAGGGCGTAAGGCATTAAATAGGATTTCAGAATCCCAGTAATTTCCGCAAATGCCATGATGTCATCAGGTTCAAACATTTTCTTCTTCTTTTATTTGTTCAATAGCATATTCCATATTTTCAGTTTCTTCGAAGTAAGCCATCAATTTTTGATTAATCCGAGCCATTTTATGGTCATAGTCTGTATTCAGTGCCAGAAAAAATTCTTTGGAAAGTTGTAAGCGAAAGTTGAATACAAAATCATTGATTTTAAGCACCCCTTCCCGCCATGCCCCTGAGTTATCAATGGCTTTTACTTTTCTGATGGTCTGGTTGGTGAATCCAAGGTAGCTTTTCAGATGTCGTGTAGTTTCTTCAGTAAATTGCTGTTCCAGTAAAATGAGGGTGTCTGTATTTCCGGCAATTCTATTAGCTACACCAGTAGCATGGAGTTTATCAAATGTCTGGTCGGCAAAGCATATCCCCGCATGGTGTTTCCGGGCTGTTTGAAATAATCCGGCTGTGACCTCCACCATGAAATCCTTCAAAATGAAAGTCCCTTCATCCACTATAAAATATTTGAGTACGCCTTTTAGTTTGGGAGATTTGAATTTGGCATTCACCAGTTTGGAAATACAAATGGCTACTATTCGGAATAAAAAAGGATCTTCCTGAATTTTATCCAATTCAAAAACAGTAAACCGCTCACCGGAAATATCAAAATTGTCCGCTGCATTAAATAAGCCTTCATAAATTCCTCCCTTGTAAAATTTCTTAAAAGCGATCATCACTTTCTCAAAGGGAAATTGCTGCCGGATGCCATCATAATTTTTGTTCTGCTGTTCATTTGCAAATACCTTTTCCTGAAATTCCTGAAGAAACTCATAGAAGGAATTGAAATTAACCTGTTGGATTTTACCTACATTGATTTGGGTATAATATTCCTTTAGGATTTCATCCACAAGAATATCTTTGATGGTATTAATTTCTTCCTTTCCGAATCGGTCATAGATGGCAGAAATAAGTAGCGGAACAAGGAAATCCAATTCTTCCTTGGAGTAGATAAATGCTCCCTTATCATCTTTGCTGAGTAAAAATGGATTAAAAGCAAGTGGCGCTTCCGGGGTATAGATATATAATTTCCCCTTGAGAAATTTTACCAGTTTCCCAAAGCTATTGCCTTTATCCAGCAAAACAATGTGCCCTTGAGTATTCCATACATGGCGAATAAAATAGCCCATGAAGTTGGATTTTCCAGAACCAGTTTTCCCAAAAATCAACATATTGAGATTGGTCTTTTTCACTTCTACTCCTCCAAACTCAGCTGTTTTATTGAGTAAATCCATGTAAGTGGGTTTACCGGTTTTAGTAGATACCAATAACCCTTTAGGACTGAAAATCCCATTGGTTTCAAATGGGAAAAGGCAGCAAACCTGCCCAAGTTTACCCAACAATTGCCTTGGTAATTCGTAACCATTTCCCGCCATGTTTCCGGTAAAAGTTTCCAGATTATTAAAATTCTCGGCAATCACTGAAAAATTCATTCGATCAAACCCCCTAATGGCTAAATCCTTATTTTTAACCAGTTCAGCTTCGGTATTCCCCATCACCATTACATTCAGGGCATAGGTTACATACCTTTCATTTGGATCATTTTCCACACTTTCCATGAAACCATTCAGGAAAAGGGCTTTTTCCCGATTGCGATCAAAATGTGCCCCAAGACTATTCAGACTATGACTGTGTTTTTTGAGTTTTTTCCCAAAGGCTGCCTGGTCATGGACAATAATGGAAAGATTGGTTATATGAGGGCAATTTAAACCAAGGGTAATGGGAGTAACAAATGAAGCTGGCAAATTGAATTGTTTCCCTGAATTTTGGGTAAAATCAATGGTAAAATTTGGATAAACCACTTCTTGTAAATCCACATCCGGATTTTGAAACAGGGATAAAAATGAAAAGTGTTTTTGTCCAACCCTCAGGCTTCCCCCAGTATCATGGATATTTCCCCATTTCGGTTTTCCAAAGAAATCTGTAGTAACATAGGCTCGGGTATAATCCAGCCAATCGTTTTCAGATAAGGACCTGGCTTTAACAGCTCCTCCCTCAGTCAATGATTTTCCAAATTGCTTTACTAATTTTTGGTATTCTTCAATGTTGGGCAAATTTATCCGGGTGCTTTTCTTTCGGTGCTCTAATCTCCTGAACCCTTCATCATGATAAAGCACAAAATCGCTAACGGAATAACTTTGGGGAAATGCAATAAAAAGGAAACTACGATGGGCTGTTTCTTCATTTTGTTCATGCATTTTTAGGGCTGATTGATCCAAATAGTCTTCTCCTTCTGCATTCAAGGTGGTTTTCTGAGGGATATAAATATTTTGGAATTGTACACAGGTACCTGGGGGCAATCCTTTTAAAAAAAACTTTATAGGATGGTGGATTTTGGAAAGTATTACCTCCTCTTCCAGATAGAAAATTCCTGGAAAAATCAATTCCATCCCTAAGGTGATGTAGCCACTTTTCAGCATACAAAAGCCATCACCAATGATGTCAATGGGTTGTACTTTTTCAAAATTGATGGTTTTATTTTTCTTCCAGAAAATCATAATTCAGTCGCTTTTGCTCAAAAAGTTGTGGCATAATTTCGTAGTTTCTACAATTCCCCTTTCCCTGAAAGATCTTCCTGTAAAAGGCTGCCAGTATCACCGGGTCTTGTTCATAAGCTTTTACTGCGAGAAAAAAGAGCAGAAAGGGAATTCCGGTGAGAAACAACACATGCCCTATGATGGAAAAAAAATCTGTCCAGTCAGTAAGTAAAATGGTGATGATGATCAAAATTCCTGAGGCATAAAAAAGTCCCCAGCATTTCCGAATAGGTACACCCTGAATGGTGCCATGTAGGCTCAAATAAGAAGTGGATCGATAAACATTTATCATATACTGAATCTAAATCATGCTTGCGATAATTACTTTTAATAAGGTATAGCCCACCAATAGCTCGAATACTGTTTTAATTAATCCAAATGTATTTCCCCACCCTTTTGATCTTTGGATGTAAACCGAAACAGAAGCCACAATCATGATGAAGAGGATATCAATGTAATTGATGATCAGTTTGAAAAAGGCTTTGTATGGAGAGTTGGAAATGGCTTTCTCTATTCCTTTTCCTATTGATGAAAAATATTGTTTTTTCTGTTTAGCAGTAAGTTGGGGTTGAGGGGAAAGAAAACTTTTAGCCGGGTTCGGATTAAAAGGAGGAAGACCCATATTCACCAATTCATAGCGGAAAGCAATCCCCTTTTTCAATGCGTTAATTTTCTCCTGCAATGCCTGTAATTCTTTGATTGCCTCCTCCATTTTCTGATCGCTTTCCTGTAATTTTTCCAATCGCAAAAGTCTGCTGATTTCATCTTCCGTATCCGTAGCAGCCCTAAAAATGTCATTTGAAGCATCAGTTAATTTTCTCACTTTGCTTAAGGAATAATTCAGGCTTGCTACAGTTTCTTTGGGTAATTTTTCCTCCTGAAATAATTCATCCATAGCCGATTTTGTACCTTCAAATAACTTTTTGGTCACCTTTAGTCGATTTTCCCATTCATGGTAAACCTTGCTTGCCTTAACAATATCACCAAGCGTACTTCTCAACTCTTTTGAATTTTTCAGAATTTCATTCTGAGCGTTAAGCGCTTCCAGGCTTCCGGTAATGTCTCCGGACATAGCAGTAAGCACGACCTTGGTAGCTACTGAGGTTTGTTTTTCAATGGCCTGCATTTTTACAGACATAGTACTCAGCTTATTACCCACCACATCCACCACCGCCATTTGGGAAAATGATTCGGTAAAGAAGGTCCACAAGAGCAATATAAAAATCAACCTTTTCATGAGGGAATATTTTCTAACTTACCAATTGTAAAGCCACTACCCGAATCAAAATGTAACCACCAATGGCACCAAGTTTTGTCATAGCGAAGGAGAGTAAATTGAAACTTTCTCCATCTTCAGAATCTGATCTTTTCGAAGCTCTCCAGGAAATTACGGCCCAGCCTCCTATCACCATGGCCAGGGCAATATCCATATAGCCAAAGAAAATTTCCAGACCTTCTTTTGTGGTGGATTTGGCCTCCTTTTGAGATTGGGAAAGTTTGTCCAAAATGTCCTGGGCCTGTAGGGTATTTGAAATTAATATAGCCATTAGTAGAAAGAACAAACGAGTGAGGTTTTCAATAATCTTTTTCATGAATCAATTAGTTTATAGTCAATATTTACCTTCAATTTTTTTATAAAAATGCTTAGAACATGATATAGCGCAATCCTAAACCCCAAAACCATCGGCCATATCCGAGGATGTATTTTTGCTCGAAGCTGGTCAGCAAAAGCAATCGCTCACTGACCATAAATTCCGCTTCGGCTCCCAGCGTGGCCCCATAATTCAATTTATTATTCAATTCTTCCAGACCGGGGTAATCATCATGCACCATGGAAAACCCTCCCATTAGATTGAGGAATAGCTTCTCCCGAAATTTTACCAGATTATAAATGGGTTGAACCTGGAAATAATATCCTTCATAAGGTATGGAATATGGAGCGCCATATTCGTATCCTAAACCCACCTTTAGTCCGATATTCTTTTTGAAAAAGTATTGGTAATCGGTGGTAAACATTTTTGTTTCTTCCCCAATCAGGAAATTCACATCAAACCCCTTTGTGCCTGTAGAATGTGCCAAATCAAGGTTAAATCCCGATTGGTGATCATATGATTTTACCCTTTTCTTAATTTTATTTTCCTTAAACCTCACCACCTTTCTTTTGGGCGGCTTGTATCCCTGAGCATAGCTCAGGCTATAACTTAGGGTCATTAAAGCGATTAATAAAAAGTAGATTTGTCTCATAATTTTAGCTTTTTGATCAAAATTCAATTGTCACTACCTCCTTAATCTCCTCACCCCATTCCCCGTCATTATCCTGTACCTTTAGTTTGATTTCATATGGACCTTCCTTTTGGAAAATATATTCCACTGAAGCATTAGGAGTGTTAATTACATTGCCATCAATTTCAAATTGGTATCTGGTGATTTGCCCTCCATATTTTTCGTCCTGATCAAAGGAATTTATGGCACTTACCTCAAAATGACCTGGCCTGATAATGCCTTTTTTAGCATAAGTGAAATTGGCTATGGGAGGCAGGTTTTCATAAGCCCATAATTTTAGAATAATGCTTGATTTTGCTACAAAATGATCCATGGCTGTAATCGTGACTTTATGCTGTCCGAGCTTTTTAGGATTATAAATCACCTGATAATTTCCCAAAGCATTTTCCTTTTCTGTAAAGGAGACCACTTCCCCGTCAGGAGTATCGAAATAGAAATTACTCAAGTTGTCATCTTCAGCTTTAAAATCAAAAGTGTAGGTTTTGATGTTTGATTTTACCCCGATCTTTACACTGTCCTCAAGCGATTCATATTTCTGATTCGTAATTGGATCAATGGTTTCCCCATTAATCAGAAAGGCTATTTTTGGGGAAGTATTCAGGTCAGCTGATTTTTCCCATCGGACTTCACAGCTGGAAAAGGACAAACCAATGATGAGGATATAAAGCGAGTTTTTCATGATTTGGTCAGTTTGAAAATTTTAGAATAAACCTTGATGAAATAGATTCCTGATGGAAATTTTTCTGTGTTTAGGTAAATGGATTTTTCTTCTCTCAGGAAATCGGAAGTCTTAGAATAACTTCGACCCATCAAATCAAATACCTGAATGTCTTTCATTTCAATTGGTCGGCTCTGGTGGAGAGAACTTCCTTCAATTCTTATCCAATTGGAAAAAGGGTTGGGGAATACCTTAATTTTTTCCAATTCCAAACCATCATCAAAACCTGTAATCAAATCGGTGCTATCTGTTCTTCCCTCTACCAGAATGCTGTAAGACAGCGTATCACTGCATCCATTTTTATGGTGAGCAATAATGAGCCTGATAGGAAATTCCCCTTCATCATAAAAAAATACTGCAGGAGATTTTAAAGTAGATTCTTGTCCGTTCCCAAAATCCCAGTTATAAAAATGTTCCTGCGCCTCTTGATCCACCACATCAAATTCAATGGATTCCTCCACCTTAATTTTTCTGGAATTGCTGGTGATACTGTCAGGAAAATGGTAAACATTTAGGGTAACTATTGATGGATCAGATTCACAACCCTGAGCATCAACTCCCTTACAGGAAAGAATTTGATTTTCTTTTGCCACCAATGAAAAAGTAGGGCCTTCTCCCAATAATTCATTGTTTTCACTATACCAGTGATAGTTTTTGTTGTTGTCATTCAGGCTGGCTGATACGGTTACCTTTTCATGTTCACAAGCGGTAATATTATTGGCTGAAAGTCGGGGTTTCACGCCATAGCTTTTCACGATTTCAATTTCCTGGGTAGTAGTATAGGTACAACCATTTTCGGTTAAGGTATAGGTTAATTCATGAATCCCTGGTGGCAATAAATTGGGTTCAAGGATATTTCCAATCACCCCCTCACCTTCCCACTGACTGTTTTCTACCTTTTCATTAAAAACATAATCATCAAGTGAAACGGGATTAGCATTTTCACAAAATTGTAAAGTACCATGGTTCAGGTGTAATTCCTTTTCTCCAATGCCATCGGTAATGGTAATTTTTCTCTTCCCAAAGGCTTTGCAGTCGCCCTTGTTGTACGTGTACTGAATTTCATAATTTCCCGCTTCCAAAACTGATGGCATAAAAACAGAATCCTGGAAAACACCTGAACCAGTAAAAAGTCCTCCTTTTAAATTTTCATTAACATCCTGACTCAAATTATAATTTTCCTCCCATTTGCATAGGGAAATATCTTCTCCAATATCAATCGGTTCATCACTGATCACCACAGCCCGTACTTCGGTAAAACTACTTTCACAATTTTCTTTGGAAATGGCTTTTACTTTGTATGCTGTGGTAGCCGAAATTTCAGGGGTTTGGAAAAGTGAAGTATTGGAAAGTAATTGACCGTTTAAGCTATACCATTCATAATTATAATCTGAGCTTGGATTTTCAATATTCAAAATAGTATGACCAAATCCACCACAAACATAACCTTCCTTCACTTCTGGTGGCTCAGGAACTTCGTAGATAAAGGCAGTTGCTTTTACTCTATCACTTTCACAGCCTTGTTTGGAAGTGACAGACACAAAGTAGGAAGTCGTTATTGCTAAATCATTTTGAATAAATCGACTACCAATAGCCAATGGAGTTTCATCTGTTTCATTGGAAAACCATTTATATTCACTTCCTGTTGAACCACCAGTAGCTGTCAGGGTGATGGTGTTTTGACCACAATAAGCCACATCCTCTACTTTGGGAGCATCTGGAATAGCATAAAAATCTACTTCTATTGATTGTTGAAATCCTTCGCAATTGTCAATTACCTGACTCACAAAAAAACTTGTTTGACCCTGAATATATGGGCTATATTTTGTCCCCTCACCCACATAACTATCTCTGTCATTCGCTTTATAAAATCTGAAAATTGCGCCTTCTTCTCCTTCCGGAATGATTTCAATTTCACCTTCTCCACATTTTTCGAGATTAGTTACTTTGGGAAGTCCGGGAGTTGGTTTGAAAGTAATTTCCACCTTGGCTTTTTCACTTTCACAGGCTTCTGCTGAAATGGTAGTATAGAAATACGATTCACTTCTATTGACCTGACCAACTTTAAAAATAGACCCCTCTCCTACTTTTGAACCATTGGAATTGTACCAATGATAATTGTTGCCAATTCCTCCTTTGCCCTCCAATTCCACATATTGGATGCCACAGGTGGTGAAATATAAGCCCTCGGGAGGGTTGGGAATTTGATGGATAATCCCAGTGACTTTAGCCCTTTCTCCTTCACAATCAATGGTACCAATTCCCGGAATATTTCTTTGTTTTACCGCAGCCACATAAAAATCAGTGGTTTGAGTTAAAAATGGGGTATATGATTTTCCTTCCTTAAGGATTTCATCTCCTGTTTGGCTTTTATACCATCTGTATAAATCACCTTCTAAACTGGAGACGGTTAAATCTATCTCTCCTTCACCACAAATGCTTCCACCTTTTGTTTCGGGGATTTTAGGAGGATTAACTTTGTAAACATGAAGGATCTGTTTTTCTCCTTCGCAACCACCAATTATGGCACTTACATAAAAAGTAGCATCCTGAGTAATCGGTGTTAAAGTAGTATAGGAATCTCCAAGCCCACTGTCCCCATTCAACCGGTTTCCTGATTGATCATACCAGTTAAAATGAGTTACAGCTCCCGAATGGCTGGCTTTTAGCGTTACGTTTTCTGATTCACAAATAACCAAATCAGTGACATTTGGTTTAGCAGGCAAAGGTGTAACTTTCACCTCTTTGCTGGAAATTTCCTGGCAATTGGTACTTATAGGGTTGATCACCACTACCTTGTAAATAGTGTTCTTATGAAGAATATCTGTAGTATAGGTTTTACCATTAGCCCCAACTATTTTCTGGTTATCTCTATACCAGTCATACCGGAATTTGGCATTGTCGTTTTCAATGGTTAAGGTACTTTGCCCCTGAGCACAAATTTGAGTGTAGGAGATTTCAGGCTCGGCTGGTTTGTCATAAAGAATCAATGCTTTGGAAGCAGAAGCATTACAACCATTTTCATTTTTATAAGTGTAGGTTAATTCAAAACGCTTGGACAAATTCCCCTCAAAGTCTACTTCACCTGTTAAAAGGAAATTTTCATTTATGGTAACCTGATTGGAATTGGCAGTCCAAATCCCTCCTGTGGGAAATCCTCCGTCCAGACTGATTTGTCCTTCTCCACACCATGTAATATCCTCTCCGGCACTAACTTCTGGCAAAGGGAGTACTGTAATTTGTTTTTCACTTTCGCCTTCGCATACTCCATTTTTGTAAGTATAGGTCACGTTATATGTGCCTGGTTGAATATCTACAGTCCCAATCCTGTTTTGTTCCGTGATCTCTAAATCCGCAGAGGACCATGTTCCTCCAATTGGAGAGTTCCCGGTAAGTGTCAATGTTTCCCCTAAACAAACCTGCTGATTTGCACCACTTCTGATATCCGGTAATGGATTTTTGATAAAATTCAGGTGAAGAATTTTTACTCCATTTACAAATCCGCTGGCTGCAATATCAATTTTATTAAGCCCTTCTGGCAATTGCGATAAATCTAAAAAATGCTCGTTTACAATTCCATTTCCCCTGTATTGAATATTTGCATTGGGATGATCAATGGCCGAATAATAATCCCGTAAGTCAATCAAATCATTATCCAGACTACAAATTTCAAATTGATCTCCCTGAGTTAATTCAAATTGGACAATATTGATATTGAGGGAAATTTCCTTATTTCCATTATCAAAAATTCCTGCTATGGTTACGACATGTTCTCCCGGATTCACCGGATTGAAATTCCCCCCAGAAACATTTGAAGAAAAGGATAATCTCCCTACTTCAGAAGCATCAGAAAAAGTATAAAAATCTGAAATTGTTAAGGCATTTCCATCCTGTAAAGCTAAGATCTCATCCTCAGAATTTCTTTTAAAATCAATGACATTAATTTCAAAAACCCCTATTTCATTTTCCTCTACATCATCACAATTATGGGAAATATTATCATTAATACATTCATCTTTGCAGGTTACTAAATCATAAGTTTCTTTAAACTGGTAAAGACCTTCAATGGTTGGCTGAATTATAAAAGCTTCTCCTATTTTATTGCCTGATTGATTTTTTACAATAGTAGGGTTTATCAGATAAAAATATCGGGCATACTCTCTTTGGTACATGGTAGAACCTCCACCCATAGGATTGTCCTCACACCCCCCAATGACTTGTTCAGAGATTAACTCTTCAACACCCGGACTGATGATGGAAACTTCGCTTCCTCCTTTGAGCAATACCATATTTTGGTTTATGGGTTCATTTCTCTGGCTATATACCAGGATGGCTTTCAGCATAAAAAACAATATGTAAATGAATTTTTTCATTCAATTTGATATTAAAAACAACTGGTTTAGAGTCCCTGAAAAATATGCGGTGTATGTTGGTGGATTAATGGATCTCCAACACCTTATTCAATACTGAATGCTTCACTTAAAATGGATACATGAGGACTATCAATACTTGTGACTTTGAATTGATAGTTTTGACCCTTATACTTTCGGGGAACTTCCCAAATGGTAGAATTACCGGATACTTCCTGATAAACCTCTTCCAGCAAGTTATTATATTGGAATATTTCCAACCTCACCGGACCAAAATAATCCCATTGAATGCCATATGTTTTCCCAGCTTTATAGGAATGTTGAAGCTGATTAAAATCCCTTTTTGAACTTGGTATTTCTGAAGGTTCTGCCTCTCTGTAAAATACCTGAATACTATTCTGATAGGGTAAATTGACTACTATAGAAGTATCAGGAGTAGTAGTAATTAACTTTCCGTCATTGTAAATTTCATACATTATATCTCCTTCCTGAGCTGCCTTTGGCCAATTTATAGTGATTTCATTAATAGGTTTTCTTTTGTCAAATAAAGCTTGCTGATGTTTTTTAGAATCAAAAAAGACCAGACTTACTATTTTCAAATCCCATGAGGTTCCGGAAAGTCTTTGGGCTTCAATTGTAGCCACTCTCCTGGTCATTTGGTAGGGAAGATTATAATTTAAATGCCTCCCTTTAAAGATGGATTCATAATAGATTTCCAGATAAATATAGTCCTCCTGCCTGATGGGAGTAGTTTTTATATTTTGAAAAATTACAGAATTTTGATCGCTCTTACTGTAAAACAAATTGAATTTATTCAGGTAATCGGCCACAGATAAATCCTTTATCTTATCCTCTTTAGCCCATGACGGATTTAGATTGTTTTCTACCACCACTTCTCCGGATTTAAATAATTGCTGTCCAAACCCATCCAGATAGCTACTCTTTATGATTTCCCCCTGCTTGGCATAACCTACATCACTGTTGGAAATCAGATTAAGTAATTGTTCATACTCTTTAATCAATTGCTGTCCTGAAAACTTAATTTCCCTAATATCTTCCTGATTGATATTTTGGGAGAAACAGGTGGTTTGAATGCAAAATTGCATGATACAAAAAATACTGCCTGGTAAAAATTTTAGCATATCTACCTTTGGTTTTTATTAGAACTGAAAAAGGATTTTAGCACTCAAAAAGACAGACTATACTTTGTTATAAGGCATAGATTTCCACCTTTTCAATTCTATTCTTTGAAAAAATTTTAATGGTAGTTATTCAGAAACCATCTGATTGTTGGTTAAAGATTGGCTAAAATCCTGAATTTTGTGTAAGTAATTTACGGTATTTTTGTACCGAAAAATACTGAAAAAGCCATTTTAGCCCACCGAACCCATTTTAAAACCTAATTCATTCAACAATCCCAGCTTATTATTTACACAAACCTTATCAAAAATCTTTTTCGCATGAGATTGAACCGTTCTTTCAGACCTGCTCAGCTCGTCCGCTATTTCTTTATAGGAAAGTCCTTTTGAAATTAACGTGCATATCTCAATCTCCTTAGCGGTAAGATTAAACTTCTTACAATTCCTTATAAATTCAGATTGCTGGTTACCAATGTGGTTACCCGAAGATAAGGGCCGCACCTGCAGCCCTATTTCTTTTTGGGTATTACGAATCAGGGATTCTCCAAAAGCTGTCAACTGCTTTTGCTGATTATTAAGAATGGATTCAATCTTATATTTTAATTCTTTGATATTGAAAGGCTTTTGAATATAATCAATAGCTCCTAAAGAAAGCGCCTCTGTTTTACTTTTTTCAGTGGTATTGGCCGTCAGGAATATAAATGAGATATAACTGAATCTGTTGTCGTTTGAAATTTCCCTCAAAAAATCAATACCATTCATCTCATCCATCATCAAGTCTGAAATGATCAAATCAACCTTTCCCAGCGAATTTAACTTTTGAAGAGCCATTGCCCCTCCGGTCGCAGCATAAACATTGTAATTTACCCCCAGTTTACTAATCAGGTAATTCAACATTTCCAGATTGTCCTCCACTACCAAAATATGAAACTCACTTTCCGGATTGATGACATCTTCTATTTGTATTGAGTCATCTGGTTGATATATTTCCTCATAGGCAGGTAAAGGAATATGTTGTTCTATCTCGTGTTCAGAATAGGATTTGAAAGGAAGAATAACCTGGAACAATGATCCTTTTGATTCAATGCTTTCCAATTTAATCTCCCAATTGAGCATTTCAATGAGTTTCCGGACAATTGGCAGACCCAGTCCCATTCCATCCGTATTTCTTTTTTGGGTCTTGATCTGGTAATAAGGTTGGAAGATGGATTCTTGTGTAGCTTCGGAGATACCAATTCCATTATCTTTTACAGAAAAGACTATGGTTTCCCCTACCCTATTCAGGCAAACCTCTATCTTTCCCCCCTTGTCGGTATACTTCATGGCATTATCAATCAGGTTTTTGATGATACTGTTGAGTGCCACAGGGCTAACTTTGGCATACAATTCATTTTCAATATTGGCTGCAAAGTTGATTTTCTTTTTATGAGCTGTTGGTTGGAAAAGGGTGATATTAGAAGAAAGGAATTCACTAAAATTTATAATCTGGTTATTATTATAATTGGCAAAACCCTTATTCAGTTTTTCTAAATCAAAAAAATTAAGAATATCTCTTGTAAGCTTGTGGAGGTGTAAATTAATGACCTCCATGTCTTCATTTCTCCCAAATTTGCTGTTGTATTCATCAAGATAGTTATTGATTAATGTCAGGGGAGTTTTAATTTCATGTGCAAAATTGATAAAAGTATTTAATTGCTGTTCAGTTAATTTTGATTTCAAAAGCTGCTCATGTTCTTTTCTGGAGTTGAGGATAATACTTCGTACATAAACCAGACTGATAACTAAAAAGCCGGAATTGGTTAAGGAGTGCTCTAAAAGTTGATTACCTTCAAACAATACAATTAGTGGCATGGCACACCATAAAAAGGCACTGATATACATGCCAATAATCAATTCTTTACTGGTTTTTTCTTTTTCAGTCTTCAGCTTTGCCTGAATCGACTTTTTCAATGCGATAAAAAATGCTATGGAAAATACAAAAGGAATAATTACCAGTAGTTGCCTTGATAAATCTAAATTCCCAATAAAGAAAAAGGGTATCACAAAAGTCACTATAAAGGGAAGTAAAATAAAGTATAGGACGCCTTTTAAAGCATATTTCTTTAGTTCTTTTAATTCGAACGCTTTATAGAAATAAAATGGAAAATACATGGGTGTGATGACCCCACCGGTGTAAGCAAGAATAATTTGAAGTCTTTCAGAGATAGGAAAACTCTCGTCTGGCAGAAGTCCACCAAGCAAATTATATTGAATCAACAAGAAAAGAAGTATGAGATACCACTTGGTACTTTTTTCTTTTGGTCTTGATAAGAAAAATATCAAGGCCACTATAAAGGCAATTACTTCAATTAAAATGAAGCAAAAGACTATTATATGCATCTCTGTTCCTGGAAATAGCATACCTCAAATTTTTATAGTGAAAAATGATTTAGAAACTGATATCCTAATTCAACTCAAGGTGTTTGTTATTGATTTTATTGGAATCGTGGTCTAATTGTCTGCACTTTCTGGTCATGAGGAATAATTCAAAACCGAACCCCAGTTTATGAATAGTTTCAAATCCAAGTTTTTTATACCATGGAATGTTTCTCACAGTTGAAGTTTCCAGGTAAATGGGTTTTTGCAATCGCTCACTTAATTGAAAAATATCTTCCATCAACTTGCTTCCAGAACCATTCCCCTGATTATCCGGGTGAACTCCTATGAACCATAAATAAATCATTTCCTCCTTTGGGTGGTATTTTTTTATCTTCGATTCTCTTTTTAAAACCTTATAAATATTGGATAGCCCAAGAGAAATGAAGGCAAGTTGGATATCCAGCCAAATAGCTTTTAAATTGGTTTTCTTTTTTTCAGGATATAAAATTAGAGCAGCAGCTTTACGATCATCGGATAAAAATACATCCCCAAACATATAGCACAGCTCAAAAGAATAATTTACCAGATTTTGGATTCGTGCTTCTCGCTTATGATCTTGTTTGACGGCAAAATTTACACTTTTATTTGTATCAAATGCCTTAGATAGTAGCTCTACAATTGACTTTTTATCCTGAGGAGTTGCCTTTACCATGGTTTATTAAAGTTTAAATTTTCAAAAAATGGAAAGTGAGTATTTGAACAAAGGCAGTTGAATCCAAAAGCTTTTATCCTATCCAAATGGAGAAGATACTTTTTTACAAACAGGGGAAAAGGTATAAGCGGACCTGTTAACATTTTGATCTAATTTTCTGGTTAAAAAAATAGTTGCCCCTACTTTTCTAGTTTAGAAAAGCCAAATTAGTAAGATGTTAAAATAGGTGAGTGCTAGTAAAAAGGATCTGGCTGAAACACATGGTCTGGAGATCCTCTTATTCTTAATAATCAGGAATTTTTTGAATAATTACAAATAATCTTCTGATATTTTGATTTTTCTATCGGTTGATTACAGCGCAAATGGCTTTCATTTCCTCTCCTGTAAAACCCTGACTTTTCATTTTTCGATGAAATGAAGAAACTGAAATTCCACTTTGCAATGCCACAAATCGGGCTGACAGACCATAAAACTTCAAAGTCTCCGGCAAGTCCTGTTGTATCTTAATGAAATCATTTACAACTGCTTCATCAATCCTGCTCATATAGCAATAAATCAAATATAAAAAATTATTTCCCAAATATGAAACATTCATATTCTTTTTTTCCTGATTTTTAAAAATCAGGTTTAAATTTCATTTTTGGAAAATTTAGTGGGAATATTTACAGATAAAATTTGGGTAATATTATGGCACACGAATCAGAAATAATTTTTTATCAGGGAAATGATGGAGATATAAAAATCGAGGTTTTATATCAAGATGAGACATTCTGGATGCCTCAAAAAAAGATAGCTGAATTATTTGGAGTTCAAAGACCCGCGATTACAAAACATCTAAAAAATATTTTTACATCTAATGAGCTCGAAGAAGAATCAGTTAGTTCCATTTTGGAACATACTGCGAAGGATGGAAAAAATTATAAAACAACATTCTATAACCTGGATGTGATTATTGCTGTTGGGTATCGTGTTAATTCAAACAAAGCAACAAAGTTTAGGATTTGGGCAACAAAAGTTTTAAAAGAATTTATAACAAAAGGATTTGTTTTAGATGATGAGCGTTTGAAGCAGGGTAAGCATTTTGGTAAAGATTACTTTGAGGAACTACTTGAACGAATTCGTGAAATTAGAGCAAGTGAGAGAAGATTTTATCAAAAGGTTACCGACATTTATGCCTTATCAATTGATTATGATAATAAGGACACCCTAACAAAAACTTTTTTTGCAACCGTGCAAAATAAGCTACACTGGGCAATAGTCGGGAAAACTGCTGCAGAGATTATTTATTCATCAGCTGATGCTACAAAGCTTTACATGGGGTTAACAAATTGGAAACATGCACCAGACGGAAAGATTTTAAAATCAGATGTGGTAATCGCCAAAAATTACCTGAGTGAGCAGCATATAAAAGAACTAAACAGGATGGTTTCAGCCTATTTAGACCTGGCGGAAAATAGAGCAGAAAGGCAAATACCTACTACTATGCAAGATTGGGTAAATTTTTTGAACCAGTTTTTAGAACTATCCAGCTATCCAATTTTGAAGGATAAGGGAAAAATAAGTGCGTTGGAGGCAAAACTCAAAGCTGAGCAAGAGTATGGTCAGTATCGAAAAATTCAGGATAAAAACTATACTTCTGATTTTGATAAACAAATAAAACGACTAAAAGGGAAGAAGAAATAGGATACGAAATATCAAGGATGGAAAACTCAATTTAATTAATATTTCCATCCAAATCTTAAAAAGTACCCTAATAAACCATTTTCATGTTTTCTACTGACATTCACAAATCAAAATCCCTGTTTTTACTCTATCCCTTTCTTTAAATCAATTTTCTTTAATTGAAATAATGGCAACTCTTCTGGAGTAATATTGGAGTTTTTGATGATCATCTCCCTAATTTCCAAATGCGTTTTTCGATTCTCCTCAATATATTCCTCCAGAGTTAATTTCTTTCCAAAAATATTATGTTTTGTCAGTTCCTGGGCAAATGTTCTACCAGTGATGGAAATCATGTGAGCATTTTTATCTTTTACAACTTTCCCTTCATATAATGTTTCTAATCCCGCATTATCGAGTTTCTTAAAACTTTCAAGATTCAACTTTGTTTCTTCTTTTAAAGACTCAGATGTTTCTTTAAGCTTATTTAGTTTATTTACCCTGTCTTCCACCCTGATAAAATACTCTCTTACCATTTCCCCTACATCGGTTTTTGCTAACATGGCAAGTTGTTTTGCCATATTTACTGTAAGAAAAAACTGCTTTGCTGGTCTTCCAGAGGGTTTCGCCCAATTTTGGGCGAAACTCCAATAATCCCTTCCTTCCTCGAAGGAATCAAATTGTCTTTCTACCCAGGCTCTATGTCTTGTTTTTATCTTAAGGAATTCGTGTAACTCGATAGAATCAATCAAATATCCCTCATAAATGCTTATTAACTGTTTCATGAGCCTATTTAAATGTAATGATATATTTTACCTCACTAAATCGGGTCCTTCCCTCTTTGAAAGAGGCTATTAAATTAAATTTTTTTGCAGTGAGAAAAGCTTTATCAATAGTTTTCCTTATTCTTGAATGATTTCGCTTTTTGAGATGGTTTTCTAACCTCATTATCTCAATTAATCTTCCATAACTGTATTCCACAGTATTATCTTTAGAGCAATGTTTGGCTTGGTACAAACACTTAATAAAAAGCTCAACTCCCACATTTGGTCTTCCGGTTGAAATTTCTCTTAGCTTTTTATTGATATTAGAAGGCAATTCAAAGTAAGTACTTTCTTTATCCTGGAGTACAATAAAACTTTCATCTACCGTAACTGTAATCTTTTTATTATTAACATTCGTCTTATCGATATTCACAAGTCTTGGAAAACGAATATCCCCATTTCTGCAGGGTACAATAAACTTTTTCTTATCAAGCTCGATAAGGGCATCAAAAACTATTTTTCTATGCTTTGAGGAGGCTGTTTTCGAATCAAGTCCCATGAGTGCATTAAACCTCAACCGATCGAAAGAGAAAGTGACAGAATTATTTTTTTTGTTATGAACTATATCATTGTCAGACTCGGCAATTTGGCAAAGCACCAGAATTGAAGTTAAAACTCTTACCTCAATTCCAGTTAAATGTGAAACAACCTGATTTCTAATACTAGGATCAATCTTATTTTCGATTGTCTCCGGAAATTCCATAAAACTTCCGGTTTCGTCTCTTAAAATTTTATCAATAGCATCATTAATCTTATTATTTAATCTTTCACTGTCTTCAATTGATAGCTGTTTCAATTGATCCCTAACCTCAATTTTTAATAGTTTATTCGGATAATTTACAGTTTCATTATAACTCATAGGAATAAGATTTGGTGGCAAAACCGTCACTTTTGTGGCAATATTTGACCTGTTATTTTCATTAATTCGGTGGCAAATACCGTCACTTTTGTGGCATTTGCCGTCACTTTGGTGGCAATAACCGTCACTTCCGTGGCAATTACCGTCACTTCTGGGGCGTTTACCGTCACTTTCGTGGCAAATCCGTCACTTCTGTGGCACTAACCGTCACTTCCGTGGCATTCCCGTCACTATTGTGGCGATTACCGTCACTTATGGGGGTATTGCAGTCACTTCTGTGGCATCCACCGTCACTTATGTGGTAAAAACCGTCACTTTTGAAAATATGAAAATTATAAAACATTGATTTATAGTAATTTACATAAGAAAAATCCTCTTGTATAACTTTTAAAATACATAAAATTTTTAAAAGTTATACTAATGAGCCCAAATTTTTATTTGTACTCATTAATTCAAAGAAAAATAAAAGAATTATAAAACTCTAATGCAAATTCATTTTAAAAAAGAAGAGACTAAAAAAGTTCATTACCCCTCAATATTTTTCCCACAATGATATTGATTTTTGTTGTATAATTCTTTTCGCAAGTTTTCTGTTTTGCCAGGGAAAAGCTTTTCACCTGTTGAAGAAAATTCCCCATTTTTTCTTATTAGGGATTGATCCAAAGATGGAGCAGAAGAAACCGTATCTTTTTGTAAAAGGGACTAAAAATTTCTTTTGATTTAAATGTTTTTGATCATAAGTACCAGAGCTCCACTCGGGGCCATTTTTTATATTGAGCAACTAAATCTCATTATCAATCAATTGCCGCAAAATATTAAGTCTGTTATTTCTGCCCAACCACTTAAATAGACCATGAAAAATGTAAATAGCAAAACCAATATTTAAGCACCAGTGCTCCATACCGGGTACTATTATTTCTGAGCAATAAAAATCTCTCTATCAGTATTTTACGGCAAAATAATACACAGTTAATTTTGAATGACTACTTAATTTCCACGCTACAAATCAAAATCCTTGTATTTATTTTTCCTGAAAAAATTGTTTTCCACATCATACTCTTCCTTCATTTCGGGGAATGGCTTTTTTCCCCTCCCCTCACCTTTTGTTTCCTTGTTTTCATTGGAAGAATTAAATAGCCGTTGGATATCGGAATTTTTCACTTCAGCCTGCTGATTTTTGTGCCCTTTATTTTTCCCGACTATTTTCACAATAACCACAAGTGCTAGAAAACCGAAAATGGCCAGAGAGCCGTAAAAGAGTATGGTTTTAAAAGTTGGATTGGTATACAACTCTTCCATTACAGTAAATCAATTTTATTTTTCGATTTTCTATCAATCATTTCGGCAATATCTTCTTTCATTCTACTCAATCCCATCTGGATAAGTGCAGTAGCAATGTGAAATGAAATTTTGTCGGTTTCATTGGAAATAGCTTTGATAATTTCCACAAATTCTGCCGGAACCTTTACCGTAGACATTTTTGATTTAAAGGTGGATGGCGGAAGGCTATTCATATAATCAACCAGTTCTTCAAAGGTCAATGGAGCATCCTTTCTTTTAGAAGCCTTTTTCCGGGGTTTTGCGGGCTCTTCTTTCTCTTCCTCTACAATTTCCTTCTCGGGAGCTTTTTCTTCCTTAGGTTCGATATTTTTTTCTTCTGCAAAAGGATCATCAATTGCAGTGTTCAGGTCCAGCATGGATTTTTCGAATTGGTTTTTTTTAGCCATGATTGCAAAGTTTTGGTGCCAGTATTATTTTAAGTTAACTAATCAGGAATTTTATTAAATGATAGACATTCTGTTCTTCATCATCAAAAGGAATAATGGTAGATCTGTTTTTTCGGTAAGTCTCTGGTCTGTCCCGAATAGACAGCAAATCTCCATTATGCCCTATTATTTTTTCAAGGTTAGGGTTTTGGTGAAGGAAATAGTCTTCATGAGCACTTTCTTTCACTTGCTTGTTGTAAGTGGTTCTACTTTCCTTATTGAGGAACCAGCCACATTTCACATCCAGTGAATGGCACATTTTCATGTAGGACATTCCAGATTCTATATCAAGCTCATCCGCCACCATGGGAATCGCCACTTTATCGATCGTTTTGATAATATCTTTTTGTGGGCTTTCTATCCTACCTGGGAAATCCAGGAACACATAGTCAAAGTAATCTTTTAAAGTATCATATTTTTCAAGGTATTCTTTGTAGGTGAATGTATACACCGGGAATAACTTTTTGAGTCTTTCATCATAATCTTCAAACATATCCCCAAGGATAGAAAGCACCTCTTCATTTTTCAGTTCCTTTGCTCTTTTGTTGGCCAGTGATCTTTGTTCATCAAAATCGATAAGGGCTACTTTTTTTTTCCCGAAGACAATGTGGAAAAGCGTGGTAGTACAATAGACTGTCCAGGTTGATTTACCGGCTCCTCCTTTTCTGGTTGCAATTGATAAAACTTTCATGTTTGTATATATAAGTATTTTATATTTTTTGTATGTATATAGAAAGTATAATAATTATATAATCTCAAAAAATATATCAAGTGTATTTATATAAAAAATATCCAAAGAATATAAATACAAAAAATATATTAATTATATGTATACTTTTAATTTATATATATAAAGCAAAAATACAATTAATATTTATATAAAAAATATTTAAATCGTATTTATACAAAAAAAATAAATATGATTATTATAAAAATTGTATTTATATGAATTTTATAACAATCTTATACACACAAAAAGTATAAATACATGAAATATCTTTTAAGATCGTATACATAACAATCGTATATTTTCAATAAATATACAAAAAGTATATGCCATTCAAATATATTTCATGTGAATATATGAATTAGTAATTATATTATTAAATCGTATATTATTAAATCGTATATTATTAAATCGTATATTATTAAATCGTATNTATATTATTAAATCGTATATTATTAAATCGTATATTATTAAATCGTATATTATTAAATCGTATGCTTTTCTCTTGATTTAAGTTCGAATAAGCGCATTTTAAGCCGATTTAAGCGATTTAAATTGATGAGTGTAAGATTATGGTGTAGGTGCGAAATAATTAGCTCATATAAGAGGAAAATATCCAAATAATAATTGGAAATCTCAAACAGTATTTTTACCTTGAGAAAAGGGTAAGTGGGGAGGAGAAGCAAGAAGGACTTTTGTGTCACAAATGTCAAAAATTTTCAATTTTATGAGAGCTGAAAATATAGCCAATACCAAACAAAATTATCCCTATACCGTGGGCAGATTTCGCCTGAGTGAAAGTGAGAAATTACAGTTTGAAACTGTACGAAAAAAGATAGGGAAGGCAAAAGTGAGCGATACTGAAGTATTTCGGTATTTATTGGAAGGCTCTAAGCAAAATGTGATCAAAGTTCCAGTCACACCCAACCAATTAAAAGTCTGGAAACAGTTTATAGCAGTGGGAAATAACATTAATCAGATTGCCAAAGCTTTGAACTTTATTAAAAAATCTCAACAGTCAGGAGACCACAAAGCTTTAAAAAACTTACCTAAAGAGCTGGAAAAACTTGAAAATATAGTATTAGATTTCTCCCGAATTACCCATGATCGCAAAGATAAATAATGGAGAAAGCTTCAAAGGAGTACTCCAATATGTATTGGATAAAGAGAAAGAATATGAGATTTTAGACTCAAATGAAGTACTAAATACAGATCATATTGGCCTACTTTCCAACCAGTTTATTGCCCAAAGTACCCTTAATTCAAGGGTGAAAAAACCAGTTTGGCATGCACAAATTGCCTTTGCAAAAGAAGATGATTCCCTTATTAATGATGAAATGATTACTGAGATTGGTCAAAAATACCTTAAAAAAATGGGCATTTCTGACAATCAATACCTCATTGTTAAGCATGCAGATACGGCTCATACCCATATTCATATTGTCATCAACCGGGTAGATAATGAAGGAAAACCGCTGAAAGATAACATGATGAAACGCAGAAGTATGGAGGTAGCAAAGGGGCTGGAAGTGGAGTATAACCTTACTATTGCAAGACTAAAAGGACGAACTTTTTCGATTAAAAATGCAAATACAAATTACGTATATGGCTTCAGACCAGACAAACAAATCCTGACTTTAAGGTTAAAAGGTATTCTTTCGGAAGCCTTTTCAAGAAAGTTTACCAGCTTCAAAAGCCTTGATCAATTCCTGCTCAAGCATGGTATAAAAATATTTCAGCAGCAGGGTAGGGGAGGGGAATTCGCAGCAGCAGATTATACTTATTCGTATTTCGATAACCAGAAGGATTTAAAACTGGAATCAAAAAGCACTATAAAACTTTCGAGGGTGGGGAAAGGATTTAGCCTGGAGGAAATTTTAGCCGATTTAAAGGCCAATAAGGCAAAAGAGCCACATCGGATAAGAGAAATGGTGAAAAGGCTGGAAAAAGCCTTTAAACAACAAAAAAACAGCTATGATATTAGTAATAGCAATCCGGCAGGGTTATTTGCTTACCTACATTTTGAAGGCATCAATTTAAAATTTGAATTCTTCAGGAAAGCGGTAGACCAGGCCAATATTCCAAAGGGGGTTAAAAAAGTATTGCTTCTGCTGGAAGAGGAAAAAGAGAAATACAGTGTTGGGCAATCCGATTTGAAGAAAAGTATTTACAGCAATCAAATTGAAGAAATCGACTTTACTCCTAAAATGCAGTTTTTTTTCACCAAATCGGAAGTGGAAATTATTGGTAAGGAAAAAGTTTCCAGATTTTATAAGACTTATTTTGAGAGGGTAGGAGGGGAGTTACCGATAGGTGTAACAAATATTTTAATCAATAAAAGAGCGGATCAGAATACGGTAAATTATGTGATCTCTCAACTTACAGGAAAGGTTTTGCCCTACCACAAAAATGCAGTGAAGGTTGACTTGGCGACTATTTGTTTCAATCTGGCCCAGCAAAAAGAGTTGAAAAATGATAAGGCTCATAAGGAAGTAATGACTAACAGGATAGTTCTTAATGCTTACCAAAATTTCAAAAATTATTCTGATGATCCCGCCAAATTAATGACTTATATGGCGAAAAGGGGAATTGGTTTTAGGCGGGTAGGAGGGAACATGCATCTCATTCATGAGGAACAAGACCTTGGTTTGGCGACTGCATTCAATATCAAAGAGTTTGGAAAATTTGCACCAAATCGGGAAACTGTTTTCAATGATGACAGGATAGCTGAAATTTTTAAGCGCAATTATGAACCGGAAAAGGCAAATTACTATCAACTGCTGGATAAACGTTTGGTGAAAAACATTACCATAGAACTGAAAAAAGGAAAAGCATTCCAGTTGGATGAATTTGATATTTCCTTCATGGAAAAGGACTTCGCTGAAAGCCTGAACAGGCAATTTGCAAAAGCTACCCATAGAGGCAGGTTGGTTTAGATGGGTACTAAACCTTGTATTTGCGGCATGCAACTGCCTTATTTAGCACTTGGTTTTACTTTCCCCTGCTTTCTTTTAGTTTTAAAATATTCCAAGATTTCAAATTTTGTCATCATCATTCAATACAATATGTTTAAAGTTCCAGCTAGTTAACAAATCTTCTGGGGATTAACTGATATCAATTTTTAATTTTCATCACCTTACTTCCCAATAGTTTTTCGGGGAGATTTGTCATTTTTTTATTTGCTTTTTTAAGTTCAGGTATTGCAAAGACCTCATCAGACAATTGAAGTTCCTCAATAGAGATTAAAGTCATCCTGATTGCTATCATATCATTAAAAGATTTAATTATCTCCAGAGGGTAAGCACCAGTTGATTTAATTATTTCATTAAAGTATTCGTAGGAATGGTGTTTATAAAGGCTAGGATTGATTATAGCAGTTTCTTCATTATAGAAATACCATTCCTCCCCCATATTATTCCACCTAAGTTTTAAAGTTTTACAAGGAATTCCAGATACTTTTTTAACAGAATCAATTTCTAAAATTTCAGGTTCAGGAATATCAGGAAATGTTGGACTAATATTTTTTGCATCAATTATGGATACATATTCGAAATCCTCCTGCAGGATATAAATATTATTGATTTCTGGAGAATAAATTATTGATGAAGGTTTTTCTTTGTTATCCACTTTTTTATATTCACCTCCCCTAATGTACACTCTAACAGTATCAAAATACTCATTATCATCCTTTAGTTTTTCAAAAATTTGATCTTTTAAAGGAATTAAATCCCCTTTTACTTCAAATTCAATGGAGTAGGTAATAATGCCCTCAAAAGATTGAGTAAATCCTTGTTGAAATGATAAAAACAGAAGTAGGGTAATTAAAATTTTACACATATTATCAATCTAAAATATTTCTCCATTATTTAATCCCTAAATCTTGTTCTTTATTCTAGTAGAAAGACCAGCTAATCTAAGAATTTTAACTTAAATTGAGTCGCTAAATGTATTTTTTGAAAAAAAGAGAAGTATGGAAATTAAAGATAATCATATCAATTATGTGGAATTTATAGCAAATGATCTTGAAAAAGTAAAGAAATTTTACTCGGCTTGTTTTGATTGGAATTTTACAGATTATGGTCCATCATATACAGCTTTTTCTGAAAGTGGGATGCTAGGAGGTTTTGAAAAATCTGATGCCGAAATAGTAAATGGGGCATTGATTGTTTTGTACCACAAAAATCTTGAATTTATCAGAAATAAAATCCTTGAAGCTGGTGGAAAAATCGCTAAGGACATATTTTCTTTTCCTGGTGGCAAAAGATTCCATTTTGTTGATCCTTGTGGAAATGAACTAGCTGTTTGGTCGGATCAGTAAATATGAGAAAATGGGATAAATTCCAATGAGTAGGATTTATCTAAAACTTTATTTGCTATTCCAAATAAATAATTGCTAATTTATATTGTCTCTATTTTTTTACCTGATTTCTATTGGGCAATATCAAAAGGCAATGATATGGCTAAAAAATCCAAAATAAATTACCAGATTATAGTATGGGCTGCCATGCTTTATATTTTGATCAGCAGGGGTTTGAAGTTGGAAATTGTAAAAGCTAGAATTCTGGCTGCAGATGGATCGGGATCAGTCATTGACCTCTTGGAGAAAATATTCAATCCTGATTTTGTCATTTATGTAGAAGTGTTATTTCTGATTTTACTTTTTGTGGCATTATCGGAAGAAGCCATCATTTACAAAAAAGTATATATTAAAAAAGTAGAAGGTAGAAGTAGAAATAGTGCATTATTTTTTGTCATAATTCTCCCCCTTTTCTTTTTGGTATTATTTGTATTATCCCACTACTCAGCTCCGAAGTTGTTTTATGGAGAATTGGGAATCGTTCTTTTTAGTTATTTGTATTTCCCGGAGTTTATCTTCTCCATTCCAAAGGTTTTTCCAAAGCTTGAGAACACCATTCACAAAGTCATGATAACCAGGCATTCTAGTGAGCAATTGAATAGCTTTGGTTACGATACCCTGCAAAAAAGGGAGCAGGTTTTAAATGCCAGAACAATAGGGCATTCCAATGACCCGATTTACTTCACTACCAAACTGGATAATGGTACGGTCGTTTACAATGGCAATCCCAGACGAAGTAATTTGATTGTGGGTTCGGCTGGTGCTGGAAAATCCGTTTCCATTCTCAATCCGTGGATTTGGCAAAGCATGGATATGCAAATTCCTATGTTTTTGTATGATTTTAAGTTCCCGGTCCAAACCAGAGTGGCTTTATACCATTATTTGCAATTGAAAAAAAACAATCCGAATTATCCCCTGCAATTTCACATGAATACTTTTAATGGGGATTATCTGCATAATGTCTGGCGATTGTCCCCCATCAATGACAAAACCATTGAAACCGATTTGCACAGTGATGTTTATATTCAAACACTCTTTTCCTGCATGAATAAAAGATGGATAAAGCATCCGGATTTTTGGGCGGAAAGTACAATTGCTTACGGATCGGCAGTTACACTGGCATTTAAAAAGTATATGGGAAGCAAATTTACTTTACCCCATATTATCCATTTCCTGAGCCAGGATTATATGAAACAAGTACAGGTTTTAATTAACCTGGATGATGATCAGATCAATGCAAAAATTGAGAATATCAGAAAGCCAGTGATGGAAAATAAAGGAGCAGACCAGCTTTCCGGAATTTTTTCTACCATGCAGAATTTCATGTCCAAAATGCACAATGCGAATATCTTTTTTGCCATCAGTAAGGAAGAAACAAGTCTGGACCTGAACAATCCTCAATCGCCCACTTTTTTATGTGTAGGCAATGATAACTTTTACCGGAAAGTGTTTTCCCCACTGATTTCACTTTATACCTCCATTGTGTTTTCAGTTTGCAACAAGCAGGGGAAATTACCACTGCATTTTATGGCTGATGAAGCCCCAACATTATACCTGCCAGGCGTAGAAGATTTTATCAATACGGGGAGGAGCAATGGCATGATCACTACCCTGGGTATGCAGAGTATGGCACAAACGGCTTTTGAATATGGTCAGGAATTGGCAAGAGTAATTGAAGGAAGTTTGTCTAATATTTATTTTGGGCAAACCAATGATAATCATACCCAGCAATTTTTCTCCAAAATGATGGGCAACTATAAAAAAAGAGTTACCCATAACACTTTCCAAAGCAACAGTAACAATGTGTCACTAGGGGAGACCACCCATACCGAGAATTTCCTACGGCAAGATGAAATCAGTGAATTACGGAAAGGCTATTTTGCCGGAAAAGTGGCAGAAGGGGAGCGCTCAAGGTTTATGGGAAAAGTAGATGTAGAAGAATACCTGAGTCACTTCGATAAATCAGAAGAATTATCCCTACCGCTGTCTCCAACTGTAGCTATGCTTGAACAGGACGGTAAACTCAAAAAGGATGACATCAACCAATACTATCAAAAAAAGGAAAAAGCCAACCAAAAAATAAATCAGGAAACCCTCAAATATGCAGACAAAGTCTATCAGGACATCATCTCAGAAACCGAGCAGTTTATCCGGACTTTGGTTTGAATGGGGTAGGAGAGGGATGCCTAAAGGAATAAAAAATCCTGATCAATATACTCGATCAGGTTTTAAATATTTAATTTACGATTGATAATTGGTTAAAATTTTATTATTCCTGAAAAATTATAATCAGTTTTTTGATCTCAAAATCATAGACTAATTAATACTATTACCAGCTATTTTTTTCATCAACTGTCATATTTCACATCATTTGGTAACCAACCATTGTTGATTTTATTAACCAACTTTATTAGATGTTGTTTAACTTTTTTTTTAGTAAAGTCTAAACAGATTACTCTATTAATATTAAAATCATTTTTATGAGCTAAAGTTGTTGCAAACCAAAATCCTTCTTCGAAATTTTCATGAGCCGTAGTCACGGGTGAAATATTAAAATCAAACTCCTTTTTGTTTTGCATTTCAAATTCAACTATTCGCCAGGATATTTCCTCATCAAAATAATTTTCAGTCCAATTTGCTAAAGTTCCAGCACTACAAACATATGAGACATTTTTATCCATACAAATTTTTACCGCTGGTGGCACTAATTCTTCATCTTCTATATCAGCTATCGAAAAAGCAACCCAATCATTTTTTGGTAAAGAATGTTTCCACTCTGGATTATTTCTAATCTGAACATAATAAATTTTTCTTCTATTTATTCTGCCAATGATTTCCATTTAATTCGAATACAGTTCTTTGGATTTCTTCAAAGAGTTCATCCTCTGATATGGGTGTCCATTTATTCATTTCTAATAAATACAAAAGAAGTTCTAAATGTAATAGAATTTTCAGACAATATAAAATAAAATTATGATATATTATTTGCTATTCTTTTGTTCTCAATCAATTAAATTTCAAGAAGTAGTCATTTCTATTCCTTCGTGACTTAAAACCATTGATTCCACTGCGACTTTACTTTTTTAAAAAAAAATATAGAGGAAAAATTCAAAACAGATGAAACCACAAACAGCATATTTAAAAATTATCCTTCAAAATTTATCGATAAACAAAAATCAAAGCAAAAGAAATACCCATAGGAAACAGCCTGCTAAGGCATAGTCCAACGATAGTTTTATAACATATTTGCTGAANCCGAATTTTCAGTATCATTCTACCATTAAATCACATCTTTTCATTAGATTTATACCGAAGGTTTTAAGCAAACATGCTATAAAACACTAAATGTTGTAGGCAACTAGAAATAATCTAAGTTAAGAGGGTAAATAATTGAAGATTAAAAAATAAGATATGCCAATTGATATTGAAGGATGGGTAGAATTTAGCCCTTACGAAGAAAAGGAGGAACAAAATAAAGAATATGGTTGGTTATCATGGATGGATATTAGTTCTATAATCGAATTTAATGATGAAGTAAATTGGGTTTTAATTGGGAATCCGAGAAACTTCAAATCAAACGCCCCTAAGTATAATCCTATTGCGAAGGATAGAGGTTTTCCAGAAAATCCAAGTTCACATCTAAAATATGATATAAATTGGATTGTCGAACATGAGACTAAATATGGAAAAGGAGAATTATTTGGGTTTACGAATTTCAACTATTCGGAGGTTGAGAATATTAATTGGAAAAAGGACTATAACATAAAAATAGATGAAAGTGATTGGTTGAAATTATTTGAATTAATAGATAATTTTAAAGATTTAAAGAAAATAAAATCAGAGCAAATCAGAATAGTTGCTTGGTACAATTGGTAGAAATAAGGCAGTCTACAATAATAAGGGACCAAATTCATGTGGGTCCTGGGGATCCCACTGAATTTTTTCTAGTGTTGAACAAACCTAATGGGGGTTAGGTCCGGAAAAAGTGCTGTGTAATTTCAATTTTTTTCTTGCTTGTAGGAGAGCTTTTTTGGTGGGGGGTAATTAGCTGTTGTATAGGGGATGCCAAGTAGATTTTATGCCAAAAAAGCCAGGATTACCCAAAGGGTGATACCACATATGTTCCTACACAGCTTTGCCACTCATTTATTGGAGCGAGGAACAGATTTGAGGTATATTCAAAATCTTTTAGGAGATGGTTCACCAAAAACAACAGAAATTTACACGCATATCACCACAAAAGGAATAGAAAAAATTGTGAGTCCACTAGAACATTTAGATATTTGAGTTCAGCTACATGGGAAATAAACTCCATGTGGTTTACATAATCGTTAGCTGTAAAGTAAAGCGTGCTTATGAATGTTTTTGTTAGGCTTCAATCGTATTAGATATAGATGAAAGTAGTATTCGATATTGAAAATATTGATGAATTAGAAAGTTATTTGCTCAAGCATAGCAACCGGGACTCTCTAAGAGAAAGTCTTATTGCAGAGTTTCTCAGAGATGCTTATTATAAGAATGTTAGGCAATGGAATAGAGCTGTAAGAATATGTGAGTGCTTAGCAATAATTGGATGGGGGGAATATGAGCCTTTAGAAGCATTGAGAGGAAAGTGGTTTAATGGAAATCCGCAAACCTGTTTTTTGAATAAATTTGGTGATCTTCGTTTTGTTGAGGCAATTTGGTCAAAAAGGAAAAGCGGTTTTACGATGGAGCAAGGGAGAACTAGTTTCCATTACAGCCCTGATGATATAAATAACATTCAAACAATCCTTTCCGAATATCCAACAAAAGAAGATATTCAAAGCCTTAGCTTGAATAGTCAAAGGAACTGGATTCCTAAAAATCCGATATGGATAACCAGAGGTGTCAGCAACTGCTATGAAAATTCAAAAGAATTAATAGACTCTCTTAGCAAAGAACTTCAGGTTGAACTAAACGAAAGGATGAGGCCTGAAAAGTATGGGAGAAAAGTTAATAGGCTAATCTTAAGCTGTGCCTTTAGCTTTTTCGATAATGATCATTGCAAAACCAACTATATAATCAGCGAAAGCAATAAACCCCTCACAAATAGTAAGGCTTGGGAGGAAATCCGTAAAACTTTCTCTGAAAAGGAAATAGAAGATAATGGCTACTATTTGCGAAATAGATATAAGTTTGGGCCTTTTAGAAAAGATACTGGTAATGTTCAAATAACTATCCATTTTGAAAAGGAGTTTAGCGATTTAAGCCACCTTGAACAGAAGAAGGTGCTATCTGAGTATTTTAAGCAAGCAATAATACAAACTGCTGAAAAGCTCAAAAAGAAGGATTTAGGCTATGACTTTGATGCAATGATAGGGGACTTTACTCGGGTATTATCCAGTTGGAGCGTGGGAAATACAGCTAACACAAGTCTATAAGTCCATATCCTCCCTACGGTTCGGCTACGGCTTATAGGCGCATCGTTAGCATTAATAAAAGAATGAAATCAAAGCTTAGAACCATTGTTGTTCAAAACATTGAATTTAAATATCTCATTAGAGAACAATTCATAGGATATGAAGGAGCTAAGCTTGGTTATTGGATTACAAAATTGAGAGTGTTTAGATCAGGCTGGAAAAACACTCCAATAGAAGTAACTTTTAAAAGTCAAGATGGATATGGCGTTGGAAACCTATTAACAACGGATACTATTTTGAATGATAATAATGGCAGTTTCAACCTTTACAAACCAAGTATTATTCGCAAGGTCATAGAAAAAGTGATGCAACATTGGAATTGGGAGGAAGAAAAATTCGAAATCAAAGATGGGATGGACTTTTTAAAACAAATCGGATTTGATTTTGAAGGTGTAAAAGAAGAATAAAAAAATGCCAATAATAAGGGACCAAATTCATGTGGGTCCCGGGGATCCCACTGAATTTTTTCTTGTGTTGAACAAACCAAATGGGGGTTAGGTCCGGAAAAAGCGCTGTGTAAATTCAATTTTTTTCTTGCTTGTAGGAGTGCTTTTTTGGTGGGGATAATTTTGTTTGGAGTAGCTGTTGTATAGGGGATGCCAAGTAGATTTTATGCCAAAAAAGCCAGGATTACCCAAAGGGTGATACCACATATGTTCCTACACAGCTTTGCCACTCATTTATTGGAGCGAGGAACAGATTTGAGGTATATTCAAAATCTTTTAGGAGATGGTTCACCAAAAACAACAGAAATTTACACGCATATCACCACAAAGGAATAGAAAAAATTGTGAGTCCACTAGAACATTTAGATATTTGAGTTCAGCTACATGGGAAATAAACTCCATGTGGTTTATATAATCGTTGTGCATAATTATGAAAAACACATTCTGCATATTAATATTATGGATTTCATGTTCAGCTTTTGGACAAGAAAAGCCAATTGATACTGACTCGTTATTCAATAAAATTCTAAGCAACCCGAAAACTAAGTTTGACAGAAAAACCTATTCCAAATCGATTGTAAAAGAGTTTTACGAGTTACAACTTAATGAAAATGATTGGACGGCATTTAGAGAGTATTATCCAAATAACAACATAAAAGAAAAAGGAATATTTCTAAATGGAGATTATTTTGGTATTTGGAAAACCTATGACAAAAACGGAAACCTGATTTTGGAAATAAACTATTTCTTTTCAAAGAAAATAAAAGGGAGTGATTTAGGGTTTGAGAAAATATTTGACCAATGCAAATCAAAAGCTGACCAATTAATCCAATCTCATTTCGGAGCACAAAATAATTTTAAATTAAACGCTTCAAGAAGCTATTGGTACAGCGACAATAATTCGGGAACTTGGTTTGGAAAGCGGTCTGAAAAGCCAAAAGAATTTCTTTTAAGATATTCATACAATGCCTCAGACACCTTGAAATTCGGAGTTATCGAATTGCACTTTAACTCGGATTTAGAGTTAATACGAGATAAAGCGAAAGGACTTCCAAATACTAAACCATACGAATTCAAAATAGACTACTTTAAAGCAAAAGAAATTGCTACATCATTAATGTATGGGATAACTAATCATCAAAACGCTTTTAAGGAAAGTGAATATCTGAATTTAATTTTTGACGAAAGTGATGATTGCTATAAGTGGATTATTTCTAACGTGCCTGACACGAAATGGAAAGCATACAAAGACACAAATAGTGGAACGATAACTGGAATTGGAAAAACGCTTTCAATTAATTGTTCAACTGGAGATATAGATGAAAGTGATTTCGAAGGAACAATAATTGTAAATTAACTATGCACAATAATAAGGGATCAAATTCATGTGGGTCCGGGGGATCCCACTGAATTTTTCCTGGTGTTGAACAAACCTAATGGGGGTTAGGTCCGGAAAAAGCGTTGTGTAATTTCATTTTTTTTTCTTGCTTGTAGGAGAGCTTTTTTGGTGGGAGTGATTTTTTGAGGGAGCATGGAGAAGCATTTTTAGCACACCACAAGTTATGCAGTGACCAATTGAAGGCTTATCAGGCTATTTATAACTGTAGAACAGCTGAACTGGGAGGTCTTTTGATCACTGTGATCATTGCGGGTATCAACGGGTAGCCTACAATTCATGTCGCAACAGGAATTGTAACAAGTGCCAGTATACCAAACAGCTCCAATGGATAGATAAATTGCAAAGTAATTTATTAGTTTGTCCCTACTTTCATGTGGTATTTACCATTCCGGAAGGTCTTCATGGTTTATTTTACATCAATCAGCGGGTATGTTATAATTTATTGTTTCAGGCAGCCTGGCAATCTTTACAAAAACTAGTTCGGAATCCACAATTTCTTTCCGCCCAGCCAGGAGCAGTGGCAGTGTTGCACACGTGGGGTCAGACTTTAACTTATCATCCTCATATCCATATCAGTTCCACTGCGGGCTCGTGCCTGCAGGAGGGCTTTCGGAAGATGGTACAGAATGGATTAGAGCGCACAAGAAGTTTTTGGTTCCAGTGAAAGTTTTGTCCAGGGTTTTCAGAGGGGTATTTTGGAGTTTGCTAGAAAAGCAGTTGTTAAAGCAAAAAGTGAAACTACCAGATGATATACCCAATCTTTCTGTATTAAAGGATTTGGTCTATAAAAAGGCCTGGAATGTGTATGCCAAAAAGCCATTGGGAAGTTCAAAGTCAGCAGTGGAATATTTGGGAAAATACACCCATAGGGTGGCTATATCTAATAGTAGATTGATCAAAATGGAGGATGGGAAAATTAACTTTAAGTGGAAAGATTATCGCACTACTGGCAACAGGAAACTCATGACCTTATCCACAGAAGAATTTATCAGAAGGTTTATGCAGCATATATTGCCTTCTGGTTTTTATAAGATCCGGTATTATGGTTTACTAGCATCAGCCAATGGAGCAGTCAGGCAGCATTGTGCCATGCTTATTGGAAGGGTTCAGCCAGTTTACTGCAAGGACTACCTGCCAGACTGGTATTTAAAATCGTTTCAGGCAAAGATCCGGTCTGGAGGGACCCGGATTGCTGCCCAAAATGTAAGCAGGGTAAAATGATTGCTAAAACCATTCTTGATCCTGTTTGACCTGGAATAAAGAGTAAATGTTCTTTGGAAGATGGGTAAATCTAATTGAAGTAACAGCTAAATTTATTTTGGCAGGCCCAACTATGTCTTTTTAAAAAAAAATACAGAGGAAAAATTCAAAACAGATGAAACCACAAACAGCATATTTAAAAATTATCCTTCAAAATTTATCGATAAACAAAAATCAAAGCAAAAGAAATACCCATAGGAAACAGCCTGCTAAGGCATAGTCCAACGATAGTTTTATAACATATTTGCTGAAGCCGAATTTTCAGTATCATTCTACCATTAAATCACATCTTTTCATTAGATTTATACCGAAGGTTTTAAGCAAACATGCTATAAAACACTAAATGTTGTGCAACATTTGACTAACAAACAGAAAGAAATTTAATTTTGGGAAAAAGTACAGTAGAATTTGATAGATGGGTTTCAATTAGAGACAATAGTTGGCCCTATCAAGTATTTAGAAAACATACCCAAGAACTAAATAGAATGATGTGGGCTAATGAACCTGCAACAAAGCTGGTATATGAACAACTAAAAACCAACGGTGCAATTTGGAAAGATAAAGCATCTAAACACTTCGATTTCCCTGTACAAGAAGGAAGAGAGGTTTTTGATGACTTAAAAGATTGGTCGGATTCGTTTAATCAATTTCAAAATTGGACAAATCTTAACGGACTTATGGCAATAACTTCAAATTTTGAAACTTATTTGAGTTCTGTACTATCTTTAGCGTTAGAATCTGACCCTGGTTTAATATATAAGTCTTCCAAATCTGTAGATGGCATGGCACTAATTAAAAGTGGCGCCCATAAATTTCCATTTGAAAATGAAATCATAATTGCGATTACAAAAGGAGATTGGAATTCTAGAATAAGTGCTTTGAACAAGTATTTCGATTATGTTCCTACATCAATGTCATCAAATATTGGTCGATTAGAAAAAATTAGAGTTTTAAGGAATAAGGTAGGTCACGCCTTCGGTAGAGATATTGAAAATTCTAGAATTAACGAGGTTAAGGAAACTTTGCCAATTGAAAAGCTTACAACACCGAATTTTATTAAAATCAGGAAGCTAATTTGGCAATGTGTAACTGAATTAGATAGACATTTGTTGGATAATCACATTGGTGAATTTCAAATAATAAAATATTTCCATTCAATTGAACCACAATTGAAAGGTACTCAAGATAATAAAGCTATGGTTTTTAAAAAGAAAATAGGTGCATTTGGAGATTTATCCGGGGAAAAATATTGCAGAGGACTAATAGACTATTATTATTCTTTATAAATTAAAAACGCACCACAATAATAAGGGACCAAATTCATGTGGGTCCTGGGGATCCCACTGAATTTTTTCTTGTGTTGAACAAACCTAATGGGGCTAGGTCCGGAAAAAGCGCTGTGTAATTTCAATATTTTTCTTGTTTTAGGAGTGCTTTTTTGGTGGGGGTGATTTTGTTTGGAGTAGCTGTATTATAGGGGATACCAAGTAGATTTTATGCCAAAAAAGCCAGGATTGCCCAAAGGGTGATACCACATATGTTCCTATACAGCTTTCTACTCACCTGCTAGAAGATGACTGCAGTGGCGTTCCATTCCACACAGATTTAAGGTATGTTCAGGTTCTATTAGGGCACAATAGTACCAGAACGACAGAAAATTATACTCATGTAGCGGTAAAAAGCATCAAGAAAATTAAAAATTTATTAGATTATGGAAAATAAAAAAATAGTGAGAGTAAAGTGCTGATTACAAATGTGCTGGTGGGCTTTACTCAATTGTTGTAGTGCATTTGAAAAAAAAGAAATAGACAGTAAATGAGACTAACTGAAATATTTAAGAAAAAAAGTCAAATGGAATTTTTCCAAGATGAAAATGGCTTACATAAATTTGGCGGAGAAATACCAAATGATTTTTATATACCTCAGAATGAGTTTTTGGCGGGTTTCCAGTACTTGGGAAAAATTTCAAAGGCAGATAAGAATTTTGATTGGCTACCATTTGACCTGAATTTAATCTGCCCAATATTTACTGACTTTGATTCTCTCTATTTAGACTACTCCAATCCAACTGAACCAAAACTTCTTCACCCAGAAAATTCAGGTGAAATCACTTCAGCATATGATGCATTGACACAGGATTCTAAAGTAGTATACAAGCAACAAAATTTTTCATTACGAGAATTTGAAGGAATAAATGACGACAATGAATTTGAAATTTTTGGAATTATAGGCAAGCCTCAACCAAACTTTGAAGATGAACCTGTAAAAGTACCGCGTTGCCCAAAAACGAATAACAAAATGAAATTTGTTGCCCAGTTATTTAGCAACGACCACATAAAATATGAAAATAAGAACTTTAGTAGCGATGATGAATACTATGAGAATCTATTCCAAACATTGAATTTTTGGTGTGATGGAAGTCTTTTAATATTTATGGAGCCTTCATCAAAGGTTGTTTATTATTCTATTTCAACCACTTAAAAAGGAAAAAAGCACACTACAATAATAAGGGACCAAATTCATGTGGGTGGTCTGGGGGATCCCACTGAATTTTTTCTTGTGTTGAACAAACCTAATGGGGTTAGGTCCGGAAAAAACGCTGTGTAATTTCAATATTTTTCTTGCTTGTTGGAGTGCTTTTTTGGTGGGGGTGATTTTGNTTGGAGTAGCTGTTGTATAGGGGATGCCAAGTAGATTTTATGCCAAAAAAGCCAGGATTACCCAAAGGGTGATACCACATATGTTCCTACACAGCTTTGCTACTCACCTGCTAGAAGATGACGGCAGTGGCGTTCCATTCCACACAGATTTAAGGTATGTTCAGGTTCTATTAGGGCACAATAGTACCAGAACGACAGAAATTTATACATATGTAGCGGTAAAAAGCATCAAAAAAATTAAAAATTTATTAGATTAGGGAAAATTAAAATATAGTGAGAGTAAAGTGCACTGGTGGGCTTTACTCCATTGTTAGCGGGCATTAAAAAGCAAACTGGCATTGAAAGAATATAAAATAGCGAAAGGTTGGGCGATATTTATTTATCTGTTTGCTCCATTATTGATTGGATTATTTGGGTGGGTTCTAATTCTTCCGTTTCAAAATGGCGACTTCTTACCAAATTTTACTTGGATTTTAATTCCAATTTCTGTTGCAATGATAGCCGTAATGGTTTTCGGAGTAATGGAAGCATATAAAGGCAAATTCATAATATCTTCTGAGTCCATTAAATCCATAGGTTCATTTTCAAACAAGGTTTTAAAGTTTGATGAGATAAAAGGATTTACTGTCAATGAACAATATATTTTCATTGAACCTAAAAATAGACTCAAAAAAAGAATAAAAGTAAGCACGTATACAGGCGGATTTAATGAGATATTAAAGTGGCTGTACGAGAACTACCCAGACCTTGACCAACAAAATGCAATAAAAGAAGAACAAGAAATCTTGAGTGATGACTCAGTTGGTTGGACTAAGGAAATCAGGGAAGAAAAGCTTAAAAGGGCAAGAAAGACCACCAAAATCATTAATTGGGCTGCAGGATTAGTAGCAGCTTGGATTTTTTTTTATCCCACTCCATATCAGTACTCGATTTTTATAGCAGCAGTAATTCCAATTATTGCATTAATAGTTACTAAGACCTCAAATGGTTTAATAAGAATAGATGAAAAGAAAGGAAGTGCTTACCCTTCCGTTATTCATGCTTTTATCTATCCTTCCCTTGGTATTATGCTACGAGCACTTTTAGACTATGAGATTTTCGATTATGAAAACCTCTGGTTTACTGTATTAGCAATAACAATACTTTTCCTAGTAACACTTATTATTAAGCAAAGAGAAATAACATTTAAAAAGAAGATGGACTTTTTTACTGTTGGTAGTTTGAGCTTATTTCTTTTTGCCTATAGTTATGGAATAGTCATTCATTACAATTGTTTTTATGATTATTCCGAACCAACGTTTTATACGGCTAAAGTTTTGGATAAAAGAATTAGTTCAGGAAAGTCAACTACACGATATTTAGAACTTACTACTTGGGGTCCACAGACCGAAATCGATGAAGTAAGTGTGGGAAAAGAATTTTATAATCAAACTGAAATTGGAGACCAAGTGAACATTTATTTCCGAAAAGGAAACTTAGAAATACCTTGGTTTATAGTGACAGATAATTGAAAAACAAAAATAACGACCCGCTAATAATGGGTATAAAACATAGGGCGGACAGTTAAGTGCTTCGAAATACCCTACGTTTCATACCCGACACCGTTATGCTTAATCAACCAAATAGACAAGTAGTTTGATGACAAATAAAGATGTTGAATCTGATCAAGTCACAAGTTTTGTTCCTGAAAATAAGACTAATTACTTAACTTTTTACTTTATAATTCTAAAGAAATGGTTAATAGCTTTAGTGATAATTGAAGTAGTTTTTTTTCTAGGAGAATCTAGTTTGTTCAGTTATGATGTTCATTACATTCATATGCGATTTAGATTATTAGTGGTGTTTGGAATTTTACCAATTTTTAGGTCAAATAAAATCAATGGGATTTCAATATTTGACAACCATGGATGCCTTTCATTGAATTATTATCGGACTCCATTCCCAAATGAAAGTGTGACGATAAAATTTGATAATTTAGAATTCCAATTTAAGTCAGAATCTGAGTTACTTTTAAAAAGAATAAACGGGCAATCTTTTTTTCTTTCTAGACAAAAGGATGGTTTTTCAATACAACAATTGAAAGATATTGCATCATTAATTGAACACGAAATAAATAAAAAAGCATAATAATAAGGTTCCAAACTTAGATGGGTCCTGGGGATCCCATTGAATTTTTTCTAGTGTTGAACAAACCTAATGGGGGTTTGGTCCGGAAAAAGCGCTGTGTAATTTCAATATTTTTCTTGCTTGTAGGAGTGATTTTTTGGTGGGGGTGATTTTGTTTGGAGTAGCTGTATTATAGCGGATGCCAAGTAGATTTTATGCCAAAAAAGCCAGGATTGCCCAAAGGGTGATACCACATATGTTCCTATACAGCTTTGCCACTCATTTATTGGAGCGAGGAACAGATTTGAGGTATATTCAAAATCTTTTGGGACATGGTTCAGCAAGAACAACAGAAATTTACACGCATATTACAAAAATAGGAATAGAAAAAATTGTGAGTCCATTGGAACATTTAGATATTTGAGTTTAGCTATATGGAAAATAAACTCCATGTGGTTAACATAATCGTTGTAGCACATTAAAACAATGAAACCTGAATTAAAATATATCGAACTGAAAAGTGGATTTGGTGATTCTGGACCTGCTTGGATTGGAATGGCGGAATTCTCAAAATCTGGTCGAACTATTTATTTTAATGGAAAAGCTCTTAAAAATTTAAATGCACAAGGAATCGCTGGAAACTACTACGACATAGAAAGTGGAGATGAATATTGGATTTCTGGAATAAAGAAAAACGGAACTGACCGCCATTGGGCAGGAGGCGGAAAAATAATGATTGACCGAAATGTTGTAGACTTATATTTAAGTCTAGTTGACTTCAATGTATTGGATAAAAATCGATTTGAATTAGTAGACATTTTACCAACTGATAAACAAAAGTTTACACAATTGGAAAATCAAAAATTAAACTAAAGTATTGTGTTGAAAAAGAATACTAATGTTGTTTTAGGCTTAATTCAAATAGTATTGTCAGTATACTGGATATATGAAATGATATTTCTTTATTATAAATATCAATATACAGATATTCTTTTTGCTTTTATGTATCCTAATTGGGTTCTGTTTTTAAATTTTTTATTAAGTATTATAAACTTATATTTCGGTATAGAATTAATGAAAGGAAAGATATCCAACACGCGAAGTTATTTAACAATGATAACTTTAATAATCATTGGAGGATTGATAAATATTTTGAGTGTAGCATAAAAAAACGTGCTACAATAATAAGGGACCAAATTCATGTGGGTCCTGGGGATCCCACTGAATTTTTTCTTGTGTTGAACAAACCTAATGGGGGTTAGGTCCGGAAAAAGCGCTGTGTAATTTCAATTATTTTCTTGCTTGTAGGAGTGCTTTTTTGGTGGGGTTGATTTTGTTTGGAGTACCGATTTTTGTTGTTAATTTCCATTTCAGTTTTTATTTTTATTATTTGCAAAAGTCCAAATTAGCAGGTTAATACTGCCAAGGGCATA
>NZ_KB903458.1 GCF_000379765.1 Flexithrix dorotheae DSM 6795
AGAATAACTTTGGGGAGAATCATCCTAATGTGGCAGTAAGTATGTCCAACCTGGCAACTGTGTATAAGGACTTGGGGTAGTATAACAAGGCCGCTCAACTCTTAGAAATAGCTTTAGACTCTGATCAGAATAACTTTGGGGAGAATCATCCTAATGTGGCAGTAAGTATGTCCAACCTGGCAACTGTGTATAAGGACTTGGGGGAGTATAACAAGGCCGCTCAACTCTTAGAAAAAGCTTTAGACTCTGATCAGAATAACTTTGGGGACAAGCATCCTACAGTGGCAATAAGGATGTGGAATTTGGGCAGTGTTTATATTGATTTAAAACTTCCTGAAAAAGCCAAAAAAATGATTGCCACCGCCTATCCTATTTTTGTAAATAACCTAGGTGTAGATCATCCAACAACTAAGAATTGCAAAAACTGGTTAGATGGAGTTGAAAAAATTCTAACTCAAAAAAATAACCCAAGATAATTATCAATCGTAAATTAAATATCGAAAACCTGATTAAGTATATTGATCAGGTTTTTTTTTGTGCTTGCCTGGCTTTCCCTTCATCCACAAAAAAAAGGCTACCGGGGCAACCTTTAATTTTAATTCAGAGCATCCCTTCGTCTGCGAAGGAATAATACGACTCCTCCGTTAAAATCAGGTGATCGAGTAATGGAAGATCTAAAAATTTACCTGCTTCCTTGAGCTTATTGGTAAGCTGAATATCCTGATGACTTGGTTTTAGGTTTCCAGATGGGTGATTATGAGCGGCCAGGATCCCACAACTGCCAGCCTTCAATGCTGTTGCAAATATCACTTTGGGATCGGCTACTACTCCGGATGCTCCTCCGCTAAAAGCATGGAAAATTCCCATTACCTTGTTGGCCCGGTTGAGTAATATAATTTTAAAATCTTCCACAAAGCCAATTCTGTCCATATCCCAATTTGCCTTTAAAAGATAGTAGGCATCCTTGGAACAGGCTATTTTGGGTAATTTGCTTGTGGGTACATTGGGCTTGTAAGAAACTTTTACCTCGGCAATTTGATTTGAAAATTCCATAATTCATAAGATTTAAAAGTGAAGAGAAATTTTAGTTTTGGCTTCTCCTCCTCAGTTTTTTGGCTGGTTAAGTGCAAAAGGAAGCGTGTTTTTATCTTGGGGGAATTTTCATTCAGGAGCTGGCAAAGTGTTAAATTCCTACAGAGGGAAGCATCAGACCAGTTGCCACTTCAGGCTGAAACTGTGGGGATAGTTTTCTCCATCATAAAAAACACTTGTGTTTGGATAAAAACAGGCAGTCTTTTGCAGTTCGCAGGGTGGAATGGGGCTGGAGCTGCGCATGGCAGTAGGGGACATACCAGCCAAAAAACTGAACTTTGCCCAAATACTATAATGAATGGTTGTTCCATTGCCAATTTTCAGCAGGCGAAGCATACCTGAAAGTTGGCAATGGAACGCAAAATTTGTCCATCGGGGAGAAGGAATTTCTCTTGTGGTGCTCCAATTTTTCCCAAAAAACCGGGGTGGATGAAAACTTTCTGAAAAAATTTTAAAAAAAATCAAAAAAAAATTCAGGCTGTTTTTAAGGAAATTACTGGTAGTAAAAGGTGACACCCTGGTAGTAAAAGTATTACTTGAAGGTCATTGACATTAGGGTCAGTTTTGCCAGATCATATTACTACAATTAAAAAGTAGTAAAAGGTGACACCCTGGTTATCAAAACATCAATTTAAGAGGGAAAACTGGTGAGTAGGTTTTTATTAACTTACTGTTTATCAATAACTTAAAAATATACTGGTAGTAAAAGGTGACACTTTGGTAGTAAAACCTTAACCTTTTACTACTGCCCATTATGGTTATTTGATTGTTTTACAATGATTTAGGCATCAATTGGTAGTAAAAGGTGACACCAAAATCTAGTTAGAATTACTTATTTTATAAGTATAAATTATTGGTTATCAATATTTTAACAATAAATAGTAGTAAAAGGTGACACCTTTCCGTTGAAAATATGCATTACAGTGCAATTTTAACCTATTAATAAAAACACATATTTAACTGTTTATCAGCTACTTATAGATATTTAGTAGTAAAAAGTGACACCTGAATTTCCCATCCAAAGGAAAATCTTATTGAATGAATAATGCTTATTATACTGTAAATCAATGAGTTATATGCTTGTTAGTAGTAAAAGGTGACACCCTTTTGATCAATAGCCGGTCGAGTTTTACTATTTTTGCTGGAAAGAAGTAATTATAAATCCCTGTAAATCAATATTTTAAATGTAGTTAGTAGTAAAAGGTGACACTTAATTATACTACAACGGATACTGAGGAATCTTTTTTTACTCAATTTTCACCTCATATTTTACTGTAAAACAGGTATTTATATCTCTTAGGTAGTAAAAGGTGACACCTATTCGATCGGTTGTTTGCCTTTTTTAATAAAAACGGATAACCTGCTGATTTACAAATGGATATCTGTAACTTTCGAAAAAATACTGAGAATGGAATTTTCACCTAATAAAATTTTATAATCCGTATTATTGAGTTTCTTTTTGAGAGATTAATATTTTTCTCAAAAAAATTTAATCTTGCTCTATAAATTATAGTAGTTCTATAATTTATAAAAGTTATACATTTGTAACAAAGCACACTAAAATTTGATTATCAGCTATTTATGAATTTTAAGGTAGTAAGAAGTGACACCTGGGTAGTAAAAGGTGAACCCTGAGTAGTAAAAGGTGAACCACTGGTAGTAAAAGGTGACACCCTGGTAGTAAAAAGTGACACCAGGTGTTAAAACTACCGTAAATTTCTATTCATATAAACTTGTTTTTTGAAAGAATTCATTTCATATTTGGCAAGAAACATTTTTTAATATATGTCTAGAATTCCGGAGAACTCCGTAAGGGAATTTATAAAAATCCAAAAAGACTTACCTCAAACTTTAAAGTTTTATGGCCTGTCAGGATCGTATGTAGCAAGGGAATCGGGAATTTCTATTACATCATTTCATCGGAAGATGAAGAATACAGCCTTCACAGGCGTAGAGCTGGAAAGAATAATTAAGGTAATAAACAAATAGATGGATTATGACAACGGGTAAATTTATTTATTCCAATCGGTTGTTAAATATCGAGACGGGACAGCAACTGACCAAGAACAAACATCTCAACTTATTGAATAAAGATGGAGAGATGAATCCCATGATTTTGTCGAAGGTCAATAATACCATTGATGATATTCTGCATGTAGAACAAACAGGGCAGGAGAAATACTACATCTATTTACCCAACGAGATTGAGGAAAAATTACCCAAGCAATTGCTCAAGCAGATTTCCAAGGATATCACTTCCAGTGAGGTTCGGGTGATTACTGCAATTGTGGCGCTTGCCCAGTATGCCAAAGCCAAAAATGAACTGGTTTATTTTGATCAGATTAACCGGGCTTATTTCGAACTGGATTTATCGGATCTGTACCAGATGATGGGGGTAGGGAATTCGAAGGGAAAATTGAGGACTTTGGTAAAAGAGGCTTTGTTTGGGCTGAATCAGAAAAAGTATGTACTGATTAAAAATGCCAGTATTTCCATTTCCCACCTGGTGCAGGTCCATGAGGTGGATGGCAAAAATCCCAATAAGCTGAAAATTACGGTGGAAGGTTGTTTCTTTAATTTTGAAAAGGAATCTTATTTCCATTTACCGGGGGATATCAATAAGAAGATCAGGAAGTTTTCTACCGGCCGACCCAATGCCCAGGTGGAATTGTTCATCAAATGTCTGTATCAGGCGAAGCACTGTACTAAAAATAACACTGTAGAATATAGTTACGATACGGTTTTCAAGTTGATGAAATTGCAAAAACTGATTGATAACAAAAATCACAAACACATCAAACCTACTATTCAAAAAGCATTTGATCTGGCGAAGAAACTGGATTTGGTGAAAAGCATAAAAGAAGGCAAAGACCGAATGGGGAAGGTGAAGTATAATATTGAGTTTTGCTAGAGGAGTGGGGAAATCGCTTAAGATTTATCCAGTAGCTTTTTGAGCATGGCTTTGATTTCCCGATTTTCTTTGGTCTGCTGAATCAGTAGTTTTTTGATGTCCTCTTCATCTTCGGGAGTTTCCGAAGTGATGGTTTTCAGTGACAATTCGGAGAAATCAATTTTCAGGATTTCCAGAATTTTAAACAGATGGACCAAAGTCAGTTTAGTCTTTCCAATCTCGATATCCTTATAAGCATTTTGAGACAAGCTGATATGCTCTGCCATTTGTTTTTGGGTAATGCCCAAAGCCTTTCTCTTGTTTTTAATCGTGGATAAAATATGTTCAATTTCTTCCTGAAAATCCATGATCAAATTTAGAAAATAATACTGTATTTCATTTCAGAGGGCTATAATTCAGTGATTAAATACTGTAATTCAGTTAAAAACTGAAAAATAAAACTGTTTTGCATTTTTTATTAAAGGAATTATGGTTATAATTGTACTGTATTTCAGTTTTGATGAATGGACCTTTTTTATAATTTTATTGTAATACATGGAAAATGACAGTAAAGGAATTATATAATAAGTGGAATGATCAATTGAAACGAGGAGAAATTCGAGCTGATGGAATATTTAGTTTTCCTGAAATTGTTTATGAAATCAGAGAATCAAATAAAATTTGGAATGATAAGGACATTAATTGTTTTACAGAGTACCTCAAAAACAATGATTATAAATGGTTTGTAGCAAACTTATTTGCTCTCCAAGAAAATATTCCTGAACAATTATTAGAACCATTTATAAATGCTGCAATTGATGAACCTGACCCAAGTTTTAATCGGAAATTTATTAATCCTTGTTTAAGGGTTTTCGGTTTTGAGAAAGTTTTTGAGTTACTTGATAAGAGATTTTTAGAGGGTAATAAACCTATAAAAATTGGTGTCTGCAATGCTTATTATTGGGCGAGGTCTCCTTTGGTTTATGTAAGTAATAGAAATGGCCCTTTGGAGACAAAAGGTTATTTATCTAAATGGAATGGTAATTATTATGGAGACTATGATTGGGATACAGACTCTCATTTTGAAATGGAAGAACTTAAAGTTCTAGAATGCGAGAAAATTACGAACCGACTCTTGGCTAAGAGAAGAAAACTTTTGATTGAAGAATTTTTGTCTAACCATGACACTGATTTGAGGTACCATATAAAGTTAGCGCTTCCAGATAAATTTACTTCTTTCTCACATGAAAATAAAGAGTTGGCTATTTCATACCTTGAAGAATTAAAGAAAGATTTTGTACCTGATCATTATCAAGAATTAAAGTTAAAAAAGCGTTTAGGAATTTTTGGAAAAAATAGATTAGTCTGCTCCTTTTTAAATTGGAAAAGAAGGCGAGATAGGAATAAAGAGCTGCTAACATTTAAGAAATAAAGAAGCAACGAAATTAGGATTTGACTATGATCCAAATATTGAAAGTATGAGTAAATCAAAAAATTTTAAGTCCTGATCTTATAGTGGATTATGTAACCTCTTAAAAAATGCCATTAAAGGAAACAACAAAAAGGAAAGCAACTGATTTTCTCCATGTAATTGAGATTGGAAGCAAAATAATGGCTAAATCCGAAGTGATTGATGCAAAAACAAAAGAAGCTTTTAAAAATAGTGATGAATGGTACGTCAGCAATATTAAAGAATTAATAAAGGACCAAAATCTGAATTCCGCTGGTCTAAAGTCTTTAGTTGACCCCTATTTTACCTATTGGAATGAAAGTGTAGGGGTAGATATTGAAGAGTTTTGGTATAAATTGGAAAAGAATTCACTAAATTTTATCAGAAAAGATTCATTAAAATTTGCTTTAGAAAAAGGACGATTTAGAAATGTTCATCAAGGGATGAGTGCAAGAAAAGATTGGAGTAGACTTAAAAAAAACCAGTTATTATCAAGGAGGCTATCAATTGCTGAAATAAATCAAATCGATGAAATTATTAATCTTGATGAAAAAAAAAGAGCTGAATTATTAAAAAAAACCTTACTAAAAAGAAATATTCCCCAATCACAATATCTAAAGTTTGGTGATTGTATGGCCTACTTTGAATATTGTAAACTTTTTGATAAGTATTTAAATGAGGAAGAACTAAAAGAGTTGTATAACATCTGGAATAGTTTTCAATAGGAAATAGCGCTGTATTTCGGTTTTAATTAATGTTATTATTGGAGGATTTGACTTATCAATAAATGGGACAAATATTAATAATCAAATTACCTGAATTAAGATAAGTAGTTTGGGAATTTTAGAAAGGTAAATATAAGATTAGAATTTTTCGCAAATGGAGAGAATTAATACCATAAAAGAAAAGCTTAAAGAACTAAAAAGTCTTGATAAGAGATACTCCATTTTTGGTTCTAGTCGGCATAAATATGAATTCAATTCAACCCTTTCAGAAGAGGAAATAAGGCATTTGGAAGCGGAGAATGGAATTATTCTTACCAAAGAGTATCGAGAAATCCTTAGATATTTGGGAAATGGAGGTGCGGGTTGTGGTTACGGTTTGGAACCTTTGACTTTGAAAAATATTAAACCTCCGTACATTGGAACCAAAGAACTTCTTAGAAATTGGGAAGATCCAAAGAAAATAGGTTTCGATATGGTAGAACTGGATGAAATTTCAGGCTACATTAAGCTATTTGATTATGGTTGTGGAATGGAAAAATGTTTAATCGTAAATGGAAAAGAAAGAGAAGGATTAATTTTCTTTGATTGTGACGGTAGATTTGAGAAGATTGAAAATAAAACTATTCTTGAAATTTATGAAAGCTGGCTTGATGAGAGTTTAATTCTGCTTAAGAGGATTAAAAAAAAGTTAAGTGAGATGTCGTTGCAGGAAGTTGTTGATTCCGAATGGGAATTAAAAAACTTTTCAATACAGGAAATGATTTTAAGTTTGATTGATGCCGAGCCTTTAACTGGAGGTCACTCTGGAAATCAGCTTAAAGAACATTTGGAAAAGGAATATAAAAAGTGGAAAAAGAAAATGTTATGATAAAGACATTACACTTAGATCTCAATTTTACTGAATTTATTAAAACAGGAAAGTTTGGTTTTGTTAAGTTGGGTATGAGTAAACCTGAACTTGAAAAAAATTTCTTTCCTCCAGAAGATTGGTTAAATGGTGATACACCAGAAACTTCTAGAATATGGAAATACGGAAATTTTGAATTGCATTTTGATGATGGATTAAAAGTATCTGGAATTTTTAATGATTATGTTCCTGAGTTTGATGGAGGAAAGAGTATTAAAATTCAGGATTGGTGGATTTTTAAAAATGGAAAAAAGGCTCCTAATTTGATGGAAACCATCGAATATTTAAATAAAAGGAAACTTGACTTCATTAAAAAAACAAACCCGATAGGACTGGTTTCACTAAAACTTAAGAACCAGGTGTACATGACATTTGAGTACATTGGTGAAACTGAGGGTTTAGATCATAATGAATTTAAAATGGTAGCGATTGGAAAAAATTAATAGTAATATATTTACTAATTCATGAAAGAAACTTTTTGCCCCTTGTGTTATTCAGCTTTAGAATTCAAAGAAGTGACTCCGTGTATGGAATGTGGGGGTGATGATTTTGAGCTGGACCATTATAAGGAACACAAGTATGCGGAGTATGAATTGTATTTTGGGCAACGGCTAATACTCTGTAATTTTTGTGAGGTTGATTTTGGGTCATTTGATCCGACTTATTTTGGATTTCCCCCCGGAACGAAGATAGGAATCCAGGATTTCAATTTTATTAAGGAGATCTCAGATAAAGCATTAAGGAAAGATAAATTTTGCCCGGAATGTGGATACAGACTTTCATTTCTCAAATTTGTTGAAACTTGTAAGCGGAAAAATGGAAAATGAAGAGAATTTTGATATTGAAAGATTAAAAAGGAAAAGCCATTTAAATGTGCAGGAACAAATTTTTTTAAGAAAAATTAGAATTAAAACTACTGCAGAGTATTGGAGAAAAAAAGGAGTTCCAAAATGCTTTTCAGATTTTTTAGCTCAAAAGGGAATAAACACTGAAAAAATGATGGTCTTTGCATATAATGAAGATGATGACTATCAATTTAGCTATAATGATTTTAATGAAAATGAGAGCCGTTATAGTGATTATGGAACGATTCTGACTGAAGATAAAATATTCTTTGATTTTGAAGTAGAATTTAACAGGGATAGAACTTTATTGGTAAAATTGAATTACCTGAATGACGTGACAAGTAATTATGAAATATCCCAGCATAAAAAAGGAATTGGAAAAACAGATGGATTTTTAGCTTTAGAAGTATTAGATGAGATTAATAATCATTGAATGGATGAAACCGAAAATTTAAAAATAAGTAAACTAAAAGATATTAAATTATGCCTCCACACCCAATTGATGCATCATTTAACCATGTAATTAGAGCATCTGCAGTAATAATTAATTGGTATGCCAAAGAGGATATTGAAAATTGTAAAAACGTGATTCTTTTAGAATCTTGGCATTTATTGGAGGTTAGTAAATTATTGAATATCTTCTTTATGGAAAGGATTTGTCAGAGAAATATTGGCAAGAGATAAGAATTGAATATGTATCAAAAGCTGAAATTTTACCAAAATTGTGTCATCAATTAGGGTGGGAGTTTTTAGGAAATGCAACTATAGGACCTGAACTTGTTGCTCAAATTAGAGATGAAGAAAATAAGATAAGAATAGAATTTCCAGAGGTAGTTGAAGAATATGAAAAGGGGTTAGATAGATTTTATTATAAGCGTTTACGAAACAAATCCTGACTTGTCAGGTTTGAAATATTTCTTATTAAAAAACCATTTTTACCATGAAATTCCCTGCATTTTTTGTGGGTAGGCGTAAGCCTGTCCTGCTTAAATTATTGTTGCCGCATTGGAATAGCAACAACATTAGTTCGGTTGCCGGATGTTTGATTTTTTATTTTACCATTCCCCTGATCATTTGCCTGTCTATCTCCACCAATCTGAAGGCTATCAGTGCGCTGGAATATGATATTCCGTATTTGCACTGGTTCATGAACGTACTGGTTTTCATTTTGGATCCGCTGACTTTATTTACCAGTAATTCCCTTTTCCTGATTTTAACTGCTATTATTCTTACAGTGGCAGATAAGGAAATAAAGGCAAAAGTGGTCAAAATAACAAAGTATAAATCTTTTTTAATCATCAAAATTGTTCAGGTATTTACCCTGTCCATTATCTGTGCGATTGGCATTTTGGGTTCATGGAAATTGTCCCAGTCCGGAGGATATTCCTATGTGCGAAATAATGTAGATGAAAAACTCAAACCTCAATCGCTGGTGGAAAAGAAGGACAAAATATTAAATACTTTTGATCAAAATATACAAGATCAGCAAACTTACTTTAAGGAGGAAAAGGAAAGTCTCAAAAACCAGCTTGATCAGACCAAAAAGGACTATGCCCGGAAAATTTCCGGTACCAGTTATGACTGGAAAAAAGCCAATTTCCGAAAAGAACGAGATACCAAAATCACTACATTGGAAAGAAGTCTGGAGGAATTGCGGAAAGAGGAATTGGCTACTTTGAGTTTTCTGAGAAATGAAAAGAAGGAACAACTCATTGCTTCAGATATGGAACATCAAGAGCAAAAAGGACAGTACGAATCTATCTTATCAGAGGCTATCCAGGTGGTTACACACCTTGTCAATTACTGGACGCTGGGATTAATCCTCATCAGTATCATGATCAATATTTTGCAATTCGACCAGTACAAGGCTTTTGCTTTCAAAATCGTCTCCAATTACATTTTGAGTAGTGCGGAATGTCTGTTGCAGGTGGAAAGAGCCTGCAATGAAACAGCTGCTAAACAAACCGAGTTTCTGGTAGACCATGAACTGAAACTTTCTGCAATTGAGCATCAATCCAGCCTGAGTAAACTTCAGCTTCAGACAGCTTATGAAGCAGATAAAGTGGCCTGTGCATTGAAATCGAAAATTCAGGAACTGGAAATGAGAAGGAAGGAATTGCAGTATAAAGTGCAATTGCAGGAGCTGGAAAGTGAATTGGAGGAAATTGAAGAAGAACAGACTGTACAGGAATTATTGGAGAGGGTTCCGGAGATCAAAAGAGCAGCCAGCTATGAGTTTGTAGGTAATGGGGAAGTGGCAGAAAAATCCTGTAAGGTATGTGGAAAACCATTACATAACCTCACTGATAAAAAAGAATATTGTTCTTCAAAGTGTAGGCAAAAAGCATATAAAAGGAGGAAAAAAGAGACTTTACATGTTTAGTTCACGAACTTTTTTCTGTGTTTCACGAAATTTTATAGGAATTTAAAAAATAAAAATGTTTTTTGTATAGAGTTTGTTGTATTTAAATTTTTAACAATCATTTTTTAACCTATAAAAAGATGGAAAAAATTAGACTCGTTGTTATTTTATTTTTATTCCAGTTGTTATTTATCAATGCCTATGGTCAGATTGAAATAGGAGGGGGATATGCGGGAAATAAGATGATCGGGTTTGATAATCCAGACTATAAACCGACCTTTTATGTGAATGCCGGCTACCGTATTTCCATGACTGAAACAGATGAATGGGGCATCAGGCCCATGATTACTTACAGTGAATTGGGAAGCCAGGTAAGCAAACAGGGAGAAAACGGAAATCTTGAAACCTATGAATTGAGCCAGGATGGGCTTTCCCTTGGTGGAGATTTTTATTACAATGCTTCCTCACGGGTAGAATTTAGTGGAGGATTGCATTTTACCACCTTATTGAATCAGGAGGCTACCGAAATTAAAGAGCATTTTGAAGCGCAGTATGAAACCAGTGATTTTGATATTTTATTGATGATCAAGCTGCGGTACAAAGTATCAAAAGCCCTTTTTGTAGAAGGATTTTGCCGACAGGGATTTCTGGATATGGATAATGTTTATCAGACTAATCTGAATACAGGTTTAGGTATTGGGCTTGGAATAAAATTCTAGTTTGCCAATCGCATTTTCATGAAGAGTATTTACATTATTATTGCTATAATAGGCTGGACTTCCTATGCTTCATTTTCACAGCAACTGTCGGATGTTGATGAGTATGTGATTCTGGAAAAAGGACAACAGCAACGGTGGCAACTGAATTCTTATCTATTCGGGTGGGAAGGGTTTGCCTATAATCAGGGCACCATGGTGGGTTTTTACAACAGCCATCCTATTCAGGGAGTGGAAGGAGGGACTTATGTGTTGGCTTCCAAATGGATAAATGTGGACCAGATTCCCGCCAATACCATTTTTTCCTTTGAAGTGAAACAGGGCACCTGCCTGGTTTGTGATGACCTGCGAACGGTGGGAAAAGTATCGGTATTGGTCATAGATTCCCAAATGGATGATGTGGAAGGATGTGAAGGCTCGGTATGGTTGAGGCGAAACCTTCTGGATAGTTACCGATGGGCTGAAACGGTGCTGGAAAGCGATATTTTGGAAGAAGAATTTCAGGTGAGTTGGATCAACCTGACTTTGAACAAGAGCTATTCCAATGAGCAGGCAATCAATGATCCTGCGGGTACTTACAACATTCAGGCCTTTACCAATCCCGACAATTATACTTTGAACGGTACTAAAGTCACGGGTTCCCTTACCATTCTGCAAAGACCGGGAATTTCCCTAAAACAAACAGAAACCAATTTGTGTCTGGATGAAGAAAGCCTGGATCTGGAGGAGTTTATCTTACAACAGGAGGGAAATCTGTCTATAGAAGTTTGGGCCAGTGTAATGGAAAATGGCAGTGAAACAGCGGTAAAAATTGCCACCGGATCAACCCTGCAGGTAAATGATATTCCGGAAAATCTGGCTAAAGACTATCTGGTGGTGACTTATAATTCTACCCAGGTTGGTTGTACAGCAGAACAAAAATTCCTAACGATCCATTTAAAGGAAAGTCCCTTAGTGAGTTTAAATCTTCCCGATAATATTTGCATAGCCAATGGGAAACTGGCTTTGGAAGCTGCACCCACTGGTGGTACCTGGTCGGGTGAAGGTGTTTCTGGAAATATGCTTGATCCTTCAATTGCCGGAGAAGGGGCACATACCATTACTTACACCTTTACCAATGGCAATAATTGTACAGCTCAACAATCCCACATCATCAATATTTTTCCTGAGGTAAATTTCACTTTCGATTTGCCACCTTCCTTCTGTAAGGAAAATGGGAAAACCATTGATTTGTATAGCTATACCACTGGTGTTCAAAATGGGATAGGGGAGTTTCAAATTAATGGTTCTGTAGTCGCAGGAGGAAATTGGGAATTGGACAAGTATCCTTCCGATACTTATCAGGTGGTTTATAAAGTAGAAAATGGGGCTTGCACTAAAGAAGTTACAGAAGAAGTAAGTCTGTTATCCCAGCCTCAGGTGAATGCCGGAGCTGATATTGAATTTTGTGGTCAGGGGCAAATTACACTCACAGGGGCTTCTCCACAAGGTGGTACCTGGAAGGCCAATAGCAATCAGATAACGGTTAACCAAAATATAGTCCTGACCGGGGAAATAGATTTTGAAGGGAATCTGGAAAAGACCTTCGAACTGACTTATACTTATGAAAATGCCAATGGCTGTAAGGGAAGTGATGTCCGCACACTTACCATTTTTGATCAGCCAGAAGTGCCGGAAGTGAACTATACTCAGATTTGTTCCAGCGGGCAAACTACCATTACCATTGAAAATTACGATTCGAAATTTACCTACGATTGGTATGAAAATAACCAGAAAATCATAGGGGCAAATGGCGGGAAATATACTACCGGATTACTTACTCAAAACACCAATTATCAAATCATTGCCAGCAATCCTTTGAACAATACCTGTCAGGAAATCAAAACAGTGGAAGTGGAAATTACTCCAAAGCCCGAAAAACCTTCGGTGGATGATGTGGTCATTTGCCAACCGGAAAGAGTGACACTCAAAGCCAGTCATTCCGGTGCAGTTACCCATTTCAACTGGTATGATCAGTCGGGAAATTTACTCAATGATGCTACGGGATTGGATGATACTTTTACCACTTCCACCAGCATGACCAAAGATGCGGTATTCTATGTGAGTGCAGTAATCAATGGCTGTGAAGGAGAACAGGAGGAAGTAAAAGTTATGAAATTAAGTCCTCCAAATCAGCCTGAAATTAAAGGCGGAACACATTGCGGTCCGGGGAAAATCAGGCTGGAAATTACCAGCAACGATGGGGATTTTTACCGATGGTATAAAAGCGAAACAAGCACTGAAATTATCCATGAAGGCAAAACTTACACGCCATTTTTAAACCAGACCACAGTCTATTTTGTGGCTGCGGTGAATAGAAGAGATATCCCTGGAATTGGGACCTTCGATTGTGAAGGGGAGCGCATGAAAATCACCGGAACAGTTTATGGGATTCCGGCTCAGCCTGAGGAAATCAATTATACCACCTGCGGAATTGAGTTTGTGGAACTGGAGGGAAAAGGGGGAATTGGGGAGAATTATACCTGGTACAATACCAGCAATATTAAAGTAGGGGAGGGGCGATATTTCAAAGCCGGGCAGGTGAGTAAAAATGAGATATTTTATTATTCCACCACCACTGCAGAAGGCTGTGAAAGTGAGCAGGCGAAAGTAAATATTACCTACAATGCCACTCCGCCATTGCCTCAGGTAAGTGATATGGAAAAATGTGGAGTGGGAAATATCACCGTTACTCCCAAAGGAGAGGAAGGAGCAATTTTCCGGTTTTACAGTGTAAATGACCGGGATAATTATTTGTATGAAGGCGCTACTTATACCCCTTACATTCAGGGACAAGCCCGGTTTTTTGTAAGTCAGGTAGTGGAAGGCTGTGAAGGACAGCAACAGGGTATGGAAGTGACTTATCATCCGGTGCCCAATGTGCCATTTGTGGAAGATGTAGCCTATTGCGGAACAAGTAGCATCAGCATTTCAGCCAGTGGTGGGTCAGTTGGTAGCCAGTATAAATGGTATGAAAGTCTGGAAGCGGAAACGCCTTTGTTTATTGGCAGCAGGTTTAGCCAGAATGAGCTGGCACAAACCACTTCCTACTATGTATCGGTGACTTCCAAACAGAATTGCGAAAGTGAAAGGGTAAAAGTTACGGCATTCATTCATGAAATTCCCGAAGTGCCACTAATTAATGAGGGATATATCTGCGGAGGAGCGGGGCAAACAACTCTAAGTATCCAAAATCCAATGGCGGATCTCACCTATGAATGGTATGCGGCATCAGGTCAGTTGTTACATACAGGTCCTACTTTCCCAACCCCTTACCTGACCACCACTACAAGTTATAAAGTGAAAGCGATTTCAAAGGAGAATTGTGAAAGTGATTTGGGAAGCGGAAAGGCCATTATCATCAGTGATGAACCTGTGGCAATTGGAGAGGATATTTCGCTGTGTAAATGGGGTGAACCTTATCTTTTAAGTGATGATATTAATCCGAATCTGAAAGGAGGAATTTTTACTGGAAAAGGTGTGATTAATGATTCCTTATTTTTACCAGAAGGCCTGGAAGAAGGTATTTATGAAATTCAATATACTTATAACAAAGGAGGCTGCAAGGCTTTTGGGAGCCGGAAAATTGAGATCACCAATGGCATAGGCACAGCGGAATTAACACTGGAAAATGAATTGATTCAGGTGTGTGAAAATGCCGATCCCATCTCGCTGGATGAATATGTCTATTCCGGATATGTGGCGAAAAGCACCTGGGCTGGAGATGGCGTAACCTCCAATGTTTTTGATCCTAATGTGCTTGCTCCTGGTGTTTACCATCTGGATTATCAGGTGGAAATAAATGGCTGTGTGTATATGGCCAAACAAGCGGTCGAAGTGATTAAAAGTTTTGCTGTGAAACCAAGGTTATCCGAATCGGTAATTGAGGTTTGCGAAAATGATTTGGTGAGTATATTCGCTGGGTTTTCTGAAAATAATAAGGACTACCACTGGTACAATGACAATAATGAGTTGATTGGCAAAGGCACTACACTGGATTTTCAGGCCACAAAAAGTGATATCATTTCCTGCAAAGGGGTCGATGCCAAAGGATGTGAGTCTGACCCGGCTACCATTGTGCTCAATACTTACGAATTCCCGGATAGCATTATCGCCAGTACCCAAAAAATTAAAATTCGGGAATCTGTGGAGTTTGATGTTTTTGATCCTAATGAAGGGGAGAATACTTATGACTGGGATTTTGGAGATAATCAGCAATCCAGCCTGAAATCTCCAGCCATTTTTTATTACAAACCGGGGGAATATCAGGTGAAATTAGTGGTGGCCAACCTCAAGAAAGGATGTAGTGATACGCTTACTTATCAAATTTCGGTCAATGGCATTCCGGATACTTCAGATGTGATTACAGGTTTAGATGATGAATTCATCAATAATTCCATCAAGATCTTTCCCAATCCATTTTCAGAGGTATTGAAAGTAGAGATTGATACTAAGGAAAGCAGTAACATCTATCTGAAAAAATCGGCCATTCAGGTTTTTGATTTACTGGGAAAGCAGCCATTGAAGCCTGAGGATTTTTCGGGCAATGGAAATACCATTTGGATCAATACAGAAAGTTTACCCAATGGAATTTACATCATCAAAATCAAATCAAGGACCTTTAAACTAACCAAATCATGAAAAGCATTTATTTAATATTGATTTGCTTTATAGCCGTTTCCTGTGAATTCCGGTGGGAAGATTCTATGGTGGCTAATGTTCCTCCGGAAATTACTTTTATCAAAAATGGTGAAACCATTGATCCTGAAACCGGAGAGCCCTATAAAACGATGAAAGACAGCCTGAAAATTGGCTTAAAATCCAAAGCTACAAGTGTCACCTTTTACTACGAAGTGAGAGATGAAAACCTGAGTGAAGTAAGCTATGAAGCTCCGGATGGTGAAATGTTATCTTCAGATAAGTTGGAAAATACAAATGATCAATATCAGGCGGTTTATCGTCCGGGTAGAGTGGGGAATAATGAAATAAAGATCATAGCCAAAGATGAATTTGGAGCGACTTCCAATATCTTTTTGAACTTGATTGTCTATGAAAATTTACCTCCAGTGGCGATGTATGCCTACACCAAAAAAGGTATTATCCGACCAGGTCATTTTGAGTTTTCCGGTGCACCTTCCTACGATCAGGATGAAAAGTATGGAGGCGATATTGTCCATTACCAATTTGAAATTGACGGAGTAGAAATCCCCAGTCCTGATCCCATTGTAGAATATATTTTCCAGGAAGAAGGTCAACATGAAATCAAACTTAAGGTACAGGACAATGATGGGGAATGGAGCGAAGAATTAAGGGAATTGATCACGATAGAATTTTAGCATTATGAAAAAGATACTCATCACCATCATTATACTATTGGGAAGTATATCCTATAGTTTTGCCCAGCAACCCAAACCCCATAAAAGGCCAAAGCAGGTAAAATTTAAACCAAAGAAAGCCAGACTGGATGGAAATGAACTGAAAGTAGAGCATTTGCCCGGAGAAAACGGAGTAGATTTTTTCGTTTACAAAGGGGAAAAAACCACTATGGTAGGAGGGGGGTACATCCATTATATATTAAAAGGATTTGCCCTGAAAGCACAAATAGCCTACGAAAAAGGCTCACCATTCCAAATCCCTTATGAAGCGTATTATGTAAAAGTAGTTCCCCATTATAACCTGATCAAAATTAAATCCAGTTTCTATTTAAACTTCAATGCCGGAGGAGTAATGGCCTACGATTTATATTCTGCCTACGAACCCCTTGATGAAAAGCTCAATTTTGGAGTTTTGATAGGAATGGAACTGGAATACACCATAGGAAAAGTAGCCATCCTGGCAAACCTGGAACAACAATACGTACAAACCGCCAGACTATTCGGAGGAGGAGGATTGCGGTATTTTTTTTAATTGGAATCAGGTATACCCCCAATAAATTGGTCTGAAGAAAGTGGGGTAAAGGTAAATCTGTTCTTCGGTGAACCATATATTTTCAGCCAGTTTCAATACTCCATCTACTAAGGCATGTTTATGGTATCTCTTTCCGTAAGGAAAGGATTGTATGATCTCTACTAATTGTATGGGCTGATCGGGAAAGTAGGGGTGGATGTACAAAACCTTGGGATTAAAAACTCTGTCATAGGGTTTGGTGATGGGTTTTCTTTTATACCCATAATCAAATCTGCAAAAATAAATGTAGGGATCCTCATCATTTTTACGGTAAAAATAGGAGCCATTTCTGGGCGAGTATCCTGCTTTTAGTAAGCTTGCTAATGTTCTCATAGTGAACCACTATTTGTTAATATAGAGAAACGTCAGAAGGTATCTGCTTCCTAAGCCGCAAATAATCTGGTCATTTCCATACAAAATTATATTCTCCATAATTGGTTAAACAAAAAGCCAATTATGTGCCTTGCTGGTTGAAATCTGAATGATGCTACTTTTTACCTCTATCCAGTTTTTGTTGGAAGTAAGGCATATATTCCTTCCTGAGATTCAGCAATTTTTCGATGAATTCATCATAAGTAATCTGGCGATTATCATACTCAGTGGCAATCAGGTTTCTATCCTTCTGCCATCGTTTTTCCACGTCCCTAAATGAAAAAGCATTTTGATTAAAATTTTCCGGCTGTGACATAATCATTTAATTTTTAGTTAAAAAAAATACGGTAGTAGATTATGGAGCCTTTGTGTGAGTGGTAAAGCAAAATTAGGCTATAATCCTCAAATAAAAAAAGGAAGGGTTTCCCCTTCCAAAAACTTAAGCCAGGATGTAATCCACAGCCTTTTGTGCCTGAGCAGCTGCCTCAATAAGCAACTTATGATCGCTTTTCAGTACATCCAACCAACCCTGAATGTAGGCGGCTGAATCTTCCAAAGTTTGCTGATTTTGGATGCCAACATGTCCACAAAGGAAACAAGCCCCCATCTCTGCTACAAGCTCTTCCTTATTATCCTAATTTTCGGATAATAAAGATTATCCAAACTAAAATATTATCCAAACCTTTGGTATTAACTATTTAGTTTACAGTGTTTTAATAATTAAAATTTTAGGATAATAATTTGAATAAAACCTATCAATTATGTGTCTATATTATTACTGTGCTCCAACACTCAATAATAATATGGATATCAAAAAACTAAAGGAAACACACCCACTGCTTTTAGAATATATGAAAGCGAAGGGATTTGGCAGAGGCGCCATAGATGGCGTCAGGATCATGCTTAGACGATTGTTTGATCATGAAGGTAATTACGTTTCTTATAACGATTTCTACAAGAAATTTCTTTTTAAGGAAGGTCTTGAAGGAAGCACCGAAAGGCTTCGTTATTACCGTACATCAGTACGTACTATTCAAGGGTTTGATGAGTTCAATCACTTCCCTAATAGACTCAGATTCAATCCTGTACAATACCGAAAATGTAGTTATGATCAGTTAAACTCTATATTCAAAGATATTGTTGATCATTACAAGCTGGTGGCATCAAAAAAATGTAAAAGAGCAAAGTCAATCCGAGTAGAATCGAATGCTGCATCCTCCTTTTTGTATCATATGCAACGAAAAGGAGCCTCTGATTTATGTGGTATTTCCGAATCTATGATCCTTTCTTTCTTTTATGATGGATGCAAGCAGCTACGAGGTAGTTCCTACAAGACTAAAATTAAAACTGTCTTAAAAGCAAAGGTAGGAACTGAGGATTTTGTTGAATGTACACGTATCATTGATGATATGCCTCCTTTAAGAAATGGCAGAAAGAATTTTGCTATTCTTAAAGATGAGGAGATTCGTGTCATTAAAGAGAATTTGCGAGAAGGGAACAGAAAAAATTTGTCTTTACGGGATATTGCTGTTGTGTCAATGGTTATGTATACAGCATTAAGAGGAACAGATATAGCTCAAATGCAGATTGACAATATAGATTGGGAAAGGGATCTCATCAATCTTACTCAATCCAAAACACAACAATCTATGACTTTACCACTTAGGGCTGTTGTTGGCAATCCCTTGATTGATTACCTTTTAAAGGGACGTCCGAAAAACTTGGAAATAAAAAACATTTTCACCAATGCCCATGATCCGGAAAATACGATGAGGTCAAGTACCATAGGAGGTATCATCAGACGTCTTTTTAAAAAATTAGGAATAAGGAACAGTGATAAAGAAAATGGTCTCCGTTTGTTCAGACGTTACCTGGCATCTAAAACTCTGGAATCCGGTGTTCAACCTAAAGTTATCAGTGACCTTCTGGGACACCTATCCCCGGAATCTTTAAATCCATATATCGGTACTGATATCAAGCATCTACGTGAATGTGGGTTAAGTATTGAGAAATATCCTGTTGGAAAGGAGGTGTTCGAGTTATGAAAACGATTAAAGAACTGGCTAATATCTATGTGGATTACCACAAATCCAAAGGAAAGATAGTAGGATTAGGAAGCTTCTTGCCACTAACAACATTTACACGGTTCTGTATGAATAAAAAAAAAGTAGAGTATATATCGCAAGAACTGGTTGATGAATGGTGTAAAAAGCGCCAAGGAGAGACCGAGCTCTCACGCAATGGTCGAGCTGGTTGTATTCGACAATTTCTTAAGTATACTAATAGTTGCGGCTATACGGCTTTAAACCTTCCGGAACCAATTCAATCCCCCAGGCCAAAGAGAATTGTCTCAGAAACGGAACTTCCTTTGGTTAAAACGTTCATATCTGACATGATGAACAAATACATCTTTTACCTGAAGGCATCTAATCATCTGTCAAGGTTTGCACATAAGACTCTAATACGGTTTAACAAATACTGTGCATCGATTATCCCTAATGTAGAAATACTCACAGATGATATTGTTAATGAATGGTGTAGGAAAAGACCGGCAGAACAATGTAAATCACGGAATTTACGGATACTCCCAGTGCGTAAGTTTTTAAAATACGCCAACAAACACAGGTGGACCAATGTGTTGATCCCTGAAAACTTACCTACTGAAAAATCCACCTATACTCCCCATGGATTCAGTAAGGATGAGTTAAGTGCATTTTTTCAATCCACCGCTACAATTAAACTTGTTGGATGGCAAAACGAATTGACGTTTAAACTAAGGAGAATGCAAATTCCTGTATACTTCCGATTGCTTTACAGTACTGGTATGCGGACAAATGAGGCTCGTATGCTCAGATGCAAGGACGTAGATCTCACGAATGGGATAATCAACATAGCTCATTCTAAAGGTCTTGATCAACACAGAGTGGCATTACATCCAACAATGTGGAACTTGTTAAAGCAATATAATGAGGCAATGGAACGACTTATGCCAGATAGGAAAATATTTTTTCCTGACAGAAATGACGATTTCCACGGAATTGCTTGGCAAGCCCTGATCTTTAGAAAAATCTGGAAAACCATAACCAGTGCACCTGCACGACCTTACGATCTCCGTAGTCTTTACGCTGTGACCAACATCAATAGTTGGGAATATGACGGAACGGAGTGGTTTGACAAGTTAATATTTCTAAGCCACTCCATGGGACATCGAAAAATCGAAAGTACCTGCTACTATTATAAACTTGCTCCTCTTTTCTTTAAACAATTGGAAGAACTAACCGGACAAGCCCTTCATGATCTATTACCAGATCTTACTAATTTTTTTGAATATGAAGAACCTAACTGAATCTTTAGTCATTGCAAAGGCAATGCGTGAGTGGGAAAAAGTATATCTTCCCGAAATAAGGGTCCTGAGTAATCATACTCTGCGCTCATACCATGAAGCTGTTACTTTATATGCCATCTTTATGAAGGATATCAAGTCAATCGATTGTGACAACCTCTCAGGTGATACCTTTTCAATAGCTAATATCCATGAATGGATGTTGTGGCTCAAAAAAGAAAGAAGTTGCTCCAATTCCACTTGTAATCAACGGCTGGCTGGCTTAAAGAACTTTCTTAAGTTTTTGAGCAAAAAAGACTCCCGTTTTATCCAAATGGGAATGGAAGCCAAGGAAATTAAGCAGATGCGGTATATCAGACCGGCACAAGTGGAAATAACACAAGAGACCATTAAGGCTATTTTCAATGTCATCGATCTCAAAACTAAAATAGGGAAACGTGATTTTACGCTATTCTACCTGATTTACAGTATTGGAGCCCGTATTGGCGAGGTGCTATCCTTAAAAATATCTGACATCTATTTAAATGAGCCTAATGGTAAAAACTATATTGCTATCTTAGGTAAGGGAGCCAAGAGAAGATCACCTCCAATACTTAAAGAGGTAGCTTTAGTCCTAAAAGGCTATATCGAGATGTTCCATGGCAAGCAACCTAATCTCGGTGACCCATTATTCTTTGTTCATTTTGACGGTAGGAAAAAGAAAATCACACAGGAGGGGGTAAACAAGCGTTTAAAAAAATATGCAAAGAAAGCTCACTGTTTTAATCCTGAAGTGCCTGATAATCTGCATTGTCACCAGTTACGCCATGCACGGGCCAGTCATTGGCTAGAGCAACATCTCAATATTGTAGCTATCCAAAGACTGATGGGGCATGCTGACATAAACACAACCATGCAGTATATTTTTGTTTCTACCGAGCAAAAAAATCAAGCTTTAGCAACTCTTGAAGATGATGTGATAACGGATACTGGTAAAAAGTGGAAGAACATACGGAAGAAAAAAGATCTTCTAGAGTATCTTGGTCTTAAGGAATAAACATAAGAGAATTAGCATAGGTGGCTTTCCATAAAAGGGTCATCTTTGTTTTTTGAAGAAATATTATCCCAATTTTCAGGTCAGTAAAACACTGTAAACTAAATAGTTAATACCAAAGGTTTGGATAATATTTTAGTTTGGATAATCTTTAGAATAAATTTCAGAACCAAAAGTGGCATTGCCTTCTGAAATCGCTTTTCTGTCCAGCCGGGAAACATGGCCCGAAGCGTGAACCAATTCGTGGTATAAAATACTTAAATACAAAGTGTGGTCCGGAAATAATTCCATAGCTGGCATGTTGATGAAATCTTCTTTGGGATTGTAAAATGCCTGGGCTTTCTCATGTTTGAGTGCAGGTGGATTTTGCATATTTTGCAATACTTGTTCACATTCCCAGACCAGGTGGTTATCTGCCTTTGTAGTCAGTTCTGGAATATCGAATTGTACATCTTCCACGCAGGAGATATTGAATACCCGATAGTACTTCAAAAAAGCCTTTTTCTCAATTTGGTCAGCGGGATATTTGTCCAGCTTGTTTTGGGGAATTATCTCTCCGGTTTTTTTATGTTTAAATACAAAATTCCAGAATATCACCGGAATGGATTTAGCTCCCTTTTGTACTTTTCCACCCAGCTTTTTGATTTGTTTGAAGGTGAGAAAGAAAGGATAATTGAAATGAAGGGAGTTGAGAATGAGGGCATTGATTCCCCGATAGGGCTTTTTGGTAAGATAATTGGCAGCAGGGCCAAATTGGTTCCAGGGTTGTTTCCAGGGCACAGTTCCTTTTTCAAGTTGTTCGATTAACTGAGTGGTAACGATTTGATATACATCATTTTTCATGATTAGAAGGGTTTAAATGAAACAAAAAATTTAGTGTGTAGGATTACCCTCTCGTTTTTTGTCCCGGATTCGTGCAAACAGGAAGCGTGAGTTTATCTTTGGGGAGTGTAACTCAGGAGCGGGATTTGTGCAGGATAAAATCAGGCAGTCTTTTGCAGGCTTGCAGGGTGGAATTGGGAAGGCATGAAGCACAGGTGTCGGGGTCTCTTCCGGGAAAAAAACGGAACTTTATCCGAAATGTCTAGATTTGATGATGTTTTCAGTTATCGAATTGGCTGGAGATAGCCAGGTAATTGATGGCTGAAAACACCTTATTATTGAATGGATGATCGGAGGTAGGTTGTTGCTCTTGGGGTTAATTTAAATTTTTCATTAGAAAAATAAGTAAGTCGTAATTACTTTACGTAGTAAGCAAATATTTTTATTGTAATTCATCATTGCAAAGTATATTTTAATAAATCAGAATTTAAAAGGTAAATAGAAAAGAACATTTATAGACAGGGATTTTTGTAGTAGCAATTACAAGCGTACTTAACCTTTCAAATCAGGCTAATACAAAATTGTCATTTATACTTTGAAAGTTTAATCAGAGAACCTTTAATTAGAGGTTAATAATATGAAGATTCATTAAATTATATTAGAAGATGCTTGAGAAAACACTAGAAAATAAAAAGATCAAGCCGACTGCTATGCGCCTATTAGTCCTCAGGCAGTTGGTGGAATCAAGAGCTACCATAAGTTTAAAAGACTTGGAAAAAAAATTTGAACGAGCGGACAAAGTTACCTTGTATAGAACACTAAAGACTTTTGAAGACAAAAAGTTAATTCATAGTATAGAAGACGGTACAGGTTCTATCAAATATGCACTTTGTGAGGAAGGATGTGAATGCCAACCTGAGGATCAACATATTCATTTTCATTGTGTCCAATGCGGTGAAACCTATTGCTTAACAAAATCTAAAATACCTCAAACTCAAATTCCTATTGGGTTCAAAGTCTCCAGCGCCAGTATGGTATACAAAGGATTGTGTGTAAACTGTGCATAAAACTTTGCAAATCGGTTGCATTGTATTTTTATCTATATTTGTAAAATGAAGTTATCATCACTATTTATGGCGATTTTTCTTTTAGGGTTATCCATAATCCCTTGTGCCGATGATGAGGTAACTCAAAACAATATTGAAGCATTTGATGAAAGTAGCAGAGATCCCAATCATGAGTCAGGTTTAGATTTGTGTTCGCCATTTTGTGTTTGCCACTGTTGCCATACTCATTTTGTCGTTGTATACGCCTTATATAATGATTTTATAAGCTTACCTAAGTTGATAACAAAATCAAGGTATATTGCCAGGTTTTCGAACGGGTTTCGCACATCCATCCTTCAGCCTCCTCAGGAAAAATATGATCTCATATTAGGGTAATTCTACCTCTTTAGCTGATCCAAGTTTTGGATCAGCCAATCATATTATTTCAAAACCAAATTTCAAAAATCATTTGATATGATCAATGCGTTAATTGAGTTTTCAATTAAGAATAAGCTCTTAATTGGATTTCTCACAATAATACTTGTGGTGGCAGGTATATGGAGTACCACCAAAGTTCCACTAGATGCTGTTCCTGACATCACAAACAACCAAGTACAGGTAATCACACAAGCTCCCAATTTAGGAACAGAAGATATAGAACAGTTTGTGACCTATCCAATAGAAGTGGCCATGGCAAATCTTCCCGGTGTCATTGAAATTCGTTCTATTTCGCGATTTGGACTTTCAGTTGTAACCATTGTTTTCGAAGATGGTCAGGGTACTTATCTTCCCCGACAACTGGTAGCTGAAAAGCTTACGGAAGTAAAAGAAGAAATTCCGAAAGGGTTTGGTGAACCTTCTATGGGACCTATTAGCACAGGTCTCGGGGAGATTTATCAATACACACTAAAGGTAGATGCCGAACATAAAGATCAATATACGCCTACTGATTTACGTACCATGCAAGATTGGATCGTGCAACGTCAAATGGCAATGGTCCCAGGTGTTGTGGAAATCAATGCCATCGGAGGTAAAATAAAACAATATGAGGTGGCTATAAATCCTGATAAGCTAAATGCTATGGGTATTACAACTCTGGATATTTTTCAAGCATTGGAAAATAATAATCAAAATACTGGTGGAGCTTATATTGAAAAAGACCATCATGCCAATTTTATTAGGGGTGAAGGACTGGCCAGAAGTCTAAATGATCTTGAAAATATTGTTGTAAAAAATATCAATGGTCTTCCTATACGCATCAAAGATGTGGCTTCTGTTCAGCATGGTTCAGCCGTTCGCTATGGTGCACTTACTCAAGATGGAACTGGTGAGGTAGTTGGAGGTTTAGTGATGATGCTGAAAGGAGCAAACTCCAATGATGTAATATCCAGTGTTAAGGAAAGAATGGAACTAATTCAACAGTCCCTACCTGAAGGAGTTATCATAGAACCACTTTTAGATAGAAGTAAACTCATTGCTAAAACGACTAGTACTGTAGGACAAAATCTTACTGAAGGTGCTTTAATTGTCATCTTCGTTTTAGTATTTCTACTAGGAAACTGGCGAGGTGGATTAATTGTGGCTTCTACTATCCCATTATCACTCTTATTTGCCTTTATTCTTATGAATGCATTTGATGTTTGGGCAAACCTCATGAGTTTGGGAGCTATTGATTTTGGAATCATCGTAGATGGAGCAGTTATAATTGTAGAAAGCACTGTTTTTTTACTTCATGATCGAATATTAAAAAAGCAGTCCATTAATTCTGAATTACGTGATGAAGTAGCCTATAAAGCTTCAAGTAAAATGATGAACTCAGCCTTTTTTGGACAGTTGATTATTTTGATTGTTTTCATCCCTATTTTGGCTTTACAAGGTGTAGAAGGAAAAATGTTTAAACCTATGGCATTGACTTTTATGTTTGCCATGATTGGAGTTATGATCTTATGCCTAACATATGTTCCCATGATGTCTGCATGGTTCATACGAATAGGCAAGCAGAAAAAAATGATGTGGGGTGACCGGTTTGTTATCTGGCTAGAAAATAGATACGAACCAATTTTAGGTAAAGTGCTTAAAAGAAGTTGGCTGGTGGTAATCACTTCAGTATTGTTATTGGCTATAGCATCCATTACTTTTTCGCGAATGGGTGGTGAATTTATTCCTGAATTGGATGAAGGCGATCTTGCTTTTCATGCCATTCTAAAGCCTGGTAGTTCATTGACCGAAACCATTGAAACTACCACCAAAATCGAAAATTTGGTAAAACAGGAGTTCCCTGAAGTAGAAAAAATCGTGAGCAGAATTGGTGTAGCTGAAGTGCCTACCGACCCCATGCCAATGGATTTAGCAGATGTTTTTGTTATCCTAAAACCTAAGTCAGAATGGGTATCTGCTTCTTCAAAAGATGAGTTAGTAGAGGAAATGAAAAAAACAGTCTCTCAAATACCAGGGGTCAATTACGAATTCACGCAACCTATTGAAATGCGATTTAATGAATTGCTGGAAGGGGTTAGAGAAGACATCGCAATCAAACTTTATGGAGAAGATATTAATGTATTAGCCAACAAAGCCGAAGAGGTTGCCAAGATCATTGCAGGGACACAAGGTATTGGAGATATGCGTGTAGAAGCAACAAAAGGACTACCCCAAATGACAGTAGTTTATAACAGGAACAAGTTGGCACAATATGGACTCAATATTTCTGATCTAAACACCATCCTTGAAACATCCTTTGCTGGAGGAAAGGCAGGAGTAATTTTTGAAGGCGAAAAACGATTTGACTTGGTGGTGAGATTAAACGAGGAACATCGCAAAAGCATTTCAAATATTAAAAACCTTTATATTAATGTACCGAATGGCTCACAAATCCCATTGAAGGAAGTAGCTGAAATCAGCTATGAACCTGGGCCCATGCAGATTAGTCGGGACAATACCAATAGAAGAATCTATGTGGGGATCAATGTGAGAGGTCGAGATGTAAAATCATTGGTAACAGAAATTCAACAGAAATTAAACAGTTCTTTAGAATTACCCCCTGGATATTATGTTCGATATGGTGGAGCTTTTGAAAATCTGGAAAGAGCAACTAAACGACTTCAGGTAGTGGTTCCCATTGCACTTGGATTAATTTTTCTATTAATATTCTTCGCTCTTAAATCATTTCGTCAGTCCATGATGATCTATATGGCCATTCCACTTGCTGCCATAGGAGGAGTATTTGCATTATGGCTAAGAGGAATGCCATTCAGTATATCAGCTGGAGTAGGATTCATTGTTCTTTTTGGAGTAGCTGTATTAAACGGATTAGTTTTAATAGGAGGATGGAATGAATTGAAGGAAGAAGGAGTAGCTAATTTAAATGATCGTATTCGCTTGGGGGCAAAAAGAAGGATTAGACCAATTCTATTGACTGCTCTGACTGATATATTAGGTTTTTTACCCATGGCGATTTCAACCTCTGCCGGAGCAGAAGTGCAACGACCTCTGGCAACTGTAGTGATTGGAGGTATGGTTACAGCCACATTTCTTACTTTGTTGGTACTCCCGGTGTTGTATCAATGGGTAGAGAAAAATAGTAATAATATAACAGTTCCCAAAACAGCACTTATAATCCTAATACTAGTCTCTTTTTCATTATTACCAACTGGTAAAGTAAATGCCCAAAATTCAGATGGCAATGAAGTTACTTCATTAGAACAGGCTATTGAAATTGGTTTAGTTAATAATGGAAATGTTCAAGTAGCAAAAACGCTTATTCAGGTACAGGAAAATAACAAAAAAGGAAGTTTGAATCCAGGAAAAACAGATTTTGGTATCCAATATGGTCAGTACAATAGTTTTGAAAATGACTTTGCCTGGGAACTCAATCAGAACTTCGAATTTCCAACTGTTTACAGTAATCAAAGCAAGCTGGCAAAGGAAAAAATTGCAGGTGCTGAAAAGCTTTTAAAGGTTTCTGAAAATGAGTTGAAACGTGACATTAAAAAAGCCTGGTATCAATTGGCATATCTAAATGAGCGACACGATTTATTGGTCTTTCAAGATAGTTTATATCAACGTTTTCTTCATGCTGCAAATATCAGGTACGAAACCGAGGCTAGTAGTTATCTGGAAAAGGCTACAGCTGAAACTAGTGTTATGGAAATCCAGAATGAATTACAATTATTACAATCGGATATAGCCACTCAGCAGTACCAGTTAAGAACTCTTCTTAATGCATCAGAAGAAATGAAGTTTATACCTGATGCCTTGGAAGAAAAAAGTATGACTTTGGTTGAGGATTCTGTACAATTACTCAATAATCCACGCATGGATTATATCTTGCAACAGATTAAAATTGCCGAAGCAGACCAAGCTGTCCAATCTTCTAAAATGCTTCCGGGATTCTCCATTGGCTATTTCAATCAATCTTTAATAGGTGCACAAAATGCAAATGGAGACATAGCAACATCTTCAGACCGGTTTAGTGGAATTCAGGTAGGAATATCGATCCCGTTATTTTACGGATCAGATAAAGCCAAAGTGAAGATGGCAAAATTGAATGGTCAGATGGCTCAGACAAAAGCTGATTATTTCAACACTGTATTACATGGTCAATATGAGCAACAGCTACAAGCCGTAATTAAGTTTCGAAGTAGCCTGGATTACTACAAAGACAAGGCAATCCCACAAGCAGAGTTAATGATCCAAAATGCCCAAAAAAGTTTTGAAAATGGAGCCATAGGCTATGTGGAGTACTTTCAAGGGCTGAATCAAGGACTACAGTTAAAATTTTATTATCTCAATACCATAAATGGTTACAACCAGGCAGTTACTAACCTGGAATTCTTAATTGGTCAATAAAAAATAAGAAATCAATGAAAACGAATATAAATATCTTTTTGCTATCAATAGTATTGATGGCAGCTTGTGGAAAATCTTCTGTGACTGAAAGCTCAGAGCATAATGAGGAGGAACATGCGGAAAAAGTTCATTTTTCCGTACAACAATTTGAATCATTAGGAATGAAAGTGGATACGATCCCATTTAGAAATCTCTCCACTTTCGTGGAAGCCAACGGGCAATTAGAAGTTCCTCCACAAAATGAAGCGACAGTCACAGCTATAATAGGTGCCAATGTAACCTCTATTAAGGTAATTGAAGGAGATAAAGTCAGGAAAGGTCAAGTATTGGCTTATATCAGCCACCCAGACCTTATTCAGCTACAAACTGATTATGTTAATGCATGGAACCAATTTCAGTATTTGGAAAAAGAATATCAGAGGCAAAAAAAACTGTATAGTGAAAAAGTGGGTTCAGGAAAAGAGTTTCAGAAGACTCAAGCAGAATACCAGTCTATGAATGGGGCAGTTCATGGATATGAAGCACAGCTCCGTATAATGGGCCTCATAGTAAATAAAGTGAAAGAAGGAAATCTCTATGAACAAGTTCCTGTTACTAGCCCAATTGATGGGTATATTCGTCTGGTTGAAGTAAAAATAGGACAATTTGTACAGCCTCAAACCGAAATGTTTGAGATCGTCAATATCGAACATATCCATGCCGATCTAATGGTGTTTGAAAAGGATATGAATAAAGTAAAGAAAGGACAAAAAGTAAAATTTAAGGTTGAATCCTTAATCGATAAGGAACTAGAAGCAGAGATTTATGCTGTGGGAAAGGCTTTTGAGCAAGATCCAAAAGCGATCCATCTACATGCAGAAATTGAAAATAAAGCAGGGTTGTTGATCCCAGGAATGTATGTGAGAGGTCGTATAATGGTAGATAATATTGAAGCATTTGCCTTACCCAAAGAAGGCGTGGTGAGAGATGGTGAAAAGTTTTATTTGTTCATGGTAGAAAAAGAAGTAGAGGAAAATGGTGAAATAGAATGGGAATTTGAGCCCGTAGAAATTGCTACTGGAAATGAAGATGATGGCTGGGTAGAGGTGAAGCCTCTCAAGACAATTGAAAAAGGGACAGTGGTTGCCTGGAATAATGCCTACTATTTGTTGGCAGAAATGAAGAAAGGTGAAACAGAACACGAACACTAAAAATAACAGTATGAATTTTTATCAAATATTTCTGCCGATTGCAACATTCCTTTATCTGCTATTGGTATTTGTCCTCAGGTCAGTTATTCTTTGGAAACAAACGGGTGTAAACCCGTTTGTTTTCGGAAATACAGAAAAAGCTCATGATTATATTGGAAGAGTTTATAAGGTGATGGTATTGTTGACTTGGGTTTCAATCGGTATATATTCTTTCTATCCCAATTGGTATCAATACTTGATGCCGGTTGATTATTTGGACTTTGAATGGTTGAGAATATCAGGTTTAATACTTCTAATAATATCTTTTCTCTGGACAAGTTTAGCACAACTCCAAATGTCAAGTTCATGGAGAATTGGTATTGACTATGAAGAGAAAACAAAATTAATTAGTCATGGACTATTTAAATATTCCCGAAATCCTGTATTTCTAGGAATACTTATTTCTTACCTGGGTACTTTTTTGATTATCCCAAATATCCTCAGTTTTTCAATTCAGCTGGTGACATTTGTTACGATACAGACTCAGGTTAGACTAGAAGAAGAATATCTTGAAAGTGTTCAGGGACAAGATTATTTAACCTATAAATCAAAAGTTAGAAGATGGCTTTAATGAAAAAAACAACTTTTAAAATATCGAAAATGGATTGCCCATCTGAGGAGCAAATGATACGTATGAAATTAGAAGGAATTGATTCAATTGAGCAATTGTCTTTTGATATTCCGCAAAGAAAACTGACTATATTTCATACAGCCGAAGTTGATCGATTCGAACAAAGAATATATGATTTAAAATTGGAAGCTTCATTGATGGAGACGGTAGATGAAGAAATGGAAGTTCCAGCAAAAAATCAAGCTGAGAGTAATCAAAAAACGGCACTCTGGTGGGTGCTCATAATTAATTTTGTATTCTTTATCCTGGAAATGACCTATGGTTGGTTATCTAAATCAATGGGATTGGTAGCGGACTCATTGGACATGTTGGCGGATTCTATTGTATATGGATTGAGCCTCATGGCTGTAGGAGCAGCCATTGCCAAGAAAAAATTAGTTGCTAAGCTAAGTGGGTATTTTCAAATAGCCTTAGCATTATTTGGATTAATTGAAGTGATAAGAAGGTTTGTTGGGTTTGAGGCAATTCCAGTTTTCCAGACCATGATTATTATTTCTTTCCTTGCACTAATTGCTAATTCTATATCCCTCTATCTCATTCAGAGAACAAAGAGTAAAGAAGCGCATATACAGGCTTCAATGATATTTACATCCAATGATATCGTTATTAATTTAGGTGTAATTACTGCAGGTATCCTGGTTCATTTTACTTCTAGCAGGTATCCCGATCTGGTAATTGGTTCAATCATATTTCTTATAGTAATTAAAGGAGCAATTCGAATTCTTAATCTCGCAAAATAATTATGGGACATCATCACGATCATTCACACAATCATTCCGAGGGGAATGTAAAAGTTGCCTTCTTCCTCAATCTTATTTTTACTATTATTGAAATTGTAGGTGGACTTTTCACCAACAGTTTAGCTATTTTATCAGATGCTCTTCATGATCTCGGTGATAGTTTAAGTTTAGGGCTGTCTTGGTACTTTCAAAAACTATCGAAGAAAGGAAGAACGGAAAAGTTTTCTTACGGATATAAAAGGTTTTCATTACTAGGGGCTATTATTAACTCTATTGTATTGTTAGTCGGCTCTATTTTTATTCTGACCAAAGCGATACCAGAGCTATTCAACCCAGGAGAAACCAACGCCCAAGGGATGCTTTATCTCGCCATTCTTGGGATAGTGGTTAATGGTGCAGCTGTATTCAAACTACGAAAAGGAGAATCGTTAAACGAAAAGGTAGTTTCACTACATTTACTAGAAGATGTTTTAGGCTGGGTAGCAGTACTTATCGGTAGCATCATTATGATGTACATAGATGCTGCATTCATTGACCCTCTACTTTCTGTACTTATTTCACTATTTGTACTATACAATGTTTACAAAAACCTTCGAAAGAGTATGCTTGTGATCCTTCAAGGCATACCTGAAGAAGTGTCCATTGATTATATTGGAGAAAAGCTGAAGGATATACCTGCAGTAACGGATATTCATGACTGCCATATTTGGTCGATGGATGGTCAGTACAATATCCTTACGATTCACCTTCAATTGGATAAAGATTACAAATTATCAGAACAGGTTAAACTCAAGGAAACTGTTCGTACTAAACTCAAATCTGAAGCCATCAATCACATCACTATGGAGTTTGAAGGGCATGATGAAAATTGTGAGATGGAGGGTTGCTAAGTCAGACCTTATTTAATACCGATGGAGTTTTTAATTGAAAAAAATAGGATTTTTTATACTAAAAATAGCTGGATATGCCTATCTGAAAACCGGCTGTTTTAGCTGCCGGATTGCCTAACAAATCTGTCTCCCACAGATACCGATAATTGGCACGAACCACAGTTTGAGATGAGGGTCTGAAGCTTAATGCAGGCACAATTGCCTGTACATCATCATGAATATTGCCTCCTGTTTCCTCGAATGAGCCAATATTGTAATCTACATGTTCCAGTCTCAGGGCCAGGTTAATGCTGGCCTTCTCCCAACCTAACATTTCACGCTTTAAAATGGTATAAACAAAATCTATAAATCCGCCTTGTTGTTGGCTTCCAAACTGTTGTGAGTAGGTAGCTGGAACTTCTACAAATGCCCATACCCATTCCCCGGTAATATTCAGGTTTTTTATTGCAGAAGTGTTCCAATCAATTGCCAAAACGTCAAGTCTCCTTTTCTGATCGAGCACAACTCCGTCTTCTTCGTATTTGTTATACACATCACCCATCCAGGAAAAACCAATTTCCCCGATTTTCCGGTGACGTATAGCAGTTTTTAGAGTGATAAGTGGTATTGCATTAAAATTATCCTCAAAACGATCTTCATTTTCTTTAGCTGCAGGGAGCCAGGTACGTCCTTTATTGTTTGCAATTATCTGATCATCAAAACCATTGGTAACATAAGCTTCGTAGGCCCATACCCATTGCTTTTGATAGGTTTTTCCATGGAAACCAAAACCAACATTACTAAAAGTGGCCGGGATAATTGTAGTAGCAGAGATTGGTCTGTCTACAAACTCCCATTTCGGACCATCATGATTTTGATTAAATGCTCCAATCGGATTCATGATAATTCCTCCCCTAAAATTGAGTAAAGGATGAAATTCAAAATCAAGAGCCGCAAACTCAATATTGATTTCTTTGGTACCTTCTTCAAATTCTATTTCCGAGAGAAATTTGATTCGCTCAATGATGGTGGAAGATACAAACAAGGTCATTCTTGGAATTTTAAAAGAGACACCTTCGGAAATTCCATCAGAGACAAAGTATTCTCCTTGTGCTTCAACATAACCGCCAATTGCTACTGGAAAACTTCCTGTTTGGAGAAATGGTCGGTTGTAAACCGCATCCATGTTGAGTTGCAACTGAGAACTATCTGCCTGCTGGGCATTGATAGTGTGATTTAAACAAACAAACACCAAAATGTAACCAGCAATGTTATAGATGGATGACAATATTTTCATGATCTGTACTTATTTTAAAAGTTTTAAGATTAGTTTCTGCTGGGCCTTGTACCACATTTCCCTTTGAATCAAACTCGCTCCCATGGCATGGGCATACTAGATAGTGTGGTTGTGCATTTACCTCACAGCCCTGATGTGTACACTCCATCCAAAGTGCTATATAATCATCTGTTGAGAGCCTATACAAGGCAATGGGAAAGGCTAGTGACATTTCTCGAACCAGTACAACGTCTCTTGGCTTTTCTGTTCCTTCAATAAATTCCAATTTTGACACGGTAAGCCTATTTTCTCTGACTATTGCATTTACCCGATGCACTGAACTACAACCAGTAAGTAAAGTTGGAATACCAGTAATTGCTAAACACGAACTTCCTGCGAGTTTCAAAAATTTTTTTCTGTCCATATTAAAGTGCTTTTAGGAATGTCAAGAGTTTTTGTTTGTTAGTTTCATTTAACTGTTTAAAGTTAATCCTGCTATCGTTTGCTTCTCCCCCGTGCATTAAAATGGCCTCTTCAATGCTTTTAGCCCGGCCATCATGCATGAGAAAAAATTCACCTCCTTGCGAATCAGGTGAAAGGCCCAAGCCCCAAAGTGGAGGGGTTCGCCATTCAAATGTTTCTGCTGATCCTTCAGTTACACCATCGTCTAATTCTGGCCCCATGTCATGCAACAATAGGTCAGTATATGGATAGAATGTTTTGTTTGATAAGGCAGTAATATCAGATTCAGGAGTCGTCCATTCTGGAATATGGCAAGAAGCACACTGTATTTCTGTAAAAATTGACTTTCCTTGTAGTACCACTGTGTTTTCTTCAGATCGGGGAATAGGCGCCTTTAATGTCCGGAGATAAAAGACAACATCACGGATCGTTTGATCGGAAACTTCCGGATCGGTAGAAAGCTGACTGTATGGATCAATTGGTTCAAAGGTAGAAGTAATACCCATGTCCTGATTATATGCTCCTACAGTTTGTTGAAGCAGATCAATTGCAGCAGCTTTCTTCCCAAATCGCCCAATGATTTTATCACTGATAGGCTCATGAATTGATTTCTGCTCAAAGTAACTTGGAGGAGTTACATAATTAGGCACCCCTGAAATACCATCCCCATCTTCATCCAGCGAATCCACATTTTCCAGAATCTGTTGATCTGTAAGCGCGGCAAGAAACCCTAACCCTGTGACAGCTGGTGGAGTAAATTTCATAAAAGGAACACCATCAGGTAGTTTTTCAGGTTCAAAACCCGGAATAGCCCTGTTTTGTAGCTGGGGAGCACCTACAGCCAGATTTGTACTTTGCCCGGGAGATGTCTGACCAAACCTTGTAAGGGTCGTAAAGGGATGGCCCTTACCATCACCAGGATGACAGCTTCCACAAGAAGTAGCCACGAACATGGGGCCTAAGCCGCTTTCGGGTGTGAATATTTCGTCATTGAATGCGATATCTCCAACCAAAAACTGGTTTTGCTCTGAAAAAGAGAGACCTTCCATAGGTCCGTCAAGTAGCTCATTTTCGACTGGTGCTTCTGGAAAAACCTCATCACAGCCATAATGAACAGATGATACGAAGCAAATAACTAGTAAAATTTGCGATTTTATATTAGCCATAATTTTAAATATTGACAACGCAAACTTAAAATTAGTTTTACTAAAATAAAAAATTAGGCGAATCTAAATTTAAAAAATTAGATTATTCTTGAAATCCCAGATAGAAATAATAGGAGGTGTCTGGAAAGCATATAAATCCGTGGGATTTTGAGAAGTTGAATGATAAAATTAGAAAAAAGGAGATATAGAAGGGTATTGAAAGGTGTTTTAATAAATACCAAGAGTTGTTGTGTTCAAAAACAATAAATTTATTGTTTTTGAACACAACAAGCTGTTTATCAATTAGCTATGAAACTATACGACTCGACTCTTTTTATCTCATTGGTAAATCAGACCTGGAATCTGTAACGGCAGTTTTTAGTCCTTTCTTGGCACATTTGTTAGCTATGGTCATTCCTGCCATGCCTGATCCGATGACTATTACATCGTATTTCATGCGCAGCAGCTACTTTTTCCATCTTCCTGAATTGGAGGGCAGGCTACAGTTCCATAAGAGCAATAAACGCAGCAATCACCATCTTGAGGTTTTATAACCTTTTTACAATTTTCACACTCATAGAAATACTGGCATGCATTTGTTGGCATCGTTTCTTCTTTTTCGTGTCCACAATTCGGGCAGGTGATAGTTGATTGTAATATGATTTCTTTTTCCATTATTGGTTGTTTTTAGGTTTTAGTAATTCAGCTTTATAAGTAGTTTTTTCTTCAATAGCTGCAATAAGTTTCTCTGGTTGGGTTAGTTTAGGATCATAATCTACAACCGCGATATCTCCTGGATATTCTACCGAGTTCTCTAAAACGCCTTTGGTTTCTTTTAAAACGTTATAAACATGACTTGCGCAACCAGCACAGGTGAGTCCTGAAACTTTTAGCTTGACCATCACACTTTTCTTAACGGTTTTGACTGCTTTCTGAGAATCGACTGATTGGGCTATTCCATGTCCTGCAAGCAGGAATACAAACATCAGACTGAAAATTATGAGTTTCATTTCTATTGATTTAAGGATTCTTCTTTAAGGATTTTCTTGTGAGTAACTTTGTAACCCGTAGCTTTCTCTACCACAGCCGCCAATTTATTAATAGATGCTTTTGATTGATCAAACTTTACCAAAGCAGTACCACTTTTATAGGAAGAAGAAGCTTCAATAACGCCTTCACTATTATTAAGTGCTGCGGTGATGCTATGCTCACATCCAGTGCAAGTCATGCCTTTGATACTGAGCTCAGCTTTCGTAATATCATTTTCTTTTACCACGATTACATCAGTTGCATTACTGTTATCTGGGAAAAAGATGCCCGAGTACGAGGGAAAAGCAAGCATCAAGGCAGCAAACACTGTAACGATTCCTAGAAACTTTTTAGACTGCCAAAAGGAGGGCTTTTCATACTCTTCACAGGCACATTCAGTTTCTTCAGATGTTCTTGGTTTCAATTTCTGATACCAGGTAAACCCCAATACCAAAACCGTAAGACCAATTAAAAAAGGTCTTAATGGCTCCATCCATGAAAAGGTCGATGCAATACCGCCTATTCCTGCCAGAGTGGCAAAAACGGGTGTAATGCAACAAAGTGAAGCGGTAAAGGCTACTAGCAAACCAGCACCAATACTTTTAGGTGGCGTATTTGATTGATTTGAAGTATTCATAATATAGATTCTTTTTTGTTTTTGTCAATTAAACTCTCTAATACAGGGATTATAACCTTAATATTATCTTCAACCAAAGAGTAGAATACAGTTTGACCCACTTTCTTATCTTTTACTAAGCCACCATCTTTCAACTTCCTAAGGTGTTGCGAAACTCCTCCAACTGAAATCTCCAGAATATCGCTGAAGTCACAAGGACACATTTGCCCTTCTTTATGTAGAATAAAGAGAATCTTAAGCCTTACAGCATTTCCTGAAAGGTTGAATATCTGTGTGGCCAAATTCAATTGTTCATCAAGTCTATTTAGTGTTTTCTTACACTCCTTAATTTGAACTGGGTCCGCTAATACTCTTATACATGAATTACTCATATTTTAATATTTTAGTTATTGCTAAAACGTCATTGTGGAATAAAAGTTTCAGAATTTTAGAAAAAGCTAAAATATAGAGTGTTGCTATATAACCTATGTTATCATTGTAGTGGTTCATACTTGTAATAGTCGTTAGTCGAAGAGATAAATGTTATCTTTATAGCCATACTTTTATAAGAAACATACCAGCAAATAATAATATGAAAGTCGTCATCTATTCCATAGTATGGAAGCATAAAAAATAGTGGAGTATTACAAAATTATTCCAATTATTCACCAATATTTTTATCCGAAAAATTAAAATCATGATTTACAGAGTAGTTTTTAAATTTAATATTTAAAAATTACTCCTCAGTTTTTTATGGTTCCAATATAGAAGGGTATTAAAAAGCGTTTTAATAAATACCAGGAGTTTGTTATTTCAAATAATAATATATTTGTTTTTTTAACACAAAAAATTGTTTATCAATTAGTTATGAAACTAGCCGACTCGTCTCTTTTTATCTTATTGGTAAATCAGCCCTCAAAGACATAATCCTATAAATTAATATCCGAATTCTGTAAGCTTTGTAAGCTATTTCTCATCCATCTTTGTAAAATCATATTACAAATAATGGTATGGAAATAGAGCAAATTTTAACAGATAAAAGTGTTGTTTTTCAAAATAAAAATGTAAAGGTTTTGGGAATGACTTGCGCCTCCTGTGCGGTGAGTCTTGAATCTTACTTAACACCTTTAGAAGGGGTGTCTAATGTTTCGGTAAATTATCCCAACCAGTCGGTATCACTTACCTATGACAAAAATCTGATAAGCTTAAATCAGTTAAAACAAAAAGCACAAGAAATAGGGTATGAAATAATATTGGAGGAAAATGCTTCAGACAAAATTGATGAAATAGAAAAAGAAAGGCATAAGAGGCATGGAATTAAATTAATTGTTTCAGCAATTTTTGCACTCCCAGTATTTGTAATGGCAATGTTTTTCATGGGAAAAATTCCCTATGAAAACTGGATCATGATGGGCCTTTCAATTCCAGTATTGTTTTGGAGTGGCAGGGAGTTTTATTCCATTGCCTGGAAAAAAATGCGGCATTTTTCTGCCAACATGGATACTCTGGTAGCTTTAAGTACAGGTGTTGCTTTTATTTTTAGTGTTATTAATACTGTTTTTCCACATTTTTTAGAAAATCAGGGGATTGTAGCACATGTATATTTCGAATCAGCAGTAGTAATTATAATGTTTATCCTTCTTGGTAGATATCTTGAGGAGGGAGCAAAAAGTAAAACTTCCCTAGCTATAAAAAAGCTAATCGGATTGAAACCAAAAATGGTTACCGTTATTAGAAATGGGGAAGAACAAGTAATTCCATATAATGAAATTATTGGAGGAGAACTTATTTTGCTAAAACCAGGTGATAGGATTCCTGTTGATGGAAAAGTAAAAAAAGGAAATTCTTTTGTTGATGAAAGCATGATTTCAGGAGAACCTATTCCTGTGGAAAAGAATAAAGGAAAAACCGTATTTGCCGGAACCATTAATCAAAAAGGGTCTTTATTCATCATCTCACAAAGAATAGGAGAGGAGACCCTTTTGTCAAAAATTATTCATCAAGTTGAAAAAGCCCAGGCAAGTAAGCCCAAAATACAAAAGTTAGTAGACAAAATTGCAGGAATATTTGTACCAATAGTTATAGGACTTAGTATAATTACTTTTATGATCTGGTATTTTTTTGGACCAGAACCAAGGATAGTCCATGCATTGGTCAGTTTAATTACTGTTCTTATTATAGCATGTCCCTGTGCTTTAGGTTTAGCCACACCTACAGCCTTAATGGTAGGCATTGGAAGAGGAGCACAACTGGGTATTTTGGTTAAAGATGCTCAATCTTTAGAGATGGCGTATAAAATTAACACCTTAATATTAGATAAAACTGGAACACTAACAGAGGGTAGGCCAATGGTAACAGATATGATCTGGTCCAAGGAAAAATCATCTGAGAGACTTAAAGGAATATTATTATCAATAGAATCCAGATCAGAACATCCAATAGCGGAGGCCATTACAATATATCTTCGTAAAAATCAAGTGGTTGAAGAAGATACCGAATCTTTTGAGAGTTTTACCGGGATGGGAGCTTTAGTAAAATATGAAGGAAACAAATATTTAGTTGGGAACACAAAACTAATGAACCATTATAAAGTGAAAATATCTCCAAATTTCACCAAAATGGCTATGGAATTGGAAAAGGAAGCAAAAACTGTAGTTTATTTCTCCAATAATAATCAGGTTGAAGCCATTATTGCAGTGGCAGATAGAGTAAAGAAGGAGGCTGAAATGGCGATTAAGCAGGTCAAGAAAATGGGGATTGAAGTAGTCATGTTAACAGGTGACAACAAAGCGGTGGCAAAAGTGATAGCTCAAGAGGTCGGAATAGAAAATTATAAAGCGAATTTATTACCAGCTGACAAAGGTGATTATATTGAGGAAATTCAAAAAAGGGGGAAAGTAGTAGCTATGGCTGGAGATGGGATCAATGATTCACATGGATTAGCTCAGGCTAATGTAGGAATAGCTATGGGAAGTGGAAGTGATATTGCTATGGAAAGTGCATCACTTACCTTAATGACCTCAAATTTAAATCACATAGTGATGGCAATTAAACTTTCTAAAGCCACAATGCAAACAATTCGACAAAATCTGTTTTGGGCATTTATTTATAATATTATTGCTATCCCAATAGCAGCAGGTATATTGTATCCGATCTCTGGATTTTTATTAAATCCTATGATTGCCGGAGCAGCAATGGCTCTGAGTTCAATATCTGTTTTGGCTAATAGTTTAAGATTAAAAAAACGAACAATCTAATAATTAATATAATGGTAATTTTATACTCGATGTACTAGAGAAAACAACCATATTAAGGGAGCTGATTTTAAGGCTAAATATTATTTTAAATAACCAATCAATTAAATTATGAAAACTATTAAATATAAAACAACTATTAATTGTAATGGATGTGTGAATGCGGTATCTCCATTTTTGAACGAATTGGAAAATATTGATTCATGGAAAGTTGATGTAAATCATCCTGACAAAATATTGGAAGTGGTTCTGGATGATAGAGATGAAAAAACAGTAATTAAAACAGTGAAAAAAGCAGGTTTTGAGATTGAAAAAATATAATCATACTATATTGCCTTTTTTGAAGGCGAAAGAATTTTAATTCTTAAAGACTAAATGGTATGAGAGAAAAACAGATTTTATATATTAAAAATATGGTTTGTCCCAGGTGTATTGAGGCTGTTAATGAGTTATTAATATCTTTAAATATCGGGACAAAATCTGTTTCTTTAGGAGAAGTTATTTTGGAAAAGGATCTTTCTGATGAGTTAAAGAAAACACTGGACGAAAAATTGAAATCAAAAGGGTTTGAATTACTTCAGGATCAAAAATCAAAATTAATTGGACAAATAAAAGCAATTATTATTGATAAAATTCATCATCATGATGAACAATTGATGGCTAATTTTTCCAATTATATTTCAGAAAAGCTTAATCACGAATATAGTTATTTAAGCCGATTATTTTCTTCAGTGGAGGGAATTACGATTGAAAAATTCATTGTAAGACAAAAAATAGAACGGGTTAAAGAATTTCTATTTTATAATGAACTTACCCTTTCCGAAATTGCTTTTAAGATGGATTATAGTAGTGTTGCTTATCTTTCTTCTCAATTTAAAAAAGAAACAGGGATGACTCCTTCAGAATTTAAACAACTTAAAAAACCGGGCCACCATTCACGGGATTCATTTTAAGGGGATGATTTAAATTTTTTGGATTTTAGAAAGAGCAAAATGTTATAACATTTAAACAAAATTTCATATAATACTATATCTTAATTTTTTGTATTTTTGCCTTGAATGAAGAAAATTCTATCCATACTGCTCACTCTTATTCTGCTACTTAGTCAGGTTGGACTGACTATGGCTACTCATTATTGTGCTGGGGAAGCCGTAGAGAGCCAGATTATGCTTGTGGCAGGGAATATAGGTTGTGGGATGGAAGAGGATAATCAAGATGATTGTGAGAGTTTGCCAGGAACGCATGATTTAAAAACTAAATCATGTTGTGACAGTAATTTTCAGCTTTTTCAAAATGATGATGATTTAGATAATTCTAAATCCAGTATTCATCTAAATTTATCCATTTCTATCATTGTCATTCAATCCTTTTTTTCTGCTTTCATTTCTTCTGAAGAGCAGGTTTTTTACCAACCGGATTATTTATCACCTCCACCCCCGAATCAGGACTTCCAGGTGCTTTTTCAGACCTTTCTAATTTGATTTTATTGAAATATTGAATTCCTGTTTTTCCATCCATTTCAAAGGACTTGGAATAAGAGGAATATTGGCTATTCATTAGGCTCTTTGAGTCATGTTTTAGAACTTTATTTCAATTAAAAAAGATGTTAAATCAAATTATACGATACTTCCTGGAAAATAAACTGGTAACAGTTCTTATTTTGTTGGGATTTATAGCATGGGGAATTGTAACTGCTCCATTTGGATGGCAGGTAGGAGCATTGCCTTCTGACCCTGTTCCGGTAGATGCCATACCGGACATTGGCGAAAACCAACAAATCGTTTTTACGCAATGGGCTGGCCGTTCGCCACAGGATATTGAAGATCAAATCTCCTATCCTTTAACAACCTATTTGTTAGGAATCCCAGGAGTGAAATCTATCAGAAGTTCATCCATCTTCGGTTTTTCCAGTATCTATATCATCTTCTCGGAAGATGTAGAGTTCTATTGGTCACGTTCCAGAATACTCGAAAAACTCAACTCATTGCCTTCAGGACTACTACCTGATGCCGTACAGCCTGCATTAGGACCAGATGCCACTGCCTTGGGTCAGGTGTATTGGTACACCATTGAAGGAAGGGACAAAAATGGAAATCCAACTGGCGGTTGGGATTTACACGAAATCCGCACGGTTCAGGACTTCTATGTGAAGTATGGTTTAAATGCAACAGAAGGTGTTTCGGAAGTTGCTTCCATTGGCGGTTTTATTCAGGAATACCAAATAGACGTGAATCCTGATGCTTTGAAAGCCTACAACATTCCCTTGCATAAAGTCATGCAGGCAGTACAAAAATCCAATAAGGATGTAGGTGCTAAAACCATAGAAATCAATCAAGCTGAATATTTAGTTCGAGGGTTAGGCTATGTCAAGAAAGTAGGAGATATAGAAAAGGCAGTAGTTGCTGTGCAAGACAATGTACCTATAAGGATAAAAGACATTGGTGTAGTATCTCTTGGCCCTGCTACCAGACGAGGTATTTTGGACAAAGACGGTGCTGAAGTAGTGGGTGGTGTGGTGGTAGCACGCTATGGTGCAAATCCATTACAAGTGATTAATAACGTAAAGACCAAAATTAAGGAAATAGCCCCTGGTCTTCCCAAGAAGACATTGGCTGACGGTAGAGAAAGTCAGCTAACAATTGTCCCGTTTTATGATCGCTCAGAATTGATTTATGAAACATTAGGTACACTGGAAGAAGCCTTATCACTGGAAATTCTCATTACCATTCTAGTAGTGATTGTGATGGTATACAATCTAAGAGCTTCATTTCTCATTTCGAGTATCCTTCCTATAGCAGTACTTATGGTGTTTATCGCAATGCGGTACTTTGGTGTGGATGCCAACATCGTTGCACTTTCAGGTATCGCAATTGCTATTGGTACAATGGTGGACTTAGGTGTCATCTTATCTGAAAACATCATTAAACATATAGATGAGGCTCCACCCGGTCAAAAACTTATCGACACAATTTACAATGGAGCATCAGAAGTGGCAACTGCGATATTAACGGCTGTCTCTACCACAATTGTAAGTTTTATCCCTGTATTCACCATGCAGGCAGCAGAAGGCAAACTGTTTGGCCCTCTGGCATTCACAAAGTCATTTGCTCTTTTAGCCGCATTGATCGTTTCATTGCTGATTCTGCCAACGCTGGCACATTGGTTTTTTGGATTCGATATCAAAAACAAGTTCTTAAAAAAGTATGGTCATTACAGCTTAGTGCTTATTGGAATTATTAGCCTCTTTATTGGACAGGTTTGGATTGGAGTACTGCTGATTCTGTTTGGAGTCATTGGGATTGTTAAAAATTTTGAAAAACTCAAAAAAGCAGCATTACCAGCCATATTCCAGTTCTTGCTCAACTATGCAGAGTTAATAATTGTCCTATTAGGCGTCATCTGGTTGCTTGCAAAATATTGGTTACCTCTTGGTGCTTCTCAATCCCTTTTTCTCAACTTCATTTTTGTAGCCTTATTGGTCGGTATTATACTTGGCGGGTTTACCCTATTGGAATTTCAATATAAAAAAATTCTTACATGGTGTTTAAATAACAAGGTCAAGTTTTTGATCATTCCATCTGTATTGATCCTATTAGGTACTAATATTTGGCTAGGGTTTAATAGTGTTCTTGGATTTGTTTCAAAGGGTTTTGAAAAGGTTGGCTGGAACATCAATCAGACCACAGCTTGGTCAGCAATATCCCAAACTTTCCCTGGTGTAGGAAAGGAATTCATGCCTTCATTAGATGAAGGTAGTTTTCTCCTAATGCCAACTTCTATGCCGCATTCAGGTGTAACATTCAACCGGAAAATAGTAGGTCAATTAGATATGCTATTGACCAGTATACCTGAAGTAGAACTTACTGTTGGCAAACTCGGACGGGTGGAATCAGCCCTTGATCCAGCCCCTATTTCGATGTATGAGAATATTATCAATTACAAATCGGAATATATCCTAAACCAAAAAGGTCATCGACAAAGGTTTAAGGTGGATAAAGAGAATCGGTTCATTACTATTTCGGGAGATACCCTTACGAACCAAGAAGGTTTGGAACGGGGAATAGAAGCGACTGAATTAATTGCCAATGATAATGGCGAATATTACCGCAATTGGCGTGATAAAATTCAATCACCTGATGATATTTGGAATGAGATAGTAAAAGCCACCAAACTACCTGGTGTCACCTCAGCACCTAAACTGCAACCGATTGAAACCCGGTTGGTCATGCTCCAAACAGGGATGAGAGCTCCAATGGGTATCAAGGTGTATGGCCCTGATCTGAAAACAATAGAGAACTTTGGATTGCAGTTGGAGAACGTTCTAAAGGAAGTACCTTCTGTAAAGGCAGAAGCAGTGTTTGCTGATAGAATTGTAGGCAAGCCATATATACACCTCAATATCAATCGGGATGAAATCTCACGATACGGATTGAACATTGAAGATGTTCAGCAGACCGTAGAAACTGCGATTGGCGGGATGAAAATCACTTCCACAGTTGAGGGTCGTGAACGATTTCCTGTTAGGGTTCGCTATCCAAGAGAATTGAGGGATGACCCTGAAGCATTGGGTAAAATCCTGATGCCGACACCCACAGGTGCACAAATTCCATTATCTCAAATCATTGACTTTGAATATGTAAGGGGGCCACAAGCGATAAAAAGTGAAGAAACCTTTCTGGTTGGCTATGTATTGTTTGATAAACGTGATGGTTTCTCGGAAGTCACCGTGGTAAACGATGCTCAACGGGCAATTCAGGATAAAATTGATTCAGGTGAACTGACCGTACCTGCTGGCGTGAGTTATAAGTTTTCAGGGAGTTATGAAAATCAGGTGAGGGCAGAAAAACGGCTTTCTATAATTGTTCCTTTGGTATTAGCCATTGTGTTTCTCATTCTTTATTTCCAGTTCCGTTCTGTATCTACTTCATTAATGGTATTTACAGGAATTGCAATGGCTTTTAGCGGTGGCTTTATCATGCTGTGGCTCTATGGGCAAAATTGGTTTGCAGACTTTTCACTCTTCGGCACAAACTTTCGTGATTTATTCCAAATACATACCATAAATCTGAGTGTGGCCGTTTGGGTTGGGTTTATAGCCCTCTTTGGAATAGCTACTGACGATGGTGTATTAATGGCTACTTATCTGGATCAAAGCTTTGATAGAAATAAAACAGATAATATAAAAGGAATAAGGGCGGCAACAGTGGAAGCAGGACAGCGCAGAATAAAGCCTGCAGTAATGACAACTGCTACCACAATCATTGCTTTACTACCTATCCTGACTTCGACTGGAAGAGGGTCAGATATAATGATACCGATGGCATTGCCTGCTGTTGGTGGGATGCTATTTGCTGCCATCACTTATTTCATTGTCCCGGTGATTTACTGCTGGAGAGAAGAACGTAAAATTTTAAAAGGCCAATCATGAAAAAAATCATCATAATCATATTCGCGGCATTTGGCTTTTCCACATTGACAAATGCTCAGTCGTTAGACGACTATTTCAAGTTAGCGTCAGAAAACAATCCAGGCTTGCAGGCTAAATACAAATCCTTTGAAGCAGCCATACAAAAGGTGACACAAGTTAGCAGCTTACCAGACCCCAATCTTTCCTTTGGTTACTTCGTGTCTCCAGTGGAAACACGAGTGGGACCTCAAAGAGCAAGGTTTTCTTTGACACAAATGTTCCCATGGTTCGGCACTTTAAAAGCCCAAGATGCTGCTGCTACCTTAATGGCAGAAGCAAAATATCAAGAGTTTTTGGATAGTAAAAGTCAATTATTCTTTCAGGTAGCTGCAGCTTATTATCCCCTCGAAGAACTCATGCAATTAATAAAACTTGAAGAAGAAAATTTGCAAATTCTGGAAACTTACAAGCGTATTGCCACAACTAAATTTGAAAATGGAACTGGGGCTATGGTGGATGTTTTAAGGGTGGATCTAATGATAAATGATTCCAAAACAAACCTGAAAATTCTTCATGCCAAATGGGAACCATCGCGTGTTGCTTTTAACGCTCTTTTAAATAGAGGTCCCGAGGAGGAAGTGATCATAAGGGATTCCGTCATTTTTGAACCAGTTTCCCTGAATTACAGAAGAGACTCCCTAATGGAGAATAATCCTTACTTAAATAAACTTGATCTGCAAATACAGGCCTATGAAGCGAAAGTTGAGGTGGCTAACCGACAAGCACTTCCCAAAATTGGTTTAGGGCTTGATTATGTTTTGGTGGATAAAAGAAGTGATATGGAAATAGCTGATAACGGGAAAAATGTATTTATGCCTATGGTTTCGGTAAGTATTCCCTTGTATCAGGGAAAATATGATGGATCCAAACGGGAAGCAAAACTAATGCAAGAAAGTTTTACTCTTAAAAAGCAGGATTATATCAATGCTCTTCAGGCAAATTATCAGATGAGCACTTTTGAACTCATTAGCCAACAAGACTTAATTAATTTGTATGAAAAACAGATTAGAGAGACCAGACAGGCATTAGACCTGCTTTTAACCTCTTATGGAACTTCAGGGAAAGAATTTGAGGAAGTTTTGCGCATGCAGCAGGAACTTTTAAAATATGAGCAATTGAAAGTAATCGCGATTTCTAAATACCAGGTAGGTGTAGCAAAAATTAACTATCTCACCACTAAAAACTACTAAAGCTCCCAGAATTATGAGACGAAGTTTTAAATATTTTACCCGAAAAATTCATCGCTATCTGGGTTTGTTTATTGGAATTCAGTTTTTAGGATGGACCATAAGTGGTTTGTTTTTCAGTTGGAATGACCTTGATCGCGTTCATGGGGATCATTTACGAAAACCTCAAAAGGCTATTCCGGCAAATTTGGACCTAGTTTCTCCAACAGTGGTTTTGGGAAATTTGAAGAAAAGCCATCCTGTGGATTCCTTAAAATCAGTGCAATTAATTCGGGTGTTAGAAAACTTTTATTATCAGGTAGCCTATTTTGTACAGCATGGCAACCATTCAATGTTACATTTTGTCTTGGTCGATGCTAAAAATGGAGAATTAAGGACGCCCTTAGTAAAGGTAGAAGCAGAAAAAATGGCGACTGATTTGGTAAAAGCACCTGCAAGTATTGAAAAGATAGAATACCTGACTGAAGTTGGCAACCACCATGAATATAGAGAAAGAAGATTACCCGCCTGGGCAGTCACTTTTAGTAAACCAGCCTGCACAGTATACCTAAGTGCTGAAATGGGTACATACCAGACGATAAGGCATAATCAGTGGAGGGTTTTTGATTTTCTATGGATGTTTCATACTATGGATTATGCTGGCAGGGATAATTTCAACAATTGGTTGTTGAAGCTTTTTTCCTTGTTTGGATTGTTTACTATCCTTTCCGGATTTATGCTTTATATGATATCATCAAAAACATTTTATAAAATAAAAAAACAACTTTAACCTAACTGAAAACTAATGAAAAATCAAGAAGAACATCATCATAACCACAATCATGAGGATACCATGAGTCATTCTGATCATAAAGAGAATCATGGTGATCATCATGCCCATATGATTGAAGATTTTAAAAAAAGATTCTGGGTTTCCATGGTCATTACTTTACCAATAGTGGTGATGGCGCCAATGATCCAGGAAATACTGGGATATGAATTTGGCTTTGAAGGTGATCGATATATTCAGTTTGTATTGTCAACTATAGTCTTTTTTTATGGGGGATGGCCTTTTTTGAAAGGACTGGTAGATGAGCTAAAAGACAAGTCTCCAGGGATGATGACATTAATAGCGCTGGCAATATCGGTAGCCTATTTTTATAGTTCCGGGGTAGTTTTTGGTCTGGAAGGTAAAATATTTTTCTGGGAATTGGTCAGTCTAATAGATATCATGCTTTTAGGGCATTGGATAGAAATGAAATCAGTTATGGGTGCTTCAAATGCCCTTCAGGAATTGGCTAAAATGATGCCTTCAGAAGCCCACAGAATTAAAAAAAATGGAGATATAGAAGACGTAAATGTTAGAGAATTAAGAGGGGATGATTTAATACTTGTAAAACCGGGGGAAAAAATTCCAGCAGATGGTGAAATTAAAGAAGGAGAAAGTCACCTGAATGAATCCATGCTTACAGGAGAATCTAAACCTGTGGCTAAAAAGGCTGGAGATGAAGTAATTGGAGGTTCAATTAATGATAATGGTTCTTTAAAAATTCTTGTAAAACATACAGGAGAGGACTCCTATCTTTCCAAGGTAATTAATATGGTAAAGGAAGCCCAAAAAACCAATTCGAAAACGCAAAACTTAGCTAACAGGGCAGCAGGGTGGTTGTTTTATATTGCTCTAAGTGCAGGATTCGTAACATTTTTTGTATGGTATTCATTAGGAAAAGAATTTGAATATTCTTTAGAAAGAATGGTAACAGTAATGATAATTTCATGTCCTCACGCTCTTGGTTTAGCAGTACCTTTGGTTGTTGCTATTTCTACTGCTGTATCAGCCAAAAAAGGGTTATTAATTCGAAATCGAACTGCCTTTGAAAATGCAAGATTACTTTCCTACATCATATTTGATAAAACAGGAACCTTAACAAAAGGAGCGTTTGGAGTAACACGTTTTGCTTCCACAAATGAAGATTATGACAAAAATGAAATTTTAAAAATTGCTGCGTCTTTAGAAAATAATTCTGAACATCCCATTGCAGTAGGGGTGTTGAAAAAGGCCAGGGAGCTAGAAATGAAATTGGATGAACCTAATGATTTTCAAAATATTACTGGCAAAGGAATTACAGGAAAATTAAATGGGGAGAGCATCAGTGTTGTAAGCCCTGGCTACTTAAAAGAAAATCAGTTGACTACACCTGAGGGAGCTTTTAAGGATGAGTCTGAAACAGTGATTTTTATTTTAAAAGACCATACTGTTTTGGGATATATTGCACTTGCTGATGAAATTAGGGAAGAATCTCAAGAGGCAATTGAAACACTTAAATCACATCAAATTAAAGTAATTATGGCTACTGGTGATAATGAAAAGGTAGCTAAAACGGTTAGTGAATCTCTTAAGCTAGATGGCTATCATGCGGAGGTATTGCCAGAGGATAAGCAAAAAATAATTAAGGAATTACAGGATAAAGGTGAATTTGTAGCCATGACTGGGGATGGTGTAAATGATGCTCCTGCATTGGCTCAGGCCAATGTAGGAATAGCTGTTGGATCAGGTACAGATGTAGCCGCTGAAACAGCTGATATCGTATTGGTTAATAGCAACCCTAAAGATATCGCAAACCTTATCCTTTTTGGTACAGCTACTTATAAGAAAATAATGCAAAACCTTTTCTGGGCGGCTGGTTATAATATTATAGCTGTTCCTTTGGCTGCTGGAGTTTTAGCTCCTATTGGAATAATTCTTAGTCCGGCAGTTGGTGCAGTACTAATGAGTTTAAGTACTGTAATTGTGGCGGTTAATGCACAGCTTCTAAAAAAACAAATGAAATAATAAAGATGAAAAAAATACTGGATAATAAATTCGTTTTCGGAGGAATAATTCTAGTTGTAGGAATTATACTGGGCTGGATCATTTTTGGTGAATCAAAAGATGCTCATTCAACCCATGATCATGATGCTGAAATAGCGAAAGCAACGATTTGGACCTGTTCAATGCATCCGCAAATCAGGAAAAACGAACCTGGAGATTGTCCTATTTGTGGAATGGATTTAATTCCTCTGGAAAGTGATGCAGGATCAATTGATCCAATGGCAGTCAGTATGTCGCCAACCGCTATGATGCTGGCAGATATACAGACGGTAAAGGTGCAGAAAGGAAATATAAAAAAGGAAATAAGACTTAATGGAAAAGTTGAAGCCGATGAACGAAATGTTTCGACTCAAACTTCTCATATTGCCGGAAGAATAGAGCAACTTCCAGTCAATTATACAGGGGAGTATGTAAGAAAAGGTCAGGTGATTGCTTATATCTATTCTCCTGAATTGGTCCTTGCTCAAAAAGAGTTATTTGAGGCATATAAAATAATGGATGTTCAGCCTGCTCTTTATACAGCAGCAAGAGGAAAATTGAAGAACTGGAAGCTAACCAGCGACCAGATTGATAATATCATTGAAACTGGTACTCCTATCAATAGTTTTCCTATTCTTTCTGATTTAAATGGAGTGGTAATCGCAAAAAAAGTCAATTTGGGTGATTATATTATGGAAGGAAGTGCTTTGTTTGATATCGTTGATTTCTCAAGAGTCTGGGTGATGTTTGATGTTTATGAATCGGATGTTGTATGGATAAAAACCGGAGCTGAAATTTCATTTACTGTACAATCATATCCAGGAGAAGAATTTAAAGGTAAAATTAGTTACATCGATCCTGTAATTGATCCCAAAACAAGGGTAGCAAAAGCCAGAGTGGAAATGACAAATAACCGTCAAAAATTAAAACCTGAAATGTTTGTTTCTGGTATTGTAGAAGAAAAATTAAAACAATATCCTGATGCATTGGTAGTACCCAAAAGTGCCGTAATGTGGACTGGGGAAAGGTCTGTAGTATATGTAAAATCAGGTCAGGAGGATGCTTTTAACTTTGTCATGAGAAGTGTAAAATTGGGACCCGCTCTAGGGGAAGGTTTTATTGTAGAGGAAGGATTAGAAGAAAGTGAAGAAATTGTGGTTAATGGTACTTTTAGTATTGATGCAGCAGCACAGTTAGCAGGAAAACCCAGTATGATGAACCCTGAAGGTGGCACTGTAATGACAGGTCATAGACATGGGGAAATGACTCAGGAATCTCAAACCCAATCCTCCCTTTCGATTGACAAGGCGACTCAAAAAAGTCTTGAACCAGTTTACCAAAGTTATTTAGCGATGAAGGATGCCCTGGCTAAAGATGATTTTAATGATGCTCAAAAAGCTGGTTCCAAACTAAAATCAGCATTGCAAAAAGTACCAATGGAGCAATTTAAGAACAAATCCCACCAGTTTTGGATGGATCAAAGTGGACTCATGAACAAAGCCTTGGAACATCTTGATCATTTTAAAGATATTGAGGAACTCAGAACTGCATTTTTCCAACTTTCGAAGGTAATGGTCAATATAACAAACACATTTAACCCCTATTCTAAAACACTGTATTTGCAACATTGCCCTATGGCCAACAGCGATAAAGGTGCTGATTGGCTTAGTCTAGATGACAGCATTATAAATCCGTATTTTGGTGCAGCCATGCTTGGCTGTGGTGAAGTGAAAAAGAAATTCTGACTCCTATGAAAAGCTGTTGTAAAACTGGAGATGAAAAGCCTCCTTCAAATATCCAGAAGTGGATGTATAGAGTTATGGTTACCCTTGCTGTTTTAATAGTATTTTATGTTTTAATTATAGATGTATTTAAATTTTAAAAAAATGAAAAATTCAATTGTTATTTTTATGGGTCTTATTTTAAGTTTTAGTGTATTAGCCCAACACAATCATCATTCACAAATGAATAAAGATAACCCTGTTTTTGAAGATAAAACACTGGGGGATATTTATGGTCATTACATCCATTTGAAAAATGCGTTGGTGGCTTCAGAATATGATGAGGCAAAAAAAGGGGCTACTGCATTGGCTACAGCTCTAGATTCCTATAAATCAGGAGAAAAAGCTTATTCGATTGCAAATAAAGTAAGGACTGTGACTACCTTGAAGGATCAGAGAAAGTTATTTTCAGCTTTAAGTGACGAAATTACAGTTTTAGTGAAAAATGGGAAAATGACTAAAGGTAATGTTTATCTTGAATTCTGTCCAATGGCAAATGGAAATACAGGCGGAGCATGGTTATCTAGCGAAAAGGATATTAAAAACCCATATTTTGGAGATAAAATGCTAAAATGTGGAATGGTAAAAGAAACTATTAATTAAACTGGATAAAAAAAATGTCAAATAGAGCCATTTGGAAAGTCAGGGAGTGGGTGTAGATCAAAAACTTGAGTTTTTTGCTCCTAATGGAACTTTAACCCACCAACTTGTTTTTTTTTCAAAAATCCAGTCTCTAATATGAGAAATCGATTATTACTACTTTTTGGTTTATTGCTTCTCTCAGGTGTGGGGTTCTCACAGGAATTTGCCAATACTTCGGTTTTGGCAGAGGGAGAGATCTATAAAATTGGTATTACTGAAAATGGGATCTACAAGATAGATGTGGAATTTTTGAATACTCTTGGGGTAAATGCCAGTTCAATCGATCCTGAAAATGTGAAAGTTTATGGAAACGGAGGAGGAATTTTACCACAAGCCAATGCAAGTTTTCGATATGATGATCTTGTTGAAAATCCAACTTTAAAAAATGGGGGAGGAGATGGGAACTTTCAGAATGGCGACTATATCCTGTTTTATGCTGAAGGATCTGATAAAATTCTTTTTGATACACTGAACAATCAGATTTCCCATCAAAAAAACATCTATGCCGATACCAATTACTATTTTATTGAAATAGCAAATACAAGGGCAAAAGACCTGGAAGATGTTGCCGATTTGGGAGGAGGAGCTTTAGAAATAACCTCATTTGACGATTATGTGTATCATGAAGAGGAAACTTATAATATAATAAAGGCAGGAAAAAGATGGTTTGGGGAAAAGTTTGATTTCCTGAATGAAATGGAATTTGAATTTCAACTGGAGGGAGCATTAAAGCAATATCCTGTGAAAGTGTCCTCTTCACTGATGTCTACTTCGCCTTCAGCCAGTTCTTTCTCTTTAACTTTAAATGGTTTTAAACTTCCCGATGCGAACATTGCCGCTACTGCTGAAACGCAATATGGTATAAAAGGAAGAATAAATAATGTGCAGGAAACTATTCCCGAAGATAAACTGAATCTGGAAAGTGGTTTTAAAGCAAAGTTGACTTACAATAAAACCGGGAATTCTGTAAACCATGTTGGGTATCTTGATTATATAGGGGTTAATTTCAAACGGGATTTGAAACTTTACAGTAATCTGGTGCAATTCCGAAACTTTGAAAGTCTTTCTGTTGATAAAGCCGCATTCAAAATAAAGGGTGGAGGAGAAGCTACAGTTGTATGGGATATTTCCAATCCGGTAAATCCAAAAAATCAACTTTTTTCCCTATCTGGGAATGATGTAATTTTTAGTACTGAAACGAAAGGCTTAAAAGAATTTATAGCCTTTTCTGGTTCAGGTTTTCCCAATCCAATTAGTATAGGGAAAATTAATAATCAAAACCTTCATGGATTAACCACACCTAATTTAATAATTATTTCCTATCCAAAATTTGAAGCAGAGGCGCAAAGACTTGCTGAATTCAGAAGAAACCATGATGGACTAACTGTTGAAGTAGTTACTCCGCCTCAAATATATAATGAGTTTTCTTCAGGTAAACAGGATATTTCTGCGATTAGAGATTTTTTAAGAATGTTATACCTGAGAAATAGTGATCAGGAGTCCGGGTTAAGGTATGTGTTATTATTTGGGGATGGTTCTTTTGATTACAAGGATAAAATGGAAAAAGGCACCAGCCCTACAAGAAATACCAACTTCATCCCGGTGTATGAATCAGATGAACCATTACATCCTATTTACAGCTATTCTTCTGATGATTTTTATGGATTTTTGGATGAGGATGAGGGAGACTGGTCAGAGAAATCAACTGATGTAATTCATAATTTGGAATTGGGAATAGGACGTTTGCCAATAGGACATGTTTCAGAAGCGAAAAATCTAGTTGATAAACTTATCAATTATGCAACGAATGAATTGGCTATTGGGGATTGGAAAAAGGAAATTGTTTTTGTAGCTGATGATGGAGATAATAATACACATCAAATCCATGCAGACCGGCTTGCAAGGCTGGTAGAAAGTAAATATCAACAGTTTGATGTAAATCGCTTATTTATTGATGATTATCCTCAAATAACCTCTACTACTAATGGAAAGCGTATTTCACCTATTGTAAGAGAAAAAATTAATGAATTCGTTGACAAGGGTACCTTAATAGTGAATTATACCGGACATGGGTCCGAAAATGGCTGGTCCAAAAAAGATATTCTTGGCTTGAATCAAATTGTTGAGTGGGATAATTTCACCAGAATGCCATTGTTTGTAACTGCTACTTGTGAATTCGGTCGTTTTGATAGTCCTTTTACCAAATCTGGTGCTGAGTTCGCTTTGCTAAATCCAAGAGGTGGTGCTATTGGTCTTCTTACCACTACTCGACCTGTATTCTCCAATACCAATTTCACTGTAAATCAAGCCTTTTTCAATACCGTATTTGAACCTTATAATGGAAGAAAAGCCAGTTTAGGAGATATTATAAGAATCACTAAAAACAATAGTATCAGTGGTGTAAATAATAGAAACTTCACGCTTTTAGGTGATCCTTCAATGCAACTGGCCTATTCGAATGAGAGTGTGGTGGTGAAAAAAGTTAATGATATTGAACTTACCGAAAGTGATACAATTAAAGCCTTATCTACTGTAAAACTTTCAGGAGAAATACAGAATAGTGATGTATTGTCCCAGGATTTCAATGGGACTTTATATGTGAAAGTATTGGATAAGAAGACAACAAAAACAACCTTAGGTGAAGATGGTTCTCATACCAAAATGAATTACCAAACTTTTAAGGATATGATTTTTAGGGGAGAGGCTTCAGTTGTTGATGGTAAATTTGAGTTTTCATTTGTCATACCTAAAGATATTTCTTATCAATTTGATTATGGTAAAATCAGCTTTTATGCAAAGCATGCAACTGAATTAAGAGATGCTTCTGGTCATGAAAGCAAATTGGTTATTGGAGGAAGTGAAACAGCCTTTGAGCAGGATAATACACCTCCCGACCTGCAACTTTATTTGGATAATGAAAGTTTTGAAAGTGGAGGTATCGTAAATACTGATGCAGAATTAATAGTGAAATTATTTGATGAAAATGGTATAAACTCCTCTGGAATAAGTCCTGGTCATGATATTGAGATGATTTTAGATGATGAAACCAGGTTTGTTTTGAATAGTTATTACCAGGCTGAAAAGGATGATTATAAAAATGGGAAGATTAATTTTCCGTTAAATAATATTGAGCCTGGAGAGCATACGCTTTGGGTAAAAGCATGGGATACACATAATAATTCTTCCCAAACGGAGATATCATTTTATGTAACAGCTCAAAAAGAAGTAGTGCTTAGTGACGTAATAAATCACCCAAATCCATTTAAAGAACAGACTGAATTTAGCTTTTCCCACAATAGAGCTGGGGAAGAAATAGATGTTACAATATTTATTTATGACCAGAATGGAAAATTGGTAAAAGAATTGCAACATGAAATTCCGTTTGCCACCGAGGATGTTAATAATATCCAATGGAACCGTTCTGAGGATATTAATGACAATTTTAAAAGTGGTATATATTTTTATAAATTGTATATTTACCTTCCAAAAGATGGGACTTCTTCCTCAAAAGGTGGTAAATTTGTAATTACTGATTAAATTTTAATTTTAGACTAGTTTGGTGTTTACTATAATTTTAGAGAAAAATCATCTGAATCAGAAATATAAATAATCCGATAAAAAACATAATTATTCAAATAATTTTAAAAGTTTATAACTTTACTTATGTTAAGTACAACATAACTCCTATCATGTCAATATCCCGATGAGGCATTTTTCCTCAAAATAACTGTTTAACTAAAAATTCCTCTGATAAATTTTTTTACACAAAAGTCTACTTGTCCTTCTATCCCTGGATACGATCGAAATGAAATAAATTCCTTTTTCTATTGTATTAATAAAATCTTAAATACATTGTTATCCGAATGGTGCCTATTCACTTCCTATACATTAATCATCGTATTCAATGCCAATAATTCCAGTCCAGCAATCTAGTTCTAAAAATAAGCGAAAGATGATTATCCTCCTCTTTTTTGTTAGTAATCCTATTAAATCAAATGGAATTTCCTTGAACCCTGGCCATTTTTTGTAAACAAGAAATTCCTTTTTCAATGAAAAATCATAATTTCTCCATTCTAAAAAATCTATATTCTGATTAGCTTCTATATTTTTACCATAATCAAACACAACTTTTCCGTTGTTTCTGTCAATTTAGCCAAATAATCATCTGTCTCAAATTTTTCAAAACTCTAAAATGATACTCTAAATATCTACCAATTTAGTCATAAACCGTCCCTGGAGTAGGATAATCAGTATTTGCATCATCAATAACTATAACCCAATCAGGACCACCCATTGATTTACGCAACCTATCCTTCCATTGTGGGGAAAATGTTCCTGTATTTTTAAATTCTCCTATAAAATAGGCAAGACCTGTTCTAGGGTCATAATACCAAGCCTTTATTGTATCCGAATTTATAACATCCGTTTTTAATTTTAAATCCCTAACAATTGGGAAATAAGCNATAATATANGTAGCGTCATTTTTTCCTNGNGTTCCATNCCTTGTGGCTATTTTATAGTCGGCAATGGAAAAATTATCACCCAGAATAACAGAATTATCGGGGATGCGGGAAAGAAAAGGACGCGATAAGAATAAATTCTTTAGATGAATGACTTGAAAACTTCCGGCTGCCTCAATAGCTTCCTCCCAAAAT
>NZ_KB903459.1 GCF_000379765.1 Flexithrix dorotheae DSM 6795
AATATGGTGTTTGCTCATAAGAATGCTAGACACACAATTATTGGAGCTAATCAAACTGGTACCAGTAGAATCATCAACAATATCCTGAACGGTGAACCACAACAGGGTAATGTTAAACAAGCCAATATCGTGGTCACTGATTCTACCAACCTGAAAAGTCTGGTGGAAGACAAAGGTATAGATGTGAGTGAATATGGCATTAACTTCGACTTTTACCTCAACCAAAGACCTCAGGGAGATGCTTTCGATATCGGACCAATGGAATACCTGAAAGAGGGAGGAGAAGGAGATACAAGAAGGATAAGATTTAGCACTGATCAGCTTGATTTTGGAGAAGTATATCTCGGAGATTCTTCGGAATTGGAATTTACTATTGTAAATTTAAGTGCACAACCAGTGTCAATAGATTCCATGAATATTCCTACTCCTTTTTATACGAACTGGAATGCAGGAATAATTGAAGCCAATCAATCTAAAGTAATAAAAGTATTTTTTAAACCTCAAGACAGTCTTTCCTGTTTTAGAAATTTAATTATTTTTTCAGATGCAAACCCTTTCGAAAAGATGATCACTCTTTCAGGAAAAGGGGAAGAAATGTTGCCTACAGGAGACCTACAAAAAGATAAAAATAGAACACTGCTAGTGACTTATCCCAATCCTTTTACAGAGCAAATCTCCTTTGAATTGGATAATAATTTTTTTGGAAAAGTTTATATTTCAATAATAGATATACAGGGTAAAAATGTAAAGGAATTAGCAGTAAATAAACAAAACCTGTTTATAAAGAAAACTCTAGACCTATCTTCATTAAGAAAAGGGTTATATTTCTTAAAAATCAATGCCGGAAGTAATATCATCTCAAAAAAAATCATAAAAACTTAAACTAAAGCTCCTGATTAAGAATAAGCTCAGCTAACTTTAAAAAGTTTGTTGAGGAGATTTTTTTATAACCACCTTGCAGTATATAAAAATTTTATACGCAATATGATTTAATTAAATACCATTCATTTTAATGTAATTATTAGTATTTTTCCAAAATTGTAAAAGTATATCATTGTTAACTAACAAAATGGCTAAAATTTATTTTTACCTATTTATTTTATTATTAAAACTTGTCAGTTATACTAATTCATACTCACAAGACCCTAAATCAACAAATAACAATAGTGAATTTTTCTCTGGAGAACCTATTATATCCAATAATGATAGTAAGTTTTTCTTTGTTAGAAATTTAAAGTTTGGCAGTGGTTATTATGGAGGAATCTTATCAAAAGAAAAACATTGGTTTGACTTAGACAACATTAAAAACAATAACAATGATCACTACAAAAAAAACTTATCAAATAATATTATCGGAATAAATTCCTCAAAAGATATTATTTACTTCGTGAATGGTAAAAAGCCTAATTCAAAGTATTCAAAACCAAGTAAATTCAAAGGTTTATTTTTCTCAGAAAAAATATCTAACCTTTGGAGTATGCCTAAAGAGCTTAAGTTTAATGGTGTGAAAGCAAACAATATTCATAGTTTTTTCATGAATAAAGCTTGTGATTTAATCATTATCAGTATGTGGAACAAGAAAGAGGGTAATGAATCATATGATCTTTATTTATCTACAAAAAAAAATACAGATGAGTGGTCTGATTTAATGAATTTAGGACCAACTATAAATACAAAGAATGATGAAGTCACTCCTTTTTTGGATGAAAAAAATAACACCCTTTATTTTTCAAGTAATGGTCATAAGGGATATGGAGAATTTGATGTGCTTTATTCAAAAAACCTTCATAATTCGTGGAAAGTTTGGCAACTACCAAAAAATATAGGAAACAGTATAAATACAAAAAATGATGAATTATATTTTAGCATTGTGAGTGATAGTATTGGTTTTATTGTCAAAAAAAACGAATATAATCTGACAAGTATTTTAAAATTAAGCTTGCCTAATACTCATAACAACAATTTAAAAACAAAAAATAATTTTTTATTTCTAAAAGAGAATGAAATAGAACAAATACTAAATTTACCCCAAAGTAAATGTGTGATTTCTTTTGCTCCTGAATCAATTCTTTTAAACTCAGATGAAAAAGAACTCCTCTGGTTTATTGTAAATAAAATAAAATCTAAACCAGAGTTGAAAATAGGATTATTATACAAATCCAACGAAAACAACACTAACAACTTAGTAAGCAGGAGGGTATTTGTTATTTCTCAATATTTAGAATACTTAGGAATTGATTCAGAATCAGTTCTTACAGAGAAAATGGAAAATGATAACATCGAAGGTTATTCAGTTGATGATATTTTAGTAAAATTATATATAAGCGAATTTTAATTACCAAATAACAAACTGGTTCCGATAAATAGACCCAAATTTTTTGTGTTGATAAAGTTTATATTTTCTTTCTCAATATTATTAATATTTGAAAGCCCTAAGTAACCTCTCAAGTTAAAACTTAAAACTAATCGATAAGTTAAATTAAGGTCAAATGATGACCCTAATGTAAAACCAAAATCAACTTTATTAAATTTATGCGTAACATCTTGTTTTTCAATTATTACCTGAGAAATATTTGTTTGATTATCTATTTCTAAAATATCTTCATCTGCATTGATTAAAAAACCAACTTGAGGTCCAGCAAATAGGTTAGACCTTAAAAAAGTCGTTGATTTGGATAATTTTAAATTAAGCGTTATAGGTAGCTCAATATAATTTCGAATAATTTTTTTTTTTAAGGTTATATCTTCAAAAATAGTATTTGTCTCTAATCCCTGCGGCCCCCAAACCACGCCCCCTTTTATACCCAGTAAATTATTGATATCAAAAACACCTTCTACTCCTATATAAAAAGCATATACTGAATGATAGTTTTCCTTAATTACATCTTCTTTAAGTAAAACATCACCAAAGGTATTTGAGATTTTGTACCCTCCGTTTAAGCCAAAAAATTTATTAGAATAAAACCTCATATTTTCACCACTTATATTTTGCGCTTTAGCCATTGTACATACAATAAAAACAAAAATAAAACTGATGATAATTCTCATACTATAGTTATAAGGCGTATATTCCAATAATAGGAAAATGTTTGGAAGCTTTACAATCCATTTTTGTATCAAATCTAATAAGCTTTATCCTTGTATCATAAAATTGATTGTCAATTCTCAAAAAAGGTAAAATGCTACTGTTATAAGAAAACCCAAAACCACTTCCTCCATTTTCAAATGCATTATATAAATCATTTCCCAACTTATTATAAACAAAGCTATAAGGTGTCTCATTTAAATCTCCACATAAAATCATTTTATAAGGTGTGTTTTTTATAAAGGATAATAGCTGCTCCAATTGAAGGTTATGTTTTACAACTCCTCTCTTATATGCTTTAATAAGTCCCGTTAAATAATTGGCTTTAGATCCTAGTCTCATGGATTCCAAATGGGCATTTATTATTCTTACTGTGTCGGAATTAATTTTCAAATCGGCATAAATTGCCCCATTATAATGGTTTTCACTTAAAAAGACTGTTCCTTTTTCTATAATGGGGTATTTTGAAAAAATTATCAAACCTTCTCTAATACCATTATCATGTTTTTGTTTATAAACAAAATTATGGTAGTAGCCTCCAGCCTCCGATATAGAAGCTACATTATTAAGAATACTAGAGTTTACATCATCAAAGAATTCTTGCAAACAGATAATATCTGCATTATTACTTTTCAACCAATCATTTATCTCTATTGCATCAGTATTTGATAGAGGATCATAGTATTCTTCAGAAAAAGTAGTTTTCTTATTAAAAAAACTGGTATTGTAACTAACTATACTAGTAGTATTCTGTATTTCAGGAATATTATTAGATGGAAATTGATATGTAGCACCAAAGAAAAAAATGAAGGAAGGGATAACAAATAAAAAGGGGAATAAAATTCTTTTTTTACCTTTTATCAAAAAAATTAAAACCAAGAAAGAATTGATAACAAAAAAAAGGGGAATCAATTGGACAATCACCCCAGCAAACCAAAAATCTTTAGGAGCTATAATCGGACTTACAAGTACAATTAAGTTTACCAGAAAAAATAGAAGATATACAAAAACTTTCATAAAAAGTCAGGCAAATAGTGAAATTTATAGTTTTAATATTTTTCAGATTTAAAGTTAAGTTTCCTTCATAAAAGGATCATGTAACTAATTCATCTTATTTATTTTAAAAAATTATTTAAAACATAATATTAGAAAACCATCTCAAAACAACTTCGCAGTTCAGCGTATTAATGAATGATTGCTTATAAAGAAGAAATTTTAGTTAGAGCGTATCTTGGATAAGATCATTTTATAGAATAATCCACTATTTTCAGTTAAAAAAATAAACAAAACTTAAGTACATTTAAATTTTGTTTTCCAAAGCTAATTTAACACGCCTAACCGTATTAACAGAAACCTCACTTAATTTAGCAGTTTGTCTCAAACTAAATCCTCCTTTAAGACACTTTACCACCTTAGGATAACCTTTTAAATAATCTATATCTACTTTACGGCTATCCTTCGGTCTTCCAATTTTTACTCCCTTACGTCTTGCTTCTGCTAATCCAGATAAAATTCTTTCCCTCAATGTTTCTTTTTCTAATCTGGAAAATTCAGCTAATATGGTGAAAAGAAACTGAGCAACTGGATTTTTTTTCCCATCTTTTAAGGTTTCTATTCCAAAGTTTTGCACATAAATGCTCACTTCGTATTTAGTCAATTCTTCGACTATTTTTAATACTTCTACTGTAGACCTCCCCAACCTTGAAACTTCTTGTACTAAAACTTTTTCAATTTGGCCGGTTTGAGCCAAAAACAATAATTCCTGAATACCCTCTCTTTTTTTATTCGAAGTACTTCCTCCAATTTTTTCAGTAATCTCTTTTATTATATTTATCTTCATAGATTTTGCAATGGTACGCAAATCCTGAAGTTGTCTTTCAAAATCTTGTTCTTTTTTAGATACTCTTACAAAGATTACTCCTTTCATGCAATAAAAATACTCAAGAAGTATCAAAATAACCAAATGGTTTTATTAATACATTTTTAAATATGTACTATGGTTAAATATTGCAAAGCAACAACTGTTCAATGAACAACCTTTTTTTTGATACACTTTACTATAGCAAATACACAACAAAACCAAAACTATCCTAATTTCTATTTTTAAAAATAGAAATTAGGATAGTTGTAAGAGTTACCTGTTTTTTATCTTTTGATTACCTTAAAGATATTTTTTCCTACCGTAACTCCATTTACCTCTAATAAATATAATCCGCTGCTAAATGAAACTACTTCATTTGAAAAATCTAATAACATGGTACTTTTTCCAGCATTAATTTGCATTCCCTTTCTAGAATAAATAGTTCTTCCACTCAAATCTCTTAAAGTAATATCAACCATTTCATCAGTTACTATTTCGAAATCCAGGTTCAAAGTATTCAGAAAAGGATTAGGATAAATATCAACTATATCAGTGATATTATTGATTCCATTATCTTCACTCAACGATTGAGAGGACTTTCTTAAATTCCCTGCATTTTTTTCTACGGCCTGTATAACTAAACCATTAATATATGCAAAAGAAGCATTTGGGCCTAAATCTATATCTATAGTAATTTCTCCATTTCCGTTTGGAGAAATTCCATTTAATACGGCTGTGTTTTGAGTATTATAGGATGCATTTAATGAAACAGATTCAGTTCCTACCGTATAAACCGTTGTTCTATCACCTCCTCCATTTCTACTGCCAAAAAACACAAGATTATATTCAAAAAAACTACTCAGTCCAGAAAGTGTCAGTTGGCCAGTATTGCCATAATCTAACCAATAGGAACTTCTCATTACATTATCAGGAACAATTCCCGAATCATCTCCAGTGATCATGCCATAAGGATTAACTCCATCAAAATTACTGGTAACTTCCAGGTTAATTCCTGTTGGATTTCCTTCATCATTTTTTAAATCAGCATAATAATCCCCTACTAATGGAAATGCACTGGTATTATTCCAAGGTTCTGCTGCTGGATCTGTTTCGTTGAAATTCATATATACAGCAAATACTAAGGTTCTACCTTCAGAAATATTGCTAAAATCAGATTCTCCAATAGCATTGATCGCTCTTACTTTATAATAGTGAGCAGATCCGGTTTCTAGTAATGAGTCAGTAAATGAAGTAACATCAACTCCTACCGTGGCCACCATATTATAATTACCATTCAACGTATTTGACTTCCAAATTTCAAAGCCAGTTTCATTATCTGAATTATCTTCCCAATTAAGCTCTAAAGCTGACTTTGACAGTGTTTTTGCGATAAGGTCTGAAGGCATAAAAGGCAATCCATCATCCTCATATGCTTGTATAATCAAGGCATTGATATAGCCATAACTTGCAGTAGAAGCTTTCTGAACATTGATCAAAACCTCGCCTACACTATCAGGAGAAATCCCATTAATTTGTACTGTGTTTGCGCTGTTATATGCTGCATTAAGGGACACTGTCTCTCCACCTATTGAATAATTGGTCGTTCTATCTCCTCCCCCATTTCTACTGGCAAAGAAGATAAAATTGTACTTATGTGTATTGGAAAGCCCTGACATTTTTATGCGCTTGATATTTGTTGAATTATCCCAATAATAAGATTTCATTACATTATCAGGATAAATACCAGATTCATCACCAGTACCCATACCTGCAATGTCATCATATCCAGTCCATCCATCTAGGAGGGTAAGACCTACACCTGTATCACTTCCGGAGTCATCCAATAAATTAGAAATGGATAAATTGGCATTTGGAATAGCTTGTGTATTATTCCAAGGAAACCCTTCAGGACTATCTTTTGTGAAATTAATATAGGTTGTAGCAATACCAGCCTCTACTACAACGATTTCAATATTTTGGTGAGCACTTCCTCCATTTTCGTCTACTGCAGTAAGGCTAATAATATAATTTCCTTCATCTCCAACTTGAGGAGAAAGAGTAAACATTCCGTTACCGGAACCTTGATCTTCAAATGTCGCAAATCCAGGTAGTCCCTCAGTAGATAACGTTACTATATCTCCTGGGTCTGAATCAGTGGCGCTGACAGATAACTGGAGTATTTCTCCACTCTTCACACCTACGATTCCAATAGGAGATATTAAAGGAGGAGCATTTGGTGTTTCTACGGAAACAGTTCCACTAAACTCAGACTCCCCGTACTGATTCACACTTCTCACCTTATAAAAATAGGTTGTACTACCTGATACAGTACCATCGACATAAGCGGACACATCTGCTGCAGTAGCACCAGGGTTCAGCAACTCATAAGTGCCATTCTCTACTGTAGAACGCCATACCTCATATCCTTGCTCATTATAAGCTACATCAAGCCAAGATAATGCTATGGAAGGACCTGCAGCAAGCGCTGCTGAAAGGTCTTTAGGAGCAGCTGGTAAAGTACCATCATCTAATGACCCTTTCACAATTAGAGCATTGAGATAACTATAAGCCGATCCATAACCTTTAGATACCGTAACAGTAATCTCTCCAGACGCATCTGCCGTTAGACCAGAAAGTGAAACAGTCTCTGTACTGTTCTTTGAAGCATTTAGAGATACTGTCTGGCCATTAACTGTATAATCCGTTGTTCTATTTGTTAGCCCTCCTTCATCGCGACTGCCAAAGAAGATTAGTTCATATTCATAATTTGTAGGCAATCCCGTCAGTGTAAAACTCTCGGATGTTCGACTAGACCAGTAGGATGTCTGCATCACATTTGAAGGATATATTCCACTAGTTGAAGTTGAACCTAGTGTATTGACCCCAAAGTCCGAAGTTCGCATTTCTACAGTTGTAGTACCTCCACTAGCATCTATAAATGGTCCGAATGTAGAACCATTTGAAGGATCTCCGTGTGTATTATTCCAGGGAGTACTTTCATCATATGATGGTCCGTTTAAGTTCACATATATTTCGAGGCCAACTGTTATATCTTCTACCACTAAAGTAAATGTTTCTGTATCAACAGCCCCATCAGGATCTGTAACACTTACTTGAATAGGGTATGAACCCACATCTGAAAGCCCTGGAGCAAAAGAGAGTATTGCTGTTCCCGTATTTATATCAGAATTCATAATACCAAAAGAAGGTAATCCTGTTACCGTCCAGACAAGATCCGATACCCCATTTTGATCTGTAGCAGAAAGATGTATTTCGATAGAATCATTTTCAGAAATAGATATGTTAGATAATGGAGTTATTTCAGGCACATAATTATCACCAACCTCTAAAGAGAATATTTCACTTTTTACTCCTCCAAATCCATCAGAAAGAACGACTTCAATATTTGGGTAATTACCATTATCTGCAGCAACAGGACTAAATAGTAATAAAGCAGAACCATCCCCATAATCTGTTAGTTCACCAAAAGAAGGTAGTCCATTTACAGAATAAGTAAGATTATCACCATCTTCATCTTCTCCAAAAAGGTTTACAAACAATTCGGTACTATGCCTCATGGTTTGGTTGCCTATATCCGAAAGTATTGGTTCGTTATTAAGTGTCTTGATAGAGGCTTCCTGAGGATCAGAACTTCCTCCCACGTTGAACGCAACAACTTTATAGAAGTATGTTACATTAGCAAAAAGTCCTTCTTCATTATAAGATGTAGTATTCGCATCCAGTGTTTCCTGCAGAATGTAATTATTACTATTGCCAACAGATCGATAAATTTCAAAACCTGTTTCGTTATCACTCAAATCTCCCCAGGTCAAGGAAATTGCAGTAGAAGAGATTGCTGTTGCAGTAAAATTAGCAGGGTTCATTGGTGCTGGAGGAAGTAACAATGTTGTAGCATATGGTTTTACTTCGTTTTCTCCAGATGCTAATTTCTGAATTTCTTCTATACTTAATGCTTTCCTGTAAACCCTTAAATCATCCATTAAACCCTGGTAAAAGCTCCCATTATCCCCAAAAGCATTAGAGGAACCATTTGTAGCACCCAGACCCGCCTCATTGCTATGTGCACTCACATCTGAATAACCAGTATTCGGATCAACAGCTTTTTCCTCACCATCTAAATACAAGCTTAACCTACCATTGCTAAAAACTGCAGCCACATGTACCCAAGTATCTAAAGCCACTGTAGAACCTATTGTTTTTTGATTGCTACCATCTCTTACCGCAAGTTCTATTTGACTATTTTCTAAACGAATAGCAAAACCATTGGTAGTTCCACCCTCATCATAGATAACTTTCTTTCCTGTAATGGAAGCTGGTTTCATCCAAAAAGCTACAGTTCTTTCAGTAAACTCATCGTGAAACTCACCAGAACCACTGCCTAATGAAAACCAATCATCTGAACCATCAAAAGTCAAAGACGCTATGCCTTCTTTAACATCATTAGTATTAAATACAGGATTTCCTGCTGGCATAGCATTCAGCCCATTATCGGTATCATTTGAAAAATCATTTTCAAATCTCAATTGCATTTTAGCACTTGGTAAAAATGGCTGAAACGCTGATACTCCATAATCGTTTAAAGATTGAACTTTATAGTAGTAGGTAGTAGAAGCATCCAGCCCACTATCATTGAAACTTGTAGCATCTGCTTCAACAGTACCAGCAGAATAATAACTACCCTCCAGGGATGTAGATCTGTATATTTGGAAACCAGTTTCGTTATCACTATTATCCAGCCAAGTAAGGTCTATTTGATCATATGAAACAGCTGTAGCTCCAATTTCAGTAGGAGTTGCAGGAGGATCATCAGGAAAATCAAAGCCTGCCCGGAAAGCATTATCGGGAATCAGTTGCCTTGATGTTACTCCATGTGCCGTATTTTTCCAATAAACTTCCATTCTTCTACCGCTTCCTCCTCCTTGGAAATAAGTCATCACGATTGGATAATCGCCCGGTGAGGTAAAATTATATGTCCCTTCCCGGTATCTAGAGCTATGTGTCCCATCATTATTGACCACAAGATTTGCCTCATCATAGTTGCCTATATATAATTTACTTCCATCATCTGAGCGCGTTTCAAATGTGTAAGTACCTGCTACTGGAATATTGATAAAGCCTTCCCACATAAAAGCGTAATAAGAATTTATATCCCTTAAACCCAGATCCACATTAGCAGTCGTACCTGTTTTTACCGGAGTAAGCGTATTAAAATCAGGAAGAACACTCCAGGTGCCTTCATAATATTTATAGTTTAAATATGGGTCTAATGCAGCAATCACTACCTGATTACTCTGAGCAGACTCATTTCCTGTTACATCACGTGCCACCACCGAAAAGTTATATGCTTTCCCAGCAATTAAGTTGTAAACTGTAACCTCTGTATCATCAACTACCAAGGCTTTTTGTCCATTCTGATATACATCATATTTGTATACCCCTACATTATCACTAGATGCTTTCCATTTCAAAGTAACTTGTGTTGAGCTTACAGACTCAGCATAAAGGTCTCTTGGAGCAGTAGGATCTTCACTATCGACTTGTGTTTGAGTAGACACTTCCACAGAAACAGGAGCAGCCCCCTCTTCATTAATTGGTCTTAGAATATAAAAATATTCCGTATTAGGTGACAACTCTGTATCTAGGAACGACAACTCATCAGCACCTGTCACATGAACAAGTGTATAGCCAGTTCCTGCCTCTAAGCTTCTGTATATTTCAAATCCTGTTTCATTATAAGTTGCATTTGGATTATCGCTCCAATTTAGCTGAATCTCTGTTTTGGAGATAGCATATGCCACCAAACCATTCAGTTCATCTGGAGCACCAGTTCCCGAGGCGTCTACTACTTTAAACGGAGTAGAAAAATTACTGGAACATCCAAACTTTTCTGTAACCCGGGCTATATATTCACCTGGCTCGGAAACTACAAGTGTACTTGATGTACCGAGTACAGTTCCATTACCTACTTTTTGCCATTCGTAAGACTCATACCCTTCTGGCAATTCGAGGGTTACACTTGTACTGCCATCAGCTGATGGCAGTACATTACTCATTCCTTCTCTCACAGTAATAGGAGGAGTCACTGTAGTAGCCTTCTCTCCTACAACCATTGGTTTTGGTGACCAATACGACCATTCATTCCCTCTTTTTATACGGACATCGTATACACCATACTCAGTAACTTGAATAGTATTTTCCGTTTCACCTGTTAATAACACGCCATCTTTTCTCCATTCATAACCATCAAAACCTGGAGTTACTCCCACCGTAATATCCACAGGATCTCCTGGACAAAACTCATGTTGGCCATACAACACCCATGGGTTTACTTTGTTTGACTCAAGCATATATGGAAAGAAATCATTTTCGGCATAAACAGTTGACATAATACCATGCCCTTTTCCTAAATAAAGCTTGTAGGTAATGTCCCCTCCTGCAGCTTCAACTTGTGATACAAGCGCCTCCGTTTGGTAGGGATAAGGTCCCTTGTCTTTCTCCCCTTGGAACACCCAGATAGGGGTAAACTTATAATCTCCTATTTTACTGGCTGACCCTGGAGATATCCCACTGATGGGCAAAGCAGAAGAAAAAAGTTTTGGATGTTCTGCAATAAAATCCCACACAGAAACTGCCCCACCAGACCTTCCATTGAGCGAAACTCTATTGATATCCAGGTGAAGTTCATTATCAAATTTAGTTACAAGCTCTGATAATGCCTGAAATATAGGTAAAGAGAATTTGGAAATTGCTTGTGGAGCAATAACAAACCCATCATACTTACCATTATTTATAGCTTTTTCAAATGCATCTGCACCTGCATTATTCAGGTGGCGGTCATTTAGATATATCGTACCATCCTTAAAACCATAGCCATGCAAGATAAATATCATAGGATATTCTTCTGCTCTTGACGGGTCGTAATTATTTGGAAACCTCAATCTGAAAGGCACACCTTTGTAGATATATGACTTCCACTGATCTGAGTTCCAATTTACCCCAGGCGTAATCACCCACTTACCTATTTGCCCATAGGGGGGTTGGGCTGGAGGGTTTACTTCATCATACTCTACAATAGGATCATTAGGATCAAGAACTTGACTCAAGACCATATTGGAGCTTAGGAAAAATGCAATTGCTACTAGTAAGTAAATGAAAGTTTTTTTCATGTTAGTTAATATGAAAAATTTAAAATTTAATAGATTGTATTAATACCTCCTTTTGGCGCTCTCCATGAAGATATATCCCAATAATTGAATATCTAACAAAAGCGTGGTATGTGACTAAGGTGATGATAGTTGTCAGGAGTAAGATTATGCCGAACTTAAAGTGATCAAAGTAATTCACTTCTAAAAATAACACTTGCAATCCTACAACAATTGGCAGGTGAATCAGGTAAACCCAATAAGATGCATCGGAAAAATATCTCAGGAGTTTTTGTTCCTTTTCAAAAGCTGTCATAAAAAAACCTAACATACCAAACAGGAGCAAATTAGTTTGTATAGCAGTGAATGCCTTTAATACGGTAATATTAAAAAAACCAAAAAATGCTATATCATAGGTATTGGTATAGATTAGGTAAAAATTTACGATACTTAAACAGGTGCCTATTATCAGATAGTACTTATAAACAAAATTACACACTTGCAATGAGTTTATATTCCTTTGCATGGCATACCCAACAAAATAGAACAGACCATAATACAATATCAAACTCCACTTAATTTTAATACCTGTCCAAGGTTCTACTTTTACATCTAAAAAGAGAAATTGAATCACAAAAAGGAGCACAGATAATACTATTATATTAATAGTAGTGGGTAAAAAAGTGAAGTTATTATTTAGGGCCTTAAATTTTGTTTTTTCCAATAGCCATTTAATACCTAAAAAAATGCTATAAAAAATTATAAGGTAGTATAAAAACCATAAATGAATTACACCATTCCACCTGACTGAAGCTTGAACAGCCAAACTGATGGACGTTTTAAAGGATTCCTCATTTGAAATAAAATAATTATAGAAATGAAATGGGAAAGCTGTTATTGGAACAATTAAAACTAAACCAACCAAAAAAGGAATTAATATCCTTTTTATACGATGTTTTAAAAAGGATGCATGCCCAATTTTTAAGTAAAGAAAACGTGTAAAAAAACCTGCGATTAAAAAAAATAATGGCATCCTAAAAGAATGTATCCATTGATATACAAAATCATACACTATGTTAGCTGAATGACTATCTTGAGGCCACCCACTTCTGGGGTGTAATTGATAAGACATTGCAGCATGTAGTACAACTCCCAAAAACATAGTTATAGCCCTTAAAGCATCCATACTATGAAGCCTAGAATTAAGTCTTACTTGTTTTTGCATAAATATTAGAGCAACTAAATAGAATGACTATTTATATATGAATATTTAATTAATTTCTGCTTGTTCCCTTGCTCAAAATACTTTCCATATTAGCAGTAGGAAACTTAGCTATAGATTAAAAGTAATAGGTATGATTATGATTGGAAATGGATTAAGGATTAATTCCTTATTATTATTAAGGTCTCTTGTAAACCCCGCGTAAAATAACAGTAAACAATTTTAACTCACAAATAAAGGCATCCATTTATTATTTATTGTTAACATTTTATTTTTTTTCTTACATGTATTAATGGTTTATCCAGCCAACAATAACATCCCACAAATCAAAAAACCACTTTTTAAAAATCAACTTATAAATAAAACAATAGCAAATATCAAAATTTAAATATTAGTTAATTTTAATATTAGGCTTTTCATCTTAAAAAGATAAAATTATATATTCGGCCCAAATAAATATCTAAAGCTATTTTTTGTGGAAATCATAAACCTTTTACGCCCTAAACAATGGGTAAAAAATTCTTTTCTATTTATTCCCCTATTTTTTGCAGGAGAAATTTTAGAACTCTCAAAAATAATCACAACCCTTATCGGGTTTCTCTGTTTTAGTTTAATTGCGAGCTGTGTTTATATTCTTAATGATTATAGGGATATTGAAGCAGATAAGAAACATCCAAAAAAATCAAAGCGACCACTAGCTGCAGGTACTGTTTCAAAAAGCCAGGCTATTATAGTATTATTTCTTTGTTTAATAACCGGATTTGGAGTTGCATTTTTCTTACAAACTAAGTTTTTAGTGATTTTAATGATTTATTTCATTCTAAATTTAGGTTATTCGTTTGGCCTAAAGAATATTTCAATTTTAGATGTAATTATTGTATCAATAGGCTTTGTTTTAAGGGTAAAAAGTGGAGGTGCCTTAAGTGACATTTATGTTTCAGAATGGTTAACCTTAATGATTTTTCTTTTAGCACTGATAATGGCATTTGCAAAACGAAGAGATGATGTGTTATTAAAAATAAATTCGGGAACTACAATGCGGAAAGTGGTCAAAGGATATAATCTTGAGTTTATGAATGTAACTTTGGCTATGTTATCAGCAATTACTATTGTAAGTTATTTATTATATGCATTATCAAACGAAATTATAGAACAATGGGGAACTCATAGAGTATATTACACCAGCCTTTTTGTTATTTCAGGTATTTTAAGATACTTACAAATTACTTTTGTAGAAAATGACACTGGGTCACCCACAAGTATCCTTTATAAGGATAAATTCATTCAGTTTAGTCTTTTATTATGGATTTCCAGCTTTTATTTCATAATATATTATCCAGGTATTAAAATTTTTGGAGAATGAAAAAAAAGGTTACGAATTGGGGAAATTATCCAGTAATTCATGTTGAGGAAAAACAGTTTTCTTTTCAAAATGAATTATCTGAGATAAATCACATTAAAGGAAACATAATTGCAAGAGGCTTAGGACGGTGTTACGGTGATGCTTCATTGGGAGACAACATAATTTCTACACTTAAATTTGATAAAGTTTTATCCTTTAGTAAAGAAACAGGTGAAATAGAATGTGAAAGTGGGGTAAGCCTTGCTGATATATTAGATTTCAGTGTTCCTTCTGGATGGTTTCTCCCCGTTACCCCTGGGACAAAGTTTGTTACCGTAGGTGGAGCAGTGGCTTCAGATGTACATGGCAAAAACCACCATGTAGAAGGTAGTTTTTCTAACCATGTGATTCATATAAAAATATTACTTTCCAATGGAGAAATAGTTATTTGTGGCCCCAACTCAAATAAAGAACTTTTTGAGGCCACATGTGGTGGTATGGGTTTGACAGGTTTAATTATTTCTGTAAAATTTAAACTCAAACAAATTGAAACTGCCTATATTTCACAGAAGCAAATTAAAGCAAATAATTTAGAAGAAATCATTAACTTATTCCAGGAACATAAAGAGGCTACCTACTCAATGGCTTGGATAGATTGTTTGAAAAAAGGTAGAAATTTTGGGCGTAGTATTTTAATGGTAGGAGAACATGCTAAAAAATCTGAAATCAAAAAAAAAGATCCCTTAATTCTACCCTCCAAAATGAAGCTTTCAATCCCTTTTAACTTTCCTGGATTTATTCTAAATACCTTTTCTATTAAGTCCTTTAATTTTCTTTATTATCATAAGAATACTAAAAGAACGATTGAAAATATTATCCCTTACGAGCCTTTTTTCTATCCTCTAGATTCCATATTAAATTGGAATAGAATGTATGGAAAAAATGGGTTTGTACAATACCAATTTGTATTACCTCTTGAAAATAGTCATAAAGGACTAATTGATATTTTAACCAGAATTAGTAAAAAGGGTATGGGTTCATTTTTAGCAGTCCTGAAGCTATTTGGAAAACAAGAAAGTTTAATATCATTCCCAATGGAAGGTTTTACCCTGGCTTTGGATTTTCCAATAAAAAAAGGATTATTTGAATTTTTAAATGAATTAGATAAAGTTGTCCTTAACTACGGTGGTAGAATTTATCTTACAAAGGATGCCAGAATGAATTCAGAAGTATTTTGGAATTCCTATCCAAATATTAACCAGTTTTTATCCATTGTGAATAAATATAATCCAGAATTTAAATATTCATCTCTACAATCTAAAAGACTTATATCTCCAAAATTATCTTAATGTAAAGAATACTTGAATAAAGTAATCTAATCTCTAATAAACTAAAATTTTCATGTCTAATATATTAATTCTGGGTGCTACTTCTGATATAGCAGTGGCTACAGCTCGAAAATTTGCAGCTGAAAAACATGACATTCAACTTGCCGGCAGAAATATAGAAAATTTGTTACCCTTAAAAACAGATTTAAATGTACGATTCGGTGTCAATACAGATGTTTTTAAATTTGATGCCAGCGATTTTAAATCCCACAAACCATTTTATTCAGGGCTCCCCAAAAAACCTGATGTTGTGATATGTGTATTTGGATACATGGTAGAAGAGGAAATTGCCGGAGATAACTGGGAAGAAGCAGAAAAAATGATCAATGTAAACTTCACTGGGGCAGCATCAATCCTTAATATTATTGCTAAAGACTTTGAAGAAAAAGGTAATGGTGTAATTGTTGGAATTAGTTCGGTAGCAGGAGAACGGGGACGACAAAGTAAACTTTTTTATGGAAGTGCAAAGGCTGGTTTCTCAACTTTCTTAGATGGCTTAAGAAATAGAACAGCTAGTAAAGGAGTCCATGTTTTAAGTGTAAAACCAGGATTTGTTTATACAAAAATGACTTCAGAACTTGATCTACCAGGTATTTTAACAGCAAAACCCGAACAAGTTGGCAAAGCTATTTATAATGGTGTTCAAAAAAGAAAAAACACTATCTATGTAAAATGGATGTGGAAATGGATTATGCTTATCATAAAATCTATTCCTGAACCACTTTTTAAAAAAATGAACCTATAAAACAGCGAGGTTTTGATCAGAATTATTTTGGTTTTTGTAAGTAATCCAAAAAGTTTGGTTTAATTTTTTACAAACTATTTTTTAAAATCAATAATTCTGGTAGGTTTATAAAACATGATGATGTTTAACAAAACATTTCAAATTAGTGGCAAAATTTTGCTGGAAAAACACATATTTTTCAAAAAAGGGAAAAATATATGTTTTATATATTCATAGCCTAATAATCCTGCTTATTTTTCCTTACATCACATCCTATGGTCAATCAATTCTTAAAGAAGGAGAAATAATAAAAGTAGGAATTGTTAAAAACGGAATATATAAAATTGACAATGATTTCTTAAAAAAACATGGAATATCCGGAGCCTTGGTTAATCCCAGAAATATTCAGGTTTTTGGAGACTTTTCCGGAATGTTAAATCAAAGCAATCAAGCAGCAAATCTAAGTGGATTAAAAGAATGCTCCATTTTCCTTTCTGATCCCAACGCAAATAAATTTAGCAATAATTACCTACTTTTTTATGGAGAAAGCCCTCATACAGTTTCATACCAATCCGATGAGCAAAAATTTATTAAAGAACAAAATATTTATGCTGATACAAATTATTACTTTATAAAAATTAGCAACAACCAAAATTCTTTAATCGATAATAGGAAAAGTCTTATCACAAGCTCCTCCAATATTATAAATACATACAATGCCTATATTTTCCATGAGGTAGAAGAATACAATATATTAAATTCTGGAAGGAGATGGTTTGGAGAAAAATTTGGGAGTAAACCCTCTTTTGAATTTAAATTCCCTATAACAAACATATCCAAGGCATCTCAGATACAATTGTCCATATCCTTGATGGCAAAGTCTTCCTCAAATAGTGAATTCAACCTATTATTGAATGACACTAATGTTGGAAAAACAGAAATACCTGCTATTAATAAAAGTCTGGGAGGCGCATTAGTTCAGGATAACTTCACCATAGAATCAGCTGCTTTACCCAATCTTGATGGGTTGAAACTTGTAATCAAGTTTGTTAAAAATTCTTTGGAAGCAATAGGATACCTTGATTTTTTCAATATAAATTTTGAAAAAAAATTAATATACGAAGGAGAAACGTTTTCTTTCAGATCCATAAAAAGTACAGAAAACCCCTACTCTACTTTTAAAATTAAAACCTCTAATGACTTAACTTTTTGGGATATCACAAATCCATTAAAACCCATAAATCAACTATTTAAGGAAGGAGCTGATGGATTAGAATTTACAACCGACTCCTACAATCTCAAAGAATTTGTTGCCTTCGAACAACATAAAATTTCTCACCCATTATTTATTAGTAAAATTTCAAACCAGGATATTTTAAATTTATCCGTTCCGGATTTACTTATTATATCCAATTCTATTTTTTACCAAGAAGCAAAAAAATTAGCACAATTCAGAGAAAGTAATGATGGACTATCAGCATTAGTAGTTACCACAGAACAAATTTTTAACGAGTTTTCTTCCGGTCGACCTGATATCTCAGCAATTAGAAACTTTGTAAGATATCTATATCTCAAAGACTCAAAGAAACTTAAATATTTACTTCTTTTTGGAGATGGATCTTATGACTATAAAAATACCATTGAGACTTATAGCTCTATAAAGAATACCAACCTGGTACCTACTTATCAATCTAGGGAGTCCCTACACCCTATTTATAGTTACACTTCAGATGACTATTACGGTTTTTTAGATGAAAGTGAAGGATTGTGGTCAGAAACGAATCATGAAAATTATACTCTTGAATTAGGAATTGGACGATTACCAGTTGCCACAAAAAAGGAAGCTCAAGATATTGTTGACAAATTAATTCATTATAGTACCAGTGAAAAAACTTTTGGAAATTGGCGTCACTCCATAACTTTTATAGCTGATGATGGAGATCTTAATTTACATCAAAAACAAGCTGATAGATTAGCCGAATTTGTTCATGGTAGTTATCCCAAAATTGTTTCTACAAAATTATTTACTGATGCTTTTCCCCAATTGGAGACAGCTTATGGAGAGGTAACCCCTGAATTAAATGAGCATATTACCAGACAGATTCATAAGGGGTCGTTAATTGTCAATTATACAGGGCATGGTTCAAATCAAAACTGGGCATCTGAACAAATATTAGGGTTAAAAGATGTTATCTCCTGGGATAATTACAATAATTTGCCACTAATATTTACGGCAACATGTGAATATGGAAAATATGATCAACCTACTCAAAAATCAGGAGCTGAATATGCTCTTCTTAATCCAAATGGAGGGGCTATTGCTCTGATGACAAATACCAGATCTGTTTTTTCAAATAACAATTTTGAATTAAACCAAGACTTTTTTCAAATCCTATTCAATAAGCCTAATGGACAAAACCTAAGATTAGGTGATGTAATTAAGGAAATCAAAAATGCAAACTCGGGTATTATAAGCAATAGAAACTTTACCTTATTAGGCGACCCTTCAATGCAATTATCTTTTCCAAAAAATGAAATTAAGATAACCAGAATTAATGAAAAACAAGTAGATAGAGAACCCGATACATTATACACCAAAAGAGAAATAAAGATCAGTGGAGAGATTTATCAGGAAAATAGTTTTCAGAACAATTTTAATGGAGAATTAGAAGTGACGCTCTATGGCGACCCTCTCGAAATTACTACTTTGGCTAATGAAAAAGAAAATACCAAAATGAGTTTTACTGACAGAAATAATGTCCTATTCAACGGTAAAGCATCCATTAAAAATGGAAAATTTGAAATTTTATTTATGATTTCAGATAATAATCAAATAAGCCTGAAAAAAGGCAAAATACAATGTTACGCTTATTCAATAGAAGAAAACACGGATGCTCAAGGAGTTTATGACAACTTTTTGACCTCAGATACCTTATCCCCCACGCCCACTGATAAAACACAACCAGCAATTGATCTGTTTATTCATAACAGATTTTTTGAGGATGGAGGAAAAGTACCACCAAATACATCCTTGTTAATGGATGTTCATGATGAATCTGGAATTAGACTGGGTAAAAAAAATCAATCAGGAATTATAGCCATTTTAGATCCTGACAGCCTTAATATAAAATATAACCTTGATGATTATTACGTAACTGAAAAAGATAATTTCAAAAATGGATACATAAACTTTCCCCTATTAAATCTATCACAAGGATATCACAATATTAAAATAATTGTAAGTGATAACTTTGGAAATGAAACCAGTAAAACTGTTTTATTTGAGGTTGTAAAACCTAAAAAAAACATTGCACCTAATGTAACAGTATTCCCAAATCCTTTTTCCAATTCTACTACCTTTAAATTGGATCATGGATTTATTGGCGACAATATCAATTATGAAATTCTTTTTTATAACTCCCTTGGATATCAAATTCATAGGCAAACAGGATCTATGACTTATAGCAGGTCTCCAATTTTTATTCCCTTAGAATTAAAAGAAAATTTTTCGACTTCTCAATTGCTATTTTATAAGGTTCAAATCTGTGCACAAGATAATCAGCTTAATTGCTCCTCTGCTTCAGGAAAGATTTTGAGAGTAGAATAATTTTTTTCACACCCTAAATATTTTACACAACTCAATACCCAAACTGAATCCCACGGGTAATAGGCTTTATAGCCAGTTGCAATGTTTTCTTAATCAGCTGAACTGGCAATCCTGCCGGAGATATGGCCATGGATTTCGCCACTTCATCTATTACTTTATTCATCACGTTTTGCCTTACCCCTCCAACAGTGGTCGGTATATGCATCAAACTATTCACTTCTTTATTCTGCCTCATTGCCCTCTCCAACATGTAACGGGCCAGCCCTTCTGGTGATTTCGGAGCATTGATCACCATATCCAAATACTTCACTGCATCGTGCTTTTTAGCATGTCGGTAGGCATAGTTGTTTTCATACCCTCTTACATACCCGAATTGTTTGTCGAATATCTCCTCTGTCTTCCCCACAAACTGATGGCGATCAAAACCTATTTTATGCTCCTTTCCATTCAGTTTTACTTTTCCATTCCGGGGTTTGGAAAATGGTGATAACCGCACTTCCTTCTTCCTGTCCATCCTCGATACTATGATGTGCACATGCATCTGAGCACCTCCTTTATTCCTCCCGGGTAAAATCACTTCTCCATAATCATCCTTGATATAACTCTGGTTTTGATTAAGAATCTGCTGGGACAATGCATTGATTTTTTGCTGATTTCCACCACTGTCTCTTAAATTTTCAACCTCCCTTTTCAAGGCATTAATTTCTACACTCACCTGATAGTTATGTTTAAATACTTCCCGGTATTTTGCCTCTTCCTTTTTATAGCTTCGTTCATGCTCTACTTTGGCAAAATACACCAAATCTTTACCCTGTATTTTTGTACCGTCTTTATAGGTCTGGGCAAAACTATTGGCATATTCTTCCATCACCGCTCTGGTGTAGGCTTTTAACTTTTCCTTATCATGGCCAATATGTGCCAGCTCATCAGCACTTGGGTTAATCGTCAGCATAAAAAACTTGCTCTCCTTGCTTTTCAGCTTCGCCCCTACTCCATTGCTGTCAATGGCATGCCTGACCTGAAAAGAGCGATAATCCTGCCCATCGTGGGCAAAGAAATGTTCCTCTTCCCACAGGTCCTTATCCTCATTTTCCTTCTCCAGGTATTCCACCAATGCACCACAACTCCCACTATTGTTATCGTAGTGGGAATCGTATTTGCCCGTTTGATGGATTTTAACATACATATCTGATCAAATCTTGTATAAATGTGGTTGGGTTGAATAAGATAATCTCTTCCTAATTTTTTCTGCTGTTTTTTACGTAATTACTTACCTGTTTGGGTTATCCCGAAATTATTATCTTTTCCACTATGCAGCAGCTATTTTGGCTTAATATGCTGTATAAAAATAGCTTTTATGACCACTCAAGTCAACTATTTTTGGAAAATGCTGCAAATAAAAATTTATATGCTGCATAATATGCCGCATGTTATTTTTATAAATTACTGATTTATAATATTTTATCCATCACCCAAATATCCACTATCATGCGCTGCGTGATACCATCTTGCTTACAATTTCCCCTCCCCTACTTCCACTTCCTAATTGTAACCAACTGGGGGTTGCTTCAGATACATCCTCTGTTAAAATTTAAGAAATTAAATATTGATATTTGGGCAGGTAAACCTTATTGTCCTAACTTCTTAATGTCTTCCTCAGGTTTATAATCTTCAGGAAGTTTTTTGGTATTATCCTTTATAAGTTTTCTCACATCAGCGTGATTGTCTTTGTGGGTCTTTTCTATTTCACCAAGATCTGACTCTTCCTGTTCTTCCAAAACTTCCTTTGATAGGGCTACAGCAAAACTTCTGGCAGTTAAAAGCACATCTGGTAAAACTTCATCAGGAAGAGGTTCTCCATTGAATAATACTTTACGGGCTTCATGGTCTATTTGAATAAAATTATCTTCAGTATGTCCTTTTTCAAGAAGATAATTCAATAATTTGCTTTTGCCATCTTGCAATTTATTCCAATAATCCAAACGCTTATTTTCCTTGAGTTTGATAAGCGTTTCTTCTGCCTCAATAAAATACTTCCTGGCTTGCCTTCCTTTCTCTGATCGTTGAATCATGGAAATTTCCTTGGCAGTTCCAATTTTCAGGTGATATTCCTTTAAAGTATGACGATACTCTTTTTTGAGTACGGTGAAATAATCCTTATTTTCTTCAAAGCCATACTCAAACATCCTAATGATCCAGTCATTGAATCGGGTTTTTACTTCCAAAAATTCCCATAATTCCCTGGCATTAATCAAATTCCCCTGATATATTTTTATGAGTTCCATGATATATAAAGCTTTATTGGATTCCAAACAATTATCAAAGACAAAGGTAATGATAGTTAAACATACCCCTAATGTTTACACCAAGAATATATATTTATTAAAAATCAACTTTTTATGGGAAATTGAAGCCTTTTTAAACCTCTTGAAGGAATTATTGTATAATTATTCTAATAAAAATCTGTAAAATAAAAAAAAATCACCTTATAAGAGTAGTTATATATTAGTTATAGTTATAGTTAAGGGGGTGTAACTTATTGGTTTACAGTTTTTTATAAAGTTAAACATACCCCTAATGTTTGCAATAAGTACCCTAAACGTTTACAATACATACCCTTAATGTTTACGTTAATATACCTTAATGTTTACAAATATGTACCCTAAAGGTTTACATACATACCCCAAACGTTTGCAATATATACCCTCAATGTTTACATTTAGATTAAATTTTAAAAATAACTGTCACTAACCAACAGATTTTCCTCTTTTTGTAAACATTGGGGGTATGTATTAAAAAAATGGAGATAAAGTTTAAGGTCAATCGTACTGTACGAAAATCAAACAAACTGATTAACTACAGAGATAAACTTGGGTTAACAGCCTTACAACAAAAGCTCTTTTTATTTTCAGTAACTGAACTGAAGAAAAAAGAAGATTTTGGAACCATGCTTTCATTTGATATGCGGGATTTTTTTGGAAAGAAAAGACTTACCACTCGTGAATATGAAACAGTTCGGAATGCAGCAGCTCAGCTGGTAAGAACTAGTATTAGTATAAAGGATGATGATGGGAAATGGGCGGAATTGGCTTTATACTCCAAAATAGAAGGGCAGGAAGGTTCTAGTACTATTTATTTTAAGTTCAACCAGGATTTGCGGCCTTACCTTGTCAATTTAAGAGGAAATTTCACCTCCTATTTGTATGATAATGTGGTTCATTTTAAATCAGGCTATAGCGTAAGGATTTACGAATTATTGGTGAGACATTTGGGATGGAATAATGTGTATGAGGTCAATGTCGATTATCTAAAAGAGATATTGGGAATCACCGAAGTAAAAACCTACAAAACTTTCCCAAAATTTAGAGAAAAAGTATTGGATAAGGCCCAAAATGAAATTAATGCTTATTCTGATTTAACTATATCCTATGAGACGGTAAAAAAAGGGCGGACTATTCGATCAATCCGATTTTATATTTCAAGTAAAGAGGAGGTAAAGCAGGATTTTCTAAACCACCCAGAAGAAGTAAAAAAATCCGAAAAGATAGATTTCGAAGGTGAAATTACTGACTCAGAACAACATGTAGACGTACAAGAAGATTTAGCAGAAAAAGCGGCCAGATTAGTTACTCGTCTTAAAGCTTATGGTTTTACTCATGATCAGGCCTTGTTGGTAGTCAAAGCAACAGAAGCCAAGATAGAATCTGGTATATGGAAAATTTTATATAACCTGAAAATTGCCCTCTCTGATAAGAAAATAAACAACCCCAAATCTTACCTGATCAAGGTATTCAAGAATCAATATAACCTTGAATTTATGGAAGATTGAAAAAGAATTTTTATCAGAAATTGAAAGATTAATACCGAAAAACCTCCAGGATGTTATAAAATACCTATCCCAACCTGTATAGATCGTTCCATTATAGAAACGGGAAATCATTGTTCCCTCAGCAATGCTTTTGAAACGATTTTTAAAAAATGTTCATAAAAAGTGTATTTTTTGATGCAAAAATGATTTAAATTGATATAATTGCAACTTTATTGATACAATTTAATCAGTTTAATTTGTCCATTTTACTTTATGAAATAAGGAAAATATGAGCAATAGCGATTCTATTAGGTTATTTTTTAAGAAAAATAAAGCTATTTCTGCTACCGCAGTGGCAGATGAGGCTGGTATTAATCCATCTGCATTTAGAAATTATTTAGCCGGAGATAGAAATTTACCAGAAAAACATCTTCCTGCACTTTTAACTGTGCTAAAAAAATATGGCTTTAAAGAGGATGAAGGAACTTGTAAAGTAATTACGGTGCTCAACCACAAAGGAGGAGTGGGTAAAACTACTACTACCATGAACCTAGGAAAAGCCCTTGCTTTGCTTGGCAAAAAAGTGTTATTGATTGATATAGATCCTCAAGCTAACCTGACTCAACATTGCGGAGTGGCACAGCAAGTAGATAAAACTATTGTGGATACCTTGTTAAATGATGAGGTTATGCCTGTAATTGATATTGAGGCTAATTTTCATTTGGTTCCTTCAGAGCTTGCTTTAGCCACTGCAGAATCTCAATTGATGACTGATGTCAATGGTTGGTTTAAATTAAAAAATGCACTAAAATTTGTAAAAAGTCCCTATGATTATATTCTGGTGGACTGTCCTCCTTCTTTGGGGATTCTTACCAATAATGCTTTGTTAGCTTCCGATGAGGTGGTTGTAGTTGTGGAAACAGAATACTTGGCTATAAGTGGATTAGGTACTATTACCAAACATATCGATGGGATTAGGAGGAATTCTTTAAATGAAAATATTAATCTGTTAGGCTTATTATTTACCAAAACCAATAATACGGTAGTCAGTAAAGAGATTGTGAAAGAATTGTCTACTTTGTATAAAAGCAAAGTGTTTAAAACCAGTATCAGAAGAAATATTTCATTGGTAGAAGCGGCAGGTAATGGTACGGATATTTTTTCTTATGCAGAGGATTCTCATGGAGCAGAGGATTATATGAAGTTTGCTAAGGAAGTGGTAGAGAAATAATTTTATCCTTTATATCCAGATACAAAAAAGTTGATTTTTCAGAAAATATAAGTACAGCTACTCATGGCAAAAAAGAAATTTCAGAAACAGAATGTGTTAGGGTTTATGACTGAAACTGCGAAGTTGGATGATGATGCCCTCATTAAAGATAATATAAAAATATTACCAGAATTAAAACCATATATATTTCCATTAACGCCTGAAGAATTTCAGCAACTGGAGAAAAATATCATTGAAGAAGGGTGTAGGGATCCTTTAGTGATTTGGAAGAAAGCAGATATGGATTTTGTGCTGGTAGATGGACATAATCGCTTTGAAATTTGTTCCAAAAATCAAATTGATTTTAAGGTAGAAAAAAAATCATTTGAGTCGATAGATGAAGTAAAAGACTGGATGATTAATAATCAGTTGGGTAGGAGAAACCTTACTCCAGAACAATCTGCAATATTACGGGGAAGGTTATATAACCGAATGAAAAAAAGTGGTGAAACAGAACGAGGACCGGGGGGACAATTTGTCCCCTCGGTAAATTTGTCCTCACAGTTGGCTGAAAAACACAATGTGAGTGATAAAACCATCAAACGAGATGGCCTTTTTGCGGATGGCATGGAAGCTATAAAAACGGCAAATCCTGAAATTTATAATGATATTCTTTCCAGGAAGGAAAAGGTGAAAAGGGCCGAGATCGAGCAATTGGGAAAACAGGTAAGAGCAGATGAAAAGCTTGCCAAAAACCTGGTGATTAAATCAGTAGCTGATATTCATAAAAATACGGGCAAAACTACTACAACAAAAGCCCAAAGCCCCCAAAAGGATAGAGTGGTTTTTAACAGAGAAAAGCTAATTTTCCATGCCCGTAATTTACAAAGCCTTGGACTTTCAAAATCAGAAATTAAAAGGATTATTGATGGGGTGGATTGAAAAAAAAGCTTAGTATTGTTGGCTTTTTTCACATCACTCATATTGTATGCTATTAGAGAAAGGAATAAGATAGAAGAGTCTTGTAGGAAAAACAAATGAAGTATTTCTAAATTCTAATTGTTTCTTTTAATTCTTCTGTGAACAATAGTTAATTATACATTATTACTAAATTAAAGCCTCAAAGTTTGAACTATTGAAGAGTATATTAGTGCAACTTTTACAATGATTAATAATCTTAATGGGAATTTTATCTATACTTTTTTGGATTTGCCTTGGAATAGTATTTTATACATTCATTGGTTACGGGTTAGTTATGTTTTTTTTAATTAAAATTAAGAGAATTTTTAAGAAAAAAAACAACCAATTCAACGCAGATTTTGAACCTTCAGTAACTTTAATTATTCCAGCATATAACGAAGAAGAATTCATTGATAAAAAAATTGAAAATACTTTAACCCTTGATTATCCAGCAGAAAAATTAGAGATATTTGTTGTTACAGATGGAAGTACGGATTCTACTCCAACAAAAATCAGAAGTCATAAAAGGTTAAGGTTGTTTCATGAGGATGCAAGAAGAGGGAAGACAGTTGCTATGAATAGATGCATGAAATATGTTGAAACATCAATAGTAGTATTTTGTGATGCTAATACTCTTTTAAATAGGGAAGCAATACGAAAAATAGCCGCTCACTATAGTGATCCAAGAGTAGGAGGAGTTGCTGGAGAGAAAAAAATTATTACTTCAAACGATGAACAGGCTGCCGGTGCCGGTGAAAGTATTTATTGGAAATATGAATCAGCATTGAAGCGTTTGGATTCCGAAATGTTTTCTGTTGTAGGGGCTGCTGGAGAATTGTTTTCAATAAGGACTGAATTATATGAAGATCTTGAGGAAGATACTATATTGGATGATTTTATGATTTCTTTAAGGGTAAACCTTAAGGGGTATAGGGTAATTTATGAACCAGAGGCCTTTGCAATGGAAACATCCTCTGCTTCCATGCGTGAAGAACAAAAAAGGAAAATCAGAATTTGCGCAGGAGGAATCCAGTCTATTCTTCGATTAATTCCTCTTTTTAATTTTATAAAACATCCCTGGCTGACATTTGAATATATATCGCATAGGGTATTGAGGTGGACCATTACTCCGTTTTGTTTATTGTTATTGGTGATATTAAATCTTATTTTATTTAATGCTAATTCATTTTTTAAAGTGACATTAATTCTCCAATTTATTTTTTATTCGCTAGCCCTAATAGGTTGGTATCTGGCTAATAAAAATATTAAAGTAAAAGCCCTTTATATACCTTATTATTTTTTATTTATGAACTTTTCAGTTTTTCTGGGATTGATAAGGTTTTTAAAAAAGGATCAATCTGCAGTTTGGGAGAGAGCGACTAGAAAAGTCTATAATTATAATACCTGATATAATAAAAGAGTTCAAATTTTCATTTTCGAATGCTATATAAATATATATTTTTTGCTGTCATTGCGACTATTACAAATATTCTTGTCCAGGCTATAAGCTTTCACTTTTATCAAGGTATTTTTTATTTACAAGTGGCGATGTTATTTGGTACGGGTGCTGGTTTAGTATTGAAATATATTTTGGATAAAAAGTTTGTATTTTCACATACATCTGATAGCCTACAAAATGAAGGAAAAACTTTTAGTTTATATACTTTAATGGGGGTTTTCACAACGTTTATTTTTTGGGGTGTAGAAGCGGCATTTCATTTTTTATTGGATTATGATTGGGCTAAATACGTTGGGGCTGTTGTCGGTTTAGGGATTGGATATGTGATCAAATTTCATCTGGATAAACGGTTTGTATTTTCGGTTGAAAGCAGACAATAGTAATCCCTTAAAGGGACTTTTGACTTTTTTTTATAAGTACTTTCTGAAGGATAGCTAATGATTTTACTTAATTCAATATTTTTTGGCATGACACTGTACTTAACATATTAACCATACAAAAAGGAGGAATATCCTTTTAATTTTTTAACCATGAATAATAAAATTTTAATTACTTTATGTTGTATACTTCTGCCATTTCTCTTAGAAGCAAAGATTTGGAGAGTTAATAATGTTCCTGGAAAGCCAGCTGACTTTACCTCTCTTCAGGCAGCACATACACAGGCAAATATTGGAGATACTATTCATTTAGAAGGGTCCAATACTGATTATGGAGTTTTTACGTGTACAAAAAAATTGGTGATTATTGGACCTGGAAGCTATTTAAGTTTAAATTCTGAAACACAAGCAAACCTTAGCGATGCGAAAGTACAGAGTATAGAATTAGGAAAAGGTTCAGCAGGAACCATTCTTATGAGTCTACACATTTATAAAAATAATCCTTCAAGTAAGACTACTGGAAATATTACTATTTCAGACAGTAATATTTCTATATTGAGATGCAGGATAGATAATAGCATTATTTTTAGTTCTGCAACCGAAGTCGTTAGCAATTTTATGTTACTTCAAAATCATATTGCAGAGAATATTACAACTGATGATGAGGAAAACAGTCCGGTTGATTTAATCATCAATAATAACATTGTCTCTAATATTAGTGTAAGTTCAAATGCTCAGATTTCTCAAAATGTGATTAGAGGGAATCTCACATGTTCAAATTCTACTGTTCGAAACAATTTTTTTTACGGAGGTATTATTGGAGAAAATAACATCATTACCCATAACATTGCTTTTACAGAGACTTCTTCTATTCCTGATGCAAATGAAAATAAAAAAAATGTGGCAGAAGCTTCTGTTTTGACCAAAAATGAGGAAGGTAGTCCTTCTCTATATTATAAAATTATACCAGGTTCTGTGGCAGAAGGCAATGGTTTTGGTGATACCGATGTAGGAATTTTTGGAGGAGATATGCCTTTTGTACCCTCTCTTTTGCCAAAAATGCCCATTATTTACGAGTTTTCTGCTCCGGTACAGGTAACTTCCCAAGAAGGAAGCTTTGAAATTAGAATAAAAGCAAAAGCCCAACAATAATGAATAGACTTCTATTGGTAGCTATAATAATTATTGGTTGGTCATGTATAGGATATGGACAGAATATTAATACACTAGAATATTTTTTTGACACTGATCCTGGTTATGGAAATGGGAAAAAAATCAGTATAACTGCAGCCACAGATATCAATCAATCTTTATTAATAAATTCTTCTGGTTTATCAGAAGGAATGCATACCTTATATTATAGATTACAAAACGATCTGGGAAGTTGGAGCTTTACGGGTTCTCATTCTTTTCTAATCATTCATGGCGAAAAGCAAATTACCCAGATAGAATATTTTTTTGACACTGATCCTGGAATTGGGAAAGGTAACATCATGAACGTTTCCTTTAATACTACTTCTGAATACAACATTCCAATTGATATAGAAGATATCCAATCTGGGTTACATGTATTGTTTGTGAGAGTACAGGATAGCTTGGGGATGTGGAGTTTTTTACAAAGAAATACTATTTTAATTACTGAGGAAAAAGAGAATAGCCTTAAAAAATTAGAATATTTTTTTGATAATGATCCTGGTTTTGGAGAAGGAAAATCAATTGACATCATGCCTTCAGACAAGGATATTGACAGTTCTTTTGCTATTGAACTAGACTCTGTTCTGGCGGGTGATCATTTATTACAAATACGAGTAGTTGATGGCAATGGAAGTTGGAGTTTAACAAATAATAAAAATATTTCATTTTGTGGTGATCCTATATATTTTAATTTGATTCAAAACGGAATAGATAATCTTTCTGCAACATTTACCCTGTTATCTGATAAAGAAGGATTACATCAATGGTATAAAAATGGTGAACCAATAGAAGAGGCTAGGGAAAACGAGTATCCTGTAACTGATGGAGGTGTTTATTATGCCATTGTTACTAATGAAGATAGTTGTATCATTGCATTGTCTGATACTGTTGTACTTACTTCTTCTTATGATTACTTGGCTGATCATGGGCAGGATATTTCTATATATCCTAATCCTATCTTAAATAACCTTTATATAAAGGTTAAAAGTGGTCTGAACTATTCCTATGTAATAAAATTGTTGAGCCTGGATGGAAAGGCCATTTACGAAACGGAGGTAAAAAAAACTAAAATGATTCAGGATTTTGATATATCACATTTACGAAAGGGGATCTATTTGCTGAAAGTCGTTGGGCGAGATATAAATATTACCAGAAAAGTAAGAAAAGAATAATCTTGTAAAGAAGCGCAATTTATTATGTCAAAATATTATACAATTATTCTACTATTATTATTTACTAACTGTAAGAATACTGTGGAGGAAGTTGTTGTAGAGGATAAAGTATCTCTTATATCAAGAAAATGGTCGATTGTAAATACTGTATATGTGTCAGGTAAAAGAGATATAATTAACGACTATAGTAATTATGAGTTTACTTTCAATGAAAATGGTACATTTATTTTTAGTAGAATTGCGGCAGAAGGATTAAAACTCCCTGAAGAGGGAACATGGGAGATTGAGGGTGATAAAATAATATTAAATCCAGGAGAGAGTGAAAATTTAGTTGTGTTTGGTAATTTAACAGAATCCACTTTAGACTTAGTTTTTGTGGTTAAAGAGACATTTAAAGGGGATATTTCAATTAAGTTCGAATTGCTTTCTGAATAATTTTATAAAGATAAATGTAATTCCTGTGAAATTTTTACTAGATTTATCCACCAAATGTAATTATAGATTAATATTGTTTTTCACATTTATTAACTCAAAACATTACATCCTTTTTTGTTTGTGATTTTTTATGTTAATAACTTTACGCAACAAAAGATTAACTACAATCCAATCCAATCTAATCTAATAACACCAATCTAGATTCACCTTATTTTAACTATTGTCTGTCTGTTTTTTAAAAAAATAGAACATCATTTTTAACTAATTATTTAGTGAAAGAGAATGATAAAATTTTATCTCATTTATCCAAAATCAGAATTAAGTCATGAAGAATAGAATTCTGATAATTGATGATGATCTGGCTATTTGCAAGTTTTTAAAAGTTATTTTAGGTAGACATTATGATGTTGTTACAGTTCAAGATGGTATTAGTGCAATGTTTTTATTATCTGAAGGAGATGTGCCTGATTTAATAATAACAGATATTAATATGCCTATTTTAAATGGAGTTGAACTGATAAAAAACTTAAAAATAAGTAGACTATATCGAGGTATACCGGTAATAGTTCTTTCTGGTTATGACTCTAAAGTTATTGAAAAAGAATGTTTCAGTCTTGGAATACATCAATACATTAAAAAACCTTTTGATCCTGATTCCCTAAAACTGGTTGTTAAAGGAATAATTAGCAATTGACAAAATTACTTTAAAAGTAAAACTTAATTAACTAATCAAATTAAAAAACTAATAATGTATCATTCAGACTCTAATTGGCATATAGGGGTTAAGGAAGTTGTAGAAAAGGATTTTAATTTACAAGCAAACGATTATCCTGAAGGGAATGATTATTTTCTCCATATTGGAAATAAAATCGATGGTTTTTCCCAAAAAATCACTAATTATGGTAAGTGCATTGATATCTTAAGTTTGGAAGGAGCAGAATACTGGCTGATTTCAAAATTAAATGAGAAGAAAGCCCTTCCCAAAATTATTTTTTGTGATTATAGATTTAAAAGGAAAAGTATTGAGCGGTTTCTAGATAAAATATCTTCTATTGATGGTCTCAATATTTTACCATTTATTTTATGTGTTGAAGATTCTACCATTATTGAGATGAATAAAATTCAACAGATAAAAGGGGTAGATGATATTTACTGTCAAAAAACAAATGGGTTAAACAATTTGCTAAGTAGGTTAGATTTTATTTTGAGGTTTAAGAAATATAAATATCAAGGTAATATAGAACCAAAAAGAGTTGATTATCAGGAAAAACAAATTAACTTAAAAGTAAAAAGAGTTGTAGATATATTGGCTTCTTCTTTATGTTTATTGTTATTGAGTCCTCTTTTTTTATTAATAGCTGCTCTTATTAAGCTTGAATCTAAAGGCCCTGTATTTTATACTTCTAAAAGGGTCGGAACATTCTACAAAATATTTAATTTTTATAAATTTAGAACAATGGTGGTTAATGCGGACCAGAAAGTTAAAGAGCTTAGCCATCTGAACCAGTATAGTTCAAAAAATGACTCAGAGGTCTTTTTTAAAATCAAAAATGATCCGAGAATTACAAAAGTTGGTTCTTTTTTAAGGAAAACAAGTCTAGATGAGCTCCCTCAATTATTAAATGTATTGTTTGGACAGATGTCCTTGGTCGGTAATCGACCCTTACCAATCTACGAAGCGGCTTCTTTGACAAGAGATGAATGGGCAGAGAGGTTTATGGCACCTGCAGGAATTACTGGACTTTGGCAGATTACAAAGCGAGGAAAAGATGATATGTCTGTAAAAGAAAGAGTTGCATTAGATATTGAATATTCTAATAATTTTTCGATTTGGAAGGATTTAATAATAATGTATAAAACAGTTCCCGCCATGATTCAACGCGAAAATGTATAAATACTAATCAATATCTTCTGAAAGCATGCCTAGGAAGTCGTTCACACACTAAATACGAAAAAAATGAAAAAATTTCGCCTACTATTATTACTTTTTATTTTACCATTTTTCTTTTTAAGTAAAGATTTATCTGCTCAGGTACTTGACCCCGATGATCCTTTAGTTAGATGGGAAGAAGGAGATCCCGTACCATCTCAGCCAGCATTTGGGCAAATTGGAAAGTGGGTTGCAACTCAGGTTGTTAATTGGGATACTGAGGATTTTAAACCGTATATTTTCAAGGGCATGCCTTTTAGGTTGATGTTTCCCAAAAACTATGATCCTAATAAGGCAGATGGATATCCTATTGTTGTAATGTTTCATGGTAGAGGAGAAGCAGGTGAAATTACTAACAATGAAAGACAACTCATACATGGTGCTCAAAAACACCGTGATGCTATCAATAATGGAACATATGATGGTTTCTTGCTTTTTGGTCAGAACACAGGAGGATGGTGGAATAATTATCTGTACAGTGTTATAAATGAACTTGTTACCCAGAAAATGCCCCAAGAAATTAATTTGGATGTCAATAGGGTATTTGTTCATGGTCTGTCATCAGGAGGTATTGGTGTATGGGAAATGATTATTAATTATCCTCTTTTCGCAGCAAGTGCCCTGCCTATGAGCGCTTCAAGTTCTTATCAAAATAATGTCTTGAATACATTGAAGTTTACACCAATGTGGATTTTTCAAGGTAGTGTAGATAATAACCCTCCTCCTGAAAGAACTACCTCTCAAGTTAATGCACTTTTAGGCTTGGGAGCTGATGTTAAATACACGATATATGATGGTGTGGGTCATGGCACCTGGAATAGGGCTTATAATGAAAGTGATTTTTTCCCTTTTATGAATAGATCCAATAAAGTTAATCCATGGGTGTTGTATGGCCAAAGCGAATTTTGTCCTGGGGAAGCTGTTAATGTTACTATAGGGCTAACTGCAGGTTTTAATGGATATGAATGGCGAAAAGATGGTGTGGTTATCTCTGGAGCTACAGGAAACACAATTAATGTAACTGAATATGGTGTATATGATGCGAGAGTTAAACGAGGCAATCAATGGTCTTATTGGTCCCCAGCACCTGTAGAAATAAAGGTAAAAGATCCTACGGTTACCCCACCTATTCAGCAATTGAATAGTTTTGAAAGCAAAGTCATTCCTTCTCCTGATGGTAGTAATGAAATAACTTTAGTGCTACCTGAAGGATATGAAACGTACCAATGGAAAAAGGTAGGTAATAACTCTGTAATCGGAACATCGAGAACTTTAGTTGTGAATACTCCAGGTGAATATATTGCATCTGTTAGTGAGTTTAATGGTTGTTCAAGTAATTTTTCAGATCCTTTTTTAGTAGTCGATGCTAATGGAAGTAATGGCCCTGATGGTATTAATGGTTTAGTAGCCTATGCCCCTTCAAAGACAACAGCCCAGTTAAACTGGAGTGATAATCCTAATGCTACTAATAATGAAACAGGGTTTGAAATTTATCGCAGTGAATCTACAGGAGGTCCTTATACTTTGGTGGGTATCACTGATGTTGATCAATTATCTTATTTAGATGAAGACCTTAATCCTGACACGGAATATTATTATATTATCCGTCCGGTAAATGATAATGCTGCGGGACCTACTTCAACAGAAGTTAGTGTGCGTACTCAGGTTGATAACCAAGCTCCGACCGCACCTCTTAATCTTCAAGCCATTTCCACAAATAATAATTCAATTACTTTACAATGGGAGGCTTCTACAGATAATGTTGGCATAAATCGATATGATATTTATCAAAATGGTGTAAAAGCTGTTGTAACAGAAAGTACATCAGCTATAATTTATAATTTGGTAGAAGGTCAGGTTTATAATTTTGTGGTTAAGGCCAGGGATGTAACCGGGAATGAATCCGCAGCCAGTAATCAAGTTACAGCTGTAGCTATTAATTCCGGATTAACCTATTCTTATTATGAAGGTAGCTTTGGAAATTTAGATCAACTTGAAACTGCCACACCTGTAAAAACAGGCACAAGTGATAATTTTGATTTAAGTCCTAGGGAACAAAACACGAATATAGCTTTTAAATGGGAGGGCATGATTAGTCTTCCAGTTGATGGAGAGTATACTTTTTATACCGAATCTGATGATGGCAGTGAGTTATTTATAAATGGTACCCAGATAGTTTTCAATGATTACAATCAGGGTATGAAAGAACGTAGCGGAAATATAACGTTAACCTCGGGAAGTTACCCTATAAAAGTAACCTGGAGACAAGGTGGTGGAGGCTACGGGCTTAATGTGAGATGGATGGTGCCCGGTATGACTAAAGAACTGATTCCTACATCAGCATTAAAGGATGATTTTCAAATGCCTGGATTACCTCCTGAATTCCCAACTAATTTAACCGCTATTGCTATTTCGTATGAACAAATTGATTTAACCTGGACGGATAACAGTTCTAATGAAACGGGTTTTCAGGTTTATAGAGCCAGTAATGCAGCAGGTCCATTTTATCCTATAACAATCACATCACCTAATGTGACTTCATATAGTGATAATGGTTTGGATGCAGAGTCAACTTACTATTATAAGGTATTAGCATTAGGAGACTATGGCAATTCAGGGTTTTCTGATGAGATTAATAGCGGGTTGAATTATTCCTATTATGAATCAAATTTTAGCAATTTAGATCAACTTGAATCGGCAACACCTGTAAAAACAGGAATTGCTACCGACTTTAGTCTTTCTCCAAGAGAGCAAAATACAAGTTTTGCTTTTAAATGGGAAGGAAGTATCAATATCCCTGAAGATGGTGACTATACTTTCTATACCAGGTCGGACGATGGTAGTGAATTATTTATAAATGGGACTCAGGTTGTATTTAATGATTATAATCAGGGAATGACCGAGAGGAATGGAACGATTAATTTAACGGCAGGAAATTATCCTATAAAAGTTTGGTTTAGACAAGGAGGTGGAGGTTACGGGTTAGAGGTACGATGGCAAAGTACCAATATTAATAAGCAATTTATTCCTGAAAGTGCTTTGAAAGACCCTGATGTAAATGCTACGACATTCATTTTGCCACCAGCTCCTGCTGCCCCTTCTAATGTTTTAGCCACAGCGTTGACTAATAGTTCAATAAAAATTGATTGGACAGATAACAGTGCTGATGAACAAGAGTTTGAAATTTATAGATCTACAAATAATAATACTAACTTTTTATTATACAGGAGTTTACCAGCGAATACCACATCATTCATTGATGAAGATTTATTTAGTGGATTAGACTACTATTATAAAGTAGTCTCTGTAAATGTGGGTGGAAGTTCAGAATCAGAAGAGGTAATGAGCCGTACTTTGAATAACATTCCTGAACTTACTGTTATTTCGGATCAGTCTATGAGGTTTAATACATCGTTAGAGCTAAACTTATATGCAGAAGATATTGATGGAAATGCTTTAATTTATAGTACTCAAAATCTACCATCATTTGGAGAGTTATTTGATTATGGTGATGGTACCGGGCAGTTGGTATTTAACCCCACCGAGTTACAGCAAGGTACTTATAATAATATAACCATTATTGTAGACGATCAAAACGGAGGTTTAACAAGTTTTTCATTCAGCTTAATAGTTGATGACAATTATCAGCCGGTACTTAATCAGGTTGGAAATCAAACCATTAGTGAAGGAAATACTTTAAGTATCCCTCTAACAGCCACAGACCAAAATAATAGTGATATTTTAACATGGGATACTGAAGGTCTTCCTCCCTTTGCCAGCTTAACAACCGGGAATAATGGTGAAGCTGATTTATTATTGGAGCCAGGTCTGTCAGATTTAGGAACTTATACAATAAGAGTTTCAGTTTCGGATGGAAAAGGAGGCGAAGATAGTGAAACGATTAATATTATTGTGGAAGATACTCCTGTGGGTTATTCTATTTTTCTGAATTTTAATGGACCTGAATATAATGCCTCCTCTCCATGGAATAATACGCATAAGGATCCTGTAAATGGGGACAACTTCGGAAACTTAGTTGATGATCAAGGAAATACCACATCTATAGGAGTAATTACTTCTGATTTTGGGACCAATACCTTAGGATCAACAAGTAATAACGGGATTTATCCCGCAAATGTGATGCGGACGGCTTATTGGTCAAATAAAACCGAAACGATAACAGTCTACGGTCTAGATAATGCATTAACTTATGATTTTGTGTTTTTTGGTAGTAGAAATGAAGGGAGTACTACTAATAGAAATACAGTTTATACAATTAATAATGAAAGTGTAACTTTAAATGCCTCTCGCAATAGCGCAGAAACTGTAGAATTAAAGGGTATATCTCCTGATATAAATGGTGAAGTAAATATCACATTGAACAGGGCTAATGGTTCTGCTTATTTATATTTAAATGCGCTTGAAATTAAAGGGAATTATGATGATGGAACAGTTCCGGTGCCACCTCGTAACCTCTCAATTTCTTCAGTGACCGGTGAGACAGTTGAATTATCATGGTTAGATGCAGCCTATAATGAAAAGGGCTATGAAATCTATCGATCCATTGGTGAATCGGGACCATTTGATTTACTAAATCCAGGTGGTACAGCCAGTGATGTCACTTCTTACACTGATAATACTGTTTCTGGAAGTACAACATACTTTTATAAAATTAAGGCTTTTAATGACAATGGTATTTCTGATTTTTCTGAGGCAGTCAGCGTTACTACACCAAATGCGTCTCCGGTGCTAAGTCCAATTGGAGCCATTTCTGCCAAAACGGAAGAGACCACAACTATAAACATAACTGCTTCAGATGGTGATCCTGCAGATATATTAACCTTATCGGCTACAAATTTACCGAGCTTTGTGACTTTTGTTGATAATGGAAATGGGAGTGGAGATTTAATTATTAACCCTACCAGTACAGATGCGGGAACTTATGAGGATATCATTATTTCAGTTGAGGATAATAATGGAAGTATTGATTCGGAAAATATTTCTATAAATATCAGTAGCAGTGAACTAGTCTCTATTTTTGTAAACTTTAATAATGATTTTAACGAAAGTTCTCCTTGGAATAATACAGCTGGTGCACCAACTTCAGGTCGTTCTATCAATAACCTTCAAGATGAATCTAATACAGGGACAGGAATTAATTTAACGCTTCTGGACGGTTGGTCTGGTGACAATTCACTAGGTATAAATACAGGGAATAATTCTGGAGTTTACCCTGATAACGTAATTAAAACAGCATATTGGGAAAGTACAACTAATAATAAGCGAATTCGCCTTTCAAACTTATCCTCTGATAAAAAATATAATTTTATTTTCTTTGCGAGTAGAGATGGTGGCGGTGATAGAACAACTGTTTATAGTATTGGTAGTGAATCAGTTTCTTTAAATGCTTCATATAATTCTACTAATACAGTACAGATTAATGGAGTTTCTCCAAATAATTCAGACGAGATAACCATTAATATGCGTAAAGCTAATGGTGCTAGTTATGGTTATATTAATGCTTTAATTATTCAATCTTACGATGACAATGGACTCCCTCTTGCACCAACTGATATGGTTTCTGCTGGTGTCTCTAATTCAAAAATTGACTTAGGTTGGGTAGATAATTCAGATAACGAAACGGGGTTTGAAATCTGGAGATCCAGTTCAGCTGATGGTAGCTTTAGTTTATTACATACAACTGGCTCAAATGTTACAAATTATAGTGATGTAGTAGCCACTAATAGTACCTTTTATTATAAAGTCAGGGCTATTAATGCCTTTGGAAACTCTAGTTTTACAGAAATTGCAGGTGCATCTACCATTTCCTTTACAGTAAGTGTGAATTTTAACGCTGAGAACCCAGCAGGTGAACCCTGGAATAATTTTAATTCTGACCCTTTTCCAGGTATAACATTAAATAACTTGCTTAATGATGGTTTAAATAATACAGGAATTTCTATTGAACTTGTAGAAAGTAATCCTGATTTTGATGAATTTTCTTTTGGATTTGATGGTACAAATCCTTTCGGAATGGTAACAGGTGATGATTCAGGGATTGTACCTGATAATGTTATGAGAAGTACTTATTGGATGGACCCTAATAAAGCGGCTCAGTTTAAGATTTCCGGACTTAATTTAGCTTTTTCCTATAATTTTGTCTTTTTTGCAAGCCGAAATGGTAGCGGTAATCGTTCGACAGATTATATTATAGATGATAAAAAGGCTACCTTAAATGCTTCGTATAATACCTCAAATACTGTACAAATTAACGGTGTAAGACCCGATGGAAATGGTGAAGTAGTAGTGACTGTTGCTACCTCTCCTGGTTCCTCATTTGGTTATATTGGTGGTCTTATTTTGCAGGCTTATCCTCAACCTCAAATTAATGGAGGAAGCAATGCAAGAAACGCATCATCATCTTTAGCAGTTAAAGATTCTAACGCAGCAGATCAAAACTTCAATAATAATTTTAAGAGTCAGGTTAATATGATCTATCCTAATCCATTTACTGATAAAATATCAGTTTCAATGGAATTACATGCTGTTGATAGACTAAATATTAATATAAGAGATATTACAGGTAAACTTATTTTCAGTAAGGAAAAAATAGAATTAGAAAATGGGATGCATGATCTCTCACTAGATGTTGGAGAAAATTTAATTTCTTCAGGAATATACTTTATGGAAATTGAAAGCCTGGAAATGGGTAGCCAGGTATATAAATTGATAAAAGAATAGTAATGAAGATTTAATAAAACTCTAATAAATTTACCTTATTAAGTAGATGTTTAATTGACCATAATCCAGTTAAACATCTACTTATTTAATAAACAGTGTTTTAAAAAAATACTAAAAAGGAATAAATTATATATCCCAAAAAATGGAATTAATTTCTATTGTACTTCTTATTTATTTTTCATGTTCTGTTTTATATGTTTGGATTTTTACTATTCTTGGTCGAATAAACTATCGCGTTAAAATCGATAAAACTCATTTACGCGCAAGGATTGCTGTTTTTGTTCCCGCTTATAAGGAAGATGCTATCATGCCTTCCATTGCCAACCAACTATTGGTTTCTAATTACCCCACAGACCTGTATGATGTAATTATAATTGCTGATTCTTTTCAAAAAAAGACAATTGAAAAGTTAAATAAGCTTCCTATTAAAGTAGTGGAGGTAGCCTGGGAAGAAAGCACAAAAGCCAAATCATTAAATTATGCTTTGGAGCTATTTGAAGGGCAATATGATATTGCTGTGATCAGCGATGCTGATAATATTTTTGAAAAAGATTTCTTATCGAAAATAAATAATGCTTATCAAAATGGATACACTGTAATTCAGGGATGCAGGGTGGCCAAAAATCTAAATACTTCGTTTGCTATATTGGATGGAGCAAGTGAAGCCATTAATAACCATATCTTTCGTAGAGGCGCAAATGCTTTAGGTCTTTCCTCTGCACTGATAGGCTCCGGGATGGCGTTTGATTATGCTTTACTTAAGAAGGAATTAGGAAAAATTGAAGCAATAGGAGGATTTGATAAAGAACTTCAACTTAGTTTGATAAAGAAAGGTCATCATATATTGTATATTGAAGATGCAATTACATATGATGAGAAAATAGAAAAAGCATCTTCTTTTGGTAATCAGAGGAGACGCTGGCTTTCCACACAGTTTATTTACCTTAAGAGACATTTTATACCTGGTTTTTCTGAACTCTTCAAAGGAAATGTGAGCTATTTTAATCTTGCCATTTTAGTGAATGTTTTTCTTTCAAGAGTATTGACTTTAGGAGCATTATGTATTCTTACTTTAGTACATACTCTTTTTGCCTCTTACAATATTGTGGTCTTATGGTGGGGTTTATTGCTGATTTATGGCATTTCACTTTTAATTTCTCTTCCTAAAAGGATGTACACCAAAAAGACATTGCTTGCATTACTAAAGTTGCCTCAGGCTTTTTTCATTATGTTCTTATCCTTATTGAAAATTAGGGGGGCCAATAAAAAATTTATTCATACAGTGCATACCAATACAGAAGTAGACAATAGTGCGGTATTATGAGTTCTGATACCGCTACATATCGCCCTCTTATTTCTATTATTACGATCAATTATAATCAAGTTGAAGTTACTCTGGAATTTTTGGCCTCCCTGAAATGTTCGAATTATTCCAACTTTGAAGTCATAGTTGTAGATAACAATTCAAAGGTCAATCCAACCAAAATTATCCAGGAATTGTATCCTGATGTGATGGTTCTGGTCAATGCTGAAAATTTAGGTTTTGCTGGAGGAAATAATACAGGAATAAATATCGCTAAAGGAGAATATATTTTACTTATTAATAACGATACTGAAATTACCGAAACCTTATTTGAAAAGTTACTAGAACCCTTTTATGAAAATAAAAAAATCGGTGCAGTAAGTCCTAAAATTTTGTTCTATCATCACCCAGATACTATTCAGTATGCTGGATTTAATCCCATACATCCGGTTACGGGGAGAACTACTGCCGTTGGCGGTTTGGAAAAAGATTTAGGACAATATAATTATCTTAAGGAGACTAATGGTGCACATGGTTGTACCATGATGATAAGCCGAAAAATAATAGAAGAAGTAGGCTTAATGCCAGAGCTTTATTTTCTGTATTATGAGGAATGGGATTGGTCTGAGCAAATAAAGCGAGCTGGTTATAAAATCATGTATCAAGGAAATGCTATTGTGTATCACAAGGAGTCTATGTCCACAGGGAAAAATACTCCTTTAAAAACATATTACCATACCCGAAACAGGATACTTTTTATGAGACGAAATTCTAAAAAAAGGACTTTACTTCTTTTTTACATTTTCTTCTATTTTGCCACCTTACCTAAAAACACCCTTGTTTTTATAATGAAAAGACATTTTGACCATCTAAAAAGCCTCTGGAAAGGAGTTTGGTGGAATTTGACAAACTATAAAATCATGAGCACATGAGGATAGGTATAGAAGCACAAAGATTATTTAGAAAGCGGAAGCATGGGATGGAAGTGGTAGCTCTGGAAACTATACGAGAAATCCAAAAACTTAGTCTCAATCATGAAATTATAGTTTTTGTGAAAGAGGATGAAGACATCTGTATTTCTTCTACTGAATCATGTAAGCTAGTAAAACTCCCTTCAGCTTCCTATCCAATGTGGGAACAATTTTCACTAAGAAAAGCCATAAAAGCATTTGACATTGATTTGCTTCATTGCACTGCAAATACAGCTCCCTTGTTTCTTAGAAATAAGCTTGTGCTTACTTTACATGATATTATTTATCTGGAGTCAGTATCCTTTTCTGGAAGTAATTATCAAAACTTTGGTAATTTATACCGCAGGTTTGTAGTGCCTAAAGTGGTGGATAATTGTTCTTATATATTAACTGTATCTCAATTTGAAAAAGAACAAATTTCTGAAGCGTTAAGTATTAGTTCAGAAAAAATAAAAGTTGTTTATAATGCGATAAACTCTTCTTTTAAAAAATATGGCGAACAAACTTTACAAACAACGAAAGTAAAGTATGACCTGCCTGAAAAATTTATTTTACATTTTGGAAATACAGCTCCCAAAAAGAATACCATAGGAGCTTTAAAAGCTTTTGCTGAAATCACAAGACATTCGAAGTATAAAGGCATTTCATTGGTGATCACAGATTGTTCTGAACAGCACATTGATGATATGCTCAGAGCTATCAATGCAATGGAAGTCAAACCTTTTATTAAGATATTGGATTACGTACCTTTTAGCGAAATACCATATATCTATAACTTGGCCACTATTTTTTTATATCCATCTTTAAGGGAAAGTTTTGGAATGCCAATATTAGAAGGAATGGCCTGTGGAACTCCTGTAATTACATCTTCTACATCCTCTATGCCCGAAATTGCTGGAGGAGCGGCTTTACTTTCAGATCCACTTGATCACTTTCAGATAGCAGATTGTATTTTCTCTTATTTAGATGATTATGAATTATATATAGAAAAAAAGAAAAAAGGTCTTGAAAGAGCAAGTAAATTTAATTGGACAAATACTGCAAGAGAGGTTTTGAATATTTATGACGAAGTTTTTATATGACAGAAAATATAATACCATCGAAAATCAGCTATTCGAAAGCTGTAGATATTAAAAGGTTAGACTTTATAGCCAAGTCAATCGAATTACATACTTCAGGAGAGAGCAAAGTATTAGATGTAGGTTGTGGTAATGGATTGATCAGTATGCAATTAGGTCAGTTGGGGTATAATGTAAAAGGCATTGATATTAGTGAAAAAGCTATTAGCAAGGCAAAAGCTAAAAATACCCTTCCAAATGTTTCATTTGAAGTAGCTGATGCAGAGGAATTAAGTATTCAGAATCAGAAATATGATGTGGTAATTTGCAGTGAAGTACTAGAGCACTTGCATGAACCAGGGAATATGCTGGAAACATTGCGAGAATTGATTGCAGAAAAAGGAATATTGATAGTAACCGTACCAAACGGAAGAGGCCCTAGAGAAGTATTAATAACCAAACCAATGCAATGGATGCAATCTAAAGCGCCTTTTGTTTGGGGTATGGTAAGAAAGGGGAAGGGATTGTTAGGCTACGATGGAAAAACCGAACAATCAGATGCAGACGACCTGACACATATTCATTTTTTCACTAAGAGAAATTTAAAAGATCTATCAAAAGAAAAAGGTTTTGAACTGTTGACTTTTGGTAAAGCTAATTTTGTAGGAGATGTTTTTCCCTTCTCATTTTTTATTAAAAGGTCCTTAAAATTACAGCAACTCGATTGCAAAACAGCTGATCTATTACCACACTATTTTACTTGTGGATTCAATACAGTTTGGGCAAAAAAATAATTTATGTCAAAAGTCTCAAAGAAACCCCTTTCTTATTGGATTAGCTCTGTGTTTTTTACTCTTGCCCAAAGACTTTCGGTCATGTTGGTGGGAATCGGTGCTTTCTTGATATTGGTGCGAGTTCTTAGTAAAACCGAAATGGGGATTTATGCACTTTTCTTTACAATCATTACTATTTTTGAAGTTACTCGGGATGGCCTAATTAAGAATGCATTGATTAGGTTTATAAATATATCCCCAAAGGAGGATAACTCAAGGATACAAAGTACAGCTTTGGTACTGAGTTTAATCTATACATTGCTTTTTGTGGCATTAATATTTATAGGAGCTAAGCCCTTAAGTATTTATTGGGAGACACCCCAGCTTGCAAAAATGCTTTACGTATATGCGGTTACTGCTATCGTTTCAATATTTTTTTCTCATGCAGAATATATTCAACAAGCCAATCTTTATTTTAAAGGTATTTTCCTGATTTATTTTGTAAAACAGGGCTTTTACTTTCTTTTTATTGTTTTGTTCGTTTTCATTTTTAAAGACCCTTCGCTTTATAAACTAGTCTTACTTCAATCAGTAGCAGTAGCCGTTGCAACAGTAGTTGGTGTTATTTCAGCAAGAAAATTTTTCTTAAAAAAATTCGAGTTTTCGACTAGATGGATTGCTGATCAATGGAAATATGGAAGATTTGTATTGGCCACCAATGTGAGTTCACAAGCGCTTCGAACTATTGACCATTTTTTATTGGCATCCCTGGTTTCAACCCAAGCAGTAGCATTATACAATACTTCAGTTCGAATTTCTAATTTGTTAGATATGCCTTCCAAGGCTGTTGCAGAGGCACTTTTCCCTAAAAGTGTTCAGAAATCAACTAATGGAAATAAGGAGGTTGCCAAGCTCTATGAGCAAACTACTGGAGGAATATTAGCGGTATTGATACCTATGTGCTTATTTATCCTTATTTTCCCGGATTTAATTATACGGATAATAGCAGGAGCTAAATACCTGGATGCTGTTCCCGTATTGCGGATAGCTGTTATTTATAGCCTTTTATTGCCGTTTCAAAAGCAATTTGGAACAGTGATGGATGCAAGTGGCAAACCTAAAATCAACTTTATTGTCAATTTGCTACTTGCCCTGTTCAACTTAATAATTGTATATTTTTCAGTTAAAGCCTTTGGACTTTTAGGAGCTGCTTATGGTTTGCTGATTACCTTGATAATAGCACTTATAATCACTCAGATAATATTAAAAAGAGAGTTTGGAGTGAGCACAATAAGTGTTTTCAAGCAGGTAGGAGTTTTTTACTCTTATCTTTTTAAAAAAAATCTAATGAAGCAGGTTTTGTCAAAAGAAACCAAATAAATGATTAAATCTCTATCAAATCTCATATGAAAGATATAATTATCACAGGTCTACAATCCTGGGATATCGATATTGGAAGTAACTGCAAGGATATTGCACAAGAATTTTCGAAAAAACATAGAGTACTTTTCGTTAATCGGGCCTATGATAGGAAGACTGTGTTAAAAGAGAAATTAGGTCAAATAAAGAAAAGTAAAAGAGGGCAGTTAATAAAACTGTCCTCCAGTTTTTGGGTATATACTCCGAAGATGGTATTTGGCTCAATTAATTGGTTGAAAAGCGATAGTGCATATGATTTTATTGCAGATAAAAATGGGAAGGCATGGGCAAAAGAAATAGCAGGAGTTGTGGATCATTTGGAGATGAAAGAGCCAATGCTTTTTATTGATAATGATTTTCTTAGGGGTGGATTTTATGCTAAGCACTATCCGTATAAAAACCTTATTTACTATATAAGAGATAACCTTCTTACGCAGTCCTACTTTCAAAGACATGGAAAAAGGTTAGAAAAAAGGATAATGGAGATGGCAGATTTTGTATTCGCCAACTCAGCATATTTAGCTGATTATGCTAAAAAATACACCCAAAAATCTTACTACATTGGTCAAGGTTTTGATAAGGATATTTTCCTGGATTTACCTGAAAAGAGTGACTTGTTGGAGCATATTCAGAGCCCAATAATTGGATATATTGGGAATATAACTGCTGAAAGAGTAGATATTGCTCTCTTAGAAAAAGTAGCCTCTGAAAATCCAAAGTGGAATTTTGTTTTTGTAGGACCGGAAGATGATAGGTTTAAGGAAAGTTCTCTTCATCAATTGAATAATGTATTTTTTAAAGGTAAAGTCCCTCCTGAGGAAGTACCAATGTACATAAAAGCGTGTGATGTTTGCATTAATCCACAAGTCATTAATGAGATGACTCAAGGTAATTATCCAAGAAAGATAGACGAGTATTTGGCTGTAGGCAAGCCGGTGGTCGCAATAAAAACACTTGCTATGGCTCCTTTTGAGGAGTATGTATATTTAGCAGATAGTTATCAGGATTTTAGTAAAAAAATAGCGCAGGCTTTAATAGAAAACAATGAAATACTCGAAAACAACAGGAAGTTATTTGCCAATGCACATACTTGGGAGAACTCTGTCTCAAAAATTTATGAGCAAGTAGAAATCGACTAAAGATCCTTTTAGAAAATGTAGTATGCTTTTTAATTCCACCGAATTTGTTGTATTCTTTCTGCCAATTACTCTAATCCTTTACTTTTGGTTTTCAAAATTTAGGAACGACTTGTCAAGGATATGGCTATTGCTTGCCTCTATATTTTTTTATGGGTGGTGGAATCCTGCTTACGTTCTACTTATAGTTGGTTCTATTGTTTTTAATTTTTTTGTAGGAAAAGCTATTTTAAAAGGTACTCATACCTTCACACGCAAAGCTTTTTTAGCCCTTGGAGTGATCTCGAATGTGAGTCTTTTATTTTACTATAAGTATGCTGATTTTTTTGTCAGCAATGTGAATACAATTCTTGGTGAAAATTACCCTTTACTTCACTTAGCGCTTCCTTTAGGCATTAGTTTTTTTACCTTCCAGCAAATCGCATTTTTGGTAGATAATTATAAATACAAAATAGAAAAATACAATTTTATAAACTATGGTGTGTTTGTTTCATTTTTTCCTCAGTTAATAGCAGGGCCAATCGTACACCATGCTGAGATGATGCCCCAATTTAAAGAGGAATCAACCTATAATATAAAGCCTGAAAATATTAATAAAGGCCTTTTTATATTCATATTAGGTCTCAGCAAAAAACTTGTAATTGCCGATACTTTCGGAGTGATTGCCAACAATGGATATGCCAATATATCATTGCTGAGTAGCTTGGAGGCCTGGATAACTTCATTAGCATATTCCGTCCAGTTATATTTTGATTTCAGTGGATATTCCGACATGGCCATTGGTTTGGGCTTACTTTTTAATATTCATATTCCTATAAACTTTTGGTCTCCTTATAAATCAAAAAACATTCAGGAGTTTTGGAGGAGGTGGCATATCACATTAGGTAGTTTTCTTAGAGATTATGTATATATCCCTTTGGGGGGAAACAGAAAAGGAGAGGGAAGGACTTATTTTAACCTGTTTATGACCTTTGTTATTGGAGGTATATGGCATGGTGCAGGATGGAATTTTGTTGTGTGGGGTGCGCTTCACGGACTTGCATTAGTAGTGCACAGATTTTATAATAGATTGCGTTTCAAACTCCCCAAATTAGCAGGTGTAGTAATCACTTTCCTATTTGTAAATTTGGCTTGGGTATTTTTTAGGGCAAGTTCATGGGGAGATGCTACAGAAATTTTATCTAAAATGTTTAGTTATGAAAAAGGAGCCGTCACATTTAACTTGATTGGTTCTCTTTATGACATACCCGTTTGGTTAATAGGTTGCCTATTGCTATTTATGCCTAATACATTTCAATGGAGTGAAAAGTTCAAGCCTTCAGTCTTGTATCTATTTACTATGGTTACTCTTGTCATTTTAAACATCACTTATATGAATTCGGTGGTGAAACAAGAATTTCTATACTTTGATTTCTAGATTTCTCAAACAAACCTATGAAAATGAGTAATGTTTCCTTTTTTTATTGGTTTTTAATAGCTGCTTTTGGCTCGCTATTATTGGTTTTTACTCTTAACTATACTGTGAATATTTATGGATTATATGGTGATGTAAATGGGGCAAGTAAAAAAGTGTATTATAATGAAAGGAAAAGTAAATTACTGCTTTCCAAAAACTATATTCCTGCTAATTATAATACAGTTTTAATTGGTCCATCCCTCTCTGATAATATCAATGTTTCTTATTTTTCAGACAAGAAACTTTCGATTTATAACGCAAGTATGATGGGGGCTAAAATCAATGAACTTGACCCTATCGTCAGAAACAGTATAGAAAAGGGATGCAGAAACATAATTATCTGTCTTCACCCTTATTTAACTGATTCATATAAGGAATTGGAAACAAAGGGAAAAGATCCTTATTTGGAGGCTTTTGGTTCTTTGGATCTATATAGGGCCTACCTGTTAAAAATAATACCTTTTGCTTCTCTTAAAAGGATGATATCAAGAGATGATATTGATCAACACGGGTTCAACAACTACAATTCTTTTTTGAGAGTAGAAGATGTACAAAAAAAAATACAGGAGGAAGCTTTACTTCATAAGGATGAGGTGATTACAGTTGATGAAAAAGCATTAGCTTCATTGAAAACAACGCTTCAATTTATAAAGCAAAATAAACTTTCATGTATGGGCTATTTTCATCCAATACCAAAGGAGATTTACACAAATAATGAAGTTAATTACCAAAAATTTCAAAGAAAAATTCGGGCAATATTTGAAGAACATGGTGTACGGACCATCGATTTTAACAAAGGTGAATTTGATTATTTTACTGGCGATTATGCAAATTACATTGACCATGGACACCTTAGTGTAATAGGTCAAAAAAAGATGTTTGAAATGGTAATAGACAAGTTTGAATTGATAACCCAATAAAGTTTAATAAAATGGAAAATGTGGTTTCAAAACCAAAGAAAAAAAATAGACTTGGCTGGATAGATTACGCTAGAGGAATTGCCATTATCCTTGTAGTGTATAAACACGCAGTAGTAGGTTTTATATCTTCAAAGGTAGAGATACATAGTTACTTATTTGATTTTCAAGAAATGATCTATAACCTCAGAATGCCTCTTTTTTTTATGCTTTCAGGAATTTTTATAGAGCGCAGTCTTAAAAGGCGTGGGTTTTCCAAATTCTTAAAATACAAAGCCAGCACAATTATATATCCCTTTTTTGTTTGGGGAATTATCCAGATTCTAATTCAAATTGTTGCGTCTAACTATACCAATAGCCAAAAAGAATTTTCGGATGTTTTATATCTGCTTTATTATCCCAGATTAATCGATCCTTTTTGGTTTCTTTACACCCTCTTTGCCGTAGTGATGGCATATGCTGTGCTTAAATCTTTTGTTGGAGTGAATAAATTAACTTTATTCGTTCTGAGTCTAGGTTTGTACTTTGTTTCATTTTACATCAAAACTGATCTTTTCTGCATAAATGATATTCTTTTTTATTCTATTTTTTTGGTAACAGGTATTCTTTTATCCAAAAAATTACTTGACGAAAAATTACAAGACCTTTTAACTTCACCCAAATTACTATTGATACTAGTACCTATAGTGCTAATAGGACAGTGGTATTGGTATACACACCACAAAGGGCTCGTTTGGTTCACAGATCTTACAGGAATTGACCGGTTCCTCTTTCTACCAATAGCCATAGTAGGAGCTATGCTTGTTCTCCATATTTCATTTTTATTAGATAAGAAAAATTTACTTCCTGTTCTTCGCCACATAGGGAGTTATTCCCTCTATATTTATGTAATGCATTTAATCGTAACCGGAGCATCCAGGGCTGTTTTTCTTAAATTATTTGGTGAAAACGCAGCTACTTTTTCAGCGATTCTTGTAATAATACTTGGGGTATTGGTTCCTATTCTCATTTTTAAAATCACTGAAAAGTTTCATATGGACTTTTTATATGAACCTCCCAAAAAGAAAGTAATGAAATCAGAGCTAGAAACAGTAGATCAGACAAGATAATAATTTATTATACTCAACCCACCAAAACTGAAGAGTAGATGAGGATTTTTTTCAGGGGATAGTATAAACTTTTATTCATATTTAAGAAATATTAACAAGTACAGCACGGAAATTGATAAACCGCTATAAGATTATATGAAATTTTGTGTCTGTGATTCAAACATTTAATGACAAATAATTAAGTTTTTATCACAGAAACTTTAATTTTAAGGCTTTTTAAAGGCTTATATACAGCAATTGGACAGCGTAAACCTTTGCAGACACGTCACAGTAGTAAAATTATATATCAAATAGAATAACTCCAATTTACATGTTGCTAACTTACAACTTCTATTTGTTTTCAAAACACTTGAGTTTATTGAAGGTATTTGCAAGGTATTATTGTTTTAGTTTACTCACAATATTATTGCTTACTACCAATGTATTTGGTCAGGATGTAGCCAATCAGACNACCAGACAAACTGCTGGTGGAACCTGGTATTTAGAATATNTGCCTGAAGATTATGCNAGTTCGGGTAAAGACTACCCCATCATGATATTCCTGCACGGACTCGGAGAAAGAGGGACTGGTCAGGCTGATATTGATTTAGTGGCCAGACACGGGCCGCCTAAACATATTAAGAACGGAGATAAAATG
>NZ_KB903460.1 GCF_000379765.1 Flexithrix dorotheae DSM 6795
AAGAATAACTAAGAAAAGTGCAAAATGGAATCAGGTTATCCAAATCGCAAAATATGGAAAAATGGCGGCATAATTGGGATGTTTTTCGTACACCCAATTAAATGGTTGTTATTTCTGTCCACCTCCAACTATAATTTCTATACAAGAACCAGTTAAAAACTATAAGTAATACTTCCTTTCACAAACACGGGGGTTCCAGGTGTAAAATGAATCTCAGTTACAGGAGCGGGTTCATTTTTTAGTCTGGAAGTAGTCGCAAATTGAGCTTCATTCCATTCAGTATTGAAAATATTTTCTACCGATGCTCCAAATTGAAAGTTTTCAATCGTATAATTTATCACTGCATCCGAAATAAAATATCCTTTAGCCACTAGACTATTGTCTTCATTGGCAGGTCGGTCGTGTAAGTACCTGTATCTTAAGCTCCCGCTTAAACCTTTACTTACTTTCCAGGTGATTCCCCCTGTAGAAGTGAAGTTTGGTGCCAGGGGAATATATGCTTCATGCTCCTCTTCCTCAGTGGCCCGGGCTCTTGTGAGGGTAAAATCAACATCGGCAAATAATTTAGGATTAATTTGATACCTCAAAGAAGTTTCAATACCAGTTCTAAACGTTTTTCCGGAAGGTTCCACAATACCCTCATCCCCCACATACACAAATTCCTGGTCCAGTTTTAAAGCCCAAAGCGTCCATTCCAAAATAAAGTGTGGGGTGGGTTTAATTAATCCTCCCAGATCAATTCCATATGCTCTGGGCAATGTTTCTGCCCGGTTTTCCTTGGTGACGGCTACCCTGGAATCATTGGAATGAAAACCAATCCCCGATTTTAGATAAAAGGTAATTTTATTATTCAAGACATAATCAAAATTCAGCTTAGGGCTAAGCAATAGGTGATTTTTGTCGCTTTCAGTTTGAGCCAGTTTATCCTGGTAATTGAATTGGAAATAATCCAGCCTTAAACCAGTGGTCATATTCAGTTTAGAAGCCAATGGCCAGGTTAAATCACCATAGGCAAAAACATTTCCCTCATTGACATCACCCAGTGAAATTCTTTCTTTTGTAAAAGACCGGTTGATGGTGCTACTAAGTTCATTGTCATTTACATCATCATACCGAAAGCCAATTCCGCTTGTGGAAGATACCGTTAATCCGGCCAGGTGAAAATGTCTTCTATATTCAGAGGTATAGCCAAATAAATTTCTTTCCTCTTTCTGGCGAATCTGGTCTCCATTTTCCGGATCGTTCAGGAAGAAGGTAAAGTTGGAATATAATTCAAAATCATAATGACTGTAATAAATTTGATGCGACAGCCAGCCCTGATCACCGGTTTTGTGCATAAATTTTAGATTTACATTTTGCCTGCTGGTTTCCCCCCCTTCGGTATCGTCTATCGCACCGAACCTGGTAATTTCCCCGCTTTTCACTGCCCTTTCCGGAATCTGACCAGAAGCCATCCACTGGCTGTAAAAGTTGGAAACCGTTGCTGTAAGCCAGCTGTTATTGCCTACTTTTCCATGGTATTTGCCCAAAAAATTCATCCTTTTAAAATCCTGCGGGCTTTCAAAGTACCCATCAGACCGAAAAAACTCTCCTGCCAAATAAGCATGTTGATGTTTTTCCTGCATTTTTTCAGGCAGTATGTTTATCATACCCACCGTTCTAAAAGTTCCAAAAGCCCCGGCTTCCAACTTTAGCATGTTTCTGTCCAAAGTTTTTTTGGTTTGATATTCAGCAAAGCCAGCTGTATTGAAATTCCCTTTGTTCGCATAATAAGGTCCTTTTTCAAAATGTAACTGCTCTATGGTTTCTGGAATAATAAAATGCAGATCAGAATAACCTTGTCCGTGGGCATGGGAAACCATATTTATTGGGATTCCATCCACTGAAAGTGTGATATCAGTTCCGTGATCGATATCAAAACCCCTTAAGAATATTTGCTCCGCTTTTCCTCCTCCCGCATGTTGAGCGATAAATAAACCAGGAACTGCCCGCAAAATTTCCTGGGCATTATTTACCGGTCTTAATTGTAAATCTATGGCACTGATGAGGTTAACCTCTCTTTCCTTATTGGCAGAAATGGAAACCTCTTCCAACTCAAGTTCCCCCTCTTCCAGGGTTAACTCAAAACCTTCATGAGATTTGGAATTGATGGGAATTAACCTTGTTTTAAAACCAATGTGGCTGACCTCTAATAAAAATTCATCTTTTAGAGGGACAAGACTGAAATATCCAAAAGGATCGGTAACTGTTACAATATCCTCTTCCACCATTCTTACATTTGCTCCATGGACAGGAAGGTTGGTTTCATCCAAGATCCTCCCTGTAAAAACAGGGTGTTGTGCATGGGCATTGATATAAATACACGAAAAAATAAATGTGATTAAAAAGGTAAGTTTCATGTGATTCTCTTTGATCATTAGAAAGTATAAAATCCTGGAAAATTAAATGTTATCTGATTATGGTAGTGGAAAGGGTTTCTCTGCTGCAAACATAAAATCGAAATTCTTTTCTTTTGATAATTCCACTAACTTTTTTTCCTTCAATGGCCCTAATTCAAAAGAACTCTCTTCCGCCATGGCCAATAAGGTTTTGGCTCTTTCTCTTTTCTTGTTTATAAGATAAATTATACCTGCCTGGTACAAAATTTCCGGTTCACTACTTTTCCCTTCTACCTTTTGCTGAATGACCGCAAGTGCTTTTTCCTTTTCACCTGAATGCAGATAAGCCCAGGCAAGTAATGCATAAGTTTCCGGGGTTGGCCGGTTTTTCACTTCTTTTTTGGCAAGTTGTAATGCTTTTTCTGGTTTTCTTAATTCCTCGGAATAGGCCAAAATCAAATATTTATTGTACATATCTCCATATTCAGGCTCAGATGCTATTTGGCAAAATTCATTTAATAATTTTAGCCTTTTACCCTGGTCTCCTTTGTGTCCAGCCAATTCTGCCTTTAACCACAACAAATCCGGAATAGATTTTTTAATGAATAAAGAATCAATGATGCGGTTTGCGGCTATGGTATTTCCATCATGGGCATAAGCCATCCAGGCCAGTCCTTTCCATGCGTGATCGTAGCCCGGATCTTGTGACAATACTTTCAAAAAAGCTTCATACGATTTTTTAATTTCTCCTGCATGTCCGTACATGTCACCCAGATTTCCCAAAGTCCAGGTATAAAGTGGATGGCTTTTGTTGTTTTTGACCAATTCGAATGCCTTTTCCATTAGAGCAATGGCAGTGGGTAAATCCCCTTCATGGTCTTTAAATTTGGATTGTCTGATTAAGATATCAAAATCTTCCTGTTCTTTGAAAAGCTCAAGAATTTCTGCGGCTTTCCCATACTCTCCCAATTCCATAGCCACATCAAAAGCAACCAACTTGGAGGGAATAACAAAATAGTGAGTCTCGGCTGCCAGGTTAACATAAGTTTCAGCTTTTTTGAATTGGTGTTGGGTGATGGCATTTTGAGCAAGTCTGAGATAATCAGCTGCTTTTTCCTTATCATTCAGGTAAGGCAAAACTTTTTGGAGTAAACTGTCTACCCTCATTAAATCCTCACCATTTCCCGTAAGTTCAAACCTTTCCTCAAAAGCATCAGCCAGTTTTTGGTAATAGATATACCCGTCTTGCCTTTGGTTCAGTTTTTCTTCCCAAAATTTGATGGTCAGGTTACATTGTTCCAAATCCGTCCCATGTTTTTTCATAGAAGTGATTAAAAACTTGTCATAATCCTTAGAGGATACAATTTGCTCCTTTTGCGCTGAATTACAAGCAGACAGGGCCAGGGCAATCAAAAAAAATAAGATTATCGTTTTCATTGAATTTAAAGTTTTGAAATTAAACACCAGTGCTCCGCACCGGGTACTCCATACCGGGTACTCTATACCAGGTACTATTATTTCCGAGAAATAGTAATCTCTCTATAAGTCTTTTAGGGCAAATTTGAATTACTACTTAAGTTGCAGTGATGAAGTCGAATCGATTTGTTGAAATTGGCACAAGGTTGGACCTTGTACCAATTCAGCCCATCATTATTTTGTAAAGACTACCTGCCTGCCTAAGTCCCAAATGGTGGATCATCATTATAGTTAACACATAGGTTCCCAGGGGGATATCTTTATTCCCAAAGGCAAATTCCATAAAAGCTTGGAGGCAGGTAGTGTGTTGGTTAGCTGGTTATATTTTTTAAGCAATCACTCCCCGCATTGACTTAGTGTGGTGCAGCCACATAGGGGAATTCATTGTTAAAGGATTTATCATTTTCCTGAACATTATCCGAGATTAATCCTTTTTGCACATCGTTTAAAGCCGAAAGATCATTCCCGGCAAAGGCCAAAATCAGAGTTACATCAATGATATCATCCTGAAGTTTTCTGCCATTTAAAACATTTACAAAAGGCTGTGGATTATCCAAATCGGAGGGTCCATAAGTGGATGGAGCAGTAATATTGCAATTTAAAACATCCACGGCCAGAATTCCTGAAGTTGTGGAATTATCCAGTCCTAAAACGTTATTATAGGCACTGGCATCCAGACCGATATAGCTTTGCAAGGCATCCAGTATTCCTTTAAATGGAGTCGCATTGGCAGAACCTTCAGTAGGTATTACCTGATTATAACCATTTTTGGCATCGGCATCACCAAAGTAATTAAATACTGTGTTTATGGTTGGTCTTCCCATCTGATCTGCCAAAGCAAAAACAGGATCATCTGCAGATACCGTAACCATATCAGTCATGGTTTGGTCACCCACTTTTACCATAAAATCAAGTATATAATCTCCCTCCACATCCGGGATAAAACTTGGAGTAAGTGTAGTAGCATCCATAATGGTGGCATTACTTCCGGAGGGTACATTGTTAAATGCCCATTGATATGTAACCTGAGCATTAGGATCACTTACCGTAGCACTACCGGAAAGTGCAACCTCATCATAAATTTCTACCATTTTCTCATCACCTGCATTTGGGGTAATGGTAAGCGATGGCGTCATGTTTTCGTCATCTTTGCAACTATACAGGAATAGCATACCCAGGGCGATCCCTGCGATCTTTAATTTCGATAAATTCATTGTTTTAAAATTTTAAAGTATTGATGCTTAAGTATGGTCAGTTAAGCACAAATTCCAGGTTTGTAATTAAGGATTGAATAATTGTGATGGATAATTCAATTACATTTTAATTTTTGATTCGGACCAAACGGAAAAATTATCCGCAGTACCTAACATTGTTTTCGGTACTTCTACCACAATACTCATCACATTGGTTCCTGCCAAAGCATCAGTTGCTTCTTCAGCTGGTAAAAATCCAGCAGGATAAGGTTCGCCATCCCCATTTAATCTTTCCGGATCATAAACACCCGTATTATTCTCATCTCCCAGAGAGGCCCCTACCCCATTCACAATTGACCTGAATTGAAAAAGATCGAAGAAAAATGGATCATCAGATGGACCGGCAAAAGCTTTTACCCCATTATTTGAGCCTACTTTGGGGGATTCGTTATAAGGCGTCACTTCTACTCTAGTCAGGTTGGCCGTTCTTACCAATTTGCTGTCTCTACCCGATTCCGATGGAGCAATTGGTCCATAAACGTGTAACATCCCATTCCTGACCCTGCACTGAATAACTAAGTCTTCTACATTGTCAGCATCATTATCAATGTTAAATTCATACATTACATTTTCATCAAATGAAACATCTCCGGTTCCTGAAGGTGGCAGTAACCCCGAAGCAGTCACTACAAATACATAATTTTCTGAGTTGGCCGGACTTTCAAAGGCATATAAGTCGGCAATGTCGGCAAGCGAACTTCCTTCAGTGAGTGATCCAACTGCCGGAGCATCCACATGGTCAGCTCCAATCACCCAAATCCCAATACTGATGAGCAAAGATGCTATAAGCGCTGTTTTTTTCATTTTAGTTAACTGTTTTATTAAAAAATTGAATTACAGCATAGCTACGAGGTGACTTCAGCATTTGGATTTTTTAGATTGAAAAAAACAATGAAAACAGGCTTATAAAATTGAAATAAGGATTATAATCGACTGATTATTAAAAGATTATATCAATAATAATTCTTTCCAATTAAGATAAAAAAATGTAGAAATAAAATGATTACGTAAACCAGCAAGGGAAAACCCTTGAAAAAATCAAGTCCCTTTTTCTTTAATTCAGGGAGTTACTCCATATTAACAATTATGCTTAGTTCCAATATTTGCAGTACAATTAAATCATTTAATTTAAAATTTACAGCTTTGAAAACTGCTTACTTATTCACTTTAGTTTTTTTTCTTTTTGGTATTTGTTTCTAACTGTTTAACTGAATTCATTTCTCAGGTGAATTCAAAATCAAGATTTAAAGTAGGACATGGCCGAAAAATCTTTTGAAACTTAAATTGAAGAAAAGGGAGATGAATAAAAAACTTTTAATGGAGGCCAAAGTATAGGAGCAGGTATTTTTGGAATATGATGCCAAATTTAAGGCTCTGGCTTGTAAATCCATTTCATGATTATGTGCGAAAGTGTGAACTTGTTAATCACCGCTTTCTGGTTAGAATAATTCGGTTATCACTAAAAACATTGTATTTCAGTTCTTATGGAAGTTTTTTCCTGAATACGATGTAGATAACCGGATTTTCTACCTTTTTCTAATTAAATCCTTTAAATTGTATTGTTGTTATTAATTTCTTGATGAAAATCAGAATGACAAAAACATCTGGTTATTCAAAAATTACAACAAAACCAGAGCCTTCAAACACACACACAATAAAGGGTGGGTTTAAAATAATTCTCCAATAATCTAAACAGAACGGGGGAAATAAAACTAAAGGTAAATTGATCTATCGACTGAATAATGACAAATCAAGGGAACCTACAGCAAAATATAAAGGGTGAAATTCAAAGGACAAAGGGAGCCATAATTGACAAGGTAATTTTGGCTTCCTTTATTTTTGGAATAATGTCCTCCTCTTTTGGCGCCCTTAGAGATGAAGTGGCTCAAACACTTAAGTTTCCTACTTCCTGGACAATTATCATGAATGCCTGTTCATTATTGATCCTGGTTGTAATTTACTATTATCGGAAAAGTCTGAATATCACGACTAAAACCCTTATCCTTTCTTTTATATTTTTAATTGTTTTTGTGAGGGGCACCCTGAACTATGGCTGGATTGTTAATGGCTATGTTTTTCTAGGGTTTTGTAGTTTTATTTTTGTCATTTCATTTCAATATAAAACCAGTATCATTCTGAATTTTTTAATCTGTTTGCTCATTCCTTTATTGGGTTATTTTATTGTAAACAATTACATTATTTATGATTATGACTTTCAGGGTTTAATTCAAAATAAAATTCACTGGCTATCAGGCTTCTTTATTTACCTGTTATTTTCATCGGTTATTATTATTGGGATTGGCCAGTTTCAAAAGGAGTTGTTCAATAATTTCATATCTATTAATAACCGAAATCAGGAACTTCAAAACCTGGTAAATGAATTAAACAATCAGGTTCAGAAAAAGGAGAACTATCAGCAGGAAATGATTTTCAATGAAAATAAGTTTAGGAGCTTATTTGAGGCAAGTGGAGACGGTATTTTACTTATTGATGAAAATAGAAATATACTGGAAATAAATCCTGCTTTAATAGAGATAACAGGATACGATTTCGAAGATGTCCAACACATTAATGCATTCGATGTAGTCGCTCCTGATTTCAGAGGTTTAATTGAAGACCGGTTTAGCAAGATTTTGGAGGGTACTACTTATCCTCCTACTGAAATTGAAATTCTCAAAAAAGATGGTACAACAATTTCAGTAGAAATTTACAGTAAACTGATTTTAAATGAACCCTATTCTATGATTCTTACCTCTGTACGGGATATCAGTTTGAGGAAGGATTATGAACATAAAAAGCTGAATGCAGTAGTGGAAGCGGAAGAGAAGGAAAGAGAGCGGTTTTCAAGGGATTTACACGATGATCTGGGACCAATTTTTAGTACTGTAAAACTTTACCTTCAGTCCTTATTGAAAATGGAAGAAGACTTGAGTAAAAAAATAATTCTGGAGAATCTTTCGAATGTGGTGGACAATAGTGTGAAACAGGTGAGGGAAATATCCCATAACTTAAGTCCTTACATATTGTGGGACAAGGGATTAATAGAGGCTATAAAACATCATATTGATAAAGTAAATCAATCGAGTAAAGTTGCGGTCTTTTTTACCGAAAAGCGGGAATACTCCGCAAGGCTTGCTGAAAATGTGGAAATATTGATTTACAGGGTTTTCCTTGAACTACTAAATAATACCATTAAACATTCCGGAGCAGACAAAGTATCTATAGATCTTTTTATCTCTAACCATAAACTGGTTTTGGATTATGTAGACAATGGCCGGGGATACGATATAGAAACTATCCATCAGCGTGCTGGTGGGGGAATTGGCTTGAAAAACATTGTCACCAGAATAAAGGCCTTCAGGGGAAAAGTTACTTTTGAGTATAAAAACAGTTTAATGAAAACAAAAATTTCCATTCCGTTATGATTAAGGTAGTGATCGTTGATGACCATAAAATGTTTAGGGATGGTTTGCGCTTTGCCTTATCTCAAGTACCTGACTTTGAGGTAGTAAAGGATTATGAAAATGGCTTAAACTTTATTGCGGATTTTCAAAAAGCAAAGCCCGATGTAATCCTAATGGATATTGGAATGCCTGAGATGGATGGAGTTCAGGCTACAATTGAAGCTTTAAGGTTGTTGCCCAAAACAAAAATTATTGCCCTATCGATGTTCAGTGATTCGGAATATTATCACAAAATGGTTTCCATAGGTGTAAAAGGATTTCTGATGAAAGAAGCTGGAGTTGATGAACTTGAAAAAGCTATTCGGGTGGTACATGCCGGAAAAACCTTCTTTTCTCAGGAATTACTCCAAAAAATCATCATGTATATCTCGAATCCGAAAGTGAAAAGCCCGGGGAAAAATTTAGTTGAAATTACCCGAAGAGAAGAAGAAGTATTAAAACTCATTTGTAAGGGATATGATAACAAGGAGATTTCTGAACTTTTATTTATTAGCCAAAAAACAGTAGAAGGACATAAAACCAACCTTATGGCCAAAACCAATACAAAAAACTCAATCAACCTGATGCTGTTTGCCATTAAGCATAATTTGATCGATTTAAACCAGCTTAACAATTAAACTCCATCTTCTGAAAAAGTTTGGAAATCCTTTCTTTTACCCTGACTTAATGATCTTATACTTTCTGCATTAAAGGTCTGCTCCTCTTGGGTTCATTAACTTCACTATTCAAGCTTATTTTACTTTTTTTATTTCGCCCCCACCATAATAAAAATCCAGTGATGGGTAAGGAAGCTGCCAACAGACTTATAAAAAAAGCAATAATTTTCCCAGGTAAGCCCCCAATTGCCCCTACGTGAATATCGTAATTCATCCTCATGACTTTATCGGCAATGGATGCACGATTATATTTTCCATAGATTCCGGGCGTTTCAATTTCTTCCAGGGTATACTGGTCAAAAAATCTATAATCAGAATTATAATAAACCCCTGATTGGCTGGAAATTTCCACATAAATAGAGGAAGAATCTGCATGTGGATAATGTAGTTCAAAACTCTCATATTCCGGATATTCCTCCACCAACTTTGCAAAAAGAAAGTTAATAGCAGGTTCCCGGGTATCAGCCTCCGGACTTTGAGTCAGGTTATTGGGGATTAAAAATTGAGGAGTCTTATCTCCTCCCCAGGTTTTGTAAGTTACAAAATAAACCCAATCGAATGCCATTACAAGCCCGGAAAAGGCAATGATCAGGGCAAGTGAGGAAATGTAAAATCCAAGAATGCTATGGAGGTCAAAATTTTTCCTTCTCCATCTGGTGGAGGATTTCCAGAGAAATTGCATCCTTTGCTTTCTCCCCTTTTTATTTTTGGGCCACCATAGAATAATTCCGGTAATCAATAAAATGACAAAAACCATTGTCCCGTATCTGGTTAATTCGGTTCCGATTGCTTTTGGAAGCCATAGATATAAATGTCCTTTTAACACAAACCAAAAAAATCCCGAGCGATGATTTTTTATCTCCAATACTTCCCCACTATATGGATTTAGAAAAACAGACTGGTAAAATTCCGGTTCAACTTCATAAAAAATAACTTCTAAAGGGTCAGAGGAATGTCCATACACGGTACCATGGACCTGTTTTTCCGGAAAAACTTCTTGGGCAATTTGTTTTGCTTTTTCGGGGGAAATAAAAGGTTTATTTTCTATTTGGACTTTCCTTTCCCCTTCTATTAATTGGGTAAATTCTTCCTGAAACACCCAAAAACATCCTGTCAGGGATACAATTAGAACAATTATCCCAGATACAAGTCCCAAATAAAGATGAATCTGTCCTGTAATTTTTTTAAATCTTTTATTGCCCATTTTCAATGACATTTTTTTAAATTGGATTGGGTAGTTTTTTATTACCTGGACATGAAAAATGAACCAAATAAATACCTAAAGAAATCAGCTCTTTTTTCACCCAGATCAGTTAGAACCCCTAAATCTGACCTTTCTATCAAAATTGTGATTCCAGTTGCAGGTATTATATCCGAAGCCGGTTTTATTCCAATTTGGAAATCACTATAATCAAGAAAAATAAGTGGGTGAAAATTAATTAGAACAATTCTAAACAATGGCAAATATCAGTACTAAATCTTGGATGACCAATCGCTAGTCTTAGCTATTTTAGCTTCATAATTATTAGCTATTAGTAGGTATAAATGATACCAATTAGACAAAACGATCGGTTATGAGGCCATAAACTTTGATGTGGACGCTTTTATGATAAGGTTATTCTAAAATAAAACAAGTGAACAGCCCTTTTCAAAAGGCTATTCACTTGTTACATACTTACTTTAATAAAACAATTTACTTACTCAGGAGATTCATATCCAGGATTTTGAGTGATAGTGCCTTGAGAGATTTCCACTTCTCTGTTAGGAATAGGCATTAAAACGTGAAAATTCTGGATGTTATCAGAAGGAATTTCCAAAAATGGTGAGGTAGAATTTCTAATAGTTTCCACAAAAATCCCCCATCTCAGCAAATCATATTTTCTATGACCTTCAAAACCCAATTCAGTGGCTCTTTCCTTTCTCAATGCTTGCCTGAAGCTTTCCTGAGTAAGACCAGATAATCCCGCTAAACCGGCTCTTTCTCTTACCAGATTAATATATTGATACGCATTTCCCGGACCGTTCAATTCATTTTCAGCTTCCGCTTTCATCAATAAAACATCGGCATACCGGATTACATAAGTGTTCTGGCTATTGTTATTATTTTTAGGTGTTTCGGCATAGTCAATGTACTTTCCGGTAATTGGGCCTGCTCCCGGTGTTCTTGGTGATTCTAATACATTACCATCCAATACGGTTACATAACTTTTTTCCTTTCTCAAATCACCCTCTTCAAACATGTCCCCATATTCAGGAAGCGGCAACATATTCTCCCAACCACCGCCTGGTGCATTAACCGCTCCAACAATGTCTACATCTCTGGAGCCTACCCATGAAGTCACAAAACCATTTCTTTCATTTTGTTTCCATTGAATATCGAAAACATTTTCATTTACAAGATTTCCATTTTTATCAGGTTTCATCACATGTTCATTTTCTATTCCCCACAAACTGTTATAATCTGCAAAAAGTCCATAGTTTCCCGATCCAATAACTTCATCAAATTTGCTACCTGCTTCTCCCCATTCCTTTAAGGTAAGATGTACTTTCCCCAATAAGGCAGTTGCGGCTCCCCAGGTTGCCCTTCCTTTCTGATCTGCGGGATAAGAATCAGGTAAAACAGGAATAGCTTCAGTCAAATCCTTTTTTATAAAGGCATAAACTTCCTCCACACTATTACGGGTAATTCCTACCAAATCCTCCGGACCATTATTGAGCTGGTCCAAAATTGGCACCCCACCATAAATCCTAACCAGGTCAAAATAATAAAAAGCCCTCAAAAATTTAGCTTCTCCAATTATGGCATCTCTTGTAACGGGGTCCATATCTACATCAGGTACCAGGGAAATCACGGTATTAGTTCTCAATATTCCTTCATAAGCCTCTCTCCACATACTATTGGCATCACCATTCAGGGAATTGAGGTTAGTAAAATAACTACTTGGCCGTTTGTTATGAAAACCCTGGAAGGCTATATCACTTGGGGTAAAACTATAATACCAGGTAATAATACTGCTATTTAATCTGGAATAAGCGGCATTTACTGCAGCTGTAGCATCCTTTTCGTTGGCAGGAAAAGTACCGGGTGTCAGAAAACTTTTAGGTTCTTCTGTAAGAATGTCTTCACAGGAAGTTCCGGAGAAACAAAAAAGCAGAAGGATTAAATGTATCTTATATATCTTTTTCATATTTATCAAAATTTTATGCCTTATTTAGAAATCTAGTTTTAAACCCATAGTCAGTGTTTTCATGGCCGGGTCCTGAGCCAGGTCGTAACCTCTTTTGGTATTTTCAGTCCCCCTGTTAATTTCAGGATCATATCCACTGTATTTATCGAATAAAATCAGGTTAGTACCTGAAGCATAAATTTTGGCTTTACTCAACCAACTGATTTTATCCACTGGAAGGTTATAGGCAATATTTAAATTTCGTAATCTTAAAAAGGAACCATCTTCTATCACAGAGGTATTCGAGGTAGTTAAAGGCCTTTCTACTCCCTGAGCTGAAGGAATATCCGTATCCATATTATCAGGTGTCCACCTGTTCACAAATCTTTGGAAGGTATTGTTATCAAATGCAACTGCCAGTCTGGAATCGGTCTCATTGAAAATTTCATTTCCATAAATGAAGGAGAAATAAAGGTAAAGTTCAAACCCTTTCCAGGAAAGGGTATTGCCAATACCTCCGAAAAAATCAGGGTTAGGATTGCCTATGATTTGCCTGTCTGCCGTAGCATCAATTACATTATCTCCATCAAGGTCTGCATACCTTCTTGCTCCTGGAAAAACTGAAAAACCACTCAATCCGGAAGCATCAATTTCAGACTGGGAATGCCATATGCCTTCTGAAACCATACCATAGAAAGTACCCATGGGCTGGCCTTCCTGCAATACAGCAGAATTTACACTAACTCCTCTTCCTATTGGATTGATGAAAATTTGACCTTCTTCCGTATCAAGACTGGCAATTTTGTTTCTATAAGAAGATATATTAAAATTGGTTTCCCAACGGAAATCTTTACTGTCGATATTTATAGAGGTTAAAGTTAATTCAAGTCCTTTGTTAGTTACCTCACCAAAGTTACTTAAGGAAGTTTCAAAACCAGTTAACCACAGTAATGGCACATCTACCAATAAATCCTGAGTGGATTTGGAGAAATAATCGAGCGAAGTTTGCAATCTGTTGGATATAAAAGAGGCATCAATTCCTATATTAAACTGCTTGGTGGTTTCCCATTTGAGGTTATCATTTCCGAAGGTATTCGCAGCAATTCCGGCCACTATATCCTGATTAACCCCCAAAATATAATTATTTCCTACCTGACCCAGCCTGGTTAAAGAAGCTCCCGGATTCACACCAGGATTACCAAGTTCTCCATAACTTGCTCTTAGTTTTAAATCATCAAAAAAGGAAGTATTCTGCATGAAATTCTCTTCCTTAATTCTCCAGGCGGCTGCTATTGAAGGAAAAACACCCCATTTATTATTTTTGGCAAAAACAGAAGACCCATCAGCTCTGGCGGAAATGGTTAATAAATACCGGTTGTTGTATTCGTAATTTGCCCTAAATAAATAGGATTCCAAACCTTCCTCCTGAAAATTAGAACCCGCTCCGGATCTTATGGTACCCGCTCCAAGGTTATGGTATGAATATGCATCCGTAACAAAACCTGTAGTCTGAACATTACTACTTGTTTCAGTTATAGTCTGTCTGGTATAACCCAATAACCCACCTACTTGATGCTTTCCAAATGTTTTGGAATAATTTAAAGTATTTTCAATTAATAGGTTTAAAGATTCAAAGTTTGTGATCGTAGCTGTTCCCTGGTTGGCCGTTTGGGAAAATAAGGTAGAAGGGGCATATTGCTCCCGTCTTGTATTATACAAGTTTGCCCCAAGATTTAATTTATAGGATAATCCTTCTATTATTTCAAGCTCACCAAATACATTACCCAATATTCTGGTTCCAGTTAATTGATTCTGATTTTGCACAGCATTACTTACCGGATTATCCGCAGACAATTCTGAACTTACCGTCTGGTAGGTAAAGTTGCCATCCGCATCTTTCACCGGAATAGAAGGATCCCAGCCCAATAAGTTCTCTGCTCCTGAGGTTCTTTGGTTATTAATCGTTCTGCTAATGGTAAGATTTTGACCAAGTTTAAATTTTTCGCCAATCTTATGGTCGGTATTTACCCTTAACTGATATCGCTTGAAATTACTCTCAATATGAATCCCATCCTGATCAAAATAATTTCCAGAAATATAATACCGACTTTTTTCATTTCCTCCATTGAATGAAAGGTTATGGTTAACCATTAAGGCATTTTTCTTATAAACTTCATTTTGCCAGTCAGTTCCTTCCCCTAATTCACCCGGGTTGGGAAACACATTTGTGCCTTTCACCTCGTTTATCCAATCTCCGTATTCTGAAGCATTCATCATGTTCAGCAATCTTGTTGGGGACTGTACACTGTAATAGGTATCGTAAGTTAAGGTAGACTTGCCGGAAGAACCTTTTTTAGTGGTAATGATAATTACACCATTCGATCCTCTTGACCCATAAATAGCAGTGGCAGAAGCATCTTTTAATACTTCTACTGAGGCCACATCATTCATATTGATGTCATTTAAATTTCCTGCTCCGATAAATCCATCAATCACAAAAAGTGGTTCATTATTGGCCTGAATAGAATTGCTTCCCCTTATTCTAATTGTAGCAGCAGCTCCAGGTGCGGAAGATGTCGGGGTAACCTGTACACCGGCTACTTTTCCGATTAAGGCCTGATCTAACCTGGCAGTAGGTGTGGCATTCAGTTCTTTGGCTTTAATGGAAGACACCGATCCGGTGAGGTCACTTTTCTTTTGCGTGCCATATCCGATCACTACCACTTCCTCCAATTGTTCCATATCAGGATTTAGTGCAACAATGAGTTGAGTCTGATTTCCAAGCTGAACTTCCTGGGTTTCAAAGCCAATATAACTGAATTGTAAGATGGAATTTTCCGGAACTTCCAACACAAATTTTCCATCAAAATTGGTTGTAGTACCCAGGGAAGTTCCTTTTACTAAAATACTAACTCCTGGAAGCAATTCGCCATCCTCTGCGGAAGTGACTGTTCCGGAAATTTTCAACTGCACAATTTCTTCTGGTTCAGGCACTACCTCAGCTACCGGACTATCAAAAATACTTTTCTTTCCGATGTATATATTGTTATTAATTCTTTTAAACCTCAGGTTTGTATTCTTAGAAATTACCCTAAGCACATCGGCAAGTGATTCATTTCGCACGGAAAAATTTAATTTTGTGCTCTGGTTAATTAAATCCTTTTTGTAAGCAAAGAAGAAGTCTGTTTTCGACTCTATCTTTTCAAAAACTTCCTGTAAACTGTTCTCCTGAATATTTAAGGAAAGATGTATTTCCTCAAGACTTGATTTTTGGGCATTTCCATTTCTGGCCATTATAAATGAAGCCAGAAAACACTGTAGAAATATGCCATATAAAGCAAACTTTGACATGAGCAGAATTTGTTGTACTCCTTTCAATTTCATATTTTTATATGTTTTTGATTTAAAAAATTGTAATAGATCAAAGGCTTGAATTTCCATTCAGTTTGTGACATTTGGCGATGGGGCAAACCGAATAAAATTCAATAAAATTAAGGCCAGTTATCCCTTGTGATAACTGGTTTTTTTTAGCTTGTATTTGTTTTCATTTTCATCTGATAATTTATTTGGTTATTTAATTAGAACAATGTCTTTTTCAATACTAAAATCAAAATCTGCAGCATAGCTCAAACCTTTTAAAACAGTTTCCAGAGATTCTTTTTCAAATCTTCCGGTAAAGCCCTGACCAAAATCAACCTGCTTTTTAACCCTAAACTCCACCCCATACCACCTTTCCAAAACCTCCTTTATTTCCTCAAAACCAGCCTCATGGAAATAAATCACTCCCTTCTTCCAGGCAATCACATCATCTGGATTAAAACTTCCTTTTTCAAATAGCCTGGTAGATTTATGATAAGTGGCCATTTGGTTGGGAATCAATAAAACTTCTTCACCAGTCTCCAGACTGTCTAAATTTCCAACCATCACCTTTCCTGTTACCACCGCAATTTTTACATTCTCATCTTCAGGATAACTTTTGATGTTAAAGGAAGTCCCCAGCACTTTGGTTTTTATATTACCTGTTTTAATGATAAATGGCCGGCTGGAATCTTTGGCTACCTCAAAAAATGCTTCTCCAATGAGCTCCACTTCCCTCAAATCACTTTTAAACTGTTCAGGAATTCTAAGAATACTTTCTGCATTTAACCTCACTACTGATCCATCTTTTAATTTTATGGTGGAATTTTGACCTTTTGGATTTATCTTTTCAATTATGGCAATGGTGGTTTCCTGTATTTGTTCAACAGGAAGAGAAAAGTACCAATAAGAAACTCCGGCCAACAGGATAAAAACAATGGAGGCGGCAATTTTTTGAATCCCGAACCAACCATTTTGATTTGTAGAAGAAATTTGGATAGATTTAGATGCGGACTGCCTTCCTTTTAAATCTACCAATAGTTCCTCCAGGTCATTTTCTGAGAATTCTCTTTCTTTTGACTTCAAACCTAAAAGAATTGATTTTGCTGTCTCAAATTCTTTAATTTTTTCAGGATAATTTGCTTGAAAATTATCCCATAAATCACCTTCCTCGGTAGAATTAAACAAAACATAATCAATAAATGATTTATCTTCTAAAAAGTCTTCAGTTTTATATTTCTGGAGGTTCATGGATAAAAATTAATACTATTTGACTTTTGTTTAATGGTATATAGACCTCCTCATTCAGGATATACTGGAAATTTTAAACTTTTTTTTGTAAAAAATTATAACCGATTGATTATCAAGAAGTAATTTTTAAAAAAAATAAAGGAAAGAAGTATTTACATTGTTAGACCTAGCGGAGAAACCAGGATTTGACCTAATGCCCGGGTTATTTTTTTTTAAATATATTTTTTAATCCCTTAATGCCTTCGTAAACCAATGAGCGGGTAGATTGTATATTAATTGACATGATTTCAGCAATTTCTCCATAATCCAGGCCATTATAGAATTTCAGGTAAATTGCTTCTTTTTGTCGTGAGGTAAGTGTATTTATCCCATTTTTTAACAATAAAAATTGCTCCTGAGACCTTTCTAAATCCATTTCTTTGGCTTCTACAGAAAATTCAAAATAGAAATTATAATGGTTTTCATCGATCCTATTCGTGAGAGACCGCTTGTGGTTTTTTAATGCCCGAAGTAACTTTCGTTTAAACGATTTGAGTAAGTAAAAGCGAATGGAATAGGCATCACCCAGGTTTTGCCTGTTCTTCCAAATAGTTAAAAACAATTCCTGAAGGTTATCTTTTACCAAATCCTCATCTTCACAAAGTTTTATACCATAATTAAACAAAGAAGGAAAATGTTGTTTATATATTTTGGAGAACACCTCTTCACTGCCTCTCCTAAAGGCTTCCCACAGTTTTTCATCTTCTTCACTCGAATAGTTTACTTTCCCCATTAAGGTATCAATACTTTTAAAGTCATATCGGTGGAGTTCTCGTTATCTGATAATGGCTCTCTATTTTGAATGACCATAATACAGGAAAATTACAGCCTTCAAACTTCACTGTACTCCACAAATCTTAAAATAAAGATATAATATCCGAATAATCAAAACATGATGTCCACAGAACAGGATTTAAACTGGCACAAATGAAACCTTTCTCACTTGAAGTTGGAGGGTTAATAATCGGAATCAAAAATTTTATTCCTCAAAAAATTATTTTTTTAAAATATTTTTAATTTTTCAATAATTTTTGAGTCAATTTTATCATTGTTTTAAATGAAATATCAGGGTGGGCCACCTGATTAACTGTTCCAACAATATAAATACCTTCTTTCGGACTGAAATAAGCCAATGCACCTGAAAGTCCTGAATGCCCGATAAAATATGGTACAGCGCCTGTGGGATTAAAAAACCAGGGAAGTTTAAATAAATGAATGCCTATTCCTGACTTCATAGGAAAAAATATTTTGTTCCATTCTTGTAATACATTAATGTATTCAACTGGGAATAACCTGCCTGAAAAAAATGATTCAATAAAAATAAGTATATCAGCTGAAGTTGACACAATCCCACCATCTGAGCCGAAGGATGCCATTGCCTTGGGAATTCTTAAAACCCCCTCTTTAAAATATAAAGGTTTTGGTGTTTCGTCATTGTAATCCTGATAGAGATAGGTATGACGTAATCCCAGCGGCTTAATAATTAAATCACCACAATTTTCAGAATAGGATTTATTCGTAATAGTTTCAATGATTTTCCCCAACAACTGAAAATTGGTATCAGAATAATTGGCTTTTTTCTTCGTGCCTGGAATAAAAAGCGGTTTCATTGCTTTAGATCTTTCAATCGCTTGTTCAAATGTCCAGAGTTGGTCATTTCCACTTTTAAGCTCCTCTTCCAGACTTTTACCATTTGTTCCTTTCCCTTGGAAATAATCAGGTAGTCCTGAAGTATGTGCAAGTAAATGTTTGATGGTTAGGTCTTCAGCATAGGCTTTACCTTTGTACAAATGTAAACCATCCAAAATGGTTTTATCCAGATAATGACTGATGCAATCTTCAAGAGATAATTTTTCTTGTGATTTTAAGTGCAAAATAATAGCAGTGGTAAATAATTTTGTAGTACTCGCTATAAAATAAGGTTGGTCGTTAGATAAATTACCGGAAGAACCATGCCAATTAAAACTACTTTTTTTTATAGCGAAGGAAACCCCGAATACTTTTTTTTCATCCACAATTTTATCCAGGATAATTTGTAATGATTTTTCTTTTTCAATCGTATTCATGCGGTATTAACTGGTTTGAAGACAGTCATTCTTGAAATTAATGTAACAGATTTTTTTATGATATGGTAGCGAATATAATAGAAAGCAATACGCTATTTTTCCGGATTAACCTGCGTTCCAATTGACCAGTAATTCCCGGCAAAATCGTAAAAGGATCCTCTCATGTCCGGGTCATTTTCTTTTTGAACAGGCTCTTGAATTACCTCACCGCCATGGGCAATGGCACGTTCAAATACCCTTCTGACATCATCTACGTAATAGTGCAACATTGTTTTATGAGCAGGGTATACAGGCGTACTGTTTGAGATCATCAAAATGGAATCGTCCAGCTTAAGTTCTACATGGCTAATTCTTCCGTTTTCATCTTCAAATCTTCGAAATTCTTTAGCATCAAAAACATGAATTAAAAAATCAACAAGCTTATTCGCATCATCAACAATTAAATAGGGGGAAAGAGAATTGTACCCTTTGGGTTTAAATGTTTTAGTCTTCATTAATTTAATTATTGCTGTTTATTTTTTAACTGATAAACATGATTCACAACTTTCCATATAGCTGTACCCAAATATCTGAATGTTCTTTTGGACTCCCAATTTTTTTTAATTCCTTTTTTAAGATACGCAAGCGAATTTCAATTTACGACTCCTAAATGAACCCTATTTGGAGCTTTAGTTTTCTGCTTATATGCACATTGTTAAACCTGGTTTGAAAGAATAAGAATTAAGAAATCTTATCTGATGATTCCGCTTGTAAAATAAGGCTTTTTCAAGGAAGTGAAATTTTTATTTTAATGAATACCCACTACAATTCATTTTTAGCATTATTGGCGGAAAATTAATCACCACCACCTCCACATCCGCTACAACCGCTACAACCACTGCTACAACCCGAATCCCCATGAAAAGTGCATCCGGTACTGCAACCAGAATTATCCCCCCCATTATTCCTATCTCCTGTATAAAAACTGATTAAAACAATTACCAAAACAATGAGAAAAGGAATTACAATAGAAAAATTACCCTCAGCCCGAATAAATAATATTGGCGTAAATATCCCAATTACCAATAACTTAATAATCGTTTGGAGCTTTTTTGATGGCTTTTTTATGAACCAAAATTCATCTAAATTGATTCTTTTGAAGTTTATTTCCCGGAATCTACTTTGTTTATTCAACCAAATTAAATTCGGAGGATTATGCCTAAATTCAGATTTATAAATTTCAAATGTGGCGTCATAACAATCTGAAAATTTCAATCTTTCACGGTTGCCTCCTTTTGTGGGATTGTGGTGTATCGCTTTTCCAATAGTATGCATACAAAAATCTTCCCAATAAGATTTAGTATAGGTTAAATGTAAATGCCAAACCTGATCTACGGCATCAGAGGGGGTTATCTGTCTATCAGAAATACAGCACAAATAAATGAATTTCCGATATTCCAGAATAGCTTTTTTTGTAAAATCTAAACTCCAATTGTTTTCTCTGGCTAGCCTTTTTGAAAAACTGAATTCAGCATCCTTTTCATCAAACCTGAAATTTTTAATTTTTTCCCAAAGTAATTCGTCTTTCATTTTTTTGTTAATTGATTTTGCATCTAATTTTATAGGAAGGATGATTTAATCCTGTAGGTTCATAAAACTGATCTCCTATATATTTAAATCCTAATTTCTCCAATAGTTTTTCAGATCCTTTATTGTTTGGATGATGTCCTGCAAACAGTTCCTTAATGTTTAATTGGTTAAAGGCAAATTTAATTATTCTTTCTGCGGCTTCTTTCCCAAATCCCCTTCGCCAATGATTAGGAAGGATATGAAATCCCACCTCATAAATCCCATTTTTGATATCATAAGGCTTCAGTCCACAACAGCCAATGAACTGGTCATTTTCAAGTAGAAATATTGGGAAATACTGAAGACCAAATTTTTCCTGGTTATTTATTTCATATTTTAATTTTTCAAGTATTTGGGCCTTACTTAATTGCCCTCTTGAGTCTATAAGTTTTGTGACACTTAAATTTCCCCATAATTTTTGAGCAAAAGGAAATTTTTCCTCAGACCATTTTGAAAATCCTAATCTTTCGCTTTGTATAAAATAGTTGTTCAAATGATATATTCTTTGTTTTAGTTAAAGCCTTTTATTGCCTCACACCCGGGAAATCAGACATGAATTTAAAAATATTTCAGGACTTTGCATTAGCAGGATAAGATTCCGCTTTTTAATAACCAAAAACTTGTGGAAATCTGTGGGAGAGGCACTGGCGGGCTTTTTGGGTACCGATATTGATCACAAACTGAATTCAGTACTGATTGAATGTGCTAAAAAGTAATCATAAGTTACTTGTTAGGCTGCTACTCAGACACAATAGGTTGTGGATTATATACTTCTCTTAAGGCTTCTGAAAAGTGAAACCTTTCCCCTTTTTTATTTACGGTATTAATTATTGATATCTTTAGCTCCTGAAAATTCAGTCTACCGGCTCAGCCAAAAAGAATTTCCCTTTTTTAGGACTGGCTCTGCCAGTTTCCCATTTAAAACCATATTTTTCAGCCATTCTTTTCCAAAAGGCTACTAATATCCCATTAGGAACGATTCCCTTATTATTTCCTTCACTCAAATCACAAATTTCCTCGTACTCTATGTCGGTTAACTCGTATTCCTTATATATCAATGAAGAGGCTTCTTCTTTTTTCATAATCTTTTTCTTACTAATTGCACTGTAAATTTCCTTAAATTAATGCCCTAACGCAACAGTACACTAACATTAATTTTCACCATTTTAGTTTAGCCTAACTATATATTTCCCTCTGAAAGCTTTTTGATACAGTGTATTTTAAAAGCTTTCCTACTCCTTGAAACCGGAAAAATCATATTATAGTTTTGAATAATGTTGGTCTTATTATTCCAGGTAAATCCAAAAGCAGGAGTGCTCCCTCCTACTCTTCTAAACTCACCAGCCAACCTTGGGATGTTAAATATTCAATACACAGAAGAGAAAATCAAATTGTATTTGATCTGTTTCAAAAAATTAATAGAAAAAAACTCACTCCTTCCCTACTATCTTCTTTAATTCATCAATAACCTTTTGCAAATCTTTAATAGACTTGGTATCGGTAATTTTCATGGTTTTAAGAATATTAGTGGCTTTCTCCTTTTGTTTTTGGAATAGGATTTCATTTTTGGAAGAAACTGAAGTTTGCCTGGCTTTTCTGGGTTCAACCTTATTTAAAAAGATTTTGATATCTTCCGTCTTTTCTATCTTTAGTGGTGCCTTACCTTCATATTTCCCTACCTTCTGAAGAGCCGATTTATTTACCTTTGCTGCCCCTGCCAGAATTTCTCTTTTTAAACTCGGATTTACCCTTCCTACCTTTTCCAAACCTTTGGCAAAGTCTGCATCACTAAGGATAGTATTTTTACTTACACTGTATTCTTTGGCTAGCTTCTCATGGGTTTTTTCTTTTTTGGATTGGTCATTTTCAGTCAAGTCCCAAATTTTGGAACTTGATTTTCGGTTCCCTCCATGCTTTCCTTTTTCTCTTTCATACCTTAGTCCCCTCAAATAACTTCTTTGAGCATCCGTTAGGTTTCTTCTCCCCAATTGGTTAATGATCATCCAGTCTTTTACAGATTCAAAATCAGGATATTTCTCTTCATCTAATATGGTGACACCGTAATCAATTTCTTTTCCCTCAGCCTGAATTTTCTGGATAATATTGTACCTGTTATGGCCATCCACAAGGACGTGCCCTCTTTCATCCTTCCACAAAATCAGGTCTTCCCTTAAACCTTCTTCACGAATACTATCTTCCAGTAATTGTCTTTCCTCTTCACTTAAAGGCGGAATAAACGAGCGGAGTTCAGGATCGATTATGACTTCCTTTTTGCCAAACTTCCCTATCACTCCAGAGAATGCATTTAAGACCTTTTCTTTTTGGAGAGGCTCTGTTTGCTCATCCTCAAATTTATTCGCTATTTGCTTTAATTTTTTTAGCTTGGACATTCCTATTACGCTTTTATTCTACTAACCACTTCTTTTGCAAGATCCATATGATCTACAGCTCCATGACAATTTTTATCATAACTGAAAATATCCATTCTTGCAATGATAGATTCTTTTACCGTAGTATTCCTTCTTACATTGGAATTAAAAATCAGGTTATCATATGAACTTTTTAAAGCATCTATCACAAATTGATTGGCATTGGTTTTTTCATACATGGTAATTAAAAGCCCCAAACAAGATAGGGTAGGGTTCATTTTTTCATCTTCCCTTATTTCAGAAATAATGCTCTCCATGCTTTTCAATCCCTGAATTGAGTATTCATCCCCAGCCTGCACCGGAAATAAATACCAGTCACTTGTCATAAGGGCATTGGCTGTATATACCCCAAGTGAGGGAGGGCAATCAATAAGGATATAATCAAATTCCTTTTTAATATTTTTCAGCCCTTTATACAGCTTATAATTTCTGTTCATGGCACTATTCAGTTGGTTTTCGATCAAAGCCAATTGAAGATCCGAAGGTGTAGCAAAAAAGCCATCTGCAATTTCTATTACCGGCACAGGCTCATTTTCACCATAAACATTATAAATAGATTTTGATGGCTTTGTAATACCAATTCCCCTTGTCATATTTGCCTGGGGATCATTGTCAATAATCAATACTTTATTGCCCAGTAAAGACAATGCTTTCCCCAAATTAATCGTTGTAGTAGTCTTCCCAACGCCTCCTTTTAGATTTAAGATCGATATAATTTCAGCCATTATTTTCTTTAATTTATTTTGACTTTAAAATTAGAAAAATTTCTTTGTAATAAGATTTTATTCGGCAAAATTCAGCCCGGAGATTAATCGTATTCATCCCCTAAAAAACTAAAACTAAATTTGATTTTATTGGTGAGTAGCCTATTGATATTTTTTCTCCGATAAACTGTTTTACAAAAACAATTATTTTGGATTGTCTGAATCTGTGGATTTAATCTGCTTATTCTTTATCTTACCCTTTAATTTCTTGATATCCTCTTCCGGAGGGATATCCTCAGGTTTTATACCTGTATTTTCAATTAAATATTCTCTTATGGCCTTGCTGTTGCCTTTATGTTCATCTGAAATATCCAATTCTCCTTCCAACGCTTTTTTCAACATGTTGAAATCTGTGGTTTCCACAGCCAAGTCTTTCCCTTTCAACAAAAGCGTTCGCATATAATCATTAATATTATCTTCCTCACTTATACCATACTTCCCGTGAATATCTTTTCCATCAAATAAAGACTTGTCCCCCTCTTTTAAAATCCTTGAGACTCCTTCTTCATCTACTCCTCTCTGCTTTGCATTTTGAAAGAATTTTTCTTCAGATTCCTGCAACTTTCTTCTGGCTGCAAGGCGTTTATTTGTTTTCTCATCAATATGTTGTGCTCCAACATTTGCCAACCATATTTTAAAAGGTTCGGCTTTGGGGGAGGGGATAGATTGAATTATCCGAAAAAGGTTCTCCTTGGAGGCACAATCAGTCTTATAACTTTTTCCGTCTTTAGCCTGAACTTTTAGTTGTCCGCATAATTCGGACAACTGTACTCCGGAATTCTTTTTTTCCTTGCTTTTTAAATCACTCCAGTATTTTCTGGGTCTGGATGAATCTGTAAGTAGAGCAATGATATCGATCACAACAAAATACCATTGTTGTTCCTCTTCCACCCAAACTCTTCTTACTTCCTGATTTTCAAATAATAGAATCTCATTCATGATACATCCAAAAACTTTAAAGTAAATATTAATTCGAAAAATGAATTACATATTTCTTATTCCCGTACTTTCCCGGAACAATATCTATATTATTGACCAATCCTATTTCCACAGCCACTCTAAAAGCATTTTCAATAGTCTTTTTAATCCTGCTATAATGACTGTTCTTTTTATACCTATCCAAATTCATCACCTGAATAAGTGTATTGTAATAATACTCAATCTTTGAATTTTTAGAACAATGCTGGGCCTGGTACAAATGTTTTACAAATAATTCAATTGAAACATTAGGTCTCCCTTTTTGCGCTTTTCTTAATTTCTGATTGATATCAGCAGGAAGTAAAAAATAAGTATTTTGTTTCTTTTCAGATTTATAATCGAAGAAACAAGAATACACCTGAACTAAAAAAGTGGTTTCTTCCTTCTGATCCAAAAATTTATAAGCCTCAATAAACTGAACTAACCTTACAATTTTAAAACCTACTTTTTTTCTGTTGTCTTTCTCTCCGGTAACAGGCACCATAAATTCTTTATAGTGCAAGCTTGCCAAAGCATCTTTTACCTGTTCTCTGCTTTTTTTGTTATAAGTGGAAGAATTTATGCCCATTAATTTATAGAGCATTCCCAATTCAAACTCAAATTTTGCATGGTGATCATCTTCCTGATAATAAAGAAAGTTACTGGATTTGGCTAATTGAGCCATCCCAACCACAGCAGTTAGTGCCCTTAATTCATAGCCTGTTAACTCGCTTGTAACTTTGGTTTTAAGCTCTTCATTTTTAAGCTTATCCTTAAAATAATCAGGAAGTTCAATAGAATATTTGTCTTCTCCTTTTTTATGAAGCGATAATACCCTGTCAATGGACCTGTTAATTTCTTTGATATGTTCAGTATCCGATTCAAACAATTTCAATTGGAAATCATCGAACTGTTTCCGAGACTCCACCTTTAGAAGCCTGGTTGGATAATTTATTTTTTCTATCATTATCAATCCATTTACTAAGTTTGAATGATCCAAATATATGTGAATAAAATAAGCTTTTGGCTTATTCACCAGTACCTTATGGCTTATAAGTATGCTCTCATAAGGCTCTAATCCCAGTACCTTATGGCTTATCAGGCAGTACCTTTTGGCTTATTTACCAGTACCTTGTGGATTAATTAACAGTACCTTGTGGATTATTTACCAGTACCTTATGGATTATTTATTAAAGCGCAATGTGCTTATTATCAACCACTTATGTAAAATATTACTTTGCATTAAAATAATTGCCAGTACCTTATGGCTTTAAAAATAAGTATTATGGCATAAACTACCAGTACCTTATGGCTTATTTTATATTTTCCCTTATTTTTATATTTCCCAGTACCTTATGGCTTATTAGACAGTACCTTTTGGCTTAGTTGCCAGTATCTTTTGGATTATCAGGCAGTACCTTATGGATTATATCCCAGTACCTTATGGATTACTCCAACAGTACCTTTTGGCTTGCTTTACCAGTACCATAAGGCTTATTTACCAGTATCTTATGGCTCTAATACCAGTACCATTTGGCTTTTCTACCAGTACCTTATGGATGGTTTACCAGTTCCTTTTGGCTTATGTGTTTTCATAAATAACTGATAATCAGGATTTAGTGTGCTTTGTTACATGTATATAATATATATAAATTATAGAACTAATATAATTTATAGACGAGACCTGATTTTTTTGATAAAATCAGCCTCTAAAAATAGTAAAATTGAAATAAAGATTCTTAGAGAGACTATTAAGTTCTAAGTAATGGCTGTTTTTATGGACTTTGCTCAGAACAAGGTAAAATAACAAATTGGGTCAAAGGGGGATAGGTGTTAGAAATGATTCCTAGGAGTTTTAAGGCGAGTCTATACTGGTGGAGCACTGATCTGAATTTACTAAACCAAAGCAGTTTTATGCAAAAAATTACTAATATGTGAAAAATACTATGCTTTTGGATTTTCATCCTAAGGCCTCAATTTTGGTTAGAGTTTTTTTGAGGAAATTTGAATGGATACCAGGTTAAGTTGAAAATTATAAAAAAACGAGTATCCAAAAATTATTTTTTAGCTTTGGTTTATGGAAAAATCTCAGGAAAATAAACGGTTCATATCAATGCTTTCCGATTATGGTTTTAAAAAAACATTCGGAAATGAGGAGCATACCCGGTTTCTGAGAAAAGCTTTGCAGGCCTTAATTGTTTCTGATGTTCCCATCCTTTCAGTGGAGTTTACCAAAAATGAAGTAAGTGGAACCACAAAGGAAGGCCGAGGAGGTTTGTTTGATTTGACTTGTGAAGATGAAAAAGGAAGGGTATTTATTGTAGAAATGCAATTGTTTGATTTTAAGCACTTTATCCATCGTGCCAAATTTTATGCTTTCCACAAATTCAATACTATGGTGCATAAAGGGCGATATCGATTTAATGATTTAAGACAAATTTATTCGATTTCCTTCCTGGCTGGGTCAGCGTTTGAGACATCTCTTTATCATCAGAAAGGCACAATAAAAAATCAAAAAGGCGAACGAATTGATGATCAAATTACTTATATTATCGTTGAACTGGATAAGTTCAAAAAAATGTTACCTGAAGTGAAGACAGATTTAGATAAATTGTTATATACCATGAAATTAACAGATACAGCCACTCCAGAAGTAAAACTGCCAGATTTCTGGGCGGAGAACTGGCTTGATGAAGCTTTGAAGGAACTGGACAAAGCCAATTTGACTCCTGAACAGCGAAGTCAATATGAAATGGTAATTGCAGGGAATATGAGTGAAAAAGTAGCGATGGAGTTGAAAATAGAGGAAGAAGTGAAAGAAAAAGCAATAATTAATGCTTTAAAAATGAAGACATTTGATGAGAAGCAAATTGCATCCATATTTGAAGTGTCCATAGAAAAAGTAGAAAGATTGGCAGAAAAAGTCTCAAAGGGAGAAGTTTAGGAGAAAATGCCATGCCTGTTCAGCGATAAATAATCCACCTCCTCTGGGAGGTTTTATTAAATTTCTTTCCAAAAAATCAGAAGCTGTACTTCCCTTCCTTTTTTTTAAATCAGCATTGAAAGCCAGTTTGTTACAATAACATATTTCAGAGTAAGTGATTTTCAAATGCTTTTTTGTTCGGGGTTAAAAAAACGGATCTTTAACCTAAAACGAATTTTATTTTTCGATCCTCAGCGTGATTGGATATTTTTTGAAAATGGATAGGGGAGAGGTAGAGAGGAATTGATTCAATATGTTTTGAAATTGAAATAAAAAGAAAGCACTCAGAAAGGATCTGGGTGCTTATTTCATTTATTGAATGTCAGAATTTTTAAATTATATTTAAGAGGCCAAAGTCTTTTTTAAATCGTTTACTTTCTCAGCACAGACCTGCTCCATAACTTGTTGAAGTTGTGTTTTTAAAAGGGAAATAGCATGGTGTCCTCCTTTATTTCCCAGTGCTGCCACACTATACATAAAAGTACGTCCAAGAAAAGTAAAATCAGCCCCACTGGCTAAAGTTCTGGCAATGTCAGGCCCAGTCCTGATCCCACTATCCATCATTACTTTGATCTGATTGCCATATTTAGAGGCTATATTTTTAAGAGGCTTGATGGTGGATTCACCTGCATCCAATTGCCTTCCTCCATGATTGGAAACAATAATACCATCTAACCCTAATTTAATGGCTTTTTCGGTATCTTCTTCACTGGCTACCCCCTTCAACACAATTTTTCCTTTCCACATTTCTCTTATTGGGGCTATCTTTTTTTCGTTTAACCGACCGGAAAAGGTCTGATTCATGAAAAGCCCCAGTTGTTTGAGGTCCAGTCCTTTAGGCATATAAGGTTTTAAGGTTTCAAATGCAGGTTGGCCATTCAGTAGGGTTCGCAAAGCCCAGTCTGGCTTTCCCATAATTTGGAGAATATTGGATATTGACATTTTTGGAGGCATGGCCAGCCCATTTCTAATGTCTCTTGGTCGAAATCCGAAGGTAGGTACATCACATAATAATACCAATACTGGGCATTCTGCTACTTCCGCTCTTTTGATAATGCTATCCCTCAGGGAATTTTCAGCAGGGTGGTACAGTTGAAACCAGGCTTTGCCCTCAGTAATTTCACTTGCCTTTTCAATACTCATGGTAGTTACTGTACTGAGAATGAAAGGAATATTAAAATCAAAAGCAGCTTTAGCCAAAATTTCAGGTGCTTTTGGCCACATGAGCCCCTGGAGACCAACCGGAGCAATACCAAATGGTGCATCATAGGTGTGTCCAAATAATTCAGTTTTCATTTCCGAATGTGTATGTTTGGAAAGGTATTGAGGAACCAATTGTACTTCCCTTAACTCTGTGGTGTTTCTGTGTAGATTTACATCCTCATTACATCCTCCATCCAAATATTCAAAAGCAAATCTTGGTATTTTCTTTTTAGCCTTATTTCTCAAGTCATCTATCCCCGGGTAATGACTATTATAAGTTTTTTTACTCATTTTCCCTTTTAAAATTTAAAGCCCATTTTCATATTAATAAACCTTTTAATTATGCCTAAGCAATTAATTTAAAGCTTTTTAAGCATTTACTACAATCTTTTCTTTTTCCGAAATACAAATATACACCTCACATTTTAGGACCGTACAGTGTTTAGGTTTTTTCCAGGTGCACAGGTGTGTCTTGTATTGTAATATTGTTCTTCTGGGTTAAGGGTGATAGGGCCGAATTATCATATATTCCTTCTCATTTAAATAGGCAAAGTATAAAAAGACAATTTTAAATATCCTTAAGAAGCATTCTTTTTTGGTATTCTCCTGGAGCCATTCCCATTTTCTTTTTAAATATCCTTGAAAAATACTGTGGAGTTTCAAAACCAAGTTTAATTGCAACCTCCTTAATACTTAAATTCCCTTCATTGAGTAAATTACAAGCAAAAGCAATTTTGTGTTGCATAAGAAATTGGCCTGGAGCAAGTCCTGTATAATCCTTAAATAATTTTCTGAATTTTGAATAACTGATGTTTAATTCGGCTGCTATTTCCTCCATTTTTATGGTCCAAATATTTTCCATCATCATTGATTTGGCCATTTGGATGATTTTGTCCACATTTTTTTCTTTGAACACTGCTCTTCGCTGTATGGCATGAATCCAACCCATTAGTTTTAAAACTTCTCCTGCCAATACCTGTTGATAACCAGAAAACTGGAAGTGGCTGGTTTCCATTATATCCAGAAAAACTCCGACAATTTTCTCCTGGTAGCCAATTGCCCTTACAGGAGATGCAGGAGTCAGGTTTAATTTAGGTATCAGGTCTAAACAAAATTTTCCATCAAACCCAACCCAGTAGGTTAGCCAATCGGTATTGGGAATTGGTTTATAACGGTGCCAGCAGTCTGGATAAATTAAAATAATACTACCTTGTACTAAAGGAATTGATCCGCTTTCCTTACTTTCAAAAATGCCCTCACCTTTAATCAGATAAATGAGCTGATATTCATGAAGAATTCTGCCTCTTTCCCAATTGAATAAATATTTTTCAGGATGATTTAGTGAAGGATATTGTCCACCAGCAGGGATCCTGGAAATGCCACAATCAAATAGATGCAGGCCCCAGGTCTGATCTTTTTCACTAATTGCAAAGTAATTACTGACTGAATTCATAAAATATCAAAAAGTGCAATTAAATTGTCAAAAACCGTAATTCATAGAACTATACTAATGATTAAATTTGATTTATGATAGTATTGGAAAAAAATATTAAATCAAAAAGTATTCATACTTATACGGTTAAGCGTATCAAACCACTTAATGCCAGGGTGGGAATTCTCGGAGTTGGCCATCACACCTATTGGGGCCAGTTCGAAGGATTGTTGGAAGATATTTTAAAAAAAATGGATTTCTTTGAAGAGAAGGTGAATACCTGCCAGGTAGAAACAGTGAACCTGGGTATTTCCGATTGTGCAGAAAAAGCTTATGCCCTCATCCCAAAAATAAAAGCGGCAAATCTGGATCTCCTGTTTATTGATATGGTAACTTATGCCACCTCCAGTTCCATAGCTGCGATATTCAGGGAAATTGAAATTCCTATGGTAATGGTTGCACTACAACCGCTCAAAGCAATGGATTATGAAAAGGCATCCACTTATATGCAATTGATGAATGATGATATTTGTGCCATTCCGGAATTTGCCAATGTGGCCCTAAGATTTGGAAAAGCTGTTCCTCCAATCATCATCGGAACATTGCATGATGACCCGGAGGCAGAAAAACAGATAAAAGAATATTGCCAGATTGCTAAAGTGCTGCATAGTTTGAAAACTGCCAGAATTGGACAGATGGGCCATGTCCTGGAAGCCATGTTGGACATGCATACAGATTCTACCCTATTAAGTGCCGCTTTTGGCTGCCATATTGTACAAACCGAACCTGATGATATTCTAGCACATTATCAAAATGCTGCTGAGGAGGAAGTCATTGCGTATGAAACACAAATTTCAAAATTTTTTGAAGCCCCCGACCCTAAATCTGATCCTATTACTGAAAAACTAAATGCTGAAGATTTAAGAACTGCAGCAAGGGTAGGAGTGGCATTGAATTATTTCATAAAGGGAAAAAAACTGGATGGCCTTGCTTATTATTATGAAGGAAAGGAATTTTCAGAAATTAGAAAAGTAATCACCAATTTTATTGTTGGAAATTCCCTGTTAACCGGAGGAGGCTTTCCCATGTGTGGAGAAATGGATTTGAAAACCTGTGTTGCTATGATGATTATGGACCGGCTGGAAATGGGAGGAAGTTTTGCAGAGTTTCATCCTGTTGACTTTAAAGAAGGGTTTGTTTTGGTAGGACATGATGGGCCTCACCACATCAACATTGCTCAGGGAAAACCTGTAATCAGAAGTTTAAAGAAATACCATGGAAAACCCGGCTCTGGCGCAAGTGTGGAATTCAAAATTAAAGAAGGGCCTATTACCATGCTGGGCATTTCACAAAAAGCTGATGGCAAATTCAAATTTATTATCGCTGAAGGAGAATCAAAAGAAGGACCTATTCCGCCCACAGGTAATACCAATACAAGAGGATTTTTTGCTCCGGATGTCAGGACTTTTTTAACCAGATGGTTTAAGGAAGCCCCTACACATCATTTTGCGCTTGGAATTGGTCATCGGGCAGAAACAATACGTCAGATCGGAGAATTTTTGGGAATAGAAACTGTAATCATTCCGAAAATATGACCACGGCTTATGTTTCGGTTGTAATCATTTTATATTTTGCAATGCTTTATGTTATTGCCCGCCTTTCTTCCCGAAAGGCCAATGCAGCCACCTTTTTTATTGCCAACAGAAATGCTCCCTGGCCTTTGGTTGCCTATGGCATGATAGGAGTATCCATTTCAGGTATCACTTTTATTTCGGTTCCGGGGCAAGTGGTGGATAATCAGTTTTCCTATTTCCAGATGGTGATGGGGTATACGGGAGGATTGATTGTAGTAGCAGTGGTCCTGCTTCCTGTTTTTTATCGAATAAAAGCGATCTCCATTTATGCTTATCTCAGGGAAAGATTTGGAAAAGAGGCACATTTGACCGGGACCGTTTTCTTTTTGATTGCCCAAACGCTTACAGCTTCATTCAAATTATTCCTGATGGCTCATGTATTACAGGTTGTGCTTTTTGGACCTTTAGGAATGCCTTTCTGGATCACCGTTGCGGTAACACTGCTGTTAATCTGGGTTTATACATACAAAGGGGGAATTAAAACAGTAATTTTTACGGATATACTTCAAACCACCTTCTTATTGGCCAGTGTGTTGGTGAGTGTTTGGGCAATAAGTCAGCATCTGGATTTATCAGTTACAGAATTGTACTCCAAAATACAGGAAAGGGACATGGGTAAAACCTTTTTTTGGAGTTGGGATAGTCCTCATAATTTCTTCAAACTTTTTTTAACAGGCTTGTTGATGACTGTAATGACTAATGGGTTGGACCAGTCTGTGATGCAAAAACACCTTACCTGTAAAAATATCCGGGATGCTCAAAAAAATCTGTTTGTACTTGCCGGTATCATCTTGATTGTCAATGCCTTTTTCCTTTATTTGGGTGGATTACTTTATTATTTTGGGGACAGTATGGGAATTGATTTGCCCGAAAAAACGGATAGTATTTATCCTATGCTGGCAATTTACCATTTGGGGCCAGTGGTAGGTACATTATTTATATTAGGTATTGCCGCTGCGGCCTATTCTTCAGCTGATTCCTCTCTTACAGGATTAACCACTTCTTTTTGTGTTGATATTCTTGGTTTTTCTGAAAAAGATGAACATCAGGTAAAAAAGAGAAATAGCATTCACTTTGGGTTTACACTATTAATTTTTCTGATTATTTTAATATTTAATAAAATCAATAATGACAGTGTACTGGCAGCCTTTATCCAGACTACTGGATATGTCTATGGTCCTCTGGTAGGTTTATTTGCTTTTGGTTTATTTACCCAAAAAGAGGTTAATGGCAGATGGATACCTTTTTTGTGTATTGCATCACCTGTTTTATCCAAAACACTGGATTATGTTTTACCTAAAATTTTTGATGGTTATCAATTGGGGTATGCTGTTATGGTGGTAAATAGTTTAATTACCTTCTTTGGACTAATAGTGCTTTCAAAAACTGCCAAAAATAAACTTTAGTAAATATGAAAAAGAGACAAACAACTTATCGGTTAGGGCTACTTACAATAATCCTTTTCTTTGCATTTCAGGCAACTGCTCAATCAAATTTGGAACAATTGTTTGTAAATCCCCCAGATTATGCAAAGCCCAGAGGATACTGGATTTGGGGTCATGGGAATTATGATTATTCCACTATTAAAAGGGAATTAAAAGCCTTTAAGGAAATGGGACTGGGAGGTGTAGACATTTTTGATATGGGAATTGCTGATCCTTATGATATCATTCCTGACGGCAACCCATTTCTGGGAGAGAAAATGCTGGATGGAATTGCATTTGCACTGCAGGAGGCCAATAAATTGGACTTGAAAATGGGCTTTTCAGTTTCAAATGGCTGGAATGCAGGAGGTGACTGGACTGCTCCAGATGAAATGCTTATGCAGTTGCTTTTCTGGCAGGATACCCTGAAAGGACCTGTAAAAATAGAAGAAGTTGGTTTTCCGGAACTACCTAAAATATTTAAAAAACCTTATGGTACTTTTGAGCTATTTCCCCAACTTAATGATGAGGGTTTTCCAGAATTCTATGAAGATGTCAGTTTGTTGGCCTACCCGCTTTCAGCAGATAATAAAATAGCTGATACCGAAAAAGTGCTCTTTTTTAATGTGGATGACTTGAAAGGGAATAAAATTAAGCTGGATTTACCTGAAGGAAATTGGGTATTAACCAGGGCTGTGGTAAGCCCGTTGGGGCAGAAAATGTGGATGCGAAGTAGTAACTCCAACGGGTTTATTATGGATCATTATTCCAAAAAAGCGACAAAAAACCATTTTGAACATATTGTAGGCAAACTGGAAGAAAGACTAGGGGATTTAGGAGAAAGTAGTTTGGAGCGTCTGTATTTATGCAGTTTTGAAGCGGAGGATTATATCATCTGGAGCCCGGAATTAAAGGAAGAGTTTTTTGCACAGCATGGATATGAACCGGATGTTTATATGCCTGTTTTTACCGGACAAAAAGTACTGGATGAAAATACTACCAAGCGATTTCTCCACGATTACAGGTCTACAGTTTCAGAAATGTTTGTCAATTATCATTATAGGCAAGCCAGTCAAATTTGCAGGGACCATGGATTGTTGCTGGCATCTGAATCCGGAGGTCCCGGCCCTCCATTGCATTATGTGCCAACGGAAGACTTAAAAGCTCTTGGAGCGGTTGATATTATGCGGGGAGAATTCTGGAATATGCCACAGCGGTGGAAAGATAAAAAAGGCCGGGATTTATTGCAGGTGGTGAAAAACATAGCTAGTGCCGCACATATATATGGACATAAAGTAGTGGAAATGGAATCTTTTACCAGCCAGACTAAACACTGGCAGGAAGCCCCTTACGACCTGAAAAAAATTGCTGATCAGGCTTTTTGCCAGGGCATGACCAGAGTGATTTACCATACCATGCCCCACAGCCCTCCTGAAGCTGGTGTGCCAGGATGGAGTTACCAGGCTGGAACACATATTCATCCAAAGATGACCTGGTGGGATATGTCGAAGCCATTTCACACCTACCTGGCCAGATGTAGTGCCTTGTTGATGCAGGGAAATTTTGTGGCTGATGTAGCTTTTTATTATGGCAGTGATATTCCGAATTTTGCCATTGGTTCCAAATATCCCAGAGAAGGATTAGGAGAAGGCTATGATTATGATGACCTGAATACCGAAATTTTATTGCAAACCGAAAAAGTTGAAAATGGGAAAATCATACTTCCTTCGGGTATGCAATACCATGTTTTAGTGCTTCCGGATAGTGCTGTAATGGAATTAAGAGTCTTAAAAAAAGTGGAAGAATTGCTACAGAAGGGAGCCACTATTATAGGGCCAAAGCCTAAGTTTGTTTATGGCTTAAATCAGTTTGAAGCGCAGGAAGTGGAATTAAAGAAAATTGCCGATAATATTTGGGGGAAATCATCAGCTAAGCGAAAAAGAAAAAAAAACTATGGGAAAGGTACTATTATTACCGGTTATACAGCAAGGGAAATCCTTGAAGAAAAGGGGATTTTTCAGGATTTCAACTATAAGGTAGCCTCAAATCAATCTGCTCCGCTGATTGATTATATCCATAGATCTACAGGAGAAGAGGAAATTTATTTTATCCGAAATATGGACACCTTAGCACTTATAGCCAATTTAAATTTTAGAATTCCCCAAAATATGAAACCAGCCATTTGGGATCCGGTTTCTGGTGAAATTTCCCAGCCTGCTATTTTCCGTTTTCATGAAAAAGGATTGGAAATGCCATTAAAACTGGAAGGTTTACAATCCTATTTTATTGTTTTTTCCAAAACAAATGAAAGTTTGTCCTTTATCAATAAAATCACAAAAAATGGAGAGATTCTATTTCCGGCTGAAACAATGGAGGATTTCGACTTCAGTGCGAAATTTCAGGAGAATCAAGCCATTGTTTTTCAAACCTCATTGCCCGGAGAATACGAACTGATACGTAATAATGGGGCTGTAGAAAAAGAGAATTTTTCCACAGCTCCCCAGATTAAAATACTGGAAAATTCCTGGCAGGTACATTTTCCTTATGGATGGGGTTTTGACCCTGTTCAACAATTTGATGAACTCATGGACTGGACTGCTCACCCTAATTCTGCATTAAAAATATTTAGTGGAAAAGCTTCCTATAAAACCTCTTTTGAAGTAGAGGATGAATTTTTAGAATTAAAAAGTAACTACTTTCTGGATTTGGGAGAACTAGGGGATGTGGCCACTGTATATCTTAATGGGAAAGAGGTTGGCACGAGTATTTTTCCTCCACATCAGTTAAATATCGATGGCATTATAAAATCAGGATTAAATTACCTGGAAGTAGAGGTAGCCAATACCTGGCTAAACCAACTGATAGGGGAAAGTAAAAAACCACTTGATGAGCAAAGGACAAGAAGCAATTTAGGGAATACAAATGGAGAAAGACCCTGGTCGAATTACTCTCCAAAGCGTTCTGGGTTATTGGGTCCTGTCAGGATTATTTCCCGACCATTCATGGAATTTCCCAGGGAATAATCACAGAAAATCCATATAATTTCTTTAATTATATTGCTAACTTTAAGATCGGGATAAATACAAGCAGGTTTTATCATTTGTGTTTATAATTTGATAAAATCCACAAAGACCAGCAAGAAAACATTCTCCTCTAATTTTCTTCAAAAACTGAAATGAAATATGAAAATTTATCATCTTCTATTTGCTATTACAATTAGCTTTTCTTGTGTGGGTCAATCTACTTCGCAAAAACTTTCGGGGGTTTATCAGTGGAATCAAAAGGCTGTAAAAAAAAGTGATGGACAAGAAATCAAAACTTTTATAAAAGGCCCTTCTACCCATTTTGAAATGTTGGATCTTCATGCTGTAACGCTGGGTTCTGGGGGCAAACTTACTCATGAAAGCAATCATGAGGATATGGAAGAAGTGATCATTGTAAAGGAAGGATTACTTCAGGTAACTATTGATGGGAAACAAAATACTTTAGGTCCGCAGGGAGTAGTCCAGTTACTGCCTGGAAAAGACCATACCTTCGAAAATGTAGGGGAAGAAAACCTGGCTTTTTATGTGATGCAATACAAATCCAGAAAGCCTGTAGATATGGAGCGTGGTGTTTCAAATGGAGGATCATGGGTGTACAATGCAGATTCTTTGATATTCAAAAGAAGCATTAAAGGTGGAGGCCGGGCATATTTTGACCATTCTACTGCTATGTGTGAAAGGTTTGAGATGCATGTTACCCAATTGAGTGCAAAAGGGCCTAGTCATGCACCCCACAAACACGATGAAACTGAAATCATTTTAATGATATCCGGAAAAACTGATATTCTTATTGATGGAAAGAAATATAAAGCGAAAGCAGGGGATTTCTACTTTATGGATTCAGGATTGATGCATGGTGTGAGTAACATTCAAGATGAACCATGTACCTATTTTGCCTTTAAGTGGAAATGATAAAATTATCAGTTTAATTTTTATAACAACTAGCTCTTCATGATAAACATAGCCTTAGTCCCAGGGGACTTTCCTTATCAAATAATAATAGAAAAACGAAATCAAAGGTTCATTTATCACAGTTTTTACGGTTATTGTTTCCATTGTTTTTTGGTGTTTATTTAGGTGAGATTCCATAAATGGGCGTTTTCAGCCTAATAGTTACAATTTAAACATGCTCAAATTAATCATAGAAATTCATTGATCTTGCTACATTTTTACTGGCAAATTGATAAATAATGGTTTCATGGTCATCAGCTTAAATTTTTCAGAACACCGTCAAGATTGTCGTAAGCCATCGAGAGGCCCTCTTTCATCCCCATCTGAATAACCTGCTGCAGATGTTCTTCTGACGCGTATTTGGTCGTTACAATTACTGTGGTATTAGCAGCTTCATCTAAAAATTGATTGTCAAATTGTGCTACAGGCAAGCTGTTATTCACAATGCCTTCCTTATCGCAAAAGGCATCTTCTCCAGTGAAGGAATGACCTGTTTGAATTTGGTTGTAGGTAGTCAAGCCCCAATGCTCTTCTCCTTCAGGTCCAACCATGGCATACAGGCGCTGGCCTCCTGTTTTGAAATTCATGCTTTTAGTCTGAGACTTCCAGGGTTTCGGGGCCCACCATTGATCAAGCAGGTCTGCTTCTGTCCAGGCTCTCCAAACCAGGTTCACGGGTGCTTGAAATGTTCGGGTTACGGTAAGCACATTTTTGTTCGCAGTAAATTTGGTGTTTTTCATTTCAGTTAATTTTTATATTTATTGAGTTTTTCTTTGGCCCAGAATCACCTTTGAAGGTCTAATCATTTTTTTCATATGGAGGAAGTTTTCAGTGATGACTTGGGTATTCATTTTTATTGCAATTAAGGTCATTGATCTATTCTATTTTTCCTTTGATTTGAGTTCTTCCAATAGATTATCTAATTTTTTGAACCGAGCTTCCCACAGCTCCTTGAATGGCTCCAGCCAGTTTGAAATTTCAGATAGTTTATTTAGCTCCAGGCTACAATAGCGTTCCCTTCCCTGTTTCTCAATAACAATCACTCCACATTCTTTTAGGTATTTTACATGCAATGATACCGCCTGACGAGTCATGTCAAATTGTTTTGCAAGGGCATTGACATTTCTCGATTCTTTGGTCAATGACATTAAAATATCTCTTCGGGTAGGATCTGCAATAGCTTGAAATACGTCTCTTCTCATTCCTTTTGATTTAATACGCAAGTAATTGCTTGCTAATATAAACGCAAGTTTTTACTTGCGCAAATATTTTTCTAAAAATATTACTGCAATTCGAAAAATTATACCAGATGAAAGGCAGACTGTTTGGTGTTTCCTGGTAAAAAAGCGGGATCGGCTCAGTTTGTACTTTAGTGGGGCGCCTTTATAAATTTCTATCTGGAACGCTTCCTTTTTTGAGCTTGTATAAGTACAATTGACTTGCTTCGGGCCAGGGTTTGGGACGGGGTTTATCCCGGTTTCTGTTCAGGGTTTCCCATTTCAATACGTAGCGTGTATCTTCATTTCCGGAATCGCCCAGGTCATTGGAAGTGCGTACTTCAAGTCCTGGAAAAGAGCCTTCAATTTTTAAATCAGATCCAAAAGGTTCTGCTTTTTTTACCTGGCCTATAGCTTCAAATTTATTGTTGAGCAGAATGGTTCCGCTGCCATATTTAATATGCCAGAAATCAATTTCATAATTTCCATCATTACGTTTGTTGAAATCTTTTATCCAGACTTCAGAATTGATACTTCCATTACCAGAAAACTCCCATCGATAGTCCCAGTCAGTAACTTGTTGGTATTTCCACTCCTTATTTTTGATTTGTGCAGTATAAAACTGCAGGTTCCCGACAGAGTCGTATTTGTGATAGGCGAAAACAGGTTTATTCTGGTCGTCCAGGCAAAGTTTGGCTGCAAGATTAATTATACCACCTTTTTCAGGGATTGGATCAACAATAACCAATTTTTTATCAAAGGTTACAGGTAAATCAAATTCTTCATTGAAAGCATTGTACCAGTGTTTTAAATCAGGGCTTTTCATATAAGATAAATCGTGATTGGTAGAACAATCCGGAGTATTTCTCCATACCCAATACATATGATACCATCCATCCTTCATTATTGTCGGTTGGGTTTGATAGGCATTCATTAACCCCTGACCGTCTGTTAAAGGCACATCCAGCAAACGTGACCATTTTTTATTTTCACAGGAATAAATATTATATATTTCGTTTCCATTACCACTACCTCCATCACGATAATGATATAATAGCTCTCCTTCTTTTGTAAGCATAAAATGAGGATATGTAGACCTTTTCTCATTTGTACCTACCATTTCCATTTCTTGTTCAAGGGTAGAAATATCATATGGCTTTTTACTTTTAAAGTAAGTAATAGGGTGAACATGCATATTACCAGAAAGATGAATATAACCCTCTTTGTCAATGCCCAGGGTTACAAAATTGTGGCTATCCCAACCCAGTACTGTGCTGGTTCCACCACTGGTTTCCCGGGATGTTCGGGGTAATACATGTAAGGAAAAATTTTCGTCCTCAAGATTTCTTTGCCCTACAACCATACTACGCTCTGCATTATAATATGCAATGAATTGCCTTTGGCCCTGGGTTAGTAAACAAAAACCCACAGGGTGCCCCGCCCAAACAGAGTCGATTTTAATCACCTGATCAATTGATTCAGTAATATTCGATTCATCAATTGTTATGGGTTCGGATTGTTTTTTCTGATTACAGGAAAAAAGCTGAACAAGACAGAGGAGTAAAAATAATTGTAGTTTCATTTTCAATTTATTCAATGGTAAAATTCCCTTTTGGTAGATTTTAGGGAGAGGATTTCCAGATCGTAAAATACTCAAAAAAAACGGATTTACTTCTTTTATAAAAAATAATAAAAAAGTTGGTTTGGCCTATGTCCTAATATAGAGTAGGTTACACCTCCATCGCCCTTCAAATGAGATGAGGTACTCAGGATACTTTAATTTTCCTTCAGATTTGCCCCTTATATTATAGTAAGATCAACCAGCTCATTATTCTATTGCAATTTAAAAGATTCATAACAATTACAAATTGACATTGTTGAATAATTGTGGGTTGATTTGAATTTTCTAAAATTTCTACTAAAACATGTTATGCGAGTTTTTATCCAATTATGCCTTTTACTATCCTTTATTCCATTTTTCACCTTTGCCCAGGAAACGTACCAGCTAAGTGGTACTGTAATTGACAGCGAAAATAATGAACCCGTTCCTTTCGCTCAGGTAGCCCTTTTTGCAAAAGGAAATGAAACACCTATTGCCGGTACAGTTACCAGAGACAACGGAGAATTTCAGCTGAAGGCTGAAAAAGGGAATTACGAAATGGAGATCGTATTTGTAGGCTATGACAAAAAAGCCATTGAAAAAATATCTTTAAACCAAAATAAATCCATTGGAAAAATTGTGCTTTCACCTTCTTCTCTTAAACTGGATGAGATAGTTGTGGAAGGAAATGAAGTCCGAAAACCCATATCTACTACATTCGAAGGATTGAATGTAAAACCTGATCAAACCTTGTCAAATGTTGGGGGAAGTGTACTGGATGTATTGAGAAATACGCCTTCAGTAAATGTAGACCAGGAAGGAAGTATTTCCCTGAGAGGGAGTGGGAATACCAATATTTTACTGGATGGAAGAAACTCCTCCCTTACCGGAGATTTGGAGCAAATACCGGCAAGTATGGTGGAATCTATTCAGATTGTGAATAATCCCAATGCCAAATATGATGCGGAAGGTGCTGGTGGAGTGATTAATATCAAATTGAAAAGAGGAAGCGAAAAGGGTACCTCAGGAAAAGCAGAATTAGCTATAGGTACCAGGATGAGAACCAATGCTTCGGTCCGTTTATCCAGAAAAACCAAGGATTTTAATATTTATGGGGGATACAGTTACAGAAGCTGGCCTAGTGTGGGGTACTCCACCACAGAACGCTTTTTGTATAGTGAGGATGAAAAATTGACCCAGAATGTTGACAGAAGTCGAAATGACTTTGAACATACTTTTAATTATGGTGGGGATTATTTCTTTGGAAAAAACAAACTGAGTTATGAGGGTGCATTCAACATGGAAGATGAGGAAGATTCCGATAATACCATTTCCAAAATCAGTTCGATAGCTACCAATGATTTATTACTACAATACAGGCGGGAAAATTCAGAAATAGAAGACAATTATTCGCTGGACAATGCCTTGATTTATGAAAGAGATTTCGATAACCCAAACCAGGAATTCAGAGCGCTGATCAGCCATTCCTATAGAAATCAACTGGAAACTCAATTTATTGATATTTATGATAATATTCAAAATGAGGAAGTTTCCAGAAATGTACGGTCTTCAAATGATGATTATAATAGCACCATTGTAATGCAGGCCGATTATGTTCATCCCCTTTCAAATGGAAAAATTGAAGCGGGTTATAAATCAATATTCCGGACCATAGACACAGACTTTACCTACGAATCAAGAGATGATCCAAATGGAGATTGGATTTATGGCTCAGATATCAGTAACAGGTTTAGATATGAAGATAAAATATTTGCCCTTTATGCCATATATTCAGGAAAAATAAATGAGAAACTTGAATATGCTTTAGGAACCAGGGCAGAACAGACATTGGTAGATACCAGGCTTTACAATACGGAGGAAACAAATCAACAGAATTATCTGAGTTTTTTCCCAAGTGTCCAGGCCCAGTATATGTTGAATGAGAATAATTCCCTGAAATTTACTTACAGTAGAAGGATTGATCGGCCAAGTTCCAGGAGGCTAAATCCCTTTCCTGATATCTCCGATTCCCTGAATATCCGGGTAGGTAATCCAAACCTCCAACCCGAATTTATCAATTCTTTTGAATTCGGGTATATGGTGAGTCGGGATAAATTCGATATTGCAGCCAATACATTCTACAGACACGTAAATGGGGAAATAGACTGGATTGTAACAGTAGAGGATGGAATTTCTTACCGCGGACCCATGAACCTAAATAGCTCAATGACTTACGGATTTGAAATTATCAACACTACTCAATTTACCAATTGGTGGAGTATTAACGCAAGTTATTCCTTATTTCAAAGAATAGTTGATGGAACTAATATTAATTCCACCTATGAAAATAGTGGGGTCTCTTGGTATGCTAAACTGAATAGTGATTTTAGTTTGCCATTCGATGTTGACATGCAAATAACAGCCAATTACACCGCCCCAGAAATTGAAGCCCAGGGTAAGGATCTGGCCAGGTATTATATGGACCTTAGTTTCCAACGTTCTTTTTTCAATGATAAGGGAAGTGCCAGTTTGAGTATTAGAGATATTTTCAATACTAGAAACTTCAGGGGAGAGAATTATGGAGAAGATTTTTTCCAAAAATTTGAGTATAAAAGGGAATCAAGAATCGCAATCCTAAGCTTCAGTTATAATTTTTAAATTGTCCTGTATTACCCAACATTTTTGTGGTAATCCCAACTCCCGGTAATTTTTATACTCTGGTAGGATCAAAAGGAAAATTGTCTAAATTGTCAATGGTGCCATCACCATCTGAATCTTTTACGGTTTCTCCATAAAGGAGCTGAAACCCAATAGCTAGGTAAACATCAAATATGAGGGCATCGAACTGATTGGAGGGGCCAATCGAGACCTGAACATTGGTATGGGTGGTGCCCAATCCCTCCACATTTGTGGCATTAGCAGCAATTAAGGCAGTAAACCCATCCGCATTAATTAAAATATTTGAAAAATTTTGAAATATGCCTGGGGCAGGGGTGTTGGTGCCCTCATTTACACAAACTGTCTCTACATTTCCACTTAAACTCAAATTTTGAATCATTTGATTGATTTCGAAATCACGCACCTGTCGTGCATCTACAAATCCATTGACTGAGGTGCTAAACCAACGCCATAGCCCTCTTCCATCATCCCTTACTAAATTTACGCCTACAGTATGCAGACCGGAAAGGGTAACAGGGCTCCAACCTGTGGGATAGGTGAATCCCAATAAGGGGAAATTAGGATGTGAAAACACACCTCCTATATTATCCACTATTGGAGGAACCCCATTGGGTAAATCAGTACGGATTATGCCATTGGATAAATCCCAGAAAATTGCTTTCGAACCAATTACCTGATTACAAATTTGTGAACTGGCATTTTGTACCTGGTTTAGATCGGGATCATCTTTACATCCCCAAAAAAATAAGGTAACACAGCTTAAGAAAAAAAAACAGTGTTTTTTCATCAAAAGGTGATTCCTGGGATTTCGCGAATTGGGTATCATAACAGATTGGTTAATATAGATGAACAATGGCTGGTTAAAATCAGGATATACCATAATACCCGGTCATACAATAAATATTCATGCATATTGAAAAAAGCATAAATAGAAATTGATTCATGATTTGAACCAGCCAGATATTTCCTACTATAATTTAGGGAGAAACTTTGAAAAGACCTCGAAAAAAAGGATGAGATTTAATTGATTCTATCAGGAATCGGATAAACATGCTGTTGGGTATTATATTTTCAGAATCTAAAAACAATTCATCCTTTATTCACTCTTGATTTTTCTTCTGAAGATTCATTCTGGCGTTCTTTTTTACCTTTCACTTTGGTGCTGCCAAAGGATTTGGTAAAAGTCAATCTGTAAATTCGGTTATTTCCCGATTCTGGCTTAAATTTCACTACAAACTGAGTATTGAAAGCTTCTTCGGTAAGTGTTCCCATTTGATTCTGGTACATCATGGATTGGAGGACATCTGTAATGGAAAATTGAAAACTGCCTTTATCGTTATTTAAATCTTTTTTCAAGCCTATGTTCAATTGCCCAAATCCCTTGACTTTCATGCTACCATAATAATGATCTCCATTGTAAAAGCCTGAAACTTCTGCTGTAATATCAAAAGGAAGTGAAAATGTGCTGGTACCATAAGTATTATAAGCAAAATAGTCTTTCACTATTTGTTCTTTGGTATGTTCCATTTGAAATTCGCGGAAACCTATACTACCCCCAAAATTCACTGACCACCAGGTAAAAAGTTGTAAGGGGATATTAGTTTGCAGGGCAAAACTTTTCTGATATTTCATATTTTGTGGAGCAATCACTGTTAAATCTGATTCATCCAGTGAAGAATTCTGAAATCTCACAATAGGATTGCTTTCATAGGTATAGACCAGAGAAACATTCACATCTTTGATTAAGTAACTTAATCGGAAATTATCGGTTATGGTAGGCTTTAAAAGCGGGTTCCCTGCAAAAACAGAGGTAGGGCTGTTATAGGTCAAATTGGCTGCAAGATCATTATAGCTTGGCCGGGAAATCCTTTTATTATAGACGAATTGTAAACTTGTAACAGGTGTCAGTTTTCTGTTAATAAATAGAGATGGAAAGAACTCTGCGTTGTCCTGATCCAGTTCAGGGTCACTAAAGTCTCTGGCCCACCTTTCGTACCTGATTCCAAGATTTATTTGTGTATTTGTATCTAATGCATAACTAAGGGAAGCATAGGCAGCTCCTATTGTTTCATCAATTTCAGATGAGGTTGAATTCCTTGGCTCGTTGGTCCAGTCTCCTGTTTGTGATTCTTCGATTATGGCAAAATTATTTGTGACGGAATAAGAACCTTTCACACCTGTTTCTAATTTCAGTTGATTATTGATGTCCTTTTCCCAATCCAGTTTTGCAATTCCAATATTGATATCCGTACTGCTTTCCCCCCTGTTTTGCTTTGCGAAAACCTCAAAGGGGGGAATTATAGGATTGCCCTGCTCATCATAATAGGCGTTTTGCACAAAGGTTGGGTAATTGTTTTTATAGTAAAGGTAATCGGCATCAAATTTAAGTTTTGATTGATCTTTAAGGTTTTTTTCAGCGTAAAGTGTCCCATTGAGGTTATCCCAGGTATTTTGCCCATTTATTTTAATTTGAGTATTTATATATGGGGAATTTGTAAACCAATTTTTCCCCATATTTTGAATATCACTTTTACTTACAGAATGATTGTATAAAAGAGTGGTTCCTACAAAAAAAGTGTTACTTAATTCTTTTTCCATTCCCAATTGCAAATTATGGCTATTGTTTTTTTGTTCGGTTTGGTTTTGGAAATCAAATGCATTTTCACCACCAAACACAGGGTTATTACTTGTACCTATGGCATGCCAACTATAGTAAGTATTGTCATTGGAAAAAGCGTAAGTTCCAAAGTAATTGGTATTTCCTTTTCTATGATTCAGGTTTAAACTCACCATTTCTTTGGCTCCATACCCATAGCCAAGACTTGCAGATACAGATCCATTAGTACCCTGTGTGTCATTTTTCTTTAAAACAAGATTGATAATTCCCGCTCCTCCATCGGCATCATATTTAGCTGATGGATTGGTAAGCAGTTCTATTTTTTGGACATTATCCGCACTCATGCCTTTCAGTAAATTGGTGATTTCTTCTGAAGACATTCTAATGGGTCGTCCATTAATCATGATCAGGGTACCATTTTGCCCATTTAGCGTAAGTGTATTATTTCTTTGATCTAAAATAACACCCGGAGCTCTTTCAATGAGTTGCAAAGCTGTACTTCCCCTGGACATAATACTATTCTCTACATTCACTACCATTCCTTCGGGCTTTTGTTCCACCATTAATTTTTGTGCTTGTATTTCTACTCCTTCCAGGTAGGTAGCCTCAATATCCAATTCCACCTCATCAAATGTTTGAACTGAATGGGCTTCATTAATGGTAAAAGCGGTGGTGTATTTTTTAAGATAACCAATGGAGGATAGGCTTAGAAAATAATTTCCATGTGGAATATTATCTATTCTGAAATGACCATCCAGGTCGGAGACTACGCCTTTTACAAAGGTAGAGTCCTGGGCCTGAATTAAAACAACATTGGTAAAAGGGAGTGGCTCACCATTAATATCTTTGATTTTGCCACTTACCTGAGCCATGGACACAGCAATTGAAAAAAAGAATAAAACCAGCGTAAAAATAATTCGATTCATGGAATTCAAAGTTTGGGAAAATGTAATTTCCAGAAATTCAAAGTGAGTGAAACCAATGCCCTTCTGGAATCTTTTTAATTGAGTTTTCAGCAAAATAAAATGAGATGGACACGGACTTAAAATTGTGTTTGATATGGAGGAAAATAAAATTGATGAAATGCCTTTTTTGGAGATAATCTGCTAAAAACCAGTTATTTTGGACAGGAAATTCCCTTGATAATCCTTGTGGTGTATTTTATCATTAAATAGCTACCTGTTGTCAATAAAGAAGTGGATTAGCATAGAATTTTTATAAATTAGATCTCTCAATGAGTTAAATTATGATTGGAGCGCGTAACCACAACTGGATATTCAGATATAAACTACATCATTTAATCTTCTGGTTCTGTTACCACTTTATGTGGTGGTTAGTTTTTGAAAATGGAGATGCGGTAAAAACAGTTAACAATATTTCCTATCCTCCTTACGCCATTAAATTTTCTTTTTATGTGATCTTTCAGGCACTGGGGGTATATTTCTGTCTGTATTTTTTAATCCCAAAGTTTTTAGAAAAGGGCAGGTATGTTTACTTTTTTTTAAGTCTGGGAGCCTTGTTATTGGCAATCTCTCTGTTAATTATTCCAGGCTATTTTTTAGGTCCATATTTATTCGAAAAAGATTTAAGTATTTTTTATGGAAGGGAAGATTTAACTGCAAAATTTCTCTTTTTACATAATACTTTACCCTCTACTATTGCCAGTATGAGTATGGGAATGAGCATAAAACTGGCTAAAAATTATCTGGAATCCCAAAAGCGTGAAGAGACTCTGGCCAGGGAGAAGTTGGAAACGGAATTGAAGTTTTTAAAGTCACAGTTTAATCCTCATTTCCTGTTCAATACCATTAATTCCATCTTTGTACTCATCAACAAAAATACGGATTTGGCTACTGAATCTTTAGCTAAATTTTCGGGGTTATTGCGCTACCAACTTTATGAATGCAATGAAGCACAAATTCCACTTTCAAGGGAAATTAATTACCTGGAAAGTTTTATTGAACTGGAAAAACTGAGGATGAATACAAATTTTGAGGTGAAGGTGGATATTCCCGGCTATTCTTCAGGTAACCTCACGATTGCCCCTTTCATTTTAATGCCATTTATTGAGAATGCCTTTAAGCATGTGTCAAAATATGATTTACAAAAAAACTACATTGATATTCATCTTAGTATTGAAGGGAAAAAGCTGAGTTTTTGTGTAAAAAACAGCTATACTTCCAGCCTGGTAAAAGCAAAGGAAGCCATTGAATATGGTGGACTTGGTTTGGAAAATGTTAAGCGGAGATTAGATTTAATTTACTTCGATCGGCATACCTTGCAGATCAATAAACCAGAAGGACTGTATGAAGTGAAATTGTCCATAGATTTACAAGAGAAAACCATAAATGAACCTATCCTTTCTTAAAAAATGAAGATCAACTGTGCAGTGATAGATGATGAACCGCTGGCTCGGGAATGTATTATAGATTATGTCCATAAAATTGATTTTTTGGAGCTGTCAGGAATTGGTAATAATCCAGTGGAACTTACCAAATTAATGGAGCAAAAAAATATTGATCTGGTTTTTCTGGATATACAGATGCCGGTATTAAATGGAATAGATTACTTGAAAGTAACTAAAAACCCTCCCATGATCATCATCACCACAGCTTACCCCAGCTACGCTTTGGAAGGATTTCAGCTCGATGTGCTCGATTATCTGGTAAAACCGATCACCTTCAATCGATTTTTTAAAGGAGCCACCAAGGCAAAAGATTACCATGATTTATTAATGCACTCCTCAAATAGTAACACTGCATCCGACCTCCAAAATGAATACTTTTTTGTAAAATGTGATTACAAATTTGAAAAGATTTTCTTCAATGAAATTCAATACATTGAGGGCATGCAAAACTATGTGACCATTCATACCGATAACGGAAAATATGTTACTTTGCTGAATATGAAAATGATTGAAGAAAAACTAAAGGGCTATCCTTTCATGCGGGTACATAAATCCTATATCGCCTCCACTCAAAAAGTGCAATCTATAGAAAATAATGATTTAGTGATGGATGGAGTGCGCATACCCATCAGCAGGAATTACAAAGAAGAAGTCCTTCAGCAGGTTTTAGGTGGAAAACTTTGGAAAAAGTAGTGTAAAGTTTGAGGGTTTCAATTTCTGGAAGTGCCTAACCAAAATAGGGAATGAATTACTTCCTGTAAAAAA
>NZ_KB903461.1 GCF_000379765.1 Flexithrix dorotheae DSM 6795
TTTCTTTGGGCTAATTCTACAGATACGGTTTTACTATATGCAGTTAAAGCCGCTTTGCTTGCACTGTAAATTGCGGTTCCTGCGCTAAAAGTAAACGCACTAACGGAGGTGTTGTGTATGATAGCGGCACCGTCTTTCAAAATCGGAATGAACTTTTCGGTAGTAAAAACAGCTCCTTTAAAATTAGTGCTAACCATTTCTTCAAAAGCGGCTTCTGTGATCTGACCAATTGGCTCTTGCAATGCAACACCGGCATTTACAAATAGTACATCCACATTGCCAAATTTAGATTTAACTTGTTTTACAAGGTGGTCTATGTCTTCCAAGTTTGAAGTATCAGAACGTATGCCTATGGTTTCATTCCCTAATTCTTGCACGGCAGCATCCATCGTTTGTTGATTGCGACCTGTTATGACAACCTTTGCCCCTTGTGCAACAAATTCTTTGGCTGTTGCAAAACCAATACCTGCACTACCGCCAGTAACGACAGCGACTTTGTCTTTTAATTTATCCATTTTTGTATTTTTTATATTCCTAATTGGAATGTTTGTTCCGTAAAGATATAAATTCCGGAACGAACATTCCAAATAAATTATGTAATTATCTTAGTATCGTTCGAACGACAAAAAAACACAACTGCTAATAATAAAAAATCAAATTCAGGTGGGTTCTGGGGATCCCACTGAAATTTTCTTGTATTGAGCAAACCTAATGGGGATTAGATTCGGAAAAAGTCCTTTTTAAATTCAATTTTTTTCTTGCTTGTAGAAGTGCTTTTTTGGTAGGGGTGCTTTTGTTTGGAGTAACGTTTTTTGTAGCTAGTTTCCATTTCAGTAATCATTTTTAGGGTAATCAATAGCCCGGTTTGGCAGATTCATGTTGCCAGGGGCATAGCAATTTCATCCGTTTGCTGGAAACGGTTTTTTCTTTCATTTTTACAACACTTTTGCCCACTCCACCTTGATATTGAGGTGATCCTCTCAGTCTTGGGTATTCCTCCACAGCATGCATTTTCCCCTTTTTGCAAACTGGGCAGCTATCCGGATCAAAACCTTCGGTGATCCTGAGGACATCTTTTACAGTAAACACTGGTTTTGCTACAGCTGCTGGCATGCCCAGGCTTTTCCTTACTTTGGGTAGGGGGAATTTTTTAACCCGTGTGTGGATTACAAACTATTTAATTAAATGGTTGAAAAGCAAAGGAAGAAAAGCGCACAAGTTGCTACGCCAGCAACCCTACAAGTATCTGGTGAAATACAAAAACTTGTTGGACTTGGGAAAGTATGCACGCTTGAAAACCCTTGCGAAAGCTCAATGAAGAACCCTATCGGTAATCGGAATGCCGCCCAGCCGTATGAGAGAAAACTTGATGAATGGCCACAATGGAATTGGGGTACTGATAGTCTGAAAAGTTTCATTATATTCGTGATAAAACTTGAGGGCTATCAGGCTCTACTCTACGGTACAATTACGCAAGAAAATGAAAACAGGAAATTATATTAATTATGGGTTTAGTTATTTCCAAGACTTCTTTAATGAAGAGGAACTCTCGCTTATTGAGCCAATAATAATCAAGTTTCATAATTCTTGGTTAAAGGAAAACCAAGAATTCTATTCAAAAGGAGCTATAAATAGCCATAGCCTTACTTCCTCAAAAAGTTTGAGCAAACAGGATAAGAAAATATTGTTTGAGTTTATATCTTCCAACAAGATGGTAAATCTCATAGAAATTGATAACCCAAAATTTCTGAATACTCAACTTTTTTTCGACCCTAATAACTTGAATCAGAAAAACTATTGGCATAGAGATATTCAGTATACGGGAATAAGTGAAAAAGACCAAAAAGAGGCTATAAAAACTCAAAATGTTATTCATTTTAGAATACCTTTTAAAAAGGAACTTGGGATTGAATTAATACCAGAGACACATAGGAAGTGGGATTCTACAGAAGAATATCAGGTTAGAAATTCACTAAACAATAAGAAACCAAGTGATTCTCTTAAAAAAGGAAACTTAATAAAGTTAGAAAGGACTGACTTATTGGTCTTTTCTGCAAACATGATTCATAGAGGAATTTATGGAAATAATAGATTATCATTTGATATTATCTATTGTGACAATGATCCTAAAATATTAAAATTCAGAGATAAAAAAAATTTACCTATAGAATTAGAACTAAAGGAATTTAAAAACGCTGAAATATTTGGATAAACTGGCCAAAATCGAGACGGCTGACTACCAACTGGTAGCCAGTGCGCCTCTCACACCACCCAGCGTACTCGCGACATGAAGTCGCCTTTATATATGTTTTACAGGTTTTAAATCTGTAAGAAACTAGATGTTCACCATCTGACCCTACCCAGGCGCTCTAGTAATAGGGTGAAGCCTTGGGGGAGAAGCAACGAAGTTCTGGCTCGTGTAGCCTTAACAGCTACTGCAACGTGAGAAGCGGTAGCTTTCGGCAAGCTAAGCTGATACAGTGCAGGGTGGGACGATATGGCTAATAGATATGAATAAGCCTTAGAAACTAAATTAAACCTCAGGTAAATAGAATAGCTACTATGCTTTAAGCTGAATTTGCAATTGTTCGTTACCTGCAACTAAAAAAACAGTCCAAATGTTACACCATCAATATCATTCAATCTTTTTTGCCATTTGACAAATTCTGGAAGAAATGCAATGACAATCTTTGTGGATATGGAGAAATTAATAACCTATCTATTGGAATTTGGGCAGCTAAATCAGCAACAAATTGATTTGATAAAAAGAAAAGTAAAAATATTGGAGTTGAAAAAAGGCGATTACTTTTCTGAAGCAGGGAAAATTCCAAGACAAGTAGCATTCATAGAAGAAGGCATCTTTCGAGTTTGTTACTACAACAGCAAAGGAGATGAAATCACCAAATACTTTGTTGAGGAAAACAATTTTGCAGTGGACATAAACAGCTTCAATCAAAAAATCCCATCTTCGGAATATGTACAGGCTGTAACAGATTGTACGCTGCTTGTATTTTCTACTGAATCACTTAATGATTTATCAGCTACTATCATTCAATGGGACAGTATAATCAATAAAATAACCGAAAAAGCATTGGTTGAAAAAGTAAATAAACTTAGCCCAATGTTAGCTGAGGATGCTACTACAAGGTATTTAAATTTTTTAGAGAAATTTCCGAATTTAGCTAATAGAGTTCCGCTTTCCTATCTTGCATCCTACTTGGGGATTACGCAATCATCACTAAGTAGAATTAGAAAAAGCATCTGAATTCATTATTTGCCAAATGGCAAAAGTTTTTGCTTTTGAAGTGTTGAACTTTGCTTCATCATTAAAATAAAAGCAAGAAATTATGGATTCAATAATTATTACAGGTGCAACCAACGGAATTGGTTTTGAATGTGCCTTACGAATGGCTCAAATTGCCAAAAACGAACACATTATTATTCCTGCCAGAAATATAAAAGCAGGAAAAGAAGTGATTGAAAAGATAAAGGACAAAACAGATCATAAAAACCTAACGTCTTTGGAATTGGATTTGGCTTCACTACAATCTATTCGTGAATTTTCAGAGAAATTGTCAAGAGAAAAAAAACTATCAATTTCTATTTTGATAAACAATGCAGGCGTGCAGAATATTGGTGAAACGCAATATACCGCAGACGGATTTGAACTGACATTTGGTGTAAATCATCTAGGAGCATTTGCTTTGACAATGCAATTACTTCCTTTTATAAAAAATAATGGACATATAACATTTACATCCAGTGAAACTCACGACCCAGCACTTAAAACTCCAATAGAACCACCAATTTACACAAGTGTTCAAGAGCTTGCTTATCCAGAAGAAACTTCCGAAAAACAAAATATTGTTGGGCAAAGAAGGTATTCCACGTCAAAATTGTGTAACATAATGACGACTTACGAATTACAAGAGCGATTAAAGCACACAAATATCCGGGTGAATGCTTATGACCCAGGATTAACACCAGGAACGGGGCTTGCTAGAACTTACACACCTGTAATGCGATTTTTATGGAAAAATGTCTTCCCTATTTTGATCCTATTAAAAAGCAATATACATACCCCAGCCCAAGCAGGAAGAAATTTAGCAAACCTTGCGTATTCTGCAAAATATAAAGACTTGAAAGGAATTTACTTCTCAGATGGAAAAGAGGTTAAAACCTCAATTGATTCTTACAATAAGGACTTTCAAAAAAATTTATGGAATGAAAGTCTCGAAATTACAAAAACCACATTCATAGAATAACATAAATATACTTCTGAAAAAAAAGTAGCAGAAAGTTTTTCGAAAATGCACCACCGTTTACAGAAAGTTCCTATACTCTAAAGGAGTAAACTGAAGCATAACACTATGCAAATTCGAATATCTGTTTTATAAGCCTGGTAAATTAAAGTAAACCTCAGGCAAATTAAACAGCTACTACGCTTTAAGCTGAATTTGCAATTATTCGTTGTAGCATATTTAAAAATGACAACCCAGGAAAAAATAGCAGACACATTTTCCTTATCCCATGACGGAACCATTACTTCATTTTCGGGAGACAAAAACGAACTAATTCTGACCAATAATTGCACATACTTGGAATCCAATTGCGTTATCCATAATTTTCCACTTTGAGATATTAATTTGTTTTTAAAACAAATTAATAAACTAGGATTGTTTATGTTGTCCTAAAATAATATTGTACTGATTTTTAGGATATTTGTTATCTCAAAATATTCTCGTGAGTGATAACACCTTGGAAATGAAAAAATTTGTTGATTTGAAATATCTAAACTATTTCCTTAATTCCGTTATTTTTTTTCTGATTTCAGGCCTTGGATATTCACAATCAGGTAAGTTTTTCACTGTAGAAAACGAACTTTCTAGCAGCATGGTTCATGATGTGCTTCAGGATCATTTTGGTTTTATTTGGATCGCCACAGAAAATGGATTAATGCGCTATGATGCTTCAAGATTCGTAACCTATAAGAAAAACAATAAGTCATCAGGTAGTATTTTGAGCAATTTTTCCCATCTTCTGTTTGAGGACAGCCATAATAATCTGTTTATTGGATATGGTAATGGCTTACAACAATTTAATTACGATACAGATACTTTTTATGAAATACCTTTAATTTCAGAAACAGGAGACTATTTAAGTGCATTTGTTACCTCAATCCTTGAGCGAAAAAATGGCGATATTATTATCTCAACCTCAGGTTTCGGAATTTTTAAACTAGTTGGAAACGGTAGATCCTTTCAGGCAAAACAAATCTCCAACCAAATTCCCAGCAAATTTTTAACCCATCTATATGAAGATAAATACCATAACTTATGGGTTACCTCTCAAGATAAAGGCCTGTTTTGCTACACTAGCCAAAATGAACTTATAAACTTTTTCACAACGGAAGAAAATCCAATAATTACCATTACCAGTTTCTGTGAGGATCATTCAGGTAAACTAATTGTAGGAAGCACTAAAAACGGCTTATTTGAATATAATAGAGATAGGAGACGCTTTATTCCAATTCCATTGGACAATGGTCCTCCCCTTCGGGTTAACACCTTAAATCGTAACAGCAAGGGAGACATTCTCGTAGGCACAGAGGGGATGGGACTAAAAGTATTTAATCCTACCAAAGGATCCATATCTGATGGAAATTTTAATGTGGCTTCATTTGATTTTTCAAAATCCAAAATCACTACCATTCTCGAGGATAAATCTGGTAACCTTTGGTTGGGAATTTATCAAAAAGGGGTTGTACTAATACCTACTATCAGCAACAACTTTCAGTATATTGGTCACAAATCTATAAAAAAAAATAGTATAGGTTCTTCCAGTATTACTTCAGTTTATAAAGACCGAAAAGGCTTTATTTGGATAGGTACAGATGGAGATGGTATTTATAAACTTGATGAAATGGGTGACTTTATTTCTCACTTTAAGTACGAAAATGGTAATCCAAATGTGCCAGCTACCATTATGACCATATTCGAAGATTCTCAAAATAATTTTTGGTTAGGCTCATATGATAAAGGATTAGTAAAAATGGATCCATCATCAGGTTATTGCGAACTGATGAATAAACTTTTGGACAGCAAAAAAAGAAAAATCACGCCAATTTTTAGTATCGAAGAAGATTACAATAAAAACCTATTGGTAGGTACACTTGGTTCTGGACTTTACAAAATTAACTTAACTACTGGTATAACCACGCATTTCGATGAAGATAAATCTGAGAGTCATACATCTAATAATTTGAACAATAGATGGATAAATGCCCTATTGGTTTCATCTGATGAAAAATTATATATCGGTACGGTGGTAGGATTAGGTTGTCTCGATCTTAAATCTAACAGTTTTATATCAACATTTGGAGTAAATACCATTTTACCCGATCAGGCTATTACTACTTTATATGAGGACAAAGTTGGTATGCTATGGATAGGTTCAACACAAGGATTAATGAAGTTAAATCCTAAAACTAATGATATCATTTCGTTCTCAATAGACAATGGATTACCAGACAATGTAATTTGTTCTATTACAGAAGATACTTTGAATAATATATGGGTCAGTACTACTTATGGAATTTCTAAGATGAATAAAGCATCTGGGAATTTTATTAATTATTATACTTACGATGGTTTGCAAGGTAATGAATTTAATATGCGATCTGTTTTTACTGATAAGGATGGTGAAATAATGTTTGGTGGAATCCAGGGGGTAACAGTTTTTAATCCCTTAGAAATAAAAGATGAAGGTAAAAAAGTTGACGTTTTTTTTACTGGATTTTATATTCATGATAAGCCTGTGAACAAAAGGACTAAATCTGGTCCATATTCAATAGTGGATTCAGCAGTGATCCTTGCTGAAACATTCAATTTGGCACACAAAGACAATTCATTTACTATTGAGTTCTCAACTATGGAATACTCAAATCCAGAACGAATTATCTACATGTACAAAGTTAATCAGGATGCAAACTGGATTACTTTAAGACCTGGGACTAATAATGTTACCTTTAATAATTTATCACCAGGAGAGTATACTTTTAAGGTTAGGGCGAAATATTACAATACTTATTCCAATGAAAAAGAAATCTCAATAATTATTCATCCAGTGTGGTTTCTTACGAGTTGGGCAAAATTGATTTATTTTTCACTTTTTTTAATGATCTCCTTTTTTCTAATTCATCAGGCCCGCCAACGTTATCTCACAAAAAAGAGAATGCTTGAGCATATTCAGGAAAAGAAAGTGTACGATGCTAAGTTGCAATTCTTTATTAATATTGCCCATGAGATTCGAACCCCGATGACTCTTATCATTAATCCTTTGAAAAAACTAAAGAGGGAAGATGTGGATGAGGAGCGTCAAAAGTCATATAAGAGTATCTTTAGAAATTCTGAAAGAATTCTACATCTCATCAATCAATTGATGGATATCCAAAAAATTGATAAAAACCAGATGTTGTTGAAATTCAAGGAGATTGAAATGGTGGAATACCTCCAGGACCTATGCCTTGTATTTGAAGAACAAGCAAAGTCTAAACATATTAATTTAGCTTTTCAAACTAAGAAGAGTCATCTAAATGTTTGGATTGATCCTGACAATTTTGATAAAGCCATTTTAAACATTCTTTCAAATGCATTGAAATTTACCCCTGTAAAAGGAAATATTAGTATTAAAATTAGCACTGAAAAGGATCAAACATCAGCAAATTTTTTCAAGGATTATGTGTTAATAGTAGTTTCTGATAATGGTATTGGAATAAAAGAAGCTGAGAAAGAAAAGATTTTTGATTGTTTTTATCAAACTCCTGAAAGTAGAATAATGACCCAAGGAGGAACAGGAGTAGGCCTTCATCTCACCCGTTCAATTGTCCAGCTTCACCATGGGGAAATTTGGGTAGAGGATAATCCAGAAGGAATAGGATGCAGATTTATAATAAAGTTACCTTTAGGCAATAAACATTTGCACAATGATGAAATATTTGATAACAAATCATTTAGTAACTCTAAAGAGTATATACTTCAACCCTCAGATTTTATAATTGACTCAATAGATAATGTAAATAAAAAATCAAAAAAGAAAGATAAAATACTTTTGGTAGATGATAATCAGGAAATCCTCGATTACCTTTCCGGTGAGCTTACGCATGAATATCAAATTTCAACTTGTTCGAATGGAAATGAGGCACTAAAATATACATTAAAAAATCAACCAGATCTCATAGTCAGTGATATTGTGATGCCTGATATGGATGGAGTTGCACTGTGTCAGAAAATTAAACAAAATGTAAATGTAAATCACATACCTATTATTCTTTTAACAGCAAAATCAGGAGAAGAGGATAAATTAAAAGGACTTGGTATTGGAGCAGATGCCTATCTAACTAAACCTTTTATAATTGAAATTTTAAAAAAGACTATTCAGAATATTATCCGAAATAGAAAACTATTAAGGAATAATTATAGTGGGAACCAGCACCAGAATGACAAAGTCAAAAAAGTAGAATTGAAACCACCAGATGAAATATTACTTACCAGGGTATTAGACATTATAGGTGAAAACATAGACAATCCGAACTTAAATGTTGAAATGTTATCTCATGAAATTGGTATCAGCAGGGTTCACCTGTATCGCAAATTAAAGGAGCTTACTAATCAATCCACAAGTGATTTTATACGCAATATACGGTTGCATCAGGCTGCTACTCTACTTCACAGTGACAAACCGATGAATGTTTCTGAAGTTGCATATGCAGTAGGGTTTACCACCGTTTCTCATTTTTCTAATGCTTTTAAAAAATTTTATGGTATTCCTCCTTCCTCTTTTAATGTATCACAACCTGGTGATCATCAAGAAAAGAAGAAGAAATTACTTTAGAAATCCATCATCCTTTTTATAATCATAAGTTCTTAGCAATTTAATCATATATGCTGTTTACAGGTAGTAATATGTGAAAAGTTGTGTTTAATATTTTGCCTTAATTTAAATTCCCCTTTGATTTCTGAATTACAAATTGAAGAATCGAAATTTTCAAAAAGAAAATTGTTTCTAAATCCAAATCTCATTTCATGCTGACCTAATTTTTCAATGAATTTTAAATCAAAGACTTAAAAAATATTTAAATGTATCAAGGTGACAAGACTTTGTAACATAGGTGAAAGCGCTTTAAACACACACGTAGTTATCTTTGAGACATAATTTTAACACACTTAGATATCCTAATGGTGAAGGATTAGAGAATTCCCTGAAATAAAGGAGTACTGGTCTTGAAGGGAAATATGTGGTTGATATTGAGGAAAAATCCAAATCGATCATTTTGGGGTGTTGAAGGATCTTACACATAAAGAATAATCCATCCTTCTGGTGAAAATAAGACATATATATGCCTATTGGTAAAGTAATATGATTGATTACTTTCCAATAATTTAATTAACCTGTAAAAATGAAAATGAAAAACTTCCTTTTTAACATACTCTTGATACTTCCAATTACTCTCAGTGCCCAACATGCCCTAATCAAAATTGACATCGATAGGGCAATTGGGGATATTGATCCGAGGATCTATGGTGTGTTTATGGAACCTATCCATTTTAACGGAAGTCGTATGGGTCTTTCTGATACCATAGAATTTAATACCCTATATGGAAATTTGTATGACCCTTCATCTCCATTAGCCAATGAAGAAGGATTTAGACAGGATTATATCGATGTAATGAGGGAACTTAAAATTACCAACATGCGATGGCCAGGAGGTAATTTTGTAATGGGTTATAATTGGAAAGATGGTATAGGACCTAAAGAGCAACGGCCCACACGGATCAACCTCGCCTGGGGCGGAGTAGATAATAACCATGTAGGTACCGATGAATGGATAGCATTGAATAGGGCGATAGACAGCGAAAATATCATTTGTGTTAATCTGGGTCTTGCAACAATTCAGGATGCTGCTGAGTGGGTTGAATACTGTAATTATATAAAAGGTACTTATTATTCAGATTTCAGAATCGAAAATGGGAATAAAGAACCATTTAATGTCAAAATTTGGGACCTGGGCAATGAAGTAGACGGTGAACCATGGGAGCTAGGATATAAAAATGCAGATGATTATATAAAAATCGGGAAGGAGGCTGCAAAGGCAATGAAAGCTGTGGATAGTACTATACAATTAGTTGCTTCAGGATCATCCTATTATGAAAGTTCAGGCAGATGGGTGGATTGGAATAGAAAAGTGTTGGAAGGTTTAGGAGATAAAATCGACTACTTATCCATCCACCGCTATTGGGAAAGGTCAGATGATTATTATAGCTATATGGGGCAAAGTGCAATGGATTTTGAGGAAAAAATCACAATTCCCTCAGCAGCAATTGAAACAGCAAGAGCTAAAATGGGGTTTGAGAATCCTATCTATATTGCATTTGATGAGTGGGGTGTATTTGGAAGAGATTTTAGAAGTGTTCTACCAATTGCTCAATGTTTAAATTCTTTCGTACGGCATGCAGATGTTGTAAAGATAACAAACTTCACCTTAATGACTTCTCTTATCCAAACTGATCCTGAAAAAGGGAGTTTTAAGACTCCTTTATTCCATACTTTCAAAATGTTTTCAAACAACTGTCTTGGTAGCGCACTCGATATTTATGTAGAATGTGATACTTTCAATACTGAAAAGTATTTAGGTATCCCTTACTTAGATGTCACTGCTGTTTACTCAAAAGAATCAAATACAATATTTATCAATGTAGTTAACCGACACAAAGACAAAGCAATTACCACTGATATACTGAATGCCTCAGGAGAACTTACAAGTAAAGCTGAGGTTACTTCGATAAACAGATCAGATTTGAAAGAACCTTTCACCTATGAAAAAGCATTGGATTATGAACCTATAAAAAAGGAAATCAATAGTCACAGCAATGAATTGACTTATAGTTTTCCTCCCCATTCAATTACTCAAATTAAAATTGGGATAAAATAGTAGTAATAAAAACAATCTCTAGAAAAATAGATGAGGTTAAATTTTTAAAAGTAACAAAAACTAATCATAAATGAATCAGGTGAAAATAATAATTTTTACACTCTTATTAGGTTTATATACATTTTGCCAAGTAGGAAATAAGGGGGAATTAAAAGTTAAAATTCCTAAGAATGGCCCTGTATTTTCAAAGGTAATTTATCAGGGAGATGACCAGGTTTACAAGAATTATCCATTGGAACCTGATGAATTTTATAATCCAATCTTACAAGGCTGCTATCCTGACCCTGCAATAACAAGGAAAGGTGATGATTATTATATGGTATGCTCCTCCTTTGCTATGTTTCCGGGAGTACCGATTTTCCACTCAAATGATTTGGTAAACTGGACCCAAATTGGTCATGTTTTAGATCGAATTTCACAATTAGATGTTCATGATACTCATATTAGTGGAGGGGTTTATGCACCAGGTATTACATACAATCCCAACAATGATACTTTCTACATGATAGTAACTGCATTTGCAGGCGGGCTTGGGAATATTATTGTAAAAACCAAAGATCCTATGCAGGGTTGGAGTGAGCCAAAAAAATTAAATTTTAACGGTATCGACCCTTGTATATTCTTTGATGATGATGGAAAAGGTTATATAGTCCACAATGATGCACCTGATGAAGGCAAAGAGCTTTATGATGGTCATCGAGTCATCAAAATTTGGGATTACGATGTGGAAAATGATCAGGTAATTAATGGGACTGATCAGATCATTGTTGATGGTGGTGTAGACTTAACTAATAAACCAATTTGGATTGAAGCGCCACATATCTACAAAAAGAACGAGCGTTATTATTTAATGTGTGCAGAGGGAGGTACTGGAGATTGGCATAGCGAAGTCATTTTTGTTAGTGAAACCCCAAAAGGGCCTTTTATTCCTGCATCAAATAACCCGATTTTAACGCAAAGATATTTTACAAAGGATAGAAAAAATAAGGTCGATTGGGCAGGACATGCTGATCTTGTGGAAGGCCCTGATGGGAAATATTATGGGGTGTTTTTAGCAATTCGACCAAATGAAAAAGACAGGGTTAATATTGGCCGTGAAACATTCATTTTGCCAGTAGACTGGTCAGGAGAATTCCCTGTTTTTGAAAACGGCCTCATACCAATGGAACCGAAACTCAGATTGCCTGAAGGTGTGACAAATAAAACTAAGCAAGAAGGTTTTTTCCCAAATGGTAACTTCACATTCAAAGAGAATTTTAGTTCCGAAAAACTAGACTACAGATGGATTGGTCTCAGGGGTCCTCGTGAAAAATTTATCAACATTACTAAGAAAGGCTTAATCATTGAGCCATTTGAGGCAAATATTAAGGAGCTAAAACCAACTTCCACACTTTTTTATAGACAGCAGCATAATCACTTTACTTTTACTACTACTATGGAATATAAGCCAGGTTCTGAAAAAGATTTGGCGGGAATAGTTTGTTTTCAAAATGAAGGCTCTAATTATGTATTTGGGATTACCAAAAAGGACAATGAACATGTCGTCCTTTTAGAAAAAAATCAAAGAAAAAGCAGGATAGACCAAGAAGTAAGTTCCGAAATTATTGCAAGTACAAAGATTGATATTAATAATCCGATACAGCTCCAGGTGAAAGCTACTGGTGATGATTATCAGTTTAGCTATTCTACAAATGAGATTGATTTTGTAAGTCTAGGAGATATAGTTTCTGGTGATATTCTTTCAACCAATATTGCAGGAGGGTTCACAGGGGCATTGATTGGTTTATATACTACCTCAGGAAACAATTCACTACCTGAATAAATGAATTTTACAACTCTTTTCTACTTATGAAAGGATAAATAATTGAGAAACCTCACTAATTCCAAAATATATTAATTGACTTGATATGGATAAACTATTATATGGCCTAATAGGTATAATCATAAATTTTTCAATGGCAGTATGCCAAATCCATGAGAAATCTGCACCTCCAGGTTTTGATATTATGCAAAGCAATATTGCTCATGGACAACTTGATAGTATCAGTTATAAATCCAAAACTGTTGGAACTTCCAGGATGGCATTAGTATATACACCTCCTGGATTTTCCAAAAAGAAAAAATATCCTGTATTATACCTTCTTCATGGAATTGGAGGAGATCACAAAGAATGGCTAAAAGGAGGAGACCCACAAGTTATTTTGGATAATCTATATGCTTCTAAGAAAATTGAACCCATGATCGTAGTCATGCCAAATGGTAGGGCAATGAAAGATGATCGTGCGGTTGGAAACGTGTTCGACAAGGAAAAAGTAGCGGCTTTTACAAATTTTGAAAAAGATTTGCTTAATGATTTAATTCCATTTATTGAGAAAAAATATCCTGTTATTTCAGACAGTGATCATCGTGCAATAGCAGGATTGTCTATGGGAGGAGGTCAATCATTGAACTTTGGATTGGGTAATCTAGATACATTCGCCTGGGTAGGAGGATTTTCTTCTGCACCAAATACCAAACCACCAAAAGAATTGGTTCCTGATAGCCAAGAAGCAAAGAAAAAGCTAAAATTATTGTGGATTTCCTGCGGAGATAAAGATCGTTTAATTTCATTTAGTAGGCGCACCCATGAATATCTTTTTAAAGAAAAAATACCTCATATTTATTATATCGAGCCAGGTGACCACGATTTTAAAGTCTGGAAAAATGACCTTTATATGTTCTCTCAGCTTATTTTTAAGCCGGTTGATCAATCCACTTTTAATCAGTATAGTATTTTGGGAACTCCGGCATCTACCAATGTGAGGTCTGCCACGTACCCACAAATTCTTCCTGATCATCGCGTGATATTTCGAATAAAAGCTCCGGAAGCTCAAAAAATCCAGATTGACTTAGGGGAAAAATATGACTTGGAAAAAGATGAAGATGGTTTTTGGTCGGTAACTACCAAACCAATCAGTGGTGGGTTTCACTATTACTCGCTTTTAATTGATGGTGTTGCTCTTGCGGATCCTTCAAGTGAAACATTTTATGGTATGGGAAGAATGGCCAGCGGTATTGAAATTCCGAGTGATGACGGAAGTTATTACGCACTAAAAGATGTTCCTCATGGAGATATCAGGATGAAAAGATATTTTTCAAAAGTTTCAAATTCGTGGAAAAGGATCTTTGTCTATACACCTCCAGGGTATGAGGAAAATCCAGAGCAATCCTACCCTGTTTTATATCTTTTGCATGGAGGAGGTGAAGATGAAAGAGGCTGGGCAACCCAAGGTAAAGCCGATTTAATCATGGATAACCTCATTGCCGAACAGCAGGCAACTCCGATGTTGGTAGTTATGATTGATGGAAATGCAACATTACCCAGCTTCGATGAAAACTTTTTAAAGCTTTTTGATGCTGAACTGAAGCAAAGCATCATTCCATTTGTTGAGAAGAGCTACAGAGTAAAAACTGAATCAAAAAATAGAGCGCTTGCCGGATTATCCATGGGCGGATTACAAACCCTCTATGCAGGCTTATATAATACAGATTTATTTTCCTATTTGGGAGTTTTCAGTTCAGGTTGGTTGCCTCAGCAAAAATCTATTTCCGAAAAATACTATGATTTTGCAGAAAACAATTCAGAATTAATTAATAAAAATTTAAACCTTTTCTGGATTGCCATGGGAGGAAAAGAGGATATTGCTTTTAACAATTGCCAGATTATGCTTTCTAAATTCAAAGAACTGGCTATTGACCATACCTACTATGAAAGCCCCGGAGGTCATACCTGGCCAGTATGGAGAAATGACCTTTTTAAATTTGCTCCTTTATTGTTTAGGTAGCTTATTCCCTGCATTATAGATAGTTAAATAACAATTTATACAATGAATTTTAGGCTTATTTTGAATAATAACAAAATTAAATAAATGAATTTTTATGCCATGAGACTAGCAACAAAAGTTTTTTTCCTTCTTTTAATCACAGCCGGATTTTGTTTTACGGGTTGCAAGCAAAAAACAAACAACAATTTGGAACTGGTTGTTGAAACCACAAATGGTGAAATATCAGGTAGTTTTAATGATAGTGTTTATGCTTTTAAAGGCATACCATACGCCAAGGCTGAAAGGTTTATGCCTCCACAGGATCCTGATGCCTGGGAAGGAATTCGTGAATGTACAGACTTTGGACCAGTAGCCAGACAAGTTGTACCCTGGTATCCTGATTTCCTCCAAGACGAAAATGAACTGTTCAGTGTAAATGTCTGGACTCAGGGAATAAAGGATGGCAAAAAGCGTCCGGTAATGCTCTGGTTACATGGTGGTGGATTTCATGTTGGCGCCAGCAATGATCCTATGACCTACGGGGAAGCCCTGGCTAAAAAGGGGGATATTGTAATGGTATCTGTAAATCACCGATTGAACATTCTTGGTTTTCTTGATCTTTCGGCATATGACGAAAAGTATTCTTATTCAGCTAATGTCGGTATGCTGGACATTGTGAAAGCCCTGGAGTGGGTCCAAAAAAACATCGAGAAGTTTGGAGGAAACCCTTCCGATGTAACCATTGTGGGTGAATCCGGAGGAGGGGGAAAGGTTGGCACACTGATGTGTATGCCAGCGGCAAAAGGCTTGTTTCATAAAGCAATTATTCAGAGTGGGACCTTGCTAAATGCAATGACTAAGGAGAAATCACAAACCCTAACTTTAGCCGTACTTAAAAATTTGGGACTTACGCCAAACTCCATTGAAAAACTTGATACTATCCCATACCCGGATCTTGTAAAAGCAGGAAATGCCGCTATAGCAAAAATTTCCGGTCCTAGGAAACCTGGATCGCCAACGATGTTTGGCTTTGCACCTTCAGTGGATAGTGTCGTTTTGCTACAACAACCTTTCAGTCCTGGATTTGCTGATATTTCAAAAGATATACCTGTTATGATAGGTTCCACACTGAATGAGTTAATGCCCACTGTTTATGGCGAGAAAAACCTAACAATGGAGCAGGCCGAAGCTCGCTTAACAAAAGATTATGGCAACAAAACCGACCAATATATTTCGCTGTTCTCCAAGGCTTATCCTGGTTATACACCTCAGGATCTTCTTTCTATTGATAAGGTTTTCAGACCTTATACTATACGGACTGCTGATGCAAGGGCTTCAGAGACAGATGCTCCACTGTATGTCTATTTGCTGACATGGAAAAGTCCAGTTGATAGTGCATCGAGAGGTTCTTTTCATGGTTTGGACATTCCTCTGGCATTTAATACAGTTGACCTCAGAGCCGACTGGACAGGCGATTCAGAAGATGCATGGAAATTAGCAAACAAAATGAGTTCCGCCTGGATAAACTTTGTAAAGACAGGTAATCCCAATGTAGAGAGTGTGCTTCCAAAGTGGGAACCTTATACTGCCGAAAATGGTGCTACAATGTATTTTGATAATGAATGCAGAATTGTAAATAACCACGACCGAGAATTGATGAATTTTATTAAGCCTATTAAGTAGTCGTAAGGGTTATTCCTGAACTGTATGAATAACTCGGACGAAAATTTTAGGGCTTTTCGACATATAGCCCTAAAATTTTCAATAACTTTATATAAACTAAAAAAACTGTCCCAGTTGTCAGTTAGGGCCCATAATTAAATATAGTTTTGGAAAAACTATATATTTTAAAGAGTTTTCAATTTTTCAAAATGATACTATTTTAGCCTAAAAGGCCCTCAATCTTGCTAAAACAAGATAAAACATTATTATAATGGAAATTTGGGGGGAAATTGCGAGAAAACCAAATAAAGAATTAATGTGATTTTTTTCCAAGGTATGCAAAAGAAAAGGTTTTTAAGGTGGTGTTAGAAATAATAGAAATACAATGAGAAAGCACAAATTTTGAAGTAAAATAAAGCAGAAACAGCTTTAAAGGTTATAGAGATATATTTCTGTTTTTTTCAGCCTATTTTTTCAATTGTGATTTTTTATACAACCTCACGAACTATCAATTTTTTCAAAATTCAATTCATCTACAAAACTTCATAAATAATGAAAATTTATCTGACTTTAATATTTCTAATAGCAAACTTTTCACTTTTTGCTCAAACTGAAAACAAATTAATTATTCATCTGGATGAAGGATCCGTAAAAATTAATAAACATATTTATGGTCATTTTAGCGAACATCTAGGCCGATGTATCTATGGTGGAATCTGGGTGGGGAAGGATTCCGATATTCCCAATGTGGATGGTTACAGAAAAGATGTATTGGAAGCCCTGAAGGCCATCAGTATTCCAAATCTGAGATGGCCTGGTGGATGTTTTGCCGATGAATACCATTGGATGGATGGCATTGGTAATTACGAGAACCGCCCGAAAATGGTAAATACACACTGGGGTGGGGTAACCGAAGATAACAGTTTTGGCACACACGAATTTTTAAATTATTGTAAGCTGGTCGGAACTGAGCCATATATCTGTGGAAATGTAGGGAGTGGTACTATAGAAGAAATGGCCGATTGGGTAGAATACATCAATTTTGATGGAGAAAGTCCCATGTCCAATTTGAGGAAGGAGAACGGAGAAGAAAATGCCTGGAATGTGCAATATTGGGGAGTAGGGAATGAAAACTGGGGTTGTGGGGGAAATATGTCTCCTGAATATTATGCCGATTTGTACAAGCGATATGCCACTTATTGCCGGAATTATGGTGAGAATAAATTATTCAAAATTGCTGGAGGGGCAAATACGGCAGATTATAACTGGACAGAAGTCCTGATGAAAAAAATCCCACTCCAATTAATGGATGGCATTTCACTCCACTATTATACAGTGACCAAAACCTGGGCCGACAAGGGTTCTGCCACTGATTTCAATGAAGTTGATTATATCACTACCCTGAGAAAGGCTGGATTTATGGATGAATTAATCCGAAAACATGCTACCATTATGGATAAATATGATCCCAATAAAAAGGTGGCCTTAGTAGTGGATGAATGGGGAACATGGCACAATGTAGAGCCTGGAACAAATCCTGGATTTTTATATCAACAGAATAGTTTGAGAGATGCATTTGTAGCTGGAATTACCCTCAATATTTTTAATAATCATGCAGAAAGAGTGAAAATAGCCAATCTGGCGCAAACCGTAAACGTACTTCAGGCGCTCGTTTTAACCAATGAGGAATCTTTGATTTTAACACCCACATACCATGTTTTTAACATGTACAAAGTGCACCAGAATAGCACGCTTTTACCGCATTATCTAAAATCGGAAAAATATGAATTGAATGAAGAGAAAATAGATGCCATCAGTGTATCCTGTTCTAAAAGTGATGATGGCACTGTAAATATAAGTCTGGTCAATGCTCATCCGGGGAAAACTATCCAATTATTAACTCAGCTGGAAGGTGAAAATATTCCGAGCAAAGTATCAGCCCAGATCCTTACTGCCAATTCTATTCAATCCTATAATACATTCGAAAACCCAGAGGAAGTGGCTGTAAAATCCTTTAAAGACTTTGAATTAAAAAAAGGTAAATTGGAGATCAATCTACCCGCAAAATCTGTAGTCGTACTCCAAATTTCATCTCAATAATCTATTCAAAAATGCTTAAATATTGTTTTTCTTTCTTCCTAATGCTGCTTGCTTTATTTTCCCAATTAAAAGCAGAAGATGGCTACCGATTATGGTTACGGTATAACCCAATCGAAAATCCTAAGCTTTTAGGGGATTACCGAAATATTTTTCAATCAGTTAAATTGTTGGGAGTAATTGCTATAATGCTGTCTATTCGTTAAAAATTGAATTTGGGATTTGGTGGTTTATTAAATCAGGAAATCAATTTTAGTAAGATTTCCAATGGAGGGTTACTGCTGATCGGAAATTACAATGAACAGGAGAAAATTAAAAGCTTTTACGAAAACTGAGGAAGTTGGATTTTTGTCCACAAAAGTCAAAATGTCGAATAGAACAACTTATGCTATGTTATAAAAAGGATTTTAAGCTGTAGTGATAAATTAGGTTCTACTGCACACATGGCAGAGTGCAGTATGTCCCGTGTTGTCAATCTTTATTCTGCTCTTAAGATATCAGATGGATTTCTCCCTTCAATTTTTCTTTGAGCGTTTCTGGAAATCCAGTCCATATCCAAAATTGTTGTTTTTTCTTTAATGCCAGGATATTATCTATACCTTCTCGCAAAAAAAATCATAGCATGTAACATGAGGTAAAGACAATGTAACATATTCGAAACGACTATGAATGCTCATTTAGATATTTTTGTTGTCATAATTTATTAGAGCATTAAGGCAGATTTGACAAATGCTTTTAAATAAAGATTATGGTGATACTGAACCATGTATAAATATTGTATGAGGGATACATTTTTGAACATTCAGTATACCTGGTTTCTTCACGAGGTAATTATAGAAAAACATGCAGACTCAATGATTTTGTCAGAAGAAAAATTACTGCCTGATCATGAACATGAGAGGAATTGAGGTTTTTAATTAAAGAGTATTGTTTTTTTATAATCATTCTTAAAAGTTCAAAAAATAGGTGGATTATACTGTTTGTAGCATTTTAATTATCAAAATGCAAACTACCTGAATAGCATCAATTAATATAAAAAAAAATGAATACTAAGACCAAATGAGCAGATACAAATCACTTTCATTTAGAGTAGTTATGGCCTTTTTGTCTGGCTTTATTCATGATGTCAACCAGATCATTTAATGAGAATAAGGATAGGAAAGTGCGATAATGATGAAATGAAATTGGACATGATTTTTAAGATAGAATAATGCATAATCATATAAATAAACTATTAAATTTTTTTGGAGATGGTAAAATCAAAAAGCAATTATAGATATCCAATTGCAACGCTCTTGATAACAGCGGTTTTATTTTTAACAGTAGATAGTTTTGGTCAAAAATTGAAGATCAATGACCAGGATTATTTTGAAACTGCTGGCGTAAACGTGCTGGTATTCAGTAGTGAATACAATGGTATGTTCTTCGATGAAAAAACTGCAGGAATTGAAATCATTCATCATGGAGTAAGGACATCAACCGGTGGGGCTGTGAGATTGCAGAACACTCCTGAGCAATGGGATTTGGTGCCCAAGATTATTGACAGAAAAGTTGATAAGGAAAATAACAGTATTGAGGTGACCCTCCGTTATGAGGAGTTTGATTTTGATTCAAAGGTTGTTGTCAAGGCTAAGGGCAATGGAGTTGCTATCAGCGTTATTCTTGATAAAGAAGTTCCAGAAAAGCTCAAGGGGCTTGCTGGGTTTAATATGGAGTTTATCCCTTCAGCCTACTTTGAAAAGAATTACCTGATTGATGGCAAGCCGGGGACTTTTCCACTTTATCCCGCAGGAAATACCAATATGGAGCCCATCAGTAAAAAAATCCATCAGTATGAAGGGCATTCAACTTTTGATGACAGAGGCAGGGGTGAATGGATAAGTCCTCATCCTTTGGAAACGGGCAAAACAATTGTTCTGGCTCCTGAGGATCCAGAAAACTATATAAAAATAGAATCTGAAACAGAGGATTTAATGCTTTTTGATGGTCGAAATCTGGCCCAAAACGGATGGTTTATTGTGAGGAGTATTTTACCAACGAATAAAACCGGTAACGTGCTCAATTGGTATGTAGAGCCCAACTCTGTAGATAACTGGTTTCGTGAACCTGTCATTGGATTTTCGCAGGTAGGATATCATCCTGAGCGGCAGAAGGTTGCAGTAATTGAGCTTGACAAAAATGCTCAGCCGCTACAAAGTGCTTCCTTATTCATGGTGGATGAATCGGGTGCCGTAAAAGAGGTTTTGAAAAACAAGGTGATAGAATGGGGCAAATTCTACAGATACAACTATGTGAAATTTGATTTCTCTTCGGTTAAAGATGAAGGAGTTTACTTTATTAAGTATGGTAATCATAAAACCAACTCATTTCCAATTGGAGCCAATGTGTATGAGAATATAGGAAATCCAACCCTTGATGTATTCTTCCCTGTGCAGATGGACCACATGAAAGTGAATGAAGGATATCGAACCTGGCATGGAGAACCATTTATGGATGATGCTCTTCAGGCGCCTCTCAACCTCAATTTTTTTGATGGGTACCGAATGAGTGATACCACCGATACAAAGTATAAACCACTGGAGCATATTCCTGGTTTAGCTGTGGGAGGATGGTTTGATGCAGGTGACTTCGATATTCAGACCGGAACACACAATCGTGTTGTGACTACCCTGACGGATATTTGGGAGCATTTTAATCATGACAGAGACCAGACCTACATCGATCAGGAAACCAGGTATGTTGATATCCATCGACCTGATGGAAAACCGGATGTATTGCAGCAATTAGAACATGGAACGCTCAATCTTGTGGCCCAGATCAAAAATATTGGTCACCCTGTGCGAGGTATTATTGTACCAAATCTTCACCAGTATCATCACCTTGGCGATGCTTCCACCGAAACAGATAATTTGCGTTACAACTCTAATCTAAATCCCTATGAATCTGATGGTTTGACGAGTGGAACAATGGACGACCGTTGGGCTTTCACCAATAGAAGTCCTATGCTAGACTTCTCAACCGCTGGCGCTTTGGCTGCAGCTTATCGGAGTTTGAAAAATTATAACAAACCATTAGCAGATGAAAGCTTGATGTATGCCAAGACACTATATAAGGAAGCTACAGAAATGCAAAATGAAATGAACGACAACCGTATGCGTAGGTGGGCTGAGATGTCACGTATTTCAGCAGCATTGCAGCTTTTCATCACAACCCAAGAAGATAAATATAAAGAACGCTTTGCGGAGGACATCTGGCCTGCTCTAGAATCGATGCCAGCATGGACACTTTCCATGGCTATTCAGGCTTATCCTCATATGGATACGGGCTATCAGGCTAAACTCAAGGACTTCATAGTGGCCTACAAGGAATCCATTGAAAAGCTGAAGGAGGAGAACCCGTACGGAGTGCCGATAACTACCAGGGGATGGGCTGGAAATAATTCGGTCATAAGCTGGGCGACCACAAATTATTATGCATACAAGGCATTCCCGGACATTATAGAACCTGAGGATGTTTACAGAGGCCTTGATTACATTCTTGGCTGTCATCCATATCACAATCTGTCTTTCGTGTCTGCTGTTGGAGTCAAATCCAAGAAAGTAGCATATGGAAGCAATCGTGCTGATTTCGCATACATTGCAGGCGGTATTGTGCCAGGTATTTTGGTTTTAAAACCGGATTTCCCTGAAAACAAGGAAGACTGGCCATTCTTCTGGGGTGAAAACGAATACATCGTAGATATTGGTGCAGATTTTATTTTGCTCTCACTGGCGATCAATGAACTTATCAGCAAAGAATAGTCTATATCGAGTCAAATTTGTAAACGTTTTTACACCAAGCTGATTGAGCATGTTTTTTTGATTGGCAACATGGATTATGAAGGCGGCAAAAGAAAGAATATCCGGAATTATTAAGGAAATGATAATGAAGTCATCGATAATAGTATTTTACCTAACTCTTCTTCTTACATATTCAGTTAGAGGACAACAGATTATTGATTTGTACGGTGGCAATATACCCAATGCAAAAGAGGTAGTTGCAGAAGAGTCGGAGCCTTCAGAAAATCGGGGTTTAATCCGAAAGGTGATAACCCCAACCCTGGAAGTTTATCAGGCTGATGAAGAAACAAATACTGGGGTAGCAGTGATTATCTGTCCCGGAGGGGGCTATGGTGTTCTGGTGTATAATGGTGAAGGCGTAAGCACAGCCAAAGAATTCGCAAAATTGGGAGTTACTGCCTTTGTTTTAAAATACAGACTTCCAAGTGAAGAACTTCTTGTAGATAAGAAAATTGGCCCTTTGCAGGATGCGCTGCAGGCCATCAAACATGTCCGTGAAAATGCTACTAACTGGGGAGTCGATCCTACCAAAGTAGGTATCATGGGATTTTCTGCAGGAGGCCATCTCGCTTCAACGGCAGCTACGCATTTTGAGATGGATATCATTGAGAACAAGGAAGGAACCAGTCTTCGACCTGATTTCACTATACTGGTATATCCCGTAGTAAGTATGCAGGATAGCCTTACACACATTGATTCTAGAAAGAATTTGATCGGGCCGGATTCAGCGAAAGAGTTGATTGACAAATTCTCAAATGAATTGCAGGTTGATGAAAATACACCACCAACTTACCTCATACATGCCGCGGATGATAAACTCGTGGATGTTGATAACAGCATTACTTTTTTTGAGGCACTGAGACACAACAATGTCCCGGTTGAAATGCACATTTTCCCCAAAGGCGATCATGGATTTGTATTGTTTCAACCAAAGGATCAGTGGATTCCACCCATGATAAAGTGGCTCAAGACGATCAATATTATGTCTAATTGAGTTATAGGTTTCCTCCAATGAAAATGAAAGAAGATAGTTTCGATAAAGAAACCAAATCGATCTGTTTTCAAATGGTACCACTTTGAATTTAACATAAATAAAAAATGATGAAAAAATACATTGCAATTATGATGATATTGCTGACCAAAATTGGTACTTTGAGCATAGCACAAATATACCAATCAGCGGTTGTTGAGGATTTTAAGCCATCCTCGGTCAACCAATCTGGCAAAGAATATCCTCAGGTAAATTCAGAAGGGAGGGTGCGGGTACGTATCGAGGCACCTGAAGCCAACCGAGTTCAGCTGGATATTGGGGCTGTTAAGTATGATTTGAAAAAGGATGAAGATGGTGTCTGGATCGGTGAATCCGCACCGCAGGATGAAGGATTTCATTACTTCCTATTGAATATTGATGGGGCCTCTGTGCCTGATCCGGGAAGTCTTTTCTTTTATGGAGCTAGCCGTTGGGGCAGTGGTATCGAGATTCCTGCCAAAGACGAGGAGTTTTATGCTATGAAAAACGTGCCTCATGGCCAGGTGCGGGAACATATCTATTACTCTGAAATCAATGAAAGTACAGGGAGATGTTTTGTTTATACACCACCCGAATATGATAAAAATCCAAAGGTTAGATTTCCTGTTCTTTACTTACAGCACGGAGGAGGAGAAGATGAAACTGGTTGGTCAAACCAGGGTCATGCCAACCTGATTATGGACAACCTGATTGCTGCAGGTAAAGCCAAGCCTTTTATCATTGTGATGGACTATGGTACATGGAGAAGGCCAGAAGGAGCACACAAAGCGCCCAGAGATACGACTCAACGCAGGGTTTGGCCGCCACAAGGCTGGGCCGATGGCTTCAAGAACACCCTGATCAAAGAAATCATACCTATGATTGATGAGAATTACCGCTCTCTGGCTGAGCCTGAGCACCGTGCAATGGCAGGGCTTTCGATGGGAGGTATGCAAACACGCATTATCACACTAGCTCATCCTGAATTGTTCTCTTATGTCGGAATGTTCAGTGAGGGAAGCATAAGTCCTGATGATGTTGAAGGATCACCGGAATTCAAGGGAAAAATTAAACTAGTGTTCATTAGCTACGGAGGCAGGGAGCTGGAAAATCCAAGAAGAGGGCCTTGGGGAGATCCAAAGGAAAATACCGAAGCGCTAAAATCAGCAGGAATGAAAACCCACTTTTATGTTTCACCCAAAACTGCCCATGAGTGGCAAAGCTGGCGACGGGGCCTTTATGAGTTCACACCATTATTATTCAATGATTAAATGCTAACATGATGAAAAAATATTCAGTAATCTTATCGCTACTATTTGTAACTTTTGTTTCCCTTTGTTTTGCTCAGGAAACTGAGGTAAAAGAAGATTTTAAACCTTCAACCCTGAATCAGCCTGGGCAGGAATATCCTCAGGTGAACTCTCAGGGTTATGCACGATTTAAGATCAATGCACCTGAAGCACAAAATGTACATGTTAGTTTAGGACTTGGAGGCAGAGGAGGAACAAAGCTTACCAAAGGTGAAGATGGTTTCTGGACAGGAACCACTGAAGGACCGATGGATGAGGGTTTCCACTATTATCACCTCACGATCGATGGTGGTACATTTAATGATCCGGGCGCTTTGAATTTCTACGGTTCTGTGCGATGGGAAAGTGGCATTGAAATTCCTGCCCACGACCAAGACTTTTATGCACTGAAAAATGTGCCTCATGGTAAAGTTGAGCAAATTTTGTTTCCTTCTCCTAGCACCAACACCTCACGAAGGGCATTCGTTTATACGCCTCCGGGATATAATAAGGACCAATCAAAAAGATATCCTGTTTTATATCTGCAGCATGGCTGGGGTGAAGATGAAACAGCATGGAGCAACCAGGGATGTGCCAACCTGATCATGGACAATTTGATAGCAGAGGGTAAAACCAAACCTTTCCTGATTGTGATGACATATGGGATGACCAATGAAATTAAATTCGGAGGTCTCAAGGACTTTGATATTAAGCCTTTTCAAACTGTTCTGGTTGATGAGTTGATTCCTTATGTGGATGCAAATTTCCGTACATTATCTGACCAGCCAAATCGCGCCATGGCCGGACTTTCAATGGGAGGCATGGAAACACGCACAATCACTTTGGCCAATCCAGATGTATTTTCACATGTTGCCCTGCTAAGTGGTGGCAGCATCAGCATGGATGACCTTGAGAAAAACCCGGATTTTAAGGAGAAAGTGAAGCTTGTATTTGTTAGCTATGGAAGCCGCGAGCTTGAAAATCCAAGAAGAGGACCATGGGGTGATCCTAAGGAAAACACCAAGGCGATCAAAGAGGCTGGGATAAATACGCATTTTTACATTTCGCCAAACACTGCACATGAATTCCAGTCATGGCGACGAAGCTTAAATCAACTGGCGCCATTGCTTTTCAATTAAAACAATTTTATAAACAGATTACATTTTGTTTTTATGGATTTCTTAAAGAATTTAAATATGACATCAAAGATCAATCACAGATATATTTTATTTTTAATAGGATTTATGCTGACTGGTGTAATCTGTTTTGCTCAATCTGAAGTTGTTGAGGATTTTAAGCCTTCCTCCGTCAACCAACCTGGTAAGCAATTTCCACAGGTGAATTCAGAGCGTAGAGTCCGGGTTAGTATTGCTGCGCCTGAAGCAAACCTGGTTCAATTGGATATTGGAGGAGTGAAATACGACCTCACAAAAGATAACAATGGAGTTTGGACAGGAGAATCTGCACCTCAAGATGAAGGCTTTCACTATTACCAGCTAAACATTGACGGAGCGTCCGTGCCTGACCCAGGCTCGAAATATTTTTATGGTGCAGGCCGATGGGGTAGTGGTATTGAAATTCCCGCTCATGACAGGGAGTTTTATGCCTTAAAAGATGTGCCGCATGGTTTGGTGAGTGAGAGAGTTTATTTTTCGAAAATTACCCAGGTCTGGCGTCAGTGCTTAGTTTATACACCTCCTTGTTATGAAAATGACAATGCAAAGCGCTATCCTGTCTTGTATCTGCAGCATGGAAGCTTTGAAGATGAAACAGGATGGTCGGCTCAGGGGCATGCCAGCCTTATTTTGGATAATTTAATAGCTGAGAAAAAGGCAGTACCTATGATTATCGTGATGGACAATGGATATGCCTATAAACCCCAGAATCTGGAGAATGCAGATAGAAGAGGACGCCCTGCATCTGCTTTCGAAGAAGTGATGATCACGGAGATTATTCCGATGATTGATACTGAATTTCGCACTTTGAAAGACCGTGAACACAGAGCCATTGCCGGTCTTTCTATGGGTGCTAACCAAACCATGCGTATTATCATGAACAATCTGGATGTCTTTGCCTCGTACGGGGGATTCAGTGGTACATCCAATTATCCAAGCGCAGACGATATCGATGTGAATACGTTTTTGGGAGGCAAATTCAAAGATGGTGAAGCGCTCAGCAAGCAGATCAAGGTTTTCTGGCTCGGACTGGGAACAAAAGAACCAGATCCCTTTCCTGGGTCGGTAGGTGCTTTTCGCAATATGCTCGATAATATAGGATTGGATCATGTCTACTATGAATCTCCCGGTACTGCCCATGAATGGCTGACCTGGAGAAGATCGCTGAAAGAATATGCAGCCTTACTTTTCAAATAATTGTATTCCTCACAGCGATGATTCCTACATCTGTGGATATAACATATTAAATTGAACACGATGAAAAACAATAGATCAATAAACCCAAAAGCCATTGGTTTGGCCATGCTTATATTAGGAAGTGTATAACTAATTCTGTCTTATGAAAAATCTCGAATCCTGACGTGGTGAACTATACAGGTCTTTTCTATTTTTTCTCAATTCCAATTAATGAAATCAAACCATCAGAAAGAGTTCCACGTCAATTCACATAATTGTGTCCTCCTTTAAATTCTTGATACTCCACATCATATCCCTTTAACTTAAGAATATCACGAAACTGTCTATTCATCCCAAGCATATAAAATTCTATCGGGAGTCGCTCACTAATCATATATGCATTAATCAGTTTGCCATCATCTTCGGGATATATCCAATGATTTTCATCTTTTATCCCTTTAATCCAATATGAGCCAGATTGTGAAAGAACATTTCCTATCACATCCGAATGATTTAATGCAATGAAACTAGCAACAAAACCACCTCTACTTGAGCTGGCTAAAATAATGAATAATTATTTTTTGTCAAAACTTTATCATAGAACTGATTTAATGATATTTGCGTATTTCTGCAGGGTTTTGGGCTCCTTTTCTGTTATTAAATAGTCAATTTCTTCCAAACGGCAAACTTTCATTTTCTGGGTAGATTCTAATTTTTCGGTGATACAAAGAACAGCAGTCTTTTCAGCAGATTTAACCATTGCTTTTTTTACTTGTGTAATTTCCCAATCACTATCAGTCACACCGCCATTTATTGAAATCCCAGATGTCCCGAGCATGCACAAATCAACACTTATTTCCGACAGTTGCGAAATAACAGTTGAACCTGTACAGGTATAGCGGTCTCGGGATACTACTCCTGACAATAGGATAACCTCAACGCTTGAACGTTGGGCAATTTCTAAAGCTACCAGAGGGCTAACCGTGAATATAATCCCTTTTAAATTTTCAGGTACTAACCTTGCAAATTCCAGCATAACAGTTCCTCCACCAAGCAGTGTGATCATCCCATCTTTAAATAAGGATAATGCTTTTCTTGCAATTTCAATTTTTTCGCTTTGAGCATAAACATCTTGTTGTTGATAGGGGTAATGAAAGTTAGGTGACACTGCTCCACCATGTACTTTTACAACTTTACCTTTCTTTTCAAGATATTTAAGATCCCTTCGGATAGTATCTATGGAAACGTCCAATTGTTTACTTAAATCACTAACTATTACCTTGTTATTAGCACTGATTTGTTCTAATATGAAGTAGTGTCTTTCCTCTGAAATCATAAAGCTTAGATTCTGAAATTATTGAGTTTGTTTAGATCAAATGCAATTTGCAACTTTATTTTGAAAAAACCACAATCTGAAATATGCTGTTTTTTGCTGTTTATATGATATTTTCAACATTCTCATAAAATATTTCCCATATTATTTGCTTTTTTATGCTTTTATTTTAGATATTTGAAAACAAAACAGTATAAAACAGCAAAAGCATAATGAAAATCCCGAGTAATTTTAGAGATGGGGTAAAAATGATTCACAAGGTGATTTTTGTTGTGATAAATTTTTTGTTGATAAGTCTGGCAGTAATAGCCTGTAGATTTGATGAAGAAGGAATAGGTCAGTGCCAAAAATTTGAATGGATTCATGAGGCATTCATTCCAGGAGATAAAACCCCAAAGCAAATAGCACATTTTGGAATCAGTAGGGAAAATGCCTCATTTTTCTTACTGCCTTACGAGCGGTATAACTATACCATTAGAACCAGGGCATGGAAACTTGACAGACAGTTGATTAATCTCAATCTCATACCTGGAAGATTATGCCAGGTAGACTACATCATACTTTCAATGGCTATATACCTTAGTAGTGAGAAATTCACGCCAGTATAATGAAGTGTACCCGACTGGAGATTTCGGCTTAAATGGATATCTTGCTTAGTCACCTTGATTCTACACCAGAACAAAACGACAAGTATTATTCCTAATTGGACAGACTGTAAAATGATCTGCTCAGGGAGGGATATAAATTTTCAAGAATTGATGAATTATTTAAATGAAAAAAAATCAAGTATGAAGAATTTAATCGTAATGATGCTAACCGCTTTAAGCCCTTTGTTAGTGCTTGCACAGCCTTCAGATTTTTATATTCGGGTTAACCAGGTGGGCTATCTTCCCGGAGAAACAAAGGTAGCGGTACTCTTTTCAAAAAAACCAATCAAAGAGAAGATTGAAATTGTCAGACTGGATGATGGTTCAAGAATCTCTTCATTTAATATTATTAAATCAAATGCGAAAGGGTGGGGGACTTTTGACTACTACTATCAATTGGATTTCACGTCTGTTCAAGAAGAAGGAAAATACTTTCTTAGAGGTCAAAAATCGGGAATTAGGTCCCAATCATTTCCTATTTCGAAATCAGCCTATTCATTTCAACCCGAGTACCTCCTTGAATTCATGAGGCAACAAAGGTGTGGTTATAATCCATTTTTTGATATGGTTTGCCATCAACGTGATGGGCGTGCTTTCTATGGTAAAATGCCTGATTCTACATTTGTGGATGCAACAGGAGGATGGCATGATGCTGGTGATCAATTAAAATATCTTATCACAGGCAGTTATGCAACTGGCCATATGTTAATGGCCTATGAGATATACCCTGATAGGTTTGAAGATTTAACTAATGCGCTGGGTCAGCCAATTCCTAATGGTATCCCAGATGTACTTGATGAAGCTAAATGGGGGCTTAACTGGATATTAAAACTCCATGTATCCCCAGATCAACTAATCCATCAAGTGGCGGACGACCGTGATCATTATGGATGGAAGATGCCTGACCAGGATAATTCAGACTATGGATGGGGTGAAAATAGCTACCGAGTAGCTTATTTTGCAACTGGTTCACCACAAGGGTTGCGTCAGTACAAAAGTATCGCAACTGGATTGGCTAACCTGGCAGGTAGATCTGCCGCTGCGCTGGCGCAAGGGTCAAGAATTTGGGAATCGCTTGGTGATACTGTTTTTGCTAAACAATGTGCAACTGCTGCAAAAACCCTGTATCAACTCGGGCGGGAAAAAGAAGGATTCCAACAAGGCAATTCATATAGAGCACCATATCGTTATACGGAAGAAACCTGGGCTGACGATATGGAGTATGGAGCTGCCGAATTATACAAGTTAACCCGCGATAAAAGATATTTAAATGAAGCTAAGCAGTATGCAATCCAGGCCAATACTATATCTTGGATGAACCTGGACTCTGCGGCTCATTATCAATATTATCCATTTATCAATTTGGGACATTTTGCTTTATTTGATCTTGTAGATAAACCATTTCAGGATACTCTTGCCGGTTATTATAAGAATGGTATAGAATATACCTTTAAGAAAAGCCAAAAAAATCCCTATGGAGTGGGTGTTCCATTTATCTGGTGTTCCAACAACCTGATGACCAGTTTAAATACACAAATAATACTATACGAAAAGATGACAGGAGATAAATCCTACCATGACTTCCTTATTGATCAACGTGATTGGCTTTTGGGACGTAATCCATGGGGTACATCTATGTTTACTGGTATTCCTGAAACCGGAGAATATCCGGAAGATGTACATACTGGTACATGGGCGTTGACAAAAAAAATGGTTCCGGGAGGACTTGTTGATGGTCCTATATTCTCTTCAATTTACAATTCTCTCAAAGGTATAACATTATATACTCCTGATGAATTTGAGCATTTGCAAAATGATTATGTTGTGTATCATGATGATATTGGGGATTACTCTACTAATGAACCTACTATGGATGGAACTGCAGGTTCTATTATCATGATGGTACATTGGACATTGGATTTAAACGTGAGTCGGAAAAAATAATGCATTTAAATTGATTTAAACTTATGGATTACACATGGCAGTACTAGCATTGGATTTAGGAGGCACAAAGATAGCTGTTGCCGTTTTTTCAACCCAAGGTGAATTAATATTCAGGGATACTGTTTTTCTTAATCATGGTGATGGCCAAACCGTTGGAAGTCTTATCACTTCACAGGTTGAAACGCAAATTGAAAAATACAACATTAATTCAATTGGAATTTCAGTACCAGGAATAAGTCGACAAACAACTGGGACCGTATATGCACCAAATATTTCAGGATGGGACGATTATCCATTGTTGAAAGAGGTCAGACAAGTTGCTGGAGACAGACATATTAGTATTGATAGTGATAGGGCGTGCAGCATTTTTGGGGAACAATGGAAGGGTAATGCCCAGAATTGTAATAATGCTATATTTATGGCGGTAGGTACAGGAATCGGAGCAGGCATTGTAGTTAATGGAAATCTTGTTCGAGGTGCTAATGATATAGCAGGGGCTATTGGTTGGATGGCACTAAATAAACCTTATGAAAATAAATATAAAGCGTGTGGTTGTTTTGAACATTATGCATCGGGAGAAGGAATTCCACGTCTTGCATTGGAAGTCCTTCAACAGTTTAGTACCCCATCATTATTAAGGGATGTGCTACCAGACCAACTTTCAGCTTATCATGTTTTTGATGCTTACTATAAGAATGACCAATTGGCAATCAAGATTATAGATGAGTTTGTTGCATATTGGGGTATGGCCTCCGCCAACATGGTAAGCATTTTTAATCCCAGTAAAATCATCTTTGGAGGAGGGATTTTTGGACCCGCTGATCAATTTATCGAACGTATTAAACTAGAAGCTACAAGGTGGGCACAGCCTATAAGTGTGACGAAAGTAGATTTTGAGAAATCAGTTTTAGGTCCAGATGCAGCGGTTTACGGTGCCGCCTTTCTAACGTTAAAAAACACAAATAGGATATGAAAACAAGCATTCCTACAAGTATTTTCGTTTCGGCATGCCTAGGTATGTTGTTGTTTGGAATAACTATGATAACCCTGGGTGCTGTTACCCTGGATATCCAGAGTAAATTTAGCCTAGATGCCGTATCTTCGGGCACTTTATTCGCCATACTTCCTTTTGGTATTCTATCGGGATCGTTACTTTTTGGTCCGATCGCTGATCGCTTTGGATATAAGATTATTTTGGTGTTGGCATCTCTGGTAATCATTCTAGGTCTTGAGGGAATTGCTTTTACCCATTCGGTTTTGGTTTTAAAGATCAGCGTATTTCTTTTCGGACTTGGAGGTGGTGCGATTAATGGCGCTGCCAATGGAGTAGTCTCTGATATTTCCAATGATAACAGAGGTGCAAACCTAAGTGTTCTTGGTGTCTTTTTTGCAATTGGTGCTTTGGGCATGCCGTTTATCCTAGGGTTGCTTGATGACCAGACATCCTATCAAACTGTACTTTCTTTTACAGGAGCCCTGGTGTTTTTATTTACCATAATTTTTACGGTTGTTAAATTTCCAAAACCGAAATTAGTAGAGGGAATTCCTTTAAAACGAATATTTCAATTGTTTAGAGATGACCTGTTGTTGATAATTGGACTTTTCCTTTTCTGTCAAAGTGGTTTCGAAACAATTCTAAATAACTGGACTACCACATTCCTTGTCAATTCCAAAGGGATATCAAACAGCAATGCGCTGTATGCATTGACTGTTTACGTAGGAGCTATGGCAGTCATGAGGCTGGTACTTGGAAGCCTGTTAAGGAAATTTAGTACAAAAGCAATGGTGTTAATTTCTATTATCTTTTTATTAGTAGGTACATTATTGCTCTCTGTTACAACTTCGTATGGTTTTGTATTAGCTGGATTAATTTTACTGGGCATGGGTTTGGCAGCTGGTTTTCCGGTAATGCTCGGAATGGTAGGAACAAGATATTCTGATATTTCCGGTACAGCTTTTAGTATTGTGATTTCAATTGCATTGATAGGAAGTGTTCTTTTAAATTATGGGATGGGGTCGCTCGTGGAATGGTCTGGGATCAGCAATCTTACTTTGCTATCCTTTATCCTATCAATTGTAATGCTTGTACTTATACTTTTTATTTTCAATAAAATTCAAATTAAAACTAAATAAGAAAATGTTAGCAAAACAATGGCTTAACAACGCTCGAGATGTAATGAATAAAATCGAGGATACGCAACTTGATAACATCCGTAAAGCTGCGGAAATTATGGCAGATAGTATAGAATCAGGTAGATGGGTTCACACCTTTGGTTGTGGACATGCCACTATTCCCATTGAAGAAATGTATCCGCGTATCGGTGGTTTTGTTGGATTTCACCCAATCATCGAATTACCGCTTACCTTTTTCACCCGTATTACTGGCGAAATGGGAGTTCATCAATTTTTGTTCCTGGAGCGTGCAGAAGGATATGGGGTTGAAATTATGAAGGGGTACAACTTTGATTCACGAGATACCATGTGGATATTTTCACACACCGGTATCAATAATGTGAATATAGATGTGGCGCTGGAAGCGAAAAAAAAAGGAATGAAAGTAATTGCATTTGGTTCTGTGTCCGAAGCAAAAGGAAAAAGCACCCGGCATTCTTGTGGGAAAACAATTTTTGATATTGCTGATCATGTGGTAGATTCTTGTGCCCCCCTGGCTGATGCCTCAGTGACCTTAAAAAATCATGAAGACAAAGTTGGACCTGTTTCAACCATGGCATTTATTACATGTGTCTGGATGACGGTTACCACCGTTGCTGAAATTTTGGCTGATCGTGGTTTCAAACTACATATTCACCCTTCTCACAATGCGCCAGGCAGTAATTCCCCAAAGGAAAGATTAGATGGAGCACTAGCAGAATACAAACGTAGGATTGCTGGAGTGTAATCGTGATGGCTACTGACTGGGAGGGTATAAATCATTATAAAAGTTTCCCAGTCAGTATTTTTTAGTTAATGAATTAAATTTTTGGAGAAGATGAAGCAATTAAAAGTTGGAATAGAAAACGGTACTAAATTACTAATGATTCATGCTGATGACGCAGGGTTGTCCCATTCGCATAATTTGGCCACTATTCAATTGCTGGAGAGAGGAACGATTAACTCCTATAGCATGATGGTTCCTTGTGCATGGTTTTATGAAATGGCAGAATATGCATTAGCCAATCCACAATATGACTATGGTATTCATTTAACTCTTACTTGTGAATGGAAAAACTATAAATTTAGCCCGGTACTTCCAGTTTCTGAGGTTCCAACATTGGTAGATGAAAATGGATTTTTTTTTAGAAAACGAGACCAGTTGAAGGATCGGGCCAACATCGAAGAAATCAGAGGTGAACTTGAAGCACAAATCAACCGTGCCCTCAATTTAGGTTTAAGGCCGACTCACCTTGATTCGCACATGTATAGTGTAGGTTCGGACAATCGAATCTTTCAGGTTTATAAAGCACTTGAAGAAAAGTACAGCATCCCAGTTTTAATTAACACAGAATTATTGTCAATGGTAGGTCTCGATCCTGCCATTGCTGTAAATGAGGATGACTTTACCATCGACAAAGTGCACTTTGGTGATTTTGAACAATTTAAAAATGGCCGTTTAAAAGATTACTATGATCATCTTTTAAATAACCTGGGAGAGGGAATCAACCTACTACAAATTCACCCGGCATTTGATGATTCGGAAATGCAAGGTATCACAGTTGACCATCCCAATTTCGGATCGAAATGGCGTCAAATAGATTTTGATTTTTTTCATGAATTAGAAAAAGCAACATTCGCGAAAAAAGGGATTGATTTAATTACCTGGAAGGAAATTAAAGGGTTGTCAAATAAAAAAATGGGAGGGTTGACATTGGTTTGAAAAATTAAATTTAAGGAATATGACCAATATACTTATAGCCGATGACCATCAGGTATTTATTGATGGATTAAAGGCTCTTCTGGAAAATGAAAAAGATATTTGTGTAGTTGGTGAAGCTAAGAACAGGGAAGAAGTGTTAGACTATTGCAGTTCTTTCCATGTTGATTTGGTAATAATTGACATTAATACGCCCGTGATGGGGGGGGTAAAGGTATCGAAGGAATTGTCAAAAAGATTTCCTGGTATAAAGATCCTGGGTCTTTCAATGTGTAGTGATATGGATTACATATCAGGTATTTTAAAAGCAGGTGCAGTTGGTTATATTCTGAAAAACACAGGAAAGGAAAGTTTGGCGGAAGGAATTAACACTATTCAGGCTGGTGCAAATTACCTAGGAATGGAGGTTCGTGCCACTCTTTTGAAAGAATTTACGCCCACTCCATCTCATCAATACATCGAAAAGCTATCAGGGCGGGAAATTGAAGTATTAGAAAGTATTGCCTCCGGCCTTACTACACTTGAGATCGGTGAAAAATTATTCATTAGCAAGAACACCGTTGAAACTCACCGAAAAAATCTATTGTATAAACTGATGGCCCGTAATACTGCAGAATTAATTAATAATGCCTTTAGACATCGAGTAATGCAGTGAAATTAATCGGGGTTAAAGTTTGCCTTGACAGGAAGTTAAGTCTAAAACGCTTTCTGATAACGGTTGCAAATCAAAATGGTCAGTAAATAGTAAAATATCATTTTATTTTAGTTCTCCACGTCACAAAATTTAATTGTCTATAAAAAATTAGTGTCTAAAACCACTTTCTCCTTTATGATAAACCCTTTGTGCTAAAAAAAGAAAATATCAATTAGTGATATAGTGAACAATATTTTTTTAAAAAATACCAATTGTAATATTTCAACCGGTTTCAGGCCGGTTAACAACAACACAAATCTTGTAAATCAAAAAAACATGCATTCAAGTTATTTTAAATTTAAATTATGGAGAGAAGCTGGCTTCTTTCTTTTATTAGGGTTCATTTTTGCCAGTTGCATCGAAAGTCCGGAGCCAGGAGATAAAGAATCTGATACCCCAATTGTCAGCATAGACTATTCGGGTATGACCGTTAAGGAAAAGCATGACACTAAAAAAGAATCAATGCTATTGTATGCTATCGACCCGGTAGAAGAAGAAATTATTGATCGATGTTATTCGGTATTACTTGAGGGCCAAGCGAATGGAAAATGGATGGACGTAGAATTGGAAGACCTCATGTCGCATGCTTTGCAAGAATCAAAAGGTGAATTGGTAAAGATGAATAAGAAAGGAGTTCAGGACAAGGAAATCTGGAATTTTCGTTCTCACCCATCAAACGACCTTGGTGGTTTAATATCGTGGAGTGTATTTCAGGCTGTTACGGCCAATTACCTGGACTACGGAAGGGCTTTTCATTCAGGCATTGAGACCTTATATAAGGACAATGTAACAAAATATGGTGCAACTGTTTGGAACTTCAAAACCAAAATGAAGGAAGCAGAAGGAGAAGAAGCAGCGAGTATTCAATTCTCTAATATGGTTGATGAGTTGGAAGGTATATTATGGGAAAATCCTGATATCCATATTCAGGTGATATGTGAGCTTGTTCAGTTGCACTATAATTCTCATGGGGTTCGCTCTCCCAACGCAGTTCGCGAATACTTTTGGTTAATGATACAAAAAAATCTTAATCCCGATTACTGGTTAAGCCCGGTTAGATTTAATGATGATATTGCACCTTCTTCTCCCAACGGGTATGTTGACAACAACGCAAATAAAAGAGGCGATTATGGAAAACAAGTGGTCTTGGGAAATTCATACAATGACAGAGGAATAATATTTTGGTATGCGGCAACTCATGATACAGATCGGATTGAAAAAATGATTGAAGTGTGGAAATCAGATCCAGCCCGATTAAAAAAAGAGGACTATAAGACTCTTAAAAATAAGGGTTATCTAAAATACACAAAGGTACATTCTAAGATGTACGATACTGTTTTAGCCTACCTTCCAAACAAATAACAAACAGTAATATAAGATAGCAGTAGAGGCTAGATAAAAAAACAGGAATTCAGTGAGGTTACACATGAAAACCATTGACCTCAATATTATACTGATTGGGGTCACCATACTATCAAGTTCCGATAATTCCTTCTGTCTTTTTAACGGCTAAAATTTAGATGATAATCTAAAATATGTCATGTCAAAATCCTCCCTAAGCTTTAGAAATCACAGTTTTCAGTGATGTTTTTTTGCTGTTAAAAAGTAAAATTTGTTTATGGTCTGGTACATATAAAAATTATTTATTCATCACAGTGAGACCATTGTGAAAAGTTAAAAATTAAAATTAATAGCATGAAAAAAAAGCTACAAAATTACCTGTGGATATTAGGGTTTTTCCTTGTCCATAGTTCGCTCTTAGCGCAAAACAGTACGATATCAGGTACAGTTTTAAACGCGTCTGACAATGAGCCTCTTCCCGGAGTATCGGTGGTTATTCAAGGAAAATCTATAGGAACAGTTACGGATGTTGAAGGGAATTTTCGTCTTGAAGCAGAACCCACCGATGTGTTGCAGTTTAGTTACATTGGTATGAAAACTTATGAGCAGCAGGTGGGAAACAGGCAGTTTTTTGAAATCCAAATGATTGAGGATATCTCAAGTCTTGAAGAAATAGTGGTAGTGGGATACGGAACCCAAAATAAGACCGACCTCACTGGGGCTGTGGCTACTGTTGACACTAAGGTGCTTGAAGGAAGACCTATACCAGATGTAGGTCGAGGTCTACAAGGCACAACCCCAGGGTTGAATATTACCATCCCTAGTGGTGAAGTTGGTTCAGATCCGATTATGAAAATTAGGGGTCAGATTGCTTCTTTTGCAGGAGGGTCTGAGCCACTTATATTGTTAGATAATGTGCAAATTCCTTCTATTCAAATGGTTAATCCAGATGATATCGAATCAATCTCGGTATTAAAAGATGCAGCTTCTGCGTCCATATATGGAGCAAAAGCTGCTTTTGGGGTTATTCTGATTACCACAAAAAAAGGAGCAAAAAAGGAAAGTGTTAAGGTTTCATATTCAGGTAATCTTTCCTTCCAGAATATTTCTAAAAAAATGGAAATGGGGGAAATTGATGCCATGGAATATACGCTACATGCTTTTGAAAGGACAGGTGGCTCCGAAGCAGGTGCTTTTTGGAAAGTTACACGTGATGGATTTGAAAGAGCAAAGGAATGGCAAGAAAAATATGCTGATTTTGTTGGGCCAAATGATCCAATGTTATATGGTCGTGATTACTACAAAGATGCCAATGGAAGGAGGATTGGTTTAAGGATGTATGACCCCTATAATTATATTATCAATGAATGGGCTCCTACGCAGTTACATAACCTATCTGTGAGTGGATTGACCGGAAAGACTAATTATAATATAGGTTTTGGTATCATGGATCAGAGTGGTATGAATAAGGCAGCTAAAGAAGATAATTTTAAGCGCTATAATGGGTCATTACAGTTGGGAACTCATATAAATGATTGGCTGAAAGTTAATGCTGGAGCAATCTACTCAAAGCGAGTAAAAAGCTATCCTTATGTAACCAGCTCTACAACAGTAGATCCTTGGTTATACTTATATCGATGGGCTGCTACATACCCTCTCACGACTGAAGGTGGTGAGAAAATCAAAAGTCCAGTTACAGAATATGCTGATGCAAATACAGCAATTCAAGAGACAAATTATTCTAGCTTTAACGGTGGGTTTGTTATTAATCCTACAAAAAATTGGGAAATTAAGTTTGATTATACGCATTCTAATCAGGATTACATCAACAGGAGACCAGGTACCAGATTTTCCGCACGAGATTCCTGGTGGACTCCTGAGACAGCGGTATATGACGAAAATGGCGATCGTATATATGTAAACGATGCAGGTGAGGTAGTATCATCTACAACTCCTGGTGCCATTCCAGCATTTGAATTAACACATATAACCTATACGGCTCCAGGAGCTAACCCAGACCATATATACCGGGGAGTTCGAAATGATCAATGGAATACCATAAACATGTTCTCAACTTATGATCTATACCTCAACAATAATCAAAACCTCAGGTTCATGTTGGGAATGAATAGGGTGGGGTACAAATGGGAAGACAGTTACGCCCAAAAGACAGAGTTGTCCGACATTAATAATCCACAGTTTAATTTGGCTACGGGTACTCAAACTTCTGGTGGAAATAAATACTGGGATTCCCAATTAGGATTCTTTGGCCGTATTAATTATAATTTCCGGGAGAAATATTTGCTAGAGGCAAACCTACGCTATGATGGAAGTTCTAAATTTCCTTCTGATCTCAAATGGAGGTGGTTTCCTTCTTTTTCGGCAGGTTGGCGCATAAACAAAGAATCATTTATGGATTGGAGCGAAGATTTTCTTGATGAATTTAAAGTGAGAGCATCTTGGGGAAGTATAGGGGACCAATCTGTGGGAAATAATCTTTATGTCCCAACCATGAGTGGTTCATACAATAATTGGTTGATTAATAATCAACGACCATACCAATATGGGACACCGGCAGCCGTTTCGAACTCAATTACATGGCAAGATATAGTAACCTTAGATTTTGGTCTTGATATTCGAACATTTGGAGGTGCACTGGGACTTTCATTTGATTGGTTTCAACGAGATACAAAAAATATGATTGTACCACAGGAAGGTATACCCGTCACATTTGGTACAAGTGCCCCGCAGAGCAATTTAGGCGACCTGCGAACAAAGGGTGTAGAACTCCAGTTAGATTATAGGCATGTATTTGAAAATGGATTGGAATTGAGTTTTGTAGCGACATTTGCTGATGCTGTTACTACTATTACAAAATACGGTACCTCTGAGAGCATCTATGCAAATTATGTAGGTAAAACCTATGGAGAAATTTGGGGGTATGAAACCGATGGGCTGTATCAGGCTAATGATTTTGCCTACGATAATAATGGTGAGTTGATCACTATTGATGTTGAAGGAGTTCCTATTTACCAATTAGCGGATGAAAATGCACCGACTCAAAACAAACTGCAAAGTGGGGGTTTTATGTTCGGGCCAGGTGATGTCAAGTTTAAGGATTTGAATGGTGATGGAGTTATTGATTTTGGAACTAATACTGTTGGTAATGCTGGAGATCGCAAAGTAATCGGAAATTCGACACCTCGTTTTGAATACGGTTTTAGGATGGGGGCAGCTTATAAAGGCTTTGATTTAGGAGTGTTTCTTCAAGGTGTCGGGAAAAGGGAAATTTGGGGAAATGGATTCTTAGTTATTCCTGGTTATAACTCTGCAGATGGAGCTATGCCACAAGCAATCGCAGGTGATTTCTGGAAAGAAGATAGAACTGATGCCTTTTATCCCAGACCATGGAACCAGTGGAATAGTAATTCTACTAACAATATGCAGGTACAAAGCCGCTATTTACTGGATATGTCTTACTTAAGGATTAAGAACATTACCATTGGATATACCTTTCCTCAATCTGTAACAGAAAGAGCAAAAATAACAAAGCTTCGTATTTACGGTGCGCTTGAGAACTTCTTTACTTTCGATAATTTAAGAGGGTTGCCAATAGATCCTGAGGTTATCTCCGGTTATTCTATGTGGAATACTTCAGGGTCGTATAATTTAGGGCGTACAGGTATGGGTGTCCCAGCTTTTAAAAGCGCTGCACTTGGTATCCAATTAACCTTCTAAACTTTTAAAAAAATGAAAAAAAATATAATAATACTATTCCTTACACTTCTCTCAGTGAGTTGTGAGGATTTTCTCGAAAGACCTCCTTTGACCCAACTAAACGATGAAACTTATTGGGTATCAGAACTCAATGTGAGGTTGTTTTCTCATGGCTTTTATTCTAACTATTTTGTTGGTTATAATACCAGTTATGCGACAGACTATGCACCAATGCGTGGGTATACTTTCTCTGATGATTTGGCTACTACTGGTAAGCAAGTCAACTTTGAGAATCAACCACCTGCCTCACGTGCAACTACCAGTGAAACAGCTGCCTGGATGAGTGGATATGCTGGTCCAACTTGGAATTTTTCTTGGGTTCGCAAATCCAATTTATTCATTGATCGAATCGAAGGGATGAAGGGTTCACACTTGACGGATGAGGAATATAATCATTGGAGTGCTGTTGCTCGGTTTTTTAGAGGGTTTGAATATAGTCGATTAGTAAGTGTCTTTGGGGATGTTCCATACTATGAAAATTTGGTAGGTGACAATGAGTTGGACGAATTGTATAAAGATCGTGATGATCGAGGGGTTGTGATGGATAAGGTGTATGACGATTTTGTATACGCTATGGAAAATATGCGTGTCCTCGATGGAGGCAGTAAACAAAATCTTAATAAGTTTATAGCCGCCAGTTTTATTTCCAGGTTTATGTTGTTTGAAGGTACTTGGCAAAAATACCATGAAGCCGATAATGAAAAAGCACAAAAATACCTTCAATTAGCAGTAGAAGCAGGTGATTTGGTAATAAATTCGGGTTTATGGAGCTTCGGTAGTGATTTTCGTAGTTTATTTGGCTCACAGGATTTATCAGGTAACTCTGAGGTAATATTGTATAGGCATTATGATGCAGCACTTGTAAAACATAGTATTGCCTCCTATTCCAATGTGAATGAAGGGCAGAGTTCAGCAGCAAATTTAGATTTGGCGCGTTCTTTTATAGCAACAGATGGATTACCATATCAATTATCAACGGTTCCGGATGCAAATAAGCTTGATATTGATAATATGATCAAAACACGCGATCCACGATTCGAAGCCACCTTTTGGGATGTACCTCTGGTAAAGTCAGCTACCTTATTATATTCAGATAAATTTATAGATCGAATAGGACCTACTTATGCAGGTTCTGGATATCCGCCAATGTATGGTTCAAATACAAATACCAATGATGCTCCTGTTATGAGATTGGCTGAAGTTGCGTTAAATTGGATTGAAGCAAAAGCTGAATTAGCAACTCTTGGAGGTGTTGTGATTACCCAGGGAGATTTGGATGTTTCTATTAATGCTATCCGAGACCGACCACTTGATGCAGTTGCCATCGCTAAAGGGGTAGTAAAAACCTCACCACTAAATGTATCATCGATACCCAATGATCCTAATCGTGATCCAGATGTGCCAGAACTATTATGGGAAATAAGGAGGGAACGTAGAATGGAATTTGTGCATGAACATACCCGCTTGCTAGATATTAAAAGATGGAAAAAATTGAACAATATGGATGGTTCTGTCAACCCGGATATTTTATTAGGCCCTTGGGTAGATTTTCCAAATGAAATGCCTGAATTCCTTGTACCTGAAAAGGAAGGAATTCTTAAGATAGAAAAGGAAGATGGAACTGTAATAACCTATGATGGAGCAAACCCTACACAAATGGTTGGTTTTTATGTTCCTGAGAACATTTCTAACAGGGATCCATTCAGTGATCGGGTTTACATGGCTCCAGTTGGTGAAAATCAAATTAGTGAATATGCTGAGCGAGGTTATACGCTCTCTCAAACTACTGGCTGGTAAAAGCAATCCTTTAATTTTATGAAAATAATTGGTCGTTAAATATTTTTAGATAAACAGCCCTCCTTTCCGGAAGAATTCCGAATTGGGGGGCTTATTTTATCCAATTTTGTTTCTCTTAGGTTTTGCTTAAAATGTTGGAAATTCAAACTAGGGAAAGTTCTCAATTGTGATGGAATACCAAATTTTTAAGCTCTAACCGGAAGATTGGTTTTCGGCTACCTTTCCTGACCAGGGATTTATTACTGTTCATAAGCAAAAATTGAAAAATAATGTACAAGTTTTATAAAATAAGCAAGTCGGTTTTATATAAAATCATACCATTACTGATAATTTTACTTATTACCTCAAACACTCAAAAACCTGAAATTTCTGGAAACTCACAGCTTCCAATAATTACTGGTGCTGAAAGATTAGATAAATATCTACACCTTTTAAAAGAAAAAAGAGTGGCGATAATGGCAAATCCTACAACAGTAATTGGAGAGCGTCATTTGGTCGATAGCTTACTTGTTCTTGATATTAATATTGTGAAGGTGTTTGGCCCTGAACATGGTTTTCGCGGAAATGCCAGTGCCGGAGTGGAAGTTAATGACGAAACGGATAAGGTTACTGGTATTCCTATTATTTCATTATATGGCAAAAAGAAGAAACCAAGCAATGAGGATTTGGCAGACGTGGATATAGTAATTTATGATCTGCAAGATGTAGGATGTAGATTTTACACAAATATTAATGCCTTGGTAAAATTGATGGAGGCATGTTATGAAAATGAAAAAAAACTTATCATTTTGGACCGCCCAAATCCTAATGGATATTTGGTAGATGGTCCTGTTCTTGACCTGAAGTATAAATCAGGGATAGGAATGTTCCCCATTCCTATGTCGCATGGACTTACAGTTGGTGAGTTCGCTATGATGGCAAATGGAGAAGGATGGCTAACAAATGGTGTCCAATGCAATATCGAAGTAATACCTGTAGCCAATTACAATCATGATATGCCATACGAGTTGCCTGTCAAACCATCACCAAATCTTAGCACACAGCAATCTGTTTTATTATATCCTTCCACCTGTATGTTTGAGGGTACCTACATAAACCATGGACGGGGTACATATTCACCATTTACGATTTTGGGAAGTCCAGACCTTAAAGGTAAATACAAATTCAATTTCACCCCACACGGAATAAAGGGAATGGCAGAAAATCCGATTTTTAAGGGTGAAGTCTGTTATGGAATTGACCTTAGAAATTTTGATGTAGAAATATTAAGAAAGGAAAAAAAAATAAACTTATCTTGGATTATGGAACTTTATAAAGCCCACCCTAATAAGGAGAAATTTTTTGATTCTAGTTTAAGCAATCAGATGGGCGTGATTGAAAAACTTATCGGTTCAGGGCTTTTCAGAAAACAAATTATCAATAGAGTACCTGAAAGCGAAATCAGAAAAAGTTGGGAACCCGAACTTTCAGAGTACAAATCAATGCGATTAAATTATCTCATTTATCCTTAAAAATAGTTGGATAAACGGATTGTTATGTTAGGATTCAACTTCCGTAAAAAAAATATATTGCTAATAATAAGAGATCAAATCCATTGGGTTCCAAGGATACCAATGGATTTTTTCACCGATCTTGGACTAATCTGGTTGGGTTTGGGTCCGTAAAAACTCTGTGTAATTTCATTTTTTTCTTGTTTGTAGGATAGCTTTTTTGGTGAGGTTGATTTTACTTGGTGTACCCATTTTTTTTTCAGTGTACACTTATACAGTATCCAAAAGCCCAGTTTGGTGGGTTAGTCCTGTAAAGGGCATGGTTTCAACAGAAGTAGTTAGCTGATTGGCCATTAAAATGATTTGGTTCTTGTGTTTGCTTTTTAAGAATGTAGTTTTGTATCATTATAAAAAAATCTTCTTGATTGTAAAAAATTTGTTCTTTCTTTACTTAACAAGAAGGTTTTTTCCCTATTCATGTATAACCCCTTAAAATTCGGGTATACTCATTAGCTATTGTTATTTTTCCATTTTATGCTCCCAAAATGCACCGTTAATATCAGTAATTTTTAAAGTATAGGTTCCTTTAAACAATTTTAATAAATTGCTACTACGAGTATGTACGGGATATGCACAAAAATTGGCGTAGGGCTAATTTAGTAGTCTGATCGTGTTTCCTGTACGATTTTACCAATTACTACTCTGCTCACATTATGAGCAATTTCTTTTTTGATCTGGTTGATACTTAGGTTGGTTTTTGTACTTTTATAATAAATAAGGAATGGTGTTATTTTCAAATAAATATTATTCTACTTAACATAAATGAATTTATCATTCAATGAAAAATATTGAAATAATTATAATTTACATTATAAAAGTCATATATTTTTCTCTCTTATTCCTGGCAATTTTACATTTTTAAAATGCCGTAGTTTCTTATGTCATCTCAAGAAACTCTTTGAAAATAAAAATTATGCTACTTTAAATTCTTCAAGGAGATCATTGTTGATAGCATACTTAATTAAACCTATAATATTTTTTGACCCTGTTTTTTCCAACAGGTTTCTTTTATGGGAATCTACAGTCCTAACACTAATAAATAATCTTTCGGCAATCTCTTGATTTGAATATTCCTCAGAAATAAGTTGAATAATTTCTGTTTCTCTTTTAGAAATTTTAATTCTGTCATTAACAATAGAATTCGGGATTCTCCTCTTCCTCATCCCCTCCATTATTATTTGAGTCACCTGCTTACTAAAATAGGTCTCGCCCTTCATTATTAAATTTATAGCTTCCTTAATTTCATATTCTGTACTATCCTTTACCAAATATCCAGCTGTTCCTGCTTTTAAAACCGTTTTAATAGTTTTAGAATCAAGTAACATGGACATTATCAAAACTTTTACATGGGGAAATTTTTTTGAAATTTGTTTAGTAAATTCTATTCCATCCATTACATCCATAGAAATGTCAGAAATAACTAAATCAATTTCTTCACTTATTTGCTCTAACTTTAAAAGAGCCATTTGTCCGTTTGAGGCCTCGTCTACAATAGTGTAATTAGAATCTTCTGTAAAATATGATTTTATTCCATCTCGAATAATTTTGTGGTCATCAACAAGCAGTATTCTTATAGATTTCATTTTGATATTATATGATAATTAGTAAAGATGATTATTTTGCATTATTAACTCATTATTATGGAATTTATTGATCTATCTTAAAAAAGTAGGTAAAAAACCTATTTTCCAAAAACTGATGAAAATAGGTGAAAATGGCATTTTTTCGGCTTTTCTAAGACTTAGTTTTGCTAAACGATAACCAATCTAATACTCCATGAAAATTAAAACATTAAAGATTTGGCTCCATTTAGGGAAAANTTATCTATTAGTAATGATAGGAATTTTTTCCATTGTTGGTTCTTCTTTGGGACGGGAAATATTAGTTTCTAAAAGTGGGGTGGATAAAATAGGTAGTGCCAAGTTTGCTTCCTTAAAATTTGCGATTGCAAATGCTTCCGAAAAGGATATAAT
>NZ_KB903462.1 GCF_000379765.1 Flexithrix dorotheae DSM 6795
CCATTTCCAATTTTCTGGATGTTCATAATACTTCTTTATCCCCTGATAAAATTCAAGCGCAATTCCTCCNATTGCTGCTTTATTGCCTATATCTGTTTGCCCCAGTCCTCCTGTTGTTAATCCTCCTATTCTTTTGCCTGGTTCAAGCACCAGCACGGTTTTACCCATTCTTCGGGTTTGAATAGCCGCTGAAATCCCTGCAGAACTTCCTCCATATATGACCACATCAAATTTATTATCCGGGCTTTTATAGGAACAGGAAGGNAATAAAGTAAAGAGTAGTAATACAATCAAAGTGGAGGTGAATATNAAATGGTATTTCATTTTGTTTATATGTCTAGTTTTTTAATTTAAAATCTGAAAAAGAAGGGTTTTCTCAAAAAAGTGTAAGTGGACAAATATTTTAAATTTTGCTTTCCAGAACTAAGTTTAACAAGTAGCTCTTCTATGCATANAGCGGAGCTAATATTTTATAAATATCTCATCTCCAAAAAATTAGCTTATTTTTGAATCAAAATTCTGGTCGCACTCTCCTGAATATACGCCAAGGTCCATATGTCACTAATTGCTCTACCCAGCTACCCACATTCTTTNTGTCTGAAAATGGTTTGGCATTGCTGATATTTACCATGGGTATTCGCATTCACATTAGCACCTGAGATAAGTAAGATAACACAACCTTAAAAATAATGAAAATCCTCTCCTGTTTTATTTTTCTTTAAAATGATTAATTAATGTTTGGATTAAAGTTGTGAATAATTTGATGATGGAAAGCAAAATATGTTTTAAAAAAAAGAACCTCTGAACAAAGTCAAACAATTTTTTTTATCGAAAAATGGGTGTTAAGAAAGTACATTAATTCTTAACACCACATCTTTCAAATTAATCCTTAATATCCAGGATTGTTTTGGTTAATCGCACTATTTCTTTCAATTTCAGTTTGAGGTATGGGAAATAGCAAATGTTTGTTTACATCAAACTGCACGGGAGATGCTAAATTTGTGCTAAAATTACTTACACTTCCATCCCATCCTGTTAAATTAATATCTCCACTTGCATGCCATCTTTTCAAGTCATCCCATCTTTGTCCTTCACCAGCTAATTCAACAAATCGTTCATCCATAATCCATTGCATGATCGTATTTTCATCGGTTTCACCTATATTATAATTAGCAGGAATTACACCATCCCCATATCCCGATTCACTTCCCCAGGCCCTGGCTCGAGTCCTAACCTCATTAATCTGACTAATTGCAGCAGCGGCATTCCCTGTTTTTAATTCTGCTTCAGCAATTAAAAGTTTAATATCTGCATACCGTAGTAACCTTTCATTGTTAGCAGATCCTCCGTGCGGTGGTGTTAATTCATTTACTCCTAAAGGAAGATTATATTTTTGAAATATTCTTCCATCCCTTCCATCTTCAGGGTTAGAAAATACACTTATCCTGGGATCTGTACCAAAATTATTCATTAGTTTTTCGGTTACAAGAAACTTGGTGGAAGCATCATTAAATCCACCGCCTCCGGGTTGCATCATATATCCCCTGTATACACTCATATTTTCCACCCCTCTCCAGGCTCCATCATTATGTAGAATTAAATTATTTAAACTAGATGCTTTAGCTGCCTGAATTTCAAAAAGTGATTCTTCATTGTTTTCAGTATACGAATTAAAATTATCAATGAAATCAGGCACTAATGATCGGGTGATTTCACTATACACCTGCTTGGCCTTATTTAAATCATCATCATCATCATTATTGTAATTTGCTCTGAAAATCAGCGCCTTCACTAGTAATCCTCTTGCAGAGTTTTTGGTAATTCGGCCAACATTAGCCGCATCCCAGGAATCTGGTAATGAAGCTATGGCATTTTCAGCATCAGTAATCGCCTGAGAAATCACATCATTTGCAGGGCTTTTCGGATTGTTTGTTTTATCCTTATCCAAAATTCTTTCTGTAATCACAGGAACGCTTCCAAACAAGTTAAATAATGTATAATAGGCATATCCTCTTAAAAACAATGCTTCTCCTTCCATCTTTGCAATTTCATCTGCCCCATCAAACTGTGAAAAGTCAATGGTATTAACCTTTTCAATAGTCACATTAGCTCTGGATATTGCTTTATAACAGGCTTGAAAAATAAATCCAATTCTGTTCTGTGTTGGATTGAGACCACCATCAAATAATTCAACTTCTGTTCTGTTTCCATTTGATTCTGTTAAATCATCTCCGGGCAATAAAAACGTGCCGGTAACAAATCCACCTGGATTAAAACTTGGAGCAGAATAATGATACCAGTCATAATAGGAAGCATATACACCTACAAGTTGAGCCCTAAACTCATTTGCATTCGAAAAATAAATTGCTTCTGTAGGCCCAAGAGGAGGGGAATCAACAAGATCAGGATTACAGGCACTAAAATTAAATATTACTAATAATATAAAAAGGGATTTTATTTTTGATTTCATAGTTCTTTAATTTTAAATGTTAAAAATTAAAATCTGGCATTTAAACCGACAGAATAGGTCTTTGGAAGTGGGAAAGCATCATTAACTGGATCCAAGGAAGACCATTTATTCCAATAAAGATTATTTTGGCCTCCAATATAGATTCTCAATGACTGCACGGTATTCTGTAAACCATTCAGAATTGATTCAGGTAAAGAATAACCAATTTGCCAGTTATTTAATCTGAAAAATGCCGCACTTTCCACATACCTGTTAGAATACCTGTTATTGCCTGCAGGATCACCAATTACCGCTCTGGGCATATCAGTATTTGGATTTTCCAGTGTCCAGCGGTTTAGTGTAGAGACGGTATAATTTGGACCGGCACCAGCCATGTTTTCGAATCGTGCTCTTGCACTATTATACTTCTGAACATCTCCTTCCCCATAAAAACCTGCAAAAAAATCAAAACCCTTCCAACCTAAATTAATATTTGCACCATATGTAAATCCCGGAATGGTTTTTCCAACCTCAGTTTGATCAAATGAATTTATCAGATTATCAGGATTCTTGCTATAGAAAGGTTCATCTTCCGTAGGGTTTCCCTGTACATCCAAAAAATACATATCACCTGGGGCCACAAAATCAACATTCCCAATAGTTTCATCTGTTTTCTCTGCAAAATAGTTATCTATCTCCGCCTGGTTTTGGAAAATTCCACCTAATTTATAAGCCCAGATATGTCCTACAGATCTTCCTTCTTCCACTCTTCCAAATCCGGTAGAAAGTGGCTGGCTGTTATATAGCTTGGTTACTTCATTGTTTAGAAAACTAATGTTACCACTTACCCCATAGGTAAAATCACCTAACTTATTATTATAACCAATAGCAAGATCAATCCCTTTGTTTACTAATTCTCCAATATTAAATAATGGTGAATTTGTTCCTACGGTTAATGGTAAATTAACTCGTTGTAAAATACCCGAGGTTTTCCGGTTGAACCATTCAAAAGTTACATTTAATTTATTGTTTAATAAGAGTGCATCAAAACCAGCATAAGAAGTAGTGACAATTTCCCAACTTAATGAAGAATTAGGAAAATCATTTACCAGAGCTCCTAATTGAAGATTGCCATATGCATCCCCCATTCCTGATCCCCATCTTGTTGACGACAAGGAAGTATTTACTCCTGAAAGAAATGCATAACTTCCAACAGCCGCCTGGTCATTTCCAGCTTCTCCCCAACCCCCTCTAAGTTTCAAATCATTAATAAAAGTAACATCGGAGAAAAATGATTCATCACTCACTCTCCAGGCTCCCGCTAATGAATAAAAAGTACCCCACCTGTATTCATCATCAAATCCATTACTGGCATCCCTTCTAATGGAAGCATCAATATAATATTTACTCTCATAGGAATAGCTTGCCCGTCCAGCAAATCCGAACCAAAACCGTTGATTCCAACCTACGAATGAACTGTTATTCGCCAGATCATTTCCATAGCTATTTTTCCTTGGATCATCATTTAGGTTCGTTAAATTATTGCCTACATAATGGAATAAGTTTCTAACATGTCTTTGGTCTTGAACAACACCAGTTAATGTCATATTATGTTTCCCTGCAAAAGTATTTGTATAAGTTGCAGTAAAATCAGCCTGATAGTTTAATATTTTATTAACCCTGTCATTCATCCCTCCTAAACTATTTGGAGCGTTTGGCGCTTCAGTGCTTGGATCATCTCCATCAATTTTATAATAATTTCCTACGGACCATACATCTAAATGAAACCTGTCCTGATAGGAATAATCAAGGTTTAAACTTCCTCTGAGGGTTAAGCCATAAATGGGTTTAAATTCAGCATATAGTTGTGCTATGTGCCTGTTTATTGTAAACTCTTTTGTATTGATCTCTGATAAGGCTAGAGTATTTGAAACTGTTCCTTGTCCATAAAGTCTGGCTCTCTGCCAATTTGGACTATAGCCAAATGGATCTATCACCTGCTGGAATCCAAGGGGATCATTTGCATTAAAAATAGGCTGCCATGGCGCAGCAGCGGCAAAGTTGTCTAAATCACCATCAATATTTAATTCTGATCGCTGCCATGTGAATTTATAATTGACTCCTGTTTTTAACCAATCAGTAACATCCACATTAATATTAAATGCGCCTGTATATCTCTCAAGATTATTGTTTTTAAATAAGTTTTCTTGTTTTAAGTAACTTCCTGAAACATAATAATCTACGATATCAGTCGCACCAGAAATTTTCAAGTCATAATTCTGACTCAATGCATGGTTTTGTAGCAATTCATCCTGATGGTTGTAGGTTGTTCTGTCACTTATATAAAAAGGACTACCAGGATCAAATTGTGGAGATCTGTTAACTAATTTGGCTGCATCATCAGGTTGATCATTTCCATATAATTCATCCCCAATTGTTATATCAGGGTTGAGATTATTGGCAAACATTTCCTCTGTAAGATCTACATATTGCTGAGTGTTTAACATGCTGTAGGTTGGCATACTCCTGCTATCCCATCTGGAATTAAATTCAACTACGGGCCTACCTTTCTTACCTTTCTTTGTCGTGATTAAAATTACCCCATTGGCACCTCTACTTCCATAAATTGCTGATGCTGAAGCATCTTTTAATACGGTCATAGACTCAATGTCTGATGGGTTTATCATGTTAAATAAGTTTGGAGGAGTTGACAACCCATGTCCTGAAATTTCATCCTCATTTCCGGCTCTTGGAGGTTCAAATATCTGACCGTCAATTACATATAAGGGCTGTGAATCTCCATTCCAGGTTCCTATTCCGCGGACAAAGATTCTTGGAGCTTCATTGGGATCCCCACTAGCATTAATTACACGGACTCCTGAAACATTCCCCTGCAACGCAAATTGAGGTGATACCGAATTTGCATTCACTAAATCCTTTGCTTCAAGGGTAGAAATAGATCCGGTTAAATCTTTCTTTTTTGCCGTACCATAACCAATAACTACCACCTCATCCAATTGCTCGAGATCTTCCTGTAAGGCAAGATTGATCTCAGTTTGGTTACCCACCAATAACTCCTGGCTCTTGTATCCTATAAAACTAAACTGAAGAATATCTTCAGGACCAGCGATTAAGGTATAATGGCCTTCAAAATTTGAAGTTGTACCTTTTGATGTCCCCTTAATTAAAATACTAACCCCTGGTAGAGGCTCTCCATCTACTGAGGAGGAAATGGTACCGGAAATTTTCAGTTGATTAGCCTCTGGAGCAAAAAACTCGGAAATTTTAGGTTCCCCCTTTCCCCTTTTGGTTACATAAATATTTTCATTGATCCTTTTGAAAGTCAGACCTGTCTCTTTGGAAATACTTCTAAGGACATTGGCAACTGATCCATCTATTAAATCTGATTTCAATCTTTGATTTTCATCTACCAATTCTTTACTATAGGAAAATCCAAAGCCAGTTTTATTTTCTATCTGGACAAAAACCTGTTTTAATTTTAATTTTTCTTTTACATCTATGGAAACATAGACATTCTCCATGCTCACTTTATATTGGGCATTTCCATCCTTTGCGGATATCATTCCAAATAAAGTAAGTTGAAGAATTAAACCATAAAAACCAATTCTCGACATATACTTAATTTGTCTAAGTAATTTCATTTTCATATTTTTATATGTTTTTGGTGGAAAAAATTCATCAAAAATTATTTTCTATTATTTCCTGGAGGACGGCAATCTTTTACAGGAAATAATGATACAAAATTTAGGGTCGTTTTAATTAATGACCCTTTCTTTTATGAGCTATTTATTTTCATTTATTGCGGATTTAGTGATATAAATTATTTTTTTATCATTATCAAATTCATAATCGAAGTGAATTGAGAAGCTAAGTCCCTCTAAAACTTCCATCAGTGATTTATTTTCGAATTTCCCCACATACCTATCAGGTATTTTAATCCTATCCCCTTTTTCTATTTCAAATTTCACCCCATACCATCTGCTTAAAACCTCCATAATTTCTTCAAAACCTGCTTCATTCAGGTAAATAACATTATCTTTCCATCCAATATCAGCTTGTTGAAGAGGAATCTTTTTAACCTCACCGTTTACTTTATTTAATGACAAAGTCTGGTCCGGCATTAAGATTTCATTAAAAACCAAATTTTCATTTTGTTCTTTGTTATACGCGCTTACTTTTCCTTCAACTAAAGCTACTTTTTCGTTTTGGTCTTCCGGATATGCTTTTACATTGAAGGAGGTTCCCAATACCTTAATCTCCATATTTTCAGTAATTACCTTAAAGGGATGAGCCTTATTTTTTTTCACATCAAAGAAAGCTTCCCCTTTGAGTGAAACCAATCTTGTGCCCCCATTTGTAAAGGGTTGAGAAAATGAAATTGATGATCCAGCATTTAGTTTAACCACCGAACCGTCTGGGAGAGTAAGTGTTTTTTTCTGCCCTAACTCAGTGCTTTTTATAATGGTTTGGACAGTTTCAGCAATTGCAGGCTCGGACACATTTTTTTTGTAAAGCCACCATGTGGCCATTAACAATAATGTAAAGACAGCTGCCCACTTCCAGATTTCCCTTCTAAAAAATAATACCGGTTTGGTCTTTTCAATGATTTGCGGGGTGGTTTTTAAGCCTAATTTGTTTTCCAGGATTTCCCAGGCTTCTGGTTCAGATTTAAATAACCCTTCCTGTAATTCCGTAATATCTTCTTCCTCTTCCAAAACCTCTTCAATGATTTGTCTGGCTTTGATTTCATTCCTATCCTGAATTAACCATGCATATAACGCCTCACGCTCAGCATGGGTAATGGTTTCGGCTATTTGTTTTTTAAATAATGTCTTTATAAAAATTATTTCTTTCATAGGAAAATTGATTTGAAACCATTCAAATTCACCTTTTAAGTATCTTAATTCAGGGATTTGTGCTACTGTTTACCTACCCCCAAGTCCTTGCGGCTTAAAAAAATCTAATTTTTAAAAATCACTTATAAACAAGTCTCTACTTATGAATATCCTAAAAAAGTAATCAACCCTACCCTTACCCTAATTTTTTTTAAAAAAATAATGTGATGACTAAAATGAATTTTTTATGTTTTTGCAGGTACTCTTCAATAAACTTAAGGGCTTGTGTCATGTGCTTTTCAACAGTTTTTACGGATACATTTATTTGATCTGCAACCTCCTTGTTTGTCAACCCCTCTTCCCGTTTTAATTGAAAAACTGTCCTTTTCTTTTCAGGGAGGTTTTCGAGTGCTTCATTAAATATTGCCAAGAGATCTTTGTAATGCATGTTATTATCCGCCTGATATCTAGAAATTAAATTTTCAGGAATATCCTTTAGAAAATAATCCTTAGCATTTTTCTTTAATTTTTTTATAGTAAGATTTTGAACAATGATAAATAAGTACCCACTAAATGTTTTTCCCTCCTCAAGTTTTTGTTTATTCTCCCATAATTTTAAAAAAGCATCCTGAACAATTTCTTCGGCATCTTCTTTCGATTTTAAAATACCATAGGAGTAGTTGAGCATTTTTTGTCGATAAAGCCGATGAATTATCCTAAATGAATGGGTATCACCTTCCTTTAAGGCGATAGTAAGTTCCTGCTCATCATGGTGGATACCCTCTTTCATATATTACTTACTCTTAATCAAATTGCAATATATATAAAATATGGAGAAAAATGTAACAGGAAGATCTTACTAGAAAGGTAAAATCCTCAACAAAAAGAGATGACAGTCTCCTAATTGTTGAGGATTAAAATTGAATAATATTTTGGTGCACCTTCGTTCATATTCACTTTTGAATAACTGGTAAAAGACTATAAGTTGCAATTTAATCTCATAATGGAATTTCAGAAAAATTTGTGAATTCCATCATTACATCCATTAATTTTCAGAGGGAAGAGCTATTAATTTATTCACTGGACAAAAAAGAAAAAAGTGCTATGAATCATTAAATTTGAATTGGACAAAACAAGAAGAAATGACTCAAGCACTATTGTACAAAATTAAGGAAGTTTTAGCAGAGTATAAGCTAAGCACGCTAAATAATATGTTGATGATAGTTCAGGCGATCCTGCAAAAGGAGACGATTTGTCTTTACAAATTGAAAGGCAATATAGGGGCTATCAGTGAAAAACCTGACACCCAGGCAGCCTCCCATTATCGCAGGATCACCCGCTTTTTCACAGCCCACGCCCTATCGAGTATCTGGATAGATATTCTGGCTATGGGATTAGTAATGCTTCGACATAAAGTAGAATATTTGGTATTGGACGGAACCAGCTGGCAATATGGGAAACGTAAATTACATTTGTTGACCTTGTGTGTAGTATATAAAGGAGTGGCTATTCCTGTATTTTGGATGGATTTGGCCAAAAAGGGAACCAGTAATTTTGAGGAAAGGCAAACCCTTTTGCTCACGGCCATGCAGCGACTGAATTTGAAAGGGAAAACTTTATTGGCCGATCGGGAATATATCGGAATAGAATGGTTTGAGTTTCTGCTGGCTCATCAAATTGATTTTATCATTTGGCTTAAAAAAGGGGCTTACAAACAGCTGGTTAATCAGACTGAAGGGTTACGATATTCCGCATTGGAACATAAAATTCTCCGAAGTAAAACAGCAGATAAAGCCATAGCTAAACCTTTTGAACTCAAAAAGTTAACCCTCAGGTTAGTGATGAGTAAAAATCACCAGGCTGACCATCAAGAACCTATTGTTTACCTGTTAACCAGTTTGGAAAAGCATGGTAAAGCGATCGTGGCCGCTTATCAGATCAGATGGAGTATAGAATGTTGTTTTAAGCATATGAAATCAGCCGGGTTTCAACTGGAAAAAATTAATCTTTCCTGTGAGAAAAAAACCAGGTTATTGATTTCCCTTATTGTGCTTGCTTATACCTTATCTGTAGTGGAAGGACTAAAAGATTATGGAATAAGTAACCATTACCACAACCCCGATAGTACCCTTCCTTCAAAATGAATGGCTAATTGCTGTAAAATCTGTCCCCAGTTCTGCCCAGGCTGTACCCATTTTTTAGAAATATTTTTTGAGGCCAGATAAATTAATTTCAATAAAGCCATATCTGAAGGAAAAACACCTTTTGTTTTAGTCACCTTTCTGACCTGTCGATGGTAGCCTTCCACTGCATTGGCGGCAGCCGCTGCTGTGGTATAAATTATTTTTCTAATCCCCTCACTCATATTTAAAGTATTCAGAAAGTTTCTCCCAGTTATTTTGCCAGGAGACGATTACCACAGGATATTGCTTTCCCCATTTTTCTTCCAAATCCAACAAAGCATCCTCTGCAACTTGCTTATTGATAGCCTGATAAACCTGTTTGAGGTCTTTGATAAAAGCTTTCTGATTTTTGCTGGCCACATATTTCAGAGAGTTCCTGATCTGATGTACAATACAACTTTGTACTTCTGTTTTTGGAAATGCACTCGCTATGGCCTCAGAAAACCCCTTCAGATTATCGATACAGCCTATTAATACATCCTCCACCCCTCTGTTTTTCAGATCAGTCAATACCTGTAACCAAAATCTGGCCCCTTCACTTTCTGCCACATAGCAGCCTGATAATTCCTTATAGCCTTCCAGATTGATACCCAAAACATTATAAACAACCCTATTTTATATTGGTTTTGAAGAACGACAAAGTAATCTATAGTTTTGAACCGATGGTGAATGATCTGGTCAAAAAAAGACTGGATCACCTTATAATGTTCTATGACTCATAAAGGAAAATTGCACTCTCGTTTAACCCTTTCTTGCTAGTTTTCTCGGGCTATACACTTTTGTGTAAGGCCATTACAGGAAAATACAAAAATAATTTTAATTTATTTTTAAGTAAAGGTAAGATACCTCTGTTTAATAAACTTTTAGAAAAACTGTAATTTCTCACAAGCCAAATTTTCCATTTTAATATTTAAAATTCTACTTAATCTTGTCGCTTTCCCTAAAAACCAGAAAAAAAATTTATATTACATGCGGCTTATTCCGAATCAAACCCCCATTAGGTTTGTTCAAAAAGAGAAAAAACTCCCTAGGACCCACTAGAATTTGATCCCTTGTTATAAGTGACAGGTATTTTATTTAAACTGTCCCAAAATCATTTTATCCATTTGTATATCGGACAGCACTTTTCTTAAAAAGAGCAATGGTTTTGCCATGAATCCACCGCTGTATCTTGTCTTGGGCTTTTTGGACGTGATTGCTTTGTTAATCAGGTTAGCAATAATTTCTGGTTCGGCATTTTTGTCCTTAAACTTTTTTCCTGCTTCTATCATTTTCTGTATCATTTTTCCATACACCCCGTTTGCAGAGATTTTATGAGCGTTTTCCATAGCTATTTCGCTCCATTCGGATTTTACACCACCGGGTTCAATGACTATTACATTGATACCAAACTGTTTCACTTCCATTCTCAGACTATCGCTTAAAGCTTCTAAAGCAAATTTACTGGCATGATACCAACCTCCAATTGGGTTGGCTATTTTTCCTCCAATAGAACTAATATTCACTATTGTTCCATTTTGTCTTTTTCGCATATATGGCAAAACTAATTGGATAAGACGCATTAATCCAAAAACATTGACTTCCATTTGATATCTAGCACCTTCCATTGTTACATCCTCAATGGCCCCATATAGCCCAAATCCTGCATTATTTAGAAGGACATCAATATGTCCCTCATTTTTAATTATTTTTTCAATCCCCAAAACCATCGATTGCTCCTTTGTTACATCCATTTGTAGGATTTTTGCACCAGCCTTTTTCAAATCGTACATTTTTTCAACTCTACGAGCTGCCCCATAAACTACATACCCTTTTTTCAAGAGCAATTCGGCTGTTGTTTTTCCCATCCCTGAAGAAGCTCCAGTAACTAATACTACTTTACTCATGTTTAATATATTAAAAATTAACCAAATCTAATTTTTGTTGATAAGCCTGGTTTTTCTGCATTGAAAAATCCTCCATTACGTGTCCCACTGTGCCTACAATCAACAACCCCAATCCAATTCCTTTCCATAGATCATTTGAAAAAGTAAGTATTATACTAAGTCCACCTACGACTAAAGTTGAGAATAGGATTAAACTGAAGCGATAACCAGTTGTTAAAACCAATTGTATTCTTGCCTTTTCGGATTGGTGAAGTACAAAATTGGTTTGTGGTGAAAGCGCCACTTCCTCCATTTTACGATTATTGTGAATCGTAACTACGACTCCTGTGACAAGAAAAAATAAGCCTGCACCACACAAAGTATATAGCAATCCTTTTACTAGCTTGTAGTTGCCGAAATACTGAAAGAACAGGAAAGAAGTAATAAGGAAGACTACCCCTATAGCAACAGCAAGAATGGCGGTACTTCGTTCACTTTGGTAATATTGATACATGTACTCTATCATTTCCATTGCTTATCAATTTATATACACTGCAAAAATAAAGGGTAGAAAAACGGATGCCTTTGCTCAGAAGCTCAACTTTTAGAACTTGCTAAGGAATAATAGAAGATGGATTATAGCCAAAAAATTGTTTAAATGTTTTACTGAAGTGAGAGAAATTCTCAAAACCAGCTTCTAGAAAGGCTTGTGACGGCTTCATTCGTTTTTCAGCAATTAAAAAGTGGGCTTGTTCTAACCGTTTCTCAGTAAGCCATTTTTGTGGAGAGGTAGCAAATATTTTATTAAAATCCCTTTTGAAAGTTGCTAAACTTCTGCCTGTTAGATATGCGAATTTTGAGATAGGGATGTTGAACATAAAGTTTGTTTGCATAAATCCTGCTAGGTCAATTTTATGAGGCTCAGAAAAATCTAATAGTAAATCATCTGTCTGGGTATCGAATTCCCTTATTAGTTTTAAAATTTCATTTATTTTTAGTATTGCTTGTTTATCTGTAATAAAAATAGTATTCGAGTTCACATGGTCTTTAATAGAATGAAACATATCATCTAATATGACATTTGTCTTTAGAAACAGTAATTTGGGACGATTGGCATTATGTTTTTGGGGTGTTTGTGTAGCATAGAATTTTTGAAGGAATTGTTGTGTGAAAAATACAGTAACCGATTTACACGCTTCATTATCTTTAGGTATTTTAGTAAATTTTGCTAATTGGTTTCGACCAAATAAGGCTGCCTGCCCAGCGGGGAGATAATATGTTTTATTGGCGGTAGTCACTAAGATTTTGCCTGAATAAACATAGGTAAGAAGATGCTCTGGAACAATTTGTTCTGTTACAAATTCCTGTTTCTCGCTACAAGAAAAAAATAATCCTGATTTTGATATATAATTCGTACTGTCCATATTCATCTGCCTAATTCTGAAGGTGTAAAACCAAATTTCTTTTTGAAAGCATAAGAAAAGTGTGACAAATCTTCAAAACCTAAATCAAGGTAAATTTCAGACGGCTTTTTATTCTTTTTATCAATGAGAAAATGTGCTTCTTTCAGACGTTTCGTGGTTAACCATCTACTTGGAGTTTCATTGAATATGGACTTAAAATCTCGTTTAAATGCAGATAAACTTCTTCCTGATAGAAAAGCGAAACGTTCCAAATTTACATTGAATTTATAATTCCGATTCATAAACTCCTCTAAGTTTATTTTGTATGGATTTCCATAATTAAAAAATAGATTAGCTAATTCGGGTAGGGATTGTAACAAAATGTGTAGCAATTCTTCCCGTTTTACATCCACCATTTTAGCATCAATTCTACCTTCGCCTTTGTAATAGGGTTTTAGTGAGTTTATAAATTTTGGTACTTTTTCTATTGGATTAAGTAACAAAAATGTTTCTGATATGTTGAAATTATGCATATGGATTAAGTGCTTTTCCTGATAGTTTTTAAGGAAACTTTCATCAAAAAGAATGGCTATTTTTTCAAAACCATCGCTACCTTTAACCTTATTGTAACGAGCCAATTGGTTTTTCCGAATAAGGCAGTATTGCCCAGCTTTTATGGTGTAGTGCAAATTTCCATCATAACCATTCATATTTCCCTTTACCAAATACAAAAACATGTGTTCAGGTATAAACTGTTCGGGCGATATTTTAGGACCTAGATAACAAGAGTTCATTTCCATAAGATAATCAAATTTATTGCAGATTATTATTCAAAATAAACACCAGTCATCTTCTCACAAATTTCCCATATCTGGTTTGCAGATTGTTTATTAAGTGCCCAAGGTCTTACTCCAAATGGAGCATCACTACCATTAGGCACCATTTGCGCAATGTTACAATCTTCTAAATATTGTCCCCCTTTACCATTTAACTGTGGATCAACAGCTGCCCAAACTGTGGTAGCACCACCTTGTTGCACTGTTTTGTATATGTCTCCTTCATTTTTTGGTTTTCTCAGATAGTTCAATAATTCCGTGCCATAAAAAACTCTTAGGCTTTTGGCTGCCATATCTGCCATACAAACTTGAAATATTGAAGCATATGATTTAAAAGTCGTAGTGAACAAATCAGAAGAAGGTACAGCTCCTGGGTGAACGGAAAACGAACGAATATTATACTTTTTGAATAACTCATCTTGTTTTACTGACACTAGAGATACCGCTGTTTTACTTTGGCAATAGGCTAAGAAATTGTCGTATTTGGTATATTCAAAATTAATGTCCTCAAAGTTGATGTCTGTCAGCCTATGTCCTCTGGAGGATAAATTGATTATTCTTGAACCGTTGGCTTTTTTTAGTGCAGGCAATAATTTTAGCGAAAGTTCATAGTGACCTAAAACGTTTACAGCAAATATTTTTTCATAACCCCTTTCATCTTTGTGTAGTGGAGAACTAAAAAGACCAGCACTGTTGATTAAAGTATGAATAGGTCTATTGGAATTTAGGAATTTGATTACAAAGGCATCAATGGATTTAATATCCAAAAGATTCAAATATTCAATTTCTACATTAGGAAGTCCATCCAGGTTATTTTTTGCCAATTCTACATCTGGCGTAAGGGCTACCACTGTGGCTCCTTTACTTATAAAAGCTTTTGTAGCTTGTAGTCCTGTACCAGTATGGCCACCAGTCATCACAATAATTTTACCTGACAAGTCAATCCCTTCAACTACCTCCATAGCAGTGGTACTGTGACCAAAATTGTTTATAAGTGGTTGTTGCAAAGTGTCAGATATGATTTCACCAACATATAATGGTGTATCCTTTGACGTATCTTTACTCACAAATAATAAGATTATACTGAAGTAAAAAAACAAAAATAATATTAGAGGTATACTTAATGTTATTATGATTTTTTTTCTCAGCGACCATTTTTTTTTAATATGCTTGATATTTTTCATTTTAATTTTTTTGATATTCATTAATAATCATTAAACTATCCGCAGTATCCATGATTGTTGTTTTCCAATTTTGAGGTTGCCAATTCAATAGTTTTTTAGCTTTTTCATTTGACAAAATTTTTACAATTCCTACTTGTTTTGAAATGGATTTTAATTCGGGTTTGAAGACAGAAATAACCTTTACAAGCCAATTGGGTAAAACTTTACTTGAAACTTTACTGCCAAATTTGTTTGGTTTTGAACGAAGCAACTCCGCTATTTCTGGTAAGGAAGTGGTACCATCAGAGGCAGCCAAAAAACGGTGCCCATTGGCTTTGGAGCTTGTCATTGCTTTGATATGGAGAACGGCAATATCTCTTACATCAACAACACTGAAATGAAGTTTTGGAATGGCTGGCATCTTTCCTGTTAAAAGTTTTGCAATCAATTGGACAGAGCTTGAAAAATTATTGCTCAAAACTGGCCCAAAAATTCCGACAGGATTGATAACTGTAAGTTCTAAATCTCCACCATTTTGTTTTATATAGTCCCAAGCGGCAAGTTCGGCTATTGTTTTAGATTTTATATAGGCTGCATTTTTTTCATCTGGGTTAGTCCAATCGTTTTCGGTGAATATATAATTTGTAGGATTGATGCTATACCCGACAGCTCCAAAAGAAGAAGTCATTACCACACGTTTTACACCTGCATTTTTTGCAGCTTTCAAGACTCTCAATGTGCCTTCCTTTGCAGGAATTATCAATTCTTTTTCGTCTTTTGGCTCGGCTTGGGGAAAAGGTGATGCAACATGCAATACATAGAGGCAATTTTTCACCGCTTCATCCCAATTATCGTCTTTGTTTAAGTCAGCTTCTATGAATACTAGATTATAATCTAGAAAGCTATTAAGAGAAGTAAAACCAGCATTTTTCAACATATTAAAGATTTCTTCTTTTCGGTTGATGTTGCGAATGGTGGTTTTTACTCTATAGCCATTTTGTAATAGTTGTAATATTAGGTGAATGCCTACAAAACCTGTTCCGCCTGTAACTAATACTGTTTCTTTATTTTCCATTGAGTATCATTTGTATACTACAAAATTAGCTATAAAGGCTTTGGGCCACTTTATTGAAAAGTCCAAAGTTGATTTGTATAAATTTTCACTATTTAACCAGACACATCATTAAGTGTCGAACATTTTTTGCAAGGATACCAAGTCCATTCCTGCTCTCACCAATTTTATTCTACCATTTTCTGTAACTAACCTCCCCATATACAATTGTTTATAAGGTTTGCCAATCATAATATTTACTTCAAACTCTGCAAAAACCTGATTTGGAGTTACTAATAGATGTTTTTACGTTTAGGAATCTAAACTTGGGAGCCCATTCTCGCAGATCAGTTAACATTTTTTGTATATTTTCTTTTACTTCGGTTCTCCAACCTTTCCCCATTGATGTCATATAAAGTAGCTCAATAGTGCCATCCGCTGCGAGAATGAAAGCTAAATACTTGGGATTTCCAATATTGTTTATATGTTCATTGAAGAGTTCTTCTGCATTCTTAAAATTATTTTTTGATGATAGAATAAATTCAAGGATGTTTATTATTCGTTCAAACACCCTTGAATAATGATTTAATTGCTATAGTTAGCCAGCCATTTTTCTTTTATTTCTGCTCTAGCGTTGATGAATTCAATGTCAGTACCTTGTGCAATTGCATCAAGAGGAAAGCGCAGTGGTCTAGTACCTTTTTCCATCTCTACTAACTTCAAAATACCATCAGCAATGGTTTGTGGATTCATGTCAAACTCCTGCATTTTCCCAAATAATCCAGCACCAATGGCATTAAACATGTCAGTAGCTATTGGGTCATATGCTGCTGCAATACTGGCTTTGTCAGCACCAGTACCAGACTTGCTGCCATTATTCATTTCGGTAGGATATACACCTGGTTGTATCGTTACATTTTCAATATTAAATTGAGCCAGTTCTGCCTGCAAGCCTTCTGCAATACTTTCCACACCGAATTTAGAGGCCAGATATGGAATCATAAATGGGAGTGTATGCCCACTTGCTCCAGAGGTAAGATTAATAATTAAACCGGATTTTGCTTTCCGCATACTTGGTAATACGGCTTGATAAGTCCTGATAACTCCATAGAAATTCACTTCAAACATTTTTTTGATTTGTTCTATGGAATAAGCTTCTAGTAAACCAAATCCAGATACACCTGCGTTATTGACCAACACATCAATTTTTCCGTGTTTTGCTAATGTTTTTTTGAAAGCATTATTAACTGATGCATCATCAATTACATCTATTTCTACTACTTCTACATTAGGCAATACAGCAAGTTCTTTAGCTACTGTTTCATTTTTACCTGTTGTGCCACGCATTCCCGCAATTACGGTGTAGCCAGCATTTGCAAGCGTTATTGTGGTAAGTTTACCAAACCCTGTGCTCGTACCTGTAATGAAAATTGTTTTGTTCATCTTTTAAAATTTTAAATTGTTTTTAGATGAAGCAAAGTTGCTATTACGAGAGGCTATTTTTCATTGACAAATGCTTGAAAAAAAAGCAAACAAATGTCAACGGTTTTGAATAATACTTTTACTTTTTGGTTGCATTTCTTCGTATACGTGTTAATGTTTCGGGGGTAATACCAATGTATGAAGCAATCATGTGTTGAGGAATTCGGTTGGTAATTGTTGGGAATTTCTTTAAGAAGTCCTGATATTTTTCTTCGGCAGAAAGACTGATTTGAGAATGTATACGGTCTTGCGAAACAATAAAACTTTTTTGTAGAATAGCATTTACCAAATCGTTGAGTTGCGGTATTTTTTTACAAAGATTTTCAAAATTTGTTTTTTCTATGAGTATGATTTCAGAGTTTTCAATAGCGTCAATATTGAATTGTGTAGGTTTACCAGTCATTAAACTTGCCCTGTCACCTGTCCAATAATTTTCGGGCGATAAGTTCATAATGTGTTCCTTACCTTCATTGTCAATGGAAAACGTTTTTAACAAACCACTACTCACAAAAACATTATATTTCCATATATCACCTTGCTGTAAAAGGTATTGTTTTCTGCGAAGCTTTTTTTCTATCGCAACATCATGGATCATCTCAATTTCTTCTTTAGAAAGTGAGATTTTGTCTTGCAGGTATTTGATAAAAAAGTCAAACATTATTTCTAAATCTGTTAAGATGTCTTGGTATAAAATTCGATTGACTTGTCGCTAACGCTCTTTCTAAATGGACGTGGAAGTCCACCTTTAAAAGATAATCCCCAGTCCAGAAGTAAAAATACGAAACTTTAAACACTTAGACCGCAAAAGGATACACGACCTTTTCCCAATAAATCAAAGCATGTTTCAACAAAAGCATCGATCATAATACAAAAAAAATAGAGTGGAGAGTTGTTTAGCTATGTTAAGGAACTGTAACCATCTCAAAGAATATAACCTACGGAAAGTGAAATAATCTTTAATAATAAATCATACAATTATCAACCAGAAAAGTTGTATTTTAGACTTTAATTTAATTTCCAATCGGTAGAATAACAATAAAGGTAGTTCCCTTTTCCAAAATGCTTTTTACTTTGACTTTGCCATTCAATTTTTTTACAGCTTGATTTACTATATATAGCCCAAGACCGTTGCCTTCTGATTTTAAAGAGCCAATAAAAAACATATCAAAAATATTGGCAAAGTATTTTGCTTCTATTCCTATTCCATTGTCCAAAATTTTAATGATAAATTGATCTGGTTTTTTTAATTGAAAAGTGATATGAATTATGGGAGTATTTAATCGGAAGACAAAAGCATTTTCAACTAAGGATTTAAGAATTAATTCAATAAGAACTGGATTAGAAAATATAGTTGTTCCTCTCTCATAATCAAAATTGATAATTCCAGTTTGATCCTTAAATGTTTCCAGAATATACTTTTCTAGTTCTTCAATTGGGAATCTCCGATCTATATTATTAAAATTATTAATGGTACTAATTGCTAAAAGTTTTTCAAGTGTTTTTCCCATCTCTTTAATGGTGTTATTAAACTCCGCCAAATAGTCTCTTACAGAATTATTATTTTCCATATTGGCCAGTTGTATTAGCCCTTCAATTCTTGCTAAAGGTCCTTTTAAATCATGAGAAGTTCTGTAGAGGAACAAGTCTAATTCAGCAGTTCTTTGGGAAACAATTTTCTCAAGATTTTGATTCATGTTATGAATTTCTTCTGTACGTTGTCTTACAGTTTCTTCCAGATGTTCATTTGTTTTTTTCTGTAATACTTTATTTTTTTCTAGTTGGTGAATGAGAGCAATTTGTGTTTTACGTTTCTTTTCTTCATTTAATTTGATTTTATAGCCTAATCCTAAAGAAAAAACTACCATTTCAATCAAAACACCAATTTGAGCCAAATTTGCATATTCTTCCAGGCTAAGGAAATGTAATATAATAGAAGCAATACTTCCCAATGCCAAGGCAACATTTCCTGCCAGTGCAAATCTTAAAGTCTTAACTTGTTTGGGAACCACAGCCAACATTGAAAAGCCTAATATTAGCTGGCATGATACTACAATATTTGCAATTGTGATAGGGTAATAAGCCTGTGATAATAGTTTTTGTAAGATTATTACAACTATAAAGGTAAGAAGGCTGAGTAAAATAGAACCTTTTAATATCTTATCCCAAAATGGAATGGATAAATTTGTTTCAAGAAAAGCTCTAAAGAATAAAAAATAGAAACAGGTACCAAGTAATAAAACACTCCACAGATAACTATTAATATAAGGATAATCTGGAAATATTAATAATTGAGTTAATCCAAAACTCCAAAGGTAATATAAGGAACCAGATACAACATACAATGCATAAAAAAGGTAAGTTTTGTCTTTTGTAACTAAAAAGATTAAAAAACTTAACAAAAAAATTATCCATAAGACCCCATGAAAAAAGCTTTGTTTAATGAAAATTAAATTAGTTCTATCCCTCCAAGATTTTTCCTGAACCAATTTAGGAAGGATATTGGGTTTAAAGCCTGTTATACTTTTTATTTTAAAAAATAAACTATTAGTCTGCTTTGGTTCAATTAAAATTTTAAAAATACAATCCTTCCTCAGTCCTTTAGCTTCCTTTAAAGATTCTTTCACAAATTCACCTGCATATTTTATTGAGTAGTTGTCGTTTGGTTTTTGTTGGTATAATGTTACAAAACTATTTTTATTAACTGTAATTAAAAATTCTTGAGAATGGTTGGATTTATTCTGGCAAACCAGTTTTATCCAATAACATGAATTTGGATCAATGGATTTTTTAAAATCGGTATACGGTTTAAAATTCTGTTGAAATGTATCTGAGATGATTTCAAGACTTACAAAGCTTTCATTGATGTCTTCAAATACCAAAAGGAATGGAGAAATATCTGAAACCATTTCCCTGTTTTGATCAAAAGTCAGTATTTTCTGCCCATACAGGTTAAGTGAACAAAAAAACCAACTTACTATTATAAGGGTTTTTGTAGCCATGATAAAAAATGAGATTTTATGCAAGGGTGAAATGGTTTCTTTGATTTTACATGGAGATAATTGCTATTAACTATGTATTAACATATCTTCCATTATTGTATTAAAAAATTATAAATGAGAGAAATACTAAGTTCTGATTATCTTGATTAAACTACTTAGCTAATATTGATAAATATAAAACGGAAAATTGCACCTGAAGCCGAGAATTATGTGAAATGTCCTTTTCGCGGGTTGAATTTATTTAGATATACTATTAAAGGTGGCTTTATGTTAATATTCTATGATATACGGCAATAAAATTTTTTAGGGTAATTAAAATAATACCACTTATATTTAAACTATTTATAAAAAGTTACAATTACTTCTGTACTAATATTTATTTGACTTTTTATGGTTATGATCCCCCCTGATAACTCAATAAACTCTTTTGAAATAGTAAGTCCCAAGCCTGTTCCTGCTATATTTTCCGCATTTGTAGCCCTGAAAAACGGATTAAATAATTTATCAAATTCATCTTCTGGAATTCCTATACCATAATCTTTTACAATTATCTGGAAAAGGTTCTTTTTAAATACAATAGTAAGCTCCGGATCACCTTTCGTGGCAGAATATTTAAAAGCATTATTGATAAAATTCGAAATAGCAATGTGAATTAATTTGAAGTCCAACAATACCAGGTAGGGCTTATTGACCACCGTAAAAATTAATTTCCGCCCAGAATGCAAATGGATTTCGTTATATTTAGATGCTAACCCTTCTCCCAAAATCACCAAATCAATAAATTGTTTTGATACGGCTACTTTTCCATTTTGGATTTTCCCAAGAATTAAGACATCATTTACTAAATCTGTTAATCTATTTACCTCCTCGGTCATACGATCCAAATATTTTGAATACTTATCCTTAAACGCTGGTTCCTCATTATCCAATCTTAAGTAGATCAAATCCATATTGGTCTGAATCGATGTCAAGGGCGTTCTGAATTGATGTGAGGCAATACTTACAAACCTGGATTTTAAATCATTCAATTCCTTCTCTTTTTGATAGGATTTTCGAAATTTTTCTTCTGCTTTTTTTCGATTGGTAACATCTCTGGATGAGCTCTGAAAGCCCTTCAGTTTTTTCTCATTGGAAAATAAGGCTGAAATATTGAATTCTAACCAGATTAAACGCCCATTTGCTTTTTTCACCCGATATTCGGCTGTAAAAGATTTAAAATTGTTATTTCTGAAGTGCACTAATTGTTTTTTAAACTTGATACGATCAGGTTCAAAGAAGAAATCTATTGGGGAAGTTTTGATAATTTCTGCAGCATTATATCCCAAAACATCCTTCACAGAAGGAGAAATAAAAGATAGCGTGCTGTCAATATGGTGCAAACAGATTATATCAGTAGAATTATCCGCGATCAGTTTGTATTTATCTTCCCTCATTATTTGCACTTTATGCTGTGAAGTTACTTTTTCTATTTGTTCAGCAACTTTAACTTCCAAAGATGAATTTACCTGTTGAAGTTCTTCAATTAAATGCGCATTACTTTGTCGCAGTTTGTATAATTCTGTGGCTTGTTTTAGAATTATTTTAAGTTCCTCCACATTCCAGGGCTTAGAAATGTACCGGTAAATACCACACTTATTTANNGCATCCATCACCACGTTAATATCATTAAAGCCAGTAACTATTATTCGAATGCATTCAGGATTAATCTTGATAGCTTCTTCCAAAAATTTTAATCCAGTCATATCTGGCATTCGCTGATCCGTAATCACCACATGGATATTATTATTTTCCAGCAACTCCAGTCCTTCTTTTGCACTTTGAGAAGTGAAAACACTATAGGTAAATCGAAATATCCCTTTAAAGCTTTGTATGTTTCCTAATTCATCATCTACATATAATACATTATATTTTTTATCCATGATAATTGTTCAAATTCTCTTCGTAGATTAAATAAAATATGGGTATTCAAATACCCTGTTTCTGAATTGGGACTCGATGTATTGATTCATATTGAGAAATTATTTGAATTAGAAAATTCTCATTTTAAAGCTCCAATAGCATAGCCTGGATTTGCAGAAAATACGGAATTATTAAAATAGACTGTCCTTATTGAGTATTTCTTTAAACTTATTTTCTACTAACCAAAGATTTGTTTGTTTGTTCAAGCCTTTTTGAATTTTTTGCTAAGCAACTGGAAGGGAAGGTAAACAATAGTAGTATGCTCAAGGTATTGGAATACCTCCCTAAAAGAGGATAGATTTTTTCAATTTGCACCATGGCATGTTTCATTAATATAATTTCTAATCATTTTTAGGACATTTTCTGTAAATTCTACCATTATCCGTTGGAGGGTGTTCCAAAGGAGTAATACCTGGAACTTTGATAAACCTATGGGCAAAGTTACATCTGCAAACAGCATGATCATTTACCAAATCCTCAAATGAAATCTTGTCGGCAAATCACTTCTTAATTTAGATTTGAGCATCTTTCACCATATCATCATCACAAATTTGCTGCTAGGTAAAGATTGAAAAGGGGAGTTGGTTGTTACAGTTTACTTCAATCGGAAAAACCTTAGAAAAATAAAGCTAATATTCCCAACAGTATAAAATTGTTATTTAAGAAATGATGATTTGCAGAATAGATCTATAAAATTAATTGAAATAAAAAAATAAACAATTCTTGATGATCTAATAAAATAAATTATTTCCATTTAATTAATGATAGGAACCTTGAGCAATATGCCACATTTCTTCTCAATTAAGCTAATTCACATCGTTAGCGCTGAAAGATTATTTATAGGTTTTTGATTGAAAAAAGAATGAATATTAGGTGTTTTTCCTTATTTTCAAACTAAAATAACCTTAACTTATGTCAAAGGTGATTTAAAAGTTTACAAATTCATTTTAAGGGTTCAGATTCTTTCTGAACCCTTTTTTATTTCTTGAAATTGTATTTATATTTAGACCTCTATATGTTACACACTCCTTTGTTCACTTATTATATATATTAATCAATTGTAATTAACACCTATTTTTTTGATAGGACCACATCCATTCAGGATGTGGTTTTTTATTTTCATTACAATAGGGATTTTTTAATTCGTTTATAGAATGTCATTCGCAATTTAAAATAATTGAGCAATTGAAAGGGGTGGACAAATGTCCACTTTTTTCATTTCACCTCCGGCACGACTCAAAAGGAATGATAACCCCTAATTATGTTAACTAAATTTTCTTGAAGGTCAATTGCCCGTTTTGAGCATTTCTTTAAAGCTAATTAATTTTTTACAAAATCTTGACCCCGATTCCTGCTTTACTATCCTAAAACTAACCAGGTTTTGAGATAACTAAAATAAACTTATGCAGGATACTGTGGGTATTTACAATAGGGTTTCTATCAAAGCAATAAAACATTGAATTGCAGATGGATGGTCTAAAGGGTTTTTCCAATAGATTTTAACCATCAATATATTGAATATGGTGTTTCGGGAAAGCAAAAAAGATTATAGGGGGAAGATAAAAATACTTTTATATGAAAAATTTTAACCAAGTATATCCCTGATCTTTTAAATATTTGTTAGACTAGTATTTCATGTATGAAAAATAATTTCTTTATTTTCTTGTTGATTAAATATTAATCAAATAAAATTGCGTAATTTTTGGCTGCATAATTTAAAATGCCTACCTCAAAATGGTAACAGAAAATAAGTTTTCCTTTTTAATTAATAAAATACAAGTAACAGCTGTATTGTTGTTAATTTTATTTAATGTTAGCCATTTAGAATCTTTATCTTCATTCCTAAATTCGTCACTTGATTATCAAAAAGATCTTGTAGAAATCACTAAGATAAGTGCATCAAGTGACCATCAAAAAAAAGACCCCAAAGGGGATAACTTACCTTTCAGTGAAAATAAACCAGAAGAAGATAGTGATGAGGAGACTAAAGAAAATACAAAAGAGAAAAATGATCTAAACGATTATCATCAAAATAATTTTTCTCCAAATAAAATTGGAGATACATTTAATATTTCTAGGGTCTGTATTTCTCATTTTAAAAATAGAAAGACCTTAATACCCCTCTATGTATTATTCCATTCCTGGAAGGATTATCTAATTTGAGCACATATCCTAATTCTTCTTGCCAACCATCATGGGAGGCAATAGGTGTTGGCCATTTAATACAGCACTAAGAGTTAGTGAATACCTCAACCATTGCAGGTATATCAAAATTTCTTATAAATTATAAAATCAGGTAAAATGGAATCAAATACCATTTCATTTGATGAACAGGAATCTATCCAAAGACTGCGGAATTACTTGCCAGCCCAGGCGGTCTTAAAAGATTTTGTCCATCATAATACTTTGCATGCATTTCAAAAATTACCCTTTTTTGAAGCTTTAAAAAAAGCATCCACCATATTTGGTTATAGGGTTACATTATCCCTGGAGGAATTTAGAACCTTGTTTCAAAAGGGCCAAATTAGTGAAGCTATTCTGGATCAAAAAATTCTAGACAAAAAAGGTCGTGCAAAATTTAGATATTGGAAAAACAGTCTTTTGGAAAGAGACTATAATAATGTGGTTTCCTCACGAATAGGGCAATTGCGGGAAAACTGGAAAGCTTTTTATAAAATAAATTTGAATAAAATAGTCCATCCGTTTTTGTTCAGAATAATAAGTAGTTATTTAGATCAGGGTATAGCCATAAGAAAATTTCCATTAACCGGATTAGAAGATGGATTTCTTGAAGCTCTTATTGAATTAGAAAAAAATGCTTACTCAAGCCTTTTTAAAACCAGGCGGGCAAAAACCCTTTTATTAGATTCTGATACTACTATTTCTTCTCTTTTAAAAATATTAATAGGAGATGAATCCCTTTTTGAACAATATCTATTTGACCAACAATTTGCCCATCCAGGCTGGTCTGGAATGGTTAATAACATAGAGCACAATCCAAACTCTTTACTCGACCCTAAAATTGTTTCCCTAAAGGATTTTATTCTGTTTGAATTATTATTGGAAATAGATGCCTTAGATCAAAAATTGGGAGAAAACTGGGAACCATTGGGATATAAAATTGAAGAAAAGCCAGATGAATTATTTTCCACAATAGTATCTACAGAGCTGAGTGAAGTTTTAGAGCTTTGGCAGGATGCTTTTGAGTGGACCTATTATGATGAGGTTTTAGCCGGAGTTCGGGCCCAAACCATTCAAGAAAAACCAAAGGAAAAAAGTTTCCAAGCCCTGTTTTGTATTGATGACCGGGAATATTCTTTTAGAAGAAATATCGAGAGAACGGACCCAAATAGTGAAACCTTTGCAACTCCTGGTTTTTTTGGAGTGGAATTTTATTTCCAACCAGAAAATAGTAAATTTTATACGAAAGCCTGTCCAGCGCCAGTCAACCCCAATTATTTAGTGAAAGAAGTGGCTCGAAAAAGTGTGCATCAAAAAGATTTTCACTATAGTAAACATGCCCACTTTCCTATTCGAGGATGGCTAATTACGCAAACAATGGGTTTTTGGTCTGCCTTTAAACTTTTCATAAATATTTTTAAGCCATCCATTAGTCCTGCCACTGCTTATTCTTTTCAACATATGGATAAGCATTCAAAACTTAGTTTGGAAAGGGATAGTGCTCAGCCAACTGAAGGTGGACTTCAGCAGGGGTTTTCCATTGAGGAGATGGCGGAAAGAGTGGAAAATACACTAAAAAGTATTGGACTGGTAGATAATTTTGCTCCTATTATTTATATCGTAGGACATGGGGCAAGTTCAGTTAATAATACGCATTATGCTGGATATGATTGTGGCGCTTGTTGTGGTAGACCAGGAGCTGTAAATGCAAGGGCATTTTCTTATATGGCAAACCATCCGAGAGTAAGAGCTCTTTTGCAAATAAATGGGTTTACAATTCCAACAACTACTCAGTTTCTAGGAGGCATGCATGATACCACTAGGGATGAAATTGAATTTTATGATGAAGATTTACTTTCCCCGGCAAATGCCTCCTTGCATACCAAAAATAGGGCAATATTCCTTGATGCCTTAGAAATTAATGCAAAAGAAAGGGCACGTAGATTTGATACAATAAATATCAAAAAATCACTGAAAAAAATCCATGAAAAAGTAAAAAAAAGGTCGGTTTCTTTATTTGAACCCAGGCCTGAGCTAAATCATGCAACCAACGCCTTGTGTATTGTTGGAAGAGGAGCTTTAACTAAAAAGCTATTTCTGGATAGAAGGCCCTTCATGAATTCTTACGATTATAGAATAGACCCTGAAGGTAATTATCTGCTTTCGATCCTAAATGCTGCAGCTCCTGTTTGTGGTGGAATTAATTTGGAATACTATTTTTCACGCGTAGATAATGCTAAGCTTGGTGCAGGTACAAAGCTCTCTCACAATGTGATTGGTTTGTTTGCTGTTGCGAATGGTGTAGATGGAGATTTAAGACCCGGTTTACCCAGTCAAATGGTTGAAGTGCATGATCCTATTAGACTATTATTTGTAGTGGAGCATTACCCTGAGGTTGTTTTGAAAACCATACAAAGGAACAAAGCTACCTATGAATGGTTCATCAATAATTGGGTCCATTTGGCTGTAATAAATCCTGATACAAGAGAAGTTTCGGTTTTCAAAGGAGGAAGTTTCCATCCTTATTCTCCATTGAAATCAGAATTACCACAGATTTCAGAAATCTTTCCTTTCATTGAAAACAACCAAGGAAATATCCCTGTAATACAAACCTCCTAATTAGCTATGGAAAATACTATTCATTTATTTATTGTAATCCCCTTGGTGGGTTTTATAACCAGTTTATTGATCCCTTATAAAGGAGAAGCTTTGATTTCTAAAGTAGCCTTTACCGCTGTTGGATTAAATTTAATGGTTTGTATGGCTTTTATCCCTATTTGGGCAATACAGAGGTTCCCTGCCCTGAATATTAAGGACCTTTCGATTTATCAGACAGCTAATTATGATTTCTTTATCGACTTTTATTTTGATGAAGTATCAGCCATTTATCTTTTAGTAGGTGCTATTTTAACTTTTTTAGTAACCATTTATAGTCGCTATTATTTACATCGGGAATCTGGTTATAAAAGATTTTTTTCCACCATCCTATTCTTCTATTTAGGGTTTAATATTACCATTTTGTCCGGGAATTTTGAAACCCTGTTTATAGGTTGGGAAATCCTTGGCATCTCCTCCTTTTTGCTTATTGCTTTCTACAGGAACAGGCATTTGCCTGTAAAGAACGCAGTAAAAGTATTTACAATTTACAGGATAGGAGATGTAGGAATCTTGCTTGCGATCTGGATGAGCCACCATCTTTGGCATGAGAATATTACCTTTCAACAATTGACAAATTATGAGTTAGTTCAGAAAGTATTATCATCTCATTATAGTTTAGGAATTTTTATTTCCCTAATGATTCTGATTGCTGCTGCCGCTAAATCCGCACAATTGCCTTTTTCCGCATGGTTACCTAGAGCAATGGAAGGGCCAACTCCTTCAAGTGCTATATTTTATGGATCCTTATCAGTTCACATTGGTGCTTTTCTACTCATGCGCACTTTTCCTTTTTGGGAACACCAGTTCTTGATTCGGGTACTTATAGGAGGTTTGGGTTTGTCCACAACAGTGATTACTTCTTTGATAGCAAGAGTTCAACCTACAATAAAAAGTCAAATCGCTTATGCTTCCGCAGCTCAAATTGGAATAATTTTCTTTGAAATAGCAATTGGTTTAGAGAAATTGGCCCTTTTTCATTTTGCAGGTAATGCTTTTTTCAGAACGTATCAATTATTGATTTCTCCTTCAGTGGTTACTTATCTGATCAGAGAACAGTTTTACAATTTTGTCCCTGACACTAGAAAGATAAAAAATAACACATATCAGAAGTTAAGAAATACAATTTATTTACTTTCTCTAAAAGAATGGCATCTTGATTCGGTTATTTTCCGCTTCTTCTTCAAACCATTAAAGAAAACCAGGAAAGTTTTAGGCTTCCTTAATCTGAAAAATTTATTGTATTTTTTTGTTCCTCTTTATTTAGGAGGCTTTTATTTTTCCTACATCAATCAACCCGCTTCACCCGAAATTAGATATTACCTGGCGGTAGGTATCGCCTTTTTAGCATTGCTAATGGTAGTTAAAGCATTTAATGAACGTACAAGTTCAAGACTTGCCTGGTTACTCATTGCATTAGCTCATTTCTTTATAGACTTATCTATAACTTTTAATGATCAATTCAATGCAGAAGAAACATTTGTTTACCTCAGTGGTGTTTTTTTCTCTGGTATTTTGGGTTATGGCTGCCTGCATAAAATTAAAGCATTTGAGCATCATGGGATAGGATTAAACCAATTTCACGGATTGGTGCACCGGTACAGGCTAATCGCATTTTTATTCTTGCTTTCAAGTCTGGGTTTGGCTGGATTTCCTATCACCAGCACATTTTTCGGTGAGGACATAATTCTTACCCACATTCATGAAGACCAAATGGTATTGGCCTTTATAGTAGCACTTACTTTCATCATCACCGGGATTTCAGTGATAAGAATATATGCAAGGATTTTTCTTGGTCCTCACATCCAGTTTTTTCAGGAAAAACCTGAATTAACAGCTTAATACGATTGACATAATCTTTTATATAAAAATAGATTTAAAAAGAAATGGAAATAAATAATAAACCATTAAATAATACCCCTTTTACAGGAATTGCTGGCCTTAAGGCCCATTGGAAAGATGATCTGCTATCTGGATTTCTGGTTTCCCTTATAGCTCTTCCACTTTGTTTAGGGATTGCTATTGCCTCTGGAGTTCCTCCTATGGCCGGGTTAATTGCGGCAATAGTTGGAGGAATGTTAATGTCCCGAATTACCGGTTCATTTGTAACGATAAGTGGCCCAGCTGCCGGTTTGATAGTAGTCACCTTAAGTGCTGTGGAAAGTCTTGGAGGTGGAGATGCTACTTTAGGCTATCAATATGCCCTGGCTGCTATAGTAGTTGCCGGAATTATTCAGGTTATATTTGGATGGCTAAAAGTGGGTAAACTTGGAGATTTTTTTCCTTCAGCGGCTGTTCATGGAATGTTGGCGGCTATTGGAATCATTATCATGGTCAAGCAACTTTTCGTTGCCTTGGGTACAAAAGCAGAAGGAAAGGAGATATTAGAAGTAATCAAAGAAATCCCTCATGGTTTTGCTACTCTCAATCCCCATATTGCAGTGATTGCCTTAACAAGTATTTTAATCCTAATTATCCACCCCAGGATAAAATTAAGGGCAATTTCGTTGATACCAGCCCCTATGTGGGTAATTGTATTTACGATTCCTTTATCCCATTACTTTAATCTTTTCGAACACCATACATATGAATTAGCAGGTCAAACCTATAATGTTGGTCCTAATTACCTGGTGAGTTTGCCCGATAAAATAATTGAAGGCATTACCTTTCCCAATTTTTCTAAAATAGGTACGGGAGGATTCTGGGTGGCTGTATTAAGTATTTGTCTGGTTTCCAGCATTGAATCATTATTGAGTGCTTCGGCTGTAGATACGTTGGATGTTTATAAAAGAAAATCAAATTTGAATACAGATTTATCCGCTATGGGCGGGGGTTCTGCCATTTCTGGTTTAATTGGAGGTTTACCCATGATCTCTGAAATTGTTCGTAGTTCTGCAAATATTACCAATGGTGGTAAAACACAATGGGCCAACTTTTTCCATGGTGGATTCTTACTGTTGTTTCTGCTTTTTGGTAAACCTATAATAGGCCAAATTCCAATGGCCGCTTTGGCAGCTATGCTCATACATGTGGGTTATAAATTAGCCGCACCAATTGAATTTAAACATGTATGGGAAATAGGAAAAGCCCAACTTACCATTTTTACCGTAACTCTGGTTGCAGTTCTTGCCACTGATTTAATCATAGGTATTGCAATAGGAATTTTAACAAAATTAATCATTCACCTGATTTATGGAGCTCCAGTAAAATATTTATTCCGTACTAATTTCAATTATGAGGAAAATCAAGATAAAACTGCTGGAATTATTCATTTGAAACACTCCGCAATTTTTTCCAACTATCTCTCCTTAAAAAGTGAAATTTCCAAGAACATGGAAAAAAGTAAGCTGACATTAGACTTTAAGGAAGTTATTATAATTGACCATACCGTTCAGGAGCATCTTCATGAACTAGCTACTGAATGGACTAAATTGGGGAAAGAACTCAAAATCGTAAATGATGATCATTTATTACCAGTATCTGATCATCCCACCGCTGCAAAAATAGCCAGAAAACCAAATCATATTGATATCCCTGGTAAGGTAAGCATAACCCCTCGGCAGAAAGAACTTGCTGATTTAGCCAAAAAATTGGGCTGGAAATATGAAAGTCAAAAATCAATTTCTCAGAGGAAATATCAATCATTTGCTTTTACCAAAGGAGTCAAAATAAATTATGCCCAAAATATAATTTCAAGTGTTTTTGATGGAGTAAGAGTTGAATATGCTGAAATAGTATTACGGAATAACATTTCGACAAATACTCGTGATACCATAATTCCAACTATTTTGCTAACCCCTGAAATAACCCTGCATTCTCTTCCTCGATTTACCCTAGAAAAAGAGGAAATGTTTGATAAAGTACTAGAATTTGCCGGTTTTAACGATATAGATTTTGATGATCATCCGGAATTTTCCAATAAATTTTTATTGAAGGGAGAAAATGAATTTGGTATCCGAGATTTTTTCACCGATGAATTCATTAACCATATTCAAACTACCCCTGATTATCATTTAGAAAGCAATGGAGATTCAATTTTAATCCATCGTTTTGATAGGTCAAAGCAAATCAATAAAACCAAAGAGCTCTTTAGATTCGCTAAGCATACTGCAATTTACATGGAAGAGCTATAAAAAATTAAAGCCCACTATTTTTTAACCAAAACTAATATTTAATGGAAACTCTATTTATTGTTTGCCCTGATTGTTTTTTGGAAAAGAAAATACGAGAACAATATGGAGGGAAACATTTTTTCTTAACTGCATTAGGAATTGTATTTGAACGTGATATAAGTAATGAGCTACTTTATCTTATTCGGTATGAAGGCATAAAAAAAATTTATATTGTCAGTAGTAGTTGTTGTTCTTTTATTCAAAAGAATATAAACCATAGAATGGATTCCACTTTAAAAGTGGATAGTGTTCTCAGTGAACTAAAAAAAGGGATACAGGACCAATTATTAAAAATTAGAGAAATAAATGAAAAAGCATCATTAGTGGCCTTAAAAAACATTTATAGATTGGGTTACGAAATCACGGAGAATGATATGCTGAGGAATAATTTAAGACGGTTTAATATTGAGTTAATTGGATTAATTTTAAACAAAAATAATGAGCCCATTCAAGAAATAAATTTATCTGCAATTTTGGTACGACTCAAAAGGAATGATAACCCCTAATTATGTTAAGTGGTTTTTTAAACTGTTGAAAGACCCGTTTTGGGGTCTTTTTTAAAGTTATATAGAAATTTTCAAAATTCCACTTTCCATTTTTTCTTTTTCGCACCGTAGATTATTTCGTGATTTCCCCCTTTTGGAGTACTTCCTATATGTTTGGGGATTTGCGGAATTTTCTGGAAGTTGAACTAATATTTTAGTTGATTGTTAATGGGGTGGGAATTTGTAATTTTCGTAATGGTTTTTGGAAAGTGGGAAGAGGACAGAAACAATGGCGGAAGTCTTAAAAGTAACCCATACCAGCCAGGAATCTCTGACTGATGAGGAATAACTGTTTTGCCCCCCCTTCCGCACAAAGCAGCCGGGTAGCCCTGATAAAACCCTCGAAGTCTTGAAGACTTCTGCTATCTCCCTTCGAACTGGTTTTGGGTACAAGAGACGCTTCGCTGAACTCTTGCACCATTGAGGGAAAGCGCCTTGGATTGTAAAACTGCTAGTTCTTCTGGTATCATTACTGTCTCTTGTCTAAGTGAATAATAAATTTAAACTTTTTTTTCCTTAGACAGAATTCAGTTTACATTCTCCATTGGTGTTTTTTGAATGAAACAAACACCCAACCAACTATCACAATGAACGCCTTGATTTTGATTCAACTAAAAACTTGATTTATCAAATAAAAGATCCTCTTTATCTCGAAATACATTGATATTAAAACTACACTTATACAGTTCCCTAAGGTTTCCTTTCTCAAAGAAAAATTCATTTATATCAAAAAAGTAAAATTGCAACCCATATTTTGGGCTTATCAAATTTACTTTATCTTCATCAAGATGAAAATTTTCATCCAAATCCTTGAAAAAAGTTATAATTTCGACAAAAGTCATACTCATTAAATCTTTTCCTTGAAAAAGAAGTTTATTTTCTTTTTCATTGAAAATTAAAATTGTTTTTAAAAGTCCCTTTTCATCATAATAAACAAAAAGTCCCAGTTCATCAAACGTATCCCTCTCAATAATAGGTTCTAATGCTTCAATTGTAGTTTCATATTGAGTATTTAATACTTGTCTCACTTGCTCTTTAGTCAAATTGAATTCTAAAGAACCTACTGATTTAAATGGAATAATTTCAAAGTTCATAACTTTATGGTCTTAATATTTCAATTGTATATTCTAAAGCCTGCCTGATCCCTTTATCATACTTATTACCAAATCTACTTCTTATATCTTCAATATCCATTTTGATGGCCTCAAAAAATAATCCTTTTTCAATAAGCATTTGCTGTTGTTTCCTGTATTTAGCTTGATTTGTATATGGACCTCCAGCAAAACTAGCTGTTTTTTTATGATCCTCTATACTCATAATTATTGCACTTGCGTCATCTCGGCTGATTTTTAACCCTGCTTTTTCTAGTGCGGAAAATGCTGGAAGATGATGTGAGGTTTCTATTGCCTTACCATCATCATCTTTTTTGATATTTCTTAAATTTCTTTTATGACTTCCTCCTTCATTTCTAGAAAACAGATCCTCTATCTCTTGAACTCCATGTTCTAAATCTTCTACTAAATCTCCCCCATCATGTAATTCCCCTACAGCCTCCATGTAATAATATTGTGCTACACCTAAATGTCCAGTGGCTTCAGCTAGGTTTGAGGCAACATCTTGAAGTAAGGTTAATCCTTCTTCTGTTTTGCCATCCTTCATTGCCTTTTTAGCTTTTTCCCATTTTTCTGCAGCAATTTTTTGGTGTACTCTTGCCTGATGATTTGAATAAGCTCCAAGACTTGCTAACCGAAGTGCTTCTTCTAAATCTTTACCATTTGGATCAATAAAACGAAGCGGATTATTTGCAACATATGCATAAGGTGAAATTGATTCATAGTTAAAAGCATGAGGATCAATGTTATGAAACCTCCCAAGTTGACTATCATAGAACCTGGCTCCGTAATCAGACCAGTTGAGATCAAACTCCTCTTGCTTCTCCTTACCATTATATTGATACTTAAAATCAGGCGTTCCTTTTTTCTCAATACCGGTAAGGTTCAAGCCGAAGGGATAGTAATGATTCTCCTGAGCAATTATAGGTTTTTTATTTTGAATAATCATCAATCCCATTCATTTACCATAAATGGATAAAAAAAGTGCTTCAGTATTTTCCATTAAAGCCTTTGTAAGCAAAATTACAGCTCTCCCCTCCCCTACTTAACATATAGCCCCTTATCAAGTTTTCTCATCCTCAAAAGTTCTAAAAATGAATACTGAAATGGAAATTAGCTACAAAAAACGTTACTCCAAACAAAATCACCTCACCAAAAAGCTCTCATACAAGCAAGAAAAAAATTGAAATTACACAGCGTTTTTTCCGGACCTAACCCCCATTAGGTTTGTTCAACACTAGAAAAAATTCAGTGGGATCCCGGGTGTACGAAGAACTTCCCAATTATGCTGCCATTTTTCCATATTTTGCGATTTGGATAACTTGATTCCATTTTGCACTTTTCTTAGTTGTTCTTAATTGCAAGATGGCTTGTGCCCCTTTCTTTGACCATCTTTGCCCTGATAATTTCATTCTTTTTTGGATGACCTCTTTATGGGCTGATTCTATAGCACCACTGCCTATCAATAACTTTTGATCTTTATAAAAACCATAATACATACGCTCCTGATTTCTTTGGTAATATTCCTTTAAGGTTAAAAGTAGCGATAAATGTTCTGGTTTCACTCGGGATTCCAGTAATTCAAAGTGTCGAATCAATGCACCAATCCGATCAGTCAACAGGTAATTTTTAACTCCATCTATCCAGGATTTTCTTTTTATTTCGTCCGGAAANGCTTCTTTGGCAAATCTATGAGCATATTCCATGGCATGATAGAAATCCAGTATTTGGATAGCTTTGGGATAACACTTACTTACCCAATTCCATATCCAAGGAGCTCCATCTCCAATGAATATTGGACATTTAACTGAGGGAATTAAACATTTAAGTCCCTTTAGAAAGGTTGCCGCATCACCTAGATGGCCAAAATATTCACTATGCTTTATACCTGCAGGTGCTTCCTGAATTGGTAATTGAAAAATCCTCCCAAGTTTCACCGTGTGACGGACCACTCCTTCCACTTTTCTTCTCTTGTAAATACCATTGAGCCATCCATTTCTACATAGGTCAATACCTCCTGACTATCAATCAAATCACTGGGAAGAGCTTCTTGATGATCTATTTTTTCCTGTTCTTCTTCCTGCAGGATTTGCCCTATTTTTTCACTAACATTTTCTATTTGTTTAGCCGAAATATCCAAGAATAACAGCTTATTTAATACCCCACTGGCTTCCTCAAACACATAATTACTCCCTAAATAAACTACTATATCTTGTAAATAACTGCTCATACGAAACCCATTTGGACAACTNGCCAACACATGTTGCTTTTCCAAAACTACTGTCCCATAAAGCGATTTTATTTTTTTTTCTTATTCTTTTGATAAACACCATCTCCAAGACTTTCNTGAAAGACTTCCCGACCTAACTTTAACCACAATTCGGTAAAGCTTTTTTCATATTCATAGCCACTTGTTTGGTTGGCTTGTGAAGCATACCAGTTGGCTAATTCTTCCTTAAATTTTTTGGCTAACTGTTCTTGATTCATTTTTTGGATGGTTTGGTTATTGTACTTTTACAAGATAATACTTTTTATTTCCCAATGCCTAGTTTTTTTACCTTCAGGAAGTTCTTCGTACACCCGTGGTATACTTTTGAATTAATATATACAACTTATTTAGTTTCAAAGTAAATTATAGCCTATGATATTAAAAATATGTCCAAATTTCAATTCTATAAAACTATCTAATTTTTGGACATGGAAATTAGAGGAAAAAGTAGTATTACTTGCTGATTATTAGAGATTTATAAATTCTATTTTTTATCCTCTACACGACTTTCTACCTGTTTCTGTCGACTAGGCCTGGTTTTGGGGAAGTGGGGAGGAGAAGGCTACAGCCAGACCTACTATAAACCAAAATTATGAAACTAAAAACTTTTAAAAATGGTGACCTCTTAATATATTTTATTATAAATTTAAGTTGAAGGTGATATTAGCCCATGTGTAAAAGACTACCTATTTTAAAAAACAAATGAAACCTGAAATTTTAATTATAGAACCAGATGAAGGAATGGGAATGTTGCTTTATAATTTTCTAAACGAAAATAAATTTAAGGCAAACCTCCAAAAAAATGGTTTACAAGCCTTAAAATGGTTGTATGAAGGAAATATGCCAGATCTAATAATTACTGAAATTAATATACCTAAATTAGATGGTAATTCTCTCTGTAAAAAATTATCTACTATTGAATTATTTAATCATATTCCAATAATTGCTATAACTGATACTAGTAATAATCAACCAAATGCACAGTTTGAGACTATTTTAAATAAACCTGTTGATTTAATTAACTTGCTGCATCGAATATATAGATTAAAGATTCTTTAGTCAACTAGATTTTTCATAGGTCCTCTTTTTGAATCAAACTTGGAATTGTTTTAAGCATAATCAGAATATCATTCCAGAAGTTATTTTTTTTAGCATATTGTATATCCAAATTTATTCTTTCTTCCACTGACATGTCCCTTCTACCTCTTTTTTCTACCTGCCACAAACCTGTAATACCTGCAGGAGCCAAAAACCTTTCTGCCCATTCATCTCTTGTCAAAGAAGCCGCTTCATAGATTGGCAAAGGTCGATTACCAACCAAAGACATTTGTCCAAATAATACATTAACTAGTTGTGGAAGCTCGTCAAGGCTGGATATTCTTAAAAAAGAACCCACTCTTGTAATACTTGGGTCCTTATTCAACATAAAAAAGACCCCTGAGTCATTTTTTGAACTATATTGATTCAGATGGCTAAGTGATTTAATCTTTTTATCAGCATCCACCACCATCGTTCTAAACTTATAAAAATTAAATATCTTATAATTCATTCCTACTCTTTTTGAAATATAAAAAACAGCTCCTTTTGAGTCTAATTTCACCATTATACAAATTAATAAAAAAACTGGAGACAGTATTATTAATGATAATGAGGAAAAGATTATATCTATAAATCTTCTGAAAATTTTACTATTCGACGTACGCTCTTTATCAACATTAAATATTTTCTCTTTCTCTAAAATTGATTTTAAATTTAGAATCATCTTAATTCTTGATTCTATATCATTAAGATGATTATTATAATAAAAAATATCATCTATTCCCTTTTTTAAGAATTGCTTTTTATCTTCTAAATTAATGAAATCATTTTTCGTTAAAACAAATTTTGGGATACTTTTATACTTTGCATTTTGTTGAAGAACTTCTAAAAAAGTATAGAAAGAGGAATCTAATTTACTTAATTCACAGAATATGGATAATTTATTATTAACGACAAGATGTTGATTATTAACAATCCAGGTTAAACCTTCTTCACAAGAAGAATAATTAACTATATTAAAATTTTCATTTTTTGTAAGAAATGAACTTGAGGAACCAAAATATAATATAGTTATGTTATCTCCTAGATTTTTCAAAACCTTTACATTCACTCCTTTACCTTCATTAAGTATTGATTCAAACTCAGATTTTGTCTTTTTATATGATAATTCTTCATCATTCTTAATGAATTCTCTGCTTTTAAGGTTTGTAAAAAAAACTTTCAGTTCTTCATCAATAATATCAGGATTATCCTTTAAGCTTAAAAGATATAATGTTTTAAATTTATTAATAAGTTGTTTATCTAAATTTGAGCTTTTGTTTTTAGCTATTTCTATTTTGTTTCTTAACAGATGAATAGTGTATATATCATTTGCAAAGGAATTAATAGGTGGTATAATTACAGATTTTTGGAGATGGTTAACTATGAAATTTCTAATTACAATATTATATTCCTGAGGAAGCTTGGAAAGTAACTTTAGTCTTTCGGAGTATGGAATTTTACCATCTCTAAACCAATCTATTTTTGAGATAATCTTGATGGAATCTAAATTAATTAATTCACCAGGAAAGCTTTCTAGTTTTTTTGCAATATTTAGTGTTAAATTCCAATCAATTTCAGGATATATTGCACACGAACATATCCAATGAAATAATTTTTCATTCAATCTTTCTTCCAAATCTTTTGTCGTGGCTTGAAAGGTTGAATTCTTTAAATAATAATTTTTCCAATAGGCATAATCGGTTTTACTAGTCGAATCGAAGTTTCTTATTAATTTTAAAAAAGCATCTAATGAGGCTGGAGCAATATAAAAAAAGTTATCTAATTGTTTTTCATGATAACTCCATTGATGTATTGGTTTGGAAGAAATTAACCCGACTTTTCCCCATCTTAAAAGATGGGTTTTAATCCAAGCGAAAACACCCCCATTTAAATGATCTATAAAACTATTTCCATCACTAAAAAAAATTAATCGTTTACCTTGATAATCAATATTATCAAAATTACAAACCTCTCGATTTTCATCAATACATCTTCTAAAATCACTTTTGTAATACATTAATTTCACATCTATTCCTTCAGTTTTAATACAATCAATAATTGCATTAAAAAAACCTAATAAATGATTATTAAACGAATTCTCATCGATCAAGACCAAATATTGTATTGGGAAAATTTTATCTTGGTAAACTAAATTAATAAACCCTGCACTCTTAATTGTCTTTTGTAAAGTTCCAGGAACATTAACCTCTATACTATCTAAATTGATTTTACTTTTCTTATTGAAATGGTAATATAAAAAATCTGTTTTTTCTTTATCAAACAATTTTAGTTTTGGCAAACTAATTTGAAAATTAAATTTATAAGGAGGTTCTTTAATTTTGACATTTTTTTTAAATAATTGAAAAAGAATTTCTTTGGCTTTTATAAAATTATATAATTCAAATTTAACAATAACAAAAGTAATTAAACCTAAAAGAGAAAATATTGAGGTTATATACCAATTAAAAAAAAATCCTGCTGTAATTAGGGTGATTATCGTAATAAATACACCTAAAAAAGCACTTAGGTTACTATTATATTTTACACTTCTAGTTTTTTTATGAGGAGGTCTAACCTTTAAGTTCGGTAATTCTTCCGATTCAATTTGTGAAAAAATTGGATTTTCTATAAAAAACAAATTAAACAAATGAAAAAACCTTTCTTGTTCCTGTTTGTTATTTACAATAATAGGACTTAAGATATTTTTAAGATTTTTAGTTGTTACATCTTTACCAAATGTATCTGTTATATAAGTAATTTCTAATTGTTTATCAGGAGACAAATAAAAACCTTCTGAAATCAGAAATTGAATAAAATTTTTCAAATACAAAGGTTGTATCAATTCGGTATTTGGAAAAGCTAAATGCATAATTTGCTATAAAAACCTATCTTTTAGTTTTAAAATATCTTCCTTATGTTTTGCCAGAATTGAATAGCTTAATCCTAATATTTCTCTTTCTGTTTCTCCTAATGATGAAATATCTTTTAATTTTTCAATATTTAAATTTAGTTTCTCTAATAGTTGAAGCCATGAAAGTAATTCAGCAGTAGCAGGGGGTTTTAATGTACATATTTCACGAATTTCAAAAAAATGTTGGATAATTATTTCAATTTCCTGATTTGAATAACTTAACCTCAACCCTCCATTTTTAGCATTTCCATCTTTTATTCTATTAAGAATAATTTCCATTAGTTGATTTTCATTTGGAAATTCAATATGATAGTATAAACATCTTCTCAAAAATGCATCAGGTAATAACCTTTCAGAATTACTCGTAATAATAATAATTGGTCTATATTTTTTATCAGCTAAATATTCCTCCCCAGTTTCATTTATTTTAAAATACAATTCTTCTAACTCATATAAAATATCATTTGGAAAATCACGAGGAGCCTTGTCTATTTCATCTATAAGAACCACAGATCTTTTTTTTTCTTTTTCACTTTTATTAATAGAAGCTTCTTTAATAGCCATTCCCAAAGCTTCAAATCTAATATATTTAGTATAGTCACTAGTATTAACTATATCTAATTGATTTATAGTCGATTTAGCAAGGTTAGCATCATGAAAATGTCTAATCGAGTCATAATAATAAAATATATCTCGTGAAATAGAATTTGTTTTAGCAATGTATTTATAAAGGTTTAATTCAAGGTCATATGCAATACTATTAGCTAGTTGAGATTTTCCAGTTCCTGGTTCACCAGTAATTAATAATGGTTTACCTAATAATATAGCCACATTAACTGCATCTGATAAACTTTTTGAAGGTTTATAGTATTTTGGATTATCAAAATCTAATATACCAACGTTGTCAGTAATTTTCTCTGGTCCTTTATAAATTTTATACTTATTCTCCATTTAAAAATTCTTTAGTTACAAACATTTCAAAGTTTAACATTGTTATTTCACTCTTCTTTAAAAAAAGTTTATCAATTTTATCAACATAACTTGCTAAACCTTTCTCAATAAGAAGTTCTTTAACATGATATTTTTTAATTGGAGATAATTTAGGTAATACTTTGAACCTTATTTCGGAGGAGTATAAATCTCTTAAATCTTTTTCTATCCTTCTTTCAGAAAAATCAAATAATTTGAAATACCAATTATTTGAAGGTTTAGAAACAAGCTTTATTAAATGGAGAACTTTTAAATTTTGTGTATCAACATTCCAAAATTCATTGATATACCATTTTAGAGTTGATTTAAGATTATTATTCCATTTTTGTTCATTACAATCAATTTCGATTTCAATTAATAACACATCACATTTTTGATTATATGAATCTATTATCATTTGAGCATTATCTGGCACAGCTTTAATATCAGTTAAATTAAATGCTTCAAAACTAGACTTAATAATTCTTTCCTTTCTATTCCTTACATCCCACTTTCCAATATTTATTAATGGTATAACAACATACTTACCTTTATTTAAAAGATAATAATAAAACCTTTCAATAAGGCTTCTATGACAATCTTCACGATTACCATACAAAATGCACATACATGGCTTTTTTGTTGAAATTTCAAGAATGTATTGTAAATCTTGAAATTGTATTGTTCTATTACAACCTAAATAAAATTTTTCTGGAATTAGATTTTTAGAAGTATTAAAAATACTATTGACTTTTTTTTTTAGTGCTAATTCTATTTTTTTGACAAAGTTCTTATGATACGTATGAATTGAGGGCTGATGATGAGCCACACCCTCAGTATCATAATGTATCAATCTATCATAAGAAATAGGTTTTTCACCTAACTTAGGATATCCGTAATCTTCTCCTGCTGGCAAAAAAAACTGAATTCTAGATAAATTCTCCCAATTCGAAAATTCGCAATCACTTATTAAAACAGGAAAAAATAGAAATCCGTCATTTTTCTGTCGTAAAACGAAATTTTCAAACTCATCTTTTTTGATATAAGGCGAACTTAAAAAGTTTGCTGATATTAATAAAACTGCAAAATCACACTTTTTAACCTCTTGCTGGATTTGTTCATCCCATTCTTCCCCTAAAACTATTTCTCTATCATCCCATATTTCCCAATTAAAATGGATAGAATTTTTTGAATGGACCTTTAACCCTTCAACTAGTGCTTTAAAGTATTTTCTATCCTTATGAGCATATGAAATAAATGCTTTTACATTTGTTTTACTAGTCATTGAAAGAAAAAAATTATAAAAAAGAAGGTAATAATAATAATATTAATTTAAAAAGGAAAAGTTTACATAAATTTTTGATTATCAATGGTTACACTGAATAAACCAGATTAAACAATACCATTAAAAACGGAGTGAACCGTGCCAGTAATTTCGGACCCTCCGAAATAGCCAGCTTTTTTAATTAACATAAAGTTATTGGAAATTTTGGAGGAATATGTCAGAAAGCCCAAGATCAGGCATACGCCTGGGGCGGCACTAGAATGGGAAGATGGGCAGTTGCTCAAAGTCCAATTTTGGGTACGACTATTGTATCCATCTAACGAAGTAGCCTTTTGATTTTGGGAGGAAGGGGTTTATTTAGTGGGCAAAAAGAAAGATGCAAAAGATTCGTAATTCAGCAGAGATGTTTCCTATCATAGAAGCCTGGCATTCTAGTGGGCTTACCCAGAAGGAGTATGGTAAAGTCCATAATATTCCGGTTCATGTATTGGCTTACTGGTCGGTACGGTATCGCAAATTGAAATCTCCTGTTTCAGATCAGGCCAAGTTTATTCCTGTTACTTATGAAAAACCGGCAACTAGTCCTTTGGAAATTATTTTACCCAATGGGATTATTATTCGCTTTGGCCAACCGGTATCGGTAAATTATCTACAGCAAGTCTTGAAAGGATGTTCGGTCTGAATGGTCAGCAGCGCTTTTTTGTGTGTGACCAGCCTGCCGATATGCGCAAAGGATTTGATGGGTTAAGTGGCCTGGTGACCAATTATATGGGTGGGGCACTCACTTCGGGAGATGCTTTTATTTTTCTGGGCAAACGCCTGGACAGGTTAAAGATACTGGTTTGGGAACCCACCGGCTTCATGCTATATTATAAACGCCTGGAATCCGGTACTTTCCATCTTCCTAAAGGTCAGGGTGCATCCATTCATTTGAGTTACAGTGAATTTTGTTTGTTAATTGAGGGGCTTGAAGTTCAGGTCACCAGACGTAGAAAAAGGTTTGGATCATCCTAAAAATAAAAGGGGAATAAGTTGTCTAATTGCTCATTGAAGGGTATTTAGAGGCATGTCAACACAGGAACTCACCGCTCAATTATTAGCAGAAAAGCAGGCTAAACAGGCTTTATTAGCCGAACGGCAACAACTGCTTGAGCAGGTAGCCAACCTCAGGTCAGAGCTTTCTGAATTGAAGCACATGTTGTTTGGCAGTAAACGGGAACGCTTTGTGGCCAGTCAGACCAATGATCAGCAGCTTACTTTGGCATTGGATGACAATGTGCCGGCAGAAGATCCGGCTAAGGTAAAACAAACCATTTCTTACCAAAGAGCGGTAAAAGGCACTCAGCCGTCCAGGCATGTGGGTCGCCAGCCTCTTCCAGCCAATTTACCCCGAAAAGAAATCGTACTGAAACCCGATGTGGATACCAGCCAGATGCGCAAAGTGGGTGAAGAAGTCACTGAACAACTGGAAATGATCCCGGCTAAATTGATTGTGCTGCGTTACATCAGACCCCGTTATGTGAGTCAAACAGAAACCTTTCATATCGCAGCTTTACCAGCTCGTCCGATTGAAAAAGGCATTCCAGGTCCAGGTTTAATCGCCCAAATTCTGGTGGATAAATTCTGCCATCATCTGCCTTTTCACCGACAACAGGTCAGGTTGATGCAGATGGGTATGAAAATACCGATCAGTACCCTGAGTTACTGGTTAATCCCTGCCTGTGATGTACTCGAACCGGTATTTGAAACCTTAAAGTTTGAAGCGCTTCAAACCAATTATTTACAGGCAGACGAAACAACGATCCAAGTACTGGATAAAAATAAAAAAGGGAAAACGCATAGGGGCTACCATTGGGTGTATTACGCTCCTGAACAGCGTTTGGTATTGTTTGACTACCAAAAAGGACGTTCCAGGGAAGGTCCATCCGGTATCCTGAAAAATTATGAAGGCTATTTGCAGACTGATGGCTATCAGGTTTATGAGGAATTACTCAAAAAAGAAGGCCTCAACATTGTACTGGTAGGCTGTATGGCCCATGCTCGCAGGTATTTTGAAAAAGCACTGGATAATGATCCTTCCAGAGCAGGCTATGCTATGCTCTTATTCCAACAATTGTATGCGGTGGAACAAGAAGCTCGAGACCGAAAACTCACTGCTGAGCAAAGACAGCAGTTACGAGAAGAAAAATCCCAGCCTATAATGGAGCGATTAGGACAATGGATCGTAGAAGAATATCCCAAAGTGTTACCCAAATCCACTATAGGCAAAGCCATGCATTATCTGGCTGAAAGATATAACAAGCTTCAGGTATACATAAATGAGGGCAGGTGGATAAACCGGATTAAACAGTGCCAGTAAAAACGGAGTGAACCGTGCCAGTAATTTCGGTTCAAACTGTGCCATTTTCGGATTAAGTTGTGCCATCGGTTTCGGATTAAACTGTGCCACTTTAAAAGATCAGGTATAATGTGTTATATCGCTGAAAAAAAAGACAGTGATATGGCAAATAAACTTGATCCTATGGATTTAAAACAAATTATTACGCTACATTTAGATGGGTTGAGTAACCGTAAAATCGGAAAAACCCTGGGTATCAGCCGCAATACTGTCAATCAGTATATGGCCTTG
>NZ_KB903463.1 GCF_000379765.1 Flexithrix dorotheae DSM 6795
CTTTCTAAATCAGCAAGCAAGGAAAATAGCGTCACCAGTATTTTAGATTGCATGTCATGACTGCTAATATCCAATTTTTGCTTGATGACAATCAGTCGAATTCCATTATTTAAAATCTGGTTGATGAACTGTATGATCTCTGAGGCACTTCTGCCTAAGCGGCTAATTTCAGTAACCATTAGGGTGTTCCCACTTTTGAGTTGATCAGAGACTTCCTGAATTCTTCTTTCCACTGGTCCTTTTCTGGAAGACACTTTCACCTTTACCACGGTGGTAATTTCCATTTTCAACCCACTGGCATGTCTTCTAATTTCCAATTCCTGATGGTCAGTTTCCTGCTTATTGGAAGAAGCTCTGATTCTCCTTTGAAGATTCCAATAGTTCAATTGATATCCTATATTCCTGGTCAAATTCTTTCAGGGACATTAATCCTAGAGTAGTATTTATATCCTCTTTCAGAATTAACTTGAAAATATTCTCCTCTTTAGACCAATCAAACCCAAATCTTTTAGAATCCTTTTTGCCCCATTTTGAATAAGATTCTATTCGAACTGGATATTTCCTGTTATTGCTCTTTTCTACTATGTACATATTACTAAAAGTATAGCAAAATAATTTCCTAAATAGGAAATTATTTGCCAGGTTAGCAATTTGTTGTTAAAATCAAAAGCGTAATTCCTTGCACAAGTAAAAATATTTTTTATCCCAATAATTTCAGTATTATAAATCGAAAGTAACTTTCCTAATGGGGAATAAAATGGATATAAAACAATATGAATCTTTAAGATTCAGATTGAAAACAACACATACTTTTTACTTTAGGCATAAATTTTCTCATCAACAAAAACATCAATAGAAACTTTAAACCTTTTTGATAGTTTTATGGCAGCTTTCAATGAAATAGGCCTTTTTTCATTGATTACTTCGCTCACACCCGTTTTACTTCCAATATATGGAATTAGGTCTTTTTGGTTCAGGTTGTTTTGTTCCATTAAAAATTTGAGGATTCTCTGGGGAGAGACCTCAGAAATTTCATATTTCCGGTTTTCGAAATCTTCCACCAAGATACTGATGACTTCTAGTTCATCAAATTCAGGTGTTCCTTCCCTGGCATCAAGTAATTGGCTAATTCGATGAAGGGCTGCCTCTAAATCTGAGTTTGTCCTTATTGGTTTTACATTCATCATTCTCCTTCTTAATTAACTTTAAAAACTGTTTTGGGATCAATTTTGTCGTACTCAGCATGAGTGCCCACAAAAACAATATAAACTGCTGAAATCGCAAATTTGATTTCTACAATTAACCTATAATTGTTCCCTCCTATTTTAAATATCACTCTACCTTCGTTAATACTCCTGGAATTGGAAATACTCTCAGTGATATCATTGAGATTTTTCCAATTTGCCCTTTTTACATAGTTATACCACTCTTCCAAGGGTGATTTGGCTGCGGGATGTTTCTCCCAAAATTTAACCAATGTGCTTTTTGCTATTATTCTCACGTTTAAAATTAATAAATAGTTTCATTTTTTGAAACTATTTTGGTTTTATTAAAATATGGAAGTAGATATTATTACTTTCAGACCCTCTTCATTGTCTATAGTGGGATTGTTTTTGCTAATTCCCTTGAGCTTACAAAATAAGTTAAAGCCCTTTTGGAAACACCTAAGATTTTAGTAAAAGAAAATTTGGAAACCTACTTTTCTAAAAGCCTATGATATAATTTTCCTTTCCATCTACGAGTAAGCACGGGATACTTGTAAAAATTGGTGTAGGGCTTATTTAGTAGTCTGATCGCGTTTCCTGCACGATTTTACCAATTACAACTCTGCTCAGGTAGATGAATTCAACAAAATGGACGCTAAAAAAGAAAATGCTTGTGAAGGATTTGCTTGGCTCGTGCCGCACTCTTGTAGAGTGAAAAGTGAATATAAGATTATCAAAACCAAAAACTAGCCTTAAAATTTGCAGGTTGGTTAAGTCTTGAGATTGTAATATTATTCCTATGTTTAAGCTACTATATGTTAATCAATTTGTTGCTAACCTGTTTAGTTTTATAAGATATTGCTAGCAATTGATCGATAAACTTCAGATAAAGAGACTGCATCCAAATGAGGGTGTGATCTTTTGTTTTTGGGGGATAATATTTTTAACTTACAGAAGTGATTTAAAAGTTACAAAATTATCTTAAGAGTCCAGGTGCTATCTGAGCCCTTTTTTATTGCATCTGATAGTCTTAGTCTTAGATGCAGTAAAATTAATTATTATTCCTGCACGTTAAAGTTCCATCATAGCCATCTATTAGCTTGAATGGTTTAGTTGAGAAAGATTCTTGCAGGAATAGTAACCTTATGATATCTTTTAATTCTGATTAGCATTTAATTTTTTTATTTCTTTTCTAATTTCATCCAATGATTTAAGGTCATAATTTTGTCTATCTTCATCAGTTACCTGTGTAGTGTCTATCATATATAACTTCCAGTTATTCTGACCATCCAATATTTTTTGAGTACCATAAATCTGTGGTTTATCCCGCTTCATTAAATCTTTGTCTATGGCTTTTGCTAAAATTGATTTATTCATGGTAGGATCAAGCTTAATGGCCTTCTGCATCATGAGAATTGCCATTTTTGAAGAGAGCGTATCTTTTCCATGTGAAAATATGATAGCAGCATTTCTGTAATCCTTAGCAGTATATATTTTATTCGTTTCCAAAAGTTCAAACAATCTTTTTTCTCTTAAACTATCCCTAAACGATACAACATTCCAGTCAATATCATTAGTTTCCCTATCCAATTGATCTTCAATAAACAACTCATTTAATTCTTCATTGCCGATAGGGTTTTGTTCTATATTTTCGGTATTTGCTAATTCATATTTCGTGGTATTACAGGCCATAAAAATGAAAAAATAAAAAGTGATTAAATGTCTCATATGTAGTTGTGAATTTTAATTGACATACTAAAAATTGTTTTTTTTGTGCTTGTTTAGAATACAAAAGAGCCCGGCATAACCGGACAATTTTGCAAACATCTAGAATCGTCCTCATGGCACACGTTTTTAAGCATTACTCATCTGATGTATTTCACGTGTTTCCCACTAGTGTCAAGTCAACCTTAAACTTACCGTAATCCGAGAGTATTTTGCGGAATCTCTTCGTTGCAAAAAGACTCGCATAGCTATGGCTATCCTCGCTTTTTGCGCCTCGACCTACCACAAAATCTTTACTCGCTTTACTCGTAATGTAAGGCTTGACATGACACTAGTCCTTTAAATTTTTTAGAAAAAGATCTCTAAAAAATATTATAGTTGATTAATTACCAGTTATTTACGGGTTATGAATTTTCATTTCCACGGGGTTTAACAAAGTATCTATTTTGTTATAAATAACTTTACTTCATTAAATGATAGTAATACTATCATTTAAGGTTAAAAAAAATCTTCAAGTAATCGCTTTTATAACGATGGTCCTCAAAAATTCGAAGTTTTGTTCATCTAGTTTTTTCTGCTTCGCATTTAGTTCTGTAAGCGAAGGTAAATGCATGGAGTAGAATATTTGTTGATTAGCCGCTTGCAAAACTGTACTAACCAAAGCATGTGGATAATTAAATTCAGGATTTATCTCCTTAATGATATCTGCCACTTTTTTACACAGAGATTTAAATCCTCGAAACAATCCTACCTGATTATCCTCATCTACCTGTTTTGTAAGATAAGTTTTATCAGATTCGGAAATTACGATTCTTGACAAGGCCTCTTCGTCAATATCTGGGAACAGAGGGTCTTTCTTTTTCTTTTCTGTCAGTAATTTGAGAGCAATGTCCAGTTTTTTAAATGGATCGTCTATATTGTTGGTATTGTAATCAATTTTATATTCAAGCCAATTCCAATACCAGGCAATAAGATAAACCAGTAATTTGTGTTTATTCTCAAAATATCGATAGACAGATGCTTCTGTTGATGAAATTTCTTTTGCCAGTTTTTTAAAAGTAAATCCCTCAAAACCTATTTGGTCTATCATTATTACACTTTGCCTTATAATTTTCCTACCTAAATCTGTCTCCTGAGGGTCCCTCAAGAAAAGATTTTGATTCATTTGTAATTGTAAAGTGGCCACCATTTTTACCTATATAAAAAAAAATATTATTTTAAATAGTATTACTATTATAAACTAAAGTAATACTAAAAAGGTTTTATTTTTTTAGTTTTCTATAAGTCAGTTGGGCTTCAGGTATAAAAGTAGCTTTAAATTCTCATGAGATTTTCTTTTGTCCATTACTCTGGCCACACAGCTGAATTTAAATCTACTATAAGGGTATCAGATTGTATTAGATCAAGACTCAAAGCGGTTCGTTCTAAACCTCTTACTTTGTATAGATTTGTAAAATAGAATGGTTCTCCTTTAGCCTCTTCTTTTAAATTATGGATATAATGCCTAACGGTAGCAATATTTCCAATATCATGATTGGAAAGGAAAAAAGTTATTATATTATTATTAGGTCCTTTTATTTGCGAAACAATGGCATAATCTACTGTTTTTTCTTGTTGAGAGACAAAATTTAGAGTAGACCATTTTTTTGTCAGTCTATTAAGGTATTTCAATTCTCGGTTAGACACCTGATAATTTGGATTGATATCGTAAAATACATTTTTAAACATTCCCAAGGTTTTATAAGATCCAATAAAAACCAAATTCCGGTTACTTAAATCAGCAAGATTAATTTGTGAAGCCAGCTTTAATTCTAATTCTTTATTGTTTGCAAAAAACAATTTTGAAAGTTCTAAAAGGCAAATAGGGCTTTGCTTGGTCAAATAAGTATAATTTACCTTATTAATTTGTTCTAATTTTTCCGGGTGATCTTGAAAATATCTATCGAGTTCATCTTCTGAATTTATTTGGTAATCTCTAATAATCCCACCTCTATTGGTAATTAAGGGTCCTTCAAATACGAAATGATCACCAAGATAAACAATAGTACTTTTTTCGTCTTCAAAATAAGCATTCCAAAAATATGAATTATTTATGTGCTTATCCTTTGACAGGTAAACCGGAATCAAAGCAATAGCTAAGACTAGGAAAAACAAAATTGTAAAAGTAAACCTCTGTTTTCTGCTAAAAATGAATTTTGCTTGTTGGTTTGGAGGTTCAACTGTTTTAAAATTAACCAGGTATTGTCCTTTGGGTATTACAAATTTTAAGTCGGAATTTAATCCTTCATTTTTATAAAATTGATTTAATTTCTGCCTTAAATTATAAACGGCAACCCTGACCTTTGAGTCATTAACTCCATCCTTATATTTCTTATTAAATACATCAATTCCGATAGTGTATTCCTTCAAGTCTTTCCCTTCAAGGCTGGCTTCTACGAGGTATTTTAGTAATTCCTGGCTTGATTTAGCTTTTTCAAAGCTTTTGCTTTTGAGGATTTTTGAAAGGTGTTCTGCTATTTCTTTTTTTGGGGCCATTAATGCAAAAAAGGGATATAATACTTTTTATTCAAGAATTTTTCAGGTTAACTAACCGTTAAAAAACCGTTTCTGAGTGTTTCAGGGTAAATTTAGTGGATTCCTTCCTAATTTTAGAAAATACTTCTCCGATCATAGTTTTAAAATTGAAAGGAGCATAAACTATTACCGAAATCTTTCTACAAATTGAAAATGAAAAACCAGAACAGGCGAAAATTTCTTAAAAACACTTTTATTACAGGAACGGGAATTACCATCATATCTGGTTTTTCTTCTTTTGCTGCTCAATCTTCTTTATCAGAAGATAACTATCCTTCAGTGAGAGCTATAACAAATAGCCCAAATCACCACTGGTTTGGCTATTACGATAAATGGCAAACTGACCCTACAGGAAGGTATGTATTAGGAATGGAAGTAGATTTTGAATCAAGGCCTCCTAAAAAAGATGACAAACTCATTATTGGGATGGTGGATATGGAAGACAATGATAAATGGATTTCTTTCGGAGAGACAACAGCCTGGGGTTGGCAACAGGGTTGTATGCTGCAATGGAGACCCGGGTCGGATTCGGAAGTGATCTGGAATTCGCGGAAAGGGGAAAAATTCGTCAGTATTATTTATGATATTAAAACCAAAAAGCAAAAAGTATTTCCCAGAGCTGTTTACGCTCTCGATCCTCAGGGGAAGTTTGCCGTTTGTAGTGATTTTGCCCGAATTGACAACATGCGGGTAGGCTATGGCTATGTTGGCGGAAAAGATCAATATTACGATCAGGAAGCTCCCAAAGAAAGTGGTATTCACCGTATGGATTTGGATACTGGAAAAGCCGAGTTAATTGTGACTTTGAACCAGATTTCCAAAATTCCTCATAACGGGGTAAACATTGAGAAAAAATGGCACTATTTCAATCATTTGTTGGTAGGGCCAACTGGTGACAGGATGATCTTTTTAAACCGATACAGAGATTTCCCTCTAACTCCTGAAATGCGCGCAGATCCATTATGTAATGTAAAATTTGTGAGGGGAAAATATGTCACCAGAATGTTTACCGTAAATTGTGATGGTACAGATTTATACGAGCTGGATAAATCTGGGAAAACTTCTCATTTTATCTGGAGAGACCCTGAACATGTTTTAGCCTGGACGAAATACAAAGACAAAAACGGATTCTATTTATTTAAAGATAAAACAGAAGAAGTTTCCTGGGTTGGAAAAGGAGATATGACTCAAAATGGTCATCAGACTTATATCCCCAATACCAACAATGAGTGGTTATTGAATGATACTTATCCACAGGGAAATGAGCGGTTGCAAACGCTTTATCTGTACCATATTCCTACAGGAAAAACAGTGATTCTGGGAAAATTTCATTCACCAAAAGCCTATCAGGATGAATGGAGATGTGATTTGCATCCAAGATACACGCCTGATGGTAAAAAAGTAATTTTTGATTCCACTCATGGCGGAAACGGTAGGCAAATGTATATGATTGATATTAGCCAGATTGTGAATACCTGATGGAAATTCCTAACTGGCTAATAACTGGCGCAAGCGTCCGCTTGTGCCCTTCTTTGTACATGGCGGAAAGTTGCAAACTTTCCTTTATTTAAAGGCTCAAGTAATCGCTTCGCTTTATACTTAAGCCATTGACTGAGGATGATAAATAATTAATTAAATGCAATTTCAAATGTCTTTTATACAGAAGGCGTATTTCTTCAAATTCTATAACAAATGAAAAATAGCAATTTCCTAAAACTGATAGTATTCAGTTTTATCGGGATACTCATCTCTTTTAATTTAAGTGCACAAACTTCATCAAAAACTTTTGAATTAAGGTATTTCACCAATGATCCGAAAGCAAATGGGGAAACTGATTTTAAAGGGGAGACCGAATATCTGAGTGTAGAACAAAGAGTAGAATACCTGAAACATTATGCCGATTATGCCAGCCGGTTTTTCAAAGATCAGGAATTTAATACCAAAGTGGTAGAAGATAGTGAAGTGGAAAATGCCTTAAGCAAAATCAAACCGCAGCCTTTGCCGGAAGTAAGAAAACGAATTCCCCTGGAAAATTGGAAATGGCTGGGTTACAAAGAAGGACAGGCAGAGGAGAGAACCGTTGAATTGAATAAATGGGCTGGGAAAACAGGTTTATCCATTGAAAAGGGAGTTTTAAATTTCAATGTGGATAAAAAACTGAAGTTTGAATTTCCTTCCCAAAGCTGGAGATCTACTTTTCGCTGGAAAGTAAAACCAGTGAGCAATAATGAGGAAATTGTATTTGAATTTTCCGATAAGGAAATTGTGAAAGCCACTACTTTAGGTTTCGGAGCCTCTGGAAAATTCTTCTATTACACTGCCAATAATGAAAAAGTAGAAACCGGAAGTTATAAGGCCAATGAGTGGTACAATTTTAAACTGGAATTGGATTTTGCTGCTTTTAAAAGAGGACAGGATTTAGTAAGGTATAATCTTTATGTAAATGATGAAAAAATAGCTGATTATATACCCATGCAACGAGTAGTTACAGAAGGAGTTGGCTATGCGACAGGATTTACCAGTATTCCTTTTGTGAATACATTTACCATAAAAGGCAAAAAGAGATTACAAATAGATGATATCTGGGGAGTAGGTTATCATCTTACCGGAAGAGAAACTTATCCGTACACAGTAGAAACTTTCCTGGATGAAAATTTTGAAATCAAACCCAATATTGCTGACTGGCAAAAAGCTGTCTATGAAGATTCTTTATGGCAATCGGATAAATTACCGATTGTCCATGGAAGTGAGAGACATACTTTGGAAGATCTTTATCTCAGGAAAAATATTACGGTTGGGAAATTTACCAAGGCATTTTTAAATATAGAAACCCTTGATCCGGGAGGAGAAATCTGGGTGAATGGAGAAGTGGTAGCGGTTGTTAATAACAAGCATCCTATCAGGTTAGATATCTCTAATTTTCTTAAAAAGGATGAGGAAAACCAACTGGCGATAAAGGTCAGAAGTTTTTATATCAAAGAAGGGGTGGCGGAAATTATGCCTCACTCTTCTCTGGATATGAATGTGGGTTGGTTTGCCGGAAGAATGTCTTTGGATTTAGTAGCAGATACACAAATTGAAGAAGTGCTGATGTATACTAAATCACTTGATGCTACAAAAGCGGTACTTCATGCTAAAGTAAATATCAATAATCAGCATTGGGTTTCTTTCAGGGGAAATGCTGAAATAAAGGTTTATCCCTGGTTTCCAACTGAAGCGGCAAATCCGGTTGCTACCGATGAATTTCCAATTGTGGTGGGCAACGGTCTGGTAGAATTTGAAAAGGACATCACGATTACCAACCCAATTCCATGGACAAGTGATAATCCGACTTTATACAAAATTCATGTTGTACTGAAAAATTCGGAAGGGAAACCAGTGGATGATTATGTGGTTACTACAGGAATCAGAACCATAAGTCAGGTAGGGGGAAGTTTCCGGCTAAATGGGAAAACTTCAATGCTCAATGGCGCTCAGATTATGGGATTCAGAGGTCCTGAGGAAAATATGCTGAAGTGGGTAAGATGTGCTCCTGCAGAATGGCTGGCCAAAGAAATTCTGATGATAAAGAAAATGAATGGCAACTTTTTGAGGGTGCATGTGCATGGCTATGAATTTCCTTCTTCTAACATCAATGATCCGAGACTTTGTGAGATGGCAGATCAGTTGGGGATGATGATGGCTTGGGGAACGCCTTCGTGGGTAAGAACCGGCAAAGGCTGGGGACAGATTGATTTTGAAGGTTATCCCAAATACATGAAACAGGTTTATAACCATCCAAGTATTGTGATTTGGGAAGCAGCTAATCATACCCAAAGTTTTAAGAGAATAGATTTACAAGAGTCTAATATTTTCTGTGAAAAAGTACACAATACAATATATCCACTTGATCCGAGCCGATTAATTTCTTTGAATTCATATATCAAACATCTGCATTTTGGAAATGATGAAGGGACTATAGATCAGCAAGGAAATTCAATTACCCCTTCACCAGCCTGGACAGGTCCTATGGTTACAAGAGGGAATCAGGATGGTATTACAGGTTATAAGGCCAACTGGACTAATCTCAGAAAATGGCCTAATGATTATTTCAAAAGTTTTCTGGAAAGTAAAGAAAGGGCATATTTTAACTTTGAACACGAGGAATCGATGGGACAGCCCAACTGGAATCTGGTAAAAGGTAAACCCTGGTATAAACTACATTCTTACGAATGGGAATACGATGAAGGAACTATTGGCAGAAAACTGAATTTGGACGAATGGAAGGAGAGTCAGGCATGGCAGGCTTTCAGTGCCTGGGAGTCCATGAAAAAACAAAGATGGCTGGGTTATGACGGATTTTCCTGGTGTTGTTTGCATGGCGGAGCCAATAGTGTGACTTATAAAAAACCACTTATTGATTATCAGGGACACGCTAAATTGGCTTATTGGACAAACAAAATGGTTTTCCAGAAAAATATTGGTGGCAGTGCTAATGTAGATTTGGTTTATGGTCCTGAAGATGAAATTAAACCTATTGTCATTCATTGGGGAGATAAAAAAAGTGCCTCTCTTACAGTAATTGTAAAGACAAAAGATGGAAAAACCATTGCCGAAAAGCAATACAACAATATTGAAATAGAGGGTGAAAGAGGAAGTGTGGAACTGGAAGCTTTTAAACCAACAGTTCCCGAAGAAGGATTTTATATCATTGAATATGATTTGAAATAATAAGCAACGGCATACTATGATGAATAAAATAGATTTAATAAATCTTTAAAAGATTTATTTTAAAAAGATAGCTTAAGGTAATCATTTCCATGGAAATAGATCTAGTTCTTCCATGGATCATTTTTTTAAATTAAAAAGACTAATTTTACCTATATGAAAGCTGTTTTTCTTGAAAGAAATACCCGAAATATTAAACAATCCTTTGATTTTACCGAAGCTAAAAAATCACATTTATACAGTAAATATCATTATCATAGTGATTTAGAACTAAATTATATAGTTAAGGGGGAAGGAACTCGATTTATTGGGGATAATGTTGAACCCTTCACGGATGGAGACATGGCTTTAATTGGTCCTAACCTACCACATGTATGGAAAAATAGTGCGTCATACTTTGAAGGGAATGCTGATCTTGAATGTGAAGTGATAAATTTCCATTTTGAAAAAGATTTCATGGGACATGATTTTTTCAATAAACCTGAACTACAGGAGGTCAATCAGTTTTTGAATTTGGCAAAAAGGGGTTTGGCCATTACAGGAAAAACAAGAGAACAAATAGCCCTTATTCTGGAAAGGATGAAATCTTACAAACCTAACTACCGTTTACTGTCCTTATTGGAAATACTCAATATAATTGCTGAATCTAAAGAAATCAGATTGTTGGCCAGTCCGGGTTTTGTGGAGTCCTTTGGTCCTAATAAAAATGACCGCATCAATATTATTTATAATTATATTTTCAACAATTTCACTACCGATTTATCCTTAGAAGATGCCGCCAAGGAAGCCTGTATGAATAAAACTGCTTTTTGCAGGTTTTTTAAATTGAAAACAGGGAAAACATATAGTCTTTTTGTAAATGAAATCAGGCTGAACTATGCCAAAAGATTATTAATGGATCCCACTTATTCAATCACTCAAATAGGTTTTGAGTCGGGTTATAAGAATCTGACTTACTTTAACAGGCAATTCCAGAAATATTTTGGAAAATCCCCCAGAGACTATCGCAAAGAATTTGTCTCATAAGTACCGAAGTTCCACTTCGTGTATCAATTCTACCCAAACACGAAGTTATTTTAAGTATTATATACACTTAAAATTATTATAAAGTCATCATGAAGCAAATATAGTGTTGATTATTGCAAACTGACTTTGTGTATTCCTGTTTTCCATTCCCTTATTTTGCTTTCATCTAAACTAATAAAAGTGGCTGCTATAAATCATCCCTGCTTTATCGCATGATTTTTCCCACTTAAAACAAAACTATGAAAATGAGGAATAAGTTATACATTTTACTTTTTTGTATTGCCCATTTAGCCTGCACTGAAGAAGTTCCTGCTTTAAAAGATATAGGTAAAGTTAAAGTAAAAAAAGCCAAAGACATTGAGGGTTCGGATTTATGGATTGGGGGTGAGGTTTTGGATCGTGATTTATGCAGTTATGATGCTTACAAGGAATATCTCGGAACGTTAGCTGCAAAAAAGATCAGGCTGCAGAGTGGCTGGGCGAAAACAGAAAAGGAGAGAGGAGTCTATGATTTTGCCTGGCTGGATCATATTGTGGATGATGCGATATCAAGAGGAGTTCAACCCTGGATTCAGATCAGTTATGGGAATCCCATTTACCCGGGAAGTGGCGGGGTGAGTTTAAGCCAGGGATTAATTACTTCCGATGAAGCGCTTGATGCTTATGCCAATTACAGCACAACTTTGGTCAACCATTTCAAGGATAGGGTAAATGAGTGGGAAGTTTGGAATGAAGCCGATCACCGTTTCAATAGAGCTATGGGGCATGGGGAATTGTTATATGCCAAAATGTTTGAAAAATCAGCTGATGCCATTCGGGCAGCACAACCAGATGCTAAAATTATCGCACTTTCCATTGCCGGAGTTGGCAGAGTGGAATTCGTAGGCGGATTTTTTGATTACCTGAAAGAAAGGGGAAAAGTGGATTTGGTAGATGTCGTTTCTTTTCATGGCTATCCCCGAAATCCTGATGGAAATTTTAATGCAGTAAAAAGATTGGTAAATACCACCCAAAAATACAGTGATAAAATTGAATTTTGGCAGGGGGAAACGGGATGTCCTTCTTCCTTGGGTTCCACAGGCGCATTGTCAAAATATCCCTGGACAGAAGCTTCACAAGCGAAATGGAACAGTAGACGGGCACTGGCTCATTTGGGTAGGGGAATTCCTTTCAGTCTTTTCCTGCTATCGGAATTTGTGTATAATGATACCACCCGAAAAGGACTAAACACCAAAGGGATTTTGAAAATTAATGAAGAAGATTTTTCTGTGGTTCGTCCAAAACCGGCTTATTTCGCTTATCAACATCTTACATCGGTATTCAATCACGAATTGACCTTAAGCAATGAAAACAATTTAGAGGTAGCCAGTGATAGCAGTGTTTCCATTTTTAACTGGAAAAATGCTGAAAGTTTGCCTGTAATTGCCTACTGGACTGATGCTTCCATTCCTGCAGATAACGATACTTTTCATGAAATAAAAATTACTGTCAATCCGGAAATAAAACAGCCTGTGTTGGTGAATGTAATATCGGGTAAAGTGCAGCAAATTGGCCCAGGTCTGATTGAAAAAAATGGGGATAAAGTTATATACAAACTTCCCTGCTATGATGCTCCTATGCTGCTCACAGATTTGAAGGCGATTGAGATTGACAATATGGCAGGGGAATAATTGAGATAAAAATTGGAAGTCGCAGCAGGGTCGGCATTTATGCGCTAAGGGTTGGACACATCTTGTAATCCAGTCCCAGCGGGGTCTGTTGCAAACGACCCCGCGTGCTAGTACCGAGAAAGGGTGCCTTAACGCAGGTTTCTCTTACGAGTAACCCTAGGAAGGAAATATAACTTGAATTAACTCTTCAAGAGTTGTCCATAAAATAATTCATCTAAATACTAAATTTGAAATGAAAAAGAGATTACTAATAATCATTTTTTCCCTATGCACCATATTGTCTAGTGCGCAGGAGAATGCTAAGGAAAAAATTGCTACCATGAAACATTATCCTTTTGTAGGAGGATACAATGAGGACAGTATGTGGAGTGCGGTTTACGGGGCAAAAAGTGGGAAAATTTATATTGGGTTATGCACTCATGCCGAAGCGGCTCACTTTTATGAATTCGATCCGGAAACTGAAACCATGCGCCATATTGTAGACTTAACAGTGCTGCATGAAGAAAGAGGAAAAGGGATTAATACACAGGGAAAAATTCACGTGAGAATGGGTGAAGACAATGAGGGAAATATCTATTTTGCCGGCTTAAATGAAGATACAGGACCGGAAAGTATTGACCCCAGTAGTTACTTAGGACCATTTTGGTACAAATATGATGTGAAGAAAGATAAGGTGGAAGCGCTTGGCAGAATCAACCGCCACTTTGGTTTATTGGGGATGATTATGGACCCTAAATATATGTGTCTGTATGGACTGGCAGAGGATGGACATTTATACAAACATGACATCGCCCAAAAGGAGACTTATGATTTGGGCAGGGTAGATGACTGGGATATATGCCGAACTATTTTTGCTGATGATGAAGGCAATGTTTACGGTTCTTTTCCGGTTGGTCAGATTTGGAAATATGATGTGCAAAAAAATGAAGTAATTGATTATCCAAATATCCGACTGAAATATGACCTTCGGGTATTACCCAGAACAATGTCCAAACCAATGATTGACAGAAAAGTGATCTGGAGGGTAATTGAATGGGATCCCGTAGATAAAGTGGCTTATGGCATCATGGGAGGTAGTTCAACTTTATTCAAATACGATCCGCATAAAGGAGATGAAGGAGAAATTACCTACCTGACCAAACTTTGCGCTCCCCAATATTGGGAAGAAGCTGACCCAAGACAAATTCCCTTCGCTACACTTACGCTTACCATGAGCAAAGAACATAAACTGTATTATGCACCAACTGCTTCGGGTTCATTCGATTATGTGGGAAATTCCTGGGATGTACACGATGAGGAGAAGTTCACCGCCAAACTTGCCGGAGGATATTTTCCACCTGTTTCAGCATTAATTACCTATGATCCTGAAACCGGAAAAAGGGAAAACCTTGGTTTGATGAAAACCACAGAAGGCAATATGGTTTTGGGACTTGGAGGCGCCTGCACCGGGCAAAAAGATGGAAAGATTTATTTTGTTGGGGCAATTGAAGAAAAAGACCCGAAAAAACAAGTGGGTAAAGTAGCCAGACGATATCCATTCAGCATGGGGCTGGTTTCCTGGGATCCGAAAAATGAGAAATAAATTTGAAGGAACAGGCTATCATCCTTGTTTCCGAACGAGGATGTCCGAGAATTGCGTTTGTAACGCAATTTCCCAATTGGCTAAAAAACAATTTGAAGTCCATTAAAAAATTGCAAAAATGACAAACTCAATATATAGATTAATATTTTCCATAATCATTATCTCTACATTATCTTCTGTAGCGGTTTTTGCCCAAAAGTGGGTGAACCCAAATTTTATGGCACATCGGCTGGATTACCGGGATTTGGGCTACCCGGCTGCCAATGAAATAGAAGCTGACAATTCGCCAATAGCCGCTTTATTAGGGCATTCTAATGGAAGAATTTATGGAGCAACTACCGGAAAACAATCCTATTTAATCGCATTTGACCAAAGGGTAAACAAAGTGTTGCCATTGGGAAAAATTGCCAGTGAAGAAGGGGTGTTCCACAGCATAGTGGAAGGTCCGGATGGATTGGTTTACATTGGCACGGGAAAAAATGAATTAAAGAAATTACATTTAACCAAGGATATTCCCGGTGGCAGAAGAACCATAGAAGATCAGTTGTGGAAAGACATTCAAAATAAATATAAGGATTATGCTGGTGGTCATATATATGTTTATGATCCTGAAAAAGGAGATGGGGAAGCCTACCTGAATGAAGATCAGGCTAAGGTAACGGACTTGGGAATTCCCGTTCCCAAAAATTCCATTTATTGCATGGTGGCTGATGGTGAAAATGGGAAAATTTATGGGATAACTTATCCCGATGCTCACTTTTTTGAATTGGACCTGGCGTCTAAAAAACTGAAAGATCACGGTGCCTGGTTAGAAAAATTGTCTTATGCCGGACCTGAAAGGTATTTGAGAAGTGTTCCCAGATCATTGGTTGTAGGCAAAGACGGAAAAGTATATTCTTCTGGTGATGATGGCTTAATTACAGTTTTCAATCCTGAAAAGGCTACTATCAGCCAGCTTAATTTAAGAATTCCCGGAGAATACTGGGAAGCCTGGAATTACAATGGATTTCCGGTAATTGACCAGATGGTGAAAAAGGATTCTCTAATTTATGGTGGCACTAGTGATGGCTTTATTTTTCAATTGGATATTAGCAAAAATAAAATCCTGAATTTGGGGAAACCAAGGTGGGGAAGAAGGGTGAGAGCCATGGCATTAGGCAATGATGAAGCCGTTTATATGATTTGCGGAGAATGGGAAGATGTTTGTAAAATGTACAGTTTTGATACGAGCAACAAGCAAAATGGCTTTACAGAATTTGGTGTTTTGGGCGTAGATCGCAGTCCTTATTATGCCAAAAGACCTTACCAGTTCGATTATATGGTGAAGGGAACTGATGGAACTATTTTTATTGGTGAAAGTGACCGGAGGGCGAAATTATTCATTTACCAGCCGGGAGGAGGTGTTTTTGATGGGACTTTAAATTCCTCAAACCCCAGGTAAGTGGTTGGACAGAAATAACTACCTTATAATTTGTCACTACTGATTGATAGTGGGATGTAGTTACTCAATATTAAAAAAGTACAGGTATTACTGGACAATATTAATCTAAGATGGAAATTTTCCATCCGAGATCTACTTTGTTACTACTTATAATGATAGCTAAAAACCTCCCCTGTATCCCCTCCAGAGGGGAAAAACGCATTTCCCCCTCGTTGAGGGGGCTAGGGGGAGGAAATTAATATTATAAGTTTATATACCCTAATTTTTAAAAATGTTCAATATTAAATAAGTACAGGTACTTAGATGAAATATTTCATTTTAACGATAACAGGCATTTTTTTTCTGAGTTGTAAATCTCCTTCAGCTCAACAATTTGTAGCTTTATTTCAGGAAGAAATCCGGATAGATGGTAAACTGGATGATTGGAAACTGGATCATCCAATTACCATCCATGATCGGGAAATTGCCCAGGGAGATCATAAAAGAGTCCTTAGCGATAATCAAGTTAAAGTTTATGCCAATTACAATCAGCAATATTTATTTCTTGCCTTTCAGGTGAATGATGCTGATTTAAGGGCAATTCAAACAGAGAGAGAACATCCGAAATTGTTTTTGGATGATATGGTAGAATTTCTGATTGATGCAGATAATGATAAAAGTAATTTCTGGAATGCGGATGATTTCGTGTGCCATATTAATCTCAATGGCACTATAAAAGATGACAGAGGCGATAAAAATGGAAATAAAAATGTAGATTGGGATGGTCAATATCAATTTGAAATCACTTTAAACGGAACTTTAAATAATTCCTCAGATGTAGATAAAGGCTATATTTTGGAAGTGGCTGTGCCTTGGGAAGTTATAGAAAAAAGGCCCGAAAAAGGGATGACAATGGGTTTTAATTTTGCCAACGGAGACAATGACGGCAAAGGCAGGCAATTATTCGACTGGATGGGCGCATGGCCCGCACGGTCCCCAAATCAGTTTGGAACTTTAATATTGGAATAATTATTTACCTGGCATAAGTATCAAACGAAGTGGTTACCTTGAGCTTTAAAATGCAATTTTCCTGCGATAGGCGATACAATCGCCTTTCTCAAACATCCTCGTTGCAAACGAGGATGAGAAATATCTTTGAAATAAAGAATGAAGATTATAAACGGTAAAAATGCCTTCAAAATAAGTGTGGGAAAGGATATCAGATACAGGATATCTTTTGCTTGTCCTTGGAGGGAAAGAATGGCAGATATCTTCATACTTTCTCGGAAAACCTTTTTGAAGGTAGAGATTTTTGGGCGGTCGGCCGCTGCCGTACTTTTCATCGAATGGAAAAGTATCGAAGGTTTTATCAACTTGCAAGGTTTGTCATTTAGAACAAGGCTTTTTTGAAAAGCAAAAAAATGTGATTCTTGACTTTACTGTAATAATTTTAATAAAGCAAATTCTCAATGAGGTAAAGGACTTTAATATTGGAATAGAAATGAATAACTAAATTGATCAAATGAAATCAAACCACCTTATCTTCTTCTGTATTTTAATTCAATTGGTTTTTTATGCCTGTGAAAAACCAGAAAAAGTAAAGCAGCCAAATTTGCTTTTTATTCTAACAGATGAACAACGGTTTGATACTTCAGCACCTTATGGGAATCATAACATCATTACTCCTAACCTGAACAAACTTGGGGAAAATGGAATCGTTTTTAAAAATGCTTATGTCACCCAGGCAGTTTGTTCTCCTTCAAGAGCCAGTATTCTCACCGGGCTATATCCCCACACCAATGGCGTTTTCACCAATAATATCGACTTACCCGAAAATGCCAAAACACTTCCGGAACTAGTAAATGATACTGATTACAAAACTGCCTATATTGGCAAATGGCATTTGGGAAAAGAACTGGATGCCTGGCATGGATTTCAAACCAGAATTTCCTCCGAAGATGGCTATACCGGAGAGGATACCACCCGGTTCAGCGATTACCATCACTGGCTGGTGGAAAATGGCTATTCCCCTGATAATGAGAAAACTAAATCATTTTCCCGAAACTTTGCCTCTGAATTGCCTTTTGAATTTTCCAAAACCAAATTTATAGAAAACAAAGCCATCCAGTACCTGGATTCGGTTGGTGAAAATCCCTTTATGCTGTACCTCTCCTTTTTAGAGCCACACAGTCCAAATAATGGTCCTTTCAATGATTTGCACGATACCTCAATGGTGGAGCTTGATTCAAGTTATTTCCAGACTCCATCAAATGAATTGCCTCTTCGGGATTTTATGGAAAATCGGTACCGATACAAAGAAGGAGTGAAAAAAGAGTTTGCCAAATATTGGGGATTAGTCCACCAGGTAGATAAATCTGTTGGAGCAGTATTGGATAAATTGAAAACTTTGGGAATAGATGACAATACCATAGTGGTATTTACCAGCGAACATGGGAAAATGCTGATGAAATATGGATTTACCGGAAAAGTGCGCATGAATGAAGAAGCCGCCAGAATTCCCTGGATGATGAAAGTACCGAATTTTGAAAGCAGAATTGTGGAAGGCAGGGTAGGGCACATCGATTTAGTTCCCACGCTGCTGGATTTGATGGGACAGGAAGTACCACAAGCTTTACAGGGAAAATCTTTAGTTCATGCCATGAAAGGTGAGCCAGTTAATCACCCGGTTTTTTTAGAATGGACACCATTTATACAGTGGGATAAAATGCTCAGATTTTGCCCCGATTGGGCGGAAAAAGAAGATTGTGTTCAGGCTTTAAAAACCCATATCAGGACCATAGTGACGCAGGATGGCTGGAAATTAAACTGGAGTACCAGCGATAAATCTCAGCTTTTTAACCTGAATAATGATCCGTTGGAACTGAATAATTTGTACGGTGATAAGGAATATGAGGGAAAAATTGAGGGTTTAAAGGAATTAATTAAAAAGTGGCAGGAAGAAACTTCAGATACCCTTCAATTTCTCCCTTTATGATTGATCAGTACTTTCTTTGTAGTAGTTCTAGCACCATATGAATAATAAAACGAAATTTTCCTAAGGCCTTTTTCCTCATTTTGAAAATTTAGACTATCTGGCGATTGTTTTAAGCTTTTTTTCATTAATTTCAATTCCCAGACCATTTGCCTGAGGAACAATTAACTTACCATTTTTAAATTCCACAAGGGTGTCAAAAACACTCATTACTTCTCCATAAAGTTCTGTTTCAATAAATTCAATAAATGGACCGGCATTTGAAATTGAAGCTAATAAATGCATGGCGGCTGCCGTTCCCAAAGTGGGTTTAGTATTATGTGGGGCAAGTGTTTTAAAAAAAGTTTGACCTAATGCTGCTACTTTTTTTACTTCTGTTATTCCTCCTGATTTAATTAAATCAGGTTGAATGACATCGGGGTTCGCCTGAAGTATTAAATCCCGAAATTGCCATCGGGTATAACATTTTTCACCTGCCAATACAGGGATATCCATCGCTTCTACCACAGCAGCAGTATCTTTATGATTTTCTAGTGGACAGGGGCTTTCATAAAATTTCATACCGAGTTGTTGTAATTCTTTCCCTATCTGAATGGCTCTTGAAGCGGTATATCCCTCATTGGGATCAACAAATAATTCTACAGAATCCGGCAATTCCTTTCGAATGGCAGTATAGTATTTTAAAGTGGGATCTGGAATAGGATTTAGATTATTTTCTCTTATTTGCATCCTTAGTTTAACAATAGTGAAACCTTTTTCAGCCAAGTTTACCGCCCGTTTGATGGCCTGCTCTAAAGGTACTTTCCCTCCCAAAACCCCAAATCCACCATATACCTTCATCTCCTTTCTAAAACTTCCTCCTAGCAAATTATATACGGGCTGCTTAAGGATTTTTCCTTTTAAATCCCAGAGTGCCAAATCAATGCCGGCAATGGCATATGGTAATGCACCTGCAGGTCCCAAATCATGGCTTTTCCAAAATAATTCATCCCAAATTGGTTCCACATCAAAAGGGTCTCTTCCAATGACCTCCTTCTTAAGCAGGTTGTGAATAAAAGATTCAATTATTTCAGTGCTATTCGGACTGGATTCCCCCCAACCTGCATATCCTGCGTCAGTTTCTAGTTTTACAAAAATTCCCCGATCTACCCTAAAGGTTTTTACATCGGAGATTTTAATACCCGTTTTATCATGCAAATTTGGCACAGAAGCATTCACCATACCTGGCATATAACTCCCCAAACCTACCATCCCAAGAGATGACAAAAATTTTCTTCGTTTAATTTTCATTTTCAATTAGTAATAAATTTTTTACAAAAAAAAGTTAAAGTATTTGAATTGGTTTTAAAAAGAATATCCAAGCATTATTCTCTCTAACTTCACAAAGGACTGGTTACCTCTTTGATGAAAATACCTTCTTCAGAAAAGAATTTTTTCTTTCGCAATATTCCTCTCTATTCTCAGCGGATATTCAAGGTTACTCTGAATTAGTCAAATGAAATAGAAAGCCAGGCTAAAATTTCCGCCTTGTGAGATATTTCCCAAAAAAAGTACCCTTGCAAAACTTTATTGACTAGTAAAATGAAACAACTTCTATTGATTCCCTTCTTCTCATTATTTTCATTCCTATCATCAGTTCAATCCGAAATAAATTTAGAAAATCTAGTTCTTGGTAATGGTCTGCCAAAAAGGCGAATAACTGGTATAAAAAACAACCCTGGCAGGTAGGTTGTAATTATTATCCCGCAATGACTAACAATCAGATTGAAATGTGGCAGGCATCTACTTTTGATCCCGAAGACCCTGGGAATATTCTCTTCTCAGAATCATAAGGCATTGCTGTTTGGGAGATTGCAACAAAATACTCAATTGTTATCCAAATTTTGAGTAATTCTGTTTCCAGTAGCCTTAAAATCACGGAAATACTGATCTACCCTTTCTTTTGCCAATTCCAAATCCGAATTATTTAAATTCAGATTTAATAAATCGATATACCAGGGACATTTTACTGTAGATTTCACATAAGTTTTTACAATGAGCAATGCAATTGGTAAAGAGGTAGTTTTAGAATCTTCATGCACATCTTTAGGATTAGCTTTAAGAAGTTTTGAATATTCTTCTTCTAAAAGTTGCTCAAATAATTCAAGAGTAAAAGTATCTCCTGTGGCTACACCTGTGGCTTTATCCTCTTCGGTTAATTTAGCACCTTTATGAATCCATTCCCAAAGCACACTTAAACGGATTTCACCAGTTGCCATATCTTCCATGAGGTAAAGCACATTATCATTTCCAAAAAAATCTGCCGGCTTAAGTGCTGCTGCCTGAAAACCCTGAAGAAATGCATTTCCGTACTGAAGGGCTACGCTTAATAAATTCCGTCCACCTCTAATTGTGGTTGCAGCTGGCTCAAGGTTTACCAGAGCCTCTTTGTCTGCAGCTGTATAAGTGGGTACATCAAAATTTTTACCCAACTGATTTTGTTCCCCTACTTTTTCCCATACTGGTCTGATAATATGTACCATTTTCCAATGAGCCACCCATTTTCCTGAAGCCCCAGCGGCCTGTTCCCGTTTTGCTCCTTTCAGGGCTTTTTCCATACTTGCTTTAACACCTTCTTCAGATCCCACAGGTATATTGGGTTCCATTCCACCCTGCCAAAGACTAAAATTCCCATTTCTATCAGGTATATTAACCACTTTGCGAACCCGGTCTTCATAAGCAGCCATGTAGGCATAAGTCATGGTAATATCCTCTATGTTAGGATTAATAAACTTTTTATCCCCACACATCGCATCTGAAACACTATTGATGTAATCCCACCTGCCTGTATTAAACCCAACAAAGTGTACACCCAAAGCGGCTCGGATTTCCAGCAATTGGTAAGTGGCTTCCAATTGTTCTACCAACACATAAACCTTAATGCTTCCAACCGAAAGCCCCAAATGCTTTTCAAGGGTAACCAATATTTTATTCCAAAAAGAGGCTTCTTCAGCTGTTTGAATTTTAGGAAGATAAAGTACAATAGAAGCTCCCTTTTCCTGTAACTGCTTATAGTTATTGACCACATACAAAGTGGTATCGGTAAGAGAAGCTGAGAAAGACTGCCCATCTGCTGTGGTAATGTGGCGGTCATCCAAGTGCAAACCACGGGTTCGGAAAATTATAGTGGTAAAATCAAGCTGTTTTTTCCAGTCTTCTATGATTTTTCTACCTAAAAAATCTTCTGCCCAACTATTCATTTCCTGACTCACTTTCTCCGCTGCTTTAAGGAATACCGAATCGCGGGCAATGGCAAGTTTGAGATTGCGCTGATTGTCCAGAGACATGGTATTAATTTGGCCAAGTGCATCTTCTCCATCAAACATCCATCCATCTGCCCCGGAAAGTAAAGCATAAGCTACATTTCGAATACTGGACTTCAACTCTGCATTCGGTTTGGCAGCTGGACCAGTTCCCTGAATCCACTGTCTTTTCAGGTCATCAGGAATTTCCGAGCAATCAAACTCCCCTTTACGGATTTGCCCAGCGGTTTCCTTTAAATCCCCAATACGCTCAATTTCACCTAAAAAATCAATAGATAGGTTATTCGCAGTTCGTTGAAACCTTCGCTTATTCCGCTTCTCCATCAATTGTTTTTGTTCTTTATTCAAATGGCACATCACCTCCAAAGCCTGGAAAGCTTCTTTGGTGTAAATATCAGTATAGGATTGAAGTTTGTTTTGAGAAACTATTAATTGTGCCATTTTTAAATTTTATGAATATTGAGGAAAAATAGAAAGAAAGCTGGAAAGGAACACAGACTTAGTATATTCTCTTCCAACATATTTTTTAGCTTAAATTCCTAATTCTTAGCATCTGTCTGTGTTTCAGATACCCATCTGTGCCTTTTAGCATTCATTGCAGGATCCTCACTCATCCAAACCCACAGCTTTATCAACCCATTTTGGTGGGCACTTGATAAAAAGCTTCCATCAGTATTGAAATCAATGTATTCGGCATTGTCCCCTGCCCAGACTTTATGAGCCACTGGAATATGGTCATTGGAATATTCCAAAATATCCTTAAATCTGTAAACATAAATGTAGGGATCATGACCGGCATGAGCAATATATTGCCCGTTTGGGTGCCAGGATACTGACTCTATTTTCTTACCAGTGTGGTTGAATGTTTTCACTAATTTTCCCGATTCCCTTTCCCATAAATAGCAGTTCCCTCGGGAAGTTCCCCCCTGCCCTACGGCAAATACATATTTCCCATCAGGAGAAAAAACACCACTGGTAAAAATGGTGAAATAATCGGGCTTTAAAGTCTGCACCAGCGACCAGTCTTCTACTTTGTAAACTTTCACTGCTCCATGACCAACAGCCAACAAAAACTGATCGTCTTCAGTGAAAAATAACTCATTTACCGTATTGCCAAAATTGATGGTTTTAATCTCTTTTGCCCCCTGAGCCACATCAAATACACGAATCCAGCCTTCCGTGGTTTTATCATCTATTATATTCTTTTCTTCACCGCTTACCAGTAAACTTCCTTTGTGCGACCAGGTAAGACCATCAATTCCCTTCGAGTGTTTTAGGGCTTTATAAACCTCTCCGGTTTTTGCCTCATAAATAGTCACCAGATAATCTTCACTACAAGCCGCTACATATTTTCCATCGGCAGAAAAACCTACCCTTTCTACCTCCTCTTCGGCATATCTTCTCCAGAGTTCTGCCCCATCAGAGGTTCTCCACATAATCACAGAATTATCGTATTTGGTGCCACTTACCATGTATTTCCCATCTACAGAAAACTCTACACTTTCTACAGACCCCGGCTCTCCCAAAGCATCGGCAACTCTTGACCAAACCGGTTCCAATCTCAACTGGTGATTGAGGTATTGTTGTGAGTTTCCTGAAAATGAAAGTGTAAGAAATATTAGTAATAAATAAGGATATTTCATTGAATTTAAATTTTTAGTGATATTTAAAATATTGTTCTAAGCTTAATAAACTCCTGATTCCATTTAAACAAGTAAGATTAACTATATCCCTAAGCTTTTCATCAAATCTGAGGTAGATATTTTACCAGCCTGGCATTCCGCTACTTTTTGAACAGCTAACAATCCCAACTGCAGAGACTTTCCATATTGGGACTTTGGCTTAACTTTTAAGCTGCTATTTATATCCTCTACTTTAATTTCATTTCCTTTTTGCACCTTTGCAGCCAGGGAAATTATGCCATCTTCCGAATTGTAAAAATTCGCTTTTTCTACAAACTGCTTCTGCAATTTCTGCTCAGGATTGAGGTAAATCTGGGCATATTTTTTCAAAATCACATCATCTTTATTGGTGAAATCTATCAAATTGGTAATCCAGGTATCTGCATCTTCCATATCCGGTTTTAGTGTATGGATTTTGATTAATGATCTTGGCCAAAAAGTATCGAACAGGTTGGCCAGATCTTCTTCTGAAACTTTAGATTTGGTTGACTTTCCTCTTTCTGAAAAAGCTTTCAGAATCGCCACATCGCGGTATAATGCTGTGGTTGTCATACCCAATTCATTCTGTGGTGAATCTGATGAATGGAGCGTTTTTAAATCCTTTACAAGGGAAAAATGTAAAGTCCAACCAATGGCAAAAGCGGTTAATTTTTGGAATTGCTCCATTTCTTTTTGATTTAATGGCTGTTCCTTAATCATCCCAAACAATTGCTCAATATGCTCTTTACTTTCAGGAAATGTTCCTCCAATTCCTGCAATATCAGGAAATTCATTTAATGCATTGCTGGTCACATCTGGAAGCATTCCAGTTATCTTGGAAATGTTTACTGCATCAAAAATAAGTGCAACAGGGGTAATTCTTTCTGAAATTCCTTTTTGGGAAAAATAGGTGGACGAAGGGCTATTCAGCAGGGTGGTAAAACTGCTCAAAAATGGAAGTGCACTACCCACTACAGCCGACTTTTGTATGAATTTTCTTCTATTATAATTTGTCATGAGATTTTTCTGGATTAATGTGAAAATGAAGGATAACTATTCAGTTTAATAGAATTTATTTTTTTAATATTCCATCAAACCGCACATAATAATCATTTTCAAATTGCAATTCGAATTGTTTTCTGGTGATATCCTCAGTAAATAAATTACTGGCAGATTTAAAGAAACGATAGCATTTCTGCAGCGATTCAGCATACTGACTTTGTTCATTAAGCGTAGCTGCTTCTTCCAAATCAATATCAGATTTTTTTCCATCCTGTAAAGCCCTCACCAGCTGAATAATAGGGTCTTTAGGATTGTAAAAATTTGGTTCTTCAAAAAACTGCTTTACTTTTTTTGGATCCGGATGAGCATATCCTTTGGCATACCGCTGGATGTCCACATAATAATCCTGATGGGCATCAAAAGTTTTTTTGAACCAGGTCTCCAGCCCTTCATCCTTCTGGTTATAAGTTTTCAACTGAATAAAAGCATTTTGATACATGCTGCCAAAAAGTGGCTCAACCATTTCCGTATCAACAGCACTGGCTGCCGGGTGAGATTCCAAATGGCTATCCATGGTAGATGGGGAAAGAGGAGGAAGGGTACCCTTTTTATATGTCTCATCGAAGGTAATAAAATCATGATAAATGCGGATATCCTGTGGCCGTTTTGATCTGTCTTTATCAATAATTTTGTAACGTGGCTTAAAGTAAGTATCCGCAGCACGGTGGGCTACCCACCCTAACACAAAAGCCAGTTTTTCCTCTAATCTGTCTTCCGGTTTTCGAGTGTCCCAGGCATCCCGATACTTTTCCAAAAGCGGTCCTGAAAAAACATGGTTTCCTCGAGAAGCCGAACCCAGCCGGGCCGCTTCAATATTATTTTTTAATACCTTCTTAAAAGGTGTGGTAATCTTATCGGAAATGATGGCCAAATGCGCACAATCTTCCATCACTGCGATGTGGGTAATAAATTCTGACATATTTTTAAGTATAATTATTTAAGAAATTGGATATTTTTAATATGTTAATTTGCTTAAACTTGATCTTCTTTTTTTGAAATGGGGAGGATAAAAATTGAAATAAAGCAATGGACTTAAATGATGATATTGGGCAAATAGGAAAAGGGAAAATGAAAAGCCTGGCAGGACAACCAGGCTTTTATTCATGAAGGTAAAATTTATCCTTCTCCTTCATAACTTGGGTTCTGACCCAAATTTCCGTTTAGTTGAACCTCTCTCAGTGGCACAGGCCATATTTCTCTGTCTGGTGTGGTGAGTTCCGGGATCGTACTTACTGCTTTACCAGTTCTTCTCAAATCATACCATCGCTGGTTTTCAAAGGATAATTCCAATGATCGTTCTTTGGCGATAGCATCTCTCAATTCTTCCTGAGAAGTTGCTGTAGTGGGAGGAAGTAATGCCCTTTCTCTAATCTGATTTACTAAAACTTTGGCTTCGTTTGTTTGACCCAATTCATTTAAAGCTTCTGCCCTAAGCAAAATAATATCTGCCAGTCTAAACACTACAATGTTTGGATCATCTCCATCAACCTGAACATATTTATTAATAAAAATTTCACCAAGCTCAGTAGAATCAATGGCAACTTTTCCTCTTACTGTATCATTTTCAGCTTCATACAGATCAATGATTGGCTGTTCAGGAAGCACTCTATATGTCCCACCAGGAACGGTCTGATTGCTGATACCATTCCCATTCATAGCAATACCATCAAAGTAGATTTCAAAAATAGTTTCTTCAGTTCCCTGTTTTCCAGCCTGGAAAAGATTTCCCAATACTTCGGCAGGTAAAAGACTATAGCCACCATTTTGGATAATTTCATTGGTTAAATCAGCGGCTTTTTCGAAATCTCCAGACTCCCTTCTGGTAAGGTAAACCTTTGCCAATAAACTTTTAGCAGCCCATTTATTGAGTCTGGTTTTATTTTCAGAAGCCTCACCCAACATCGATTCAGATTTCATCAGGTCTTCTATGATAAAAGCCTGCACCTCTGCCACAGGTGAACGGGTAATACTGGTAACTGTCTCAATAGTTCTATTTTCCTCAGTAATAATTGGTAAATTACCATATAACATGTGCAAATCATAATATAAAAACGCCCTGATAAAATACGCTTCTCCCAAAATTCGATCTTTGTCCAACGCTCCATCTGTGATTCCAGGCACATTCTCCATCACATCATTGCATCGGTTTATACCAAAAAAACCACCTCTCCATATATCTCCAACATTGCCCTGATCCAGGTTAGGTTCAAAATTTTGATGTCTTGTAAAGTTGCCGCCACGGGTTGCAATCATTTCATCAGACATTACCCCGGTTGAAAGTAGCGTATAATGGTTTGCTCTATAGCTTTGAAGCCCATCATAACAGGCATTTATAGCCGCCTCAGCATCATTTGCATTTCTATAAAAATTATCTTTTGTGATCTGGCTTATGGGTTCCTGCTCAAGTACACATGCGTTCAAAAGCATTGCACCCAGAATCCCCGCCACTATATTTTTTATTATTTTTTTCATAATATCTTAAATTAGAGGTTGAAGGTTTTCCTTAAAAATTCAGATTAATTCCCATCATATAAGTTCTTGGTTGAGGTTGAGTAAGGTAATCAACACCCAAACTCGGAGCAGAACCCGATCCTGAAAGGTTTTGGTTTTCAGGATCATAGCCGGAATAATTAGTGATAGTCACTAAGTTCTGAGCTGCCACATAAATTCTGGCAGAGGATAGTTTAACCTTTTCTATAAGGTGCTGTGGGAAACTATAACCCAGTGTCACGTTTTTAATTCGTAAAAATGAACCATCTTCAATAAATCGGCTGGAACTTTCATTATTGCTGGCTCCACTTACCGAAGATGTACCATAAATAGCCTTAGGAACATCAGTAATATCTCCCTGATTTTTCCACCTTCTAAGCACCTTTGTGCTTTGGTTATAATCATCTGACATATCTTCTAATACTGCTCCTGTCATGTTGTAGATGTCATTTCCATACGACCAGTTCAAAAAAATACTTAGGTCAATACCTTTGTAGGAAAAAGTGTTGGTAAATCCTCCTGTATGCAATGGAAGCGCATTACCCACAATTCTCCTGTCAATTCCCCTGTTTAGGAAACCATCACCATCAGTATCCCAAAATTTGGAATCTCCTCCTTTCACTTCCTTGTCCTGTAAATTTTCAGGCACGTCTGCATCAGTGGGATATACGCCTTGGTAAACAAATGCATAAAAGCTACCAACAGGTTCGCCTACTCTATAAATACTGGTAGGGCCATTAGCTCCAAATGCACCAGGCATCTGGATAAAATAATCAGAGCCATAAGGTGAAGTAGGATCATCATTTGGCAAATAGGTAATTTTATTGCGATTGAATGAAATATTAAAATCAGTAGTCCACTGAAAAGCACCTACAAAGTTTCTGGAAGACAGTATAAATTCAATTCCCTTGTTCTGCAAATCACCAAGGTTTACGGCAGGAATACTCCAGAATCCTGAAGTCCATGGCAAATCTTTCACAAAAATTAAATCCTTGGTATTTTTGATATAAGCATCTACTGAAGTGGATAATCTTCCTTCAAAAAATGCTACATCCATTCCTATATTTGTCTGTTCGGTGGATTCCCAGCTCAAATTGGGGTTTCCTATACTCCCCTGATAAATCCCTGGTTCTGAGTTAGAATAGTTTCCTCCAGTATTATACAAAGGAAGTGAAGGGAAATTGCTGGTAAATCCTTCCTGATTACCGGTGATACCAAAACTAGCTCTAAGCTTCATATCATCAATTAGCCCAAAATCCTGAAGAAATGCTTCTTCTGAAATTCTCCATCCTACAGAAACTGAAGGGAAAAATCCATATCGCTTATTTTCTCCAAATCGAGAAGATCCATCCACACGAAAAGAGGCTGATGCAATGTATTTGTTATTATAATCATAGTTTAACCTACCGAAGTAAGACAGCAATCCCCAATTGGTAATGTAATGGTTGGGGTTGGTAGGGTCAGAAATAGCATTAAGGGTTGGAACAATATCCGATCCGGCATTAAGGCCACCAGCCTGTAGAGAAGTTTGTCTGGATTCCTGAAAACTAAGACCTGCTAAAGCTGTGACATTATGATTTGAACCAATTGTTGTATTATAGGTGAGGGTATTTTCATTTAACCAGACAAACTCTTCATAAGATACAGCCTGAGCTTCGGCTACACCATTGTCATCAATCACGAAGCTTGGCTCATACCTGTCTTGTCTATCAGAGATATTATCCATACCAAAGTTTGACCTGAAAGTTAACCCATCTGCAATTTTGTATTCTGCATAAACATTTCCAATAAACCTTTTCTGAATACTTTTAAAGTAAATTTCATTGGCAAGCATTACCGGATTGTTAATTCTCAGAGGATCTACAGAATAACTACCATCAGGATTATAAACAGGAAGGTTAGGGTTTTTCAACAAAGCCAAGGCTAAAATTGAATTGCTACTGAAATCGTTGGCAACCCTGTCTCTATTTGAATAACTATAAGTAATGCTAGTTCCTATTTTTAACTTTTCACTGGCCTGATGATCCAGGTTTACCCTACCATTGAACCGGTTAAAATCCTGCCCAATGATTGTTCCTTGCTGTCTGAAATAACCCATTGAAACAAAACTTTGCGTTTTTTCACCTCCTCCTGAAACGGAAAGATTATAACTGGAAATAGGTGCCTTTCTAAACACTGCATCCTGCCAATCGGTATTGATCCCGGTCACTTCCAACTGATCGTAAGGGGGGGCTAAAGGATCAAAACTTGGATTTAATGCAGCCCTGTTATTTCTTGATTCCCGAATCAGATCAATATATTGTTGTCCATTCAGGACATCAAGCGTTTTCCAGACTTCTTGCACACCGTGGTAAGCATCAAAAGCAAATTTTGACCTTCCTTCTTTTCCTCTTTTTGTAGTGATTAAAACTACACCATTAGAACCTCTTGATCCATAAATGGCAGTTGCTGAAGCATCTTTCAGAATTTCAATAGATTCAATATCATTAGGGTTAATATCCGAAAGGGCTGAGGTTCTTTGCCCTCCAGCATCCAAAAATGTTCCTGAAATATTATTCATGGGAACACCATCTATTACATAAAGCGGACGGCTTTCACCTAATAATGATCCTGATCCCCTCACCCTTACGAAAACTTCAGCACCGGGTGTACCAGAGTTTTGAACTACCTGCACACCAGCAGCTTTTCCCTGCAACAAAGCATCGGCATTGGACACTGGCACATTTCGAATATCTTTTGGTTTAACCGAGGTAATGGCTCCAGTTAAATCTTTCTTTTCCTGTGTGCCATACCCCACAACAACCACTTCTTCCAACTGTTCTAAATCAGGATTTAAAGTTACATTAATGGTTGATTGATTGTTTACAGCAACTTCCTGTATCTGAAAGCCTATATAACTGAATTGCAAGATGGCATCTTCGGGTGTATTTAGGCTAAAATTTCCATCCAAGTCAGTGGTAGTTCCATTAGCTGTCCCTTTTATTAAAATACTCACACCAGGTAAAGGTTCTCCATCTTCCCCAGACAAAACTTTTCCTTTCACCAATACTTGAAGAATTTCTTCCTCTATTAGCTTATTATCAGAAAAAACTGGTTGATTGAGGTTTACATGGATATTATTATTAATCCGTTTAAATTTTAATTGTTTTACCCGGGCGATGTGAGTAAGGATTTCAAAAAGGGATTCTTTTTTAAACTTTAAAGAAATCTGCTCATGGTCATCTACAATTTTATGATTGTAGGTAAATTCAAGTCCTGTTTCAGACTGAATTTTGCCAAAGATTTCTTTTAAGGATTGATTCTCCACATGGATGGACATATAAATTTCCTCCATTTTCTTGCTTTGGCTCAGGCCATTTTCTGCATGTAATAATCCCCCTAATAGAGATTGCAAAAAAATAAAAAGCATCAGATGACTAGACATAATGATAATTTGCCGTAATGATTTCAATTTCATATTTTTATGGTTTAGGTTGGTAAATATGTTTCTATCAACTGGTTCACCAAATGGCTTTTCTGCACCGACCAAAGTTTGGAAAGTTATTGGTGAGTAAATTTGGGCCAGTTTCTTATGCTATGTTTTAAGAAACTGGCTTTTTCTATGGATCTGAGTATGGTTTTATTTTTCTCATAATCTTTTAATCATTTGATGTACACTATGTTTTCTTTTACTTCAAAATCAAAATTGGAGGTATAAGCAATTCCTTCTAAAACTTTCTCAAGTGTTTCATTCTTAAATTTCCCACTGTAAATCCCATCATTTTTCCACCCTTTTTCCGACTTTATTTCTACGCCATACCAATTTTCAAGCACCAAAAAAATTTCAGAAAAAGTAGCCTTTTCAAAAATTAACCATCCTTCCTTCCAGCCAATAATTCTTTCTAAATTGTCACATGTTCTCTTCTCAATTTCCTTGGTAACTTTATTATAACTCACCTTTTCGAATGGCTTCAGGATAATATGATTTCCCTGTTCATCATATACCGATACTTTACCGGTTACTACTGTAATATCAATAATTTTGTCGCTTGGATTGGCTTTGATATTGAATGAAGTTCCCAATACCCTGGTTTTAATTTCGGCTGTGGTAATGATAAAAGGTTTTGCCGGGTTTTTAGCTACGTCAAAAAAGGCTTCTCCTTCCAAATAAACCTCTCTGGTAGGGTTCTCATTAAAATTTTCAGGAAATTCAATTTTACTCCCAGCATTAATATTTACCCTGGTTTTATCTTTTAATGTAAGCGTAGCCTTTTTCCCCTTGGGGTAAATCTTTTCTACAATAGCCGAAGTTTTTGGTGGATTAATTTTATCAGAATGTTCCAAGGAGTAAATATAAAACCCACCTGCAATAAACAATGGGATCAGGACTGCAGCTATTTTCCAAAAGAAATTCCCATTTTTTTTCGTTTCCTCTATCGGATACTCAGGTCCTCCGATTGATTCCTTAAGGACATTTTCCAGAATATCTACATATTCTTTTTCATTTAGTTTATAAATACTGGAAGGTTGAATATGTTGGGCAATATGCTTCGCTTCCATGAGGACGGCTTTCTTATGAGGGTGATTTCTCAACCATTTTTCCCAGAAATCTCTGGCTTCAGGATCATGATCTCTTACCCATTTTAAAAATAGGCTATCCTCCAAAAAGTCTATTGTATTGTATGCTGAATATTTCATTTTCAATAATCCAAAAAGGCTTTATTTCGACCTTTATATTAAAAGAGGGGCGAATTATTGAAAGTGAACGAAATTTTTGTTTTTTTTTTAAAATAAAATTTGAAACTGGGAAAATAAAGTAAGCAGCCCTATAGGTAAAAGGAGATTTTTATACTTTGAAAGGTTTTTTCTAATTGCTTTTAAACCTCGGTTAATTAACATTCTGGAAGCATCCTTACTGGAGAGGTCCATAATATAGGCAATTTCCTCATAGTTAAATCCATTGTAGAAAAAATGGGTAATGGCCTGTTTTTGCTTTTGATTTAACAGATTCATTTCCTTTTCCACCACCTTTACTTTTTCCCTCCATAGCTCACCTTCTATTATGGACGTTTCTGTGGAAATATTTATGGAAAAGTCTTCATTTTGGTTTAAACTAATGAATTTGTGATTTGCCTTTGCTTTTAAAATGGCTCGGTAAAGGGACTTATATAGATAAGATTTGATAGATATGACATTTCCCAAGTGAAAGGACCTTTTTCTAAGTAAAATAAACAAATCCTGAATACAATCTTTTACAATTTCTTTGTTGTGTGTAAGCTGGCAACCAAACTGATATAAATGATTTGCATACACCCTGTAAATATAACACAAGGCATTATCATCTCCATTTTGAAGTTTCTGCCAAATTTCTTTATCTGTTAGTTTCTGGAATTGAGGGAAATTTTTCTGGATAATCATTTTTACTGATTTCCCTCCATTTTTCTGGTTTTGAAAATCCGCTTCAAGTTTCATATTTACCTATTAAAAAAATTAAGTATTACCCCAAATTAGAAAATTCTGGTAATATTTTCTGCATATCGGAAAGTTTTGTTTTTTTGTAATTGTGTGTATTTTTCACTTAAAGGATCAAAAATAATCCTCCTTCAGCATAAGGTTTATACCTATTCACTAAAGGAGGTTTTATTCAGTAAGTTAGTTTAGCATTAATCAACTTTCATTATTTTTCTTGAAATATTTCCCTGATTATCACTGCTTTTCACCTTTAGGATATATAATCCGCTATCTAGGCTCCCTAAAGATAGAATGATTGGTTGTTCATTATTTTCAGTTTTACGCACTATTTGATCCAATACTTTTCTGCCCGAAAGGTCAAATAACCCAATAGCATAAACCCCTGTATTTTCCGAAGGAAGAATAACGGTTAAATCATGCTTAACAGGATTAGGATAGACAGATATTTCCTTAATGTTCAATTCGTTGTTCAAACTTTTCAGTGGCTCTCCTTTTTTTGCTTTCCTTGTATTCCCACTAGCATTTACACAGACATTACTCACTTCATATACTTCTTGTGGTCCAGTGGTATGACCTTCAATGATGATTTCCAAAGTGTTCCCCGAAATGTTGGAAGCTCCTGCAGAAGTAATGGAACTAGGACCTACTATTTCTTCAATCACTTGGTTGCTGCCTCCATCTACCTTGTAGTAAATATTGAGGTAATCAACGAAGTCTCCTGTAGCATCCAAATCACCAGTTGCCAACACATCCATGCTTATGTCTACAGAAGAAGTTGCTGAAATATCAATAACTCCGGAAGTCCAAATGGTAGTAGCATTGCCGCTTATAGCATAATTAGTTGGGGCACAGAAAGGCACATCATCAGTACCTCCACTTCCGGCTGTTACACATAAATTGTTTACCTCGTACAATTCATCAGGAGCCGTAGTTCTTGCTTGAATAATTATTTCCAAAGTACTTCCTGTAATCCCTGTAACACTGGCAGAAGTTACCGAGCTAGGTCCTGATATTTCTTCGATAGTTTGGTTACTTCCACCGTTTACTTTGTAGTAAATATTGAGATAGTCACCAAAATCCCCCCCAGCATCTAAACTGCCAGAAGCCAGTATGTCCATGTTTATGTCCACAGGACTTCCAGAAATATCTATGGTGCCAGACGACCATGTGGTGGTATTGCTTCCTGAAATTGAAAAATCGCTAGGTGCGCACCAGGGGATACTTCCTCCGCCTCCACCACCTTGGTCAATTGAAAAATCCAGCCAGTTAATATTAGAGTTTTCGGTAACAGCAGTTAGCCGGATGGTTTGCTCCCCGGCATTTAGAGAGACCGTGGTGGAAATAGTAACCCATGTTTGCCAACCACCAGTATTAGGTATATCTACAGTTTTTAAAGTATTTCCATTAGAGGCAATACGTAATTGAGCTCCAGTCCTTGAAGTGGCTACCCTGAACTTCACTTCATAGGTATTCGAGCTTTGGGCATCAACCAGGTACTCCACCCAGTCTCCCGGATCGAAATAACCAACGTTTAACCCACCACCTGTGTCAGAAGTTCCCTGTGTTTCTATCCCACTCATATTAGAGTAATCTTCTGCTTCAATTTGAGCAGGAATTTGTACCGGGTTATTATTTCCCCCTCCCCCATTGTAGTTTTTCAGATCAGGCAAATCATTGGCATTTATAGCATAATTATCGCTAAATATGCTGGTTAAAGTTGAACTTGAATTATTATTTACAAAAAGCTCACGCCAGCCCATTAGCCATACATAATCCCCATAGTTCGATTCAATTTGGCTCATTGAAATCATGTCACCGACTTCACCAATGGCAATAGGCTTTCCATTGGCTATGGATTGCATGGCATTGTAGTGAGACTGGCTAAAGTTTGCATTATAAATATCTGTAGCAAAAGCATCTACATAATTATTTCCTGGATGGTAAGCAGACAAATTATTATTGGTATCGTCAAAGTTTAAAACCCATAACAGGTTATTAAGGCCCTTTGTATTGGTAAGGTAATTATAGGTCATCCGAAATAACCTTTTATATTGGTCCCCAGAAGACTTTGCTCCCCACCAAAACCAACCTCCATTCATTTCATGGTAAGGTCTGAATAACACAGGTATATTGGCATCTTCCAATTGTTGGAGATAATAGGCAATGTCATCCATCTTATCTTCCCAGGCTTCGTGTATCCAGTGGCCATCTGTTAATAGGTTTTCAAACTCGGAATAGCTTAATTCTCCCTGTACACTCGACCAACCACTTGTCTCAGAATCCATTGGGCGTACCTGATGGTACATAATGGTGATGATTTTACCTTTTTGTTCCCATTGGTCAATTGCCTCATCAATCCACCGTTGCCGATACTGTACATTACTACCATAACGGAAATCATTTCCCCATAAAGCTGGTTCCACATTACCATTTCTTGATTTTAACTGGTTGTCCCATCCATCTGGATCAGATTGTTCATTGTGTTGCCCGGTTATGATTCCTTGTCCCTTTGTATCATAAAGGTATTGTAACAATGCCCTTGCTTCTGGTGATGCATTTGGGTTTACTGGGTTTTGAGAAAAGCCCATTTGAACGAACAGTAAAAAAGCCGCTGTAGCAACTGTCCCAAATAAGGATTTAATAGATAAAAATTGGTGTTTTTTCATTTTCACTATACATTTAGTTTAAGAATAAGGTACTGAAAACGCTTGTACCTCACTACCCATTTTGGTAGTGTTTTTAAAGCTAAATGAGAAAGAAAAATACGGGGGGAACTATTGTCCCAATTCTGCCTATTATAGTAAAATCGACTTCTAAGGGACTTTATGTAGGCTTTTTCGCATAGTTTCTCTGTATTCAGTTGGGGAAAGGTTATACATTTCTTTAAAACATTTACTGAAATACCTACGAGAATTAAACCCTACTTTCACGGCTATCTCGGTAGTGTCCATTTCAGTTTCAATTAAATACAAAGCCGCATTTTTTAAGCGTATTGTTTTAGTGAATACGTTTACAGATAAACTGGTAGCCTGGTTTAATTTTTTGTAAAGTTGCGTACGACTCATACCCATTTCTATTGCAAAAATTTCCGCATCAAAAGTTTGGTTGCCCAAATGTTTCACTACTACCGCCATAGCCTTGGCAATAAATTCATTTTCTGGAAAGCTTATTTCATTCTTGCTACCAAGCCCCATATTTCCAATAAAGGTTTGCTTTAAAAATTGCCGGGAAGAAATAAGGTTATCTACTCTTGCTTTAAGCAAAGGCATATTAAAAGGTTTGGAGATATAATCGTCTGCCCCGATTTGTAAACCTTGCAACTCATTTTCCCCATCTGATTGGGCTGTTAACATTAATATGGGAATATGGTTTGTTTGTTCATGCGCTTTTAGTTTTTTACAAAGAGCCAAGCCATCAAGTCTGGGCATCATAATGTCCGTTAGCACTAAATCAGGGAGGTGTTGTAAAGCTTTTTCCAAGCCTTGTTCCCCATCATAAGCCTGAAGGACAGTATATTCCTTTTCAAAAGAATGTTTTAGGAATTCCTGTACATCCGGATTGTCTTCTACAATTAATATTTTTGTTGTGTTTATAGGCTGAAAGGGCAGGTTGTGGCTTATGTTTCCAGTTTTACCATCAAATCCATCATACATTTTGTTGTTGAGCTTTCCATTATTTTCAACTATTGTAATCCCTTTATCTTCATAAAAACTTTTTGAAATAGGGATTTCCAGTAAAAACTCTGTACGAATCCCTTGTTGGCTTTCAACAGAAATATTGCCCTGGTGTAGTTTTGTCAATTGGTAAGCTAAAGCCAAGCCTAAGCCCGTTCCTTTCCCCTCCCCTTGCTGGTCACCATAGCTTGCCTGATAAAAAGACTTAAATATCAGATTTAAATGCTCAGGGGCAATTCCCTCTCCATTATCTTCTACTTTTACAGATAAATAGTTAATAGCACTTTTTAAGATAAAATTGATTGATAAGCATACTTTCCCTCCTTCCATTGTAAACTTAAAAGCATTTGAAAGCAGGTTGTAAATAATTTTTTCAAGCTTGTCAAAATCTGCATATCCTGTAAAAGAAACCCGAGGGGAATTGAAATGATAGCTTATATCTTTAGCCTTTGCCCGGTATTCAAAAGAAGAAAAAAGTTCTTTAATTTTTTTCACGATATCTACCTTACTTAGCTCAAGTGTTGTATGCCCACTTTCTATTTTTGACAAATCAAGTAATTGATTGACAAGCCTTAATAAGCGATGGGCATTTTTGTCAATGATGTTGATTAACCTTTGGTGGGATACATTATTTTTGAGCAAGGCCGATTCAGAGAGCTCGTTTAGAGGACCTAAAATTAAAGTGACAGGAGTCCGGAATTCATGGGAAATATTCGTGAAAAAGTTAATTTTCATTTGGTCTGCCTCATGCACTTTTTTAGACATTTCGGCTATTTGTTCCTTTTGAAATTGCAATGCTTTATTTTTTGTTTCCAGGTCTTTCTTCTGGTCTATCACTTCTTTTGTCCGTCTTTCTACTTCAATTTCAAGCCTTTGCTTTTGTTTGCGGAGGCTGTACAACCTTGCTCTGTTCCAACTTACCACTGCTAATACACAAATAGTAAATAAACCTAGGCGAAACCACCAGGTTCGCCAAAAAGGCGGTTCGACAATTATTTTAATTGCAGCACCCTGTTCATTCCAGACACCATCGTTATTGGCCGCTTTTACCCTAAATGTGTATTCACCTTCTTCAATGTTGGTATAGTTTGCCACCCGCATTTTCCCGAAGTCCACCCAATCTTTATCAAAACCTTCCAGCTTACAAGCGTACTTGTTATTCTGTGTTTTGCTGAAATTTATGGCCACAAACCCAAATGAAAAAGAGTTTTGCTTGTGGTTCAATACAATTTCTTTAGTTAAAGTGATGTGGGTATTTAAGGGAGAACCTTCACCACTTTTTACAGGCCGGTTATTAATTTTAAAATCGGTAATTACTACGGGGGGCTTATTTGTGTTAATTTTTAATTGCCTAGGGTGAAAATAATTATAGCCCATTTTTCCCCCAAAATAGAGTTTCCCTCTACTATCTTTGTAAACCGCACCCTTGTTAAGTTCTTTCCCTTGCAACCCATCATCAATCCCAAATAAGGTATAAGCTTTAGTTTCGGGGTCTAGCCTTGCAATCCCTGTATTCGTGCCCACCCATAAAAATCCTTCACTATCTTCTAAAATTCCGGCATAGGCTATTAAACCGGGGACATGGTAAGCACTATTACAGCAAATTTTCCCTTCTGCTCCAGTAAATTCAAAAAGCCCACTATTTGTACCCAGCCACAACTTTTCCCTACTATCTTCATAAATAAAATAAACATTGTAAATATTATGGCTAGGTATACCTTTAATTGTTTTAGTATAGGAAGAAAACTCCCCTGTTTCTGTATTCAACCGCATTAAACCATGGTTTTTAACCCCTGCCCAAAGGTTGCCCTGCTTATCGAAATGAATAATCCATACCTGGTTATTTTCTGCCTTATAAGTACCATGTGGCTGAAAAGTATATACCTTAAAGGTATCAGCTTCTGGAAGGTATTTTAGAATACCATTGCCCCAACTACCAATCCAAATATTTCCATCTTTGTCTTGTTTAATACAACTTACATTTACATTCAGATTAAAATGTTTAAAAGTACCTTTTTCAGCAGAATATTTAGATACACCATTCATAGTCCCTACCCAAATGTCACCTTGTTTGTCTAAATGGAGCCTGCGTACATAATCATCTAACAAACCTTTTCCTTTATAGTAGTGAGTGTATTTTTTCTTATTCTTGGAGATTACTGTAATCCCCCCATCTGTCCCAACCCAAAGGTTTTTTTGCCTATCTTCTAAAAAAGCCCATACATTATTGTTCCTAATACTATTTGGAAAGGCATAACCTGAGGTAACACTTTTAAACTTATTAGTAGACAAGTCCGACTTATTAATAAACCCATTGTTAACCCCTACCCATAAAATCCCGTTTTTGTCCTGATAAAGTGCTGAAACTCTGTTTCCACTCAAACTTTCCGGGTTAGTTGGGTTATTGGTATAGCTGGTGAAAGTTTCAGCAATCATGTCAAAGAGTAAAAGGCCATTGCTTTTAGTGCCAATCCAAAGCTTATTTTTACCTGCACTGGCAATATGCCATACAAAGTCGCTTGTAAGCCCCTTAGCCTTATATTTTTTCACAGAATACTGTTTAAATACCTCCTTTTGTTGGTCAAACTTGCTAAGACCGCCACCATCTGTACCTACCCAAATATTTGATTTCTCATCTGTAAACAGTGTTTTGACGAAATTATGGGAGAGTGAATATGGGTTTTCAGGTTCATGAAAAAAGTTTTTGAACACTGGGTTTTCACCTGATTCATTAAATACAATTTTAGTAAGGCCACTTTTATTAGGGGAAAGGGAGCCTACCCAAAGGTTTCCTTCGGCATCCCTTGTAATAGCCCTTATATGGTTGGAGGCTAAGGGTGTTTGGCTCTCACCATTAGCAGAGTACTTCTCAAAAAGAGCTCCATTAACCCCTTCATTTTCTGGGATAACTACCTTGTTAAGCCCTCCACCATTTGTGCCTATCCATAAATTGCCCCATTTATCTTCTGCAATAGCCCTTATATCGTCATTGCTTAGGCTAAGTGGGTTTTCAGGGCTATTAAAGAAACGGGTAAAATTTTCTTCATTTCTATTAAATAAACAAAGCCCTCCACCATTTGTGCCTATCCAAAGGTTTTGTTTTGAATCTTCAAACAACACATTTATTTGCTGGTGGGAAATACTGTTGGTGTCTCCTTCAACAGGGATGAAGTGGGCAAAACTATAGCCATCAAATTTATTCAGCCCATTGTAAGTCCCAATCCACATAAACCCATAACTATCCTGTAAAAAGCAAAGTGGCGTACTTTGAGAAAGGCCATCTTTTAATGTGATGTGTTCAAAAGCTATTTCTTCTTGTGAATAGACATTTTGGTTACCCAAAAGAAGTAAAAGAAGTATTAACCTTGTAAGAAAGTAAAATACTTTGTGCTTCATTTTCATATTTAGATACCTGAGTTCCACTTAGGTTTACAAATTATAAGATAGTCATTTCTGCCAAACCACTTTATTAAGTAGTCTAAATAAATTCAGACTTTTATTATTTTAAATTTACGGTGGTATTATATAGGTGCATTTACCCTCCTAATTCGGGTCTGTTGCAAATTTCAGGAAGAACGCTGGTGTACAACATAGAAAAATAATTATCAGTAAATACTATATATAATGTGTATAGGATTCTCAATTAATCTTTATAGCAGGTTTGTCATTGTTTTTAGTCTGTGAAGTTTTCTACTTCAAGTCTTTTCTCAATTGGTTGATTTACCAAAGTTTTTGAAAACAAAAACCCCATTTTTATTGCAGGTAATGATATCTGGATAATTATTGTTATCAAGGTCGGTAATAGAAAAATCTACGCCAACACCCGAATCATCATCCATCAAATAGGGTATAAAATGGGGGTTTCCTGCCTTGTACGTCAGTTTAAACCAGTATACTACTGCAGGTTCATCGGGTTCCCAACTTTCCTGAGGTCCTCTGGTCCACACCCTTTTACCAGAAACCAAATCGGTGACACCATCTTTGTCTATGTCCTCTAGTTTGAGGGCGTGGGGTTGGGAGAAGCGCACGCCATAAGGGTTGTCACTCAACTTTTCACCCATGATTAATTGCTGCTCAAAAGTCAATACATTACCCGATCTCACCTGTTTAAACCAGGCCAAACCCCACCCATGTGCATCCAATGTAGTAACCACATCGTTCAACCCATCTTTATCAATGTCCATCACGTACATTTGTGCACCTCCCGGTCCAAAGTCAACCGAGTGGAAAGTCCATTGGCTATTTAATTTGTCTTTACCAGGGTTTTCCCACCACCCTTCGTTTTTCATGATATCGACCCTGCCATCATCGTTGATATCGCCAAGACCGAGTCCATGGCTAAATTTTTGCCAACCCCAGTCCTTTGAAATGGCATGGAAAGTCCAGGGTTCATTAGGGGCATCGGTATTCTGCACTGCATAGCCCAAATATCCATTTGTATGGAAAATGAGTTCTAATCGCCCATCTCCTGTCAAATCATAAAATGTAGGAGATTCATTATCCACCTTTGGGTAAATAAGGTGTTTCTCCCAATAACCCATATCCTGTCCATGATTTTCGTACCAATAAGCTGCTTCTCCGGGAAATCCAATGATTAGAATGTCATTTTTATTATCCTCGTTTACATCCCTGATAGCCACAGAAAAATTATCGGAATATTCCTTTTTTTTATCAAATAGTTTTGGCTTGTAAAAGCTGATCTTTTCTGTAAAGTCAGGTCCCTTAAACCAGAAAGGTCCTGCTACAATATCGGGAACTTGGTCACTATTGATATCCCCTACACCCACTCCTTCAGCATAAAACTCTGTTGAAAGTATTTGCTTCTCAAATACCCTTTCCTTCACATTCTCAACTTTTTGTTCAGTACAACAGGCTGTCAAAATTACCATGAATGAGAAAAGCATTAAGTTATATTTTAATAATCCATTCATAATTAATTCCAGTATAATCAATGTTGCAATGTTTTTGTGCTTATTTTTTTACTGCTACTATATGTTTTGCTTTGGGCTTAACAATCATCATCCTAAACCACACAATGCGTGTAAAACTGGACCTTTCTTCCATTGTTGCTAATACTAAAAAGAAATTATTATTAAGCATTACCGCTATAGTCCATTAATTCCATTTTTCACTTCTCAAAAGGCGTGAAAATCTTTCTTATTCTTTCCATTTCGGTGGCTAAATCCAGTCCTTCAATTGGTGGAGCCTATTATATATCAATATCGGCAAGTGAATTTTTTTCATTAGATTTCCCCTGGGCAGCCAAGCCAAGCCCCATTCCGGCTAACATTGTGGATGTATTTTTCACAAAGGCACGCCTGTTAATTTTTGAGTCCATAGTCAGTAGTAATTTATTTCAATTCAGTTAAATAAGCGATTAAATTTTTTAATTCCCTGGCAGTGAGGTTGTTTTCCAAACCTTCCGGCATTAGGGATGAGGGGGTAATTCCATAATCCAATGGTTCCTTGTAAGTCACAAACTCTCCATCACTTCCCATTAACTCTACATTTTTGAAGCCCACATCTATCTGCCTTCCGTAGTGCATTTTTCCATCAGCTGATTTCACAAACCAACCCTGCCATTCCGGAGCAATCTCAGCTGAGGGTTCCAGAATGGCCCTTATAAGTTGTTCCTTAGTCTTACTGCTTCCAATGTGTGATAAATCCGGACCAAAATCCCCTCCCCAGCCATTTACTTTATGGCAGGTCTGGCACTGGTTTCTTTGTTGCTGAAAAACAAACTGACCTTTTACCGGATCACCTTCTCCTTCATTCAGAAAATCCTCCCATGATTTATCATTTTGAGGACGATTTTCTTCCGGGGTAAATTCGCTACAAAAATTCCATATTTTTGCCAGGTTTCCTTTTTCAGTTTTCGAGTTGATTATTTCCTGAAGATCAGTTTTCA
>NZ_KB903464.1 GCF_000379765.1 Flexithrix dorotheae DSM 6795
TTGCTGTTTTAGATTTCAATCATAATAATTGGTTGGTAAAATTTGGGGCAGCTTATAATAACGATGGAAACAAATATCAGGAAAGTCCTTATCTGGTCAATTATTATAAATACCTGGCTTTTCTTTGGGTGAATAAGAAGGTTACAGATAAAATTCAGTTTTCCATACTGAATTCAGTAGATGCCAATGAAGATAAGGATGATTTTAAAAAAGTGTATCCCAGATATACTTCAGGTGTGTATTTCAAGACAGGAGACGATGAATCAAAATTAGACCTTCAGGCTTCAGCATTTTACCAATACGGGAAGAATCCCCTTGGGAAAAAGTTGAATGCATACATGTTCTCCATAATTCCCAAATATAAATTTAATTCCTGGCTGACAGGAGCAGTGGGGACAAATTATTTCAGTGGAAATAATGAAATGGAATTAGACGGTGATGAAAGCAAAGCTTTTAATAAACTATTTGGTGATGGGCACCGGTATTATGGGTATATGGATTATTTCCTGAATATAGAAAGCAATACGAAAGGAGGGGGAATGAGAGAGTTTTTTGCCAGTTTGTTTTTCAAAACAGGCAAAAAAGGAATAATGGAAGTATCCTTCCACAATTTTGCCCTGGCAGGCACCTTATTAGATCCCGAAATTCCTTCACAAATGGTGGCTGTTGACAAAAATTTAGGTAATGAAATAGATCTACAATACACTTTAAAAATTAATAAGGATCTGAGCTTTAGAGCCTCATATTCTACCATGTTTGCCACTTCCTCTATGGAAATATTAAAAGGTGGTGACCATGAAAGGTATCAACAATGGGTAGCCATTATGCTAATGGCCAAACCAAGTCTTTTTTCCAGTAAATAAACACGCAATTCTTAATTGACATGAAATTATTCGAATTAACTACAAACCAGAGAATAGTTATAATATTCTTATTTGTGATTTTTATTTCTATTTCAGGAGCAATTTATAATTCACTCCAAACCCAGGAATTAAAGGGGGAAATTGAAAAGATTTATAATGACAACCTTTTAAGTATAGATTATTTGATAGAAGCGGACAGAGATGCTTACCAGTCAAGTATCTTAATTTCCCAGGCATTATCTGATATCGTAAAGGAGGATTCTGCCAAACTGAGCAGCATGTTTATAGATATCAAGGATAATCTTGCTCAGGTCTCTGAGCGGTACAATAAGTTTTTTAATATCTCAGCATTTACTAAATTAAAAGAATTTGATAAATACGATACTTACGACAAAACCTTCCGGGAGAAACATGGTGAATTAACAGTAGTTACCAACGAAATTGTTTCTTTGCTTTCTGCTGGTAATTTCGATAAAGCGGAAGCCCTTTATTATACCTCATATGCATCTGCATTTGAGCCAATGAGAGATGCGATGGATAAGTATACTGATTTAAGTCTGGGGTCAGCTGATGAGGCCTATCATTCCAGTATGGAATTAAGTGAGGGTATCTTTAGAAATTCTATGGTTATCGTCCTGCTGGTTTTTATAAGCATTGTAGCAGGTGGATTATATCTTAAAAGAAGTATTTCAATCCCACTTAAGGAAGCAATGGCTATTGTGGATAAAATATCTGCGGGAGATTTAAGGGTGAAAATTCAAAGAGAGAAATATAATAGAAAAGATCAAATAGGTTTTCTTTTATTGAAAATAGATGATATGGCTAAGAACCAGCGGAAAATCATTTGGACGGTTAAAAGTGGAGCGGATTATATCAATAAAGCCAGTGTGGAATTAAGTTCTTCAGCAGGACAATTGTCTCAGGGAGCCTCTCTTCAGGCTAGTTCTGTGGAGGAAGTATCCTCATCAATGGAAGAGATGGCCGCCAATATCCAACAAAATACCGATAATGCAAAAGAAACGGAAAGGATAGCATTAAACTCCAACAAGCAAGTGGAAACCTCCAATAAATCAGTAGAGGAAACGGTGGATTCCATGAGTACAATAGTGCGAAAAAACTCAATTATTGGAGAAATTGCCCGACAAACTAATCTTTTGGCTTTGAATGCGGCTGTTGAAGCTGCGAGAGCCGGTGAACATGGGAAAGGTTTTGCTGTGGTTGCTTCTGAGATTCGAAAATTAGCTGAGCGTAGTCAGACAGCTGCAAAAGAAATTGACGAAATATCAAATTCCAGTGAAAAGGTAGCCAGAACTGCGGGCGAAATGCTCAATAAATTAGTACCTGAAATTGAAAAAACCAGTAACCTTGTAGCGGAAATCAGTGCTGCAAGTATTGAGCAAAATGACGGTGCCAATCAAATTAACATAGCCATTCAACAACTGAATACCGTAGTACAACAGAATGCAGCAAGCGCTGAGGAGCTGGCCTCCAATTCAGAGGAATTAAATAGTCAGGCTGAAATATTGAGAAAAGCCATTTCCTTCTTCAAGTTGAATGAAGATGAATATAATAATGAATCTAATCTCAATGCATTCCAATCAATGAATAGTTTTACATCCCGACAAAATTTTAATACTCAGCCCCCACAACAAAATTCGGGTATTGAGTCTAAATCAAATGGATTTGATTTAATTCTCGATCAGAACAAGGATAATCTGGATGGGGAATTTGAAAAGTTTTAGGCTGAAACTTTCAAAAGAAATGCTTGAAAAAAGGAATATTTAGTTCTTTTTTCAAGCATTAAATTTCATCGGATGCTCATTTAGAGCATGATTAAAATTTATCCTTTTGGCTGCAAAATGGCATTTAGGGAACATCAGTTCACTATAAAATTTCCAAATAGCGCTGGTATACAAAAATTTTCTAGCATCCCGAAAACCCCAAACTGACATTTTCGCTTCAAAAAACAAAATTTAAACATACTCTTAACCTTCATTAGCTCATAGCAATAAACCTTGTGTTTTTTTGTCACAGATACCTGGATGATCTTAAAAGGTGGTTCAAAAATGTAGTGTTGTACTTTAAACGGAATACAAGCAATGATAAAACAGGCTAATAATTATGCTAACCTCCATACCTTTATAAAACTTAAAGATTCTGAGTTTCGAAAACTGAGTTTGTTTATTTATAAAAATTATGGCATTAATATTCCTATAACCAAAAAGACTTTATTGGAAAGCAGGCTGCAAAAAAGGTTAAAAGAATTGCAGTTAAGGTCTTTTAAAGATTATTTGAAGATTGTTATTAATGAGGAAGAAAATAAAGAAATCGTAAAGATGATAGATCGGGTATCTACCAATAAAACTGATTTCTTTCGGGAAAAAGCCCATTTTGATTTCCTTTCAGAAAAAGCCCTTGTCAATTTCCTTCTTAAGGATGATTTAAAAATCTGGTGTGCAGCATCCTCAAGTGGAGAAGAAGTCTATACTTTGGGCATTACCGTTGAAGAATTTATTAAAAATAACAAGGCTAATTTTAATTACTCCATTTTAGGAACTGATATCTCAACCGAGATGCTGAACAAAGGAATCCTGGGAATTTATGATGAGGAAAGAATACAAAACATACCTTTAAGTCTAAAAAGGAAATATTTCCTTAAAAGCAAGGACAAGGCTAAACCGGTGGTGCGGGTTACTAAAGAATTACGGGATAAAGCCACTTTTAAAAGGCATAATCTAATTGAAAATAATTATCCAACTACAACCGATTTCGATATAATTTTTTGTAGAAATGTACTGATTTATTTTGACAAACCTACGCAGGAAAAAATTATAATGAAATTATGTAAGAGATTAAAAAAGGGGGGCTACTTTTTCTTGGGCCACTCAGAATCGATTATTGGAATTAATGCACCTTTAAGGCAATTGGCTCATACTACTTATCAAAAAATATAACTTTTCCGGGAAACGTTACACAAACAGAAACTTGTCCAGTAACTGTTTTTCCATCAATTATCAGGAGTAATTCGTAATAATAGTCTTGCGTTATTTTCAATAGAAAAGTAAAGCTTAAATGTTAAAGCAGGGAGTTTCGCAAGACACTACTTTAATCACCTAAACCTGGATAATATGAACTTTTGGAAGGATAACAATGAAAGTTTAAATACCTTTTTAGATGTATCCGCAAAAAGGAAGCAGCTATCAAAAAAGCTTTTTTTGATGCCATCTGAAATTTTTGTCACCAAAGAAAATTATAAAATAGCAACCATATTAGGTTCCTGTGTTTCCATCTGTTTATTTGATCCAATTGCCAAAATTTCAGGGATAAATCATTTTATGTTACCTCTATGGAATGGAGATGGATTGGCAAGTCCTAAATATGGTAATATTGCTATTTTAAAGTTAATTGGGGAAATGGAAAAGTTGGGGGCAAAACGCAACAAGATGACCGCTAAAATTTTTGGAGGTTTGGAAAATCCAGATTCGGTTTATGATGTGGGGAAAAGGAATATAGAAGCAGCAGATACTTTACTAAAACGGCTCCAAATAAAAATAATTACCAGTCAAGTAGCTGGAAAACAAAGTAGGAAAATTGTATTTGATACCCATTCCGGAGATGTTTATATGAAATATATTGATTAAGATAAAGGACTAATAGATGTCGGATAAAAAGAAAATTAAAGTATTGGTAGTTGACGACTCGGCATTAGTTCGTAAAGTTCTATCTGAGTTATTGGGTTCAGATAATGAAATAGAAGTTATAGGTGCTGCGGGAAACCCTTACTTTGCATCCAGGATCATTAAAGCGCAAATTCCGGATGTAATAACCCTGGATGTTGAAATGCCTAAAATGGATGGCCTTACTTTTTTAAAAATCCTGATGAGTCAAAAGCCTATTCCAGTGGTAATTATATCCAGTCTTACGGAAAAGAACAGCCTGACAGCTTTAAAAGCACTGGAATTGGGAGCGGTGGAGGTCATTCAAAAACCAACCATAAAAGCAATAACAGATACCAAAAATGAGAGCCGTTTACACCTGATTGATTTAGTTAAAGCCGCCTCAAAAGCTAAAATCCGAAAAGCAAAAAAAAACGTTCCTGCAAGACTGGTTACCCATTCAACTTCAGCCTTTGGCTCATCAGCGGTGAATCAAACCAGTATGATCAAAACCACTCAAAAAGTAGTGGTGATGGGTGCTTCCACAGGTGGAACTGAAGCTTTGAAAGAAATTCTTTGTAGTCTTCCATATGATTCTCCGGCTATCGCCATTGTGCAACACATGCCAGAGGTATTTACCAAATCCTTTGCGGACAGACTAAATGAAATTTGCCAGATTAAGGTAAAAGAGGCTGAAAATGGAGATACTCTTCTAAGAGGCCAGGCTTTAATCGCTCCTGGAAATAAACATATGCTTATAAAAAGAAGTGGAGCGAAATATTTTGTCCAATTATCGGATAGGGAACCGGTAAACAGACATCGTCCAAGTGTGGATGTTTTATTTTATTCTGCAGCCAGATATGTTGGAAGTAATTGTATAGGGATTATTTTAACAGGAATGGGAAAGGACGGGGCAAACGGTTTATTAGAATTAAGAAATTCCGGAGCGGATACTATAGCTCAGGATGAAAACTCCTCAGTGGTTTTTGGCATGCCTAAAGAGGCCATTAGATTAAAGGCCGCTAGAAAAATACTGCCTTTAGAAAATATATCTTCTACCATTCTCAATTAAAATAAATAGACGATTACTTATTTTTATATCCACTAATATGTAAAAACATTACCGCAAAAATTTGTTTTATTTCCTAATAATTTCATTATTCACCTTTGATACATTTTTTGTTTGTTTATGAGAATGGAAATATTTGAGGTAATAGGATTCATCGTAAATTTATTTTTATTCCTTTATTTAGCGGTAATAATTTCCAGGAATAACTTTAAAATCCATCTCTTTTTAAAAATATCACTCTTATTATTATTAATTAGTAATGTATTAACAATTTTAGAAAGTTTCGGTAATTATAATTTTCTCAATTTTATGGAACACCTGTCTTTTTTGGGTAGTTGTATATTTTTATTTTTATCAAGTCTAAGGGAAAAAGATCCGTCTAAATGATGAATGAAATTTCCATATTGAATTTATTATCCATCTTTTTTTTGACTGCCACTATTGTGGTGTTCATTTTTAGGTGGTTTAAAAATAAATTTTTAGGATCTTATTACATCTTGTTGGTTTTCGCTGTATTATTTCTGTTGACTGCCTCCCTTACCAATTTTTTAGAGCATTCCGGAATCAGTTCTGCTTTTGATAAATATGAAGATTTTTTAAGGATGCTTTATCTTCCATTTTTAATATTTTCTGTTTTAAATCAATTGATTTACAAGGAATTACAAATAAAAGCTGAGAATGAAATTAAATTTAAGGGAATATTTAATGGAGCGTTCTCCTTTATAGGATTATTAGATTTAAATGGTGCTCTGGTTGAAGCAAATGATACGGCACTTAATTTTGCAAAAACGGAGTTATTAGCGTTAAAAGGCCTTCATTTTTCAAAAACTCCATGGTGGAGTCATTCTTCAGAAGAACAAGAAAAATTGAATGTGGCAATAGAAGATGCCAAAAAAGGAAAGACCACCCGTTTTGTAACGACTCATTTAGATAGCGAGAATAAATTAATTTATGTAGATTTTAGTATTAAGCCAGCCTATAGCAATAAGGGGATTTTAACCTACCTTATTGTAGAGGGAAGGGACATTACTGCATCTAAGAAGTTTGAATTAGAACTCATCCATTTAAAAAATGATTTAGAGGTAATTGTTAAAAATAGAACGGAGGAGCTTGAAGCGGCAAATGAAGAATTGACTTCTTCCAATGAAGAATTACAATTGACACTTGAAAAACTTCATTCCTCCCAGGAGCAACTTGTTCTGGCTGAAAAAATGGCTTCCATAGGCGTATTGGCTGGCGGAGTGGCACATGAAATAAATAACCCCATGAACTTTGTAAAATCCGGATTATATGGATTCAAGCGGGTGTTCAGGGAAATCATATCAAAATTTCAAAAAAGTGAATTGCTGAATGAGCATGATAAATTGTATTTGGATGAAAAAGTTCAGGTGCTCAATAAAGTGATGAAAAATATTGATAACGGGGTGAACAGAACTACTAAAATTGTGAAAAGTTTAAATACCTTTAGTGATTCTTATTCTGAAAAAACTGATGTTTGTGATGTTCATGAGATTATAGATAAGTGCCTTTCTTTAATAATTATAGACCCAAATAAAAGTATTGAAATTAAAAAGAACTATTCCCCCGAATTACCCCCAATTCATGCCAATGGGAATGCATTAGGAATGATTTTCACGAACCTAATTACTAATGCGGTGCAATCAATTAAGGAAAAGGGAAATATTTTCCTTTCTACATTTTATTCAAATCCTGAATATGTTAAGGTTGAAATAAGGGATACCGGAGTGGGGATATCCAAGAAAAAATTAGATAAAATTTTAGATCCATTTTTTACCACAAAAGAAATTGGAATGGGGAAAGGGTTGGGGCTGTCTATGGTATATGGCATCCTAAAAAGACATAATGGAGATATTACTTTCTCCTCGGAAGAAGGAAAAGGAACCACAGTGGAATTGAAAATTCCAATTTCATAGCATTCACCAATAAGTTTTAATCCAAAATTGTCAATTGGATTTAACGGAGTACATTAACTCCGTTAAATCCATTTAGTTCCATTAGCTTCTTATTTCCCTTCGCATAAATATGTAATAAGACAAAGCAAAAAGCGCTATGGTAATCGCTATTAAACCACTAACCTGAGGCCATACAATCATCAAACTTTCCTTAAATGGCAATGGAGAGGGTAAGGCACCCACCATTTGCTCCATTGTTAAGGGGCCTAAACTACGGATCGCAGGCATCAACAAGGTGGTGGTAGCATCTGTATAAAGTTGGCTGGGTGCGAGGCGCATTAAACTCCTGATGATCTCATTGTAACGATAAATGTCCACTTCTGTTAACTGATTTCCATCTGGTATAAATGACTTCACCACCAGATTGATAATAATTTGATAAAAAACTGTAAAAAACAGCCAAATCCCAATGGCAGTAAGTGCTGAAGTGGCCGCCTGTTTAAAGCGAATAGAAAGTAAAATAGACAACCCTAACCAAAAGCCTATATAGACCACACAGACAAAAGTGAAACTTAAAATTCTCAAGATTTCCTCAGTTTCAATAAGCACTCCTGTGAGGATTATGCCGCAACCTACCATCAATAAAGTAAGTGTAAAAAACAAGGTCCCTACTAATATTAAGGCGCTCACAAATTTTGATAACAATAAATTATCCCTGTATACCGGCTGAGCCATTATTCGGATGAGTGTGCCTCTTTGTTGTTCAGCGTTTATGGCATCAAATCCAAGGCTTATCCCCAGTAATGGGCCTAAAAAATTTAGAAATACATGAAAAGGCGGCAGATTACCTTCCGTGGTAGTAAGTAACTTCAGATACAAAAACAAGTGGTCAGTATCTTTTACCTTGGCTACTGCCTCCCGAATATTGTTCATGGCAACTGCAGTGGCTCCCCAAAATGTAAGAACAACAAGACCAAGCAAAACTATAAACCGCCAGCTACGGATATGATCCGCAATTTCTTTACCGACCATAATCCAAAAAGGAGAGCGATAAGATTGCAAGGGTCCTGAGGGTTTTTCCGTGAAAGTGTTTACAATGTTTTTCATCTACTTATATGCTCAGTTAAATGATTCTCAAAATACTTTTGATAAATTTCCTCCAGACCATATTCCTTCCTCTGTACACCCATTACATCATACCTTTTATCCACAAAAAAACGAACAATATCGGGGGTTATATCGGTATTGCAAACAATATCAATACTATTTCCCTCTACAGATATTTTTTGAACAGCCTCCAACATCAGCAGCTCTTTTTCATATGGCCAGGGAGTGGTTATGGTATTTTGTAAAGTAATACGTACTTCATAAGATTCATTGGTAAAAAGGTTATTGGAAAGTGAATTAATATTACCCTCTGTCAGGAGTTTTCCTTTTACAAAAATTCCCACCCTATCGCACACCTGTTGAACCTGATGTAGGTGATGGGAAGAAAGTAATACGGTCAATTCCTGTTCACGACTTAGGCGTAAAATGAGTCTAAGGAAATCTTTGACTCCGCTAGGGTCAATACCAAGAGTTGGTTCATCTAATATGATCACCTCCGGCTGCTTAATAAGTACCTCAGCAAGTCCTAGTCGCTGTTTCATGCCTCTTGAAAAGGTAGCTGTTTTTTTATGAAAGGCCTCCTTTTCCAGCCCTACCATTTGCAGAGTTTCTTCTGCACGCGCCTTTATTGATTCCCGAGGGATGTCATTCAATGAACCAATATATACGAGATTTTCCAGAGCAGTCATGTTATCATAAAAATTGACGCTATCCGGTAAATAACCCACCCTCCTTTTTACAGCAATAGGTGCTTTTGTGGCATTATAACCACACACATTTACAGTTCCACCGGTAGGCTCTGTTAGTCCTAAAGCCATAAGAATGGTGGTAGTTTTACCTGCTCCGTTGGGCCCGAGTAACCCAAATATTTCTCCTTTCTTAATGCTGAGATTCAACTGGTCAACGGCCTTGAAGGAACCATAGGATTTAGTAAGGTTCTTCAATTCTATTATTGGATTTTCCATAGCTCCGATTATCTTCTGCCAAACTTACGAATCAGGAACACAACAGTACCGATAGCAAGCAGAATTACTGCCATGCCAACCCACCCTGCTAACACAGATGTTTTTACTGTCATTCGGTAAGTAGCAGTGCTGGTTGATGCTGTGTTTTTTGCGGTAAATTTGCTAATATAATCTCCAGCTAAGGTTTTGTCTGGCACTTTCATAGTGGCGATTATCTCGGTAGTTTTGCCCGGTTCAAGTTGTTGAATTTCTGCAGGAGAAAAAGTTGCCTCCCACTTTGAAGGAGTTTGTGAAGACAGGGTAATATCCTCCAGGGCTAAAGTTCCCTTATTTTTTACTTCCAGGCGTATTTTTTTTTGTTCACCTTCAGTAATTTTGCCACTCAATAGCCCTGTTGGGGTGGTAAGTTCGATTTCATAAGAGCCTTTCACCACAGCCTCCAGATCGAGCTGTAAGTTCTCATTTTCTGAGGTAGCATATACCGGAATTTTATACTTTGAAGGCTGTGCCCCGTAGGCAGCATTTATTTCAATGTTAATACTTTCCTTTTTATCGGGGTCTATTTTAATGGAAGTTACCCGGCTGCCCTGAACCTTAAAGGCGACTCTCCATCCCTGGGGAGCATTTGCTTTCAACTCATACACCTGAGCCTTATCTGAGCCATTTTGAAGTGTAGACTGGAAACGAAAGGTTTCGTTCACAGGTGCTTCAATATTAATAAGCCGTGAGGTAAATGAAGAAGCGTTATTTTGGTCTTGTGCAAGGACCTGTGAATTCAATAAATAAGTAAGAAAAAATAAACCAAATAGAAATAAAAAAATGTTGGTTATCCTAAAGTTTGTTGTTTTAAAATTATCTACTAACATAGTACAATAAGTAAAAATTATTTATAATAAAATTTAAGTTTGCCTTTTATCAATTGATAACTTTTCGCCAAATTTGGAATTACAATTTTATATATGCCAAAAAAATCTTACAAAAAAATAACTTTTTTTAACAGCTCTACTCGTGCTCAGGGACATTATCGAAAAAAGGCATAAATAAATATCCAATGAAGTTTGGTTGAACAATATCTGTTTAAAAGGTTCTCGGACTTATCTGAAGTTATTAAAAAAACCACCCATTTTTTTGTAATTTTAAGCGGACTATTTACCTTGAAATTAACCACACAGCGTCACTTAATTACAATTAAATTCGAACATCAATTGACCATTTTAGAAAGCATATTAATAGATAAAATAGGGCTTACTTTTGAGGAGTTTTCAGTTGTAAATCCTTTCGTCCAAAAAAGACTACTCAAGAAAAAAGAGCTAATCATAAAAGCGGGGGACACTTGTTCTTTCATAGGTTTTTTAGAATCGGGAACACTTCGATCTTATGTGCTTAAAAATGGTGCGGAATTCAATGTAGATTTTTATTTTCCAGGTTCGATCGTAAGTGCCTACACCAGTTTTCTTGAGCAAAAACCAACTGACGGTTTTATTCAGACTATTTCCGAATCAGTGTTATACACTTTGCCTTATTCGGATTTTCAAATCCTTCTTAAGCAGGATACCAGATATTACAAAATTGCCAGGTATATTGCCGAAACGCTATTCATAAAAAAGTGCAAAAGGGAAAAATCTTTATTGATGGACTCCGCAAATGAAAGGTATAAATATCTTCTCGGGCTTTATCCAACTATAGAGCAGGATGTACCCCAATATCATATAGCATCCTATCTTGGCATTAAGCCAGAATCACTTAGCAGAATTAAATCCTTAACCTACATCAATGAAAAAGATGGGTCGTAAAAATAGTTTTGTGATGAATTTCAAAATCATAAAACAATGAAACTATTTTCTATTCTTATCTTTCTTTTTCTGACCACATCCATGTGTACCCCACCAAAACAGGGAAAAATTACCAGAAAAACATTATTGGATGTGAGTTTTCCTCAAAGAAATGTATCTCTTATTAAAATTGTTGAGGTAGAACTTCCTGTAGGGCAAAAAGCACCCATTCATCAACATCCCTGCCCGGTATTGGGGCAAATAATTTCAGGAACCTGTCTGATGGAAGTTGAAGGAGAGGAATCAAGGGTTTTGCAGGCAGGTGAGGCTTTTTATGAACCAGCGGGAAGGCCTATTATTCATTTTGATAACCTTTCAGAAGAGGAGCCATTAAAATTTGTAGCCTACTATCTCACCAATGGAGAAAGGAATTTAATTGAGATGTTGGAAGTTAAAAAAAGGTAGGAGCTTGTATAATTTTAGTTTTCAGGCAAAAACCTTCGGTTTTGGGTGCTCACGGAACAAAAAAAGTTGTAAAGGATTACTGCATTTTTTCTACATTACCCTGGATTTTCCAACTTATTTTGGAGGTCATTTATCCATTGAGACCAGGGAGGTTTGTTATGGAAAATTTATCCATAAAGCTTATTATTGCCTTGATCATTATTATTTCAGGATTTGTACCTGGATTATTAAAACTTACTCAAAAGCATGGACCTAAAAACGAAATTAAATAAATTGGATCTGGATCTTCCCGAAGTTTCCATACCAGGAGGAAACTATACCTCAGTCAATATTAGAGGAAATGTGGCCTATGTAGCCATTCAATTCCCCATTCACAATGGAGAATTTCAATACCAGGGTCGATTGGGCGATCAGGTTTCTACAGAGAATGGCTATAAAGCCATGCAACTTTGTGGATTGAATGTACTGGCACAAATAGCCAATAAAATAGGATTTGATCAGGTACTCGGCTTAAACCATATTGATATCTATTACAGAGCGGTTTCACAGTGGGATGAAAGCCCTAAAGTGGCGAATGGAGCCTCTGATCTTTTTGTGAATGTACTGGAGGAAAAAGGGACTCATTCAAGGGCTATTTTCGGTGTTGAAAATTTACCCCGAAATTTTAGTGTGGGTTTAACCAGCTCCTGGACTTTGTTTTAATCCACTGCTCATTTCAGACAAAATTGGTATATATTTTTTAACTTTAAATAAAGGACATCTACCTGTAAGCCACCTGGAATTGCTTAAAAAGGTAAGCAACCGAATACTTTATTTAAATCCCAAAGAAAATGAACCCATCAAAAATCCTTGAATTAATTAGTCGTGGAAGAACGGATTATATTGTAGAGTTAATGAAACTACCGAACTGGACCGAACTGCTCAAGCAAGGCGAGGTAAATCCTCTGCAATGGTTGGTTTATTATAATGATGTTACAGGATTGCGAAGTGTTTTAGCGCATGAGGGTACGCTTGAAAATTTAAATATCAATGAGGAATTGGGAAATGCAGCTTTTTTTGGCCATTGGAAAGTGTGTGATTTTTTAATTAATCATGGGGCTGATGTAAATTATCAGGTAGAAGGAACAAAAGAAACACCCCTTCATAATGCGCTGGCTAAAGCAGGCAGACCATATTATTTTTATGTGGTGAAGCTATTAGTGGAAAAAGGAGCAAATATTAATGCCAGGACAAATCCAGGTATAGAAACGGGAGCATTTATGCGTGATGCACGGACAAAGGGAGAAACTCCGCTTCACAGAGCCGCAGCCTATGCTGATGAACATACGATTGCTTTCCTGATTGCAAATGGGGCCGATAAACAGGCAAAGGATGATCATGGGGATTCCCCTTTAAGTTGGGCCAGCCAACATCTCAGACCAGGCCGAATTTTGGCTTTGCTAACTTATGATCAATTCAGGGTATCTGAGAAACATAAAACAATCAATGTAAGCGATCACGGACATGGTTGGGGAAACACTATGGATTGGAATTTGGTCGGGGATTATTTACCTGAAAATTATCCTGAATAGTGTAATCAGGAATTCATTAATTAAATAGTTATTTTTTATTGAATCATGCTCTAAGGAAACCTCCTGTTTCTATTTTTTATTCTAAAAATAATCTTCATTTCTCTTTACTATATTTTTCCATTTTTGTTAAATGGGCTATTTGGTTTTGGCTTTGCTGTTTTCTTTTCTGTTATTTCAAAACCCTGGTTTATCAGCAAAAGCCAGTGATTGATTTGGGTACATGCCAACTAAAATTTTTTACGGATAGTCCATTTGGGTGATATGCATAGTACTAAAAACAAACATTTAAAAAAGACAAAGTAGAATTTTAACCACTGAATGAATTACAATGGGTCGGAGAATATCTAAATTAGGGGAGGCATATTTTTATGACAAACAGAATTTTCAGCATTGTGAAAATTCCATAAAGGATTCGTTTTTTAAATTATCTTTCCGCTTAAAAATATGTACAATACTGCTCATTTTTGTTTCGGGAAGCTCAGTATATGGCCAATTTCTAAATGTTCTTGATTTTGGAGCGATAGGGGACGGGGTAACTGATAACACCAAAAATATTCAAAAAGCAATTGATGAATGTTCCAAAACTGGGGAAAAGGTCTATTTCCCAGCGGGTGAATTCCTTACCGGCACAATCATTTTGAAAAGTAATGTAACAATTTTCCTTTCCAGGAATACTAAAATTTTGGGGCATACCGATATCGAAAAGTATCCTTTACTTGATCCTGGAATTCGATTTTACGGTGAAAAAAAAGCGAAACGCAGCCTGTTTTTTGCCAAAAATTCGGAAAATATTTCAATTGAAGGTGAAGGTACAATTGACGGGCAGGGAGCCACCTTTACAAAGCCTGAAAACAATAAAATTCGACCATATTTACTGTGGTTTGCCAATTGCAAACAAATTAGTGTAAAGAATGTGAGCTTAAGAAATTCTGGGTATTGGATGCAGCATTACCTCGGTTGTGAATATGTGCTGATAGATCATATTAATGTGTGGAATCATTCCAATAAAAATAATGATATGATTGACATTGATGGGTGCAAATACGTTACGATCTCCAATGTTGTCGGGGATGCTGATGATGATGGCATTACCATTAAAAGTACCTCTCCGCTTAGTTCTGAATATATCACCATTACCAATTGTATCATTAGTAGTCATTGCAATGCCATTAAGTGTGGGACGGAATCAACGGGAGGATTCAAAAATATAGTTATTTCTAATTGTGTAGTGAGGCCTTCCCTAAAAAAGGATGTAATTTATGGGAAACCAGCCGGAATCAGTGGTATTTCTCTGGAACTTGTAGATGGAGGAATTATGGAAAATATTTCCATAAATAACATTACTATGGAAGGGCCGGAAGTACCAGTTTTTTTGCGCCTGGGCAATCGGGCACGGAAACATCAGGAAGATGCCCCCGAACCTCCTTTAGGACGTATGAATAATATTAACATCGCAAACATCATTGCTACAAATGCAGGTATAACGGGTTGTGCGATTACCGGTATTCCAAAATCACAAATTGAAAATGTTTCACTCAGCAATATTTTAATTGAAGCAAAGGGTGGAGGAAATGCAGGTGACATGATGAAACCCGTAGAAGAAGCAGAATCCAAATATCCTGAAGCTACTATGTTTGGTCAACTTCCTGCTTACGGTTTTTATATCAGACATGCCAGGGGTATCAAACTTAATAATGTAACTTTAAAGTACAAGGAACATGAAAAAAGACCAGGTATAATTTTGTCAAATACAGCAAAGTTTAATTTTTCAGACCTTGATATTCAGACTGCACCAGAAAGCAATGCTGCAATTTATGTGGAGAAAAGTAAAAACGGCCTGATTACAAATACCAATCATTTTTACCCATCAAAACATTTTTTATGGAAGGATGAAAGATCTGAAAACATCAAGCTATTAAACAGCTTTTTTAGTGAAATAACCAAACCGATAAAATAGTTTATATTGACATAATAAAACGTTTAAAATATATTCGTCTACGCAAATATATTTTAAATAGACTTTTTCCTCCCCATATTTTCAGCAGTGCCATCTAGTTGAACTTAAAGTAGATCAGGTAGCATTGAAAGGACCTTTCTGTTCATAATTGATTATTATATTAATTAGTCTCACTTTTTATGAACAGTATCCCATTACCGTATTCCTTAGAGAGGGTTTTAATCAAAATCAATCGACAGCAGTTCTTCTTAGGTACGAATCGCACTCAAATCTTTAAAAATATGATTTTTGGAAGAATGATGTAAACTTGAGTTTGTATTTAATGGCCAACCATTGTAAGATCATCCAAATTTCCAGATATTAAATCTTTGTCTAATTTCCTTTCTCCCGGAGGTTTATATTTTTTTATAATTGTCAATCCAAATATTTATAAAAGTGACAACTGCCATTTTATGGCGATATTACACATTGTTAAAACAAAATTTTAAGTAAGTATAATATTAAAATTCAGAACTATATTTTTATCGATTTTTTAACTGATATAGTTAACATTAATTAAACATTTATTTAACATTAAATTAACACATAAAACCGCATATGCAAATACATTTGTAGTATCTACCAACCTTAAATATTATGCTATGAAATTATTTCTACTTGCTGTTTGCTTCATCAGTACTTTACTTATTGATAAACCTGAGAAAAAAAACAGTCATTTTTTAATCAGTGATACTACCAGTTATAATACCGTAAAGGAAACCAAAATTCTAAACAAAACGGGGTTGCCTATAATAGAAGGAACATTGAATGGAAAAAAAGCTTATTTTTTATTAGACACTGGGTCAAGTATGAGCCTGCTCAACTCTCAGGATGCTAAAAATTATGGGTTTAAACTCTGGAGTAAAAACAATATTTCAATTTCGGGTATAGGTGGAAGAGGTGCTTCGATTTGGGCAGTTATAAAAGCCGAAATTAAAATAGGAGACAAAAATATCAAGGGTATGTCTAATGCGCTGAATATTAGCGGTATAGAACAGTTTCTCAGGAAAAAGACTAGATATCATATTTCCGGAATAATAGGCTCAGATGTGATGCAAAAACATGGGTTTGTGGTGGATTATACCGAAGGAAAATGTGTCATCAAAAAATGACTTAATAATTTAGCATTTTTTTCTGTTGTCATCTGCTGACATTATCCTTAGGTTTTGGCTCTTTTTCATGATGATCCATTTTTCATTATTTCCATCATACCAAGATCATTTCACACCTGACTCAGCTTTTTCAGATGGTTTAATTAATTGATCAATTTCTTTCACAAGGGCATTGATGGTAACAGAAATTTGGTTTATATGTTTTTCGATAGCATAAGCATCTTTTTCATGAAAGCAGATCTGCTCACCCGATTCAATAACCTTCTGAAAATGAGCAAGATCAAGATGTAAGGTAGTGCTTCTTACTTTATGAACAATGCCATCAAACAGTGCTTTATTTTTAGAAGAAATTGCGGTTAAATAATCCGTCAGGAATTCTTCAAATACCCTTTTGCTTGCCCGTAAATATTGAAAATAAAAACTCTCGCCATATCCAAATAGCTCTTCAAGTTTTTCCTTTTTAATGATATTATTAGGTACATTGTGAAGGGATTCTGAATCCTTTGTGGCTTTTTCAACGGGTTTATGCTGCAAGTACTTGGCTATTTTTTCGTACAATTCTGTCGGGTTGAAAGGTTTGGTGATAAAATCAACCATACCTTTCAAAAATACCTTATCATACACATCGGAAAGTGCAGCAGCAGAAAGTGCGATGATTTTTGTTTTGTCAAATTTCTCCGGATACAGTTTTTTAATTTTTTCTGTAGTTTCAAAACCATCCATTAAAGGCATTTGCAAATCCATTAAAATGATATCATAATCATTTTCTTCCACCATTTCCAAGGCAATTTTTCCATTCAGGGCAAAAGACAAATTAGTATTCCATTTTGTCAGAAATTGCTGGGCAACCAATTGATTGGTAGGATTATCTTCCACCACCAATATATTCGCTCCATTCAGGTCTTTAGCTTTATTTTCAAACCGATTTGCCTGATAAATATTGGTTAGAGATTTTACCTGCTGATGGTCTCCTTTTTTGATTTTTAATCTAAAATAAAATGTAGAACCTTTACCGTATTGGCTTTCCACTTTAATTTCACTTTTAAACAATTTGAGGAGATTCTTTGTAATGGATAAGCCTAACCCTGTACCTCCAAATCTTCTTGTAGTATCGGATTCTGCCTGAGTGAATTTTTGAAAAATTAAATCTATTTTTTCCGGTTCTATTCCAATTCCCGTATCAATAATAGCGAAATCAACCATGGCATAATCATCATCTTCATCTTCCAATTCCACATTAATTTTCACTACACCTTTTTCGGTAAATTTTATGGCATTATTTACCAGATTTGTCAGTATCTGAGTCAGTCTGGTCTGGTCTCCTTTTAAGATGTTTGGGACAGAGGAATCCAACATGACTTTCAGCTTTAAGCCTTTTTCTTCAGCTTTAAAAGAAAGGCCGCTTTTAATCATCTCGATTAAATCAATAAGGTTAAAATCGACTTCTTCCAGTTTCAATTCCCCGGATTCAATTTTACTGAAATCAAGAATATCATTGATTAGGGATAATAAATTTTCTGCAGAAAATCTTAGAATCTTAAGCCGTTCCAGTTGGCTGGGTTTGGGTTCATCCTCAATTAATAAATGAGACATTCCAATTACCGAGTTAAGTGGAGTCCTGATTTCATGGGACATCGTAGAAAGGAATTCGGTTTTGGCTAAGGAAGCTTTTTCTGCTATTTCCTTTGACTTGATGATTTGCAATTCCTGTGCTTTCCTTTCCAGGGTAGAACCCACCCATCTGGCCAAAAGCCGGATAAATTCCAGGTCTTCCTCGATAAACCCATTTTTTCTAGGATCAGGACCTGAAAAATTGACCGTCCCATACCTTTTGCCTTTCACAAAAATAGGCATACCAATATAAGTCTCTAACTTAAAACTTTCATAACAGGGATGTTGAGCATATCTGGATTTTTGCATATAAGGAATGGCTATGGCATCATTGGCAGCATAGGTAATGCTACAATAGGTATCCTGAAGCGGAAAATTTTGTGCTTTTTCTAGTGCAAACCTACTGTCGTTAGAAACGAAATGATTCACAATATAATCCTCTTCTTCAATCTTGCTGATAATCCCTAAAGGCAATTCAAAATGCTCACAAACAAGCTGCAAAGCTTCCTCCAACTGCTGATCAAACTCCAAATATCCCTTAGAAGCAGTAGCATTAAGGGCTTTTAACCCACGCTGAAAATACTTTAATTTTAATTCCGACTGAATGTCTTTGGTAATGTCCTGAAATATACCAGATATTTTAGTACGTTTTCCATTTTTCATTTCAGCCCTTCCCATTACCCTTACCCATTTATGCCCGCCTTTGGCAGTCAAAATTCCCAACTTTAAATCAAATGGCTCGCCAGAAGAGATACATTTTTCTACCGCCTTGGTAATAATTGGTTTGGACTGGTCATCATAGAAATCTATTCCCTTTTCCACTGTTGGGACAAAATCAGCAGGTGCCTCATGGATACGATAAGTCTCCTGGGACCAATAAACTTTTTTTGCTTCCAGGTCAATAATCCAATTTCCAATGTGAGAAATCTTTTGGGCTTCTTTTAGCAGATGCTCGGATTTTTTAAGAGCAATAGTATTTGATTTTTCCTGGGTAATATTAATCGCAGAACAATACAGTCGCTGGTTTTTCTGATCAGGTACTACATTCCATGAAAAAATAATATAATCTCCGTCTTTTTTCCTGTACCTGTTCTCGAAATCTATAGTAGCCAAACCTTCATTGGCTAATTTCATAATTTCAGCCTTTGTCCTTTGCATATCATCAGGATGCACAAAATCAGCGTAGGAGGCGTTTAAAATTTCCTCTTCTGAATAGCCTAAGTTTTCAGAAAAAGCAGGGTTTATTTCTAAAAAATTTCCTTCAAAATCCCCTACACAGACTGGGTTGAGGGATAAGTTAAACAGGTTTTTATATTCTTTGAGTTTAAAATCTTTGAGTTTTCGCTGATTAATATCCTGAATTTGAGATATAAAATAAAGGGGATCTCCCTGTCCGTCTCTTACTAAAGAAACTGTCAACAAAACCCAAACAGTATTGCCATTTTTATGGAAATAGCGCTTTTCCATTTGGTAACTTTCAATTTCCCCCTTTAAAACTTTTTGTACATTTTCCAGATCCAGGGTTAAATCATCCGGGTGGGTAATTTGCTGAAAATCAATATTTAACAGTTCTTCTTCAGAATAACCCACAATTTCACAGATGGCCTTGTTCACCTTAAGCCAGGTACCATCCGGACCGACTAATGCCATACCGATAGGGGCTTTCTCAAATACCTGAAGAAATCGCTCCTCACTTTCCTTCAGACTCAATTCAATAGTTTTCTTTTCGGTTATTAAAAAATTGATAGAAAGAAACTTCTCTATTTTACCAGTCTCGTTTTGCAGGGGTTGAATAATTTTATCCAGCCAATAAGTACTTCCTTTTTTGCTAACTTCCTTTACTTCTCCACGCCACATTTTCCCTTGTGAAAGCGTTTCAAATACCTCATTCCAAAATTCATTTGTATGATCATCGGATGCCAAATCTTCCATTGATCTTTTTTTCAGTTCGGCTTCTTTATAGCCAGAAACTTCGCAATAAAGTCTATTGGCATCTACTATTTTGCCTTTTAAATCCAATTCGGCAATGATGGTACTTTTATTAAAAACATTGGTAAAAGAATTTAACGCTTGCATAGGGCTTTTTTTGGATCAAGTTTTTCTGGTCAAAAAATACATTTACTTTATCTAAATGTACTATTGGAAAAGCATGCATACATTATTTTGGAAGGAGCTTAATCACGGAAAATCACTAAATTAATCCTTCTAATTGAATGTAATTTTGCTTCGATTATAAAGTAGTTAGTTTGAAGGTTAAATAGTCTGTACTGTTGATATGTAAAAGACTTTTGGTTGTATTAACCTGATAATTAAAACAGCGATAGAATGGTTAGTATGTAGTACCTTAAAAAAATATAAACGGAAACAAAAATTAGTTTCGTCTGTTAATCACCTTAGTAAAAAAATATGTGATATAGTCTAAATAAGGTGAATTTCCAGCTTTATAAAGTAATGCTAGCAGTAAAAGTATTTGCATGTAAATTCTAATCCAAATACCCATGTAGAGGATCATGTACCTTAATTTTGTTAACAATGTAAACATTTTACAAAATATCCCCTTTAGACCTGAATACGAGAAAATAATTTGAAGTTTTTATGATATTTTAAAGATTAAATTATACTTTATCTAGTAATATCTGGATTCCCTGATTGTGAACTGGTATGTAATAATCAGTAAATAGTTGTAAGATTGAGGGTTTAAGAGTAGAAAATTTTCCCTTGATTTAGAACTTTTCAGGTTTGAAGGCCTTTGCAAAATTTCCCTTCATTTTTATATCATCTGGCTACTTTATGGTTTATCCTGAATTTTGTATCCTATGAAAATCAGGTATCCTATCGGGTTATAAGTGGTAGGTGCGTTGTGAAGACCTTTGCTAACAACCTTAATATTTAAACAAGGGTATTTTGTTATTTTATTATCAATAACAAAATACCTGCTTAAGAAAACCGGTCATCAAAATTATTTCTGGACGGCTATTTCATGAAATATAGGTGAGGTAAAAACGCGGCTACTATTTGCCTTTTAACTGGCAAAGAGTTCGACTCTTTGTTTACCTTCCAAAGTTTAAAAATTACTCTCAAAGCCAATTTAAAACGTATTAAATAAAAATCAGAAAACCAAGGTTAAATGTCATACTTTGTATGGATGGAAGTCATATGTAGGGTAAAATTCCGGGAATATATTTGGAAAAACCCCTTTTACTCAAATCCTTAAAACCGTGGAAAAACATAAAAACATATTAGTTCCCACTGATTTCTCGGAAAGGGCTCATAATGCACTAGATCAGGCAATCTACCTGGGAAAAAAGATCAAAGGAAAACTGATTATTTATCACGTTTATCATCGTCCTGTTGAAGATGGAGGATTAAAACTCTCTGAAAAAGAAAAACGCATTGATAAGCAGTTTGAAGAATTGAAAAAAATCCATCCCGGATTATCCGGTATTCCATATGAGTTCAAAAAAGAACTGGGAATTTCCCTAAATAAATTTGTTGAAGTGATTAAAAGAGAAGCTATTGATCTGATTGTAATGGCTACAAAAGGGGCAAAAAGTTTCGATGTATTGTGGGGCACTAAAACTGCCAAAGTTATTAAACAAGCAACTATGCCGGTTTTTGTTATCCCCGATAATACATCACTTATCAATTTGAAAAATGTGTGCCTTGCATGTGATTTTAGCACTTCTACAGATTACCATCAATTGGAATTATTAATTGACCTGGCAAAAAAGTTAGAATTAACCATTAATGTCGTCACGCTCAATCGCAATGAGAGAGTGATGACCATTCGGGAGCTGGAACATCGGGAAAAAGTAATTAGAAAACTGGAAAGTGTAAAAACTAACTTCCATTTTACCTATCACCACAATTTAGAAGATGGATTAGTGAATTACTGTCTCCATAATGGCATTAATTTGATTGCCATTTTGCCTAAAAGTTACTTTTTTATTGAACGGCTGTTTCATGAAAGCTTAACTGAAAAAATGACTTTCCGTAGTCCCATTCCTTTAGTAGTCCTTAAATAATCATGCGATGGCAAGTAATATTAATAATTTGAATAAACTGGCTGATCAAATCTACCAGGAGGGTATAGAAAAGGCTGAAAAAAGATCAGAAGAAATACTTCAGGAGGCAGCAGCTGAAGCACAGGAAATTTTAAACCAGGCACAAAATGAAGCCAAAACAATTGTAGAGCAAGCCAGATTAGAAGCTATTCAGCTTAAAAGAAGTGTAGAAAATGAACTGGAACTTAAAGGCCATCAATTTTTAAGTGACCTGAAGGAAAAAATTGCAAACCTGCTTTCGGACAGAATTATTAAAATCAATACCCAGGAAGCCTTTGCTGATGTAGCATTTTTGCAATCTGTAATATCAGAGGTGGTAAAAATATGGAATATTGAGGAAGATTTTGTGCTCATCCTTCCCGCTGAACTGGAAGATAAACTCAAGGGCTCCTTTGCACGCAGTATTCAGGAAATCATGCCTAATGTTTTTATTGCCTTTGAAAATGGCATAAACAGAGGGTTTCGCATTGGTAGAAAATCCGACAATTTTCAAGTGTCATTCAGTGATGAAGATTTCGTTGAGATTTTTAGTTCATATCTTTCCGAGCAGGCTAACAAACTTTTATTTAAGGAAAGCATATGAATTACTATTATTTGATAGCCGGTCTTCCCAACCTTTCCAATGATATGGATTCACAGGGCATTGATTTCGAAAAAACTTTCGAGTTGATACAGCGAAATCTTACCCTGGAGGATAACCGGTTGTTCAGGTACCTGCTTTATCCAAATGATATACGAAACCTGTTATCAATTTTATTTTATGAATATCATCATCTGCCTTTACTATCTGCCAAAAGGACTTCGGTTTTTAGTGAAGAAGAGATGAAGGATTACAGGTTTTTCAGGAGCAATTTCCCGAATTTTTTAAATGATTTTTTGGCTGAAAATGAAGCCCGGTTTCCTAGCATGACCATGAGGGAAATGGAGGATGCACTGATGGCTAAGTTTTATGAAGAGGTGGTGGCCCTAAACAACTTATTTATTAGAAAGTACTTCAGTTTCTATAAAGAACTGAAAGACCTTATTGCTGCCTTTAATTTTGAGTCTTTTAAATTCTTGTCAAGTCCAAATATCAAAGATCCGGAGCGACTAATCGGCCAGATAGGGCCAGCACGTTCACCAACCACTACCTTGATTAAAGATTATCCCTATCTGGAAAAGCTAATGGCAGTATTGTCCGACAATGATCCCCAAAAAATTGCACTATTCATTGATCGCATTCTTTGGGACTTTTTAGAAGAAAAAAAACAAGGCTTTTTTAGCAATGAGGAGGTTTTTACCTACACTATTCAACTACTTATGAAGGAGCGGTGGGCGCTGCTTGACCGGGAAGAGGGCTCTAAGCGCTTTTTAAAGATACATCAAAAAATTAGAAACAATGTCAGGTCTCCTAAAGCATCTATAATATGAATACAGGAAAAGTAACTGGTGTAATTTCCAACCTTATATTTATTGAGGTTGAAGGGGCTGTCACCCAAAACGAGATTTGTCTGATCCATTCTGAAAACAAACGCCTACTTGCTGAAGTAATCAGGGTGAAAGATGCTCAAGTATCGGCCCAGCTTTTTGAAACAAGCATGACCATCAAAATTGGCAGTCAGGTAGACTTTACTGGTAAAATGCTGGAGGTGGAATTAGGGCCAGGCATCCTGTCCAAGAAGTACGATGGCCTGCAAAACGACCTGACCAAAATGAGTGATCTTTTTATCGAAATTGGGCAGTCCACCGCTCCTTTGGATGAGGATATTTTTTACAAATTCAATCCTCTGGTGAAAGTAGGAGATAAGGTTTATGCAGGTGACTGGCTGGGAAGTGTATTAGAAAACTGGATTGATCATAAGATAATGGTCCCTTTTACTCTGAAAGGGGGCTATAAAGTGGTAACGATAGTCAATAGTGGAGACTACAGGATACAGGATACGATTGCCGTTCTTTCATCGGAAAAAGGAGAAAAGGTGATAGTTACCATGGTTCAAAAATGGCCGGTAAAGCGGGCAATCAATGTTTACCGTCAAAAGATTAGACCTAACCAACTCCTGCAAACCGGCTTACGGGTGATTGATACACTCAATCCCATTGCTGAAGGAGGAACCGGCTATATTCCCGGACCTTTCGGAACCGGTAAAACAGTACTTCAGCAATCAATAGCCAAAAATAGCAAGGCGGATGTGCTTATTGTAGTGGCCTGTGGGGAACGCGCCAATGAAGTTGTTGAAATTTTCACAGAGTTTCCTCAACTTACCGACCAAGTGACAGGCAGGAAACTGGATGAGAAAACTACCATCATTTGTAATACTTCTAATATGCCAGTTGCAGCACGGGAATCTTCGGTGTATGTGGGAATGACCCTGGCAGAATATTACCGTTGTATGGGGCTGAAAGTTCTCGTGCTGGCCGACAGTACTTCTCGATGGGCTCAGGCTCTTCGTGAAATGTCCAACCGGATGGAAGAATTACCAGGACCGGATGCCTTTCCGGTTGAACTTCCCGCCACTATTGCCAATTTTTACAGCAGGGCAGGGCTTACCGAACTCAAAAATGGCAAATGGGGCTCAGTTACTTTTATTGGAACGGTTTCCCCGGCAGGAGGTAATTTTAAAGAGCCCGTAACAGAATCTACCAGTAAAGTTGCCAGATGTTTTTTCGCGCTTTCCCAAAAACGTGCAGATGCCAAAAGATATCCCGCAATTGATCCTCTGGCCTCTTACTCAAAGTATTTGGAATACCCTGAATTTGTCCGAAATGCAGATGAACTTATTCAGAAAGGATGGGTAGAAAAAGTAAAGCGTTGTAAGAATTTAATTCAAAATGGTTTGGAAGCCAGGGACCAAATCAGCATTCTGGGTGATGATGCGGTACCGATAGAATATCATACTGCTTTTTGGAAAAGTGAACTGATTGACTTTACCTTAATTCAGCAAGATTCATTTGACAATGTTGATATGAATTCTCCTATTGAGAGACAACAATACATGCTCAACAAGGTAATGGCCATTTGTGAGTTGGATTTTCCATTCACAGAATTTGAAGAGGTGGGAACTTATTTTAAGAAGCTCATCAATTTGCTGAAGCAAATGAATTATACTGCCTTTGAGACTAAACAATTTAGGAATTACGAAGCATCACTTGATAAAGAATTATTGGGAATAAAAGAAGAAATAATAAATTAACCATGAAAACCAAGGCTTTCAAACGGATCTACACCAGAATTTCAGGTATTACAAAAGCTACTTGTTCATTAAAAGCCAGTGGGGTACGCTATGGAGAATTAGCCTGGGTGAATGGTATGCCAGCTCAGGTGATTAGTGTAGTAGATGATATGGTCACTGTTCAGGTTTTTGCAGGTACCGAAGGGATTTCTTCTCATTCAGAGGTGACATTTGCAGGAGCACCCCCTACACTGAAAGTAAGTGATTTATTGGCAAGTCGTATTCTCAATGGTTATGGGGAACCGATTGATGGCGGACCCGCACTTCGAGGGGAGGCCCGAATTATAAAGGGCAATGCAGTAAATCCAGTAAAACGCTCCAAACCTTCCACTTTGCTTGCTACTGGTATTGCAGGAATTGATTTGAACAATACCCTGGTTACCGGACAGAAAATTCCCTTCTTTGCAGATCCGGACCAGCCTTATAATCAGGTACTGGCTGAGGTAGCCATGCGGGCAGAAGCAGATAAAATTATTTTAGGTGGAATGGGGTTATCCAATGATGATTACCTTTTCTTTAAAAATACCTTTACCGAAGCTGGCGTATTGGATAAGGTGGTATCTTTTATAAATACCTCAGAAAACCCACCTCTGGAGCGGTTATTAATTCCGGATATGGTTTGTACCGCTGCTGAATATTTCGCCAATGACAGAAATCAAAAGGTACTTGTCCTACTAACAGATATGACCCTTTATGCGGATGCGCTTGCTATTGTGGCGAATAAAATGGATCAGATTCCTTCTAAAGATTCCATGCCGGGCTCATTATACAGTGACCTGGCGGGGATATACGAAAAAGCTGTGCAGTTTGCCCATGGAGGTTCCATAACTATCATTGCTGTCACCACTCTCAATGAAAGTGACATCACTCACGCCATTCCCGACAACACCGGGTACATTACGGAAGGACAGATATTTCTGAAAAAGGACACGGATATCGGCAAAGTAATCGTTGACCCGTTTCGCAGTCTCTCCAGGCTGAAACAAAATGTGATTGGAAAAAAAACAAGAGAAGATCACCCACAGATGATGAATGCTCTTGTCCGTTTATATGCGGATGCAATGGATGCCAAAACCAAAAAAGAAAATGGTTTTGATTTAAATGAATATGATAAACGGTGCCTGGCATTTGCCAAGGAATATGCAATGGATCTCCTGGCTGTGGATGTGAACCTCTCCATAGAGCAAATGCTTGATACGGGTTGGTTTCTTTTAAAAAAATACTTCGAAAAATTTGAGGTAGGCATTAAAGAGGAACTTTTGAATCAATATTGGGATGAGCGGAAAATAAAAGAACCTGTTAACTCCCCAAGCCATGGCACTGAAGTTTCATTATAATAAGACCACTATTCAGCAATTTAAACGGCAGCTTGCTATAAGAGAAAAAGCATTGCCTATCCTTAAAAATAAGGAAACTGCACTGCGGCTTCATGTAGAAAAACTGACCCGAGATCTGGAGGAACTTCAAGCCCAAAAGAAGGAGCTCAGTCAAAAAATGGAAAATTTTGCTCCCTTTTGGAATGAATTCCCTGAGATCCTTTTTATGAATGCTCATGAAATATCCCAGGAAAGGCTTATTGGTGTAAAAATTCCTAAGTTTAAACCTGTTGAATTTAGAGTGGCTGATGTAAGCTGGTGGAATCTTCCTGCCTGGATTCCTTCCGGACTTGGGCTGATGAAAGAGTTTATCCAACTTGATCTGAAGCAGGAAATTTTCCAGAAGCAAATTGAACTATTGGACCTGGCCAGAAAAAAAACCACCCAGAAAGTAAACTTGTATGAAAAAGTGCAAATTCCCGGTTTTGAAGATGCCATACTAAAAATAAAGCGGTTCCTGGAAGATAAGGAAAATATATCCAAAGCCGCTCAGAAGATTGTGAAAAAACGAAAAGAAAGGAGGGCAACATGATAGCTTCATTCAAAAAACTTACCCTTTTAATCCATCACAGTGAAAGAGAATTGGTCACTGATATGCTTCAAAAAATAGGAGTCGTAGATGTAGAAGTTAGCTCCAATTTAAGAAATGAAAATGTACAGGAGCTGGAAAGGGGAAAAAATAATCTCACTAAAGCGATTGAGGTTATTGAAGATCATGCTGAAAAAAAGCTCCGTGCCCAGGAAATAGTTCCTGATTTCAATACTCATGTGGTAGAAAAAATAATGGAATTAAAGTACCAGAGTGAAGAAAATGTGCAAAAAAGAGAAGCCCTGAGAAAAGAAAAGTTGCACCGGTTGCCCTGGGGAAATTTAGACCTTGAAAAACTTAATCGGCTTAAATCACATGGTCTTGAAGTTCAGTTTTGCATCGCAACCCTGAAAGAATTTAAGAAATATAATTTTGGCTCCGATATTGTTCAGGAAGTTTACCAAAGTGCGAACAGGGTATATTTCGTAGTGATTACAAAAGAAAAAGCCTCCCTTCCGTTTGAGTCGGTAAAGGTTCCTGATCAATCCCTTTCTGAAATATCCTCCAGTGAAGAAAAAATTGAAACTGAAAATGAAAAGATTGAACAGGAAATCGCTACCTACGTCCCATTCATTCCACATTTAAAGAGGGAATTGATAAATGTGGACAACAAATTGGCTTTTGCTATTACTTATGGAAGTTACAAAACATATGGAGAAGGCTCCATTCTATCCCTGATGGGCTGGTTTCCCAAGGGAATGGAAGACAAACTGGTCAAATTCCTGAAGAAAAGAAAACTTACTTATTTTATTGAAGATCCCGGACCAGAAAGTGATGTGCCGATTTTGCTGCTCAACAAGAGTTATTCTAAACTTTTTGAACCCCTGACTAAAATCTTCGAATTACCCAATTACTACGAACTTGACCTCACTCCACTGATTGCGGTTTTTTACCCAATTATGTTTGCCTACTGTCTGGGAGATGCCGGGTATGGGCTGGTTTTTTTAATCGCCTCAGTAGTGGGCTTGTTTACATTTTTTAAACATGAGAAACCCCTGGCTACACTGGGAATTATTCTTGGATTGTTTACCACCGTAATGGGAATTATTAAGTCAGGAAGCATATTTGGTATTCCCACTACTGCACATGACTCCTGGTTATTGTTTCAGTTTCTGCGGCAATACGTGATCATTCCCGATGATCGAACTTTCCTGTTTAATGCTTTTAATGTGGCACTAATGTTTGGGGTAGTTCAGATTTTGGTGGGTATAATCATTTCAATTATCAATAAAATTAAATTTGAAGGGTGGTTTTATGCCATTTCACAGATGGGTAAGTTGTTGATTGTCACCAGTGTGATTTGGATATTTCTGGCAGACATGCAAGGGGTTGAATCCATTCAATCCTACTCGGTTTTGAGAAAATCACTCCTCCTAATCGGTATATTGATGGTATTGTTTTTTCACGATTTGAATCAGAAAGTACTCATCAGGGCTGCTAATGGTTTTTTACCCTTGTTTTTTATTTTCACTGGTATTCTGGGTGATGTATTGTCCTATGTTCGCTTATTTGCCTTAGGTGTAGCCTCTTCAGTGTTAGGCTTGGTGGTGAACCAGATAGGTATTGAAATTTTTAACAGCGGATGGTGGGGGATTATTTTGGGTATAGTGTTTTTGATCTTCGGACATACCCTTAATTTTTTCATAGCCGTGATGGGTGCCTTTGTTCATCCGCTAAGGTTATCATTTGTGGAATTTTACAACAATGCTCAGTTCAAAGGGGGAGGAAAAGCATATCAACCATTTAGAAAAGAAAACATAAATTTTGAATAAAAAATCATGGAAGCATTACCTTTAACACTCGCATTTATCGGAATAGGACTTTTGGTAGGTTTAGCTGGCTGTGGAAGCGCAATGGGTACAGCTGTTGGGGCCCAGGCTACCTTAGGTGCACTTAAAAAAAGACCCGAATCATTTGGGTCATTCATTGTACTTAGTGCACTTCCAGGTACTCAGGGGCTTTATGGATTTGCAGGCTTTTTTATCCTCCAGGATCTTATCAGTATGGAAATGAGCTTGCTTCAGGGGGCAGGCATTTTAGGGGGAGGATTGGCACTTGGTCTTGCAGGGCTTTTTTCCGGTATGTATCAGGGAAAAGTATGCGCAAGTAGTATCGATAGCATTGGATCGGGAAATGATGTTTTCGGAAGGGCTTTAATCCTTGCAGTTTTTCCAGAGCTTTATGCCATAATTGCATTCGCATCACTTTTCCTTATCCGAGGAATTTTATAATTTAAGGAAAGTCTAACTCAATATATTATGGAAGCGTTTAAATATCGGCCTTTTCAAATAGCACTTGTTGGTCTCGATTTAACCGAAATGGATGACCATGTGATCAGCTTTGTAGCTATGATTAGTGAAATTTTACCTCTTGAACGAGTTTTCTTTATGTATGTGGCCAAAGAATTAGAGCTCCCAAAAGAGGTATTGGAAAAATATCCTGCGCTTTTAGCACCACTTGATGAGAGTATTCAAATGGATTTAAAACAAAAAGTAGATAAATATTTCAAGGATTCTAAAGTGGAAACCGAATGTTTGGTAAAGGATGGCGAACCCATTGATAAAATCCTAAAATTGGCTAAAGTTAAGCATGTAGATTTAATTGTGATGGGACGCAAAAAAAGTCTGAAGGGATCAGGGATAGTTTCCAGTAGAATTGCCCGCAAATGTCCAAGTTCACTTTTGTTGGTACCTGAAAACTCCAGCCAGCCTATAAAAAAGGTACTTATACCGGTAGATTTTTCCAGACATGCAGCTCTGTCCATAAAACAGGGGGTAAGATTTGTAAAAAACGCCTTCAATGATATTGAGCTGGTGCATATTTATGCCGTACCTACAGGCTATTCTAAGGTTGGGAAATCCTATCAGGAATTTGCAAAAATTATTAAAGGACATGCCATGAATAAATGTGCTAATTTCCTTCGTGAGAATGGATTTCCCTCAGATATAAAATGTAATTACATTTTGGAAGCCCATAGCAATAAGGGAGTATTACTACACAATCATGCTGTTGACGCCAATACCGATCTTATTGTGATTGGTTCCAGAGGACGTACCCGTGCCTCTTCCATTTTAATAGGTTCCTGTGCTGAAAAACTAGTTTTCCATGATTCTGATATTCCAGTCCTTATTGTGAAAAACCAAGGTGAAAATATGGACTTTTTGAAGGCAATTTTGCGAATTTAATCAGGTCAGTTTAAGCTATGAAGATGACTCGTATTTGCTATTTAGGGACAACTGATATTGAAAAAATAAATATTAATAATATTGGATAACCTGCTAGGATTAAGTAGAAATCAAATTAGAATCCCTTTGGGCTTAATTTTTTCATTCTAAAATAAATTTTGTGGTATAAAAAATCTGTAAAGCCTGTGTATGGATTTTATTAAACACTCAATTGATGTAATTATTCCCCAATAATGTTTTGAAAAACCTTTAATTTTCAATATACTTAAATTTAAGTATTATGCGTATTTATTTTGATTTAAAATCATAAAAATTCAACGGTAATTATCACTAAATTTCCAAGAGAGAATTATTTCCCTTTATTGATTAAGAGGAAAAACGACAATAAACTGCTAAGTTTATTGGGGGATTTTTATGTGCTAATTGAATTTAAAATTAAAGGAATGAAAAATAAAAGATTACTGTTTCAATTAGTTTGTTTAATAGTTAGTTTGTTCCCATTCAAAGAGATATTCTCACAATCTCTCACAGAACCTCCTCAAAAAAAGATTGTTTCAGTCAGGTTATTGAAAAATACCATTAGAAGCGTAGGAGATTTTAAAGCTGGTGATAATTGGTGCCAAACATGGGCGGCTGATGATAATGTATATACTATGCTTGATGATGGGTTTGGTTTTAATAATGGAAGTACAAAATATAATAATGTTCCGGTAAGGATTGCAGGTAATCCTAATTCTTTCCTGGCAACGGAATTAACAGAAGGTTATCCCAAATATGAATATAAAGGAGGCTGGTATGCTTATGGGATTATTTCGGTGGATAGTATCCTTTATACCTCCGTATCAATTACACAAACTGGTGGATTCAATTATTTCCGCGGAAATAAATTATTCTATTCGGAAGATTTTGGTAAATCATGGTTTAACCATAATGGAAATCCGGCCAAAAAGGAACAATGGGATATCCAGGAGGAAAAGGTTTTCTTTTGGCATGAAGATCCAGTAATAAGAGATAGTGTAGAAGGATATGCATTTTCCTGGATTTCATTTTGCCAAAATGGCCAGGATAATGCTCATGCCGATAAAATTGGTGACCCTTATATTTATCTCTACAGCCCGGAACCCGCTGAATCTTGGAAACTAAACTTGGCAAGAGTTAAAAAGGATAGCATAAGATTTAAAAAATCCTATGAGTATTTTGCGGGATTTGATGAGGATCATCATCCAGCATGGACTTCCCAAATAAAAAACAGGGGTGTTATTTACGAATTTCCAAATGATAATGATTGGGGCTGGTATTCATGGCAACCTAGTGTGGTGTGGAATGAAAATCTTGGCTATTATATTATGGTAAATTATGGCTCCAGATTTGGTCGGACAAGGGGAAGTCTTCCAGGGAACTACTGGAACGATTATATGCATGATGAAACCTGTAGTATAGGTTTTTGGTATGCAGAGCACCCCTGGGGGCCCTGGAATCAAATTTTCTATGAACCTTTCTTTTACCCCATTAGTAATAAGGATAGAGCTTATCAATTAAAACTTAGTCCAAAATGGATTGAAGATGATGGAAAAACCATGTATTTAATATGGTCTGATGCCAAAGATAGTTGGACTACACATTATTTGTGGAATCATATGAAAATAACTTTTCAGGTAGAATAGTCGGCTTTTCTTCAATGTGTTTTTTCAACTTAACAGACCTAAGCCCTATGATAAATTTTGAAAAGAATCTTTGGGATTAAAGTGGAATTTAAGTTTTACCTTAATTCCGTTTTCCACATAATCCCAAAAGATACTTGTTTTCTAAATTATCAGTTTTACCTACTGAGCTTCACCCTGTGGCTATTGTTGATTCAATCCAATGCCAGGTTGAAGTTTTAAGGTGACTTTTTTTCTTGATATGGTAGAATTTAGAAGTTTTGGTGCCTCAAAATCGCTTATTGCAGCAATTCTTGCTGAAGAACCACTAATTACAGCTAAGGCAGTTCCCAATAATGGATCATAAATATTTCCAAAAGGAACAAATTCCCTGGATTCTGAAATTTCAACATCGGGAATAAACCCTGCCGAATAATCAGAATTTCCCAAACTGTTATAAGCCTTCATGATAATTGGTTGTAGGGCATAATCAATATCTCCTGTTTCATCCGTAATGGTAATTGATCCCACATTTTTACCATAAGTTGTTTCCCCAATCAGGTAGACATCCATATATGGTTTCAAACCATTAATAACCAATTCACTTGATGAGGCAGAGGCATTTGTCACTAGAAAATATACCCTGCTGAGTTGGTTACCAATATTTCCTGTTCGGCTATAAAAGTTTTCATTAAAGTAATCTTCCCCATAAGCTCTTTCAAGCTGATTTTGAAGGGTACTGTTATATTCTTCTCTGATAAACAGGTCATTTGAACTTACACCTATTCCGATTAAACTTGCTAAATTTATGGCTGAAGTCACATATCCTCCTGGGTTATACCGCAAATCTACAATGAGTTCCGTTACTCCTGATGATTTGAATCTACTGAAAATCTCATTCAGTTCTTCATCATATTGTTCACTTTCACTGCCATTTGGTCCAGGGATAAACTGGTTATAGACAATGTATCCGATTTTAACCCCATTTTGCACATAAATGCTATCCATAAAAATTGGATTTTCCTGAACTAATGTCTTATAAATATTTATGGTTTCATCCAATGCTACATATTCGTTTTCCTTAAATACGGCCATGGTGAGAGTTAGATCGTTATTGTTGTAGAGCAAATCAATATAATTTTGATCTGTTAAGGTTTGGCCATCCACTTTGGTGAAAATATCCCCCCTGGTGATTCCCATAAGAGCTGCAGGAGATTCGGGGATGGTATAGATCACCTGTCCAATTATTTCACTCCCGGTTTCATTCTTATAATACAGGTTAAATTCCATTCCGGTAGTTGTTTCTTCTCCATTAAACGATGCTAATAATTCGTCTGCATCTTCACTAATAAATGAAAAGCGATCTCCTTCCGGATTACTTGTTTCATTAAAAGTGTAAAGTAAGGATTCGAAAAAGGAGATGGGTTGCAGGGTTAAATCAGGACTTAACGGTATTTCATCGTTCCAGAAGTAGTAGTACTCCATATTCCTCAGAATCCAATCATTAGTTTCAGCATATGATGAGCTGGGTGTAGCTTCATCATTATCCGGAGAAACTTCCTCCTCTTCTATATCTGAACAGGATAATATTAAAACTGAAAAAGTTAAAAATAATACGCAAAGTTGGTTAATCTGGCTGGTTTTCATAAGTAAATTTTTCTGGTTAAAAAAACAGGAAACTTTTCTATTCCAGTTATGTTTAGGATTTCCCTCCTTTACATGGATAGAAATCTATGCTCAATTGGATATTGGAGTGAAAAGCTTTGCATAGTTATAATTTGATTTTTGAGGAAGCGAATTAAATCTACAATCAGGGTAAAATTCTATACAAACGGGTGATTTTTCTGTTTCAGGAAATGGTTTAAAAAAGTAAGGTTAGCCCTTAAAACTGTTTTTTTAGAAGCTTAACCTTTCGATTTACAGTTGATAAATATATTATTTCCTGAATAATCAGCCAGGGTAATTGTTTTTTATGGATTTATTCCCTGTTCGGTAATTCGTTTCCAATCAATTCAATTACCATCAATGATTTAATTACCCTACCCAAATTTGAAAAAATCTGAAAAATTGCCGGGTTCTTCTATACAATTCCTCTGAACGTCTATGTGCATAATATAAATTGAGTTACAGTCATTTATTTAGCTTTCATAAAAGCAAATGACTATGAAAAATTTATCATATAATCATCTGATTATTTCTTTCTTGATGATTACAAGCTGTTTCCAAAGTTTTGGACAGGTAAATCAGGAGCCGACCGTTCCCTTAAAATGGGATTTAAGCAATTGTATATCCTACGCCATTGCCAATAATATCACCGTGAAGCAGGTGGAAATGGCTCAGCAAAGTAGTGATGTAAATCTGGAGCAATCCAAGGCAGCCTGGTTACCTAGCCTGAGTGCTACAGCTAGTCAGAACCTTACACGAGGAACAAGTATAGATCCTATCACCAGTGATTTTCTTTCCCAAAAAATTCATTCCACCAGTTTGGGTATAAATGCCCAAATGACACTCTACGGTGGAAATAAAATCAATAATCAGATAAAACAAAATAAAATGCTGGTGGAACAAAATTCTCTGTTTGTAGAGGAGTCCAAAAACAATATCACCTTGGAGGTTACTAAAGCATTTTTGCTTACACTTTATTACCGGGAAGGTATTGAAATTGCCGATCATAATCTTAATGCCTCGGCCAGACAATTGGAACAAACTCAGGCGCTATACGATGCCGGTTCTGTAGCAGCCAAAGATCTTGCAGATATTCAATCTCAATATGCTTCAGATCAATATGCCATGGTCTCTGCACAAAATGCCTACGACCAGCAAGTTTTAACTTTAAAGCAATTATTGGAACTCGAGCCTGGACAAGAGTTTGAACCCTCATTTCCTGCATCAGACCTTGAAGTAAAGGTGCTAATTCCTGATAAAATGGAGGTTTATCAGCGATCATTAGAATTTCTTCCAGAGATAAAAGCAAGCCAGATGCAAATGGATATTTCTTCAATTGACCTTAAAATTGCCAAGGCGGGATATCAACCTACTTTGGCATTAGTTGGCAGACTCTCCTCGGGTTTTACCAGCACACAACCGTATACTTTTTCCGAACAACTGGATAATAATTTTAATCAGGGAATCGGGCTTTCACTTAGCATTCCCATCTTTTCAAATCTTAAAAACAAATCCAATGTGCAATTGGCAAAAATTGCGATGGAATCTGCCAACTTAGACAGGATTGCTACCAAAAAGGAAGTATACAGAAAAGTGGAAAGTGCTCATCAAAGCGCAACAGGAGCACAAGGAGAGATGGACGCTGCAAAAATTCAAGTGGAAGCTGCAAAGGTTTCATATGATCTTTCCCAGGAACAATATGAGCTTGGATTAATCAATACAACTGAATTACTGATTGACCAAAATAACTATTTGACAGCCCAACAAAAATACCTGCAAACGAAATATACCACCCTGTTATATTTCGAATTGCTTCAATTTTATCAGGGAGAACCTATTAAATTATAATTTATTGAGATGAAAAAAATCACCCTTTATGCCTGCCTATTTCTGGCAGCAGGATTAGCCACCTACTTCTTTATTCTAAAGGAGGAAGACCAACAGGTGAAAGTGGAAACGGTAAAAGCTGTGAAAGGTACGATTAATCATATCATTACGGCAACAGGAACCATCGAACCCCTAACACAGGTAGAGGTGGGTACACAGGTGTCCGGGGTAATCCAGAAAATTTATGTGGATTATAATTCTAAAGTGAAGTCCGGACAACTACTCGCTGAATTGGATAAGACCAATTTAAGCGCAACACTTGAAGAAGCGAATGCTTCATTAAACACCGCTTTGAATGAGCAGAATTACCTCCAGAAAAACTTTGACAGAATAGCAAAACTCTATCAAAGTAAGAAGGTGAGTCAGGTGGATTATGAAGAGGCTGAATACAAATTAAATAATTCCAAGGGGGTTGTAGCCCAACGGAAATCCGATGTCAGCCGGGCAAAAACCAATTTGGGATATGCCAACATTTATTCACCAATTGATGGAGTAGTTTTGTCTCGTTCAGTAGACGAGGGGCAAACTGTAGCGGCAAGCTACAGTACCCCAACGCTATTTACCATTGCTCAGGACTTGAAACAAATGCAGGTAGAAGCTGCAGTGGACGAAGCCGATATCGGTCAGGTGAAAGTAGGTCAAAGGGTGATCTTTTCGGTAGATGCCTATCCAGATGATGAATTCTCCGGTACTATTACTCAAGTAAGACTGGAACCTATAGAAGAATCCAATGTCATTACATATACGGTAATTATAAAAGCCGAAAATCCTGATTTAAAACTGATGCCGGGTTTAACGGCCAGTATTTCTGCCTATACTTTGGAATTATCTGATGTACTTACTTTGCAAGCCAAGGCTTTAAGATTTGAACCCGACCGGCAAATTTTGAGGGCTTATATGTCCAACTTTCAGGAAGATGGTAAAACCAACCTGGCTGAAGCTCAAAATCCTGAAAACAACAATATGGTGCCAGTGGGTATGCCTCCAAAATTTAAGGAAAACCATCCTCGGGGTGAACTATCGGAGAATGAAAAAATAGTTTGGATAAAAAATGATGATGATATTCGGCCGCAAAAAATTGTAATTGGGGAAAGTGATGGAGTTCAGGTACAGATTATTGAAGGTTTGGCAGAGGGAGATGAGGTAGTATATGCAATGGAAATATCCGATCCTCCAAGAGAGAGAGGAGAAGGAGAAATGGGGGAACCCTCCAGCCCATTTATGCCCCAAAGACCAGGGAGTAACAGGAAGAAATAGGAAATATGAAGAATCTAATAATTTCTCAAAATCATGGATAAAACCATCATTAAAATAGAAGAAATCAAAAGAGAATTTCTTATAGGAAATGAAACGGTAAGAGCGCTTAAGGGGATTTCCTTTTCCGTTACTCAGGGAGAATTTGTAACCATTATGGGTACAAGTGGTTCTGGAAAATCGACCCTTCTGAATATTTTGGGTTGCCTGGACCAACCTACATCCGGGATTTATGAATTGGATCAGGTAGCAGTGAAGAATTTAAGTAAAAATGCATTAGCTAAATTGCGGAATGAAAAAATTGGATTTATTTTTCAATCCTATAACCTCCTGCCCAGAACGACTGCCATAGAAAATGTGGAACTTCCCTTGTATTATAACAAAACAGTTTCATCAAAAGAAAGAAAAGAACGTGCAGAAAATGCATTAAACTTAGTTGGTTTGGCAGATAGAATGGATCATACACCAAGTCAGCTTTCCGGTGGGCAGCAACAAAGGGTTGCCATTGCCAGGGCAATTGTAAATGACCCGGTTGTAATCCTGGCGGATGAAGCAACCGGAAACCTGGATACCCGGACTTCTTATGAGATCATGGCACTTTTCCAGGATTTAAACAACAGAGGTAAAACCATTGCTTTTGTAACTCACGAACCTGATATAGCCTTATTTAGTAACCGAACGATAGTACTGAGGGATGGCCATATAATCAAAGACAACCCGGTAGACAATATTAATATTGCTGCTGAAGCTTTACAAAAATTACCTTTAGAAGAAGAGTTATGAAAACTATAAACCTGATTAAAATTGCCTGGAAGGCACTTCAGCGAAATAAAACAAGGGCATTTCTTACTATGCTTGGAATTATAATTGGAGTAGCCTCAGTAATAGCCATGATGGCTATAGGGGAAGGATCCAAACAAAGTATCCGAAATCAGATCTCAAGCATGGGATCTAACATGCTATCAATCATGCCTGGAAGCGATTTCCGCGGTGGGGTAAGGCGGGACAACAGTGAATCACAATCTCTTACTCTAACCGATTTAAAAGCTTTACAAACTAAAAGTACTACCATCTCCTATATTTCCCCACAGGTGAATGGGGGAGGGCAGGCTATTTTTGGTTCAAACAACTGGCCTACTTCTATTTATGGAGTAGGCGAAAATTATACAGCTATCCGTAAGCTGGAAATAGCCAGTGGTGTGATGTTTACCGAAAATGATATTAAGATGGCAGCAAAAGTTGCAGTTATTGGGCAAACTATTGTAGAAAACCTCTTTGGAGATGGCACAGATCCGGTGGGGCAAACCATTCGGTTCGATCGTATTCCATTTAAAATAATAGGAGTGTTAAAGGAAAAAGGTACCAATACCTTTGGGCAGGACCAGGATGATATTATACTGGCTCCTTATACTACTGTTCAGAAAAGGATACTGGCTTCAGAACACCTTCGGTCAATAGTTGCCTCTGCAAAAAGTGAGGAAATAGCTGATGAGGCAGTGGAAGAATTGTCAGATATTTTAAGGGTATCACACAATCTCAAAGCGGATGATGAGGACGATTTTCATGTACGGTCACAGCAGGAATTGATTTCCACATTTAGTTCAACTACGGCAATTCTCACTGTCTTATTGGTGGCTATTGCCAGTATTTCCCTTGTGGTAGGTGGGATTGGAATCATGAATATCATGTATGTTTCCGTAACTGAACGGACCCGGGAGATCGGGCTAAGAATGGCCATTGGAGGAAGAGGGGTTGACATTTTGATGCAGTTTTTGGTGGAAGCCATTTTGATAAGTGTTACCGGTGGTTTAATTGGGGTATTATTGGGAATTGGCAGTACATTAGGTGTTTCCACCTATCTGAGGTGGCCGACATCCGTAACTTCAGAATCTATTATTATATCTTTCCTGGTTTGTGCGATTACCGGAATCTTTTTTGGATGGTACCCAGCACGAAAAGCTGCCGGTCTTGATCCAATTGTAGCACTTCGATATGAATGAAATGATGTTTTTAAGTATATTATGACGCTTATAAAGAAAGGATGATTATTTAAGCTAAAACGCTTTTCAAAAACTATTGCCAGAAAAAAGATATAATTTTCTGTTACGAGAAGCATTTCTGGCAGACTTTCATCAATTTTGCAGGTCTTTAGTTGTAACTGGAAAGGGCAAATAATCCTCTTCCCAATTGGGTAAAATGGAGGGGGAAATTTCCTGAAAGGGTAGTAGTTTACAGGAAAGAATTTTCAAAGAGAAACACCAGTCTAAGGCTGTTATCTCAGTAGGAGGTCACAACTGATTAAATAAAATAAAAAGCTTCAACACCATGAATGCCAGAATAAAACCAAGTAGTTTCGCAAATGGAGATAAGGATAAAAAAAAGCAGAGATACCTACTGATTCTGATGCATATTCTGGTTTGGGGTATTATATTTTATATGCCTTTTCTATCCAATTTTCGATCTCCAAAAACACTTAGTGACCTCTTTAGAGAATTCAGACCTCCTATATTTTTTGCTTTAATTTTTTACATCAATTACTTTTTTCTAATTAGAAAATTTGTATTTACCAAAAAAATATGGGCTTTTTTGCTGGTAAATATAGGTCTGTACATTTGCTGTATTTTTATTTTAGAATATTTCAGAGATTTTAATTTTCAGAAAATTGATCAGGCCACCGAAAGTCTCCAGGAAATGGACAGAAGGCCGGGACCAAGTTTTATTGAGGTGTTTTTGAGGCTATTTTTAGCATTTATGATGACTACTGGTGTGACCGTGGCGATTAAAATTACCTCCAAATGGTTTCATTCGGAACATTTACGGAAAGAATTGGAAAAGGAACACTTAAAATCAGAATTACTTCACCTAAAAAATCAACTTAATCCACATTTTCTTTTCAATACCCTAAATAATATTTACGGATTAATCATACAGAATCAGGAAAAGGCACAGGATGCTGTTCATCAACTCAGTAAATTAATGCGGTATCTGCTTTATGATAGTAATGAAAAACTGGTTCCATTAAGCAAAGAAATTGAATTTATGCATCACTATATCGACCTGATGCGTTTGCGGCTAATGACAAATGTTTCCGTGCATTATGCATTTCCAAAAAATAATGTTGATTGTGAAATAGCCCCTTTGCTTTTTATTTCTCTAATAGAAAATGCATTCAAACATGGAGTAAACCTGAATGCACCTTCGGAAATTGAAATGGAGATGAATCTTAGCAGAGAAAAAAAATTGGAATTTTATGTTAAAAATACCGCCTTCCCCAAAAGCGATGAAGACAGAAGTGGATCTGGTATAGGCCTGGTCAATTTAAGGAAAAGGCTAAAACTTCTTTATCCGGAAAACCATACTTTTACCATTCATCAGGAAGATAAATATTTTGAATGTACCCTAACACTACAATTATGATCAATTGCCTGATAGTAGATGATGAACCCTTAGCCCTGGATATTCTTGAGAATTATGTCCGAAAAACCCCTTTTCTAAATTTAAAAGGAAAATGCCTTGGCGTAATTGAAGCTATGCAGGCATTGGAAAAGGAAAAGGTTGATTTATTGTTTCTTGATATTCAAATGCCGGAAATTTCAGGTATTAAATTTTCCCAAACCCTTCCGGAAAATATTAAAGTTATTTTTACCACAGCTTTCGAACAATACGCTTTGGAAGGGTTTAAGGTAAAAGCACTGGATTACTTGTTAAAGCCTATAAGTTATCAGGAGTTTCTGATAGCGGCCAATAGGGCAAAAGACTGGTTCGATTTAAATGAAAAAGCCAGCCAGCCTTCGGTAGTGGCTCCGCACACGGAAAGAAGCCTTTTTGTGAAATCAGAATATAAACTTTTAAAAATTGAATTCGATCACCTCCTTTATGTGCAGGGCCTAAAAGATTATGTGAAATTTTATCAGGTAAATAATGATAAACCCATATTATCACTGATGAGCCTGAAAACACTGGAAGAAAAATTACCCGAAGATCAGTTTATGAGGGTACACCGATCTTTTATTGTGAACCTCAATAAAATTGAATCCATTCAGCGGAATGTAATTATTTTTGGAGATACCCATATTCCTGTGGCTGAAAAGTATAAGGAAAAGTTTCATGAATATGTGAAAAGTAAATTTCTTGAATAATATGTAAGCACTTTCCATAAAATAATTATTTCAGTCAATAGGTGAGTAGAAGGCTTTGAAAAAGACTTAATACTCTCTCTGGTTTTCTTTTTTCATCACCTTATAAATTTCCCTTGACTGTTCAAAGTGTCTTTGTTCATGTGTCACAATTATTTCAAAGGCTTTTCCTAATTTGTAAACAATGTTTTTATTGGCAGGGGATGAAATTACCACTCCTTTTTCCACCAAATCCTTAGAATTTTCCATTATTTTTTTCAGTTCCGATTGATGTGTTTTGAACCTATCAAGGATTCCACTTGGTATTTCGCTTTTAGAGGGTTCCCATATGGGAAAGGTTTTCATCTTCTTTCTTCTATCAGGCTGAACAGCCTTTAATACTGTTTGGCCAAAAAATGAAATTATAAATCCAAATTTGGCCAAAAATGGAGTTTTATAAGTTCCTTTCCCGATTGAATCAATTATGGGAAAGTAAGTCTGATTAATGAGGATTAAGTGATCAATATTTTGCGCAATACTCCATTTTTCGGGGCCTGGTTTCCAATTCAGTTCTTCTATACTTAGCTTTCCAAAAGTTTCAGAAAATTTTTGCGTAATCCTATCTATTTGTTTACTCCAATTTTCCATGTCGAAGGATTTTCAGTTTTTTTTTAGTTAGATTAAATATAATCCTTTTGAGGTTTACCATTCAAAAACTACCATGGTTATTGTCGTCTTATTTTTAAGTGCCATAACATTAGAGATGTTCTGGTGTAATTGCTTGATACTCAATAGTTGTTATCTTTGGGATAAAAAATAAACAATGGCAATATCCTTAAAAGAAATAAGA
>NZ_KB903465.1 GCF_000379765.1 Flexithrix dorotheae DSM 6795
CGTTTTATCAAACAAGAACTCAATGTCAGCCACCTAGTATCACTCAATAAAAATGGTATTGAAGTCATCATTTATATGACCCTAATAGTTGCCATGCTCCTGCTTATTTATAAAAAAGCTAATAATATTGGTTATAAAACTGCTAAAAGAAGGTTTAAAACCGAAATAAGAGAACTTGCTATTGCCATTATGATTTATCTAGCTGGAGGTAACCCGGAACGAATCTTTAAAATTAAAAATGGTCGGAATTTCTTCCGACCATGACTGCCATTAAGGCCATTTTTTTATTCAACTAAGTCTTTCTGATTTATTTTCTTATCTAATAATTCCTCATTTTCAGACCCACCCAGCTCTTTTGCTTTTTTCCACTGAATCAGGGCTTCATCCTTCTTGTTTATTTTAAAAAGCGCATCACCGTAGTGTTCTACAATTGTTCCGTTATCGGAAGCATTTGCCGCTTTTTCCAGAATTTTAACTGCATTTTTATAGTCCCCACTTACATATAAAATCCACCCATAAGTATCCTGATAGGTAGGGCTATTTGGAGCAAGTTTCATCAGTTGTTCTCCTAATTCTTTTGCCCGTTTTAAATTTTCCTTTCTAACAGACAAAAAATAGCCATAATTATTTAAAACATGTTCATTGTTAGGATCCTGCTTTAATACATCTTCAAAGGCATCATCAGATCTATCGTATTCTTCCAAATTGTAATAAACATCACCCAACTGGGCATTAAACTGAATTTTCAAATCAGGATCGGTAGCCAGCATTTTCCCCTGCTCCAGGCTCTCCATGGATTCTTCATATTTCTGTAGCACATAGTTTCCAGTGCCATTATACAAATATAGCTGTGCCTGATTGGGGAAAAATTCCAGGGCAGATTCAGAATGTATCACTACACTATCAAATTCCTGGAATTCCCAGTCGATATTAATCACCTTTTGCCAAATTTCATAAGAATCGCCATTTGCCTTAAGGGATTTTAAATAATATCCTCTTGCTTCTTTTTTCTTACCTTCATATAATAAAAAATCACCATAAATTCCATTCGATAAATCAGACTCTGGATGCACCTTTACTACAATTTCAGCAAGTTTTTTTCCCTTTTCCGTCTTTACCCTGTCGTCTTCTTTCTGCAAGTAATTTCTCAACACTTCCAATTTATTCTCCACTTCAAGATCATTACTCAAAAAAGCGGTTTCCATCAGTTTATCAGCCTCTTCAGTTCTTCCCTGTTTCTGATAAATTTTAGCCAGCATCAATTGCGCTTCCGGGTCATTTGGCAACTTCTCAAATAGTTTTGACAACACATTTTCTGCTTCTTCAAATTTATCATTGCTAAACAACATTTGAGCCTGGGCTACTGCATACCCAGAATTACTGGGAAAGGCGTCTACAAGTTTCTGTCCTTCAGCCAATGCAGCATCTAAATCATTTATATTTAAATAAATCCGCTGTTTTTGCCTCACCACCGCTTCATTCAAACCAAATATACCTTCTGCTTTATTGTAAGCTTCAATTGCATTTTTATAATCAGAAAGGTGAAGGTATGCAGAAGCCAGATCAAAATAATATTCCTCACTCCCATCTACTATATCCAATAAATCCTTGTAAACTTTTACTACCTGCTCATACTCTTTTCTTGCTTTATGAATATCTGCCAGCAGCAGGTAATAATAAATATTGGAATTATCAATTTGTAGGGCTTTTACTGCATATGGAAGTGCTTCATTGTACTTTTCCATATCGTAATATACCTGGGCAATTTTGAATTTGGTGGTTGGGTTATCAGGATTTAGCCGTTCGCTCTCTTCAAGTAAAACCAATGCTTTTTTATAATCCTCAAGAATTACATGTTTGATTCCTTCGGCAAAAATATACTCGGCCTGGTCTACACTTCGCTCCGGACTTATATTTTTGGGAAACTCCTGGATGATTTTATTTTCTTCCTTCTTTTTTTTCTTTTTGGATTTTTGTGCAATTCCGTAATTCACACACCCTGAAGCTATTAGCAAACCAATAACTATCGCAATTCTTTTTATATTCATCTGATTTCCATCGAGTTTGTATCAAAAAAATACCCTATTCTTTAATAATGTCTTTATCGCTAAGGATTAAATTCCTTTTCTTTCCTGTAAAATCAACATCATTGCCAATTATAGAGTTTAAAAAATTTGTCTGCCTAATGGCAGTATTGTTCAATATAAGCGAATCCTGAATAACAGCACTTTGGATATTAGCATTTTTCCCTATTGAAACATTTGGCCCAATAACCGAATTTTCTATGTTTACATTTTCTCCTATGTAAACAGGACTATTGATAATAGAGCCCGTGATCTTAGCTGATGCAGGAATCTTTTGCGAATGCCTGTTATCCATTAGATAACTTTCCATTCCTTTTAAAAGACCTTCTTTTCCATTAAAGGGTTGCCATTGTGTGAGTATTTCAGCCTCAAACTTTTCTTGTTGCATTTTGCCCTTCTTTATTAAATCGAAAAGGTGAACATCATCCTTATCATTTAACTTTTTATCCTCTAAATATTGTAATAATTCCTGCAAATATTCCCCTTCCTTAAAGTACACAGGCCCACACACAGCCAAATCGGAAATATATTCCTTAGGCTTGTTCACCAGTTTTTGAATATTATTATTTACATCCAGTTTAATAATTTCATGTTTTGATGGTTCTTCCACCTTATGCACCCAGACAGCATTATTTTTGGCTCCATCAATAATAAAATCACCTTTAAACCATGCTATGAATGGAATAACCAGTATTCTTCCTAAAAATGAAGATTGAGCCGCCTTTAAGTTTCTTAAATAGCCCCTGTCTTTATCTGTAAAGTAAAAAACAACACTATTCCCATAGTTCTCAGCCACCTTTTTTATCTCGTCACAAATTCCTTTACTCTTCTCAGGTAGAATAAATGAAATTTCCTTTAGTTCATAGCCGGAGAGTTTTACCACCTCAGTCAACATGATCTCCAGAATAGGCTTTTCTCCTATCTTCAGAAGTGGTTTGGGATTAGTTTGTGTGATGGGATCCAGGTCTTTTTCTGCAACTCCCAGGTTCACGAGCAATCTCATTTTCAGTTATTTTAACTTTTAATTTTGTTTGTTCATTTGTTAATTTAAAAAAGTAGGGTTGGTAAGTTGATTAATTACTATATCAGGAAAATAACAATTCAAAACCATAACCCACTAAATCACCACTAAGATAATAACAATTAGAGTAAGTTAGGTTGATCTGGTCTGAAATGAACCCTTACCAGAGGTTTAATCCTGAATTATTTCATCAATTTTAATAACTTAGTTTTTTCCTTTAGGGCGACTAATAGCACTAACACAATCAGAATGCCATTTTTCAGTAAAATATTAAGGTAGGTCATTTCCAAATTTATCCATGTGATGGCAAAGCCAATTATCCCAAAAACTGAAATATATGCAAAAGCCGATCTCAAATGATAGGAAACAAAAAAATGCTTTTTACCAAAAAAATAGCAAAACAAGGTCATACTAAAATAACAACACAAAGTGGATACCGCACTCCCCGTATAACCAATTATTGGAATTAATACATAATTAAAAATAATTGTGATTAAAGCCCCTATTACACTAAAATACAATCCAAAATAAGTCTTGTCCGTCACTTTAAACCAAACCGATAAATTATAATAAATTCCTAAAAACACATTGGCCAATAATAAAATGGGCACTACATTTAATCCAGCCCAGTAAACTTCATTTGGGATAAAATACTTTAACCAATCCAGATTTGCACAAACCCCAGCCATTACAATCATGCAGACAATGATGAAATATTTCATTACCGTAGCATATACCTCCCTGGAATTCTTATCTTCAGCTCTGGAGAAAAAGAAAGGTTCTGCAGCATAATTAAAGGCCTGAATCCCAAGGGTGATAAAAATGGAAAGTTTATAGTTAGCTGCATAAACTCCCATTGCCTCCATGCTGTTAAAATTGAAATAGAAGTTTTCAGGCAACCAATATTTTAAGAAAATCTTATCTGCACTTTCATTAATGGCAAAAGCCAGCCCTGAAAATAAAATGGGAAGACCATAAATTAAAAGTTCCTTTTGCTTTGCGGAATTAATTTTAAATTTAAATACGGCAAAGGTTTTCCAGAAAACCAACAGCAATAAACCATTCCCAATTAAATTGGCCAAAAACACATACCCAGAGCCTAGTTTTGGATCGTAAAATGTAGCGATAATCCCCTGAAATCCTTTTAGAAAATTCCCCTCATAAACTTCCCTGCAAAACCAAATAAAAAACACATTCAAAAAGAAAACCATTAGGATATTGAAAATTTTAGTCAGGGCAAATTGCCTGGCTTTTCCCATGATTCTAAGCTGAGCGAATGGAATGGCCAAAAGCGCATCAATAGCAAATATCAAGGCGAACCAAATTACAAACTTCTGACCAGTGGGATGCCCCATGGCCACCGCTATATCTTTTGAAAAAAAGATAAAACTGCCACTGAAAACAAAACTGGTCACCAAAAGCATAGAAAAAATCAAATTGAAATTCTCCTGTTGATCGCCACCTTTTTTGGTGGTAAACCTGAAAAATGCAGTCTGCATTCCATATGAATAAAGTGCATTGGCCGCAATAGCATAAGCATAAAACTCGGCTATTAGCCCATATCCCTCTGGCTGAAATAATCCTGTATGAAGGGGAATTAAGGCTACATTAATCAACCTTACCAATATGGTAGTTCCCCCATAAATTGCGGTTTCTGAGGCTAGTTTTCTTAGCATTACAAACTTTAAAAAGTTTTGTCTCCAGATTTATCGGCTTCGTTTATTCAAAAAAAATATTAGCCTTAATAAATGATGAGTGTTATCGAAAAAAATATTTATTGATAATAGTCTAAAAAAGTAAAAACGGAGAATGGTGATTTCCATTCTCCGTTTCTAAAAAAATTAATTGTAAAATTTATTTTCCGGTAAAATTTGGTTTTCTTTTTTCTAAAAATGCTTTAGTTCCTTCTTTAAAATCTTCTGTTTTACAACAGTTCCCAAATGAATTGGCTTCAGTCTGGTAGCCATTTTCGTCTCTATAAACTGCATTTATACAATCTATCGCCTGGCCAATGGCTAATTCGGCTTTTGCCATTATTTTATTTATTATTTCTTCCGCTTTCACAATTACCTCTTCTTTGGGTACCACATGGTTTACCAGTCCTATTTTTTTAGCATTTTTCCCTGTGATCATCTCTCCGGTTAAAATTAATTCAAAGGCTTTACCCTTTCCCACTAGCATGGTTAACCTTTGAGTTCCCCCATATCCTGGAATAATTCCCAGCCCTACTTCTGGCAATCCAAATTTAGCATCTTCGGAGGCAATCCTCATGTGGCATGCCATCGCCAGTTCACAACCACCTCCCAAGGCAAATCCGTTCACCGCAGCAATTACTGGTTTGGGGCAGTTTTCAATTGAAGCAAATACTTCCTGTCCTTCTTCGGCAAACTTTCTTCCATTCATATAATTTACATCGGCCAACTCCTTGATATCTGCTCCTGCCACAAATGCTTTATCCCCTGCTCCTGTAATAATTACACCTTTTATTTCCGGTTCATCATAAACTTTTTGGAATGCCTTTTCTATTTCCTTGATGGTGGCAATATTTAAAGCATTAAGTTTATTTTCTCTGTTTATAGTAATTGTCAGAATTCCGGATTGAAGCTCTAATTTTAAATTTTCAAATTCCATTATATATTTTTTTCAATGAAAAATTGGATTAGTCAGGATTCATGAAAAACCTACCTCCAATGTAAATTGGCGGCAAAATTATAGGGTAATAAGGAAAGTTTACTAAAAAACTGGTGTTTTTTTACTTATGAATTTCCCTTTAAATTAATAATAAGAATTACAATTCAATATAGAAAACTTACAATTTTATAGGAAAATCTTAATATCTTTGTTGCTCAATTTAATAATTCTAAATTAAAATTTAAATTCTTTACGAAAATGATGGAAGACATTCAGCCAATCGAAAGTTGGAAAGTTGTTAAGGATGTTCCTTTTGCTATTGCAGGACCTTGTAGCGCTGAAAGTGAAGAACAATTATTTACAACCTGTAAAGGAATCAAAGACTTAGACTTAGGGATAAGTATGTTAAGAGCAGGGATCTGGAAACCCAGAACCAGGCCAAATACTTTTGAAGGGGTTGGAGAAATTGGACTGAAGTGGATGAAGGATGTAAAAACAGAGCTGGGAATGCCTGCTGCAGTTGAAGTAGCTAATGCAAACCATGTTGAACTTGCGCTTAAATATGGCATGGATGTGCTATGGGTTGGAGCCAGAAGTACAGTAAATCCATTTACCGTTCAGGAAATTGCAGATGCTTTAAAAGGTGTGGATATCCCGGTAATTATTAAAAACCCAATCAATCCTGACCTGGCCCTATGGAAAGGTGGAATTGAAAGGATTTATAATGCAGGTATTAGACAAATAGCTGCCCTTCACAGAGGATTTTCATCTTTTGAAAAGACAAAATACAGAAATGTACCTATGTGGCAAATCGCCATTGCCTTAAAGAGCGAATTACCAAACATTCCTTTAATCTGTGATCCAAGCCATATTGGTGGAACAAGAGATTTAATCTTACCTGTATCACAAAAGGCAATTGACCTGGATTACGATGGATTAATGATTGAAACTCATTGCGATCCTGATAATGCCCTTAGTGATGCTAAACAGCAGGTTACACCTCAAAGATTAGCTGAAATTCTAAATGCCATCAATATAAGAAAAGAGACTTCTGACAATGAGGAATTTAACAGTATTTTAGATACCATGAGAAGGCAGATTGACAATGTGGATAGAGAGATTTTGGAAAACATGGCTGCCAGAAAAACCCTGGTGAATAAACTTGGTGAATACAAAAAAGAAAACAATGTAACTGTTTTTCAACCAGACAGATGGCTGGAGGTATTCAAAACAAGGGCAGAGTGGGGCAAGCAATTGAATGTAAATGAAGAATTTGTGGGTAAACTATTCCAGTTAATTCACGATGAATCAATCAGAATACAAACAAAGAAAGTGAACACTGAATTTCAGGAAGTGAAAAAATAATTCCTTCGGATTTTAGGTTTTCATTTACTTAAAGCCATAAATCATAAATCTTTTCCAGATTATGGTTTATGGCTATTTTTTAGATATCTATTTAGGCAAACAATCTCGGGATCAATTATATTTCAGTATGGAAAGCAGGGAAATTACTTCAGGTGTTTTTATTGTTTCAAAATTCAGCAAAGATGTATTTTCTTTTTTAGAAAATTTCACCAAAATTGCTGTAATCTTTGATGAAAATTCGAAAAAATATTGCTATCCTCTCATTAAAGAATTTATTCCTGAAAACCATTTAACCATCCAAATTCAGTCAGGAGAAGAAAATAAAAACCTGGAAACCTGCAAAAGCGTTTGGGATAAACTTACTGAAAATAGTTTTGATAGAAAATCCATTGTACTCAACCTGGGTGGAGGAGTAATTGGAGATATGGGAGGTTTTTGTGCCGCCACTTATAAAAGAGGTATTTCCTTTGTACAAATTCCCACTACCCTACTCTCGCAGGTGGATGCCAGTGTTGGAGGAAAATTAGGAATAGATTTTAATGGATTCAAAAATCATATTGGCGTTTTTCAATTACCAGAGCGGGTATTAGTTCACCCTGGGTTTATAAAAACTTTGGTAAAGGAAGAATTAAGATCCGGTTATGCAGAAGTAATCAAGCATTTCCTTATTGCGGACAAAGAAAAATGGGATTTGTTAAAACAAAAACAACTAAGTGCCCAGAACTTTGACCAACTTATTCCTGAAAATATTTTAATTAAAAATCAGGTAGTTACATCCGACCCAAAAGAAAAGGGATTAAGAAAAATACTAAATTTTGGCCATACCATTGGACATGCTATCGAAACCCACCTGCTTTTTCAAAAACCCAGGAAATTATTACATGGGGAAGCCATCGCCATTGGGATGATTTGTGAAACTTATTTATCACAAAAATTACTGGGTTTAAGCGAATCTGATTTAAAAGAAGTTTCAGATTATATTCTACAGACCTATGGAAAAGTTGAGTTAAATTTTGATGATATTGATCAAATTTTGCCATTAATGCAGCAGGACAAAAAGAATGAAGGAAATAGATTAAACTTTTCCCTGCTGGAATACAATGGAAAGGCTGTTTTTGACCAGGAAATCTCTGAGGATATGGCAAGAGAAAGCCTCCTCTTTTATAATTCACTTTAAATTTATTACCGAGGTAATCCCACCAGTATTTAGTTCCTCAAGTTTAAGAAAAGTTAATACGTTTGCCTAATGGGGGCTGTAATACAATTTTTCAGTTTTAAGTCGTAATTAAGTTAGTCTACTTTATTACATGGGAAGGTGAAAACCTTTTTATGGTAATGTTTTTAACATAAACCAAAGCTAAGGGCTAATACCCATTTAGCAGTACTAACTTCAATTGTTACTTATTTAGTAAAGATGCAATACCTAGTTGACTCCCCATTTAATTAGTCAACCTCAATCTGTTTAAGTAATAATAATCTTTACTGAAAAATTTAATTATTACCTCTAATAAAATTAGCAAAATGAATACACGATACTTAAGGGTTAGTTTTTTAATCATTGGTATTTTAATAGCTGGTCCAATCCTAAAGCCTGGTTACGCTAAAACTTCACCTAACAAAAATATTTCAATTGACTGGTGGAATGGACTGACTCCTGAATGGAAAAACATTTTCCTAAAGCAAATAAATAAAGAAGACAGTACTTTAACTGATGAAGATTTAGTCTCAATATCCAACCTGAAGTCTTTAAATTGTGTAAAAGCAAAAATCACCGACCTCTCCCCTATTACCTATCTTGATAGCCTGGAAAAATTAAATTTAATGGGGACCCCGCTTACAAAGCTTTCTCAAATAAATGGGTTAAAGAATTTGAAAAAAGTGAATTGTACATATTCCAAAATTAGCAGAGAGGAAATAGAGAAATTCAGGAATGAAAACAGCCACCTTACGGTTTATCCGGTTTTATACCCAGAATGGTGGGAAACAATAGATAAAGAATGGCAAAAAATATTCAAAAAATCTATTAAAATAGAAAGAGAGCCTAATTTAATGGATTTGAATAAGATTTATGATATGGGCATCCTGATTTGTACGGGAAACGGAATTAATGAATTTGCCTTAACCAGCCTGGAACCAATTACCTATCTGAAAAATTTAAAGATATTATTTATTACCAATTCTAATATCACCAGTCTTGAACCCATAAAAAACCATACTTCTTTGAGGGTTTTACATTGTGCCAGCACAAAAATTACCAGCCTGGAACCTATAAAGAACCTTACTAATCTGGTGGAGCTTGACTGCTCATCTACTCTGGTTGACAACCTTGAGCCTATTAAGCACATGACCAAAATAAAAAAGCTTTCTCTATTAGAAACTAAAGTGACAAGCCTGGAGCCAATAAAAGAATTTCATGACCTTGAAGAATTATATTTTTCTGATACTGAAATCGATGATATTTCTCTATTGGCAGGAATGCCTAAAATAAGCAAATTACACTGTGGAAATACTAAAATAAACACCCTTGCCCCAATTGCAGAATTAACCGAATTAAGAGATCTGAAAGCTTATAATACGGGGGTTTCGGATCTAACTCCCTTAAAAAAATTGGTTAAGCTGTTTTCATTAAGTATTTCAGGAACCAAAATCAAAAGCATTGATAATATTGCTGGATTAGAAAGAATTAAGGACCTCAATATTGCAAGTACAGAAGTAAGCAATATTGCTCCGGTAGGTAGAATGAAATTATTAGAAACTATTGATTTATCTGGCACCCAGGTTACAGATTTAAGTCCTCTTAAAGAATCGTTCAGATTAAAAACCATCTGGTTTCCCTTTACAGAAATTGAATCCTTATCTAATTTCGAAAGACTTAGAAATTTGGAATATATTGATTGCTCAGAAACAAATGTGACTGAAGATGAAATTAATAGATTCAGAAGATTAAAACCAAATTGCTCAATAAATTGAGAAAAAAAATCACTAAAACCAAAGCCCCACAGAGAATTTAAATTCTCTGTGGGGCTTTGTAATTTTAGTTAAAATACTTTATTCAACTATATTTTTGGCTTCTTCAGGTTCCAGAAATTCTCCGGATGTTTTTTTATTTTCCGCCTCCGTTTGTTTTTTCTTCTTTTTCTTTTTCTTGCCAAAAAGCGAATCAAAACTGGCCGTATGCATCACACTCATTCCAGCCTTTGAATTATTCTCAAGTCCGGTATTAAATGAGTTTTCATTACTTTTATGGTACATTTTGGCGCGAAGTCTGCCATCAGGGGTTAATAGATATTCAACAGAAATATCACCAAATACACTAGTCAGGTTGGTCTCATTCCTTTGGTTGGTAAATCCACCATCTCTTGTAACCCTTAGCCTTCCATCCAGAAAATTATAAGACAACCTTAATTGAAATGCATTCCATGCCTCCGCATCAAGTCCGTTTAAGTCAAAGTCAATTTCCAGGTTTTCATCTACTTGCGACACCCAATAACTAAGCTGATTTCCCAATAATTCACTCACACTACTCCCTGCCACATTTTCGATACCACTAAATCGGTTTTCAGCAGATAATTGCCTTAGTACAATTAAACTAAAAACCTGTCGGTTAAGCTCTTGTTCATTATTTTTAACCTTCTGCTCGAAAGAAGCAACAAAACTTTCCACGGAAACCGGTCCTGAATTAGTGGCTACCATATGTGGGTAATTATCAATATCTATATCAAAACTTACTATTGGATTTAGTAATTTTCCTTTAAGGTTTAATAGCACATGGACGGGATATCTTTTTCGCAGTTCAGGAGAATTAAGGGCACTACTATCAGCATCAATTATAGGCAATAGAGAGGCAAACTGAGTGTAGGAAGCATTGACATCCAGGTTGGCTTCATAGGGATCTCCTGTCCAAATAATTTTGGACTTAGGCATTACATTAAATTTCTTGTCAACCACATTTAGCAGTGTAAAATTATATGCTCCCTTCACAATTTCCACATCTCCATACATATTAAACTCCCCTTTTGTATCGATCTCCATTTTTAATTCCCCTTTTCCGTTTCCCCGCATTATGTCTCCTGCTTTTTTATCGAAAATAATCTCACAATAGGCATCAGGGGTAATTTCAAGGTCAAGATTAAAGAGAATTCCATTCAGGTTCACCTCTTGTTTAAAATCCAAAGCTTTATCTTCCTTCACCAAATCACTGACATAGGTGATGTAACTCTGGTCTTTTACATCCTCACTTCCTTCCAGTGGAATAAATATCTTGGTATTTTTTTCAGTTTTTGCCTGTATTGAAATTTCAATTTCGGATGGATATCCAAATATTCTGAATCGTCCCGATCCATAGCCAGTTCCATAATAAATAGCCTCTGGTGTTTCGGGAATATTAATTACCTTGTAGTTTTCCATATTACCACCAATATCAAACATTAATCTGTCCGTATTGTCCCGATAAATCAAACCGGTAATCACGCCTTCCTGATCTGCCTCATCTTTAACTACAAAATCCTTAAACATGATCGTATCCTGATGGAATTGAAATTCATCTCCAAACTTATAGGAGGTATTTAGGTAATTGACTTTAAATCCGCCATTTTTAACCGCCACACTACCCTCAAACCTAGGGGAAAATAATGACCCGTTAATATTCAAATTTCCGTTCGCTTCTCCTTCTAATTCTGAAATGACTTCAGCCATAAATGGCTCAATAATATACAAGGGAGCCTTCTCAAACGAAGCATTCAGGTTGAGCTGATCCTTATTTTTGCCAAAAGGAATATAATCACCATCCAGTTCTATAGCATAAAGATCTTTCCTGTTTATGGAAGCATCAATATTGAGTTTGTTTTTATAATCATCCCACTGCGTATAGGCTTTAATATTTCCATACAACAATTCATTAATTTTCAAACTGTCAATAAATACTTCACTTCCCACCTTAGCTCCGGAATATAAATCCGAAATAAATGCATCCACATTTGCCGTTCCTTCCAACTTTTTCCCTGTATAGGTACTGATGATTCCTACATCAAAATTTTGTAATTCAATATTCAGAACCTCAGAGGAATCTTCAGAAATATTTCCGGTGACATTCACCAGCTGGTCCCCACTGGAAAAGCTTAGGTTTTTAATCTCTATTTCTTTTCCATTTACAGTAAACCTGTTTACTCCATTCGTTTTCCAGGGCTTATCGAGAACCAGAAAATTAGTATTTACTAAACTTACCTCAAACCGATCGGAGTAAACTCCAATATCTCCATTCAGATTCATTTTATCATTGGAGTTTTTATGTTTGATGGTATTTTCAAACAAAATTCTGTTGCCTAATTTATGCGTATAAAGAATAAGATTTTCAGTTTCCAGGTTGTTCAGATTTTGTGTTTTGGATGAAACGAAACCTTCAAATTGAAATGAACTACTATCCGGAACAATAGTGGGGTAGCGACCAGAAAACAAAACCAGGCTATCCTCAAAAAACTGGTAATTTTTATAAAAAACAGAATCCGATTTGGCCCTGTACATCATTTCACTTTCCTTACCAAATTTCAAATCTCCCTTAAACCAGGAATTTTTGGCCACAAAAATACTGTCTGTAAAAAGATTAAGTACTTCTGCGATATCGGTAAGCTGTACTTCAACAGTTAGGTTATAATCTTCATTTTCAATGTTTTCCACAGATTCATTTTTCTTGACAATTTCCCCAATATCAGTGGAAACTTTATCAAGCTTCACATGATCTGCAAATTCTTCTAAATATTTAAATACATCTACATACAGCTTCACCAAATCAAAATTTCCTTCAGCATTCAGGTCAAACCAATCAGAACCTATATCCACAGTCCTGATATTGGAAATACTATCCTTATCCGTTTTAATTTTTAATTCATCAAAATCGAGTGTATTTTCAAAATGCTGGATTTTAGTATCAAAAATTTCAAGACTGCCTTTTATTTTATCCCACTCAAGACCCTCAAACTTGGCATCTACGATAGTTTTTACAAACAGGCTATCTTGTGTAAAAGACAAATGGTGTAATTGAGCCGTATCTACTTCTGCCCAAAAATTAAAATTTTCATCTTTAAAATTGATTTGCCCGTCTACCTGCAATTTTAGATTTTCATCATCTACCTGAAATTTCCCTTTGAATAATTCCTTTTCAAAATGGCCATTGGTTTTTATATTTTTATAATCATAGCCTAAAAAACCCAACCGGTCAATTCTTCCATTCAAATCAAATTTAGCAGTGGATACCGCAAAGCCTTTTCCCCTTATTGACCCCTGCATATCAACTTTTTGCACTTCGTCTTCCCGCCCCACAAGCCTCCCAATATTAAAATCCTTTGTCACTAATAGTCCTTCATAGCTATTGGAGGCAATTTGAAGGTTGATATCGGTACTTAAAAATCCCAGATCAGTGGTGAACTTTCCATCGGTTACAAAATCATTGGCAAATCCATCAAACCGACCATTAAAATCGATTTTCCCAAATTTTTTCAGTACTTCATAGTGTAATGCGGGAAGATATTGCCTCAAGTCCTCAGAATAAATTCTTGAATCATCAAAAGTGAAGCTCATCAGGGTCTCAAAAAAATCAGGTAATCCTCTGAATCCCATTTTCCCCCTGAGGTTACTTCCTTCTCCGAAAAGCAAATCCAGGTCATAAATCTTAAAATTTTTCACCTTTCCCCGAAATCTGCCACTTAATTGATACGTCTCATCCAGAACTTTCATTGAAGGAGCAAAATAGGATAAATCTTCTGCGGTAATTTTGCTGTTTTTAAGGTTGGCCAAAATTTCCACTCTTGTATTAAAATGGCTGAAATCTGCAGTCGTATCATAAACCATCACCAGGGAATCCCTCAAAATGCTATTTCCAATAATGGCATGCAGTTTCTGGAAAGTCATATTTCTTTTAGTGAACCTAAAATTAGAGTGCAACTCCTTTACCTCAAGATTGGTGTGGGTTTCAAAACCTTTAACTTCACTGGCATTTAATTCTACTGTATCTCTGGACACCCTGAAATTGCTGACATCCCCATAAATCTCCCTAAACCCAAAGTGATTATAATCAAACCTTCCTTCTTCAAATCGTTCTGTATCTGGATTATTATAGGAAAAATTCATTTTCTCTACACTTCCGTGGGCAATATGAAGGATAGGTTTACGCTTCTTCGATTTGCCTTTTCTTTTTCTTTTCACCAAATCGGAGATCGCCTTAATAAATCCGGTCATATTTAGCTTTGGATCTTTGATAAGGTCAACCGTTCCATCTCTTAAAATCACTTTATCAAGATAGATATCTCCTTTTTGCCAAATGTTGGTGATTCGGTAATCTACAATTACTTCATTCACATCTACCATCTGTCTATCGCTGGAATCTTTAATTTGCACACCGGAAAGTCGGATGACATCAAACCAATCCACATGAACCTTTTCTATATGGGTGGGGTATCCAATAACATCAGAAAGCCAGATAGTAGCCTCGTGAGCCAATTGAGTTTGAATAAATGGATATTGGAGAACCATAAGAATGGCCATGGCAAAAACCACCACAGTCATCACCATCCGGCTAATGTACATCCTCATTAGTCGGAAAAGCCTGACTCGCTTAATATTTATTTTTCTATTTTTGCCTGTATGCTCCAAATATTCAATAATTGGATAAAATTAATTCAAAAGGATTTTTCCATAAATACTTGATAATGAGAGAAAAACCCTCTATTAAAATTTGTACTGGTACTTAGTATGACTAAAATACTTGCAATCGAATCGTCTTGTGACGATACTTCTGCCTCAATTGTGATTGGCGGTAAAATCATAAACAATTATATCGCTACCCAGTCTATTCACGAAAAATATGGTGGAGTAGTTCCAGAATTAGCTTCCAGGGCTCACCAAAAAAATATAGTTCCGGTAGTTGACCAAGCCCTGCGAAATGCGAATATAACCAAAAATGAGCTCGATGCCATCGCTTTTACCAGAGGGCCAGGGTTACTGGGCTCACTCCTGGTGGGAACCTCATTCGCCAAAGGATTAGCCCTGGCATTAAATATACCGCTTATTGAGGTAAACCATATGAAAGCTCACATATTGTCCCATTTTATTGACGACCCAAAACCATCATTTCCATTCCTTTGTCTAACAGTTAGTGGTGGACATACCCAACTGGTTATTATTAAAGACCATCTTACCATGGAAGTGGTTGGAGAAACCCAGGATGATGCTGTAGGTGAGGCTTTTGATAAAACCGCTAAAATTTTAGGCTTGCCCTATCCGGGAGGCCCTTTAATCGATAAGTATGCGAAAACAGGTAATCAAAAAGCCTATGAATTCCCAAAGCTAAAAGGCAAGGACCTCAATTTTTCTTTCAGTGGAATTAAAACTGCATTTCTGTATTTTTTAAGAGATGAGGTTAAAAAAGATCCGGATTTTATAGAAAAAAACCTAAATGATATTTGTGCCAGTGTTCAGTCTACCCTGATCAATATTCTTACAGAAAAATTAAAATTAGCGGCAAAAAAATATAAAATCAAACAGGTTGGAATAGCCGGAGGAGTTTCTGCCAATTCAGGCTTGAGGTCGAGATTAGAAGAAATTGGCAAAGAAGAAGGCTGGAAAACCTTCATCCCAAAATTTGAATATTGTACTGATAATGCGGCTATGATTGCCATCACGGCTCACTTTATGTTTCAAAAGGGAGAATTTGCCGACTTAAGTGTTTCCCCAAAGCCCAGAATGAAAATTTAAATTTCCACTTTAAAATAACCCCAGACTGCATTCAAATTGCTAAAATCCGAAATCCACATTTTTTTCAATGCCCTGGTTTTTTACTCCAGAATTCCCGGACCATCCTGGGTGAAACATTCGGAAGAAAACCTCAATAAAGCCACTCGTTATTTTCCACTTATTGGCTGGATAGTAGGAGGAATTTCTATTATTATATATTTATTGGCAAACCAAATATTTCCCAAAAACATCGCTTTATTACTTTCTATGGCGGCTGGAATTTTAACTACAGGAGGTTTCCATGAAGATGGTTTTGCTGATGTATGCGATGGGTTTGGAGGCGGCTGGACGAAGAGTAAAATATTGGAAATTATGAAAGATTCCAGAGTGGGCACATATGGGGTTTTGGGACTTGTGTTGTTGCTGCTAATAAAATTTTTCAGCCTTTTGGAGATCCCGGAAAATTTGTTGTTGGTGAGCATTCTTTGCAGTCATACGGTAAGTAGACTTTTAGCATCAAGCTTTATTTTCACTCATCAATATGTAAGAGAAGATGCTTTAAGCAAAGTAAAACCTGTAGCCAAAAAATTGTCCAGTTCAAATTTTTTAATTGCTTTATTCATAGGTCTGTCACCACTATTTTTATTCCCAGAACTCATTTATTTTCTTGTGCTCATCCCGCTTTTAATTACCAAATGGTGGTTAGGCAGATACTTTACCAAATGGATAGGAGGATACACTGGAGATTGTCTTGGAGCCACCCAACAAATTGCAGAAATAGTTTTTTTGCTTTCGGTGATTGTCATAAATAATACATTAACTACAAACCCATGGAAATTTTACTTGTAAGGCATACCACTCCACTTGTCGAGAAAGGGATTGCTTATGGTCAAACCGACCTTGAAGTGGCAGATTCCTACCCAAAAGAGTTAAACAGGATAATAAAACAATTAATTGATTATCAACCAGAAGCGATTTATGCCAGCCCTCTAAAAAGGTGTAAAAGGCTTGCCCTTGATTTAAAATCTGCATTAAATTTCCAAAAAAATATTGAATTTGATGACCGACTCAAAGAATTAAACTTCGGGGATTGGGAAATGATAAGGTGGGAAGATATGGAAAAAGAACAACTGGATTATTGGATGGAGGATTTTGTGAACCGCAACAGCCTGAATGGAGAAAGTTTCCAACAACTTTCAAAAAGAGTTTTAAATTGCTTTTCTGAAATTAAAACCAAAAGACCGGGTAAAGTGTTGATAATAGCTCATGGGGGGTCCATCAGATGTATTCTAAACTCAATTTTAGGACTAGACTTAAAAAATACATTTAATCTCCATTTGGATTTTGGAGGAATTAGTAAAATCCAGATAGAAGAAAACCAGGGAAAAGTAATGTATATTAACCGATAAAAAACTGAGCTTCCGGGAATTGATCCGGAAAACTAAATTTATAAAAAATAATTGATAGCGTTTATGGTATTTACCAATACAATAAAAACCAATGCTCCAATCAATATTTTATTAGTTAATTTTGATTTTTTTCTTTCAGTTTCAATTTTTTTGTTGTCAATAAACATAGCTAGTTTCAGTAAAGTCATTTAAAAATATCTTCTATTTGATTCCTGTTTGTCAGGTAAGGTTTAGAACAAATGTAAACTTTTTTATTTATCAAATAGGCGCTCTGATAAAAATAAGACTGAAAATTTGATTTTATTAACCAAACAAAAGGAGTAATAAAAGAAAGGCTGGAAAACAAAAACAGCCACCTAAACTTATGGAGGTAAATATTTTGGCCTTTGGCATCGCCAGAGAAATTATGGGAAAACAAAATCTGGTTTTAGAAATTCCCAATCAAAGCACTGTAAAAGAATTATTGGAGATTATTGAGATGCAATTTCCCAAATTAAAAGATCTTGCCTCTATGACCATCGCAATAAATGAAGAATATGTAAAAGAGGAAAGGGAAATTAAAGCAATGGATGAAATCGCCATTATTCCACCAGTAAGTGGTGGTTAATTTTACTTTTCATTTTCAATTATAAAAGCAATTGTAAATCCCTGAATAACTAATTCTCTGTACTAAAAATGATAAAAATTACAGATCAACCCATAAACATAACTGAGGTAATTGAGCTGGTAAATGCAAGCGGGGCCGGAGCAATTGATGTATTCATTGGGACTGTCAGAAACAAAACTCAGGAAAAACAGGTTACACGTCTAGAGTTTGAAGCCTATGATGGCATGGCTGTGAAGGAAATGCAAAAAATTGCAGAATCCGCAAAATCAAAATGGCCGGTTCAAAAAATCGCCATTTACCACCGAAAGGGAGTTTTAGAGATTGGAGAAGTAGCGGTAGTAATAGCGGTTTCAACTCCCCACAGAAAGGATGCTTTTGAAGCCTGCCAGTTCGCCATTGATACCTTAAAACAGACTGTTCCCATATGGAAAAAAGAAGTTTTTGAGGGAGGAGAAGAATGGGTTTCAGCTCATCCGTAAATCAGCTAAGAAATATAATTTAGAACAAGTACCATGAAAATCTATACAAAGACTGGAGACAAGGGACAAACATCCTTGCTGGGAGGTAACAGGGTTTCAAAAACACATGCAAGAATTGAAGCCTATGGAACGATAGATGAACTCAATGTTCAGGTAGGACATTTAAGAGACTTTGAAGTCAATAAACAAAGGCAGGAAAATATTATACAAATTCAAAATACTCTTTTTACCACCGGTTCGATTTTGGCTGCTGGAGCTGAGGCTTCCAAATTTAAATTGCCAGAATTATCAGAATCAGATATCATCTTTTTAGAAAAGGAAATGGACCATATGGATGATCTGCTACCGCCTATGAAAAATTTTGTACTTCCCGGTGGGCATTTGGCTGTTTCAGCGGCTCACCAGGCAAGAGTAGTTTGCCGAAGGGCTGAAAGACTTTGCATACATCTATCTGAAAAAGAGGAAGTTCCAGAATTAATTATTAAGTATTTAAACCGCCTTTCAGATTACTTTTTCGTATTGTCCAGAATGATTACCAAAGAGCTTAAAGTGGAGGAAATTCCCTGGAAACCTGATAAAAAATAGTGAAATTAAATCTCTTTAATTAAGGAAAACTAGAATTAATCCAAATAAAAATATTATCAAAATTGTAAAAATTTACATTTATTTTGAATTTTCAATTAGGAATTACCATTTCACCTCGCTATAATTGCAATAAATAAAATGAGGCACAAATGACAAAAGTAAGATTAAATAGCGCAGAACATTCCGCCAGTCACTGGCTTGGGAAAGCACATATTTAGTCCGAAATTTCATCAAAATATTTGTAACCCGAGCCTCAAATCTCGGGTTTTTTTATATCCAAAAATTAAGGACAGATAATTTAAAAACCGATTTGAAAAGTTTTAAAACATATGAAATTAAAAATGGATCAAGAGAGTCACTTTGTGATCGCGAAAACTTTTGTCCGGGCAGGTTACGTACCTGAAATATCCCCTGAATTTATTTCAGGAGAAAAAAGCCCGGTCAAACTATTGTCCGGGCTTTTTTCTTTTAAAGCAAACACTAAACCCCACTTTTAGACTTCATCAGGGTTTGGCAAAAATCTAAGAGGAACCCCGGACAGTGCCACCAGGTATTGCTAAGGGTACTTCCACTTAGGAAGGTTTACTCCACATTTACATTTTTTGAAGGACATTTTTCTTCAAAAAGAATTTCGGTAAACTTTAAAACAGCCAAAACCATGAAACTGCTGAATATACTTTTCTTGGTGACCCTGACGGGACAAACGGTTTTTGCTGAAGCACAAACTGCGGCTAAGGAGTCTGGATTGCTTTCTCCTTTCCAAACAGTGCTGACGCTTATGGCCCTGTTTGTAATCACCAGGCTGTTTGGAGTAAAACCGAAGAAAAAGGTTCAACCCGAAAAGCCACAAAAAACGGTTGATCAACTGGTGTTGGAAAATGTAGGGGAACTTCAATTGCTGGACAACAAAACTCTGGTAGGAAGCAAACTTTTCAAAACTGAAAAAGATGTGGAAACGCTGGTTTTTGTAGCAAAAGTTGATAAAAGAGCTGAAGTAGCTGAACTTAAAAAGAAAAACAAAAAGACCAAGGTTCAATTCCTTACAGTTATTTTCGTGCTTTTAGTAACCCTTGTTTGGACCATCATAAACTAAAAAAGCCCTGAAAATTCAGGGCTTTTATTATTTCCAAAAAATGGTCTTTTTTAGTATCTGTAATGCTCAGGCTTGAATGGACCAGCAACCTCTACTCCAATATAATCTGCCTGATCTTTAGTTAATTCTTCCAATTCTACACCAATTTTCTCAAGGTGTAAAGCAGCCACTTTTTCATCCAAATGCTTTGGTAAAGTATACACTTTATTCTCATAGCTATCGCCATTGGTCCAAAGTTCTATCTGGGCAAGTGTCTGGTTGGTAAAACTGTTTGACATCACAAAAGAAGGGTGACCTGTGGCACAACCTAAGTTCACTAATCTTCCTTCTGCCAAAACAATGATTTCATTACCATCCACATCGTAAACATCTACCTGTGGTTTCACATTATATTTTTTGTCACCATAGGTTTTGTTTAACCAGGCCATGTCTATTTCATTATCAAAATGGCCGATATTACAAACTATAGTTTTATCTTTCATGGCTTTAAAATGCTTGTCAGTGATAATATCTTTATTACCAGTAGCAGTAATAATAATATTAGCTTCTTTCACCGCATTTTCCATTTTCTTCACTTCATAACCATCCATCGCAGCCTGAAGCGCACAAATTGGGTCAATCTCAGTAACAATTACCCTTGCTCCTGCTCCACTTAAAGATTGCGCACTACCTTTTCCAACATCACCATAACCAGCCACAACCGCAACTTTTCCGGCCATCATTACATCTGTAGCTCTTCTTATTGCATCTACTGCCGATTCTCTACATCCGTATTTATTATCGAATTTTGATTTGGTTACAGAATCATTGATATTGATCGCTGGTAATGGAAGCGTGCCTTTTTTCACCCTGTCGTATAATCTCAAAACACCAGTGGTAGTTTCTTCAGAAATTCCACCAATTCCTTTGACCAACTCAGGATATTGATCTAAAACCATATTAGTCAGATCACCACCATCATCAAGAATCATGTTTAAAGGCTTTCTATCCTCTCCAAAAAAGAGCGTTTGCTCAATACACCAGTTAAATTCCTCCTCATTCATTCCTTTCCATGCATAAACCGGTATACCAGCAGCAGCAATAGCCGCAGCCGCATGATCCTGTGTAGAAAAGATGTTACAAGAAGACCAGGTCACCTCAGCCCCAAGTTCTACAAGGGTTTCAATTAAAACTGCTGTTTGAATGGTCATGTGCAGGCAACCAGCAATTCTGGCACCTTTCAAAGGCTTGGAAGCACCAAATTCAGTTCTTAGAGACATCAATCCTGGCATCTCTGCTTCTGCCAATTTAATTTCTTTTCTTCCCCAGTCAGCAAGGGAAATGTCTTTAACTTTGTATTTCAATTGTTCTTCAACCATTGTGAGATATTTAAAAAAATTTACGCAATAATATTAAATTGGTAAGGGACTACCAATTAAGTTTAAAAAGTAGTAACTGGTTAACAGTATATTTGGCAAATATTGTTCGAATATTACAATTTTCTCCTAATAATGTTAAAAAAATTACATTCTGTTTCAATTCGGGAAATTACAATTTTTCTGGTAATTAGTGGCTTCTTGCTCCCTTTTATTTTCCTGAGGGATTTTTATCCCTTCTACAGATTTGGAATGTTTGCAGAACCAGTACAATACAAGGCGCAAAAAGAACTCTTTATTATACAATTTAAGGATAAAAATAACCAAACCAGAACATTTAATGCTGAAAATTATGGATGGAATAAGGATACTTTTACCTACCTCACCAGAAACTATTTTTATCGAAAAGAATCAAAAAAATTACTTGGGATAATAAAAGAAAAAATTGGCAGAAAAAACACAAAAAACTGGCAATTGCTCCAGCTTCAACCGAATATTAACGGGAATATCGATACCCTGAAAATTATTGATCTATAATGGATAAAATGCGAAGAATTTTATTTTTTTTATGCATTTCCCTGGTAATTATAATAATAGCCAACCTGTTCTTTTTTTTAGTGCTAAAACCAGAAATTCAACTTTTATTCAAAAATCAGTCCTCCCCCTGGTTTGCTCAATTTATTGACTGGTTTTACCCCAGATTTAAAACAGAAAGTCATCGTTTTCATCCGGAGTTCTTTTTCGAAAAAGCATTTCAGGTAATCCTGAGATTTGATATGGTCTCCTTGTCGGCATTAGCCTCTATATACATTTTTTCAAAATCAAAAAAACTTGAAAGTAGGAGGAAAGTTTTCTGGAATGGACAAATGAGTCCTGATTCTACCGGTATCCTCACCCGTATTTTCTATTTGGGGATGATTGGCTACACACTCGATTGGTTCCAATACCTCAATGATTATTACCAGTTAAAAGAATTCTATAACCCTGTTTTTTTATATCAAATATTTAATATTCCCTTCCCAAATCCAATAGCCATAACTTTTATGATTATCCTATTTTGGGGATCATGCATTTTTGCAATTTTGCAAATCAAACCCTTTGTCAGTTCTGCCGTGGCAAGCCTGTTGTTTATTCTAATCTTAGGCTTTCTGCAAAGCTTCGAAAAAATTAACCATGGCTATGCCACATTTGGATTTGCAAGCTTAATAATGCCATTTCTGGTGCTGGAAAAAGAAAGAGTCAGAATAATAGGGGAAAAACTTCAAAAAAACTGGCCGTTAAAACTGATCCAGATGACTATTGGTTTGGCTTATTTATTCAGCGGTCTGGAAAAAATACTGATATCAGGATTTAGCTGGACTTCAGGAGATACATTTTCCGGTTACCTATCCATTGGCACAGAAGGAATTTTAAGACAATTCCTTCTAAATCATCCTTTATTGGTCATCATATTTGCAAATGGTGTCCTGATTTTTCAATTAACCTTCTGGATAATCATATTCAATAGCCGACTGAGGTGGTTTTATTTGTTACTGGGGATCATTTTTCACTGGGGAACAATCCTGGCTCTGGAGGTAGGTACATGGAACTCTCCTTGGATTTTTGTTTACATTTTCTTCCTGCCGTTTGATGAAATGATCAATAAAGACTGGGTAATATTCAAAAAACTCAAAAGAATTTGACCATTTACTTTTCTATTTAAAAATAAGAAGGCATTTTTACCGCGCAAAATTGAGTTTACGCTGATTTTTCTAAAAATCGATAATAGTTTCCTTTACAAGTGAAGTGGGGAAACTCGTGGTTATTTAGAATAAATCTAAACAAATATAATAAGTTTTGCAGTATCGCTTAATTTAATATTTTCGCACTTAAATTTAGAAAACTGAATAAGCTTTAGGTTTAAAAGATGTCGCAAACCATAAAATTAAAAAAAGGGTTTAACATAAACCTTGCAGGAAAGGCGGAAAAGAAAATTGGACAGGTCGAAACTCCGGAGACCTTTGCCATTAAGCCGTCAGATTTCCCCGGAATGATAAGACCAAAAGTTACTGTTAAAGTTGGTGACAAGGTGAATGCCGGGGATACAATCATGTTCGATAAAAAACTTGATGCTGTTTTATATACGGCTCCCGTTAGTGGTGAAGTAATTGAGATAAACAGAGGAGAGAAAAGAAAACTTATCAACATAAAAATTCTTGCCGATAAGGAGATTTCCTATAAAGAATTTAAAAAACATACCGTTTCTGAGATTAGTACTCTGAGTAGAGAAGAGGCTCAGCAACAATTGCTGGAAAGTGGTGTTTGGCCAAACCTGGTCCAAAGGCCATATGCTGTTGTAGCCAATCCTGAGGATACTCCAAAAGCAATATTTATTTCGGCTTTTGATTCTAATCCATTAGCGCCAAGTTACGATTTTCTTTTAAAGGATCAGGACAAATATTTTCAGGCCGGAGTGGACGTTTTGAAAAAGTTCACTAAAGGAAGCATACATGTGAATATTGACGGAAATGCAGAAGTTTCCCAATTGTTTACACATACTAAAAATGTTCAGATTAATAAATTTTTAGGCAAACATCCTTATGGAAATGTTGGCGTTCAAATACATCATTTGGACCCGATAAATAAAGGAGATATCGTATGGACATCCAACCCATATGGTGTGGTGCAAATTGGAAAATTATTCCTTGAAGGTAAATATGATGCTTCCAAAGTAATCGCAGTGGCAGGTTCTGAAATTAAGAATCCGCAATACTATTCCACCTACATGGGAGCATGTGTAGACAAATTCCTTCATAATAATATTACAGGAGAAAATGTAAGGGTGATTTCCGGGAATGTGTTGACAGGAGCTAAAATTGAACAAAATGGCTATCTTGGTTTTTATGATCATCTGGTAACAGTTATTCCTGAAGGCAATAGATCAAGATTTGTGCTTACAGAAGGCTGGCTTGCCCCAACTTTCAACAGATTAAGTTTCCACAGAGCATTCAACCTTTTCTCTTTCCTTAATCCTCCAACCAAAGAATATGTGCTCGATACCAGTACAAATGGGGAAGACAGACCATTTGTAGTGAGTGGAGCATTTGAAAAGGTACTTCCTATGGATATTTATCCAACCTACTTATTAAAAGCCATAATGGCTGAGGATTATGATGAAATGGAAGCCTTGGGAATTTATGAAATTGCTGAGGAAGATTTGGCAATTTGTGAATTTATTGATGTATCCAAACATGATATTCAGGATTTGGTAAGAACAGGATTAAACCTCATGAGAGAAGGGTAGTTTACAGTTTGTTCTTAAAATTATTATCGCAGATCAAGTTAAATTAACATAAATGAAATTTCTTCACGATCTTTTTGAAAAACAAAGACCACTTTTTGAAAAAGGTGGAAAATTTGAAAAGTACTACTATCTGTTTGAAGCACAGGAAACATTTGTTTTCACTCCCCCATCGGTTACAAAACCGAAAGGGGCTCAAATTAAAGATGCTGTTGACCTTAAAAGGTTAATGATCACAGTACTTATTGCCATGATTCCATGTTTGATATTTGGATTATGGAATGCCGGACATCAACATTTTTTGGCCATTGGAGAAGCCGAGGCTTCCTTTATGGACAAAATGCTTTTAGGATTAAGATATGGCTTACCAATTATTATTGTCTCTTATTTGTCTGGAGGTTTGGTTGAAATGCTTTTTACAGTACTTAGAAAGCACCCATTAACGGAAGGGTTTCTGGTAACAGGAATGTTGATTCCTTTGGTGTTACCTATTACCATTCCATTATGGCAGGTCGCTTTTGCAACCATTTTCGCAGTAGTAATTGCTAAGGAGGTATTTGGTGGTGTAGGAATGAATATCTTAAATGTAGCCTTAACAGCCAGAGCATTTTTATATTTCGCATATCCAGCTGAAATTTCAGGAGATACCGTTTGGACTTTCATAGGAGAAGGACAACAAATGGTAGATGGTTTCACAGGAGCCACATTTTTAGGTCTTGCTGCCGGAGCTTCCACAGAAGGCGTAAATGTACTTGATGCTGTAGCATCCTGGAACGGTGGAATGTACGAATTTAACAGCTTGTTTTTAGGTACTATTCCAGGTTCAATTGGAGAAACATCAGCTTTGATGTGCCTTATTGGAGCATTAGTACTTATTTTAACCAGAGTAGGTAGCTGGAAAATTATTTTTAGTGTTTTTGTTGGCGCATATGTTGGAGGGTTAATTTTCAATGCTTTTGGTGCTAATACTTTTATGCAGCTTCCTGCACATTACCATCTGGTAATTGGAGGGCTGGCATTTGGAGCCGTATTTATGGCTACCGATCCGGTAACTGCCTCTCAAACAGAAAAAGGAAAATGGATTTATGGTTTCCTAATAGGAATTCTTACAGTTATAATTAGGGTGTTTAACCCGGCATATCCTGAAGGAATTATGCTGGCCATTCTTTTAATGAATGTATTCGCACCTTTGATTGATTTTTATGTAATTAAAGCAAACAAAACAAGGAGGTTACAACGTGCAACAGTCTAACGGATATATAATTGGCTTCGCAGCTGCCATGACGATAATTCTCGGAGGATTATTATCAGTAACCGCTGTAGGATTGAAAGAAAGACAAAAGGAACAAATAGTGCTTGAAACAAAAAAACAAATTTTAAGCGCTGTAATGTCTACAGAGGGAATTCCAAAACCAAAATTGTCTGATATCTACGGAGAGAGAATAAAATCAACAGTAGTAGATTTTGACGGTAATGAAATTGAAGGAGTAGTACCTGAAAATGTAAAAGTAGATAAGGAATACAAAAAAAGTCCTGAAAACAGACAGTATCCTGTTTTTAAATATATGAGTGAATCAAATCCTGATCAGGTAGAAGCTTATATTCTTCCCCTGTATGGATTTGGATTATGGAATTATATCTGGGGTTATGCTGCTATTTCATCTGATTTAAATACTATTTACGGTATCTCATTTGACCACGTAGGGGAAACTCCTGGTCTGGGAGCCAGAATCACTGAAAAAGGAGTTCAGGACCGATATAAAGGCAAGAAAATTAAAGATGAAAGTGGTGAAATTGTTTCTGTAGACATGATTAAGGGTGAAGGCAATCCTAATATGGATTCTAAACCTCATCAGGTGGATGGAATGTCAGGAGCTACCATTACCGGAAAAGGTGTGAATAGTATGCTAAAAAGTTATTTAGAAAACTATGAGGCCTATTTAAGTAAAGTAGCTAAGAGTGGTGGAACAATAAGTGCCAGTTTATAATTACCTAACCTTTTTTTTGATTCTAATTTACTAATAATATGAGTACAGAAACAGCAGAACAACCAGTAGCAAAAGTTGCCAAAGCTGAAGGATTATTCTCCAAAAGAAGAAGGAAAATTGTTTCCGATCCTTTAAGTGATGATAACCCCATTACCGTACAGGTACTTGGTATTTGTTCGGCACTTGCGGTTACTGCAAAGTTAGAGCCTACACTTGTAATGTCTATCGCAGTAATGTTTGTGGTGGTATTCTCCAACCTGATTGTATCAGTAATCAGAAATTTAATTCCTTCCCGAATCAGGATTATCGTTCAGCTGGGTATTGTGGCCTCTCTGGTGGTAATTGTGGATTTAGTACTTAGAGCTTATCTATACGAAGTTTCTAAGGTTGTTGGGGTTTATGTGGGGTTAATTATTACTAACTGTATCATCATGGGACGACTTGAGGCCTTTGCCATGGGCAATAAACCTTACGATTCTATCCTGGATGGTTTTGGAAGTGCTTTTGGATATGCCTGGGTTATTCTGGTTGTAGCATTTTTCAGAGAATTACTGGGTTCAGGTTCATTATTCAACTTCAAAGTTTTCGAAGCTATTGGCATCGATAACTTCCCAACTGTTGGTTTAATGACTTCTCCTGTAGGTGCATTTATCCTGATCGGTATTGTGATCTGGGTACAAAGATGGAGAAACGGATATGTTGAACACCAATAGAACCTTCTGATTTAGCAAAAACATTATTAATGAGATTAGTCCCTTTAATTTTTATAAGGGCTTAAATATTGAGAAAAAAATAAAATGGAACATTTAATTAATCTCGGAATAAAATCAATTTTTATAGAAAATATGGTATTTGCCTATTTTCTTGGAATGTGTTCTTATCTGGCTGTTTCTAAAAAAGTTTCAACTGCCACAGGTTTAGGGGCAGCGGTAATTTTCGTTTTAGGGATTACAGTACCAGCCAACTGGTTAATCTATGAGCTTATTTTAAAAGAGGGTGCTTTAACCTGGATCAGCGATGATTTTGCAACAATTGATCTAAGCTTTTTACAATACATCATGTTTATTGCAATAATTGCTTCAATTGTTCAACTTGTTGAAATGTTAATTGAGAAATTTTTTCCAGCTCTTTACGGATCACTGGGAATATTTCTACCTCTTATCGCTGTAAACTGTGCTATTTTAGGTTCTGCCCTTTTCATGGTACCAAGGGGTTATTCACTAGGTGAAGCTACTGTATTTGGGATAACTTCAGGAATTGGGTGGTTCTTAGCAATTATTGCCCTTGCAGCCATCAGAGAAAAATTAAAATATTCAAATGTACCTGCACCTTTACGAGGGCTGGGAATTACATTTATCATTACTGGATTAATGGGATTGGCATTTATGTCATTCATGGGAATTTCAATCTAATCTCCCCGTTAAACCACAAAAAAAGGCGTTTGGAAATCCAAACGCCTTTTTTTATTCCCTATTCCCTCCTTCTATTTCGTCCCTATGCAGGAATTATCAAAATTCTCAATGAGTCTATTCGGATTATTGGCCACTTCAATGAAAAACTCATCCAGATAATTCACCATTTCAGTTTTATCGCCCTCATTCAAATATTCAAATTCATGAATTAACGCATAGATTTCTTCCTTTTTATCCTCCAACATTTTCAAAGCTTCCATAAACTCGGCATTTTCTCTACAGATTCCTCTAAAAACACGCTCTCGTACAGAGGAAATTCCCAGCACAGGATCAGGTTCAGCATAACTGGCATTGACTATCCCTGAATAATCGAAGTCATAAGGAACTGCTACAGGATAAATTGCTCCTGGCTTTGTAGGCGTTAAAAGTTTAATGTTGTGTAATTCAGGTACGTACCAGTCGGTATTGCCAACCATATAATGAAATACTGACATAAAAGTCATCTCTTTTCGGGAAGTCTGGGCAGTGGCAATATTTTCCCTTTCAAAAATAGTCGTACCATTCCTTTGCGCCATGGCATCTGCATGTTCTATGATAAAACTTAATTTTGTGGTGGGTTTATGTTTCCCGCTGGTATCCTTATAGGTTACCTCTATAAGCCTTACGCGAAAGCTTTGTTCTGTGAATAAATTAAATATCTTATACACGAGATATTCCTTGAGGATATAATTTTGGTAAGCATCCTGGTTTTGGCAATGTGTAACCAGCTTTAAAGTTTTCAATTGTTGTAGTCCCGGATCTTCAAACTCAGTGTGTTTAAAATTGAGCTTAATTGGAGGGAACTTACAATGTTTTTTCCGAAATGCCCCTCTGGCTTTTAGCCGGATTTCCTTTTCCCGTATTACTCCATCATTATTGGCAATGATTTTTGCCGGTTGATATTCGTCTTTAAACTTATTTTTGATTAAAGCTTTTATATCTGTTTCGATAGTTAATTTCACCAATCCTTCCTTTTGAAAGACTGTGCTTTCCTCCTGGGAAAAAGCAAGTGAATGAGTAATGAGAAAGGCAATAAACAACAGCCCTGTTTTTGAGGGAAATAAGCTCATAATTTTCAGGTAGTTTAGGTTTATAAGAATAAAAAAATTACTACCTAAAAATAAGCATTCATTTTATTTTGTAAGCCAGACTAAATAAAATTTGAGAAATTCTGGAATTTATATCGAAAGATTCCCCATCCATTGAAAATTCATCATCAAGTCCTCCAATGTTTTCATATTTTAAATCAAATTGGACTTTTTCCTTGTCTACCCCAATCCCAATCTGAAAACCTACACTGCCATTTTTGAAAGTACGGGTAAAATTGTCATAATTATCCCAATCTGACTCGCTACTCAGAATGGAAGAAAAAACCGGCCCGGCTCCTACTCTTATGCCTATTATTTTATACCCTAACAAAATGGGAATATCCAACCGGTTAAACTTTTCCTGAATATTAATTTTTTGTTCTTGTTGGTTTTCATCCTGGGTTAATAATCGCATAGTCCCACCAGCATTGAGGGTAAAATAAACTTCAGGCCGGACAAATAAATAATCCAATCCACCCAATTCGTGGGTCCAATTGCCAAAGCCTCCTATGTGTGTACTAATTTGGGCAAAATTGGTATTTCTGGTTAATGAAACTAATTCGGTCTCATCATTTAATTTTTGATCATCTATTAAAATGCTGGAACTTCCCAGGCCTCCTTTCAATCCAAAGGAAAAAGTAGTCTGGCAAACTCCATTGGACGAGTAAACTGTTAAAAAAAGTATATTTAGTCCAAGCAACAAAAGTGTATTTTTAACTTTTTGCATTATTTTCAATTAAATTCTCTCAAAAATAAACCTGTGTAATTATCTTTTTTATTCTGGTTTTTATCAAATTTACACCAATAAATTTTAATAGAACAAATATTAAAATAATCATATTTTTCAACTGAAACTTTAAATTTTTATGAAAAAATTAATTCTATTGGTATTCTCTGCCTTTTTTGCTCTACAGGGCTTTTCCCAGGCTGAGGAAGAAATTGAACTATTAAAATATTTGCTCAACCAGGAAAGAAAAATTGTGCTTGCAGAAAATATGTACCTTTCTGAAGCGGAAGAACAGGTATTCTGGCCAATTTATGAGCAGTATGCCAGTGAAAGAGAGGGATTAAGTCAAAAAAGATTTGATCTGCTTAAAAATTACGCAGAAAAATTTGATACGATGACTGATGAGGATGCCAACAATATAATGAAAGAAATTTTCACACTACAGGGTGTTGATCTTAAATTGAGGAAAAAATACTATAAGCAAATGAATAAGCAACTACCTGCCAAGGTTGCTGCGCGTTTTTTACAAATTGACGATTATTTGAACTCAGTGGTAAAACTATCGGTAATAGACGAATTGCCTATGATTGGCGATGATAAAGTGCCTATTATTAAACTGCAGTAATGTTGTGTTTATAAAATTGATAAAAAAAGAGAGCAGTGATTTTTAAGCACTGCCCTCTTTTTTTATTTTCCAATTATCCGTTTACCTTTTCTGGCCAGGTCATTTACGTTGGATTCTACATCTTCAGCTATATGTTGGAAGGAATCTTTTCCTTTTTCCACCAGATCGTCTACAGTATGATTTAAATCCTGAATTTTTCTATTCAATTTCTTTCTGGTTCTTTTTCCCTTATCCGGGGCCATAAGTAATGCGGTTACAGCTCCTACCGCAGCACCCAAAATTACTCCTGCAAAAAATGATTCTGCTTTGTTGCTCATGATTAATTAGTTTAGATTTGATTTGAAAATGATTTAATTATTAAACCTAAAGCTTTTTGTACTTGTTAATATGAATTACTGTATTTAGAGGCAAAAGGTTTCTTTTCAACTTAGTGTTTTTTATTACAATAACAAATTTCCAATAATAATTTTCAGAAAATACTGCCTGGAAGTTTATAATAAACCTTAATTACAACTATGAAGCTTGTTTTAGCTGAGATTATAACCATTGGTGATGAAATACTTTATGGACAGATTACTGATACCAATTCCCAGTGGATAAGTGCCGAACTGGATAAGGCAGGAATTAAAACGATTAGAAAAGTATCTATTGGTGACCAGAAATCAGAAATTTTATCCGCAATTGAAGAGGCACAAACCAGAGCAGATATCATTTTAATTACCGGAGGACTGGGGCCTACCAAGGATGATATCACCAAAAAAACCTTTGCAGAATACTTTGGCGTAGAAATGTTTCAGGATAAAAGTGTGCTTGAAAATATAGAAGGCCTGTTTAAAGCAAGAGGAAGAGAAATTAATGAATTGAACCAGCAACAAGCCTTTGTTCCCAAAAATGCCAGGGTAATTATGAACCTGGTGGGAACTGCCCCGGGAATGTGGTTTGAGCAAAATGGAAAAGTGATGGTTTCCATGCCGGGAGTTCCCAGTGAGATGAAAAAGATGATGAGTGAACAAATCATTCCCTCCTTACAGGAAAAGTTTGAGACTCCATTCATCCTTCATAAAATGATCAAAACAATTGGAATTGGAGAATCGAAGCTGGCTCCAATGATTGAGCACTGGGAGGATAATTTACCTGACCACATCAAACTGGCCTATTTGCCGAGAATGGGTCAGGTAAGGCTGAGATTGACTGCTTTTGGAACTGACAAACAAAAGTTAGATATTGAAATAGGTGAGCAGATAAAAAAGGTTGTTCCTATTATCGGCAAATACATTTATGGATTCGATGAGGAGGAAGTGGAACATACCATTGGCAGACTTTTGCTTCAAAAAAAACAGACCTTAGCCACTGCAGAAAGTTGTACAGGAGGATTACTTGCTGATAAAATTACTGATATACCAGGTTGTTCCGCTTATTTTAAGGGCGGAATTGTGGCTTATAGCAATGAGGTAAAAATGTCTCAACTGGGCGTTTTGGAGGAGACTTTAAAAGCCCATGGTGCGGTGAGTGAACAAACGGCTATGGAAATGGCTAAAAATGTTAGGGAAAAATACAATGCCGATTATGGCATTTCTACCACCGGAATTGCGGGCCCTGATGGCGGAGTACCCGGAAAGCCTGTGGGAACAATTTACATTGGTTATTCCGATCAAAAGGAAACCTTTGCCAAATTACTCAATCTTACCCAGGATAGGCATATCAACATTAATTTCACTTATAATGCTATCTTAAATCTGCTAAGAAAAAAACTGATGGAAATTGATTAGATGGAAGAACGTAAATTTTCCTACCTGTAGAATATCATTAACTTTGAATTATTAAGACAACTAATCAATTTATCCAAATGAAAATATTATTTATAGGAGGAACAGGAAATATTTCGGCATCCTGTACCCGCCTTGCCATTGCCAAAGGACATGAAGTTTATTTGCTTATCAGAGGTTCTGGAAACAGGGAAATTCCCGAAGGAGCCAAAGTAATAAAAGGGGATATCAAAGACATTCCCGGGACAAAAGCAGCGATTAAAGACCATCATTTTGATGCTGTGGCTAATTTTATCGCTTTTACCCCTGAGGATATTGAAAATGATATTGAAATTTTTAATGGGAAAACCGACCAGTATATATTTATCAGTTCGGCATCCTGTTATCAGAAGCCGCTCTCCCATCCCATCGTTACAGAATCTACCCCATTGAAAAACCCTTTCTGGCAGTATTCCAGAGATAAAATTTCCTGCGAAGATTTGCTGAATAAAGTTTATAGAGAAGACGATTTCCCAATGACTATCGTCCGTCCTTCGCTTACTTATGGCACCGTAATTCCCGTGGCCATAGGCAGTTGGGAAGATTATACCATCATAGACAGAATGAAAAAGGGCAAGAAAGTAATTGTACACGGGGATGGCACTTCACTTTGGACAATTACTCATGCCGATGACTTTGCCATAGGGTTTACCGGACTTTTAGGACATCAGCAGGCCATAGGTCAGGCATTTCACATTACTTCAGATGAAATTCTCACCTGGAATCAAATTTATGAAGCTGTAGCTGCAGCTGCCGGGGTGAAACCAAATTTTGTCCATATCCCTTCTACCTTTATTGCCAAATTTGATGAATTTCAGGTAGGAAATCTTATAGGTGATAAAGCCGTGAGTGTGGTGTTTGACAATACTAAAATTAAGACCTTTGTTCCTGAATTTAATGCTACAATTACTTTTAAAAAAGGGATAAAAAGAACCGTTGACTGGTTTGAAGCCAAAGCGGAGCGAATGAAAATCGTGGAGGAAAATAATGTATTAATGGATAAAATAATTGCAGCATACGAAGCCTTGTAATACAAAAAAGAGCCTGAAGTACATTTCAGGCTCTTTTTTAATTCGGAATTAAGTAGTAATTCAAAATTAATCTTCTATTATTTTGCAATAAAAGACTAATAGAGAGATTACTATTTCTCGAAAACAATAGTTCCCAGTGTGGAGCCCCGGTGTGGAGCACCCGGAGAGGACCACTAATGCTTATCTGAAATTATTTAGCGGCAATAACTCCCTGAAATTTTTCCTTGTGGAAAAGGAATAAGAAACCAGTTGCCACTAATAAGAAAATCCCCATTGGAAGTCCTTCTGGCCCCAGAAAGGCATGGAATAAAACGATATTCACTACAATAGGAGCTATAATTACCAAACCAAGCGCCACATACCTGTTAATAATAAACAGCAACCCGGCTACTATTTCTACCAATCCAATTAATGGCATGAGATATTTACTTGCCATAAATCCCTGGAAAACAGCCAACTCTGCTGGAGGAGGCTCTGGCATGGGAATAAAATTTAAAAATTTGTTTGCACCAAAAACCAGAAAAATTACTCCAGTTAACCACCTTGCCCCGATTTCAATTTTTGATTTCATGATTTTAATATAATTTGATTGTAAATGTTTGATTTTGATTTCCATGGTATTATATCCCATGGAATATTTTTGAGTAAAATTTTTTAAACTTATATAATTCTTTTTAAGAAGCCATTGCCCTGCTTATTTAACAAATTATTTCCACAACATGGTAAGTACATATTTTTATCAAAGTAATTCATTACCCTCTTAATTTATTCAAAATACGATTTAATTCTTCCGCTTCCTTTTCTGTGATATTATCCACCATCTGGTTGGATTGAGGAAAAATCTCATCTAATTTGCTCAATAACTTTAATCCTTCGGGCATAATTTCGATAAACACTACCCTCCTGTCATGTTCACATCTCACTCTGCCAATCAGCTCCTTCTCCAGCAATTTGTCCATCAGCCTGGTAATATTTGGAGCACGCTCAACCATCCTTTCTTTTATGGTCTGCACACTTAAAGGCGTTCCTTTCGAGCCTCTTAATATCCTAAGGATATTGAATTGCTGGATTGAAATTCCAAATGGCCTCAAAATATTATTGCTTTCCGAATTGATCCAGTTGGCAGTAAATACGACATTGATTACAGCTTTATGCTTGATACTAATGAACTTACTTTTGATTTCTTCCTCAATATTAGCCATTCCTGAAGTTAATTGATGAGACAAAATTATATTCCATGGAATATAATTCCAAGGAAAATTTTATTTATTTTTTAAATTTACACAAAAAAAGCCCTGAAAGTGCTTTCAGGGCCATAATAATAAAATCTAAAATTTTTTAATTTACATTTTCAATTTTACCTGAGCCGGAAATATTACTATCTACAGTAGGATTCCCTTTGTAAAAAACATCTCCACTTCCTGCAATGCTCACATCCAGGGTTTCGGAAACTGTAACCCTTGCACTTCCCGAACCGGAAATAGAAATATCAGCTTTGGAAGAAGATAAATCAAAAGCATCCACATCACCAGAGCCTGATATTACAATCCTTTGTTTTTCAATTTCCCCTGCTACTTTGATATCGCCTGAGCCGGAAATTGAGCTTAATAATTCATTCCCGGAAACTTTGGCATCCATATTTCCAGAACCTGAAATAATCAGATCGAAATTATCACCTGAAAATTCATCCTGAAAAAACACATCCCCTGAACCACTGATGGCAGCCTTTTCCAAATCGGGAATAGTGATATAAATATCCAGATCTTCATAACTTTTCATGCAATTCCTAAACTCGATTTGCCACTCTCCATTTTTGACTTCATCCTCAATCTGATTAATCACATTTTCCTGACCTTCAATTTCTACCAATTGGGTTTCCCCTTTTTTAAGAAAAACTCGTCCGGATACCTGAAGGTTAAAACTATGGAAATCATTCAATTCTATAGTTTTAGTTATGATACTGCCACTACCTTTATCACAGTCATTTAATTCATCACAACTGGAAAATAAAAAGGGCACAGCTAATAAAAATGACACTAGTTGAAATTTCAGAACTTTTCTCATTAATATAATTATTTGATTAACAAACACTATAGTCGGAAAACAAGCCTGAAAGGTTGCATTTTGGCTTTTTTTTATCTGGCTTTAGCTAATTTTTTTTAGTCAGAGGTGGCAATTGGCTGTAATATTAAATGGAGGAATACTATATTTAAAGATTCAAAAATTATAAACCAATTACCATATTTTTAATGATGTTGAAAATGAACCGAATTTCGTGTTTTTTAATAACCGGACTTGTCAGTATAATAATGGCTTGTTCCAACAATCCACCACAAACAGCTTCAAAAGAAGTTAAGAAGGAAATTATTCCTGATTTTTTACCATTTAAAAAGATGCCTTTAAATGATTTGTCAGAATTTAAAGCGGTAGCGGGAAACTGGCAAATTGCAGGGGATGTTTATGCCGACAGGAATACTGAAAAAGCATTGGAAGTTTCCGAAGGTATAGGTGTATTAGCCAATATTCCTACCGATGAAGCCAAAGACAATATTTTCACAAATTTTGAGCATGGCGATATTGAATTGGAACTGGATGTAATGATGCCTAAAGGTTCTAATTCCGGGATTTATCTTCAAAGCAGATATGAAGTCCAGTTATTTGATAGCTGGGGGCAAAAAGAACCTCATCACAGTGATATAGGGGGAATCTATCAGCGATGGGATGACAGCAGAGGAAAAGGAAATGAAGGTTATGAAGGTCATGCCCCAAGGGTAAATGCATCCAAAACTCCCGGACTCTGGCAACATTTTAAAATCATTTTCATCGCTCCAAAATTTGATGGAAACGGAAACAAAACTGAAAATGCCAAATTTGAAAAAGTTTGGTTAAATGGAGTTTTAATTCAGGAAAATGTGGAAGTACTGGGTACTACAAGAGCAGCAGCCTTCACTGATGAAGTGGCCAAAGCTCCCTTAATGCTTCAGGGCGACCATGGACCAGTAGCTTTCCGAAATATACAATATAAATTGTACGAGGGAAAACAGGTAACCTTCAGTGAATTGGATCTTAAAGAATATGAAAGCTCAGACGACTCTATTGCTGATTTTGCTCAGCTAAAACCAATAAAAGAACTTAAGGTAGATTCGATTACCTATGCACATGGTTCTTCAGATGCCAAATATGCACTAGTTTATAAGGGTGAATTAAATATCCCTAATGATGGAGAATATTTATTCAAAATCCATTTTGGGGCTGCAGGAGGCCAGTTAATCATTGGAGATAAAATGGTTTTGGACATGCAGGGAGGTTTCTATTTCGATCAGCCCGGAATTGGGAAAACGACTTTATCAAAAGGGAGTATTCCTTTCACCCTGATCTATAACAAACCAAGCAGACAATGGAGAAAAGGCTTTGCTCTTTATGTGGAAGGACCTGGCGTAAAACAACATGCTTTACATGCCCCAAGTTCTACTAATCCCAATAAAGAGCCCGATCCCATAATGGTAGCAACAACAGAGGAACCCATAATGCAAAGGTGCTTTATGATGATAGGGGATGAAAAAAGAACCCATGTTATTGCAGTGGCCACTCCGGAGGGTATCCATTATGCATACGATCTGCAAATAGGTGCCTTATTACAAATTTGGGATGGTGAATTTTTGGATGTAACCCAAATGTGGCATGCCAGGGGTGAACCTCAATTGGGCGTACCGGCTGGAGCCAGTGTGCCCATGCACGGTGACCCTGATTTTGCTTTTCTGGAAGGAGATGCAGGGGTATGGCCGGATTCCACCCAGAATAATATAACATTCAAACAAAAAGGGTATGAATTAAATAATATTGGATTGCCTGTTTTTTCTTACCAGATTGGTGAACTTCAGGTCACCAATGAATTTATTCCCTGGGACTCAGAAAAAAGACTTACCCGAAAAATGATTCTCTCTGGTAATGCAGATGCATTTTTTAAGGTAGCAGAGGGGAAACTGATTAGTAAATTACCCGATGGGGCTTATGCCATTGATGACAAAAGTTTTTACATTGATTTCCCAACCGGAAACGGGCTGGAGCCTCAAATCAGAAAATCTGAGGGAAAAGATGAGTTGATTGTAAAAATTCCATCAGGAACAAAAGAAATCTCCTACGATATCATCTGGTAAGTCATCATATTTTAGTCCATAATGAAATTACCCACATTTTTCAATCGTAATTTCACAACTTTTAGAGAAATGAAAAAAAATAATTTTATATATAAAATCTTATTGATGGAAATAGCTCTTGCGTTTTCCTGTCAGCTCACCCAGGCTTCTTCCAGCAGCTTTTTCGCTTTTGGAGATACTACTGAAGAGGCCAAATATTACCAAATCATTACCGTACCCATTCCTAAAAATGTAGTCCTGGAAGTCGGTGGATTAGCTTTTACAGATAAAGATCAGTTGGGTGTCTCTACCAGACGTGGAGAAGTATGGCTTTTGGATAACCCCTACAGCCGAAAACCCTCCTATAAAAGATATGCACACGGCTTACACGAAGCTTTGGGGTTGGCCTGGAAAGACAAGGGGTTTTACCTGACTCAAAGAGGAGAATTAACCAGACTGGAAGATAAAAACGGAGATGGCAAAGCTGATGTGTATAAAACCATTTATTCCTGGCCGCTTTCCGGAAATTATCACGATTATTCCTACGGACCAAAATTCACTAAGGATGGTGACATGTTGGTAACCCTGAATCTATCCTGGATTGGATATGGAGAAAGCCTTTCCAAATGGAGAGGATGGTTATTAAAAATCACACCTGAAGGGGAAATGACTCCGATTGCCACCGGATTAAGATCTCCTTCCGGATTTAACCTGAATGCTGATGGAGATGTTTTTTACACAGAAAACCAGGGGGACTGGGTTGGTTCTGGAAGGATGACTCACCTGGAGGCCGGTGATTTTGCAGGTAACCCGGGTGGACTAAGATGGTCGGGAGATCCGGAATCGCCATTAAAGTTAAAACACAGTGAAGTGGCCAGAGAGTCGGGCATGACCATGTATGAATATGCCAAAATAGTTCCTGAATTAAAACCTCCGGCAGTCTGGTTTCCCCATACTATTTTAGGAATTTCCACATCTGATATCTTAATTGATGACAGAGGGGGAAAATTCGGTCCTTTTGAAGGACAAATGCTGGTAGGAGATCAGGGACATAGCAAGATTATGCGGGTGTATATGGAAAAAGTGAACGGAGTATACCAGGGTGCTGCTTTTCCATTTAGAGAAGGTTTTTCTTCAGGTATTTTGAGAATGATCTGGGGAAGTGATAACAGCATGTTTGTAGGCATGACCAGTAGAGGCTGGGCATCTACAGGAGGAGGAATGTACGGTTTACAGCGGTTGAAATGGACCGGAAAAATGCCATTCGAGATGAAAACCATTAAAGCTGAAGATGACGGATTTATAGTAGAGTTTACCAAACCTGTAGATAAAGTTACCGCTGCTAATCCTGCTTCTTATAAAATGACCTCCTTTACTTACAAATATCATTACCGGTATGGCAGCCCCATAATTGATAATCAAAAGTGTATGATTCATAAAATTGATGTGGCTGAAGATGGCCTGTCTGCCAAACTTACTGTTCACGGCATGAGATTGGGCTTTATCCACCAGCTGGAAGCACCAGGTGTTAAAGCTAAAGATGGCAGTTCATTATTGCATGACACAGGCTATTACACCCTGAATCAGGTGCCTGGAGGAGAGCTTAAATCACCGCAAATGGCAGGACAAATGAAATCTTCAGGAAAGGAAATTGTACAAGCCAAAAGAGTGAATAAAATACCTGAATCCTGGGTAGATGGACCCGAAACTACCCTGACTGTTGGAACACTTCCAGGTTTAAAGTTTGATATAGCAGAATTGGAAGTTAAAGCAGGTAGTAAAGTACAGTTGGTTTTCGAAAACAATGATGACATGCTGCACAACTTCGTGATCACCAAGCCAGGAGATGCCATTGACAAGGTTTCGAAAATGGCAGAAGGTTTAGGCCTTGATGGAGCAGATTTAAATTATGTTCCCGATACAGATTTGGTTTTATTCCACACAGGAATTATCCAACCAGAATCCACAGAAAGTATTTTCTTCGAGGCTCCAACTGAGCCGGGTGAATACCGATTCGTTTGTACTTTCCCGGGACACTCTTATGTGATGAGAGGTAAGTTTATCGTGAAATAAACCTCACTTTTAAGTATAAAAAAACTCCCAATCAAAATTTTTGGTGGGGAGTTTTTTTGTTTTGAATTATTATTCTAATTCTTTCATCAATTCTAAAATTGCCTTTTGCTCGATCATAAGAATTTGAACTTCAATTTGGCTCAAAACAGATAAACCAGCTACAACTGACCTACCTTCAAAATTTAGATGAACAAAGTCTTTTTTATTATAGCTAGGATCATTTTTAAAAATGGCATTTTCATTACCATCTAAGGTGAATTTTTCCAGTTTAGCTGAAGGAAACATTTTATTTAATTCCTCTAAATACTTTTCGATCATAAATTGAAGAATATAGCCCTTTCCATCCTTCATCCCTTTTTCTCCAATCATAAAATATGTTTGTCTTTGGATATTATTCTCATTCATTATGCTACCATCTTCCTTAAGTCCTCCTGCATCAAATATCAATTCTTCTCTAACAGTATTCACGTAACCCAAAGTACTTTCAGTAAGGGTCTTTATATTTCTAAATTTCTCGAAGAAGGCGCTATTATTTTCCTCTGCATTTTCCTCTAAACTTTTATACAATTGTACATTTGATACTTCTAGATTTGTTGAAATCGAACGGTTATTAATATCATTTATAATAAAATTATCCGAAAAATCATAAGGTTTCATACTGAAAACAATTGGGCCGGCAATAGCCAAAAGAAAAGGCATAAATAAAAACAGCATCCCAAATGTAAATCCTTTATTTCTCTCCTTATACACATAAATACCCACAAATAGCAAATAAAGTGTACAGAATAAAAGTGTACCCATTACAATCATTTCCCCACTACCCGGCCATCTGAAAAATTTAAAGAGCAGGCCTATGCCCAACATATTACTTACCAAAATGGCAAAAATAAAAGCAACAACTCTCATATAATATTAAGATGATTTTCTAAAAAAACTATTGAATTCCAAAGAACGCCACACCTACATGAAAGTTGTTTAATCTTTTATTTTGATTGATTTCTAATTCACCCACCTTTCTTAATTTCCCCATACAACCGGACAATATCTCTGTTAACCGCTCTATTTTGCCTTTTCTCCCTGGCTTCCATATGGTCATATTCGTCCATCAATTCTTCCAGTTTGCTTAAGGCTTCTTCCCTTTTTCCGGCTTCATTTAGGAACTTGGCAAACTCCATTCTATGGGGATAATTGGTAAAAGTAGAGTCCATTTCTGAAAAGACTTTTTCCGCCTTTTCCTCTTCATTTTCATAAAACAAAGACCAGGCATAAGCTATTTTTTCCTTCGATTTCGAGAATGTTTTATTCCCATTTACCTGATGGCCATAAGCCACCGATTTGCCATAATTTTCCAGCAGGTAATGTACTTTTACCAGGCGCCTCAATAAATCAGCGTTATCCGCATTAAATCCTTCCAGGCAGGACTCATAAAGGTCAGCCGCCTCCTGATACCGCCCCAATTCCAGGTATTTATCAGCCAGATTGGTTTTATTGGTGATTGTATCCGAAAACTTCACTTCTTTCTCCAGCTTCTGAACGGAATAATTGGTATTCACCACTTCCTTAAATCCTTCGGAAACTTTGGTGATATTGTGTCGATTGTAAAAATGATGATACAAATACAATCCACTTCCAATGAGAGGGAGAAAAATGATGATAAAAAACCATTTCTGGTCTGCTTTATTGGTATAGGCATGGTAAATACAAAACGCCTGGAGTATTATTGAAAGAGGGAAAAAGCCAAACATACTGCGAATTCTTTTTTAATTTCAACAATCAAATAGAAGATACCGTAAAGGTAAACCGCTGTTATTAAATAAAAAAAAACGTTTTTTTGATGGTTGGCTTTATTAATCAGGCAGAATGTATTTGAAACCAGGTTCCCTACATACTCAATTCCGTATAATAATAGATTTCCAAAAACTTTTGTGGGGAATCATTATCTTTTTTCTCTTTGTCCTGCTGAAGTTCCTTAATCACCCCGCCAAACCGCATGGTCTTTTCGGGAAATTTAAATGAGGATCTGTCATGTGCAATAAAAAACTCCTCATCGGTGGCCTTGTCCCTAAGTTTGTAAATATTGTACTGATCCATTATCGGCACCATGATAAAGGACATTGACTTTCCAGTGCTGATCGGCACCATCACAAAACCAGCAAAATCAGTTTTAGATTCAACAAATTCCGGAATACCAGTAATCACTGCATTTGAACCGGTTAAGGCTTTTTCCTTAGCCTCGGAAGGCACGAAATGCTGAGGAATATATTTTTCAAGTGATGATTTTAATTGATCAGAGAGCCTGGCGTAAACTTCTTGTCTTGCCTTTTCCTCTAAATTAATGATAGACATTTCCAGATATAAAATCATCTTTTGCCTGTCACCCAATACTCCGGCTACTTTGGCCAGTTCGGCAGCGGAAATATTTCCATCATTAGCTTTGGTAAAAATATTATAAAACCTTCCTCCATTATCCAATGCTAATAAAGCATTGCGGCTGGTTTTATAAGGCATAATCTTTCTCATTTTTTGGTTTTTAGTTCAGGTTATTGGTAGGACCTCAGTTAAAATTCTTACATAAAAGCTCAAAAATTTTATCCCGAATAATTCCCATTTATCAAAAATAAAAGGTTAATTCTTCTCAAAAAAAGCCAATAACTTCTCAAAAAAATCAGTCCTCATTTTATCTGCCTGTACGGATTTATAATAAAAAACCTTTCTGTTTCCATTATCCTTTGAAGTAGTGATTTCCACTTCCTCTACCCACTCCGGATTTAACACCGCACCAATAATACCCAAATCCCAGATAGTCCTCTCCTTTCTGGAACCATCGAGATGTTGCTCCCATCTTTCCACTAAATAATTTCCTAAAGGATGCTTATCCATTAATTTCGATTTGGTCTCCTCAAAATTGAATGTCATGGCACTGGCTACATTCACGGGAATCACATGCATTTCTACCTTAGACATCAGCATAATTTCCAAAGCCTGTACATCCATCACACAATTGAAATCATTTTTCTTTAAAATACCCTTTTCAAAATCATAGCTTGAACCCAACCAGTACAAAGCAATTTTTGACTCTATTTCAGGATCAATATATATGGCAGAAGCTACATTGGTTAATGCGCCAAGCGCAATTACAGTCAATTTTTCTCCTTCTGGGGTATTTTTTGCTTGCTTGATGATTTCATATGCCGCAGCAGAGTGGCGGGCCATATCTCCCCAGTCGAACATCCGGGCAGCTCCGCCCCTGCATCTTTTCACCTGCATCCCTAAATGTCCCAGAATCACACCATTTAACCGGTGGCTATTTTCCATGGACTCAGGAACTGTCCAGTGACTGGTTTGCCACTGGGTAGCATTGAGGGCAAGAATATCCCATGATGGCTCAATCAGTGCCCGGGAAATCGCATATAAATCATCCACCTCATTCCCGGTATCTGCATCGAGAATTATTCTTTTTTTCTGCTGGGCTGTAGCCTTATTAGTGTTAAAAGCTACTGTGAATAGGCAAATTATGGTAATAAGTAAGGCATTAAGGGTTTGCATAAGTTTAAGTATTCAAAATTTTAATATTACACCAAAGCCCCTCATAGATTGAAAAGCAAATTGGATATTTCCCAAATCTAAAAATATCTCTGTCAAATCACTTCAGACCCGGCAATTAAATCTTTGAATACTTCAATTCTCAGCTATTCCAGAAATTTTGGCTTACTTTTTCTTTTTCCCTGCCCTCTCCGCCACCTCAAAAGATTTGGCCACCCATTTCGCCAACTCCTCTTTATTTTCAATCACATCAGCAGGCACTTCCCAATAAGGCATTCCTTTCTTTTTTGTTTCAGAATAAAAGGGTTTCATTCCTCTTGCTTCATAATCAGCCTGATTGGTTTCATCCACTTTTAGTCTAAATACATCGTCACCGATTTTGCCGAACATTAATCCTCCATGGAATAGTCCGACTCCACCAAACATTCTTTTGATCTCCACCTCCCCAACTCCCTCCAACTGATCTTTGATATAATTTAAATAATCTTCACTTACAGGCATAGCACTTTTCTTTTGTTCCAAAATCAAATTACAAATTTTTGATTCAAAAACTAAAAAGGGGAAATGGTAATTTTAAGTAGTAACTTAAAATTAATCGTGTATTATTTTGCCCTAAAATACTGACAGAAAGATTACTTTGTCTCAGAAATAATAGTACCCGGTGTGGAGTACCCGGTATGGAGTACCCGGTGTGGAGCACTGGTGCTTAGTTATCCGCTTTTTTCAAACCAAAATCATATCTGCCATTGATCATTCGCTTTAATATTCCGATTTGCCCACAATGCCACATGGTGTGTTTGATGTTCCAGTCTAGTGCTTCAAATTTGGTATTGGCAATGGGATGAGGCACTTCTGTGTGATGTAAGCTGGATTTCAAATCAGTTTCTGAAAGGCTATTTATTTCCTCTAATGATCTTTTTTGCATGAACAAAAACTGGCTTTTTAAGACATCAGGTTTTACCTTTCCCACAATATTTTGGGGATATCCTCTGGTAAAATACAGATCGTACTCTTTTAAAGGAATCTGTTTGATAATATCCATTTGATGTCCGGAAATCACCATAATAGCATGAAAATAAAAGCTCATTAATAAATGTCCCGTTTGCCAGGTCAGGTTTGTTTCCAGGCCTTCTGGTGTAAAATTCCATTTCTCTTCGGGAATAGTTTCAATTAATTTATTGGCCCACTGATATGCATCTTCTGTTTGACTGGCTAAAAGTTTTACCGTATTCATAGTTTTGGATTTTAGTTGAACAAAATTCAAAACTAGAATTTCCTCAAGCCAAATTTCTTGACCTAAATCAATAAACTAATCCCGGCTGATTTTCTTTCTGATCCGGCTGATGGTTTCTGGTTTTACCCGAAGATAGGAAGCGGCACAATACTGGGGAATTCGTTGCATTAAATCTTTCCTTTCCCCAATCAATTTCAGATACCTTTCCTGAGCATTGTCCAACAGAAATGATTTAACTCTTTCATGTCCATTTAAAAACAAATTTTCGTTAATGAGTCGGGCCATACTTTCTACAAAAGGATATTCCATTCCGATTTTTTCCAATCCTTCCCGGTGCGCCACATAAACAACAGTATCTTCAATACATCTGATTTCTTTTTCTGAGGGAGATTGGGTAAGAAAGCTAAAATAATTAGTGACAAATCCGGGCTCATAGGCAAATTCATCAATAATATCCTCCCCATCTTTTTGATAGGCACAAATCATCAAACCCTGCTCAATCAGACCAACCTTATTGCAAACCTTCCCCAATGACACAAAAACTTCATTCTTTTTCAGCTCCATCCGGGTAAAAACAGACAGGAAAATATCAGCTTCTTTTTCCTCCAGCAGAAATGTGGAAATGAGGTAATTTTTAATTTTATTCAATTTTTGGGAGTAATTTTTTTAATCAATAATGCTTTGTTTCCTTAAAGCATAAGGAGCCATTGCAGGATGTTTAATTTCCATCCATCCACTAAGCATAATATTTTTATATGCAGTTAGCATTTGTTCTGCAGCTTCCTTATACGGTACTCTTCCCACACCGGTACATAGACTGGGAACTACGATATTTCTAATATTTTCATTTCCCTTTTTATTTAACCGGATCAATTCAACCAAAATAGCCCGCATAGCTAAATAAGCATTGAGTGTACCCTTTACATTTCCGGGAATTCTCATTGTTGGAGCAACAATAATATTTGGAAATTGGAGACTATCCATTTTTAAGGTAATAGCCTGACCAACTGGAAGTTCTCCTAGATAGTCTTCGTTGATCTTAGTTTGTAATTGCTTTTGAGCTTTGCCTTTATAAAAATCATCAATTATTTTATCTAACCCTCCACTCATATCACCAAAACTATTTGCCGGACTAACAATTGCATCAGCCCATATATTCAATATATTACCCTGCATCACTTCAACTTCTTCAATTTCAGAAAAAGCTTCAGCCAATGTTTCCGCAATTTCTAAATTTTGATCACACAAAGTAATTCTAAAGTCATTTGCCCTTAGAGAATCGCCAAAGGCTTTAAGCTTTTTATTCTTCATTTTAGATATTTTACCAATAAAGCGAGTAAACATCTCTAATTAATATTTTTTAATAATCCTCTACTAAAATGAAATACCATACCCAAAAATCCCTGCCCCTTCGGCTATTATTGGCTTAATTTGCTGCACTTCCTGGGTGGTCAGATTTTCTTTCCAGCGCGAAATTCTTACGTTATGGTCCTTTCTGGAATATGCTCTGGAAGTTTTAGCTTCAATAAATTTTTCATTATTGGTGTTCTGGACACGATTCGCCCAATCAGCTAAGGCCTTCTCATTTGCCTTCGAATCCAAACCTATATCCCTGGCGATGGATTGAGCAAACTTTAAGGGTTCATTTAGCATATCCTCAAAATGGACCACTTTAACCATATCTTTTACCTGACTATAACCTACTGTGTTGAGGTAATTCCAATGATGAGCACATTGCTCCAGTACAGGTCGGGAAAGCCAGTTTTGCCAGTCCGCAGGCCTTGGGTGGTGTCCCCAGTTTTTGGATATACCAATTCTCAAAGAGCAAATCGCATCTAACGGATGCCTGACAATCCAATACAACTGTCTCGGTGCTGGAAAGGCATTCTTAAAATCATCTAGTGGAAAAGACAGGCCAGGAGTGGAAATAAATCCGGGACTTTCATTGGGTACCTTTATGGCAATGGGCTGGCTGTAATCAAAGTTTTTTAAATCCTGGTAAGGTGGTTCACTGTAGTAAGTAAATTGGGGGATATGTTCAAACAGTTCTCCAAATATTGAGGTACCACTTCTTCCGCATCCCAGTACCATTACATTGCTTATCTTTTCTAACATAACATTTTTATTGGTCTAAAATCTTCTTCTTCCTCCACCGGAAGGCCTGCTTCTCGGTACTGTACGCTGACGCTGGTAGTTATTATAATTATTAGTGCCTCTGTATCTATTATTATAATCCCTATTCATATTGGAAGGAGGATTTGAAGGCCTGGTGGAAGGGCTGGTCTGAGGTTTTGTTCTATTTTGATTTCCCTGATTGGGTCGGGTGGATGGCTGGGTACTTTTTCGATTATAATTTGATTTCGGTTGCCAGTTTCCCTTATTATCCCTTTGGTAAACATTTCCATTCCTATCGGAATATACATTATTCGGCCTTTGAGAAGGACGGGCCTTTAAAGCATTTCCTGAGGCGGTATGATTTACTCTTCCGGTCGATTTCACACCATTATTTCTGTTTCTGTAAACATTACGGTAAGCCTGTCTCTGCCCTGCCCTATATCCTGCTCTGTATCCATGATGATACCCATGCCTGTATCCGTGGTGATAGCCATGATAATAACCATGTCGGTAACCATATCTATAACCGCATGGTCCCCACCATCCGTAATAAGGTCGGTGCCATCCTGCGCTAAACCACCCATAGCTGAATCCAAAAGAAAATCCCCAGCCAGTCCAGGGGTTATAGTGTACACTAAAACCATAAGTAACTGGTCTTGGGTAATAATAGGTACTGTACCATGGCGGATAATAATAACCCGTTCCGTATACCACCACTCCCCCATACATATAAGACCAGGTATATCCGGGTAAATAGCCCACATAAACCACACTTGGGGTATAATCATATACATAAACATACTTCACATTATAAGCAGGGGAGCTTGGCGGGATATCATCCACTTCATCTGGCCGGATAACACTTACTTCCCAGGGGCCAGTAGCCTTGTCGGATACAAACCAAATTCCATCATCCACTACATAGTATTTCTTTTCAATTAACAACACCGTTTTATCTGCATTTACTGCAGAGGAAACTTTTGTGCCATCTATTTTCTTAAACTCAGGGTTCCCATCATACTGCACTTCTACTGTGGCTGTTTTCCGGTCAACTGTTGCGGTTTGTGGAATACTTTGGCCCAGCATGGCATCTTTAGCTTCTTCTGTTCCTGGCACACTGGTACGGACATCGGCAATATCGGACTCAACCGGAATTTTTTGAAATTCCTCCGGCAAATCGGTGGGTTCTTTAAACTTCCAATCACCATCCTGCAACGTTTTGGAGCTGTACCACCTCCCGGCTAACAAAATGTAATGTTCCTGGGAATCGATATGCATAATAATATCACTCTCAGAATTGGTAACATATAGTAGAGACGTTCCCTGAATGGGTGCATAGGAGGGGTCTCCATCTGAAAGGATTAATTCTGCAGGAACTGTTGAAACAATAATTTCCGGAGCTTCTTTCAGTTCCAGCATGGCCGAGTCCACCACATTATCATCTTCGGGAATGGCATCTTTCGCCAATTTTTCCAAATCCCTGGAAACTTGGCCTGTTTCCTTCCAGCCTTTCGTAATTTCCTTTGATGTCCACCAGAATTTACCTCCTTTTAGGTAGTAATCATCTTTTTTGTCCTTTACCAGAAAAAATGGGGTATTTACCACATAATCAAATTCCGAATTTTCTACATTTTTTAATATAGGTTCACCATCAATATAAATCAAAACAGTTGCATTTGTCCGGAAATAAATTTCTGGCGGGTCATTCTGGAAACTATCGGCAAACTGTTTATCCTGGGCCACACTTTCCAGACTTGCCGTAATTCTATCAAGTGACATTTCAAGTTCTGCACTTTCAAACTTTTTTTTCAGGAATTCACTTAATCGCTGCACTTCCTCTTCATCAAGATCAGCAAACTTGGTTTGGTCCACTGTAAATTCCTCCAATCGGGCTGTTCTGGTTTCGATATCGGTGGCTAACCTGGCTTTAAACCAAAAAGCGCCAAACATCATCTCTTCTTCGGGAGGCTTTATGGATAAGGCCATTCTGCCACTCAGAATATTCTTTTCAAATGTCTCCAGCTGAGGCTGATATAGTGTTATGGTGCCCACTTTGGTAGATATCTCCCGGGGCCAGGTTAGTTCTTTTTCATTTTCCTGCCCGGAAGCAAAATGGCCAAACAAAACCAAAGCGGGTAAAATGATATAATAATAAAAAATATATTTTTTCATCTAATTAAATTCAGATTATTAATCTTCTGGTTTTGAAATTAAACCAAGATATATTGTTTACAAAAGAATCTGTGAAGTTTCATTCATATTTATAAATATTCCCTTTCACGCCCATAAAATTCCCTTCTACTTCTTTGCATTATTTTCCTGGTACCTATCCCATCATCTTTGGATCATACAAAAACAAAAAACAAAACCTAAATTATAAAAATCATGAAAGCATTGAAATTATCCATATTATTTGCACTTCTTTTAGGATTCACCGACATTTTCGCACAAGAGCAAAAAATAGCGTATGTGGATATAGATCAGGTTTTACAAGCAATGCCTGATTTGGAGGCACAAAAAGCCAGACTTGAAACATTCTCTAAACAATACGAAAGCATTTTAAAGGAAAAAGAGCAGGAACTTGAAGTGATGGTTCAGGAATTTGAACAAAATGCAGAAAACTGGACAAGTGCCCAGATTGATAAAAAAAGACAAGAAATTATAGATTATGGCACTCTGCTTCAGGAATATGAGCAAAAGGCAAAAATGGATCTTATAGTGAAGCTGGAGGAATTGGAGCAGGCCTATTTAATAAAAATTCAACAGGCTGTAAATGAAATATCAATAGCCGAAGGATATTCCATGGTGATTCCAAAAGGTGCTGTACTGTACAGCAATGGGGAAAATGACATTACACCTATGGTAATTGGCAGAATTCAACAACAGAATGGCTTGTCCATGCAGTAAAATATTTTTCAGGCGTACATGTTAACTAATATCAGTTTAACAAAAAATAGCCCGTAACTAATAGCTACGGGCTAAATCACTTGGTTCAAAAATAAATCAAATCTTAAGTGGGAGGGGAATTTGTAAGGAAAATCCCTCACCCATGAAATGCAGATACAAATGGGGGGTTGGTTCTAGCCAACTCTTCCCGCTTAATCTACATTATCGTGTAAAAATTTGTTATCTCCCAGAATCTCATTGTTTTCATCCAATCTGAATCTGGAAACATTCGATTCCGAAGAATGAGGTAAAATATTCAGTTGAACACCTTTTCTCATATAAGCCGGAGTTTCCTGTTTGTTTTTCAATTCATCGTTTGACATTTCACCAACCGACTTCAATTTTTCCAGTCTCTCTCTTCTAGCTTGATATTGAGCTTCTAACCTTTTTTTTTTCTCCTCTTCGGTCTCTTCATGCACTATTTCATAATTTCCTTCCAGCTCAAAAACAATTTTATCCTGCTGAGCTTTTTTCTTGAGTAACATTTCTAAATCATCATCCTCCTCTTCGTCCTGCTTATCAAAAAAATCCTCTTTACTGTTTCTCACCTGCATCTTTAGTTTATTAGATTCCAGGTCAAAAACTTTTTTGGTATCTTTTTGCTCATCTTCATCAAAACCCGTAGCAATTATGGTCACGTTAATCGATTTTCCAAGTGACTCATCATTTGCCTGACCGAAAATGATTTCAGCATCTTCCCCAGCCTGCTCCTGCACATATTCTGTGATTTCTTCCAATTCATCCATTTGGAAATCGTCCTCATCCCCTACTACAATACTTAGCAGGATATACTTCGCTCCATAAATATTGGTGTTATTCAACAATGGACTGGTAATGGCTCCTTCAGCAGCTCTTCTGGCCCTGTTTTCTCCTTCAGTAGTAGCTGATCCCATTACGGCTGCACCAGAATCTTTCATTACTGTTCTTACGTCCTCAAAATCCACGTTAATATTACCGGCAACAGTGATGATTTCGGCAATAGATTTAGAACCTCTGCTCAATACATTATCTGCCTGAGAGAAAGCTTCTTTCATGGTTGATTTTCCATAAACTTCCCTCAGTTTATCATTCAGAATTACCAATACAGTATCACAATGCTGTTTCAATTCCTCAATTCCGGTATCTGCCCTTCTGGCTTTAGGTTTTCCTTCAAAACCAAATGGCCGGGTAACGATGGCTACCGTTAGGATTCCAAGATCTTTTGCCACTTCGGCAATTACGGGAGCAGCACCAGTACCGGTTCCACCACCCATACCAGCAGTAATGAACACCATTTTGGTACCATCCTCCAACATTTTCCTGATTTCCTCTTTGCTTTCCACAGCAGCATTCTTCCCTACGTCCGGATTGGCTCCTGCACCAAGTCCTTCAGTAAGTTTAGAACCGATCTGCATTTTATTATTTACAGGGCTGCACTCCAGTGCCTGCTTATCGGTGTTGCATACATAAAAATCAACACCTTGAATCCCCTGCTTGTACATATGGTTTACGGCATTGCTTCCGCCACCACCTACTCCAATTACTTTTATAATATTGCCTTCTGCTGAAGGACTGATCGAAAATTCGTAACTTGTATCTGACATTTTTAAATATTTTATTGATTAATAATAAGATCTCTTTTAATAGTTGGTCATTTATTTAGTGTTAGGGGAAATCATTAATAAGCTGATTTATCATCAAAATCATCTATTAACAATTCCTTGGTCTTTTTGAGAATGTTTCCAAAGAAGTCACCTCCACCACCTGATGAAGCTTTAGCACTGTGTTTCAACCCACCTACTAATCCTCTGTCTTTCTCTGTTTCGTCATTTCTTAAACCAGCCAGCACTAAACCAATAGCTGTAGAATATAGTGGATTTTTAATTTCCTCAATAAAGCTCTTTCCAAGGTGCTCATTCGGATAACCCACTCTGGCATCCAGGCCAGTTTTGTATTCAAACAGCTGTTTCAAATTCTTGAGCATGGAACCACCACCAGTGATTACAATTCCACCTGCCAGTTTATTCTGGTATCCCGATCGCTCAATTTCCAACATGATCAGATCAATAATCTCTTCCATTCTGGCTTCGATTATATAAGCCAGGTTTTTAATGGAAATCTCTTTTGGAGGCCGGTTTCTTAAGCCGGGAATGGATACAACCTCATTCTCATTGGCTTCTTCAGCCAGTGCCTTTCCAAATTTTACTTTAAGCTGTTCTGCCTGATTTTGCATTACCGAACATCCTTGTTTGATGTCGCTTGTAATAATATTTCCTCCGAAAGGAATGACAGCAGTATGTCTTATGGTTCCGTCATAGAAAATGGCCACATCTGTTGTACCACCTCCAATATCCACCAGAACAATTCCTGCTTCTTTTTCTTCTTCACTCAAGACTGAAATACTCGATGCCAACGGTTCAAGTATCATATTGTCAATATCAAGTGATGCTTTTTCCACACACTTTTTGATATTTCGGATCGCATTGGTGTGGGCGGTAATGATATGAAAATCTGCTTCCAGTTTCACACCCGACATCCCAACAGGATCTTTTATATTTTCTTCAAAATCTACAGTGTACTGTTGAGGCATTACATGGATAATTTCTGCACCGGGTTCTGTTACAATTCGGTACATATCATTGGTTAGCCTGTTTACATCGTCCTGGGTAATTTCATCATCATTCGACTTTCTGGTAATGCTGCCATGGTGTTCAGTGCTTTTGATATGCTTTCCGGCAATACCCACATTCACTACATTGATATTAATTTTGGAAGATTCAGCAGCATCTTTAATGGCCTGGTTGATCCCTGCAACTGTCTTCCCGATATTCCTGACAGTTCCCTCTTTCACCCCGTCCGAGATCGCTTTGCCCAAACCTAAAATTTCCAATTTGCCGAATTCATTCAGCCTGCCTACAATGGCACAAATTTTCGTTGTTCCGATATCAACCCCAACAACTATTTTTTCTTCTTGCATGACATTAACTATTAAAAATGATTTGTTTTTGTAACCAAGCCGTACACTTGATTTGTTAATTAGTTGATTGTTTGTTTACAGTCATATCACCTTACCGACAGACTATTTGCCCGTTATATTGTAACTTAACCAATTTATATTCTCCCCAACCTTTTTTGGGAACAATTTCATTGTAAAATATTTCCATCTTATTCAGTTTGGCTTCATAATTTTCAGCCGATCCAAACTCAAAAACCTGTATTCCTACCTGAGGATAAAGTTTAATTTCCAGCTCCTCATCAAAATCCAACTGCGCCACCTGAGCCTTCCAGAATTCATCGTAATTCAGATGTTTGATAAATTTGCAAATCTTCTTCCCGTAATAGGAATTCAAAAATTCATTACTCATCAAACTATCCGCTCCACTTCCCGTCACCAACATCACTCTTGCCGCATAATTATCTGAAAGGTCAAGCAATTGATTCGATTCATTGATATAAGCGCCTTCCCCATTATCGGTCATAATCCGGGCAATCGGTTTATGCTGTTCTATATCAATAATGATGTTTCCTTTCAAATCTCTGGAAACCTGAGCATCCAATACAAAATCAATTGACTTTAATGCATTTTCAATGGTTTTCAGGTCAATACTTTTCAATCTGTTGGAGGTGGGATGTTTTACTTTCAAGTCTTCAATAATCTTTTCCACATCCTCCGTACTCACAAAATAATTCCCATTTTTATCGTCAATATTGATGACGATATTTTCATTGGAAAAAGAATAGAATTTCACCCCAATGAAACTTACCAATACCAGCAGTAATACTACTCCCAGCATTATATTTAAGGTTGAGTTAAGTTTGAATTTCTTCATTCCAATATCTTTTTAAAAGGTCCAACAAACCTGTCAATATCTCCTGCACCGATGGTCAGTAAAACCTCCGGATTAAGGGCTTTAATTTTATCCTCTAAATCCTCCTCTTTCACAAGCCACTTATCTTTTACTTTTATTTTATCCAAAATAATCTGAGAAGTTACTCCTTCAATAGGCAGCTCTCTGGCCGGGTATATATCCATCAACACTACCTGATCTGCCAGAGAAAGTTTTTCACCAAAATCTGTGGCAAAATCCCGGGTTCTGGAAAAAAGATGCGGTTGAAAAACAGCTGTAATTTTTCTTTTTGGATACAGTGATTTCACCGATCTCAGCAAAGCCTCCACCTCAGTTGGATGGTGGGCATAATCATCTATAAATATTTTATTCTTTTCATTAATGATGTACTCAAACCTTCTTTTTACTCCGGAATAAGTGGCCACTGCTGCTTTAATCTCATCTGGCTTTAGGCCAACACTTAAACAAGTAGAAATTGCGGCAGCCATATTTTCCACATTATGATATCCCGGAATATTCAGTTTGATATCATAAATAGTATCCATAGAATCGCTTTCCGAAGTAGAACTAAGGTCAAAAACAAAACTGGAACCCTCTATCCTGATATTTTCTGCACAATAATCACCTGTTTCTATGCCATAAGTTTTAATACTTATCTTATCTTCCAGCCCTTTCAATAGTTTTTTACCCACTCCCATATTGATGAACAATTGCCCCTCTTCCTTCAATTGCCCAAGAAACTGCACGAAAGATTCTTTTAGATTCTCCTCATCGCCATAAATATCCAAATGGTCTGGTTCTATGGCAGTCACGATAGCAATATCCGGATTTAAAGTCAGGAATGACCTGTCGTATTCATCCGCCTCCACCACCAGAATATTATTTTCTTCATCCGACTCATTCAGTAATAAATTGGAATCAAAATTTTTGGCAATTCCTCCTAAAAATGCAGAACAAGTCTGCCCGGTTTCCTTAAGAATATGTGCCAGCATGGAAGAAGTTGTTGTTTTCCCATGTGTTCCGGCTACAGCAATGCAAAAATTCTCTTTGGAAATTAATCCTAACACTGCTGACCTTTTCATCACCCAATACCCATTATCCATAAAGTAATTCAGTTCTTTATGATCCTTGGGAACTGCTGGAGTATATATGACTAAAGTTTCATCTTTTGCACTTTTTATATCATCCGTAATCAGATCAGGATCATCTTTGTAATGAATCTGAATTCCTTCTGTCCCTAAAGTATTTGTTAGAGGGGTTTCAGTTTTATCATAACCACTTACCAGCTTACCATGAGCAGCAAACCAGCGGGCAAGAGCACTCATCCCGATGCCACCGACACCGACAAGAAATACATGTGTTATGTTGTGAAGTTCTTTTTCCATCGCCAAATGGATTTTCTGTTTAATTTTTACAATTCCTCTTTTTATGTTAGTTAGGGTATTTTACAGTCTATCGACAATCGGATAAAACCAATTTCCCATCTCCTGCTATCCTGCCAGTTTTATCACTTCTTCTGCAATTTTTTTTGCAGCTTCCGGTTTACCCAAAAGCTTAATATTTTTGGCCAGTTCCTCCTGCTTTTCACCATTTCCCAACAACAGAATGGCTTCATCAATTAACTTTTCCCTGGCTTCATTATCCTTTATCATGATGGCTGCATCCTCCTTTACCAATGCCATGGCATTTTTAGTCTGATGATCCTCAGCCACATTTGGAGAAGGAACTAATATCACAGGTTTTCCTACCAGGCAAATTTCAGAAATACTCAGTGCTCCAGCCCTTGAAATCACCACATCCGCACAGGCATACGCCAGATCCATTCTATTGATAAAAGCATTAAACCAAAGGCCTTCCCTTTTCTCTTCCCCTAATCGCGATTTCATACTTTCATAATAATATTTCCCTGTTTGCCAGATAATCTGAAAACCTTCTTCCAGCAGTTTATCTATCCCTCCAATTACACTTTCATTGAGGGTTAAAGCCCCAAGACTTCCTCCTACAACCAAAAGTGTTTTTTTCCCCGCATCCAAACCGAAATGGAGGTAAGCTTCTGCCTTCACATCTTCCAGTTTGGAAATATCTTTTCTCACCGGATTTCCGGTAAAGATGATTTTATCCTTGGGGAAATATTTCTCCATCCCGTTATAAGCCACACAAATCTTATCCGCCTTTCCTGCCAGCCATTTGTTTGTCAATCCGGCATAGCCATTTTGCTCCTGAATTAAGGCAGGTACTTTTTTCCTTTCTGCACTTTTCAGTAAAGGACCACTGGCATAACCACCTACTCCCACCACTACATCAGGCTGAAATTCTTTTATAATTTTCGAAGCCTTAGCTAAACTTTTTAAAAGTTTTATAGGAAACATCAGGTTACTCAAAGTAAGCCTTCTTTGGATGCCCGTAATCCCCAAGCCAATAATTTCATATCCAGCCTGTGGTACTTTTTCCATCTCCATTTTCCCTTCGGCCCCCACAAATAGGATTTCTGTTTTGTCATCTATTTCCTTTAAGGCATCTGCTATGGCAATAGCTGGGTAGATATGGCCTCCAGTGCCTCCACCACTAATAATTACCCTGATATGATCCTTTTTAGATGACATTTATTTTCTTTACTTTATTTTTTATCCTACAGCATTAGAAGCAAACACAGGCTTCTTTTCTCTTTTCCTTGAATTTCCTCTTTTTACCAAATCTCCTCCTTCCTCATCCATCTCCACCGCCCGGCTCACACTTAATATCATTCCCATGGTTACTCCGGTAAATACCAGAGAAGTTCCCCCCATACTTAAAAGTGGAAGGGGTAAACCTGTGATGGGGAAAACTCCAACCACCACACCCATGTGCACAAAAGCCTGAACAATAAGACTAAAAGTAAGTCCTGCAACCAGCAAGCCTCCAAACGCCCGACTGGACTTCCCTACCACCAACATGCCCCGATAGAGCAAGGTCAGGTAGGCTCCGATAATTGCGAGTGCCCCTAAAAGGCCATATTCCTCCACAATAATTGCAAAAATAAAATCAGAATAAGGGTGTGGTAAAAAATTCCTTTGTGTACTTTTCCCCGGTCCTTTTCCGGCAATTCCTCCTGAGTTAATGGCAATTATTGACTGCTCAGCCTGAAAAGATTTTGCTCCGTCATTCATATAGGAGGTCAACCTGCTAGCTCCTGTACTTCCCCTTTGTCCGAAAGTAAAAGCAAAAGCGCCTGCCATCGCCCCAACAATCATCATCATTCCCAAATATTTCACAGGTACTCTTCCTATGAAAAGTAGAAGAGAACAGGTCATAAAAAGTAAGGCAGCACTCGATAAATCTGACAAACCGATTAGCCCACAAACAATCCCTACCCAGATTAATAATGGACTAATTGCTTTTTGATATTCTTTAATACTCAATTGCCTTTTGGAAAGCATACTGGCCACATTGGAAATTAAGGCCAGCTTGGCAAAATCCGAAGGCTGAAAAGAATAATCGATAAAGGGAATAGTTACCCATCTGGTAGCTCCATTGATGGTATCACCAAACTGCCATGCAAAAATTAATAAAGGCACAGAAGCCAATAGTGCATATCTGGAAAGCCTTGAATAATACCGGTAATCGATCCGGTGGCAGATGAACATTGCGCCAAAAGCCAAAAGAATGAGTACAGTATGCTTCATTAAAAAATGCTCTGTATTTCCATCAGCAAGTCTGTAGGCCAGATTCCCAGTGGCACTGTACACCACCAAAATACTCACCAGAGACAAAATAATGGTTACCATCCATATGATTTTGTCTCCCTCCAAATGTTGCAGTATGTATCCGCTTTGAGTTTGATTATTCTCCATTATTTTTAACTTTTTCCGAATGCTACATTCATTCGTAATCCACTAATATTTTTCCTGACAGCTTCCTTAAACTGGTTTCCCCTGTCTTCGTAATTTTTAAACAAATCGAAACTTGCACAGGCAGGAGAAAGCAAAACTAAATCTCCTTTCTCCGCAAAATGATAGGCTTTCATGACCGCATCATTCACATCCTGGGTTTCATAAAAGAAGCTGGTTGTTTCTCCAAATTCCCTGTTCAGTTTTTCATTATCCACCCCAAGGCAGATAATTCCTTTTACCTTCTGCTCAACCAGCTCCTTAATTGGTCCGTAGTCGTTTCCCTTATCGGTTCCTCCGACTATCCAAATAATTGGGTTTTCATAGGCATCGAGTGCATAAATTGTAGAATCAACATTTGTCGCTTTAGAATCATTTATAAAAATTACATTATTAATTACAGCTACTTCCTCCAACCTGTGTGGAGCATTTTTAAAGGTTTTTAATCCTTCTTTAATTTTATCCTGTTCCAGCCCTACCCGCATGGCGGCAATTATCGCAGCAGACATATTCAGGGCATTGTGCTTTCCTTTCAAGGGCAATTCACGATAAATCACCTGCTTTTCCCTGGCTTCTGGTTCATCAAATAATGGTGAAAAGAAAGCCGGAATATTCAGTTCTCCATTCACCAGAAAGGCTCCGGAAAAAGTCTCAGTCCAGAAACTTCCAGTGTCCCTCCTGTTTATTTCCCTGGCGATATTCTCATCATCCGCATTGTAGATAAAAGTATCCCCTTCTGCCATGTTTTCAATTATCCTGAATTTGGCAGCTGCATAGTTTTCTATTTTGTCCTCATATCGGTCCAGATGATCCGGAGTGATATTCAACAGCATGGCGATATTTGGCCTGAAACCATGGATATCATCCAGTTGAAAACTACTTATTTCCAACACAAAATAATCGTAATCCTTTTCTGCCAGCTTTCTGGCAAAACTCTCCCCTATATTACCACCAATAGCCACATCCAAACCCGCATTTTTTAATAAATGATAAGTTAATAATGTGGTAGTAGTTTTTCCATTAGTCCCGGTAATGGCAATCACTTTCCCTTTGGTAAAGCGACTTGCAAAGTCAATCTCAGAACTTATTTTAATGCCCTTTTTCCTAAGCTTTTGAATAATTTCCGCTTTTTCAGGAATTCCAGGACTTTTTATCACTTCATCCGCACTGAGAATTATCTCCTCACTATGTTTTCCTTCTTCAAACTTAATCTTGTTGTCCACCAATTCCTGCTGAAATTTTGAGGCAATCTTCCCACCATCAGACACGAATACTTCGTAGCCTTTTTTGAGGGCAAGTATGGCTGCTCCAACCCCACTTTCTCCTGCACCCAATATGATTACCTTTTCTTTCATTGCAGAAATGAATCAGTTTAATGGACTAATTGTGTTTTTTAATAAATTGGTTCAATCATTAAAGCCTGAATTTGGTAGTTTAAAAAGAAGTCATCCAACTTGTTTGAATTGAGCATTATTTCACCTGCAAACAAGAAGTTGTGACAAACAATTTTTAGTTATTTCTGATTAAAATTTTTATTTGGTCAATTGTTAAAGCAAATCGGTCTAATTGTAAAGCTTGAGGGAAACTCCCTCGGAAAATATTTTGGTTTAAATTTTTATCTTACCTTTAATGTAGCCAGTGTGGCAATGGCGAGTAACAAACCCATTATCCAAAACCTGGTTACAATTTTTGCTTCGTGTATATTTTTCTTTTGGTAATGGTGATGAAGCGGAGACATTAAAAATATCCTTCTTCCTTCACCATACTTTTTCCTGGTATATTTGAAATACCCCACCTGCAACATTACAGAAAGGTTTTCCACTAAAAACACTCCGCATAGCAACGGAATTAATAATTCTTTTCTAATGACAAGGGCCAAAACTGCAATTACTGCCCCAAGCACCAGACTTCCGGTATCTCCCATAAAAACCTGGGCCGGGTAAGAATTGTACCACATAAACCCGATGCAGGCTCCGACAAATGCCATACAAAAAATCACCACCTCTCCCATGTTTGGGATGAACATAATATTGAGGTAATTGGCAAAAATGGCATTACCAGAAACATAAGCCAACACCGCCAAAGTTGCCCCAATAATGGCTGAAATTCCAGCTGCCAGCCCATCAATTCCATCAGTAATATTCGCTCCATTCGACACTGCAGTGATAATAAAAATCACAATCAGAATGTAAAGCACTGGCGTTAAAAAATCGAAAGGAACAAAATTGGCATAATCCAACTCATTGTTCTTTACAAAAGGAATGGTGGTTTGTGTAGATTTTACATCTTCATAATTGGAAGGCTCCAAAGCCTGCTCAATAGTTTGTCTATTTACATCCACTTTAAAATCCCGGACCACAACTTCACTGTGGTAGTATAAAGTGACACCCACAATGATTCCCAATCCAATCTGACCGGCAATTTTAAACCTGCCTTTCAGTCCCTCTTTATTCTTTTTAAAGATTTTTATATAATCATCAATAAACCCGATCAGTCCCATCCAGACTGTGGCAATAATTAGCAGCACGATATACACATTCAGTAAATCGGCAAACAGGAATACTGGGATCAGAATAGTGGCTATAATGATCAATCCACCCATTGTTGGCGTTCCCCTTTTCTCCATTTGCCCTTCCAGACCCAAATCTCTTATAGTCTCTCCAACTTGTTTCTTTTGCAGAAATCTGATAATTCTTTTACCGAAAATGGCTGCAAAAAGCAGGGAAAATCCGGCTGTCATCAATGCCCTGAAGGATATGTATTGGAACAATCCTGATCCGGCAAAGTCGAAGTGTTCGTCTAAAAATTCAAAAAGGTAATAAAGCACTTTGTCTTAAATAATTAAGTTAAAAAACCTGTTTTTGTCAGTCAGTAAAAAATTGTTAGTTTCATTCATTTCAAAAAATCAAGAAAACAGGTTTATTAAACACTACTTTCTCCTTCCATCCACTATTTATTATTTAAGCTCCAATTAATATTTCTTCCAATATTTTTTTATCGTCAAAAGGATGTCTTACTCCTTTAATTTCCTGGTAATCCTCATGACCTTTTCCAGCGACCAAAACAATATCACCCGGCCCGGCCAGCATACAGGCCGTTCTTATAGCCTCTCTTCGGTCCGTAATACTCAGGCATTTCCTTGCATTGCTGATATCGATTCCCTTCTTCATATCCTCAATAATTTTTTCAGGATCTTCACTTCTCGGATTATCCGATGTCAACACCACTTTATCACTCAGTTTGGCAGCTATAGCCGCCATTTTTGGCCTTTTTTCCGCATCTCTGTCCCCGCCACAGCCTACCAGGGTAATGATATTTTCCCCGGGAACCCTGATCTCACGAATGGTTTCCAGTACGTTTTTCAAAGCATCGGGCGTATGCGCATAATCCACAATTGCTCTGATATTATCTTTTGAAACAATTTGTTCGAAGCGGCCCTTAGCCGGCTGAATCATCGACAAATATTTTAGTACCTCTTCTTCATTTTCCCCAAGTAACACCGATGTGGCATAAATAGCCAAAAGATTATAGGCATTAAAAGCTCCGGTTAGCCTAAACCAAACTTCCTTATTATCAATCTCCAAAAGCAATCCTTCAAAAGAATTATCCACCAGCCTGGCCCTGAAATCTGCCATGGTATTTAAGGCATATGTGTTCTTATTTGCCAAACAGTTTTGCAACATCACCATACCCCGCTTGTCATCCTTATTGGTAAGGGCAAAAGAGGTCTTGGGCAAATTGTCGAACAACTTCTTTTTTGCCCTGATGTAATTATCAAAAGTCTTGTGATAATCCAGATGATCATGAGTGATATTGGAAAAAACAGCCCCTTCAAAATGCAACCCTGAAACTCTTCCCTGCTCAATGGCGTGAGAACTCACTTCCATGAAACAGAAATCGCATCCCTCTTCTACCATTTCATCCAAAAGACGGTTAATTGTTAAAGCATCTGGTGTAGTAAATTTGGTATCTAATATTTTGTGGTTGATCTTATTTTCTATGGTAGATAAAAGCCCTACCTGGTAACCTAAATGCTGAAAAAGCTCATGCAAAATAGTTGCAGTGGTGGTTTTCCCATTTGTGCCGGTGATCCCTACCAGTTTTAATTTTTTGGAAGGTTCATCGAAAAAGTTATTGGCATAAACCCCCAAAGCCTCTGCAGAATTATCAACAATCAGATAAGTAATTTCATCGGAGACCACTTCCGGAAGAACTTCACAAACAATCACTTTTGCCCCGCTGGCAATAGCCTGATCAATAAACCTGTGTCCATCTACGGTAACCCCGACCACCGCTACAAACATATCTCCATGCTCAACCGCCCTGGAATCAAACTGAATTTGGTTGATTTCCATGTCCAGCTGTCCCTTTGTGGATATACTTGGGTAAGTCCCTAATATGGATTTTAGTCTTTTAATGATCTTGATTTATTTTTGAAATTCCAGTACTAATTCATGAGAATTTTCATCTCATTTACAGTCAGTTGTGGCAAAAATCAAAACTTTTCATTTTGCCTTTTTTTATCAACCTTAAAGTAATACTTTAAGTGATTTCACTATTCTCCCCTCCTACCCTATTGTTGTAAATTAAAAAATTCTAACCTAAACTAATATAAATCACCCCACCTTTCCTGGCTTTTCCTCCGGGTTTAAGAGATTGCCTCTGCACCCTGCCAGTTCCCCTCGATTTTACTTTCAATCCCTGGTTTTCCAACAAATACAAAGCATCTTTCAAAGTCATGCCTACTACATTGGGCACCTGTCCCTGATCTACCGGATTACTATGCCACTGTATGGTATCGCCAGAAGTTCCTGATTTTACCCAGCTGGTGGTATTATAAGAAACACTTTTTAAGTTAAACTGCTCCGTTAACAGCTCCAAATCCTCATATTTACCAGCCCTGATTAATGGGAAAACGCCATCTGCAATTAAGGTATCTGGCAATGTTTGCTCCACTCCCTGAATAAAAAGCAAATCTGCAATTTCCCTAAATATCGGAGCAGCTACTTCACCTCCATAATGAGCTCCATTTTTAGGATCATCAATGGCTACCAAAATGCTGTACTTCGGATTATCAGCCGGGAAATAACCAGCAAATGAAGTATAATAACTATCTACATACTGCCCATTTTTCAACTTATGGGTAGTCCCTGTTTTCCCAGCAATAGTATATTCCGGAGTCTTTATTTCTTTGGCTGTTCCTCTTTTTACCACACCTTCCAAAAGCTCCCTTACAATCTTTAAAGTATTATCAGAGCAAATTTTTTCATTTAAAACTTCCGACTGATATTCTTCAATAACTTTATTCCCACTATATACCTTCCTGACAATAATAGGAGAAATCAGTTTACCATTATTGGCCACTGCATTGTAAAAACTCAACAATTGAAGTGGAGATAATTTCACCTCATATCCAATGGATAACCAAGGCAAAGAACAACCACTCCATCCCTGTTCCCCTGGCTTATTCACATAGGGCACTCCTTCTCCCACCATCTGGAAATTCATGTTACTGGTCAGTCCAAATTTATCCAGATAATTCAGATACTTGTTTGGTTTATCATTAAAATGCAGAAAAACCAATCTGGAAGTACCTATATTGGATGATTTCTCAAATACAGTTCTAATCGGAATTTTGCCATATCCATAATAAACAGCATCTTTCATCACACAATCCTCATAAAACTCAAACTTTCCATCGTGAGCGTTTACCGTATCATCAATGGAAATATTGGTTTCTTCCAAAAGCGCCATAAAGGAAGCCAGTTTAAAGGTGGAACCCGGCTCGGTAGTTCCCTGAGGTCCAATGGCATAATTATAATCTTCAATATAATTTCTTCCATGTTTACTCAGGTTTACCATGGCTTTAATTTCCCCCGTCTCTACTTCCATCACAATGGCTGATCCATATTTTGCATTGTGCCGCTTTAAAGCCTTTTCCATAATCCTGGTGGTATGTTCCTGAAAACCAATATTTAAGGTAGTTTCAATATCAAGACCATTCTCCGTTTTCACTTCCCAGTCATTATTTACAGGCTTCCAGTCCCCACCGGGTATTTTCTGGTATAAAGCTTCTCCGCTAATTCCGGCCAGTTTACTATTGAAACTTTTTTCCAGACCAACACCTTTCACTTCATTAGCCGAATCCAGTCGGATGTGGCCTATCGTTCTTCTTCCAAGAGAACCAAATGGCAAAAATCTTTTATCTACTTTTTCGAAGATCACCCCACCATACCATTTTCCCTCTCTGAATAAAGGCCATTCTTCCATCATTTTTTTATGATGGTATTTCACATGTTTTTTACTTAATAATTTATACCTTTTTCCACTTTCCCTGGCCGATTTCAATTCTTCTGCATATTCTTCAGCAGTTTTGTCTTCAAAATATTCTGCCAGTAAAAATGAAAGTGTATCTACTGTGCTGTTAAATAGTTCATCAGTGGGAATAGATGGATCAAGTGCCACCCTGAAAAATGGCAATGAAGTAGCAAGCAGACTACCATCATCGGAAACAATATTTCCCCTGGAAGCCTCTACTTTCATGAACTTCAAACCATATTCAGTTGCTGCTTTTTGCCATTTCTCATCTTCCACTACTTGGATATCAAATATTTTTACCAGAATAATGGCCGCAAGAAGCACAACCGATAAAAAGGCCAGCCTGACTCTTACTAATATGGATTTCCTGATTCCCATTGGTCTTCTTCCTATTCTTTTATTTCAATTTTAATTACAGGTTTATCATTTTCAATTAAACCAAGTCCTTTTACTTGGTTTACAATTTCATCTCTTTTACTCATATTAATATACTCATACTTTCTGGAGCCATAATTTACCCTGAGTTTTTCAACATCTTTTTCCAGTAAATTTATTTCTCTCACCACTCTATCTGCATAATAAGTATTCGCAATATAGATCACTCCGAGAAATGTAAGGAAAAAGAAATACGGTACATACTTGATGGCAGTTTTGTCATCAAAAGCGAACTCGAATTTGTACCCGGACAAATTCCCCAACACTCCTTTTTTTTCTTCTTCCGGCTTAGCGTAAGTATTAGTACTCATAATCTAAATCTTTATGCTATTGTGTTATTTATTTTAAATCATTTTTAGTGGCAATCCTCAACCTCACACTTCTTGCCCTGTTATTTCTGGCAATCTCCTCATCCGATGCCTTTATTGGTTTATTGCTCACCGGAGTAAATGGCCTTATTAAATTACCATAAAAATCTTTTTCCACTTTCCCCTCAAGATTCCCGGTTTTCAAATAATTTTTCACCAGTCTGTCCTCCAATGAATGGTAGGACATGACTACCAATCTGCCTCCTGACTCCAGCACCTCCTCCGTTTGGAGCAGCATTTCTTTCAAAGCACCCATCTCATCATTCACCTCAATTCTTAGCGCTTGAAAAACCTGGGCAAAATATTTAAACTCTTTCCCCTTCTGGGAATATTTTTCGACTATATCTAATAAGTCTTTTGTAGTTTCAATAGACTTTCCTGCCCTGCTGTTCACAATTCCTGAGGCCAGTTTCCTGAAATTCTTCACCTCCCCATAGCTACTAAATACAACCACCAACTCATCCTCACTGTATTCATTTACAATTTCCTTGGCTGTAATCCCTTTGGTCTGATCCATTCGCATATCCAGCTCTCCTACTCCCCTAATGGAGAATCCTCTTTCCCCTTTATCAAACTGATGGGATGAAACACCTAAATCAGCCAAAATCCCGGAAACTTTGGGAAAACCTAAAATTTTCAAATACCGTTTCAGGTGTCTGAAATTTGACTCCACCAACGTAAATTTATTTTTATCTAAACCTTCCGCATTTTTCACCGCTTCCAGATCCTGATCAAATGCAATTAATTTCCCTTTATTAAGCTTAGTTAAAATTGCTTTGGAATGTCCTCCCCCACCAAAAGTCAGGTCCACATACACACCATCCGGATTAATTTCCAATCCCTCAATACACTCATCCAACAACACCGGAACATGATAGGTGGCCATATATTCAAAAAATTTATAATTTATTCCTCAATGTTTTCTTCCTGGTTATCCACTTCAACCTTTTCCTCTTCGGTTACTTCTTCCTCTTTTACTTCTTGCTCATCATCATCTTCCCAATTACCCAAATATTTTTGAGCCAGCAATGAATATTCATTCTGGTCACCAAAAAGGAATTCATCATAAACTTCAGGGTTCCAGATTTCCACCCTTTTACCCAAACCAATCAACAACACATCTTTTTCCAGCTTGGCATACCTGAGCATCGACTTTGGAATCACAAACCTCCCGGTTTTATCCAATTCTATTTCAGTGTTTCCCCTCAAAAAAATTCGCTGGAATTTTCTATCCTCTGGATTAAATTCATTCAGTTTTGCCACCTTATTAAAAATCTTCATCCATTCTGCATAAGGATAAATCGTAAGACAAGGCTCAAAACCTCTTTTAATCACTATCTTATTTTCGGAATCTTCTGGTAAATCAGACTTTACCCGGGATGGCAAAACCAACCTACCCTTGGCATCTAATTTACATTCGAATTCACTTGAGAAATAAGACATTAGGCGAAATTTTTCACTTTATATGGTACACCATAATACAAATCTAACAATATAAATTAATTAATCAACCACTTTCAGGCACTTTTTACCACTTTTCCCCCTCATTTTTATAAACTACCCAAACTACTCTTTTATTATACCCCCACTCAAAAAGGTGATTTCGAAAAAAAAGGAAAGTATTTAAAGAAAGAAAAACAAGATATAAAATATTGATATTCAATAAATTATACAAAATTTTGAATTCCAGTCTAAATCCAAATAAAAACAGCTTTTTTTTCACCTAAACACTTTACAAGCATTAACAAATTAAGTGGATTAATTTCCCATACTGCCTGAATCAAGCCCTAAAAACCATATGTTTTTAGAGGGTGTTTTTGATATAGTGGAAGAAAGTGGGAAAAATCAGCAAAATTTACCCAAAAATTGGGGACTTGTGGTTTTTTGAGGAAAAAATGGAAAAATTCACCAAAAACATCCTTTTTTTCAAACCCGATAAATCATTGGAAATGAGTGGAAATAAATACGCATTGAAGCCAATAAGGAAAATAAACCAAGCGTTGGAAAGGTGTATTTTTTAGCACCATGGCAGTTTTTTAGCGCCATTGCAATTCAAGTTTAATGACAGCTTTCAATTAAATTAATCAGATTTTTTGTTGATCAATTGAAAATAATGATGAAGCATTTCCTGAGATTTATTTCCCTTTCATTAATCCTTTTTTCCTGCCAGACCGGAAATATTGATCCTGAATTAATTTCCCTTGGTGAAAGCTTTTACCCCATAGCACCCGGAAGGTTTATTACCTATCAGGTAAAAAGCATCCAATTTGACGAACTCAAAAAAAGTGATACCCTCGAATATCAAATGAAGGAAATCATTAAAGCCCCCTTTGCTGATCTTTCAGGCGATTCGATCTATAGAATTGAACAATTCACCAGAATTGACTCCTCTTACCAATGGAAAATAGATTCGGTTTGGACCTTAAAAACAACGCCATCAAGGATAGTTAAAACAGAGAATAATATTCCGTTTGTAAAGATTGTTTTTCCAATAGAGCACAAAACTACCTGGGATGGCAACAGGTTCAATTCCTTTGGGGAAAATATATACAGTATTCGGGACCTCTATTCTTCCTTTTCCCTCAATAACTTTTCTTTCGATAATACGGTAAAGATAATGCACAGCGAGGACTCAAGTCTCGTAGCCAAAGATGTACGCTGGGAAATCTATGCAGACAGTATAGGTATGATTTACAAACACCATGAAGTACTTCAATACCTCAGCGATTTTAATGACCCTAATTATGGAAGAGACTCTATTATTGGAGGCATTTTTATCTCAAAAAAAATAATTGATTTTGGAATTGAAAATTAATACTTTTTAACCTTGATAAGTAAGCAGAACCCACAAAGCAAAACTATTCCTGATTTTTCTTCAAGTTTAATTCCGGTTACTCTGGAAAACACCCCTTTATATCTTACTCAACCTTAAGGCATTAACAAATCAATTCTATTGAGTAATTTCCATATAATTCTACAAATGGGAACCCAATTTTTACTATATTTTTATCTTCAGGAAACCATTAGGCAATTTCCTGCATTTAATGAAAAAGGGCGGCTAAAAAAGTTGCTTATTATTTAATTAACAAGGGCTATCAACATGTTTAAAACATTAAAATTATATTGAAAAACCTTTATTTTTTTGTACTTTTGCGGTTAAATTAATGTAAATCAAAAAAGGACATGTCGAAGCAGAATCTTAAAATTCTTTATGTTTCAAGTGAAATTAATCCCTTCCTAAAAACCACCGAAGTTGCTGATTATGTGAGGAAATTACCTCAATCTATGCAGGAACGAGGTATGGAAATCAGAATTCTGGTTCCAAGGTTTGGATTAATTAATGAACGAAAAAATCGTCTTCATGAAGTAGTCAGATTATCGGGAATTAACATTGTCGTGGGAGATGAAGAAAAACCCTTAACCATTAAAGTTGCTTCAATTCCAAGTGCAAAACTTCAGGTTTATTTCATCGATAATGAAGATTATTTCCACAGAAAGTCTGTATTTAAAGATAAGCAGGAACGATTTTACAGTGATAATGATGAAAGAGCAATTTTCTTTTGCAAAGGGGTAATTGAAACGGTGAAAAAATTAGGTTGGGCTCCCGATATTGTGCATTGCAACGATTGGATGACAAGTTTGATTCCAATGTACCTGAAAACAACATATAAAAACGATCCTATGTTCAAGGATGCTAAAACTATTTTCACGGTATACAATACACAATTCGATCATAAATTTGAAGGAGACTTAATCTCAAAAGTAAAAATGGTAGATATTGAGGATGGGATGCTAACCAATCTTCAGTCGGCCGATTATGATGGATTTATTAAAATAGGTGCTGAGTATTCCGACATTGTAACCAAATCCAGCAATGAAGTAGAAAATACCATAAATGGACTTCTTAACGAATTTCAGGATAAGAAGAAAATTGATGTGATTGAGGCTGGTGAGGAATATCTGGACTCCTATTATGATCTTTATAACGAATTGTTTGAATAGGCGATAATATTTTTATGAAGAAAAATATTTATTCAAAAGGATTACTCTTAGCAGTAATCCTTTTATACTTTACATCCTGCAACAACCTGGAGGAGATAGGATTAGAACTACAGGGAGATAACCTAATAGTGAGTACACACTTTACTGACACTATTACGGTAAAAACTTCAGTCACACTGGTAGATTCTCTCATTACCAACAACAAAATATTAATTGGAAATCTAAATGATGACAAATTTGGGAAAACTTCCACCAGTAGCTACCTGCATCTTAGGTTAGATACTTTGGATTTTCTTGAAAGTGCTGATGCAATTTTCGACTCAGCCAAAGTGTTTTTTGCTTATACACTGGTTTCCGGAGAGGAAAACAATAGCCAGACTTTTGATCTGTATGAATTAACTCAGGGCTTTGATGATTCCATTTATTATCAAACAAGTAACCTGGAATTCGATCCAAACCTACTGGGCTCTACTGAGGTAAATCCGTCCACCGATACGGTTGATATATTTACCATCAGGGCAGATGGCTACGGTCAGAAAATTTTTGAATATATTAAAAACTTTGATGACCTTAATAACCCCGATAAAGTGGACGAAACCTTTAAAGGGATAAAAGTGGCTCCCGCTCCGGAGGATGACGGATTTGCACTAAAAATTTCACTTCCTACTTCGCAAAGTCCTTCTATCCCCACTTATGTAAGGATTTATTACAGGACAACTGATTCGGAAACGGTAAAAACAAAAACCTTATATTTTAACCGGTCATTCTATAATGCCACACTTGATCTGAGTAGTAATCCGGCTTTGGCAGGGTTACAATTTGGAGAATCTATTCCCACATCGCAATTGCAAAATGAAGGATATTTTATAGGTGGTACTGGCCTGACGCTTAAAATTGAATTTCCTTATCTTGATCAGTTTAAAGGGAATAATGTAGAGTTTTTTGGGGTAAACAGAGCCCAGTTAAGTTTTGACCCGGTAGAGGGAAGTATTTCCAATTATGGAACTCCTTCTGGAAACCTCTCTTTTATTGTATTGAGTGAAGACGGGGAATTAAATTTTTCAAGAAGACTATTGGATGAAGCTTCTCTTCCTCTGGGACAAGATGGACGAAGAATAACTGTAAGTGAGGTTTTTGGAAGTACAACTCCAATAAAAAACATGGTTTATAATTCAAGTGCAGGTACTTATCCTATGGCTGAAATGACTTCATATATGCAGGAGATTATTGAAGGAACCAGGAAAAACACCGGGTTTTACCTGGACCTTAACCCCCTTAGGAATGAAAACATAAACCGTTTATTAATTTCCGATCCAGATCACCCGGGAGAGTCCAAACTCCGCTTGAGAATATTCTATTCAATACTATAATTTTTTATATGTAAGGCAATTATTTTGCATTTTTCAGTTTAATAATTGTCTTACAAATAAATTTTTTCAACTCATTTTTTAACCAAATACTATGTGTGGCATTGTTGCATACCTGGGTAACAGAGAAGCCAGTCCCGTCCTAATAAAAGGGCTTCAAAGATTAGAATATAGAGGATACGATAGTGCTGGAATAGCAGTAATTGAAGACTCACTTGAAGTTTACAAGAAAAAAGGTAAAGTAAAAGAGCTTGAAGATCTTATTCAGAAAGAAAATCTGACAGGAACTATCGGCATAGGCCACACCAGATGGGCCACTCACGGAGAACCGAATGATGTCAATGCTCACCCCCATTATTCTTCCAATAAAAAACTTGCCCTGATTCACAATGGGATAATCGAAAATTATGCTGCCATTAAAAAGGATTTAATTTCCAAAGGGCATGAATTTCAAAGTGAAACAGACTCTGAAGTTTTCATTCATTTTGTAGAAGATATCCAAAAACATAATGAATGCACTCTTGAAGAGGCAGTGAGAATAGCCTTAACCAAAGTAGTGGGGGCTTATGCCATTGTAATAATTTCACAGGATAATCCCAACCAGCTTATTGCAGCCAGAAAAGGAAGTCCTCTTGTGATAGGTATTGGGGCTAATAATGAAGAGTTTTTCCTTGCCTCTGATGCTACTCCCATTATTGAATATACCAAGGATGTGGTTTATCTTAATGATGAGGAAATTGCCATCATCAACAGAAACGGCAATATTTCAATCAAAAACATTGAAGATATAGCTCAAAATCCTTATATACAAACCCTGGACATGGAGCTGGAAGCCATAGAAAAAGGTGGTTATGATTATTTCATGTTGAAGGAAATTTTTGAGCAACCAAGATCTGTTGCGGATTGTATGCGGGGTAGATTGGTTTCTAATAAAGACCATGCAGCTTTAGGAGGAATCAGGAAACATGTAGATGATCTTGTAAATGCAAACAGGATAATAATTGTAGCATGTGGGACCTCCTGGCATGCCGGCCTGGTGGCAGAATATGTTATTGAGGAACTTACAAGGACCCCAGTAGAAGTGGAATATGCTTCTGAGTTTCGTTACAGGAATCCTATTATAAATAAAGGGGACGTTTTGTTGGCCATTTCCCAATCCGGTGAAACTGCAGATACCCTTGCTGCTATTGAGATGGCAAAAGCCAAGGGAGCTGTAATATTGGGCATTTGTAATGTGGTGGGTTCTTCTATTGCCAGAGCCTCGGATGAAGGTGCCTACACTCACGCTGGTCCTGAAATTGGCGTAGCAAGTACCAAAGCATTTACCGCCCAGTTAACTGTACTGAATATTCTGGCATTGATGCTTGCCCGTCATAAAAAGACATTATCAGATAATCAGTTTAAGGAACTTACCGAGGAAATGGAAAGCATTCCCGGGAAAATTCAGGAAGTTCTGGATTTGAACGGCCAGATCGAAGAAATTTCCAAACTTTATAAGGATGCTAAAAACTTCCTCTATTTGGGGCGAGGCTATAACTTCCCTGTAGCATTGGAAGGAGCATTAAAACTTAAGGAAATATCCTATATCCATGCTGAAGGTTATCCTGCAGCTGAAATGAAGCATGGCCCCATTGCCTTAATTGACAAAGAAATGCCGGTGGTGGTTATTGCCACAAGGGATAGTTCTTATGATAAAATTGTTTCTAATATTCAGGAAGTAAAAGCAAGAAAAGGGAAAGTAATTGCCATTGTCACTAAAGGCGATGCTTTAATTCCCAAGATGGTGGATCATGTTATTGAAGTGCCTTCCTGCCATGAAACCATTATGCCATTGATTTCCGTGATTCCGCTTCAATTACTGTCATTCCATATTGCAGTGATGAGAGGCTGTAACGTTGACCAGCCAAGAAACCTTGCCAAGTCCGTTACGGTGGAATAATATCAAATAACTAAAAAAACAAAAGGCAAAGTTGCTTTAATGCAGCTTTGCCTTTTTCTTTGGCCAAAATATCCATTTTCTCTTTCAATTAAATAACCATGAAAAAAACCATTTATAATCCCCAAGCCGGCCAACCTATTGGGCCCTATAGTCAAGCCGTTCTGGCTGGCAATAACCTATTCGTTTCAGGCCAGATTGCCCTTGATTCAGGAACCGGAAACCTAATTAACGACACGATAGAAGAAGAGACCCATCAGGTAATGAAAAACCTGGGATTTATATTAGAAGAAGCCAAACTTTCTTTTAATGATGTAGTGAAGTGCTCAATTTTTTTGAAGGATTTAGGGAATTTTCAGCAGGTGAATGAGGTGTATGGCTCTTATTTTTCGGAGGGTAATTTCCCAGCCAGGGAGACAGTGGAAGTAAGTAAATTACCCAAAGATGTAAATGTAGAAATATCTCTGATAGCCTATAAGGGGTAAATGCTATTAATGCTTTCTTCCCTTAGAATTATACTTTTTCATGCTTTTTTTAGATGCTTTATGCTTGGGCAGCCAGGTCTGACCTTTTGGTTTTTGTCTGTCATAATATGATTTACAGCCTGTCTGTATTCCCAGAAAAAATATTGCCATCAAAAAATAGAAAAATATTTTTCTCAATTCATTCATATTATTTCAATCAAATTTGCCGGAAAAAGAACCTGTTGTACTATGTCACAATTTTAACCAAATCTTGTAGGAACTTGTTCATAAATACAAAAAATTCTGATTCTGCCTAAAAAATGAGTATTGTATATATTTAAGTTTGTTAACGCAAAAATAAGGCCTGTTAGTACTTTCCCCTCTCCCAGGTATTTTGCCGAATGAGCGTTTTTGCAAGGAAAGCATCTGGGGAAATTAAGTATTTGTAAGCGCGCAAATCTCCTGAAAAGTTTCAACAGGTGATATTCTATTCCAAATGCCACCAAGCAATGCCATTCCACTAAACCCCAATTGTTTTACCCGACCGATACTCTGTTTGTTCATACCTCCCAATGCTATAACTGTCGTGTTAGAACCCGCCAGAGCTTGCTTTAAATCCTCAATTTTAAAAGCTGCACTATACCCGGGTTTGGAAATACTATTAAAAATCGGGCTTAAAAACACATATTCAAATATGGGATTATCCTCCGTTAACTGAGCCAAACTATGAAAAGACGTAGATTTAAGGTGTGGATTATTCAATTGCCATGACTCTTTGGTCTTCTCACTATAATGAAGCCCCCTCAGGTCATACTTATCAATTAAATCATGATGAGAATGCAACATTATTCTTGGATGAAACTTTACCGGAACTTTTTGAATATATTGTTCCAGCTCTCTCAAACTAAACTTCGGTTTTCTTAAATGAAATATTTCTAAACCGTGGTTAAAGAAACCTTTTAAATATTCTAGTTCATTCGGAATGGTTTCGGGTGGAGAAAGCACGAGTATTTTCATGGCAAGGGAAAAATTTGATTAAGGAATTGTCATATTTTGTTTCATAATTTCCTTCTCGGTTTTACTTAGCCTTAAATCACCCACAACGCTAAAATAATTAGGATTATTCATGGCGAAAAGTATAAGCATAGCAATATATAAACCGGCAAAAACTATATTTCCAGATAAAAAATAAATCAATACGTTTACCACAGAAGCCACTTCCAGCCAAATGAATTTATTAAGGCTGATAGTATAATAATGAGTCAGTTTTTCCCTCAAATCGGAAATGGTTCTGGATACTTTTAATTTTCTAAAAAAAGCAATGTAGGCAAAGGCCGCCATTCCAAAACAAACCACAGGGATTGACACTAAAAGATAATCAGGTATGGCTTTTAAAACCGGAGAATAATTATTTTCTCTTGAGGCAAAATAAACATACAAAAACACAGGAAGGGGAAACCCCACCATAATATAAAAAGTGGATCTTAATTTTGATAAATACTCTGATGCGTTTTTAAAATTAAGTTCTTTCATCAATATCAATTTATTTAAATTTTCGGCAAAAACTTCTTTTGATTTTCAAAATTAAATAGAGTCATAAGGAAAATCAGCATTCAAATCTAATCTGTAATTTTCCAAAAGTTAAAAATTCCCTTCTTTTCCTTCTTCAAATAATGCATATACTGAGGTTGAGAAATGAAATAATAGGACTTTTAGAAAAAACAGGTTACCATTCCAATTTTGGTTTATTCATAGGTAGAGAGGGAAAATAAAAATGTTATTTTTTTTAACATTATTTATTTAATTTTTAAACAAAAGTTGTTTATTTTAGCATAAATCATTTTTTAAAATTATTTAACCCAATTCTCCCAGTATGAAAACCGCCACTCATAAAACCGAAAGATTACTCAAGGACCTTAAAAATGAAATCTTCTTTATGAATAATCATTTAGAGAAAGTAAGAAAGAATCAAAATATTTGGGAAGACAGAAGAAGCTATGTCAATAGCCTAAAAGAAAAATATAAGAAATAATTTTTCTCTAATTTGAAAAATTCATTTTAAGGAGGATTGCAATTCTCCTTTTAAAAGTAAAAGTTACAATTCCTATCGCAATTAATCAATCGGACTCCATCACAACACAAAACCCAAACTTTCCGTTTGGGTTTTTATTTGCCCTTAAATTTTTATAAATATCTGATAATCAGTATCTTGCAGTTTAATAACGAGTTATTTTGTCAAATTTGCAACACGACTTTGCAACATGATTTATAAAAAAGGGTTTATGCCCGACTTTAGAAAGGCTGTGCTGAAAACGTATGGGGAGGATCTTTCGAAAAGGTGGGTGGTTGAATATTGGCCGTATTCTGTAGAAGCTAATAAGCTTGTTAGAAAACAAATTTTTATCTCTTCAAAAAAATATCCTACTGCTGCGGAAAGGCTTGCATGGGCGGACAGAACTATTGCTGAAATCAATAATAATCTTCAAAATGGTGGATATATTGGTCGTAAGGAAGAAGAGATGGAGCTTTATGATGCCATTTTCAAGTTTATTGAGCATAAGAAAAAAAGTGTGGAGCATGTGGATGTTTATGAACAATTGCTTTACAAAGTATTTCTCCCGTTTTTTTCTAAAAAAAACAATTCCTTAAAGGTTACTGATTTTACCCGATCTGACATCGTTTTTTTTATGGATGAATGTCAGAAAAAATACAATTGGGGTAATAGCACTAGAAATTATAAGAAGAAAATATTATCGATTTTTTTTGAGTTTTTTGTGGATCGGGAAATTATAGAAAAAAATCCTGTAAATGGTATAAAAAGAATAAAAACCCCACAGCCAATTAAGAATTTCCCCTATCTGGATAATGAGGTAGGTGATATTTTCGACTATCTGAAAGTGCATGATTATGAAGTGTTCCTGACTGCATGTTTTGTATATTATTGTTTTTTACGTCCTAAGGAAGTTCGTTTCCTGAAAATAGCTGATGTGGATATTTCAAGTGGTAAAATTCGGGTAGGTTCAAATGTTTCCAAAGTTTCCAAAACTAATTTTGTATTGATCCCGAAGGCATTTATTGCCATTTTGAAGGAATCTGGCTTTTTGGATCATCCAGGGTATCATTACATTTTCCGAAATAAAGGAAAGAAAGGTCAACCGCCTTATGGAAAATCCAACATTCAGAAAAGATTTAGGGCAATCCTAGATGAATTGGGATATGACCATAATTACAGTATGTACAGTTTTAAACATACAGGTTGCTGTAAGTTATACCGGCTTACCAAAGATATAAAACTGGTATCCAGGCAGTGCCGACATAGTAGTATTTCCACAACAGATGTTTATCTCAGGGAATTAGGTTTATACACTGAGGCCACTGACCTGGATGGATTCACCTAACCTACTTTTTACTATCTCTAAGCAATTGTTTGATTTCGGCAATGTCTCTTTTCATATAGCTCAAATCCACCTGCATAGGTTTAAATTCCTGCTCTGCATCTTTGAAGGTAAATTGGTTTTCTTCCAGCTTCTTTATTTTTGATTCTGCATTAGAAAGTCGTGCAAGGGTTGTGAAATAGAACCCAGTCATAATAAAAAGACCTCCCAAAAATGAAGGCACTGCCCAGGTGTAAATTTTATTTATCAAATCAATATTTACTTGTGGTTTCATTTCAATAGTTTCTGATTTTTGCATTTTTCGTGAGCTGATCCTCCAACTTTAAAGTGTTTAAATAAATTTCTTTTTCTCTTTCAAAATCATTGATATCTTTTCTTAAGCCTGCCAGTTCTTTTATCATCATCCTGGACATTTCCAGAGTTTCCTGATTATTGTGTTGACTGACCGCTGTGATGGCCTCATTGCTAGGAGTGGTATTGGCTACTGGCAATGGCCCTCCAGTTGCCATTTTCACTAACCCAAACCTGGAGTATTTCCCAGCCTGATTAATGGTTTTAATGATATCCTGATTATTGGCATAGGCATGTTTATTCACCATAAATTCACCTCCTTCAGCTTCAATATGACCAAAGCCTCCCCAGCCTTGGATGCCTCCCTGGGAATGAGCTGGTCCTTTCAATTCTCCTCCTTTGGCCAGTTTCTGGCTGTTCACTTTTTTAATGGCATTATTGGCTCTGGCCAATGCTGCAGCTGTTTCCAAACCTGCAATCACTGCTCCTGATCCTGGAAGGATCGCATTTATAGGATTGGTGTTGGCATTTTTCCAGATCCCGGCTATTTCTGAAGCCACCTCAGCATTGATGCCTACAATATGAGCTGCCTTTATTTTCTCAAAATGTTTTTTCCTCAGCTCCTCATCTGCTGTCAAATATTCCAGGGTAGCATTGATCGCTGTTTCGGTTCCTTTTATGGCTAACTGGGCTGCTGCTTCCTCTTTTTCCTGGGTTAAATTCTGATGGGCCACCAGGGCATCATACTCCATTTTCTTTTTCTCCTCCTCTGTTTTCTTTCTAATCTCCAGGACTTTTTTCCCAAAATCCTCTTCCAGTTTCAGCAGCTCTGCCTGGCTTTCTTTCACTTTCAGGATTTCATCTTTTTTATACCCAGATACAATTCCACCTCCAGCTGGAGTTTTCTTATCTTGATTGATATCAGTTTTATTTGTGCTCACTGATGAATTAGCTCCAAAATCTTCTCCAGCTCCTAGCAAATCAATCTGATTTCCAGCTCCAAATTGATAGCCTGATTGAAAAGCTGCAGCTGCATTTTTGCCCAGGTTAGTATAATTTTCCACCAGAGATCCGGATAGTTTTTCATAGCCTGATTTGATTTTGGCCTGATCCAAAGTAAAGATCCCTTCAATCACTTCTGAAATCCCATCTTTAGCTTCCAGCAGTGTTTTTTTAATATCAGAAAAAACACTTTTAAAAGTACTGGCCAGGGCATGCAAACCTCCTCTTACAATTTCTACATTATTATAAATGGTAATGAAGCCATTTATCAACCCTCTAAATACTTTCAGGATAGCTGATATGGTGAAGGTCAACACCTTAAATGTTCCGGTTAAGACCTTTACAATCACATCCACTGCACTGGTATTTTCCCCAAATATTTCCAGCTGATCCACCAGGTTGGAAAGTTCCTGGTATAACTGGTAAACCTGTTTTCCCAGGGCTTTGAATATCTGGATAACCGGCTCAGATTTTACATACAATTCCGATAAAAAATTGACAATTTTATCTGATACTTTGGTGATGATCAGGTTGAATTGTTCCTGATCTTTTTGCATTTTGATTTGCGCCTGGGTGTAATAATCTGCTGAGGCAATCAGGTCCTCAAAACCACCTTCAATATTCTCCAGGTTCTTTAAGAAATTAATGGTGAGTTCTTCTCCCTGGGAGCCAAACACATCTGAAATGATCTTTTGTGTAGCTGTAGCCCCAATATTTAGCTCATTCATTCTTTTTGTGATCCTGACCATAGCATCTCCAGTTTTTAGAGATCCCTTGTCAATTTCATCAAAAAGTTTTTCCTTAAAATCTTTTCCCAAAGATGTAATTGCTTCTTTAGTTGCATCTGTTGGATCCCTTAACCTTTGCCCGGCTTCCTGGTACAAATCTGCCACTACATCCAGGTTCCTGGCTCCAGCTCTTTCAGCTCTGATCAGAGTGCCCATGAAATCTTCAAAACTTCCTCCAGCCTCAGCTATTTTGGGTGAAAATTCCTGGACCACATCCAAAAATTCCCCTTGCGAATCTACCAGTAAATTGGAGGTGAGCAGGAGTTCATCCAGGATTTTTCCGGCTGAGCCTCCAAAAGCTTCATAGGCTACTTTAGCAGCTCCTGCAGCGGTTTTAGTGTCTTCACCCATAGCATTCGCCAGGGTGATACTTTTGGCAGTTAATGCATCAATATCTTCTCCACTTTCTGAGAATAACAGCCTGACATCCCGCCTGGCTTTTACTGATTCTATTCCAATCAAACCTAGTCCCTGGACTACTTCCAAAATCTTATCTACCAACAGGATAATTCCGGTGGCCTTGAAAGCCGTTTTCATAAAACCTCCCACTTTATTCACTGCAGTACCAAACTTTCCCATGGATTGGTTGGCATGATCAATCTTCTTTTTGATCAGACCGGTTTCTTCTCCAACTTTCTGAGTGGCTGCTTTTACCTGGTCAAGTTTATTTTTATATTCTTGGATTTTGTTTTTATCATCAGGATTGATATTGGCCAATACCGCTTTTAACTTCCTGGCATCTGCATGAAGTTCTTTGAGGGTGGTAGCAGAGCCTTTACCATCAATATTTAATTTGATTACCTTTTTATCTCCTTTTCCTCTGGCCATAATGGTTTGATTTTATAATGCCAAATTGGAAATTTTCCATGCCCTTTTTAAGGACAAAAAAAAGCATGACCAAACTCGGCCATGCTTTTTACTATAAACAAAATGGAAGTTTAAACCTTATCCCTGTCCATCACCATCATCATCTATTTCATCAAAACCCAGCTCAGTTTCTGCTTTGAAATAAGCTTCATTGAAGGCAATGACTACCTTTTTTACTCTATCCTTAAAAAGGAACTGCACTACTTTACTATCTTTTTTCTTACTCACAGCCTCCACCAATGCAGTAGTGGCAGTTTGAAGAATTAACGGAAAAAATGCTTTTAACATGATTTTCAATTTTTAATGAATGATTAATTAATCAATTATTTAGAGTTACTAATGTGGGGTTTATTCAGCTGGGGTTTAAGGACAAGACTATTGCTTAGTAATATCAATAATCCCCACATATGCGAACTGGCTACCAGCCCGCACTGAGACGGAAAAGGTAACTTCTGTTACTCCTGTTATTGTATATAAAACTCCATTATCGTCTGTATTATAATCTACATCGTCAGTACCTGCATCAAAATAATTATTCGAGTTAGCACCCTTTGCCGGGTTTGTATGATTTGTTAGCCCGTTTTCATTACCAACATTTGCAGATCTCGAAGTTCCTCCAGCCCGAGCTCCTGTTAGAAAAATGGTGTATGTTTCACCTATATCAAAACCAGAAAATTTCAATCTCATAGGAAGGTTTCCATTACCACTCCATAGAAACCAGCTATCAACCCATGCAGTATTTGGGTACTTGGTTGTGGATGAATTTGCGCCCGTGTCATTACTCCCTTTGCCATCGGCATATCCATTGTCACCTTCTTGCAAAAGTTCCATACTTATTCCACTTGCATTGTTGCTAGTTGTGATTAATTCTCCATAATCTTGTGGAATTTGATCTTCGAAGTTATTCCAGTGGTTCCCGTTTACGTCCGGAGTTCCACTTACTACACTATTTCCACCATCACGGCCTAAATCTACAAGGATCCTCTCCGTTTCATCTACATCATTTACAGAGACAGAAAACGATTCTGAATAAGTACCGAAAGCGGTTGAAACCTGAATCCTACATGAATAACTTGATTTCGTCTCAAAATCAAATACCTCATTTGCTCTAAGATTAGAGCCAGAGATATTAAAAGACGCATTATCAGTATCACCTGAACCTGATATCAAAGAATAAGTAGGGCTGCCATCGCCTGTAAAAGTTAAAGATCCTATTATGTCGTTGATACTATTGTTTTCATTTATAGAATTTGAACTTAATGCTATATCTGAAGGTGGTGTATCAGCAAGGTTATTTATATTTATTGTAAAAGACTTTTCAAAACTTCCACCAAAATTTGAAGATCTAACCCTGATTGAATATGATGTTTTGGATTCATAATCAAAAACCTGTGAAGCTCTTAAACTTTGACCTGAAATATTGAAACTAGCGTTGTCATTGTCTCCCGTACCACTTACAAGTGAATAAGTATTTGGTTCGGAAACATCGCTTGTTAATACTCCTACTACATCATTTATATTATTGCCTTCATTAATCGATGAACTTGATAATAAAATATCTGTTGGCGCATCCTGATCTACGGTTGCAATTGCGTAAACCGTATGTCGTACAATGTATTTTTTTGGATCATAAGGACTTGCAGAGCCATCATTAAACATGAACACCTCGCTTGATGAATCGTAAAGTTCACCCGTACCACCTTGTTTCACTCGAATTTCATAATTCTTAGTCCCGGACAAATGAGGACTTGAAAGGGTTAACTCTAAATTAGAGCCGTTAATCACTCCCGTAAAACTTTCATTTTGTGAATCGGTATCATTCCACAATTGAATCCCAAAATTCCCACTACCTTGAACAGCTCCAGAGGCTCCCAGAACTGGAATAGTAAATTTTGAAACCCCGTCAAAACTAGGAGTTCCAAGCCTTAATTCTTCCCAACCAGAACTAAACAATTCACTATAAATTGACCTGGCAAACATTACCCCCTCATACCTCTCTCCATGAGAGGTAATATGTATATTGTCTCCCTGATAATCTGCTCGGTATCTTGAATGTGAGATATGTACATTACTATATTTTGAAGCCTTCTCATGAAGCTGAATAGAGTAGTCTGGACTACCAACTAACCTTTGTTGATCTGCAAATACATGCACTTGGCTTGTATCCTGTTCACTATGCAAATGAGGTATTACATCTGTTCTAAAGTCATTTATTAAATCAACAAATTGATCACCGTACGGAGTTGGACTGTTATTTCCAGTTCCTCCATGCATCCAAATTAGGTGCACTTTATATTTCCATCCGTTTGAATCGCATATTGTTTTTACCCTTGAAACACTTGAAATTGCTTCCTCAAAAAGTCCGGTTGAACCTCCTTTGCTTAGCTGGGTAATTGTTTTTCCTCCTGATGCATGAATTGTTACTACATACCGGAAATGTTTATTATTTACAAAATCATCTAATTGCTGCCCAAGTGAGGTTGCAATAGTTTCCACATTTGAAGTTGGAGCTGGTCCACCTGTAGAGTTGAACGTGTCACCTTCGGTTAGCTGTACCAAATTACCGGAATTATTGACCTCTAAAGGACCATCTTGCAATGTCAAAACATTACTTACTCCACTTGTTGTTAATGCTGGACTAGAATTATAACCACCAGCTTGACTTTGCCCTAAAACAACAAAGTGGTGTACAGTTATAGCCTTTTTAACTATAACAAACTGAGCCATAACACCAAGACTTAAACTGAGTGCTAAGATTAAAAAAAATAGTCTTTTCATAGCTAGTTAGTTTGTTCGGGGTATAGTGATTGAAACATATCCTGATACACCTGTTGCGATCACCTCCAAAACATCAGTAGCAGCAAAGGAAGTAGAACCAGTTTCACTTGAATTGTTTTTTTCAAATGTTACCGTGCCTGTTCCAGTTTTATAAGTGGTAACTAGGTTGTAAGTAATATTCTCATGAATGGGTATGTAAACGGTTCCATCAGCTTCAAACTGGATGACTAAAGGTTGGTATACATAATTTGAAATCTGAGACCTTGTAATTGTTAAGGCAGAGGCATGCTGGGTTACATTAGACTCAGCAATCCTAGCATCAGCAAAAACACCAGTTGTGATTTTGGTCGTTCCCAAATTAGGTATTTCCGTACTGGTTAAATTGGTTGAAAAAACTCCAGCTGTTAAATCTAAACCTGCACCTGCAGTATATGTGGTATTTTGATCCACATAATTGCTAGAGTGAATTGTGCCTTGTCCGGATTGCGTCCAATCCACACCTCCTCCACCTTCAGAAATTGTTACCCATCCACCATCTTGCCTTCCATACTTATTTCCATCGCTGGGGGCATCTTGGAGATAAATAGAAAGATTTGGTGTATTGGTGAAGTTCGAATAATTTAAATAGAATGCAGGAGCCTGGCCATTTAAAGCCTCAGCATTATCAGCAATCTGATCATTATCCGTATCATAATCAGATTTAAGCATATCTCCAGTACCTCCGCCAACGGAAAGAGCTGTAATTTGAGCCTGCAGTTTTCCAAAGGCTTCCAGGAAATTATCTGAAGATACAATATTGGATGAACTCCCCAGGCTTAAACCTGTTAAAAGTGTCTCCCTTGATCTTTCTGGAGTAAAGTAAAGGTTCCCGTTTTCTGTAATTTGTCCCGTGTTAGTAGGGATGGTTGGACGATTGGTCAGTGTACCATAATCATGTGTATGTCCTACGTCACTTTTTCCTGAAAACAGATTCATTAGATCTATTTGGTTGGAAATATCTCCTGTCACACTTCCCCATGGAACGTCTGCCATTACGTTTGTTCCAATGATCAAGGCTTTACTCACATCTTCAAGCGCATCACCTGAATTGGTTAAAGCAAGTATCTTCCAGAGGGTATTGTTTTGCTCGTTGAGAATTAAAGTGTTTTTTGAGAATGACCTACCTAGTGCGGTTGTAGAATCTGAAACCACTCTTATAGAGATGGGTTTTGTTTGAGCATATCCACTAAGGGATATTACCATTATTAGCAATAGAATTATTCTTTTCATCATGAAGTTATTTGTATAAGTGCAATAAAAATTACTTTCTCTTCCGGGTCCAGATTTGCAGAAAAAACTACTCGGTTATTTTGAATGTCAATGGCATAATCCTCATCCTTAACCAATACAGCCCCATTCCTTACAATTGATAAATCTCCATACTTTGCAAAAGGAATATTGATAAACGATTCTCCTCCAGCTGCTACAAAAATTTGAGTGGATAATCCATAATTAAATACAGCCTCAATTATTTTTAATAGTGCATCACCTACCATCACCTTTGTTATACTTTCTGGTAATTGAGCATCTTTTATTGCTTGTGCCCTTGCATTAAGTTGAGCTTTTGTCTCTGCCATTCTGAACTTTTTTTTGTAAAATTGGTAGGATACCAGGAGAGGTTTAAGGACAAGACCTAAACCTCAAAAATAAAATCAGGAGCAAAATCAGCATGTTTGGTAATGATTTCTGAAGTGACTTTGGCCATCCTAGAATAGACTAATTTGGAAAACCATTTTTTTCTTTTGTGCTTATAACTGCCATCAGTCCTGGAGAAGGCAATGGCCCAGGCTATTCTTTGAAGCTGTGATTCTTTTGGCAATCTGGCCGGTTTTTTCTGATAACCAGGTACATATTTAAAAGCAGATAATCCTTTCTTTTCCACCCACTTTTTAAAGATCTCTCCGGATTGGTTTTGGGTAAAATCCAGTGTTCTTAATTCTCGAAATGAACCATGAGCTTTAAATTCAATTATTGCCTCATGGTACTCCTTTTCTCCCCTCGAAACCAAATCTGTACTAATGGATTTTAATAATTCCCCGGTAATATCCAGCTTATTTTTCTTTACTGCCTGGGCCAATAAAATGGCTGTTTCCTGGAGCCAGTTTTCCAGGGTTAAATCTACATCCTTGTACAGCTCTGGAAGATTCACCTTTTTGGCCATTATTCAGCAGAGACCTCCTGTCCCCCTTTATGATTATCATCCAGTTTGGTGAGTTCGTAATCAATAATGCCAAATTGAATTTCCCTGTCCCAGCCATTTACTTTTTTCACCTGGTAAAGTGGTTCCATTACCTTTTTTCGGTAGGATGGCACTTTGAGTTTTAAAAACATATCATAGGAGATCCTTTTGTCTGATCCTGATGAAAGTTTCCCCTGGGTTTGGATGCCTGCAATACTGGGATCAATGCCATGGGCACTGGCAATGGCCACATTACTTTGCTCATAGAGTTTGACAAAAGCATCATCAAATAGCTCTGGTTTGACCGGCTCTATGTGGATGCCTCCAATTTCTTTTCCCGTATTCTGATCGATCACATATTTAGATACAAAGGCTTTCCCTGCATTTTTAGCTCCGGCCAGAAAACTATTCATTTCATCTCTTAGGTCTGTTTCCGCCTTTTTCATCTTTTCCTCATCATCTGCAAACTGTTTGAAATAGTCCCTGGGGATTTTCACGATCCACCTGATCTGATACATATTATCCATGCCCTTATCATGAAAAACAGGGATTTTATTGGCCATTTTCATCCAGTTCTGACTGCCTATGTAATCAGGTAATCCATAATAATGGCAGCCTGGAAAATACCTTTTTGAATGGCTGATGGTATTGGAATGGGCCAGCGGTTTTTTCGGATCAAAAACCATTATTCTTTTAGCCTCAGCCTCTGTGAAATTCATCCAGTCATTGAGCAAATAATGGCTGACTTTTCGGTTTTTATCCGGCCTTCCAGCTCTGGCCAGACTGGCATCTACATGCTTAATCCTGGCTATTTTCTTTTTTGATTTGGACCTGATTTTTTCATCCCAGATATTGCCTAACCAGCTTAAATCTGTTGCCCTTTTGGTAATAAATTCTTCAATATTATTCTCCTCCAGCCAGTCTTCTATTTCTGGATTTTTTACCCTGATTGGTTTAAATACACCCTCCTCCACTTCTATTTCTTTATAAAGAATCACCTTTTTACCTGAGATAAAATCAATCTTGGTATTGATAATACCAGGAGCAATATTATTTTGTAAGCCCAGCCTGAGCAAATCGGTTGGAAACAAATTATTCTCTCCCCAGGGGACATACCTTAAATGGTGGGTCCTGGTATTTTGAACTTCCAGGAAGTTATGCACCAAATTATCAGGATCCTTTTGGGGATGGTTTCTATCCTTAGTCTCTGAAGTGATCACCATCATGGCCTTGGCCTCTGGTAGGTAGTGCATATTATCTACCTCTTTGATATTCATCAGGCCATATAAACTTTCTTCATTTCTCATTTGTCATGATTTATTTTTATACCATTGATTGCCACCCACAAGTCTGTGGATACTGAAAAGTTTTGCCTGGTTGCCAGGTCAAAGAAACGTACCGTTCGCTGTTGTACATAGTCATAGCGCAGGCGTTTGGCTTGTCTGGTTTCCCTGGTCACTTCTTCTATTTTGTCACTGCCTTCAGGATCTTTTTTGCATACATTTTCTTTCTCTTTAAACTCTCCATCCTGTTTGTAGTAGGCTATGCTGAAGGTATGCAGCCTGCCATTGATGAGTTCGGTATCAGCCAGTCTGATGGCTGCTTTCAATCCTATTTCTTTCATGAGGTAAAGATGAAAAGGATGGGCAATTTCTTTAAGGACAAGCCATGTTGCCATGGCAATATTAAATTGCCATTGCCCTCTCATATTTCATCAAAATGGATTTTGATTGTTGCCTTTTTGTTAATGGGCGGCCTGCTCTCCCCCTTTGTTTTTGTACAATATTGCCTGTTTTGAAAAAAACTAACTTTTTGATCTTCAAAAGTTTAAGCTGATTTTGGGGTTAAAAAAAGTACAAAAGCCCTGTTTTTTTTACCAGAACTCCGGCTTTTCTATTTGGTGATAGCCTGGTTCCACATAATTATGAAGGCAGACATACACCAAATAATCAAAACAATCCGATAAATGGGTGGCTTGTTCCTGGGGTAAATTCTCGTCTTTTTCTGATCTTTTATCTTTTTGGAAGTCGGGAAAAATCGGAGTTTTTTTCAGGTTAGTGGCCAGGTAGGGACATTCCCTGGTATTGATCCTGATCCTGGGGTGGTTTTCATTTTCCTGCAGTAATTTATTAATCACCCTATGCCTGGTAATATGCTCCGGATTATAATTCCAGGCTTTCAGTTCCGGTTGCCAGCCTTTTTGCCTGAGTAACCTTAAAATCAAATCATAGAAGGTTTCTGTGCTATTCGGATTTCTTTTATAGCCATTAGAATCTCCAAAAATCTGCACCCTGGGATTCTCCCAATCTGCAAATTCTCTGTCAAATTGTTCAATTAAATGATCAATAATTTTAGTCCCCTTCACAAAGGATTCTGAAACAATATTCAATCTTTGAGGCAGCAATTGCCCCACAATCATGGAGTTAAACCCGGCATTAAAATCAAAGGAAAGCAGCAAGGGTTTGCTCGCTTCCAGGTCATAAAATTTGGTATATAGTGGATTGGTATAGCCATGTTTCTCTTCATCATAATCCAGGTAATAGGAATTGGGTACTGAATCAGCTTCCTCACACATAATTTCCACATCATACTCCAGCTGGTTCATTTCCCTTTGCCATCTTTCCAATGTGTTCAATCCCAATACTGCCTGATTATCCCAGGAGGTACATTTGGTAAAATACACATCTTTGGGGTATTTGGCCATCAATTGCTCATAGGCCAACAGCCATTTTCCAGAAGACAACCAGGGCATGGAGGTATAAAAACCAATCTGGCCATGAAAGGGATTGCCCGCATAAATATGGTTATTTCCCCTTACTGTGGGCATAATCGCACTGTCATAAATTTCTTTATCCATGCCCATGGCTGCCTCATCTATGTCCAGTCCATCAAAGTTTTTTCCCCTAATGATATCGGCATTATGGCCTTTGGCTGTGCTCACTAAATCAATGGTATAGCCATTATTAAAAGTGATGATATCAGAATAGTCATCTGGTTTTTCCCAGGGTTCCGGCCAATGGGCTGGAGGTCTTTTAAACCTTACAAAATGCCCTTTTTCCCCTTCCTGGTAACCCATACTTTTAATGGCTCTCATCATGGAGGGCACCACATTATTTTTTAAGTGCTGCATGGTCACACTGACCAGGCCATACTTGGCTTTGGGCATGTAGGGAATTCTTACCCCACTATTCCCTCCAATGGTATATGACTTTCCAGAACCCCTGCCCCCAATAAAAACCTTGGACTTTTGTGGAGCCTTGATAAAATCAACCTGTTTAACATTGAAATAAACTGATTTGGTATTAATCATTAGATGGGGGGATTTCTACGGTGGGCACTTCTTCAAATTCATTGCCGGCTGCACTCGGATCTGAAGTGATATTAATCACTGGCATATTGATAATTTTAGCCCCTTCACTATTATTCAGTCCTTTAATGTTGGCAGCTTCCTTTAAGGCAGCTACAGCGGTTTTCATCAGAGCCACATTTTGTTTCTGGCTCATCACTTCATTGTCATTGATCTGGAAGGTATCTGGCAGCAATACTTCTCCATCTTCATTTCCTCTGGCAGTTCGAATACAGATCTCTGCAATTTCTTCCAGTCTGGAAGCATAAAAACTTCTTTCTGCATCCTTATCGGTTACGGTAATTTTGCCATAGATCACATCGGCCTCTCGCATGATCCGGTAGGCCATGGAATAATTTACTCCGGTTTTATCCTCTAAAAGTCTGGCCACTTTTTCTTTATTATAGCCCCTATTTCTCAAATCAATGGCCAGTTTATACCTGCTCCAGGATTCCTGCTGTTTAGCAGTCAGTTCCTTTCCCTTAGAGATTTTTTCAATCAATTTGTCCAGCTTGCTTACCTTTCGAGTAGCTGGATTTTGATTCATAAATGCAATTACATCCTTCATGCACTATTTTTTTCATTCAGGTATTTTTTGAGCAGCAATTCTTCTTTGTCCAGGTCATTTCCATACTTGATTATAAGTCCTGCTTTGCCACTGGCTTTTGCCCTCAAAATTTTGCCTTTTAGTTTGCTGATCCGGCTCCTGGTGTTTCGAATACTTAAATCCAGTTTTTCTGCATCTTTAGGCACTACTTCCAATTGCCTTTCGAATTTTTTAGGCAGTTTGTCATTTCTTTCAAAGTGTTTTTGCAGCCTTTCAATGCCATCTATTTCTGCTTTGAGTTTTAAAATTTCCGCCACTGCTGCTTTGGCTTCTGCTGGTTTTTCTTTTAGGGAAAATAGGGAATTGGAGAGTTTTTTCTTTCCGGCAATCATTCCTGATTTTTTGATGATTAGCTCCTGGAGTTCTTTGGGATATTGGTAAATTTTCCTGGGAGATTTCCCTGGAGTATCCTCTGCAATTTGAGTGTAATTGACAACTGGTTTAAGCTCCGATTTTTCGATCAATACAAAAGGATTGGACAGCAGGGCCTGTAGTTCTCTTTTTAAAATCCTTTCATTTTTCTTGTTTTGTGATCTTTCCAGTTTGGTAATCACATATTTTTTATTTGGCTGATGTTTTTTGAACAAAGCCAAAGCTACATCATAGCTAAAACAAGAAATGCAATCCCTAATTTCAGTAATAGCTTTAATTTTTGTTTCGTTTTTTTTCGGTCTTTTTTCTGCAGTAATTGACTCTGTTTTTTCCTTAACTTTTGCCAGAATTTCCTGGGCAATTTGGCTGGGAGATTTTTCATGAGTGTTAAAGGTCAGGTGATGAGTTTTTTTAGTAAGTTTTTCATCAATATTCCTGATGGCTTCCTCTTTAGTGATTTTATAAGGAAAAGGAATTTCAGGGTAATCAGCTTTTTCTCTTTCCATTAATCTTTCCAATAGCACTTCCCTGGGGCAGTCTAATTTTACAATGAGCAAGGACCCTCCTTTTTTCTCCCATTCCCCATATAAAAAATCAATTTTATCTGAAGTACCAGAGGTTTCCAGGATTACAGGATAATACCTTAATGTATCTTCATGAAGATTCTTATAAGCCAGTTGTTCTCCATCCACTCTCCCATTACCATATATCAGCCTATAGCCATCAATTTCCATGTGAGTATAAACTGGATCCAATTCCTTTATAGCCTGGCAAACCTGACTTTTCCCGGTGCAGATATTGCCAATAATTGAAATCAACTGCTTCATACTATCCAAAATCCGCTTTTGTCTTGATCATTATAAGAGGGCAATTTGTTACTTTCTGGATTGTGGTAACTGCCATTTTCCTTAAATCCTGGGTAATCATCAGCATTGTCCTGCAAAAATTGCTTTAATTGTTCGGTGTAAATTTCTGCTGTTTCCCTGGTGGATTTCCTTAAGTTTTCAATCCTTTTGCCATCGGCTAGAGACCTGTTTCCAGATTGGAATTCCCGGATATATAAACCATCTCCAATAATTTCCACCTGGATAAAGTTTAAGCCTTCCGATATTCCCCAGTAAGCCAGGGCTGGCTGGATTTTCTCCAATAGTTGCCTTTGCATGGCTGATAAGGGAGCAGAAAGTTTAATTTCATCCTGCAAAGCCTGTTTTAAGCTATCAAACTCAGTACTTCCCAAAACTGGTCTGATTTTAAAGTTTTCAGCATTTTTTAAATAGGGCCTGAAGGCCTGGTAAGTTTTAAGGGAGGAAAGTGAGGTGTTAAACCTGGAAAACTCGGTTTTATTCCTAATAAACAAATCCCTTGTTTGGGTAAAGGCCTCTGAGGCCACCCAAATAGGAAAATCATCTGCATTTTTCTCCAGGTATTTTAAGGCCAGATCGGCATATCTATAGCCTTGTTTTTGGTAGGATAATTCTATTTTATTTACTGCCTGGTTGGTGGCCGGTCTGGAGGTATCTGCATCATCAGCATAGCTCTGCTGGATGCCCATTTCACTCACATGCACATTGATATGTGGAGCAGCTTCAAACAAGGTGTAATTTGATAAAGCAGCCTGGAGCAATTTCAATAATTTTAAATCCTTTCCAGCAGTAGTTTCCGCTTCATATTTGGCCAGAGTATCCTCATATTGCTCCTCTCCAATTAATGGAATGATATATTCGGCTGTGGCAACATTTACAAACCGTTTTAAAGAATCAAAATTGTAATTCTTATTAATGGAGGCATGCTCCCTGATCTCTGAAGTTGTTTTTATAATTCCCATAAGGCAATATTGCCTTTTTGTTTGCCGGGATTTAAGGACAAGATATTACGGTTTTAACCTAAAGCTGTTTAAATTTGAAATGCATTCCAATATAGGTTATTAGATGGGAAAACAACAAAAATTTGAAATCATTCTCCAGGAAGGAAAAAGCTTTATTATAAGAAACACCAAACCCAGGTTTAAAGCTGAAATTAAACCCGGATCTGGTGTACATGAATTTTCTTTTGATGGTGAAAAATACCACCTAGAGTTAATTGAATTATTAGATCAGGTCACAAATATTGATTATAGATTGCAAAATGCAGCCAAAAAAGTAAAGAACCTATGGATACAGGAAAAAATTAAATCAGGAAAGTAAATTGCATAAATCTTCTACTTCCTTGCTTTCCAATTTTAAAGTCTTTGATCTAATCTTTTTTGATAGGTTTGACCTATACCGGTTAGCAAATAACTCAATGTCATTTTCATTGTTTTTTTCTGCCAATTGCCTTGCAAACTCTCTTAAATTTATCAAGCTACTATTCAATAATTTTAACCCATCTTTTTTAGTCATCACCTTAAAAACTTTTTTTCTTTAATTCTTTAATTTCCTGATCTGTTTTTTCCAATTCTTCTCCGATTTTGATCACTTCTTTTTGTTGTTCCATGGTTGCACTTAAACCATATTTTTTAGTCAATTCATCAAGTTTTTCAGCAAGTAATATTTTTTTTTCTAATAGCTTTTTTAAGGTTTCCATTTTGAATTTTTTTATGTTAAAAATATAATATACCCCCCTTTTCAGGGGGGATTTGATTAGTTTGAAATTGCCTGGCAAAAATCCTCTATAGTTATATAAGGGATAACAGACCCTTTAATAAAGGGCTTAAAAGCACCTCTATTATAAGCAGCTAATACCAGGTAATAAAAATATTTAGGTAAAAGAATTTCAGGATCAGTAATTATCCCAAAACAATTTGCGGAAGGATCCCACATTGGCTTTCCTGCATTCTCACCTTTTGACTGAATATAGAAGTCAGCTGACCAGGTTTGAGAATTGTTGTGTGATTTGATTATAAACATTTTGTGGTTCGTTTTTCGGCTGGTGATCCCCAGTGTTTTAGTGAATTATTATAGTACAAATATAGTTGCCATTTGGCAACTATACAAATTTATTTTCACTTTTTTATGCAATAAGTTGATATTCTTTTCTGGCATCAAAGGATGGGCAGGCTTTGGCCACATTTGGAAAATCCCTGTGCCCCAAAATTTCTGCTTTGGGGTATTTGTCTTTTAGCCATTTCACCAGGAATAAAAGGGTTTCTTTTTGGGCTTCAGTCCTGTTATCCATCGGCCTTCCTTTTTCGTCTATCCCGCCTATATAGCAGATATGAATGCTGTTTTGGTTATAGCCATACACCCCATTTGTCGGCTGATGTTCATAGGCTAATCTGCTAAACTTTCCATCTGTTTTCACCAGGTAATGATAACCTGGCCACACCCATTTTTTAATGTTTTGCCAATAGGATAAAATCGCCTCTTTAGTTGCAGTCTGGGCAGTGGCCGTACAATGCAGCACGATGTATAAAATCTCTCTTTGCGCTTCTATCATATTTTCAATAATTCACATTCCACCGCAAAAGGCAATCTTTCATCATGCCTGGCTGCAATGACTGTTCTAAGCTGTTTGACTAAAAAATTAATTCCGGCTAACCGTATGGGTTTTTCAAAATCAAAGGCTTTGAGTTGGGTGGCTGTCATGTAAATGGTCCGGTTCACCACTTTAGCCTGGGAAAGAAATTCTATCCAGTTTTTCCAAAATTTATCATAAATGCCTTTGGTGGTTAAATCCCAACCATCAGCATTCCTGGAAGCAGTGGGTTTGCCTTCTACTTTGCCATGGTAGAATAAAAAAATGGGATCTGTAATGTCAGGAGTTTTATTTAAGTATGGTTGCTGGACTCCATTGATAAATACTTTAATATCATGCAACCAGTCCACATGCCTGATATCCAAATCAAAGTAAGGAATATTATCCTCATTTGGAAGGAAAGTAAAACCAATATCAATGTCATTTTCTCCATTTAAATAACTTTGGTATTCTGGTTCATGAACTGCTCCTGCATATTTGGTCCCATCCAGCATATTGATTTGATAACCATCTTCTTCATAGGCTGCCACGGCATAAGCCTCACTAATTTCATAACCTTCCTGGGAGTTGTTTTTTAAGGTTTCATCTGTTTGTTTAATGGAGATGATTTGCGCCTCAAAATCAAGGTTAACCACCAGGTTAAAACCTTCCAGAATTTCCAGCAACTTAAAAAAAGTAAGCCCAGCTGGGCATAGTTCTACATAATCATAATAAGAACCATAAAATAACCTGCCATAAGAAAGGTTAGGATTTTTATCTCCAGAAAAATTATTATTGACCAGGATGAGTTTTTCCAAATCCGGATCAATATCCAGGTTTATTTGCCAGCCATAGGTTTCAGCAATTTGTTCCAGGATAAACTTTAAAAAGGGCTGGGGAATCATGATCCTGGATGTCACATGTAATTGCCCATTGTGGTGATTGATGATTTTAAAAGCCTCATTTGGAGTATTATCTGCATTGGTCCCCACATTGGGCATTAAGATTTGAGGGAAACAAACTTTTGTTGCGTTTTCATGATTGCCATTGGTGATGCCATTGATGGTATTGGTCGCTTCAGAGCTATATTGATTCACATCCTCAAAGGCTGGTGCCCAAGTGACATTTGGAGTATAAATGGGTTTAACTTCAAATTGGTCTATATTGTTTACAGCTTCAAACATGAGCAGAGAAACTGTATTCCTTTCGGTAAAAGTGACCTGGCAATTGAGGCCTGGATGGTTATTAATACTGTTCGCCAGATTCTGACTTAATGCGCTGCTGGATATGGCTCCTGAAACACTAAATTCAATGCCATTCACCTTTACTGCTAAAGTTTTATTGGTCGTAGCAAACACAAAAGGAAAGGCAATGTGAAAGCCAATTTTTCTGGGGTTGTTTCTTAAGAAAAAACCTCCTACCCCTTCCAGCTCCCTGATCGGTTTTCTCATCCAGTCTATTTTTCTATTCACCTGCAGGTTAACTTCATAGGCTTCATGGGTAGCATCACTGATCACTAAATCACCAGAAACGATTTCCAGCCCATTAAAATACACTTCTGCAATAATAGTAGCCTGGTTTTGATCGCTGTCAATTTCATCCGGGAAGCCCAGGGCAATTTGGTTGACATCGGTTTTGGGCAGTGAGAAGGAATAGGAGAAAGATTTGGCCAGCTCTCCTACACTGGAAAATACAGGACTGTTCAATTCCAGGGGAATACTGGTATTGGGGAATAAATCAAGATTGGTGTGGTTTACTTTCAGTTCTAGCATTATAACCTGGTTAAGGATACGGATTCAATTCTTCCTTTAAACCCGCCATGATCAGGGGTATCTCTTTTGGAAGCCGATAAGAAAAATGGATCGGGTTGGGTATTTCCAGGGCCGGTATTAAATGTCCTGGTCACAATGCCCGGACCAGTGATGGCCACTCCTGACAGGTTGCCAAAAAGCATCAAGGCCCCACTTTCATATTCAGATAAATAAGCCTGGAATTTATAAAAGGTATCTGCCTGAATGGTTTCTGCCATATTAAACTCTGCCCTTAAAATCTCGGTAAAAGCACTGCCCGCTTCATCAGTAAAATCCACTGAAATACCACTTGGCCACAGGACTACTTTGTCATTGGTATCAATCAGTCTCCAGTTGCCAATGCCTTCAAATTCAGAGACCACATCCAAATCAAGATCCTGTAATAATTCAATGGGATTACTGCCTGGGCTTCCCGGATCATCAATGTTTATTCTGTTGATTATCCTTCCAAAAGATTTCCTTTTATAGCCTTCCTGGTAGGAAAAAGAAAGGCCGATTAAATCATTATCTTTTTCATGATAAACAAACTCACTGTTTTCAATTTCTATTGGGGTGAATTCATTTTTGGAAATGACATAAACTTCATCTGAATGGATAAAATCCTGCAGGTAATCCCTTTCCCCTTCAGCCAGCCAGCTGGTGTTTGCATTGCCTGCTAAGCGTGTTTCGATACTAGCTGCTTTACTCACTTCAAAGCCTCCTTCTTTCCTAAAAGCATAGGATTTGGCTGAGCTCACCAGTTTGGCAAATTCACCAGCACAAACCAGTGTATCATAACCACCAAGGGAGTTTTTAAACAAAAAGGCCATTTTAGTAAAATAGTGATTTTTGAGTCTGTAATTAAAAGTTTCAGATATCACTGCATTGTCACTATCGGTTAAATACACACTCCAGCCAGTGATGGGTTTGGTGGCATTGGCTTTGATATTTAAAGCTTCATAACCCACCGGTATTCTAATCATTCCCCTGGTAGTGGTCAAATCATGGGCGCTATAGTTTAAAGTGGTATTATCATTATAAAGGAGTCTTACATTCACCTGAATGGTGGCATTGCCCTCTACATCTAAAAAGTAATACAAATATTCTGGCACATCATGGGAGGTGAATTTGGGATCTGGGGCCGGGGTAAAAAATTTCCTTGCGGTATTGATAAAATGATCCTGCAGGGAAAGATCAAAAGCAGCTCTTTCCAAACCCGCTGGAATGGCTTTGAAGTTGATGGTAGAATGGAGACTTTCCTGCCCATCTTTGACTTCATAAACCTGAACGGTGTAGAAAATATGGGTGGCACAAAGCTCCATATTGTTGGCCCCAAATTGCGGTTTTTCTGCTTTGCAAACTGTTTTTAATTGGTCCTGGATTTCAAAGGTGGTTTTGCCATTTTCATCCACTCCCCTCAGCCTGGAAATTACCAGCTCCTGGGGGGCAAAGTTGCTCGCTGCTTTAAAAAGTTTAATCCTGATTTTATAGGTATTGTAATTACCAAAATCACTGCTTTGGAAGGTGAAATAAACCGGGTTATTCACCCAGGCAATTCCTCCTGAATCATCTGTACTGTTATAAGTTATTGCTCCAGCCATTATTAAATGATTTTACTTAAACTTCTGTTTACTTGAACTCTTGGGAAAACTCAGGAGCAAAATAATTTACCGTTTCTTCCTGGTCCCAAAAGGATTCATCCTTGCAGATTTTCGAATCTTCCACCAGTTCGAATTCCACCCTCCAGCCATAGCAATTGTCATGAAGTAGTCCATACAATGGGTCCAGACTAAACTGGCCAATGTCTTCCTCCATATCAAAATCAATTGCAATCTTTCTAATGAGCTGCTCGATATAATTTTCAAGGGCATTAAACACCAGCTCATCCTGTTTGTCATAGTCATCTTTGGGCACACTCGATATCAGGGCAAAGGCAATTTTATATTCTTTTTGCAGGCCTGTTGAAAGCCCACCATCAAAACTTTTTTCCGGCAATTCCAGGAATAAACAGGGGTAGTCTATTTCACTTTTTAAGGATTCAATAATCCGGTTAAAACCTCCAAACTTGAAACTTTTAATTTTGGAAGTCATCCCAACTAAAGCCTCAAAATATGCCTTTATATCATTGAAGTTGTGGATCTCTATTTCGCTCATGATTCGGTTTCAATTTTATCATAGTGTTTTTTGACCAGGATCAAACAGATCTCTGTAATGGGGGTTTCCTTCACTTTTTCCAAATCTCCAATAATTCCGGTTTCGGCAATGGCAATGAAAGTACCTGCCCAGCCCAATGGATCCTTTCCTCCTGATCCTCCCTGGAAAATGGGCTTGTACTTTTTAGCCAATAGATTTTTATTGGCCGTCATATAAAGCAGGGCTGAAAGTTTTTGCCTGGGATCAAGGTTTTTAAAAAGCTCCTTTCTTTTTTCAATGCCTTCCTCCTCCAGTTTGCATCTTTTTTCCCCATCCAATTCCCGGAAATACACCGCACATAAATCATCAAGTTTTTCAGGCTTTTCCTGCAGTTGATTGTAGTACATATCCAGCATGGAATACTCTATGCCACTCATCAGCTTCATACTGGATTTGGGAGAATGATAAATTTGGTTATTGACCTTAATGGATTTTACCAGGGGAAGTGCGGGTAAATTGTCCACCCTCATCCAGTCCAAAAGCGTAATAATTTGAGCCAGCTGCACCTCATTCAAGCGGTTCAATAAATAAACCCTCTTCCCGACTGTTTTAATCAGGAAAAGGGTTTTAATATCTTCATCTCTTGTTTCTGCATGGCATTCAATTAAATGCAGGCACATCTGATCGGTCAGGTCTTCATAGCTACCTGGTAATTGAAATTGAAAGTGACCAATTTTGATGTTATGCATTTCATTAAGCTGCTGGAGTTAATGGAATTTCTCCTTCATACTCATAAGGAGGATCCAGGCTGGAAACCACTTTTAAGGAAATGGACATCTGGTTTCTGTCATTCCCGCCTTTGCCTCCGGTGGAGCCTTCATTCGGATCAACAGCTTCAAGGGCATCAAAAAGATCACCCAATATCCATTTTTTTCCATTGGTATCTACAGCAATCCCGATCATATCGGTATTGTTAATTTTATCCATGGCTACCAATAATTCTGCCCTTAATTTGGGGTGCATAAACTCTACTCCCGATGTCCAGGACTTTCCTTTACTTGGTCCCTGAGTGCTAATATTCATCCTGGCTGCTTCATCTTTTACAAATTCCAATTTCTTGAAATTTGTCCCGCTTTCCATGGTGATGTCAGTGGTAACTTTTCCATCCACTGCTGCAGGAATGGAAAGTACATCCTTTTGTACTGCATAATAAAATGCGCTTAACCCAGCAGCATTTTTCTCGCAGTTGATATTCAATAATTCATCTAAAGTGCACATGTTTGTTTGCCGTTTAGCTTAATTAAAATCAATATTATTTCTTCACCTCTTTAGCAGGTGAAGCAGTCACCTTTTTAAGGTAAGCCGGGCAGGTTTCCAGGATAAATTTTAAAATATTCTGCCTGCCTGCTGCATTTTGGGCCAGCTCATTCAGCTTCTTTTCATCAAAATGATAAGGAGCTTTATTGTACCTGATCTGGAAGCCTTTCACCGCCCACTCATACTTTTCTGAGTCAATGGAAAATACCACTGGCTCTGCTGTTTTTTCTGCCATTTTACTTTATTGTTTAGCTTTTGAAAGTGGGGATTATTTAGAAGTATCTGCTTCAGTTTCTGCAGCTTCCACCTCAACTTCTTCCAGGATGTTTTGCCCTTCTACCTCAATCAAGGCATTGAGTAACCTTTCATGGGATTTTACATCTTCCATGATCTTTTCTGTGATATGCTTTTTACCATTGACCGAGTAAAAAGCAGCCACTTTAAATTTGAATGACCTATCCCCAATTTTGATTACATCTTTGGGGATAGTCAATTTATTTTCTGTTTTTTTGACTTGTTTTTTAGCCATTTCTATAAGGTTAAAAAATGATTGGATTCAATTAAAAATTAAGCCTGGTCGTTGGTGATGATATAATCCTCTCCGGCCAAAGTGAAAGTGGAAATACCACATCCAATTTTGCCATCCATCAGGATATTGATCACCCTTTTCTCCTGCTCTATCTTAATCCTGTTCATATCTGATAACAAATCAGTTCCCATCTGCAGAATTCCTTCAGGTACAATGATTACCCTGCCCGATCCACTCAGTCCTGGCAATGGCACAAAGGAGGCATTCCCCTCTGATTTTTCCAGGGTCATTTGCTTAAAGGAATTATAGGTCAAGTGATCTCCATAACTATCCTTATAGTTTTTGTAGTAATTCGAAGATATATTTCTACCACAGAAGATTTTCACTTTTTCATACTTCAACACCTCTGGAAGGGCATCCCACATTTGCTCTATTTTAGCCACTGCATTCTGATCGGTAATGGCTCCGGTCGCTACTGGGGCAATGGTGGTGGCGGTAATGGCATCGGCTATTTGCTTTAAAAAGCCATCACAAACTTCCAGGGGATTCACCACTCCGGCTCCTGCTGCAGTCCCGGCATTATACACCGCTTTCCACACGATATTCTCCATAGAGGCCTGAACTTTCCTTAAAATCTGACCCATTAAAAACCCTTCAAAATGGTATTCGTAAGGTTTTAATTTCCCAGATTGCAATCTACCTTTCCATGTTTTGTAAAGGGTTAAGGGCACAATCTTCAAATCCACCTGCCAGTCCCTTACTTTCAGAATCCTGGCTTTAAATCCAAAGGCATCATTTGTTGGGTTCCAGCCATCTTCTTTGCCCACTTGAACAATCTCTCCAATCTCAGGCACAACCATTGGTTCCTCGTCCTGAATATCGGTATTCAATTGGATATGATTAGCCGAGGCAAAGGTGTTCATCGCCTGGATAAACAAATCTATTCCTGGTCCTCTGCTGTACGCCCCAAGCGTAGCTACCAGGTTAGTTAAATCTATTGAGTTTGGCATTTGTCTTTTAGTTTAGCTTAATAAAATTATAATTCGACTTTAGAATTTTTTGCTGCAGCTTTTGCAGCTGCTGCCTCTGCTGCCCATTCGGTTTGTTCCCATACTGGCTTTTCCTGGCTTTTGGCAGTTACATCCTCTTCTCCTTTTTCTACCGATTCTACCACAGAAACTGTCTCTGGATCTGCATCAAGTTTTGCCTTTAAATTGGCCTTTTCAGCTTTTAAAGAAGTAACCTCTGCTTCCAGATCACCAACCTTCTTGTTAGAAGCTGTCACTTCATCACTTTTGGTTTTCAATTGAGCTGTAAGCTCATCTACCTTAGCATTTTTAGCTTCAAGTTGCTCTTTGAATTCATCCCTTTCCTTCAGGGCATCTTCTAAGTTTCCCAAAACTTTTTCCTCATCTTCCTCACTTACATTTTTAGAAAAAAAAGAAGATAAAATGGAGAATTTTCCTTTTGACATGGTATTTGAATTTTTGTTATTATAATCTTTACTTAATTCCACAACCCTTTCTATAGCCAGTTGCATATTGCCTTTTTTATCAGCCAACCCGGAAGTAATTGTTTCATCTCCCATGAATGTTGCCCCTTTAAAAATTCGATCTTCGTATTTAGAATTGATTTTTGATCCTCGGTCAGATTTTACCGAGTCGATAATATTTTGTGCAAGAGGATTAATCAACTCCTCTAAAACAGCAGATTTTGAACCTTCTCCTCCCTCTCTAAGCCTCCTATACCAACTATTCTTCAATGGACTTAAATCCGAATAAATATCTTCGAATTTCACACCTAACTTTTTATAATATTCAGTGTCATCCACAAAAGGAAACATGGTTCCGATTGAACCTAGAATATCAGAATCCTGGGAAATGATAATTTCTTTTGTTGAGGCTGCAATTCTATATGCTGCAGAGCCACAAACACCATTTACAAAGGTTACAACTGGCTTCACATTTTCTCTTATTACGGAGCATAATATCTCTGAAGCAGTTGATACTCCTCCACCAGAATCCATATCCAACACTACTCCAACTACTTCAGGATCAGCATAAGCTTCTCGAATAAACCTGGCTAAAGTTTTTGTACCAAATCCACCATAGTAATAAAGGTTGTATTTTGTTATCGTACCCTGAACAGGTATGATCATTACCTTTTTCACTTCCTCATTTTGCTCACCTTCGGAACTTGTAAAAAGTCTTGAAAAAAGCTCTGAGGATAACTCAATAGAATAGGGATTATGTGCTTTTTGAGCTTGTTCCAGGTCAATACTCATTGTTGAGTTTTCTCCATTTAGCAAGCTGAAAAATAAAGGCACATTGCTGTAAAAATAATCTGGCATCATTGACCAGACTCCATTTAAAATATCGTATCGAAGTTGTTCTATCATTACAACCGCAATTTGGTCGTAATTTGCAAGGCTTTTAAGGACAAAAATTTATGGCAGATCCCAGTACTGTAATGGCACATTAGGTTCGTTTCCATATACCCCCTGCATTGGGTATTGGTAGCCAGATCTATTGATTTTACTCTTTGGCAAAAATCCTGTATAACCGGCTGAGGTTTTCATCATGTAGAAATCTTTAAAATCCTGACGTTTATAATACTCATTTGCAACGGATACAGAAATCATGTGATGCCACGTTGTTGTGCCTCCAGAGTAACTTCCATCCAGTGGTTTGCCACCAAAAGTACGTTTGGGATTAAAACCATGATTAATTGTTCTATAATATTTTGAGTGGGTTTCAAGCATTTTTTCCAGTGACTTTGGGCCTCCTGTGGTGGAGGTGGCCCCATTCTTCCCTGTAATGCCTTCTGAGGTTTGATAGTTGAACCAGGAGGCATCTCCTTTGGCTTTCCAAACCGCATGAGCCATAAACGACATATTATTAAGAATAGCTCCTGAATATGTTAGCCCGGTTGGCCATCCTCTTTTAATATCTCCAACAGTTCCATCAGCAAAAACTCCAAACTGGATCATTTCCCTAAACATGTTGAATCCATGCTGTAACAATTGTTCATCATTTAGAATAGCACCAATTACAGCACTACTTAACCCAGAAAGGGCTAATGGTCTATTGTTATAATCTCCTGTAAGCCTTGTTAATTTGTAACCTGCATAATTTGCTACTGGGTTATCATCATGCGTTTTTTCTCCATTCGGATCAGCGTATTTTTTTAGTTTTTCTGTATTGAAATTACCATTATTTCGATCATTTTCACTATCAAATACCTTATAAAGAAATGCCTGATCAGTATATTCTTTAAACTTTAATGCGCCATTTCTCAGCCAGGTTTCCACTTTTGTTTTTTCGGTTGCTGTAGCCCAAACCCTTACAAAATCCCAGGATTTTGCTCTCCCTGTTAACCATTCTGATATTAAAAAAAATGGATTTTTATGCCACTTTAAAGCATCTGCATCATTAGGATCTTTATCCCATCGAGGAGATCTTTTAAAATCTATATAAGGATTTTCAGCTTGTTCAACCAAGCGATTAATTACCATTCTGCCTAAATTTTCATCATTAAAAACCCTGGCATAAAATGCAGCAGCAATTAAATATTCCATGGAGTAAGCTCCCCCTCCATTGTGCAAAGTAGATCCATAGTCTAAATGTGCATCGTTTGCAAAAGGGATGATATTACTGTAATTATCTCCATTCCAATTGGGATTTCCCTCACCTCCATTTTTGTCAGATTTAAGTGGACCTGGATAAACATCCGGCTTTTGACTTATAAAAAGATTCGCATTATTAACAATAGTCTGCTGACCTTCTCCTGGAGAATTTGCCCCCTGATCTCCCCAGTTCATATAAATCCCATTCTCCATCCTGTACTTCCACTTTTCTAAATCTTCAACTGAGAAAAGGTTACCATTTGCCGTGCCTGGAGGAGGTGGAGGTGGGTTTCCAGTATTCTGGTTTTTAGTTCTATAATTTATAAGAGCTGAAATATATCTTCTATTCATTATTGTGGGGTGATTTCAAGCTTATCGAACATTGCATAAGTGACCTTTCCTTCAATTTCAAAAGTGTGGTTTCCTGCTGATAAATTTACCAATGAGGTGATTTCTAACCAGCCAAAATATGAACTACCTAAATCATTACTATTGATGATTCCCTTTTGCAGGTTAAGGGTGTGAGCTCTAACCACTCCATCAATTTTGAGTATGTAATTATTTTCATATTGTGCTTCTGAAGTATTCCCTGACCTGACACGTGCAAAAATCTTGAAATTGCCTAAAGCAGCTATATTGAAATCAAAAGCAATTTTATCCCCATTATCCCCAAACCTGACCATGGTGTCACCTGTTTGCAGTCCAAAACTTAATATAACTGCATTGCTACCCACTTCCGTGACTGTATAATCTCCTGGATCGGGTTTAATGATTTGAGAGGCAGCTGTAATAACACTCGACCATGGTCCCCTCACCCATTCCCCAGGGGTTGCACCTGTCGCTGCATTCATTCTGACTTCTGGAGCGATTACCATACCTAAATACGCTCCATCAATAGTATAATTTTGTCCCGATTCACCAGGAATAATTGCCTCATTTGTTCCATTATCATCATCTGCCACAACGAACCTGTAATCACGTGAACTTTCCACATCTCCATCAGGATCAAAATAACTGGCATTTATGGTTATGGTTTTTCCTACCTGTGCATCTCCTGTTAATCCTACATTTTGAGCCTGTGGAGGAGCATTTAATGCTTCTGGTATTAAAGTGAGTCTGTTTTTACCAGATAACTTTCTGAACCAATAATGTATTTCATAAACTGCTCCAGCTGCAAATGTAAATGGTTTTATTACCACTTTCGTACTATCATTTATAGTAATTTCTGGCCAGTCATTACCCTGCCAGTAAAATACTCCAGTGATTCCGTTTTTAGCTCCAACTGTTGAAAAAGATAAGGCCACAGCTGTATTGGGATCATCCGGATCATTGTATATTGCATTTGCATCTAAAACTACAGCTGCTCCTGTCCTGTTTACATCTTCAGCAAATCCTCCACCACTTCCAGAGCTACTCTCTCCTGCTTTTACCCAGAAAATATCATCATTTTGTTTAGCCCGTATTGCTTCGAAATAAAACACCTCATCCTCTGCAATATCATGTGTTTCTTCTATTCCTTTTGCTCTTAGTCCGGTTAAGGTTACTGTGATCCCTCCAGCTTCATTACCCCTCACAATAGCTCTTCCTATTGCTCCAGTCCAAACCAGGCCGGCATTACTCAGGGAAAAACTATTATTTGCAACGATTTCATATAACCGATCAAATCCCATTTGATAATTATCGAAATCTGCTCCAAAATCCTTTGTGATATCACTGTTTACCGTTGTTACTATAGCCCCACCTTTTTTTCCATCTGTAATAACCGGGTAAAACTTATCTAGTGATCCAAAACTCCCATTCCAAATTCCGGATTTTTTAGTGATTAGCAATATACCATCCTCAGTCTTTTTAATATACAAAAAATGAGTTCCAGGTAATGCTATATTTTTTACGTATTTAAAACTAGAATACAATCCACTAAATCCATAACTACTGCCTCCTACAGTAATTATATTATCATCTCCATTCTTTCGCAATACTCCGAACTCAAATCCAATTGGGACGGTTCCTGGAACAGACACTGTTAAATCATCATTCCCACCACTATAAAAGATTTTACCATGATCTTCGTTTGTTATGTCATAACTTGACCCAGTTTTGGCCACCAGTTTGCCCATGTTTTTCTGAAGTTCTAAAAAGGAGATTTTATTGGCATCTCCAATGGCCAATTCATCGGTGGCCTCCAGGTTATTTTTCACTGTCCTGAACTGGAAAATGGGAAGGTAACTGTCTAATAACCCTGAAAAGTAATTCCTTAAATCCAGTGCCTTAATTGGCTTTAGATCAGGGAAAAATTGTAGGAGTTGAGAATGGAGCTTGCTTACTGAAAATTTTGCCATATTAAGCGGTATAAAAGTCTTGGAAATAAAAATCTGCAGGGTCAAAATCTGCCTTGTTCACAGGGATCACATTATCAATCCCATTGGGTAACTGAAATGCAAAACTGGAGGACCTTTTTATCAGGTTGAAATCAAATGAATTCCTTCCACCTTTTTGATCTGTTTTTTGAGCAGGGAGGCATTTAACCTTGGGCATAAACCTGTATTGGCCGTTTCTGTTCAGGTACACCACTGATACCTGCCTCCCTAATATTTTATTGCTAAATCGTCTTTTGAAATCGGAGTCTTTTGAAAGAGAAAATTTGAGACTAAAATCAATTATATCTCCATGTGGGCTTTCTTGTGAGTTTTCATTTGCAAAACAATTACCTTTTACAATTGGGATATGCTTATAATTACCATCCTCATTAATTCTTAGATCAGTAACTACCCCTTTATTATCAGTATAGCCTTGCAAATACTCATTTTCCATGAGCCAGAGATCCTGCACTCCGGAAAGGTTCTTCACACATTCCTCTGGAAATTCCTCTATAAAACCATAATCGATCATACTTCAAAGGAAATATGAAGCTGGGCAAAATTTCAGGACTATTTAATTGGGAATTTTTTAATCCATCTTCTAATGGTATGATCTGAATTAATTTTATATTTCAATTTTGCTCTACGGTATGTAAGCCTTCCTGATTGCACCTCAAATGCAATCTTCTTTTTAAATCCTGTGGTATATCTCCTCCTTTGTTTACCTGGAAACCTTTTCCTTTTCAGTCTTATAAAAGACTTATGCATGCTTTCATAGGCATACATTTCTTCTGGGATATTGTATTTATCAATAACCATCCTCATTGCTGCAAGCTCGGAAATACCTAAACATGCGCTGGTCACTTCGATCTCTCTCATTAGGGCAACATGCATACTTTTATTTATAGCATGCCCTATGGCATATTCAACCGAGCCAGTTTCAGTGTCTGTACACCCCTGGAGATTCACATTTATCATCTCTATAGGGTTGGAAAATGGTGAGGAATTGAGCTTACCGTAAGCATGTAAGCAGGGATAAAAAAGATCATCTGTTCTTTTAAGGTTTAACAGATAAGAACCTGCCTCATGAACTAAATCATAGTATGAAGCTAATATTCCTAAAATGTAGGAATAAACAGGAACTCTGATAGTCATAATTTTGCTGCTGTTTGCTGCTGTTTTGAAAGAATATTATAAAATTAAGCAGGTCAATTATGTTCACAAAGAAAAAAAATGTCCTATAGTGGATTTTTTTAGTATAATTGTACTTATCTAATTCAGTGCCCCACCCTGAAAGCTGAATATTTGCACTAATGTTTCAGCTCAAAAATTCAGACCTACTTTTTCCAGAGCAATTTTTAAAAAAAGGTTACAATGGTTACACCTATAAAAATCCGTTATAAGTTGCTGATTTATATACGGTTGTGGACCTGAAATTTTGTAACCGTTTTTGTAACCATTTTTGAAAAAAGTTACAACTATTTTTTTTTGCCTTCATTTTGTAACCGTTGTAACCATTTTATTTTAAAAAGTTACAAATAAGTTACACTGTAACTATTTTATTATCAGTTAGATATAAATTGTTGTAACCGTTGTAACCGTTGTAACCGTTTTTTTATTGAGGATATAAATTAGGAAAAATAGATATCAAAGATCAGGCATTAAACTGGTTTTGCAGTTATTGTATTTTTCTAATAAAAAAAACCCTGGCAAATGCCAAGGCTTCTAAATTTAGTGTTTAATGTAGTTATTAGGAGAGCTTTATATGATGCACTTAATAATATTTAGATCCATTTTTAGAAAATCATTTTCATCTAGTGTTTCTGAAATAATGATAATATTTGGAGTCTTAATTAATTCAGCATCCTTACCTCTCCTTTCAATTCTTATTTTTTCAGAACTTAAAAGCATCAGAACAGCCTCTTTATTTTTCAAGTCATCAATTACAATGAATTCCGTTTTGGAATTAATCATATAATAGGAAAATGGACTTATAAGTAAATCTTCAGAAAGCCAGACCGTTTCTTTCTCTTTAGTTAATTCTTTAGCTTTCCTGGTTTTTCCACTAGATCGTTTTCCTGTAATTAAAGTAATCATGATATTTCATTTTTTTGCTATTTCTTTTAAATCTGAATTTTTAGTCGATAAGCATTGACAAAAGCCCTGGCAAATGCCAAGGCTTTTAAATTTGGTGTTTAAGTTTCGATTAATCTAGTTAATGGACTTCACTTACTGATTTCCATGAACTTTCATTTCCCTCAATAAATCTTTGAGTTTGATAAATATGTCCTTCAATCAAGGCTTTTATATCAAAAATATTCGGTTGTATCCTTACTTTTAATCCAGCTATTAATACTTCACAAACAATATCCTCATTTTTAATTAGTTCCTTTGCAGCTTTGTATTTAGCCAAATCATTTTTGGCCTCAGTATTCCTAAATTCATCTTTTATCGATGAAATTTTATTAAGTAATCCTTCAAAAGGATTTTCATTTAGGCTTTCACCCATGCAACCTGGTTGTTCAAACATTTTATTTATAGTTAAAGTTAAAAATATAATTAAGTCTTTACTGAATTTGAAGATTAAGAGTACTTAGCTTTTCCTTAATGATTTGTTGAATGACTTCATTATGCTTATAATCATTTATAGGTTGGGCATTTATCTTATTTGCCATTTTAGTGGCATATTCTTCATTTACCGGAGTTATTCCGTAAATGGCACTAGGGAGATGATATTTAGTAAACTCCGGACAGCTTTCAGTTTTGGGTACATCAATCCGGATGAATTCCTGTCCGGCAATTGTTTCAGTGGTAACTTTTCCAGCTAACTGGTTATGTCCAAATAGCTCTACTAAGGCCCAGCTCTCAAACTTGATTTGATTTTCTTCCATGGTAAATTAAAGTTTATAGTAAAAAATTAAAATTTTCTTGGTATGTGTAAAATTTCAGGTATTAGATTTTTGGTTTCTGAATTAAATTTTACTTTAACCAAAAATTCTTTTTCGGGATTGCACTTTGCGTGAAAAATATTAATTGCTGTTTTTGTATCTGTTATTAATTGATCATCTATAGGTAAAACATCAGTATAGATAGTTTCTGGTCCATGATTTTTATCTTCTCCAACAATTACAATGTAAAAGTTGAAATACCCATTAGGCTTTAATAACCTTTCCTTTACATACTTTATGGCTGCATTTCTAGCCATTTTATAATTGAAATTGTTCATTGTTAAACAAGGGTTTTATTATTTATCATATTTTTCAACTCTTAAAAAATTAAAAAGGCATTCCATCCTTACCAGTATCCTTATCATCTTCCAGCAAATATTCAATCATCTCTTCATCATTCAGCCAGTCTTCTGGTTTTAATCGATAAGGTTTACAGGTTTTTCTGTAGTATTCAACTTCGAAAGTGTCTTCCTTAAAGCCAATTGGAATCTGGCTCCTCATGCTCTTTTTCTCAGGAGTAAGTTTTTTCTTATCCTTCAGATATTCTTTCAGTTCGAAAGCATCTATCTTATATTTTGCTGATTCATTTAATTTGTTAATCAGGTAGTCTCTGGGCATAAGAATCTCTTTCATTTTGTAGGTAAGGAAAAGCTCTTTGATATAATCCTCAATTACCTTCTCAAATCTGTTTTTGGTTTTCTCCAGAATCAATCTGAATTGATCGGTTATGAATCTTTCTTTATAGAACCACAATCTATCTTCATCTGGATGGAAAATTTCCCTGGTCTTTAAAAAATGGATCCAGGCTGGAATTTCATCATTCAGTTTTTTCTCCAGGTGAGGATCTTTATCCTTATCCTCAATTTTACTCACCTTCACCACAAACCACCTGGAATCTTCTTCCTCAATTTTCATTACCTTATCAGCATCATTGGAACCAATCATCAGCTTCCCATAGTAAGGGAATTTTTTCAGGTTTACCCCCTTGTTTTCCAGGTATTGGGTATCAGCCGTGGCCAATTGTTTCAACCTTTCTTTTTCTGTTTTTTTATCCAGGTCCAAAAAGCCTTCATCTATGGCAATGATAAACTTGGTAATGTAGTGGGCATTGAACTTCATTTTAAAAAGCTCATTATTGAGAATGGCCACATTTTCTCCTCCAAACATTTGTTGTACCCACTTGAAAAAAGTGGACTTTCCAGTTCCCTGTTCTTTGGAAACTAAAATGGGTACTGGCAACATTCTTTTTGGTTTTTGTAAAAGGATGGACATATAATCAAGGGCCACTGTAAACTGATCTCCCAGTATTGGGTTATCAAAATCTGATTTTCCACCAAAAATGTGTTTGAAAAATTTCTTCGAATTTTCTATTGTTCCTTCCATAGGTATGTGGGGTAAAGGGTTGGTTAAATTGTAACAATTATTGTGTACTCTTCTATACTCTCCATTCCAGTTGGGCACATTGCAAAAGGCATCATACTTTGGAATCTGGTCAATGAAATCTGGAAACCTTTTATAGTCTCTCTGAATTTCCCCTATTTTCCATGGCTCAATTGATTCTTCCAGTTCATCATTTTTATTGGGTGCAGCGATTGTTTTATACCAGTCTGATGCAATTCTCATATACTTATCAGCATCTTCATGCTTTACATATTTCACACTTTCACCATTCCACTCATATCTCCTGCTCTTAAAAAGGAATTCCCGATTTCCAATGAATTCTCTATACAGATTGTAAAATTCTGTTTCATTGCTCAGGCCAAAATAGCCATATAGTTTATTCCTGGGATCTGTGATATTTTGCCCACTGAAATACTTTTTGGCAAACTGGAATTGGTTAAGATCTTCCAGGATATCCTTTACATATTCAGGGAAGGCCAGTAAAAGATCGTCCAGGCCTTTTGCCGAATCCTTGTATTTGGTTTTGATGTGGGAGAAATAGATCTGCTCCAGACAGGTACTGTTATCATCCAACAGGAGCTGCAGACTTTCTCTCCAGTTTTTGATGGCGGTATAAAAAGCAAATTGCCGTTTATAGAGATCCTTCTTTTTATCATATGTGATGGTTAGGGTATCTGCATCAGTAATAAAAAGTACTTTTTTAACCCTACATTTTATAATTACTTCCTGGATATCCTCATGAAGCATTCCCCTGGTTTCAGCTCCATAGAACCCATGAATGGAAGGCAGGCCAATAATATGCAAACCTGCCATGTCTCCTTTAAAAGCTTTGAATTCTCCTTCAGTAAAAAAAAGGGTATCGATTTCTTTTTCTTCCCGGAAAGCCTCAATGATCCTGGGAGTAAAAAATGGTTGCTGGCCAGATCCTTTTGGCTGGTAGTATTTTTGGGTATCAGTTTTATCTCCCTTCTTAATCACATTGGGTTTCTCCAGTCTTATCCTGGTGAATGACTTATGCCATTTCGCTCCTGGAGGGAGCCAGGTATATGGATAGCCCAATGGCTGAAAATAGTTAATTTGAATACCGCTTTCACAGGGTTGAAAGAAATTGTAATTGTGGTAATTGGCAATTTCACTTTTTCCGTACTTTCCACGATAACTGGGAGTGCATAAAAAATTATGTTTTTCCTCCTTAATCTTCAGCTCCTTTATCCTTTTTTGATAGTAGGCGTTTGGTTCAATTTTGTTGGTTTGCCAGGTGTGATCAGTAGTATCAATTTTCTTGTTCATCGTTCAGTCACTTATAAGTTTTTCACCTCTTTTGCATATTCTAATTCCACTTTCAATGCATTGATTATGGTATTCACATTATTGGTTACTGCTTTGGCTTGTGGTATGTAGTTACTGTCCTCCCTAACTTTTTTTATGTCTTCCAGGAGAATCGTTTTAAGGTCTCCCATAATTGAATTGGGTTGTTGGATGGTTACCCTTACCGGTTTAATTTCTTCTTTAATTTCTGCAAGTTTTTCCTGTTTATCTTCCCCACCAACAGGCAACAAACTGTCTAAAAAAGTATCAATTTTATCTGCAGGTATTTCGAAGGTTTTATGGTTGGTTACTATGAAAACCATTTCATCATCATCAGAAATTCTAAAACGGTCAAAAACATAGTTTTTCGCTCCATAGAGCCATTCTTTATTCATATATGACAATAGGGTGTTAGCTATTTTTTCCATGATTTTTTTGTGATTTAATTTCTCTTTCTAATAATATTTTTGTCCTGGCCAGGTCTAAAATGTCAGGGTTATCCAGGAGTTTTTGTTTAAGTCCTTTGCTTTTCCTTGAAAGGAGGTGAGCAACAAATGAATCAGGTAAATTGAGTGTTCCGGAATTCCTTTTTATATTATCTTCCAGGGAAATCAATTCCAGGTTTTCAATCCTGCAATCCATCTGATCCCCATTTTTGAAAGTGAGAATCATATTCTCTGGTATAGGACCGTGTTCCCTCTCCCACAAATACCTGTGATATAGTTCCCATTTTCCCAGGGAAACCCGGATATACTTATAATGTATATCTGTACCAGATTCCTTCCTCACAGAAATATCACCATCAGTTTTTGTATTATGTGGTAAGTGTCCTTTTTTAAAGCTTCCTGAATTAGCTTTCATTATTCCTTTCGTTCCAGTATTCCATGGTTTGTCTCCCTTCTGAAATCTTGAAATTTTACCCTTAATCCCCAATTCTCTCCTTCTCCTGGAGATAGTTTCCCTGGTACACCCAATCATTTCAGCAATTTCTCTATCCAATAGCTTTCCACCATGTTTTTTGATGATAGCAAGGTGAGCCTTGGTAATTACAAATGGTTTTTTGCGTGACATAATTATCCTACTTTATGATATGGAATTGCCTTTTGGAGGGTATCCTGGTGGTCGATAAATTGATTTCTTTCTTTCTCCTGCATCATGATAAAATAAAGCATCTGAGTCTCCCAATTGATCTCTTTATTCTTGTACATGTTCATGATTAGGGTTTTGGAATCAAGTGGATCATAGCCGGTGTCCAGGGAAAAAACATCTTTCCAGTCTTTTAAGAAAAATGGAAAAATTCGCTCAATCTCTGCAGTCATAATTTTCTCCAGGTGGCTGCCTTGGCTGTAGTTGATATCATACACCCTGCCTATCTGGTATTTTTCTGATTTCAATCTTACCGTAGTAAAATATTTGCAGTTTAATTTTCTATTCCAGTTATAGCTAAAATTGATTTGTCCAAATATTGCTTTCATAATTTTTAAATTTTTAGTGGGACCTTTTAATACTTTCCAGCCTCTAATTGCTGTATGAAGTCAGGGGGAACTAATTCAAAAAGGATCGTTTCGTAGGCTTCTATTTCCTCATTCAAGGGTTGAATCCTGTCATAAGGAACTCCCTTCTTTTCCATAATCGATCTTTGTGCACATAGTTTATCGTGTAACTGAAGTACAGCCTCCAGGTAGTCCGGGTCTTTATCCGGATCTATTCTAGTTTTTCGAAGTATTTGAACAATTCCCTTTGCCCGCTTTCTCTCTTGAATTCCTGGTATTTCCTTTTGCTCAAAAACTCTCCCAAATGCATTGCAGCAAGTACATACCATATTAAAAAACTTGGCACAAATAGAAAGAAATAAAGCCCATGAACTTTGAATCCAGCGTAGGCAAATAATGCTGTACAGAAAGAAAAAAGGATTAACCATATCGTTTGTTTTTTCATGATTAAAAAATGTGTAATGTTTAATTTCTGAGGTAGGTAAGAAAGCTGCCTGGCAAGTCCAGGCAGTTTAATCTAGCGTTCACTAACCAAAAAATTACCACCTACCTATAAAGTCTTTTTCCAGGTAATTGACCGTTCATCATCTTCCAGCCTATTGGAAGTAATCTTCCATTTTTCCCTAATTTTATTTTCCTGATTTCTTATTCTTTTCATCTTTTCAGCACACTTGGTACTGCAGTATTTTTTTGGATTGGCAGACACTTCTTTTCTGATGTTTACCTGGAAGGTTTTGCCACATCCATCAGCTTTGCAAATTCTATTCTCAAACTCTGTTAATTTCTCGGATTCTGTTACACCACTCGCTGTGGGGCTGCATTCCTCATTTTGAGGAAACTGGAAAATTGGGGTGGGTAAAGCCCCAATTTCCGGTGTTTCGCTGGTTGTTTCCTGATCATCTGGCTGGTCTTCCGAATCATCTTCAGGGTCTGGTAAATTGCCGTTTGGTTTATCTGTTTCATTGAAATATTCATTGGCTGATTTGTACCCAAAATAAAACCCGAACACCATGCAGATTAAGTACAAGCTCTCTGAAAAAATAACATTGTATCTGTTAGTCTTTACCTTGCTTGCCAATGTGGTTTTGTACTGGCTGATGTTTTCATCATGCTCCTGAATATTCAAATTCCTTTGTGAGGCATATTCCTCATGCAGTTTGTTTTTCTGGCTCTCCAGCTGCTCCAGTTTTTTTGTATCCATGGAAACCTCAGCTGAGGTATGATATTTATTTCCAGTGGGAGGGAGATAATAATTTCCTTCCCAGGTGTATTTCTTTTTTATAACTGAAATCTGTTTTTCTTTTTCGGCTAATAAGGATGTAAATACCCGATCAGTTTCAGCTGTTTTGGTATCTTCTGGGATGACAATTGCCTCTCTGGCTCTATCGGTTACACCATTGTAGCTGAAGTAAACAGAACCAGCCATAAGGGCTAATCCAAGTGAAAGAAAGAATACATTAAAACTGGTGGCCGGTCCTAAGAATTCAGTCATGAATTTGCTTATTACAGCCGTTTTAAGCACTTCAAATACTATGTTAAGTATTAGTGCCAGGGCAGGAGCATAAACATGCTTATTCCCCACTATTTGATTTAAAAAGTACGCATATTCACTCCATCCTGAATAAGCCTGGCAAACCAGACTTACCATCATAAGCACTATAAAAACAGAAAAAAACCTGTCGAAATAGTCTTTTGGGATGATATATGACCTGTAGAATTTGCGCATGAAGAATTCTTTGACTTTATTTGTCTCCATAACATTTTGAATTGAGATGATTTAAATTGTTATTCTTTGGAAGGGAGCTGTTGCTGCAGCTCCCTTTTTATTTCCTGTCCTGGTATTTCCTTTTCAAACTTGAAATGTAATTCCTTCTAAATCCCCAGCGCCTTTTGCCTGCAGGAGTTTGTCGTTCTTTTTCCCTCTCCACCATTTTTTCTAATAAGGCAGGGTGGTCATTCGTGTTTTTCATAACCCATCTTTTTTATATTGTGAATGATATTTTCAAATTTCTTTTGGTCTTTGCGCTGATGCCTGATCACTAAAAATCCTGCTATAAAAGCGCATGTGATATAGTAAATCCAGATGAATATTTCGTATGATGTCATTATTTTATAGCTTGTTATATACCTGATGAACTGGGGTATTTTTCATACCGGTTCTCATTATTTCTCTTAGCTGTTTTATTTCCTTAGCAATTTTTAATTTGGTGGCTTCTGATAATCCAACTCTTTTTTTCATGTCGTTCAGTCGCCAGATTTCTTTTTGGATATCGTCTAATGTCCTCATTATGGGTTTGGTTTATTTTGATATAGAAATTCTTTGAGTGCTAGCCGGATGGCATCAGAAATGGTTCGGTCTTCATTATCACAAAATTCTAATAAATCATCATGCAGGTCTTTAGAAATCCTGCCACCAATATGCACTCCTAAAAGTTGCTTGTCTTTTTTTTTCTCCGTGGAAATTGCTTCACTGGTCAATTGACTATACATTTGTTTAACATTGTTTTACATTGTTTTACAATTATACAATATATCGAACACAACAACAAAATATTGTACAGTTAATTTCAAATATTGAGCTATTGATGTTAAATCTGGAAAACTTACTTAAAAATCAGGGGGATAAAGTTGGATGGAACTTGAAAAAAATTGCACTTAAAAGTGGGATTCCATATACAACATTATTACATAATGTAAAGCAAAATGATATTTCTATTCAAAAATTAGAGAAAATAGCAACAGCACTAAATGTTACTCTTGAAGAACTAATTTTTCAAAAGGAAAAATCAGAAATAGAAAAATCTAAAGAATCAGAATATAATGATTTAATAAAAAAATATGTCAAGTCTCTCGAGCGAGAAAAGGAATTAGAATCAGAATTAAAAAAATATAAGAAGGAGTACCAGGTAGAACAAGGCTCTCCGGAGGATACTATAAATATCTTAAAAAAAGCCAGTGATATGCAGGAGAAAGAGTTGCTGATATTGAGAAAAGAAATTCAGCTACAAAGAGAAGAATTAATTTCCCTCAGAGCAAAAGTGAAAGCTTATGAGGGGAGGTAGGAAAATCAAATTAAACTTTTATCCTAAACCTTAATAAAATGACAATTGCGATTAATGCAAAAATCCATGAGGGTGTTGTATTGGCAAGTGATAGTGCTACTACTATGATAGATCCCTCTGGTAGAGTTTTTAATGTTTATGAACATGCAAACAAAATTTTTAATTTATACAAAGGTCTACCGATTGGTGCAATCACATATGGATTAGGTAATATTGGTCATGCTTCCATTGCAACTTTAGCAAAGGACTTTAGACAAGAGTTAAAAACCAAAATGGATCCTGAGAATTATAAATTAATAGATATTGCAAACCAGTTCTCAGATTTTATTAATGGCAAATATGAATCAATATTTAAGAATGTGGAGGTACATAAAAGACCTGCCCTTGGATTTGTAATTGGAGGGTATTCTACAAATTCAGATTTACCAGAAGAATATCAAATAATTTTTCCTTTTAACGTTAAACCAATGGCTGTAAGGCCTCCACAAGAGACAGGTTTAACATGGAATGGAGAGGTCGAACCTTTAACTAGATTAATATTAGGCCATGGAAGTCAATTAGATACGTTTGTTAGTAAAACTATTAGTTTGTTTAAAGGTCAGAAAGAGGCTAATCAATTTGTTGCTTTCTTAAAAAAAAGTTCCCAGGTATCAATGATTACACCAGGTATGCCCCTCCAGGATGTCATTTATTTAGCTGAATATTTAGTGGAAACGGCTATAAAATTTGCTAAATTTAGACCAGGAGCCCAAACTGTTGGTGGACCAATAGAAATTGCCGTGATATCTAAACATGAAGGATTTAAATGGGTTAAACGCAAACACTATTTTAGTACCGAATTAAATAATTTTTCTGCAACTGAAACACAAAACTTATCAAATAATGGAAAAAGCTAAATCAGATAAAAAGTCAAATTTGATCCATGATGATCAGGTGAAAAATACAGAAATGCCAGTCATGTTTTTAGAGTTAAAAATTAACCATGGTTCATGGAATTACTCTGAATACCAAGGTAAAAATGAAAATGAAGTTAGCAAAATAACTCATGAAACTGCAAATTTCAGCTACAATTAAATAGATAAAAAGCAACCGAAATTAATTCGGTTGCTTTTTACTCAACATTTCAATTATATTTCTCTCTTCCTCAAATGTTTCTTGCAAAGCCTTAACAACATCCAAGAAATCCGCCCTTAATGACTCCTCTGGAGTTCTGTTTTTAATTCTTTCGAAAGTTTTGGAATATATTATTCGCTGCCCAGTCCAAAAACTGCAAGTATTCCATTAAATACCTGATTTTGAGATAATCCATACTTTTTACGAATTTGCAGTTCTCTATATCTCATATTAAAGGTTAACAATTATTAAATTTCAATTAAATTTATTGTGAATATATTCACGCCCTCAAACATTGCTTATGATACTAACATTTTTTGGACTTTTTAAAATACAGCACAATGTTAGACTTTTTTAAACCAGATCAAACAGATTTTGATTTGGATCATGTTATTAAAACCAGCCTTGGAGCCTTAGACAAAATACGTTTCCTAAAGAAAGAAAATACTGCTCTTGTGCAAAAAGTTGAGAGGCTTGAAGTAATAATAGAGCAACAAAAGAGGATTCTTGAAATACTTGAAACAAAAAGAAAAAGAGAGTTAATAGAACATGCTGAAGTCAATCAGAATTAACAATTTCCTCCCTATCCATATAATTAAATATGACATATATTATCCATATGGTTATTCCTCCAACTTTATAAGGCATTCCTGTCTGACCATTATAAAGAATAAAATCAAGTAATTTAAGTAAAACCAGCACTATGAAAGCCATCACAATCATAGCTGCTGGTTTTGATATTTGTTTTTTTACAACCCAATATAATCCTACTGTTAGCATAAGGTCTATAATATGTAGCATAAGGAAAACCAGATACCATCCTAATGGCCATTGATAATTATAGAAAGGGAACAAATAAAAACTTTCCTTCATTAATGGTTTATCGATAAATGCAAAAACATCCCAACACAAAATTTTCCCAAACATTAAATAAGCTACAAGAAAGTGAGAAAAGAAAAGGAATAGGCTGACTAAAGATAACCTATTCAGCCTGGATTGTCTTGTGGTAAGGTTATATATCAATCCTACTTTAATAATGAATACCAAATGTAGTGTAATAAAATACACATAGTTTTTATAGGTGGTGTATTTTGTGGGAGCAAAGGGATATATATAATGTTTTTCACCATCATACCCCCCTGGAAAGATTAGAAATAGATAATAAAAAAGAAGGATAACCACTAACCAGGTGATTATCCCAAATTCAATTTTTAAAGTTTTTGTTACTTTCATTTTCTGTTATCCTCATTACCTGTTGGAGGCTCCTCAGGTTTGTCTCCTCCACCATTGTCCACTTCCTCTGGAAACCTTGAAAGCATTTGGTCATTTAATAGTTCAAACATATTATTCATTTTAAAGTTAAAAAATTATTTCAATTCATCATCTAACTGATCAATTATATTGTTCAACGTTTCTTTTTGGCGATTGTTTTTATCGAAAAAAATCTTCTTTAAAGAATTTCTAAAATAGAATATTCCCATTGACAGAAAAATAATGAAAACACAAATAATAATTATAAGGTAGACAAGTATATCCATCTCCAGCTCAGCTTAGTTAGTTGAAAAAATGCGAGTTAATAAGATTTGTGATTGGACTATTATTGTTAGTGGGAGTCAGAGCACTATATATAACTTTTCTGAATCGGGAATTTTAGAATTGGAAATTAATTTGTTAAACAAATTCATACCAGTATTATTAAAAAAGATACCCCCTCACAGTATATAGTGAAGGGGTATCTTTTTTAATAACTTTGAAAAGAAAATATCAATCAACTTCTTCTACTTCTTCTACTTCATATTTTTTATCACTTTGACTTTGACTTTTACCATAATAATAACCTCCTCCACCAGAAACTAAAGCAGTACCTAGAATTTTCAAAAATTCCATGGCAAATTCTGGGTGTTCTGAAGAAAGAGAAAACATAATCAATCCAATAATTCCAAATGAAATGAGTCCAGTAAAAATCCATTTCATTTTCGTTTTCTTATAGTCGTATTCCCTGTATTGCTTAAAATCTTCAACATTTTTAGTTAAAGCAAATTTTGCATAATCATGGGAATTATTAACCTCTTTTTCTCGTATTTTTAATCCTGCAGCTTCATTTTCAATCTGTTTTTTTTGATTCTCTAAAAACTGAAATAAAAGTTTGTTATCATAAGGAGAAAGGTTCCCTTGGCCTCTCTTTTGATTGTGTTGACTCATCTTTTCTTATCTGTTCTTATTACCACTTTAAATTTTCCATACCCTCTTTGTCCTAATTTAGGTGGAATTACTCTTACACTTTCTATAAGATTTGTATTCATTTTATAGAATGATAAGAAAGATTTTGGGGAGTAAAAAACCTGATTTTTTGATAGTACAGACATAGTAAATAACGGCTTAGGTTCAGTTAATTAGTGATACATATGTGACATGAAGTCTAAATATATAACGTAAAAATGAGTAAAAAATACCAAATAATAGTCATTTTGTTACAAAATTGAATTAAACAACTCTTTTTTGAATAATTTAATCATTATACTTATTTTGCAACACACCAGCAACAAATCCAGCTAAAAACAAACTGCAACACGGTTATCAGTAAAAACAAACCCCTCACAGCAGTCTGAGAGGGGCTAAACGCTAGTAGAATACAAACTTTCCGTTTGGGTTTTTCTATGCATTTTCAAATCTTAATTCAGGCTGGAGGGGATTTCAATTCTGATTCCACCTGTAAAAAATACCGGGCCAAACCGCACATCGGGATAAGGAACAATCTCATCCGGAACCTTATAAAATTTTTTCTCTGGCTCACCTTCTTTATTTTGTTTTCCAGTATGAGCCTCATATTTCCAGGAATTAAACCGCAAATTTCTGTAAGCCACTTCCCCGAAAAACACAACATTTTTTATTCTTAGGTTAGCTTCTAATTTTCCAGCCGCCATAAATGACCAGTCACGTACATAATCACTTTCCTGATCACTTATTTCATTAATTACACTCAGGTCTTGTTTCAGTCGGCCATATCCAAGTTCTATACCCGGGGATAAATATAAAATTTCGGGCACCAGGGGAATATGATAATTTACAAAGGCTTTCGGCAACCAGGTTTTTAATTCCCCATCCCCCAGAGAATAGAAATCCAACCCTATCCCCCCGGAAAAATTGGATAGTAAATCCCGAACTTGCATATTCACATGCAGCACACTTCCCCCACTCAACGGTTTATACCCTGCTAAATAGTCTGTTCCAATGGTGCGTGGTCCTGGCTCACCATTATCAATTGTATAATCTCCTGAAGGCTGGTTGGGTTCAATTGTTTTCTGATTGTGGGAAAATCCATAAGAAACCGATCCCCCAACCAAAATTGGTGATCCATAAGTATGTTTTACCAACATCCCCTTTTTAAACTGATACCTCCCATCCAGCACCCTTCCTTCAGCATGATTAAACTCTACTTTATCGATATAAATAAGCCCAACTGCTTTATTTTTCCCCAAATTTAACCTGTCCTTTTTAGCCTTAATCACTTTAAAATATTGCCCCTCCTTTATTTCAAAATTACTCCCCCGGTCAATTACCACTTTATTGAGTGATTTTTCCAAAATAGTAGCCTCATTTTTCTTTTCTTCCCTAACTTCCCTTACCAATAGTCCTGTAGTTGAAATTTTACTTTTTCCTAAAACAAGCCCCTTGGCAAACATACTTTCAGTTTCGGTAATTTTTATTAAACCCAGCTTTGGTGTCCCTGCATGAATTTCAATATCCCCTTCTAAATTCTGATTTTCATTCGCATTTAAATTGAAGACCTCAAACACCATTCCTTCCTTCACTCCCATTTCATAACCCCGGTCCAGAATAATTTCGCCCTCTCTGATATCCTTGATGTAGGCCTGAATCAAAAAATATTTCTTAAATTTATCTACAATTTCATAAGCTAATCTTCCTAAAGCTTCCGTGGAAGCGCTTTGAGGGTTTCTACCTTCCGCATATGCTGTTGCCTCGGTAGATTCAACATAAACACCCGTTTCTATATCCAATAATCGAATATTGGCTTTTATCTTAGTAGAGTAATATTCTGGCTGTGCCAGTTCTCCTTCATCATTATAATAGGCCGGATGATAATCTGTAGTGTTTCCTGCAAAATTGCCTACAATAAATTTATTTACGCCCCGTCTTTTTCCGACTTCCACAGCAGTAGCTTCATCCACCATTCCGGACAATTGAAGTCTCAATTCTTTGGCAATTTCTTTTAATTCCGCATCATCAGTTGTGATTACATTAAATTTTTTAGAGGCAACAATCAGATTTAAGATTCTTTCGGTAATTATCTCTTCCATTTCCTCAGCATTAGGGCCTTGCCATCCGCTAAATGGAAGCACTGAGATATCTTCTTTTTCAAATGGATTTGACTGGCAATAAAGTTGAAACTGGATTAATAAAACCAGAGAGGCGCAAGTAGTAATAAATTTCATCAAAAGAACAATTTCAGTTAAAAATAGTAGTATCGTGAGTTATTTTTTCTTCAGAAAAAAATTGAGTAGTAGAGATTATCCAGGGTTTATTTTGCCTCTTTATACGGATTTTTTTGATGGTGGTTATGGATTTGGAGAAAACTTAAATGCATTCAATTTTACCTTAATTGAGCTGTAATGGGAAAGGGTTGCTCTAATTAAAATAGTACCGTGCATAATTTTTTTAGATTTAGTTGTAACCATCACTATTTTCGGTAGTAACCATATCAAAGCCTAATAAAAATCCAGCTTTATCACCATTCATTTTGTGATGAATAAACTAAAATGAAAGAGCAAATGACCTACTTACAAAAACTTAATCTGATTAAAAAATGACTGATGAAAAAGTCATGGGAGATGTTAGTCGGGGAGATCTTGACAAAGCTGCAATTCTGTTCGAAAGGTATCAGGGAAAAATGTTTAACTTTTTTCTAAAGATGACTTTTGAGAGAGATTTAAGCCAGGATATGACCCAAAATCTTTTCCTAAGAATGATAAAATACCGGACTTCATTTAATGAGTCCTTAAGCTTTAAATCCTGGATTTATCAGATCGCCAGAAACGTGCATTATGATCATTACAGAAAACTAAAGGGGAAGTTTTCCAAATACACAGATTTGGAGGCCATTTCGGATCATCTTGCCCATCAGGGAGATGATAAGGAACAAATAGAAAGAGAAAAATCGCTGCATAAAGCCATGACACTTCTGGATGAAGAACAAAGGGAAATTTTAATTCTAAGCAAATTTCAAAAATTGAAATATCATGAAATTGGGAAAATTCTGAATTGCTCTGAAGGGGCGGTGAAAGTAAAGATTCACCGGGCAATTAAAAAATTAAAAGGGTTGTATTTCATGGTTGAAAACAACTGATGAAAACCTTATTCCAAAAAATTAACACTAAGCTTAAATATTAGAGCTATGGATAATGATAATTTAAAAGACAAACTTGTGGATTTTATAGAAGGGAAACTTCCTCCACAAGAAGAAGTAGAGATTCAGCATTTACTGGCCGAAGATGAGGAGCTTTTCAAAGAATATGATCAGCTAAGGATTGTGCTTGAAAGCCTGGAAAATAGCAGGGAAGCCACTCCTGACCATTCTCTTTCCACTCATTTCTACGAAATGCTTTCAGAAGAAAAAACAAAACAGGCATCTGCCAATCATCTGGGGAAATTCAGTGTAATTTACAACAATGCCAGGAGCATTTGGAAAAATAATCTGGTAGTAAGAATAGCGGCTTCCATCACCATTTTTCTGGCAGGTTATATTCTGGATAAAAACATTCAGGTAGAGGAAATCCAGACCACTGAAATTGCCACTTTAAAGGAGGAATTAGAATCTACCAAAACCCTGGTGATGTTGTCATTACTCAAACAGGAATCGGCAAGTGACCGGTTGCAGGCAGTAAATATAAGTTATGAAATGGAAGAGGCCGATAATCAGATTATTAATGCCTTAATCCATACGCTAAATACAGATCAGAATGATAATGTAAGGCTGGCTGCTTGTGAAGCACTCGGCCATTACACGGATAAACCGCTGGTAATTAATGCACTGATTGAAACGCTAACACAGCAACAAGATCCTGAAATCCAATTGGTAATAATCGACCTTTTGGTTAAATCCAAAGAAAAAAGAGCCATTCCCCAAATCAGAACCTTACTGGAAACTCAGGAAGTAATCCAAACCGTAAGGAACAAGGCCAATGAGGGAATTGGGCAACTATTATAATATAATTCAAACAAAACAACTTTTAAAATCTAATTATAAAATGAATAAAATAGCCAAAATATTCTTCACTCTTTTATTAGCAATTGGTATGGCTGTTGGGCTTCATGCACAGGAGTTTAAAACCAAATTCACTGGAAAATCTTCCAATAGTAAAATTTCAATTGCCCTTAATAATAGCGAAGTGATCATAGAAGGACATGAAGGAAATGACGTGATAATTATTGCAAAAGGATTTAAGGCTCCTCCAAAAAGAGCAGAGGGTTTAAAACCACTTTATAACACTAATGTAGACAATACCGGAATAGGATTAGCACTTATCATTGAGGGAGATGAAATGAAAATAGAAAAAGCCTCCAGAGAAGACATAGATTATACCTTTAAAATCCCTTCTAATGTTCGCCTGGTTGTAAATGAAACCCAATGGCAGGGAGATGGCATAGAAGTACATAAAATGGCTGGAGAAGTTGAGGTAAACGCCAAAAACTCAGATATTGTGTTTAAAGATGTCACCGGGCCAATTGTAGCCAATACGACTAATGGGGACATAGAAATTGTTTATTTGTCCTTAAATCAGGAAAAGCCCAATTCCATTAAATCCGTAAATGGCTTTGTGGATGTAACTTTGCCCGCTTCCTCTAAAGCTGAGGTTAAAATGAGGTCGATGAATGGAGAAATTTACAGCAATTTTGAATTGACTTATCCTGAAGATAAAAAAGGGATACCCCATGTAGGCGGAAATAATACGATAGAAGGAAAGCTTAATGGAGGAGGAATAATGCTCAGTATCAACTCCATTAATGACGATATTTACCTTAGAAAAAAATAAATAATCAAATCAGGAGGGTTTTAACCCCCTCTCCTTTTCTTCCCCTCAAAACCCATTTACATCATGAAACTACAAAATACGCTTACCATTTTAATGGTAACCCTGGCCCATTATGCCTTTTCCCAAAAAATTGTTGAAAGAACAATTAGTGTTGCTCACCAAAAATCCATCAACCTGCAATTTAATCAGGCGGATTTGATTAAAATCACTGGCTGGGATAAAAAGGAAATTCAATTTAAAGCTTCTATTGATTTAAATGGAGGCACCCTGAATGATTCTCTTCATCTGTTTTTTGAAGAAGGAAATGAAGAAATCCAAATCTATTCCCAAATAGACAAATCATTTAAGCACTGGATGAGTAAAAGGAATTATACGGAAGAAGATGGCAGAAATTATTATTGGGGCAAAAATGAGAAGTTTATCATCAGTGAAATCCTTTATGAACTCAAAATCCCTAAGGAACTCATCACTCAACTCAAAACCATAAACGGAGATATTGAACTTAAAAACCTGGATAATTCCCTTACCGCAAAAACAATTAATGGGTTCATAGATTTAGACTGGAATCCTGAAACAGGAGCTTATTTCGAAATGAAAACTATCAACGGAGAATTATACTCCAATCTGGAGAATATTGAATTTACCAATAAAAAAGAACATCCGATAGTGGGCTACCCGCTAAAAGGGACCTATAAGTCCGGTAAAACACCTGTGATGCTGGAAACTATCAATGGGAATATTTTCCTGAGAAAAAGGTAGTTAAATCATTTGAATTCTACCATTTTTTTCTCGAAATGCCTCCAATCGAAATCATTGTAGGTAATAAGGGAAAGCAAATCACCTTCCTGGATTTTGCTTTCATAATCAGGGCAAATTTCAGGTTCTCCATTTCTAATAATGGCAAATGGCGAACATTTTATACCTGTCATGGCTGAAGCTTTTATCAAAGCAATCAGGAATTCATTCCAGGTCCAGCCAATTACAAGTTCAGGGGATAAAGTTTGAGGGTTGGAACCTTTTGAGTTTAATAATAATTGTTCGATAATTTCAGCCGAATATTTGTCCTGGCATTCCTGCACAAGTGCAAATAATTCAAAACTTTCCAAAACCTGAGTAGAATTCACATCATCAAACATCCAGGCATTTGCAGGATCGACCAGAATATGTAAAACCCTTGTCTGATTTTCCACAAACTTTGAAACCAAATCTACAATGGTTTTTGTGGCCCCATCAGAATCTGAAACGTTAGGCTCTGTGGGGAAAATAATGATGGCCTTATTTTCTTTTAATCCGGCATTTTCATAGGTCTCTCGGCTCAACGGATTCCCTTTTATAAAATGAATACCCCGTAAAAGGGAAATGGCTTTTGGTAATTCTTCCAGACTACTATCCACCACACAAACCCCTACATTCTTTTCTGCATCTCTGATTTCTTTCACAAAATTGATCAATTGATTTTCTCCTGGAAAATTGAAAATTACATAACCATCTTTATAAGGGTTTTTCATATAACCTAATCTTTTAATGTCTGATAAATGAACTTTATAATCGAAAAAGGCAGAGAACAGTGCACCCAAAATAGCAATACCAAGGGTACATAAAATCACAGTTACCCATCTGCCCAAAGTAGTTTCTGCGGGTCTGTTGCCATAACCTACGGTGGTAAATGTTTGCCAGCTTTGCCAAAAAGCTTCTTCCCAACTTACGTTTTCTGCAAATTGAAATGCAACTACATTTAGACAAAATAGAATGATGAAAACCACTCCCAACTGAACAAGCCAAAGCAAGGGCTGCTGCTTTTTAAGTTTACTTGTTAAGTCATTAAATAATCTAAAAATCATGGCACCAACTTATCTATTTTCCTGATTTTATCAAAAAAAATCTACTTTATGTTAATAAATATTAATATTTATTTAAGAAAAAACCCGAATTATTCAAAATTGTGTTTTTCAAAGAAAAAAATGGAATTATTCTTGATACAGGTTTTATAAGGCAATCATGAGCAATCTCGGTATAAACTTTTGTCCTATTTGAATTTTAAAGAATGGGATATATTGTGAATGATAAATAATCTTTGAATAATACAGTATTACCTGCGTTCCATTTTTAAGGAAAATATTATATATTGGTTTCACTTAAATACTAACTATTAATTTTTTACATTGATTCTTTAAAACCTATTCCACTGCCAAAAAATATTACCTAAAAGGAATTGACCACAAAGAATCCGCAATTTTTTAAAAGGCTTACATTTTTCTGACATGTTAAAACCCAATGCGTTCATAATGATTTTTATGACACTGATGTTAAGCAGTGGGCTGTCAGCTATTGGGAAGAGCGGAAAGGAAGATAGTCTTAAAAATGTAATTAACACTCACCAGTCAGATTCCGCAAGGATAGAAGCGATGATGGAACTATCCATACATTATTATCGCTCTGATATCAATCAGGCTCAGACACTGGCTTCACAAGCAGTTGACTTATCCTCAAAAATCAATTTCCGAAAAGGTTTAGCTTATAGCCATTTTATCCTTGGAAAAATTTATGGCAGACTCAATGATCCGAAGCTCAGCCTAAAGGAATATTTGTTGTCATTAAAAGTTTATCAGGAAATAGAAGATAAAACCTATATCTGTAAAATCTTCAACAACATAGGATTGATTTATAAAAATCAGGCTGACTATGATGAAGCTATATCTTACTACCTGAAAGCACTGGATCTGGCTAAGCAGGAAAATGATTTAAAAAACACGGCTGATGCCCTTAACAACCTTGGTACTGTATACAGAAGGGTTGGGAAATACGAAACTGCCATCGACTATTTTATTCAGGCCCTTAAGGTAAAAGAAGAAATGGGAGATAAAAAAGGTGTGGCCGCCATTAACGGAAATCTGGGAAATCTTTACCTGGATCATAGTGAATACGATAAGGCTCTGCATTATTATCAGGCTGCCAATACCCTTTTTGTTGACCTTGGAATCAGAAAGCTAGAGGCGGTTTCTCTCTCCAATATTGGACTGGTTTATTTTTATAAAAACAATTTAAAAGCTTCTCTGGAACACCATAAAAAAGCATTGCCCATTCTTACCGAACTTGGGGAATATAGCGAAATTGCAAATTGCCTTAACGATATTGGAAGTATTTACCTGAAAGAAAACAACTATGCCTTAGCCATACAAACATTCCAGCAAGGCCTAAAGTCATTTAAAGCAGCCGGAAGCAAAAACATGCTTTATATGGCCGAAACGTATAACAATTTAGGTGAACTTTATATCAAAGTCGGGGATTTTCAATCTGCTTTGGAGTACCTGGAATCAGGAAGAGCCATTGCCAATGATATTGATAACTTGTCTCTAAAAAAGGACATTTATCGAAACCTGGCCTTATTTTATGAAAAAACTGAAGATTTTGAAAAAGCCTATTTAAACCACAAATTATTCACTTCTTATAAAGACAGCATTTATAACCTGGAGAAAACCCAGCAAATTGCGGAGATCGAAACCAAGTACGAAACCGAAAAGCGTGATCAGGAAAATATGTTTTTAAAGAATGAGCAGGCCAGAAAAAATGCCGAGCTCAAGCGAAAAGACCTGGAAAACAAAATGCTGGCAGGAGGAATTATTCTTTTTCTTATAGCCATCATTCACTTTTATAGAATAAACAAGCAGAAAAAAGCCACCAATAAAATTCTCTCAGAACAAAATAAGCAGATTTACGATAAGCAACTGGAAATTGTCAATATCAACGAGAACCTGAAAGAATCTCAAAAAAGGCTTCATAATGCCAACTCCGAATTAAGGCTGTTGAATGACGGGCTCGAAGCTACTGTAAAAGCAAGAACTTCTGAGTTACAAAAGACCAATAATGAACTTGACACCTTTCTTTACCAATCCTCCCATGCCTTAAGAAGGCCCTTGGTTCATATCAATGGTTTAATGCAAATCCTTAGAATTGAGGAAGATAAAATAAAAGCGCAGGATATTTTTGATAAGTTGAACTACACTATCCAGAAAATGGATATGATGTTGAGCAAGCTGGTAATGGCCAGTGAAGTACATTATGGTCAGGAAAAGGAAAGAGAGATAAATTTTGAGGAATTAATAAAGGATGTCTGGGCATTTTTAAGTCTTAAGTACGATACCAAAAGCATCAGATTTGGAGTGGAGATAAATACCGATCTCAAGTTTTTGGCAGATGAAAGAATGCTTAGAATTATGTTCCAGAATATTCTTGAAAATTCAATTCTGTTTAAGGTAGATTCTACCTTAAGACCTCCTTCACTTGGAATTGATATTACAAGTGATTCCGAACACATGGAAATAAAAATTCATGACAATGGCATAGGCATTCCTAAAGAAGCCCTTTCTGATATTTTTAAAATGTTTACCGTGGCCACACACAAAACAGAAGGGTACGGTCTGGGGCTTTATATTGTAAACAAAGCAGTGAAAAAGTTGAAAGGAACAATTACAGTTTCAAGTTTTGAACATGAGTATACCGTTTTTAGAATTACCATTCCTTTGGTAAAAGCCACTCAATTAATTTAGTTTCTTATCCCCTCCTTTCTCGCCAATTTTCTCAAAAACACTACTACAATTTCGGAATCGAAAAAAACAACTGACTACTATTCCAACAAAATTATCTTCATGCCTCAATATATGTTAATGGTCCTCGTTTTGGAAAAGCATATATAGAAACCAGGAAATTATCCAAAATAGTTTCTATAAAGCTATAATCACTTAAAAATGGGAATTTGATTCTCATAATTTTTTAGCCAGGGCTGATTTTTTTATGTATAAACTGGAAGAGCAGTTAAATTCAATTCTTTACAATTCAAGAGGGCGCGCTTTAAGCTTTTTAAAACTGGTTTCAGGTTTAAATGTCATTATTGCCATATTCCTGTTGGTATTGAGATTTGGTTTTTTGCCAGATCCAGAAGAAACCTTTACGATTTTTCGGGGCTATGACATTTGTTTTCTGATTTTTGCGCTGGTTTACACTACCCGGCTTTTATTTTCCCTTACCCGGGTTAAATTTTTCAAGAAAACATGGTTTGAAGGTTACCTCAATATTATTATTATCATCCATGGGTTGGTAAATTATCTTTCCGATGGATTTAGAATTTTGCTCTGGCTGGTAAATCAACTTGAGATTTATAATCCATTACTCACTTTCGAACACATATTGAGTATTTATCTGGTAATACTTGTCGGTTTGGAGCTTACCAAAATCACTACCAGAATATCAGACTTACAACTTAAACCTGCCTCTACATTTATTTATAGCTTTATTATCCTGATATTCTTTGGCACACTATTGCTCATGCTCCCGGCAATGACTCAGGGAAAGGGAAGTATGCCATTTTTAGAAGCTTTATTTACGGCTGTAAGTGCCTCTTGCGTAACCGGACTTTCCGTGGTGGATACAGGAACTTATTTCACCCAAAAAGGCCAAATCATCCTATTATTCCTCATTCAGTTGGGAGGGATTGGAATTGTGTCATTTGCGACCTTCTTCGCCACTTTTTTGGCCAAAGGAGTAGGCCTTAAACATCAATCCATTATCAAAGACCATTTGAGTAGCGAATCATTGGTTTCGGCAAAAGGTTTACTAACCCGGGTTATTCAGATTACCATGATAATTGAAATTCTTGGGGCTATTTTCCTTTTCCTGGCCTGGGATGATGAATTAAAATTCAATACTTTAGGTCAGAAAATATTTTATTCTATCTTTCACTCTATTTCGGCCTTTTGCAATGCCGGGTTTAGCCTTTTCAGTGATGGTTTGTTTACCAATGACATCAGTGAAGGCACTGCAGTATTTGCCAGGGAAAGTGATATCAATATCCGCAAAATGTATTTGTTGCATTTTATAATTGCCATTCTAATCATTTTGGGAAGTATTGGGTTTAGTACCATCGAAGATATTTTTACGCTCAACAAAACAAAAAAACGATTTAAGAATCCTAATAAGGAATGGAGATTAAGTACCAAAATAGCTGTTTATTCTACTGTAATTTTGGTGACACTGGGCACGGTAGGTTTTATGTTCTTAGAGTTTAATCAACTGACAGACAGAACTATTATTGAAGCTTTGAGTACTTCCTTCTTTCAATCTGTAACTACCAGGACTGCCGGCTTTCATACTATGAATTTTGGGGGATCAAGCGGTGGATTACCCATAGGAAATCCCACCATAATCATGGTGATATTCTTAATGTTCATTGGGGCTGCCCCCGGTTCTACAGGTGGTGGAATAAAAAGCACCACGTTTTATGTACTCACCATGTCTGCCATTTCCAATATTAAAGGACAGGATAGAATTGAAATTGGGAAAAGAACCATTCCTGATGACTTAATCAGGAAAGCCTTTTCCGTATTTATGTTTGCTACTACCTACAATCTGGTGGCTGTATTTATTTTATCCATTACCGAATCCGGAAATCCGGCTGGAATTGGAATTTTACAACTTGTATTTGAGCAAATTTCAGCTTTTGCTACTGTGGGACTAAGTATGGGAATCACCTCCGGGCTTTCGGCCATGGGAAAGGTCGTTATCATCATTTCCATGTACATCGGCAGAGTAGGAACCTTAACCCTTGCCCTTGCCCTCAGCAGCAAAGTAATTACCAATTCTTATCGATACCCGGACGGACATGTCATGGTGGGTTAATGTCTACAAAGTAGCCATAATACCTCTTGCATATCCTATAGATTCTGCAGCACCCGCCATTGGATCATCACCATCCTTTTCATATTCTAATGAAACTATTTCCTGATAATTTAATTTACTAATGGTTTTCAAAAACTTGGGAATATCCATAATTCCTCTGCCAAGCTCCAGCGTTTTTCCTTCAGCACCCAAGCCATCCACATCTTTTAAATGTATGTCATATAATCTGTCAAAGTATTTTTTTGCTTTCTCTGCCGGGTCCTGCCCAATTCTATAAGTATGCCCGATGTCAATACAAAGACCAATTCTTTTATCCAATGCTTTTACTTTCTCATAAACATCATCCGGACTTGGATAAATTTTATCCCCTGGCCCATGGTTATGAATCGCCAATTTAATATCATATTCTTTTACTTTTTTATCTACTAATGGCAAAAGTTCAGGATTAGGCACACCTATAATCACCCTGAATCCTGCATTTTTTGCATATTCAAAAGCATCATTTACTTCAGGTTCTGATTTCATATAAATCACCCCGCCTCCATAAAGATCAATGCCAGCATCTCTCACCTTTTTGGCCATTGCTTTAATTTCTTCAGCACTGCTATCCATAGGCATATGCATGCTTTTGAGGGCAATATGTTTCAAACCTAGCTTTTTGGTCATTTTTATCGTATCCTCTAAACTAAATTTTCTAAATGAATAGGAGGCCAGGCCAAACTTTAGATTATGGTCAGCTTTTACAGTTGGATTGGATAAAACTATATTAGGCACACTCAATGAAGCCACTCCCACTCCAAGAGTTTTCAGAAAGGATTTTCTTGTGAATTTCATAAAATTATGGTAAAAAAGGGTATGGTAAATCAGTAAATTTACCTAAACTTAATAACCATATTTATCTTTCCATAATGCCTTGAGCCTTTTTCTCAATTCTTCTTCTCTGGGGTTTTTTCCCGGGTCATAAAATCGGGTACCTTTCAAATCATCGGGTAGGAATTCCTGGGAAGCAAAATTTCCCGGATAATTGTGGGAATATTTATAACCTTTTCCATAACCCTCAGCCTTCATTAGTTTTGTAGGGGCATTTCTGAGGGATAATGGCACAGGAAGATTTCCCTTTTCCCTTACCTTTTGCTGTGCCAGGTTAATCGCCATGTAGGCTGCATTGCTTTTAGGAGAAGCCGCCAGATATGTAGTGGTTTGAGAAAGGATAATTCTGGACTCCGGAAAACCAATAAAACTGACTGCCTGAAAGCAGTTTGTAGCCATTACCATTGCGGTTGGGTTGGCATTCCCAATATCCTCAGAAGCCAAAATCAATAATCTCCTGGCTATGAATTTAGGATCTTCCCCTCCTTCTATCATCCTTGCCAGCCAATAAACTGCAGCATTCGGATCACTTCCCCTAATAGACTTGATGAATGCAGAAATAATATCATAATGTTGCTCACCGGATTTATCATATAAAACAGTACGCTGTTGGGCTGCATCAATCACAAATTCATTGGTAATAAAAACCTCTTCATCATCTCCCGAAGCTTCCACAACCAACTCCAAAAGATTCAGCAACTTTCTGGCATCTCCATCGGAGAGATTTAAAAGAGCTTCCGTTTCTTCTAAATGGATGGTCTTTTTAGCCATCATACTATCCTGATCGATCGCCTGATGGAGCAAGCCAATAAGTTCTTCTTTAGTTAATGATTTTAACCTGTAAACCTGACAGCGGGAAATTAAAGCGGAATTTACTTCGAAGGAAGGATTTTCTGTGGTTGCACCAATCAGGGTAATGATGCCCTTTTCCACTGCCCCAAGCAAAGCATCCTGTTGAGATTTATTGAAACGGTGAATTTCATCAATAAACAAAACTGTATTCACATTCCCTTTAGCATTATTAATCACTTCTCTCACATCCTTTACTCCGGCACTTACCGCACTTAGTGTTTTAAAAGGCAATTTCAAATGATTGGCAATAATATTGGCCAAAGTAGTTTTGCCTACTCCTGGAGGTCCCCAGAGAATAATGGAAACAAGTGTCTGGTTTTCCACCATCTTTCTAAGTACACCATTTTTACCCACTAAATGTTCCTGGCCAATAAAGGTAGCCAAATCAACAGGTCTCACCCGCTCAGATAAAGGAGCTTTCATATTTTTTTATTTAAGAAATCTATTCCATCCTACCCAATTTCCGAATCGTAAAATTAAGAAAACCAAAACAAATCTATCCTCTAAAAAATTAAGGTATGGATGGATTTTTTTGTATTGGTAAAATCTTTCAACCAGAACCAGTTCATCATAATTCAATAATTGTTATTAAGTTTGCCAAACATTTGAAACAAGGGAAGGAAAACAGGTAAATTCTAAATTGATTATCTTCAATTCCCAAAAACTACTTTAAAAGGGTAGCACTTATTATGCTCACAAAAAGAATAATTCCCTGTCTGGATATAAAAGATGGGAAAACCGTGAAAGGAATTAATTTTGTTGACCTCAGAGATGCCGGAGATCCTGTAGAACTGGCTCAAATTTACAGTGAACAGGGAGCCGATGAACTGGTTTTTCTTGATATTACTGCAACAGTAGAGAAAAGGAAAACTTTGGTAGAACTGGTAAGAAGAGTGGCTCAAAAAATCAACATTCCATTTACGGTTGGCGGAGGAATAAGTTCTAAGGAAGATGTTTCTGCCTTATTAAATGCAGGAGCCGATAAAATCTCTATTAATTCATCCGCTGTGCGCAATCCTGAGTTGGTCAATATTCTGGCCAATGAATTCGGATCACAATGTGTAGTGGTGGCCATTGATTCCCGCTATGTGAATGGAGAACATATCGTGCATGTGAAAGGGGGAAGGGAAGCCACATCTATCAAAACAATTCCCTGGGCACATGAAGTGGAAGAAAGAGGAGCAGGTGAAATTTTATTGACTTCGATGGATCATGACGGCACCAAAAATGGTTTTGCCATTGAACTTACCGGTACCCTGACCAAATCCTTAAATATTCCGGTAATTGCTTCTGGTGGAGCTGGAAATATGGAGCATTTTGTAGAAATCTTTAAAAATAATGATGCTGATGCTGCATTAGCAGCCAGTATTTTTCATTTTAAGGAAATCGGAATTCCAGATTTAAAAAATTTCTTAAAAGGCAAAAACATCACCACAAGAATTTAAGCGCTGAAAGTAAAACAAAACAATTGCAGAAAATAAAATGGAAAAAGATCAAAGTGATATTGAGTTTTTAAATTATCTGGTGGAGATAATTAAAGACAGGAAAAACAATCCAAATCAACAGTCTTATACAGCAAGCTTATTCAAAAAGGGGCTGAATAAAATTGCACAGAAAGTTGGAGAAGAAGCGGTGGAGCTTGTAATAGAAGCAAAAGATGATAATAAAGACCTGTTTTTAGGAGAAGCTGCCGATTTGATTTTCCACTATTTAGTGTTGCTTGAGGCAAAACAATATTCTTTAAATGAAGTAATTGAGGTACTGAAAAAACGGCATCAGGAATAAAAAACTGCACAACAAATGTTAATAACACATTACATTCAACTTTTTTAAATATTTTTCAATATTTTGTTTCGATTATTTGATATAAACAAACATATTCTTATTTTTGTATTATTAAACTTAAAGCAACTTCTCCCAACTACCTCCTTTTCACCCAAACATACATTGTTTTAATCAAGGGTAAATACTGAAAATGATTAAAGTCATATACTAAAACTGACAGGTATCATGGCAAACTTAGTAAGTTAATACTATCTTATAACTAACAGGAATAGATTTTTTAAACCTAACAAAGTTATATTAATTATGCCCTATTACAAGTCCACAAACAGAAGGAGTGCTACACCTATTTCAGATGCAGCAAAATTTTTCAGTACAAAGAGAAACGAAAATCAATTACAAGGATACACTGCATCCTTTAGTAATGAGAAATCAGAAATTAAAGCAATAAGAAGAGAAGATAAATTTAACCAGAAAGCAAGATAATCCCTTTTCCTTTTTGCCTTAAAGATTTTAATTAAAAAGGCTTCGGAATAAATTCCGAAGCCTTTTTTTAGGCAATTATTTTTTCAAAAACTTTTTTACAACTTTTGATCGCCCATTATTTATTTCCACAAAATACATCCCAGGTTTATATGAGCTAATATCGATAGTCCTGGAATTTTTATTAATGTTTGCTTTATTTAACTCTGTCAATAGCATCAGCTTTCCAGTCAAATCTATAATTTTAATACTATATTCATCCATGACTGATGAACTAAAAGATATATTTAAATCATTTTGAGCTGGATTTGGGTATAAACCAACTTGCTCTAAATCAGAAGAAATTTCTTTATCCAATACTTTATCCAATACTTTATCCAAAGAACCATAAGCATTTCTGGATGCAGCAGATTGATGGACTTCACTCTCTACTATTAAATAATCCACAGCTCCCCAACTACTATTCGCTTTAATAAAAAGTGAATGCTTCCCTTCGGAAATTTGAATAGGTTCTGAAATCATATCTCCCCAATATGCCCCCCCAAAATGACTACTAAAATCAGAAACAGAACCAGGATCTCCATTCAAAGAAATACTATTATTGTCTAATTTGAATAAATAACCATTTGGCCAATAAACCATTGAATTATGGGTATGTCCTGATCTTACTCTTAGTTTAAGCGTGTAATTGCCAGAAGAAGGTACATCAAAATCAATTTTAAATTCGTCTCCGTTATCAAAAATGGCTACTGCTCTTCCAGAATCATCGCTATAAACTGGAGAGGAGAATTCGGTAACATTACTTTTAGAACCCTGATTATTTATTACAATAAAATGCTCCTCCGCTTCATACTTTTGAGAGGCAGGTTCTATAACACTATTTTCAATAACAAATGTTCCTTCAGCAGCAAATTTGGATGATAATTTCCCACAACCCTTAGTTTGAACACTCCATTGATAAGTCCCAGGCTTTAAATTTGTCACTTTAAAAATAGGATGAATTCCTACATTACTTTCTTCAACTAGTCCATAACCAGTAATAAAATTTGCTTCACCTGACAAGATTAATTCATCTCCTTTTTTTACATACAAATTATAAGATTCATGCTCTTCCGGTCTTCTAACATTGTCCCATGTGAGTAAGGCAGAACTTGAATCAACTAGGGCATTTAAATTTGTGGGTACAATTGGAAGAGGTTTAGATTGAAAAGACTGATTGATTAATAACTTCCCATCTTTAGTGAAGATATCTAAAAATCCATCTCCATTGTAGTCCACTTTGGCAATCACGTTAGTTAATCCATTTAAGGTATTATTGGGATAAATTGGGGATGGAATACCTGTATCTGAAAATTGCCCACTACCATTATTTTCATAGTAGGTTTCTGCTTTAATGTCAAGATCTCCATCACCATCGTAGTCAAACCACTCGCCATAAAGCTGATCGGGTAAACCTACATTCATATCTTCAAAAATACCTGAGGAGTTTTGTTGTAGAAGTTTTGTCCAATAATTAAAAACACCATTATCATATTTATATCCGTGGTGTAAAAAATCAACCAAACCATCCTGATTATAATCTGCCCAAGATCCAACCCCCCTCACATTTCTCGCATTATTTTCAAAAAGAGTTTTATCCGCTTTATTTAATTCCACAATAAAGTCATAAGAGGTCTGGATATCATAACGTCCTATTGATAACTCCAAATCACCATCCTGATCAACATCAATCCATTTAAAATTAAATACACCATAAACATCAAAACTCTGAATCATTTCCACATAATTTCCTTCCTGATTCTCAATTATCCTTAATTCTGTATCATAACCTAAAAAAGAATAAAGTAAAAAATCAAAATCACCATCACTATCAAAATCACGCACTTCAAAACTTATGATTTGATCTTCCTCATTATAGGGTAAAGGGATTAAAGAAGCTGTAAAATTATTTTGATTGTTTGTGTAAAGTTTAATTTGATTACTATACTCTTCCACAACCATTAAATCAAGATCGCCATCATCATCAAAATCCAACCATTTAGCAAAATAAATATTAGGTGAATTTGGTATTCCTTGTAAAAGCTGACTTTGATATAACAAACCTGATTCTCCTTCAGCAATTTCAACTTCAAAAAAATCTATCCCACCCATTGCCTTATCGGCTCTAACTTCTAAAAAATAATTCCCTTTTTTCAACTCCAAAACAGGAGATTTAAGATCACCCCAGTAGGATTCACCAAAAGTATCATTGACTTGGAAAATTGAATTATTATCTCCAGAAAAATTCAATCTAACATCATCTACAAAAAAGGAATATCCAGAATGCCAAAAGCTTTGGCTATCGGTAGCATCGCCACTTCGTACTCGTGCATTTAATACATAAGTACCATCTTCAGGAATTGAAAAGTTAACATGGATTTGGTCATTTTTGTCAGGGAATCCAACCACTTTACGAACCTTTCCATTTTCCAATAAATCTTCAAAAACAGTAATTAAACCATTTCCTAAAAAATCCTGATTTACGTAATAGAAATCCTCCACCTCATATTTTGCTAAAGGAGGAGTTTCATAAACAAGTAAAGTCCACTTTAATTCTCGTTCAACATAATTGTCAGGGTTTTCAGCCTCGTAAACTTTTATGGTTGACGAAATTGTAATTGGATATAACGAATTTGAGCGATCTGCTTCTAATTCACCTGAAATTAATCCAGTCCTCTCATTTATCCATAACCCTTCAGGTAATCCCATTGCCACATAAACAAGTGAATCATTTTCTTCATCGATAGCTTCAACTTGTAGGGAAACCGATTCACTTATAAATCTCTTCTGAGTAGATAAAGGACTTATTTGAGGTTTTTGATTTGGGATAACTTCTTGAATTACTTCCAAATAATCAACAGCCCCCCAACTGCTTTTACATTCAATAGTTAATTCGTGATTTCCAGCACTAAGTTCAACTCCATTTAAAACCATATTCCCCCAATAAGATCCTCCAAAGGCGGACTGAAAAGTGGAAATACTATTTACATCACCAACAAAATTAACAGAATTACCATCTAATGTAAAAGCGTAACCATTTGGCCAATATGATTCAGGCGCATTGTTATAACCAGACCTCAAGTTTATTTTCAACTGAATCATTCCGGATGATTCTATTTCAAAAGCTATTTTCAACCTATCACCATTATCAAACAATGTCACTGCTTTTCCTGTACCATCAGCATAAATCGATTCTGGGAATTCAATTATATCTCCTTTGCTACCTACATCAGTCACCACACTAAAATAATTTTCTGCTTCGTAGATTGTACTTTGATTCGTTTCAATATTAGGAACAGGAAAAAAACCAAAGGATTTACTAAATTGTATTAACAACAATAACAATAAGGAAAGGGTGTATTTTACCATAACAAGCTGGATTTAAAAATTAACAAAAAAATAGATAGTTAAAAAATAATTCGCCTAATTTGGTAAAAATCAATATTATATATTAATGTGTAATATACAATCAAAACAAATGCTCAGCTGTTAACAATAGTTAATTCCACTTTTTTTTAAACAGGTCGCTCTTTAAAGGGATTAACTTCATCAAAAAGCTATTTGAAAAAATCCAGAATTTAAAAGCTCTGATTTTCTTTTATAATTCTGGTTTTATAACTGTATGTACCGGTACTTATAGTCAGAATATATAATCCCTGTTGAAGATTTTCAAGGTTTAAAACTTTTCTAAAGTCCTGACTATTTTTTTCAAAAACCTGCTGATCAAGTATTTTTCCCAGTACATCATAAATCACTAAACTGTAACTTCCATTTATTTGATTCTTTAATAAAATCGAAAATTCATTTTTAACCGGATTAGGAAAAACACTAATTCCTTCCAGACTAATTTCGTCTTCAAGCCCGGTTACAGATTTATTTTCAATAATTATTTTCTCGTTGCCTACTATTACTGTCACTTCCTTTTCTTCATTACTTTTATCTATACCTAATGAAAGGCTTCCCAAATCAAGCGGAATACCCTGGTAATCAGCCAATACCCTGTATTCATTGATGGCTAGTCCTTCAAACACGAAATTCCCTTCTTCATCAGAATAAGTCTCGGCAATGACCTCATTTATATTTAATTGAAGAATATAAAGCCGAACATTTGGCAAAGGATCTCCTTCTGCATTCCCACTTACAATTCTTCCTCCGGAAAAATTAGAACTAGCCACCACTTTTCCTTTTATAGAAGAGTTTCCCCCTACTACGGCAGCCATCTGCTGGATAATAATATTTTGATTGAGACTATCACTGGAAAGTGTTACTTTATTAGCATCAGCTCTGATAATCACATCTCCAAAATATGTATCAAGCAGATTTGGAAATACTTTTTTATCAGGTATGGCCTTAATGAAATATCTGCCTTGAGGAACATCAGTGAAAACATAGAGATCACTCTCCACAATTTCCTGAGAAGTAAAATTCTGGAATTTTCCATCTTCCTGTTCCTGATACAACACCACTTTCGCATGCTTTACCCTCTCCCCGTTTTTCTGGAATAAAATACCTCCGATGCTATAACCTACTTCAGTTTGGGTTAAGAAAATACTAAATGCTTCCTGATAACTTCCACCATTTCCATCCTGAGCTTCTATCCTTACGCTAAAGACCTTTTGTTCGGTGTAGCGAAATATTCCCCCCGAAAAAATTTCATTTCCAATAATGAAAAACTTGCCATTATCATCATCTCCTTCTCCTTCTATGAGATAAAATGTATGATTATCGAATTCATCTGGGTCTGAACTAGTTAGTTTTCCAACAAGTGTGCCCACAGGCGCATTTTCCACCAAATTCACATTGGAGAGTTTAATATCATCGGGATTACGATTTGCTGGTGATTCATCCACATCGGAGACTAGAATAACAAATTCTTTATGAAAAACACCTCCATTCCCATCACTTACAGCCACTTTGATTTTATGACTTTCCTTTTCTTCAAAGTCGAAATTAATTTTGGTAAAAAGGCTGTCTCCTTTGGCTTCAAAAAGCTGGTCACCACCAAAATCAGCCAATACAGAAAATTGATGACTATCCAAGCTATCTAAATCCTCCACGGAAAGCTTCCCTAAAAAAGCGCCTTTACCTTCATTTTCATTAATAATTATATTTGATATCAGAATATCAGTTGGTAAATTATTCCCTATTGTTTCTTCTACATCTTCAATATTTATAGAAAAAACCTTCTCAAAACTCCCTCCATTTCCATCTGAAACCTGGATCCTTATCTGATAGGATTTCTTTTCCTCAAAATCGAAAATTACTGCATTTTTAAGCTGCCCATTTTCAATAATAAAACTACCATTATCTTCACTTCCTTCTCCATTAAGAGCCAGACCAAACGAAAGCACATCTGCGGAATCCGTATCAATACCTGTTAAATCCCCAATATTGGAACCTGGCAGTACGTTTTCCTTAATATTATTGTTTGAAAGCAAAATATCGGTTGGTGAGGAATTTTCCACACTTTCCTCTTTGTCAATTACAGTTACAATAATGATTTTTTCGAATTCTCCTTCATTGTTATCAGTTACCTTAATCCTCAAACTGAAGGTTTTTTGAGTTTCAAAATCAAACACTTTGGCCGATCTTAATTGGTCACCTTCAATCTGGAATTTATCGTTGTCAAGGGCTCCTTCTCCATCAGCAAATTCAAAAGTATGGGAATCTTCAATATCCGGATCATCAGCTGATAAAACTCCAATTAATGCTCCCGGAGCCTGTTCCTCTTCTATTCCCGAATTGTCAATTAAAATATCTGTAGGAAGCTGGTTTTCAGGAGCTTCTTCTTCGTCCAATACCTGAATTGTAAATTCCTGTTTTACAAAAGCCCCATATTCATCTTTTGCTAAAACAATAACCTTCAAGAACTCTTGTGTCTCAAAATCAAAAACTGTTTTAGTTTTCAACAGATTATTATCAATTACAAATTTAGTACTATCCAAACCTCCTCTTATCTCAAACTGATGTACCTGAAAAGTATCAGGATCAATGGTGCTTAGCTCGCCAACTATACTTCCAATAGGAAGGTTTTCCTTAATCGTATTGCCCGATAATGCTACTGCGGTAGGCGATGAGTTTTCGAAAACATCTTTTACATTAATCGTAAAGTTTTCAGCTAATACCCCACCTTTTTTATCAGAAACTTTCACCCTGATCGTAAAACTCTGGTTTTGTTCAAAATCGAAAATTTCCCGGGTAATCAACTTATTTTCATCAATAGCAAATTTTTCATTATCGTTACTTCCTTCTACCAGGGAAAATTCGAGTTGATCAAAAAAATCAGGGTCTTTACCGGAAAAAACTCCAATTTCTGTATTTATTTTTTCATTCTCTCCAACTTCATTTTGGCTCAATTTCAACTCCGATGGAGGTCTGTTTGATCTTACCCCTCCTACTTTTTCCACAAACAGATAATCAACCGCAGCATAGGCCTTGGCAGACTTAATAGCTAAGTTATAAGTTTCACCAACTTCCAGATTTACGGTATCCGAAATCATGTCACCCCAATGCGCACCACCATAATAAGAGCTAAATTCAGAAAGGGTAGTATTATCACCAACAAGTTTCACCTCCTTCCCTTCCAGTTTAAACTGATAACCGTTAGGCCAATAAGCCTCATTGGTCACCTCTCCACCTGCTCTTAACCTTACCACCAAGCGGTAACTAGCATTTTCTTCTACATTAAAATCAATTTTAAACTCATCATCAACATCAAAAATGCTAACACCTTTTCCAGAGCCATCTTTGTAAATGGGTTCATTAAACTCCTTAACTGTTCCATTCGAACCCACATCATTTAACACCTGATAATGTTCTTCAGCCTGGAAGAAATTTGGGGATAAGCCGCATTCCCTTTGTATATTTTCCAATGAATAGCAACCAAAAGCATTATTCTTTATAATCAGGTTACCAGAAACAAAATCTTTTAACTTATCCAGAATACAACAATCTGATAATAAAGGATTAAAGTTGATTGCCAATTGGGTAATTTTCTGAAGATTTTCTAATCCTTTTAATGAAGTAAGTTGATCATTACTATGAATTTCCATATTTCCTACCTCTGTTAGATTTTTAAGGCCTTCTATCGAAACCAGATTTGGGGAATTTTTGATTAAAAGAGTCTCTTTTACAGAAGTTAAAATATGCAATGCATCCAGGTTAGTAATATCAGTTCCATCAATATATAAATTACCTTCCAACACTCGGCAATTAAACTCATCTACTTCTTTTTGAGTTGTTAATACCCTGTTTTTAAAACAATCATCACATTTTTGAGGCAGGATAAAATCTTCTATTTCATACTTACACTCAGGATTTTCCTTAAAATAAACAGAAAGGTCAATTGGTTCGCCTGGCTCAGGAGCAAAACCTACGACCATTGGATTAGAAATAACTTCGAGTTCTTTGTTATTCACTACCAAAGTACCAAATGGTCTGTTAGTAAAATAGATCTCTACTGTTTGAAGAAGAATATTACCAAAGTTGGAACAACTTGTTTCTGCAAGCACTACTTTATCTATACTACATGGAAAGTCCTTATTGCTAATGGTGAATGAACCTTCACTTGCAAATTTTGAAGCCAGTTGACCACTACCAACAGTTTGTACACTCCAATGATAAGTTCCGGGTGCAAGTTCACGTGCCTTGAATATTGGAGCAATACCTACATTTCCTTTTGGCCTTAAAGGGTCACTTTCTTTAAGCCCACTTCTATAATCCTCGTACTTTAAATGATTCTTGGTTATTTGAGGATAGCCTGTATCTCTATTCGACTCTGAAGTAAATATAGTTTCGTTTCCTTTTCGAATATATAAGTTATAAGCCTCTTCTTCTTTCCTGACATCATTCCAACTCAAAAGGACACTGTGTGAATTGGGATTCGCTTTTAAATTAGCAGGAATTTGAGGTTTGGATTTTATTTTATCAGATGAGTTAATATAGAGTTTACCGTCTTTGGTAAAAAAATCAAGATGACCATCCCCATTAAAATCCAATGTAGTCAGGATATTGGAAACCCCATTTATACTTTTTGGATATACAGGAGTCCTTATACCGGAATTACTAAAATTTTCATTGCCATTATTTTTAAAAAAAGTAGTTGAACTAATATCAACATCCCCATCTCCATCATAATCAAACCATTCTCCATAAAGCTTATCAGGAAATCCCTTATTTAAATCTTTAAATATTCCAAATTCACCTTGCATATAAAGCCTTGTCCAAAAATAAAAAGGGCCATTTTCGAATCTATAACCATGCTGCAAAAAATCCTTTAATCCGTCCTTGTTCAAATCCGTCCATGAGCCTAGTCCAGAAACTCCCCTTTTGGGATAATTAGAAAAGGAATTTTCAGATTTATCATATAGAAGTCTAAAATCTTGAGAATATTGGATTTCATGTTCTCTCCCTTGGATGTCCAAATCTCCATCCTGGTCGCTGTCTACCCAATTATACTCAAAGTTACCATAGACATTTAGAAACATAGGAATCTCATCATATGTCCCATTTCCATTATTTTGAAATATGTTTATTTCAGATGTAATGAAACCTGGAACATTATCTGACCCATATATAAGAAAGTCTAAATCTCCATCACTATCAAAATCTCTCAGATTTATATTATAAACTAAAAAATTTGATTCAAGATTTAGATTTATTATACTTCGATTAAAATGTCCACTATTATTTCTATAAAACTCAATTTCATTGGAATTTTCTCTAGCCAAAAAAAGGTCAAGGTCTCCATCTTTATCTTCATCCACCCATTTCGCGTCCTGGATGTTTTCTAAACTTACTCCTGAAAGAAGCTGTAGCTTATATAAGTCCTGAGCAGTTCCATCATTTTTCACAATTTCCAAATAATCCACAGCCACCCACGGAGATTCAGCTTCTATTTCCACATAATATTCTCCTGCTTTGAGATTTAATAAAGGGGATTCCATTTCACCCCAATACGATCCTCCCAAACTATTCTGAAGCCCTGAAAGACTACTATTATTACCTATAAAAGATAAATCCACATCATCAATACTAAAAGAATAACCTGAAGGCCAGTATTTGGTTTGGCTGGATTTATCTCCGGCACGTAGTCTTACGATTAATTGGTATTTTCCGTCCTCTGGTATTTTGAAACCCAAATGAATCCGATCTCCGACATCAAATAATGCCACCGCTTTTCCTTTACCATCATTGTTTATGGCCTCGCCAATAATTTCAACCTTTCCATTTGTCCCTACATCCTTAAAGGTAGTATAATTGTCCTCCATTTCGTATTTACTTGTTGAAGGAACACGGTGAATATCAATTTTCCAATTAAATATAAAATTCTCATAGATTGATGGATTATCCTTTAGAGAGACTTTTACAGTTAATGTTGCTTCTGTAGGGTAAAAAAGATCAGAGTAGATTTTAGTAACTGTACCTGAAATTAATCCGGTTTCTTTATTAAGCTCCAATCCATTAAAAAATCCACTAATTTGATCGTCTGATTCATAAACCAATTCCCCACCATTAGAAGCACTCGCCTTTAACTGCAAACTCACTTCATCGCCAACAAAACTGGACTGATTGGGAACATCCTCTATAGTAATTTTCACTTCACCATTATCTTCCACTTCTTCTATTTCCAGGTAGTCTACTCCAGCCCATTTGGCTTTTGCTTCTACGGAAATTTCATTATTGCCAGCATTCAGGTTTAATTCGACTGACTCCAATATTCCCCAATAAGATTCACCATATTGAACTATACTATTATAAACTCCTGAAAAACTGATACCAGTATTATTCACACTGATTCCATAACCATTTTCTGTCCAATACCTGTCTTTATATCCTGATTCACCTGATCTTAACCGGACTTTTAACTTATATTTTCCTGATTTTGGAATATTAAAAGTCATCTTTAATTGGTCTCCAATATCCCAAAGTTTTACGGCAATTTCCCCATTTGGATCTCTTATCCATTCAGGATCGGCTTCAATAGGATATCCTCCCCCATCAATCACAGCAACAAAATGATCTTCAAATTCAATTTTATCACCAGAAGGGGGTGGCGGAGGATTTCCTTCTATTTTTTCTATTTCTATATAATCTACACCTGCCCAGTAAGCTTTTGCTTCTATAGAAATTTCATTGTTATCTGTAGCCTTTAAGGTTAATTCTGGAGAATTCATTATTCCCCAATATGAGGTTCCATATTGAATAATACTACTCTGGTCTCCTGTAAAATTAAAAACATTATTATTTACACTTAATTCATATCCGTTTTCTCTCCAATACCTATTGATATCTCCCGATTCACCGGACCTTAACCGTACTTTTATTAGATATTTTCCATCTTCTGGTACCTGAAATTCCATTTTTAACTTATCTCCAGCATCCCATAGTTTTACAGCTACTTCACCGTTTGGATCTTTTATCCAATCATAATCCGCTTCAATAACACTTTTTGTTCCTTCATCGGTCACTACCACAAAATTATTTTCAACCTCAATTCGGGTAGCATTTATTTTATGCTCAATGGAAGAATAGGAAAAGGAGCTTATTGTAGTAAAAAGCAAGGTGGTGAAAACCAGTTGAAAATAATAGTTGTTATTCATATTCATAGATCAGTTAAACACAGTCTTAAAAAATAGTAGTCCAGTTATCTTGCTTATAGGAATTCCCCCCATCAATTCACAACTCAGAATTGACCAAAAATGAGGATAGTAAAATACAGTTCTGTACGTAGTTAAAATGCAATTTTAGAATTGTTCTACAAGACTCTCAAATATGCTAAATTTTATTTTTAATTTTGGTTAACAAATGTTAATCACCGCAATAATTATTGGTTAAATAAGGATTAAATCAGTTTTTTATTTCAGAAAACAACAAAACCTTCCAATAATGAAAGGTTTATCATACTAAAATTCACCAAAACTTAACGGACTGGAAACATGATAAGATCAGGTCATCTTATCTTCAATTCATTCTTATCCGAACTTTTCTTGTGCTGTAATCTATTTTAAAGCCATAAGTTTTCATGGTATCAGCACCAATAATCCCATTAATTTTTATGTTTGTACGTTCAAAAGTTGAATTTACAATTGGGGAAATATCATAGGTTACGTAGGGTGTTACGATTTCCTTCCCTACCAGGTGAAGCTTCACATTATAGGCATTTTTCATTCTTACCCGGGTGTTTCCAAATCCGGTAAATTCCAAATTAGGATTGTGCTTTTCCAAAATTCCAAAACCATACTTTTTCTGATCTTTTAAATGAACAATCGTTCTGTCAGAACCTGTATCTAAAAGTAAATATGCTTTTTTTCCATTAATTACCCCTTCCACAATTGGTTTATCATCCAGGCTGATAATATCCAAATAAAAATAATCCACATCGGAGGAATTTTCCACGACAGGAAAAAAGACTACCCAAAAAAAAGAAAATAAAGCCATCATAATGTTAGTAATCTTTGGTTTACAAGCAAAAAATAAAACTTAACAACTGAAGTGGCCTTTATGAATTGAAATATACATTCATTTCAAAAGCCACCAATTAACTTTCCTATCCGTTGGAAAGGAGTTGTACATAGTTCAGTTTTGGAAAATTAAAGGATTGTTGAAAGTTTGTGGTATTGTTATAATTCAACCTCTGGAATAGTATTTTTACAAAGGTTTAATATGCTTGTCAAAGGTAAATAGCCAAAACTCCCTAAGCTATCAGATATGAGCCAAAAAATACCGGAAATGTATCATCTTTACCTAAATGGTTAAATTGATGAGATTTTTAAAACTATTTATTAATCCCCTTTTTCCATTTATAAATATCCATTGGACTTTCCTTTTGGGAATATTATTTCATCATATTTTTTTCATTTTAAACCTGATTACAAACCAATAATTTAAGGTTGGATGAAGTATTGAGTAGCCTATTTTCCCCTTTTTGCAGATGGAATAAATTAATGTAAAATAAAAAATGATACATTTGTAAACCATGGCTTTTCCATAGAAGTTAGGTAAAATCAATTAAAAAATAATTAAAAGCAGCTGTCTTTTTTATCCGTTTATATGAGTTGAAAAACATAAGCATCAAAATTACAGCTTCTTCTATCCAGCACTTGGTTTAAAAAATGAAATTTCAAATTATCATTATCGGGATAATATTTCTTTTTATCTCAATATCAGGAAGTTATTCACAAGTCAGAACAAAAGTAGCTCTTACCAAAGTGAGTAAATTAACTCATAAAATAATTACTCCACATACAGATAAAAAGGAACAGGTTAAAGCTATTTACGATTGGATTACTCATCATATAAAGTTAAGTACAAACCCGAGAAAAAAAGTCTTTTCAGACCCACACAAAGTAATTCAAAAGAGAAAAACCAACCAGCTAGGATTTTCCAACCTTTTCCATCAGATGTGTCAGGTTGCCGGAATTCCATCTCTGCAAGTACAAGGTTATTCTAAATCTCATTTCATGCCTTATAAATACCGGGCAATAAATTCCTTCCATTATTGGAATCTCATAAAAATTGAGTCAAAGTGGTATGCAGTTGATGCAACTTTTGGAAGTGGTGATTTAAAATACAGAACAAATTTCATCAAAACTAAAATTTTTAAGCAGCCCCACTTTTCACAGAAAATCAAATTCATTCGAAATCCATCGGAAGAATATTTTTGTCCATCTCCAGATATTCTGAATGAAACGCATATTCCAAATATCCCCGAATTTCAACTTACATTAGATCCCCGACCTGTAAATCCATTGTTTGAAATTGATTCCACTGCTCATCTCTCACCAATTAATTATACTGATTTAATCGAAAAGTTTTACAATACGACTTTGTGGAGGCAAAAACAAATTGAAGGGAATAAGGCATCCGAATTTAATCCTATAAACCATTTTGATTTGGCTTTGACACACTTTGAATATTGTGACTTTCACTTTCAGGAAGGAGCTACTGATGACATCAAATTTTTAAATGCACTTAAAGTAAAGATTGATTCTGCGAGTATACTTTTCAGAAATCATTTGGATGAAATTAATCGGGTACATAAGGAGTACTTATTGGATTATGGAGATATGAACAGAAATGTTTCAAGGATAAATTCAAGACTGGAAAGTACCACCAGTATTGTAGAAAGCCATATTGGATTAGCTTTCAAAAATAATGACCGGGCAAATGGGTTTCAGATTAAAACAGAAGAACTGGAAAACCTTATTCAAAATTGGAAATATGCAGGGTCTGGCCCAAAAAAACCGAACCCACAACAATTAAATAAACTGAAACAACAAATCTCCGAGTATGACAAACAACTCAGTATTTTTAATGATTCAATCCAGAGAATTGAATACGAATGCGAGCTCAATCACGATTCTATTATAAACCTTCAACTTCTATCTCTTCACCATATTCATGAAATCAATTCCCAATTTTCACTTTTAAATGTGGAGATGGAACATCGTTTTCTCCCTAAAACCAAATCTTTAATTTCGGTAACAGATAGTTTAATAACCCTATTAAATACAAGAGAGAAGGATATTTCCAGGATGAATAATATTTTCAGAAAAAATTCAAACAAACTTTTTCAATACCTTAAGAAAAAAGAAGTAATCGCTAGCAAATATCGGAATATTATAAGACGATGGAGTTTTGATGAATTGAAAAACAAAGACTTTAAACTGAACATCAAAGAGTTTGAAGATCGACTTATAAATGATTACTTAATCTTTCAAAGAAATTTAAAACAAATGACTTCCTGGTTCAATGAACAAAAAGCTTTTTGCCAGACAGCCGGGAAGGATCTGCTATGGGGAAAAAGTAAATATGAAAAATTCAATATAGTTTATCCCCATTTTTTATCCTTTATCGCTATTCGGGAAAACAATTATTTCTCAGAGGAATTGGAATTAGCCAAAATGATGATCTCCAAATCAAGTGCTTTACAAAGAAGCATAGGCAGGAAGACCCCAACAAAATGAAACCTTTACACTTGTATACTCATGTGCAAGAAAAGCAAATTCAAAACAAGCCTTAGAAACAATTAAGAGGCATTATTAAAAATTCAATAAATTAACTTGTATATACAGGATAAAAAATATACCTTTGGCTCATATTCATACAAAATGTCAGATTTACCTCAATATAAAAAGCTCCAGCACCTAATTAAAAAACAAATACTTTCGGGTGTTTACAAAGAAGGAGATTTGTTGCCTTCTGAGAATGAACTTAGTACTATTCATGAACTGAATAGAGCTACGGTTCGTCAGGCATTAAGTGAATTAGTGAAGGATGGGTATATCTACAAACACAAGGGCAAAGGGAGTATAGTTAGCTCCAGAAGGCAAACACTTGGACTTCTTTCATTTAAAGGTTTTTCCGAAGTAGTTGGCCAGACCACTCATGCTATTAAAAATAAAGAATTGAAAAAGCCTTATTTAACCAAATGGGATGATCAGTTCTTTTATGAATTAACTGATATAGAAAAAGCTGCAGGCTGTATTTGCCTGGAAAGGTTAAGGATGGTTGATGAGGACCCGGTAATGTTAGAATTTACTTATATTCCAAACCTGAATTTACCCAGATTTGTAAGTAAACCTTTAATCAACAATTCCCTTTTCGATACTTTGCTTAATAATTATCAAATAGAAGTGATTAATCTGGAGCAGGACATCAGGGCAATTGCAGCGGATGAAGAAATAGCCGGTTTATTGCAGACCGAAGAGGAAAGTCCGATTCTTCATATTTTCAGGAGGTACCGTACGAATAGAGATGGCTTGTTTATATACAGTTCTTTATACTGTAATACAGAGCAATATTCTATTGGAAGTATTTTTAACTAAGAATAAAAATATTGTAAGAAAAGCGATTCCAAAAACTTAAACTAGAATTAAAGTAAAAAAATGATTTTTGACTAAGAATATTTATAGGTATTTATTTTAGTAAAGTTGAAAAAATTAAATCCGGATTTATACGCCATTATTTTTGACCAAGAAGATGCGTTTTTGAGGAGCATAGCAGCGTTAGGCAACAAAAAAACAAAGACCTATTGGGCAAAAAGAACAAGTAGAAAACGGATGTTATTATTTTATCTTTACTTAACTTGGACACCTGAATTTAAATACCAGACATAATTATTTGAAATATGAAAAACAGACCCAACGTATTCTTAAATCATGTAGGCTTTTTGTGTGATGCCAGGAAGATAGTCACCATAGAGGATTGTGAAGCTACTGAATTCACCATTCAGAACATGAGTCTTCATACAGCCGAATCTTTAGGTGGCTATGAAAACTGGCAAACAGTGTATACCGGGCCACTAAAAAAAGTTCAAAATCATTTGGGAACATTTCTACAGGGCGATTTTACAGATTTTACCCAACCAGGTTTATTTAGAATTTTCCTTCCCGATGGGATAGGTCATTCTTACCAGTTTTTAATTACAGATGGTGCCTTTTCCCGATTACCAAGGCTTTTTCTGGACCATATTCACAACTGGAGATCGGGAAATTTTGAAAACGAATGGAGAGGACCTATAAATGCAGATGATGGCATCAGGTCAGATAATGGCGAATATATTGATGCTTCAGGAGGTTGGAATGATGCAGGAGATTTGAGGAAATGGATGACTATGACCAATCTGCCAGCTATTGGTTTTTTAGATATTCACGAAAGACTGGGATTAAAATGGAATCACTTTGCGGAGGAAAACGTAACCGATAACGACCTGATCACAGAAACCATTTGGGGAGTGAAATTCATCCTTAAAATGCAAGACCCTGATACAGGGATGATTTTTGAAGAATTGGGTGCTGGTGGCGAAGGACGAAAACAACCGGGCATGAGCTGGTGGTATGAGAATCATTCTGGCTGTTATGCAGATAACTCCCAAAACCACTTTACTGATAACAAAGTACAATCAGGAGATGAAAGAAGGGTAAGGGTGCAGTATAATCCAATTGTACAATATATTAATTCATACATTTTACTTAGGGCCGCCAAAGCTTTAAAAGCTTATGATCCTGAACTGGCTGAAACCTGTATAAAAGCTGCTTTCAGGGTGTGGGATTTTATCCAAACTAAAAAGGATGAAGATCCTTTACATACCTGGACCTCGGTGAGATCCTGGAGATTATGTGCCGGAATAGAGTTCCATCTGGCAGGAAAAATCCCTATGGAAGAGGTAACAGTGATGCTTGATGAATTAATTGACCTGCAAAGTGAAGAATACGGATTTTGGTTTATGGATGCTAAAAAAGATGATCCTTACCGGGCAATTCTACACTCAGCACAACCTATTATCGGGCAGGCGCAGTTTATGGAATATTTCCCCGATCATCCTGTAGTAGAAAAATGCAGAAAATCTATTCTCATCTGTTGGGAAAAGTATGTGCAATACATCACGAAAACCAACCCATTTGGCATAATTCCTCTGGGTTGTTATTTCAAACCTGCAACCGAAATAGATGTTTACAGAGATTTGGATAACGGTTTAAAATTCAGGTTTTATTTGCCTCCAAATTCTCCACAAAGAATCACGCATGGCCTTGCCGGTCACTGGACTAGTTGGTCGCATGGGTTAGCACTTGCCGGAAAGGTTTTGGGAGATAATGAGATGACTCAGGCTTCCTGGGATCAGCTTTACTGGCTGCTGGGCAATAATCAGCTAAACAGTTGTCTGGTTTCGGGAATTGGGTATAATACCCCCATGCCGCACAGCAGGTTTTTGGGCACAGATGTAGGAGGATTTTGTGTAGGGCCCAGAGGCGAAGAAGAAGACGAAATATTTATAGATATGGATGCCAGAGCGGATTGGAGCAGTACAGAATACTGGAATTGCCCCTTATCGAATACGTTAATGGCATTTTCAATTTTATTACCAAAAGAAATAAAAACGGAAAGGAAAGTGGGATATATTGGCTAACAACTATTTGCCCACCATCATCACTACTTTTCCGGTTTTGAATCAGAGTGCATTTATTTAAAACTAAATATAAATTCAATTAAAATGGACAAAGTAACCGAACTGTCAAAAATGATTGACCACTCTTTGCTTCACCCCACCATGACGGATGAAGATTTAATAAAAGGGTGTGAAATTGCTAAAAAGTATAATGCGGCATCAGTATGTATTAAGCCTTATGCAATAAAACTGGCAGTTGAAGAATTGAAAGGTAGTGATGTTTTGGTGGGTACTGTTATTGGTTTTCCACAAGGAAATTCTACTGTAGCCATCAAGGTAGCGGAGACCAAACAAGCCTGCCTGGACGGAGCAGTAGAAATTGATATGGTGGTAAATATCGGAAAAGTGTTGCAGGAAGACTGGGATTATATAGAAGCTGAAGTGAAAGCCGTTTGCGAAGAAACCCACAAGCATGGTGCAATTCTAAAAGTGATTTTTGAAAATGATTTCCTTCCTGAAGACAAATTCAAAATCAAATTATGCGAAATCTGTACTAAAGTTGGAGCCGACTTTGTAAAAACTTCAACTGGTTATGGTTTTGTAAAAGGAGATGATGGAAAATATTCTTATCAGGGAGCTACTCATGCCGATTTAAAATTAATGAGAAAGCATTCTGGTCCAGAGGTGCAGGTAAAAGCTGCCGGAGGGGTAAGAACACTTGATGATTTAATTGCAGTAAAAGAATTAGGAGTAACCAGAGTTGGGGCTACAGCGACCATCGCCATGATTGAAGAAGCTAAAAAGCGATTCACTGGCGATTATGATGCGGAAGCACAAGCCAACGCAGCCGGAGATACTTCAGGTTACTAAGAAAGGCTCTTGCGGGTAGAAAAAGGTTTCCTTGATCGACTAAAGGACAAAAAACTAATTAAATTGAAAATATTCCGTCAAGTATACAATTGTGCATATCTGATTTTTACGGTTAAAATCCTCCCCTTTATCCCCTCCAAAGGGGAAAAAGTAAATTTCCTCCTCAAAGGAGGGGGGTAGGGCGAGTGAAAAACAAGTATTAATTTATTTTTTAGACCCTAATTTTCAAAAATGTCCAGGAGTATGGTTTCCTTGATCGATTAAAGGACAAATTACTAAGAATTTGTAAATTGCCACTTCAAATTTTTAATTCAATTAAAACAATGAAAAGAAGACCTTTTTTTACCGCATTTACAGGATTATTAACCGGAGCAGGATTATTTGCTTTTCCTTCATGGGCTAAAATTAAACCTAACAAAAAGATTCCGGGTGGTTTTATTCACCATGTATTTTTCTGGTTTAAAGAGCCTGATAATAAAGAAAAAAATGATGCTTTTTTAAAGAGCTTAACTTCATTTTTAGATGAAGTGGATGAGATTATGGCTTCTCATGTAGGGCTTCCGGCTAATACTCCAAGAGAAGTGGTAGATAACTCCTATACCGTTTCCCTAATTGTAACTTTTAAAGATAAAGCCGCTCATGATGCTTATCAGGAGCATCCTGCGCACAAAAGATTTATTAAAGAATCATCGGATATCTGGGAGAAAGTCCAGATTTATGATGTGGTAAGTTAAAGCTGATTTGGGGTTGAGTTTTTCTCAACCTCTCATTTCGCTAATTTTGTAGCTTTTTCAGGATTTATTGGTTGTTGATTTAATGTTTCTTAGGCATGAACTTCTTTTGTTTTATTGCCATCAATTAATGGACTAGTTTCATTAAATCCGTAGGAACAAAACCAATTTTACCTATTCCTCTCCCTTTCCTCCTCAATTGAGGAGGAAATTTAATCTTCCCCTTTGGAGGAGAGAAAGGGGAGGTTATTTAGCCCAACCTCCTGAAATAGTTTCCAAAATTGGCCTAAATCCAGCTTTATAATTAAATTGAAAATGAAATCACTTATTCAAAATCTGATTAGAAAGCTGGAAAAAAACCAGGATGAGCAAAAAGCCAAAAAGATCTTTATTGGATTTGATGGCTATATCGATAAAATCCAAAGGGCAGTAAAAGCCCAGCATCCTGAAAGAACTGCATTTTATAAAACACTTACAGATTTTTCAGCCAAAATAGCCGCTGCTTCAGGAAAAAGCGGTCAGGTGGAAATTACCACACAGGAAACCAAATTAGGCGGTAATGCTCCTATTCTGGCCCATGCTGCCGATTGTCTTGGTCTGGATGTAACTTGTATGGGAACCTTAGGAGACCCGGAAATCCATCCGCTATTTAAGGCAATTGGCAAGCATAGCCAGTTAATTTCTGTAGGAAAACCTGCAGAAACCAATGCCCTGGAATTCCATGACGGAAAACTGATTTTATCTGAAATTAGTACTTTTAAAGAACTGGATTGGGAACACCTGAAAAAGAAAGCAGGGCTGGAAAAACTTATACGGATATTTAATGAAAGTGAGTTGCTGGCACTTGTAGACTGGTGTAATTTATTCCATTGTACCGCTATCTGGCAGGGAATATTTGAAGAAGTACTTCCACATCTGGAAAAACGGCCCAAAACTTATTTCTTCGATTTAGCCGATCCGTCTAAAAAAACGATAAATGAAATTGGGGAAGCACTTCGGCTAATTGGTCAGTATAAATCTTTTGGAAAAGTAATACTGGGAATGAATGAAAATGAAACTGATTTGATTTACAAAGCCTTAAGTGAATATTTGGGAGTTACAGCAGACCCAAATGCTAATCTGGAAGAACAGGGAAAATATATTTTCGAAAAGTTAAACCTTGATCAGCTTTTGATTCATCCTATTAAAAGTGCATTGAGTATTGATAGCAATGGCAATATTTCTCTAAAAGGTCGCCTGGTGGCCGCGCCAAAAATTTCTACTGGTGGAGGAGATAATTTAAACGCAGGTTTTTGTTTTGGCATCCTGCAGGGATTCAATACAGAGGAAACTCTGATATTGGGAATGGCTACTTCCGGAGCCTATGTTCAGAACGGAAAAAGCCCTTCAATAAAAGATTTAATAAACTATTTGAGGGTTTGGGAAAAAGAAGTTGTTCTATAATAGTAAAATATACGGTTAATTACCAAGGCAATTAAACTTGGCTAATATAATATTGAATAATTCAATAGTGTGCGATTATCTAATTATCAAGCAATGACTAACTTAAACTAAAGTGCTGTATATTAATTTTCTTTGGAGAATTGATGTCAGCACTTTTTCTGCTTACATATTAATAACATTATTTCAGAAGATGATATGAAATTGAAAAATCACTTACTATCTGTTACAAATTACTCGGTATGTTTATTTTTTCTAATGGGAATATATGCCTGTTCCACGATAACCCATGAGGAAGAATCAGTCCGGGAAAACAAAAACGAATGGCCTGCTTATCAGGGAGATAAAGGTAGAAATCAGTACTCTAATCTAAAGCAGATTAATAAAGAAAATGTAACCTCTTTAAAAGTGGCCTGGGAATACAAAACCAACGACCTTGATCCCGATGGTCATGCCCAGATCCAGTGTAACCCCATTATAATTGATGGCATTATGTATGGCACTTCTCCCAGACTTAAGGTTTTTGCGATTAATGCAGCAACAGGTGAGGAAAAATGGGTGTTCAATCCCAATGCTAATGCTGAGGGGGAAAAAATGAATTATGGAATGAATGTGAATCGCGGAGTGACTTATTGGGAAAAAGGGAATGACAAAAGAATTCTTTTCACCTCAGGACCAGTACTTTATTGTCTTAATGCCGATACCGGCCAGCCGGTAAAATCTTTTGGTATTGACGGACAAACTTCATTAAAACAAAACCTCGGGGGAAGATCCGCAGATTTATATGTAGTATCTACCACCCCAGGAGTAGCCTTTAATGATCTATTAATTATTGGAACCAGAGTTTCTGAAAATGTTGATGCGGCATCCGGTTATATCAGAGCCTTTAATATCAAAACCGGAGAAGTCGCCTGGACTTTTCATACTATTCCCAAACCAGGGGAATTTGGATTTGATACCTGGCCGGAAGATGCCCACAACAGTATTGGAGGGGCAAATTCATGGTCGGGCATGAGCCTTGATGAAAAAAGGGGAATTGTTTTTATCCCAACAGGATCTGCTGCTTTTGATTTTTATGGTGGAAACAGAAAAGGGGAAAACCTTTTTGCCAATTGTGTGCTGGCCTTAAATGCTTCCACTGGAGAAAGGATATGGCATTACCAGACTGTCCATCACGATGTTTGGGACAGAGATTTACCTGCCCCTCCAAATTTGATCACGGTGAACCACAATGGGAAAGAAATTGACGCAGTGGCCCAAATTACAAAATCAGGATTTGTATTTCTTTTCAATAGGGAAACGGGTGAGCCACTTTTTCCCATAGAGGAAAAACCTTTCCCAAAATCTGATCTAGAAGGGGAAGAAACCTGGCCAACACAACCAATTCCAACTTTACCCCCTCCTTTTGCCAGACAGCAAATGAAGGAAGGTGACATTACCAATATCAGTCAGGAATCACACGATTATGTCAGGGGAATTCTGGCCAATGTCAGGTCAGATGGGCAGTTTGTTCCACCCAGTAAGGAAGGCACTATAATTTACCCCGGATTTGATGGTGGAGGAGAATGGGGAGGAGCTTCATTCGATCAGCAATCGGGAATTATGTATGTAAATGCCAATGAAATGGCCTGGATTCTCACTATGGTAGAAGTTGGGAAGGATAAAAAAGTTAGCGAAGATGGTGGAAAAGAACTTTTGGCTGATGCTGGAGCAAGCATTTATCAGGTTAATTGTGCGATATGCCACGGACAGGAAAGGCAGGGAGACCCTTCTGGGACTTACCCTCCTTTGAAAAATATTGGAGAAAAATATAAGAAGGCGGAAATTCTGGCTCTGGTAAATAGTGGAAAGGGATTTATGCCATCCTTCGGGCATTTGGAAGATGGGCAAAAAGAAGCATTGCTGGCTTTTTTATTAAATCTTGAGGATGAAGTAACTGATGCACATGAACTCGGAATGGAATCGAATAAAACGGCTTTACCTTATACACATACCGGCTACAACAGGTTTTTTGATCACCTCGGTTACCCAGCAGTAAAGCCCCCCTGGGGGACACTTAATGCCATAGATTTGAATAAAGGCGAAATTTTATGGAAAGTACCTTTAGGAGAATTTGAGGAATTAACTGACAAAGGCATTGCCAAAACCGGAACAGAAAATTATGGAGGCCCTGTGGCTACAGATGGAGGCTTAATTTTCATCGGGGCATCCAAAGACGAATATTTCAGGGCATTTGACAAAGATACCGGAGAAGAATTATGGAAATACAAACTTCCCGCTGGTGGTTATGCCACGCCTGCGGTATATGAAGCAGATGGCAAACAATATGTGGTAATTGCCTGTGGTGGGGGAAAAATGGGTACCAAATCTGGGGACAGCTACGTAGCCTTTGCCCTACCCTAAAAGACACCTTCTTTTAATTATTTACCAATTGAGCCCTTGCATTTCGTGAGGGCTTTTTTGGTGGATTGTAAATCCTACGATATTGATTCGATTTTGTAAAGGTCGAATTGGGACCACTTTAAATCCTAGGCCCCTCATTTGTATCAAATTTATGTCTGATTTTCAGCAAAGTTAGTGCTTTGCTTATTCTATTTTTTACAATGTCTTTTTCTTCATCATTTAGAAAATCAACAGAATAATCTGAACCCCACCTTGGTTTGAAAAATGGAATAACTGTAATATTATCCTTTCCAGACATGGTATCCATTAAACCTAATTCTATAACTTTTTCGCCTTCGCAATAATTTAAGACAAATTGGTTCAAGACTTCTATTTTAAATCCCTCACCTACTACCACTTTATTATTTATTTTTTTCACTTCTATTATAACTCGTTGTTCTATTAAAAATACAACATTTTTATTAATTGTAATCCAATAGCTATAAACTCTTATCCATGGGATAATTTAATATAACTCATATCCCTTACTTTTGCACAAAATAAATACCTGTTATGAGTTCATTCGCATCATTAAACTTATCAAAATTTCTTTTAAATGCCATTTCCGATCTTGGATTTGAAACTCCTACTCCTATTCAAGAGGAAGCTTACCCTATTATTCTCTCCGGAAAGGATATTGTAGGGATTTCCCAAACAGGTACAGGAAAAACTTTTGCCTATGCCCTACCACTTTTAAGAGATTTGAAATTTTCCAGACAGGTTCATCCAAGGATTCTCATACTGGTCCCTACAAGAGAATTGGTTTTACAAGTAGTAGATCAAATCAAAAGCTTGACGACTTACATGAGCGTGAGGGTACTCGGAGTTTATGGTGGGGTAAATATCAATACCCAAAGACAGGTAGTAGCGGAAGGTTCTGATATCCTGGTTGCCACTCCGGGCAGATTATATGACCTGGTGCTTAGCCAGGCAGTTCAGTTGAAAGCCGCCAAAAAACTGGTGATTGATGAAGTAGATGTGATGCTCGATCTGGGTTTCAGGTTCCAGTTGACCAATATTTTTGAACTGATGCCTGAAAAAAGGCAAAATATCATGTTTTCCGCCACCATGACTGAAGAGGTGGATGAATTGATTGACAGCTTTTTTACACCACCGACCAAAATTTCCATAGCTGTGAGTGGTACTCCCTTGGAAAATATCACTCAACAGGCTTATCCTGTTAAAAACTTTAATACCAAAGTAAATTTACTGGCGCATTTACTCAAAGATAAAGCCCTATTTCATAAAGTACTGGTTTTCGTTTCCAGTAAAAAACTGGCTGACCGTCTTTTTGAAAAACTAGAGGAGCAATTTGCTTCTGCTATGTGTATCATTCATTCCAATAAATCACAAAATTATAGGGAAAGATCAGTTGAAGAATTTGATGAAGGCAAAAAAAGGATTTTGATTGCCACCGATGTAATCGCCAGAGGGCTTGATTTAGATAAAATTTCCCATGTCATAAATTTTGATGTCCCCTCCTACCCTGAAAATTATATGCACAGGATTGGACGAACTGGAAGAGCCGAAGAATCCGGAAATACTATCATGTTTTACACAGAAATGGAAGAACCTCAAAAGGAAGCCATAGAAGCTTTAATGGATTATGAAATTCCTTTGCTCGACTTTCCTGATGAAGTGGAAATCAACAATGAATTGATTCCTGAAGAAAGACCTAAAAAAGGAGGAGGCAACAAAAACATTCAAATTAAGATTGAAGAATCCAATCCGGCTTTTCATGAGAAAAAGGAAAAGAACAAGAAAGTAAACGTAAGGCGATCCCATAAAAAGGAAATGCAATTGAAATACAAAAAACCAAAGAAAAGAGCACCTAAAAAGTCCGGAAAAGGGAAACGGTAGGTTTTAGGGGTTAGTGATTAGAGGTTAGGGGTTAGAAGAAAATCACTTGAGCTGGAGCACGCGTGATGCATGTGCCATTTTCAAGATGCTAACCAAAATAATCCTTGTGTATGACGTGGATTTTGGAGGAAGGCGAATATATTGCCCTAGTGTGTTAAATTGCCTTACAAACGCAATTCTCAGACATCCTCGTTCGGAAACGAGGATGATTCATTTAGCTAATGGTTCATTTTTTTTCTCACTAAATAAATATAAATAATTACTGGACCTACAACTATTAAAAACCAAAATAGCAAAATTAATTCTGCCCAACCAGGAGGTTCCGAATATAGGAACTGAAAATAACCGTCCATTTTCGCCCTTATCATTTCAATGGTTATAAAACTACCTGCAAGCGCCATAAAATAGGACAAGGAAATTACCCAAATTTTTTTATTTTTTGATAAAAGGTAAAGCAAGGTCAACCATAACATCCCTACAGCAAAAGGAATTCCCAACATCTGTCCTCCATGGCCATATGCAGTTATAATAAAGCCAAACCTTAAACAGTATATAAATGAGGTGATTGAGCATACAATCAATACTAGCAATTTAATCACACTCGTACTATTCACCGCTTCCTCCTCCCTTCTTTAATTCTTACATAAATTAATTTGAAGCGTCCGTTGGGGCTTTCTCTTTGTTCTATTTCAAAGTTTTTGATAGATTTGATCAGTGGGGTTAATTTTTGGAATCCATAGTTTCTGGAATCAAAATTGGGTTGCTTTTTTTGTAATAGATTACCTACATCTCCCAGGTATGCCCATCCGTCATCCTCTGCCAAATCGGAAATTGTGGTGGAAATCAGTTTGATTTCCTTCTGGGTAATCTTATCGAAATCATCTTCTTTTTTACCGGACTTTGATTTGGTACTTCCCTCATGATCATCCTCTTCCGACTGGCTTTTCAAAATTTCTATGTAAATAAATTTATCGCAAGCCACTATAAAGGGATTTGGCGTTTTCCTTTCTCCTATGCCCAAAACCAACATTCCTGCTTCACGCAATCTGGTGGCCAGCTTGGTAAAATCACTGTCGCTGGAAACCAGACAAAACCCATTTACCTTTTCAGAATACAGAATATCCATCGCATCGATAATCATAGCTGAATCGGTGGCATTCTTTCCTGAAGTGTAGCCATATTGCTGGATTGGGGTAATGGCATTTTCCAACAATAAATTTTTCCAGCCACCCAGATTGGGCCTGGTCCAGTCACCGTAAATTCTTTTAATGGTTGGATTGCCGTATTTGGCAATTTCTTCCATCATTTCCTTCACGTATGCGGAAGGAATATTATCTCCATCTATTAATACTGCAAGTTTTAAATCTGCCATAAGTGTTTTTTAGCGTTTTTTCTGGTTTGGTTAATCTAATGCTACAATTCCCAATTTATAAGTCTTTCGTTTTTCCCCATAAATCAAAATCTCATTGTCGGTAATTTGTTCACAGCTTTTGGGCCTGCAAATGATATTTTCTGCTCTGTTACTGGACACAAGCCTTCGCTTCATTTGGCCCTCCTTATCGATAGATGCCAGCACCACAACTGATTTTTTTCCATTAAAATAGGCTGTACTATTCGGATGGTTATTTTTAATATTTTTGATATTATCGTTATAAATAAAATGAATTTTCCCTCCCTGAATGCCATGAACATAGGAAGAAAAATAGCCACCATCATTGGCTGTTTTTTGCCTTTTTGGCACCCGTGTGGCCCACTCTATACTCATATCCGGGTTGATATTCAGCACAATAATATCATTGTAATAGTAATAGTAGGTATAATCTGTCATGCCCGATCTCTGGTCGTAACTGGTATATACACGTACGTAAAATTGTTCCGCTACCAATAAGGCTCCGCCATCACTTCTTAATATAATATGATCAATATTATATCGGTATAATTCCTTATCTCCTTTATTGGCTTTTTTATAAGACATAAATTCCGACAAAAACTTATTGTCAAATTCGCTAAAACCTTGCTTTACAATTTTTTTGGATTCGGCATCAATCCTTAAAAAACAGGTGCCTTTAATGGTAGTAGTTCCTTTATCAGAATAAAATCCTGCACATATAATGTCGCCATCATCATTAATCCTGAAATTTAGGTCGGTAATAAATTTATCATCAAGAGATACCGTATATTCCTGAAAATCCTCTCCCCTATTCTTATAAGAAAGGATTTTATATTCATAATTTGGCTTCCCCCTCCTTCTTTCCTTCAATTTCCCTTTATATTCTACCCCAAGGATATAGGCATTTCCTCTATTGTCTACCCTGTAATTATCAATTTCAAATAATTTATCCGAATAAGGAATAGTGATGTTTTTTTGCCATAGTTCCTCCATTTTTTCATCAAAAACCTGAATGGCAAATTTTTCATTTTCCCCTCTTACATAAACCTCCGAATTCCAAATCATGAACTTGGAACGATCTCTGGACAGTTCATGGGAAAACTCACCAAAATTATTCCTGTTCCTCAACCCCGACTCGGCAATCTTTTCAGGTGGACCAGCAGCTTTCATAGTTTCCATGTCAAATTCCTGAACAAAGAGGAAGTTTTTTCGGGCCTGTTGGTTCAACTGGCTGGAAAAGGTAAATATTTTTCCATTCATGCTCTGGGCAAAAAGGAAAATTAAATACTCATTGCCTATTCTATTTTCAATCGGGACGGCTTTTTTCAGCATCATTTTCTCATCATAAAGCTGTAACATGGCAGGTTTGGGAGACGAGAAAGAAAAAATTGAAGGACCAAAAAATCCCGGATCGGCTTCCATAATGGCGTATACACCCAGTTCATTGCTATCCACAATATCACTGATGAGGGCGTGTTTTTTTATTTTTTTCTGAGTTGGTCCCCATTGGGTTTTCACCTGTTGAGCAGTAGCTGATTCTATTCCCAAAGCGATAAAAAACAAAATAAGGGAAAATTTTAAGGAGATTTGAAAGGAAATAAATCTCGGTTGTATAGGATTCATTTGTTTGTTTTTAAATTAGGGTCTACAAAAGCAATTAGCTGGCAATAATAAAGGCTAAGTTAAAAATTAATTAGGCAAAATTTATAAAGTATCTTTTAATCCACTTATGGCTAAAAAAATTATGTACTATGCAGTTGGTGGAGGGATGGGACATATTACCAGAGCAAAAGCCTTTTTATATACCACAGAAATGGAATTGGATGAAGTCATCATTTGTACGGCTTCCCGATATGCAAAGGATTTGCTCAAGGACTACAATCATGAAATTATCCCCGGGGAATTAGCCTATGACAAAAATGAACTGAAAAACTGGTTGTTGGATTTGATCAAAAGGCATAATATCGGTTCGGTTTATCTGGATGTTTTTCCCGGAGGAATTATTGGGGAATGGATGGACTTTCCTTCCACAGACCTCAAATTTTTTTACCTTGCAAGAATTTTAAAATTCAGATTCTATCTTTCTAAGTTCAAGGGTTCATTCCCTGCTTTTTCAGAGATTTTCATTTGCGAAAAAATATCAAATGATCAACTGGCCTGGACCAAATCGCTCTCCAGGAATACAAGCTTTTTTAATCTTTATTACCAGGAAAAAACAAGTCCTTCTCATTTGAGAAAACGATTCGAAGCGTCCAAACCTGACAATTGGATAATTCTTCATTCAGGACCTGAAAAGGAAGTAGAGGTTTTATATCAGGAAGCAATGGATTTGGCCAAACTCGAAAAATCAGAACCCAAAATATGGCTAATTTCCGGGAATTTGCCAGAGCACTTAAAGGATAAAGTGAAGTATTTAGGGGCTCAAACTTATAATGATTTGTTGGAATTAGCCGATTTAATTATTTCCGCCTGTGGATTTAATACCATGCATCAATTAAAATTTATTAAAACCAGACACAAATCAATTCCTTTTGAAAGAAAATATGATGACCAGTTTTGGAGAAAAGAAAACATGTGATCAACTGTTTTCTTTATCCACAAAAATAATTTGAACTTTAGCCGAATATTTTTTATTTAAGGGTTAACATTTAAGCTCTATTGCTTGGAGCGTGTTTAAAATTTAGGTTTTAAAGCGAAAACGTCCAGTTTTGGGTACTCACGAAAAAAGAATTTTTTTGAATAGCAGCGCTATTTGGAAATCTTATTTTGAAGTGGGGTTTCATAATTGGGCCTTTGCAGCGAAACAGTTAAAATTTAAACATGCTATTAAGTTATCAGGAAATAATTGTCCCGGTAAGGTTGGCATTTTCTGTGAACCTGGGTCTTTAAAGCTGCTATAGTGCGCTTACGTAAGGTTTCTGGTTTGTGGAAATGACTTTGTTAAAACCAAAGGCGTTTTCAGGTTACCTAGAGAATGGATGTGCAACTTTTTTATTTATAAAAATGACCATCTCTCTCTTTCAAGCTTTAGTACTCCAGACCGAGTGACAAATCAATACTAGTTTAATTTTGATTTAGCAATTAACTATAAAGATACTCATGAATCAGCAAGAAAAATTTCTACAGGAATATCCAGATAAAATATATTTAAAGCATGATGATACTGAATTAATTTCCAATTACCTACAGCAGGAGGAGTTTTTGGAAAAAGATGAAAAGGTAATTGGGATGGAAAAACCCGGAGAGGGGAACATGAATTTTGTAGCCAGAATAAACACCAATCACCGAAGTTTTATTCTCAAGCAATCCAGACCATGGGTGGAAAAATACCCTCAAATTTCAGCTCCTATTGATCGAATAAATGTAGAATCTAAAATTTACAGACTCATCAGGCAAAATAAAACCCTGAGAAATTTCACTCCGGAAATCTTATTGGATAAATCTGAAGATTACATTTTGGTATTAGAAGACCTGGGGAAAGGAGCTGACTTTACCTACCTGTATCAAAAAGATAAAACCATTCATGAAGAGGAACTGGCCACATTAGTAGGTTTCATCAATCAGCTTCATCAAATAAAAAGAGACGTAGCAAGTGAATTTCCAGGGAATATGCCAATGAAAAAATTAAATCATGAGCATATTTTTTATTTCCCTTATTTGGAAGAGAATGGATTTGACCTGGATACTGTCCGGCCGGGCCTACAGGCCATTGCCATGCAATATAAAAAGGATGATGCTTTAAAAGCTAAAATAGCCACTTTGGGAGATATCTACCTGGGTGAAGGGAATACCTTGATTCATGGAGATTACTATCCGGGAAGCTGGTTGAGGGTTACTTCAGGGATCAAAATAATAGATCCGGAATTTGGCTATTTTGGGAAGCCTGAGTTCGATCTGGGTGTTTTCACTGCGCATTTAAAAATGGCACAGGTTGAACAGGAATCTATTGATTTTGTTTTGGAAAATTACGACCAGCCGGCTGGTTTTGATCCACAACTTTGTCAGTCATTTACCGGTGTGGAAATTTTAAGGAGAATAATTGGACTGGCTCAATTACCTTTGGATTTGACTTTAAATGAAAAGGAGGCTCTTTTGAAAGAAGCTGTTAGACTTATTAAAAACTGACCTAAAAACAAATGCGTTTCATCACTTATTTTTTCCTGGGATTATTCTTAATCTCCTGTTCCAACGCTTCGGAAACTGACGAAAAAACTTCAAAAAAACCTGAAAAAATTTCGGGGAACACCCACCTAAACCCTCCTTTATTGAAAAAGGAAGCACTTTATGATAAAATTCTGGGCATGCTGGTGGGATCCGCCATTGGTGACGCCATGGGCGCACCAACTGAAATGTGGAGCCGGGAAAATATTAAAATCAATTATGGATTTGTAGATCAGTTGGATACCATGGTGCGGGCTCCTTCGGCAGAAGGCACCTGGGAATATAATTTGCCAGCGGGAGGAACTACCGATGATACCCGCTGGAAAAAGCTGATTATGGAATTTCTGATTGAATCCGAAAATGGCTTTTTAGATAATAGCCGGGCATTGGATGACCAGCAGTTTGCCGAATTTATATTATCCAAATACCAAAAAGATATTCAATCTTTAAAAAATACGGATGGTTTTTCTCCGGAGCCCTTTGAAGTAAATGCCAGAAAAATGGCCTGGCTTCAGGAATGGGCAATGGTAGCCAAACCCTTTGCAGAAAAGGATTTAAACGGATATGCCTTTGCCCTTAATAAATTCTATGGTGGAGAAATGACCTGTGCAGGAATGCTTTATGCCCCGGCATTAGGAGCCTTTTACCCATCACAACCAGAACTGGCCTATTCCGAGACATACAAACTTTGCCTTTTCGACATCGGTTATGCGCGCGACATCAGTGCCTTAACCGGAGCAATGGTAGCTGAGGCCTTAAGGGAAAATCCATCAAAACCCGCCATCTTAAATGTGGTCAGGGATATTGATCCACAACATTATTTTAAGAGCCGGTTGGTGGGCAGGTCAGCATTCCGAAATTATCAGATTGCCAAAAGTATTGTGTATGAAGCCAATCAACTCGATAAAAGCCAGGTTGATATTTCCAGGCTTATTTTTCCTAAAAATAAACCTTTTGATACCTTACATGTAGCCAGAATGCAGAAAGCCTTTGAACTCCTGGATGGAAATAACCAGGATATGCCATTCCATGCTGCCGAAATATTTTTAGTTAATCTCACTGCCATCATGTTTTGTGATTTTGATTTTGAATCTTCCCTGGCTTTTGTTATCAATTATGGCAGAGATAATGATACTACTGCAGCTGTTACCGGAGCCATATTAGGTGCATTTCACGGAGCCAATAACCTTCCCCCAAAAATGGTGGATCAGGTATTGACAGTAAATAAAGAGCAACTGGGAATTGACCTGGAACAATTGGCTAATGATTTCACTGAAAAAATCTTAACTCAACAGGAAAGCAGCTAGAAATTACTCATAATTGATCACCTCATTTTTTTCAAAATCATAAAGCGTTAGCATTCTGATTTCATAATAAGCATTCCAGAAATCCCTCAAGGCATTGAGATAGGTTCTTTTTGCAGAATCCTTGTCCTGCAGGGCGATATTTAAATCTGTAATGCTAATTTTAGCCACCAGGTATCTTTGCTGGGCAATGTCGTATCTTTTCTGTCCAATTTCATCAGCTATGATGGCAGCTTCTAATTGAGATTTCAGAATCTGAAACCGCTTGACCAGTACATAAATTTCCTGTTCGAAATTAATTTCTTCCTGGGCAACGGTGTTTTTGATCAATTCCTGGTTGGCAAGCGCTGATTTGATGGCCGACTTTTGCCTTCCCCAGTCAATGATTGGTATCTGAAAGGTAACACTCAAATTTTCCCTATCCTGAAGGTCCTGATAAAGTAAATTAAATTCTTCAGAGGTATTTGTCAGACCAAAAGATCCATTGATTTGAACATTCAATCCACTTTCCCCCTTAGCTTCTGCCACATTCCTTTCTGCCTCTAGTTGTTGTCGTTTAAAGCTTAGATATTGTTGCCGGTTTTGTTTTGCCTGTTCAATCGCCTTTTGCTCATCAATATCAAATTCTGGAATTACAGTAGGTTCAATCAGGAAAACACTGGTATTTTCATTATTGCCAATAAACTGATTCAGTTCCAAAGTTCTGGTTTCTACATTAAGTCCTTCCTGGCTCACCTGCTGTTCTGAGTTTCTTAAGTTCAGTTCCAACTGAAGCAATTCATTTTCGGCAATTTTCCCCAATTCATATCTTCCTAATCCAATTTTATAAATGGTATCATTATTTGCCCTGTTTTTTTTGGCTATCTCCGAAGAAATCTGAGCCAATAACAAATCGAAAAATAATCCACTTGCCCTTAATGAAATTCCTTCAATGTCCTCATTATATTCTTTCATCGCCTCTTCATATAAAATCGGCTCTATTTTCTTATCCCATTTAAACTGATTAAAAGTAAAAATGGGTTGATATAGTCCAACTGTGATCGGATTAGCTCGGTAAGTGAGGTATTCATTATCCCCAAATTGCTGGATTCTGCCAATTTCTGATCTCATAAAAACAGTTCCTCCTGTAGGGGAAATTCTTTGAGAAATTCCTAACCCTAACTCGGCAGATGTAAAAGTTCTCCTTCTAAATTGTTCCGATCCGTCATCCTGTGTAATTGGATCAATACTTCGATTGAAATCTGGCAAAGTTCCGTCAAACCCGAGTTGAGGTTTAAACCTAGCCTGGAAACTTTTATAAGCCCAGAAAACCTGTTCTTTTTGGTTTTGAACTCTAAGTGACCACAAAGATTTCCCCTGTGCCAATGCCACTACATCCTGTAGGGTGTAGATATTTTGCTGGGCATTTAAACAAACAGGAAGTGAAAGAATAAGAATGAAAAAAAATGTCTTTTTTAACATGAGTGGTATGTTTGTTAATCGAATTTTGAAGGTTTAACAGCTTATTAAAAAAATGATACTTAATTTGAATTACTCATAGCGTAAGCAGGTAATTGGATCTTGCTCTGCAGCCCTTTTGGCCGGAGTAATCCCAAAAATAAGCCCAACACCCGCAGCCACTACAAAGGAAATGAAAATGGATATGGGGGATACAATTGTGGGGATATCCGCAATCTTGGATATAATTAAGGCGAGAATCACACCCAGTATCACTCCAATTATTCCTCCCGAAAGGCTAATCATTACGCTTTCAAATAAGAATTGTAATACAATGTCCAGTTTTTTTGCTCCAAGGGAAATTCTAAGGCCAATTTCTTTAATCCTCTCCAGCACAGAAGCCAGCATGATATTCATAATTCCTATCCCTCCTACTACCAGAGAAATTCCGGCAATTGCTCCCAGTACTATATTGAAAATATCGTTGGTCCGCTGCTGCTGCTTGAGCAATAATTCGGGAATGGTAATCTCATAATCCACCATGCCATAATGCCGCCTTTCCAGCATTCTTACAATTACATCTGCTGAAGGATTAAGTTGCTCTGTTTCAGACACCTGGATAACAAGTTTATCCAACTGATGATAATTATACGACTTTTTGTTTTCCTGATCCTCATCATTATTTCCATTTCTGGCGGCCTGCTGTACCATTTTGGCTGTAACCAAGGCCCGGTTTTCATAACGCATCAATATCGTTTTCAATGGAGTATATACATCCATATTAAAATCTCTGATTCCCAATTTGGCCAAACTTGAAGAGGACACCTGCCTTTCTGCCATCACCCCGATTATTTTTAACCAGTGCGGTCCGCATTTTATATATTTCCCGATGGGGTTTTCCTTACTAAAAAACTTAGTCTGAATACCTCGGCCAATAATGCAAACCTGAGAGCCATTTTGCAGCTGAAAGTCATTAAACATTTTTCCATCGGCCAATTCGAAATTGTAGATATTAAAATAATCGGGCAAAACACCTATAAGTTTTGCCGACCGCCTTATTCCATTTTTTACAATAAAAGTTTCTTTGATAATTTCCGGACTAATCCGCTGAACGTTGGGCAAAACATTGGTTATACTATTCACATCCAGCATGTTCAACCCGGGAGAGAATTTATTTTCTGAAGCCCCTGAACCATCCCCTTCATCAACCTCCTCTTCTTTTTGTTCTACAATCGGTTCTATTACAATATTATTTACCCCAACCAATTTTATTTGTTCCAGTATTTCCTGCTGAGCACCATTCCCCACAGCCAGCATGGCAATTACAGCCGCTACTCCAAAGATAATCCCGAGTGCAGTAAGAAAGGACCTGAGTTTGTTGGCAATTACCGCTTCAAGGGCAATGGAAAAGTTGGCTAAATATCTGTCCATCATAGCTTATGGGAATTTTGTCTTGGTTTTAAAAAAGTTGTTGAAGGCCGGCAGGGACATTCAATAAAAATTGTAAATCTATACTTATAAAAAATTACTTTTCCGGCTTAAGGCAAATCAAGCTGTAACAATCAAATCTATAGAAAGTGAAAATCTAAAAAAACAGAATTATACTGATTACACTTATAAAGAATATGAAGCCGGATATTTCAAATTTGAATTTTTAGGAGAATGATTTCTCCTAAAAACAGGTCATACCCCAATTTAAAGATCATTTTTTCTGGCCACAACATCTGTCTCCTCCATGTCCAGCAATTTCACTTCATCTTCTTCTTTTCCTTCCGGAGTAGATAAGAGGCAAATGTCTCCTTCATTAATACCCATTTCCACAATAGCCTCATTTTCATTGGTTTTACCCACAATTACCTGTTGTTTTACCACAGTGAGCCCTTCCTTTTTATACACATAAGAGATGGAATCTCCCTGAGAATGAAGACATTCTAGAGGAAGGAAAATAGCTTCGGGAATAGTTTCACAGGAAATAATATTACTGGTGGTCATTGCCGGACGCAAAGTTGTATCCGATTCATTAACCTTAATGGTCACTTCAAATACTTTGGCATCGGAATTGGGTTTTTGTTCACCCATATTCGCCACATTTATTACTTCACCTGTCATTTTCTTATCCGGGAAGGCATCCAGTCCAATTTTTACTATCTGCCCTTTTTGGATTTTCATGATGTCCACTTCATTCACATAAGTTTTGGAAATCATACTGGTAAGATCAGGTAAAGTGGCCACTGTAGGGTTCCAGGTTTGTACGGTTGAGCCCTCCTTTTTCTTTCTCCCATTCCAGTCTCTGGCATAAATGACCATACCATCTTCCGGAGCCAGAATAATAAATTCTTCAAGCAATTTTCCCATAAAATCCACACTTGCCTGTTCCTGAGAAAGGGTTGCACTTTTTTCCTGCATTTTTGCTTTAGCTTGATCTACTTCAATTTTATAGTTTGAGCTGGCCTGTTCAAAGGCCCTTTGCGCTTTTTCCAATTCAATTTCTGCCTGTTTGATGGTTGCTGGCGGTTCAAATTGAGATTGCTCTAAAACGATTCGTTTTTCCTCCACGGCAAACTCCAAATCAACCAGATTATCCCTGGCTTTACGCAGGCTAAGGGCAGTATCCAACATGGTTTGTGTATATTGGGATTCTGCTTTAGTAAGCTCAGTTTCCCTTGCTCTAAGTTTATCAACTACCGAAGATTTATCAAGTTCTCCAATTCTATCTCCCTTCTTTACTACTGTACCTTCGGGAATCAATTTGTTTATTTTCACCTCCCAAACCTGTATAGCCCGTAGCCCGGAAGAGGGCCCCTGCACATTTACAGAGTTCAATGCTTCCAGCTCACCAGTAGTATTCACTGCGATTTCAAAGGGTCCTTTACGGGCAGTTACTGTAATGTCCTGTTTATCATCGGATGTGGTGCCCCAGAAAAAATAAATTAAGGCAAGTACAAAAACTACAATTGCGGGAATTAAGATTTTTTTATTCATTGTTTCAGTAGGTTAGCAAGGCTTTGTATCTCTTTTCCAAAGCTAGAAACTGTTTTGTTGAGGTTATGTTAAAAAATAGTTAAATCCATAGTGATAATTGCAATAATTCCGCTTCTATTCACCAATTTTAATCCTAAAATTATCAACTAAGTTAATAGTTAAAATCGCATAACTGCAAACCGTTCGTGTAAAATTTTAAAAAAATAATAATTAACCAGGTTGCTTATGAATTATCGCAATTAAATTCTATAATTCGAAGATGTATTTTATTAATTTATTTGGAAAAAGCTGGTTTCTAAATTTTATCCTGTACATGAAAAAACTCATTTTTGCCTCAAAACAGTCTTTAAAACTAAAATTCATGCCTTACTTCAAAAGTTGCCTCCCTGTTATTATTCTGGTATTTTTCTTTGCTGCAAATTTAAATCTGGCAAATGCCCAAACGTTTAATTTCGATTTACAGGGCCACCGGGGAGCCAGAGGTTTGATGCCTGAAAATACAATACCGAGCTTCCTGGAGGCCCTTAAACTTGACGTTAATACCCTTGAACTGGATGTTGTTATTTCCAAAGATAAAAAAGTAGTGGTATCTCATGAACCCTGGTTTAATCCGTCAATCTGTCTTGATGCAAGTGGAAATCAAATTACGGAAGAATCAGAAAAGAAGATCAGGATATATGAAATGGATTATGCTGAAATTCTTCAATTTGACTGTGGTTCCACCCAAAATCCCCAATTCCCCAAACAACAAACTCAGAAAGTTGCCAAACCATTATTGGAGGATGTTATCAGCACAGTAGAAGCTTATATTAAAAATAATAATTTACCCAAGGTGGCTTATAATATTGAAATAAAAAGTGCTCCAAAGGGAGATGATACCTTTCATCCTACTATCGATGTATTTTCAAAACTTGTACATAAAGTGATAAAAAAACAATTGCCTACAGAAAGGGTAACTATTCAGAGTTTTGATTTTAGGGTTTTAAAATACTGGAACAAGCATTATCCAGCTTTTAAACTGTCCGCTTTGGTTTCTGGAGGAGATATAAAAAATCAAATAGATAAACTTGGGTTTACCCCCCAGATATATAGTCCCAGCTTTAAGTACCTCGATCAAAACACAGTTAAGCAGGCCCAAACCATGGGCATGAAAGTAATTCCATGGACGGTTAATCAAAAAGAGGAAATGATTCCCCTACTGGAATGGGGAGTAGACGGAATTATTACCGATTATCCTGATATTGGGATGGAACTTAAAAAGTAAATCCTGGTTAGCCAAAAATATCATTGGCAACCAGGATTAAAAAGAAAGCCTAAAGCGGCTAAAGATGGTCAATTATTAAAGCAGGTTAGAGTTTTCAGTTCATTTTTTGGGGGCATTTCCCCTTAATGTTGAGAACATTTCTTTCCATTTCACCAGAATAATTCAATAAGGTTTTAAAATAACTATTCAGGTAAAAACCATTTTCAAAAGTGCCTAAAATGGCTTTCTTGATGTTTTTCCTGGATTCATTTTTGGTAACCAGGCAATTACATCCAAAATCCAGGTAACGCTGTAGTGTTTCTTTATGGGTAGTATCCACAAATAAAATTTGTCGGGAAAGAGGGAACATCTGCCTAAAAGCAACCAGGTTATTTTCGGGCTGGTCGGAAATTGTTTCCTCATCAATTAATAATACATCATTAGAAATTCCAGCACCTTGTTTGGGTAACCGGGAAGTTTTGATGGTGGAAGTTGTCATTTCATTAACAAGTTCAGCCAGGTTATTACCAAAATAGTTTTCTTTAGTAATAGAAATTAAATTGAGGGCGGTCATGATAGTCAACGTTAATATGGCACTCATTAAATTTTATTTGAAGCAGCCATTTTCATCAATCCAATAACACTATAAAACATTTAAAAAGTACTGTTGCACTAAATGAGCGCACAATTTGGCAGATTTTTAAAAAATAAATTATTCCTTAGGAAATAAAATGTTATGTTGAATGAAATTTACACAAATAAATTTTAGTACAATACCAAATTTTATAAATAATTAAAATAGATAGTTTCAGGATAGTAATAAAAATTAGTTAATGCTGGAGGAATATTCTGATCTTATAAAGTTACATCAAATATTCTGCGAAGTCAATACCCAAAATAAGGTATATACATCAAAAACAGTTTTTTATTGACAGTAAATACAGGTAAAAACAAAATAAAAGCGGTTAACAAAATGCCCAATAATTAATTATTCTAAAAAGACCCCTTTAAAAATAAGTATTTTTTCGTAGTACAGGTTATTATTTCATATGGAAAAAATGTAGGACAGATTTACTTGTTTAGCCAATTTTCATTAAACTACTTAGATCCAAATCCTCGGCTTGAATTTTAAAATAAATCAGTGTTTATATTTTAACTTTTCCTTTAACATATTCACTTCCGTTTAATTCCCAATTATTTACTATTTTCGCACGGCATATTCCCCTGTGTTCACAGGTCATAATTATGCATTTTAAAGGGTTTAAAGAGGTTAATTACTTTTTAGTCTCCAAATTTTATAATTGAATTTTTCATTTTTTAATAGAATTTTCCTTGTTTAGAGTCGGATTAAAAATTGATTTCCCAATTTTCAAATTCAAATCATATTACCAAAGAATTGTATAAACAAACTCCTAAAGAGTAAAAATCTGGTTCTACGAACAAACTGAGAAATATCCAACTTTTATGAAAGAATTTAAAAAGATTAATGATATCACGGGCTGGGCGCTTTTCCTTATCTCCTTTTTCGTATATCTTTTAACAGTGGAAGAAACGGCAAGTTTCTGGGATTGCGGGGAATTTATTGCCGTATCCTACAAACTGGAAGTACCTCACCCACCAGGAGCCCCCTTGTTCCTGTTATTGGGCAGAATGTTTTCTTTCCTTGCCTTTGGAGATGTAACCCAGGTAGCATTCTGGATTAATATTCTATCTGTGCTGTCTTCCGCATTAACCATCATGTTCCTGCACTGGTCGATTGTTTTGTTAGGTAGAAAAGTAATCAAACCTGAGAAAGGTGAATATTCCATGAATCAGATCCTCACTTTAATGGGAGGTGGAATTGTAGGAAGCCTTGCTTATACTTTTTCAGATTCTTTCTGGTTTTCCGCAGTGGAAGCAGAAGTTTATGCTTTATCTTCTCTGTTCACAGCCTTCGTTTTTTGGGCTATATTAAAATGGGAATGGATAGAAAATCAGCAATTTGCCGATAAATGGCTTATTTTGATTGCCTACGTAATGGGGCTATCCATTGGGGTTCACTTACTTAACCTGGTAGCCATTCCTGCATTAGGCCTTATTTTTTACTTTAAGAAATATAAAGAACATACCCCTACCGGAGTTGTAGGTGCTTTTTTGGTAAGTGCTTTTGCCATTCTGGTGATCATGTACGGAGTTATCCCAGGACTTCCAAGTGTGGCAGGTTATTTCGAAATTCTCTTTGTCAATTCTTTCGGGCTTCCATTCGGTTATGGTATAACCTTCTTTATCATAATGTTCATAGGACTTTTGGTTTATGGATTATATTATTCAGAGAAAAACCAGAAAGAAGTATTGAATGTGGCCCTATTGGCCTTCACATTCATTCTAATTGGCTATACTTCCTATGGCATCATTCCGATCAGGTCAGGTTATAATACCCCAATCAATGAAAATGACCCTTCCGATATCATTAGTGTGGTGAAGTACCTGAAAAGGGAGCAATATGGAGACCGTCCATTAGTCTATGGACAGTCATTTGTTTCTAAAAGAGTGGACCAGGAACAAGGAGCCGCTGTTTATAGAAAAGCTGAAGACAAATACGAAATATATGATTATAAAACCAAGATCATATATGACAAGAAAAACAATATGCTCTTCCCCAGGATTTACAGTCAGCAGCCTGGACACCCTGAACTTTACCGACAAAAACTGGGGCTGAAAGCAAATGAAACCCCTTCTATGCTTGACAATATTTACTATATGTTCGACTATCAGTTTGGGCATATGTACTTCAGGTATTTTATGTGGAATTTTGCAGGAAGAGAAAGTGATGAGAAGGAAGCAGGCTGGCTTACCCCGTGGGAAGATATCGGGGTTGATTTACCAGAGGAATTAGCCAGAAATAAAGCCAGAAGTAATTTTTACATGTTGCCCTTAATTCTGGGAATTATAGGATTGTTCTTTCAATATAAAAAGGGCGAAAAGGATTTTTGGGTAGTAATGATCCTATTTTTCCTTACCGGATTAGGATTAGTACTTTACCTTAATTCACCTCCGGTAGAACCCCGGGAAAGGGATTATATTTATGTCGGTTCCTTTTATGCTTTTGCCATATGGATAGGTTTTGGTGTATTTGCTATCAAAGAATTTCTGAGTAAATATCTTAAAAACGGACTTGCAGCCCCTGCATTAGCTTGTGTTTTATCCCTTAGTGCGCCTGCAATAATGGGCATAAACGGCTGGGATAATCACAACAGGTCAAATAGATTCCATTCCATTGACCAGGCTAAAAACACCCTGAGAAGCTGCGCTCCAAATGCCATATTATTCACTGGTGGAGATAATGACACTTTCCCCCTTTGGTACGTGCAGGAAGTAGAAGGATTTAGGACAGATGTAAGAGTGGTCGTTTTAAGTTACTTCAGTACCGACTGGTACATTTCTCAAATGAGGAGGAAAGCGTATGAATCAGATCCACTCCCATTATCCATAAAACCAAAAAACTATCTTTCCGGAACCAACGATTATGTTCCTTTGGTAGAATCAGAAGGAAGTGAAAAAAGAGCTGTAAATGTAAAATCATACATCAATCTGGTGGACAAAAATGACCCAAGAGTACTTGTTCCGTTACAAGGTGGCGGACAAACTGCCAAATTGTTAACCAGAAACTTTTCTCTTGATATCGATAAGGGTGATGTATTGAAGAAAGGATTTATTCCAAAAGGTAAAGAAGATCAGGTAGTTGATCAAATGGTTTGGAGTTTAAAAGAAGGACAAAGAGCTATTTTTAAAAGTGATCTGGCTATTCTGGATTTATTAGCTACCAATAATTGGGAAAGGCCAATTTATTTCAACAATACTTCTTCAAATACTTCTAACCTGGAATTAAGACCTTACCTACAATTAGAAGGGATGGCATTCAGACTTATGCCTATCAGAAGCAAACCTTCCGGAGAGGTTGGAGAGGTGAACGTTGAGGTAATGAAAGAAAACTTATCAAAATTTGAATTCAGAGGTTTTGATGATCCAAGTACTTATAATGATGAAGAATACAGGAAGTTTGGGGCAAATACTAGACATAGTTATGCCAGGCTGGCAAAGGCCCTTTATGAAGAAGGAAGATTGGATGAAGCCAAAGAAGTACTCGATACCGGGTTGAAAAACATTCCTGATACGACTATTCCTTATAGCTATTTTACTTCTCGTTTTGTAGAGCTTTACTATTTATTGGGAGAAAAAGAGAGAGCCAAGGAAATTGCGGATGTAATGGAAAGAAGAGCCAGAGAATTTGTGGATTACGCAGTAAATCATGGCAAATATGATGACAATATTTATAGAAGTGCCATGATCTTCCCTTCAGCACTTGCTGATATTTACAGGAGGTTATCTATCCAGGTAATGAATGAGGCTACAAACCTTCAGGGAAGTAGTGACAGTGATATTAATTTGGAAGGAGATATTTCTGCAAAACTTCAGGAAATAGAAGAAGAAAGAAAATTCTATATGGAGGAGTTTGAACGGTTTGATAAAATTTTAGAAGAAAATCAACAAAAACTCCGGTCAGGAAGAAGGTAAGAAATAGTCCTGGTGGACTAAAGTTGAAATAAAGACTGTTTTAAGTTAATCTCCCAAATTTTGAAATGATTTGGATTAGTGATAACTTGAAACAGTTTTTTTTATGGTTAGAGAATGAGCTTGCTTATTCTTTAACTTTTTCAAACTATTTCATTTAACTCACCCATTAAACTAAACTTATGAAAATGAGATTCACTTTTTTATCTTTCATAATTATTACCTCTATTATTTTAGGTTGTAAACCCAAAGAAGAACCTGTCACTGAGGTGGAAGAACCCGAAGAGAAGGAAGTTTCAAAATATGAAACAACTGGCAGCAAAGAGGTAGTAAGTCCTAAGCTACATGATCTTATACCAGAAGAAAACCAATTAGAAATTATAGCAGAAGGTTTTGACTGGTCGGAAGGGCCGCTTTGGATTCCCTCCCAAAACATGTTATTGTTTACGGATATTCCCCCCAACAAAATAATAAAGTGGACAGAAGAAAATGGTGCAGAACTATACCTTACCCCAGCCGGATATACTGGAGAAACGGAAAGAGGCGGAGAAGTTGGTGCCAATGGATTGCTTTTGGATAGTGATGAAAACCTGGTGCTTTGCCAGCACGGCAACAGGCAAATGGCAAGGATGGATGCACCTCTTGACCAGCCAGCACCAAATTTTATTACCATAGCCGATAATTATGAGGGAAAGAAATTTAATAGTCCGAATGATGCTACTTTTAAAAGCAATGGTGATCTATATTTCACCGATCCTCCTTATGGACTAGAGAAAAATATGAACGATCCCTTAAAGGAAATCCCTTTTCAGGGAGTTTATAAAGCTGACGCTGAGGGAAATGTGGTTTTGCTTACGGATGAATTAAGCAGACCTAACGGGATCGCATTCTCTCCGAATGAAAAAACTTTATATGTGGCGAATTCCGATCCTAATAGGGCTATCTGGATGGCTTATGATGTGAAAGAAGATGGAACGCTTGAAAATGGCAGAGTATTTTATGATGCTACAGACAATAGTAAAGCTGGTGAAAAAGGTTTACCTGACGGCTTAAAAGTAGATGATATGGGAAATATTTACGCTACGGGCCCAGGTGGTATATGGATTTTTACTGATGAAGGCGAACATCTTGGTACATTAAAAACCGGCCAGGCTACCTCCAATTGTGCTTTCAATGAAGATAAATCGATGCTTTATATCACTGCTGATATGTACCTGATGAGAATAAAAATGAAATCTTAAAAAATGAAAAGCACTGATTTTTGAATCAGTGCTTTTCTAATACAGGATTAATTTTTTGCCACTATATATTTCTAGTAATAGAGTGAACTATTGTAAAATGTAGGGCATGGCATACTTCCTCCACGCTTTCCATACTTTTTCTGATCACCTAATTTGAATAATAGTTTTAAGGTTAGCATTCCATATACGTCAGCTTTATTCGGGTTTCCATTTCCAAAGGAGGTCGCTCCATTAATTCCATTCGGGCGAATTGTTTCGAAATAATTAACTTCCTCAGGACTAAGGTTCGCCACATTTATTGTTCTGGCACTTACCCCATCCAATAAATCTGAATTGACTACTCTCATTCCCGCATCTACTACAAAAGCTACCTTTTTGCTCAGGTCATAGCGAAACCCAACCCCTAATGGAAATATCATACTAATATTTGGGATAGGTTCTGATTCGGTTTGAAGATCCGAGGCTTTTATTTCACCTGCTCCACCATCACTCGAGAGCAAATATTGTGGGTTATTCGTTGTGAAGCCAAGGCCTGCATAAGCAAAAGGCATCAATTTAGCCCCCGGGTTTCCTCCATACATCAAACTGGTATATAGCTCAATATTTGATGCTTTAAAGGCTCTATTTCGGGAGGGATGAACATCAGGTGCACCTATTTTATAATAGCTAGCGCCCGATTTTAAATAGAGATTTCTTGTATATTGATACCATAACTCCACATTTACGGCCGGCTCAGTGTTTTGGATCTTAAGCCCTGAAACATCACCTGAATAGCCTGTACCTCCCGCTCCAACAGCAAGACTTAACTGGGCAGTAGAGTTTTCAATAAATAATAGGGAGACCACCAATCCTAAAAGGATTCCTTTAAAAAATAACTTCATTTCTGGTTGAATTTATAGCTGATTACGAAATTGTTAGTTGAAGATTTTTACGCTGAAAGCCTAAAAAAAGTTCGAAAGTCAAAAATTCTCTTCAATTTCAGTAAATTCAAATAATATGCCACATGCTTTTTTAAGTCCTTATTCAAAATTGAATCACAATTAATCTGACCATGCACGTAAAAATGAATTTTTCCCGACCTGAACTTATATATTTATTCCTGACCATCCTTGGACTCCTGCTTCCCTGGTATTTTAATATCCAGTTCTTTTTGACTGAACCTGATACTTCCATAGGAAATTTTGTGGCACTTACCTTTCTGAGCTACCCATCGATTTCCATAAATATGGATCTCACCGTGTGTTTACTTACATATTTTGTGTGGTTTATACCCGAAGCTATCCGATTAAAAATAAAAAACTGGTGGATTTTTATTGTTTTGTGCTTTCTGATTGCTTTTGCGTTTTCTTTTCCATTGTTTATGCTTGTAAGAGAAAGGAAGCTTAGAAAAGCAGGGCTTAGAGATTAGATCTTTTGTTTGAAATTAACCTGGCAAGGATTTCCCGATTTTTTTTACCAATTGATATTTTCAATTATCATCTAATGGTTGAATGTCCTAACTTTGCCCGAATTTTCATAAAATGCCAGCTACATTTCAATCATCCAATAAAATTGAATAAATGGTTTATTTGTGGTGTGGCAAATCATGAATGATCATTCAGCAAAATTTCTATTAAAATTAAAAATATGAAAAACCCCATTTTTAAAAAGGGTATTGTCACCGGGCTTGCAGCAGGTTTAACCTGTTTTATTTATATATATGTGCTCTATTTGTTAGGTCTAAATCAATTTGGGCGATTCAAATATATGTTCATTGGAATTTATGCCATATTTTTTGTGGTAGGTTTATGGAGCTTTCGCCAACAGTTTGGTGGCCTGGAATGGTCCAGAGCCCTGGGACTTGGCTTGTTAATTAATTTTTTTGGTAGCCTTACCTATTTTATTGTGCTGTATGCATTCATGGCTGGAACTCCAAATAATGCCATCGAAAGATATGAATCCGAAATGTTGTTGTTGCAAAAAGGTAACCAGGAGTACCTGAAGCATGAAATGCAAAAATCTCTGGAACTTGATGATATTACTACCCATAATAAGCTAAAGGAGGAATTAGACAACCTTAATAAAGCGTATGAAACATTTAAAAATACAGAATGGACTCCTGGAATTATGGCAGTTGATCAAACATTTGGTTTTGCAGGAATTGGGCTTTTTCTAGCCTTTTTATTCAGTTTAATTTTCAAAAACTAGCATACAATTTTTAAATTCAAACCACCAGATTTTCCTGGCAGGCTCAATCATTCTATTATGGAACCCTCACCAAAACCTAGAGTCAAAATTTGTTGTATTAGCAGTAAGGAAGAAGCCAGCATTGCCATTTCCTTTGGTGCATCTGCATTAGGATTAGTGGGGGAAATGCCAAGCGGGCCCGGGGTAATTAATGATGAATTAATAAAGGAAATTGCAGAAACGGTGCCCCCTCCCATCAGTACATTCTTACTTACAAGTAGAATGGATGCCAAAGCAATCATCGAACATCAACAAAAGGTAAACACCAATACCATCCAAATTGTAGATGCCCTGGAATCTGGAACTTATCAGGAAATAAAAACAGCACTACCAGGAGTAAAGCTTGTTCAGGTAATTCATGTAATTGGAGAGGAATCTGTAGATGAGGCCATTAAATTATCGGAATCTGTAGATGCTATATTGCTGGACTCTGGAAACCCCAACCTCACCGTAAAAGAGCTTGGAGGAACAGGAAGAACACATAACTGGGAATTAAGCAGGAAAATAAGAGAGGCGATTAATGTCCCTATTTTCCTTGCCGGGGGACTAAAGCCTGAAAATGTGAAACAAGCAATAGAAACAGTTCAACCATTTGGACTGGACCTCTGCAGTGGAGTAAGAACCGATGGACACCTGGATTCAGTCAAACTGGAAGCCTTTTTCAAGGCAGTTAATAGTTAGTTTTTCGCAATAAATATTTCACATATTTCTTTCATTTGCTTGAAGCGTTCCTCCCAGGAACCATTTATTTCTGTCACCTGGATGCCCTGTCTCCGAATTTCTGACAGATGGAACTCATTTAATTGGTTTCTTGCCTTTTCATCCAGCCGTGTACCGTCCTGAATATAAGGAATGCCATTTGGCGTTAAAAAAAAATATAAATCAGCACGATTTAAAGTGTTGATTTCATAATTTAATTCAAGAGGTTTGTCAAACAAAAACCGACTATATGATTTTGTAATCGTGCAATCCGTATCCAGAAATAAGATTTTATTGGCAGTGGAAAGATGAATTTGGATTTGGTTTGCATGTACTCTTGCTATTTTTTGTAAATCTGAAAAAGAACAGGCTTTGGTTGAAGACAAAATTTCTCTTGCGGCTTCCGCTACATAATTGGTGTTAAAAGATGCCGCTAATGCCTGCGCTAGAGTTGACTTTCCCGTAGATTCTGTACCAAGCAGAGCTATTTTTTTTACAAAATAAGGCTTTACAGCTTTTGGCAAAAAGCTCCAGTTGACGAAAGGTTTTTTCCTAATATCGGTAGCGGAAATCCCGACTATTTCTCTTTTACAATCGAATGGCAAATGCTGAATATTCATGAATTTAGCCAGATAATCTCCATATTTTTCAGAAGTAAATACTATATTTAAATCAGGGATTAGCGTTTTAAAAACTTCACTCCAAACCCGAGATATATCCCTGGAAGACTCGGAAGTATTGGGTAATTCATCTTCTCTGTATGCAAAAGGAACAACCTTTATCCTTTGCTGTTTTTTATAGGTATTTTGAATCCAGTTTTGCCGGATTTCAACGGGAATACTCTCCTTATCAGAGGCGCAAACCAGTACATATAATAAATCGCAATGAGTTAAGGCAAAATCAATCAGGTGCTGGTGCCCCACATGAAAAGGATAAAATTTACCAAAAACAAGTCCTTTAACCACGGTTATATATTTTTATCCATTTGAATAACCCTAAAGTGGCTAATATCAGAAAAACCACATACTCCCATGCAATGAATAAAATTCCTTTTTTGAAATAAATAAAAATTGCAACCAAATCCACCAAAATCCAAAGTACCCAGGAAGCCACATTTTTCCTTGCCAGAAGAATTAATGCTAATACACTGGCCACTGTTGTAAAGGCATCGGAATATGGATAAGCAGCAGGAATACTAAAAATATCCGGCAGATAAAGGTGAATTTTAGTCATGAAAATCCCCAATAATACAGTCCCAGAAATAAGTAATAAACCATAAAAAATCCAGCCTGAAAATTTAAGTAAAAAGACATTTGTATTTCCATTGTCCTCTTCTTTCCAGAATATCCATCCATAAATGCTGATTCCAAGGAAATAAACCTGCAATAGCATATCGGAATAAAGTTGTACCTGGTAAAACAGCAGAAAAAATAAAACCTCATTAATTATGCCTGTCGGCCAGGTAAAAATATTTGCCTTGCTAGCCAGATAAACTGAAATCAACCCTGATATAGTACCCAACAGCTCAATCAGGCTTAATGGATAGTTTCCAATTTTTAAAATAATAAAATCAGTGCTAAATAAATCCATTACAACCGCCATTTCACCGATAGCATATAATTCCGTGGAGCCTGAATAAAATATTTAGATACACCATCATAATCTACATATCCATTATTGAAATATTTGATATTAAAAAGGTTATTTACCCTAACCATAAATGTAAATTTTTGTATCTGGTAAGCTAGTCTGCTATTCACTAAAAAATAACTATCGATTTTATTGTCATTGGCAAAATCGATGTAGGAATAATCCTGAAATCTTCCGTTCAATGCGGCTGAAAGGTTTTTCCAATGAAAAACTACTTCCTGAAACAGGATAAACTTCGGGGTGAGAATTGGGCTAAAGGTTATCTCAGATTCAGTAATTCTGCTATAATTAAAGGAAGCACTATTTTTATATCCTAAATGCTCATTAATTCGCCAATTAAAGTCCAGTTCAACTCCTGTTCTAAAACTCTTTTCTACATTATTGGTAAGCGCAATTCCATTCGGGCCAAATTGTCCATTGAGTACAATTTCATTTTTAAAATCCATATAGTATCCATTCAGATTCAAATAATACTTATGGTTTGAAATACGCATTCCAAATTCATGGTCAGTCACATATTCTGGTGAAGTATTGCCTAAATCCGGATTTCCCAGCGAATCCGCCTGAAGGTCATCCCATCCCTGAAAAATATCATTTCTGGTAGGTTCCCGTCCGGTATAGCCCACACTGTAATAAAATGTAGTTTTATCATTGAGCAAGTAGGACAGGCCCGCTTTAGGATTGAAAAAATTCCAGGTTAAAGCATCCATCTCCACATTTCCCTTATAAGAAAAGCTTGTATTTCTAACCTGAAGATCCACTAGCCCCAGCCATTTTTCACTTTCATAATTTAATTTCAAAAAGCCACTTATCTCATTTTTAAACCCCGTATTACTATAAAGCTGCCCTAAATTCAGCTCACTTCCTTTATGATTTCGATTGTATAAATTTCCATGAAATCCCGCTACCAGTCCTAAGTGCCTGCTATTAAATTGATAATTTGCAAACATCCCCAGAAAGTTTGACTGAAATGCATAATTGAACATTTCATCATTAGAAGGTAATCCAACAAAATTATTGGAATCAAAGTCATAATTTCCTTCAAGGTAATTGTAATACAGGCTGGAATGGAAGGCAGATTTTTCCGAGATTTTAATCTGATTTTGAAGTTGTATAAGGGTTTGGAAAAACTGATCGTTTTCGTTGGCATTACCATTTGTTCTTGGGTCATCCTCAATTTCAGCTTTTGGCACACCAATCCATGCCATTTCATTTTTCTGGTTTCCTGCAAAACCAGTTAGTTTCCAGGTAACACTTTCTCCAAAATAGCCGGCACTATAAAAAAGGGATTGCCCGATATTTCCAGACCTGTATTTATAACCATCCGAATGAAGTTGAGATGCCCTCAGGTAAATTCCCTTATTTTGCTTAACTCCGGAATTAAATTCACCATAAATCCTGTAAGTATTGTAAGAACCGTAGTCAATACCCACTTCAGCAGAAAGAGAGTCATTTAAAACCGGGCTATCAAATTGAATACTCCCTCCATAACTGGCACTGCCATTTTTAGAATTACCTATTCCCCTGATTAACTGCATGCCATCAAGGGAGTTCAAAAAATCAGGGAAGTTAGAAAAGTAAACACCCTGATCTTCAGGCTCATTTAAAGGTACTCCATCCAGTGTCATATTAATCCTGGTCTGATCAATTCCCCGCATTCGTATATAAGAATAACCATAATAACTTCCTGCATCAGAGTAAGCAGTAACCGAAGGTGTATTTTGAAGAATAAAGGAAGGTTCCTGCCCAAAATTTAAAGGTTGGAGTTCTTTTTTTTTGAGATTATGGATGGTAAATGGAGAATTGCTCTCCGCAAAATAAGCAGTGGCTATAGGCAATTCAGGCAGGATAATTAAAGAATTAATTTTGGTGGAATCACTAGTGGAAAAATCTTGACTAAATGTATTTTGAAGGATTAAAAAGGATATAAAAAAAAATAAAAAGGAAAATTGCTTCATCTGGGTAAATTAGTGTTGAACCTTTGGTTTAATTTACCCGCCAAATTCCAAATTTCTTCTTGCTTTGCCAAAACATCAATCCAATTTTTAGGAATTCTGATATCTCGAAAAAAATCCAACCTATTGATTTTGACTCCCATAACTCAGCATCCGCCACAGGAAAAACTTTCAATTCCTTTCTTCCTTTCTGCATTAAATTTTCACTAATTCCCTAATGTCAAAGCTCCAGGCAACACCTCAATAATCACCCAGAAGCCAAACGCTTTGAACCCTTCATTTTAAGCGTGATCCAAAAGATCTAAATCATCAGAAATAAATCAAGAAATTCTAATAAATATAGCCTCCTGGTTCTGCTTCCAGCTCTACCCCCAGGGTTAAAACCATCCTGTTTACAAAATTAAAATAGCTGATAACCAGGGTGGCATCTAAAATTGCCCGGTCCGACAAACCATGCAATGCCAATTGATCAATATAGTAATCATTTTGAGGTTCTCCGGGGTGTTTGGTGACATGCCAGGCCAGGTGGCCCAATAGTAAATCGGTTTGGGAAATATCCACTTTATGGTAATCTTCTCTTAACTGTTTAACCTTTTCTTCATTTTTCCAATAATGAAGTAAAGCTTCACTATGATGAATCTGGCAATACTCACAATTGTTAGCCTTAGATACAATGACCCCAATCATTTCCCGCCTAGGCCTTGAAAGAGGAGATTGTCCGAACATGATAGTGAGATATAAATCCATATGATTGACAATGGATTGAGGATTCAGACTCTGGATTTTATGAATATCAGCAACTTTGCCTCTTTTTTCCAATAATTCATCATACACTTCTTTGAGGAAACCCTCTGCATTTTCAGGTTGGATAACTTCAATTTTGGCCATAGTATTTCTTTTTGGTTAAGGTTGGAAGTACTATTAAATATAATAATTTATTTCCAAAAAATTAAGAGGGGAAGAATCTTCAATTTACTTTCTTTATTATCAAACTAAAAATAAGAGAATGTTGTTTTCTCCCCATTATTCCACTTCTATATTTAATTTTAATATCAGTAGGGCCAGAAAAACAATTGAATTATTTTCATACAAAAAACTGAAAAATTAAAATGGCCGAACTTCTGAAAAATCAAATCAATCCAGCGTTTATCCAAAATCTTTCTTCAAAAATCAAAACAAAAAACACGGAATTTAATGATAAGGAATTTCGTAATGCCCTTATTAATCCAGAATGGGAAGGTCTGGAACTCAAACAGCGGGTTAGAAAAATTTCAAATCAACTTCATCTTTTTCTAGGGAACAATTACCTGGAAAACCTTTCCCTAATCTTAGATTTAGCTCCTTCTTTTAAAGGGTTATCTCAAATGGTTTTTCCGGATTATGTGGAAGTCTACGGGCTTAGTCATTTTTCGGAATCTGTGCAAGCATTAAAGGAATTGACTCCATTTTTCTCATCTGAATTTGCCATTAGGCCATTTATCCTAAAAAACCAGTCAGAAATGATGAAAATAATGTTGGAATGGAGCCTGGATGAAAATGAGCATGTAAGGAGACTTTCAAGTGAAGGTTGTAGGCCGAGACTGCCATGGGCCATGGGCATTAAATCATTAAAACAGAATCCTTTTGAAATTCTTCCGATCCTGGAAAATCTAAAAAATGACCCATCCCTGTATGTGCGAAAAAGTGTGGCCAATAACCTGAACGACATTTCAAAAGATCATCCTGAATTAGCTTTAAAGCTATTTAAAGGCTGGTATGGAAAATCGGAAAATACAAACTGGATTATCAAACACGGATGCAGAACTTTGCTAAAACAAGGAAATAAAGAAGCGCTGAGTATTTTTGGTTTTAATAGTCAAGCCAAAATAAAGATTCAAAACTTCAAATTATCTAATCCAAAAATAAAGTTAGGAGACCGTCTGGATTTCTCGTTTGACTTAATTTTAGAAGGGGATCAAAAATCTAATATCCGATTAGAATATTTCATATATTACCTGAAGTCTAATGGAGCACATTCAAAAAAAATCTTTAAAATATCTGAAGGGATGATAGAAAACAGGAAGAAAATAAAGATCAATAAATCTCAGGTTTTCAAGAATTTCACCACCCGTAAACATTATTTTGGTGAGCACAAAATTTCCCTGGTTATCAATGGAGAGGAACAGCCTCAATTACTGCCTTTTTACCTGGAAACTTAAAATTGATTTAAAAACAAAAGAGCTATCAAAAAATTTTGATAGCTCTTTTGTTTTAGTCTGTCGGTTAGGTTAATAACTGGCCATTAATTGACCTTTTAACTTTTCAAATTCTTTCTTTTTTAAATATCGCAGCTCCTTACTTTTTTCCTCAATCCACTGTTCCATGCTATAATTACCCCTAGGATAGACAGTATTATAAAATGTATACTCTGCTCCGTGCGCTACATATTCTTCAAAAAACATATCTTCAATTATATCGAAGTTAGCATTTATGTTCCCTTTCATTTCTGTAATTTCAAGAGGCTCAGCCGTCATCATTTGTTCCAACTGTTGTAAATAAGTAACCTGCTCCACACGCAGCCTTTCTTCTTCCTCCTTCTGTTCTTGAACATACGACTGTTGTTGAGAATTTCCTCCCCAAAATTCATCGTCAAAATTTTCCTCAACAACTACCTGTTCTTCAGCCTCTTCAAGGCCCATATCAAAAATGGCCTCTTCCTGAGCAATTTGCTCAATGGCAATTTGATTCTGAAGTTTTATAATTTGTTCTTCTTCAAGACCAGATAAGTCATTCCATTTTTTATTATAATACTCTTCCCAAACTTTTTTATCATCATAACGCTCAACTACCTTTTTCCAAAGGTTGGGTTTATTTAAAGGATCTTCTAGTAATGTCTCTTGAGCCTTAGCCTGGAAAACATTTAAAGTGATCAGGAGAAGTAGGTAAAACCTGATATTGTAAAGCTCTCTCATATAGTCATTATTGAAATTGGTATAACATCATTAAAGTATTTAGTATTACCGCAAGCATTTTTCACACCAACTACCTTTTAAAAAGATCAACAATAGTTAATACGAAAAACCTGCATGCTTCTATATAATGTAGAGAAGAATGTTATAAATTACTTTGGATTAAACCATTATTAAATATACTTTTGTGCGAAAATTTAGCAGCCTTATGAGTAACTCTGAAGGCTGTGGAGTGGATTAAATAATAGTTCTTTAAAAACACCATATAGATTAAATGGCAAATATTGGTAAGATCACCCAAATAATTGGGCCGGTAGTTGATGTAAGTTTTGAAGATGATGCACACCTACCAAATATTTTGAATGCATTAGAGGTTCAGAAAGAAGATGGGGGAAAGCTTGTTCTTGAAGTACAAAATCACCTTGGAGAAGACAGAGTAAGGACTATTGCAATGGATAGTACCGAAGGATTGCAAAGAGGTCTTAAAGTTGTGGATACTGGAATGGCTATTTCTATGCCTACTGGTGATGCAATTAAAGGAAGGCTTTTTAATGTGGTAGGTGAGGCTATTGATGGAATGTCTCAACCAGAAACGAATACCAGTCTTCCAATTCACAGAAAAGCTCCTGCTTTTGATGAACTTTCAAGTTCTACTGAGGTTTTATACACTGGTATTAAGGTAATTGACTTAATTGAACCATATGTAAAAGGTGGTAAAATTGGTTTATTTGGTGGTGCCGGAGTAGGAAAAACAGTATTGATCATGGAAATGATTAATAATATTGCAAAGGCTTATTCAGGACTATCAGTATTTGCCGGAGTTGGAGAAAGAACAAGGGAAGGAAATGACCTTCTGAGAGAGATGATCGAATCTGGTGTAATTAAATATGGAGATGCTTTTGAAAAAGCAATGGAAGAAGGAGATTGGGATTTATCTAAAGTTGATAAAGATGAGTTAGCCAAATCTCAGGCGACATTAGTATTCGGACAAATGAATGAGCCTCCTGGAGCAAGAGCAAGGGTTGCCCTATCTGGTCTTACTGTAGCTGAAAACTTTAGAGATGGTGATGGTGAAGGACAAGGAAGAGATATTCTTTTCTTTATTGATAATATATTTAGATTTACCCAGGCTGGTTCTGAGGTATCAGCACTTTTAGGAAGGATGCCTTCTGCTGTAGGTTACCAACCTACTCTTGCCACTGAAATGGGTGCTATGCAGGAAAGAATTACCTCTACAAAAAGAGGATCAATTACTTCAGTTCAGGCTATTTACGTTCCTGCTGATGACTTGACTGACCCTGCTCCAGCAACTACTTTCTCTCACCTTGATGCAACTACAGTACTTTCCAGGAAAATTTCTGAGCTTGGAATTTATCCTGCTGTGGATCCTTTGGATTCTTCATCAAGAATTATGAGTGAAGAAATTTTGGGTGCTGAGCATTATAATACTGCTCAAAGGGTTATCCAAACGCTTCAGAGATATAAAGAACTTCAGGATATTATTGCGATTCTTGGTATGGACGAGCTTTCTGAAGAAGACAAATTAGTAGTTTCCAGAGCAAGAAGGGTACAAAGATTCTTATCTCAACCTTTCCACGTTGCTGAACAATTTACAGGTCTTCCAGGAGTATTCGTAGACATTAAAGATACCATTAAAGGATTTAATGAGATTATGGATGGTAAGCATGATCACTTGCCTGAAGCTGCATTTAACCTTGTTGGATCGATTGAAGAAGCAGTAGCGAAAGGTGAAAAACTATTAGCTCAAGCTGCAAAATAAATTAAAATTCATATTAGCCGGACTATTTACAGTCCGGCTTTTAATTGATAAAGTGTATGTATTTAGAAGTTATTACGCCAGATAAAAAAGCTTTTGAAGGAGAGGTAACCGGTGTTAAACTGCCTGGAACGAGTGGCTCTTTTGAGGTTTTAAATAACCACGCCCCAATTATTAGTACACTTGAAGAAGGAGATATCAGAATTAATTCTGCAAAAGGAACCACACATATAAAAATTGGAGGTGGCATTGTAGAAATGCTAAACAATAAAGTAGTTGTTCTAGCGGAGTCTATTTTGGAAAACGCCTAAAATCCTTTTCCAAATGCCAACAAAAAAGACCTTTTTCTCAAAAGGTCTTTTTTGTTTATTACCGCTTTATTAAGTTAATCCAAGCAAAATGTATTCTTCCAGGATTTCAAATGGCTCAAAAGCCTGATTAATATTGTAATAGCTTGCAGTGGTTGTAAACACCAAATCCAATTCGGGAAACAAAAAAATATGCTGACCTCCATACCCCCAGGCATATATATACCAAATTTCTTTATTCCCCAAAGTGCACTTTTTTCTCCACCAGAAAAAACCATATTCCTGCATTCCTGGCTTAATTTCAAACTGGTTACTTAATGTTTGGGCTACCCAATTGCCGGAAACCAATTGATTACCATTCCATTTGCCTTTTTGTAACATTAACCAGCCTATTTTAAGTAAGTCTTTTGGAACCAATTCGTAGTCACCTATTATTTCAGGGGAAAACACACTTCTGTGAATGGCTAGTTTATTTATATCTAAAGGCTGGAATAAATACTTTAAAGCAAAAGTTTCATTGGACAGACCTGATACTTTTTTTATAATACCTGCAAACAGAATGGGATTAGCACTACTGTAATTAAAAATAGTTCCAGGCTTAGCCTCCATTGGCTGAGAAAGGGCATAAGCTAACCAATCGGATGAAAGCACCAGCTGATTAGCCTGGTTTTCAAAACTTTGATAGGGCATTTCACTTTCATTCCATTGAATACCAGTTGTCATACAAAGTAAATGTCGGATAGTAATCTTATCCTTTCCACCACTCCAGTCTAAATACTGATACTCTTCAAAAAACTGGATAATAGGTTCATCCAGATTTTTTATTAAACCCTGATCCAGACAAATTCCTACCAAAATGGATTGAATACTTTTTGAAACTGATTGTATGGGATGAAGATGATCCGCCTTATACCCATTAAAATACCCTTCAAATACCAAGTAGCCATTCCTAAGTACCAATAAGCTATCTAATTTCCCGAAATTTCCTGAATTTATTTGTTTGATTAACCTGGGAAAAACATGGGGTTTAAATCCTGAATCCTGTGGGGTTGCCTGGGGAAAATCAAATAACATTTTCAATTACTTTAGGGAATTCAGAATTTTATTTTTCTAACGATAGTCGCTTTTGGTATTCCCTGATTTTCACATACTTAATGAAGCTGGCCTGTGCAGAAATGGCACAAACAATAAAACCATAAAACCCATCCAAAAAACCGAGTCTTATAAAATAGCTTTTTATAAACTTAAAAACCGGACTAAATAAAATCTTAAATAAGTTCGATCTTTTCCCGGCTTCGTAGTTCGTTTTTGCCATAATTTCGGTAAAATAATTAACCTGCTTAAGGTGATCAAATATAGAATAATAACTATAATGCAAAATATCCCCTTTGATGTGGCTTTTAGTGGAACCACTTTCGAGATAAAATTCATCATGAGGGTTCACTCCTCCCCATTTTCCTTTCCGGCTGTCCCACAATCTTAACTTCACATCCGGATACCAATCGGTATGCCTTATCCATTTCCCACAATAGTTGGTGAGGCGGTTCATGGAATAACCATCATAATTCCAATTCTTTTTGACCGACAAAATAGATTTTTTCAGGCTTTCATCTAAAGCTTCGTCTGCATCAAGTGATAAAATATGAGGAAAGTTTGCCACCGAAATGGCGTAATTCTTTTGTTCAATATGTCCTTCAAATTTCTTCAAAACAAACCTGACTCCTTTTTCTTCACAAATCTCCTTAGTTCTGTCAGTTGAAAAAGAATCCACCACTACAATTTCATCTGCTATTCCTATCAATGAATCGATACATCTCCCAATATTCCTTTCCTCATTGAGGGTAATGACTACCGCACTAATTTTCACCTCCTTAGCAGAATCCATTTAAAGTTTATTCTTTAGATTATTAATAAATGAGGGCAAATTTAAATTCTTCATTCCTGAAATTCGGGTTTAGAATGGTTTAATTTCATTTTGTCCTAAATTATGCCTTGAAAAACAAGCCCAATATGCCTATAACCTGAATTACAGGCAGCAAATGAGGTGAATTTTTAATGAATGACCTGTTAATTTCTTTTATTAATTTGGTTTTTCCCCTTTTCTTTTCAAATCTTTAAGCTGAATAAATCGCGCTAATAAAGAATATCAGAAAATGCCTACTGTAACTAAGGATAAATCACCAGAAATGGCTCAGCCTAAACCAAAAGAGCCTATGCCATTGTCTACAAAAATCCTGATTGGATTAATATTAGGAATTGCTACAGGATTATTCTTTGGAGAATATACTTCCCACCTTAAAATTATTGGCGATGCTTTTATCGGGTTATTACAAATGACTGTTTTACCCTACATCATTTTGTCGTTGATAGTAAACATTGGCAGGCTTTCCATGTCTGAAGGTAAAAGACTGATCATTAATTGCCTGATCACTATGTTGATTTTATTGGGAATAGGACTGATAGTAATAGCCATACTGCCTATTGCCTTTCCGGAATGGAAATCAGCGAATTTTTACAGCACCAGTTTTATAGAACCTCCACAAAATATTGATTTTCTCGAATTATTTGTGCCTTCCAATCCTTTCCACTCCATGTCTGCAAACAAGGTACCTGCAGTGGTCTTATTTTGTATACTAATTGGAGTAGGATTAATGCGGACTAAAATGACCGATAGCTTGTTAGGTAATCTTGAAGTCTTGAATAAAGCCATCAATGAAGTAAACAAATTAGTTATAAAAGTTACACCGTATGGTGTATTTGCCATTGCTGCTGATACAGCCGGAAATATGACCTGGGAGGATATTGGGAAACTACAGGCCTTTATATTGATATATACCATTGCGGTCTTAATTTTAGTATTTTGGTTTCTTCCTGTGTTAATAAGTTCCTGTACACCTTTTAGGTATAAGGATATTTTTGGTTTTACCAAAACCACCCTGATAACCATTTTTGCCACCGGGAAAATCATAATCGTTTTGCCACAGTTGGTAGAAAATATTATGGATCTTTATAAAAAGCATAATGAGGATAACCCAGACAGGGAAAGCTCAGTGGAAATCATATTTCCACTTGCCTACCCATTTCCTAATTTAGGAAGTTTAGTGATCATTATATTTGTGCCATTTGCGGCCTGGTACCTCGGTAGTTCCATGACTTTTGGAGAATATCCGGGATTCCTGGGAGCTGGTCTGTTTACCAGCTTTGTTGCTCCGGTGGTCAGTATACCTTTCTTGTTGGAAATGCAAAACCAACCCACTGACATGTTCCATTTATTTGCGGTTTCCACAGTTTACACAGACAGGATAAGGGTAATTTTAGGAGCTATGTACCTGATAACACTCACTATTTTTACAACCGGATTAACCTATGGCCCTTTCAAAATAAAATGGGCAAAACTCATTTCAGGATCAGCAGTAACTGTTTTATTATTTTTGGGCACCTTGTTTCCCTTAAAATATTATCTGGCTTATTCATTAAAAGATGCCTATAATAAGGATGAAATTATCATGAATATGCAACCGGTAACCGATACTGTCAGTACCATTGTGCTAAAAAATCCAGGCCCATGTCCCCAGCCACTTCGTTACAGACAAAGCCGACTTAGCAGAATAAAACAGCGGAAAATTATCCGGATAGGTTTTTATGAGGAACAGATTCCATTTACCTACTTCAATGCCAAAGGTGAATTGGTTGGCTTTGGGGTGGATATGGCAAGGGACCTGGCTAAGGAGCTCGATGTGACTATTGGTTTTGTGCCAATAAAACAAAAGAAACTTCTGGAACAAATGGAAAATGATCATTTCGATCTGGTAATGTCGGACATTTTCTTATCAACGAGATATTCCCAGGAAATGAGCCTCTCCAGGGCATACCTCGATGTTGTGTTAGCCTTTGTGGTAAAAAATGAAATTAATGATTATAAGGATTATGAAAAGCTCCTGGAGGTAGACACCCTAAATATTGCCTATTTCGAGAGGAGGGAAATTGCTGAAAAAATCCATTCATATTTACCAAACTCGGGTCTGGTAAGCATAGACTCAATTTCCCAGTTTTTCAATAATCAAGTAGACACCTTAAAACTGGATGCATTACTTACCAGTGCAGAAAGAGGAGCAGCCCTCACCTTACTTCACCCTGACTATCAGGTGGTTAACCCACTTCCGATAAATATTAAGGTTCCTTTGGTGTATCCTATTGCAGGAAATGATACAGAACTTCAGGAGTTTGTATCCAACTGGATTGAAGAAAAGAAAAAGGATGGCACTATAGATAAATTTTATGATCACTGGATTTTAGGAAAAGACGTAACAAAAGACACCAAACACTGGAGTGTAATTAAAGATGTGCTCCATTGGGTGGAATAAAAAAAGCTTCCCAATTAAATTTTTGGGAAGCTTTTTTTCTAATGGACTTCAAGCTCCTGATATCCGTTAGTTTGATTAAATCCGGGTAATTCTTTCAGCCTCAATGAATATACCGATTTGTATTTCGCAGGTTGCTGAAAAAACTGATTAAGTGTAGCTCTTGTTTCTATATCTATCAATGGCAAAAGCGGCTGATCTACCTTAAACAAATACTTTAAGGATTTTTTAATTTTCTTGTCCCAATCTTTATAATGTTTTTCAAAATCTGCGGGAAATATGGTTTTCCTGCAATTTTCACTTCCACATCCACATTCAAAAGGATGATCCAGGTTAAAAATACTATACTCATCTGTGAGCTGTTCTCCAGGCTGGATATCTCTTATGGCAATTTCAAATCCGTAACCTGTACTGATTGAATTACAATTGCAACTATGATTTACATACTTGGCAAAATCCCAGCTAATGATTCTAAAACCATATTCATCCTTGTAGGAATACTTTTCAATGGCTTTTTTCATTTCTACTTCGTAGAGTAGAAAATCAGTTGGGGAAACCACAATTTCAAGGCTGTCTTTTACATATGTAATTGCACCTTTAGGAATAAAACCTGTAGCAAAAACACCATACCCGATGTCTTCACTAATAAAGCGTAATTCAGTGTTCGGATGTATCATTGTTGAAATGATAAAATCAATTTAATTTTAATTGAGTTAATAATTATTTTAAATTCATCTGTTATAAAATATTCAATCTATTCTTTAAAACTTATATTGGTACTTTTTAAATGTAAATCTCTTTGTGGGAATGGAATAACCACTTTCTGATCCCTAAACTTTTTGAGTATTTTAAGTCTCATATCACTTTTAATCTGTTCAACTCTAAACATTTCCCTGGTCCAGAACATCAACTCAAAGTTTAAAGAAGAATCCCCAAAACTATTCAACCGGACAATAGGCTCCTTTTCCTGCATTACGGCCGTATGTCCTTTTGCTACCTCCTTTAATATCCGAATTACTAAATCCTCATCAGTGCCATAACTCACCCCAACAATAAATGAAAACCTGGCAATTTTTACATTATGACTCCAGTTGATCACCTTATCGGTTACAATTTTAGAGTTTGGAAGAATTATTATTATTTCCTCTCTGTTTTCCACAATGGAAGTTCTTAATCCAATTCTTTTTACCCTTACTACCTCATCATCTACCTCCAAAACATCCCCTACTTTTATTGAACCTTCTACCAATAATAAAATCCCAGAAAAAAAATCATTAAACGTTTGCTGAACACCCAACCCAATCCCCACTAATAAAGCGGCCGAGCCAGCCACTAAAATGGTCACTTTCACCCCTATCGACTCCAGGGCAAGTACAGTAATTATAACCCAAATAATATATTTTAGAATCTGATATAATGCATATTGAGAACCCTGATCAAGGTCCTTAAATTTCCAATATTTTTTCAGGCTTTGCTTCAAAATCCATAGAATCCCTTTGCCTACCAGGAAGTAGAAAAACAGCTTCAGCAAATCGTAAACTGAAAAACTATATTCTGCCACACGAATAAGATCCATTTCCAGAATCTCTCTTATTTGCTCAATCATATCATACTCACTATTGAAAAAATTTTAGAACTAACTGTAATTTAATACTAATCTTACTAAGACGAAAATATATGATTTAGTCACTCACGAAAACAAAAAACCCTGCCTTTTATAAGACAAGGTTCGAAAAATTTTGTTTGAAAAATTCAACTCCAGGCACCTATTATAATTCCCATAATACCAAGAAAAATAATTTGGTAACCCGCATCTATAAGCCAAAGAATAAAGGATTTGCGCTGATAAAGTAAGTTGATTCCCATAGAAGTACCTACAAAGAAAAAGCCTACTACAAGCCCATGAATTAATCCCCCCTGCCATCCGATTACAGGCTCTCCGTGTCCCTGCAATAACATTCCCATTCCAAAAGCCATCAGGATCATAAGCAAGAAGCTCGATCCAAAAATTTTTGCCATATTGCCTTCCTGAAGGTATTCATCGGTAAAGCCCAATTCATTTTGCCAGGCTTTTCCAAACAACACAGGACTATACCATAGTGCCCCTAAGGCAAAACTGGCAAGGGCTGCCACCCCTACCGCAAGGTAATTAATGTTCGATAATTCCATAATTTTTAAAGTTTGGTTTGTTAATAAATAAAGAAGAGGTAAAGCTTAGTTTTTAAGTTTTAATGTACTGATTTTTAATAAGATAATAAAAAAACAAATCAAAAACTAATCGACTTTACCTTTTCATTTGAAGAAAATTTAGTGATTACATTGGTGCCGGAGTAAAGAAAAACTGCTCTGTAACCACTTTTCCATTTTTCACTTCATAAACACAAACTTCTTCCATGGTCTGCCTGCCCATTCCCTTAAATGTTGCCTCCGTTTTCATGGCAATAGAGAAAAAATTTCCTGCTATCACAGGATCAGATATTACATTACTGTGAACTTCCTCCACCATACTGGACCATTGTTCGGCTTTAGCCTTTATGGCTGCTATGCCTTCGGCTCTTTCCGTTGGAGTACCTTTGGGTTCTATACTGACAATATCCTTCGAATAAAGCTCATCCTGAGCCTCGGTATACTGTCCTTTTCGACAAAAATTTACTAGTTTTTGGGCAACTTCATTAGTGTTCATAATTTTTATAAAAATTAAGTTTGAAAAAATATATATTAGTTAGACGATTGTGGACAAAAAAACGGACGAAAACCAGAATAAATCAATTATCAACTGATAATCAGACACTTATACCTTTACCTTTTTGATACAAAAAGTAAGTTTCCTTTACAGTGTCAATATTAAAGCCGGTTGTAATTTTATTTAATCAGGCAGAATGCGCTGGCAAGGTTTCCAGCATGTAGTTGTGTAAATCGAATCCTTTGGCATTTATAGGGTCAATCTTGCTTACCAATTCAAATCTCAAATCCAGGAGTTTTTCAATATCGGAATTTTCCCGCTCTTTCACCATTTTTATTTTCATGAGTTCTTCTGCTGCAGCCTGTTGCGGATTGAAGATACCATTAAGCTCTGTGCACTGATGACACACACCATTTTTATGTATAAGTGCACATCTTCCTTCAAAAATTTTTAAAAACCTTTTCCGGGCATTGGCCAGGGCATGTTTTACTTTACCTTCTGTGAGATTGACGATTTCCATAATTTCACTCACTTTAAAGGCATAAATCTCCTTCAGAATAATACAAACCTGTTCTTCCAACAGTAAAGTTTTTGACATACAAGTAAAGCAATAATCTATATGCTCCTTAAAATCGAATTTGCCATGGGGAGAATTTTGGGAAATATTGGCCATGGTTTGTTGTAATTCCTTAGAGGTGTATGTAGCAGTTCTGCAATTATCCTGATAATCTTCTTTCCACCTGGACTGACTTCTTAAATGGTCCTTAGCCCTATTGGCAGCGATAGAAAAAACCCAGGTTTTAAATGTAGAATTTCCCTTAAAAGCCTCTATATTTTTGAATGCCCTGATGTAGGTATCCTGCACAATATCTTCCATATCCTGATGATGAGCCACCAGTCGGTAAATAAAAGCTTTGAGGGCCGGCTGAAAAGAAACAAACTCATTCTGGTATTGTTGAAGTGCATTCATGGTTGAGTTAGTATTTAAATTAAACAACACTAGAGATAAAATGGATAATCCATCAGATTTTGATCTGACAAGAATTTTAGCAATCCTGAATTTAAAGATTATTAATGGTAGCTTGTGTGGAATTGAAACAAACTGATAGCCTGCAAAATCATCAGCTCGCTATATTTATTGTGGAATTCTTCAGTATTGAAGATAGATAAAGTTATTTATTTTTTTGCTGATTTTTCAGGTTTTCCCTAAAAATAATTATTCCTTTTTGGACACTTAAAGAACCTAACAGGTTTTTGTATTATGAATTGAAATATATTTAAACCTACCCCTAACCCCCTCACCGAGGGAGAAAGTCACTATGAGTCTATTTTTCACCTTGAAAAATGAGCTGAGTTTTAAAATTAAACATATTAAAACACTGAATATTAGTTAAAACCTCATATGCCAGTAAACCACAAACCTTAATCAAGCAAACTGAAGAATCTCAATAAGCGGGTCAAGCAGCATGCTTGCTGCAGAATTCTTTCACCTTACTGCAAAGTATTGGGAATTCAGGAAAAAATCCTGAATTTTTACTTTAATCCAAAAATAAAGATTCAAAGATGTGGAGCAATTACCTGAAGATAGCCATTAGAAACCTCATTAAAAACAGATTTTTTTCCCTACTCAATTTGGCCGGATTGGGGCTGGCAATGGCGGCTTCCCTCCTACTTTTTCAGTACATCAGTTTTGAAATGAGTTATGATAAATTTCATGACAGATCAGCCAACATTTACAGGACCAATATAGAATTTTACAAAAATGGAAATAAGGAAAGCGAAAGTTCATTAGTTTCCCCAATAGTAGGCTCATTATTGATAGAAAACTTCCCCGAAGTGGAAGCAATGACCAGAATGGTGGTTTTAGGGCCCGATGGCATTTTGAGTCATCAGGAAAATGCCACATCCATTCGAAATATTTATTTAGGAGATTCCTGCTTTTTCAACTTGTTTTCCTTCGAGTTAAAACAGGGAGATAGAGCCACCATGTTGTCAGATCCCTTTAAAATTCTTATCAGTGAGGCGGAAGCCAGGCAATTATTTGGAGAAACCGATCCAATTGGGAAAACAGTGGAAATAAACGCTAAAAACCTGGATGGAGGAGCAGAATTTACCGTAAGTGGAGTGTTCAAAGATTTACCAGAAAATACCCATTTAAAACCAGGCGTACTTATTTCCTATCCTACACTTTTTCAATTTGTCGGGCATCAATTCGACCGGGATTGGCTTTGGAACCAGACATATACCTACATCAGGCTAAATCCAAAATCCGATCATAAAAAATTAGAACAGGATTTTGACAAGGTGGTCAATAAAATGAAGGAAGCCGAATGGGGAGATAAAAGCTACTTCTGGCGATATAATCTCCAGCCGATCGAATCTATTCATTTAAATAAAGCATCAGGTCATGAAGCAGAAATTGGAGGAAGTGCCTACAACATTTATTTCCTTAGCCTTTTATGTGTTTTCATTTTGGTTATTGCCTACCTGAATTACATCAATTTATCAGTGGTAAAGTCATTCAATCGCTCAAAAGAAATTGGGATCAGGAAAGTTTCAGGAGCTTTTCGCTATCAAATAGTTACCCAATTTTTACTTGAAGCCATACTTTTAAACATAATTGCCATTGTTTTGGCAATAGGCATTATCTATTTAGTCAGAACTGTTTTTAGCGAAAATTTCAGTGTGGATATCCACCAATTTAACTTCCAAAACTCCGATAGGTGGTTGCTGTACCTGGGGTTTTTGATTTTGTTAATTTTAGGAAGTGCTTATTATCCGGCATTTATCATTTCCAAATTCAATCCGGTAAAAGTATTGAAGGGAATAGGAACCCCAAAAGGCAGGAGCATGGGATTGAAAAAAATGCTTACTGTTTTCCAGTTTGCCCTGTCCATCCTGTTTCTCATTGGTACTTTTGTGATCAGTTCACAACTTAACTATTTACAAAACAGATCATTAGGTTTTGAAATGGATCAGGTTTTAGTGATAAAACCGCCAAAAGTTTATAGCTACAAACACGAAAATGACATAGAAGCATTCAAACAAAAAGCCTTACAAATAGCAGGAATCCAGAGTGCCAGTGGAAGTAATGCCATACCCGGAGAAGAAATTTTCTGGTTCGACAACAACATTAGCCTAAAAGATTCAGATGCTTCGGGCGCATTCAAAATGCTGAGCGTAGACAAGGATTATTTCCAGCACTTCAACATCGAATTATTAAAAGGCAGGCAGTTTGAAAAACCCACCAGAGACAAATGGATAATCAATAAATCGGGAGCAAAATTACTTGGATTTGAAAACCCTGAAGATATTGTGGGCGAATTTCTGGCACAGGGAGAAATAATCGGACTGGTAGAAGATTTCCATCAGGAGAGTCCGAAAAGTGCCATCCAGCCAACCCTTTTTTCTTGTGGCTATGTCCTGAATTATTATTCTGTAAAAATTCAGGGAGGAAAAATAAACGAAACGCTTTCCCAATTGGAAGCTGGTTATAAAGAATTATTTCCCGGCAGTCCATTCGAATATTTTTTCCTTGATGAATTTTTCAATCGGCAATATCAATTGGAAAAGCAATTTGCCGGACTATTCACCATATTTTCTATGCTGGTTATTTTCATTTCCTGCCTGGGGCTAACGGGACTTACAGCTTACTCTGCCAGTCTGAAAACCAAGGAGATAGGGATAAGGAAGGTTTTAGGTGCAAAAGTTTCCAGTATCCTCCTCATGCTTTCAGAGGAATACTTTAAGCTGATTGTACTGGCTTTTATTATTGCCCTGCCAGTGGCCAATTATATCCTTACGGAGTGGCTAAAAAACTTTGCTTACAAAATCGATATTACTTGGTGGTTGTTTGCACTTCCGGGAATTATTGTACTTACAATTGCTCTTATTTCAGTTTTAGGCCAGAGCATGAAGGCAGCACTTACCAACCCTACAAAATCATTGAGAAACGAGTAAAAACAAAATATGTTTAAGAACTATATCAAACTTGCCTACAGAAGTCTTTTAAGGAAAAAAGCCTTTTCCTTCATCAACATTACCGGATTGGTAGTCGGATTAGTTTCAGGGTTTCTAATTCTGGAATATGTGGTTTTTGAATACAGTTTCGATTCATTTCACAAGAAAAAATCCGATATCTATAGGGTAATTAATGACAGATATGAAGGTGAACAACTCATCCAGCATGGCACAATCACCTATTCAGGAATAGGGCCCGGCCTAAAAGAGGATTTCCCGGAAGTGGTGAGCAATACCAGAGTGGCACCAATTTTTGGTTTTGCCATCACACATGAAGATAAAATTCTCACAAAAGACAACGGACTATTTGTAGACACTACTTTTCTGGAAATGTTCTCTTTTAAAATGAAAGCCGGTGATCCCAACACTGCACTTTCTGATAAAAATAATATCATTCTCACTACTAAATTAGCCCAAAAGATATTTGAAATAGAAGAGGAAGAAACACCTGAGGTTATTGGAAAAACCATAGGATTTGGAAGAGATAAAACACCATTTAAAATTACAGGGATTATAGAAAATCCACCCCAAAATTCCCACCTAAAATTCGACTGCCTGGTACCTTATGTTACCCTTATCAACTGGTGGCCGGAAGCAGACAGAAGTTATAATGCTTCAGATTTCTGGCATTATATCCAACTTAGGGAAGGTACTGACCCAACAACCCTTGAAGCCAAACTTCCGGCATTTAGCCAAAGGCATTTTAAGGGAGATGAACTCACCGGAACTTTTGAAAAGTTTTCCATTCAACCACTGGAAGAAGTACGGCTACAATCAGACTTTGAATATGAAATAGGTGAGGTGGGCAATGGCAAAACCGTCAAAATTCTTTTCTTAATTTCTATCCTGATTATGGTAATTGCCTGGATCAATTACATCAATTTATCCACCGCCAGGGCTATGGAAAGAGCCAAAGAAGTGGGTGTGCGAAAAGTAATTGGGGCCAGGAAAACCCAGTTAATATTTCAATTTTTGGGAGAAGCACTAATTGTAAATTTCATTGCACTGGCAATAGCCATTATAATAATCTATCTGATCCAGCCACTTTATAATAATTTATTAGGGTTTCCTCTCTCTATCAGTGTTTTATATGCCGGTAATTTTGCCGGATGGTTTATTCCCGTATCCCTGTTTTTGGTCTGGATAACTGGTACTTTACTTTCGGGTTTTTATCCCTCTCTTGTTTTATCCTCCTTCAAACCCGTGGCTATTTTGAAGGGCAAATTCAGGTTTTCTCCTAAGGGTAAAGTATTGAGAAAATTTTTGGTAATTGGTCAGTTCATGGTTTCCACCGGCCTTATTATGGCGACTTTGGCGGTCTTTCATCAGGTGGATTTTATGCAGAAACAAGATTTGGGTATCAACATTGAAGAAGTAGTGGTGGTAGACGGACCCTCTCTCACTTCATGGGATTCTACATTTATTGAAAGATCCAATACTTTTAAGAATGAGTTGGCAGGTTACCACAACATAAAAAATGCGGCCACTACCAATAATGTGGCAGGGGAAAGAACCGGAAGAGCATTCAATGTAAAACGCAAAGGAGCTTCCGATGATGAAACGAATATGGTCAGTTTCAAAAATGTAGATTTTAACTACTTCGACCTATTCGGTGTGGAGATTCTAGCAGGCAGAAATTTCCATGAAAATGACCCGGATCCGGACTATACCAAAGTGAATAAAGTGATCCTGAATGAGTCTGCGGTAAAGCTGTTTGGTTTTGAATCGAAAGAAGCGGCTATTGGAAAAGAATTGAATTTGTGGACCAGAGACTGGGAGATCATCGGAGTGATTGAAGACTACCACCAGCAATCCTTAAAATATGGTATTGAGCCTTTTGTTTTTGTCCCACTTTACAGTACAAGTCACTATTTTACTTTCAAAATTAATCGGGAACACAGGGCAGAAACCATGGCATTGATCGAAGATAAATTTAAAACCTATTTCCCCGGAAATGCCTTCGAATATTTCTTTTTGGAGAATCGGTTTAACCAGCTTTACAGTGAAGATGTTTTCTTTGGGAAAGTATTTATTCTGTTCAGCAGCCTGACTATTTTTATAGCCTGCCTGGGTTTAATTGGGCTCACTTCCTATATGGTGGTGCAACGAAATAAGGAAATCGGCATCAGGAAGGTTTTAGGCGCTTCGATTGCCAGCATTTTGGTTTTGCTTTCCAAAGAATTTCTAAAACTGATTCTGATCGGATTTGTAATTGCTATCCCGGTAGCCAATTATTTCATCACCGACTGGTTGGATAATTTCGCCTACAAAATTGACATAGAGTGGTGGCTATTCGCCATTCCAGGCATCATAGTATTATGCATTGCTATAGCTTCTGTCTTTGGTCAAAGTATAAAAGCTGCCATTGCCAATCCAACAGATTCTCTAAGGAGTGAATGAGGTAGTTTTAAATCTAAGTATCAGAGTTCCACTTCGGGAGGCAATTTATAAGTTAGTTATTTCTGTCCAATCACTTGTTTAAGATATAATTGCATGTTAAAAAATTTCTTCATAATCGCATACAGAAATCTTTACAGACAAAAGATTTTCAGCCTGATTAATATTTCCGGTTTGGCACTTGGTCTGGCTTGTAGTCTGGTCATCTCTCTTTGGCTAAACGATGAAATTAGCATGGATAAATTCCATAAAAACGGAGATAATATTTATAGAATAATGTTCAATATGCATTATCCGGGGGGCGGAATCAATACCTGGCAAACTGCACCCTATCCATTGCAGGAAATACTTAAAAAAGAATACCCGGAGGTGGATAAGGTATCTTTCGTTACGAATTCAGAGCCCGGATTATTCTCGGAAGGAGAAGAAAACTACAGAGAAAATGGAATTTATGCGGGTAAAGATTTTTTCAAAATATTTAGTTTCCCTCTTATTCATGGTAATAAAGAAAGTGCCCTTTCAGAAAAATATAATGTGGTCATTTCTGAAAAATTTGCCCAAAAACTATCAAAAGGCAATCCAGTAGAGGCGCTTATCGGAACAAATATCCAGTTCAATCAAAAAGATAACCTGAACATTTCAGCTATTATTAAAAATCCACCAAAAACGTCCTCCCTTCAGTTTGATTATATTTTAACAATGGACTATAATATTGAAACCAGACCATGGAACGAAGAATGGGGAAATTACAATAATCCCATGTTTATATTATTAAAGGAAGGCACTGAAAAAGAGGTGTTTAATAAAAAAATTGAAAGCATCATCAAAGAACATCGGGAAGATAATGAAATGGATAGTCATGCCTTTGTTTATCCTTTCGAAAACCTTTACCTGAAAGGAAATTTTGAGAATGGAAAAAATGTAGGCGGACGAATAGAATATATCCAAATTTTTTCTGTAGTAGCTTTAATGGTCCTTTTGTTGGCTTGTATTAATTTTATGAACCTGGCCACTGCCAGGGCAGCCCTACGAGCCAAAGAAGTAGGAATTAAAAAAGCCATTGGAGCAGGGAGAAAATCACTGGTTTTTCAATTTCTGGGAGAATCTCTTTTCCTCACCTTTCTGGCCATGCTTTTGGCAATCATACTTACCTATTTCCTTTTACCAGTTTTTAATGAACTTACCCAAAAACAACTCACACTAGAATTCCTGGACACTAAATACTGGATTGCAGGAATTGTAATTTGGGCAGTTACCGGAATTATTTCAGGTTCCTATCCTGCATTCTTCATTTCTGGTTATCAACCAGTTAAAGTATTAAAAGGTAATAGTTCCCAAAAATCAGGGGCTGGCTTTTTAAGAAAAGGCCTTGTGGTTATGCAATTCTTCTTATCCATTGTGATGATCATTGGTACTTTGGTGGTCTATCAGCAGGTGATCTTTATCATGGACAGGAACTTAGGACTCGAAAAAGAAAATCTGGTTCTTTTCCCCATTTATGGCAATGCCTACGAACATTATGAAACAATCAAAAACAATCTTATTAACCAAACGGGAGTATTGAGTGTAACCGCTGCCAATTCGAATCCTATTAGTGTTGGTAGTTCAGCCGGAGGTATAAAATGGGAAGGAAAACCCGATAACCTGGAGGTAGAGTTCAAACATATCTGGACCGACTTTGATTTTGTAGAAACCATGGGAATGGAAATGGTAGCAGGAAGAGCTTTCTCAAAAGCATTAAAAACGGATTCTTCAAATTACCTGATTAATGAGGCCTCTGTAAAAGCAATGGGACTGGAGAATCCTATAGGGAAAGAATTAGATATGTGGGGCAAGAAGGGACAGATTATTGGTGTCATTAAAGATTTTCACTCAGGATCTATTTACTCAGAAATCCAGCCGCTAATTGTTCGAATAGACCAGGCCCATTGGCAAATTATTGTTAGGCTTGCAGCTGGTCAATCACAGGAGGGTATTAGTGCATTGAAGGGAATTCAGGAAGCATATTTCCCCTCCTTCCCTTTTGAGTACAAATTCCTTGATGATGAATATAATAAACTATACCGAACAGAAACCATAATGAATAAACTGGTCAGCTACTTTGCCTTTCTGGCCGTTTTTATCTCCTGCCTTGGATTGTTGGGTTTAGCCACTTTCAATGCCCAGCAACGGGTGAAGGAAATAGGCATAAGGAAAGTACTGGGTGCAACCATTCCCAGCATTCTGGTGCTTTTATCCAAGGAATATTTAAAACTGATTCTGATTGCCTTTATCATAGCCATTCCGGTAGCCAATTACTTCCTGAGCGAATGGCTGAGTGAATTTGCTTTCAAGATTGATTTGGAATACTGGTACTTTGCCGTACCGGGAGTTTTGGTAGTTTTATTGGCAATACTGGCGGTAAGCGGACAAAGCCTAAAAGCCGCCACCACCAACCCGGCCAAGTCTTTAAAAAGTGAGTGAGGAAATATTAATTTATTTATTATTATTTCAAGTAAGGATTTTCTTCAGTGACCCAGTTTTTTCAATTTGATCCATTCTGGCTTAAATATTAGTTTCATTCGTAAATCTTTGCTCCGACTGCAGACCCAATATTGGCAAGAATATTAAAAACAAAAAAATTAAGATAATATTCTTAGATTTTGAGTCTGTTTTTAATCAAACTTTCTAAAAAATTGTAGTTTTATAAAATCTTATAGGATAAAAAGTGGAAATTTTTATTTTAGATTATTTAATGTGGTTTTTAAACCGTACCTTTAGCGCTCATTTTAATTTATAATCATGAGTAAAGGAACAGTAAAATTTTTCAACAATTCTAAAGGTTACGGATTTATCACTCCAGAAGAAGGTGGTAGAGACGTTTTTGTGCACATCAATGGTTTAACTGATGACATAGCTGAAGGCGATAAAGTAAGCTATGACGTGGAAGAGGGGAAAAAAGGATTGAACGCAGTAAATGTAAAAGTAATCTAGTAATTACAGTTATAAATTTACACCGGTAAGCCTGTCATATCCAATATGACAGGCTTTTTTATTCCCGCAATTTCTCCTCATGACCAAATCAAATATTGAAGACCTTCCAGAAACTTTTTCCCTGATCAAGGAAAGACTGTTTAAGCAATACCCACAGTCTGTACAAAATCTGATAATTGAACAGGAAAGCAGGGAATACGAAGCCCTAAATTTCGAATTAAAAGGATTTAAGATCCTTTACAGAAAAGCTAAAATTACTCCGACTAAAGCAGGACAGTTTGTAACTCTTTGGAAAAGGACAGAAAATGGCCCGATTGCCCCATATCACCTCAATGAGCATTTTGATTTTGTCATTATCGCCACCAGGAAAAATGATTCCCATGGACTTTTTCTATTCCCTAAATCTATTTTGGTAAAACAGGGTATAATATCCACACCAGCCAAAGAAGGGAAAAGAGGATTTCGGGTTTACCCACCCTGGGATATTACTACGAACAAACAAGCACAAAAAACTCAGGAATGGCAATTACAGCATTTTGTTGATTTTGGTAACCAGATTGAACAAGAAGGTTTGAAAATGCTACTTTCTTAAAATTTTACTCCCACTTCAATAATTCCCCAATCACTATAAACTTCACCAAATCAGGCATTTCCTCAATTAACAACACATTATAAACTTGCGGATGACTCGTATTTTGTACATCAAAAACCAAGTTTCCGGAACTGACTTCAATTTTTCCTTCCCCCTGCCGAATCCGGGCATTCCCAATCTCAGTTTCGTTCCTTTTCATTTTCACTTTATCACCTTCTCCCAATTTTATTTCATAAGGATTTTCATTTTCTTCATTGTCACTGATTTTTATTTTGGTTGAGGAAATCTTGATTTTCCAAAGCAAATTTCCACCCGGACCTCGAACTTTAAAACCGTCATCCCCTATTTTCACTTCTGCCAATTGCGCATTATCAGAATCATAATATTTTCTTTTTTCTCCCTTCAATTTGGAAGTATACAGATTTCCTTTCCACTCAAAACTGATTTCGTTTCCCAAAACCAATTCACAACTTTCATTTTCTTTTTTATTTTTAATGAGGATATTTTCTACCACCGGAGCTTCCGAAACTGGTACTGTAGCCGAATTTTCAGATGTCCTTTCCGTTTTGTTTTCCGACTGACAAGCCGAAAGAAGAATAAAAGCAACTATAGATATTACTGATAATTTTAAAGCCGAACAAATAAATTTTCTCATGGTTGATTATTAATAATATTCTGATTATACCGGATTGCGGTATTTGTTAATAAAAGTACTCTATTTTTCTTTCTTTGCAGGGTCTTCTCTTCAGGGAGACCCTGCAACTTGGCAGAGTGCTAAACTGAACGCAGGGTCGCCAAAATGCAGACCCTGCTGAGGCGTCCTTTAACTATTTTTAGGATCACAGCAATATGTTAAAATCGGAAAATTTCCAGATAGTTTGCAATTTCTTTTTCAAGGGTAAATTCCCTTCCTATTAAATTACTCAAAGATTTTCCACTTTCCAATAATTGTACTTTAGTTGACTGAAGGAAATTCACCAAAACCTTTGCACATCCCTGAATATCACCAGGATGAAAAAGCCAGTCAGAGAAATCTTTTTCCAAAACATCCTTCATGCCATCCACATTAGAAGCCAACACAGGAACTCCCAAGGCCCCGGCCTCCAGCAAAACATTCGGCATGCCATCGTAAAAAGAAGGGATGGCTATGGCATCACAGGCTGGATAATAGCTCAGCAATTCAAACCTGTCGAGAAAAGGCAAAATGGTGTGGCTGATTTCCTCCTCTACCAGTTTTTCCTGTATAGCCTCATCCAGTTCCCCCACTATCATCAGATGAAGGTGATCTTTTTTTCTGGAAAACTTTAAAGCCTCAATGAAAAAGGCTATCCCTTTTTTGGATTTCAAATGTCCAAATAAACCAATCACTTTTTTATCCTCTTCTACCTCCTGCAATTTCCATTGTTCTGCCTGGTAATAATCACTTTTTAAAGGTTGCCAGTCTTCCAGTGATATTCCATTTGGAGTATAAACCACATTCAGGTTTTCATAGGTTTTCCCAATTTTTTGGGCTTTATCTTTACTGACTACACAATTACAAACAGCCTTCTCCAATGCCTCTTTCAATAAAAGTTGCTTTCTTGGGGCAAATATGGCATGATCAAAATCATTCCCTCTGATCATAGTCACCAAAGGAATTCCGGACCATTTTGAAAAAACAGGACCACAGGCAATTGGCAAAAATCCTCCAAAGGCTACCAAATGGGTATAATCCTTTAAAAACCCCGGACGGGAAAAATAATTCCACAAACGATTAAAGGTATGCGAAGTGTCCTCTTCCATCGGACAGGCCAGATACAACCCGTTTTGTTGAACTTCAGGTTCGAATGGCTTTCTTCGGTTGGTAAAATGGATGATGTCTACTATAATCCCGGCATTTCTTAAACCACTGGTAATCCGATCACAGGATTGTGCCATTCCACCCCGACTTGGATAATAATTTTCGGTAATCCACAACAGACGAATTTGCTTTTTCTCTTCCAATTTTGTGTCATTAGTGTTGAAGTCTCAAAAATTCACAAAATTTTTGGAAAATACAGATTTCTACGAAAAATGCTATCAATTATCTGGATGGATATTGGAAGCAGCAATTTGATAAATGGGAATTCCCCTATCCACAAAAATTGTATCCCCGGCTTCGGCTGTACACATGATTACCTTGCCATATTTTAGTTTGTTTTTGATGGCAGCCTCATCAGGCAAGTGAGCTTCAAACCCGTTATGGTAATAGTAAAAATGATAGGGATTTTGTTCAGTTACCACTTTAAATGTATTATCCTTTAGATAAGAAAAAACAGTTCTGTCTTCCTGGAGTATAAAGAAACATCCTTCTGACACATATTTTTTCAGCACTTTTTCATCTTCCCTAAAAATTTCCGGATTTATTTTAAGCTTCATTCCCCTTTCCATTCCCAACAGATGGCTGGACATAATTAGTCCGGGAGAAGCAGGTCTGGATTTCGTCTTTAATTCAAGCACATACTGGCAAACCGTAAATTTAAAAACTTCCAGCTCTTTCCTTTCCTCTTCAGTTAATTGAATCTGATCAACAGGATATTCTGTTTCCGGATTGCCAAATCCGGTATTCAGGTAAGTATATTTTAAGGATTCACCAGACCAGGCCCGTAAATCCTTAACGGCTACTTCCTGGCTATCAGCTTTGAATGCCCTTATTAAAGCTTCATAATAAAGCGTTTTCATCAATACCAGTTTCCCGTATTTTTTAGCCATTTTCCCTCCCCCATTGTAAGCCGTAATGGCCTCACTTTTTGTGGCATTTGAATAACCTTTTTCCAAAATCAGAAAGTGGTAAATGAATTCTATCATGGCCCGCTGGTTATAAAAATGATGATTCCCTTTTTCATCGAAATAAATCAGCTTATTAAACAAAGATTTATTCGCAGAAAAACTGGTGATGAACTGAGCTGAAGGCCGATAAAGCTGGCACATCCCAATACTAAGCCCTCCATCCCCTGTAATATCTCTCATATAAGTTTCGTGGGCAAGCAAAGCCAGAATCATAGACTGAGGCGGGCAAAGTTTTGTTCCATAAGTTTCTTTCATCTGGTGGGCCACAATCATCAGTTCATAGAATAAATCGATGGATGGAATCCAGCAAATACTTTTAAAAGTATGACCAAACGGTGATGGATTAATTACGTTTACTTCATGATCTTTTTCGGTAAGCCTGAGCAACCCATGAGGCAGACGATCTTCCTTAGGCACCTTTCTAAAGTCTAATGATTCATTCTCCCAGAAATAAATTTCCTTGATAATTCGATGCTGCCTGGCCGGAAAAAATTCAGAGAAATTATTGATTTGGCAAGCTTTCAACTCGGCTTCTCCCAATGAAATTTCATTGGAAAACTCTGGGTTAAATGAGCTCATACCAGTTGAGAGCAGTATGATAAACAAGCTGGCTAATATGATGCGCTGTCGCATAATAGTAATAGTTTCAATTTATCTTAAACGAATCCCTAATGGGATTTTATAGTTATGGTAGTTGCTATTGGGGTATAATCAAATTAGTAATTGACCTGTATAAAACTGATATTGAAGGCGACTTTATGCTAGATAAGAAGGATATGAAATGTTGGTAGTCTGTTAAGATAGTAAATATCAGAAATAATTAAAAAATGATTGACTGAATTTTAAAGTGTTAACTAAATAAGGGTTAAATCTTTAAGGGTAGGGCTGATTTTATTTGACTTCTAATAAAAATCAGCAACCACACTTTATGAAGACAAATCTACTTTTATGCCTGTTTTTATTTGTTTTTGGAATTTTAACAACCTTTGGTCAGGATTTATCTCAACTGAAGCAAACCTTTGAAAAACCTTCCCTGGGCATCAGTATCAATCAATTCCAGCGGGATTTTGGAGTTGGTTTAATTTATACTTCAAAATATTTTGGCAACAAAAGTAAAAAAGCCATCAAAGCGAGCTACAATTTTCAATATCTGGAGCATGTAAATGATAATGCTCAAACGGTTTGGACAAACTATAGTAATGCAAAACTGGGGCTGGTCCTTGCCACAAATCCAATCCATAATTTTTTCAGGTATTACGGAGAACTTGGAGGTATTCTAATTTTACCTAATTCCCAATTTTCGGATGAATCGGTAATTCCGGGAGCCTATGGACTTTTTGGTTTTGAGTTTTTATTTTTAAATGAAGATAGACTTTCCAAATCTATTTTTATTGAATTAGGAGCAATGGGCACCGGTGCTACTGCTGAAAAAGTCTTAAATGAACCTATTTATTCCAATGGTTTTTCTATAAGTGTTGGATTTAGGTTATTTCCCAAAAACAGTAAAAATGAGTGATCAGGCTCCATCTTCGGTGGTTAAAATCTGGGAAGAATTTTTAAAAGATTTCCCCAATTTACAAAATAAGCATTTACCTGAATACTGGTACTTTTGCGATAATCAAAAGGATGCGGACGAATGTGCCTACCTTGTGGTAAAAGGCATTAAAAGAGCAACTTCTACTTCCTTGTGGTGGTTTCAAAAGAACAAAGCTCAATTACCTGTCCCGGGAGATTTAGCCATTATTACCGATTGGAATAAAAACGCAAAGGCCATTATTGAAACAATTTCCGTTCAGCAAATTCCTTATCATAAAATCACAGCCGAACATGCAGCAATCGAAGGAGAGGGAGACAAATCATTGGCCTATTGGAAGAAAGTGCATTGGGCTTATTATTCCAGAGAAATGGCTCCGTTTAGTGAGTCTCCTTCGGATGATATGATCATTATCTTTGAACAGTTTAAATGCATTTTCCCGGCAACAAATTAATTTCCTGAGATATTCCTCATCCCACTTTTCCTTCTAAATGTTAAACAGAAACCGGATCTGTTTTGGGAAAATACCGACCTTTTGTTTTGAAAGAATTAAATACTTCTATAAAAACTAAAAGGGGTTCACTTAAACAATTTTTTTGAGCTTATATTTGCGGCTTGAAAACGGGAAAATTCTATCCTCCTAAAAACCAAAAACAACCTAGGTAAACAAGTTGTTTTATAAAAGAAGACTTGTTTCAATATTACCTGTTAAAACACAAGCAATTAGCACAAAAAAGACACAAATGAAAGCACTCAATTTGAATTATTTTGATCAGTTTGAAAACCGGCATAACAGTCTGGAGGCAGATGAAATTCAGGAAATGCTGAATGCAGTGAAGGCGGAAAGTCTGGATGAATTAATTGAACAAACTATACCTTCTAAAATCAGGTTGAAAAAACAACTGGATTTGCCTAAGGCAAAAACAGAGCATCAGTTTTTAAATGAGTTTAGAAAAATTGCTTCAAAAAATAAAATCTTTAAAAGTTATATCGGGCTGGGTTACCACGATTGTATTACCCCTCCGGTAATTTTAAGAAATATCCTGGAAAACCCCGGGTGGTATACTGCTTATACCCCCTATCAGGCAGAAATAGCTCAGGGAAGGCTGGAAATGCTTTTAAATTTCCAAACTCTGATAACAGATCTCACTCACATGGATATTGCCAATGCCTCTCTTCTGGATGAAGGAACCGCTGCAGCTGAAGCCATGAGTATTTTTCAGGCCTTTAGCAGCAGAAAGAAAAAAGGAGCTAATAAATTCTTTGTTTCTGAAAGTTGCCATCCACAAACCATCGATGTGCTCAAAACAAGAGCCAGACATATCGGAATCACATTGGTGACTGGAAATCACCAGGAAGTAGATTTAACTAATCCTGAATTGTTTGGTGTATTGGTGCAATATCCGCTTTCAGAGGGAAATGTAGTAGACTATACCAATTTTATTGCCGCAGCTCATGAATCGAATGTATTGGTAGGCGTAGCTGCTGACTTATTGAGTCTTACTTTATTAAAAGCTCCCGGGGAAATGGGTGCCGATGTAGTAGTGGGTTCTGCTCAGCGTTTTGGCGTTCCATTGGGATATGGAGGTCCTCATGCCGGATTTATGGCGGCAAGAGAAGAGTTTAAAAGATTGTTACCTGGAAGAATCATTGGTGTTTCTAAAGATGTTGATGGAAATACAGCCTATAGAATGGCATTACAAACCAGAGAGCAACACATTAAAAGGGAAAAAGCCACCTCTAATATTTGTACTGCACAGGTACTTTTGGCAGTAATGGCTTCTGCCTATGCGGTATATCATGGAGCCAATGGGTTGAAATCAATTGGAGAAATGGTATATGGCTTAACCCGATTGCTGGCAATTTCCTTAGGCAAACTAGATGTTAAAGTCATCAATGAGCAATATTTTGACACGCTACAAATAGATTTAAATGATGGAGACAAAGTGGCTTCACTTCAATCATTGGCAGAAGAAAGGGGAATTAATCTCAGGTATTTACCAAATGGCACTGTGGGCATATCTTTAAATGAGGTAACCAGAATTGATGATGTAGCAGAACTTGTTCAGCTTTTTGCGGATACATTAGCTAAGAAAGTGGATTTCAACCTTCAGGAATTGGCCACTCAAATTACTTCCGGAATTGAAGAAAATTTACAGCGAAAAACCGAATACCTCACTCATCCGGTATTCAATACACATCATTCGGAGCATGAAATGTTGCGATACCTGAAGCAACTGGAAAATAAGGATTTATCTCTGGTTCATTCCATGATTTCTTTGGGATCATGCACTATGAAACTAAATGCCACCACTGAAATGATTCCGGTAACCTGGCCGGAAATTGGAAAAATCCATCCTTTTGTCCCCTTAAATCAGGCAGAAGGCTATCAGGAAATCATTGGTGATCTGGGCAAATGGCTGGAAGAAATCACAGGATTTGCCGGAATTTCCTTCCAACCCAATTCAGGTGCTCAGGGAGAATATGCAGGTTTATTAGTAATAAAAGCTTATCATGAAGCAAAAGGAGAAGCGCACAGAGATGTGGTGATTATTCCTTCTTCTGCCCATGGAACTAATCCGGCAAGTGCGGTAATGGCTGGAATGAAAGTGGTAATCACCAAGTGTGATGAGAATGGCAATATCGATCTGGATGACCTGATGGCAAAAGCCGAAGCCCACAAAGATGATCTTTCTGCTTTAATGGTCACTTATCCTTCTACCCACGGAGTATTCGAAGAGGAAATTATTGAAATCTGTAACATTATCCATAACCATGGAGGAAGAGTTTATATGGATGGTGCCAATATGAATGCACAGGTAGGATTGACAAACCCTGCTAATATTGGAGCAGATGTATGCCATTTAAACCTGCATAAAACATTCTGTATTCCACATGGAGGTGGTGGTCCGGGAATGGGCCCTATCGGTGTGGTAGAAGATTTGGTTCCTTTCCTTCCAGGACACGTAGAAGTTAAAACAGGCGGGGAACAAGCTATTCATGCGGTCTCTGCAGCTCCTTGGGGAAGTGCAAGTATTTTACCTATTTCCTACGCCTACATTGCCATGATGGGCACACAGGGATTGGAAAATGCCACTAAGCATGCCATTCTTAATGCCAACTATATGAAATCCAGATTGGAAAGTCATTATCCGGTTTTATTTACTGGAAAAAATGGTAGAGTAGCTCACGAGATGATCATTGATTGCCGGGCTTTTAAAGCTTTTGGAATTGAAGTAGAAGATATTGCCAAGCGGTTAATGGATTATGGTTTCCATGCACCTACAGTATCTTTCCCGGTAGCTGGAACCCTGATGATTGAACCCACAGAAAGCGAAACCAAATCAGAACTGGACCGATTCTGTGATGCTATGATTGCCATTAGAGAGGAGGTAAATGAAGTGGAAAATGGTACAGCCGATAAATTGGAGAATGTATTGAAAAATGCACCACATACGGCTAATATGGTAATGTCAGATAATTGGGAAAAACCTTATTCCAGGGAAAAAGCGGCTTTCCCACTGCCCTATCTTTCCCAAAATAAGTTTTGGCCGAGTGTAAGAAGAATTGACAATGCCTTTGGGGACAGAAATCTAATTTGCAGCTGTTTGCCGGTAGAAGATTTTATAGAAGAGCCTGCTTAATAGTTTCAAATTTTAATAAGCATTGTGCGGCCATAGGAAAAAATTATTTTCCTATGGCCTTTTTCTTTGCAAATTTCCACCGGATTTTCCTTCTATTTTATCCTTAATTTATCCCCCACCTGATGTAAGTATTTGGTAAAAACCCCGTTATACCAACATCTTCTCAAAAGGCTTTTTCCTTAAGAACCAAGTATTTACAAAAGGATGATTTTTTTTACCAAAACAATTGATGAGCAAATCAGAATATATTTCTACAGTTTCATCATTTTCCTATTTTTATTCTCCTGTACCAACCAATCACAGAAGGAGGTTCCAAAACTAAAAAAGGGAGTCATTAATCTCCAAGAGTGGGATTTATTGGAGAAGGGAAATGTAAAATTAAATGGTGAATGGGAATTTCATTGGAAAAAGCTGATTGGTCCTGAAAATAAAGATGAAGTTGCCTCCAATTCGGGATACATAAAAGTACCCGGAGAATGGGATAAAAAAGAAATAAATGGAGAAAAACTTTCGGGTGATGGATATGCAACTTACAGAGCAAAAGTAAAACTACATCCAAATAACCGATACATTGGGCTCTATATTGACATGCCAAGTACCGCATTCCAATTATATGTAAATGGGATTCATTACGGAAGTGCGGGAAAAATAGGAAAGGACAAAGCATCTACAACTCCTTTATTTAAAAAACATCTGGCTAAAATAATTTCAGAGGAGAATGAGTTGGATATTGTCCTTCAGGTTGCCAATTTTCATCATCTTTCGGGTGGGTTGCGCACAGAAGTATTGCTGGGGGAAATGGAAACGCTGGAAAACAGCATTGAGATGGAAAACACGTGGGTCATTATGATCCTTGGGAGTATTTTTATCATGGCTTTTTATCATTTGGGAATTTTCATTTTAAGGAAAAAATACCATACACCTTTATTTTTCAGCTTATTTTGCCTTTGTATTTCTATACGAATTGGGGTTATTACCGAACCTTTTCTTACTTACTTTTCTTCCTTAAACTGGCTGGTAGGTATAAAAATAGAATATACATTTTTCTATTTGTCCCTTCCGGCATTTGCATGGTTTGCCCTTGCCGTTTTTAAAAATGAAGTCAATAAAAAAATTGTCCTGATTTTAACTTATATAGGTGGAGCTGTAGCACTTACAACTGCCTTAACCAGCCCAAAGATTTTCAGACTGGTTTTAGTTCCTTACCAGATTTTGATTATTATTTCCTGCATATATTTTATCTTCTGCATTGTAAAAGCCATTAGAAATAAAAGAGAAGGATCAGTCACTTTTTTACTGGGTTGGGGGATTCTATTCTTTACAATTTTTAATGATATCCTTTATACAAACAATGTTATAGATACCGCAAACCTTGTGTCTTTTGGTTTATTTATACTCATTTTCTCTCAGGCTTTTGTCCTTTCTTCACGATTTACAAATGCCTTTGAGGAGAATGAAATACTTACAGAAGAACTGGGAAATACCAATAAAAACCTGGAGCTGAAGGTAGAAGAGCGAACCAAAACATTAAAAGAAACCAACCTTTCTTTAGGCAAAAAAAACAAACAAATTACAGAAAGTATTCAATACGCCAGTAAAATACAAAATGCCATTTTAACAGATACACAATTCAATAAGGATGATTCTGTCCCTGAGTTTTTTGTATTTTTTAAACCAAGGGATATTGTTAGCGGGGATTTTTACTGGATCAAGCAGGTTGGAGATTCTATTTTGTTTGTGGCTGCAGATTGTACCGGACACGGAGTACCCGGAGCATTTATGAGTATTTTGGGAATTGCCTATCTCAATGAAATTGTATCTGCAAGTCAGTACAAGAGGCCTGATATAATTTTAAACGAACTCAGGGATAAAATTAAAAAGTCTTTGAACCAGACTTCGGAACTTGGTTCCAATAAAGACGGGATGGACATAGCCATTTGTGAAATTGATCTTAAAAACAAAAAACTGAAATTTGCAGGAGCTTATAATCCGCTTTATCTAGTCAGAAATAAGGAATTGTTGAGATTAAGGGCAGATAAAATGCCTATTGGTGTACATAAGGTAGAAGATCCATTTACCCATAAAGAAATGGACCTTGAGCAAGATGATATGATTTATATATTCTCAGACGGATTTCAGGATCAGATTGGGGGAGCACAAGGACAGCGGCTCATGGCCAAAAAATTCAAAGAATTGCTCCTTGAAATCCATAAAGATTCAGTGGAAGAACAAAAAAACCACCTCGATCATTATTTCAATCACTGGAAGGGAGACTATAAGCAAATTGATGATGTGTTAATTCTTGGCTTAAGAATAAATGAACTCGCTACAGGGAATAAGCCGATTTCTGAAGCAATTACAAATATAGATGCAGAGTAAAAATTCACTTCTGTACTAAACCAAAAAAGCCCTTCTGTTATTGCAGAAGGGCTTTTAAATTCAAAAGTAGTAATTTTCTAGCCTAGGTATTCCGAGAGTAATCCGCTTCTTTCTCTTCCTCTTAATTTCTTGATTGCTTTCTCCTTAATTTGTCTTACACGCTCTCTAGTTAAACCAAGTTCTTCGCCAATTTGTTCCAAAGACTTAGGATGATCACCACCAATTCCAAAAGACATTCTTAAAACCTGCTGCTCTCTGCTGGTAAGCGTAGAAAGAGCTCTTTCAGTTTCAATTTGTAAAGAATTGGTATAAGCCAGATCCTTATCAGTGGTATCAATGTTTTTGTTTTCCAAAACATCAAGCAATGAATTACTTTCTCCATCCTGAAAAGGCGCATCCATTGAAAGTTGTTTTGAGCTTAAACTTAAAGTATTGGTAATATCATTTGGCTCCATTTCTAGAATATCAGCAAGTTCTTCTGCTGTTGGTTCCCTTTCATATTTTTGTTCAAGCTCTGCAAATGTCCTGTTGATTTTGCTTAATGCTCCTGTTCTGTTTAAGGGTAACCTTACAATTCTGGATTGTTCTGCCAATGCCTGCATAATGGATTGTCTGATCCACCATACTGCATAAGAAATGAACTTAAAACCTCTGGTTTCGTCAAATTTTTGAGCCGCTTTTACCAATCCCAGATTTCCTTCGTTGATGAGGTCATTTAATGACAAGTTTCTGTTTTGGTATTGCTTCGCTACTGAAACAACAAACCTTAGGTTAGCTTTTGTAAGTTTTTCAAGGGCTACTTCATCTCCTTTCTTGATCCTAACTGCTAGCTCTACTTCCTCTTCTGGAGTCAAAAGCTCCACTTTGCTAATTTCGTTAAAGTATCTTTCCAGAGATTGACTTTCCCTATTGGTAATAGTCTGTGTAATTTTAAGTTGCCGCATTATCTAAATATGAATTTTTAAGTTACAATTACCGATTGAATTAGTTAATAAAAAATTATAGGGAATCACACCACTCATTTTTGTGAGTGCAGGTATGATGCTAAATACATTGTTTTGTGAGAGAGTCTCAATCATCCAATTGATCATAGATCAAAATTTCAACAAACGGGGATAGTCGCCATAAATAATCACGAATTATTTATTGGCTTAAGAGAGTTTATCTTATGTGACGGAAAAAAGGTAGTAGTTATTATGTAATATTAGTGCTCCTTGTTGCTAGTTATTAAAGCTAAATAGTATATGGGTGATTGTTATTTCATTTTCATATTTCTCCTTCTCTTATCTGTCAACTTCCTGCCTTCTGGATATATTTATCTTTTCTCCCCAAATTCTACAATAAATACCAGGAGGCTCACAAAGGTACAAAGAAAATAGAACGCAAGTCAAGTTTAATTGTAAACTTTTTTAGAAAAAAATGATTTTTTTTAAGTTAAATTGAAAAATAATGTTATATGCAGACCAATCTTCTAATGATTCCATTACTTTCTTGAGCATTTTTCAATCGTCCTTCAGCGAACAAAATTGCCCGCTGGCGGACATTACTACCTCATCTTGCACCACATTCAAACCAACATAAATAACTGAAAAACAATCACTTAAATCAATGGTATTGATATTGTAATTGTTTATTGTCAATTATTTAGAAACGCAGTAAGGATTCCCCAAAAAATTCAATGGGTTGAAGCCTGGGATTTGAAACCCTCCAACCCTTTTTGCATCCCGAATTTTTATATTACTACTACCCTGTTTCATTTGCTTATGTAAGAATTATGCTAAAAAATTACCTAAAAGTCGCCTTAAGAAGTCTGAATAAAAATAAAATTTATGCAGTCATCAATATTCTGGGCTTATCTGTTGGTCTGGCCTGCTGCATATTAATATTGCTCCATGTGCAGGATGAATTATCCTACGATAAGTTTCACAATAATTCTGAAAACATTTACCGGGTTGCACTCGAAAGAAAATACCCTAGCCATTCCACCCACTATGCCGTTATTCCCCACTCTTTTTCAAAAGTGATAGAATCTGATTACCCGGAAGTGGAGGCGGCTGCCCGATTGTTTTATTTTCCCGGAAACACTGTTTTCAGGTATGAAGATGAAAAAGGTAATCTCAATATTTTTGAGGAGAAAAAATTTGTGCAGGCCGATTCCAATTTTTTCGACATCTTCTCCATTCCCATCATTAAAGGAAATAAGAATGAAGTACTGAAAAACCCAAATGCTGCAGTACTCACCCAGGAAACAGCTAAAAGGTATTTTGGGGATAAAGATCCCATAAACAAGGTCATCAAGACTCAAAATGCAGAATTTATTGTAACAGGGGTTTGCGAGAATGTTCCTCCAAACAGTCACCTTGATTTTGATATCCTTGCCGGTGTAGCCGGCAATCAATTCCTTCAGAATTTAAATTTCATTGGTTTTTCTGCCTACACCTATGTGGTTTTGAAAGATAAATCTTCTCCGGAAAAACTGGAAGCAAAATTTCCGGAAATGGTGCTAAAATATGCCGCCCCACAAATTGAGCAAAATACGGAAATTTCTTATCAGGCTTATCAGGAGGCTGGTAATGGTTACCGGTATTTTCTACAAAACATCCAGGACATTCACCTGAAATCCCAGCTTGAAGCAGAAATGAAGGTAAATGGTTCCATGTCTATGGTTTATATACTCATTTCCATAGCCCTTTTTATTTTAATGATCGCCTGTATCAATTTCATGAATCTGACTACTGCCCGATCCTCCGAAAGAGCCAAGGAGGTAGGGGTAAGGAAATCATTGGGTTCTTTTAAAAAGCAACTCATTTTTCAGTTCCTCACCGAATCCGTTTTAGTCAGCCTCATTAGCCTGCTCATTGCCTTTGTGATCATTAGCATGGTGCTCCCTGCATTCAACAGCCTGGTTCAAAAAGAACTGGTACTCGACCTCAATAACTGGGATTATATCCTCTTCTCCATTGTTTTTTCTTCTTTCATTGGTTTAATCGCAGGAAGTTATCCTGCTTTTGTCATTTCTTCCTTTAGCCCTGTAACCATTCTGAAAGGGAAAATTATCAATTCCGTAAAAGGCGCCTGGTTACGAAATGGATTAGTGATATTCCAATTTTCTATTTCCATTATTTTAATTGCAGGCACCTTAGTAATCAATGATCAACTGGAATATCTTTTTGATAAAGACTTAGGATTCCAGAAAGATAATATGATTGTAGTAGAAAGAGCTTTCGCACTTCAGGATAAACTCGAGACTTTCAAAGACCAGGTCAGAAACATTGCCGAAGTAGAAAACATTGGCTCCACTACATTAATGCCGGGGAACGATCAGTTTTTTGGAAGCCTGTTCACTCCGGAAGGGAAAACCGAAGCCTTTACCACCAAAACCATGGTAATTGATGAAGATTTTGAAGAAACCCTAGGATTTCAGATTGTGGAGGGCCGGGATTTTTCCAAAGCTTATAATGATTCTGCCACCATTCTCCTCAATGAAAAAGCCGTACAGGTTTTGGGAATTGAGAACCCTGTTGGGTCAAGGCTCTCTGTCAGGCAGGTCAATGTAGATGTAAACCCAACCTACACCATAGTTGGTATTGTAAAAGATTTTCACTTCCAGTCCCTGAAAGATAACATCAGTCCCCTTGCCATTTTAAGTACTGATAATCCCAATCATCCTCAAACTGGTTTTTTAGTCGTTAGAGCAGGAAATGCGGATTTGAGCAAAATTATCAATCATGTAGAAACCCTGTGGACAAAATTTCTTCCAGAAGAGCCATTTACCTATTCTATTTTCGAAGAAGATTTGATGCGGCAATACAAGCCGGAAAATACTACTTCAAAGGTTTTTGCCATTTTTTCTGCCTTGGCTATCCTAATTGGTTGTGTAGGTTTGTTCGGGTTAGCCGCTTATACCGCAAGCAAAAGAACCAAGGAAATCGGGGTACGCAAAGTTCTGGGAGCAAGCGTCTTTTCTGTGGTATTTATGCTTTCCAAAGAATTTACCAAACTCATTCTCTGGGCAATGGCCATAGCCACACCTGTGGCTTATTTCCTGATGGACTGGTGGTTACAAGAATTTCCCTACAAAATTAAACTGGGAATAGGCGTATTTGTCATTTCAGGAATCACAGCCCTGATTGTAGCCTGGTTAACCGTGAGTTACCAGTCTATAAAGGCTGCCATTAACAATCCTGTAAAATCATTGAAAGTGGAATGAAAAGAAGTGCTCTATTCTGGCACTTCCGCTTTTTCTTTTTTCAGATTGCCCAGCGGGAATAAATAGGCTACAGAAAAATTAATCACCTGATTCTGAGAGCCTAGTGGTGCTCCCTCCGATTCTCTGTCAATAATATTATTGAGCCCCATGGTGCCCCGGCCTTCAAACTGGAAAGTCCCTTTCAACATATCAATAGTTAATCCCAAGCCCACAGTTACTCCAAATTCTACCGGCTTGGCAGTACCTTCATCATAGGGATAAGTTGGTTCCAAAACTGTTGACTGGTCGGCTCTTGTATCATTCGTAGTATTAGAAGCTGAAAGCAGATAGCTCAAATGCGGTCCAAAATTCAAAAAGTATTTAACCCGTTTTTTCCCCACAAAAATATTGGTAAGGATGGGAAAATCAATGTAATTGTAGCGCATGGTAAATGAAAGATTGGGATTGATTTCACCATTAGTACTCCGAGTCAATTCTGTCCAGCCTTTTTGAGAATAATTAAGCTCCGTTTGCAATCCTACATTAGGATTTGCCGAAACTTTTAGTATTACCCCACCCAAATACCCGGTTAATGTAGTCGCTGTATTTAGATTGGGGTCAAGCACTACCTGCGAACTATTATACCCCCCTTTCAGCCCCATCCATACTTGTGCCTGCAAACTCAATGCACTGCATAAAAACATTGGAACCAATAATAGTAAACAGCTTTTTTTCATATATTTAATAATTCTAATTCTGTAAAAAAGTGAAGTATTTTCTGATCGGTTAAAACAAATTCAATTCAAAATTATCTCATCTAACTCTGCTGAAAACACATTTAATCTATAATAATTTGACTGACCTTTTATATTAATTATTTTGCAGGTAAATAAAATCCCAAATCAAAACACCTCATTTTTCACCTACTTTTTGAAATAAAATTAAGATGCACAAAAATAACTTTATTCATGGCAATCCCCTTATTTTTTTAATTTCAGTACTTTTTTTTAGTCTTATTTCACTTTTTGGTTATGCACAAAGTGAAAATTCCTTAAAAATTGCCAAAGAAATTGAAGCCTCCTTTCAATCAGAACTTCTCGAGAAATGGTACCCATTGTGTATTGATAAGCAAAAAGGGGGATATTTTTCGAATTTTACCTCCGACTGGAAAAAGGGAAATTCACAAAATAAAATGCTGGTTACCCAATCGAGACATATCTGGACTACAGCAAAAGTGGCAAGGATGTACCCCGATAAAAAGGAAACCTATACCACCTATGCCGCCCATGGAGTGAAATTTCTTAAAGAAAAAATGTGGGATGAAAAATTTGGAGGATTTTACATGATGGTAGATCGCAACGGAAAAACACTTCCTGATAATTATAAAGATGAAAAAAGAGCCTATGGAAATTCTTTTGCCATCTATGGGCTGGCCGCCTATTACGATCTGACCAAAGATGAAAGCGCGTTGGAATTGGCCAAAAAGACTTTCTTATGGATGGACAAAAACTGCCATGATGATGAATACGGAGGGTATTTTGAGCAGCTCAACCGGGACGGCTCTCCCATTGAAAAAGGGGAAAGCGAAATGTTTGATAAAGTAGCCTATCGCAAAAAAGATTACAATTCCTCCATTCATATTCTGGAGGCTTTTACAGAGCTTTACATGGTCTGGCCTGATGAACACCTAAAAAAAAGATTAGCTGAAATGCTGGAAGTCGTGAGGGATAAAATCGTAACCAACAAAGGTTACATGCTTATGCTTTTTCAACCAGACTGGGCTTATATTCCCTTTACGGAATATAAGGTATCAGAAGAAAGGAAATATGTATTTGATCACGTTACAGCCGGTCATGATGTAGAAACAGCTTTTTTAATTATTGAAGCCAGTCACGCCCTTGGTTTGAAACACGATGAGAAAACAATGAAAAAGGCTAAACTTATGGTGGAACATTCCATTCAGAATTTATGGGATAATGAGCTGGGAGGATTGTATGATGAAGGATATTATTTTGAAGGGAGTGATACCATTACCATCCTGAGTAAGGGGAAAAACTGGTGGGCACAGGCAGAAGCCATGAATGCTTTCCTTTTAATGGCCAAACTCTACCCGGAAGAAGAAGACAAATATTTCCAATTATTTGAAAAACAGTGGAATTACATCAAAAACTACCTGATCGACCATGACTATGGAGGGTGGTATGCCAGTGGAATTGACCAACATCCGGAATACCAAAAACGACCCAAAGCCTCCATTTGGAAAGGAACCTATCACAATGCCAGAGCCATGATGGGATGTATTAAAATGCTGAAGGAAGGAGATTAAAAATTAATTTCAAATTACAGCATAATAAAAGGTTCATTTCTTATTAAAATGTGATGGTAACCGTAACTTTGACCTTGAAGGAAAAAACGTCTCTTTGTTTTCAGGGAGGATGTTAGAAGATTGCGTTTGTAACGCGATTTTAAATTCACAGGCATTTCAAAACCCTTTCTCATCACCTATGGTAAAAAAATTAATACAATTATTACTTGGCATTTTGTTATTCCACATTGTAATTGTATTGTTCAATACCTTTACCTTCAAATCCAAACAAATTAAGGTGGAATCTTTGCCGCCATTTGAGGTCAATAATTCAGCCGTTCAAAACTTTGCCAGTACCTTAGCTTTTAAAACAATTTCACAGGATGAAGATGGACAATTTCATCCGGAAGCTTTCTCTGCTCTGAGAAACTTTCTAAAAAGCACCTACCCATTAATCGATCTTTATTTACAAAGGGAACTGATCAATGAATACAGTTTGCTTTACAAATGGAAAGGGAAAAATCCTGACCTCAATCCGGTCATATTTATTGCCCATCAGGATGTGGTTCCGGTAGAGTCCACAACATTGGAAAAATGGAAGGTGGCGCCATTTACCGGAGAAGTGAATCATCAATATATTTGGGGAAGAGGCTCACTCGATATGAAAGTAGTGTTGGTAAGTCTGATGGAAGCCATAGAGCAACTTTTGCAAGAAAACTACCAGCCGGAAAGAGATATCTACCTGGCTTTCGGACATGATGAGGAAATTGGCGGAGAGAATGGTGGAAAAAAAATAGCGGAAGCATTGGAAAAAAGGGGGATTATGGCAGAATTCATCATGGATGAAGGGGGAGCCATGTCCCAGGGTTTAATTCCCAATATTGATTTGCCGGTAGCTATGGTAGGCATTGCCGAAAAAGGGTATTTAACGTTGGAACTTCGGGTAGAAAATATAGAAGGCGGACATGCGGCTAAACCCACTAATGAAACTGCCATTGGTATTCTTTCCAATGCCATTGTGAAATTGGAAAATAACCAGATGCCTCTAAAAGTATCCCAACCGCTTCGGGAATTAGTAACCGCCATGGGACCGGAAATGCCCTTTCTGGAAAAAACTGTTTTTGCCAATCTCTGGCTTTTTGAGGGATTTATTCAGGACTTTTATGCAGATGATCCCGGTGGCAATGCCGTACTGAGAACTACAGTGGCACCTACAATTTTTCAAAGTGGTTTGCAGGATAATATTCTCCCTACAGAAGCCAGAGCAACCGTAAATTTTCGTATTTTGCCAGGAGAAACAGCCGAGGAAGTGCTGGAACATGCCAAAGCTGTAATTGCCGATAAAAGAGTAAAAATTATTCCCGGAAGTTTTGTAGCAGAACCATCCCCTGTTTCAAGTACCCAATCCAAAGGATTTAAAACCATTTCCAAAACCATTCGCCAGCATTTTCCTGAAACCGTAGTTGTGCCATTTTTGGTAATTGGAGGAACTGATTCCAAACATTTTTATAAAGTCACCAAAGACATTTACCGCTTTCTGCCCGTAAAATTTGGAGAAGGCGATTTACAAAGGATTCACGGAATCAATGAGCGGATAAGCATTGAAGCATACAAACAATGCATCAGGTTTTATTATCAATTAATTAAAAATATTGATGAAGATGAAAGCAATAACCCTTAAAAGTTTTGGTCCTCCTGAAAATATGGCGATAGGAGATTGGGAAAAACCAATGCCCGGTCAGGGAGAAATTTTAGTAAAAGTACATGCTACAGCTGTAAACCGGGCCGATACGCTGCAAAGACAGGGGAAATACCCACCACCCAAAGGCGCCTCGGAAATTATGGGTTTGGAATTGGCCGGTGAAGTAGAATCATTGGGTCCGGATTGCAAAAAGTGGAAAAAAGGAGATTTTGTTTGTGGGTTATTGCCCGGAGGAGGCTATGCCGAATATGCGATTATCCATGAAAATTTAGCCTTGCCCATTCCAAAAGGATTAACAATTGCGGAGGCAGCTGCCATTCCTGAAGTTTTTCTCACGGCCTTTCAGGCAATTGACTGGCTGGCCAAATTAAAACAGGGAGAAAAAATATTGATTCATGCCGGAGCAAGTGGAGTCGGTACAGCAGGTATCCAAATCGCCAGAGAGAAGGGAGCAGAAATTTTTATAACCGCTTCAGCCGGGAAACATGCAATTTGCCAGCAATTGGGCGCTAATCATACCATTGATTATAAATCAAAAGCATTTGAGGAAGAAGTACATAGGTTTACACAGGGTAGAGGGGTAAACGTAATTGTAGATTTTATTGCCGCCCCCTATTTCCAACAAAATCTGAATGCCCTTTCCTTTGATGGCAGAATGGTTATGTTGGCTCTCATGGGAAGTCCAAAGACCAATTCCATAAATCTTGGCCCAATATTGAGAAAAAGACTGAAAATTATGGGATCTACTTTGAGGGCAAGGACATTAGATTATAAAATCAGGCTCTCAGAAGATTTGAAAAATTTTGCCTGGCCATTATTTGAATCAGGAAAATTAAAACCTATTATTGATACGACCTTTAGCTGGGAGGATGCAGCTGAAGCCCATCATTATATGGAAGCTAATAAAAACACGGGAAAGATAGTATTGAGAATTACCTGATATTCAAGGAATGAACTTCACATAAATGAGTTTAAAAATTGATTTGGAAAAAGCTTTACATACTTCAGTAGGTGAGGCGGTTTTAAAAATAAATATTGAAGTTGCTGAGCATGAGAAAATTGCCCTGATGGGTAAATCCGGGGAAGGCAAAACGACTTTATTAAAAATGCTGGCAGGTTTAATTACCCCGGATAATGGCAAAATCATAGTTGGAGAGGAAACCTGGTTTGATAAGGCCAATAAAATCAACCTTCCTCCTCAAAAAAGAAGCATTGGCTTTTTATTTCAGGATTATGCACTTTTCCCCAACATGACAGTTCGGGAAAACCTTAATTTTGCCTTATCTAAATTTGAGGCTCCTACCATAATTGATGAATTATTGGAAATTGTTGACTTAAAAGGTTTGGAAAACCAGAAACCTGGAAAACTTTCCGGAGGACAACAGCAAAGAGTGGCCCTGGCCAGAGCCATGGTACGAAAACCAAAATTGATCTTACTGGATGAGCCACTTTCCGCCCTTGACAATGACATGCGGCTCAGACTTCAGGAAGACATTGTAAAACTTTTTTCAAAATATCCGGCAACTTTGGTTTTTGTAAGTCACGATCAGGCAGAAGTGATAAAACTGGCCAACAGGATGATGATTATGGAAGACAATCAAATTGTGAAGACAGGGAAACCAACCTCAGTACTTCCATCTACCCCACCAGAAAAAAATACAGGAAAGATCATCTCTATACACCAGGAAAAAAGGATTGCAAAAGTATTATTCAACGGGCAACTGCTTCAAATTCATTTAAATGAATTAGGGATAAAAAAGGAAGAATTGAAAGTTGGGAAAGAAGTAAAAATCACTTTTTATGGAGTCTGACCAAAGAAAAAATATTTTTTTTAAAATCAACTGAAATAAATTAAACACCAGGACTACTAATCAATAAGATCAAACAAAATTTAACTAAAAAACGAATTCACAAATGGAAGAAACTGTATCATCAAGATCAATAGCCATTAAATACGGGCTAATACTAGGGGTAACACTTATCATCTATTCCTTTTTTATGCAATTTGCCGGCCTGGTTGGCAACCAGCTGGCCGGGAACCTCTCCTTCCTTTTCCATATTATAGCGACCATTTTAACCTTCAGAGAGTACAAATCTGAAAATAATGGCTTTATGAGCTTTGGAAAAGGGTTTGGTATGGGAATGTTTATGCTTTTTGTAGCTGCGGTATTAAGTAATTTGTTCAGCTACGTTTATCTTAATTTTATCGATGATTCCATGATTCAAATGGTAAGGGAGATTACTCATGAACAAATGGTGACACAAAATCCGAACATGACAGATGAGCAGGTCGCTCAGGCTATGGGTTTTACCAATAAATTTATGCTTAATTCAACTATGTTACCTGTTATGGGTTTCATTATGACTATGATTTTTGGATTAATCATTAGTCTTATAGTTAGCCTCATTATGAAAAAAGATGACCCGGATGCTATATAATGTTCAATTTTCAGCAAAGGTTTTTAATTCCAATTGCTAAAAACCTTTGCTAATTTTCCTTTCTTATTTCCCTTTATCATAAAGTACTTCCACATTATTCTATCATTAATCCTTTTTTTAACATATTTGCATCAAATAAAACAGAGTTGTTTTTTGAAATAGAAAAATCATCCCCAATGAACCATAAAAATCCTTGCATCAATACTAAGGGTTACAAAATTGCAAACCCCGCAGGGAGGTTATTTTTAATTTAATTGGGATTTACTAAAAATTATAAAATTTAATCCGGAAACAACTGACATTCAAAGTTAAAAATGGGGTGTGCTTAAAATGAGCAAATTACAAATATCGGTGGTAGTACCACTATTCAATGAGGAAGAGTCTTTACCAGAGCTAAGTGCCTGGATTCATAAGGTAATGGAAGCCCACAACTTTACTTATGAGCTTTTATTTATTGATGATGGCAGTACAGACAATTCATGGAAGTGTATTGAAAACCTAAAAAAAGAGAATCCAAACATCAGAGGGATCCGCTTTTTAAGGAATTATGGTAAATCGGCTGGTTTACATACTGGTTTTTCAGCTTCCAAAGGCGAGGTAGTAATTACCATGGATGCCGATTTGCAGGACAGCCCGGATGAAATTCCCGATCTTTATAACATGATTGCTGAAGAGGGTTACGACCTGGTTTCAGGCTGGAAGAAAAAGCGGTATGATTCCGTTTTAGCCAAAAATATTCCTTCTAAATTCTTCAATTTTGTTACCCGAAAATTGTCTGGTATTCCCCTAAATGATTTCAATTGTGGACTAAAAGCCTATAAATCGCAGGTAGTTCACACGATTGAGGTTTATGGAGAAATGCACAGATATATTCCCGTAATTGCCAAATGGACCGGATTCCAAAAAATTGGAGAAAAAGTAGTTGAGCATAGAGCAAGGAAATATGGAGAAACCAAATTTGGTTTGGAAAGGTTTGTCAATGGTTTTTTGGATTTACTATCAATCACTTTTTATTCCAGATTCAGGAAAAGACCCATGCATTTTTTTGGAGCTCTAGGAACCGTATCGTTTTTATTGGGCTTTTTATTCTCCGGATATATCATTGCAGAGAAAATTTACATTTCGAATTTCCTTCATAAAGTGATGCAAAGAGATGTCACAGAACAACCGCTGTTCTTTCTGGCCTTAACCATGCTGATCATTGGGGTACAATTATTCCTGGCGGGATTCCTGGCAGAAATGATATCCAGAAGTTCCAGTGGCAGAAATGAGTACCATGTGAGTGAGGAGATTTAGGGTTATATTTTTTCGTTTATATAAAATCAAAAATGATCCCGCTAATATTAATTTTTATTTTAATCCTGATCATAGTTTTTGGTTTACCCCTCTTTATCATAAAATTGAAAGCATCTCGTAATGGAGCAAAAATCACTTTTAAGGATGCTTTTGCTTTTTATTCTAGAAGAACCGCACGAAAGACCATTTTTAAAGCAATAGCAATTAGTCAATCTGAAGGATTGAACATCCCTATAATCAAACTAGAAACTCATTTTTTAGCAGGAGGGAATCCTGAACTTATTTTGAAAGCTTTGACAAAATATCGCAACCATAAAGTGATTAATTTTCAAATGCTTGCCGCACAAGATTTAGCCAATAAGAATTTGGAGGAGATTATAGAAAAAGGCATTAATGAGCATAAAATAGTTATAGATGACTTTCCAATTCGGCATTTCCAAATTCATCTGACAGCCGTCTTTTTTTTCAGGCTGGGGGTTGGTTATAAGATTACTCAGATTGAACAGGTTGAAAATGAGATCAAACAAATACTGAAACAATTTGGATTAAACTGGGATTCTGAGGAATTGAATAAGACACAAAAGTTCATTGAATCGAATGTTTTAAATGAGGAATATTGGGAAAATACGCTTTGCTTAAATCTGGTAGAGCAAAAAATCAATCTAAAAAAAGCTTAAGACTCTGCTATTCGGAATTTAAAATTCCGAGTTAATATCGTAGGATTTACAATCCGAAACTAGCAAAGCGGAAATTTCTAACTTCCAGCGTCCAACCTCTGACTTCTAAATTCCCCTTGCAAAATTCTCAATTATTCAGCTCAAAATTAGTGAATATTCAAAATCTGAGATTTTTTCAAAAAGAATTCATAAAAAATCAGGGCTTTACTTGGGATTTAATTATTAGCCAATTTATATTTGTCTGAATTTTATAAAACAATTGTATTTCGAATAAATAAAATGCTCAAAAGAAACCTAACTATATCATTGACTTCTCTACTAGTCGTGGTTACTGTGGTCGTCCTAATTCGCAATTAGGAGAAAGGTTTCTTTGTATGTATTAATTAAAATATATTTTACGAGCCTTTCTCTTCACAGGGAAAGGCTTCTTTTTTTATGGCGAATCGCAATTGGTTTTGGAAAGAGATATATTTGTAATTACAATAAATTAAAATCGGTTTGCATGAAGATTAACCAGCAAACAATAAAGAATTAGATGTTTTTTGCCATCAGTGTTTGATAGAGCGATTTATTGACACAGGTGCTTAACTCCAAACTATTTACCCTATGTACTATGACAAAAAAACGATAGTGTTCCATAACGGGAAGTTCGTAAAAGCAATGGATGCAAAAGCAGATTTGTTTTCGCAAACACTGCATTACGGAAGTGGAGTTTTTGACGGAATTCGATCTTATCAAACTGAGTCAGGCATCTATGCTTTCAAGGCATTGGAACATTACCAGCGTGTAATTGATTCGGCAAAAAGGATTCACATTAAAGTGAAATACACAGCTGAGGAGTTGGTGAATATCACTTATCAGTTATTAGAGGAAAATAATTTGGGCAACGCCTATATCAGGCCGCTGGTTTATCTTGGTCCAAATATGCGATTGACCAAAACCGATGAAGTTAATATTTTTATTTCTGCATGGAAATGGAGCAGATACCAGATGAACGACCAGCTGGATGTAATGCTTTCTTCATTCCAGCGCCCCAACCCTAAAGCATCTTATGTAGATGCGAAAATCAGTGGGCATTATATCAATTCTATTCTGGCTACTCAGGAAGCTAAAAGGAAAGGTTTTGATGAGGCCTTGTTATTAGATTCAGGAGGATTTGTAGCCCAGGGCCCTGGTGATAATTTCTTTTTTGAAAAAGACGGACAACTTTTTACTCCTCCAAAAGGACATATTTTGCCCGGAATCACCCGGCAAACAGTTTTGGAAATAGCCAAGGAACTGGACATTAAGGTAGTGGAAACCCTTTCTACCAAAGAAGATTTGAATGAAGCCGATGGTGCGTTTTTCACCGGTACTGCCACTGAACTTGCCGGAATAAAATCACTGAATGGGAAAGCTTTTAAAAAGAAATGGGAAGATACAATTGGCTTTGAACTATTTAAAAAATATAAGCAGAAAGTCACCCATGGTGAGTATAATTCCTACTCCATTATTTAAGATAAGAAGCATTATTTATATCAATTTATTTGCACACTCAATTGTGCTTTATTGAAATTTTAAACTAAACTTTTTTACCGAAGCAATGAGCGAGAATTTGAACAAGTACAGCAAAAGAATAACCCAGGATCCTTCACAGCCTGCTTCTCAGGCAATGCTTTACGGAATCGGGTTAACTGAGGAAGACCTAAAAAAGCCACAAATAGGAATCGTCAGCACAGGATATGAAGGAAATACTTGTAATATGCACCTGAACGGACTTTCTGAAGTCGTCAAGAAAGGTGTCTATGATGCTGACCTTATTGGTTTAATTTTTCACACAATTGGGGTAAGTGATGGTATTTCCAATGGAACAAAAGGTATGAATTTTTCTCTGCCATCAAGAGATGTAATTGCCGATTCTATTGAAACAGTTACACAAGCTCAATACTACGATGGTGTTGCTGCAGTAGTAGGTTGTGATAAAAACATGCCTGGGGCGGTAATGGCTATGGGAAGACTGAACCGTCCATCTATTATGATTTATGGAGGAACCATTGCTTCAGGATGTTACAAAGACAAAAAATTAAATATAGTTTCTGCCTTTGAAGCCCTTGGGGAAAAAATGAAGGGAACTATCTCTGATGAAGATTACCTGGGAATTATCAAAAATTCTTGTCCTGGAGCCGGAGCATGTGGTGGAATGTACACTGCCAATACCATGGCTTCTGCGATTGAAGCGCTGGGCATGAGTTTACCCTACTCTTCTTCTAACCCTGCAGTTAGCCCTGAGAAAAACAAAGAATGTTTATCTGCCGGTGCAGCTTTCATGAGCCTGTTGAAACAGGATCTTAAACCGAAAGATATTGTGACCAGAGAATCATTTGAAAACGCATTGACTTTGATTACTGTGTTAGGCGGATCAACTAATGCAGTATTGCACTTAATGGCTATTGCCAAGGCATTTGATATTCCATTATCAATTGATGATTTCCAAAGAATAAGTGATAAAACGCCTTTACTTGGAGATTTAAAACCAAGTGGTAAATATTTAATGGAAGATATCCATGAGGTTGGAGGAACTCCGGCTATCATGAAAATGCTGTTGGAAGAAGGATTATTGATTGGAGATTGTATGACTGTTACCGGAAAAACCCTGAAGGAAAATCTTGACAGTCTTCCTGGATTAAAAGAAGGACAGGATGTGGTCATGCCATTGGATAAGCCAATCAAACCAACTGGTCATTTAAGAATTCTTTATGGCAATATTGCAGAAGAAGGCTCGGTGGCAAAAATCACAGGAAAAGAAGGTTTACAATTCACCGGTCCTGCAAAAGTGTTTGATGATGAATTTGAAACCATTAAAGGAATTGAAGCGGGAAAAGTAGTGGATGGAGATGTGGTTGTGATCAGGTATTCAGGCCCAAAAGGCGGACCTGGAATGCCGGAAATGCTGAAAATCACCTCTGCGATTATGGGCGCAGGATTGGGAAAATCTGTTGCACTGATCACTGACGGAAGATTTTCAGGCGGTTCTCACGGTTTCGTAATTGGTCATATTACCCCTGAAGCGCAAACCGGAGGAACAATTGCCGTACTGGAGGACGGAGATATCATTACCATTGATGCGGAGAAAAATACCATTAATGCTGACATCTCTGATGAGGAAATTGCCGCAAGAAAAGCTAAATGGGTAGAACCACCATTGAAATACACAAAAGGAGTACTTTATAAATATGCCAAATCAGTTTCTTCCGCATCAAATGGCTGCGTAACTGATGAATTTTAAGTAAGCAAGTCTCAGGACTTCATTAAGCAAATAAAATCCTTCTGGTTTCGACCGGAAGGAAATATATTTTTTCGATCATGGAAATAAAAGAAAACACAACATACGATCAGTCAGAAATGACCAATCTAATGAATGAGGAGAAAAATTTTTCAACCGCTTCTGGTGAAATTTTAGTTCAGAAAAAAGATATCACTGGTGGTGAAGCCGTAATCCTTGCGCTAATGGCGGAAGGTGTTGATACCATTTTTGGTTACCCGGGTGGGGCAATTATGCCAATTTATGACGAATTATATCACTATACCGATAAAGTCAATCACGTTCTAGTTAGACATGAGCAGGGAGCCGCTCACTCCGCTCAGGGTTATTCCAGGGTAAGTAATAAAGTTGGGGTTTGTTTTGCCACTTCAGGGCCGGGAGCTACCAACCTGATCACTGGTATTGCCGATGCCATGATTGATTCTACGCCAATGGTGTGTATCACCGGGCAGGTAGCCAAGCATTTACTCGGAACTGATGCCTTTCAGGAAACCGATGTTGTGGGTATTTCTATGCCGGTAACTAAATGGAATTTTCAGGTAACTTCTGCTGAGGAGATCCCGGAAGCCATTGCCAAGGCTTTTTATATTGCTAAAAGTGGCAGACCAGGACCAGTACTCATTGATATTACCAAAAATGCCCAGATCGAAAAATTTGATTTTGAGTACAGAAAATGCAAAAAAGTAAGCAGCTATCATCCGCTTAGGAAAATTGAGCAGAAACCCATAGAGGAAGCGGCTAAAATGATCAATGAGGCCAAAAAACCTTATTTATTAATTGGTCATGGGATTTTGATTTCTGAGGCACAGCAGGAATTATTGGAATTTATCAATAAATCGGGAATTCCCACTGCAAGTACCCTTTTAGGACTTTCTGCCTTACCGGCTGATCATCCATTGTATGTGGGTTATTTGGGTATGCATGGCAATTATGGACCAAATATCAAAACCAATGAGTGTGATCTTTTAATTGCCATCGGTATGCGTTTTGACGACCGGGTAACCGGAGATGTAAGCCGATATGCCAAACAGGCTAAAGTAATTCATGTGGAAATTGATCCTGCCGAAATTGACAAGATCATTAAGACGGATGTAGCACTGATTGGAGATGCAAAAGAGGCCTTAAACGGGCTTCTTCCTTTAATTAATAAAAAGGAATATCCTGAGTGGTTGGCAGAATTCAGAGCCTGTGATGAGGAAGAGAAAAACAAAGTCATTGTAAACGATTTGAGTGGCAAATCGGAAAAAATAAAAATGGCTGAAGTGATTAATCAACTTTCTGAAATTACAGAAGGTAAGGCCATCACGGTATCGGATGTAGGCCAACACCAAATGGTGGTTTCCAGGTATTACAAGTACATGACTTCTGATAGTAATGTGACTTCCGGAGGATTGGGAACAATGGGATTTGCCCTTCCAGCTGCTATAGGCGCTAAAGTTGCCAAGCCAGATCGGGAAGTTGTAGCCATTATCGGAGATGGAGGTTTTCAGATGACACTTCAGGAACTAGGCACCATTATGCAGGATAAAATTCCCGTGAAAATATTGATTCTGAATAATACTTTCCTTGGAATGGTAAGGCAATGGCAACAATTGTTTTTTGACAAAAGATACTCATTCGTAGATATTGAAAGTCCTGACTTTGTGAAATTGGCTAAAAGTTATTCAATTGAAGGACACAGAGTAGAGAAAAGGGAAGACCTTGAAGACGGTTTGAAAAAAATGCTAGATTCCAAAGAATCATTTTTATTGGAGGTAATTGTGGAAAAAGAAACCAACGTATTCCCCATGATTCCTTCTGGTTCGGCAGTGAATGAAGTAAGATTGGATTAATAACCTTTAGCCTTTTAATGCAACATTAGCATTGGATTAAATTTTTTTTATCGATGGAAGAAAAACAAAACAGATATACACTTTCCATATTTACGGAAAACAAAATAGGGCTGGTAAACCGCCTTACTATCATTTTCACCAGAAGGAAAATGAATATTTTGAGTTTAACCACCTCAGAATCTGAATTGAAAAACATCTACAGATTCACCATTGTGATTAAAACCACTGAGGATCAGGTAGTGAAAGTAGTGAAGCAGATTGAAAAACAGATTGGTGTTTTAAAAGCCTTCTACTACGAAGATGACCAGGTAATTTTCCAGGAAATAGCCCTCTATAAAATCCCAACTGAAGCCTTATTTGGCGGAGAGAAGATTGAACACATCATCAGAGAGCACTATGCCAGAATTCTTACGGTAGAGAAGGATTTTGTAGTGATCGAAAAAACCGGCCATGAAAGGGAAACTCAGGAATTATTTGAAGCGCTTCAGCCTTATGGTGTGCTTGGATTTGTGAGATCGGGAAGGGTGGCTATTGCTAAACCTATGAAAAAAGTAATGGCTTACTTGAAAGATTTGGAAGATTTAGCCTATTCTGTTGAAGATTAAGCAAAAATCACAAGAATTATCAATCAGATTATTAATTAATAATTGTAAACACTAAATTTGCGAAAATTTTAGCGAATTGGTGGGTATAAATTTTTGTTTTGGTTAAAAAAAGGCGTCTGTGAAGTCCCAAAATTGAAGACAGAAATCACCCCAAAGAGTGCTTATTTTTATTATTAAACATTAATTCAAAAACAAACTAATTATAATTTTATGGCAAAGATTAATTTTGGAGGTGTTGAGGAAGAAGTGGTAACCAGAGAAGAGTTTCCATTGGAAAAAGCCCAGGAAGTGCTTAAAGACGAAACAGTAGCAGTTATTGGTTATGGTGTACAGGGTCCTGGACAAGCCTTAAACCAAAAAGAAAATGGTGTTAATGTGATTGTCGGGCAAAGGAAAGGTTCAAAAACATGGGACAAAGCTGTAGCTGACGGATGGGTACCTGGTGAAACTTTATTCGAGATTGAAGAGGCTTTGGAAAAAGGTACTATTATTTGTTACCTACTTTCTGATGCTGCCCAAATTGAAGTTTGGCCAACTGTAAAAAAACACTTAACTGCCGGAAAAGCACTTTACTTTTCTCACGGTTTTGGTATTACTTATAAAGAAAGAACAGGAATTATTCCTCCAGAAGATGTTGATGTAATCCTTGTTGCGCCAAAAGGTTCAGGAACAAGTTTAAGGAGAATGTTCTTGGAAGGAAGAGGATTGAACTCTAGTTATGCTGTATTCCAGGATGCTACTGGAAAAGCAAAAGACAGAGCAGTTGCTTTAGGTATTGCTGTTGGTTCAGGATATTTATTCCCAACTACTTTCAAAAAAGAGGTATTCAGTGATTTAACTGGTGAAAGAGGTACTTTAATGGGTGCTATCCAGGGTATTTTCGCTGCTCAGTTTGAAGTATTAAGACAAAATGGTCACTCTCCATCTGAGGCTTTCAACGAAACTGTTGAGGAATTGACTCAAAGTTTGATGCCATTAGTAGCAGAAAATGGAATGGACTGGATGTATGCTAACTGTTCTACTACTGCTCAAAGAGGTGCTCTTGACTGGTGGAAGCCATTTAGAGATGCTGTTAAGCCAGTATTCGAAGACCTTTACAAAAGTGTTGCGACTGGTGAAGAAGCCCAAAAATCAATTGATGCCAACAGCAAGCCTGATTACAGAGTAAAATTAGAAGAAGAATTGAAAGAATTACACGATTCTGAAATGTGGCAGGCCGGTGCAGAAGTAAGGAAACTAAGGCCTGAAAATGACAATTAATTGTAAGCTTGATTTACAATTTTAATATAAAAAACTCCCTGACAGTTTATTTGTCAGGGAGTTTTTTTATCCTATAACCCATAGCTGTCAGGGTAATTTTCATTAGTTAGTGAAATTGTAAAATAGCACCTGGCTTAAGTATCAAGAGAAGCGTTTACATAAGCCTATTAATAAAGGGAAGTTTGTAACTTTCCTGCTTACCAGTGATACAATCTCCTTTTTCACACATCCTCGTTTCAAACGAGGATGATAAATGTTTTTTTAATCGATACCAAAACTATTCCCCTCCCTTCTCTCTTAGTAAATCTGTAATCGCCCCGAAGTTTTTATCAATAGCCATGGCGAGAGCTGTCTGCCCGGTTTCTAATTTTGCATTTACTTTAGCTCCATTTTCCAGTAACAATTTTACAATCTCCGCTTCTCCATTGTGGGCAGCAGAATGCAATGGTGTTACGCCCTGCATTTGTCTGGCATTTACATTTGCTCCATTTTCTATTAATAACTTTGCTATCTCATAGCTGGAAATGGCACAGGCCGAATGAATAGGAGCCACTTTAAATTGATTATTGGATGCCAGATTGGGATCAGCTCCTTTTGCCAAAAGCAACTTCACTAAATCAAAAAAACCGAAAAAAGCAGCCAGCCCCAGAGGAGTAAATCCATCTCCAGAATAGGAATTAATCAGGGATTTATCCGCATCAATCAGTTTACCGGCTATTTCAATTTCTCCAAGACTCACTGCCTCAAATACATTCAATTCTTTTTTAAATTCCCGAATTAACTGAATAGTAGAATTTCCTCTGCAATACGCAGCATACTGCAAAAGGGAAATTCCCTGATCGACTTTAGTATCCGCAAGTGCTGGATTTTTTTCTAAAATAACCCGCAATTTTTTGGTATCTCCATCCCTGACCATTTCTAATAAATCTTCCATAATATTTGATGTCCTTTTTATCAAAATTTATTTCCCAATCATTTTCAAATATAATCTTTCTACCTTTTCCCTTGCCCAGGGTGTTCTTCTCAAAAACTTCAGGCTTGATTTTATAGAAGGATCATAATTAAAACACCGGATATTAATCCTCCTGCCCAATTCCTCCCATCCATATTGAGCCACAAGTTTTTGCAGAATTTCAGCCAGTTTTACACCATGAAGTGGATTATTAAGCTGAGTATTGTCTGGAGTATTTTGATCTTTCATAAGTTCTTGTTTCGGTTATAAAGCTAATCATTTGTCTATCAAAATCACTGGGAATAAGATTTGACCCTAACTATTCTCTGGCTATTTTTGCCAAAACTAAAAATCATCCCCATAGCATTTGGCATTTTATGAAAAAAGATGGACATCAGCAACTCATTTCTATTGAAGCTATCGTAAAGGCTCAAATCAGGTTAAAGGATGCCGTTTCTCATACTCCTCTCCTACCCAACCTGAATTTGTCCGAAAAATATAAAGCCAATGTGTTGTTGAAAAGAGAAGATTTGCAATTGGTGAGATCCTATAAAATCAGAGGTGCACTCAACAAAATATCCTCCTTAAGCGCTCAAGAACTTCAAAATGGTGTAATCTGTGCCAGTGCCGGCAACCATGCTCAGGGTGTAGCTTTTGCCTGCCAGAAGCTTAAAATTCATGGCACAATTTATATGCCCAGCCCAACCCCAAGCCAAAAGGTAAAGCAGGTAAAAATGTTTGGCAAAGAGTTCGTGAAAATCATTCTTACAGGGGATACTTTTGATGATGCCTACCTTGAAGCCGTTAAGTATGGTGAGGAAAACAAACTGGCTTTTATTCATCCCTTTGATGATGAAAAAGTAATTGAAGGACAGGGAACGGTTGGCCTGGAAATACTGGAAGAGGCCAAGGTAGATATCGATTACCTGTTTGTGCCAATTGGCGGGGGAGGCCTTATTTCCGGAGTGGGGAGTTACTTCAAGCAAATCAGTCCAGAAACCAAAATTATTGGTGTTGAACCATCTGGAGCTCCGGCTATGAAGGAATCACTGGCAAAAGGAAAAGTGGTGAACCTGGAAAAGATCGATAAATTTATAGATGGAGCCGCAGTAAAAAAGGTAGGGGAAAAACCTTTCCAAATATGCCGGGAGGTAGTTGATGATATTGTCCTGATCCCTGAGGGAAAAGTTTGTTCTACCATTCTCAGTCTTTATAATGAGGATGCCATTGTGGTAGAGCCAGCAGGCGCCTTGTCCATCACTGCTCTGGATGATTTTAAAGAGGAAATTAAAGGAAAAAATGTAGTTTGCATAGTAAGCGGAAGTAATAATGACATTACCCGAATGGAGGAAATTAAGGAAAGGTCCTTACTATTTGAAGGACTGAAACATTATTTTATCATCAGCTTTCCCCAAAGAGCCGGGGCATTAAAAGAGTTTGTAGTGGATATTTTAGGCCCAACTGACGATATTTCTCATTTTGAATATACCAAAAAAGTGAACAGGGAAAAAGGTCCGGCCCTGGTAGGAATAGAGGTGAAAAACCAGGAAGATTATAAAAGCCTGATCCAAAGGATGAAAATGAAGGGAATCAATTATGAATTAATCAATGAAAAGGCTAATCTTTTCAATTTTCTGGTTTAAAATTCCCCATTTGATATTTAAATGTAATTTTTCTCATCTTTTTCCCAATTTACCCGTATAGAACAACAATTGATTTTTTTTGAGCTTTTAGCCATTCCATTAAACCAAATAAAATTCGTTGCTGTTAACTAAGCAAATCAGCAACTTTTTTTACAAAAACCGGCCACTATCGGCCTTTAAATTATCAACTAACTACCACCAATTGAAAATAAAAGAGTCCCAAATTATGACTTTTTCATTAGGAAAAACTGAAACCCGATCGATTACATTCATACTATTTTTGCTGTTATTATCAGGTTATCCTGAGCTGAGCCATGCCCAGGATAATTTCGAAGATTATGCCACCATCTATATTTATAAGCCAAAATCTGCCATTACCGGTGTAATGCGGCATACCGTAAACATCAATGGAAAAGAACTGTGCTGGCTCAGGAATGGAGCCCGAATGAAGTATAAGATTTATACAGAAGGCCCTGTGCCCATCCAACTGAAAAATTATATGTTTTTATTTGGCAGTCCTCAAAGGGAAGCCAGTATGGATGTGGAAACACTCATTCATGTGAAAAGTGGAGAGTCGTATTATATGCGGGTTTTAATGAATATTGATGGCTCCGGAGAAGGATTTACTTTCGTAGATGAATCCATTGGAGAAATGGAGTACTACAATCAGTCGATGTATAAGAAAAATAACCCTGAAATAATCCTGGAAGAAGATTTGGAAGCTTTTTATGCAAAGCAGGCGAACAGATCAATTCAACAATCCAACCAGGTTTTTACTCAGCCCAAACCCAATTCCAATACCCAGCTGGTCAAAAATTATGTAGAAGAAAAGATGGAAGAATGGAGGACCAGAGGCAGATACGAAAAATCTGAGGACTATAATAGCCGTGTTACAAAAAGTAATCAGGAACAAAAAATAAAAGAATTTACTGATGAGGGAATTCAAAAAGTTGGCTTACAAAAATTCAATCATGAAAACGTAACCTCCGAGTATGACCCTGACAATGAAACATTCCGATTAAAATTCCATGATTTTGAACCTATTTACCTAAATGTACCAATAGCAGAAGCCAGAGATTTTGATAATAATTTTAGGGGAATGGTTTACCAAAGTCCTACATTTTTTCTGAATAATCAGGATCAGTTTGGATTTTCCTATCTTGAAATTAAAGACGAACAAAATCAAAAAATCTATTACTATAATAATCAGGAAGAATTTGCCTTTAACCGGCCCGATTTAAACCTGGAACCAGTAGAAATTCAAATTGAGGGAACTAAAACAATACCCAACAGAAAAAAACCTACTATGTATATTGGTTCCTCTGATATTGATCTGCACATTCCCAGGTCCAATTTAATAAATGAGCATGCCATTGCAGTGGTCATTGGGAACAGAGATTATAAAAACCCTGATGTACCTCCAGTAGATTTTGCCATTCGGGATGCTAAATCAATTAAGAATTACCTGGTGCATACTTTCGGTTTTAAAGAAGGGAACATCATTTTTGTGGAAAATGCAGACCAGGCCAATTTCTATAGTTTGTTTGGCACTAAGGAGAACTACAAGGCAAGGCTTTATAATCTGGTGAAGCCTGGAAAATCTGATGTATTTGTATATTACAGTGGCCATGGTGCCCCTGATCCGGAAAGCCGGGAAGGCTTTTTTGTGCCTTCCAATTGTGATCCATCTTTAGTGGCTTTTAATGGTTATCCTATCAATACTTTTTATTCAAATCTATCCCAAATTCCTTACAAATCACTCACTGTAGTACTGGATGCCTGTTTTAGTGGAACTTCAGAAAGTGGAATGCTTTTGAAAGACATCTCCCCTATTCTGATACAACCTAAAATTAAAATTCTCAGTGATGAAAAGTCCAAAATCTTCACCTCTGCCTCGGGTGATCAGGTTTCTTCCTGGTATCGGGAAAAAGGCCATTCTTTGTTTACCTATTACTTCCTGAAGGGAATCCAGGGGGAAGCCAATACCGATTCCAACAGGGAACTGACTATGGAAGAATTGAGAATATACCTGGAAAACAATGTGCCTTATATGGCAAGAAGAATTAATAACCGGGAACAAACACCTGAAATTTTTGGGGAGGAAGGTAATATTGTAGTAAAATATTAGAGGAACAAAATAACCCACTTCCATTTTTGCTATCATAATAATCAATTTTTCACTAAATTGAAGCTTGTAACTCTTGCACAAAAAGCAATTCTGATTACTTATTTTACCTATTTATTTGAAATCGAAATGAAAAAAACTCAATCAATCATTAGTTTATTGGCACTGGTTTTAATTTCTCTTTCCTCCTGTATGCCATCAAAGGTTGCGCCCTCGGTAACCGTGAAAAAGGACTATTTTAAGGATAAACCACTAAAAATTGCAATAGTCGATTTCAATTATGAATTTGAAGGAGAAGGAACCAAAGGAGCTACCAAATATGTCAGTGCCGGGAAAGATGGCGGTCATATCATTTCAAATATTTTAGCTTCTGAACTCAACAATATGGATGGGTTTCAAATTTTGGAAAGATCCGAAATTGAAAAGCTATTGGACGAGCAAAAGCTTCAGGTATCAGGGGTAATAGATGAAAGCTCTGCAGTAGAAATAGGTAAAATGATAGGGGCAGATGCGGTAATCCTTGGCGATGTCACCGATTATTTGGAATGGACTAATACGGGCGTAGTTGGTTCTACGGTAACCTTTTCAGCAAGGCTTGTGGATATTGAAAGTAGTCAAATGATGTTAAGCACGTCTATTTCAAGAATCCGGTTTGGGGTTCAGGCTTTTCATAATGTTCAACTAAGTGTACAGGAAGTATCCAAAAAGATCAATAAAGAATTAAATTAAAAATCAAAAAGCCATGAATTCGAAAATTCATGGCTTTTAACTTTAAGGTTGTAAAAGTAAGTTATGAGATATATTTCAAAAACTCACTCTTTACCTGACTTTCCTTAAACTTTCCACTGTAATGTGAAGTTACCGTAGCACTGGTAATATCCTCCACTCCTCTCATAGAAACACACAAATGCTTCGCATCCATTACCACAGCCACATCTTCCGTTTGTAATATGTTTTTCAAATCCTCAGCAATTTGCACAGTTAACCTTTCCTGAACCTGTGGTCTTTTGGCATAATACTGCACAATTCTGTTAATTTTGGATAAACCTATTACCTTTCCATTGGAGATGTAGGCTACATGAGCTTTCCCGATAATCGGCACAAAATGATGCTCACAATTAGAATAGAAATGAATATTCTTTTCTACCAGCATTTCATTGTACTGATACTTGTTGTCGAAAAGTTTGATATCCGGTCTGTTGGCAGGATCAAGCCCACTGAATATCTCTTTTACATACATTTTAGCAACTCGTTGCGGGGTACCACTCAGACTGTCATCAGTAAGATCCAGGCCAAGTGTGTCCATAATTTCTCTAAAGTGATGGGAGATTTTTTTAATTTTCTCCGAATCACTCAAATCAAAAGCATCTTTTCGCAAGGGTGTATCATGGGAAGTTCCAATGTGCTCATCACCTATCTGATCAATTACTTCTTCAAGGTCGTAGCCATTAGTCTCCGTTACGTTTTTCGAAAAACCTTTGCCATTATGATGCTGGGTATTCCACAAAATTTCGTTCGGTCTCATAAAGGGTTACTTTTAAATCAAATTTAGGTTCTAACTTTTTCCTTAACTTCTCCCAAATCACTACAGCAATATTTTCCGCAGTTGGATTTAACGATTTGAACTCAGGGGTGTCCAGATTTAGGTTTTTATGATCAAATTTATCCAATATTTCATCCTTAATAATGGATTTTAAAATTTTCAGATCAATCACATAACCTGTTTCCGGATCAACTTCTCCTGTTACTTTTACGATCAAATCATAATTATGACCGTGGTAATTCGGGTTGTTGCAAAGTCCAAAAACTTCTGCATTTTTCTGTTCAGACCATTCCGGATTGTGCAACCTATGCGCAGCATTGAAATGTTCTTTTCTGAATACGGATAATTTCATGAGAAGTAAGTGTACTTTTTAAAATAGAGCACTTGCATGTTCGTAATCTTTCCCCTGTATGTTTTTGTGAATTATCAAATTCCTACAGCAGCAGATTCACCTCAACAAATACTCATCTCCTTTTTTAGTGAAACAAATATTAATTATTCGAAGTTGTGGTCCCGGTTAAAGAACAAACTCAAAACTAAGGATTAATTACCGGAGTTCCATTTCCCATCGAATATTCCTAAGCAAAACATTAGGCTTGCCAATTTTGTTTAATTTTTAGATAAAATAATTAAACAAAAAAATCAAGACCAGATTGAAAGAATTTGATGTTTGTGTAATTGGTAGCGGAATGGCAGGAATCACAAGTGCCTGTCTTTTAGCTCAAAAAGGAATGAGAGTCGGGCTCCTGGAACAAAACTGGATTCCGGGAGGATGTACCAGTGCCTATCCCAGAAAAGGATATATTTTCGAAACGGGTGCCACCACTCTGGTAGGATTGGACCCACACATGCCTTTAAAATATCTCATAGATCAGACAGGTGTAAAAATTAAAAGCAGGAAATTGGAAATTCCAATGTCAGTTTATCTGAAAGATGGCAGAAAAATAATCAGGCACCAAAATTTAGAAGCCTGGATAAAAGAAGCAGAGCAAATATTTGGAAATAAAAACCAGCGAAAATTTTGGGAAGACTGTTTTAAAGTAAGTCAGTTTGTCTGGGAGACCTCTCTCAAACAAAAGATGTTTCCACCTTCACGGTTTTCCGATCTCCTTCATGCCGCAAAAAATGTAAATCTACAGCAGTTTCAATTTGCCAAATATGCCTTTATTTCCATGAAGGACTTTCTTTCCAAATATGAACTTCTGGAAAACCAAACATTTGTAGATTTTATCAATGAACAACTACTCATTACAGCACAAAACCACATGGAAGAAGTAAATGTATTGTTCGGTGCAACAGCACTCTGCTATACCAATTACTCCAACTATTATGTAGATGGCGGGCTGATTAATCTTGTAAATCCCTTTATTGATTATCTGCAGGAAAAAAACGGGGAATTACAATTAAGGACGGAAGTCACCTCTATTGAAAAGAATGAGAATGGCTATCAAATTTACACTAAGAAAGAAGGGGAATACCGGTGCAAATACCTTATTTCCGCTATCCCTATCAATAATACCCTACCTTTATTTAAAAATGGAACCTTGAAAAAAGTGAAAGAAAAGATTTTGGGCAGCAAATCTCTGAATAGTGCTTTTCAAATGGGAATTGCCTTTAAAAATTCCAACCCTGCCCCTATCATTCATCACCAGATTCATTTGGAAACCCCATTAAACCAGGTTGGGGCCAAAAGTATTTTCCTCAGTCTAAACCACCCTGAAGATACGAGTAGAAGCCAGGAATCGGGCATTTCTGTAGCTTCGGTAAGTTGCCATATAGCCGACCCGGAAAATAATTATATTCATCATAAAGAAAAGGTGGAGAAGGAAATTATCCATAAACTGGAAAGCCTGGATTTTTTACAAAAAGAAAATATTGTTTATCAGCATTCCTCCACTGCAAAATCATGGCAAAAATGGACTAAAAGAGCTTTCGGATTTGTTGGTGGATATCCTCAATATATGCATATAAAGCCCTGGCAAATGAATGATGCACGGCTGGATCAGGACAAGGCTTATATTTGTGGGGATACCACCTACCCAGGACAGGGAATTCCCGGAGCCACTTTAAGTGGAATTATTGCTGTGGAAAAATTAACCAGGGATCATTTATAACCTTATGGTCTACAATTAATGATAATTAAACCATAAATAAATTGGAAAAATAAAAGGAATCATTAAACTAGCAGATAGTTTTAAAGGAATCTTTTAGGAAGTAATTTTGACTTATTTCTTAAGGCTACAATTGGCCACAACGGGTTTGCCGGTTCAAAAACCTTATCTCCCAGAAAAAAATAGCAGAAATATTTATTTATGACAAAAGCCAAAAAAATTCTAAAGATAATCAAGGATGATCCCTGGTTAGAGCCATACGAATCCGATATTGAAGAAAGACTGGAAGTCTACAAAAATCTGGTTAAAAGTCTTAAAAAATACTACGGTAGTGTTTCCAAGTTTGCCGATGGCCATCATTATCTTGGTATAAACTACGATAAGAAAAAAAAGGGGTGGTATTATAGAGAGTGGGCCCCAATGGCACATTCCCTATATTTAATTGGTGATTTCAACCTTTGGAACAGGACTTCCCATCCCATGACCCGATTGGATGGTGGGGTTTGGGAGATTTTTTTACCCGAGGAGGAATATAAATCTACCTTTACCCATGGAAGTCTGATTAAGGTATTGGTCATTTCCAAAGAAGGAAGCAAAGATCGTATCCCAGCCTATATAAAAAGAGTGGTTCAAAACCCTGATACCAATGATTTTGCAGGACAGGTCTGGATGCCGGAAAAGAAATTTAAGTGGACAGATCAGAAATTTGATGTGTTAAAAATTGGAGACCTGTTCATTTATGAATGTCACGTGGGCATGGCCCAGGAAAAAGAGGGTGTTGGGTCTTACCTGGAATTTGCCAAAAATGTATTACCCCGAATAAAGAAACTTGGGTACAATGCCATTCAGCTCATGGCAGTTCAGGAACACCCTTATTATGGTTCATTTGGTTATCATGTTTCCAATTTTTATGCTCCATCCTCCAGGTTTGGAACTCCTGAGGAACTGAAAGCCTTAATTGATAAGGCGCATAAATTGGGAATTGCAGTTATTATGGATTTGGTACATTCCCATGCAGTAAAGAATGAGAATGAAGGCCTGAATTTGTTCGATGGTACTGAATATCAATATTTCCATGCTGGGGGAAAAGGACACCATTCTGCCTGGGATTCCAAATTGTTTAATTATGGGAAATGGGAAGTCCTTCAGTTCTTGCTTTCCAATATCAAATACTGGATTGAAGAATTCCATTTCGATGGATTCAGGTTTGATGGGGTTACTTCTATGCTTTATACCCACCATGGTCATACTGCTTTCGATCATTATGATAAATATTTCAAAAATGATGTGGAGAAAGAAGCAGTAACCTATTTACAACTTGCCAATGATCTGGCGAATGAAATAAAACCAGATGTAATTACCATTGCAGAGGATGTGAGTGGCATGCCGGGGCTGGGTCTTAAGGTAAAAGATGGCGGATTAGGATTCGACTACAGGCTGGCTATGGGCGTACCGGATTATTGGATTAAAATCTTAAAACACAAATCGGATGAAGACTGGAATATCCATGAAATGTATGGGGTAATGGTGAACAGAAGATATGGAGAAAAAACCATTGGATATGCAGAATCTCACGACCAGGCACTTGTAGGAGATAAAACCCTTGCCTTCTGGCTGATGGATAAGGAAATGTACTGGCATATGCAGGTTTCCGATCAGAATTTAATTATTGACAGAGGGATTGCCCTGCACAAAATGATCAGATTTTTCACCATGGTACTGGCTGGTGAAGGATATCTAAACTTTATTGGAAACGAATTTGGTCATCCGGAATGGGTCGATTTCCCCAGAGAAGGAAATAACTGGAGTTATAAATATGCCAGAAGACAGTGGTCGCTGGTGGATAATGATTTATTGAAATATAAATTCCTTGCCGCCTTCGATCAGGCCATGATTAAACTGACTAAGGCTAATAAAATCCTGTCACAGCACGATACCCAACAATTGAATATGGATGAAACCAATAAAACCATCATATTTAAAAAGGGGAATTTAATATTTGTGTTTAATTTTCATTCTGCTAACTCAATCGCTGATTATCAGTTTTGGGTTCCGCAAAAGGGAAAATACAAAATTGTGCTGAATTCAGACAACCCTGAATTTGGAGGGCATGACAGAATTGACGAATCTGTTATATTTACTACAAATCAGGAACAGAAAATCAGTATTTACAATACCAACAGGACCGTTCTTGTACTGAAAAAGACCAGATGATTTTCAGAATAAAAGCCTCCTTGTTATAGTTGAAAATTTAAGCCCTCAATCTTTTAAATGTTGGGGGCTATTTTTTTATCTGCCCAATTTATTAATATCCCCTTAAATAAGGGTTTTCATTTTTTTCTTCAAAACTTTTCAATTTCCTAATAATAATAATATTAACTTTGCAGCAAAGAAAGATAAATTTTTAACTGAACAACACTGATGATTAAAACATACAGCATTATGAAAATGAATGTTTTATTCTTCTGCCTTATTTTTTCAATTACCTCCCAACTTCAGGCACAATCTGTTATGGTTTCCCCAAAAGAAGTGCTTAAAGGAAAGTATGAGGCCTACCTGAAAAACAACCTGGAATATCTGCACAATCTAAAGTTATTCAAGGAAGCTCAAAAGGATTTTGTAGCCACACAGCAGAAAATTGATAGCTTGAAAGATGTGGTTAAAAATTCTGATTTCACTCCCTATTTAAAAAAGGAAAGTATTGAAATTCTCGAACTTGCAGCTAATAATCATGCCGGAGATGTTTACTTAAAATTAAGGATAAATGGCCCTGATTTTACCCTTGCGCTCAACGATTTAATATGCATACGAGAAATTTACCAATATGAAAGGGAACTTGTTCAGGCTCAGAAAGATATAAAGCTGGTTAGCAAATGGAGCCAGAAGATGGCTGATATAATCGAAGAAAATTATGAATCTATGCTGGAAGCAGGCTTGTCCTGTACCGTAAGGGAATATGAAAACCTTAAAAAAGTAGAATACTCTATTGACGAAGCCTTAAAAAAATTCATTAGAAACGATTATAAAATTTCTGGTAATGAGGCCAATTACCAGAACCTGTACTATTCATGGGGACTTTTTCAGGATCAGTTAAAAAGTAATTCTGAGCGTGACAGATTCTTCAATGCCTTACAAAAGGAGTTTGGCCACCTGGTAGATCTATCTAAAATTGACAAGGCAGATATTTCCCAATTGTAATCCTCCTGTTCATTCAGCCAATTATTCCTCAAGTGTCATTAAATAATGCATTATACCACACTCATCAAATGGTTGGCCAGTGGAAATAAACCCGAACTTTTTATAAAAATCCTCTACCCTGACCTGTCCATGTAAATACCTTACCTTTCCCACCGCTTCAGGGCTTTTACGGACATCTTCCAATACTGCATTTAATAAAGCTGCCCCCACACCCTTTCCCTGTGCTTCCTCAAGCACGGCAAACCTCTCGAGTTTTATACCCTTTTCAGTAAACCTCCATCTGGCGGTCCCCACTGCTTCTTTATCTAAATATGCCAGGAAATGTGTGGCCTCTTTTTCAAATTCATCCAGCTCCTCTTCTGCGGGAACCCTCTGCCCTTCTACAAAAACTTTAAAGCGAATTTTAAATGCCTTTTCCAATTTGGATTTATCACCTGAAATTTTCTGAACTAGCAAACTCATTTTCTTCTATAAAAATTACAATCCAAAATAAAAAACCTTATACCTTAAAGGTACAAGGTTTTCAATGGTTTTCTTAACTATGAAAATAAAAAAAATGCACTCTTAAATAAGATGGAATTATTAAAAAAGCAGATTTTCTGGCTACTATTCTTCCATTTATTCTCTAAACAATTTAATTTCAAACCATTCCAATCCACATTCCTCTATAAAAAATCCTATTTTATCTATAAATGAATTGTAAATTTTTATTTCTTGAAATAATCTGAAAAATCCCAAATTAAATAGGAATTAAGAAAAGAATAAAAACGCTGTGTGCGCACACATTTTTTGTGATTTTATTTTGAAAACCAATTTCAATTGCCTACATTTGGAAAATTCAATTTATCATATTATAGAAATAATGCAATTTTATAAAGGTAATGAAAGAAATTTCCAAATAAAAAATCTATAATTAGGATCAAGCAAACTTTTAATTTTATCAACAAGCCTTAATCATTATGCTATTAGGTACTATCGACTGGGTAATCATATCCATTTTCTTTTTAATAGTCCTCTCAATTGGATGGGTAGCATCCAAAACCGCAGGGAAAAACACAGACGAATTTTTCCTGGGCGGGCGATCCATGCCCTGGTGGCTTTTAGGTATTTCTATGGTAGCCTGTACATTTTCTGCTGATACCCCCAACCTGGTTACAGGTATGGTTCGTGAAAATGGAGTAACCAGAAACTGGGCCTGGTGGGCTTTCTTAATTACCGGAATGGTAACTGTATTTATTTATGCCCGACTTTGGAGAAGATCTCAGGTGATGACAGATTTGGAATTTTATGAATTGAGGTATAGTGGAAAATTAGCCTCCTTTTTAAGAGGTTTCCGATCATTATATCTGGGCATATTTTTCAACTGCCTCATTATGGGTACAGTAACATTAGCCGCCATTAAAATAGGTGGGGTAATGTTTGGTTTGGAGCCCTGGGTGATTGTAGTGGGATCATCAATTGTTGTAGTACTTTACGCAGCTTTAGGAGGAATTAAAGGGGTAATTTGGGCGGATTTTTTCCAATATGGTATTGCCATGTTTGGAGCTGTTTATGCAGCTTATGTAGCCGTTAACCAACCTGAAATTGGTAGTTTACAGGCTTTGTTTGATGATCCGGTTATTCGGGCTAAAATGGACGTCTTGCCAGAATTTTCTGATCCAACAGTTTATATTCCCTTATTAATTATTCCTGTAGCGGTACAATGGTGGGCCGTTTGGTATCCGGGTGCAGAGCCAGGTGGTGGAGGGTACATTGCCCAAAGAATGCTTTCGGCTAAAGACGAAAAAAATGCGATTGGAGCAACTCTGCTTTTCAACTTTGCACACTATGCATTAAGACCATGGCCATGGATAATTGTAGCTTTAGCCTCATTAGTTATTTTCCCGGATTTAGACTCTATAAAAGCAGAATTTCCAAATATAGGTGAGCAGTATCTTGGTCATGATGTGGCTTATCCGGCCATGTTAACAAGATTAGGCCCTGGATGGTTAGGACTGGTGGTAGCTTCGATTATTGCTGCTTATATGTCCACTATTGGCACTCACTTAAACTGGGGATCATCTTATGTAGTCAATGACTTTTACCAAAGATTTGTAAAACCAGATGCCTCTCAAAAAGAATTAGTTGGTGTAGGACGAATCACTACAGTGATGCTCATGGTGATTACCGCCATATTTTCCCTTACATTCCTGGAAAATGCAACACAGGCATTTGACATTCTATTACTCTCAGGAGCAGGAACAGGAGCAATTTATATTCTCAGATGGTTCTGGTGGAGAATTAATGCACTTACAGAAATTGTAGCCATGATTGTCGCTACCATTATGGCTGTGCTCTTGGTTTTAGTGATCGACCAGACCACTGTAAGTTCGTTAGTATTGGACACCAAAGGCGTGACTGACGAACTTTTATTCTCAGGAACAAGCTGGGAGGATGCGAATTTTAATGATGCCGGGTTTGTAAGTGCAGGATTAACCGCAAGTGAAACCAGCCTTATGGGTCAATTTACCTCTGCCACAGAATTTAATACACTGAAAACTCAGGTTAGCAATTTAACTTTTACCCTGCGTCTTTTAATCGCTTTATTTTTTGTAACCGTTTCATGGCTTTTAGCCACTTATTTAGGTCAACCAGAAAAGAAAGAAACCCTAAGAAGCTTTTACAAGCTGACTCATCCGGGAGGACCAGGCTGGAAAAAAGTGATTGATGAAGCTAAGGCTGAAGGCATCAATATTAATGAAAAAGAGGAAGGAAAGGCCTGGGAAATGCCACTTCAGATTCTGCTGGTATTTATTGGCTGTATAACCATTTACGCTTCCTTATTCGCCATTGGAGGATTTGTCTATGGAGAAATATTAAGAGGATTTATTTTAACTGGCGTAGCTGGTCTTTCAGCATTTTTCTTATTCAAATTGTTTATGAAGTTGAGAACCACTTAAAATGAAATTTATTTCTGAATGAAAAACAGCCTGCTAATTCAATGAGTTAGTAGGCTGTTTCATATTCTTCTAAAGTTTAATGTATTTCTGAATTTCTGAAATACCATCCCTGGAGATTTCCATAGTATAAAGCCCTGGCTTATTCGATAATAGATCGATAGACTTTTTACTAAAGCTCTGAACGGGAAGGAGATTTTCCTGATAGATAGTTCTTCCGGATAAATCTCTTACTATAATCTGTCCCTTTTCTTTAATCTCTCCAATTGACAAATTCACCTTTCCATTTCCCGGGTTTGGGTAAATCATAAATGGTTCAGCTTCCCGGAGAATGCCCAGCAATGAAGCTGGATGTCTGGCATTTGATGGACTGACATTAAAATCAAAAATCATTGCAGCATTCCAGGGGATTACAGATTGACCGGGAATTATTCCTATTCCATCATGCACTCCCGGGTCAATTTTCACATTTCCAGCATTATAATAATAGGTATCTCCTTTGAAATTCAAATGGTCCACATATAGATTTCTGTCTTGTCCGTTGGCGAGCAAATCATTATCAAACTGAATCCAGATACTGTCTATCGTAGAAGGAAAACCAACGTAGGGAATGCGGTAATATAAATAAGGTTCATGAGCAAAAAATGAATCCCCTAAAACACCATTTACATAAGTTTTGAAATGCGCATAAACATCATTTGCTTTAGACCCTCTGATGTAGGCAAATGCATAATCACTGGCAGTAGGTTCATTTGTAATCAACTGGAAATCATCAAGAGCTAATCCGATACTTCCAGATACAGAAGAGGCATCATTAGCTTCAAACCTAAACCTGAAGGCGGCATTTGGCTGACCCTGAAGCTCAGAAATATTGACGAAATAAGTTTTGAACTCTCCTTCGGTTGAGCCACTAAAAAATGGCATGTTCGGAAATTGCGTGTAAACGGCTTCAGGTAATGTCGTACTCAAATCCGCATAGGAATTGTACCAGCCATCTCCCAGAAAGTTTCCAAGCAGATTCCATGAATTTCCCTTGTCTATGGAATATTCTACCACAAAACCAACAACATCGGCAAAAGTACTGTACTTAGCCTTAAACTCAAGCACATAGGAGTTACCTGCAGAAAGATCAAAATTTGGCGTATACAAAACTGTTTTGGCAAGTTCAATACTGTGCAAGTTTAATCCGGTTACCCAGGCATGGTTGCCACTACTTGTCCCATTTTTTCCTAAAATTCCTGAATTTCCTCTTTCAAATAAACCAAGGTAGTCCAAAACCAAGGAATCATCGAAAGCATCATAAGGCAAAGGCCCAAAATCATATGGATTCACCTCAAAATCTCCCCCATCTGCAAGTCCATATGGAGCTGGTTTATTGGGTAAAACCTGGATATAGGCCGATTTGCAAGCGACATCTGCTCCATTATTTACCGAAAGGGAAACAGAGTAAATACCAGGCTGTGAATAGGAAACCACAGGATGTTGTGCTGTAGCAGATTGTCCATCTCCAAAAGTCCATTCCCAGGTATTTACATTTCCTGTTGAATAATCGGTAAATGTTACCGGAACACCTGTATAAACCACTCTATCAATTGAACGAAATTCAGCCTTTACCACAGGTTGACCCTGAAAGTCAAATACCATTTTTCCTCCCCAATACATAGCCCCTTTATAAGCAATATTTTGTCCATCAGAACGGATGTAGTTTACATTATCAGCCGAAAAATGAACTTCATTTCCACAAATACCAAGATGTTCAATAAAAAGGTTCCTGTCTTCTGGATTACTATAAGCATCATTATCAAATATAATTTCTACATTTTCAATTTCAGTGCAACCTAAATCAATAGGAAATTGATAATCAAAAAATTCACTCATTGTACTGGCTTCACCCATATATTCCCCATTGACCAAAACCTGAAAATGGGCATAAACATTCTCAATTGCAGTACCTTTTGCCCGAACGGTTAAATACTGTTGAGGGAATGTATTGAAAATCAAAAAAGCATTCCATGGTAAAACCACCTGACCGGGGATTATTCCAACTCCATCTTTAGCGCCTTTGTCCAGCATAGTTTTTTCAGTAGTAAGATACACTTTCCTCCCCACTTTAATAGACGTTACAAATAAATTCCTGTCCTCAGGAGGGCTGTAGGCATCATTAAAAAATTCCACCCAAACTTCATTGATTTCATTTTCAGGGATATCTATACAAAACTTATATTCCTCATATTCACTTGTGGTAGTATCGCTTCCCACTTCTACCCCATCCACATAAAGTCGGAATCTGGCAAAAACACCATTTACTGCACTACCTTTTGCCACCACAGTAATTTGTGTAGTATTTAGCTTTCCATTCAGTTCCTGGCTTTTATTTTGGAAGCTTTCGAAATCTATGATTTGCGGATATATGCAAGTATCTGATACCTTTTCATACCATAACCAGAAGTTTTGAGGAGGTTCACAAGAAATTTTATAAGTATTAAAATCAAATTTATTTGAGCTTAAGCCAACCGTATCCAATGCAGATATACAGGCTTGTGTAATAGAATCTCTTTCACAACAACTTCCCACTTCAACTCCATTTTTACCTTGCCCCAAACCACTTTTTATTTTAATAATATTATGGTGTACATAATTATTAATTCCTTTTTCCGGAAATCTACATTCTCTTCGAATAAGTATTCCTCCAGGATTCTCATATGGAGAAAAGGTAGAATCGATATTAACCTCATTATAATATACTTTTACATCCTCTGAGCCAACAACATAAATCTGGGCACCATGGCTAAAAGCATTATTTGAAACTATATTATTTCGGATGGTAGCCTCACCACTTATTTCATGAAAAATGCCACTTGCAAAATTATCCTCTACCACATTTAATTCATAAACAGTTCCATAGTTGTCGATATCGGTCCAAAGACCAGGGCCATTATTTCCATACACATGGTTCCCCTTTACAAGGAGATTTTGAGTCCTCACAAACTTGGTCCCTCCACCCTCAAATCCCCAGTCATAACCCACATTTGGGCTTCTGTTCGCCCAAATATCATTTTCTATAACTTCACTATCTACTACAATTTTAGGCTCCCCTTCATTGGCTTCACCTATTGGATAACGGTCACTGGCTTTTATCCCAATTTGTCCATTGTGATGTACATTGTTTCCTTCCACCAGATTATGACTGGCAAAATGGATTCCTGCACCATGATTGTACCTCACCTCATTGTTTTTAATCGTCCAATGATCTCCGGGGATTCTATTTCCAATTGCCCCATAAGCAATCAAACTGGCATATTTTTCAATCACCAGATTTTCTACCGTTACATGGGATGCGGCTTTCTCATTGGAAAACCCAAAACTTCCTGGCGTTTGAGAGTGTACACCAAAGGCAAACCTGGTCAGGCTTATTTCAACTGAATCAGCAGTATTGGTGGGATCATCGAACATATATACCGTACCTGTTGTCCCATTTTTTGCTTCTGAAGAGCCATAAGGAATTCCATAATCCAAATACCATTCACCACTTTCATCCAATGCATCCAAGGTATTCGTTTGTTTAAGAAAATTATTATTTAGGAATAAATCTTCAGGGCGATTACAGGGAATTCCATTCTCACACCCATCCTCTCCTTTAAAAGGCTCAGGATTAGGGGATAAAGGCACATTTTCATACTTCCAAAGGGTTCGGCCCATATAAGAGGTATCCTCCCAGTTTCCACTTTCTAAATACATTGCTCCTCTCATGATAGCACCAACTTCACCAATAAATTTTTGTCCTTCTTTGGGAACAACAGATTGCATTCTATGGACACCAGCTTTTATTAAAAAAGTAGTGTTAGTGGGCTGATTGTCTACAAAAGATTGAAAATCATCTCCCACCTTGAGTTCTACAACATTTAAATTTTGTTCTGTATTTTGAATAGCGCTTGATAATGTTATGAGGATAAAAAATCCACATAATTTGAAGAAAAATTTCATGACGTTAGATAGGTAAAAATTAAAAATTTGCTAGTCGTATTTTGTTATGAAGTATTGAGTCCCAACCAATAATCTCCCAATGATAATTGGCCGTATCCAGGTAAAAATGACATAGGGGTACTGTTGGAAATACCCGGCTTCCATTGGGCTTTCCAAAGATTGATAGTAAAAAAGGCAATACAGCGCCACTATTGGCTAATGGCAAATTTTACAGATGATCAAAAAAGAGTTTAGAGAAGAAAATCAGGAGCCTATTTAAGAGATAAATATGCTTCAAATGACTCAAATTTTCCGAAGGTGATTATCAAATAATAATTAGCATTACAATTCATGTTATGGAAACAGTCGGCAAATATGCTCTCGAATTTAAACTGTACTGGATAAATATTGATGCAAAAACTCTCTATTATTAGCGAAGTAAAAATTGAATTTATCCGTAATTAATGTCGTCCTTCAATAGGTAAAGATGTGGCAGAGGAGACCTGCCAATTCATCCAAAAAAAATAGTATTGCCTGGGAAGCCAATTGTTCATTGGAAGTTTAGTGAAGTGAATTTACCAAATAATTTAACAACCCTCAAAATATTCATGTTAACAAAAGCAAAGCATTACAATAAAATAATCAGCTTTGTCAGGCTTTACCATATTTCTTTAAAGCAGATTCAACGTCTACCTACCTTGTACTAATCAACACAGCTTAATAAGCTCCGGGTTATTCGTGGTGAATGATGAGGTGATATTTTTGATCAGGCAATGGCTATAAACAATTAAACTAAAAAAAAGAAAGCATTATCTTTACCTGGTTTCCGGTAAAAATTCTACTTCTTTTCCAATTCATAAAAATTACAATATGGTTTGGTTACAGATAGTTAAACTTTAAAGGTCAAAAAACCGTTGGATAATACACTCAGGGGAACCACAATTTTAGTGTGGGAAATCCCCTCCTTAATTACCTTCCTAAATACTTTCTGACATTGCCAGATGGTAATTTTAGGGCCTAAAACCTGAATTTAAGCTGAAATTAAATTAATTTTATAATTAGAATAAACTTTGATTCTTAGCAAAATGGGAAGTTTATTTAAATATATCCTAACTACAAAACTAAATTCCTCCACATTTTAAGTGGACTAAAATAATAACTAAGGGTTAATCTTTGCCCAAATGCTTTAGCAAACCTTTTTAGCCATGAATAACCTAAAAAACACCTATTCCGATTCCATAGATTTTAAGTATATAATTGACACCGTAGATGGAAATGAGGTTTTTCTGATCAAACTCCTAAAAACGATTGGTAAAAGCCTGAAAAAATATCCACAACTTTTAAATCAGCATTTTCAGGAAAAAGAATGGAAAAACCTGAAGGCTACTGCCCATAAATTTAAATCTTCTGTGGTTTACCTGGAAATGGCAACCTTTGATAATATTCTTAATGAAATAGAAAAATTTGATGAAAAAGGTATTGCTGAAAACCAACTATTGGGGCTAATAGAAAAAGTTCAACAATTGGCTATTGAGGTAGGTGCCCAGGTTGACAGCAAAGTTGAAGAATTAACCCTTTGAAATTTAATTCTATTATCAGATTTCCAGTGGCTTTATACGCTTTTTTCTCCTTTATAACCTGCTTTTATAAGTTCTCATATTCCCTGCCTTGTCCCAGACTTTGAGTTCCAATGGTCCTTTTAAGGGTTTCTTTTTATCCAGTAACTCAGACCAAATTACATTTTTCCGATGATCATAATTCATCAACACCCATTCTCCATTCACCCGCAACTCATACTTATCAATCCCTGATAAACTGTCGTGTATTGTAAAGCGGAGGTAGTACGGACTTCTGTTTATTACCCGAATAGAAGGAATGACATTGTCTTCAAGGAGTCGAAACCTTCCCAATGCCATGGTTTTAAACTCAATTTCCCCATTAACCCAATTTCCACCTCTGTAATTTTTGCTGTTGCGCTCATCAATATAATATACCTTTAAGTTTTTATAATTCTTTCCAAGAGCAAGGGTATCCGGCTTATACCTGAAGGTAATTGGATGAAATAGTGGTGTATAAATATTATTGACTCTAAACTCCCCATTCTCATTCCAGGTGCTAAGGTATAAGGTATCATTAATAGCCCCATAGGGAACTGTGATATCTGCCAGTGAATCGAAAAATGTGGTAGTAGTATTGGGGTAAAAAGTGTACTTAAAATGATGATCCAGTTTTAATCCATTTTCCATAATCGAATCTGGCATCCCCAGTCGCATATCCCATAGATAAACATACTGATTTCCCTTTTTATAATCCGGCCTAAGCTGGTAATTAAAATCACCTAAATGGAATGTAAGCCAATTTTGCATGGACTCCAGATAAAGCACATTTTCATAGATTTCCCCATGCGTAGCTTCCGCATTTAAAGCCGAATACTGAGAAGTTTTGGTGAGGGGTATTAAAATAGTGGTTTTATTATTTTTACCGTCAAAAATACTCAGCTTTAATTCATGTTTATCCTGATCATGAAGTGAAATGAACCCATTTCCGGGACTATCTTCATAGAATGGAAGCATATTCCCATCTATAAAATAACACTTCTGAAACCGCTGCCTTTTAGTGGTCCACCTTTCATGATCCGTAAAAATATTGATCATTCGGCTATATTCGAATGGTACGGAATCAATTTCATGGCGGTAAATTTCCCTGCCATCCAATTCCAGAACAGCTTTATTTATGCCATAATGGTTACTCGTCTGATTGGCCCGGTCTGTACCCTGAAATTCCACACCAATTGTGCCTTCCATCACTATGGTGCTATTAGCTTTATACAGATTTCTTCCAATGCGGGAAAGGCTCACTTCCTCCCTTCCAAACTTTCCATTAATTCTGGAATTTTTTCCAAAGGTCTTCACCGCTATTCGAAAAGGAGTGGGAGCGATATTATCCTTTATTTCCAAATAATTAAATTCCAATGGATTTAAAACTGCATCATTGGCTTCTCTGATTTCAAAATGCAGGTGGGGTCCTCCGGAAGAACCAGTATTTCCTGAAAGTGCAATGATATCCCCCTTTTTAAAAGCAAACATTCCAGGCTTTGGAAATAGCTCAATTTCAAAAGTTTCCTGTGCATATTGATTCTCCAGCACATATTGGGAAATGGCTTCATCAAATTTTTGAAGGTGGGCATAAACAGTTCTCCTCCCATCCGAATGCTGCATATACAACACTCTTCCATATCCATAACTTGAAACTTTTATCCTATAAATATATCCATCTCTTGCCGCATAAATAGGAAGGCCTTCTCTTCCATCTGTTTTAATATCCAGGCCTCCATGAAAATGGTTGCTTCTCAATTCTCCCATCGATCCGGAAAGGTAATTTCTTTGCCCCGGTTTTACGGGAAACAGATAAGACTGATCATAAACTCCATTTCCATTGGACTGCCCAAAACAGTATGAAAGGTTAAAAAAAATAAAAGTCAGGTAAAAAAATGCTTTATACATACAGATATCAACAGGATAACCAATTGAAATTTATATACCCAAAAATGACATTGGATATAATATTATAGTACTTAAAATGTACCAGTATTAAAGAAATGCAAAAATAAAAAAGCCCAACATAAGTCGGGCTTTCTTTCAAAATTTTTAATCAGGCTTTATACAAACCTAAGGTTTGGACTGATTATCCTAGTTTAAAGTTGATAGGTAAAACGATTCTTTGTTTTACTGATCTACCCCTTTGCTTACCAGGTTTCCATTTTGGAGCAAGGTTCATTACTCTTGCAGCTTCTTCGTCACATCCTGCGCCAATTCCTCTAATTACGTTCACATTAGTAATTGTACCATCTTTGTCAATTACAAACTGAACATAAACTTTTCCTTCCACACCCATTCTCTTGGCCTGGTTTGGATACTTCATATTTTTCTTTACAAACTTGTAGAATGCAGCATAACCACCAACTGGTTCAGCACTTTCCTCCACAATCTCGAAAATCTCATCAACCTGCTCTTCAACTTCCGGCTCTTCATCCACTACGATTTCTTCAACCACAGTTTCCTCATCTGCTTCCATATCAAGGTCAACCTCAATTTCTTCTTCAATTTCCTCTTCATCCGGCACCTCTACAATTTCAGGCTGTTGGATTTTTGGAGGAGGAGGAGGTAATTGCTCGGTTGGAGGAATTTCCATCATTTCTTCCATTTCTGAATCAAGCACACCAAGATCTACCAAAGATTGCTCTTCGAAATCAGGATACTCAAAAGCGGCTAAAACGATGGCCAAACTTATAGCAAGTCCAATATTTCCTAAAAGACCGCTATACTTATTTACATCTACAGAATAAAATTTCTTTTCTAACAGGTCTGATTCTCTTCCTTCTGCAATTAATTCATCACTTTTCTTTTTGATTAGGTACCTGAATAATTGCACAAGTCCGATCATCAGGGCTACAAAAAACACGAGCAACCCAAATAAACCCATTGCATCTAATAATCTTAACATAGCTTTTTATTTATTTCAATAGTTGTGAATATAATTCAAAAATTCTTTCAAAAATACTTACAGAAATTTTCAGCAATTTATAACTATATATTATTAAAATCAAAAGAATGGTGTAAATAATTCCATTTTCTTAAAAAAATCAAATTTATAGCCCTATTTACTGATTAGAATGGTCCCAGTCAAACTTATTGATCACTTCCGAAGCTGCTAAAATGAGCTCAATACTTGCTGAAATATCAGCAGGATGAGCCATTTCTATCACTTGATGAACGTATCTTAACGGGATGGAAATCGCCCCGGCAATTGCCCCGTTTTTTCCCATTCTCTGAATTCCGGCAGTGTCAGTTCCACCAGCTGTTAAAATCTCTGCCTGCCATTTTATTCCGTTTTTATTGGCGGTTTGCTTAAGGAATTTTACCATCCGGTAGTCGCAAATAGTAGCAGAGTCCATTACTTTAATAGCTGTTCCTTTTCCCAGTTCTGTTACTTTTTCAAAATCGGGGATACCAGGGGTATCATTGGCAATGGTTACATCAATCGCCAACCCGAAATCAGGGTTAATGGTATGTGAGGAGACATTTGCACCTCTTATCCCCACCTCTTCCTGCACGGTAAATACGGCATAAACATCATAGGGATTTTGTTGCAATCTTTTCAAGACTTCAATAAGGATAAAAACAGAAATCCTGTTGTCCATGGACTTGCCATTCACCAGTTCACCAATTTCCAAAAACTCCTGTCTTCTGGTAATAGGAGTTCCTATCTCTACATATTTTTCAACTTCTTCCTTCGGTAAGCCAAGGTCAATATAAAAATCCTTAATTTTTGGGGCTGCATTCCGTTCATCCGGAGTCATGATATGGATGGGTTTGCTCCCCATTACCCCTACCAGATCCTTGGAGCCATGAACGGTTACCCGCATGGAAGTAAGTGTTTTGGGATCAAAACCACCAAGCGTATGGAATTTCAGGAATCCATTGTCATCGATATGCGTGACGATAAAACTTATTTCATCCATATGAGCAGCCAGCATGAACTTCTTATTATCGGGATTATCGCTGCCTTTTTTGATGGCAATTATATTTCCGATATTATCAATTTTAAGCTCATCTACATGGTTTTCAATTTCCTGAATGATCCTTCCTCTGATTTTACTCTCGTATCCGGGAGCTCCAGGAGTATTGCAAATTTCTTTAAGTAAGTCGGTATTAATTTTCATTTTTATCTGCGCTCTTTTTTAGTCTACTACTAAAATATTGTCTGCTACAATTTTTGAAACAAGTCTGGTATCTTTATCATCAATAATCAATTCTATTGAATCATCAAAGGTGATTTTTTCCACAATTTTCAATTTACTTCCAATAGCCACTCCAACCTTATCCAAATACCTCAACAGCTCCGGATTTCCATCACTTACCGAAACAACCTTCAGAATTTTAGCTATTGGAGCCTCTGATAGCGGCTTTGCAGGAATAAAATGAATTTTTCCTTCTTTATCGGGGATGGGATCACCATGGGGATCAAATTTAGGAAAGCCTAAAAAATCCTCCAATTGGTCTATCATTCTTTTTGATTTGATGTGTTCCAACTGCTCAGCTACTTCATGTACTTCATCCCAGTTGAACTTTAGTTTTTCTACCAAAAACACCTCCCAAAGCCTGTGCTTTCTTACTATCCATAAGGCAATTTTCTCCCCTTCTTCCGTAAGATTTACCCCTTTGTATTTCACATAGTTGATCACCTTTTTCTGAGCAAGTTTGCGGATCATATCACTTACAGAAGCAGGTTTTGTTTTTAGTTCTTCTGCAATGGCTGTTGTAGAAACATCTTCACCCTTCTCAGACAGATGGTAAATGGTTTTTACATAGTTTTCCTCAGCATGACTGAAGTTGGAATAATTTAACTCAAAATTGTCCAATTGGTGAATCTTTTCTAATTTATTAAAACAAAACAAGCTTATGACCTATTCCGATAAGCTTATTTTCAAATGCTGTTCATTAGGGCTTGCTCGCTAATCTCTTTTCCGCTTTAACTACCTGATAATTAACCATTTATAAAAAACCTAAAGCAACTATTTAGAGCATACAGCCCCTGCTGATTCCACTATTGCAACTAGCAAAGCGTTTGTCCTAATGAAATAACTGTGGTTCATCAGAGGGTTAACAAGCTGACTATCAATCCCAAACTCCTGCTACTTATTTAATGCATGTAGCACTAGTTCCAAAAGTAATTTTTCCTCCCTGTTATCCCAAATGCAATTTTCCGAAATCCCTTCCACATTAGTATAAAATGGTTTTTCCCTGATTGTATTTATCACGCCCTGAGCAGAAAAATTTTCAAAATCAATAAATAAAGCAGCCTCATATGGCTTACAAATATTTTCCCACAAAGCATTATTTTGAATAACCATTGGAATTTGATTTGCCAGGCATTCGTATAATTTGGTAGGAATACAATTTGAAGTACTATTATTTGGCTTATAACTCAAAAGGGCAAAATCAGCTTCCAAATAAGCCTCCATCAACTGGTAATGAGGGATAAGCGGATTGCCCAAAGTTGCGCAAATGTAATTATTTTTTTGTGATAAACCGGCTATCCTTTTTTTAACATTTTCGCTGGCTACATTTCCAATGAGATGAAGCCTGGCATCCATTCCGGCCAGTCTCAATTGCTCCACAAAATTAATCGCCTCTAAAGTGCCATAAACTTCAGAAAGTGTTCCGCCATGGATAAATACAGGGCTTTGTGTGTTCAAATTTTTCCTGGTTTTCAGGTGAGGGATTTTTCTATATTTATTTTCAAGAATGGTATTTTTCCCTCGGGCAAACCAGAACTCTTTATCATAATTTCTTTCGGCAAGTATATAATGTGTCACAAACACCCGGGAAAGGATTTCCAAAAACCGGATACCAAATGCAAGCACATATTTAAATAACCCCTTATAATTAGGTTGGTAAATTATATTCCTAAAATAATTTTCCCGAACATCATAAATCAATTTAACCTTTCGGTGGAGAGTTTTATACCACATCGCTGCGGGTAATAATTCCACCGCATGCACAATTAATACATCCGGTTTAATTTTTTGAATTTCATCCAGAAACAACTGGCTTGACCTGAGTCGTTTTTGTTTTTTTGAGGAAAAATCAAAAAGGGGATAAAAGAAGAGATTGGGAAAACCCGCTGGAACATTCGCTTTATAACCTATGATATGTACTTCAAAATCACCAGCAAGGGATTGCCCAAATTTTTCAAACATTCGGGTATCATCTATAGGTTTGAGCACTGAGGCAAGTACAATCTTTTTCCTGGTCATAAATTTTAAGTCTTGCAACGCTCAAAAATTATCATTTTAGTGGAGAAACAAAAAAAGTACTGCTAATTCAATAACAGTACTTTTTTTGAGGTTATGTGTCAGTTTCCCAATCCCTAACACCTAATCCCTAACCCCTAGTTCCTAAACATTAAATCTAAAATGCATCACATCGCCATCTTCCACCACATACTCCTTTCCTTCCACCGCCAGTTTTCCAGCCTCCCTACATCCAGCTTCAGTTTTATACTGCTGATAATCAGCTATTTTAATCACTTCTGCCCGAATAAATCCTCTTTCAAAATCGGAGTGAATGACACCCGCTGCCTGAGGAGCCTTCCAGCCTTTTTCTATGGTCCAGGCCCTTACTTCCTTTTCTCCAGCGGTGAAGTAGGTAATTAAATTCAATAAAGCATATGAAGCCCTGATCAGTTTATTCAAACCCGATTCTTCCAAACCATATTCATCTAAAAACATGGCTTTTTCTTCTTCGTCTTCCAAAACAGCAATTTGCGATTCAATTCCAGCACAAATTGTAATTACCTGAGCATCTTCTTCCCTGGCACTTTCTTTAAGGGCTTCCACATATTCATTCCCTTCCTGAATCGACCCTTCATCCACATTGGCCAGGTAAATTACCGGCTTGGCGGTAAGCAAAAACAGTTCATCAATAAATTCTTTTTCCTCCTCATTGGCATCCATAATCCGCACATTTTTTCCACTCTCCAGATGAGACTTTATTTTTTCCAGCATTTCAAGGGATTTCTTAGCATCCTTATCCCCTGTTTTAGCCACCTTGGCATTTTTCTGAATTCGCTTTTCAATGGTATCCAGGTCCTTCAATTGCAATTCTGTATCGATAATTTCCTTATCCCCTACCGGATCCACACGACCAGCCACATGCACTATATTATCATCCTGGAAGCACCTGTTTACATGAATAATTGCATCTACTTCTCTGATATTGGCCAAAAACTGATTTCCCAATCCTTCCCCTTTACTTGCACCTTCCACCAATCCGGCAATATCCACAAACTCAATAGTAGTTGGCAAAACCTTCTGTGGATTTACTAAACTCTCCAAAATTTTCAACCTCGGATCAGGAACAGTTACGATCCCTACATTGGGCTCAATCGTACAGAATGGATAATTCGCAGCTTCTGCTTTATTGCTCGATAAAGCATTGAACAAAGTGGATTTCCCAACGTTTGGCAGACCTACTATCCCACATCTTAGTGCCATATATTTCTAATAATTATTTTAAAGAATCAAATTTTTTAACTTCTCCAAAATCATCCAAACTGACAGGATAAATTTTTGAAAGTGCAAAGATAGCAAGATATCCTGAATCGGTATTCAAAAGGCCTAAGAATTAATATTTACCCGATTAAAATTGAGTGGGTATTTCATTATTATTTGAATATGAATTTTCTTTGGGAAAATCATTCTGAGGAGAAACTAAAATACAATAAGTCCAATTGGGAAAATTACATACCATCCAATCCTTTATAAAATACCTATTAAAAGCACAAAATGCCCATGGTCTTCATTCCCCTTTTGTATTCGATCTGTACACCCAGGTGATTGCTCCAGACAAAAAATATTATGCTTTTGATGTCATTGAAGATTTAAGAAATAAACTCCGAAAGGATCAAAAAACCATTAAGGTGATGGATTATGGTGCTGGTTCTAAAAATCAGCCAGCCCCAGAACGAAAAATTGCAAACATTGCCCGCTATTCCATAAGCCAGCCCAAACTTGGCCAGTTGATGTTTAAACTGGTGGATTATTTTAAGCCTGAAACCATACTGGAATTAGGAACCTGCCTGGGCATCAATACCCTCTACCTGGCCAAAGCCTACCATAAATCTACCATTTTTACCTTTGAAGGGTGCCCCGAACTGGCCAGGATTGCAGCCAAAAACTTTAAGGAATTAAAAGTAAAACCCAGAATTTGTATTGGAAACCTGGATGAAACCTTAAAGCCAGCTATAAAAAAACTAAATGAAATTGATATGGTTTTTTTTGATGCCAATCACCAATACCAACCCACCCTAAGTTATTTTGAAACCTGTCTGGAAAAAGTGCATGAAAACTCAGTCTTCATTTTTGATGATATTTATTGGTCGGAAGGAATGACCAAAGCCTGGGAAGAAATCAAAGCGCATCCTCAGGTGGCCCTGAGTGTAGATTTGTTCCAGATTGGTATAGTCTTTTTCCGAAAAAAGCAACCCAAACAGCATTTTACCCTACGCTTCTAAATCTTTTCTTCTCTCTCTATTATTCACGTAGGCTCCTTCCCGGAATTTAGTTTACTTTAACTTCATTAGAGGTGGTTTCTCTCCTTCTTACTTCCCCTTCGCTCCTTTCATTTTCTTGTTGGCTACTTTGGAATTTCAAAGCCCCTACAGCCTCTTCATATTTGTAATGTAATCAAAATCAAACATTATTTAAATCATAAAATCAGCATAAAATGAAAACTTTAAAAAAAATAGGAATTGTTGCTTTAGCTACCATGGTTTCATTTAGTGTAATGGCAGATCCGGGAACAGGAAATGATTCCAAGAACAAAAAGAATGAAACAACAGTCATGACCTATCAACAATCAAGTAGCCCTTTGGCGAATAATTATAAATTCAATAAATCATTCAGCAATGAAAAAGAATTAGCAACCCCTGTGGTTTCTGCACCAACCAGCAACAACTTTAAGGAAAACAACCATAAGTTGAATAAAAACAAAAGTAATAGTACGGAGGAGGGGAAAGCGATTGTGACACAACATGAAGAGCAGCGTAGCTTCACAGTTTATAAGGGACAAAAACATTCCAAAAGTAAAGGAAGAGTAAATTAAGATAATAAAGTAGAGTTCATGAGTAAGTTTGATTTTAGTTTTGTATTAGGTTAGTTAGGTTAAAAATCCCGGAATTTATCCGGGATTTTTTTAGTATAAGATTGACTTGCTTTTAGAATTGAAAATACCCTCAAAATTAGAGTGAGAAATCATAAGGGATTTTGGCATTTCCTTTTTGAGTTGCTTGGGGAAAATGTGCCGATACTTATCCCCCTTTCTCCTGATAACCTTTTTGAAGGCAAAGATTTTTTTACTATTTTTCCTCTACTTGAAAAATAAAGAAGTCATGGTAATCCTTCATTTTTGAAAATAGCAGATTGACGATTCCAATGGGAATTGGTACCATTAATTATCCTATTTTTTTGTAACAAGGAAACCGGGCGTCACATTGATAAAACCATTCTGACACATGAATTTCCTCATTTATGGAGCCTATGGCTATACAGGCGAACTAATCTCAAGACTGGCAAAAGAAAAAGGATATAAACCAACTTTAGCAGGAAGAAATCCAGAAAAAACTAAAAAACTGGCTGAAGCACTCAATCTTCCTTTTGAAGTATTTTCGCTAAATGAAACTCAATTGCTTGAGAAGGTACTTTCCAGGCACGATTTAGTTTTGCATATTGCCGGCCCCTATTCCCACACTGCAGAAATAATGGTAAATGCCTGCCTGAAAACCAAAACCCATTATTTGGATGTAACCGGAGAACTGGAAGTATTTGAATGGATAGCCACTCAGGATAAAAAAGCCAAAGAGGCCGGCATAGTTTTATTGCCAGGAACCGGTTTCGATGTAGTACCCTCCGATTGCCTTGCCAGGTATCTGTACGAAAAATTACCGGATGCCAACAGCCTGGAACTGGCATGGCAGGGCGTTGGTAAGTTCTCAAGAGGGACAGCATTAACCATGGCTGAAAACCTGCACAAAGGCGGATCAATCAGAGAAAATGGGGCAATTAAATTAGTTCCTCCTGCCTACCAGGTAAAGGAAATTTTCATAAATGGAAAAAACAGACTTGGTGCTACTATCCCCTGGGGTGATGTTTCTACTGCCTTTTACAGCACCGGAATACCCAATATCAAAGTTTTTATGATTGCCCCAAAGAACCTGATTAAAAACATGAAAAGAATGCGATATCTCCGCTGGTTTTTTGGGATTGGTTTTGTGAAGAAACAAATGCAGGCTAAAATAAGGAATAAAGTAACAGGGCCAGATGAACAAATGAGAAAAACCAGCAGGAGTTATTTTTGGGGACAGGTAGAAAATGCTCATGGTCAAAAAGTTGCGGCCAGATTGGAGACTCCGGAAGGTTATACCCTCACCGCCATCACTGCTCTAAAATCAGCAGAAAAACTTATGGAATCGAAGCTGGCTCCGGGATTCTATACGCCATCCAAAGCCTTTGGGAAAGATTTTATTTTGAAAGTGGATTCGGTCGTCAGGGAGGATGTCTAAAGATCACATCTCAGGAAACCTTAGGTCAGAATTCTATCCATCAGTTTCTGACTCCCACCCTTTATTCCATCCATGAACTCATTCCAAATTTAGCCAGAAAATAGGCCAGGCTTGACCAAAACAATACCATCACCGAAAGGTAAATCAAAATTTTCGGAGCGGGTGTTTTAAATCTTTGTGAAATGATTGCCCCCAGGGGAATACTGATCAAAATCGGGGAAAGTACCATCACTCCATAAAAGCCATATTTATTCCAGAAAACCAGAATTTTCCGCCACCTGGCATTATAGGGTTTTGGTTTCATTTTAAACAACCTCCTGATGAAAGCCACAATATTTGGGGCAAAATAAAGGGAGACCAAAGCACTTATTAAAGCTGCACTATAATTAAAAATCACCATTTCAAAATAGGAAAACCCAAAACCAAAACTCAAAGCAGGTCCCACATAAGTTTTCCACAAACTCAGCAAAAATACCGTTAAGGCTTTTATCAGATATTCAGAAACGTCCATATTCAATTCACACCTTGATTTAATTAGGTTTTAAGTTAGTAGAGATTTTTTTGATTTAGCTCATGCGCCATCCTGATTTTTAATCCCGGACCCATTCCACCATTCTTTTTGCTTTAAACACCATATCCTTAGCAATTGTCCTTTCAAAATTGTTTGACAGCCATTCCCTTTATAAATTACGGCAAATTCTACTAAATTACTGACAATGAAAACAACCACCTTATTGCTCATTTGTTTGGCCTTTTTAGGCTGTGCTAAAACCTCCCAAAAACCAGAAGAAACCACCCAGGAAAACCGACCTAATATTGTCCTTATTATGGGCGATGATATTGGGTTTTCTGATATATCCTGCTATGGAGGAGAAATCCCTACACCCAATCTGGATCAGTTGGCCAGTCAGGGAATCAGGTTCTCCCAGTTCTACAATATGGCCAAATGCGAAACAACCAGGACTGTGATGCATACAGGTCTTTATCAGGGAAATGACCAGGCCATAAATTTCGCCCAACTCCTGCGGGATGCCGGCTATTACACTGCCCAATCGGGCAAAGAACATTTCAAAAACTGGGTCCCGGAGCATTGTTATGCTAAAAATGTAATGGACCAGTCATTTACTTTCTGGGCTACCAATGAATTTTTCATTCCTCCGGGGGGTGAATTTGAAAGGCCTTTTATCCTAAATGGAGACACACTCAAAGCTTCAGAAATTCCTTTTAAGGGAAAGGAGTTTTATAAAACAGATGTCATTACCGACTATGCCATCAAATACCTGGAAGAAGCCAAGCAAAAGGAAAAGCCATTTTTACTCTATCTGCCCTACCATGCAGCTCATTATCCCTTGCAGGCACCCGAAGAAGAGATTGCCAAATTTAGAGGAAAGTATAAAAAAGGCTGGGATAAGATAAGGAAGGAGCGTTTTGAACGCATTAAAACATTAGGTTTGATTCCTGAACAGGCCAGACTCAGCCCGCCAGAAGGAAATATCAATAAATTCAGGGGACATAAAAAAGACAATTTAGAAATCAGGGGAAAAATTCCCCTTTACAGACCGTGGGAAACATTATCGGAAGAGGAACAGGATGAACTGGATCTGGAAATGTCTGTATTTGCAGCCATGGTGCATCGCATGGACAAAAACATTGGAAGAGTAATACAATGGCTGGAGGAAAATGACAAAAGGGAAAATACCTTAATCCTTTACTTGTCAGACAATGGTTCCTGCCCTTATGACAGCAATAAAGATTTTGATCATCCGCCAGGAACACCCGATTCCTACCGTACACTAAGCGCAGCCTGGGCCAATGCTGGCAATACCCCCTTCCGGTATTTTAAGCAATATGGCCATGAAGGCGGCAGCCATACCCACCTGATTGCCAATTGGCCATCTGTCATTAAAGAAAAAGGAGTAATCAGCGACCAGCCCGGTCATTTGGTAGATTTTTATCCTACCTTTCTGGAAGCAGCAGGAGTCCAGTATCCGGAAAATTATAAAGGGAAATCAACCCTGCCCCTGCATGGCACCTCACTTATGCCCATATTCAAAGGCGAAACCAGAACACCCCCAAAACAAATTATTTCCGGATTCACAGAAAGATTCAGAATGTACAGAAAAGGAGACTGGAAAATTGTAAACCTCAACGGAGAAGGCTGGGAACTTTACCACCTGGCCAAAGACCCCACGGAACTCAATAATTTAGCGCCAACCAATCCGGAGAAACTAAAGGAATTATTAGAAAGCTATGAAGCATGGAAGTTAGAGGTTGAGAGTTAGTTGTTAGGGACTGGGGTTAGTGATTAGGGGTTAGATATTTGTGGTTAGGGGTTAGATATTAGGGATTAGGAATTTGTGATTAGGTGGTGGACCTGTAGTTTTAAATTGGAAATCATTTCCATAAAGGAAAGTTTACTTCCCCCTCGGTGAGGGGGTTAGGGGGAGGAAATTGGATTTTCTCACTAATTACATTTTTAAAAACCCTACAAGATTAGCCCCGAGGGGGCCAGGGGGAGAAAATCGAAAGGAATCAAAAGCAACTAACGCAAGCAACCACTTGTACACTGGTTTATTTTTCAAGCAATTTATCATCCTCGTTTGCATCGAGGATAGCCGAGCCAAGCGTTTAAAACGCTTATTTCAATCAGTTTAAAAGCATCATTTTCACCCCAACACCTTCCTCATTATCCTGATTTTAAAAAAGATGTAAAGCACAGAAAGGTATAATACCATACCAATCCCCATAATATACTGAAGGAAAATTGGGGCATGTGCAGAATAATAAATCACCAATAAGTTAATGATGAATTGCACAGTCATGTACATTCCCGCCACTTGAAGATGAGGAATACCCATTTCATTGGCCAGATACTGATAAAAATGAGAACGATGGGCTTTAAAAATATTCTCCCTGCGCAACAACCTTTGGGCAATGGTGATGATGCTGTCAATTCCATAAACAGCAAAAAATAATATATAGGTAAAGTTTTCGGTAGTGACCATTAAACTGAATAGGGCAAAAATCAGGAGAAAGGCTAATGAAACACTTCCTACGTCCCCTGCAAAACATTTTGCCTTCTTTCTGAAATTAAAATAGTTGAAAACCACCAAACCTAAAAAGACATAAATCAGAAAATCCAGCTGAATAAAGTCAACTGGCTCAGCCCAGCCAAAAATATTTAATTGAATAATGAGTAGAGAAATAATGGTAACTAAGCCGTACCCTCCCGAAATGCCATTAATGCCATCCATAAAATTGAAGGCATTGACAATACCTGTGGTAAATATTAACACCAATACTAACCCCCAGATGGGTAACAAATTCATTAAATCCAACTGGAACATCAATAACAAAATCCCTGACAGATGAAACAAAATTCTAATGCGATTGGGAACAGGTCTCATGTCATCCACCATGCTGATCAGAGCAACCAGCGTCAAACCCAAAATAAACCAGGGATAACTGCCTTTAGAAAGCATAAAGAAAATCAAACCTGCAAAATAAAATATCACCCCACCCCCACGAATGATGATCCCTTTATGCGAACTCCTTTCATTCGGCTTATCAATAATACTAAACCGATCTGCCAGTCGAAAGTAAACCACTTCCAACAACACAAGCGCAACAAATACTATGAAATAAATGAGATAAGCCAATTGTTTATTTGAATGGGAAAATAATTATGTTGGTTATAGAATAGTATTTAATAACCCTCCCCTATATCCCCTCTTGAGGGGAAAACAATGTATGTATTTAAAGTTTTAATATGTTTAATTATAAAAAGTTTCCTCATTTTTCAAGGTAAAAACTAGATTCAAGCTAACCAAATTTATCATCCTCATTTTCAAAGAGGATAGTTGAGAAAGGCGATTGTATCGCCAGTCTTGTGAAAAGTTACAAACTTTCCTTTATTTAAAGGCTTAAGTAATCGCTTCGCTTTATACTTAAGCAAGGAACTATTTGAATTTTCACTAGCGAGGGAATTAACCTGACGGTTATGCCCCTACCCCTCGGAATGCCAAACCACATCAAAGGGGAAAAAGTGATATCCCCCTCACCGAGGGGGTTAGGGGGAGGTTTTGAGAAGATATTAAGATTAAACCTTAAATGGATGCTCGGCTAATGGCAATTTAGCTAATGGATGATATTCCCCTTTTAGCCCAATAGGTTGCTCATTTCTGATTTGATGGACAATTTTTATTGAATCAAGGGCCTCCTCTACCCCAAAACCATTTCCATTTAATACCTCCTGATAACTAACCGAATGCAATTCTGTAAATCCTCCACTAAATTCAATTTCTTCCCCATCAATGGTGATTGATCGGTAAGTTCTTGCCCCGGACTCTTTAATGTGGTCAGGAATTGTATCATAATTAATACTCAGGAACCATTTCACCCTGGCCTGTTCAAACTCCAGATAACCGGAAGCCCTGTCATGGGTATGTACATGAATTTTATTATCCTGCACCTTGCCAAATAAATGCCCCAGCATATCAAAAAAATGCACACCTATATTAGTGGCAATACCACCAGATTTCACTACATCCCCCTTCCAGGAAGTATAATACCAGTGTCCTCTGGAAGTGAGATAAGTTAAATCTATTTCATATTTTTTATCCTTTGGCCCTTCTTCAATTTTTTTCTTTAAGGCAATGATGCTGGGATGTACCCTTAGCTGCAAAATATTGTAAATCCGCTTGCCGGATTCCTTTTCATACTCTTGTAAACCTTCTGCATTCCAGGGATTGAGCACCAGTGGTTTTTCGCATATCACATCTGCCCCCTGTCTCAGCCCAAACCGGATGTGAGAGTCGTGCAGGTAATTTGGCGTACAGACACTCAGGTAATCAATCTGCTCCCCTTTCCTTTTCAATTTATCCAAATGCCTGTCAAATCGTTCAAATTCTATAAAGAAATCTGCTGAAGGGAAGTAGCTATCGATTACCCCAACACTATCGAAAGTATCTAAAGCAGCTACCAATTGATTATTCGTATCCTTTATAGCCTTCATGTGCCTTGGAGCGATATATCCTGCCGCTCCGGTTAATGCAAATCTCTTCATTTAACTTTTATATCTTTTTTATGTTTTTATAATTTGATTACTTTACCTCCTTCCAGCTGATACCAGTCCCCACTTTCCTCACATTTAGCCTTATGCGTATCATCAAAAATTAACCTTTGCCCGAACTCACTCATCCAGCCAATTTGCTTTGCTGGGTTACCTACCACCAGGCCATATGCCGGAACATCTTTGATAACCACCGTCCCTGCTCCAATAAAGGCATATTCGCCTAAGGTGATTCCACAAACAATAGTGGAATTGGCACCAATAGATACCCCTTTCTTTACGATGGTTTTGGCATATTGTCCTCTTCGGTTGACCCCACTCCTGGGATTAATGACATTCGTAAAAACCATGGAAGGTCCTAAAAACACATCATCCTCACAAGTGACTCCGGTATAAATAGATACATTATTCTGTACCTTTACATTATTACCCAGCACTACCTCAGGAGAAACCACCACATTCTGACCAATATTACATTTCCGGCCAATTCTACAGTTCGGCATGATATGGGAAAAATGCCAAATCTTAGTTCCTTCTCCAATACTACAGCCCTCATCAATGACAGCCGTTTCATGTGCAAAAAAATCTTGTTTATTCATTTTTAAAATAGCTAACCTTTCTATTTTTTTTTATTGAAGATAGTTATAGAGATAAAAAGCCTTCAAAATTAGTGTGGGAAAATTTTGCAGATCCCCCCTTACTTATTCTAGTCCATAGTGGAAAACTCTTGCAAGTACCTGAAAATTTTCCTCGGAAAACCTTTTTGAAGGTGAGATTTTTTTGTTCCCGTCAAGGATTGATTTTTCATCGACTGGAAAAATCCATTCCATGTCGGGATCAAAAGCAAAATTTACCTTCACTTCTAATCATTTACCATTGAAGCCATTAGTAAAAGAATTGAATAAAACATATTTTAAGTAAGCCAATGGTAAGTTAATAATAGTCACTCATTAATTTCTACTTGAAAAACTCCTTAACCTTCCTCACAATATACTCCCTCTGCTCCTCCTTCATTTCCGTATGCATAGGTAGGGAAAGCACTTCTTTACAAAGTTGCTCAGCTACGGGAAAACTTCCAACTGGAAACTCCCTTTGGGCATAAGCTTTTTGTAAATGCAATGGGAAAGGATAATAGACCATAGCCGGGATACCTGCTTCAGCCAAATAAGTTTTTAATTCATCCCTTCTCTCCTCCACTTTCAAGGTATACTGATGAAATACATGAGTCGTATCACTAAACCTTTTTGGGGTAATTAATCCATCCAGGCCTGCCAATTCTGCATCATAAAAATCGGCAAGGCTTCTTCTGGCAGCCTCATACTCCTTTAAATATTTGAGTTTCACCCTGAGCACCGCAGCCTGTAAAGTATCTAACCTGGAATTACAACCAATCACCTCATGCTGGTATTTCACTTTTTGACCGTGATTGGCCATTAACCAGGCCATTTCTCCCAAAGCCTCATGATTGGTAAATATGGCACCACCATCTCCAAAGCAACCCAGATTTTTCGATGGGAAAAAGGAGGTAGTTCCCAAATCCCCTATCGTTCCTGAGTATTGGGTGTGGCCATTCGAAAAAGTATATTGAGCCCCCAAAGACTGAGCGGCATCTTCCACTATTTTCAGGTTATTTTTTTCTGCAATAGCTAACAAAGCTTCCATCTCGGCACATTGTCCAAATAAATGTACCGGGACAATAGCCCTGGTTTTGGAAGTAACCCGGGCCTTTACCTGTTCCAGATCAAGTGTGAAGCGATCGGGACAAACATCTACAAAAACAGGTGTTAATTTTAAAAGGGCAATGACTTCTGCTGTAGCCACATAGGTAAAAACTGGAAGAATAATTTCATCACCGGGCTGGCAATCCAAAGCCATTAATGCCAATTGCAAGGCATCCGTACCATTCCCACAAGTGATTACATGATTGACCTGATTGAATTCCCCCAGCTCTTTTCGAAAAGCTTTTACCGCAGGACCATTAATAAAGGAAGTGTTGGTAATCACCTCCTGCATCTCCTCATCTACTTCTCCTTTTATTCGTTGATACTGGCCAAACAAATCAGCCATTTGGATTTTGTGCATAAGTTTAAAAAATCAGTATTACTGTAACTTATTTTCTAATGTTTAAACTTGCTATTTAGTCTTTGAATTGCAGAAGAAATTTTGGCAAAATATAGTTTCCCCCTCGGTGAGGCTTATCTAGTTGAGTTTTTAAAATTATACAAAGTGCGATTAGTGAGAAAATACTGTCTGACAAAAAACTTTAGTAAAGTATTCTGCTCCTTGCTTGTTTAGATGATAAACATCAGAAAATAAATATTTCTTTGAAACAGAATCAGAAAAATCAAAATAGTTTGGAAGGTACTTATTTAGGATATTAAAATCTGTTCTATCATCATAGATTGGAGCAGTAAAAAAGTACAAATCAATATTATTTGATTTGCATAGTTCAATCATTGATTTAAAAATAGGATTTTCACTGTCACTTAATTCTTTTAAATTAGATGTTCCATTTTTTAATACACCAAAATTGGGAGAAAAGCCCAATTCTTCAATAAAAGTAGCTTTCTTTCCAGCTAATGCCAAACTCATATTTCTAATGCCAATTTTTGGTTCAAATAATTGATATCTATAAAAAGGTATGCCTTTATAAAAATAATATTCATTATCATAAGTAATAAGCTCATGGAAAATATCCTCCTCATTGATATATGGCATCCAAACTACTCTTGCCAAATCATCTGGCTTCAAATCATTATAGGCTAGATCTACCTGGATATATACTTCATCTACTTGAAATTTATTTAATACCTTTTTGAGCATAAGTTTAATTTCCACAGGACCTGATGCCGCATAGCCTAGATTTAAACCTTTTTTTCCACATATATTTTCAATTAATTTTGGTTGTAGATGATTAATACATCTTGAAGAACCTAAAAGGACATAATCAAAACGACCATCCTTTATTGAGTTTACCCAACTAATCTTGTCTCTAGGGGCTCCTTCATAATACACTTTTGTAAAAAACAAATCAAATCCATATAGCTCAAGAACCGTAATTAGAATTAGAATTAAAACATATTTAATAAACTTCCTCATTCTTTAGAATTGAAAATAAATAAAACTTTGAATATCTGAATAGTTACCAAAAACTATTATCATAGCTAAAACTAAAGATTCTGCTATTAATGGTTTCTTAACTGATGATAATGGAAATTCAATATTCCTAGAATTCCACTCAATAATCAATAATATAAAAATAAGTGGTAATATCTCAACTGAGTATCTTTCTAATCCAATTCTTTGAATTTCAAATTGAAAATGGAAAATACCTATAATATAATTATACGCTTTATTAAGACTTTCTGATCTAAAAAAGATCCATGCAAAAACGGTAAGGAAATATGTAAATGTAATAGATAGAAAATCAGGAAATGATGGTAAATAACTATTCTGTGCAACTGTATCTGTAGTATAGCGTCTATTCCTTTTTGTCAACAATAGAGGTAAAAAATAAATTGCATTTAATGCCCCCCAAATTATAAATGTCCAATTAGCTCCATGCCAAAACCCGCTTACAATAAAAATTATGAAAACATTTTTTACTTTCATTAAAATGTCCCCTCTACTACCCCCTAGAGGTATATACAAATAATCTCTAAACCATGTAGAAAGTGAAATATGCCATCGTCTCCAAAACTCTGCTATATCTCTTGAAAAATATGGGTAAGCAAAGTTTTTCATTAGTTTAAAACCAAATAGACGCGCAGTACCAATTGCAATATCAGAATATCCGGAAAAGTCACCATAAATTTGAAAAGAGAAATATACTGCCCCTAACAATAGAGTTAAACTAGAGTAATCCTGATAATTATTAAAGATTTCATTGGCATATTGAGCACAATTATCTGCAATTACTATTTTTTTAAAAAGCCCCCAAATAATCTGCCTGAGTCCTAATAAGGAATTTGCATAGCTGAAACTTTGCCTTTTAAAGAATTGAGAAAGCAGATTGGTAGCTCTTTCAATAGGACCAGCCACTAACTGAGGGAAGAAACTTACAAAGGCAGCAAAAGCAATAAAATCCTTAGTTGGTTCAAGTTTACCTTTGTAAACATCAATGGTGTAACTAAGTGTCTGAAAAGTATAAAAGCTAATTCCTACTGGCAAAATAATATTTAAAGAAGATATTTTTAATTCAACACCAAAAAATGAAAATGCATTGGTAAAGTTTTCAAGAAAAAAATTAAAGTATTTGAAAAAACCAAGAAATCCTATATTAACTAAAACACTTACCCACAGAAGAATTTTTCTTTTTTTTTTGCTTTCTTTTTTTAAAAGCGACCATCCAATAAAATAATCAACACAAGTACTAAAAATTATAAGTGAAAGGAACCTCCAATCCCACCAGCCATAAAATACATAGCTTGCAATAACTATTAAACTATTCTGATATTTTATACTCTTTTGTAGAACAAACCAATATAGGATAAAAACTATTGGTAGGAATATAGCAAAATCTAATGAATTAAAAAGCACGAATTCTTATGTAAATGCTTATTTTATTTAAAGCTTAAATGATAAATCAATAATTAAAAAAAGGCTTAGGTCACTGATAAATTAAACCAACTCATCCAAATGAGCTAATACAGAACGAGGTTGCCACCCTAGTACTTCCTTGGCTTTTTCATCCGAAAAAGTTAAAGAGGATGTCATTTTGGAATACGCTCTTTTATTGAATGGAAACGATTTTTGAGTCATGACCTGAATCCCTGAACCTATACCTGCTAGGGTGAGGGCTATAGAGTTAGAAAGGTTTCGCACTGGTTTATGGAGCATTTTTCCTATATGTTGGGAAATTTCCGAATAGCTGGGATGACAACCATCAGTCAGGTTAAAAGTTCCCCCTGTTTGAACTAGCTTGGGAATGATTTCAGCAACATCCTCAGCCAATACCATACTCCTTCTTGCTTGCCCCTGCCCTATATTAAAATAATACCCTTTTTGAATGGCTTTTATCATAGCCCCAAGGTTACCTGGTGGATTATTCCCCACGATCAAAGGCAATCTTAATATTCCTGTTTTCACTCCATGTACTCTCCCCCATTCCCTGATCATTTCCTCAGCTTCAATCTTACTCCTTCCATAAGGATCCTGAGCCATTAAGGAGGTGTTTTCAGCAATATTTTCACCCACTTCCCTTCCATAAACGGCAACTGTGCTGATAAATATAAAGGAACCGGGTAATCCGGGAGATTGCTCCAAACTTTTCAATAGATGCTTTGTACCTGCCACATTCACCTTAAAAAAATCCTCCCTTTCTGCCTGGGTCTTAGGCACTACATGTGCCTTACCCGCATTATGAACCACCAGATCAAACTGTTGATTCAGGACAGGGATTTCTGTGGAAAGATCGCAAAAAATAGCATTGGATGAACTTCTACCGATGGTAGTACAATTGGGTTGTAGTTTTTGAAGAAGGTACTGACCCAGGAAGCCTGATGAGCCGGAGAGAAGGGTATTCATTTTTTCTTTACAACCTCCTCAATAGCTTTTATCATTTTATTTGCCAACTTATCCCGGTCAAATTTTTCCAAAGCTACTCTTTTAGCATTAAGTGCAAGGTTATTCCTTAACTCTGAGTTCTCAGCCACCAGCTGAATAGCATCAGCCATGTTTGAAGGATCATTGGGTAAAACATTTAACCCACATTCTTCCTCTTCAACTAATTCTTTTATCCAACCCTGGGTAGTTTGAATGATAGGGACTCCTGCTGCAAATGCGTCAAATAATTTATTTGGTGAGGAAGTATTTAGCACCGGGATATTTTTAAATACTAAAAATGCTGCTGTGGCTTTTTTTAACCAACTCACGACCTCCATTTTTGGAAGGAGACCTAAAAAGAATATATTAGTCAGACCTTTATTCCTAACTTTGGACTCTAGTTCCTTTTTCTCTGCTCCTTCTCCTAGAATGACAATTATATTTTTTTTATCCTTTCTATTGTTCAATTCTTCTGCAGCCTCTACAAGTTGCTCACAGTTATCCATTAACCCAATAGAACCTGTATAAATAAATATATTTTTATCTTGTGTCCATTCTGGAAGTAAAAAATGATTATCCCTTCCTCCAAATAACTGATTGTCAGAGGCATTGGGAATAGTTGTAATAATTGAAGATGGAAATCTTACCTTAATGGATTGAGCCATCCCGTTTGAACAAGGCACAATTAAATCAGAGGACTTATAACATAATCCTTCAAACCAGTAAGCCAGTTTTTGAACCCTTTTATTATTTAATAATTGAAGTTCAATAGCACCCTGAGGCCAAAGATCTCTAACTTCAAATACAAGTTTTTTTCTCCTAATGTATTTACCAACCAAACCTGGAATACCTATTGTGATTGGCCCAGAACTACTTATTACACAGTTATAATTTAAAGTTAAGGCAAAATAAATAGAAACAATTGAAAAAAGGGAAAAGGTGAAAATTCTATAAAAAAAGGAATGTTTATTGGATTGGGGAAAATTAAGTACAATTACTTTTATTCCTTCAAAAGTTAAATGTTCAATTAGTTTTTTAGCTTTTATATCCGATTTATCATAAGGAGAGGTAACAACAGTTATTTTATGTCCCTCTATAACCCATCTCTTTGTCAACTCGTAAACTCTTGTACTCCATCCCCCTTTTGGGGTACCAAAATACTGGTAGAAGTAAAGGATATTAATTTTTTTCAAGTATAAAAATTAAAGAACCTGCAGTCAATTCCTCAATTGAAAAAGATTCAAATTCATCATCTATTTTTTTGGGGAAGTTTTTTGGAATTTCACTAGGGTTATCATGAAACTTATATATGACTTTATAACCTGTTTTTTCAAATATATCTATGTATTGAGGTAATCTTAATCTATTATGATAATCAAACCTTGTTTGGATTCTATCCCATTGTCCTTGGCCATACTGTAAAAAATCCCATAACGAGAGAGTTTTATCCGAATAGGCTCTATGATCGCTCGGAGATACGAGATGAATTAATTTACCATTTGGTTTTAAAAAATCTATAGCAATCTTATGAATTGAAAAGAGATTATTTGGACTAATATGCTCAAGTACATTTCTACTATACACGAAATCCACAGAGCCTGATTTTGGAGGGTTTTTAATTATATCCGTATTAGGAAAATATCTTATTGAATCAGGTAATCCATTTATATTTTTGAACTCCTTTGGAAATTTATTTATAAATATATTATTTAATTCTTTTATCCTATTCTGTGAATAATGCTCATTAATATCATAAGTAAGTACTCTAAGTGCTTTCAAAAAATGAATAAAAATATAAGGGGTAACAGGTGCCCATCCAGACCCAATTTCTACAACTGTACTGTTTTCAAACGATATATTTAGTTTTTCAGCTACTTTTGTTACCTTTTCAAGGTCTTTTTGCTGTCTTTCTACAAATTTATTTAAATCTAAACTTCCGATTGCTTTCTGAAGAGAATGATAAAAAAAATCACCCAAGTTGATCGGTAATTTTGCTAAAATTTTAAATAAAGTTTGTCTATATATATATTTCACACTTACACTTTTTATCAGTTTGTAAATTTAAATATCTTTTCCTAAAAACATTTTTTTGTAACTAAACAGTTTGTAATAATTTATTCACCCTAGTTTATTTATTTTCTTCACGAAATACTAAAAAATAATTTTCTATTTTGCCCAAATTATTATTACTGTGGCTATTCTATTATTTGTTATTAGTAAAACATTTAGTCATACTGTAAACCAAATAGTCAAATCTAAATTTCCTTTTAATTTCCCTAAATTATAAAAGTAAAGTTTTCTGACTTACCCTAACTCAATTAAGTGTTCAATAATTCTTTTAGCAGCTTTTCCATCCCACTTTTCCGGAATACTACCTTTCTTCCAATTACCGGCAAAAAGTTTTTCGAATGCTGGTTTTAAATTTTCAGGGAGTGTACCTATTAATTCATTTGTTCCCTGTGTTATAGTTTCAGGTCGTTCTGTATTATCTCTAAGCGTCATACAGGGCACTCCCAATACAGTGGTTTCTTCAGTAATTCCTCCAGAATCAGTAATCACAACTTTAGCATTTTTAACAAGAAAATTAAAGGCTAAATAACCAAGAGGAGGAATAGAATTGAAGTTTGGAGCTTTAATACCAAGTCTGTCCAATACCTGTTGTGTTCTGGGGTGAACTGGAAAAATAATCGGCATTCCTTGACTTTGAAGCACAATAGTTTCAATCATTATTTTTAACTTCTCTTCTTCATCCACATTCCCAGGCCTATGTAAAGTCATCACAATATATTTGGCTTCCTTCAATCCAACTTCTTCCCAGACATCAGGCTTTTGAAAGTCATCCTTCTTTTTAAGTAAAGTATCAATCATGGTGTTCCCTACAAAAAATATCCGGTTTTCAGGAATACCCAACTGCAACAAATTGCGATTAGCGACTTTGGAAGTGGTAAAAAAATAATCGGTTATACTATCCGTCACCATTCTGTTAATTTCTTCAGGCATAGTAAGATCCCCTGAACGAATTCCTGCTTCCACATGAGCAACTTTAACATTAAGTTTTTTGGCGACAATAGCACATGCCATTGTAGAAGTTACATCCCCAACTACCAAGCATAAATCTGTCCCTTTTTCAAATAATAGCTTTTCATAACCTATCATAATCTTAGCAGTTTGTTCGGCTTGAGTACCACCGCCTGCTCCCAAATTCACATCTGGCTGAGGGATTCCCAACTCATCAAAAAAGTCACCACTCATTTTTTTATCATAATGCTGCCCTGTGTGTACTAACCTGAAAGAGATGGACCTCCCTTTATTTTGCTGTGCTTTAATAGCATCAATGATAGGTGCTATTTTCATGAAATTTGGGCGAGCACCTGCAATTAAATCAATTTGCATTTTAGTCTAAGGAGATTAAGTTTTGAAAATGTTTCAGTTTTCCTGCTTTTGTCCTTTTTATTACTTTTTTCTGTTCGAATGTGGCTTTAAGTCCCGGTTCTAAATATTTATCCATAGCTTTTTTTATTTGCTCCTTTTCGAAAGTGTTTAATGAACGCTCTGCCACATATTCATAATGAAAGTGATCAAGCGCCAATTGTTTAATGATAAACTCTTTCACAATACTCCCCTGTTCTAATAAAGATTTAGAGATATAATAAAATGTTAAACCTGGAGATTTTTTACCACTCGGGAGTAATGCAATATCATTTGTCCTGCCTGTCACTTTCTCCAAAACCTGATAATTACCTTTTCTATTTCTGGAAAGAATGGCTGTATCCCCAAGTTCATACCGAATAAAGGGCATAGCTTTGTTATATAAAGCAGTAACAATTACCCGCCCTTCTTCCCCAGGAGGCACAGCATGATTCTTTTCGTCCAATATCTCAACAAATAGCGATTCATAGTTTAATAGCCAGTCGCCATCTTTGTCTTCAAATGCAATAAGATCAAGTTCTGCCGCTCCATATTCATTCACCACCCTTACTCCGAAGCCTTCTTCCAATATCTTTCTGTCTAACTGACTACAAACTTCTGATGTAGTGAAAACCACTTGCAAGTTAGGGCATACAGCTTTAGCGGTTACTCCTTTATCAATTAGAAAACGTGCAAAAAGTACCAGGCTACTGGTATAGCCATTCACATAGTAGTAAGGATTATTTTTAAAAGAATGAAAAATTTGTTCTAACTTCTCATCGGATAAATCAAACACAGGAAAGCGTTTCCTTTTTGCGATTTTATCTTTTATCAGTTCCTTATAATATTTTATACCTCCCAAAGGGATCCCATAAAACCGTGCCTGCAAGCTATTACCAAACTCAACACCAAATTGCCCAAATCGATGGATATTAATGGCCCAACTCATTGCATGGCAATATTTATCTTTTGCAAAATAAAATGGGGTACCTGAGGAACCAGAAGTATTGTGCAAATGAACATTTTTGGCTGTAAACCCTTCACTCAATCTACAGGAAAGAGGCTGCTGTAAATCTTTTTTGGTTAAAACAGGAATACTTTGCCAGTCATCTTTTCTAAAGAAACCGTTTTTAACAAACTGCCTGTACACAGAATTATACTGGAAATGATGCCTGAAGATTGCCCAAGAAGCTTGTTCATTTCTTTTAATTATTTCATGAGTATTTAGCTGGTGAATTTGAAGTAGTTTCTGTTGAGCTTGTTCAATGGGAAACCCCTGAAAAGTAAGTGATTTTTGAAAAAGGTTAATCATGCTTAAGATTCTAGGATGTTATTCCATTTTAATTTAACATTCTCCCAGGCAAATTCTTCAGCCTTTTTTCTGGCATTGGAAGATAACATAATATATTTTTCAATATCCTTAGCGAGGTTTGTTATTTCATCTACCATCATATCAGAATCACCACAATTAATCATCACACCTTCTTTACCATTTTCAAATAAAAAAGGAATCCCTCCAGGGTTAGTAGTAATGACAGGGAATCCTAATGCCATCGCCTCTATAACACTAACCGGAGTATTATCTACATTTGTAGTATTAATAAAAATATTATATTTCTTTGATAAGGCAATCCAATCTCCTTTAGATAATCTTCCTGTAAATGTGACAAAATTATCGACTCCTAACATTTTTGCGTACTCCTGTGCTTTAACCATACTGCCATCTTTATCAGGTCCAACCATGCAGAGTTGAGTATTTGTAAAACCTTTAGCGGTTAACTTTTTTAATACATCAATGGCCATACAGGGATTATATATTTTATGAAATGACCTTACCCATAAAAGTTTAATTCCCTCTTCTTTGTTTATTGCCTTTTCCACTAATGGGTAGTTCTTAATATTTATATAATTAGGAATAACTTGAAAGTCCCTCTCAATAACCTTTTCCATAGCCTCTTTTAAATAATTAGAGGGACATACTACTTTAAAAGCCTTGCTCAAATACCTTTTCATTATATTTGGAGACTGTTTGGCTCTTCTTGGCAAACTTCCTCCATGAAGAATTGGAATATATTTTAAATTAAACCAGCCTGCTATTCTTGCAGATGTCCAGGCAAAAAAGAATGCAGAAGTACTATAAGTATCAATGAGCAAATAGTTGGCATTTCTATTTTTAAGAACCAACAGCCACATATGAAAGAGTCGAAAAATTGGATGTGGAATAGATGATCCTCGAATTACTTTATACACCTCCTTTAATTTAACACCCAAAGTGTCAACAGATGTCGGTGTAAAACCATGTTTGGACAATTGATTTCCAATAAAAAGTATCTTAAGTTTATACTGACTTTTCATGAAAAAATCTATAACTCCCGTCTAATATTTATTTGAGACAAACCAACTAATAATGGTGTAACAAAAGTTCGCATAGCAGCATGAAATGATGTAAAAATACCAATTAAGAATAAAGAAATTAATATAGATTTACAAAGCGGACTTATTTTTATTTTAAGTATATTGTAACTTAAACCCAAAAATATTAGAATAAAGATCAAACCCAAACTTCCATGTTCTGCTAATAATCGACTGAATTCAACATGGGCAAGATTACCATTATGAGTAGGTCTCAGATATTTAGATGCCCCTGCACCTACTCCAGTAATTGGAAACTCCAAAAGTAATTCAATATCACCTAGTAAAATATCAAAACGATTAGTTGTGTACAAATTTAATGTCTTATCTCGAGTTCCTTTTAAGGTACTTTGAGTCTCCCCTTGATACCTCAATAAAAGTTTCCCATCGGTAATTTGATTTCCCAAAGTAATTGTAATTATAATTATGAAGGTAGCTGGCAAAACATATTTTTTGAAGTTAGGCAGTCGATATTTTATTCTGTCTTTTAAAGAAAGATTTGAGACATACCAGCCAACAATAATAATTCCTAATGCACCTCCTAACATACCCCCTCTCGAAAAGGTAAGTAAACCCTGAAATAAAAATCCAAAAAGTAGAAATGCATCTAATTTTCTTAATCCACTCCATTTCCATCGGTTTAACCAAAACAAAAAGGTTAGAAAGGCACCAAGTCCTAAAGCCGTTGAAACCTGATTTGAACCAAATCCCCCTGTGGTAGAAAAATTAGCACCTAAATTAAACTCTATTTCATTGTACGCTGGAGTTTTAATGAAAGTAAATACCAAAACACAGAATAAAGGGTATAACATTAGCCCTAGTGTATTTTTAAGATGAGGAAAAACTAAACCAATATTACTAAAATATAAAATGGCTAAAGTCAAATTGACAGGTCCTAGTAAATTAAATACAATATCAGAAAATATTACCTGACTACTCAAATCAAAAAATAAAGCGGGCAATAGCAAAATAAACAACCAAAAACCTACTTTTCTTTTCACATTATTTCTTATTATCCCATATCCAAGTAATATGAACATCAAGTATTTACTTAATTCGTAAGGAACATAGGGCGAAGTTTGAGCCATCCTTGCCAATAGCTCAAAAGGAACTAAATAGGCTATTAAATAAGAAATCGCTAAATTCCTGCTAAAGTTGTGACCTGATAACACAGCAGACAATGATTTGAAAAAAACATAATAAAACCAGAATATCAATGGCCATGGACTTACTGTAGAAGAGATTCCTAATAAAGCATGAAAAACCAGCCAGTACTTTTTTTTGTGTATATTTAAAAGTTTACCTAAAAACACTTTGGGGTTTATTTAGTCCTGATTCTTCATTTAATCCAATTACTTTTAATAATTCTTTGTACCCTTTGGCAAAGGCCTCTCCACTATAATATTTTTTAACACTTTGATGCAAAAAATCGGCTTTCTTAATTGCAATATCTGGTTTGCTAATTGCCTCTAAAATAGCTTCAGCAAATTGTTCAGGGTTTGATTTAGGAATCAACCATCCTCCTTTTCCGAGATTAACCACCTTAGCGCATTGGCCTACATCTGTTACTACCACAGGTTTTCTGGCTAAACCATATTCAAGTAATGTCACAGGTAATCCTTCGGATGTAGACGAAAGCACTGCTATATCTGATTGCTGAACTAAAGACATTACATCTATTCGAGATCCCATTAATTCAATTTCATTTTCTAATACCAATTCATCAATCAGGTTGCTCAACTTAAGATGATACTCTTCATCAGGGAAAGCTCCAACCAAAAATAATTTAAGCTGTTTTGCTCCTTTTAATTTATGTTTTGCCAATGATAATGCTCTTACCAGTGTAAAATGGTCTTTTGGATACCTCAGGTTGGAAACACAAATGATATTAATAAAACTCTCTTGTTTTTTCTCCTCTAAAAACTGACAAACTGCTTCTTCAGGAAAGTTATGGAGCAACACGATTTTCTCTTGGGGAAGTTTCATATTTTTTCTGGACCAATCAAGCAAGTCTTCATTAACCGTTATAATTCCATCAATTTTAAAAGAAATTGCTTTATACAACAAGTTTTGAAAAGAAGGCTTAGCTGCTCTAGCACCATTATGGTCATGCCAAATTAACCTAACCTTTGGAAATAAAACCTTAATGCCTACACCCCAAATAACAGACGAGGAATGAGCATGTACCACCTGGATATTATACTGCTTAATTAAGTGAGTTAACTCATTAAATGATTTTAAATCAAGGATGTGCTTCTTATATAATTTGAAATAAGGGAGATCTTTATTGATAAGTTTTTCCAGTGCCCCTCCACTTCTGGTAGCGCAAAGAATTACGTTATAATTTTTTCCTTTCAATAAATGGCTTATACTCAAAGCCATTCTTTCAGCTCCTCCTGAATGAAGTGAATCGACTAACTGAAGTATATTCAAATTAATGATTTTATGTCTTTTTCAAATCTTTCCAGTGTATATTGTCTAGACCATTCCATTGCCTTTTTTGATACTTTTAGGTAGTCTCTTTTTTTACAAATATAATTTATTATACACTTGGATATAGATTCAGGATTTGGTGTAAGTAACTCTCCTCTTTTCCCAAAACCAACCATCTCTGGTACACAGGAGACTGGCGAGGTTATAGGAATACAACCCCACCACATGGCTTCTGCAACAGCTTTAGGCCAGCCCTCAGACTTAGAAATAAAAATTAAAAAATGGGATTCAATTAAAACCGCCTTAACCTTTTCTGCCGATACATTGCCTAAAAAATGTACTTGATCCTGGATTTGCAAATTTAGTACTTTTTCTCTTAATCTTTCCCTTTCCAAGCCATCGCCACAAAAAGTCATAGTTACATTTACACCTTGCTTTTGTAATAAGTAAACCACTTCAAGTCCAATCTCCGGTCTTTTATTTTTTACTAACCCACCCACAAAGACCAACTTTACCTGATTGGCTGAATGTATTGATTTTTGAATATCAAGCCTGTCCATTTCTGAATAGGATGCAGTATAAAATGGTTTAATATTTTTAGTATTATTTGACCAATTCCCATATACTAATGCCATCATATTTTTTGTAAGAAAAGCACTTTTCAATATAAACCTCTGTAAACGATAGCTCCAAGGTTGTTTACTTACAGGATCCCAATTCCCGGCATATTTAGCTGTTTTGGTTTTATGAGGAAATAATATTTGTAAGAAACAACCAATTAAACCTACATTACCTGGACATCTCAAATGAATATGATTAGCATTTTTCATTGCGATGAAGCAGTAAATAATAATTTTAATTATTTTTATTGGTGCTATAAATCTTTCTTTATTTGTGAGAATATTGAAAGCTGGAATAGGGATAAAAGATATATTTGGATGTTCATAAGGCAAATCTATAGCCCTTGGAATTGAAGCATTAGGATTTAAAACGCCTATAACCTTCACATTTTCTACATGATTTAGCCAGATATTCATTTCCCTTATATAAGGCCCATAAGCATAATATTTCCCATTGTGAAATGTGTGGTTAACATGGGTGATAATAAGAAAGGGATTTCTCAAGCTAATAATGAATTATAAAATTTAATATTTTCTTTATACAAATGCTCAATACTAAATCTTTCATAAACATCCTTACGAGCATTACTTCCTAGTTCTTGAGCTTTTAAAGGATTTTTAAATAGATAAACTACTTTTTCTGCAATATCCTCAGGATCAAATGGATCACATAAAAGGCCTGTTTTATCATCTTTCACTACTTCTGAACCTGGACCTAACTTACTTCCCACCAAGGCTTTTCCCATGCTTAACACTTCAATCCAAGCTAAAGGCATCGCCTCCATGTGTGAAGGATAAACACATACTTCAGACTCCTCAATAAACTTAGGCATCTTATTATTTTCTATTGGTCCTAAAAACTGAATACAATTCTTTACTGAAGAATCAATAAAATCATTTAAAAACTCTATATATGACTTCCCCGTTTTTGGAAATTTCCAATCACGACCAGCAATTAATAAATGCGCGTTAGAAACCTCTTTTTTTATTAATGGAAAGGCTTGAATCAATTGTCTAATACCTTTTTTTTCACATACTGTTCCTGCAAAAAAAATTCTACCTGAAACTTTCTTTAAAATGTCTGAAGGGTAAAATGAATCTAAATTTGCAGGGTTATAGATTACCTTACCTTTTTTGTCTGAAAAATCAATATACTTTGAGGTATGCTCCATTACATAGTTACTAACCCCAATAATTTTATCAGCATTTTTGAAAGAACGCTTTTCCTGAAAACCTTTCCAAAAGTTAATTTTTCTTTTTTCAGATTCAGCAAAAAAATGATGACCTCCATGTAACCGAATTACATATTTAATATCTCTGTTTTTTTTTATAAAGGCAAAACCGAACTCTGATGCCTCAATGATGTTTATTTTATCTTTTTTATGTATTTGATCTAGTTTTCGGTTAATTTTTTTTGCATGAATCAGCCAGTTAAGTCCTTTAAGTTTATTATTTCCCAATCGATAAATAGCAACTCCTTCGTCAATTTCATATTCGTCTGCAGAATTCATATTCATTCCTACAATCGATACGTTATGCCCATTTTTTATTAAGGCATGTCCTAGCGTTTTTATAAAGGTACCTACACCACCATGAGGGTAACCTTCCCTTGGGTATTCATGAGTTAGAAAGCAAATGTGCATTACTTTTTAAAATTATTTTTGAAATAAAATCTGAGGATAAGTCTAAACTAAAGCCTGTAACACGCTCTAACCAGATTAACCTTTCAGAACCAACAGTATTTGGAAATTTTATAGATTGTTGCACACAATTTAAAATATCACTTTTTTTATTTATCCAACCCACAGCATCAATTCCTTTTAATGTCTCAAAATGCTGAAAATTATAAATTGTTTTAACACTCCAGTTTTTTGCAAAAGGAAAATCATAATTAATATATAGGGCTGGACGATTAAAAACTGCAAAATCCAAAGCCATTGTAGATCCGATATTTATAACAGTATTACAATGATAAGCCAGGTTTACAAGTAATTTCACATCTTCAAATTTTGGAAAATTCATTGTCCAAAAGCTTCCATTGTTCCATCTAGGAGGAATATGTTTTATATATAAAAATTTATTTAAAACTTTCTTATACCGTTCAACAGTTTCAACTGGGACTTGCCTAAATAATAGTTCAATAGATGAATCCATACTAAGTGCTTCTGCTACATCATTTAAATAATGTGAATCATAAGGTGAAGTTGTTTTATCATCTCCTGAAAATAGTACCCAGCTTTTATCTTTATTTAGTTTATACTTTTTAGCAAATTCTTCTCTGGAAACAATCAATTCACTTTTTTTATAAAAATCAAATTGAGGAGTCCCAGTTACAAAAATTTGTTCATCCTTTACTTCCGGATAATAATATCTTAATTCTTTTCTCATATAATCAGACCAAACAAAATACATGTCAGTTCTAAAGGGGAGCCTTGCTTTTGGCAAATTATCCCAAGAAAAAATAGCTGTACTACTTTGAATCCCTAAATCTTGAGCAGCCAACATTATGGGCATACCTTCTGGAATTCGTTGATGTGTACAAAAAATAAAATCAGGTTTTATTTCCAGTAATTGTTCTCTAACAAAATTATAAGCAGTTGACGATTTAGAAAAACTAAAAAGCCTTTTCTCCTCTTTTAAAATTCTTTCCTCCGAAACCCAAAAGCTACCTAATAATTTTGCTATACTGTACAAAATCTTTCTTTTTAGATTATTATTTTTCTTATTCCAATTACTTAATATCGTTTTATTTTTAGTTTTTGCTACATTTAATATTAATCTTGCATAAGAAATCGCTTCCCTCCATAATCGTATTTTTGTTGGTTCAGTAAATTTCACAAAATCAATACTAGTTAATGGTTTTATGTTATGCAATTGCTCAATTTCCCGCAATATTGTTTTATCTAAACTATGCCAAATCACAACTTCTGCATTGTTATTTATTAAATTTGGAATTAAATCTGAATACAAATAATTTCTAACACCAACACCATCAGGTATTATTAAGCAAACCTTCATTATTAATTAAATAATTATGTATAGCTAATTGATTTCTATAAATATTAATTTTTGTTAATCTTAAACTTCGCTATAGCTTCCTTAATTAATATAGAATTTATATTTTCTTTGGAGACATAGTTAATTAAATCTAACCTATCAAAAGTAATTTTTTCTCCTGCCTGATATAATTTCCATACCTTTTTAAATATTAATATCAACCCCTCCTCATCATCCGTTTCGGTCATATATTCATATCCTTCACCTAACAGTCTCCTTACCTCAGAATGCATTGGGGTAAGGGCAATAAAAGGAGTTTTTGAATAGACATAATCTGAAAATTTCCCAGGTAAAAAGGGGCTCTGTTTGGCAATAGCTTCTATTATTAATAAAACTGTTGCACTTTGCATGAGTTCAATACTTTTTCTGTAACTAATCCTTTTTTCAATAATGACTATTCCCTCCTTATTTTCAAACTTTTTAATAGTTTCTTTCAATTCAGGCGCTACACTACCAACAAAATATAATTTAAAATAATCTTTAGCATCAGGATAACTCAGTATGAAGGAATTAAACGCATTAAAAAGATGAGTAGGGTTTCTAGGGCCTAATAAAGTACCTAAATGCAAAATATTTATTTTCTCTTCGTCAAAAACCAGACGAGAATCCTCATCTCCTTTAGTTCTTGGCAATTCTTCAGGGTTTAATAAAATTCCAGGATGAGGAATAACGATACATTTACCCTCAATTCCTTGATAAAAACCACACATCCATTCCATTAATAATTGAGAAGGAAAAGAAACCATGTTAGCTTTATCCAATACTCTCTTAAAGTTATTGGCAAGTAAATGGTTAACCAAATTCTTATCTTTTTCAGATGAATAAGGTAAAGGATAAAACTTTTTAGGAAAGGGATCATGGATATTTGCTATCCATGGTATATTCGTTTTAACTTTTGCCATTGCAAAATGGGCTGCAAAGCTCATCCCTGTGCCAAGTACTAATATCAAATCATATTGGTTTTCCTTAAGATGGTTATTTATAGACTTATACCAGTCTTTAATTTTTTTTGAAAAAGAAATCCCAAAGCCATCTAAATAAGTAAAAGCACCTCTTATTTTTGGGATTTTTAACAAGAACCTTTCAAATGAGTTTAATTTGCTATTTCTAATTTTATCCAGAGATATTCCTTCTAACCAACTATAGCTTAAATCACTTTCATCATCATGCAAACAAGAAATATCATGTTTCCCGTGTTTCAAGCACATAATAAGTTTGGATCTCCCTATTCCGGAAGATGTCTTATTTATAGATAAGTTTTCTACTAATATTAATATTTTTAATCTTTGCAAAACCATAAATTATTTTCTGGCAGATTCGAAATATTTTCATAATCCAACTCTTCCATATTCATATTTTTCAACTTATACCCTAATGACATTAAATGTTGTACAATACTATCTAATTCATTATTAACCTTTGGTCTATATTCAAGAATAATATTCTCGATTTTTAAGGATTTGTTATCCCAATCAATTCCATTAATTACTTCTTGTTCATGTCCTTCTACATCTATTTTTATTAATTTAATGTTATTCAGATTGGAAAATTCTAAAATATCTTTCAAGGCCATTGTACTTACAGTATGACCTTCTCCCACATTAATATTAGTCTTACTTAAAAAACTGGAGCTTACATTTCCAGAAGAATGATTATTTAATACTAATATTCTCTTTGCATCAGAAACAGGAATATTGAAAAGAGTCAAATTATTAAAACCATTAATTGTTTTATTAGTACTAAGACTGCTAAAAGCCTTATAATGTGCTTCAAATGAAAAAACATTTACTTTTTTATTTGCTGCTCCAGTTAATGAATGAAGTCCCATATTAGCTCCTACATCAAAAAAAAAACCTCCTTCTCTTAAAATTTTTTTTATTAATGCTAATGTTTTCGGCTCATAACTTCCTTTAGTTAATAACAGTTTATCGCCAAAGTTTGATAAATTAAGTTTTACAATAAACTCTGTGTTAGTTAAATAAACTCCTCGAAATATAATTAGTCTTCTAATAATTTTATAGAAGAGTCTAAATACTCTTTTCCTAAACAGGTTGTAAAAAAATATTAAAACTTTATCAGTGGGTGAATATCCTATAAATTTATTCAAATGTTCCTTTTGTTAAATTTTAATTATTCATTATTTCTTTAAAAAGTCTAAAATAAAGCCAACTGTCTTTAAATTAAGTAAATTAAAAACTATATAGCTGATCACTATATAGGCTATTGTTAGGCCTAAGCTCTCTAAAAGCGATTTATCAAACAAACTGAAGGTTAAAGTAAAAACAATCCCACTAATAACCTGAACTACAAAAAACTGTTTGGATAAAGATGGAAAGTCATTAATTTTTACACCTAATTTTTTAACCCCTACAATTGCTTTTATTAAATCAAAAAATAAAACAACCATACAATAAACTGTAATGTATATCTCCAGGCTTGGCAAAAGTAGCCATGTAATCACATATAAAATACTTATTAATATTATGGATTTAGAAATGACAAGTCGTGTATTGATTTTTATTTCTCCAAGTGCAGTCAAAATGGGGAAGTAAGGGAACAATATTATTTTAAAGATATTAAATAAAAGAAAAATCTTCACTGAAGTAATTGCAGGAATCCACTTTGTTCCAAAAATCATTGGGATAATATAATCGGAGTAGACAATGCCCAAAACAAAAAATGGGATTAATGAACTGGCAAATAAAAATAAATTATCAAATACATGTATTAATTTTTTAGTATCCTGTTTATAATTTGATAAATAGGACATGACCAAACTTTGCTGAGGGCCTAGCAAATAATTAACAGGCATTGCAGCAGTACTACTAGAGAAATTATAGAAACCAACTGAACTTAATGAATAATTGTTTTTCAAAAAAAACTTGTCCCCTTGTTGTGATAAATAAACAGAGATACCACTTATCCATGAATGTTTTGCAAACCACAAAGTCTTTTTGATTACATTTTTTTTAATTTTGTTAAATTTTGGTGTGAAACCACTTGTCCTAACTAAAACTCCTGTATAAACTACTTGTTTTAGTATAGCTCCATAAGCAAAGCAAAATACCCCAAAACCAGATATTGCAAGACCTACCTTTAATATAATTCCCAAAAGTTCACCTATTACGCTTGCTTTTGTTATTTTTAAAAAATCTAATCGTTTTTTTAATCTCATTTCATTTATCTTACCAAAAATTGAAATGAGATAAATTAAGGATAATAACTGTATTATTTCTATTACAGTTTCATCAAAAAAATCACCTAATAAAAAACCTGAGAAATATTGTGTTGTACATAATAAAGTATTAAACAAAACTCTTAAAAAAAAAACTGAATTTTCAATTGCATCTATTTCGTCAGAAGGAGTTTTGTTATCACCTATAAAATTAACCTCAATGATATAGTATGTTTCAAGTCCAACATCAATTACCAAAGTAAAAAAACTAGTAACTAAGGTCACCAATACCCAATAACCATAATCTTCTGGAGTTAAAATACGAGCCAGTATAACTGAAGCAATAATCGAGATTCCCCGGATAAATATATTTCCAAATAAAATTGCTTTGGAAGCCTTTTTTCCACTTTTAATCATTTTTTAGAGTTTGGAAACCAAAGTAAAATTTATCCATTGCCAAACAAAAAAACTATTTTCACTTTGTCCATCTTTATAAGCTTCCCAAAGCTCAATTAACTTTTCAGGTATTACAACATTATGTTTTGAAAATCGATTAATTTTTTCTTCAACAAAATGAAGCAATTCATTACCTAACCATTCCCTTTGTGGTGTTTGTAGAGGTCTTTTGGGAGCTAAAATAATCTCACTTTTAAGGTACTTATTAGCTAATTCTCTAAGTGCCCATTTTACTTTTCCTTCATGGATTTTCATTGATAAAGGTAAAGCAAAGGCATATTCTATCAATCGATAATCTAAAAACGGCTCACGAAGCTCCGTAGAGTGCATCATGGAAACCCGGTCATTAAAGCGCAATGCCCTCGGAATTTTAGTATAAAATAAATCTCGGTATTGTTTATTCAGCAAATCCTCTTCAAAAGGTTTAGGGTAGGCTTCAATTAAAGCATTTGATTTAAATTGTTCCGTAAGTACTTCAGGCTTAAATGGACTACTATTTACTCCCTGAACTATTGCATCAGAATTTTGATGATAATAATCGTACCCGGCCCAGGCCTCATCCATTCCTTGTCCATCTAACAATACCTTTATTCCTTTTTGTTTTGCCCTTTCAAATATTTTGGAATAGGCTATTGTTGGAATACCTCCATAGGGTTCATCCTGAAAATAGCCAACTTTTTCGGAAAGTTCAGGGACTTCTTCAGCCGTTAATAAAACTTTATTTAAATCCTTGTTTGTAGCGGCAATTAATTTCTCTACCCAGGGCAGTTCATCATAACGCTCATCATCACAATAAAAAGTAAACGCTTCGATCTCCTCATTTGGAAATAAATGATCAACTGCCCCTAATAAAGTGGAGGAATCCAATCCACCACTAATATTAAACCCTACTGTTACATCAGCCTTAAATCGTAATTGAATACTATCTTCCAATAAATACTGATACTGCTCCAGATGTTCCTCCTTCGATCTTGATAGATAGGCTTTATCGGCTTTGAGCTTATTTATACGATCAATAAAATGATACCATCTTTCAGTTTTGAATTTCCTATCACCATTTAAGCCAATATAAAAATAGTGGCCAGATTCTAACTGAAAAATATTCTTCCAAAAAGTCTTATTCTTATATTGATAGTACCCTCTTGTTAGAAATGAAGCCCAAACCCCTTCATTTCTTTTTTTAGGAATACCTGCTACATGCAAGGTTTTTATTTCACTTGCGAAATAGAAATTGCCATGAATATCATAGGCATAATAAAAAGGTTTAACTCCAAATCGATCTCTGGCCGCAAAAAGTTTTTGATTTCTTTTATCCCATAATGCAAATGCAAACATCCCATTCAATCGGTTGAGCATGTCTTCCTTCCAGCAAATATATGCTGCTATTAAAACCTCTGTATCTGATTGTGTTTTGAAAGAATATCTATTTTTGAGTTCTTTTCGTAATTCTTCATAATTATATATTTCTCCATTAAAAACAAGAATATATTGCCCACAATTGCTAATCATTGGCTGATTAGCCTCTTCATGAAGGTCAATAATACTCAACCGATTATGCCCTAAAATAAAATTTTCATCTTTCCAAACACCTCTTGCATCTGGTCCTCTATGATGCTGAACGTCTAACATAATTTGCATCTTCTCTTCCCTACTCCCTACTTCTCCTAATATTCCAGCTATTCCACACATGCTAAATCAGTTAACTTATTCTCTGCCTTTTCCCAATCTTTCATAGTATCAATATTCACATAATGGTTTTTATCCGCAAGAATATATCCTAATTTCTGCCCATACAATGAGTTTTCGTTTAAGATTACTTCAGCTTTAGTAAGATAAATTGACCCATCTCTGAAATAAGCCTTAGGGAGTTCTTGTCGTCTTGGGACCAATGTATTTTCTCCTGTCGCTATTTTTAACTTCCCCTCAGGGTCTGGCTCAAATACCCAATGTGGATTATACTCATGAGGTACCTCCAATACAGAAATCAGCGCATCCATTTCTTTCTGTTTGAACTTTGTTATAGCCTCATCTATAAATCCTTTTGGTCGAAAGGGATTAGTAGGTTGTAATAAACAAACTGCATCATACTGAATACCATTATCAAGAAACCAATTTAAAGTATACTGAATAACAGGAAGTGTTGGAGTAGCATCTTCAGCTAATCTTTTAGGCCTAAGGAAAGGCACTTCTACACCTAACTCTTTCCCTACTTCAGCAATTTTGGGATCATCTGTATTTAACATCAATTGATCAATCCCTTTAGCTTCCAAAGCCCGCTCTATGGTATAATATATAAGAGGGTGCTTTCCTAACAACTTAATATTCTTCCCAGGTACACCCTTTGAACCTCCTCTGGCTGGTATAATCCCTAATATTTTCAATACACAAGTTTTTTATCAAATGTTAATGGCAGAGTTGCCAGTAAATGGGCTGTTTTTAAACCAGCCTCCCCATCCCCATAAATTTTATCTGGAGGATAATTTCCATTTTGCCACTGCTCTTCTATACTTTTGATTAGGTTATCAACATCATAATTAATATCTTTTACATTTCTTCCTCTCTCCCGTCCTGCTTGCCTGGTTCCAATATTAATCACAGGAACACCCAAATAGGCACATTCCCGTATGCCCACACTAGAGTTCCCTATCAGGCATTTGCTGTTTTTTAATAATCGTAGAAAGTCATTGGGTTCCATATTTTTAAAGAAATGTACATGAGGCATCTCATAAATTTCTCTGTAATGCCTTATTCCTCTTGAAGTGCCATCTGCCCCTGCATCTACATTTGGCCAGAACCATAATGTGGGGTATTGCAATTGATTAATGGCTTCCAGGGTAATCTCTATATGTTTTCTGGATTCTTTATATTCAGTAGTTACCGGATGCTGCATGACGACCAGATAACCGTTCTTCAATTCCTTCAGGGCTCCTACCCCCCCATATTTTTCAAAGGGATCGAAATCCATTTCTGGTTGCATCAAAACTTCATGCGCTAAATCTATAGATGGACAGCCGGTTAAGAATACCTTTTCAGGGTCTTCCCCCATCTTTATTACTCTTTCCTTAGCCTTGGGGGAAGCTACAAAATGCAAATCAGCCAGTTTGGTGATGGCATGTCTTACTTTTTCATCTATATTCCCGGTTACCTCTCCCCCCTGTATATGCACCAGTGGAATATTCATATAAGAGGCTGCAATCGCAGTGGCCATGGTTTCAAAGCGATCTGCAATGGTTACCACTGCATCAGGTTGCAGGTTATCGAATACACTGGACAATTCTAATATGCCCAAGCCAGTAGTCTTGGCCATAGCGGCCTGGTTCTCTCCTTCAAGGACATTAAATACCTTGGCTGTAATTTCAAAGCCATCTTTCTGCATCACATTCACTGCTGTACCGTATCGATCCAATAAAGCAGAAGCCGCTACTACCAGCTGCAATTCCAAATCAGGATGGTCTTTTATGGCTTGTAAGGCAGTTTTCACCCTGCTATAACTGGGCCTGGCAGTCACTACTACACATATTTTTCTTTTATATGGCATTACTTTAATGCTTTAGTTGGATATTGGGTTTGGTAGAGGCTCTTTTTATTATCTGTTTTAACATGCTCCTGCTTATTTTAACCCCCCCCCTAACCTCGGAATGCCGAACCACACTCAAGAGGGGAGACCTTTAGTTTCCCTCCTCTTGAGAGAGGAGATTTTTATTTCCCCTCTTGAGAGGGGATAAAGGGGTGTGTTTTCCTTATTTCCATTTATGATACTGCTCAATCTACTTCCCCTCAAAATCCAGTATATAGTTTTCAATTGTGCTTAAGACATTATCTATATCATTCATCACTTCATCATCTTCAAACCTCAAAATATGAACTCCTAATGAATTTAATTTTTCTTCTTTTTGCCTGTCTTTTATGGCTGTTACTTCTTCCTGATGAGTGATGCCATCCAGTTCTATCCCCAGCATAAGTTCATGGCAAAAGAAATCGAGTATATAATTGTTAATTGGTTTTTGCCTGTGGAAATCATAGCCCATCATCTGCTTTCCTTTCAAATATCCCCACAGTTTGATTTCCGATTTTGTACTGTTATTTCTTAGTGATCTGGCTAAAGCTTTAAGCTTCGGATTATAGGGAATGATTTTCCTTTTAGCCAATTTGCATTAATTTGTTTTTTTGATAGTTAATTTTTTAGCTTGGGTCTTCTTTGTACATTTTTACACACCCCTAACCTCGGAATGCCGAACCACACTCAAGAGGGGAATTTTTAAAATTCCTATCCTTTATATGTATAGGTTTAAGAAAAATATACTCCTAGCTTTGGTATATCAAACCTCACTCACGAGAGGAAAACAGAAACCTCCCCTCTTGAGAGGGGCAGGGGGTGTGTTTTCCAAATTACCCAATAAATAAAACATTTAAGCATCCGAATCAATATCCTCCCAATTCAGGAACTCCCACTTTTTCATATCTCTTGTAATTCTTTTACCCACTACTGCCCTAAATTCTGAGGCCAGGATACCATGTCCTTTTGGTTTTTTGGTTTCCAGATCATTTACTGTAATCTTATGACCCTGGTTTAATGGTTTATTAACTGCCAGTGATTTTTCGAAAATTCCTTTTAGACTTGCAAAATCACTATTGTCAGTTTTGTCAATTGGATGGTTTAAGGTCGTTTCAATAAACCTAACCCCTTTCACTAAATCTTTTACCTGCTCAATCGTTAGGGATGATTTTGCATCCGGGCCAAACATATTTTTATCAAATACAGCATGAAACTCTAAAATTTCTGCTCCAAGTGAAGTTGCTGCTATAGCCGGATAAATTTCCCCGGAATGATCCGATAAGCCTACAGGTATACCGTATCTCTCCTTTAATTCATTAAGCACATTTAAGCCGATTTGTTCGGGAGCCGTTGGATAACTGGTGGTGCATTGTAACACCGACAATTCATTTCCATAGGGTTTCAGGAAGTTTATGGTAGCATCCAGCTCTTCAAATGAACTCATCCCGGAAGAGAGAATAATTGGCTTTCTGGTTTTAGCGATTTTTTCCAACATTAGAAAATTATTTACTTCCCCTGACCCAATTTTATATCTTTTAACCCCTACCTCTTCTAATAATTCCACAGCAGCATTTGAAAAGGGAGAAGACATAAATTCCAATCCCACCTCATCACAATGTTTTTTTATACCCAGCCATTGTTCCCTGGTGAATCCCATTCTTTGCCAGTATTCGTAGCGGGTATCGTCCTGAAACGAGAACTTCACTCTGAAGGGTTCATGAATACTACTTTCTGCCTCAGCAATATGGGTTTGAAACTTAATGGCATCAATCCCGGTTTTGGCAAGCGCATCAATATAAGAATGCAAAATGCCTAAACTTCCATCATGGGCCTGCCCAATTTCCGCTATAACCTCTACTTTTTTCAACTAATACAGTCTACAAAAACACAAAAAACCATACATTTCTTTAATTGGATTATTCTTAGCCAAATATTTAATTTTATTTACATTTAATTCATTTCGGCTAAGACAGCCTGTCCACACAGTGTTATTTCTTACGCTTCTCACTAAAACTTTCACAAAACAAAACACAAGCTTTTCCCCAAATCACAGTATAGTATTCAAATAAATTTTTAACCTATGGTTGACTTACTAAAGTTAATCACTAAAACACTAAACAAATGATCAAATTTCATTTGTCTCCCAACGCTTTGGGAAATGGAGATGGGGCCTTCAAGGCTACTGTCAAACCTATGGGCTCTCTTACGCCCGAACAATTGGTGGAGCGCATCCTGGCTAAAAGTACTACTGTCAGTAAAGCCGATGTACTTGCGGTACTTTCTCTTTATGAAGAAGTGAAGCAGGCGGCTTTGAAAGAAGGCTATAGCCTGGTTACGCCAACAGGTAACTTCCGACTTTCTATCGGGGGTACCTTTAATTCTCAAACGGATCGATTTGATCCCAGTCGTCATGAGATCCGGGTCAATATCAGTGCCCCTACGCCAATGGTCAATTTTATTCGTCAGGCTTCTGTGGAAAAGGTTGAGGGTTCTATACCAAGCCCTTCCATTCTGGAGCTTCAGGATGTCACTTCCAATACCACTAACCAGACACTTACTCCAGGTGGTTTGGTGAATATAGCGGGTAAACGTTTGAAGTTTGATCCTGCAAATCCTGATGAAGGCATTTTCTTTATTGACTCGGCTAACACCGCTACCAGAGTCGATGCTGTGGCCGACAATAAACCAGCCCGGTTGATTTTTATGGCACCAGGCGGTTTGGCCAAAGGCGATTATAAAGTGGAAGTAAGAGTTGCTTATACTCAAAATAATGTCATTAGGATTGGTCAGTTAGGTCAGGTTTTAAAAGTAGCCTGATTTCATCTTTTTATTTCAAATAATTAATTTAATAAAGGCCGTGCTTTCCGCATGGCTTTTTTTATGCCTTTATTTAATATTTTATTCCTTCCCAACTGGATCATTTTATATCCCTTACCTGTTAATACACACCACTCAATAAGCAAACGCTTCAGTTGTAGTAAGCAAAGCCTCCGTTTGCCGTAAGGAAACGGTCTGCTTCTGGTAAGCAAACGACCACGTTCCTTATAAGGAAACACCTACAACCCTTATAAGCAAATGGTCACATTGCTTATAAGGAAACGACCTCTTTGCTTATTGGGATTGTAGGACGATCCCAATAAGGGAGTGTTAAATTTCCTTCTTTTGATCCTGAAATCAGTCTTTTTTGTGCTTGTTTTTTCCTCCCACTGGCCCCCTCAGTGAGGGGGAAATCATGTTTGTCTTTGCCAGATTCTGGTTTCTGACTCAATCTTTCATTATAAATCTATAGCCGTCAGATTAACAAAATTTATTATCCTCTTTGGCAACCAGGATTACTCAGATAGGCGATTGTATCGCCAGTCTTGCGGAAAGTTACAAACTTTCTATTTATTTAATAGGCTTAAGTAAACGCTTTGCTTGATACTTAAGCCAGGTAGTGCTATTTGAATTTTCACCATAAATCTAAAGCTCTCTTCACCTTATACTTAGCCCAAATCTCCAACCGCTTATTCCTAACAACTAAATACTAACTTCTAATCACCAAATATCTTCTACCCTTGTTTTTCCTCCCCCTGACCCCCTCGGTGAGGGGGAAAAATCTCTCCCCTTCTGGAAATGCTTCGGCACCCCGAGGACTAAGGGGAAGGTTTTTAACCGCCAAATTCCCTTGAAACTTAATCCAGAAAAAAACCAAAATCACTAACCACTTATTCCTAACAACTAAAAACTAATCCCTAACCACTCATAACTAACAACTAATCACAAACATCTAATATCTCACCCCTAATCACTAGTCCCTAACCCCTACTTACCATCAACTTTAAAATACTCCACATACCACTTCACAAATTCATCTATGCCTTCCTGTAGCGGTGTATTCGGCTTATAGCCAATTTTGTCTTCCAGTTTTTGGGTGGCGGCAAAGGTTTTGGTTACATCTCCCGGTTGCATAGGTAGCATTTCCTTTTTAGCCTTTTTACCCGTAGCCTTTTCTATGGCTTCTATAAAATCCATCAGGTTCACCGGCTGGCTATTGCCTATATTATATATGGCATAAGGTGCACTGCTACTATCAGGATTGGGCAGATGATGGTTGAAATGTTTATTTCTTTGGGGAATTGCCTTAATTGTCCCACAAACTCCCTCCACTATATCTTTTACATAAGTAAAATCCCTTTGCATTTTCCCATGATTATAAACCTGGATGGACCTTTCCTCCAAAATGGCTTTGGTAAATTTAAAAGGGGCCATATCAGGTCTTCCCCAGGGGCCATATACCGTAAAAAACCTTAAACCTGTCATAGGGATATCAAACAACTGGCTATAGGTATGCGCCATGGATTCGTTCGATTTTTTAGTAGCCGCATAAACAGAAGCCGGATGATCGGCATGATCCGATTCTTTAAAGGGTATAGATTGATTCAAACCATATACCGAAGAACTGGAAGCATAAACCAAATGTTTTATTTTATTATGCCGACAGGCTTCCAATATATTGAAAAAACCTGTGATATTACTATCTATATATACCCTGGGATTGTCAATGGAATACCTCACCCCTGCCTGAGCAGCCAGATGAATGACATAATCAAATTTTTCCTGGAAGAATAAGCGCTCTAGGTTGGCCGGATCGGTGATGTCTATTTGAACAAATTTAAACTTAGCATTCCCTTCCAGCACCCTGTTATACATCACATTTTCTCTGGTGAAGGGTCCGAGCTGAGCCAACCGGTCAAACTTTAATTGTTTATCGTAGTACTCATTGATGTTATCAATACCAACCACTGCATACCCCAAATCCAATAATTTAAGGCAGGTATGCATTCCAATAAATCCTGCAGCTCCGGTGAGTAATACTTTTTCCAATTTATAATTTTTTGATGGTTTGCCGGGGTAATCTAACCTTTATTCTAAGTGAAAAACTTTAGTTTATCCTTAGGTTTAACAATTCCATTGTGAGTATTAAACTTAAATCAGTGAGGGAACTCCTTTCATTGCACTTCTTTGTCTCTCTGAAACAGCCCCCTAAATACAGCTTCGCCTCGTAAGTCACACCACAAACAATGTAACTGATTGATAACCAATACTGTATATTTTTAGTAATTCTTTAAATCAGGTTGTGATTTTAGGTAAAATATAAGTTAAAAAAAACAACCCGATACCCACATTCAAAAAATAACCTTACTAATAGAGGAGTAAGGCATTTAAAAAATTTTGCCTAAGATAGAAGGAAATAATGAACTTAAAAAGCTGCCAAAGCAATTTGATTCACAGGAATACTGGCAATCAACTGATAACCAAGATTTTCCAGTGCTAAACTTACTGATCCATTTTTGTGTTTAACTACAATTCCCGTATTTCCCTTCAATGTTCCCGCCTTTATCTCAAGCCGGCTCCCAATAGCCAGGGATTCTGCCTTTATTTCTGTATAATTATTCAATAAAAACCGGATGGCTTCTATTTCATGCTCCCTTACAATAGCAGGTTTGCCCAGGTAATTCACAAAGCGCACTACCCCATTGGTTTCCAAAACATCATACTTATGCTTGATGTCAATCCGCACAAAGAGATAGGAAGAAAACACCGGGATTTCCACTTTCTTTTTTCTGTCACTCCACTGCCTGAGGGTTTTCTGTAAGGGAAGAAATGTTTGAATATTTTTATCAACAAGACGTTGATTTACCTTTTTTTCATTTTTGGGTTTTGTGTAGATTACGTACCACTGCTTATCCATGCAATCTTTTTTATAGACTAAAGTTAAAAAAATAATTTGTTTTCAGGAGACAATTATCCTCTCCGATTTCACCTGAAATACAATTATAGTGCTAGTGTAAAAGGTATCAACAAGTAATACCAGCATTAATCTGACAGTCAATTGGTTAAGTCAATAAAACACCTCACTTCAATAATTCCCAATATCCGCTATAAACCACCTTTTCTTTGCCAGGTCTTCAGTAGAGACCTTGCTTGCACCTTGCTTTGGATGCTTAAGGGTCGCAAAAGGCAGCCCCATACCGGGACCTTTTTTTAACCACATTGGAAATTACTGACCTCTCTTGATCTATACTAATTGTACTAGTATAAAACACTTCATCTTATATCATTTAAGATCGTAAATATTCAAATTAATGGGCAAATGCGCAAGCCTAAATATTTAAAATTGCGTTTTTTTGCTCATCTAATTGGATTTCTAAATTTTACCTTTATATATATATTTCCAGCACTTATATATTGATCATTCCAGCTTTTAAAATTTGTCCCCATAATATACAAAACAGGTTACCACCATGGCTTCTTATTTCCGGATCTCTGTCCCTTATTGCAAGGCAGGTTATTGCCAGGGAAAATTCTCTCAATAAAAAAAGCTTTATTTACCTATTAGGATTTGGCTTTCCGAGGTCTTTTTCTTTTAAAAAACATAAAGGTTATTCCCATTGCTAAACCAGTACTAATTATCCAGTATTTTGGTCTATTTATTCCCTTTTCTAATATAGGATCGGTATTTCCAATAAGGATGAAATTAGCCCAATGGACAGGGGTCTTATCAATTTTATAAAATTCATCACTTTGCAAATAATCCAGCTTAGCCTGCCTCAAAGCCTCGTCCTTAGGTAATCCATCCATTAAATAGGCATACATCTTTTGCGCAATAAATGAGGTGGATTTGTCTTCAGCCCGCCATAAGGTCATCATAATATTGGGGCAACCTGCATAAGCAATGGCCCTTGCCAGACTCATAATGCCTTCTCCCCTTTGAAACTGCCCACTTCCCGTTTCACATCCACTCAACACCACCAGTTTGGTACTATCGAATTTGAGGTTATACAATTCATGTACAAATAATTTATAGGCTGAGGCAGTTTCATTCCCTGTAGGGAAAAAAGTAATATAGGAAAAAGATGGGTCCTCCTCATTTACACTGGCATGGGTTGCAAAATGTAAAACCGAATATTGTTGGTAAGTATTCAGAAACTCCTGTTTGGTTGCCTGCTCGTTCAGGTAAAAACTATTGGTGATCCCACTCACCTCCTGTCTGGAAGCTGGCAGGGGACTCAGAAAATTTTCCCTTGAGGCCAAAAGCCTTGGCTCATGGCCTTGGTCCCCGGCAAAAGGCGCCATAGCCAATATTTCATTTTTCGGATTTACGGAAGTTTGCTTTGCATCCAGCCAAAGTTTGGCAGAACTGGATTGGCTTATACTAAAGTTTTCTATTAAATACCTTTTCACCTTTAAATCGACCATAAATGCATCAAATGGCAAGTAATTCAATTTCCCATCTGGCACAATAACCAGTCTTCTACTGTCATTCAGGTTATTTTCAAAAGGATGAAAAAGCTGTTTGTAAATCTGATGACTTAAGTGGTCCACCACAAAAGGCTCTCCCGATTTATAATTTTGGCAGGTTTCCAGATATTGATCAATATTGCTCTTTAATTCTGGATTGAGGGGGAATCTTTTAATGGTCAATGCTTCAGGTGTGACTAAAAACCCAATAATTTCCTTTTCCCCCCAGAAATATTCCAGTAATGATTTTTCATCTTTAGCCAATTGGTGCTGTAAGGCTTTCAGGTTAATTTCATCCCTGGCATATTTTAATGCATAGTATTGGGGATAAGCCTCAAATGATTGAATTACTTTTGACAATTCTATTTCCAGACTGGCCAATTTAGATTTTAATTTATCTATTTTTCCCTGGCTTTTTGCATTTCCCAGTTGGTTTTTCAATCTGGAAATTTGTATTTTCAAATCCTTTTCCTGGGCTAAAAGATGATTGGGGATACCGGCAAAGCTTTTTATTTCCTGGTCATTGATGGACTCTTTTAACACTGCTGCTTTGTTTTGCTCTGAAAAATTAAAGGCCAGTTCTTTATAGCTTTCATCCTGTGTTTGGGCATACAATTGCAATGACACCCTTATTGATTCCTCAAAAACCGGGGAAACTTCATTCAGGAAAAAAAGTTTGGCTTCATCATTATGATAGCCCTTTCTAATTTTATCTCCCAATTCCATGGCCAGTCGGTAGCAATCCAGCACCTGGGGCAATTGAAAATAATCTTTTTGTAGCTTTATACTTTCCTCCATCAGTCTGGCCTTTACTAACAGAATTTGAAAGGTATACCTATCTGACAAGGTGGGAGTGGCGGGTTCTGGGTTAGTGGTGGGATCAAGGGAAGAAAAACCTGGCACCACAGAAACTAATGCCTGCTGGATTTCTTCCATAGCTTTTTGGGTTTGGCCCATTTCCATTAAAACCTCTGCACGCTTTTTATACGCCCCCGCCAACAACACATTATTAAAATCAAAATACTTTTGGTTAATTTCAATAGCCTTTTTAAAATAAACCAATGCACTTTCCAGCTTACCCAGGCCTTTGTAGGCCATCCCCATATTTTCATATAACCTAAATGCAATTGTAGCATCTATTTCAATCTGAGCATCATACTTGCTCAATGCAATTTCAAGGTATTTTATTCCTTTATCAAAATTTCCCAGCTTGTTGTGCATAACCCCCAGATTCTGGTATAAGACCAATTGGGTGATTTCTTTTACGCCTTTATTTGCCTTGGTTTCATCCAATAATTGTTGGGAAAGAGCGAGACTTTTTTTGAATTCTCCCTGCCGCTTGTAAATGGAGGCCAGATTGTTTTTGGCCCGAAATATCGCATCTGTTTTTTCGGGGAAATGGTGCTGGTATATTTCCAGAAAACGGGATGTATAATTTAAACTTTGCTTATAGTCCCCCAGGTGGTAATAATAAACTCCGATGTATCCCATCAAATCGGCTGTGGATTTACTGTTGGGAAAATTCTTTGAAACTTCTTCAGCTACACCATAATAATATTTTGCTGAATCAGATTTATTCAGTAAGGCATAAGTCTGTCCCAAAACCTTATTCAACTTTAGCGTTTTTGAAGAATTGGAACTGAATGATTTTTCAATTTCCAAGGCACTTAAATAGTGAGGAAGGGCCTTTTTATATTCACTGTACCAATAATAAACTGCTCCGCACCTGGAATGGATCTGGGAAATTTGTGGGGAATGCACATCTATGTTTTGCTGAATGGATAAAGCTTTGTAAAACTCTTGTAAAGCGAGTGTATCCAGGCTTTTTTTCTTTTGATTAAAATGTGTTTCTCCTTTTTCCAGATGCCTGGCTACAAGAATGCTGTCTGAAGTAGAGATGAAATCAAGTCCGTAGGTGTAAATGTTAAGTGAGGAAATTAGAAGTAATAGTATAGCTAGTCTGAGTTTCATATATAAGGGTAGTTGTGCAAAACCCAAATCTATTATAAAAAATGTATTATTAAAGCTATTTCTCTAAAGAGGCTTCGAATTACAGATTTATTTTACATTCATTATGGTTTGAGCAAATACTTTGTAGCCCACCGTCCCTTCAAATCAATATTTTTTTAAGCAAAGGTTTTACTCCCTTTCCTCTTCAAAAACATTAAAACAGCACCCACAATTAGCGCCAGACTAACCCAAAAATAAATCTGTTTGTAAATCGGAAGGCTGGCGATGGGGTCAGCATTTCCAATTACGATAAAATTAGCCCAATGTACTGGGGTTTTATCGATTTTAAAAAATTCATCGGAATGCAGGTAATCGAGTTTGGCCTGCCTTAAAGCTTCATCTTTAGGCTTTCCGTCTTCCAGGTATTGATACATTTTTTGGGCAATAAAAGAGGTGGATTTGTCCTCTGCCCGCCATAAGGTCATAATGATATTGGGGCATCCAGCATAGGCTATAGCCCTTGCAAGGCTCATAATCCCCTCCCCTCTTTGGAATTGTCCGCTTCCTGTTTCACATCCACTCAACACCACCAGTTTGGTACTGTCAAAATTCAGGTTGTACATTTCATGGACATATAACCGATATTCTGCATCCTCACCTTTGGGGAAAAAGGTAATATAAGAAGACGAAGGTTCCTCTTCATTTACTTCAGCATGAGTGGCAAAATGGAGGATATTATAATTCTGGTATTCATCCAAAAAACGATTTTTAGTAGCTTCTTCATTGATATAAAAATGATTACTGATCCCTTTCACCTCCTGCCGGGTGGCGGGTAATGGACTAAAATATTTATCCCTAAATGCCACATATCCCAGGGCTACATCCTTGGCAAAAGGAGCAATAGCCAGAATTTCATTATTCCCTGAATTATTAATTTTCTGTGCATCCAGCCATAACTTTCCAGAATAGGATTGGCTAATGATATATTTTTCAATTAAATAGAAATCTTTGTGGGGCTCAGTTTTCAAGGCATCAAAGGGTAGGTAATTAAGTTTGCCATCGGGGATGATTACCAGTTTTTTATATTTTGAAAGCTCCTTTTCAAATGGTTCGAAAATTTTATTATAAATTTCATAGCCGGACTGATGTCCTCCAAAAGGCTCCCCGGGGCTATAAGTTTTATAAGCAGTATAATATTGATCTATATTATTAATTAATCCACTATCCAAGGGAAATCGCCTGATCAGAAAATTTTTTCCACTTACCAGAAACCCAATAATTTCTTTTTCTCCCCAAAAATATTCTAAAAGAGCCTTATCTTCATGCTGAAGTCTTTTTTGAAATTCCTCCAGATTTACTTCATTGTTGGCATACTTTAATGCATAATAATTTGGATAAGCTTCAAATGATTTAATCACTTTCCCTAATTCTATTTCCAAATCTGCCAACTGCAAGGTGTATTTATCAATTTTTTCCTGGTCATTGGCATTAGCCAGTCTGCTTTTTACCTTGGAGAGCTGGATTTTCAAATCCCTTTCCTGTACCAATAATTCTTTGGGGATTCCTGTGTATCCCTTTATCTCATGGTTCTTAATGGATTCTTCAAGAACAGCAGCCTTACTTTGTTCTGAAAACTGGAAAGCCAAATGTTTGTACTTTTCATCCTGCGTATGTTCAAATAATTGAAGAGCTACACGAATAGACTCCTCAAATACCGGATATACATTGTTTTGAAAAAATATTTTTGCTTCATCTGAATCATAACTTTTTCTTATTTTCTCAGCGAGTTGTAAGGCTAATTGGTAAGTATCTAATACTAATTTGGAAGTTTCAGAATCGTTGTTTTCATTAAATTTTTCAATTATTTCAGCCTTGCTAACTAAGATTCTGAAAGTTTCAAGATCAGATAAAGTTTGAAAAGGATATTTTGGGTTGACTTTAAAATTTGGGTTATTAAAATTAATTATAACAGTTTTTATGGCTTCCTGAATTTCATCCTTAGCCTCCTTACCTAAATTCATTTCATTAAGGAGAAGAGCTTTTTTCATTAGAATATTAGCAAATAAAACATTTTTATAGGGAAAATATTTATTATACTCAATAATGGCTTTATCGAAATATTTCATCGCAGAATCAACTTTACCTAACCCTTGATATGAAGTCCCTAAGTTTTCGTAAAGCCTTACAGATAAACGAGAATTTGAACTCTCGTCAAAATTATGATTATCAATTCCACGTTTAATAAACTTAATTGCTTCTTCAAATTTATCCACTTCATTATATACAGTACCTAGATTCTGATAAAGGATAACAAAAGTTTCAGCAATTCTTACATCATTTTTACTTCTATCAGTTTGATCTATGATTTCTTTATATATTTCTAAACTTCTATCATATTTTTCCAGCCTTTTATAAATTGTAGCAATATTATTTTTTGCTCGGTAAATTGCCTTTTTATAACTAGGGAAATAATTTTCATATATTTCTAAATACCTTAAGGAATAATTCAATCCTTGAATGAAATTTCCCGTTTCAAAATATAAAAGCCCAATAAAACCATAAAGATCAGCTGTAGTTTTACTATGTGGATAATTATCAGACAATACTTCTGCCTCTGAATAATAAAAAAATGCAGAATCAATTTCTCCAAGATTCCAAAACACCTGACCGATTTTTTTATTGATTGACAACAAACTTTCCGTGTTGTTTGGCAGGTTTTCTTGGATTGATAAAGCTCTTTTATAGTAATCTAATGCACTATTAAAATCTTTATACCAATAAAAAACACTTGCACATCGTAAATTTACCTTTACATTTAAATCAGAAAGCTGGCTTTGATGATTCAAAATGTCTATTGCACTCAAATATTCTTTTAAAGCCAAGGAATCTAATTTTTTCTTTTTCGATTCAAAAAACTTATCTCCAGCTTTAATATAATAATTAACTTTTGTTGAATCAGAAATAGTAAACTCAGCATGAGAGTTCAATGGAGCAATGAATAAAATAAAAATTATAAATACCACTACTCTAATTAACATAATAGATAACATTTTGCTTGCCTAAATATATTAAAAATGAAAATTATATTTAGCATCTGCGGAAAATTATAAACCTCAATTTTAGTTTATTGATTAAAATCCATAAAAAAAACCGACTGAAAAAGCCGGTCATATTTTATATATAATGTTTCCTTAAAAATTATTAATTAGATCCGTCAATAATAACTGGTGGATCTTCATCTCCTTCGCCATTCTTTCTCAATTTAAATCCAGTCAAATCCAAAAGGTAATCTGGAATATCATTAGTACTTTTAAATGTATGGATATTAATAGTTTTGGTTTGGATTAATGTTCCTGCATTTACCAATTTAATTTCGAAATTAAACTTTTCCCCTTTTGCTAAATTTAGATTGTCTAAAGTGGCTTCTAAATTGATAACTCCTGTCTTTGCATCAAGCACGACTCCTTCATTTGAAGTTTCAAATTGTCCGGTTAACTGACCAGTAATAGAAGGGCTTAACAACTTATTGTCGCCTGATTCGAAAGCGGTGGTCTTATACGAAAAATCAGCAGAAGGGATTATTTCTTCCTCTGTACACGATGAAAGAAAAATCAGAAAAGAGAAGATAACTCCGTAAAAACGTAGTATTTTTTTGTTCATGATCGTAAGAGTTTGTTTAGTTTAGTTTGTTTGTCAGGTCTACGATCACAAACAATGCAAAATTATATTCCAAGCTACATTAGCCCGCCCCACACAAAGCCTATATATCCTTTCTATTTACTACTATTTTATACTTTTTTTTCATTTTTTATTAAAAAAAGTACTTAAGCATGGTTATATTTTTTTTGTTGGCTCCCACTAAATAATTGAACTCATTAATTCTTCATTGGCAGACATCAAACAAACAATTTTTATTCTTTCAAAACCAGCTATGGGTGTCTGCATTTAGAATTAATCTGAAGTTCCAATCACGTTAATCATTTTATAACTTTAATTTCTACATCTATGTCTGATAACAGAACAGGTTCCATTGAAAAAGCAATAGAATCCCCACAGCCAGCCCTTGATCCTTCTGGCATTATGCAGGTTGGAATGGGTTTTTGGGCTTCAAAAACCTTACTTACTGCTGTAAAAGCTGGTGTTTTTACTATCATTTCTGAAAGCAAAAGTCTTTCAGGAAAAGAAATCCAGGCCAAACTTGGATGGCATGACAGAGGGGTTTATGACCTTTTAGATACCCTTGTTGCTCTAAAATTTTTAACCAAAGAAGGTTTAAAAGAAACAGCAGTTTACAGCAACACACCAGAAACAGATTTTTTCCTTGATAAAAATAAGCAGGCCTACATTGGTGGTATCCTGGAAATGGCCAACGACAGGTTATACAAATTCTGGGCTGATCTGGACGAAGCTATGGTTACAGGAAAGGCACAAAACGAAATTAAACACACGGGTAAATCCATGTTCGAAAGTGTTTATGCCGAACCAGAAAGATTGAAGTTGTTTGTGAATGGCATGACTGGTATCTCAAGAGGGAATTTCACTTCCTTTGCACAAAAATTTGACTTCTCTAAATATAAGACAATGTGTGATATGGGCGGTGCTGTTGGTCTTTTATCATGCCTTGTGGCTGAGCATAACCCTCATATGCAATGTACTTCTTTCGATCTACCAAAAGTAGAACCAATCGCGCAAGAGTTTATTAAGGAAAACAACATGGAAGGAAAAGTTGAAACCATGGCCGGAGATTTCTTTAATAATGAATTCCCAAAAGCAGATGTCATTACCATGGGTATGATTCTTCATGACTGGAATTTGGAAGACAAGAAAAAACTTATCAAAAAAGCATATAATGCCTTACCCGAAGGCGGTGCATTTGTAGCCATAGAAAATATCATTGATGACGAAAGACAAGAAAATGCTTTTGGTTTGATGATGTCTTTGAATATGCTTATCGAATTTGGCGATGCATTTGATTTCACTGGAGCTGATTTTGATTCGTGGATAAAAGAGGCCGGGTTTAAATCCAGCGAGAAAATTCATTTAGCAGGCCCTTGCTCTGCAGTTATTGCTTATAAATAAAGATATTGATTGCAAAATCTATATAAAAAAACTAACGATTACTATCAGAACGTGATGTAGAAACTGGAAGGGTATAACAAGTCGATTGGCTTGTTTTCCCTCACCAGGGCTTTTCACGACTATAAATTGTACTTTTCGAAATATTTATTTTCAAATATTCAGCACCTTATTTTTAAAGTTGCCACTATTTAATCTAACAATTACACTTTCCAGAAAACTATTTCAAAAAAGTATTTTTAATCTGAAACAGCCAATTAAGTTATGACCACTAAAGCACCCTCAATAGAAAAAATCTTACCAGCCATCGAAGATTTTCTCCCGCTTTTAGGAGTAGATTATATCGAAATGTACGTAAGTAATGCCAAACAGGCAGCTCATTATTATCAATCAGCTTTTGGATTTCAACCATTGGCTTATTGCGGCCTAGAAACAGGTATTAAAGACAGACAATCCTATGTGGTTTGTCAGGGAAATATTAAACTAGTGCTTACCAGCCCGCTAGGCAATAATCAGGAAATCGGAAAACACATAGAAGAGAAGGGAGATGCAGTAAAGGTTGTTGGGCTAACTGTAGAAAATGCCAACAAATCTTATAATGAAACCGTATTAAGAGGGGCAAAACCCTATTTAAATCTGGTAACAGAAAATGACCAGAATGGTGAAGTAAAAAGAGCAGGAATCCATACTTATGGTCAAACAGTACATATGTTTGTAGAAAGAAAGAATTACAATGGAATATTTCTTCCTGGCTTCGAAAAATGGGAATCAAATTACCAACCTGCTGAAATTGGGTTCAAAGATGTGGACCATATTGTTGGAAATGTGGGATGGGGCGAAATGAATAAATGGGTAGATTTTTATGCCAATGTTTTGGGATTCTATCAATTGATTTCCTTCGATGACAATGAAATTTCTACAGATTACACTGCTTTAATGAGCAAGGTAATGGTGAACGGGAATAAAAAAATCAAATTCCCTATCAATGAGCCTGCCGAAGGAAAGAAAAAATCACAAGTAGAAGAATACCTTAATTTCAATGGAGGCGCTGGTGTGCAGCATATTGCCATCACTACCGACAATATCATTGAAACTGTGACAAGCCTTAGAAAAAGAGGTGTTGAGTTTTTGACAGTCCCCAAAACTTATTATGATACTGTCTATGAAAGAGTTGGGGAAATTGATGAAGAACTGGCTGCTATAAGAGACCTGGGAATTTTGGTGGATAGAGATGAAGATGGTTACCTGTTACAAATCTTCACCAAACCGCTAGGCCCAAGACCAACCCTATTTTTTGAAATTATTCAAAGAAAAGGAGCACAGTCATTTGGTAAGGGAAATTTTAAAGCGCTATTTGAATCAATTGAAAGAGAGCAGGAATTAAGAGGAACATTATAATTCCTGTTCAAAAGCAATTCTAAAAATATATTCTGAAACTATAATATAAACATTGGACTATCCTGATTCTTCCTGATAGCTAATGTAAATATTTTACGTCCATCAACAGTTATGACTTTTTTCAATAATTTATTAAGACTGGGAAGACTGAAGTTTTTGATCTACAGCTCTATGTCTTATACTTTCGGAATGACAATTTGTCTTTCCCTTGGCTACACTGAGTTGAGCCTTTATAATTATATCTTAGGTTTAGTTGCGGTTTGGTGCATTCACTTAATGACTCATTACTGCAATGAATACTATGATTTAGAAGCCGATAAAGCAAATTTATCATTCACCAAATGGACAGGAGGAAGCAGAGTATTGGTGGAAGGGAAAATAAAACCAGAAACAAGTATTGGATTAGGGTACATGCTATTATTCTTAGGGATTGTACTAGCCATGTTCATGCCTAATAAATCAGCTAGCTGGATTGTAATTGGCGGACTATTTTTTGGATGGTTTTACACTGCCCCTCCTTTCAAATTTAATTACGTAGGTCTTGGTGAATTTGCTGTGGCCATTACCCTTGTACTGTTGGTTCCTTCTATTGGTTTTGCTATTCAGGCTGGAGAAGTCCTTACTCCCATATTAATTATTTTACTGCCTGCTTTTATTATCCAGTACAACAGAATGATGATCATGAATCTTTCTGACCATGACGGAGATGTAATAGTTGGGAAAAAGACAGTTGTGGTTGCACTAGGTCCTGAAAAAGCCATAAAAATTTATGGGATTGGACATGTAATCGCCTATTCTCTTCTTCTTCCCATGTGGTTATTATGGGATATTCCCGGTGAAATAGTTGGTGCAATTGCCCTGACCATTCCCATTTCTATTTGGCAATACAGACGGATAAAAAGAGGAGGATATAGGGAGAAGGACACTGCAAACAGTATTGTTTTTTGGGCTTCCACTCACAGTATTTTGATTATTATTACTGCCTATGTTGGGCTTATTCTTCATATGGAATTAAGTGAGCAGTTTTCACTTTTGGCATTTGATCAGGTAAACATTTTATTTAAATTATGTGCTATTCCTCCAGTGCTTTATTTTATCATCCTTTTTAAGCAAATCAGGATGAATGAATTTGGAAAAGGTAATCAAGGAAAAAGCCAGCTTGAAGAAAGAGAAGAAATGGAAAAATCACCTGTGGCTGCCTAGTTCATTGCACCATAAGGTAAGGTATAATCAACAAGTTAAAAACTTGTTAGTTAGTTGGTTAGTTAAAAAGCAAAATCAACAAATGATTTACTTCTTTTAGAAGCAAATCATTTTTTTTTATCCCTTAAAAAATATAAAACCAAATTATACAATGAGGTTTAAGAATTCTCGTTTCGTATTTGATTTTTAAAAATAATCCAATTTAAATATTAATTATGAGCACATTTAAAACACCTTTCGCAAAATTTGAAATTGACGCTTCGACTAAAACCTTAAACATGGAGTGGCAGCCTAATACTAAAAATATGGGAGATGAAGGTTTTAAAGAAACTTTAACTGCAGTAATTGAGGCAGTAGAGAAAGAAGGGCTTAACAAAATCTTTGTTGATGCTAGACAATACTTTCATACCTTAATTCCTGAATTACAATCATGGCATGACAATACCATTGTACCAAGATATATAAAAGCTGATGTAAGAAGAATTGCTTTTGTAATGCCGGAAGATTTCTTTAACCAGGTTGCAATTGAGCAGACTTTTGAGGAAGATACTGCTGTTTCTTCTCTTCAAACCCAATATTTTGGATCAGAAAGTGAGGCCAAAGGATGGCTAAATGTTGCTGTAGCTGCATAAAACACCTAATGCCTAAATTAAAAAAAGGACTTTGAGCAATCAAAGTCCTTTTTTGTATTCAATAAAAACAAAAGGCTTATTTGCCTGAAATCATTTCAAAGCTTTTACTGATGAATGCAGTTAAATTGGCTCCAGTTAATAATCCCTGAGACAATAAGCCAAGATCATAAGCCTGCTTCGCCAAAGCTTTTTGATCCTCTTCTCCTTCCGTTTTCAGGATTTTATCAATCAAAGGATGATTCCCATTAATGGTTACGGTTTGTGAGTTTGGCATTGCTCCGAACATATTCATTCCCTGCATTTCAGACATCTCCTGCATTCTTCTCATAAACTCAGGAACCGTAATAGTTACAGGAGCTTCATCTACTCCCATGCCGAGTACCTCTGGTTCCAGTTTCTCATCTCCAATCGCTTTTTTGAAGATTTCTTTCACCTTTCCTTCGTCATCTTTACTCAATACTGACTCGAGTTTATCATCCTTCTCTACTAATTTATTCACGACCTCTGAGTCAACTCTTTTCAGAGTTACATTTTCCAGCTTTTGCTCTAATACACCAATAAAATGAGTATCAATAATTTCATCAAACTTAAGGATATCATAATCCTTTTTCTTTGCAGCCTGGATATAAGAATCCTGCTTTCCAGGTTCAGTGGTGTAAATAATTACTCTTTTCTTATCCTTATCAGTCTGATTTGCTTCTATTTTAGCCAGGTATTCTTCGAAAGTAAAAAACTCATTACCAAGGTTTTTAAGTAACCCGAATCCTTTTGCTCTATCATAAAATTTCTCATCACTGATCATTCCGTACTTCACAAACAATCCGATGCTTTCCCATTTTTGCTGATAAGACTCTCTGTCATTTTTGAATAAATCGCCCAGTTTATCCGCTACTTTTCTGGTAATGTAGCTATTAATTTTCTTTACATTACTGTCAGCCTGAAGGTAGCTTCTGGATACATTCAAAGGAATATCTGGGGAATCTATCACCCCATGCATCAGGGTTAAAAATTCAGGAACAATTTCCTTTACTTCATCAGTAATGAATACCTGCCGGGAATAAAGCTGGATTTTATCTTTATGTTGGGTAATATCCTGTCTTACTTTTGGAAAGTAAAGAATTCCTGTCAGATTAAATGGATAATCCACATTCAGGTGAATCCAGAACAATGGGTCTTCTGACATTGGATAAAGTGTCTTGTAAAATTCAAGATAATCTTCATCCTTCAGGTCATTTGGAGATTTTGTCCAAATAGGTTCAGTTTTATTGATTACCTTTTCATCAAATTCTACTTCAATTGGAAGGAATTTACCATATTTTTCGAGAATTTGCTGAATTTTAAATTTCTCTAAATATTCCTTTGACTCTTCATTAATATACAGGATAATATCAGTACCTCTCTCCTTCTTTTCAGTTTCTGTAATTGAGAAACTTGTGGTTCCATCACATTCCCATTTAGCTGCTGCCGCTCCTTCCTGATAGGATTTAGTTACGATTTCAATTTTTTCCGCAACCATAAAACCTGAATAAAAACCCAATCCAAATTTTCCAATAATCTGGTTGGCATCATCTATTCCTTTGAACTTTTCTACAAACTCTGTAGCTCCGGAAAAAGCAACCTGGTTGATGTATTTCTTTATTTCCTCTCCCGTCATTCCAATACCTTTATCGCTTATGGTAATGGTTTTGGCTTTTTCATCTACTGATACTTTTATTTTTACATCGCCTACTTCCTCCTTATACTCCCCGATAGAGGCTAATTTTTGGATTTTTTGGGTTGCATCAACAGCATTTGAAACCAGTTCCCTTAAAAAGATGTCATGATCGGAATACAAAAACTTTTTAATAATGGGAAAAATATTCTCGGTATTTACCGAAATCGTTCCTTTTTCTTCCATTTCCTTTTTATAAATTTTTATGTTGTAAATTTAAAAGTGTCTTATACAGAAATTGAGTTGACCAATTACTATTCCAGCACAAATTTCCTGTTATTTTGTCAGTAAATTGTCTGCCTTCGAATAAAAAGCTACCAAAGGCAGGAAATAATGACCTGAAACTTTATTCACCTTTTTTAAGTAATAAAACCACTAGGATTGAGACTAACTACATATCTTTAGAAGACTAAAGATTGACTAATATCTAACTAAACCGGACTGTGATGATAAATCAGCAACTAAAATTCAAATTTTTGGATATGAAGTATTGTATCCAATATAAGTACACCTCAGATAGTGCAATGGATTTTCATTTTATCATTTCCTTTGGCGGTGATGTTGTTTTTACAAGAAAGGAAAGATTGACTATTTGGGGGAAACTAAAAGGTAATGAGCCTAAAACCTCCGTAATAAAAAGAGAGAATTTTAGCCTGAATTATGGGTTAAAGCAAGTGAAATGGTATGACCTTGAGACACAGAAAAGGGTAAGTATTGAGGAAGAAATAAAACTGAATCAGATTAAAAATGAACAAATAGACAAACGCTTATTATCAAAGGCGGAATTATTGAGGGTAAACGGTACCAGCCTGGTTGGCAAAGGTGAAACATTCCCACTCCAGCATTTGGAGATTTGTCTGGATGATTATTCTTTGGAAATTTAATTTTGCGGAATAAACCTCAAGCCTATTTCTTCCCTCCAATCCTGTTAAAATATGCCATCAAATATTCATTATCAGGCTTAAACATATATTCCTTTTGTTCAATAATTAATTCGTCTTCCTTTTCAACCATATCATAAACAAAAACAAACTCAGCCTTTTCATCACCCTGCCAACCATTAAACTGACCAAACCTTAAATCATTAATCATCAACCTATCACCAGATTTTTCAACCGTATAATAATTCTTGGTGATTTCTATTAATCGCTTCAATTTTGGATTTTCCTTGTAGGGATTTAGCAGGTGATGGTTATTCTCTAAAAAGGTAAATTCAATCTCCTTTTGATTGTCAAGTAGAGAATAGAACCCAGAATAATACCCCTCTTTGGTTTTGGCTGTTACCGACCATAAAATGGAATTAAATGGAGTTGGTTTAGAGATATATGATTCGTATTTAATCCCCTGGCTGGCAAAATTTTCCTCAAATACTTTATTAGCAATATTCTTATTAAGAACAGTGACCATCAGGTAAAATGAACTCAACCCTATTCCAATATAATTTAATTTTGTCCGGACTTTGCTTTCCTTCTTTTTGAAGGCAGCCCAAATGAGCAATACTGCAAATGGTACGGTATATAAAGGATCAATTACAAATACGCTGTAGAAGGCTACTCCATAATTACTAAATGGGAAAAATAACTGGGTCCCCCAAGTAGTAAAAGAATCAAGTGCAATATGCGTGACAAACCCCAAAAAAAACAACAATGTCCAGTCTTTAAAATTGGCTTTTCCATTGGGATAAATTTTAAGTAAAAGCCAGGCAAATAAAGGACTAAATAAAAATGCAAAAAGAAAGGAATGGGTAAATCCTCTATGGTTGCTGAGGTATTGTACAGAATCCTGAAAGGGTGCAAGCATAACATCCAAATCGGGAATGGTTCCTGCAATGGCACCCCAAACCATTGCCTTATTTCCAATTTTTCTTCCACAAACTGCTTCTCCTACGGCAGCTCCAAGCACAATTTGAGTAACAGAATCCATTCAGATAGTATAATTTTTACGGAAGTTGGAAATTAATGGCAATATCTGGCCATTTTACTTTTTACTAAATCCGGTTCAAAATTATAAACTTCTTCCCAATTGCTGCAAGCATTTTGAATGTTTCCCAGTTTTTGTTCACAATCAGCTTTTAATAACCATACATCCGCATTTTTGGGTTTAAGGAATGCCGCCCAACTGCAATCTTTTATAGCATCCTCCAAATTTCCCAATTGTTTATTCAGACTTGCTCTCCCATAAAAAATATCGAAATGAATTTTATTCAAGTTAGTAGGTTCAATTATCATTGGATAGGCTTTACCGTACCTCCTTTCATAAAAAGAAATGACAAGATTCTTGGAATGATCGAAAAATGGCATAGCTTCTTCATATTTCTGCTGTTTGTAAAAGAAAATCTTTCCAATTTCACACCATGCTCTAAAATCTTCCGGCTCTTTATTAATAATGATTTTAAGCTTATCAATTGCTTTTTCAAATTGATTTTGTTGCTTATAGCAAAGTGCTACCTTGTATTCAAATTCGGTTTCAAAAACAGTTTCAAAATCCTCTAGAATTAAATAATATTTCAAAGCATTTTGATAATCTTCGGTCTGAAAACTTGATTCAGCCCGTTTATTTAATTCTGAAATTACCTTTTCTCTTATTCCCCGGAATTCGTCATCGGAAGGTTGGCCTGCAATCAGTGTATCTATTTCTTTAAGTGTCGCTCTAAAATCCTCCTTTTTATAATAATCCTCTACAATTTCCAGCTGGAGCTTCCGCTGAGCAGCCAATTCCTCCATCAATTTTTCCTTAAGATAAATATTTACTGCCATATAAATACCTACAATGGCTAATAAGGTAATTATTAAAATTGAACCAATAGCAATCCCTTCCTTTTCAGCCTTTTCCCTGTCATATCCTTTATAATTTTTGGCATATCCCTTTGAATGAGTTCTTTGGTAGTAGGCATTTTTATAACTTTTTGAATACGTGGAGTTATTAAAGTCAGTATATGTTGTGGTTGCCTGAAACTGGTAATAATTTCTAAGTAAATCGTATTGCGCTCTTTGTTGTGGGTCTGAAAGAATTTGATAAGCATTGTTAACCTGCTTAAACTTTTCTTCTGCAGCCTTGTTTCCACCAGTTTTATCAGGATGATACATAACTGCCAGCTTTTTGTAAGCTGATTTTATTTCCTGCTGAGTAGAATTCTCACTTAAACCTAATATTTTATAATAATTGTCTATCATTAATTATTAACCTAAATTCTTTGCTGAGAAGAATACATGAACCGGTTGATTCCCAAAGTTCTATTATGAAATTATAATTTCTTTGTGTGACTGCCAATTTTGATGTAAGATTAGCTCAAAAATTAATCCTTTATTGGTCTCTTATTAAAACAGTTATGACTAATTAAGTGTTTTTTTTAGGATTCTGGCATTTTAATAACCATTTCCACTATTTTTTGCATGTAAGTTTTTTAAATGATCCTTGCATTTTAATTCTCTAATTAAAAGATTAATTTCTCAGAATTAGACAATTGATAAATGCCTTCAACCATACAGGAAAACAGAAAAGTCAAAGCAAATGACTTTAACATAAAAGCCTGACTATACTTGACAGTCAGGCTTTTTAAATACTATTGCTATTATTTAATTAGAAACAACCCGTCTTTACTTCACTATTTTTCACACCAACATACACCTAAAATTAATTTGGATTGAATTCTAAATAATTGGTTAATGTTATCAGTTTATGATTGACATTTTTATGCTCATCACCTTTTTACCATGAATTAATCTTGCAGTGTAAATACCTGTTTGTAAATTAGAAATATTCATTGGGTATTGATAAGTACCTCCTTCCAAAATTTCATCCACCACCGTAGCTACTTTTCTTCCGTTCATATCGAAAACTTCTAAAACCGTTCTTTGCTCAGTATCAATTGAGAAACTTAAAGTTGTTTTATTTCTGGCAGGATTTGGATGGTTTTGGTAAAGTACCACCTCAGATCCAACGTTTACAGCTTTTATTTCAGAATTAGTAGTATTCCCATCCTTATCTACCTGCACCAATTGATAATAATGAACCTCTCCGGGAGAAATTCCTATTTCATCTAAATAGTAATAATTATTTATTCTGCCAGAGTTGCCCTTGCCAACCAATTCAGGATTTTCATCATAATGGGCAATAACTTCAAAATTATTACTATTTCCAATTGATCTTTTCAGGATGAATCCAGCATTCCCAGTTTCATTTGCTGTTTTCCATGTCAGGTCAACACCTTCATCCTTAATATACCTGGCATTAAATTCAACCAGGGTTACTGGCAGAGGATTAATTGGATGGTAATCCGCAAAAGTGAATGGACTAAATTCGGAAATTTGGTCTGAAGTCACCGCATTTCCTGAAATATTTGAAGCTCCTTTATCCTGCCATATAGCATCTCCACTGTCCCATCTTGATACTAGTAAACTTGCAGGATTTACAACCTCTGACTTAGGATTTTGGTAATATAGGGTAACTTTAGCAGAGGCTGTAGTCACTTCCCTATCCAACATCCAATATTCTTTTCTACTCACATGGTGAATAGTCGTATCCTTATTTAACCAAGTATAAGACCCCTCAGGACTAATTGGGAAATATTGGCCCACAAAGGCGGTAGTAGCATCCCCACCAGTAATATCACTCACACCAACAGGGTTATAATAAGTTCCGGAACCATCGCCAACCGGCATAGTAAAATCAGAGGTTCCTATTTTCCTCACTGGTCCTACTACATGGCTATTGATTCCTGCCCCTGAATGAGTTGCACCATCTTCAAAAATCACCTCTTCTTCAGTTACTGCATCCGTAGCGACTGTAATCATATTTACATACCCATCGGTAAAAGTAAACTCTCCGTTGGTCGATCCTTCAATGGTTAAATCATCCTGTAAAGTAACCCCATTCGAATTATTCAATTCCACATCATGAAATTTGGAGGTACCAGAAGTTATATCCTGATTGGCATTTCCATCGAATTCCACTTTCCCTAACCTGGGAGTAAATGTTGAATTATTCGTCCAGTTACCTGCCAGGTTAATATTAAAATTACTACCTGAGCCTGCATCTAATATATTGTTATTTTCGATTGTTAAATTACCATTTATATCCATATTTCCAGTCAATGTCTTGGTTGGAGACCCAACGGCACTGGTTATTATAACATCACCATAAGAAGATGGAGTACCAGAGACATCCTGATCAATTCCGGAATTAAAGTAAACAATACTATTTACATCAATTGATATATTTCCTGAAGTATAATTGGTTGGGAATAATGTGGCTACGGTATTTGTTCCCAGTCTTAATTCAGAATCTTCCTCCATAGTTAAAGATCCAGTGGCATTCCCCACTATTTGAATACCATTATCATCCAATTCATTTCTTCCCCCGATTTGGATATCACCATAAACATTTACGTCAGTTCCGGAATTATAAGATTGAAGATACTTTCTTATTGTAGAACCTGTCTCATTCAAATCTTCCTCATTTATCGCTAAAACAAGCTTGCCATAAGGGAAATCTGCATTTATTAGTTGACTTGTCCCGGCTCCGTACCAGATAGCACTCTGAGTTGGATGAATTTCCTGAGTATTTGTTCCAGAATTGAGGACGGTCCATCCTCTGGGCAATTCTGTTGCATCATTGGTATCTCCACCAAAGGCTCCAGTTCCTAAAATAATTCTTGCTTCTCCACCTATGGCATAAACACCTCCCTGTTGACCCATTTCTATATATTTCCCCGCATTGGATGGACCATTGATCTGAGTACCCAAATCTCTAAATGTAGTCCAGTTATAAACGATCAAATTACCCTGAATTTTCACCTCATCCGTATTAGTAGCATTCAAATCTTTATAAACCACACTTGTTGTAGAATTAGATATTTCTAAATTACCATAGCCCTGCCCATAAGGATCAATTCCTGTTCCATCTCCGGGAGCAATAGAAATTAATTGATCAGCATCAGCCGAATAATTTACAGTACTATTTTCATTCAAGGCAATATTAGTTGATACAAAATTAGATGGGAATTGAGTAGCATCAGAGCCATCTCCAATATTAAGTTGTCCTCCACTAGCCATTGCCATAATTCCAGTTGCATTTCCAGTAATTTGGAACCCTTTATCGAAGACATTATTTAATGTATTAATATTCAAGTCTCCATCAATAGATATAACAGCCTCAAGCTCCTTATTTACTATTCCTCCAGCTGTTGGGTTAGTAAAAGTTAAATCACCGTATGAAAATCCACCTGCAACTATCTGTGGAATAGAGGTATTATCATCACCAGCATTATAAATAACCTCACTGGCATCATCCAGCTGAATAAATGAATTAGTTTTTGTAAATAAAAGCGGGAATTCAGTGGCATCAACCACTCCTGAGGTTCCTATTGTCAATTGAGAATTGGCGGCCATAGAAAATATTCCGGTAGCATTTCCGGTAATTTGGTTGGCATCATCATTCAAATGATTCAGAACATTAACTACCAGATCACCATCAACTGTTATAGGGTTATCTAATATTTTCTCTACCAAACCACCTGCATTCGGATTGGTAAGGGTTAAGTGCCCATAATCAAATCCACCACTTATTACTTGTGGTAATGTACCTGCAGCTCCATCTCCAGCATTGTAAATCACTTCACTTTCATCATCTAAAAGAATATTGGTATTATTCCTTGGAAATAACGTAGGAAATAATGTCGAAGTCGTACCATTTCCAATTTCCAAATTAGCATATGGGTTCATCGTAAAAGTGCCAGTCACGTTTCCAATAATTTGAAAACCGTTATCCTTAAAGGTTAAATCCTGATCACTATCTACCGCTTCAATATCCAGATTACCATTTACAGTAATACTTCCCTGCATTACTTTGTTTGTTGAAACTGATGTACTCCAACTATCAATGATTAAATGACCATAACCTAATGCGGCAACTTCCTGGTCTGCATCTTCCCTGTTGGACGTATATACAACCGTACTTGTTGGTGTAGACAATTCATTCAGGTTAACAGTAGCAAATGAGGTTGGGAAGGTTGTATTGCCACTGGAAGTTGATGTACCACCAAGAGTAAGTCTTGCATCTCCGGCAACAGTTAGTATGTTTCCTCCCTCAATTTGATAGCCATCGTCTACTAAGTTATTATTTATATTTATCGTTAAATCTCCTCTAACACTGGTCAAACCATCAAGAGTTTTATCTATTAAGGAAGGCGAACCGGCAGAATTAGTTAAAGTTAAATGACCGTATTCCATTTCTGGGTTTAATCCACCTGCATCATTTAAACTTTTTATTGTTTGAGCTACTCCTGCATTATAAATTACCTCACTATTTGCATCTAAATTAAAATCATCAAAATTTGCAGGAAAAACTGTAGCAGTAGTGCCATTACCAATCGTAATTTTAGAACTATCTGCCAATTGAATTAATCCTCCAGCGGCATTTCCATTAATCTGAAAACCATCATCAATCAGGTTATTATACTCACCTATGTAAAGATCACCTCTTACTTTCAGGTTATCACCACCATTTCTCGGTAAGGGAGAAGCCACCAAAGTTTTTGAGACTATTCCATTAGTATGGGCCAGTGAATCAAAATTCAGAATCATTAAATTTCCATAGCTTTCATTGGAAGCATCACCATTATCCAATCGCCTAATATCTTGAGAAGCAGCCCCGGATCCATAAATTACAGTAGAGGCCTCATCAACAAATACTCTATTCCTGTGAAATGTTGGGAAGGTGGTAGCGGTGCTGGCAGATCCAATGGTAAGAATTGTATTTGCTTCCATTTCCAGTTGATGCTGCCCATCATTACTTCCTTCTGCTGAAATTTGATTTCCGCCATCCCAAATGTTGTTATAAGCATTAATGTCTAAATCCCTTCTGATAAAAGTTGCAGCATCAAAGGTTTTTAAGACCATACTCGGTGAAGCAGCAGGGTTAGTAAATTGCAAATAACCATAACTTCCATTTCCTGCACCTCCATCATCAATTCCCTTTACTGTCTGATCAACTCCAGCATTATAAATCACCCTGGAATCAATATTGAAATCATATTCAGGGAATTCAGGCATAATAGTACCTGTAGCTTCTACTCCTATTCTAAACCGTCCGTCTCCTTCAATTATAAATTTAGTCCCGGTATTTGCATTTCCAGAAACCTGAAAGCCCTCGTCAAAAAACCTGGTATTATCCTGAATAGTTAATGAACCATTAATAGTAATAGCATCTTCAAGTAATTTCGCCCTATTATCATTATCACTTCCATTCGACATCACTACATTACCATAAGAAAACGGACCATAAACGTTTTGTTCGCCAGCATCTTTGAAATGAACAACACTTGAATTTGAAATAGAATAGGAGGCAAAAGTATTAGGAAATTCAGTAGCCACATCATTTCGGGTATCATCACCAATAACTAATGTTCCTTTATTTCCGATAGTCAGTGTACCAGCACCATTTCCATCTATCTGCCAGGGGCCATTGGTACTTTCGTCACTATCCCAAAGTCTTCCTGTTGATATAATTAAATCATTTTCAACCACAATAGGATAATTGACACACCTTAAATCATCCAAAGAGTCCCCTTTTTGCACATATAGGTTATAAAAGCTCTCATTATTTGAAACAATATTTTTATCGCTAACCCATCCATCAAAAATTACTGTATTGTTATTATGAATATAATATCCTTCGTCCTCCACGATCCAATTTCCTTCAATTGTAATAGTCTGACCATTGGCGTCAAGGTACCCAATTTCCAGGTTCAAATCAGCATCATATACATCAGTAGTATCACCATCATTCATATCAATTGGATCATTTATTAACCAGTTATATGGATTTGAGGATGAAGGATAACTTGAAGTAAAATAAACATTACCATTAAAATGGATTGTATCATTATCCGTATTGGTAATATCGTATTTGGTACTCTCCACAGTGATAAATTCAATATTACCAAGGAAATTATTATCCAGATTATTGTTAATCGTAAAATCCTCAAAAATCTGAAGCCTGTTAAGGGCATCACCCTCAAAGCTTGGAGAATTTGCTCCGGTATTTGTTGTATGACTAAAGGTAAAATCACCGCAAGCCGCATTTGCAGCATCTATTACTACAGACTGACCTGCACCATCAAATGAATTGTTATCAAATACTACAGCATCAATCGGGTTTGGGATACAGCCAGCAGGAGCTCCTCCTGAAGTATTAGACCAGTTATTTGCATTACTCCAATTGGAATTGGCCGCACCTCCACCCGGAGGAACAGTTCCTCCATTTCCGATCCAATAAAAGGTCATAGGAGTTCTTTCTGCATCCAAATAAATAGTAACATCTTCATCATAACTTCCATGACCGCTTTCGATTACATTTGGGTCAGTTGTAATTAATGAAGGATCATCTCCATTTAAATTATCAAGATTCACACCTTCTCTAATGGTTAATGGAAAATTTCCAGCACTAGTTGGCCCTAAAACCGTAAGATCCTGAGCCACAATACCTCTCCACTCTGGAGCAGTATTCCCTCCATTATCTACAAATTGGATAATAGCTGTGGTTCCTGGTAAACTTGACCTGACGATTTGCCATTCATCACAATCCACACTTGCTACAAATGACTCATTAATTACAGTATTTCCATCTGTAGATAATTCTATGGTATTAAATGAAGTCGTTGTGAAGTTCTCGATAGCATTATCATCATTATCAAAAGTAATAAAGCTTCCTGTTGCCAGTAAAATATCTTCAAATACTCCATCTCTTCCACTGGCTCCATTATAAAAAGATGTTGAACTACGTTCTCCAAGACTCAACAATAAATTAGGAGTCGCATCTTCGAAATAAACATCCCTATAGAAAGAATTATCACTGTCTGCTCCTAGTGTAACATCATCATGAAATACAACACTACCATTATTAGTTAGATTAAAATTAGTGGTTGAAGCAGTTCCTGTAATTAATGTACTTTCAAACTCGGCATATCTATCGAAACTAACAGTGGAACTTGCACCCGTAGTGACTGCACTTCTGAAAAATGTAGAATCTGAATAGTTGTTAAATTGAACGCTGGCACCACTTCCAATATCTACCAATCCGTCAAAAATGGCTCTTCTATTTACAATAAATTGATTTGCATTAGCCCCTATAGTTACATCTCCTTTAAACCATGAAAGTTCGTGAGAGCCATCAATCCCTATATTTGCCACAGGAGCACTACCAGTAGTAAAGTTCCCTGCAAAGGTTATGGTTTCTTTACTCCTCAAATCAAGGTTATCCCCAAAGGTAACATTTCCGGCAAAATAAGTAGATGATGTTCCCCTTCCTGCTTCCGAGAACTCAATCACAGCATCATCACCCACCATAAACTCTCCCATAAATAAGGTAGAATCCCCATTGAATATGGAGGTTTCACTATCATCATTATCTCTGAATGAAACAACTGATCCATCCCCCAAGGTGACATCATCCTCAAATATATATTGGTAGTGGAACTGGACAGCATCAGTTGCGCTTGAAGTTCCATTGATTGTCACTGGTCCTTTAAAAGTCATTTCAGTATGGAAATCACCTGTACTTCCTGTCCCTGCCGTAAATGAATCTGCAAATTCCAGGGTTGAGGCTCGGAAATTAAAATTACAATCATTACCAAATACTACAGTGCCATTGATATAATTGCCAGACCTCGAGCTTTCAAAGTAAAAATTAGTATTATCTGCTATGGAAATATTCTCTATAGTTTTTGTTGCCCTTCTATATGAAGTACCTGTTTCGTCAATAAATAGTCTCCCCCCTGTAGCTGTCTTCGTAATGTTTCGGAATGTTATTGTTCCAGAATTGGCCACATCAGGATTTTCACCTGACCTCACCCTAATTGTATTGGCATAAGTTCCTGTAGGAGATTCAAAAAGCAAGTTTGGAATGGTAATATCAAATGTATCCACTTCTAAGGTGTAATCACTTGACGACCTGCTGAACGTAAATTGGGAATTAGGATCTGATGTCAAGGAAAAATTATTCCCGGCACTTCTTAAATCTAATACAGTAGAACTTCCAGTCATCTCTATCTCAGAATCTCCTAATACCAAAGACCTGGTTAAATCTGTACTACCATTATTATAAGCATCAAACCTCAAGCAATTTAGTATTTCCCCATTGGTATTTAATTCGCCTTGGTACAAATCCACTTCATTATCTACTGTTAATTCATCCTGTAAAATCCATTGCCCACCAGCACCATTAAAAATAAGATCATCATTTTCAAAACTCACTCCATTTGAAGTAATCGTTTCTCCAGTAGTCGTTGCAGTAAAGAATATATCATCATCTCCAGAGATGGTCATTGACTGGTCAGAAAGTAAAACAGAACCTGAGATAGTCAAATCATAATCTACATTTAGGGTAGGATTATTGGTCACTCCAGTTCCAGCTCCACTAGTCCATGTCATGTCATGACAAGACGCATTATCATAATTAACATGGACCGTTAAGTTAGTACCATCACTAAAGGAATTATGATCAAATATCACATTATCTTCAGGACCTGGAATACAACTTCCAAAAGAACCTCCTGAGGTGGTTGACCAGTTAGCTGGATTATTCCAATTATCTGAAATTCCTGAAGCATTGAGATAAGAAGGTTTTGAGTTTCCTGAGGTTCCTCCAATCCAGTAAAGGGTTGCTACAGTTCCAGTATTATTAAATGAAGTTCCTGAGTTATTTCCCATATCAGCCCCGTCATTTATGGTAACAGTGTTACCCGTAAAATTCATCCCTCTTAAAATTACACCTGACCATACCTGTGCATTGGAAAAATTCACAATGGCATTACTATTATAGGTGCTCAGGTTTTTAATGTAAAAGAAATCAGCACAATCTGCGGCATTTATAGTAACCGTACCTGTAATATTAGAGGTTGCATCATTCCTAAATTGAACAGTATTTCCCCCGCTTAAGGTAAAGTCCCGAAGGGTATTAGTTCCAGCATTATTGTCAAAAATAATATCAGTATTATTCCCACCGGTCAATAAAGGCGGATTTCCAGGGTCTGGAAGATTGAATGTTAATTGCTGTTCAAATTCGATATCATTATCATCTCCAAAGGTTACATCATCATCAAAAACTGTTGTTCCACCGGATTCAGCAAATTTCATTCGGACCCCATCTTCTGTGGATAGGGTACCTTCAAAATCTGAACTATACACAAATCTAATATGGGAATTTGCCCTAACAACCACTGGAGCATCACTTGAAAAATTATTTGTTGATCCTTCAAAGTCTATTGACCAATCTGTAGAGGCCGAACTAAGGAAAACCGTGTCCCCGGAAAAAGTATTAGTACCATGAAATTGGACCGCATTATCATTATTTGCTGTTCCTAATATTATTAACCCTCCCTGAAAATCCGTAGAATTTCTAAAATCAATTTCATTACCATTATCTCCAATTATAAAGCTCCCTTTAAAAGTAGATGTTGTTCCCCTAAAATCTATATCAATGGCATTATCCCCAAAAACAATATTTCCTTCAGAGGTCACACTGCCTGCATTTTCATTCACCATAAAATCAACACCATCCCCAAAGGTAAGATCTCCATTAAAAGTAATATCCCGATTCGATTCGAAATAAACATCGTCTCCACAGACTACATCATCATTGAAAGTCGTACTTGTACCTGAATTATTCCTATCTGTAAATCTTATTCTGGTATTATCCTCTGCCGTAAAAGTCCCATTAAAAACATCTGTTTCTCGGAAGGAAACTCTTGAATTGGCTCTTATAATTACAGGAGCAGTCGCATCAAAAGTATCATTACAACCATCTTCAAATGTGATCCCAAAGTCAGAAGTTCCGGTGGTAAAATCTACAGTTCCTCCAGAGAAAGTGTTGGTACCATAAAACTGAACAGCATCATTATTATCTGCCGTCCCCTGAATTAATAATCCCGCCTGAAAATCAGTTGTATTCCTAAAATCTATTTCAGTTCCTCCATCCCCAATAGTAAAAGTTCCTTTAAAAACTGAAGTGGTTCCCTGAAAGTCTATGTCAATGGCATTGTCCCCAAAAAGGACATCTCCTTCCACAACAACTCCTCCTCCCCCATCATTGACCATAAAATCCGCTCCTTCCCCAAAAGTAAGATTTCCATTAAAGGTGATATCTCGATTGGATTCAAAATGAACATCATTTCCACAAATTACATTATCATTGAAAGTTGTGCTAGATCCACCATTATTTCTTTCAGTAAACCTAACCCTGGCATTATCTTCAGCGGTAAATGTTCCATTAAAAACATCTGTTTCTCTAAATGAAACTCGAGCTCCTGATCTTAAAATTACCGGAGATGTCGCATCAAAAATATTTGATGAATTATTTTCAAATACAACTCCAAAATCAGTAGTACCTGTGGTAAAATCAATAGTTCCTCCCGAAAAAGTATTGTTACCATACAATTGGATTGCTCCATAGTTATTTGCTGTCCCCTGAATTAATAACCCCGCCTGAAAATCTGTATCATCATGAAAATCAATTCCAGTTCCTCCATCTGCAATGGTCACTAATTGTTCGAATACAGCATCTCTGTCAAAAACAAATCTTGTAGCATTTTCTCCGATATTCACCAATCCCTGAAAAAGAGCACTTCCACTTCCGTTATTATTGATGATCACGTCAGCTCCTGTGCCGGTTGTAAAATCCGCTTCAAATGTGGTGTTTCCATCACTCTCATTTGCCCTAAAAAGTGCATTATCACCAAAAGTAACATCACCTCCAAAAATTATTTCCCTATAGGCATATACACTGGTATTATCCGCAAAATTGATTGGTGAAGCACCATTAAAAGTAGTAACAAGACCAGAAGAATTACTTTGGGTAAATGTGACAAATGATCCAAAATTGGCTCCGGCATTAAATACATCATTACCATAAAACCTTGAAGAAGCATCGCTTACTAAATCTACTAACCCATTAAAAGTACAGTCATCATAAAACCTTCCCCTCGGATCTGTGCCAACAAAATTCACTATTCCATTAAAAGTACTATTATAAAATCGAACTCTATCTGTGTCCTGTGTTGGCCCTGTAACCGTAACATTTCCATTAAAAATATTACTATTGTAAAAATGGGCATTTACACTAGATGAAGTTATTGAACCAATATTTACATTTGAATGAAATACATTATTTGCTCCATTAAAAAATATTTCAGAATCAGTCCCTGTATTAACTTCTCCATTTATCACCACATTATTGACAAAACGCAGGCTTTTCCCATCTAACAGGGTTATATTATTAAAGGTGTAAACTGCTGAATTATCCCCATTTCTAAATTCAAGCCTATTTCCTCCAAGTGTTCCTGCATTACCAATTATATTGTAAAATGTCCTGTCATTGGTACCTAATTCTACATAAGAACTTCCTGTATTTGTAAACTCGATGGTAGATGTACCTGCATCAAAAGTTAATAAATTTCCCGTACTTCTTATATCCAGTACTTCATTTCCTGAATTGGTTAGGGTAACATAGGAAGAGCCCAGGATTAAGGCTCTAGTTTCATCTGATGCATAGTTAGCATCCAATTCCAGAGCGGTAAAATTTTGATCATTGGTATTTAAAGTTCCCCCTCGTAGATAAACATGTGAGCTTGATGAAAACTCATCTAATAATTTCCAAGATCCTGCAGTATTATAAAACAATAAATATTGTAAAAAGCCCTGTCCTGCCGAAGTAATTGTAAAATCACCAGAACCTAGAAAAAATACCTGATCATTATAGTTCCAAGTCATTCCAGCCTCTAATGTCAATGAACCATAAATACTCAAATAATTTCCTCCGGTTCTCTGAAATGTTGGGCTGTTTGTCACTCCTGTCCAGGTCATGGATTTACATACAGGATTGTTAGCATCAATAGTTACAGTGTTATTCGATCCATCAAAAGAATTGAGGTCAAAAACTACATCCTGTGTGGCTGTAGGTTGCCCAGCACCACCTGCTCCTCCTGAAGTATTAGACCAGCAATCACCATCATTCCAGGTGCCATCACATCCTCCACCTGTTCCTACCCAATACAAAATATTTCCGGTACAACTACTTGATGCAGTAATATTGGTTACATTAGAGATATCTCCTCTGTCAATTGTAATCGTACCAGCCCCATTTTCATTAATATCCTGAACAGTCACCCCATCCCAGGTTGGACTTCCTGCAAGGGTAAGATAAGCCTGAGATCCCCCATTTACTGAATTGACAGTAACAGGGGTAGAACAGGTTGATGAAATGCTAAAAGTGCCACTAATAGAAGTTGCATTTCCAACCCCATCAGGAAAGCTTAAACTTGACCCACTCCCTGAAACGCTATTTACTATTAAATTGGAAATCGAGTTTGAAACGGCATTATCAAAAGAAACCACACTGCTGTGGTTTACTGTAATGTCTTGAAAAGTGTGAGAAGATGCCCCCCCAAAACTAATGGTGCTATTTGCCCCTAAATCCAAATCCGCTCCTGCACCAAAAGTAACCTGGCCATCAAAATCATACGTTCCAGAATTACCATTCGAATTTAAATTAACTTCATCATTGAAATTTACTGGGCCAAGGAAAGTATTTGTATTCCCTCCTGACACACCGATATTTACACTACCATTAAAGGTGGAAGTACTTGAACCTGAAAATTCAAAATCACTTACATCAGTTGCTGTTAATTGGTTAAAAGTATGTGTGTCAGAATTTAAATTATTAATGGTAATGGCTGCTCCAGCACCACTAAAAGTTAAATTATTTAAGACTCTGGAGACCGGCCCCAATTCCACCGCTATGTTTCCAGTATTAGTCAAGTCGATTGTGGAAGTCCCTGCATCAAAGGTGAAATTACTCCCACTTAAATCTAAATCAGTTCCCGCTCCACTTCCAGTGATGGTAATGTTGGAAGCTCCAAGTACCATTGCCCTGGTTTGAGTATTGTCCTCATCTGCATTTATTTTAAATGCCTGAACAGTTTGGTCATTGGTATCAAAAGTACCAGACAAAACATTAATCCATCTAGAATTTAAATTATCAGTTAAAGTAAATACTGCTGTACTAGCAAAGGTTTCATCACCAATTCTAACATTATGCAAATATGTGCCCTCGGTAGAAATAGTTGGAGTTCCTGATGTGGCAGAAAAAATAAACTCAACTGCAGCATCAGCTGGTGAAGGACTTACTGTAATGCCATCCAGAATTGCCAGTGAGCCATGAATTGATAAATCCAAGCCTGTGCTTATGGCAAACACCGGATCATCCGCGTCATCCGTCCAGCTCATATTTAAACATGCTCCAATAGCATTTAGAGTCACCGTTTTATCTGCATTGCTTGGAAATGAATGTTCATTAAACACAACACTCCTGGTAGCATCGGGGATTAAAGCTGAAGGATTATTAAAAGAACCATCACTGTTTAAACTCCAATGAGTATCATCAGTCCAATTTCCACTTCCTCCAACCCAATAAAGGGTTTGACCAAATAAAGATTGTGAAAACAATAATAGTACAAAACCAATAAGTTTAATTCTTGTAGAATTACTCATATTTTACTTAAAAATTAATTTTTTAATATCAAATAAGATGGTAGATCTGAGCCTGATCTTAAAAAGGTGAAATTCAATAGTAATTTTATCCTATTAAATACGATTTAGATTTTCAGGAATTGTCTTATTAATATCCGGATAGGAAAGCATAAGCGATTATGCGTTCTATTTACCTTCTATCTTAAGTAAGGTTATGGACAGAATTAAAAAAAGTATCTTAAAATAATAAAATTAAACATAATAATAGTCCAATTTACAAACATTCTCCACTTTGTTATTTAAGAATCGGAGATATTCTTATGATTTACCTTAAGTAACTTTATGGACAAATTTTCCATTCTAACAATCCTTAATAATTGACAATAAGGATTGATGACTTTCCTTTTGATTAAATTCCATAAAATTTCTAAAAGACTGATAATTTTTCTTAAAAATCTCTATATTTATTTATACTTAGTCTAAATAGTTTTTATATATTTGCCTCGAATTTGTTAATCTATTCATAATGATATTCAAAATTTTGCCTAAAAAATGACGAATCAAAACCATACCCCTTCTGCCGTCAGCCTACAATTATTAGAGTCCTTAAATATGGACAACAGCGATTTTTCAGATTACGAATGCAAGAAAAAAAACTGCTGTAAGAAGTTTAAGAGGGGGAAGAGATGTAAAAAATGTCCCCAGCGTTAATATCCAGCCAAAATTAAAATTTCCTAAAAATTACGATAGGTCATTGCTTGTATCAACAATACAGTATATTGATTAAATTCCTTTTGGTAAGTTTCTATTATTGAGGTTAACGCCTCCTTCTTGCTCCCTGGTAGGCCAATCCTATTTATCTCATTAGGCCATTTCCCATAACCAATGGTAACTTATTATTCATTTTCTTCTGAAATTTTTTACTAATTACCTCATTGGTAAATTTTTGCCATTCCTCCTCTTTAATTTGGTTTCTACTCTTACCAAAACAGAATTTTCTGTAGAAGCATAACATCTGGATTTAGTAGTAAAAACGATAAAATATCATGTGGGAATTTCGAAAAATGAAATAAAAAAAGAGTTCTTTTTTTTCAGGAGTCACCAATATTAATTTCTTTAGCCAAAAATATCTCAGTGTCTTAAATATGCGAATAATTGGATATTATCTTTCTTTACCCTTTATCTACCTCACCTCAATTCTACCTTTTCGGATTCTGTATTTACTATCGGATATACTCAACTTTTTCATTTTCAATCTAATCGGATACAGGAAAAAGGTAATTCTGGAAAATTTGACTAAATCCTTTCCAGAAAAATCCCCGAAAGAAATTCACATGATTTATAAAGACTTTTGTCGTTTTTTCTGTGACCTGACATTAGAGTCAGTTAAATTATTAACCATTTCAGAAAAAAAACTCCGGGAAATTGTCTTTTTTGAAGACCCTTCACTTTTTGAAAAATATTTTAAAGAACACCAAAGTGTCATCCTTGTTTTAGGACATTTTGGAAATTGGGAACTTGCCGGGGCAAGACTCAGTCTGGAGGCTATTCACCAGCTAGTGGTGATCTATCACCCTCTGGGTAATAAACATTTCGATAAACTGGTACATAAACTAAGATCCAGAACGGGAACAGAATTACTTTCTATGAATGAGACATTGAGAGGCATGATAAAAAACAAAAACAGGGTAACCGCTACAGGATTTGTTGGAGATCAAAGACCATCCCCTACTGCTGATATTCATATGACCTTTTTAAATCAGGAAACAACAGTTTTTAATGGGACCGAAAAAATCGCAAAAAAATTTAAATATCCGGTGATTTATTTATCCGTAAAGCCCAGGAAAAGAGGACTATATGAAATAAAAACCGATCTGCTTTGTGAAAATCCTGAACTAACAAAAGAAGAGGAAATTTCCAAAATGCACATGAAACGACTTGAGGAGGATATAAAGGAAAATCCAGCCTATTGGCTTTGGTCACATGATCGATGGAAATACAACAGACAATAATTTTCATTCCATACAACAATCCGGAACAACAGTTACAAATAAGGAATCATCCTCTGGAAAAATAAAACCTTTCCGAATCAAAAATTCATTGATCAGTAAGCTATCCAATTCCCCTTCATCAAACTTTACTGTCAAATTTCCAATTTCATGCTCATAATTCACATAATAAATCCCCTTAACCATAAGTAAAGAATCTTCCATAAGACTCCCACAGTTTTCACATTTAATTTCCAGCTGGATATCTTTTTTTTCCAATCTCTTGCAAGAAATAATCCCCACCAACAGAAGCATTAAAATATATAAAAATCTCATTGTTATAAATAAAAATTTTTGTCCCTCATGATGAAAAAACTATGATCCGATTACCATGAAAGCAAAATTTGTCCTAATTTTCCCAAAAAGTACCACAAGATAAAAAGAGAAATGAAGATTTTAGCTATTGGAAGAAATTATACTGAACACATTGCCGAATTAAATAATGAAAGACCCGATGAACCGGTAATTTTCACCAAGCCTGACAATGCATTATTAATCAAGAACAAACCATTTTACTATCCCGATTATACCAAAGACATTCATCACGAAGTAGAAATTGTTATTAAAATTTGCGAAGCCGGGAAATGTATAGATAAAAGATTTGCCCATAAATATTATAATGAAGTAGGTCTGGGTATTGATTTTACAGCCAGAGATCTTCAGGCTAAAGCCAAATCAAAAGGCCTTCCATGGGCACTAGCCAAAGGATTCGACCACTCCGCACCAGTTTCAGATTTCGTCCCTAAAACAAATTATGAGGATTTACAAAACCTGAACTTTAGTCTTAAAGTTAACGGGGAAGAAAGGCAAAAAGGGAATACCAGCCATATGCTCTATCCTATCGATGAAATTGTTTCTTACATCTCCCAATTCATCACCTTAAAAAAAGGTGATATTATTTTCACAGGAACACCCAAAGGAGTAGGCCCAATCCAGATTGGGGACCGGCTTGAAGGATTTATTGAAGATAAAAAGTTTATGGATTTTGAGGTGAAATAGTCAATTTTCCAGGATGCTAAGAAGCCATCTTAACATCCTGGGTAATTTGCTCCAATTCCATTTGAAGTTCCTTGGTTATTGAAACACTATCATGCAAAGAAATTTCCTGAACCAGTCTTTCTATTTCACCAATCAATTCGGTATTCAAATTCAATCCAACTCTTTTAGTCTCAATATCAACATAAGTAGCTTCATTCTTCTCTTCTATATCTTCAAATTCCTTTGTTTTTTCAAGTACATACTCTGCCAGATGATGGTTGAATAAAACAATCATCAATTTTGATGCAGCTAAATCATAAAAGTTATGAGCCGCCAGCTGATAATCCATTTGGCTGGCAATTTTTTCTGTTAACTGTAATAAATGAGATTTAACGTGCTCATTAATTTTGACATCTGATTCCAATTTTGTCAACAGTTTATCCTTTTCTTTTTTTAGCTTTTTTGACTTATTCAGTTTTTCTTCTGAAAATAAAAGATTGTCTGTCAGTAATTCGTGAATTTTTCCCTTTTCACTTGTCTTCCTTATGTTTCCTGTTCCATTACAACAGAAACATTTTTCTTCATTGAATTCTGTTTCAAGTAAATCGTGATACCCATCCATAATACCATCTCCACCACAAACTACACAGTGTGATATTTGAGTAGACCGATAAAATAAATAGGCAAATACCAACAAAGGGAGGCTATAAATTGTAATAATATACCAATCATAAATATCAATTCCCTTTCCTTCCGGACTGTTGTACAAGCCAAATATTAAACTACTTAAAAGGATAAAAACATATTCAAGAATAAGGAAACAATTTGACACTATAAAGCCAAGCGGAATAGCTGCAAATTTGAATTTGAACAGATGAGTATAAAGCGCTGGTTCTTTAATTAAATCCTTGGCTTTTAAACTTTCTACACTTCCCCACAGCATTACCATATACATAAATACCAGCCCATTTAATATTACTAAAGTGAGAATCATATATTTTTTATTTATCTAGAAATCAGGTAGAAGAACAAAAGGAATTCATTCTGAAAAAGAAATTTCTTTAAATTCTAACACTTGAAATAGAACTCTATTTCATGCTGAAGGTATTTGTATACAAAAGGAATTAATTATTACAGTTCTCACAATAAATCATGTCCAGAAAATTTCTATCTGAGAGTTGGAAACTCATTCCTCCTTTCGGTATTGCTAAAAACAGATTACATACACGTTCAGAGTCCAATTCTAGAGCTTTCATCCAAACATTTTGTATATGCTTCCTATTAAGCTGGTTGATATTAAGATTCAGATAATAAAATATAAGCTCAGAATCAACATCACTTTCAAATATACGGTTTTCCAAAACAGAATTTGCTAATTCATAATTACTATAAGAAGCAAAATATTTTGCAATAATGAATATCTGAGTATCATTTAATTCCAGCTTTTTGTAGCTGCGAAACACCTCATTTATTACCCTATCCTTTTTTGTAAACTCCTGCCGTTTAAAAAGGTAATATGAAAGAAGGTTATAATAATTTATCTGTAACCTAGTGATAAGACTTTGTTCAAAACCTAGTTTTTTCAATTCTCTAATTGAGTGTTGCAGGTCAGCTTCATTTGTTTCACTTTCACCATATTTCCATAACTTAAGCTTCAATGCAGTTAGGTTATACTTGATTTTTGCATTTCCAGGAAATTGATCAGAAAGGGCTTTAAAAACAGAAATTTGTTCCTTCAATTCTTCCTTTGATTCATCAGCGGAGAAACCAAATATGGCGAAATTATTATAAAGAGAGCCAAAAATTGATATTTTCGGTACTTCAAGAGAATCTATAAATTGCTCTGGCAGTTGATTCTTTTCAATTTTATCCAGAATGATTTGCTGAAGAAAAAGAACCTCTTCCAGGTTTCTGTCCTTTACCTTTTGATTAAAGAGTATTTTTAAACTCTCCTGATTTTCCTCCTCATACTCAAAGCGTTTTTGTAAACTCAGCTCAATTTCAGCTCTTCTGTGTTTTTTAAAATATGATTCTAAATCTTTGCTAATATACTTTTTCCCAACTTCAATTTTAACCTGATCTTTTGAAAGTTTCATCAGGTACTCATATTTAGTCCCTTTTATATCCCTTCTAAATGCATTCCAGGCTTCGCTAATACTAATTTCAGATTGAATCTCCGGTGTTTGATATTCTTGTAAAGCCTCGATAATACTACTTGCTCTTCCATTTTGCAGTTCCTTATTTCTCTGTTCGTCACCCTCAATTGAGGAATAGGCTCTGATTCTGATTTTTTGAATATTAAAATCCGTAAGCTTTAGTGAATCATAAATAGGTTTTATATCTTCCTGGTTAAACTCAATCTTATTTTTCTCAAAAGGGATCGTAAACCTAATCTTTTTTACGACCTCCTCATATTTCTTAAGAATGGTGGACCTTTCGATGGTATCTTTAAAAAGTCCCATTGGAAGCAATTCCCAAAGGTTATCTTCTAGGTTTATAAAATGATGATAATTACACCAATATTTATTTTGAATAGTAAGGAGATTAAACTCCGTATCAAGTGATTTAAAATTTTTAGGCAACTCTCCATACCTGATAGAAACAAACCCATTTTCACGATCAATTTTGTTTTCTAACATTTGTTTTCTAAATACAGGAGGCATTAAAAAACCTTTTAGATCAGCATCATGATTCTTCTCATCGCATCCAAATTGATCGGAAGTCACAATTTCTATCACTACTCCATCCCATTTTTTATCAAAAATCAAATCCAAATATTCCTTGTGGGTAAAATCTATAAAAATAGTTTCATCCACTACAGAAATCCCAATTTTATACTCTTTGGGAATGGTAGTGTAAACCCTTAGGTATTTTTTACATTTTTTAGTTTTATTCTCACTAGGATTCTTTAGTCCATATTTTTCCAATTTTTGCTGCCCATACAAAATGAAAGGAAAAAACAAGCATATGAATAAGATATTTCTCATTGGTGGAAAAAAGCAATTAAATTAAAAGTATTCATACATTTAGTTGATTTCAAATCCTCAGGAGAAAAGAAAGTATCTGGATATTTTATATTTTGGTAATTAAATTACGCCATTCAAACAATATTAATAGATTTCCTTTAATAATGAAGGATACTATGCAAAATCATCCAGAACAATCCTACTAAAAAAACAGGTATTTTTACTTAATTTACCTAAGTTTAATTACTTAATTCATTATCATTAACTGAATACTTTTCAACTAAAACGGTGGGCTGCAAGACCAAAAAAAATCATCGGAAACGTTTGAATAAGCGATACTCACAGCTTTCCCCAAACCCTTCTATTTAGAATATATCAAAATAACATTCGCTTATTTCAATAGTTTGTTTTGTAAGCAGTTGAGGACTAAATTTGGTTCGAAAATATTAACAATCAATCCTAAAAATAAAATCGATGAGTTGGTTTACAAAGACCTTAACGAGTTCAATTGGTCGAAAGCTGATGATGGCCCTGACAGGCCTGTTCCTTATCACTTTTCTAATTATTCACGCTTCAGGAAATTTACAATTATTGGCTAATGATGGAGGAAAGGCCTTTAATCTGTACACAAAATTTATGACGACAAGTCCAATCATTAAAACAGTTTCTTATATTCTTTACACCTCCATAATTGTCCATGTGATTTGGGCAATTTTACTTACGCGACTTAATGTTTCGGCAAGACCACAGAAATATGAGTATGACAAACTAGGGCAAAGTAGCACCTGGGCATCCAGGAGTATGATGCTATTAGGTACAATCATCCTTATTTTCCTTGTAATTCATATGAAAACCTTCTGGTTTGTTTACAAGTTTGGCGAGATAGGAATGGTTACTTATGATGGAGTTGAATACAAAGACTTATATACTGTGGTAGTTAATGCCTTCAAAAATCCATTGTATACTGGTTTTTATGTGGTTTCGATGGTATTTTTAGCTTTCCACCTGGCACATGGGTTTTGGAGTGGTTTCCAGACTTTGGGTTTAAATCATAAAAAATATACCCCATTGATAAAAACTGTTGGGTTAATTATCGCCATTGTGATTCCAGTGGTATTCGCCATTCAGCCGGTCTATGTTTTGCTATTTGCTTAACCAAACAATTGACCCTGAAAATCAATTATAATGTTAAGAAACAATTTTATACTTATTTGCCTAAAGTGTTTCCTTTCAAAGCCTGATATTTCAGCCATGAATCTCACTTTTGATGGCAATGCATAACAATAGAAAATTGAAAATATGAACTTAGATTCTAAAATACCTGAAGGCCCATTAGCAGAAAAGTGGACCAAACATAAATTTAACGTAAAGCTTGTCAACCCTGCCAATAAAAGAAAATACGAAATTATTGTGGTAGGAACCGGACTGGCAGGTGCATCTGCTGCAGCTTCTCTTGCAGAATTAGGCTACAATGTAAAAGCATTTTGTTTCCAGGATAGTCCAAGAAGAGCACATAGTATTGCTGCTCAGGGTGGAATAAATGCTGCAAAAAACTATCAGAATGATGGCGACAGCGTTTTCCGATTATTCTACGATACAATTAAAGGTGGTGATTACCGATCAAGAGAGGGAAATGTTCACCGTCTTGCAGAAGTTAGTGTTAACATCATCGACCAGTGTGTGGCCCAGGGTGTGCCATTTGCCAGAGATTATGGAGGGTTACTGGCCAACCGGTCTTTCGGTGGCGCACAAGTATCCAGAACCTTCTATGCCCGAGGCCAAACGGGACAACAGTTACTCTTAGGAGCTTATAGCGCACTTTCAAGGCAGGTTGCAGCTGGCAAAGTAAAACTATACAATAGAACAGAACTACTGGATGTAGTGGTGATTGACGGGAAAGCCCAGGGAATTGTAACCAGAAATCTGATTACAGGTAAAATTGAATCGCATTCCGCGCATGCGGTTTTATTGTGTAGTGGAGGTTACGGAAACGTATTCTTCTTATCTACCAATGCAATGGGTAGTAATGCCACAGCCGCCTGGAGAGCACATAAAAAAGGAGCTTTATTTGCTAACCCTTGCTACACTCAGATTCACCCAACTTGTATTCCGGTGCATGGGACTTACCAGTCAAAGCTGACTTTAATGTCTGAGTCCTTGAGAAATGATGGTAGAGTTTGGGTACCCAAAGAGAAAGGAGATAAAAGAAAGCCAAGTGAAATTCCTGAAAACGAAAGGGATTATTATTTAGAAAGAAAATACCCTTCTTTTGGTAACCTTGTACCAAGAGATGTGGCTTCAAGAAATGCCAAGTATGTTTGTGATGAGGGAAGAGGTGTTGGCTCAACCGGACTGGCAGTTTACCTTGATTTTGCTGATGCCATCAAAAGAGACGGCAGGGACGTGATTGAAGCCAAATACGGTAACCTTTTTGAAATGTACGAAAGGATTACCGATAGTGATCCATACAAGGAACCAATGATGATTTACCCCGCAGTTCACTACACCATGGGAGGACTTTGGGTTGACTATAATTTGATGACTTCCGTTCCTGGACTTTATGCACTTGGAGAATGTAATTTCTCAGATCATGGAGCCAACAGGCTGGGTGCAAGCGCCCTGATGCAAGGATTAGCAGACGGTTACTTCGTAATCCCGTATACCCTTGGAGATTACGTGTCACAAATGCCTTACGAAAAAGTATCCACAGATCATCCTGAATTCAAAAAATCGGAAGCCGAGGTAAAAGCACAAATTGATAAATTACTTTCCATAAATGGCTCTAAAACAGTGGATCAGTTCCATAAAGAATTGGGACAGATTATGTGGGATTATTGCGGAATGAGCCGAACTGCTGAAGGTTTAACAAAAGCCAAAAAAATGGTGCAGGAACTTAGAGCTGAATATTGGAAAAACCTCAAAACCATTGGATCAAATGAAGAGTTGAACATCACCCTTGAAAAAGCTTACAGAGTGGCCGATTTTATGGAACTAGGGGAATTGATGATTGATGATGCACTAATGAGAAACGAATCTTGTGGGGGCCACTTCAGAGAGGAATATCAGACTCCTGAAGGTGAAGCAAAGAGGGATGATGAAAACTTCTCGTTTGTTGGTGCATGGGAATATAAAGGAGAAAATGAGCAGGCTGTTTTACATAAAGAAGAATTGAAATTCGAAAATGTAAAACTTACTCAAAGAAGTTATAAGTAAAAAGATATTTAGTGAATTAAAAAAATATTAAACTATGAATTTAACACTTAAAGTGTGGAGGCAAAAAGATGCCAATTCAAAGGGGAAAATAGAAACTTATCCGGTAACTGATATCAGTTCGGATATGTCATTCCTGGAAATGCTTGATGTACTTAATGAGCAGTTACTTGAAAAAGGGGAAGATCCTGTAGCTTTTGACCATGACTGCCGGGAAGGAATTTGTGGAATGTGTAGTTTATTCATTAATGGAAGGCCGCATGGTCCGCAGAATGCTACCACTACCTGCCAGCTACATATGAGGAAATTTAAAGATGGAGATACCATTTTTATTGAGCCCTGGAGAGCAAAAGCATTTCCTGTAGTGAAAGATTTGGTAGTTGACAGGACTGCCTTTGATAATATCATTCAGGCTGGAGGGTATATATCTGTAAGTACTGGTAATGCCAGAGATGCCAACGAAACTCCAATCCCTAAGGAAATAGCAGATCAGGCTATGGATGCTGCTTCCTGTATCGGTTGTGGCGCATGTGTAGCGGCTTGTAAGAATGCATCGGCCATGTTATTTGTAAGTGCAAAAGTATCGCAATTGGCTTTGCTTCCACAAGGAAAACCCGAAAAGCAAAAAAGAGTGGAAGCTATGGTAGCTCAAATGGACAAGGAAGGTTTTGGAGCATGTACCAATACAGGTGCTTGTGAGGCGGAATGCCCAAAAGAAATTTCCATTACCAATATTGCCAGAATGAACAGGGAATATTTCTCTGCCAAACTAAGCTCAAATAATACCTGAGATTAAAATAGAGTATCAATATATAACAAAGCCTTCCCATTTTGGAAGGCTTTTTTGTTTTTATTTATTTACCCAATTTTTTATGGCATTCCTTATTTTTCTCTAAATAATTATGTCTTTGCTTGACTTTTTCCTATATCATTTAGTAATATAGTAGAGAATAAAAATCTAACCCTTACATCTTGGAAAATTTAACCAAAAACTCACCAAAACTATTAAAAGACTTTAAATATCAATTTCAACACCGGCATTTCAAATCTTTAATTGAAATGTACCAAAATATGGAAAGCCCGGAAGAAGAAAACTCCGAGATTCTTAATATTTTAGCAAATGCCTATTTTGAAGTTGGAGATATTCCCAATGCTGTAACTGAAATTGATCATGCCCTGGCGCTTTCTCCCGACAAAGGAAGCCTACAACAAAACAAAAAAAACTTCATGCAATTCCAGGCCGTACTCAACACGGCAATTGAAGAAGTGAGAGCAGGCAAACATTCTACAGATAATATCAATTATTTCAAATCAAATATCTCCCAGTTAATTTCCCAGGAATGTTTTGAAACCGCCATCAATCAATTGAAATTAATGGCAGAAGCCAGACAGGCCAAAACAACCAATATCCTCTGGATTGGATCATCCCTCAAGGATATTTATTTTAATGATAAAGCAATCATGTTCAAAGACAAATATGACAGAACTCTTCTTGAAGAAATGATATTTTATTATCTGAAATCCTGTAAACTATTTGATCCCGGCTACCAGCAGGTCCAGGGTGCATTAAAAAAATTAAAGGAATAATACCCAAAAGACCGGATGGAAATGTGAAAGCTGATTAAACCTTTAAAAAATCTAAATTACTCTCCTTCAAATAAAGGACGGACCTTTAATACGGTGGTCATGGTTTTCCCAATCACTTTCACCTTTTCTCCTTTTCCAATAAAATCTCCATTAGTAGTGGCTTCATAGTGTTCATCATCAATCACGATTTTTCCTGCAGGCTTTAAAACAGTATAAACTATGCCTATTTTTCCTATTAAATGATCAGGTTCCTCCAACATACTTGTCTGATTGTCACCAGTTAGCAGGGTTTGAATACCCTTTTTCCCCTGCAAAAATGGATTATCACCGAACAACAGTTTTCTGATTCCAAAAAAAGTGATCATGATAATCACCAGAAAAAAAATTATAATTCCTTCAAACATCTATTAAAGTGTAATTGTAAACGAGATAATAATTGAATTTAAAAAAATAATTGGGAAAGTAAGCAAAAGGAATTGGCTTTTAAAATTTAAATGTTTGGAAATTCGATTCATTAAGCACAAGTGCTCCACACCGGGTACTATTATTTCAGGGAAAAAGTAATCTCTCTATCAGTCTTTTATGCAAAATAATACACGGTTAATTTTGAATTACTACTTTAAAAAGAAGTTGTCAAAGGCAAGGGATTGCCAGACGAGAATGAATAGATATTGGTTTAGGTAATACAATTTGACTCGGATTAGTCGCACCAACTAATTATGAAGATTATTGAAGGAAAAATGGCCGGGAAGTCGCTACTGGAAGCATGGAGCAAAACCGACCATTCATAGCCGAAAGGTTTAACTTTAGACAACTTCAAAAAGGATAAAATCAGACCCTCTTTTTAAAAACAAGAATGCCCTAAATTATAATCTCAAATCGCGAAAGCAACCATTTTTATTCATTCTTCATTTTAAAAGCAAAAGACACTCATATCAGCTTTAATACGTCAAAAACCATTAGGACAAATAATACTTCTCAAGGACAAAAGAAAAGAATATAGTATAAATCATAACAGTGTATAACAGGCCGTTAGAATAAAACTTTACCTAAATCATCTAAATGAGACTTTCCCGGTTTTCTTAGCCGGGATAGTCTTCTATTGCCCTTAGGCAAATGAAATTTTAAAGTACATCATATATTTTCTGAAACCCTGATAATATGTTCAAAATTTATCTAATGGGTATTGCCTTCCTGGCATTACCATGGGCGATTTTTGCCCAAACGGAAAAACCTGATTTCACAAGCATAGACTATGGCAACCCGAAAGAATATGCCATTGGAGGAATTAAGGTGATTGGCGCAAAATATCTTGACAAAAATGCGATTATTTCCATTGCAGGTTTAGCTCCTGGAAGTACAATTAAAATACCCGGTGATCAGATTTCCCTGGCCGTTAAAAAGTTATGGAAACAGGGCATATTAGGAGATGTGAAGATTTCGATCACAGAAATTTCCGGCCACAAAGCATTCCTGCAAATTGAGATAAAAGAAAGAGCCAGGTTATCAAAAGTGAGCATTGAAGGGGTAAGTAAAAGTCAGCAGGAAACCCTGATGGACAACATGAAACTGATTCGGGGAAAAATGGTGACCGATGCCATTGTAAAAAATGCCAGTAATATTGCCAGAAAATATTTTCAGGAAAAAGGTTTCGCAAATACCACAGTACAAACCGAATTGGAAGTAGATAAAAGCTTTAAAAACGGGCTTATCCTGAAGATGAAAATCGATAAAAATCCGAAAACCCGCATTGAAAAAATCGAATTTGAAGGGATTACGGCCTTTGAAGAAAAGAAAATCCGAAAACAATTAAAAAAAACAAAGGAAAAGAGTTTGCTCAATATCCTTACCCCATCCAAATTTATAGAAAGCCAATGGGAAGCAGACAAGGCAAACCTTATGACATTTTACAAACAAAATGGTTATCAGGACATTAAAATTACTGATGAGGAAAAAACGGTACTGCCAAATGGAAATATTGCTTTAAAAGTGAAGGTAGAAGAAGGCCAGCCATACTATGTGAGAAATATATCCTGGGTGGGAAATTACAAATACGCTGATAAAGCCCTCAATCAATTGCTTGGGATCAAAAAAGGAAGTATTTACAATCCTCAGGAGTTGTCTCAAAGGTTAAATTTTGATCCAAATGGAACAGATATTTACTCCCTTTATATGGATGACGGTTACTTGTTTTTTCAGGTAGATCCTATAGAAATTGCAGTAGACGGAGATTCTATTGATCTGGAAATGAGAATGTTTGAAGGAGAACAAGCCGTAATTAATAAGGTAATTGTAAACGGCAATACCTTAACTAATGACCATGTGATTTACCGGGAACTTCGCACAATCCCTGGCCAAAAATTTAGTAGGAATAACCTCATCAGAACTCAAAGGGAATTAGCTACTTTAGGTTATTTTAATCCGGAAACCATTACCCCAAAACCAATTCCAAATTACAATGATGGTACCGTGGATATCATTTTCGATGTGGAAGAAAGCCCCGGAAATAATTTCGAACTTTCAGGAGGCTGGGGTGGAGATTTTGGGTTTATTGGTTCTGCAGGAATTAAAATAGATAATTTTTCTGCAAGAAAGTTTTTTTCCTTCAAAAACTGGAAGGGTATTCCTCAGGGAGATGGACAAAAACTTCAATTAAAAGTTCAGGCTAACGGATATCAATATCAAAATTATGGTTTGAGTTTTACGGAACCCTGGCTTGGAGGGAAGAAACCCAACTCCCTCACTTTCAGCTTCAACCATTCTGTAAACCGCTTGACTCAAGAACTCAATGGGTATGATGGAAGCCTTCAAATGGACGGAGTTACAGTTTCCCTTGGAAGAAGGTTAACAATCCCTGATGATTATTTCAGTCTTTCCAACTCCATCAATTTCTACCGGTACGATTTGAACAACTATCCTATCAATGGATTTGAAAATTACAGCAGTGGTCATTCCTATAATATCACTTTTAACACTACCATCGCCAGAAATAATATAGACAACTACCTTTTCCCTAGAAGAGGTTCCTCAATTTCCCTTTCGTTGAGTCTCACTCCCCCCTACTCAGCTATGGGAAATCAATCATTTTCAGAAGTAAATACCCAGAATTCCTTCAAATGGATTGAGTATCACAAATGGTCATTCGAAAATTCATGGTATTTTCCATTGTCCCAAAAACTAGTGATGGCCACTCAGTTAAAAATGGGAGTTATCGGTCAGTACAACCAACAAAAAGCTCTTGGACCATTCGAAAGGTACATTATGGGAGGAGATGGCCTGGGCACTCAAAATGTATTGTTAGGAACTGATGTCATTGGTTTGAGAGGTTATGAAAATCGCGCTATAATTCCTCCAGATTCTGATGGCATGGGTGGGACATCATTTAGTAAGGTAAGTTTCGAATTGAGATATCTTCTCACCCAGCCATCGTCCACCATGATTTATCTGTTAGGTTTTGTTGAAGGCGGAAACAATTGGAATAATATTCAGGAATTCAATCCTTTTAAAGTTTACAGATCAGCCGGATTTGGAGTCCGTATTAACCTTCCTGGAATGGGGCTTCTGGGAGTAGATTGGGGTTATGGTTTTGATGAAGTACCTGGAAATCCTGGAGCTAATAAAGGCCAGTTTCATTTTGTGTTGGGACAAAGGTTTTAAACAGCTGTGCCTTATAGTAAGCTCAGGCTCTAAGTTAAGTTTTAAAATCAGTAGATTTAAGTTTTTAGATTTAAAAACAGATGAGCACTATTTTAGGTAGGTTAAACAAAATCAAAAAAACATTCCCTATAACCTTCAATTTTTCCACTTAGATTGATATTTTTGCGTTCGAATATCGAACTAAAAAGAAATACATTTTTCACAAAATATAAATAAAATTATGGGTACTATAGCTGTTATTTTCTTTGTTGCACTTTTAGCAGGAGCTGCTGTAATCGGAATGGCTTTGGCAAAACATGAAAATGGAAGGAAATACGAAGGGAAATAATCAGAAGCCCAAAAGCTTCCTAAAAGGCAATTGTTAGAAATTAATTCTGGCGGTTGCCTTTTTTTGTATTTTTTTAATTCTCCGCTGAATCCAATTCCTTCCTTTTCTTTCCTGCATTACTTGGCTTTAGTATATGATTTCCCCCACACATCAAGTAAATTGCGGTTTGAATATTAATTACTGATCGCATGACTATTCAACCACCTAAAGCAAAAAAAATAAACAGGGAGTTAACCATTCATGGCCATACCAGAATTGATCCTTATTTCTGGCTTAACCAGCGGGAAGATCCCGAAGTCTTGGCCTATATTGATGCAGAAAATGATTATACCAACCAGGTTACGGCTCATTTCAAAGAATTCCAGGACAGTCTTTTTGAAGAAATAAAAGGAAGAATAAAAGAAAAAACAGAATCTCTACCTTACAAATTAGGTAATTATTTCTATTACCACAGATTTGATGAAGGACTGGAATACCCTATTCATTGCCGGAAAAAAGAAAATCTTGAAGCAGAAGAAGAAATTTTGCTGGATGTCAATAAACTGGCTGAAGGAGAGCCTTATTTTAGTGCAACAGGACTAAGAATAAGTGAGAATGATAACATTCTGGCCTTCTCTACCGATAACGTTGGCCGAAGGATTTATACCTTAAGATTCAAAGATTTAACTACTGGGGAATTTTTACCAGATGTTATTGAAAATGTAACTGGTAATGCGACATGGGCAGATGATAATAAAACCATTTTTTATACGGTACAGGATCAGGAAACACTGAGATCATACAGAGTATACAAGCACATCCTGGGAACAGACTCCAAACAAGATCAATTGATTTATGAGGAAGAGGATGAAACTTTTAATCTTTCGGTTGGAAAGACCAAATCCAAGAAAATTATTACCATAAATTCCCATGCCTCTCTCACCAGTGAGATCCGTTTTTTACCTGCAGATAATCCAAATGGTGAATTCAAAATTGTGCATCCAAGAGAAAGGGAAATTGAATACCATGTAGATCATTTTGAAGATAAATTTTATATCCTTACCAACTATGAAGCACAGAATTTCCGGCTGATGTCCTGTGAAATGAACAAATCGACAAAGGAAAACTGGCAGGAGGTCATTCCACATAGAAAGGATGTGCTATTGGAGGATATTGATATTTTTAAAGAATTTCTGGCCCTTGAGGAAAGGTTTGAAGGTCTTACCAGAATCAGGATAATCAATTGGAAAACTCAGGAAGATCATTACCTGGACTTTGGTGAACCTACCTATACAGCAGGAATAGATTACAATCCCGATTTTGATACCAAAACTTTAAGATACGGCTATAATTCCCTCACTACTCCCTCATCAGTCTTTGACTATGACATGGAGAAAAGGACCAAAGAATTAAAAAAGCAACAGGAAGTAATTGGTGATTTTAATCCTGATAATTACCAGTCAGAAAGAATCACGGCAACTGCAGCTGATGGCGTCAAAGTACCAATTTCTTTGGTATACAGAAAAGGTGTCACCAGAAATGGAAATAATCCATTCTACATGACTGCTTATGGCTCATATGGTCACTCCTATGACCCATATTTCAGTTCGGTCAGGCTAAGCCTGCTCGACAGAGGTTTTGTGTTTGCCATTGCCCACATTCGAGGTGGGCAGGAAATGGGCCGCTGGTGGTATGATGATGGAAAAATGTTGAAAAAGAAAAATACTTTTACGGACTTCATTGCCTGTGCCGAACATATTATCAAAGAGAATTTCACAACCTCTGAGAAATTAGTGGTAAGCGGAGGTAGCGCAGGTGGACTATTAATGGGTGCAGTGGTGAATATGCGTCCGGATTTATTTAAAATAGTTGTTGCAGATGTGCCTTTTGTAGATGTAGTGAGTACCATGCTGGATGATACCATTCCCCTCACTACCGGAGAATATGATGAATGGGGAAATCCCAATGAAAAAAAATATTACGATTACATGCTTTCCTACTCCCCTTACGACCAGGTAGAAGCAAAGCAATATCCTAATATGCTGATTACCTCAGGTTTGCACGATTCTCAGGTTCAATATTGGGAGCCCACCAAATGGACAGCCAAACTCAGAGATTTAAAAACCGATCAAAATCTTTTGCTCCTCAAAACCAATACCGATGCCGGACATGGAGGAGCTTCAGGCCGATTCGAAAGATTGAAAGAGGTAGCATTTGAATATGCATTCATTATTGATTTGTTAGGCATAAAAAAAGCGCTTTAGGAATAGTCCTAAAGCGCTTTTTTAGTCCACAAAGGCAATTCGACTTTTGCAAAGTCGAATTGGATATCGCAGGAATTAAAATCCATCTTTAACCTTAATCCTTCGCCTTAAAAGCAATAATCTCTTTAATATCGGAAATGATTTTATTGGCAAAATTATCTGCTTTAGACGGAGAATCTGCTTCAGCATAAATTCTGATAATAGGTTCCGTATTTGATTTCCTCAAATGCACCCATTCGTTATCAAAATTAATTTTCACCCCATCCAAAGTACTTATAGGCTGCTTTTTATACTTGTCCTGAATTTTTACCAAAATATCATCTACATTAATATCCCGGGTTAATTCAATTTTATTTTTAGAAATAGTATAACTTGGATACTTCATCTTCAGCATTTTGGCAGTGCCTTTAAACTTTGCTAAATGCGATAAAAATAAAGCAATTCCCACCAGAGCATCTCTACCATAATGTAAATCCGGGTAAATAATACCACCATTTCCTTCTCCCCCAATCACAGCATTTTGCTCCTTCATCACCTTCACCACATTTACCTCACCCACTGCAGATTCAAAGTACGCTCCACCTGCCTTTATGGTAATATCTTTTAGTGCCTTGGTGGAAGACATGTTGGAAACGGTGTTACCAACCTTATTCTCCAGCACATAATCAGAAACAGCTACAAGGGTATATTCCTCCCCAAAAGGAGAACCATCTTCACAAACAAAAACCAATCGATCCACATCAGGATCTACAACTATGCCCAAATCAAAACTGCCAGTTTCAATTTTGTTACAGATTTCGGTAATATTTTCGGTAAGTGGTTCAGGATTATGAGGGAACTTCCCATTAGGTTCGCAGTATAATTCTAAAACTTCGGCAACACCTAAAGCTTTTAGCAATCTGGGCACTGCAATACCTCCAGTAGAGTTTACACAATCAATGGCGATTTTAAAGTTTTTTGCTTTAATAGCCTCTACATCAACCAGCGGTAAATCAAGAATCATTTTGATATGCTTATCAATGTAAGAATGATCCTCAGAAATTTTTCCCAAATGATTTACAGTTTCGAATTCGAATTCCTGATCCTCAGCATATTTCAGAATTAATTCAGAATCTGCCGCAGAAACAAACTCCCCAGCTTCATTAAGCAATTTTAAAGCATTCCAATGGCCGGGATTATGGCTTGCAGTAAAAATGATTCCACCACTGGCCGATTCTTCAGTAACTGCTACCTCCACAGTGGGAGTAGTAGAAAGCCCTAAATCAAGTACATCAACACCCATACCCACTAGCGTATAAGAAACAATATTGGATACCATTTCTCCAGATACCCTGGCATCTCTTCCAATCACCACTTTCGGTTGATCGTACTTTGTTTTAATCCATTTGCCATACGCAGCAGCAAATTTCACAATGTCTATCGGAGTAAGGCCATCGCCTTCTTTTCCTCCAATTGTTCCTCTAATTCCAGAAATCGATTTTATCAGTGTCAAAGCCGGTAATATTTTTTGGGTGGCAAAACTATAAAAAAAACAATCTTAAAAAATACCTTTTGTAATTTCCTTAAATAAAAAACTCTACATTTTAATTCATGTTCACATATTACAAAAAACCATGAAATTGCAGGCCATTACTGATGACTGTGTGAATGTAAAAGTAAATATAAAATCAACATCTGTACAGGTAATTGAGAAAAATTATTCAGCAAATTGGAGAATTGATACTTTCAAGGAATTTTTTTGGTAAAAGCACCATTATCGGATATTATGAAATAAGGCATTTTTTTCTCCTTCATTTCACCAATCAATCGCTTCATTTTATAAACTTTATTAGAAGAATCAATAATTATTTTCCGACAATTAATCTGTTGGATTTCGCGAAAATCAGTAACACTTTGTTTACTGATGATTAAAAAATCCACCTCTGTTTGGAGAGGTTGGGCAGGCTTTTTTCTTAGGTTTAAAAAGGTGAAACCATTCCAGACAAACAACAAATTGCCATCAACTTTCTTCACCGGGAAGTATTGGTCAGATTCATCCAGATTTTGAAAAGCAATTTCTTCTCTACCCGACACACCTTTATTCCAAAAATGATGATCAATATGAAACCTAACCTTTTCCCTGTCATTCAATAGACTGCTATCAGCCAAAAGAAAGGCTTTTTCTCCTTCAAAAAAGGCAAATGCTGATTGGCCATTTACTTTATAGATGGTAAAAAACTGCTGATTATTTTGTGCGATATTTTCCAAAACCTGAAAACCGGAAAAACTCATAAAAATTAAAAAAGCAAAAATGAGGTAATTGAATTTCCGCATACTGAACAGCAAAATTAGGCTGACGATTACCCCATAAATCATCCAGGTTTCTGTAATGGAAATATCAATTCCCTGTAAAAGGGAATAAGGCAAGTCTTCAATATAAAAAACAAATTCGTTCAATATCCAGATAATCCATTTGAGACAAATCCCTACTAGTCCGGCAAGAAAAGAAGAAAAAGACAGGACCAAAAGTAAAAGTCCACCATAAACGATAATGAGTGCTGCCGGAATAACAACCAGATTTGAAATGAGGAAGTAGTTGGGGAACTGATGAAAATAAAGCAATCCAACCGGAAAAGTGGCAATTTGGGCAGCAATAGAAACACAGGTAATTCCCCACACTTTATCCAGTAAATCATGATGAATCTCGAATAAACGATAAAGCTTGGGTTGTAAATAAACAATACCAAACACGGCCAGATAGGAAAGCTGAAACCCCACTTCCAACAACAAATAAGGATTCCAGCACAACAATACAAAAGCCGACAAAGCCAGGGTATTATAAATATTGGACTGCCTGTTGATCACCCTGGCCAGGACTACAAATGAAAACATAGTGACAGCCCTAAGCACCGATGGAGAAAGACCGGTAATAAACGCATAGGCCCATAGAAACCAAAGAGCTAAAATTCCGAATAACCATCTGCCATTTTTCCGTTTCAGTAAACGTCCAAAAAACATAACCAAAACCTGATAAATAATCCCCACATGCAAGCCGGAAACAGCTAAAACATGCATGGCTCCGGCACTGGAATAAGCATTTTTGATTTCATTGTCTAAACCATCCTTTACACCAAGCACCAAAGCCGAAGCAATATGGTATTCTTTTTCCCCTTCAATATATTGCTTGAAAATGCCAGCACAAGCTTTCCTTGCCTTATAGGAATATTCCAATAAAAAGTTGGGAGAAGAATCACCAGTTTTCACAAATCTCCCGGCTTTTAAAAAATGTTGGTGGTAAATGTGGTGAAAACTTAAATACCTTTTGTAGTTAAATTCATTGGGATTGGCTGGTGGTGAAACTTCCTGAGGATTGCCCGAAACCAAAATTTCTTCCCCATAATTCAGGTTTGTACTATCCGATTTGGAAACATAAACCAGTACCTTACCCAAAGCCTCCTGCCAGCCATTTGCCGTTTTCACTGCTTTCACCTGGAGTGCAAACTTTTGGGAATTGGGCTTTTCCTGAATATCTGAGGTAATAATTCCCTGATAATGTGTAATCTTTTCCTTCAAATTTGCAAGATGATTTGGTGTGTAAACCGGGCTATTGTGAAGGGTAATCAGGTAACCAAACAGAAATAGAATAACCGAACCATTAAGTCCAAAGAGTAAATTCAACTTTCCTTTCAGCTTATTTCTGAAAAAATAGGACAATATGTAAATCAATACAAATCCCGAAAAAATCAGATATGGCCGGGGAATTTCAACATCTGTATGGATAAAAAACAGAATGCCGGTAATCAGGAAAAAAGTAAACCTGATGAAAACAAAAGGAATCCAGCGAAACATATAGTATCAAAAAAATGGTGATTTATTAGCAGCATTACTCAAAAACTGCTATTTTATTTCGCATTCAACGGAATGATTGCATAATCATTATCAAATTCCTGAAATTTAGGGATACAATAGTAGAAAAACACAACTAGTTTTAGGCAAAATTATATTATTTGAATTACACTACTCTATTTATGAAATACCTCCTGACTATAACTATTATTTACTTAATCACACTCAACCTAAAGGCTCAATCAATTTTTGGGACATATCAATACTACCCTTCTGAGATACAATTATCAGACGATTCCACTTACAGCTATACACTTTGGGAGAGAGATGAAAGTCAATTTTACGATAATGGAAAATTTACCGTAAAAGAACAAACCATCATATTTGAAAGTGAGCATTTTAAAGATGAAAGTCGGTATGTAAGCTTTGGACATTTAATGGTTTCCACCCAAAACCCGGAAGATAAAGGAGTTTGTTTAAAAATCAGGAATCACACCAAAAAAACACTTCATAAAGTGATAGTGAAAATTGGGGAGACCATTACCTTCTTTTATGAAGATGAAATCCCCATAAAAGAATCCATTATTTTAAATTTCCCAATTTCTGATCAACAAAAATTCACTGATATCACCATTGTATTAGATGATTTTCAAACAATACAGAAATACAAAGCCAATTTAGAAGCATTTAAAAATAAAACAACAGATGGATTAATCACTGTAATCACAGTTTCTAATACAAACAAAAGCGGACTAAATATTCCTTCCAACCTAAATGGTATGGAAATGCTGATAGATGGAAAAAAACTCAAAACCCAGGATACTTATATTAATCCACCATTTTTTACTAAGGTTTCTGAATAGTAGTACTTTTGGTTAAAAAAATTCACAGCTAATGAATTGACTGGTTCAAGCATCCTTCCCTGTTTTCGGTACTCCCAAAATTCATCAATACACTGAAATCACTTTAAAACACAACCGAATACCTGCCTTATATTTTAGGGAGAAACAACTTTTTAATTCCTCCCTTTATTAGCATTTGATTTAAACCTGTTTGGCCTTTTCTTAAACTTTCTATTTCCTGATTTTGGCTGATGTGATCGCTGTTGAGGCCGCCCGTTATTTTCCCTGGGTGGTGGTGGAGTTGCACTCATTTCAAATCCTTCCACCATATCAGTGGGTAATTTTAATCCCAATAAGCGTTCAATTCCCCGCACATAATCCTGTTCGTCATGGCAAACCAGAGAGATGGCCTCACCGCTGGCTCCAGCCCTACCCGTTCGGCCTATTCTATGGACATAATCTTCCGGCACGTTGGGCAATTCATAATTCACCACATGAGGAAGCAGGGGAATATCCAGTCCTCTGGCCGCTATATCCGTGGCAACCAAAACCCGTACTTTTCCCCGTTTAAATCCATCGAGCGCTTTGGTTCTGGCATTTTGCGTTTTGTTTCCATGAATAGCGGCTGAAGTAATCCCTTTTTTGCTTAATTTTTCGCTCAGTCGATTAGCCCCATGCTTAGTTCTGGTAAAAATCAACACCTGTTGCCAGTCCCCTTCCGAAATTAATTTAATAATCAGAGGCGTTTTCCGGTTTTTATCCACCTTATAAATTTTCTGGATCACCATCTCGGCAGTGGAATTTTCGGGTGTAGCCTCTACAGTTGCAGGATGATTCAAAATACCATTTGCCAGCTTTTTGATCTCTTTGGAAAAAGTGGCCGAAAAAAGCAGATTTTGCCTTTTTTCAGGCATCAGACTCAGGATTTTTTTAATATCCCGAAGAAATCCCATATCCAGCATTCTATCGGCTTCATCTAATACCAGCATCTCTATATTTGCCAGTGAAAATATCTTTTGGCTGTGTAAATCTAGTAATCTTCCCGGAGTGGCAATTAAAATATCCACTCCTTTTCTCAGTGCCGTAATTTGAGGATTAGGATTAACTCCTCCAAAAATTACCGTAGATCGAATATCCAGGAACAAACTATAATCTCTTACATTTTCCTGAACCTGGGCGGCTAATTCCCGTGTGGGGGTTAGCACAAGTGCCCTGATAGGTCTTTTCCGAAGACGGGGTCCCTGATCTAAAATCTGGAGCATGGGCAAGGTAAAACCTGCAGTTTTCCCAGTTCCTGTTTGGGCTGAAGCTAAAACATCTTTTCCTTCTAAAATCAGTGGAATCGCTTTTTCCTGAATTGGAGACGGGGTTTTATATCCTTTTTTGCTTACTGCTTTCAGTAAGGATTCTGATAATCCAAGTGTGTTAAATGACATATAAGTTATTTATAGGCCAGTGTCTATTATTTCCGTTATGTTTTACTCGGACACCGGCACTTAAAAGAAATTCAAAGTCTATCATTTCCTGATAGTTCCCTTAAATGGCGTTAGTAGATGTCTTTCCTGGTTTTAAAGCAGGAAAACCATCCAATTATGTTTTTTTTGTAGTAATAAAAGTTTTGAAAGTTCCACTACTCAACCATCCTTTGCCATTTTGGAATGAAAGGCAAAGATACATTGAATTTTTGCTATTCCCGCCATCCATTTAAAGAATCGCTCCAAGCTGCTTTATTCGCCATTCACTGCAAAGTGGACAATCCGGCAAGCATATCCCTTACTTTTTGGATTTTTAATCCGGGCTGTTTTGATCACCAGTTTGTGCTTTTTCTTTTCATCCAGATCGCCATCCAATAAATATAACCAGGGCAAATGCAAAGATTCACTCCATTGGGTAAACTGATCCAGCGGGCCATATTTTTTACCATCAATTTTATAATCTATCATGCCCACATCCATTCCGGCAATTACAAAAATCCCAACTGCCTTGCCTCTAAATTTAAATTTCAACTTCGCTCCCTTTTTTTTGGCTACCAGCATGGGCACTTCTACAAACCCGGGTCTGGTTTGTTCCCCTTCAGGCGCCTTCCAGCTTTTCACTTTCCTAAACTTAAATCCGGTACGGGCTTTTTTTATGGGAACAAGCCTTCCATTTACATAGGAGTTGGGATCAAGAAGTTCTTCAGGAACAGTTTTAGGGTGAATTTGATAGGCACTCCTGTCATTTTTAAACTCATGTTCGAATAATACTTTTATGGAATTGGTATAAATCTGATGGCCAAAAGGCGCAGGATGTGTGCCTCCAAATTTTTCCCAGTTAAACTCCTTATTATCTATCCTTTCCGTAACTTCCCTTGCCAGGTTAATGGAAGTCACCTGATAATGCTCTGCCACTTTTTCATGATTGATAATTTCCTCAGGCGTCTTCCCGCTTCTGATGTCCTCCATCAAAGGTTCAAAAACAAAATAGAGCATTACAATATCCATAGCGGGGTTCGCCAGTCTTGCCTGTCGGATAATGCCCTCCATTCCCCTAATTTCCTCCTGGGAAGTTCTTCCATTTGTCCGGTCATTTACCGTGGCCTCCTCAAAAAGTAAATCTACTGTTCCATGGGCAAGCACATCTCTGGAAAACCGGAAAGCTCCCGGGGTTGATCCGGTGGAAGGGATACCGGCATCAATAAAATCGAACTCGGTTTCCGGAAATCTTTCCTGAAGATATTTACAGACCATTTCCCGCCATCCATTCATATGGGTAATGGAACCACCAAGAAAAACTACCCTGCCTTTTTTTTCTTTTTCAAATTTGGTAAAGCAATTCTGTAGGCTTCCTCTTAAGTTTATATAAGTATTTTCAGGAAAATCCGGAAGTGTTTGTAATTGGGAAAAGGAAAGTTGGGAGGTTAAAATAAACAGACTAATCAATAGGTATTTTGTCATTAAAGAATATTTAATTTTTCAGAAAATGTAAAAGATATTTTTATAATTTATCCTGCTTTCCTCAATTAAAATTGGTTTGAATGCTGCCACATATCGATTGGCCTTATACTTCAAAACCAAACAAGTGGTAAAAGAGGAGGCACAAACAGGAAAACCACAAATGTACTTCACCATCCCTGGGATTTTAGGTTTAGGTCGTTTTCTAATAGCTTTGCAGCACACTGTTTTAAAGAAAAAAATAAAACATGAATTTCCTGTATTATACAAAAAGTTTTGGTTTTAATGCGCTTCCGGTCTTTTTTTTTAAGTGGAATTATCATCGGCTTATAAATTATGGGAGGGAATGCGATCAACAAGAACTTCAATACAGATTGAATTACTATTTTAAGCAAAACAAAAATTTTGAAATCCCGGAAGCTGCTCAGGCTATAAAAAATTTCAAAAAGACAAATAGTACCACCTATTTCCTCGACTTAAAAGAATTTTTGCATTACTTTACCGCTGATACTAGGTTTGCCTACCAGTTTGGAGATGAAACACATATTAATCCATATCCTACACTTTTTAAAGCCAGGCCCATTACTGGCGACAATGCAAATTCGGTTTTGTTTAAACTGAACAAAAGAAGGCATTTCAAATGGGTAAATGATCCTTATTCCTATGGTGAAAAGAAAGATATTTTGGTATGGCGTGGAGGCGCTTACCACGAATTGCGTAGATCTTTTGTTGAAAAATTCTGGAACCACCCACTCTGCAACGTAGGACAAACCAATAAACCAAAAGAAAATGTCCCCTGGCAAAAAGACTTTTTATCAATTAAGGCACAACTCCAATACAAGTTTATTTTTTGCCCGGAAGGTAACGATGTAGCAACAAACCTGAAGTGGGTCATGTCATCCAATTCCCTATGTTTAATGCCTAAACCAAAATTTGAAACCTGGTTTATGGAAGGTACTTTAAAACCTAATGAACATTATGTAGAGATAAAAAATGACTATTCAGATTTGGAGGATAAAATTATTTATTATTCCCGTCATCATGAAGAAGCCAATAGGATTATTAAAAATGCCAATAATTACACAAATCGCTTTAAAAATAAAAATATGGAAGATTTACTTTGCCTCAAAGTTTTAGAAAAATATGCCTTTCAAAGTGGGCAAATAAATGCCTTGAAATTTTCAAACTAAAAGCCAAAAAGATGATCAGGGTTCATTCCCATAATTACGGCACAAAAAACTTAATCAAATGACATGTGATATTTGAAAAAATAAGGAAATGATTTACCCCCCAATATCTATCCAAGTAGCTTTCGATTTGCCACAAAGTTCATGATTACTATTGTAAATCGCAGTGCCACAAAAATGTTTTTTACCCTCACTTTCTAATTTCCAGCTAATCACCACACAAGTTTCGCCTATTGGTACCTCTCTCTCTATTTCAGCAGTCATTCTTCCCAACACCAGTGTTTTAGGCTGCTTACCCATAATAGCAAAAGCTCCGGGACAATCCATGGCTGCCCATAAAAATTCATTTTTAACCGTGCCTTCATCATTTGAAAGAGATTTATCCGGAATCCAGGGGGAAGCATATACACTTCTACCTTCCACCTTTCCGGCAAATACATTTAAACCATCTCCGGAGGCTCTTTGTGGTCCACATACAAAACAGGATGGAAAAGGGTGTTTTTCCTGAAACCCAATATAGTTTTTACTGGAAGCCTTTGCTTCTTCCCATTCAACTGAGTCGGGAATATCTACATCTACCACTCCGGGTTTTGCCACCGCTACAAGGATTTCTTCATTCATTAAATTGGATTCACCAGGCTTTCCATAAAGCTGCAGCGCAACTTCCAATGGAGGAGGTTTCCTTAAAGTTACCTCCGAAACAAAATCGGTGTGATTATCAATAAGACCACAGACATAGCCTCCATTACCAGAATTGGGGGGACCGCAAAAACGTTTTGAGATTTCTAGGATTTCCATTGCATAGAATTGACTGCATTTCTAAAATTCAGCTCAATAAAATAAAGTGGGATTCAGGGATAAATCAAATAAAAACCGATCTGATTTCACTCCCTGATTTTCCTTATAAAGATACGGTTTCCCTTCAGTATCTACCATGGGGATATGATAATTTTTTGCAGGATTCCATTTTTCCGGCCAAAAATACAAATCATGCATCACCTTGTTTTGCAAAAAATTCCTGACATGCTCCGAATCAATACCAATATTCATCCTGCCTTGTTGTGCATAAGGAAAAACATGCTCTACCTGGAGACTAAGCAAACCATTGGAATATTCCCCATATTCAGCATGTGTTAAATCAGTATACCCAAATCGGGCAAAAGTATTGTCCTCCACTTTTATCGCCTTGCCAGAATCCGAATTACCCGTCCAAAAAGTAGCATTAATTCCAATTCTGGTATGGTCATTCCTATAGGCAATCAAAATTCCGGAAGTTCGGTACCGGTCTGAACCCGGAGTACCCAAAATATCATTTTCATGGTAAACCTCTACCTGATCGAGCTGGATACCCACTGTTCCAGTCCTTTGATTGGTGCTTAATTGATCGAGATAAACATTAAAACTGTAGCCTATGCTGTATTTTTTACCAGTCTGATTACTTACTGAATTGAGAAAAGGATTCTGAATTTGATCGTAATTTCCAAATGCATATACTGCACCTATATTAAATTGACCTTCATGCCCTTTTCCCGATGGCCCTAACTGTCTGAAAGTAAAAAACCAACGGGTTTGGGCATTCACCTGGAAAAAATCGTGATAATAATATCCGGTAAGGAACAGGCCTGCTCTTTGGAAATGCGTACCCAAATTGAAGGAAATTCCGGCTGCTCCACCAAATCCCTCCTTACTATAACCCAAACTTTCCTGGCCAAAAACGGGGTAACAGGCCCCAAACCATAGTGAGACCAAAATTCCAAGTATGGAAATTTGAGAAAATTTAAACATAAAAAACCGGAATCCTTTTCAAAAAGACTTTTGATACCAAATCTATGGAAATTCAATTAAGTCTGCAGGAAAAAAATTCCGGTTTAAGCTGTGGAGAAAAAGTTGACTTTATAAGTACGAACATGGAGGATTTACCGCCTTCATATGGATTTGAGTATCCAGCTTCCAGTCCTCCTCCATTTTTAAAACCAACTCTTCTTTATTCGCTTTTTTCACAAATAAAAACTTCACTTTATCAACTCCACTATAGTTTAATATAATTTTTTGTTCTCCTTCATTATACATCCAGGTTCCTTTGTAAACCTTTCCTTCTTCTACCCGCTCAAAGGTCATGTTAAACCTTAAGACCAACTGGTCATTTTCCTCCACCGCGGTAGCAGGAACTACCTGACCTAAAACCTTGGAGCTTTCATACTTCCAGTTCTTACTAAGCATGCAAACACTTACCTGAGCAAACAATGTTTGGGAGGAAAGAAATAGGAATAAAGCGGGTAATAAAAATTTTCGAGTTTTCATGGAGTAACTGTTTCTCTAAATATCAAAATGCTAGTCGTATAGTAACAGTTATTGTAACCGATTATTATGGAATATTGCCTTAGTTGGAGTGCCTGATTCTGGGTGGCAAAGCTAATACAAATTCCTCTTAATTAATTATATTGGTTTCGGTTTTTTGCTGGTGAAAACCTGGTTAAAAGCCTGTGTAAATTTGTTGCTTTTTAAAATCTTCTATGGTAAGGATGTATGAAGTTAATCAATAGTTGCATCAACTGATAAAAAAAATTAAATTTTAACACTGAATTAACTTATTCAGGATGGTACAGGATGCAATTCTGATAAATTTCCAACTTTTTTGAAGGTAAGATTGAAAATCTAAAAGCTCCATTTCCAGACGAATGAAGAATAAGGAAAGGGGTAAATTTCAGAAAAAAATTCATTCAAAATCGGGGCAGATTTTAAGTGCCAGATAGTCGCTCCCTTATCAAAAACATAAAAAAATGAGAGTAGAAAAATCAGTTATTCAGGAATATAATAACCCACTTCAAAATCAACAGCAAAAAAAGTTTGATTTCCTTGCAGAGGAGTTGGAAAGTGCTGGTAAAAATGTTAACCAGATTGTACAAAAACTGGCTGACTTTCAGGTGGCTATTCCAAGCTGGGCTTTGGGTACAGGAGGCACAAGATTTGGCCGATTCCCTGGAGGTGGAGAGCCCGGTAGTCTTGAAGAGAAAATAGCTGATGTGGGATTATTGCATGCGCTTAACAGGTCGAGTGGAGCGATTTCCCTACATATTCCATGGGATATTCCCGAAGATGCCAATGCCATAAAAGCACTTGCCGATTCATATGACCTTAAATTTGATGCGGTTAATTCAAATACTTTTCAGGACCAAAAGGATCAAAAAAACTCTTATAAATTTGGTTCCCTTTGCCATGTAGATAAGGCCGTAAGGCAGGAAGCTATTGACCATAATATTGAGGTAATAAAATATGGAAAGGCATTGGGCTCTGAAGCTTTAACCGTTTGGCTTGCAGATGGTTCCAGTTTCCCCGGACAAAATAATTTTAAACAGGTTTTCCAAAACACCCTTCATTCCCTACAAGAAGTTTATCAGGAATTACCTGATGAATGGAAAATGTTTGTGGAATACAAGCCTTTCGAGCCTAATTTTTATTCCATGGTGATTCCCGATTGGGGAACATCCCATTTGCTGGCCAGCAAATTAGGGGAAAAAGCCCTGTGTCTGGTAGATTTAGGCCATCATTTACCGAATACAAACATAGAACAAATTGTAGCCATTCTGATGATGGAAGGCAAACTTGGAGGTTTCCACTTCAACGATTCCAAATTTGCTGATGATGATTTAACTGTGGGTTGTATTAAACCATACCAGCTTTTCCTCATATTCAAAGAATTAGTAGAAGGTATGGAAGATCCAAATTCCATTAACCCTCCTCTGGCCTGGATGATTGACGCAAGTCATAATTTAAAAGATCCTTTGGAAGATTTACTACAATCAGTAGAAGCCATTAAAATTGCTTATGCGCAGGCTCTTTTGGTGGATAAACAAGAACTGGCTGTTGCCCAACAGGAGAATGATGTGGTAAAAGCCCAGGAAATTTTACAAAATGCCTACAGGACGGATGTAAGGCCGCTATTGGCGGCTTCAAGAATTCAGGCTGGAGCAGCCATTGATCCTGTAGGAGTTTACAGAAAATTAAAAGTAAGAGAAGAATTGGTAAAAGAAAGAGGCAGTTTTTCTATGGCTACTGGTCTGTAAGTACCTGTATTCCATACCGGGTACTATTTTAAATTACAGCATTTTATCCATAGGTAAATTACATTGAAATTTGAAAATGAAAGAAAAGGTAACAGCCATTTTTGATATTGGGAAAACCAATAAAAAATTAATGATTTTCAACCAGGAATTGGAAGTGCTCCACAGTGAGGAGGTCCAGTTTGAGGAAATTACCGATGAAGACGGTGATGATTGTGAAGATGTAGAAAAATTGGAAAAATGGTTGCTTTCCTCCTTTCAGCAGGCCCTGGAAAATGGGAAATGGGATATTACTGCGGTAAATGTGGCTACTTATGGGGCTAGTTTTGTAAATGTGGATGAAAATGGCAAAGCAGTAACCCCACTTTACAATTACCTAAAACCTTTTCCAGAAGAGCTCAAGGCAGAATTTTATAAAAAATACGGACCTCAGCAAAGCTTTTGCACGACCACAGCTTCTCCGGATTTGGGGATGTTAAATTCAGGTCTGCAGCTTTATTGGTTGAAGCATAGAAAGCCCAAGCTTTTCGAAAAAATTAAATATTCGCTTCACCTACCTCAGTATTGTGCATTTTTACTTTCGGGTAAAAAAATAGCAGAAATGACTTCCATCGGCTGTCATACTTATTTGTGGGATTTTGAAAAAGGTGATTACCATAAATGGGTAAGCGAAGAAGGAATTGCGGCTAAATTCCCTGACATTCAACCTTCAGATTCATTTATTGAAATTGAGGGGAAAGACCATCCTATAAAATGCGGAATTGGTGTGCATGATAGTTCGGCCGCCTTAATTCCCTATTTAATGAACTGCCCCGATCCTTTTGTACTTTTATCCACAGGCACCTGGAGTATTGCTTTCAATCCATTTAGCGAAGAAAACCTGACTGAGGACCATTTGGCAAAAGACTGCCTGAACTATATCAATTATAAGGGAGGGACGGTAAAGGCAGCCAGGTTATTTTTAGGAAATGAACATGAATTCCAAACAGATCGATTGGCCAGACATTTCCAAAAACCCGATGATTATTTTAAAACCGTGGAATACGACCGGGATATTTTCAACAAACTGGCAGAAGAAAATAATCATTACAAAAAATTCTTTCCGGAAACCATGAAAGGCACAGGCCCTTTTCCGCAGGAAATCAGGGGGACTGTCAATCTTGATCTTTTCGATAATTATGAAGAAGCTTACCATCAGTTGATGCTGGATTTGGCTTATCTTCAGAGTATTTCAATTGATTTGGCTATTGGAAAAACCGATATTAAAAAAATGTTTTTTAGCGGTGGTTTTCATAGTAATAAGTTATTCGTGAAACTGCTATGTGCCAAGTACCCTGATATAGAATTTTATAGTGCTTCAGTAAGTAAGGCCACCGCCTTGGGGGCAGCACTTTTAATTAATAAAAATCACAAAGAAAATTTAAGCTTCAAGTTCGATTTACACTTAACTGACAAAAGTTTGAATATTGGAGCCTATCGTCTTTTTGAGTAATCAGCATAGATTACCCGAAAAGTTAAAACAACAAACAAAGTCTAAATATGGAATTGAAGAAACAATCAATTGCTGAGAAACTTGAGGCAATAAATGAATATGAAAGGGAGCCAATCCCACAGGGCAAATTAAAAGGCCTGAAAGGCTTTATCGGGATGTATGCCGGTGAACATACCGCAGGAACCGAATTTGTGATTGGTCCATTATTCGTAGCCCACGGAGTGACCGCTCCTGACCTTATTTGGGGGCTTTTAATCGGAAATTTGCTGGCAGTTTTAAGCTGGGCATTTTTATGCGCCCCAATTGCCGTAAAAACCAGGGTAACCATGTATTACCAACTGGAAAAAATTTGCGGCAGGTCGCTGGTAATTATTTACAATGCCGTGAATGGCTTAATGTTTTGCTTCCTTGCGGGTTCCATGATAGCCGTTTCAGCCACAGCTGTAGGAATTCCATTTGACATTACCATGCCCTCACTCACCGATATGTTTCCTACCGGAATTGGTTGGGTATTGAGTGTGATGGCTGTGGGAGCGGTGATCACGGTGATTGCTATTTTAGGGTACGAACAGGTTTCAAAATTTGCGAACAGAGCCGCACCCTGGATGATTCTGGTTTTTATTGCTGCCGCCTTTGCAGTGTTGCCCGAGATAGGTGTGACTTCATTGGGCGATTTCTGGACGGTAGCCAATGAAAAAATATGGACTGGAGAACCAATGGTAGATCAAAGCCGGTTTACTTTTTGGCATGTGATGTTTTTTGCCTGGTTTGCCAATATGGCCATGCACATTGGAATGGCGGATATGTCCATTTTCAGGTATGCTAAAAAATGGGAATATGGATTTTCTTCGGCTACCGGCATGTACGTAGGTCACTTTTTAGCCTGGATTGCTTCTGGTATATTATATTCTTATTTCTTATTAAAATTTGATAATTCAGCTGAATTTGCACCGGGAAAAATTGCGTTTGAAGCAGCAGGAATTGCAGGAGCCATTTGTGTAATTATTGCCGGATGGACTACCGCAAACCCCACTATTTATCGAGCGGGATTAGCGTTTCAGGCGATTTTCCGAAAATCCAGCAGATGGAAAGTAACACTGGCCACAGGTGCTTTTACCACCCTGGCCGCCTGCTTCCCGGCACTTGTAATGAGACTTTTAGACTTTGTAGCCCTATACGGTTTAGTACTTATGCCAATGGGAGCCATAATTTTTATAGATTTTTATCTATTGAAAAAAATGGGATTAAAACCCAACTATGCAGAAGTGGCTGGCATAAAATTCAGTTTGCAGGCCGCTATCACCTGGATAGCCACGCTTGTTTTATGTCTGGCGCTTAATTTTGCTGCTGGAATTGAAGTATTCTTCTTGGGATTACCTGGTTGGTTTATTGCTGCCTTCTTGTATATCCTATGCAGTAAAATGATGCAAAAGAAAACAGTTTCTCCACAAGTTGCTTAAATATTTCAAAGTCTTTCACAGGGATGGATAAAATAGACTACCCCTAAACATAATTGAAAATGAAAACAATTCTAAAGCTAATTTCCCTTATTGGATTAATATTAACCATAGTTCCAGCCCTAATGGTATTTAATGGAGCCATGGAAAAGGAAATGCACAAAACGCTTATGTTTGTGGGCACAGTGCTCTGGTTTGGCACCGTTCCCTTCTGGATGGGAAAAAGCGACCCTCAGGAATCCTAAAAACCCGGGATTTTATCCGTGGAAAAATTAAAGGCTGTTTAACTTTTGTCAAAGTCGAACAGCCTGATTTATTTTTAAAAATTGCATCAAACTACCAACTGAACATGGTTCCGTCTGTCAATCTGTTTACAGGTAAAAAAGCTTTTTTATAAGGGTACTTTTCCACTAAATCCATATTAATATCCACTCCTAGACCAGGAGTCTCATCAAGATACAGGTACCCCTTTTCCCACTTAAAGGCATGGGGGAACGCTTCAAGCGTCAGTTCATCATATCCCATATATTCATGCACACCCAGATTATTGATAGCAGTGACCAAATGAAGTGCTGCCGCAATACCCACAGGAGAAATATCAGAAGGCCCGTGAGGACTGATTTTAACATGATGCAACTCTGCCAATGCGGCAATTTTCTTCATTGGAGTAATCCCTCCCCCATGAGTAACCGCCATTCTCAGGTGATCAATTAACTCTTCTTCAATCAAAGTTTTACAATCGAAAACTGTATTAAAAACCTCTCCCAAGGCTAGTGGAGTGGTAGTATGCTGTCGGATTAACCGAAAACTTTCCTGTAGCTCGCCAGGCACCAAATCCTCCAGCCAATAAAGATGGAACGGTTCTAATTCCTTCCCCAATCTCGCAGCCTCAACAGGAGTAAGCCGGTGGTGACCATCATGTAAAAGGTGAACCTCATCCCCTACTGCCTCCCTAACTTTTTCAAATAACCGTGGAACATGCGTTAAATATTTATGAGTATCCCATTCTTCTTCAAAAGGAGTTTCAGCAGCAATGGCAGGTTCATACTTCCCTCCTTTTTTAGTATTCATGCCATAGATTTTATCCAATCCGGGAATACCAGACTGCACACGGATGGCCTCATATCCTGCTTCTTTTTTCTCCAGTACTTTTTCGATAGTGTCTTCAAATGTAGTTCCGTGTCCATGGCAATAAGTCAGAATTTTATGTCGGCATCTCCCTCCCAAAAGTTGATACAGCGGCACATTCAATAATTTCGCTTTCAGGTCCCACAAGGCAATATCTATGGCGCCAATGGCAGTCATATTCACGGCACCTCTCCTCCAGTAAACACCCTTATAAAAAAATTGCCAGATGTCTTCCGTATCGAAAGGAGATCTTCCAATGAGTGAAGGAGTCAGGTATTCTTCAATATATTTGGAAACAGCCAGTTCCCGCCCGTTTAATGTGGCGTCTCCCAAACCATACACACCCTGGTCGGAATGAATTTTTACGGTAACAAAATTCCTGGCGGGGCAATGAACAATTACTTCAACCTTGGTTATTTTCATTTTGATATTTAGTTATAATTTACATGGACTTTACCATTTGTAAAGTAAATATAGCAATTGATTTTTTAGGGTATTCAGGTAATTGCTCTAGTTCCGAATTTAGGTAGCTTTTTTAGGATAATGTCAGGTGGATACTCAATACGTTTGCTCTTCGGAATTTGAAATTCCGAAGGCCTATCTCAGGATTTTTAATCCAATTCACGTTTGGATTAAAAATCCTACGATAATGGTTCGACTTCATAAAAGTCGAACAGCCCAACCTTATGCTATGGCAGCTATTTATGGCAAATTCTTTCCCATTTTGCCTTTGTTGTGGTAATTTTCGGTTTGAAATTCTTCTTTTTTGATTCATGCAAAAAATCACCTCTAGTATTTCTGCTAAAGTAACATTGGTTTTTTCCGTGTTGGTAATGGTTTCTACCAGCCTGGTGGGCTATTTGGTTTATTCCGGAAATAGAAATCTGTTAATTCAATCTTCTCAGGAAAGGCTTTCATTTACTTCAGAAATTATTGGCACTTCTCTCTCAGCCAAATTTAAAAGTATAAATGAGGATATTCATTTCATGTCCGATAATGTGGCTGTTAAGGGTTTTGCCAATGCAATCGCTAAAAAAGAAAATGGTAATTTCCAAAACGGGGATATTAACTATTGGTCCGGGCTGGTAAGGCAAAACTTCAGGTCATTTTTAAAAAGCCGACCTGATTATTTCCAGATCAGGTTTATTAGTATAGAAAATAATGGACAGGAAATCATTAAACTGGAGCAATTAAATAATCAGGTAAAAAATATCCCTGACAGCCTTTTACAGCAAAAAGGGGATCGGGATTATTTTATGGAAGCCAGTGTACTTTCTGAAAATGCCATCTACATTTCCGCCATAGATTTAAATAAGGAATTTAACCGAATCACCGAGCCGCTTATCCCAACGGTAAGGGCTGCTGTACCCATTTTTTCCAATGAAAATCAGAAAATTGGCATTGTGGTCATAAATGTGGATTTAAGGCCTACTTTCAAAGAAATTCGAAAATTGGCCGGAGAAGATAATTCTCTTTACCTCACCAATACCCGTGGGGATTTTCTGATTCATCCGGACAGCACCAAAACATTTGGGTTTGATTTGGGAAATGATTACAGCATTCAGGCTGAATTTGAAGTGGCCAACAACATTTTTTATTCTGATTCTACCCACTACCAATTCAATGAAATCCCTGTGGGTCAGGATGATGCCCTCGTGTTGGACTTCCAATGGCTGGAAATAAGTGAAGGCAAACGTGTCTTGCTGGCCCTTTCTTCTCCCCATTCCATATTGCTATCCGGGATAAAAAAGGTGCACAACAAAAGCCTTTTACTGACCATGATAATTTGTTTTTTAGCCATTCTGGCTACCTTTCTGTTTTCTCTTTTTCTCATCCAGCCTCTCCATAAAATTACCCGGGATGTTTCCCGATTTACGCCAGGAATGAAAAAAACTGCTCTTCCAGTGAATCGTAAAGATGAAATTGGAATTCTGGCCAGAACTTTTCAGAAACTCTGGAAGGAAATAGAGGAAAAAATCAATGCGCTTACCAAAGCGAAAAAAGAAGCAGAAGCTGCCAATAAAGCAAAAGACGAGTTCCTGTCTACGATCAGCCATGAAATCAGGACACCTCTAAATGCGGTAATTGGAATGACTGCATTATTGGAAAAAGAACAGGCTCCCAGTAAAAAGGAGGAAATACTTTCAGCCTTAAACTTTTCGGCCCAAAGTCTGCTCATCCTGATTAATGAAATGCTGGATTTTTCAAAAATTGAGTCCGGTAAAATTACCCTGGAAAAGAAAAATTTTGAATTAGTGGGCTTGTTAAAAAACATCCTGATGGGATATCTTCCACAAGCTGAAAAGAAAGGCATCAACTTAAATTTTCGTGATCTTCCAGAAGAAAAATTAATGGTTATTAGTGATCCCCTGAAAATTTCCCAGGTGGTTCAGAATATTTTAAGCAACGCACTCAAATTCACAGAGAAAGGCAGTATTCAGGTAAACTTTCACCACAAATTGAGTGGTGGCCAGGTGGATATTCAACTTTCTGTAAAAGATACAGGAATTGGCATCCCGAAGGATTTGCAAAAACAGGTATTTGAACCTTTTATTCAGGCCAATCCGGGAACGGCCAGAAAGTATGGAGGAACGGGTTTGGGTTTATCCATTACCAGACAAATTGTAGAGCTCATGGGAGGAACCATTCAACTGGATTCGGATCCGAAATGGGGTACAGAATTTAAGCTTTCGTTATGCTTTCCAATTGGAGAAACTAGGTCGGAACCAAAGGAAAAAACGACTTTATCCATTCCCTCAGAATTGAAAAAGTACCATATTCTTTATGTAGAGGATGTGGCTTATAACCAATTCCTGATGGAAAATTACTTTGAAGACTGGGGCATTCCCCTGAAAATTGCCTCTTCGGGAAAGGAAGCTGTTCAATTAGCCAAAGAGCAAAATTTCGACCTGATTTTTATGGACATTCAAATGCCGGAAATGGATGGTTTTGAAACCACCAAAGCGATAAAATCATTGGGGGGAAAATATGAAAAAGTCCCCATTATCGCCCTTACCGCACTGGCCACAAATGCAGCCATTGAAAAGTTTTTTGCCAGTGGTATGGAAGATTATTTAATTAAACCGGTAAAACAGGAGGAAATACTCAAAAAACTAAGTATTTACCTATCGGCTTCGGAGATAGCTCCTGCTGAAAAAATGGCTGATCCTACACAGGAAAAAAACCCATTTTCCCCAGATTTCTCCCAATTGGAAAGTAATTATAATTTCAACCAGAAACGAATTCTAAAGGCCTTGAATTTACTGCATTCGGAATTCAAAAAATACCATGAGGCTTTTTCAACAGCCCTGGAAACTTACGATCAGGAATTATTTCGGGCAACTTTGCATAAAATCAGGCCGCATCTGCTTACCCTTTCGCTCGAAGTGGTATTAGAAAAACTGGAAGCAGGAAAAGCGGGATTGGATATGGGCCAGGATGGACTGCAAACACTAAATTTCATTAATGACTATTTCCCAAAGCTTGCTCAACAAATAAAGCAAAAGCAGGCTGCTACCACTGAGGAGGAAGCTGGGTAGTTTGTTTAGCCTGCACCAGCCTTGAATATTTCATGAATATTAATAGAAAAGAAATGCCAATGCAACTCCACAAAAAAGTCCAATGAGATTGACTGATAACTGATGCTTTATATCATAAATTTTATAGCCCTTTATTAATGGAGGAATGTTCAGGATAATCAAAAGTATATCGGCAAAAATCAAATGAGATAACTGGTAGTTCATATGGATTTGATTAAATCCAAAAAGAAATATAATACCTACTCCAACCACCAAATAGGCATACAAACTAAGCAAAATCCAACTGAAATGGGAGTAACCCAAAAATCCTAAGGCTCCAAAAAGCATTACCATGATTTCTATTAATCCATAATTTACATGCTTTTGGAAATTCTCAGTAAATCCAGACAGGTTTAAAGATTCCCAAAAATATCCATCAAGGTATCCATAAACAAGAGAAGTACACCTTAGCAGGTAAAATAGGAATAAAATACCTAATAAAACCTTTCTGGTCATATAATATTAGTGTTTAAATCCAGCATTTCCCCGTTGGCGCACGCGTGTGCCAATTCCCTCGTGCACCAGCATTATTGTACCATTCCATATACCAACCTAATTCAACAAATTAAGCTTATTAATCAACCCATCTCTATAAGAGGCACTTATGGGGATACTTCTTTCCCCTATGAGCACTGCAGTGGTTTCAATTTTATCTATCCAGTGGGTGTTGATCATGAATGACCGGTGAATTCTTACAAAACTATCGGGCATGGCATCTTCCAGCTTTTTCATGCTGAGTAGTGACATGATTTTCCGTCCACTTTCCAGATGGAACTTCACGTAGTTAGACTCCGATTCTATAAACTTGATTTCTCCTGTGTTAATCTTTACAATATCGTGCCCGTCCTTAATAAAAATTTCCTCTTGCTGAGACTTTTCCTGATTGCCCTCTCTGACACTTTTCTCATCTACTACTTTTTTTACCGCCTGATAAAACCTGGCAAATTTCACAGGCTTCAATAAATAGTCTTTCACATGGTAATTATAAGAATCCAAAGCAAAATCCTTTCTGGAGGTAATCATGATTACAGGAAGGTCTTTAGGCAATTGCTCCAAAACTTCCTGGCCGGTCATTTTGGGTAATTCAAGATCGAGAAAAACCAAATCAAAAGGTTTTTCATTTACCATTTTTATGGCCTGAATCCCATCATTTACTATTACAGCACTGGATATATAGCTTGTTTCCTCAGCAAAATGTTCCAGTAAGTCGCAAATCAATGGATCGTCATCTACAATTAAGCAGTGCATTTTTAAATATTTAGCATGGAAATCTCTGTTACCCGATTTTAAAGTTCGTCAATAAAAACCACATCAACCGGATCATTTCCTTCATTTTCACTTTTTATTCAGAAAGCAAATTAAAGTATTTACAAGATAAATCCTGCAATTCGAATAATTTGAAATTTAGATTTCAGAAGATTACCTAAATTCAGAAAGTTTTAAAGCGTGTTGAATACCTAATTTATGAAAATGAAGAAACTTTTTACCAAAATTTTATTATTTATTGGTGTTTCAGGTTGGGTGGTTGTATGCTACCTGCAGGTTTCCCCATTGGTTGGAAAAGAAGGAGAACCTGAAACAAATGATGGTACCGCTGAGGTTCAAAAAGCAGGTTTTATACCTGAAAGCCCCTCTGATCAGCCTGCAAATTCTGAAAAAAAATCCAGCCTTGACGAATATCAGTGGGATGGAGTCGCTCGGTTTCAATATTACAAATATGATATTGAGGATGATTTAAAACCTTATCCTCCAGGCAAGGCCGGGGATAGAACACCTTTTGATATTTGGAGGTATCAGGGCAGGGGAAAAAGCTCTTTTGGCTCTCCTGTTTTGCCCATGTCATGGGAAGAGTGGGTAAAAAAACATCAGGAACAAAAGCCAGAACTAATGGCTGATATCAAAGCCTATATGGCTGAGCGATACAATTTTACAGGAGAAGACATTCCAGGAGTGATGATGTCTGGCAAGCGGAAAGGGATAAAGAGAGGTCCCGTAGCCAGATTACCGAAAAACTTTAATTCTTTCGAAAAAATACAAAAACTGAGCCCAGAAGAAATCAGGAGTAAAGATTTATTCCCCTACAAACCACTGGCACACCCATTGGCCACAACAGCCCACATGGTATTTCCAAAAAGCTGGACTGATGCACATCCTGAGCACGAACGAATAGATATTGACATGGATTTTCCAGAAGAATATTTACCAGAATTTCCACCTCCAATGTTTTTAACTACACATAAGGAACTTGGGGATGTCACTCAGGGCAAAGAAGTCACTTTCGAAAATTACTACGAAATTTTCAACGGTTTACTTTCTCCGGAACAGATGGAAGGACTTAAAGAGTTGCTTCGCCCAACTCCCTCTACCTGGTTCAATCATACCACCAACCGGGTAACCTTATTACCTTCTGAAGGGGTTTCCTGTTTTTCCTGCCATGTAAATGGCCATACCAATGGCGCAATTGAACTGGCTCCGGATTCCAGACCAAATCAGGGACGGCTCAGAACAGATACCCCAACCATGAGGGGGAATTACAACCTGATGCAACTTTCCTCCAAAAGGTCAATTAGAAGCATGGACCACTTCTCAGAGGTGGAAGAATATTTTGATGGAGATCCCGGAATGATGCAGGCTATTGGGCCAAGAGGGGTAAACAGAACCGTTACCAACAGAATGGGGGATTTCAATTCAATTCTGGACTTTCCGCCCGCTCCAAAATTAAATCCATTAGGTAAATTAATAAAAAGTAAAGCCACTGAGCAGGAATTGAGAGGAGAAGCACTTTTTAATGGCAAAGCACAATGTTCTTCCTGCCATTATGGCCCGGCTTTTACCGATGATTATATGCATGATTTGCAGGTAGAAAGGTTTTATGTGGGAAGACCGGAAGGACCAATTAAAACTTTCCCACTAAGGGGAATAAAGGATTCTCCGCCTTATTTGCATGATGGCAGATGTCCAACTCTTCACGATGCCGTTGAGTTTTTCAACCTGGTGTTGGAACTGGATTTATCCAAACAGGAGAAAGAAGATTTAACAGCTTATTTGCTATGCCTTTAAAGCTGAAAGTCAAAAAAGAAATACATAAATGTAGGAGTTTATTGTAGCAAAAAGTCCCGGTACAGGTATTGTATCGGGACTTTTAATTTGTAGTTAAATACAGGAAATATTATTTCCCATCCAACTTCGCCAGCTCTTCTTCTGTGAAATCGGTTGGTTTCCCTATATATTCAAACTTTTCAATTTCTTCTTTAAGAGCATTTATTTTAGTGTGAAACCGCTGATATGCCACTGCTCCTAAAGGCAAATGAATTGGAGGATTTTCCAGTTCAACTACCTCATACATCGCCTTCACCGCCTTCACCGGATCACCTACCTGCTTGCCACTTACGTTGGCAATATTATTCATATTTTGTGCAGCAGATTCCTTATAATCCTCTATTTTGGAGGGAGTAAAATTTGCTGACCTTCCTGCCCAGTCTGTTCTGAAAGGACCTGGTTCAATATTAATCACTTTTATTCCCAAATGCTTCACATCAGCTGCAAGTGCTTCTCCGATTCCCTCAAGTGCGAACTTCGAACCATTATAAATGCCCACACCAGGAAAACCCTGAATTCCGGCAATAGAAGTGATGTTCAGTATATGTCCTGATCGCTGCTTTCTCATTGAAGGTAAAACAGCTTTTACCATTTTCACTGCCCCAAATACATTCACATCAAACTGCCTCACCATTTCATCATCATCAGTTTCTTCTACGGAGCCTAAAGAACCATACCCGGCATTATTCACCAACACATCAATTTTCCCAAATTTTTCTAAAGCGAAATCAACTCCTTTTTTAATTTGATCATTGTTTGTCACATCGAGCAATACCCCGAAAGTTTTTCCAGGCTCGAGTTTATTAAATTCCTCAATTTGCTCACTTTTTCTTAAGGTACCTACAACAGTATCTCCCTTTTGGGCAGCATATTTGGCTAGTTCCTTCCCAAAACCAGTTGAACAACCGGTAACAAACCAGATTTTTCCCATTTCTTTTGTTTTTAGTTTACGATATAAATTATTATTCCCAATAAAGTGACCAAAGCTTTAATCAATTAAAGGAGACCTTAGCTTTGGCCCCTTCAATAACAAATCTGCAAATAATAAGTTTACTTTCCCAATTTCAATGAGATAGCAATACTTCCAATTCATCCATCGCCTTTTCTATATGATCAAGCTTTTTCAGCGAATTTCTTTCAATATTATAGAGTGCGAATTTTAATCTTTTGTATTCTTCCCTTTCATCCGATCTTTCTTTGTAGGAAATAAAAACTTCTGAGTTTCTGTTTTGGAAGTAAAAATTTTCAATCTCTATATTATTTGTGATCTTTTTCAGGTTTTCACCATCAAAATCAGAAATAAATAAATCGTGGTCATCATAACTATCCAATAATCCATCTTTGTTGGAATCTTCAAAAGCGATAAGATATAAAATATTTTGGATAGTGGAATCTATTTCATTTTGTGGACCAGGTAGGGAAGGTTTAGCAAACTGAATTCGGTAAATTGAAGCTTTTTTGCTCAAAAGCCTTCTTACAAAATGATATTCCTTATCAAAAAACATCAGGTTAAGCGTGAGGTGATCTGAATGATATTCCCAAGCAGATGAACCCTCAGCCATTTTTCTGTTATACCTGGATTTTTGGTATGTCTTCACAAAAACCTCCATATAATTCCCCGAAGAATCTGGAAGCATTTTCGGGTCACCATATTCTATTCCCTGAAGGATCAGATTATTATTTTTAGCACTATCCAATTCTTCTCCTACTATTATTCCGGTTGGTTCAGGATTTTGATTAAATGAACCAATCCATTCATTTACCATAATTCCCAGAAAGATTAACACAAAAACCGGAATAATCAGTCCGTTGATGATAAAAAGTACTCTGATAAATTTGTTTTGACTTAGCATTTTTGATTTGATTTAAAATCAGTATTTTTTGGTTTGTGATTTCATCGGTTCAAAGTTTCCATTCCAGGGTTTTATCTTATCCTTCAATTTTATCATTGAATTATACAAGTTGGGAATTTATTATCTACTCTTTGGAAGAATCAAACCCTTATGCATTTGATTTTACTATCCTAAACTTATAATTTCATCTACAAACAACAACAATAACAAGTATTTTAACAAACTAAACTAAATAATTCAAAATAGTATACTTTAGCTTATATACAACCAGAGGTAAGCTTATTTCCAAACATTACTATTATAGATATGCAAAAAGTTTACGAAAGCAATTTTCAATATTCCTACTTTGATAAAGAAAAGTCATTACTTATCCATAGATGGAAACCCGCTTCAAAAAAGCTTTCTGAAGAAGAATGTAAAACAGAACTTCTACAACAAATTGTGTTGGTTGAAACTTTTCAACCAAGAATAACCCTTGCCGATGCCACCAATTTTTTCTTTACCATTTCCATTGAATTACAGGAATGGGTAGATGATGAACTAATTCCCCGTGCCATAAACGCAGGGTTGCAAAAAATGGCTTTTGTTATGAGCAAAGAATTTGTAGCTCAATTATCCGTAGAGCAAACACTGAATGAGAAAAATGCAAAAGAATTTATGTCGGCCTTCTTTGCCACCGAAGAGGAGGCCCTGGAATGGCTTTGTGATTTCCCCTCCCCTTCTGATGCTAAATCCTAATCTTCTTAAGTAACCTAATTGACTTTAATAAGAACTCATTAATATTTTCCAGGTCCCGGAGGATACAGATTTTTTGGATATCAATTGCACTCTTTTTAAACTTTCACCCCAAACAGATTTGATCCGTCCGTCTTCTGGCTGATCCAGTACAATTTCCTGAACTTCAGGCTGGAAACTTGCCGGATCGTAATTGATATACAAGGTGAAAGACTCTTTGGCATTTTCCCCCTTATATCTCAGCCTGATTTCTCCAGACTCTGCTAAAATCACTTCACATGGGGTTAAAAAATTCATGGAAATATCCTTTGTTGCCTGAGTGAGTTTAAACTTATCCACCAGTGCGATGTTCTTTCCTCTGGTTAACCGAATCGTCCTTTTCCAGGAAGTAATTCCGGCTTCTTCAGGATAGGCATCCTCAATATTTAGTGAAAACTGCGCATAGGAATTGGTTCCTTTATATTTCACATTTTCGGCTTTAAATTCCCGACCGGCCTGCTGCATTACACCATTTACAGTAGGCAGATTATGATACCCGGACTGATTATTCCACAATTCGTATCTTTGGCTACTGAAAGTCTTTCTGGTGTAAGTACCTGACCCAGCATCAATTATAGCGGGATTTCCCTTCACATAAACAATAAAATTCCCAATATCATTATGGTTATGGCTTTCTGCATTGTGTCCCCCTTTTGCTGCCAGATAAAGACTTTTTGAAGAACCACTTACCGATCTGGCAGTCATTACCTGAAGGTCTTCAAAATAACTATCACGAACATTTGGTAGGGAGGCTTCAGCAGCCTCAATTTCTTCGGCATTAAAGAGTGCAAACAATTTTCTATCTATTCCCCTTTCGCTTTTTTCCTTTTGTTGATTTTTGGCCATGTAAGCCCCAAAGGCTTTCAGGTTGTCATCATTTATGCGTTTTCCATATCGGTACACCAAATCGGAAGAAATAGTAACTTTCGCTGCGGCATCGGCAAAATTCACAAAGTAGTCCTTATCAATATAAACTTTGTACAGGTAAGTCCCTATGTTCTTTACGAGCTGATTTTCATAAACATCAAACTTTCCATCGGTGGCGCTGTAAAGTAACTCCAGGCAATCGAAAAGAGACCCTCCGGCATGCCCCCAGTAGCTTGGTCCTTCATCACAACCACCATCAGCTGGATATGGATTCAAAAATTTATCCAGTGATAAAATAATTTTATTTACAGCCTTTTTTCGTCTCTCTTCATCCCTTTCCAATAATAATGCAGCCGAAAGCCAATTGGAATTGATCCATGGATTCCAGTTGTTTACTATTCTATCGGAAAAACCCATCCACCAGAAATCATCACGTTCCAGATTGGGGGTTAAAATTCTTTCATCTGTTTCTTTGAAAATTCTGGGCCTGATTAAGGGGGAAACTTCATCCAGTTTTTCATTAAGTAAATAATCGGTCCAGGCCAGCAGATTGGCAGTCTGGGCAGCAAATAAATCCACTGTTGGTTCTTCTACATTGGGCAATCCGGGTCCGTCTTTTTGTAAATACAAATGAGCGGGTACTCCCCAGTATGATTCCTCACAAATCAGCCAAATTCCATTCACCAGCTGATCCGTAAACCTTCCCTTATTTTCCACAAGCTCAGCCAGTAATAAATCAGCCACCATGTTCCTTCTTTCTGACCTTACATTTTGGAAATTACTTCTGTTTCCAATTCTGGCAAATTCCAAAAACATTGTAGCTTTCAGAGAGGGCCATTCATACTGCAATGCTTTTTCCCCATTCTCAAGAATCTCAGATTTTTGTGCCTCACTCAATCCTTCCCATGATTCTCTTTCCTGAATAGTTGGAAAGGGTTTCCAATCATCTTTACTCAATAAAATCTCATTCAATTTATCTTTGGGATAATTGGTCGTGAGCAAATCTTTTTGGCCATTTTGTTGGGAAAATGCCTGAGATGAGATCAGCCACATTAACAGAAGAAATTGGAGAAACAGACAATTAACAGTGAAATTGCCATATAGACGGTTTTTCATTTTCAGCTCATTAAGTTTAGTTCAATTATAGCAACCTAACAGACAAAAACAAGGATTTTATATCAGGAAATAGTTTATCATCAGTAGCTGCCTTATCAGGTTAAAATTAATCAACTTTTTTGTTAAAAATAATACTATGAGGACTGGAAAGGCAGATAAAATAATTAAAACAGGAAAAACAACTTGTGCATGTTCGCATTCCTAATTTCAATGGTCAACAAGTTTTCACTTTGTTGAAAGTAGCATCCCTGAGAAGTCCGGCAAGTAGCCTGAAAAATGTCTCAGGATACGAGTAGAGACTCACATCAATTTTCTACAGGAAGAAAAAATGGAAGTTTAAATTAATTTGTTTTTTAAAGCTTTTTCAATGGCTTCAGCCTTACTGTTTACCTGCAATTTAAAGTAGATATTCTTGATGTGGGATTTCACCGTTTCTTTGTGAATGAATAATTCATCGGCAATTACTGTATAGCNTTTTCCCTTAGCCAAAAGTTCCAATACTTCGGTTTCTCTGGGGGTAAGTGGGGAGTTGGTATTTTTCTGGAAAGATTCTACCACCATTCGGGCGATATTGCTACTCATGGGCGCTCCACCCGACCGCACTTCATTGATGGCATCCAGCAGGCGGGAATAATCTGAATTTTTGGTAATATAGCCTCCTGCGCCAGCACAAAGCGCGTCAAACACCAATTCGCTGTTTTCATGCACGGTAATGACAATCACATCAATTTCGGGAATAAGTTTTTTGATTCTTCGGGTTCCCTCAATGCCATTCATTCCCGGAAGTTCAATATCCATTAAAATAATCTTTGGCGGATCGGTCATAATGGCTTTTATGGCATCTTCACAATTGGTAAAAGTACCATTCACTTCATAGCCTTCCATGCTATTGATGAGCAGTGCAAAGCCATCTTTTACCACTTCGTTATCCTCAATAATGGTGACCTTGGTTACCTCTTCTGTTAAAATGTGCATTTTTTCTCGAAACATTGGTGATGTGCTTTGTAATATTAAACAGAATAACTCAGAAAATTATCCCGTAAAATACGGTGTTTTTTTATTCAATATAAACATAAAGTGTACTAAAGGCAAGGATATAGTTTAAAAGGTGTGTTTAACATTCTTTTTCCCACTCTAAAAAGCTCAATGCATTATTGTAAGGCTTCCTGCGGCTCTCTGAGAGCTGCTTTGATGGTATGGTAACTGACCGTAATCAGGGTGATTGTGAAAATAATTAATGCGGCATCAAGGTACACCCCAAGGCTCATGTTGATTCTAAATGGGAAGCTTTTTAACCAGTTTTCCATCACAAAATAAGAAATGGGCCATGAAATTAAAATAGCTACACCCACCAACATGAAAAACTCTTTCAACAATAATAAAACAATGGAAACATCTGTGGTTCCAATCGCTTTCCTGATCGCAATTTCCTTCCTGCGCATATCCACCACAAAAGATGAAAGACCAAACAACCCTAAGCAGGCAATAATAATCGCCACTATGGAAAAGTATCCGGTTACCAAACCCAGTTTCCTTTCTTTGAAATACATTTTATTTAATTTTTTGGAAAGGAAATAATACTCAAATGTCCTGTTGGGCAAGAATTTATACCAGATCTTTTTGGCTGCCAACAATGCCTGATACTCGTGGTTTTTCTTTACCTTAATGGCAATGTATTTGGAATAAAAAAACTTCGATCTGGCACTGGGCATATCAATGACAAATGGGGTGATTTCGCTATGTAAAGATTGGAAATTAAAATCCTTAACTACTCCGATAATTCTCTCTTCCCCACCTCTTGATTTCAGCTTTTGGCCCAAAATACCTTTATTGGATTTATACCCCAGGTATTTTACCATTTTTTCATTTACAATGATTCCTTTGTATTCATCGTTTTCCTCCCTTTTAAACGTTCTACCCGCCACCAGTGGAATATCAAAAGTTTCGGTAAAATCATAATCTACCATCAAAGAAGGCAGGTAAATATATTCGTTGAGCTTCTCTTTAGCCTTGGGCAGATAATCATGAATTCTATAGTTTGTACCCAACACTTCTTCCATGGCCGTAACCGAAAGGATCACCTCTGATTTTAATAATTCCTGCTTTAAACTATCGAAATTAAACCTCAGGTTGGTGTTGGCGATGGGGATGATTAGAATTTGATCTTTGTTAAAACCCAAATCAGCATTTTTCAGGTAGGCGAACTGCCCGATACTCACAAAAGTGGTGATAAGCAGAAAACCGGTTATCACAAACTGAAGGATGACCAAAATACCTCTGAATCGCCTGCTTCTGACTCCCAGCACAATAGAACCACTCAAAACCTCAGCTGGTCGGAATTTGGCCAAATAGTAAGCCGGGAATAAACTGGATAACATTCCAATTACCAATCCAGATGAAATTACACTGGTCACTAAAAGTGACTTATCCAGGTGGGTAAAATCCAGATCGGTATCCGCCACTTTCGATAAAAAAGGAAGTAATAATTCTACCAGTACAAAGGCGATTAAAATGGCAATGATACAAATGAAGATAAACTCAATAAAAAATTGTTTGCCCAACTCCAGGCGATCGGCTCCTATAGCTTTTCTAATACCGATTTCCTTTGCCCTGAGGGAGGATTTTGCAGAGGAAAGGTTGGTGAAATTTATGGCTGCAATAATTAAAATTAAAAGCGCAATAGCCGCAAATAAATATACATATCGAATATCTCCATTAGGCGAAAGTTCAAAATCCAGATCGGAATACAAATGAATTTCCCGTATGGGTTGCAGAAAAATATTCACTTCTTCCCTAAAGGATTCCGGGAAAACCTTTAGTACCAGTTTATCCAGTAAATATTCTAAATCTTCTGGTGATCTTCCTTCCTGCAAAAGTACATAAGTCCAGCATGGATCCCATTTCCAGTTGGATTTGATGATTTCCTTATCAAGATCCATTTGGTACAAAGAGGAAAACGCCACTATAAAATCAAATTCAAAATGGGACGCATAGGTTTTTGGGGCAAAAACTCCCGAAATAGTCAGTATGGTTTTGTCCTCATAAATTAATTTTTTTCCAATAGGATTTTCATCTTTAAAGTATTTGGCAGCAGCCCGGTCGCTTATCACCACCGAAAAAGGACGGTTGAGGGCAATTTTAGGATCTCCCAAGGCAAGGGGGAAATCGAAAATTTCAAAAAAAGATTCATCTGCAAAATACAGATACGGTTCATTATCTCTTGTAGCTTTATATTCTATGGAATGAGAGGGCACCTGGAAATTAAAAAGCCGTACCGTATTTTCCACATATTCAGGATAAAATTCTTTCATGGTAGGCCCCATTGGGAAAGGAACACTGGCAGCCTTTTCCCCTACCCCGTTCTTTTCAATCAATTTGGTAACCCGAAATATTCTCTTATTATTCTTGTGGATAGAATCGAAGCTGAGTTCGTGCCTGATCAGGATGAGTAACAGGGTAAAAAAAGAAATACCAACAGATAACCCGATGATATTTATGAAGGAGTAAATCTTATATTTATAAAGATTTCGGATCGCTATGGTCAGGTAATTCAGCAGCACAATATCAGGGATTAGAAATCTTGGTAAGGTTTTCGGTTACCAGCTGCCCATCGAACAGATGAATGACTCGCTGACTGTACTCTGCCGCTGCCGATGAATGGGTAACCATAATAACTGTTGTACCCATTTCGCTTAGCTGTACTAATAATTCCATTACTTCCTGGCCTCTTGCGGAATCAAGGTTTCCGGTTGGTTCATCGGCAAGAATTAGTCTTGGTTTTCCCACAACGGCTCTTGCCACTGCCACCCTTTGTTGCTGGCCTCCAGAAAGTTGCTGGGGGAAATATTTTCTTTTGTGGGCCACCTGAAGACGCTCCATAATCTCATCTACCCTTTTTTTCCTTTCTGCAGATGGAATTTTCAGGTACATCAGCGGGAGCTGAATATTTTCATAAACTGTAAGTTCATCGATGAGGTTAAAGCTTTGGAAAACAAAACCAATATTGTTTCTTCTGAGGTAAGCCCTTTTTTTACTTGAAGCTTTGGCCACTTCTTCATTTTTAAAATACAATTGTCCACTGGTGGGAACATCGAGTAGTCCAATAATATTGAGCAAGGAGGTTTTTCCACAGCCTGATGGCCCCATAATACTAATAAACTCCCCTTCCTTTATATTAAGGTTAATATTGCTTAGTGCAACTGTGTCAATTCCAAAATTTGAATATACCTTATCTACATTTTTTAGTTGAATAAGCATCACCTGTTTCTTTTCCTCTTAGTTGAATTGCATTCTTAAAAGAAGCCACCCTAATACCAACCTTAATCACTAAAACGGGATATTTTGATTTATCCCTTCAGCAATATTACTATCTTATTTTTTATCTACAATTTGGTTTTCTCATAAAGCTATTAATTTGACGTTTTTAGTTTTTTCAGAAACATTTTAAGCTCCATTGTGCCTCAATGTTCTTTTTTGCAAAAAATGATAGTTGGCCTTAGTTGTAGAATTTCTTTCAAAGAATTCAATATATTGATAACTTTTTCCTCAATTTAGATGCCATGGAATACAATGATTTAACGCTCAATAGTTTATTCTCAATTTCGGATGGCATCAAGTTGTACAAATCTGTCCACTTTTTTAGGAAATTGTCCAATACCGTACAATAGTTTAAACTTTAAAGTTAGTCGAATTTAATTGATTTTATAGGATCAATCCTTGAAATTATGATGGTGGGTATCATTAATATGGTCAGGATCATTAATGTCATCAAAATATTCAGGGCTATTACAATTCCCCAGTTAAATTCGATCGGGACTGCATTCATATAATAGTTGGCCGGATCGAGGGGAATCAGCTGAAATTTTTGCTGAAGAAGGCCAAAACCTATCCCAATAATATTCCCGATTATCAGTCCTTTCACTATCATTCTACCTCCATTGTACATAAAAATTTTCCTGATATTTTTATCTGTAGTACCCAGGGCCTTAAGTGTTCCGATCATGTTGGTTCTCTCTGTGATCATGATCAGGGTGATAGAGACAATATTGAAGCAGGCTACAAATAAAATCACTATTAACACCACAAATACGTTTCTGTTGAGCATGATAAACCAATCGAAAAATTGCACGTATTTATTGGTGACCAATTCTATTTGGAGTCCTACATCCATTTCCTCCCACACCTTGTCGGAAACCTCCTCCAGTTTATCAAATTCATCAATGAACAATTCAAATCCTCCCACCTGAGTACTGTCCCAATTGTTTAGCCGCTGAATCAGACGATTATCACCTAAAATCATTATCTGATCAAAATCTTCAATTCCCGTTTCATAAATCCCTCTAATATTCAACTTTCGAATCCGGGGAGGATCCTGCACAAAATAGACGATTAATTCATCTCCCAAATGCAACTCAAGGCGATTAGCAGTGATACTACTCACAATAATATCCTTGGAATAATTCGGGTCACTAAAGTCTATAAATTCTCCTTCAATAATATTTTTCTGAAATAATTCCAGATCGAAATCTTTTCCAACCCCTTTCATAACTGCCCCTGAAGATTCCTCATCAGTTTTTAAAATACAGGCTTTCTGGCTATATACCTGGATATGTTTTATGCCTTCAATTTCCAGGGCATTTTGATAGAGATACAAATTGGTACTTACCGGAACTTCCTCATAGGAGTTATTTTCAACCCACTTGTTGGCTTTTATATGACCTGCAAAACTGAAAATTTTCTCCTGAATCGTATTCTTAAAACCATCAAAAATGGCGAAGGAAAGAATCATGACAGCAATACCAATGGCTATACTACCTATGGCAATTCGGGCTATCAGAGAAGAAAAACTGTTTTGCGTTCCGCTTCTTATCCTTTTTGAAATAAAATATGGAAAATTGAACTTCAAATGACCTGGTGTTGGAAAATGCTAAATATACCAAACTATTTCATGAAGTGGTTTAAACTAATTTCTTTTTGTTGAAAATGCTCATTTGCATTTCTAAACAAAAAGCTTAAATCACTTCAATCAAAATAAGTGGGTTTATCCGGGTTATACAAATATTCAAACATTAGTTTTATCAGAGGCTCTGTCACCCTCTCTATGGAAAGTTTAGGAAGATCATCCAAAGGGAAAAAACCGACATCCAGGGTTTCCATTCCGGTTTTTAACTCTCCGCCAGTTTCTTCACAATGAAAGAATAGTTTATAGGCATGGTAGGGATCCGGGGGATGAGGGTGTTTATGTTTGTCGGTTACAGCCAGCAATTTTACAGGTTTTACCAGAATTCCCGCTTCTTCCTGTACTTCTTTAGCCACAATTTCTTTCGGGGAATAATTTATATCTGCCCATCCTCCGGGTAACGACCAGTTCCCATCCTGTTCCTCACGAATCATCAGGATTTTGTTATCTCTGAAAACTACTCCGCGTATATCTACCTTAGGGGTCTGATAGCCAGTTTCGAAGGCAAATAAATCTTTTACCTTTTCAAATTTGGTATCGCTGAATTCAGCCATCATTTTTATGCTGATGTCTCTCAATTCTTCATACCTTTCAATGTCGTACATGCCTTCAGAATAGGTCAAACCATTTTGGGCAATGGCCTGTATTCTTTTAGCTGTTTCTATCCACTTTAAACTCATAAGATCACATTCAAAAAAATATGCCTGAAGTTAAAAACTGGATTTTACTTTTTAGGCCAAAGTGCCATTTTTTTTGTGTAGTAAGTACCGGTAAGGTTTTTTATGTAGGAATTTCCAACTCAATTTCAAACTATTGTAGCACATTAAAAATAGCCAATCCTAACAGATTGCTTTTGTCTTGCTTCTTACTTCTTCAGATTAGGAATACTCAAGGTAAATTTAGTACACTTTCCTAAACTCGATTCAACCTGAATAGAGCCTTTTAATTTTTCTACTGCTTCTTTGACTATATATAAACCCAATCCCGAACCAGGTTTGTTTTCCGAAGCCCTGTAAAACATGTTAAATACTTTTTCCAAATGATCTTCTCCTATTCCCTGGCCATTATCTTCTACAATAATTTCGGCCTTTTCCTTCTGGCAATTAACGGTTATTTTCACGTAGGGATTTTCCTCAAACTTATTGAAAAACCGGAAAGCATTGGAAACCAGATTATTGAGAATCACACTGATACGGTTAAGATCAGAATACAATTCAGCGTTCAAATTAAATTGGCTAATGGCCTTAATTCCTTTATACTCATCAATATAAGCGTAAGGAGAAAAGGTATCTTCCACAAGTTCCTGAATATTTATTTTTTCGGATTTTACCTCAAGTCGGGTGTTACGGGAATAATCCAGAATATCTTTGATAAAATTATCCATTTTGTGCAGCCCTTTTTCCTGCAAAGCCAAAAATTCCCTGATTTGCTCAATATCATCTTCTGCTTTAGTTATTTCAATAAGACCCAATGCCGAAGTAATTGGTGCCCGAAGGTCATGGGAAACACTATAAACAAAATTATCCAGCTCTTTATTGGTTTTGGTAAGTTCCAGATTGTGGTTATTTATTTCTTCCTGAGCCTTTTTAATCTCGGTAATATCCCTGCAAATACCAATCAGACCAAGAGTCTCCCCATCCGGACCGAAATATGGCGTTTTTAAAACATCCAATAATACTTTTCTACCATCGGGATAGGTGATAAACTGCTCCATTCTTTGAGGAATTCTTTTCTTCAGAATTTCCTCATCATTTTTATGAAATTGATCGGCCTCTGTATGGTCAAAAAACTCCAGGTCAGTTTTATCTATAATTTCACTTTCCTTTTTACCAAGGTATTTTTCATAGGCAATATTGCAGCCCAGGTATTGGCTTTCCTGATTTTTGTAAAAAATCAGATCTGGAACAGAATCAATTAAGGAGCGTAACAAGGCCCTTTTCCGATTGAGATCTTCTGCTATTTTTTTATAGTTTTCTTCACTTTTCTTTAATAAATCTCCTGCTACTTTTTGGTGTGTGATACTGGAGAATATCAAAATTCCACCAATGATTTTATTTTCCAGATCCCGGATAGGCGATGAATTTACAATCAGCCATTCCCTTTTTCCATTTTTGGTTTCAATGATCAATTCCTGATTTTTTACAACTTCTCCATTGTTAATTGTCTTTGAAAAAGGCAGCTCATCTTCATTTATTTTGGATCCATCCGGATTCAGACATTTCCACTTTTCGCCATATTTTTCAATTTTCAGGGATTTAAAGGTTTCTGGCGATTCATCAAAAAAATTAAGTGCCGCTTTGTTAATTTTATGAATTTCTCCATCATGAACATCGGCAATAATTAAACCTACAGGAGAATATTCAAAAGCGGTATCCAACACCATCTGAAGCATTTTTTTCTGTCTGGCAGACTCTCTTAATTCTGTTACATCATGAGAAATCACCAGAATAGAATCTCCCTGATTTTCACTATTAATTATAGGAACAGAGGTGGTCTGGTACCAATATGGGTTATGTACGGAAAGTTGAAAATATTCTTCCCTTGTATCAATGGTCCCTTTATCCAGCACCTCATTTATTTTTCTGATGTAAAAATCAGCTTTTTTTTCAGGGAACAAATCCCTCAGATTCTTCCCAATAAAATCTTCTGGCTTCCCACCCATACGGATTCCGGCCTGCCTGTTAAAAAAAAGAATGTTTCCTGCTCTATCATACTGGGAAATAGGCAAATCGATATTTTCCACTAAAAACTTATAATTTTCCTCACGCTGAGATAATGTTTCTTTAGCCAGAATTCTTTCCGTAACATCCTCATGGATTCCCACCAACCGAACCGCTTTATCAGTATCCGGATTCCGAATAATGATGGCTTTGGAAAGGATATGGCGGTATTCCCCATTCTTATGCCTCATCCTAAATTTCACTTCATACTTATCCCTTTTCTTTTCTATAAATTCATTTACCCTTTCATATGTAAGGGCCTTGTCTTCAGGATGTACCAGTTGGTTGAAACCATCTATATGATGTACCACTTCATCCTCTTCAAAACCCAAAATCGATTTCCATCTTTTGGAATAATAAACCTCATCAGTTTCCAGGTTCCAATCCCAAATACCATCATTGGAAGATTCAAAGGCAAGCCTTAATCTTTCTTCATTTTCCTTTAGCTGTAGATCTACATTTGGCTTATTTTGCCCTTTATCAATTAAAGTTAACCGGCCATTAATTACTTTGTTATCTTGATGGATTATGGGCATAAGGGCAAGTATCACCGAAAATTGCTTTGAGAAAACCAGATCGATTTGAAGTTCTAAAGGTTTAAGATCCTTTACAAATTCAAGAAACTGGTCCTTAAAAAAGGCTCTTTGATGGGCTGAAATAAAAGGAAAAATGGTTTGATCAAGACAGGATTCCGGAATAAAAGTATTTTGATGCTCAATAAAAGTGAACCTTCCCTCAGTATTTAATTGGAAAAAGGTTTGTTTAAAACTATTGATAATATCGGTTAACGCAGCCTTACTCAACTCAACAATAAATTTGATTTATATGAATTATACCGGAATAGCAGAAAAAACTACCAACTATTAATTTTTGAGAAAAAAAATCAAGTGGTTTGCAGATGTAGTTTAAAAAAGTATTGATGAATAAACATGAAATAGCCAAAATTTATATTAAGTTAAATATAATGAATAATAATAAAAAATTTGGCAAAAAACTTTATTTGGAATCAACCAATATTGGTTTTTTACGACATTCGATGATAAGTATTTAGAGAATAGCTAAAATTATCTGAAAGCCTTCTATTTCTTGTGATGAATAAGGTGCCACCTGACTTTCCGGGAATTTATGCATTCTTTCACTTGTTTTTCCCTTGCGGGAAGCTGAAAGTTTTTTCCGGTTTTTACTTCTACGAATACCACCTGTCTCAATTCTCCTTCACTTAGTCCGTCAAAAACCACCAGGTCAATTGGAGATCCCAAAAAGCGAACATCTTTGGGATTAAAGGGAAAATCGGTAAAATAGGGTAACAATTGCTCAATGGATTTGCCCATGGTTACAGCCTGGCTACTTTTTATGGCTTCTTCCCTGATAATGGGAACTTCTTCCTCTACCCATTCTTTAAATAACTTGTCGGCTTCTAATTCTACCCGATCAGCAATATCTCCTCTTTTCCTTAAAAGCAGAATAAAAATAATTAAAGTAAGTATACCGATGATTACCCATTCCATTGGTTTTGTGTTAAAGCAGTTGTAAAATAATTAAGCATGTTACATTTTTAAGCACAAAAATGCAAAACCGCTAATATTTTACCCAATAAATTCAGGTTTTAGTTTTGAGTCGGAAAAATTGAAGGTAGGGAGTTAGATGCTGGAAAGTTAAAAACCTTAGTTGGCTGATGCGTGTCGTTTGTGACTAAATCCAGGCTGTTTTTGCTTTAAAAATCTGATAGCCAACCACCAATAGTTGAGCCTTCTATATTTTTTGTAACTTTTAAAGTTGGACTGGTGGTGTAAAATCGGCACACACAAAACGCGTGTGCCAACCCAACGATTTCTAACTTCCAGCAAAAAACTACAAATTCAAAAACTGACTTAAATAATTTCTGCTGGTGAGGATAGCACTTTTTATATTTTCAGCTGAGCCTTCGTAAGCCTTGTCTTCCACTTCAATACAAACAGGTCCTTTATAGCCCACAGTAGTAATAGCTGAGAAAAAATCTCTCCATTTTACATCACCCAAACCCGGAATCTTTGGAGAATGATATTCCAGCGGGTTCGCCATTATTCCCACTTTGTTGAGTTTATCTCTGTAAACTTTCACGTCTTTTAAGTGGATATGGTGGAGTTTGTCTTTGTAATCGTAAATAGGTTGAATTTCATCCATTTGCATCCAGACCAAATGAGAAGGATCGTAATTCAAGCCAAAATTATCACTGGGAATGGCTTCAAACATTTTGTCCCAAATAGCAGGGGAAATTGCCAGGTTTTTTCCACCAGGCCACTCGTCATTGGTAAAAAACATTGGGCAGTTTTCAATGCCTATTTTAATGTTATTATCATCAGCTACTTTTACAATTTCCGGCCACACTTCTTTAAACTTTGCCAGGTTATCATCAATAGATTTAGATGGGTCTCGCCCTATGAAAGTATTGACTACAGGCACACCTATTTTGGCAGCATTGGCAATAATCTTTTTAATATGTTCAATGTATACTGCTGCTTTTTCCTCATCAGGATCAAGCGGGTTGGGGTAATAACCCAAGCCGGAAATATATACCTCTTTTTCTTTGAGGTAAGATTTAATATGGTTGATTTTGTCATCACTGATGTCTTCCACATCGATATGCGTCACTCCTGCATACCTTCTTTCTGCCTTGCCTTTTGGCCAGCACATCATTTCCACACAGGAAAACTTGTTGGCTGAGGCAAAATCTACTACTTCTTCAAATGAATTATCTGCTAATATGGCGCTTACAAATCCGAGATCTAACATTTTTTAATTATTGGTTATTTAGTAAAGAAAAAAAAGGGATGAATATAAGCTTCCGCAATACCCATCCCTATTCCTATAATAATTTTAGGGGAAATTTAAATAGTTACCCAGGCTTCTTTTTTATGGCTTTCCACAATTTTGTCACAAAGCAATAGCTCCCTCAAACCATCTTTGAAAACAGGATAAGTTGGGTTAGCACTTGGCTTTCCAGCTCTTACATCAGCATAAATTTCCTTGAAAATCTGCTTGGATGTATCCGGGAAACCTTCATTGTGTCCACCAGGGAAAGAAACTACACTTCGAGCTTCAGCCTCAAATAAAGAAGGGTCTCTCATCAGCATCTGGTTAGGTGTATCTCTTTTGCCTATCCAAAGGTCATTTGGCGATTCAGAACACCAGGAATAAGTTTCATTTGATCCGGCAATTTCCAGACTCAATCTGTTTTTCCTACCTGCTGCAACCTGGCTCACGGTTACCACACCTTTGTTTCCATTATCAAACCTCAATAGTACTGAGGCATAATCCTCCGTATTGATTGGCACATCGGCATAATCCTCTGGTTTTAACATTTTTCCGGAATAAGTTTCTACCGGCTTAAGAGGCTTTTTCCTTGTTTTATGAATGGTAGAGAAATCCGCCATCACCTGGGTGATCTTCAAACCTGAAATGTATTCAATTACATCCATTAGGTGAGATCCGATATCGGCAATTGCCTTGGAGTCACCTGATTTATCCGGCTCCAATCTCCAGTTGTAGTCCGTTTCCAGAAATAACCAATCCTGAAGATAAGATCCCATAATTGAATAAATCTCCCCAAGTTGACCTTTTTCCCTCAGGGTTTTCATTTGTCTTACGATAGGATAATATCGAATATTAAAATGAACCGCATTTACCAAACCTTTGCTTTCTGCCAAAGCCACTAATTCTTCTGCTTCTGCCACTGTAGTCGCCAAGGGTTTTTCGCATACTACATGAATTCCTTTTTCCAATGCCAGTTTTGACATTTCAAAGTGCAGATTATTGGGTGTACAAACATGAACACAATCCAATTCTTCTTTATCCAACATGGCTGCATAATCTGCATATGCATTGGGGATTCCCAAATCTATTGCCTTTTCTTTTGCTTCATCTTCAAAAGGGTGGAACATGGCCACAACCTCTATATTTGGAATCCTTCTTAGGGCCTCAATGTGCGCAGGACCTATAAATCCAACACCTGCAACAGCTACTTTAATCTTTTCCATTTCCAGCTATTTGTTTGTTTTAATTAAAAAATCGACTCTATTTGTACCATAAAACACTTTTTTTCAGCAAGGTCTTCGACCGAGACGTTTCGTCCATCAAGCTTCAGCAGTTCTAATAACGCAGGGTTGCAAAAATGTAAACCCTGCCAGGACAGCCTGTCCGGTAAAACCTGTCTGGAAAAATTACGGTTAATGAAAACCTTAAACCCGCAACAATTTTAATTCAGGAACTATAATTTTTCGGGTTCTCAAAGCTACTTTTCAATTTTTTAAAAAGAAACCGGGAACGTTTTTTTTCTTCATTTTTTTTAAATCGACTTCTGCTTACCCTTGTTTTCAGCGGGTTTTAGAATTGGGGATAAGATTTCCATTTTTCCAAACCATTTCTGGTTTCATTTTTCCCTGATGATATAATATTTCACGATAATCATTGGTGGGAAAAGCCACAAAATCAGCCAGGTAATCTTGTTTTAAAATCCCGCGATCTTCCAGCTGCAAAGCCTTTGCAGCCCTGCCTGTGATGGCAGCAAAAGTTTCCGCTGTGGTTAATTTTTGATGGGCTCCGTAAACTGCCGCCTGCATGAGCAAATCTCCCATGGGGGCAGACCCCGGATTCCAATCGGTGGCAATCACCAGACAACCACCCATGTCCAGGAACTTTCTCCCTTTCATAAAAGGCTCTCCCAATCCCAATGAGGCACCGGGCAAAGCAGTTCCTATTACATCTGCTTTAATAAGTTTTTTAAATTCTTTTTCACCACTGGCTTCCAGGTGATCGGCACTTATAGCTCCAAATTTTGCGGCTATTTCACTTCCTCCGGTGCTGAATTGATCGGCATGGACGGTAATGGAAAAGCCATATTGCTGAGCCATATGAAGATAGCTGGCTGCCTCTTTTGTAGAAAAAGCACTTTCTTCAATAAAAATATCAATGCGGTTACTAAGTTGGTTATCTTTCAAAAAAGAAAAAAGGTTATTGGCTGTGAATAATAAATATTCCGCAGGGCTGCCTTCAAAATCTTTGGGTTTAATGTGCGCAGCCAGACAAGTGGGAATCAAATCAATTTTCAGGCGAGCATCTACTATTTTGATGGCTTCCAGCATTTTGATTTCGGACCCCAGATCAAGTCCATAACCGGATTTAACTTCACAAGTGGTCACTCCTTCGCTCAAGTGTCTTTTAGCCCTTTTTGCCAATTGATTTGCCAACTGGTCTAAATCAGCCTCTCTGGTTTTGGTAACCGTATCCCAGATTCCCCCACCCTTTCTGGCGATTTCCAGGTAACTTACCCCGGCATTTCTTAAGGCATAATCCCCAGCCCTGGTTCCTCCGTAGCAAATATGAGTATGAGCATCAACAAAACCGGGGAGTAGCACAAAATCATCTTCAATAAGGTCGACTTTTTGGGAAAAAGATGGCTTCAAATCTTTGAATTTCCCAATGGCCTTTATTTTCCCGTTTTCTACCACAATTCCTCCCTCTTCAATAATTTGTAACTGATCATCGGAAAGTGGTCCGGAAAATACCAATCCATCCAAGGTAACCAGTTGTCTGAAGGGCCCAATTAAAGTTGTTTTTGTAGACAAGGAATTAAGGTTATTGGTGAAATGTGAAGGTAGGAAAAGTATTTAATTTTTGAAATGGAATATTTTAAAAGCCTGGTTTTCATTATAAACCTTATAAACTTTAATCTAGCTAAATTCTTGAAAATTTACTTTTCCGGTTTACAAAATCTGGCATTTTCTCTTGCTCTAATCTAATTAGAGTGAAGTAACAAACTTCACCCAGCACAAAGCTGTCCGACAGAAATAACAATGCGCTCGAAACAAATTTGGCATTTACCATGTAACATTAAACTGGTCCTTCATTTTCACAAGTCCACAGCATCAATAACGATCTCATTACCAGAAATTTAACATATTTATTAAAAGCAATATATAAAGTACCAAAGCTCTCCAGCTGCAAGACTTTTCTATAGAAACAAAACAATTGACCCTAAGCCATACGAATAGAATATTACGGATTTTTTATTAAAAAATATATTATTTATTTCATTTACAACATTTATTATATAATATTGTTTCGATAATTATGCATAACCGCTAAAATTTTTATTAAATTTAAGCATTATACTTACTATCCACTAAAACAATAGCGCACACATTCCGTTATTTCAAATAAATTTTTAGTACTTTTTTTAATTATACAAAATACAAAAATTATAAGCCCCAATAACCTGGGCTATTCCCTTATCATAGTTAAAGTAAATTAAAATATTCAACTGTAAATAAATCTCTACATTAAAATCATTCTATGAAAAAATACTTTGCTTATTTTCAGATCATTCTCATATTAAGCTCATGCGCATCAGGTTATACCACAATTAACCCTGCTAATATTTATTATCAATCTTCCTCGGATCATGGAAGCGTTTCATTTGCTTATAAATATGAAGTTTTAAACGAGAGAGGGAATAAGAAATATGCCAAAAAAGAAGTAAAAAAAGGCATAAAGCTAGTAGCAATTAAAGTTGAAAATCATTCCAATGAAGATTTAGTTTTTGGAAAAGACTATGTGGTTTACTCTGGAGATAGACCAGTCAACTTACTTGAATCAAGTTTTATTCATTCCCAACTCAAACAAGGGGTTCCTATTTATTTACTCTACTTGTTACTTACCCCAATGCAATTCACTTCAAATGAAGAGAGCACTCACATTGGATTGGTAATTGGCCCGGGAATCACCTTAGGGAATATGATCGGGGCAGGAACTGCAAATGCAAATTTTAAAAAAGAATTGGAAAATAATCTCCTAAACAACCGAGAAATTAAATCTGGTGAGACTGTCTACGGATTAATTGGAATAGTTGATAATGGTTATAATCAGTTAACCTTGAAAAATATTAACCAATAAATTTGACGGTGTTTTTCATTTAGAAATCTGGGTGAAGTTACCAAACTTCACCCAGCACCATGCTGCCAGACAGAAATAACAATGCACTCGAAACAAATTCGGTATTTATTCTTCAACTAATTTATTCAGTTGAGCTTCCAGTTGAGCTGGCTTAATATTCACAGCTAAAATTTTCCCTTCCTTATCCAAAAGAAAATTTGAGGGAACATATTGGATTCCCAAAGGTTTTAATTCCGGACTTTCCCAGCCCTTGGTGGCTATAGAGTGAATCCATGGCAGGGCATCTTTTTTTATGGCTTTTTCCCACTGATCAGAATTATCATCTAAAGAAATCCCTACAATTTCCAACCCTTTACTTTTGTACTGATCATAAATCTTTACCAATTCTGGATTTGTGATTCTGCAAGGTTTACACCAGGAAGCCCAAAACTCTATTAATAAGAAATCCTTTTTAAAATCTGTTGTATGGTGTATTTTCCCATGCTGATCTGTGAATTTAAAATGTTTAAAACTTTGCCCGACCTGAAAGTTTTTCAGTTTCCCAATGGAAACTTCAATATCCTCCAAATACTCAGCGTTTTGAGTCGTAGAATCAAGTTTTGCAAACAAACTCTGGATTTGCGAGAAAGAAAGGATAGGATCCATCGCCACTTCCGATAATATTAAGCCACCCAATTGACTCTGTGGATTGAGACTAATTACACTATCCATTTTTAAGAACAACTTAGTTCCAAAGTCAGTAGCCGATTCATTTTCCTCTATAAAAATCATAAAATCGTTGATCAAATTAGCACTTTTATTTCCCTCAATTGATCTTATGGAAACTATTTTATCTTGAAGTTCCACCTCAATTTTCATTTCTCCGGGTTCTATAAAAAGCAAATCCCTGAAATATCCATTTTTCACAAAAATCCTTCCTTCGGTAGGATAAGCTACATTTCCTTTAAAATTAAAGCTATTATTTACCACCAAACTACTATCCAGCTCCTCTCCATATTCCAGGTAGATGTAATCATTAAAATCTACAGATATTTTCCCCTGAAGGATAAAGGGTTTAAATTTAGGATTAGAATTTCCATTAAATGAAATAAGGAATTGAAAAAACAAAACTGATAAAACAAGTTTTCTGGTCATTTTTTTAATTAGTTAGGTAAATATTATTTGTTGAAAAATAAATTTGGAATTATAAAAGCGGAAAACTTCTAATTATTGAGAAAGTAAACATGGTACTTTCGTAAATTTGGCCTGGGCGCAATTTAATTGCAATCGAAACGAATTCTGTATTTGCCAATCGATTTAAAAGAGCATTGCAAATGCACGGTTATTTTACTGGAGCAATTCAATTGCTCCCGAGCAAAAAAAATCAAACAAAAATAGATCACTCATCCCGCAAAGCCTTTACCGGATTAGCTGTAGCGGCTTTTAGTACTTTTCCTCCTATGGTAATGGCAGAAACAAAAATTAGCAGGAAAATGGAAACTGCAAAAGCTGTAACATTCATGGGGATATAATAATCATAAATACTGCTGAGTAAAGCATCAACAGCAAAGTAAGCCCCCACACAACCTAAACAAACAGCTATACTCAGCATGATTAGAAATTCTTTATTGATGGTAAATGCGATATTAAAAATAGTGGCCCCTAATACCTTTCGTACGCCAAGTTCTTTAATCCTTTTCAAAGTATTGAGGGAAACCATTGTAAACAATCCGCTTGCTGATAAAATCACAGCGATCATTGAGAGATAGATAAACATGAGTTTTATGTTGTTATTTATCAACTTGGCTTCATATAAAGTTTCCTCCTGACGGAAGCCCTGATAAGGTTTGTCTGGAATAGTTCGTTTCCATTCTTCCCGAAAATAATCACTCATACTCACCAAGTCTTCCTGCTTTACCTTGGCCACCAGGTATTGATATTGGTCTTCATCAATCAGCCTCATGTAAAGTGGCTCTATTGGGCGCCATACACCAAACATATAAATATCTTTTACCACACCTACCACAGTTAAATGAGTGGTGTCATTAATGGTAATTTTCTGCCCTAAAGGTTCATCCCAACCAAATTCCTTCACCAGCATCTCACTGACTATAGTGGATTCCTTTCTGTCCGTTTCCGAATCTTTAATAAACTGCCTTCCCGAAACCAGCTGCATGCCTATGGTTTCAAAATAATCATCCCCTATTCTCAAACCATCAGCTTCATACTCCTTTGCCCCACTAACCAGTGTATTTCTAAAAATATCCCAACCCACATGTTCATCTGTTCCGGCAAGGGAAATCACCTTTGGGTTTTGCTGTACCGCATTTTTGTAAGCATTAAAATCTGCCTGATTACTAAAGGGAATTACCACCAGCGGGTCTTCCTCATATCCAAAATCAAAATTATCCTGGTAATCTGCATTTTGGGTAAAAATTACTCCGGCAATAATCGCAATTAAGGAAATGGCATATTGCAAGGTCAGTAATGTTCTTGTAAAGTTATTCGTACCCGAAATCTTTAAAGTACCTTTTAAAATTTTTGCCGGTTGCAATCCACTGATATAAATAGCCGGATAGCCTCCCGCTATTAATCCAGTTCCAAATAAAATTGCGATAAGAAAAAATAAAAAACCGGCATTTTCCATGTAATTCATCTGGATATCCAGAAAGTCCCAAAGGGAATTATAGGCAGGGATAAAAAACCGGGAAAGGAAAAGTGCCAAAAGCAATGCGATAAAACACAATACAATATTTTCCCCAAGAAATTGGAATATTAACTGGCTCCTGTGCCCACCCATTACTTTTCTGATGCCAATTTCTTTCAACCTTTTACTGGCGGTGGCGATGGAGGTATTGGTAAAATTAAAACAGGCAATTAATAGCAACAGCCCGGCCATTACCACCGGTGAAATCACTGCAGGAACAGGCAGCGCCTCATATAAATATGCGGCCCTTACTTCTTCCATATTATGGGCCATGGTAGTAAGTGGTTCCAGGTAAAATTCAGAAATTTTCCAGTCTTCACGCGCCTGGTTTTGTGGGGCAATGTATTTGGAAAGTTGCTGTTGAACTTCCTTTTGGGAGGCCGGATTTTCGAGGTAGATAAAAGTAGCCTGTGTAAGCTGTTCCCAACTGTTCACATCGATATCCCGCAGCTCAGCATAGTTTTCATACAAAGTAAGTGCATCAAACCTCAGACTGGAATTTAGGGGAATTGTTTCATACACTGCTCCTACCAGATATTCTTCTTCCTTGCCATTGGTATGTTTGATAGAAATTTGCTCTTCAATAGGATCTTTTCCTTTAAAATGCTTTTCCGCCAGTTTTTCACTGATCAGGATTTTGCTTTTATCCTGAAATGCTTCTTCAGACCCATTGATAATTCTAAAGGTAAAATCTTCGAGAAAGGCAGGATCGGCATAAGCCACTTCCGTTTTAAATAATTCATCTTCAAAAATCAGGTTGGCACCATCCAGGGAGGAATATCTTACCGCATTTTTTACTCCCGGAATTTCAGCGGCTATGGTTGGTCCCATCACCTGAGGCACTATTCCAAATGGAATTTTTTCTTCATTTATTTCCCTAAAAGCATTTACTTTAAATATATGGGCCGCATTTTCATGAAAGGCATTAAAATTTCTATCGAAATCATAATTAAGATAAGCCAGAATACAACAGGCTAAAGAAGTTGCCAGTCCGAAAATATTGATTAAAACAAAAAGTTTATTTTTCCACAAACTTCTGAAAGTAATGAGCAGATAGTTTTTAATCATAATTCAATTAGTTGGGTATAGTTTCAGTTTTTGAAATGAATTGGCAAGAAAATAAAAGCTGCCTCTTTTTCCGCTAATAATTTGTAATTTAGCAACAGTATTAGGTATTACAAAGTACTGTTTTATAATCAAAAAATAATTGAAATAAACGGCTTTAATCAGGGATAAAAAACAAACAATCCTTTCAAAAAATCACTTCCATTTACGGGAATACAGCCTTGAGGTTTTAGATGCAGTTTTATTTTTCTCTTAATTTGGGGAATAATATGCAAATTGATTAGGGAAGTTTAAAACAGTGATGTATTAATTTAGGACAAATAGATTTTTAGGAAATAAAATCAATTTTTCCTTCAACTTGCCGAGTTTTACAAAAAAGGGAACTTAAATTAAACCTTCAGCAAAAGAAATAAGTTGAAAATCAGCTATTCCCACAGCAATTTAGATTCAAAATTAATGATGTAGTAATGAAAAAAATTTTATCATCTCTTTCCGGTATACCTTTTCTAAAAATCAATTGGTCCATTTTCTTGCTGGCAGCCCTTTTTTGGAGTTGTTCGGAAGATCCCGAACCGGAAGTTCCGGTTGAAAATAAATTTCTGGTAGAGTCCTCCCTTAAATCGGAGTACAATGAAAGCTTTCTTAAAACCCTTGCTGGTTTAGGAGGTTATGGCAGTTTTACTGATATCATTAGAAATGATATCGAGATTTACAGATTAAAATATAAAACCACAGTCGGAGGCCAGGAAGTAATAGCCTCCGGAGTGATTTCCATTCCTACAAATGTAAGTGGTGCTATTCCTTTTTTAAGTGCCCACAGAGGAACCATATTTGGTGATGATGAAGCCCCTTCCGAGGCCAATCCATTTTATGCTTTCGAACTATTTGCGGCAGCCGGATATGCTACCGTATTACCCGATATGATTGGATTTGGGGAAACAAAAGACATGGTGCAGCATTATTACAACAAAGAAGCCAACAGCCAGGTCGCAATAGATATGATGCATGCGGGAAGGGAATTTTTGAGGGGAAAAGACATTGAATTGAACGATCAGCTTTTTCTTCTTGGCTATTCTCAGGGAGGTTTTATCACGATAGCCACCCAACAGGCCATTGAAAGTGATCCTGCTTTAAACTGGGACATTACAGCTGTAGCCGCTGGTGCAGGATCTTATAATATAGAATTTGTGATGGATGACGTGATCAACAGGGGAATTTTTACCGCTCCCGGATTTTTAAGCCTAATTGTTTATTCCTTTAATGAAGTCAATGGTTTTGGAAAATCGATGGATTATTATTTTCAGGAGCCATATGCCAGCCAAATTCCCGATTTACTGGATGGTTCAAGTGGATTCGCTGAAGTAAATGCTGCGCTTTCCGATACTCTATCTGTTTATTTCCAGTCCACTTTTGTTGACGGCTTAAAAAACAGAACGGAAACCGAAATGATCAATGCCTTCAGGGCCAATAGTGTCCAGGACTGGAAACCCAATGCACCTGTACGGTTATACCATTCTTCTGGTGACCAGTATATCCCTATAGAAGATTCTCAGCAAACCGCAGAGGTAATGAGTAAAAATGGTGCGGATGTGACTTTTATTCAGGTTGGTGATAAATCTCATAGTGCTGCTTCTGTTGATATGGTGATTGAAGCTGTTCCATGGTTTGAAAGTCTGAGGACTGATCTTTAGCAATCTCCTTATGAATAGTTATTTCCCAATATACAAATTACCAGGATCTGTATTTTGGTAACTCTTTGGCTCTAAAACTTCAAAAAGCTGATTTACACAAAGTCTTTACCTAAGACCTTGCTGTAAAGGGATTTAAAAGGTCCTGTTGGGTAAAAACCATTCTATTTTGTTATAAAAGACTATTTTTTCAGGCGGATTCGGTCGAAGAAGTTGCGGCAAATCAAAATATAATTAATTTTGCCCACCTTCTTTTTTTATGACATGAAAAAATATTATTACCTCATTCAGCTCCAGTATCTGGGGTTTAGGTATCACGGCTGGCAAAAACAGCCAGATGTAAAGACCGTCCAAAAAATGGTTGAGAAAACGGTCAGGTTTGTACTGGAACATGAGGATTTTAAAGTACTTGGCTCTGCCAGAACGGATGCCAAAGTTTCGGCCAATAATGCAGCTTTTGAATTATTTCTGAAGGCACCAATTGATACCGAATTATTTTTTAAGGCATTTAATGAAAATCTTCCACAGGATATCAGGGCCACAGGCATAAAGGAAGTTGACCGCTCTTTTAATATCATCAACAGCCCCAAATACAAGGAATATATTTACCTGTTTTCTTTTGGTGAAAAAAATCATCCTTTTAGTGCTCCGTTTATGACCTATATTTCCGAAAAGCTGGATATTGGGCTAATGGAAGAAGGGGCCCGGCTTTTTGAGGGATTGCACAATTTCCAAAACTACTGCTACAAACCCAAAGAAAACACCATGTTCAACAGGGAGATCAAATACAGTAGAATTCTGGAAAATGATGTTTACACGGCTAATTTTTTTCCGGAAAAAAGCTTCCTTTATAAGGTAATAGGAAAGGGTTTTATGCGTCATCAGGTCCGGCTGATGGTGGGTGCGCTCATCAACCTGGGTAAAGGGAAATTTGATATGGATTACATCAGGTATTCCCTCACAGAGAAAATAGAAGATCCACTAAACAATATTGCGCCATCTTCAGGGCTTATACTCAATAAGATTGAGTTTGATGATGATCTTTAAACTCAGTGCTCATTCTTTCACAGATTAGATAAAAGCCTGTATAAATTCATAAACCCACTAAAAAGATTGCTGCTGCAATTTCTCTCAGTTATCCTGATGGAGGATTATTCCTTGCCACGATATTTTGTATTCAAAAGGCTTTGAAAGAATAACAATTTAAAACCAATTCTTTTAAAAACTTTTGTAATTTAGGCCGATTCAAAGGCCTTTTTTTGTTTGTAATCCAAATGAGTGACGAAAGTTTAAAACATATAAGAAAATTACTTAATGGACTGGGTTTCAGTCTTATCCTTTTTTTGGTAGCCCTTTTTTTAATTCCCGGAGGAGTTATGATTTATTCCCATGTAGACTTCTCTTCTCCGGAAATGGCTGATCCTGTCTCCCCCCAACTTGCAGAAAATACTCCAAAAGTCTTGGAGGCTGCCCAGGATGCCATTGTTGATGGAAAGGATGCAGCAACTGGCCTGATTGCCGATGAAAATTACCAGCTGGTAAAAACCAATTGTACTGCCTGCCACTCAGCCAAACTGATTACCCAAAACAGAGCAACCAGAGCTGGTTGGGAAAGTATGATTCGCTGGATGCAGAATACCCAGAAACTTTGGGATTTAGGTCCAAATGAGCCGTTAATTCTGGATTACCTGGCCAAAAATTATGCACCCCAAAAACAAGGTAGAAGAAAGAATTTGGAAAATATTGAGTGGTATGAGTTGAAGGATTGATTTTGAATATCCACATTATTTCTTCAATTGCAAAAGCAATTCAGGTCAACATCCTTACCATTTACTTTAAGCTGTTATACTTTGGTTTTTGTAGCCACTACCACTCCGGTGGACCAGTCCATTTGAGTAATGACAAAATTGGGTAATGACTCCAGTTTTTGCATCAAATTAGCTGCTTTTTCGGCATGTCCTTCCGGCCAGTTTGGGTGAGGTTTCATGTCATCAATTATATAAAATCCACCTGTTTTCACCATTGCCAAAACCTCATCCAATTCCGAATACTTTCCAGGCCAGGCATCGGAAAATATTAAATCAAATTTTTCTGATTGATGCTTTTGTATCCACTCAGCTCCGTCTCCACAAATAATATTGATGCGACTGTCCTCCCCAAAAAATTCATTGACAATATTGATTAACTTCGGATCATTATCCACAGAAGTCAGTTGGGAATTCTGATCCAAACCATCTGCCATCCATGATAAAGACAAGCCAATTCCCGTTCCCAGTTCCAAGATATTCCCACTTGGTTTGGAAGCCACTAAAGTGCGGAGCAAAGCACCCACTTCACTATCTGAAGGCATGGTAAAACCGATTTCCTCACATTTTTTTTCAAGTGCAGAAAATGTTTGAGGAGGTTTAGGGAGGTTAAATTGGTTCATATTCATTTTATCTTTCAATTCCTTAGCTAAAGTTGCAATTATTGGATTAAGCTAAAAATAAAAAAGGACTCTCCAAATTTAATTGGGGAATCCTCAGAAAAACTTCGCATACACATATCGTTTTTATTTTGTTAACATACTTAAATAGATAAAATATTTTATGCTATGAGAAATAACTTTACCTCAAAAAAATTCACATATCCATGAAAAACATTCTATTAATTTTATTTTTATTCATTCAACCCGCATTTTTATTTTCCCAGGATAAGATAGTTCCTATTAAACTTGAAAAAGGCGAAGAACTAGATAATAGTATTGATTTTGGAGAAAATGGTTTCATACTTCAAACAAATACGGCTGGTCTTTATAAAAAAGCACAACATATTCTCAGACGGTATGATAAAGATTTAAACCTTAAATGGGAATTAAAAATTGAAGGGAAAGGACAAAAGTCATTTCAAGGGCCACAAGGATATAATGCTCCACCAGATTTATTATCTAACGAAAAAGGTGATTTTTTTTACTTGGTAGAAGATCTTCCAGAGCAACTAAAGAACCGGATTGCTATCACCAAAATCAGTAATGATGGAAAAATAGAAGAAGAATATGTAATTGAAAAATATAAGAAAATATTTGAAGTAATACAGCATATTTTCCTTTACAATGACAAGTTATATATAATTGGGAGCTCTGACCATTATTATAATTTTGGTTTGATCAATGAGAAAAAAGGACAAACCTTGTTGGCGTATATTGATGTCAAGAATAAAAAAATGCAGGTGAATACTCTAAAATTACCTGAATTAGAAAATCCTAAAATTTCTTCCTATTGGTATTTCAAGGAAATTTATAATGATCAGTTAATAATGGTAAGTCAAGAATTACCAAAGTCTCAGAAAAAAGGGAGTGCGTTGTATCATATTCTAAGCCTTGACTTTAAAGGAAATACCACAAAACAAACCAAAATTGATCTACCATTTGGGGAAACTTTCATACTTCCATCATCAAATAGAATTTTAAACCTAAATGATTCAAAAACTTCTTCAATCCAACAAGATATCCAATCTTTTGCTTATACTTCTGGATCGGGTGATACTTCGGTAAAGCAATTGGCAAATGTTGGGGCTTATAGTGAACTTTATGTTGATAAGACTACCGGGGAAATACTTATTTTCGGATTACTTGGAGAAAAGGAAGCAGTAGGGCAAGGCAGCAAAATGTTTTTTAATGAAATATTCATTAATTGTTATTCATATGATGGAAAACTAAAATGGGATAAAAGAATTCCAAAACCGGTATCCCTTTTAGATCCTAAATTCCCCCATTTTTTAGCCCATAACTTAATCCTTAATAAAGAAAAAGATAAAATAAATCTTCAATTAGGTTTAGTAACTACAAAAAGTAAATTTAATCTTTCAAAGGCTATTTTTTCGGCAGATATATTAACCATGTCAATATCGAAAACTGGCGAAATTCTTAATCAGAAGGAAGACAAATTTACAGAATTTGCTAAAGGATTAAGCAATGGAAAAAGTTTCGGACTAGTTAATGTGTATTTATTCATCAATTCCAGTCTTTTCAAAAGCTGCTTATATGGGAACCCAAATGGGAACTTTATAAAATATGCGATCACAGAAGATAAACCAATGTATGATATTGAAAAGATAATAAACCCTTCTGAATCTGGAGAAACCTTATTTATTTACGGGAAAAAGAGTTATGAACTACATTATTATAAAAGAAAAATGAATTAATAAAAAAAGCGAGGGAATTAAATTCTCTCGCTTTTTTATTGATTATCAATAAATTACAAAAATACTATAGAACTGAAATCACTCCTTCCCCTCATTAATCCACAAATCAATTCTTGGAGTTTTCCAGCTGTAGGGCTTGCCTAATACATCATAATCTCCATCTCCATCCAGATCGGCAATTTTGCCTTCGTGCACTCCAAATCCTGTGGCAACCATTGTTTCTTCAAAATTTCCTTTTCCATCTCCTATCAAAATTCTTACTCTTGAACCCGGGTTTCCTTCTCCAAATCGCATTTCGGCACAGAAAATATCCAAATGGCCATCATTATTAAAATCAAAAGTTTCTAAAGTATGCCCATTGTCTAATTCGGTAATCAAAGTTTTGCCATACCAGGTGCCATCTTTCCACTCGTATAATCTTAAGGCAGCTTTTCCATCTCCGGCCACTAACAATACTTCCGGCCGACCACCTTCTATAAACTGTCCTGCTCCAGATCTTGTAAAACTATAGCTTGGGTCCACCAGGTTTTCTACATATTCGGTGCCATTCCAGGTGAAATATCGTCCTCCACCAACAATATCAATAATTCCATCCTCATTGATATCGGCCTTTGCCAATCCTTCATGCTCATTTATTCCCTTCCAATTCGGATAGCCTTCCTGACCCAATTGTTCCATCTGGCTGTCATCACTGTAAGTATAAATAGGCTTGTATTCCCAGGACTTTGCCTTTCTAGGATTTTCGGGGATTTCGGCAACCATCAGCGCCCCTGCAGTCTGGTTCCAGAATGCCAGTTCAGCTTTTCCATCTCCGTCAAAATCACCAAACATTTGGTCGTGATGCTTATTCTTACCTGTATCTTTTATAATATGTCTTTCCCACGGTTGGTCAGGATTGAGATTTGGATAAGGGTTCTCCCACCACCAAACATTATTACTTCTGCTTTCTCCTGCAAAAACAGCATCCAGATCACCATCGCCATCTATATCGTAAGTGGCGGAACCAGCTTCAATAAACAGTGGTTTATCCTCAATGATATACTTTTTCCACTCCCCTTTTTCATATCTTAAAAGGGCCACTGAAGGCGCCATGGTTCTGTCAGTAATCATAAAATCCTGTGCACCATTATTATCCACATCAATAATCAGGGAAGCCGTTTGTTGTCTTCCTGGCAATGGCAGGGGCAAATCCTGATTGATGGTAGAAAGATGTTTCCATTTTACGATTGGCTTTTCAATCGCTTTATTTCTCCACACATGCATAAATTTGTAGTTGTCCCATCCGGCACTGACAATATCTAAATCTCCATCTCCATCCAGATCATCCATCATCGTTCCCAAATGGCCCTCTTTTCCGGTGTCAAGAATATGTTTGGTAAAATTACCTTTCCCATCATTTTCCCATGCCTGTAATTCCAGCCTTGGGCCTTTGTGTTCATTGGTAATGAGGTCAAAATCCCCATCATTATCCAGGTCTTTTACCGCCAGATTATTCATGGAATACTGAGTCACCACCCAATTCCTTATCCATTCTTTTGAAGAATCTTCAGGCTGCCGGTACCAGAAAAGATTTCCGTCTGGTTCATTTCCCGGCCATCTTTCTTCCGCAATAATCACATCGGCTTTATTATCTCCGTCAATATCGGCCACTTCTACCCTGTCAATCGGGTGATTTCCTTTTCCCAGTTCAGTAGCTTTCCATTTTTCAGTACCATCTCCGGGGTTTTCCCACCATACCACAATCATGGGTTCATCTCCACCTTCCGGCCTTCTTCCTCCAGCAATATCAATATCTCCATCTCCATCAATATCCCCTGCACCAATACCTTCATCTGAAGAATTTTCTCCTATTAGCGTAGTTTTCCATTTTCCTTTTTCAGGGTTTTTACCTACTTCAATACAATAGACATTCCCATTTCCGGCAATCAAGACTTCCTCTTTTCCTCCAGCCACAATTTGTGCAGTTCTGAAACCCTGGCTATTGGTATGGGATGTGGCAGGAACCTGAGCAATTTTTATAACATTCCATTGAGTACCTGCTTTGTCTTTAGCTTCCAGCCAGAAAACATCGGGAAGGGCCTGGGCAATCACATCGGCATATTCGTCACCATCTACATCCATAATTACAAACCCATCTACATTTACTCCAAAATCTGCCTTTCCCCACTCCCCTTCCATATTTCCTCCTGGGTTTTGATAATAGTACCTGCCGGATACCACATCTTTCTGTCCATCACCATTCACATCGCCAATACTCAACCCGAAATACCTCAGCCATTCTGGTTTGGTAAAATCACCCCATTTCCCTTTATTGTCATCAATTTGGATGTATTTCCATTGATCGAAAGGAAGTAGATTTTGGGCAAAAGAAGTAAATGTAAAAAAGCATAAGAGGGGAATTGTAAAGACAATTCTGAAGTGTGGTAATTTTTCTTTTTTCATTTTCAATTTAAAAATAGTCGTGTAAATTAAATTTGAATTTCGCCCAAATGGGAGTCAAAATTCAACTAAAAAGCAACATTTTTTCGGATCATTCAGGCATTACAAATTAATACACATCTACTGATTTTTACTTGAACTGAATTGCCGTTTTATAGCACCATATTTTCAATAAATTAAGTTGAAAATATAAAATACGCTTTTATATGCCTTTGTTTTTACCCAGAACAATATGTTTTTGAGGTGCACAGCAGTTTTACGCAACGCATAAAAAGCGGACGGCTGGCTGATAGAAGCATTTGGTAAAAATAACCAGTAGACAATGAAAAATTATTTTTTCAAAAAAGTGTAGAGTTTAATAATTTTCAGTTGTTAAGCAAGGAATTGCTGAAGAGCCTGGTATGTCCTTTCGTCCCAAAGGATTTTATAATGGCCTGCCTTTTCTAATTCAATGATAGACGCTTTATCCCAATTTGCGGCAACTTTCCTTGCCTGGTCTATTCCAATTATTCTGTCTTGCTTACCTTGAATTATTTGTACTTTTCCTACATTATTGATCGAAGGACATACCTTGCTCAAAACCAGGTCATCCGATTCAAATCCAGTAGTTTTTTTGACAAGATTAAGAATTCCATCCTTTGTTTTGCCTGATAGTCCAACCATTTGCACCACATGATCCACCCGCTCTTCAAAACTGTCGGGGGTGGTAATCATAAAAAGTTTCTCAATTTCCAGTTTCGGATTTTGATTTAGGGAATAAACCAAGGCCACACTTCCAAAAGAATGGGTAATGACCAGATCATAATGATTGTTTTGCATGAACTCCAACACCAGCTGGCAATAGTCAAACATGGTAATAGAGACTTTGGGACTCAGACCGTGTCCAGGTCCATCAAAGCCCTCAATAGTAAAATCATCTTTTAATAACACCTCGATAATACCACCAAAATTGGCCGCTTTTCCTTCCCAGCCATGGATGACCAATGCCTTCTTTTTCCCTGTCCCCCACTTGTAGGTTTTAATGTCGGTACCATTGAAATTAAAAACCCCTTTTGTAGCTTTTTCTACAATTTGAGATTCATTGGGTTTGAACCCCAATTTTCTTGGATTGGACATTAAACTGTAAACACGCTTTGCCGACCAATCAGGTGAGCATGTTTCTAAAATTTTTAAATAGGACTTAATTAAACTGGCTTGAATTGCATTCATGATTGAATCAAATATTATTCAGAGGTTTCAGGAAAAGAACACGTGAAAAGGAGGATAAGTTAGGGCAAAAAATAAATTATTTTCAAAAAAAAACAAAAAAATTACCTGACTGCCTTTATTCAGATCAATGCTAATTTTGTATTAATAAAAAATCAAAATATTAGGCCAATCAGACCCCGATTCCTTAATTCTTTCCTAAAAAACAGGCCAAATTTTTAAGAAAACAAGGATTATATTTTAATCCTGATAAGCCTCTCAATCTAACTTAGAACTTTATTCTGAAAAAAATGTATTTAACAAATATTATTTCATTTTATACAGACATACCAAACTAATACAACATTAAAATTATTTTAAATTTCATTTTAACATTACTAATAATTTATTGTATTATTCCTATGCAGGTGTTTCCTCCTTATAAATTTTAATGTTCAATGTTGTGGTGTTTTCTTTAAAATCTTCCTGATGCCTGCCTATCCTTACATCCCCTAATTTGTGGTTGTTAATAGTTGCTAAGTTGTATACACAAATCATCACAATTAAACACCATATCCATGAAAAAGGCAACTCTTATTTTTTCCATCCTCCTATTTTTCATTACCATTTCAATGGCTAAGGATAAATTAAGATGGAATAAAGGAGTTGTAGTACTCAACAACAATGAGATGATTGAAGGCAATTTGAGCTACGATCATGAAAGAGAACTTATAATGGTGAAACTGGAAGGCACTACCAGGGCTTATTCTTCCCATGTAGTCACCTATTTTCAGTTTTTCGATGAAATTTTGAGGGTATCTCGAACTTATTTATCCATTTCTGGTAACCAGCAAAATAAACGAAAAAGCAATCAATTTTTTGAACTTGTATTGGATGGTTCTCTTCCCATTTTTAGAAAAGAGAAAAAGCATATCAACTTCAAATTAGTACTCAATCACGACAATCCTTATTTCTCAAAGTACAATGCCTGCTTCGATTACTTCACCTATTATAATGGGGAATATATTGAGCTATCCGAATTCAAAGATTATTTATACCCAAAATTAAACAAGCAAAATAAAGAGTTAATCTCATTCGTAGATCAACACAACCTTAACTTAAAACTGACCGGACATCTGGTATTACTTATTGATTATTACAACTCACTACAAATTGATTTGGATTACACCAAATTAAACTTATCCCAAGCCATAATTACCAATTAAGACCTTTTTTAATCATCTTTTTCAACAATTAATCTGAAATTTTTAATGAAAGTTTTTGCAATCACGCTGTGCCTGTTAGTGAGTACATTTTTAAGTTTAAGTGCCGCCTCAAAGGGAAATAAAATCACCTGGTTTAAAGGGATAATTGAGTATCATAATGGAGTAGAAATTGAAGGGGAAATTTACTATGATTATGATTTGGAAATTATCAGTCTGAAAGTGGGAAATGGTCAGTTAAAAGTATTTACTTCCAAAAACCTGTCTGGATTTAGTTTCTTCGATCATTTGGTAAACATTGAGCGCAATTTTGTTTCTATCGATTATTACCCGGAGGAAAAAACGAACGGAGCCTGTTTTTTTGAAATACTGAAAGTTGGGGAAATGAGTATTTTGAGAAGACCAAAAAAGAAAAGTTCTATTCCCATTTTAAAAGATGAGGAGTTTGCCACCCGATACAATTCCCTTTGCAAATACTTCGATTATTATGTATTCAATGAAAAGGGATTTGTACCATTGATTGATTTTAAGGAGGAATTATTGCCTCAAATAAAGAAAGAATTTAAGGAAGAAGTGGCTGATTTTCTATCCAGAAGAGATTTGAATTTCAATAATGTAGAACAATCGCTGATGGTAGTTGAATTTTACAATGCTTTACACGAAGCAAAAAAATCAGGGATCGTATACGCCAAACTTGAAAATTCTGGGAAATGAGATTCCTGGTTGAATAAATATATTTAACGCAATCCCCCAAAAGCTTTGTCAGTTAGTCTGGCAGAGCTTTTTTCTTGAGGTTAATCATCTGATAAGCAATTGAAAACTGGAAATTAATATTCCTGTTATCTACATACATCCCACCGCTTGTATTATGCAGTCCATAGTTGCCTATCAGGTTCAATTCTACTTTTTGATTAACTTTATAAATCACTGCTCCATTAAGGGCAAAATCAATAAATTCACCTTGATAATCGCTCAAATAATTACCCAACAAACTAAACTCCGGACCTAATCCAAATCCAAATTTATTAGGCATATAATAAAAATAAAGTGGAATACTAAAGTAATGAAGATGCTCTGTGCTTGTACTTGAAAAAGTTGAGTTTGATCCTGATGGATCAGGAAGTTTAGGGGGCTCTAGACCAATTGAATTATTATAATTGCTATAATTGCCACTTTTACTTGAAGATACATACCCTTTCATATTGTATAAATATTCTGCCTGTATTCTAAATTTGGAATTTTCTTTTTGATATCTGGCATAACCACCAAAATGCATCCCCAACTTCAATGAATAACTGGTATTCGGATAGGAATAATAAATAATTCCAGGCACTTCGGAATGGTTTACTATGGTGCTCATATTGGGTCCAAACTTTAATCCAAAACTATATTGAGCATTTCCCGACTGGTTTAAGAAAAGAACAGCAATGAAGAAAAAAATTATTGCTTTAGTAAAAAATTTCATTGAATCCTGAGTATTCTGATTAAAAAAAGTAGAATCAATTTGAAATACGAAAAAATCAATAATTTAGAACAAAACATCACAAATCCTTCAAAACTATTAACATAAACTACACGTAACAACCATTATCGGAATTTTTTTTCATACAAACAAATAAAAACAGCTTTTCTTCAACCCTCAACCAACATTTTATTATTAATACCACAAATTTCCGATAATAATGCTATTTTATTCTGTATTTACAGCCATTTATATCCAACTATTTATTTTTCACAAAATCCACTTTCAATGAAAACTCTATACCCATTAACCATTTTCAGTTTTTTCTTAAGTTGTTTTTTGATTTCCTGCCACCAGGAGGAGCCGGAATTAAATGAAATAGAGGACCCCTGGGACAATTATCCTTACGAAGAAGTCCAGATTTCCAAAACTGAAAACTTTGTTAAACAATTTGCTGAACTGACCGGGAGTGAACTTAGGAGTAGCCATATTTCAGATTATTTAAAAGCACAACCAGAAGGAGCACTGAAAAGCCAGATACAAGCCACCAATACAAGAATGAAGGAAAACGGTTTTGATAATTTCCTTCTTTCTAAAGTTTATGTCAACGAAACCCATAATGTACTGTTCTACCCGCTTTACAGAACTGATGACCGCCAGAACATGAACCATTGTATGCCATTTTTTCAAACAACAGCAGTAACTGTTGATCCTAATCTTTCGGAAGGACCTGTCACCGTAGCCATGGCTCTTGCTGCTGAAGCGGATGCCAGGAATTTTGATTCTTACCATGTTGCCAACCATTTTTTACCTATTTCTATGAATGGTAATGGCACAGGCAATTTTGAGTCTGGAATAACAACACACAATTACTCCACAGCCAGTGGAACTGTAATCATTAACTATGACAGACTTTATGAAGGTAATTTTAAAGGGGTGATAAAAGTGGAAGCTTTTTCCTCAGATGGGACTTATCAATTCAAAAAAATGTGGAAAATCACTTTTGATTAAGAAAAAAAGGGATGAGGGAGGTTTATAACCTCCCTTATAATTATAAATTTTCCTCTTCGATTTCTTCCTCTTCAGATTCAATTTGTTCTTCCTGAACTTCTGAAAGAGGCTTAAGGTTTTCCGGAATTTCTTGCTCTAGTTCACCATCATAGGGAAAAATCTCAACAATTGGGCTCTGGTTAATGGCCGTAATTTCATAAGGCACCAACATGGTTTTCAGGTTATCCTGTAACCTCTCATAAGCCTCTTTCACATTGTGGGCAGAAACCAACATCAAATTAGTGACTTTCTTTTCCTTTCCGGTTTTTTCATCGGCAGTGACATACACCACCTTGCAATGAAACCAGGTATCAATATCATCATACTGGAAAATATCTACGTATTTGCTTTTTCCAATATTTGTTACCATAAATTCACCCCTGATCACACTACCCAACTGCTCATATATCCTGGCCTCAGCCTCTGTAAAAGTAAGGGCATCAAGCAAATAAGCCTCTGTTACTTTATTCAGGCGTCCTTTATCATCTTCTTTTTCGTATTTTATCTTGCACAGAAACCAGGTTCTCATATTTTTTTGTTTTTGCTGAATTTGAAATTTCGATCAAAAATGCCATTCATTTTTGGAGCGGCAAATATAAAAGTTTCTAACATTTCCCTTCCAATTATTAAATAAAATCCTGCCTGTTTTTTTACATTTTTTGATTAAATTGCCGGGAATACCTTAACCATTTATTACTACAAAAAGTCAAAAATTATGGATGCCCATCCAAAGCAATTTTCCTATGGGAAAGCCCAACTTTCTGTGGGATTTGCGCTTGATTTAGTTCAGGATAAAACCGAGGGAATTTTCGAAAAAGCAACAATCGAAAAAATTACCCAAAGCCAGGATGCAGTTAACCAAATTGTGGAAAAAAAGAAAACTGTTTATGGCATAAATACAGGCTTTGGCCCACTTTGCACTACTATAATTTCCAAAGAAAATACTCAAAAATTACAGGACAACATTCTAAGAAGTCATAGTGTGGGTGTTGGAGAGCCTATTCCCAGGGAAATCGCCAAACTAATGCTGGTGCTTAAAGTTCAGGCACTTTCCCAGGGATTTTCAGGCATCCGGCTTTCTACCCTTGAAAGAATTCTATGGCATATTCAACAGGACATTATTCCTGTGGTACCTTCACAAGGTTCTGTTGGAGCTTCAGGAGATTTGGCTCCATTGGCCCATCTTTTTTTACCGCTCATTGGGCTGGGAAAAGTGAGCTACAAAGGAGAAATAAAAGAAACAGCAGAGGTATTTCAAACAGAAGGCATAGAACCAGTTACCCTGGGCCCAAAGGAAGGGTTAGCGTTAATAAACGGGACACAATTCATTGCAGCTTATGGGGTTAAAGTTGTGGAAAAGCTGCACAATTGTCTGGCCACAGCCGATATCATTGGTGCGATGATGATAGAAGCATTACTTGGTTCTATTAAACCTTTTCAGCCTGAACTGCATACCCTTAGGCCTTACAAGGGGAATATTCATGTAGCCCACAGAATCAGTAGTTTATTGGAAGAATCCGAGATTCTCAAATCCCATGAAGATTGTAGCCGGGTACAGGACCCTTATTCCCTGCGATGCATTCCACAAGTGCATGGCACTTCCAGAAATGCCTGGCTACACTTGAAAGAAATACTTCATATAGAACTAAATTCCGTCACGGACAATCCTGTAATATTCAATGCCAACCACACTATAAGCGGAGGAAATTTCCATGGCCAGCCTTTGGCACTTCCGCTTGATTATGCCACTATTGCCGCGTGTGAATTGGGGAATATTTCAGACCGGAGGACTTATTTATCTCTGGATGGGGAGACAACCGGGCTTCCAAAACTTTTAATGAAAGATACAGGAATAAACTCTGGTTTTATGTTACCACAATACACTTCAGCTGCCTTGGTGAGCGAAAATAAAAGTCTTGCTTTCCCCGCAAGTGCCGACAGTATACCTACTTCTTTGGGTCAGGAAGATCATGTAAGTATGGGTTCAATTAGCGGCAGAAAAGCGCTACAGGTAATTGAAAATCTGGAGAAAATTCTTGCCATAGAATTACTATGCGCTGCACAGGCTTTTGATTTCAGGAGACCTCTTAAATCAGGGGTAATGCTCGAGGCCTGTCATGCAGCGGTAAGAAGCAAAATTGACCATGCTGAGGAAGACCGGGTTTTTGCCCATGATATAGAAATTGCCCGGCAGATCATCACTCAAAAAAAACTTGTGGAAATTTCAGAAGCAACAGCCAAACAACACGATATTAACTTAAATAGCGAATACAATGAACTATTCAACCTTTATTGATAAATATGCCAGTCATCCTCATTACAAAGCTCCCAAAGGAAATAAACTCCATGCCAAGTCCTGGCAGACTGAAGCTCCGCTCAGAATGTTTTTAAACAATCTGGATGAAGCCGTAGCCGAAAACCCGGAAGAACTTGTGGTATATGGAGGTACAGGCCAGGCGGCCCGAAATGTGGAAGCAGCTAAAAAAATAATCGAATGCCTCTTAAAGCTGGAGGATGATCAAAGTCTTTTAATTCAATCTGGAAAACCTGTGGGTATACTACCTACTCACCCGGAAGCACCAAGAGTGTTAATTGCCAACAGCAACCTTGTGCCCAACTGGGCAAATTGGGAGCATTTTGAAAAATTAAAAGAAAGAGGCCTGATGATGTATGGACAAATGACAGCAGGTAGCTGGATTTATATTGGCAGTCAGGGCATATTGCAAGGGACATACGAAACTTTTGTGGCCTGTGGCCAGCAGCATTTCAACGGAGACCTAAAACATAAGCTTCTGGTTACCGGAGGATTAGGAGGTATGGGAGGTGCACAGCCTCTAGCTGCCACCATGGCCGGAGCCACATTTCTCGGTGTGGATATTGATCCTGCAAGAATTCAGAAAAGAATAGAATCTGATTATATCCACAGGATGACTTTTTCCTATGAAGAAGCCAAAAACTGGGTATTGGAAGCGAAGAACAAAGGAGAAGCTCTTTCTGTAGGTTTGGTAGGAGATATTGGGGATGTTTTGGAAAAACTAATTGCCGATAATATCACACCGGATATACTCACAGACCAAACCTCTGCCCACGATCCGGTAAATGGCTATATTCCTAACGGACTGAGTTTAACTGAAGCAGCAATCCTAAGACAGGATTCTCCTAAAAAGTATAAAGAAAAATCATTGAGAAGCATGGCAAGACATGTAGGCTTTATGCTGGAACTAAAAAAACGGGGCGCTAAAACTTTTGATTATGGAAACAATTTAAGAGAGTTTGCCCGACAAGGAGGTGAGAAAAATGCTTTTGATTTCCCCGGATTTGTTCCTGCTTATATTCGTCCACTTTTTTGCGAAGGAAAAGGACCTTTCCGCTGGGCGGCATTGTCAGGAGATCCAACGGATATTTACGAAACTGATCAGGCTTTAATTGACGCATTTCCCGAAAACACCCACATGATTAACTGGTTAAAAGAAGCACAAAAAAAGGTTTCATTTCAGGGATTACCCTGTAGAATTTGCTGGCTGGGATTGGGAGAAAGACAAAAAGCAGGGTTGATTTTCAATGATCTGGTAAAATCCGGAAAGGTAAAAGCGCCAATTGTGATTGGACGAGACCATCTCGACTGTGGCTCTGTAGCCTCTCCTTTTAGGGAAACAGAAGCCATGAAAGATGGAAGTGATGCCGTTTCCGACTGGCCTTTGCTTAATCTAATGGCCAACACGGCCGGAGGAGCCACCTGGGTTTCGTTTCATCATGGTGGAGGTGTGGGAATGGGATTTTCCCAACATGCCGGAATGGTAATTCTGGCTGATGGTACTGAAAGGGCAGCAAATTGCATTAAAAGAGTTTTACACAACGATCCGGCAATGGGTGTAATTCGCCATGCTGATGCAGGTTACGAAATCGCAACAGAAAAGGCAAAAGCTTTTAATTTAAAGTTATAGTCTTGAAGTGATTCAAACTTATTGTTTTTAACCGAAAATGAAATTAAAAGAGACTTATCAAGACACTTTTTGAAAAGAATAGCAGCGCTATTGTTGAAAAAAGTAACGCAGAGAAGGCTTTTTTAAAACATTTTTCAGGAAATAGAAAAAGTTTAAATCACTTCCTTGAAATAATAATGAAATTCATTCAAGATTAATTAAAAAAATTTCAAATTAATCTGAGGTAAACCTATATTTACATGGGGGAAGATTTTGCAGCCCTTCCCTTTCGGACTACTCCACATCAGTAAGGTTTTTTCGATTAATTTTCGAACAAGATTTTTCATTCTACTCATGGATTGTTATATTCAATCCTCTCCACTAATTGGCACTAGTAAAATTTGCACAAAGCAGGCAAGGTATATCATTGGTTAACATACTGATAATCAAGCTTAAGCTGCTTCTGCTAATTTATATACCAGTGGTACAAGGTTACTTTTTTTAGATTATTTCTATTAAATAGTTAATTAATAGATGACTACCAAGCATGGTAATAAGGCACTGATTCTTTTACCCTGTTTAATATTTTTTGCAATTTTTGGATTAAATCATGCTATGCGGATCACTTTATCAACAGAAGAAGCCAGGCGATTAGCACTTTCACAACAAGGACTGATTAGGAAACACTCATTTGGAAGAGGGAAAAATGGAACACTAAAAGCCATAGAACATTTAGGTTATATCCAGATTGACACCATTTCTGTGGTGGAAAGGGCTCATCACCATACTCTTTGGAGCAGGTTACCAAATTATACGCCTAAATTCTTACAGGATTTACAGGTTAAAGACAAGAAAGTATTTGAATACTGGAGCCATGCAGCAGCTTTTCTTCCCATGAGTTCCTTTCGCTACTGTCTCCCACAAATGAAGGAGATTGAAAAAAAAGAGTCTTACTGGTTCAAGAAAGAAAAAAAGCTAATGGACTTTGTACTGGACCGAATTAAGGCGGAAGGACCGCTTCAGGCGAAGGATTTCCAAACCCCAGAAGGATATAATTCCGGACCATGGGACTGGAAACCGGCTAAAAAGGCACTCCATCACCTGTTTATGGAAGGTAAAATCATGATCAAATCCCGAAAAGGATTCCAGAAAGTTTATGACCTCACAGAGCGTGTACTACCCGATGATCTGGATATATCCACACCCACTGCTGAAGAATTTTGTGAACACCATATTCTTAACACTATCAATGCGCATGGTCTGGCCGAAGAAAAAGAATTTTGTTATTTAAGAAAAGGGATCAGGCCAAAAATCAAAGCCACCTTAAAAAAGCTGGAGGAAAGCGGGGAGATTATTTCCATCCAAATAAAAGATGCCTCAAAATACATCTATTATTCTACCAAAGACTGCCTGGATAATATGCCTAAAAAAATCAGGCAAAAACAATTGCATTTCCTCTCCCCATTCGATAATGCCATTATCCAGCGAAAAAGGATTGAAAATTTATTCAATTTTAATTACCAGACTGAAATTTATCTGCCAGAACAAAAAAGGGTTTATGGTTATTTTTCCCTTCCAATTCTCTTTGGAACAGAATTTATTGGAAGAATAAACCCTAAAGCCGATAGAAAAACCAAAACTCTTCATTTAGATAACCTGGTTTTTGAAAATGGCCTGGATGAAGATGAAATTGTAAAACCTTTAACAGAAAAAATTGTAGAATTTGCACACTTTAATAAGTGCCAACAAGTGGAAATTACCGGAAATAATGGAAATAATTTCCTTGAAAAAATTGAGGATTGTTGCAATCAGGAACTTTGAATTTTGTGCAAACAAAAAAACCTTTCAGAAATCTGAAAGGTTTTATTTGTACCAGGAGCGGGACTTGAACCCGCACGTCCCAAGGGACACAAGATTTTAAGTCTTGCGTGTCTACCAATTCCACCATCCCGGCAAAAGCTTCTCAAAAAAAAGAAAACCCAAATTCTTTTGGGCTTCATTTGAGCAGGAGACGAGATTCGAACTCGCGACCCCCACCTTGGCAAGGTGATGCTCTACCAGCTGAGCTACTCCTGCTTTGCCTTTTCCGTTAAAAGGTGTGCAAATATAAAAGCCTTATTTTTAAAAGAAAAAATTTTAGCAGAAATATTTTCATTATTTTTTCAATTGCATTTACCAGGTTACTAATGGGTAGTTTTTCCTTCATACATTTTGGTAAACACACTATCCACCGGTTCCCAAAGTTCTATCTTGTTTCCCTCCGGATCCATGATATGAGCAAACTTACCATATTCGAAGGTTTCCAGTTCGCCAACTATTTGTACACCCTCCTTTTCCAGCTGCTCCAGCAAATCTTCTATATTATCCACCCGATAGTTTACCATAAAATCCTTTTTGGAAGGCTCATAATATTTTGTAGATGCATCCATTGGGCTCCATTGCAAATAAGCCTTTTCATCTGGTTTTTCGGTTTTTCTAAACTCAAACAATGCCCCATATTGATCGGTATTCAGACCAAGTTGAGTGTTGTACCACTCTTTCATTTTATCGGGATTTTCGCATTTAAAAAAAATCCCTCCTATTCCGGTTACCCGTCCTTTTCCTTTTGCCATATTTTTGTTTTTTGATGAGGTAATGGTTTCAATTTAACCATTCAAAAAGTCTATTGCAAAAAGAAAAATCCTGACCATATTGGTTTTTCCACCTGGTCAGGATTTTAATGTTGAAGTTGTATAAAGTTAGGGATTTAATTTCTTTTTAAGGCTTTGGCGATTTGGTAAACCCTGCTTTCAAAAGAATCATTTTGCCCGTTCAAGCTTTCAATTTTCACCAATCCCAAAAGGTTATGCATCTTTTCAGGAAAAACTGATCTTTTTCCACTTCGCAAATCTATGGCTACATAATCCGCCCATAAGACTGCCTTTAGCTCTGTTTTGTCTTTATTAAACATCTGCATCTCTACTTTTACAGTACTTTCATTAAAACCGATTAAAGCACTTTGGATAACCACTTCTTCCATTAAATTGGCCGGACGGAAATAGGAAATCTGATTTTGCCTGACTACAAAACCAATCCCCTGTTCCTTGGACATTTTAAAAAGATCAAGGTCATAGTATTTGATGAGATGATCTTCCCTGGCATTCACAAAATAATCTAGATAGCGTGCATTATTCAGGTGCCCATAGGGATCGCAATCCTGAAACCTGATTACTGACTTACTTTCTGGTTTTTTAATTAATTCCTGTGTTAATTCCATTTTTATGAGTTTTTAGATTGAAACATTTCCACCTGTGGCGGTTGTTTTTTTAATAAAAGAAGCCTAAATCAGGCTGAGAAAGCATAAGAATCTCCTTCTTTCAAAAATTTTAATCCATTAAATTTCAGTGATTTAAGTTTATCCACAGGCTCTGAATAATGTTTGAAGGAATTGATATGCACTGGAAATACCAATGCAGGATTCAATAGTTTTGTCAATTCATCCAGCATTTCCGCATTAAGGGTTAGAGGGCCTCCAAAACGGTTTCCCAGCACACCACCCATGTTGGGGATTAAAATATCTGCTTTTCTGTTTTTTAGCTTATTCCTTACTTTTTCATTGAGGATAGTATCCCCAGTAATATAAATACTAGTATTTTCAAACTGATATTGAATATTAATCCAATAGCCATTTACTCCTCCAGCCAGCACAGAAGAAAAAAGATTAGCACCATGAACTGCTGGCATAGCCTCCACTTCAACTTCCATTTCACCTTTCTGAAAGATCATTTTCTCGCCATTTTTCAATTTTTTTATATCCAATGGGGAAATGGTGCTTAACTTTTTGAGGGCATTTTTATGCGTAATTATTTTAGCATCAGATTCAATTTTTTTTAATCCTTCAGCATCTAAATGATCCTCATGTGCATGGGTAATGAGCCAAAGATCGATGTCTTTAAAATCGTATTCTGCAAATTCAGGAGCCGTTATTCTTTTGGATTTAAAGAATCCATAATCCTGAAGTGTTCCTTTTTGACACAACACAGGATCGCAAGCTATCCTCAATCCCTGGTAATACATTACCCAGGTTGCCCCTCCAATCCATTTAAAGTGTAAGTTTTTGAAATTAGCTCTCATGATTATTTGACCGATCGGTCTGTCTATGGTTAAAAAAATAGCCTTAGCTATCCAGAATTAATTCAACTGATTCTCTAATGGCTTCCCAGTTTTCCACATCATGATGGATTCTTGAAAGTAAAAATGCACCTTCTATCAAGTTAAAAATAACCTTTGCTCTCCTTTCTCCCTCATCTATTCCATTAAGTTCCAGGTAAGTTGCCAGACTTGTTTCCCATTTTCTGGCTGCATTACTGCAGGCTTTTCTAATTTCTTCATTCTGGTTTGAAATTTCCAGAGCCACCGGGGAAACCGGACAAGCACTTCTAAACTCAGTTTTTATCAATCGATCAATCAGGTTATCGATTAAGGCAGAAATCCCTTTGATAGCGGTTTCCTGGTTTCTCATCACCCTGGCCCAATCTTTCAATTGTCTTTTACCTGCATGATTAATGGCAGCTACCACCAATTCGTCCTTGGTTTTAAAGTGATGGTACATACTTCCCTTCTTCCCTTTGATTCCCGCTTTTTCCAATATCTCTGCTACACCGGTTCCATAATAACCTTTCTGCTCTAATAATTGGGCAGTCACCTCAATGAGCACGTCCTTTATCGATTTTTTTTCTTCTACTTGCATCACTCCAACAAATATAAAAACAAACAGACCAATCAGTCAAGTAAAATTCAATTTATTTTTCCTGCCACGTTTTTAATTTCCAGAACTTCCTTCTATTCATTTTTAAATATCCTGCCATCCTTCATCACAAAAGTAACCTTTTCCATCACCTGAATATCTTTTAAAGGATCGCCATCCACTGCCACAATATCTGCTAATTTTCCAACTTCTATTGACCCCAGCTTATCTTCTACCTGTAGCATTGTCGCTGCCACACTGGTAGCCGACTGAATAGCCTCCATGGCAGGCATGCCTACTTCCACCATATAACCAAACTCCTTCCAGTTTTCACCATGAGGAAATACCCCGGCATCAGTTCCAAAGGCTATTTTAACCCCGCGTTTATAGGCTTTTGAAAAGGTTGTTTGAATCATAGGTCCAATTTCCAAGGCCTTGGGAACAATGATATCAGGATAATATCCGGGAATTTTAGCCAGTTCCTCTACAGATTTTCCTGCAGTTATAGTCGGGACATAATAAGTACCATGCTCAATCATCAGATCCATTACCTCTTCAGTCATTTTAGTACCATGCTCTATTGAAGTTATTCCTGCCAGCACGGCTCTTTTCATTCCTTCTGCCCCATGTGCATGAGCTGCGGTGATCATTCCATAATCATTTGCGGTTTCCACAATTGCCCTAATTTCCTCTTCGGCAAACTGGGGCCTTTGCCCATCTTTGGCGACACTTAAAACACCTCCTGTAGCCGTAATTTTAATCACATCTGCACCATTTTTATACCGCTGTCTTACCGCCTTTCTTGCTTCATCAGTCCCATTGATTACACCTTGCTTGGGTCCTGGGTCCCCCATCAGGTCAAATTTCACTCCATTGGTAGGGTCGGCATGCCCTCCGGTAGTGGCAATGGATTTCCCGCTGGTATAAATTCTTGGCCCTTCAATATAGCCGGCATCCACCGCTTTTCTCATGGCAATATTCACTCCGCTTCCTCCCAAATCTCTCACCGTAGTAAAACCAGCCATCAAAGTCCTTTTCGCATAAATCGTTGACCGGAAAGCAATATCTGCTTCATTCATATTAAACCTTTCCATGTACCTGTTTTTGCTGGTTTCGTTTTCTATATGCACATGCATATCCATCAGACCTGGCATAACTGTTTTATCTTTCAGGTCAATTACCCTATCATCCGTCCCACCTTCCTGAAAACCTTTTTCCACTCCTGTAATCTTATTTTTTTCCACAATGATGGTCATCTCTTTCATAGCAGTATTGCTCTTCCCATCAATTAATAATCCACATTGTATATAGTGCTTTTGAGCAAGTGACAGATTTCCCAAAACTGAGAAAAAGAGAAAGAAAGCAAAGGAGGTTATTTGATATTGCATCATTGTGAGTATTAAAAATTGTGAGGAATGAAATTAAAAAAGTAAAAAACGGGTAGTTTCCCTTATAAGCTTACTACAGCTAAATATAGTGGATTTATTTGTCTGTGGAAAGGAGTATTTTGGATAGGGGCAAATAAAAAGCCCAACCTTTTATAGGAGAATAAAGGGTTGGACTATCCTGAATTGATCAAAGAGGATCAATTGAAGGGTAATTCTACAATAAACTCTGTGTGGCCAGGACGGGAATTTACATAAACTTTTCCATCATGCTGCTGGATAATCTGGTTCACAATATCCAAACCCAGGCCAGTTCCTTTCCCAAAACCTTTGGTTGTAAAAAATTCATTAAACACCATAGGTTGAATTTCCTTTGGAATTCCTGCACCACTATCAATAATACTTATCCTTATCCCATTCTCCAATGATTCTGTTTTTACTTTAAGGAAACCATCAAAATCAAGGGCATCAATGGCATTATCAATCAGGTTAGTCCAAACCTGATTTAAGGCACTTTCATACCCGATAATAGTATTCGAATTTGGAGAGAAGCAGGTATGAATTTTAATATTTTTCAATTTCCACTTGTGTCTTAACAGCAGAATAGAATTTTCGAGGCTTTTCTTCAAATCCACCGGATGCTTTTCATCTCCATTATCCATATGGGAATAATACCTCACCGACCCAACCAGCTGGTTTATTCTATGAGTAGCCTCGTTGATATCTGAAGTAAATTTTTGAGATTGAATAGTTGCGGAGTACCACTCTAACACAGTGGGAATACTGTTGTCAGGAATAAGACCTTTTAATTCTTCTAAATCCTCTTCTGAAATTCCCCAATCTACCAAATCGACAGCCATTTCGTACCCATCCTCAAACCCGTTTTCCTCCAGCCATTCACAGATTTCATCCTCCCACTGGCATTTTTCGGCTATTGAAATGGCCGGCATGCCCTCTTCAATCTCATCTCCAGGACCAAGATATTTAAATACATTATCCAATGTCTGGCTGGAAATATTATATTTTCCCAATTCCGGAGCAAGTTCGTTTAGCTTAACCAATTGCAATTTTAGTAATTCTGCACTTTTTTGTGCGATAGTAGCTGGGTTGGTAATTTCATGAATTAATCCCGCAGTGAGCTTTCCCAAGGTTTCCAGCTTTTCTTTTTGTTGGAAACCTGTCTTCATTTTATTCATTTCTTAATGTTTCAGTTAAGTATGAGAAGGAAGTCAGAAATAGAGTTCAAATTTACAACTTCATTTTTAATTAAAAGTTCAATTTTGAACACTGGTATCCGAACACTCCTGTTATCTTCTATTTTAAAATTCTAATTAGTCTCCAACTTTAAACTAAGATAAAGTTGAAAAATTTCAGGTAGCAATATTTTAAAAACTCTTTAGAAAGTTATGCTTTTAAGTATAAAACCAATAATACTTTTGCTATTGTTAACAAAAACATGTAATCATTTGTTAATAATATTAATTTTTCGGACAGGAATGGATATTTAGATACTTTCCTGGCTGGGAAGGATAATTTGGAAGTGAGTCAGGTTACTCCCATTTTCGATAAAACGAATATCACCATTGAGTTTCCGGGCGGCTAACCGGGACATGTAAAGCCCCAGGCCTATATTTTCCCCATTGCCAGTTCCCTTCATAAACATAGAAAAGAGATTTTTTTTCATTTCATTGGCCACGCCAAGCCCATTATCCAAAAAATCGATTTGAACATGCTTCACAGCCTTTCCCCCCTTTATTTTAATCTCTGGCCGGCTGGTGTAAATATTTTTAAATTTTATAGCATTATCCATAAGATTACTGAGCATAAACTCCACAAGCTTCTTGTCGGAATAAAATTCAATTTCTTCCAGATCGATATACTCTAAATTTACCTCATCCAATTTATGCGAAAATTTCTGACTAACTTCCTCCAAAGCATCCTTGAGCAAAATTCTTTCAGAAACAATCTTTTTCTTTTTAATTTCATGCAAGTCGGAAAGACGGGAAAGAATAGAATTTAGTTCATTAGATTCTTTAAGAAACAAGTTAAAAAACTTTTGTGCTTCCTCATTCTCCACCTCCATCAGAGCCAATTGGCTCAGTCCCAAAAGCCGGGCTAATGGGCCTTTTATATCGTGAGAGGTTCTGTAAATAAAAGTATCCAGTTCATTGTTTGATTTAAGTAAAGCAATATTTTTCTCTTCTATTAGTTCTTGGCGTTCCTTTATTCTCTTTTTTTCCAGCGCTTCCTTTTCAATGGTATTTTTAATTAATTCTTTTTTAATCATGGAAATTCTATCTGCCAGACCTAGTGAAAATAAGGCTACTTCTATTACTGCACCAATTTGTAAAGCATGTTGCGTAAATGGATTCGGAAAAATAATTAATAACCTTTGCCCCGCATAAACCAAAGCAGCCAAAACAAACACAACATTTCCTGCCAGAAAATACCTAGCTGGTGTAAAGCCTTTTTTCAATTTTATAATTGAAATTCCAAGAACGGAGGAAAGCCCTATGATAGAAAATATAATTACAAAGGATCGCCCAATTTTCCAGTAACCGGCAACCATTAAAATTAAAATAATCAAATTACCAATAAGCAATCCGGATATTATGCTGTTTAACTTTTTATCGCTGCTATTAACCTGGTGAAAATTTCTACCAAAAAGAATAAAAAACAGGAGAATAAAGGGTGGAGTTAAAAACCTGATATAAAGGTCAGGTCTTGGATGGTTATATAACCAGATTTCTGCCAGATATCCGCTATTGGCCAATAGAAAAGTAGCGAGAAAAAATAAAAATAATATATAGTAGAGATAACTCTTATCCCAAAGGGTAATCCAGATGAAAAAATTGTAAAAAAGCATGATAAACAAGGCTCCGTAAAAAAAGGCCTGAAACACCTTTTCCTTTACAAACCTTTTCTGGAAAACGGACTCTGGAAATAAATTTATAGTCTGCAGGGTTAATGCTTTGAATTGGTGGGAAATACCTGAAACACTTTTTATTTTCACAAAACAGGTAATTTCGGCAGATTTAGCCAAATTAAGCCCGATAAATGCCATCATTCCATTATCCACATCTCTGTAGGGAATTGGCATCAGGTCTCCTGTAACTTTTTCAATAATCAATTCCTTTTGCTCATTAAAACCATAAAAATGCACAGAATCGGTGAAAGAAAAGTTGATTTTAAATTCCTGAGACTGGTTACCGATATTTTTAATCTTAAACTTCACCCATTGAACCATCCCTAACTCCTCTTCAAAATTTTCAATTTGGTTATTCAGGTGAAATAACTGATCAGGCCTGATAGTTTCCGATGGGTCTTCCCAAATGGTTATATAGGGATTTAAGCTGATTGTTTCTGTTTCATTCCCGTCAATTTCCACCACGACATCCGCCTGTATAGATCCGAAGCAAAGTAAGAAAATACAAAAAGCAGTAAAGGTGATTTTATAAAAAATGGTATTGGTATTATTAGGTTCATTTAAAGCAAATTCTGCCTGATTTCTAAAAGTAACAGGAAAACGCAGGAAAACTTTCTAATGTATATTAAAATAGTCCAATGAAAATTAAATTAATCCTGAATTCATTGAAAAATAGACTTTGGCCATTCACATATTAAAAACCCTAATTCAAATAATCAGTTTAGGAAGAATTCCTGGGTTTATTAAATTCAAAAATAATTCTGGTATAGAAAGGCTCTACTTCCAATCTAACCAGAAAAACATAAAATATGAAATTGAAATAACTAAAACCATTCAGATGAATACCAAAACAGAACATATTCAATTAGAGATGGAGTCCCACTCAAATCTGAAATTAAGGTATGGTTTAGCTGCTTTAAGAATTAGCATTGGGATTGTTTTTATTTGGTTTGGGGCATTAAAATTCTTCCCCACTTTGAGTCCTGCTGAAACCCTTGCCACTTCCACCATTAGCATATTAACCTTTGGGCTGATTCCGGCAAAAGTCTCTATTTTACTTTTAGCTTTAGGGGAATGTGCAATAGGGCTGGCCTTATTAATTGGTGCATATATGAAAGTTACCCTGATTTTATTATTGCTTCATATGTTTTGCACTATTTCTCCAATGTTCTTTTTCCCTGAAATGATTTTCACCAATATTCCTTTTGGATTGACGCTTGTAGGACAATACATTGTCAAAAACATTATCATCATTAGCGGAGGAGGTGTTTTAATTGCGGCTGTCAGTGAATAATAGAATAAACCAGTGCAATAGCTTTATTTATATGCTAATTTAGTTCCTGCGAATCAGTTGGTTAATCTCGCTAATATGGATGTAGATTTCATTAGGTAAGACTCTGGCTATTTTACCTGTCAAACCAGGTATTTCTTTTGCTGAGTTTTAAATCCTGGAGAATGGCTGATTTCACACTAATATCCACATTGTAGGATTGTCTTGGTCCAAAAGGAATCCAGCTTAAAGCCATTTGCCAGCAGTGTAGATCTCTGTGCAGGTTGATACTGGTAAAACCAAAACCCTGTAATTCAAAGTCATAAGCGGTTCTTACCCCAATTTTCCATTTCTCTGTCAGTTTGACTTCGGCCATGATATTCATGGTTTGCACCACAGTAGATTCATTATACCCTACTTTTCCATACCTAAGGTTATAACTCAGGTTTAAAGACCAGGGAATATTAAAATCTACATATAACGTAGGGTTATTTTCAATAAATTCCAGTTCCTGTTTTTCTCTTTCTGTGAGATTTTTCTTTTCTTCTTTTTTCTTTTTATCAGGCCTAAAAGAGGTGGACACAGCCAAGGAGGCATTGGTCAGGTTTCCTACTCCATTTCCGGTATTCCAGGCAAATTCATTGATTCTTTTTTGACTGATACTCAATGAACCATCAGTATTTTCATCTACACTTAATAATTCATAAGTATACGGATCGATTGTACCTGCCACATTGATAGAAAATCCACTGATGAAAGGAACATTTTTAAACAGGGTGGTCCTGGCACTCATGGTAATATTGGATAGGTTAAATGAGTCCACAGCCAAGTTATAAGCACTTCTGATACTAAAACTCTGTATCACAGGAATCTTTTTACTCTCTACTTTCCCTGTGGAGTCTGGCTTCATCCTCACTTTTGCTTCCAACTGATTGTCTATTCCAAAAGACAAACTACTGCTTTTTCCCTGTCCGGGAATACCATACTGTGCACCCTGAAACCTTGTAACCGTCCGGTAACTACTTGCCAGAGAATCACTTTGTACATTTTGATAAAATCCCCATCTTGGATCACCCAAATCCGGTCGGTAAGTAAAACTGATATTTGGCGTCATCATATGCCTGATTCCTTCTACTTTACCAATTTTTGGATAAAAGAAAGAATATAATCTCGTAGTCATCCCAATACCGGTATTAAAATCGAATGCTCTTGAAAATCCATCTTTTTCGCTTACATAAACTCCATTCTCCTCTTCTGAAAATTCATAATCATACTTCTTGGCGTACCAATATTCGGTATAGTTCAGGTTGGGGGTAAATTGGAAAAACTTCAACAATGTAAAGTTTGTGGATATTGGAATCCTGTGCACTGCCCCAAATTCAGCATTTTGCAGAAATTCGCTAAAATTGCTAAAAAAATCGGGGGGCAATGCATTTCCATCATCATCGAATTCTATTTCTTCCTCAGGTATATCAAAGGAATTGTCAATTGGATTTAAAACCGTAAAAGGAAAACTTGTAGATTGTTCCTCATTCGTCACACTGGCCTTGGCATTAAAAGAGTATGCAAAGCTTAGCTGGGTAAATACATTTTTCTTTGTGGAATTTTTACCTTTTAGCGGATAAATCCTTCTCATTGCCAGGTTGGCTTCAGGGAAAAGATTGGTTACCTGTGTGTTAACATTTTGGTTAATTCTAATGTTTGCCCCTGCATTAAAAGGTGTGCCCTCAAAAGTTTTACTATAAGAAACACTTGAATTAAAGGATGCGGAAATATAATCCTGAGTATTGAAAGAGTTATTCCGGTTGTAAGAGGATGAACCTACATTCACATTGGCCGAAAACCTGCTCGATCCCCTTGAAACCGGGGAATGGCTCCATCTCAGCCAATAATCTGTTGACTCATTAACTTCCAGGTTATCCTGCTGTCTTTTTACATTATTGTAACTGAAATTAAACCGCCCATTAAATTTATACCTCACTCTGTAATCTGCATCGGTAGAAAATCCCCATCCCCCCAAAGAATAAATTTGCCCTAGAACTTTCAAACTCACATATTCTCCTAATGGCAGGAAAATCCCCCCGTCTCTTAAATAAAAACCTCTTTCTTTGGATTCACCCCATGTAGGTACAATGAGCCCGGCACTTCGTTCTTCGGAAAAGGGAAATAAACCAAATCCAAATCCCAAAGGAGTAGGCACCCCATTCAATTCGAAATTGAAAGGACCTGAAATGATATATTTATTGGGGACAATTTTTAATTTACTGGTATTAATTCCATAATGAGGTTCTTCATATGCGCAGGTAGTATAAATATTACTTCTGGCATACATCTCATTTGCCGGTGTTTTCTTTACCCGTTTACTCACCACATAGCCATCTCCCTGCTGGGTAACAATCTTTTTAATTATACCTTTCCCGGATTCTATATTATAATCCATTTCCTCGGCATTATAAGTCTCCCCAGCCTGAGTAAATACCGGAAGCCCTAATTTTGTACCAGTTGAATCTACCATTCCTTTCGCAGAAACGGTATTGTTACGCATATCAAATACAATATGGTAAGCTTCAATACTCATCTCCCCATAAGTCACTTTAGCATCTTTATACAGATAAGCCTTTGAATTCACCATGTCATAAATCACAGTATCGGCATTATAATCAATGGTAGTTTCAATTGGACCCTCTTTTTGGGTGGAATCCTTCTGGCTTTTATTAACCAAAGCTGAATCCAGAGAAACATTCAGGGTGGAATCGGAGGTTTGGGTGATTTTTACAGAATCAGGCCTGGGGTTGTCCTGTGCAAAAAGGTGACTATTTCCCCCAATTGCCAGTAGGAAAAGAATAGCTACTACCTTTAATTGAAAATGGGCAAATTTTAGATTAAAAATATATTTGTTTTTTTTGTACAAAATAAAATTGATATCGTAACCTTTATTCAATTATCACCAAAATCCTTTACAGATAAATTTTAAAAGGCGGATTGTAAGAATTTTTGACTGAAGTCCCTCCCGCTTAAAAAATAAAGCCTGATATATTTGAGTAATTATTATCTCATTGTCAGGCATTTGTGGCAAACTAAGTAGCAATCTACTTTGTTTACCCATTTGAATTAATGTAAATTTTTAGGTAAAAAAGTATTATAAAATATTGGTTTGCAACTATTTAACATTTTTTATTTAAATTTTATAACAATAGTTAAACGTTGGTAAACGGTTATATTTTTCACCAGAAAATTTGGAGCTGCAATTTTATGAAAAATCTACTAATTATTCCTTTTCTAACCCTAGGAATTATTTTTAATACATTCGCATGGCAGGACCCTCCACACAAAATCTCCAAGGTAGTAATTGATGCGGGCCATGGAGGTTTTGATCCCGGTTGTCATGGTGTTTTAAGCAAAGAAAAAGAAGTTACTTTAATGGTAGCCAAAGAATTAGGGCAACTCATCAACACTTTTCATAAAGATGTAGAAGTAATTTATACCAGAGATCAAGATAAATACATTACCTTAAATGAAAGGGCTAAAATTGCCAATAATGCCGGAGCTGATCTATTTATTTCCATCCATTGTAATGCGCATCCCAAAAAAACCATTTATGGTGCAGAAACTTATGTAATGGGTTTGAGCTCTTCGGAAGAGAATCTTTCAGTGGCCATGAGGGAAAATGCCGTGATTCTGAAGGAAGAAGGTTATGAAGAAAATTATGATGGATTCGATCCAAACTCCCCGGTTTCCTATATCATGATGGCCAATTACCAAAATGCCTTTCAGGATATTAGCCTGCATTTTGCCAGCAAAATCCAAAATCAGTTTACAGAGGAAATTAAGCGTTCTGACAGAGGGGTAAAACAAGCCGGCTTTTGGGTGTTGGCCAAAACCACTATGCCTAGTGTGTTGGTGGAAATTGGTTTTTTAAGCAACAAAGAGGAGGAAGCTTATTTGAATTCGGAAAAAGGAAAAGCTGAAATTACCACCACTCTTTACAAAGCATTCAGAGATTTTAAAATGGAATACGAGAAAAATAATTAGGGAGAAGATCTAGGCATAACACCTGATTACAATTTAATTCTTTCGATTTTAAAAGAATAATAACAGGTCTGTGCGATTCCAAAACCTCCAACAGATTACTTTCGCTTGGCAAAACAACACTTATAATATGCGTATAACTTAACATTGAGATTTTCACCTCATAATCAGGGAATTGTAGAGGAAAATTAAGTTTAAATTAATCCCTTCAGATAATTCTGTTCAATCCTTTTTGTAATTTACTGAATTATTCATGTTTTTTGAGGAGGTCCTTTAAACCTGTCCTAACTTTTTAATCTAAAAATAAAAATAATGTCCAAAGAATTTAAAGTTGGTATTTTAACAGTAATTGCCGGAGTAATACTTTACTGGGGAGTGCGGTTTCTGAAAGGAATTGACCTTTTTTCAGATACCAGTGTTTATTATGCCTACTATGAAAATATTGGAGGCCTTCAACCAGCTAATCCGGTTCTGCTCAACGGAATGTCGGTTGGAAGAGTTTTGGATATTGAAATTGTTCCCGAAAAAAACAACAAAGTGATGGTAAGCCTGGAAGTGGCCAATGACATTCAAATAGGTGACCAGACCGTGGCTTTACTGACCGATCCGGGACTACTAAGTGACAAAGCGGTTGAACTCAAAATAAATACTGTAAATGGTTACCTGAAAAGCGGGGATACACTCAGGTCGGAAATTGACAATGGTGTGATGGATATCCTGGAGGAAAAAGCCTTCCCTATAATTAACACCCTTGATTCCACTTTTGCAAGCTTAAACATAGTACTTAAAGGACTTGATGGACTTGGAGATGAGTTGAAATCTACATTAGTGGTGGCCAGAGACAAAATGAATTCGGTCAATACACAAGAACTGGATGGGACCTTACAAAACTTCCGAATAACCAGTGAAAATCTGGCGAAAATGTCTGAAGAATTAAAACCCTTGGCTACTAAACTCAACACACTTGCCGATTCTCTGAACGAAGCTCCAATTAAATCTTTGGCTACGGAAATGAATGCCACCATGGCCAATCTCAATACCACGGTGGAAAAAATCAACAATGCCGAAGGATCGCTTGGTTTATTGATTAATGACAAAAAGCTTTATGAAGACATGGACCAGACCATTCGTGACCTGGACAGTCTTTTGGTTAACCTAAGGGAACATCCAAATCGGTATGTGCAGTTTTCAGTTTTCGGAAAAAAAGACAAGGAAAAGAAGAAAAAGGATAAGTAAATTGGAGCAGCAGGCTAAAAATGCCTTTGCGCTGATTTTTGTTCCAGCAAGGTCTTCGATAGAGACCTTGCGTAAATCCAACTTCAGAGAAATGAGAAATGTAAAAGTACAGGATTTTAAAAATGCAGTTTCTAGTTTTTGCTGAGTACTCCTTTTTTATCACTTAGTTTTTGCTTGTCGCACTAGCTATCCATAAATCCTCCTGAGTCGGTATCATCATAAAATTCCTGGCCACTTTCAGCATCAAAACCTGAATAATCCTGTTCATCGAATGGACTATATTGGCTATCGTGGTAGAAATCGTCCCGGATACCATAATACCACAATCCGTAATGCGTATTTCGATCTGTCATCCATCTTTCGTATTCCTCATCGTGCACAGAATTTCTGTTTCTTCTTTGGCGGGCTGGCAGACTTCTGAGTTGCTGTTTTTTCTTTGCCGTTCCACATTCTACACAAAAAACCTCATCTTCAATCTGAGTGGAATGTTTAGAACAAATACTTTTACTACATTTAGAACAGGTCTGGTTGGCAAAGTTGCTGCATTCTTTAAGGATAAACATCCCTTTTTTTACTTCACATCTGGCCATAAATTAAATAGGTTTTACGTGTTTGTAAGCTTTAGTGATTGTACCCAAAAAATGATTGAGCTTCACACTTTCATCTAAAGTGGCTGAAACATCTGTTGATCTGATTTTGAAAACATGAAACCGATCTGATGAAACATAGGCCATTTTATAAGCACCATTTACAGGTTGGTTTTCATTGGGATTTTTCACCAGTTCATAACTTTCTTTCGGAATGGAAAGCTTCAGATTCACATTGTGCTTCACCTTATATTTTGTTTTAAACTTGATCTTTCCCCTAGGGTTTTTCTTTGTAATATCTCGTTTTCTCACCAAATCATTCACCGTCCAATGCAGTTGTGTTTGGTCCTGAAGTTTTGCTTTACCACTCATCCATTGCAAATCATAAAAAGTGGTTTTCACCTTTGGATACTTTTTATTTGAGTTGGGAATGGTCTCCACTATATTATCTTTTTCACAGGGGTTATTCAAATTAATCTCCAAATCTATTTTCTCTTTTTTCCGGGATTCCTCCTTTAGAATAGCAAGCAGGGGTACAATAAAAAGCCTGAGATGATTCGTCAGGTCCATTTTATTGAATTTACTTGAAGATTTATAAATCAGCACAATTCCAATCACAGCCAGAACTGGAATAACCAGTCCATAATAAAATTCATTGGCCAAACAAATAACCGTAAGGATGAATCCGGCAATTCCAATGAAAACCATTAAAATCGCATAAGTTTGATTTTTTCGATAGGTATCGCCATAATGGTCCATTAAAGCGACTTTTTTGAGTCTTTCCAGCCAGGCAGAAGCAGGCTGATTTCCTGATATCTTTTTGGTACTGATGATTTCTTTTTGTTCATCATCAAGTGAATTATAAACCTCTAAACTTTTTTTACGACTCATGTAATTGTTGTATTTATGGGTTGTCAGTTTGTTGCTTTAAATAACTGAAATTAATTGGGAATAAAAAGCCTTTAATTCATCTTTTTTCTGGTCCCAGGTAAAATTATTTCGGATATTTTCAAATCCGCCCGTTGCCAGTCTTTGCCTTTCTTCAGGATAATCCAGTAAAAATCTTAATGCTCTGGAAAGTTCTGCCGGACGGTCAGCTTTTACCAGTTTCCCATTTTCCCGGTCTTTTACCAGTTCTCTCACAGCCGGAATATCAGAAGCCACCACCGCTGTACGACAGGCCATGGACTCCAATACCTTTAGCGGGCAACAACCCTGGATCAAATTTCGGCTGCATTCTTTTAAGGGGGCAATGGAAATCTCAGCATGTTGCACCCAGCGATAAAGTTCTTCTTTGGCCAGTTGGGCATGCCAGATAATGCTCTCGGAAAGCTCCAGCTTTTCCACAAACTTCTTGAAAGGCTTGGCAAATTTAGCCCGGTTGGAAGAGCAAATCACCAGTTTCAAATCTTTATAATCCCGAAGGCCTGCAAATGCTTTTAACAATACATCTACGCCCTGCCATTTTTGTAGGGCCCCAAAATAAATCAGGTATTTTTCCGGAGCATCAAATGGCCTTTCAAGCTGTCCGGGAATTTCTGCTCCGTTGTAAATTACGGTGATTTTTTCTGCGGGTATTCCTCTATTAATCAGGTTGGATTTAATTGAATTGGAGGGAGTTACAATGGCATCAGCCTTTTCCATACAAAAATCTTCCAGCTGCCTGATTTTGCCCAGTGTGCTTTCCGATAAATAACTGTATTTAAAGGGTAACTCAATGGAAGGCAATCCATTAACTTCAAAAACAGTCTGGTAGCTCCTTTTCTGCTGAAGAATTGCCAAACCGCTCCATATATCCCGAAAGTGGCACAGTTCTAAATTCTGGTGATTTTCCAATTCCTCCTGAAAAGCCCGTACATAACTTTCGGCCCTTTCCAGATAATTGGGAATAGCCTCTGAAAACCGGACGATTTCTATATTTCCCTCTTGCTGGTAGGTTGGCAATTTTTCATTCCCCAATACATACAATAGCCCTCCATTATAATGCTCGAACAAAGCCTGGGAAAAATGGCTGATATGAGTGGCTGCTCCTTTAGCAGAAGGATACAGATCAAATGCGGCATAAAGTGCTTTGTGGTTCAGGTTGTTTGTCATCTATTTATTCTCTCCTCTCGATTCAAAAATTAAAAGTGGTTAATCGGAGGCCAATTTCAAAAGTTATCAAAAGAAAAAATGGAAATACAACTTTAAATTTAAAACCAGAACTTAGCATTCAGCAGAAGAGATAGAAAATTAACCTTATAACCTCCCAAGCACATCAATGGATTAGTGTGCTTTTTTATTTCCTCTTCCCAATCCACAATCATCTTTTTCTGGCAACTGATTTTTCAGTTTTAGTAATTTTAAATTTGACATTAATTCCAAAAGGATAACTTTAAGGAAGATTTAATAACATTTCAAATTTATCTAATTAAATAAAAATTATGCGCCAATTTTATCTATTAATGATTATCACATTTTTTGCAGCTTGTGCACCAGAAAAACCTGAGAATCCGGCACCGCCAAATATTTTGTGGATTTCCTGTGAAGACATTAGTCCCGCCTGGGGTTGTTATGGAGACCAGCAAGCCACCACGCCAAACATCGATCTTTTGGCCGACAAAGGATTTGTATTCACGCAGGCCTTTTCCAATGCACCTATCTGCTCCCCTGCCCGATCTACTTTGATTACTGGCATGTATGCGAAGTCTTTGGGCACTCAAAATTTAAGGTCAGACATACCAATTCCAGCTGATTTAAAAATTTTGCCAGAGGTGCTGAAAGCTAATGGATATTATACGACCAACAATGCCAAAACCGATTATAATTTCAGCCATGAAGGTCGATGGGATGACAGCAGCAACAAGGCCCACTGGAGAAATAAGCCTGAAGGAAAACCCTTTTTCAGTGTTTTCAATTTCGGGATTACCCATGAAGGCCATGCCAATACCGACAAAAAAGAGGACACCGAAACCCTGCCTAAAAAACATGATCCGGCCAATATGAAACTGCCACCTTACTTCCCGGAAACCGAAGAATTTAAAAACATCATGGCTCATCAGTATGATTTAATTACTGTTTTTGATCAGGAGGTGGGCAAGCTGGTCGATCAACTTAAGGCAGACGGACTTTACGATAACACCATCATTTTTGTGTTTTCAGACCATGGCTACGGGCTTCCCCGATATAAAAGATGGCTTTATGACACTGGCTTAAAAGTACCCTTTGTATTGCATGTACCCGAAAAATATAAGGACAAAGCGGCCAATCTTACCCAAAGTAAAGTGGATAAAATGGTGGGATTTGTAGATTTTGCACCTACAGTGCTAAACCTGGCCAATGTTGCCGCTCCACAGAGGATGGAAGGGCAAAATTTTCTGGGCAAAGATGCCCCGGAAAAACCTTATATTTTTGGCTATAGAGATCGCGCAGACGATGTTTATGATATGAGCAGGTCAATTTTTGACGGACGATATTTGTATGTCAGAAATTATATGCCTCAAAAACCTTATATTCAGAATGCCATCATTTTCAATAAAGGGAAGCGATCTTATGAAGAATTATTCAGGGTAAAAGAGGCTGGGAATCTCCCACCTGAAGCACAGGACATGTTTGCGCCCAAACCAGTAGAAGAACTTTACGATTTGCAAAATGATCCGAATGAACTCAATAACATTGTTGATGAGCCTCAGCTGGCAGAAAAAGTAAAATCATTGAAAGCCAGGCTCCACCAGCATATAATTGAAACCAAAGATACCGGACTGATGAATGAAGGAGATATGATGGTGAGGGCAGGCAACCAGTCTGTTTATGAAATGACACATGATGCTGCCTTATTCAACCCTGAGAAAATCCTTAAGGCAGCCGAATTGGTGGGAAAAGTAACGGATATCAATCAGTTAGCCACTTATTTTGAAGATGAAGATGCAGCGGTAAGGTTTTGGGCCATGCAAGCCCTAGATGCTTTTGAAGGAGATATTTCCAGTCAAAAACCAGCATTAAAGAAATTACTGGAAGACCCTTCCGTACCTAACCGGGCATTGGCGGCCGAATTACTCCTTAATAAATATAATGATGAAAGCGGGCTGGAGGTACTCAAAGAAGCATTAACCGAGAAGAATGAGCCCGTACTTTTACAGGTAGCGATCAATGTGAGAAATATTGGAGAAAAAGCTAAACCGCTTGTTCCTTTCATTAAAGAAAATATTTATCCCGAAATTTCGGGAGAGGTTTGGGGCAGGTACAAATCATGGCTTTACCCTATGTTCATAGGCATGGCTCTTGATCAAACCTTAGCCAATTGTGGAGAAGAAGTGGTGATTGAGAATTGATGTAAATTTTTATCTAAACATGGCACAGGGTCTCCCTTGTGCCTTTTTCATAAAGGAAATGTGAATTAATTACCTTAATTTATTGGCAATTTTAAGTCCTTCGCTCTCCATTCTGTTTTTTCCTCCATCATTGTTGTAAATTCCTTTAGTCCTACCAAATGCTGGTGTATAGTCAACTTTTTATCCACTCCAATTAATTTTAAATATCCGGAAATAGGATTGAACTTAATTTGACTAATTTCTGACCATTTTATTTGCCTTATCGTACCTTTCCAGTTCTGAACAGAAATGCTTGTTTCGTTAAATTTTAATTTATGGTTTCGGTAATATAACAAACATGGTGTCCCCGCAACTCCACCTATTAGAAAGACTACCAAACTAATAATATACATCCCCTTGTCCTGATAAAAAATACCGGCAATCACAAAAATGGAAGTCATCCCAATAAAGAACAACCCTAAAACTAAATAAAGTTTATTCATCCTTAATTCTATTTCACCCCCCACCGTTTTTTCAATTTTTTGATTTGTGCCCTTATTCATATAATTCATTGCAAGGCTAACTCCCACACCAATGAGGCTATATAATACCAACTTTTCCCAGTTCATTTCTTCTTGATTTTCTCTTTTTTATCTTATTGATTAAAACGGTTTTAATTAAATTTCAATTGCTCCTGAATTAATAAACTATACCTTATTAATGCCACCTTACTTTCCGTAATTTAATCCCAACTAACCAAATTGAAACAAAACTTTTTAGTATGCTTTTAGCAAAAAAATTAAGTTTATGAAAAAATTCTGAACTAAGCTGGTCCAAAATGTATTTTAGGAATTTAAAGGCAATCATATAGCAATGAAAATAATCTCTACGAATATAGGCAAACCAACCACTTTTATCTGGAATGGAAAAGAGGAGGTAACTGGTATTTATAAAAAACCAACCGGCAAGCCAATCTATCTCACTAAAAATGATGTGGTAGATGATACGGTTTCTGATCGTCTGCATCATGGGGGTTATTACAAAGCCTGTTATGTGTTTGCTTCAGAACAATATCCTTACTGGAAAGCTTTATATCCCGATCTCGATTGGAGTTGGGGCATGTTTGGGGAAAACCTGACACTTTCCGGTTTTGATGAAACTGAAGTTTATGTCGGGGATATTTACAAGATTGGGAATGCATTAGTTCAGGTTTCCCAGTACCGGGAACCCTGTTACAAATTCAGCCATAAATTTGGCACCCCTAAAGTGCTCAAACAATTTATAGAGCATAGTCGTGGAGGAACTTACCTCAGTATTCTGGAAGAAGGTGAAGTAAATGTGGATGATGAATTTACACTAATGGAACGACCGGAAGAAAGTTTAACTGTAGCACAATTATTTCGATTAGTTCATGCGAAGGAAAAAGATCAGGAGCACTTAAAAATTGCTGCAAAATGTCTGTTTATCCCAGCTAAAAAACGGAAATTGTTTAGTTCTTTTGTTCAATAAAAATTCTAGCCAATCTTAAAATGATTTTCAGTGGCTCGCTGAATTTTGGAACTATAAAGATGACAGTGTGACGCTGTCAAAATTATCTGGTCCAAGTGGACACTTGAATCAGATATAGCAAGGCATTCCACTTTACAAAATCAAATAGCGATAAATTAAAAAGCCATTGCAACGCTTAAGGCTACAATGGCTTTAAATATTAATTTTTTTAGTATGGTAATTATTTAACGGTAATCTGATTTACCCCTTCTTTTAAGGATTGACTTATACCCTTGTATTCCCATTCTCCACTTAATCCCTTTGGCAGAGAAATTTCAGCTTTGAGCACGCCTTTTTTCACGGTGTAATTCACTGCAATTTCGCCTTTTGGATGTGGCATAGTAGCCTGAATATTTGTCAAATCACCAAGATGAGGCTTAATTTTCACATGCTGAAAACCAATATCCGCTGGCTGGATGCCACAAGTCAGGCTCATTAAGTAATAGGCAGGATGCGCACTCCAGGCATGGCAGTCACTTCGGTCGTGAGAAGCAAACCCTGTTTCTCCGCAGGTAGTATGACCTCTGTCAATATAAGTGTACCAGAAGTCCAGATTTTCCAGGAATAAATCTTCCTTGCCAGTTTTTTGCAAGGCTTTAAAAAGAAAGAAAGAGAAATAAGAACTTGCCATTTCCGTAAATTCAGGATAAGTCAGAATTTTATCCATCAATTCTCCTTGTTGAGCTGGGGTAATTACATCACACAAAATAGCCATTAAATTCGTATGTTGAGAAAAAATATCACTTCCCGGATAATCGGCAAAAAGGCCTTTTTCCATGTTCCACGCCTGATTAAAGACTGCCGCTTTTATGCTTTTGGCTTCCGCTTCCCATTTTTTAGCCTCCTCATTCAAACCGATCTGATTAAATAACCGGACAGTACAATCCAAACTGTGCACATAGTACAAAGTCAATAAAATAGAATTGGTCATTTCCCCATTTTCGTCCTTCCTGGGAATGCTTCCTTTGGTAATACTCCAGTCAATGAAGTTCTGATTTTTAACCGTACCTAAAATTCCCTTTGATTCATCCAGATGACGGTGGTAAAAGCCCAAAACTTTTTCAATATTATCCTTAAACTGACTCACATATTCGGCATCTCCACGGATGAAATAATAATCGTGCAAACTTTGTATCCAGGCCAAGGACCAGGACCCCATATCAAAATCAAACCTGGAAGGATAAGCAGATTTAAACAATCCGGTTTCTCGGTTTTCAGATTGCGGATATAATCGCATAACCTCTCTAAAAAGCCTGTCATCAGTAGAATTGTATGTGGAAATGGCTCCAATTGGCCGATTATCTCCACCATAACTCAATTGTTCATAAAATGGGGTATCGTAATAAGTCTCTCCAGAGCACATTCTGAAAGTTTGAAGGCTCATTTCAAAAATTTCATTGAGCCTGGCATTGTTACTATTAAAGGTGGACATTTTTGGATAGGGATAACCTGAATATTCACTTTCCAGAGCTAAAACTTCAAGCGGTTGATCCCCGGTCTCCACATTCATTTGCACATACCTGAACGCTCTTTTCCAAAGCGGGCGAAACATTCTTTTTCCATTGCCATCTGGGTGAAAAACATCCCAAACACCAAACATGGTTTTTCCTTCCACAGAATCCCTGTGGGCCTTTAAATTTACTTTTTCATAGAGCGCCTCGGCATATTTCAATTGAATAGCGCTTCCTTTTCCTCCACTTACTGTCAGTTCCGGATAGCCCATGGTAAATAGCTCGTAGTCAAATATGATGGAGGCTTTTGTATTGGCAGGAATGGTAATTTGAGTATTGCCATTTAGAAAATTATTGGGAAAATCAATACCGGTTACTTTTCTGATTTTCGCAGGTTTTTCCCGATGATCATCCATGAAAGCAATGTTTCTGGGCACCAGTTTCCAGGGATAGTTTCCACCTAAATCCAGCTTTTCTGCATTTTTCCAGTTTTTATCGTCAAAGGACAATTCTTCCCAACCCCAGGGGTATTTTTCACCAAAAACCTCATCACCAGGACCACAGGCATAAAATCCGTAAAACCATCGCTCCTTAAAAAGCATCTCATAATAAGATACTGGCTGGTAGGCCTCATTTTTCAATACTTTCCATGTTTCATTGGTATCCAGTTGTTTAAATTTTTCATCTTCACTCCTTAGAAAAAAGGCAGTTTGTACCGAAAGCAATGCGAGCGGTTTATCTTTTCCCGCATTATGCACTACAGTTGCCAGGATATTTTCTCCCTGTTTTAGAAAAGGAGCTATGTCAATAATGTCATATTTGTAGGTTTTTAAATCTCCTTTGGCCGGTCCGTAACAAACCCTTTTCCCATTTACAAAAAGGTTGTATCGGTTATCTGCCGAAATGTGAATCACCAGTGTTTCAGGGACTTGCTCAAGGCTCAGTTTCTTTCGGAAATGATAAACTCCGTATTCGGTTACATTTGCTGAAGGATAAGATATCCATGGCGCTTCATCTTTGTTTTGGCAAAAACCGGACAGGGAAAGAAATTGGAAAATGAATAAGCATAAAGTTAGTTTTTTCATATCGCACATTTATCAAAAATAAAATTTATGAAGAAGTTGTTAAAGCTTCCAATTTATACAGTTTAACCACAAAAACTATCTTGTTCCATAGGGTAAATTAGTCTAAAAAATCACTTTTTAAGGACAGAATAATAATTAGGCATGTTAAAATTTTATTTAATAGGAATTTTGCCACTTCCCATATTATTTATTTTATTTGAATCACTCATCTACACTTAACTTAAAACTAACCAACAACTTTTCACCTGGCCTGACTTAAGGGAATAACTTTCTCCCTTTCCTTCATAAACTTTCATGGGCAAATCCTTCCAGACTTTTTTATTCACAATTAATTTAAAAATTAACCATGCTTACATTTAATCGAGGATTAATCATCTTTTTTCTGTTTTTCTTAATTTCCAATTGCCAGCAGCAACAAATGGAAGATACCACTTCTGTGGAAAGTGGTAAAAATGAGGGTGTTTTAGCCAAAAATGGAATGGTAGTCACTGCACATCCACTTGCTTCTCAGGTAGGATTAGCCATTTTAAAAAAAGGAGGAAACGCTTTTGATGCCGCTATTGCGGTACAATATGCCCTGGCCGTAGTTTTACCTAAAGCTGGTAATATTGGAGGTGGTGGATTCATGGTCTACCGAACCAAAGATGGAGAAAATGGTGCATTGGATTTTAGGGAAAAAGCACCACTTAAAGGAGACAGAGATATGTACCTTGATAAAAAAGGGGAACCCATAAAAAATTTAAGTCTGAAAGGGCATCTGGCTGCAGGCGTTCCAGGTACGGTTGCCGGAATGGATGCGGCATTTCAAAAATTTGCATCACTTCCATTCAGCGAAATTATCCAACCATCAATAGATCTGGCCCAGAACGGTTTTGAACTTACCGAATATGAAGCTGACTTATTGAATAGATTCCAGGAAGATTTTAAAGCGATCAATTTACATACACCCTACCTGGTAAGAGAGGAAGAATATCAGGAAGGAGATTCCATCTATCATACAGATTTGGCCAAAACCCTGGAGAGAATTCGGGACAATGGAAAAGACGGGTTTTACAAGGGAGAGACAGCTGATTTGATTGTGAAGGAAATGAAAGCAGGCAAGGGGATTATTTCCCTGGAAGACCTTGCCAGCTATGAAGCCAAATGGAGAAAGCCAATCATTGTCAACTATAGAGGACATAAAGTGATTTCCATGCCCCCATCTTCAAGTGGCGGATTGGTATTAGGACAATTACTGAAAGGAAGTGAATATTTCGATTTTCCTTCTTTTGGAGTAAATACCACTAAAAGCATTCATGTAATGACTGAATTACAAAGAAGGGCTTATGCGGACAGAGCAGAACATATGGGTGATATGGATTTTTATGAGGTACCTATTGATATGTTATTGGAAGATAGTTATATCAAAAACAGAATTTCAGATATTACCATGGATTCTGCAACTTCTTCTCAGGTGATTAAGTCAGGGAAGGTAAATACAATAGAAAGTTTTCAGACTACACATTTTTCTATTGTGGATAAAGAAGGAAATGCAGTGGCTATTACCACTACCTTAAACAGCTATTTCGGATGTAAAGTCATGGTAGATGGAGCTGGTTTTTTCCTTAATAATGAAATGGATGATTTTAGCATAAAACCAGGAGTACCCAACCAGTTTGGCCTTGTGGGTGCTGAGGCCAATGCCATTGCTCCGGGAAAAAGAATGCTTAGTGCAATGACCCCTACCATTATTGAAAAAGAAGGAAAATTGTTCATGGTAGTAGGTACTCCCGGAGGTTCCACCATTATCACCAATGTTTATCAGGTCATTCTCAATGTAATTGATCATGGATTAACCATGCAGGAAGCTGTGGACGCAAAAAAAATGCATTCCCAATGGTTGCCAGACAGAATTATTGCTGAAAAAGGTTGCCTGGATAGTTTGACTATTGACGCTCTACAACACCTTGGACACGAAATAAAAGAAATAAATACCATAGGCCGGATTGAGGCCATTTTGGTAAAAGAAGATGGGACTTATGAAGGAGCCGCTGACAAAACAAGATCAGGAGATGCCATGGCTTTGGGATATTAAATAATACCCTGTATATTTGCATCATATTGGAAATATAGCTATGCCCAATATGATGCATTTTTTACTAGTCTCAATACAAAAATTCCAACCGAAAAACTGATGAAAATGAAATAATTACCACTAATTATGGTAATTAATCAACTCACTTCTAAACTGACCTAACTTTAACTACTAAGAAGTGACAATTGTCGGTTTCACAAACTTTTTTTACTGCAGGATTATTGGTTCAATTTTAGATATTGGCCTGATAATCAAATATAAATTTGCTACTTAACTACCCTCATAAAACTAAATACCTAAAATCTAATTAAGGTATTCAATACTCGTTCTACCAAACAATATTTTTTAATAACAACCTGATAAATAACATTATAATAAAACCCAAAATTAGGGCAGATTAAAGTATAGATTTTTCTAAAATATTTTAATAGGGCCTTATTTAGTTTATGAGCGAAGACTTTTATTTAAGGAAGTACGAGGAGTTAAAGCAAAAAGAAAATCATTTTAGAATACTAAATAATTTTGCCACCTCTCTTTTATATCAATCTACAGTTGAAGAAATATTATGGGATGTAACAAAGAACGCAATTGCAAAACTCGGTTTTGAAGATTGTGTGGTATACCTGTTAGACGAAAATGACGAGTACCTGGTACAGGGGGCGGCCCATGGAAGTAAAAATCCATCAGAAAAAGAAATCAAGGATCCTATAAAAATTAAATTGGGAGAAGGAATTGTAGGGCATGTGGGCAAGTCAGGCATACCTGAAATTATTAATGACACCTCAAAAGATCCGCGTTATATTATCGATTATGCCGTCAGACATTCCGAAATTGCAGTTCCAATTATTGCTCAAAATAAAGTAATAGGAGTAATTGATTCTGAGCACCCTGAAAAAAACTTCTATACTGAGGAACACCTGGACTTGCTCATTACCATTGCTTCCATGACATCCACAAAGCTCTCCAAAGCGAATGCACTCATGGAGTTGGAAAGACAAAACGAAAAATTAAAAAAGATAAATGCAGAATTAGATCGATTTGTGTATTCTGCTTCCCACGATTTAAGAGCACCTTTATGTTCTGCTTTGGGCCTCATCCAGGTAGCTATGGATGAAAAGGACATCAGTAATATTAAGGGCTATCTCAGCTTACAGGAAAGCTCGCTCAAAAAGCTGGATAATTTGATTAAGGATATCGCCAATTATTCAAGGAATGAAAAAGACAGGCTTAAACAAGAAGCCGTGAATTTTGAAAGTATAATTTGTTCTGCCATACATTACGTAAAGTCCATACCCTGCTATAATGTTTTCGAAATTCAGCCGGTTATCAAGCTTCAACTTTCATCACCATTTTTTTCGGATGAAGAAAGGATAAGTCTTATCCTTCAGCATCTTTTAAAAAATGCCATTCAATTTCAGGATCCCCAAAAGCCGGAAAAGCATGTAGAAGTTAAAGTTACTCAAAAGGATGAAGCTGTAGAATTATCAGTAACGGATAATGGGTATGGGATTTCCCCAGAACATTTAAACAGGATTTTTGATATGTTTTATATAGGCACTGACCGGGCTTCAGGATCTGGATTGGGGCTTTATCTGGTTAAAGAGGCCGTTGAAAAAATTAAAGGAAAAATTGAGGTAAAAACCGAATTTGGACAAGGAACAACTTTTACAGTCCACATTCCCAATACTTTAAATCAAGCGCACTAAAACAGGATTTTTTGAAATCTTTACTGCGAGGTGTTTATCAGCAATATTGTTGATAAACACCTGCCTGCAGGGTAAGTGATAGCAATTTAACAAATGATCATCATCCACAGTCCTCCTTGCTAATTAAGTATTAATTTGCCCTCCATGCGAGTAGTGAACCTTTTCAGTTCAAAAATATTCTACCTCCCGCCTCAGTACAAAATCGCTTAACCTGCAAAATTTTATTTTCCGTTCATCATCACTCACTACTTTAAATCTGATACTGAGTATAAATTCTATTACTTCAGGTTTTAGTGTTTTCACGAATAAAATACCAGAAATTCAATCAATTTAAAATGCTTCTCTGTGTAGGTTTAATCCCATTTCATTAATCCCTACTTTTGCATGGCATTTTTATATGTGACCTTTGCGCATTACAGATATTTCATTTGGCCGAAGTTATCCACTTTGGCAAAAAATGTTTATAATTAATCTCCTTTGATTCAAAAACCTTAATATTTAATATAAATTGATATGAAATTGAAACTAAATAAGAAGACCTGGTTTACTTTAGGTGGAGCTGCCCTGTTCCTTATTTTTTTTCTGTCATGGAAAGTCGATTCTCCTAAAATTGAAAACATATTGGTAAAGCCAGAGAAAGGAGATTTTGAAATTGTAATTAATAGTACCGGGGAATTAGAAGCTAAAAACTCTACTCCAATTAATGGCCCCGGGATGTTACGCTCTGCTCGAATATATTCCGTTAAGATTGAGGATATTGTGGATGAAGGCACCATTGTGAAAAAGGGAGATTATGTGGCTACTCTGGATAGAACTGAAATTGCCGAAAGAATCAGAAATGAAGAACTGAACGTAGAAGAAAGCCTAAACAGATACGAACAGGTACAGCTGGATACTGCGCTGGAATTGAGAGAGGCCAGGGATGTGGTGGCTAAAGCTAAATTGAATGTAGAAAGAAAAGAAATCGCCCTGAAAAAATCTGCTTTTGAACCCCCTGCGGCTATTGAAGAAGCGGAGTTAGCAGTTAAAGAAGCCCAAATGGATTATCTTCAAGCCGTGGATAATTATGAACTCAAATTTCAGCGGGCCCAAACACAGGTAAAAAGAAGACTTCTGGATTTGGTAGATGATCAAAAAGATGCTGAATTGTTACACAAATTAAGTGATGAATTCTCAATTATTGCACCTCAAAACGGAATGGTTATCTACATCAGGCATAGAGGAGTAAAAATGGGAAAAGGGTCAAGTATGAGTACTTATAATTTAAGTGTTGCTAACCTGCCAGACTTGTCCAAAATGAATTCAAAAACTTATATTAATGAGATTGATATCAATAAAATAAGTGTAGGACAAAAAGTAAAAATTGGTATCGATGCCTTTCCTGAAAAGCGATTATCCGGAAAAGTAGTAAACATTGCCAATATTGGGGAATCTCTGCCTAATTCTGATGCCAAAGTTTTTGAGGTTATCATTGAATTAACCGAAGAAGATACTACTTTACGACCTGGAATGACCACCAGTAATGAAATAATTGCCGATAAAATACCCAATGTTGTATATCTTCCACTGGAATGTTTGCACAATTTAGACGATTCTATTAATTATGTTTTCAAAAAAACGCTAGGAGGTATCGTAAAACAAGAAGTAGTTGCGGGAAAAACAAATAGTAATGAAGTAATCATTACAAAAGGGGTAAGTGAAGAAGATGAAATTTTGCTTTCCACACCAGCGTATGAGGAAGATTATAAATTAAAGAAATTAGATTAATCGAAATTTATGTTGGGTAAATTATCCAGATGTTTCATTACTTCCATATTATTTTTTCTCACTACAGCTCATTTTTCTTTTTCGCAGAATGATCATGGGATGATCTACGGACAAGTCAAATTGAAAAATGGGGATAGTTATAAGGGCCAACTGCGTTTTGAGGATGATGTAGCCATTTGGGCAGATATGTTTGAAGGAGTCAAATCGGAAGGCACACTTCCAGAAAACCTTTCTTTGGAGGATATCAAACCTCGCGCCTCATCAGATAATGATGATTCCTTTCAATTTGGCTTTATGAACCTTTGGGAAAATCGCGGGAAAGATTTAAATCCCTCTTTCAAATGTTATTTTGGTTATTTGGAAAGGATAAAGCCCCTTGGAGATAATCTGGCCCATATTAAACTTAAAAACGGGCAATGGTTAAAAGTGAAAAAGAATGCTGAAAGTATTTTTGGGAAGAACCGGAAAATCTTGGTTTATACCATAAATGGAAGAAAAGAATTTGGTTGGGGGGAAATAAAAGAAATACAACTGATGCCTACGCCTTCAGGGTTTAAAAATTATTTAGGAGCCCCGATTTATGCTGAGGTGTTTACCACTAATGGTTTTTTTGAAGGATATCTTGCCTGGGACAATGAGGAAAGGCTGGGAACAGATGAAATCAATGGAAAATGGGGCAATAAATCCAGTGGACACAAACTTAAAGATATAGAATCGATAAAGGCCGTGGAAAATGGCTCAGAAATTACCCTCAGGTCAGGACAAAAAATGAAACTCACCGACCATGCAGATGTAACTGATAAAAATGCCGGTATTTACCTGTATAACCTAACTTACGGCACAATTAAAGTAAGATGGAAACAGTTTATCTCAATGCAAATTACCAAGCCAGCACACCCCCTTCCTTCCTACTACGATTTTAAAATGCCAAAGCATCTTTATGGATGGATCGAAACCAAAGACAACAGCCAATATAAAGGAAGAATTTTATACGATCTTGATGAAAAGTTTGATGTGGAAATGGTAGATGGAAGGGAAAATGAATTAGACTTCTTCATTCCTTTTAATTTTATCACCTCCATTGAACCCCAAAATCATAATTATTCATTAGTGAGATTGAATAATAATGTAAAAAAACTATTGGGTATTCATGACGATATCACACATAATAACCATGGAATACTTATCTGGAATGATGATGAGGAAAATCAGGTACTTTTTGTTCCTTTTAAATTAATTAAAAAGATATCCTTTAAATAATTTGCGGTTTTAAATATTTACGGTTTTGCTCCCAAGTTCCATTTATTTATTGCTTTCTTATTTTGCCGAAAACGATATGTATCAGGCTGAACCAGAGTATGATACACCCTGGTGGGACTTTGGTATTGATACCATTTACCTAATTGCGGGGCTTTGGATAATTTGTATTATTCTGTTGTTATGGCTGGGCAATTACCTGATTTACAATTTCCTCAACAAAAAATTACCCTGGATTGAGTCACCCGGAAAAAGGTTTTATGTCCAGCTTTTCAGTAGCGCCATTTATTCCCTGCTTTGTATCAATGCTACTTATTACGTTTTTAAAGTATATTTCACCGAGGTTCCTCCCGATTCTTACCAGTATATCCTATTGAATATTTATGGAATTATTTTCACCTTACCTGTAATTTCCATTCACTTTGGAATTTTTTTTATGACCAAATGGAAAAAAGTGGTGATTGAAAACGAATCTTTGGAAAAGGAAAATATAAAAACTGAACTTACTGCCATTAAAAACCATATTGATCCACATTTCCTTTTTAATAATCTCAATATTTTATCCTCTTTAATTGAGCCGCATAATGAAGCCGCTCTCGATTTTTTAGATAATTTTTCAGAAGTTTACAGGTATGTTCTAAAAAACAAAGACACAGAGCTGGTAGATTTGGGGACAGAGCTGGAATTTATGAGCGCCTACCTTTTTATCATGAAAAAAAGGTTTGACAAACAAATGAGGATTGAGATAAACGTAGAAAACAGATATAAATCTCGCCTCATTCCTCCCCTGGCCCTGCAGTTGCTTATTGAGAATTGCCTGAAACACAATAAAATTTCCTATGAAAATCCATTGGAAATCAGCATATTTATAGAAGGAAAATCCTTTTTAGTGGTCAAAAATAGTCTTCAACTAAAAGACAGAAAAAAATATTACACTTCAGGAAGTGGTTTGGCTAATTTGGAAAAACGTTATCAGTTATTGAGTGATCAGAAAATGCTGGTGGAAAAAACTGAAAACGAATTTATTGTAAAAGTACCATTGTTAACATTAGATTAAAATGAAAATTGTAATTGTAGAAGATGAAGCTCTTGCAGCTCAGAAGTTGGAACAAATGATAAAACGGTATGATGAAAGCCTTGAAATTCTCACTAAACTAAGTTCAGTAGAGTCTGCCGTAAAGTGGTTTAAGGAAAATGAAAATCCTGATTTGGTATTTTTGGATATTCATCTTTCCGATGGAATTTCGTTTGATATTTTCAATCAGGTGAAATTAAGATGTCCTGTAGTGTTCACCACTGCATATGATGAATATGCACTCAAAGCTTTTCAATTACAAAGTATTGATTACCTGCTAAAACCCATTCGATATAATAAATTTGAGGAAGCCATGGGCAAACTCAAAGAATATACAACTTCCATGAGGCAACTGGAAGATACCGACAAACTTGACAAACTCATCAACCTTCTGGGAAGAAAAGGACAGGAATACAAATCAAGATTTCTGGTAAAAGCAGGGAGTAAAATTAAAACCATAAAAATTGAAGAAATCGCCTATTTTATTTCCGAAGACAAGGTGGTATTTATCATTACTCATGACAAAAAGAAGTACTCGGTAAATCACTCTTTAGACACCCTGGAAGAAATGCTCGATCCTAAAATTTTCTTTAGGGTTAACAGGCAGTTTATCATCCATATCGATTCCCCACAAAACATTTATCCATATTTTAAGGGCCGCCTGAAACTAGACCTGAACCCACCTTCAGATACTGAAATTGTAATCAGCAGTAATAAAGCTCCTTTGTTTAAAGAATGGCTTGACCAATAAAAATTTTATAAACTAAAATAATTTGCCGGTTTGTTTGCCTTATTCTTTTTCTTGTGTTAAAATGTGACTTTATTTTTCACCATGGTTACTCAGGGTAGCCATTTAGAAATGGGTTATATAAATCAAGAGGTTCATCAATGAATTTTTTAGTTAAAATTATCCTCATATTAGTTTTTGGGTCCTTATTTCAACTATTTTTCCCTTGGTGGACCATCGCCCTTGTAAGTGGAATTGTCATTTTTGTGAATGGAGGGAAAGGATTTAATAGTTTTCTTACCGGATTTATTGGGGTAGGAATGCTATGGTTTGGTTATGCCTTTATTATCGATCAGGAAACCGGAGCAATTCTTACCGAAAAGGTATCCAAAATATTCTTTTTACCCCATCCATTTTTGCTCATTCTGGTCACAGGACTTATTGGAGGAATTGTAGGCGGATTTAGCGCACTAACAGGCAGTTTTCTGAGAGAGATTGTACTTAAGAATCACTAATTCCTTGTTTTCTAGTCACCAATCAGTCATCAGAAATACAATTTTTTCAAAAAAAAGAGAGTTAACAAACCTTCCCTGTTTTTGGATTGATATAACAGGCATCTCCGGAAATTTCCCTCATCTGTGTCATTTCAATTTCTAATAAATCCAAATACTCAAAAATACTTTCCCTGGTAGAATACGATTTACCACCCTCGGTAATGGAGGGTCGTATAATTCCGGTTTCCCCTTGTTCTTCGGGAATCCGCGCAAACCTGATACACAAATTTTTCAATTTATTTTCTATTATATCAGATGTTTTAGAACTGTTTTTTACATATACACAAATCATTATTCTAATTTTTAACAATTTTCAAGCAGGACAAAATTTTAATAATCTCAAACAAAAAGCATAATCCCACCTAAATAATTATTCTTTTAATCTCACTTTTTCCAAATCAAAAGGAAAACCTTTTAATTATTAAATAATACGAGTCCTTTTTTTTGGGAAAAACAACTAATAAAAATATTGTGAAAACACTATTTAGCTTTTCAAACAGTTAATATTCTAAAGAAATATAACAAACTAATACTTGCTTTCAAACATTCAACAAATAGCTATGAATAATTTGTACCAAAATCAAAATATTGACTGGCAAAAATATTCCCATAAAAGGCAAAATAATCTACTAACTAAATTCTTGAAAATTTCTTTAGTATTCCTTTTTGGGGTGACTATGTTTTCGTCATGTACGCCTCCGCCTACTTACTCCAATAGTCAAAGTCAGTCCAAAGTTTATAATCGGAAATTATTTTCTGTAGATGTAAAAAGGGCACATGCCAGAAAATACAATACCATGGATATGCACGCAGGCTGCCCGGACAGAGGAAAGAGAAATCAAAAATATTAGATAATAAAATCATAAAAAAACTCCTGATAACCTCAGGAGTTTTTTTTATCCTTTCAATTATGAAAATTATTGATTTTCAATTTTTACCGCTTCATCGAATAAGGAAATAGCTTTTTCCATAACATCATCCTCCTTATTATAAACAATATAAAATCCCTTTTCCCCCCATATTCTTCTGGCAACTAATGATTTTATTGTTGTTTCAATATATTTTTTCGACTTGAGAAAATCTTTTTCCACATATTCCACACCTGAAGCTTTAGCAAATTTTATAAAATCACCCATTACCTCCTTATTGATATACATTTCCTTTTTAAAGTTCTCCAGCCCTATTTTTTCTAATTCCTCCTGTTTTTCATTAGCATATTCATAAGCAAATTCCACTATTGCATCATTTCTATTCAAATCTGAAAGATAATCACTGGAATAGCTTGTGTCTAATGGGACAAAAAAATCGGGCATAATTCCTCCTCCGCCATAAACAGTCCTTCCTTTTAAAGTGGAATACTTAAGAGACTCATCAAAATGAATACTATCTGCACTAAAATATTCCCCCTTCTGAAATCGGTTGCTTAGGTCATAGTTATAATTTTCCTGTCCTTCTTCATAAGATTTCTGTATTGATCTGCCACTTGGGGTATAATATCTGGATATAGTTAATCTCAATTCAGAATGGTCGTCAAATTCAATTTGCCTTTGGACCAGCCCTTTACCAAAAGACCTTCTTCCAACTATTAGCGCTCTGTCATTATCCTGAAGGGCACCAGAAACAATCTCTGAAGCGGAAGCACTGTTTTCGTTGATGAGCACGATAAGCGGACCTTTTTCAAATTTCCCTGCCTTCCCAGCCTTTTCATACTCATTATATTGTTTCACTTTACCTTTTGTGTAAACTATTAGTTTTTCGTTATCCAAAAGCTCATCAGTTATAGAAATTGCCGTGTGCATATAACCTCCTCCATTATTTCTCAGATCGAGAATAAGCCTTTCCATCCCCTGATTTATGAGTGAGGTCAAACCTTCATCAAATTCTTCATAAGTTTTACTGCCAAAAGCACTTATTTTGATATAGCCGGTTTTTTCATCAATTAAATAGCTTACCTCCACCGATTTTGTGGGAATCTTATCCCGCCTGATTGAAAAATGCAGGATATCCTCTGATTTCTTTCGTTTTACGCCCACTTCCACATTCGTTCCTCTTTCCCCTCTTAATTTACTTACAACATCATTTTGTGAAATTCCAATTCCTGCTACATTCTCTCCATCTACCTCTACCAACTTATCTCCAGGTTGAATTCCGGCAATTTCAGAAGGCCCTTCCGGAATGGTTGATACCACATAAATCGTATCTTTAATAATTCTGAACTCAATACCAACACCTTCAAAGTTGCCTTGCAAGTGAGAATTGGCAATTTCCTGATCTTTAGCGGGAATATAAGAAGTATGCGGATCCAGCTTGGTAAGCATCTGCTCAATAGCATATTCTGTCAATTCATCCATATCAACTGTATCCACATAATATTTGTCAATATAATTGAGTAGGTCTTTTAATTTTTTGCTATTCTTAGAACCAATTCCAATAACTGGTCGGCCATTGTCAAACATGGTAGCACCAATAAATATCCCTAAACAAAGTGATAAGGATAATAATATGGGCAATCTGATCAGGTATTTCGAATTCCTTTTTCTTTCCTCTTCCATTGTAATTATTTCTTCTCTTTGTTCAATTTTTTGTAAATGTGAATCCTTTTTCGTCTCTTCTTTCCACAAAATCCACCTCAAGGTCAAATAAATACATCATGTGTCTTTTATCTATTAATATCTTGATGCCTTCAAATTCAAAACTTTCATCCTTCTCTCCAGGTTTATCAAATCCTAAAAAATATCCGGCAGCACCACATCCCCCTCCTTTTATGCCTATTCTCAGGTAATACCCAACAGGAATTTTTTTATGCTCAATTATATTCTTGACTTCTGTGAAGGCTTGTTTAGTAATGATTAATGGTAATGTTTTCAATTTTTGTCTCTTTTTGTCACTAAACGTTTTTAATTGTTACTCAACTCATTTGCCAAAATTAAATTACTTCCCCTCTCCCTTTTCAAATGAGCCTACCAATTTTTCAAATTAAATCCAATTTAAAAATATCTTCATGCTTAAAAATAAAGCCGCTAATTTAAAAGTAGCATCCTTCAGGAGTAAAAACTCAAATTACAACTTCAAAGTTAATCAAAACAGGAATATGATTTTGCTACAAACTTATATCCATTTTAAATTCAATCAGGCAATTCCCGACTTCAAAGGTTTTTCCACTACTAACTTTTGAGGAAATGTAAAAAATTCTTTGCTTCCTACAGCGTAATTTCGTATATTCAATCCCTTCATTTAAAAACGTGCAAATACCAATAAACTAACAATCAAAATTGATTTTGTAATGTTCGATTTTGTTCCTCAAAAACACTAATAAACCATGGCCGTAAAAGTTCCTAGCACCGAAAAACAAAGAAAGTTTGATATTAACGAACAAAAAATTCCCGCTGATAATTCTTATCCCAAGGAATACGAGCCTATTATCACCTTAGGGGTAATGATGCTGGCTGTATTTATCATTAGTTTTTTTCTAATTCAGACAGGATTTTTTGGATAATTTCCAGTCATACCCACCTATAAAATTTCAATTAAATAAACCACCGATTTCAAAGCAAAAAAAAAGCTTCAGGGTGCGCCCTGAAGCTTTTTTTTTGCACTGAACTAAAATCATTCACCGGATTTGAAACTTTGGGCCGTATACACCTTTAACTCCCCAAACTCAACAATTTCCATCCCTTCAGGCCTTAGCTCAATCCCAGGCAACAATGCACTATTGTTTAGCAAAAACACATTCTCCTTTAATTCTTCATAACTAAAAGCTCCTAATTTAACTGTTTCACCAGCCGCATTGTATTCTGCTGGTAAAATTAGGGTTATAGCCTTAATTTCTGTTGATTTTATCTCATGGAATTGATCAAAAACAAATTCATTCCTTAATTCAAGAGAAAATACATCGGGAAAATGCTGGTCGTTGGCAGTGCCTTCAAGATTCCCGTCATTTTCATTTTCTTGAAGGAAAAAACTTTCATCATAATTTATCCAGGATACACTATTTTCACCTGAGTATTTCGTCTTAAAATGCTGAATATCTTCCAGGGTTTTAGCTACTGCTTTTAAAAAAGTTTCTGACGTGTTTTTTTCTTCCAATCCATCACTTTTAAAAACCTGAATTTTTCCGGCTTTTACAGCAACCAGAATTTTTTCTATAATTTCCAAATCCTGGAAGTAAAACAGGTTCTTTTGGGCATAACGAAAATCAGCTTTATACCCAGAAGAATTAATGTCTTTATTTGAGGCAAAAACTGAGGAGGTTGATTGAGAAAAAAGCTGACTGGTGCAAAAAAGAGTAGTGCTTAAAAAGAATATAATTTTTAACATGGTTTTCATATGTATTTATTCTAGTGATTAATCTATAGAACCGGGATTCCAACATTTATACCCGGTAAATCGATTTTAACAGTTGTTTACAATATCTTTGTTTTGATGTTCTCAGAAGGCAAAAACCTTACTCAAAACATACTTCCAATTTATTTTACCTGAAAAAATTCAGCTTTATAACTACACTGCAAGTGAAAAAAAAGGTTTTCATTTTAATGATTTTTCTCCTTGGATACACAGGGTCCATTTATGCCCAGCAAGCTCAAAAAAAATTCTTGCTGGACTTCTCAGTTTCTATTGGCTCTGGCTGGTGGACCTACTACAAAGGAATAGACGAAAATGGAATTGACCGTGGGTGGGACAGAGCTGACACCTCACCCATTGCTGCAGGTGAAATTGGCTTTCTGGCAAGGTTTGGAAAAGTAAAGCCTGGTGTGTTCATTGGTATAGCAACTTACTTTCAAGATGAAATGGATGCCTCAGATTTAACTCAACTCAATTGGGACCAATACCCCATTGGAGATAAATTTGTTAACTTCCTTAAGTTTGGCGGACAACTAGAAATTGATATTCTTGAAAAAAAATCCTTTACATTAAGTCCAAATCTGAAGGCTGGCTCATTTTATATAGATACAGTGCATCCAGAAAAGGAGAATTTTGGAAGCAAATACTTTTTTGAAATTGGAATAAAGGCCGAAAAAGAATTTTCCAAATTCAGTTTATATATTCTTCCCAGAGGGAGTTTTATGACTATTCAACCGCAAATGGAAAATGCCAAAGGAGAACTTCATAAAATATATGGGTATGGTGTAAATATAGGTGCAAGGTTAAACCTATAGAATGATGAGCTGTTAAAATTCAAAATCCACTCTAAAGATATCGTTCCAACTACCTTTGTAAAGGGGCAATTTGCTGTTTTTCTCCACAGATTTTAAAAAATCGAGTCTCGGGATCATGGTTGCTCCCAAACTTTCAAGATGTCGCGTGTAAACCTGACAATCAATAAATTCAAAACCATGTTCCTCCAGGTTTTTAGCCAGATGAATGAAGCCTACTTTTGAGGTATTACTAACTTTGGCAAACATTGACTCTCCGAAAAAACATTTCCCGAAACAACCACCGTACAATCCCCCTACCAATTCCTGATCCCTCCATACTTCCACAGAATGAATAAACCCTATTTTATGTAATTCATAATAAGAATCAATAATTTCTTCCGAAATCCATGTTCCATTCTGCCCGGGCCGGTACATCTCCTGACAACCTTTTATAACCCCGAGAAAATCCTTATCGAAAGTAACTTGATACTTGCCCGATCTCAAAATTTGTCTCATGCTTTTGGAAACCTTTACTTTTTCCGGAAACAAAACAAACCTCGGATTAGGTGACCACCACAAGATTGGCTCATTCGGGTTGAACCAGGGAAAAATCCCCATTTCGTAGGCTGTTAATAACCGTTCTGGAGATAAATCTCCTCCAATAGCCAGCAGTCCCGAACTATCTGCTAAATAAGCTGGGGGAAAATAATTTTCATTTTTATCAAGTTCGAAAACAGGCATTTATGGCTAAAGCGATTTTATTTAAGATAATACAGTAATAACTTATAAATAGTTTATAAATGAAAGAATTGATCAAAAGAAATTAGTATGAAATAATCATTAGCTTTTATCTAAAATAATAACCAACCACCAATTTCAAAAACAATTACTGAAAGTTGTTCTTTACGAAATTCAATATTTCAAGTACACGATCTCCCCGAAAGGTAGGTGCCTGGGCAACTATTTCGCCATTTTCCACTAAATATACTTTGTCAAAATGTTCGCAGAGTTCTCCCGCTTTGGCATGCCGGAAAAATACAGGATCACCAATCTGAAAGGGGTAAGTGGACAAAATTGGAGTTTGTACTTCCCCAAATCCTTCACTTTCAATAGTTTTTACCTGTTGTGGAAGATATGGTGAAGGCTGCTTATTTTTTCCAACCGGACCAGAAGCAATGAATCCGCCTCCATAGCAGGTATAAACTCCAGGTTGGGGAATACGAACCACCTCAAGACCAAATGCGGCAGCTGGTTCGTGTTGAAAATTATGGTAATAGTCGAACAACTTAGAATTAAAGAAACCTGAACCAGCAGTTACCTCAGTGACTAAAGGTTCCTGAATTGAGGTTTCTATGCTACCTGTACCCCCTGCGTTTATTATTTCTAATTCCGCCCCTTCATTTCCTAGCATATTAATTATGGCAGTTCTTCTGTCTGCTACAATTTTTACCGATTTCGACTTTAAAAGGCGAATAACCGGATTCTTCAATCCATTTATGGGATCATTATCCGCTAACCCGGCAATTTGGGCTTCGTAACCCATTATGCCTTTTAGTTCTACATAATCACAGTTTTTGATTTTTTGATAAAGCTTCCTGGCTTCCTCTATCAACTTCAAAGATGAGCGGTAAACGCCAAAATAAATACCGGGAAAACGAGTAGTCATATCTATATCCAGACAAATTGGAATCTGAACCCCAGCTAATTTACCAACCTCATTTATCCTTTCCACATGTTCAGGCAAATCAACCATCAAAACGATTTTTTTACCCTTTTTTATTTCCAAAGCCAATTGATGGATATAAAACTCATCGACTACCGGATAAGCCAAAAGCAAGTTCTCCACACCATTTTGGGAGAGGTAAATGGTATCCTGAGCACAATAACTCATTACCCCGGCTACCTTTAATCCCGAATTCAATATTTTTTGAATTACCGACAGACATCTTACAGATTTGCTGGCTACTCTAATAGGCTTACCTTCAGCTCTTTTCGAAATGTCAGTTATATTTTTTCTCAGTAAATCTAAATCTACATAAGCAAATGGAGCCGTGGTATTTTCAAAGATTTCTTTATAGTATTTATAATCTCTTTTGATCTCCATTTCCATAAAACAGTTAAAATCTCCTTAAAGAACCAAATATAGCATTATCGGAAGGAATGTTCTTAAATCTATTTCAAACAAGTTTAGAATCAGCCAGGTTTAAATACAGAATAATTTTTCACAAAAGAAGATAAAACCTTAATATTATGACTTAATTACCCCAATTATTCTTAGTAAAGAAAAAATAATAAGTTTTCGTTTTCTACTTATTCTTTTTGCCCAAAACGTCTTTGTTTTATCCTTGCGTAACACTGCTATGCACTTCAAGAACGCATGGTCTCAGGCAAATATAAAGGCGTATTAAAGCAAATTTTATTTTTTCAACTTTACTTACCTGTTTTTATATAAAGAATAAACACGTTTAATTAACTGAAACCCATAAAAATGAACTTTAGATTACTAATTTCTAGCCTGTTATTTCTATTTTTTTCAAATCAAATTTTTGGGCAGGCCGACTCACTAATTTTAAATAATAATAATGTACTGGTTGGAGAAATAAAGGATATGGATAGAGGAGTTCTTACCATGGAAACCCCGTATAGCGATTCTGATTTTAAAGTAGAATGGAATGGGGTAAAAGAGATTTATACCGTAACCAGTTTTTTAATTACCCTCTCCGATGGTTCCAGGTATAATGGGAGCCTGGAAACTGTGGAAAGTGGAAAAATTAGGATAAATGATGAGAGAGAAACGATTATTATTTCTCATAATGAGCTTGTTTTTTTAAAGTCTGTAGATGATGGTTTTTGGAGTCAGCTTTATGCTTCTGTGGATTTTGGTTACAGCATTACCAGAGCCAACAACCTCAAACAACTCAGCTTGAGAAGTAATATAGGATACCTTGCAGAGAGATGGTCGGCCGATATGTCCGTAAACTCGGTGAATTCCACTCAGGATAGTGTTGAAGCCATTAGAAGGCAGGACGGTAACTTTACCTACAGACAGTTTCTTCCCAAAGACTGGTTTTTGATTGGTCAATTAAGTTTTTTATCGAATACAGAACAAAAACTTGATTTAAGGACCAACGGCAAATTAGGTATTGGTAAGTATGTCATTCATACCAATACTACTTATTGGGCATTTCAGGGTGGAGCTTCCTTTAACAATGAAAACTTCTCGAGTGAAGCTGCAGATAAACAAAGTTTGGAGGGATTTTTTGGTACAGAACTTAATTTGTATGATGTAGGAGATTTGTCCCTGCTCACTAAAGTTATTGCCTATCCTGGTATTACAGAAAAAGGACGTTGGAGAGCAGATTTTGTATTTGATACCAAGTACGATCTCCCATTGGATTTTTACATAAAGTTAGGTTTTACACTGAACTATGATAACCAGCCTGTGGTAGGAGCCAGTGCCACAGACTATGTATTCCAAACCACCTTTGGCTGGGAGTTATAATCCTAAAAATCATCCCATTTCAAAACTAATTTTGAATAAGAAAATTAATCCTTTGAAGTGGGATGACACACATTAATCTTCCTTCTCGTCATCATCATCTCCATCAGGAATTTGATCAGAGAGGTAGTCTATTTCTGAGTATTTATCCTCATACTCGCCTTTTGTATCATCTTTCAAAATGCCATCATCATCATAATCATCATCATCACTGATAATTTGCTGAGCTTCCTGAACAGTCATTCTGATCAGATAGTGTTTATCTTCTGTTTCAAATGGCAAAGCGCTTACTTTTTTCCCTTCTTTGTTGGTAAAGGAAATTAAGTTTTGACTATAGCCATTTGGATAAACCAATTTTATTTGTTCCTGAATTTCAGTAGTAAGCTTCTCGTAATCCTTTAGGACTCTTGGTTTTTGATTACTCATATCTCTAAATGTTATAAAAAAAAACAAAAATTTTTGATTCAATTCTGTAATGCATCAGAAGATTCTGGTCTGTTTATTGGAAACCTATATTGGATAAAAACCCTTCACACACATCACCAGAAATCTTTTCTGATTTTAAGGGGTAATTATAAAGAAATTATGGATTAAAAATAAAGTTAAACCACAAGTTTTTTCAGAAATATTTCATTCAAATTACAATACTAATTTGTAACAAAAATGTTGTTGTTTCCAAGTTCATTTTTAGATATTTTTTATTGAATTTAAGCCGGAATATTCTCTTATAAAAAAAACTGGTATCACTTTAGTACTGAATTCCTCATTTCACTGTTGAAAGTATAACTTTGCACAAAGAATTGATTTTTTAATGTACCAGACAGGGTTTAGATTTTTTATACTTTTTGTGATATCAATAGTGCTCTTCACCAAAGATATTATTGCCCAAAAAAGAAATGGTAATAATAAACTGAAGTATGAGGAAATTGATGCTTTACTTCTGGCAGAAGAAACCACTGAAGCCAAAAAATTACTTATTCAATTTATTCAGGATAATCCCAATCATGCATATGCATCCTATCAGCTGGGTAAAATTTATACAACAGAATTAAAGTCTATCTATCTTTTTAAGGAAATAGAACTCAACACAAAATACGAGTCGGCTCATAACCTCCTGCAAGTGGCCATGGCGATGGCTACTAAAAAAGAAATAAAGCGAAATAAAATCTATTACCAGCGGGAGTTTGGTAGTAAAAAAGTTGGGGTAAATGATGTAAAATTATTTTATCAGGGAGCTGTGAATGATTTGGAAAATTACTGGGCAGAAATTGATGAAATAAAAATTAAATCAAAATTAATCAAGCACTATTATCAAGAGGCTGAAAATAAGTTTTTTTATATCAAAAGTAACTATCAGTCAGTTTCGGCTTTGTATTTTATTTCCGATGAAATGCTGATTTCTAGCCTGAATGAAATGATTAGAAGTTTCAACCTGATTCAGGCGAATATCAATCAAAGAGACTTGTTAATCAAGGCCATTCCACTTCGAAACAATGAAATTCTTTCCCGTTCCCAACAATTTTCCTTTGAAAAGGTAAGAGGGTTTGAGGCTTACCGGATTAATGCGAATATTTTTAGTGATCAACAGGTGAATCTTTATGATTATGGAAGCTGGGCAAATGAAATAATTAAGGTGATGAGGGAGGAAATTCTCCCAATTAAAACAAAATTACTGGAGATGGATGCCAATATTTCTGCTTCTATCAACAGCTTTTTTAAAGAATCACCTTATTTAAGTCATCTCAATTTAAAGAATAATCAGCAACTGATTTTTAAGCTTTTCCAGCTGGATGGCAATTCCCTTGCGGCTAAACTACTGATGTACAAACAGTTTAAGCTGGAATACCTCCTAAAACTAAAAGAAAGTGACCTGAAAGAAGAGGAAATAAAAAAAGCCCTTGAGGTAAGATTAAAGGATTGCGGGGAGGTACTTAAGAATATAGTGGTAACAGATAAAGAGATTAAGAAATATCAGGGATATATTAGAAATGTGTATGGTGGAAAAGAAGGATTGGAACAATTTATCGCACTTGAATTTTCATTTTTGGCCAGTGAACTCACCAGACTGAATGAAAAACCCCGTGGGTATTATGATTTCCAGGTACCATTGGCTACTACTTCCCGGAAAAAGCCGAGGAAAATGGCATTCACCAACAAGCAAATCATAATTGATATCGACAAAATCAATAAGGACTCATTGATTTCATTTGGTGGATATGCCGCAACAGTTACTTTTCCCTTAAAAGCTCAAAAAACGATGGCTCTTGGCCTTTGTGAAGGAATTACTAAAGAAAACAGGGATGTTTTTGTAGCCATGCTGGATGAGGATCAGGAGATTAGCTGGATAAGGCGATTCATGTATCAACAAAATGATCAGTTTTTTAATAATGACCTACACCTCCTGATAAAAGACAGACAGGACAAAGCCATTTTCACCCTGCAATCAAGCTTTGGAAATATCAACCTTTACCGTCTTGCCGGGGTAGACAGCAAAGGGGAACTGCTTTTTGAAAATGATTTAAAGGAATTTATTCCCAGAAAAATGACGATAATAGATGAAAATGAGTCTATTTTATTGGTCAGTAAGGGAAAACAAACAAATGACAATGCTGATAATTTTGAACCTTGTAATATCTCCAAGTACAATTATTTTGGAGAACAAAAGCATTCCTTCGATTTGTTGCTTAAAGGAGTCATTTCAGATATGGTAAGAACGCCATCTGGTGTTCTAATTCTTGGTAATTTTCTCACCATAAAAGGTTTGGACGGAAAAATAATCCAAAGTGAGGCTTTTGATAAAAAGGGGTTTAATGCTTTTACGGTATTTTTAGATAATAACGGGATAGTGAGGAATATCACTCCTGTGTTATCAGAAACACCAGTATTTGGTCAGAAAATTAGTGTAGAAAATGATTCTATTTCACTAATTGGTGTAGAGGGAGATTTTTTGTTTAAACCACAGGGAGGAATAGAAGGAGGAAAAAACTGGGAATATGTGATAGAAATCCCTTAATTTTCCCAAAAATTCAATCTCAAATTAAAACATAAACCATTCAATCACCTAATATGTCTAAAGCACTTATAATTATCCGTCATGCGGAAGCCATACCTCCTGGCAATGAAATCAAGGATTTTGACCGCCCACTTTCAAGTGGAGGATTAACCCACGCCATGAAATTAGGAAGGGCATTATACCAGAAAAATATAGCTCCGGATAAATTCATTTGCAGTAAAGCGGTTAGAACAGAATCTACTGCAAAACTAATCGCAGAACAAATTCACTTTGAGGCTTCAGAAATTGACCTGAATGAAGACATTTACAATATCTCTTTAGGAAATTTTCTGACATTTGTAAAGAAACTGGATGATAGCCTGAACACCGTTTTTGTGGTGGGCCATAACCCAACACTAAGCTATTTTGTGGAGTTTGTTTCCAATAAAACCGGATATGACCTGGAACCGGGGGCGGCAGTAAAAATCAATTTTGACATTATTAGCTGGCTGTTAATTGACCAAAACAATGGGGAAATTGAATGGAGACTTTAAGTTTTAATACATTCCAATCTCCCGTCTGAAACCCTTGTACAGTTCCTTATTTTTGGTTTCAATTCTTGGCAAACGTGACCCGGAGTTTGTAAAAATACCTGTTGAAAGATAATTCAATGCCTCTTTGAGGCATTTTTCATTTTCATCTCCAAAATCCCTGGTTAAATCATCTTCCACAAGTGAATTTACGGGAATACCGTCAAACAGATCTGTTTCTCCTACTGAATTAACCACCCTAAAACTGATTGGCACAACCACTTTTCCATCCATTCTGAATGCATACATACCCGCCAGTTTCCCATTGGTATTCTTACCTATGGTGACCACATCAACATAGGGTTTTAAACCACTTATCAGTACCTCACTTGCCGAAGCCGAAGACCTGGTGGTAATAAAAATCACTCTCTTTAAATCAAGGTTTACAGAGGGAGCTTCCAAATAAAATTTCTCATCATTAGCTTTTTTTGATGCATTGTGAGTAAGTTCTGAAAACAATTTGCCTTGATTTTCCTTTGGAGCAAGCATGCTTCCGAAAAGTATTCCTATGTCGAACAACCCACCACCATTATAGCGCAAATCCACTATTAATTCAGTAACTTGTTCTTCTTTAAAATCCCCAATTACCTCCTCCAGATCAGATTTAGATTTTTCAATAAAATTATTAAAAACCATGTATCCTACCCGTTTTCCATCTACCAAATGAACACTATTATGCAGGATAGAATTAATTTTCACCACATCTTTTACCAGTGCGTAGTCCTTTGTTTCTCCATCAAAGTCTTCCAATTGAAGATTTAATACTTCCCCCACATTCGATCCTCCAAAAGCAGCACTAAAATTATTTATCGTATTGACATCCCGACTGTTAATTTTCAGGATTTTAAATCCTCTTTTAATACCAAGGGAATCAGCTGCAGAACCTGGCTGCACCAAACTAATTCTCAAATCATTATTCTCATCCCAGCGGGTACCAAAACCTGTCCCCACGAATTCACCCGCTTTAAAATACTGATCGAAAGAAACCTCATCAGTTAAATAACTCCATCTGTCATACTCCTTATTGAGCATAGCCTGGAGCAATTCCTCGGCACTTTCATAATTATACACATTCACCGCTGGCAATTCTTCATTCCACAAATACCATTCTTCCATTAACTCTACCAGACTTTCTCTAAATTCCAATTCAAGAGGCTCTAAAAATTGGGGATCATCCTCCTCACACCCCGTAATTGTAAGTAGAGAGAAAAGAAAAAAAGGAATGGAAAAATATTTAACTGATTTAAACATACCTAGCCAACTTAATTAGTAGAACTTCAACCTCAAATAGAAAATAACGTTCCAATTTCAAAATTGATTATTTGAGGGCATCTTGCAAAAACCAATCACCAAAACGAAACAATTGGTAACACCACTTAACCTCAATTATTACCAAAAATGCTAAATTAGGCCCGTTAGTTCATTTTATGGATTTTGATGGAAAATTTTATTAATTTTATATTTAGGAATTATTAAATTTAGTGTTCCTAATTTCTTCCAGCTGTCATTTTGCACTAAATACAAAATCAACCCCGATTACAATATTCGTTAGATTTCTTCGCTTGCCCCCGGTTGAGAACAAGTGAATCAATCAATTAATTTTAATTAACAGCCAACTACCTGGACCTTTCAAGTTACCGACTACCGTACTAACTAATTTTCTTAATTATTTAGATTACTACATCATGAACTCAAAACTACTAACCTTTTTTTTGCTTGCTATGTTTATATTTTGCAATGGCCAAATCACCATTGCCCAAGTAGGAAAAACTCCTACACTCAATCCCCAAATTTATAATTTAAATGAAAAGAATATACAATTGGCCTCAAAGTTCATGCTTTACGAACAGTGGACCATTGCCAATATTTATCATATAGATGGATTTCAGCATGTAGGTATTCCAATAAAATATGATATCCTGGAAAACTATTTCAAAATAAAAACATCCAAAGGATTAAGGTACCTGCCAGGTGATGAAGTGAAAAAGTTTGAATGTGTAAATCCTGAATCCGGGATGATGGAAACCTTCATCAATAGTTCTTATTTTAAAAACAATACAATTAACACTGGTTTTCTTCAGGTTTTGGAGAATGGGTATTTCAACCTGTATAAAAGTACTTTTATTGAATTAACTAAAGGCCAGCGATACATAAAAATCATTGATGCCAGTATTTATTTTGATGATGTGGAAAGGAAAAACTGCTATTTTATTGCCACAGAGGAAAACCTTAAGGATTTAATTCCCTCCAAAAAAGGACTGGCCAAAAATTTTGAACAATTCAATATTTCGGTGACTGGTTATATCAGGCAGGAAAAACTAAAAACCAGAAATGAGGAAGATTTGAAAAAAATTATACGATATTGCAATTCCCAGGCCGTGATGGCAGAAAACCCTAATTAGTAGTATTAACCAAACAAAGTATATCCGCAAAAAGAAAAGAGCTATCGGTTATTTTAAATTGCAATTTTTCTATTAACCGATAGCATTTCCTTTCAAAAATTTCGGAATTGTTGAAAATCATTCTGCTCCAGGTCTGCCTGAAGCAACATTTTTACTCCTTTCTATAGACTGTAAAGCCATATATTTTTCTCCGTATTTCGCCAGGTTTTCCATCTCCTGGTCAAACTGGTCAAAGTGTCTTTCTTCCTCAGCCACTAAATCTTCAAAGATTTTTTTACTTCCTGAGTCAGCATTAGCCGCACATTCATTGGCCCAAATATTATAATCTCTGGCACTCTCCTCCTCCATATTTCTTGCTTTTTCCAACATCTCTTTCACTCCATGAATTTTCTCCACCGGAATCGTGGCATTCATCTCCACATCCCCCTTCAAAAACAAGATTCTTTCGGCCAACGTTTCTACATGAATCATCTCCTGAATAGCAGTCTGCTTAAATAAACTTGCAAATAAATCAAACCCCTGATCATCGCAAATGAAATGAAAATACATATACTGATGGACTGCGCTCAATTCGTCCCCAACAGCTTTATTCAATAATTCAATACTTTTCTCATGCATAATTGAAAAGAAATTTATGGTAAAAAATGGATCAAAACACGTAGTTTGATCAAATAAAATTCATCCTCTATTTTAATGAAAATAGGTGGAAAATTCACCTTATTAAAAGGATTTATTTCAGTGAATACCTATTAATCTTTAAAAGTTAAATTCCTGCCAAATTGTATTGCTAAAAGAAATCAATTACACGATAATTTATTTGGAGTGAAGCGCACTTCCGGATTACTCAATAAAATATGAATAAGAAACAAAGGCAAATTGCTTACTATCTGGCGACCAGGATGGAGCATTGATAGAGCCCTGCCCTCCATACAAATGGGCAATTACTTCAGGTTCACCACCTTTGGCATTCATTAAGCGCAACATTACCTTTTTATCTGCCGGGTGTTCCGTAGGATCAGTTTCCGGAGGATAACTTAAAAACACCAAAAGTTTACCATCAGGAGATGGATGAGGAAACCAGTTTTGATATAAATCATTTGTAAGCTGAAGTGGCTCTGTGCCATCTATATTCATTCGCCAGATTTCCATTTTCTCAGACCGATTGGAATTAAAATAAATATATTTCCCATCAGGGCTGTAATTCGGTCCATCATCAAGCGAAGGTTCAAAAGTCATTTGTTTTTCCATTCCTCCCGATATCGGCACAGTATAAATATTGTAAATTCCCGCTCTTTTTCCCACATAGGCCAGTGTATTGCCATCCGGAGACCACCCATGCCAATAAGAAGGACTATCAGGGACAATCTGCCGGGGTTTGCCTCCAGTAATGGGCATTACGTACATTACAGAATTATTTGGGGTAATTTTAGGTCCATTGTAATGGCTAATCACAATTTGTCTTCCATCTGGAGAAATTCCATGATCAGTGTTAATTTTATCCGCAAAGTCGGAAGGGATCATCTCAGGACTGCCGCCTGAAACGGGTAATTTATAAAGTCGGCCATTATTATTATAAACCAAAAAAGAACCATCTGGCGACCAGTTTGGAGCTTCTATGTGTGTAGTATCAGAGTAAATTATGGTCCTGGTTCCCGATTGAAGATCCATAATTTCAAGGTTGCTTCTCACCTTCAAATCTGTTCTTAAGGAATACTTTGGAGTAGTAATTCTTACTTTGGAAAAAGTAAAATCCTCATTTCGTCTGGTGTTTTCCGGCAATAATGCCGCACCCAGATAAATATCTCTAGGAGCAGAAGACCGAAATCTTTCAAATTCTTTGAAATACCCTCCAATCACTGCAAATGAGAAAATAAATTCATCATTTACCCTTTCCAGCCGCAGCAAATCATATTGATTAGGGGCAATTTTTTTGTTTTGGGAAAGGAAATCATCGGAGCCATAATAAAATTCAAAAATTCCCCCATTTATTAACACACCTCCCAGGTTTTTTTCTGTATCAAGTGCTTCTGCAAAACCCATCCCGAATTTAGCTTTTTTAGGGGCTTTATCAATTTGGAAATCGAAAATAAAATCACCTGACACTTTTTTCCAATAAAAGACCATGTTTAGGTCTTCAGTTGCATTTTCAGCCAATTTTCCCGAGAGAAGGTATTCTCCGTTATTTTTGTTAAAAGGCGCCTGAGGACTTTCCAGGTTTCCCATTACACTTACATTTTCAAACTGATTAATTTGTGCTACAGCAGAAAATTGAAGGAAAACAAAAAAAAGGGCAGCTTTTATGACCCTGAAAAAATACAGCATAGTATTAAAATAAGCACCAGTACTTTTTAATATTGAGCAATCGCACCTCAATATCAATCAGTTGTGGTAAATGTAAATGGTTGTTATTTCTGTCTAACTACTTATTATCACATAAGTAATGAGAAATTAAAATTAAATAATTTAAGGGAGAAAGGGGCCATCCCGTTTATTTTCAAAAGAATTTAATTTGAGACTAATCTCCTCCAACGGTAAGGAGATAGTGAAATATGTTTTGTAAGTTTGCACCTTAATAACACAAGAGTAATTGAATAAAAAGCATAAAATCAAAATACTGAAAATCAATTACTTAATATCATATGTAAGCTGGTTTAAATTTTATTTTTTGTTGCACAACATGCCATTTAAGGAACTACAATTCCAAAAAATTTAAACTTACGCTTTTTTTAATTTAAATTCTTAGCTATTACAAAATGAGTCTGGAGACACTTACAGCGATTTCACCCGTAGACGGCAGGTACAGAAGTAAAACCAAAAAATTGGCAGATTACTATTCGGAATTTGCCTTGATAAAATACAGAGTAAGAGTGGAAATAGAGTATTTTATTGCTTTATGCAAAATTCCTCTGCCTCAACTTCAGCATATCGACCCAAAGGTATTTCCGGTATTGCAGGATATTTACAAGAATTTTTCATTGGAAGATGCTCAAAAAATCAAGGAACTTGAAAAAGTAACCAACCATGATGTAAAATCGGTAGAGTATTTTATCAAAGAGAAATTTGAAGAATTGAATATTTCAGCTCTTCAGGAATTCATACATTTCGGGTTAACTTCTCAGGATATTAATAACACTTCCATTCCACTTTCGATATTGGAGGCGGATAAAGAATGCCTAAAACCGTTATTGAACGAGGTACTTCAAAAAATTAGTGAGCTGGCACACGAATGGGAAGATATTCCAATGCTGGCTTTTACCCACGGCCAACCCGCATCACCTACTAAATTGGGAAAAGAATTGGCTGTTTTTGCCTATAGATTAGATCAGCAACTGAAATCGTTGGAAAACATTCCATATCCGGCTAAGTTTGGTGGTGCAACGGGAAATTTTAATGCCCATTTCCTGGCTTATCCTGAGGTGGACTGGGTAGCTTTTGGCAACCATTTCGTGAATAATATTTTGGGGTTGGATCGCTCCCAACTCACCACCCAAATTGAAAATTATGATTTTCTGGCTGCCAGATTCGATAACCTGAAAAGAATCGATTCTATTCTAATTGATTTGAGCAGGGATATTTGGCAGTATATTTCAATGGGATACTTCAAGCAAAAAATCAAAAAAGGTGAAGTTGGTTCCTCTGCTATGCCTCACAAAGTAAACCCTATTGATTTTGAAAATGCAGAGGGAAATCTGGGAATTGCCAGCGCAATTTTCGATCATCTTTCCGTAAAATTACCGATTTCAAGGCTACAAAGGGATTTAACAGATTCTACAGTGCTCAGAAATATTGGAGTCCCTGTTTCGCATGTGGTTATTGCTTTAAACTCTCTGTTAAAAGGCCTGGGTAAAATAGAACTAAACCAAGCCAGACTAGATGAAGACCTTGAAAAAAACTGGGCTGTTGCGGCAGAAGCCATTCAAACAATTTTAAGAAGAGAAGGCTATCCAAAACCATATGAAGCCCTAAAAGATCTCACTCGAAAAAATGAGAAAATTACCAAAGAAAGCATTCACGCTTTTATTGAAACACTTAAAATATCTGATGAGATAAAAACCGAACTCAAACAAATTACTCCATTTAACTATACCGGGGTAAAATTTGAATATTGAAACTAATTTTTTCCATTTATTAAAACCATGAAAATGAACTTACCAAAAAACATTCTGTTTGCATTAGCCTTATTGGCATTTAGTTGTAATAACTCTCAAAAAGCCGAAGAAAAACAAGATGAAGAAGTTATAGAGAAAGTAGAAGTGGTGAAAGAAGTAAAAACGGTAAATGCCTTATCAGCAGAAGAAAAAGCAGAGGGATGGGAGTTGCTTTTTGATGGTACTTCCTTAAATGGATGGCATACTTATTTAAAAGAAAATGTAGAGGGATGGAAAGTAGAAGATGGTTTGCTTATAACTGAAGGTGGAAATGGGGATATTGTAACTAATGAAGATTTCCAGAACTTTGAATTATACTTTGAATGGAACATTTCGGAAAAGGGAAATAGCGGTATTTTATTCAATATTATTGAAGATGAGCAATATGCTGCTACTTATGTTACGGCTCCCGAATATCAGTTGATTGATGATAATAATTATCCTCAGGAGCTGACGGACAAACAGAAATCCGGAGCAAATTATGATATACATCCTCCAAAGGTTTTTGCTGCAAAAGCTCCTGGTGAATTTAATGAAAGTAAGTTAATAGTGAATAACGGCCATGTAGAACATTGGCTGAATGGGGAAAAAGTGGTGGAATACGAATTGTGGTCAGATGAATGGAAAGCAGAAATGATGGCCAGTAAATTTGCCAAAATGGAGGGATATGCCACGGCCAAAAAAGGAAAAATCGGGATTCAGGACCATGGTAATTTAATTGCCCTGAGAAATATAAAAATCAGGAAATTGTAATTAGTTCTCTGTTTTTAAAAAAGCTGAAAGGGTAAACTGTTTGAATTTTACAAATTTGAACGGTTTACCCTTTTTTATTCCCCAAAATCAATCAAATTAAAAACAGCAAAAATACAGTCTGAAGGTTATTACAAGGCACAAAATCAACATATCATAAAATAATTTAGAGGGAGTAGCATTATCTAATAGGTAAGAAAATTCCAATTTTTCTGTTTAGTTATAAAATTGAAAACAAGTTGGAATTAATTATCATTTCTGCAGCATTTAAAATGCAGATCAGGTAAAAATAATGGAGAGGTAAATTTATTGATCAATTTGCCCTTTTTCTTAAAAGGTACAGATTAAATATCAATTATAAAGATGGAAAGATTTTATATAAAAGGCGAAGAATTTGTACCGGAAATAGATTTAAATCCGGATACAAACATTCTGAAAATCACCGGAGAATCCTATCATGAATATACCCATGAGTTTTTCCAACCCGTATTTGACTGGCTCGAAGAATATACCAAAACTGAAGGTAGAAATATTAAATTGAGCTTCAGAATGGATTATTTTAATACCGCTTCTTCCAAATGTTTTTTTGACATTATCGATTTATTGGGAGAGTACGAAAAAGAATCAGGGTCAAACCTGGAAATTTTCTGGTACTATGAAGATGGCGATATTGATATGCTGGAATCAGGGGAGGATTACCTAGAAGAATCTGGAACCAACATTAAATTAATTCCCTATAACTCTAAAGAAGAGTTGCCAATTTAGACCATAAAAAATGCTAAAAAGCCCGAAACAAAAGATTTTGTTTCGGGCTTTTTTTTGCCAGAATTATTGGAATTTGTCCAATTAAATCTCTGATTTCAGCTTGTAAGCCACCACTCTGTGGTCGAAAAAAGTGGGGACAGCTAATAGTTTATGTTTTGTGCTGTAATCCAGATCTGCAGCATTGATTTTCTGCTCCTTGGTATCCAATACCTTAGTATTTTTCCCTTCTTTACTCACGAAAAACACCTCTCCATTCCAATTGGAAATAAAATAATCACCATTTTCAGTCTTACCAATTCCATCTGCTCCTGCCATATCTCCTACCCAATCATCATATTTTTTTTCCTCCAGATTTACGGATCGCAAAATGCCCTGATTCATAGAAACCATCAGCATTCTGTCCACCTCCATAAAAAGGCCGTTTGGTTTGTCTAAAGCTTCATCTTCCAGCCATATCGATGCAGTTCCATTCTCTACTTTGTAAATTTTGTTCCCGTAAGAATCTGAAACATATATTTCCCCATCTGCACTTATGGCCAGATCATTTAAAAATATGGCTCCTTCCGCGGCAATTTTTGAGGTTATTTTGCCAGATTCAATGTCAATTTCAACTACCTCTGTAAGATCAGTCACATACAGCTTATTTTCATAAATGCCCATTCCCTTGGGATCATTTAAGCCTTCCACCCATTTTAAATCCGCAATTTCACCATTTACAGTTAGCCTGGAAATAAATCCGTCACCATCCTGCGATTCCTTGTTTACGGCATTGATGTTGGCCACATATATGATGTCCCTGTCTTCGTCAAAAAGAACGGATTCTGGTGTTCTCAATAAGGTATCAGTTTTCCAAACCTCCTCAATTTCCACCATAATTTCTTCAATTGGATTAGCTTGGGTTTCTTCTTCAGCCACGGTCTGTCCTTCCTCCTTTGAATTTTTACAATTGCTCAATAAAAAAATAAGGCTTGAAAACAGAAAAAGATTAATAATTTTCATTTGAATAAGTTTTTAAAATCAAGCCATGTGAATGAATAAGATTTTCCGACTTCCTGGTTCAAAAAACCTCACCCCTTTCTCATAGCTTTTTATTTGATTAGTAGTTTTTTTAGCAATATAACCATCCTTTTTAAAGATTTTAAGCAGCAGAGTTAAAAATTTTCATTCAAAAAAAATTCTGATTATTACTGTAGTGCCTCGTTCCAAAAAAAGCATTTTCCTTGCGGAGTCTTCACATTAAAGTTACTCTGTATTATGGTAAAAGAGGACAAAAAGACCGCAGGAGTGTGAAAATACAATCCTGTCCGAATTTAATCCAGGCTCTATTTGTTTAGATAATAGCTGATAAATGGTTGAATAAGCGTAATCCTTGTGTGTCCTCCAAAAACTACCTGATAGGTATTGTAAAAATATTAGCCGAAAAACCTCATGGATTGCTTAAAAAACGGGTATCATGAAAACAACAGTTTTAATTCTTTTTTTAGCGTTGTTTTTTTCTCCTCTGGCCTATTCTCAAACTGAGGATCAAAAGTTAATCCAGGCTTTGGAAAACTGCAACTTGGCCGAACTCACTGCTGCTCTTAAAAATGGAGCAGATATCCAGGTAACTGATGAAAAAGGGATGACTCCACTACATTTAGGAGTAATATGTGGCAATCCGGATATCGTGAAAGTTCTATTATTTTACAAAGCAGATGTAAATGCCAAAGACCATTTCCAAATGTCTGCACTGGATTACGCCTTATTGTCTGAAAATCAACAAATTATTAATTTACTTCAGGAAGTCCCACACCTCATGGTCAAAGATCAGATTTAGACAAAATCATTCTTCAGGTTTTGCAGCATTAGGACTTTGATGTCTCCTTCCTCTTGGATGAAATTCTGTAATTACCTGTTTGAGATAATCTACATCGAGGTGGGTATAAATTTCAGTAGTGGTGATGGATTCGTGACCTAGCATTTCCTGCACTGCCCGCAAATCTGCACCTCCTTCCACAAGGTGGGTTGCAAAAGAATGCCTAAAAGTGTGTGGACTGACCTTTTTTCTTATTCCTGCCATGGCAGCCAGGTCTTTTACGATCATAAAAATATAAACCCGGGTAAGCATTTTTCCCCTTCTGTTCAGGAAGAGGAAATCATCAAATCCCTTTTGGATATTGATATTTTTCCTTATCTCCTCCTTATAAATCTTAATATATTTCATGGCATCCTTCCCGATCGGCACCAGTCTTTCTTTATCACCTTTTCCAATGATTTTGATAATGCCCATATCAAAATGGAGGTTACTTAATTTTAAATTCACCAATTCAGAAACACGCAGTCCTGAGCTATAAAGTGTTTCCACTATGGCACGGTTTCTTGCTCCGTCTGGTTTAGACAAATCAATAACACTCAGCATTTTTTCAATTTCTAAAAAATCGAGTGTATCGGGTAATTTTCTGGATAGCTTGGGAGAAGCAACCAAGGCGGTAGGATCCTTGTCTATTTTATCATTAAACAAAAGAAATTTGTAAAAACCTTTAATCCCGGAAAGAATTCTGGCCTGCGTGAATTCAGAAACCTGAAGCTGGTGTAAATAGACTAAAAATTCCTCAACATGATTAGGCTGAACTTCCTTTGGGTTGCAATCAAGATCAGATATTTCCAAATACTGCTTAAACTTATTGAGGTCCTGAGTATAGGCAAATTTTGTGTTTTTTGACAGTCCTCTTTCCAAGGAAATATAATCGGAGTATTCTTCTATCGCTTCGTCCCAATTCATAATTTTTTATTTTATACACCCAAAAGTTAAAAAACCACTAGCCTAAAAGGGTAAAACAGCAGTAATTACTTACGGGTTTCTATTTCCTCAAAAGTTGAAGAACACGAAAATAAGTGTTTATTTGGGAAAGTATTAAAATTAGAAATTTCAAACTGAAAAAAAATTAAAATATTCTAATACCAACAAACTAATGATGATGACTCGACTAAAAAAAGTGTTCCTTTGGTTTATTACTATTGTTTTATTTCTGGCGATTTCACTTTTTTTATATGGATATTTTCAATTGAAAGACCGTCATCCGGACTATCATGTGGATTTAAGTATCAAAAGCGGAACTCCAGGTGATCTTAAATTAGGCTTTTCGGCACAGTCTATTACTCCGGAAATTATTGATACCTGGACCGATGTGAACGGAGATGCTCAATACAAAGAAGAAGATGGGGATACTTATCAGGACAATAACAATAATGGGCAATTTGATGCCTATTGGATTGCCGGTTTTAGCCATAAGAGGGCAGCAAATGGCATCAATGATAAATTATGGGCCAGAACGATGGTGATAGATGATGGAGCGACCCGAATTGCTATTGTAGCCATCGATGCAATAGGTTTTGGAAATGATGATGTGATAGCGGCAAAAAAATTGATTCCTAAAGAATCAGGTATCACCTATTCCATAATTACTTCAAGCCATACACACGAATCCCCTGATTTGTTAGGGCTTTGGGGAGAAAGCAATTTTAAATCAGGGATTAATCCGGATTATATGGAGTTGGTAAGAACTCAAATTGCAAAATCAGTAGCGGAAGCGGTTAAAAATCTAAGGCCTGCAAAGCTTAAGGTTGCCCAGGACCTTTCAGGAGCGCTGCCCATGTTGGGTGATACCAGACAACCAGAAGTATATGATGAAGGACTCAGGTTAATTCAGGCGGTAGATTTAGAAGCAGATACCACCTTGGGAACCTTATTATCCTGGGCCAATCATCCTGAAACAGTTTGGAGTGATAATTTGTTGATCACTTCAGATTTTCCCCACTACTTTAGAGATGGGATTGAAAATGGGGTATACGATGGAGACAGCCTGGTGGCTAAAGGATTAGGAGGAATTGCAGTATATGTAAATGGAGCTATTGGAGGGTTAATGACGACACATCCAAGTACTCCAATTCATCATCCATTTACCGAAGAAGAATTATTAGAGCCAACATTTGCCAAGGTGGAGGCACAGGGAAAAGAACTCGCCCTTTTAAGCCTTGCTGCTTTGGACAGCTCCCAACACTGGATTGCGCAGTCCAGTATTGCCCTGGAAGCCAAAAGCATTGCCTTACCCCTTGACAACCCCTTGTTCAGACTAGCCGCTTTTTTAGGAGTACTGGACCGTGGAATGGTCGGATGGATGAAAATGAGGTCAGAAGTTGCAGCCTGGACCATGGGACCAATCAGCTTTATTCATATGCCGGGGGAAATTTATCCTGAAATTATCAATGGTGGAGTTGAGGCACCAGAAGGTCAGGATTTTTCTATCCAGCCACAGGAAATTCCACCTTTGAGAGAAGTGATGCCTGGAGATTTTAAATTTGTAGTGGGGTTATCAAATGATATGATTGGTTATATTGTTCCAAAAAGCCAATGGGATAAAGCAGCTCCATTTACTTATGGAGATGAAGATGGACCTTACGGGGAAATCAATTCCGTTGGGCCGGAAACAGCCCCAATACTTCATCGAGAGGTAATGAATTTGCTCAGTAGACTGGATGAAAATGCAAACTAAAAAATGCGAAACCGGAATCATTATACTGGCGGCAGGCAGTTCATCAAGGCTTGGCCAGCCCAAGCAATTGTTAAAACTGGAGGAGGAAACCTTAATCAGGAGGATTTCAAAAACAGCTTTGAAATCCAATTTAGGGAAAGTAGTTGTGGTATTAGGTGGTCATTCAGAAAAAATTAAACCAGAGATTGAGGACTTAGATCTGCATTTCACGCTGAATGAAGCCTGGGAAGAAGGAATGTCCTCTTCCATAAAGGCTGGTTTAAAAACGCTTTTAAAAGAAAATGAAAAAGCATTTTCAAGTGTTTTATTTTTAGTTTGCGATCAGCCCTATGTTGATACAAAATTATTAAATACTATAATTTCGAAACAGGTCCATTCGGGAAAAGATATAGTGGCGAGTAAATATCAAAATGGTATAATTGGAGTTCCTGTAATGTTTTCTTCAAAATATTTCACCAACCTGCTCCAGCTTAAAGGAAAGGAAGGGGCCAAAACCATCATTAAATCTTTTCCTCAGGAAGTTGCAACTATTTCCTTTAATAAAGGTGATCTTGATATTGATACCATTTCAGATTGGGAAAACATTATTAAAAATTTCAAACAAAAAAGCTGAAGGATTTTCACCCTTCAGCTTTTAAAGTTTATCTGACTAAAAACAAAGTCCTAGTTATATCCAGGGTTTTGTTTTAATACATCAGCCCCTAATAAGTCTATTTCATCCTGAGGAATTGGTAAAAATTCATCAACTCCACCTTCGAAAGAAGCCCCAACGAATGGAGAAGCAGGAATAATAGCATCTTCATGGCTCAAATAATCATTCAGCTCATCTTCAGCAATTCCCCATCTGCAAAGATCGAAGAACCTATGACCTTCCATAGCCAATTCCAGTTTTCTTTCGAACCTAACAGCCTCTCTTGCAGTAGCCTGATCAGTCCAGGCAGTAGTATATAATGCAATATCATAATTTGCTGCAGGATCTCCCTCTTCAGTCATCACAAATCCTTCGGCATTAGCTGCTCTTTCTCTAACCAGGTTTACATATTCACGGGCTTTTTCCAAATCACCTATTTCCACCTCAACTTCTGCTGCCATTAGTAGTACATCGGCAAATCTCATCAAGTTAACGTTAATTGCAGTATACCCGGCAGTCCACGAACTTCCATCCGTAAAGGCGCTTTGGTCTTCCTGATAAAATACCCATTTTTTAGGGGAATATGCTCCGCCATTATTTTGATCTCTTATCCATGCCTTTCCAGGGTGATTACCCCAATCCAAATAAGGTATGCCTCTTCTACCGACAGTATGATCCAACCTAGGATCAACTGGCCCTTCATCTGGTGTAAAATCATCATCAGCTGCAATTCCCAAATCATGCTTTAATTTGTTTGCATCATCATTATAAGATCCATTTAATAATGGTAACCCTCCATTTGTTCTATAAGAATTAGACAACTCAAAGCTAGGTTGGAAGAAACCACAACATCCGGCAGGTCCACCATTATAGGTAAAGTTTAACACTAAATCAGGATTGGCATTGTTAATACTTCCAGTTCCTGCTGCTGCCTGAATAGCAAATACAGACTCTTCATGATTATCATTAGCTGGTCTGTGAATATCAGCGAATTTAGGAACTAATCCATATTTCTTTCCATTGGTAGTAACCCCACTTGCTATAACCTGATCGAATAAAGCCTTGGCTTCAGCATATTTTTGCTGATACAAATATACCTTAGCTAAATAGGCCATTGCTGCCCATTTATTTATCCTTCCTGCTTCTGCTTGGGTTTCAGGAAGATTATCTGCAGCAAATTTTATATCAGCTTCAATCATAGGATATAAGTCCTTATCATTCCCGATTTTTTCAACTGCATCCCAAGTTTCATCTATAAAAGGCGTATTATTATATAACCTTTTAAGGTCAAAATAGTACAGACCTCTCAAAAATTTGGTTTCAGCTTCAATTCTTAATTTAGTATCATCGGATACATCCTCATCAGCATTAGCTAAAAGACCTAATGTTGAATTTGCTCTGGCAATACCTTCATAAGTTCTGCCATATTTATTTAAAACATCCGAATTTGTTGTTTGAGGATCATAGGCCTGTACCTCATTCATTTGCGACTGGTCCCCTGCATCAGAGCCCTTATTCGCATCTCCTCCTCTTACGCTTCCCCAAAACCAGTTATTTGCACTGGAATAAAAACCAGAACCTCTACCTAATAACATACTATAGGTACCAATTAAAGACCCTTCCAAACCTGCCTCTGAGGAAAGTTGGGCCTGTGCTAAAGAACCTGTAGGAGGTACTTCTAAAAAGTCATCCTTACATGCTATGGTTGCCCACAATAGCAAGAAAAATGAAAGTATTATTGATTTTGTTTTTTTCATAATATTATCTTTTAAAGTCTCAATTAAAAAACTTTTTATGCTATATTTTAATGGATTACCCTATTTTAAAAGCCAAGGTTTACACCAAATGTAAAGCTTCTTGTAATTGGATAATTACCCACATCAATTCCAAACTGGGTATCCACATTACCACCGACACTTGGATCAAGTCCGGAATAATTTGTAATGGTAAAAATGTTATTTAAACCTGCAAACACTCTCAGTTTTTCCAGTTTCATTTTGCTCAACATTACCTGAGGGAAGTTATAAGAAAGGGTAATATTTTGCATTCTAAAGTAAGTTCCATCCTCTACATACCAGGAATTACCCTGAGTATTGGTACTGAAATTAGACACATTTTCGAAAATTGGATTTTCGCTGTTTGGATTCTCAAAAGTCCATGAATCTTTCACATTCTCGCTAATTGAAGCACCAGCAAAAGAAGGATAAAAATGGTTAAACCATTTAGACTGATTCCAAATCTTGTTGCCAGCCGACATAAAAGCATATGTTTCTAAAGAGAAGGCTTTATAATCTAACTTAATGGTTAAACCCCCTGTAAATTTAGGAACCGGGCTACCCAGGTAAGTTCTATCATCTGCAGTAATTTGTCCATCAGGCACACCTTCTGGTCCACTTATATCTCTATATCTAAACCTTCCAGGAGCTGCTCCTGACTGAGTGGGTGCATTTGCAACTTCTGCGGCATCTTTAAACAGACCAACCACATCATAACCATAGAAAGCAGAAAGCGAGTGTCCTACTTGGTTTCGAATAGGGTTTATACCTCTAAATCCAGGATTAATCGTAGTAATATAACCAGGACCATCTGGATCAAGGGCTACAATTTCATTCTTCAACCAGCCACCATTTAAAGTAACTTCATAACCTAATTCACCTACATTATCTCTGTACTTAATCTGTAAGTCCACTCCTTTGTTTACCATTTTACCAACATTTCTTGCAGGAGCAGAAGCAAATTCACCATTAAGTTTCGAAATAGGCTGTACATATAAAAGATCTTCAGTGTCTTTTTGCCACAGATCTAAAATCACATCTAGTTTATCATTAAAGAATCTACCATCAAATCCGATGTTTTTGGTAATTGCTTTTTCCCATTTGGCTGCAGTATTACCAATTCTTGATCTGTAAAACCCTTCAGCTGCAGAACTATTTGAACCTGAAATATCATACGAAGAAGCTCCTACACTAGTGGCATACAAGGTATATTGGTTTGTTGGGGAAAGGCCATTTGAATTACCCATTATACCATATCCACCTCTAATTTTCAAATCATTAATAAAGCTTGCCCCATCCATAAAGGCTTCATCTGAAATCCTCCATGCAGCAGAAACTGCAGGGAAAGTACCATATCTGTTTTCAGAACCAAACCTTGAAGAACCGTCTCGTCTTACTACAAATGAAATTAAATACTTGTCATTGTAGGCATAATTCAATCTTCCAAAATAAGAAGAGAAATTAACGCCTTTGTAATAACCACTATTAACTTGTCTTGTATCTGCAGGAACAGTACTCAGGGTAATGAAGTCTAAATCTTTAGAGAAAGGATTCAATCCACTTCCGCTCATAAACCTTCCAGTCCCGGTATTTAAGGCTTCTTGTCCACCTAAGATATCAATTGAATGAACACCAAATTTTTTCTTATAGTTAATGGTATTAGTCCAAACCCAACCGAAATTATAACCTGAACCTTCATTATAAGAGAATGAAGAGTTATTTTCCGAGTTTTCATATTGCCTTGGGAAATATCCCCAGGAATAATTATTAGAATAATCAACACCATAACTGGTTCGAATTACCAAATCCTCTACAAGTTCTAATTCTGCATAAACATTACCAAATATTTTTGCCTGAAACGCTCTGTCATTTTGGTTTCTGTCCAAATTTGCCACTGGGTTTCTGGGATTATTAAATCCAGGAGCCCTTGTACCTGCATATCCGCCAAATTCGTCATATACCGGAATGATGGAAGGCATTCTAAATGCTTGCAATATATCGTTTTCATCATCAGCCACACCGGCTCCTCCACCACCACCAAGTAATTGCCTCACTTGCCTGTAAGTGGCTTGAAAGTTTTGACCTATTCTTAATTTATCATTAAGTACCCCAAATTGAGAATTGGCCCTCATACTATATCTTCTAAATTTTTGATGAAGCATTATACCATCCTGCTCCTGAAGGCCCAAACCGAGGTAAAATCTACTATTTTCACCTCCTCCAGACATGCCCACCGAGTGACGGTGAAGTGGAGCTACTCTTGTAATCTCATCATACCAGTTGGTTCCACTCTTATTAGCCCTGGTTACCTGATAAATATCTCCTTTTTCAGGATCAATATTATATTTGGCTCTTTCCGCCTCTAAATCTACATTTCCTACCACACCACCCTGGCTTCCAACAAGGATATAATCAGGTATTACAGGAGAAGTACCAGTTCCGAACTGAGGATGAATAAATTCAGGGTCAGTACCATTTTGAATGGCAGTGTTTCTAAATGCATTCCAGGTCCATTCAGCAAACTCTGAAGGGTTCAAAACTCCTGGAGCAGTTCCCGGGTCAGTAAAACCAAACATTCCGTCATAAGTAACGCTTAGCTTTTTCGCTCCCTTTTTACCTTGTTTTGTAGTATAAACAATTACACCACTGGCAGCTCTGGCACCATAAATAGAAGCCGCTGCAGCATCTTTTAGCACGGTTGTGCTCTCGATGTCATCAGGATTTAAAAAATCAGTGGAGCCCACAGGGACACCATCTACCACATATAAGGGCTCATTTCCACCAAAAGCACCAAAACCTCTTACCCTTACCTGAGAAGTTGTTCCTGGCTGCCCGTTTGTAACCACTGTTACACCTGCAACCCTACCTTGTAATTGTTGTTCTACGTTTCCTGAAGGCACAACAGTCAAATCCTTTGCTTCAACAGTTGAAACAGAACCTGTGGTTTCCCTTCTGGAATCAATTGAGTAACCAGTTACTACAACTTCAGAAAGGGACTGTGTATCAAATTCCAAAGGAACATCAATCACACTCTGGCTTCCTACTGTAACCTGAGTAGTTGCATAACCGACAAATGAAAAAACTAATACGGATGATTCCGATGGAACAGATAAAGAGTAATTTCCATCGATATCTGTTGTAGTACCTGTAGTAGTACCCTGCACCAGGATACTTACTCCAGGAAGCGGACTATTATCCGAAGCGTCTGTAACTGTACCTGAAACAGTGGTTTGGGCATACGCACCAAAACTAAACAGGAACAAAAACGCAAGAAGAGGGATTTTCCCCCATGATAGGTAATTATTCACTTTCATAATTAGGAGTTTATTGTGAAAAAAATTAAAATATAAAATCTTTATCTTAAATCCTGCAATCGTTTTAATTTCAATTTAAATCGATTGAGGAATTTCAATATGGTACAAACAAATACAGTGAATTAACTTTCACAATGATTAATAACCTGAAATTTGAGGAAGAATTAAGTACTAAAAACGGAAGGTTCTAAAAAGATGTCAGACCGTAAAAGAGGAGATTTCTGAAAATAATTCAGGCAGTAATTTGTGGTAATAATCACTTTCATATTTATTAATTTATTAGTTAGTATTAATTAATTGTAGTATTAGTTAGTAGTTAGTGAGCTCAAAAAATTTAATTCTTGGACTTAGTCATATTCATTGCCCAAAGATGAAAAAAAAATTTAATGAACTCAAAGTTGTTCTTTTTTTTTTTAGGATGCAAATTTTTTGCATAAAAAAAACAACGTAACTTTCTGATAAACAGGACTATGCAAAATACTCTTTGCGCTTTAATAACAATTAGAATCAGATCGGAACCCACTGATAATGAGCAAGAAATAATTTAAACGTAAGAAGTACATATAAATATTTTTTTGCACTTAAATTTATGCTCCATTCTCTATATTATTTCCCTAATTATGTAATTTAGAATCACACCTAATAAGCTTAACCACTTAAATCATATTTAAAGACATTTATAAGGTAAGAATTTATCAATTGTTTCTTAATTTTATTTCTATACTTCTTACAATTTAATAATTTTTCCCCAACCGTCAACTTCTCCTATGTGATTTTCTTTTTTAATTTTATTAATTCTCTCCAAAATCTTTCCCTTAAACTTCCAACAGGTATTTTGACGAAGTTCTAAAATATTAGAAAGCTCGCTGGCAGTTATCTCCTCTCCATTTACATAAACCAAAAAAAGCAGGTAAAAAGCTTTCTTCATAGGTAAATGACTTCTCTGGAAAATGGTATTCGTAGTACATGATTCATTATACCTGCATTTGGTGCATCTCCGGCTATAATTCCCAGTACCGCGAATGTATTTTTCATTACCGCACTTTTTACATCTATATTGATTAGGCCATTTCAGCTCATCCAGATATTTATAACAAGCCTCATCATCCGGGAAAATTTTTTCAAATTCTTCAAAAGAAACATTGCTCATCATTACCCTGGCCTTTAGTAGGTCATTCAAATTTCCATGAAGTGTTAAGTTTTCATCATTCAGATTACTATTTATTTTTTCTATTTCAGCCTTTTTCTGTTGAAGTTCAATGGTTTGATTTTTTAATTTATCATTTATTTCGTTTAAGGCCTGGTTTTTTAATTCGATAGTCTTCTTATTCTCTTCAATTTCTAATGTTCTCTCTATTACTTTCTGCTCAATTTCTTTATTAATCCTGTCTTTTATCCGCTCGTTCTCCTTTAGTTGTTCTATAGTTTTTTGTTGCGCAAGTTCTTTTTCATTTTTCACCATTTTGAAGCGATCTGCCTGCGCAAGAGAAAACAGCACAATTTCAATTACAAAACCTATATCAAGGCTATACACAAAAAGAATATTATCGGAAACAGTTAGTCCATATCTTCTGAGAATTAAAGATATTACTCCAAGCAATGTAAAGGAATATCCAATTACAAAAAACCGGGAAGACCGGTGTCCCATACGCCAGGTTTGAACTGAACCCAGATATATTAAAATAAATGGGATTAGATAGAAAAAGGGAGCTTCAAAATGGTAGATCTCACTAAAAACATATATTACACTGTAAATTCCCACAAAAACATTGATTAGAAAGTTAAGTTTTGGAAGTAATTTTTGAAGGTCTAAAAACGATTTAGCATATATGGTGAAAAATACCAGGAAAATAAATGGAGCACCGTAATTCCCAATTACATGGTTAAACCATGGCCACTTATTCCAAATATATTGAAAACCTATTCCATCTTCTGAAAATCCTAAAAGGCCACAGCTCAGGATATAAAAAACAAAATACAAATAGAACTTTTCTTTCATGGAAAAGAACAACAGCAGATTGTAAACGGCCATTATGGATAAAATCCCATAAAATACGCCAAGCAGGTAATATTCATTAATACTATAAAATATTTGATATCGGGCTGATCGAAGCCTGATAATGCTTACTGGATTATTTGAAGCACTTATGCGAAAATAAAATGTGATTACTTCCCTGGAATCCCGTACCTCAGGAACTTTAAACAGAAAATTTTTGTGAAAATAATCCCTTGTTTCAAATTCTTGATTAAAACCAGTATCATCTAAAAGTGCTATAGTATCCCCTATTGTATAATACCCGGCAATGTATTCCTGATGCAAATCACTAGATTCTATTAACCACTGTTCGTTTAACAACCCCTTACCAAAAATGCTAAACCTAACCCAATAAGTCACCTCCGGATTGTTAATTGGGATAATGGAAGTTTTGCTTAAGGCAAACTTATCCGAAAAATCATTGCTCAAAATCTCATTAATAGTCAACTGATTAGAAGAATCAATAAAGATTTCCTGATTAGGAAAACCTAATTGGATATTTTCATCTTCACCAGAGACAAATAAGGGGTCAGCAGCTCTAAGTAAAAACGGAAATATAATCAGTAGAAAAATGATTTGTAGTTTTATAATCATAGGGAAAGGGGGTAAATAAAATCAGCCTTAATATGGCCTGTTCCTTTAATATATTACTTGATAAAAGGTAATGTGGTTTAATGGACAACAAGTCCTATTAACCTCATATTATCCTGATAAATCTACCAAGGTAATAGTTATTATCTAAATTTTATGATTATCCCAGATTTCAAAGAACATTTATATTTATTCTATGGGGTTCTCTAAACCTTTTTTGGTTTAAAAAAACTCATTCTTCCCAATCTTTAATTTATCATTCATCCAAGCACAATTCATTCTTTTAATTTTTCGAATGCACTACAAATCCAAATTTATTGGAATAAAATTAGTTTCCAAGGGTTTCTATAAAAATTTGTGTGCGGACACAAAAATATAATAAATAAATCAGGTTTCTATTATCAAATCATGAATTATACAGATAAGTAGTAATTCAAAAAAAAACCTGTATTATTTTGCCATAAAAGACTAATAGAGAGTTTACCGTTTCTCGGAAATAATAGTACCCGGTATGGATTACCTGGTATGGAGTACCCGGTGTGGAGCACGGGTGCTTAGAAATTAAGTATAGGAATGAACCCTTATAAAGAATTAGGGAAACATTTAACTCAGGCAGGAAGTCAAATTAATTATTTTATTGACTTTGTTTTACAGGAATTACGATACTAAAACTTGTACCCTCTCCCTCCTTACTTTCAGCTACGATTTTTCCAAAATGTTTTTCAATTATACTATGGCTAATGGATAACCCCAGTCCTGTCCCCTCTCCAACATCCTTAGTCGTGTAAAAAGGTTCAAATATCTTTTCTTTCACTTCATCAGGAATTCCATTACCATTATCGGTAATTCTGATTTCAACAAAATCGCCTTCCTCATTTTCGGATGACTCCTCTCCTGCAATAGCCAAAGAATGAACAGTGGTGGAAATAATTACCTTGCCCTCTTCATTATCCTGCTTTTCCTTTACCGCATGGATGGCATTCACCAATACATTCATGAAAACCTGATTGAGCTGACCGGGATAGCATTCTACAATAGGAAGTTTCGTATCATATTCTTTAACTACCTTAACCCCTCCTTTTAATTGAGTTCTTAAAAGCGTCAGAGTTGAATCAAGTCCGTCATGTATATTTGCAGTCTTTAATTCATCTTCATCTAATCTTGAAAACACCCTTAAACCTCTCACAATTTCAGCAGTTCTTACAGCGCCTTCTTTAATGTCCTTTATAAGCGCCATGGCATCTTCCTTATTCCCATCAAAATCAAACTCTTCCTTCATTCTCTCCATATCCTTCAGAAAAGCAATCACTTCTTCTCTTGAATTCTCCGGACCAATTTTATCATAATGTTCAAGGACTTCCATGAGTTCGGTCAAAACCATTTCCAGTGTTTCTACACCTGCATACACAAAATTGATAGGGTTATTAATTTCATGCGCAATTCCTGCAGTTAACAGACCTACAGAAGCCATCTTCTCAGACTGAATTAGCTGTACCTGAGCCGCTTTTAGTTGTCCCAGAGTATTGTTTAGTTTTTCATTAAGAAAATTTAATTCCTTATTACTTGAACTTAACTTATGGTTGGTGATTTCCAGTTCATCATTGGTTTTGTAAAGTTCATCATTCTTTTCGTACAGTTCCCAGTTCATTTCCACCAATTCTTTGGCCTGTAAGGCAATTTCCTGCTGGTGTTCCCGCACTTTTTCAGTTCTTTCCTGTACCTTTTTCTCCAATTCCTGATTAAGTTCTATTCTTAACTTCTCACTCTTTTTCAGTTGGTTAATCAATTTTTGCTGTTCGTTTATTCGCTTTTCATCATTAATTTTAAATCGATATCCCAAGCCAAAACTAAAAAGCAGGATCTCAAGGATAATACCCAACTGAATAAAGCTCACTGCAAAACTCACTTCCCAAAACACCAATAAAAAGGTGGCCAATAATGCCATAATTTTCAAACTTACTGTTCCGAAAATTAAATAAAGCGCAAGGCTGCTTCGGGTTTTTAATAGGGCAATTAGTAATATACTGGAAAAAAGCACCGCTGAAAGTAAAACGTAAGTACTAATTTTACTCACCAGGTAATAATTGAAATCTATTGATAAAATTGATAGTTCAACCGCAAGGATAATCAGGCGCCCCCTGATTACCCATAATAAAATCTTATCCCAAAAGGGAATAAGTTTTTTGGTATCCACAAACAATCGGATAAACTGAAAATAACTGACCGTTGCCAGTCCGGAGAGCGCATAAATAAAAGGGTTAATCTGAGGAAAACTTTTTGCGATACTTTCAATGGCAAATCCATAATAATAAATGAAGTATAGCATCATTGTCCCAATGTAAACCGCATAAAAAAGATATGCCTTATCCTTAATGTAGAAATATAGGAAAAGGTTATATACCATCATTATCCAGATAATACCCTGAAAAATACCCTGAAATAAATTTCTTTGTTCCAATTCCTGATGATAAGATTCAATGGAACTTATTTTCACATCAAAAACAGGAGGTCTTTTATCTACATTCTTAATTTTTATAAAAACATTGTAAGTAGTTTTTGCCGGAATACTTAAAATAACTTTACATTTCCTGTTTTTAGGCAGTTCTTTTTCTTCGAAAGGTACGTATTCCCCAGATTCCTTAGTGACCAGTTTTCCCTTTTTATCAAAATAGTATACCTCCGAAAAATTAGTTCCTTTCTGTGCAGTTTGAAATAACCATTGTTTATCCTCCGAAGCATTATTTTTTATGGAAATCTTACCCCAATATGTGTTTGAGGCTTTTAATGGTTGATCAAAACTTTTTAAAGGCAGGAATTTATTGGCATATTTTTCAGAAATAATTTCATTAAAGGTCAGTAAGTTGGTTTGGTCCTCAAATATAGACAGGTACTGGTTCAGAAAGCCATGTCTGCTATTTTCTGAATCCAAAACAACGGTATTTACCAGTTCTTCAGGATTTGTGGCATAAGCAATTATTTGGCTGAATCCATTAATTATAAAGATGAAAAAAATAAAAAGTAATTTTCTAAACATGAACTAGTAGTTTCTTCTCTCCGACTTGCAGAGAAATATTTAGTGAGGATTCGAAAAAAATCATTCGCAAAAATTCCACATTTTCATACCTCTTTTAAATATTACTATTTCAATACTGCATAAGGGGTGGTTTATTTTATAGCACAGGTCTAAATTATTCCCAAATTATTACATCATGGTTGAAAAGGGAATGGAAAATTGGCTAAAGTATGTTTTTGCATAAATTTAAAGTCAAACCGATGGCTTAATTATCAGGATTCCCCAGGCTTGTTCCCAAACAAAATAATAAAGAAAATCCCTTCTATCTCTGTTCTTTAATGGAATAAAAAGAAAGCATTAAAAGAATTTCATTACTTTTGTAGCCCAAAATTATTGTGGATTTTGTTAAAGAATCTACCGATTTTTGGAAAGTTCGCTAACATTCTCAGACAAATTTTATAATTCATGTAATAATTGTCTGCATTGTTTAGCATTATTGAAACCTGCTCTTTCGGCAGGATTTTTATTTTAAGGTTTTGAAATCATTTATTTAATGGAAAAGGCAATAATTGATAAATATGAGTTGGTAGTAGGGTTGGAAATACATGCCCAGTTAGCCACAAAAAGTAAGGCATTTTGTGATGATGCCAATTCTTTTGGAGAAGAACCGAACACTAATATTAGTGTAATCACTCTGGCACATCCCGGAACACTTCCTAAAAGCAACAAAGTGGCGGTGGAATATTCCATCAAAATGGGATTGGCCTGTGGGTGTGAAATTAACCGCTATAATATTTATGATAGAAAAAATTATTTCTATCCTGATTTGCCAAAAGGATTTCAAATAACCCAGGAAAAACATCCTATTTGTATTGGTGGAAAAATAGATGTAAAAACCAAATCCGGAATTAAATCTTCCATCAGGCTAAATAGAATCCATATGGAAGAGGATGCCGGAAAATCCATTCATAAAGAGGGAGAAAAAGATACATTAATTGACCTGAACAGAGCGGGTGTTCCACTCATCGAAATAGTTACAGAACCAGATTTAAGACATTCTGAAGAGGCTTATTCCTGCCTTATGGAGGTAAGAAGACTAGTAAGATATTTGGGAGTTTGTGACGGGAATATGGAAGAAGGCTCAATGAGATGCGATGCCAATATTTCTATCAGGCTAAAAGGGGCTAAAGATTATGGAGTAAAGGTGGAAATTAAGAATATGAACTCCATGAGAAATGTGCAGAAGGCCATTGATTACGAAAAGATCCGTCAAATTGAAATGATTGAAAATAATGAAGAAATCATTTCTGAAACCAGGACATTCGATGCTCAGACAGGAAAAACATATGGAATGAGAAGTAAAGAAGCCCTGAATGATTACAGATATTTTCCAGAGCCTGATCTTCCACCACTAATCATCTCTGATGAATGGTTGAATAATATAAAGGCGGATATGCCTCAATTGCCCAAAGAACTCTTCCAAAAGTTCACTTCCAAATATAACCTGCCTGAATATGATGCCAATGTATTGGTTGATTCTCAGGATATTGCATTGTATTTCGATCAAATTTGCGATCATTCCAAAAATTACAAAGCAGCTTCTAATTTGGTAATGACGTCCATAAAATCATATCTCAATGATAAAGGCATCGAAATGCAGGATTTCCCTTTAGCTCCAGCCAAAATAGCTGAAATAATTGCTCTTGTGGATAGTAATAAAGTGAGTAATACAGCTGCTTCGGGCAAGCTATTTAAAGCGATGACCGCCTCACCTGAAAAATCAGCTTTGGCAGTTGCACAGGAGCTCAATCTGATTCAGGAGAGTGGAAATGATTTTATTTTACCTCTGATTCAGGAGGTGATTGAAAAAAATCCGGATAAAGTAAAAGCCTATCAAAAAGGAAAAAAAGGGCTCATAGGAATGTTTATGGGAGAGGTTATGAAACTTAGCAAAGGGAAGGTAGATCCAAAGAAAACCAATAAATTGATCCAGGAAGCCTTGGAAAAGGCCTAGGAAGTGCCTCAGAAAACTCATTGACTGGATTGAATTCTTCCTCTTATTATTTTGTTATTTTTCTTTTAGGTTGATTATTAACGGGTTGATTTTTGCCCAAAATTTTATTGAATTTAACCTTAAACCAATTTAATCAGGAAAGAAATTCTTTCCTTTGTGCCATACAAGGCTAATAATTTAATCAAAAAAAGTATACCGTGAAAAAATTAATATTGTTGCTATTGCCCCTAATTACCATGAGCTGTAATTCTCCAGTCCAGTCTCAGGGTGGCAATGAAAGTAGTACTAAAGGAAAAATACAGTTAAGTGGTGAAATTGAAAATGCAGGAGGGGAAAATATTATACTTTCAAAAATTGTAAATAACAGCAAGGAGGATGTCGCTACATTCACTTCTGGCGATGATGGGAAATTCTCACAAGAAGTAGAAGTAAATGATGCTGGCTTTTATATGCTCGATATTTATGGTGTTCAGCAGAAAATGTTTGTTTTAGATGGCGAACATGATGTGACTATAAAAGCAGATGGGGAAAATCCTGAAGGAGTATTTGAAGTGAAAGGTTCTCCTGATTCAGATCTACTTTTTGAATTTCAGGAAATGGATGAAAAGCTTTCGCAAAAAGCTCAGGAATTAAGGCAAAACTACATGGAGGCTGAAGACAAATCCGCTGCTGAAGAAGCTTTTAATGAGTTTATTACAGAAGGCCTGGCCTCACTTAAAGATTTTGTTAAAAAAGCAGATGGATCTATTGTGGCCATTTTGCCTTTAATGCAGTTAGATGCTGAAAGTGATTATGAATTTGTATCTGCACAAGCTGAAAAACTTTATAAACTTCATCCCAACGAATCAACAATTTCTACTTTTAAAGAAAGACTTGATGCCGGAAAAAAGACCGCAGTTGGTCAGGTAGCTCCTGAAATAACTTTGGAAAATCCTGAGGGAGAAATGGTTAGTCTTTCTTCTTTGAAAGGGAAATACGTTTTAATAGATTTTTGGGCATCGTGGTGTGGACCTTGCCGTCAGGAAAACCCAAATGTGGTGAGAATGTATAAAAAATATAAAGATAAAGGGTTTGAAATTTTTGGTGTTTCTCTGGACCGGGATAAGAACGCATGGTTAAAAGCCATCGAAAAAGATAACCTGACCTGGGTACATGTTTCAGACTTGCAATTCTGGCAATCTTCCGTTGTACCCCAATATAATATTGAGGGGATTCCTATGACAGTTCTTTTAGATAAAGAAGGTAAAATAATTGCAAAAAATCTAAGAGGCAGAGCCCTGGAAGAAAAACTGGCTGAACTGCTTTAAGTTTTTTAAAATAAGTCATTGATAGTAGTAATAAGGCTATTCTTTCTGAAAAGAATAGCCTTTTCTTTTTTGTTTTCTATAGGATGAATAATTCTATTTTTCATTAAGAGAAATAAATGATAACTTTCCCCACCAATAAAAACTAAAGCAGGTCAAAGGAGGTGATAACTAACTTTCATTTGATCAATAATCTAAAATAACCACATTTAAACGGCTGAAAATTACGATAAACATGAAAAAACTGGCGCTTCACTGGCAGATCATCATAGGCATGGTTCTGGGAATTATTGTTGGACTCATTCTGATTATGGGAGGTTGGGGACAATTTTCCAATGATTGGATAAAACCCTTTGGAACCATTTTTATAAATGCTTTAAAACTGGTAGCGGTTCCTTTAGTTTTATTTTCCCTTATAAAAGGTATCACGAGTTTGTCGGACGTATCCCAGTTATCTTCAATGGGATCGAGAACTGTAGGAATTTATTTATTTACCACTGTAGTGGCAGTATTCATGGGTCTATTGTTGGTGAATATCACACAACCCGGCAAAGCATTCACAGAAGAAACCAGGATGGAATTTAGCCAGAAATTTGCGGAAACTACCGGAGACAAAACCCAGCAGGCCCGTCAGGTGAAAGATAAGGGACCGCTTCAACCACTTATTGATGTCGTTCCGGGAAATGTATTCCAATCATTTACCGATAATAAAAATATGCTACAGGTGATCTTTTTTGCCATCCTTTTTGGTGTGGCGATTGTAATGGTAAAATCACCGGTCACAGAGCCTGTAAAGCAATTGTTTGATGGATTAAATGAGATAATCATCCAAATTGTGCATATCATCATGATATTTGCGCCCTACGGTGTATTTGCATTATTAACTTCCCTATTGGTAGATATCGCAGGAGATGACCCTCAAAAAGCGACAGAACTACTTGGCGTTTTAGGTCAGTACGCCTTTACGGTAACTTTGGGCCTGACTTTAATGATATTTGTTTTCTATCCAATATTATTAATGGTGACTACAAAATACAATTATAAAAAGTTTTTCCAGGGTATTTTCCCCGCCCAAATGATGGCTTTTTCTACCAGTTCAAGTGCGGCAACTTTACCGGTTACAATGGATTGTGTAGAAAACAATCTGGGTGTTTCCAATCAAACTGCAAGTTTTGTTTTGCCATTGGGAGCAACGGTAAATATGGATGGCACAAGCCTTTACCAGGGTGTAGCCGCTGTTTTTATTGCCCAGGCTTATGGTCTGGATCTTTCCATTGGTCAGCAATTGGGAATTGTAATAACAGCAACATTAGCCTCCATTGGAGCAGCAGCCGTCCCTGGAGCAGGAATTATCATGTTGGTCATAGTATTGGAACAAGCCAAAATTCCTGTAGAAGGAATTGCTTTAATTCTCGCCCCTGATAGAATCCTGGATATGATGCGAACCGTTGTAAATATCACCGGAGATTCTTCTGTATGTGTAATGGTAGAAAAAGCTCTAGCAAAAAAGAATGGAACTGGAAAGTTAGACGGAGAAAGTGCTGAAGCTGCCTAAAAGTATTTTAAATGAGGCTGGCTAAATTTATGGTAATTTTCCAGCCCATTTTATCGCATTTTCTAACATCTTCAGCTGATTTTTTTCTTTAAATGAATCGGCTGTATGACCCATAGCCGTGTTGAACATCCGTCCTTCTTTTATGGAACTGAACCAGGCTACAGGATGGTCCTTGCCCATTCCAAAAGTTTTATCTTTAGCTAAAAAAAAGAAAGTCCCATCCGGATCTAAAATCTGTTTCGTCCAGAGTATATAGCACCCTTTTGCCAGCTTCCCTGGGATTATCAAAGAATATATACCATTCATCTGACCTTTTTTCCATCGCTAATAAGCCATCCGACAATTCAGAGAAATTACTGTCTATTTCCAAATTAATAGGCAACTTCTGAAATTGATTTTTCAGTGGATGATGAGAAAAATGGGCACCTATCAGTTCATTTTCGTACCAATCCCACTGATGGGAATTATCTCCTGAAGCATGAATTCCCACAAATCCACCTCCATTTTCCAAATACCCTCTAAAATTTTTTCTCTGTACCTCATCTAGTACTTTTCCACTTACATTGTTCCAAACCACCACTTTAAACCTGGCCAGTTGTGCTTCATTAAATACAGCTCCATTATCTGTAAAATACAAATTCCAGTTATGAGTACCAGCCATTTCCTGGAAAGCTGGAATGGAAGCCTTTATCGCTTCTTCATGTCTGAAACCATTTGTTTTGGAAAAAACCAAAATGGCATTTGAACTAAGCGATTCTGGAATTTCAGGTGGATTGCTGTCATAAAAATTAAATCCGTATCTGGCTTTATACATGAACCCTCCAACAAAAATTAAAGCGATACTAATGAGGCTAAAAAAAGTAAAAATTACAATTCTGAACAGTTTTTTCATGAAGTTGTTAAATTTAAGGGTAAGGCTTTTATTATGGTTTAAAAAGTAATTTAAAATGTTGTAATATGAAAATTGTACATGAAGTAGAAGGTCAAAAAGGAAAATTTTTCATTAAACCAGAGTATGAAACTCTGGCAGAAATGACCTACAGTAAGGCTGGAACAAGGATGATCATTATCGATCATACCGAGGTTTCTGAGGAACTGAAAGGCCAGGGCATCGGGAAAAAGTTAGTCTATGAAGCTGTAGAATGGGCCAGGAAAAATAACATGAAAATTATACCACTATGCCCGTTTGCCAAATCTGTATTTCAAAAAGAAAAAGAGATAAGAGATGTTCTAAGTTAACATTCCCGGAGAAAACTCCCTTTGGATCAGTTAGCAACTTACTAAAATTACCCAAATGATATAGCTTTTTACTCCACGAATTGATATAATTAAGGAATTTTTCACTTAATCCTAATTATTATTTTTTAATATGTGGTTTGTAGACTTTCCATCAATCATTAATAAAGCCTGGGAGGCTTATGGCAGCCCCCGGAAAATTAAATCTATTACCGACATCAGTGCTAAGGTATCTACAAATAGCGTCTATAAAGTTCAATTCAGCTATAGGAAATTTGTAATTGCAAAACTGTCATTTTTTGGTAAATATGAACATTTTAAGGAAGACCATAATATCATAAATAACCTGGCTTATAGCCTGGAACCACCGTTTCAGAATACCCTTGCTCACTCCCTGACTAAAAATGACGAAGTGTTTACTTTTCGGTATCAGGAGGATGAAATTGATGTCTGGGTGGTATTTTACAGACCGGTAAAAATCAGGGAAAAACTTCCGCCAAGGTTAACTGAAAAGCATATCATTAAGCTGGCAAAAACCATTGGGAAATTTCATAAATCATGTCATCATTCCATTGATCAAATCCCAAAATCATCCAAAACCCTTTCCAGTGATATCCAGGATTTGTATGAACATCTTGACACCAAGGAGGGGAAATATGAGTTTGGTCTGCAAATAGGGGCGATAAAAAGACATTGCGAAATTTTCTTAAAACATCAGGAAGAGCTTCCCTATTCACAGCTCCTGGAAATCCCTGTATTTGTAGACTGGAATATTGGTAATTTTTCTGTAACTAAATCAGGACAGCTTTTTAGCCGCTGGGATTATGACTGGTTCAGAATAGGCTCCAGGGTTTTAGACTTTTATTTCTTCAGCAGGGTGGTTTCCGATATTGGAGATAAAACGACTTTTAGCTATTTAATCACTACCTTGCAGGAAGACAGGTTTTTATTATTCCTGAAAGAATACCACAAAGTATTTCCACTAACTATTGAGGAAATAAAATTTATTAAAGAAGCCTACAGATTTTTCATTCTCAATTATGTTTTGAAGGATGGAAACCGGTTTTTTCATCAATTTTATGCCAACAAACTTCAAAAAGAAGCTTATGAAATTTATTTGCCATCTTTGGATAGTAAATTTGATGAAAACAAAATTTTAAAAGTACTTAATTTATAAGTTATGGATATTATTCCCTTTAGAGAAGTTGTAGATAATTATAAGGTTGTATTTTTTGATGCCTTTGGTGTATTAAAAAATTATAAAGGATTAATTCCCGGTATTGAAAAAACATTTGATTACCTAAAAGAAAAAGACATTGAGTTTTACATCCTAACCAATGATGCATCAAGGAGTCCGGAAGAGTTAGCTCAAAGTTATATTGACAAAGGCCTGGATTTTATTAATGCCGACAAAATAATTTCATCAGGGATGCTTGCTCGGGAATATCTCAAATATAAAGTGAATCATGGTACTGTTGCTTATTTAGGTACAGAAGCCTCTGCACACTATGTAGAAACCGTAGGATTAAAAACTATTTCCATAAAAGACATTGATCTGGATGATGAAAATAACCATCTTATTAATGCCCTTGTTATGCTTGATGATGAAGGGTTTGACTGGAAAGACGACATCAATAAAGCAATAAATCTATTAAGGAGGTTCAATATGCCTGTGATTGTGGCCAATACAGATTCAGCTTATCCTGTTTCCAAAGAAGAAGTAGCTATTGCTGTGGGCTCATTAGCCGATATGATGGAATTTGTTGTAAGAAAAACTTTCATAAGATTTGGAAAGCCTGATGCCCAAATGTTCAATTTTGCATTTCAGCACGTGCATAAAAACGGAACTGTTTATGACAAAAGTGAAATCCTGATGGTTGGCGATTCTTTGAATACTGATATTATTGGAGGTAATAAATTTGGAATTGATACTGCCCTGGTGCTAACGGGTAATACCCTTCCCAAAAATGCACTCATTCAAATTGAATCTTCAGGAATAATTCCCAATTATATGTGTGAGTCTGCTGTAGTTTGAAACCATTTGTAAGAAAAATATCTTAATACCTACTTATATAAACATTACATAGATTTTAAATCTTTAATCATTATAAAATTATGAGTCAGTACGATCAAACTCAAATCGATATCAGTAAATTCAGGCCCTTTATTATAATAGGGATTATTCTTTTTGTACTAATTATTTTTGGGAGAAGTGTTTTTGTAATCCTTCAACCAACGGAACGAGGTGTAATTTTTAAAAAATATACTACAGGATTGGATGTAGATGATGTAAAAGGAGAGGGATTAAACATCGTAGCTCCTTGGAATGATATTATCGTGTTCGAAATAGCCGAACAACAAATAGAGGAAACAATGGATGTGCTTTCTCAGGATGGACTTTCAATTAACATTGACGTTTCCCTGAGATTTAGACCTCAGCCTGATAAAATTGGTTTTTTATACAAAGCATTCAGAACAGAATATGTTTCTAACCTGGTAAGACCAGAATTAAGATCGGCCGTGAGGGGAATTGTAGGACAGTATACTCCTGAAGAGCTTTACTCCACAAAAAGACAGGAAATTGAAGCGCAGATTGAGGAAAAAACAAAATCCATACTTAACAACAATTTCATAGAGCTGAAAGCTTTGTTATTCAGGTCCATAAAATTACCCCAAACTATTCAGAATTCAATTGAAGAAAAACTTGCTGCCGATCAGGAAGCTCAGAAATACAATTATCTGATTGAAAAGGAGAAGAAAGAAGCAGAAAGAAGGAGAATTGATGCAGAAGGTAAGGCTGCAGCCAACATTATTTTAAGTGCCAGCTTGACTGATAAAATTCTTCAGGAGAAAGGCATACTAGCCACTGAGGAGCTATCAAAATCACCAAATGCTAAAATTATAGTGATTGGAAGCGGGAAGGATGGACTACCAATTATTCTTGGAGATAATAAATAAAGCGACAAAAAAACAAGAGGAGCATCCCAAAACGCTCCTCTTGTTTTTTTATAATTGAAATAGGAATACCCTAAGTACCTCTACTTAACTTGCAGATTGTTTTATTTAATTTGTATATGGAATCAGGTTAAAATCCAGCTCTACATCTTCCTCATATTCTTCCCCACTCTCAAGCATATCCACATCATTTTCCTCATAAAACCAGTTGATGGTTACATTTCCATCCATTTCATTCTGATATTCCTCCAGCATATTCAGAATTTCCAAAAACCTTCTGGAAGAACTGGTATTAAAATAAGTCATCCTGAAATTAAAAGTGATTTCCTTTCCCGGATCACCTAAATAATTTTCCAACCACTCAAATACTGGTTTAAAAAATTCTACAGTATATTCATGATAGGATTCTCCTTCAATTTCTAGAATATTTGTTTCTGAGTTAAAGTCAATTCTGGGAATATAAGTAGAACTTGGTATACTAAAATTTTCCATGTTTTATAGTTCTTTATTTACTTTTACTGAAAGAATAAAAAATGATTTACTGTTTTCATCAGTTTGTATTTCGTAATCCAATGGATTTCCTGATTTTCTTCTCATATCAATAAACCCCAGATTCGCTCCAGGCTTATTTTCTCTTTGGGGTTGTTTGCGATATTTCTTATAAAGTTCTTTTAATTCTTCATCGTTTAGTTTATTCAAATATTTAAACCTTGAGTTTATTTCCTTTGCATCTTCAGCAGAAACATAATTTCCAGAAGTAATAATATACTTTGTCTCATTTTCACTTATTGTCAGAATCCCAACCCCAATATCTTTCCCATATTTTTCTGAGAAAACCCTATTATCAGAATAATGGTGAATATTTTGAGCCATTTCTATTACCAGGGCAAATATTTTTTTGCTTATTATTTTTTGATTTGGAAGTTTATTAATCTTCGCTTGGATAAGCATCATGACATCCTGCGAAAAAGTACCCTGCATTGCCAGGGATATAGAATTTTTCACTAAAATGTCCTTAAGCTCTTTTACACTTAATGAATCAGTAAGATGTTCCATTATTATGATTGATTAAAAAAATATATGCCTGTTTTCCAGATCACGACTCTTTTGTGGGGCATTTAAATATTAAATTTTTTGGTTTTCCTTTCTAACAACCCAAATTGAATGGATTTATTATTTACACAGGAAGTACATTTTAAAGAAGAATCGAAAATAATATTGGAAAAAAATTGCTCATTTCGAAAAATGGAAAACACCCTTAGAGCATGTTTAAATTTTAAACACGCTCTAAGTAATATTCAATTAAAAACGGATTGAGAACAATTATTGTAGGTAAAGGTTTTTAATGTTGATGGTTATTTTGGTTTTCTTCAGAACTTAATTCTAAAAAATGACCTCTATAAGATACTGATAGCTTGTGTAGATAGTTATCTAATGGAGAAACTCATTACGAAACTTATTTTTTAAAATATTTCTTAACCTTAAAGAAGTGGAGGTTTAGTTACAGGGATCTTGTTTTTTTGATCTATTCAAAATATAAAATGTAACTATTTCAATTTTTTTAACATTGCTTATTAATTATAATATTAGTTTCACAAATCATTAAATTTTAAAGAGAAAAAGATGAAAAAATTAATTTTTTCAATTGGGCTTTTAATTTGTTCTTTAGGACTTTTTGCACAAAAAAACGGAAAGTTAGAATTCGAAAAAACGCAACATGCTTTTGGAAAGATTAAAGAAGAAGCCGGACCCGCAGAGATTGTTTTTAAATTTAAAAATACCGGTTCCGATCCTATTACACTTACCAGTGTGAAAGCATCATGTGGATGTACAACCCCCGACTGGACCAAAGAACCCATCCAACCAGGGAAAGAAGGATTTGTGAAAGCTTCATATAACCCTCGAAACAGGCCTGGTAAGTTCAATAAATCCGTGACAGTCAAAACAGACGGTCAGCCGGAAATTGCCATGTTAAGAATTTCCGGAGAGGTGATTCCAAGACCAAAGGGGCCAAAGGATTTTTATCCTATGGAAGTAGGTAACCTGAGGTTTAAATCTACCCACATTGTTTTTGGTGATGTGGTGCACAACGGAAAGGATACTGCTTCTACTCTGGTTTACAACCAGGGAGAAAATGTTGTAAACCTGAATGTTGCGGCATCTAAGCTGCCTTCACATATTAAAATGGAACCAGAAAAAACTACCGTATCTCCAAAAGAAGCTGTAAGAATCCATTTCACTTATGATGCCAGCATAAAAAATGACTGGGGTTATAATTTTGATTATTTTAAACTAGCCACTGATGATACAGATACGCCTGAGAAAAGGATTAATCTTAGTGCTACTATAAAAGAAAACTTTAATGACTTACCAGCAGATGCAAAAAAAGCAAAAGTAAGATTTGATAAGGAAAGTCATAACTTTGGAACAATTCAACAAAAGACTAAAGTATCTACCACTTTCACCATTTTTAATGATGGGGATGCTCCTTTAATCATTAGAAAATCAAAGGCTTCCTGTGGTTGTACTGCCAGCCGGCCTGCAAAAATGGAACTTGCTCCAGGTGAATCAACTCATATTGATGTCACATTTAACAGTGGAAATTTTAAAGGGAAACAGAAAAAAAGCGTAACTGTGATCTGTAATGATCCCAGCAAACCAAGCACAACACTTTGGATTGAATCAAATATTGAGGAAGCAAAAGGAGAATAGCTTCAGTTCATTTATTTTCATTTGAAATAGGAGATTGACGCCCGGGCTTCAATCTCCTATTTTTTTAATCGATTTAATGTTTCCTTCCAACTTATTTTACATTAATTCCAATTTAGAGCATGTTTAAATTGCATGTATTTCGTTGCAAATGCCATTTTAGGAACCTCGTTTCAAAATAAAATTTTTAAATAGTGCTGCTATTGAAAATTTTTCTTGTTTCACCAGAATCCTAAACTGAATATTTTCGCTTGAAAAATTAAATTTTAAACAAGCTCTTAAATTAATCAATAATTACAAGCCACTCCCCCCTCCTATTCTAAATAATTATTAGTATTATTGAAACTGTTTAACCTATTTGAGACAAGCTAAATCAGATTAATATATTATATGGATAAGAATCCAGAATTAACCAGAATTTTATCTTCAGGAGATACTTCCGAATGGAAAAAATGGGGACCATACTTATCAGAAAGGCAATGGGGAACGGTGCGTGAGGACTACAGCAAACATGGAAATGCCTGGGGATTTATAACCCACGACATGGCCAGAAGCAGAGCATACAGATGGGGAGAAGATGGTCTTGGTGGTATTTCCGATAGCAAACAAACAATGTGTTTCAGTGTAGCCCTTTGGAATGGAAAAGATCCTATTCTAAAAGAAAGGTTATTTGGACTGAGCAATGGAGAAGGGAATCATGGAGAAGATGTAAAGGAATTATACTATTATCTGGATGCTACGCCTACAGGTTCTTATCTTAAAATGCTCTATAAATATCCACAAAAAGAATTTCCCTATTCCAAAATTGTGGATGAGAATGCTATACGCTCAAGAATTGACCCTGAATACGAAATATTAGATACGGGATTATTCGATAAAGATGAATATTTTGATGTTTTTATTGAATATGCCAAAAAGGATTGTGAGGATATTCTGGTAAAAATCACCATCCATAATCGCGCAAAAAAAAGAGCTTCTGTTAATGTGTTACCCACATTCTGGTTTAGGAATACATGGAGATGGGGCTATGATTTTTATAAACCCAATCTGAGAAAAACCCCTCAAAAAAACAGGATAGACATTGATTATCAAGGACTTCCAGGATATCATCTAAGCTATGAAGGAGACCCAGAAGCCTTATTTTGCGATAATGATACCAATAGAGAAAGGCTTTATCATCGTCCTAACCTTTCCCGCTATCCCAAGGATGGCATTAATGATTATATCATCGAAGGGGACCTATCCAAAGTCAATCCCAATCAGGAAGGTACAAAGGCATCTTTAAATTTTAGCCTTTCATTAAAAGGAGGAGAAAGTCGGACTTTAAAGCTAAGAATTAAGAATACTCTTGCCTATGGAAGTTTCGATGACTTTGATGAAATCTTTGCATTAAGGAAAAAGGAAGCCGATATTTTTTATGATGCTTTGCAGCAAAATATAAAAGACAAAGATTTAAAAAACATTCAGCGCCAGGCCTATGCCGGAATGGTATGGAGTAAGCAATTTTACCATTACAATGTAGACCAATGGCTTAAAGGAGACCCAGCTACAGGGCAGCCTCCAACGGAAAGGTTTCATGGTAGAAACTCAGGATGGAAACACCTCCATAATAACAATATCATTTCCATGCCTGATAAATGGGAATACCCCTGGTATGCCGCCTGGGACCTTGCATTTCACTGTTTACCCCTGGCTCGCCTTGATGCCAAATTTGCCAAACGTCAGTTGTTATTGATGTTGAGGGAATATTATATGCATCCCAATGGGCAAATCCCTGCATATGAATGGAATTTCAGTGATGTAAATCCTCCAGTCCATGCCTGGGGAGCCTGGAAAGTCTATTGTATAGACAGGGAAATTAGCGGAAAAGCTGATTTAGATTTCCTAGAAGTAGTATTTCATAAACTATTAATGAATTTTACCTGGTGGGTCAATCAAAAAGATAAGGATGGAAATAATCTTTTTGAAGGTGGATTCCTTGGACTGGATAACATTGGGGTATTCGACCGAAGTAATCCCTTACCTACAGGGGGCACAATGGAACAGGCAGATGGAACAGCCTGGATGGCCATGTATTCTCTCAATATGCTGAGAATAGCGATTGAAATTGCCAAATCAAGGCCACATTACCAGGAAATGGCCAATAAATTCTTTGAACATTTCCTTACCATTGCCGGAGCCATGTTCAATATTGGTAAGGAGCATTTTGACCTTTGGGATGATGAAGACGAGTTTTATTATGACGTTATCCATCCGGATAATGAGCCAAGTCACCTTTTAAAGGTTCGGTCCATTGTTGGGGTGATTCCATTGTTTGCAGTAGAGGTATTAAAACCGGAAGTATTAAATGAATTACCAGATTTCACCGCACGGCTCACCTGGGTATTAAAAAATCGTCCTGATTTGGCAAAGTTGATTTCCAGATGGTATGAACATGGTAAAGGAGAAACAAGGATGTTATCTCTGGTCAGAATTCACAGGTTAAAGTGTATTTTGAGAAGACTGCTGGATGAAGATGAATTCTTAAGTGAATATGGCATAAGGGCATTATCCAAATACCATAAAAAACATCCTTTTGAATATGAAGTAAATGAACAAACCTACAGTGTGGAGTATGTTCCCGGAGAATCTGATTCTTCCTTATTTGGAGGAAATTCCAACTGGAGAGGACCAATCTGGTTTCCAATAAACTTTATGATTATCGAATCTCTGCAAAAGTTTGAAGGATATTATGGGGATGACATTAAAGTGGAATTTCCTACCGGCTCCGGGCAATTACTTACATTAAAAGAAATTAGTAAGGAACTTGGAAAAAGGTTAATCAATATATTCAAAAAGAATAAAAGTGGGAAAAGGGTATTTAATGGAAATTATAAAAAACTTCATAATGACCCACATTTTAGAGATCATATTTTATTTTATGAGTATTTTCATGGTGATTCCGGAAAGGGATTGGGTGCATCTCACCAAACAGGATGGACTGGATTGGTTGCTGAATTAATTGATCAGTTTGGAGAATAATCGGGTTTCATTTTGCCCTACCCAAAAAAATTACTGGCTTAATTCCCTTGTTTTAATAATTAAGCCTTTAATTCCATCTAATATCTCATTGATAACCAAATCGTGACCACCCAAAAATTTGGGAGGTAACTCATAAATATAATTAAGTGTATAATTGATCTCCAGGGTTTTATCCTCCTCAAATGCATAAAAATTACTTACCGACACCGACATTTTAGAGGTTTTTTGCATTAAAACTCTTGAAAAATTATAATTGTGCTGAACCAAAGTCAGGCTGGGCATTGGTAATTTTGTGTTTATTTGTTCAATACAAATATTTTGAACGAGACTTTTTATTTCAGGATGCTGGCTATAAGGAGGCCTGTAAAATGAAAGGTCATATTCAAAAGAAGGGGCCAGGAAACCACAATGAATTTTATACTTTTTATCTCCTGTTTCCTCAATTTTATAATCTGGAAGCCTTTCATTTAAAAAATTAACATCACTCAATTTCTTTTCGGAAAAAAAGCTAATGTCCTTATCCACCACATAAGCTACCTTAGTCATTAGAATAAAATATTCCTCATCCCCTTTTTTATCCCAATAATTATAAATGTCAAAGGGTTTTACCTGCTTTTCGAAAGAAAATTCAGATTCATTTTCTTTTGTTTCTGAAATAACTTTCCCTTCCTTATCCACCAAAATAAGGTAATACTGAATATCCTTGCCATTGAGGATTGTTTCATCAATCTGAAATTCCAGTCTGTTTTCTTTTTTCAAAACCGGCTCAGCGTTAATTGATCCTAAAAAGATTAGGGCTGCAATAAATACGGGCTTATGGAATAGGTTAATCATCAAAGTCAAAAAAATGTATTTTGTTGGCCAAATATAAAGAAGTGCTATGAAAAAAGTAATTTGAAAAAATGGTGGAACTACAAAAACCTGATATTTGGCAAAAGAATTGGACTAACCCAATTCTTCCACCAATTGATTTTTCTCCCATTTCTTAAAAAGCCATTCTTTCCCCTCACCCAAAGAGCTTACCGGATAAATATCTCTTCCTGTGAATAATATAACCGATTTAAACATAATTTGGGTTAAAGTGGATAATCCGTGAATCGATGCGGCTTTTACGTAAGGTTTGTTCGATTTCACTACATCCTTTATAGTTTTTACCAATTCGGAGTTATATCTTATATTTTCAATATTTACCAGACTATATACGCTGTCTTCTTCCTGACTTTGAATTACCCTTTTACAATCCATAAAGACTTGGGCTGCTTCTTCTGCATTGCAATTGGATAAATCCGTGTAAACCATTTTTAGTCCTTTGTAGGTGATAATGCTAACTGATCCCATATTTTTAAATTTAACTATGCTAATAATAATTTAGATAGAAATTAGAATTCACAATTGATGAAGAGGTTGTGAAGCCCAAAATCATTAAAAAAACGGAGAAGTCTTACATTTATGCGAATCATTTATTTTTGTTAAATAATCTTTCATATCGAGATTTTTTTTCCTTTGCTTTCCTATATCAGGTAATACGCAAAATGAAAATTTATGATTATTACGGATTGCGGTAAAAATTACCCAAAACATCAGAATTGCTGGCAGAGTCTTTTCATCTGAGCACTCCTGCTATAGGATAAAGCGCCTAATAGAACACCGGGCTCTAAAACGTATTTCCTGAGAAGATTTAAATTCACTTTTCTTTATCAGTATATAGGATCACCGCAATATGTTACAATCAGAAAAATTTAAAGTATAAATTGGGTGAATATGGCTTATTATATACATTAAGGAACAGGAACTCCTATCTTTGCCTATTCAAATAAAAAAATTGGTGTAATGAAGTTCGAAAAATATAGTATATCCCACCAGATCAAGAACAGCCTTGAAAAAATGGGTTACAAAAGACCTACAGATATTCAGTTTAAGGCTATTCCACCAATTTTAAAGGGAGAAGATGTGCTGGGAATAGCCCAGACTGGGACTGGGAAAACAGCCGCTTTCGTAATTCCTGTGCTGCATTTATTACTATCGCGTAAAGTGCAGAAAAGAAAGGATGGTATAAAGTGCATTGTGATGGTCCCCACAAGAGAACTTGCCATGCAAATTACAGGTGTTTTCCAAAAAATAGGACAGTTTACTAAAATCAATTCCTTTTGTGTGTTTGGGGGAGTGGAACAGGGACCTCAAATCACCAAACTGGAAAAGGGAATTGATGTGTTGGTAGCTACTCCCGGAAGAATGTTTGATTTGGTTAGTCAGGGATACATCAGACTGAACAGGGTAGAAATTCTTATACTCGATGAGGCCGATCACATGCTTGACCTCGGTTTTATTAAAGATATTCGGGACCTCATTAAACATCTGCCTCAAAATAGGCAAACCTTATTCTTCTCTGCTACTATCGATGAAAAAATTAAAAAACTGGCCTACTCACTGGTTAAAAACCCGATTAGAATTGAAATTTCCCCCAAAGACCCTGTTTCCAGAAATGTGGACCATTCTGTAGCTTTTATTGAAATGGACGACAAAAGATTTTTTCTGGAAAGATTAATTAATGAAAATCCGACCAGCAAAATACTGGTTTTTGTAAGAACAAAAGTGAGAGCGGAAAGAGTGGCCAAAGCCATGGGTAGAGTTAACATTGAAGCCTACACACTCCATGGAGATAAAGAACAAAAAGAAAGATTAACCCTGCTTTCCCAATTTAAAAACGACAAATTTAAAGTACTGATCGCCACTGATGTAAGTGCAAGAGGGATTGATATTCCAAATGTAGATTATGTCATTAATTACGATTTGCCTGATCAGGCGGAGAACTATGTCCACAGGGTAGGAAGAACTGGCAGAGGAGTTCATAAAGGAACAGCCGTTTCATTTTGCAGCAAAGAAGAAATAGAGATGCTGAAGGAAATTGAAGGATTTATTAATAATACCATTAATGTCCTGGAAATATCCAAATCCGACTACAGAGATACTTTGGATTTTACCAGTGATCATGATGACAACTGGAAAAGATTGCTTAAGGAGCAGGAAGAAGGGTTAAAAATGAGAAGAAAAAAGAAAAAGAGGTAATCAGGCGATTTTAAATATTCCCTTAAGGTAATCATTTAAGAATATTCCTTTCGGGTCTAGTTGATTTCTTATTTTTTTAAATTGCCCCCAATTGGTATATGCCTTTTCAAAATCTTCATGGCTAAAAGTGTTTAATTTACCATAATGAGGACGCCCTCCGTATTTTTTTAAAATATCTTCCAGTAATTTGAAATAGGCTTTGTAGGGCATTCCTTTATACATATGCGCAGCAATGTAAGCTGAGGCCCTGCCATGAGCCGGACTAATCATGATGTCATCCTCTTTTACAAATCTGCACTCCAAAGGGAAATGAACCTGAATTTTATGATTACTAATGGTTTCTTGTATTTCCCGAATTGCAGGAATGAAATTTTCTCTGGGAATATTAAACTCCATTTCAGTAAATTTTACCATTCTGGTTGTCGCAAAAATCAGATTACTTTTATCTGAATAAGAACCTGTAGAAACACCCCAGGCAGATATTTTACTGGAATACTTACTAAACCCGGGAAAAAACCTGGTAAACTCACTCAAAAGCCAGAAAACACCATTATCTACCACCACATCATTGAATTTTTTAAGGATTTCGTTTTCCTTTTTCACCTCTTCTGTCTTGTTCATAATTTTGGTTTGAACCACATTAGTGTGTGGAAACCAGTAAAATTCAAAGTGCCGGTTTTCTTTATTATAAGCCTCTAATTTTTGAAGACAATCCTCTAAAGTTTCTTTTTTACATTCATATTTTAGATTATAGGCAGGAACACATTTTAAAGTATAGGAACTCACGATACCCAATGCTCCAAGGGAAATTTGGGCAGCTTTAAAAATTCCCCTGTTTTGGGTTTCGGAACAGACGATTTTTTCACCATTCCCGGTAATTAAAGTAAGCCCGGCAATTTGTGTGGAAAGCGTACCAAAAGCGGTCCCGGTTCCGTGGGTCCCAGTATTCAATGCTCCTGCGATAGATTGTACATCAATATCCCCAAGGTTCTCCATGGCAAGGCCGTGTGAATCCAATAATTGGCCAAGCAATTTCAATTTTGTACCGGCCTTCACCGTAACCAAACGCTTTTCCTTATGGATGGAAATAATTCCCTGATATTGGTCAAGTGAAATTAGGATGGAGTCGGTGGGAATTAACCTAGTCCAGCTATGCCCGGAGCCCTTTATGCGAATGTTCCTGTTTTCTGCATTGGCTTTTCGGATAACTTCCACAATTTCATTTTCCGACTTTGGATATTTTATTTCAGCTGGAGTGAAACTTAAATTTCCTCCCCAATTTCTAACTTTCATTTTCATTCAGATTGATATTTCAGATCAGGTTCCTTCATAAAGCAAATGACCTATTTTAGTCAATTCTAAAATAGGTCATTATTTACAAACTATATCAATATCAATAATTTTTTAATGCAATAGTTTATCCTTTTCCTGATCAATAATTACTCTTTCCACTAATTCTGGAGCTGGCTTCCTACCCGTCCAGATATATTTCGAATATCTCCTCATATCATTAAAGTAAAGTAACAACACAGGGAAAAACAACAGAATAATAAAAGTCCCTATTAATACCCCAAAGGCAATGGAACATGCCATAGGAATGAGGAACATAGCCTGACGGCTGGTTTCGGTTAAAAGCGGCAATAACCCAAATACAGTAGTTACGGAAGTAAGTACAATTGGCCTAAACCTGGAAATTCCGGCATCGTAAGCCGCATCGTAAACTTTCATACCAGAAAGTAAATTCCTATTGTACTTATCCAGAAATACTACGGCATCATTCACAATTACCCCGGAAAGTGCAATCATTCCAAAGGCACTTGAAATGGAAATGGGAATTCCCTGTAAAATGTGGCCCAAAGAAGCGCCAATCCATCCAAGAGGAATCATACTCATAATCAAAATACCCTGATAGAAAGATTTAAAATTGATCATGATAATGAGAAACATGACAAAAAATGCACCTCCAAAATACATGGTAAGCTCATTGGAGGCTCTGGCACTTTCCTGAGCCTGTCCCCCGTAATCTATTTTTACACTTGGAAAAAGACTCTGGATTTCCGGCACAAATTCGTCTTGTATTTTTGCTAAAATTGGTGGTACCTCTCCATAAGGATCTACCATTTCGGCCTCCACTGTAACAGTTCTGGCAGCAGAATAATGAGGTATATCTGCCACTCCCCTTTCTACTTTATAATTAACCAGTTCTTTTAGAGGCAATTCATTGCCATTGCTTTTTATTTTCATTTGGTCCAACTGGCCTACTTGCAACCTTCCTGATTCCGGATATCTCACCCATACCTTCACTTCATCATTTCCTTTTTGTAATCGCTGTATTTCTTCCCCAAAAAAGCCCTGTCTTACCTGTTTGCTCACCTCACCTGGAGTCAGGCCTAAAAAATAAGCCTGGCTGGTTAAATCTAACTGCAATTCTCTCTTTCCTACAGTAATATTATCTGTAATTTCCTTTAGTGCAGATATCTCCGCAAGTTTTGATTTTAACAATTCTTTGGCTTGCGTCAATTCTTCAAAATCCTTTCCATTCAACCGAATAGAAACCGGACTTCCCCATCTGTTTCGCCCGCCAATTACCAGTTTTTCAGCTTCCGGAACTTCACCGATTTTCTTTCTGATAATATTGGTAAGTTCATAACTACTGATGGGATCTCCATCGAGTTCCTTGTGAGAAACAGTTAATGAACCTACATGACTACCGCTGGCTGTGAGGTTTGAAGACCGACCTAAAGACAGTTGAGTATATTCTACAAAATCAACAGGATCATTGTATTTGGTCTTTAATTCTTCATTTACTTCCCAAACAATTTTTTCAAAACCTTTCAATACTTCCTCTACCACATATTCTCTGGTTCCTGCCTTAAATTCAATACTGGCTTCCAGCCTGGAGGGTGGAAAACTTGGGAAGAAAGTTGTTTTGATTACTCCACCACCAATTAAGCCTATTATTATGGGAAATAAAGCAAGTAAAATGGCTACAGAAATCCATTTGTGTTTCATGGTAAAAGTCAACATTTTACCATAAATATTCAGTTTTAAAAAATCAATTCCCCTGTTTAAATGCTTCCGGATATAGGAATTTTTATTTTGAACCCTTAGTACATGTGGACTAGCCAAATGTGCCGGCAATACCAAAAAGGCCTCAATCAGGGAAAAAGCCAATGCCAGAATTACCACCAGCGCCATCTCAAACATCCATTCCAATCTTCCCTGAAGAAATAATAGTGGGATAAAAGCCACAATTGTAGTAGTTACAGAGGTTGTTACTGCAGGAATTACTTCAAGTGCCCCATCCACAGCGGCCTGATAGGGATTTTTTCCTTTCTCAAAATGCACATAAATATTTTCCGCAATTACGATTCCATCATCCACCAGAATCCCTACTACCAGAATCATCCCAAAGAGAGAAACCAGATTAAGGGTTACCCCAAATCCCTGAGCCAGAATTAGCATGCCCAATAATGAAGCTGGAATTCCCCAAGCCACCCAGAAAGACAACCTGACACTGAGAAAGATTCCCAGGGAAACAATTACCAGAATCAAACCCACCAGGCCATTGTCATAAAGTGTAGCCAGCCTTTGTTCCAGTCTTTCATAAAAATCGAAGGTGATGATTAATTCCAGATTAGGATTTTCTTTGTTAAAAGTTTTTGCATAATCATGTACAAAATCTGATATTTCCTGTAAATCCTCCTCCGGTAATTTCTCCACTTCAATGGCTACAGATTCTTTTCCATTGAGCTTGGTTTGGTTTGGTACATCTTCAAACTGTTCGGTTATGGTGGCAATGTCTCTTAAGTAAATGCTTCTGCCATCCACATTAGAAACCAGAGTAATGTTCCCAATTTTATCCGCAGTCGTTTCTTTTGCCCTGCTTCTGATCAGAATTTCCTCACTGGTTCCTTTGATAGAGCCTGCTGAAATATCCCGGTTATTTACCCGAATTACATTGGCTACCTCATCAAAAGAAAGACCATATTTTAAGAGGGTTTCTTCGGTAACTTCTACAGAAATTTCCAGGTTTGGGTATCCGGAAATAGAAATTTGGGAAATTACTCCTGAAGCCATTAATTCATCCTCAATCTCCTCCGCATATTTTTTCAGCTCTATAAGAGTAGCATTTTCGCCAATTAAACCCAACCGCATGGCTGTTGACCTTGATCTGGTTTTGATGATGGTCGGTCTTTCTGCTCCGAGAGGAAATGAATTAATTCTGTCAATGCCATTTTTAATTTCGGTATAAATATCATCTATATCAAAACCCTTTAATGTAGTTACCTGTATATTGGCATTATTTTCTGAGGAGGTGGAGGACAGCTCGTCAATGCCCGGAATATTCCTTATGGCTTCCTCAATTTTCAGCGTAACCCCTTCTTCCATTTCTTCTGGGGAAGCTCCCGGGTAAACCACCTGAATAGTAATTAAACGGGAAGTAGTTTCAGGAAAAGAAGCTTTTTTAGTATTGAAAAAACTGATTATTCCTAAAATCAGGGTAACTGCAATTACAATATTGGATAGAATTTTATACTTAATAAAATTCTCAACAATTTTCCTCATATAGCAAAGTAGGCAAGTATGTGTTTAAATAAAAACAGAAAGTTTTGACTGGTTGTTTAGGTTAAAAGGGTTATTCCAATGTAAATCTATCAGGTTAATTTGATGAAATCTTGAAGTGATTTTTAATGTCTTGGAATTAAAAAAGCCAGTTGGGAAAAAATTAACCATCTGGCTTTTCTAGCTTTTCAATTGCCCTGATATTTTACTCAATAATATCAATGATCCCCCCGGTCAATCTCAAAATAGCCGCATTGGAATCAATCAGGTTGAAAGTAGCTTCCAAATCCTGAACTGCAGCTAATAAATATTGGTTTTGTACCTGCCGGTAATCAAATGAATTAATTGTTCCTGTTTTGAATTTTTCCAATGAAAGTTCCAGGTTCAATTCTGCGGACTCCTTTCTTCTTGAGGCTATCCCTTTCAACAAAATTCTATTATTGTACAAATCAATAGCTGCAGCCAGGTCAAGATTCAAAGATTGCTTCAATTGCTCCACCCTAAGGTTTTCGATATCATATTGTACAATTGAATTTTTTATAGCCCTTTTTACCCGGCCTCCATTGAACAGGTTATAGGTCAGGGAAAAATTAATCCCCATATTAGTAGTTCTTGCATTCGCCACTGGGTCTCTATCTGGTCCTGCAAGCGTTGTATTAGAAATATCCACCCGGCTTTTATCGTAGGAATAACTGATGCCCATATCCAGTCTGGGATATAAATCAGCTTTGGCCAGACTGATATTATCCTTCATGATGGCCTGGGTGATGTATTCTTTTTTCAGGTTGGCGTTATTACTCATCATCCTGTTCTGTAGTTCATCAAAATTGAAATCATCCACCAGATACCTAAGAGAGTCTGTAAATATGTAATCCTGCTCCACATCTGAAACTGCCAGTAAAAAATTCAGGTCTCTTACTGCATTTCTGTAGATCAATTCCTGATTTAGAAAATTAATAGAATCAGTCAGGTAATTACCCTCATCCAGCAACACGTCAGTAGTCACTGCACTACCCAGATCCTTTTTCAGCAATACATAATCGTATTTATCTCTGGAAACAGTAAGGGTAGTTCGGAGCACTTCGATTCTTTCCTTTTCATAAACAGCCCTAAAATAGCCAAGAATGATAGCTTCAATAGCATTTTGAACAATTACAGCAGCATTTCCCTCCGACTCTGCCTGCAATTTTTCCAGCCGGGATTTGGTAATGTTCGCCCGCATCCCATCGAATAGCACCCAGTTTAAAGAAACTGTAGGATTTAGGTTGTTGGAAATAGTTGCACCCTGTAAGAATGAAGCTGGGTTTTGTACATCTCTTCGGTTATTTCCCTGGGTTACTCCAATCTGAATTGTAGGGTATCTGCCGGCCTGTCCCCAGGTATTGTTATTGGTATTTACTTCCACATTCTTGCTCTCAATCCGAATATCAAAGTTTTTGTCTAAGCCCAGCTGTACTGCATCAGAAAGTGACAATGGAGTTTGTGCATTCACCTGAAAAAATACCAGGCTAATAATTGTTGTGATAATTCCTTGCTTTAAAAACGTCATCTTAAATTTATATCGATTTGTGGTTGTTTCAATAGAAAATAAATGATTGTCAGGTTAATAATTCTTCTTTTTCCCGGTCAATAATTACCCTTTCCACAGCTTCTGGCTCAGGTTTTTCACCAGTCCAAATCCAGGTGGATTTCTGTCTTATATCATTAAAAATTATAATCAGTACGGGAAAGAATAATAGAATAATAAAAGTTCCAATTAATACACCAAAGGCAATGGAACAAGCCATTGGAATGAGGAACTGGGCCTGAAAACTGCCTTCCACCAATAAGGGAAAAAGCCCGCACACGGTGGTAATCGAAGTCAATAAAATAGGCCTGAACCTGGATATTCCGGCATCAAATGCGGCATCGTAAACTTTCATGCCATCCTTCAGGTTTCTGTTATATTTATCCAAAAATACTACGGCATCATTAATGATTACCCCCGATAAAGCAATCATTCCCCAGGCACTTAAAATTGAAACCGGGATTCCCTGAATACCATGACCTAAAATAGCTCCCAACCAGCCAAGGGGAATCATAGCCATAATTAATATCGCCTGATAAAATGATTTAAAATTCAACATAATCAGTAAAAACATCACACAAAATGCGCCTCCAAAATAAATTGATAGCTCCCTGCTGGATTTTGCACTTTCTTCTGCCTGCCCTCCATAGTCGACCTTTACAGTAGGATATAAAGCATTAATTTCAGGTACAATGTCATTTTCTATTTTGGCCAGAATTGGAGGTACTTCCCCATAGGGATCAACCAAATCGGCCTCCACCGTTACTGTTCTCGCAGCATTATAATGCCTGATATCAGCAACTCCTCGGCTCACTTCATAGTCAATCATTTCATCCAGGCCAAATTCATTTCCCATGTACTTTACTTTCATCTCATCCAGTTTTCCTACATTTCTTCGACCGGTTTCCGGATACCTCACCCACACTTTCACCTCGTCTTTCCCTTTCTGAAGTCTTTGTACTTCTTCCCCAAAAAATCCCTGTCTGATTTGTTTTACAATTTCATTATGTGTTAATCCCACAAAGTAGGCCTGACTGGTCAATTCAATTTGTAATTCTCTTTTTCCTACAGTAATGTTATCTGTGATCTCATTTAGATCGGAAATTTCATTTAGCTTACCTTTCAGGAAGTTTTTAGCGTTAGTCAATTCTTCGAAATCCCTGCCCATCAGGCGAATAGATACAGGTTTTCCCCATCTGCTATTTCCTCCTCCTACAGTCAGTTTTTCAGCTTCTGGTACTTTCCCAATTTTTTCCCTGAGAAGATTATTCAATTGAAATCCATCAATAGGATCGCCTTCCAATTCCCGGTGGAATACATTAATAGACCCCACATGGCTTCCACTTCCTGAGCCATCGGTTGAAAATCCGATATTAGAAAAAGTATAATTAATAAAGTTAACTGTATCCTGATGTTCTTTTTTCAGTTCATCATTCAATTCCCAAATACTTTTCTCAAAACTGGCTATGGTTTCCTCTACTATACTTTCCCGGGTTCCAGCTTTAAATTCTATATTGATATTAATACTCGAAAATGGAATTTGAGGAAAAAATGTAGCTTTTATCAATCCTCCTCCCAAAAGCCCGATGGTAATGGGAAATAATGCAGTTACAACTGTAATTGAAATCCACTTATGTTTTATGGTAAATTTGAGCGCTTTTCCATAAATATTGATTTTCAGGTAATTGATAGCACTATTCAGCACATTCCTGATTTTGGAAGTTTTATTTTTAGCACGTAAAACATGGTCACTCGCCAGGTGGGCTGGTAATACAAAAAATGCCTCAATTAAAGAAAATACTAAACTTAAAATCACCACAATGGCCATTTCAAATAAAAATTCCATCCCTCCATCTAATAGCAAAATCGGCACAAAAGCCACCACAGTGGTAGAAACCGAAGTAAATACTGCAGAAATCACCTCCATGGTTCCGTCTACAGCTGCTCGGTAGGGATTTTTACCTTTTTCGAAATGGGCATAAATATTTTCCGCAATTACAATCCCATCATCTACCAGAATTCCTACTACCAGAATCATCCCGAAAAGAGAAATCATATTGATGGTAATTCCGATAAATTGGGCAAAGAAAAACATTCCCAGAAAGGACGAAGGAATTCCCCATGCCACCCAGAAGGAAAGCCTTACACTCAAAAATAAACCCAGGGCAATCACCACCAGAACCAAACCAAAACCACCATTACTGATCAACATGGACAACCTTTGGTTAAGCATGTCCATAAAATCATAGGTAACTTCCAGGTGAAGGCTAGGGTGCTTTTCGTTAAATTTTTCTACATATTCTGCTGCAAAAACTGAAATGTCCACCAAATCTTCTTCAGGTAATTTGTCAATTCGGATAGAAACAGATTCTTTTCCATTCAATAAGGCTTTAGAAGGAACATCTTCAAATTTTTCGGTAATGGTAGCCACATCTCTTAGCAATAAATTACTACCATCATTATTGGCTCTTAAAATAATTTCCCCAATTTTTTCTGCTGAAGTTTCCTTGGCTCGTGATCTGATTAAAACTTCTTCGTTGCTCCCTTTGATTGATCCAGCGGAAATATCCCGGTTGTTTTGCCTCACCACACTGGCCACCTGATCGAATGACAGGCCATACCTGGATAAATTTTCTTCGGTAACTTCTATGGAAATTTCAAGATTAGGAAAGCCGAACACACTTACTTGAGAAATTACCCCTGAGGCAAGAAGGTCATCTTCAATTTCTTCTGCATAGTCCTTAAGTGCAAATAAATCTGCCTTTTCCCCTGTTAAGCCAAGAAACATGGCTGTTGACCTTGGTTTTTCTTTAAAAATGGTTGGTCTTTCTGCCCCCAAAGGGAAAGAATTAATCCTGTCTACAGCGTTTTTGGCTTCTGTATAAATATCGTCCAGATCATACCCTTTCAGAGTTTTTATCTGAATGGAAGCCATATTTTCGGAAGAAGTGGAATTAACCTCATCTATTCCCGGGATACTTTTTATGGCCTCCTCCACTTTCAGGGTCACTCCTTCCTCCAATTCTTCAGGAGAGGCACCTGGGTAAACCACCTGAATGGAAATATTTCTCGGCTTGGTCTCAGGAAAGAAAGATCTTTTTGTATTCAAAATACTTAGGAGCCCAGCAATAATCGTCACTGCGATCACTATGTTGGACAGTATTTTAAACTTGACAAACTTTTCAATTAACTCTTGCATGCACTTTAAAAATGATAGTAGTGTTTATAGGTAGTATTCAACAATAAATCGATTATTAATTCTTTTCCGTGGGCTTATCCTCATTTTCTTTGGGCTCAAATTTGGTTTTTTTCACCTCAAAACCTTCATTTTTCTTCGCTACTTCCACATCAATATTTTCCTGCAGTTTGGCCACTTTTAGGTTTTCAGACGCTCCCACAAGTGGTTCCACCACCAATTCTTCTCCTTCCTTCAGGCCCTGAAAAACCACCGATTCGGAATTAATTTTCAGGATTTTGATGGGCTTACTTTCCAGTAGACTGTCCTGCATGGTATATACCTTGGATCCGGCAAAAACTGCATTTCTGGGAATTTCCATGGCGTCTTTTATAATAGCTCCAGGCATGGTAGCTTCCAGATACATCCCTTCATAAATCCGGTGCTCTCCTGGCAGCACATGAATAAATACATCAATGGATTGAGTGGTTGGGTTCACAAAATCACCAATTCGGGCAATTCTCCCCTTCCAGTGCTGCGCATTATCCTCTGTTTTAATATCTACTTCGTTGCCAATGGTTAGCCAGTTTATATCTCCGGTTTCTACAGGAACTTTCAACTCCAGATTGCTGGTTTTCAATATTTTACAAACCTTTGCTCCTGAATTAGCAAAGGAACCCACATAAAGGCTAACTTCAGAAACCGTTCCCGAAAATGGCGCATAAACATTGTATTTTGAGAGGTTAAATTCAGCGGACTTGATGGCGTAATATTTTGTGAAAATATTTTTTGTAGCCAGATAGGTTTTTTCTTTATTGGTCTCAAAAGTTGGTATTTCGGGTAATGGTTCATCCAGATTCACAGACTCAAAATAATTCAGCCACTTGTCGTAGTTTTGAGGAAAATCCACCTTAAAATCAGGCAATACAGAAGCCAGATCTTTTAGGAATTCACTCTTTTGGGATTGTAGGGTAAGTTTAGCTTCAGTATCATCAATTCTAAAAAGTAGTGCGCCCTGGGCAAACTTCTGCCCTTCCTTTAAGGGAATATTCCCTGAAATTAATTTCCCTTTTACCTCTGCAATTACATCCAGGGGTAAAGAAGAGGCTGTTCTTCCAAAAGCAACAACCTTTGTCCCCACATCTCCATATACTACCTTTTCAGTTTTTACCAATTTAACTGCCTGAGCAACAGCTCTTTTTTTAGGTTCTTCTTTCAAAGTAAAAAGAAAGTTCATTCCTAAAATAGCCCCTCCGATTATTGCTAATACAATAACTACAGTAATAATTTGCCTTGTTTTCATAAAATGTTGTTGCTTTAAATAATTTTGAGCGAATGTATACGAATATTTTGAAGAAATTCTAATCTCCTATTGCCTTTGTCAGTATAAAAAAAATGAGTTTGGTTAAGTTTTTTGCAGATGCATTTGAATGCCTTTGAATATATGTTTGAAAATCAAAAAATATTAATTAACCATCTGGTTTTCAATATATTATTTCCAATAATTAAATTCTATAGCATTATATAATCAAACACTCTTCTGTGCTAATAGTTTATTTTTGTTTGAATGGCCCCACAAAGCACACCCTTTATTTCAAGCGCAAAATTAAACTACAAAGGCGTTAATTTTATACGATTCTTCCATGAATGGATATTAAAGGTTTTATTTGGAATAATACTCGATTGAAATTGAATTGGGTGGCTGAGTTTTTTTACAGGTAAATAAATTTCCTCATTGATATTCAAATACTTTTATAAATACCCATAAGACAAACCAATACCTGTTAGGTATAATTGGAACTGAATGATATTTTTGCCACATGGAAGAAATAAAGAAAAAAATTGCACGCATGCTCCTTGAAATTGGAGCCATTAAAATACAACCTCAAAATCCTTTTACCTGGGCTTCAGGCTGGAAATCCCCCATCTATTGTGATAACAGGCTTTCGCTTTCCCATCCGAAAGTAAGGACTTACATCAAAGAATCGCTGGCACAAAAAATAAAATCCACCTTCCCGGAAGTTTCCGCAATTGCCGGAGTGGCCACAGCGGGTATCCCTCAGGGAGCTTTGGTAGCCGATGAATTAAATTTGCCTATGCTATATGTACGGTCCAAACCCAAGGGTCATGGCCGGGAAAATATGATTGAGGGTGAGGTATCCAAAGATGCCAAAATTGTAGTAATTGAGGACTTAATTTCCACAGGAGGAAGTTCCATAAAAGCGGCTGAAGCCCTTCAGGCTGCCAGTCACCAAATTGAAGGCCTTTTTGCCATTTTTACCTATGGTTTCCCAATTGCCGATCAGAATTTTGATAAAGCAGGAATTCCCTTTCACACACTTACAGACTACCCAACTTTGCTTGAAATCGCTCTAAGCGAAAATAAAATAAAAGAAAGTGAGGTAGCCTCTTTAAAGGAATGGAGTAACAATCCTGCAGAATGGGGAGTGTAAAATAAAGGATGTTATAATTTATAACCACTCCTTTAGTTAAAGGATACCAGTTATTTTGAAAAAAACTCCATATAGTTACTTTAAATATAAGGCATTGGGTTTTATATTTGCGCAAAAATAATTGCAATAGATTTTTAACTGGTCATTTATAAACTGATCATTTAGCCATAAATTCTTGACAATGAAAAAAGCATTTTTAAGTTCAATCGTATTTTTATTTATTCTAATCGGTTCATCTTCCTGCCTAAAAGACCATAACCAGGCAGTAGTTAGCTCTCCAACTCCGGAAAACGAGAGAGTTTGGGGAAACAAGGGAGGAGAGCCAAGACAATTGCCTAACAAATATGAAGCAGATGAATCTGGAGCCACCGCTGATAGAATTCAAAAAATAAGAGAAAAACTTTATAGTGAATAATTCAAATTATTCATCAACTGAAAAGGCTTACTATTTTTAAATGGTAAGCCTTTTTTGGTTTATGAGTGACAAAATTCATAACATCTTCATCACAATCCAAAATAAAATAAACCTGTAGACTGAAAAGGAAAATAAAGATAGGATCCATATTAATATTCCACTTTTTATTGTTGAAATTACCCAGGAGTTTTGGTAAATCCTTTTACAGGCTATAGTAAAAAAGATGAGCAGAGAAATTCCTGTGAAGGGAATAAAAAAATCGTCATTAAAAGAAAAATCAGACTCTGATGTAATTCTGGAAACAATTATTATTACATAAACAATTGCAGGGAGCATAAGAAAATGAGCCAGAATATTGTAGGAATTTAATTCCAATGACAGAATGAGATGATCCACCAAGAACCTTTCCCTTTTGAAATATAAAAGAAACAGCAGGATGGCTATCGTGGGAATAAAAAGTAAAATCAGCCACTTAGCCACTATTTCACTTTTTGCGATAAATAAAAGAGAAAGTTCTTCGTGGGAAATACCTTTCTCCATTAAAACATTTTTTACCTGACTGGAAGCAAATTCCCCATAATGCTGATGAGATTCATGAATATTAAGAGGTGTTATAAATAGTTGAAATGGTTTGACAATAAAATAAACTACGGTAATTAAAAGGAATAAAGACTGAGGCTTGATAAACGGTTTTCTTCTTCCCCTAATAAATTCATGGGTTAGCTGACCAGGTTGACTAAAAAGCACCTTTATAGTTCGAAATAATTTATTATCAAAATTGAATAAAGCAAAAACAAACTGACTGACAAAGAAACTAATATTTTTTTCTTTTGGGTCTATAACCTTTTCCCCACATTTATTGCAGAATTTGCCTGTAAATTCATTTTCGCAATTTTTACATTGATGCGTAATTTCTTTTATAACAGCCATCTTAAATTATGATTTTACTCCTTTAAATTAGAATAAAAATCACAATTCCTTACTATTCGCAAATACCATTGGGAATTGGTTTGGAGTTACAATTTTTTGTGGGTATAATTTCATGTCCCTGAATTTTTTTCCCCTCCAGAACAGCTTCTCTGATAAAACTTTTTATATCATCCAGGTTAGTTCTTAAGGGTTGCCCGGCTATTTCATGACCCGCTCCGCAAAAGGTAAATAATTGGACCGACCCTCCTACTTCCCTGATCTTTTCTGCAATGGAATGAGAGCCAAAAAGCATGAGCCATCCCGGAGCATTCCATTCACAATAATGGTGTGCTGCTGTGGCATATGGGACTAAATTGTCACAAGTTCCATGAAATAATAAAGTTGGAACAGCAGTACTTTGATTTATTAAGTTTAAATCCATTAATGCCCCTGCAAATGAAATTAGACCTGCAAATTTGAAGGATTTGTCTAAAACAGGCTCATCAAAATCCATCTTATCCATTGGCCAAAAAGCAGATTGTAAAATGGTTTCTGCCCCCGCACTACTGCCTGAAATGATAATCTTTTCCGGATCAATGTTTAATTCATCCTGATGATCTATAAAATATTTTACCGCACTTCTCAAATCATTTGAAGCAATTTGAATGGCTTTTATTTTCTCTCCAAGTTGCTGATCGCAACTGAAAGATTTACCCTTCATATAAAGGCGATAGCTTATGGTTGCCGCGACATATCCTTCTTGCACCATTTCCTTGCAGAATTTAATCCCTCCCCGTCTATTTCCACCACTAAATCCTCCACCATGTACATAAATAACAAGTGGTAAATTTCCCTTTGGATTTTTTGGAGAAAAGACGTCCATTTTCAATTCCTCACTGTCCTTCTTGGCATAGGTAATCGTAAGGGAATCACCCGCATATGGCGGATTTCCAGCAAGTGAATATGATTCGAAAAAATTGAAAAGAATAAATAGAAAAATTGATTGTGAAAGTAGAAGTTTTCTCATTAGTTGTTGGTATTCGGAAGTTTGACTTTAAAGTTAAATATCCCAAACCTTAAACCCTATTACAACCTGATAAATAATTGCATTTTGAAGGTGAAGCAAGAAAAATTGCAGGTGAGCAAAATTCTGAATTATACAAAAAATAAAAAGCCCCAATATTGGGGCTCCTTAAAGAATTCTTTTTTGCATTTTAACTAACCAACTAACTATTTAAAATAGTTATTTAATTAATTAGTGGAAGTAAATGCATTTTATATAACCTCATATTGAAAATATTTTTAATAAAAATTTATTTTTTTTATAAACAACTGATTATCAACTCAATATTTTTAATAAAAATTGCAATTAAGTACTTCCAATGTGATAGAAAAAATTGTCTCAGCCTTGCCTGCGTTTGCGCAAACCTGCGTCTTCAATTTTTTTGATGCATAATTTACGCAAGGTATGGAGCGAAGATCTTGCTGCAACAAACCGTTTTTTGGTTCCAGGGAAATTCCTGATCACAAATTTCTCTTTTTTAATTCATTCACCGCATGATCACAAGCCCTTGCAGTTAAGGCCATATAAGTTAGAGATGGATTTTGGCAGGCTGCTGAAGTCATTGCCGCTCCGTCTGTTACATATACATTGCTTACTTCATGAAGTTGATTATGCTTATTCAACATAGAAGTTTTGGGATCTTTCCCCATCCTGCAGGTTCCCATTTCATGAATACCTAAGCCTGGAGTTGGGTCGCTATCATACATCTTAACATTTTTTGCTCCGGCAGCTTCCAGCATTTCTGCAGCAGATTCTTTCATATCTTTCCGCATAGCCATCTCATTCTCTTTAAATTCACAATCAATATTTAAAGTTGGCTGTCCCCATTTATCCGTCACATTATGATTTAAAGTCACTTTATTATCATAATATGGCAAACATTCTCCGAAACCAGTCAATCCCATTCCCCACGAACCAGGATTGGTCATTTGCTCCTTAAAATCAGCGCCAAAGCCTTCTTCAGCCACACCTCTTCCCCAATTTCCCCGGCTGGCTCCGCCCTGATATCCAAACCCTCTGATATAATCCGAACGCTTTTCGGATAAATTCCTAAACCTTGGAATGTAAATTCCATTTGCTCTTCTTCCATAATAATACTGATCCTCAAAACCATCGAAAGCACCTCTGGCTCCTACTTTAAAATGGTGATCCATTAAATAATGTCCTAAAGTTCCACTTGTATTTCCCAAACCATCAGGGAATTCATCCGAAGTAGAATTCATTAAAATAAAAGTAGATCCTAAAGTAGAGGCATTACAGAAAATCACTTTGGCATAAAACTCAATGGTTTCATTTGTTTCCGCATCAATTATCCTTACACCCGTAGCCTTTTTTTGCTCCTTGTCATAAATAATGGAGTTTACGATAGAGTTAGGTCTTAGCGTCATATTACCAGTGGCAGCTGCAGCGGGCAAAGTAGAAGACAAACTACTGAAATAAGCGCCATATGGACATCCTCTTGAACATAAACTTCTATAATTACATTTGTTTCTGCCTTTATGGTTTTGAGTCAGGTTTGCCACCCGGCCAATTGTCATTATTCGGTCATCAAAATGCTCAGCAATTCTTCCCTGCACATGTTTTTCTACACAATTCATTTCCATGGGCGGCAGGAAATTGCCATCTGGCAAATGAGCCAGACCTTCATTTTGGCCACTAATTCCGGCAAAACCCTCCACGTAATCATACCACTTTTCAAGGTCTTTATAGCGAATGGGCCAGTCTATTTCAATACCATCTTTCGCATTCGCCTCAAAATCTAAATCCCCCCATCGGTAACTCTGTCTTCCCCACATAATTGATCGGCCTCCAACATGGTATCCTCTAATCCAATCGAACTTTTTTACTTCCGTATAAGGACTATCCTTATCATTGGCCCATAAGTGCATGGTTGCCTCATTGAACTGACCAGTTCTGCTTTGCACATAATATTCTTCCTGTACTTTTTTCGATTCCCTCAATCGGTGCTCAAATTCCCAGGGGGCTTTTTGTGCTGTGTGGTAATCTTTTACATGCTCAATATTGTATCCTCTTTCCAGCACTATGGTTTTCAAACCCTTTTCACTAAGTTCCTTCGCAGCCCATCCTCCACTTATGCCCGATCCTATCACAATAGCATCGTAGGTATTTTCTTTTTTTGCTTTTAAATTAAGATTCATTTTCAATAAATATATTTTAGTTTCAGGAAGATTTTTTTAGTATAAGCTCCTGAAAAAACAGTTTTTTTTCCGGATAACGATTTATTTAAGTGGCCCAGGCCTTTCCAACTTCGCTATAAGGTATACATCCTTTGTAATCTCCAGGAACAGGTAAATATTTAAGCGCCTGGGTGGCTCCTATTTCAGAAGTGAAATAACCTAACAAGGTGAGTTCCTTTATGAGAAAATAGAAATGTTTTCCATCTGTTTTTCCTCTGGAGGCAAAAGCTTCTTTCTCTAACGCGCTAAATAATTCGTTTTTTTGTTCGGTTGAAATTTCAGCAAACCCGTCACCAAATTTTTCTTTGGCCACAGCATCCAGTGCATCTACACCTTTTTTGAATGTTTCCTGATCTTTAGCTGCATAACAATCTTTGATCATCAGGTCTATTAACCTGTTTATCTGAGCCGCTTTTGCACCCGGAGTATCAGTGGTTGGAATAATTACTTCAGTCACTTCATTGATAACGGCATCTTGTGCTTTGGTAAAAAACTCAGGCAACCAATCTGGTTTTTCACTTGGTTGACAGCCACTTAAAATTCCTGAAATCGCTGGAGCAGACAATACTCCTCCCATCAGGTAAGCCACTCTTTGAATGGCATCTCTTCGTTCCATAATTAAATCTAAGGGTTTATATTCTGTTTATTTTAAACTAATTTCAAATAGGCATTTTCCAGGCAAAAAGACAGTAACTCAGTCTTAAAATTCCAGGTAATGCTCTTCCTAACCTTAAATTTAATGGATATTGGGGAAAAAATTACTAATACAGTAAATTCCCCGGCTCAATCAGGAATTCTTAAGTCCAAAACTTTTGCTTTTCCCCTAACAAATTTCTTCTTTTAAACATCCATAAATAAAAACCAGATAGATGGAAAATCCAAAACCTTATATTCTTGCCGAAACCAATTGGAAAACTGTTAAAGAAACTGATTATCAGGTGGCTGTTCTGCCCTGGGGAGCTACCGAAGCCCACAATTACCATTTGCCCTATGCCACCGATAATATCCAGTGTGATTTTGTAGCAGAAGCTTCAGCTAAAATTGCCTGGGAAAATGGAGGGAAAGTAATCGTGCTACCTACCGTTCCTTTTGGGCTGAATACCGGCCAACTCGATGTAAAACTCTGCCTCAACATGAATTTGAGTACCCAGATTGCTGTACTTAAAGATATTGTAGATGTGTTATCCAGACAAAACATTAAAAAACTGGTGATCATGAATGGTCACGGAGGAAATCATTTTAAACAAATAATCAGGGAAATGTCCTTTTTCTTTCCGGACGTATTTATTTGTGCACTAAACTGGTTTCAGGCTGTAGACTGGAATTTATACTTCGATGAGCCCGGAGATCATGCCGGGGAAATGGAAACCAGTGCCATCATGCATATTGCTCCCGATCTGGTTCGTCCTTTGGCCGAAGCTGGAGATGGAAAAGCCAATCCATTTAAGATAAAAGCAATGAAAGAAGGCTGGGTGACTACCCAAAGAAAATGGACAGAAGTCACGAAGGACACTGGGGTGGGAAACCCTTACAAAGCATCTGCAGAAAAAGGAGAACAATACCTAAAAGCCTGTGCCGAAAATATTGGGGAATTTTTGGTAGACCTGGCCAATACCGATTTAAACGATTTATATGAAAAGGATTGATCCAATATTTAATAATAACACCTATATTTTTGATTTAAGGAGATTGATTTTTTTAGCGGTAATACTTCTTAAAAGCTGCATCTATTCTAATTTTAAAAACATATTTCCAAACAATTGATGGATCACTGGGTTATTCTGAGTAAAATCTGTGAAAATTATGTTTGGATTATTTAAAAAGAAAACTGAGATAGAAGTCCTTAAGGAAAAATACAGAAAGTTATTGGATGAAGCTTTCAAACTTTCCCATTCCGATAGAAAGGCCAGTGACCTCAAAACTGCAGAAGCGGAGGAAATCATGCAAAGGATAGAACAACTTGCAAAGGAAACAGAGGGATAACCATTTCCTGGATGGTATCCCCTAAGGATATTTAAAACTTTTCCTGAATGATTCCCTCTTTATTTGTTTCCAAATAGTTTAGATATGCACTGGCTATTGGGGAAAATTTCTTATCCTTTAGCCAAACCAGATTCCACATGGTGGAAATGGGTAACCCTTTTACGTCATAGATAATTAAGTCCCCTTTTTTTACTTCATTTTTGATTCCTATCATTGGCATTATAGAATAGCCCAACCCTGCAATTACGGCCTGTTTTACCGCTTCATTGGAAGTAAGTTCCAGTTTTTTCCGATTAGGGATTTTCTGACTTAAAATAAACCTTTCCATGGCCTGACGGGTTGCTGATCCCCTTTCCCGAAAAATCAGGGGTAGTTTTTCCAATTGTTTTAAGGTAACTTTTTTTGCCTTTAATCTATTATTGGCCGAACCCACAAAAACCAGTTTGTTTTCCATTAATTCAATATTATCCAACATCAGGTTTTCTGGCAATACTGAAACCATCGCAAAATCCACTTCATTTTTTTCAAGACTTTTCACCACTTTCGATTTGTTAGTGACATCCATTACCAAGTCTACTTCCGGATATTTTTTGAGGAAATCTGATAAAAAATAAGGCATTACATATTTGGCTGTAGAGACCACAGACACTCTTAACTGACCGACCAAATGGCCTTTAAAAGCTTTGGTTTTATAGCCTATTTCATGTACCTGTTCCAGGATTTTTTTGCTGGCTTCTGCGATCTCTTTTCCAAATTCTGTAACATATAACTTTCTTCCAATCACTTCCACAAGGGGAATATCGAACTGATCCTGTAATTTTTTTAGCTGAATTGAAACGGCTGGCTGGGTTAAATGCAGCTCCTCAGAAGCCTTTGTAATACTCTGAAGTTCAGCGACTTTAAGAAACACTCTTAACTGGTGCAATGTATAATCCATAAATAATATTTATACTTTTCATAGTAAATATAAATAAAAATATATGAAAATGTTTTTACAATTTTGCCCTGAACTAAAAAAAATAATAAAATGAAAAACTCAGCTCACCAAATTAAATTAATTGATAATACTTATTCCCCAGCAGATGCTAGAGAAGTACTGTGTAGTTTGCTGAATGATAAAATTACTTTTCTAAATGTACAAATCCATAGTATTCATGAACGCTTCGGGAAAAATGCAGTGCATTTGAAAAATAGGATTACAGAATTACAAAATGAAAAAACCGAATTACTTCATCTAATCAAAGAATGGCAGGACGGAGATACTGAATTGGAGATTCAAAGTGTAATCAATATAAAAGCAAAACAACTTGCCTGATTTTGACCGCTGAATATCCGGCAAAATGATCTGTCTTCTGAATCAATTATTAGCTCTCAATTAATTAAAAAACTTAGAAATGAGTATAAACCTTCTTATAGACAATCTAACAAACCCGGCACTTCTTTTTTTCTTTTTGGGAATCATTGCTGTTCAACTTAAAAGCGACCTGGAAATACCACCAAATTCATCAAAATTCATTTCCCTTTACCTGTTATTTTCAATAGGATTTAAGGGAGGGCAGGAATTAGCTCACAGCGATTGGGGACCAGAAATTTTCTGGTCCCTTTTTTTAGGAATTTTTCTGGCTATAATCGTTCCGGCATACACCTTTTTTATCCTGCGGAAAAGAGTTGGAGTATTTAATGCCGGGGCTGTGGCGGCAGCTTACGGATCGGTTAGTGCAGTGACATTTGTAACCGGTGTATCCTTCCTGGAAATTCAACAAATGGCATTTGGAGGACACATGGTAGCCATAATGGCTCTAATGGAAGCACCATCAATTATTGTAGGCATTTTATTGATATCACTTTTTAACAATGGAAAATCTCAGGGAATGCAAATGGGCAAAATCGTTAAACATTCTTTTACCAATGGAAGTGTTTTATTGATCATGGGCAGTCTGGTTATTGGAATTCTGGCCAGTGAAAAACAGGCTGCAGGCATTGCTCCTTTCACAACAGATATTTTTAAGGGATTTCTATCGGTATTCTTACTGGATATGGGCATTACGAGTGGGAAAAAGCTATCCGCTTTCTGGCAAAATGGCTGGTTCCCGTTTGCATTTGCCATCTTCACCCCAATTATCAATGGAAGTCTGGTAGCCTACCTAAGCGGTTTTATCTCCAGCAGTCCTGGAGATCAGTTCCTCTTTGCCATCCTGGCATCCAGTGCTTCTTACATTGCTGTACCTGCTGCCATGAAAATGGCGGTTCCTCAGGCCAATCAGGGACTTTATATTCCCATGGCACTCGGAGTGACATTTCCTTTCAACATCACTATGGGAATGCCTCTATATATGTGCGTGATTAATATTTTTTCTTAATCTTCAACTATTCTCAACCTTAACCAATATACAATGATCTTAATCCACATCATCACCAACGATTACGACCAGGCAGCTGAAGTAGCTGATTATCTGGCCAATGAAAAACTTATTCTGAATGCCGTAATGCTGGAAGTTTCAGGACGGAAAAGAATAACCGGCAAAAAATACAAACCCATCGATCAAATATTAGTCATGGGGAAAACCAAGGCGTTGTTATTCAATACAATTGACAAAATGCTTAGGGAATTATATCCTGAAAACATGCCTGTACTATATTCTATTCCTATTGTGAATATGGACTGGGAACAAGCCAATGAATTGGTGAAGGAAACCGTAAAAGTTTAGCTTTTGCCGGAACTTCTATAAAATCTTAATACCATTTTTACGATACGGATCAAGGCGATGGTCATCAGGATCCAATTCTGTAATCATGGTATTAATACTTTCCATATCGCAAACCTTATATCGCTGAGAGGAATTCAGTTTTTCAGAAATGGCTAAAGATACCACATGATCTGAGGATTTGATCATAGCCTTTTTTATTTGGACCACTTCCCAGTCAAATTCGGTAAGTCCATTCACCGTATCCAGATAACCAGTCCCCAGGAAACAGATATCTGCCTTCATCTCCGACAAAGCATTTACCACACTGCCACCCAATGCGATTTGCCCTTCATGCGAAAGTCTGCCGCCTAAAAAAATCACTTCTATATTTTTATGAGCCAAAAGCTGAGTAGCCGTTGAAAGACTCGGTGTAATAAAAGTAATTTTTAATTTGGCAGGAATAAGCCTTGCCAATTCGTAGTTGGTCGTTCCGCCAGTGATCAGAACATTTTGTCCGGGTTTTAATAATTTGATGGCCTTTTGGGCTATAATCACTTTCCTGTCATGGGCATAAATCTGATTATGGGAATGATAACCTGTAGAAATGGCTCCTCCATGAACTTTTTTAATTTGCCCTTTCTGATCCAATTCTTTCAAATCTCTCCTAACGGTATCTTCTGAAACCTGCAATAAATTTGACAGATCAGTCAGCAAAACTCTGTTATGTATCCTGATTTCATTCAGGATAGTGGTATGTCTTTCTTCTTTCAGCACAGTAATAGTTGTTATATCATAAGTAAATCTAACAAATAATTTTATTCAAAAATATAAAAAGTTAAGCACTTGCAGCTTTTTGCTGTTTTTTAAAAATAATTTTCACGCAAAATGTTGCAAGAATTATAAAATAGCCTTATGTTTGTTTTCATAGAATAAACAATATCATAAAAAATAACTTTGGCCGCCAAAACCAAAATCAGAATGTAATTGAATTACCAAAATCTTTTAACCTTTACCTAAATTAATAAAACCAGCACCTAAAAAATGGTAACCGACTTTGTGTGTTCCATTTTCAAAGAAATTTTATCCAGAACATTTTATTTAGAAACGACACATAAAATTTAAACACATAATAACAAAGTAAAAAACAGGATAAATATTTCAATTAATATCCACCAATTAACAACACATAAATAAACCAGTAATTACGTTCCATATCCTTATGATACTTTCTTTACCAAACCCAACCTGCTTGATTTAGAGCAGGTTGGGCAAATATCTCATTGGCAAAGGTTTTCAAAAGTATCATTTGGGTATAGCGTAATTATATATCATTTTTTTTCAAACAAACCCTACTATATTATGAGAAAGTTATTACTACTTTTTTCACTGCTATCCCTATGCGCATACCTGCCACCCGGGGCAATGGCACAAAACAAAATTGTATCAGGTTCAGTCATTGCACAAGATGACAAGATGGCTTTACCAGGAGTAAATGTGCTAATTAAAGGCACCACAAATGGTACCATTACCGATGGGGAAGGTAAATTTCAATTGAATATTCCTTCTGATAATTCCATACTGGTATTTTCATTTGTAGGCTTTAAAACCAAAGAGATTGCCGTAAACAACCAATCCACCATCGAAGTGGCGCTTGAAACAGAATCCACCATGCTGGATGATATTGTAGTCACCTCCTTTGGGGTAGAGAAAGAAAAGAAGGAGCTGGGGTATTCTATACAGGAAGTTGCAGGAAAAGATCTTGCAGAAACCAGCAGACCAAATGTTATTACCTCATTACAAGGTAGAGTTGCAGGTGTAAATGTCACCAATACTACGGGACTTCCCGGTTCTTCTTCCAGTATTGTAATCAGGGGTGGTACTTCACTTGATGGCAACAACCAGCCATTGTTTGTAGTAGATGGTGTTCCAATTGACAACACTACTTTCGATGGAGGAAGTTTATTTTCAGATACACCCAACCGAAACTTTGATTATACCAGCCGTGCAATGGACATTAGCCCGGAAGATATAGAAAGTGTTACAGTATTGAAAGGCCCTTCTGCGGCTGCGCTTTATGGTATTGATGCAGCTAATGGAGCAATTATTATCACCACTAAAAAAGGTAAAAAAGGAAAGGCGTCTATTGTTTACAACAATGACTTCCGGTTTGAAAGAAATACTCGATTCCACGAAACCTACAATGGCTATAATCAGGGAAGTGAAGGAGTTGATAATGAATTGAACTTAAGACAATGGGGAGCAAAAACTCCTGAAGGTACTCCAATCTACAATAATGCAGAGAATTTCTTTGGGACTGGATTTGCGCAGTCACATGATATAAGTATCAGTGGGGGTAACGACAATATCACCTACAGGGCATCCGGAAGTTTACTTGACCAGAATGGTTCGGTGGAAAATACAGGATATGACAGAAATTCGATTAGATTAAATATTTCAGCTAACCCATTTGAAAAGCTAACCTTCAATGGTTCTGCCTCTTATATTCGCTCCGAAGCTGCCAGAGCAGCCAAAGGAGCAGGAAGTTTCTACCAGTTTGCTTTACTTTGGCCAGGGCAACTAAACATGCAGGATAGTGATGATCCTTTGGTTCTTGATGGAGATGCAATTGATAATCCATATTACAGTGTAAATAATAACAGTATTACCGATGAAACTGACCGAACTTTACTAAATGGTAGCGTAAACTATGAATTTACTGATTGGTTATCAGCCACAGGAAGAATTGGTCTGGATATGTATAATTCTTATGGATTAACTGCCTATGATGCAGAATCTTACCAAAAATATCCCAACAGAAGTACTGCTCAGGCAGTGGGAGGTTTAATGGCAGAATACAATGCCAGAAGCAGGCTGATGAACTCATTTATTTTATTAACTGCCCAGAAGAAATTTGGTGATATAAATACTACCCTTACCCTTGGAAATAGTGTGGAGGATAAAAATTATAGGGTAGATAGCCGATACGGTGAGGATATTAAAGTTCCTGATTTTTACTCTATCATTAATACCGACCCCAATACCAGAGAAGTAAGTGTGAAAGGCTACAGAAGAAGATTAGTGAGTGTATTTGGAGAGTTTAAAGCGGATTATAAAAACATGCTTTTCCTTACTGTGACGGGAAGAAACGACTGGTCTTCTACCCTACCTAAACAAAATAACAGCTTTTTCTACCCTTCTGTAAGTACAAGTTTTGTGTTCTCTGAAGCCCTGAATATGGAAGGAGGAGTATTTACTTTTGGTAAATTAAGAGGTTCTATTGCACAGGTAGGTAAGGATGCTCCTACCCACCAGACTTCTCCTGCTTTAAACGAATTTACCCGAACTGGTGGTGGATTCCAGGTAAGTGTATTTGGAGCCAACGAAAACATCATGCCTGAAACCACTACTTCTTATGAAGTGGGTATGGATTTGAGATTTTTCAACAACAGATTAGGCCTGGACATGACTTACTATAATGTGAGAAGTAAAGATCAAATCGTAACGCCAAGGCTTAGCTATGTTTCAGGATATATCCTGCAATTGGTAAATGCCGGAGAAATTGAAAACCAGGGGCTTGAAATAATGCTTACCGGAGATGTGATCAAAAGCAAGGATTTAATGTGGGATGTTACAGCCAACTTTGCGCTTAACAGAAATAAGGTAATTTCTCTACCTGGTGATTTCGATGAGTTCTACCTGAGTGATTCGTGGTTATATGGAAATGCCAGAGGGGGATATATTCCCGGAGAATCTTATTACAGTATCACTGGTTATTCCTGGGAAAGAAATGAAGAAGGTCAGTTGATTATTGGAGATGATGGCTACCCAGTATTGAACAATTCTTTCGATATGATTGGAAACAGACAACCTGATTTCACACTAGGCTTGACTAACAGGTTTTCATACAAAAACTTTATTTTCTCATTCCTGTTGGATATCAAGAAAGGAGGAGACGTTTATAATGCTACTTCCAGATACCTTACTTCTTATGGTAAATCAGAATTAACCGCTGTAAGAGGAACAACGAAAGTATTTGAAGGGGTAACAGAATCGGGAGAGGTAAATACACAGGAAGTCGTATTAGATCAGGATTATTTTACCTCGGGAGCATTGGGTCTGGTTGAAGAAAACTTCATTGAAAGGGACATCAACTGGCTGAGATTGAGAGATGTAACCTTATCTTATACCCTACCCAAATCAATTCTTGGTAATTCATTTATCAAATCTCTACAGCTGCATGTTACGGGAAATAACCTGTTCCTAATATCCAATTATTCTGGTCCTGATCCTGATGTAAATGGATTAAATGCTTCAGCCAGAGGAAGTAGTGCAGGTGGATTTGACTATTTCTCTCTTCCATCGCCTAAAGTTATCTCTACTGGTTTAAAAATTAACTTCTAAGAATTTTAAGACATGAAAATATTAATTAGAAATCTAGCTTTTTATATACTCCTGCTCATGGGATTTTCTTCCTGTGAAGAGTATCTGGATATCAATGACGATCCATATTTACCACAAACGGCCCCTCCGGCTCTTTACCTGCCTCAGGTCATCTATTCAATGGCAGAGGGAGATATGTTTGACAGCCGATATGTTGGTTCTATTACCCAAAACTGGTCGTACGGAGGTACGGGATATTTCTCTGACCGCCATGGTAGCAGTTATTATTCTGGAGTGCAAAAATTCAGAAACCATTACTGGACCATCGGTTCAAACCTGAACCAGATGGTTGTTCAGGCAGAAGAAGCTGGGCAACCAGTTTATGCTGGCATTGCCAAAATCATCAGGGCTTATAGCTGGCAAATTACTACCGATCACCACGGAGAACTTCCTTACGTACAAGCCTGGGACAATACCCTTACCCAGTTCGACTATGATAGCCAGGAATTTATCTACGGAGAAATTTTAAAACTTTGTGATGAAGGAATTGAAATGCTTGGCAATTTATCGGGGGAAATTGACCCTGATTTTGCAGCCAGTGATTATCTCTATAATGGTGATATTGAAAAATGGATTAAGTTTGGTTATGCCATTAAAGCCAGAAACCTGGGTCATTTAAGTAACAAAAATACTTTTAATCCCGATATGGTAATTTCTATGGTAGACCAGTCATTTGGGAATGTTACAGATAATGCGAGTGTACAATTTGCCGGAGAAAGTTCAGCTACCTCCAGTTTTATGGGTCCAAGCAGGGGGAACTTCAACTTCAGATACCCATCTAGTCTTTTTGTAAGCTATTTGGACGGAACTTATTCTGGTGGTGTAGAAGATCCAAGGTTAACATTAATGTTAAATCCTGACGAAAATGGAGAATATACTGGTATTCCACCAACTGTGGGAGATACTGCTGGTATCGCTACAACATTTTATGGTAAATATATTTTTAATGATAGTGACCCTTATCCATTGATCAGCTACTTTGAGCTTCAATTTATTAAGGCAGAAGCGGCTTTCATTAAAGGTGATAAAGGAACTGCTTTCAGCGCTTTTGTTGAAGGAGTGAAGTCTCATATGGAATTTGCAGGTGCAGAAGCCGCAGCAATTTCGGATTTTATAGCCAATGGCCTGCCTGCAAATGCTGATGCACTTTCATTAAGTGATATCATGACTCAAAAGTACATCGCTTTATTTACCAACAACGAAACCTGGTCGGATTTAAGAAGATACGATTATAGTAGTGAGGTTTTTAAGGGATTTACTTTACCTGAGGAACTAACCGTTACCAATGATGGCAAACCAGCCGAAAGATGGTACCCAAGACAATACTCAGAGGTAGACTGGAATTCAGATGCGCTTGAAGAAATAGGTGGACTAGAACCTGATTTTAATACCAAACCAGTATGGTTTACCGAAGCTGATTAAGTGCCAACAAAATTTTAAATTGAGTTGATTCAATAGCCTGTTCGAATTTTTCGGATGGGCTATTTTTTTATTTATAAGAATTAATACTAGATGAGGATAAAATAGAATGATAAACCTTAAGAATGACCAATAAGTATTTTCACTGACCTGGTAATATTAACACTGAAGGATTTATTCACTGGCTTCTTATCTGGCTGACTGATTTTCATCGGGGAATTGCCTGAGGATTGAGATGACCTTTGGAAAGAAATAAAATAAATAATGACTAATACCAACCCAAGGTAAATAAAAATTGAATACCATTTATTTTTCATTACATATTCTATCCTGGTCATCATTATTGTATAGGTTTAAGTCTATTAACAGATTCCAAACGGGATGCCAGAAAAATAATTATTCAGAAAATCAGGGAGTTACAAAAAAAATATGTAAGGTAATGAAACAAAAAATTGTACACTTCCGTACAACCCGATCATTAAAACTGATCACCGGACAATTCTTCCCCTATTTCCAGTCTTCACTGCCCTTCTATTTTGGCTGGTTTTCATGAAAGATCGGTGTAATTTTTTCCTAAAAAAACTGTTTTATTTCCTCAAGTGACTTTACTTCAATTGTAGAAGAATGGGGTGATTTTTTCTTTTGCGGATTGTAAAAAATAGTATCCCAGCCAGCATTTATTGCTCCCATAATATCCGTTTCAGGATTGTCTCCAATCATAATCATATCCTCACCATTTCCTTCCACCGAAGCAATGGCATAATCAAAGATTTCCTTACTTGGCTTCTTATGTCCGGTGGTTTCAGAAGTAATTACACAATCAAAAAAGTGGGCAATATTACTCATCTCCAGTTTTATGGATTGCACGTCCCCAAAACCATTGCTCAGAATATGGAGCTGGTATTTTTTATCTCTTAAATAACTTAGAATTTCCTCTGCAAATGGCATTAAATAGGGTTTTTGAGGACATTTTTCCAAATACAGAATTCCAATTTCCGTTGGAATATATTTTTGGTCTATTTTAAACTTTTCATAAACCATAAAAAACCTTTGGTCCCTAATGGTCGCTTTATCTATTAATCCATGGTTATACTTATCCCACAACTGATGGTTAATTTCCCAAAAGCAATCTACAAAATCCTCATGGGTTACTTTGGCATATTCATTTATTTTATAATGGTAGAAAAGCTCTTTAAGGGTTTCCATTGAAGCTCTATCAAAATCCCAAAGCGTATGGTCAAGGTCGAAAAATATGTGTTTGTACTTTTTCATTTTTTTAATGTTCTGGTTGAAATAATTTGTGGTTATCCTTCAGGTTAACCAATTGTTTTATGATAATGCACTCCTCTTTCAGCAAGATATTTCATTATGAAAAGGAAATTATCCTCATTTTTCCCTAAATATTCAGGTGGACAGATTCCCTTTTCTTCAATTTTTTCATTTAATAATAAATTAGCCACTGCCGTGCAGGTAAAACCCGTTGTTCTGGCCATGGAAATGGTAGAAGTTTCCTTATCGTACCGATCCAAAAGATCGTAGGTGATTTTATAATCCTTTTCATCTTTTTTTCCAGCAACCACTATTCGCATAATGGTAAAATCCTCTTCACCCGGTTTTAGTTTCCACTTATCAAAAAGCAGTTTCGAAGTCATATCTATAGGGCGAATTTGCAAACCATTTATTTCCACCGGATCGTAAGAAAAATAACCAGAGTCTTTTAAAACACGAAGATATTCAATACAACCAGGATAGCGCAGTGTTTTTTCAATCATATTGGGAATTTTCATGGTCCTGGCCAAAGACCTCAAGCCATCGGAATTCCAGGATTCCAAAGTGCCTATTTTGTCGAAAAAAATCAATTCCGGATCGGAAAGCGCTTCTTTTACAATCATTTCTCCATTTTGAATATACCTGGCCAGGCGGGTATATTCTTCAATCACATCAATGGGGGAAAATACCGCTTTATATTCATATGGCCATTCCCGCACCACCGGAAGCCCCCCTACTAGGCACTCATAAGTATCAACTTCCATTCTTTCATGATGATATCCCAAGATGATATTTCCCATTCCGGGAGCCACACCACAATCGTTAATGACAGTGACATTTTTTTCCTTTGCCAATTCATCCAATTCCAGAAAATCTTCCGGCATGAAGGAAATATCAACCATATTTTTCCCTGATTCTATCACAGCCTTTGTCACCTGAAATCCCAAAAAACCGGGAACAGCTCCTATTACTAGGTCAAATGGCGCTATTACTTTTTTAAGCTGATTTGTATCAGAAAAATCAGCCACAATAGCATTAATTCCATGGTGATTATGAAGGGTTTCCAAAATGGTTTCATCCCTGTCCACACTGGTTACTTCATATTTTTCCGACAAATCGATAGCCATTACGCTACCCACCAAACCGGCTCCCAATACTACAACTTTAGGTTTGTTCATTTTCCAATCATTTGAAGTTTTCTGAAGGTAACATTATGCGGTTCTCCTAAAATAAAAAAGTAAATTTTAGTCTCAGAAAGGTCTCTCAAATAAGAAGACCCTGCCAAGAAATTACCTTTTTTGGAGACTTCGCACTGCAATCAGGAAGTTTTTATGGCTAGATCCTATTTCCCCTCACTGGAAACTCTTCCCAATGGCCGGTTTTCAGTTCCTTCTGTTTGAGTAAGTTTATCTCCAAGTTCCTTTCGCATTTCATCAGCTAAAACTGACATTTTTGCCACAATATCCGGATACTCAGCAGCCACATTTTTCTTTTCACTAATATCACTTTCAATATCATATAACTCTACTTCTTCAATATCCACATAGCTGTAATTGATCGGGATGCCATCATTCCGGCCCTTTGCTCCGGCAAGGGTTCTGTAATTGTGGGGGAAATACATTTTCCATTTTCCGCTCAACATCGAATGCAATTCATTGGATTTGTAATAAAAAAACAAAGCCTCATGTGGAGAAGTGGCATTTTCCTCATTCTTTAAAACTGGTAGAATATTCTTGCCATCTATTTTCTTTTTGGGCAGCTCGGCACCAGTAATTTCGGCAATTGTTGGCAATACATCAATAGTCATCAAAGCTTCGTCTATCTCCACTCCCTTGGGAATATTCCCTGGCCACTGCATCACACAAGGCACTCTTACACCACCTTCCCATGCCGTTCCTTTACCTTCTCTGAGTGGTAAAGCAGAACCTGAATGACCTCCATAAGAAAGCCAGGGACCATTATCCGAAGTAAAAATCACCAAAGTATTCTCTTCAAGACCATTTCTTTTCAGGGCTTCCATCACCTGCCCAACTGACCAGTCTATTTCCATAATCACATCTCCATAAAGCCCATTCTCTGATTTCCCCTTAAATTTATCCGAAACATAAAGTGGCACATGAGGCATGGAATGAGGCAGGTACAAAAAGAATGGTTCGTCCTTATTTTTATCAATAAAATTCACTGCCCTTTCGGTGTACCAGGTAGTAATCTGACTTTGCTCCTCCAGGGTATCGATAATCGTTTCATTTTCCACCAATGGAAGATCGCCAAATTTATGATGTTCATTTTGTGGATGTTTGGACCACATATCATTGGAAAAAGGAATCCCAAAATATTCATCAAAGCCCTGTCTGGTGGGTAAAAACTCCGGTTCACTTCCCAAATGCCATTTTCCGTAAATGGCTGTTTTATAACCCAGTGGTTTTAAAATTTCTGCAATCGTCTCCTCCTTAGGATCCAGCCCTTTTCCAACATAGGGACTAAACGCTCCGGAAACGCCAACTCTATTCGAATAACACCCGGTTAATAATGAAGCCCTGGAGGCCGAGCAGACTGGTTGGGAAACATAAAAATTGGTAAACCTGGCCCCATTACCAGCGATTTTATCAATATTTGGAGTAGTAAACCCTTTTGCGCCAAAAACTCCAACATCGGCATAACCCAGATCATCAGCAAAAATAATGACGATATTTGGAAGCTTTTTGTCTGATAATTTTTCCTCTGCTTTTTCTTTTGATTGTTTATTTTCGCAGGACCAAAGCAAAACTGGCCAAAGAAAAATAAGATAAACTAAAAGCGAATTGATGGTTGTATTGATACGTTTCATATTTTTGGTTATATTATTATTTAAGAACCTGTCCTCAATTTGCCACAATAATTAAGAAAAGTTTGCTTATTTGAATCTGTAAGGAGTCAATGAAGGACAGTTTCAAATTCCACATTCATAATTACATTATAATTCTCAAAATTATCAATTAATAGCTTTTAAAATTTCCAAAACGGGATAATATAGAGCCTGAAAATATGCTTTTATGATTAAACCACACATTGCCATTTTTTTACTTTTAATTACTTGGGGCTGTCATTCTGCTGAAGAAAAAAACAAAGTAGAAACACAAAAGGAAATTTCATTGGAATCACCAGTAGAAGATATTCCCAAACCCGAGCCCGCTACACCCCCTAAACCAAAAGTTCAAAAAGTTGATTACAGTACTTATCCGGATTCTGCTCTGGTGAACCTGATCATGTACAATAACAATTTCGATCTGGATATTAAATATGCCACCACCGATAATTTTACCAAGACTCCTCTTTATGATTGTGAACAATGCCTGCTCAGAAAAGTGGTTGCCGATTCTTTAATTTCCCTCAACAACTATCTCCATACGCTTGGTTACCGATTAAAACTCTTTGATTGTTACCGGCCCCTTTCCGTACAAATAAAGATGTGGGAAAAAGTACCGGATCCCAGGTATGTAGCAGACCCTGCCAAAGGGTCCATGCACAACAGGGGAAATGCAGTAGATGTTTCACTAGTGGAAATTGCCACAGGGCAGGAATTGGAGATGGGTTCCCCCTACGATCATTTCGGCCAGATTTCCCATCATGCCTATCAGGAATTACCCAAGGAAGTTCTAAGCCGAAGAGTTTTCCTGAAGGTAACCATGGAAATGTTCGGATTTAAATCCATCACTTCCGAATGGTGGCATTATTCCTTTAGGGATAAGGTTTATCACATTATGGATCAACCCTTCGAATGCGAATAATTTGGGAAGGGTTTTAGGGTGTCAAAAGTTAGCATAAAACCTAGCAATTGTCATAAAGAATTGGGGATTCCGCCTATACATTTACCTCCATAATATTCAGCCGGCTAAGGACCTGAAATTATTCCAGCTTGAATCACATTTTTGGCTGAAGCTGAATATTGGATGTATTTTTCTTATTTAAAACCCTAGCAATCATGCTATTAAACCATCCCACTCAATCATGACCGCTGCCTTTCAACCCAAAATCACTTCAGCAGAAAATGCTGTCAAAAAAATAAAATCCGGAGACAGAGTTTTTGTACATAGCGTATCCATGGCACCCCAATCACTGGTAAATGCCATGTGTCTCAGAAACAACGAGCTTAAAGATGTAGAAGTAATCCATATCCACACAGAAGGCCCTGCACCCTATACCAATCCCGAAATCTCAGGAAGTTTTCGACATAATGCCTGTTTTGTGGGGAGTAATGCCAGAAAAGCCGTTCAGAATGGAAACGCAGACTATATTCCAATTTTTTTAAGTGAAATCCCCTTGTTATTCAGAAGAGGCATTCTTCCAATAGATGTGGCTTTATTAATGGTAACTCCCCCTGATAAACACGGATATTGTTCTTTAGGCTCATCAGTAGATGTCACGCTGGGCGCGTTGGATAGTGCCAAATACATTATCGCAGAAATTAATCCACAGGCACCAAGATCGCATGGAGACGGCATGATTCATATCAGCCAGATTGATGAACTCGTGGAAGTGGACCGGCCTATGGAAATTGTACCCAGAAGGACTATAAGCCCGGAAGAGCATAAAATGGGTAAATATATTGCCGAACTGGTGGAGGATGGCGCTACACTGCAAATGGGAATAGGAGGAGTTCCAGATGCTGTTCTTTCCCAATTGGGTAATCATAAAAGACTGGGGATTCATACCGAGATGTTTTCCGATGGCTTAATTGATCTGGTGGAAAAAGGAGTAGTAACCGGAGAAGACAAAAAAGTACTACCCCACAAAATCACTTCCTGCTTTGTGATGGGCACCCAAAAAGTATTCGATTTTCTACATGATAACCCAATTGTGGCCATGAAGGATTCTGCATTTACTAATGATACCGCAATCATTAGGAAAAATCCGAAGGTAATTGCCATTAATAGTGCTATTGAAATTGACCTTACCGGACAGATTTGTGCAGATTCCATTGGCCCTAAACAATTCTCAGGGGTTGGAGGACAGATGGATTTTATCAGAGGCGCATCACTATCGGAAGGAGGTAAACCGATTATTGCGCTTTCTTCATCCACTAAAAGAGGAGAAAGCAAGATAGTGCCATTTCTAAAGGAAGGCGCTAGTGTGACTACTACCCGGGCACACGTACATTACATTGTCACTGAATTTGGTGTGGTGAATTTATACGGAAAAAATCTGAAACAAAGAGCTAAAGCACTTATTAGTATTGCTCATCCCGATCATCAGGAAGCTTTGGAAAAAGCCGCTTTTGAAAGATTTAACGGATACTAATCTTTAATACAACACTCCATTTTTATTTTCAAACCTGTCATGACAAGGCTTTATTTACCTTTTCAAGGCAGGTTTTTGCATTTGCTTTAAATCATTTTCAAAACATCTTCCCAAATGAAGTCCACCCATTGTTTATACATTTTTCCAGAGGGATGCAATCCATCCTCCGCCACCAGTTCTGCATTCATTTTAGCCTTTCTGGAAATTGGCGTAATATCAAAAAACCGAACTGAATACTTTTTACAAATCGCCTCAGCAATTGCATTATATGCATCTATTTCCTGTCCGATTTTGTCAGGGTTTCTGTCTGAAGCGAATGGGGTAACTCCATAATCCGGGATTGATAGTACAAATACTTTTGAGGGATTATCATTGGCAAATCTGATAGCAGTTTGTAATAATTCCTCAAATTCATTTATGTATTGATCAACCGGATATCCTCTGTATTGGTTATTTACCCCAATAAGTAAGGATACAAGGTCAAATTTTTTATCTAAATTTTGTGCATTAATGGCAGAAATCAGTTCATTGGTTGTCCAGCCAGTTGTGGCAATAATTTTAGGGTTGCTCAGATTTACATTACTATTTTTCAGCTGGTTAACTAACAGGACTGGCCACCTTTCCTTTTCGTCCACACTTTCCCCAATGGTATAAGAATCTCCTAGTGCCAGGTAGCTTTTTTCTTGTTCCATATTATTCTGGTTTAGTGCCAATGAAAGATAGAGCAGAAAGGGAAACAAAACAGACATGACTCAAGTTTTTTATGTAAATTTTTCTAAAATTGTTATGCATGCATACTTTTTTTTCTTTAATTTGTGTTGATAATATAATAGATTGAAGGGGAAATTAAAAAGTTAAAAAATGAGATTTCACCGAATAATTATTATGATAGTCTCCATAAACTTATGCAAATAGCAAAATGTGAGACAGACTTTTATCCTTTAAATAACATGAACAGTCTGATAAAAGTTAAGGAGTTAGTATTTAAGTAAAAATTCTCAATCAACTTTCAGACATAAAATTTACAATTATGAAAATATTAGTTTGTATCAGTCATGTTCCTGACACCACCACCAAAATTAAATTCGATGGAAATAAACTTGATGAAAATGGTGTCCAGTTCATCATAGGCCCTTATGACGATTATGCTCTTGCCAGAGCAGTAGAAATACAGGGGGAAAAAGGAGCCACAGTGACCGTACTCAATGTGGGAACGGCCAGTACAGAGCCCACTATAAGAAAAGCATTGGCTATAGGTGCAGATGATGCAATAAGGGTGGATGCTGAACCAACCGATGCCATGTTTGTGGCAAAACAAATTGTTGCTGTTGCCAAAGCTGAAAATTATGATATGATTTTGATGGGAAGGGAATCCAGTGATTTTAATGGAGGATTAGTGCACGGATTAGTAGGTGAAATGATGGGATGGCCCTCAATTGCTCCCTGTATGAAATTGGAGTTGAATGGGGATTCGGCCACCATGGCCAGAGAAATTGAAGGAGGAAAAGAGTATTTGGAGGTTGGTTTGCCATTTGTAGCCGGAGTTCAGGAGCCAATAGCCGAATGGAAAATTCCAAATATGAGAGGAATCATGATGGCCAGGAAAAAGCCACTTAAAGTCATCCCGCCAGTTGAAGTAGAAGGGGTTACAGAATACCAATCGTTTAGCCTGCCGGAAGGCAAATCTGAATGCAAAATGATAGATCCTGATAATATCGGTGAGTTGGTAAATTTATTAAAGAATGAAGCCAAGGTGCTTTAATTCCCCAACTATTTAAGTATTACCTTATTTCAAGATTCAAAACATTAAAAATATAAAGATATGTCAGTATTAGTTTATATAGAAGCAGATGGAGGTGCAGTAAAAAAATCTTCTTTGGAAGCTGTTGCCTATGGGGCAGAAATTGCTAAAGGTGAAGGAAGCACAGCTATCGCCATTGCTACAGGAACAGTAGTAGAAGCTGAATTGGCTAAATTGGGGAAATTTGGAGCCAGCAAGGTTTTACATGTTTCCGATGAAAGATTAAACGATGGTGGAATTCAGGCAACTGCCAATGTAGTGTTTCAGGCTGCCGAAAAAGAAAGTGCAAACACACTTGTAATGGCCAGATCCTCTCTGGTTGATGCCATTGCTTCAAGAGTAGCTATAAAATTGGGTGCCAGTGTGGTGACCAATGTGGTTGATCTTCCTGATACCAGTAATGGATTTGTGGTAAAAAGAGGGGTTTATACAGGAAAAGCCTTTGCAAATGTGTCAGTACCCGGAGCAAAAAAAGTAATTACAATTGCTAAAAACGCCATTTCACCTGTAGAAAGTGGAGATTTCGCCTCAGTTGAAGCTTTTAGTGCCAGTCTATCCGATACCGATTTTGCTGTTAAAAGAACAAAAGTAGAAAAGGCAGAAGGAGATATTTTACTTCCAGAAGCGGACAAAGTGGTTTCAGGAGGAAGAGGTTTGAAAGGGCCTGAAAACTGGGGAATGATAGAAGAATTAGCCAAATCACTGGGTGCAGCTACGGCCTGTTCCAAGCCCGTTTCAGATATGGAATGGAGACCTCACCATGAACACGTAGGTCAAACAGGAATAAAAATAAGTCCTACACTTTATATTGCTGTAGGTATTTCGGGTGCTATTCAGCACCTGGCCGGTGTTAACTCTTCCAAAGTGATTGTAGTGATCAATAAGGATGCTGAGGCACCATTCTTCAAAGCAGCTGATTACGGAATAGTAGGAGACGCATTTGAAGTAGTACCCAAATTGACTGAAGCTATAAAGGCAGTACTGTAAGTACTCCATAAGTTATAGAGCTAAAGATTAAAATTTGATCATTTATTTAAAGTGAAAAAAGAGCCATCTCGTAGATGGCTTTTTTTTATCAATAATTTTTAGGCAATTTTGCAGCTTATAATTTTCAAATAAAATATCACCAGCCTAATTATGCTGACTATTCAGGATCTTTCATTTCATTTTGGCAGTAGAACTTTATACGATAAGGCCTCCCTTCATATCAAACCTAAAAACAGAATTGGTTTAATTGGGGCAAATGGTACCGGAAAATCTACCTTACTCAAACTCATTAATGGAGATTACCAGCCGGATGAGGGAAGTATTTCAAAAAGTAACGATTGTTCAATTGGTTTTTTGAATCAGGATTTGCTTTCTTACCAAAGTGATGACAGTATCCTGGAGGTTGCCATGCAGGCATTTGAGCGACAATTGGAGCTTCAACATCAGATAGACAAAATTCTCCACGAAATGGAGCATAACTACAATGATGACCTGGTGCATAAACTGGCTCCACTTCAGGATGAGTTTGCCACATTAGAAGGTTATTCCATTCAGTCAAAAGCTGAGGAAATATTGGAGGGACTTGGATTTAGCACTCAGGATTTAAGAAAGCCCTTAAAAAACTTTTCAGGAGGCTGGAGAATGAGGGTAATGCTGGCCAAGCTTTTACTTCAAAAACCAGCCTTACTAATGCTGGATGAGCCGACTAACCACCTCGATCTTCCTTCTATTCAGTGGTTGGAAAATTACATTACTTCTTATGAAGGCGCAATTGTAATTGTATCACACGATAGAGAATTTCTGGACAGAGCGGTAAATATTATCGTGGAGGTTTCAGGAGGCAAGCTAAATCTCTACTCTGGAAATTATAGCTTTTATCTGGAAGAAAAAGAATTGAGAAGTGAGATCCAAAGAAATGCATTCAAAAATCAGCAGCAGAAAATAAAACAATCGGAAAAGTTTATTGAAAGATTCCGGTCAAAAGCCACTAAATCCAGACAGGTACAGTCCAAAATAAAGATGCTGGATAAAATGGATAAAGTGGAGGAAGTGGTTGAAGAAACAGTTGACCTTAATTTTAGATTCTCCTTTAACCAGCAACCGGGCAAAATTATCATGGGTCTGGAGGAGGCCAATAAATCATATGGTGAAGTTGATGTGATTAAGGACACCACAATTTCCATTGAAAGAGGAGATAAAATTGCCTTAATAGGAGCCAACGGGAAAGGGAAATCTACCATGCTTAGGATGGTGGCCGGAACTGAAAAGTTTGATGGGGTTCGAAATCCCGGATATAACGTAATTCAGTCATTCTATGCTCAGCACCAGCTGGAATCACTGAATATTGAAAACGAAATATTACAGGAATTGAAAGAGTCGGGGTTAGAAAAGACCGAACAGGAATTGAGGGGTGTTTTGGGTTGTTTTCTGTTTAGTGATGATGATGTTTTTAAGAAAATAAAAGTACTTTCAGGAGGGGAAAAATCAAGGGTAGCCCTGGCCAAAACCTTAATTTCCCAGGCCAATTTTTTATTACTGGATGAGCCAACTAACCACCTTGATATTCAATCAGTTAATATTCTGATACAGGCACTTCAGCAATATGAAGGTTCATTTTTGGTGGTTTCACACGACAGACATTTCATTTCCCAAATCGCTAATAAAATCTGGTATATTGAGGATATGGTATTAAAAGAATACCCTGGAGACTACCACGAATTTACCCGATGGTATGAGAAAAAGAAACTTGAACAGGAAAGCCTAAATGAAAGTAAACCCAGGAAAGAAGCTAAAAAAAGCAAACCTAAACCTTCCCCTTCTGAAGAACAGGAATTAAAAAATCAGTTAAAAAAGCTTCAGAAAAAATTAGGTGAAAAAGAAAATAATATCAGCAAGTTGGAAAAAGGAAAAACTGAAATTGAAGATGAGCTTTCCAAACCGTCTGTTTATGCCAACCCGGATCTTCTTGCAGAGGTAAACCAAAAATACGAGGCGGTAAAATCTGAGCTGGAAGCGGAAAATGAGGAATGGGAAAACCTGGCTATGGAAATAGACGAAATTGAAGGAAAATTATAGGTAATTTGGGTTTAATCCTTCTTTAGAAAACAAGAAAGCCGGAATAAATTCCAGTCATGGTCGGAAGAAATTCCGACCATTTTTATTTTTAAAGATTCGTTCCGGGTTACCTCCAGCTAGATAAATCATAATGGCAATAGCAAGTTCTCTTATTTCGGTTTTAAACCTTCTTTTAGCAGTTTTATAACCAATATTATTAGCTTTTTTGTAAATAAGCAGGAGCATGGCAACTATTAGGGTCATATAAATGATGACTTCAATACCATTTTTATTGAGTGATACCAGGTGGCTGACATTGAGTTCTTGTTTGATAAAACGGAAAAACACT
>NZ_KB903466.1 GCF_000379765.1 Flexithrix dorotheae DSM 6795
GAAGAAAGTAATGAGATTTTTGGAGTTCGCAATGATGGTTATTTTAATCTTGATCATGATTTTATTGGCCTTGGATGGTTAAAACGGCAAATAACAAGAGCATTGGCTACCAAAGGGAAAGAACGAGCTGAATTGCTGGAAATGATCCTTCATTACCAGGAACCGGGAGAAGGAGGCTTTTATGATAATCTTGGTACTCAAAACCCTGCACCAAATGTAGTTTTTGGTTATCCGTATGATCACGGCCAGCCTTATGTAGCGGACATGCTTTCTGAAGGGAACAGGCCTAGCCAACGGTCCATGCATTTTACCCAGGATGAGGAACAGGGGGTTACCTTGCATTATGAAAATTTAGAATCTGATGCACAATACAAAATCAGATTTACGCTGGTAAGGCCATGGTTTCAGGAAAGGTATGCCATGCGCATGAATCAAAAGGGAGAGTCGATTTATGCCGATGGAGAACTATTGGCAGACGAACTTGAACTGCCCTTACAGATGAGTGATTTCTTTACCTTTAAAATTCCTCCACAAACGACTAAGGATGGAAAACTGACGATTTCCTTTAAAAAAGCTGCTGATGTGGCCAATGGGGATCGGGTGAGTGTTGAACAATGGCGAAATTCCGGTGGTTGGGGTACCATGGTATCGGAGGTCTGGCTAATTAAAGAATAAGGGTGGCCTCATTGGAGAGGTCCTCTGATTTTTAATCTTATGGCAATACTGCCATAAGATTAAGAATCAGTCACCGTCTAAACTACCCTTTGATTTGTTATAAAATGAGCGTTTTTAATTTCTCATTTTTTTGGAAAACCACTAAAATTAAATTTAGTATAAGCAACTGATAGTGAGTTATATAAGTTAAATTTAATTGGATCAATTTACTTCAATTGATCTGCTGGATCGACCGGAATGATCAACAGCTACCAATTTGACTCTGCTACCCACCTCTACTTTTATCGGTTGTTGGTATAATTGGCTTTTTTCATTTGGCTCACTTCCGTCCAGAGAATAATGAATTTTGAGTCCGGGGTATTCCACATTAGCTTTTAGGATGCCATCTTCAATCACAGCTCCAGGAGTAGGAATACGGTAATTGTAGCCATTATTTAAATAGCTAAGACGTGGCAATTCTTTTTGAGCCAGTAGGTTTACAAAAACATTCCATTCTTTTTGTTGGAGGGCATTACGCCTTACCTCATCATTTTCATTTTCCCAAGTTCTCTCATCAGTCCATGCACTTTCGGCAAAACCCATAAGCTTTGGCAAATAGTAATATTCCAGCATGTCTCTCCCTTTAATGGTTTCACTCCAGATCTGAGCTTCAATACCCAAAATGTTTTTATAGGCTTCAGGTTTTAATCTTTCCCATTCATAAGTGGAATTGTCACCAGGTTTAATTTCTGCAATATCTACTTTTTTATCCCCCTTGGTTTCTGTTCTTAAAACCCTGATATCCTGACCCATAGCCGTATTCAAGGTAGTTCGGAACATGTTATAGGGAGAAAAAGTCCAGTTATCCTTTTCATTGATAAATCCTGCCCAATAAAGCCCTGGTTCTTTAGGATCTTTGTTATAAGCGAGATCAAAATAAAAATTGGAAACATTACACAAAACCACCGGATAGCCGGCATTAGCCAATTTATAACCAATATCAGGGTAATCGAAAAGGTTATTCCAGATATAAGGAACCACATTTTTATCCACAAATTCCGGGTTGGGTTCATATCCCCCCTCGGGTAATTTCTTTAGGGCTACTTCCTCCCAGCCATGCCATTCCAGTTCTTTATCTGCAAGTCTTTCGGTCATTGTCTTAATGAAATATGCATGAAGTTCATGGTGATTTTTTATTTCAGGATGTTGTTTCATGAATTCAGCTACTAAAGGAGAACCAGTCCAGGCTCCTTCAGGTACTTCATCCCCACCCATGTGGAATATAGGCATAGGAATACCAGCTTCCTGATACATGGAAATGATATCCTCCACTACTTTTTCGTAAAAATGGTAAGCAGATTCCTGTACTACACATACTACATTGTCTTTATAACACTGTGCGGAAAGAAAGCTGGAGGTATCATCAGGATCAGAAAGTAGAAATTCCTTTGCTTCTTCTGGTTTTCCTTCTTTCATTAATCGCTCATATCTATAATCCATGGCCTTAATAGCGGCCCTGGCATGGCCGGGAAAATTAACTTCAGGAATCACTTGTATATGCCTTTCTTTGGCGTATTTTATTATTTCAATAAAATCCTGCCGGGTATAATAACCATGCCCATGTTTGTCCGGATCATCGGCAAAAGGCCCTGATCCGTAACCGGGATGTAACACGCTATTCTTATAAGAAGAAGTATGTTTTCTTACTGCTCCAATTTCAGTCAATTCTGGTAAGCCTTCAATTTCAAGTCGCCAACCTTCATCCTCTGTGAGATAAAACAAGAAATGGTTGAGCTTATAAAATGCCATAGCATCTAAAAGCCGCATAATGGTTTCTTTAGTTTGGAAATTCCGGCCTACATCCAGATGAAGGCTTCGGAAGGCAAATCTGGGGGCATCAGAAATTTCCTGGCATTTTATTAAAACAGGAGCTCCCTGATTTTGAAAAGCCTCAATAGGGATTAAAGCTCTCAAGCTCTGAATCCCATAAAATACACCAGCCGGATCTGATCCGGTAATATCAATTTTTCCCAGACTAATGTTTAATTCATAAGCTTCTTCCTTAGTGTCATTAACCGTCAGCTCCTTGATATTTAAAGTGATTTTTTTGCTTGCTGATCCGCCTTCCTGTAAAGCAAGATCCAACCCCAAATCTTCTTTTAGCTTATTTTTAAGAAATTTAGCCTCGTTTTCAGTACCCTCTCCGAATACAATAACAAAATCTTTTGTCAATGATAAATTATCATTTTTTTCTACCTTTTTTACCGGAGATGGAATTATGGCATTCAATTGCTCTGCTGGGATTTGAGAAACCTCCTGGTTGGATCTATACAGGTATTCCGCAGTGGGGATAGGATCAAAATCATTTGTATTTCTATTGATTTGTTCAGGTTTGGTAAATGGGGTGAAGGAAACATTTTTCACTTCCTTGATTTCTTTTTCATCCCCGTTGTCATCATAAAAAACAAAATACAATCCCAGAGGACGGTCAGTTTCTTTGATTACGGCCTCTATACCTTTATACAGAATTTCTACACTTTCACCTTCGGTGAGTTTAAAATCGGTATTTGGTTTTAGTTTATACCAATCGCCATTCAGGTGCTCAACAGTAGCAGGCTGGGGTTCAGGAGTTGGAACAATAGTACGAGGGGCGATATTAAAAAATAGCGCCCAGTTTTCCTGGTCTAAATCAAATCCACCCTGATGCGAAAGGGTAAATTTTGCCTCAAAAACATCCGGTTCTCCTGTAAAATTGGTAACGAGTTCCCAATGAACATCTATTTCTGGACTAATTGTTTCAGAACTATTACAACTAATAAATATAGGTATTGAGATAAAAAAAATTAAAAAGGTATTTATTCGCATGATATCAATTGATTGGTATACTCAAACTGTATACTCTAATCTACATTAAAAAGACTACTATCCAATTCAATAGTTAAGAGCAGGCTTAAATTTAATCCTTTCGACAGCAAAATGACATTTGTAAATGAACGTCACCCCAGTACTTCCTGCAAAAAATGTAAAATCCTGATAGTACAATGCCTATTGCCCTGAGTATAATTAGGTAAGATGTTAATAAAAATACACAAATAAGGAATGTCAGGTTTTCAAAAGAATGATTTAAAACAAAAACTGCTTCGGGGGGAAATTGTCTACGGAACTTGTATTACCGTTAATGCTCCAAGATGGCCTGATCTTGTGGCAAATGCCAAGCTTGATTTTGTTTTTTTAGATACAGAACATATCTGTCTGGACCGCACTGAACTTTCAAAAATGTGTTTTACCTATCGGGCTTTAGGACTTACACCAATTGTACGTATCTTACAGCCTAATCCTAACAGGGCAAGCCAGGTTATGGATGACGGAGCCATAGGAGTGATTGCCCCTTACCTGGAAAATGTAGATGAGATTAAGGAACTTATTGGGGCTACTAAATTTCGCCCTTTGAAAGGGAAAAAGTTGAAAGAAATTTTAGCAGGAAAAGCCATTTTAACTCCAGAGTTAGAATCCTATCTTGATCGGTACAATCACGGAAATTTATGTATTGCCAATATAGAAAGCATTCCAGCAGTTGAGCAGCTTGACCATCTTTTATCAATGGAAGGATTAGATGGAGTATTTATCGGTCCGCATGACCTTTCGATCAACATGGGAATTCCTGAGCAGTATGACCATCCCGAATTCATCAAAACTGTAAAAACGATTATTCATAAAGCCCGAAAACACACGCTTGGAGTAGGAATTCATTTTTCCCTGGAACCAGAGCGCCAACTTGACTGGATAAAGGAAGGGGTTAATATTGTCATTCATAGTTCTGATATGGCTCTTTTTAGTCAGAAACTTAAGGCTGATATGGCTAAACTAAAATCATTGGATAAAAATCAACAAAAGGAAGGTGGAACCTCTCCTTCAATTACTATTTAAGCTAGATTTTTCAAATTTAATATGATGAGAATATTTACAATTATAATACTGTTAGGGCTATTTATTTTCCCCAAAGCACAGGGACAAAATGATCAAGTGTTTGCACAAGATGTAGCCATTGTACACGGAAAGACACAAAACTTACCGGAAAAGTCCATCGACAAAATAATGCTTCAGGAGGGAAAGCCGGTTATTTTAATTTCAGGAGAATGGATGTCCTATGATGGAAATATCTGGGAAAAATATAAAGGCAAAATAAAGGAGGGGACAACCACAAATTATCCACTTCCTGCGGATACCAAGAAAATTTTAAGTAGTGTGGAATATGATGAAGGCATAGTCCTGGGGTGTGAAAATGGCTTATTTATTTCTGATAAAAGTAAGAAAAAATTCCTACCGCTTTATCCGCAGGATGAAAATTATAGTTGGAATCCAACCTATGTTGGGGCTTTAGCAGTAGATACTCAGGGAAATCTTTGGGTAGGTATGCAGGAAGGTGTTGGGAAATTCGATGGTGAAAACTGGAAATTATTTACCGGGCAGGAAGGGCTTCCTTACCATAACTTTACTTGTGCTGCTGCCGGCCCTGATGGTGAAGTCTGGTTTGGGACTAAAAAAGGAGCCATCCGGGTAAAAGATAATTACTTTTATTACAGGGCAAGCCGCAGGTGGCTTCCCGATGATTGTGTAAATGGCATTGTGGTAGATGAGAAGGGCACTGCCTGGATTGCCACTCAAAAAGGGGTAAGTCAGATCAATACTACAGCGATGACTTATGAAGAAAAAGCTGATTATTTCATAAATCAGGTGGAGGAAAGACATAACCGGATAGGTTTTATCTGTCAAAGTGATCTGACCAAACAATTTGATATTACTTCTTCAAGACTCGATATTTCTGATAATGATGGGTTGTATACTGCGATGTATGGTTCTTCCATGGCTTATCGATATGCTTTGACAGGAGATAAAAAAGCAAGGGAATTGGCAGTCAGGAGTTTCTATGCATGTAAGTGGCTGGTGGATATTACCCACGAACCCGGTTTTCCTGCAAGGGTAATTATTCCAATTGACTGGCGGGACCCGGTAAATGAGCAATATAATCAGGAATATAACAAACGACATCAAAAGACCGATCCTTTTTGGAAGGACATTTATCCCAGATTTCCTGAAAGTAAGGATGGAAAATACAGGTGGAAATGCGATACCAGCTCAGATGAATTGGCAGGTCATTATTTTTATTACGGAATCTTTTATGATCTTGTAGCTGAAACTGAACAGGAAAAGGCGGATGTTAGAAAGGTAGTGGCAGATATTACAGATCATTTGATCCGTCATGGGTTTTGCCTTGTAGATTATGATGGAAAACCAACCCGATGGGCTAATTTTCAACCAGAGTACTTTAATTCTGTTTGGGGTTGGGAACAACGGGGACTAAACTCTATGATGATGCTTTCTTTTTTAAATGTGGCCAGTCATGTTACCGGAGATCCTAAATATGAAGAAGTGGCTAAAATGCTACGTGACAAACACGATTATCATATCAATTCCATGCATGCCAAGGAGTTTTTTCCTCCAGGAAATGCAGTTCCCTGGGATAATAACCTTTGCTTGATGAGCTTTTATGGATTGATCAATTATGAAAAAGATCCTGAGCTTCAAATCATGTATAGAAATGCACTTGAAAATGCCTGGTTGCATATCAGTAAACAAAAAAATGCTTTTTGGGATGGCTTATATGGGGCATTAGCCAATTCTTTTACAGAAAAAATTGAAACAGGATATTTTGAAGGAAAGGAATTATTTTCTGAAAACCCTCTGTTTGCCGATGCCGCTTTGAAGCAATTTGGAAAAAGTAGTATGGATACAAAATACATTGAAGAAACCCTTCAGCGAATTCCTCTGGATCTGATTGGCTATCCTGTAGATAATTCTCATCGCCTGGATGTAGTTATGGACCCCACACCAGGCCAGGCTTCAGGCATGGGTTGGCGAACAGATAGCTATGCATTGCCCATTGATGAGCGAGGCCATGTGCGACTTGACAGGGATGCATTTGCCATCATTTATTCTGAAGGAAATGGCTATGCGGAACATGAAGGAACTTTTTACCTTTTGCCTTATTATCTGGCTCTGTATCATCAATTAATTGAAAAATAAACCTAAGCAAAGCATAGTGATCTAAAAAAAAATTGAAATACATAAAAGACTAATAAATCTCATAATGAATCAAAAAATTGCCTTTTTTGCCTTATTTTCAGGTTTTATACTATTGCTTGGATTTAGATTTAAAAGCGTTCAGGAAATATCCAAATATCAATACCCGCATCATGTCAATATTTCTTGGGCAACCGATCCTTCCACCAGCCAGTCAGTGAACTGGCGTACCAGTGAATTACAAAAGGAAGGTTATGTAGAATATATTGAAGCGGTAGCTACACCTTTTTTTAAGGAAAAGGTAAAATCCATTAAAGCTGAAAGTGATTCCCATCCGGCAGACGATGGGCTTTGGAATTACCACAGTGTAAATATTCCGGATTTAAAACCCAATACCATGTATTCTTACAGGGTAGGCAATGGTAATTTCTGGTCCGAATGGGCGGAATTTCGAACGGCTACGGGAGAAAATGAAAAATTTAATTTTCTTTATTTTGGCGATGTGCAAAGAGATATTATTTCCCTTGGAAGCAGAACTATCCGCCAGGCAGTTTTGACAAGGCCTGATGCTAAATTTTTGCTTTTTGGTGGAGATATGGTCCATAGGGGTGGCCTGAATAAGGAAAACTGGAATGAGTTTTTCCAGACAGGAGGTTGGGCTTTTCAGAATTTTCCGATTGTAGGAACTCCGGGAAACCATGAACACCTTATTGCTAAAAGTGGAGAAAATTTATCAGCACATTGGGGCTTGAATTTTACCTTTCCCCTCAATGGACCTGAGGGCCATGAAGAAGAAACCTTTTATATAGATTACAACAATATCCGGGTAATTTCCCTAAACCTATGCCGATATAAATACCCGGAAGATCGGGCCACAATTCTAAAGTGGACAGAAGAACGATTGAAAGAATTTACGGGTGACTGGGTATTCATTACACACCACTATGCCATGGATGCTTCCGCACGAAATAGAAAGCCAGGAATTAGGTTTCCCGATTTCAAGGAATTGTATGAAAAATATAATGTGCCTATTATCCTGACAGGCCATGAGCATTTATATGCCAGGGGTAGAATGGACGGGAAATTTCCGATTTATGTGGTTTCTGTCTCAGGACCATTTCAAAATGCCATACAATTTGGAGACTGGATTGAAAGAGCGGGTACCTCTTTACAGTTGTATCAGGATATTGAGGTTTCCCCGGATAAAATTCACTATGTGACCAAAACTGTGACCGGAGAGATATATGATGAATTTACCATTCAGAAGGATAAAAAAGGGAAATTAATTTTTACTGAAAGCAAAAATTTGGGACCAGAATCGTTATTTCCTCCAATAAATTTTGGAAACAGATATAATCAACAATTAGTTGATACCTGGGAAAAGGATAAAAATGATTACCTCAGTAAAAAGAATAAATAGGATCATTGGTTTGAGACTATTAAATTTTTTTAGGAAATTTTTCTAGTTTGGAATAACCTTACTAAAAACAGGTGCAAGTGTTTTGTGATGGACATTTGCACTTGTTTAAGTAGTAATTCAAAATTAATCGTGAATTATTTTGCCATAAAAGACTGATAGAGAGATTATTATTCCTCTGAAATAATAGTACCCGGTATGGAGTACCCGGTGTGGAGCACGGGTGCCTAAAAAGTGGTAGCCCAATTATTTACAGCCCTTTATTTTCGCCTCAAGCTTTGTTTGCCCTATTAATTAAATTAATCTGGTCAGGGAAAGCAGCATCAGGTTAAGCCTCCCTAAAAAACATGATCAATACCTGGGAAACACCAGAAAAGCAGGGCCTTTTTTACGGAAATGTTTGTGGAGAAGTAATTGTAAAAGGAGGATATGATTCGGGTGGCATAGGCCTGGCTTCTCCCGAATTAGATTACATTTTGTTGTATTGTTGAAGTCATTTTCTAATTTTAGGCATTCTATCCACTTTTATTTCTAAATTTATAGGTTTAAAAAATTTGAAAGTTTCAGAGAAGAAAACATTATATGGATAATGAGATATTACTGAAAAAGAAAATTGCAGAAGAAGATGACAGTGCGGCTTTCAAAGAGTTATATGATTTCTTTTTCCATCCTTTATTCAATATTGGTTTTGCAATCTTGCAGAATAGAGAAGTGGTGAAGGAGTTAGTTTCCGATGTATTTATTTCAATTTGGAAAACCCGTAGTAATTTATCTGCTATCGAAAACCTTGAGGCATACCTTTTTGTAGCCATGAAAAATCAGTGTTTGCGCTACCTTAAAAGAAATGCCATGGAAAAACATACAGATTCTTTAGATGAAAATAAATTAGGTAAAAAACAGATAGATTTTAATTCTCCTGATAAATTGGTTGAATATGCCGAATTGAAATTAAGGTATGATAGAGTTATTTTGAATTTACCTGAAAAATGTAAAAAAGTTTTCCTTTTGGTAAAGGATGAAGGTAAAAAATATAAAGAAGTGGCAGAGCTTATGAATATTTCGACAAAAACAGTTGAAAATCATATGTTGAAGGCCATGAAAGCCATAAGAGAAGAGTTTAGGAGAGAGAAAAATTTTATTGGAAAAGATAAAATTATCACGTTGTTTTTGCTACTTAATCCCATAGTTGAAATTTTTTTTGAATTAGAGTAGGGGTTTTTTTAATTAAATGGCACATGATTACAAGACACAAATTGTAAAACACATGAGTCAAATATTAGAAATCATTTCTAAAGATATTAACGGAGAATCTTCAGCAGAAGAAAAAACTAAATTGAAGGAATGGATAGCAGAAAGTGAGGACAATCAAACATTCTATTTTTCATTTTTACATTTTCTTAAAAAGAATAATGAGGCAAGTGATGTGGACAAAAACCAGATTTGGGACCAGGTTTGTTCAGAAATTGAAAAATCCGAGCCAAATGAAAAGAAAAATGGCAATAACAGAAGGTTGTATAACAAAGTATGGATTATAAAAAACTGGCAAAGCATTGCAGCTTCTGTGACAATATTTTTCTTATTGGGAATTTCTGTTTATTTTTTCCTAAATGACCAGACCTTTAGTTTAAAAGAAGGGCCAGCGATTGCTGAAAATTCAATAATGGTGGAAAAGAGTATTCCCGCGGGTAAAAAATTGAATTTCAGCCTGCCAGATGGAAGTACAATTAAATTGAATGGACAAAGTGCCTTGCGTTTTAAGGAAAATTTTCAGGAAGGCAATTTGAGGGAAGTTTATCTGGAAGGAGAAGCATTTTTTAATGTGGCAAAAAACCCACAAAAACCCTTTGTCATTCATACTTCATATTCTGAAGTGAAGGTATTAGGGACCTCATTTAATGTAAATGCTTTTCCGGAAAATAAGGAAGAAAAGGTTTCTGTGTCTACAGGAAAGGTATTAGTGAAGAAAAAAAGTAATGAAATATTCAGTGATTCCCTTACCCTTGTCCGGGGGGAGATGGCTGTATTAAAAGCAGATCAAAAGGAGGTTGAAAAAGAGTTTTTTAATCCGGAATTATCTTCCTGGAAAGATGGGGTTTTAGTATTTGATGATGCCTCTTTTCATGAAATTGTAAAGTCCCTGGAAAGGTGGTATGGTGTTGAATTTATTATCCATAAGGAAGTGGGTGAAAAGGGTGGATATAATGCCAGGTTTGAAAATCAAAACTTATTGAATGTTCTGGAAAGCATTAAGTATTCTTTAAAATTTGAATATGAAATAAAAGAAAATAAAGTAATGGTTAACTAAAATAGCATAAATATGAATTCGAGTTAAAAAAAAACCAGTTATTTCTATCACAAAGAAATAACTGGCTTACATGAAGGTAAATTCCCTAAAGTGAAAATTTTGGTCAAGGATCACTTAAGGGGACCGCCATCAATTTTGAACAAATCGCTTAAACATTCATCAAAATCTATTAAAAATATGAAATGGAATTTAATACTACAAATTATTCGTATGACTAACTATTTGTTTTTTGGATTAGTTCTGCAAGTTTGCCTTTCGAGTATCTTATTAGCGAATGATTCTTTTGGGCAAAAAAGCATCGATGAAGTATTGGTGAACCTAGAAGTTCGCAATGCAAAAATTCAGGAGATTTTCTCTTCCATAGAAAACCAGACCAATTTTGAGTTTGGGTATGCCAAGAAGGATATTGATAAAATAAAAAAGAAGTTTACCATTGAAAACAACAGAGAGTCTTTGGGAAATGTGCTTCGATATCTTTCAAAAGAGTCTAATCTAAGTTTTAAGAGGATTGATAATGTCATCAATGTATCCAGGTTTCATAAAAACTCCCACCAGATAAGGAACAGTTTAAATGAATCCCTCAATCAAAGTATTGTACAAGGTAAAGTTGTGTCAGCAGCTGATCAGGAACCTTTACCTGGTGTGAGTATTTTAATTGTGGGAACACCTAAAGGAACGGTGACTGATTTTGATGGAAATTTTACAATTGAAGTTACAGATAATGCAATTCTGAGGTTTAGCTCCATTGGTTTTGTGGAAAAGGAAATTGAAGTGGCTAACCAGTCAACTATTAATGTTTCCATGGAGCCTGATTTAACAGCCCTGGATGAAATTGTGATTACGGCTCTGGGGGTAGAAAGCAAAAAGAGGTCATTGGGTTATGCCACAAGTAATTTATCGGGAGATGAAATACAAAAATCGAAAGAGGACAATGTTGTAAACTCTTTAGCAGGTAAAGTAGCAGGTGTTGTAATTACTCCAGCAGCTTCCGGAATGGGCGGTAGCTCGCGAATTATTATGCGGGGAAATTCCTCTTTAACCGGAAATAACCAACCGCTCTTTATTGTGGATGGAGTGCCGATCAATAATAATGGATTTGGAGGTTCCTCAGGCCCTGGGGCTCCTGTGGCTTATACCAGAACAGATTATGGTACAGGGATATCGGATATTAACCCTAATGATGTGGAATCTATTTCCGTTTTAAAAGGTCCGAATGCCGCTGCCTTATATGGAAACAGAGCAGCCAATGGGGCAATTATTATTACCACTAAAAAAGGAAGTAAAAAAGGAATTGGCGTTGGATATTCGGGGAGTGTGGTTTTCTCTAATGTAAATGACAACACGCTTCCACAATTTCAAAATGAGTATGGCCAGGGTGATGGTGGTACATTTTCCAATGATGCGCTCAGAAACTGGGGGCCTAAATTTGATGGTAGTAATTTTACTTATCCAACCGGACTTGAAGGCGTTTATTCGGCCGATCCAAATAATGTAAAAGACTTTTTTGAAACAGGAGTAGAAGCGGTAAATACCATTGACATAGAAGGAGGAAATGAATCCAGTAATGTGAGGTTTTCTTACACCAATTTTTCTGGAAAGGGAATTCTTCCTGAGTCTAAACTGAATAAAAATACTTTTAATTTACGAGCAGGAGCGAAACTTTCCGATAAGCTGAATTTTGATGCAAAGGTGACGTATTTTACCCAGGAAGCACAAAACAGAGCTACGATGGGATGGTCTGATAATAGTGCAACTACCTTCCTTTACAGAAGGGTTCGGAATGCAGTAAATGAGGACTTTAAAAATAATTATGTAGATGAGCAGGGAAGATCTATTCATCCTTATGACATATCCATTCCAGCTGAAAACGCTTATTATATCCAGAATGAGCGAACTTTTGAAGATTTTAGGAACAGGGTGACTGGGTTTGCCAAATTGACTTACCAGTTCAATGATAATTTAAGTGCTTTTGTCCGTGTAGGAACTGATGCACTTTCTCATAAAATTAAACAAATTACTCCTAAGGGTGGAAGTAGGACTAATGATGGTACCCGATCAGATAATTTCTATAGACAAACAGAAACCAATATGGATTTTCTATTTATGTTTAATAAGAGCATTACAAGTAATTTTAATTTAAATCTTAATGCCGGGGGAAATTATCGATACAATAAAAATGAAACCTCTACCAAATCAGGGGAGGATTTTAGGATACCTAATAATTTTCTGTATTCTAATTTAGCATCAGTAAGGGCCGGTACAGAATCTTCTTTAAGGTCTTCCATCTATTCACTTTATTTTTCCGGGTCGCTGGATTATAAAGAAATGGTATACCTGAATTTCACAGGAAGAAATGACTGGGATTCTAAAATGTGGACAGCTACCGGTTCACCAAGTGACTGGTCGTTCTTTTATCCTTCAGTGAGTTTGTCATTACTCGGAAATGAATTGTTTAATATTAATAATGATATCTTATCCTTTTCAAAAGTTAGAGTGGCCTGGGCTGAAGTTGGTTCTGGTGGAAATAAAAATGATCAGATTTATTATACCTTAAGTGATTTGACAGGTTACAATGGTCTCATTACTGTTTCACAATCTGAAATTTTTGATGATCCCACCCTAAAGCCGGAAACTACTCAATCTACAGAAATTGGAGTAGAATTTAAATTCTTTAAAAATAGGGTTTTCACAGATTTTACTTACTATAAATCAAACACCTTTGATCAAATCATCAATGCCCCTGTGGATCCTTCAACTGGTTTTAAATACATGAGAACAAATGTGGGAGAAATTTCCAATAAAGGATTTGAATTACTTTTAGGCGCTACAATTGTTCAAAGTAAAGATTTTTATTGGGATGCTTCCATTAATTATGCCCATAATACCAGTGTTTTGGAATCATTTATTGAAGGTTCGGAATCCTTTCTTTTTACAGGACGAGACAATTTTTCCGTAAAAACTAAAGTAGGAGGAAATTACGGTGATGTTTGGGGAAATGATTTTACCTATCATGAAGGTAAAATGGTTTTGGATGAAGAAGGCCTTCCTGTGGCTTCGGAGGAGGAACAACTTTTGGGTAATTATATACCCTCATTTACCAGTGGATTTCAAAATACTTTAGGCTATAAGGACTTAACCCTGAGCTTTTTGATTGATGCTCAAATGGGAGGAAAAGCTTTATCCTGGACGCACAGAGAACTTGGGGAAAGAGGTTCTATTGAAGGAACCCTGGCAGGAAGAGAAGGGATGGTTCTGGATGGTGTGGTAAACGTGGGTACAGAAGAAAACCCTGATTATGTTCAAAATACGCAGGAAATTACTGCTCAACAATACTGGGCCAGACTACCAGGGATTCCAGGTGCATTTATACAGGACTTATCAAACATAAGGCTGAGAGAAGTCTCACTAACCTATAACTTTCCCGAAAAAATAATTGGGAATACGCCAATTCAAAGGGCCTCCATAGCACTTACCGGGCGGAATTTACTCTTCTTTTACAAAGAGGCCGAAGGAGTGGACCCCGAATCTTCTGTTTCTGTATCTAATTACGGTCAGGGAATATTCTATTATAATCAACCCTCCAGCAGAAGAATGGGAATCAGTCTGAATGTTACATTTTAAATTGTTGAAAGATGAAAGCTATAAATAAAGTATATATAATATTATTTCTGACATGTTCAATTTTAATTGGATGTACAGAGCAATTTGAGGAATTTAAGGGTGATAATGAGAATTTGACCAGTGAAGATATTAGTGCACGGTTTTTCTTTCCCAATGTACAAACCAGATTGTGGATGCCTCCTAACTGGACTTATTTATTTACAAGAGTAATGATTGGGTCCACTTATGGTGGCTATGCTTCCTATGGGTATAAAAATTCCTGGGAACAACCAGATGTGGTGTTTAATACCACCAGAAGTTGGGGGGCAAGTGCTGATGCTTGGAACCACTGGTCCGGATATTATTTGCATATAGATGGTTTTTTGAGGTTAGTGGAACCTGGTGGACAACTGGAAAACCACCTGATGGAAGCAGTTGGAAATATCATGAAAGCCAACTATTACTTTATGTATTCAGAACAATTTGGAGAAATTCCATATTCTGAGGTAGGGCAGGGAAAACTGGAACCCAAATTTGATGAACAAAAAGTCATTTATAAAGGAGTAATTGAAGATTTGAATAGTGCCATGGAGGTGATTGGAGATGAAGAAGCTACAGGGGTAGGCACAAATGATCTAGCGGAATACGATATTTTATTTAGAGGCAACCTGCAAAAATGGAAAACCTTTGCCAATGCCTTAAAATTGAGAATTGCCTTACGAGCCAAAGGTGCACCAGAAGAGGATTTTGCAGATGCAGCTATTTCTGAAGCACTGGCAAATCCACTGCCAACTGAGGATGTAAAAATAGTAAAAGATCTTGAGGTGAGTTGGAATATTGCAGCCAGAGATGGAGATTTTACCATCTATACTGGCTCATGGAAAATGCTATCGGACAAATTCGTAAACCTGTTACAAGATAATAATGATCCTCGTCTTGCGGCCTATGCCGACCCGATTGTAGGGGGAGAAATTGTTTTGGGCGGATACAACGAACCAGCAAATAAAGAAAAAATTGATTACCTGCTGAGTTCAACACTTGAGAGGTCAGGTGTACCCTACACCACTACCATAGATGGTAATGATTTGGTTGTAAATATCGATCGAAGCCAGGATTATTATGTAGGGCAGCCTATGCGTTTTGTGGATGGAATGAAAACATTTTTACATATGGAAATGTTCTCAAGGCCCAACAGACTAACCGAAGGTGTAATTGATATTGGGGATGAAATAGATCAGTTTATCATGCCATTGTCTGAAATATACCTGATGCAGGCTGAAGCCGCTGTGCTGGGTTTTGGTGGTGATGCCAATAGTTTGTTCCAACAGGGAATTCAGGCATCATTTACACAATGGGGAGTAGAGGACAATGGTTTTCTATCGTCTCCAATGGCTACACTTAGCGGTTCAAAAGAAGAGCAATTGGGACAGATCGGATTACAACAGTGGCTTGCTTTGTATATGGTAGATTACCAGGGATGGGCAGTTGCCCGGGATTTCAATTTGGATTATGTGACAGATGATACTCCGGATTTACCTACTTTATTCAGCAATAGTATTCCTTTAGGCAGAAGTTACCCAAACAGGGTAAAATATGCACAGCCTGCTTATGATTTAAATGGCACTAACTTAAATGAAGCCATCTCCAGACAAGGACCTGACAATCCTGCCACAGAGCTTTGGTTTGCCAAAGGAAGTAAGTGATGGGTTGTTGAATTTTGATTTAATAAAGTAAACAACTGCTACAGAAGGTGGTTGTTTACTTTTTCCAAATCTAAAAGGAGCGCATTAGGCCTTATTTCAGTAAATCTACAGGTCGTCTTTATTTATTAGCTCCCAAAAGTGGGCTGAATTATCTGGGAAATGTATTTCATCAGAATTTAAATCAAAATGGTCTCTTTGAAATTCATTCTTGATTAAATTAACAATGTCTCTTTTTTCAAATGAAGTTCTAAATTCAGGCCGAATGTTTTTATCGTTGAGATAGCACAAATTACCTTCATCCTGACTTTTCTCAAGGTAGATCAAATTTAATTTTGTTGCCATCTCATTTATAAAACTACTTCTCAGTTTTAAACCCAACAGTTCTTCCTTTTTGTAATGTTGTTTATCGGATGGAACAATAAAAATTTCCTTTAATTTTATGGTCATTGGATGGAAAATTTCTGTAGAAATAGGGAGGGAAATTACTCAAATATTTTGGCAGAATCAAAAACTGTGGTTGGATTGATATTAAAATTAATAAAACATGAGGACAAGGATTAGCTGATAAAGAAGCAATTTCATTAAAGCAAGGTGTTATCAATAAATGAGATAAAATGAAATCAGAAATAAAAAAAGTGGATTTAAAAGGCAGACAACCATGAATACCTTTTAAATCCACTGTTATAAATAATTACCTAGTTTTCACCGTAACCATTATTTTGGGTAAGATTTGGGTTAATTTGAATCTCTTGTACCGGAATTGGCATCAGATAATAATCCTGGGTAATTTCTCTTAAGGGAGGTAAATCACCAGAATCTTTATTTTCATTTGCTTCCTTTACTTTTTCGGTCCTCACCAAATCAAACCATCTGCTATATTCAGCAGCCAATTCCCATGCCCGTTCCTGTAATACCGCATCTCTAAATGCAATATTTGATAATCCATTTTCAAGGTCAACACTATTATCAGGTTGATCTATGGGAAGGCCTTTAGCTCTTCTTTTTACCATATTCACCGCTTCATAAGCTTTATTATCAGGTCCGGTTGACATGGCTGTAGCTTCTGCATAAACTAACAAAATATCAGAAAAGCGTAAAAACTGAAGATTTCTCCCGGTTAAAAAACGACTTTCAAAATTATCTTCACCTGGAATAGAACCATCTCTATACTTCCCTACAAATGGATGTTTTACATTACTGTTCTCCCACTGTGTTCCGTCCGTAAAAGTTGTGTGAAAGGTAAAGTCTTTTCTTGGTCCTTCAGGAAAGTTTTTGAAAAAATTGATTTCAAAAAACAGTTGATCCCATCCTCCTTCTTCAGAAGGGCCCATTGAAGTGGCTGTTACACTGGTTCTTGCATTGGTGCCGCAATCCACAAGGCGACAAAACTGAATAGCCCAAACGATCTCTTCATTAACCTCATTGGCCATTAACCAGACATCCTTGTAATCTGGTAATAAAATATGGCCGGAATTATCAATTACTTCTTCGGCTTTCTGCGCAGCTAAGGTATACTTGGTTTCATCTTTTAGTGGCCATCCTGCCATAGTGAGGTATACCTGTGACAATAAAGATTTAGCAGCCCATACAGTTACCCGACCGGGTTCTCCTGGCCAGGAACCGGGCAAATATTTTTCAGCAAATAATAAATCCTCCTCAATTAAATTATACACATCAATTGTTGGAGACCTTGTTATTTCTAAATCTAAAGTGCTGGAAGTAATTGGGACATCTCCAAACATTCTTACAAGCCAAAAGTAGGAGAATGCTCTTAAAAACTTTGTTTGAGCTACACTGATCATGATTTGTTCCTGATCGCCTTGTACTTTTTCATAATTTTCAATTACATTATTTGCGGCATAAATTATTCGGTAATGTTGCCTCCAAAAAATTAATGCTACATTACTTAAAGGCTCCACGGCAAACCTGTCGAATTGGGACCATCCGGAATTATTACCAGTGGTGGTTAAGTCATCCGCACCCATTAGAGGTCCCCAAATATCACGCGAAGCAATCCCTCCCCAGGCTCCTCCCACCAATTCTGCATAGGTGGCGATAACTCCGGCATCCAAATCGGATTGGCTTGTAAAAAACGAATCGCTAATCAATGATCCTTTGGCTTCTTCTTCAAGATCCTGGCAGGAGAGAGTGGTCGCCAATATTAACAATATGGTTAATAAATAGTTGACCTTGATATATCTATATTGCATAATTATTTCTATTTTAAAATACATTAAAAAGTAATTTTTGTACCTACGGTAAATGTTCTCAAAGAAGGATAGGTACTATCATCAATCCCTTGTTGAGTGTCAGAATTTACTGGAGTGGTTGACAATTCCGGGTCATAACTGGAATAGTTTGTCAAAAGTCCCAGGTTTTGAACACTTACATAGACTCTTGCCATTTTTAAGGTGTTTTTGAGTAACTTTTCCGGAAATGTATAGCCTAAGGTTAAATTAGAAATTCTGATAAAGCTACCATCTTCTATCCACTGATTAGACTGGGACCTTGAATTACTGGTATTGCTAAATCCTGGGATATCTGATTGGTTGTTTTCAGGAGTCCACCTATTCAGGATTTCCTTTGAAGTGGGTACTGCATCACCACTACCTAAAATTAAAAACCGGGTTTTATTCCAGACATCGAAACCCTGTGTTCCGTTAATGAGCAAATTGAGGTCAAAATTTTTATATTCAATATTAGTGTTCCAGCCCCAGTTAAAATCAGGAAGAGGACTGCCAAGAATTTCCATATCCTCGGAACCAATCACTTTATCCCCATTTACATCTCTATATCTTGGATCTCCTGGTACTTGTGCATATTCTGCTGCTTCAGCCGCCTGATCTGCCTTCCAGGTCCCTTCATAATGAAGTCCATAAAATTGAGAAATTGGTTTACCTGGTAGCAGGATAAATTCTCCCAAATAAAGTACACTATCCTGGCCTAGTGATAATACTTTATTTCTGTTTACACTTAAATTAAGGGAGGTATTTAATTTGAAATCCTGATGATCGATAGTAGTCCAGTTGACTAAAAATTCTATTCCCTTATTTTCTATGGAACCAATATTTTTAAGCACAGTTCCTCCTCCTGCATAACCCGGTACAGGTACATTTAACAATAAATCATCCGTTTCTTTGTGATATAAATCTAAAGCACCGGTTACTTTTCCATTAAAAATACCGAAATCCACACCAACATTAATTTGAGTAGTAGTTTCCCATTTTAAATCAGGATTTGAGGGAGTACCAGGGCCAATTCCGATACTCATAGATTGGTTATTCATAGGGTAATTTCTATTCAGCGTAAGTGTAGTTAAGGTTTGATAGGGTGATATAGCCTGGCTACCTACCTTTCCTATACTTGTTCTTAATTTTAAATCAGATAGAAATCCTGCATTATTTATAAAACTTTCATCAGAAATTCTCCAGGCAAAAGCTGCAGACGGGAAATAACCATATTTATTCCCATCACCAAATTTGGAAGAGCCATCTGCCCGAAATGAAGCAGTAAATAAATATTTATCTTTAAGGGTATAATTTACTCTCCCTAAAAATGACTGGAGTGATTCGTCCTGAAAACTGGAAAATACCTGCTGGTTGGATCCTAACTGAAGCCGATAGTAAGTCAGGGCATTTGTGGTCAGGCCGGTGGCATAGGCAGAGTTTCCTTCTGTTTTTGTGACTTGTTGCTCATAAATGGCAGATACATCAATAAAATGGTTTTCATTTATTTTTTTGGAATAGCTCAGAATATTGGTGTTTTGCAAGCGGTAATAAAAATTGTCCGTTTGGATGGCCTCACTTGTAGATTCATCTGCTCCTGGCTGGTAACGCTTGAATGTAGGACTATGGGTAAATATTCCATCTATTCCTCCCATCACAGAGAGTTTTAAATCTTTTGTAATTCTATAACCTAATTGTAATTGGGACCAGGTATTCCACCTTTTTTGGTCAAATAACCTTTCTCTTACCTGATAAACAGGATTAGCAGCTATAGGTCCGTAACCTCCAGGTGATAAGGTGTACTTTTGAGTTTCGGCATCAAAAACGGCTATATTTGGAGGGAATACATGGGCTGCTCCTAAAGCAGTACTTCTGCCATTGTAGGTGTAATTATTCCGGGCATTTGTATGGTTGGCATATATGTTAAAGATTAAATCTGTTTTTTTACTGAGTTCGGAGGAAACATTCGCCCGAATTCCATATCTTTTGTAAAATGAATTATCAATAATACCTTCCTGATCGGCAAGAGATCCTGAAATGTAAAATTTTGTTTTTGGTGATCCTCCACTTAAAGCCAGTTGATAATTTTGAGTTGCTCCGTTCCTAAGAATCTCATCTAGCCAATTGGTTCCTCCCGCCTGAGTGACCGAATCAATTTCAGCTGAAGTAAAAATATCATCTAACCCAAGGTCTCTATTTCGCTCATTTACTACATTCATATACTCCTCAGTATTAAGCAGGTCTAATTTTTTGCTCAATTTATCCACACTATAAAAGGCATCAAATTCCACTTTTAATTCTCCACTTTTGCCGGTTTTGGTGGTAATAATTACTACTCCATTTGATCCCCTTGACCCGTATATAGCGGTAGCAGAAGCATCCTTTAATACATCGATGGATGCAATATCATTTGGGTTTAATATGGATATATCTCCACCTACAAAACCGTCAATCACGTAAAGGGGATTGTTGTTGCCATTCACAGAATTAAAGCCTCTGATTCGAATTTTCATACTGGCACCTGGTGCGCCACTTGGTGTTTGAACGGTCACACCAGCAGTTCGGCCCTTCAAGGCATTTTCTGCCCGAATAATAGGTTGATCCTCGAAATCCTTGGAATTAATGGATGCTACCGAACCTGTCAGATCCGATTTTTCTTTCACACCATATCCGATTACCACAACTTCTTCTAATTGTTCTAAATCAGGAACCAGCTGGATATTAATAACCTCTTTAGTGCCCACTTCAACTTCCTGAGTTTCAAATCCTATATAGCTAAATTGCAATATAGCACCCTCGGAAATACCCAGTGTAAACTTTCCTTCCACATCAGTGGTGGTTCCGGTGGTGGTCCCTTTTAGGATTACACTTACCCCGGGCAATGGTTGATTATCCTCTGAGGAAAATACGGTTCCGTTGATTTTGTTTTGGTAAACTTCGAATTTATTGGCTATTTCTTTAATTTTTGGTTTGCCAAATGATCCTTTACTGATATGGATATTTCTATTAATTCTGGTGAATTTTAAACTGGTTTGTTTGGCAATTGAGGTTAATATTTTTGCCAGAGACTCGTCATTGGCAACTATATCCAGGCGTTTTTCCCGGTTAATTTCTATGGTATTATATGTAAAATTAAAGTTAGTCCTTTTTTCTATTACCTGGATAACCTCTTTTAAAGGAGTATTCTGTAACGATAGGGATATTTGAATATCATAAATACTTTCCTTTTGAGCTTTTCCTTCATTAGCCAACAACATGCTGCTAAATAAAATCTGAAAAAAGATGCCGTAAAATAAAAGTTTGGACATCATTAGAATATGTTTTTTTATTTTCATATTTTTATTATGTTTTGGGTACACACTACTTGAAATGATATCTTAATTTGTTATCACAGGCTTCAATTGTATTAACAAATTAAAAGGTGAAATTAGACTGGGCATCAAGGATTTAGCGGTTCAGGATGTCCAGTTCTATTTTTTACTAACTAGCTTGTATTTAAAAAAAATTCCATGATCAGTTTTGTGGTTTAGTTTGTTATTTTTAATACTTTATTATTCAAATCGTATGAAAATCCCGAGGTTATACTTATGCCTTTAATTACATTAATCAGAGGCTCTTTCTCATAAATTCCTGAATAGGATCCTTTTAACTTTACAGATTCATCCACCTGTATTTCTACTCCATACCATCGTTCAATTTTTTCAAATACCAGTGTTAAAGGTTCATTATCGAATATTAAAATCCCATTTTGCCACCCCGTGATTTTATGTTTGTCAAATAAATCTTTCTTGATTTTTCCCTTACCCGAATAGGTAATCATTTCATTGGGATGAAGAATAAGTTTATTTTGATCAGCATCCGATACCTGGAGTTTTCCTTCCACAAGGGCAATATTTACTTCCTGAAAATTATTGATATTGAAGGAGGTGCCTAATACTTTTGCCTCTATGTGGCCAACTACCACAATAAATGGTTTATCCTTATTCTCTGCCACCTCAAAAAAAGCTTCCCCTTCAAGAAAAACCCGTCTGACATTTCCTGAGAAATGTTCTGGAATCTTTAAGCTGCTTTCAGAATTTAATTTAATTTTAGTACCATCTTTTAAAATAATGGTAGATTTTTTCCCCTTAGGATTCTTTTTTATAATATAGGAAATGGGCGGGCTTTCAGCAGGTTCATCCATATTTAGAAAGAAACCAAACCCAACGATTAAACCAATTAATATACTGGCAGCAATCCCACTTATCCATTTGAAATTCCACTTTTTTTTCTGCTTGTTTATTGTTGAAGAATCTGTCCGGATGATTTTTTCGAACATCTCGATATAATGTTGATCACTTAAATCGTACCTTTCCCCATAATGGATATTTTTTGTGATTTGTCGGGCTAAATTTATTTCTCGGCTTTTCTCAGGATGGTTTTGTAACCACTTTTCCCAAAAATGGTTGGTTTCCTCATTCGGCTCATTTACCCATTTGATAAAAAACTCATCGGAAAGAAAATCTTCAGTCTGGTATTCTAAATAATTCATATGTCTTTTTGAAAAATCATAAATTATTTTGCTTGATAATAATTTATTTACGCTTTGGCAATGTCGGGTTCTAAAGGCTTTTTAAGGCTAAAAAATCCCATTCATTTCTTTTTTAATGGCGGTAATCGCCCTGTAAACTAGTTTCCGGGCTGATTTTACATCTTTAAAATCCATTATGACAGAAATATCCTTATAGGAAAGGCCTTCTTCAAAGAACAGAATGATTATGTGCCTTTGCCTGTCGGTCAGTTTGTCCACTGCAGCTTGTAGTGAGGCTTTCAATTCACTACTCATTTCTTCTCGGATTATCTTAGTTTCCTGTGATATTTCAATTTTAAATCCCTGTTTTTCAATTAATTCGGTATTAAAAATATACTTCTGTTCTTTTTTTAATTTTTTCAATAAGGCTCTGTAAAACCATTTAAACAAAAAGGCTTTGATACAAACTACTTTGGCTAATGTTTGTCTGTTTTTTCTTAAATCGATAAAAAGATTTTGTACTACATCCCTGATTAAATCTTTTCGCTTGGTGAACTGGTATCCATAATTGCAAAGCATCCCTGTATACACCTTATAAATGTAGTTAAAGGCATTTTCATCGCCCTCCTTAAAAGCACTCCAGATTTCGTGATCAGACTTTTTATTAAAATCTTTTTTTATCTGGATTTCATTTTTCAGGACATAGGTTGATTCAATAAATTCCTGGTTATTTTTTAAGTTAATTATTTTAGCGATTTTCATTTTCATTAATTTAGGTAATTCTTTACCTTCTTATTTAGTTAGTGCCAGTAATTAATAAAAAGCACCCAAAAAATTTCAAGTTTATTTTTACAGGTCCTGGATTGAGGTTTTAAAGCTGGAAATATTCAATATGAAATAGTTTAAACCAATAGCAAGGGATAGTCATTTTTATTTTAGTTTTATCCCATAAATGATTCACTTGATAGGAGAATTATGCCTGATGATTGGAGGATAAAATCGGATTTATCGCTATAAAAAAAGGAAAGGCATATCTTCATTCATTTATATCCTGAGAATAAGCTTTTTTTCATTAGCACATTGAGCATACAATGTTATCAGGAAGGGAAGTGATAAGGTTTATCCATACATAAAAGGGAAAATTTAAATCCACAGATTTGAGAAACCCTCAGGGAGGAAAGAGTTATCTTAAGCATTTTGCATTTGAAAAAAGTCTTTCTGCCTAATCAGCTAAATGATTTAAAAATTCTTCTGCATTTTTAAGATGGTTTTTCTTTTTCTGATCGTCCATTTTATCTAAAGTTTTTACCAACATGCCCAGACGGGGATTTTGAGTGAAAAAATCCCGGTGGACATGCATAAACCTCCAGAATAATCCATCCCATGTTTCCTGCCAATCTCCTTTTTCATAATCACTCATTTTCATTAAATAATTACTACTGCTAATATAAGGTTTTGTAGACATCAATCCGCCATCCGCAAATTGGCTCATCCCATAAACATTGGGTACCATCACCCAATCATAGGCATCAATAAATAATTCCATAAACCAGCGGTAAACCTCATCCGGATCAAACTCGCAAAGCATCATAAAATTCCCAAGTACCATCAATCGCTCAATGTGATGACAATATCCAGTGTGTAGAATTTTCTTAATGGTGTGGTCTATGGGTGGAATTCCTGTTGAACCTGTATAAAATCCTTTTGGAATTTTCCTGCTGAAATTCCAAAAGTTTTTCGTTCGTTGTTCATTGCCCTTGGCTTCATAAATTCCCCGGATAAATTCTCGCCAGCCAATCAGCTGACGGATAAACCCTTCAAGTGAATTGATGGGGATTTCGCTGGATTTGGCATAATCCAGTGCCTCATCAATTACAAAATCAGGAGTCAGCAATCCAACATTGAGCATAGGAGTTAGCACGCTATGGTGCAGTATGCTTTCCTTTTTTACAATGGCATCCTCGTAAGTTCCAAAGTCCGAAAATCTGTTTTTCAGAAATTCCTCCAACCATTTTTTGGCTGAAGAAAAGTTAAAAGGGTAAAGTGGACTTTCTCCTAACTGACCAGGGTTATCAGAAAAGTGTGCCTGAATATATTCCCGGGCCTCTTCGAAAACAGCCTCTGTTTTCGGATAATTTACAGAAGGAGGTGTTTTTTGTTTAGGATATTTCTTTCTGTTTTCATCATCGAAACTCCATTTTCCGCCTTTAGGTTTTTCCTCATTTTCTAAAAGAATTTTGTAGTGTTTTCTTTGTTCAATATAAAATGAAGTCTGATGAAATTTCTTTTTATCCGATCGGAAAAAAGGTTGTAAATCTTCCTTTTTGGTAAGAAAAAGAGGCGAATCATGAATGACCAGTTTCAATTTTAATTCAGCTGCCTTTTTTGAAATTCTCTTCTGTAACCAATTATCAGTTGGATCGATGATATGAATTTCCTCAGGTTCCTTTTGTGCCAAATGCTCAATAAGCTTTCGGACATCAGATAATGAAGAATGAGCCTCAATATAATTGACCTTAAAACCTTTCGAATTAAGATGCTTCTCATAAAACTTCATTGTAGCCCGATGAAAAGCCAGCTTTTGTTTATGAAAGGCAAACTGATTGAAAAAAAGGGTTTCTTCAACTAAATAAATATCATATTCCTTTTGAGTTAAAGGATTTTCCTCAAAAAGTTGATGGGGGAAGATTAGGGCTATTTTACTCAAAGCTTTTCTTTTTGTGTCTACTACATTTTTTACTGCAATATTTTACTTCTTCCCATGAATTTCTCCATTTTTTCCTCCAGGTAAATGGCCGTTCGCAAACCAGACATATTTTTTGGGGAAGATGTTGTTTTTTCATTGTTGTATTTTTTCAAACCTGGGTAATTTGTTGGCTTTGGTATAGGGAAACTGGTTAATTTTATTCAGTTCATAATAACTATTTACTCCTGAAATTCCTGCCGAACCCAGAGAGGTTAAATTGATGTGCCCCTGCTCATCCATTGAATTTTCCGGAATGGAAATATGCTGGATTTCCCCAATCATTAAAATAGTTTTATTTACCTGAATAGGAATTTCTTCTATCAGTTTCATGCCGATTTTTAAAGGACTTTCTTTCACAAAAGGGGCCTGAAATCCATATAAATATTCTTCGGTAAATTCACAGACCTCAAATTCGGAAGTTTCTTTTGGGAACTTAGCAGAGGTAAAGTGGGCCTGTTCTATAAAGTTTTGATGTACATGATTAATCGTGTAAAAGCCACTTTCTTTAATATTCAGATAGGTATCTCTTGGTTTTTCATGTTGTGGCCTCATGATAAATCCCAGTAGTGCAGGTGAGCTACCCAGGTGGACTACACTGCTAAATATCCCAAGATTCGGATAGCCGTCTTTTGATTTGGTCCCTATCAGGTTTGCAGGTTTTATACCAGAGACTGAGTTAATGATGTTCAGTCTTTTTATACGTTCTGTATTTTCAATATCTTTTTTTGTTAAATGCATATTTTTATTGTCGTGTATGGGTGGCGATAATTCTTTTGCTTTCTTCTTTTACGGCAAGATGTTTTTTATGACCCCAGATTTTATCCCGTGCAGCTTTAGCTCTTTCTTCCAGATCAATAATAGGCATAGGGTAATCTGCTCCAATATTTACTCCAGAGAAAGCCTGCTCCAGCTTGCTCATTTTCCAGGGTTTATGAATATGATTTTCAGGTATATTTTTTAATTCAGGAATCCACTTTTTAATAAAAATTCCCTTAGGATCGTGCTCCTGGGATTGCTTCACCGGATTATACATTCTAATCGTATTGATACCAGTGGTTCCCGCCTGCATTTGAAATTGAGGGTAATGAATACCAGGTTCATAATCTAAAAATTGTCTGGCCAAATGATAAACTCCATTCCTCCAATCCTGATCCAGATGATGACATAAAAATGACACCAGCATGGCTCGCATCCTGAAATTCAACCATCCTGTCTGGATCACACACCTCATGCAGGCATCCACTAAAGGGAAACCGGTTTTTCCTTCCTTCCAGGCTTTTAGCAGTTCCGGATTGTTTTCATTTTCCAAAAGTTCATATCCCCTGTTTATACAGGTATGCTCGTAATCACATTCCATTTCAAACTTTTGAATGAAATGACAATGCCACTTCAAGCGGGAAAGAAAGGCACTAAACGCACGCTGGTGATGCTGATAGTTCGGATGATTTTTTACATGCTGATAAGCCTGCCTGATACTTAAATTTCCCCAGGCTAAATAAGGCGAAATTCTACTGCAGGATTCCCGGCTTTCCAGAGGTTTGGAGAGGTAATAATTATAATAAAATCCCCTTTGGTGAGTGAATGAATGAAGGTATTTCCAGGCTTTTTGCTCTCCTGCAGGTTGGAATTCTTTTGGATACAACTCCAGGTTCGCCTTCAAATCTTTCTTCAATTGAAATGGGTGATCTAAAATTAGCTGACCAGTATTAGAGTAATTATTTCTGATACAAGGTTCATTCATTTTAGCATACCATTTTTCATCCCAACCTTTCCTGTGCTGAATCCCCCTTAAAATGCCATCTCGCTGATATTCCTTCCAATTAATTTCATGTTGGCCCAGGAATTTTTTCACTGTTTTGTCCCGATACCATGTCTTTTCTATGCCGCTTTCCCGATAACTGAATAGATTTTGGATCTTAAATCTGTCTACCAGAAACTGAAAGACTTCACATGCTTCGGCATGAAATAAATGGATTCGTTTATTGAATTCTTTTAATTTAACATTCAGTGTTTCAATCGAATGATAAATGAATTGAAGATGTCTTAAGGAAGTATCCTCATGCTTTATAATGGATGGTTCAAACAGGTATATGATCAAATAGGGCAAAGCTGAATTTTCAGCTTCCAACAATGGTTCATGATCCTGTAATCTTAAATCTCTTTTTAGCCAGACGATATTAATGTGCTTCATAGTGGTAAGGGATTTCTTTCTTACATTTTTTCCAAAAAGCAAAAAAGGACGGGAAATATCCTTTTACCTCAAACATCCAGTCTCGTGAGTCTTCAATGCCATTATAATGTTTGTTTAGCGGATGTTCTTTAAAGAAAATTTTATCAAGTTGGAACGCTGATTTTAGTTCATCGAATTCACCTGTAAAAATTTGAATATCCGTAATATTTTTCGCAAGATTGATCATGAAATCCAATGATTTTTTAGCAATTGGATATTGATCGAAATGGCTGGGTTCCAGAAGCAAAATCCTGTTAGTATCCATTTCGGTTCTCCAATTTGGATCCAGGTTGTAAAAATTGTAAATGCATGTAGGCTTATGTTCATCTATCGAAATTGGCGGAGCTTGAATTAAGTTAGTTTCTAATTGAGGTATTGATAGCTTAGCAAGTGCTCCAGGAATTTCCATTTGATTAAAAGTATCATAGGCAACATCCAGAAAAGTACCGTTCTGATCGGAATAGAAAAACTTGTTGATATTTTCTTGATTGGCAAAATACTTTTTATTGCTGTTTGCTCCGGCTACCCACTGCCAACTTAGGGCATTACTCGCCCAATCGGCATCCAATAAGTGGAAATACATCCATTTTGCCGGAATCAACCAATGACTTTTTCCCAGATTGCATGCCAGGGAAGCCACATACATTCGCATATGATTGTGCATATAGCCAGTCTGGTAAAATTCACGGATGGCCTGATCCACGGCCCTGATTCCCGTTTGACTGGTAATCAGATTTTCAGGCATTTTATAATTTTCAACTTCAGGCTGTTCTCTTTTTAAATCTTCATTTATGCCTTCACCTTTAGCTATCCAGATTTGTTGCCAATAATCCCTCCAGGCTAATTCCTGAATCAGTTTAATGGAATTGTAAGGATTAAAACCCCGGTCGAGAATTGATTTGTAGACCAATTTCGTTGAAATCACTCCTCTGGAAATGTAGGGGGATAATCTTGTAACCGCACCATCCACATAATTTCGGGTTGATCCATAATCAATAGGTTGAATTGAATTCATTTGCTGAATGATGGAAGCATAGTCGGTCACGAATTCTTTCATCTTTTGGAAATTTTATTGTAACTGATTTGTTTTTGTCTGGAACATTTAAATCTGGTTATGGATGGATTTCTTTTTTCCAAATGCTTTTGGCTGCCACCGCTGTTTACACGTTTCCGCCATCTTTTAAAGCTCTTGGGATGGAGGGCTCCTCTCATCAATTTAATAACCAGTTTCTCTGTGTAACCAAATTGATACTCAATAGCTTCAAAGGGAGTTTTATCTTCCCAGGCCATTTGAATTATTCTATCATGATCTTCAGTTGTCATACCTGATAAACTCATGAGGAAAGGAATAGTTTAAACTTCTTCGAGTATCATTATCCTCTGTAAAGGATGTGGTTTGTCATAGGAAACAAGCATCAAATTCAATTAAGTTAGACGGGATCGAATAGTAAATTTTTTAGGCTAAAAAAACCTGTTCCTAAAAAAATGGAGAGCCTACTGACATAAGGCTGTCACAACTGCCCATATTTTTGAATGAATTTAAATGCGAAAATACCATGGAAAACATCATCACTCTCCACCAAAACAATATTGATCAGGAACATATTTGTTGTGCCATCTCCGATAAAAAATGTAAGGATAGTTATGAAATGAAAAAGGACTGGTTAAAAAAGGAATTGGAGAACGGATATGTTTTTCGCAGGCTTGATGCCCGAGCAAAGGTATTTATTGAATATGGCCCTGCAGAAAATGGCTGGGTACCTGTTGAAGCACCCAAATATTTATTAATTAACTGTTTTTGGGTATCGGGGAAATATAAGGGAAAAGGATATGGAAAAGAATTACTCAATTTGGCCATGATGGATGCAAAAACTAAGGGGCTGGCGGGTTTGGTTACTGTAGTTGGAACTAAAAAATTCCATTTTATGAGTGATACCAAATGGCTGATCAGGCAGGGATTTGAAACTTGTGAAACACTGCCATCAGGATTTAGTTTGTTAGCAAAAAAAAATAAAACAGAGGAAGTTACACCCAAATTTAAAGATTCAGTAAGAAATACTGAGCAGGTGAATCAAAAGGGAATAGTTGTTTATTATTCGAACAGATGCCCATTCTCGGAATTCCATGTAAGAAATTCGCTGATTGAAACAGCTGAAAAACGGAATTTGCCTTTGGAAATAATTAAACTGGAAACCAAGGAACAAGCTCAGTCTGCTCCAACTCCTGCTACAATTTTCAGTTTATTTTATGAGGGTAAATTCATAACCACGGATATAAGCATTTGTATGGACAGCAGATTTGATAAAGTTTTGGAAAAAAGCAGGTAAATAATCTTGCTGAATTTAAGTATTCCTGTTGGATTGATCCTGAATTTCATCTAACCCTCTCATAAAAATGGTAATTAAAATAATAAGGCTGGATGACAGCACCTCCATTAAAAACAAACAATCGTAATAGAGGGATAGGGAAAACCAAACGGTTAATAAGGATATAACGATGATATTCACCCACAAGGCTTCTAAGCCCCTTTTTTCTGTTTTTTTAACATCAATCCCCACTTTATTTCTGCTAAATTGATTCATAATACTAGGTTTGTTGAGACAATTCAATCAAAAGTAAAGCATTGAATTCATTTATTATTATTTATATTTTATATAGATTACATAAGTTATTTTTATGGTTTATGAAAAGTTTGCTAGGTGAGTTCATTACAGCAAGTATGTTTAAACATTTACTGGTTATTTGTGGGAAAGGATAGAAACTGACACTTTAACTTTTATAAACATAATAAAGTTAATTGGGTATCCCGATAAGTATAGGCTTACGTTTTTCAGGGGAATTATCGCAAAAAATTATGAAAAACTTACTCCCATACCAAATATTAAAAAAATCAGCATTAAAACATTTTCAGCAAAAGGTTTCGGATCAGGAAATGATGATTTCCAAATGCACTTCATTTATAAAAGAAGTAGAAAATGGGAATTTAGATACGAATTTAATTGATCATACGGAGGATAAGACAAATCCATTGGCCATGGCCCTGTTAAGTATGAGAGATAAAATGAAACTGATAAATGAAGAAGAACAAAAGAGGAATTGGGTGACGCAGGGTTTAGCACAATTTGCAGAAATCCTGAGGATACAAAATGAGGAGATCCAGGAAGTAGCGGACAAGATATTAAGTAGTCTGGTTAAATATTTAAATGCAAATCAGGGAGCTATATTTATTTTGAATGATGATGACAGTCAAAATAAATTTCTGGAACTTATTGGCTGTTATGCCTACAATAAGAAAAAATACCTGAATAAAAGCATTGGACTGGGTGAAGGATTGGTTGGTCAGGCATTTTTGGAAAAAGAAACGGTTTATCTTACTGAAGTTCCTGAGGATTATGTAACCATCACTTCTGGTCTGGGGGAGGCATTACCCAAAAACATTCTGATTGTTCCTTTAAAAATAAATGAGACGGTTTATGGGGTGTTAGAAATTGCGTCTTTTTCATTAATTGAGCCATATCAATTAGAGTTTCTGGAAAAATTATCTGAAAGTATTGCCTCTACTTTTTCCAATACAAAAGTTACTCAACGCACTAAAATATTATTGGATGAGACTCAACAACAAGCAGAAGAATTAAGGGCTCAGGAGGAAGAAATGAGGCAGAATCTGGAAGAAATGCAAAGCACGCAGGAGGAACTCTCTAGAAAAAATAAAGAGATTGAAAAATCTTCAGCGGAATCCAAAAGCATTTTAAATGGAATAAATGCCACCATGGCTACCATAGAATTTACGCCTGAAGGTAATATTATTTCGGCAAATGAAAATTTCCTGAATACTGTTAAATTTTCTTTACATGAAATTCAAGGAAAACATCATCAAATTTTTGTTCCTCAGGAAATCCTGGAATCAAGGGAATATCAATCATTTTGGCAGAAACTGGCGTCTGGAACCCCCACAACAGGAGTGTTTAAGAGAATAAATTCTGAAGGAGAAATGATATGGTTAAATGCCATTTATAATCCGATTTTTGATGCAGAAGGAAAGGTAACTAAAGTGGTAAAATTTGCTACAGATGTTACGCATCAACAAAAATTAAAAGCCGAAAATGAGGGGATAATTCAGGGGATCAACGCTACCATGGCTACCATAGAGTTTACGCCTGAAGGCAATATTATTTCGGCAAATGAGAACTTCCTCAATACGGTAAAATTTTCTTTACAGGAAATTCAGGGGAAACATCATCAAATTTTTGTTCCTCAGGAAATTTTAGAATCTAAGGAATATCAATCATTTTGGCAGCAATTGGCTGCCGGAACACCAACATCCGGAGTATTTAAAAGGAAAAATTCAGAAGGACAATATATATGGCTAAATGCTATTTATAATCCAATATTTGATGCAGATGGAAAGGTAATGAAGGTAGTAAAACTGGCAACTGATGTTACAAGGCAAACTGAGTTACAACCTGAGAGTTTACTTGGATAATATAGCTTTTAAATAAAAATTGAGGTGGTAAATTATTGCGCTTCAATTAACCTGATGTATCAAAGTAAAATAAAAAAATAGCAAATCAATAATTCCAACTGCAAGTAGGATAAAACTTATTGCAACAATTGGGGCAAACGATGATTGGTGAGCTGTCCCTATTTTTTGTGGACAGCTCATCTCCAAAATATAGAATCATTTTTCCTTTTCCTGTGTATTCAATTTGATTTCTGGAGTAAATGGGTAGTGGTAAAATTTACAGGTTCATTGCGCTAAAAATAGGTCGCGCTCTTTAACCGCCTTATTTGTTCCAGAATAGATTTTACATTAAAAATAGGATGATCATCGCCAGGATAATGTTAATACCTTTCAGTAATTTTCAATTTTCAGGAAAGAGAAACTCAAAAACACTGAGGTACCTAAAAAGATGAAGCTAAAAATTAATTTAAAGCATTTTTAGAATAGATTTTATTTTCTGGGTATCCTGATTTTTTTCAAGGATTGACGGTTTTTGGGGCACAAACTTTAAATTTTTTAGCAATTGAGCGGCTTCCATAAAATCGTTTAATTTTTCAGGATATTCAAGTAGAAAATTAATCCACAGTCCTTTCTTTTGGGAATGAAAAATAAAATTCTGGAATCCTTCATCTGTAAGAAAATCTTCGGTATTGAAATTTGCATATTTCATAATTCTCAAATAATTAACAATTGATTTATTCTTTTAAAATTTGTCCATTTGAGCTAAAAGAATAGTGGGTTTGCTTAATTTCACTTTTTAATAATCCGACTATGTTGTTTTCCTCATCCAGTTCATATCTGAACATACTGTCGATAACGGTCATTTTACAATGGTTTTCAATGATAAAGGTAGATGAAGAGTAGAGGTCATTTTCGCGACCACAATTCTTGGTCAATAGATTTAGTTTGGCCATAGGTTTTCCATCCCATGAATAGGTTTGGACAACGGGAAAAATATCATTGGAGGGATAGGTATAAATAATACCATATGTATTCTGATTAATTTTAATTTTCCCAAGAATATTTGCGCTATTAGGCTTGTATTTCAAAATGTATTCATTTTTTATATCAATGCAGGGATGGGAAACATCATCATTGCAGTGCATTTTGAATGGCAGATTCAGATTTGGTAATAAACCACAATACTTTTCGAAATCAGAATTATTGGTTTGTGTCCCTGATAAGGGATCTTTAATTCCTTTTGGCGGGTCAAAAAATAAGTTTCCAAATGCCAAAGTACTGAAAAAAATGAATATGTATATCACAAGTTTTCCCATGTGGCCAGCCGTAATTTTTGTTTAAATCCTCTTTTCTTGTTGGTATCAATCAAAAAAATGTAAATTTTCTTAATTGCATTTCACCTACAGTTTTTTGTATTTTCTATTTGACCCTACCAGTTTGTATGAATACAAACCTATTTGTGACTATGACATTAGGAGAGTCTTAATTTTCCTGATTAGCAGGGATTTATAAAAATTATTTCGGATAACTTAAGCCTTCATCAAATTTGAATAAAGCATAGCCATCATCTTCCTGATAACCAGGTACATCAGCTAAGTTATTTTCAACTGCTTCTCCTGAAACTGGAATGGAAAACGGCATTTTACCCGTTGGATTAAACTTTCCCGAAAGCACATCCAGTAAAGCATCGCTGGTAGTACCAAAGGTGGCCAAAACAGTATTTAAGTTATCGTTATCAATTTCATTAATAACCCATGGGTTGCTAAAATTTATAACTGTGACTGTTGGTTTCTGGTCCTTAATTTTATTGACATATGCTACATCAATATTATTTTTTGACAATTCATTAAATATTTTTTCACCATTTGAGCCAAACAATCCTCCGGTATGAGGAATTAACCAAAGGATAACCAAATCAGCTTCTTCGGGGGAGTCCACAAATTCCATATCCCAGTGATTCGTTTCCGGATTAATCACCACATGTGGGTTATCTGTATCTCCCCGCTCTACAATGTATTTTTCAAAATACACTTTTGTTTTTGGCTTCAATGGAAGTAGGGAATCTTCATTTCTTAATAGAACAATAGATTTTCTAAAGGCCAAATTCCCTCGCTCCTGAAATTTTTCATTCCCTACAACGGTACTTGCAACCTGTTCATCTACATAAGGATTTTCAAAAAGTCCCAGTTCAAATTTTTCTTTTAGTAAGCGAGTTACAGATTCATCTATGCGGCTTTCTGAGACAAGTCCTTCCTGTACAGCTGCCAGGAGAAAAGTTGGATCTGCTACACCTGAAAAGAGGTCTACTCCAGCTTCGATAGCTTTTTGATAACGTTCTGAAATGGAAAGATTTTCAACACCCCAGGGCATCATAAAAATAGGTCCGGTATCTGAATTTACAATCCCTTTATAACCTAGTTTTCCCCGAAGTAAATCCGTGATTACACCCTTATTATAGGCAAACCCCACCTCATCATATGCTGTATTGACGGGCACAGCGTAATAAGGCATCATTGCAGAAGTACCAGCCTCAATGGCTGCTTGAAAAGGTTTCAGATGATACTCCATCATTTTACCAGGATATTCCTGATCTTTCCCCCAGTCAAAATGTGCATCCTGCCCTTCTTTCTGAGGTCCACCTCCAGGAAAATGTTTAGTGGTGAGTGCCACAGAACCCGATCCTAACTTTTCTCCCTGAAATCCCAAAACAATTTCCCGAATCATATTGGCAGATAAATCTGCATCTTCACCAAAAGTACCTTCAGTTCGTCCCCACCTGGGTTCTGTAGCCAAATCTGCCATATACATATATCCTTTTCGGATTCCCGCGGCTACCCATTCTTGAGCAGCAGTTTCTGCAAATTCACGTGTCAAATCAAAATCCCGCATGGCAGCCAGTCCTAGTTCACCCGGCCATTTTGTAAACGTTGTTTCTCCTAGTCCGATTCCTGTTGATTGGTCTATACTCACATGATTACGGGGATTAGAAGCAATAATAACCGGAATACCCAAACGTGAAGATTCAGCGACTGCCTGTACCTTGTTGGCCCAGTCTGCAATTGTTGTTGCCTTAGTATTTGCGCGTAAAATAAAATGCCGGAGATGTCTTTCCAGTATTCCCTTTGTAGTCCCGGAAACACCCATCATAGGTACAGGAAGAGGTTTTCTTGTGAAAAAGTTTGTCTCACGGATATCATCCTTTTCATATAAATCGCTGGTAACTTTTCTATTTCTATTAAAAGGACTGGTATTTTCATCTTCTGAATCACTTCCCATGTTAATTGTACTTATCAGCATAAAGCCAACTTTTTCTTCCACAGACATTTGGGAAAGTAAATTGGCAACCCTTTCATCTGTTGACAAACGCCAATCTTCATAAATATCCAGTTTGCCATTCTTGTTCATATCTTTAAACTGATAATTATCTTCCTTCAAAAGTTCTATAGATCGAACACCTAATTCCGGTTGGATAAAAAGCTTTTCTTTCGTGCATGATGAAAGAAAAATGATCAGGAAAAATAGAAAAGTGCAGGCTTTTGAAAATCCCTTTTTTACAGCATTTTGAAAAACAATTTTATTGGTTAAACTATTCATGCTTTGGATAAAGTTTATTTAATGCAATTAGGTGAAAAATATAGCAGACTCAGATTATTAGGTCGTGTGAGTGCTTGCTGCTATTATTTTCAAAAGTACCTGATTGATTATTATGAGGGGTACCAACCGATTATTTGAAACCTTTTTGAGGTAATTTATTTTTAAGATATTCAGTTGGAGTGTATCCGGTTTCTTCCTTAAAAATTCGGTTAAAGGTGGTTTTTGAATTGAAACCACATTCCAGGGCAATTCCTAAAATTGAATAGTGTTTGTAGGAAGGATCCATTAATTTTTCCTTTACTTCTTCTACCCGAAATTCATTGATGAATTTATAAAAATTTTTCTTTTGTCCACTGTTAATTACCTGCGACAAATTATGCTTTGAAATATCTAAATCATCCGCCATCATCTGCAAGTTATATTGGTTATTCAGATAAGGTTTTTGTTCCTTTAAATAATTATTGATGGATTTTGAAAGTGATTCAATCTGTGCTGAAGTTAAGGAAGAACCAATATATTTTGGTGCAGAATTATTGGCCTGGACCTCTGGTTTTGGTTTTTTAAATCGCATAGCCGGCTTTTCATAAATAGCATTTTGATTGATACCAAAATAAACCATGATGAAGGTGAAAATAGTAAGGTTAAAACTAAGCGTGGAATACCTAGCAATTTCTAATTCTAATACCTTACTCATAAAAAAAGTAAAAAAACTTGTGATGAATAAAACCAGAAATAAGGACAATACAAAAATCAGCCAGGTTAAAGTATTTTTACTGTTATAATTGGAAAAATATAAAGGAATATTTTTTCGATGTTTTAAAATAAGTTTCAAACCAAAAAACCAGTAGGCAAATACTGAAATCATTAAAAAGGAATAATATATTTTATTATAGATATAATCCGGATTTTCTGTTAAGTCAGGGATACCTGAAATGGGTACCCCACGGATTGTGGAACGATGGATAACAACCAGCAAAAAGGGGATCAAATGTAACAGTTGAATGGGTTTTATTTTGAAATCTTCTATCGCCAGGGAGCTAATGTAAAGGTAAAATAGCGGACCTGTCAGAAACATGATGGGAAAAACTCCTGGTCTAAAGAACTCCACCACCTGAAAAGGCAATAAGCCAGCTCCCATATGAACAGCTATTAAACCCATCCAAATCGTTAAAAACACAAAACTTAAATGTTTGGGCCGTTTGGTTAAGAAAATTAAAACCCCAAAGAGAGATTGTACAAATCCGATAACCCTCACAATGTCATACATCTTAATCTATTTTATCATTAATGGTTAACCAACCCTGAATCTAATGGATTTGAAGTTAAAGAGCAGAACTTTCTTACCATTTAGATCTATATCCTGAAACTTTGAAATGAGTTAAAAGCATTATTATAATTTTCCTAAATTCAAAATGTTGCTGTAGCGCAATACTTATTTTGGTGCCCCCCCCTTAACTTTATATTATCCAAATTTAAACGACCGTGAAAATGAACCAAAATATTTTAACATTAGCTCTTTTTAGTCTTATCCTCACACTTTCCTTTAAAATCAAGGGTCAAACTAATCCTCCTCCAATTCCAGTTGAAATTATGCTTGGCCATAATCGATATTTTTTTCAGATGGTAATGAAAAGACAATTTACCCCTGAAAGTAAATTCGGTTTTTTCACTGTGACTACATTCACTTCAACTTATGAGGAAAATAGTCCTGAAAATAGAATTACCGTACCAGTGCAAATTGACTATGAACTTTACAAGGGATTTTCAGTATTTGTGGGGACCAGGATAAATTCTTTCGCAGGTTTTACTCCCATAGTTGGGCCAAAACATAGCTTTATCACGCGAAATATTTTAGCCATTACACTTCTTTCATATTATGCTAATGGCAACAATGAGGGTCAGGTTTTGGGTTTATATGAATTTAAACCAAAGTTGGGAGACAAATTGTCTTTGTACACAAGAATACAATTTATGTATATTCGAAATTTTGAGGAAAATCGGCATAACAGGAGTTATCTGTATCTAAGAGCAGGGCTAAAACTTGGGAAATGGAACTTTGGGATGGGTGCTAACTTTGATCGATTTGGACCTCAAAAAGAGTTTGTGGAAAATTATGGTCCGTTTTTAAGATATGATTTTTAAAATCAGTTGAGTTTTAAAAATAGAGGAGTAGCTTTTACCGAATTGAAAATCTCAGGTTCAAAAGAATATTATAAAGCCACTGGCATGTAAGTATCTTTTTTTT
>NZ_KB903467.1 GCF_000379765.1 Flexithrix dorotheae DSM 6795
GGGGACGTTGGAATCCTGAATATTTACTCAGGCCTTATGGATATAATGATCGTGGTGTAAACGGGTTGGAGGCCCTGGCATTTATACAAGCCGCATATGCTGTTTCTGGTGATGAAAAATATAAAAAAGGATTCGAGCAATTGGTAGATTGGGGATACCTGAACAATACTTTAAGACAGAAAAATACTTTTCCTCCATCCACCCTGGCCCCCTGGGATGATAACCTTGCATTTGAAGCTTATGCCACTATTTTGCGTTATGTGGATGACCCAATGTATAAATCTTTTCTTTTAAGAAGTTTGGAAAGAACCTACGAAGTGAAGCGGATGGAGCATATTCCCTGGTTCAATTTTAATTATGGGTATTTTACCAATAATGATTTTGATAATGAGCAATGCATTAAGCACCTGAGAGCCTGGACGCTGGATTGTACCGAACACAATTTTAGGAATTCCCATAGAGATGATTTATTTGTGGAAGAAGGATATACTTCATATGAAGGCGCAGTAAAAGCAATTTCTCCGAGAGAATCAGCTGTGATGAGAGGAAGTCGGCCGGCAACAGTTTTGGATGGTGGAGCAGGCAGCAAAAGAGTGATGGAACCAACCGGCTATATCCGGGACTACTGGATGGGCAGATACTATGGGTTTATTAAAGCTCCTGAAGTTACGGATAAGTCTTTATTACTTGTTGAGCCAAGAAACAAGAATTTTGGAGCTTCTCCATATGAAGGTCCGAAAAGACCCAAATTCTAGTGCGACTAGCAGAAAGTCTGTCCTAGTGAATACATATGCTTTGGTGGTGATAAGCAATTGATTAACAGGGGCTCACTTTTCACAAGAGTTTAGCTCCTGTGGCACCAGGGAAATTCCTAAACAGCAGACCATAAGAAAAGGACCTTTTAAGTGGCAGCAGAGTGATTAACTAATTGCTGCTTATCTTAAAAGGTCCTTGGTTTTTATGATCGAAAATGATTGGCTAATTGATTACATCAGCATTTAAATCTTTATCTTACTGTTCAGGTTTATACCTTGAATATTGATCTGAAGCTCATCATTACTAAGGTCTTTACCATAAAATTTCAGGTTAATGGTTTTGCTTTCTCCGGGAGGAAGGGAAATATAATTATCACTCCAGAATACCGGTAAAATAGAAGTTTCATTTGATTTTTTAACTGCATTCAATTCCAGGAAGAAGGCAAGATTTTCTGAAGGGTTACTTAGGGTAACATTCACTTCCCATTCCTCTCCCTGTTTCACAATTTCCTTTTCTACTGTAATGCCAACCTTTTTCAAATCATTGATTTTTGTAAAGTCTGCATATTGTTTTTGTGGCGTGTAAAACCAGAAATGCTGATCCCAGGCCATAAGGTCTTTTTGTGAGGCCAACCAGTAAAAATTATCGGCTACAAGTTTACCAGAAGCATTTTTCAGTTTCAAATCAAGAAAATATACTTCCCTTTTCCCTTTCAATTCTGGTAGGGTAAGCAAAGATTTATAATCGTTTTCACCAAGAGAAACCATCTTGTTATCCTGAAAAACTACATTCGAATTGGTATCATAAAGCTTTATTTCTGCCTGATAATTTTCAATGCCATTCATCGCATCATTGCTGGCATATATCTGATTATTATGATAGTTGAAAATAAGGGTAGCGGCCTGACCTGCCTTCTGTGTCCCAAAATAAGCTCCGGTTGGCATTAGATAATAATCGTATAGCTGCCAGTAAAATTCCGGCCATGGAGAGTTGAGCATCCATTGCACCACACCGGTAGCAACATCCCGATTAACTACAAAAGCCTCAAACATTGGTCGCATGGCTTCATAATTCATCAGTTGGGCTTTTAGTGCCAATTCGTCAAGATTTTCAGGCTTTCCGTATTTGTTATCCAGGGCTTTCATGTAAACAGCCACTGAATTAAAATCTTTTCGTCCCGAATGGTAGTTCCACATGTCATTCATAGCGGGCCATAATTTATCTTCCGGAATCATCTTTTTGATGCTTTCTACAGGGGGAATTTGTGGGCCAGGTCCGGTTTCTGAATTGTACCCGAAAGCACCTCCCAGTTTAGTGTCTTCATACCAATAAACAGGAGGAACATATTCATAAGGGCCATTCATTTTCATTCCAGATGGGCCTGAAAGGGTACTTGTAAATTCCCCGGCAGATACCAATAAAGATCTGTCCGGATCGAGTTCATCAAGGGTTTGCTGGTAACGTTTTTCAAGACTAGGTTTCGGCATGGCATCGCTTCCTACTGCCCAACAATAAATACTAGGGTGGTTCCTTAACCATTTTACCTGGTCCTTAAAGTAATCAGATAGCAGGATTTCCTCTTCTTCTGTAATTTTCACACCATAAATTTCTGTACCTTCTGCGATTGACAAATTCTCATCACCTTCTGCAATCACAAGGTCTAAACCAAGGTAATCAGGCCATTCCCACTGGCAGCTCCAACCCACCATCAGCAAAATCCCGTTTTGATCACACAAATCGTAAATGTGATGGTTATTTCCCCAAACCCCCTCAAATCTTAGGGCATTCATATTCATTTCTTTCACATAGCGGATTTGAGCTGCATCTTTTTCAGGCATATACCTTAAAAATAAATCATCAACCCAACCTCCACTTTTTTGGAGTACATCCCTGCCATTTACTTTGTAAGCTCGTACACCTTTTTCATTCAAATAGGTTTCAAAAGACCTTATTCCGAAATCTACGGTTTGTTCATCCACCTGTGTATTGCCCTCAAAAACCTTTAATGTAAGTTCATACATATTGGGATCTCCTAGTCCATTTGGCCACCAAAGTCTTGGGTTCTGGAAAATTAATTCTTCAAACTCATCCGAAGTAAGGGCAAATTCTATGTGTTCATTGGGCTTCAGGCTAATATTTTTTGAAATACTGGTATTTTCTATTGCTGCCTGGATGGTGATTTCTTTGGCTTCTTTTCCAAAGTTAGTAAGTTCTCCACCTATGCTAAGTCTGGCTTCTTTCAGGGTTTTTGTGTCTACATCCGTTTGCACAAATGGAAAATCCAAAGCCACTTTTCCTGTCCTTTTTAATCGAACTTCTCTATAAATACCCATATACTTATCGGGTGGAGTAGGGGCCCAGTCCACAAATCCCATATAAAAATCTCTGGCTTTTGGCGGAATGATTTCAAAAGCAAGGCTGTTATTAGCTTTAACTAAATCGGTAATATCGATTTCAAACTGTCTAAAAGCACCAAAAAGAGTATCCTGAGAAGCAATTTGCTGACCGTTTAACCAGATATTGGCCCGATAATTTATGCCATCAATAAAAAGCCTTAGTTCCTCCTGAGACGATTGAAAATTATCTATGTTAAACTCTTTTTTGAACCACCATGGGTTTTCAAAAGGTTCGGTTGGAATTTTGGCGAGATTATCTCCAAAAAACGGATCTTTATAAACCCCGGCATCAGTGAGGGCTCCCATTATGGTAGTAGGTACGGTAGTTTCCACCCAATTTCCTGATGGAGATTCTCCTGAAGTCAGTTGTTTGCCATCCTCTTCTATTTCTGCTGCGGCAATAATTTGCCAGCCATCTGTAAGTTTAGTTTCCTTAATATGGACAGTAGATGTTTCAGTACAGGAACTTATCAGGGTCATTAATCCAATTGCCACAACCAGATAAGTTTGTTTGAATTTATTTAATGTGTTTTGTTTGTAAATCATTGATTTGTAGTGTTGAAATCATTTAAAAATTTTCTCATTCCCGAGTGAAGACCTGCTGCAAACTCCAGTAACATAACATTTGCAGTCCTTTCAGGGAATTCGCTTAAATTTTAATTATTAAGCTTTTATTAAATCTTTAAAGCTATTAACAGTCTTATTTTTAACCAGGGGTTTTGCCCAGAAAGTAATACTCAGGATATAACCCAGTGTGATAAAAATAAGCAACATCCCTATTTTCAGGGAAAACAGGTCGCTTAATCCGCCAATAAGAATTTGAACTACTGCTCCACCTGCGATTCCACTCATCAGGATACCTGCAAAAGATCCATGGTGTTTGGTAACTGAATTTAATCCCAGTGAAACAATTACAGGATACATCACCGAAAGGAAAAATCCTGATATGGGTAAAGCCCAAAGTGCCACATTTGGACCGGCAAAAAGCCCTGCCAATACGCTTAGAATTGCCAAAATGGTGAACCACCTGAGCACTAATTTGCTATCGAAAAGTTTTACAAGCACCAGCCCCAAAACTCCTCCTATGGTCATTAATCCCCAGAAATAAGATACCGCATCTGCTCCAACTGTATCGGGGTCAAAACCATGGTAATTGCTTAGAAATTTTGACATCCAATAAGAAATGCCCTGCTCTGTGCCAACATAGGCAAAAATGCCCAGGAAATACAGAATCACATATTTGTTTTTAAACAGCTCCAGATAACTTTCCTTTGAGCCTACTTTTTCATCGTCCTGTAGTTCCACCCTTGGAAATTTAATGAATAGGATGATTAGAATCATCAAAAAACTCATTAAAGCAAAAGCCCAATAAACTGAAACCCATGATAAATCCTGAGGTACCAGGTCTGATAATAAGCCAATAAAAGGTTTTTCAGTGTTTCCCTGGTCAATATTGGTAACCAGGTAGGTATACATTTGCGGACTGACAAAGGAGGCCAGGCCAAATACCAATTGTGCCAACACCAAATTGAAGGCAAAGTGCTCTTCACCACCGGCAACTCTCAGCAAAGGATTAACCACCACCTGTAAGGCCGCCATTCCTGCGCCAATTGTAAATAGAGAGATCACATAAACATTGAATTGGGGAAATTGAGCAAATATCCAGGCTCCGATAAATGCACAACCAAATGCGATCATCATCATTATTTTCTCCCCCATTTTTTCCAAAAGAAATCCTGAAGGAATGGACATTATTCCATAGGCAATAAAAAAGGCAAATGGCAGAAATCCAGCCATTGTTTCAGTTAGGGTATAACTGGCTGAAACATTAGGATTTAAAGCCCCCAGAATATTGGTAAGGAATGATATGACAAAAAAAGTAAGCAGTATTAAGAAAACAATCAGGTAATTTCTTTTCATTGGAAATTGTATCTTATAATTATTTGAAAAATGCTGATTTTGATTAAAAATAAAATTTAAGCACCTGGATTAGCTTTTTTCAGGTGCCTGGCTTAAAACCTCTTTTAGCAATCGAACCATCTTTTAATTAGGCTGGTCTACAAGAGAGGCAGCTCCCAGCATAGAAACATTGTCAATCTGTGAAACACAGATTTTGAGCCTTTCTATAGATTTTGGGAAATGGTTGTCTTTTAAAGCACTGAGCATTGAAGCTTCAAAAAACTTGAAAGCACTGGAAATTGATCCACCTAAAATGATTATCTCCGGATCATAAGCATACATTACTGATTTGAGAGCTATCCCTAAATGATGGCCGAATTCATTCCATACAGAAAGCGCCTGGGCATCATTTTTTTCTGCTTTCAGAAATAGATTATAGGCAGTAGTACCATATTCCTTATCAAAAAAATTGGAACTGCAATAATATTCAAGATCGTGATTGAGGTAGGGGAAATAACCAAATTCTCCGGCACCACAATTGGTTCCGCTATATAGTTTATTATCCAGGATTATACCTGCACCAATACCTGTTCCAATCGTGATACCTACGATATTCTTGTAATTTTTTCCAACACCAAAGTACTTTTCACCAAGTACAAAACAGTTCACATCATTGTTGATATAAACTGGAATGTGAAACTCATTTTCCAATATATCTTTTAATAAAACTTCCTTCCAGGAAGGGATATTCACCACGTCATAAACTATTCCCTTTTCAGTGTCCACTACGGAAGGTACACCTATCCCAATACCAGCCACATCCTTTCCATTAATCGTTTTGATGAGATTGATGATTTGTTCAATAGTACTGTCAAAGCTTTCCTTGTTTTCCAAAGGAATTTTATTGCTTTTAATAATTTGCTGATCATTTATCAAACAAGCTCTAAAGTTGGTTCCACCCAGATCTGCTCCGATTTTCATAAAAATATCTAAATTTTCTATTAATTAGTTGCAGCCTTAATACGGAGATAATTCTAAAAGAGACTACAAGTCTTTAGAATTATTTCCCAGAAAAAACAGAATTTTTATCTTAATAGTGGGTAAATAGGGTAGTGTCTCAAAAGTTTGTGAGTCTAAAGCTTTTTTAGTTAAACAGATATTTAACTAAAAATAAACCAGAAGCTATCTTATTTAAATACAAAATTTAGCCATTTAGGAACCTCAGGCTAAATCTGTGTTAAGACAATTATTTTTCTCCGACCCCATTCTTAAAAGTTATTGTCCCAAATAAAGCATTTCCAATACTATCATTTGTGGCCCCATCCGCTAAATTTGTGACATAAGAATTAGGACAGAAATAAGCTGTACCTCCTTGGTATTTATTTGAAAATTTTTCCTTGTCCAAACAATATTTTTTCTCGTAAATTTTAATTCTCCGGAATATCCAACCTAATATATCCCACCCTGAAAGTTACCACACAGGCATAAAAGAAGTACTATTGAATTATTATCTTTCTGGTGGCTATGAATTTATCTGATATCATATTCATGAGGAACATTCCTTTATTATTTTTACCAAGGTCAATAGAAATTGATCCATTTACCATTTCATAAGTTTTAGTAATCACTGTAGTTCCTGTGGAAGTGAATATTGTTATTGTTACATTACTTAAGACATCACTTCCAATATCTAATATGATTTTGCCATTATTGGTGGGGTTTGGATAAACCCTCAATACGCTGTTTGTCAATTCATCAGTGCTTGTCACAAAACTTACAACTGGGGTATATTCAGATTCTTGTGCACCCGATCTGGCTTTAAGACGATAGAAATTGATCTGTCCGACAATTAATCCAGTATGATTATATGAAGTCGCATTTGCTTTTGGTTCTGCAATTACAGTAAATGGACCTGCTTCAGCTTCTGCCATTTCAAGTATGTATCCATCAATTTCTTTTGATGGAGCATTCCAGGTTAATTGGTTCTTTGTTAGACCCAATTCTGATACTGTAAAACCTGTAGGGGCATCTATTTCAGTTGCCAAAGTAGTAATGCTTGTGGTATTCACAGGGGAAATTTTCCCCTTAAATTTAGCCCTAACCTGATAAAATATTGTTTGATTAGGGCTAAGTCCTGAATGTGAGAAAAATGTATTTGGAGCATAGACTGTAGCTAAAATGGTAAATGGTCCCAACTCACTATCAGAGCTTAAAACGTCATAAGCTTCCGCATGAGCTACTGTATCCCATAATAGGTCTACCTGTGTTTGAGAAACAGGTTCCGCTAAAAGCCCTGTAGGTGCTTCCGGAGTAATGGCTTCTTTTATTGTAATGGTTAAATCCACAAGAAATTCCTTTTCATCCTTATCATTACTTACAATGGTTAATATTGAATTAGAGAGCCCTAATTTTTGAGCAGAACAGCGGATGATTAAATAGGTCTCAGCTCCTGGAGACAGATAAACGGGGGGGGGGCCTTCTATTGAAAAATCAGAATCTGAAAACGAAACATCAGATATCCATAAAGTATCAGTTCCTTTGTTGGAGATTAATATAGTATCTTTTAAAAAAGTTCCTATATCATGTGTGCCTAGATCAATACTTACTTTGTTTACTTCTATTTCTGGTCCTCTTTCTTTGACTTCAAGTGATACAGGTAAGGTTATAGAAGGATTTATAGGATCATTACTTTCTAATATTAAAGATGATAGGTAAGTGCCATTTTCTAACTCAGTTGCATCGAAAGAAACAACTACTTTTCTATTTGATCCTGAAGGAACAGTAATCCTTTTCTCTTCAACTGAAAGCCAATTTTTAGGCAGATTATTAAGCGCAAACTGCATGATATTACCTAAAAGAGGTACCGAATTATAATTATACAAATGTTCCACAGTGACTCCTGTAGCAAGAACAAGTCCTGCTCCATATTTATATACTGCTAATGTTGGATCTTTGCTTGATTGAGTAGAAATTAAAGTATCTGAATCAAAAGGTAAATTAGTGAGATAACCATGGTTAGCATAACTCCCATTTATTGCTGTATCCATATCTTTTACGATTGGGTGATCTTCGTCAACAATTAAATTTACTCTTTCTTGATTTCCGTATAAAACTTCCACATCTCCGACAATAGATACATTACTTCCTTGAGTTGCAAGTAGATAAACAATGCAGCCTCCAGCTTGAGCAAACTCTTCAAATTTATCTTTATAATTTGAAATAGCCTGATAATAAAAATTAGATTGGGCTCCAGAAGTTATAATCAAATCATATTTACTAAAATCCTCACTTTCAATGCCTCCATAACCAATCACTGATGCCTGAAGATTAAAATGAGTTCCTATAAATTGAGAAATATTTACGCCCCATGCCGATCCATTCTGAATCACTAAAACATTTACTATGTCATCTTCAACCTTTTGAGGAACTATACTTACAAAACTATTTGAAGTTGATGAACTCTCTACTGAAATCAAGTTGCTTGGGGTAAAAGAATAACTAAAAGTATCTTGATGGCTAATTTTAATTTCAACCTGTAAATCACTCCCCCCGTTAGTATTGTCAATATTCAGGATTTGGGTTGTGGTTTCTCCTTTATACAATGACTCTGATAAGTGCTCTTGATTAACGGTTATTTCTGGGGAAGCAACTCCTTTACCTGTCAAATTGACTATCACGGCTCCTTCATCTGTATCATCACTTTCTATTGTTAAAGTTGCATTTAAGGAATCTGCAATAGTCGGAGAATAATGAAGGTTTAAATAAGCTTCTTCCCCCGGTGATAGTGTAGTAGGAAACCCCTCTTCAATTGAAAAATCAGCATCAGAAACTGAAATAGCAGAAATCGATAAAGTATCTGTTCCTTTATTTGAAACAAGTAATGAATCTTTGGCAACTGCACCTATAAAATGAGATCCAAAATCAATGTTTAATAAACTTACCTCAATATCTGGTGCTCCCGTTACTTCTAATGTGACAGGTATTGCAACCGATGGATTTAAGGGATCATTACTTTCTAATGCCAAAGATGCTGAGTAAGTGCCTCCATTCAATCTTGATGCATCAAAAGTTACTGCCACCTCTCTACTTGTGCCTGACGGGATGGTAATCGTACTTTCTTCAACTGAAAGCCATGTATTAGATACATTACCCAGTTGGTCTAGTAAATCATCCAAAGAATTACCACTCAGGTAAGCTGTGGTAAGATCTTTGGAACCTCCTACACCCAGATTACCTAGCTCAAAGTGAAGGACTTGCAAGCCATCAAAACTATTTACTACGCCATACACATTCTCATCAGTTAATCTTCTACGATAGTCATCCCAACCATCAATATCTTGAAAATCGGGTGCCTGATTTGAAACTAAGGAATGATAAGTAGAATTAAAGGCATAAACGAAACCTGATTTAGGGTCTATACTCCAATTATCATCACCACTTTCTCCTTCAACATCCCAATCTGCAAAACTCTTGAGTACTACATTCAGGAGCGTTTTGCCTGAGATGTTTGAAAGAGTTGTGCTGATTTTAATATAACTACTCGATTTATCATGGGTAAACCTTCTGGTAATTTCCAAAACTCCATTGGATGTCCGAGTGACTACTTCCACGATGAGTTGAGTCTCATTATTTACGATTTCAGTGTAAGAGACAGGAGTTATATTCGTTCTATAATTATAACCAGCAACAGAAATGTAATTTGTTCCCTCCATTTCATATACTATTGTATATCCTGAAATATACGAACCCTGAAGAAGGTGTTCAGTACCAATTGGATACTGATATGGCATAATCTCTCCATAGGTACTTATATTAAAAGATAACTGATCCCCAGTAAATGATGGACTAATTGATGTAAGCTCACTTGTTACACTTTGAAAGCTTTCTCCTCCAAGATCTCCATATTGCTTTATTGACTTAACTAAACCGACTTTAGAAGTATCGCTTATTATACTTATTGATAACTCCAGGTCACTCCCTCCACTACTGTTATCAATAGTCAAGCTTTGTGTAGCGGTCTCCCCTGTATACAATGATTCGGAAAAGCTTTTAGGGTTAACCACCATCACTGGGGGTGGTACTCCTACAGCTAACAAATTGACTATTTCATCTCCTCCATTGCTTTTTATGGTAATTTTTCCAGTATGAGAGCTTTCAACAGTAGGAGTAAAGGACACGGTTATGCTTGCGGATTTAGAAGCTTCTAGATTTAGTGAACTTTCCGATAGGCTAAAATCAGGATTATCAACAGAAATTGAAGATATGTTGAGTATAGCATTTCCTTGATTTGTGATCATAAGTTCCAAGTCCTGAGTCAATCCAACAGGTATATCTCCAAAGTCTAATTCATTAGTTACAATTAGAAGAGGCTCAGCTGTAGGAACGCCAACTGCATTCCAGGCGTCTACCACAGCTAAATGTTGTACACTATTTTCCCCAAATAAATCAACTGCAGCTTCTTCTGCACCTACTCTTGCATCCATATACTGTGAATTTTCTGTCAAATAAACAGTGAGGTTTCGATAGGCTATCTGCTGTGCATCATTCAGACCTATGCCGTTAACTTCATATTCAAATCCTTTATCATTTGTACCAGTACCACCTTCTACCAAAAGATAATACCAGTAATTCATCACACCACTATTAGTATGAACTGCATTACCATTCACCCAATAATTACCTTTATAGGTATCAGGGTCGCCTTGGGATTTTGGGTTACTCATGGACCTGATCATACTGGTGCCATTTACATATACTTGATCACCTAAATTCCAGCTTGCTATTTCAGGTGAAGTTTCAAATTCTACTGATTGGCCAAAAATATCGCTAAAAGACTCATTTAATGCGCCTGATTCATATGCATAAATTAAACCAGCACTATATTCCGTAACTGCATGTGTAATTTCATGACCAACAATATCGAGTGTTACCAATGGGGTGGTTGTAACCCCATTACCATCACCATATGTCATAACTGAACCATTCCAAAATGCATTAAAATAGTTTGTACTGTAATGTACATATGAGTTGATTGCAGAACCTTTATCATCAAAACTGTTTCTCCCAAAATTATTGTAGTAATAATCGTATGTAGCTGCCGATCCAAAATGTGCACTTACACCTGCGTGATTTTCGGTTTCATTAATGTAGTTATCATTTTCTGAAAAAAGTTTTGCTGCAGCATAATTTGTTCCATTATTTAGATCATATGTAAAAATGCCATCCCCTCGTGTATAATCCCTTAGCTTATAAGAAGTTCCATCAAAATCTAGTTTGAGATTTACCTTATCATTGTACAATGATTCTCCAGTTCCATTTATGGTAGTATGATGAAGTTGATCATATTGATTAATAATTTCCCCGGTATGGGCATCTATTTCTATCCGAATTCTACTTAACGGTTCAATGGTATGTACATCAAAAAGATAAGCTAATTGGTAAGGAGTTTCTGAACTATATTTTTTTGAGGTAATTACAAGTTCGGCATTTGGATAAAATGTGGCATTTTGATCTTTACTGATTTTTTGAAGCAATAACTCTTCTCCTTTTACCTGCCATTTGTAAACTTTCGCCTCTATAGCTTGTAGGGCAATATTTAGCGCATCTTTTTCGGAAAAATTAGGTGTTGTATTGATATTTAAAGTATCTACAAGCTTTCCATTAGCTTTTGTCACAAAATCACCTTTGCAATGCAAAACAATTTCGCTACCCACTATTCTAATTCCATTGTAGGTCTGCTCGTATTTGATATGTTTAATACCTAATTCATCTACGTACTCTTTTTTCAGAGTTAAATCACTTTCCTTTTGAAGATGAAAAGAACGTTTATAATCTGAAATTTGTGATAGGGGAGTATTTTTATTAAAGCGGATAAACGTAATGTTTCCTCGTCCGTCCTCAATCAGATAATTAGCCTGGTTTACTTTCTTATTAGCTGCATCAGAGCGGTACGCAGTTCTTTTTTGCGAAAATGAAAGTGAGTTTACTAGACATAGTATAGCTATTACAAGAAAAAATTTCAGATTCATAAGGCCTGGTAAATAGTAAATTGGTTGAAAGAAAATTTTACCCTTACTACTCAAATTTTTTAGTGCTGCATAAAGTGCTAAGGTTAGCTTTTTTGAAATCCTCTCAGGGTTTTGTATAAACCTTACTTTATGCTTTTTCAAAAAGTCATTTTGAATTAATCTCAAATCAAAATTTTAACTTTTTTAACTTTTTTCTGATATTTTCTAATTGAGTAGTACCATTAAGTATTGTGTAATTATCACCAAATATCTGGAAAACTACTTTATAAATAGTGTTTTCCTTTGTTAATTAAAGTAAATGCTCTAAAAGCCTTTCATAGAGAATATATCCTTTCAATATACAAAAGACTAAAAGCCAGCATATTAACATCTTAATTGGTGATATGAAAATATTACGAAATAATATTTCTTATTTAATTTAAAAAGCGTTATTGTAAAATTCGAAGTAATATTTAATTCTTTGTACAAATTCAGCAATTCAAAATTTGTAGGGAAAACTCTCTTCTGGGGAATAGTTATAAAAAACACCTTTCCATTAGTACATCCCGATAGGAAAGCAGTATATTAATTATAGCATAGTAATAAATCAAAAGAAAAAAAAATGTCAACTCAAATCATAAATGCACCTGCTCAGAAGTCCTCTACACAGGTAAACCGGCTCATTTCCCTTGATGCCATGAGAGGGTTTACCATCGCTGCAATGATCCTTGTAAATTTCCCGGGAAATGAGCATCATGTCTTTGCTCCCTTGAAACATACTGTCTGGAATGGGCTTACGCCAACAGATATAATTGCTCCGTTTTTTTTATTTATTGTGGGTGTTTCAATTGCATTGGCTTATTCAAGAAGACTGGATAAAGGTACTCCTAAAACCGACATGTATCAGAAAATTATTATTCGTTCTTTTAAGATATTTGCCATTGGCATAATTTTGAATTTATTGTGGGATTTCAATTTTGCTGAGTTGCGTTGGACGGGTACGTTACCCAGAATTGCTATTGTTTTTTTGGTTTGTGCTTTCATGTATTTAAATACGGACTGGAAAAAACAGGTTTGGATAGGAGGAGGTACTTTGGTGGCCTATTGGCTGGCCATGACTTTAATTCCCACGCCCGGGGTTGGAAAAGTAATGTTAGAACCTGGAGTAAATCTAGCAGCCTGGATTGATAGCCAGTATTTACCCGGAAAGATGTGGCAGGGCACCTGGGATCCTGAAGGCATTTTAAGTACCTTTCCCTCTATTGTTTCCGGAATTACCGGGATGCTTGCCGGAGCACTCATGTTGAGTAACAGGACCAGGGAAATGAAAGTCATCCAACTCATGGTTATCGGATTTTTTATGGCAATTGCAGGGTATCTTTGGGGATTAACTTTCCCAGTAAATGAAAATATCTGGACAAGTTCATTTGTGTTGGTTACTTCAGGTTTTGCCTTTCTGGCTTTAGGAGTTTTTTACTTTTTGGTAGATATGCAAGGTTATACTTATGGGACCAAACCGGGGATTATTTTTGGAGCCAATGCCATAACTGTTTATGTTTTGGGAGATGTGCTGGCGGCTATTTTTTATAGTATGGAATTGGGCGGAACCTCATTGAATATGCATTTCTTTAATGTCCTTACTGGAGTGGGAGTAGGGGAGAAATTTGCCAGTATGCTTTATTCTCTCACATATGTGTGTATTGTTTTCATTCCTGCTATAATTTTATATAAAAGGAAAATATTTATCAAACTTTAATATTTATTGTGGTAACTTGAGTACCACACACATTAAATAAGCAACGGGATTTTGGTTCTGATCATCAGCTCGTTAGCCTACTGATACCTTACTTATTTCGTTTGGCCATACTCTCTGCTAATCGCACCAGAGCAAGGAATTATTTTATACACCATATAATTCAACCCAACCTGAAGTAAATGACCGGTGATGTTTTTTATGGTGTTATATTAGTTTAAGCAATTATTATGCATCGGCCTAAGTCTAACTCAAATTCTCCTACCTGTTTTGTTAAACTGTTGGGCATTCTGGTTCAACTTTTCTTACCCTTGAGAATTTTTATATAAACCATTTTTACTGTATAACTCTCCCTGGTTAACCAAAGGTTTTCCATAAAAAAATCCCTGAACAAAATGTTCAGGGATTTTTCAAATAAAAATATGGTTAGAGATAACCAGGAAAAGATGCGCAACTCCTTTCCTGGAATTCCCTCCTTCCCATAGGCTAGGTAAAACTTTAATCATTCCGAAGACCGGACTATTAAAATTTAATTTTAAAGCGAGGACCTAATCCGGGCAAATGCATTCATAGACATTTGCAACTAATCAGGGCAATTTTAAACCTCACTAAATTCTTCCTCACAATTCATTTTCCCACTTAAAGAGTTTCAATAAATAGGAAAGACTTAAAGCCATATAATAATTGGTATAAAAAAATCTTTACCTTTATTTTAATTTACCGGAGAGGTTTCACTCACAGGAGCACTAATCACTCCAAGGTATCTGCCCATCCAATAGGGTAATAGCCATATATCACCGGCACTATGCTCTGAAACACCATTTCCTTTGTCCCTATCCAGTCTAAACATGTTTCCATTATGTCTTTGGATAGGCCTTTCATCAGGAGGTAAAACCTCAGTAATGGTTTGTTCCCTGAAATTGGGTTCCATAAATTCAATATCCTTTCTATGGCTATTCATGATCTCCCAGTCAATTAAATCCAATGGATGTTCCTGCAAATACCAAATTGCCTCATCCAAGTCAAATTCTTCAGTTCCTGTCAGGGCAGTCATAATATTCCATGCCCCTTCTTTTTCAGGCCGCTCAGCTTCCCAGTGATCAATAATGGTCTCTTTGTACATTTGTTTGAGTGAATCGTTGAAGGCATATCTATACAATCCCCAGTAACCGACAAAATACATTTCATCATCAGAATGATTCCAGCTTTCTGAAAGCATTTTACTCCAATCGTCAGCATCTTCCGGAGCTTTTCCAATCTCACTCATGGGACGCATCAGGTTTTCCAGATAACCGTGTTCATCCATTAATTCAAAGGCAGTTTCTTTATATTTCTCTTTTCCTGTAAAGTGATAAGCTGTTTGCAACATCCCTACAATGTTGGAAGCATTGATTTTTCTATCACCTACCATCTTCGGTCTGGCATTTACATATTCAGGATTCCATCTTCCCCAGGTAGTTGGCTTTCCATCATGATCAACCATATACATATCATTCTTTACGACATGGCTCATTAGGGTATCGATAAGGGTGATCGCCCGGGTTTTCATATCCTCGTCATCAATAAGTTCAGCCATTACGCCAAAGGCAAAAATATGACCGATAGCCTCATCGCTACTGGTGGTAGATTTCCAATCCCACTCTGGATCATTAGTATGCAGCCACCTTTCCGGATTACCCAGATGTTCAATATATCCACTTCTTTCAAATGATCTGGAGGGAAAACCTGGTACTGGATTTATGTCATATAACCGTTCCATAGCTTCCAATGATTCCTGGCAGTTTCTCAAGGCTTCAGGAGATTTGGTTACTGCATACCTAAAGATCTGTCCACCCAGGTACATGGAAGTCCACAACCCATCATTGTCTGAATCTTTCAATCTGCCAGAAGCTAAATTTCCCTTTTCCATATCCCTAAGCTCCGCATTAAAACCAAGTCTGATATGACGATCTCTTACTTGTTTTTCGAAGAATATGGCCTTTTCATGCAAAGTCATTTCCTTAAAAACTATCTGACCAAGTCCCTGACTGGTAAGCACCAATACAGATTCGTCAAATGCCTGAGAAATTTGAATAACTTCATTTCCAGGTAACCAACGCTCCCCGTAGTAGTAATTGAATTTACCATCATTTCTTAGCATGAATGCCCCTTTAGTAGAGCCAAACCACAAATTTCCATCAATTTCTTCAATAGCAGTGATCTCTGTCCATGGTAATTTTGTATAAAGATTACCAATTTGTTTACCAGACGATTTGTCTACTTCCAGATACCCTTCCTTTGTTCCAATTACAATTTTATTGTTAGTAATCGCAAATGAAGTAAATCCCTTTCCTGAAAATACGGTCTCAATGTTTTTATTGGATGGCAAAACCTTGCTAATTGTATTTTCACTCATCAACCAAAAGGTCTTGGAGTTTTCATCGAAGCGAATGGCTTTAAGTATTTCACTTCCCTTCATGGCACCTTTCCACAATACTTTACCTTCTCCAAGATATTCCAGTGATTTCCCATCACTAATTAAAAATTCTAGCTTTTCAGAACCATCAAAAATCTTTGCATTCTTTAGTCCGTGCTTGATAAAAAGTCTACCTGCCCAGGCATTACTTAACACAGCCTTATCATCCAGATAAACAAATTGATCATCAATATTGGTAATGGCACTAATATTTTTATCTGTTAATGGTCTGTAAGTACGATCCAGAATTAATTCCCCTGGATACAAAAATTGCCCATCATAGGTCCTCATTAATCCCTTATTGGATAAAACCTGAATAACACCGTTGCGGTCCATGAAGGCCTTAGAATACGCCTCGTCCTCAGAAGTTTTATAGTATTTTATGCTAAAATCCTGTTTATAAGGCACATCCTGATGAACAGGCTGGGCATTGGTTTCTTGTTGCTCCCGATTCGGAGAAGGGGTGCATTGTATTAAAAAAATACTGATTGCTGTAAGTGTGGCATATATTATTTTTCTCATCCTACCTTAATCTTGTTTTGTAATTGCTTTTATGTAAGTACTCTCATTTTTTTTTTCAGGCTACTCTTTTCTGATTTTCTAATAAAAAATCAACCATTTTCTCTTTTAAATGGCTGACAAAAAATTTGTCTAAGGCCGGATATTGTTAAATAAAAAAAATGATTAATTTCTGATAATCAAATATTTACATTCATGACAAAACGGGTTTGTCTTATGCAAACGGTCCCAAGTGAGTTGCTCAGGCCATACAACTGAATTTTTAAATACCTGGGTTTAATTTTCAATTGCAGGCATATTAACAGGTGGACTGATCACCCCAAGAAATCGTCCCATCCAATAGGGCAACAGATAAGTATCTCCGGCACTCAATTCGGCATGTCGATCACCAGCATCCAGTTTAAACAGATTTCTATTGTGTTTTAGCTCAGGACGTTCATCTGGTGGTAACACTTCCCTGGTAATTTGCCCCCTGAATCCAGGTTCTATCAATTCAATATCTTTTCGATGGCTATTGACTGTTTTATATTCAATCATATCCAGAGGAAATTCTTTTAAATGCCAAATAGATTCTTCAAGATCAAAGTTTTCAGCTCCAGTCATGGCATAGCAAAAATTCCAAAGTGAATTTTTTTCCGGACGTTCAAATTCCCAGTGATCTTTTATCGCTTCTTGATAAATAACCTTCAGGGAATCGTTAAAAGCATAGGGATGCAGCCCCCAATAAGCTAAGAAATACATTTCATCATCGCTGTGGTTCCATTCTTCAGAAAGCATCTTACTCCAATTATCGGAAGTAGCCGGAGCAGTTCCAACTTGTTTAAATGACCGGGAAAGATTCTCCAAATATCCGTGTTCCTCCATCAGTTCGAAGGCTTTTTCTTTGTAAATCTCCTTTTTAGTAAATTTATAGGCGGCTTGTAAAAAGGCTATTAAATTGGAGGAATATACTTTTCTATCTCCTACCATTGTTGGAAAGCGGTTGACATATTCAGGATTCCAGCGTCCCCAAAGAGAGGGTTTCCCATTCACATCCACCAGCATATAATTATTTTCCACGATATAACCCATCAGATCATCCAACAGTGTGATGGCCCGATTTCTCCAATCTTCCTCCTCAATGTATTCGGCAATAAGGATCAGGGCAAACATTTGTCCTACTGTCTGATCGCTACTGGCGGAAGCTTTCCAGTCCCATTCCGGGTCATCGGAATGATTCCAGCTTATTTCATTGTTATAGCCTTCATACCAGTATTTTTCCACATAAGACCGATAAGATTTTTTGAATTCATTATATCCACTTCGCTCAATAGTTCTTCCAAAAAGACCGGGGATATTGTTAATCTGATGTAACCTTTCCATGGCTTCAAAGGCTTCATAGCAATTTTGTCTGGCCTCCTCCGAATCTGTAGCCAAATACCGAAAGAGTTGACTACCCAAATACATGGATGTCCAGAGATTATCACTTTCTGCCACCCTGTTTTGAGCGGTTGACAAATCATGATTTTTCAAATCTGTTACATTACTGTTAATCCCATACCGGATATGCCGTTGTCTCACCTGCTTTTCAAATGCCATGGCCTTGTCTTCCAGGGTCATGGCTTTAAAACAAATCTGGCCTAATCCTTTATCTGTTAAAATGAGTACAGAGTTTTCCGGACCTGAGGAAATATGTTTTACAACTTCTCCCGGTAACCATCTTTCTCCGTAATAATAGTTGAATTTGCCATCTTTTTTTAGCATAAAAGCTCCTTTTGTAGATCCAAACCACAGGTTCCCTTCAATTTCTTTCACTGCTGTGATTTCAGTCCATGGTAATTTTTCATTAACAGGCTGAACCACTTCTCCGGAAGTTTTGATTAATAAATAGCCATTTTTGGTTCCTACCGCTATTTTGTTTTCTGTAATTAAATCAAAAGAAGTTAAATTTCCCCCCGTGTATACTTTGTTTTCTTTACCGCCTTTTTGGCTTACTGAATAAATTCCTGATGTTGTTAGAATAAAATAATTTTCACTTTCCGGATTGAATTGAATATCCAGTATTTTTTCCTCCAGTTCACCTGAGAAAACGGCTTCTGAATCTTTGAAAACAGTGTAAGCTTTTTCATAGGCTACCAAAAAAGAAAAATCATTCCCTCCTTCCATAATTGAGGCATTTTCCAGCTGGTGTCTTAAAAATAACTTTCCGGCCCAGGCATTACTGAAAACCGCCTCCTCATTCAAATAAACAAACTGGTTCTGGTACACGATTATATCCCTGACTTTTTTATCGACCATTGGAATATAAGTGATATCTCTTTCCAGTTTTCCTGGAAATTGAAAGTGTCCGTTAATTGGCCTGAAAATACCCTCAGTTGTTAACACCTGAATGATTTCATTCCGGTCGGTAAAAACTTTTTTATACTCCGTACCTTCCTCATTTCCTGTAAACTTTATGGCATAATCCTGTAAATAAGGCACATCCTGATAAACAGGCTGGCTTACTTTCTCTTCCTTTTTTTCCTCCGAACAAGAACAAAAAAGAAAGGTAATAACCGGGATAATTAATAGTATTTTTTTCATTTTTCAGCTTTTCCCTATCTTGTTTTTTTATTTTTTGATTAGCCAAACATCCGATACCCTTGACTGATTTCTCCAGTTCAGATGGGATTCTTCCGGGCGGTCGAAAGTTATGGTTAAGGTTCCATCACCAACTACATGTTTGGGAACTATAAATTCTTTGAATCCTTCTATTTCTTTGTGATAAACCAAAGGATCAAGCCGTACACCATCCACACGAATAAGGGCATCTCCATAACCCGCCACTCTAACCATGTAGCGGCCATTGGGATCAAGGTCTTCATATTCTAAAATGGGGTCATTTTGATATACCTGAGAGGAAAGTCTCCACCGACATAATCCACCATCCCACCATCCAAAATCAACTGCATCATAAACAGTGGTGGTGACATGAGGACTGTTGGCTACATTTGAAACATCATCATAATAACCTCCCGGACCAGGATTTTCCCAATTGGCAATATTTTTTATTTTAGTAGCTTTTTCAGCCTCTGAACTTAAGTTATGAATTGAATCAAACTGATCAGACAACCACCATCTATTGTTCAAAGGATAATCTACAAAATCCAGTATACAACCTCTTTGTGCCCCACTTCCCTGATATTTTTCCACACTGGTTTGTAGGCCAATAGACTCAAAGAGCATTTTACAATATGTTTCTATTTTTTGCCTATTCTCTGTTTCAATTGGCTCATTATCTGCCTTATTTACGATCTCCAATGCTTCTTTCATAGCAGCTGTAGCGCCAATTTCATCAACTGACAATAAGATTTTGTTAGCTTTCTTTTCCAAATTTGATTCGTTGATTTTTCTTTTGGCCACATAATCATCATAATAGGCACGGAGAACAAGCATTTGCCATCTCCAGTTTTTTGAAAGTTGAGGGTATTCTTTCTCCAGATTTTTCCAGAAATTCATGGTAATGCCAATATTACCGTTTTCCAGTATGGGTCCATCCCAGTTTTTTTCAAGCCCAAGGATTCCATCTGAAGCTTTTTCTTCCAGTTCAGGTAAAAAGAAAAATTTGGAGTATTCTTTTAAAATAGCCTGAATGTTTTTGTCGGGATCCCATCCGCGCTGGCTCCAGATTATTTTATTGACATCATCATGGCAACCATCGGAATAAGAAACAAATCCATCGGTGAATGGAGCATATTTAGCATGAACCTTTCCGTAATAAACAGGTTGAGGATTGATACCTTCTCTACCTATGGTTAGGGCAAAGGCCTGGTCGAAATTGAGCGCAGGATAATCACACCTGACATTGTGGGTAATGTCAGGATAATGCCTGTGTTTGTACTGTTTTGGCAACCGGTACCTTGTTTCGGAAATAGAAGGGCTACTGGGGCCAGAAACCACCCCACGCAGCCATGTGGGTTTATGTAAGTCAAGGTATTGGTAAAAGTAATCAATTTGTTCCTGGCTGAATCCCTGAAGTGAAATCCAAATTCCGGCCTCAGGATGGTATTGTATAAGTTTGCTATGAAGCTCTTTGAGGAATGGCATCACTTCTCTGGGATGATTATGTCCCGGATCGCCACCAGGGAAAAATACATTATCTAGTCGGGGTACTTCTTTATAATTGGCTTCATGCAATTTCAATTGTGCCTGATATAAATCAGGTTCCTTCAAATCTACTGTTGCCGGAGTCCAAACCCAATATTCAATATCATAGGCATCACAAATCTCGCTCATTTTAATGTTCATTTCCTCCCTGGAAATTTTGAAATGAGGGCTCTTATCCTTACCTAGGGGAGGAATATTTTCTATAGCATTTGTACCAAAAAGAACCAGGTCCCGGATATACTGATCATATTGTTCCACACTCCAGGCATCATAGGAATTGGCTGTATTTCTGTATCCAATTTGATGGCCCCTTAGCGAATATTGAGGAGAAGTTGAAATATCCAGATTTTCATCGATAAGGAACTTTCCGGATTTCATGGTGGAATGACGCAATAATTCACCTATTCCAAATATTACTGCTCTAGAATCAGCACCAATAATCCATATCGTTTTATTTTCAAGTAAAATTCTAAAGCCCTCTGGCTGATTTTCCGGGAATTTCTTGCCGTCTCTTGCAGGAGGAGTTTTATCATCCAGATTTTCTGTTGAAGCCAGCACTAAAGCAATGGTATATTGCTTTGAATCTTTCCATTGGCTAATTTCTTTCCAACGCATCCCGCTTCTTTGGGAAATTTCTTCCTGGAGAATTCGAACAGCTGACTGCCTGACCTTTGGCTTAATGTCATTCGAAATAATTATACTGGCTTTGGAAATGTCGATAGAGGCTCCCTTGCTGATTGATATAAGGCAAACAAAAAATAAAAGAGTTGTAAACTTTTTAATATTCATATATAATCCAAAAAATGTGATTTAAGCTCCGTTTATTGGAATACTTTTCATCCTAAATTATGGGCTATCTATTACAGATTTTTTAATGCTTTGCAATTGGACCCTCGTGTTTAAAAGAGGATAAAATAGTAGACCTTATTAATATTATGGGGGGATTATTCATTATCATCTTTTCACTTTTAATTGTATTCCTGGTACTATTTTATCGTAACCCTTTCTTTCGCTGAGCCACCCCCTGTGCTCATTGATATTTTACTTTATTGAAGTAGCAGCCAAAATCACTATAAACAGATTATGCGCAAATTAAGAATTTTAATACGCATTATGCGCACATACTTTCCTTATTAATCAGATAATTTTATCGAATAATTGATTTAGTCAATTTCTGATGACTATTAAAAATGAAGGTGAATCCAGACTTAAATATCTATAACCACAATTGGTAATTTTTTAATTATTAAATTTTTAAAGATGAAAAAAGATTTATTAGTACAGGTAAAGGATGGAGACATAAGCGCTTACAACGAACTTTATCACAACTTCAAAATGCCAGCCATTAAGTTTTGCAACTCAATCATTAATAATTGGGAGGAATCCGAAAATCTGATTCAGGAGGTTTTTATTAAAATTTGGGAGAAAAAGGATAGTATTAATCCGGAGTTAAATTTTAATTCTTATTTATTTACAATAATTAGAAACAGGGTTTATGATTATTTGAAGAGAATAAAAAGGAATGAAATTATAAAGGAGCAATATTGGCAAAATGTTATTGAATACCAGAACAGCACCGAGCCTGATTTAAAAAATGAGCGGATTTCCTTAATTAAATATGCGATAAACGGGCTTACGGAGAAAAGGAAAAAAATTATTCATTTAAATTTTGAAGAAGGGAAATCGTATGAAGAAATAGCCAGTATGATGAATATTTCTAAGAACACGGTAAAAAACCAGCTGGTAAAAGCCAAACATATTATACGTGCCCAAACCAGATGTGCTTAAAAATTAGCATGCGTAATAGATAGATACAGGTACGGTATTTTTTTGTTGGTTTTAGGACAAGAAAGAGGCTTGTCAGTTATTTTTAGGACCAGCATTTTTTTGAAATTAAGGTTTTAAGCAGAGAGCTTAAATCTAAAAGAGTTTAAATCATGGTATAATCTACTTTACTTCTTAATTATCCATACTTCTGAAACCTGAGCGCCTCGCTCGGCATCTCCGCAAGTCCAGGAAAATAAAACTTTGCCATCTTTTATGGCTTCTTTGGGAATAGGAAATTCATAAATTGGTTGTTGTCCGGTCTTGATAAAATCATGCACCAGGAAACCATCAGCGGTCATTTTCATACGTGACCTAAACCTGCCAGTATAGGCAACCCGGATGACATAAGTGCCCTCAGGGTCCATATCGTTATACAAAATTTCCAAGGGTAAGTCGTAAAGAGTAGTGACCTGGTTCATCCAGGCCATTGGGGAGGCATCTCCTTCAAATCCTTTTGCAGTGATTTCGTGAACCCATTCTGTATCTCTAAGGCCTACACCAAAACTTACCCTGGGAGTTTTCAGGTTTCCCGGGTCATGCTTTGGATTATGATGCGTAACAATGCGTTTCCAGCCTGATGGACTTCCAAAATTATCGTAAAAGCCACCAGGACCAGGATTGGTCCGCTGTAAAATCCCTTCAATTATATTGATTTTTTCCTGGTTATTTTGGACTTTTTCAGCCCTGGAAAGTTGTGAATAAATCCAGGCCACATCATTAAGAGGATTATCGATATTGTCTAAAAAATTTCCTCTTCCACCCATGGCACCGTGTTTTTCAATGGTCAATTGTGCACCAATGCTTTTAAACAGATCATCGGCAAGTTGTGCACACCGTAATTTTAAATCCACATATATAGGCTCTTCCCATGCTTTGGCAAGTGTGGCTTTACAGTTGGCAATAGCTTTTTCGGTACTTGTGGTGGGATATTTTCCTAATTCATCTTTTGCTTTTTGTTCGAGCCAGGTCTCATTCATCTGGCGTTTTTGCACATAAGCATCAAAATAGGCACGTATCAAACCCATTTGAAACCGAAAGTTTCCTTTTACCTGAGCAGTGGCTTTGGTTTCAATTTGCTGCCATTGCATAAAGGTATTTTGCAAATCTTCATTGGTAAGCAAAGGCCCCTGAATATTTTTTTCCAGGGCAAGAATTCCCTGAGCAATTTCTTCAGCCAGATCAGGAGAAATAAAAAAGCGGGCATATTCCCTTAAAGTTTCTATTACAGGTGTTTCCGGATTCCAATCCTGATCACTCCAAATAAATTTATTGACATCATCATTGGTCCCTTCCGAATAAGAGATGCTTCCATTCGCAAACTGATCCAAGGCGTTGTGGATCATCTTTTCATCATTTGGTCGGGGATTAATACATTCCCTCCCCAGTGTAATTGCCCAGCCCAGGTCCCATTTTGGTATGGGATATTGTGCGCTCAGGCTATGGGTAATGTCCGGATATTTGCGAATTGGAATCTCTGCATCTACGATTTTTCTGATATCTTCCAATGGGGTTTTCACCCAGGGACCAAAAACTACTCCTCCAAGCCAGGCTGGTTTGCGATTAATGCGTGTAAAAAAAGCACTCAGCCAGGATTCTGTAGGTCGGAAAACCTGAGGAGAAACCCAAATTTTTGCATTTGGATGATATTGATGAAGCACTTCTGCAACCTGTTCCAGCCAGGCAAAAAGAATTTCAGGCTCTAAATCGCCCGGATCACCACCGGGAACAAAAAGATGATCCAGTCTGGGAACAGTAGAAAAAACCTCATGTCGTTCTTTAATCTCTACTGAAAGAGAATCCGGGTTTTGATAATCAGAACCCATATTTGGGTACCACATCCAAACATCCAAATCGTATTCATTACAAATTCTAGATTGTTCCTTAATCATCTCAATAGCAGGAATTTGCATGTGCCTGCTGGTAAAATCATCATCGGTACGGGGTGGCATAATTTCAATGCTGTTGGCTCCGAAAATGGCCAGGTCACGGATATATTGGTCAAACATCGCCACCGTCCAGGCATCATAACTATTTGTTTTTGGTCTGTAGCCCAATTGATGACCTCTTATTTCATAGGTTGGAGAAGAAGAAATAGTCAATTCTGCCGGAACAAGAATTTCATTATTTCTGATTTCCATGGAACGCAGTAATTTACCGACTCCATAAAGGGCTCCACGTTTGGTTTTGGCATAAACCACTACTTTGTTTTCAGATGGAAAAACCGCCAATTGGTATCCTTCTTCATTAATGAGATTTAATTTACTTAAGGCCTTAGTAAATGTTTCTGGCAGAGATTTGTATCCTTCCTCCAATGTAATAATGATTTGAGGGAAATTAGGATTGATTTTTTTGGTGGATTTAACTTCAATCCCACTTCTTTTTTGAATTTCTTCCTGAAGAACCTGTATAACTTTTTCTAATTCCCGGGATTCATTTTTGAAAGAATAAACGGAGGCATTGGAAAAATCAAGCATATTTTCAGCATTTGCCTTAATGGAAAATGCCAGGAAAAAGACTAAAAATAAATCTCTGATTTTTCGAATGAATAATGAAGTGGCCATGAAAAAATATGTTCCCTTAAATGTGAATAATGAATATCTGTTTGACAAGCTTTCCAGATTTGTCCGGAACCATCCTGTTATAGGCTATGGTTTTTCCGTCATGGGAAATCACCAAATCAGCTGGAGGTTGTTCCGTACTTTTGGTCAATTCGATAAATGACTCCTGGTTAATTTCCTTTATGATAAGGCTGTTTTTCCAGATGTAAACAATCCTTTCCCCATCGGGATGCCAACGTGCACCACTTTCTACATCCGTTTGATGAAAGGTTTGTTGAACGGCTTCTCCACCATGCGGGGAAATGGTGAAAATCTGTAAAGTCCCATTCTTGTCAAAAGCCCGAAAGGCCAGCTTATTTCCATCAGGAGCACTTCTTACAATTCCGGTACAACCCGGGTATTGAGCATTAGCAGTAAAAGTTAATCTTCGCTGTACTGTTCCCCGAGGAGGAGCTGGCATCTCCACTTTTGTGCCTTCAAGTGGACCAGAATCTCCGGGAATAGTAATGTCTTCAGGAATATCCACTATAAAAACTTCATTTACATCCTTTCCCATTTCATCCTTCACTGTGCCAAGAAAGGCCCTGGCCATCTGATGATTTCCGGAAGAGTTTTTATAACCAGACATACCTACCCAGCTGTCACCTGCAGCCCTGCTGATTTCATCAGAACCCGGAACCGGATCAGGGGTAACCTTTACCACAATTACAGTAAACCATTCTCCTGATACATTTTCACCTGCTATGCCTTCTTCAACAGAAATGGATTTAATTTTTTTGGAAACACCAATTGTCCTTAGATTATGGGTTTGTCCGGTGGAGTCTTCTAATTGTTTCAAAATGGCATCATTATAAGTGAAACCAATCCACTTTCCATCTCCACTCCATTCATGGCGGTGGGTACCTCCTCGCAAGGCCCCTGGTGTGTATGGAAATGTCACATCCCTGGCATCCATAAAAAAAGCCTTTCCAGGGTTGCTGTCTTCAACAATTACACCGCTTCTGCGCCATTGTTCGTATGGATTTTCTTCTGTAATGCTTAATAAACCATGAATAAATACCACCTTGTTTTCCTGATGGCTGTAGCTTACTGCACCCACACCTGGGCCAAAAGATTTATTTTCAGGCAACTCATAAAGGATGACTTTTTCCCCAGTTCTGGTGTTTACCTTTTCAATTCTACTGCATCCTCCTATTCCACCTTCCTCAGTCCGGGTATCATACACGAGCCACTGGTCATCAGGGGAAAAGTTATCATTATTATCCAGATCATGATTATAAGAAAAATCTGATGTAAGTTGAATTTCCTCATGATATTTTGATGGATGACAGGCAAATAGGGTCACGATAAAGATTATGAATACAACTATTGGTGTTTTAAAAATCATCAACTTGAAAAATTCAATTATACCTATATGAAGACTGCCCAAACATGGAATTTTATCCAATTCGTTTATTGAACCTTAGAGCATGTTTAAGTTTTAATCGGGGACGCTGGTCCCTTTCGGTTGCAAAATGGTACAGCAGCGCCATCCCGATTCAAACAATAAAATTATAACAAACTCTTATTGATTCATTGAAAATGGAACTGCATTACTATTACTCGCCCAACTCTTATTGGGTACCGGGCCCATGGTAAATTCTAAAGTTCCACCTGCAGTAATTTCACTATGGTCTATCCAGGTCCTGTTAAATGTTTTACCATTTAATGAGGCACCTTGGATATATACATTTTCTGACGAATTGTTCTTTGATTTGATACTGAAGGTTTTGCCATCCCCAAGATCGAGATTCACTTCATTAAAAATGGGTGACCCAATGGTATATTGGGTACTACCTGGAGATACCGGATAGAATCCCATTGCACTGAGCACATACCAGGAGGAAAGTGAACCCATATCTTCATTTCCCGGAAGTCCTCCCGGACCAGTTCTATAAAGCTGCTTCATTACTTTCCTGGTTGCCTGCTGGGTTTTCCATGGTTTTTGAACATAATTATACAGATAGGCGACATGATGGGAAGGTTGATTTCCGTGCACATATTGTCCTATTGTTCCTACAACACCTACATACTTAGGCCCTGAAATAGTTGGTGTCATCTGGAAAAATTCATCCAGTCTTTTATCAAATTTTTTGTTGCCTCCCAGTAAATCTATCAAACCTTTTGGGTCATGTTGTACAGACCAAAGGTATTGCCAGGCATTCGATTCTGTATAGTGTCGGTTTGGTCTTCTTCCAACCAATAATGGATCAAAATATTTGTAATAGCTATGTTCTCCTACAGTTATGATGGTTTGCTCATTATCCATTAATTCAGGTAACCATGTTCCGTCAGCTTTTTTGGGTCTGAAGAAGGCTGTTTGAGCGTCAAATAAATTTTTATAGTTATTGGCCCTTTCGATGAAAATATTATAATCTTTTTCTTTACCCATTGCCTTTGCCATTTGTGCAATACACCAGTCATTGTAAGCCAGTTCAAGCGTGTTAGGTACTGATTCGGTTACTTTATCACAAGGAGCATAACCCAAATTGATATAATCAGTGATACCCGAACGACCCGCAGAAGCAGGAAATGGGGCTGGAGGGACTCCCAAAGCTTTTGTTTTCATGGCCTCGTAAATAAATTCAGCATCATAATCACGATAACCTTTCAGGTAGGCATCTACAATGATAGGAATCAGGTGATCACCTACCATTCCCTGGCCAAACTCATTTCTAAAATGCTGTGCCGGAAACCAACCATATTCTTTAGTCTTGGCAATGATCGACCTGACGATATCATTTACCTGGTCCCGTGCGATGAGGGTCATTAAAGGATGTTCCGAACGATAGGTATCCCAACAGGAAAATGAGGGATAAAAATTACCTTTATTTAATTTATGGATTTGCTCATCCATACCGAAATATTGACCATCTACATCCTGAGAGGTTTGCTGAGCCAACAAACTGTGGTAAACAGCAGTATAGAATATTTCCTTATTCTCTTCGGATTGGTCAACGACTTTTAATTTAGAAAGCTCCTTATTCCAACTATCACTGGCCTTTTGTTTTACCTTATCAAAATCCCAGTGATTAACCTCCTGGTCCAGGTTTTTCTGAGCTCCTTCGATTGAAACAAAAGAAATCCCCACTTTTACTAATACCTGTTCATTTTCTTCAGTTTCGTAAATAAGGAAAGCACCTATTTTTCGACCTATTTCTTCATTTTTATAAGGGAACACACTGGCGCCAGATTCAGGAGTAGCATACCCGGCATCAAAGGTTCCATAATATTTAAAGGGTTTGCTAAACTCAGCTGCAAAATACACTTTTACACCCATCGAACTTTTTACACCAGTCACCAGAGAATCATTTATAATAGTTATTTTAGATATGTCATCCTCTGAGGTTCCTCCAATCGTGTGACCAAGGTCCATAATGACCGGAGCCTTACTAGATTTTGGAAATGTATACCTGTGGAAACCGACCCTTTTTGTGGTGGTTAGTTCTGCCTTTATATTGTAATCTTCCAGCATCACCGCATAATATCCGGGGTTCGCCCATTCATTTTCATGACTAAATTTCGATCTGTAACCTATTGAAGTATCCTCCTTTGGACCTGGTACTACCTTTATTTTATCTCCAACGGTTGGCATGATCAGCACATCTCCACAACCTGTATATCCTGTTCCACTCAGATGGGTATGGCTAAATCCCATGATGGTGTTATCCGGATAAGAATATCCGGAACTGTATGTCCATCCTTCTGTATGATTATCAGGGCTAAGTTGTACCATGCCATAAGGTGAAGTAGCCCCGGGGAAAGTGTGACCAAAAAAATCGGTTCCAATAAAGGGATCTACATAATCCACTAATTGCCTGGCATTAGGATTTGTCTCAGGAACCTTAAAAGAAGAAAATTGGAAAAGTATGGCTATGATGGCAACCGCCAATATTGGGGAATAGAATCTGCTCTTTTTTTGTAGTGATTTTAGTCTTGGATTATTGCCTTCAGCAGTTTGTTTGTCTTTTGATACTATAGTGTTAATTGAATTTAGAATTGTTCTTTTTTTTATTTTCATATTTGATATCATTAAATAATATTTTAATCCAGCCCTTCAAATTTTACCTGTCTTTATATAAATACTTTCCAATAGTTATTAAAGACTATCAGATTAGTCCTTTTAAATGAGATATCAGTATTAATTTAAAATAAAAGTTACCATTTCCGATGGGAAAAATCTTCAGATTATAATTAAAATATTGAAAATGAAATACTTACTACAGAAGAAAATACTTCAAATCTTTGGGGTATTATTTTTTTTATTCCTTGGTCTCAGTGTTTTTGCAAAGGTTAATCCAGCGCAAAAAATTGAGCAGGTTTTCATTTCTCTGGGAGATAAGTCAGGTACTATAGAAACTAAAGTTGCCAATTTATTAAAGGCTAGAATACTGGAAAAATCTGCCATTTCAGTCATTATTGGGAATGAAGCACTACCTGAAAAAAATGAAGGTTTGGTAATTTTACTGGGAAGGCAGGATCATCATACTGTCATCCAACAGCAATTTAAATCACATCGTATTCCTGAATTGTCCGACCTGGCACCCGGCCAGGAAGGATTTCTTTTGAAAGAACTAAATCACGATCTAATCCTTGTGGCTGGTTATGATGACAGAGGTTGTCTTTACGCTGTGGGTGAGCTTTTAAGGCAAATTATTTTTAAGGAGGATCATATTCAAATCTCACAAGGACTTGATATAAGGACTGCACCAGCCTTTGAGATTCGAGGAACACAATTTGGACAAAGCGGTGTGGCAAAAAGACTCTCCAAAGTACGGGAATGGACAAAGGAGGAGACTGAAAGGGTGATTTTAGATTATGCATTGGCCGGAGCCAATATCTTTAGTGTGAAACCTGGTCCGATGTACGATTTTATTAAATCTTATGGTTTGATGACTCAGGGAGGATTTGGGGCCAATACTGCTCCAAAGATAAATAACAATTCCTGGAAGGCTTCAGAATCCATTGGCAGGACCGGTTATATATGCCCTTCTGTAGGGGATGCCAGAGCCTATATGCTTAAAAAATTTGAAGACTTTGCCAAAGAAAGCCCAGATTTTGATCTTTTGAAATTTCATGGTGGTGATGGTGGTGGATGTGAATGTGATCAATGTAATCCTTACGGACTTACTTTTATTAAGCTGGTGGAAGACATGGCCAATATTTTTCATCATTATCATCCCCGCACCAAAATTTATTTTACCAACCAGAAATTTGACAATGAGGATGACCAGGCCATTTTTAATTATCTACAGGAAAAACCAAGAGATTGGTTATGGGGATGGGGTTTTGGCCCTGGTTCTGATGCCACTACATGGCAACCTGGACACCGCCAGACTCACCGGATGGACTTATTTCGGTATCCTGGCTTTGGACCTTACAGTCTTTACCCACTGGAAATTGTAAGACAGATGCCCCCAGTGCACAAACTCGTCTATTACAATGAAATTACACATTGGAAATATGCCCAACATGCCTATATTCAGATGTACCCACGGGCAGATAAAAATGGAGATTTGCCCCCACATTGGGGACATGATATTTATGAAAGAAGACCGGATCAGTTTCTAACCATGGTTTACAACCGGCTGACATTTTATGCCTGGCCAAGAAATTACCACAGGATTTTTAATGACCTGATGCGCTACGGAGTAGGAGATATCACCCATTCAAGCGGACATCATGACCATTTTAACCAATGGATGTGGCAAAGACTTTTATGGTCGCCCAGAACAGGCGTGGAAGAGGTGGTAGAGGAATATTGCCGGACCTGGTTTGGAGAGTCAGCTGCTCCTGAAATGGCAAAAGCAATTTTTCAGTTGGAAGAAAATATGGAGGAATTGCCAGGAAAACCCCTTTCCGAAAAGGAAGGAATTCTGGAATATTATAGTTCGGTTCAAACTGCTGGAGAAAAGATGGATGATGTCATGAGAAAAAACAATTGGTTGTGGCTTATGTATATGCAAAAAGGAGTTTTGGACCGCTATGTACAATTGGCAGTCATTGAACAAATGAACGTGCAGGAAAAAGTAGAAGCTCTGGTGGCTCAATCTATAAACCAAAAAAATTCTTCTGAAAAATTGAATAAAGCATTGGAATTGTTGGAAGCTGGTATACAGGAAACTGAGGAGATGATTTCATTAAAGATTGAGGCGGG
>NZ_KB903468.1 GCF_000379765.1 Flexithrix dorotheae DSM 6795
TTCAGGAAAATTATGAATTTAATTCCGATAATTTTTATATGCTCCAACTTTCTTCAGTTTCGGATAGCTTCGCGAATCCGGTGATTCTGGATACCATTAGCAATGCAAGCGATACATTAGTTTCATTCCTACCAGATACCCTACAGTTTGAACGACCCTATTTGGTCCGGGTCATTTCCAGTGATTTGGGTATCCATAGTCAACCTGAAGAATTAATTTATTATGATTTACCTTCAGCAGAATTTAGTCTAGCAGATGAAGCCTGCCAGGCGGATACCATTACCATTACATATTTGGGTGAAACAAGTGAAGGTCTCAGTTTTGATTGGGATTTAGATGAAACAATCCTTGTTGAAAATCAGGGAGATACCTTAATAAAAATCATTGGTGGAGCATATGGAGAAAAAATCATATCCCTAACTACAACAAAAAATGGTTGTTCTGCTACTGTAACTAAAACAACTAATATCAAAAAAACACCATCCGCTACTTTTGATGTGAAAAGTGAAATTTGTGAAGGAGAAACCGCAATTGTAACTTATACTGGAAATGGGGCTGATTCTGCTCAATATATTTGGGACTTCGGAGATGCTACTGTCATCTCAGGAGAGAAAAGTGGTCCTTATGAATTGATATGGAGTTCATTTGGTTTGAAAAGAATTGGATTAAAGGTGACCGAAAACGGCTGTTCCTTTGGTGAAAATGCTGTTGTTTTCCATTATAGTGAGCAACCTAAACTGGCTTTTGAAGGTGTTTCCTCAGTTTGTTACAACGATAATTATCAAATTGAATATACTGGTACACAAGAAGGTGATATTACCTGGGACTTTAAAAATGCTACGATAATTTCGGGTTCTGGAGCCGGACCTTATTTGATAAAGTGGGATAGTTCTGGAGAAAAATCCATTGGGTTTAGTATTGATAATCACAATTGCATTTCAGATACAACAATCAATATTACTGTTACACCTCAACCTGTTGTTCCAGAAATTTGCCTAGTAACAGTAGATGAAGAAACTTCAAATAATATGCTGGTGTGGGGTTATGATATGGAAACGGTGGATAAATTCGGAATTTATAGAGAAACCAATACTGCCAATGATTATCAGCTGATTGAATATATTGAGGGAGGACAATTCAATACGTATATAGATTCGCAATCAAGTCCGGATCAAAATTCTAACCGGTATAAAATCACTGCTGTAGATAGTTGTGGAACAGAAACTGAATTAAGTGACTTCCACAAAACCATTCATTTAACCATCAATAAAGGACTAGAAGACTCCTGGAATTTAATCTGGGATAGCTATGAGGGATTTACTTTTGGTACTTATAATATATATAGAAGTATTAATGATGGAGAATTTGAATTGGTAAAGGAATTAGCCAGCAACCTTACTTCTTATACCGATAAAAATGTGGTGGCCAACCCAGTGGCTTATCAAATCGAAGTGGTTAATCCTGATGGCTGTGGGGAAAGTGCTAATGGAAGAATTCTCCAGTATACCAGTAGTAAATCTAATGTAGCCAGAATTGGTACTGTTACTGGAATTGAGGATAATCTATTAGATAATATGGTTAGCGTTTCTCCTAATCCGGCTTCCAATTTCCTTCATATAGATTTTAATAAAAGATTATCTGGAAATTATTCGATTACCAATTTAGATGGAAAAGAAATAAAGAAAGGAATCTTCAATTCCAACTTTAAAATTAACCTTCAGGATTATAAGAGTGGAATTTACTTCCTGAATATCACAACTACTGAGGGATCCATAATCAAAAAGATTCTGAAGGATTAAGTAACCTTTTATTAAACAGGAATTGGAATTTTAACCCTTTTCCGGTTTTAATATAAATTATTGAATCTCATTTTGCTCAAAAGGAAACTGCGCACCAGTTTCCTTTTGCATTTCCAAAAGCTTTGCTTTTAATTTCGAAGCAATGGCTGGTTTGGAGGTATTCAAATTATTTTTTTCTTCCTGATCTTCTTTCAGGTTGTACAATTCCGTTTCCCCCGATTCATAAAATTCAATTAGTTTCCAATCACCTAGTCTTATTGCGGCTCCGGGTGTCCAGGCACTTCCATGATAGTGTGGAAAATGCCAGAAAATCTCATTTCTCTTCAGGTTTTTATCTCCCTTTATTAATGGGACTAAACTTTCTCCTTCCGTATTTTTAACAGATTCATTCTTAACATCCACCATTTCCAGTATAGTTGGATAAAAGTCCATACTAATCACAGGAGTTTCTGATTTTGCAATTTTAGAACGGTGAGTATGTGGTGGCTTAATAATTAATGGCACCTTAATTCCTCCTTCATAACACCAGCCTTTTCCAGCCCTCAAAGGTTTATTGGAAGTTGGAGCCGCATTTCTTCTTTTATCCAGGGTAGCCAAACCACCATTATCAGAAGTAAAAATTAATAAGGTATTCTCCCAGAGTCCTTCATCCTTCAATTTCTTAATAAGTCTTCCTACATTTTCATCCATGGCATAAACCATTGAAGCATAATCTGGATTATATTGATTTGAAACAGTCAGCCCTTCTCTCTCCGGGATCAGTTCAGGGTCTTTTATCCCCAATTTATTTGCCTTTTCCTGAAATTTCCCCAAATGCTTTTTACTGGCCTGGATAGGGGTATGTACTGTATAAAAGGATAAATAAAGCAAAAATGGGTGCTCTTTGGTTTGGTCAATAAATTGGATAGATTCATCGGTTAGTCTGTCTGTAAGATATTCTTCAACTGGGCCATCAGGAAGTTTTTCGTTTTTATAAGGGGAATAATATCCTCCGGGAGGAGAACCTTTATCAATTCCACCTATATTAATGTCAAATCCCTGATTTTCAGGTAAATATTTTCCATCTCCCAAATGCCATTTTCCTGCAAAAAAAGTTTGATAGCCTTCCTCCTTTAAAACTTCTGCGAAAGTGACTTCTTCCAATGGCAACTCATCCAAATCTTCCGGTCCGGTTAGTTTTGTACCCTTAGGATTTTGCCCAGGAATCCAATCGGTAATATTAATGCTGGTTGGGTATTTTCCTGTTAGAATGGCTCCCCTGGTTGGAGAACATACCGGACTTGCGGCATAGGCATTAGTAAATAATATACCTTCATTTGCCAATTCATTTAAATTAGGGGTTTCATAAAAGGTGCTGCCATAGCATTCCAGGTCAGCCCAACCCAAATCATCCACCAGAATGAATACTACATTGGGGGTAGTTTTCTTCTCCTCATTTTTTACATTTTTTGAGCATGAAAATAAAATCAAAGTCAGGGAAAAAAATACTATGCGAAAGTTGTTTAAGTAGTTCAATTTATGAAATTTTAAAAAATTACAGTCCAAGGACATCTATCCCTTGTTCAAACACGATATCAACTGGGATTCCAGCCTCAGCAAGTTTATCCAAATCTTCCTGTAAATCGGCAAATATCAGCCCTTTTTCTTTCATTAAACTTTTTACACCTTCATAATCCCCATCTCCCTGGAGTTTTAGAATCAAGGCTGAAAGTTCATTCATAGCCAATTGCATCTTTTCAAAATCTACCTTATAGGTACCGGAGGTTTCATCTTTGCTAAATGCACCTTTCTCCAAAAAGTAATTGAACCGAAGCATATTGGCTTTTCCATGAGCACTAGAGGCTCCAAACCTGACTGATCTTAAAATCCCCGCCAGAAAAGTAACATAATTATCCATGATTTCACCCTCCTGAATTTCCCCTTTCTCGAAAAGCTGAGTAACCATGTAGAGCCCTAAAATATCTGCCTTTCCTTCTTCTAAAGCTGAAGCCTGTTCTTTCAGGGCTTCCCTCACCGTTCCTTTTTCATTTATAGTATGCTTAATTCCCAATCCATGAGCCACTTCGTGAAACATGGTATTTCCAAAAAATGCTTCAAAAGTGATATGTTTTCTTTGAGTTTCATCAATGAGTAAATTGGAGACGGGTATCATAATTTTATCGAATTTGGCTTTCATCGCATTTTTTAGTTGTGACCTTCTGGTGCCCATTTTTAACTGAATTTCTTCATCATTGGGAAGATTAACTGCAATGGTTTTGCTTCCTGCGTTGCAATCCCCAGCATAAAAAACTACATCGTAGGCATTCAATTGGGCATTTGATCCGGGAGTTTCCTGTTTATAAATATCCTCTACAGGCAATCCTTTTTGTAACTCGGGTAACAATGCGGCATATTTTTCCAATCGCTCACTCCATTCTTTATCTTTCACCAAAACATATGCTTCAAATGCGGCCTTATAGCCGAAAAGCTGGTCTTCATAATTTTCAATTGGCCCGATAATCACATCAATTCCATTGGTTTTCATTTCCATCCAGGCTATATCACTCTCATCATATTCATTTGATAACAATGCTTCTGCCCGAAGGTTAAGATACTTCTTGAGCTCCGCATTTTCTGCGATTTCAGCCGCCTGTTTCAATAAATCTGCTGCCTTCCCCAATTCTTCCGAATAAAAATCATTGTAGGGAATGCTGCTAAGTGAACCGTCCTCAGTTCTCCTGACTATAGTATAAAGACTGGTTTTTGATTTATTTTCAAAGTTTTGAAATTCTTCTTCACTCATATCCCTGGGGTAGAAATTGGCGCCTTTAGGCTTCTCTCCCACTCCCTCAATAAATGGCCGATTATCTTTTAACCTATCCCATGGACCATAATTGATTTCAATAAATTTTTTGGTTCTTGTATCTGTGATAGCACTCAAAAGGGCTTCCTTATCACCGTAAGCCTGTTTCCAAAAAAGCTCATCCATTATTTTTGCCGCCTCAATCAGAAGGGGAATCAATTTTTTCTCATTTTCTGACAGTTTGGAAATATCGGTTTTCAAAGCGACAGGCGCATAAATTTCAGGTCTCACTACATCCTCTGATTCCTTAGTGTTTTCAGTTATTTCTTCCTGTCCTTTGTTTTGCGATCCTGAGCAGGAAATCATTAAGTTTATCAACAAGAATAATAAATAATTAAGGGTATTGATTTTCATGTGTTTTTCAAATTAATTATTTGAGTGAAGTTTTATTGATTGTATTCACTTCTATGTTGAAATAGAATTGTCACAATTTACTAAAAGGAAAAGTAAGAAATCAAGAAAATAACTATTGAATTGTTAGAAAGAAATTTCGAATTCAGTAAAACTTTTCTTTTACCTCCAACTTATTCTCTTCATAAAAGTATCCCTGTCTTATCTTCCAACTTTTTATTTTCAATAATTCCTCAAAACCCAATAATTCTGTTAAATTTGAGTAAGAACTGTATTCTGATGGATTTTTGACTTTTAACTTGCTGATTACCAATTTTTTATTTTCTAAATCCAAGCTTCTTTAATTTTTTTATGTCTAAAGCCTCCTGTTTTTCCCTCCTCATTTTTTCAATTTTTGGATTTTTAAGCTGCCAGAGATTCGAAAGCACTGAGGTTGATCTTTCCCAATTTCAAATTCAGGATGGTTTTAAAATTGAATTAATTGCTTCCGAACCACTTATTACAGACCCTGTAGCTATGGAAATTGATGAAAACGGGACTATATACGTGGTGGAAATGCCTGGTTATCCCCTGGATGTAACAGGCTCAGGAAAAGTAAAAATCCTAAAGGATAACAATGGAGATGGAATTCCAGATGAAAGTATCGTGTTTGCTGAAGACCTTATTTTGCCCAACGGGATAATGAGGTGGAAAAATGGAGTGATTGTGACTGATGCACCTGATGTCATTTACCTGGAGGACGCTGATGGGGATGGTAAAGCGGATAAAAGAGAAGTGCTTATTACAGGATTTTCCCGATCTAACCCTCAACACAATATGAATACCCCAAAATTTGGACTCGATAACTGGATTTATCTGGGGCATGAGGGAGCATTTATTACTAAAACCTTTGAAAAGGAGTTTGGCGGACGGGGTGAAGCCATAAGATTTCCAAATTTACCCGACTCCCCTACCCTTCCGCCAAATGCCAACAAAAAATGTGTGCGGTTCCAACCTGATAAAAAACGACTTGAGATGTTATCTGGTTACACCCAGTTTGGATATGCTTTTGATAACTGGGGAAACCGGTTTTACACGAGTAATGCTAATCATTTATTCCATGAAGTCATTTCTTCAGAATACCTTGAAGGAAATAAATTCCTTCCTCTCAAATCGGCAAGAAACTATATTCCGGATTATGGACCGGGAGCAGAGATTTATCCCATCACTCAAAATCCTCAGCATCAACTACTTACTGATGTTGGTGTAATTACTTCCTCCTGTGGACTCACCTGGTACCAGGGTGGATTATTTGGAGATGAATACGAAAACATCACATTTATTGGAGAACCAGTACACAACCTTATTCATACAGATAAAATTGTGGTGAACGGGGCCACTTTTAAAGCGCAAAGACATTTGGAAAAAAAGGAATTTCTGGCATCGGAAGATAGCTGGTTTCGACCCGTAAATTTTTATATTGGCCCGGATGGTAATTTATATGTACTGGATTATTACCGACAATATATTGAGCATCCTGAATGGATGGCCAAAGCAGTAGTGGAATCGGGAGCCCTTTACAATGGGATGGATAAAGGCAGAATTTATAAAATTTCCCCAAATGGTTTTATGCAGTCTAAAGAAAAACCAAATCTTAGCATCCTGTCCGATGAAGAATTAATTCCACTACTGAAGCATCAAAATATCTGGTGGAGGAGAAATGCCCAAAGACTATTAGTGGATCATCAGAATAAAGAAATCGTTGAAAAACTGAAAGCATTTGCCCTTTCTACAGAATCTGGTGTGGGGCTGGTGCATGCCTTGTGGACTTTGGAGGGACTTGGTGATTATTCCCCAAATTTAATTTTTCACGCCTTGAATCATCAGGAGGCTGGCGTGAGGGAAAATGCCATTAAAATTGCTGAATTACATTGGGAAAGCTCTTCTGATTGTACCAATAGTTTATTGGATATGAAAGATGATCCGGACCCCAAAGTCAGATTTCAGTTACTTTGTACTTTATCGAAAATCGATATCCCGGAAAAGGATCATATCCAAAAATCTATATTGTTAACTGATATCGATGATGAGTGGATACAAATTGCTGCATTGGCCGGAATAAATATTAAGGAAAAAAAGCTGATCGATTTTATTGTAAATAATGTTACGGAAAATCAACAAAAGGGAGCCGCCCAATTTTTGTCGAAAATTTGCCAAATGGTGGTTCAGAAAGGAGCCCTTGAGGAAGTGAAAACAATGCTTCATGCAGCAGCATCCAGCGGAAAAATTAATGAGGCCTGGTGGAAAGATTCCGTTTTAACCGGATTGGCAAATGGAATGACCAAGAGTAAGTTAAAACAGGAAAACTTCGAATTTGAAAAAACATTGTTAATTAAAAACTTCCATGCGAATTCGGATAATAATATCAGGCGAAGCAGCCTAAATATGCTGTCCATAATTGGGCTTCCAAAAAATGCTGCCCTACAGCAAATCGATTTAGCCGAGAGGGTTATGGCCAGCAAAAAGGAAGCAATCCCATTCAGGATTGACGCCATTACGCTTTTATCGATTGCTTCCCCGGAGAAATATATTAAGCAATTTTCAGATTTGGTAAGCCAGTCGGAACCCATTGATATTCAAAAAACCGGTCTTCAGGCACTTTCTACTCTTCCCTACGAAATTTATAAAATTGATGAATTTATTTTTGAAAACTGGGAGGAATTTACCCCTGATTTACAAAGAGCAGCTATTTCCATCCTGATGAAAAAAGTGGAAACTATGAACAGTCTGCTTACTGCAGTGGAATCTGGAAAATTACACAAATCAAAAATTCCTTGGCAATATCAGGTTGGGTTGCTCAATAATCGGCAGGACTCTATTAAAGCAAGAGCCAGAATTATTTTAGCAGATAACGAACAAAAAAAGGAGGGAATACTGGCAGAATTTAAAACGGCTATTGATAATAGCGGAAATTGGGAGAATGGAAAAATGGTTTTTGCCAAAAATTGTAGTATTTGCCATCAGGTAGGTGGAAAAGGTGGGGTTGATTTCGGGCCTGACCTGGCTTCAATTAAAAACAGAACTAAAATTGCCATCCTGACTGATATTATTTCCCCAAATAATTCTATTGCCGATGGTTATGAAGTTTGGGAAATTACCCTTACTGATGACTCCAAAAAATATGGAATTATTTCTGAAGAAGTCAATGAAAATATCATCCTAAAAGATGCAGGAGGCAATGAAATTATTATTGGTCGGAAAGATATTTCTTCTTTAATTCCCATTGGGAACTCAGCAATGCCGGAAGGATTGGACAGCCAGATTTCTGTGGAAGAAATGAAGGATTTACTGACCTATTTGAAAAACCCGTATTTAACACAATAACTACTAATACATCATTTAAACTAATTTTTTACAATGGATAAAAATGTTTTTGGAGAGTCACTTATTCCCTGCAGCATGGAGCCGCTTACAGGTTTTTTCAGGGACGGATGCTGTAATACCAATGAAGAAGATCACGGTATGCATACAGTTTGTGTAGAACTAACGGCCGAGTTTCTTGAATTTTCCTCTGCCTGTGGTAATGATTTAACCACTCCCCTACCGGAATTCGGTTTTCCAGGATTAAAACCTGGAGATCACTGGTGTTTGTGTGCCAGCAGATGGAAAGAGGCATTAGATGCAGGGAAAGCCCCTTTGGTGGTTTTAGAGGCAACTAATGAAAAGACACTGGATATTATTTCTCTGGATATTTTAGTGAAATTTGCTTTAAAAAAGACTAAACCCTAATTAAATTCACATTTCTTTTAACAACTAAACTGTTGCAAATGAATGATTTAATTCTAATCAAATACCTGCATTTTATTGCCATATTTGGTGTGGTTGGTTCATTGATTACCGAGCAATTTATGATTGATGAAAAACTAACGAAAAAGGATATAAAAAGGCTTTCATTTGTGGATGCAGTTTATGGAATCAGTGCTGTTTTGGTATTGGTAGCTGGATTTACGCTTTGGTTTGGTGTGGGAAAACCTGCCGAATTTTATACGAAAAACTGGATTTTCCATACCAAAGTAACGCTTTTCATTATCGTAGGTATCCTTTCTATTTATCCCACCGTATTTTTCCTCAAAAAAAGAAAAGGTGATGATATTCATACGATTATTCACATTCCTAAAATTATTCTCTGGTCTATCCGGATAGAACTCCTTCTGGTTTTTGTTATTCCTTTACTTGCCATTTTAATGGCCCTGGGCATTGGTAGATTTTAGAAAAAAATTAAAATACTTTTGAAGAAAACAATTCTCATTTATGGTTTTGTGGTTGCCCTGTTAGTGGTGATTTTAAAAGTGCTTGAATATAAATATTTCGTGAGAAACCTTTCCGTAGAAATTTATATTGGTGTGGTGGCGGTATTGTTTGTTAGTCTTGGCATATGGCTTGGCGGAAAGGTAAATAGCGGAAAACTTATCCATCAGGATAAGGAGCTAAAATCCCGGGAAATAAACACCGAACAAGTAAAAGAACTCGGAATAAGTAAAAGGGAGTTTGAGGTTTTGGAATTAATTTCTGCCGGATATTCAAATCAGGAAATAGCAGAAAAACTTTTCATTTCTCTGAGTACAGTAAAAACACATTCCTCCAACCTTTTTCTTAAATTAGATGTAAAAAGGCGTACCCAAGCCATTCAGAAGGCAAAGGAGCTGAATATATTGTGAATGCTTCCCTCCTACTTAAGTAGGATTTTTAAGAAATGGTACTAAAGTATGATTCATTTCCAGCTTTAAATTCCTTTGTTTGTCCCATCGGTTATAAGATTGTAATAAGTCAGAAAACTTATAACCGAAAAAAGATGGAAATTTTTTAAATATCATATGCACAAAACCCTTACTGATGATGAAAAAAATTGTATTGACTTTCGGAATTATTGGTGGAATTACCATCACTGTTTTAATGTTTGCAACCATGCCGCTATGGCATGAAAATATGGATTTTAAAACCGGTGAAATCCTTGGATATATCTCCATGGTGGTGGCACTTTCAACCGTATTTTTTGGTATAAAAAGTTTTAGAGATAATCAATTGGATGGAAGTATTTCCTTTGGGAAAAGTTTTCAGGTGGGTATTCTCATTACACTTACGGCTTCCCTAATTTATGTGGCGGGATGGATGATTTATTCCCATTTAATTAATCCTGAATTTATGGATCGTTATTATACATTTTCAATTCAGCAACTAAGGGAAAGTGGAAAACCCGCAGCAGAAATTGAATCACAAATTAAAGGAATGGAAGATTTTAAGGAAATGTACCAAAACCCACTCATTCAGATCGGAATTACTTTTCTTGAAATATTTCCTGTAGGCTTGCTCATCACCTTACTTTCTTCCTTAATTTTAATGAAAAAGAAAGTAAAGGTTAACCATGGCTAATTTTAAATTTTACTTTTAGTGGAAAGTTTTCCCACTAATTTACTTCTTCATCCTAAATCTAAACCTGCTGGGTTAAATTTAAACTAAGCAGGTTTTCACTTTTTTGCTAAATCTTTAATAATTTTTTTGAAGCCACTTCTCTTTATTTTTTGCCATCTCCTGAAAATTTGTACCAAATCACAAATTATTTCCAACCTCAATTTTTAGAAAAAATGGAAAAAGTAACATTAATTCGCTTAGTTTTACTTTTTTTCAAAGTCATAATTTGAGAAAATACTTAAAATTTTATCTAATTTTTTGGTATTAGAAGCGAATTTTGACTTTTTAATTTCATGCGATTTAAAGCGTTTTTATGCTGATGGCTACTTTTGGGGTTCCTGAAATGAGATATGCAATTTAAACCCATTTAAAATGATTTTTTATCCAGGTTATTTTTCTATTCTTGATGTTTCCAGGAAATTTCTTATAAAATGTTATCTTTTTTGTAACACAAAATCACACATTACCATACAACATTTTTTAACTCTGAACTTACCACAAATGAAAACAAGACATGATACACCCATACATTGTAACACATAAGCATATACATATCTACATAAATAACAGGTATAATTAAATGTAATATGATGTATTACATGAAAATACACTAAAATATAATGTTTACATGAACATCCAATATAACACTATAAGTTATACTGTATTGATTTGTATTGATTTGTATTGATTTGTATTGATTTGTATTGATTTGTATTGATTTGTATTGATTTGTATTGATTTGTATTGATTTGTATTGATTTGTATTGATTTGTATTGATTTGTATTGATTTGTATTGATTTGTATTGATTTGTATTGATTTGTATTGTCAAATATTACAAATAAATATACTGTATGATATTGACATATATTATAATACATTGTATATTTGTGTATTCATTTATATCATTTCGTAATTTTCTTGTTCTGATATAATCAATTGTCACATATTGTAATACATATACATACATGACCAGAATAATCGCATTTACAAATCAAAAAGGTGGGGTAGGGAAAACAACCAGTGTTTTAAATGTTGGTGCAGCCTTAGCAAAGAAAGGAAAGAAAGTATTAATGATTGATTTAGATCCCCAAGGGAACTTAACCCAGTCATTATTACCAGAACCTCCTAAAAATACCATATTTACACTTTTATTGGAAGAATGTAAATTCGGTGAGGCTATCGTCAATACAACTGAGAATCTATTATTAATTCCTTGTAATAATAAATTTGCCAACTTTGAAAGACAGTTTGCTGCAGATGCTGATAGTCAGTACATTATGGTGGATTTTATAGAAGCCATAAAAAAGAATTTCCCCAATCAGCTGGATTTTATCATTTTTGATACACCACCTGCACTTGGACTGATCACCCTTAATGCCCTTGTGGCCTGTCAGGAAGTATACATACCCATGAACTCCCAGGAATACAGTTTAACTGGACTAAATGCAGTGATAGAGGTAGTAGAAAGGGTGAAAAAAAGAACTAATCCAGATTTGGAGGTAAAGGGAATGTTTTTCAGTCGTCATAACAGCCGAAAATACATTACCAGAAATATGGTGGAACACCTGAACAGTGAATTTCCGAATAAATTGATGAATACCCATATCAGGGTGAATGTGGCTTTGGAGGAATCACCCAGTTTAAGACAATCGGTATTTGATTACGATCCTTCCAGTAATGGGGCAAAAGATTATTCAGATTTGACTGATGAAATCATAAAACTATAAAATTATGGCCAGAAAAAATTTCAACATATTCGAACAATCAAAAAAAATTGCAGAACAAAAAACCAAAGTATCTGATATCGATTACCTGGACAACTTTGAGACAGAAGAAGGTAAAGAATCTGATAATCAGATAGTTAATGATAGTAAAAAGGAAGCATCTCTTAAAGTAGAGAAAAAAACCAAAGCAAAAAAAGAAACCAAAAAAGTAGCCTGGGTAAGGCAAAGTATAATAGCCGATCCCGATAAAATGCAACTGCTAAAGGACATAGTGCATACTGTAAAAAGTACCGGGAGATATACCTATTCACAAAAAGAAGCTTTATCCGAAGCCATAGAACTTTTGAAAAAGAAAGTGGAACGTCAGTATGGTGAAATTAAATCTCTTGAAGAATAGGCTGGTTTTCTCTTCCAAAAACCGGCCTAACTATAAATTATATTAATTATATAATTTCTATATATTATTAGGGTGAAAAACTGCTTATAAATAACTGATAATCAATATATTGCAAGGGTGTCTAACGTCATAACTCCCTTGATTCGTAGTCAAAACTCCACCGGATAGTAGTCAAAATACCCCTTTATTAAAGTCAAAAGTCCCTCGCAAAGTAGTCGAAAGTCTCTGAACTCAAATACTTCCATTTTTTATAAAATGGTAATTTTAAAAATTCAAAAAACTGCTCTCTGACAGTATGGAGAGTGATATTTTGAGTTAGAGTAGTCAAAAATCCCCTGAAAGGTAGTCGAAACTCCACTGGTTGGTAGTCATAAAACCCCTGCAAAGTAGTCAATAACTTCTGCTTGAAAATAGAAAAAGTCATAAGTCCCTTGAAAAGTAGTCATAAGACCACTGGTTAGTAGTCATATAACCCCTGCAAAGTAGTCGAATGAAATACTTCATAAAATTGAATTTTATTTTTTTAAACTGTAACAAATAGAAGTGATCCTAAAACAACAATTACCAGAAAGTAAATATTAGCCTTTCCAATTACTGAAGACTAATTTGTTTTCAGCTGTACTGAGAAATCCTCATTGGATTTAGTGAAAATTGGCAGATTTTAGAATTTAAGGATTAAACTTTGGATAGAATGACCGCTAAATGATTTTTTTTTGAAATTTTTTAATGGAATTATAAAATTAATGGAACGAATTATATCCTTATTTGATTAATGGTTGATAATCAGTAAGTTATATAAATGAGTATATAACAAAAGTAGTCATAAGTCCCTTGCAAAGTAGTCATAACACCACTGATAAGTAGTCAAAATACCCCTGAATAGTAGTCGGAATTATTGAAATCTTAAGTCATAAGTCCCTTGCAAAGTAGTCGAAAATCCATTGAATGGTAGTCAGATTACCCCTGAAAAAGAGTAGTCAAAAGTCCACTGTAAAGTAGTCATAAGTCCCTTGTATAGTAGTCGTATTACCCCTGAAAAGTAGTCGAAAGTAAATTTTTTTTCTTTTGAAAGATGAATTAAAATGATAACTTGGACACCAAAATAATCAGCGAATTTCACGAAAATGGCAGAAGTACTTAGGTATCCCAGTAAATTATTGAAAATAGAAACAGGTCAGCAGCTGAAGCAACTTTCTATTTTTGATGATCAGGGAAAAATTAACAGAGATTATTCCATTACCCTGAATAAATCAATTGAAAGGATTCTTAATCTGAATGCCAATAATGGTAATTATTCTGTAGAATTACCAAATGAAATTGATGCTGCGCTTTCAGAAGATATCAGAAAAAAAGTAACCAAGGAGTTGAGTGGGGGAGAGGTGAGAGTGCTTACTTCGGTGCTGGCTCTTGCCCAAAATGCAATCATGAATAATGATTTGTATTACATGGAAAAGACTAACCAGGCTTATTTTGAGTTTACGCTTTCTTCATTGTATCAATTTTCGGGACTGAAAAAGGATAAAAACGGAAATTATGATAAAAAGCAGAAGGATCATGTGAATTCTGCCATCATCAGACTTCATAGAAAAGAGTTTATTGTTCCCGTTCAGTTTTATGAGGAAGATAAAAAAAGTACTTATAAGGGGGTAAAAATAGAGCCCTTGTTGCAGATTCATGAAATGGGAGAGTGGGAAAATAGTAAAACAAGGAAAAAAACCCAGGTTTATAAATTGACGATTAGTGGCGTTTTTCTAAATATTAATGAAAAGAAAAGCAATTATTTTAACCTGCCTGCAGATCTCAATAAAAACTTAAGATCGATAAATCCGGGTAGGCCAAATGCTGGTATTGAGCTGTTTATCAAGTGTTTATATCAAGCAGTACATTGTTCTAAGGAAAACTGTATTGAATATAGCCATAACAGGCTGGTGGAAATAATGAAGTTAGAACGACACAAGAAGAATAAGAACTACACCAGAATTAAGGATACCATTGAAAAAGCATTTAAAACCGCAATGGCTTTGGAAATCATAGAATCCTGGGAGCAGGCCAAAACGAAATATGGTGGGGTGAAATATGTGCTGAATTGGAAACTGACCTAGTTATACAAAGGTTCGAGCGTTTTTATTTAAACCGAGTCATTTACTTTTAAATGGTTCGGTTTTTTTATGAGATTCTTAAGGAGCAGCCTCAGTTGAAAAAATAAAAGAAAGCAGTAATTTCTTAAAAAATTCTCTGACTCTTTGGCTTAATTTTCCCAATTTTGAGCTTTGAGCAGGTTGAAATAAAAAATGAAAGTAGTAATTGCGGAAAAGCCCTCTGTAGCCAGGGATATTGCCAAAGTAATTGGAGCTAAAACCAAAAAAGAGGGATATTTGGAAGGAGAAGGGTATTTTGTAACCTGGGCATTTGGTCATTTGGTACAATTGGAAAATGCCAAAGCCTATGGCTATACCAAGTGGGACTTAAAGCAATTACCCATTCTTCCGGAAAAATTTAAATTGGCTCTTAATGGGGATTCGGGTGCGATAAAGCAGTTCAATATTATCAAGGAGTTATTTCAAAAATCCGAAGAGATTATTGTAGCCACGGATGCTGGTCGGGAAGGTGAGCTGATTTTCCGTTATATTTATCAACTTGCGGCTGTGGAAAAGCCATTTCAAAGGTTATGGATTTCGTCACTTACGACCTCTGCGATTAAAAAGGGCTTTGCCAACCTAAAAGCTGGTACGGCTTACGATAATCTCTTCTTTTCCGGAGCTTCAAGAAGTGAGGCGGACTGGATGGTGGGCATTAATGCCACTATTGCCTTTACGCTTTCTTCCAATAGCAGTTCAGTTTTATCCCTGGGGAGGGTTCAGACTCCTGTTTTAGTGATGATATGTGAGCGATATCTGCACAATAAAAATTTTGTTCCAGAGGAGTTCTTTGTTCCACAGTTGGTATTAGAAAAAGAGGAGAAAACATTTAAGGCGGTTTACAAAGGAGAAAGAATTTTTGACCAGGAAACTGCTCAGAAAGTAATTGATGGAGTAGGGGAGGAGGTCACCTGTACGAATGCGGAAACCAAACCCAAAACTGAAAAACAGCCTTTACCTTACGATCTGACTTCCCTACAGGCGGATTGCAACCAAAAGTTGGGATTTTCCGCCCAAAAAACCCTTGATCTTTTACAGGTACTTTATGAGCGAAAATGGATTACCTATCCCAGGACTGATTCAAGGTATATTACCAAGGATATTTACACTGAATTACCCGATCTATTTGGTAAAATTAAAACTCATTGGCCACAGCGTTATGAAAAATTTATTGATGTTTTGGAAATGGAGGATCTTCCCAAACGCTGTGTGAATGATGAAAAGGTGACAGATCACCATGCCATTTTACCTACTGGAGAAAAGCATGGACAGTTAAATAAGGAGGAAGGACAGGTTTTCGATATTATAACCCGCAGGGCAATTGGTGCTTTTAGTGGAGAGTGTAAGAAAGAAATTACCACTTATACTTTTGAGGATGTTTTTGCTTCTACAGGAACTGTGGTAATTGAGCCAGGGTGGCGATTGTTGGAATTAAAAGATAAAAAGGAGGAGGAAGGAAAGGATGATGACGATGAAAATCAGGATTTACCCAGTGTAGAAAATGGAGAGCAGGTGAAAGTGGAAGAAAAGCTGGTGAAACATTCCAAAACAAAAGCCAAACCAGTGCATACGGAGTCGTCATTGTTGAAAATGATGGAAACGGCTGGAAAGGAAATAGATGATGAAGAGTTGGCTAAGGCAATTAAGGATAGTGGGATAGGAACTCCGGCTACCAGGGCCAGTATAATTGAAACTTTGTTGAAGCGGACCTACATTGAGCGACAAAAGAAGAAGTTGGTCCCTACCAGTTTAGGTTTGGAGGTTTATGGACAGATAAAGAAATTAACAATTGGAAGTCCTGAACTAACCGGAACCTGGGAAAATAAATTGAATAAAATGGCCCAGGGAGAATATTCCCGGGATAGCTTTATTGATGAAGTGAAGGGCTTTTCCGGAGAATTAGTTGAAAAGTTGAAGGAGTTGGGCAAAAATATGGGATCTAATACCATAAATTCTAATTGCCCGAAATGTGGAAAGGGGGAAATTTTGGAAGGAAAAAGAGGTTTCGGTTGTGCTCAACACAAAGAGGGATGTGATTTTGTAGTTTGGAAAACGTATCTGGGTAAAAGGTTGACACCAGCTCAGATAAGGCAATTGATTGAAAGTGGGAAAACCAAATTTCCAGTAAAGGGACTGAGGGATGAAAATGGGAAAGTTTTTGAGGCAGTTTTAAAAATTGATAAAGAATTTAAAGTTATCCATCAGGCTTCCAGAAAGAAAAGTAAAGATTTGGTTTGTCCCAAATGCTTTGAAGCCACATTGGAAGATCAGGAAAAGTTATTTAAATGTCGGGCTATTAGTTGTGATTTTGTACTTTGGAAAAAAGTAGCTAAAAAAACCCTGACGCAAAAAAATATTCAATCTTTATTAGATTCTGGGGAAACGGAATTAATAAAGGGGTTCACCTCCAGAAAAGAAACCACATTTGATGCAGTTCTTAAACTGGATGGTGATTATAAGGTTGCATTTAAATTTAATTAATTGGTTGATAATCATTTGCTTACCATAATGTAATAAGCACCAAATTTTTCAAGATTCTGATTTTCAAACCATGCTCTGATCTGGTGGTTTCCTTTTGCCAGGCTAACTTCAAAAGTGACCCCTGTGTCATTTGAATTCACATTTTTAATCATTTCTTTCCCATCTGCACTAAAGCCGGCTTTTTGTAAATTTAAAATTTTTCCAGCTGGTAATTCATCCACAGTAGTAATTGGAAGGGAGGGTCTCTTCGGAACAGAACTGTTAATTTCAGCATTGAGTTCTGGTGGCCATCTGTGAAGGGTAAATTTATATTTTCCTTCCTCAGGCACCTGAATCTCATACCAGCCTTCCGCTTTCATTCCTTCCCTAATCAATTTATGGTTCCAGGCTACAGAATTATAATCAGGGTCCATGTGCATATCATGCGTAAAAATGAGAGTTGTAGGTTGTTGTGGCGGGCAAATTGTAATTGCAGGGCTTTCCTTAAATCCCGGTAATAAATCAGCCCACCATTTTTCATAATCACTTCTCAGGTCTTTTACCATTTGAGGATGGTCCTTGGCCACATCCTTATCCTGGCCCGGGTCTTTCGAAATATCATATAATTCTTTGCCATTTACTAACCTCCAGGTTCCTTTCATGGTTGCAGATTGTCGCCATTTTTCAGGAGTTTCCAATCTTTGAGAATCGGTAATGATAGTCCTTGGGGGGAGATTCTCTTCCTTTTCCAGCAATATATTTTTCAGGCTGATTCCATCAAACTTGTGTTCATCAGCATTTTTTAAGGATAACATATCGATGAGTGTGGGTACAAGGTCAATATGAGCGGTTAATTCATTAATATCTTTATTTTCTGGAATATTTCCCGCAGGCCATTTAATAAAAAATGGTACTCTATGCCCCCCTTCATACATACTTCCTTTTTGTCCCCTCATCCCGGCATTAAATCCTTTAGCCGCTTCACTGCTATTTCCTTTGAATTTAATTCCACTACTTGTTCCATTGTCGGTCATGAAAATAAATATAGTATTATCTTCCAGATTGTTCCTTTCCAGGTAGTTCATTAATTTTCCAAGGTTTTCATCTGCATTTTCAATCATTCCATAAAAGGAGGGATTGGGAATATTTGGATTTTCATTATAGGGTTTTAAGTATTTATTTTCCACATAATATGGCCCATGTGGGGCATTAGTGGCTATATAAGTAAAAAAAGGTTGCCCGGAATTTGCCCATTTGTCAATGAATTTAATAGCGTTATCAAACCAGACATCAGTGCAATAGCCTTGAAATTTTTCCGCCTTCCCATTATGGAAATAAGTATCATCAAAATAATCATTATCCCAATAATCCGGGCCTTGTCCAACACCTCCTCCCCCGTGTATGAGGACTTCATCAAAGCCTTTGTCCTGAGGTCGGAAAGGGATATTATCCCCCAGATGCCATTTACCAAAAATTCCAGTTTTATAACCATTCTCCTGCAAAATATTCGCAAGAGTTTTTTCACTTTCTTTTATTAAGGACCTTCCTGCAATGGTATGCCACACTCCGGTTCTATTTGCATAATGTCCGGTGAGCAGTGCGGCTCTGGTGGGAGCACATGTGGGGCTTACATGGAAGTCAGTTAACCTGGTACTTTCCTGAAAAAGCCGGTCCATATTTGGGGTATTTATCCAGGGGTTTCCATGACAGCTTAAGTCCCCATAACCCTGATCATCAGTAATTACCAGAACAATATTGGGTTTTTGTTGAGAAAAAGTAACAAATGGGGAAAATGTGAAAACCAGAATGCATAGTAAAGCTGGTTTGAAAAAAAATAAGGATTTCATATTTTGATGATGTTGCTAATCAATAAAATGGTAAAAGCCTGAAATTTAAGAATTTAAAAAATCAATTTCAGGTTAAACCTTTTCCGGAAGAATTTTAATAGAAATAAAAAAACCGCTCCTTTTAAGGGAGCGGTCTGGTTAAAATCTCAATAAATAAGTTTTTATTTAATTAAAACCTTTTGATTAAATGTTTTACTTCCATCATTTACCAATAACTGATAAATCCCTGTTTGCAAAAGGCTAGGAAGTTCTAATTCAATTTGGAAGTTGGTACCGGAATTATTCTCATGGAATTTTGAAAAAACAGTTTTTCCCATTAAATCCATAATTTTAATTCCAACCCTGCTATTTTGCTGGAATCCCCACAAACTAAGGTTTACATGATGATTTGTAATAGGGTTTGGATAAGCTAAAATACCTTGGTTATCATTCACAACATTTACAGAGATCACCTTGGAATATTCAAAATTACCATCCTTATCCACCATTTTCAGTCTATAATAATTTATACCTGAATGAGGTCTTAGATCGTCAAATATATATTTGTTTAGTTGATCGGAGTTTCCTTTAGCTAGAGTCTCACCAATTTTTGTGAAATTAATGCCATCCTGAGCTCTTTCTATTTCAAAGAAATCTGTATTTTGTTCAACTATTGTTTGCCACGAGATTTCAACAAAGTCGTCAAATTTTTTACCCGAGAAATCTACCAGTTCTACCGGTAAAATTACGATTGTTCCTGATCCTAAAGTAAAGTATTGCGTACTAAAAGAAACTGCACTAGTAGACTTAATTGTTCCCGTAGTATTGTTTCCGGATGGTGCATTGGAAATCGCATCCCAATGGCTGTCTGCATCACTCCATTGCATCTCAAACAATTGGGTGTAATCCGAAATATTAGAATATTGATTCCAACCAATTTCTACAGTTGCCGTTCCAGGACTTGGGCCGGTTAATTCCCAATATTCATCACCAGGAACTTCAAAATCAGGATAAGTACCCAATAAGGATGGATCCGGATCTAAATTATCAATTGTACCGTTCGTGGTTGGATCTTCCATTCTGAATCGGGTTTCCCAATATCCTGAAGTTGGAGATTCTACACTAATAGGGTTGAAACTTGTTTGATATCCCACTGGAAAGGTAAATGAAGTGGACAAATTTTCTTTTGCAAAATAACCATCCACAAAGCTATTGGCGCTGGCTCCGGTGTAGGTTCCCAGGGTATCCATTACCATTATACCGGTGGTACCGAGAGAAAATATGCCATTGGTTAGATTTAAGGTTCTGTCCACCTCAATGGTGTCTCCTTCATTTAGGAAAACTTTTCCACCAGCTTTATTTATGGTAAGGTCATAAAATTCACTTAACTGATGGCCTGAAAAAACACCTGTAAGGGTTTGATCGGAGGAACCATCTAATGTAAAGTTGTTTCCTGTTGAAGAATTGAGTATTGCGGTGGATGCAAGATTTAAATTTCCTTGCAGATTTACATTTGCAGAACCTGTAATAAACTCACTTGTCTGGTTCAAAGAAAAATCATTTTGTATGTTGATATTTCTATCACTTGCATTATCCACACTTACAGAACCATTGATTACTAGGTTGTTACACACATTTATATCATTGTTAGGCAATGTTCTTGTTCCTGAACCACTGAATGTAAGGTCTTCCAAAGTATTTATTCCTGCCAACACATCGTAGCTGCCCGTACCATCATATTCAATCCCCCCACCTCCACAGGTAAAGAAATCCCCAAAATAACCGGCAGGTAATACGGCACTTGTGGTATTACTGACTAACCTGATGGTTCCTGTGCCTTCCACAGTACCTAACCTGTGCCCAATTGTTCCATCTATTTCTAGTACTCCTCCATCCTCAATTATAGTTTTGAGAAGTCTGATATTATCATTATTTATCCTTAAAACATCCCCATTTTTTACTGTAATTATTGCACCTAAAGGTCCATCTACCGGAATAGCGGTATTCCAGGTTGCTCCATTATCATAATCTCCACCACCAGCCTGGTTGGTTTCGTATTCAGGTACAACATCCGGAATAGCACCATAAATAGCTACATCCGACCCATCGACTCCTACACCAGCAGTATATTCACCTGTTAAACCATCATCATTAGCATTTGAAAAGGGGAAAATAATTTCGTGGTTGCTCTCATCAAAGTTCGCTTGTGAATAGGCTTTGTCCCAGGTTGTTCCAGAAGATAAAAGTCTTGCAGGAATATAGTTGGTTAAGGAATAAGGAGCGGTTACCTCTGTATCATTTGAATCATATTCAAAGGTAGCCGTTCCATTAAATCCAGATATTCCACTTCCTCTTAAAATCCAATGATATTGTAAAACATTATCAGCATCAACAATATTAGGATCGGCTCCTCCAGAAAGGGTAAATTCATCATCTTCCAAAATACTAGGGTGAATTTCATCTGCAGGCCTGATTGTAATGCTTCCTGCACTACTGGTCGTGATATCTAAGGTAATAGGCGTATATTTTGATTCACCCACAGGGAAAATAAAGGAAGTTGGAGAACTTATAGTAGGAAATACTTTCATAACTCCATAGTCCGTAAAGGAACTATTTGTTTGAATCATATTATTTGATGAAAAAGTATTAACCTCCTCAATGCCTGCATTGGTATCAATGGTAAGCAAGCTGTTTCCAATATTTAGTACACCATTCTGAAGTCTCAGGTTATCGGATATTGTGAAAAAGTACCCGTTTCCATCCGGAATTTCAACTCCTGAAGTATTATTGATTGTTATTATTCCAAAAGTACTGGTTCCAATACTACTTCTTAATAATTGTTGCAGGGAATTTCCAGAAAATACAATTCCATTTCCACTGGTACTTGTATGTAACCCATCATTAATAACATTTCCTTTTACATCTGCTGAATAGATATCAGTATGAAAAGTTCCTTCATCCAGGTCAAGTAAATTATTGATGGTAATATCCATTCCGATAGTTAAAGTTTCGGAGTTTGTTTTTTCGAAATTGTAAAATTCAGATGTTCCAGAACCACTAAGAAGTTGTGGAGAACTACCACTAAAGATTGTGGTATTGCCATTGGGAATAAAATTACCATTATTTGTAAAGTTTCCATTTATGGTTAAGGTTAGTCCATCTGCATTTAAACTTCCTAAATCTCCTCCATCATTTTCAATAGTTAAATCACCATCAATTGTGAGGGGATTTACATTCATATTGATTGTAGGTTCATTATCCCCATTAATGATTAAGTTATTCAAAGGAATAGTGGAATTGACTCCAAACTTATTTTGTCCGGTAGGAGTAGAGGAGTTTCCTAAAGTAATGGTAGAACCATTTAGATCATATGTATCGGGTTGTAAATAAAGTGCCGCAATGGAGGGGTTAGAACCGTTTTGTCTTACAATGGTAAAATCTCCTCCAGTATGTGTAAATTCACTTCCAGTATTGACAATTTCAAATGTAGATCTGGAAGATTCTGAAACTGATTGATTTCCTATTAATACCGTACCACCAGATTGACGAAATTTTAGAACTCCTGCATCTGAACCAAGACCTCTTCTTATCTGGTTACCAAGGGTGAATACCCCGGCATCAATATCTAAAATTGCATTTCCTGAAGCAGAATATTCAATATAGGTAGAAGCATCATCGAAATTAGCAGTTCCACCATTAATATGTAATAAACCATCAAGATAGATACCTGAACCTGAAGCATTTACTGATCCATCCTGAACTTCCAACCCACTTCCTTGTGGTATATTAAAATCATCTCCACCCGTAGTCAAATCAATATCAATACCTGAATGGTTTAGGATTAAATTCCCAGCTTGTAATTCTAAAGCTTTTTCAGACCCATTTGTTGATCCACTCAAGGTAAATTCACTATTAAATGTAAAGGTTGATGTTGTATCGGTACCTTTATTCATAATGATTCTGTATAAATCCAATGTTATTCCAGCATTATTTGTCAATGAGTGAGTACCACTATTGCTTAAATAAAGATTTACATTACTTCCTGCATCCGAGGTAAGATCGAATGTTGAACCTCCATCAATAATTATATCACTATTTACTTTTAGAATATGTGTATCTGATCCGGAATTTTCAACCGTAAGAGTATTATTGCCGACATCATCGAAAATTATTGATCCTACTTCTAAAGTTTTATTTGAGCCAACATCAATAAATTCTACATTACCTGGATTATTTGAACCAATTAAAAGCTGATTATTAATGGTGAGGTTGTTAGCTATTTGTAAGGTCGTATTATTATCAATCACAGCATATTCAGCTTCAACATCGATTCCAAACTGGAAGTCTTTATTTGTACCTCCAAATGTTCTAAAGACAGGATATTTACTATAATCTGTAACAACTGTAGTTCCAGTGGCCTGTATCCAAAAAAACCAGCCATTGTCTGGATCATTTGCAAAATCACCAATATCTGCAGTAATAGTTCCAAAATCTGACGCATTTGGCCCTACATCCTGAACAAGTTCCCCCTTTCCAGTAATTAAGAAGGATTCAAGTGAAATTCCCTTTCTTACTCTAATTCTAGACATATCTGTTACACTTAGCGCAGTTCCACCAGCTTTGGAATCAAAGATAATCTGGGCTACATTTACATCACCATGAGATCCATCGATTCTAATTTGGTGCCTGCCATCCCCAGTCTTAGAATAGCTCCCTCCAGTAAGAGAATTAACATATTCACTTCCAATGACAACAATATCTCCTGCACCAGGGATAGTACCAGCAGGTGGTCCAATATGTTTATTGGTAGTATCTGTTGACCAATGATCTGTTTCTTGCCACTCCCACCATGATCCATTTGTTGCCCTGCTGTAATACACAGTTGGTGATCCTGTAAATCTGTTTGTTTCCCCTGCAGTGTAATTTGCATTTTCAAGAGTGAAACCTATATCTCCTTGGCCATTAAAGGTAATGATATTATTTCCAATATCAACACCTTCGCTTTCAGGAATATCCTCATCTTCATAACTTCTGGTGAAAAGGTTTTCATCCTGGACTTTTCCTGCAACATAATTTGCCTCTGTTCCAACTACATCAGTATCATCGTAATAAAAATCTAATTGATCGATGGTTGGTAAAGTATCAAAATCGGAATGATTTAATTTCCAATAGTAGTCTAATAAATCACCTCCTAATAATTCCGTTGTTCCTAACTCTCCCTGAACAGGATTTATAGTGATATACCCATCGTCTGAAACCGCACTAATGGTTAAATTAGCTGGTGTATATTTTCCAGATACTCCAAAAGGGAATAAAAAGCTTGTACCATCTGCTGTACCAGCAGGAACATAAAAGGTAATTCCTCCATCGGAGGCATTACCGTCTGTGATAAACATATCTTCTGAAGAGAAGCAACCCCCGCAACCTCCAAAGTTTGCTTCAGTAGTCTTAAAGTCTAAATCAAATTCATCAATTCGGAGATTGTGATGCTGAATATCCATTCTTCCACTTTGGTATTGAACTCTTCCAACTACAAGGTCGTCATGAAGTGTCACCATGTTAGTGTTTGAACGCACCCTGAAATTGCCTATAACAGCATTTTCATCTGAGTAAATATCTACATCACCAGTTCTAAATTTTACCATTGCATCCGGGTTTGAAACTCCGGATTCATAAACACATAGCGTGTCATATATATATACACTGGCTCCGAAAACTCTCAAGCTGTATTCCTCCAGGTCAAATGTTCCTGATTCAACACGTAATAAATTTTCTACATATACTAGATTGTTTGCATCTGGGTTTGTGCTGCCAGCAATTTCGGTGTCTTTAAGGGTATTAGCATCTAAGGTCAATCTGGCTCCATTTGTTTTTGACAATGTTAGATTGTAAAATTGTTGTTCATCATCCCAAACATTTGCTCCTCCACCTACTTTATTTTGCAGATTGAGGGTGGCACTTTTGGTACCATTGAAAGTTGTAGTATTAGGTTTATTTACATCATCAAACACGTATCCACCATTACTTTCAATTACAAAATCACCTCCAATTGTAACGTCCAATCCATTATGGTCAAGCAGGACTCCATCTCCAATGGTTAGATTATTCAATACTACCAATTCCTGACCAACTAAGGTAGAAAAATCACCGGGATCGTCATCTCCTGATGTACCCCCTTCTAAATCAATTTCTGTAGTTGTACCACTAGTATATTGCATGGTTACATTATAAAAAGGCGCCTTGGATGTTACACGATATGGATGATTTGTATTGATATCCATTATTACTTCTCCACCAGTTACATTAATATTTCCAGGATTACTGTTGATGAATATAGCCCCACCATGTATTTGACCGGAATTTCCAGCTGTATTGTCCTTAAAAGAGGTAGTTCCATTGATCGTTAAAGTACCACCTGACATTATAAACACATTATCAGGGTAAGTAAGGCTTAATAGGTAATAATCACTATTTATACTCCCTCCGGTAATATTAACAATTCCTCCTCTTTGGATATAGCCTCCAATATTACTGTTTCCTTCGGTAGAGGTTCTGAATTGCCTCATATTTACAATACCCCCTGTAACTTCTAAAGAACCCTGGCTTCTGGTAGTAATTCCACTTCCAACATCAGAGGTTAAGGACCCATTGGAAACGAGAACCTTACCGTAAGGCACAATTGCTGTTCCATTGCTTTTAGTAACTGATCCTCCATCTACCCATAATTTAGCTCCTTTTGAGATATTAAAATTAGACCCAGTATTTAGTTGTGCAATACTTACATTTTCCCCAATTATAACTGTACCATTAATCAGTCCTAAAGCATTATTATTTTCTGTTAATTGTTCCGTGCTACCATGGCCCTCGTTTGCATATCCAAATAAATTAAAATAAGAGGGATCCCCTGAAATAATATCTAATATATAAGTATCATCTGTGCCTTTATCAATTTCTATTCTATAAAAATTAGTCACACCTTTAAGGGTTATGGTTTGGTTGATATCGTCTGCCAAAAAATTCACGTCTACAATTCCATCTGTAGCTTCCGTTGCATAATTAGCAGCCCCACGATTGGTGAATTCTACTCTTCCGCCATCATTATCTAAATCAGCATACAGATTTAACTGATGTCGGGCATTTGCTGTACCTACATTTATTTCAGCCAGGCTTTCTATAGTTAAATCTCCATTAATGGTAATATTTAAATCCGTAGTAGAGGCATTATCGTTTATCTGCCAAATACCTTTTATGATTCTGATATCTCCATTTATGGTATAATCAGCTAGATGGGTTACAATATCAGACGAGTTATCCATTTCGATTTCTATCTCATTAAATGAGTGAGCCTGGTTTAAAGTAATACCTGAGCCATATATGATTAACTTTCCTCCATTTTCAGCATCAGCAAACCCTGTATTATCACCAGCTGGATAGTTATCTACACCGGCATTTCCCTCCATTTTTATGACTCCATCTCCAGTGATTGTGGTGAAACTGTGGCCTGTGGAACTTGTTAAATCCAGCCTTCCCACAACATCTAATCCTCCTACAGTTAAGTTATTGGTTGTATTTTGAATGGTAACTGTTCTTCCATTTGTGATGTAAACAAAATCGGCCGGAGAAGGAACATCTCCTCCTGGATTTACATATAAAGGAGTTGCTGCTCCATCCAATGTCCAGGTAGTAGCATCACTCCAGTTTCCGGATTGGTAGCTATACCATGTTTTATTTGGTGATCCTATAACCGGACTGTTGGTTTTATCAGTTGTACCTAGGGTATAAATTCCATCTGCCAATTCCGCATCAGTAACATTAAAGACCATTCTGTCACCGGAAACATTTTTATTTGCATCTGCGATTCCAACATCTTCATATTCACCACTTACACTATTATACTTTAATAAAACATAATCTGATTTGCTTTGAGGAAATTGTCCACCGATTCCATCTCCAAAATCAAATGATATTGTAGCATTAAGAGTTCCGGCTGTTGTTTTTTCAATGTACCAGTTTCTGCTCCATCTTTCTTCTATTCCAGCCTCAAGACTATCTGTTACAGCACTATTAGCAACATTATTGTGGGCAGCCAGGACGAACTCTCCATTATTGTCGAGTGTGCCGTCATAAAATGATAATACTAAACCTGCAGCAGCAGATTCTGTGTGCTCATCGCCATTAAATCTTCCCACACCAATAACATCGTGATAATAATCAGAAGGGTTGCTGGAAAAATAGTCATTCGCCAGGGTAATACCAGGATATTTGGCCTCAAAATAGTTTTCCACAATGACTCGCTGGGCATCATTCAGCCCTGATTTAATCATAAAAATTTCAGCGATCTGGTCTCCATTTAAATATCGGGTATCACCAGCATCGAATTTTCCAATAATTAAATTGCTTGAATAATTGGGAATATCCGTAAATGAAATTGACTTTGTGGTGGTATTCCCTCCGTCCAATGACAATTGTAGCCTTTCTGAGGAAGCTAAAGAACCGTTAAAAACAAAAGATGAAATGTGGGCACTGGTGGAGGAGACAGTACCAGAACCTCCTACAGAATTATTGTCTAAATAACCATAAGTGCTGTACCCATTATTATAAAATATTCCATAGGATTGATTTGAATTGTAACCATCTCTTTTCATTAATAAAGACCTGGTATCAGTAGATCCTCCTTTGTAAACAATAAATATGGAAAGTCCGGAAAAATCACCATCCAATTCATCATCATCTGTAATAGATAAATATCGATCAGTATTATCGAATTCGATTACAGGCAAGTTGTTAAAATCAGCTCCACCATCGGCTGTATAAATCGGACCATTTGTACCTTTGGTAGCAGAAAAAGTATTACCACTAATTCCCGTCCATGATTTTATTTCCTCCCCATCTGAGGCTGGATTATCTGAGTTATTTAAGATATTATCTTCAGCCCTTAGCCATAGGTTGACTTCATTTGTTGAACCCACTCCTCCTGGAACTTCCTGACTAAAGGACAAATGGGGAAAGTAAATGGAAATAAAAAGAAGTATTAGTATGCTTTTAGTAATATTGAATTTATGTGCCATTGGAATTTTTTTTATGAATCCATACGATTCATATAACTAATTCCAACCCTTTAATAGTATAGTAAAATACAACTGGACCCAAAAATTATCATATTTTTAAGTTAAAAAAATTTAATGAAAATTTACTCTTCTAAAATTATCGGGTTGTGAACTTTTTTTACATAAAATGCAAAATTGTAAAAGTCTGTTGATTCTATATTGGACTATGTATGCGGATCATTTTAAAAATTGAACTTTTTAAGTTTTTACCATATGTCATAATTCCATAACAATGGTTTAGATTGTTATTAAATCAGGAATTATTAGTTGTAGGTTCATTTTAAGTCTTGACCTGTATACTTTTTTCCCGATTTGTAATTTTGGATTGACCAAAAGATGCCCATGACTATTCCCCACAAGAATCCGATAATTCCAAAATTAATAGAGTGCCGGTGAGCAAAAAAACTTCACCCAATCCAGATTTGGATGAAGTTTTTTCTAATTTGCAAACTATTTAAGTTTAATCAATAGCACTAATTTTCGATTTTAAAAAGGATTGATTAAATCTGTAATAGCATTACTTATACTATTTGTTTTATTACCAGAAAGGGAAAATTTATTTTTCAAATCACAAGCTGCTTTCTATGATCAAATCACTACTCACCTTAATATTTATTTTTACCATTTCACTAATTCAAGCCCAAAAGCCGAATATTTTACTAATTATGTCGGATGATCTTAATACGCAAATCGGGCCGTATTTAGAACTGGATGAACATACTCCAAACCTAAACCGCTTAGCCGAGGAAGGAGTGAAATTTAATAAAGCTTATTGTCAGTTTCCACTTTGTGGTCCTTCTCGGGCCTCGATTATGAGCGGACTTTATCCTGAGACAAATGGTGTAATTACAAATAATGATAAGCCGGGCAGTTACAAAAAGGAAACTCCCAGTTTATCAGACCATCCATCTATGGCAGGTTTCTTCCGAGAACAGGGTTATTTCACAGCCAGAGTTTCCAAAATTTACCATATGGGTGTTCCTGGAGGAATAGAACAGGGAGCAGTAGGTGGAGATGAACCAGATTCCTGGGATTATGCTTATAATGTGATGGCTCCTGAAACTTTAAGTGAGGGAAAACTGGAATTACTATCTCCTAAAAATCTTCATTATGGAGGAAATTTTTCCAAAATGGAGATCAGCAATGAATTAGATTATACACAGGCAGACCATATGGCAGCTACTCAGGCTATCGCCATTTTAGAAAGCAGAGCGGCAAAGATAGCGAAAGGAGCAACTAATAAAGTGAAATTAAAGCCGGATGAACCCTTCTTTTTAGCGGTAGGATTTGTACGTCCTCATGTACCTCTGATAGCTCCCGAACGGTGTTTTGATCCTTATGAAGAAAGCCTTTTGAAATTACCAGAAGTCAAAAACCTGGATAAAGTTCCAGAGGAGGCTTTAAGAAGACAAAATGAAAAGGTTTTTGGAATGAGTGAAACTCAACAGCGGAGAACTATTGCGGCTTATATGGCTAGTGTACAATTTATGGATGAACAGGTAGGCAGATTACTGGCTGCACTTGATCGACTGAAACTGAGGGAAAATACAATTGTGATTTTTGTTTCCGATCATGGATATAACCTGGGAGAACATGATTGCTGGTCAAAAGTCAGCTTGTGGGAGGGTAGTATTAGAGTGCCCATGATTCTATCTGTTCCTGGTGAGGATTTTAAAAAGAACCATGGTGAAGAATGTGAGGCAATCACTGAACTCATTGATTTATATCCTACTTTAACTGACCTTTCAGGGTTTAAGCAAGAAGGCCCCAAAATTTTGCAAGGGGAAAGCCTTGCTCCTTTTTTAAAAGATGCCAAAGTGAAACCGAATGATGATTTAGCCTATACCATTTCTTACGGAGGAAAAGCAGCGTCCATCAGGACTGACCAATGGAGATATACTCGCTGGGGAGATGGTGCAAATGGGAAAAATGAAGAATTATACGATCATAAAGCGGATCCTGAAGAACTTTTTAATCTGGTAGAAGATGCTTCAAAAAAGAAAGTATTAGCTTTGATGAGGAAAAAATTTGAAGATACTAAGAATGAAATTATTCAATCTAATTTAAGGTGAAAAAGCATAATTAGAACTTTCAACCTCATTGCTTTAGGCCAAAAAATTAGGAGGTTTAGACATGATGGGGATTAAATGTGCTGAATGTTTCTAATGAATATCTACTGTCAAAAATTCTCTAAATAGATCTTTTATTATTAAGTACTTATAAAACTAAATTTTTGAAATGAAAATGATTAATCAGATTAAATCAAGTCTTTTTAGCCTGAGTGCTATTATGCTGGCACTTTTTTCTTGTGGTAAACAGGAAAAAATAGTGGAAGACAACTCACCAAAAAGGCCAAATATTTTATTCATCATGTCAGATGACCATGCTTATCAGGCAATTAGTGCATATGATGATAAGTTGCTAAAAACCCCCAATATAGATCGGCTGGCCGATGAAGGTATTTTATTTTCCAATGCCTGTGTAACCAATTCTATTTGTGCGCCTTCCAGGGCGGTAATCCTTACCGGAAAGCATTCCCATCTGAATGGTAAAATTGACAACCATTCTCCATTCGATACTACTCAGACTACTTTCCCACAAATATTCCAAAATGCAGGCTACGAAACTGCCATGTATGGGAAATTGCACTTTGGCAACAATCCTAAAGGCGTAGATGATTTTAAAATTTTACCAGGACAGGGAAATTATATTAACCCAAAATTTATCACTCCTCAGGGTGATACCACCATCACAGGGTATGTTACAGATATTATTACTGATTTGACCATAAACTGGCTTGATGAAAAAAGAGATAAAGAGAAGCCCTTTATGATGATGTATTTGCACAAAGCCCCCCACAGACCCTGGTGGCCCCGACCAGATAAGTTCAAGGAATTTACAAAAAAAGAATTTCCACTTCCAGCCTCCTTATTTGATGATTATGAAAACAGAGGCACTGCTGCCAAAACAGCTGAAATGAATTTATTGAAGCATATGAAATACGCCCATGATTCTAAAATCCGCCCTGAAACTTTAGCGGAAATGGGAGAAGTTTTACCAGTAGTTGAAGGAGGAAACCAGGGATTTGATGGTCCTTATGGAAGAGCCAATGAAGCACAGAAAGCATTATACGACCCAATCCTTGATTCCATTAATTCGGCATTTAAGGAGCACTGGCCAAAAATGAGCGAAAAGGAAAAAATGATCTGGAAATACCAGCGGTATATGCAGGATTACCTGGGCTGTATAGAATCAGTAGATGACAATATAGGCAGGGTATTGGA
>NZ_KB903469.1 GCF_000379765.1 Flexithrix dorotheae DSM 6795
AAGGTTTAAAACCGAAATAAGAGAACTTGCTATTGCCATTATGATTTATCTAGCTGGAGGTAACCCGGAACGAATCTTTAAAAATAAAAATGGTCGGAATTTCTTCCGACCATGACTGAATTGACTTCTTCTTTTTTATTCATTATTAATTACTAATATATATTTTCTATTACCAAGTTTATTAGTCACTTCCTGCACACTAGATATAATCCCCAATCTTATGGACAGATCAAAAGCCTTATCAATGGTCCCTTGTACCCTGCTATAGTTTCTGTTTCTCTTATGTTTCTCCAACTTCATTATTTCTACCAGACGATTATAACTATATTCAATTTTTTCTTCTCAGGTACTATGAATGGCCTGAAACAAACATTTGATAAATAATTCTATACCTACATTTGGTCTTCCTGGTGAAAGTCCCCTCAATCGTTTATTAATATCAGAAGGTAAATTAAAATAGGTATTCTTTCTGTTTTGAGCAAAATCAAAAAATACAGCATTTACAGTCAACCGTAATAATCCATTTTCATCTGGTTTTACCTGGCCTTCTTCATACTTATAAATCCTGATAAGTTGCATGATCTCGATGCCATTGTAAAAGGTGCATGTCAAACTTCCCCTTGTAAAACACCCCCAAATATAAGCAAACCTATTGTCGGCAGTTCTGGATTGAATGGTTTTAAATGTTTGGAATGAACCCCGGCTTCCATTTCACTTTGTTGGTTTTTTTCATTGTTGGCTGAATAGTCTGAGTTGTTAAGGGTACAACTAAACAAAATAGCGGTGAAGGTAATGATTACTAAATTTTAATGAACTATAGAAAGCTTTATGGGAAAGGAATATAGCCATTTTTAGAATGTTATGATCTCCTCATTTATATTTCAATAAAGTTTATCTTATTTTTTTACCCATTCTTTCAACTTTTTCAATCCATTTGCTACGCCACTCTTTTTTAGAATCTTTCAATGGCCCTATGGATGTAATTTTGACAGGTTTTATCCCTGTAAAATTGAGAATTGATCTTTTTATTGAATTATGACTTGGCTTTCCAAACATTAGCCAATAACTCCACCCGGGTTGGTCTAATGTACAAATAACTCTTGCACTTCTTCCTCCTAACATCTTATCCCACCAAAGAGAATTTTCCCTCTTCTTATATGAAAATGGGGCCAGAAATGTCCTATCGAAAAAGCCTTTCATAATTGCTGGAAAACTACCCCACCAAACAGGATAAACAATAACAATATGTTCGCTCCATAATATTTTTTCCTGGGCATCGATTAGGTCTGGCTCTAATTCCATTCTCTTTCTATAACCAAATTCAAGGTTTGGATTGAAATTCATCTCCCGAATGATGATTTCCTTAACTTCTGCTCCAGAACTTAATGCTCCTCTTTTATAGGCATCACTTATACCAAAATTGAAGCTTTCCTTGTCGGGATGTCCGTTTATGATAAGTATTTTTTTCATCTACTTTTTTTTTAACAAAAAAATACTCTGCAGATGAAATTTCATTTGATATAAATCAAATTCGGTTTTTGGGTTTCTAATTCTACTTAAGGTTACAGGGGTAATTCCAAATAGAAAGCTACATGCGTCTGAGGTATCCTGATTGTTATATCAAGGAGATATTCTGATCATTTGTTTGGTTCATTCTTCTACTTTATTGAAAAAAATTGAAGATAATCTTTCTTGCAAACCTAATATGGTTTTAGTGACAACTTTACAAATGAGGCGTTCAAAATCATGATATTCCAGCTAATTACAACCAGCTTTTTCGTAGTGACACTCATAACTTTAATCGATTTTACCTTGATTCATTTGAACCAAAGCAAATGGAAGAAGAGGGACTTAAAAAATGGACTTTGGAATTGGTTGTATTACTTATAACAATTTTCAAGAGGTTACTTTGCCAGATTGAAAATTAATCCCACTCTACCTTTCAGCTGGCAAAATATTTAGCCTTAGTCCATTTATTGATCCCTCTTCCCTACCTGCAGTTAATTAAACTATTGTTTGAGGAGCCTGAAAACCCGGGATTCATTCCCCACAAATACAGATAAAATGTAAATTCCAAACTGTGCCTGAGTCAAATCAATCGCTTCTGATTTTTCTGATCCTGTAAATGACATCTCTTTTATAACTTCCCCTTTAACATTTACAACGGTGATATAGACCCCACTTTCCATGCTCAGTTTAATATCCAGCGTAACCATAGTCTCAAAAGGATTTGGGTAAATATTAAGTTCCTTAATTAAAGATTGAGGCAGCATTTCAAATTTAAAAGTAGATTCACCAACAGGTACTACCTTTATCTTTTTAATAATTTCATCAATACATGCTCCATTATCAACTTTTAATTTTACGGAATATTCCCCCTCTTTCGTGTACACCTGGACTGGGTCTTCATCCTCACTTACATTCCCATCACCAAACTCCCAGGCAAACCCAATTGGGTCCGGATAAGATAGCTGAATAAATTGTAGTGTATCTCCAATTTCTATCTCTGAAGAAGCCAAAAATTTCGCAGTTGGTTTTTCTTTTTCACTCACAAAAATTTTAGCTTTTCCTTCACAACCGAATGCATCTTTAGCCACCACCCAATACTCACCTTCCTCCCTTACTTCCAGAAAACTATTGGTTGAAATAACTTCCTCATTTTTCCCCCACTGATAGGTAGTAGCAGGTTTTTCAGTGATTAATGTAATTTTATCTCCTTCACAAAAAGCTGTGTCTTTTCCTAAACTCACAGAGTATGGATCATAAAAAGACACCTCAATTTCGTCATAGGTACTACATTCTGCTTCATTAGTCAGGGTGAGTCCATAAACTCCGGGGCTTGTAACCGTAATGGATTCCTCAGTTGAGCCATTCGTCCAGGTGTAAGCCATATTTCCAATACCAGGAGCCAACTGGAGTTCACTTCCGTAACATAAGGACACATCTTCTCCCAAATCAAATATCGGTGCGGGTAAAATCTCCACATCACTGTTTGCTTCAGTGATGCAATTGTTCTGATCGATCACTTTCACGGTATATAATCCACTTTCGGTAATTGTTAAAACATTACCTGTAGATCCATCAGACCATAAATAAGATACTCCAGGATATTTCCCTACTTCAAGAATTGTGGATTCGCAAGCGGTTATTTTTTCTGCCAAGTCCAGGTTTAACAATTTATTCAATTGAAGATTGACACTATCCCTATAAGTGCAACCATCTGGAAATTGTACTTCTATCCAATGAATCCCACTATTTGTAGCGACATAATCTACCTTTGTACTTTGATCATTCCAGGACCAGGACGTTCCCTGGGGCATTGTGGTGGGATCAATAGAAAAAGAAAACTGATTGCCACAAGTTGTAGCTTCAGCAACCAGAAAAGGTTTACGCATTTTTATATTGACAGTATCCACAATTTTAATTTCACACCCACTTTTCATTTTGGTAAGCAAAGTAATTTCATAATTCCCAACAGAATCATATTTCTTAAGAAAACTGGTTCCTGATGAGGAAGACCCATCATGGAAATAAAATGTTTGACTTTCAATATCATCATTATTTTCGGTAGTGTTGGTAATCAGTATTTCATTAGGCTCACATTGTGGAATAAAGGTAAAAGAAGGTTTTGCAACGGGATCGATAGTTACCATGGTTTTAAAAGAAGATTCACAGGTTTTATCTGTAGCAACAGATAAGGAGACCTTATAAGCACCCGATTTTCCAAAAGAATGTGACATTTCCTTTCCTTCTCCAACAGGGATTCCGTCAATATTCCAGGAATAAAGCGTTCCTTTTTGTCCTTCAGGAAAAATAACATCTGCTGAAAACTTAATTTCTTCCCCCTGGCAAGTGCCATCTGTATGAAATTTTACCTCTGGTAGTGGGAGTACATTTACTTCTTTTTGGAAACTGTTTTCACAACCAGCCGCTGATTTCACTGTAAGTGTAACCATGTAGTTACCCGGAGATGGAAAAGTATAGCTGGGGTCTGATGCTTCTGAATGATCATCCTCAGAAGCCTGATCACCAAAATCCCAAAAATACATAAGTGAGTCCTCTCCAGCAATTGAGGTATTGGTGAAGGTTGTTTTAGAACCAATGCAAACTTCATCACTTTCAAAACTGGCTATTGGACTGGTTTTTTCGATTACTTCAATTTGTGCCGCTGCATTGCAACCATTATCTTGAATAACCTGCACACTATAGGTTCCGGGTTGTGTAATGAAAATGGATGAAGTACTATCTTCGATACTTTCCCCATTGTGGAACCACCTAAAGCTAAATTTAGGATCATCAAGTTGGGTGTTCAAAACTATTGAATCACCTGAGCAAAGTATCTGTGGTTCGTCTCCAAGTTGAATTTGTGGTGCCTCAGGACAGGCCATGGTGGCAAGCGTAAACAGTGAGCTATCGAGATTTTCAATGTTTTCCGCTTTTACCAAATTGCCATTTACATCGATGGAAGAATTTACCAAAATCCATTGTCCGTTTTTACCAGCATCCTGCCATAATGAAAGTGAACTTTCGTCAATTATATCTGTCTCATGAGGCAAATAATTCATTCCTACCGAAGTGGGAAAGGCTGAATTGCTATTTTCGGGGGAAAAATCAAAATGCCGCATAATACTTCCTCCAGAAACTCCTGAAAGGCCTTTATGCCTTCTTATGAGGGTTGATCTTCCAAAATCTCCTGCTGATCCCAGGAATATTCCTAATCCTGCCTGATTATCATTTTTATCCGGATGATTAATAAACCTATCAGAAGCTTTAATGAATCCTTCAGGGCCATAGATGTAACTATCTTCATGTTCTCCAACCAATTTACCGGTACTACCCAAAAAAAGCTGATTGGTATTCAAAAACAAATTGCCTTTGGTAAGAGTCAACCCTCCTTTTATTGTGATGTTATTCTTTATTACAAAGATTCCTTCAGGTTTATTTATTTCTAAATTACCAAATATAAAACCTTCTCCTGTTAAGTATTGATCAATTGCTCCATTTAAGATTATTTTACCGACACCATCAGGATTAATGATCAACCCTCCTGTCCGGTTTGTTAAAGATTTATTAAAATATAGTCGGCCATCATTGTTGATTACCCCTCCTAATGAATCTGTATATGTTTCATGAACATACACATCCACATTCCCCAATACTGTAAGCTCCACACCATGATTGATCACCTGGGCATAAATAGTAGAATGCATTATGAATGAAAAGGCAAAAAACCATGGCACTTTTTTCCAAAAGCTGATTTTGTCATTTATCATGTTCTAATGTTTTAATTCCTATTATTTTTACTTTACCCTCATGATAAAAGCCAGCACATAGTAAGGAGGACGATTCTCGTGAGGTGTAGTCCGACCATTTATACCTCCGCCAATATATCCAACTGAGGAGCCAAGATGAGAGTGTGCGCCAGCATAACTGGTAGGTAAATATCCATCGGCTACCGGGTTTCCATAATTCATTCCGTGGTCATCATCTTTCCACATGGCGTCATTAGGCCCAGGGTCAGTTCTATTAATTCCTTCACCAGGACCAGAGTCTATCAAGGCAATATGTTGATGCGATCCATCAGATGTAATCGTTAGAGAATGATTATGCCGAGGCATCTCATCCAAGGTTAAAGCGTGCTTTTCCTTTCCTCCTTTTTCACCCCAGCTATTACCCCTAGCGCTTAAATCACTCAAACCTCCCGGGTCATCATAATCCGTCCTATCTGGATCATAGCCGGCAATAAAACGCCCTCTCAGGTTGGGGGCATAGCGGTTGTGGTAAGAGCTTTGGTTATCAGCTATCTTCTGTCCTATACATAATACGTAACCATCAGGAATACTCTCCTCCTTACCTGACCACATGATAATTCCACCAAGCGGAACAGTGCCGTATCCTACAAATTGTCCTTCAGTGGAAATATTATTTTGAGCAATAACTTCTCCCTGTACAGCCACACTATTTTCTTCCACAGCTTCTTTGACAAATGTCTTATCTCCAACAGCTAGTCTGTTCGTAATCCCTACATTTTTGGAATTGGTCAGTGCTATCGTAAAATGATCCTCATCTACCGCATTGCTACCTTTGCGGTATTTACTGTGGTTCAGGGATAGCCACTGATTCCCATCAAAATAATAGAATTCATCCTGATCGGTATCAAATACTAATAACCCTTCTTGTGGAGCAGGTATGCTTTCACGTTGGAAAGATGTCAGTCTTGGCAACAACACCCCTTTATTATTGGAAGGAGCAGTCACTTCAAGAATGGCGGATTTATCAATTGATTTTTTGCCAATACTTAAACCTTCTTCCTGGGCTTTCACATGAAATGCCCAAAAGAATAGTACGGCACAAAGAATGTAGTTTAGTTTTATAGTTTTCATAAAATTACTCATTTATTTCGATTTCAAAATTTTCTGATTTAAAACTGTTTCCATGGTGATCATAAGCCCTTACCTGATAGCGGTAGTTGCTACCCACATCTAGCTGGTTATCATTATAAAGCATATTTCCGGCAAGCCCGGTGACAGGCTTAAAAGGCTCTTTACCCACCGCCTGGTAGACTATGAATCCTTTGATAGCATCAGGATTATTTACTTTCCATTTCATCTCAATTTCCTTTTGTTTCTTATGGTATTTTCCTCTTAGTTCTATGGAGATCGTTTCCTTTACCAAGGTTTGTGCGGATAAAATAGCTGATGGTTCTGAGCTATTGCCTGCATTATCGGTTGCCATCAAATAATATCGATATTTTCCTCCTGGTTTGATGTCCTTGTCAGTGTATGCCGTAAGCTCGGGCCTTAAAGTTGTTATTTTTATAAATTCCCCTTCATTTTCGCTTCGATAAAGGGAATACTCATTCAAGTCATCCACTGTTAAAGAATGCCATTCCACTGTAATAAAGTCCTTTAGGCTATATACATCCTTTATAAAAGGTGCATCAGGTGCTTTTACATCTGGCAGTTGAACATTAATCTCCTCAGAAAAGGGAGATTGGTTGAAGGAGGTATCAAGTGCCACAATTTTGTACACATATTTTTCTTTATTTCCATCTGCAAATGTTTCCTTGTAAAAGGTGTTTGTCTGTGGTTTTACAAACATGGGATAAAAGCTATAGTCAGCGCCTTTGTCCAGGGCACGAAATACAAGATACCCCAATAAGTCGGGCTCCTGATTACCAGACCAGGTAAGACTAACTTCACCGGGCTGGATGGAAGCCTTTAGATTAGCAGGAGCAATAGGAGCAATTTCATCCGAAATTGTCACTAATATCTGATCCGATTCTGAAGTGTTGCCAGAACTGTCCACAGCCTCTACAAAGTACCAGTACGATCCGGGTGTTTTGGAAGATATCTGCCAATTCTTAGTATTGGGTTCGATAGGTACACTATTCATTTTGTGGTAAACGGTATCTGTCACCAGACTTCTAAAGATATTAAACCCTGCCAGGTCATCTGTTTTTTTCTGTTTCCATTGTAATCCGTTAGATTTATCTCCCTTTATTTTCCCTAATTTTGGAGCTGGAGGAGGGGTTTTATCAATTGTGGTAACATGGTACTCTTCGGTAAGTGCAGATTCATGACCGAAATAATCAATACTGCTCAATTGGTAATAGTAATTTTTCCCTGACTGCAGGTTATCATCCACAAAAAAGGCTTCAGGAAGGGACAGGTTACCCTGTTCATCTTCAGATGAAGTAACCATTATTGGCCGGGAATTTAGCTTTTCCTTTGGACCTTGTGGGGTTAACCCCCGATAAACATTGACAGCAAAAAACCGGTTTTCCTCGATTTTCCAGGTAAAGCTCACCTCCTTTTCATCAGCAGTAAGCACAATATCTGATGGGGGGCTGTCTTTCTCCCAGGAGTCAACCACAATCGGTTTAGTGGTGCTTATCAAAGTCTCTTTCCGATCAGGCATTAATTGCATGATACGGTATTGATAGGTTTTCCCCCTTTCAACTGTAGTATCATTGAATTGCAAGCCCAGGTAAAGGGCGAATTTTTCACTCAATATGGATTGGATCAGGACAGACAATTTGACCAGCCCCTCCAGTTCTGTCCCCCTTTTTTTATTGGTGATTTCGGTTAAGACCCTTAGCTGATCATCAGTTGAAAGCGCTTCAGGGGCTATCTGACTTCCCTTTACAATTGGCTTTTCATTACAGATTTGCCAGGTTTTCCCTTCATCTTCAGTGCGATAAATATTTACTCCATGCTCATAGTAAATTGATTCGGAATACCATTTGATTTTGGTATGAACAATAGTACTGTCATCCCCGGCATTTACAATGACAGCCTGCCCTGTTTGGGCATATCCCCCAAAGGATATCATCCACAATATGTAAATAATTCTATACCTCATAGTTCTGTTATAATTGTATACTGGAATTTAATTCAAAGCCAACCCCTACACCCAAAACCTTGGCATGGCCATTCAAGGAGCCATAAAAGTGATAAACACCCCTCACGTCCTTAAAAAACAACATCCCTTTCAGTCGGGCATCAATCAGGTCCATACTTCCATCCTTAAAAAAAGACTGGTAATCTATTTTGACATTGGCCCAGGCTTCTACTTCCACACCCCCTTCTCTGAACCTGAACTCAGGCTTGATGTCAAAGCCCACGAAAAAAGTAGATTGAAATCCTACCTCTGCTGCTGCATTAAATTTGGCTATTTCCAGGTCTATCCACCCCGTTTCAAATCTTCTTTGGAACAGGATTCCAAGGCCTGCATCAAGCCTTTCTGTCCCAAAGCCCAACCAGCCCTGGTATTTCATTCCCTGGCATCCTTTGTCTATTATGATCCGGTCATAACGGTTTCCCAAATCAAGCTGCCAGGAAGATGGAGAGGTAGATTCGAAAGTGGCGTTTGCTTTGAGACAAAAAGCCATCGGTTTTTTACCACTTTCTTCTTTTTTCCGGTTAGTCTGCAGATTAAGCGAACCTTTATAATGGTTGTTTGCCGGGAAATAATAAAAACTGCCTCCACCAATAAAATCTGAAGTAATTTTACTTTTTCGTTCACTCTTGGTTGTTCTTTCATTACTCAGGCCAACAGAACCCATGAGATGCAATGATTGCATGTCACCAGTTGGGGTATATTCCAGATCAGCTCCAAACGTACCTGTAAAAAGTTCTCCTTTAGATTTTTTATCAATGAGTTGTAACCTCATGTTACCACCATAAGCGGTGCCTTTATCCACCCTATATTTCCGTGTGGCACTTAAAAAATCATCTGCACTGTAATAAGATTGATCCAGGTCGAAAGTTTCAATATCTTCGAACTCTAATTTTTTAAATGGAGGAATTCCATTCTCAAAATCATTGTAGCTCCCTACTCCTCCCAGGCTTTTCAAATCTGTGTCATTGATATTCTCACCCACCTGTACCTCCACTTCCTCCTTGTTTTTCATGTGATGATAGATGGAACCTTTTAATTCGGTGATGATTAAGGGACCTACCTTAATGCCTTCTCTTTGCCCTTTTTCAACCCCAATGTCTTTAGATTTAGCACCGAGCTTAACCAACCAATAATCTGTGCCGTCTTTTTTACCTAATACCAACTGCCCGTCCATGGTAGCCTTAAAAGGCTTCTCCAAGGAAACATGTAGCACACCCTGCCAAAAATCCCCCCAGGACCCCTGATTTTCTACATAATTGAGCACACCAACCGCCCAACCGGAAGTAAATTTCCAGTAGACAGGTATAGTCCAGACATATTTTGTTTGTGAAGCAGTATTTGATTTGTAGCCAAATCCATTCACAAATGCCATATAAAGATCCTGAGCGTTTCTTCCCATACGGCCTGCTTTTTCGGCTGCTTCAACCGTTGCCTCGGCACCTTTGGCTATTCCCTGACCTACTGTGGCAAAGGATTTTGAAGTTTTCATTCCGGCATTTTCAAAAAATCCACCTGTTTCACCTGCTGCTTTTCCTATTCCTGAAAACACCGGGTTTGCATCAGTATTTCTTTCTTTTCCACTGATAAGATCTATTCTGGGTAAGCCCTGATTAGGGTTTGAGACTGATTGTCCTAAATTAATCCCAGCCTTTATCCCCAAAGCATAAGTATTATTAAAATGAACTGCCTTTACACTATCCACTTCTAGTTCATAGTTACCACTGAGCAATCCTTTTGTTTGCCGGGTAAGGGACATGGCTCCATCAGGGGTTTTAAATCCAAAACTTCCATCTCCCCATAAATTCAGGTCGGAAACATTTTTCAGATTTACATTTGCAGCCTCATAAGTCAAATTTACAGTAAGTGCTAGCCGATCTTTATTTGCAAAATGCGCCTGAACAACTTCCAGATTAGTCTCTTCCTGTATATTGCCTTCACTAAAAGTAATCATCCTGCCAGCCAAAGACTCATCCAATGACCCTGGCATGAATCCACCATTTCGGATGGGGATGGTATAGGCAAATTCCTCTGTTGTGCTAAATAATGGGATGGCAATAACCCCTTTCAAATAATTATCCTGGGTATCTAAAAACCTGCTTTCCGAAACGCTTAAGTTAATTTCGGAGAGTTCCCCGGTGAATTGGTTAAACCAGGCATAAGTACCCTCCTCAAATTTCCAGAAAAAATTTAAATCCAATCCTTTACCGCCAATCCAGGCAGTGATGTCTGGATTATTATGTTGTACCATATTGTAGGTCAGTTGCTTAGCCAGAACCAATTGATTTTTACTATCAGTAAATACAGGGAAATTTATATCAAAATTTTTCAGGTAAACTCCTTTTTTCCCCGGATCATGTACCCAATTTTCAGGGGATTCAGTTTCTGAAAAATCGATAATTACTGCATTCGGTTGAATATTTATACCAGTATTATTCCCCAGGTCAAATTTTTTATCGCTCCCCAGTTCTTTAAAATCAAATGTGTAGAGCTGTTCCTTAAGCTTAAATGGGTACTCGATTCTACCTGATTGATAGCTTGCTTCAATTTTTTGAGGTAAAGAAATATGGCCGTTCAGGCGAATTTTGAAAGTATTGTTATTGACTAAAAAGTCTGAATTATCATACAATGAAATAGTGAAACCAGAGGGATCAAGTAAATCGTATGCTATGTTATTTTCGATTAGTACCAACCCGTTTAAGCTAAACTCATTATAATCCATCCAAACTTCTTTGGAGGTGACATAAGCCAGTTCACCGGTATTTACCGGATGTGGTAAAGGCCATTTTATTTGCCCAAGCAGCCTCAGGTTATCCTTATCCAGTTTCAATTGTTTCAGATGAAAATGTGCTTCACCATTTGCTTCATAATCCGAATCAAGGGGCATCGGTGGTTTATTCGATAAATCTAAGGTCAATTCCCCCTTTCGCAAGACATAGTTTCCTGCCAGCATCTCCACTGTCAAATCCCGGAATGGCACTTCAAGAAATTTCTCCTGGCCATATGGCACCATTGCCACTCCTGAAAGACTGTTCAGATCACCCTTGGTAGATTTTACAGTAATCAGATGTTTACCTGCGTAAAAAGATTCCAGAATGGGTGGGCCATCAAATGTGAAAACAGGACTGGCTGCTATTTCCTGCTCCCCGGTAAACGCCTTAATTTGCCAGGCGAATTTTTTATTTGGAGGAATGGGTTTATTCAATAAAATACTTTTCCCACTTATAGAGGATGTGGTGATTGATTTTTCCTCATGCCATGCCTCATTTACCTCAATGGCTTGCTCCGGAAGCTGATTTTCTTCCAGCATTACAATTTTAAACTGGTAATAGTACTGTTGTTGTTTCAGCAGGTTATCGGGAGCAACCCACTTAAAATTCTGGAGTTCATTTTTGCCAAAAGCATGTGCATTTTCAGGCAAACTTAAGTTAATATAGCCATCATTAGGATAACCATAATAAAACCAGCCAACTTCACTAAACCCCTCATTTTTGAAAAGAGAAATTCCTGTTTCATTTCTGGCTTGCACCCGATAGGCATATTTTTTCCCAATATCCAGAACTGGAGCACCCATGTCATAAACAAAGCGGGTTTCAGTTGTCCAGTCAGAGGTAAAAGTAGGTAATACCTTATTGCTGGAAATGGCATACATTGGGTCTATATTGGGATCGGTAACTTCAAATATGCTCAATTGATATTCTGTGGGGTTTTCAAGGTTTCCGGAAACATCATTAGCCATTTGCCATTGAAATGGGATATTCTGGGTAATATCCGTATTGATATGAGTACCTTTAATGGGGTTAATTACATACGGTGGTTCTTTTAAAGTTACCCAAACATTTGCACAGGCAACCTGTGACAATGATTTACCCGATTGATAATCCAATGCTTCAAAACAGAATCGGTACAAACCCTCTTTTAAGCGACCATTGCGCAACAATTCGTTGGCATAAGATCCTGTAAAAACCAAATTATTAAAATTAAAATAGTCGGCAAGATCAGCAGGTTGAAGCACTATCGGAACCCCTGAAGCAAGATTGACTGGTTCAGGTACAAATTGTGGGTTAGTTGTTATTTTAATCCCATTCCCTTCAATACTGAATTTTAATTTCACATCCCAGGAGGGTTCGCTTAGGTCTGTAAATAATAAATTTACTCGTAACTGGGAATTATCAATTGCAAAATAATCACTCAGATATGCTGAATAAGGAGGTGTTATAGTAGTCTGAACCCTTACTGGATGCTTCTGTGAAAAACCCAATAATCCGGCAGCTACAAAATACAATGTCAGTATATACTTCATAATTTTTGTTTTCATGGAAATTGAAATACTAATTGTCAGATCTGTTATTCTCAAAAGTTGTAGCCATAATTGATTTCTGCCCTTAATTCATTTACCCGGCTGGCGGTTTCCGCAATACGAATCCGGTCAAGAAATGAAATTCTTGCAGATAAGCGCTGATGTTTACCAAGAGGATGATTGTAATTCAGACTATAGGTCTTATACTTATTGCTGATTTTTCCATCGGTATAAGCATAAAGCCAAACCACAGAAAGATTGGTTTTAAATCGCTTTCTTTTTTGGGCAGCAATAGATAAAGATGGTCCTACAGAATTCGTAATCAGGTCACCCGAGGCATTGTTTGTATAATTGACTGCTGAATTAAGGGAAAGCAGTTTATTTAGTTTTGTCTGGTAACCTGTACTGAAATTATAAAAATTAGAATCCCGATTTGTAGGATCAGTGAGTTTTTGTATGTTTCCCTGTAAAAACAGGTTGCCTTTTAGAGTATTGGCCAGGGCATGATTAAAGACAATCCCCGCATTTTGAGTTACCTGAACATAACTGAGGGAATCCAGGGTGGTAAACGCTGAATAAACAGTGCTTGAATTAAAATTCGAATAGTTAATGGCCAGGTTTATACTTTCATTGACGTTGTAAGATAAATTTACTCCACCAATTAATCTTTCCATCCTGGATAGCTTATCCCTGTTGAGGTTATTATATTGAACGCCTCCATTAAGGTCAAGATTGATCTTGTTTTTTAGCAGATTGAAGTTAAAACCAGTGGTTATATCTTCTAGGTCATTAGTGAGAAAAACCGAGCCCATACTTTTATATTCAGGGTCAATCCTTCTATAGTTTAAATAAAGGTTGTATTTTTCTTTGCTATAGTTGAGTTTTCCAATAATAGCCTTATTGTGTTGAGTAGAAGCATTGGTTTTAATCAAAGGACTTAATAATTTATTACCCAAATTTTCACTTTCAATGGCAGGACTTCTTGAATCTAAATTATAGATACTTGAAGCAAATTTAATTTCCAGAGATAGTCGTTTAAAAAGCTGCTTACGGAGACCCAATTCCACAACCACATTTTCCTCAGGGCTGGGATAATTTGCACTCGTCCCACCAGAATCCAGTGGAGTTGAAGAAATATCATCATTGGCCTGAAACAGAGTAAAATCTATCTGGTCACTTTTTCTGAATCCTGTGATTTTAATACCCTGTCCCATTCTTTTGTAAGTTGGTGGAATTTCAATCCCATTTCGAAAACTTCCGGCAGGTGTTGGGGCAATCAATCTACCCCTCATCGAACTTACTTTAATCGGTAAATTTGATGGGGTATACTCTACCCCTAATCCTAAAAAAACATTACTTCCCAGCGTAAGCTCAGAAAAATTCAAGCTCCTGTGCCCGGCATGGAGGGTAATCGATTTGTACCGAGGACTTACACCATATTGATTGAAAGGTTGAACAAATTGCTGCTGTTGCTGGCTAATCGATAATGAGACAGGGATATCAACCCCATATAGATTAATGTTTACATTCCCATTTAAAAGCCAATAGTATGGAGGTCTTCTGTCTTCAATGCCCCAGGCATGGTAAAATGTATTTACCATGGAAAAACTTCCACTTATTTTCACTGGATTTTGGTTCTTCAAATTGTCTAATTGCTGGCCAGACACATTGATTACGAAAAGCAATAAAGGCATGATAAATAGGGTAATAGTTAATTTTTGGGCAAATTTTTTTTTCATCATTATTGAATAGATCACCACAATGGAGTTAAAGATTTCATTGTATTTTCAATATGGAGTCAATCCCCTGAAATGCTGTTTTCAAGGGATTTCTTTACATTTAGGGAATCAGCAATAATCTTCCTTTCTATAGAAATAATCCCTGCTCTATTTTTTTCGAGAGACCTGAAGCCGATTTGGAAGTAAGTTTTTGTGTCCTGATTACTGGAGTATTTGTGCCTCTTTTTTTACATATAAAATGAAGGCATTTATTAATAGGTGAGAGAAATAAGTGAGGTATTGAGTTTTTAGTCATGGTAGAAGTAGTTGGGTACAAAATCATTGTTATTTTTAAACAATTGATTAACGCTGTACAAAAACTTAAACCATGCAAATTTGTCGCAAATACGTATAAATTTGTCGCATTTGACTTTTTTACCAAATATTTATTGGTTTTTATAAGATTACAAGACTGTTTTTTTGACTTCCCCCGGAGCAAATCCAAACTGATCCTTGAAGCATTTATTGAAATAATTGGGACTGGAAAACCCAGTCATAAAGGCTATATCTGCTACGGTACCTGCATTGTTTTTCAATAGTTCCATTGCCCTGGAAAGTCTTACACTCCTGATCAGTTTATTTGGAGGTTGTCCCACAAGGGCTTGCAATTTCCTATGAAGCTGGCTTCTACTCATTCCAACAATTCCTGCGAGCTCCTCCACACCAAAGCTGTTATTGTCAATGTTTTCCTCAATGGCCTCAATTATTTTTTCAAGAAAAACCTGGTCAATAGACGATATTTGCAGGTCAGTGGATTTAAAAGTTGTAATTTGGCTAAATTGAGAAGTTAATTTCTCCCTGCTTTTTATCAGGTTTAAAATCCTTGTAGTCAGTTCTTTCCGGTCAAAAGGTTTGGTCATAAAATCATCTGCCTCAATATCCAAACCTTTTAATTTACTGTCCATATCAGCTCTGGCAGTGAGCATGATAATAGGAATATGGCTGGTTTTTTCGCTTTGTTTTAACTGTTTTACTACTTCATACCCATCAACACCTGGCATCATGATATCTACAAGGATGATATCCGGTAATAATTCTTCGCCCTTTTTTATACCAGCCTCACCATTTTCTGCTTCAATTACTTTCATTTGATCTTTGAGGACCTCTTTAATAAATATCCGCACATCATCATTGTCTTCGATAACCAATACCGTTTTGCAACTGCCTAAAACGGGTAGGTCATTTTCATCTGCAGCAACTTCAAATTCATAGTCAAGGCCATTTTGCGATACCCCATTTCCATGAGTACTGTCTTCAAAAACCGGTAAATTTTTCCACTGATTTTTTATAATTGGCAATGAAATTTTAAAAGTGCTGCCTTTGCCTTTCGTACTATCTACGCTAATTACCCCATGGTGAGAGGTTACCAGTTCCTTGACCAATGCCAGTCCTATACCAGAACTCGCCTGCATATCGCTTTCAGTATGGTAATACCGTTCGAAAATCAGGTTTTGTTCCTTCAAATCAATTCCCTGACCTGTATCAGTTATTTTTAATTCAATTTGGTCTTTAGAAGCTTTGATTTCAACTAAAATCTGGCCTGGCCCCACGGTAAATTTAAATGCATTGGAAAGTAGATTGACCATAATTTTTTCCATGCAATCCTTATCAAAATAAGCCATCACTTTTGGTTGTTCAGCAGTAAATGTAAGGTCAATATTCCGGGAAAGTGCCAAGGATTGAAAACACATGGTAATTCCCTTTACAAAACTGACAAAATCTTCTCTAACAATATGTAAATTGAGTTGATTTGAGTCTAATTTTGAAAGATCTAATAATTGATTTACCTGGTTTAATAATTTACGTGCATGTTTTTGCATCATATTGAGGTAGAGATGGGTTTGCCGGTCCGGAACCTTTTCTCTGATTTCCTCAATTGGTCCTAAAATTAATGTAAGAGGAGTTCTGAATTCATGAGAGATATTGGCAAAAAAACGTGATTTTGCACGATCTACCTCTTTTCCCTTTTCAATGATTTGCCTGTTTTTCCTTATCCTTTGGCTTTGAAACAAATAAATCAGGATTGCCAGAAATATGGTTCCAACCACAGATCCAATCAGCATATTTTTTTTTAATTCATCGATTTCACTTTCTTTCTGTAATGCTGCAATCTGTTGTTCTTTCTTATCCAATCCATAGGTCAATTCCATATTAGCAATGTCCCTGGTCTTTTTATTATCAAAAAGACTATCCTCATAAACCTTATAAAGCTGGAGGTATTTAAATGCATCCTTATAATTACCCATTCCTTCATAAGTTTGGTATATCAGGTTAGTCAATCGACTTTGGAGCCTCTTATTATTGATTTCATTGGCAATGGCATAACCCGTTTGGGCATGCTCTAAAGCAATGGGGTAATTTTTCTGCAACAGGAAAATTTCAGCCAGATTGGATAATGATAATCCCTGGCCATATTTGTCTTCTAATTCGAGTTGTATTTCATACGCTTTGCCTGAATATTTCAATGCACTGTCGTATTTAGCCAAATTACGATAGTCCTTTCCAAGGTTATTACATGAAATTGCCATTCCATACTTATCTCCGGTTTGGGTAGTGGCTTTGAGCACCTGATAAAAATTATTTAATGCACTGTCGTATTGATGCAATTCTCCATAAATCAGCCCAATATTATTCATTGTCCTCATTATCCCACTTTCATTATTAAGCGATTGATAAATGGACCTTGCTCCTTCATAATAGTGCAATGATTTTTCAAAATCATCTTCCACCCTGAATATATTTCCCAGACTTATATATACATAAGCTATGGAATGGGGTTCGTCCAGTTCTTCAAAAATTTTCAGTGCAGCAATATTCTCCTGAATAGCTTTGGGATAATTTCCCATCAATTCATTGATATCAGCAATTTTGATCAGCATTCGGGCTACCCCTTTTGGGAAATTTATTTTTTGACCAAGTGCTAGTCCTGCTGTAGCAATTTCCATGGCATTGGCATACTGGAATTCCGTTTCATAAGCTTTGGAAAGTCGATAATGTGTATTGACTTTGGAAGTATCATCTGGCAAACTCTTCAGGACTTGTTCAAGACTGTCTATATCTTGCGCCTGGCCATAAATTGTAAAGGATAAAAGGAGGAAGGAAAATAGGTTTTTGTTTAAATTGGGCGTTAGTAAATTCATTTTTTATTAAAAAATTAGGTGTTTGGGAAGTTAGTTAGTTGTTAGTATGCACCTAAAAAGAGGTATAAAGCTCCATCTGGAAATGTGAAATTAGGGTTTTATTGGTAATATCAAAGATAACCAGGAGGTCATCATGTCAAATTTTTTATTTTACCATAATCGGAAACTATAAAAAACATTTGGCAATTTAGACTATGGTTAATGAGGAGTACAAAAATGCTATTTTTTTAGCACATCACAATACTGGACATTTTTAAGAAATTAAATAATATGTCTACCTATTTAAATCCTCCTCCTTGCTTAGCGGAGCGAAACGAGGAGGTTCGAGAATGGCGATTGTATCACCAGTAAACCAAAATAGCGTTTAAAACGCTTACCTCCGCCATCCTCGTTGCAAACGAGGATGATAAATTTGGTTAGCCTGACGACATGCTCCTAGCCTCCTCGGTGAGGGTAAAGTCATTTCGAGTCTATTTTTAACTTTAAAAAATGAGGGAGATTTTTTTAACATATAAAAAACTTTAGGTTCGTAAATCATTTTCCCCTTCTGGAAATAATGAAATGGCTAAAGTCGTAAAAAAAGTCCAGGGAAAAAGTACAATCAGGCAGTGGAAGTCAAAAATTTGCTTCTCCCCTATCCTGGAAATTGGTTTGAACGGTTGGGGGAAAATAAAAGAGCAAGCGTCTACCGTTTTAGGAGTGAACGTCTGCTCTTTAAAAATTACTAAGGGTTATTTAAATTAGTCAATGGGATTTTGAACCAACTTTGGATTTAAGGCAATTTCACTTTCGTGAATTAAATGTACAATTAAATTTGAAGTATGGGAAATGGTTCTGGGCCCATCCCAACTCACATCAACTGGAGTATAGGTTCTGTCCATTGTCATTTTGTTTCTGAATACATCGAATGAACGGTGACCTTCAAAAGCCAATTCCAGACGTCTTTCATCCATCACGATGTCAAAAGCTGAGGTATATCCCTGCATATCATTTTGAAATAGTTGATTTCCACTCAAACCTGCCCTTGTCCTAAGAAGATCTACTATTTCTATTGCCTGTGCATCCTGACCCTTTTTTGCCAGGGCTTCCGCCTTAATCAGGTACATTTCAGCCAATCTAAGTCGAATTGGAGAAGATAACATCTGGTTTCCTCCTTCATTGGTGTATTTCACATGGTAATATTTTGCCAATCCATTTCTCTTTTGTACTGTATAGCCGGCATCCTCAGTGGGATCTTCCACTAACGGTGTTTCGAAATGAGGCTCAATAAAATCGATTCTGCGGTCTTCCGGATATTTGTACAATAAATTTCTATAGGATGTGGAAGCATAAATTTCACCCCATCCACCAAAACCATTGAACATTGAACCCAGGGAACTTTTGCCATAATTTTCGGATGGCAGCACCTTAAAACAGAATATCGTTTCAGAATTTTCTTCCGGAAATAATCTAAAATAATTGCTATAATCGTCTCCTTGCAGCAATTCATATCTCCCGGAATTGATGACATTGTCTGCATAGGTAATGGCATTGTCATTATCTCCCATATACAAATACATCCGTGCTAATAAAGCATAGGCTACCTCTTTAGAGGCAAAGGCATTAGATTTGTTTTCGCTCATCAGGTTAGCTGCTTTTATCAAATCAGATACAATCAAGTCATAAGATTCTTTAAGAGAGCTCCTTCCGGGTAAATCGTCATTGTTTGTATCTGTACGAAGCATAATTCCCAGCTCATTTTCTGGGTCACTTACATTGGTATAGGGCCTTGCAAAGTACCGCACCAAATCATGATGAATCAAAGCACGAAGGAAATAATTTTCACCCAGAATCTGCTTCACTTTATCATTTGCGGAACTTTCATCAATAGCCTCAATTACTTTATTAGCTGAATAAATGGCCTGATAACCCCTTGTCCAAACCTGCCTGGACGAATTCGAGGCCACAGTATGTCCATAAGTATATGTATGCATGAGGTTATCACCTGTCGTTTTCACTAGAATTACATCATCACTCATCAATTCTTTACAAAACTTATCGTAACGGAGATATTGGTTCTCCTTTAATTTACCATAGGTACCAAAAGTCACATTTAGGAGTAGCTCCGGGTCGTTGGCTACCTGCTCTTCTGTGAGCTGGTCAATTGGTTCATATTCCAAATCATCACATCCAACAAATGAGGACAGGACTAGTACAAAAAGAAGTATTAATTTATATGAATTCATTTTCATTTTATTTTTATAGGTTATTATAAATCAAACTCAACTCCAAAAAGGATTTTTCTTGTAGGAGCATACAATCCGGTATTGGCATCTTGACCACTGGTGGGATTTTCAGAATTTGCAGATGGGTCCGAACCGCTAAACTTGGTGAATGTAGCCACATTGTCCACATTGACTTTAAATCGAAGATTGGAAACCGGGCCTAACTTTAAATTTGGAGTATAAGCAAAGGAAATATTTTGGATCCTGAAATATGAGGCATCCTCTATATACCTTGAAGAAGTATTAAATGAATTGTTATTCCCATTGTAGAGTAATTCAGGATGGGTGGCTATATCTCCGGGTTTCTCCCAGCGGGTCCAACCATCGATTGGATTAATTTTATTGTGAGCCAGAAAAGCTCCATCAGAATCCATTCTTTCCCGCAAACTAGTGTAAATCTGCCCGCCATAAGAATAATTAGCCAAAATACTCAATGAAAAATTTTTGTACATAAAATCATTACTCCAGCCACCATAAAAATCAGGGTAAGGTGTTCCTAAGATTTGAAGACTAGCCTGGTTATAACTGTCTGTGGTGGTCACATTGGCTGGGCTATTTGCATTGGCACCTCCTTCCTGGTGGATCATATTCCCATCTTCGTCTTCCCACCTCACCCACATGGGTTGGCCAGTTTCCGGATTCACACCAGCCCACTCTCGAATATACCATGACCTCAATGGCTCTCCCACTACGTAACGGTTTATTCCATTAGAGATATCTTCATCATCATTCAGACTAAGAATTTTACTTTTATTTATGTTGACGTTGAAGTTCATTAACCAGCTAAACTCGCCCTGAAGGTTCACTGTATTAATATTTAAATCAATACCTCTGTTCCTCACTGACCCTATATTTTTTTCCTGGCTTGAAAAACCGGTTGCGGCAGAAAGTGGTACACTTTGCAATAGATCCTCATTGATTCTGTTGTACCAGTCAAATTCAATTCTTAACCTGTTTTTGAGTGTAGAAAAATCTATCCCAAGGTTAGTCGTTTTGGCAACTTCCCAGGTAAGGTCAGGGTTTGCCAAACGAGCTGGAACTGCAGCAGAATTACCATTATAACTGGAAGAGAAACTATATGAACTTAGTGAAAGGTAGTTTTGAATGTTTGCATTTCCCGTTGTACCATAGCTGGCCCTGAGTTTCAATTTATCAATCCAATTATTTCCTTGTAAGAATTCTTCATTGCTCAAAATCCAGGAACCTCCCAGGGCATAAAAATTACCCCACCTGTTATTTGCCCCAAATTTGGATGAAGCATCGAACCTGTTTGACAATACTACAAAATACTTATCCTTAAAGCTGTAATCAACCTGGGCAAAGTACGATTTAAATCCGGCCTCTGTACTATTACCCCCCACCGCATTTGGAGTTCCCGTAGAATTTAGGGCACTCAATCCTACTGGAATATCCATCCCACTGGCATACAATGATTTATTTTTGCTATAGTTGTATTCCTGACCTAAAATAACATTCAGGCCATGATTACCAAAATCCTGATCATATACCAATTTATTGGAAGTCAGAAAAGAATTGCCATTGGTATTCCAATTATTTACAAGACCATTTTGAGATTCGCCCAGGAAATGATATTTGTCAAAAAGCTGAGCTCTTTCATCATTATAAAAACTAAACCGGTTGGTCGTTTTGAAGGTTAATCCCTCTGCAATATTTGCAGTTAATTCAAGATCCGTGGCAATATTTCTGGCCTGAGTCTTGTCCTCATAATGATCTCTGCTGTAAAAATAATTTGATTTGGCATTTCCGTGCCACAGAACTTCAGGGTCATAGGGATTGACAGGATTACCTGCCATATCATACGGAGCATCATAGGGCATTGAGATTAGATATTGTGCATAAAGACCTTCCTGACCACCCTGAGGTTCATTTGGGTGCCAATTATTGCTAATAACAGACCTTACACCCAGGTTAAATACTTTAGAAATTTCATGCTCAATATTTGCCCGGAAGTCAACCCTTTTGTAATCCATATTAATCATGGTACCCTTTTCATCAAAATAGTTTCCACTGATATAGAATTTGGTTTTATCGTTGCCACCAGAAACAGAAACCTGATGCTGTTGCACAAATCCAGTTCGTGATAGCATATTTTGCCAATCACCAGTATTTTCCAGATAGGAATCGGGAACTCTTTCATTAAGATATTCATCCAGGGATTGAGAAGGGTTGTCCAATTTATTGTAAGAATTGGTTGCTGCTGTTCTTTGGAAATCATATAGCTCCTGGGCATTCATGGGGTCAAATTTGCCATCTTGCTGATAGGATGGTCCGAAAGTAGAACTGACATGCACAGTCGTTTTTCCAGATCCCCCTGATTTTGTGGTAATTACTACCACTCCATTAGCTGCTCTGGAACCATAAAGACCGGTAGCGGCTGCATCTTTTAATATGGAAATAGATTCTATATCCTGGGGATTATAATAACCACCAATAACACCATCTACCACATATAACGGAGCTATCCCCGCTCCAAGGGAACCAACCCCTCTAATTACAATTTGAGGATTCTGACCTGGACGACCCGTTGTATTAGTAACCTGAACGCCTGCAACCTTTCCCTGAAGCATTGCACCAAGACTACTGGTGGTAACACCTTTCTTCAATTCTTCTTCCTTTACCACAGAAACCGAGGCAGTCAATTTTGATACATCTTTGGATGAATAGCCTAACACAACCACTTCTTCCAGTTGGTCAACATCCTGCTCAAGTTCTATATTAATTACAGTTTGTGACCCCAAAGGCATTTCTATTGATTTAAAACCAATGAAACTGTATTGTAGCACTGCATTGGCCGGCACGGATAATTTATAATCTCCATTCATATCCGTGATGGTTCCATTTGTAGTTCCTTTTACTAATATACTCACTCCGGGTAATGCTTCTCCATTTTCCTTTTCGATTACCTTTCCTGAGATTACCACATCCTGGGCTGGGTGGTTGGCAAATTCCTCCTCTACCAATTCAAGACTGCCATAGTTTCGCTGCACCTGAATGTTTTCATTTACCCGTTTAAACTTTAAACCCGTTTCCTTTGAAATATATCTGAGTACATTGGCCAAAGACTGGTTGTTAAAGTTGGCAGTGACCTTATGTTTCACCGCAAAAATATTTTTGTGATAGGCAAAATTAAAGTTAGTCTCTGCTTCAATTTTTGAAAAAACCTTATTTAAGCGATAATCCTCAAAGTTAAGGGAAACATAGATGTCCTCCAGACTTTCCCGTTGAGCTTTTCCTTCCTTAGCAATCAAAAAACTACAGAGGAAGACCTGAATTATTAAACTGTAAAATGTATATTTTGACATGACAATTAATTGTCTAAGTAATTTCATTTTCATAAATTTGATTGTTTTAATGTACAATTAAAATAGTTTCACTATCCTCTTTTTAAGGTAGGACCAGTACCTGAAAAAAGGATTTTGGGAATGAAAGTCAGTATTTTTATACTGGCTTTTTTAGCTTGTATCTGTTTTCATTTTCCTTTATTAATTATAAATTCTAACCTTTTTATCCTTTATCTCGAATTGAAAACCCAGGGAAAAACTGATCGCCTCCAGCACAGTCTTAAGTGATTCATTTTCATATTGCCCAGTGTAACCTTTCTCTATTTTTTGAGTTAGGTTCGTTTCAATTTTTACACCATACCATCTTTGCAACCTGCTTAATATTTCGTGAAACCCTGCGTCTTCAAAATAAATCTTACCTTCTTTCCAGCCTAATCTCTCTTCATATTTAAATTGGCCTTTATATAAATTATTTTTTTCTACATTTAATATAGCTTCCTGATTGGGCAACAAGTGAAGGGTATCTCCTTCTTCAGCATTAAGATTTTTAACTAATACCTTCCCTGTAACTACAGAAATCTGTTCATTTAATTCCCCCTTGTAGGCTCTGATGTTAAATGAGGTACCTAAAACTGTAGTTTGAGTTTGACCGGTTTTTATGATAAATGGACGCAAAGTGTCACGTTTTACATCAAAAAAGGCTTCTCCTTCCAAATACACCACCCGATTGATGTCACTAAAATGCTGAGGGAATCTTAACTTGCTTTCAGCATTCAGTTTCACTGAAGTACCATCATTCAATTTTAAGGTAAGTTTCGAACCTGTTGGAACTACTTTTTCAATTAAAAGTTCGGGGTCTATCACCTTCTCTTCAGGTGGATTTTGATAATTCCACATGAAATACACCGAAATTAACAACACGAGCAGTGAGGCCGCCACACCCATGGTTTTTTGATGGACTAAGACCTGAATTATTCCGGATTTACGTTGTTGATTTAATGAATCTGGCCTTTTCGATCGAAGTATATTCTCAAAAATAACATCTTCGTCTTCTTTGGAACCTGGTATGGATTTAAAACTGATGGATCGGTAAAGTTCCTTTGCCTGTAAAATGGTATCCTTTTTCGATGGGTGGTTTTGAATCCAGGACTCCCAGTAAAAGTTGTTTTCCGGAGTAGGATTTTTCAACCAATCCTGGAATTCTTCATCTTTTAGGAATTCAAAAACTGTATAATTTTCGTATTTCATTCAACTACCATTTAAGCATTTTAGGGAATCCTTCAAATATTTCCATGAACACCCTTTTATAAACCATAGGCAAGCCACCATCAAAATGACATCATTATTTTAAATAAAAAGTAAAAAAAGAATTTAAGCCTTTGATTTTCAGAGAAATAAATTTGGCTAAAAAGGAATGGAACTACCCGAATAAAGGAGGAAAATTTGGATTAAGAGAGAAAACAATATTAAACCCTCTTCAGAAGTTTTGAATTGTTTTTTTAATTCTTCCAGGGATTTGTAAATGAGATTTCTGGCGGATTTTATATTGCTTAATCCCATTATTTCAGCAACTTCCTGATAAGAAAGCTCCTGAAAAAAATAGTAATAAATAGCTTCTCTCTGTCTTTTACTTAATTTATTCAGATGATTTTCCAGGACTTTTTTTCTTTCCTGATTTAACTGACTGTTCAGGAGAATAATTTCAGGGGAAAGGTCAATTTTAAAACCTTCATAAGGATTAAGATCACTTGTAAAAATCATAAATTTCTTCCGGTTCAAAAATCGAAAAATTTTCCTTCGCAAAGATTTGAACAGATAAAATTTAATAGATTCCGTTTCACCCAGCCGCTCACGGTTTTTTCTAAGGTCAATAAAAAAATCCTGTAACAAATCTTTCACTAATTCTTGATCGGGGGTGAACTGTTGACCATATTGGAACAAAACCTGGAAATAGGTCCGATAAATATAATTAAAAGCCCCTTCATTTCCATTCCTAAATGCAGCCCAAATCTCTTTTTCAGCTAATTCACTAATATCAAAGGATTTCTCAAAAATAATAGAGGCTTCATTTTTATTTGAATGTAAAGATTTATCGGACTTGCTACCTCTTGTTTCCAAAACTGCATATGGTTATTCAATGAATTTTGAGTACCAATTTAGCAAAAATGATTTTAAATCCAATTTTGGTCCTGATACTTAAGACCTGAAATACAACCTTTTCTGCACAAACAGGATAATAAATACTTTGAAAAAATCCGGACCATTTAAAATTTCAAACTTTATGGACTTCTAAATACGCTAATCGGAAGTGCTATCAAATTTTCAAGTATTGTTCACTTGCAAAGTAAGACTTCCCATCTGGCAACTCTCTTTAAAAAAACACCATCCAGCCTTTAGCTCAGTTGCTTTTAAAAATTTTACTTTTTCATAATATTATACAGCATGGCCCCCTACCACAATATTTCAACTTTCCCCCAATTTTGCTACTTTTAGATCTGGTTCAAAATGGTGTATAGACTGGATACACTTCAAAGTAAATTATATGAATCCGTACATTAAAAGAATAAAAGACCTGTCTAATAATTTAGATCCCAAAATCCGAACCGAGATGGAAAAGGGATTTACCGATAAAGTTTTTTTAAAAGGATCATACTTACTCAGGCCCGGACAAATATGTACCTCACATTTGTTAATAAAAAAAGGCTTAGCTCGAAAATTCTACCAGCACAAAAACAAAGAAATTACAACCGAAATATATTTACCCGATGATGTGGCGGTCTCCTTGGATAGCTACATTATGCGTAAACCAGCCAATTTGTATATACAGGCATTAACTGAACTTGAGGTTACTATTATTGATTACAGCCGATTCGATAAGGTAAAAAACAAGTATAACGATGTCATGATATTAGATAAAATGTTTATTGAGTATTATGCGGTCTGGTTTGAGCAAAGGCTCAAAGAATTTCAAACTATGGATGCCTCACAAAGGTATTTGAGCTTACTTGAAAAAGAACCAAAAATCATTCAGCTTCTGCCAGTATCAATTATTGCTTCCTACCTGAATGTATCTCTGGAAACTTTATCCAGAATCCGATCAAAAATCGCTTCCTCCTAATTATTTGACCTAAGTCAAATTTACGCTTTATTATTTAGCCTAGTTTTGTGTAAATACCAACTTAATGGCAACAAAATGAAAGCGATTGTATTCAAAAGCTATGGTGATCCTGAAGTCCTTCAGCTCGAAGAAATTGAAAAACCATCACCCAAAAATAATGAAGTACTTGTACGGATTTATGCCACTTCGGTAACTGCAGAAGATCCGAAAATGAGAGGATTTAACCACCCCCCCTTATTGAAATTCCCTATAGGACTAATGTTTGGATTTAAGAAGCCAAAAAATCCTGTTTTAGGAATTGAGTTTGCAGGAATAATTGAAAATGTTGGCTCAAAAGTAAAAAATTTCAAAAAGGGAGATCAGGTATTTGGGTATACCGGATTAAAATTTGGGGCCTATGCCCAATATAAATGTTTACCTGAAAACGGACTTTTAAATATTAAACCCAACAACCTGTCCTTTGAAGAAGCGGCCTGTTTGGTCAATGGTCCTCTTTCAGCTCTTACCTACCTGAAGAAAAAGGGGAAAATTAAAAAAGGAGATCATGTGTTAATTTATGGTGCATCAGGGTCTGTAGGTACTGCCGCTGTGCAATTGGCAAAATACTTTGAAACAAATGTTACAGGAGTTTGCAGTACCAAAAATGTAGCAATGGTAAAATCAATCGGAGCGGATTGGGTAATTGACTATACCAAACAAGATTTCACTCAAAATGGCCAAAAATATGACCTGATCTTCGATACGGTTGGTAAAACGGCTATGAAAGATTGCCTGAAAATATTAAACCCAAAAGGGAAATACTTATTGACAGATTTTGGATTGTCTCATATTTTACTGACTTTTTTTACTTCCCTTTTCAATGGCAAAAAAGTGATCGTTGCCTCCTCAAATTTTTATTGGAAAAGAGAGGATTTAAAATTTTTTAAGGAACTTGCAGAAAACGGTCATTTAAAGCCTGTTATTGACAAAATATTTCCTTTGGACCAAATGATTAATGCGCATAAATATGTGGAACTTGGCCACAAAACCGGCAATGTTTCAATATCTGTTCAATAACCAGATAATTAAAATTGCCATCTTTTAAGGTGGATTTCCTGTTTTTCAGAAGGCCCATGGAAACCGTTTTTTTACCAAATGATAAATAATAAAAGTTTAGTTTTTCCCAACTTGCCAATATGAAAGAACTGATCGCCTACATTCTACAATTTGGGAATCTAAATAAACAACAGATTGACCTTATTAAAGGTAAAGCCAAAGCAATAAGCCTTCAAAAGGATGACTATTTTTCAGAAGCAGGAAAAATACCCAAACAAGTTGGTTTTGTAGTAGAAGGAGTTCTCCGTGGTTGTTATTATACCCACAAAGGAGAGGAAATTACCCGCTGCTTCATTGGTGAAAACAGTCTGGTAGTCGATTACGTCAATTTTGAAGCAAATGTAGTTTCTTCCGAATATTTACAAGCTTGTACTGACTGCAAACTCATTGTATTTTCTAAACCACACTGGGAGGAAATTTCACAAATAGTGGTAGGTTGGGATAACATCAAAAACAAAATGGTGCAATTATGTATGTATCAAAAATCCAGAAAAGGTCCGGTGGTTTCCCAGGATGCAACCACTCGATATTTGGAATTTCTGAAAAATTATCCATCTCTAATTAACAGGATTCCATTAAACTACATTGCTTCCTACCTGGGTGTTACACAACAATCTCTAAGCAGAATTAGGAAAAACATCCGGTAATTGCTTTTTACCATTTGGTAAAACATTCCATTTTCAATCATACCACCTTTGCTTCATAAAATTTAAAAACACAGAAGCAAAATGAGAAAAGTATTAATTACAGGAGCCAACAAAGGCATTGGCTTTGAAACCGCAAAGCAATTATTAAGCAAAGGATTTTATCTATATATTGGAAGTCGGGACCTAAAAAAAGGGGTGGAAGCAGTGAAAAAGTTGCAGGCAGATGGCTTTCCCAATGTAGAAGTGGTACAGCTCGATGTTACCGAAGAAAACTCGGTAAAAACAGCCCGTGAGGAAATTGGGAATAAAACCGAAGTCCTGGACATTCTCATTAATAATGCGGGCATCAACGGAGGCAGTCCATACACGGCACTTGAAGCTAGTTCAGACCAATATTTGACCACCTTCAATACAAATGTCTTTGGGGTGGCAAGAGTTACCAGAGCATTTATTGATATTTTACAAAAATCTCCAGAGCCAAGAATTGTAAATGTAAGTACCAGTGTAGGTTCCCTCTCCCTGCAAAGCAATCCAAACTGGCCTGCCTATGACTATGCCAAATATGCGGTTTATGGGGCTTCTAAAGCTGCTTTGAATATGTATACAGTTCATCTGGCCTATGAATTACGAGATACTGATTTTAAAGTAAATGCAGTTTGCCCAGGGTATACAAGTACAGATTTTACATTTCACAACGGAGGTGAAGTAGCCCTAGCGGGAAACAGAATCCTAAAATATGCATTAATTGGTCCGGAAGGACCAACAGGTAAGTTTTTCAGTGAAGAAACCAATCCGGAAACAGGTGAAATTCCCTGGTAATCAACCTAAAATGATTTTTTATCTGAATGGTAATATTTTGATTCTGACAGTTAGAAGTGAACATAATTCAAAATAAATGTTCACTTCTTCCTTAGTAAAAACCCCTACTCCACCACTTTAAATTCCGCAATTACCGGATAGTGATCGGAGATTTCATCTACTATTCCTTCATTGATCACTGAAGCGTTGGTACAGGTTTTTGCCAGTTCGGGACTAACCAATATGTAATCAATCCTTTGTCTTTTATAAACGATTTCTTCAGCGGTGGAATAGGGTGCAACTGCAGGGGATGGAAATGTATATCGCTTCTCGGCATCTTCTTCAAAACTTTCAATTACGTCTTTCAAGGGATAGGCTAGAAAAGAAGATATTACGCTGTAATCGAAATCTTCTTCATATTTTTTCCAATACTTATTATTTTTATACAGGTAATTATCGAAGGGAGATAGGGCATTAAAATCTCCAANCACCACATAATTGGATTTTTCCTCAGAAATTGCCGTCTTCATGTAGGATTTGATCAGGTTTGCTTCCTGCCGTCTTACCTCCAGATCTGAGGGAGACAAATGCACAATTAAAAAATCTATTCCATAAGTAGAAACATGTAGCATTCCAT
>NZ_KB903470.1 GCF_000379765.1 Flexithrix dorotheae DSM 6795
AGCCACTGTAGGATGATTCTCCCCAAAGTTATTCTTTGCAGACTCTAAAGCTATTTCTAAGAGTTGAGCGGCCTTGTTATACTCCCCCAAGTCCTGATACACAGTTGCCAGGTTATTTTCGAGTCTGGAGATATTAGAATTTCCCTCATCTGAAAAATGTAAAAGTAACCGATCACCAAAAGGCACCCATTGAAATTTATCAATAGGATTGTCTTTACTTTGGTCTATGCTTAATAGATCAGCCACTCCATTAATTAAACTTTCACAATCCTCTAAAGAAATCTCTTCCTGATAACCCACCACCTCCTGCACCATTCGGTGTATCTTGTATTGGCCATTTTCAGTTTCCAGTATCCAACCTTTTTGTACCAGACTTTGTAAGGCATCTGCAATTTCCTCTTCATTTTCTTCGGTAGCCTGCAGTACTTTCAGAATAAATTCTCCTTCCAAGGCTACTGGAGGCATGACTGCAAATTGTTTTAATAACCAAATTTCCGTTTCTTCCAATCCTGCAAGTGTAAAAGCAGTTATCAGGTGAGTGTATAGCGTAATTTCTTTATCCTGAGCATGAGTGCTTACAATTTTCTTTGCTAGTTTTTTATGGTCTAGTTGTTTATTTTTTAGAAGTTCCAAAAGCTGGCCAGGAGATTTAATCGTGATGCTTTTCTTAAAAGTCTTCGCAAGAAGTTCAGTTGTAAGGGTATGACAGCCAATATATACTAATAAAGCATCCAGTTCTCCATCATCTACTTCTCCGGCATGAAGCCTGAAAAGTTCCTTGGCTTTTTCCATAGAAAGGGTATCCAAAGGATATAATGTAAAACCCTCCAACTGTGCACGAGAAGTGACCAGTACCTGCCATTGAGGTTTTCCAGGCAGTTTATTAACCAGACTTTCCAATTGCTTTCCGGCATTGTCAATTAAAAGCAGGTTGTTCCCCTCCAAATTCTGAAGCCCGGAAAGCACAGAAGCAAAACGCTCTTCCTCACCTTGTTCCAGATCAAAGAGAAGATTCAGGTTTTGAAATACCAAAGGATTATTAGCCAGAGCAGCCATAAAACTGTTATTGGTTTCAGTATCATCAGAAAGCACTTCCACAAAAACAATATGGTCAAACTTATCCTGATGGAGTGTAAGGTACCTTCTCGCCACAGTAGTTTTTCCAATCCCGCCCAAACCATTCACTAACACCACTTTCTCAGAATCACCCAATAAAGTTTCCAATTCCCCCAGTTCAGCCTCCCGACCAACAATATCTTCCTTGGCGATGGTGGGTATGGGTCCTGTTAGGTATTTTTTCGAACCAGGTTCATTGTCAAGATAAATGTTTTGGTTCTCAATAATATTGAACTCGGTGTCTACTTTTTTTTTTCGATTTTCTCAGAAAAATCAAAGGTATTTCCTTTAGCATCACCTCCAACATTTATTATTGGAGATTTATCACCGGAGGTTTGGTTATTTGGGGATTTACCTTTTTTCTTGTTCTTGAAAAATATTCCTCCGATTAGCGTAAAAACAGCCACACCTAATCCACTAAATAGCCATTCTTTGTTACTACTTAACCATTGAATAATTTCTTCCATTAACTAAAGGGATTAATTTATTGTTTAAAATTATCTTTTTTGGATTGATATACAAGCATATTAAAAGATTATTGAAAAGTCGATTGACATTGTTATATAATGTATAGTAGTATTTTACTTTTTAATATTACAACTTTCTAATTCTTATTTATAATTTCATTGGTTGTTATTTGGTGTTTCCTTGTCGGAAGGGAGGGACGGTGGATCGGGAAAAGGGAAGCAAGATGGTATCACGCAAAGCATGATAGTGTATTTTTAGGTGACAGATAAAATATTATAAATCAGTTATTTAAAAAAATAACATGCGGCATATTATGCGGCATACAAATTTTTATTTGCAGCATTTTTAAAAAATACTTGACTTGGCTACTAATAAAAGCTATATTTATACAGCATATTAAGAAATAATATTTGCTGCATAGTGAAAAACTATTATAATATCCGGATAAGCCTGACAAGTAAGAAATTACTTGAAAACCTTCAAAAAAGGTTGGACAGGAATCGGATGGATATTATTGAGGAATGTCTGCAATTTTTTGAATCCACAGGATATGATCCAGCCGGTCATACCAAATCTCCGGAAGAAGAATTGAAAAAATTAAGGGACTCGCTGGTCTCTTTTATTCGCACGCAGGAGAAGAAAATCCTGGTACCTATGGCTGCTCAAGTGGATGCTTTGACTTTAAAAGTTGGAGATTATATGTCCAGAAATTCGGTTGAATTACCGGTAACAAAAAAGCCCAAGGTGACAGAAAAACCACTTGAAAAAGTGAAAGTATCAGTACAAGAAATGTCCGAACCAAGTGCCAGTTTGCAGGCGGAAAAACAAGCCCTGCAGATCAGACTGGAAAAAGCAGAAAAAGAAAATAAGCGACTCAAAAATCATCTTCGCACGCTAAAAGAAAGAGTGAAACAAAGGAAGATTGGCTTCTCAGATCACTATGTGATTGAAGCTTCCCGGGAAGAAATTCAAAGCTTTTTTGATTTTAAATAGTACTGTGATTTGGCATGTATGTAAAGATTCACAATCCAGGCAAATTCGATCCTCATTATCAAAACAATAGTGGGAGTTGCGGTGCATTGATAGAATACCTGGAAAAAGAAAATGAGGGTAAGGACCTGTGGGAAGAGGAACATTTCTTTGCCCATGATGGGCAGGATTATCGCTCCTTTCAGGTCAGGCATGCTATTGATTGCAACGGAATTGGAGCAAAGCTGAAAAGCAAGGAGAGCAAGTTTTTTATGCTGACCATCAACCCCAGTGCAGATGAATTGAACCATATTGGGCATGATAAGGAAAAGTTAAAAGCTTACACCAGAGCAGTGATGGAGGAATATGCCAATAGTTTTGCCCAGACTTACAAGGATGGTACAAAAATACAGGGTAAAGATTTGGTGTATTTTGCCAAAGTAGAGCATGAACGAACTTATAAAAAAGAGGAAGCCAAATACCGGGAAGTATTTAAACATAACTATCAGGTGAGTGTAGAAATTAATGCCTTGAAAAGAGAGCTTGAAAATTTAAGAGACAGTGGGGGAAATCAGCAAAAAATCAATGCATTGTCCCAGCAAATACTGAATATAAATCAGAGCTATATCAAGGATAATTATGGAGAAGTGATTTTACCCGGAAGGAATAAAGGAGGTTCTCAGATGCATGTACACATCATTGTATCGAGAATGGACAGGAAGAAGGAAGTGCGCTTGTCACCATTTGCCAAACCCCGGAATGGGAAGGTAAAACTGAATGGGAAGGAGCATAAAATAGGATTTGACCGTCATCAGTTTGTAGGTAAAACAGAGGAGATATTTGATAAACAATTCGGGTATGTGAGGGGGTATGAAAACAACTATGCCTACCGACATGCTAAAAAGCACGATGCAGTGAAGTATTTGGATATGGTGATCAATGCTCCTAAATCACCAGAAGGCCTGGCCCGTTACATGTTGAAAAAGGCGATGCGGCAGAATAAAGAAGTGAATAGCCTGATGAATATTCCCACTACAGTGGGAGGAGTAAGGCAAAAAGTGATGAATAAAGTAATAGATGAAGTGGCCAAATCCATGGCACTATCTCCAGCAGGATTGCCAGTGCAACTGATTAAGAAAGCATTACAATTGACTATAAAGCCTATTACCAGAGGTATCCAATTTGGGTATTGAACTAAGTAAAATATAAGGATAGAGAAAAAACCTCCCCTCTATCCCCTCCAGAGGGGAAAAATTAAATTTCCCCCTCAATTGAGGGGGTTAGGGGGAGGAAATGAGTACAAAGTAGAATATTGCGTTGCAAACGCAATGCTCAAACATCCTCGTTCGGAAACGAGGATGAGGTAGATGGCAAATAAGTAAACAGAGGATATTTTTAACTATTAATCGCAAAAAGGTGATCACTCCTGTAATTGAAATATTTGCAGATTTGGCAACGGCCTCTACTCCTACCCTGTTATTTGTGGGTGTGGGGATTGCGGTGTTATCCCTTTTTAATGTCCTGGCTTTTCGTTCCAACCTGAAAATCGGAGTACTGATATTTGTGGTGATGCATGCCATTTTTGGCGTACTGCTTTTTCTGGTAAGTCAATACGATTGGCTGGTGCATTTGGTGGTTTATTTCCTGCCTTCGGTTATGCTTGCAGGTTTGGTTTATTTATTCACCCGAAAAGAAAAAGTGGTGAAGAATATTTTCGATGTGGAATATGTGATGGAGAATGGCAAAAAGATCATCGTCAATATTGTAAAAGGTTTTGGGATTTATGGAGCAGCCGGTTCGGGTAAAACGGCCACAGGAGTAAGACCAATTTTAAAGCATTGCGCGGAAAATAATTTTTCAGGAATCGTCTATGATTACAAGGAATTTGAATTGACTGAAATTGTAAAATATTATTACAGTAACAGTAAGATTCCCATTTACATCATCTATCCGCAAAATCCGGATCTTTCCTATAGAATCAATCCCATTCATCCGAAATACCTGGAGAGTTTTAATGATGTGAATACTATTGCGTCTACCATGATCAATAACCTTTCGGAAAGTGAAGGAAAAGGTGTAGAAAAGTTTTTCAATGAAGCAGCAGAAAGTGCATTGGCCGGGGTGATCTGGAGATTGAAAGTTGATTTCCCAGACTATTGTTCCCTTCCCTATGCCATCAGTATCATTACCCAAAAGGAAAGATATGAAGATGAAGAAGGCAGGTTTCATGATGAATTAGTGGAATTTTTACAAGGCCATCCGCATTCCCGGTTACTGGCTTCCACATTTCTGGATAGTGCGGGAAATTCCAGGCAAATGGCAGCGGTGAAATCGAGCTTATCGAATGCACTCCGGAAAATATCCACTCCGGAAATGTTTTATGTCTTTAGTGGAAATGATTTTGAACTGGACTTAAATAATCCTGCACATCCGGCCTTAATGTGCCTGGTGAATAATCCGAAATATGAGGCAGTATTAAGTCCCTTTCTGGCAACCGTTTTTCAGTGTAGTCTGAATCAGATGAGTATTCGGGGACAGAATCAATCTGTATTATTACTGGATGAGTTTCCAACGATTAAACTAAAGGACTTTCAGAAAATTCCAGCCACTTTACGGAGCTATGATATTGCGACTGTATTGGGCTTACAAGATAAAATACAAGGCGTCATTACCTATGATGAAAACCGGTTCAAGGCCATCATGGCCAATTTAAGTGCGACTATGGTGGGCAAGTCGAACGATCCGGATACCGCCAAATACTACGAGCGATTCTTTGAAATTGTAGAGGAGCAACAGGTGAGTTTTTCCAAAGCTACTTCTGCTTTTTCTTCCAGCGAAGCGCGAATGAATACTTCTGTAAAAGAAAAACCTAAGCATCGGGCTTATGAATTCAGGCAAATGAAGCCTGGAGAATTCTTTATGTTCGACAGTAATGGATTCAGCCACAAATCTATGTTTAGGATGTTAGATTGTACACCTATTAAAGCCAAGGAGATTTATGACACGAGTCAGACTGAATTATGGAGCCAGTTTGACCAGATACTAGCAACTGCAAAGCGGCTATAGCTATTTATTAAAAAAGTTATTCCTGTTAGGCAGATAGTAATTTTTAATTCAAAAACTGTTATAATGAATCGGCTTAATTCTTCTTTGAAACAGCATCTTGCCGTGCTATTTTTTTGTCTGTTACCGGCCATAGGTTTTGGTCAGGATTTAGCAGGCCCAATCACTAAGTTTTTTGAAGGAACAGTAAAACCGCTATTCCCCATTATAGTTGGTTTGGTGTTTTTAGTCTCTGCTCTTATGAATATCGGAGATGTTTGGGGAGAGCATAAGAACTGGAAAAAATACCTTTCCAGCATTGGAATTTATGTAGGCATTTGTGTGGTCATTGGCGTAGTGCTGAATTTCCTTCTAAGCTTATCGGTATAGGATTTTCGTGAGACGATTCAAGGTGGAAAAAAATGATGAAAGAGAACTGAAAATTTTCAGTTTCACATTACCCTCTTTTGTCCTGATTGCTATAAGTGTCATCCTGATGGCATTCTGGTTAATGCATGCCCCTACCCTGTTCAATTTTATCGGGGCGGTATTATTGATCCTGTTGATCATTTATGGAACGCACCATCTGGTGGAGCTCAAAAAATGGGCAAAGCTTTTTGATGAAAAGCATCCAAAGGAAATACACAACGACTTTATATTTTTTGATGAAGATAAATTTGAGTGAACACTGGCCATTATTGAGTGTGGAAGATCATATTGCCCATACGGTGGATGGGAGTATGGCCCTCTGTTACCGCGTGCAACTTCCAGAGATTTACAGCCTTGGAGCAAGTGACTATGATGAGTTATATGACATCTGGTTTAAGCTCCTGCGGGACATTACTGCTCCAGCCATCATGCTCAAACAGGATATCTTTTTGAAGCAGTCACTGGATACTTCCTTTTTTCCATCCACCAATTATTTTCAAAGGAAAACAAAGCAGTATTTCCATGGCAGAGCACATATGGAACATCATTGCTTTTTGTTTTTTATCCAGACTAAAAAGAGTGTTTTCCTTAATCACAATATCCGGAATCCTTTCAGGAAATTGCCAGCAGTTAAGGAGATCAAAGCGCAACTTACCGAAAAGCAATTGTTTGTTTCGGAAATTGAAAAAGCAGTGGGCTATCTCAATACCCAGAAATACCTGGAAGTGGTACCACTTTCCAAAGAAGAGATTCACTACCTGACCCATTCTTACTTCAATGCCTTTTACACCGATCGCTATACCGATGCCCACACCACAGATCAGCATAGCTATCAGATCGGGCAGCGTAGACTTGGTGCTTATGTGATCAAAAGCAAACAACAACTGGCGGACAATATCCAGAACTATGTGGAAGACAAAAAAATGTCATTCGATCAGTACAAGTTTTACCAAAGTCCGGTAGAAGAACTAGGTTTGAAATTGCCTTTTAACCATGTGGTCAATCAGGTGTTTTTTCTGGAAGATCATCATCAACTCAAAAAAGAAATTAAAAGAAAGGAAAGTAATTTCAGAGGCGCAAGGGGTTTTTCCAAAGAGAATGAAGTGGGCAGTGAAAAACTCAAAGCCTATCTTACCACTATCGAAGAAGAAAATCTGAAGCTTATTGGCAGTCATTTCAACGTGATCTTTTTTGGAGATACCGAAAAGGAATTTAAACAACATGATGCGGCACTTTCAGCAGTATTCAAAAACATGAATATTTTCCCTTATGCTCCGGCTGGGAACAACCTGAAAAACATCTACAACAATTCCTTCTTTGGGCACATTTCCCAAATGAATGCAGCCAATATTTTTAGGCCAACCCTGCAGGAAGCCACCTGTATGATGTTGCATACCACCAATTATAAGAATGATGCGCAAGGGATCTGGTTCAATGATCGGTTGTTTAATATTCCGGTGATCAAAGACGTTTGGGATGCAGAAAAAAAGCGGATCAATGCCAGAAATTTCTTTATTGTAGCCCCAACTGGAGAAGGGAAATCCTTTTTAGCCAATCATATTTTCCGGCAACTCTATGAACAGGATTATGTACTGGTGATTTTCGATTTGGGTGGAAGTTATGAAAAGTTATCCATTTTGCTGGACCATATTTATCCCGGACAAGTGGGCTATATACGCTATAAGGATGGAGAACCACTGGGCACTAATCCATTTATGCTGGGAGAGCAGGGATTGAATCTGGAAAAGCAAAATGAGCTGATCGAATTTGTCTGGCGGATTTGGAAAAGAAGGGAGCGAAATGAACAGGAAGATAAAGAAGAAAGTGTGTCGATCAGAAAGGTGTTGGTGCATTATTATGAGCAGCAGCCTAGTGACCATAACTTCCCGGATTTTTACACTTTCATTGCCACCAACCAACTTTCATTACTTGAGCAATTAGGCATAGATCCGGAGTTTTTTAATATCAATAATTTCCTGCATGTCTGCAGTGAGTTCATTTCCGGTTCGTACAGTTTTTTGTTCAATGAGGATAAATTGAATAATTCGAGGCATTACAATGTGGAGCATAAGCGGGTAGTGGTCTTTGAACTGGATGAAGCCAAAGATGATCCCTTGTTGCTTTCGATCTTGCTTCAAATGGGATTTGAAACGGTGAAAAAAATCATCTGGAAAGATAAAAGTACCAAAGGCGTAGTCTACTTCGATGAGTTTGCCAAAATGCTGGAGTTTGGAACATTGCTGGCTTCTGTGAAATACTATTCCCAGGCGATTCGGAAACAAACCGGAGCCATAGGACTGGCGTTGCAAACTCCCAATCAATTGCCGGAAAACAGCACAGCCAAAAGCATTATTGACAATACCCAGGTCTATTATATTCTGAAAGGTTCTAATTATGAAGACATCATTGACCGCTTCAAATTATCAGAGCATGATCGCCAACAATTGTATTCCATCACCAATCAGTTTTCGGGTAAACAACGCTATTCTGAGTTTATGCTGAAAATTGGTAACCACAGCAATGTGATGCGGTTGGAAGTTCCTGAAGAGTTGCAACTGGCTTATATGACTGATGGAACAGACAATGCCATCCTGATGGACATCTACAAAGAGAAAGGAGATTTAATTGAATCCATAAAACAATTTAAAGATGAGAAAAATACTCGTAATGCTATTTTTTAGTGCCTTTTCCAAAATGCTGATGGCACAGGCCGTGGTCAGTGATCCGGGTTCTTACGGTTATCTGGCCCAACAGGTGCAATCGGGCATTGAAAATCTGGAAACTTTAAAAGAGACCAAGGAAACCATAAGCGAAACAGCCAACACACTGGACGACATGCGGAGTGCCATTACCAAAGTCAACGATGTGGTGAAACAGATTGCCTATATCGATCGGGTGATTGAAAACCAGACACTGGCTTTGATGGCGGCTAATGATGCTTATAAATACCTGGAGGAAACAAGGGTATTTACCAGCAGGGAATTGAAAATTATCCTCACAAATTTCACCAGACTGATTGCTTCTACAGAAGTGACTTTGGGATTGGCAAAAGGAATTATTGAAGATGGTATTTTCAAAATGAGCGATCGGGAAAGGATTGAATTTTTACAGGAGCTTAACCGGGACATGAGCGAATTGCAAATGGACATTTACCTATTGGAAAGTACTTACCGGAAAACCGCTCAATTGAGGGTATTGAAACAAACTTTTCAGCAGCAAAAATAACACTAACCCATTATTTAAATTAAGGAGAGTTGTTGGACAAAATTAAACGACTTTAATTATGCCACAGCTACCTGATATTGAGACGAAAATTCTCATTATTAATTAGTACGAGTACTATGATCAAGTTCGACTATGATTTTCTGTACCAGATTTACCTGGATATTTTCGATGTAAAAGCCATTGAACTGAGTATCTATGGATTTAAAACACTGGCCATTTGTCTGATCCTGATCAACTGGTATCATAAGTTTTTCATGTCTGCCACTTTTAAAGGCAGTAAAAATCCACCACTTTCTCCGGCAGATATTTATCAGGCGCTACTGATTGTAGTGCTGATTATTTCCTATGATCATTTGCTGGCTTTTATTGATATGGTGATGGGCAATATTGAAAATACCTACAGAGGTTTTGAGGTGGAAGCGCATATTTTACAAGAAATAGATGAGCCGGTAATCAAACCGGAATTGGAAACAGAAGGGTTTGCCAGCCTGAAAGAAGCTGCAGAAGAGATTGTGTATTTAACCAAAGCTCCTGCCCATTTTTTAGGGGAAGTAATGGCAGTGATTGTGGGTATCGTGGATTTACTGGTCTATGGGGTGTTCCTGGCAGAGCGGTTCTTTTTTATGGCCATCCTGAGAATATTCGGAGCATTTGCCCTGGCTTGTTATCCGATTGAAAAGATGCAGAAATGGTTCTGGAACTGGTTGGCGGTATATGTAGCACTTTACCTTTTAGCCATTCCTTACTTCCTGATTAATGCCTTTTGCAATGCCATTTATATGCAGGCAAAAGACAATGCGGCTATGCAGGTGGTGGACCCGATTATAAGCACCGGAGTAGGAGGGTTGGTGATGCTGGTGGTAGCCCTGTTTGTGATCTGGCTAAAGATCAGTTTGTTTAAAAAATCACATCAGATGATTTTCCGAATTTTTAACTAGTACGACTAGCACGAAATAGAAAGAGGTATATCAGTAGATTAATAAGCCGATTATCAATACCAAACTCCTTTTACTTATTTAATACTTGTGGCACTAAACATTTGAATCCAATCATATATTAACCCATGGTAAAAACTAGAGAAACCGAACCTTATGAAGTCAATATCTATAAGGCTGTACATAAAAACAGGCTGATAGTCATTGGTAGTCTGGTATGCCTGATGCTGGCCTTTATCGCCTGTCTGGTGTTTATGTTCAAAGTCTATACCCATAAAATAGACAGTATTCTGGTGGTGAACCAGCAGGGGGAAATAATTCCCGTAGAATGGCAGCAAAAGAAAGAAGTGCTCACCAACCAGATGAAATTTCATGTGCTGATGTGGTTTGAAAACTACTACAACCTGGACAGGGGAAGTGTGGATGAAAATCGCCAGAAAGCTTTGTGGCTGATCAATGGAGAGGACTTTGCCCAACTGGAACAATATTACAATCAAAAAGGATGGTTTGAGGATATTAAAAGATTTGGCATTGTACAGAAAATTGAAGTGGCAGAAATAAGGCTATCGGGAAATGCAGAACCCTTTTCCTTTCTGGCAGATTGCCAGATTACCACCCGACAAAATGGGATTGAAAAGCGGTATCAGTTGCAGGCAGGAGGGGACTTAATTTTTGTGGAAAGTGATTATCCCAGAAATCCCAATGGCATGTTGATCATCAATTACAAGGAAAAGCCCTGGGAGGAAATCATTGAAAACTAAAAAGCCGGCTAAACAGTAATCATCATGAATAAATTAGATTTAGATAAGGAAAAAATCATTTTGGTAGTGGTACTGGCGAGTGTTTTTATGCTGATTTGTGTGTATACCTATTTCCAGTTTTATGCCGAAAGTGATGCAGATCATGAAGGTCAAACCATTGCAGGAATAGAAAACAGCAGGCAAAATACTATTGATATTGAAAAGCATAAACAGCAATATCAGGAAAGGATCAAAAAGGTTAGAAATAAGGAAGAGCAAAATAGGGTAGAGGTCAATTTGAGTTTAGACATCTTCAAAGAAGATAAAACAGCCACTTCACCCACAGAGGAACCTGTAGAAGCAATCAAACCCAAAAAAAAGGAATTACCATCAGAACCATCAAAAGTAGCCCAAAAACCGCTTAAAACGCCTAAAAAAGTCCAAACCAGCCTAAAAGTAGAAACGCAGCAAAACACCAGTGTGGAAATGCTTCCGGAGCAGGCAAAAATTGAAATTCCAGAAACCGGATTCGTTCGGACTTTTGCTAATACTTCAGTTTCAAATTTAAATCCTGTGGTGAAGCAAAATCATATACCCGTAAAGATTCCTGCCATAGTGTATAATGACCACAGCATCCGGTCTGGCTCAAAGGTGACTTTGCGGACTACTGAAGCTCAACAATTAAATGGTCAGCTGATTCCAGCCAATACTTTTGTGTATGGCATTGCCACTTTTTCTCCTGAAAGAATTTTGATCAATGTCTCCTCTATTCTGGTGAATGGAAAGGCTATTCCAGTTGACCTGACGGCTGTAGATCTGGATGGCATGGAAGGCCTGTATGCACCGGGGAAAGTGGAACAGGAAATGGCAGCCGATGCGGCAAACAGTGCTTTAAACCAGACCAGAGGTTCTGTAAATACTCCCCTTGGTTCCATCACCGTGGGAGCGGGGAAGAAGAAAGTCAATGATCCGGTAAGGCATATCAGCAATAAATATAAGCTCACCCTCAAAAATAAATGATCATGAAATATCTGATAACCATCACATTTATCGTAGCCTTTTTAGCAGGGGCAAATGCTTATGGAAAAGCGGAAAATGATACGGTTTATGTGTCAACTAAAACCACTTCCTACATTTATTTTCCGGACTCGGTGATTTTCTACGATTGTATCCTGACCAGAACCATTACCATCAATGGGGTAGAAGGGAAGAAGGTGCAGGCGGAAAAAAGAGGAGGAAACCTGCTTTATTTATTTTCCAATGTAGCCAGTTTTGAAAGTTCCAGTATTCTGGTGGAAACCCTATCTGCCCAATACATTTTCACTTTGGTTCACAGGGATAATCCCGGGCAGATTGTCTATCATTTTAATCCACATCAGGCGACTAAAATCAAATCCCAGTTGGTGATACCACCAGCTGTACAAATGGCTGCGCCAATAGAACAAAATGTGGTGAAAAATGAACCTGTTCCAAATGTGGTAGCTGCTACTACCAATATTCCGGAAACGGTAATTCCTTCCACTCCGGCACCCATTGATATTGCCGAAAAGTGCGAGACGATAAAGGACATGAAAATGGATGATTATATCAACGGGATTTATGATGAGAAAATAAAAATGGCCCTCACCGATATTTTTACAGACGACCAGTACATGTATTTTTCCGTCTACATTGCCAATGAAGCCAATGTGCTTTACAGCATTAATACCATAGATTTCTTCACCAGGCAAAAAAGCAAAATCAAAAAAGAAACCCAGCAAATCACCAATCTGATTCCGCTGTACCCCGATCAAAACCAAATTGAGGGCAGAAAAATCAAAAAAGGAAAACCGATAAGACTGGTCTATGTCTTTGATAAATTCACCATCCTGAAAGATGAAAAACTCTTCATCAAACTCAATGAAAAAGGCGGAAACCGGGATATTCAGATTAGCATTGCCAGTAAGGAGATTATTAATGCTGAGGTGATTTTTTGAGGGAGTAATATGAAAGGTTTTTATAGATTTATTCAATAATTAAATCAAAATGAACATCCTTGTTAAGGGCTAAGGTAACCAATATGTATATATTTGAAGTAAGTAAAAATAATGTAGCAATTTATTCTAGATGTTCAAATGTATTGGCACATATTTAAAAGTAAACTGAACGTGTTCCGGACTATCTAATTTATGGTGAGCAAAAATTTATAAAGAATTAATACCTTCGGATTCCCAAAAACCATCTTCTTTAGAAACTGTTTTAATCCATTTTCCATTATCATAGGAATATTTCTCAATGGTAATTTCAAATATAACATCACCATTTAAATCTAAATCGTCTTTTGGAAAGCAACTTTTCTCAATAATCAGATTCTTTCCTTCATTTTCTGAAATCCACCATTGACTTTTTAATGAACATAATAATCCACCTTCTATTATATATTCAATTCCATTTTTATTTATTTCAATAAACTTTGAATAAGGGCCACTATAAGAACCCCAACCTTGTGCAAAGTTTGTTGTCACAACAAATGTTGGTTTGTTTCTTTCTTTATGAATAAATAACCTATCAACTCTTGCAAATTGATGGCCTAAATTTTCGGTATATAATACTTGTAAATTGTTGTTGATAATTAAAAGCACAGCCTCTTCAAAATTACTGTAATCAGCATTTGGGTCAAAACCTTCAAATGGATAAAATTGGGGATATAATAAAGCACGGTAGCTTCCATATCTTTCAATACCTCCTTTTAATTCATTAGGAATACTATCGTCTATTAAAAGTAACAATGCTCCATTGATTCCATTCGAAAACTCATTTAACTTAAAACTTTGGGCAATTTTATATCCTTCTGTTTTAAAGTCTGAATGCATTGAGATGTCTTCAATACTAATTTTTCTTTCACTGATATCTGTTTTTTCAGACGATTTAGTTTCGTATTGGTTAATAACCTTATCCCCTTGTATAAAATCACCTTTAATTTCATCAATTTTTATTTGTGTATTATCAACCTTATCTAATTTTGTATCATTCTTATTTGAATTACTACTTGTGTTTATTATACTAATGACACCTGTAATTAAAGCAGCTAAAATTGTTGCAGAAGCTCCTATCCAGGCAATTTTGGTTCCTTTTTGATTGTTCTCCATTTGAAGATAAAGTTATTGCAATACAACTACAGTAAACAAAAATAGCAGAAAAAAGACTAATCTAGATATGTGTTTTTATTTTGTTAAAATCATAGTAAAATATATCTAAAAGCTAAAATTATTTTAGTGCAACAACAATTAATAGACTTTTTAACAAAATGTAAAATTAACGCTTAGTCTTAAAGAATAGTCGTTAGAACAAAAGATATTCAATTCTTTATTGACTATTTAAATTTTTTAGGAAAGGATTTAGGACTAAAATTTTTTGTTAACTTTTAAAAAAGCTTTCCTTGTTTTGATTTTGGAACAACCTTAATTACTTCTGTGATTTCATATTTATAATCTAAAAATGCACCAGTAGGTAAATCTTTTTTTTGAGTGATTTTTAGTTTAGCGACTAATCGATCTCCATTTCCAAACTTTAATCCATTTATAACATCTGATAGAAATTTTTCATCTTTTACTGCAACCCCATTAATTTTTCTTCCCTCATAAATAAAACTCCATTTAGCATTTTTTTTTGTAGAAATATCTAACTTTTTGATGTAGAGTACTGCCTCTGGATCTACTCTTACTTTAGTGTTTTTATTGTCGTCTAAAAATGGATTTTCATCATTAGCTAGTTTTTTAAAATCATTTCTATTTATATCCAGTATTTTTTTATTTGTAGTTTTATTATTAATTTCAATACCTTTTACTTCTTCATCATTCTCTAAAGCTTTAAATCCATTTGCTATTGCACCATTTATTATTGCATTATTTTTATAAATGTTAAATGCCTCTTTATCTACAATTAGTACATTGTCGTTACCATTAACAGAGATTTGGATTTTTCCGTCAGATAAATCTATTATTTCATCAGGCTCTTTGTTACCTAGAAGTTTTTTAATGTCAATGATAGCTTTAAAATAAATGAAAACGCTATTTATAGTAGGTTGATGCTGAAACAATACACTTCCTGTAATTACACCTATTTCAATAAGTTGATTGATTTCAAAAGAACCTTTTTGAAAACTTTGAACAGTAATTTTCAAATCTGAATCAGGGTTTAAGATAGTTTTTATCTCAGTCAAAATAGCGGCATAATGAAATTGAGAAGTCAACAATGTATTAATATCAATAGAATGATTTTCTCCATTATACTTAAATTCAAAATTATTTTGTTGTTTCATATATTTTTAATGGGTTCCTATCTTTACAAGGGGAAATATTTCTCATCTAATCTTTTCTTAAAGTTAAAGATTGTTTTTCAAATTTAATGTAACCATTTTTGAGTATTTCTTGATAGTATAAATGCTTATATTTCAAGGTTATATAGATATCTCAATTATTTTAAAGACTAGATAAAACCGATTTTAAGTGAATAGCTATAACTTTACGCATAGAGTATTTTAATAGCTAAAATCAAATGGAAAGAAAACCAATTCCTGAGGGTTTTCAGGAATATATCATGACAGAGGAGGAGTATGAAGAGATTCTTCTATTGACAGCGGGGAATGATTATGGGCTGGTGGAGAATAGTATATTAATTACTTTTTGGAAAAAACTGGCTGATAAGTATAACTTTGAATGGCACACTGGGGAGGAAAGCCCAAATGGGGGAAAGTATTTCCTGGCTGTTCCGAGGAAGGAGTGAATAATTAACATAAACTATTTTCAATACAAACATATGACCGTAATATCAATTTTAAACCACAAGGGAGGAACTGGGAAAACTACTACCACAGTTAATTTGGGAAAAGCTTTAGCCCTACAGGGCAAAAAGGTATTAATAGTTGATATTGATTCACAATCAAATTTAAGTCAGCATGTTGGTGTTGAATCTCCCTCTGAAACTGTTTATGATGCTTTATGCAAGAGTGAAAATTTACCTGTAATTGATTTAGGAGATAACCTTCATCTGGTTCCAGCGAATTTGGAATTGGCAGGAGCAGATGATGAGTTAAGAAAAAATGTAAATGGTTACTTTAGGTTAAGAGAATCTTTTAAAGCGATCCAGAGCAATTATGATTTCATTCTTATAGATTGCCCACCATCACTGGAGATACTCACTATAAATGCCTTAATCGCTTCTTCTGAGGTTATAATTCCTACACAAAGTCAATACTTTTCAATTAAGGGTCTCCAAACCATATTTGAATTAATTGAAGAGTTGAAACAAAACTTAAATCCTACACTCAAAATCAAAGGTATTTTATTGACTCAGGTGAATAATACGGTAATTAATAAAACAATTCAGGAGACGGTACATGAGGGTTACGGAGATTTAGTTTTTAAAACTTTTATCAGACAAAATGTAGCTCTAACAGAGGCTTCCTACAGTAATCAGACGATTTTCGATTATCAATCAAAATCACAAGGAGCAGAAGATTATTTTAACTTATCAAAAGAAATTCTAAATGGCTAAGAAGGTATTTGCAAAGAGTAAAATATTAAATGCTGCAATACAGCAGAAAGAATCCAGTGAAGATTATATCAAGAATAACCTGGTTGTAAACAAGGAGCTAAAAGCCTTTATCCGGTCATTATCTGATGAAGAATTCAATCAACTGGAAGCTAATATTTTGGCAGAAGGTTGCAAGGATGCCCTGATTGTCTGGAAGAATAATGAAGAGTATGTACTGGTGGACGGTCATAATAGATTCAATATTTGCCAGAAGCATAATTTACCTTTTAAGATAGCCCAAAAGGAGTTTGCAGATTTAGATGCAGTTAAGGATTATATGCTTAAACTTCAGTTGGGCAGGCGAAACCTGACACTTGAAGAAATAAGCTATTACAGAGGTCTGAGGTATGAAACTGAAAAAAACAAGACGGCAAATGTTTTTAATTTAAAGCAAAATATCACCGAAAAGGACAAAATGTCCTCTTCGGTAAATACTGCAGAAAAAATAGCACAAGAGTACGGGGTAAATGAAAAAACGATTAAGAGAGATGCCAAGTTTTCGAAGGGTTTAAACAAGCTTGCTCCAGAATTCAAAGAAGAAGTATTAAAAGGAAAATCGAAGGTAAAAAAGCAGGATATTCAGGCGCTTTCCACAGTAGATGTTAAGCCTAATAGTATCAAATCAGCTGCCCTTTTGGAGAAGGCTTTAAAGAGCAAAGCAGAGAATAATAATAAAAAAGATGATTTATCGAAGTTGCAAAAAGAGATTGTTTCCAAGTTGAATAATGCCATTAAGCAAAGAGATAAAGCATTATTGAAAGAAGTGAAGAAGGAGTTAACTGCTTTAGAGAAGAAATTTTAATAATATTTAAATGCTTATTGCCATGGAATTAATCAAAATATATCAGGGGAATTTAATTGATGCCAGGGAACTACATACTTTCCTTGAGAGCAAACAGGATTTTAGTACCTGGATTAAAGCCAGGATTAAAAAGTATCAATTCACTGAAAATGAAGATTATACACTTGCTCCACAAAAAAATGGAGCGAGTTGGGGAGGGCAAAATAAGGTAGATTATATTTTAACCATCAACACTGCCAAAGAATTGGCTATGGTTGAGAATAATGATAAAGGGAGAGAGGCAAGAAGATATTTTATAGAAGCAGAAAAAACGCTTAATCAACTCAAAGAAAACAAAAGGCTGGAAACTTTCTTCAAATTGGAAGCCACCAAAAAAAGATTGTTAAAGAATGTGGAGAACATTGGGGGTTCTCATGACGACTATGTCCAAATCGATTTTGCAGGTCGAAGAGTCCTTTTCAATGGTGACCCTATGCCAGATGAAAAATTACCTCTAGCCTTATTAAAAGGACGGGATTTTGCGACAGAATTAACCAATGAATTCATTAAGGATGGCGAACGAACACTAAATGATGCAGAAGATTTAAACAAACAACATCACCAAAAGGTAAGAGGCATGGTAGTAAAATCCATGAAAAAGACACCTGAAGAACTAAACCCCGAGGAAGATATTAAGAAGTTGGAGTAGGGGAGGGGGGCAAAAACTTAATAAAAAAAACTTGGATAAGGAATAATCTTCTAGGGACTATAGGTATAAATTACTTGAGTTTCAATATTCTTTTCCTGGAAAATTCTGTCAAAATCATAAATATGTATGCTCAAAGATTTTTTTCTGTTTTTGAGAAATAAAAGAACCTCTTCACGAGCCCATACATATTCCTCAAGGAAATTATTAAACCTCCTTCCTTTTAATTGTGCTTCATGAGCTCTTTTCAAATCCAGTTTGGTAAAATCTTTAATTTTATGCTTGTGCTCCAACAAGATGGCAATATCAATATCTGACATGGTTTCCTGGGTAGATAAATAACTTCCAAATAACAATACTTTCAAAACTCTGTATAGATAATAATCATCTGAATTTACCTGATGAACCCTTTCCAGAAATCCTTCTAATAATTTTTCAGCAGTAGTTCTTTTTATGGGTTTTGAGGCAGTTGCCATGGCATAGGCGTTACCTTTTATAGTGGTTTGAAAATACGTTTTACCGTTTCTGGTAATTGGAATTATATATTTTTCAGAAATCAGATTTTCCACTAAATCCTTTGCCTTTTGGACATCTATATTAAGTATTTCTGTTATGATATGAATACTACGATCATTTTCAGAAATTTTTCTAAGAAGGTTTCTAATGGTTAAAGTAGGAAAACCAAACAGTTTTTGTTTACTATCAATATTCATAACACCAATAAATATTTTGGTATTATGAATATAATAATTTTTAATTACTTTAAAAAGTGAAATTCATAATAATTTATTCAATATAAATCAGGGTGTTGCGAAATAACTCTAAAATTGAAGAGAATGTATTATAGGTATACCTATAATTTGCTCCTAGGTTGGTTCATTTAATGTTTTTTCATGTGTAAAAAACACTGCCAATTGTGCACTGATGTAAAACAGATTTTTGGCTACATAATTATTTCTCATAATTCCATATACCCCTGCCATTGCACAAGAATATACTTAGCTTTTCCGTTTTCAAGTTTTTCTAAAAAACCAAACTCATAACAGAATAGGTATACATCCCCTTTCTTGTTTTTCCAATAGTGTGTAAAGAATTTGGGGTTGAAGCTTTTTTCTATTAAAACCTGTTTTCTCACTGTAGCCTTTCCAGCCTTGTTGTAAGATTTCAAAACCCTTCGGTTGAGTTTGAGTTGGTTATCTACTCTGTTGAAAAAACTGGAAGGATTATTCCTGGCCTTTTGGTAATGGAAACTGCTTTTGCAATGGGCATCACAGAATTTCTTATCGATTCTGCCAGAAAGCTGCTTTCCACAAGCCATACAGGTGGGTTGTAAACGCATGATGACAAAAATTAAGTGTAGATTATTCGTATACTATACGTATAATCTACTTTTAAATTGAAGGATTCCTTTACTATTGTAGGGAAACCTGAAAAAAGATGAAAGCTGAAAAGATCATTACCCTAAAACATATTTATGTAGCTCAAAATCGGTACATCGGGTTAAAGTTTTACCCTGACAAAGTACTCCAGGCAATGGTGAAGGAATTACCAGAACCCAAATGGCATTCCCAGAGTGGATGTGTGATCATTAAAAACAATCGGGAGAACCTCAACAAAATATTTCAAAAATTTAAAGGAGTAGCCTGGGTAGATACACAACAGTTTTTCAAGAAAAAAACGCCTGATAATAATATCCCAAAGGCTGAACAACCTGTTTTGGGAAATGGAAATTCATCAAAAAAAAACACAACCAAGAACCTACTCCATTACCAAGGGATGCCCGGAAATTTACATCGATAAGCTCAAAGCTCTTAATTATAGCTACCAGACTATAAAAACTTATAGTAGTATGTTTATTGATTTTATTAATTATTATCCAGAAATTAAACCAGAGACCATTACCAATGAGCAGGTCCTGGGATATGTCATTTAATTAGTTAAGGAGAGAAATGTATCGGTATCATATCAAAACCAAGCCATAAATGCCATTAAGTTTTTCTACGAAAAAGTATTGGGATATTCAAGGGAAACCTATTATGTAGATCGTCCCGAAAAACCTTTCAAGTTGCCACAGGTACTAAGTGAGAAGGAAGTAGCTGGTTTATTCAGACAAGTGAGTAACCTAAAACATAAAAGTATCTTATATTTAATATATGCAGGAGGGCTGAGAATTTCAGAAGCCATTAATATGCAGGTAACAGATATACATTCAGATCGGAGTCTGATTCTTATCCGAAATGGCAAAGGAGGAAAAGACCGAACCACCTTATTATCTGAAAAGATGCTGCAACTATTGAGATCATATTACAAGAAATATCGTCCCAAATTATGGTTATTTGAAGGGCCAAATGGTAAGCAATACAGCCCCACGAGTGTTCGAAAAGTTTTGCATCGTGCTACGATAAAGGCAAAGATTTCCAAAAAAGTAACTCCTCATACCCTTAGACATTCCTTTGCCACCCACTTGTTAGAAAGAGGAACAGATTTGAGGTATATTCAAAATCTTTTGGGGCATGGTTCACCAAAAACAACAGAAATTTACACGCATATCACCAAAAAAGGAATAGAAAAGATTGTAAGTCCTCTAGAACATTTAGATATTTGAGTTTAGCTACATGGGAAATAAACTCCATGTGGTTTACTAAATGTTAGACACAACATGAGGACGATAATAACAATTATATTGATATTGATTTTGAATCTTGTTTATGAACAGGACACTCTTCAATTTAATGTGACCACACCAAAAGGAATTAATGGACAAATAACCGACCCTCGAACAATTGTATATTCAGGAAAATTGGACTTTGATTTTTATAAAAAGTACTTTTTTACTCCCTATCATTACCCCCAAAAAATGGTTGACCCAATCCATAAAAATGACACAATAACTGTATGGAATGATTCTACTAATGTTGGGGACTTCAATTCTAATTGGAGCTATACGATAACGTACGATTCACTTTCAAGAGTAACGTCATATAGATACTCAGCATGTATACTTTGTTCGCAGACACCTTATTACTTTCATTTTTTCTACAATCAACTTGGGCAGGTAATCAAAATGACTAATAAACTCAATGAAGATAAGACGATTGAATTCAAATATGACTATCATGGAAATATTATTAGTGTGAAAGAATATCTTGGTTCGGATTTGGCGAAAGAAATAGAACTAATAAAATAAAGTGCCTAACACCCTGTATATTTCATGGCTGTTAGTGGTAAGCGTGGCTTAGGTTCTTCGTTGGTAGACCGTCAATCCGCAGGATTGACTTACTTAGTCGAAAATAAAATAGTAAGCCAATCCTGCGGATTGACTACGTGGTAAACCGAAATTTTACTATCTTAATTTCAGCCACGAAAACATACAGTAATCGTTGTATGCCATGCTGAAAAAAGAGCCATCGCACAAACAGCACATTTGGTTTTTGCCCAAACAAAAGCCAACGCTTAAAAAACCAAAAGAGCTATTTTTTAGCCAAACGCATATAGATTAAAAATAATAATGAGTGAAGAAATAGTATCAGCAAGTGGAGAAAGAGCAGCAATGGGAGGCTATTTGCCTCAATTTGATGAATTCGCTTGGTTTGTCTATTTGAATCTAATAAATAAAAAGCTTGAATGGATTCGAATAGCAGACCCCAAAGCTGAAAAACTAGATGACATACAATATTCCACTCATTCAGAAATTCATGCTTACCAAGTAAAATGGACTATCGCAGATGCGAACATATCATTCGCAAATTTCACAAAGTTGCTACCTCTTATAACCTCAAGTTGGAAGAGTTTAAAAGCAGCTAATCCTGGCAAAAGGATAATTCCTCATCTAATCACTAACAAGCCTATTTCCTCCCATGATAGCTTGAAGGAAGGCGATACTAAAATTGGTTCATTTCGAGACTTCTTTTTGGAAGTCTGGACAAAGACAAAATCCAATCAATCTGTTGATGTTAAGTGGAATTCAGTTCTTGGAGAGTTCAAAGAGAGTTCAAAACTCAATGATTCCGAATTTGAAGAGTTTGTAGCCAGTTTTGATTTTCAACCTGACTACAAACAAAAACAGTTTAGTGTTGGAAATATCAAATATTCCAAGGAAGACGAAGACCTTCAGCAGATCAGCAGATTTATTGTTGAAAAGGTTGCCAGCCCAGAAAGAGTCGTTGAATTTACTCGACAAGAAATTATTAAAGAATTAGGTTGGTCTGACAGATTTAAAACAATTTTTAATCATGAGTTAATAGTTGATAGACAAAGATACCAACCGATTCAAACAACCATTGACTTATTAAATTCAAAATTAGAGGAGCATAAAAATGGCTACCTGTTTTTGCTGGGAGGCCCAGGTACTGGAAAATCTACTTTATTGAATCAATGGTCGAAAGGTCTAAAAACACGAATAATTAGGTACTACGCCTTTGATTTCGTTAATCCATCTTCACACTTAAACTTTTATGAAAGAGGAAATGCCACTCATCTTTTTTTCGATTTAGTTTTTCAATTAAAGGAGGCTGGGATATATAAAAGAGACATACTTCCATATAAAGACTTGCTTTTTCTAAAGGATGTATTCAATGAGCAATTAAGAGCAATCGGAGAAGATTTTGTGACAAATGGTCGACCGACCATAATATTGATTGATGGACTAGATCATGTTCCTAGAGAATACAAATCAACAACAAATAGCTTCCTGCGTGAACTTCCTTTACCATCTACTTTACCTGATGGTGTGTTCATTATTCTAGGTAGCCAGTCCTATGAACTTGAAGACATTCAACAGGAAATTAAAACTGAATTTCAGAATGGAGATAGAACTATTCAAATTGATTCACTAAAAAAGGAGGAAGTATACAAGTACATTGATAATCTTGATTCTTCAATTCAACTTACTGGTGCTCAAAAGTTGCGAGTGTTTGAGAAATCACAAGGACATCCATTATACCTGTCCTACTTAGTTGAAAAAATTAATAAGGCAGATTCGATTGACGATACAATCGAATCTTTTGAAGTTATCGATGGTAGTATTGATAATTATTATAAAAAAATATGGGAGCCTATTCAGAAAGAAGATAGCCAGATTCAATTCTTAGGTTTAATTGCCAGAATTAATGGTTCTATCAATCTTCAGTTCATTCAGGAGTGGGGTTTCCAACCTAGTGTACTAAAGTCCTTTCGTGAAAAGGCTAGGTTTCTTTTTAATGAAACCGAAAGAACTTTGTCTTTCTTTCATAATTCGTTCAAGCAATTCCTTCTTCATCATACCTCCCTTAATTATTTAACTGGAGAATATGACCTAACAGGTAATATCAAATATCATAATCAGCTGGCTGATTATTATGTAAAGTCAGAGATTGAGAAATCTTGGAAACAGAATCATCATCTATTTCAAGCAAAGCAATATGATAGGTTTGTTTCAGTAGTTACACCAGATAGTTTTACTGAACAACTACTTAACTTCCGACCAGCAGAAGAGATTAAGCAAGATGCAAAATTAGGTGTTGAAATAGCTAGACAAAATAGGGACGTTAATACGCTAGTAAGATATCTTTTTTCACTGGCAGAAATTGAAAGAAGGTTATTCAATATTGACCCTGCATCATTTACAGAAGAACTCTTATTCTTAAATAAATTTGACTTAGCTAGAGATTATCTAAGAACTGGTAACACCTTACACTGTAGCGAATCTTATGCATTCAAAGCATGTCGTTTGTTTATTGAATATGGACACAAATCTGAAGGAGCAACTTTATACAATTTAGCTTACCCAGAAATCATTACAGATTCGGGGATACAAATTGATGATTCTCACAGATACGAAGAAATAAGGGACTCTTTAGAAGAATGGATTTATACATCTCCTTTTTATGAAACGACTGAGAATATTATCTCAACAATTGATAAAATTCAATTCTCAGATAGCATCCGAGAAAACAGATTTGAAGAAAACGAATCTGATTTACAGCTAAGATTGCTCTCGAATCTTGGTTATAGTTTAGTTGATCAAAATAAGTGGGATGATTTCAATAAAGTCACGAAAAAAATAGATCCCACGTCTTCGAGAGGAAGGAATTCCCTTTTCCAACTTATAAAATATGCTATCGAGCAATGCCTTGATTTAGAAGATAATAGTCGAGCGAATGAATATTTGTCATTATTAACCTTTCATTTCACTAAAGAGAAGACAGAATCTATTGGTAAAATATTCATTGCCGATTTAGTTTATAAAGTTACCCGTGACTTAGATGAAACATTTAGCTGGATTAAGGAAGTTGAACAACCTTCTAATGTGGGTAAAGATCGGTTGGGATATGATGATTCGTTAGACTCCTTCCTTCCATTAATCAAACTTAACAAATTACTTAATCTATCTGGAAAAGGGGTTTCTATTACGTCTGCAATTCCATCTGTTGCGAAAGGTACTGATGAAGAAGTCATGGTAGAGTTTGAACGAATGTTATGTATTACTACTCAAATTCTAACTGAAGGAATTCTTCAAACACCAATATCTGGAGATCCTATTAAAAGAGTATTTCCAATAGTTCAGTTTTACTACAAAGAAATATCTCACAGAAATAGTTATTGGTATAAGCTGACACAGGCAAAAGGGCAATATTTTGATTTTTTGATATCGGCAGTATCTGAATTGGGCTCTGAAAAACTAGAATTATTAGGAGATTATTTATTTGGCGAGTTTCAAAATTCCCCAAAATATTGGAGTACAAGTATCCAACGTAAAATCATTAAATCCCTCTTGAATAATGGGTTTGATGCTGAAAAAGCAGTAATACAGTTGAGGTCCTTAGAGAATTCAATGTTAGATGATCATGATATAGATGGTCGAATAACCGAATGTTTGGCTCACTCAAAAGTATGGTTTATTTTAGACGAGTTGGAGGAAGCTGAAAAATGGCTCAAACAGGCAATTCAAGAATCTATTGGAGTAGGTTATAGAAAAGATTATCAATTTAGTACCTGGATTGAATGGTTAAGAAAAATAAACCATAAAAACCCATCAGGAGCTACTGAAAGAATTAAGTGGTTCTTATCTCATTTAAACCATATTAAAGAAACCACGGAAGGAAGAGCTTATTGGAATGCTTCTGAAGAATTATTAGCAGTAACGTTTGAACATGATTTGAATGATGGTCTTGAACAGGCCATTTGGCAATTAGAAAATGATCTGGTCGATTTTAAAGATACCATTACTCTTTTTATCAAACATTTCGTCCTACGATCAAAAAGTGAGGAAGAGTTCCAAAGTATTGTTCAACTGTACAATGATTTATATCTGCTTCTTGCCGAATCTTCAGATTCTTCTCTGCTCAAATCAATTCTAGAAAAAGGGTATGAAATTTTTAAAGAAGATTTTTTACTAGAACATGCTCACTCCATTATTTCGGCAATAGAAATTAAAGCTTACGAAGAAACTAGACATTACTTACTATCTGAAATTGATGACTTCTATACCTCTAAAGGACTAAAAGCAGAAGATTATTATCCATCATTTAATGTACCTGTAAAAAACGAAAGAGGCAGTTCTCCAAACTCTTCTAATACATTGACTTTAAAGACAGATCATGAAAGTATTGATGAAAATGAAGTGCTAGAACGTGTTACAAATTTTGATGATTTCAAGAAAATTATTCAAGAAGAAGATCAGGCAAATTCATTTTTTAATTGGTCAAAAGTTATAGATAAAATAACTCCACTATTGTCTTCAGGTCAAATTGAAGAAGTTGCCAAACTAGCAAGAATTGGAAGAAGAGAGTCGGATTTCTATGCCAAACTAAGTGAAGCCGCCTTAAGTTTAGGTAATACTGAACTGGCAACTAGTTTAGCTAATAAAAGTATTGAGCTATCAAGCGAATCAGGATGGGTTAAATATTATGATGGAGGAACAAGAATCAATGCGTTTAATGCACTGAAACAAATCAATCCCGTAATCTCATCTAATAAGGCATTTGAAGTATTTGCTCATGACACTGTAAACAGTAATTATCCGAGTTCATATATCGAACATCTTGATGACATTGTTCCACTTCTAACAGAAAATTATGATGAGGAAAAACTTTGGCCTGAAATATATGGATACCTACAAAGATTGATGTCGAATAGTAAGCAGGTTACGGATTTACCTATTCTCCCATCATTAAATCGACCAATCATGGAAACATTAGTCGATTACTTGTTATATTTAGCAGAAAGCCCTGTATCATTAGTAAAGGAACAATCCTTACTGCTATTGTCAAAATATATCAATCAAGATGATGATTATACTCTGACTCAGTTACTGAATGGTAGTTTAGATGATTACTCATGTGTAGATGTGATAATAAAATTATCTGCACTCGACTCTCCAAAAGTTCATTCGCTTAAATCAAAGATTAGCAGTTTAGCTCAATCAAACGATTATCTATTAAGAAAAAATGCAATAGACATACTTTCCTCAATAGGGGAAGAAATTCCAACTCCAAAAAGCATTCAATTACCTAAAGTATACTCTTTACATATTCCAGAAAACGGGAAGCCAGATTTTAAAAAAGAGATTGACCCTTTTTTCCCAGAAGTTGATATTAATGACCCCAGGGACCTTATAAGACCGTTTGAATTTTTAATCAAAATTTTATCAGATGAGTCTGGAATTGATGAACCTAACCTTATTTATAGAGCCTACTCGATCATGAAAAAAATTGGTAGAGAGGATGAATGGACGGTTGAATATGAAAAAAAGCTAAGAAATCATTTAGAAGAAATATACTTAAAATATTCTTACCCCAGACCAAGGGTAATTGCTGCTCGAAGAGCCCTAATGCATGTAGCCAATGAATTAATAGATTCTGGAACAATTGATGACAGAAGAATTCAGAATCTATTAATCTCTTATGATAATGCTGTTCAGTTTTTTACAGAAATAGCTAAACCTGAATTTATTCAAACCATTAAAGAGAGAGATTTTGGAGGTGTTGGCAATGATTGGTTGGATCGAATAGGTGAATCAGAAAGATTAAGCGAGTCACTTCTAGACTACAACGAAACCTTCAAGATCATAGCGGAATACAATCAAGTGAAAAATTTAGATTGGGGCTCTCCAACTGAAGAATACATGTATCAAGTTTCTGTAAAAGAGGAATTTGATGAAGAAGACAATTACATTTTTGGCTCTGTTTTTCACCAATTAAGCAATAACTATCATGATATGGGAGGTGGAGGACAATTTATCGTTGTAATCAGGGATCATAGATTTGACCAATTTGATATAAAATCGAAATGGATCGCTATTAACCCTGTTTTGGCAAGACATCTGAGGTGGGAGCCTGAACCAACTAAACTATTTGCATGGAAAAACTCTGATGGTGAATTAATGGCAGAATCGATTTATTGGTCAAATGGAAATACTAGCATGACACCCCGTAAGGACGGAGAGGTTGGAGAAGGCTGGTTTGTTACAGTTTCTGAAAATGGACTAGAACAGATTAGATCTATTGAGAAGAATTTGTTCCTTCAAAAGAAGCTATCCAGGTTTAAATATGAAGATTCAGTGTTAATAGATAGTCAAGAAATTAATGTGATAAGGATTTGAAAATGAATCCAAACGCTTGCATCCATACACATTGTCAAGTGGCTCAAAGCAACCGCACAAGCCAAAACTTGCCAAAGAGTATGGTTGCCCCAACGCTTAAAACTTAATGTATAAAATAAAAACGGCATACAATAATAAGGGACCAAATTCATGTGGGTCCTGGGGATCCCACTGAATTTTTGTATCCATCTAACAAAGTAGCATTTTTCCCTGAGGGTAGTTTTTTTTAATTTTTAGGCTTCCAATTATTAGGGAGTAGCTCTTTTATTTTATTGATGGGGTGTTCTGGTAATCTCTGGAGTACATCTTTTAAATAATCATAGGGGTTGACGTTGTTCAATTTGCAGCTTCCCAATAGACTGTAAATCATGGCTGCTCTTTGGGCAGCATCATGGGAACCTGCAAACAGATAATTTTTTCTACCGATAGCCACTGGCCGGATTTTATTTTCCACCAGGTTATTGTCTATTTCTAACCTGCTGGCTATTTCGGAGGGTCCATGCCAGTGATTCCGGTCTCATGGGTGCCACTTTAAAAGTGTGGTACAATTTAGTAAAAAAAAAATTAATCTTGCTTTAGAATTCCTTTTCTCAGAGAGTCTCCTTTCAGGTCTATTCTATGAGAAGAGTTAACAATCCGGTCTAAAATCGCATCGGCTAGTGTACCCTCTCCAATAAGTTCATACCAGGTAGAAACCGGGATTTGGGAAGATAATATCG
>NZ_KB903471.1 GCF_000379765.1 Flexithrix dorotheae DSM 6795
AAGCCGTAAAATCAGTTAAAAAATATCAGGCCGATTTGGCTTCCAGTACGTCATTAGAGCAAAAAGCTATACAGAATGGATTGAAGGGTGGATATATTCCTCCATCCTCTGGGGGTGATCCTATTACCAATCCAGCTACTGTCCCAACAGGGAGAAACCTTTTTTCCATTGATGCAGAGAAAACACCTTCTCCAGAGGCCTGGAATGTGGGCATTAAACTGGCGAAAACACTACTAGAATCGCATTTTAAAAAGCATGGAAAATATCCGCAAAAGGTAAGCTTCACACTCTGGCCCGGAGATTTTATTGATACGGAAGGGGCTATGATTGCCCAGATTTTTTACCTGCTCGGTGTTGAGCCTGTTCGCGATCCTTTTCAACGGGTTGTGGATATCAAATTAATACCCAGCCAGGAATTAGGGCGACCAAGGGTGGATGTTGTCACCCAGACGGCAGGTCAGTTTCGGGACCTGGCAGCTTCCCGAATGTACCTCATTAATAAGGCCGTGAGAATGGCAGCAGAGGCTAATGAGTCAGCAGAAAACTTTGTAAAAGCGGGTGTGTTGGCTGCGGAACTTTTTATGAAAGATAAAGGGGTTTCCCCTAAACAGGCTCGGGAGTGGTCTACTCAAAGGGTATTTGGCGGAGTGAATGGTATTTATGGAACAAATATTATGGAGATGGTGGAGCAGGGGAATAGTTGGGAGGATGAAGCCCAAGTGGCTGAAACCTATATCAATAATATGGGCGCCATTTATGATGAAGGAGAAAATTGGGGAGCTTTTCAAAAAGGTGTTTTTGAAGCTGCCTTGCAAAATACAGAAGTAGTGGTTCAACCAAGAGAAAGTAATACCTGGGGTGGATTAAGCCTGGACCATGTTTATGAATTTATGGGCGGGTTAAGCCTGGCAGTAAGGTCGGTTACCGGCAATGACCCGGATGCTTATTTCAATGATTTTAGAAACCCAGCTAATGCAAAAGTTCAGGGATTGAAAGAAGCTTTGTGGGTGGAGGCCAGATCAACTTTACTCAATCCTAAATATATTAAAGAATATATGAAAGGTGGGGCCACTTCTGCGGAGACATTTGCTGAAACTTTCCGCAATACTTATGGCTGGAATGTGATGAAACCTGCTGAAATTGATGAGGCGCTTTGGAACAATTTACATGATGTGTACATCAATGATGCACTCGAACTGAATGTACATGAATTTTTTGAAAGGGAAAATCCTTATGCCTTGCAGGAAATGACAGCAGTGATGCTCGAAACCATAAGGAAGGGTTATTGGAAGGCTTCACCTTCACAAATTACAGCACTCACTTCCCTGCATACTGAATTGATCAAAGCTCATGAGGCCGGATGTAGTGGTTTTGTGTGTAACAATGATCAGTTACAGGCTTTTATTTCGGAGCAATTAAATGAAGAGGATTTGAGGAATTATGAAAATGCATTAAAAAAGGTGCAGGAACCTCAGCAAACCGAAGAAGGCCTGGTATTGGAAAAGGAAATTATTCAGGAAAGTGAAAAAGAATCGCAAACAGCAATAGACAGGTCCCTTGTAGTTTATGTGATCACAGGGGTGGTTTTGTTGCTTTTCATTTTTATCATCATTAAGCGGAGAAGGGACTGATATGGAATTGATGATTCAATTAATACTTGTGCTCATTGCTTTAAGTTCCTGTTTTCAGTTTAGCCACTGGAGATTACCAGCCAGGTTACTTGCAGCATTTTCACTTGCTGTCATTACTTACCTGTCATATCCCTGGGTGATTGAACAAAGTAGGGAAAGCCTGGAAAACTGGATGGATGATTCCCTAAAAATGCAGCAGTTGGCGGTAGTGCTGGTGATTGAGGCCGTAATTTTCATTTTGGTGGACTTGGCATTGCTGAAAAAGCAGTTTGGACATCCTGTGAAAAAGGCTTTGAAAGTTGCTGCTTTTTATCCGGGATTATTACTATTGGCTGTCCTGCTATACGCTCAAATGCTTTGTTTTTATACCTTTTCTGAAATAGACTTTGATCAGTTGGGAGTTTATTTTTCCCTGGTTGTATTCTTCATTTTTATGGGAATACCAGCCGGGATAGGTTGGACAATTCCCGAAGGTTATTTGAGAATGGAATTGCGATATATCCTGAGTTTCGGGCAGGTACTTGGTGGTATAGTGATTACCATTTTTTGTCAAAAATTGCCTTATCCCCAACAGGAAAATAGTGTTGAATGGCAGCCTTTTCTTATTGTGGTTGGTACTTCATTTACCACCATATTCTTTGGGTGGCTTTGGTCAAAATGGAAACAACGAACAAAATTAGAATGGAAATTTTAAATAAAATACTTTATTGGATTTCTACAGGACTGATGCTTCCTGTAGTAGTCATCCTGCTTTTTTTATTTTTGAAATCACTGGCTTCTCTGGGTAGTTTTTATGGGGATTATGTCAGTCGGCTTAAAGCTTCAAAATTATTAGCCCCATTTTTAGAGGAAGTGGCTACAAATGGCCTTAAAGCACAAAAGATTCCGGAAGGAAAAGTATCTCTTTTAGATTTTTTACAAAAATTAATGGAGGCAAAAAACTCCCCTGTAAATCGGGAAAGGATATTGGCTGATTTTGAATTGGCTATGGCCAAAAAACTGAGTACCACTAAAAGTATGTCTAAGTTAGGTCCTGTTCTTGGATTGATGGGAACCTTGATTCCCATGGGGCCGGCTCTGGTGGGACTGGCCTCCGGAAACATCGCCTCAATGGCTGAAAATATGCAGGTGGCATTTTCCACCACCGTAGTTGGCCTGATTGTAGGCGCTATCGGATATATATTAACCGAAGTAAAACAAAGATGGTATGCCAGGGATTTTTCACAACTTTCTTATATCGCTGATCTGATCACTGAGGAAAATGAAAAAGTCTTTCATTGAAGGATTATTGAGAAAGGGGAATGTATCGCCAGTCTTACAGAAATTAGCAAACTTTCCTTTATTAAAATACTCAAGTAACCACTTAGCCCGATACTTCAAACATTTTAGGGTTCACAAATTTTTAAACAGATGAAAAGAAGAAGAAATAAATTTTTAAACAGTCCGGTGGATGATGATCCCATATCTTCTGTAGCCAATCTTTTTGATGTGGCAATGGTATTTGCAGTGGCACTCATGGTGGCCCTGGTCACCCGGTTCAATATATCTGAAATTTTTACAGAAGAGGACTTTACCATGGTGAAAAATCCCGGAAAGGCAAACATGGAAATCATCACCAAAAAGGGTGAAGAAATTACCCGTTATAAATCGAATAACAGTTCACAGGGAAGTGGCAATAAAGGAAAAAGAGTGGGAACAGCTTATGAGCTGGAAAATGGTGAAATTATTTATGTTCCTGAATAAATAATAAATGGGATAAAGTCTTTTAGAACTCTGTTAAATCTTTAGAAACAGGATTGGTTATACTGGTCTTCTCTCCACTTCTATAAGGTTTTTTTATAGGTATGCAAAACCTGCTTTATCTATCCATATGCCCTTTACCCTCAAAAATTTTATCCATACATTTTTCAATTCTTGACTGCCGGGTTTTCGATTGTTTAGCTTGTGAGAAATAAAGTAAATAACCTCTTTGTCTTCCTGGTGTCAGGGTATTAAATGCTTTTTCCAAATCAGGATTTTTTTGATATGCTTCCTTAAGTTCAACAGGAATTTTATATTCAGAAGTCTTTTTCATTTTCACTTCCAATCCGGCTTTTTCAACCTCAATGGCTTCAAAAATGTACGCTTTGATGATCGATTTGAATCCATTAATTTCTTTTATATCAGTGAATCGAAATTGACGAGCTGATTGTACATTTTCCGTTTGTTGTGTTAAAAGATGATTAGCATCATTCAAAAGTACTCCTTTGTGGAAAAGTAATGCACAGTAATCTTTAAAACCATGGATTAAAACAATATTACTACCCTGAAATGTATAGCAAGGGTGCATCCATTTGAAATCTTCAGTCAAACCACAATCCAAACAAATTTCTCTTAACAGCTTTGTCTCTTCTTTCCAATTTTTAATCTTTTTTATATAAAGATCAACCTTTTCCATATTTTAATTCTTTTTTAAAGACGTAACTCTTCTTTCCTTTGGTCTGAAATACCAGGACATTCCAATGAAAATCAATAATATCAATGACGGCAAAGCCTCTATAAATAATTGACCGACTGCAAAATGAGATATGGCAGCTCCGGACATGACAAAGAAAAATCCTGCATATGCCCATTCCTTCACCAAAGGATATTTAGGAATCAGAATGACAATAACTCCTAATATCTTCCAAGTTCCGATAATGGAAAGGAAATATAATGGATAACCCAACTGAGTAACTATTTCATAATATCCACCAATTTGGAGCATTTGCTGAATGCCACCAGCCAACATTCCAAAGGCAAGAAAACTAGTCGTTGCCCAATAAATAATTTTGTTTCTCTTATCCATAGGAATTATTGTAAATTAACTAAAATTTCCTCCATCAGGTTATGCGCCCAATTGATGCCTTGTTTGAATGGTAGTTTAAGGTTTTGGTCTCTTAGATAGGGAGATTGATAAATGACTTGTTGTTTTAATCTGCTAGTTTTTGAGGTTAATGGCTCAAATGAATAAATTTCAAGTTGTACACCAAATTTCCTGTTTTCCATTTCAAAAGTTCGAATGATTTCCTGTTTTTTAATGTAATCATGAATTACACCATTAAACCCATGTTTGTTACCTTGTGGGTCCGTTGTTTCAAAACGATAGCTTCCGTGTTTTTGAAATTCGAATTTTACAACCTTAGTGCCCATCCATTGTTCAATTAAATCAGGTTCGATGTAAGCTTTGTACAAAAGAGCTACTGGTATGTCAAATTCCCGGGTTATCAAAATTTCCTGCTTACCTTCCTCTGCAATGATCCTAGTTTTATATCCCATCTTATTATTTTTTTGATTGATAGCTTTTCATTACTGATTCTAATTTGTTAAACCTTTCTTCCCAGAGTTTTCGGAAAGGCTCTATAAAATCTGCAATTTCTTTCATCCCCTCTGGATTTAACTGATAATAGATTTCCCTTCCTTTCTGCTCTTGTCTCAGAATTTCACATTCTGTTAGAATTTGAATGTGTTTGGAAATGGTTTGTCTGGAATAGTCAAAATTTTCAGCAATCACTGTTGGTGTCATAGCATTCACAGCTATTAAAGTTAAAATTGCTCTTCTTGTAGGGTCAGCAATTGCCTGAAATACATCTCTTCTTAATTTCATGAGGAGGTTTATAACAATTTGGTGAATTGAAACTCAAATCTTTTATGCAGCTATATGACAGCAAATATAAATGCAGTTATTTAGCTGCGCAATTTTTTAAGCGAAATTTTTTATTGGTCTTGAAAATTAATCACATGGTGGGTATCATGAATGGTGAGAAAGTAAAATACAGTGGCACTTTATAAGATTTTATACATAGAAATATTAAAGTTCAGTTCCTTATAACACCCAAAATTTATCCTAATGAAAACTCTTTACTTCTCTTAAGATTATTCTTTTTATTTTTGTGTATGCTTTTTTATTTAAAATAAATTCTGTGGATTCCGTTAATAATGTGGAATTCATAAAAAACTTCCTGTTTACTTATTAATTATTTTTTAATGTAAGGATAAAGAAATAAGCAATTGCCTATTTTTTATGTAATTCAGAGGAATAATTCCATATTGTTCTTCATAATAGTAATTTATCAAAAATTCAGCTTAAGGGTTCGGACAATGTCTGATCCCTTTTTTTTATTTCCTGAAATTTAATAGAAAACCAATATTTAATCCTGCTCGGTTTTAAGTTATAAGGAATCATGGGAAGATAACCTGTAATCTTAAACCTTTCGAAACCAGGGTATTGGGCTTTTAAAATCAAAATACTTTTCTGTAAGTATTATCAAAAATGAAAACGGATTAAAATTTAAAAACCCGGCAGTAGTTTCAACAATTTTATTACCCCTCCAAACCTAGAAAATAAATTTTAATATTTATTTTTAAGATAAAAAAATGCGTGATCAACACACTTTCCGGAATGGTATTGTTGATTTCCACTGAAACTGTTTGAATGAAAGAGCACCTCATCAATTCAATGTCTAAATATGTAAAACTGGATGCTGAAGAAGAAAAACTTCTAAAGAGTTTCTGGACTGAAAAAACGCTTGAAAAGGGGGATTATCTGTTGAGAAATGGAGAAACCTGCCGAACTGACAATTATGTTGTTAAAGGTGTATTAAAAGCATATTACATTAATGCAGAAAGTGGTAAAGAAGAATTATTATATTTTGCGATTGAAGATTGGTGGGCTACAGATATTGAAAGCTTTCAAAAACAAAAACCATCCATTTATAATATTCAGGCTATTGAAAAAACCGAATTACTTCAAATCCGCTATGATTCTTTTCAGGAAATGTTGAAACAAATCCCAAAACTTGAACGGTTTTTCAGAATCATCCTGGAAAATTATCTTGGAAGTTTACAAAGAAGAATAATTTTTAATAACGTGTTTGATGCAGAACAACGGTACTGCCAATTTATGGAAAATTACCCCAAAATTGCCGAGAAGGTCCCGCAATATTTATTAGCCTCATATTTAGGAATTTCCGCAGAATTTTTAAGCCGAATTCGCAAAAGGCACAAAGCATCTTAAACTAGATCAATTTTTTTTACATTTCTGCTCCTGTACTTTGCCTAAACTAAAAATTTTAAAAAAATGAACAAAGTACTAATCATTAATGCAAGTGTGAGAAAAGAAAAATCACAAAGCCGAAAATTAACACAACTTTTTGTGGAAAACTGGAAAAAGAAAAATCCTAATGATATTTTCTCTTACAGAGAAGTTGGATTGGATGAAATTCCTGCAATAAATGAAAAATGGATTGCCAGTGCATTTATAAAACCGGAAAACAGAACACCAGAAAATCAAGTGGGTGTTAAACTAAGTAATCAATTAGTCAGAGAATTTAAGGAACATAACGTTTATGTAATCGGATCACCCATGTATAATTGGTCAATTCCAAGTGGACTCAAATCTTATATCGATCAACTTATGCGAATAAACGAAACCTGGAAATTTCGTTCTGGAGAACCTGACGGGGACTATGTAGGGCTGCTAAATTCAAAAAAAATGTTTATCTTATCAAGTAGGGGGGATACAGGCTACGGAGAAAATGAAAAGAACCAACATATGAATTTTCAAACCACATACTTAAAATTTGTATTTGGGATTATGGGAATTAAAGATATAACTACCATCTCTTTGGATAATGAAGAATTTGGAGGAGACCTGTTCGAAAACTCTAAAAAAAGAATATATCAGGAAATCAAACAACTTTAAGTACTGTTGACATTATAGGCACATTTTTTAATATTAAGCTTTAATAAAAAATAGAATATAATTAATTGATAATGATTGATTTATAGGTGTATACTTAATTTTATTCTTAAAAAGAAATCAGGTTTTTTCTTTTGGCAAATTTTCACCCTTGAATGAGAAAAGTTAAAATTTTATAGGTTAAACGTTTACGCCTTTTTTATTCCGTTTTTAGCTAACTTTAACCTACCTTATATCATAGCTTACAGCGTATAAGATTATATTTCATATTTGAATTCTAAGGTCCCGGCTGCTTGGCCAGGACTTTTTTGATTTTAAGAAATATGTAAGTAATTGCTCACCAAACTTTAATTGAATTAATTCCAACTTAAGTAATTCCTGTAAGTAAAGCTAATGGGATCGTGACCTCTTTTCTCTCATCCATTGGATTACCAAATTCCTTTAACTAAATTCAATGCACACACAATCACAAAAATGATTTTTCTAAGATATTTGTGAACTCCTGGAATTTTTTTTACAAAAAAGTCACTGAAAAATTTGACTCTAACCTTACGTCATACCATAAGTTTGTTTCATAAATAAATATTCAATGCAGAAGTATACAGCAAAAGGATTATCTAATTTAGCAGGTGTAAGCGTACGAACCCTGCATTATTATGATAAAATCGGATTATTAAAACCTGCAATACGTACAGAGGCCAAGTACAGATTGTATGGGGGAAATGAATTGTTGAGGCTTCAACAAATTTTATTTTTCAAAGAACTCGACTTTCCTTTAAAAGAAATTCTGAAAATTATAAACGACCCTGAATTTGACTTAATAAAAGCGCTTGAAAGTCATGAACAGGCACTTATATTAAAACAAAAGAAAATTTCTAAAATGCTGGATACCATTGAAAAAACAATGTTAAACTTAAAAGAAAAAAAGATGATTACAGATGATGAATTATACAATGGATTCACAAAGAAGGAAGTATCTAAAAATCGTAAGGAAACAATTGAAAAGTACGGTGCAGAAGCATTAGAAAAAAGTGAGGCATACCTAAAGAAGCTTACAAAAGAGCAATTTGAAGCTTTAAAAAATGAACAAAAAGAAATATTCAAAACATTATTTAAAATTTCTAACCAGGCCCCTGATAGTAAAGAAGTACAACTAGAAGTAGCCAGACACTATAATAACATCAGGAAGTTTTGGGGAACTGTTGGTACTAAAAACACGCAATGGAAAGATTATAAAGGGCTTGGGGAGCTTTATATTGCAGATGAAAGATTCACAATAATTGATGGTAAAGCGCAACCTGATTTTGCTATATTTCTTTCAAAGGCAATGACTTATTTTGCGAATTCACAATTGAAATAGTTAATTAAGGTGGAAGAATACTCATTAGTTTAAGTATCTTCCACCTTTTTTTGATAAAGATATAACAAACAGTTATTCAGGATTTTACTACTAAAAAACCATGTTTTATTTAAAGGATTATCTACCAAGCTGCAATTTCCTTGAATGATTTCTTTGCAGTAAAAAATCATGATATTAACTTGCTTATAGAGAAAAACTCAACGAAAGGGGGACCGTAGTTTTGCTAACCTTTTGGAACCAAGGTTTCCGGTATTTTCCCCGAAACAATTAAAAAAGTTAGAGCAGAAACTTAAGATAACACAGTGTTCTATACTGCTGAGGAATTGAAAAAAATACGTCCTTACTAATCAAAAATAATTAGAGAATATGAACCACAAAATAACTTCTTTTCACTTTGGCCTGCTTTATTTGGGATTATTTTTTAGTTGTTCTGCTTTACTATTTAGTTGTGGCAAAAGTGGAAATGCTCAGCAAGAGAAAACTGTTCAGGAAGTTAAGGAAAAGACTTTGAATGTGGTTTTTGTTACAGGTGATGAAGAATACCGGTCAGAAGAATCTATGCCCATGCTGGCCAGACTGGTAAAAAGAGAACTAAATGCTAATGTAAAGGTTTGTTATGCCCTGGATTCTGCTGGTTTTATTTCTCCCAACCGAACTGATCATATTTCCGGTCTGGAAGCATTGGAAGATGCCGATCTCATGGTAATTTTTACCAGATACAGGACACTTCCTGAATCTGAAAGGAAATATATTGTGGACTATGTAGAATCGGGAAAACCAATTGTTGGTTTTAGAACTTCCACTCATGCCTTTAAATATGATTTGGAAAAAGATGCAAGTTTGGAATATTGGAATGATGAATGGCCTACCAAAGTATTCGGACAACAGTGGATTACCCACCATGGGCATTTTGATGATGGAAAAAAACCATTAACCGAAATCAAAAAAATCGAAGGTGTTGATCATCCGATTTTGAAAGGTTTTGAAGGATTTAATGCCTACTCATGGCTTTACCATGTAGACGGTGGAGAATGGAAATTGTATGGGGATAGCAAACCCTTTCTTGTAGGGCATTCCTTAAAATCGAATCATGATATGGGAGGCAGACTCGATCAATTTCCGATAGAAAACCCAGTGGCCTGGACAAAAACCTATACAGGCAGTGCAGGAAAACCTGCAAGGGTATTTTTTACCACCCTGGGTCATCCATACGATTTTAAACTTTCAAATGTACGGAAAATAGCCTTGAATGGAATTTACTGGGCATTGGAAAAGGAAAATGAGATTCCTGAAAATGGAACAAATGTAACCCTGGATGTGCCTTACGAACCCAATAACTCCGGTTTTGGACAGAAATATAAATTGAACAGAAAGCCTGAAGTGTTATAAGGGGTAATGCTTTTGGAAACTAGGCTTCTGTTAAGTTAGAAAAGTAAGTTGCCACCTATAGGAAAAAAACCTGTAAACATCCATATGGTGATCAGTGAGTGGGGGAAGGGTAGATGAAAAAATTTGATGCACTGGATATCGAATTTTTTCTTTTTTCAATCACACCCTACAAACATTTATAACTTGTTTTTTTAATTTGGCAGCACCTTTTGTATCCTAATTTATCTCACTCCTCAAATTAAAATTATGCAATGTATTATCCTTTTTTACAGACCAATTATCTTTTTATGCTTTCTAACTTTAACGATTGTAAGTTGTAAGGATAATAAATGGCAAGCCATCTATCAGGGAGAAGATACTTTAACCTTTAAACACTACCTGGGAATACCTGATTCTTCCATAATGATAGAAGGGTTAAAAAAAGATAGCCTTGGAAACTACATTCAAGGACTGGGTTATAAGGATCCTCTAAAAGTTTTTTCAATTGAAACCTTGGAAAATGAAAATGTAATTCGGATTTCGGGTCAGATAATTGGGGGGCTGATTCTTAAAGACAGTATATCCGACTATCACCTAAAATTGAAATTTAAGTGGGGAGATTTAAAATGGGGTTGGATGGAAGGCAGGCCAAAAGATGGTGGTATTTTATATCATCAGGGTAAGGTAAGACATGAATTGCAAATTCATGAGGGTGATGTTGGCAGTTATTGGGCTAAAAATGTAATTCTTGATATTCCAGCCAGATTCACAAATCAAATCCCGGAACCTATTCAAATAGCCAGACCCTTTCTTCAATCACAGGTGAGTACATTAAAAGACACAATGTTGATTTATGACAAAGATATGCCAACCCATCATTTCGAAGGAAAAAATGAATGGCAGATTGTAATAGCAAACCCATATAATGAAAGGCCACATGGTGAATGGAATGAATTAGAGGTTATTTGCTGGAAGAATCATGCTGTCCATTTGATAAATGGAAAAATTAATATGATTTTATTAAATTCTTACTTCCGAAATAATGGAGAGCTTAAACCTTTAATTTCAGGAAGACTGACTCTTCAATCAGAAGGTGCAGAATTATTTTTTAAGGATATAATGATTAGAAATTTAGATAAAACACCTAAAGTTTTGTCCCCATTTTTACCCTAAATAGCAAATAAGTTTTTTGACATCAGTTTAAATTTTCAAAGAACAAAACCTTTATTTACTTAACATAATGAAAGTTATAAACTTTTAAAAAATACCCTGAAAATTTGTAAAAAATAACAAATCACAAGATGTAATTATAAAAATTTTAGAAGTACTATCTATTTTTCTTTTTTAACCACCAATCCAGCCTTGTGTCTGGATTATAGTTTGTTGGTTTTGGTTTCGTTTCTGCTCTTTCGATTTTTAGTGTTTTCAGATCAGCCACAATTGACCAGATTGTGCCAAATCTTTCTTTGTTTAAATTTAAACAAACACATTTATCAGACAGGATTTCTTTGGCTGTTGGCAAATCCATATTAGCCACAACAGCTAAATTACTTTTTAACGTTCCAAATCGATCTGAGCTTTTACTCCATTCTACACCACCTTTATCAAAAGGCTTCATTTCTTCAGTCACAAACTGGTTCGTGATGTAGATGTATTTTTCGTCCTTTTCAGGTCGCCTTACTGTACATTTTTGTGGTGCCGATTCTACCACAACAATATCTCGATTTTGATCTGCAATAAGAAAGTTATTTGCCGATGATACCTTTGTTTCCTGAATTATTTGTATGGCCTGTTTGATATTGTTACAGTTTTCCAGGATTTTTTTTATTATAAAATGAAACCCTATTCCGGGTTGAATTTTTGTTCCATTTACAAATGACATTGCAATGAACAAGCCTTTTTCATTAATACCATCAGAACGCCCAATGAAAACATCCGATTGACTAATATAAGCGTATTTGTTTGCAGGAGCAATTAAACTACTTTCGGTGAATTTTTTAAATTCAAAAAGCATATCATAATTTCTACCTATTATAACTGAATGGCTATTCTTAAAAGCGAAAACACTACATTGTCCTGTCGGTTCAAAAATACCTAAACTTAGCAAAAAGGCTCCCAGGTTTTCGGGTTTATCATTTATTCCTTCCGCAAATCCTTTAATTTCTTCTATTGCCTCAGGATAGAATTTTTGAAGTTCTTTATAAGACTGAAGTCCAAACTCAATTTTTTGCTGGCTTATTTCGGGTAAAACGAAATTTGCCTTTTCGTATAGCAATTTCCCATATCTAAGGCCCATTTCATAGAAACTACCATATAATCTTGGATGATACATTGGCTTTTTTAAAAGTTATGATCCTTTTCAACTATTATCATTTAATCGTGGATGATTATTTTATTCAGTCATTTATTGAAATATAAATATCAATTTCTGCATCATTCCAATTTTCACTTCTTTCATCATAAATTTCAAAATCAAACCCAAACTTTCGGTTCATATCCGACTTCCAAATCTCTTCCCATTTCTTTGTAATGCAGCCTGTCATTACACCTTTGGCGGTGACTTTCCTGTAATTTTGGAAAGGGATTTCCAATGAATTCAGGTGCGATGGGATTTCTGTATTTTCATCGATTTTACAACCTATAAAATAGGAAAAGAAAGGTGTTTCCTCTCCTTCATACCCGTAATACACGGCATAAACCTCTTTGTTAGTTTTATTAGGAATGCCTTCAAATATATTTTCTTTTTCAAACCGTTGCCATAAATTACCACAATCAATGTTTGATTGATTATTTCTATTGGTTGTTTTACCCTCTAGGTTTAACCCGACCAGTTTAAATTTGGTTAATTGTATCATTTCCATGTTTGTTTAATATCATCTAGCTTTTAGGGAAAAATGATGGTTTTTTATCTTGTTTAATAAGTTCGTCTTGATGGATCTTTAAATTCATCACGAAGATAATTAAACTTTTTAGACTATCAGTTCACCCAATCTATGGTAGTTTTTAGGCAAGTTTTTCTATTTCTATACTTCTTCATCCAATTCCATAATTGCAATTCTTACCACCAGTTCAGAGGATAAAATCTTTGTGCTATCAATTTTTACTCATTTCAAAAACTGGAGGGACTAATACCAGCATTTTTGGCTTTTGCAAATACATTTCCATTATTTTTCCCCCTGTAATAGGATTCATGCCCATATATTTTATTGCACCATATCTGGGCAATCCACCAGGTTCATTAAATATAAAAGTATAGGTATCATCCTCATTATACCCGGAGGGATTAATTGGGCCAAGAGAATAGTCCCCTACTGCCTCATCAGGATCCTTTTCATACATAGCCTGAAATGCCTCGGGAACGGAAAAAGCCAATTTATCTAATGTATTATTGGAAAAACCTTCTGCCACTTTAAAATAAATATAATGTCCTTCAGATACTGAAATAAGGTTGGATGAAAATCCATGAAAGGCTAAATTGAAGTTTAAATGCCAATCCACGTTTGCCGGTAAGTTTAAGGGCTGCCCATATAAAGTAGCATTATCGAAACTAAAGCGTGTAGGATAACTTTTAAAGGCATCCAGGCCTTCATACCAGGCATCTTCGATGGGATAAGCCCAGGTAATTCTCAATTTTACAACCTTATCATAATGTGTAGTTGTTATTGTGTATGGTAAATTAATTAAAACCCCATTTCCAGAAGGCAAAGGGTTGGCTCCTTCCGTAAGAGTTTGATCATTTATAGTTTCGGTATTAATGCCAACCAGATTCTCATTTAATTCACAGGAAAACAAACAAAATATTAGGGAGATTAAAACTGGCAATGAAATAGCATAATTTTTCATAAGGTGGGTGATTTGTTGAAAAAATACTTTAGCAAAAAAAGTTGTAGTATTATTTGCAACGCAATAGTTATCAGTAGGTTAAGTTAACTTTATATATGAATTGCTAATAAGTTTTAACTACCAAAAACCTAAGGGTAAACTTTAAATAACTTTTGTTTCCACTCGTAAATTTAATCCTTCTTTTCGTATCAAAATACACAATGAAATAAGGTATCCGGGTTTCAAACATAAGAATTGTATTTTCAAGTTTACTTATAATAATTATCCAAATATTTGGTTTAATGAGTGCCGAATAAAAGTGGATTTTGGATTTTTTATCTATTTTAATTTAACCCTCACCTAGAATTAAAAATCAGAAAATGCAATTACTAAAAATGCTGTCTCGAACGGAAGAAAAATGGATCAATGAACATATTTTAAAGTTTGATGACACATTACGAAAGCATTTTAATAGAGATAAGAAAGCATTTTTAAATGCAATAATTCATTCCCTATCTATATCAACTTCTGCTGTAAAAGCAATTTTCTATGAATTAAAACATTCCGAATTAAAGTTAGAACCGGTTGCAGGATACGCCACCAAGCTTAGTAGTATAAAACATATCCCTATTGGAGAAGGGCTTGTTGGACAATGTGCCAAGAATAAAAACTTAATACATATTCAGGATCTTGCTCAGGAATATGCCACCATAAATATCTCCAATATCAAATTTAATTTGCGTAGCATATTACTGGTTCCTGTGACCTTTACTGAAAATTTATATGGAGTGATAGAACTTCATTTTATTATTGATCTTCCATCAAAATCTGTAAATTTTGTTACCAGAGCAGCCAATAGTTTAGGGGTGATGATGGAAAGCATTCGAAAAAGTGAAGAAACTGAAGCTCAAAAGGAAAAATTAACCCAAAAGGAAAAAATTCTCAAGAAAAGTGTAACCACCTTAAACAGAACAAAGGGTGAAGTCGAAAAGCAAAAACAAAGAGCCGAGAATGCCTTAAAAGAACTTTCCATCCAAAGTCAGCGGGTAAATGAAAGCATTACCTACGCCCAACGGATTCAACAATCAATTTTGCCTTCAGAACAAAAACTAAAAGAGGAATTCAGGGATGCTTTTGTAATTTTTAAGCCAAAGGATATAGTTTCTGGAGACTTTTACTGGTATGCTTCCAATGATTTATATCAATTTATCAGCGTGGTAGATTGTACCGGACACGGGGTTCCGGGGGCTTTCATGTCCATGATAGGAAATACTTTATTAAATCAGATCATTTTGGACAAAAAAGAATTTAACCCTGCAAATATACTTTTTGACATTCACCGGGGAATTCAACTCAACCTACTCCAGGATAATCAAAAAAATAAGGATGGAATGGATATGATGCTTTGTAGAATTTCGAAACAGAAAGACAAAACAGGAAAGCATGAAATTCTGGTGGCGGGTGCAAAATCATATTTATACTTAATGGAAAAGGGTGAAATAACTCCTTTTAAGGGAAACTCCCAATCCATTGGAGGAGGACAAACTCACAAGAATCTGAACTTTACATTAAAAGAATTTAAGGCTGAGGCCGGGGCAAAGTTAATTCTCCTAACTGATGGATGGATTGATAATGCAAATCAGGAACGAAAAAGATATGGCTCCAAACGCTTTAAAACAGTTCTGAAAAGCAATAGTTTTTCCCCTTTACCAATATTAAAGGAAAAATTACTGGAAGATATGGTGCTTCATCAAAAAACAGTGGAGCAAAGAGATGACATTACCTTAATCGGAATTGAATTATAAATTGTTATTAAAAACCCACAAAAATGAAAAAAGATTTTAACTACCAGGATTACATCCAACTTGAAAAAGAATTTAAAGCGAAAGAAAAATCTATGGAAGAGAGACTTTGGGTGGATTCAAATGTTGGAAAATTTGATGATATTTTAAGGTCTAATTATAATAAATCTGTTGAAGAATTTAGTAGTGTGGTCCTGGATTATATCGCTGAGTTAACAAATGCCTACCAGGGAATTTTCTATACGGTAAATGAGGAACAGCAAAAGGTTGAGGCTGTAGCAGGGTATGCCTGTAATGTGGAAAAATTAGAACAAAGGGAATTTGAAAGCGGTGAAGGACTTGTCGGGCAAACCTTAATTTCTAAAAAAAATATCATCTTTAAAGATTTACCTCCTAGTTCCGAACAAAAAGGTAATACAGAAATTCAATTAAATCCGAAGGAAATCCTTGTCCTTCCATTATTATTTAATGAATCTGTTTATGGAGTAATCAAGCTGGTATTTATTAAATCATTAGAGGAAAAATACAAATTATTGCTTGACAGAGCCTGCCAGAGCATTGGTGCTATGCTTGAAAGTATTCTCAATAACACAAAAATGGAATTATTACTCCAAAATTCTCAAAATCAAACTGAGGAGCTAAAAGCACAGGAAGAAGAGCTAAGGCAGAATATGGAGGAAATGCAGGCCACTCAGGAGGAATTAGGAAGAAAAAACCTGGAAATTGCTCAATCAGCCGCAGAGTCTAAAGGTATCCTAAAGGGAATCAATGCCACCATGGCTGTAATCGAATTTGATTCAAATGGAATCATTAAAAACGCAAATGAAAATTTCCTCAAAACGGTTCAATATTCTTTGGAAGAAATTAAGGAAAAACATCACAAATTATTTGTTCCGGAAGACATTTTGCATTCAGATGATTATCAAACTTTTTGGGAAAGGCTTGCTTCCAATCAATCTATATCTGGAATTTTCAAAAGGAAAAATTCAAAAGGAGAAATAATCTGGTTGAATGCCATCTATAGTCCGATTTTGAATGCTGAAGGAAAAGTTGAAAAGGTCATGAAGTTAGCTAATGATGTCACTTTTCAACAAGAACTCATTGCAGAATCAAAGGGGATATTAAGTGGGATAAATACCACCATGGCTACCATTGTATTTTCCCCAGATGGCATCATTCAGGAGGCCAATGATAATTTCTTAAAAACAATTGGTTATTCATTAAATGAAATTCAAGGGAAACATCATAAAATTTTTGTTTCAAAAGGAACTCAAGAAACTAATGATTATAAAACCTTTTGGTCAAGGCTGGCTTCAGGAACGCCCTTATCAGGCGTATTTCAAAGAATAGATTCAGGTGGTGAAACTATCTTGCTCAATGCCATTTATAATCCAATCCTCAATGCAGAGGGCAAAGTGATAAAAGTGATGAAATTTGCCACTGATGTGACCAATCAGCAAGGCCTGAAAGTGGAAAGAAAAATAGCCTCATAATTTAGACCTTCCTGAACAATTCATTTCGGAAACCAAAAAAAGTAAAGTCGAGCTACTAATAGTTCGACTTTACTTTTTTTATAATGATTGACAACATTTTCCTTCCTTTGACTAGGACAATTTTCAAAGGTTTTTGGGTTCCTAATTGGACTAAAACCTGATTAGCTTGCAAAAGCTTAAAAACTCCTAACCATCATAGTGGCTGCTCCAGCCGCCAGGGTAAATTTGAGACCTTCGGGAAGATCTTTTTTCAACCAAACATGCATTTTATTGACTGGATATACCTGCACCGCAGCCATTGTTTCTCCATGGAAGACAAATGTATAACCCTCAACTGGCTTCAAAACAGTAGCGGGTTTGCCGCTATCCCAACGAAATACTGGCAAAATATCAATGGACATTTGAGAATTGCTTATCAAGCCCCTGAATTTTGAGATCATATCCTCAGTAATTTCCTTATTATAAACCACTTCATTTGCAATGGGATAAGCCAACACCAAATTCCATTTGCTGGTATCCGAATTGAATGAATAAGTGGCTAATAACACCTCTCTTTCTGTTTGTTCCAAGTAAGACCAATTCGTAAGCGCCCGCCAAAAAAAGCCATAACTTTCCTTGACATCTGACACTGAAGAAACTGCAATATTTACAATAGCAGTATCTCTGTTTGTGGTGGTAAAAATAAAAGAGCTTTTCGTTTCCGATTGAATCTGAGCATCTCCACTGATAAACCAGTTTTTACTTTTTTCAGTAGTCCAACCAGCTTTACCTGAGATGATTTTGTAGGGACCAAATTCATACTTGCCTATAGTCCCGATCCCCTTGCGTTGCACAGCCAGAAGTTCACTGGCTTCCTTAAAAGTTTCTTCCAGGTAAATATAGTTCTGGCCAAACATGGGAAGGCAGAAAATGCAAAAACAACCTATTAATTGGGGCAAGTATTTTATCTTTTCCATTTCAATTATGGATGGTCCTAATCATAAAACCGTCCATATAAATTTAAGCAAAAGATGTGATTAATAAGTAGAAGGTAGTCGAAAAATCATCTTAATTACCATATAAAAATACAGTAGTATCCTTACTCAATCCTACAGTTTCCAAACCCTTTAAGCCCTTCTTTTTCAAACTTTTTACTATTCCTCTTTTGCAATTCCCGGGGGGCGTTTTTCCTGCTCGAATTCTTTCATATACTGCTGTCCAATTTCTTTCAATTCCCCTGCAATTTCTGGATATTTCTCAATTAAATTATTACTTTCCATAGGATCATCCTCCAGATTATACAATGCAAAATCTATCTGCTTATTCACCTGTTCTCCTTTTTCCCCATCTTTCCCTGGCTTTAATATATGCACATAAGCATGAGGAAAGTGCAATTTCCATTGGTCTTTACGAACAGCTTCTACATTTTCTTTTCCATAAATCTGGATATTTCTTCCTTTTTCCCCAGTATCCAATAATAATCCGCTAATATCCTTCCCATCTATTTTTCTTTTAGGTAAATCTGAGTGGGTAACCTTACTTATGGTAGGTAAAATATCAATTAAACCTGCAATTGCCTTACATTCACTATTTTTCTTAATCCTGCCTGGCCAGTGAGCAATGAACGGTACCCGCATACCTCCCTCAAAAGTAGTATGCTTTCCTTCTCTCAGCGGAGTAGCTTTTCCACCATGATTTCCGTAGACTAACCAGGGTCCATTATCCGAAGTAAAGAAAACAATAGTATTTTCTGCTAAACCAAGGGAATCCAATTTATCCAAAATGGCTCCAACTGACCAATCTAATTCATTTATCACATCTCCGTAGACTCCTCCTTCTGTTGAACTTTCAAATTCTTTTGAACGAAAAAGTGGCACATGAGGCATGGAATGAGCCAGGTAAAGGAAAAAGGGTTGATGTTCATTCCTGTCTATAAACGATAAAGCTTTTTCTGTGTAACGTTTTGTGAGCAAAGACTGATCCGGTTCATATTCTAAAACCTCTTCATTTTCCATAAGCGGAAGCGCTCCATATCCTTTGTATGCTAACATATCGTTAGAATAGGGCAAACCGAAATATTCATCAAAACCCTGCCGGGTAGGTAAATGTGCTTCATGATGACCAAGATGCCACTTTCCAATACAGGCAGTTTGATATCCTTGTTTTTTGAGTAATTCTGCAATCGTTTCTTCTTCCGGATTTAAACCTTTATTATAAACTTTTAATGTCCACTCAGGACCTTTTGGAGCCACAACTGAAGGCATCCCCACTCTTACCGGATAACAACCTGTCAGTAAAGCAGCTCTTGAAGGACTACAATTTGGGGCGGAATAAAAATCTGTAAACTTCATCCCATTTTTTGCCATTTGATCTAACCTCGGGGTTTCATAAGCAGTCTGCCCATAGCAACTGAGGTCATTATACCCTAAATCATCAGCAAGGATAAAAATAATATTAGGTTGATCCATTTGGTTTTGGGAAATGGCTCCTGATATGTTTAAACCATAAAAAACACAAATTGTAATCAATAATTTGAGGTTCATTTTTTCTATTTTTTACTTTAATTTTCAAATGATTGGTGTGCCTGAATTACCTGGTGTAGTTGGTTATAAACCTTCTTTTCTGATTTGGTTAAATCATTGAATGGCAAAGCGTTTTGCTCTTTAAAATCCTGGTTGAAACGATAAAAATCCCCTGTTTCATAAAGTTTATAATCCTGATTGAAAGCATATTTTTTGGGCTTAAAATCTCTCCCTTTTGCATTATAATCACAATAAATATAAGGTTTAGCCACTCCTTTTTCCCCAATTAAATCCGGGTAAAAACTTATTCCATCCAACTTCAAATTTGCAGGAAGTTTACCCTTAGCCAAATCTGAAAGGGTAGGCAGGAAATCTGAAAAATCTACTAATCTTTCTACAGTTTTCACCTTGAATTTATTCAATTTCCCCCAACTTACCATTAGAGGAACATGTGTGCCAAATTTTGTGGTATTTCCTTTATCACCATTTACCAATTGCCCCTGATACCGTGACAAAATACTGGGATGTGTACCGTTATCGCCTGTAAAAATCACTATGGTGTTTTCTAGCATGTCAAGGCTGTCCAATCCCGTTACCAATTTCCCAAATATTTTATCCATATAGGTCACCATATTTTTAAAATAAAGAGTATCGGAAAAGTCGGTAAAAGATTTTTCTGAATAATCCTTTTCACCAGGAGTAGGTTGAAAAGGATCATGTACAAGAGCCATGGGATAATAAGCAAATACAGGATTACCAGAAGATTTATGTTTTTTAAAAAAATCCAGAATAAAATTGCTATGGATATCTGGTCCGTATTCTCCATTTTTTTGATCTGTTATCTCTCCATTGATATTAATGATGGGGTTTTTATAACGTCTCCAAAAATCTCCCTCCTTTAATTGCCAAAGGGAAAACTCTTCAAATCCAAATTGATGCACATTTGCCTCACCACCACCAAGCTGCCATTTTCCTGCTATAACTGTTTTGTAACCTGCCTCCTGCATGGCATTTCCAAAAGTGTATTCCGATGGATTCAAATACCCAAACTTTTCATAATTTCTCCAGTTTCCCTTCCCAGTCATTAATTTCACGCGTGATGGCGTGCAAAGTGGCTGCGAGTAACAATGGGAAAACACGGTAGCATTTTGGGCAAATTTTTCCAAATTGGGCATAACATAAGAAGTCCCTCCATAAGGCTTCATCACCTCAACTCCCATGTCATCTACCATTATTAATAAAATATGAGGAAGATCCGGAGCAGAGTTAGATATTTTTTCTTCTCCACATGAAAGGACAACTATTGCACTAAAAGCAATTAGCTTAAGCAAATATTTTTGCATTTATATTTCAATAAATTACCAGAAAATGATTGGCCGAGGATTACTCAGCCAATCTTAAAATACAACTCAAAATATCTTGCCTCAGGTGCAGAGCACCCTATAGACAACAAGAGCCGGATATCCTAAAAATATTCAGAGGATACTTCAAGCTGGGAATATTTTTCAATAACCGTCATTTTGATTGAGGTTAGGATTTACATCCCTTGCAGCTTGGGGTATAGGCCATAATTCGTGTTTTCCCTTCTGAAATCCATACGGATTCAAAACTTCTTCTAATTTTCCTAATCTTTTTAAATCAAACCACCTTTCTCCTTCGCACAAAAATTCCTTCCATCTTTCATCTAATACCGCTTCCAGGAAGGCCTCTTGACCTAAACCCTGGGGTAAATTAGTCAATCCAGCCCTATTCCTCACCTGGTTAATTGCATCGTACGCAGTCCCGTCTGGTCCGCCTTTTATTTCATTCACTACCTCAGCATACATTAATAAAACATCAGCATAGCGAAGAATCGGATAATTGATCATTCCGGCATCAGTTGCTTCTACATTGGGAAGTAAGGCATCATTGTATTTATTGATAAACCATTGATTAAAGGATACACCCTGACCTTCATTCCAAACACTATTCATTTTTCGTTTGTCACTTTCCTCATACGCATCTACAATTTTTTGGTCTGCAGCATAAACGCCATAAATAAACCCATGACCGGAAAGCTTATCGGAGTTAAGGTATTGAATTATATCACTATTCACCGGTCTCAAACCATACTGTATTTCGAAAATGGATTCAATAATGTTATTTTCATTATTAACTTTAAATACATCGGCATAATTTTGAAATAGCGAACGCGTACCAATTACCTTTTCCAGTGATTCAAGTGAATTAGAGTAATCATTTCTTGTAAGATAAACCTTTGCCAGTAAAGCGTTTGCAGAAATTTTGTTGGCCCTTCCAGGTGTAATGCTATTCTCGGGTAGGCTCTCCGAAGCACTTTCTAAATCTGAAATAATCTGATCAAAAATTACCGATTCATCTGATCTTTCGATATCAAGTCCTGTAGTAGAAAGAGATGGCTCAATTCGGAATGGTACATCTCCAAAAACTCTCACCAAATTGAAATATGCCAAAGCCCTTAGAAATTTTGCTTCTCCAATAATTGTACTTTTCAGGTTTTCATCGCTATAGTCTCTTTTTTCTACTTCAAAAATTAATGTATTTGCACTATTAATCAACTCATAGTGATTCATATACAAGTCGGCAAAAATTCCCAAACTAGCATCAAATGTGAAATCATCAAACGCTAAAGCAGAACTCCCTCCTGCCCCAGAACCTTTTGTTAAAACATCAGCAGACATATCCGCTACAAGATCAATACCCAAACCGGTATAAAGCGGCTGGAGTTGACTGTAAACCCCATTTAGAGCTGTTGTCGCTTCATTAAGGGTATTGTAATAACTATTTAGTGAAACCAGACTTTTGGGGTTTTCCTCCAGAAAATCCTGGCAACTAAATAGCAATCCTAAACTCGATAATCCAATAATTATATATTTGAAATATTTCATTTTCATTTTACATTAAAATCCAAAATTTAAACCAATCATATACACTTTTGCGGAAGGATAAGAAGCATAATCAAATCCTATTAAAGTATTACTTTGTGGGTTAATATTTACCTCAGGGTCATATCCCCTATAATCGGAAAGCAACCATAAGTTTTGCCCGGAAACATATACTCTGGAGGACCTCAACCATTTAATGTCCAGGTTATCAACAGGAAGATCGTAAGATAAGGTAAGGTTTTTTAACCTTATGTAAGAGCCATCTTCAATCCACCTGGAATGACTCTGCCTGAAATAAATGTAGGGAGGATTTCCCGCTCTTGCCACATCCGTGTCTTCATTAACTCCGGGAATAAATCTGTTAAGTACGGTAGTGGAATTATTTTGCCTGCCATTCAGAAATTCATGTTCTAATTGGGTCATATTATAAATTTCATTCCCAACAGAAAACTGGAATAGAAAGTCAAGGCTGAAATTTTTGTATTTTAAACTGTTATTAAAACCACCAATGAAGTCCGGAAGTGCATTTCCTATTACTGCTCTATCCTCATTGTTAATGATATTATCCCCATTTAAATCTACAAACCTTCTGCTTCCAATATAATCATTGCCCGATTTTGGTGCATTATCGAGTTCGGTCTGGTTTTTTATAATTCCATCATTGATATAACCTACAAAATTACCAATTGGCTCTCCTTTCCTAATTAAACCTACAGCCTGCCCTTTGAATAAATTATAATCAGAACCAATATATCGCTCATTTTCTTCACCAAAATCCAACACCTTATTTCGGTTAGCAGAAATATTAAATTGTGAAGTCCAACTGAAGTCACCTTCAAAATTTACTGTGTTTAAAGCCAATTCAAAACCTTTATTTTCAACCGCACCAATATTATTGAATGAATTAGCAAAACCAGAAGAAAAAGGCAGTCTCACCTGTAGCAGTAAGTCATCAGTTTTCTTATAATAGATATCCCCGGTTAATGCAATTCTTCCCGAAAAGAATTCTACATCAAATCCTAAATTAATTTGCTTAGTTGTTTCCCATTTTATATCAGGATTTCCGATTTGGGTGGGTACATATCCAATAGAGGGAGATTCATTATTATAGGGATACCGGTTAATACCCAGGGTAGAAATGGTTTGGTATGGAGGGATTTCCTGGTTGCCTGTAATACCAGCACTAAACCTTAACTTTAGGTCATTCATTAAGCTTTGGCCCTGAAAAAATTCCTCATCCCCTATTCTGTAGGCAATTGCTGCTGAAGGAAAGAAACCAAACTTATTGTTTTCTCCGAATTTGGAAGACCCATCTGACCTTCCTGAAAACGTAAATAATAACTTCCCTTTGTACCCATAATTTATCCTAAAAAGATAAGAAAGTAACGACCAGTCAAAATAATTGGAATAGGACGGGTCTATAATGTTAGCTGATTGTAGAGAATACATTTGGTTTACATCTGTAGGAAAATCTCTTCCCGATGCTCCCAGTCTTTCACTGGTATATTTTTGTGAGGTCATTCCAATTAAAGCATTAAAAGAATGATCCGTACCTAATGTTGTATTATAACTTAGCGTATTTTCATTTAGCCAGCTTATACTTTGCAAATTTCCTATACTTGCAGCTCCATTTGGTGCAGTTCTCCCCTGAATAATACTACTCGGTAAATAACTATTTTCTTTATTAGAAATAATGTCTGCTCCAACCATAACCTTAAATTTTAAATTTTCAAGGATGGAATATTCGGCAAACAAATTTTCTAATATCCTTACAGTACTACTTTTCTGTGTGGCTAAAGTAGCAAAAGCAACAGGATTACCATTCGGTGTATTAGCCTGATTTCCTCCCCCATCTCCTTTGGTATCACTGTTGTTATCCGATGTAAATTCACCATTTTCATCTCTTACTGGTATTACCGGATTATAGAAAAGAGCATCCTGAACAATATTACCTGCTCCTGGTGATTGTATGGAATTAGTTCCGGATCTTCCACCTCCAGTTCGTGCCAGATTGGACGAAAGGTAACTTAAGTTCAGATTGTTTCCAATTTTGAGGTTTTTACTGATGTCAGCATCTAAATTGGCTCTTAAAGAGTACCTTTCAAGATCAGAGTTAATAATTACTCCATCCTGTTTAAAATAATTGGCTGAAATAGCATAGCGAACAGCGTCAGATCCTCCATTAAATGTCAATTGGTAGTTTTGAATTGGGGCAGTTCTGAAAATTTCATCCTGCCAGTTGGTACCTTCGCCCATTGCAGCTACCTCTTCATCTGAATAAGTAGGAAGTCCATTCCCATTTTGTCCACGGCCATCTACAAAAGCCATGTTTCTGAATTCTGCGTATTGCCTTGCATTGAGCACAGGAATAGTTTTGATTACTTCCTGAGTACCATAATAGGTTTCAAAATTGACTTTCCCTTTTCCAGATTTTCCCCTTTTGGTGGTAATTAAAATCACCCCATTTGCCCCTCTTGAGCCATAAATTGCGGTAGCAGAGGCATCTTTCAAAATTTCAATATTTTCAATATCTCCCGGATTAAGAGTGGCAAGTACGTTTAATGCCGGAGCCCCACTTACAGCCCCGGAGGAAGAAGCATTATTATCGTTATAATAGGGAAAACCATCAATTACATAAAGCGGTTCGTTGGAAGAATTAATGGAGTTTCCACCCCTTATTCTAATAGAAGTAGCACCTCCCGGTTGCCCGGTTTGTTGTGTTACTTGTACTCCGGCTGCTCTTCCACTCAAACCCTGATCGAATGAAGATACGGTTGACTTAGCCAATTCTTTTGCTTTCACTGAACTTACTGAGCCTGTAAGGTCACTTTTTTTCACCGTTCCGTATCCCACTACTACGACCTCTTCCAATTGTTCCATATCTGGTTTCAAAGTAATATCTAAAGTGGATTGATTACCAATTCCCACTTCCAGAGTTTCAAAACCAATAAAACTGAATTGCAGCACTCCATTTTCAGGAGCGCTCAGGCTATATTTTCCATTAAAATCGGTAGTAGTACCATTATTGGTTCCCTTTATTAAAATACTCACTCCCGGTAGAGGCTCTCCATCTTCAACTGAAACTACCTTTCCGGATATCATTTGCTGCTGATAAACATAACTTTCCTCAAATGAAATGTCATTTGGGATAATGGTTTTTTTTACACTTATGTCCCTGTTTATTCGCTTAAACCTTAAGTTTTCTTCTTTGGAAATATACCTTAAAACATCTGCCAATGAAGCATTATTAAAATGTGCAGTATATAGTTTTTTACTTTTTACAAAATCCTTTTTGTAGTGAAATTTAAATTTGGTATTGGCTTCAATTTCATCAAAAACCTCCTTGAGGTCAGAGTTGTTAAAAGCAAGGTCTACATAAATTTCCTCTATACTTTTCTGTGCCAGTGTATTACTGGCAAGAAGTAGGTTGCAAAGAATGGCCTGTATAAAGAGGCCTAATAATGTATACTTAGACATTACAATTATTTGTTGTATTATTCTCAATTTCATATTTTTATGAAGATTTCTGGTGTGACATGTTTTTTACATCAGGGAGATTCTTCCTGCTATTGCCTTATCTAGCTCGACCAAAAGTTTGAAAAAGGCGATGGTGGGAAGTTTTTGTTTTTAACTACTGTTTATCATTTTCATTTTCAATTATTTATTTATCCTTTTTTAATTACAAGACTGATAAAAACTCCGGAAATGGCTATTCCCAAATCATTTTATCCTAATTTCCTTTCGAAATAATTACTTTACTATCCAAAATTTTATATTGGAAATCTCCAGCATAACTTAGTGTTTCCAATACTCTTTCCAATGATTTATTATTAAATTCTCCTACATAGCCTTTTCCCATATCCACAGTGGTTTGAAGTTCAAACTCTACACCATACCACTGTTCAAGTCGCTTTACAATTTGAGCAAAACTTGCTCCTTTAAACACAAGGTTACCATCTTTCCAGGCCCAGGAGTCCAGCAAATATTCCCGCTGAACCAGTTTGTTGTTTAATTTATTAAAAGTTACGGCCTGTTTATCCTTTAAAATAATTTTGTCATTCTTACCAGATACCTCTATACTGCCTTCAAAAACATCAATGTCTACATTGTTATATTCTTTGTAGGCAGACACATTAAAAGCTGTTCCCAAAACCTTTACCGCCACTTCACCACTTTTGATTATAAATGGACGATCGGGATTTTTGGCTACTTCGAAGTATGCTTCCCCTTCTAAGACTACTTCTCGGGTAAGGCCTGAGAATTTTTCAGGAATGATAATTTTGCTTGCAGCATTCAGGTAAACTTTAGTACCATCACTTAATTTAATAGTAGATCTCATTCCCGAAGGGTTGATTTTTTCTACCAATTCGGGTAAACCGGTTTCCGATATTTCCTGAGGAACAGATTGGTATTGATTAATTGTAATGACACTTATAATTATTAAAGCAACGGCTGCCGCAATTTTCCAACCCAAATATTTTAATCCACCAGTTTTTACCGGGTTATGGATTGATTTCTGGAATTGAGGAATTTTTGATTTTTCCTGATTTACTTTTGAAGTAAATCTTTCTAATATTTTATCTTTCCGGCTTTCCTGCTCTCCTAAATCCCAGTAATAGGCAATATGTTGGAAAGTGTCTAAGTTTTTCTTGCTTTGATTTAGCCAGGAATTCAGGGCAGCTTTTTCATTCTCGTTGGCTTCTCCAGAAAGTTTCTTAGCAATCAACTCATCTATATCTTCAAAATTTTTCACCTGCTTCTATTTCAATTAATTCTCAATTTTTGTGGCTGGG
>NZ_KB903472.1 GCF_000379765.1 Flexithrix dorotheae DSM 6795
TGCGGCTGATACCCAGGGTTTTTCCGATTTTACGGTTACTCAACCCATCTAAATGTAGCGTAATAATTTGTTTTAAATCCATAGGATCAAGTTTATTTGCCATATCACTGTCTTTTTTTTCAGCGATATAACACATTATACCTGATCTTTTAAAGTGGCACAGTTTAATCCGAAACCGATGGCACAACTTAATCCGAAAATGGCACAGTTTGAACCGAAATTACTGGCACGGTTCACTCCGTTTTTACTGGCACTGTTTAATCCGGTTTATCCAACGAAGGAAGAATTAAAGAGATGAGGTAATTATAAACCAGCCAACATGGTAAAATGCTTATAGCAAAAAATAGTAAAGTTTTTTTCAATCTCCTTTTAATTGAAAGACTCCATAAAAAAACAAAAAAAAATAATACTTCAAAAAGTGGATATGCTTGATATAAAAATTGACTTACAAGATTGAGTATATTTGATTCATTTTGATATTCATATTGATACCATCCTAAAGCATCAGTAAAAAAACCGAATACTAAGAAAAATAAAAAAAGCCGTATATTAATACTGGCTTTTTTAAATACCCATAAGTTAAGGATTATAGGTAAAAGAATTGAAAAAGTAGAAATAACTGCAAATGTATATTTCATTTTTTAATCCTCACCTGGAGGCCAAGATTTTTGTAAAATATAAGGACCTGTGCTTTTAGCTTCAGTATCATTTCGAGGCACCATATTTTTTTTATTTGCATCTACTCCTACTAATATTACACGAATTTTGTTTTGATCCTTGGTTTTATCATATCCGAAATAATATCTTATATACTCTAAATTAGGTTGTTCAAGAAAGTCGTCAACATCATTATATTTCTCATTTTCAAACACCCCAAAAGGGGTATCATTATATTTTTCCCCACTAGGTTCTTTTGGTCCACTATTATGAAAGTCAAGTCTTAGTTTTAAAACTTTTCCCACCTCAGTATTGCTATCTCCTCTTTCAATTAGGTCAGGAAAAGCTTCTTGCATCCTTTCTGGACCATGTTCTACTAAAAGCTTTTCAATATCTTTATCAAGATCAGAATTATATCTATAAATATCAAATGGTCTTGATAATAATTTAAAATCTGGTCGTTGTAGCTCTTCAGAACCGAGAATTATCCAATCAGATACCTCAAAAGATAAGAAAAACATAGTATCCCGAATATTTGATGCTAGTTCCCAACAGAACCAAGCGACTAGTCCTTCATAAGGCCCAGATTCATTTAAAATTTTTATCTTTTCTCTAGCAATATCACGTTGCTTAATTAGTAAATCTTTTTTAATCGTACCTCCAATTATATTAGGTACTATTGACGGCCCGCCAATTTTAATAAACTCATCAACATAATCTTGAACGAACTTAGTCGCTTCACTTAACGTAATTTTAAAAGGTGAATTTGACATTCTTTTATTATTTATAGTTATCAAAAATTTATTTTCTAATTAAGTATTAAACTGAAAACTGTTAACATCTTCTCCAGATTTCCCTATGATTTTATGTAATTGAAATTCAGCATAGCGAGGAGATGAAATACTAATTCTAAAAGAACTTCCAACCTCTCCTTTCACTAGCCATGAAAAAACATAGTATTGATTGTCCTCAATTTTTTCTTCAATTTTTCCATTATCCAATGGTATCACTTTATCATTCAATTTTATCTCAATATCTCCTTTTTCAATAAAAGTACTAATTACAAACTTTGCCATAAAACCTAATAGCTTTATGCTAACCTAGGTTCTTAAAACTATTAATACTACCCTGTATTTGTATTTGGCACATAGCAATTAGATTATGGTTGTTCTGTATTGGAATTTGGTTACAACTTAATATTACTAAAAAGCCTCAAAAACTCGTCTTTTCTTCTTCTGGAAATATTTACTTTAAACCCACCTTCCATTATAACCGTTCCACCATCTTCCTTCAAATATTCTTTTACATAGTTTAGATTAATTAATGAAGTGTTATGTACTCTCAAAAATGAAAAATCCTTTAATATATTTTCACAAGCTTTCAATGTTTTTGACACTAAAATTTTTCTGCCATTTTTTAGGAAAAAGGTAGTATAATTATTGTCAGACTCACACCTAATAATTTCATTAATCAATACAATGACAAACCCCATTTGAGTAGGTAACGCTATTCTAGCTGAATCAAGATTTTCATTAAGACTTTGCATATTTTTCATTAAAAAACCAATATCGTCAAAGCCTGCTTTTTTATTTAGCTTCAATATTGCAGTCTTTAATTCTTCTATATCAATTGGCTTCAACAAATAGTCAATCGCTGCTAATCTGAAAGCTTTTACTGCATACTTTTCAAATGAAGTAGTAAAGATGATATCAAAATCTCTTTTTTTAAGTCGGTCTAATAATTCAAAACAAGTATTTTCACCAAGAATAACATCTAAAAAAACTAAATCAGGTTTTGTTCTATTTATTAATGTAATCCCACTATCGATGTCTCCTGCATTACCTACGTATTCAATATGTTTAAAATGCTGATAAAGCATATCTTGTAATAACTCTTGTTGATGCTTTTCATCTTCTAATATTATTGCCTTCATAATGTATTTCTATTCATATGGTATTGTTAAATCTATTCTTTTGCCTTTGGGCTTGTTTTGATCATCAAATATATCATGCATTTGAAATGTATATGTGCTGTTGTGAGTTCTTTGAAGTAAATTGAGCCTTTGTTTTATTAAATCTAAACCCATAGATTTAGTTTTAAAATTATCAATAAACTTCTTATTCTGTGTCTTTTTCTTACCATTATCTTCTATGGAACAAGTTAGTATATCATTATGTGCAGAAAATGAAATAGCTATAAATCCATTCTTTACATTAGACAATCCATGCCAAATAGAATTTTCAACAAATGGTTGAATTAATAATGGGGGAATATGAAAATCATCTACATTTATATTCTGAGTACTAAGCTCGTAACTGAAAGAATTATTTAACCTTAACTGCTCCATTTGAATATATAATTCTAGAGCCCTTAAATCTTCAGCCATAGGCACCATTGAATAAGTCGAGTTCTCTAAGACTAGTCTGATTAACCTAGAAAATTTGACTAAATAGTTTTCAGCTAAATTTGATTCATTCTTATGAATAAAATGTTGAATAGAATTGAGACAGTTAAAAATGAAATGTGGATTAATTTGAGATCGAAGCGCTTTCATCTCAAGATGAGACTTTTCCAATTTTAATTGTAACTGGACTTCTCTAAAATAAATCTCTCGCTTTTGGCGGTATAAGACAAATACAATAAATGAAAATGCTACAACGACTGGGATAAGTGCAACAAAAGTTGCTATATAAATGTGTTCAGACTGTTCAATGGCTAGTGAAGCCGATTTAATTTGTATTAAATTAAACTCAATAAAATCAAGTCTAATGTCTTCTAAATAAGAAAATAAAAAAGCACCCTTCAATAAAATTACACTTTTCAACTAAATCTCTTTGTTAGTTATAAAAATCTTTAATTAGCATAACAAATTGCTAGCTATATACAATTTTGGAAGTTACCTATAATTTATTAGCAGTACAAATGTTTATGTTTAAATTGTAGCTTACCATACAATTTTTGCCTTTCCCAAATAAACTTTAAAGTGTTATGTAATTCCGTTCATCACATATCTGTCTACTATACAACAAATGGCATTAGGTTTATTTAATAAAAAATGTACTAATAAAACCATTGTACTAAAAATAACCCTGAAACTACTTTTAAAAGCCTTAGTATTGTACTTATTTCAGCATTAGTAAAAATTAGCAAATTAAGAATTATTTTTAAAAAGGATTTTTAGTCAAATTCTTTAGTTCCAAAAAAATAATCTCATCAAAGAATCAAAATTAGATTTTGATATTATGCTACTTTTTTAAACACAAAAACACTCAAATTAAATGCAAAGCTTAAATAAGAAATAATTGTGTTATTTTAATAAAAATTATAATTATTTCAATAATACAATTGTGATGATAAATTCATTTATGTTAAGTAGAATATGGGGTTTCTAACCGCTTGTTTAAATTTAAATTAGAAGATTTAATTCCAACCTTTATTAAACCGGATCGTGCTATCCATATTAAAAAGCCTCTGGTGCTTTATCAAAAAGTAAAATTCGTTTAACAGAGAAAGATTTTGATTTACAGGTGTCTTAAGAAAAAAACTCTTTTTCTTTTAATCTGCTAGAATGTAAAATTCCCATTAAGTATGGCTTGTTGATAGTTTGTATATTTATTAGTTTAAAAGTATACCACTTTTCGCATCTAAATACATGGATGGTGATTAGCATTAATCAAAATTAAAGTTTTCATTCGTTAAAATATAGTTTCAAATGGAGAATAATATATACATTGAGGATTTCATTTCAGCTCTTCCAGAGCTCCTGATTATTGAGCAAAATCTGACACCTTGGGAATTAACAAGTAAACTAAACAAAATCATAGAACAAATACTTCCTAGACTCGGAACGGAGTATAAAATTACAGATGGAATAGCAATTCACAAATCCATAGTTGTAGAAAACGGAGTTACATTTAAAAGACCATTTATAGCAATGGGAAACTGTTTTATCGGGGCAAATGCGTATTTTAGAGAAGGAGTAATTTTGGGCAAATCAGTAAAAATAGGTCCAAGTTCTGAAATAAAAAGCAGCATTATTTGTGCTAAAACAGCGATAGCACATTTAAATTATATCGGGAATAGCATAATCGGACAAAACGTTAATTTCGAGGCTGGCTCTATTGCTGCAAACCATTATAATGAAAAAAAGGATAAAAGAATTCGAGTAAAATATAAAAATAAAGTAATTGATACAGGCATTGAAAAGTTTGGAGGATTAATAGGTGATAATTCTAGAATAGGTGCAAATGCTGTTTTGTCACCAGGAACAATTCTTGAAAAAGGGTCAATTGTAAAAAGGTTGGAATTAATCCAACAAATACCCGACTAGTGCCAATATAGTCTTACAGTTTTAGACCAGATAAATGAATTAGCACAAGTTCAAGGAATTAGATTATTTTAATAATGATTTTACGATTTACAATTAAGTTTTTTGAAGGCATTGACTGCACTAGTAATTTTTGTGATAGGTTTATTACTTATGGACGAGAAACTATTTTAACTGGTGATCCTGTAGAGCAGGAAAAAAGAATCAAATACACGACACTTATCACCAATGCTATTATGCTTCATAATGTAGCTGATCTTACGGGGACGCCCAGTCAAAACTCATCATTCAACTCAAACAAAAAGATTATACAATCACAAAGGAAATGCAAAAACAACTCCTATATAAAAAGCCCTGCATCCCTGCAAGGCTTCTTATTTTTCATTTTTATTTAATATAATACTTCTAATTTCATTCTTTTATCTTACCTGAAGGTTAATATTTAGTGTTTTACAGCATCCTGGCTTAAACTCCTTTTACTTTAATATTATGGCAAAATGCTTTATTAAAATCAATATCGGACAAGGCTTATTTAAGAGAATTCCTACAGGTATTTATTTTTCTTTGTTTGTAATTTTTTAAAAAATGTGATATGATTTTTATTCCATTAAGGATTGCAACAAAAAACAAAGGCGATTTTAAAATGTAAATTGTGATTTTTTCTTCGTCCAAGATTTCTCCATTATGTACAAAAAGTAATTTGCTTTTTCTGTAAAGAAAAATTGCTATTTATGAAAAATTCTCGAAGATAGAGAAGGTTTCGTTTTTAATCAATCCATTTTTTTTATTTCTCACCAATCAAATAATCCATCCCCTGAATCTTTTGATGGAAGACAACTCCCATGCTTGCTTTTTCAAGGGTTGTAACTACATTTTCAGGATTAAGCCGGATTTTCTCATAGGTATTTACTTTTTGTACCCAACCATGGTCAGTATTTTCATGAAACAGATCAGATACTAGCACTTTGTTTGAGCCAAACTCTAACAGACAATTATGGATTCTTGTATCATCACATCGCACAGGAATAACTCTATTTGTCCCTTTTGGTTCCTTGGTATAATCCCGAAATGAAAGGAGCATCTTTCCACCCCTTTCTAAAAGATTACAACAATTTGTGAGGAGTTTTTTTACCTCCTCAACACTTCCTAGGTGTGTAAGGGTATCTCCGGCACAAACGACCAATTCCGGATCCAATTCGGGAACCAGGTGATGAATATTCCGTATATCAGCTTCAATACACTCAATATCCATGTTACCTGATTTTTCAGATAATTCCGTCAACAATTTTCTACTAAAATCAATGGCCTTTACAGCAAATCCAGCCTGTGCTAATGGAATCGTGTGTAAACCACTTCCGGCTCCCAGGTCTATACAAACTCTCGACCTTTTTGGAGCAAGATCTTGCAATTCGATTAATTTCCGGAGGAAATCCTGTTTCTGCTTTAAATCCCCTAGAGACCAGGTGTAGTATTTTGCCAGGTGGTGTTCATAATGCTGTTTGGCAGAAGTTTTCATTTCCACTCTTTATTAATCATTTCTTTTCCCATAATGCCCTTCTACCCAGATGATTTTCAAGCACATACCGCATTCGATAAGCTTGATCGTTGGTGAAAATATTCATTACCTCATCGTGCGTATAATTCATATAATTTTGGATCATGACTGCTTCTCCATTGCAGCCTGCCTGTGGATGTTTACCAAAAACAAAATAATCCACCGCAGGGGTATCTTCACAGTAATCATTTAAATCGCAATTTTTAGCTCCCCAAGGATGTAAAAGTCCCAGATAGTGCCCCATTTCGTGGGTAAGGGTTCGTCCAAATCTGGCGTGACAGTTGATCTCAGATTCTCCAAAATGATTCCAGTTGATCAAAATCCCCTCCGGTTCACCAGGAGCTGGCAAACTCAGGTGTTCTGTTCCTGGTAAGTCAGTTTTTGGTCCGGTGGCTTCTCCTAACGCAATACACATCATTGAATCGTCCAGTGGTATAGTCCAAACGTTAATGTATTGGTTAGACGGCCAATAGTCATACTCAGCAAAGCGTTTCGGAGAATATCCAAATGAGGGCTCCTCCATTCTTGAAATGTCTAAACGGTTAATTCCATTAGTTTTAGAACCATTCGGAGTCTTATCAGCCAAGACAAATTCAATCATGGTATCAGCACCATCTGAATGGTCATTGTATCCTCTTGTGTCCGGTTTTTTTCTAAAGTCCTCATTCAGGGTTTCAATTTGACGTAAGATCCGCTCATCCGACAAATTGGGCCCCTCCCCTACTGGTTCACCATGATGAAGCACATGGACCACAATAGGTAGTTTGTAAATTCTGTTATCAGGGGTTTCCCTCGGTATATTTTCATCCGGTTCCATATCCAGCTCTTCCTGGCAAGAAAACAAAAGCATCAGAAAAATAATAGATATATAGATTTGAGTTTTCATTAAATTTTAATTGAGAAAAGTTAAAAAAATCATTCCCACTTTTTCATTCATATTGCTTCAAGTATTTGGCCCAAAAGTTTTTGCCAATAAATGCCACCACAGCATGATACTCACACCAGGCATGATAGACTTCTTTAGCCCATGCTTTGATCATCTCCTTACATGAATTTTCATCGGTACTTCGGTCTAAAATATCAGTGGTAGTTATTGCTCCTCGGCTTAAAACCCCTGGCGGATTAAACACTTCATGCTTATTTTGGATCTTGTATTTATTGAGGTGATCACTCAATTTTGGCGACAACTCATATTTCCATTTCACCTGATGATGTAATACAAGATGTAGCCTGGTCAGGTGAAAATGGTTGTTCCACCTTCCATGTAGCTCAGGGTGCTGCAGGGTATGGGCATCTACCGCTAAGAAGCGGTAGAGATGATTTTCCATCCGGGAATAATCAATATGGTGAAATCCCAAATTAAAAATTTCCACACATTCGTGAACACCTCTTTTTGTGGCCGCTCCACAAAACTGACAATGCCCTGTACCCTGAAGCACTACACCATGCTTCTTTGCGAAGTCTATATAATCCTGCATTGTTGTTATTTCTTTTAGTCTTTGTGATGAAGTGGTTTAAAATGACCCAGTTGAATTAATCCGTTCAGCTGATCGTACTCCGCCCATATTTCAGTAATTTTTTCATTCCTGACTTTGAAGAAACACTGGAAATACGCATCCAAAACCTTTCCGGAGGGAGGATATTTGCCCAGTTTTCCCAGCTGGGTTCCACGGAAATGGATACGGGCAGCCACCAGCTCCCCCTCTTCCACCATAAAAATTACGGTTTCCTTTAAATCGGGAAAAGCCGTCACTTCTTCCTTATGAAAATCGATCAGTTGCTGGCTATTAGTCACCGTCTGCATTCCGAAGGTACTCGAATGCCTGATTACATTTTCATGCAGCAGTGTGTTTACCTTTGCCCAATTTTGTTCATTGGTGGCAGCTACAAATGCTAAAACGAGCGGCTTATTTGATTTTGACATGATTTGAGTGTTTTAAGAATTGCCTTACCTTTTTTGAAAATACCTGATGAGTCAATTCATCTGCTCCCATAAACTGCCATACCGGAGCATGCCCTTGTTCAGGAATTACCCACAGCTGAGCATTGGGAAGTGCGTTATACATTTCTGCGATAGTTTCCATGGAATAAAACGAGTCTCTATCTCCAAAGATCAAGAGTATGGGCAAATCAATTTCGCCAAGTTGCTCCCTTATCAAAGGTGAGCTGTTTTCTGCAAATTTCCGAATATCTGAAAAAATACCCTGTATTTGCTCCATGTTATCACGATGTATTTTGCGGTAAAAATTCTGTAAATCTACATCAGCTTTTTCAAATGAATCCTCTAAAAGAATGGCTTGCATGGTAGAATCAAGACGGTGTGCACCACTGATCAGTACCATGGCTTTTATAAGGTCGGGCTGCTGTCTGGCGATTGACATAAGGGTAATGGCTCCATAGCTATGACCAATAGCCTTTACCTGTTTAATTTGGAGCTTTTCCAGCGCCTTTATCGTCAATTGTGTCCAGTGGTCAAAGTTAAATTCCTTACCGGTTCTTTCTGACTTACCATGACCCGGAAAGTCAAGTGCTATGACTGTGTATTGCTCAGCAAATTTATCAAAATATTCAGTCCATTGGTCGCTTGACAAGGTAAATCCATGCAGTAATAATAAGTAAGGGCCTCGCCCGCCTTTCCTGTAATGAAATTGCACTCCATCAACAGTTACAAAGTTTCCTCCTGTTACTTTCAGAGAATGCTTTTCCTGAACATAAAGAGTTGAGATCATAATTATCAATATCAATAATTTAAGTTTTATCATATAGTTATTTGTTTTTGGGTTTGGATACATCTTTCATCACCAACATGTCCAGCACCCTTGTGGAAGCCCCATCGTAAAATCCGGTTTCCCTTACATGATTTTTAGGGTTTTTGAATGTCCCGAAGAGGATGTCATAAATAGGAAAATCTGAATAATTGTACCGATGCTGCCCCCTTCCATGGTGCAGGCTGTGTGATTCCGGTCTCTGAATAAGATAACCAAGCCAAACAGGGGTTTTGATGTTTGAGTGTTGGAAGAGGCTCAAAAAAGTAAGGAATAAAAGCCCAATGGTAGTGGCTTTGGCAAAAAGTCCAAGCAACAGAACAAAGCTTACACTACCAATCAGAGTAAACATAATAGTATCCCATGGGCCAGTATAAAATGCACTGGGGATATCAAGTCGTTCAGGACTGTGATGCATCTGATGAAAAAACCTCCACAAGGGATCAAATTTGTGAATGGCCCTGTGCCAAAAATAGAGAATGCCTTGATAAATAGTTACTCCAAGGAAGGCTCCGGTTATTGGGTGTATACCCGATAAATTGACTACCTGATACTTCGCCAGATGATGATCTACCAATAGAGGTAAAATGCTTGCAAGGGTAAAGTTGACAAAGAAAAAAATAATTCCTCTTAGCTTCCAATACTTCATTTTGGGGAGAGGTTTAGCTGGAGCAATAGTCTCCCAAATCCATAACCCCAGGTACATGTAAAAGAGAACGATCAGGGGATCGAATAATAATTCTACAAGTGTTTGCATATTTCAGAGTTTTTTACCCTGCTATGCGTAAGATTGAATCTTACAATGTAAGATGATTAAAAATCCCAATTAATCTTTTTTTCTGGCTTATAACTACAGAAATTCCCAGTTTTGATGGAGGAGGATAAATGTCTATATAGTTCGGGGTGAACACTTTCTATTTTCTTGAGTGCACTTTTAATTCTTTGAGTAACAGCCGATCGGGCTTTGTCTGTTGTGGACCCCTTGATCCTGATCCTTCCTTTTTTATCAATTGAAGAACTGATATACCTTGATAGCTGATCATACTCTTCTTTTAACGCTTCCGTCTGATCTGTTTCCTGATCAATCGCATCTATCAATGCCGCTTCAATTTCCTCTAATCTTTTTTTAACACTGAGCAAAGCTTCTTTATCTATGAGCTCCATGGAAGTCTGCCTTATTTTACCACCTAAGAGTTCTTCTGCCTTTATTTCTTCTCCGGCATATTGCATTAATTGGACGATGTCTGCCATACCTTTGTTTTGGGGCAAATGGGCATCTTTCCCTAAATATCGCACTTTCCAGATATGTTCCTCCTGTTTAAAAAAATTAGCATTGGAAATTTCATTTTCCTGGGTGTTGGGAGCATTTAAATTCTTTTCCTCCATCAAATAATCCCAAAAAGGCTGGAATACCGATGTATAACGGAAGGGGTTCAACTCGATCATCCATTGTAAAGCTTCATTTTCCAAGTTTTCATTATCCCTGCTGATTCGGGAGGAAAAATTATTTAGGTATTGCTGCCAATACCATTTTGATTGCTCTAAATCCCCCAGGAAATAATAAGAAGCAGCTAAAATTACTGGAAAATCTACCCAACCTTCCTTGAGAAATCGTTCTCCTGTCTTGATACTCTTTTTAAAATCCTTTTTCTCGAAATATATAAAAGCTCCAGTTGGATGATATTTTTCTTCCCGATCAGGGTTTAAAATCAGTGATTTTTTATACAGGGTTTCCGCTTCTTCCAGATATTGGAGGTAAATGAAGGCTCCGGCTATTTGAATCAGATTAAAAGGGTCGCTCGAGTTTAACTTTAAAGCTTTTCTCAGATAAGTTTCACTTTCATAAAATGAATGCTCAAAAAGTAAAACTTTACCTAAAATCATATTCGCCATATAGTTTTCAGCATCTACCTCCAGGGCTTTCACAGCCCATTCTTTGGCTCCCTTTTGGCTTAACTCCCACCTGTCCCAAATTTGGCAGCTCCATTCATTGAAAAAGGATAATGACATACCCGAATAGGCCAGTCCATAATGAGGATCAATTTCCAGTGCCTTAGCAAAATAGGTCCTGGCTTCATTATCGGAGGTGATAGTACCTTTTCGGAGTTCCTCCATGCCATAAAGCCAATACTCATATGCCTTAAAATCGATCACTTTTCTTTTCTTAAAACGAGCAAGTAAATCTAAATCAAGCTGTTGCTGAAGAGAGGCCACCAGATTGCCCAGCAGCTCCTGCTGCACCTGTTGGATGGAGGTAATGTTATCGGTATTCCTATACGACCAAATAATCGCACCGTCCGCAAGTCTGGTCAGATGAACATTCAGATTAATTTCTTCTCCTAATTGAGTTAAAGAACCCTGCACCAAATAATCACCTATCTTTTGAAGATCAATAGATGTGGAAAATATTTGACTATCCTTGATTAGAAACTGCTTAAACTGCGAAAGTTCGGTAAGGAGGTCAGAAGTAATTGCTTTACCAAAAATGGGCAGGTAGTCGCCATTGCCCAAACATTCGAGAGGTTGAATTATGATAACTATATTTTCTTTGTCAGAAGCCAATTAAAATGTTTTCGGTTTTCAAATACAAAGAAACGATTTAGCTTTTTTTTAACAAATATTTTTGGAATGGTTAATGGCACGGTGCACTTAACCCATTCTTGCTAGTTTTTTCGGACTTTATACTTTTGTGTAAGACTATTTTGCATTAGTCATTGGCTTGTAAGGCGCCTAATTCTTCTAGTGTCATGGAATTTTTTGTCTAAGTCAATAATTAATTTAATCTTTTTTTATCTCAGACAGATGTCGGTTTACATCCTCTCTTCAATTGCAGCCGTTCGATGACCTGCATTCTTTAAATAATCTTCATTTTGGGCAAATTCCATAAACTTCTTTACGGATTGATGCTTTGCCAATAAAACCGCATCCCATTTTTCGGTTTCAGGTCCAATTAAAAAGTCTCTCCCATTTCCAAAATAGATAATTTTGCTTCCAGCTTTTGCAACTGTGGCAAAGTACACCGTAATGGCTACTTTGATAATGATTGACCCTGTTAAAAACACAATATTCATTTGCTACTTGCTATAATCAAGCAACCTGTACGTGCACGCTATGCTCATCAACAGATTGTCGTATATCACCCCATAAATTGCCGTATTCGACACAGACAGATTGTATGGTGAGCAGCTATTTTTGGAACATTGAATTCGAATCGTTTATTAGATGAATAGTATCCACCAGACCAAACATTTTCTCTTCTACACTCATTTTTAGTTTTTTATTCAAAACTATTTCCCTAAATCAGCTTTTCAAATATGTCCTTGGTGCGGTCGATTGTATATACAGGGGTTTTATATTTTTTACCTAAAAACACATAAATATTCCTATTTCACTGCCTCACATTTTTCAATAATTATGGAAAGGTTTTCTAATTTTACTGGGGCAAGAATTTTCCTGAGTTCGATGACCGAGGCTCTGGCCAATTGTATTCGAGTTTTTTTCCTTCATACTTTTTGTAAAACATTTAATTTTATACTGCTTCTATTCTAATGTGTCTCAACTTAAAAATAAGGTAAGGATGGCTTTCCTTCATTTTTTTGTCATGTACTGAGAATTTTTTTAAATTAGGTAGAAAGTATTTGGAAAGATGTTATAACCGCTTGTATTCGAATATTCTAGACACCGATTCTGATCATTACCATCAAGAACAAACAATTTTTGACCTCACACCATTTCCCATGTGGATATTTGACCTGGAAACCTTCCGGTTCCTGGCGGTCAATAAAGAGGCAATTCTGCAATATGGCTATAGCGAGGAGGAGTTCCTTAATATGACAATTAAAGACATCCGGCCAAAGGAAGATATACCCAAACTTGAAAAAGCAGTGAAGAAAGCTCTCACACGCAAAGAAGTTTACAAGGAAAGTTTATATAGACAAAAGAAACGGGATGGAAGCATTATGTATGTTCAGATCAAAAGCAATCTGATATATTACCATGGTAAAAAAGCCGAAATCGTAACTGCAATCGATCTAACTAATCGCTATAAAAGGGAACAAAAAATTGAGGCCCAAAAAGAATACCTGAAGGCAATTGGTGTCATAAGCCAAATGCTTCTTAAAACAAGCAATTGGTCCCAATCACTCCATGAATGCTTTAAAATTATCGGTGATACCATAAATGTAGACCGTATTTATTTTTTTCAAAACAACCTACGACAACAAACAACCTCTCAAAAGATAGAATGGTCTCGTAACCATATCTATCCCCAAATTGATAATCAAGAACTCCAGGACATTCCCTTTTCCCAGTTTCCATTATTCATGGAACCACTCAAAAATCGACAACCTTTTGAAGCCATTGTAAACGAACTTCCTCCCTCATCTACCAGGGAAATATTAAAACACCAGGAAATCTGGTCTATTTTGGTACTACCTATCTGGATTAAAGATGACTTTGCCGGATTTATCGGTTTTGACGATTGTCATCGGGAACGGAAGTTTACGGAAGATGAATTTCAACTATTATATTCTTTGACATCCAATCTTGGTTATGTCATCAAAGAGCAGGAGGCTTACCAGGAACTTTCCTTTAATGAAGCCAGATTTAAGGCATTGATTCAAAACAGTAAAGACTTGTTAGCGATCATCGATGATAAAGGGAACTATAAATTTATCGCTCCAGCTTCCAAAACAGTGTTGGGAGTCTCGCCTGATGAGTTTTTGGGAAAGAATGCTTTTGATTTTGTTTATAATGAGGATGCACCTCGATTGAAACAGCAATTGGATGAACTTTTGAAATCAGAATACATTTCCAGTGAACCTTATCGCTTTCTAGATGGTAATGGAAATTGGCGATGGCTCAAAACAGAATCTTCGAATCACCTTAAAACACCCTTCATCGAAGGAATAGTTACCAACACACATGAAGTCACCTCAGAAGTGAAAAAACAAAAGGTGGATGAATTAAGGGTTTCTTTAACCCAGGCCGTAGGACAACCAGGTACACTTTTATCCTGTTTGGATGAAGCTTTGAATATACTGTTAAATCTCCCTGAAATTGCAGTAAGCGAAATTTGGTTGGTTTCAAATGATGAAACAAGGTTGGATTTATTTTCAATTGTATGCAGAGAAGGGAGCCTAAGTAGTTTTTGCCAAACCTCTAAAGATGTGAACTCCTTGGTAATGGGCGATGGTCTACCTGGCCTGGTTTGGAAGGATGATAAAACTGTTGTAATGAAGGATTTATCCAGTAATGAACGCTTTTGTCGTCCGGAAGCTGCCAGAGAAGCTGGGCTCCATACAGGTATTGGATTACCTTTAAAATACAATAACGAATTCCTGGGCTGTATTACCTGTTTTTCTCAATACATTAGACACAAAAATTCAGAGGTAGTTAGTCTGCTCACCGAAGTCAGCCAGCAGTTGGGGGCTGTCATAAAACAGAAAATCACAGAAGTTGAATACAGGAGTTTTTTTAACATCTCCCCGGATCCACATTGTATTGTGGGGTTTGATGGCTTTATCAAGAAGTTTAACAAAGCCTTTGTTAATCTGCTGGGATATGGCGAAAACGAAATAGTTACCACCCCAATTTTCCAATTAATCCATAAAGATGATCAGAAAGAAGCGATGGAAAGATTACAAGCTTCCATTAAACAAGCTTCCATTAAAGGTGTGTCTCCCCGATCCTTTGAAGCAAGATTTCTAACCCGAAGTGGGCATATCCGGTGGTTAATTTGGACTGGCACTATCGTTCCGGAATCAAAAATATTTGTGGCTGTTGCCAAAGATATTACAGAGCAAAAATTAGCCGAACAGGAATTTCGGATGGCATACGACAGGCTCGTCACGGCACAAAAAATTGCCAAATTGGGATATTGGGTCAGGGAAGTTGATTCCGAGGCGTCATATTGGAGTGACGAAACCTATAAAATTTACGAATATTCACCCCGGGAATTTACCCCGACTATGGAAAATATAGCAAAAACATTCCATCCCGATGACCGCTATCTAATAGAAATTAACCCTATAAAACGGCTGGAACCTGGAAAAGTTAAAAGTTACGAACACCGAATTATTACGGGCACCGGTAAAATGAAATGGTTACATCAGGAAATCAGACTGGTAACCGATGATCAGGGCAACCCAGTTAGGATTGAAGGTGCATTACAGGATATTACGGAAAGAAAGGAGCATGAAGAACAATTATCCATAAGTAATGAAAGATTTAACTTGCCATGCTGGCCAGTAACGAAATTATTTGGGAAATCGATCATCAAAAACAAAAGATGATAAGGGGAAAGGGATATGGGCATGGTTTTACTTATGGCACCGGAGAAGATTTTTCTATTGACAATTCTCTGTTTTTAAAAATTCACCCAGAGGATAGGGACGAAGTGTGGAACTCATTAAATAAGGCCCATCAGGATAAACAAACGAATTCCTGGGAAGCAGAGTACAGGCTCCTCTTATCTGATGGATCGATCGCTTATTTTATTGACCGATGTCAAATACTCAGGGATGAAAAAGGAGAACCTCTTCGTACAGTGGGCTCTGCCCTTGATGTTACTACTTCTCGCCAGCAACTGGAACGTATCAAAGAACAGAACAAAATCCTTCGGGAGATTGGATGGTTGCAATCCCACGTGATCCGCGCACCTCTTTCCAGAATCATGAGCCTGATATTCCTTGCTAATAACCTTGGTGGGGGTGGCAAATCCAAAGACGAAATTATGCAACTGATCACAGAATCAGCCAATGAGTTAGATGAAGTAATCCGGCAAATAACAGATAAAACTAATTTGATAAAAGATGAAGATAGAAGAGATCTTATTGATTGATGACGACCCAGTTATCAATTTCATTAATAAAAAGGTAGTTAAAACCGAATTCCCCCACCATCCGGTGGTTATTCTGGAAAATGGCTTGAAGGGTGTAGAATATATCCGGCAGAACCCCCAGAAATTCTACCTGATATTTTTAGACCTGAATATGCCAGTGATGAATGGTTGGCAATTTCTGGAAACAATTACGGAGGACAAAAATCAATACCGATTAAATATTCACATCCTCACCTCTTCCATTGATCTGAGGGACGAAACGAAAGCAAAAGAGAACGAATTGGTTCTCTCTTATCTTACGAAGCCATTAAAATCGAAAATTCTTACGGAAATAAAACTAGGTTTGTAACCAATGGAGCATCCAGCCTGAAAGAGGATAGCCTTTGTTGTTATTTTCGCATATCGGCTTACAGGAATATTCAGGATCTTTCTACAATTAAATCCAATTTTTTATTTAGATTTAATCTCTAGGTTTTAAGAAAGAATACTAATTATTGTGAATAATAATTATCAAATGAACTGGCAATACAATGAATTTAAACAAATAGGGAAAGATTATTCTCAAAAAGAAGAAGTAGAAGTTTATGAAAAAACACACTCACAGTTCCGAGACCTTTATCGGGAATGCCTGGATTTAATTAATAACCTAAATATTTCAGATAATGATATCTTAGTAGATTTTGGTTCAGGAACAGGTGTTTTTGCGATTGAGGCAGCTAAAATATGTAAAAAAGTGTACGCTGTTGATATCTCCTTGGAAATGCTTGAATATTCCCAACGAAAAGCGCAAAAGGAATCTCTCACCAATATTGAATTTGTACATTCTGGCTTTTTAAATTTCACAAAGCAAACAAATTCTGTGGATTTTGTAACCTCAACTTTTTCCTTTCACCATCTTCCTGATTTCTGGAAAAAGATTGCTCTTAAGAATATCAGTAATTTTCTTAAACCTGGAGGGAAGCTTTATATAAAAGATGTGGTTATTCAGGATAATGAACCCTTGAATAACATTGCTAAATTTATCAGAAAACAAACCAAGCTTGGAGGTAATTTTCTAAAAGAAGATGCCGAACTTCACTTTAAGGAAGAATTTTCAACCTATGACTGGATAATCGAATCTATGTTGAAAAAGACAAATTTTGAAATTTTAAATAAGGAAATGGAAATTGGCCTAATAGCTTCTTATACCTGTAAAAAGAAATAATAACCAAAAGTTTAAGCCTGAATTGGGTGCTCTAAATTTCTTCAGGCTCCCATCTCCATGATTTTCATCAAGATACAGATGGACAACCGGCCATACATTTGTGGTAGGTGAATTGTAAACTTTTCATTATAATTTTCTACAATCATTATTATCCAATAAACACCCCGAAATGAGGAATTGGCATCACAAACCATATAACATTATGAAAAAGCTAATACCCACCTATTAATTTTACCCTTAAACTGGATTTTTCAAAGTTCTATAAAATTATCTAATAGCATCAGCCTTTGCAAGTTATTCGGCAGTATCAAAAGTAAGGAAGAACTGGACCCTCCGAAATAGCCATCAACCCCCTACGAATGGCTCAAACATACCCTAGAAAATATTGTGCAAACCAAGATCCAAAATATCAAACCCCTTTATCCGTAGAATTTTAAATCACAATAATGCTGTTGATGGCGTGGGTACATAACAATAGTGTTAGTTGAAATAAATGATTTGCTTTCATTGATTATTGATTATTTGGGATAGTATATTGTTGGTAATATTTTTACGAGCACTTAAAAAATGAGGGTTCTTGTCTTCAATACTCTTTGTTAGCCTGGTAGCGAAGAAGTAAACATTGCTGTCAGATTCCAGATAACCCACCCACCAGCCTATATCCTTGCCTGCGTGTCGAGTCCATCCCGTTTTACCACGTAGGATTTTACTCTCCGTAACTTCTGAAATCATTATTTCTTTTACCTTGTTAATAATAGTGTCCGAAAATGGGAGGTTGTTCTCATACAGCTTGATAAGGAATTCTATTTGGTTACTCGGAGAGATTGCAAAGTCTCCATAATTCCAGAAGTCAGTTCCTTTTTCCGTGAGTATACCATTGCCATAGTTGCATTTGTCCAGGATGGTGATGTATTTATCCCTTCCAACTCTATTGGCTACTTCTTCATAAACCCACACTGTGGAGTTTTTATATGCGGTTTTTAGGTCTGTATCCTTGTTCCAAACATCAATTACATTTCCAAAATGGGATTTTGGTTTACCATCCCATTTGAAAACTTCATTTTCATCCTGTACCGCGTTATACTCTAGAGCAATTAGTGAATTGGGTATTTTGAAAGTCGATGCCGGAAGGGTTTCAATATTGGCATCTTTTCCATCTGAGTAATACCACTTTTTGCTATTATAATCAAACACTGCGGTACTACCTGTTATTTGTAAACTATCAAAATGTTTTTGAAAATTTTGACCTGATAAATATAAGGGCGCAAACACAAAAAGAAGTAAGGTAATCTTCAACATTATTTGTTAATTTTTATTGATGAGAAATACACCCGAAGATAAAGAGAATCTGTTAAGGGATTACTTTAGGTATCATCAATGCCATACCTTGAGGAAACATAAAATGACCCATTGCCGTAAATAAGAGCATTGCTGACATTCCTATTCTTGCCACTTTTCAAAATTTTATTGTATCATTGATCAGTCTTAAAACCAAAAGCGAGATAACTGATGTAAGAAGTAATATAATTAAAGGTTTCATTTTTTTCTTTGTTTTATATGCTCTTTTTTTGAAGTAGCAAGGTTAAAATTCTAGGAATGTTACTTCTATTTCCATCCTCAAAATACTCTTCTATTTTTAGAATATTAAAATCATATTTACTTGCACTTCTGGTGTAATCAGAAATATGGTGTGTAAAGCAAGTGACGGTTTGAAAACCTTCATCCGTTTCGAATTTTGCTTTACTTCCGTTGTATTGTTTGAAAGGATGTAATTCACCTATATAAACATATCCCATTTCAGCAACTACTTGATTGAGTTTCTCAAATATTTGCTCCAAGTCTTCAACGTGTTCCAGAATTAGACTAAATATAGTCAGGTCGAACTTTCCGTTATTAACAAAACTCCACTCTTTGGTAATGTCGGCTTGAATAAAAGTCACTTTTTCAGATTGTATTTTGTCTTTTGCAACAGACAACATTTTTTCTGAAAAGTCTACAGCTACAATTTTATCGGTCTTAGATATAAGCCAAACCGTATTCTTACCTGTTCCACAACCAACCTCTAAACAGTTATTAAAATCTAAATTTTGAAGTGTTTCGCGAAGAGAAACAGACTCCAAGTCTCTTGTTTTATTTATATTGGAGTCATATTGTGCTGCCCACATATTGTAAGCAGTTTTTATATTTTGTTTTTCGTCATTCATATTCCATTTTAAAAAAATAGAGTTTTTGATTAATTGCATTTGCTGATTCAATTCTCAAGATTTTATCACAATCTTCCAAATCAAAATTCACATTATAATCAGGGAATTGTTTTCTAAAATCAATTAGAATTTTTTTCGCTGTTTCTTCTTTAGTTACGTTTGTTTTATATATCTCTACTACCATTAAATTAATTTATAAAACTGAGCTTCTGTTGAGAACAGTAGTTCAATTCTGAGAAATCAGTATTAGATCAAACCTTTCTGAAAAAATCAAATAGCTCTTTACTGAACAATTCGGGAGAACTCATAGCTGCAAAATGACTTCCGCTATCCAGGACATTAAAACTTTTGGCAGTTACTTTTCTGTCTACCCATTCTTTGGGGAAAGGTGCTTCACCAGCAAAGAGAGACACCCCTGTAGGAACTTCAACTTTTTGGTCAGATTTCAGACCACCTTGCCACGTTGCTTTGGCTTGTTCAGCATAGATGTGAATGGAAGAATTTATAGTTTGGGTAACCCAATACACCATTATGTTGGTAATCAATTCATCTTTACTGTAATAGGAATCAAGATTTTCTGGGTAACCGGACCAGCCGTGAAACTTCTCAATAATCCAGGAAGCTAAGCCTACGGGTGAATCATTTAAAGCAAATCCTAATGTTTGAGGCTTGGTAGATTGCAACATATTGAAAGCGCCTTCTTTAAAAAACCATTGCTGAATGTATTGCCCAAATTCTTGTTCAGGTTGCGACATCTCAGCCCAATTTTCACTACCATTAGGATATCCTACATCGGTAAGGTGGATTGCCGAAATATTTTCAGGAAACTGAATGGCTAGTGATTTGCTAATGGTAGAGCCCATATCCCCACCTGCAGCAAAGTATTGCTGATAGCCTAATTTTTCAGTCATCAACTTGTTAAAAAGAATGGCAGTCTGGTCACTATTCATCGGTTTTTGTTCAGAAAAACCAAATCCGGGGATAGAAGGAATAATAAGGTCAAAAGCAAAACCATTTTCGTCTGGAGTATTAAGTTTAGGTATGACTTTTAAAAATCTGGTAAAACTATCAGGCCAGCCGTGAATCAACAGAAGCGGTTCGTTAACTGCTCCGTTTCCCTTTACGTGAAGAAAATGTAGGGTTGTTTCATCTACCATTGTTTTATAATGAGGGAACTGGTTTAGTTTGCCTTCTTCTTTTCTCCAATTATAATGGTTTAACCAGTGGTTTGTAAATGCTTTGAGGTAACTAGAGTCTGTACCTAGATTCCAACCGGTATCATCACCTGCATCAGCCCATCGGGTATTTTGTAATCTGGTTTTTAGGTCGTCCAATATTTCCTGTGGTACTTCAATTTTAAATGACTTCATTGTTTGTTTTTTTAATTATTAAGCAAACTTATTGTTCCCGAGAGAGGTTTCATTGTAAAAAAATTACCAATAAAGCTTAGAGTAGTCTGTAATAATTATAGCAAAATCCTGGTTATTTTATTTTTTCAATTACTCTTAATACCGTATTAATATTTCTTGTAGATGCGCTTTGACCAGTAAGTTTTTCTAAAAGTTTATTGGGACTTCCTGCACGTTTGTTTATCAATCTTGTTATACTAAATACATTTTTGGCTACTATTTTGAAAACCTCTAGATCCTGTCTTTTGGATTGTTTCGGCAGTTCAAAAATCGGGGTTTTGTCGAGAAAAGTAATGCAACGCTCGTGAATGTCGGAGGTGTTTTTTCCTTGAAAAGCTTCTAATAAATTCAATGCCTGCAATTCGTTCAACGATCGAATGAAAATAGGAGTTTCTCTACCTAGAATTAAAAATAATTCCTTTTCAACGTGTTGTTTTAAGTATGGAAGTTCGTTTTCTCTAAATTGAAACGACACATTACCTGTGGTAAAATGTGTAAAAACATTTAAGGCCCCATTTTTAACAAAACTATCCTTAAGATTTTCTTTAGTTAGACCTTGACGACCCTGCATTACATTTCTGATAAATGCGATATACGTTTTAGTATCCATGGTGTAATTACTGAATTCCTAGAACAAAGCTATTCTGCTCTATTTGGTCTTCATTGTAAAAAAATTACTTCCTAATCTCCTGGAAAGGTGGGTTGAAAACCATATCCGAAATTTCCTTATTATAATTATTTGCCTTCATTGCAATCAAATACTCGGTAGGTGTTAATCCCGTAATGGCTTTAAAATCTTTGCTGAGATGAGCTTGGTCAAAATACCCGTAGCGATTGAGTAATGCGAACCAATCTATTCGTCCTGTATGATGCTGCAATACTTTAATTACGTTTTGTAATCTTTTAACACGCTGAAAGTATTTTGGGGTAAATCCTGTGAGTTTTTTATGAAGGTGTATAAAGTGTTTTTGAGAGTATCCTGTTTTTTCAACAACCCAATCTAAAGGTTGATGTGCGTTTAAACTGGCAAACTCAATAACTTTCTGTTCAATCGAAAATTCGAAACTTTTTTTAAGAAAGTATCCTTCTATTGCCTTAAATGAATCAACAATACTCTTGCTATTGAGTACTTCTTGGTAACATGCTTTAAAACTATCACCTAATATTTCAATTGCCTCTATCCCTGCAAATGGAATGACATTTATTGGGGTTTTGGTTAGCATAAAGAAACCACCGGGTTTAAACCTTACACTAATTATTCTGGAGTTTTGGTTGTTCTTGTAGATTAAAGATTGTTTCTGAAAGCCTGTTATCCAAGCTTTTTTTATTTTATTGGGTTGCTTTTTAATACCTTCTGAATAAACATAATTTGTTGTATGTTCATTTAATTCAATTACTAAGTTTACACCTCCTTCGGGTAGTTCGTTTATGTGGGGCATATCAATGGTACCATTTACATAAACGATATGTTGAATGTAATCAGACAATAAGTTTTGAGGAGGGTGATATAAGATTTGCATTTTGTGTAATTGTGCTATTGAGTATCAGGTCTTACAAAAACCAAAGATTGTTACTATAATCTGGGATGTCGTTTCCTTCGAAATGGGGAGCTATTTTAGCTACCATTTCAGGGTATTTTACGATGACTGGTAAGTTCTGATGTAGCAATGATTTCCAATACATTCTACTGAATTGGCACACCTGATCAATTAGTTTTATTATTATCTTCCATTTTTGTCCATAAACATTTGATATTATTTCAATTTTTTTTTGCATAAGATGTTTTTGGTAGAATACAAAGATAATATATATTGGGAAGAACAAGTGCAGGAATAAACTTGGACTGATCTGCATCAGGAGATTTCAATTTGCGATAGCGTACCGACCAGTAAGCCAATACATGAACCGGAATATTTTGGTTTTTACCATACTCCTTCTGGGTAAGTCCACTGGACTGCAAGGGTTCTATGACGGGGAACATCTCTGCGGAATTACGAATCTTTTGCATCTTTCTTTTTGTTCACTAAATAAATCCCTTCATGTCAAAATTAAAAGGCTACTTCATCAGGTGGAAACCTATTGGGGCTTGGATTCGGAAAAAGCCCTGTGTAATTTCAATTATTTTCTTGCTTGTAGGAGTGGTTTTCTGATTGAGGTGATTTTGTTTAGAGTGGCATTTTATGTAGTTAATTTCTATTGTTTTCAAAAGCCAGGTTTGGCGGGATCGATTTGCAATTCTTTACCACTTTTCAAATCATTCCAGCACTTTTAGTAATTGACTTTTTTATATTGTTATATGGTTTAGTGGAGACATAACATTATTTTAGTTTTTGCTTAATTTTGTTACCTTTAAGTGTGTTTCAACATGCTTTATGAAATCATAGCTGGGGAGTAAAGAATCATAGCTTCGTGGATAGCTCGTCAATCCGTATGATTGACTTGCAGGTTAAAATTAATTTAGTAAGCAATCCTAAGGATTGCCTAATGACTAAACTGAAATTTAAAATCACAGTGCCTCATATGATGGCATTAGAGTGCATAAAAACAACCACAATTAAAAAGAAAATTTTAATAATAATTTTCCGGACTCTAATATTGTTTGGATGGAATGCGATTTATTGGATGGTATTTCTCTTTTTACCCAAGCTCTTTAAAAAATATTCAGAATCAGTCATTGAAAACCAATATTAAAAAAATGAATTGGAAGACGATGGGATTTATCATTGGATTTCCTGCAAGTAATTCCCCAGAGGGTAAAAAAGAATTTGGAACCAAACTTAAAGAAGTTCCAAGAATAACTTTTATAAGACCTATCAAAAAGGGTCAACCAAATTGTTGGAAATCTTAATTTTCATTCTCCATCTAATATTTTAACTATCAAACATTTGTGATTTCTTGGTTTGCTTGGACTATTATTCAGAATATACACTTTTAAAAAAAATACTATGAGTGAAGAACGAATTTTGACTATGCACCCGAAAGGAAAGAAGGGGGTTAATATACTTAAAAGAAGATATGATATTATCAAAGAATTTATACTAAAAACAGTCGAAGAATATGAAGAGATAACATATGATAAATTATCCGATTTAGCAGTTGAGAAATTGAGTGAAACTTTTGATGGTAAAGTGCTGTGGTATATTGTATCTGTAAAATTGGATTTAGAGGCAAGAGAAATAATTGAAAGGATACCAAAGACTAGTCCTCACAAATTGAGAATGAAAAAATAACGACACGCTAATAAGGGATCAAGTTCAGGTGTGTGGGGAATCCCACTGAATTTTTCCTGGTGTTGAAGAAACCTAATAGGGATTAGGTTCTGAATAGGCCTGGTGTAATTTCAGTTTTTTACTTGTTTGTTGGAACGCTTTTTAGGTGGGAGTGATTTTTTTGAGTTAATTTTTATTATTTGCAATAATCCGGTTTGGTGAGGTTAATCAATAATTCTTTGCCATTTTTCAAAGCATTCCAAAATTCGATAGGCTTTAGGCCTTTTTGTAGTTGACTTTTTCAAAATGTTATATGGTATAGAGGAATACATCATGGTATTATTTTGTTTTTTACCCAATTTTTCTACCTTTAGGTTCACTTCATCATTTGCTGAAAAATAATACCCTCCTCTGACAAGATGGGCACCCTTTTTAGCTTAGATCGTTTTATAAGAATTATAAAAGGCCTATGAAAAAATCAATTTTGACTTATCTGACCGTGATTTTAATATTGGGTTTAACTCCAATATTACAAGCTCAAGAGCCTTGGATTGATACCTCGATTCATGGTGGACTAATTGAGGTAAAAACGGATTACTCTTTTTCGACATTAGTTTCCAGTGATTCTTTGAATAATATAAGAAAAACACTAAAAAATTTAAATGATGCAAAATTGTATTTCGATAAAATTTTTGAAACCGATTTAGACTTTGCTGTTCTATTTATTGAAAATAGTAAGTGGAGGGAGCACTCATACTTTCCTCCCCCTGGCTTACCACAAGCCGGAAGAGGAAATGTAATACTAGGTTTAAATAAGTCAGTGGTATCGCAAGAAGCGGAAAAAATGATTACTCAATTACCTACAGAATATTGGAGTCTATTAAAACCTGTTTACGGGGAAAATATTGATTTGGACCTTTTTTATCGAGAGATATTAGCAATTCACGAATTGGCACATCTTTATCATTTTAAAGAAGGTACTCAACCTCAAAGAAAGTGGTTGCAAGAATTATTTGCTACAATGAGCATGTATTCATTTATCAAAGAAAAATCAAATTCTTCTTTTGACATAATGGATACCTATCCAGAATTTGTTTTACAATCTGGAGATAGAATGGCTACTTACAAAACACTTTTGGACTTTGAAGAAAAATATGTTCAAAAAATGACACCTCAAAATTATGAATGGTATCAAATGCAACTTTATAGTAATGCAAAGCAGATAATTGATTCCTGCAAAAATGATATTTTAATAAAACTTCGTGAATTTTTAGTTAACACAGATCTAACCAAAAACGAAAAACTTTCTGATACGGAATTAACCGTCCGATTAAAAAAAGAAGTTGGGAAAGAAATAGCTGATATTATGACAAATTGGAAATCACAATAAGGCTGTTGAAGGCATGAATACAATTTAAAAAGGGGTTTTCCGAATCGAATCCCCATTAGGTTTGCTCAATACAAGAAAAATTCAGTGGGATCCCCAGAACCCACCTGAATTTGATTTTTTATTATTAGCAGTTGTGTTTTTTTGTCGTTCGAACGATACTAAGATAATTACATAATTTATTTGGAATGTTCGTTCCGGAATTTATATCTTTACGGAACAAACATTCCAATTAGGAATATAAAAAATACAAAAATGGATAAATTAAAAGACAAAGTCGCTGTCGTTACTGGCGGTAGTGCAGGTATTGGTTTTGCAACAGCCAAAGAATTTGTTGCACAAGGGGCAAAGGTTGTCATAACAGGTCGCAATCAACAAACGATGGATGCTGCCGTGCAAGAATTAGGGAATGAAACCATAGGCATACGTTCTGATACTTCAAACTTGGAAGACATAGACCACCTTGTAAAACAAGTTAAATCTAAATTTGGCAATGTGGATGTACTATTTGTAAATGCCGGTGTTGCATTGCAAGAGCCAATTGGTCAGATCACAGAAGCCGCTTTTGAAGAAATAGTTAGCACTAATTTTAAAGGAGCTGTTTTTACTACCGAAAAGTTCATTCCGATTTTGAAAGACGGTGCCGCTATCATACACAACACCTCCGTTAGTGCGTTTACTTTTAGCGCAGGAACCGCAATTTACAGTGCAAGCAAAGCGGCTTTAACTGCATATAGTAAAACCGTATCTGTAGAATTAGCCCAAAGAAA
>NZ_KB903473.1 GCF_000379765.1 Flexithrix dorotheae DSM 6795
GGGTGCACGTCAAACTTCCCAGCCTTAAAGATTTATTGAAAAATTGCATAAAAAGGATTATCTTGAAAAAGTACTAAAACCAAAACCAGATATCTGATGACCACTGAAGAATTAACCGCTAAGATACAGGCAGAAATTAAATTATGGCAAGCCTCTCAACAAGGCCAAACTAGTGGGTATGAATATGAGAAGTCGTTTGTTGAGGTATGGGCAAAATTGGGTCGGGAAGTATTACAAAATAGTCTTGGGGATGAGTCCTATAAAAAGAACAAGAAAAAAAAATAAAGTCAAGTTTTGGCAAGTTGATAGTGAATAAAAATCATTGCCTTGCAAGCAGTCCTCAAGGATTTCGGATGAGTAGTTATTTACAAGAAATCATCTGTTATTTAGGCAGCGATCATGTATTTGAAGAAGCCAGTGCTTTATTGGAAAAGTTGTTGAGTGTAGAGGTTTGTGCCAAACAAATAGAGCGGGTCAGTGAAAAAATTGGAGCGCTATTGCAGGCTAAACAAGATGAAAAAATAGAACAGGATATGGTTCTTCCCAGTGATTTGATTGATAGTCAGGAAGTGTTGACCTATGTAGAAATGGATGGTTCAATGGTTTTTACCAGAGAAGAAAAGTGGAAGGAAATAAAACTGGGGAGGATTTTTCAACTACCCATTCGAGAAGAACCAGCAGGTATTAAGCATTCCGAATATTTTGGTCATTTAGGTGATGCAGCAACCTTTCTAAAGGGCCTTGAATGTTTAATTCCCTCGGTTAAATGCCCAATATTCATTGGAGATGGAGCACCCTGGATATGGAATTGGGTAAACAAGTGTTATCCTAAAGCTATCCAAATACTGGATTTCTATCATGCCATGGAATATGCTCATGGATTTGCCAGAGAAGCATTTCCAGAAGAAATAAAAAGAAAATCCTGGATAGATGGAGTTAAAAATTACCTGATGACTGATCGGGTTGGTGCATTGATTCGACACTTTGAATTGCTGGAATCCAGAGTGAAACCAGAACATTTACCATTACTATTGAAGCTAAAAGAATATTACCAAAGAAATCAGGAACGTATGTATTATGGTTTTTACAGAGAAAAAAAGCTAATAATAGGTAGTGGGGCTATAGAATCAGCACACAAAGAAGTCATTCAAAAAAGAATGAAATTATCAGGGCAAAGATGGTCAAAAAAAGGGGCACAGGCCATCTTGCAATTAAGAACAACTAAGAAAAGTGCAAAATGGTGGAGTGTGTTGGACACAATAGAACCACAGAAAATGGTAGCCTAAATGGGAAGTTTGACGTGCACCGCTTTCCATGTTTCCATCAGAGGTAGCCTCTTTGTGGAATCTCAAACTTTCTTTAGGGATACCTGAAACTTTCCACATTAATTCAGTTTGATTCTTTTGGCTGATTCTCAGGTATTCCTAGACCAATGAAAATTTGAAATTTTTTAATGGTTTAAAGAAGGAAACCTCCTCCAGGTTTAGAATCACATAGAAAAATTATTTCAAAATCCTTTCCCCTACTCCCTCAAAGGTTATTTTAACTGGTTTAATTAAACCATTTTCATCAAATTCCATTTTATCTATACAAACTACACGATGGTTGCCATCTGTTTTGCCCAAAGGTCTTCGATGATAGATGATAAACCATTCATCAGAGTTTGGGGGATTGATCAGGGAGTGATGCCCTGCTCCGGTAGCTACAGACATATCTTGTTGAAGCACTGTACCTATCCTTTTGAATGGACCAAAAGGGGAATCTGCTATAGCATAGGCAACTCTATAGTCTGGTCCTGTCCACCCACCTTCAGACCACATAAAATAGTATTTACCATTGCGAATAAACATGAATGGACCTTCAACATACCCTTCAGGAGTGATTTCTTGAAAAATTTCCCCCTTATTATTTGGGACCAGCTTTTTAAAATTCTTACTCAATTTGGCAATATTGCAATGCCGCCATCCACCATAAATGATGTAGTATTGACCATCATCATCTTGAAATACAAACTGATCTATTGGTTGTGCTCCATTGAAAAATTTGGTTATCAGTGGTTTACCTAGGTAATCCTTGTAGGGTCCTTCGGGCCGATCGGCTACGGCTATACCAATACCACCATTCATCCGATTGTGTTGAATATCATTGGCCCCAAAGAATAAAAAATACTTCCCTTTTCGCTCAATAATAGATGGTGCCCACATTGCCCTATAAGCCCATTTTATGGCTGTTGTATCAATAATTCGCTCGTGTTTTGTCCAATGCACTAAATCCGGAGATGAAAAAGCATCCATAAATACTTGCTCGTTGTAAGGAGCAGAGTAGGTCGGAAATATATAATATTTATCTCCGAAAATAACCCCTTCCGGATCGGCATACCACCCTTCAAAAATTGGATTCCCTGCTTTATTTTTTGTCTGAGCAAAGCCAACTCCAAAAGTTGAATTAAGAATAATAATCAAAAGGCTTATCCTCAAAAGAGTGCAATTTTTCCAAATTAGTAATGTCATTTTATTATCAATGAAAAGTTTCACTTAAATTCATTCTAGGGCTTAACATCCAAGATCTTAATAAAATATCCACCGACAACAGATCTTGCCTGAAAGCCCACTTTTTCCGCATTTGGAGTCTCATACCAATCAGACATTGGTACTCTGTCCGGAGTATTCGTAACATAGGCATGTAATGGATCAATAAATTTCTGAAATGTTTCCTGATCGTTGGCTAAGGTAGCGGTCCAAACAATCCAATCAGATTTTGTATACGTTTTCCTATTGTCTAAAGGTAATCCATAGGTATTTTGCTTGGATAGATAATATGATATTTCTTTTTCACTTATTTCTTTTGGAAAAATTCCAAAGCCCAATAATTTATCCCATACCATATTATATTTCTGGCTCCAGGTTCCGGGTTTATCAAAAGTTAACCGGTAATGGTCCCCATCATTTGCCATTTTTTCCCATTCTGATGCCATTTGGGAAGCCTCCATATTATAAGTATTCGCAATTTCCTTTTTTCCTAACATTTCTGCCAACATACCATATCCTGCTATTCCCATAATGGCTTTAATAGATAAGTTAGTATTATGGGCAAAATGGCCGGCAAAGTCATCTGTACAAAGTTGATTTTCAGGATCTAATCCATTTTCTTTTAAATAATTGGCCCATGTAGTAAGCACCTCCCAATGCGCTTTGGCATAATTGGCATTTCCTTCCATTTTGGCTATTGCTGCTGCCATAATAAGCATATTACCACATTCTTCTATTGGCATATCTCCCCCATAGGTTTGTCCATTTGCTTTAGGATAAGTCCCTACATCATGAGCTGCAAAAGGTTTGGTCCACTTCCCACTTTCAGAATAATAGAAAATTGGGTTCATCATTCCTTTCAACAATTCAGGGTTATATTTTAAAAATAGAGGCGCAGAAGGATATGTAACATCTACTGTTCCAATAGAGCCATTACTAAAGTTTTCCTTCGAAAGAAATAGTATATTTCCCTGATTGTCTTTTGTAAGCTTGTGAGCTGCAATAGCCTGCCTAAAAGCCAAAACACACAAATCAGCATATTTCTTTCCCCCCGCATTAACAGCATCCTCCCAAATCCTGTTATCAAAATCAACACATTTCTCCATTATCTGGTCATGCTCCGCAACTGCTTTTTCAAACTCATCATCTATGGTTACTTTTCCTCCTTGAGTCCACCATGCAGGCAAATTATCTCCAAAATATTGAATAGAAACCAGATCATCATAGCCAATCATTAAATAACCTGAAGTAGATTGATCATTTACTTTTCCCAGAGTATGAAAATAGCTTAATACAGGCATTTTCTCTGTCATTTTTGCACTGGAAATCGCTTCCCCTCCTTCCCCTATGCCATTTGAAACAAAAGTCTCCTTGGCTTTAAAATATTCTCCAATATTTAATTCTGACTGTTCATTAGTAGCTGCAGCCAAATATGCATATCCCCAATCAATTCTCACATTGTCCCCGTGCTTTTCCAACACAGGTTGTTCATTGGTTCCTGTTTTCAGATATTGAACCGAACCCACTTTTTCTTTACTTACCTCTACTTCTTGATACATTTCATCCACTGCCCATTGTGGAGTCATTTCAAAATAGATTTCTACATCATGATTGTTCCCATCATTTGAGTTTAATTCATAATCAATGTAACTAATAGGCCTTGACAACAAATCCAAATCATCGGGCAAAAGTGGAGAAGTAAATTTCAATTGTAAATCTACCGGCCCACAGGCAAATGAATAGTGAGTTTGGGTTGCCGATAAATTCACTTCCTTCTGAGTAGCTGTTTTTGTGAAAACTTCTTTCTGAAGGCTTTTGGTATATATCCCAAAATCTACATAAGCCCATCCTACCCTATTCCAACAATGTGCTGCAATTACATTTTCGCCTCCTTTTTTAAGTAATTCCGTGGGTATTTTTAAAACTACATCTCTTCTGGCCTTATTACCAGTATTCACAATTTCAGTCCCGTTAAGGTAAAGTTCAAAATCATCATCATGAGAATAAATTAGATAATACTCCTGATCATCTAAAATTTCGGGAAAGGTAAATGACCTTCTCACCCAAATATTTGCAGTTTCCCATACAGTATTCACTTCCTTAGAATTCGGGGTGCCAAAAGGAGCCTTTCCAGTTTTCCACAATTTTGCATCAAATTCTGGTTGTTCCCAACCCTCTATAGGTTCAGTTTCAGTGTATTCTCCTTCCCAAATAGCATGCTTACTCATAGGAATAATTTCCTTTAAAGGAACCTCTTCCTTTCCCATAAATCGGAAGACTTCTCCATCCACCCGGACAGCACCTATGAGAGAATGGACTTTTCCTGTCCAATGACGAACCTGGTCATCATAAAGCTGATCGGCCATCGACCAGGCACTGGTATACGGATCAATTGTGACTAATGGATAAGCCGGTGCTCTTAAAAAGGTTTTATGGTGTTGTTTCGCTATTTTTTGATTATTACCACAAGAAAAAATCAAAAAAGAAAACCATAGGGCTAAAATAATTCTGATGCTATTTTTTTTCATTTTCAAGTAATCGTTCATAACCTGGAGTCATACTCCGGAAAATACATTTTTTTTGTAAAGATAACTTAGAAGTGAAAAACTCTTCCAAAATCCATCCTATTCAAATGAAATTGGAAGAGTTCCACACAACCTTTAATTATAACTGGATTTTTTCTATAGTTGAAAATAACATATCCTCTACTCCCTCTATTTTTACCCCTACCCTTGCAAACACATAGTTTTGAGTTGGGATTAAATCTGGGACATCCGTACTAAGAATAATATTATTTAGATCTGAAATATCAGAGCCATTTATTTCCATAGTAGATATGCTGGTTCTGGTATCCACAAATGCTGTTTTACTGATATACAAATTAACTCTTTCTACATTTTTTGCATCAGCATCTGTAATGATTTGCTCTAACCCAAAAGTAGATGTTACAGTTCTTCCACTATTAGAAAAATTGGCATTTCTTACCATGTAATAGGGCAAAACCTCTATATCCATTGTTTTGTTACCCGTTAAGTTTACTAAAATAGTATCCGAATTGGCATCTGAGTTAAAAATAGACTTATAAGGTCCCTGAGAACTTGGCAAAACAAGTTTATAATTTGCGCTAAATAAAAGCGAAGAAAATGATCCATCCTGATCTACAGCTACATTAATGGGATATTGTAATTGCCACCCAGGTTCCCAAAGCTCAAAATATACATCGTTAAAACTCACATTTAATGGTTCTCCCTGATAAACTATCCTGCCATCAAACTGGCTATTTGGCTCTTCATAGTTATCGTATTCACAGGAAAAAATAATGACTCCCAAAAGGGTTATTAAAATATATTGAAATTTCTTTTTCATCATTGTTTCAATTTAAGATGTTAAAATAGGCCTTATTGGTTTGGGTTTTTGACAATTTTTGGATTTGCATTTCTTATTCCTTCTCCAATATTGGAATAATAATTACCCATCCGGAATCGATGCGCATTGTTAACAACGCTTGGAAGAACCTCTTTAAAAATCCATTTTCCATCATTTGGATTTCCAGGATCGTAAATTTTATAAGGCCAAAGCGCAAAAACTCTGGTACTTGGTTCATTGGCTATTCCAGGATTATTAGTCAATTCTGTATATTCACCATTCCAGACTTTATGAGCAAGCCTCCATCGCTTCATATCAAATAAAATATGTCCTTCAAAAGCAAGCTCTACTTTTCTTTCATGTACAATTCTGTCAAAAGTGAGGTCTCCTGCCCCCAGGTCAGTGGAAAACCCGGCACGTTGGCGCACTTCATTGATATAAGGTAATGCCACACTTGTGTTTCCAAGTTCAAAAGCTGCTTCTGCAGCATTCAATAAAACTTCTGCATATCGATACCTTACCCACCATACATCACTTCCTGTTCCTCTTTGTCCAGAACCCACATCCAAATCATTAAATTTTCTAACATAAAAACCAGATTGAGCAGATGATTCCAATTGATCGACAGGACCATCATAGCCCACCACTTGCGATTCCACTGTATTTCCAGGTAAAACGGCTCTTCCTCCTAATTGATCAGCAGATATTATAGAACCATCAGCCAGTTGATATCCTGCCCAAATATCCACCTGTTTCCCTCTGTAAGTAGACCCTGGAAGAATAACCGTTCCGGCTAACCTGGCATCTCTTCCTTCAAATGCTTCAATAGGATCATCATAATAAATATAATTTCCAGTAGCCTCATCTATAGTTTTGATTTCTGAAAAAGTATTGTCCAAATACTCAAAAGATTGCACAAGGTTTAAAGAAACATTTATATTTCCACCAGCAATATTCTCCTCTCTAAGTGATCTCGGGATAGCATCAATGGTAAATCCATGCGTCACTCCTTTTTCCTTATAATCTTTTACAAAGATGATTTCTGAATTTCCATCTTCATCAAGAAAAAGACTTGCAAAATTCTCAGACAAATTGTCTTTTTTCCTATATAAGGCGTAATTCCCATCATTAATTAATTCCTGTGCTGAAGATAAAGCCTTTTGGTAGTACCCTTCTGCCATCGACAAAGGAATTCCAACTTCCCCACCCGGAGTGGAGACTTGTGGAGTAGTAGCGCCATATTTAGCAATAGAACCTGCATACAAGGCAGCTCTTGATACCATTGCCAAAGCCAACCCTTTGGTTGCTCTAGATTTTATATTGCCATCATTAGGAAGAATATCTTTGATTTCCTCTAACTCGCTAATCACAAAATCATAAACTTCATGTTCCTTGTTTCTGGGAAATTGAAGATAGGTTGGATCACCACTAAAATCATATTCCAATGGATCCAGAATAATTGGCACACCGCCCACTCTCTTCACATGTTCAAAATAAAGGGCTGCTCTTAAAAATCTGGCTTCAGCAATAAATCGTTCCTGAGCTTCAGGTTTAATTTGCGTAGTGGATTCTGCTTTTTGGATAAATAGATTTAATTCCCGCACATATCCATAATCCCACAATCCCCACCAATCGTAGCTATAGTCCTGGAATTGATGTCGCCAATAATTACCAAAATTGGAGGCAAAAGCTTCATCAAAATTGGTATACTCTGCCCAGGCTGTTATTTGCTGAATATCGTGATAACGGTTATACAAATCTGTTAATACAGACAAGATTAATCCTTCATCCGACCAAACCTGATCCTCCAATAGAATATCAGTTGGTTCTCTATCTAAAAAATCATCATTGCATCCAGCGCTTAGGGAGATAATGATTAATATAGTTAAGATATATTTTTTCATAAGTATAAAATTTTTGAAATGTTGAGGCTGCCCTAAAATGGGTAAACCACAATTATTTCATGCTTTATTTTTTTAGAAAGTTAGATTAACACCTACATTAAATAATTTATTTTGAGGGTATTGAAGCCCGTTTTCATCTGCAACTTCCGGATCAATTCCAAAAGGTTTCACATTATCAATTGAAAATAAATTGTAGGTATTCAGATAAATTCTGGCTCTTTCCATTTTGATTTTTTGAATCCAGGAATCAGGTAAAGAATATCCGATTTCCATAGTCCTCAACCTCAAATAGTTAATATTAACCATCCACCAGTCTGACTGCTTATTATAATTACTGTGATTGGGATTATTGAAACTAAGAGAAGGGTTTTTCCCAGGAATCCACTCGCTGTTTAGATCGTAAAGATCAGCCCTGTGCCATCGGTCTTCATACATGGTTGATAATAAATTTCCTGTATTCTGGAAGGGCCATCGCATTTCCCATTGTTGGTTATAAGAATACATAGAGCCACCAGAAAAATCCATGCTAAAATCAATGCCTTTGAAGTCCAGAGATAAATTTAACCCAATGTTTACGATAGGATTCTTCCAGGTTCCATAACCAATTGGTCTTTCGTCATATCCATCAATTTTTCCATCTCCATTAATATCCTTATAAATAAAGTCTCCGGGAAGTAAAGTTTTATTTCCTTGTCCGTCAATGTTGATTTTATAGTTATTAATTTCTTCCTGCGACTGGAACTGACCAACAACCTGATACCCCCAGAAGGTATTTTCATATCGGTCCTCCCTTGAATTCCTATAATGATCCCATGAATTTCCCCACCGGGGTTTATATGATGAGTTAAACTTACTCCTGGCATAGGAAAAATTACCGCCAACTTTAAAGTTTACACCCTTTTTATTTGATGAATAAGCCAGCGTAGCTTCATACCCAAATTGAGAATCACTATTCAGGTTTTCTTCAGGTAAAGTATAGCCCAATTCAGCAGGTAATACAACATCATACTTGAATCCTCTAAGACCAGTTCTGGTTCTGTCAAAATAATCCAAAGTACCGCTAACTTTACTATCCAACATGGCAAAATCTACCCCAAAATCTATAATGGTACTGGTAAACCAGGATATGTTATCAACTGGCTTTCCCCTATCTCTGGAAGCTACAGTAGTATTCCCATCAATTATTCCTTTGCCCACACCATAAGTGTAGCCAGGGATATAATCGAATGGTCCTATTCCTACATTATCGTCTCCCAGCTGACCATAGGAACCTCTTAATTTTAATTCATTAATAAAATTAATATCGAAGAAGTTTTCCTGAGTAATTCTCCATCCTCCAGAAATAGAGGGGAAAAAGCCCCACCTTTTATCTGGTGAAAATTTCCAGGAACCATCATATCTTCCTGCAACTTCCAAATAATATTTGCTGTCAAAATTATAGTTAATCCTGCCAATGTAACCAATTCTGGCTTCCTCATAATCGCTGTCATCATAAGCATCCATATCCGCAAACTGAAGAATATCCAGGTAATTGGTTTGTGGTACTGAATGAAGCCAATTTCTTTGATCCCTCCTTTGAATACTTTCGGCAACAGCCACTACGCCTATACTATGTTTACCGGCAATTGTTTTATTATAATTCAAGTGGAACTGAGCTACATTTTCAGTGATTTTACGCTGTGTTCTGTCCCGATAAGGATTATCATTTCCTCCTGTTCTGTTATAATTATCTGTATTTTGATCGTAAGTAAATACATCGTAAGTATACTCAAAAGTATTGGCTACCTGATCGGCATAATAATAAGAATACATCCCTTTAGCTGTAAATCCTTCCAAAATTTCATACTCAGCAGTAAAGTTGGTTTGTATGGTTTTCCAATCCTCTCTCCACCAGCCAGTTATATCTTTATTTAATAAAGCCCAGTTAGTTTCTATATTACTAATATGATTGGGGTATTCCGGGTTGTCATTGGCATAAGGACGCTCAGTTGGTCTGTTCCTGAATAAAGCAAATCTTGGCTGCCAGTAATCATCATATCCGGGAACGCCTGGATTATCCCTGGTTTCTAATCTGGCACTTATTTGTGCACCTACTTTAAGTTTTTCAGCAATTCTTGTATCAATATTCGACTGAATGTTTGTTCTGTTAAAAGTAAAATCCTTAAATACAGCATCCTGATCAAATCTTGAAATTGATAAATAATAATTAGTCTTGTCAGATCCACCGGAAGTGCTAATATTTATAGAAGACTGTGGTGCATTTTTTCCAACTATATAATCGTACCAGTCGAAACTCTGGTACCCCGGTTCGGTACCATTTTTCCATTTTTCGAGCTCTTCAGGAGTAATTGCCGTAGTTCCATGTTGGTTCATTTCTGCCTCCGCTTTTCCAAGCATCCAGTCATAAGCCCCAACTCCTTTGGGAAATCTTGACCAGTTTTGGACTCCATAGTAAGCATCAACACTAACTGTATTTTTCTGGCCCAATTTTCCTTTTTTAGTAGTGACCACCACCACTCCATTAGCAGCCCGAACCCCGTAAATTGCTGCGGAAGCATCCTTTAAAATGGTTATGCTTTCTATATCTTGAGGTGCCAGATTATTAAATTGACCTTCATCTTTCTGAATTCCATCAATGATGTACAATGGAGTACCCATATTCCGAATCTGTAACCAGGCACCTGCACCTGGTCTCCCATCAGGTTGTCTGAAAGAAACCCCTGCCATTTTACCCGCAAGCATCCCACTGGTAGTAGCAACATGTACCCTGTCTAATTCATCTCCCTGTACATTTCCGACCGCTCCCGTTAAAGACTCTTTCTTCTGCGTTCCATATCCCACTACTACAATCTCTTCCAGTTGTTCCATGTCCTCCTGTAAAGTAAGATTAATTTCAGACTGGTTCCCAACTTCTATTTCCTGAGATTCAAAGCCAATATAAGAAAATACAAGGATAGAGTTATCCGGAACAAAAATGGAATAATCCCCATTAATATCAGTCACTGTACCGTTGGTAGTACCCTTGATCAACACACTCACACCTGGTAGGGCTTCATTTCCTTCAGATGAAAGGACTTTCCCAGTAACTTTATGTGTCTGGATGATCTCCACAAAGTCACTCTCGGCATCGTAATTATCAGATAACTTGTTAACAGAGATGCTGTTATTTACCTGTTTGAACCTAAGTCTGCATTCCTTAGAAATCTCTAATAAGACCTCTTTCACAGCCCTTTTCCCCGATGTCAGTTTGATCTTTTTGCTTTTAGGAATGAACTTCCTGGAATAGGCAAATTGAAAATCGGTTTGGTTTTCAATTGATTTGAAAATTTCCTTCACCGAACCATAAGTTCCGTTTACATCGACATAAACTTCTCTAACACTTTTCTTCTGAGCATTACTGTCTTCTGCTAATAAGAATGAATAAAAGCAAACTTGCAATAAAATGCCATATAGAGTATATTTTGAAAGCATTTTAAATAGTCGTAAATAATTTAGTTTCAATTTCATATTTTTGTGTGATTACATTAAAAAACATAATTTCCCTTTTATCCATAGTAGCTAATTGTTTCCCGACATTTAATTTATATGGATATGGGAATAAGGTTTTGACGGCAGTATCAAGCATTGGTACTGCCGTTTTTTAGCTTGTATTGTTTCTGTTCATAGTTTATTTAGATTATTTTCCTGTTATGTATACATTATTACCATTTATCTGGTAGTTAAAATTCATTGCAAAGCTTATACTTTTTAAAACATTCCCCAGTGGCTCACTTTTATAAACTCCATCAAATGATTTGGCAATTTTTGCCTTATTTTTTATTTCTATGGTTACACCAAACCAATTTTCGAGTCTTTCTTTAATGTCATCAATATCGTGATTTTTAAATACGAGTGTTCCATCTTTCCAACCTAAATCCAATAAGTTATCCACTTTTGCTCTATCCAATTGACCATTCTTAAAAACCGCTTTAAAAGTTGGCTCTAAAAGCAGCCCACTTTGCTCTATTACCTGATTATTACTATCCAGTTCCTCAACCCTTACTGATCCTGAAACCAAAGCCACAGTAATATTTTTCTTATCAAAACCATTAATTGAAAATTTGGTGCCTAATACGGTGGTCAACAGGTTACCTGTTTTTACTTCAAATGGTCGGGATTCTTCTCTTGCAATTTCAAAATACCCCTCTCCAATTAGCTGTACTTCTCGTTTACCCTTGGCAAAAACAGAAGGGTAAATCAGTTTACTTCCCGAGTTTAATTTAATTTTTGAACCATCTGACAATTGAACAGTGAGTTTTATTCCCTTCTCTGCAGTTTTTTCTATAAAAGTGATTTTATCTTCTTTTAATATTTCTGGTTGGTCAGTTTCAATCTTATTCCTTACAACAAAAATAGAGACGATCAAAAAAGTAATAATTGCTGCAGCTTTAATAAAAAAGTTGAAACTGATAACCCTGGTCTTTTTTCTAGTTTTCACATCAACACTTTCCCAAGATTTGGCAACCAAACCAGGTGCGGACTTGTACTGTTCAAATTTTATGGATCTCAATAAATCTCTTGTGCGCATTAACTCCTCAGCCAAGTCAGGGTTTTCTTCCATCCATTTATCCCAATAATCATTAACCTCTGAATTGTCAGATTCTACCCACTTATTGAAAAGATCATTTTTAAGAAATTCCTCCTTGTTATTCATCTATTTGTATAAAATTTAAAAAGCGTTTGTAGGCTTCCAATAATAAGAGTAACCTTCACAAAAGTTTTCCCATAAATTTTAAAAAAAAGATTTAATTTTTTAAAAAATTTATGGGTTGCATCTTTTCTGAAAAGTTTTTGGGCACATAATGGACCAACTTCGGATGTTCATAAAACACCCATTTAATTTAAGGAAAGATAAAATGCCCAAAATATTAAAAGGGAAATAAGTGCTTCTCTTAAAGAATTAATTGAATTATGTACTTGGTTGTACACTGTTTTTATTTTAATATTTAAAACCTCAGCAGCTTCTGAATAGCTTAAATTATTATAAAATATAAGAAAGATAATTTCTCTTTGCTTGGGGCTAAGCTGTTTAATGTTGTTAATTAATCTACTTTCAAGCTCTGACTTATTTTGGGCCTGCAGACCAAGAATGGCGGGATCATATGAAATTTCGAATTCCTCTTTCCAATACTTTTCAGCCTTTTCTTTCTCTCTTAAATTTTTTGATAAATATTTGGTAATCCTATTTCTCAGACATTTAATAAGATAAAACTTTAATGCGTTTATTTTCAACCTTTCCCTTGAATTCCAAATTTCAATAAATATATCCTGAATACAATCATCTACAATTGTTTCACTTAATCCAAATTGACGGCCATAATTGAAAAGAATGGGATGGTAAAATTTATAAATCTTTTCAAAAGAAATTCGATCCCCCTTTTGAAAATTATTTAGAAGTAAATCAACATCCTCAGTCTTTGAAACATCCATGGAATTTAGAAAAAAATTCTCAACCCTTTAACTAATGCAACTTATTGGGAAATAAGTTGCTAACTAAAAAAGGATAAATTTAAAACATAAACAAGCTAAAAGTTAGAATTATTATCGAAAAAAAAATGCCTCTGTAAAGAGACACTCCTATAAAATCTATTAACCTAAGAAAGTATCAGATTTTCTAAGGTCCTTTTTTTAATACCGAAAACTTATAAATAGTGGTAGATTCATATATTTCTTCAGGATGGAGGATTGTTGTGGGAAAGTTGGGTTGATTGGGGGAATTTGGGAAGTGCTGGGTTTCGAGGCAAAATCCACTTCTATACTGATAAGCAATCCTGTCCTTCCCCTTTAAAGTACCATCTAAAAAATTCCCAGAGTAGAACTGAATACCAGGTTCAGTGGTGAAAACTTCCATTATTCGTCCACTTGTAGGCTCAAAAACCCTTGCGGCTAGTGATAATTCTTTATCTTTATTAAGTACAAAATTATGATCGTACCCTCCTCCAAACTTTAGTTGCTCATCCTCTAGAAGGATATCTTTTCCAATTGATTTTTCCCGTGTAAAGTCAAAAGGAGTTCCTGCAACATTTTGTAAAATACCATTAGGAATTAGACTTATATCTATGGGTGAAAATTCATTTGCATTTAAAGTCAGTTTATGATCTAAAATAGTATTCTGAGATTTTCCTTCCAAGTTAAAGTAAGAATGATTTGTAAGGTTTACAATCGTTTTTTTTGTGGTACTTGCTTTATACTCTATTTTCAACTGATTGTCTTCAGTAACCGTATATTTTACAATTATGGATAGGTCTCCAGGATATCCTTCCTCCATGTCCCTGCTTTCATATTGAAGAATAATTTGCTGACCATCATCTGTTTTTCTTTTCAAAATATCCCAATAAACTTTATCAAATCCTTTTATTCCACCATGTAAATGATTTGCATTATTGTTCTGAGCAAGTTGGTAAATTTTTCCATCTATTTGAAATATTCCTTTGGCAATCCTATTTCCATATCTGCCAATAAGTGCACCAAAATAAGGATGTTCACCCAAATAATCCTCCATTTTGTCAAATCCCAAAACAACATCATCAAAATTCCCATTTTTATCTGGGACCTTGATTGAAGTAATAATTCCTCCATAATTAATAACTTTTACTTCCATTCCACTGCCATTAGAAATGGTAGCCGATTCAAGTATTTGGTCATTAAGAATTTTTCCTTCTTCATCACTGCCTGTTTTTAGATTCTGGCAGTTACAAATTAATAGAATGATGGAGATAAAAAGTATGGTATATTTTTTCATGAAAATAAGTAATCGGTCAAATTTAAATATATTCTAATTTGCTAAATAGGGGTGCCCTCAATTAATTAATATGGCTCTAAACAAAATAGTTCTGGCACTTACTTTATAAGTTGCCAGGACTATTTTTAATTAAAAACACTAAAAAGTGGTCAATTTTACTGAAAAACAAACTCTGTCCTTTCTAGCTTTTTTACCTGTATAATTTCAAGTGAATTTTCTTTAAATACTCAGGGTCCACTTTAATTATCTCTCTATCATAAGTCATCAGACCATTAATTTCTACTTCTACGTCAGTGGTTTGAGTATATACAGCAGCAGACAACCCTTTTCCGATTAACTTTTCCAAAGCATTAATGTAGGAAGCATATCTTTCCGTTAAGTCCTTTTTATTAGTAAAACTTCGATAACCCCAATTATCTTTTTCCTGCCAGGTATGTTTTTCAACAGGAAGTCCAAGACCTCCAAATTCGCCTAAAACTACTGATTGATCTTTGCCAAAAATATCTGCTCTTGGCATTCTGGGCTCAGGATAATGGTGTAAATCAAGGATATCACCTACCTGAAAATAATTACCTCCACTGGCACTATTTACTAACCTTGTAGGATCGAATTCCTGAGTCCATTTGGTAATTTCCACAGTTTTGAATTGCCCCCAAGCCTCATTGAAAGGAACCCAAACCACAATACTTGGAAACAAATTGAAATCACTCATAATTTCCTTCCATTCTGCTTTGTATATATTTTCAGAAGCCTTTGACCGCTCAATATCCTCTCCTTCATAAGATGGATTGTTCATCCATTTGGGCGATTTATCTCCACTTGGCATGTCTTGCCAAACCAACATCCCTAGTTTATCACAGTAATTATACCATCTGGCAGGTTCTACTTTTACATGCTTTCTAATCATGTTAAAACCCATTTCCTTTGTTTTTTCTATATCGAAAAGCAAGGCCTCATCGGTAGGAGCGGTATACAAACCATCAGGCCACCAGCCCTGATCCAAAGGACCATATTGAAACAAAAATTCATTGTTTAACATGAGTTTTTGTATTCCATTTTCATCTTTTTCTAAGGCTATTTTTCTCATACCAAAATAGCTTATGACCAGATCTTTTGCTTTCCCTTTTTGTAAAACAGATACTTCCAAATCATAAAGGAACGGATCCTCAGGAGACCACAATTTCATATTTGTTATAGAAAGAATTGCTTCTTCCTCTATGCCTATTTCCTTTTCAGCCACAACCGAACCCTTATTTAAAGCTTTTACCAAAACTTTATCAGATTCTCCTGCATTTTCAACATTCACTTTTAAACTTAATGTTTTTGAATCGATGTCCGGGATGGTTTTTAAACCTGAAATATAAGTATTGGCCACTGTCTCCAGCCAAACTGTTTGCCAGATCCCTGTCACCGGAGTATACCAGATACCTTCAGGTCTTTTCACTTGTTTTCCTCTTGGTTGAGGGCCCTCATCAGTCGGGTCCCAAACTCTTACTACCAATTCTTGTGAACCTTTACTTTTTAGCAAAGCAGTAATATCAAAGGAAAAAGGATCGTAACCACCCTGATGTAAGCCAGCTTTTTCTCCATTGATAAATACTTCAGCTTCCCAATCTACCGCTCCAAAATGAAGTAAAACTTTTTCGCCTTTTTGCTTTTTTGGTGCTGTAAATGTGGTTTTGTACCATAGGTTGTGATCCTTACCTACAGTTTTTCCCACTCCAGATAAAGCCGATTCAATAGCAAAAGGAACCAGTATTTTTCCATCAAATTTGACAGGCAGGTTTTCCTCCTTTGGCAAAATGGCGTAATCCCACAATCCATTGAGGTTATACCAGTTTTCTCTTACCATTTGAGGTCTGGGATATTCATTCAAGGGTTTGTCGGTAGAAACTTCATTTGCCCACCTGGTCATAATTTTCCCTTCAACAGGAGCCCAATCCGATTGAGAAAAAACCGGAGTTTGTATTAAAATATTAGTGAAGATAAACAGTAATAAATATTTGTAATTCGTCATTTTAATTTCAAAGTTTTAGTTTAATTTATTTTTCTGGTTCTACCGGAATTATAAGTCACTCTCTTTGTCCTGAACAATTTTACCTAGGATCAGTCAAACCTTGAACTATGAGTAATCCTACAGTCGAGGCGGAAAAAACGAAGATAGGCTTTGCTATGTGAGTTTTTTTTGAACCAAGAGATTTCGCAAAAGACCACTCAGATTACCGAAAGCATTAGGTTGGCTTGACACTAATTCGCAGTAGTCACACCTGTTAATGATTTGATTAATTCAATTTCTTCTGCCTTATAAGGCGAACCATCAGGTTTGAAAATATCGTGAAACCATAAAGGAGGTTCACTATCATAAGCTTTTTGCCAGGAATCCCATGGATAAATAGTATTGGATTTCCCTGCTACAAATCCCCAATTGTAAACCCCTACATTATTTTCTTTGGCAATAGGCATTGATCCTTCAAAAGTGCTTTTATTACCCCTTGACATATATTCTGTACAAACTAAAGGACGATTGAATCGCTGAATGGACTTCAACTGTTTTTCGAAATCTGCTCCATCATTATAATTGTGGAAGGAAATTATATCGGAGTTTTCCACTTGAATTTTTTGTATTGGAGAGAAGTTTTCGTCCTTACTCCAATCCCCTCTCCAAATTCCTGATGTGATGGGTTGAGACGGATTCACATTTCTTACCCAGGTAAACACCTGAGCCAAAAGGTTTTCAACCAATTCATGCTTATTTTTTGGTTCTTTATCCCCATAGCTGGAGTCATTTGTATTATCAGGCTCATTCCAGACATCCCATGCCAAAACCCTGTCATCATTTTTAAAATAACCAACTACTCCCTCCACATAGGCTTCCAACTTTGGATATTGGGTTGGATCTTGCAATATTTCAGCACCAGGATTTTGCACCCAGCCTGAATTATGCAAGCCTTGCTGAGGAGCTCTTTGTTCTCCTAATTTTGGAAAAGGATCCCAACAGGAATCGAAAAGGACAAACATAGGACGAATGCCATGACTTTGGCAGATTTCAAGAAATTTATCCATCCTGTTTAAAAAACCTTTTGCATCCTGTTCCCAAAGTTTATCATGCAAATAGACCCTAAGCGTATTGAAACCAATTTCCTCTGCCCATCCCAATTCCTTGTCAATAGTTTCAGGATCAAAAGTTGCCTCTTGCCACATTTCCAATTGATTGATAGCATTGAAAGGAACATAATTACACCCAGCAAGCCATGGTTGATTTTCATACCAGTTATTTGCCTTTTCAATTGTCCATCGTGTTCCCTTTTCCTCTGTAATTACTTCAACTTCAGTTGATTGTGTTTCTTCCGCAGGCTTTTTTTGCTGGCAATTAAAGGCTAATAATACTACAAGAGGTAGGATTAATATTTTTTTCATCATTCAATTAATTTATAATAACTTATTTGCTAATTATTTTCTCTATTATGTTACCTGACTACTGGAAAAGCTACAATCCTGACTTTGGTACAACCATAGGGAATCAGGGTGATCTCTTCTATTTTCTCCTCAACTTTTCCTTTAAAAATATTATCCCTTGCAGTAACAGGTTGGTGTGCTACGCCATTTTCAGCTACCCATCCCGGAATTTTTTTTGCAGATGCCTTAATTTCAATTGGTGCTTTTTCCTGATTCCAGATAAAATCCTTAGCCACTGGTTTCGTAGATACATTTAAGTTGACACCTGGTTCTTTTACAACCTTTTCCAATAAACCAAAATTCCAGTCTTCTGTAGGGAAAATGCTATAATATTCACCTTCTACTTCCTGATTAGCCTTTTCCCATTTTTCACCTAATTTTAATGCGTAAACCAGAGGACCTCTTTCAACGGTTCTTGAATTTTTTGCCCAATTAGAGGTAAAAGCTTCCATTGGCAAATGGAGTTTTAACTTATCCTTATTTTCCCAGGTTCTGTCAATAGTTAACACCTGTCCACCGGTTTCTTGTCTCAATTCCTTCCCATTTAAGGTAACAATGGCCTTTTTACACCAGGAGGGGATTCGAAGTTGCATTGGGAATTTAACCTTATTTTTTAATTCAAATTCGAATACAATATCTTCTTCAAAAGGATAATTTGTTACTTCATTAATCACTACTTCCTCATTGCCGATTTTTGTTTTCAGTTGATTTGGGCTAAAAATCAAAGCAGCCAAACCACCGTCAGGTGTGGCGTACCAAAGATGCTCGGTAAATTTTGTCCATCCTTGGTGCATGTTTGAAGTACAACAGGTATAGCCACTTTTCAAACCAAAGACATTGTTCATTTCCCGATCAAAAGGTAATGAAAAATCAAATACTCCTCGAGAAACCTGAACCTGATTTGCCACCTGGAAATATTGTTTCATGTTATAATCATCTGTAGTTTGAGTAGGTAAAGCATTGAATGTCATCCGTTCCAGCGCATCCATATATTGAACATCTCCAGAAATGGCAATGGTTTTTTCAAGGGAAAACATGGATTCTACAATAGCACAAAGTTCCACACCCTGGCTGGGATCATTCCCATGTAAATCTTCATCACCTGAAAAAATCCCCATTGGCAAACCATGTAAAGTCATTAAATCATTCCAGCCGGTTTTGATGCTTTCAAGGTATTTTTCATCCTTTGTCCTTTGATAATTTATGGCAGGGGCTTTTAGGGCCATGGCCACATTTACAGCATGCCTTTCCATCCATCTTTCCCCGGTTTGATTTGCAGCAGCCTGCATTACCCAATCCCGGTTACCCAACCATTCACTCCACTGGAAGGACTGCCCTTCCATTATTTCTGCTAATTCTAATAAGGAAGCATCTCCAGTGATTTGATATAGCCACTGCGCCATCATCACATTCTCTATCCCTCTTGATTTTGCCCATTCAGTCCATTTCCCAATGGTGCAGGTTTTGATTGTTTTTAACTGATAATTAAAATAATTGGTCATAAACGGTAGGACTCTTTTATCCTGAGTAGCAAGGTAATATTGTTGTAATACCTTCAGCATTACCATTTTCGGCCACCAATCTTCTCCTGCTTCACAATTTTCGCTGGTAATTTCTACTCCATTTTCTCTTTCCGCTTTGGTTATCGGGCCAAAATAACCAGATGCTCTTTGATGGTCAAGTGTCCAGTTAATGTATTGCATAACCTTTGCCTTTAAAACCGGATCATCCAGTAAAAAGGCTAGTGGTACTGCTCCATCGAGCCAATAAGGCGTTTCTTCCCATCCATCACCTTCTCCTCCCAGCCAGCCATTATCATTTTTTATTTTGTTATGAACTTCATCCAAATGACCTGTGGTACCATCACGCATAATTTCAAGTTGGTGGAGCAACCAGCCTCTTGGTTTTACTTCCCCAAGAGGGATTTCTGAATAAGGTGAAGTAGCTAAAGAAGGATGATCCTGACCTTGTGAATTTGTAATAAAAACAGCAATAATTGGAACAACTAATAGAAGTGTGTGTAGTTTCAGTTTTTTATTCATTTTCAATATTTAGAATTCGAAATAGAACTTATTTATAAAAAAATAATAGGTCCAAAGAGAGATACTAATCTGAATTACCCTTCATTTTTTCCCATTTATTAGTAGGAGTACAAGTTATTGAATTTTACCCATCAAATTTTTTATAAATCGTAAAAAATTGAAGGCTTATCCCAAATCTTTATACTTAACTTTATCAGGTTAATAGGCTCTATTGTGCTGGAATAGGTAGTTTTTCTCCAGTTTTTACAGGTAATCCAAAATTGGGGCTGCCATCCTTATTCCAGGTAAATTTCTGCGCTCTTGGTGATCTGTCTCTTCCGCATCCCTGTCCTGGTTCTGAATTGGCATGATAAAGAATCCAGTCTTCTTTTCCATTAGGAGATTTAAAAAAGGAATTGTGACCTGGTGCAAAAACATCATTTTCCGGAGTTTGTTTGAAAACTGGCTGGGCATTTTTTGTCCAGGATTTTGGGTCCAGCAAATTACTTTTACCCGAAGCCTCTAGCATTCCCAGCGTATAGAAATCAGTCCAGCAGCCACTGGCTGAATAGATTAAAAATAATTTACCCTTATGACTCAGTATCTGTGGACCTTCATTCACATTCACATGCGGTGGATTTATTGGATCATTCAAATCACCATGCTTTTCCCAATCGTAGGTTGGTTGGGAAATCAATACCCTTTTGCCTTCAATTGTCCACGGATTTTTCATTTTAGCGATATAAATATTCTGCTGTCCGTTTTCGTCTCCTTCCCAACCAGACCATATAAAGTAAAGCTGTTTTTTATGGCTGAAAACAGAACCATCAATTGCCCATTTATCATCTTCATCTGCTATTTTTCCTTTAAATATCCATTCACCTTCAAAAGGGTCCAATGAACTGTTTTCTATAACATACATCCTGTGATTATCATTATTACCATCATCTGCAGCAAAATACATGTACCACTTTCCTTGCAAAAAATGAATTTCTGGTGCCCATATTTCCTTTGAATAAGCTGTGTTTTTGGGAGGAATCCAGACCACTTTTTTTTCTGCATCTTTCAGGTTGGCTAAATTTTCCGTTTTCCATATCACCAGTTTATCTCCTACCGTATTGGTATAATAATAAAATCCATCTTTATAAATACTCCATGGATCTGCCCCTGATGGTAAAAGAGGATTAGTAAAAGTGGTTGAATCTTGAGAAAATCCATTAATGAAAATTAGAGTAATGGATATGGTAAATATTATTTTTTTCATAATAGTATCGTGGATAAAATTTAAATTCTTTCCTATTAACACCTAATTGGTCTCCATTTTCCAAAGAGGACAATCGTTGCTTTTAAAGCAAGAGTCTCAGATTATCAATTTTACCCATCAAATTTTTAATTAATCTTAATAATCGGCCCTCCTCCTCTAAAAAGGGCTTCCAGGATTATCATTAATTGCCTTTCGTATTAGGATCCTTCTCAAATAGAAAATGAATTTATAAATAATATTTTCCATTGATATGGCTAATGTTTGGAGCTCAATCAAAAGAATTTTTGCATTCACATCACTCTCCACCGTCCAGATGAGTTTTCATCTCGGACCGGAGTGCGCTTTCCAATAACTACTTCAATAAAATCAAATAAGAAAAGCCTGAAAATCTGTATGACAGCAGGAAAAGGATTCCAAGACCTGAACTCCGAGTAAAATTTCACCTTTCACTTTAGAATTCCATTACATAACCAATATTTCCAACAACCAACCTAAGTTGTCACTCCACTGCCTCCCCAACACAATGATGAGGAGCTATTGTCATCCCAATTTGACTGAGCAGAAATGTGGCTTCTCTTTTGGAGAATTGAAATTATCCCCTTAAAAGGAATCCAGTGAATGATGTCCCGGTTTTTTGAGCTGTTTAAATTCTGAAGGTGTCATCCCTGTTTCTTTTTTGAATTGAGACGAAAGATAAGCCACACTACTATAATTCATTTTAAAAGCAATTTCAGAAAGGGTAAGCTCATTATAAAACAGAAATTCTTTAACCCGCTCTATTTTTTGTTTTACAATGAATTTTTCAATGGTAATTCCCTCTACTGAAGAAAATAACCGACTTAAATAACTATAATCGTGATGAAGCTTTTCTGAAATATAATTCGAAAAATTGGTTATTAATTGTTCATTCTGATGATGAATCTTATCAATAATTATGGCTTTTATTTGTCCTATTAACTTCGATTTATGATCCTGAAGTAGCTCAAAACCCTTTAATTCTAATTTTTCTTCCAATCTCTTTTTTAACTCGTTTGAAATTTCCTTTTCCAAAACGACTTCTCCTAAAACCACAGATTTTGCCCCAATGTTTAAAGAGATTAATAGTTCATTAACAGCCTCAATACATCTGGGACATACCATATTTTTTATATATAAAATCTGTTTTGCGCTCAATCCCCTATATTTTTTCAATTTCAAAACCTGCTTTTATTACGGTGTTCTCTACTGCTTTTTCCTCATTATCCTCCAAAATTACTTCTAAAATTTTATCTGGATGATTCACATCAACCTTCCATAAATCTATATTTTCCAATTCATTCAAATATGGTGTAACAGCATTGATACATCCATTACAATTAATGTTTGTTTTATATTTAACAGTTTTCATAATTTATAAGTTACTAATGGTTTTTAAAATTTTAAGTCTTCAAAATGAGCTCTTCAAATAATTCTGCTCATTTAGGATTTGGAGATCAGTTTCACTATTTAATTAAATCGTTCGGTTTTTTAACCTTAAACTATTAGCTAACACGGATATGGAACTCAGAGCCATTGCTGCACCGGCAATCATTGGATTTAATAAAAAACCAGATATTGGGTACAAAATACCTGCTGCTACCGGGATGGCAATAAGATTGTAAATAAAAGCCCAGAATAAATTTTGTCTTATGGTTTGCATGGTGGACTTAGAAAGCTTAATTGCCACTGCTATTTGATTTAAATTAGAACTCATTAATGTAAGGGAGGCACTTTCCATTGCAATATCACTTCCACTTCCCATGGCAATTCCTACATCGGCCTGAGCAAGTCCCTGAGCATCATTTATTCCATCTCCAGCCATGGCTACTATTTTTCCTTGTTTTTGAATTTCCTCAATATATGCCCCTTTATCTGAAGGTAATAAATTCGCTTTATAAGCTTTTATCCCAACTTTTTGAGCAATTACCTCAGCTACTGCTTTGTTGTCACCGGTTAACATGACTACTTCCACTCCCAGGTTTTTTACTTGCTTTATCGCCATTTCAGCCTCACTTTTTACCTGATCTGCCACTGCAATTATGGCTTCAACCTTGTTATCATTGGAGAAATAAACTACAGTTTTTGCTTCTTCTTCCCATTGACGGGCAATTTTGTCTAAGTTGGCAGCTATTTTTACCTTATGAAGGTCCATTAGTTTTGTATTCCCTACCAAATATTTGTGCCCTTTAAAATATATCAAAGCTCCCATTCCGGTAAAACTTTCAAATAACTCGGTGTTTGCCTCAACTACCTGATTTTTCCGAAGATACATGGTGATAGCCTCTGCTATGGGATGTTCTGATCTCGATTCTATGGATAACAAAATGCCCTGCAGTAATTCCGATGATTTTTCCTCAGACCAGATGATATCAGTCACCATAGGTTTACCCTCTGTTATGGTCCCTGTTTTATCTAAAATTAAGGTATCTATTTTATACGCCATTTCTAAAGATTGAGCATCTTTAATTAATGTGCCATGGTGAGCTCCTCTTCCAATACCCACCATTAATGCAGTAGGCGTAGCTAACCCTAAAGCACAGGGACATGCTATTATAAGCACAGTTATTAAACTTACCATGGCATGAACGACTCTAGGTTCTGGCCCAAAAACAAACCAAATCATAAAAGTTATAATACCTAACCCGATAACCACTGGGACAAATATTCCTGCAATTTGGTCCACCAGTTTTTGTATTTTGGGCTTACTGGCCTGGGCTTTTTCAACCTGGCGAATAATTTGGGACAAAAGCGTTTCCTCCCCTATTTTTTCTGAAATGATTACCAAAGAACCTTTCTGATTAATGGTTCCCGCCAATACTTTTTCCCCTTTATTTTTTCCCACAGCAATAGGTTCTCCTGAAATCATACTTTCATCTACAAAGGAGTATCCCTTCTTTACTTTACCATCAACAGGAATCCGGTCACCTGGTTTTAATAAAATAAGTTCACCTCTATTTATTTCATGATATGAAATGGTTTGGTCCACTCCATTTCTAATTACGGTGACCTTTTTGGGTCTTAAGCCCATTAGTTTCTTAATAGCTAAAGATGTTTTATTCTTTGCGCCCTCTTCCAAATATCTTCCAAGAAGAATAAACATGATAATGACGACAGCAGATTCAAAATATACGTGTGCAGCGATTCCCTGCTTTTCTAAAAATTGGGGGAGAACCGTATTAATAACACTAAACATAAATGCAACACCTGTACTTAATGCTACCAGCGTATCCATATTAGCAGAAAAATGGAGCATCTTTTTCCAGGCAACAATAAAGAACTCCCTACCACTCCAGAATAAAACCGGAATAGAAAAGCCCATCATGATCCAGTTTTCATAAGGAATTGTTCCCATAAAAAACATGGCAATAACAAATACAGGAATTGCAAAGACCGCGGAAACGATTAATTTAATTCGAAGTCTTTGGTGATTTTCCTTTTCAATCTCCTCAATTTTGTTGGAGGCATTTTTCTCCAATAAAATTTCATACCCTATTTCTCCTGCCTTCTGTTTTAGCTGATTTAAGTTTATCTGATTCTTATCATAGGTTAGTGATAAAGATTGGTTAGGATAATTCACTGAAACATCTGAAACCCCATCCAGTGGCTTTAGATAAGATTCAAGGCTTACTGCGCATGAAGCGCAAGTCATTCCCAAAACCCTTACATTGGCATTTTGTAGTCCCGCCTTATTCTCTATTAATATTTGTTCTGTTTCCATTCCATTTCTTGTAATATTATTTTACAAAAATGGATGAGAAATCTATTACAAAGCTTACAGAATTCAGATAAAAATTTATGGAATTATGATAGGAGGCAATATTACCCGACACATACCCAAGTAATTTCAGGGACGGAGTATCTTATTTTCAGCATATATTCAACTCAACCAATCATAGGTGGAATAAAGGCATATGGTCCAGTATTTGTCTCATTGAACAATTTTCAAATGAAATATGCAATTTATAGACACGATTGAAAAATAATAAATACATATTCTGAATGTCATTTTATCACAAAAAAAATATGTGTTAAAATTAATATCCCAGACAGAATTAGGTATACACTTTCGAAATTCTCTTTAACCATCTTTTTAGTCAACTTTCGACCTTGATTCTTCCTCCGAAGCATTTCATTGTTGATATTGTTGTCCCCCCCTACTCCACCACATTAAATTCCGCAATTATCGGATAGTGATCGGAGATTTCATCTACTATTCCTTCATTGATCACTGAAGCGTTGGTACAGGTTTTTGCCAGTTCGGGACTAACCAATATGTAATCAATCCTTTGTCTTTTATAAACGATTTCTTCAGCGGTGGAATAGGGTGCAACTGCAGGGGATGGAAATGTATATCGCTTCTCGGCATCTTCTTCAAAACTTTCAATTACGTCTTTCAAGGGATAGGCTAGAAAAGAAGATATTACGCTGTAATCGAAATCTTCTTCATATTTTTTCCAATACTTATTATTTTTATACAGGTAATTATCGAAGGGAGATAGGGCATTAAAATCTCCAANCACCACATAATTGGATTTTTCCTCAGAAATTGCCGTCTTCATGTAGGATTTGATCAGGTTTGCTTCCTGCCGTCTTACCTCCAGATCTGAGGGAGACAAATGCACAATTAAAAAATCTATTCCATAAGTAGAAACATGTAGCATTCCAT
>NZ_KB903474.1 GCF_000379765.1 Flexithrix dorotheae DSM 6795
GAAAAGGAAAAAATGATCTGGAAATACCAGCGGTATATGCAGGATTACCTGGGCTGTATAGAATCAGTAGATGACAATATAGGCAGGGTATTGGACTATCTGGATGAAAGTGGACTGGCTGAAAATACCATTGTAGTTTATACTTCAGATCAGGGATTTTACTTAGGAGAGCACGGTTGGTTCGATAAAAGATTCATTTACGATGAGTCCTTCAAAACCCCATTATTAGTGAGATGGCCAAATGAAATTAAGCCAGGCACTACCAATGATGAAATGGTACAAAACCTTGATTTTGCCCAGACATTTTTGGAAATTGCCGGAATTACTGCTCCCTCAGATATGCAGGGAGAAAGCCTGGTGCCCTTGTTAAAAGGAGAAACAGAGAANTGGACCAGAGAGTCGGTTTATTACCACTANTATGAATACCCAAGTGTACACATGGTAAAAAGGCATTATGCCATCGTAACCAAAGAATTTAAATTGGCCCATTTTTATTTTGATGTAGACGAGTGGGAATTGTACGACAGGTTAAAAGATCCGCAGGAGATGAACAATGTTTATGACGATCCGGCTTATCAGGATGTAGTAAAAGATTTGAAAGCCAGGCTTGCAGACTTAAGGGTAAAATATAAGGACTCAGAAGAACTGGATCAGAAATATATTGACCAGTACGATTTGTAAAGAATATAGAAACACGGAATGGAAAAGCCCTTCACAATAAATCAAATTGTTGTGGAGGGTTTTGTTTTTTTATAGGAAGAGTTTATTTAATGAGTAATTCAAAAGAAATGTTTCCAGTTTTTTTATGCTTCTCTTACTTGTTTTCCCGGAGTTTGTAAGTCTCAAATTAAAACCAGAAGTTTACCTTTAGTGAAATTTTCTCTAAATTTTCCTATCTTATCTAATTATCAAATTATTATCTGTAAATGCTGAAGGTTGAAAACACCTGCCTGGGGGCTGGATTCAGAATTAAATGGGGCTTTATTTTACTAATCGCTTTATTTCTGCAAGGTTGTTTGGATAAAGAACAAAAAGTAAAGTATAAAATTGGTTTTTCTCAGTGTACCACTGCCGATGCCTGGAGAAAAGCAATGGATGAAGAAATGAAAAGGGAAATTTCTTTTAATCCGGAAATTCAACTAATTACAAGAGATGCTGAAAATAGCAGTCAGAAGCAAAATGAACAAATTAAGGAACTTTTAGATGAAGATATTGACCTCCTTATAGTATCCCCCAACCAGGCAAAACCAATTACCCCAATTATAGAGAAAGTGTATAAAGAAGGAATCCCGGTAATTGTGATTGACCGCAAGACTTCCTCCAGCTTTTATACCGCCTATGTCGGTGCTGATAATTATGAAATTGGGAAAATTGCCGGGAAATATGTTGGTGAAATGTTAAAGGGTGCCGGAAAAATAATTGAAATAAGGGGGCTTGAAGGGTCTTCTCCGGCTATTGAAAGAAGCAGAGGTTTTTCCGAGTCCTTAAAGGAATTTCCCAATGTTGAAATTGTGCAGAAAGTATATGGCCAATGGGAAATTGATACAGTAAAACAAATATTCCCAAAGGTGATTGAAGGCATAAAAGAAGCAGATTTAATCTTTGCGCATAATGATATTATGGGATTTGGAGCGTATGAAGTATGCAAAAATTTAGGCTTAGAAGAAAACTTTTATTTTGTGGGGATTGATGGGCTTTCCGGACCTAATGCCGGCTTGCAATTCGTATCGGATGGCATTCTTGATGCTACCTTTTTATACCCCACCGGAGGGAAAAAAGCCATTGATTTGGCATTGGATATCCTAAATAACCAACCTGTACCCAAAGAAAATATACTGCAGACCACTATTATTGATCAGAATAATATTAAGGTAATGAAGCAGCAAACTGACAAAATTATCTCCCAGCAAAAGGATATTGAAAAACAGGAAGAAATGTACCGGAATCAACTGGAAATGTACAAAAATCAAAAAGTATTGATGTACATCCTGTTGATCAGTTTTAGTATTTCTTTAATTTTTGGAGGTTACATTCTTTATTCATTAAAGGAAAAACAGGAAATTAATAATGTACTTCAGTCGAAGAATCGGGAAATCCTTCAACAAAGAAATCAAATAGAAATTATAGCACAGAAGGCAGAAGAAGCAACTCAGGCAAAATTCAAGTTTTTCACCAATATCTCCCATGAATTTAGAACTCCCCTAACCTTAATTCTGGCCTCAGTTGAAGAATTACAAGATCTTACAAAAACTTATTCTAAACAGCTTAAAAAGGATTTTGATCTGATACAAAGTAATGCGTCAAGACTGCTTAGGTTAGTCAATCAGTTGATGGATTTCAGAAAAATTGAACACAACAAAATGAAAGTATTGGCTTCTCCCAATAATCTTGTTCAATTTATAAAAGATATAATGGCAGAATTTGAAATAATAGCTTCAAAGAAGAAAATTGATTTCAGACTTATCAAAAATGTAAGCCATTTGGAAGTGTGGATTGACATTGGCATGTTTGATAAAATTTTATTTAACCTCCTGTCAAATGCTTTTAAATTTACGCCTAAAGGAGGTTTTATAAACATAGGTATTGAGTCGAAAGTCCTCGAAAACAAGGTGGTTTTATCTATAGAAGACAACGGAAGGGGAATGTCTCCCAATCATGTAGAGCATGCTTTTGATCGTTTTTATCAGGGCGAAAATTACGAAACATTCGGAACTGGCCTGGGGCTTTCACTATCAAGGGAGCTCATTAAACTTCATCATGGTGAAATTTCTGTGCAAAGCGAAAAAGGGAAGGGTTCCCGCTTTGAAATTACTTTTCCACTTGGAAAAAACCATTTTACATCAGCAGAATTAAGGGAAGAAAACATTAATAAATTAGATCCTTCAGAATTTAAGTATTTTTTGGATTCTACCAATTTAGTATCCCTAAAAGAAAATTCTTCAACTCCCTCCAAAAGCAACCCTTCAACTTTATTAATTATTGAAGACAATCACGAGTTAAGAGAATTATTAGCACAGAAACTGGGTGAATGCTACAATATTGAGGAAGCCGCCAACGGAAAAATTGGATTAGATAAGGCATTTGATAAGGTCCCTGATTTAATCATTTGTGATATTATGCTGCCTGAATTAAATGGATTGTCAATTACAGAAACATTAAAAAACGATTTAAGAACATCCCACATCCCCATCATGCTGCTCACAGCCAAAACCTCTGATGAACAACAAATAGAGGGTATTCAGTCCGGAGCAGATGCCTACATTACCAAGCCATTTAAGTTTAGGTATTTATTTGAAAAGATCAAATCTCTATTAAAAAACCGTCAACAACTGAAAGAAAGGTTTTCCCATGAGTTACCAATTCATAAACTTCCCAGAAGTGAAAACAAAATTGATAAAAAATTCCTAAATGATTTCATTGTTAAGATTGAGGAAAATATAGGAGATCCTTCCGTTGGCGTAAATGAAATTGCGCAAGAACTCGGACTTTCAAGAGTTCAGCTTTATCGGAAAGTAAAAGCCCTATTAGGGGTGGGGGTAAATGAATATATAAAAACCATCAGGTTAAAGAAAGCAAAGCAATTAATTCAGGAAAATGATCTGACAATAGCAGAAATTGCCCATAAAGTTGGCTTTAGTACACCAGCTTATTTTTCCACCGCATTCAAAGCAAAGTACGATGTCTCCCCTACTGAATATTCAAAACAGCATTAACCTGTTTCGAAGGTAACAAATTTGAAAGTAGTGTAACAAATTTAAACTTTTACGAAGATTAAAAATTATAATTATGAAGTATAAATAATTGTTATTCAATGTTTTATAGATTTTAAATGTCTTTGTAACAAAATCGAAACCATTTGGAATAAATCAAAAATATCCGGATAGGAACTTCAGGTAAATTTGAGAAATCATTTGTAAATAATGAAAATGAAAAACTTAAATTTACTGGTCTGGTCAATTACAGTGGCTCTGGGCGGATTTTTATTTGGTTTTGATACCGCTGTAATTTCCGGTGCTGAACAGAAAATTCAAAAGATTTGGGAATTAAATGCCTTTCAACATGGATTTACCATTTCCATTGCTTTAATCGGTACTGTAATAGGTGCTTTATTAGGAGGAATACCTTCTGATATATTAGGAAGAAGAAAAACTCTGTTTTGGATCGCCATTTTTTATTTGATTTCCGCTTTAGGCTCAGCATTAGCTTTTGACTGGTATGTGTTTTTAGGTTTTCGTTTCTTAGGAGGATTAGGTGTTGGAGCCTCTTCAGTGGCTGCCCCCCTTTATATAGCCGAGATTTCCCCAGCCTCAAAAAGAGGGAAATTAGTTGCCATGTTCCAGTTTAATATCGTTTTTGGAATTGTAGTGGCTTACATTTCAAATTATTATCTGGAGGGCATTGGACCTAACGACTGGAGATGGATGCTGGGTGTTGAAGCCCTCCCTGCCATCATTTTTACAATTTTAATTTTATTTGTTCCGAGGAGTCCCCGATGGTTAATTGTTAAGCAAAATAATATTGAAGAAGCGAGAAAAGTTTTGGATTTAATAGATCCCGCTTCCACAGAGCAGGAAATCATTGATATACAAACCAACCTGAATCTGGAAACAAGCAAGGGGAATCATTCCAAAAAAATATTTTCCAAAAGGTATAAATTTCCAATCACACTGGCGGTATTATTTGCCGTATTCAACCAGGTATCCGGAATAAACGCAATTATCTACTTTGCTCCCAGAATATTTCAAATGGCCGGCTTAGGTTCTTCCTCCGCCTTACTATCTACTATCGGAATTGGAGTAATCAATTTCATTTCAACACTTATTGGTTTACAATTAATTGACCGGATTGGCCGGAGAACACTTATGTTAATAGGCTCTGTGGGTTTAATTATCACGCTGGCTTTGGTGGCAAAAGCATTTTACCTGGAAGAATTCGGAGGATTCAACGTACCCATTTACCTGTTTTTGTATATCTCCTTTTTTGCTTTTTCCCAGGGGGCAGTGATTTGGGTTTTTATATCTGAAATTTTTCCAAATAGTGTCAGAGCACAGGGCCAGGCATTAGGCAGTTTCACGCATTGGCTAATGGCCGCAGTAATTGCTTTTGTATTCCCTTACATCTCTGAAAAACTTGGCGGTGGTCATACATTCATGATCTTCTGTTTAATGATGGTTGGCCAACTGATATTCGTGCTTACGATTATGCCTGAAACAAAAGGAAAAACACTTGAAGAAATTGAAAAAAGAGTAACAGTATGAAAAAGCCTAACGTGATTTGTTTTGGTGAAATGCTCTGGGATAAAATGCCAGACCGAGTTTCCCCGGGTGGGGCTCCCTTTAACGTAACCCTTAATCTGATTAGAATGGGAGTGCCCACAAAGCTATTGAGTAAAGTTGGCAATGATCTCCCGGGAGAAGATATCCTAAAGTATTTCAAAAAAAATGGAGGAAATGCTGATTTAATTCAGATTGATGAAAGATATCCAACCAGCACTGTTGAAGCCAATTGGGCTGAAAATAATGAAATCAAATATCATATCTGTGAAAATGTAGCATGGGATTATATCCAGTTCAATGAAACCGTTGAAAAAACCTTAAAAGAAACGGATGTATTGGTGTATGGAAGTCTGGCAGCTCGCAATTCGGTTTCCTGCCATACCTTAGAAAAGCTATTGGAATATAATTTGAAAAAGGTATTCGATGTAAATTTAAGAAAGCCTTATTACAGCAAAGCATTACTGAATAGACTTTTAGGAAAAGCAGATTTGGTTAAAGTAAACAAAGAAGAGTTACTGATTTTAAGTGAGATGTTTCAGGTTTCCGGAAATGAAATATCTCTTTTAGAGCATTTTACCCAAAAATTTACCATTCCCTGTCTGTGCGTAACTGAAGGAGAGTCTGGAGCCTTCATTTTTCACAAGGGGAAAAAGTTTTCCCATCCAGGTTTTAAAGTTCAGGTCCAGGATACCATCGGATGCGGAGATGCATTCTTCGCAGGATATCTAAAAATGTTTTTGGATGGCAAAAGCATTGAGGAATCCCTGGAATTTGCCTGTGGTATTGGGGCTTATGTATCAACTAAAAGGGGTGGGAATCCACCTATAAACTTCAAGGAAGTTAATGGTTTAATCAATCATTAACTCATAAATAACAACGTACATTTTTTATCTAAATCTTATGAATATGAAAAAGAAAATACCAATTGTGGTAATTTTGATTTGTCTGTTTCAAATCGGATATGGACAAGGTTCGATTATTTCAGGAACTGTTACATCCAGTGAGGATGGGGAACCCATTCCAGGTGTAAGTATTCTGATAAAAGGCACCTCCAGAGGTACAACAAGTGATTTTAATGGCAATTTCTCTGTTGATGTAAGCAAGGGTGAAACTTTACAGTTTAGCTATATCGGATTCAAATCAAAGGATATTTTAATTGAAGATCAAACGGAGTTATCCGTAATTCTTGAAGTAGATACAGAACAATTAGAGGAAGTTGTGGTTATTGGGTATTCCAGCCAGAAAAAGACAGACCTGACAGGCTCCATTGCTGTGGTGGATTTGGCTCCAATTAAAAACATCTCTACAGGTAACCCAATGCAGGCGCTTCAGGGAAGAGTTCCGGGATTGTATATTGAAAAGACAGGAACTCCCACAGCTACAAACAGTCGAATATTAATTCGGGGTGTGAACACTTTAGGAGATAATAATCCACTATATATTATAGACGGAGTACCTACAAAAAGGCCTGAAGTTTTTCAGAGTTTGAATCCGGGAGCTTTGGAATCTGTTCAGGTGTTAAAAGATGCCTCTGCCTCTTCTATCTATGGAGCCAGAGCCTCCAATGGGGTAGTTATTGTAACCACCAGAAATGGTTCGAAAAATGATGGAAAAGTTAAAGTACAGCTTAACTCCAATTTTTCGGTTCAGAATGAAAAACCACAACGGTACGATATGGTGAATGCGGTGGATAGGGGACGCGCACTCTGGCAGGCTTCTGTTAATGACAGAGTAGATCCTGCAAGTGGTTATGGTGAGATTTATAACTTCGACTGGAATGGTGATTTTGATAATCCAATATTAAATAATGTAACAGTTCAGCCTTTTGTTGGTGGAGACCAGAATGTGCCTGCCGGAGATACCGACTGGCAGGAGGAATCGTATGAAATCGGGTATGTATTTAATAATGATTTAACAGTATCTGGAGGAAATGATAAATCTTCTTTACTGATGAACCTGGGTTATCTTTCCAACTCTGGTATGTTAAAATACACTAATTACGACAGAATCAGCGCAAGATTAAATGCACAAACCAGAATCTTAAATGACAGAGTAACTGTAGGGATGAATACTCAGTTTGTCAACTCGAATGAAACCCTTGAAACCCCTGATTTAGGAAGCGCCCCAACTCCCGGCCTTGCGGTAACTTTAGCCCCTACTATCCCGGTTTATACCACTACCGGAGATTTTGCAGGACCTTTGGGCTCGGGTTATTCGGACAGGAATAATCCGGTTCATATGCAGTATATTAACCGATGGGATAACACGAATAGAGCCTATTTATTTGGGAATGTTTTTGCCTCAGTGAATATTCTGGAAAACCTGATATTCAGATCCAATTTAGGAATGGATTATTCGAGAGTGAGAGATAAGAATATCGAACCTACTTTTACTGAGGGTTTTATTGCCCGAAGTGTAAATAGTTTAACAGAATATTCAAGTGATTTCTTAAGCCTTACCTGGTCAAATACCCTGAACTATAAGCTCAATCTTGGAGGAAGTAGTTTTGACTTTCTTTTAGGGTTAGAGTCAGTGGGAGACGATTTCAGGGATGTTACAGCTTATAAAGAAGGTTTTGCAGTCCAAACGGAAGAATTTTTTGTATTGGGTGCAGGAACAAGTAATGGAAATAGTTTTGGAACGGCTACCAATAGCAGGCTCTTCTCCCAATTTGGTAAAATAAACTATAATTTTTCTGATAAATATTTGGCCTCTGTTACCTTAAGGCGAGATGGATCTTCACGATTTGGAGCAGATAACAGGTATGGATTCTTCCCTGCTGCTACAGTAGGTTGGAGAATAAGTGGTGAGAATTTTTTGGCTGATAATAAAATCATTTCGAACCTGAAACTAAGACTTGGTGTGGGTAGAGTAGGAAACCAGGATGTGGGGGATTTTGCCAGCCTTGGGCTATTCGAACCAAGATACGGTGCAACAGCTTCACAAGTAGCCGGAATTGGGCACGTTGGTTTTTTTGATCAATACTGGAACATTGGCTCAGCTTATGATTTAAATGGCAGTAATACCGGTAATCTTCCCTCAGGTTTTGTTTCTGTGCAGGCAGCCAACCCTGCCTTAAAGTGGGAAACAACTGACGAAATCAATATAGGAGTAGATTTTGGTCTTTTCAATAACAATCTTGTAGGTTCATTTGATTATTTTACACGTGAAACCTCCGATATTCTTATCCGGCCTCCTGTAGCTTCAGCTGTTGGTGAAGGCCAGTTACAGTGGTTAAATGGAGCCACAAAAGAAAACAAGGGATGGGAGTTTTCTATATCCTACTACGGAAAAACTGAAGGTGATTTCCAGTACAGCATATTTGCCAATGCAGGGCAGTTTAAAGATAAAATAACTGAACTTCCTGAAGAAGTAAGAACAGCTTATCCCGGTAATGCAGAGCAAACAATAGTAGGGCATTCAGAGCTATCCATTTTTGGGTATGTAACTGATGGAATTTTTCAGACTCAGGAAGAGGTAACTGCACATGCCAGCCAGGTTGGTGCAGCTCCGGGAAGAATCCGGTACAAAGACCTCAACAATGATGGTAAAATTGATGCTTTAGACCAAACTTTCCTTGGAACCTTGTTGCCAAATTTAGAATATGGTCTACGGGTAGATTTAGCATATAAAAACTTCGATTTTTCCATATTTGGTTCTGGAGTCTCTGGAAAAACGGGCTTCAATCCTTATACTTTTTACAATGATTTTATTCGAGGAAGAGAAAATGTTGGACCTGGAGTGTTCGATGCCTGGACTCCTGAAAACTCAGGCTCCAGTATTCCTGCCCTAACCTTATCGGATGGAAATAATGAGACCAGGCCCTCGGATTATTTAAATGTGAATGCTTCATATTTCAAACTCAGAAATTTGCAATTTGGGTATAGCCTTCCAAATTCTGTGTTAAATAATATCGGCATGGAACAGGTGAGGATTTATTTCATGGCAGAAAATTTTTTCTGGACAAAAAGCAAAGAATGGCAGGGTCCTGATCCTGAGCGGGTAGATATCAATGCCATACCCATACCTACTACACTTACTTTTGGTGTAAACCTCTCATTATAAGATCATAAACTATTCAAATACTATGAAAACTATCAATAAATATATAGCATTATCCATCCTTGCAATTCTTTTTACGTCCACTTCCTGCAAGGATTATTTAGAAACAGAACCACAAGGATCTGTATCAGCAGGTGCACCATCAGCTGAAAGTGCAGAAGGGCTGGTAACTGCAGCATATGCAGGAATAGGAAATGATGATATGATCGGTCCAATGTCCAGCATGTGGGCTTATGGAAGTGTCCGATCTGATGATGCCTATAAGGGAGGTGGAGGAGTTTCAGATGTAGCAGATATTAATTTTTATGAACAATACAATCTCACTCAACCCGATCAAGGCTGGATGCATCCTTATACCTGGGAAAACTTTTATATCGCAATTTCCAGAGCCAATTTTGCTTTGAAAACACTCAATGAATTGACAGAGGATGATTTTAGTTTAAGAACTACCAGAATTGCTGAGGCCCGATTTTTAAGAGGACATTCACATTTTGTATTGAAAACACTTTTTAAAAATATCCCTTACATTGATGAATCGCTTTCCAATGAAGAAATTTTAAAAGTGTCCAATACTGAGTTTTCCAATGATGAACTATGGAATAAAATAGCTGAAGATTTTCAATTTGCTATAGACAACCTGCCCGAAACACAGCCGGAGGTGGGTCGTGCAAATAAATTTAGTGCAATAGCTTATTTGGCCAAGTTGAGACTTTATCAGGCTTATGAACAAAATGAATCACATCAGGTGGTCAATATCAATACACAACGTTTGCAGGAAGTTGTTGCACTTACTGAGATGATTATTAGTTCCGGCAGGTATAGCCTGCAGCCCGATTTTGCAGAAAACTTCCTGGATGGATATGATAACGGACCAGAATCTATTTTTGCCGTGCAATTTTCCATTAGTGATGGGACATCGGTTGGTCGTTTGAGTTTTGTGAATGGTTTGAACTATCCGCATGGTGCCCCACAATTTGGATGTTGTGGATTTCACGCACCAAGCCAGAATATGGTAAATGCATTTTCTACAGATACTGAAGGATTACCAAAATTTGAGACCTTTAATGATGTAGCTTTAAGTGCTGAGGATATCACTCCTACCGGGGTTACGGTGGATCCCCGAATTGACCACACTGTAGGTATAGATGGCCACCCCTATAAATACCGAAATGAAGAGGATTACATTTTCAGCAATAGCTGGGTAAGAGATCCGGGAGTTTATGGTTTTTTCCACAGTATGAAGGAGCAACAAGCAGCTGATTGTTCCTGCTATAAAAAAGAAGGTCCATTTATAGGCACCTCAGTAAATATAGATATCATCAGGTATGCAGATGTATTATTATGGCAGGCAGAAGCCTATATAGAATTGGGACAGCATGATAATGCCATGCCTCTGATTAATCAAATAAGGAAACGGGCTTCGGAAAGTACTAATGGAACAAGATTAGCTGACGGAACATCTCCATCCAATTATCTAATCTCAGAATATAATGGTAGTAACCTGCCCTGGACTCAGGAAAACGCCCGAATGGCTTTGCGCTGGGAAAGAAGGCTGGAATTTGCGATGGAAGGCCCCCGTTTTTTTGACCTTGTTCGCTGGGGAATTGCCGAAGAAACCCTTAATGCATATTTAGATCAAGAAAAAACCAGGAGAGATTTTCTGAATAGTGCGAAATTTACCGCAGGAAGAGATGAGTATTATCCTATTCCACAAAGAGAAATAGATTTTACGAAAGGGTTGTATAAGCAAAACCCCGGGTATTAGTAGATTTTTTTCTGCTAGTTTTATATTATAATTAAAAGGAATGGAGAATATGCCATTAGGAGGCCTTTCTCCTTCCTTTCCTTTTTAAAACCAAAAAATGGAAAAGGTAGAATTTTGTAAAAAAAAAACACTAATTGACATAAAGAACTATTGGCAAAACAATACACCGTTTAAAAATTAAATAAATATGAAAAAGAAAATATCTACCTGTAATGTAACTCAGGAAATTAAATACAAAATTTCAGGAAAGTCTTTGATAATCAATAATCGATTGCTTGAAATCACATTTTTAAGTTTTTTTTTGATGTTAATATTCAATAGTAATTCTAACTCCCAGAGCAAAGAAGCTCATAGACCTGAATTCCACTTTTCTCCTCAAAAAATGTGGATGAATGATCCCAATGGGATGGTGTTTTATCAAGGAGAATACCATCTTTTTTATCAGCATTATCCTGATAATACTGTTTGGGGACCAATGCATTGGGGCCACGCTGTAAGCAAAGATTTAATCCATTGGGAACATCTTCCTATTGCTTTATTTCCGGATGAGCACGGCTATATTTTTTCGGGAAGTGCAGTGGTTGATCATGAAAACACTTCAGGTTTTGGAACCAAAGACAACCCGCCAATGGTGGCCATATTCACCTACCATGACGCTGAAAAAGCAAAAAAAGGGAGTATCGATTTCCAAACCCAGGGAATCGCCTATAGCTTAGACAAAGGCAGAAGTTGGACTAAATATGAAAATAATCCGGTTTTAAATAACCCTGGGATAAAAGATTTCAGAGACCCAAAAGTGTTTTGGCATGGGCCTTCTCAAAAATGGATCATGATACTGGCTGTGCAAAATCACGTTCAACTCTTCAATTCTTCAAATCTGAAAGACTGGAGTTTCCTCAGCAAATTTGGGGAAAATAGTGGCAGCCATGGAGGCGTTTGGGAATGTCCCGATTTGTTTGAATTATCGGTTGATGGTAAGAAAAATGAAAAACATTGGGTAATGCTGGTGAGTATCAATCCAGGAGGACCCAACGGTGGGTCTGCCACTCAATACTTTATTGGAGATTTTGATGGAGAAAAATTCACAAATTCGAATTCCAGCGAAACTTCATTATGGGTAGACTACGGGAAAGACAATTATGCCGGAGTAACCTGGTCGGACATACCTAAAAAAGATGGCAGAAGAATTTTTATTGGCTGGATGAGCAATTGGCAATATGCCAATCAGGTTCCCACTGAAAAATGGAGAAATGCGATGACAATCCCCCGGAAGTTAGGTTTAACGGAAACTAATGATGGTGTACGCCTTCAAAATTTTCCGGTGCAGGAATTAAAAAAATTAAGAACCGATAAATTAAACTTAAAGGACTTAGAAGTGGAGGGAAAGTATTCCATTTCGGAAGAGAAAAACTGGACATCCAATACCTTTGAATTGGATTTAAAGATCGCTCTTGAAAAATCTACAGGTGAAAATTTTGGTATTGAACTTTCCAACTCAATGGGTGAAAAAATCCTGATAGGGTTTGACCAAAACCAAAGGCAATGTTATATCGACAGGCGTTTTGCGGGAAAATCGGATTTCTCTGAAAAATTCAAAGGAAAATCCACTGCACCAAGAATTAAATCATCCAATGAACTTAAAATTCGAATCATTGTGGATGTAGCTTCAGTTGAGGTCTTTTTTGATGATGGAACCATAGCCATGACGGAAATATTTTTCCCAAATGAAGACTTTTCAACAATCAGCTTCTTTTCTGAGGAAAAGAAAATGCATATTGATTCTGCAGTTTTATATAAATATTAAAACTAATCTAGAATCGCAATTTAGAAAGTCCCGAATATCTGTGAGTTTGGGATTGAAATGAAGAACATGCTATTGGATATTTCAATTTAAGCAGTTACCTATGAGGGAAAAGGAATTAATACCCAAAATTATTGGGGCCTGACACCGGAAAGCAAATACACAGGTTAAGGCTGATTTATGGAAGGCTTTGCCCTTTCCGGTAGACCCTTGATATTGAGGAATAATTTAGGAAGGAGGTGATCTCACATCCGTTTAGTAGGAGTTTTTTTGCACAAATAATCACAATTTAGCGCTTGCCTACTTAATATTTGTTTAAGAAATAATAAATATGAAAACAATTTTTATTTTAATGTTATTATCCTGTTTTTACTATTTAAAAGCAGAAAATATAAAAAAGGAAGATTATACGCTTCAGGCCATAACTAACCATGGGACGTTTTACTATAATATCAACAATTCTGGAAAGCTTGATATATCTTCTGACTTACAGCAAGTTTTTAATGAAATAGCCGATTTAGAGGATGTCTCGGCTACCTTTATTTTTTCTCCAGGAGTATATTATTTCGATTCTCCTATTAAAGTAAATTTGGCTGGAGTAAAATTTATTGGACATGGGCATAGCGGAATTGATATACATGGGGCAAACCTAGCAACAGGAACAATTTTTAGATTCGGAAAAAACTGTGGCCCATATTGTATAACTTTTAATTATGCTGGCAGAACTAAATCTTTTCCCGCTGAAGAATCACCATGGCATAATAAGAACTTAAAAGTTGAAATTGAAAATATTGCTTTTGTAGGCTATAATAATACTGGGGTGAATACAGCTGCAGGTTATAGTCGTTGGCGTGGGGATAAACCGAATTTCAGAGGTTTAAATTGGTATCCCGAAGAAAATAGATATAAAGATGTAGAAAAAGAGGGGCAACGTGCTATATACCTTCCGCCCGCCCCTAAAAGAGAAGGATCGTGGTGGAGTAAATGTGAGCTACTCCGTATTACAGGTTGTTATTTTACCGAGCTATATGCCGGAATAGATGCTTCCTGGACCGATGTAAGTTATATAGATAAAAACTGGTTTGGGCAATTAACTTATGCCATTCGTTTAAGCGGGCCAGGAATGATGGTTAACAATAATCTATTTGCCGATTTGGAAACTGCATTAAAAATAGATAATACCAACTTTTCAGCTTTTAGTAATAATACTTTTGCCTATGTCGGTAAGAGCTTTGAATTTAATGAAATTAACCATTCTACCATAAGCGGAAATGCATTACTAAACAAAAAGAACAATACAGGCGCAGCAGCAGCCGGAGGGTTTATTTATGTAAAACAGTCTAATGGATTAAGCGTAACCAATAATTCCCTAAATCACATGCAGGATAGTAGAAAAAAAACTATTTCAGTTGACAAGGAACCAAATGGACAAAACTATATTCAGTTCGAGAACTCCACTCAATTAAACTTTTCGCAAAATGTTATTCAAACTCTCCTGACACAAACCGTGGTTCGCCTTCATAATTGCACAAACAGTATTATTACCAATAATATCATAACGTTTGGTGAGGGAGGTAATGCAGTAGCTGAAACGGGGGAATGTAAAGATAATTACTACAAAAAAATAAGACTCGAAAATTCTGACACATTTGATAATTACAAATACTAGTACTGCTTTAAGCATTAAATGCGTAAAAATATCACAAACCTGATGGTCACGTTTTACGATTTTTAAATGAGCCAAATCCTTTTCAATTTGCTTTTCTTCTCTTTTATTAAAAGCACCATAAATCAGTTCCCTCACTTTAATGACACTTACCGCAATATTATCCTGCCCAACCTGGTGCAATTGCTGAATAAAGGATTCATTACCGCTGTAAAATTCAATTAAAATATTAACAGGGAGAAAACAAATAGCAGATCTAGGCTTAAATCCTGATGAGTTAGGATTTTCAAGTCCAGATAGAGATAAAATAGCTGCAAAATTACTTCCTGATTTTCAAGACTTTAGCTTACGTTAGGCAGTATACAAAAAGGCTGGTTTAATTCAGCAAGTTTCGGGTTTTATAGGAGTAAAATCAATTCTATTTTTGCTGTTATAAAACCTGAATTTAATGAATGAACAAGAAAGCTTAAATTATACACGAATAGCAGAAGCTATTGAATACATCCAACAGAACTTTACTGAACAGCCAACTCTTGAAAAAATTGCTAAAAAGGTTAATTTAAGTCCTTTCCATTTTCAAAAAATGTTTACAGATTGGGCAGGTGTTAGCCCAAAAAAGTTTCTGCAATTTATAAGCATTCAACACGCAAAGCAAATTCTGAATAATTCGCAAACCACTTTATTTGAAACTGCATATAAAACAGGTCTTTCGGGTACAGGTAGATTACACGATTTATTTGTAAAAACTGAGGGGATGACACCTGGAGAGTATAAAAACAAAGGAGAAAACTTAACGATAAACTATAGCTTCTCAGAAAGTTTGTTTGGGTTAATTTTAGTTGCTTCTACGCATAAAGGAATTTGTTATATGGGTTTTTCTGACGATAACCAAATTGCATTTTCAGAATTGAAAAAACGCTTTCCAAAAGCAAATTTTATTCAACAAACAGATGAAATTCAACAAAATGCTTTAAAAATTTACACACAGGATTGGAGCAAAATTAATAAGATAAAACTACACTTAAAAGGAACAGATTTTCAGCTAAAAGTTTGGGAGGCACTCTTAAAAATCCCAACAGGAAATTTAACAACTTATGGAAACATTGCCAACCTTATTCAAAAACCAAAAGCATCAAGAGCAGTTGGAACTGCAATTGGAAATAATCCAATTGCCTTTTTGATTCCTTGTCATAGAGTTATTCAATCTACAGGGATTTTTGGAGGTTATATGTGGGGAACAACTCGAAAGACTGCCATTATTGGTTGGGAAGCATCAAAAATTAATACTTCAAATACTAATGCTTAGCAATGGAGAATTTAAAAACTAAACTTGCTAAAATAGATTGGCAATCCATATCTGAATCAATCAACGAAAAAGGCTATGCCATTATTCCAAAAACACTATCAGAAGAGCAATGCCTTGAACTAATACAAAAATACAATAACGAAAATCTGTATCGCAAAACGGTTGTAATGGAACGCTATCGTTTTGGTTTGGGCGAATATAAATACTTTGATTATCCACTTCCTATAATCATTCAAACCTTAAGAGAAACTATATATCCTATACTTTCGCCTATCGCAAACCTTTGGATGAAAGTACTAAATATTGATAAAGTATTTCCCGAAACTTTTGAAGACCTACAGTCGCTTTGCCATCAAAATAATCAATTAAAACCAACACCATTGATTTTAAAATATGGCATAGGTGGTTTTAATACTTTGCATCAAGATTTATATGGAGAGATTTATTTCCCAATGCAATGTGTTCTATTTTTAAACGAGCCTGATAAAGATTTCAAAGGCGGAGAATTTGTTTTGACACAACAAACACCAAGAGCACAGTCCAAAGCCATAGTTTTAAGACCCCAAAAAGGTGATATGCTTATTTTTACTACCAATTTCCGACCAATTAAAGGAACAAGAGGTTATTATCAAGTAAATATGAAACACGGGGTTAGCGAAGTAATTAGCGGAGAACGACATACTTTAGGTGTTATATTTCATGATGCAAACAGCTAAAAAAATGATAAATATGCACAGATATTGATAATGCCGAACTTTATAAAAAAATAAAAGGTAAAGAAATTGTTTTTGGTGGTAATTTCAATCTGAAAATTTACGGAACTCTACAATGCAAATCAGGCAAAAGAATGAAACCCAAAAACCGTGTTTTTTTCAAAACTATCGAACAAGCCAAAGAACTTGGACTTAGACCTTGCGGACATTGTTTACGAACCGACTATAAAATTTGGAAAAATGGACTTATTTAATACTGCCAAAAACACCAATATCTTACCTTTTGACGGAGAAGTAAATTATTATGGAGCAATAATGAACCTGAAAAAAGCTCAGCGTTATTTCGATAAGTTGTTTACAAATATTCAATGGGATAATGACAAAGCAATCATTTTCGGCAAAAAAATTATTACCAAACGCAAAGTAGCTTGGTATGGAGATAAACCATTTGATTACACCTATTCAAAAACCACTAAATCGGCTTTACCTTGGACTAAAGAACTTTTAGAACTCAAAGAAATAATAGAAAATAAAACAGGAGAAAAATTCAATTCTTGTTTACTTAACTTATATCACAATGGAAATGAAGGAATGGCTTGGCATAGTGACGGAGAAAAAGATTTGAAAAAAAACGGTGCTATTGGCTCATTAAGTTTTGGAGCAGAACGTAAATTTTTATTTAAACATAAAGAAACAAAACAAACAGTTTCCATCCATTTAGAAAAAGGCAGTTTGTTGGTTATGAAAGGGAAAACACAAACAAATTGGCTTCACCGATTACCACCAACAAAAAAAGTACAAAGCCCGAGAATAAATTTAACCTTTAGAACTATCGAGATTTAATACCGCAAGTATCGGGTTTCACAAGCTCAATCGTCAATGTATTATTGCATCATAATTATTAAACAAAATAACAAAATATGCAATCATTGAAAGACAAAGTAATTCTAATTACAGGAGCAAATAGAGGAATTGGGAAATCACTCGTAAAATCATCATTAGAAAAAGGAGCGGGAAAAATATATGCTACTTCCAGAGATTTAAGTAAAATGCCAGATTTTGGAGACGAAAGAGTTGTACCATTAGCATTGGAGATTACAGATAATACTCAAATTTTAAAAGTAGCGGAACAAACAAAAGACGTAGAAGTTCTGATTAATAATGCAGGAATTTTAAGTCAAGGGAATATTTTAGAAGGAGAAATTAGTGCTGTGAAAAACGATATGAATGTCAACTATTATGGTACTATAAGTATGATGCGAGCATTTGCACCCATTTTAGAAAAAAACGCACCTGCCAAAATCGTTAATATAGTTTCTATTGTCGCTTACTCACCACTTCCCTCAATTGCAGGTTATTCAGCATCGAAAACAGCTTTATATTCCGCTACACTTTCAGTAAGAATAGAACTCGCCAAAAAAGGAATAACTGTTCACGCCATAAATCCAGGAGCAATTGATACAGATATGAACAAAGGTAGCAATTGGGATATGCCTGTACCAGACGGAATTGCAACAATAATTTTAAATAAAGTAGAAGCAGGAGAATTAGATATTGTTCCAGACGAAATGGGACTTGGAATGTTTAACGCTTGGAAAGAAGAACCTTCAAAATTGGCTGAAATGTTTCACAATATGTATCACGGAGAACAAATAACGACATAAATTTAACGTAAAAAAATACGAACGCACAATAATAAGGGACCAAATTTAGGTGGTGCCGGGGGATCCCACTGAATTTTTTCTTGTGTTGAACAAACCTAATGTTTTCTTTGTCGGAATTATGGCTATGCTTTCCAAAAATGTAAGGTAAAAGTACTCGCCATAAACACAGAAGGTTCTTCCGGACAATCCTCAATCACTAAATCAGTAAAGTAATTACCTCCTTCATAATTAACCATAAATGTTTTAGTAGCACAGGAAAATTCTATTTCAAATTCATAAGTACCAGGAAATACCTTTTCGAAGGTGAAATTATTAGCCTCTCCATTTTCTACAATAGTTCCAGGTACAAAATCAAAATACAGGAGGAAATCAGATAAACCTTTATTCTGGGATGCGTCCCGGAAATATCCATCAAAGGAACAATTTGGATTCTTGCCATTCTCATTTATAACTTTTATGGAAATAGTTCCGAAAGTTTCATTATTATTGGCACAGGATATTGTCATTATAATGATACAACTAAAAGCAATAAGGTGTTTTTCATACAGCAGGTGATTGTTTGGTAATTATAGACTAATAATGGTTGAACCTGCTTTAAATTATTTTCACCAATAAAGAATAATAAAATCTTTGGTTGGGTTACTGTTCGACATGATGTCGAACCCTAGTTAACTTTAATTTATACCTATATCATTTTGTCTCTTCAACACCGATGTCACCGAAATAAATATACCAAAATGTATCTTCTCTACCTTTTATAACATATTTATCAAAGGATTTTACAACTACTGTTATATTCTTTTCTATTTTATCAGAAAAAACTTTTTGACCTTCAGCATTATATCCTTCAAATTTTTGTTCTAAATCCACGGTACCATAATAATTACCATCATTATTTCTTTTAAGATCACTTATATAAGAAATATTGGTCCAGGCAATTTTCACTTTAGAATATTTAAATAATTTAAGCCTTTCACAGTACTCGGTAATTTTGAATTGCTGCACTTCACTCTGGTTAAAAGAAGAAACCTCCACTAAGGCATCTTCTATAAATAAATTTAAAACAGCATCAATAACCTCATCAGCTTTCTCATCTTTGATGTTTTTATCTGAGAGCATTTTAAAATAATCCTCTAATACTCTGAGTTTAGCGAGGACTCTATCATTAAATTCTTCTTGTTCTTGTTTTTTGGAAAATTCCGATAAATCAAGGGATTTTTGCTTAAAACTAGAGGAGATAGAGAAAATAAAGATGAGAGGGAAAAAATATCTAAATTTCATAATAGAAAGCATTAGGTTAAAAAATTAGATTCATTGATAAATTTCTTAGTGTACCCGTACTTTTCTGATTTACGAATCAAATTCAACTTAGTCCATTTCTTTACATATTGAGTGTGTAAATAATTCCTAATGCCATTGCAATTGGCTCGTTACCCCAACTACTATGACCTCTGCCGGCAGGGGTCCCTGTGACATCAGTTCCAGGGTCACCCCTGACAACCTTACCACTTGCTTAGCTTAGGGTAACGACTCCCCCGCTTACGGGACAGTTCCACTGCGGCTCTCACCCTTTGGATTACTCAATTCCTTGAGCTATATTCACCATTCAAGGCACACACATCGGCTATAGGAAATGTGGGCTGAGAGCTTAAAAAAGAAGATACTACAACTAAATAACATTCGCTCTGGCAAACAAAGGTTCGGTTTCAAAACTTCGCACTTGCCATAGCCGTGCGGTTACCAACAATTACAGAAATGACATTAGAAAATCATAGACTATCAATCGAAAACATAAAAGATTCTGTGGAATTAATTGATGAGGTATTCTTGAATACACCTCAATATATAAATCCTGGTTTAAGTAAATTGTTCGGTTTGAATCTTACTGTCAAAATAGAAACAATAAACCCAATAAGGTGCTTCAAAGGAAGAGGTGCAGAAGTTTTAGTTTCTAAATCAAAAGGATATAAACATTTGGTATGTGCAAGTGCGGGGAATTTTGGACAAGCAATGGCTTTTTCTTGCAAAAAAAGAGATATTAAAGTTACAGTTCATGCAAGTGAATTTGTAAACCCTTTCAAATTGGAAATGATGCGCTCATTAGGAGCTACTGTTGAACTATCAGGAAAAGACTTTGATACTGCTAAAGCAAAAGGTAGAGAGCAAGCTACAAAAATAAATGCTCGGTTTGTAGAAGATACTATAGATATTGAAACCTTGGAAGGAGCTGGAACACTTGGCTTAGAATTATTAAAATTACCATATGAATTAGATGTTTTATTAATTGCATTGGGAGACGGAGCTATGTTTACAGGAATTTCAAGAATAATGAAAGAATATAGTCCTAACACACAAGTAGTCGCAATTCAATCAGAAGGAGCTCCTGCTTTAATTGAATCAATAAGGCAAAATAGATATGTCTGTTATGATACAACAAACACTATCGCAGATGGAATTGCTGTAAGGTTACCAATGAAACAAGCTATTAAGGACTTGAAACACCTTGTTGATGATACAATCCTTGTAAAGGATAAATCAATAGAAGAAGGTATGAAATTAATAAACCAACATTTAGGAATAATAGCCGAACCCTCAGCAGCAGTAGGAATTGCAGCTTTGCTTGAGAATAAGGCAAAATATAAGGGTGAAAATGTAGGGATTATAATTTGTGGAAGTAACACTAATCTATAAAAACCTGTTGGTAATAATAAGGGATCAAATTCATGTGGGTCCTGGGGATCCCACTGAATTTTTTCTTGTGTTGAACAAACTTAATGGGGGTTAGGTCCGGAAAAAACGCTGTGTAATTTCAATATTTTTCTTGCTTGCAGAAGAGCTTTTTTGGTGGGGGGTGATTTTGTTTGGAGTAACGTTTTTTGTAGCTAATTTACATTTCAGTATTCATTTTTATTATTTGTAAAGTGATGATTTACAATTGCTAAAATTTGGTGGTACTAAATTGCTGATTACATAAGTATGGTACTGGCGCTGACAAAGACAGTATTGCAGCAGCAGATGACCCAAGCTACTCACATGTTTAAGTCCATTGGTGCTGGATTATTTGGGAAAATGCAGGAGTTTGACATGAATCCACAAACCATTGCTGATGGTATTTTGAAGTTAGTAGAGATGGAAAAAGGTACTAGACCACTGCGCTGTCCTCTTGATGCAATTGCACATGGTACTGACATTGAATTCATCAACGCTAGAGCAGATATAAAAGAAAAATGGCTAGCTAACTATAGCAATTAAATCATTACTCAAGGGTGTTTTCTTACCTTCAATAAAAAAACTAACCCATAGTCGTTCCAGGGTAAATCTTTTACGGTTCTATCATAAATACTATGTACTGAATCACTTGAACGATCGTACACCGGACAATTACATATTGATTTGGATAGTTGCAAACTGATTCTCAAAGTAGAAGTAGTGGAATATCGATCAAACCCCTTCAAAATAAAAGCATCTTTACTGGGAAATAAAGCTAATGGTATCATATTTATTGATACGGTTTTTTTATAAAAGTCACTTTTTTGACTTACTTCCCCAATCCACCAAAATTGAATATGAGCCACCTCTAAATACATAAAAATATAACAGCAAGGCAACTGGAAATAATCTTGAAGATGCGAAGGTGATGGTTTAACAGTCTATCATGAATAACTGATAAAAGGTTAAAATTAAGAAGGTTTTTATAATTTTACCGAACGTTTGGTAAAAAAATTATTTTCTCTACATTTGAGCCATGAGGCCACAAAAGGTATTGGAAAAAGATATATTGGAAGGCTTGACAAAAGTCTTTCGCGAGAAAGGCTACGAAGGTGCTAGCCTTACGGATTTAGCCGAGGTAACAGGTTTAAAGAAAGCCAGTTTATACCATCGTTTTCCGAAAGGTAAGCAAGGGATGGCTGAAGCTGTTTTACGCAATGTAAATAATTGGGTTCAAGAAAACGTTTTTTCTGTTTTGCAAGATGAAACTTTGCCTGCCGAGGATAGATTGAAGAATGCCTTGTGTCAAATCAGTGTTCTGTATACTGGAGGAAAGCAAACTTGTATCTATAGAGCTTTATCGATGCAGGCAGGTTTGGATCTCTTTGCCGAACAAATCAACGGTGGAATGCAATCATGGATAACTAATTTTAAAAAGGTTGGACTCGCTTTGAATTTTCAAGAAGATGTGGCATATGAACATGCACTGCAAACTTTGATCGAAATTCAAGGAGCCTTAGTTACAGCTCGCAATATGAAAGACAGTAATATCTTCAGGCAGTCGCTACAGAAAATTGAAAACCGATATCTAAATAGAATTTAAATATTTTAAGACACAGAATTATTCATGAAAACAACATTACTACTAACATTTTCATTCATATCAATAAGCTTAAATGCACAAGATTTAACTGTAAATACAACTCAATCTATCAATTGGAACAAAGATTACATTAATTTATATGGATTTCTTCAATCCGGCTTGGTAACCGATAGCGATGGAAATAAAATAGTTGTAGGTGGATTTGATGGATTAAATGTAGATTTTGGGACAGATGAAACCCTTTCATCTGACAAAAATTCCAATATTTTTATTGTAAAATACGACAGTAATAACAATGTAGTTTTCTTAAAAGGTATTGGAGGGAACTTTTCCCAAGAAGGCAATTATAGCAATGATTATGCAAGTGATGTAAAAGTAGATAGTGAAAATAATATTTACGTTTTGGCGACCATTGACGTTGGTACATTGCAAAAGGTGGATTTAGACCCGGAACATCCAGAGAGCAACTCGATTATTTCAACTTCTTATGGGAATGATTTTTCTGAAGATAACCATAATGCTTTCCTAATAAAATATTCCCCAGAAGGAAAAATGCTCTGGTATAGAGAAGTAAAAGACGATTATACAGATCGAAGCTTTAGTCTCTTTATTGATACTAATAATGATGTGTGGGCTACCGGCTATGTGGGAGGTTTCACCGGTGCTAATATTGACTTTGACACTAGCAATGAGTACTCGGATAATCGTGATATTATCCAAGGCGAGTTTTTACGTTTGGGGTTTGTAGCACGTTACAACAGCAATGGAGATTTTATAGATGTAAAGGGTATCGGTGGAGGTACGTTTTCAAATTTGCATGTATGTTTAGCCCCAACTGGGAATATGTACTTAGCAGGTTCGTTTTCTGCCAATAAAACTGGTACAGAGCAAGGACTATCTTTATTTAAGAACAGTGAAATGCCTGTTTATATTGAAAGTCAAGGATTCTTTGAATTTGCTCCACAAAATACAGATGTATTTGTTTTAAAATGCAATGCCTCAGGAAATGTAGAGTGGGTAAAAACCATTAGTTCAACTTCATCCAATGAAGTTACTGACATTGCCATTGATGGCGATGAACATGTTTATATATCTGGGTATTTTTCAGGTAACAATGTCGATTTCGATACCGATACTGACTTATCGTACGATACCAATACTTCAGTGTCCAATGGTTCTGGTTTTGTTGCTGAATATGATACAGAGGGAAGCCTGACCATGCTTAAAACTATTGATGGGGGTACCCGTTCCAGAATTCACTCTTTAGCTGTAACCAATAATGGTACTATAGCTGTAGGTGGGGATTTCAAAGGTGATGTTTCATTTGGCGATATCTCTCTGAATGCTTCCTCTTCAAATTCCAATCCGCTTATTGCAATAATCGACTCTGTAGGGAACTGGAACAATGTTAAAAAGATTGAAAAAAATGGTTATGCTTCTATTGCAAACATTGGAGTAACAGCAAATAATGATATTCAATTCGTAGGTTTCGAAGCAGTTATCTACACTGAGGAATACAATATAGAATCTATCTTTTATGGTAATGCCGAAAGCGAATTATTAAACACTGCTAGTCCTGTTGTATTAGATGTTTTGGTCAATTCCATCTCTGTACAGGGACAAGGGGGAGCAACTAGCATTACTACAAAAGGAGGAACACTACAAATGGAAGCCACGGTACTGCCTGCCAACGCTGATGATACCACCTATACCTGGAGTGTGACAAATGGCACAGGCGAAGCTACTATTGACAGTAGGGGTTTATTAACAGCTGTTTCAAATGGCATAGTGACTGTAACTGCAACAGCCAACGATGGCTCCGGGGTAA
>NZ_KB903475.1 GCF_000379765.1 Flexithrix dorotheae DSM 6795
CCCTTTTCTCTCAATCTGATGATCTGTTTTATTTTGCTCATATCTAGTAGTTTACCAGCCATTGTATTCGCAGTTTTTTGGTTACTTACTGCAAACGCTAAACTATCAGAGCTTAAAAGGGGGTCACCATCGCCATAATGATTATTGTGACCCCTCCAACTTAAAAGGGTCATGATCATCATTATGATCATATTGACCCGTCACTAATTCAATCCTATAGATGGGTCAATATCATAATTATGGTGGATCAATATAAAAATTCTGGTGGGTCAGCATCGATCATAATATGCACTAAAAAACCCGATCCTCCCGGAATAATAATCTTTTCTATTTTTTTCATGCTATTTTCATTGAAGTTTGTTTAGTTAAAAACGAGAGTAGATTATTTTTGTTTCAAAACTTTCAATTTTTATTGAAATTTACAAAAATTATAAATTTTCCTTATTTTAGAGTTTTACTAACATCCAATTTTTTACTAATGGACAAAATCGCATTTGTATCAGGAGGGACAGGATTCCTGGGAATAAATCTCATCAGAGAATTACAGAAAAAAGATTGGAAAGTATTTGCTTTACATCGACCCTCATCTTCTCTAAAGTATCTCAAGAATTTGGAAATCGAGTTAATCCCAGGTGATATTACAGATATTGATTCCCTGAGAAATGGGATCCCTGAAAATCCAGATGCCATTTTTCATGTAGCGGCAAGCACAAACCTTTGGGCAAAAAATAATGATAGCCAAACAAAAATTAATGTGGAAGGAACTGAAAATATGGTGAAAGTAGCCTTGGAAAAAAAAGCCAAAAGGTTTATTCACACATCTTCCATTGCTGCTTATGGTTTTCATCATGGAGTAATTGATGAAAATACTCCTTCAAATGCAATGGATAGCAATATCAATTATTTTATAACCAAATTTCAAGCTGAAGAAATTATTAAAAAAGCTACTGCTGAAAAGGGACTTGATGCCGTAATATTAAACCCTTGTCATATCATGGGACCATTTGATCAACACAATTGGGTGCAACTCATTCAAACGGTATATCACAATAATCTGCCAGGCATTCCTCCGGCAAATGGTTGGTTTTGCCATGTGGAAGAAGTTGCCAAAGCTCATATTTCAGCTTTTGAAAATGGAGTGACCGGGGAAAACTATATTATGGCAGGGGAAAAAAATTCGTTTAAACGAGTTGTAAATATTTTACAGGAAAAATTTAATCAGAAGATTTCCCAACAGGTTACTCCTGCTTTTTTATTAAAAATTGCCCTATGGAAAGATACATTAGTAAGCTGGATAAATAAGAATGAGCCATTACTGACACCCGAAAAATACCAGCTACTTTTAGAGGACCTTGAAGCCGATGATTCAAAAGCAAAAGAAAATCTGGGATTCAAAAAAATTCCTGTTGACCAGATTTTAGAAGATTCCATAAAATGGTTAAAAAAGGAAAATCTCTTGTAGTCATTATCCGAATTCTTAATTTTGTCGGAATTTCACTTTACATTTAACTCAAAACCTAAAAGATGGAGGCTATCATTCGAAATGATTGGACCAGAGATGAAATTGCGGAAATTTTTAATACCCCAATTCTGGAACTTATTTATAAAGCAGGTTCAGTTCACAGAGCATATCACGATCCACAGGAAGTACAGGTTTGTACACTTCTATCCATTAAAACCGGAGGCTGTCCCGAAGACTGTGGTTACTGTCCTCAGGCAGCACGGTATCACACTGAGGTAGAGACGCAAAAATTACTACCTACTAATGTTGTAATCAAAAATGCGGAAGAGGCAAAGGCCAATGGAAGTACCAGGTTTTGTATGGGAGCTGCATGGAGAGAAGTAAGAGATAACCGGGACTTTGAAAGAGTGTTGGATATGGTAAAAGGCATCAATAAAATGGGGCTGGAAGTATGTTGTACCCTTGGAATGCTTACGGAAGAGCAAGCTCAGAAATTAAAAGATGCAGGACTTTATGCCTACAACCACAATCTCGACACCAGTGAGGAGCATTATGGGGATGTAATTACCACCAGAAATTATGCTGACAGGTTAGACACTTTGGAGAATGTAAGAAATGCTAAAATTTCGGTTTGTTCAGGTGGAATCATAGGATTAGGAGAACAGGAAACCGATCGGATTGGGATGCTCCATACTTTATCTACCCTACCCGAGCATCCGGAATCTGTTCCTGTGAATGCCCTGGTTGCAGTGAAAGGGACTCCAATGGAAAATCAGGAAAGAGTACCGGTTTGGGATATGCTAAGAATGATCGCTACAGCAAGGATCATAATGCCTAAGGCAATGGTTAGACTTTCTGCTGGCAGATTGGAAATGAATACCGAGGAACAAGCTCTTTGTTTTTTAGCTGGTGCAAATTCTATTTTCGCAGGTGAAAAATTACTTACCACACCAAATCCTGAGGTAGATAAAGACAAAGAAATGTTCCAAACCTTAAACCTTAAACCCAGAAAATCATTCAAAAATCAGGAAGTGGAGATCTGATTGATTTTGCCAGGATCAAATAATCTTAGAAAAAGGAAAAGGATGATCAAAACTGACATCCTTTTCCTTTTTCTGTAAAATTCCTAAACCTAAGCCCCATCCTCTGAAACATCCTCCTCAAAAATATCCTCTGATTTTAATCCCTTTTCCTTAGTTTTTTTCTTTGACTTTTTTTCTTTCTTTGGTTTTACCTTGGATTCTTTTGCAGCCTTTTTGTCTTTTTTCTTCTTCTTTTTCTTTTTGGATTTTTTACTTTTATTTCCATCTTTATCTGTTCCCTCTACAGTCTCAAGTTCCTCAGTATTTTCTTCTTCTATGTCTCCTTCAGCACTTTCCGGTGGTATAGAATCCTTCACTGCATCAGGATTCCCAAATTCCAGTTCATACATATATTGATCTGTATTCTTGGGCGGTTCCTTTTTTTGGACCATTTGGTGTGTGGAATCACTTTCGCTTTCTCCTTTAACTTTTTTAAATGGTCGTGGATTTTTCATACTCACCATCCTTGGTCTGTTGGAATACCTTCTTTTTTTCTTTGGGAAAATATTACTCAAAAAGCCATCTCCCTTCTTTATTATTCCATGTTTATTTCTGGTTACTCCCTTCATAATATCTGTATCAGAAGGTTCTTCACCATATTCAAACACCAATATACCAAAAGCATTTTTCAAGGTGTCATTCTCTTCAATTGCGCTTTCTTCTTCCATATCCACATCTGGTGCAAGGAAAGAATCCGAAGAAAACACGCCACTTTCTATTGTTTCATCTTCAGTAGTTTCTTCAGCTTTAAAATAAGCAAAAAATTGATTCGGGGCTTTTTTATCGAATTGAAAGGTGGTTAGGTAAGTGGGGCAAGTACGCTTGCTGCATGATGAAATGCACCATAATACTCCTAAAAAAAATATAAAATTGAAATACCTACCCATTAAATTAAATTTTGGACTTCATCTTAAAAAAATCATCTACTTCAGTAATTCTTCTATCAATGTACTAGACACTTTTAAGTCAAATAAAGTTATGAATTTTTTCTCCTTAGTCCTTGTATTTTAAGAACGCCAATAACATTTCCCAAGCTTCAAAGGTTTTTCTTTGATTTAAACCCTGGTATTTTTAATTCTTTCTACACTTTCCAACAATATTAAACTGATTATTTGGTAAGATAATTCCTATAGAATTGAATGTAAAAAAGACAAAAATAGTATATTCCTTAAAACAAATTATCAAATAGCTGAATATTCATGAATGGAATAAAATTGGGGAGTATAGAAATTGTCTAAAGTATAACCTTTCTGCTGCGAATGGCAGATTTTGGCTTAAAAAATTAAATTTTAGACAAAATCTTAGACAACTTCATATAAAAAAAACAGGCTCAATTACTTGAGCCTGTTTTTTTTGCTGCAAAAATAAAATCTATTGAGCAGCCATTTCATATCTGTAATCCCCTGCATCATCGGCAGAAACACCATCATCGATCTTAGTTAGTGTATAATCTAAGGTTAAAGATTTGGTAGACGCGCTTACAGTTCCATTTACACTTCTTGAAGTTCCTCCAGCGGAAAATGTAATGATACCACTCGCTACGCTAAAAGTTCCTGAATTTGCGGTAGTTGGAGTTAGGTTACTGCTTCCTGTTGCTGTATAACCATTAGGGTTTCCTTCAGCATCAAAGTTAAAAGTAATTGTATAACTTGAAGCATCAATTGCTGCTCCATCCTTGGTAGCAGAAGTAACCGTAAACTTTACGCTCGTTGGTTGAGGGTCATCTGGGTCATCTCCACCACAGCTTGATAAAAACCAAAGGGACCCGGCAACAAGGGAAAGCAATAAAAATTTTACTCTTTTCATTTCAAAGTTTTTTGTATGGATAATCTGATTGAATAATAAATATTATTAGTTAAAATTTGGGCTCAAGATAACAGTAATTTGTTAAACACCCTTTCTTTTCAATTAAATAATTACAAATAAAGTAAAAAGATCTTAAAAAATTAAAACAAAAAGTTTGCTAACTTTTTATGAACGACAGAATGTTTTTAAGAATTGTAAAAATTTTGTACTTAATCTTATATTTCAATACAAAAAATATAAAATAAGCACTATCTTTTAGAATTCAACAGCAAACTATCTTCCAATGCAAATCCAAAACTAAGAATTTAACAATAAATACCACGCATTTATCTACTATCTTTCTCTGCTAATCCTTTTCACTATAAAATTCTCACCAAAAACAAACACAAAAATTCCATCATTTCTAAAATAAACCAAACAAAATAGATCCTTAAACATGCATTAATTAATCATTAAATTTGCTTTAACAAGAAATTTATTTCAGGATATTCTTTTTTTAGTAAAAAAAAACACTTAATATTACTAAACAAAACCCCACATCAATAATTCAACACAAAACGGCTTGTTTTTTATTAATTTAATTTTTTACCATAAAAGTATTTTTTTTCCAAATTAAATTTCCCTTTAATGAATCTCTTGCTCGCAAATTCAGACAAAAAGGTAAAACTATGTCGGAAAGGTTTTAGCTATTTAAAAAGAAAAGGCCTTGACAAAGGATGGAGACTTCATTCTGCAGGATATGCAGTTTTACAATTTACCCGGTTTGGAAGGATCAATACACTTTATATGCATAAATTGCTTGCAGATATTTTTATTGAACCTCCTCAATCCAATAAAAAACTTTTTGTAAGAATGAAGAATGGGAAAAAGCTTGATTGCAGAATCGATAATATTAACTGGGCCACTATGGCAGAACTAAGACGTGAACAAAACTGCTCACAAGGCTATAGAGGGGTTTCAAAAGATGGAAATAAATTCAGGGCCGTATTATATGACAAAGGCAAACGAATATACCTGGGAGTTTTTGAGACTCCTGAAGAGGCTGCCAATGCCTACGATGATGAATCTTTCAAAAGATTTGGATTTACCAATAGCCTGAATTTTAAAGAAAAGTACAAAAGAGTTGATTCTATGGCATAAAAAAAGCTGGTTATATCCCAACCAGCTCTATTTTAACATTGCCTAAACCTTATGGTACAGGAATCACTTTACTATCCTTGGAGGTAGAAAGGATTACCATTGATTCTAAGCTACTTACATCATCTATGGCACTGATTCTATCTCGTACCACGTCTTCGTAAGCACTTACATCCTTGGCTACTACTTTGAGCAAATAATCGCCCTTTCCAGTAACACTATGACTTTCAATTACTTCATCAATATCTTCAATTTTACTGATGAAGGAATTATGGCTCTTTTTGTTGTAATTTTTCAATTTTACACTTACAAAAGCGTAAATATTAAGTCCCAACAAATGACCATTTAACTTGGCATGATAACTTTCAATAATACCGGAATTTTCCAATTTTTTCACCCTCTCCAAAGTTGGCGCGGGAGATAAATCGATATCCTTTGAAAGTTGGGCATTAGTTATCTTAGCATGCTTTTGCAAGATGTTAAGAATTTTTCGATCGGTCTGATCTAGTTTAATAGGTGAACTCATTTTCTTCTTAATTTAATTTTAAATACGATTGATAATTAGTCGGATTTTGAATAAAATCAAAAAATAATATCCAAAACATCATTTTAACAATAAAAATTGTTCTCTTGCAAGATAGAAACAAATTTTAAGAATTTTTTGGTTAAAAAAAAGTTAAAAACAAAATTTTTTAATCGAATAAATTTTTATAAATAGGTATGATTCTATTATTTCGCGAAAAATTGATGGATTTCACTTAGTGTAATTTGCTCTTCATATATCGCTTTTCCCACTATTACGCCATGCACTCCTACCTCTTCCAAAGCTTTAATTTCATCAAGGCTGGAGACCCCTCCACTGGCAAAAAGTTTCAGTTCGGGGAATTTTTTTAAAATATCCTTATAAATATCAATTGACGATCCCTGAAGTAACCCATCCCTGGAAACATCCGAACATTTAACGTACTGAATACTCCTTTCAAAATAATATTCTATATGATCCAGAAGATCAATATCTGTCTTTTTTTGCCAGCCTTTAATTTGGATTTTTCTATCGAGCGCATCTGCACTTAATACTACCTTTTGTCTGCCATAAGAGATTAACCATGAGGTAAATAGATTTTTATTTTTGATGGCCAAACTCCCTACTGTTATCATTTTTGCCCCATACTCAAATACTTTATTGATGTCACCATCGGTATTTATTCCTCCTCCGAAATTTACTTCCAAATTGGTATGGCCACAAATTAATTCAAGGATATCGTAATTTATTACTCTACCTGCTTTCGCGCCTTCAAGATCGATTAAATGTATTTTGGTGATTCCGTTATCTTCAAACTTTTTCGCAATATCAATAGGGCTTTCATCATAAACTGTTTTGTTTTTATAATCGCCTTGGGAAAGTCTCACACACTTTCCCCCTATCACCGAAAGGGAAGGAATAATATCTATCATACTTAAATGTATTGGTTATCGGTTTTTTTAATCCTGAAATTGTTTTAAGTTTTACTTTAGGCAAAAAACTTTCATTTTCGCAATTAAACCAGAACTTTAGACAACTTCTTTTTAAGCTAAAATCACAATTTAATTTTGTAACAATAGCTTAAAATATTTGCTAATATTTTTCATCCTTGTCCATTACTTCCTACTAAAAATTAAAAAAAACAACTGGACCAAGGTATTTTTAAAGATAATTTAAAAAATATTTTTGGTATGCACCCAATTATAGGGAATAATTTTATTTTGCAGGTTTAATTTATATTAATTAAATATAGTTGAATTCTAAATAATTGTCCTAAATAGACGCTTAATATTTTTTTAAAATTAAAAAACTAAGATGAAACAATGTATATTCCTGGACAGGGATGGTGTTTTAAATGTTGAAAGAGGGGAATACACTTATAATCTAAGGGATTTCCAATTAGAAACCGGGGTTCCTGAGGCCTTGCAGATATTTAAAAAGGCAGGCTATCTTTTAATCATCATTACTAATCAGGCCGGGATTGCCAAGGGAATTTATTCTGCCGATGAGGTTTTGTCCTGTTATCAAAAACTTCAGCAGGCATGTGATCATGCTATTGACGAAATGTATTTTTCCCCTCATCATCCCCTAAAAACAGAAAGCCTTACCAGAAAACCGGATTCTTTAATGTTTGAGAAGGCCATTGCTAAGTTTAAAATTGATCCCTCAAAATCGTGGATGATTGGAGATAAAGAACGGGACCTTATACCCGCTGAAAAACTGGGTATAAAAGGTGTTCGAATAACTCATTCAAATACGGAAACCATTGCAAAATATGTGGCCAAAAATTTATTAGAGGCAAGTCGGTATATTGTTAAAGTATAAAAAACTTTATAGCCATGAAACCGTTAAAAAGAATTTTCACTCTAATACTGGAACTATGCAAAATACGGTTTTATATGAGCACAATAACACTAAAGCATTTTACACAATGGCCTGGATTTCCTTTGGGATATCTTTCATTGGAACAGTAGCAGGGCTTTATTTACTGGATACCACTCTTGCAGTAAAAGGCTTTTTTGCCATGTCGTATTTATTTACAGTCTCTTCTTGTTTTACAGTTGCAAAAGTTGTCAGAGACAAACAAGAATCAGAAAGAATTATCAATAAAGTGGAAAATGCTAAAACCGAAAAGTTAATCAATGAATATGTCACGCCATAGCAATAAAAAAGGCAATCTTTCGGGATTGCCTTTTTTTACTCTTATTGCCACTATAAATTATTCATCCCACCAAACCGGAGTCTGAAGATTTGGAGAAGTTATAGGGGTTTGGGGATTTAAGTCCACCTCAGTTTGCGGATATGGCAGCCTTCTTGGGATTTCCCCATTCAAATTAAATCCATTAGAACCATTAGGATTAGGAGTAAGGACTGGGAATCCAGTCCTTCTATAATCCGTCCAGGATTCTATTCCCTGAGAGTACATGGCAATATATTTTTCCGTCATCAATCTCTCAAGCCTTTCTTCTGGAGTGGTAAGCCCGGCATAAGTCGCATAGGTGTCTACATAAGTATCATCTGAAGCCTCTGTGATTTTTTGGATAGAGGCAGCCACAGCGGCTTTAAAGGCAGCCTCAGAAGCCGCTAAATCTGGAGTAGCTTTCCTTAGATGTGCTTCAGCTTCAATAAATTTAGCCTCCACATAACTCATAAATACGACCTGGCTATTGATGGTTGTGTAATAACTACCAGGAGCAAAAACTACACTACTATTATCATCAACTTGTCTGAAAAATTCAGTTCTGGGATCATTTTGACTTACCATTAAATCCACAAAGAATGCTCCCATTTCTACATTTCCCGCTCTGTCCTGGGTAAACTGATATTGTGGGTTTGGCTCATTTGTGGCCGTTCCAAAGTAAAGTTCGAAGTCCTCTGCATTTGAGGAAATACCTTCTGGTAACAATGCCAGTGCATCTTCAAAAGCCTGGTTTCCATTTTTCTTTTCAAGATGAAGGGCATACCTTGCCTTTAAAGACTTCGCTGCCTTTACCCAAAGGCCTAAATTCTGGCCATATATCTGATCTGGTCCCTGCCCTAATGTGCCTCCAGGACCTTCCAAATCCGCAATTCCTTCATCCAATAAAGTATTAATGGTATTGTAAACATTTTGCTGATTATCGTAGGTAGGTGCTAATAATCCATCATCTGCCTGAAAAGCTTCCACATATGGAATATCACCGAAACCATCTGTGAAATTTCCAAGACCAAGAGCCAATAATATTTTTGCTCTGCCTCTATTATGTGGGCTATCTTGTTCATTTGACTTTTTAATGATATCAGCCAAAGGATTTAACGAATCGTGATACATTCTTCTCCACATGCCATCCATATCTGCATCTCTGATCAGGTATTCGGTATTATCGGCCTGCTGGGCATTAATGCCATTAAAATGCTGTACCAAAATACCATTAATTCTTACCATCTCTCCACCTATTACCCAGGCAATTCCGGTTTGAGCGGCTGGCCAAATGGCATTAATGGTTACATCTGCAGGTGTGGAGGGATTTACGTTTATATTGTCATCAAACTCGCAGGAGGAAAATATCCAGCAGGAAAGAAAGATAACTAAAAACTTTATTTTCAATATTCTTTTCATAGTATGATATATTTTATAAGAAGAATAAAACCTTCTATTGAATTTTAAAGAAAATGTGGACTTAGAAAGATAAGTTAAGGTTTACCCCATAACTTTTTGTATTTGGATTATTGAAGTAATCATATCCCAATACATTACTGGCATCACCAGTCAGGTTAGTTTCAGGGTCAATACCTGTATAATCTGTAATCAGGAATAAGTTCCTTGCTGTAAATCCTATGGTTAGATTTTCTATGAAATTATTTTCAAACATAGAACTTGGGAAGTTATAAGAAATAGTCAAATCCCTTAACCTTACCCATGAGCCATCCTGAACACTTAACTCATCCAAACCAACAAATCCATAATTTTGGTAGTAATTGGTACCACCATCCGTACCACCTTTTACAACTTCAATATTATTTACTTCTCCACCAATTTGTACTCCGTTGGCATCATCCAAGCCTGTATCTCTTAATACACCATCAAAAACTACGGTCTCATTTCTATCCAATGTTTGGGTACTCACACCAAAATTGTTCAAAACACCAGAAGTACCATTATAAATATCTCCACCTTTTCTAAAGTCAAGTAAGAAAGAAAGTGATAAACCCTTATAAGTAAATGTGTTTCTAAACCCAAGCAAGAAATCAGGAGTAGGATCTCCTACTTTAGCACTAGTAGGCGCTTCTAAAGGCATTCCATCGGTGGGGTCAATAATTACCTTACCTTCATTATTTCTCAAAAACCTGGTACCATAGAATATACCATAAGATTCACCTGCCTGAATTCTTTGTGTTCCAAATGGGTCAATGGTAATTACTTCAAGTCCTTCTGCAAGTTTATTTACAGTAGAGGTATATTTGGTAAAATTCACCCCTATATCGTAATTAAAACTACTTGGAGATCTAATTATATTGGCATTCAGCGCAATTTCAACTCCTTTGTTTTCAATTTCACCGGAGTTTTGGGCTCTGGAAAGTTTTCCACTTGATCTTGGAATATCAACTTCAAGGATAATATCCTCAGTCAAGGCATTGTAATAGGTGATATCAGCCGTAATTCTTCCATCCCAGAATCTTAAATCAGCACCAACTTCAAAAGTGGTGGTAAATTCAGGTCTTAGGTCAGGATTTCCAAGAAGGGAATTTGGGATAAAGGAGTTTTGACCAAATGCCGGATAAATGACACCATTTGGAGTAGTCCAACCATCCCTTACCCTTGCCTGGTAATAGGTTATTTTAGTGGTTTTTCCGAAAGGAGCATCATTACCCACTTTTCCCCATGAAACTCTCAACTTACCATAAGGTAATATAGGACTGTCATCCCATCCTAATGATTCTGTAAATGCCCAACCTCCGGCAACTGCAGGATAGAAGAAGGAGTTATTATCATTAGATAAAGTGGAGGTCCAGTCATTTCTTCCAGTCACATTTAAAAAGAACTGGTTTTTATAAGAGAACCTTAAATCAGCAAAAACACCGTACAATTGCTTTTCAGTTGGCAATTCTGATACTGCAAAAGAGTTGGGGCTGGCCATATTAAAAAATCCAAATGAAGCTAATCCCTGTCCATCAATTCTTCTATTATCAGTTGTTTTTTTGTAGAAATTATGACCAATTGTAGCATTAAGATTTAAATCTGAGGTTAACTCTTTATTAATTGTTAAAAGTAAATCGCCATTCAAATCTTTGTTGGCATATTCCTGATTAATGACCTGACCAGCTGCTAATGTACCTGATCCAATGTCACTTCTAAATTTCCTGAAATCGGTATAGGAATCCACACCCAATCTGTAGGAAACCTTCATCCATGGGGTAATATCATAGCCTAAAAACGCATAACCTATAAACCTGTTTACCTCATCTGTCTGGTAATTTCTATTGATGGTAAATAATGGGTTATCATAAATGGCAGAACCACTAATTTGTCCTCTGTAGGCTCTTGGGGTATTGTCATCAAAAAGATAGGCATCTGAGAATTTATATCCGTCAGAACCATGGCCATTGGCATTGTCAAATGTTGGGGTTGTTCTTAATAATCCCAGCATTACACCTGAAGTATTTGAACCATTCTGCACTTTTCGACCGCCTGAATTCACATAATTTGCAGAAAATGAGGCCTGGAATTTTTCTGAAATTTTTGTGGTAATGGTGGCTTTGAAAGAAGTTCTTTGGAAATCAGTTGTAGGTACAATACCAGATTGATCAAGTTTGGAAGCTGACATATAATAGGTAGTGTTGTCATTTCCACCGGACACACTTAAAGTATTGTCAAAAGAATATCCTGGCTGGAAGAAATTGTCTGCATTATTGAACGCAGGAACCAAATCTCCAGAGGCAGTTGGATCACTTGAATGAACTATGGCACGACCATTAGTATTATACGCTGAGTTTAAGGAATTTGAATACCTTAAATCTGAAATTGCAGGTCCCCAGCTAAATCCTTCAAAGGTTTCAGGACCTCTGTAAGTAATGGCACCACCAGTGAATCTTCCCTGTCCGTAGGTAGTTTGCAAATCAGGTAATTTATTTACCTCATCAACGGTAAAGTAAGCATTGTAAGAAACCCTGGGTTTTCCTTTGCTACCTTTTTTAGTGGTAATAATAATGGCTCCATTGGAGGCACGAATACCGTAGAGTGCGGTAGCCGCAGGTCCCTTCAAAACAGTCATGGAGGCAATATCATTTGGGTTGATATCAATTGCCCGGTTAGATCCCTGGGCACCACCTGAACTGAGGTCACCTACTGCATCCTCAGGAGAGTCTGCACTATTAAAACTGGAATTGTCAATAGGCACACCATCCACTACAAATAATGGAGAGTTACTACCCTGAATTGATTTATTTCCCCTAATCCTGATTTGTGCTGCAGAGCCAGGAACTCCACCAGAGCTTGTTACCTGTACCCCGGCTACTTTTCCACTTAAACCAGCAATCATATTGGTTTCTCTGGATTTTGTTAACTCATCGCCATCAACCTGCTGAATGGAATAGCCTAAATCCTGCTTATTCGCTTCCAATCCGATAGCAGTAACCACTACTTCCTGCAACTGCTTGGTATCGAGCAATAAAGTTACATCAATTACTGATTGTGATCCAATTTGCACTTCCTGGGTTTCAAAACCAACATAACTAAAAACAATCAAATCATTACCTTCCGGCACATTGAGCCTGTAGTTGCCATCAATATCTGAAATAGTTCCTGAAGAAGTTCCTTTAACGATTACGGACACACCGGGTAGAGGTTCGTTATCCTCACTTGAAATAATTTTACCGGTAATCTCTTTGTCCTGGGCAAACGAGGTATGACATAAAAAAATAAAGCCCAGCCATAAAAATGGGTGTAGAATTTTTCTCATAAAGCTAGTAAGTAAATGTTAAAAAATTAATTTGACACTAAGTGATTCACCTATTCAGAACCAGACATAACTCACCTGTGGTCATTCTTTTGAAAAGATGACCCAATTGAAGTGAGTAATAAAGTAAGGTTGAATAGATATCTCAAACTTGGTTATAAATTCCGAAAAAAGAAATCCCCCTATTGAAGGTAAAAATATTTTGTGGAAGTACGATTTAAGACTAATTATTCTTGATTTTATTCAATTTTTAACATTAATCAGGTGATATTTAAATTTGTTATCATTATCCTGAATACCTAAAATTTTCCTCAGAATTTTTTATTGTATTTGCAAAAAACAAGCAACTAATTTACGTTATTGTAATTTTACACACCAAAAATTAAACATATCGTAAACACAAAGCGTATTTTGATTCAAAATTCGAAATTTTAAAAATTCTAATAAACTGCGGAAATTATGTTAAATTTTATCTATAAAAACTTAAAATTTTATAGATTTTATAAAATAGCCTGACACTCCATTCAGCACCCCATTTTGGGTTATAACAGGGAAGTTGAGTACCAAAATGTTAAATAAAAAAAGCGGCTGGAAACATAGTTCCAACCGCTTTTTGTCTAAAAACGGATAGGTTTTGCTATTTGGGAGTAAGTACTGTGGTAAATGGAATACCTGCAATTTCCCAATTATAGGTAATTACACCAGTTTCTTCATCATAACTACCGGGATTTCCTTCCTGCTGGCTTACTGTAATTAAGCCTGGTGGGTTATAGGAAGGCACCAGAATAGTGGTACAAATATCCTGAAACCCTCCCTTCATAGGAAGGATCTCCAATAAGTGCTCCCAATGCCCCAGCAGACATATCGGAAGTTGCATAAATTCCCCCGCCCATATTGGTGACCGTTACATCCTTTGTGGTATTTACCAGACCTGTGGTTTCTCCGGAATAAACTCCTTCTGGAATATTTGAAGGACAACCTACAGGAAAACTAGGGCTAAAATCATATGGATTTTTGGTTTGATTTTGTTGTAACCTTGGACTAACCCTTGTTAAGATTTGCCCAGATTTGGTATTGATGGCCATGCTAAAATCGAAGGTATCCCCTGGCTTTATCTTATCCATTGATAATCCTGGAATTAAATCCACAGCTTCCTTTAACGTGATTGTGACAGTGCTTGGAAAAGTTGCCACGGTTTGAAACTCTACAGAATCACTCACTTCACCGGTTTCTACATCAATATAATGCAACATCAATTTAATATCTGTAACGTTTTGATCCCCCGCAGGAATACTCAAGTCAAAAGCAACTTTGGTATTTTCGGTGTCGAAAAAGTTGAAAAAACTGTTATTTGGATCAATATCTACCTGGGTCTTGGCACCTTTAATAGAGATGTCATCAGGATTATAGCCATCATCATCACAAGAGAGCTGCAATAAAAATACCCCAAAGGAAAATATATATATGAGAATCTTTTTTATATCGTACATATCAATATTGTTTTATATTTTTTTTACCAACACTAGTTCATATCCCAGAAAACAGGCTCCGTTTCCAAAGGTTGAGTAGGTGCATTTGGATTCGACTCAATCTCATCAGAAGCATATGGAAGCCTAAGTGGCCAGGGACCGTCCGGCTGAATTGGAGTAGACAGCACTGGAAACCCTGTTCTTCGGTAATCATTGTAAGATTCAATGCCATTTCCGGATAATGCTACATACTTATCAACCATTATTACTTCTAATCTCTCAGCATCAGTTGTTGCATTATCATACGCGTCCAATCTGGCGGCCACATAGGTATCGATATCCTCCGAAGAAATTTCTGGTGCTCCTCTTGAAACGGAAAAGACGTTTACATCGGAAAATGAGGCCCGAATAGCTTCTTCTAATAAGGCTTTGGCATCTCCACTAACACCCGGAAGGGTTAAAACCGCTTCCGCCTCAATAAATTTTCTCATAAAATAGGTTACTAACCTGGCCGGAGCATCCCCGGTTCCATCAGTAGCATCTACTGCCTTAGCCCCTCCATCGTCATATAAACCACCATTAATGTAGATGGCAAAAATACTTTTTGTATCGTCATCATTTCCCCTGTTGGTAAGGGCATCAGCAGGATCTCTTCCTTCAAAAGCACCAGATTGCTGGTAAATCAGATATGGATATCTGGGATCATTATTGGTAGTTAATAACTGATCGTAAAATGTACACAGGTCATTTTCTCCTTTTGAGCTATGAAAAGTCTGGTAGTAGGGATGCCAGTTTAATGGGGCACTGCTATTGAAAAATGGGATACTAAAATTCTCATTATTTCCACCAATTAGTTTATCAGGATTAGCCAATAAGGCATTAATGCCTTCCGTTGCCCTTTGTGGATCAGCCAATCTGATTTGGTTCAATAATTTTAACTTTAGGGTATTGGCCATTTTTTCCCATTTTTCCAGGTCACCACCGTAAGTAAGATCATCTCCTGTTGCTCCAAGCACTGCCTTTGATTCTTTTTGTAAATCTGCAATTCCTTCATCCAGTAAAGCAAATGCTTCATCATATACCATGGCACCATCATCAAATTTTGCAGAAAAATTTGTAGCTCCCAGGCTGGCTTCTGTATAAGGTACATCATTGAAAAGATCTACCATGACGCTATACATATAGGCCTTAAGAATTTTAGCCACACCTACATAATGCCATTGTTCCTGCTCAGTCCCGATAGTAATGATATCTTCCGCATTCAATAAAGTTCTGTACATTCTGTTCCAGTCGTTATTGGTATCCCCACCATTCAGAGCAAAAAATTCAAAACGGAAGTTATTTAACCGCTGCACAAATGTGGAAGTCATCCTATTCAAGGCATCCTGGGTAGTGAAAGCCATATTCATTTGTACTGCAGGCAACAATTGAAATGGGGTAGCAGTAGTAGGATTATCAGGATCTACGTTGATATCCAGATAGTCTTCACATGCTCCCAGAGAAAAAAGGAGCATGATCGCTACTAAAAATTTATAGATTATATTCTTTTTCATAAGTTTATTTTTTTAGATGAAGTTTTCAATCAAGGACATTATGGTTGCAACTCAATCCTTATATACAAGATGTTTGTGTGAAAAAAGATTTTTTCTGGTTTGCTATTTTCCAATTTTTAGTCCTCAAAGACCCCTTCTATTATTATAAAGTAAATCTCAAATTGAAGCTAAATCTTTTTGCATTTGGCATATAGGCAAAATCAAACCCTCTTACGCCATCGAGCAATTGCCCTCCACCATTATCAGGATCAATAGCTGATCCTTTTGGCATGTCGGGAGCATGAAACCAAAGGTTACGTCCGGAAAAACCTAAAGAGGCAGAACCAAATGGTGTTTTTGATAGCCATGAGGAAGGCAGATTATACATCAAAGAAATTTCCCTTAGTTTAATCACAGTTGCTCCATAAACACTTCCCTCCTGGGGACCTGCAGAGCCAAAGCCTCTCCAATAATAATCTCCGGTAGTAATCTGAATATCATTAGGGATGTTATTGCCATTTTCATCCTTAAGAGGTTGCCTTGTGGTAGGATCGGCAATTACTCCAGGGATTACTCTTGGTGTTTCACGATCAACAGCCGTAAAACCTAATACTCCCCTACTCATCATATTTGCTGCGGTTGCCGAATAATATTGTCCTCCTTTAAGGAAATCAATCATGAAATTGAAAGACAGACCTTTGTAGCTCAAAGTATTGATTACAGCCATATTAAAATCCCGGTTAGGATCGGCAATCACCTGCGATTCCTGAGTTTCAATTGGAATACCTGTAGTACTGTTTATCATCATTTCTCCGGTTTCAGTTCTTTCATATGCACTTCCCTGGATAACTCCAAAAGGCTTTCCGGGAATCATATACGAACCAAAGTCCCCTGTAAATGCAGAACCAAGTGCGAATTGTGTTTGCCCTTCCGCTAGCCTTACCACATTGCTATTGTTTTTAGTGAAGGTTGTATACAGGTCCCACTTGAAGTGAGTAGTTTGCACAGGCACTAAATTCAGCCCAATTTCCACTCCCTTATTATCAATTTCCCCTGCATTGGTCACTTGTTGCACAAATCCTGAAGAGGCAGGTCTTGTGATCAATAAAATAATATCAGTAGTATTTCTATCATAAACAGTAAAATCCAAGCCTATCCGACCTTGCAAAAACTGAAGTTCTGTACCCAACTCAATTTCTGTAGTAAACTCAGGAGTAAGATTAGGATCACCCTCGCCAGCTCCATTCACCAAGCCAGAAATGCCATTGTATGGTCCCTGCAAAGATGACGTATTGTTACCCACAGCCTGGTTGGCCACATATACACTAGTCAAGTTATAAGGAGAAGCATCTTTTCCTACTTTTCCATATCCGACTCTAATTTTACCATAACTCAAAATGTTGTTATTAATATCGAAAGACTCGGTAAAAACCCATGAAGCATTTACTCCCTGATAGAAAAATGACCTGTTTTCCTTAGGGAGTGTGGAAGACCAGTCATTTCTTGCCTGATAATTAAAGAATAACATGTCTTTGTAGGCTAGGGCAACATCAGCAAATAATGAAACCAATCTCCTTTTAGACCGGCCTCCTCCATCATAAATCTGATTAGTAGTATTTCCCATTTCATCAATTCCACGGGTAATCAGAGTAGTACCCAAAGTTCTTCTTCTGTCACTTTGCCTTTGGTTCGTTTCCTGGCCCACCATTACATTCAGGTTCAGGTCATTCGAAATATTCCTGTTGATGGTCAAAAGGAAATTTGAATTAAATTCCTTATTTACGATTTCATCGTACAATAGTCCACCTTGCTTGTTGTACGTAGAAGGGCGAATATTTGAGCTGTACTCAATAAAATCTCTCCGGCCTTCATTGTAGTTATTATATCCAAATTTATAAGCAGCTTTTATCCAGTCTGTAAAGTTATATTCGGCAAAAATATTTCCCCAAACCCTGTCAACCTGACTTCTGTATTTGTTCTTTTCCGCATTCCAGATAGGGTTATCCAATTCTGTCCTATACCAAACATTATCTCCAGTCACAGGATCCTGATAAGGGTAGCCTTGTAAATCAATACTTCTTGGGATATACCACAATTGGCTATGAACAGGGGAAGCACCTGCTGCACCTCCACCAGCCTGAACACTTTGCTGCTGAGAACTCATATAATTCAGGTTGGCCCCAAATTTAAGTCCGTTATCCAATTCATATTGTCCGCCAGCTCCAAAGTTATTTCTATCAAAGCTTGTTCCCGGGATAAAACCTGTATGATCGGTACGAGAATAAGACGCAAAAAAACTTCCGTTTTCGTTTCCTCCAGTTAAGGAAATTGAATTATCTATAATAGAACCCGTTCTGTAAAAATCGGCTACATTATCGGGATAAGCCTGATAAGGCACTTTTTTACCCTGTAATTCGGGGAAGATATCGGCAAAAGCAGCCCCGCTATAATGGTGCGGAACAGAATCGAGATCTGAAAATTTAGGGCCCCAGGTACTGTAAAAACCACCATCATAAACAAAATCACCTCCCTGCCCATATTCGTTTTGAAAGTCTGGAAGTTTTTGCACTTGCTCTACCGTATAGGAACCTGAATAAGAAATAGACATTCCTTTTCTTCCTTTTCCTCCTTTACCTGATTTAGTGGTTATCAGGATAACTCCGTTAGCCGCTCTGGACCCATAAAGTACTGAGGCAGAAGCCCCCCTCAAAACGGATATATTTTCAATATCATTTGGGTTGATATCCCCCAATCTGTTTGAATAGGAAGCATTTCCTGTTAATGCGTTTGCACTTGCACTCACAGGATCCAACAGTCCATCATTGTTGAAAGGTACTCCATCCACCACGATAAGTGGCTGATTAGCCCCTGTTGAACTATATCCCCTTATAGTAATTGAGGATGAAGATCCCGGAGCTCCATTATTACCAATAATTTCAACACCTGGTGTTTTCCCTTGTAAAGAACGAACCAAATCAGGTTCGGATCGTTGTTGCAGCACCTCTCCGTCCACATTCTCAATCGCATAGCCAACCGATCTTTTATTTTTTTCAATTCCTACTGCAGTGACCACCACTTCATTGAGTACCTGCTCATCCACATCCATAGACAGGTTGATCACTGTTTGAGAGCCTATTTCCACCTCAGCAGTCCTAAAACCCACATAACTAAATACAATTGTGGCGGCATTTTCAGGCGCATTTAGCCTGTAATTTCCATCAATATCCGTGATGGTTCCTGAACTTGTTCCCTTAATAATTACAGAAACACCTGGCATCCTCAGAAGACGTTACCTTTCCAGTTATCCCTTTATCCTGGGCATAAGACATGAGGGAAAACCCTAATATCAATGCAGAAAATAGAAGGGAGAAATGTAGCTTTTTTCTCATAATAGTTTGGTTAAATTAATTTGACACTAGAAATTCTGCTTATGCATTCCCATTAAAAAAATGATTTACTAAAATAATTGGGTAATGCGATTGCATTTTTGGTGAATGATCAAAGGTCATCTAATAAAATTGAAAAATAAATCCCCCAAATAATACTACTTTCCTGTGGGTGAACCCTTTTTGGGTTAATTTCATAAAAAACAAGGATAACAGCGCTTATTTATGGGGAACTATTTTGATAAAATCACACCCGTGTAAGGGTAATTTTCTCCATTTGTATTGGAATAAAGGGCATTTATTCTTGTTGAATGGTAGAATTAAGAGATAAAACTGCACTTAAAAATTATTGATCGGGTAAGATGTAAATTCCCCCAAAAAGGATGATTAATAATTTGGGAATTAAGGGAAATTAGTCTGTTTATATATTGTTACAGCAAGTAGATATTTAAAATAATAACCTGAATGGGGTTAAAATTGCAGTTTTTATAAATAATCAATTTTTCAATGTAATGAAGAAATACTGAATTTGGAAGGCATAACTGATAATAATCATATCCACCACCACCGGTTTAATTTGAAAAACTACCTTTAAATTGACAAAACCACAACATTATTTTTTGGATGACCAGCTTATTTCCATTAATACTTTCTTTTACTAAACGATTATTTTGGGTAAAAAAAATGGAAAGTCGATAAAATCAACTTCCCATCCCAATTTGCATTTAAAATCAAAGTCTATCGAATAAGTGCCACTGCTCCGGTTTGAATGATTTTCTTTCCAGGATTCAGTTCACTTTCATAAGTCACTTTATAAGGGTATATTCCTGCAGGCATATCTTTTCCAAGATAATCTCCCAACCAGCCATTGTTAGGCTCTACAGCAATAAAAATTACTTCTCCCCAACGATTGTAGATTTCTATTTTGAAGTTTACAATATGCTTGCCTTCCACCAGGAACATATCATTAAGTCCATCTCCATTTGGAGTAAACCCACTTGGAACGAACACCCTTGGAGGACATTTATCGATTACCTTTATGGACTGTTTGGTTGTACATCCAGCCCCGTTTGTAACCAGAACGTGATAAATTCCTTCTCGTTCAATTTCAACAGTACGGGTAGTCTGATCTCCATCCGACCACAAGTAGGCATCTCCCTCACCGGCATCCAGGGTTAAGGTTTCATCCTCCAAACAATATATAGTATCTGTTGGTAATACCACTCCTGGATTTTCTGCCAATTCCACATTTATAGTTTTATTATAGATACATTCCTTTCCTCTGAAATTAATTACGGCTTCAAGGGAATAGGTCCCTGCTTCTGAAACTGCAATTTTGGATGATCTGTCATTTGTAGACCATAAATACTTCGTTGGATACCCATTTACAGTTCCATCTAAAACGGCTATATCGCCAGTACAAATTGTAGTATCAGAAACTAACATCGGTTCAGGAATAACATTAACCACCACAGAGTCCAAACCAATACAGCCTTTTTCATCCTGAACAGTAACCGTATAAGTTGTTGATTCAAAAGGATTTACAGTTATTTTCTGAGTTGAAGCTCCTGTATCCCAGAAATAACTCACACCCCCTGAAGCTACCAGTTCTGCGCTCTCATCTTCACAAACCCACTGATCTTTACCTGCATCGGCTTCAGGAAGTTCATAGATCTCAATTTGCTGAACAGTTACTCCAATACAACCTGTAATACTGGTTACCCTTAAAGTCACATTGAAAGTATCAGCTCTGTCATAGATAAAACCTACATCCGGACCTTCAGCATCCCAAATTCCATCCGATTGGAAATCCCATTCCTGTTTTACAATAGCCCTTCCGAAATCAGTGGAAGTATCCAAAAACCTGGCTTCAGTTCCCACACATACATTTTCAGTATTAAATGCAGTTGCTGGTGCCGGGTAAATCGTAACATCATGGGTAATTTCTTCAGTACAACCATTATTTGTGGTCACTGTTAACTTCACAGTATAAACTCCGGCAACAGAATAGGCATAATCCGGAGTTTGCACCGAATCTACATCGCCATTTCCAAAGTCCCAATTCCAGGCTACAATTTGATCAGTACCAGTAAAACCAGCTGGTATTGTCGATAATTCGGTAATAGGAACAGGATTAGCGGCACAAGTTTCTTCAATGGTAAACTCAGGAACAGGCTGAGGATGTACCGTAAAATCCTTTGTAATGCTATGGTTACAACCCTCATTAGTTTCAACTGTGAGGGTTACCTGATAAGTACCAGCATCGGCATAAGTATGGGGTACAGTAGTATCATTTGCATTTCCAGTAAAACTATTACCATCACCGAAATCCCAGATTCTACTCACAATACTACTGCTTCCTACAACATTCCCATCCTTATCCAGCTCAACTCCGGAAATATCCGAAAATGTAGTTTCAAAAGTATGACAGGTGTGGGATGCGGTGAAATCTGGTATTGGGTTTGGATAAACCTCATAAATCATTGAATCTAAATTAGTACACCCAGAATCGGTAGTCACTCTCAATGCAATTGTATAAGTGCCAATTTCATCAAAAACTTTAGTAATAATTGGACTCATCACCGAATCATCTGCGATAAATACTCCATCATAATCATAATCCCACTCATAACTTATAATATTTCCTGCAGAACTACTACCATCCAGGGTAAATACTGAATCTGCACATTGGTTTTGGATCACAATTTCAGCATCAGGATTGGGATGCACAATAATATCTTTAACAAATAAGTCCGAGCATCCTGAATCCGAAGTGACCCATAAAGCAGCCTGATAATTTCCAGCTGTGGCATAAACATGTCCGACATCCGGTGAGGTTCTTAATGTATCAGCATCAAAAGTGCCATTGTATTCAAAATCCCACTCATAAGTAGCAATATCACCAGAATAAGGAGCAAAATCAAATGTGCCACTAAAATAGAAAACAGAATCCGCACAATCATTTAATACCTCTATGCCTGCTACAGGGTTCGGATGAACATTATATTCCCGGATAGCCAGATGTGTACAGCCTGAATCTGTCGTCACACGCAATGCTGCTGTGTAATTCCCAACCGTAGTAAATGTTCGAGTGATCGTTGCATCACTTATCAAGGTATCCGCTGTAAATAC
>NZ_KB903476.1 GCF_000379765.1 Flexithrix dorotheae DSM 6795
TGGCATCACCAATGAGGATACCTACTATGCTGCGGTGGAAGCTTTAAAAACCATTGCCCACACTGAAATTTCCACTGAAGATAAGAAAAAAAGGGAATTAAGGGAGTTGGAAAACAAGTGGAGAAATATCAAAGAAAAGGGATTCTTTCCTACTCCAAAAACACTGGCTAAAAGGCTGGTGGAAGAAGCTGGTATCCAACCTNGAGAAATTGTATTAGAACCTAGTGCCGGCCTTGGTCACATTGCAGAAGTCATTCGGGAATTGCACCCTGAAAATGATCTGCAAGTGATTGAAAGAATGGTGAGCCTGGAGCAAATCCTTTTACTGAAAGGTTTTACCCTGGTAGGCAATGATTTTTTGCTTTATACGCCAGATGCAGGAAAAGCTCCGGATAAAATCATTATGAATCCACCATTTGAAAACAATCAGGACATTGCACATTTGCAACATGCTTTTTCCATCCTGAAACCTGGAGGCCGAGTGGTGGCCATTATTGGGGAAGGTGCGTTTTTCAGGCAGGGAAAAAAGGAAACCGCTTTTAGAGACTGGCTTCATCAAATTGATGGGGTAGAAGAACCATTACCCGAAAATTCATTCAAAGGAGCTGAAGCTTTTAAACAGACTGGAGTAAGATCCAGATTAGTGATTGCCGATAAACCCGGAGCACAGAAACAAGTACAAAAGGAATCACGAAAAGAAGATGATTTAGCCCTGGCTTTGGCCTTGCAAAAACAGCGCATTAGAATTTTGAAATTAAAGGCTAAATCAGGCCTTGGAAATGTAAATAGCGATCTTGAATTAAACCTTCAACTCCAAAAACAAAGGATTAGGTTACTGAAGTTAAAAAGTAAAAAAAACGCTGCCCAAACTAAAGTTCAGCCTATTCCATTGTCAAAAGTTCATGTCAATAAAAAGCTGTTCCAAAACAGGGAAACCGATTATTCTCATGAATCGGTGCAAAGAATTTTAGAGGCTGTGGAAAGCGGGAATTTTAGATGGGAAGTTTTTGATCCGGTTTTGCTTTGGAAGTCTCCGGAAGGAAAACTGTTTATACTTTCCGGTCACTCCAGAACCCAGGCATTCAAAGAATTGGCTAAAAAGCAGAAAAAAGTAGCTGGCAAAACCTTTAACAGTATTCCAGCCAAAATTATTCAGGTAAGTGAAGCCGAGGCCAAAAAAATTGCCCTGGAATCCAACACACTTTCCACCAGGGAAACAGACACGGAAAGAGCCAATTATTACAGGGCCTTAAAAAAGCAGAAAAAAAGCAAAAAGGAAGTAGCTGAAATAGCCAAAAAGAATGAAGGAAAGAACTGGAAAAAGATATTCAATTTATCTTACCTGAATCCTGAAGGTTTCCTGATGGATAGCATTAAGGCCACGGAAAACTCAGATGTGCAAAGCAAATCTGTGGTGCACACCATTGCGGATTGGATTGGAGAATTAAGAGTAAGGTTTCCAGAATTAACCGATAGTCATGAAAAGGAAATTGCAGACTGGTTGATTAAAAGTGCCTACGGGAATAAGGCCGGACAAGTCAGTAATAAAAGGATGTTCCTGGAAAAATTGGAAAGTGCCATTTATAAAATCACTGAATTTGGGAAAATCCCCCCTGGTAAAAGGCTCAATCTTAAAAAAACAGTGTCCAAATCTCCTGTAGAAGAGGATTATGAAAGACAGGTTGAGGCACTAAAAAGGGAAAAGAAAAAAGCCCTGGATGTGCTGAAGGAGAAAACAGAAAAACTTCTGAAAGGAGCGCATGAGGGTAAAATAACAAAGAAGAAAGCTCAGGAATTATTAGAGCCTTATCAGGATAATTATATGGGGCTATCCAATAAGCTTAACAAACTATTGGGTAAAAAATATGACATCGCTCAGGCAGCCAAACAGCAAACCAGTCTGTTTGGGTTGGGCAGGTATTTAAGCAGTTTAAATTAAGGAGACAACATGGCCACACAAGTAATACTTAACCGGTATAAATCCATTAATCCGACTTTACTTAGCAAAAAAGTAAAAGAGGAACTGGTGTTGATGGAGAATTTGAGTAAACAGTTTTCAGATCAACAGGTGCTTTCCCTTCAGGCCTTTCAGGATAATTTCAATGATTTGTATGAAGTGATAGAGGAGTTACATCCTACTGCCATTCAAAAAGCAGCAAAAAAAGAGAGTCCTATAAAAACAGCAAAACCCCCAATTCAAAGGACCACACCTAAAAAGATAAATGTACCCAAATCCAAAGAAAAAAAGGGTACACGAAAACAGGTGCCCAATTTCACAGAATCCGAAAAGCAGATCCGAAAGTTCTTAAACTGGCATCAGAAAGTAAAAAGCAGAACCCAAATCAGAAATGCAGCGGTATTGCTCAATAAAAAGGGGGTAACTGAAATCTTTGATCAAAAGAACAAACCGCTTTTAAGAAATATCTACCGGGAGCTGGAAAAGACTTATAATGGCATGCTGGATAAAAGGCAAACCAATATCACTATCAAATTTCCAGAAGTGATTTTCAGGGAAATGCAGTCAGTGATGGAACAATTGGAAATCCTGCCCAGTGTGCGATTGATCATTCGCTATTTAAACCTGCAGGGAAAAGAAGGCATTACCAAAAAGTCCGCTCAACTCCTGAAAAAGAGCATTGAAAATGCCATTTCCAACCGAAGAATTTTAAAAGCAGATAAGTACTTTGAAAAGCTCAAAGCTATCACCGGTACCCTAAAAGGTTTTATTGGGGGAAACAAGGAAAGTATTTCCCTGCAGAAAGAAAGTCTGGCGGGATTAAGTGGAATTCCAGGAGTGCATCTATCTCCTCCAGTCAAAAGAAAAAAGCCTGTTAAAAAAAAAGCCCGGACGGTAAAAACTATTAAAAAAAGTTCTAAGAAAAGCCCTGAAAAAACGATTACAAAAAATAAGAACATGACCCTTGAATCTGATCAAAAAGTACCTGACACCATTAAACCAGCGGTCCTTGAAAGTGGTGGTTTTGTGCTGGCGCATCAACCGGTTTCAAAGCCACCTACTTTTAAACTGGCTGGTGAAATGGGAAAGTTTTTAGGAGAACTTCAGCCTTATAAACTGGCCATTACGGTCTCTGGAAACCGTGGAGGAGGGAAAACCACTTTGGTCACACAACTCATAGATGCCTTTTTGGATACAGGAAGAAAAGTCGGTTTTTTCAGCTTGGAACAAGGGGGAATGGAATCCAAGGATACAGAAAAATTGGTAACAGCCAATATTAAAATCAAAAACAGAAGTCGGTTGGCTATTACCGGAGAAGCTGAAAAAGGGATTGAAACGGTTAAAAAGTTTGCCAGCGTTTTCGATTGTGTAGTCATTGACAGTTGGCAAAAACTGCAAAGCTGGGGAGCCAATACCCGATTCGATGAGCTTAGAAGTGAGTTTCCCAATACCATTTTTATTGTCATTTTCCAGCAGAATGCTCTTGGTGGCACCAAAGGAGGTGTAGCCGCTGAATTTGATGCACCAGTGGTACTAAAAGTGGTTACAGTGGATCCCACGTTTGCCCGGAATTATGCCATTGCAGAAAAGAATCGTGGTAATTCCCTGGAAAACAAATACCTGATTGCTGCCAAAAAAACAGTTCCGCTTTTTTCTCCGAAACTGGAATTATCAAAAGAAGAAGATGAAGAGATTTTAAATAAAATACTATGAAACAAGCATGCTGCTTGACCCAAATTTTGAGAAATAATATCACCATGATTCGGCATTCATGGCTTACAAATAAAATTTAAACTTCCAATTGAAATGAAAAGCAATGCCATTTCCAAAGCGATTATCCAGATTGGAAATACTGTACAGGGTTTAACTGTGCCACCTGGCGCAGTGAGTTGTATCATCAGTATGGATGCGAATGAACAGGTCACAAATCCACTGAAAGCTGGTCGTTTCTGGGAGACAGGAGATGATCCCACAACTTCAGAAGGCATGATTTTAAGTGATGGCGGAGCTTATGAAATCCTGGGTAGAAAGAACATGGAAAGGTTTAAGGCCATCAGTACTGAAAATGGCATTTCCCACAAACTAATGGTGACTTACTATGACTAGGGAATTTAAACGTATTTGGGAAGTACCAGGCATTTCCAAAGTACTGACTGGTACTACTTCGCCACAGCCTCCTGAAATTATTGAAAATGAGCTGGGAGATCAGCTGGATATTAACGGTCTGAGTAGTATCAACTGGTTTTTTGGCTCAAGAGTGGGGCTTCGTTTTGCCAATGGAGAAGTAAAACCTTTGTCCGGTGGGCAAATCAATCAGGAAGAAGGTGGCTACACGGTTTCTGATGCCAAAGGCAATCTGCTTTTTTATACCAATGGGATTAATATTTACAATAGAAACCATGCCTTAATGGAGTCTGGTTTGAGTGGAGATCAAAGTAGTGCGACCAGTGCGGTTGTAGCCGTGCAACCAGGAACAAGTTTGTATTGGGTGTTTACCGTAGATGAAAATGTAGGCACCAAAGGCATGAATTATTCCATTGTGGACATGAAGGAGAACGAAGGATTGGGGACAGTGACCGAGAAAAATATCAACCTTTTACCGGCCAGTAATGCCACAGAAAAAATCGGAATGGTCCAGCACCAGAATGGAGTAGACTGGTGGATTATTACCCATGGTTTTAACAACAATAATTTTTATGCATTTCTTCTCACTAAAGATGGTTTGGAAATGAATCCGGTGGTGAGTAGTGCGGGAATTGTCTATGATTATGTGACGGATAAAACCGGATTTATCAAAGATAATTTTGCGCAAAACAAGCTGGCCGTGAGTACTTATGGCGGTGGGGGAAAAGCCAAAGTGGAATTGTTTGATTTTGACAATGCCACCGGAATTATCAGTAATCCTGTAGATACCGGAGTTTATGTCAATCCTTATTCCATTGAATTCAGTCCCAATAATGCTTATTTATATGTAGGAGAAACACCTTATGGCCAATATACCTGGGATAAAATTTATATTTATGATATTCAGACGGCTACTTTAAATACATATTGGGAAAGACTGGATAATTCCACTACACCATTTCATTTTGGAATGCAGATCGCTCCGGATGGGAAGATCTATGTGAGTTTTAATTACGAATCAGGACTAAGTACCATAGATGAACCTAACAATCCAAGTGGCACTTTTACCATTAATTCCCAACCCTTAATATATGGTCCTTCAAGAACTGGTTTGCCCTATTATCCCAAGGCTTATATCGATGTGAGTATTTGGGGAGACAAACTGCCCAATAATACCGATTCTGCACTGTTAAATATGGCATTTGTTGACCCGAATGGCAATGATTTGACCGCTGAGGTGGGCAGAATTAACCGGCCATTTGCCACCTTTTCAGAAGCTACTGAAGCTGTAAATGAAGGGGGAACAGTGATGGTGATGCCTGGCGTATATACCAACCATTTGGAATTAACCAAACAGGTGAATTATCACTTTTTAGACGGGGCTAAAATTGAAAAAACCGGACTTTGTATTTTTTGTAGAGATAATGATTTAGACATTGAAATTACCGGAAGAGGAGAATTTATTTCCACCGATGCCCAATATGGCTATAATCGCAATAAAGCCATTAGAATTTACCCTGTGACCAACACTAAAATAAAAATTGAGGCCAAAAAAATTACCGGTATCCAAAACTCCCAATATACCAGTGGATCAAACGGGATCCTTGCTGTGAAAAATGCAGAATTGACGGTATCTATTTTGAATAATGCAGATACCAGAAATACTGGCTATGACAGCGTGGCGGGTTTAATGCTTAAAAACTGCTTTTTGAATAATTGTCAGGTAGTCCCCATGATTGGAGTTAATCATATTCATGTAGAAGATTGTTGGCAGCGCATGTTTGGTCAATGGGCGGTGGGTTTAAACCTTTATCAGCAAGGGAGTGGAGCCATTGTCAATTCCAGGATCATGGTAAAAAACTCTGATATTTTGATGGTGGATCAGGGAAACTGGGCGGTTTCTACCTGGGGCAATACCACTGGAAGCAAGATTTTTTTAATCAACAATCGCTTTAAATGTTTAAACCCGGATACCATTGTGATTGGCGCCTGGAGTGGAATGAGTTTCGAGTATTATTTCTATGATAATATTTGCAATAATATGGTGGGTCATCCTGCTTTTCAGCCAGTGGTGAACAAGGCTCGAAATGTGGGTTTCAGGTATGATCCGGATTTGATTGTTGCCCCTGAATTTGAGACTTTTTTGTTCAACAAAAACTTTTGAGTGATGGCTTTTAAATCAGTACATACCCAGGGACAAGTGATCCTGGAAGAGCTTTACCATGAAGAGGAATTGCCGCCTTTTACCATTTGTATTGTCAATGAAAATGGTTTTGTAGTGCCGGTGAATAATCTTCCTGAATTTAAAAATCAAAATGAAGCAGGAAACGGAGGCCTTGTCCGGGGGCAATGTTTTGTAACCGATAAGGGGGAGATCTTAATGAAAACCTAAAACAGCAATCAATAACAGCAACCAAAAATAACATGGAAACTATAGAACAATTCGATTTTACCATTCGGGGGAATCCGGCCAGACTCAAACTGGTTAAAACTGAAAACGCTTTTATTCCCAAGTTTGAGCATGAAAAAGACGGAATATTGGAAGCCTACGCCATCCAAAACCTGAAAGTGGATTTTCTTTTTAAAAGGCTGCCCATTACGGCTACTAAAAATATTTACCTCATTGGAGATATTCCTGAAAACGGAGATGTGAGTGATCCTGCAGTTCATATCATGCCCATTTCAACAGAAAACAATATCCTGTTTAATGCAGAAAGTATGTTGCCAGCCAGTTTTGGGAACATGAGAAGTTTTGATTTACTGGCAGGTTTTGACCTGACTTCAATTTCCCTCACTTTCATTCAGTATTTCAGTCGCTTAATGCTCAATGGCCTGATTAATCATTTGTATGGCTCCAGGTGTTTTAGTTACCTGGACAACCTGAGTTTTTACCAGCCTTTGTTGCTTTCTGTGGATGTGGAACCTCCCACTCAAAATGAGGATGAATCCATAAATGCAGATGGAAAATTCACAGTCAATGTCAGTGAAAGTAATGGCACTGTGTTTTATAAGCTCAATGATGGGAATTATTTGGAAAACCCTGTTTTTGAAAATCTGGCTGATGGGGAATATACTATATCGGTGAAAGATTTGACCAGCGAAATAGTCATTCCGGCCACTTTTCAAAGGCAAAAAATTACCCCACCACTTTTTTAATGATGGAAAATGGAGGCATCAATCTGGTTGAATTACTCGATAAACACGGACTTTTTGCAGGCGTGCTTTATGCCATTGCCTTAATATTTTTATTCCAGCTTTTTAGCCGAAGAGAGCAGGCCACCGATGCCTTCATTAATTTTTCCAATAAAATGGCCTACCTCATACACCATGTCATTATCGTGAGAAACCGGCAATTTATTCAGGGGATTTCAGACCGGATAAGTAGCATTTATACCTACATGTACATGCTCATGAAAATCAGTCCGGTGCGAATTGCAGTTTTCAGGTTTGATTACAAAGAGCAGGAAAAAGAGAAGTTTTACAAATGCTACATGGTCCATGAAGCGGTATCCGGAGTAGAGCCCATCAAAGACTTTTGGCAGGGCATTCAGATCAATAAGCAGGTTTCGCAAGTCCTGATTGTGGATACCATTTCTGAAGGATCTAAAGGGCTGTATTTATCCAATCTGGAAGAAATGCCGGATGGGGAATTGAAAGATACCCTGGATAGTTATGACATCAGAAGTATTTTTTCCATTTACTTAAATAACAGAGCTGAGCGGGTTTATTCTCTGGTGGTATTTTTCAATCGGGAAAAATCTCTGGAACAAAGTGATATTGCGACCATCAGGTTATGTGCGGCCAACATTGAAAAATTAATTTTTAGCTGAGATGGATGATAAACCAAACCTGACCACAGAATTCTTAAAGTTTACCGCAAGGCTGGTGGAAAACCTGGAACATGCAATTGCCAAAATGGCCAGAAGACAGAAAAGGGATTTGGAGCTGAAAAAAATAGAGGAAAAACTAAAAGACGACCTGGCCATCAAAAAAGAAGATCTACATCTCAAATACCTCATCCTCATGCCCACCAAAGAAGCATTCCTGCGTGTGGATGATTTAATTGATTACCTCTTAATCATCAGAGAAAGCAGAATCAAACTCCGGAATTCCAAAGAAATCACTGATTTTATTGACTATCTGATTGATTATTTAAGGTCTTATCAGTGAGGGAGGGGGTGAAATATTTGTAAATGAGATTTACTCTTTATTTTCGTTTCTATTCCTCCAATAAATCACTTAGACTTTTGCCATTTTCTTCTATCCAGTCAAATCTAACTCCAAACCCCCAGTCTTTACGCACTTCATTAAGGTTAAACTTTTCTGCCCAGATATATCTCAGCTTACTAAAAGCAAATAATTCATTACTCCCATTTATTTTAAGACAACTTTGATTGGTATTTACAATTTCTGCTTCGACTAACCTTTTTTCAATTTTATTGTCTAATGCAGGTTTGAAAAATACTTTTTGACCTATTTTTAATTTTTGTGAATCAAAGAGTTGGGAAACTATTGACTTAGCTCTTTTTCGTTTTTTACTTTTACTTTCTTCAACAATGCTTTCTTCGGGTTTGATAAAAGATTGTGCTAAGAATTCCCTTCCATTAGTATCCTTGAAATAATTGAAGTTTACGGCATTTATATTTACTGAATATGGTTCTCCGGATAAATAGTCAATTATCCTAACAGTTGAATCGTCAATTTCGGAACCAACAATAAGTATTTTATGATCAGAATTAAAATCTATTTCTTCAGAATCTTTCTTAAATATAGATGAGAAATATTCACCTAAATCATTGTATTGGGATCTGCCGTACTTATTAAATACTCCATTTAATTCATCATAATTTAAATCCTTTACCCATGTAGCATAATCTAATGATTGAGCAACAATTTCCCTATACGTTTTATCTCTTTTTAATTCAATGATTATTATTTCTCCAACTGAATTAACTGCTAATATATCAATTTTATTATTATAGGCTGTAATGACTTGACTACCAATAACAGCTAAACTATTTGAAAGAATTGAAATATCTTCAATTAGCCATTTTTCAAGCCTATTCTCGTAGTCTAATTTTGATTGTAAAATTTGATTAACAGTTTTTCCTTCGATATTCCAAAGTTTAATTTCTTGCATTTGTTGAATTTTTATTTTGATCGATATACAATATGAGCTAAAAAACAATGCTCTTCCACAAAATGGTTATGGTTTTCTAGGGTTAGTTAACGGTGTTTTTACCTTTGCTTCAACTTTATCAATATCTTTCTTTATTTGTTGGGAAATTTTCACCCAATTAAATTGTGTTGGTTTGTTTTCTAAATCTTGCCAAATTTCATCTAAGTAATAGATAAAGATTCTTGCACGGTCAATTCTTTTTTGAATAAGAAAAGTATCCTGAACCTCTTGTCTAATAGAGTTATCAAATATGGGTGTATCTACAATAATTGCATCAATGTATGTAAACTGGTTACATAAATAATTCAGATGATAAGATCCCATAGTTGTAATTCTTAAAGACGTTGGTAAATTGTTGACATCTATGGTTGCTCCCCTTCCAGAGGTTTCTATCAATTTTTTACTTATAGCAATATTTGTAATTAAATCAATTTGGTCTATTGAAAACCCTAATGCTTGCAGGTGGTTAGATAATTTGAGAGTTTCGATAAAACCATTATCTTTTCCAGATGTGGCTTTTGACTCTAAAATTGAAAGGATTATTAGTAGCAGAAAATGTTCTTTTTCATCCTTATAATGAACATCAAATACATTTACTATGTAGGAACTCTCTGGATCATAATGAACATTATTTCCAAAAATTACGGCACGTAGAAATTCATGTAATGGAATAGTATAACGACCCTTTTCAGAATAGATTCGATCAATTTTTTCAGTATCTATATGTCCACTTCCAAGAAAGTTTTTTACTATATCTATACCTAGACGAATATTTCCGTTGCAGATATTATCAATGAATCGGTATAAATCATCATTATTTTCAAATGAATGTATTAAAACTTCTATTAATCCTTTAAGGGTAGAAAGGTTTACCCCAACTGAGCCTTCAAATTGTGCTAAATTAATTTCACCATTAGCAATTTTTCTGGCGAATTCCAACCTTTTTTCTATTACTAAATCAAGTCTCGGTGGAGCAATTGTAAATGCCTTAGGGTGATATCCACTGAGAGCACCTCCTTTAATTGAGTTATGAAATGTCTCAGGTCGTAAAGAAACAAATACCGTTACAGGTTGCCAATTTTCTGTTATCTCTTGTGAAATGAGAAATGCCATTTGTTGTGTGTCATAATTTCTTTGGTCACAATTATCAAGGAATATAACAATCTGTTTTTTTCTACCTTTGGCTAGATGAAAAAGCGAAGATTTTATATGTTCACTCTTAATTTTTTGTTTAGACTCAAAGAATTCAACTGTTAAGTCTAAAGCTTTATCAGTATCATTATCGAAGTACTTTTTATAGATTCCTTTTTTAAATCTTTGAAATTCTCCATGGTAAATACCATGAACAAAATCATACTCATAAATATCAATTGAATATTCTTTTAATAAAAGCCTTATGATTTCATCTAAAATTGCTTCTCGAATATCCATTGACAATACAATTGTACTTCCTAAATCAATCTTTAAGGTTATACAATCATTGAAAATATCTGGCGCTTCAACTTTAATTAAATGATTAATGAATGTAGATTTTCCTGCACCTACATCTCCAATTAAAAGGATAGGTCTTCTGCTCATACTATGAGCTGAAATATTTTTAAAGTCTTGATTTATTCCTTTTTTCTCTACGGCAGACTGAATAACGAAGTTTCCTTGATTCTCTTCAAATAGGTTCTCATATCTTGTTCTTAAAATTTCTTTACTTACTGTTGCATAATTTGATAGAGCACCAGCGTTACAATAGCATTCTTCTAAAAAAGTTTTTTCTAAATCTTGGTATCTAAGAACATCTTCTAGAACTAACTCACTTAATAAATGGAGATTAGCTTGGAAAGGATTTCTATTTTTGATCCCAGGATAGTAACTTATTGAAGAAGACAGTTTAGAAGGTAATTCAGGAAGTACAATTCCACATAATTTATTTTTTAAGTTTTTGGATTGAATTCCACTTTTGGATAAGTAATTCCAAAAACACAAAAATTCTTCCTCCATTTTATCGAGTGAAGCAAAAACAATGGCATTCCCTGTTAAAGGAGGCACTCCGTCAAGTCTATTTGCAACAAATGCAACAATTTGCCACCCATTTGAAACAATGGCGATTTCAACACCGCGCTCATTACAATATCCACAGGCTTGTTCTATTGCTTTTTTGAACTTTGGATTATCTTTACATAAAGTTTTTAATGAATATATTACACCTTTTTTCCCTTCAGCTATTTCAAAATAATTTCCTTCTCTTTTGGCCTCAAGAATAACTGTTGGACGTGATAAACTTAATGTATAATCTGTATACTGTCCATTATAATTTTCTTCTGTTGAAATATCGCTTTTTTCCCAACCTAAACATTCTAATAAAATTCTGTCAATTAAATGAAACCTTGTTGTTGCTTCATTTCTATCTTTGTCTTGATATGATTTGTTCCATTCGATTAAATTTTTCAGATTCTCTCTGTTTTTCTCGTAATTCATTGCTTATGGATTGCTTTCCTTTTATTAGTAGTAAACTAAATCAAGTCTAGGTGTTTGTTTTAGCCTTTTAAAAGCTATTAAAATTTAAAAAATATATGAAACTGATTTAGCCAGATTAATTAAAAATATAAAATTTTCTGTAACCTAGTTCGTTAAAATATTTTTTTTATCAATAAAACAGGAAGAAATTTGGGTTTTATTAATATTTTCCTGATTTATCTTTCCTTAAAGATGTTTTTGAAGAAATAGATAAATTGACTTTATTTATGGCACAAGACTTAAAAAATCAGAAAACATTTCAGTAAATTCAAATCGATCAGTTCCATTGTCATCATATTTTTCAACTTCTCTGATTTGTTCTGTTGTCATAAGTGTCCAGTAATTTTCAAGGACATTTTGTTTTCTTGACGTTTTTTCAGTTGCTATCAATACTTTAGCATCGCAGGTATCCGTAAAACTAAAAGTACTTCCAGTAGGTAAATTCAAGACATCAAGATGTATATAATTTTCGGGTTCTCTCTTTATAGTTAAATATGCCTTAATCCCGTTATTGCACAATTCTTGAATTTTATCTAAATTATCCTGCTCTTCATTAGTACCTTTATCTGAATCAAACATTACGCAGTATGGAATATCGAATTGCTCAATTAAACGGAGTGTTATCCAATGTTTTAAATTGCCGCAACCACCAATTGGAACTAAAGCTATTCTTTTATCTTCAAATGTGTGTGAAATATATCCTCCGCTTTTTAATTGAGTTGCGGTATGGCTTACAAAAGTGACATCACTTTTTCCTTCTAAAAGTAGAATTGCCTTTGCGTTTTTAGAAATAGGGTCTGCTAAAACACCTAAGGCATCCGCAATTTTCTCAAATACATCTTCTGATCCTAATTCAACCGATCTATCATTTCCATTTTTTTGAATGAATCGTAAACTTTCTAGAGGAAGTAAGCCTCCTAATGCTGGTGTATGTGTTGTTAAAATAATTTGTGAATTCCCCGTATTTGATAATTCCATAAATGCTTGTATTAGCATTTCTTGATGGTCAGGATGTTGAGAGGTTTCAGGTTCTTCGAAAGCAAAGATTATTTGATTTCCTTTATTTTGAACCCTTAACCTTTCAGCTTCTGCTCTAAAAAAGTTTAATAAAATTAACCTTCGTATTCCACTTCCTCTTTTATTAATTGGAATATCTTCTTCTGACTTTATAGTTAGTTTGAATTGAGAATCAAATTTGGGTTCAGTTTTAAAGTCAGGAATTAATTCGTTAGCCAAATCTGGGGACATTTCTTTAAGTTTTGCTAAAGTCCTTTTAGCGGTATCAATAGCTTTAGTTCTTACCTGGTCTTTAATATGTTCTAGTTCAGTTTTTAGTTCAGACAATGCTTGCTGTATTGCAATTTTCATTGGGTCTGTAACTTCTTTGTCATCATCTTTACTTTGTCTATCTGATTGGAATAATGCATAAAGAGGTAAATATGCTTTTAAAGTATCATAGACTTTTTTGGTATCTTCTTTATCAACTAGTAATTCTGTTTCTTTAAGTTCAAGATTTACAAATGATTCTCTAATTGCTTGCCGAATAGAAGAATTAACATTCCCATTATAATTCTCAGTAGGGATTCCTAATTCATTAGCTCTCTGTTTTAATTCTCCTTTTTTAAGAGTTAGTAAATCATTTCCATTTACAACACTTGGATGATTACAAATGATGTACACTTTCTCTTTTGGTTTTGCAGCCGTAGCAGCAAAAACCTTTTTTATTTCAAGTTTATTTTCTTCATTTAATAAATATTCTATTTCTAATGATGTTGGATTTGCAGCATCTATTATTAGGTCGTCTGGAAAGTCAGAAAAAATACAACTTATTTCTATTTTATTACTATCAGCGGAAATATTTAAATCATCTCTTTCACAGTTAACTAATGAATTATTGAAAAAGATTTCTAGGGCTTCAAGAACAGTTGATTTTCCTGCATCATTTTTCCCTATAAATGCTGTAAGTCTTGAAATAGGTATAATAGTTTCAGTTTGATACCCTCTGAAGTTTTTAATTTTTACCGTTTCTAATATCATTAGTTGTATTTTAATTTTTCCTAATCTAATATATTTTCAATGTTTTTTGCAAAAAAAAAGTTATAAATTTCGATAATACACTACTGTTATAACTTAACAGTGCATAGATGTAGACACATCCGATTCCTTTTTACTTAAAAGTAGGCAGTTTAAGGAATATTCCAATTTTAAATATATGATGTCTGCAGTAAACAGATGATTCGAAGTGAATTTTTACCTATTAAAGCATAAATAAACTTCTTGACTTACTAAAGACAAATTTTTGGAATAATATTGCGTATCAATTTTGCGATATATACTGTAATTTCCATTACCAAAATGCCAGGAATAACCCTCCAAGTTTTTTCAATCGGGTAGATAATCAACTTAAAAAATAGGCGAACAAAATAAATTACTAGTTTTTCAAAATTGCATTATGCTGGAGATGAAATTAAATGCTTAGTTTCCTGAAAAACTAATTCGGGATGTACTTTGGCGTACAATCGCTCTGTAGTTTTTATGCTTTTATGGCCTAGCATTTTGCTTACTACCTCCATTTTTATTCCTTTATTAAGCCATAAATTTCCTGCAGTTTTCCGAGCCACATGGGTGGTTAGTTTTAAATCAATACCTACAATTGCGCCTAGTTCTTTGAGGTAGCGATTATAAGCCTGATTGCTATAAACAGGGATTTTATAATTATACTTTTTAAGAATTCGTTCAAATTCCGGAAAAACAGGCAACAGACTTCCCACACTTGTTTTTGATCTATCTTTGGTTATGAATCTCCCTCCCTTATAAAGAAAGGTATGTTCCTCATAATTGAAATTATATAATTCCACATAGGAAAAGCCACTCCAACATTGAGCAACAAACAAATCTCTTGTTTTGATTAAAACATCACTAAATAATGTGTGACTTGTTATTTTATCCAGCTCGTAATCAAAAAGAAAGTTATCAGATACACCAGGCTCAAAACATAATGGGTAAAGTGAAATAGGGTTATAATTAATCCACCCTTTTTCCTTAGAAAACCTAACAACCCTCTTTAATAATTGAAAAATTTTCATTAAATGATTATGAGAATTGCCTTTTACCTTAATTCCATAATCATAAACTTCGTCCATGAAATCTTCATCAATAAATTCTAATTTATAGTCTGTATCATAAAATTCCTCTAAAAATTTTTTAATAAAATCTCTATGGGCCATCTGAGTGGCTAAAGTAATATCCTTAAACTTCACCTTTTTTCTTTTTCTCAATTCAAGTCGCCATTCAAAAAAACTATTATAGACCTGGAGTAAAGTAATACTTGGTTTTTCATTTAACGAATAGGCCCTTTTAACAACATCACCTGTTAAATTGTATGGGCTCAATTTGCTAGAAAGGAACTTGTAGGTATCCTGGAGGTCATTCCGGATTTGTTGTAATTTTTGATTTTCAAAGGTCAGCTCAGAATTTGTAATAATTTGCCTTTTTTTATCCCAATCACTTTTTTCTAGTCTAATCCCTGTGGACAATGTAGATTTTGCGGGCTTCTTGTTCGCCCTAATAGTGCAATAGAGATGGTAGGAGTTGGGAGAAGTTTCTCTCAACTTAAATCTAATTTTCAGCATGTTCGGTTATTAGGTTCTATGGGTGAAAAAAAAATTAAAACCACAGACAATAAAAAAAGTCTCAATATTAATTTGAGACTTCTCTTTAAATAACCTCCCTTGGAGTTCTGAATTATTAAGTGTGGGACCTACTGGATTCGAACCAGTGACCCCCTGCTTGTAAGGCAGGTGCTCTGAACCAACTGAGCTAAGATCCCTTTATGTTTTTTTGATCCTTCTGATCTCTCCCCAAACTTATCTTTTGTTGTCCGATTCGTTTGTTTTGGGAGTGCAAATCTAATTACGTTTTTATTTTGTACAAACTTTAATGAAGAAAAAATATAAAAAAAATTAATCAACACAGTTAACTCATTGATAATCAAAAGGAAAAATTTATCTAAAAACTTTCCTTCTATTCAACTCCCGCTGGTACCTTTTGGCATTATTGATATGCTGCCTGTAATTTGTAGCAAAACGATGATAGCCTGAAAAATCTTCTTTGGCACACATATAAATATAATTATGATTTTCATGATTCAAAACTGCATCTATGGAAGTCACATCGGGCAGCGTGATTGGCCCGGGAGGTAATCCCTTATACATATAGGTATTGTACGGGGAATCGTATTGTAAATCCACTTTTAAAACACGTCTTTTGGAAAAATCACCAATGGCAAATACCACAGTAGGATCAGAGTCCAGCGTCATTCCCTTATCTATTCTGTTGAGATATAACCCGGCAACAATTGGTTTTTCATCAAGCTTTTTGGTTTCAGACTGAACAATTGAAGCCAAAACAGAAACTTCTACGGGTGTCATGTTTAGCTTTTGCGCTTTAGCCAGCCGCTCTTCATTCCAAAACTTATCGTACTCCCGCTTCATCCGTTTAATCAGAGCCTCCGCATCAGTAGTCCAATACATTTCATAAGTATTGGGAAGGAACATAGTGGTAATGGTGGTAGTATCAAAACCTAAAGAAGCTACAAAATCGGTATCATTGATTAACCTGTTAAACTCAGCTTCTTCTGCCATTACCCACCGGCAAATTTTAGGGGCAAGATCTTTCTTCAGTCTGATATTATTAAAAGTAACCTGTACCGGAGTCTGCGCCCCCGAGCGTAAAAAACGAACAGCATCCAGGTTACTAATTCCCTTATCTTCTTTTCCTTTCTTCAGGATATAACGACCCGGCTTAATTTTTTCCTGATAGCCCAGAATTTTAGATACAAACATGAAAGAGACCACATCTTCCAAATAATTGTACTTTTTCATGGAATCGACTACATTTTTCATCGTGGCATCTTTGGGAATATAAAGTTCTCCTTCATATTTCCGAATCAATACATTTGGATTATAAAATGTCTGATAGAAGTAAAAGGAAAACATTATAAACATTAAAGACAATCCTACAAAAATGGCCACTTTTATATTTTGAGCTTTCATGAATTATTCTTCAAGTTTATACATCAGCACCTTTCTTTTCTGGCAATAACAGCCTAATGATCAGAAAGTTGCAAAACTATTTAAACAAATATTTACTGTTCTAAAATTACAATTATGCCTGCAAAGTTGTGCTATAAAATTTTGGTTACAAAATCTTATATTCGTCTGAAGAAAATTCTATTAGCTTCAGTACATTTCAAAGCTCAGGGAAAACAGCGTTTTTTGCATCATAAAATCTGAATTAAGCTTAGAAAAACTGATAGGAATAATACTAAAGGCCAATTAGCCTGTTCCTCCTCAGAATTAATTTATAATTAGAGATTTGTGTTAATTAATGATCTCTTATTTTTGTCCAGCCAATTGGCAATAAGCTGAAGTTGCTAATTTTAAAGAGATTACCAGGAATAGGATGCGATTTTTGGGATTTCTTAAAAGGAATTCAGGCACTTAATTATAAGAATCAAACAAAATACCTTACTTTGTTTTCCGTTTACCGAAACGTAGAAGTGATTTAATCTTTTTGTTAGAGAGCGAAAATGGCCAGATTAAGTTTCTCAGGAAGTAAAAAATTTGTACTGTGCCAACACTTGTTAGTGGAACTACAGGAATACCGGACCATACTAAATTTTTCTGTGAACTGAGATTCTTGAACCGGAAAGACGCCTCTGAGGCAATTTGCAGCCTAAAGAAATAAATTTGAATCACTTCAAAAGCATTTTTTAATCTTTCATATTCAATGAACAACTTTATTTTTTGGCGTAACTGGCAGGCTTCTTATAAATTTTTATACTTTCTATCCTTAATTATCCTCATCTTATCTACCATTGCTTACAGCTATTACTATATGCTGGGAAGTGAGGCAGTAATTGCATGGGTTTGGGATGGAGAACTTGATATAGTAAAGACAGTACTAGACCGATTTTCAAAAAACTTTTTCGAATTTACAGTAGAAGCCGATTCTTACCTTTTAATCGAAACCTTCAAGCCCACTGGCATCCTGATTAACTATGATGCACATTATCTTTACTTAATTGTATTGTGCATTGGGGTAAACCTTATGCTTACCAGTATTTCCGACTTAAGAACAATTTGGTATGCTATAGGCCTTGCCTTGCTGGCTATTTTGTGGGGAACTATGAGCTTCGAGCTATTAAGGATTTTTAAAAATATTCACGATAAATTTTTTCTAATCCTGGTCATTGGCACTTTTAGCATTACCAGTTTTATTTTTCATAGTTTTATCAAAGGGGTAAACTACCTGATAAGATTCTCCATCTATACTTTAATAACCATTGGTTTTGCCTATATCATCAGTGAGTTTGCAGAAATTGAACAGCCATTTATGCATCTTTCTACCTATAGTATTGCTGTTCCCATTGTAATTTCTATTATCTTTATTTTGCTCAATGCCCATGAATTTATAAGGGTATTTGTTTACATCGCTACCAATCCCGGTTTTAATCAGGGTAACCAGGGATGGAGAAGATTCTTATTTATTACGCTGGTTTACCTTGCCAACCTGATTTATGTTTACCTCCATCTCACCAAAAACATTGACCTAGATATTTATTTCCTTTCCCCGTTTGTATTGTTTATTGGCACTACCTTTTTTGGGATTTGGGGATTTCAGCAAAGAGAAAATCAATACAAAGATTATTTTGATTTCCAGCCGACAGGAGCCTTTTTGTACCTGGGAATGGCAATAGTCACCATGGCCAGTATCACCTTTGCCTTTGCCAACGATAATAATCCTCTAATCGAAGTTTATGAGGACAGCATTATGTATTCACATATAGGATTTGGGATAAGCTTTCTCCTCTATGTGTTTGGTAACTTCAAAGAAATTATGATGGCGGGAAAACCTGTCTACAAAATTCTCTACATACCGAAAACCATTGATTTCATGTACAATCTTTTTATCGGTATGTTAATTGTGGGAGCTTTGTTGTTCAACAATAATTTCTTTACCTATAAGCAGGCTTTTGCCGGTTATTTCAATGGACTAGGTGATTTGCATATTGCCCTGAAAGACAATTACCTGGGCAAACAATACTATAACCTGGCCACAGGCTTCGACTCCAGAAATCACAGGTCCTACTATTCATTGGGGGCACTGGCCATGGAGGAAAACAATGAAGCAGCAGCACAAATTTTCTTTGAAGAATCTATTTCCAAAAATCCCAGCCCATTTGCCTATGCACAATTGGCTGAAATTCAGCTGAAAGACAAAGACTTTTTAAGGGCAATTGTAACACTCCAGAAAGGTATTGAGAAATGTCCTGATAGCGGAGAACTTTATAATAACCTTGCCTTGCTGGTGAATGATAAAAACATGCTTCCTGACAGTGTTTTGGTTTATTTTGATCAAAGCCGAAACCTGGCCAAATATCCACAGATACCAGAGAGCAATTCTTTTTCACTATGGACCAAATACGATATCTATAGCAGCCTGGATTCTATTTACCAGGATTGGACACCACAACCCTACATAGGAACTAAAAGCAATGAATTGGTTTTTCTGAATGCATTTGAACAAAAAACTTCCCAGACTTTAGATTTATCCTATTTAAAAGATTCGGTCTTGGGAACTCCCGAGCTATGTTATATTTATAATTATGCACTCAACCAGAGAAAAGAAGGAGATACCACAGTCATTCGAAAATTAAAGGAATTTGCAAAAGTTCAGGAAAATTTTCAGTTTCTTGAATTCCTGAATTTCGCCCTGGCCAACATTTATTATTATCAGGGAAAATTTGGAAATGCATTGGAGTTGATGACCAATATATATAAGTCGAGCAGCAGAACCAACGCCCATTATGCCAATATGCTGGGCATGTGGTTACTCGAAATGGAAGATTACCAATCTGCAGCCGATTACTTCCGAATTGCAGTAAGAAGAGGAAAAGAAGGAGCAAAATTGAATTATGCCATTGCGTTATCAGAACTTCCCGATAAAGCAAAAGCAATTGCTACCTGGCAGGAATTAAGAGAGGAAAAGCCGGGGGAATATGGCCTTGTAGCTACCGATATGCTCAATTATCTGGTTCCCGACAGCATTAACTCTCTCAAGCTGATGGAAGCAAGTACTTCAGATCTGGTAAAATACAGATATTTGCATTACAATCAGTCCAATATCAGCAATGAGGAATTTGATAAAATCTATAGTCAGATTGAAAATAATGATATCAGAGTAATAATCGGTGCTGAAAGAATTCATACCTATTTAGATGCAGGAGACGAAGCCAACGCAGGAGTTTACATGAAAAAAATCACCTCAGAGGATTTGAATGATCAGATTATGTCCCACTTCCAATTAAGCTTTCTCCGATATGTACATTTTCAGGGGAAAACAGATCAGGAGTTTTTAGAAAAAGTGGAAAATACCAGTTTTGGGAAACCTCAGGCCGGACTAAAATCATTCTATAAAGCATCTTATTTTGCCAAACAGGGAGAGACGGAAAAAGCAGGAAGTTTTTTCCAGAATGCCATAGAAGAGCATCCATTCAAAACGGAGTTTTATTTGAAAGCTGCAAATTTCTTTAAGGAAAATGATCAACCTGAGAAGGCTTATGAGCTATTGCTAAAAGGAGTAGAAAATAATGACCTCAATGCGGGGATTTTAAAGGCTTATATCCTTACCAGTATTGAAATGCGTTATGATGAATTCGCCAAAATAGCCCTGGAAGAACAATTCAAATTATTGGTATCAGAAGAAGAGTATCAGGAGTTTTTACCAGTTTATAACAAGAAACTTAAAGAAATTGCCTCCCAACCTGAAGATTGGGATTTATAATTCCTGATAAATTTTATAGTTTAGGCTGGTTTTCAAGATTAGAAGATAAAATGAAGAAGGTAAACATAATAGAGAAAAAAAGGGTATTTGATGAGTTTTTCAAGATAGATGCCGCCCGACTACAATACGAAAAACACAATGGGGAAATGACGCCCGAAATCCGTTTACTAAATTTTGAAAGAGGGGATTCTGTAGCCGCTATTATCTGGCATAAGGATAAAAAGAAAGTCGTTTTAACAGAGCAATTCCGCTATCCAACCTATGAGAAAGGGCCCGGCTGGATCACTGAAATAATTGCTGGTGGGTTAAAAAAGGAAGAAAACCCTGAAGCAGCCTTAATTAGGGAAATTGAAGAAGAGATAGGTTATCACGTTGCCGAAGTGGAACATATTTCTACATTTTATGTTTCTCCGGGAGGCACTTCAGAACGAATCATTTTATATTTTACAGAAGTCACAAGCGATGATAAAAAATCCCAGGGAGGAGGTGTAGATGATGAAAATGAGGACATTAAGGAAGTACATTTTTCTATGGAGGAACTCTGGCAATATTTCAAGGAGGGCAAACTGGTAGATGCAAAATCTATAATCGGATTAATGTGGCTAAAAGATAAACTGGGATTTAAGGAATGATCCTTAATGGCAGATCATATTCCAGAGAAAGTTCCTGCATTTTTTTGTAAAAAGCATCCCGATAATAAGGCGGCATTTCATGGCTATTCCCAAAAAACTGATGATATTTTTCCAATAAATCAGGGTAATGCTTTTTCACTGCTTCAAATACAAGGGTTTTGCTATCTGCTTTTCCCAAACCAAACAGGGTAATGGTTGCTGGTAAAATGTAATTGGCTCCAACGGCTTTAAAAGCTTCAAACATTTCTACCAAATGTTCCCCCCTGTCCGATATAAATGGCAGTAAAGGCATCAGGCTTACACCCGTAGTGAAATTGTTTTTTGTGCAAAATTTTAAAGCCTCTAATCTTTCGGAGGGAGCAGGGGCACCCGGCTCGAAAATTTTACCAATTTTTGCATCAGTAGTAGAAAAGGAGAAAGTAATAATCGTTTTATGTTTAAGCTTTCCCTTCAGGTTTTCTGGTAAAATAGCATGCTCTCCAATTTCATGAAGCAAATCTAAATCTCTTAATACAAGGCTGGATTTGGTAATGATGTGAACGGGAAATTTGTATTTTAGAATAACCTGAAGCAATTGTCTGGTGAGTTGGTATTCTTCCTCAAAATGAAGGTAAGCATCAGTAGAGGAACCCATTACGATATATCCGAACGCCTCCTTTTTTGCCCGGTTTTTCAGTTGCTTCTCCAAAAGTTCCACTGCATTCCTTTTCACAGACACTTTTTTCTCCATATGAATACCATACTTACTTCCTCTTATATAACAATAGAGGCAATTAAACGAGCACCCACTGTATGGATTGATCGTATAATTATCCAAAAACCAACTGTCCTGATGCTTGGTTTTATTCAGAATGGATTTACTTTCAATTTCCTGCAAAACACTAGTGTAACCTGACCGAAATTCGTAAGACAATTAAGTGAGTTAGTACACTGATTATCAAGCCAAAACTATTATTATTCATGACATTTCTTTGGTACTAAGTATTTCCCAGCCCTATTTTAAGTTTTGTTTTAAACCACTGCCTTATCTGGCTATTATTCTGGATTTCCTCCAGACGGTTCATAATGAAATCGGGATGAAACTTTGCCACCGTTTTAGCCGCCCAGCCAATTCCCTTTTTGGTATGGAAATCTGTAGTTTTGGACAAGGAAACCAGCAGACGGAAACACCTTTCAGTATGTTCAATGGAAAGGCCTTTTTTCACCGCATAGTGAATACCCACTCCAACAGACCGCACCACCCACTTATTTTCATGTTTGGCGAAATTATTCAAAACCGGCCAGGCCTTATTAGGATTAGTAAGTAAACCAAAACCAAGAACCCGTTCTCCAATAATATCACACACATACCATTTGTCTCCTTTAATGATATATTTTTTGGCTAAAAGAAAGGCTTCTTCAAAATCGGCCTCCAGCCGCAACTGGCAAATAATACCCACCAAAACATTCCCTCCTTCCCTATCCAGCTGCATAATATCATCCATTAATTCAATCTGATTTTCGTAAGGGACAACTTTGGCGATTTCTATTCCTATATATTCGAGTAATGGGAATTTTATTTTTTTGGTAAGAAAAACTTCATCCAGTTTTTCAATGAATGCATTGTGGTTTATTGTTGAATATTTTTCCAACACCTTGGGTAATAATTCCCCAATTTCCGACTTCCTTGTGATTTGTTCCATGGTAGTTAGTATTTAGGCTACTCTTCTGCGAATAGCTGATTTAAAGATCCTTCACTAAAAAATATTGGTTCTTTATTTAACAGAAAACCAAAGCTTTCAGTTGCATTGTTTAACTACCTTTAGGTTAAAGGACTTATATTATTTTATTTCCATCCTGAAAAAAAGAGTGGATTTTCCCTTTATATTTTCTTCCTTTAATAATTTCATTCCTAAACCTTTGGCTACCTTTTGGGAAGCCAGGTTTGGCTGATCACAGGCTGCATCGATATAGGAGAAGCCTAATGTATGAAATGCATAGTCAATTACCGCTTCTGAGGCTTCTATTGCATAACCAATTCCGGTAAACTCAGGTAAAAGCCCATAAAGCAATTGAGGTTGGGATTCATCAAAAAAATACCATAGGCCTACAAATCCCACTACCCTGTTGTGATTTTTTTCAGTGATTTTCCACAAGCCAAATTTCTTTTCTTCAAAAAGAGAGTTATTTTCAGCAAGTATCTCCAGGCATTTTTCCCTGGAAATAACCTCATCATCCCAGAGAAATTTTCTAATAAATGGGTTGGTAAATAATTGATGAATAAGCTCAAGTTCAGTTGTTTCAAATGGTTGTATTCTTAACCTTTTGGTATTGAAAACATTCATAATCTATAGTGTTAGTTGGTAAACATCCCTTTAAATAATCAAGAATTGAACCTCTCAATTCTGATGGGTTTTATTTTTTATAAAAACAGCTTCTAATTACACCCAATTCCACCCCTGGCAAGTAATTAATTTTCCATTATGGTTAACCTTTAATATAGCCAAATTTGACTTTTATAGAAAAATCCATCCTCAAACAAAAATTTTACTTGACTTTTTTAAATACATCCTTACTTTTGCAAATAATTGAGTAGAATTAAACATGTTTAATTCATACCATGATGATTTGATAATGAGATGAAAGCGCTCACTATCAAGCAATATTGGTAATTATTTGAACAAACCACAGTCAAGATGAAAATCTTTTTTAATAAAAATTATTCGCCCATCACTGCTTCCACCAAACTACATAGGGTGGCAATTTGGGGAATAGTGCGACTGTGGAATTCAATCGAGTCTGATTTTATGGATATTTAGTATCATAAATAGATATTTTTCGAACCGCAGTCATTGAATTGATTGCGGTTTTTTTTTGCCCTTTCATTTCCCTACTGCCCCGATAATTCAAAAATAATTTGCAATAAACAATAGGATTTTTCCAATCCTGAAAACGAGTAATTACCCAAACAATACCTAAAATGAAAAAGAGTCTACAAAGCCTATTGGCATTATTAGGAAAATGGAAATGGCAGTATTTTTCTGCCGGGATGCTGGCCATCATTGCCATTGCAATGAGTACATTGGAGCCAAAAGTATTACAGGTAGCGGTAGATAATATCCTGGTATATTATCAGTCGGAAGGGGAAACAGGACATTTTTCCACTGATATATTTTCCAAAGCTTTTTCTGCCCTGCTGCCAACTTTAGAAGCAGGAAATTTCAAACTCATCCTGTTGGCTTTGGGTGGAATTTATATGGCCATTGCCATTTCCAGAGGTAGTCTGCTTTTGTTTTCAAGCAGCCTGAATGCAGCCTGTACCGAAAGCGCTATCAAACATTTAAGAGACAGGTTATTCAAACATATCCAGGAATTGCCTTTGAGTTATTTTGGAAATACCTCAAAAGGAGAACTGATACAAAGAAGTACAGGAGATATTGATACGGTAAGAAATTTTGCCCAAAATCAGATTGTGGAAATCATCCGGCTGGGATCTTTATTCATTTTTTCTTTTCTCATGATGATGTACATCAACACAACCTTTGCCCTGATCTCCATTATGCTTGTACCAATTATAGGTATTGGGGGATGGTTTTTCTTTAACAAAGAGCGAAAGGTGTGGGAAAAGCATGAAGATGAGGCCGATAAGCTGAATAAAATTGTTCAGGAAAATTTGAATGGAATACGTCTGGTTTCAGCATTTGCCAATGAGGAACACGAGATTGACAAGTTTGAAAAGCAAAATAGAGAAAAGTTGAATATAGGCTTACAGCACATGTTGTTACATACCTATTATTGGCCACTTTCCGATTTTCTAGTATTGGCTCAAATCGTGATTTCAATACTAGTTGGAGGCTATTTTGTAATTGAAAATGTGATTACCGTAGGGGAACTTTTAAGCTCTTATACCTATCTGGTAATGGTTTCCTGGCCTATGCGGCAAATTGGTAGAATTTTATCCCAGATGGGGATGGCCATTGTGGCCATGGATAGAATCACCCAGATTTTGGATGCAAAACCAGAATTGTATGAAGAAGATGGCATTAACCATGGTTTGATAAAAGGAGAAATTTCTTTTAATAATATCCATTTCAAATATGATTCTAAGGCTAAGGAGAATGTCTTAGATGGTATTTCATTTAAAATTAGGAAAGGAGAAAAAGTGGCACTGGTAGGACCAACAAGCTCGGGTAAATCAACTATTATCAATTTGCTCACCCGGCTTTACGATCCTCAGCAGGGCGAAATTCTATTGGATGGGAAAAATATTCAGGAGTTTTCCAAACCTTATTTGCGAAAAAACATTGGTGTAGTGCTTCAAAAGCCATTTTTATTTTCCACCACTGTGGCCGAAAACATTTCTTATGCCAGGCCGGAAGTGGGCAGGGAAGCCATTGAGGAGGCTGCTCGTATTTCCCAGATTGATAGCATTCACGACATTCTGCCAAATGGCTATGATACCGTGATTGGGGAAAAAGGAGTGACCCTTTCAGGAGGGCAAAAGCAAAGGCTGTCTTTGGCGAGAACGGTTGTTTCAGCACCAGATATTCTGGTATTGGATGATATCACTTCTGCGGTAGATACAGCTACAGAATTTGCCATTTTTAAAGAATTGGAAAAGGAAATGGAAAACAAAACCACCATCATTATTTCCCATAGAATTACCTCAATCCAGTATGCAGACAGAATTTTGGTGCTGGATAAAGGGAAAATTGTACAGGAAGGAACTCATGCAGAATTAGCTGGAAAGGAAGGCTATTACAAGGAGATTCTAAATGTACAAAGTGCCCTTGAAGAGGAGATTGGAGGGATTCTTTAAGCAGGAAAATTATTTAAACCTAAAACGGGCTTTTGCCCTCAAATAATAAAGCATTAAAAAAATGAAAAATTTATTGGAAGAACAGGAATTTAAAGAGAAACGGGCACTTTGGCCCTTTCTCAAACGAATTTTCAAACATAGTTTAAAGTATAAACAGTTATTCTGGACCCTTTTTCTTTCTACTACCATTGTGGCAATAATCGAAGCCATTTTTCCACTAATCTGGCTGGATTTTATCGATAAATTAATTGTTCCGGTGGTAACTTCATTAAAAGAAAATCCTGATAACTTAGAAGCGAAGGAGATTGTAAAAGACGGATTATTCGATTATGGAATCATTTATTTTCTGGCCGTTTTGATCCAGATTGTTTGCACCATAGTCCTGATTTTTTGTGGAGGAAGAATCATGGAATATGTGATTTATGATTTAAGAAAGGAAATGTTCAACAAACTTCAGTATCTGTCATTTTCTTATTATGATAAATCGGCTATTGGCTGGTTAATCTCACGAATTACATCTGATACCGACAGGGTTTCTGAACTGATTTCCTGGGGTTTTCTGGAATTGGTTTGGGGAGTGGGAATGATCGTATTCTGTTTCATTGCCATGTTTATTTACAATTGGGTTTTAGCATTACTGGTTTTGGTTACCATCCCAATTTTAATGGTGATTACCATAAAAATCAGGATGCTGGTTTTAAAATATTCCCGAAAATCCAGAAAACTCAATAGTGAAATCACGGCCAGTTTCAATGAAAACCTGAATGGAATAGAGGTAAATAAATCCACTGTACAGGAAACAAAAGCCTCTGAAAAGTTTCAGGTATTGAGCACTAAAATGAGAGGAAGTTCTTATAAATCTTCTTTTTATTCGGCCATGTATACTCCGTTGGTATTAATGGTTGGGGCCATTGCCGCAGCATTGGTAGTTTATGCAGGGGGAAACATGCTTATAGCCGGCTGGGCGGGAATTTCGATTGGTACACTGGGTGCATTTTTCGTGTATTCCAGAAGCATTTTTATGCCTATTTTCGATATTACCCGATTTTATGCCCTGGCACAAAGTTGTTTATCGGCAGGGGAAAGAATTTTTTCCCTTATTGATGAACCCATTGAAATTAAAGATAAACCCGGAGTGAAGAACTTTGCTCCACTAAAAGGAGGAATTACTTTTAAAAATGTGGATTTCCATTATGTTGCGGAGAAGCCCATTCTTAAAAATTTCAACCTGAATATTCAGCCGGGAGAATCTATTGCTTTAGTGGGGCCAACTGGTGAGGGGAAATCAACCATAATTAGTCTGATCAGCAGGTTTTATGAACCAGTTAATGGCAAGCTTTTAATTGATGGAACTGACTATAGAGAAAGAACCTTGAAAAGTTTCCGAGAACAACTGGGCATTATTTTGCAAACCCCGCATCTGTTTTCAGGAACCATTCGGGATAATATAAAATATGGAAAGCTGGCTGCCACCGATGAAGAAATTGCTGAGGCATTGGAAACAATTGGGGCGTCAGAATTTTCCAACAGGCTCGATCAGGAAGTAGGAGAAGAAGGAGGCAATTTATCCATTGGGGAGAAACAATTGATTTCCTTTGCCAGAACGATTCTGAAAGATCCAAAAATCCTGATCATGGATGAAGCAACTTCCTCTATTGATACCCTGGCTGAAATAAAAATTCAGAAAGGCATTGAAAAAATCATAAAGGGTAGAACCTCCATCATTATTGCACACAGGCTTTCTACCATTAAGCATTGTGACAGGATTTTGGTGATCAAAAAAGGCAGAATTTTAGAAGAAGGCAACCATGCAACACTGTTGGCAAAGCAGGGATTCTATCACCGGCTTTACACCCGCCAAAGCCGCCTGACTTTGGCATAATAAAACCCCCATCCCAAAAACAGGATGGGGGTTATTTATGCTTTTATTGAGATAACTATTTCATAACTTTTTGGACTCCAAATTTCCCATCTACTTCAATTATAATGGTATAGACCCCTTCTGGAATTGAGGAAAAATCAAACTTATGATTTTTTATTCCGACTTCTTGTTCTGGGAAATGTATCTTTCTTCCTGAAATATCAAAAAATGAAAATTTCACCAGTTTACCTATAAATTGTTCAGAAGTAATAGTTAAAAAATCTTTAACAGGATTTGGATAAAAAGAAATTGAAGTCTGTAATTTATCGTTAATAAGAGCTGCTATTGCTGAAACTACTATTTCAAAAGTTTGCTCTACCTTGCCCCCTCTTCCATCATCTGCCGTTATAGTGACAATTGCAGTACCTGAACCTTTTTCTTCAATAATCAAAAACGTTTCCGAGATCGAGACTTTTACAACCTGCTCATTATTACTTGATACTGATATAGAAAGTGAATCCTGGTCATCATCGAAAAACATCAAAGAAAAATCGATCTTTTCTGTTCCAAACCCCTTGCTTAGGCTTTGATTTTGAATTGAATCCACTACGAAGGGGGCTAAATTCATTTTTTCAATAGAAATAGAAAAGCTATCCTGGACACTACCTTCATTTTGATCGGTGGCTGTTACAATTACTTTTGTCGCTCCAATACCTTTCTCATGTATGATAAGATTAGAATCTGAAATTGACACAATTGCAATTCCTTCATTTTCTATTACTGCTGAGAAGCTTAGTGTATCATCATTATCATCCAAAAACACATCAGATAAATCAATTTTTATACTGTCAAAACCCTCAGTTAAATATTGATCTTCTATAGAATTTTGAATTTCTGGTTTATTTTTAGTTTTTACAGTAACATAAAATGTGGTTGAAATCTCGCCTCCATTTCCATCATTTGCGGTAATAGTAATCATTGTTTTACCAATTCCTTTTTCAATAATAGAAAGGTGGTTATCTGAAATATTTACATCAACAATTTTAACATCTTTGCTGGTGGCAGTTATTGAAAGAGAATCCTCATTTTCATCCTCAAATATATTCGTTAAATCAAACTCAGCCTTTTCAAAACCTTTATAAAAGACCTGACTTGGAATCGTATTCCTGACCACAGGATTCTTATTTTCTAAAACAATGATGGTAAAGGAATCACTCACCTTTCCTCCTCTTCCATCATCTGCTATTACCGTAATATCAACAGTTCCTATCCCTTTTTCTAGGATTGTTAAAGTTTGACCACTTACATCATAAGTTACCAGACTTTGATTTGAAGAAGTAACTTTAAAATATAAAGGGTCGTTGTTGCTATCCTGAAAGTAGTCCAATAAATTTATTTCTAACTTTTCAAACCCTTCATTTAGTTTGTAGTCTAACATACTATTTTTAATAGACGGAGCCACATTATCCGGGTCATTTAAACCAAGCTTTAAAACGAAGGCATCCTTTTGGCCTTTGCTTGTTATTAATGAAGAATTCCCAAAATCCAGAGAATTATTTTCAAATGTTCCTGAAATATATAAATTACCATATTTATCCACAGACATTGAATTTCCACTCTCGGTAAAATAAGATTCTCCGCCATAAGACTTTGCCCATTGAGCTTGCCCATCTGTATTAAACTTGGAAATATAAATATCTTCTCCTTCTAAGTTTTTTATGGTTACCCCATTACCAAAATCTAAGGTTCCGCTACCATAAGATCCCACAACAAAAAGATTCCCTAATTTATCAATAGCAATGGCTCTTCCTTCATCTTCACTACTATCTGTAGGAGTTTTTGCCCATTGGGCAATTCCATCTGTATCGTACTTTACAATATAAGTATCAAACCAAGATGTCCCTGAAATTTTCACGGAATTACCAAAATCCAATTCATTACTGATAAAATAACCTGTTGCATAAACATTTCCTGCTAAATCTACTACTATAGAGTTTCCTTCATCATATTCTACTCCGTTTATCTCTTTTGCCCACTGAGCTGCTCCCTCACTGTTAAATTTAACAATATAAGCATCAGTTGGACCAGTGTATCTCAAACTAATAGAGACCCCATTTCCAAAGTCCAGAGTTTCTGAATCTGCCTCTCCTGTAACATATATATTACCTAGTGTATCTACTGCAACAGACTTTCCTCCTTCAATATTTCCTCCTCCCGCAGCTTTAGCCCATTGAGCTATTCCGTCTTTATCATACTTTACAATGAAAGACCCTTTATTTCCACCATCTTTGGTTACCTGTATAGAATTTCCAAAATCCAACGAACCAAAGATGCTACCAGTAAGATATATATTATGTAGTTTATCCAATACTAAGGATTTACCTTCCCCTGACCCATTTGCCGTTTTCACCCATTGAGCCTCACCATCATTATTAAACTTAGTTATAAACAATGTCTCTAATTTACTTCTAGTAGCAGTAACAGAATTCCCAAAATCTACTGAGGGACTTCCAAAAAGCCCGGAAATATAAATATTTCCAATACTATCCACTGCTACAGTATTTCCCTTTTCATCATTTGTACCACCAATAACCTTAACCCACTCAACTTCTCCAAAGGAATTATATTTTGCAAGAAAGATATCTGTACCTCCATTCCCATTTAAAGTAATTCCATTTCCAAAATTTATAGAATTACTATTAAAGTCTCCTACAACAAACACATTACCCATAGTATCGATAGCTATGGATTTTCCGTAATCTCCATAGATTCCTCCTATACCATTAGCCCAATAAGTAGTAACCTGAGCTGAACTTCCAAAGGGATTACCTAATAAAATCATTCCCAAAAGAACAATTAACAACACATTTCCGTTTATTTGGAAAAATTGACAATACCCATAAATTTTAAAAATAAAATTTATCCATGAAGCATTTTTTTGCATCTTTCTCCTGATTAATAAATTAATAAAAAAAACAACAACCCTCAAATAACGGATTACAACCACTCAACAATATAAAAAATGGATGTAATTAATTATCTCAAAGGAAATTATTATTTAAAATCCAAACTCTACACCCACCTGACTCTGGCATAAATAAACCCCCATCCCAAAAACAGGATGGGGGTTTTATTATGCTTTTGTATTATCCTTCCAGTGACCATTTTTTGGATTGATATATATAATGGTTTGCAAATAAACAAGGAAAATATCACAGAATATAATTTAAATACACTCCTATTTTAATGAAATAAAAGTATTTATTATACAATAAAAACAGGTCAAAACAATAAATACTTCATTGAAACCAAATAATTGTTAACAATTACAATACGCTTTTTTAATGTCTTAGAAAGTCTTTAGCTTTAGCCGTTAGGTTCAATTTTGAATTAGTAAAACATAAAAAAATGAGATTTTCGACCACAGGTAAATTTAAACTATCACATAAGGTTATACTATTTTTTGGCTTTTTATACCTTCTAAGTCTCCCATTTTCAGGTTATAGCCAATGTAAAATTAACTCTACCTACAATCCTTCAGTTTCTTTTTCTGTATTGCCAAATGATTCCGTAACATCTGTCAAGCTGAAAATATCTAATTATTATTCTAATATAGAAGGACATAAGACAATAATATTTTCTGAATGGCAACCAATTAACCAAGTAGAGTTTAACGCGGATGGAGAATATGAACTTCTTCACAAAGCATTTGTTGATTCTGTTACCTTAGACTTTAATTTTGAGACCTTTCATCCTTATACCGTTTGTGGTTCTATTGGAGATTCGATTTCTTTCGATTGGCAATTAATCATTACAGCATCAGGTACTTCTGGCCAAAACCTCGATTTTTCAGGTAAATTATGGTCTAATTCACTTCAAAATGTAGGTGTTGTTTATGATGGTCTAAACTTTATTTCAGGTTCCATCAATGCATTTTTAGAAGGGAAACTACTCAATTTATATCCTGACAAGGATCGTGATGGTTATGGAGATGCAAATGCAGATCCGCTTCCCCAAAAATATTGCTCCCGAAGTTGTCTTGGGTGGGGATACTCTGAAAACAACCTGGACTGTGATGATAATGATAAGAATATTCGACCAAATGCCTTAGAGGTTTGCGATGGGATAGACAATAACTGTGATGGAATAATTGATGAGAATAAAAGCGTATGGTATGTTGATAATGATAAGGATGGGTATGGAACTGCTGCTGATAGTATTTACGCATGTCAAAAACCTGAAGGCTATGTTTCAGTTAGTGGAGACTGCCATGATAGTAACCCTGCAATATATCCAGGAGCCACAGAATTATGTGATGGAATAGACAATAACTGTGACGGACTAATTGAAGAGAATAGAAGCGTTTGGTATGTGGACAATGATTATGATGGGTATGGAAATGCTGCTGATAGTATTTTTGCCTGCGTTAAACCAAGTGGTTATGTTTCAATAAGTGGGGATTGTGATGATTCGAACGAAAATATATATCCGGGAAATACTGAATATTGTGACGGATTAGATAATGATTGTAATCCTGAAACAATAGAAATCCTTAAAACTTGGTATATCGATAAAGATGGAGATGGAGCTGGTGACCCTTTGGACAGCATACAAACATGTACTAAACCTCCTGGATATGAATGGAATAATTTGGACTGTAACGATAATGACAAGAATATTTCTCCTTGGTTAAAAGATGTTTGTGACGGTATTGATAATGATTGTGATGGGGAAATTGATGAAGACCCAGCACTTTGGTTTGCTGATTTTGATGGGGATGGCTTTGGTAATGCCTTAGATAGTATTTTTACATGTGATCCACCCGCTAACTATGTGTCCAATAAATCAGACTGTAATGATTCTTTAAAAACTGTTTTTCCAGGAGCTCCGGAAATTTGCGATGGGATTGACAACGATTGTGATGGGGAAATTGATGAAGAAGCCACAGATAGATCCACCTGGTATGCTGACAAAGATGGAGATGGTTTTGGTAATCCTAAAGACATCTATTATGCTTGTGAACAGCCTAAAGGCTATATAGTTGATAATACCGATTGTAATGATTCTCTTAAAACTGTGTATCCGGGAGCTCCGGAGATTTGTGACGGTATTGATAATGATTGTGATGGGGAAATTGATGAAGAGGCTACTGATAAAACTACATGGTATGCTGATAATGATGGTGATGGTTTTGGCAATCTCAATGAAAGTATTCAGGCATGCAACCAGCCAGAAGGCTATGTAGCTGATAATACAGATTGTGATGATGAAAATAAAACTGTTTTTCCAGAAGCCCCAGAACTTTGTGATGGACTTGACAATGACTGTGATGGGGAAATTGAGGAAGAGGCTACTGATAAAACTACATGGTATGCAGATATAGATGAAGATGGATTCGGTGATCCTAATCAAAGCATTCAAGCTTGTGGGCAACCAACAGGCTATGTTGCGGATAATACCGATTGTAATGATGACAACAAAAATATTTACCCTGGTGCTCCGGAACTTTGTGACGGCCTTGACAATGATTGTGATGGGGAAATTGATGAAGATGCCATAGATCAAAAAACCTGGTATGCAGATATAGATGAAGATGGATTCGGTGATCCTAATCAAAGCATTCAAGCTTGTGAGCAACCAACAGGCTTTGTTGCGGATAATACCGATTGTAATGATGACAACAAAAATATTTACCCTGGTGCTCCAGAACTTTGTGACGGCCTTGACAATGATTGCGATGGGGAAATTGATGAAGAGGCTACAGATATGGCCACCTGGTATGCTGATAAAGATGCTGATGGTTTTGGTGATCCTAATGAAAATATCCTGGCATGTGAGCAACCTGAGGGTTATGTAGCTGATAATACCGATTGCAATGACTCCAATAAAAACACCTATCCTGGAGCAGTTGAACTTTGTGATGGAATTGATAATGACTGTGATGGTGAAATAGATGAAGGCGCCACTCAATTAGCCACCTGGTATGCCGATAAAGATGGAGATGGCTTTGGTAATCCCAATGAAAGTCAGGAAGCTTGCGAACAGCCTAAAGGCTATGTTGCAGATGACACAGATTGTGATGATACCAATAAAAATATCTACCGGGGAGCAACAGAACTTTGTGATGGTATTGACAATGACTGTGATGGTGAAATTGATGAAGAGGCTACGGATATGGTGACCTGGTATGCTGATAAAGATGGTGATGGTTATGGAAACCCGAATGAAAGTCTGGAAGCCTGTGAACAACCCGAAGGTTATGTAACTAATCACACAGATTGCGATGACTCCAACAAAGATATCTATCCGGAAGCTCCAGAACTTTGTGATGGCTTGGACAATGATTGTGATGGGGAAATTGATGAAGAAGCTACAGATAAATCCACTTGGTATGCAGATAAAGATGGTGATGGCTTTGGCGATCCTAATGAAAGTGCTCAAGCCTGTGTACCACCTGTAGGCTATGTGGCTGATAATACCGATTGTGATGATGAAAATAAGGATACTTATCCTGGAGCGGTTGAACTGGAAGATGGTCTGGACAATGATTGTGATGGGGAGATTGAAACACCCACTACATTTTCCCTAAACCTTTCCCTGTCTATTCCGGGCAATTCCACTGCATCAACAATTAATGTTTTCCTATATAAAGTCTCAAATGAGGGACTGGACCTTATTGAAGAAAAACAGTGGGCAAATGCTGCTTTAAACTTTTCAGGTTTAAATGGAGGAAAATATTTGATAAAAGCTGTCCCTAATATTGACTCCGATTTACTTATCACTTATTCGGGAAATACTATTATTGAAGCGGAAGCTGAGTTTTTCAATATCAATAATAATGTAGAATATAGCCTGACATTACAACAAATAGAAAAAACAGCTGAAGGCAAAGGAGTGATTGAGGGCTTTGTATTATTAGAAGAAGAAAGCTCAGGAGGCAGAATAGCTCAGGGATTTGAGGTTACAGGAACTCCAATTCCAAATGTCCCGGTATATGCGGAATCAGAAAGTACTGGAAAAACTGTTTCAAATGCTGTTTCTGATGAAACCGGCTGGTTCAAATTACAGGGTTTAACTACTGGAAACTACCTGATCAAAGCTGATTACCAGGGCAAAGCCATAGAATTAAGTTCATCCAAAATCACGCTGGAAAATGAGAATTCAACCCTTAATTTATCTGTACTTATTGGAGACAAGGAAATCATTGTAAATGTAGAATCTGTCACTGGTATTTCAGATGAATTGTTGGCAAAAGGAATTTCCCTATTCCCAAATCCGGTGACCAGTACCTTGGTAATTGAAACTAAAAAGCCAATAGAGGGCAGTGTAAAAATCAGAATTTTAGATAGTTCAGGTAGAGAAGTAAATCAACAAATCTTCAAGAAAAGCACTTTCCAGTTTGAACTAGACATGGAAAAACTTTCGAAAGGAATTTACATGATCAACTTCATCAGTAATGAAGGTCAGGCAATTTGGAAAGTAATGAAAGAATAGATGGATAAAAAATCCATTTAAATACAAGGAAAACCTCCTGAGTTCAAATTCAGGAGGTTTTCTCATATAAAACGGATTCCATTTTTTTACTCCCCCTCCCGAATAGCTTTAAATTCTGAGCCTTCTTTCCATTTTGGGTAAGAACCATCATTGGCGATTTTTAAGCCTACTTCAAATAACAATTGCGTATCCTCCATAATCCCGGAATTATCCCAGACATCCATGGTGAATTCATCCGAAGGCCGGTGATAATTTTTTGCCCGATGCTCCTGATATTGCGCTTCACCCCACTCCTTGCCCTTTTCAATATGGTCCAAACCTCCTTTGCCATAAAGTGCCGGAATACCAATTTTGGCAAAGTTAAAATGATCGGAACGGAAAAAATAACCTGCACCAGGATGCTCATCCGGAACAATGTAGCGGCCTTGTTTTTTAGCGAACTCCTCGGCAACATCCTCTAATTCTGACTGCCCATATCCGATGATGGTAAAATCTTTCATCCTGCCCAGATGATTCATCGCATCCATGTTGATATTCGCAACAGTCTGTTTAGGAGGAAAAATAGGATTTTCGGCATAATAAGCAGAACCCAACAGTCCTTGCTCTTCGGCTGTCAGGGCAATGAATACAATTGACCTGGAAGCAGGATTGGGTAAATCTTTAAACGCTTTGGCAATTCCCACTAATGCGCCAGTCCCACTAGCATTATCCACCGCACCATTCATAATAGAATCTCCATCAACTGGAGCACCAATTCCCAAATGATCCCAATGGGCACTGTAAATAATGTACTCATCTTTTTTATCGGTTCCGGGAAGCATTCCGACCACATTATTGGAGGAATTTTTCTGAAGTTTATTTTTCATTTTAAAAGAAACACTCATGCCCATGGGAATCGGTTTAAAATCCTCCTTTTTAGCTTCAGCCATAAAACTTTCAATTCCGGCAGCCTTGGTCAGTTCCATAGCTTGTTCCAGGCCTATCCAACCCTGAAAGCCACACTTGTATGTACCTTCGGGAGCAATTAAATGCAACTGTGCCCCTGAAAACCCATTCCTGACTACTGCCCAGGGATAACTGGCTGGTCGGGTATCATGCACAATCAAAACGCCTTCGGCTCCTTGCCTGGCAGCTTCTTCATATTTGTAAGTCCACCTGCCATAGTAAGTCATGGTATTTCCTTTAAAAAAAGTAGTATCTCCCATGCCAAATCCGGGATCATTTACCAAAACAATTACGGTTTTCCCTTTCACATCCAGCCCTTCATAATCATTCCAGTTGTATTCCGGGGCTACAATGCCAAATCCTGCAAAAACCAATTCAGAATTTTCAATGTTAATTTCCTCTACAGGCCTTTCTGTTCCGGCCACATATTCATCCAGATAAGTCAATTCAAAATTTCCATTCTTCCCACTTATCTTCATTTTTTCATCAGGCATGGAAGTAATTTCCACCATTGGCACTTCCTGTAAATAACTATCCCCATTCCCCGGAGAAAGACCAATTTCTTTAAATGTGGTTTCGAGGTAAGAAATTGCTTTTTTACCTCCGGGAGTAAAAGGCATTCTCCCTTCAAAACTATCATCTGACAGGGTTTTAATCGTATTGGCTACCAGAGCAGAATCAATCTGTGGATCAGCATCCTTTTCTTCTGGCTTATCCTGACAACCAAATTGGACTAAACCGATTAGCAAAAAACAGTGAAATAAAGCGGTGTATAGTTTGTTCAATTGCATGTTTTTTTTATTTGTGTTTAATTAGATATATGGGTAAGTCTTTTCAAAAATAAAAAGCACTGCTGTTTAAATATACCTAATTTCAGTTTTTTCTATAGTTTAGCCAATAAAGATTAAATAGTTTTTTGCACGGGAAAATGAAAATGGAAAAAAGGATTCTGGAAGAATTTTACGGACTTAATGAAATTAAAATAACCAAACTTGACGGTTATGATAATCAGAATTTTAAAGTCAATTCCGATAAAGGAAAGTTTATTTTTAAAACTTATAAAACCCTGCCTGATTTACAGGAACTAATTGAAGGAGAAAATCAAACCCTGCTTCACCTCAATCAGGATAATGAAAACATTTTCCCCAAACCAATTCCCAATTTAGATGGAAGCTTTTTGAACTTTGAAAATGGTGTCATTTCCCGATTGCTAAGCTTTGTGGATGGCGCATTTTTGGGGGATGTAACACACACACCTGATTTATTCTTATCCTTCGGTGAGTTTTTGGCTAAAATGGATACTCAGCTTCTCAACTTCAGAAATTCTGCCATAAAAGCCCGGATATTAAATTGGGACCTTAAAAACCTCGATCTCAACCAAAAATACATTTCATGCATTTCCCAGCCTGAAAAAAGAAAACTGGTGTCCTATTTCTTTCTCCAGTTTCGGGAAAATGTACAACCCCAATTAAATGATTTAAGAACAAGCATTATTCATTCCGATGCCAATGAATGGAATGTTTTGGTTAAAAATGGGGAAGTTTCCGGAATAATCGATTTTGGTGATATGGCGTACAGCCCCCTGATAAATGAAGTTGCTATTGCCATTACTTATGGCATGATGGGCAAGGATAATCCTCTGGAATGGGCTAGTTATATTCTCAAAGGATATCATAAACACCTGCCATTGCTCGCAGAAGAAATTGATTTATTATATTATCTGGTGGCTGCCAGATTATGTATCAGTGTTTGTAATTCGGCTTATTCCAGGCAACAGGACCCTGAAAATGAATACATTTCCATTTCCGAAAAACCAGCCTGGAATCTACTGGAAAAATGGATTGCCATCAACCCAACTTTTGCTGCTGAATCATTTCGGAATGCATTGAGATTTGATTCCATTATTCAGGAAGATTATCAAAAAGAAAAAGGAATAAGAGATACCCATTTAAGCAAAGCCCTTTCTCTGAGTTTTCCCCAACCCATCAAAATGACAGGCTCAGCCTTCCAATATATGTTCGATGCTGCGGGAAAAATCTATTTGGATGCTTATAATAATATTCCTCATGTGGGGCATTGCCATCCCAAAGTGGTGGAGGCTGGTCAAAAGCAAATGGCAAAACTCAACACCAATACCCGCTACATTTATGATCAGCTCAATGATTATGCAGAAAAATTGCTGAGTAAATTTCCCGAGGGTTTAAATAAAGTGTTTTTTGTAAATTCTGGAAGTGCAGCAAGTGATTTGGCCATTCGGCTAGCCACCAATTTCACCGGGAAGGAGAAATTGATGGCCATGGAATATGGGTATCACGGTAACACCAGAATGGGCATTGAAATGAGTCATTATAAGTATGGAGGAAGCGGGGGCAGAGGACAGGCCGAACACATTTTGAAAGCACCACTTCCCGATACTTACAAAGGTCAGTTTAGAAATAATGATGGCTCGGCAGGCAAGGCCTATGCTCAACTCGCCATTGATTTGATGAAAAAGGACGACTCGAAAATAGCGGCTTTTATTGCCGAACCTGTTGTGGGTTGCGGTGGGCAGGTTCCTCTGGCAAAGGGTTATTTGAAGGATATATATCCTGCAATCAGGGAACAGGGTGGTGTTTGTATTTCCGATGAAGTGCAAGTGGGTTTTGGAAGGCTTGGAAAGTGCTTCTGGGGTTTTGAAATGCAGGAAGTTGTCCCAGACATTGTGGTATTGGGCAAACCGATGGGAAATGGACATCCTATGGGAGCTGTGGTTACCACCGATGTCATAGCCGATGCCTTCGCAAACGGGATGGAATTCTTTAGCTCTTTTGGAGGAAATCCTGTTTCCTGTGCAATTGGAACTGCAGTTTTAGAAGTAATAGAAGAGGAAAGATTACAGGAAAATGCCACTCAAACAGGGGATTATTTAAAGAATTTATTAGTAAATTTAAAGGAAATACATCCTGAAATTGGCGATGTGAGAGGATCAGGCTTGTTTTTTGGGGTAGAATTAATCCAAAACCAAAACCCTAACCAACCAGCAACTGCATTGGCAAAAAAAATTCAAAACGGATTAAAAGAAATGGGTATTTTAATTGGCACAGATGGCCCTGACCATAATGTTTTGAAAATAAAACCACCAATGTGTTTTACCAGAAAAAATGTGGATCAGCTTGTTGGAGGGCTAAATTCCCAACTTCAGGCAAAGTAGAAAACCGCTTATCATTTAGGTGTTTTATCCTAAAAAAAGGCAATATATTTTTAGAAAGCTTTAATAAAATTGAAAGATTATGTTATTGAAATTCAGACTGGCCAAGACAGACGATATTGAGGTGATTTTGCAAATGATGAAAACGTTTTATGAAATCGACCATTACCCTTTCGATTACCAACAGTCTTTAGAAAACCTCAATCAGTTTATAGGGAATGAAAATATTGGCCGGCTCTGGTTGCTAGAAGAAAATCATAAAATAATTGGCTATTTAGTTTTCTCCTTTAGTTTCAGTTTTGAGTTTGGAGGAAGAGATGCCTTCATTGACGAGTTCTTCATTATAGAGTCTTGCAGGGGACGAGGACTGGGACGAAAAATGCTGGATTTTTCCCTAAAACAAGCCAAGGATTTAGGCATAAAAGCCGTTCATCTGGAAGTAGAAAAACACAACATCAGAGGCAACCGATTATACAGAAATTATGATTTTCAGGAACACGATCGCTACATGATGACTAAGCGAATTTATTAGGTTAACTTTTTTGTGGTTCAAGTATCATACTTGGACCTAAAATCCTCCTTGTTTGGTAGAGTAGAGCCTGATAGCCCTCTAATTTCATCTCGAAGATAATGAAACTTTCAGACTATCAGTACCCCCTTCATCAAACCGTACGTGAAGTTTTCCCTCATACGGCTTACCGATAGAGTTCTTCATTGAGCTTTCGCAAGAGTTTTCAAGCGCGCATACTTTCCCAAGTCCAACAAGTTTTTGTATTTCACCAAGTTCTTGTAGGGTTGCTGGCGGAGCAACTTGTGTGCTTTTCTTCCTTTGCCTTTCAACCATTTGAATAGTTTATAATCCAGATGGGGAATGATCTGCTTTATGGTTTCCCAAATATGAGTTACCTTGCTTATGGAAAAATAATTCAGCCAGCCTATCAATAATTCGTTTAGTTTGTAAACCAGTGGCTCTATTTTCCAATGCCTCCGTTTACTCAACAGTTCTCGGATTTTGGAGTATAATTTAGACCTTGATTTTCTACTGGGACGAATGTTCGTGTAACGTTTCTTATTCCAATCAAACTTGGACTGTATAGTACGAATTTCAAATCCCAGAAAACACAAACTACTTTTACTGATATGGAGAATCGTGGTCTTTTCCCGATTCAGTTTCAATCCCATGCGGTACATAATTAGCCCAATATACTTACGTATCTCCAGGCTGTATCGCTGTTTGCCCATCAAAACAAAATCATCGGCATATCTGACTATGCGGATGCCTGCCTTGGCAAACTTACCTTTCGGATTATTGACTATCCGGTCGAATGCATGGAGGTAAATATTTGATAGTAAGGGGGATATTACCCCACCTTGAGGTGTTCCTGCCTCTGATTTTAATAGCTCCCCATTTGGGAGGTGTTTTGGAGCAGTTAACCATTGTGCTATCAAATCCAGAATTTCTTTATCACTGATACGTTCCTTGAGCAATTTAAACAACTTATCATGAGGTATGGTATCAAAATACTTCGACAGATCCGCATCATAGATGAATTGGTAACCTTCATATAGGTTCTGTTTTATTTGCTTAATGGCATCCTTTGCCCCTCGCTTGGGTCTGAATCCATAAGAAGTATTGATGAAATCGGCTTCCCATAATGGCTCTATGAGCATTTTCACTGCCATCTGGACTATTCTGTCTCTGATGGTAGGTATACCCAAGTTCCGATATTCTCCTTTCTTTTCTTTTGGAATCTTCACTTGACGAACAGCTGCACTATGATAAGTATTAGTGCGGAGTTCAGTTTGCAATTCGGTAAGGAAAGGTTGTATTCCTTGTTCCTCTATTTCCGAAAAACTCATATCATCTACACCTCTACCCTTGGAGTAATTCTGTTTTACTCTCCGGTAGGCTTCCAGCAGTACATAATCCAGACAGCATTTATCTTTCAAACTATATGCTTTGAAGCCTTTATCCTGCTTGGCTCTAATGTATAGCTTCCTTTGAAAAATACGAACCCGCTCATCACTCTGTGATGGACTTACTAATAGATTTTCATCAATATAGGTCGTTCTATCTTTCATATAAGCTTCTCTAAAGTAAAGCCCCTTCCCTATGTAAAGTTTTGTTGTCTTTACAATCTGTGGTACTATGGGCTTCTCCGACTTCTGCAAGTTCCCTCATCCATTTCGTTATACTTATAGGAATGGTTTTCGGTAGCCAACCTCCAAACTTACAGAGCTCCCACGTTTAATACTTTTCCATCTATAATCGCGCTATCCCTATGACTCCGGCAGTTTACTGAGATTCTTACGACTGTTAATCCTCTCAGTATAACAGGGTTCAGCACCGTTGAAAACCTCCCCAAATCTGCGGTTACACATCTCGAAGCTACTATGGGTTCACACTTTCGCATTACAGCTCGATTATTTGAAACAACAAAGCTTCAGCATTACCCTCACGGATACAACTGTCTGTTTTTCTTCAAGGTGAACAGTCAATTACCTTGATGGGATTTTCACCCACTGGAAAAGCACCACTTCGTGGCGCACCAACGAGGAGGAACAAGAAAAGTGTTTGTAACGCTTTGAATATCAACAAGAACAAGCCTGGGTTTTACTCGTTCAAAATTTGTACTAAATCTTCTTCCACTTTTTTCTCCTTTTTTCTTTTTTCTAAAATAGTTGGAGGAGCAACCCTTTCTTCACAATTGGTGATAGGACATCTTTCACAGGTCTCACTTACTATTTTGGTGTTCACATTTTCCGCATCCCAAAAATTTACTTTGTTTTTAAAATTGCTGTCCATTTGGAAACCAATAGTTAAACTGGTGGTAAAATTTGGATCGGGATATTGAGGCCTTGCTATGGTGATACAAAAATATTTGTTCACAGAATTGATGTAATCGGAAATCTGGGCATCACAGATAGGCTGATTATATGCGTTCTGAGCCATTTGCTTTTCCAAATCATTCAAAATGGTTACCGATAACCACCTTCTGCAATAATGTTCACTGGCAATAGTGCCATGGGGATTGTGCAAACCCGACAAATGTAATTCCTTGGACAGGTTATATTCCCCCGAACCAGGAACATGGGTAAATTTGATAAAGAACAATTTATTCAGATCAAAATATCTGGGCAGTATACTGGTAAGCCGGTGAAAAAACGTTTCCGGAGAACTATTATGTTTGTACATAATATTTAAAAAATGGTCAGCATCCCAGTTTTCCAACCCAAAAAACACCTCTATATCGGTAATTAAATCGTTTTCGGGAAGTAATAAAGCTCCGGCAAAATAAGTGGCTTTGAAGTTATTCAGGATTTCATCAAATGAGTTCACTGAAGGGGAAGTATATATTGCTGACCGGGGATTCAGATTCATTAAATGATAGCCTACTTCCCTGCTTAAAATAAAAGTTTTTTGCTGGTCTGTCAATCTGCCATTTAGTAACAGCTGATTCTTTTCTCCACCAGTCTTTAAAACCGATCGGAAATTTTTGAGGGAAGGATAACTTGCCAATGTTGTCTGGTCAATTTCCAGACAGCCTTCCTGCTCGATATAATCCCAAATAGCCGAAAGTATATCCTTTTGGTTATTCAGATAACGTTCTCTAAATCTTTCCGCCTCAGATTCTATTTCAGGGAAATAATTTTCGTGCATTTCCTGATAAGTCCTCAAAACGGAGCTGTAAAAGTTTTCAACGGTAAGGTTATAATTCCTGGAAATCTCAATTAAGGTACTGATGAAAGCATTTAGCTTGGCAGGAGCTCCTGAAATCAATTCCAATAAATTACTGGGATGTAATCCGAAGACATCCAGAGGCAATTCATTCAGAATATTTGATTTTAAAATTTCGGCAAGTGGACCTAGTTTTTTGCTCAATTTCAGGGATACCAGCCAGTCGTAGGAAACACCTAACGCTTCTGCTAGTTGGGAAATTTTGTCAGTTTTTGGATATTTCTTTCCCTTTTCTATTTCATTTAAATAGGAAATGGAAATTTTAGTTTTTTCGGAAAGATTGGATAATGACAAGCCTTTTTCCTGCCTCAATAGCTTTATCTTTAATCCTAATATAAGTTTAATGTTGTCTTCTGTAATCACTCCTGTTGTTATGTTTATATCAGCTTTGAGGTATCTCTAAGGGTAATTTCTTTCAATTTCCCTCCCATATTATTTTGATTTCAAATGCGCACTCTATTCTTTTTCTGAAACACAATTTTGCATTTCAAATCTTAAAAAAATACAATAATTGGAAGAAAAGCAAATTTCTAAACAATTGCGAATATTTAATTTTTAGCGAAATTTCGCTTGTTTATTAAATTTCGCAAACATATATTTGTTAAAACGTTTTAAATAACCCAAAGCAAAGATAAAATGCACACAACTGAAACTACCTTGAAACCGGAAATTGAGCTAACCAAGCAGCTGAATTCCAACTATGAAAAAATTCTCACCCCAGATGCACTCCAATTTTTAGCCGCATTACACAAAAAATTCAATTCCAGAAGAAAAGCCCTTTTGGCAAAAAGAATTGAAAGACAACAAGAAATTGATGCCGGAAAATTTCCTAAATTTTTAAATGAAACTGCTAAAATCAGATTGGGAAATTGGAAAGTTGCTCCGTTGCCCAAAGATCTACTTGATCGCAGAGTAGAAATTACCGGTCCGGTGGAAAGGAAGATGATCATCAACGCCCTGAATAGTGGAGCGAATGTTTTTATGGCTGACTTTGAAGATTCTACTTCTCCCACCTGGGAAAACATCATGGACGGACAAATTAATCTGATGGATGCCGTAAGGCGAACAATAACCTTCCAAAACTCCGGAAATGGCAAGCAGTATAAGCTCAATAAGCAAACTGCTACGCTAATGGTAAGACCAAGAGGCTGGCATTTAGAAGATAAAAATTTACTGATCGGGGGAGAACCCATTTCAGGAGCTTTGATGGATTTTGGATTATATTTTTTCCACAATGCCATTCACCTAATTGCCAAAGGTTCAGGTCCATATTTTTACCTGCCAAAACTGGAGTCCCATCTGGAAGCCAGACTCTGGAATGATGTCTTTAATTTTGCCCAGACCCATTTGGGTATCCTGAAAGGCACTATTAAGGCCACGGTTTTAATTGAAACTATTCTTGCGGCCTTTGAAATGGATGAGATTTTGTTTGAGCTTAAGGAACATTCCTGTGGTCTCAATTGTGGCCGATGGGATTATATCTTCTCATTTATCAAAAAATTCAGGAATCATCCTGGTTTTATTTTACCCAATAGAGATCAGGTAGGCATGACAGTTCCTTTTATGAAAGCCTATACCGAATTGGTAATTAAAACCTGTCATAGACGAAATGTACATGCCATGGGAGGAATGGCAGCACAAATTCCGATAAAAAATGACGAACAGGCCAACTTTCTGGCATTGCAAAAAGTAGCCACTGATAAAGAAAGAGAAGCCAGAGCAGGTCATGATGGCACCTGGGTAGCTCATCCTGGTTTGGTGAAAATTGCCAAAGAACAATTTGACCGGTATATGCCTAACCCCAATCAGATAGAGAAAAAGCGTTATGACGTAAAAGTGGAAGAAGGGGATTTAATGGCTGTTCCTGAAGGCACAATTACCTCCAAAGGCATTAAAACCAATATCGATATTGCCATTCGCTATATCCATGCTTGGATAAGTGGCAATGGTTGCGTTCCGATTTACCATCTAATGGAAGATGCCGCCACTGCAGAAATTTCCCGGGCCCAGCTGTGGCAATGGATTCATAACAAAGCGGTGATGGATGATGGAAAACCAGTTACTTTGGCTCTATATTACAGATTGCTTCACGAAGTGATGGATAATATAAAAAGAGAAGTTGGCGATTTACACCACTCGAAAAACCGCAACTACCAAAAAGCGGTTATTATTCTCAATAAATTAGTGGAGAATAAAGAGTTTGAGGAGTTTTTAACGATACCGGGATATCAATATCTATCCTAATAATCTCCCAAATATTTCAAATTTCCTGATTATTACAGATTGCAAGGCATGATACCAAAAACATGTATTTTTCTGGCAGGGTCTTCTTTTTGGAGAAACACTGCACTAAAGTACCGTGTAAGATAGTGCTCAGGTTTGCGAAAATGCTGGCCATGCAGAGAATTACTCTATCAATTTTTAGGATCCGGCAAAATGTTACAATCAGCTAACTACATAATCCCTGCAGGGCTGGAATCTCCCATGGATTCCCTCCATTTCCTGCAACAAAAAAAGTGATAAAGGCAAGATGTCCCTATCACTTCCATAAATAATTAATTTTTATCAATCTCAAACTTATTAAAAAATGAACAAAGAAGAAAGAATTGATGCATTATTATCAGATTGGGAGCTGAACCCAAGGTGGAAAGGTATTTTCAGACCCTATACTGCTGAAGAAGTGGTGAAACTTCAGGGCAGTGTAATAATCGACCACTCACTGGCAAGGCAGGGTGCTGAAAAATTTTGGAAAATGCTGAATACTGAATCTTTTGTAGCAGGACTTGGTGCACTTACCGGTAACCAGGCAGTCCAGGAAATACAGGCTGGTTTAAAAGCCATTTACCTCAGTGGATGGCAAGTAGCTGCAGATGCCAATCTGGCCGGACAAATGTATCCTGACCAATCTTTATATCCAGCAGATTCTGTACCCAATGTAGTGAAGAAAATCAACAACGCGCTTATGCGGGCAGATCAAATCCAATCGGTAACCGGACAGGGAGATATTGACTGGATGGCTCCAATAATTGCTGATGCAGAAGCAGGATTTGGAGGAAATCTAAATGCTTTTGAACTCATGAAAATGATGATAGAAGCTGGTGCCTCAGGTGTGCATTTTGAAGATCAGCTTTCTTCTGCTAAAAAATGTGGCCACCTTGGAGGAAAAGTTCTGGTTCCTACCAGTGAAGCCATTAATAAATTAATAGCCGCAAGGTTAGCCACTGATGTTTGTGGAACACCTACCATATTAATTGCCAGAACAGATGCGGAAGCTGCAGGTTTAATTACCAGCGATATTGACGAAAGAGATGCTAAATTCCTTACTGGAGAACGGACTCATGAGGGATTTTATAAAGTAAAAAATGGATTGGAACAAGGTATTGACAGAGGTTTATCTTATGCCCCATATGCCGATTTGCTGTGGCTGGAAACTTCCCATCCGGACTTGGGAGAGGCCAAAGAGTTTGCTCAGGCCATTCATGAAAAATTCCCGGGGAAATTATTAGCCTATAATTGTTCACCTTCCTTTAACTGGGCTTCAAATCTGAAGGAATCTCAAATGGAAACTTTTAGGGAAAACCTGGCAGAACTAGGCTATAGATTCCAGTTTATTACCCTTGCAGGATTTCATGCACTTAATACAGCCATGTTCGAATTGTCTTCTGCTTATAAGGCAAGAGGAATGGCAGGATATTCAGCCCTGCAACAAAGGGAATTTGCCCTTCAGGAAAAAGGATTTAAGGCTGTGAAGCATCAGGCTTTTGTTGGAACCGGTTATTTTGATGAAGTACAGAAAGTGATAACTAACGGGAAGGCTTCCACTACAGCTTTAAAGGGAAGTACAGAAGCTGCTCAGTTCTAAAAACTGATTAATTAAACCAAATCTCAAACGCTTTTGGAATTTGTTTCTAAGAGCGTTTTTTCATTTCCAAAAATATTAAAAAATTCCCCATCACTCCTCTTTTGCCCTCTCCTGCTACTTTTCGGTAGCCTAAGTAAATGAAGCCCTACATATTTGGACCAAACAATAACGCAAACTAATAACTAAATTTTAGAGCCATGAAAAAGTTAATGATAATAATAGCAGCAGTTGGCGCTCTTATGATACAAAGTTGTACTACTTCTATGAAAGTAGTTAGTGATGTTGATCCGGTTGCTAACTTCGGATCTTATAAAACATTCAGCATAGAATATGTAGATTCAAATGCTCCCAGGGACCTTTCAATAAATGAAATTAATCAAAGAAGGCTGGAAAAGGCGATTATAGCTGAAATGGAGAAAAGGGGTTATGTACTGACAGAAGAAGCTGATTTGAAAGTTTCTTACCAGGTGAATATAAAGGAAAATAAAGAATACAGAACAAACCATTATAACAATTACGGGCCATATTACGGAGGTTATTACGGCTATTATGGGTATGGTTATGGTCCATGGATGTATGGTGGTGGCGGTGGATTTTCTACCACCAATGAATATTCTGTCTACAATGGAAAATTGACCGTCAAGATTGAAGATAGCAGTGAAGACAAGCTGGTGTGGTTAGGCTCCGGAAAAAGGGAAATTACGGAAAGTAATAGAAGAGTAGAGGATAGAATTAAGAAAGATGTGGCCGATATATTTAAACAATATCCATATGCAGCCGGAGTAGATGGTCAAATAAAAATTAAGGATTTGCAATCGTAAGCATATCACAGTTAATCAACAATCAAAAAGGCCATCCCGTTTGGGATGGCCTTAATTTTATATTTCAATTTCATGATCGAGCCAGAATTCGGCTTCATCAATAGTTGAAAAACTATTGATTTCTTTATCATTTTTTTTTAGCCTGCTTACATTTAATTCTACCATTATCTCCGCCACATCCTCTTCAGGCAGGATCACCGCGGTTTTTCCTACTCCAGCCTGCTGAATCATGGCCGTTACAGGAAAGATAATTTTCCGCTGTACTTCCTGGCTCATGGGCAGCAGTTTGCTATTATCCAGCAAAACTGAAAAATTTGCCCCCATATAAGACAAACTATCTTTAATCTCAATCACATAAATTCTTAAGGCATCGGCAGATTTCCACATACCTTCATTTAACAGATACAGGCGATTTAATTCCTTATCCACATTTATTTCAAAGAATTCCGTTTTTGCAATTAAGATTTTCATACAAAATCAAAGAAAACCAAAAAAATGGTTTTAGGAAATACTAAAAGCATAAAATGTTTTATCAAGTGTTAATGAACCATCTTTAAAGGCTTTTACAAACTTTTCAATTTCGGATTCATTAACTTCAGGAATATTCAGGCAAATATCCATGGCTACACCATATTCGCAGTCATCGTCATAATCTATGAACTCCTGAACCTTATAATCATCATCTTCGGCTAGTTTATCCGCTATGTCTTCCATTAAATCGATATGCTCTCCTTCAATTGCATCGAAATTAGCCTCCTTAAATTTCGGATTTTCCTCTTTTACCATTTCTATGGCATCATCAATTACTTCTGAGAAAAACTCCATTTCAAGTGTATATAAAAATGCATCAAAGATCACTTCCTTACCTTCATATTCTCCTACGAAAAGAAAGTTTGCGCCATCCTCCTGTAATGCATCTTTCCCCTCTCTCAAAATGAAGGGTTTATTTTTTTTCGCGCATTTATCTTTTAATGCCTGAATCTCTTTTGGATCTAATCCTTTATTCATAATTTAACCTATTTAATTTTTTTACTTTTCTCTCTAAAAATCCAATCACAAGCTACTGATTAGTAACATTTTAAAGATAGGATAAGCATAAGCCTTCCGTTCTTTTCAGATTGTAATACAAAAGTAAAATAAAAAAGCATGCTGAGTATTACAGCATGCTTTATTTTATCAGGGCTAACCCGAAAAATTAAATTTGCAAAAGAATCAGGCAGCGTGATTAATTGGGGTTGACACTACTTTTGCTAAAAATTTCCCAAATTTACTTTTCTTCTTCTTTTTCTTATTTTTTCTGTTTTTACGCTTTCCACTAAAAAGTCCCAACTCCTTGGCCACCCCAAGAATTGCTCCGGCTTTTGTACCTTCAAGTTGCTTTTCTACTACACCCAAGGCCACATTTGTAAGCACCTGACCAACAGTATTCCCTGCCTCAAAAGCAGCTATCGGAATACCGTGTTTTTGGAAAACTGACTCCAGACCAACCTCCTTTAAAAACTGGCCATCTAGCGCACCTTTATTTTTGAAAGTTTGTAGAGCATTTACATACTGTCCTAAAGTTGCATATTGTTCATTGGAAATATTTAACCTCAATTTCAATTGGGCAACCTGGGCAATTTCCTCTTCCTCCAATTCTCCATCGGCATTCACCAAAAGTAAAATATCAGTCATTAATGAAAACCGGAGATCGCTACTGGTCAGGTTATCCAGGTGACTTACCAAATCCACATTGTCAGGAGCATAGACTGCAGCCATTACCACTCCTGTTTCCTTTCCATCCAGCTCAGAGTTTTCACACATGGTCTGAATTAATTTAACTTCACCTTCTTCCACCTCTCCATCGGCCATAGCCAGCGTAGAAAGTGCCACCAGGTAGGAAACCCTTTCCTGTTTCCCAAAGTTCAAGAGGATATTATTCATATTATTTATGTTTAGGTTTAAAAATCCTCCTTGTAAACGGGGAACCACTAAATTCAGTACCTTGAGCATCAGTCAATTATAGAAAGCCGTATTCTTTTTTGGGAAAATCTCTTAAATTGTATACCATTAATTAAAGCTATAAAAACCAATGTGGAACAGAGACCTTTATCAGAAAACTATAAAATATGCAGGGGAGGCTCATTCAGGGCAATTAGTTCCGGGAAGCAGGAATTCTTATGTAGTCCACCTTTCCAATGTATGTATGGAAGTACTATTTGCCCTATCCTATGCAAAAGACCTTGATATAAATCTGGGGATGCAATGTGCCTTATTGCATGATACCATTGAAGATACACAGGTAACATGGGAAGACCTGAATAAAATTTTTGGAGAAAGTGTGGCCAATGGAGTATTGGCACTAACCAAGGACAAGGCATTACCAAAGGCGGAGCAAATGGCTGATAGTATTTCCAGAATTTTAGAGGAAAGTCCGGAAATCAGGCTGGTAAAAATGGCAGACAGAATTACCAACCTGCAAAAACCTCCATCCCATTGGAATAAGGATAAAATTAAAAAATATCATAAAGAAGCAGAATTTATCTATCAAAAACTCAGTGGGATAAATTCATCCATAGATACACGATTTTTAGACAAACTGAAGACTTACAAGCAATATTTCTGAATATTTTTCCCCAAAAATCAACCACTTTTTTCAGACCGTAAATCCTTTACGGCCTACTCTCCTACTTTTGATAACATAAAGGACAACAATAAAGATTTAGGCTTTCAACCAGCTAATATTACTAACAGAAAGTCTGTCCTCATAAAATAAGTGAGGCATTTCAATAATATAACAGACTGAATATCAAACTCATCTTACTTATTTTAATGCCTGTGGCACTACTTCTTACAATCAGACTAATGAACAAACTTTTACTATCCATTTGTCAGGACCATACATTTTTGGTCCTGACACTTACTGTAAATGCGCATGATGCTCCGGCTCCTTTTTGGGAATTACTTTTAGTTTCCCTTATTGCTTTTTATATTTTTACCATTATCAAAAAGGGAGAACCAAAACCTCCAAAGAAAGCAGATCACTTACTGGATCAATTAACACAAGAAATTGAAGTTGAACAGGTCAACGCCTTTTCCAAAGCGGGCGGGAAATTAATCAGGAATGAGAAAAACGAAACTGAAGCTTATGTTTCTGTAGTAAGATTTGAAGACTGGCTAACCAAAACTCCAAAAAAAAAGAGCCTTTGGAAAAGGCTCTTTTCACTATTTAAAATATGGTAATTCGTTATTTCTTCTTTTTAAATAACCATGGGAAAAGTTTTTCTTCATTATAAGCCAAATCCCAGCTATTGTGTCCAACTTCGGGATATAGGGTATATTTGGGCTTAGCACCAACGGAAGTCAGGGCATTTACCATCACTTTCGATAAATCGGAAGGAACAGCATCGTCATCTTCCCCGTGGAATATCCAAAGGGGAACATCTTTAAACCGATCTACCATTCGCACATCTCCTGCACCACAAACTACCACAGCAGCTGCAAACATATCAGGTCTCCTGGTAAGTAAATCAAAAGTACCATATCCACCCATGGAAAGGCCTGTGAGGTAAAGTCTTCTTTCATCTATTTTGAAATCGTGCTGCACCTGGGCAATGGTTTCCATTAAGATTTTCATTGGCTCGGTGGGCTCCTCCGAGAAAGTGAAGGCAATGTCATCAGGATCCGCAGTTTTTGCCCATTTCATATCTTTAGGGCATTGTGGCACCAATACAAATGCGGGATATTTATCCCGGTTGGATGTTTCCAAAAAAGGCTCCAGGCCATTTTGTAACTGTGCCTCATTATCATCTCCCCTTTCTCCTGACCCATGTAAAAAAACCACTAAGGGATATGATTTTTCAGGATTATAATCCAATGGCTTTAAAAGTCTGTAAGGCATTTTCCCTCCGCTTTCCCCATTAAATTCAAATTTTTCAAACAGTGAAAAATCCTGGGCATTAAGCCCAAATGAAAGTAAAAACACGAACAGGAAACTACCGGTTAAATTTATCTTCGTTTTCATAAAATAAAGAGGTTAGTATGGTTTAGTAACCAGTTTCAATTAAGTAAAATATTTCCACAATTCAACCCTTGCAGAATGGATAAAAAACTCTATCACCGATTATCATTTTTAAGGGCTAGTGATAGTCGGTCATGAATTAAAAAAGGTATAATCAATTCCTAAATAAGGATTGATTTATACCTTCTTTAACACAAAACAGAAGTAAATGATTTACTTTTATGGATTTCAAAAAACTAAGTGCAAATTCTAACTTGTTGCCCTGGTATTAGGACAATTGAGCCCCGGCTTTTGTCAATAGTTTTTTAGTCGCGAGAATTCCCTCATCTTCAGAAAGTGTACGACCTTCATATTCCACACCTATATATCCTTTGTATCCGGCATCCTTTACAAGCTGTAACATTTGTAAAAAGTCGGTGTGGGTTTCGTTCCCTTCTGCATCAAAATCATGAGATTTTGCGCTTACTCCTTTGGCATATGGCATAAGTTCTTTCACTCCTTTATACCTGTCATAATCTTCAAGACAAACTGTATTTGCCCATCCTTCCGGAGTATTACTTTCTGGCTTGCTTCTTTCAATACAAAAATTTCCAAAATCTGGCAAAGTACCACAATTGTCTAGTCCCACATTTTTTATTACCCCAGACAACCACTCCCCATTTGAAGAATAACCTCCATGATTTTCCACGATCACGCCAATTCCATAATCCTTGGCAAATGTGGAAAGTTTACCTAATCCATCCACCGCAGCGCTGGCAACTTCTTCTGCAGTACCCTGCCCCGCAGCATTTACCCGAATGCTATGGCAACCTAAAAACTGAGCGGCCTCCACCCATTTATAGTGGTTTTCCACCGCCTTTACTCTTTCTGCCTCATCTGTAGAACCAAGATTTCCCTCACCATCTACCATGATCAGCACACTTTTCACACCATTATCCGCTGCGCGCTTCTTCATTTCCCCCAAATAGGCTTTATCTTTTCCTTTATCTTTGAAAAACTGATTTACATATTCCACCGCACTTATTCCAAAATCATTTTTGGCTTTGGCAGCAAAATCAAGATTATCCAGTTCACCGGCAAAAAATGCTTTGTGCAAAGACCACTGAGCCAGAGATATTTCGAAAAATAAGCCTGGAGCAGCTTCCTTTACCACCGTCTCTTCTTTGGCAACTTCCTCTCCACCCTCTTCACCTTGTGTTGACTTACCACAAGAATTTAATAAAATGGCACCTTGGGAAAAAAGTGCTATTCCTGCTGAATATTGCCCGACATTCTTGATAAATGTACGTCTGTTTTTCTTCATTTTCTGATAATTTAGATTTAATTTAAGTCAGAAAGGTAGCAAAAATTTCCCTTAATTGACAACCTTTGTATTTTCAAAAATTCTTGATAATAACTCAAAAAATAAAATCCATTGGAGGAAATTGAAAAATACATGCAGAGAGCTATTTCCTTAGCGGAATTAGGCAGGGGAAATGTAAGTCCAAACCCAATGGTTGGCTGTGTAATTGTTCATCAGGGCGAAATTATTGGGGAAGGATTTCATAGGCAGTATGGAGAAGCCCATGCGGAAGTAAATGCTATAAATAACGTAAAAAAAACAGATCTGCTTAAAGAGGCTACTTTATTCGTAAGCCTGGAACCCTGCAGCCATTATGGTAAAACACCTCCATGTGCCGACCTGATTGTGTCTCATAAAATTCCGAGAGTGTTTATCTGCAATACCGACCCTAACCCATTAGTTGCGGGAAGGGGTATTAAAAAATTAAAGGATGCAGGAATTGAGGTGGTAACCGGGATTTTGGAAGAGATGGGTAAAATGTTAAATAAAGGTTTTTTCACTTCAATCCTGAAACACAGGCCTTATATCATCCTGAAATGGGCGGAAACCGGAGATGGATTTGTAGCAAGGGAAAATTTCGATTCAAAATGGATCAGTAACACTTATTCAAGAAAACTGGTGCATAAGTGGCGGGCAGAAGAAGATGCTATACTTGTGGGTACAAATACAGCCAAATATGACAATCCCCGTCTCAATGTGCGGGATTGGACTGGCAAAAACCCGGTAAGAATAGTAATTGATAAATCATTAAAGCTTGATAAAGGACTGAACCTGTTTAATCAGCAACAGCAAACCTTTTGTTATAACCTGATGAAAAGTGAGGTTTCGGAAAACCTGGAGTTTGTTCAATTAGATAAAAATAACTTTATTCAAAACCTGGTTTCCGATTTAAATGCTAAAAATTTGCAATCGGTAATTATTGAAGGGGGTAGCCAGACCTTAAATGCTTTTATCGAAAGTAACTTATGGGATGAGGCAAGAGTATTTAAAAGTAAAACTCAATTTGGAAAGGGAATTCCCGCCCCTCGGCTACAGGGATATTTGGAAAAAACGGAAAATTGCAGAGAGGACCTTTTATTTTATTATAAAAACCCTTCTTCTTAATTCGACAAGACGGAGCGCTGCCTGTTTTCTAACTCATTGTTTATCAGGCTAAAATTTGGAGTTTTTAAATTTTATTCTTTTTGAAATAAGAAAATATCAATTTCTCCTAAAAAAATAGTTTCTAAGAATTTTAAAAAACCCATTTTTTTCCTTCAAAACTTTATAAATTTGAACCCTTTTTCAAGTTCATTTTCCGTCAAAGGTCAGTATTCTGAAACAAGTAAATTATATACCAATATTTTTGAATAAATGGTCTATAGCGCCCTAAAAATGCTATTCCATTGATTTCCAAATTCAGTAATATAGCATTAATACAAAAGGTTTTTTTAGATTCTACAATAATAAGCAAACATGATTTTATCCGACAAACAGATATTAAAAGAAATTGAAAATAACAATATTTTAATTGAGCCTTTTGATCCAAAATGCCTTGGAACCAATTCCTATGATGTGCATCTTGGGAAATACCTTGCTGTTTATAAAGATGAGGTATTGGATGCCAAAATGCATAATGAAATTGAGGTGTTTGAAATTCCGGAGGAGGGCTATGTCCTTCATCCTAATAAACTTTATTTAGGTGTTACCAAGGAATACACTGAAACATTGGCCCATGTCCCATTTTTAGAAGGAAAATCAAGTGTAGGGAGATTGGGGATAGATATTCATGCTACTGCGGGAAAAGGAGATGTTGGTTTTTGCAATACCTGGACATTGGAAATTTCTGCCACCCAGCCTGTTAGAATTTATTGTAATATGCCAATTGGGCAATTGATTTATTTTAAGGTTGACGGAGAGATTAATAACTATTACAATATTAAAGGAAGTGCCAAATACAATACCCGAACAGTGAAGCCTGTGGAATCTATGATGTGGAAAAATAAATTCTAATTCGTGCGAATAACACGAAATAAGTGAGGTTGTAGGGTCACCAACTGATTACCACAACAATTTAACTATATATTTAGCTACTGTGGCACATAGTATAGTCCAACAGTTCAAACCTGAATTTTAAAAAGACCCAAGCACCAAACTCAAAAAATCATCATTCATTTACCATATTAAATTTCATCACTTCTGGTTTTTCAGATTTCCAAAGCTTTTGTTAGCATTACAATGCTATTTATGTTAGCTTTGTTTAAAAAAATAGCAACCTATTTTTCTTGTAATTTTTTTGTGAAATAGTATTTCCCTAAAGATTGTATTTTACTTTTTCCTCTTATAAATTTCAGGTCATATTTTTCAAAACTGTTTTAATCGATATTATTAATGGCACAAAACCATAATTACACAGAAGACAGCATAAAATCCTTAGAACCCAGAGAACATATCAGGCTGAGGCCTGGAATGTATATCGGAAAGCTCGGAGATGGATCAGCTCCTGATGATGGCATTTATGTATTGGTGAAGGAGGTAGTTGATAATAGTATTGACGAACACATGATGGGTTTTGGGAAGTCTATTGATATTGTGGTCACTGAAGATCACGTGGAGATAAGAGATTTTGGAAGGGGAATTCCATTGGGGAAGGTGGTAGATTGTGTATCAAAAATTAACACTGGAGCAAAATACGACTCTAATGCATTCCAAAAATCAGTTGGACTGAATGGTGTGGGTACCAAAGCAGTAAATGCTTTATCAAAATACTTTAAAGTAACTTCCACCAGGGATGGTCAGGAAAAGGTGGCCGAATTTGAGCAGGGTAAACTCATCAAAGATCATAAGGTTCAATCGAGTAAAGGTAAAAACGGAACCTCCGTTCATTTCCAGCCGGATGGCACTATTTTCAAAAATTTCAGGTTTATCCCGGAATATCTTGAAAATCAAATTTGGAATTACGCATTTCTAAATTCAGGTCTTACCATTAATTACAATGGGAAGAAATATTTTTCAGAGAAAGGGTTATACGATCTGCTTTCAAGAAAGATTGAGGTCGAAAGTATGCGGTATCCCATTATCCACCTGAAAGGAAATGATGTTGAAATTGCCCTTACCCATACCAACCAATATGGAGAAGAATACTATTCTTTTGTAAATGGCCAGTACACCACTCAGGGAGGAACTCACCTTTCGGCTTTTAGAGAAGGAATTGTAAGAACTGTAAGAGAGCATTTTAACAAGAACTTTGACGCAGCTGATATAAGGGCTTCTATTGCTGGCGCCATAAGCGTAAGAGTGCAGGAACCTGTTTTTGAATCTCAGACAAAAACAAAATTAGGATCTAATAATATTGGACCAGAAGGGCCTACAGTAAGGAGTTTTGTAGTTGATTTCCTTAAAAAGGAATTAGATGATTTTCTGCATAAAAATCCGGAAACCGCTCAGGCCATGTTGAAGAGAATTCAACAGTCGGAAAGGGAAAGAAAGGATATTGCAGGAATAAAAAAACTGGCTAATGATAGAGCTAAAAAGGCCAACCTTCATAACAAAAAATTGCGGGATTGTAAGACTCATCTTAATGACAAAAAGAAAGATGACGAATTAAAGTTTAACAGTACCTTGTTCATTACGGAGGGTGACTCTGCAAGTGGTAGTATCACAAAATCCAGAAATGTGGATACTCAGGCAGTATTTAGTTTGAGAGGAAAACCCCTAAACTGTTATTCCTTAACCAAAAAGGTAGTTTATGAAAACGAGGAATTTAACCTCCTTCAGCATGCGCTAAATATAGAAGACGGACTGGATGGCTTAAGGTACAACCGGGTAGTAATCGCTACTGATGCCGATGTGGATGGTATGCATATCCGGCTGCTTATGCTCACATTTTTCTTGCAGTTCTTCCCCGATTTGGTAAGAGGAGGCCATTTATATATTCTAGAAACTCCGCTTTTCAGGGTAAGGAACAAGAAAAAAACAATCTATTGCTATTCGGAGGAAGAAAAACAAAAAGCCATTGACCAACTGGGCAACAAACCAGAAATTACCAGGTTTAAGGGACTTGGAGAAATTTCCCCGGATGAGTTTGGTAATTTTATTGGAGATAATATCCGACTTGACCCAATTATTCTTAATAAGGATACGCATATTAAAAACCTTTTAAGCTATTATATGGGAAAAAACACACCCAACAGGCAACAGTTTATCATTGATAATCTAAAAGTAGAAAAAGACATTGTCGAAGAAGCAATAGCCGTTTAGGACAGGCAATAGATCAGAAAAATTTTCAATTTTCACAAAGGCAGATAGTTATTTATCTGCCTTTTTTGTTGAAACTAACATTGATTTAATTCCTTTAATACCAAATAACGTCAAATGTACGAAGAGACTAACTTTTGCGTTGTCCTTACCAGAATTCAATTAATAAATTCGGGATAAAGACAACCTAAAATGTTAGAGAATATTAGTACCTTAAAGTCTCATGCCAATTTTATAATTTCCAGAGAAACAACCCATAATATTATAATTATGGAATTTATCGGTGACATTGGGGATGAAGTCTATAAGGAAATATGGCATACCTCAGCCCATTTTGCAATGGAATACGAAACCAAAAAATTCATAATTGACCAGTCGAAAATTGGCAAGGTTAATTTTAAATCCAGAAGTTGGGCCGTGCTTTCATTTTTCCCCTCCCTGAAAAAAATACTGGGAAGTAACATTGCCGGATCAGTCATTACATCGAAACAACTTATCCATAAATCTGGCGTGCAGTACCTTATACAGGCTTTTAGAAAGTTTACTGGTTATCAGGTAAATACCTGTGCGGATTACAATGAAGCCATTAATTGGTTGAATTCACTGCACTAAACCATGTTTCTGATTTTCAAAAAATTTAATAAGCCCAGCGTGTTTTTCACATTGGCTTTTTTCATCATATTCTTTCTATGTTTGTTCACTGTGTGCTCACTTATACAAAGTATATCTCCTATCTCTTTGCTGCTCAGCCCTTTATTTAAAAAAGGTATCAGTTGAATTTCTCTTTTTGTAAACCTTTCCATCTTTTTCCCCTCAGTAAAAATAATAGGAATAAGTCTGTTTTTTTCAGATGGAAATTCTACATCCATCAATACCGTTGTGTCCTTACTAAAAGAAGTAATATCGTTGCATATCCCTAAAGAATACACAATGTTACCCTTAGAGTCGATCTGGATTGGAATATTCTGCTGAAGTATATGGACGTAATTACCCTGTTTATGTTTTATACGGTAATTATAATTAACTTTAACTTCCATTTTTTGGCTTAGCGGCACTTCCGAAAAAATTTTATCTATTTGCCCCAAAACTTTATTTAAATGGGGAATATCTTCAGGATGAAGAATACTTTGGGTTAGGGATGGCCCCATCCGCTTAAAATCATTGATTTTATATCCCAATATATCATGAACAGAAGGGCTCATGAAAGCATACTTACCCAATTGATAATCCATTATAAAAATAAAATAATTACCTATTGGAGTTATAAAGTCTAAATACTTATTGGGATTCAGGCATTTTTTCATTTCTCCTACATCGGCATCATAGGATTTATTTTTCCAATCGTTTAAAAATTCACTTAATGATTTTTGTGGAATGTTCTGAGTCATAACAAAAAATAGGTGCTAGTAAAAAATACAATCAGAATATGTAACTAAAAATAATTTAATTCAATTTAAGGAAATTCTGAATTCAAAACACGAAAAAACCCTTAACAACAGTTAAAATCGCCAAAAAAAAGTATTTGTAACATTGTAAATACTAAATTTCTAACCTAAAAGATGTGTATTTGCCCAATTCTGAGCTAACTGCTAATGTCCCTTTATGCAGAAATAATATTTGGCGGGAAAGACTCAACCCAATCCCTGAACCCTCTTTTTTAGTGCTAAAAAACGGAGTGAATATATTTTCAATATGCGCTTTAGGAATACCTTTACCATTATCAGTTACCAGTATAATAACCTTTTGTCCGTTAGATTTGGCAGACAGGATGATTTCAGCGTTTTCCTTGTTATGTAATGCATCTCTGGAATTTAAAATCAGGTTAATCAGTACCTGTTCCAGCAATTCTATATCTCCCGCCTTGATCGCCAAATTTCTTTCGGATACTTCTATACTCAGACTAATCCCATTCTTTTCCAGTTGTGAAGAAAGTAATTGCATCACACGATCAAAAAGTAAACTTATTTCCACCTTTTCGAACTGGGGCGGTTTGATTGAAGTGAGACTTCTGTAGTTTTTTACAAAATTCAACAGTCCTTTACTTCTATTTGATATAGTCCCTATGCCTTTGAGTATTTCTGCCAATTCCCTTTGAATTTTTATATCATGCACCCCAATTAAATTTACATTTTTATCCAGCTTTTCATGGATTATACCTGAAAGGGAGATAATGGGCGTAACTGAATTCATGATTTCATGGTTAAGGACTCTGATCAGCTTTTGCCAGGAAATTACTTCCTGCCCTTCCAGTTCCGAACTGATATTTTGAAGAGAGATTAATTTATATTCTTCCTGTTCGAGCTTAAACACAGTCCCACTGATAGATAAATCGTGGATAGAATTTGCAATATTCAGCTTCACTAAAACTTTTTGGCCAGGTTCCAGGGATATAATTTGTGCTGGTAAGTGCTCTTCCAGCCTCTTAAGCGATTGGATATTACGGAGATAGGGCAGTTGCAACAACTTAACTGCAGCATCATTCATCAGGGTAACTTCTCCATCGGTTTTAAAACATATAAGGGCTACTCCAACATGTTCCACAATTGTTTGAAGGTATAAATAATGTAATTCCTTTTGGGTGCTTACCTCCTTAAAAGCAGCATTGATTTCATTAAATGCTGATTGTAATATTCGACTACTTTTCTTTTTACCTATTTCCGAATAAGTTCCGGAGAAATCCTTATGCTTGATAGCCAGTAGAAAATTGCTTACTTCTCTGATGTGGGCTTCCAAAAAATAAATAAGTTCTGCTAATTGGGCAAAGCCGATCATCAACAAAACCAAGGGAGTAATCAGCCAGGAAGTATTTAGTACACTATAAATGAGAAGAAAAAGCACTCCTACTAAAAGCGTAACCCTAAAAATTAACCTAAGTCTAAAACCTTTAAAAACCATTCTCAATAGTGCCAGAGCATGTTTGAAATTTATCCTATTGGCCGGAAAATGCCACAGTTGCATCCACCCGGAAAAGAAGCTTCTGTTCCCTGTAAAATTTTATGGTATTCCGAAAACCCTAAAACTGGCACTTTTCATTTCAAAAACAAAATTTAAACATGGGCTTCATAAAAAAAGCACTTTCCGGGCCAATCAGGAAAGTGCTTTTATGGTATTAGTGCGGTGCTGGGGAAATCTTAATTATCCTTTTTCTTCCCAAAAGGGTTTTTAATTTTTAATTCTTTCAGCTTTTCCTCTCCTGCTTTTTGCAGATTTTCAACGGATTCTTTTACAGCTTCCTCCTTTTCTTCCTCCGATTTTGTAGTATCCTGCAGTTGTTTCAATACATTATTTGCTTCCTTTTTTACCTCTTGTTTTGCTTCCTCAGAAACTTCAGCCACTTGTTCTTTCACCACATCTTCCACTACATTCTTTTGTCCATCCCCCATTTTCACTTTAGGATCGTCATAAGTTCCCGTTATAGCAAAAGGAATTTTCAAACTGCTCTTTCCGGTTAAGTTGGCATACTGCCCGGCAAACCCTGATCCCAGCTTACTGGAAGGAATGTCCATATTGACTTTATAATTTAATCCTCCGTCAAGGGTAGTAAAACCATCGACATTGGATTTTATATCACCAAAATTCACATCAAACGGCTTCACAATAAATTTCCCATCCTTTATTTCCGCTTTCAATTTCACATCTTTAATTTTTGGATCTTTCAGTTCTTTTATTCCACTCAAATCACTTATTGAATTTAAAAGCTTCATTCCCTGCATGGCCGCATCTTTAATGAAAATATCGCCAAGTCCACTCATGGAGGCCAATACTGGCATAAGATCCTGCCCAAGATCCCCACTCACTTTAAAAGTACTAGAATATGTACCCTGTACATTTTGAGCTAATGGCGCAAAAGTCTGAACAGTGTTAAAGGTCGCATAAGATTTCTGGAATGACAGGTTCTGAATTCCCAAATCAAAATCAAACTTTGGTTTTTCCGGATTCTGCGTATTATACGAGCCATTAGTCACAAAAGAGCCTCCAAGTAAATTAAATTTCAAATCCTTAAGGCTTAGAATACCATCCTTTGCCAGAATATACCCCACCATGTTTGTCATTTCCATATTGGTATAAACTACATTATCCAGTTTGGCATCGGCTCTAAAATCAATGGTTTTTGGAATTGGGATCACCCCATATTCTTCTTCCGGTGTTTCAGTGGAAGTTTCGGATGAAGCGCCTTCCTCTTCTTCCGGCATCCATTCATTTACATCAAAAGATTTGGAATACATTTTCATGTTTCCTTTTAGTACTTCATTTTCCTTAAGTGCATAAGCGATATAATTGGAAATTGTTCCATTCATTTTCACATCGCTTTTCCCTAATTTACCCACATAGTTTTTTAAAACCATTTCTTTTGGGTTGAAAGTCAAATTAGCTTCTTCTATGGTAACCGGAGGATATTCATCCATTAATAATTCAAATTTATTCATGGTAACAGTTCCCGAAGTAGGTAATTTTTCATACCGTTCAGCATCAATGTCAGACATTTTGCCACTTGTTTGAATATCGGCAAATGCTTTCCCAGACATTTTCATTCCTTCCAAAGGATAAATCAAATCCACCAAATGGAAATCAAATCCGCCTTTCACCTTAAAGTTATAGGTGATATCATCCATGTTATAAATATTTCCGGACGCTTCCAAAGGTTCTCCTCCAATCAGCATACTGGCTTTATCAATATTGACTTTGGTATCATTAATAATTCCTGTCTCATTATGAATATTAGTAAGCACATTAATATTTTCCATGGGAACAGGATATTCCTCATACTTCACATTTCCATCAGTTAAAGTCATTTCTGCATTTATTTTGGGAATGGTATTTTTCGCTTCACTATAAACTCCATTCGCTTTTACATTAGCCTGATACATTCCCGCCATGGACAATCCTTCCATAGGAAACATGGTAGATAATTCTGCAAGATTAACCTTGGCAGTCACATCAGCATTGATATCATAATTCGTAAGACCTGCGATTCTCACATTTCCGTTAATCGGATTTTTACCCAAATCCATATGAAATTTTGAAATATCAATGACCATATTATCCAACACTCCGGATGTATTATCTACCAGCATGTCAACCATTATATTATTAACCGCAGTGGGTAAATCAGGATATTTAAACATTCCTTCATCTACCTTCAGGTTAATTTTGAAACCAGGCATTTGTTCTTCATTGTACACTCCCTTTACAAAACCATCAAAGGCAAGATTTCCACTGGTTTCCAAAGATTCATATCCAGTCATAAATTCGGATGGAACAAGGGAAAGCAAAGTCTTAAAAGCTGTTTCCTTTGCATGGAAGTTTATATCCATGTCATAATCTGTGTCGGACATCACAAACCAACCGTCAAAACCCATGGCGAAATCATTCACTTTTAGTGTATTTTCCTTAAAAGTGAATTTCATATCCTTGGATAAATCCATATTTAAGGTAGCATCAGCATTCACATGATGGTGATTGAAATATTTTGTTCCATCATAATCAACTGTGAGACCCTTTATGTCAGTACTCGTAACCAGATCAAAAACATCCAGGGTAAAATCTCCACTCCCGGAATGGTTTAAGCCGTTCACCTCTACAAATACTGGCATAGTACGATCATCATAAATCACATAGGCATCGGTAATTTCCCAGCCTTTAATTCCAATTCTAACATCTCCAGATTCAGATTCTTCAACCGGAGCTTCAGGCTGTTCTTCGCTTGGAATAGCAATATCATAATTGGCCCTACCATCCTCCAGCACCAAAATCTTCAGTCTGGGTTGGTCAAGGTAAATGCCTTCAATCTGAATAGGTTCTTTACCATCGGACTGTACGCTGCTGATGGCACTCCAAAGATCTATTGATATGCTAAATTCTTTAATGCTAGTAAGTGTATCCCCTTCAAAGGGTGCCTTTCCTATCACTCCAAAATCTCCAAGTGTAAGGCTTAAGTTTGGGAAATCGCTCAATAAACTTACATCAAACTTTTCTGCGTCAAAATAAACATCTGCATTTACATTTTTGGCAATTTCTTCATCCATCATTGCCATAATATCATCTTTATACAGACTGGGAATTATAGCTAAAGCACCAACAATTACGACCAATATAATAGCCAGGATGATTATTAATTTTTTCATAGTGTTTTTCGGATGTTCAAAAAGTTAATTGGATTTATAATTAATGAATTAGGTATTTAAACAGGAATAGTTAAAAAATTAAGTACTATTAAAAAATATAATGATTCAGTTACAAATAGATATTTCCATTTTTCCGTTGGAAATCTGAATAGTTTAGTTTTTGCTAATCTGAATTTGATAATTTCCATTAGCAACGATAAAAGCAGGAGGGTAATATTTCAGAATTTAATAAAAGTAAAAAAAGATTACTTGAATATTTATATACTAAAAAAATATCATTCTTATGTTAATTATTCTATTCTACAAACAAATTTACTTCATTTTTAAATGGAGTAAACAATTATTCCTAAAAATATTCCCAAACGAAAAGAGTGAATTATCTGAATACGAAAATCATAACAAAAAGCACAACCTGTTTGTTTCACCTTTTCCTATGGTAAAAAACAAAAAAAATTATTATTATTACTTATAAATTAACAATTAAACCAAATATTAGAATGAGATTTAAACTTTTACCATCATCAATTTCTTTAATAATCATCCTCATTGGATTTACATTTTCAGCCACTGCGCAGGACCGTGATGGGAACCTAACACAAACCATGGAATGGATAAAAGCAAAAATTGAAAAATATGGCGGAAAATCCGGAGGGGAATATTCTTATAAAGTAACTTATTCGACCACCGATTGCAAGATTCATATTCATCAATACCTTGCCGGACAAAATACACCCCAATATAATTACCAGCTTAACCTCTACACATTTAAGGAAGTAAAACAAAATGGCAAGGATATAGAAATTCTTTCTGTTGGAACCACAGTGATTGGCACCTCCTATTCAAATAAAGAACAGAGTGCCTGGTCCGGGATTAGAATTTCAGATTTTAAAATAGCCGAAACCGGAGTAGTTGAAAGGTTAAATAAGGCGTTCCAGGTTGCCTCCGAAATGTCAAAAACAAGATGTGGAAATACCCAGCAATTTGCCATTGATTAGGCCGTCAAACAGAAAAAATTTAAAAAGGGAATATGGATAATTCATATTCCCTTTTCTTTTTGTCCTTCCTGATAAATGACCTGAATCATTGTCTGTCCTACTGCCTTCAGCCTGCTTTTATCAATATGATCCAAATCATCATGGTGAGTATGCCAGGTTTTAGGGAAATAATTATCATTTACCGGGTTGAACCCGATAATATCCACTGTTGGAATCTGAGCTACTGTATTGAGGTAATAATGATCGTCAAAAATTTCATACCCACTACTTTTTTTCAAAAAAACATCTTCATAACCTAATTGGGCTGCAATAGCCCAAATTTTATCCAAAACTTTTCCTGCATACTTTTCAGATATGGGCTCTTTAATAAAATGACTTTCTCCATCTCCCACCATATCCAGGAGCACACCAAAATAAGCCTGGTAATTAGCTTTATGTTTGTTTTTCGACCAATAATGCGAACCCAGACAATAGCCTTCTCCGGTTTCAGGAGATCCAAAATCCTCCGCATCAAAAAAGATAAAATCGATTCCGATTTCAGGTTTATCCTCGGCCATATGAATAGTTTTAGCCAACTCCAATAAAACAGCAACACCGCTGGCTCCATCATTAGCCCCTACAATGGGAGTCTCTTTGTTTTCTGTGTCCTGATCTGCAAATGGCCGGGTATCCCAGTGCGCAGAAAGCAGCAGCCTCTTTTTAGCTTGCGGGTTATAAACTCCAATAATATTTTTAGCCTGGAATTTTTCTCCGGTGAAAACTTCAGCTTCAAAATTTTGTATAGAAACCTCCAACCCATAGGACTTGAGGCTATCTGTAATTAAATGACTACACGCCATGTGTCCATTGGTGCCCAGAACCCGGGGCCCCAATTGTATTTGCGATTCAATAAATTTATAGGCTGAATTTTCATTGAAGACTGGAGCTTTGACCAATTGAATAGTAGTGGGAAGTTCATTTTCCTCCACAAGGGTCCCGTTATTTTTTCCACAGGAAATCAGCATGGCACAAAGCAAAATTCTAAAGAGGATTTTTTCAAAAAAATAAAAAAATGACATTTATATAATGATTTAAAAAATTGGAATACTTTAAGAAATTAAAATCAACAACCATTTACCATATATTCTAAAATTAACCAATTTAAAGAATTAAAATCTTTCCGTAATCGTTTACATAAAAATACTTTACTTTGAAATATTAATTCAATAAATTAATTTTATTCCCGAGAATAAAAAACTAACAAGATATCGACCGAAGATATCTATCACTTATAAGAATATGAAAATGAATCACAAACACCGCAAAAATACTTCTCAAACTTCATTTCTTTTTGATTTATCCAATTCAGGTTTTATCTGGGAATTTTAATTTTATCTCATGGAAATCATAGATTATTAAGTTAATCCAAAGAAATTGAAATGGTAGTTTTAAGACAAGAATTCATCAAAAGGTTCAAACATGAACCAGTTTTATTTCGGTCTCCAGGAAGAGTAAATCTTATTGGCGAACATACCGATTATAATAAAGGTTTTGTACTACCAGCTTCCATTAATTTGGAGATGTTTTTTGCCATTGCACCAAATGCCTCTGAAAAATGCCGGATATTTTCCTACGATCTTAATGAAAGCGATGAATTTTCAATAAAAGAACTAAAAGAATCAGAAAAAAGGTGGAATAATTATATCATTGGTGTGGTTGCCCAATTTATTAAAGGCCATTATAAGATTGGTGGATTCGATTGTGTTTTTGGAGGCCAGATTCCAATTGGGGCAGGACTTTCTTCTTCCGCAGCTTTGGAATGTGGAATTGCCTATGCATTAAATGATTTATTCCGGCTTAATATAGATAAACTTACTTTGGTAAAAATGGCTCAGAAAGCTGAACATGAATTCGCCAAAGTAAACTGTGGGATAATGGATCAGTTTTCCTCCATTTTAGGAAGGGAAAATAACGCCATTATGCTGGATTGCCAGAATTTAGACAATAAATACATCCCACTAAATTACACCGATGATTATGCTTTAATAATTATCAATTCGGGTGTAAGTCATTTCCACGCTATTTCTGAATACAATAAAAGAATAAAGGAATGCCAGACAGGGGTGAATTTTATCAACAAAAAAGAGAAACGAAAATTTAATTCTTTAAGAGAATTAGATCTTGACCTGATCCAAAGGTATAAAAATACCCTTGACCCGATTATTTATAAAAGATGCCAGTATGTAATTGAGGAAAACGAAAGAGTTTTGGAAGCCAGTAAAGCACTGGAAAACGGGGATATAAAAAAATTTGGAGCACTAATGTATCAATCTCATGAAGGACTAAAAAACTTATTTGATGTGAGCTGCAAAGAATTAGATTTTTTAGTTGACCAGACCAAAACAAACTCAAATGTTCTGGGTGCCCGAATGACTGGAGGTGGATTTGGCGGTTGTACTATAAATATTGTAAAAAAAGAATTTTCAGATGATTTTATAAAAGAAATCTCTGCAGAGTATAAAAGGAAATTCAGCATAAAATTGAAATATTATTTAACCCAAATAGTAAATGGAACTAATAAAATATTTTAAAAACAAGCTGTTCCTATTTAATTCTAACAAGAACTTTAACACGTAAATTATAAACTTTCTTTATCAAAATGGATTCAACAAAAATACTTCTCGGCTATGACCTGGGGAGCTCTTCGGTAAAGGCAACAGCAATAGATGCGGATACCGGGAAGGTGCTCATTTCAGCTTCCTATCCAAAGGAGGAAATGGGTATGATCTCTCATCATCAGGGCTGGGCAGAACAAGATCCCAATATTTGGTGGGAAAACATCATTGAGGCCACAAGGGAAATCTCCAGTTCCATTGATGTAGCACACATTGAAGGAATTGGAATAGCCTATCAAATGCACGGGCTGGTAGTAGTGGACAAAGCACAAAATGTTTTGCGTCCGTCTATTATCTGGTGTGACAGCCGGGCTGTTGAAATTGGCAATAAAGCCTTTAATGATTTGGGAGGAAAATTCTGCCTGGATCATTATTTAAACTCTCCTGGAAACTTTACTGCATCCAAACTCAAATGGGTAAAGGAAAATGAACCAGAACTGTACAGCAAAATTTATAAGATTATGCTGCCAGGAGATTTTGTGGCTATGAAAATGACAAGCCAGATAACTTCCACTGTTTCCGGATTATCGGAAGGGATTCTGTGGGATTTTAAAAATGGTGAGGTTGCCGATAGTTTATTAAAATACTATGGCTTGGAAAAATCCTTTATTCCGGATTTGGTGGATACTTTTTCTGTTCAGGGGGAGCTAACGGCAAAGGCCGCTGAAGAACTTGGATTAAAAGCAGGAATAAAAATCGCTTACAGAGCTGGCGATCAGCCTAATAATGCCTTTTCCCTAAATGTGCTAAATCCCGGTGAAGTAGCGGCAACAGCAGGAACCTCAGGAGTTGTTTATGGCATTACCGACAAGGCGGAATACGATCCAAAATCAAGGGTGAATACTTTTGTACATGTCAACAACACTCAGGACGCATCGAGATACGGAGTGTTGCTTTGTGTAAACGGGACCGGAATATTAAATAGTTGGTTTAAAAATAACATGACCGGAGTTACCAAAATGTCTTATGAAGAAATGAACAAGGTAATTTCAAATGCACCGGTGGGATCTGAAGGGCTAACCATTTTACCTTTTGGAAATGGCTCCGAAAGGATTTTGGAAAACAAAGATATTAAATCTCAAATCCATGGACTAAATTTTAACCGACACAACCAAACCCACATGTTCCGGGCCTTGCAGGAGGGGATTGTGTTTGCCCTCAATTACGGCTTCAATATTATGGCAGGTATGGGCTTACAACTTTCTACTGTAAAAGCAGGAAAAGCTAATATGTTTTTGAGCCCGATATTCCGAGAAGCATTTGCTAGTGTAACAGGAGCAACTGTTGAGCTTTACAACACTGATGGTTCGCAGGGTGCTGCCAGAGGTGCAGGGGTAGGCATTGGCTATTATTCAGGTTTTAGCGATGCCTTTTCCGGTCTGGAAACACTTGATGTAATTGAACCTAATGCAGAAAGCCGGGAGGCTTATTTATCCGCTTACAATAATTGGTTAGAAATTTTAAAACAATACTTATAAAAATGACAAAGTTATATTTTCCAAATATCAACAAGATTGAGTTCGAAGGGAAAGACTCCAAAAATCCACTTGCATTTAAATTTTATGATGCTGATAAAGTAGTAGCCGGAAAAACAATGAAAGATCATTTCAGGTTTGCAATGGCCTGGTGGCATACCTTATGTAATGGAGGTTCTGATCCTTTTGGTGGAGATACGCACGATTTTCCATGGGCTCCTGCCGGAGCAAGTGCAATGGATATTGCGAAGTATAAGGTAGAAGCTGGTTTTGAATTTTTGCAAAAATCAGGTATTGATTTTTACTGTTTTCATGACCGTGATCTAGCACCTGAAGGAAGTAGTGTATTAGAAAGTGAGAAAAATCTTGCTGAAATTGTTGAGTTTGCAAAGCAGTTTCAGAAAGATACAGGGAAAAAATTATTATGGGGAACAGCCAACTTATTTTCCCATACTCGATACATGAATGGCGCCTCTACCAACCCAGACTTTAGCGTATTATGCCATGGAGCCGCTCAGGTAAAAGCAGCTTTGGATGCCACTGTGGCTTTAGGCGGTGAAAACTATGTATTCTGGGGAGGAAGAGAAGGCTATATGTCATTACTTAACACTGACATGAAAAGGGAAACTGAGCACATGGGCCAGTTCTTAAGATTAGCCAGAGATTATGGTAGAAAAATAGGTTTTGAAGGTACATTCCTGATAGAGCCCAAACCAGCAGAGCCATCAAAACACCAGTATGATTTTGATGCGGCTACCGTGATCGGGTTTCTCCATCAACAAGGGCTTGCTGATGACTTTAAATTAAATATTGAAGCTAATCATGCTACCCTTGCTGGCCATACTTTTGCTCATGATATCAGAGTGGCAGCAGACCACAAAATGTTGGGCAGCATAGATGCCAACCAGGGTGATTACCAGAACGGTTGGGATACTGATTACTTCCCTCATGACATTTATGATGCAACTGAAGTAATGATGGTGTTATTGGAATCAGGTGGATTAGGAAAAGGAGGTTTCAACTTTGATGCAAAAGTGAGAAGAAACTCTACTGACCTTGAGGATATATTTATATCGCACATTGCCGGAATGGATATTTTTGCCAGAGGCTTACTGGTGGCTGATAAAATTTTGAAGGAAACCAATTTCACTCAATTGAAAAAGGACAGGTATTCCTCATTCGACAGTGGAAAAGGAGCTGCTTATGAAAAAGGAGAATTGAATCTGGAAGCATTAAGAGAAATAGCTGTTGAAGTGGGTGAGCCCAAGAAAATCAGTGGAAAACAAGAGCTTTTCGAGAGCCTTGTGAACCAGTGTATCTAAGTTTACACCAAAATAAATTCAAAAAAAGCGGAGCTTAAACAACTCCGCTTTTTTTGCTTATGTCCATTAGAACTCGAGGGCAGAAAATGTTTTTTTCTTTCTCACGAAATATTCCCAAATCAGACTTCTTTTTAAAATTTCTTTATGAGCTATACTAAACTTACCCAACTTTCTGTTTTTTCTTCTTGACTGAATCAGAATGGGAATTCTGGTGTAAAAATGAAAATGCCCTCTTAATACAGCTTTAAAATTTCCAATCTCTCCTGCCATTAAAAATTTTAATCCGGCAATTCCATCTAAAATAAGCCTCAATAATATTATTGGAATCAACCAAATGGTAGGCAGGTTTTTAAATAACATCATCAAACCATTTCGGAAATTGAAATAGGTTTTTCTCGGATTTGACTTGTGGAGCGTCCCTCCACCTACATGAAACACCCGACTTTCCGGCACATAATAATGCTTATAACCGGCATTCTTTAGCCGCCAGCAAAGGTCAATCTCTTCCATATGGGCAAAGAATTTATTATCCAGCCCACCATAATTGAAATACAATTCAGATTTTATTAAAAGACAAGCTCCTGTAGCCCAAAAAATTTCCTTTTTATCATCATACTGCCCCTCATCCTTTTCCAAATCTTCAAAAATCCTTCCCCTGTTAAAAGGATAACCGAGTATATCCATAAACCCACCGGCTCCCCCTGCATACTCAAAATTATCCCGCTCTGTAAAAGACAATAATTTTGGCTGCACACAACCTACTTTTTCATCAGATTCAGCTGTTTCTAATAAGGGAGGAAGCCAGTTTTCACCAACTTCAATATCAGAATTGAGCAACACAAAATATTCGGAATTGATTTGCCGAAGGGCAAAATTATAACCGGCACAGAAGCCCAGGTTTTCGGGAATTTTAATTAAAGCCACATCAGGATGAGCATCTCTGATGTATTCCTGAGAACCGTCAGTGGAACAGTTATCTGCCACTACAATTTCAGCTTCTTCACCGGTATTCCTTTTGAGCACAGGAATAAATTTTTTCAAATAATCAACCGTGTTGAAATTGAGAATTACAACTGCTACCTTTTTCAATACTCTTCCTATTGTGAATTAATTCCAGCCAATTTTTTTGCAAAGCTAGCACTTCCATTGCTAAAAAAAAGGTCTTTCAAATATTTCAAGACCCTTTTGAAAAAAAGTTGATTATTAGGCTAATTTAGAAATTAGACAAAATTATATGTATTTAATAATGTCATACGGCAGGAAGTACAACCGATGGAGAATGAGATGAAGTTGCTAAATGAAGTTGTCTAAAGTAAGGGATTTCCTAGCGAGGATGAATAGATTTTGGTTTAGGCGATTCAATTTTGAGGAGAATAATGGATATTATTTGGCGAAAAATTGAAGAAGCATAGGGCAAAATCTATCATTCGCAGCTGATAGTTTCTACTTTAGACAACTTCAATATTAAAAATGTACAAATACTAATAGACAAATGAATCTTATCAGGAAAAATTCTTTAAGAAATTTAACTGGTTTTTTTTTAAGGAAGTGCTAAAACCTTCCCCTACCCACAGAGTGCCGAACTACTTCCAGAAGGGGAAAATGATTTACAACTTAAAATTTTAATATGTTTAATTATAAAACTCAGCTCATTTTTCAAGGTAAAAAACAGACTCAAAGTGACTTTCCCCCTCACCGAGGGGGTTAGGCGGAGGAAATTGTATTTTCTCACTAATTACATTTTTAAAAACCCTACAAGATTAGCTCTAGAGGAAAAAAACACAATTCCCCCTTTGGAGGGGGTAGATGTAGGAAATAAAGTCTGCAAGTCCTAATATCTTAACTTCTATGAAATGTCCAATAATATACTACTGGTACCTACTTACAGATTCCCAAAATCCATCCCTGGAATATTCGGCAGAAATCCTTCGGTAGATTTTTTTAGCTCTTCTTTGGACTTAACTTCCACATCCTCCATGGCTTTATTGATAGCCGCAATCACCAAATCTTTAAGCATATCCTTATCTTCAGGTTTGAATAGATCATCATCAATATCCAGCTCAACTACCTGCTTTTTCCCATTTACAGTAGCTTTCACCATTCCCCCGCCTGACTCAGCAGAAGATTTAACATTGACAAGATTTTCCTGTGCTTCCTGTATTTTTGCCTGGACATCTTTCATTTTTCCAAGCATTTTCATCATATCCATAATTCAAAATTTTAGTTTCTATTTTCTATAAAAAAGGGGAAGAAAATATTTCTCCCCCTTCATTTACCAATTATTTCATTATTGTTTAAGCCACTTTTAATCTTTTTGCATCAGCAGATTTTTCGAAGTGCTTTTCGGCAAATTTTCTATCAATCACAAACTCCTTCAACTTAAGGTTAGAAGGCAACTCAAACATTGGTTCCAGCATTATGGCCTCACAAATAGATCGCAATCCCCTTGCACCTAAGTTAAACTCAACCGCCTTATCTACAATAAATTCCAACGCATCCTGAGAAATGGTTAAATTAATTTCTTCCATTTCAAACAACTTCTCATATTGCTTCACAATAGAGTTTTTAGGCACAGTAAGGATATTTTTTAGAGCTTCTCTATCCAAAGGATTGAGGTGGGCAATTACAGGTAATCGACCAATGAGTTCCGGAATTAACCCGAAAGACCTTAAATCCTGAGCAGAAACATACTGCAGAAGGTTTTCCTCCATATTGGCTTTATCCTCTTTACCTCCGGCAAAACCAATTGGTCTGGTGTTTAACCTGGAAGCAATTCTTTTCTGAATTCCATCAAATGCTCCCCCACAGATAAATAAAATATTCTCTGTGTTTATAGGAATCATTTTTTGTTCAGGATGCTTTCTTCCTCCTTGTGGAGGCACATTCACTACTGTTCCTTCCAAAAGCTTTAACATTGCCTGCTGAACACCTTCCCCACTTACATCTCTAGTTATGGAAGGGTTGTCAGATTTTCTGGCAATTTTATCGAGTTCATCAATATAAACAATTCCTCTTTCGGCAGCTTCCTGGTCATAATCCGCAGCCTGCAATAATCTTGTCAGGATGGTTTCCACATCCTCCCCTACATATCCAGCCTCAGTAATTACAGTGGCATCGGCAATACAGAAAGGTACTTGAAGCATTTTAGCAAGCGTTTTTGCCAAAAGCGTTTTTCCGGTACCGGTCTCTCCCACCATGATGATATTAGATTTTTCAATCGTAACTTCATCCTTGGTATCTTTCTGCATCAACCGCTTGTAATGATTATATACTGCCACAGATAAAACCTTTTTGGCTTTATCCTGACCAATAACATATTCATCCAGATATTTTTTCATCTCCACAGGTTTTACCAATTTGAATATCGGCTTCCCTGTGCTTTTGGGTTTCCTTTCTTCGTTTAGGATTCTCCAAGTTTGTTCTATACACTTATTGCAAATATGTGCATTTAAACCTGAAACCATCAATTCTACCTGGTCCTTCCTCGCACCACAAAATGAACAAACAATATCCTTCATATTAAACTACAATTAGTTAGAAAATTTACCTCCATTTAAAAAATAGAGGTCTTGTATTTTTTTATCTGTTTGTAGGCATTAAAACCTCATCAATCAGACCATATTCCTTTGCTTCTGAAGCAATCATCCAATAATCTCTGTCTGAATCCTCCCAAACTTTCTCATAAGACTGCTTGGTATGAGAAGCAATTATTTCATAAAGCTCTTTCTTAAGCTTTTGGATTTCCCTTGCGGTAATTTCAATATCAGATGCCTGACCCTGAGCTCCACCTAAAGGCTGGTGAATCATCACTCTTGAATGCGGCAAGGAGGACCTTTTTCCATCCTGACCAGCGCAAAGTAGTACTGCTCCCATAGATGCCGCCAGACCGGTACAAATAGTAGCCACATCTGGCTTAACATATTGCATGGTATCGTAAATTCCTAAACCGGCATATACAGAACCTCCCGGGCTATTGATATACATTAGAATATCTTTATTCGAATCCAATGATTCCAGAAACAACAGTTGGGCAACGATAATGTTAGAAATATAATCGTCTACTGGAGTACCAAGGAAAATAATTCTATCTGCAATTAATCTTGAAAATACGTCAATCTCTGCAAATCTTCTTTCTCTTTCTTCAATTACAGTTCTGGTCATATTTTGAGCATTACCAATGTAATTATCCACCACCATGCTATTTATTCCCTGATCTTTTATAGCAAACTTTCTGAATTCATCTTTAAATATCATTCTGTAACTTTTATTATTAGTGTAAGTATTATAATTTTCCTGCTTTTAATACAAAAAAACTGCAATATTATTATTTTCTGTCATAAAGTCATGAATCACAAATTTAAGAAAAAAGAATCCCTTAATATGTAATTCATGCTTCATTAATTTTCACAAAAAACAAGAATACAGTAAAATAGCAATATTTAATTGCAATAATCTAATTTAACGCTGCTAAAATTAAAAAACTTAAATTGCAGTTTTATTTTTTTATTGAAATAAATCTCCTGATTTTCTCTGAAAATTTAAGCTTTAGGGGAAATTCTCCCTGTAATTATTTCCGGCATTTTGGTCCGGTCCTTATCTTCCAGGTTTTCCAGATTTAAAACTCCCCTGGGGCAAACTGCGGAACAAACCCCACAACCCACACAAGATGACCTGACTATATTTTGTCCTCTTTGTGCATACCAGCGGACATCTATACCCATTTCACAATAAGTTGAGCAATTTCCACAGGAAATACATTGCCCTCCGTTTGTGGTAATTCTAAATTTGGATTTGAATCGCTGTACCAATCCCAGATATGCTGCCAGCGGGCACCCAAACCTGCACCATACCCTATTGCCCATTAAAGGATAAAAACCTGTTCCCACTACTCCGGCAAAAGCTGCTCCAATCCAAACGCCATAGGTTTCCCGAATGGTATAGGTATTGATGCCTAATAGTTGACCTGAATTGGTAAAATAAGTATACAGCACTCCCACTGTCATAAGTACTGCAAAAACCAGGACGCCATGAATGGACCATCGCTCAAACTTCCATGCTTTCAGGGATTTATCTGAAAGTTGACGGTAAGGGTCACCCAAAGTTTCTGCCAATCCACCACAGCCACACACCCAGGAACAATACCATCTTTTTCCAAAGAAATAAACAAAGACCGGAACTGCAATAACAATTAAAGCGATGCCCCAAACCAGCATAAAAATACCGATTCCCCCATTGCTAACCAGATTATTCAATTCATTATCGAAAAAGAAATCATAATCCAAAGGCCAGATATTTTTAAAATCAAAATAGGGTTGATTAAGCCTGATCAGAATTTCCGGAATGATAAAAGCAAAGGCAGTTTGGAAAAACATTACTGAAATAGTTCTGGCAATCTGGTAGGGACTATGGCGATATTTCAAAATCATACGCACACCCATTACCAATATGCAAAGCGTATAAATAAAGCCATATAGGAAAAACTGACCTGCTGGATTCCCGCTAAGTGACAAACTAATTGGATCAACCATAATGATCCAATTGGTCATGTATTGGTGGAAATAATACAAAAGGATGTAAAAAGCGATTAGATAGGTTCCTGTAAGAATGCCCAGCCAGCCTCTGTTTTTCATGGAACTGAAAAATATGCCATTATTCTTTATACCCGGATTACCTTCTCTGCCTTTTGGTAATATATACATCAATGCACCAATTATGCATAATCCATAAGTAAGAAATAAAAATAAAACAGGATAATCTTTTACTGGGCTCTCCGTGGCACTTCTGGTGAGGGAATATTTTAGATCTTTTTCTTTATACCGGTCAATTCCTTTCTGATTAATAATGCCATAACTTTTAATTTTGGAAACTACATCTTCCAATTGACTTTGAAGCTCTTCTTTGGTTGAATAAGTCAGGCCATCAAGCCACCCCCCATAATCTGATAAAGATTTTTTCTTAAAATCAAAGAATGCATCATTTGGAAATGCCTGTTCGGCCTCCGAAATACTCAATTTTATTTCCTCACCTGAATCGGATAGGGCTACGATTTTTTTTATTTCTTCCTCGGATATCCCATAATCTGCCAACACTTTTTCATTTACTTTTTCAAAAGTCTGGTCTAAATCGGAAATAAATTCAAAATTGGAAGCATAGGACTTGTCCAACATGAAGGTAATTTCTCCCAAAACCCTTTCGCTAAGGTTTTCATCGGAAATATTTTCCTGGAGAGTAGCTTTATTCAGAATATAATTTGAAAGAAAAAAAGAAGCATTGAAAATAAAAAAGCCCAGAATGAAAAGAGATAATCCAAGATATTTAATGACTTTCATGAAGTAGCGGGAAAAGTGGTTTTTAGTTCTTTGATTGAATTTATCAAAATTTTGGCTGGTTGCCCAAATTTTTCCACTCTAATACATTTTTTTAAAACTTCGAGTTCCAATCTTCCTAAAAGCAAAACAAAAACACCTGATCTTTAGGCAGATACAGGTGTTTTAAAATGGGACCTCAAGTTGATCTTATGGGAAAATTCCTTGCTCAAGATAACTTACGGAAATTTTATTGATAGCCAGAATAAAGGCGGCTGTTCTCATATCAAACAGATTATGCTTTTTAGCAGTTTCACGCATTTCCTTGTAGGCATTTACCATGGCTTCTTCCAATCCGGAATTGACCAGATCTTCTTCACTGGCTCCCTTAATTATGGCATCCCGCTGGGAATTGGAAAGTTTTTGGCCACTTGCCGATTCAATAGCATTTGCTAACCTTTCATTGTTTAGATAATCATATCTTTTCTCCAGTTTTCCAAATGACATTCTTGAAAGGTTTTTCAACCATTCGAAATATGAAACAGTTACCCCACCGGCATTCAGATAAATATCAGGGATAATCATTACGCCATTTTTCAAAAGGATTTCTTCGGCATTTTTACTCACAGGACCATTGGCGGCTTCTCCTATTATTTTTGCTTTAATTCTTGGGGCATTTTCTTCGGTAATCTGATTTTCCAATGCTGCAGGCACCAATATGTCACATTCATACTCCAGCAAATCAGTTCCCGTTTCAATTTTCTGAGAATTTTTAAAATTAAGAATTGAGCCGGTATCTCTTCTGTGTTGGGCTACTTCTTCAATATCCAAGCCTTCCGGATCATAAATACCACCATCATATTCTGCAATTCCGATAATTGTAGCGCCACCCTCCTGCAAAAATTTCGCACTGTGAAAACCCACATTTCCCAATCCCTGAACAATTACCTTTTTCCCTTCCAAACCAACAGTGAGGCCTAACTTTGTCATATCATCCTCATAGCTTACCGCCTCCCTCAATCCAAAGAAAACACCTCTACCAGTGGCTTCAGTTCTTCCATGAATGCCAAACATGGTAAGCGGTTTTCCTGTCACACAAGCACTGGCATTGATAGTATCAGAATGGAATGCTGAGTAAGTATCTGCAATCCAGGCCATTTCCTGTGCACCGGTGCCATAATCAGGAGCAGGAACATCTACAGCCGGGCCAATAAAGTCCTTCTTAATGAGTTCAAAAGCGTATCTTCTGGTGATTTTTTCTATTTCATTTTTAGAATATTCAGCTCTTCTTATTTTTATTCCCCCTTTCGCTCCACCAAATGGCACATCTAAAAGCGCACACTTAAAAGTCATTAATGCGGCAAGTGCCTTTACTTCATCCTCATTTACATGCCTGCTATATCGAATTCCTCCTTTTACAGGCGTTTTATGATGTGAATGCTGGGCCCTGTAAGCTTCTATCACCTTATATTCTCCATTATCCAGCCGGATGGGGAAATACATTTTAAAAATACTGTTGCATTGTTTAATCTGGTCAATTAATCCCTGAGGATGAGTGGTGTAGCTTGCGCTTTTATCTATGTATCCCAACACATCCTCAAAAAAACTATATTCGCTCATGGTAATTTATTAAAGTTAGTTTTTGGTGAAAAATCCGGGTTTTGAATATGTTAAAAGTGCTCCAATTTAAATGAAATAAATGGGATTTTTACCTTTAGGGAGGGAATTTTTTTGGGAATAAAATGGTATTAAAAAACTTAACAAATCACTTCAGGCAACAACTGAATTAAAACAAAACAATTTGCCTCATTGTAAAATAATAAAAATGCACCAAACATATGAACAAGTATTCATATTTTTGTTTAACAAAAACAATCACGTATAAAAAATGGAGAAATACTGGCAAATATTTGTAGGTGGTTATACTGGCTATGCCAATTATTTGTGGAACGAAATCACCTATCCCAAATGGAACAATTACTTCTACTGGTTAGTGGGTGTTTCTCTTTTTTTCTTTCTGCTGGAATTAATTAAGCCATGGCGAAAAAATCAGCCTAAGTTTAGAAAAGATTTCTGGCTGGATGCCTTTTATATGTTTTTCAACTTTTTCCTGTTTTCTCTTGTCATATATAATGCTGCGTCAGAGGTTTTTGTAAACCTTTTCAAAGATTTCCTGGCTTTGTTTGGAATCAGGAATATGGTAGCCATTCGGGTAAATCAATTACCTGTCTGGGGTCAGTTATTGCTGCTATTCGTAATCAGGGATTTTATCCAGTGGTGGGTTCACCGGCTTTTACACAGAGTGCCTCTATTTTGGAAATACCATAAAGTTCATCATTCCGTAACCCAGATGGGGTTTGCAGCGCACCTGAGGTACCATTGGATGGAAAATGTAATTTATCGGTCTATTGAATATATTCCACTGGCGATGATAGGTTTTGGGATAGATGATTTTTTTATCGTCCACATATTTGCGCTTTCTATAGGCCATTTCAACCACTCCAATTTTAAATTGAAACTTGGGCCATTAAAATATATCTTCAATAATCCGCAGATGCATATATGGCATCATGCTAAAACAATTCCAGCAAGCCATAAGTATGGCGTAAACTTCGGGATTTCACTCAGTATCTGGGATTATTTATTCAAAACTAATTATATTCCCTACGATGGCAGGGATATTCCCCTGGGATTCGAAGATATTGAACATTATCCTGAATCTTTTATTAAACAAAACCTGGAGGGTTTCCATTAACCCCAGATGATTTATACATTAATCCTTTTTATGTATTACTGAATTCTTAATTTTATACAACCATGCTAAAAGATATCAAATTATCTATCATCCACCACAATTATAAATTAACAAACAAACGAACCCCAATGATTAAGGTCTATATTTCAATGCTGTTGCTGAGCATAGGTTCATTTTCCTGTGCACAGGAACCTGTATTAGAGCGCCTAAAAGCTGCTGAATATGAGCTTAAAATACAGGAATTACCCAATGCCTACCTTATAGATGTCCGAACGCCACCTGAAGTAGCCGGGGGAACCATAGGGGATGCGGTTAATATTGATTTTCTGGGAAGTGATTTCAAGCCTGAAGTTGAAAAACTGGATAAGTCAAAACCAGTTTTGGTATATTGTGCAGTAGGAGGCAGAAGCTGGAAAGCGGCACAATTGTTAAATCAATTGGGTTTCAAGGAGGTCTATGACCTGGATGGAGGAATTAAAGGCTGGCAACAGGCGGGAAAACCACTAAATCAGTAACTTTACTATTTTTAATACCTTTTTCAAATTCAATTTTTTTGACTTTTATTAAAATTTAATGATCAATTCCAAGGAATTCCGGAAACATGCCCATCAGTTCGTGGATTGGATGGCAGATTACTACGAAAATATTGAAAGCTATCCCGTAAAATCGCAGGTAAAACCAGGAGATATTTATAATCAAATTCCCGAAAATGCCCCTCAAGATTCAGAATCAATTCCCGATATTTTTAAGGATTTTGAGGATATCATTATGCCCGGGATGACCCATTGGCAACATCCACATTTTCACGCTTATTTTAATGGAAATGCCAGTTTCCCATCAATTTTAGCGGAAATGCTCACCTCTACCCTAGGAGCTCAGTGCATGATTTGGGATACCTCACCTGCAGCAGCAGAACTGGAAGAAAAAATGATGAACTGGCTAAGGGAAATGATTGGTTTACCCAATTTTTTCCATGGGGTAATTCAGGATACGGCTTCTACAGCCACTTTGGTAGCGTTTCTGACAGCAAGGGAACAATCCACCAATTATGAAATCAATCAAAAAGGATTTTCAGGAAATGAAAATTTCAGGATATATTGCTCTAAAGAAGCCCATTCCTCTATTGATAAAGGAGTGAAAATTGCCGGATTTGGCCTGGAAAACTTGGTACATATTCCTACTGATCAAAACCTTGCCTTAAAACCCGAAGCTTTAGAGACAGCAATTAAAAATGACCTGGAAGCCGGGAGAAAGCCAACTTGTGTGGTGGCTGCAATTGGCACTACAGGTACTACCGCTATCGATCCACTGGAGGAAATTGCCCGAATTTGCCAGAAATACAAAATCTGGCTTCATGTGGATGCGGCCTACTTCGGCTCCGCTCTGGTATTGCCCGAAAACCGATGGATGATTAAGGGAATTGAAATGGCAGATAGCTTTGTGTTCAATCCTCACAAATGGATGTTTACCAATTTCGATTGTTCTGCTTATTATGTAAAAGATAAAGAAGCCTTGCTTAAAACATTTGAAATTCTGCCCGAATATTTGAAAACCAAATCAAGAGGCCAGGTGAATGATTATCGTGACTGGGGCATACAATTGGGCAGGAGATTTCGAGCACTTAAACTTTGGTTTGTGATTAGAAATTTCGGAGTGCAGGGGATTAAAGAGAAAATTAAACTTCACATTGATTTAACTCAGGAATTTGCCAGGCGGCTGGAAAAACATCCTGATTTTGAAATTTTAGTTCCGGTTCATTTAAATCTGGTGTGTTTCCGGTTTAAACCTCAACAAATCACTAATGAAAAGGAAATCAATGACATCAATGAAAAACTATTGCAACTTGCCAATGATACAGGCAATGTATTTTTAACCCACACAAAAATAGGAGGCCAATATGCCCTCAGAATGTTATTTGGGCAAACCTATGTGGAAAAAAGACATATGGAAAATGTCTGGGAATTATTGTTGAAACTCATCAAACAACTTTAGCTTTAATCATGGTTACACTGACTACACATATAAACTAACAATTATATTTATTCAATTTCACTTCTCAATTCTACTATGTTGAAACAAACTTTATCATTCATTTACCTGATTACCATTACATTTTTTGCCTGTTCTCCTTCAGAAGAAAATAAGGAAAATCTCCCTCCACCCAATATTTTGTGGATAGTGAGTGAAGACAATTCTCCACTATTGGGCTGCTATGGAGATACCTTTGCCACCACTCCGGTTTTGGATAAATTGGCCACAGAAGGGGTTCTTTATGAAAATGCCTTTGCCACTGCTCCGGTTTGCGCCCCATCCAGGTCAACCCTGATTACAGGGGTTTATCCTCCATCTATGGGTACTGAGCATATGCGAAGCTATTATCCAATTCCTTCAGCATTTAAATTTTATCCTTTCTACCTTAAAGAAGCTGGTTACTATTGTACGAATAATTCAAAAAAGGACTATAACACCGCTAAAGATCAGGAAAGTGCATGGGACGAATCCAGCAATAAGGCGACTTATAAAAACAGAAAAGAAGGACAACCTTTTTTCGCTATTTTTAATCTTGGAGTTTCCCATGAAAGTTCCGTCCATAAATCTATCCCCAATGAGGAATTAAGGCATGATCCGGCTACCGTACCCATTCCACCCTATCACCCAAGAACTCCGGAGATGGAACACGACTGGGCCCAATACTATGACAAAGTAGAAGATATGGACACTCAGGTGGGTGAAATTTTGGCAGAATTAGAAAAAGAAGGACTTGCTGAAAATACCATAGTTTTCTATTACAGCGATCACGGTGGAGTACTGGGAAGAAGCAAGCGCTTTTTATATGAATCCGGCCTGCATATCCCTTTGATCATCCGGTTTCCTGAAAAATACAAACACCTTGCTTCAGGTGCAGCCAACTCCCGTACAGATCAGATCGTAACCTTTTTAGACTTTGCTCCCACTTTGCTTAGCCTTGCCGGAATAACAATACCAGACCATATGCAGGGACAGGCATTTCTGGGAGATCAGAAAAAACCAGAAAGAAAATATTCCCACAGCTTTAGAGGAAGAATGGATGAGGTTTATGATATGGGCAGATCGGTGCGGAATAAAAAATACAGGTATACCCGAAACTACATGCCCCACAGGATTTATGGGCAATATTTAGAGTACTTGTGGAAAGCTCCATCCATGCCTTCCTGGGAGAATGCCTATAAAAATGGAGAATTAAATGAAATACAGTCTGCGTTTTGGGAAACCAAACCTGCTGAGGAATTATACGATTGTGAAGCAGACCCTCATAATGTAAATAATCTGGCAAATGACCCGGCCTTTAAGGCTGTATTGGATGAAATGAGACAGGCCAATAAAGAGTGGATTTTAAACAATAAGGATATTGGATTTTTACCAGAAGCTGAGATAATAAACAGGTCGGAAAACTCCACTCCTTATGAATTGGTTCACCAGAAAGATTTTCCCTTAGAGGAAATTGTAAATGCAGCAGAAATTGCCACAATGAAAGATCCTTCCCAACTGGATAAGATCAAAGAAATGCTTAGTCATCCGGAAAACGGGGTGAGATACTGGGGCGTTACCGGTTGTATAATTTTAGGAGATGATGCGGCTTCTGCAAAAGACCTCTTGCTGCAAACTTTAAATGATGCTTCAGAAAATGTGGCCATTGCTTCTGCAGAGGCCTTGTACAATTTAGGGGAAAAAGATAAAGCTGTTCAAAAACTGGTGGAAGCTGTAAGTTACGATAATGTAATGGCAAGGGTTCATGCCCTTAATATTCTCAAAATAATTGGAGAAGATGCCAGACCTGCTCTGCCCGCAGCAAAAAGACTATTAGCAGCTGCGGATTCAAAAGATAAAAGGTATGATTTAAGAGCTTCCAAGTTTTTAGTAGAACAACTGGAAGGGGAAAAAATATCTGGGTTTTCTGACTAAAACCTTTTTATAACCCAAAAAAGCAACAACTAATCGGGTAAGCCCTTTGAGGTTGTTGCTTTTTATTTTACCTCCTCACTCCAATAAATGCCAAACCTCATTTTGTAGTTTGTTAAATATTACTTAAATTAAGTATAGAAACCATGTTTTGGCCACCATTGCTTTTTTATAGAAAAATAGATTGGTCAAAATAAAACATCATGCATCCCCAATGGATGCCCCAATAACAATAAACCACAAAAATATTCCTCAATATCCTTTAGACTAATTATCTAACAGGATCAGCTCCTGATTAAACTATTTTAATTATGGTAGTAGAGAAGGATGTGGTAATCGCCCATGAATTAAAATTAATTTCTGAATCGTTAAAAGCTGTCATAGAAAAAAAACGAGGGGTAAACCATATAGAAATGGTAAATACCGGGAAGGAATTAATGAGAAAAATCAACACACAAAAAGACTTTTCAATTGACCTTGCTTTTGTGGATATTAATTTACCTGATCTCGGAGGGTTTCAGGCTGTTGAATTAATTAGGCAAAAATTTAAAGATGCTAAAATCATCCTGCTGTCTTTGGGGACAAATCCATATAGCCACAAAGAGCTGGAAGCTGCCGGGGTTTCAGATTTTCTTACTTTCGAAGAAGATAGGAAATTTTTATTCAGGACGATAGACCGGGTTTTAAAACCAAAAACAAATCTCCGTAACTTAGAATTTGCTGTTGCCCACAATTCCAAAAAAACAAGTCGGTCTAAACCCGCAGATTCTTCTTTTCTGACCAAAAAAGAAAAAGAAGTTCTAAGAGCACTCACCATGGAATGTGACAATCAAAAAGTAGGTAATATTCTCGGGATAAAACCCACTACAGTGATGACACATAAAAAGCATTTGATCAAAAAACTGGGCGTAAAATCTACCGCTGAATTAGTTATTTACTCATTCAAAAACCTTGTCTTGCAGGATAATTACACATTTTAGGAAAAATTCATTCCTGATCCCTTATTTCCGTTATTTCCTGACATTTACGGCATTTGGATTATCCAATTCCCTACTCTATCTTCACAAGTAGATATCTATAAATATTTGGAAATTTGAATATTTAGTCAAATAATGTATTTATTTTAAATAATTCTTCAGTTTTTTATAAACATCAAAATGGGATGAGTTATACCAACTTAATGTATTTGCATTTAATCACTGTGATCCCCTGCTTTATCATTGGTACCCTATTATTGCTCATCAAGAAAGGAACTGGTATTCACAAAAAATTTGGGTGGGTTTATAAAATTTTGATGGTCATAACTGCATTTATCACCCTTTTTATGCCTGCTCAGGTTGGACCAAGATTCCTCAATCATTTTGGATGGATTCATGGCTTTAGTTTTCTTGCCATTTACACAGTGCCAACAGCTTATATGGCCTTAAAAAAAGGAGATATCAAGTCACACAAAAGAAAAATGATTATACTTTATTTTGGGGCGATTATAATTGCAGGTGGATTTACCTTTATGCCTGGCAGATATTTATATGAAGTGTTCTTTGGTGGGTAAACCAATAGCACTACTTCAAGTACTGCAACAGGTACTTAACTCTTTTTCAGAAGCTTATAGATAAATAAATCCGGCTCCTGGTAATTTCCAACAGCCCATAAAACCTGTTTTTTATCAGCAAGGTTTTCGGTAACGACTTTGCGTAAATCGTTCTTCAGGAAGAATAATAAGGCAAGGTTGCAAAAATGCAACCCCTGCCAAGACATCTTTTTTATCACCTTAGGAATTACCGCCCCGTTTCTGACCCTTAAGTATCAGATTTCCGGTAAGAGCATGTTTAAATTTAAACTATTTCGCTGCAAACACCCATTTATGAAACCTCACTTCAAAACTGGACGGTTTCGCTTGAAAACCTAAATTTTAAACATGCTATAAGGATTTTTCAATCATAAAAAACCGCTATTTATTATTGGTTTAATAAATCAATAAAACTCAACTGAATAAATCATAGGCATGTTGTTACTCAGGCTTTTCCAGGATTCCCCATAATCATCTGAAAGATATAGGTTGCCTGTAGTAGTGCCAAAAGCCAGAGTTTCCCCTGATTTATCCAGCGCATGCCGGAAAACAATATCAAAGCAATTTTCCTGAGGTAATCCTTTACGGAAATCCTTCCAGGTTTTTCCCCCATCATCAGTTCGGCAAACACATAAGGCGCCATCAACAGCAACTCTTATCTGGTCGCTATTAGCCGGAACCACCCAGGCTACTTCAGGTTTATTTTCATCAACAGCTATGGCAAATCCAAAATTGGCAGGGCCTTCACCGGCTTTCTGGCCAACTTCCTCCCAAAGTTCTCCTCCATTTTCAGATTTAAAAATGCCGCAGTGGTTTTGTTGCCACAGGTAATCAGGATGATTTTTACTCGCGACTAATAAATGAGGGTCCTGGCCAATTTCCGAATTAGCATCCGGCAAAAAATCAGCTTTAAGGCCCTTGTTTTTAGGAATCCAGTTTGTACCTCCATCCCTGGATTCAAATACGCCTGCACAACTTATTCCTACAAAAATATGGTCACTGTCTCTCGGATCAACAATAATGGAATGAATTCCCGGAAAATCACGACCTCCGCCAAACCATTGTTCTTTCCTGGAAGGATGTTCCCAAAGCCCCCTGTTTAGTTGAAAGCTGGTACCCTGATCTTTGCTATGAAACAAACCTCCGGGTTCAGAACCCAGGAAAAGCTCCTCAGGCCGGTCTTTACCCCCATGGGCAAATGCCCAAAGGTACTTTACACTTGCCGGCACGCCATCTTTTATTTCCTCTCCCTCCGGATATTTTGGTGATTCCAATTCTTTCCAGGTTTTCCCTTCATCAGTTGATTTGTGCACCTTGCAGCCCCAATGACCATGATCTAAAAGTGCCCACCAGGTTCCGTTTCGTTCATCCACCGCTGCAATAGAAACCGGAATGCCTAAAAAATGCATTTGTGTCTGGAGGTAGTTACCCTGAGGGCCTTTTTCAAAAACGGCAAGTCCTTTCCGGGTTCCCAGCATTAATCTGTTTTTTTGTTCCATGGGAAAAGTATGATTGAGTTTGGTTAGAAAATATAAGTGCTAGTTTTCAGCCTCCTGAAAGTGCCTGCATGATATATATTTCATCTTTTTCAGTGATGGTATCAAGCAGGGTTTCTCTGTCTTTTATCATATTATTACCAATAAAAATATTGACATGTTTTCGTAGCTTTCCCTGTTCATCCACTACGTAATCTTTAAGGCCGGGAAATTTTAAATCAACTTTTTGGATTAATTCTGCAACAGTTTTTGCATCAATTTCTATCGCATTTAGATCAGGATAAAACCTTTTCAAATTTGTGGTAAATTGAATTACTGCCATCTGGAAAAATTTAAAAAAATGAGGAAAGCTACCTGGTGCGAACAGGCCAATTTTATTGAAGCACTTTTAAAATATTTTTTCCAATGAATTGAAAAACAAATATTTAAAAGGCGGAATCACAAGTTGGATATTTTTATTAAAAAATAAGAATGTGATTTAGGTCTGATTGTGATGTTAGAATAACATTTGGATTCCTTCAAATAGTTTCGTGAATCGTAAATTTTATGGCTTTTAACTGGTAAAAATTTAGATCCTGCATCCTGGACCTGTTACCTCATTTAAGTTTACCTTTCAAATCCTCCAGAAGAGTGGAGCTATCAATTCTGGAACCTAAGTTTTCTATTTTCCCGATAGCGTCTTTGATATAAGACTGGTATTCTTCACTTTGAGGATTATAGGGAACATGATCAACTGCTTCTAAAATTTCCTCCACCTGCATGATATACTGCTGGTCGTCCTTATCCACATAGGCTTTTACAAACTTGTTGAAAATATAGTCCATAGCCATTTCATTCGGATGAATTAAATCTTTCTCATAAAACCTGTAATCCCGAAGGTCATCCAACAAAAACTCGTAAGCTGGAAAGTATTTTACATGAGGAAATTCATTTTTGATCTGATGACAAGCCAGCCGCAATACTGATTTGCTAACCGCATTGAGGGTGATTGAACCTTTGGTATGCATAACCGGACTTACTATCAGAATAATGTCTCTGATATGGTTAAGGGAATGATAAATTTTTCTAAATCCTTCTATTATTTCATTTGTGGTCAGTAACTCTTTATTAAAAAGTTTGGCAGGAGCTTTATGGCAATTGGCGACTATTCGGTGAGTTTTGGCATGTTTATACACATAGGCAGAGCCAAAAGTAAGAATTAAAAAATCAGTTTTTTTGAGATATTCATGGTTTTTTTTAACTTCCCGCTTTAAGTTTTCCAATAATTCATTTCGAGAAGATGCTTTGGTTTTAAAATGAAAGTAAAAGTGGTTCCACACATCATTATTTTTGGTGATTAAACTTTCGCTTATACTTTTATTCCCTAAACTCATGTCAATCAGATTGAAAATAGAAATAGGGTTGTAAATAGTACCGAAGGGGTTGCTATTCACCCTAAATTTATATTTAAAAAAATGATTGGCAATATGATGGGAAAAGCCCGAACCCAGAGAAAGGATTTTTGAATTGTATTGAATTTTTTCAGGATTTTCCTCAATATGAAGTTCTGTTCTGAAAGTGCTCATTCTTGATCTCAAGTTTTGGTGTGTAATAGGAAAATGATTGAAAATGAAATTCGGAAGAAAATGGAATCTGCCTATTTAAAAATAAGTATACATGGCATAAATAAAAATTATTTGGTGCAATTATGCCTTAATATTTTCGCAGAAAAATGGAATCAGCTATTTGTCAAAAAATAAAAAATAGTGGAATGGAACAAAACCATCCAGTATAATTAAGGGAAAGGATTGGAAGTTGCTTATTTCGGGAAATCAGACCAACATGTCTTCTTCAACTTTTTTGATCACTGAGGGGTCATCTTCATCAGGTTTCAACAAAAAAATTCCTGGAGGTAAATCGAAGGGAGGAGGGTTATCATCGGAATCATCCCAACCACCATCACCTCTGTCATTATCGCTGTCATCTTTTGGGTTTATTCCGTCAGAGCTTGCTGGTTTTGCCAACATAAAGGCAATAAGAGCAATGTAAACCAATGCTAAAAACATGGCATTAAATATTATATACATAGAAATCGCTGGATTTGACAAAATTTCTAAAATTAATGATTAACAAATTTTAGTGTTTGTAGTAGATTAATGGAAAAACAATTGAAAATATCAGGCTGATGACTCACCACTTGCTTGTCCAATCTATAGTAGTTTAGCTCCCTTCCTCTATATTATATTAAATTGAATTTAAACAAGAATGTTCCCAATTCTTAAAAAATCATCAATTTTTCAAGGTTTAAATAAGATATAAGTTAAGAAATATATTTTAGAACTTCCAGTAATCTTCTCAAACATAATTCATGGTTAAAACAGACTGGATTATTAATTATTGAAAATCAGTATTTTATAAAAAGGTTATAAAAAAGAGATTTTGCTATTTTTCCTGTGATTTTAAGTTTATTTAGAAGAGGGCATATTTCGATTAAGTTAAATTTTGAGAAATATAGGCTTCATTTTAGTGAAGATTGTTCTTTTTTGCAAACTCCTTTAATTTTGGAATTTGGGAAGGCATTTATTCCAGTGAAGTCCACTGGATTACAACCATTAATTTATTAGTACAGTGAATTACTTATTTGTTGGATTAGGAAATATAGGTCCGGAATATAAAGATACAAGACATAATATTGGTTTTATGGTATTGGATAAACTTGCTCGGCAGCAGGAAGTGGAGTTCGATTCGGACAGGTATGCCTTTACCACCGGTTTTAAATTTAAAGGAAGGAAAATCACCCTGATAAAACCGACAACTTATATGAACTTAAGTGGCAAAGCGGTTAATTATTGGATGAAAGCGCTGAAGGTTCCTATAGAAAATGTAATGGTAATTGTAGATGATTTGGCTTTGCCCTTTGGGAGCTTAAGAATGAGGGGAAAAGGTTCTGGAGCTGGCCATAATGGGTTGCAAAATATTCAGGATATTTTGGGACATAATAAATATCCAAGGTTGCGATTTGGAATCGGGGACGATTTCCCAAGAGGCAGGCAGGTAGATTATGTACTTTCTGCTTTTACTCCTAAAGAACAGGAAGAACTGGACATTTTCATAAATAAATCATGTGAAATGTTATTATCTTTTGCTGCAGTTGGGATAAATCAGACTATGACGAAATATAATGATTAATTAAATGTGGGGATTGTTGCTAAAAAGACACGTCCCATTGGACTCTAAGTCTGGTTTCATTCACTGTAGTTTGAGGAGCAACCTGTAAATCGAAAAAGGAAACTTCAGCTGTAAGTTTATTCAGATGATCTTTAAAAAACCAGTTTACTACAATGGTTTGTTCTTCCCTAATATCATTTTCCGAAACAATATCGGGGTCGTAAAAGGCTTGTCTATAGGCAATTTCCAGTGGTTTGGGCACCCAGCTTACTAATCCATTTAAAAAATATCCTGCCTGGAAATAAACGCCCGACATTTCAGTGGTGGTCAAATTAATTTTATCCTGAATTTCCTTCCAGTGAAATTCATTTTGCCATGAAAAACCCTTGTACATAAGAGCTGTTTCCAATAAAAGTTGATTTACCCGGTATTGGCCAGCACTTCCCTCCTCAAACTGGCCCAATTGCCCCCCTCCAGACTGAGAAAACCTTGTATAAGGGCTTCGGTTTGTAACTGCAGCCAGTGCAATGACCCCGGCCGGTTTTGAATGGTATTTTGTATCTGATGATTCAAATGGAAGAATCCTGCCGAAAAAGTTCCACTGCCATCTAGTCATGTACATCAGATACTTATCATCATTAAAATTATTTCCTCTTCCGGTTCCGGTAAGAGCAGAAATCCAGTAACTAAAATTAGCTAAACCTCCCCCATCTAAATTTCCATAAAGCGAAACCCCCTGTTGGCGGTCAATAGTAAAAGGCCTGGTTAAAATAGATCGATCAACAGTTTGTTGTTTCCCGGAAGAAATTATTCTTTCACGGTTATAATGTATTTTCCATTGGCCAATTTTCACCTTCAACTGGGGAATTTTCTCAATCATCAGCCGGAAATCAAGGAGGTTGCCAGTAAATAACTCATATTCCATATAATACTTCAACCAAGGTTTAAATGCATTCCCCCCAATTTTTATCCTTGCTCTCCTAATTCCTAAATAGGTTTCCTTACCATCAACATAATCGTTTAAATTTAACGGATCTGTATCGGAAGGAGTGGCAAACCTGAATTGAAATCTTAATTGGGCATTTACAGCATATAAGCCATCAGATGTTTCCAGGTGCCATCCTGCTTTGCCATAATCTAACGCAATTTTCCTGGTTGATTGAATGGAGTCGTTAGAGGTGGACTGGGCTATAATTGCATGGTGACAGGTAACCAGACCAAGTTGGATGAATAGGAATATTAAATTTTGAGTGATATTCTTTGAAAGCCTGTTCATAAACTTTAGTTATCCTTTATAAGGCATAATTAAAAATTTTATAAGTGCTCTCCAAATAGAATATAAAATTGAGCATAATAAAAAAGACCTTTTGAAAAGGTCTTTTTTATTATGCTATAATTTAAGGTCTCTAAGATCAGGCGGGTTGGAGATCTTCATCTTTTTTATTTTTTCCATCCCCCTGAAAAGCCTTCTTCAATCTGGCAACTGAACCCAATTTGTTGTCTTTTTCAAATTCAAAGTTTTTAAATACGATCTCGATATTTCTTGTTTTCGCATTTTCTTTAAAGTTATTCAGGATTTCCATCACATCATAATCGATATGGACGGTTCTGGAGGCATCCAGAATAACTTTTGTATTGTCTGGCAGGTGATTTAAAGATTGAAGGATATTTGCCTTATTCAAGAATGTAACTTCCTCTGAAAGTACAATTTTAATGGTTTCTCCTTCATGATGATCTTCAGGATGAAATAAATAAGGATTTTTATAATTGTTGTAAAGTATAAAGAATACAGCAACTACCAATCCTAATCCGATTCCAATAAGTAAATCAGTGAAGACAATGGCCACAATTGTCACGAAAAATGGGATATACTGTTTAGAGCCCAATTTCAACATTTCTTTCATTACGGCTGGCTTAGCCAACTTGTATCCCACCACAAGGAGTATCGCTGCAAGACTGGCAAGGGGAATAAGGTTTAGAATATTTGGAATAGCCATTGCACATAATAATAAAAGCATACCATGGAATAAGGCTGAGACCTTAGTTTTCCCTCCTGATTGGATGTTGGCAGAGCTTCTTACAATAACCTGTGTAATTGGCAAACCTCCAATTAAACCTGAAACTATATTTCCCACTCCCTGAGCTTTTAATTCCCTATTGGTTGGTGTTACTCTTTTATAAGGATCAAGTTTATCAGTAGCTTCTACACAAAGCAAAGATTCTAAACTAGCTACAACTGCAATAGTAACAGCAACCAGATAAACTTGGGGGTTTGTAATTTGGGAGAAATCAGGGAAAGTAAACTGACCGAAGAACCCCATTATATTTTCTGGAACAGGAAGGTTTACCATCTGTTCTGATTTTAGGGCTAGCGAAGGAATATTAAGAAAGACCAAATTTAGACCAATACCAGCCAGCACTGCCACTAAAGGTCCCTGAATAATTTGCGTGATTTTAAATTTCTTGATAAAAGGCTGTTCCCATAATACTAAAATCCCAAGGGATAATACTGAGATGATAATGGCTCCCATGCTTAAGAAATCCAACATGTAATAGAGTTCGGATAAAGTATTATGTCCATCCATTTGCTTGAACCCTAAATCTCCCTCAAAGTCTTTGTCATAGCCTACAGCATGAGGAATTTGTTTTAAAATAATAATAATCCCAATTCCGGAAAGCATTCCTTTAATTACGGATGATGGGAAATAATAGGCAATAATCCCAGCCTTTGCAAAGCCCAGTAAAACCTGGAAAATTCCTGAAATTAAAACTGCAAGCAAAAATGCTTCGAAAGTACCCAGATCAGCAATTGATGTAATTACAATCGCAATTAGTCCGGCAGCAGGGCCGCTTACTCCTAATGGAGATCCACTAAAAAGAGTAACTACAATTCCCCCTACCATTCCGGCAATAATTCCCGAAAATAAGGGAGCACCCGAGGCAAGTGAGATGCCCAGACAAAGTGGGACTGCTACTAAAAAAACAACTAAACCTGCCGGGAGGTCGTTTTTCAGGTTTTTAAAAACACTTAAATTTTCTGAAGGTTTCATAGGTTGATGATAATTAAATAGACTAGGACAAATAAATAATTTTAAAATGATCTGTCAAATTAGATCCAGAATACGGTTTTAAACTTGATGGAAAAATGCATTTTACCGGAAAAAGAATCATTTTACAGTTCCCCATCTGCCCTTATCCATAAAGGCAGAAAATTCTATTTAACCCTAATGCAACCGGGAAGTCTATTTTTATGATTTAAGGAACCGGGTTGAATCAGGATAATAAAGAAAGGGTCAAAAAATTAGGCTATTGGTTCAGGAGGTGGTGTGGGTACTTCCTCATGAGTAACCTCCTTTAAGCTATATTGAAAGTGATAAAGTTTTTCTAATTGACTTTCAAGGATACTTAGATTGGAAAGGGACTTGCTGATTTGATTTTTGTCTATTTGAACAATATCCGTTTCAGCTTTTTCTTTTTCCCCTTCATTTTCAAAATCAATATTAATCTCAATTTCTTCTATATCAAAACAAGTTCCCAGAAAATGGTCAATCGGAGAACTATTGAAAAGAATCATAACAATTGACAAAAACACCACCAGCCTTTGCCAAGAATGCAAAGATTGGGGTGAATCCATATCAATATGTTTAGTGATTTTTTCCAAATTTTAAGTTTAAAACGAAGGAACCCAGTTTATTAATGTAAGTATTCTTGTAAAAATACTCAATATCTTCTTACAAAACTAATCGAAAAAAGTTTCCTCAATTCTAAATTTCTACTGGAATCAGATAAGATTTAATCAAAAATTCATATTTGTTAACTGAAACAGGAGCTATTTTTCCTCTGAAGCTTTCCTGAAAGCCTTTTTAACAAAGAATAATAATAAATAAATTATGATGACAAATAACAATAATCCCGGATAACTTTCCGCAGGAGGACTATCAAATATTCTGAAAAACTCCGCATCTTTTGCTACTATGGCAAAAGCAATTAGAATTCCCATTAATGCTTCTCCTGTTATTAATCCTGAGGCAAAGAGTAAACCCGCTTTTTCCCCGGTTTCCTTGCCTTTTTCGAAATCAACCCTGCTTTTACCTTTTTTATGCTTATTAAAATATTTATTCACCATCCAGGCCAGAATTCCACCTACAAAAATGGCCGTGTCCAATTCCAAAGGAAGATAAATCCCCACAGCCACCGCTAAAACCGGCATTCTGAAAGTTGAATTTCTACTGGCAAGGTATTGGTCGGCCGCGATAATTATTATTCCGATAAGTCCTCCAATAGTGACCATATTCCAGGGTAAATTTCCTCCAAAAATACCCACCGCAACGCTCTGCATCAGTGCAGCTTGGGGAGCTGTTAAAGAATTGGGATGTTCGGAAGTGGCAGGACCCATTCCATAGGCTTCAAGCAGATAATTAAGCACAGGCGCCATTACTATTGCCCCGGCCAATACACCTACTACCTGCATCACTTGTTGCTTATATGGCGTGCTTCCTAAAACATAACCGGCTTTTAAATCCTGCATATTATCCCCGGCAATTGCCGCAGCACAACAAACCACTGCACCAATTAAAATGGCTCCTGCCGCTCCGGCTGCTGGTTCATTCGTGCCTAGCACTAGTGCCAATAAAAGAGCTGCTGATAAAACTGTGGCAATAGTCACACCTGAAATAGGGTTATTGGAACTTCCTACTAACCCTGCCATATACCCTGCTACCGAAGAAAACAAAAAGCCGGCTATCACCATAACCACAGTCATCATAGCTGTGATATGAATGATCCCGGTTACCTGAAGGTAAATGAAAAATATGGGAACAATTAAGACACCTATGCCAATGATTACCCAGGACATTGGAGTGTCCATTTCAGTTCTGATTTTTTCTGACATCTTGGTTCCACCTTTTTTAAAGGCCTCAATACCAGAACCTAAAGCTGTACCCAATGAATTCCTGATGCTGATCAATGCCCAAAGTCCTCCCACGATCATGGCTCCCACACCCAAATACCTGATTTGAGAATTCCAAACTTCATATCCTAAGTCAATGGCATTTTCGGTTTCTCCGGGGCCATACATAAATATATGGATGGGAATAGCAAAGTACCAGCTTATTGCCCCTCCTAAAAAGACTAGGAAGGCAATGTTTAATCCCACAATATAACCCACTGCAACTAAAGCTGGGGAAAGATTTAAACCAAAATAGAGAAAAGCTTTACTTTTTATTAAGGCTCCTTTTTCAAATATACCCAACCATAGATTTAGGGCACCTGAACCCAATTTAAAAATCCCGCCAATCAAACCCCCATAAACCAGATACTTTATAAACGACCCTCCTTTTTCCCCGGTTTTTAATACCTCTGAAGTGGCTAAACCTTCAGGAAAGTTAAGTTTTTCTTTTACAATTAAGGCCTGTCGGAGTGGAATGGTAAACAAAATTCCCAATACCCCTCCTGCCAGTGCGATTAAGGTAGTTTCCATGTAATTAAACTCATCCCAATAGCCCATTAAAACCAGAGCGGGGAATGTAAAAATCACTCCGGCCGCAAGGGATTCCCCGGCAGATGCTGCGGTTTGTACCAGGTTATTTTCAAGCACATTAGAATTTCGAAAAACTTTTAAAACTGCCATGGAAATTACCGCTGCGGGAATAGAAGCCGAAACTGTTAGCCCGGCAAACAATCCGAAATAGGCATTTGCAGCTGATAGGGCAATTGAAAGGACTGCACCCAAAATTACCGCACGAATGGTAAGTTCTGGTAATTTAGTATGGGGACTTATGTATGGTTTTTCTTGTTCCATTTTATGTTTGATTGTTGTTTAAATTATTTGTGTGAATAAATTTACTGGTAATTGACTTGCTAAAGCGTTTTTCAATGCTGGGCTTAAAAATATTTCCTGCTTTTTTGATTCTGTTCCAATAAGAAATTGGGAAATCCCTAAATTTAAGAAGCTGATTCGAATCCGCAAATATTATTATAAATATTCCAAATTGCTATGGGTAAAAAAAAACATGTTAGGGTTGCTGTAGTTCAGGCGGCATCTGTTTTGTTTAATCTTGAAAAAAGCGTAGAAAAATCTATTGAATTAATCAAAAAAGCAGCAGCTTTAGGAGCTGAGTTAATTCTTTTCCCTGAAGCATTTTTACCTGGTTATCCCAGAGGAATGGATTTTGGCGCAGTAGTAGGAAGCAGAACCTTGGATGGAAAAAAAGCCTGGCAGATTTATTTTGACAATGCTTTAGAATTACCTGGTGAGTTTACCGATAAAATAGGCAAAACAGTAAAAGAATGCAGATGCCATGTAGTGATAGGCGTTATTGAAAAAGATGCCAGATCCATGGGTACTTTATATTGTACGATGCTCTATTTTGGGCCTGATGGAAAAATAATGGGAAAACACCGAAAGTTAAAACCTACTGGGTCTGAGAGAATAATCTGGGGAGAAGGCCAGGGTGACGATCTGGATGTGTACCACACATCGATAGGAAGAATAGGAGGTTTAATTTGTTGGGAAAATTATATGCCTTTGGCCAGAATGGCATTATACCAGCAGGGAATAGGTATTTACCTCGCTCCCACTGCCGATGCCAGAGATGAATGGCAAGCTACCGTCCGGCATATAGCACTTGAAGGAAGATGTTTTGTATTGTCCTGTAATCAATTTGTAACTAAAGATATGTATCCGGAAAATATTCCCGGAGTAGAAAAGTTGGCTGATGAGCCCAATATTATGAGTAAAGGTGGAAGTGTAATTATATCTCCTTTTGGGGAAGCTTTAGCAGGACCTCTTTTTGATAAAGAGGATATTTTGTATGCAGATTTGGATTTGGACTGGATTACAAGGGGCAAAATGGATTTTGATGTTTCAGGTCATTACCATCGTCCTGATGTCTTCAAATTTGACTATAAACCCAAATAATTAGGCTATGACGCTTTGAATAATCGATGGTACTTCCTTGAATTTTTTAGAATTTTCTTGTAATTTCTGGTCTTTTTAAGAAAAATAAAACTGAGTTACTGACCAACCAATTAATATCATAAAATCTTTGGGCAGGAGTATTTTCTCCCAACATCCATCAAAATTAATTCACCAGCTTAAATTTAATCGACATCAAAGTTTGCTTATTGGGTAAAACCTTTGGTTTAGTGTTATTTTTTCGATTTTTATTATGATTATTTTACGAATTATTCTTTTGCCTTTTGTTTTATTCTCATTTACCGAAACGTCTTTTTGCCAGGAATTAAAATTAAACCCTCCCTCTGTTGATCATCCACTATCCGAAATTGTGCAGTCACTGGTGGGAGATGGAATTGAGATCAGTAAATTCCGGACTAATCAACGGTCTGGCTCTGCCATAGGAAGTTTTGAGGCACCCTGGGAAGGCTTTGGAATGGAAAAAGGCCTTATGATGACCACTGGGTCAATTTTTAATGCGGTGGGCCCAAACTCTTCGGAGAAAAAAGGATCGAATAACAGGAGGTCTGGTGACCCGGTTTTGGAAAAACTTTTAGGCAACAATGTGAAGACTTATGACGCCTGTATTTTAGAATTAGAAGTGATTCCCAAGGCGGATACCATGGCTTTTAATTTTATGTTTGCTTCCGAAGAGTATGATAAATTTGTTGGCTCCGAATATAATGATGTTTTTGCATTTTTTATTAAAGGAAAAGGTATTGAAAATGGGAGAAATATCGCATTAATTCCGAATACGGACCAACCGGTTTCGATCAATAATGTAAACCATGGCAATATGGACAATGAATATCCAGCGGTTAATCCTATCTTTTACATCAAAAACACGGATAGTTTATCGATGTTGGAATATAATGGCTATACCAAGCTGATTGAAGTAAAACAGGCTGTAGTTCCCAATGAAACTTATATTTTGCGACTTTCCATAGCCGATGTATCCGATGGCCTGCTTGATTCCGGGGTTTTTATTGAAGGAAATAGCCTACATGCCTACCATGAAAGTTATCAGGTGAGATTTCCCTCAGGAAAATATAATCTTGATGGCACTTCTATTTCCCAGTTGAATAACCTTTTAAGAAAAATGCAAATGACCAAAAGTGATAAAGTGGAACTGGCTGGTCATACGGACAGCGAAGGGAATTATGACGCCAATATGGAATTGTCCAACAATAGAGTTAATGCAGTAGTAAACTATTTGGTTAATCAGGGAGTAAAAAAGGACCATATAAAAATTTATGCCCGGGGGGAAACCATGCCCATAGCCAATAATGATACAGAATACGGAAAAAAGCAAAACCGAAGGGTAGAAATCAAATTATTGGGAAGTGACTAATGATGTTTTAAGGGTTTATTCCTTTGGGGCTATTTTTAAATACTTTCCCATTACTTTTTTATGTTTTCAAAAAGCTATTTTTTAACTTCAATATTTACAAAGGCTTAAAAATTAAATTAACCATTTTGAAAAGATTTTCCGAATTACAAAACCTGCTTGTTATAGACATTGAAACAGCTTCTGCCACTTCTGAATTTGAGGAACTGGATGAAAGGATTAAACCTTGGTGGGAAAAAAAAGCCAGGCGGTTTGATCCAGAAAAAAGCCCTGAGGAAGTATTTAAGGCAAAGGCAGGCATTCTTGCCGAGTTTGGGAAAATTATTACAATCGGATTGGGGTATTTTCATCTGAATGAAGAAAAGGAGGTATGTTTTCGGGTAAAAACGATTTCAGGTGATGATGAAAAAGAAATTCTTGAGGGTTTTAAGAAACTTATTGAAGAGCGGTTTGATAAGTCCAAACTCCAATTGGTTGCCCATAATGGGAAAGAATTTGACTTCCCCTTTCTTTGCAGAAGGTTGCTGATTAATGGTATCCCCTTACCTCAGGTTCTGGATCTTATCGGCAAAAAGCCATGGGAAATTCCTCATTTCGATACCATGGCCATGTGGAAGTTTGGAGAATTAAGGCATTATATAGCCTTGGACTTACTTGCAGCCCTTTTAAATATTGAATCCAGTAAATCGGATATTGATGGCAGCAAGGTAAATGAAACCTATTATGTGGACCAGGATATAGCCCGTATTGAGGAATATTGTAAAAATGATGTGATTGTAACAGCGAAAATATTTTTAAAATTACGATCTTTGCCCGATTTAAAAGAGGAGAATATAATTAAGATAAAATGAGTAAGGCTAATTGGTTAGATAAATTAAAAGAAAGGTGGGGCGTTACTTCAGGCTTTCAGGTATTTATAATTTTTGTAGTTTTTGGGATTACGGGTTCTTCAACGGCTTTTGTAACAAGGAAAATTTTCGAATTCTTAGAAGTTACTTCCGATACCAATTTTTTATACAAAATCCCCCTTTACATTCTAGGATTTTTAATTTACCAGGGTTTACTTTTAATTTTTGGAGCAATATTCGGTCAGTTCACTTTTTTCTACAATTTTGAGAAAAAAACGTTTGGTCGATTTGGAAAGTTATTTGGGAAAAAACCTGCGCCCAAATCTCAAAATGATTAAAGTTTAGGGCATTTGGTTTAAGCCTCTCAGGCTTATTAATAATAAGTAATTCCTTTTCCCCTTATTTGCTATTTTAAGTGACAGGGGTAAATTTTCCTATCACAAATTCATTAGCCTCTGGTCCCGCTTCAGGAAGGGATCATTCGCTATTGCTTGCCATTTTCTGGAATTTTTGCAGAATTACAAGGAGGAATCCTATTAATCAAAAAAATTTTACGGCTTTGATTAACAGGTAAGATGATTCATTGAAACCAGGTTAACCTTTAGCCTAAGGTCTAAGGTTAATGATCAGGAAGTTTTCAGGATGGATGGTCTCACGTTCTTCTCACTTCATCCGATTTTCTGCCTTCATTGGATTTTGGGCAATAAAAAAAGTCTCAAATAAATTTGAGACTTTTTTTTAACTACCTGTTTAGTTTGTAGCTCCCCCTCTTGGGCTCGAACCAAGGACCTATTGATTAACAGTCAACCGCTCTAACCAACTGAGCTAAGGGGGAGTGTTTTTCCTTATTGGTGTGCAAATCTAGAATGAGAAAATTAAATTGCAAAATCTTTTCAAAAAAAATATAATTTTTTTTACGAAAAATTTATAAAACCCTGATAATCAACATCCAACTATCCAAAAATAGTTTGCACCACATGCTCTTTATAGGTTTTACCAATAGGTAATTTCTTATCTCCAATTTCTAATAGATTGCCTTCCAGTGCTTTAACCTTTTCAGTAGAAATGATATAGGATTTGTGAATCCGCAAAAACCTGCTTTTCGGTAAAGTCTCTTCCAGTTTTTTTAATGATTCAAGGGCAATTATCCTTTGGGTAGCAGTATAATAAGAAACATATTCCTTTAAACCTTCAATATAAATGATATCATCTAATTTTAATTTGTAGATTTTATGGTCAGCCTTTATTTGAATATGGGTAATTTCAGCAGGCTCATTTTTTACCATTTCATCTGATGATAAAGTTTGATTTGAAATGCTACCTTTTTTTAGTTTTATGTTTTCTATTGCTTTATTTACTGCCTTCACAAATCTTTCAAAAGAAAATGGCTTGAGGAGATAATCAATTACATCCAGCTGATAGCCTTCTATAGCATATTCGGAATAGGCGGTAGTGAAAATTACTGTAGGTTTATGCACCAAAGATTGTAAGAATTCAATTCCTGTCAGTCCCGGCATTTGAATATCCAGAAACATTAAATCAATTTCCTGTTCCTGAAGGACTTGCATGGCATCCATGGGATTTTTACATTTATCCACCAATTCTAATTGAGGAATTTTTTGAATGTAGCTCTCTAATAGAGTTAGGGCAAGTTTTTCATCATCTACTATCAGACATTTTATACTCATAATTCTCCTGATGTTATACTTTTATTGTGAGGTGAAAATCGATACGCTATTATTTTTCAAAACCTAAATTTCAATTTCAAGATGAACTATAAATTTTTCTTTCAAAGGATTTACCAGCAGTACATATTTCTCCGGATATAATAGCTCAAGCCTTTTTTTTACGTTATCCAGCCCGATTCCTCCAACTTTATCCTTTGTAAATTGTGCCACCGGGACACTATTTTCTACAATAAAAATAATTTTTCCTGACCCGGTTTTAAGGGTAATTTTCACCCAACCATTTTCTTCATCTTCGATATGGCTATGCTTAAAGCTATTCTCAATAAATGGAATAAACAGCATGGGTTCTATTTCAATTTCTTTATCATCTATTAAAAATTCGGTTGTGATATTTTCCACATTATCCAGTCTGATTTTTTGCAGATCGATATAGTTCTGGATATAGGTTATTTCCTTTTCTAAGGGTACTTTATCCGCTTCACATTCATAAATAATGTACCTTAAAATATCAGAGAGTTTTAAAATTACTTCAGGGGCCTGTTCCGATTTTATATAAGAAAGGGTGTAGGCATTATTAAGTGCATTGAACAGAAAGTGTGGATTGATCTGAGATTTTAAAAACCTCATCTCAGCCTGTAATTTTTCATTTTTTAACTGTGTAGCTTCCTTTTCTTTGGTAAAGGCCACTTCCGAAACTTTAAAGGCCGTACTCATTAAAAGAATAGCCAGAGTTAAGATCCCATTAAACACCATTCTCCCCTGCCTGGCAAAACCAAGATACCTTTGTCTTCTTCGCTCTTCCCGATCCTTTCGCATTAAATTATTTTCGTTTAAGAATCTATTTGGTCCGAGATTTAAAGAATCCATTCTTTCCCTTCTTTCAAAATTACTTCTGCCTAATCTGTTATTTATACCGGGAGGCATTTCAGTAGGAACCGGCTCCAAGTATCCTGATAACCAAATAGTGAAGAAAAGCACCAAAATACCAGAAACAAAAAACTGAAGGTATTTCTTCTTTAAAAAGAATACTGGGATAAAGAACATGATGTTGGCATAAGCTACAACAATCTGGGAAGTAGTAAGATACAGACTCTTAAGAAGCGCTTCATTTAGGTCGTGCCTGGCAGACCAGAAAAAAGTGAATAGAATAAAAAAACCTATCCAAAAGAATATATGAATAATGACATTACGCTTTTCCCGAAAAAACCTGCTCATAGCTTTTTGTTTAAGCGTCTAAAATAACCCGATACTTTTCACTCTTCAAATACTTTCAACAAATAGCTGTTTTTTTTAAATGAAACCAGGGCATTCTATCAATTAAACCGCTTTAGTTTTTTGCTCTCACGTAGTTAATGCGCCAATTTAGTTTCCATTCTTTACCCCCGTCTTTGGAACTTTCCCAATCCCAGGTTAAAGAGTTAGCTGTAATATCGTAAAACACCATTCGCTGCACGAACTCCACATCATCCTTTTTTACTATATCAGTCATAAATATCCTTTTGTCTCCCTCCTTTATTCCTTTAAAACTGAAATAACCGCCCTGATTATCTGCCCAAGCCTGATTCCAAGTTTTTGTTTGCGGATTAAATGTAGAAAGGCTCATTCCTTTGAACCCCGTCATTTGCCCTGCATCAGTGGCCTCAAAATTCTCCTGAATTACTTTTCCATCCAGAATTTTAAGAATATGGTTGGTACCTTTTCCCTTTTTTCCATCGGCCATTTTCCATGAAAGATCCCATTTACCCAACCAGAAATCAAACCAGGTCTCTTCGGGTAAATCCTGGGAGACTTCAGCCAAATCCAGGGTAGAAAAGCTAAATAAAATGGTTATCGGAATTATCAATAAATATTTCATTTTTATTTATTATTTAATTTAAATATTCTCTATTTTAATGTCAAACAGGATTTTAAGGTAAAATCCGATAATATTTTACCTCATTTATGATGGTTAATTAAAAAAATCCAATTTAACCTTTTAATAGATTGGAATTATTTAGTTAATTTTATTTATCTTAAAAAACTCAAATACATTTTTGCATTACTAACCAAATCAAAGTAAAAGTTTCTCTTCAGGAATTTTTATTATCGGAAAAGGACCATATTAATACCGACTGTAAATGATTTAATCATTAATGGGTTCTTATTAAAAAAAATCAGGTATATATCATTTGATATTGCTAGTTTAACAATTAAGTAATCAGGTAGGGCTTCGCAATGAATGAATTAAGGCAAGGAGAATCTAAAATATTATACATTGATGATGAGCAGGAGAATCTTGATAGCTTCAGGTTAGTATTTATGGAGTATTATGATCTTTATCTTGCCAACAATGTAGACGAAGGGATGAGGATTCTCGAGCAAGAGGAAATTCAGGTATTGCTTACTGACCAAAGGATGCCAAAAATGACTGGTCTTGAGTTGCTTTCTCAGGTAAAAAAACTGTATCCAGACATTGTTTGCATGATTATTACGGGCTACGCTGATTTAGAAGTGGTGACAAAAGCCTTCAACGAAGTGGGGATTTATCAGTATATCCACAAGCCCTGGGATGAAAAAGATTTGAAAATTAAGTTAGATAATGCACTTGAAAAATACAGGCTTATCAAGGAAAACAGATCTTTAATTGGCAATCTGCAGGAATCCAAAGACAATTTAGAGAAAAAAGTAGAGGAACTGGATACCTTTGTATACAGAGCCTCACATGATATTAATGGCCCCCTTTCCAGTTTTTTAGGATTATGCGAATTAGGTATTCGTGAGTTTGAACAGATGGATTCGGTAAAATATTTTCAGATGTTGAAATCCGAAGCCAATAGAATGAGTAGAATTTTATTCAACTTACTGCGACTGAATGAAATTGAAGTGATGGAGATTGTATGCGATGAATTAAATTTATTGGAGATAATTCACTCTTCTCTGGAACACATAAATAAATCATTTTCTACAGATAATCATGAAATAAATATAGAAATTGATCCAAATCTTACAATGGTAAGTGACCAAAAATTGGTTGGAACCATTATGATGAATGTCATCCAAAATGCGATTTTATATACTGAGAATAATGCAAAAGTTTCAATAAAAGGAGAAAAAAATGGAAACAACCAAATAAAAATCCAAATAAACGACAATGGTATTGGAATTGACCCAAAAAGTTTGCATCTTATATATAATAAGTTTTTCAGAGGAACATTAAAATCAAAAGGGAACGGTTTAGGCTTATACCTTACAAAGTTAGCAATTGAGCGACTTAAAGGAAAAATTGAGGTAGAAAGTACAAAAGAGCTCGGAACCACGTTTTCAATTTACTTACCAATTAATCTTAAAGCAATTGAGTTATGAATCCACAAATCCTATATGTAGATGATGAGCAGGAAAATCTTGATAGTTTTCAACTTGTTTTTATGTTAGATTATAATATCCACATTGCCAAATCTGCAAAGGAAGGGATGGAAATTTTAAGTAAAAATCAAAATTCAAGTAACAAAATTCAATTGGTAATAACCGACCAAAGGATGCCTGGGATTTCCGGAATTGAATTCCTGGATAAAGTAAATGCTAAGTTTCCAAATGTTGTAAAGATTTTGCTTACCGGCTACAGTGATGCCAACATTGTGGAATATGCGATGAATAAAGCCAAAGTTTTCTCTTATGTTACCAAACCCTGGGATGAACAACAATTAAAGAAAACCATTGATCAGGCCCTTCAAAAATTCCAAACTACTGCCCATTAAAAAATGCCTCCCCGACTTGAAGGCATTTTAGTTTTTTCCTGTTTCAGCCTAAATATTGGGCAGTTCCCAATTGTTATGGTAAGTCGGTTTTAGCATTTCATTGGCTTCGTCATCATTCAGGAAAAGTCCTTTTGACTGATCCCAATAAATTTTTCTGCCAGTTCTATAGGAAATATTTCCCATATGCGCATTTATTGCAGCCACACTCCCTGTTTCAATCCAACACTTTAAATCCTCCTTCTTTCTTGATTTCATAGCTTCCACAAAATTTTGGGTGTGTTCTTCCAAAGGATTCCCGGTTTTAGGCTGATTTGGAATGGCTTCCATTTTATAAAAATAATCCTTTCTGTCCTTGTTTTCAACCTCAGGAATTACCTCCCAGCCTCCACGATTAACCACCAGTGTTCCATTATTCCCAATAAAGGCAATTCCCTCAGTTCTGCCATAATTTCCACCATCTATGCCTACCGCATGTTCCCAAAGCATGTTAAAATTCTCATATTCGAAAACAGCCTGTAGCGTATCAGGTGTTTCGGAAGGATCGTCCGGATAGGCAAACTTTCCTCCGGATGCCATTACCGATTTGGGAGCTTTCGCCTTCATGGCATATAAAGCAATATCAATTTCATGGACACCCCAGTCGGTCATTAGTCCACCAGCATAGTCCCAAAACCACCTAAAATTGAAATGAAAACGATTTTTATTAAATGGTCTTGTGGGTGCCGGTCCCAGCCACATTTTATAATCCACCCCTGCAGGAACTTCAGAATCTGCCGCATTTGCTATAGGTTTCATCCAACCCTGGTAAGCCCAAACTTTTACCAATCTTATTTGTCCTAATTTACCAGACTGCACAAACTGAATGGCCTGGTCATAATGTCTGCCACTTCTTTGCCATTGGCCCACCTGTACAATTCGGTTATATTTTTTGGCAGCAGCCACCATGATATTGCATTCTTCCACAGAATTGGCCAGAGGTTTTTCCACATATACATCCTTCCCAGCCTCACAGGCAGCCACAGTGATCAGGCAATGCCAATGATCCGGAGTGCCCACTATCACCGCATCAATGTCTTTATCCTCCAGTAACTTTCTATAATCTTTATATAGTTTAGGTTTTGTTCCTCTCATTTTTTCCACATCGTTCGCTCTCTGGTCTAACACACTCTGGTCTACATCACATAAAGCCACACAATTCACTTCTTCCATTGCCAAATGGGCTCTCATATTTGACCAACCCATTCCCTTACAGCCAATTACGCCTATATTTATTTGATCATTTGCAGAAATTTTCCCGCTCGGATAATAAAATGTGGGAAGTGGATTACCAGCAATCATTCCGGCTCCTGCCAGCATTGTAGACGAAGTTGTTAAAAACTTCCTTCTTGAATTTTTCATATCAGGATAAGTTTAGTTAAAAAAATGTGGGGTATTAAGTTAATACATTAGTTAGTTTGCCTGGAGCCACTTTTTTATAGAAGCTCAAATCCAGACACCTGACTTGTTGTACCCTAAATTTATGAATGCCTGTTGAAAAAAGGAAGTCTGAATGCACCAAAAGCCAATGATTTAAATCATTGAATTTCAATAAATTAGATTTTTAAAACAATCTTACCAAATTGTTCCCCATTTTCCATTCGGGTAAAGGCGGTTTCTGCTTCTTTCAGTGGAAATACCTGATCAATTACAGGTTTAATTTTCTTTTGATTAACAAAATCGACCATATGCTGGAAATCTTCGGGATTTCCCATAGTAGTTCCTTTAATGGTCAATTGCTTAAAAAAAACCTTTGAGGGAATAATATTGCTGATATTACCCGAAGTTCCTCCATAAAAGGTTATTCGGCCTGCAGGTGCAGCCAGATCGATTAAATTCCCAAAATTATCCCCACCTGCACTGTCGATAATTACATTAAATTGGCCAGCTTCTTTTAAAAGCACCTTGTGCCAATTATTCATTTTATAATTAATTCCCCCTGTTGCACCATAGGAAACAGCCTTTTTTATTTTTTCATTAGAGCCGGAAGTAACATAAACCTCACAACCGAGCGCTCTGGCAAAAAGAAGTGTTTGAAGAGCAACCCCTCCTCCTATTCCCGTAATTAATACCTTTTCCCCTTTCTGTAGTTTGGACTGGGTAAATAAAGCTCTAAAGGCAGTAACCCCGGCAAGAGGTAGGGCTGCAGCCTCAAAAAAATTCAGATGCGGAGGTTTTTCATAAAGGTACTGATGGTCGATTTTCACATACTCTGCAAAACAACCATTGGTGGGCATTCCTAAAATATGAAATGATTTTCCTGCCACTAATTCATTATCACCCCAATTTAATCCCGGATTAATAATCACTTCCTTTTCAAACCACTCATTCGAAACTAGTTTTCCAATTTTTTCTATAACTCCTGCTCCATCCGAACCTAAAATACAAGGTAACTTCATCCCCGGATACAATCCTTTTTGCACCCAAACATCTCTGTGATTTAAAGCAGCAGCTTTCAGCCTAACCAATACTTCAGATGCGGTAATTTCCGGAAGGTTGGCTTCAGTAAAGTCTGGAGGTTCGTGGGTTCTTTTTAGGATTATAGCTTTCATGTTTAATTGTTCAAAGGGTAAAAAAGCACTTCACAGCGGAAACTAAGAAATCTTTAATCTAAAACCTACTCCATGAATATTTTCAATTTTAATGGAGTCATCCACTTTGAGATATTTTCTCAATCTGGTAATAAAAACATCAAGGCTTCTTCCTTTAAAATAATCATCATCTCCCCAAATTTGATTCAGAATATCCTCTCTTTTAACAATATTAGGCATATCCTGAATCAACATTTTTAGAAGATCTCCTTCCCTTTTGGTAATGTTATGAATTACTTTCGAATTTAAAGTAAGTGTTAAATTTTGGCTGTCGAAGGCAATTTTCCCCACCTGATATATCTGTTTTTCTTCAACTTTAGTCCCGATATTTCCAGTTCTTTTTAGAATGGCTTCTATCCTAAATACAAGTTCCTCAATACTGAATGGCTTTGTAAGGTAATCATCACATCCAAGCTTGAAACCGGCTATTTTATCCTCCTTCAGAGATTTGGCTGTCAGGAACATAATAGGAGATACCTGATCTACTTTTCGGATTTTTTCTACCAGATTCAACCCATCCATTTTAGGGAGCATTACATCGACAAGACAAATGTGATATTTGTTTTTTTGAAAAGACTCCCAGGCAGAAATCCCATCTTTTTCTAAAAAAACCTCATAACCATTCATTTCCAAATTATCTTTCACTACAAACCCTAAACTCTCATCATCTTCAACCAACAATATTTTTTTTCTGGTAAAACTCAAAGTCTGGAGGTGCTTTAAAATTAAAATCAGTCAAATAAGTGATTCAAACTTATTTCTAAAGAATGTAAAATGCCAATTTCAAAATTGAAAAAAGGTAGTATAAAGAATACTACCTTATCAAATTTAATATTTAAAAGGGACATCCACAATTACATCATCCCAGGCTATTTGCATGATGCCTTCGTTATTATCCCCATCTTTAAATTGAATGGTAAAGGCTTCAATTGTTTTCCCGGATTTACTGGAAGAGGCCGTAATTCTAAGCACATCATTGGATTCCTTGTAGCTATAAGCCCCCCAATAATCTAAATCGGAATTGAATATAATAGTCCAGTCTTTTTCGGTGGGAATAGTAAATAATGAATAGGTTCCTGCTTTCAGTTTTTTACCACCAATGGTGATGTCCTTGTAAACTTGTATTTCAGTAGCCTCATTGGCACCTGTTCTCCATACTTTGCCATAAGGCACTTTTTTGCCAAAAATATCCCGGTCTTTTTTCTGAGGTCTGCTATATAAAACTCTTAAAATAGCCTCCTCACCCGCTTTTCTATCATGAGCGAAATTATCCGGATAATACGCATAATCCAGAGGACTTTTGTCCATTCCTCTAAAATTTTGGGCTTGTGCAATAAAGCCAGTAAAAAAAAGTAGTAAAATTCCGGTTCCTGTAATTAATTTCATTGTTTAGTTTTTTATTAAGTTCGAATTAAAATTATCCCTTTATAACCGGAATAAAAAAGCATTGGTTCGGATATTATTATTGATAAACTCTTACGTAATCCACTTCCATTTTTTGAGGCCAAATGTCAGTATCTACACCCTGAGCTCCACCCCAGGTACCTCCCACAGCCAGATTTAAAATCACAAAATATGAATTAGTACTAAATGGCCATTTTTCGTAAGTTTTTTCGGTTGGGAGGGAATAATATTTTTCATCATCTACATACCAGTCAATTCCTTTATTGGTCCATTCTATGGCATAAATATGAAAATCTTTTTCCACATCCTTTATCCCAATCTTCCCTCCTTTCTGAGTACCAATGGTATGGTTGTAAGCTTGTGTATGAATGGTTCCATAAATTGAATCAGGAGCATAGCCGACATGTTCCATAATATCTATCTCTCCATCAAGCGGCCAGCTAAAATTTGTTTTTTGAGGCAACATCCAAAAGGCCGGCCAGGTGCCTTTTCCTGATGGTAATTTAATCCTGGCTTCAATTCTACCAGTACTCCAACTCCTTCTGTCTTTAGTCCATATTTTTCCTGAAGTATATTGGTTACCCTCAAAGTCCTTTTTCAATGCTTCGATAATCAGCACACCATTTTCTATCCTTACATTTTCTAGGTTTTTCTCTGTATAATACTGCAATTCTCTATTCCCAAAACCGTGTCCTCCCACATCAAATGTCCATTTGGTATAATCTGGCAAGCCATCTACATCAAATTCATCACTCCACACAAGTTTTGGTTCCTGCGGCTCCAATACTATTTGGGGTTCTTCTTCTTTTGCATCCATTCCAGAGTCTTCATCCTTGCAGGAATTAAATATTATCATAAACAACAGGTAAGTAAGTATCTTCACTTTCATAATTAAAAACATTTTTATTTAATAAGTATATTCTACACTCCGAACATTGTATTTCAACCAAATTTAAAATGATTTGTGCATTTCTTTGCCATTAATGATGTATTTGCTGTGCTTAAAATTTTGAGTATGCAAGCTTCCCAAAAGCAGATTTACTTTATGTGCACAAACAAAAGCCAAATCCTTCTTATCTGCTGAAAAAACCCCTCTAACAAGTACTAATCAAGCACTTTTGCCTTTATCTTATTAATAAACCTAATTTTTTAATTATTACTCCTGTCCCAAACTTGTATATACAATAGCATTTACGCAATCAAATTAAGTATCTAATCTAAAATTATTAAAAACCTTATGAATTACACTAAATCGGCATTAATTGGAATAATTTTCTTCTTTTTTGCAGCCTGCAGTGAGGACAATGGCAATGTCCAGCCAAATGATCCTACTGAACCAGAAGCTGAATTACCGGCTGTTTATAAAAATTTTTCTAATGAGGTAGAAGTCTATATTGATGGAGAATTCATCGTTTTAGAATCTAGCAATTTGCCCGATCATAAAAGTCCTTATTATGATGAAAAGTCTGATATGTACGAAGATTACCAGGGAACAAACAGTAAGTTTCAATTAAACCCGAATAGGATTTCAGAGCAAAAACTTGTTGTGAAAGTGCCATTAAACCCGAAGAAAGCCACAAAGAATGAAGCTACAGGATTAGGGGCAATCGGGATTTCCACGAATGGAATTGCTATTTTTAATCAGTACGCAGGTCCTGATCAACCTTTAACCAATGAAATCAATTCATTTGATCATTATAATGGTCATCCTGCTCAGCAAGGAGTCTATCATTACCATATCGAGCCGCTTTATCTTACTTCAAAAAATGGGAAAGAATCTTTCCTTGGTGTTTTATTAGATGGGTTTCCTGTTTATGGCCCAATGGAAAATGGCAAAAAAATCACCAATGCTGATTTGGACGAATTTCATGGTCACTCTTCTGCCACAGCCGACTATCCCGAAGGTATTTATCATTACCACATTACTGATGAAGACCCTTATATTAATGGAAGTGGATATTACGGAACACCAGGAACTGCCACCAACTAATATTAACTGGAAAATCCATTATTCAGGAATAATAAACTGCATAGTGGATTTTTAAATTTTTTCAACTAATATAATGAAGGCCAATTTCCTTTTCTTAATCCTTGTAATATTTACTTTTCTGCAAAGTTGTGAACCTACCATTCCACAAGTTTCATTAAAAAAAGATGATCCCGGTCTCATCAAATCAAAGGGAAAAATGTATTACAATAAACAATTGTTTTCAGGCTTTATCACTCAAATTTATTCCTCGGAGAATTTAAAATCGAAAACAGGATACTTAAATGGCTTTAAAGAAGGGAAGGCTGAAGAATGGTATCCAAATGGCCAATTAAAGGAAATAAGATTTTATGCATCCAATGATAAAGTCGGCATACACAAAGGATGGTGGCCTAATGGCAATTTAAAATTTAAACTTCAATTTCAAAAGGGTAAATATGAAGGCGAATGTATGCGTTGGCATGAGGATGGCACTATTTACACTCAAAAAAATTATGTGAACGGCAAGGAAAGCGGGCCACAAAAATCCTGGGGGAAAACGGGTAAAATTGAGGCAAATTATGTGGTAAAAAATGGCAGAAGATATGGAATGATTGGAAGTAAACCTTGTGGAGTGGAAAGCATGTAATTTATTTTTTCAACTTTACTTAACTTATTGATATGAAATTTTTTGTCCCCTTTGTAGCTATCTTATTTCTCATTTTGAGTTGTGGCCAAAAAAGGGATACTGTTGAAAAGTTGCCCTTTTATAATACTCCTGACTTTACACCCCGTTGGGAAGGAGAAGGCAATCTTGATCTGAAAAATATCCATTCTATTAGTGAATTTTCTTTGATCAATCAGGATAATCAGCAGATCGATAACAGTACTTTGAAAGGGAAAATATATGTTGCAGATTTTTTCTTTACCACCTGCTCTGGAATTTGCCCCAAGATGTCTGAAAACATGAAATTAATTCAAAATGAATTCCTGGACGATGAGCAGGTCCTATTACTTTCGCATAGTGTTACTCCTGAATATGATACTGTGGAAATCCTGAAAAATTATGCACAAACAAAGGGAGTAAGATCAGGGAAATGGCATTTGCTTACAGGAGATAAAAAAGCCATTTATAAGCTGGCAAGAAATTCATATTTTGTGGATAAAGAATTAGGGTTTTCAAAGACAGTGAACGACTTTTTACATACTGAAAATTTCGTTTTGGTAGATGGACAGGGAAGAATCAGGGGAGTGTACAATGGTACATTATTACTTGAAGTAAAAAATTTAATTCAGGATATTAAAGTTTTAAAAAAGGAGCAGGTAAACTAACCTTTACCGGACTTTTCGACCTGATTTTGTTTCACCCTGTAAAGCTGTGCTTCAAGAGCCTTTATTTGTTCCAGATAATCTCTTTCTCTAGCCTGAGATTCCTCAACTGTTTTGGCCAGCTCCTCAAAGTTTGACCGCATTTCAACTTCCTGTTGCTTCATGTTTTCAGCCATCACCTGCGTTTGTTCCAGAAGTTTTTGAGTTCTGAGGTTCATTCTCTGGTTGCTGATTTTAGAGGCCAGGCTCTCTCCAAGCTTATTTAAAAATTCTCTTTCAAACTCATCAAGAGGATCAAAACCGGCAAGTTCCAGAACCCCTTCTATATTGTCATTAACTACCAAAGGCTGGATAAAAATGTATCCGGGAGTAGCTTCACCAAGTCCTGATGTAATGGTAATATAATCGTCAGGAACTTCCGTAAGGTAAACAGTTTCTCCCTCTTGATAACACTGGCCTACCAACCCCTCTTCAGGCTCCACCACTTGGTTTATGTATTTTTGCCTTCCATAGGCATAACATGCTTTAAGTTCAAGTTGAACATTAATGGCATCTTCTTTATTTGCAATATAGATTCCACCCTGATTTGTTTTAAGGTAGTTGATCAGTTTAGATAAAACTTTGTTGTAAAAATTATCATCATTTTCTTCTTCCCTGAGAATTGTGGCAAATTCTGCAAGTCCTGAAGAAATCCAGCTTCTTTTCTCATCATCTACTCTTGCTTTTTGGATTTCCTCCAAAGAATTTTTCAATTCTTCTTCATTAGCATTTAAAGATTTATTTTTTTCCTCCGCTTCTTTTAGTAATTCATTGTTTATGCTTTGATATTTTTTGTCCAGATTCAAAAGAAAATAAAACGTTCCGGATAAAATGACCAGGATTAAAACTACATCCTCAGTGACTGTAGGAATGTAGGAGCCGGCTATTCCAAACTTTTCAGCATCTACTCCAAAAAAAGCATTTATCTGTTCGTAAAATATTCCAATGGTAAGGGGAAATGTAAGTCCCAGGAACAAATATGGCTTTTCATTGAAAGTAAAGAGCGTAAGGGGAAGCGCCATTGTACATAACATCACGATTCGGGGTGAGATAAAATGGACTACCTCAATTTGCTCAGGATTGTTCTGTTTCAGTGAGATATTTACAATTAAAACTGCAATAGAAGGGCAAATGCTTATAATAATTCTGGTAATATGAATTAATCCATTTTTATTCAGCAGATATATAGACCCTGAAACAATTGTAAAAATAATATTAGTGACAGGATTGAAGTTAGGCTGTGTAGAGAAGTATATCAGGAAGGAAATATTAACCAGAAAAATAATTATACTGAAATGGTTTGATAATTCAATCCTTTTCTGAAGAGGATACGGCATTTCTCTGGTAATTCCAGATTGAGAAACGGCCTTCCATAATTGCCTCAAGTTGCCCATTTTGTGGTGTTTGGTCCTTTAAGTACGAGTTGTTAAAAAATTAAGCGATAAGTGCCATTTTCACGAAAAAATAAAAAGTAGCTTAATTGCTTATATATATCAAAGGCAAAATGGAGTAAAAATTATTCAGGAAATTAAAATAAAAGCCCTAATCAATGATATTGATTAGGGCTTTGCCACCTGAAATCTTCAGGTTTTATAATTCCGTTAGCAATTAAGCATTTTTTGAAAGGTAATCAGCTACACCTTCTTTTGTTGCGTTCATTGCTTCTTTACCTTCTTCCCAGTTTGCTGGACAAACCTCACCGTGTTTTTCATGGTGTTGTAACACATCTACCATTCTTAAGGCTTCCTCAATGCTTCTTCCTAGTGGGAAATCATTAACTACCTGATGTCTAACAATTCCATTTTTATCGATAAGGAAAGTTCCTCTTAAGGCAATAGGCGCACCAGAGAATTCTAATTCTCCCAATTCATTATAGCCATAATCTCCTCCTAAAACTCCGTAATTTGAAGCAATGGATTTTGATACATCAGCCACAAGTGGATAAGTTACACCTTCGATACCTCCATTGTTTTTTGGAGTGCTTAACCAAGCCAGGTGAGTTTCCTCAGTATCTGTAGAACAACCTACTACAGCCACATTTCTTTTTTCAAACTCTTCTAATTTTGATTGGAAAGCCAAAATTTCTGTTGGGCAAACAAATGTGAAATCTTTTGGATAGAAAAAGAATACTACTTCTTTTTTACCAAGGTACTGCTCAAGGGAAAAATCTGATACAATTTCATCACCGTTAATTACTGCCGGAGCAACAAATTTTGGTGCTGGTTTCAATACTAAAGACATATTTATTTATTATTTTGATTTTATGATTTGCTGCGAAAATAGACGAAATCAAAAAACTTTTCAAGCAAACCATTCCATAGATTTTCTTTATGGGCTATTCTGGAATTATAACACAGGAATAAGTATTGAAATGAGTTGATCCCGGTAGTTTTCAGCCATAAAAAGAATTATAAATTTCCTGTAATATTTAACTTTATTAACGTTAATATACCTGGATTAAAAAAGAAAAAAATTAACATACTACTAACTACCTGGCAAAATCAACCAATTTCGACTGTTTTTAATTCGATCTTTTTTTGACTAGGAAAATTCTGATTTTTAGCCAGAATTGAAATTTAAATTGCAGTTTTAATGACCTCTGAAAAATATAACATTCTTTATGTAGATGATGAAGAAAGCAACTTAAGAATCTTTAGGACGGCTTTCCGAAGACATTACAATATTTTTACAGCCTCCAGTGCTCTTGTTGGCTTTGAAATTCTTCGTACCGAAGATATTCATTTGATAATTTCGGATCAGAGGATGCCAAATATGACCGGAAGTGAATTTCTTTCAAAAGTGTATTTGGAAAACCCAGCTCCAATCAGAATGATACTTACAGGCTATTCTGACATGGCTGCTATTGTAGAAGCAATTAATTCCGGAAAGATTTATAAATACATCACCAAACCCTGGGAAAAGGATAAATTAAAACTAATTTTTGATGAAGCATTATTACACTTTGAAAACTCTTCAAAAAGTACTGAAAGGAACAAACAGCTACAAAAGGAAGTAGAAAAATTAAGAGCGGCTTTATTAAAGCAAGGTGTTTCTGTGGAAAATTTATAAAAAATAAAAAAGGAGTAAAATTACTTTTACTCCAAAAATTGCGCTAATAATTTACTTCTCGAAGTAAACCTTAACTTACGAATTCCCTTCTCTTTAATTTGTCTGACTCGTTCTCTGGTCAGTCCCAAATATTCTCCAATTTCCTGTAACGTCATCTGTTCTTTCCCTCCAATGCCAAAAGTCATTTTTATAACCTCCTGCTCTCTTGGGGAAAGCGACCTTAGTGTTCTTTCTATTTCTACTTTTAAAGACTCTTTATCACTCAGGTTCTGATCTACTTTTGAAGCATTTTCATTCTCCAAAACATCAAGCAGGGACCCTGCTTCGGAATCGCCATTCAGTGGAGCATCAATGGATACCTGTCTTCCTGCGGAATTTAATGCACCAGTTATTTCCTTTGTAGTCATTTCCAGTGCATCGGCAATTTCTTCGTCTGTAGGTTCTCTTTCATACAATTGTTCTAATTCCGATGCAGCTCTTCTGATCTTGCTAATCGTCCCTGACATGCTCAAAGGAATTTTTACAATTCTCGAATTTTCTGAAAGAGCCTGCATTACGGCCTGGCGAATCCACCAAACAGCGTAAGAAATAAATTTAAAACCTCTGGTCTCATCGAATTTATGGGCGGCTTTTACCAGACCAATATTGCCTTCATTGATTAAATCATTTAAGGACAAATTATGATTTTGATATTGTTTGGCCACAGAAACTACAAACCTGAGATTAGCCTTAGTCAGTTTCTCTAGTGCCTTTTCATCACCATCCTTTATTCTTTTCACAAGGGCAATTTCCTCTTCAGCAGAAAGCAGTTCAATTTTATTGATCTCCTGGAAATACTTTTCCAGCGATTCGCTTTCCTTTCTATTGGTGATGCTTTGAGTAATTTTTAATTGGCGCATTTCATTACTATTTAATCAATGAAATAATAGTATTTTGGTTGAATTTAATAAATTAATATCGAAAAATAACTATTAGAATATTACTATAGGAAATCTGATAACATACATTTACTAAAAAGTACTCATATCGGATCCAGGTCATTTAATTAATTTCTATTTTTTAGAAATTAATTATTTCGCATCTTTCTTTCAATCTTGTTCAACATTCAACAAGTTAAAAAAATCAGCTGCTGTCTTTTATTTAAAAAAACAAAGACCTATTTCTATATTTCAATTCAGTCGATAATTTCCCGGTTGATATTAATCGGAAACAAATATGAAAATTTTAAAAGAAAATTTTATTCTGTTGCTCTTTTTTTTATGAAGCCTTTTGAAGGGTAGTTTTAGTTTTAATTATGAAATTAATTTTTTAATCTGGTTGTATTCTCCAGAAAATAAAGGTTTCAATCCAAACCTTTTATTTGAACCCTCTAAAAGTAATGAAAAAGGATAAGAAAATCCGGTTTTGTCTGAAAGGAATTTATTTTTTTTACAGCACCCACTACCAATATTTTAAAATGTAATTCATTTTCCCATAAACAGGAAAATAAATCAATATTTTTCAGACTAATTAAAATAAGGATTCATTCTTTTTAATATCATCTAACACATTCTCAAATTTGATTTCAAGTATTTCTTCGGGATTTTTTTCGGGAGATAAGCCTGGTAAAATACTTTCTTTCCACCACTTTAAGAATTCGGGTGAGATTCTGGCAGTACTTATTTTTTCCACACCTTTATCAATATATCCAAATACCGTAAAAGCTACTTCAGGAAAAGTATTTAAATCATATACAATTATCGGGTATGAACACAACAAAGGAGGGGCATGAAAAACCTTCAACCGTGCATCTTCTCCCCTATTAATTTCAAGCAGTTTTTTTTCAGTATCTGGGATTTTGGTCTCATATTTCATGAAAGTATACAGTTCCTGCCAAAACTTAAAAACTTTATTATCCAGATCTCTGGAGGCAGGAAAAAATAAAATATACTTCCCAATCTTCACATTTTCGATTTCAATCAATCCTAGTTTTCCCAGTAACTGAAGCTTGATTTCATTGGACCATTTCTGGTTATTTACTATTCCCGGTTCTCTGGTGGTAATTAAAATAGTATCAGCCACTAATCCCCTTTTTTCCAGCAAGTAAAAATCATTGGCATCCAGAGAGTTATTAACAGGCATTCTTGATTTTTTCAATCCCCTTTTTTCTTCGTAGTAATCATTAAAGGACTGTTCTATTACCTCCATGATTTCTTCTAAACTTTTTCCGTTGTCTAATCGCTCGGGAATAACCAAAGAAATGGCATTCTTTAAGTTGGGAGAAAGCCTTCTTTCTCCATTTATTACCTGATTTACAAATGCCCGTACACTTTCAAATTTCTTTCCCTTCCATTCAGAACCCTCCTTAGAGATAATCTCTTTTACCAGTTCTGTTTGAGATTCGAATATTGGTTTCCCTCCTTTTCCTAAATTTTTCTTAAAAAGAATTTCCACAGGCGTCATAAAAAATATGCTTTATTCCTATTGATTATTTTTTATAAATATAGCATTTAAAAATCAATTATTCAACCCAAACAATGTAATCACTTCTCGAATATTGATATGCTATATAAAACACATCCTAGATCAGCGCAGAAAATACGCCTTTTAGCAATATTTATAAGCTATATCAATATTTTTTCACAAAAAATGAAACTTTCAAAATAACCCTCCGTATTATTTGATATAGCATAAATATAGCATATTTAAAAAGTATATTTATCAAACTACTTGTTTATACTCAAACTATTATCATCATGTTCAAAATCAGTTTTTTATTAGGGGCGATTATATCATCCGTATTCTTCCTAGTCATTTCTACTAAATCAATTAAAAAAGATTTTCCAGAAATGGTAAAATCTAATTTGGAAACAATTGATTCTTTAAATACCAATAAAGATACGTTGTTGCTCAGTTCTGGCCGGACTCAAAGGATTAATCTTCAATACTAAATTTTCCAATTATTTTATGGTTGGATTTTTAAAATTTAGAGCCTGTGGAGAGGATAAAAAAAGACACATAACGCAAATTATGGGAACATGCAAACCAGGGAGTACAAAAATACAAGTACTCCTATTTTTTTTATATTAAAAACTTCCTCAGGAATGTCACCTAAATTATTATTGTAATTAAATTCTATGTTCTGTAATTCAGCATAAGACGTGTATAAACCAAAGGTTTCTTTGGTAAAAAACTCAGTTCCTGCAATATTTTCAATTCCAAACCAAAATTAATTGAGAGAAACACACCATTCATATTACCTTTTTATTTTAATTTTAGCACAGTTTTAATTTAGGAAGACAAAATCCATTTCGCATTCGTTGAGGAATGGTCACTTTTTTTTGATACCTAAAATTCACCCATCCAACTGGTTATGAGTAAATTAATACTCCCGTATATTTCATTTTTTAAACATTATATTAAAGTTTCAATTGCAACTGTAATCATCCTTAATTCCCTGGGAATTGGGTTGGGAATGGGGCAAATTGGAGGAATTGCCACTTTCGAGTTTTTAAATTTACCTACTCATGCCAGACTTATAGGACTTGGGGGTGTTAATGTCTCTTCTTCTCATAAAGATGTCAATATGTTTATGGCCAATCCAGGCCTTTTGGTTGATTCTCTAAATGGATTAGTTAGCTTTAATCATTACTCCTACTTTGCCGGGGTCCAGAATAATCAATTTGCTGGAGCCATGAAAATTGGAAAAACAGGAACCTGGGGAATTTCTTTACAGCAATTAAACTACGGTGAATTTGACAGTTATGACGAGATGGGGGAAAACACAGGAACATTTACTGCCAATGACTTCGCCTTGATAATTTCCCATGCCCATAGAATAAGTCACTTTTCAATTGGGATGAATTTAAAATATGCACAATCCAGAATAGATAGTTATGCTGCGAGTGGAATTCTTTTTGATTTGGGAGGTACTTTTTTACATCCTACCAAAGACTTGAAAGTAGGCTTAGTCTTTAAGAATATAGGTTTTCCTATAACAGATTATGTGGAGGGAAACACCTCCTTTGTCATGCCATTTGATGCCCAACTAGGATTCTCCATAAAACCAGAAAAAATGCCCTTACGGTTTTCCATCACTTCACATCACCTCCATCAATTTTTAAATATTGCCTATGAAGACCCAAATCAAAAAAACAAACAAAACGGATTTGGGGAAAATATTAACCAAGATGTCAGTTTTGCGGACAAATTGTCAAGACATTTTGTTATTGGAGGAGAATTTGTCTTTAGTAAAAACTTTAACTTAAGGTTAGGATATAACTTTTTAACCAGAAAGGAACTCCAGGTAGAACAAAGAAAAGGAATGGTAGGTTTTTCTTATGGAGTAATGATTAGAATTAAACGATTTGAACTGGCCTACTCAAGGGCAATTCAACATCTTGCAGGAGGAAGCAATAATTTCACAGTAATTGTAAATTTAAAATCTGTTTTCAAAAAGAAAATAGTGATAGAATAAAATTGAGAAAGCCAAAATAGAAAGCATATGGAAAATGGGAGTTATTATACACCAAAAGAAATTGTAGCCGAACTGGATAAATATATTATTGGGCAAAAGGATGCCAAAAGAAATGTGGCGATTGCACTAAGGAACAGATGGAGAAGGATGAATGTAAAGAGCGAAATGCAAAGGGAAATTATGCCAAATAATATCCTGATGATTGGAGCTACAGGTGTTGGAAAAACTGAAATTGCCCGTAGATTGGCCAAAATTGCAGATGCTCCATTCACCAAAGTAGAGGCATCCAAATTCACTGAAGTCGGTTATGTGGGTCGGGACGTAGAAAGTATGGTTCGGGATTTAGTTGAACAGGCTGTAGGGCTGGTGAAGGATCAAAAGAAAAAAGAAATAAATGATAAGGTATCTCAGATTGTAGAAGACAGAATTCTTGACGCATTAATTCCACCACTAAAAAATACCACCAGTTCCACTTCTACTCCTGGTAAAATTGGCTTTGAATCCAGTGATCATGAATTAAATGAAAAGACTAGGGAAAGATTCAGAGAGAAAATAAAGAATGGTGAATTAGAAGACAGGAAAATTGAAATAACCGTAGATAATAGTCCCTCCCCTGGGGTTGGGGTTGTTGGAGGAGGAATTGATGAAGTTTCCATGATGAATATTCAGGAGATGATTGGGGGTATGTTGCCCAAAAAGCAAAAGAAAAGAAAGGTCACCATTGCCGAGGCGAGAAAAATCCTGATAGAAGAAGAAAGTTCCAAACTAATTGATATGGATGAAGTGAAATCTCTGGCAATTAAAAAAGCAGAGGATACGGGAATTATTTTTATCGATGAAATTGATAAAATTGCCAAAGGGAGTTCTAAAGGTGGAGGCCCTGATGTTAGCAGGGAGGGAGTTCAAAGAGATTTACTTCCAATTGTAGAAGGGAGTGCCATTAACACCAAATATGGCATAGTTCATTCTGAACATATTTTATTTATAGCTGCAGGAGCTTTTCACGTATCAAAACCTTCCGACTTAATACCAGAGTTGCAAGGAAGATTCCCAATTCGAGTGGAATTAAACAGCCTTACCAAAGAGGATTTTTACCGTATTTTGAAGCAACCCAAAAATGCATTAACCAAACAATACGAAGCTTTATTCGAATCAGAACAGGTAGAATTAACTTTTACAGATGATGCTTTGGAAGAAATTGCTTCTATTGCATTTAATATTAATTCAGAAGTGGAGAATATTGGTGCCAGAAGATTGCACACGGTAATGAGTCATCTACTAAATGAATTTTTATTTGATGTTCCAGATACAATAGGACCGAATGCCAAAATATCTGTTACGAAAGACCTGGTATCTGAGAAACTATCTCAGCTCATTGTTAATAAAGACTTGAGCCAATACATTCTATGATAAACCGATTTTTTCATCACAATATAGTATGAATTAAATTATCAGTGTAATTTAGGCTTAAAATCAGCACAGAAGCAAGTTTTTTGACTTCTGTGCTGATTTTTTTTATCCAGAGGCGAAAAGAAGAAAGAAATTATTCTGTTAAAGAAATTAAAGTAACCCGTTATTTTAAAGGCGAAAAAAAAGATATCCCGAATAAAATTGTTAGGATAAGTAACAGTTTAGAGGACAAAGAAAATTAATGATCATATTATAATCTATACTAATATGCTAATTTGATTTTAATTGCGTTGTTCTTTGGGTGAAGAGGGGGTCAATTGTTTGACAATACTTTCCACCCATTTTTCTATTTAAAAACAGGAGTTGATAATTTGTATCTAAAAAAATTGCTTTCTTTCTTGGCTATGAAAAAACATAAATCCTATTTATTAATAGCTACTTCATTTATTCTTTTATTCCTTTTCGTTGGTGATTCTTTTGGACAGAGGGGGAGATACGCTAAAACCTTTACTAGAAAGAAAAGATATTATAGTATTGGAGGCTCGTTAAATTCTATGCACTATTTTGGAGATATTGTTCCAAAAAACAAGATTGGAAGTATAGATTTAAATTTCACACGGCCAAACCTTGGTATTTTTGTTCAAAGAAGATACTTCCCAAGAATTACTCTAAGAATGGGAATTAATTATGGGCGATTAATGGGAGAAGATCATACCTCGGCCGACCCAACTGACCTCGATAATGGAGGATTTTACAGGTATAAAAGAAATCTTCACTTTAGAAATGACATAATAGATCTTTCTTTCTCGGGAATCATTGATTTATTCCCCAATAGAGGTCTTTCTTACAGAAGACCAGAAATTCCTATTCCGTATTTACTAGTCGGTGTAGGAGGTGTTTATTCCAATCCTAAAGCAATGAGGCCGGAAGGGTTCAGTGGCCCGGTATGGGTCAATTTAAGGGAGGTTAAAACTGAAAATCAGGAAAATCCTTATTCATTATTTCATTTAAATATCCCTGTAGGGGTTGGTGTAAGATACAGGCTGAACAGCTCTGTGGATGTAGCTTTTGAAGCTGGTTATCGATTTACTTTCACCGATTATCTTGATGATGTTAGTGGAGATTACCTTGACCCAGGAATTTTTGAAGATGATTTAGCAAGAGCACTTCATGACAGATCATCCGAACCTTCTTCACTTTTAAGTGGTGGGGAAAGAAATCCGGACCTGGTACAATACACCTCACCAATAGATGGCAGAACATATACTTCTGTGAATGGATATGGAATGCCAAATAATAAAAGAGGGAGTCAGGATAAAGACGCTTATTTAATTGTAGGATTTCAGGTGTCCTACCTTTTCTCCACCAATAAAGCCCCAAAATTTAGATAGGAAATTTATACTAGATTAAGTAAACCATTTTTCTAAAATTGTAATTCTTAAACTATTAGATGAACAGAAATCTAATGGTTTAAGTTAATTTTATTAAAAAATTTTATTTAAGGCACAATAATTATTCTTAATTAAATAGAATTATTATTGTGGCTTTTCGAGTTTAATAACTTATTAAGTTGCAAATGGTAAATTTTGGTATAAATAAGATAATTTAATTTTGAAACAATTCAATTCTTTCTCCTGGGCTAAAACCATCGTTTTTCTATTTTGTGTTTTTTTTATTCATCAAACAGCTTATTCTCAGCTGTATGAAGTTGGATTTGGTTTAGGTGCTACAAATTACAAAGGTGATGTAGCTCCCACATTTTCAATAAAAAACACTCAACCTGCGGGGATGGTATTTGGTCGTATGAATTTTAGCCATGCTGTAAGTTTAAAGACAAGTCTTTTGGTCGGTAAAATTTCAGGTGAGGATGCAAATTCGAACGATCCATTCCTACAAGTAAGAAATTATGGGTTTAATAGCCTAATTGCCGAAGCCAGTGCAGTAATAGAATATAACTTTTTTGATTTCAGAAGTGATGATAGAAGATTAAAATTTAGCCCATATGTTTTTGCAGGTGCAGGAATAACCTTTTTTCTATCTCATGAAGCTACTGGAAATGCTCCCAAAAACACAAGCCAGACTATTTTACCAGTTGTTCCCTTTGGAATAGGCATGAAACATGCGCTCAACGATCGATTTACTTTAGAATATCATTTCTCCACAAGCAAAAACTTTTCAGACAATACTGATGGGTTTATTGATAATATTGAAGACCCTAATACTAATAAATTTCAAAAAGTGTCCAGAAAAGATATCGAAAATTATTACTTCTTAGGTATTTCATTAAGTTATAGATTTATTCAGGTAAATTGTCCAAAACATTTCAACAACAACCTTATTCACTAATTCACATTGTTAAATATTAAAAAAAGAGAAGGTAAGATTTTACTTTCTCTTTTTTTGCACTTTACTCAAAAAACAGGAAATCCTTTATTCATACCTTAGCGCCTTTACAGGGTTGGTTAATGCTGCTTTTATAGCCTGGCTGCTAACAGTAAACACGGCTATAAAAATTGCCACAAATGTGGCCAGGATAAAAGCCCCAAACCCGATATCAATTCGATAATTAAAATCTGTCAACCAACTGTCCATAAAATAGTAGGCAATGGGCCACCCAATGACGGCTGCTACCACAACTAATTTTATGAATTCCCTGGTAAGTAAAATTGTTACACCACTTGTGGAGGCTCCTAATACTTTCCTTATCCCTATTTCCTTGGTTTTTCTTTCGGCTGTAAAAGATGACAATCCAAAAATTCCTAAACAGGCTATAATAATTGCCAATCCGGCAAAATATCTGAAAATTATCATCACTCTTTCCTGTCCCTGATACAATTGATTGATGTCCTCATCCAGAAAAGTGTAGTTAAATGGCCTTGTAGGAGCGAAACTTTTAATCGTAGATTCGATATATTGCACCGTTTCAGGAATATTATTCCCTGCTAGTTTTATGGACATCCAATTCAACCAATTATCTGAAATATGGAACCCTACTGGTGAAATAGTATAATCCAATGACTCGAAATGAAAATCTTTAACTACTCCGATTATTTTGCCTTTTTTTGGAACAAAATCCATTATCTCCATATCAAAAGTCGCTGATTCTACTTCCTTTCCAATAGGATCTTCCAGGCCTAATAATTTAATTGCTGACTCATTAAAAATAAACCCTTCTCTAGCATCTGAAGGGATAGTTTCGTCAAAGTCTCTACCCATTACAAACTCTGCCTCATAAGTTTTAAAAAAATCATGATCCGAGGTAACTGTGGTAATAGTATAATTATCCTGACCTTGAGGATTTGGTTCTGCTCCTTCTATTTTGTACCCCAAATTACTGCTAAGGTTACGGGTCATTCTTTTATTTGTAGCAGTTATACTTTTTATATCTGGATTTTTTAGTAACTCTCTTTTCAAAACGGGGAATTTATTCACCAAAGTTGTATCCTGAAAATTAGATATTACAATATGATCCGTGTTGATCCCGAGTTTCTTATTTCTCAAATAATTTAGTTGCTCAGAAATTACAATTGTGGAGATGATCAATGTAATTGAAATTGCAAACTGAAGAATCACAAGGACTTTTCTAAGGACAACGGATTTACCACCAGACGAGCCTTTACTTCCTTTCAAAACTTTTACCGGTTGAAAGGAGGAAAGAAAAAATGCCGGATAACTTCCCGCAACTATCCCTATTACAATAGCAATTCCCAAAAAAACAGTCACTACAAAAAAATTCTCCAAATAATTAATTTCCAATTCTTTTTGAGCAATTTCATTAAATACAGGAAGTGCAATTTCAGCACATAATATGGCTAAAATAAAAGCTATTAAAGTGAGTAATATTGATTCGCTTAAAAATTGAGTGATAATCTGTGAACGATACGCTCCCACCACCTTTCTCAAACCAACCTCTTTCGCCCTTTCCGAAGATCTGGCAGTAGATAAATTCATATAATTTATACAGGCGATTAACATGATCACCAAGGCTACTCCTGAGAAAATATAGATATAATCGATATCTCCATTTGCTTCAAGTTCACCCCTGAGATGCGAATGAAGATGAATATCTGTAACTTTTTGGAGCCTGTACCTTACAAATGCCGATGCCCCTTCCCCAAACGTATGATTCTCTACAAAATCCGGCAATTTAGCTTCAAACTTTTCGGCATTTGCTCCTTTTGGTAAAACCAAATAGGTTGATTGTGATCCCTCTCCCCATTGAGTCTTTACCCTTTCTGAATAAATTTGTTCTCCTGAAGCCATGGAAACAAATCCATGGAAATGAGCATGAGAGTTTTCAGGAATTTCATCTATTATACCTGTTATCTTTACCTCAAACTCTTCTTCTATTAAAAGGCTCTCCCCTATTGGGTCTTCCTTACCGAAAAATTTTTCTGCAATCGTTTTATCAATCACCATTGTAAAAGGCTCCACCAAGGCAGTTTTCGGATCTCCTGCTATCAGTTTAAAGGAAAATGCATCAAATACATCCGCATCTGCCAATGCTAAACCCTCCTGAGGAAATTTTTTATCCCCTTTTTCAATTTGATAAGAAAAAGGGCCATCAATTCTTATCACCCTTTCCACCTCTCCTTCAAATACAGATGCCAAGGTTGGCCCCAGAATATAGGGAGTGATAACCCCTCCAACAAACTCACCTTCCTGATTTTTATATTCCACAAATACCCTGTAAAGTCTATCTGCCTTTTCATGGTATTGGTCATAACTCAATTCGTCCTGTACGAACAATAATATTAGAAAACAGGCTGCCATTCCCACGGTAAGTCCGAGGATATTTATAAAACTAAAAACCTTGTGATTCCAAAGGTTTGTAAACGCCACTTTCAGGTAATTTTTAAACATAATTCAAATTTTTTAAAATATTTTCAGTGATCATTTTTCCATCAAACAAGTGAATGATTTTACTTCCGTAATTTGCATCTCTGGCAGAATGTGTTACCATTACAATAGTGGTTCCTTCCTCATTAAGATCAGTTAAAATTTTCATTACTTCCTTCCCGTTTTCGCTGTCCAGGTTTCCTGTGGGCTCATCCGCAAGAAGTATTTTTGGATGATTCACAATAGCACGGGCAATAGCAACCCTTTGCTGTTGCCCCCCGGAAAGCTGTTTGGGCAGATGTTTTTTTCTATGGATTATATCTAATTTTGAAAGTACATTCAACACTTTTTCCTTTCTTTCCTTTGCGGAAAGTGAGGTATAAATTAAGGGAAGTTCCACATTATCATAAACAGGAAGCTCATCCAATAAATTAAAATTTTGGAAAACGAATCCAATATTTTCCTTCCGAACATCAGCCTTTTGTTTTTCACCAAACTGATTTACAATTTTTCCATCGAACTGATACGTACCTTCAGTAGGCATATCAATTAAGCCTATTATATTTAGTAATGTTGATTTTCCACAACCTGAAGGTCCCATTATGGAGGTAAATTCCCCTTGATCTATTTTAAGTGAAAGCTTATTCAGTGCAAAAGTTTCCACCTCATCTGTCTGGTAAATTTTTACCACTTCTTTCAAATCTATCATCAATAATCGTTTTTGTTAATCAATCACTGAGTATCCTAAATCAAGAGAAAGTCCAAATGTTATAAGCCACTGGTTTGCAAATTCTTAACATAAAAAATTATTTCAGACGCTTCTTTTATATGTTTCAGGTTGAAACACATCACTGTTTCAATTTGAAACAATTAAGTTTTTGATGCATTCCAAATTTTTTATTCAATATTCATTTACAATTATTATGATTTAAAATTTTCAAACATCACCAATACCATCAATTAATTTCTAATTTTAGGAATTACACTTGAATTTATTTGGTCATTTTTGAGTTGAAATCATTTTTTATACTTTTATATTTTTTAAATACCTAATGATATTCCTAATTAACATTTAATCATCTCCTAAAGAGTCTTTCAACTATGTATAAATCAAAATTTGATTTGGTTGACTGACTAAGCTTTTAGGTGAAAAATTTTAATACCAGTTTTAGCTTTTACTTATTTTTTGATTGTATAATGTCATTCTTCCTGACAAATAAACTAACACTATTTAGGTTACTACTATTCGCTGAATTAATTCTACTCCCTGCTTCAGGGTTGTTTATTAATCAGATTGAACCAGAACTTAATGATTCACTAATTCTAAGATTAGTGATATCATTTCCTGCATTACTGGTTTTTATCGGTTCATTTATCAATTCCTTTATCAGGAGAAATATCCAGTCCATAACCTACTTACTATTTGGGTTACTCACCTGTTGGGTCCATTATGTGCTATTTATCAATCAATTACACACAAATTATATTTATGCTGTAATCCTTTGCTTTCTGGCCATGGCATTGTGTTTTCCCAAAGAATTGTATTTAAGGTACTTTGTAACCGGCTACTTCATTATCACTTCTATAGTTACCCTAAGTATTGCCAACCCTATCAATAATCAGCTTTCTTTCCTGAGTGTAATGGCTACTATTTGTGCGTTGGATTACATCACTATTACTTACATGCTTACCTCACGTAAGAATCTGTATTTCAGTAATTTAAAACACGATAAGCTAAACAAACAATTACTTGTTAGGGAAAAAGAATTAGATCAGAATAAAAGACTTTTCCAATCAGTATTTGAGCAATCTGCAGATGCTATTTTTCTTATAAGCAAATCCAGTGAAGAAATTAAGAATTGTAATCAAAGAGCAGTACTTTTATTGGAAGCCTCATCAAAAGAAGAGATTATAGGAAGAAGTGGATTGGAATTCGAACTGGAACCTTTGAATAAAGACGAAACCAGAGAAATGAAAAAAGCATTTCTGCAAACTGGTTTCTGGAGTAAAATCACCCGGTTCAAAACTTTAAAGGATAGAGTTTTTTGGGGAAATTTTGCAGTTTCTCAACTGGATGATACCTCCGATTTATTTCTGGTAAGGGTAACTGACATTACCAAACAAATGCTGGTAGAATCTGAACTGAAGATTCAGAATGAGGAATTAAAAAAAGTGAATAACGAATTAGACCAGTTCGTATACAGAGTTTCTCATGATTTAAGAGCACCTCTGGCTTCGGTATTGGGATTAGTAACTTTGGCAAAAGATGGCGTTACGGAGCCTGAACTTATCAATTACTTTAACCTAATGACTAAAAGTGTTGTTAAATTAGACAGCTTCATTCAGGATATTATTAACCTTTCCCGAAATGCCAGACTGGATATTGAATCTGAAAAAATTGATCTGAAGGAAATGATCGAAGCCACATTTGAAGATTTTCAGTTTAGTAAAAATGCTGAACTGATTGATAAACAATTGATGGTAATCGATCATGTTTCCTTTTATTCCGACAGGCGTAGACTTTTGGTAATTTTGAGTAACTTAATATCAAATGCGGTGAGGTATAGTGCTCCGGGGAGAAGACATCCTTTCATAAAAGTGAATGTAATTGTGGATATTGAAAGTGCCAAAATAGAAATTAAGGACAATGGACAGGGCATTCAGAATGAACATAAAGAAAAGGTGTTCGATATGTTTTACAGAGCAAATAATCATATTTCCGGCTCCGGTTTGGGTCTTTACATTGTTAGTGAAACTATAAAAAAACTGAAAGGAACTATCCATCTCGACACTGAATTTGGGGTTGGTACCACTTTTACCATTGAGATTCCCAACCATAAAACGGAACGTAACCTTCAGCTTTCCATCCTAAATTAAATTGCTTATGCCCAAAAACCAGGGAAATATTCTTGTTGTGGACGATGACGAAGATATTCTCTTTGCGGCAAATATGATTTTGTCTTCTCATTTTAATCGGGTAATCACACAGACAGATCCTAATAAGGCATTAGAGGAATTTTTGAAAATAAATTTTGATGTGGTTATCCTCGATATGAATTTTCAGCCTGGCGATACTTCCGGAAAAGAAGGGATTTCCATCCTTAAAAAAATAAAAAAGAAGTATCCTGATACTTTGGTGATTATGAATACGGCTTATGGTGATATAAAAATAGCTGTAGAAACCATGAAGGAAGGTGCTTCTGATTTTGTAGTAAAGCCCTGGGAACATGAAAAATTTCTGGCAACCACAATGGCCGTTTTTGAGCTAAGTCAATCCAGAAAAAAGGTAAAAACATTAGAACACAGGCAAAAATTATTATCCACTGATATTGATAGGAGTTTTGGAGAAATGATTTCCACTGCTAAATCCATGCAACCTATTTTGAAAGCAATGGAAAAAGTGGCTGTTACTGATGCTAATGTTCTGATTTTAGGAGAAAATGGTACTGGCAAAGAACTCATTGCCCGAAACATCCATAATCATTCAGAAAGAAAAAATGAGGCATTCATTAAAGTAGACCTGGGGGCAATATCTGAAACGCTCTTCGAATCTGAACTTTTTGGGCATAAAAAAGGTGCTTTTACTGATGCCAGAGAAAATAGAATTGGCAGATTTGAAGCCGCCTCTGGAGGAACACTTTTCCTTGATGAAATCGGAAATTTATCTCTTCCATTACAAGCCAAATTACTCACAGTTATTCAAAATAAACAGGTAATACCTGTTGGTGCTAATACTCCAGTTCCGATTGATATTCGGCTAATTTGTGCTACAAATAAACCCATACAGGAATTGGCAGAAAATAGTAGCGATGAATTAAACAGCTTTCGACAAGATTTGCTTTACAGGATAAATACAGTAGAGTTAAAACTCCCTCCCCTAAGGGAGAGAAAAGAAGATATCTCCCCTTTACTATCTTATTATTTATCAGTTTACGGAAAAAAATATGATAAGGAATATTTAAGAATAGGAAAGGAAACCGAAAAGTCTCTTAAGCGCTATTCCTGGCCCGGAAATATCAGAGAGTTGCAACATGCAGTGGAAAGGGCGGTAATTATGTCGGATGGAAAATCACTGAAAGAAGCCGATTTCTTACTAAAACCAGTTCTTAAAAGCAATGAGCAAATTTCAAATCTAAATCTGGAAATCCGGGAAAAAGAAGCCATAATAAAAGCCATGGAAAAACACCACGGAAACATGACTAAAGTAGCCAAAGAACTTGGAGTTGGGCGTACCACACTTTACAGAAGAATGCAAAAATACGACCTTTAGCATTTATTTATATTTCCATAAACTTCTTTTTCTGGTATGTTTTATGGTATAAAATCACATTGCCTCTACTGATCCTGTTTCGCTCCAAATTAATTCCCTGTCACTATGAAAAAATTAATTTAACTTTTCGGGGTTAATAAATTTGAGGTAATAACAAATCCATCTTTAATACTATTCTAATTAACTATGCATGCTTTCTTAAAATGAAGCAAAAAAATTTGTTTCTATTGTTAATCAACCAGAAAAGAAATGAAATCACCTAAAAATATTATAGATATTTTTTTGAAAATGTGGAGAAAAGACAAGGAGTATATTGAAATTTTGGATCAGGTGAAATCTCTTGGAGATGAAAAGCTTCAGGTAGAAAAAGCTGAAAAATTAATGGCCCGTCATATCAAACGCCTGAGTGTAAAGAATGAAATTAACCGGGGAGACAAATGGGTTGTTGGTGAAATTGCCAAATTGAATGTCAGCAACAGACAAATTGAGTTTTTTGAATTTGCCACGCTTTATTGCAATTCAATTAACCCTAAAGAATATCCAATTATGAATTTGACTTCAGTAAAGCTGATAAGGCAATTTTATAAACAGTGGCATGGGATAAGCCTTACCTATGAAGTGCTGGTAGATTATAATGTTTTTGCTGAGTTGATGAATGAACTCAGAACTTTTCTTAATCTGGAAACACTTGATTATTTCAATTTCAACCGTTTCCTTGGCAACTATGATTTGCCAGTCAGAATATTTATCAGGAATCTCCCGGTAAACAGAAAGCACCATATGCCGGCCCTTCTTTTTGATTATTTATATTCCCCGGAAATTCTGGCCAACAATAATTAGAAAGAAGCAATACCCTAAAAACAGACTCTAATATTATTGGAGGTAAATAAAAAAAGCGAACTGAGTTCAACCTCAGTTCGCTTTTTTTATAAAGGTATTTAATTTTTATGATCCCTGAACATTTAAAGCCAGTTCCCCTCTTCCAAATTTTTTCAACATTCTATAATGGCTTCCAATAGCTTTTAAGAAAGTGGGACTTTCATGATAAGGTACCTGAAATTCTTCAGCCGTAGCCTTTACTATGGAAGATATTGGTTTATAGTGTACATGGCAAATGTGTGGGAACAAATGATGTTCTATCTGAAAATTCAATCCACCACACAGAAAATTGGCCAGCCAGTCCTTTCTTGCAAAATTTGCCGTTGTTTTCATCTGGTGAAGTGCCCAACTATCCTCAATAGCCCCTTTTTCATTAGGATAAGGGAATTCTGGTCCTTCCACCACATGTGCCAGCTGAAATACCAGTCCCAATACTAAACCGGCAAATAACTGCATCGTTACGAAACCAATGATAAACTGCCACCAGGTAATATCCAATACCATAAGTGGTATCACGATAAACAGGGTATAATAAACAGCCTTAAAGAAGAAAAGATTAAAATATTCAACTGGTTTGTGATATCTATTATCCTTTTGCCCGATTTTATCTTGAAAAAACTTTACAAAATCTTTTCTAAATACCCAGGAAATATAGGCAAGACCGTATAATGGAAAAGCATAAATATGCTGGTATTTCATTATTGGCTTTAGCTTTTCCTCTGGGGAAAGCCTGATCATTCCCGGAGCCACATCAATGTCTTCATCATGACCGGGAATATTGGTAAATGTATGGTGCACCACATTATGCGTAATGCTCCACATATAATCATTACCACCTAACGTATTAAAAGCTAATACTGAAATGATTTTATTAACTCTCTTATTTTTGGAATAGGAACCGTGTATGGCATCGTGACTCACATTAAAACCTACAAAGGCTTTAAAAATTCCTAATAATGCTGCCAAACCAAGCATTATCCAGGGAGAAAAAATATTGGATATAATTAACGAATATAAAAGAATCACTCCTCCCAAAAAAAAGAATGATTTAAAAACCATTTCTCCATTTCCATTTTTGGAAATATTATTTTCTCTAAAATAAGCATCAACTCTTTTTCTTAATTCTCTAAAAAAGCCGGACTCATCCCTTCCTGTAAATTTCAAGTGTTGCTCCATTATCTGGTTGATTTGTTTAAAATGTTTAATTGACTTTCATTCATAAATTCCGGTAATTTAAAGTTCATAGAAAAATACAATTTTATATAAAAATTTTACAATTAACTCCCGCATTTCAAAATTTACCATACAGGTATTGATTTCCTACCTGTCAGTAATCTAAAATTAAAGCCTGGGAAGTTTTGAGGTAATTACTTTAGTTAGAAGCTAAGAGATATTTTATTTAGAGCGTATGCAACAGCCACATTTGGTTTATTTTAATGGCTACTTATTGTTTTTGTCCTAATAAGCTACTACTCATTAAAACTTAAAAAATTAATTTGCTGGCTTATCCAGATTTGCCACAAAGTTAAACTTAGTAGTGAAAAAAGTTAAATTATTTTAGATTAAAAAATTTTTTCTTAATAAATGTAGTCTCACTGTTAATTTTCTTTTCTCGCAAATGATTGGATTTAGCCAACCCAGACACATTTCTAACTTGAATACCAGCACTTTATTATTTTATAATTCTGCTTAAAAATGGTCATTTTTTTAAAAAGTTCATCCATGCTTTTAATCCTAAAAAATCTTCGAATAACACTATTATGTTTCTAAAAATCTGAAAGTGTATTTTTTTTTCCAAGGATTTTTTTAAAAAAATAGTGCAATGTTTAATATTTCAACTACCTTTACCGCCAATATTAAATAATTATTATGAAAGAAGGTACAGTAAAATTTTTCAATGATTCTAAAGGATTTGGTTTTATAAAAGATTCTGAGTCTGATGAGGAGTATTTTGTTCATGTTTCAGGTCTAATTGACGAAGTAAGACAAGACGATAGAGTTACATTCGAGCTTAAAGAAGGTAAGAAGGGTATGAATGCTGTGAATGTAAGACAAGCATAGATCAAGTTATTTCCTTTACCGAAAGGTATCGTACAAGCTTCACAATTAATTTTGTGAAGCTTTTTTTGTGTCTATTGTGTAGATTTCCGTACCTTCAGTAAATGGAAAACAAACAACTAATCGAAGAATTTTATACAGCCTTTCAAAAGCTTGATGCTGAGCGAATGACTGCCTGCTATCACGAAAATATACAATTTGAAGATCCCGCATTCGGTACCCTGAAAGGGGAGCAGGTGGGCAATATGTGGAGAATGCTGATAGAGAGAAGTGAGGGCAACCTGGAAATTACTTTTCATGATGTAGAAGCCAGTGAAACTACCGGGAAAGCGCATTGGGAAGCCAAATACTTATTTTCTAAAACCAACCGTAAAGTGCATAATAAGATCAAGGCCTCTTTTCAATTTAAAGATGGAAAAATATACAGGCATACCGATTATTTCAATTTTTGGAAATGGTCAGGCATGGCACTCGGCCCCATCGGATATTTTTTAGGGTTTACTCCACTGGTTAAAAATAAAGTCAGAAAAACCTCTCTTCATTTATTGGCTAAATACTCCGGGAAAAAGTTTAATTAATTTTTTTTACCTCGTTTTATGGAAAAGTATGGATTGCTGCATCATGGTAATAAAAAAACTTATCGCCATGAAAAAAATACTAATCTTTACGCTCTTCAATCTTTTCTCCTTTGCCTTAATTGGGCAGCAAATTACAATTTCTGGTACTGTAACCTCAGCCGCAGATGATGCCCCATTACCTGGAGTAAGTATTATTATCAAAGGAAGTAGTACAGGAACTACTACAGATTTTGATGGGTATTACTCTATTGCAATTCCAACAGGATCCAAAACGATTCTCGAATTTAGCTATATTGGTTTTGTTACTAAGGAAATCACGGTAAAAACCAAAACCGTTATTGATGTTAAATTAGAAGAAGATATTCAATCATTAAGCGAAATAGTTGTAGTAAAGCAAAAAAAAGGGAAAAATCGTGTTGGGGCTGTTGCCGGAAAAGCTTATGGAGTTCAGGGGAACAATGGCTTTAAACCAAAAAAATCTGCAAAAAGAAACTTGGTGTCATCTCCAACTTCTTCTTTCTATTATAATGATGATTTCTCTCAACACAACACAGAAGAATATGATGTAATCAATGAAAACATTTTCCTTAAACCCACATCAAATCCACTTTCTACCTTTTCCATAGATGTGGATGCTGCTTCCTACAGCAACCTGAGAAGAATGTTAACCAATGGACAAACCCCTCCTGTAGATGCTGTACGGATAGAAGAAATGGTCAACTATTTTGATTACGACTATCAAAATCCTGAAGGTGACCATCCGTTTTCCATTGCCATGGAATTATCTCAGGCTCCCTGGAATGAAAAACATCAGTTAGTGCATATTGGCATTCAGGGTAAGAAACTTGATTACGAAAATTTACAACCCAGCAACCTTGTTTTTCTCATCGATGTTTCCGGATCAATGAATAACCAGAATAAGCTTCCTTTATTAAAATCTTCCTTAAAACTATTGCTGGAAGGCCTTTCGGAAAACGATAAAATTTCTATTGTAACCTATGCTGGAGCTGCCGGCCTGGCACTCCCTCCTACCTCAGCCGCAAATAAAGAAAAAATCATCAGAACTTTGGATAATCTGAATGCGGGAGGTTCCACTGCCGGAGGACAGGGAATTAAACTCGCTTACAAAATTGCTAAAGAAAACCTGGTAGATGGGAACAACAGGGTAATTCTTTGTACTGATGGAGACTTTAATGTGGGGGTTTCTTCTACTTCGGAAATGGTTCGTCTGATAGAAGAAAAACGAAAAGATGGTATATACCTCACTATTGCAGGTTTTGGAATGGGGAATTATAAAGATGGCCGAATGGAACAAATTAGCAATGCGGGAAATGGAAATTATTATTACATAGATAATATAAAAGAAGCCCAGAAAGTATTTGTGACCGACATGAGAGCAACATTGTTCACAATAGCCAAGGATGTAAAAATTCAGGTAGAGTTCAACCCCGAACTGGTTCAGGCATATCGACTAATTGGATATGAAAACCGGGCGCTGAAAGATGAGGATTTCAATGACGACACCAAAGATGCAGGTGAACTAGGCGCAGGACACACTGTAACTGCCCTATATGAAATCATTCCGGTAGGAATTAAGTCAAAATTTGTGAAAGATGTAGATAAATTAAAATATCAGCAAGTAGATAAGATAGAAAACGGGAACACTGGGGAATTACTTACAGTAAAATTCCGCTATAAAAAGCCGGATCAGTCCAAAAGCAGACTGATCACTCAGGTTTTGGAATCCAACCCTATTCCTTTGGACCACACTTCTGATAATTTCAGGTTTTCTGCTGCAGTAGCTGAGTTTGGAATGATATTGAGAAATTCGGAGTTTAAAGAAAATGCCAATTATGAGCATGTAGAAGAACTGGCTAAAAGTGCCATTGGGAATGATGAAAACGGATACAGAAGAGAATTTATTCAAATGATAAGTTCATGTAAGCTTTTGAGTAAAAGATAAGCCTGGTATTAGAAATAAATCAAGGTATTTGCTATTATTAGATAAGAAAATCTGTATTTCAATACTTTTTTTCTTATCTTTTTATTTTAAGAGGTTATTTTTTTGATTTTATTTTTTCAGAAATATACAGTCGAAGCACAATTGCCTGTATAAAGTAAAATAATTCTCAACTAAAATAGTCCCAGAACTTAAATACCAGCATAATAACCGGAGCTTAACATGAAAAAGTACCTTGCCATTTTATTAGTATTTTTAATTACCATTACCTACAAATTATCGGTAAGTCACCCGGTAGATTTTGAGGAAAACACAAAAGAAGAAGTAACCGAACTGGAACCTAAAGAAACCAAAAAGACCTTACTCGATTCCCTCAGTCCTTTCTTGGTAAAAGAGCCCCTGATGTATCTGGAAGGATGGAATTATTTACCTCAGCCCAACTTTTGGCGAAAAATAATGAAAATGAGTGCCGACTCAAGTCTGGTAAACATTGCCGCAAACAGAACAATTTTGACCACCATTGCCACTGAGGATTATACCAGCAAAACCAGAGATGGCAAAAGAATTTTTAAGGAGAAAATAATTAAAGATCATAATTTACCAACAGGCACTGAAATCTACATCACCTCTGGCAAGAAACATTTTTATCAAATAGAAAGAGCTGTTCCCGGAATTGTGAAATCCACTCAGATATTTGAGGAACAAAATGTTTCTCCATGGTTTGCTCAAGCTATCTTATTAATTGAAAGCCCGAATAAACTACAGAAATCCAATGTAGGGGCTTATGGTTCTTTTCAGTTGATGAAATGGGTGGCCAGAAATAATGGCTTAACGGTAAATAAGTATGTAGATGAAAGAGAAGATTTGGAAAAATCCGCAAAAGCAGCTGCCCGATTTATCAAAACCACCTGCATTCCCAAAACAAGGGAAATCCTCGATAGGTGGAATTTAGAATATTCTGAGAATGACCTTTGGTTTAAGTTAATGGTATTGCATGTATATCATGCCGGAGCCGGAAATGTGGCTGGTGCAGTAAATGTAATTGCTCCTAAAAATGGGGGGCAGGAGTTAATAAAAGAACTTTGGCAAACAAGCTATAGAGGTTTTAGAAATGCTTCGCAAAATTATTCCCAACTAGCTCTGGCAAGTCTGATGGAATTGGATGCGATGTCTGGAAATAATGTAGCCATTAATAGCTATAAAATTGAACCTAAGCCTGCTGTACTTTTAGGAAGATAAAATACCAATTTAAAATTCAGTTAACCATGCTTTATTGTAAACATGGTTAACTGAAACAAAAAGCACTAAATAATCACCCTTTTCCTACTTTCCTCTTCACAAACCCCGAAGCCCGACTCACTACTTTAGCACCAAATTTTTTCCGGGCATTATCCATGGCTTCACATAACTTTACTTCTCTGGAAGTATCTTCAAACAGATTAATTTGATAACTTCCATTTACCAAATGGCTAAACCGCACACCTACCAGCCGAACCAACAATCGTTTTTCATATAACTTATCGAAAAGGTGCAAAGCCGTTCCGATTAAAGTTTTATCATTAGCCGTATAGGGAATCATCATTTGTTTGGCGTAAGTATCAAAATTAGAATAGCGTATTTTCACAGCCACACAGGAAGTTAATTGTTGTTCTTTCCGCAATCTAAAAGCTATCTTTTCTGTCATGCCGGTAAGTATGGCTCTAAGCATTTTTACATCAATGGTATCTGCCTGGAAAGTATTTTCTGTGGAAATGGACTTGCGGTCGTGTGTGGGCAACACCATTGCATGGCAAATACCATTGGCTTTTTCCCAAATACTTTTCCCATTTTTTCCCAAAACCTGCCGCATAAGCTCAAGGGGCATTTCCTGCAAAGTCTTTATTTTTTTTACGCCCATGCTTTTCAGCATTTGTCCGGTTTTATTCCCCAGCATGGGAATACTCATAATATCCAGCGGGGCTAAAAAGTTTTTTTCATTACCCTGCATGATATAATTTTTCCCATTCGGTTTGGCTTCATTTGTCCCTATTTTGGATACAGTTTTATTACAGGATAAACCAAATGAAAGTGGCAGACCCGTCTCTCTGGTAATCGTTTCACGCAATTCTGAAGTCCATTTGAAACAACCAAAGTATTTATCCATTCCGGAAATATCGAGGTAAAATTCATCGATAGAAGCCTGCTCAAACAAAGGCGCTTTTTCTACAATAATTTCCTTTACAGTTTTTGAGAAATGGCTATACCTTTCCATATCGCCACGTACAAATATAGCTTCAGGGCAAAGTCGCTTAGCCATTTTTCCGGGCATGGCCGAGCGTACACCAAATTTCCGAGCCTCATAGCTACACGAAGCAACTACCCCTCTTCCACCACTTCCTCCTATAATCACAGGCACGCCCATGAGTTTACTGTTTTGAAGTCGCTCCACCGACACAAAGAATGAATCCAGGTCCATATGCACAATTGACCTGTGTTGCATAGTTCAAAAAAAATTACTGGTTAAAAAAAATTGGGAGTCGCTTACTGAATGGTATTATTTTAAACAAAGCTAGCAATCAAAATTACTTAAAATTTAACTTTTCGGTAAAAATGTTATTTTTTTAAGCAAAAGCTATATTTAAAAAGACGACTTTCAATCTGTACGGTCAACAGAAATTTTTTTAAAGAAAATATTGGGATATTCCCAAGTCTCAAATAGCAGGAAAAATGAGAAATAATTGTGGTAATATACTTGTAAAAACATCAAACTTTCAGTTCTTTGCAAACCAAAATTTTAGCTACCTTTCATTGTGCGCAGCTTTTATGATCTTTCAAAGCTTAGCCAATACAAGTAAAAAGCATTCTTTACCTATGCAGTTTTTGGCTTTGGGAAATGAATTCATAAACTTTACAGCCGAAAAGTTTTAGTACTTGTAGATGAGGGATAATTTGGTAAGAATAATCCGACACAAGATAAAAAGCAATACCTACTTACAAGATATAGATGAGATTAATTGAGGTAAAAACTAAAAAAGAAGCGAAAGAATTTATTCGGTTGCATACAGAGCTTTACAAAAATGAAAAAGCCTGGATACGTCCTTTGGATAAAGATATTGAAGGGGTATTTCATCCTGAAACTAATAAAACATTTAACCACGGAGAGTGCATCAGGTGGATCCTGAAGAAGGGAGATAAAACCATAGGAAGAGTGGCTGCTTTTATAAATCATAAAACAGCTGAAAAAGATAACGATCAGCCAACAGGTGGCATGGGCTTTTTCGAATGTATAGATGATCAGGAAGCAGCTAACATGCTTATGGATGCTTGCAGAGACTGGCTAAAAGAAAAAGGCATGGAAGCGATGGACGGCCCAATCAATTTTGGTGACCGGGACAAATGGTGGGGATTGCTTACCGAAGGCCATGACCTTGAGCCTATTTACCAATGCAATTACCACTTCCCATACTATAAGCAATTATTTGAAAACTACGGTTTCCAAGTCTATTTCAGCCACCTGACTTTCATTAGAAATACTTTCGATCCTTTTCACCCCAGGATCATGAAAAAATCGGAAATCCTTCATCAGGATCCGGATTATTCATTTGAACATTTGAAGCTCAGTAATTTTGAAAAATATACCCAGGATATTATTAAAGTATATAATAAGGCATGGGTAAATCATGATGGAGTAGCTGAAATCTCCGATGCTCAGGTGGAAGTTATCGTGAAACAGCTCAAGCCTATAATCGATGAGAAAATCATCTGGCTGGCTTATTATAAAGATGAACCAGTCGCTTTTTACATCAATATTCCGGAAGTCAACCAGATTTTCAAATACGTAAATGGAAAACTGGATACTATCGGAAAACTGAAATTCCTCTGGCACAAATGGCGAAAAACGAATAAAAAAATGCTGGGGCTGGTATTTGGGGTAGTGCCCGAACATCAGGGAAAAGGATTAGATGGAGCTTTAATTATGGCCACTGCCCAAATGGTGCAAAAAGATTACAAGCGATATCCTACTTTGGAAATAAATGGTATTGGCGACTTCAACAGAAAGATGATTATTGTAGTGAAGCAGGTTGGCGGAGAAATTAAAAAAGTACACAGTACCTACAGGTATTTATTCGATAGGGAAAAGCCTTTCGAGAAGATGAAATATATTGGATAAGGGTAATTTTTGAATTTATTAAGAATTCAAAATCCGGAATAATAAAATGCACTTCTCTTACGGTTTATCCAAAAAAGGGAAGTGCTAAAACACTTTCAGTTTCCTCAAAAGAATTCTTTTCCCTCTAAAAAACAGAGAAAACAGTTTGAATTAATCTTATTATACCATCTGGGAAAGCATGTTCCCAAACAATACGCGCCTTATTCCGTAGACAGAACTATATGAATCCTATTCTTTATTCATATATAAAATTCCATACTGCCTCCAACTACCTTTACTTCTTAGCTAAATTCCACTAACAGCTCAAAAATCAATTTGTCTTCACTAAACTTTTTTAACTATGCGTCCAACCCAAATTGTTCGAAAACCATTATTATTACTTCTAAATATCATTATTCTAACCCTGATATTTCTACTTTCAAGTTGTGATGGAGATGATGAAAATGTAACTCCGGATGGAGCAAGACTACTATTAATCAATTCGGTAAATACTCCTACAAAAGTGCAAATGTTTCTGAAGGATCAGGAACTGGCATCGGTAACCAACCACGGAGTGGCCAGCAATTATGTATCGGTTCCACCTGATTCTGTAATCACCATCAAAACCAATCAGGATGAATTCAATGCCAATCTTGGACTAACATTAAATGAATATTATTCTGTATATATAAGAGAGGATGATGACGATGCAGACATTTCCATTTTCAGGAATAGTTTCCCTGATGCCGGGAAAACTACTTTTGTAATGGCCAATATGTCATCTGTTAGTACAGGTGCGGTAAAATTCGCCTTTATCAATCCCACCACAAGTGATACTCTCACTTATGACGATATTTTCCCGGGAGCAAATCCTGTGTTAGACCATGCAGATGTTACAGGTGTGAACCTTAATGCCACAGCCGATCGGCTCAATTTACTTTCCACTTATTACGTAGTAATTTTAGATGCATTCGATGATTCTCCAATTGCAGGAGGAACTGCCAATGAAGTATTTCCAGTAGCCGCAGACAACAGTTACAGCCTGGTATTTGCCGGTGAACCCGGAAATTACAGTATATTTCAGGTGAATCATACTGCTTCAAGGTAATTTATTCAAACACAAAAGCCCGGTTTATCGATTCTAAACCGGGCTTTTGTAATTCATTTTAAGACCTGAATTCTCACTCCTCCACCCGCTTAATTTTCGCACCCAGTGCCCTCAACCTGGTATCAATATTCTGATAACCTCTGTCAATTTGCTCTCCGTTGAAAATTGTACTTTTCCCATTTGCAGAAAGTGCAGCAATTAATAAAGAAACACCAGCCCTAATATCCGGAGAAGTCATTTTTATCCCTTTCAATGGTACTTGTTTATCCAAACCAATGATGGTGGCTCTGTGTGGATCACACAAAATAATCTGAGCTCCCATATCAATCAGCTTATCCACAAAGAAAAGCCTGCTCTCAAACATTTTCTGATGAACCAACACTGTTCCCTTAGCCTGAGTAGCTACCACAAGCACAATGCTCAGCAAATCGGGTGTGAAAAGTGGCCATGGGCCATCTGCTACAGTCAGCATAGAACCATCAATAAACCGGTCTATTTCGTAAGATTCCTGAGATGGAATAAAAATATCATCGCCACGAAATTCCATTTGTATACCCAACCGCTGGAAAACAGAAGGAATTAAACCCAACTGATCAAGCCGAACATTTTTGATGGTAATTTCAGAAGCCGTCATAGCTGCCATCCCAATGAAACTCCCAATTTCAATCATATCAGGAAGCATGGTATGGGTAGTACCGCCCAAATACTCCACTCCGTCAATATGTAATAAGTTTGAGCCTGCTCCTTCTATTTTTGCACCCATACTGATCAGCATTTTACACAATTGCTGAATGTAGGGTTCACATGCTGCATTATAAATAGTTGTTCTTCCCCTGGCTTTTACCGCTGCCATTATTATGTTAGCAGTTCCGGTTACAGAAGGTTCATCCAACAAAATGTATGTGCCGTGTAAATCGTGGGCATCAATTTCATAAAAATGGCTATCGCTGTCAAAATTGAATCTTGCCCCAAGTTTCTGAAAGCCTAAAAAGTGGGTATCCAGCCTTCTCCTTCCTATTTTATCCCCACCTGGCCGTGGGATTTTAGCCTGTTTGAACCTGGCCAAAAGTGGTCCCAAAATCATGATGGACCCTCTTAAAGAAGCCGCTTGTTTTTCATATTCTTCTGTTTCCAGATAATGAATATCAATATCTTTTGCCGTAAACTCACAGGTACTTTCGTTAATTCTGTTCACCTCTACCCCCAATGAATCGAGCAGAGAAATAAGCTTATTTACATCCCGAATATTGGGAATATTATGAATGGTCACCTTTTCCTCAGTGAGTAAAACAGCACACAGAATTTGTAAACTTTCGTTTTTTGCACCTTGTGGGGTAATTTCTCCTTTTAACTTGTGACCTCCTTCTACTTCAAAAACAATTTTTCCCTGATCCATTTAAAAAAATTTGTTGTAAAAAAATATTTCCAAATATAGTGCGACAAGCAGAAAGTCTGTCCTAACGAAATAAGTGAGGTATATCAGTGGGTTAACAAGCTGATGATCCACTCCAAACTCCTGTTACTTATTTAATGCCTGTGGCACTAGTGATTCCGCCAATAAACCATCCATTTCTCAACTATTTGGGAATGAGTAATTTATTGACATTATATATTGATAAGAATAAGTAGAGATAATAAAAAAATCAATTCTATAAATTAAAAAATGCAAGGAAACAGCAATTTCCATACTTATTAGGTAAACGGTTCCCAAAGCAAATTAATTACTATAAACCTCCAGTACTTTTTGTAAAAAAAGTATTTTTCCCCAATTATAATAAGTTCAGGCAAAATGTAAGCCGACAAATGATCTTCTTGCTATAAATTAAAATAGAAATAAAATAAAAAATACAGCCTGAAAAATAATTCCTAAATTTGTGCAGAGAGCAAAACAAAACAGGACATTCCTGTTGCGCCTAAATAATAATTTGAAAAGACTTCTAAGAATAAACAAGGGGGTAATATTTTGGAAAAGAGTATAAAAGTTTTCGCACCAGCAACCATCGCCAATGTGGCATGTGGTTTTGATATCCTGGGACTGGCACTAACTAACCCGGGTGACGAAGTAATCATAAAAAAGAAAGCTTCAAAAGGCATTACGATTATTAACCAGACTCCTTATTCGCAAATTCCTGAAAACCCTTTGAAAAACACTGCGGGAGTAGCCCTTCAGGCATTTTTGGATAAAACTGAACACGATTGTGGTTTTGAAATCACTATATCAAAAAAAATAAAGCCAGGAAGTGGCATAGGCTCAAGTGCAGCAAGTTCGGCTGCTGCTGTATTTGGCGCAAATGAATTATTGGGTCAACCTTTTACAAAAAAAGAATTGATTCAATTTGCCATGGAAGGGGAAAAGGCAGCCTGCGGCTCTCCCCATGCCGATAATGTGGCTCCAGCCATGATTGGCGGATTTGTATTGGTAAGAAGTTATAAACCACTAGATATTATCCCGCTGGCCTACCCTGAAGAATTATACTGTACGATCATTCATCCGCAAATTGAATTGAAAACAGAAGATGCCAGAAGAATTTTAAAAAGGAGTATTCAATTGCAGGATGCAGTAAAACAATGGGGAAATATAGCAGGTCTGGTAGCAGGGTTGTTCCAAAAAGATTATGAGTTAATAGGCCGATCGCTGGAAGATGTCATTATTGAACCGATAAGATCTCAATTAATTCCCGGCTATGAAGAAGTGAAAGCAGCCGCACTTGAAAATGGAGCGCTGGGCTGTAGTATTTCCGGTTCAGGCCCTTCTATGTTTTCATTTTCAAAGGATAAAGCAACTGCGGAAAAACTGGCAAAAATCAAACAGGATATTTTCTCCAATTTTGAAATTGAAACCATTTCTTACGTTTCCAAAATTAATCCTGAGGGGACAGTGGCTATTGGGTAGTCTGCAAATCTCAAATGTTTAATGCAAAAACCTCAATTTCTTATTGGTGCTGCAGCAAGTGGTTCCGGGAAAACTACTTTTACCCTGGGGTTGCTTCATTTGCTGAAAACAAGAGGACTTAAAGTTCAACCATATAAATGCGGGCCGGACTATCTGGACGTAAAACATCACACTCTGGCTGCAGAAAGAGAGGGCATAAACCTGGATACTTTCATGTGCAGCGCTGCTTATGTACAAAAGGTATATGCAAAATACCTCCAGGAGGCTGATGCAGCTATAATTGAAGGTGTAATGGGCCTTTTTGATGGGGCAAAAAAAATGCAGGGCAGCAGTGCGGAAATTGCCCTTTTGCTCAAAATACCTGTGGTCCTGCTGCTTGATGCCCGGGCAATGGCTTATTCGGCTGCACCAATATTATTTGGCTTTAAAAACTTTCATCCCGAGCTTAATCTAAAAGGAGTTGTATTCAATTTTGTCAATTCGGAAGGACATTATAATTTTCTAAAAGATGCCTGTCAGGATGTAGGGGTAACAGCTTTGGGCTATATCCCTAATAACCCGGAAATCTCCATAGAAGAAAGGCATTTAGGACTGAAAAGTCCGGAAGAAAGCAACTGGCGAAAAAGACTAGACTCCATAGCCACCCATATTGCTAAAACTGTGGATATTGACCAGTTATTATCCCTAACCACTATCCCCGCGCCCAGACAGGAAGAAAACATTCCACTACCGAAAACTGAAAAGCATTATAAAATTGCCATTGCCCGTGATGAGGCTTTTAACTTCACTTATCTAGAAAATATAAACGCCCTCAGGCAACTGGGAAAAGTCACTTATTTTAGTCCATTGCATGATGAACGATTGCCTGAAACTGATTTTCTGTACCTTGCCGGAGGCTACCCTGAGCTTTATCTAAAACAGCTTTCGGAAAATCAGGTTATGAAATCAGCAATTAAAAATTACCTGGAAAAAGGTGGAAAATGCCTGGCAGAATGTGGTGGACTTATGTATTTGGGAAAATCGATAAAAAATAATAAAGGTAAATTATTCCCAATGGTGAATTTTCTGGAAATAGAAACTTCAATGGAAAAACCACAACTTCACCTGGGATATCGAAAATTCCATTTTAAGCATCTGGAAATAAGAGGGCATGAATTCCATTTTTCCCGACATCAAGTACTTTCTCCTGCATCTCTCAGGTCTATAGGTTTGGTAAAAAATGCCAATGATCTCCCGGTGAAAACTCAGGTCTATTATAAAAATAAGACAATGGCTTCTTACATCCATTTTTACTGGGGGCAAAACCCTTCACTCCTCACCCAAATTATTGAAAACGGAGCCCTTTAACACGTTTTGGTGTATGAATTAATCCCTCCTTTTAATGGCCTTTATCACAAAATAAAAGCTGTTATTAACTGTTAATTTAAGCACCAGTGCTATTATTTCTAAGAAAAAGTAATCTCTCTATCAGTCTTTTATGGCAAAATAATACACGGTTAATTTTGAATTACTAATTATCATTACCAAAAAGGACAACATCCTTACTAACCAAAACACAACAGAAATCAGTTAAAGGGCCTTCACCATCAAAGAAATAATGGTTGAAACTGGCCATTCAATTCTATAGTCCATAATTACTTTCAAGAGCAAAAAAATCTACCAAAAGCTTTAAGGCTGTATAATGAAAAATTTGAATCTAAAATTTATCATCTGCAATTTTCTTTTTATCCTCATGAGTCATTGGGGGTTTTCCCAACAAGGATATTTAAAATTCTCCAATCTTTCTATTGAAGACGGCCTCTCACAGGCTACAGTAAATAGCATTTTCCAGGATTCCAGAGGTTTTTTGTGGGTGGGAACCGAAGATGGCCTTAACAGGTTCGATGGTTATAATTTTAAAATTTACACCCATAAGGATAATGAGCCAAATACTATCAGTAATAATAGAATAAATGATATTATTGAAGATGAAAATGGCAATTTATGGATTGGAACCACTAATGGTTTAAACTTTTACAATAGAGCAACCGATACTTTTAAAGCTTTCAGAGATAGTTCACGATTCAATAATTTCACAAAGCTACACATTGAAAAAAATCATATTTTACTGGCTTCTGAAAACGGAGGTCTAAAAAAATTAGACTTTGCCACTTCATCGATCACAAAATTAAAAATTCCAGAGCTGGAGGGCGGTTCAGTGTGGACAATCGCCAAAGCAGAAAACAACCACTACTGGATAGGCACTATAGGAAAAGGCCTTGTTATTTTAAATGAGGAACTACATTACCTGAAAAAATACACGAAGGATGATAAAGAAAACTTCCTTTCTGGAAATGTAGTAAGAACGATTACTAAAGACAGCAAAGGAGACTTTTGGGTAGGAACTGAAGATGGAGGGCTTAATTTTATTCAGCCCGACCATCATGAGATCAAGTATTTTAACACTCAAAATTCAAACCTGAAAAGTAATGCCATCTGGTCTGTAATTCAGGATAAGACTGGCAACATCTGGATAGGAACAGATGGAGGAGGCCTAAATTTTTTCAATTATAAAACTGGGACTATTCATCCCCAAATGCATATCCCGGGAAAAATCACCAGCATAAGTTCAAATGTAGTCAGGGCATTATTACAAGATAAAAAGGGAGATATCTGGGCAGGAACATTTGCCGGAGGACTTAATTATTTTAACCAGTCATCCAATGTTTTTGTCCATTTCAACCATCAGGCCGACAACCCAAACAGCCTGGCTAAAAACTCCATTTTGTCATTTGCAGAAACTCAGGATGGTAAAGTCTGGGTAGGTACTGACGGAGGTGGTCTCGATTTATTTGATGGAGAAAATTTCACCCACTTCAAAAATATTCCAGGCAATAAAAACTCGATAAGCGATGATGTAGCCCTTTGTCTTGAAACGGATGACAATGGCGGATTATGGATTGGGACTTATACTGGAGGGTTAAATCATTATAAAAATGGAAAATTCACCAGTTTTCTAAACAACGCTAAAAATGCCAATACGCTTTCCAACAATTCGGTTTGGGCTATTTGTAATGATACTGAAGGAGGACTTTGGGTAGGTACCAATGGTGGAGGAGTCAATTTTTTCGATCCTGAAACTAAAATATTTAAACACTACCGACATAATCCTGAATATGGAAACAGCCTTGCAGATGATGCCATTAGAGCAATCATTGAAACAAGAAATGGAAAAATCGCCATAGGAACATTTGGGGGACTAAGTATATTGGACAAAAAAACCGGGAATTTTACCAACTTCCAGCACAACCCCAAAGATCCCAAAAGCTTAAGTCATAATATTATCCTCACCCTTTTTGAAGACTCTAAAGGAAGAATATGGATAGGGACGTACGGTGCAGGATTAAATTTGTACAATGAGAAAACAGGTGATTTTCTAAGGTTTACAGAAGAACAGGGATTACCGAATAATGTAGTTTATGGTATTTTAGAAGATGAAGCAGGTAACCTTTGGATAAGTACCAATAAGGGTATTGCCAGGTTTAATTTGGAAGACAATGTTATCAACCACTACAATACTGGAAATGGTCTGCAAAGTGATGCCTTTAATCTTGGGGCAGCCATGAAAACCAAAGCCGGCAAAATGTACTTTGGAGGAATTAATGGTTTTAATATTTTTAACCCGGAGGATGTCAAGAACAATACTTTTATACCTCCTGTAGCCATTACGGATTTCCAGATTTTTAACAATTCGGTACCTATAGAAAAGGAAAATGGAATTTTATCGAAAGTAGTAGGGGAAACTGAAGCCATTACCATTTCCTACAAGGAATCGGTATTTAGTTTTGAATTTACAGGTTTGAATTTTGCCAATGCAAAAAATAACCAGTACGCTTACAAACTCGAAGGCTTTGATAAAGACTGGAATGAGGTAGGAAACAGAAGATTTGCCACTTATACAAATCTACCAGCAGGAAAAACTTATACTTTCAGAGTGAAGGCATCGAATAATGATGGCGTATGGAATGAAAAAGGAGTTGCACTGGACATTACAATCACCCCTCCCTGGTGGGAAACCTGGTGGTTCAAGATATCAGCTGTTCTACTTGTAGTGGGTGGGGCTTTTGCTTTTTATAAAATCCGAATGAAAGCGGTAAAAAAGCAAAACCAGCGACTGGAAAAAATGGTTGAAGAACAAACTTCTGAGCTTAGAAAACAAAAGGAAGATATCTCTCAGGTTAATGAGGAATTACAGTCAAGTGAGGAGGAATTGAGGCAAAATATGGAAGAGTTACAAGCTATTCACGAAGCCCTGGAATACCAGCGGAATGAAATTGAGCGGGAGCATAATAAAACCAAAAAAAGTATAAAATATGCGGAACGAATTCAGAAAGCCATTTTACCCGACCAGAGTTTATTTCAGGAAATTTTCCCTGAAAGCTTCCTGATTTTTAAACCAAAAGATATTGTTTCAGGGGATTTCTATTGGTGTATTGAGGAAGATGATTTTAAAATGGCGGCAGTAATCGACTGTACGGGCCATGGAGTTCCGGGTGCATTTATGTCCATGATTGGGAATAATTTACTGAATGAAGCTGTCACCAAACACGCGATCACCTCACCAGCAGAAATTCTTCAATATCTACACAATGGGATCAGGGATCGTTTGTCTCAGGATTCAGGGAAAAATGCAGATGGTATGGATCTGGGCTTGTGCAAGATTGAATACATGAAAAATGGTGAAGCCAAATTGACTTATGCCGGGGCAAAACACAAGCTTTATATCATGTCAGATGATAAAATGATAGAGCTGAAAGGATGCAGGAAATCTATTGGAGGAAAATATGCGAAAAATGACCTGGTGTTCGAAAATCATGAGACAAGGCTGAAGCAGGGAGATATTGTCTATCTCACCACAGATGGCTTTATAGATCAGGCTAGTCCGGAAAGGCTAAGCTTTTCTACCAGTAAGTTAAAAACTTTGATCTCAGATAATTTTATTCACGACATGGAAGATCAGAAAGAAATGTTTGAATGGGCGCTGGAAGACCACCAGAAAACTGCAGACCAAAGAGATGACATTACCCTGATGGGATTAAAAATCTAGAGGATTTCCTTATCATAAAACCTTAAATTTCTTTGAAGCCGATCCATCATTTTTACGATGCGATCGGCTTTTGTATCTTCGGTTTTTGCCTCGTAAATCCAATCGATATATGTCTTCTGTTCACCTTCTGTAAAAGATAGAAATGTCTCATAAATTTTTTGAGGTTCATTTTTAAAACATTCAATAATTTCCGTGGGAATTTCCAAAGGAGATTCATCTGAATAAAGCACCACTTTCACCAAGTCCCCAGCTTCTTTTTTGATCTTTCTCCTAATCTGAGCTTTTACCGGAAGAAATAATTTCCCATTACCCATAGGCATCAGTTTGTATTGTTTCAACTCAAATTCATCCACAAAACCCCTCACCTTTACCCAGCCAAAAGGATTATTTTTGTTCTGTGCTATTTCAGGAATTGCCGCATAAGTCCACCCACCCTTGCCGGGAAATTTTTCCAGCAAATATTCCGAATCGACTAATGGAGTTTCAGTTTTCATTTATAGTAAACCACTATTGGTTAATACTGATATAAGTTCGTAAGAAGCTGCTTTATTAGCAACGAATATCCTAAACTTTCAAACCTATTTATTTTTAAATACTCAAAAGTACTTCCTCAAAACCCTTAACCTCAATTTTCCCTTCAGTGGGAATCATATTTTGCCACATCCAATTGTATTGTTCAATGACCTGCTCCGCTTTTAAATGTGGTCGGTCTCCGGTAGTATGTCCATTGTTCACAACCGTAATATTATAATTTTTCACTAATGCAGACTGAATAGTGGCCTCCACACAAAAATCTGTAGCACAACCTGTTATCACCAAATTATCTATCTCCAATTCCCTTAATTTCACTTCCAGTTTTGAATTGTAAAATGCATCATTAGCGGTCTTTTCCATGATTAAATCTGTGGGATTTACATCCAGCTCATCCAAAAGTTCCCATTCAGTTGTATTTGGAACAAAAGCATTCCACTTTGAGCCATCGTGCTGGATAAAAATAACCGGAAGGTCCACTGCTCTGAATTTTTGCGCCAAAGCATTAATTCTTCTTACCACTCCAGCAGAATCAAATCTTGGAGTTTCATCCGTAAAAGAACCTTTTTGCATATCAATAACCAACAAAGCTTTTTTCATTTTTTCTTACCTTAGATAAATAATCTTTAATGTTAATTTTCCTGATTCCTCCAAAAAAATCTCCCCTCCCTGAAATAATTTTTAAATTAGCAGCATAATTTCATTTTTTAGTTTGTATGCCATTTACAAATCCCAAGATAAAAATTCTCTTTCTGAAAAACCTGCTGAACCATTTACTTTTTACAGTAATTTATCTTCTGAGCCTTTCCAGTTCAAATGCTCAAAACAACCAGACTATTGATGAGGAAAAAACTACCCTTCCCACTGATTCAAGTGTAGTTTTAGAAGATATTGATGTTAATTTTTTATTCCACTATTACGAACAGGATGGCAATCATTCGGCTGTAACAGGAGGATTGGGCACAGAGGAACTACAGGATATTTCCGGAACAATTATCCTGAATATTCCCCTGGACACTTCCAGTTATTTCAACATGAGTTTGAATGTGAACCACTACTCTTCCGCCTCTACCGACAGAATTAATACTGCTGTTTCTTCTGCTTCTAGCTCAGATGTGAGAACACAGGTTTCTTTAGGCTACAAAAAATTTAATGCTTTAAGGTCAAAAGCTTTCGGTTTCCAAATGGGTGGTTCCATGGAATCGGATTATATCTCCAATTTTTTAGGGGCGGACTGGATGCTGGCTTCTGAAGATGGCAACAGGGAATTCAATATCAGCGGCCTGGTATATTTCGACCGATGGGCCATCATTTTTCCTGAAGAATTGCGTGAGCCAGGCCTTGCCCAGGTAGACACCGATAAAAGACGGTCCTACAGTCTTTTGCTTTCTTATTCCCAGGTGATTAATAAAAAAATGCAGGTAGCTTTCTCCGGAGAACTGGTCAATCAAAATGGGCTGCTTTCTACTCCTTTTCACCGGGTTTATTTCAAAGAACAGGATATGCCAAAAATTGAAAAACTACCGGGAAAGCGTTTTAAAATTCCAGTAAGTGCCCGACTGCATTATTATGTAGCTGATCCTTTAGTACTCCGAATGTTTTACAGGTACTATTGGGATGATTTTGGCATTCAGGCCCATACTTTTAGCATTGAGCCCTCCATAAAATTCAGTCCGTTTTTCTCCATTTTCCCATTCTACAGGTACCATACACAGCAGGCTTCTCAATACTTTGGAGGTTTTAAAGTGAACCGGATTACAGATGAATTCTATACTTCAGATTTCGATCTTTCAGGTTTTTACAGCCACAAAGCCGGAATAGGATTCAGGTATTCCCCCGTTTTTGGGATTTCCCGGTTCCGCCACCCTTTTTCAAAAAAAATTGCCCGCTTCAAAAGTGTGAATGTGAGATATGCGCAATACAGGAGGCAAGATGGATTAAAAGCCTTTATGATAGGAACTGATTTTGCCTTTAGTTTTTAAAAAAGAAAATTATAAATACATAGATTTTCTCACATCCCAACCAAATTAAGCAAAATATCCTCTAATATTGTTATATGGTCAGGTTAAAATAAATACTGCACCATTTGGCTAAAACTTCAATTGGATACTAAAACAAATCTCATTTAAAATAGTCGAAAGACTTAGATCACAAAATTAAATCTATACATATGAAATTTATTAAAAGTCTGATTTTACCTGCATTACTATTATTTGCGCCATTGGCACATGGGCAGTTTTTAAAAAAGCTCAAGGAGTCAGTAACCAGTACAACCACATCATTGGGATTTACAGAAGAAGAAGCCGGAAATGCCATTAAAGAAGCCCTACAGAAGGGAATTGTGAAAGGAGTAGGTGAAGTAGCCCAACTGGATGGCTATTTCGGAAATCCTTTGGTAAAAATTCCTTTTCCTGAAGAAGCCAAATTTGTAGAAAGTCAATTAAGGGCAGTAGGCATGGGGAAATTAGCCGATGATGCCATACTTTCGCTGAACAGAGCCGCTGAAGATGCTGCGGGTGAGGCCAAGGATATTTTTATTGTTGCCATAAAACAATTAACCTTTAAAGATGCGATCGAAATCGTAAGAGGAGAAGACAATGCAGCCACGGCTTATTTGCAAAATACAACTTCTGATAGCCTCAAAGCCAGGTTTCAGCCGATTATTGCCCAATCTATTGAAAAAGTAGACGCTACAAGATATTGGGATAACGTAATGACCGAATACAACAAAATTCCTTTCATGAAAAAAATCAATCCAAACCTGGAAGAATATGTCACTGAAAAGGCGATTGAAGGACTTTTTGTGATGGTGGCACAGGAAGAGGAAAAAATCAGAGAAGACCCTATGGAAAGGACCTCTGATATTTTGAAGAAGGTATTTGGAAGTGAAGAGAAATAAATGGTCTGAATTAAAATAACTTAAAACCCCTGACAGGCTGATGACTGTCAGGGGTTTTATTTTTGTGAAACTGGTGTTTAAGTAGTAATTCAAAATTAATCCTGCATTGTATTATTTTGCCATAGAGGAATTATAGAGAGATTACTATTTCTCGGAAATAATAGCATTGGTGCTTAAATATGACAAAATGTTCATATTTTTACATTGAACATACCCAACCTGAAAATGGAGAAACTATCCACCCGATTTGATGCTGAAACACTTTTAAAAGTAGCTGAAATACTCAAAACTATAGCCCATCCTGTAAGACTATCCATATTGGAATTACTGGAAAACAAGGAAAAACTCACAGTTTCCGAACTCATGAAAGGTACAGGAATAGAACAATCCTTACTCTCTCATCACCTGATAAAAATGAAAGATAAAGGCGTACTGAAATCCGAAAGAGAGGGGAAGAATATTTTTTACACTTTAGCCGATAAACACATTGTAAATATTTTCGATTGTATGGAAGGCTGTTCTATTATAAAGTAGCATTTTTTAATAAAAATTTCTTCAGCTGGCGCATGTGCCATTCCCTCCAAAACCAATGTAACGGTTATAATAATAAAATTCACTTCATTTTTCAATGTTGAAAAAAGACTCAAAGTAATTTTACTCCTTAGCAATGGGGCTATTGGACACCATAGCGCAGAATCTCATCCTAAATTTTTGTTACCAAAAACAGGGAATTTACCAAAAATTTCCTCAAAAAATATATACAACTTTTTCCATATTTTTTTAATTTAGTACTACTTAATTCGCTGTGGGTCGGCTACCCTTTAACCGGAAAATGTTCTTTAATTTATGTTGAATTAAGTCTTATAGGTTATTTAATCAAGCATTTACTTTTTAGTTAAATGATAAATGAGTTTGGGTTTAATTTTTACCCGGATAAACTTCATCCTAAAGCACCAGGGTTATTTCTTACTCTTTGTGCTTATTTTTCTAAAATTATTTATTGAATTAAACGACATAAGAAGCATGGAAAACTTGGAAATTGAAAAAGTAATTAAAAATGCTTTAGCTGAAAGTTGTGATGAAACAGGTTGGGCCAACTTAGCCAAAGTAGGTACAGAACTTCGAAAAAACGGAGTAAAGTATGGGAAGCTCTCCCGTTTTTTCAACAATTATCAGGATTTGGTGGAGGTAAAAACGGATTATTCCATAAACCCTCCTGTAGTTTATGCTAAATTAAGAGAACATCAGGAAGAACTGGCTTCATAAAAATTGACAAACATATCATAAAAAAAGCCGCTGTTGGTTTATTCAACAGCGGCTTTCTATTTTATAAATAAAACTCAAATTAAGCTATCTGAGCTTCAACTCTTCCCTGAAGATCTGCTTTTGAAGATGCTCCTACTACTTTGTCTACTACTTCTCCTCCTTTAAACACCATCATTGTAGGGATACTCCTGATTCCAAATTTAGCAGCTGTTTCCGGATTGGCATCAACGTCCAGTTTTCCAATTACGGCTTTTCCATCAAAATCTCCTGCCAATTCTTCTACTACCGGAGCCATCATTAAACATGGTCCACACCAGGTAGCCCAGAAATCCACTAATACAGGGTTTTCAGAGTTTAACACAACTTCTTCAAAGTTATCATCTGTTATTTCAATTGCTTTTCCCATTTTAAAATCTATTTTGTTGATAAAATTTATTCTTGATTATTTTAATAATTTTAGAGGACTCACCTCTATAATCCCTTATATATCAAATTTGCTGCAAAAAAAGTTCAAAAGACATTCTGTCAGTTTTTGATATTTTTCAGATAAACCAGGATTAACATTAATTATTCTTCAATCCACTCCACTTTTTGGGAAATATCACCTCTTTTGCCCTCTGCCAGTTCATGTTTCGGATAGCCCAAATAGAAGAAACCTAATAATTTATCTTTATCTCCCAAACCAAAAAAATCTTTGGCCTCTTCCCAATAAGTCACTCCCCCACTACCCCAATAGCCACCAATTCCATAGGCAGTCGCTGTAAGGTAAATATTCTGCACGGCACAAGCCACAGCTTCCACCTCCTCAATCTCCGGAATCTTCTCAGATTCCTGCCTTTTCATAGCTACTGCAATGATGTGTGAGGCTTTAAGCGGTTTGGCCTTTAGCTTGGTGAATTTTGCTTCAGAAAAATTTTCAGGGGCAGTTAGCTTTTTATATAAACCAGATTGGAAGTCAGCAAATTTTTTCAAACCATCTCCGGAAAAAACAAAGAATCTCCAAGGTTCAGTTTTTCCGTGAGAAGGTGCCCAATTGGCATTTTCCAACAACTGTTCAATGATTTTTTTATCAATGGTTTGTTCACTAAACTGGTCTACAAAAACTGACCTTCTGGATTTTATCAACCGATTAACTTCTTCTGTATTAAAACTCACGTTTAAGGATTAATTTTTTATTTAAAAAATTCAGTTGTTTCCCAACCACTTACTTTTCTACAAAAAGCTTCAAAAATTAAGACGCAAAGATAGTGATAAAGCAGTGGTAAAATAATAGAGAAACCACTTTTATTTCATCAATAGCGCATATATCCAATTGATTTTATTGATAAATGATTAGCTGCAAAAAAGTATCAGATTTAAAAATAAAAGAAACCCTAAAATGTACTTTCTTTGCAAATACAAACCAATTGACAAAAATAAGGTTTCTTTGATAGGAAAGAGCCTAAATTTACCATGGCCTAACCAGCCAAGCCTCCGGAAAGTTCCGGAACCAATAAACAACAAAACACATAATATGATGACAGAGAATTTACATATAAACTTCACTGACACCAGGATTGCATTTGCTTCTAAAAACAGTAATTCACTCCGGAAAGCTTACTTTCTTTTTTCCCTCATGAACTGGAATGGGCTGGTAAAACTGGGAACATTTTTCATCCAGCTCGCTCTGAAACTTAACCTTCCTGTAAAGCCATTTATCAGGCGAACTTTATTCTCACAATTTTGCGGTGGTGAAAACATAGAAGATTGTAACAAAACCATTCGCCTACTTTCTGAATACAATATTGGGACAATCCTGGATTATGCAGTGGAAGGAGCTTCCAATGAAAAACATTTTTTAAAAACCTTTAATGAAACTCTTGCAAACGTGCAGAAATCTGCAGGATTAAAAGAAATTCCCTTTTGTGTTTTTAAAATTACTGGCCTGGCTTCACATGCGCTTTTAGCCAAAATTCAATCAAAAAAACCCTTATCCCCTAAAGAAGAGGAACAGTTTGAAAAACTAAGAGTAAGAGTGGATACCATTTGCCAGACTGCTTTTGAACATAAAGTTAGGCTTTTTATCGATGCTGAAGAAACCTGGATTCAGGTACCTATAGACAACCTGGTAAGGGAAATGATGGAAAAATACAATAAAAATTCCCCTATTGTATACAATACATATCAGCTGTATTGTGTGAATAAATTGCTGGATTTAAAAAACGATTACAAACTAGCCAAAGAGCGTGGTTATTTCCTGGGGGCCAAGTTAGTGAGAGGCGCCTACATGGAAAAAGAAAGAGAAAGGGCTGAACGGCTCGGTTACCCTGATCCCATCCAACCCAATAAAACGGCCTGTGATTTGGACTACAATACTGCACTTGAATTTTGTGTGAAACATATTGATACAATTGCCATTTGTGCCGGAACACATAATGAAAATTCATGTTACCATCTTACTGCGCTTTTGCGAAAACATGACATTCCCAATGGCCACTCTCATATTCACTTTGCCCAGCTATATGGCATGAGTGATAATATTTCATTTAACCTGAGCAAAGCGGGGTACAATGTAGCCAAATACGTACCTTACGGCCCAATAAAAGCAGTGCTTCCGTATCTTTTTAGAAGAGCAGAAGAAAACACTTCCATTGCCGGGCAAACCAGTCGTGAATTCAACTTGATAAAATCAGAGTTGAAAAGAAGAAAGTCAGAAAAAGCAGTTAAAGCGCATCAATAGCTTTTGCCAGTTGGTGATCCTTATCAGTTACAATGTCACCGGCATCATGCGTATTGAGAAAAATCTCTACCTTATTGTACACATTTGTCCAGTAAGGATGGTGGTTTTGCTGCTCAGCCAGCATGGCTACTTTGGTCATAAAAGCAAATGCTTCTTTAAAATCTTTAAACTCGAATGATTTTGTCAATTGGTTATTTTCTTCTTTCCACATAGTATTTTAGGGTTTGTGATTGGTTAAAGTTTTAAAAATTAATTGCCATACATTACATCACTTCTCAAAACATATTTGATCCCTTCTTCAATTGGAATTCCCTCATGTTTCTGCTCGTGGATAAAACATAAAGCAGTCCCAATTTTGGGAATAATGCTAACCTCATCAAATTTTGTTATTCCTCCTTTGTAATTGTCATTGAGGTAAACAAGAAAAGTTATTCTGCTTTCTTCAGATTCCCCACGTTTGAATCTACCATCTATATGACGTTTAAACCGCTGCTCTCGCTCATATCTATAAAACCGAAACATTTCATTTAAGCCAACGGCAATGGAATTTTCAATTTTGAATGGACAAAATGGAGCAAGCCTTTCCCACAAGCGACCAGCTAATTCCTCATCCTCAAAAAGAATTCTTTCATTATTTCTCAATCCCTTCACCATTTTTGCTCCTTCAGGAAAGCTAACCTTTGCTTCCTCATATCCTATCTCCTCGCTAAAGGCAATTAAATTTTCACATTCTTCTCTTTCCATGAAATTTTCAATTGTCCAAATTTTATCAGTGTGATAATTAATTTCCATTTCAATCAAGAGTTTTTAGTCCTTGCAGGGTATTCTCATAAAGAGCCCCTGCCCTCGTACTTCAGTACAAATTTGAACACAGGGTCGCGAAAATGCAGCCCCTGCTTAGACTTAAATTTTATATCAAGTATTAGAGTTTAACAAGCCGCCAAATCTCACTTTGATTTTTTTGAAAGACCAATTAATAAAAAACATGAATTATTCACCTCCATAAAGCGCCTTAGCAGCCTTCTCATATTTGTCACCGGCTTCCCACTGTGGCCTTTCCTTTTTATTGGCAATTAGCCGGGCAGAGTACACATAAGCCTGGCAAAATTTCAATAAATAATCGAAATCCATAGTATCAACTTCATCGGTTACCTGATGGTAGGTTTTCATTATTTCTGCATCAAATGCTTTTAAGCCTTCGCTAAACGTAGGAGCAGGAATGCCCTTGGCTGCAAAATTCACATTATCCGACCGATCGAAAAGCCCCTGTTCTGGTGATGGATCACCAAACACACCAAGCCCAAAGGCCTCACTTCCTTTTTCAATTTCTTCTTTAGCTCCGGTTCTATCCAGTCCAATTACGGAAACCAATGAGGTATCATTATAACCCGCTCCGTCAATATTCAGATTGAAAATACATTTATTAAGTGGAATTAATGGATGTTCACTATAATACTGACTTCCCAATAAACCCATTTCCTCCCCTGTGAAAGCAATAAACAAAACCGACCTGGCAGGAGGTTTCTCACCTAAAGCTTTGGCAGCAGCAATTAAACCTACTACCCCCATACCATTATCCCGTGCACCATTAAAAATAGAGTCTTCTGGTGTGCCTCCCGGAGCATGACTAGCTGTACCTACATGATCATAATGCGCAGATAAGATAATAAACTCATCTTTCAGTGCTGCATCCGCACCTTCAATCATCCCCACTACATTTTGAGTCCTCACCAGAGATTTTATTAAACCAGATGTTTCAAAACTGATATGTTTATCCTCTTCCTTATTGATTTTTGCCAATAATGCCTTACTTTCATCATTAATCCAAAAATGTACTAATTTGGCATTAGCTTCTTCATCTGAAACCATCTCCATTCGGGTATTATTGAGATAATTTACAATAGATTTCCAGGGCAATTGTAAATGATACAGTTCAATTAATGCCTTTGCACCCAACTTTTCAGCCAACTGCCTTTTCCCTTTACTTGCCTGGAATGCTTCCATGGGATTTTGCGAATTAGGTATACCAAATTGTGCGACTACAATTTTATCTTTTACATCCTTTTCCTTAAAGTCCTTTTCCTCTCCATAACCTACGAAAACCGCCTCCCCTTCTTCCTGATTTTCTTTTCCATGAATAAGTAAGGCCTCTGCCCCATTTTCAAAAGTCTTCCCTCCCCAGGAAAGGCTGGCAATTTTTGCCGGAGCTACATTTTGTAAGGAGAAATATTGGAAATAATCATCATTGTCGGGTGTTGGCTTTATACCACTTGCCCTAAATTGCTCAGCAATATATCTGGCGGCTAAATTATTTCCTTGTTCCCCTGTTCTCCTTCCCATCATGGCATCTGAAGCAATAATTCTCAAATGCTTTTCCAGTACTGATTTTTCTAATTTTGATTCTGGTAAATCCTTCACTTTCTGCGCTATGGAAGAAAGTGAAATTGCAGTTAAAAAGACTAATAATAATGTTTTTATCATATCCTATAATAAATAAATTTATTCCATGAATAATTTCCCGGACTTTACTTCGGCTCTCCGTGATTTTGACTCACAATAATGAATCTAATCCTTGTCTCTATCTGGCTAAGTTACGCAAAGAGCTTAAAAACAAACCCAAACCTCCAATGAATAAAACAAGAATGGTGATTAACTCAAATAAGGTCATTCTCTGCATTGTAAAATGCAGACTGGTAATTACCCCAAACCCTAGCATGATCAGGGAACCAATGGCCAGGAACCAGCCCAAATAGTTAGCTGAATTAAAAAAGATCATTCCTATGCCAATAATAAAAGGAATCAGTACAAAACCGGAAGTTAACCTGAACCCTCCAAATGAATATAAACTGTACCCCAGGCCAAAACTATTGGTTACATGGATTGAATTTAGAAATAGATATCCGCCACCGATAAGCATAATCAGTCCTAGAAAAAATCTGCCAATTCCTCCCTGCGACCCTCCTGCTCCTTTAATTTCCATTTTTTAATATTTATTTAAGTGAACAATATTAGGCAAACGGGCAACACAAGCTTCCCTAACAAAACCTAAGAATCATTCTTAAATTTAATTAAAGAAATATAATAATTGACGGCTTGCAGTTTTTTATTGAGGTTCCCCTAGTTATAGCTCCACTGAATATCAGACAATTACAAATGCAAACAAGCTATAATTTTCTAACTATACAGAAAATAAGAAGAGTAAATATTTTATACACGTAATAAACTCTCGTTAATCATTAAAAAAATGAAATCTTTCCAAAGAATCCATAAAATTAATTTTGGTAATGCGAGTTAATAAATAAAAAAGTCAAAAAACCTTCAATGAACGAAATAAAAAACTGGATAAAATCATATTTCAGCTTTTCCAACAGGGAAACTAATGGGTTTGTAGTATTAGTCATAATTATGGCTATTTTACTCATGAGTCCCTTTTGTTCTCGTTTTTTGATGAAAAAACCTGCTAAAAACTGGGACAGTGATCTTGAAAAACTTGAAATTCTTGCCGCTCAGCTAGAGCCTCAGTTCACCGCCAAAAAAGCAAAAAAGGAAATGAATTCTTCAAAAACTTCATTTCCCAAAAAGGTTGTTAAATATTTTAATTTCAATCCCAATGAGATCAGTTTGTCGGAATGGGAAAAACTTGGGGTTGCCACCTACCTGGGTAAAAGAATTTTAAAATATGTTGAAAAAGGAGGAAGTTTTAAGATTAAATCAGATCTGAAAAAGATTTATGGTTTTCCCGAAGAAGCTTATTCAAAACTGGAGCCTTATATAGACTTACCTGAGGCTTTTTCAAAAAAAGAAAAATTTAAAGCGGAAAATAAAACGTATCCGGATGTTAAAAAACATATTGAAAAGACGGAAGTAAAAATTTCCTCTTTTGACATAAATAAGGCAGATACCACCACATTAAAGCAAATTAGAGGAATTGGCTCCAAACTTTCCACAAGAATTGTGAAATTCAGAGACAAACTTGGTGGTTTTCATTCTCTGGAACAGGTAAAGGAAGTCTATGGACTTAAAGAAGAAGTTTATCTTTCCTTAATCGAAAAAGCTGAAATTACCGACTTATCGATTCAAAAGATTAATATCAACCGGGCAGATGAAACTATGCTTAAGTCTCACCCCTATATCGATTGGAAACTGGCCAAAATTATTGTGAATTACAGAAAACAGCATGGCAATTACAACTCTATTGAAGATTTGAAAAAAATAAAAATAGTCACGGAAGAACTTGCAATACAGGTTCAACCCTACATTAGTTTCCAATAATAATTTCAAAACAAACCGCTCACTTCCTGATCAACAAATAGGGACGAAAATTATAACCCACATAAGCCATAATTCTTTTCACCAATTATTTACTAACATCTACTAATTGGATTATTTAATAAAACAAAAAGGATTTCTGCCATTGCAGGAATCCTTTTTTATTATGATGATTAAAACTAAAACTTAAACTGTATATTCTTCCTTCCACCTTTCAGTAGTTTTGTTTCTCATAGCCATATTTCCCATAGCTACAGCCACACTTCCATAATGCCCGGAAATGACGTCTGCATTTGGCTTTTTGCTTTCTCTGATGCATTCAGCAAAGTGTTCGAATGCATTTCCAGTTGGCACACTGTCATCTTTGGAAGGGTCTCCCAAAAGTATTGGAATTGCTTCTCCGGCTTCCATCAATTCTTTTGTAGCACCACTAACCCCATCTACATCACTATTGGCCCCCTGAACCGGCTCTGGGTAAATAAATCCTTTTTGTCCCTGCTCTCTGTTCACTACAATTGAAGCCTTAGTTCCATAAAATTTCATGGAAAATCCTTCATGAGCATTAGTCGTAAGACAGGTAAAATGAGATTTAACGCCATTAGGATACTCGAAAACAGCAGAAATATTATCATAGGTTTCCCGACCATCCTTCCAAAAATCCACTCCACCCATACCTGTTACGGCCAATGGATGTGCACCTAACAACCAGTTCACTACATCTATCTGGTGAGAACTTAACTCAGCCATCAATCCTCCTGAATACTCAAGGTACATTCTCCAATTGATTAGTCTTTCCAGTGACGGGTCTGAAACAGGCTTTCTCCAGTCTCCATTCCGATTCCAGGTACATTGTATATGTTTTACATCTCCAATGTATCCACCAGACATAATATCATTTATTTTCATAAATAATGGATTAACCCTTTGCTGATAACCCACCTGGAAAACTACATTACTGTCCTTCACTTTTTCCACCAATTGCTTGGACTGATCGATATTGAAAGCCATGGTTTTTTCGCAGTATACATGCTTGCCGGCTTCTATCGCATCCAGAGCCATTTCAGAATGAAGGTACAGTGGAGTAGCTACTACAATAGCATCCAAATCTTTATTCTCCAACATTTTTTTGTAGTCCTTATATCCTTTGGCATCCTTAGCAGCCACACTTAATCCCTGCTCCAGTCTTTCAGGAATAATATCACAACAAGCAGTAACATTTATACCAGGTACATCCTGAGCCACTTTTACAGCCCATGAACCTCTTCCACCTGTGCCAATTACCCCTAAATTAATGTTGTCGTTAGCTCCGATTATATTTCCAACTGATGGGAAGGGAAGGGAATGAAATCCCATAGCCATTCCGGCTGTAGCAAGACTGCTGGCACCGATAAAGCCTCTTCTTGAAATGTTTTTTTTCATTTTCTATATTGGTTGTTTACTATACAATTTTTTCAAAGAGAAATATATTTCCCAAGCATTAAGTTAAATAAAATTCCATCCTTTATTAATAAAGACACAACAAAATGCCAGGAGTTAATGCTGAATATGGAGAATTATATATTCAAATTTCTCCAGAAATTTAGAACACCTGAAAATTCCCCAATTACTGGCGCCTAAATTTCAGACACCAGTTACACAAGGATATGAACAAATCTTTATATTTTGAAAGACAAATATTTCTTTTTCTGGTACATTTTCCATCCTAATTCCCCACCAGCACCATTGTATAGTATTTAATCAATTATGATAAAACAAACCATTAAAACTGAAAAAGCCCTTTGAAAATCAATCCAAAGGGCTTCCAAATAAAAAATTCTATTTTCAGATATTACAAATGTCCACTCCCTGTTTCAATGAAGCTAGTTTATCTTCCCTTGCCGGGATAAATTCCTGTGCTACAAACCCATCAAACCCGGTTTCTACAATGGCTTTCATAATCGCAGGATAATACAACTCCTGAGTATCATCAATTTCATTTCGGCCTGGTACCCCACCGGTGTGGTAATGGGCAATGTATTGATGATGTTCCTTAATGGTCCGGATTACGTCTCCTTCCATTATTTGCATGTGATAAATATCATACAGTAATTTCATTCGCTCAGAACCTACCATTTCACAAAGTGCCGCTCCCCATTTGGTGTGGTCACACATATAATCTTTATGATTAATCTTACTGTTCAGCAATTCCATCACAATGGTTACTTTGTGCTGTTCGGCAAGGCTCATTATTCTTCTGATTCCTTTCGCACAATTGATCATTCCTGTTTCGTCATCCATCCCGTCCCTATTCCCGGAAAAAGTAATCACATTTTTTATCCCTGCTTTTGCGGCCAGAGGAATAATTTCAGTATATCGGTCTACCAGTTCATCGTGTAAAGCAGGATCGTTCCAACCTTTGGTAATTCCTAAAGAAGCTCCATTTCCCATGGCGCAGGTTAGCCCATATTTTTGCAAAGTAGGCCAGTCATTCACACCTAACAGCTCAATAGACTGAAGCCCGATTTTTTCACTTTCCTTGCAAAGATCTTCAAGGGATATATCCTTATAGCACCATTTACATACCGAATGATTCACCTTTCCTTTCAATCCGTTTTCCAGTGCATTTTCTGCAGCAGTAATTCTGTGCGTAAGCCCACCTGATAATGCCACTGCAGCTGTTCCAGCGGTCATTTTCTTCAAAGCATTTCTTCTACTTGTTTTCATTTTCAAAAGGATAACTTGATATATTTAATTCACTATTTTTTTGATAAAGATACAGATTCCTTGAACCACATCCTAAATAATCGTCTTCTCTACGGTTATAATTTTTGTTTTCAGCAGGACTATTATCAATAAGAAACCGCTCTCAAAATTTTCAGAAGGGTAAATTAGGCATTACTTTTCCAAATTCGAAATACTGATTAGTAAATTTTATGTTGAGTAAATCTGAAAATGGGAGAAATGAGTGGTGGAGATACCTGCTTACTTTGTGTAGTATCATACTGGCTATTTTTATATGGCAACTCTTCGCTGAAGTGAATCTGGTTAGCCATATTGAATTTGACAATGAACATCCTCTGGGAAAGAATATCATTTTCATATTAGCCACGTTTCCTTTTGCTATAGGGTTCCTTGCCTTGCTTTTTTCTCTAAAAAAAATCCACGATAAGTCCCTGTTAGGGATAATAAATGATTTCCAAAAATTCCGGTGGAATCATTTTTTTAAAGGTTTTGGATTATGGTTTCTCATATCCTTAATGATCATCCAGTCCAACTTCATTTTCTTCCCCGATGGTTTTGAATTTAATTTCCAGGGCGTTCATTTCTTCTTAATGGTGCTCATTTCCCTGGTTTTTATTCCTATACAGGCGGGCTTCGAAGAATTAATTTTTAGAGGTTATCTGCTTCAGGGTTTCAATCTGATCGCCAATAATAAATGGGTAGCCATGGTACTCTCCACTTTACTTTTTGCAGCAGTTCATGCTTCAAACCCTGAAGTAAAGGCATTTGGAGAATTCTTCGCTATGGGTCAATATCTTTTTATGGGATTATTATTTGGCTATGTCACTATTAAGGATAAAGGGCTGGAAATAGCCTGGGGCGCCCATGCAGCCAACAATATCTGTCTTTCATTATTCATTACCAACGAATCCTTTTCCCTGCAAACCCATGCGTTATTCTTACAACATGAAGTCTACCCAACATTCGACCTTATATCATTAATCATTGCAGGAGGTTGTTTCATCCTGATTTGCTGGCTCATTTTCAAATGGAAGAAAGAGGGAACTAATACCTGAACTCAGCCGATTTTAAGCCAGGGAGCTAACTTTTTTGCGGATTAAAGTCATCAAGCCTAAAAAGGTAATTATACCATTCAGGATAACCAGTTCATTACCGAATTGATGGCCGTTGAATAGCTCTTCAGAAAAGAAATTCATTAAATAGGAAATAATAGGAGCAATAGAACAAACCAAAGGAACATAGCGGTCTTTGAGGTTCCATTTGGTAAAAAGCCCAAAAGCAAAAAGTCCCAACAAAGGTCCGTAGGTAAAACTGGCTACCGTAAATATGGATTCTACAACCCGCTCATTATTAATCAGTTTGAACAGAGCTACAATAATGAAAAGAATAATGGAAAATACCAGATGGACCTGAATACGAGTCATTCGCTTAGTGGCTTCTCCCGTTTTGGTTTTGCCAAAATCCAGAAAATCTATACAAAAAGAAGTTGTAAGGGAAATTAACGCTGAATCTGTACTTGAAAAACAGGCTGCCATTAATCCGATAAAAAACAGCACCAATACAAAATTGCTAAAATTATGCTGCAATAAACCAATTAAGAAACTACTGTCTGTTCCCTGAACTCCGTACTGATCCGCATACAAAAAGAAAAGTGCTCCAAGTGTGAGCATAAAAATATTTACAATCACCAGGACAATGACAAACCAGAACATATTTTTCTGGGCATCACTTATATTTTTACAACTCAGATGTTTTTGCATGATATCCTGATCAAGCCCATTAAATACTACGGCTATAAAAATTCCGGATAGGAATTGCTTAAAAAAATGACTGTCACTTCCAGTTTCCCAGAAAAAGGCAATGGAATATTTACTTTCCTGCACTTTTATCATAGCTTCATTAAATGTCCCGCCTACATTTTGAACCAGAAAATTGATAATCAGCCCTACTACAATAATGATTAGGCTGGTGTTAAAAACATCTGTCCAGATGATGGTTTTTATGCCTCCCCGAAGAGAGTAGAAAAAGATAATGGTAAGCCCTATTAGTAAAATGACAAAGAAGTTTATTCCTAAACTTTTGAAAACCAGCTCATGCAATATACTCGTGACTATAAAAATACGAAAAGCCGTCCGTAAGGCCCTGGAGATCAGAAAGAAAAAGGCTCCTGATTTTTGTGACCAGAAACCAAATCTGGTTTCAAAGTAACTGTAAATGGAAATAAGATTGAGTTTATAATAAATCGGAAGGAGAATTGTAGCTACAAACGCATATCCTAACAAATAGCCAAATACCCGCTGAATATCGCTAAAACCACTGGTGCCCACTCCCAGGGGAATCAGTAGGAAATCCAGACCTGAAATGGCCACTCCTACCATACCGAATGCCACCAAATACCACTTTGCCTTTTTTTCTACATTAAAAAATATGGCTGTGGTAGCACCTCTGGCCGTAAAAAATGCAATGATAAAAAGTGCTAAAAAATATAAAACTGAAATAATCAGTACCTGATTTCCACTCATGACAAAGTCAAAAAAATTATTTACAGAAGTTGCATTGGAAAGTCAAAACAGACAAATTAAATAACTCATTCATTTGCAACCACATAAAATCTAATTCCTCCCGTTCCACAGTAATTCCCAATATAAACAAAAAAGGCTTTCCAGACAGCGTCTGTATTCGCAACCTTACGTCCTCCAAACTTCTGAAGCTCAATTTGCCCCTGGTCTCTACTGAATTACCCGCAACCAGGAATTTTAAAACTTATATTGAGAATAATAGCCTTTCAATTTCTTTCCCGTGAAATTGATGATTGCAAAAATAACAATCTCAAAAAAGGAAATTCAATAAATTATAAATAAATTGAAAAGACCATTTTATTAACCTTTAGCAAAAAAATACGTGTAAGGTTAATTAGATTTAATCATATTATTAAGAAATTTTTTTTAGAAGTTTCCTGAATAATTTCAGGAATATAAATTTTAAGATAAAAAAGCTCTATTATTCATTAATCATTTAAATTCCCCATGGAACCAAAAAAACTTAGATTCCAAAAGAAATTAACCTTTTTCTTCCTTTTCTCATTGCTTTCCGGACTTTCTTTAAATGCTATCGGACAAGAAAGTGAAGTAAATGTAATATTTAAAGCGATAGAAAAAAATCAGGTGGACCAGATTCGTACGCTATTAGAAACAGGAACTGACCCGAATATTAAAGATGCTTTGAGAAATACCCCTTTACATATGGCTGCTTTTTATGGCTATGAAGATGTAATTGACTTATTGGCGTCCAAAGGAGGCGATGTAAATGCCATAAACGAAGCCGGCAGGTCGCCTCTATACGAAGCGGTTCGTGCCGATCATCAGCAGGCAGTAAGTGCTTTAATTGCCAATGGAGCCAAACTTACACCTAAATACACTGATAAGAGGTTCACTATCCTGCATTTTGCAGCTATGGAAAACCGATATGAAATTTCGGAGATATTGCTGGAAAATGGGGCAAACCTTAAAGTGAAGGATGCTTTAGGCAAAAAACCAGCGGACTATGCGAAAGCTACTAAAAATAAAATGCTGGTAAAGCTTTATAAAGATAAGAGATGGAAGTAAAATGTTTTTATTAACATATTTTCCTCAAAAAAGCTGCTTCAAATTAATTTGGAGTAGCTTTTTTCATATAATCAGCCAAATTACTTATAGTCTTTATTTTTAAGGAATCGGCCTGTGAACTACGCATCATTAAAGCGTAAGTATTGTTAAACCCAAATGGCCCCAACCATTGGAGTTCATAATTTTCTTTAAACTTCCTTTTCACGAAATCGTAAATTTTTCCTGCATCGCCCTCCAGTGTTTTTTGCTCCTGTTCAGTCGGCTTTAAAAGGACATACAATCCCGTACCGGTATATTCAGGATAAATGTCAATTTCCCCTGCCATCAGGGCATCGAAACATATCTTTGTTCCCCCAAGGCCACTTTTTTGTTCAACTTTTAGCAATGAATAATTTTCAATCAGTAAAGCAAATATTTCTGTGAGGATAAACTGTTCGGAAAAATTTTTAGAACCAATCACCAGATCAGGAGGACCTGTTCTTTGTACACTGGTTTTAAAACCCAAAGAATCCAGAAAAGCTTTGGCCACTTGTTTAGCAGGAATTTTTCCATTATCCACTTGAAAATTGAGCTGCAACATGGTCTGGTTATCAATTTTTCCTTCCAGTTTGTTTAATATTTCCTTAAGCTCGGGAAATTTTTCCAGGGTACTTGCTTTCACTAAAGGAGCTGCAAAATATGGCGGAAAGAAATTTTTATCGTCCTCCAATACTTTGAGATCATAGGCTTTTATTCTGCCATCTGTGGAATATCCGCTTATGACATCCACTTCCTTATTTTTAATCGCCATGTACATAAGCCCCGGGTTCAATTGCACCGTGTTGATCTTCAAATCATACACCTGTGTCAGTTTTTTCCAACCATCTTCTCTTTCAGTAAACTCCGGCTCCAGCCCAATCGTTAACTGATCAGCTTTTGTGGGACTAAAAAATATCCTTCCCATTAAAAAGATCGAAAGAATTACTCCAATGATTAAAATAGGCCTGAGTATTTTCTGAATATGCTTTTGAATTAATCCCAGAATAAAATCGAAAAACAGGGCTAGTAAAGCGGAAGGAATGGCCCCGGTCAAAATCATTTGTACATTATTTAAGGCAATTCCTGTAAAAATAAACTCCCCCAGTCCGCCTGCTGCAATTAAAGCACATAAAGTAGCCACCCCGACATTGATTACTGTGGCCGTTCTGATTCCGGCAAAAATGGTAGGAAGTGCCAGAGGAATTTCCACTTTGGTTAACAGCTGAAATTTACTCATGCCCATTCCGGTTCCTGCTTCAATTAGCTCATCTCCTACTTCTGTAAGACCTGTATAGGTATTTCTTACAATGGGTAAAAGTGCATACATAAAAAGAGCAATAATGGCTGGTACCGGCCCTATGCCAACCAGAGGAATTAAAAAGCCCAGAAGTGCCAGGCTGGGAATGGTCTGAAAAACACCAATAAATCCAATTACCGAACTGGCAAACTTTCTTTCAAATCTTAAAGCAATCCCTGTGAGCATCCCAATGATCACTGCCAAAATGAGGGAAATCAGGGTGAGCCATATGTGCTCAAAGGTCCGCTGAGCTATTTCCTGCTGGTGAGTCATTACAAATTGCCTAAACTCATTCATAGTGGTTTTATTTCAATGGTTTTTAGGAGTTGAATGCAATTTTATATTTCCTGAAAGCCTCCAATAATTCAGAAATGGTCGTTTGGATATTTTCCCCATTTTCTAATTGGACAGCTAACTTGTCAATGGAAGTTGCAGCATATTCCTGCATAAGCTCATAGAAATTCATATTATGAGGGAATTGGGCAATTGTAGGGTTCTCAGCTTTGTATTCATTGTGATTCAGGAATGGCATCAGATCTGCCAAATTCACCAGGTTTAATTCAAACTGGAATTTATTATCTGTAAAGAACTCCAGTACATAAGGACTATCAGGACTAAAAACCAGTGCTTTAGAAGTACCCATCTGAACGATTTTCCCGTGATCCATTAAACAAATTTTATCTCCAAGTTTTATGGCTTCGGAAATATCGTGGGTTACCATCACAACTGTGAAATTGAAATGGGTCTTCAGCTTTAAAAAACTTTCCCTCACCTGATTTCGGATTAAGGGATCAAGAGCACCAAAGGGTTCGTCCATCAATACCAGCCTGGGATTTCCGGCAAGTGCCCTGGCTATTGCTACCCGTTGTTGTTGTCCGCCACTTAGCTCATTGGGGTAGCGATCAATAAACTGTTCTGGGGCAAGTTCCAGCAATTGTAAAAGCTCATTTACCTTTTTATTGATGCTGGTCGCATCCCAACCTAATAATTTGGGAACTACAGAAATATTTTCTCCTACTGAGTAATGTGGGAAAAGTGCATTTTCCTGAATGACATAACCAATTTGCCGTCTGAGTTTTACGGCATCTAATTGAAGGATATTTTCATCATCAAAAAAAATATCCCCACTACTTGGTTCAATTAGCCGATTAATCATTTTGAGGGTGGTGGTTTTACCACTTCCACTTTTCCCCAGCAATACTAAAGTTTCTCCTTCTTTTATTTCAAAAGAAATATTGTCCACTGCCACACTTTCATTGTAAACTTTTCTCAGGTTTTTAATGGAAATCATTAATCAGTGCTTATTTTTTATTTAGAAGTAATTCAAACTTATTTCTTTAGGCTCCAAACTGTCATTTCAAGAACCTCAGTTCGCATAAAAATTTAGCAATAGCGCTGCTACCAAATGTTGGCGCAGTTCAAATTTTTCTACTTCCTGAGAACCTTAAACTGACAATTTTCGCTGTAAAACAAAAAGTTTAAATCACTTCTTGGCAATACACCCTTTTACTTTTTTTCAGATTGAAGAAAAATCAGGGATTTTAAATTTGAAAGGTAAGTTTAAAAATAGACTAAAGTGAAAACCCTATCAAATTATTGGAGGGATTTTTATTTATTCCTTTATTTGAAGTTCAGAAGCGTACTTAAATCCGGATTAGGTTTTTCTTTCTGGAATTGTGTGGAAATTAAAAAAAATGGGTTGCCAATAGTTTGTTCAATTAGTGCTTCCTGTTTAAAATAAGGTTGATTTTTCGCTCAACTTCCAGAAGCGTTTTTTGTCTTACAATTTTTTCAACACTCAAGATAAATGGAACAAACCATTAAACTTACTGAGGCGCCCAGAAAAGTCCCTTTCACTACTTCTTTAAAAATCTTATTTGGTGGATTTACCAACCAGATTGGCTGGCCAATTTTTGGTTTGGGGATGGTATTTTTCTGGGTTTTTTCCCTTGATTCTGATTTAATGAACCTGGGTAAATTTTCAGGACAACTTGAAACTACAAAAGGAAAAATTACAGCGGTGAGAGCCACCGGAGCGATTGTGAATGGGAAAGATGTGGAAGAATATACCTTTGAATATAAGACTAAAGAAGGAACTTTTGAAGGTCAATCCTATAGCAGGGAAATTCAGTTTAGAAAAGGAAATAATGTAATTGTAGAGTATGTGGCAAACAATCATGCTTTTAGCCGAATTAAAGGATTGAGGTCGGCTGAGTACGGATTGGCTACCGGAGTTTTACCACTTGTAGTGCCTCTTTTGGGACTGGTAATGGTGTTTATCGGCTTCACTGGTGGATTGAAAACTAAAAAGCTTTTGGTACATGGCTATTGGGCTTTTGGAAAAATGAAAGGCAAAATTGCCACTGGCCGGGAAATTAATGACCAGGTAGTGTACAAAATGAATTTCGGGTTCAGGGGGAAAGATGGGAAAGAATACACCACAGTGGCCTACACCCACGAGACTCATTTACTGGAAGATGAAGACATGGAACTGTTGCTTTATAACCCAGATGACCCAAAAGATTCCATGATGTTTGACAGCATGCCGGGAAACCCTGAAAGAGATGAAAATGGGGAGATTTTGGCTGTAGATAAATCAGTAGCCTTTGGGGCTCTTTTCATTCCCTTCCTTGCCATAGTAGGCAATACCATTTATATGATTGTTTTGTTTAACAGTTAGTATATTTGAAATGAATGCTTATTTTTCATCTACATTATTTTACCTCTAAAAAATCCCCTTTAGAAGTACTATATTCTTAAAACAGGCAGGCAATTTTCACCCCCTTACCGAGATCGTCCGGCAATCCTAATAAGCAAAGCGGTCATTTCCTTATAAGGAATGTGGGTGTTTCCTTATAAGCAACGTGGTCGTTTGCTTATTGGGTCGTGACCGTTTCCTTACTAGGAACGTTGGACATTCCTTACCAGGCGCAAGGTGTTTGCTTACTGGGAGTGGGGTGTTTCCTTATTAGAAATGAAGACAACTATTATTAGAAGTAATGTAAAATGCAACCTATACTTCCTGACTGGCTGCAATTGTATTGCAGCCCAGCAGTTTCCTATCGGGCAGTTTTTCCAGTTAAATCCTTTTCATCACCAACTCAGAAATGCTTTTTCCAATTGCCAAAGATGAAGTAGCTGCAGGTGATGGGGCATTTAAGACATTTACACTGTGGTCATTTTCTATAATTTTAAAATCGTCTATTAACCCTCCGGTTCGGTCACAGGCTTGTGCCCTTACTCCTGCTCCACCGGGTTTTAAATCTCCTTCCTGAATTTCCGGTATTAATTTTTGAAGGGCTTTGGTAAAGGCGGATTTTGAATACGATCTGTAAAACTCTCCCAGTCCGGTTTTCCAGTATTTGGCAGCTACTTTACGGAATCCCGGCCAGGCAAGCGAAGCCGTAAATTCATTGAAATCGAAATCAGATCTTTTATATCCTTCTTTCTTAAAGGCAAAGACGGCATTTGGACCAGCTTCCACTCCTCCATTAATCATTCGGGTAAAATGCACTCCGAGAAAAGGAAAAGCAGGGTCGGGAACCGGGTAAATCAGGTTTTTCACCAAATACTGTTTTTCTTCCTTCAGCTCATAGTATTCCCCCCTGAATGGAATAATCCTGACATCCAGCTTTGGATTAGTAAAGCTGGCCACTTTATCCGAATAAAGCCCTCCACAATTCACCACCAGTTTTCCCACAAAAGTCTGATTTGCTGTAATTACCTCCGATTTGCTATTTGCGTTTTGTATATCCACTACCTTCTCCCCCATAAAAATCTCTCCTCCTAGTTCCTTAAACTTCTCCGCATATTTTTGGGAAACGGCTTTATAATCAATGATTCCGGTCTGTGGAACTACAATTCCAGCTATACCATTTACATGAGGTTCATATTCTTTAAGTTCACCTGCTGAGATTTTTCTCAAATCTTTTAAGCCATTTTGCTGGCCTCTGGTGAAAATATTTTCCAAAGCGGGCAATTCCTTTTCATCCGTAGCCACGATGATTTTCCCACACAATTCATATTTAATCTCTTCCTGATCGCAAAAAGCAATCAGATCGTGATAACCATTAATGCAATTTTTGGCTTTTAAACTTCCCGGTTTGTAATAAATCCCGGAATGGATTACTCCACTATTGTTCCCTGTCTGATGTTTGGCAAGTTCCTGTTCTTTTTCCAACAAAGCTATCTTTTGACCGGGATCAGCCTTTTTCAGGTTTAATGCTGTAGCCAGACCAACTATTCCTCCTCCTATTATTACAATATCAAATTGCATTTTGTGTAGTTTTATTTACTTTTGGCGCAAATGTAATAAGAGCTTGTTTAAAATGTGCATTAGTAAATGGATGAAGTGCACATGGTAAATTTCAGGGTAATCATCCAAAAGTTATTTTCCAGTCTTCTTAAATATTCCTTTGTTCCCATTCCCCAGAAGGCCATTTAAGAGTTTATGACAGCGAAATCCCTCACGCCATTAAGGTTAATGATCGCTGGCGGATTCGGCTTAAATAAATTATTTTCAAATAAAAAGTTTCAAATAATGGATTCAGAAAAAGGTTTTATTCCCTTTAAAAGAACTTCATTCGAAGGGGAAGAATTAAAAAAAAGGGTACAGGAGTTTTATCAGTTTATGGATCAGCGGAGGAGTTTACGGGATTTTTCCGATAAGCCAGTGCCTAAAGCAGTAATTGAAAATATCATTATGGCAGCTTCTACAGCACCATCGGGAGCCAATAAACAACCCTGGACTTTCTGCGCCATTTCCAGCAGGGAAATCAAAAAACAAATAAGGGAAGCCGCAGAAAAAGAAGAGTTTGTCAATTACCATGGCCGAATGTCCGATTCCTGGCTCGAAGATTTGAAGAAATTTGGAACCAACGAAATAAAACCTTTTCTGGAAATTGCTCCCTGGATAATTGTGGTTTTCAAAAGATCTTATGAAGAAGAAAACAATGAGAAGAAAAACAATTATTATGTAAGTGAATCGGTTGGACTGGCTTCAGGATTTCTACTGGCAGCCATTCATCATGCCGGACTGGTGGCACTTACACATACACCAAGCCCGATGAATTTTCTTTCCAAGGTTTTGAACAGGCCAAAAAATGAAAAGCCATTTCTTTTAATTCCAGTGGGCTATCCGGCAGAAGATGCCCTGGTTCCTGATATTACCAGAAAATCTAAGGATGAGGTAATTGTTTTTTACGAGTAGGATATTTCAGCAATTTCCAATGTACACTAAAAACTGCTTTTTCACAGCAAGGTCTTCGATAGAGACCTTGCGTCCATCAAACTTCAGAAGCCCTACAGACGCAGGGTCGCGAAAATACAGACCCTGCTAAGACAACCTGTCCGGAGCAACTTTTCAATTCCATTGAGAATTTCTGAGGCTATTTGCTAAAAAGTTCTCTACATTTGAAACAAATATGAAAATGAAACTTTCTCATATTTTCAAACTTAAATTTTCAGCCAATGCAGAGTGCCTTTGCAGAAACTCTTGGAATTAGTCCTGTTATTTTTCATTGGGTAATACTTCCCATCTTAATCTTCCTGGCCAGAATTTGTGATGTTTCCATTAACACAGTCAGGGTAATTTTTATGCTCAGCGGTAAACGACTGGTAGCCACCTTACTCGGTTTTTTCGAATCCGCTATCTGGCTAATTGCCATTAGTCAGATTTTACAAAATATTGGCAGTGTGGTCACCTACCTTGCCTATGCCGGAGGTTTTGCCATGGGAATTTATGCGGGTATGCTCATAGAAGAGCGAATGGCACTGGGGAAAGTAATTGTAAGGATAATTACCCAAATAGATGCGCATTTACTTATAGAAGAAATGGAAAAAAGAGGTTATGGTGTAACATCTGTAGATGCCAAAAGAGGTAAAAGTGAAGATGTGAACATTATTTTTACGGTGGTAAAAAGGAAAAATGTGGATGCTCTCGTTGATGTGATTAATGAATTTAACCCCAATGCTTTCTATACATTAGAAACTTTAAAATACGCCAGTCAAAACCATGATCTTTTCCCATTGATTCCTCCCAAAAAATCGAGTTTTATCCGATCTTTAATCAGGAAGTAATATCTATTTGAAAATCAAAAAAGCTCATTCAAATGACTGAATGAGCTTTTTTTACTCTCTAACAAAAATATATTAGTAAATAAAGTAATGGTTTAATTTATCCGATTAATCATATTTTTAATACCTTCTCTGGTTGTAATCTCCTCCACCTCTTCTTGGCTCCCTTGGATTTGCTACTTTTACAACTATTCTACGGCCATCTAATTCTGACTCGTTTAATTCCTCGATAGCTGTTTGTCCTTCGCTATCATTATCCATCTCTACAAACCCGAAACCTTTTGAAGAACCGGTGTCCCGATCCATAATTACTTTTGCTGATGAAACTTCACCAAATTGACTGAAAACCTGGTCCAAATCCTCACTTGTGGTGGATGAACTCAGTTTTGCTACGAAAATGTTCATTTGAAATAAAAATTAAAATAAAAAAAGATAAACGTGGATTTTGATAAAAGAAAAGTGGGGCATTCAGATTGAAAAAATGAGTGGTACTAACCTTAGACCTAATCCTTTAACAAAGTTAACTGAATAGTGCATTTTTCCAATTTTCAGGAAAAAAAAGTGGCAAGAATGATAAATACGGGCTGTAAGGTTTTACCAATTATATTAATCATTAGTTCCTGGTTCTTCCTGAAACACCTCTAATTTTGGTAAATAAAACAAAATATATCTTTTACTTTTCCAGTACTCTCCCCATTGTATTACCAAAATATGAATAGATTATGACATTTTAGGAAATGTAATTTTCTTTTGGAAATGGCTATTAAAAAATTAATGATAACCAATTGGTAATATAGGCTATAGAAGTCCAAATCAGTTGAAAAAATCCTCTCCTTTTGATTTGATTAAACCTTTACATAGTTAAATTTGTGGCATGGATAAGAAAGTATTATTAATGATTTTAGATGGCTGGGGACTAGCCAAAGACAAGGAAGTGTCTGCAGTGGATAAAGCTAACACTCCTTTTATAGATAGCCTTTATGAAAAATATGCCCATAGTAAATTACAGGCCTGTGGCTTAGCAGTGGGATTACCTGAAGGACAGATGGGAAACTCTGAAGTGGGTCACATGAATATTGGTGCAGGAAGAGTAGTTTACCAAATGTTGGTAAGGATAAATAAGGCCGTAGAAGACAAAACTATTGGCAAAAATGAGGAATTGGTAAAAGCATTTGAATATGCCAAAGCCAATGATAAAAAAGTCCATTTTATTGGACTGGTATCTGATGGAGGAGTTCACTCCCATATTAATCATTTAAAGGGATTGATTACTTCTGCAAATGATTTTGGTTTGTCCAAAGTATTTGTGCATGCCTTCACCGATGGCAGAGACTGTGCACCAGATAGCGGAATTAAGTTTGTGAAAGAATTAGAGGGACATATCGCTGAAAACACCGGGGCGCTTGCTTCAGTTACTGGTCGGTACTATGCCATGGACAGGGATAAAAGATGGGAAAGAGTAAAATTGGCCTATGATGCCATGGTAAAAGGCGAAGGCAAAAAGGTAACTTCAATAGATCAGGCTGTTCAGGAATCTTATGATGAGGGGGTTACTGATGAGTTTATCAAACCAATTGTAAAGGTTGATGATAGTGGAAATGCAGTGGGAAATATAGAGGAAGGAGATGTAGTGTTATGTTTCAATTTCAGAACGGACAGAGGCAGGGAAATAACAGTGGCACTTACTCAGGAAGCTTTCCCTGAACAGGATATGAAACCACTTGATTTGTATTACATGACCATGACTCAATATGACGAGACCTATAAAAATGTTCATGTATTATTCGAAAATAAAAACCTGGAAAATACACTGGGAGAAGTTTTAGCCAGAAATGGCAAAAAACAAATCCGAATAGCAGAAACAGAAAAGTATCCTCACGTTACTTTCTTTTTCTCGGGTGGTGAAGAAGAACCATTTGAGGGGGAAACAAGATTGATGTGCCCTTCTCCAAAGGTAGCTACTTATGATCTTCAGCCTGAAATGAGTGCCGGTGATATCAGAGACAAAATCATCCCCGAACTAAATGCAAAATCTGCAGATTTTATCTGTTTAAACTTTGCCAATCCGGATATGGTAGGGCATACTGGTGTTTTTGAAGCTGCAGTAAAAGCCTGCGAAACTGTAGATCAGTGTGCCAATGCAGTGATTGATGCGGCTACCCAAAATGGTTATACTACCATTGTGATTGCCGATCATGGCAATTCTGATATTATGAGAAACCCTGATGGATCACCTCATACAGCACATACCCTGAATCTTGTTCCATGTATTTTGGTAGATGAAGAATTAAAAGGTCCAATTAAGGATGGAAAACTTGGAAATCTTGCTCCTACTATTCTGGAATTAATGGGAATTGAAAAGCCTGAAGATATGGAATGTAAAAGTTTATTAGGATAAAATTTATAAACCATATAAAAGAAAAGGTCCTGATTTTTAATTGATCAGGACCTTTTTAATTTATAGAAGGTATCAGAAATCAGGAAATTACTCCAAGTTCTTTACCCACTTCAGTAAAGGCTTTTATAGCTTGATCCAAATGAGCTATTTCATGAGCAGCTGAAATTTGAACTCTGATTCTGGCTTTATTTTTAGGCACTACTGGATAGAAAAAGCCAATAACATAAATTCCCTTTTCCAATAATTTTTCCGCAAATTGTTGTGCCAATGGAGCCTCATAAAGCATAATTGGAACAATTGGATGCTCACCAGGGGTAATGTCAAAACCAGCTTCAGTCATTTTTTTACGGAAATAACTGGTATTATTTTCCAGTTTATCCCTAAGAGAGGTTGTTTCTGTAAGCATGTCAAATACCGCAATAGAAGCTCCTACAATAGATGGAGCAAGGGTATTGGAGAAAAGATAAGGTCGGGATTTTTGCCTCAGCATTTCAATAATCTCCTTTCTACCAGAGGTAAACCCTCCTGAAGCTCCACCCAATGCTTTCCCCAAAGTTCCGGTAATAATATCCATTTTGCCCATCACCCCTCTGTGTTCATGTACTCCTCTACCGGTTTTGCCCATGAATCCGGTACTATGGCATTCATCTGACATTACCAAAGCCTTATATTTTTCGGCTAATGCACAAATTTTGTCCAGCTGGGCTATGGTTCCATCCATGGAAAATACACCATCAGTCACGATTATTTTCTGTGAACAACCTTCAGCCGCTTTTAATTGCTCCTCCAGATCAGCCATATCATTGTTTTTATACCTGAACCTTTTGGCCTTACAAAGCCTGACTCCATCAATGATGGAGGCATGATTCAGTTCATCTGAAATGATGGCATCATCAGGACCTAGTAATGGTTCAAAAACACCTCCATTGGCATCAAAAGCAGCAGCATAAAGAATGGTATCTTCAGTCCCTAAAAATTCAGAAATCTTTTGCTCCAGGGTCATGTGGATATCCTGTGTACCACAAATAAACCGTACAGAAGATAATCCAAAACCATGGGAATCAATTGCTGCCTTTGCGGCCTCAATTACTTTAGGATGGGAAGAAAGCCCAAGATAATTATTGGCACAAAAGTTTAAAACTTCTTTTCCAGTAGTAGTTTTAATTTCAGCACCCTGAGGAGTAGTAATTACGCGCTCATTTTTAAAAAGTCCGGCTTCTTTTATTTCAGCAAGGTCTTTTTCAAGTTGTGGTTTTAATGTGTCGAACATGTTTAAATATTGGTTATTAAAGTTATAATTTCTCCCTTGCAAGGTAGGGAAAGAAGATTGATTAAGTTTTTCTTTTAAAAACCGGCCGGCTCATTTTCTTTTTTGGCACCTCCGGCTCTGCAATTTCTTTCTTGAATGGATATTGCCTTCTTATTTTATTTATTAAAAATAATTTTTGAGCAACAAAGCTCTTGGGATGTACCTGGTAAAAAAGAGATTTAAAATCCTGAAATGTGGATAAATCTCCCTTTTTAAATAAAATCGGGTCAATCTTTTTTTGAATTAAAAACTGCTCAAATTCTTCCATGGGGCAAATATAAGGAAGGATATGAAGGAGTTGTATAAGCCTGCATTAAAATGACAAAATTGTGGTTCTATTTTTAATATCCATTTGAATTTTATATGAATATTGTTTCAAATTCCATTTTCCGAATTACTAATATCACAGGATTTTTTTATGATTGAATTCAATAGATACACGTATAAATTATTGATTTATCACTGTATTTATAAATTCATTAATAAAACAGAAAAATATCATTTCACAATCCGGGAAATAGTTTTTTGAATCTAGCTCAAGCTTTAATTATTTTTGTTTTACCTTACCAGTAAACCATTAACAACATGCAAAAAAACACCACTCAAAAAATTTTGATAACCGGTGCAAATGGACAATTGGGTTCAGAACTTGCCGATGCACTGGCTGCTAAATTCGGAACAGACAACATCATAATTACCGATATCTCTATTCCTCCCAATTCAGTTCAGAAGTTTAAATTTGAAAAACTGGATGTAATGGATTTTGATGCTTTAGTCCGGTTGGTCAAAAAATATCACATTTCTCAAATTTATCATTTGGCTGCTATACTTTCGGCTAAAGGGGAAAACAACCCAAAAACAGCCTGGAAGATTAATATGGATGGCCTATTAAATGTACTTGAAGTTGCCAGAATATTTGGTTTGGACAAAGTGTTCTGGCCAAGTTCTATTGCTGTTTTCGGTCCTTCTTCCCCCAAAAACCTCACCCCTCAGCATTCCATTACCGAACCCGAGACCAATTATGGGATCAGTAAACATGCAGGAGAATTGTGGTGCAATTATTATTTCCAAAAGTATGGGGTGGACGTCCGCAGTTTAAGATATCCCGGAATTATCGGCTATAAATCCATGCCAGGAGGAGGTACTACGGATTATGCAGTGGAAGTCTTCCATAAGGCAGTAAATAATGAACCATTTATTTGCTTTCTCGAAAAAGATATGCATTTGCCAATGATGTTTATGCCTGATGCGATAAAGGCTACTTTACAATTAATGGATGCAAAAAAAGAAAATATAAAAGTTCGAACCTCTTATAACATCCAGGGTATGAGTTTCAGCCCTGAAGCACTTATTTCCGAAATCAAAAAGTATTATCCTGAGTTATTAGCCACCTACCAGCCAGACTTCAGACAAAAGATTGCCGAATCCTGGCCAGCTTCCATTGATGATAAAGTAGCAAAGAAAGAATGGAATTGGAAACCCGATTTCACCATAAAAAAAATGGTAAAGGAAATGTTTGTTCAATTGGAAATTCAAAAAAAGGAATTGATGAAAGAGGGGGTTTTGTAAGCCCCTTCTTAATCAATTGTAATATTCCCTCCATTTAAATGAATTTGACCATCCACTGTAAACCCATTATAGCCTGTAATTAAACCATTTTGATGCAAATTTTGCTTAACTTCCACTTTTGCCTGATTCAATATTTTACCTGTTGAATTGTTATTCAAATTTTTGTGAATAGTCCAAATACCAGAGGCTACAAACAGGCTGTCATTAATATTGGCATCTCCATAAATAGGAATAACACCTACTGAGTCAAAGGGAAAAATATAGACCTTTCCACCGGAATTCAAGTTTAAATTATGATTCACTTTTCCTGAATCTACCAATACAGCAATTCCATTTACATTTAGATTCCCTTCAACTGTGAAATCAATTACCACAGAGTCATTGGGGTTGATATTCGCATCTCCCCCTGTGTAAACGAACCTGTTGGTCACTTCATCACTTCCACAACTCATCATCCCTAATAAAAATGGCAAAAGCATTAATAAATAATTTTTCATGGGTACCTGTACTTTTTTATTCTGAGAAATTTCCACTCTTTTTTCAATAGTTATGATACAATTAAAGACATTTAATTTTGTCCAACCATTTAGTTGTATCATTTTGTAATATTCTTTCAACTTTCTTAACTATGGAGAAATTCATACCAAGGTGATGAATTAACTATAATTTTTAAGTTAGTAAACTATTTAAAATGAACCATTTCGCTGCCAGATGACCATAAACAAGACAAAAAATCAGAATCTTTTACCATTCTGGACCATTATTTATTTAGGGCTCCCAAGCCTTATTTTTATTTTAGGCTGGCTAAAACCCCTGATCGCCCTACCTGGCACTGTATTTTTTATCACCAGCATTTATTTTTTCTATCAATCTTTATCAGATGAGGAGGTAATTCCATTCCATTCCAAATTAACACTCAATGGCCAGATTTTAATTTGGTTATTGGCCATATCTTCCGCACTTTATGCAGGAATTGGAGGATATATTTTTCATGGAGATACCAATAAACATTTTGCCATAATTTTCGATCTGATCAATAAAAGCTGGCCAGTAGTTTATGAAGAAAACTACCTCACAAACGACCCTGTATTTCTGGACTATTATATCGGTTACTACCTGCCAACAGGATTATTAGGGAAAATATTTGGCATAACCCATTCTAATTTAATTCTCATTATCTGGGCTTCAGTCGGAATTTATTTAGTTTTTAGGTGGGTACTTATTTTCTCCGGAGAAAATTTAATTTTTCTTTCCATAATAGTTTTTCTTTTGCTTGGAGGTCAGGATTTTCTTTATTCAGCCATCAAAGTTCCCATAAAATATTTATTTACCGGAGTATGGAATGATCCTTATATTTTCAAGATGGAAGTCGCTGCTGAAGCTTCTGTTCATAATAATCTCCTACAATATTATGGGCCAATGGTTGGATTGACCTGGGCTCCTCAGCATTATATTGGAGGCTGGTTGGCAACCTCACTTTTTATACATCAAATATTATATAAAAAATCTCTAAGTAATATCGGGTTTATCATGAGCCTCACCCCTATATGGTCCATATTTAATACCATTGGCCTGGTTCCTTTTTTCCTTTTTTTCGCTTTTTATTTCAGGCTAAAGAAAATATTTTCTTTCCAAAATCTGCTCGGGGGAGGTTTTTGCATGCTTGTCATGTTTTTTTATTTCCAGGCTCATTTTTCAATTGAAATTTCAGGTTGGGTTTGGGAATTTATTCCGGGAAAATCATGGCCATTTAAGGTAATTATCTTTGCCATTGTGGAATATGGTCTTTATCTCCTGCTTATTTATAAATTCATTTTAAAAAGTCAGTTTAAGCTATTCACCATTATTTCGGCCATTAGCCTGCTACTCATTACCCTTTATGCTATTGGCATGTTCAACGATTTTTTAATGAGGAGTGGAGTTCCCGGGATGTTTGTAATCTCGATAGTATTAGTAAAATATTTTAAAAGTGTTCAGCAGAAAAAATTAAAATGGGTATTGGGCCTGATAGTTTTAATGAGTTGTATTCCCTATTTCTATTTAAGGTATAGGGTAAAAGAAAGGTTGGCTGAACAGGAAAAAATTGAAAACAGCAGTAGCGTAGTCAATATCTATGAAGACACGTGGTTTAATTCACAATATTTGGGTAAAAGCACTTCTATATTTTATAAATACTTATCAAAATAGAAATTTTTCAAAAAATTCATAAAAAAAACCAAACCAAGTATAATAATATCGAATTCATTACGTCTAATAGATAACTGATTAAAAACGCTGAATTTGATTCAGTACAAAGAACTACTAAAAACAAAAATCCAAAAAACTAAAACCAATTTCAATGCCTGTGGTAAGTGATTGTTTTTCAAAACAATCAGGTGTGAATGAAATCCTCGTGAAGTTTACGGCAAAAATTCCTGTTTTAGTTTCCTGGTAATAAATTGATATGAGAACCCCAAAAGCTTTCAATCAGGCTTTTTGAGGGGAATTAAAAATATAGTTTTTTTTAAAACAGACAATTAAGGTGATTAACATATAGTAAAAGAAAGAGCCCGGCATTTTGCCGGGTTTTTTCATTATTGGATATAAGTATAATAATGAAATTTCTTTTAACGGTTACTCCCCGGACTTACCCAATATTAGTGAAATTCTATCTCCTCGCCTTAGCTTCAAGGTGGGAAAAGTCTGTAATAGACTCATAAATTACATCCTGAATAGAAGTCCTTACATTCTCCCTTAATAATTTTTTGTTGCCCACAAAGGGATGGATTCTATTTGAAAGGAAGATATACACAAGATTATAGGCTGGATCAACCCAGGCACACGTGCCTGTAAATCCTGTATGTCCGAAGGTACTATCGGAACTCAAATCTGATGTAGTACTTCTTTCTCTTTTCAAACTTGGTTTATCCCAACCAAGCCCCCTTCTGTTAGATTCATAAGGCCGGCTATTAAATTTTGCTAAAGTTTCCGGCTGCAAATACCACTTTCCCCCATAGTAGCCTTCCTGCAAATTCATTTGCAACAAAATAGCAATATCCAATGCATTACTAAAAAGCCCGGCATGCCCCCCTACTCCACCTGCTAAGGCAGCAGCAGGATCATGTACGAAACCATGGATTAGAGAATTTCTGGTATAGATATCCATTTCGGTAGGTACAATCTGGCTTTTATCAAATTTGTTAAGTGGATTAAAACCCAAAGATTTCAGGCCAAGTGGATTATAAATATTGTTTGCCACAAAATTTTCCAATTGTTCACCAGAAACTTTTTCAATTATTCTTTTTAAAATGATAAACCCCAAATCACTATACCGATAGCTATAAGGACGGTAGCGGTATCTTTTTCTGGCTAAATCTGTTTCGACTGTCCACTTCCATACAGAATCTTCAATAGTACTCAGGGCAAACAAATCCGGAGTGATCTGGATTGAATACTTTTCACTTGGGGTAGTAGATAAATATGCAGGATTATGCTGATTGTCAATCTTCATTTTCTCCCAAAAAGGAATAAAAGCTTTTAACCCCGCCTGGTGGGTAAGCACTTGTTTTAAAATGATATTTGCTTTATTAGTACCTTCCAGTTCAGGCAAATAATCTGATAATTTACCTTCCAAATTTATCTTTCCCTGCTCTTCCAATAACATTACAGCCTGCAATGTGGATAAAACTTTGGTAAGGGAAGCCAGATCGAAAATAGAGCTGTTAGTTACCTGTTCTTTATTGCTGTAAGTGTGATACCCGTAAGACCTGTTAAAAATAATTTTTCCTTCTTTTGCTACTAATACCTGACACCCAGGAGTAGCCTCATAAGCGATTGCCTGATTAGCAATAGAATCAATTTTATTCAGGATTTCACTTTTCATGCCCACACTTTCTGGTTCGCCAAAGCCCATCCTTCCGATAGTTACCATTTTGAAACCCATACCTTCCCTTAAGTTTTTTGAGGCAGTAACCGGTAATTTCGCATGATTTTCCACTGCCCCAAACAGCACCTGGGGAACGGCAGCCTGCATTAATGGGTCATTTTCATATGCACAAACAAGAAGTTTGGAATTTTCAAAATATTTGAGCGCATAAGGATTACCAAATGGAATAACAATTACCTTGGTTACTTTTTCCAGTTTTTGAATAAGTGATATAGTTGTATTACTTATTCCATATTGTTTGGAACCTCTATTGCTCATCTTGTGAATACTCACAAAAACCACGTCTTTATCCTTTAATTTCTCATAAAAGGAATTGATAGTGGTTTGGTTTATATTTTGAGTTTTAGATGAGAAATGCTCAAACTTGCCATATTTGTCCAATGTTTCCTGGAATTTATTTCCCTGGCTTAATCCAAAACTCAAAGAGCCGAAAGCAAGACTATCAATATTTTTTAAAGGCAGTAGATTTCCTTCATTTTTTACTACGGTTACTGCCTGTTCATAAAGTCTGGCCTTTATAGCCAGCGCTTTTTTGTTATTTAGATCATCATAAATTCCTTTTAGCTCCACTGGTTTGTAGTGGTTTAAACCAACCTTATATTTTGCCCTCAATATTTTCTTCACTTTATCATCAATTTCTTCAGCAGTCAATTCATTGTTGGCCATGGCTTTTTTGATGGCCTCTATACTAGCCGGAATATCATTAGGAGAAAGTAAGACATCATTTCCAGCCATTAAAGATTTTACTGCGATTTCCCCTGGCTTAAAATACTTGGCGACTCCCTGCATATTGAGTGCATCAGTAAAAATTAACCCATTATAACCCAGGCTGTCTTTAAGCAATCCTGTAACCACTTTTGGGGAAAGGGAAGTAGCCAGATTTGGTGTATCGTCAAGTGCAGGGATTTGCAGATGGGCAACCATTACACTTCCCAGGCTATCCGCAAAAAGAGCTTTAAAAGGATATAATTCAATTGCATTTATTCTTTCCACATCATGATTAATGACAGGCAAAGAATAGTGGGAGTCCATGTTGGTATCACCATGCCCTGGAAAATGCTTGGCATTTGCAATTACCCCATTATGTTGCATTCCCTTCATATAAGCCACCCCTTTTTGGGCAACTCTCTCTTTATTTTCGCCAAATGACCTGAATCCAATAACCGGATTGGCAGGATTTACATTAACATCCACCACGGGAGCAAAGTTGACATGTGCACCAACTCTTTTGATTTGTCTGGCAATCTCGGCACCCATTTCATAGATATACTTATCATTTTCAATAGCCCCAAGAGTCATTTGTTTGGGAAACATAATGGTGCTATCCAATCGCATGGCCAGTCCATATTCAGCATCCATAGAAACCAGTAATGGAATTTTGGCTAACTCCTGGTATTCATTTAATAGTTTAGCCTGCCTCAGGGGACCACCCTGCATAAATATGACTCCACCTATATGATGATTTTCAATAAGATTTTTAATACCATTTACATGATCGGAAGATAGATTGGAATAAGCAGTAGCCATAAACAACTGCCCAATCTTTTCATCCTCGGTTAATTTTGAAAAAGTTGAATCCACCCACTCCTGTTGTTGTTTTAGATAAAGCAGATATTCCAACTTTCTTTTTTCTTCCAATGCAGAAAGTTTTGCGGCTTCAGTATCCTGAAGAGAAATATTTGGTTCTTGTGCACAGGCAAAAGAATTGATGGTAAGTAATAATAGTATAAAAAATCTGTGAATCATTAGTGCTGATTGTTTAGGCAATGATTAAATCTAATTTTAGTTATCTTTGCAAAAGTTTAAATAGTTGATTTGTAATGAAAAAAATTCCTAGTCTTACCCGACTTCCCGACCACAGAAGATTTAACTATGACCCTCGCTATTATGATCCTATAAAAGAAGAAATTGAAGCGAAAGAAAATAGCATGAGAAATGCTTTAAATGGGAAAGACGGTTCTGAAAAAATTAAAGAACGAATTTCTGGTTCCTTTAAACGCAAATCTAATGAAAGTAAAAAATCTTTTATAATTCAGGCGTTAATTGCTGTACTTCTCGGGGTAATTGTCTTTGCTCTTCTGACCTAAATTCAAAAGCAGCAGAATCAGGCTTGTCTATTAGTGGCAGCTTTTATAAGAAAAATACCCTAAAAATCGATCTCAAGCAATTTTTTTGCCTACACATTTTAATTTATTAACTATTAGATTTTTGTAATTATTACTTTAGCTTTGCGATTAATTTAAGGCTCTGATTTTTTTAAAATAAATACCTGGTTTTTTACCAATTTCCCAAAAAACACACCTTAATGAGTGAAAAATTTAACATCCTAAAAATTTCTTATTTCGGTATTCCTAAAATGCTGAAGGATGTTTTTTATAGAATAAAACAAAACATACGCCTATGAAGAGGCTCCCGCTTTTCATTTTATCTGTTTTTCTTCCCATTGTATTAAGTGGATGCTTTGAGATAAAAGAAAAACTGAAAATAACCAAGTCAGGTTCGGGTAATTATCAGCTTTTAATGGACTTTAGCCAAAGCAAGAAAATTTTTCAGGTGATGATGGAAATGGCCAGTAAAGGAGATGGAGCAATTGGTGGTGTAGTAATGGATGATCCTCTTGGCGGGCTCGATTCTGCCTTTATTGAACTTGGTAAGGAATTATCGAATATTAAGGGTATTTCTCAGGTAGAGGGGATTAAGGATGAAAATAACTACGTATTCGGTATTAAACTCAATTATGAAAATGTGGAAGCCCTTAACAGAGCGCTTTCGAAAATGGACTCTGGCAATGATATTGGGTATTTTCAATCTTTTTATTCTTTTTCTAAAGGAAAACTGGATAAAAGCAATAGTTTTAACCTTTCAAATTTGATAGAGGAAATTTATCCCGATGAAGAGGAAAATGAAAATGAGGAGATGAATCAGGAATTGATTAATATGTTTGAAGAGGTGAAATATTCCCTAGAAATAAGTACTGATGGGAAAATCAGAAGATTTTCTAATGATGATGCTGTACTTTCAGATGATAAAAAATTCCTTGTTTACTCAAAATCCTTAAAAGAACTTAAAGAGGGCATAGGAAATAATTCAGTAAATAAAGATTTTAGTTTAAGCAATTCAATAAAATTTAAATAACCTAAAAAAAGAGAAGAATAATATGGCATATTTATTCACTTCCGAATCAGTATCGGAGGGCCATCCTGATAAAGTGGCCGACCAGATTTCAGATGCAATTTTAGATGCAATGTTGGCTCAGGATCCTAACTCAAGAGTAGCTTGTGAAACACTTGTAACTACTGGTTTGGTGGTTGTAGCTGGAGAAATTACTACAAAAGCCTATGTGGAGATTCCTGATGTGGTAAGGGAGACTATCAAAAAAATAGGATACAACAGTGATGATTATATGTTTGATGCGGAGTCTTGTGGTGTAATGGTTACTTTACATAGCCAGTCTCCTGATATAGCTCAGGGAGTGAACGAAGGAGAAGGGACAGATAAAGAGCAAGGAGCAGGAGACCAGGGAATGATGTTTGGATACGCATCTAAAGAAACCCCTGAATATATGCCAATGGCACTGGCTTATTCCCACAGATTGGTGAAAGAGCTGGCAAAAATCAGAAAAGAAGAATCTGACCTTATCTCCTATTTAAGACCTGATAGTAAAGCTCAGGTTACTATTGAATATGGAGATGATAATAAGCCTCGAAGGGTTCATACCATCGTACTTTCTACTCAGCATGATGAGTTTGCAAGTGAAGCAGAAATGCTGGCAAAAATTGAAAAGGATATCAAGGAAATTCTAATTCCAAGAGTGATTCCTGCTGAATTGCTGGATGAAAATACCATTTATCACATTAACCCAACTGGCAAGTTTGTTATTGGTGGGCCTCATGGAGATGCAGGTTTGACAGGAAGAAAAATTATTGTAGACACCTACGGAGGAAAAGGCGCACACGGTGGTGGAGCATTTTCTGGAAAAGATTCATCTAAGGTAGATAGAAGTGCTGCCTATGCTTCAAGACACGTTGCCAAGAACCTTGTTGCTGCGGGAGTAGCTGATGAAATTTTGGTTCAGGTAGCTTATGCTATAGGTGTTTCCAGACCTGTTTCCCTAAACGTAAATACCTACGGAACTGCTAAAGTGGATTTATCGGATATTCAAATTGCTGAGAGAGTAAATAAAATATTTGATATGGGACCAAAAGCCATTGTAGAAAGATTTGGATTGAAAAACCCAATCTTCTCTGATTCAGCGGCTTATGGTCATATGGGAAGAGAACCTTATTCTAAAGAGGTTGAAACACTTATTGTAGATGTCGAAGAAACTGATTCCGTTAGAAAAGAAGTAAGAAAGAAAGAGAAAAAATCTTTTGAGTTCTTTACCTGGGAAAAACTTGATTATGTTGATAAAGTAAAAGATGCTTTTGGTCTTTAATCTTTGTTTCGACCATCAGAAAACAAAAAAAAACCGGCCTGGACCGGTTTTTTTTTGTTCCATAATATTAAATCATTACCTGATTCCTCTGCCTTTTTACCACATTCTCATAAACTTCTTCATACAAGGGCAAAATTTTAGAAAGCTCAAAATCCCTGGCTCTATTTAAAGCATTTTCTTTAAAGGTTGGTAGATTTTTATCATCCAGAATGAATAAGGCATTGTTTACCATGTCATCAATATCACCTACATCACTTAACATTCCTGAGACTCCATGGATATTTAATTCTGGGATTCCCCCTGCATTAGTGGAAATTACAGGAACTTCACATGCCATGGCTTCCAGTGCGGCAAGCCCAAAACTTTCCTTTTCTGATGGCATAATAAATAAATCCCCTACAGAAAGTAACTCCTCTACAGCTTCTAATTTCCCCAGAAAACGAACATCCTCAAAAATACCCATTTCCTGACACTCATCTTCTATTCTCCTTCGTTCAGGTCCGTCCCCAATTAGGATTAATTTAGCAGGAATTTTCTTTTTGATATGGCAAAATATCTTCACCACATCATTCACCCTTTTTACCTTCCTAAAGTTGGAGGTGTGAATTAAAAGCTTTTCATTATTTGGACAAATAGCCTTTTTAAAATGCTCTTTCTTCTGCTTTTTAAACCTGTCCAGATCAATAAAGTTGGGGATTACCTTAATGTCCGTATGAATATCAAAATGAGAGAGTGTCTCTTTTTTCAAATCCTCAGAAACCGCTGTCACTCCATCAGATTGGTTAATGCTAAAGGAAACCACTGGTTCATAGCTTTCATCCTTACCTACCAAAGTAATATCTGTACCATGTAAAGTAGTCACAAAAGGAATATTAATGCCTTTTGTTTTTAGGATTTGTTTGGCCATATATGCCGCTGAAGCATGGGGAATTGCATAATGAACGTGCAGCAAATCCAGCTTCTCAGTTTTCACCACATTTACCATTTTACTGGCTAATGCCAATTCATAAGGTGGAAACTCAAACAAAGGATATGTCCGAATATCAACTTTATGATAATATAAATTTTCGGTGATATAATCCAATCTGGTGGGTTGGGAGTAGGTGATGAAGTGAATGTGGTGTCCTTCATCTGCCAGAGCCTTACCTAATTCTGTTGCTACTACCCCACTACCTCCGTAGGTAGGGTAGCACACAATTCCTATTTTCATGCTAATTTATTTTCATCCACTAAGTACCTGTACCTATGAGTATATGAGAGATAGCATCTCATTTTCAAATAGTTATGGCACAAACGGATGTATTATATTCCTATTTAATTACTAATTACAAATGTAGCCTTTTTAAAGTTCAATCTTTTTTCCAAATCAAAATTATACCACAACAAAACGAACAAATGCCAAATCAATACTGTTCAAAAATTCGATCCCTGAAAGATGGAAAAGCTTATTATTTCAAACAAATATCCCTCATTTTCAACAAGTTGTATATTCTGAAAAATATCCAGGTTCTTATCTGGCGGCAAAATAAAAAAAAGACCTAAATTTGATCCTGCTCTAATATTTTTGGTTAAAATAAAATCCTTTTTTGAATTTGTTTTGAAGTTCCCCTATGCAATTGATTTCCCATCCGGTTTTGTGCAATTATTATGTTACCTACAGGTGTAATGCGAAATGCGGATTTTGCGATATTTGGGAAAGACCATCTCCATATATTACTTTAGAAAATGCTGAAGAAAATTTTAATGACCTGAAGAAACTGGGAGTAAAAGTAATTGATTTTACCGGAGGTGAGCCATTGTTGCACAGAGAATTAGGCAGATTATTGGAAATGGCAAAAGCAAAGGGCTTTATAACCACTGTCACTACAAATTGCCTGCTTTATCCCAAATATGCTGATAGTTTCAAAGGATTAATTGATATGTTACATTTTTCCCTGGATTCTCCAGATAAGGAGGAACACGATACTATGCGTGGGGTAAAATGCTACGATTTCGTGATGAAATCTATCAAAAAAGCAAAAGAAATAGGTGAAAGGCCAGATATCATTTTTACTGTTTTCGATTCTAACATTCATCAGATTCAGGAAATTTATGAAAGGATTATCCTGCCCAATAATTTAGTTCTGATTATTAATCCGGCATTTGATTACAACGAAGTGGATACTCAGGGTGGCATTTCTCAGGAAAATTTAAAAAAACTGGAGCAGTGGCATGGAAAGAAAAATGTATACCTCAATAAAGCTTTCATTGAACTCCGAAAAGACGGGGGGAATCGTATTGACAATCCTATTTGCAAGGCGGGAAGCAGTACTATAGTAATTTCTCCTGAAAACAAACTGGTCCTTCCTTGTTATCACCTTGGCTTAAAGGAATTAACAATCAACGGAGACTTATATGATTTGTATTACTCAAAAAGTGCACAGGAATTGATCAAACAAGAAGGAACTCATCCCAAATGTGAAGGATGCGTAATCAATTGCTATATGCAACCATCTTTTTCTGTTGCCATGAATAAATATTGGTTTATGGCATTACCAAGCACGCTAAAGTATAATTATATGAAGGGAACCTGGAAACAGCTCTTTAAATAAATTGCAAACCTAAAATTACTCTGTAAATTCATCATCCCTTGCTACCACATCCACATTACTGAACAAATTTCCAAATACATTCTTAATCAATGCTGATGTAATGGAGAGTTCTTCTTTCAAAATACTTGAGGTGCGCTGATAAATACTGGTTGGGTGGTAAATGAAGAGGCATGTTTTATTGGAAATAGACCCAATGATTTGCTTATAATTTGTCATAGGTACTGCAGGGCATCCCAGGCTTCTTCCTAATCTGCCATATCTGGAGATGAAATCTCTGCTCACGTAATCTGCTCCATGCATTACAATTGCCCTATTTTTTGCATTATCATTTATGCCTTTTTCCTTTCCATTTAGATAAAGTGAAAGCCCATGCTTTCCATGATAAGTGTCACCAGTTACATAAAACCCAAGGCTACTTTGGAACGATTGAGGGATATTTGAAAAGTTTCTGGCAAATTCATTCCCGGTATTTCTCCCATGCGCTACCAATGAATTAAATAGCACCTTTCTGTTCTTTAAATCAATTACCCAAAGCCGGTTATTTTTAGAAGTTTGAGAGAAATCAATAATGGTAATAATGTCTTTTTCGGCAGACAACTCTCCCTTTGACTTTAATAGTAAAAATCCTTTCAAACCTTTTTCAAAGATTTCATATTTCACCTGATTTCCATGAAAGTCAATAGATTCATAAACCCTGTGAAAGTAACTTTCAAGTAGATTGAGAGGTTCTCCTTTTTGAGGAACTGAGGCAATTAAAAAATTGGAGGAAAATAGAAGAATGAAAAAATAAGTGGAAAAAATTCTGATCTTAAATGTCGGCTTCATTGACGTTAATGCTCTACCTAAGGTTCTATATGTTAACAAATGTTTGCAATATATTTCATATCTCTATAAAAACCATACCCAAAGACTAAAAAATAGTTCTTACGTGAGATTTTGTTAATTAATTAATTTTTTAAACCGTTTTGATTGGCAAATTATTGTATTATTACCTTGTTTCACCTGAATAATTGCAGGAAAATCATGTTTGTTTGCCAATTTTAAACCGTCTTTAATTCCTAGTATACATAGTGTGGAAGCCAGATAATCGGCTGAAATGCCATCTTTTGCAATGATAGTGGAGGTAATTTGATTGGTAAGCCCTAAGCCCGTTTTAGGATTAACGATATGGGAATACCTTACATCATTTATTTCGACAAAGTTATACAAATCACCTGACGAAGCTATGGAAATATTCGACAAAACTAATGTTTTGTTCAATGTTGAGGAACTGTCTTTCGCAATATTTATCTTCCATCCATTAGCCTCAGGAGGCGCATCCCCTAATAAAATATCTCCACCTCCATCTATTAAGGCCGAATTGATTCCCTCACCACGCAAAACCTTTAGTATTTCGTCAAGCGTATAGCCTTTTGCAATTCCACCCAAATCCAGTTTCATTTTTGAAGCGATAAGTTTTACAGATTGACTTTTCTGATCTAAAACTATTTTGTCATATCCCACAGCCTTTTTAGCATCTTCTAGTTCTTTTGCTGAAGGAAGTTCGTTTTTTCTTTTGGCCCTTCTCCAAAGTTTAACATATCTTCCTGCGGTGATATCGAAAGCTCCTTTACTTTTTTTGGACGCTTCTAAGGAAACAATAATTACTTTCCAAAGATCATCACTTACAGGCACAAAAGTATTTGTGCCTGAGGATTGACTTAGCTTATTCAACTCGCTTTCGTTATGGTAATCACTTAACTTTTCGTTGAGGTCATCAATTCTTCTGAATGCTTTTTTGGCTACTAAATTGGCTTGTGAACTGTCCTTCGCATAGAAAACTAACCTGAAAGTTGTGCCCATCTTAAAGGTGGAAAATTCAAATTTTTTGAGTGATTGACTGTGGGCTATTAAAGGAGATAAATTTACCAGAAAATGAATGACGAAAAACAGCTGATGAAATCGCATATTGGAAGTCTAAATAAAAGGATAATTGTAATTATTACATTTATAAAATGTGTAATTTTAAAGAATTAAAAAACTGTATATTACTAAAAACTATTGAAAATGAAAATGAATAAAAAAATTATAAATAGCCACCATAATATGGTTAATTGTAATTTTTATTTCCCAAAATTACTCCCGTCTTTTTTAGTTCTTCTTATTGGCCTGAGTTCTTGTGGTTCACAACCCCAAGAAAAAAGCGCTCCTCCTCCGGAATTACCTGAAGCAGAAAAAAGGAAGGTTGAAAATGCACTTGTAGGTCTCGATGTTTATGATGGCCTGGAAGCTACTGTATTTGCTACTGAACCGATGTTGGTTAACCCAACAAACATGGATATAGACAGCAAAGGAAGGATATGGGTGTGTGAAGCCTATAATTACCGCTATGAACTCAATCCAAATAACCCAACCAGGGAATCCGGAGATAGGATTTTGATCTTAGAAGATACAGATGGTGATGGAGTTGCAGATTCAAGAAAGGTATTTTATGAAGGGAAAGATATTGATGCGGCCCTTGGTATTGCGGTATTGGGAAATAAAGTAATTGTTTCTACCAGTCCGAATATCTGGGTTTTCACTGATGAAAATGGTGATGATAAACCAGATAAAAAAGAACTATTATTCACAGGAATAGGTGGAATTCAGCACGACCATGGGGTTCATTCTTTCATCTTTGGTCCTGATGGTAAATTGTACTTCAATTTTGGAAATGCTGGTGAGCAGGTTTTGGATAAAGATGGAAAACCGATTGTAGATAAGGCAGGTAATGTGGTGAACCATCAGGGAAAACCTTATCGTCAGGGGATGATTTTCAGGTGTAATCCTGATGGAAGCGAATTCGAAGTTTTAGCGCATAATTTTCGAAATAATTATGAAGTGGCTGTAGATGCTTTTGGCACCTTATGGCAATCAGATAATGATGATGATGGAAATAAAGGAGTGAGGATAAATTATGTGATGGAATATGGGAATTATGGTTATCAAGATGAAATGACCGGTGCAGGGTGGAGAACCATCAGGACCGGAATGCATGAAGAAATCCCTAAAAGACACTGGCATTTAAACGATCCGGGTGTGGTCCCTAATTTACTGCAAACCGGAGCAGGCTCCCCAACCGGGATGGTTATTTATGAAGGGCGGTTACTTCCTGAAGTTTTTTGGGATCAGATGATTCATTCTGATGCAGGACCTAATGTAGTAAGAAGTTATCCAGTGCAAAAAGACGGAGCAGGATACAAAGCGGAAATAGTAAATATCCTTACAGGCACCAGAGATTCGTGGTTCAGGCCTTCTGATGTTTGTATAGCTCCGGATGGTTCTTTATTTGTGGCAGATTGGTACGATCCGGGTGTAGGTGGTCACCAAATGGGGGATCAAGAACAGGGAAGAATTTATAGAATTGCTCCTAAAGGACATGCCTATAAAAACCCAACATTAGATTTATCGTCAACAGAAGGTACTATTGCTGCAATGAAAAGTCCTAATATGGCCACCAGATATTTGGGATGGAACAAACTTCACAATATGGGAGCCGATGCAGAAGAGGCTTTGAAAACTGAGTTTACTTCTGAAAATCCAAGACATAAAGCCAGGGCATTATGGCTGCTGGCAAAAATTGAGGGGAAAACCAAGCATTATGTTGATCAGGCCATAAATGATGAGAATGAGGATATTAGAATAACAGGTTTGAGGATTGCCAAACAAATGGAAATGCCGGAACTGGTCAATTATATGGAAAAACTTTCCAAAGACAATTCTCCACAAATAAGAAGAGAGGTGGCTATTGCAACCAGGTTTTTAGATGCTCCCAAGGCAGCAGAAATTTGGGCTGAGGTAGCTGCACAATACCCTTCGGAAGACCGGTGGTATCTGGAAGCTTTGGGAATTGGATCAGATTTAAGACCTGACGAATTCTTTGCGGCTTATGAGCAAAAAGTGAAAGGAAATTTAAAATCTCCGGAAGCACAGGATATCGTTTGGAGAACAAGGGCAAAAGCCAGTATTCCCCTTTTGGCTGAATTTATTTCTAATCCGGCCATTACTCCTGAGGGAATGAAACGGTATTTCAGGGCATTTGACTTTCACAATGATCCCTCCAAGGATAAAGTACTTGTGGCATTAATTGAGACAGATCATCCTGAAAAGGACCAAATTATCCAGATTGCTTTAAATCATATAAGCCCTTCAGTAATTAAAAATTCTCCTTCCACTGAAAAGCTACTTTTAAGTTCCCTGGAATCTGTAAAAGGAACTAATCAATATATTGAATGGGTCAAAAGATTTGATATTCAAGGGCAAGAAGGCGAATTGAAACGATTAATGTTGGAAGAAACTAATACAGGGGTTGGAGTAAAAGCAACCCAGTTACTCAGAGAAAAAAAGGGGGTAGACTACTTTCAAAAATTATTGTCTTCTGACGATGATTTTATCGTATCCCAAACTTTAACTGCCATGAAACATCTCGGAGATATGGAATCCTGGAATCTGGTAAAAAGTTATGCATTTGATGAAAACAAGGAATTGGCGGTAAGGAAAAAGGCAATGCAAACTCTTGGAACTGGATGGGTTCAGGAATCGAGGGTATTGGATATGCTGGTAGATAATGAAATTCCGGAAGAATTAAAAACAACTGCCGTAACTGTACTCATGAGTGCAATTAAAGGATCTATAAGAGAACAAGCTTCTAAATACATGAAGATGCCTGAAGGAGCAGATAAACTTCCTCCTCTAAAAGAACTGGTGGCCACAGTAGGAAACATAGAAAATGGGAAAGCTAGTTTTGATAAATTCTGTGCTGCCTGCCATCAGGTAAATGGAGAAGGAATAGACTTTGGTCCAAAACTTTCCGAAATTGGCAGTAAATTATCAAAAGATGGTTTATATGCTGCCATTATTTATCCAAATGAAGGGATAAGTTTTGGCTACGAAGGATTTGTTATTGAAACTAAGGATGGGTCAAAATCAGTGGGTTATATTGCCAGTAAAACAGAAGATGAAATTGGCCTTAAGCAAATGGGAGGAATGTTAAAAACCTTCAAAACATCTGAGGTTGTTTCTATTGAAGAGCTGGAAAATTCCCTGATGACTTCAGGCCTCCATTTGGCCATGAGTAAAGATGAATTAGTAGATTTAGTAGAATATTTATCCTCCCTTAAAAAAGCAGAAGGGTTGGCCAGTAAGTAAAATGGAAATTGTGTAATTATATCAAATGGTATAAATTCTATGGCTGGAAATTGTATCATTTTATATTTCGAATAAAACAAACAATAAGTTAAACTATCAAAAAATGAAAAGACGAAATTTTATCCAAAAAACAGCAATAGCCGGAGCTGCCTCAATTGCAGTAGGTGGTGGAACTGTGGCGGCAAAGTCAAATTTTATGAATACCGATATTGAAGCCCATAAATTCAATTTAAAATATGCTCCACATTTTGGAATGTTCAAAAATTCAGGAGGTGAGGATTTAATTGACCAGTTAAAATTCATGGCGGATCAGGGATTTACTGCACTAGAAGATAACGGAATGCTCAAAAGATCTACTGAGGATCAGGAAAAAATAGCCAGAGAGATGGAACGTTTGGGCATGGAAATGGGCGTTTTTGTAGTAGATGGAGGAGATAACTGGAAAGTTTCCTTAACTACCGGGAAAAAGGAATTCCTCGATAATTTTGTGGACACTTGTAAAAAATCTGTAGAAGTGGCCAAGCGTGTAAATGCAAAATGGATGACAGTTGTGCCTGGTTTCTTCGAAAGAAAACTGCCACTTGGAATCCAAACAGCCAACGTCATTGAAGCTCTGAGAAGAGGAGCAGAAATTTTTGAGCCTCATGGTCTTGTAATGGTCTTAGAACCTTTAAGCGATACCCCAGACTTGTTTTTAAGGTATTCCGATCAATCCTTCATGATTTGTAAAGCTGTAAATAGCCCTTCTTGCAAAATCTTATACGATATATACCATATGCAGAAAAATGAAGGGCAACTCATTACAAATATTGAAAGGTGTTGGGATGAAATCGCTTATTTCCAAATTGGTGATAATCCAGGCAGAAAAGAACCTACTACAGGAGAAATTAATTATAAGAATATTTTCAAATTCATCCATGAAAAAGGTTATGAAGGAATTATGGGCATGGAACATGGAAACTTCCATAAAGGTAAAGAAGGTGAAGAACTCCTAATTAAAGCCTACAAAGAAGAAGATAGCTTTCTTTAAACAAAAAGGCCGGGTTTTAAAACCTGGCCTTTTTTTGCTTTATTCTCATGGAGAAAGAAATTATTTAACTTATCCTCATACAGTTTCTGCTTCTCCCATAAGGGCAATAAACTGATCAAACAAATACCAGGAGTCATGAGGACCAGGAGCAGCCTCAGGGTGGTATTGAACAGAAAATGCTTTTTTGCCTAAGATTTTAATTCCTTCTACCGTCCCATCATTTAAATTGATATGTGTAATTTCAACATTTTCATTATTTTTAACTGAATCTGAAGAAACACTAAAGCCATGGTTTTGTGAGGTAATTTCACATTTTCCTGTTACTAAATTTTTAACCGGATGATTTAACCCTCTATGACCATGATGCATTTTATAGGTGGTAATTCCATTGGCTAAGGCAATGATCTGATGTCCCAGGCAGATTCCAAAAACTGGAATATCTCTTTTTATAATTTCTTTTACAGTTTCTACTGCATAAGTAGTTGATGCGGGATCACCAGGCCCATTGGAAATGAAGAATCCATCTGGATTCCATGAATTCATTTCTTCAAATGAGGTGCCTGAAGGAAATACTTTACAATAACATCCTTTCGAAGTCAGATTTCTTAAGATGTTTCTTTTTATGCCTAAATCAAGAACTGCAACTTTTAAAGGAGCATCAGGATTACCCTCAAAATATGTTTCTTTGGTACTTACCTGGGAAGCAAGCTCCAACCCTTCCATTGAAGGAACAGCTGAAAGCAATTCTTTTAATTTATCTATATCATCAATTTCAGAGGAAATAATAGCATTCATTGCCCCTTTTTCACGGATATGTCTTACCAGTTTCCTGGTATCAATATCAGAAATTCCTACAATTTTAGCCTCCTCCAAATATTTTTGAAGTGAACCCTCAGCCTGGATTCTTGAAAAAATATCAGAGAACTTCTTCACAACCAAACCCTTAATTTTTACCGATCCAGATTCAGTTTCAGCATCCAACACTCCATAATTTCCAATATGAGAGGTGGTATTCACCAATATCTGTCCGTAGTATGATGGATCAGTATAAACTTCCTGGTAGCCAGTTATTCCAGTATTAAAACAAATTTCACCAGATGTGGTACCAATTAACCCTATTCCATATCCATGGAATATACTCCCATCCTCCAACAATAAAATACATGACTTTCTTTGAACCTTATCCATTTTGCTATAAAAAATTTACTTATTATAATTTTTGCAAAAAAAAAGGAAATGATTTAAAAACCATTTCCTTTTATCAACTTTTTATCATTATTACTCATCCTTTGGTTTAGAAGTATCATCTCCCTCCTCTTTTTCAGTTCCATCTTCCTCTTTTACTTCATCTACAACATCCTCAGCCACAACATCTTCTACTTTTTCCTCTGGTTCAGCAACAGCGACTTCTTCTTCTGCCTTGATTTCTTCTACTGCTTGAGTAGTTTTATCTTCAGATTTTTTTGAACCTCCTCTTCTTCTTCTACCTCTTCTAGTTTTAGATTTGCTATCAGCGCTTTCTGCTAATAACAGCTCATTGAAATCAACTAATTCAATAAGGCAGGTTTCTGCATTATCTCCCAATCTATAACCGGTTTTGATAATACGAGTATAACCACCTGGTCTTTCAGCAATTTTATCAGCTACTTCATTAAAAAGAACAGTTACAGCTTCCTTATTCTTCAAATAAGAAAAAACAGTTCTTCTGGAATGCATTGAATCAGTTTTCGATTTCGTAATTAAAGGCTCAACATATTTCCTAAGTGCTTTAGCCTTTGCTAGGGTAGTATTAATCCTTTTATGAAGGATTAAAGAACAAGCCATATTAGAAAGCATTGCCTTTCTATGAGGGGCTGTTCTCCCAAGATGATTTACTTTTTTTCCGTGCCTCATTTCAATTAATATATTTTATCGGTTACCCGATTTTTCCCACTCTTTTTTTATTAATCTTCATCAAGTTTGTACTTTGAAACATCCATTCCAAAGGTTAGATTCTTTTCAGCAACTAATTGCTCAAGCTCTGTCAAAGACTTCTTACCGAAATTTCTAAATTTCATCATATCAGAAATTTCAAGGCTTACAAGGTCTCCCAATGTTTTTACATCAGCAGCTTTTAAACAATTGTATGCCCTCACAGATAAATCTAAATCAGACAAAGAAGTTTTCAACAATTTCCTCATATGCAAGAATTCCTCATCAATTGGCTCCTCCTCAGGCTTGCTATCAGGCTGGAATGTCATTGTCTGATCAGAGAACAACATGAAATGCTGGATTAAAATATTCGCAGCACCTTTAAGAGCATCTTCCGGATGAATTGAACCATCAGTTTCAATATCCAAAATTAACTTCTCATAGTCAGTCCTTTGCTCAACCCTTGTATTTTCGATTTTGTACTTCACATTTTTTATTGGAGTAAAAATCGCATCAACCGGGATATAACCAAATACCTGCTCGCTAGGTTTATTTTCTTCAGCCGGAACATATCCTCTCCCTTTCTCCACAGTTAGTTCAACCTGAAAGGTAATTGAAGGATCGATATTACAAATTACCAATTCCGGGTTTAAGATTTTGAAGTCTGTGGTAAATTCAGCAATATCGCCAGCAGTAAAAACTTCCTTTCCGCTAATACTAATATTAATTTTAGAATTTGGACTTTCTGATACTTTTTTAAACCTAGCTGTTTTAAGATTTAAAATAATCTCAGTTACATCCTCCACAACACCCTCGATGGAAGAAAATTCATGCAATACATCAGGGAATTTAACTCCAACAATAGCATACCCCTCTAAAGATGATAATAGGATTCTCCTTAAAGAATTACCTATTGTAACTCCATAACCTGGCTCAAGCGGTTTAAATTCGAATAACCCATGAAAATCATCAGCCTTATCCATTACCACCTTATCAGGCATTTGAAATGCTAGTATTGACATGTAAGCTTACTTTTTATCTTAGTGAATAATAATTTCAAAAAATTTGATCCCGAAACCAGGATCAGAGGTCAAATTATAGCTCTTATTTAGAGTACAATTCAACTATAAATTGTTCATTTATATTTTCAGGTATCTCCTCTCTTTCAGGCACACCCATAAATTTTCCAGCCATTCTTTCAGCGTCCCACTCTAACCAACTAAATCTGGAAATTTGTCTTCCTGAAAGGCTTTCTTTAACTACCTGTAAAGATTGTGATTTGATTTTCACACCCACAATATCTCCTGGCTTTAAAGTAAAAGAAGGAATATTTACAATATCTCCATTTACAGTAACATGCTTATGAGAAACCAACTGTCTGGCAGCAGATCTTGTAGGAGCAATACCTAATCTAAATACAGTATTATCTAACCTTGATTCCAATAATTGCAACAAGTTGGTACCGGTAATACCGTGTTTTCTTGCGGCTTTATCAAATAAATTTCGGAATTGTTTTTCAAGTACGCCATAAGTGTACTTTGCCTTTTGTTTTTCAGCTAACTGGATAGCGTATTCAGATTGTTTCTTTCTTCTACCCCTTCCATGCTGTCCTGGAGGATAAGCCTTCTTTTTCAGCTCCTTGCACGGTCCAAAAATAGGATCATTAAATTTTCTAGCTATTTTGGACTTTGGCCCTGTGTATCTTGCCATCGAAATTCAAAATTTTATTTATGAAAATATATCAAGGTAATAATTAAACTCTTCTCCTTTTTGGAGGTCTGCAACCGTTATGAGGCAGGGGAGTAACATCTTTAATAGTCGTTACTTCAATCCCAGAGTTTTGAATAGTCCTAATTGCAGACTCTCTTCCTGATCCAGGTCCTTTCACAAAAACCTCCACCTTTCTCAATCCTAGATCATAGGCTACCTTCGCGCAATCCTGAGCTGCCATCTGTGCTGCATAAGGAGTGTTCTTTTTAGAACCTCTGAATCCCATTTTTCCAGCCGATGACCAAGAAATTACCTGTCCTTCTTTATTAGTAAGGGAAACAATAATGTTGTTGAATGAAGCTTTGATGTGAGCTTCTCCAATTGATTCAACAGAAACAACCCTTTTTTTAGCTTTATCTTTTCTTTTCTGAGCCATTATTAAATGCTTAAATAATTACTTAAAAGGCAATTAAAAGTATTAAAACTTTACTTAACTGCTTTCTTTTTATTAGCAACAGTTTTTCTCTTTCCTTTTCTGGTACGTGAATTATTTTTTGTTCTCTGACCCCGTACCGGCAATCCTCTTCTGTGTCTGAATCCTCTGTAACAACCAATATCCATCAATCGCTTAATATTAAGCTGAACTTCAGACTTTAGTTCTCCTTCCACTTTAAATTCAGTGGTAATAATATCCCTTATTGCTTTAGACTCTTCATCAGTCCAATCCCCTACATGTTTATTAGGGTCGATTTTAGCTTTTTCAAGAATTGCCTCTGATGAGGGCCTTCCAATTCCAAAAATATAAGTAAGTGCAATAACACCTCTTTTATTATCTGGAATATCTACACCTGAAATACGCGCCATTTTATATCCGGAAATTTAATTTTTAAAATTTATTTTATTAGCCTTGACGTTGCTTAAACCTAGGGTTTTTCTTATTGATTACATAAAGCTTACCCTTACGTCTGATTATTTTACAATCTGAGCTTCTTTTCTTAATTGATGCTTTTACCTTCATTTCCTAATTTGTTATTCGTTAAAGAATAATTGAAATAACACTGATTATTTATATCTATAAACAATTCTCCCTTTAGTTAAATCATAAGGAGTCATTTCAAGCTTTACTTTGTCTCCTGGCAAAATCCGGATATAATGCATCCTCATTTTTCCGGAAATATGGGCTAAAACTTTATGTCCATTCTCCAGTTCCACCCTAAACCTTGCATTTGACAAAGCTTCTACTATTGTACCATCTAATTCTATATTCGCTTGCTTAGGCATATTGACTAGTCAAAACTTGTTCTATGAATTCAAATGTTGTTAAAACTTCTACCTTATTATTATAAAAAGCTACTGTATGTTCAAAATGAGCAGAAGGTTTTCTATCTTTTGTTCTAATCGTCCAACCATCTTTTTCCTGAACTATACCCTTCGATCCTAAATTAATCATGGGCTCAATAGCTATAACAAGACCATTTTCTATTTTTCTGCCTCTCCCTCTTTTTCCAAAATTTGGAACATCAGGTTTTTCGTGTAAATGCTTTCCGATTCCATGCCCTACCAATTCCCGAACTACCGAAAAGCCATTCCCTTCGCAATAACTTTGTATTGAACTACTTACATCACCAATTCTATTCCCCTGCTTAACATTTTCAATACCTTTATATAAAGACTCCTTAGTAACTTTCAGTAAATTTTGAACTTCAGGCTTTATTTCTCCAACACCATATGTATATGCACTATCAGCATGGTAACCGTTCAAATAAACCCCACAATCTATTGAAATTATATCTCCCTCTTTTAGGCGATATTCTCCAGGAATCCCATGTACTACTACTTCATTCACTGATATACAAAGGGAAGCAGGGAATCCATTATATCCTAAAAACGAAGGCTCACCTCCAAAATCTTTGATATACTCCTCTGCGATTAAATCAAGTTCTTTAGTAGAAACTCCCTCCTTTATGGATTTGGCAACTTCTCCATGTGCCTTACCCAAAAGCGTGGCGCTCTTTTTTATCAACTCGATTTCTTCGCTTGTCTTAAAATATATCATTAAAATGCTGGTACGTTCTGAGATCTTCCTTTTATGCTTCCTGATTTCATCATCCCCTCGTAATGTCTCATTAACAAATAACTTTCAATTTGTTGCAGAGTATCCAGAATTACACCTACCATGATAATAAGCGAAGTACCGCCATAAAATTGAGCAAAGTTCATACTTACACCTGCTGCACTTGCAAACGCAGGAAGTACCGCAACAATAGCTAAAAATAAAGCACCCGGTAAGGTAATTTTATCCAACACCGCACTAATATAATCTGAAGTTTGCTCCCCAGGTTTCACACCAGGTATAAATGCATTATTCCTTTTCATATCATCAGCCATTTGCTTTGGGTTAATAGTTATGGCAGTATAGAAGAATGTGAAAAGAATAATTAGTATGGCAAATGTGATATTGTATTCTAATGAAGTAAAATCAGCAAATGCCTGAGCGATGTATCTGGCAGTATCATTTTCCTCAGCCCAAACTGAAGACAACAATGAAGGCAAAAACATTAAGGACTGCGCGAAAATAATCGGCATCACGTTAGCTGAATTCACCTTTAGTGGTATATATGACCTTTGTCCTTTTCCTAATTGCTTTTTCCCTCCTCCCACAACTTGTCGGGCATATTGAACAGGAATTCTCCTTACAGCGGTAGTAAGCAATACTACACTCATTACGATAAAGAACAAGGCTAAAAATTCAAGAACTAAGAGAAGGAGACCCTGAGTACCTCTGGTGCCCACTTCTTCAATAATAGCAAGTGGAAACCTGGAAATAATACCAATCATAATTAACATTGATATTCCATTTCCGATACCTTTCTCTGTAATTTTTTCTCCTAACCACATACAGAACATCGTTCCTGAGGTTAAGATGATCATGGAAGAAGCTACAAAGAATGATTGGTTGGTTAGGGTGATAGCCTCAGCAGGGATTGTCGCAGCCAGATAACCAGAGGCCTGAGCCATAGTTATAAGAATTGTCAATACCCTTGTAATCTGATTAATTTTTTTCCTTCCCGATTCGCCTTCCTTCTGAAGCTTTTGGAATTTAGGAACAGCAACTGAAAGTAACTGAACTATAATAGAAGCTGAAATATATGGCATAATTCCTAGGGCAAAAATTGACGCCCTACTGAATGCACCTCCTAAAAAGGTGTTAATCATGCCAAAAAAACCTGAGGAGGCCTCATTTAATTTACTAGGATCAACTCCAGGTAATACAATAAATGAACCCAATCGGAAGACCATCAAGAAACCAAGTGTATAAAATATCCTGGTTCTTAATTCTTCAATTGAAAATATGTTCTTTATCGTAGTGAAAAACTTCTTCATATTTTATAGCGTATTTGCATTTCCCCCAGCATTTTCAATTGCTGTTTTAGCGGAGGAAGAATAAGCATGAACAGTTACGTCAAGCTTTACATTTAATTCTCCATTTCCAAGCACCTTAATTTTATCATTTTTTGAAGCTAATCCAAATTTAACAAAATCTGCAACCTCAAACTGATTTAAATTATGTTTCTCAGATAACTCTTGCAACTTACCAACATTAATTGGTTTGTACTCCACTCTAAAAGGACTTCTGAAGCCAAACTTTGGCACCCTTCTCTGGAGTGGCATTTGGCCACCTTCGAAGCCAAGCTTTCTGCTATAACCAGATCTTGATTTAGCTCCTTTATGACCTCTGGCACTAGTCCCTCCCTTTCCGGATCCAGGACCTCTACCAATTCTTTTTCTATTTTTTACGGAACCTTCTGCAGGTTTTAAACTATGCAACTTCATCACTTTTTCGCAAAATTACAAAAACTAATTAATAAATTATAACTCTTCAACTCTTACCAAATGTTTCACCTTCTCAACCATCCCTAGAATTTGAGGAGTTGCAGTTACTTCTTTTGATCTATTAATCTTGCCCAAACCTAAAGCAGTAATAGTTGCTTTTTGCCTTTTAGATCTTTTAATAGTACTTCGTACTTGTGTGATTTTTATCTTGCTCATGGTAATAACATTATTAGCCATTAAATACTTTTTCCAATGTAATTCCTCTTTGTTGGGCTATAGAAAAAGGATCCCTCATTTTCAATAGTGCATCAAATGTTGCCTTAACAACGTTGTGCGGGTTTGAAGAACCTTTTGACTTTGCCAATACATCTTTTACACCAGCTGCTTCTAATACAGCCCTCATCGCACCACCAGCAATTACACCAGTACCTTGAGATGCAGGTTTAATTAATATATATCCTCCTCCAAACTTTCCAAGCATTTCATGAGGAATAGTACCATTCAAAATCGGAACTTTGATCAAATTTTTCTTTGCATCATCAATTCCTTTTGTAATAGCATCAGTAACTTCATTGGCTTTTCCTAATCCATACCCCACTACACCATCTCCATTGCCTACCACCACAATAGCAGAAAAGCTAAATCTTCTACCACCTTTTACTACTTTAGCTACCCTTTGAATCGCAACTACTTTTTCAGTTAGCTCGATGTCACTAGCTTTCAATTTTCTAATATTTCCTTGTTTAGGCATATCTTTAAAGAATTAAAATTTCAATCCACCCTCCCTGGCTCCTTCTGCTAATGCTTTTACCTTTCCATGGTACAAATAACCGTTTCTATCAAAAACCACAGTCTCAATCCCTGATGATTTAGCCTTTTCAGCGATCTTTTTCCCTACTTCTTTGGCAATTCCCAAATCTACATTTTTCTTATCAGAAACCTCTTTTGAAGTTGCAAAAACTAAAGTCTTTGATTCAAGATCATCAATTACCTGAACTGTTATCGAAGTATTACTTTTAAATACTGATAATCTTGGCTTTGCAGCTGTACCTGATATCTTATTACGAATCCTTCTTTTAATACTAAGTCTTCGAGAATCTTTTTTCGTAGCCATCTTTTAAATTTATTTTGCGGCAGTCTTACCTGCTTTTCTTCTAATCTGTTCACCTACAAATCTGATACCCTTACCTTTATAAGGTTCTACTTTTCGCAATTTCTTAATTTGAGCCGCAACGTGCCCGATTAATTGCTTATCGATTCCATCCAATGTCACAATAGGATTCTTTCCTTTTGCGGTTTCCGCATTTACAGAAATTTCTGGAGGAACAGCAAAGTAAATATTATGCGAATAACCAAGGTTCAGTTCCAGAACATTTCCAGAAGCCACAGCTTTAAATCCTACACCCACTAATTCAAGTTTTTTCTGGTATCCTTCTGTTACTCCAACAACCATATTGTTTACCAGAGATCTGTACAAGCCATGCATAGCCTTATGGCTCTTTTGGTCTGATGGTCTCTCAAAATTGAGTTCACCGTCTTTAAGCTCCATGCTAATTGCTGAATCAACCTTTTGAGAGAGCTCTCCTTTAGGACCTTTTACAGATATCAGGTTATCTTTAATATCAACCGAAACTCCGGTAGGAATTTTTATAGGTAATTTTCCAATTCTTGACATTTCAATTTCCTTTTTATGTTATTAATAAACATAGCACAATACCTCACCACCAACATTCAAGTTTCTTGCTTCTTTATCTGTCATTACTCCCTTAGAAGTAGATAAAACAGCAATACCTAAACCATTTAGCACACGGGGTAAATTATCGGACTTCACATATTTCCTCAACCCAGGTTTACTAATCCTTTCCAGGCTAACAATAGCCGGAGCTTTAGTGGAAGGATTATATTTCAATGCAATTTTGATTGTACCTTGCACTCCTGAGTCATCAAATTTATACCCTTGAATATATCCTTTATCGTGCAATACCTTTGTTATCTCCTTTTTGATGTTAGAAGCTGGAAGCTCAACAATCCTTCGGTTTGCCTTTATAGCATTTCTTAATCGCGTTAAGTAATCTGCAATAGGATCTGTCATTCTTTTATCTATTTAAGAGCCCTGCGAGCCCATTTAATTTCTAAAAATTACCAACTAGCTTTTGTTACACCAGGAATTTTACCTTGAGAAGCCAATTCTCTAAAAGTTACCCTTGATATGCCAAATCTCCTCATATAACCTTTCGGTCTACCAGTCAATTTGCATCGGTTGTGAAGTCTAACCTTAGAAGAATTTTTAGGTAGTTTATCCAATGCAGCGTAATCACCAGCCTCTTTCAATGCCGCTCTTTTTGCTGCATACTTTGCTACTAATTTTTCTCTTTTTCTTTCTCTAGCTTTTATAGATTCCTTTGCCATATAGCATTAATTTTTATTCTTAAACGGCATTCCTAGTTCTTTCAAAAGGGCATAGCCTTCTTCATCCGTTTGAGCTGTGGTAACAAAAGTTATATCCATTCCTGAAATCTTTTTAACCTTATCGATTGAAATTTCAGGAAAAATTATTTGCTCTTTTACGCCAAGAGTATAGTTACCCCTGCCATCAAAACTTTTATCATTGACTCCTTTAAAGTCTCTTACCCTTGGGAGAGCAATGCTTACAAGTCTGTCCACAAATTCAAACATTCTATCTCCTCTCAAAGTCACTCTTGCCCCAATTGGCATTTCCTCCCGAAGTTTAAAGTTTGAAACAGATTTCTTTGCCTTTGTAGCTACTGCTTTCTGACCGGCTATCAACGATAACTCTTCAATACCAACATCAACTAATTTTTTGTCTGATGTTGCTTCTCCAATCCCTTTATTAATTGAAATTTTCAATAACTTAGGAACCTCCATAGTTGACTTATAGTCAAACTTTTCTTTTAACTTAGGGACAATTTCCTCTAAGTATTTCTTTTTTAATCTAGGTTTAGCCATTAGTCAATGAATTGATCTGATTTTTTTGAATATCTTTTCAATTTCCCATCCTCATCTTCCCTCCTACCTATTTTTGTTTTTTCTCCGGTTTTCGGATCCAAAACCATTAAATTACTAATATGTATTCCGGCCTCAGTCTTCTCTACTCCTCCTTCTGGATTCTCAGCTGTTGGCTTTATATGCTTAGTAACTAAATTTACTCCTTCTACAATTGCACGGTTATTTTTGCGTAGCACTTCTAATACAAGCCCCTTTTTACCCTTATGGTTTCCCGCAATTACTTCTACTTTATCCCCTTTCTTAAGGTGTAGTTTTCTTATCTTAACAGACTTCATAATTATAAAACTTCAGGTGCTAATGAAACGATTTTCATAAACTGTTTTTCCCTCAATTCACGAGCAACCGGCCCAAAAATACGGGTCCCTCTTGGCTCATCGTTGGCATTTAGTAATACCGCAGCATTATCCTCAAACCTGATATAAGAACCATCCCTTCTTCTTATCTCCTTTTTCGTTCTTACAACCACTGCCTTAGAAATAGTGCCTTTTTTTACATTACTGGAAGAAAGCGCTGACTTTACAGAAACCACAATCTTATCACCAATAGAGGCATATCTTTTTCCGGTGCCTCCAAGCACCCTGATACATAATACTTCCTTTGCCCCACTATTATCAGCCACATTTAATCTTGACTCTTGCTGTACCATTTTTATAAAATCTTATTATTTTTTACTCAAACTATATTGAAATAACACTGAGCAAAAATTATTTTGCTTTTTCGATGATTTCGATCAATCTCCACCTTTTCCTTTTACTCAAAGGTCTGGTTTCCATAATTCTTACTCTATCTCCAATATTGCAATCATTATTAGAGTCATGGGCCATGAACTTTTTAGTCTTAGTCATGAACTTTCCATAAATTGGGTGTTTCACCTTCCTTACCACAGACACTACAATTGATGCATCCATCTTATTGCTGGTCACAACACCTATCCTTTCTTTTCTTGAATTTCTTTCTTCCATTTCTTGTTGCTAATTAAGGATTAAACTAATTCTTTGAATCTGCAATTATTCTCTTGATTTTAGCCAAATTCAAAGGAGAATCTAAATTTGTTTTTGAAAGAAATTCTCTCGCATTAAAATTTGTAAGCTCTCCACTTTTAGCCTTATCAGCAACATCTGCAACTACCCTATTATGTAGTTCAGTCTTCAATCTGGCAATAAACCTCCTCACATCCTTAATTTGAAGTGGATTTTCTATAGGAGAAATTGCATTAGCAAACTTCATACTTTGCAAATTCTTTTCTGAAGAAGATATCTTCTCTTTTATCTCTTCAATTGAAAGCCCTTTTATTTCAGAATTTTTCATAATTAGTCCTTCTTAATAATCTCTTCTTACAACCATTTTGGTTTTAATAGGCAATTTTTGAGCAGCGAGTCTTAATGCTTCTGTTGCAGTTTCCAAACTCACACCGTCTGCCTCAAATAAAATCGTTCCAGGTCTAACTGGTGCTACCCAATATTCAGGAGATCCCTTTCCTTTACCCATCCTTACCTCTGCTGGTTTTTTAGTAACAGGCTTATCAGGAAATATTCTAATCCAAACCTGACCTTCCCTTTTCATAGCCCTTGTAAGTGCAATCCTGGCAGCTTCAATTTGTCTTGATGTTAACCATCCAATTTCCAATGCCTTAATTCCAAAGCTACCAAAAGAAATTTCATGACCTCTTTGGGCGATTCCACGCACCCTTCCTTTCTGCTTTTTCCTGAATTTTGTTCTTTTCGGCTGTAACATATTTTTATAAAATTTAGTAAAAGCTACGGCATAGCAAAAGCTATTTGCCTATACTTCTCAACCTTTTGTACCCTATCAACAAATATATGATCTACTTTTTGAGACTTTTGCTTATGTATTAATAAGCATAGTTTCTCTTAAATGGAGTGCAAATGTAGACAATAAAATTATTATTGCAAACCCGGACTGAATTATTTTTAATAAAATTTTAATACTGCTGCATTCAGGTTAAAATCCGTTTCAACTGGCCTATCGTAAAATCGATTTCCTCAATTGTATTATACTTGCTAAATGAAAACCTGATCACTCCATTATTGGGGTTAGTTTCCAATGCTCTTAACACATGAGAGCCTGTTTGAGCACCACTGGCACAGGCACTTCCTCCAGAAACACAAATACCAGCCAAATCAAGATTAAAAAGTAATAATCCGTTTTTTTCCGAAGGAGGAATACTTACATTCAGCACCGTATAAAGACTCTTTCCAAGGTTGGCAGAATCGCCATTAAAGGAGATGCCTGGAATATTTTCCCTTAACCCTTCCAGCATTCTTTGCTTTAGACCTTCAATATAAGCCTTTTCCTCTTCCAAATTTGTAATGGCCAATTCAAAGGCCTTTGCCATTCCTACAATTCCATATACATTTTCAGTTCCTCCTCTTAAATTTCTTTCCTGCCCTCCTCCACTGATATAGGCAGGTAATTTTGAATCCTTCCTTGCATACAAAAAACCAACTCCCTTCGGACCATGAAACTTATGCGCAGATCCTACTATATAATTTATGTCTATATTTTGTAAATTAATATTAAAGTGTCCGATAGTCTGAACCGTATCGGAATGAAAAATCGCTCCATGCTCCTGGCATAACTCTCCAATTTCCTTTAATGGATTAATGTTTCCAATCTCATTGTTTCCGTGCATCAAAGAGACTAAAGCGTTCTTGTTGTTTTTTAATAGTGCTTCTAAACTTTCAAGAATAATATTTCCATTTTCATCAAACTCCACAAAGCTCAGGTTAATCTCTCCAGCATTTTCCAAGTCTTCAAGGGTATGTAAAACTGCATGATGCTCTAATTTACTGGAAATCACATTTTTAATACCAAGGTGCTTTACACATCCTCTTAAAACAGTATTATCCGATTCCGTTCCCCCCGAAGTGAAATATATTTCCGAAGGAGTGACATTCAATAATTCTGCGATTTTTTTCCTTGATTTTTCTATCAGTACCCTTGCCTCCCTTCCATATGAATGAGTAGATGATGGGTTACCAAAGTTATTTTTCAAAACTGGTAACATTTCTGCCAAAACCTCCTCACTTACTTTTGTGGTGGCGGCATTATCTAAATAAACCTTCATTTCGTATACTATTCCTTTGCTTCTTCTAAATTGTCCTCTTTTTCTAATTCCCTTCTTAATTCACTCTGCTTCTCTGTTATTTCTTCCAGTTTCCACATCTTTTCTCCCACCTTTTCCTTTACGATTTCCAAAGTTCCTGAAAAAATCTCAAAACTCAAGTTCTTCATTTCTTCGTCTCTGGTGGCATAAATTAATGCTTCAAATATTTTTTCCCCTAATAAATCGATAATCTGTTGTTTATTTTCAGAAAAGTCTTCAATTGCCCCATTTATGACATTGAAAACAATATCACTAATGGCCTTTTCGATCTTTGAAGTGATAACATGACCAACTACAGGAACAAGCTCCAGAGTCATTATCTCCGAATTCTTTTCCATAGATCCTTTGATCAACTTATCTACATAAGCCTTTAGTTCCACTTTATTTTCTTCATAAAGGTCAGAAACCAATAGATCTACCCTGGAAGTAATCCATATTTTTATTTCTTCTTTATGAGGGGAAATTACTTCATCCACTACTCTGTTCACAATTGGGCTCCCGGCACTGACCTGGTGTTTCATATCATCAATTACATTGATAACTACTGCATCTGAAACCTCTTCCACAAAAATTCTATAATATTTTCTGATTAATTTAAACAAATAAGTATTTGAGAGATTGATCACTCCCATCCTTTCCAGTCTGTAAACCATAGAAAAGACTCTTAGAAACCTGAAAAACCTTAAAGAATCCATTGGGAAACATCCCAATACATCATACCAGTGAATGAAGGGATAAAAAAACCAGCTATGATACGTTTTCCGGATTATGGCAATTACCCATCTTATTGAAAACTCAATTATATATATAACGATAAATAGAAGATCATAAATCAAAAAATGCTCATGTACATAGGTGGTATAAAACTCAAAAACATTAGGAAAATACTCAATTAAAAGATCCTGAATTATTTGAAATGAATAAACCCATTCCACAATTATTAATAAAAGGTTTAAGCCCACCAACACCAGCATTATAGCATCTACAGCAAAAAAACTTAGTTGATCATCCTTTTGTAGTTTTTTTAAATTTATCCTGTTCATTTTAATTCTTTTCAGTTGAAATGGGTTATTTGATTTAACCAACAGTTATTGCCTTTTCCGGGAAAATCAAATATTGTTTATTCAGATAATATGGAAAACGATTTACGGCTTTTACTAAAATCGAAAATTTAAATGATTTAAACCCCGAAAAACAAAAATTTCATAATTCATCTTTCCAGCAATAATCCCAAAAAAATCTTTAACTCCAAAAAGCAAAAAGCCTCCAGGTTTTCACCTGAAGGCTTCGTACTAAAGTTCTTTCTGTAGTTAATTATAAACCAGCCAGTTTTCTTAAATCACCAGGGGATAGCTTAAATAAAGCCAAACGGGAGAACCTCCCTCCTAAATATGTTGTAGCCGCAATAGCCAATCCTTCGTCCTCAGTCGGGATTATATTTGCAATTTCAAACCTATCGGAAAACCCAACTCTGGTGGTACCTACATAGGCAAACTCACCTCCATTTTCAATAAGTTTAGCCTCATCATAAGCATACAAAACAATTTGGTTGCTTTTAGAATTTGCGGCATATATTAAATAGCTATTACCATTAATGGTTTGCCTTAATACTCTAACATCTGGTTCAGGCGCAATTTCGGGAAATTCATTTCCCTCCAGATCCTTTATATTATTTACAGTTGTTGGATCAAATTCTGTTAAAGGCAAAACAAAATTTTGCGTGTACGAATATTTTGACAGGCTAAACTGATTACCAGAAAGATGTACAAGAGAACTCACTGTTCCTTCATCCCTAAAACCTTGAACAGCACCCTGTTTTCCTCCACCCGCATCAACAAATTCCACAGAAAGGGTAAAATCAGAAAAACCATTCATAAAATAACCTCCTTCTTCCAAAGAGCCAGTGAAAAATGGTAACCGCTTATTTACATAAAACATATGATCAAAAATAGCTTCATTTTGATCTTCCAGAATAGCATACCTGGTCTGCCAGGTAAAACTCTTATCTGATCCAATTTTTGAAAGTGAAGATTCTTCTGCTCCTTGATCGTATCCTAAAATTAACAAGCCTCCATCACTCGTTGCTGAAGCATGTAAAGGCAAGGTAACATCAGCGTAGGGTCTTGCCAAATCAATTGTTTTACCATCCTCATTCACTTTGGCTAAAACTCCATCAACTCCAGTCATACATACGAAGTGATACGCACCATCAATAAATACTAGATTTGGCACCGGATTTCTGAAATCGAGGGTAGGAATTGCTTCCCACTGATAATTTCCTTCATCATCAGTTTTTATTACATAAGCTCCTCCATAAGGTGAATCTTCTAATTCCTTTCTCCCTAATATTAAATACCCTCCATCTGCTGTCTGCTTTACATCCAAAGCGTAAAAGGAATCATCAAAATTCTCATTGTTATAAATTTTTGTAAATCTATTGTTTGGTTCTACTTCCTCTACATCTGAGCTACATCCAAAAATGGCCAAAAACAAACCCAGATACAGAAATAAGACTTTATTATCCATTGTAGTAGTAAACATTTTAGGTAGTTAATTTTTATTTTCTTGATCCTTCATCTTTAAACCTCCTCATATCGTAAGGGACCACGTATCTGGTATTTTTGGTACCATTCCCGCCCATTCCGAAGTTGATAGGGAAATGACAAACCAGAGAAAATTGCATATTTCTTAAACTAGTGTCATCCAATACATCGAAGTGAATAGTAGAAGATCTCGGATCTGAAAACCTGGTATATTCGTTTGCCACATTGTTCATCCCATACCTGTAAGCTCCTTCCAAGGAAACTCTCACATGAGGTAAATTAATTGAAATCCCAACAGCTCCTGCTAATCCGTATAATTTATTATCCATCAAATGCGTAATCCCTACATCATTTTCATCTCCATTGAGTTCATCGAACCCTCCAGCCGCTAGATCAAGTTGAGTGGTATTTACAGATTTTGATGCATTTTGTAAGACATTATAAAACCCGCCAACCTGCAGATAAGGTATTACAGGACCTTGTGAAAAACTAAACCTGAAAAAAAGTGGTAATTCAATATAATTAAGTTTTTGGTTGTGGTTATACTCAATGGCAACAGACTCAAAGCCTTCTGTAGCCTGCCATAGGTAGCTGTTTTTGAATCCATAATTGTATTGGGAGTAGGTTGGTTCAAAACTCACTCCGAAGAAATTGGTATATTCAAATGTTAAGGCTATACCAAATTGTGTACCTCTGTTATCAAACTGTTCGCTATAGACTCTTTTATGAGTGTCTTCCAGAGGAGCCTGGGTGAATACTACAGAAGAAAAGCTTTTAGTAGGATCGGCCTGGGTGTAATTAACACCCCCTTTAAGCCCAATGAGCATTCTTTGCGCAAATAATTGGGATGACTGGCATAAGCCAACAAAAAAAGTACATAAAAGAACATACCTCCCTTGTCTCAACCAATTGGATTTTCCACTTAGATTTTTCGTAATCATTTTATCAATTTTCCTGGATTAAATTTTATTGATCAGTAGTTTGCCTAATAGTTTTAGCCATTATAGAATCCTGTACTTTGACTTTGGATAAAGAGGAAAGATATCTTCTAAAATGGACAGAAATTAACAATCGTTAACTTATCATAAATCAGACCATTATGTACAGAAATCCTAAAATTATTACTAATTATCTTTATTAATTCCATTTAGAACGGTAAGAATTTAATTATATGGTATATCAAGGAGAGGATTAGAAAAAAAACTGAAAAATCTTTTTTAATTTCTTAAAAAAATGCCCTTTAATTCAATTTTGAATAGGTAATTTTAAAAAAAATTCAATTTAAGAGATGACCAATTATTCACGCATTTTATTTCTAATTTTTATTTTAGGAGGCTTGGTTCAGCCAGTTTTTGCCCAAAAGGATTCCGGAAATGTTGACCTCTCCTCCCCTCAGGCCAGTGTAATAACTCAATTAAAATTCCTTCAGGATGAATCTTATAATCCCGAACTTTCTGCTAAAGCACTCGATGGTACCGAAGTTTCCCAGGAAGAATTGATAGCACTAACGATTAAGCTCAAACAAATTTATGATGGATCAGGCCACTATATTGACACGGATATGGTTCCTTACGATCCGAATTATAGGGATACCTTAAAAAATAATCAGAATACTTATACAGTAGTTGCTGCTTTTCCCCAAATTTACCTGAGTAAAGTGGGAAACAAATGGCTTTATTCAAGGTATACCGTTTCAAAAATTGATGAAATACACGAAGAAATTTATCCTTACGGAACCAGTGAATTATTAGAGATTGCCAATAAACTGGGAAAAAAGGGGAAACTCACCAGCAAAAAGTATTTAGGGCTTTATTTATGGCAACATATCGGTCTTTGGCTAATCATTTTTTTCTGCTTTATTGGCCACAAAATATTCACATTTATATTTGAGAAACTAATTCTAAGACTGTTAATCAAATTTAAGGGCGATCAGATTGCCAATAAATTTATTGCTCCGGTCGCCAAACCTTTAAGTTTCTTAGTCATTATCATTTTTGCCTCACTGGTTTTCCCAATCCTGCAGTTTCCAATTACTTTATCGCAATACATCATTAAATTCATGCGAGCTCTACAACCATTTTTCGCTATTGTAGTGGTTTACAGGCTCATTGATGTTTTTTGCTTTTATCTTGAAAAAGCTACCAAAAAAACCGAAACTTCACTGGATGACCAGATTGTTCCTCTTCTCCGAAAATCACTCAAATTATTTGTAATTGTGGGAGGAGGTTTATTTATCCTCCAAAACCTCGAATTTGACATCACGGGAATATTAGCAGGTATATCAATCGGAGGTTTGGCTTTTGCTCTGGCAGCTCAGGATACGCTCAAAAACTTATTTGGTTCACTCATGATATTTATTGATCGCCCTTTCACCATTGGTGACTGGATTGTTTCTGAAGGAGTTGACGGGACCGTGGAAGAAGTGGGTTTCCGGTCTACCCGAATTCGGACTTTCCATAATTCGGTAGTTTCCATTCCCAATGGAAATATTGCGGATATGACGGTAGATAATATGGGAATGCGTGTTTACAGAAGGTTTAGAACTTCAATTGCTATTACTTATGACACACCACCCGATCTTATTGAAGTGTTTATTGAAGGCCTTAAACAAATTGTTATCAAGCATCCTAAAACAAGAAAAGACTATTATGAAATCCATTTAAATACCTTTGGAGCATCTTCACTGGATATTCTTTTTTACATATTTTTTGCAGTTCCCACCTGGACAGAAGAATTACAATCCAGAGGAGAAGTTATGCTGGAAATTATCAAATTGGCTGAAAAATTAAATGTGAGATTTGCCTTTCCTACTTCTACTTTACATGTGGAGGATTTTCCCGAAAAGAAAAGTCTTACTCCGGAATATGATCAGTCCAAGGAGGAATTTATGGCAAAGATTAAGTATCTCACTGAATCAACCCAGGCCAATGGGAAACATTAATCAGATACCTGAATCTATCACCAATATAATTAACTCACACATTCATTAACCAAAATTCCGGAAACTCCATATGCCAGGAGTATCCAGAGTTCAAAACAACAACACATGTCTAAAAAAATCTTTCTTATTGGAGCTGGGCGCTCAGCTTCTGTTCTCATAAAATATTTATTAGAACAAAGCCAGGTACATCAATGGCAGCTCACCATTGGGGATCAGGATACTGAAATGGTGAAAAGCAAAGTGGGGAGTGCCAATGTAAATATTATCAAATTCGATGTCAATAATGAGCAACAGCGAGAGCAGGAAATTCAGGATGTGGATTTGGTAATTTCCATGCTCCCAGCCAGATTTCATCCCATTGTAGCTACTTCTTGCTTAAAACACAAGAAACATCTGGTGACTGCCTCCTACGTTTCTCCTGAAATAAAAGCCATGGAAAAGGAAGCGAAAGAAAATGGCGTTTTATTATTAAATGAAATTGGACTGGACCCCGGCCTGGATCACCTTTCCGCTATGAAAGAAATTGATGAAATCAGGAATGGAGGTGGAAGAATGCTAAATTTTGAATCTTTTACAGGAGGGTTGGTTGCTCCGGAAAGTGACAATAATCCCTGGAATTATAAATTTACCTGGAATCCCCGGAATGTAGTTTTAGCAGGGCAGGGAACAGTGAAATTTATTCAGGAAGGACAGTTTAAATATATTCCCTATCACAGGCTTTTCCGAAGAACTGAAATCATTGAAATTGAGGGTTATGGAAGATTTGAAGGCTATGCCAACCGGGATTCCTTAAAATACCTGGACGTCTATAATCTTGGGGGAATTCCCACTATTTACAGAGGTACTTTGAGAAGACCCGGATTTTGCAGAGCCTGGGATGTTTTTGTGAAATTAGGCGCTACTGACGATTCCTACATTATGGAAGGTTCTGAAAATATGACCCACAGAGATTTTATAAATTCTTTTCTCAGTTACAATCCGCACGATTCGGTGGAATTGAAATTGATGCATTATCTGCACCTCGACCAGGATTCGCCAATTATTGAGAAATTACAATGGCTCGGGATTTTTGAGCATACAAAAGTAGGGCTGAAAAATGCTACACCAGCGCAGATCCTTCAACATATTTTAGAAAAGAAATGGACCTTGCAGCCTAACGACAAAGACATGATCGTCATGTGGCATCAGTTTATTTTTGAACAGAAAGGGATAAAACAGCGAAAAACTTCTTCCGTGGTGGTGATCGGGGATGATGCCGTAAATACAGCCATGGCAAAAACAGTTGGTTTGCCACTTGGCATTGCCACTAAGCTTATTCTTACCGACAAGATTAATCTCTCAGGTGTTCATATTCCCATCACCCCAGAGATTTACAATCCTGTTTTGGATGAACTATCCAGAAATGGTATTACATTTAGCCATAATTCAGCACCTGTATAACTAATTATGGATAAGGCAAAGAAAAGGTTTATTTATAAGGCTTTAGGAAAAGGTTTTTTGAGTTTCCTTTTTATTATCCTTATTTTCCTATTGGCAAAAACTTATATTAATGAATATCTCGAAGAGTTTTTTGAGCCCCTTTCTGATAAACCTTTTCTTGTGTATAGCCTTTTCTTTCTATCAGAAACATTTATGGGGCTTATTCCCCCGGAATTTTTCATGATTTGGGCATTGGAAGAAAATATCATTTTATTTATTGAGAAAATAATGCTACTTACCCTGATTTCCTATTTCGGAGGCATTCTGGCATTTGTAGCAGGAAAAACACTGAGCAATACTTTTTTAATGCAAAGAGTTTTAAAAAGCAATACCGCAAGAAAATACCTGAAATATTATGATGAATATGGAGGATTTCTTATCCTGATTTCCGCAGTCACCCCACTCCCCTTTGCCTTAGTCAGCACTTTATCCGGCTCTCTAAATTACAGTTATTTAAAGTACTTCAAGTTTGCAAGTGTGCGATTTATAAGGTTTGGCTTTTATGGCTGGATTATCTGGAGTGTAAATGTAATTTCCTGAAATTTTTTCAGCTCCGTAAATCCCTTACGGTTTCCGCCATTTATTTAGTAGCAGTCTTCACTAAAACAATTAAATTATGAACACTGCAATTAACACCCAGGAAAACACCGCACTAAATACTTTCAGAAATCTTTCTACCCCATTAAGAAGTCTGATCTCCATCAATGAAATTTTTGAGGTACTCAGGGAAAAGGCCAATTATTACAATACCTTAACCTACACTCAGAAATGTATTATCAATACCAGTAATATTGCCGGTACAGTTCAAAGAAGGTTGAGAAAAAAAAATATCAGGCTAACCAAAAACCTTGTGAAATCTATTTTAAAGGCAGAAGAACAATATTACCAAAACCTGACTACCATTTACTAAAAAAATCAGTAAGGCTACTTTTTTAACCTAAAGTAAAAGGTGGCAAGAGTATGATCAACTTTTACTTCCTTACAAATTCCATTTTCAAACGTATAAATATTTTTCTTTCCATCAGGAAGTGTGAGTTCATATACATGGGCCTCAATTTCCGAAATTGTAAGATATTCGGCAAACCGCTCGGAGAAAACCATAGTCTTCCCAACTGGTTCTTTAAAATACATTTTAGAAAGTGTATAGGCGATTTGGGATTTACTGAGGTAGGACTCTTTTTTATCTGTTTTCACTTTGTACCTGTGTTTTTCCCAGGTAATTTCAGTTGACTCTCTTTCCTTATCATTGGTCATATTACTGAAATCTGACCAGGTCAGGTAATCTTTTTCGAATTTACTATCATATTTAAACTGAATATTCAATTCAAACAAAAAGGAAATGACTACTTTGCTATCAATAGCATAAATCATTTCATCTCCTATCCTTTTTTGGGTGGCATTTAATTCCCCAATTTTGTTTTTCCCTTTGATTATATCATACTCCAGCTTAATATTTTCATCTGGCAGATATTTAAACCCGCCCAAAATGAAGAGAGTAGCAAAACCAACAAATAGTCTCAGGAATTTTGAATTTACCATTCCATTCATTTTAGATTAAAAAATTCTTCTGTTATTATAAAATTTGCCGAACCATATGCCACAGCACCACCCCAATACTCACCGAAATGTTTAAAGAATGCTTGGTGCCAAACTGTGGAATTTCCAGGCAAAAATCGGCATGGGGTAATACTTCATCCTCTACACCAAATGCCTCATTTCCAAAAACCAGTGCATATTTATCCCCGGTTTCCAACTGGAAATTCTCAAGAGAAACAGCACCTTCCACCTGCTCTATTACCGCTATTTTATAGCCCTCCTTTTTCAATTTCTCCAATGCGCCCACGGTAGTTTCAAAATGTTCCCAATCTACTGAATCAGTTGCTCCAAGTGCAGTTTTATTAATATCCCTGTGTGGAGGTTTTCCGGTGATTCCACATAAACAAATTTTTTCTACACAAAAAGCATCACCAGTTCTAAATGCCGAACCTACGTTATTCATACTACGCACATTATCCAACACTAAAACTATAGGATTTTTTTCTTTCGATTTGAATTCCTCTACAGAAATTCTCTCCAATTCGTGCATTTCCAGTTTTCTCATCTCCTTTCAGGTTATCTCAAAAATCAGCTAAATATAATTCACAATAATGAAGTTATTTAATGAAAATTCGTAAAATTGAAGAAAGGAAAATTAAAAACACAACTTTTGTGGATAAGCCAACTCAGGAAAATAATTTTCAGGAAATCAAATGGATTGAAAATATCACCAAAGTGATGGATAGTTCCTTCCGGTTTCCTGTGCTGGGTTTCAAATTCGGGCTTGATCCCATCCTGGGCCTCATTCCCGGAATTGGTGATTTTATTACTTTATGTATTTCTGGCTTGTTGGTCATTTCCTCAGTGAAATATAAAATAAGTGGAAAACTTGCCATTATGATGCTGGGCAATATTTTCCTTGATTTTCTTATTGGTTCAATTCCCTTCATTGGAGACCTGTTCGATTTTGCCTTCAAAGCCAACACCAGAAATTACAAATTGTTAAAAGACCACCTCGAAAAAGGGAAATACCAGGGTAGCGGAAAAAACATAATCTTAATCGTTGTTTTTGCATTTTTAGCATTGTTGTTTTTATGCCTTTTCATCAGTTGGCAAATCATAAAATTTATTGGAAACCTCTTCGGTTAGCCCGATCCGTTCGTGCCAGAAAAATTCCAATGATGACATATCTGTTCATTTCATGCCAAAAACCCGCCTTCAGAGACATTTATAAGCATTTTTGAAATTATGACTTTTCTTTTGTTTTCAGTGAATAAATTTTCTTCAATTCAATTTTGAATCCGAAGGTTTAGAGATCATCATTGTTATATACGGATGGTTAGCATGTTATATACGGATGGTTAGCACAATTTCTCCGGAACGATTGAAAAACCCTGATACTCATGAAAAATCTAAAATTTGTATTACCCTTCATTTTATTAATTTTCTCTTTTGCCGTCCAGGCACAGAAAATGAGTGTAAAAGATGGCATTAAATTAACGCTGGAAGATTACAATATCGAATTGAAAGCAGGAGAAACCCAGGAGAAAGAAATAAAAGTATTAGCCTCAAAATTCTACAAAAAAGCAGATTTTAGTCTAAAAATCGGATCTCTTCCGGAAGGGCTAAATGTGAAGGTGATTACTCCAATCTCCTTTGAAACACCAGCAAAAATAGAAATCAGTGCGGAAAAGGAAATTGCTGCCGGAATTTATACAGTCATGATTGAAGGAGAAGGAAAAGATGGGGCAAAAGTAAGGACACTGGCCTTAGCCTTAAAAGTATTGGCAGGATCAAACCTGTCATCTATAGAATAGTAATTGTGAATACCAATCAAAATTTTAAAAATACCTAACAATCATCTGGATTTCCTCATAAGTCTTTCAGATTAATCCTTAAAACCGGACATGATTTTGTTCGGTTTTTTTTATTCCACAAAAGGAAAAATTTTACCTGTTTCTAAATTTTCATAACGTAACTTTAAGTTGATTTTAAACATTTAAACTTTCAACTCAAATGAAAATCCTGCTTAGTGTCTTATTAATTGCTATTTTTACCAACGCTATCGCTCAAAAAAAGCAAGTTTGTATCACCGTAGATGATTTGCCCACTGTTCCTTATGCCCTTCAAAGCAAGGATCATGATTTGGAAATAACTCAAAAATTGATTGATACATTCACCAAAAACAGCATTCCTGCCATTGGGTATGTAAATGAAAGGAAATTATATCCGAACGGAAAACTGAATCAATCCAAAGTTGAATTATTGGAATTATGGTTGGAAAATGGACTGGAATTTGGCAACCATACTTACTCACACCTGAACTACCACAAAGTTACTTTCCAGGAATTCACCGAGGATATTATAAAAGGTGAAAAAGTAACTAAGAAACTGGCCAAAAAATATAACACGAAAGTAAAGTATTTCCGGCATCCTTATTTGAGAAGTGGGTTGGATAAAGAACATACTGATTCCCTGAAAAAATTCCTCGCGGAAAATAATTATACTGAAGCTCCAGTCACTATCGATAATGAGGATTATCTCTTCGCCAAGGCTTATAGCATGGCTTATAAAAATCAGGATTCTGAACTCATGAAACGCATTGGGGAAAACTATATCGATTACATGGAGGAGAAATTAATATTCTACGAAAACATGTCAACCAATTTATTTGGCAGAAATATAGCACAAACTTTACTGGTCCATGCCAGTTTACTCAATGCACATTATATGGATGAATTGGTGGAAATGTTTCAAAAACACCAGTATGAATTTGTATCCCAGGAAACTGTACTTACTGACACGGCCTATCAGGAAGAAGTAACAAAATTCGGAGACTGGGGAATCTCCTGGCTGGACAGGTGGGCATTAAGCAAAGGGAAAAGAGGTGATTTTTTCAAAGGTGATCCCGTTACTCCTGAATTCATTTTGGAAATGAATAAATAAAGAAAAGTGGGCATCAAGGATACCCACTTTTACCATTACGAAAACTAAAAACCCAAACTATAAATTCCTATTTCTTTAATTTTCCCAAAATCTCATTAAGAGCATGTTTAAATTTTAACTGTTTCGCTGCAAACGCCCATTTATGAAACCTCACTTCAAAATAAAATTTCCAAATAGCGCTGCTATTCAAAAATTTTCTTTTTTCGTGAGAACTCAAAACTGGACGTTTTCGCTTGAAAACCTAAATTTTAAACACGCTCTAACTCAAATTCACTGACCTCATATTTATTTTCTTCTATTTGAAACTCAATTATTACCTCATCTTTTTCTTACACAACAAATATGCAGGAAGAATACAGATTAGGACAATTCAAAGAAGTAATCAGGAAGATTACAGGAGCCAGAGGGAATTAATAATATTCGAATGGAATAAAATGATAGAATTTTATTCTATCATTATTTTTTTTGTAAAATTTTAAAATAAAAAACCATTATTACCCATACAAAACCAGCAATCAACTTTTTCCTTTAACACCCCTTTATTTTTACTTATATCAGGATTTACACTTTAATTCACTTATTGGCTTTTAAAAGCAAATCTTACCTCCTACCTTTGCAGACAATTTGGGCTTACCCCAATTTGTAAATACAAATTCATTCCAGAATATGCCGAGAAATAAAGAATTAAAATCAGTTTTAATTATAGGAAGTGGACCAATCATTATTGGTCAGGCTTGCGAATTCGATTATTCAGGGTCACAAGCTGCCAGATCATTGAGAGAAGAAGGGATTGAAGTTACCTTAATTAACTCGAATCCTGCAACTATCATGACAGACAGTGTAACTGCTGATAATATTTACCTCAAGCCTCTCGAGAAAAAATACATTATTGAAATCCTCAAAAAGCATAAAATTGATGCAGTGCTACCCACCATGGGAGGACAAACTGCATTAAACCTCGCTATTGATTGCCAGGAAGCAGGAATTTGGGAAGATTTTGGAGTTGAAATCATCGGTGTAGATATCAATGCTATACAAACTACGGAAGACAGAGAGCTATTCAGAAAGAAAATGCTTGAGTTGAACGTAAATGTATGCGAAGGGCGAACTGCAAAATCATTTTTAGAAGGAAAAGAAATTGCCCAGGAAATTGGATTCCCGTTGGTTATCCGTCCTTCCTTCACGCTTGGAGGCTACGGTGGCGGATTTGTACATAATAAAGAAGAATTTGAAACCGCTCTTACCAGAGGTTTACATGCCAGTCCTGTTCATGAAGTACTCATTGAGCAAAGTATTTTAGGATGGAAAGAATATGAGTTGGAGTTATTGAGAGATGGAGCTGGAAATGTGATCATTATCTGCTCAATTGAGAATTTCGATCCTATGGGTGTGCATACTGGTGACTCTATTACAGTTGCACCTGCCATGACCCTTCCAGATACCGTTTACCAACACATGCGGGACCTTGCCATTAAAATGATGAATGGTATTGGTAAATTTGCCGGAGGTTGTAATGTGCAGTTTGCCGTTAACCCGGAAGACGATTCAATTGTGGGAATTGAAATCAACCCAAGGGTTTCTAGATCTTCGGCTCTGGCCTCAAAAGCAACAGGATATCCTATTGCAAAAATTGCCGCCAAATTAGCCATAGGATATAACCTTGACGAACTTAAAAATGCAATTACAGGAAGTACTTCTGCATTCTTCGAACCTACACTTGATTATGTAATTGTAAAAATACCAAGATGGAATTTCGACAAATTTGTTGGAGCTGACAGAAAATTAGGACTTCAGATGAAGGCCGTGGGAGAGGTAATGGGAATTGGTAGAAATTTCCAGGAAGCCCTGCAAAAAGCCTGTCAGTCACTGGAAATTAACAGAAATGGAATGGGAGCCGATGGCAGGGAATGGACCAAACAGGAACAAATCCTTGATTCATTGGAGCACCCGAGCTGGGACAGAATTTTCAGAATATATGATGCGCTAAAACTGGGTATTTCCAGAAAAACCATTTTCAAACTTACCAAGATTGACAAGTGGTTCCTGAACCAAATTGAAGAACTGGTTCATTTGGAGCAGGAAATAAAAGGATATACCCTGGAAAGTATTCCGGAAGAATTGATGCGATTGGCAAAGCAAAAAGGATATGCCGACAGGCAAATTGCTCACCTGCTTCATTGCCTGGAAAGCGAAGTTTATAATAAAAGGAAATCTATGGGAATCAACAGGGTGTGGAAACTTGTTGATACCTGTGCAGCAGAATTTGAAGCACAAACGCCATATTATTATTCTGCTTTCGATGAAGAGAATGAATCAGTTTCTTCTGACAAAAAGAAAATCATTGTATTAGGAGCAGGACCAAACAGAATTGGTCAGGGAATTGAATTTGACTATTGTTGTGTGCATGGTGTGCTAGCCGCAAAAGAAGCTGGTTACGAAACCATTATGATCAACTGTAACCCTGAAACTGTTTCCACAGATTTTGATATTTCTGATAAATTATATTTTGAGCCGGTATTCTGGGAGCATATCTATGAAATAATTGAACATGAAAAACCAGAAGGTGTAATTGTTCAGCTTGGAGGACAAACCGCTCTTAAACTTGCTGAAAAACTGGAAAGATATGGCGTGAAGATTATCGGTACCAGTTATAAAGCGCTGGACCTTGCTGAAGACAGAGGAAGTTTCTCCGATTTATTGAAGAAAAATGACATTCCTTATCCAGAGTTTGGTGTAGCAGAAAATGCTGATGAAGCACTTGAAGCTTGCAAGGAAATCGGCTTCCCTCTATTGGTAAGACCTTCTTACGTGCTTGGAGGACAAAGCATGAAGATTGTGATCAATGAGGAAGAATTGGAAGAGCATGTGGTAGATATATTAAAGAAAATACCTAACAACCGAATTCTGTTAGATCATTTCCTTGATGGGGCAATCGAAGCTGAAGCAGATGCCATTTGTGATGGAGAAAATGTTTACATCATCGGTATCATGCAGCACATTGAGCCTGCCGGAATTCACTCTGGTGACTCTTATGCCGTATTACCTCCATACAACCTTGGGGACTTAATCATCCATCAGATTGAGGATTATACCCGAAAAATCGCCCTGGCGCTTGATACGGTAGGTCTTTTGAATATACAATTTGCCATAAAAGACGACAAAGTATATATCATTGAGGCTAATCCAAGAGCATCCCGAACTGTTCCTTTCATTTGTAAAGCCTATGGTGAGCCGTATGTAAATTACGCAACTAAGGTGATGTTGGGAGATAAGAAGGTTACTGATTTTGATTTTAAACCAACCAAAAAAGGTTATGCCATTAAAATCCCGGTATTCTCTTTTAACAAATTCCCTAATGTAAACAAACAATTAGGTCCGGAAATGAAATCTACTGGTGAAGCCATCTATTTCATAGATGATTTAAGAGATGAGTTTTTCTATCAAATTTACTCTGAAAGAAACTTATACTTAAGTAGATAGGTTAGAAAGGAGATGGATAATTGTATAAAAAAGCCTGCTGATTTTAAATCGGCAGGCTTTTTTATTTTTTTACTTTGAAGTCAGAATTTATTTAATAAAACTTGAAGCACCAGTGCTCCACAACGGGTGCTCCACACCGTATTCAATTATTTCCGAGAAAAAGTAATCTCACTATCAGTCTTTTATAGCAAAGTAATACACAGTTAATGTTGAATTACTACTTATTTCAATGTTTTACAATAGAAGGAATTTTATACTAATAAATATATAGAATTATTATGGTCATTGTTTCCAGATAAAAAACGAACGGCTGCGGCCGACCGTCAAAAAATCAAGAAAATCTTAGCCCGCAGTGGAGCTGTTCCTCTCTTATGTCCATAGCACCTCCCCGCCAGATTTTCGTTCTCACCCGAATTAACTCTTTAATTCTCAAACCTTTATATTTTAATTTTAAAAATGTAAATATGCTTTTAATTGCTTTTGCTTAAAAAATAATGTTTAAAGGAAAATGTCTTCAAAATAGTGTGGACTAATGTGAAAGGTACTGAAAATCTATCTCTAGTCCTTAGTGGGAAAACTTTCCAGATCATGAATTTTTTTTCTTGGAAAACCTCTTTGAAGACAGAGATTTTTTCGTTCTTTTTCATCGAATGGAAAAAGGAAAAAACACCTAATTATCCCAAAATGTTATTCAAATAAGTGATGTTCTATGTTAGAACTCCATTATTTTAAGGTTAAAATTTAGATTATAAATAAATCATCCTTTAAAAAAAGCTTTCGCCACCATGCTGGTCTCAGCTAATTAATAGATATTTGTAAAAAAGCACAAGTAATTATGTTTTTCAAATTTTTAATTATTTCCATTTTAGTTATTTACATAGTCGCCAGATTCTGGGGATTTATTTATAGAGTGGCGGGCTGGTTTTCCGGGAAAGATGTACATCAACAAGAATTTAAACGACAAAGAAGAAAACAACAATTTCATACCAAGCGGGAAAATGGAATGGAAATTCATATTCCCAATAAGAAAAGAAATTCTTTCGATAAAGGAGATTATGTGGATTTTGAAGAAGTGAAGGATTAAGTTCTGGAATCTTTTAATAACATCCATATCAAGCAATTACAAACAGTGAATTTTGATTTACTATTAATATTAAATTCACAGAAACCAAAAAAGCAGCTTTAGAGCTGCTTTTTTGGTAATTATCTAAAAGAATATTTTTCTAACTTTAAGGCATCAGGACTGGAAAAACCCATCGTAAGTTTTTCAGTAAACAAACTCTCCAAACTCACTTTTCACCGTTACCTTTTTTCCTTCTGAAGCCTCCACTCTTCCTATAACCTGGGCTTCTACCCCAAACCTTTCAGAGATATCAATAATATCTTCAGCAATTTCCTCATTCACATAAATTTCCATTCGGTGTCCCATATTAAAAACCTTATACATTTCACTCCAGGAAGTATTACTTTCCTCCTGAATAATCCTGAATAATGGAGGACAGGGAAACAAATTATCTTTAATAATATGCAGGTCATCCACAAAATGAAGTACTTTAGTTTGTGCTCCACCGCTGCAATGTACCATCCCATTAATTTCTGACCTGAACTCATCCAACAATTTTTTAATAATTGGTGCATAAGTTCTGGTTGGGGACAAAACTAATTTGCCCAAATCAACAGGCACTTCATTAATCTTCTCAGTCAGTTTCCTAGTACCAGAATAAACCAGGTCTGAAGGTACATTAGGGTCAAAACTTTCAGGATATTTTTCAGCCAAATATTTCCCAAATACATCATGTCGGGCAGAAGTTAAGCCATTACTACCCATTCCCCCATTGTATTCCGTTTCGTAATTAGCCTTGCCATAGGAAGCCAGTCCCACAATCACATCACCTGCCTGGATATTGGCATTGTCAATCACATCCTTCCTTTTCATTCTGGAAGTGACCGTACAGTCCACAATGATGGTTCTTACCAAATCTCCAACATCAGCAGTTTCCCCCCCTGTACTATAAATAGGCAAACCAAAGCCTCTTAGCATTTCCAAAATCTCTTCAGTGCCATTGATAATAGCCGAAATTACTTCTCCGGGAATCAGATTTTTATTTCTGCCAATGGTAGAAGATACCAGCATTTCATTTGTCGCTCCCACACAAAGCAGATCATCCACATTCATAATGATGGCATCCTGGGCAATTCCTTTCCACACCGAAATGTCACCGGTTTCTTTCCAATACATGTAGGCAAGTGATGATTTTGTTCCAGCTCCATCCGCATGCATCACACAACAATGATCCTCAGAACCACTCAAAAAATCAGGCACAATTTTGCAAAATGCTTTTGGGAAAAGCCCTTTATCAATGTTTTTGATTGCCTGATGAATATCTTCTTTTGAAGCGGAAACGCCTCTTTGATTGTATCTTTCGTCCATGCCGCAAAAATAGGAAGATTACCTGAATTTCAACCCAGCAACACTTCCTTATTCTTAAAATATTTTAATTGAAAAAATCCACTAACAATTGCAACTTTTAAGGTTGAGTGGCCACCACTTCTTGCTGAAGATTATCTTCATCGAACATAGTATGCACTTCAGGCTTGTAAAATCCTACACTTACGATTTTGGGCTCCCAATCTCCATTGACTTTCTCTGCTTTAACGGTCGCCACACGCTGGCTTTTTTCATAAGGTTTATCAATAGTAATGTTTTGACTTCTGAATTCGCTTTCAAAATAAATGGCCAAAAACACATATTCATTTTCAATCACTTCCGATGGCTGTATATTGGTAAAGGAAATGGTTGCTTCATCCAATTTATCATAAAAAAGATCAAGGTCATTGAGATATCGCTCAACCTTCACATTCTTTTCCTCTGCCGACCCATTGGTATAACCAGGATCAATATCATCTTCAATAATCACATCGGCATCCTGAAAAATTTGAGAATTGCTACTTGTATAACTTTTTTTAATAATTTCTTTTCGCTTTTCCTTAGCTAATTCAGGATCAGAAATTTGATTCATCAGTTGTTCAAAACTCTTTATAAAAGTGGCAGATTTCAACTGAATACTATCTTTATCTGCCTCCGTAAGTTGTGTAGATTTTGCCGAGGATAATTTGATTTTCACAGGGGTCTTTTTTTCCTTTTCGCAGGAAACCAAAATAAATAAACTACTAAGTATCACTAAAAATAACTTTCGCATAATATTCTAATTCCAATGAATAATTTGATAATAAGAGACTAGAAAAATTTTAGTGCATCAAATACACTAAAAAAAACCGTGACAAAAATGTAAAAGAAGTTTAGTTATGATGGTAAAAAAACAACCCAAGGGCCCAATCCAAAAATAAAGGGTTTGTATTTAAATTTATCAAAAAAAATAAAAGTTCAAAAGAAAATTATGCAGTTATTAATTGAGTTTCAATCAAAATTTATTTAACAATAATCCGCAATAGTTTTTAGTCCTCTTCTTCTGCCCAGTTTCATTAATTTTAAAAACAATACTGCTGTTAAATAGGCATCACCAGCACTATTATGTCTTTCAAAAACAGGAACATGATGTTTTTCACAAAGTTTATCCAGGGAATAATTTGCCTTATTAGACAGAGGTTTTTCAATTTTCCCCTCTTCCAGTCTTTGAGCAAGCCAGGCAGTATCAATACTTTTATTCCACAACTTAATTTGAAAATGTCTTTTTAGTGCTTTATTGATCATGGCAACATCAAATGCACTATGATGAGCCACTAAAATACTTCCCTCAATAAATTGCAGGAATTGTTTCAATACTTCGGACTCTTCCATACCTTCATCCAACTCTTTTTTTAAAATTCCATGGATTTTAATTCCCTCAGCTTTAAGTCCAACATGCTGTTTTACCTTCCATTCCGCAGATTCTCCAACATTTATCCTTCCCGCTTTAATTCTCACTGCCCCAATGGAAATAATTCTGTCTTTAAGGGTATCCAATCCGGTGGTCTCGGTATCAAACACCACAAGATGAGCCTTTTCAATATTACTTCTGGTATTCTCCTTTTTCTGGCCTTTAAAATAATTACAAATAAAAGCAGGCATTTCTCCATCCTCACACTTCCTTTCCACCCTCCTCCTCCGGAAATAATCCAATAATTTCATGATCTATTTTTAAGGAAAACTACTCTTTTACCAAAACTCACCTCAACAAGTCAGTTTGAAACCTCACTCGAATCAAAGTCTGAAACTCCCCAATAGTTTTAAAAATATGCTTCAGGTTCTGCCTTTCCAACTTATTCAAATTTCCAATATCAATATACCTTCCCGAATTATTATTTCTCAGTCCATGTAAGGCCCTAAGTCTCACCAACATGCCATATGCCATTTTCAATTCCTCAAAAAGTCCTGCCTGATTTTCCTCTAAACGGGCAAGCGCATCCAGTCTTTCCATGGTACTTTCTGCCCGAATTTCATCATAATAAGCCAAAATTCTTGCACCATCAGAAATTGGCATCATTGCCCTGGCTTTTATATCAAATTCATTCAGGTGTTCCCCTTTCTTTTCAACTACAAAGTTTCTGAACAAACTCAATGGTGGAGGATTTTGAAGCGCATTTCCCGCAAAGAAATTCAAAAAAGATTTTGCCATTTTTATCAAAGCAAAAACATGGGATTTTAAATCTTCAGCAAGTGCTTTTTCCCCCTGTACAGCTCTGAAATCGAAAAAAATATTCGCATGCATTAAAGCATTTGGATCAGGTTCTAAAATCCACTCATTGAAATAAGTTTTCCATTGCTTCAGGGAAACACACCACCTGGGATTACTCGCCATTATTTCACCAGGACATTTCTGAAAGCCACATTTTACCAATATGTCCACCACATTTTTCCCAAGTTCCTGAAAGTAAGAAGCCACAGATTCATCCTCATGAGGATTGAAAAAAAGTAAGGCATTGTCCAGGTCCGTTCTTAGCAATTGTTCTTTTCTGCCTTCACTACCAAGAGAAAGCCAGCAATAATCTTCTGATGGTGTAGCTAGTCCCTTATCTGCCAATTCATTTTTTGCCAAATCAATGGCCCGTGCAATGAGTGCATCATTCACCTCAGTGATAAAACTGGTCACAAACCCCACAGAAATTTCCTGTTTGAGGTAATTTGTCAACAATTTTTCCACTTTGTCCCTGGTCAGTTTCAAGGTCGAAACATCAGTAGCTTGTTGAATTTCCTTGATCAAAGCCAATGGATTATTTCCCAAAGCCACTACTATATCCCTTTCCGAAATAATGCCTGTTACCTTGCTTTGAGCCGAACCATCTTCAGTCACTACAAAATGCCGGATTTTATGTTTTCCCATCGCTAAAATTAAACTGGAAATGGTGGGGTTTTCGGAAATAGTTATTGCAGGAGCACTCATGCAATTTGCAATTATATCCTGATTGACATCAAGGTTTTCACCCACCACTTTTCTTCTAAAATCGGCATCGGTAATAACACCTACAGGTTTTTGGGCTTTATCCGTTACTACAAGTGAGCCAATTTGGTGCTGGTTCATTAAACTTGCAGCATCCCTAATGGAAGTTTCCGGCAAACAGGTTATAACAGTTTTTTTAGAATTAATAAGCTGGAAATCGCTATAACCAGCCCTGGGATTTAATTGATCCGAATTAATTTCACCACGCCATGTAGTAAATTCTTGTAGCTTTTCGGCACGCATAATCAGTTTTTCGGCAAAGTGAGTAGCGACAAACAATGCCAGTTGCTGGTGCCTTGCCAACAAATCAGCTATAATATGAAAAGGACACAAATAAAGTAAAACATCCTCTTTAGCCCTGCAGGAGGTAGCATAAGCACCTTTTGCTAAAAAAGCCCTTAGCCCGATGATATCTCCTTCTCCCACTACATCCACCAAAACCTCTTCCCCACTTTGAGTTTTTTGCACTAAATCCACCGCTCCCTTTTGGACTATGAAAAACTCCTTTTCAGGAGACATTCCTTCCACAAAAATCATCTCACCTTCTTCAAAATACTGCACTTTTAAATGCTGACAAAGTCCCCTTAAATCTACCTCACCCAAAAAACTAAAAGGTTGAAATCTCTCTAAAAAATGAATGGCATTCGCAAGGATTACTTCTGATGGCATGATTTGTTTTTTTGTTGATTGTAATAACCTCCCCCTAGCCCCCTCAATGAGGGGGAAATAATTTCTACCCTTCTGGAAGGGTTAGTGAAGTGTAACCTTGAGTTTAAAAACCATTACTCCGAAGAATCACTATTGTAATTATACCAGTCGATATTTCGGGATAGATACATAATCACTCCCAGAATGATAAATAAACCTATACTTCCTATCAGTAGGGAATAATCCTGAAGTTGAATAATCACATAAATAAAACCATAAAGCATGATTAAAATACCCAGCAGGATTTTCGTAAGCAGGTTATCTTTAAAAATGAAATAAGAATAAGCTGTAATCATCCCGATAATGGCAATACTCGCCACCAGATAAGCAGGACCAAAACTGATATGTTCTGACAGTGCTAACAACAAGGTGAAAAATAGGCATAAGGCCAAACCAACAATGAGGTATTGAATTGGGTGTATTTTTATTCTGGTTTTTATTTGTGAAAAGAAATAGATTAAAAAAGTAAGGGAAATGAACATCACTGCATATTTCACTGACCTCATATTCTTTTGATATTCATCCACTGGCATGATCAGGCTTACTCCAAAATCAGACAAACTTACATTTCCCAGTGCATCTGTAAATTCTTGCGGATAGTTTCTGTTTAAATGCAGTATTTCCCAGTTTGCTGTAAAACCAGAATTATTCACCTCTCTGTTATCAGGTAAAAAAGCTCCATCAAATTTAGGCTCTGACCAAATTGAAGTTACATTTACTTTGGTTACTTTCCCAAGAGGTGTGAACCCGATGCCACTACTTCCATTAAAGTTTAGATTTACTTTAAATTTATATTGCGTCAAAGTATCATTCACGGGAACAGTGGTACTAATACCTGAACGAACCACGTCATTATCTTTCACCCCCGGATCGAATTCCAGTTCCAGATTATTCCAATTGATATGCACATCATTTTGGATACTGCGCAAATCACTCAAGCCCAGTGAAATAGTTGCCTGATCCCATTCAACATTTTGTTGATCAATATTTAATTTTTTAAAATTTGGACGATCGAAAAACCCATCAATATCTAAATCACAATTGTAAAGCACTACCTCATAAATCCCCCTGTAGCGCTTTTCGGGTTTAATATCCCCGGAAATATTCAGGGTGGTGGGTAAAAAATGAGCAACATGTTTAGCCTTTATAATTTTCTCAGTTCCATCGTCATTTTTTACAGAACTAAAAGTATGATAGGGGATGTTTAAGACAATGGCTGTAACCGTTTGATGTTCCCCCCACTTTTGACTCACTTCATAAATTACTTCCTGTTGGTAAATCTCCCTTTCCCGGATTAAATCCTCCACCATGGAAACAGGAATAAGCAGGATGAGTACAAGAAAAGCAATGGTAAAAACTTTCAGTCCAACCGAGGTCCTTACCCATTCATTAATTCGATCAAAAAATGATTTATTTTCCATTATAAAGTCAAGATAATTTCAATAGGAAATAAATGCAAATTTCAATTTCTCGACTATACTTTCACTCCCCTAGTCATTTCCCGTTTTCCCGGAGGACCAGGCACTTTTTCTACGGCTAACCCAAGGGATTTTAAATCTCTGCGAAACTGCCCCATGGCACAATAAGTCACTAAAGTACCTCCTTTTTTCATGGGCTTTGTGGCCTGAGCCAAAAAATCAGCAGTCCACATTTCAGGTTGCTTTCTCGGACCAAAGGCATCGAAATAAACCAAATCGAATAACTGGTCAGTTTCATAATTTTCCAGACTGGTTTCCAGTTTCGTCAGGGTGAAATTTGGGGTAACTTCCACTGCTTTTGCCCAATCGGCCTTATGCAATACTTCATACTTTTCCTGCAAAGTTTTTGGGAAATAAGATTTATAATTCAACTCATCGATCAATTTCATTTCCAATGGATAAAGCTCCAGCGTAACATAATTGATTTTTGTTTTGATTGTTTCAGCTTTTTCCAAAGTCAGAATGGCATTTAAGCCTGTACCAAAACCTACCTCAAGTATATTAATTTCCTCCTGCCCCGAATAAATAAAATCCAGTCCTTCCTGAATAAATACATGTCGGGATTCAGTTATGGCTCCATGAGAACTATGATAAGTTTCATCCAACTGTGGATTATACAAACTACTTGAACCATCCCCTGTGGTAATTACTTCAATTTTATCTTTCATAATTTTAATAAAAAAAGTGGCAAAAACGATTATGCTTTCCTGCCACTTTTACTTACTTATTATTCTTCCCCTAAAAATGGATATTTATAATCCGTTGGGGGGACAAATGTTTCTTTTATGGTTCTTGGGGAAACCCATCTCAGGAGATTCAACATAGAACCTGCTTTGTCATTTGTCCCAGAAGCTCTGGAGCCTCCAAATGGCTGTTGACCTACAACAGCTCCGGTTGGCTTATCATTAATATAGAAATTACCAGCCGCATGTTTCAGCTTTTTAGTCGCCAATTCTATTGCGTATCTGTCTTTAGAGAAAATTGCCCCGGTTAGTGCATAAGGAGAAGTATTATTTACCATGTAAATAGCCTCTTCAAAAAACTCGGTATCATACACATAGACTGTAAGTACCGGCCCAAAAATCTCCTCACACATGGTAGTGTACTGATTGTCCTCTGCTTTCAGGATAGTGGGTTCTACAAAATATCCCTTCGATTTATCATAATTGCCACCAGCTACCACTTCCACCAATGGAGAAGCCTTAGCCTCATCTATATATGTGGCAATTTTATCGAAGGATCTTTCATCGATTACAGCTGTTACGAAATTGGTGAAATCCTCTGGTCCGCCCATTTTTATTTCTTCCAGGTCAGCCAGCATATATTTTTTTACATCCTCCCAAATATTGGCCGGGATATAAGCCCTTGATGCTGCAGAACATTTTTGTCCCTGAAATTCAAATGCTCCTCTTATCAAACCTGTAGCGACTTCTTGAGGATCAGCAGATTTATGCGCCAAAACAAAATCCTTTCCACCGGTTTCCCCCACAATTCTGGGATAGGTTTTGTATTTATGGATATTGTTCCCAATGGTTTTCCACAATTGCTGGAAAACTCCGGTACTTCCTGTAAAATGCAATCCGGCAAAATCAGGGTGATTGAAAATAACTTCTCCGGCAACTGGCCCATCTACATAAATCAGGTTAATTACACCGTCAGGCACACCAGCTTCCTTAAAAACTTCCATCAATACTCTGGCAGAATAGATTTGGGTATAGCTCGGTTTCCAAACTACGGTATTTCCCATTAAAGCAGGAGCAGCAGGTAAATTTCCGGCAATGGCTGTAAAGTTGAATGGGGTAATGGCAAATACGAAGCCTTCCAGTGGCCTTTGTTCCAGCCTGTTCCAGATTCCGGGCGCAGATTGAGGTTGTTCACTATAAATCTGGGTCATGTATTGCACATTAAACCGCAGAAAATCTATAATTTCACATGCGGAGTCAATTTCTGCCTGAAAAACTGTTTTGGATTGCCCCAACATGGTAGCGGCATTTATTTCCGCTCTGTAAGGACCCGCTATTAAATCAGCAGCTTTTAAGAAAATAGCCGCTCTTTGTTCCCAGGCCATTTCTTCCCAGGCATCTTTAGCACCCAAAGCCGCATTTACGGCCTGCTCTACATGGCTGGCATCTCCCTCTGAAAAATACCCCAAAATATGCTGATGATCGTGCGGAGGTGACATTGGTAATTTTCGGTCGGTTTTAATTTCCTCACCCCCTATATACATGGGGACATCCAATTGTTTTCCCCTCAATTCAGCCAGTTTTGCCTTTATTTCTTTCTTTTCTTTACTTCCCGGAGCATAGCTCAATACGGGTTCATTTACCGGTTCAGGAACATTGAAAAATCCAGTGCTCATAATGATGTAATTTGTGTTTATTGAATTTTGTTATTGATTAAATGTGTGTTCTTTGCAAAGATATTTAAAATAAAGAAGGGATTTTCAAAATATGGCAACGATTTGCAGAAGAGCGAGCGAACAACTACCTGATTTTAAATAACTAAAACTTTAATCCCATGCTTCAGTGGTTGGACAGAAGTAACGATCTCATCATATACCTTAACTGATTGATGTTGAGGTGAAGGATCTCAATATTAAAAAAGTACAGGTACTTACTTTTCCTTAAATAATTTCTACATAAATTTAGGCCACAAAACATATTACTAAAGGAACAAAAAGGATGGTCCTAATTAAAAAAATAGAGTGCGCCAATCAACACATAGTTCCGAAAAACTTTAATAATACCTGAATATGAAATTAAAAAAAATTAAACTAACCCGCCTTTCCGCTATAGTTGCCGGACTATTCCTAACTATCAGTGCCTCAGCTCAGGTTGGTGTAGGGACAAAAGCTCCCAAAGATGCCAAAGTACTTTTTGATGGATCCAAAAAATCACTTCATAAAAACTGGACTTACTGGGAAGGGCCAAGGCTCGCTGCAGAACTTCCTATAAAATGGGAGATTGTGAAAGACCCGGTGGACAAGGGAACAGCTATGGATAGCAATGATCCCGCTGCAGCTGGAGGAGTTTACGGAGCAGCTGATATTGTAACCAAGAAAAAATATAAAGACTTCAGGTTACATGTTGAATTTTTCATAAAAGATGAAGGTGGAAACAGTGGAGTTTATTTGCAAAACCGATATGAAATTCAGGTGTTGGACGGAGATAAAACCAAACATGGAATGGGAGCAGTAATTAATGAAACAGAGTCTCCTTATGAACTTTACAATGGATTAGGAAAATGGAATTCCTATGATATTGTCTTCCGGGCAGCCAGGTTTGAAGATGGAGAAAGATCAGAAAAAGCAATGGTCACTTTATATTTTAATGGGAAAAAAGCCCATACCAATCAAACCATTAACCAGGTTTGGGGAGGAGAAAACTCAGGACTTGATGGCGGAAATGATGGCGGAAAAGGCATTACTGATCAGCCAGGAGGGATCAAATTACAAGCAGAAGGACACCATGTGTTGTATAGAAATATTTGGATTAAGGAATTAGAATTGGATGAAGCCGATACTGATTTTTAATTAAACACTAATGTTCGACAAAATTAAGTGACAGATTTTTACGTCTTAATTTTCACAAATGTCCAGTTGTAAGCATCTAAAATTTCCCCAAATTTTCAATTTGAATAGATTTGGGGAAATTTTATTTTTAGCACTTTTTTTAGGAATTGAGTATCAGGAGGTTTGCTCTAATTCTCCAAACTTTTAGACCTCAATTATCGTAAGTCACTGTGAATCAATATCAATTTGGTATGATTTAGGCAGGTATTACAAAAATTATTTTTTTATCTAGGCTTTTGGGATTAAATTATTCTTATATTTAATCAAACTTAATTTTTTATACTTATTCAGAGCATCGATTTTACATTATTACCTTACATTTTAGCCTGTTTTAACTTACAAAAAGCCTCCTTTTTTGGAGGAAACCTTAACGATATTAGCATTTTTTTCAAAGAACTTAAGACCAAATTTTTTTAATTATGAATTTATCTGATCCTTTTTTTTGGATTGAATTGGGTATTATTATCATCATTGTGGTAACCCAGTTATCAGTGTATTTCAGGAATATCTCTACTATTAATGGCCTGAAAAAAATATTTCCAGCAGGCCACAAACTTACCCTTGATTTCCTATCAGGGAAACCTAAGGAATCAACCACAGACGCAGAAAAAGATCCTGCTGTTGCTGAGGCACAAAAAGTTGCCCTTATTCAGAAAGATGGTAATTACAGTGAAGAGTTTCTGGAAATAATTGATTCAACGAATGATTACATTCTGAGAAACAAAGGAGCTGCAGGATATGCAGGTTTGGAAAATATTGCCGAAAGGAAAACGAAATCCATAGAGGACGGCATTGAGCAGATTATTGCCCTGCCACTTTACCTTGGTTTATTGGGAACTTTCACGGGGGTAATTATTGGTCTGATCAAAATTGCCATTTCCAATGTAAGTGATGCTGCCATTCAATCTTTTATTGGTGGAGTTTTAATAGGAATGGTGGCCTCAGCTTTTGGTTTGTTTTTAACTGTACTCAGCAACCAGGCCTACAAAACAGCCAAAAAGCAAAAAGACAGAGACTTATACGACTACCTCAATTTTGTGCGCTTAAACCTTGTTCCCCAATCGTACAAATCTATGCCTACAGACATGAAGGCATTAAAATATAACCTGGCAGCCTTTACTAATGAATTCACCAATTATCAGCAAAGTCTGACTTCAGCTCTTGGCGATACTTTAAGTAGATTCGAAGACTTACAAACTGTTTTTGAATATATAAAAGGGCTTGAACCCGGGCTAAAAAGTGTAGGCCAGTTCATTAGAAATAATAATGATTTGGTAGAAAAACAGGCCGATAGCATTGATGCAGTCACCAGGAAAACACTTTCCCTCACACACGAAATTGGGGACAATCTGGAAAAAATGGATTCCAGAATAAACAAACTGGAAGCCTATAGCAATGGCGCCTCAGATGCCGTAGTCACTGCTACTCCGGTAGGAACTGCTACTACCCTTGATACTGATGAACTGGTAAGGGTAAATAAATCTCTGTTGGCGAAAATGGAAAGTACTGAAGCCTCCAGCCAGTTAATTGCCACCAACCTGAAAAATGTTTACGATTTTCTGCAGAGGTCATCATCTGAAAATGAAGAAAGTAAGGGAGGGTTTCTCAATTCCTTCTCTTTTAAGCTATTCACCACATTGGGCATTATTACATTTGCCATCGGGATTGGAATAGGCATTTGGTATATCATTAATGACATTTTCCCACTGTATATGTAGGAATAAGTAGTTGGGCAGAATTAAATAAATTTAATTAAGCGCTTAAAATTTATTATGAAAGACAGTTCAAAAAATATATTCTGGGCAAGTTATGCCGATTTGATGACCGCTCTTTTTATCATCACATTGGTGCTGTTTGTGCTCAGTTATAAAATGTTTAAAGACAAGGCCACGGGGTTGGAAATTCTGAAAGAGGAACTTTCTGTGAGAGGTGTGCAATTGGCCAATAGTGAGGCAGAAGTGGAAGACCTAAGGGGCTATCTTGTTTCCCAAAGAGCACTGGCGGATACACTTATCAAGCAATTAGATGCGGAAAGGGGCCGACTAATTGTAATGGAGGAAGAATACCGAAAACTAAGGGAAATGGAAGAAGCAATTTCCCGACTCGATCCGTTGTATTTTGAATATCAGCCAGAATACAAAAGACATATTCTAAAATCACAGGTTCAGTTTCCTACGGGTAAATCCTATATTGGAGAGCAATATCACGATTTGCTTTATCATGCAGGTTTGGAGCTCAAACGCCTCATTGACAGTCTGGATGTGACTGATAATATTAAATATATGCTGGTTTTGGAAGGAAGTGCTTCTAAGGATAATTATGCCAAGAACTATCAACTGAGTTATGACAGGGCACTGGAATTATACAATTTGTGGAAAAAACAAGGAATTAATTTCGACCCTGATATCATTGAAGTCATTATCTCTGGAAGTGGAACAGGTGGAGTTGGAAGAGTTGTGGGAAATGAAAAACTAAACCAGCGATTTATCATCCAGATTATTCCAAAAGTGGGTACTTTCGATATGGTAGATTGGGAAAAATTGGATGAGATCAGCAATCAACTTTCAGATGAAAAGGAAGAGGAGGCTGAGAATTAGGAAAAAACCAATATCGGTTCGATATAATTCATGTCATCACAAAAAGTTTTAGCTATCAATAGTCTGCCTGCCATAGGAAATGCAGGATTAAAAATGGTCATGAGCATACTGGGTACGGATGTCATTCCCGTACCCAGTTTGGTACTTTCCGGCATTGGCAGTGTAAAAGGTTTTCAAAAGTTTTCCATTCCCTTTGATGAGTTATTAGATAGTACTTTACAATTGGCCATGGAACAATCTGAATCCCTGATTTTATATGTTGGCTATTTAAAGGATGCTTCACAAATTGATCTCATTCGGGAAGCTATACTAAAATACAGGTCTATTTTCAAATACATTGTCATTGATCCGGTTTGTGGAGATCATGGAAAAGCCTATGTACCTGAACCGATTATCCATAATTGGGGGAAACTTTTGCAACTTGCAGATTTTGCTCTGCCCAATATTACAGAAATTGCTTTAATCCTGAATAAAACATATAGCCCTTTAGCCAAGGATCAAGACCAATTTATTGAGGAATTTGGAACAAAATTTCCCCAGCTCGAATTTGTAGTGACCAGTTTGGAAAATGGTGATTATCTTACCAACCGGTTAGTCACCAAACCTGAAACCAAAGACTTCCCTCAAAAGAAAATCCCGGCAAATTTTGGAGGATCGGGAGATGCATTTGCCAGTTATTTTTTAGCTGCACACTTTTTCGATCATCAATCAGTAGAAGAAGCCATTCAACAAGCTGGGGAAAAAGTATCGGAAAACATTGCCTTTACTATTTCAAAAGGATCGAGGTTTTTGCTGTTGGGGTAAAACAGTAAACAAAATACCCTGTTTATATTCCTTTAGCCTGAAATTCCATAAAAGTGCTGTCCTCTTCCATGGTGATACCCACAGTTCCTTCATAAAAATCTTTCTGGATCTGGAAATCTAAAAATGGATCTTCTTCAAACCTTTCAGCAAATTCATCTGAATACATTTCCTCTTCCTCTATATTTTGAGTAACATAAACTGGTTTTTCTACCACAATTTCTTTTTCCAAATAGACTGTATCAATTTGTCTGTTAACCTGAAAAACTGTATCTGTCCGAATAACTATTTTCGGGTCTAATTCTTCTTTCTGCACCGATTTCTGATTCAGAAGAAGGAAAAAACCTAAAACAATCATAGCCGCAATTCCTATCCGATAAAGGGGTACAGGATATCTCATCAAAGTATTTAAATTGGTATCTATACCCTTTAATGATTGATTTCGAAGAGAAAATTCACCAGAAAGGCTTTTGTAAATTTCTGGAGAAGGAACAATAGAACGTTCTTCATCCAAAACATTTTTCCCTTCCAAAAGCAATTTCCGCATTCCGTCAAAATTTTCCTGCGAACCTGCCCAAACCATTGCATTTTTCCTTTCCTCCTCGGATAATTCACTGAAAGGACATTTCAGTAACAATACTTCTAACTTTTCATAATTTTTTATCCCGTCTAGGTTTTCCATATCTATATAGAATAAATGGTTTTAAAAACTATAAGGTACTAATACTCAATTCACCGGAGAAAAATTCTTAAGTAATTCTGCTAATTTTCTCGAAGCATAATACAATCTTGACTTCACAGTTCCTTCAGAGCATTCCAGAATTTCAGCAATTTCCAGAATAGATAGGTTTTCTTTATATCTAAAAATGAAGACCGCTTTTTGATTGTCATTTAGTTTTTCCAAAGCCATATTAAATTGCTTTTTAAATAAATTTTGCTCAAAATCAAATTGCCATTCCGAATCATACCATAGTTTTTCATGATCTGTTTCCAGGGCAATTTCATTTCTATTGATCTTTCTTCTGTATTCATTTTTACACATATTATGAGCCACCGAAAAAATCCAGGTGGAGAACTTCTTTCCTTGTTGAAAAGCCTCGGGTTTTTCAATTATCTTTATAAAAATCTCCTGCAAAAAATCCTGGGATTTCGGCTCATCCTGCCATAGCATTTTATAAAAATAGAATAACAACCGCTTACTGTAACGTTTGTAGAGCTCCTCAAAGGACGATTTATCTCCCTTTTTGAGTAGCTCCATCAACGATTCATCAGATTTTTTCCGGTAATTTTTACCGAGCCATCTTTTCACTACTATTTTGGTTTTCAGTTAGTATTTAGGCCAGTTACATTCTTGGAGTTTATTCCTTTATTACCTCCATGAATATCCTTACACCTACCCGCTCATCAACACCTTCAAAAGTCATCACATCAGAAATTTTCGAGTTTTCTGGCAGATGTCCCCAACTTCCTCCACAAGCCTTTCCCTTATCCTCAATCATTTCAGCAATATTGCCAACTACATCGTACAATCCAATTTTATTGGAAAAATAAGAACCTACTGGTCCAGAATAACTAAATCCATCACAAACTTTAGAGTTTATTAATGCAGGACAACCACAAGGTCCCTCCACTTTAAAGTTTCCCAGGTAACATCCCTTTTCATTGAATGCCTGACCTCCAAAATTTTTCTGAGGATCAAAGGCCCACCAAGGATAATCCAGTTTTAGATTATCCATGTCATAAGATTCCTTCTTGTAGATATAGGTATTTCCTTTATGTCCCAAAGCTGCCAAACGCCATTCCTCCAGATTGGGCAACCTGAATTTAACCTCTTCAAATTTCCTTTTTTTGTTACGATTATATTGATCTGTTAACCATTCACAATAAAGAATTGCTGCTTCATAGGATATATTGATAATGGGATACTTACTGAATGGATAGTTCAAAAAATCTTTTTCCTTATTTATTTCTGGTTGGCTATTGTATTTATATTCTTTATGATAAAAATTAAACATTGATTTTAAATCTCCTTCAAGATGAGATAGGTCAACTTTGCATTTCTCCAACTCATTCTGCATATTATTTTTATTCAACCAATATAAAAATATATTATATTCCTTATTAGTCAATTCATATGCACTTGCATACAAATTACCATCTACCTGCTTTTGTTTTTTCTCCAGCTCCTTTATTTCAAGGTCAAATAATTTACCATCACTAAAACTGGAATTTTGAGTAGAAATTAAATCCTCAAAAACCTCCTTTTTTCCAATTCCTTCAGCGATTCCTGCACCTAATAAGCTAATTTTTTGTGCTTTCTCCAACTCCCCGGAAGACTGATACTTTTTCGATAATAAATAAATTGGGCTTAAATAGTTTTGTGTCAATATCCTTGCTGTGGAAAAGGGAGGTTCATTATAAAAGCTCTCCTTTAAGTAATCTGTCAGGAATTTATTTTCAAAATTATCCTGAAGAATCTTTAAATTATCAATTCGCTCAGGACTATATTGGGAAGCCAGCCCCACAAGATATAATTGCTGTTTAATTTGGGAAAGAGAAGAAGAGGACATAGATAATCCAAAATAGAAATCTTTTTCAGGATTATCTTCTACCAATTGTCTTATAATATAATTAAACTGGTCTTTGGAGGGAGAGATCGGAGATTTGATTTCCAAAGAGTTTAACCCTAACTGCTCGACAAGAAAATCCTGGTAAACAGAAGAATTTAGCCAATTGAGGTTCACCAACTTCACATCATTCCTGGTTTTTTTCACATCCTGCAAAACCTGAAGTGGTAAATAGGTGTTTTTAGAATGGGTTACCAGATATCCATTTTCCCCAACAGACATCAACACGTTATAAAAATAATTCAGGTAATTGGGAGAAAGCAGGTTAGATTCAAAAACTTTTTGGGCAAAAGCTTCTCTTTGTTCCTTTTCACCCTGCGAAGCATAATACAAAACCAAATCACCAAAAAGTGCTGTATTTTCCTTCTCCACCTGATATCCATAAAGAATTTTATTGGAAGGATAAGCCTTTTTTTCATCCCATAAATATTGACAATAATTCAGGGTTCCGGAGTTGGGAATTGCTTTAGCCATTTCTTCCAGCAAAGTGGATAATTCCTGCGTATTGGAATCTGCAAAAAGATGTGCTTTAAAAAAATTTAACCAGGCTGTTTCATTTTTGGGATTTGAGTTTTTCAGGCCTTCCCACTCCACAGCCTGGTTTTTATACCAATTGATATCTCTAATAAAATGTACTTTATCATAAATTTTCTCAGGAGCGGCAAATAAATTCCCCTGAAAGAAGATCCCGATTAAGCCATAAATAATGATGTACCGTAGCAAATGCATATTTAAACTTTTAGTTGAAAGTAATTTATGCACCAGTACACCCGAAAAACCTAAAGGTTCAATTGAAGGAGAGTTTTTTTATTTATTCGAAAAAAAGGCAAATTGCTTTCGCAACTTGCCTTTTGGTTGAATATACTAATTTCCGTTATTACTCAGTTCTCCTGATTAACTTTCAACATAAATTTAGATATCCTATTTGCTAAGGAATAAAATTTGGATAATCTGCAAATGCTCGAGTAGAGGTAAGGGATATTATATCTGAACCATCAGTATTCATTTTATAAATTACCCCATTAGCAGAAAATAGCACAAGTAAATTATCCGAATTAAAATCTGTATTTCCAAAAGAGGTGGCATGGGAAACCAAATCACTTACATTATGGGAGAAAAGGTTTATACCAAAAGTTCCATCCGAATGCAGTTCATTAATCTCTATTGACTTAATTGAGGAGGACTCATAAAAATTGGTCATTAATCTTGTTCCATCAATACTAATTGTTGGTTTTCCATACTTATTCCCAAATACAGGAGAAGATGTGACATTAAATTCATCAATAGTACTTGAGGGGCTTAAAATATCCAAACTGGCGGTTTTATAAAATTGACTTTCCAGGTTTATCAAAGAATTATAAACTAGCACACCTTCATTAGTTGCATCAAAAGATATATAGTCCGACTCAACATGACTTCCACCTTGCCTGATAAGAGTATTTGAAAGGACTGTTCTTGAGGGAATGTCTAATTCTAATTTATATATATTGCCATAAAAAGATGAGGTAATATCTCCGAATTCAAACCTTTTATACACAAGAGTTGCTATACCTCCTTCATCAATACTTACAAATTTTGGCTCATTTCCAAAAACACCAGGAATTTCAAATTGGTTAGTGCCATCTACCTCCATAATAGCTAATCCTGGAACAATTTTCATACTTCCAAATCGACCTGGAATGGTATCCTTTACTTGTTCTGTGGAATAAACTATTAGACTGCCATCATCTGAAACATCTGGTTCCCTATCATTGAACCTGCTATTTGACAGGTTAATAAGCCGTCCGCCTGCTGTTGCATTAATTTTATAAATTTGGTCCAAACTATCGCCTGGAAATGGATTATATTGCATTACCAAATCTATAATATCTGTTCCAGAACCTCCCCCAGGTGTACCACTCCCTGGAGCATATGGTAGACGAGGAATAACTCGAGGGTTGGAAAAGCAATCTCTACATGGATTAGAAACAGGTAGATTTCCTATAACTCTTCCCCTGAAGTTGAACCTCTCTTGATATTTTTCTAATTCAGGGATTCTGGAAAATAATTCGCTAGCATAAAAAAAATCATTTGTGCAAAGTATTAAAAAACATATTTGATTGAGCACCCTAGGTTTTAAATCCTCAAATATTGCACTCAAATCGCTTATAGTTGTATATGAATTGTAGTAAAGACTGCCCAGGCTCGCATAAATGTGATAAATGTTACCATGAATAATTTTCGCCTCAAAAAAATTTTCTGCTCCTACTTTATAAATCAAGGTGGTAAATTCTCCTTTCATATTTTCTTCTACCACCATTACTGAATCGAAATCCATTTTTATTTTTTTCCGCAAGGAGGAAATATCTACTGATACTTCTTCTTTCTCTCCTTCTTTCAGTTCTTCAGAAGATGTTTTAAATGAGATTACTTCATTTGCAAGACTAAAAACATAGTCTGGGACATCCACCTCAATTAATTTGATTTTTGCGCTTTTATTTAAAGAATCTTCCTCCGGTTTTTCCAGTGATATAATATTTTCACAGCTAAATAAAATGGGAATCAAAAATGTAATAAATAAAATTAATGAATACTTTTTCATGGTATTTTAAAATTAAATTTAAAAAGTTGGAAATACTCCAGTAGACAAAAAATTTACATTTGATTTGATAGCAGAAAATGTTGCTACAAGGATTAAAAAAATACAATCTCTTCAAGTAGAAAATGAACACAGGTAAACTACTTCAATACAATTGAATTTCATTTTCCAGTTTGAATAGATTATTCAGCCCTTGTTGATATGCTAATTGAATAAAATTTTATGGTAAGTGAATCCTTACGAAATGAAAATAAGCTTATTTAAAAAATGCAATCTGATTTTTGTCAGAATTAAACTTCACTTAAAAATGTATTTCTTAAGTATTGATTAGTGAATAATTAAAAAATCAAAACTAACAACTGAACTTACGAATGAATTAACTTTTCGTTGAATCACACTCCAATTATTCACAGTAGTTAACAAACTAATCCAAAATTAAATTTTGATTTTTCCTTCCCTCAAATACAAAAAAAAAGGAAAAGTGAAAGATAAACCAAAAGCCATGGTAAGCACCCAAATCAACCAAAGATTTTTGATTTTAAACTTTTTGGCTTCATGATATGACCACACAAAGAAGATAAGAACTACCACTAATAAATCAACTACAAAAGCGGAGGAGATATAGTTGATAAACATTGCCCTGAAAGTTTCCGGAATGTTATACCACAAAAGGATATTCCCACTTTCTATTGATTCCAGTGCTACAAATATATTGGGCAGGATAAACCCAATAACACTTAATATCAGATATATTTTCTTCATAACTTTTTTTACTTACAAAGAAAACCTGACAGGTTACTTCCTCCATTGACTTTGGTTAAGATTTTTTGTCCTTTTCGTATAATCTCTTTTTTATCCGGCTTAAGGATTCTGCGTTTACACCCAGGTATGAAGCAATAAAGTGTTGGGGAATTCTATGCATTAATTCGCCATTTTCTGCTAAAAAAGCCTGATATCTTTGTTCGGGATTTAGTGTAACATAAGAGGCTACCATATTTTGATAAATTACCAGTTCCTCTTCCATGACAATCCTTGCCAGAGATTCGAATTTGGGAGAATATTTCAGCAATTGAGAAGCGCTCTCACTGGTAATGACCACTAATTCACAATCTTCTATACACTGGAAATTATGCTTTGCCGGTGTTTGATGAACAAAACTCTCGTAGGAACTGATAAAGTTATTTTCTGTATAGAAAAAAGATGATTTTTCTTCTCCATTTACTACATAAAACAGCCTTACACAACCCTTTAAATTGAAAAAAAACTCCTTTGAAACTTGTCCTTCCTTAAGCAGATACTCCCCTTTTTTGAATGACTTTATGAAAACAGATGATCGTAAAAATTCTGTTTCCCTTTCATCCAGGGGAATATATTTATGGATATGTGCTATGAAATAATCCCGTGAATACATTTTGTTAATCAGGTTATTTCCTGACCAAATTTAATCAAATTACCATCCAAATCGAGAATGGCAAACTCTCTCATGCCATGTGGTTGGTCTTTTAACGGTCCATTAGGATGCACCACTCCGGCTTTTGTCATTTCCTGATATAATCCATCTACGTCAGTTACTTCTATATAGCAACTCGTATTTTCCGGAAAAATCTTGTCATTACAATGCCAGAAATGTATGGCGATATTATCTCTCACCACAATTCCGTAATTTTCATCTTTCCAGGTGGATTTAAAGTTGAGTTTTTCTTCATAAAATTCAACTGTTTTGGGCACATTTAATGACGCAAGTACAGGATGTGATCTGGTTAACATTTTTGTAGGTTTTTAATTTGACAACAGGTTATTTGTTTAGAGTTGGGTTTTCATACCAAATGACACCCAAGCCATTTTTATTTTCCCTTTCCTCGGTATTGAGCAAATCCAAATCCCCATCACTATCCATGTCATGGGGTAGAATTTTATCGTATTTTATTCCTTTAATGGAACTTAGTTTCCAATGGTTCCATTCTTTGTCCTGATCATCAAATTTTGAAGCAATCAGCCCATATTTATCTTCAGCCTCCTCATAAGAAGTAATTATTTCATTTTCTCCATCATTATTCAAATCCAGGCAGGCAACAGACTTTCCCCTTCCTCCTGCAAAATCTGGATATTCAAAAAGCTTTTCTTCCCTGTATTTTACTTCTGCTTTGTTTTCTCTTTTCAAAAGAAATACGCCTCCGTGAATTTCAGCCACCAACAAATCTTCCAAACCATCTTTGTTAAAATCTGTAAGAGTTAAAAACATCGGTTCTTTACCTTTAAGTCCCAAAACCTGTTCTTCCCAGGAATTTTTCTCAATATTTCCCCCCGGGTTTTTATACCATTTTATCCCGGTATTTTCAATCCCTTTTCTATCAGAAATCAGTATATCCGGCAATCCATCATCATTCAAATCAGTACACTCAATACTCATTATCCATCCCGAATTTGCTAATTTTACTAAATGCCATTCTAATGATTGGAGTTGAGTTCCAATTGGTTTTAAAAACCCGATCATTCCATTTTCCCCTTTGGAGCCTACCACAATTTCCTTTGAACCATCATTATCCAGATCGGCCCAAGCACTATACATCCATTTTACATCTTCTGAAATAGAAATTTTTTGATGATTCCAAACATCATGGTCATCCAAATAATGGAATCCTATATATTGGCTTTTCCCTTCTGAAAAAGTAAAAACTTCTTGTTTTCCGTCATTATTTATATCGTGAAAAATAGCATCTTCTACATCGGGGGAAGGAAATTCAATTTGGGTAAATGCTCCATTTTCTAATCCGAGATAAACTCTTGTTGCACCATATTCTTCACCACCCACAATGAAGTCAGTAATGGAATCATTGTTGAAAAAACCTTTTCTGATACCGTCTGCGCCATAAAGCGTGCTATCAATAAAATGTACTTTCCAATCTTCTTTTATTGTGATGGTTGAATTTCGAACATTTTTACAGGAAACCAGGGCAAGAAAAACTAAAAAACAAATTGGTTTTATGCCTGGGATAGAAATTTGGGGAAGATTTAAAAGCATTACGGGATTTTTTTGTGCCCTCTAATTTAGCATTCCATTGTAGATTATGCTATACAAAACCACTAACAATTAGGCGAGCAACCACACCAAGGCCTCCTTCTTACTTTTAAAATATTTTGTATCAAACTTATGTAAAGTATCTTCATTCATGGCCTGCTCAATGGACAATTGGGCAATCCATTCTTCAGTCATGAGAAAAGCAACTTTTTTTACACCGGCTTTTGCCCAGGGAATTAGAACTTCATTATTTACCCAATTTTGTGTTTCCACAGAAATAGTCATTCGAAAAGTTTGGGTATGCAATAAAATTCTTTTTGGTTTAAATTTTATGACAAAATCCCTTTCCATCTCCAGGTTTTTTCGAAATTCCCGATCATTCAAATTGCTGGTATCCTGCCAGACAAATTCAAGTAGTTCTTTTTCATTATCGTGCAAAATTGTAAGGTATGCACTTTTCGCTACTTCCATAATAGGAAATAAGTTTACAGACGAATAATTAGATGATAACCTGAGGTTTAGCTTCTAATAAAGTTAATGATATTTTTAGCTAATGGAAAATACTACTCCGAAAACAATCAATTTAGATTTTAATTTCGCCTGGAGCCAAATTGACTATCTGTTTATATTTTAAAGACAAAATTCCCGCTTTTGTCTTCTACACTACATTTCCGAAAAAGTCTCTCAGTTAAATTTACATTGAGACATTCCAGGTTTTATAAGCCTGTGAATCAATTGTGACACTTTTGTGATATTTATTGTTTAAGATTGTTACTTAAAAATTTCCGAAGATGAAGGATGTACTGATTATTGAGGATGATAAAAATATAGTGGATTTACTGGAAATTCACCTAACCGACCTGGATTGCTCCCTTCACAAATCGTATGATGGACTGAAAGGATTAAATACGGCTATCAATGAAAGTTTTGATTTGATTATTCTGGACCTCATGTTGCCCAGAATGGACGGACTTGAAATTTGCAGGCAAATAAGGGCCCGAAATATTAATACTCCTGTATTAATGCTCACAGCAAAATCAGAAGAAATTGACAAGGTACTGGGACTGGAAATTGGAGCAGATGATTATTTAACCAAACCCTTTAGTATCCGAGAATTTATTGCCCGGGTAAAAGCTATTTTCAGGCGGGTACAAATGCAGGATAAGACAGAGCAAAACGGAAAAAAAACTAAACCATTGAGTTATCAGGGCCTGGAAATAGATGTAGAAAACAGGAAGATACTGCTTGACGGAAAAAGAGTAGAATTGACGCCAAAAGAGTTTGATTTATTATTGTTAATGGCCTCGCATCCTGGAAGAAGCTTTAGCCGGGAAAAATTACTCAATCTGGTATGGGGATATGAATTCAGCGGCTACGAACATACTGTAAATGCCCATATCAACCGATTAAGAGCAAAAATTGAACATAACCTTTCAGAGCCTAAATTTATTCTGACCACCTGGGGAGTTGGTTACAGGTTTTCTGATGAATTGGTAAATAATTAATAATGACCACCTGGTCTGATTGAATACGTTTATGAAAAAAATATGGAATAGTTTGTATTGGCGGATGTCCGCAATTTTATTATTACTTCTCGTATTTCTTGGTCTGGCCTATGTAGTCATCACTGCCTATTCTGCTAATCTGTATTTCCAGGAAACCAATCAAAGATTAAGTAAGGAAATTGCACCGCATATAGTAACAGAAGTTTCCCCTTTCCTTCAGGATGGAAATGTGAGTGAAGACAATGTGCATGAAATTATGGTGAGGATGATGACCATTAACCCCAGTCTTGAAATTTATATTTTAAGTAGTGAGGGCAAAATTCTCGATTATGTGGCGCCTTACAAAAAGATCAAACTCAATTTCGTAAGCACCAAACCCATTAAAGAATATCTGGAAAATGAAGGAAACATTTTTATTTCAGGAGATGATCCCAGAAATCCCGGAAAAACTAAAGTATTTTCAGCAGCCGAAGTAAATCAGGATGGGAAAACCCTGGGGTACGTTTATGTTATTCTTGCCAGCGAGGAATATGAATCTGTTGCCAACATGTTATACAATAATTACATGCTTAAAGTAGGCTCTCAGGCATTCCTTTTTACCCTGGTTGCGACCTTCATTTTAGGTTTAATTTTTCTTTGGTTTATTACCAGAAACCTAAATAATATCATCCAAACTGTAAAGCGGTTTAAACAGGGAGATTTACAGGCCAGAATTCCGGTAAAATCCAAAGATGAACTTGCCCAGCTTTCCATTACTTTTAATGATATGGCGGCTACGATTTTAAAGCAAATAGAAGACCTTAAAACCATGGGTAATTTGCGAAGGGAATTGGTGGCAAATGTCTCCCATGACCTTAGAACACCTATTTCGGTGATCCATGGCTATATTGAAACTTTAATCATTAAGGAAGGGAATATAACTGAGGAAAACAGAAAAAAATACCTGGACATTGTTTTGGAAAGCACCGATAAACTTAAAAACCTGGTCACTGAATTATTCGAATTATCCAAACTGGAAGCAAGGCAAATTAAGCCAAATATTGAACCTTTCTTTATAGCTGAGATGGTGCAGGATATTGTGCAAAAATACCAACTACTGGCCGAGGAAAAGAAAATTAAAATTAAGTCGGAGATACTGGCTGATAATTCCCTGGTATATGCGGATATTGCCCTTATTGAAAGAGTTCTCCAAAACCTGATTGATAATGCACTGAAATTTACACCTGAAGAAGGAGAAATTGTGATTGCAGTTCACCAAACCGAAACAAACCTTGAAGTAAGGGTGAAAGATACCGGGCCGGGAATTCCTGAAAATCAGATTCCTTTTATTTTCGATCGGTACCATAAAGTTTCTGATGAAGTGGTTACCCCAAATAAGAATGGAACCGGGTTGGGCCTTGCCATTGTAAAGAAGATCCTCGAAATACACAATACCACCATTCATTTATCCAGCAAATTAAATGAAGGTACTTCTTTTTCATTTTCTTTACCGAAAAGTCCAGTTCCTGTGGAAACAGTTTAGGAAAAACTACAGTCCCTTTATTAAGCAATTTTCTCGGAACAGGACTTAAAATAATGCAGGGTCATGAAAATGCAGACCCTGCTTAAACCAACACGAAATGTGGCTTCTGTCAATTCTATTTTAAACTTCATAAATTACCTCGCATGCTTCGGAAACAACCGGAACTTCCAACTTCCCAGCCAGCTTTTCCATTATGTTATCAGGAACGATGTCTTCCCTGTTTGCATTTTGTTTTCTCAGTTGTGAAAAGGGCACCTCAAGATAAATGAGTTTTACCTTTCCTCCGTAAGACACAAATAAATCAATGAGTTGGGAACGAAGTTGCCTGGTAATATTAGTGGCATTCCAAACAAAAGACTGATGCTTTCTCATCAACACTTTGGCAGCTTCCTTGGCTTCCTGAATTACCTTCCCATTTCCAGATTTATCCGTAGGACTTATCTTCAATTTGCTCCTGATTGCATCTAAAGAAATTACAGGAAAATCCTTCAAATGCTTTTTGATATAAGTATCCTTACCAGAGCCTGGTAGAGCAGACATTAATATTACCTCAAATTTCGTATCGTCATAAGCCTGATAATCAGGAACTGTATTTTGCTTGTTAAAATAGAAAAACCGTGAATAATTATCGGGAAATTCATAAGCCTTTCCAAAGCAATTATGCTCTTTACACAATTCACTGAATAATTCAATTTTATAAAGCAATTCCTCCTGATCATGACAAATTCTGCCTAAAACATCTGCCTTAGCCAATAAGGCCAGCAATTTGGTATTCACTTCAGTACTTGCCTGAATAACTGCTTTTTGAGGATCAGGCTTTTCGAATATCCAAAGTGGCAATCCATGATAGCGCACCAGTTTAGCGATCATTTCCCTTATTCCAAAAGGTGTTTCAATTTCTCTGTATAAAATACTTCTGGTTGTAAATTCTCCTTTTTTGGCATGACCTCTTGAAGTAATTCTTCCATTTTCCTCAATTACTGTGGTTGACCTTTTTTCCACATCGTGTAACAATGCTGAAGCCACAAGTACATGTTGTTCCTGTTCCTTTAGTTCATTAAATTCTTTGAGGTCCATTAAAGCCTCCATCACCATTTGGGTATGCGTTTCTACATCACCCTCAGCATGATAAATTTCATCCTGAGGGACCTCCTGCATGTCTCGTATCCAGGAAAATTTTTCCCGAATTAATTCCCATTTATATTGATCTGTTATCTTCCACATTTTTGTTCAATTTAAATTTTTTCATCCTTTTTTTTCCTCTCCCATATTAATGGAGCCCTTTTCCAATTTCTGGTCCAGTGCTCATCCGTTTTCACATGTCCTTTTCGTACATATTTAAATACATTTTGCCTGAAATTTTCCACAGCATATTCTGCCACATTTCTGGTGACAATTCCTTCCATTGTGCAAGAATTACAAGTGCAGACATCCACAGATCCAAACCAACTGGGCTGATTAACGATTTCCAAAACCTGTTTTTCGAATTTATCCCGTTCCGTTACTTTCGGAAATTCTATTTCTGGAACAAGGGGAAAATCCAATAAATCAGCATAAAATCTGGTTTCTTCCCAGGATAGCCATTTGTCGTGCTCACGAATTCCAAATACAAAAAAGTGAGTTTCCAAACGCTGATATTCAATGGAATGGATGGCATATAAATTTTCACCAAAAATTTCCAAATCACCCAGGTCGTTCCTGATCAAGTCCCATTTCTGTTTCAGGTAATTGGCCCAAGGATGTACCGTGGGAGCGGCATGTGAACGGGCAAATACCCCAAATTTATTCAGGCAGGTGTTTTCCCCATCCAGTTTTTCTGTATGTACTATCTTTTTTATTCCTTTTAAATCTTCCCAGTAGTCGTGATTGATTCTGTCATCACTTGTAGTTCCTGGAGAAAAGGGATAATGATAGGTTCTTCCATATTTTCTTGAAAGTGCCATTTGTATATATAATAAGAAATCACCCAATAGTATAAAAACTACCGGCAACTCAATAAAACCATAAGTAATATGCTTCTGTCCACTTCAGGGATTGAAGTGGGAGCTTTAAAAAGAAGGGAGAATTAAAGCATTACATGATTTCTGTTAAATCTAAAAAATGGCAAATCTATTTCTGGCTAATATAAAGGGAATATTCATACAAGTCCAGTTTTTATAACAAGAAAGCCTTTCCTGATCGAAAAAGGAAAAGCTTTGATCTTAGAAAAGAGCTAATTTTTAATTCACCCGGTCTTCAAACCTGAAAATATCACCAGGCTGAAGGCTATTGTAGTAGGTGATATATTGCAGCAAATAAAATGTAGGATTTGGATCAGATTTTCCTTTCTCCCAAAAAGCCAACAAGCGTTCATCCTCTTTATTCAATTGAGGAAGAATATTTTTCCTAAAATCTGCTATTTCCACTAAATCCTCACCTATTAAAATGAAATAATCATAACCCACGAATTTTGGCTGATAATTTCCTTCAGCAGCTTTTGAAGCTTCTATTTCTGAAAAATCCTCAAACTTCAGTTTTCCCAGAATTGGTAAATCACCCCAGGCGAGTACTTCGTAAAAAGAAGATTTTGTATAGTAGGATTTTTTTGAATTGATGGAAATAAAAACACGGTCGATTTGAAAAGTTTCATCGAAAAACCGGAATTTTTTGATCTGCTCGGGTGTATAAACTTTTATTTTCCCCTCGGTAGTTTTGTATTGAATAAGCTCAAGTTTGTAATTAAACTTAATTTCACCGAGTTTTTTTTCTCCGGTTTGTAAAATTATCCAACCGGCTTTCCATGAATTTTTATTGATTTTGGTAAAGGCTTGCAGATGGCCCGCCATCATGCAAAAGGCAATTACCGCCAAAGTAATTTTTAGCGATTTCATTATGTATCTCAGGTTATTGGTGATAGTTTGAAAAAAATAAACCAGGCTTTATTTAAATGTGGTATTTAATTGCAGCCACTAAGGTTGTTAGTAAAAAATTGTGTCCTGTTTCTTTCAGATTTCACTTAAAAAACAGGAATCTGATAATTGTAGTTTTGGATAATATCTTCAAAGGTTTTTTAAACCTTTGAATAGACCTGACTTTATAGATCAAACTTAAAAAAATTATATTTTTTGCACGAAAAATTGCGCATCTTATTGGTAATTTCTAACAAGAAAAAATGCAGAATAGTTATATTTTAATAATAATTTCATACTGGCCTGCCTTCCAATAAGTATTATTACTTATCCTTCAATTCATACAATTTATTTCATGCCAATGAAAAGTATGATAAATAATTCTTACAACAGGATAAATAAACCATAAACCTAAACCAGCAATCAAAATTTTTTCTCCCACTTTCCCAAGTTTCCCTTTTAACTTATAGACCTGAAAAATCACTGAAAGCAGGAAAAACGGCATTATTATCACCGGATAACGATGGGCATCATTAAAATGCATGGTGAGCAGAGAACTCATATAAAGCAGAAAAACAATCCACATAACTTTGTGGAAAACAGGCAACTTAAAATGTAGGCTAAAAAGAATAAATAATATCCCTAAACCTATCCAGACCAAATAGACCGCTCCGGGAATTTGGAGAGGAAGAAAATAGGTAGCGATGGAGGAAAAATAAATTTTGGCATTCTCCGGATTTCTCGGTGTATTGGAAAAGAAAAAAACAGCCTCCTGCTCTCCTCTAATGTAAAAATTATAAATCAACCACCCACACCAGCCTGAAATCACTAAAATTCCATGGATTAAAATCGCCCAGATATTTTTCAACAACAATCTTCTATCAAATAAAAGTAAACCGATAAAAAAACCTGTGATGATAAACAGACCTGTGGTTCTTTGGAGGACCATTAAAAAACCAAAGGGAATGGCATATAAAATCATTTTCGTTTTCCCTTCCTCCATAAATTTTTGGAATACTAAAATGTAAACTCCGGACAAGATTAGGAAGAATGGTTCTGACCAGACAAAGAGGTGAACCATAATGAAAGGTGTAGAGATTGTCATTAAAAGGAAATAAAATTTCCCCCAACCCAAAGGAAGATATTTTTGCCCAATTTTATTCCAGACGAACAGACTGGCTATTAAACAAATCAGATTGAAAACTCTTAAAAAACCATGCGGATCGGGCTGAAAAAATGAAAGAATAATTGGGTACAACGGTGGCCATAAAATATATGGCTCATTATCAGGTCCCATAAACTCAAAAGAACTGGCAAAACTTTTTGCTGCAGCCAGGTAATACAACGAGTCATTTGTCCTCCTTATCCCACACTCAGTTGCAAACAAATAAATTAGAATAAGAACCGGAATAAAAATATACTCAAAATATTTATACAGGATATTTTTATCACTTGTAATATCTTTCAGCTTTAGAAAATTAGCCATTCAATAGATTTAATTATAAAATTATGAAGAGAATATTTAAGCATTGAGTGAAACTGAAATATAACTATTCGTAAAATAAATTAAACTTTTTAAATAAAAATTGTGGATAAAAGAGGCTAAGGTTCCATCCGATTTTATTTTAAGTTAAATTCAGGTTGGAAACGTGGGGATTTCTTTCCTTTTAAATAAATAATTGTTTATCCATAAGTTTAGATTTCTCCAAATTTGACTACTTTTTTTCACATAAATGAGAAATATAGAGCCAGAAAAAACTGAGGTAAACACGGATTTAGTTCTTTATTGCAATTTTCTTCCGACAGGAGAAATTAAAGCTGTAAATGAAACCTTTGCTAGTTATTTACAACTTACTGAAAAGGAATTAATCAATCAACCACTGCACAATTTCATTCATAGTGAAAGTTATCAAACCATAATCGGATTTACCGAATCCATTTCAGAGTCTCAATTTTTTCAGGCAGGTCATTCAGCGGTTCCATTATTCCAGAAAGATTCCTCCACTTTTAAGCTATTTGTGCAGGGCAATTTCCATAAAAAAAAATTAAAAGGTTTCAGTTTGTTTGCCTTTCCTCAAAAAGAGGAGATAAAAGTAAAAAAAGAGGGCATTCTGGAGAAAATTTTAAATGAAGGGAATACGGAAATCTGGTTCTGGGATTTTAATAAAAACGGCCAAAACAGTTACGATAGTTTTTATAAAATTTCTGGGTTTCAGCATCAGAATTTTGATAAAGAAGCTTTTGGTTGGGTAGACAATATTTATCAAAAAGATAAAGCCAATGTTTTAGAAAGTCTATCGAAATTTCAGAAGGAAAAAGCAGAAGGTAAAATTCTGGAGTGCATTTTCAGAAAAATAAATCCAAAAGGGAAAATTTACTGGGTAATTTCCAGAGCAATGATTTTTTCCACTGATAATGGCGAACCTTCAGGAATTATCGGAGTTGATACCGACATCACAAGATTCAAAGAATCCGAAGAGACTTTATTAAGGGTAAAAAAGGAAACCGAAGACAGCATGCGGGAAAAAGAGGAGTTTTTCTCCATTATGACTCACGAAATCCGCACACCCATGAATGCTGTGATTGGTATGACACATTTGCTATTACAGAATCATCCGAGGGAAGATCAAAAAAACTTCCTAAACTCTCTGAAATTCTCTGCTGATAATTTATTGGCACTGATCAACGATATCCTTGATTATAACAAGATACAGGCGGGAAAGCTGGATTTTGAAAACTGTAACTTCGATTTGCATGATCTGCTCTGGAGTATCCGGATGAGTCATAAGCCACTGGCTACTGACAAAGCATTAAAAATTCGACTTTTTATTGATGATGAAGTTCCCAAACTTGTATGCGGGGATTTCACCAGGCTAAGCCAGATTTTAAATAACCTACTTAGTAATGCGGTGAAATTTACCTCTGTGGGAAGTGTAGATATTAATGTGGAGCAAGTTACCCAAAATGAAGTGAATACTGATCTTGTTTTCGAAATAAAAGACTCGGGAATAGGTATTGCAGAAGACAAAAGGAAGAAAATTTTCGAGCCTTTTCAACAGGGGGAAAAAAATACTACCCGAAATTTTGGGGGAACCGGCCTGGGCTTATCAATCGTGAAAAACCTGGTGGAACTACAAGGGGGAAGAATTGAGCTTCAGAGTAAATTGGGAAAAGGTACTACCTTTAAAATTTATCTTCGGTTTGATAAAGTAGCAGAAGACCAGAAAATTAATAAGGTTGAAAGCAATATTCACGGGCTGAATATCGGGCCCAAAAAAGAATTGCACGGAGCGCGAATTTTATATGTAGAAGATGTAATCCCCAACCAAATTCTAATGGAAGGATTTTCTGCCAATTGGGGAATTAAACTGGATTTGGCTTCAGATGGATTCGAAGCCATTCATAAAATCCAGCAAAATGATTACGATCTGGTATTAATGGATATCCAAATGCCTGAAATTGATGGTTATGAAACAACCGAAAGAATCAGAGCCATTGAAGATGAATTTTATAAAAACATACCCATTATTGCGCTTACAGCTGAGCTTTCCAAAAATACAAAAGAAAAAGTGGTCACCTCGGGGATGAATGACTTTGTGCTTAAACCCATTAATCCCGATAAACTTTATGAATTACTGAAATCCTATTTCTCTACTCAAAAGAAAAAAGGAATTAAGAAAAGACCGGCAAAAGAAAGTTCTAAGGTGGTCAAAAATAATTTCCTGACCATTGATTTTTCTGAGGCAGACAAGTTATTTGGCAATAATGCTGAAACTTACCTTCAATTCATAAAAATGACTCAAAATGATTTCAATGACAGTAAAGGAAAATTAATTGAAGCGGTAAGATACAATAATTACGACTTATTCAGACGTGTTCATCATAAACTAGCAGGGGTTTTGATTTTACTGAAACTCAGTCATTTCAATAATCATCTGATTAGTATAAAAGAAGAAGTAAGGGCAAATAAATTCAATGAAAAAAGCCGAAAAGAAAGAATAGATTCAATTTTTGTGTTTTTTGAAAATGCCGACCTATTACTTAATCAAAAAATGAAGGAAGTAGTTAATGTTTAATACACTTTACTTCCATCATCAAGGCATTTGTATCAGCATCCTTAACCAATCAAAAAGGATTTAAACTCATTAAAATCTATTCCAAGGTTATGTGCTTTTTTCTCCTTATTCAAAAATACTTTTAACCTTTCGGGAATCTCCGAATCAATTTTCAATGTATCATCCACTACATCCTTAAACTTTGCCGGATGTGCGGTTTCGAAAAATATGCCTGTTTCATTTTCCTTAAGCAACTCCTTCAAGGCTCCATAGCCAACTGCCCCATGAGGATCAGCCACATAATGGTATTGCTCATAAATTTCTTTCATGTAGGATCTGATCCCTTCGTCATTCAACCGATATCCCTGAATCTCAGCAGACATTTTTTCGTGGGAATTTTCGAATAAATCCAGCATACGGGCAAAATTACTTGGATTCCCCACGTCCATGGCATTGGCGATAGTTTTAATGGACGGCCTTGGATTAAATTCTCCATCATTCAAATACTCCGGAACCACATCATTCACATTTGTGGCTGCAATAAACCTTTTTATTGGTAAGCCCATTTTCTTGGCAATCAAACCAGCAGTTAAGTTTCCAAAATTCCCACTGGGCACAGCCATTACTACTTCTCCGGGATTTTGTCCTAACTGTCCATACCCGGAAAAATAATAAAAAGACTGAGGTAAAAACCGGGCAAGGTTTATCGAATTAGCCGAGGTCAGTGTGAGCTTTTCATTAAGTTCTTTATCCAGAAATGCCGTTTTCACAAGTTTTTGGCAATCATCAAAAGTCCCGTCTATTTCTATTGCGGTAATATTCCCGCCATAAGTAGTAAGTTGCTGTTCCTGTATATGGCTTACTTTTCCCTTTGGGAACAAAATGAAAACATTAATTCCTTCTACATTATAAAATCCACTTGCCACCGCACTTCCTGTATCTCCTGAAGTAGCAGTAAGCACATTAATTTCATTATCTTCTCCTCTGGTTAAATGCGCCATCAAACGGGCAATAAATCGCCCACCGACATCCTTAAAAGCACAAGTTGGCCCATGAAATAATTCAAGTGTTTTAATATTTTCGCTTAAAGAAACTAATGGAATTTCAAAGCTTAGGGCATCCTCATTAATTTCTTTTAATGTTTTAAGGTCAATTTCATCCTCAAATAATAATTTGGTGACCTCAAAACCTATTTCAGGAAGTGATAATTCTGGCAATTTCCTAAAAAATTCAGTAGACAAACCTGATATATAATCGGGCATATAAAGACCATTATCAGGAGCTAATCCTTTTAGCACTGCCTCTTTAAGGCCAACTTCCGGAGATTTTAAATTTGTACTATAATATCGCATCTTAATCGTTTTCTGCTACAAGCCACAAAGTTGGAAATAAAAAATTGATTTTTAAATTTTTAAAAAATTAAGTAACTTAACTAGGCTAAATATTACCTATTTGTTACCTGGAAAAGTGTCAATCAAATAAAATTAAATACCTAATAGGAATTTTACATTTTAGCAAGAATTTTGCGATATATTAGCAATATAAAACTTTGTATTTTTTTAAGTATAAAAACCAGGTTATAGAACCACCTTCTTCAAACCAGCCCAACCACCTTTCAGTACTTTATTACAAAAAAAACAATATACTCAAAACAAAAAACTATATTTTATATCAATTATACAGTTTTTTAGAATTATCAAATTCTTTATACTCCAGTACCACTAACATGTGATTTTTCTTTTCAGCAGTTATGGAATATTCATTTTTCAATAATAGTATTTTTTGATGGCTATTAACTTTTGTTAAGTTTATATTAACCTATATTGATTTTTAAAAATTGAATTTGACCGTAATTGTATCTAATTTTACAATCTAATCTTACATATGCAATACTAAATTGCAATCAAGCGGCAAAAGTTAGATCTTCAATAAATTTTATTTTAACTATTTTAATTAACTAAATTCCTAAATTATTGACCATGGAAAGAAAATTCCAATCAGTAAATCTGCCTTTTTTCATTATTGGCATTATCGATTTAGTGCTACTGAACTTCTCTTTCAGGTTGGCTTACTTTAAGCAAATCAGTCATTATCTGGTAATTAGTGATTATTACTTCACATTACTTGTAGTATTTAATCTTTCATGGTTAGTATCCGCCCTATTGAATAAGGTCGATACCATAGAAAAATTTGCAGACCCAAAGCAGGTGGTTTTTAGTCTTGTAAAAACCATATTTGTTCATGCCTTCCTGATTCTTGCCTACATTGTTAGTTTTCAGGTATGGGACTATTCAAGGTTATTTTTATCCTTCACTTATTTGTTTCTTACTATATTCACTTTGTCCTTTAGATTTCTATTTGTTTACATCATTAAGAAATATGGAAACCTGGGCCTGAAATCAAATAAGGTAGTAATAGTAGGTGCTGAGGAATCAGGAAAAGCGCTGTACAACTACTTTAATACTTATAAGTACTTTGGCTACAAATTCATGGGTTTTTTCGACAATAACCCAGATACTGAAGGATTAGATAAATCGCTAATTAAAGGAGATCTGAATAAACTAAAAGACTTTTGTATTGAGGAACAAATTGATGAAATATATTTTACACTTCCACTTACAGATAAAATATTAATTAACGATTTGTTAAAATTTGCTGATGAGCAATGCATTTATTTTAAAATGGCTCCTGAAATGAGCCTGATGGGCCATAAGGAGCTTAATTTTAAATTTTACGGAAATATTCCTGTTATGACCCTAAGAAAGGATCCTTTAGGATATACTTTTAATAAAATTGTTAAAAGGGCATTTGATATTGCATTCTCATTTTTCGTAATCAGTTGTATCTTCCCATTCATTCTTCCTATTATTGCGATTGCCATAAAGCTGGAATCAAGGGGACCAATATTTTTCAAACAACTCAGGCCGGGCAAAAAGAACAGACTTTTCGTGTGTTATAAATTCCGGACTATGAAAGTAAATACTTCCGGACATGTTCAGGCAACCAAAAATGATTCAAGAATTACTAAGACCGGAGGTTTTTTAAGGAAAACGAGTTTGGATGAACTTCCCCAATTTTTTAATGTATTACTGGGAGATATGTCTGTAGTAGGACCGAGACCAAATATGGTAAATCAATTGAAAACTTATTCGAAGTTAATTGATAAATACACTGTAAGGCATTTTGTAACCCCTGGAATTACAGGATATGCTCAGGTTAATGGATACAGGGGAGAAACCAAGGAGATTGAGGCGATGGAAAAAAGAGTAGAGTATGATGTGAAGTATATTGAAAACTGGAGCCTTTTCCTTGATATTAAAATCATTTTCCTTACCGTATTTAATATTATAAAAGGGGAAGAGAACGCCTACTAATTTCCCAAATCGGGACTTATTTTTTATTTTATTCCAAATTTGATTCGTAAATTTAGATAGGAAATTTTTCAAGACTTAAAATGAAGGGACTGTATTATTTATTTTCAAAATATTACATGGTTGGTTCCTGCCTTATTTTAAGTAAACATTGTTTTTGAATGTTAATAGCCTGCATTTATGTATGGTTTTTATTAAATATTTATAGAAATATAACATAACACTTAATATCCAATTTGATGAAGAAAAAAGCACTTATTACAGGGATAACTGGCCAGGACGGAGCATATTTAACTGAGTTCCTTTTGAATAAAGGTTATGAGGTACATGGTATTAAAAGAAGAAGTTCTTTGTTTAATACTGAAAGGATTGACCACTTGTATCAAGATCCACATGAAACTGGGGTCAGAGTTCATTTGCACTATGGTGACCTTTCTGATTCTACCAATATTATCAGAATCATTCAGGAAGTGCAACCAGACGAAATTTACAATCTTGGTGCAATGTCCCATGTAAGAGTTAGTTTTGACAGCCCGGAATATACTGCTAATGTAGACGGCCTAGGAACGCTAAGAATACTGGAAGCTGTTAGGATTTTGGGCCTTTCAGAAAAAACTAAAATTTATCAGGCTTCTACTTCAGAGCTTTATGGTTTGGTTCAGGAAGTTCCTCAGTCAGAGAAGACTCCATTTTATCCAAGATCACCATATGCAGTGGCAAAAATGTATGGGTATTGGATTACTGTAAACTATAGAGAAGCTTATGATATGTTTGCAGTAAATGGTATTTTATTTAACCACGAATCACCCCTAAGAGGCGAAACTTTCGTAACCAGAAAAATTACCAGAGGTGTAGCCAGAATCGCATTAGGATTACAAGAAAAAATATTCTTAGGAAATCTGGATGCAAGAAGGGATTGGGGACATGCCAAAGACTACGTAGAAGCTATGTGGAGAATTCTTCAGCAGGATGAACCGGAAGATTTTGTTATTGCTACAGGAACTACCACTTCAATTAGAGATTTTGTAAAAATGGCCTTTGCCGAAGTGGGAATTGAGTTAGAGTTTTCAGGTGAAGGTGTAGATGAAGTAGCCAAAGTGGTGAAATGTACCAACCCGGATTATAAAGTGGAAGTTGGCAAAGAGGTTATTTCAATTGACCCAAGATATTTCCGACCTACAGAAGTAGAATTATTGATTGGTGATCCTGCCAAAATGAAAGAAAAATTAAATTGGGAACCAAAATACGATTTAGCTGCGCTTGTAAAGGATATGATTTGGTCTGATGTTGAATTATTTAACAGAGACAAATACCTGAAAAAAGGAGGACACAAAATCTTGAATTATCACGAATAATGGATAAAAACGCAAAAATTTATATAGCCGGCCATAGAGGAATGGTCGGTTCTGCTTTACTTAGAAAATTACAAAAAGAAGGTTACAATAACCTTGTTTACCGAAAATCTGCAGAACTTGACTTGAGAAACCAGCAAGCCGTTGCAGACTTCTTTCAAGCTGAAAAACCAGACTATGTAATACTTGCTGCAGCAAAAGTTGGAGGCATTAATGCCAACAATATTTACAGGGCAGAATTCCTTTACGATAACCTGATGATTCAAAACAATATCATTCATCAGAGTTATTTGAATGGTGTTAAGAAATTACTTTTCCTTGGTTCTTCATGCATTTATCCGAAAATGGCACCTCAGCCACTAAAGGAAGAATATCTGTTGACCGGTACATTGGAACCTACTAATGAGCCTTATGCTATTGCCAAAATTTCTGGCATAAAAATGTGTGAAGCTTATAGGAGCCAATATGGTTGTAATTTTATTTCGGCTATGCCAACAAATTTGTATGGGCCGAACGATAATTACGATTTAGCCAATTCGCACGTGCTTCCTGCATTACTTCGAAAATTCCATACAGCCAAAATTAATAATGCTGATTCAGTGGAAATTTGGGGATCAGGTTCACCAAAAAGGGAATTTCTTCATGTAGATGATCTTGCTGATGCATGTTTTTATTTACTCTTGAACTACAATGAAAGCGAATTGGTAAATGTTGGAACCGGAGAAGATATTTCCATTAAAGACCTTGCTCTTTTAATAAAGGATACTGTAGGTTTTGATGGTGAATTAACTTTTGATTCTTCTAAACCAGATGGAACCCCAAGAAAACTTATGGATGTAAGCAAACTCCATGGAGTAGGATGGAAACATAAAATATCACTTGAAGATGGTGTAAAAAGTGTTTATGAAGGTGTAAACTGGGAGGAAATTTTATATTCTCCTGCTTAAAAAGCCTATCAAAACGGGGATCTTATTATGTCTAATATTGAGATCCCCTTTTTATTTATCTAATAGGATAAGCAATTAACTCTTGAGAAGCTAAGGTGAAAGCTATTTTTACATTCAATAATCAGCATTTTTTTGATTCATTTTATACAATTACCCTTATTCTATTTTTAGAAAGAATTCTATTTTTAAGTCAACTAAATTAAACTTCAATATTCCTTCTAAGGCAATCCCTTACCAATGGAAAAAAAATTAGTCTTCAACTCATTAATATCAACAGGTAGTTTCTCAGAATTTGTAAATAGAATATTTGAGCTTTCTGCCAACAAATTTTCCTCCTATGTTTGTTTCGCCAACGCACATATGGTGGTGGAATCGTATAAGGATCCTGATTTTAATACGGTTTTAAACAATGCAGATTTGGTAGCTCCAGATGGAGGCCCAATCTCTAAAATGATTAAGGTTTTCCATAAGAAAAATCAGCAAAGAGTTTGTGGAATGGACCTTGTCCCTGCCCTGTTGGAAGAGGCTGAAAAAAGAGGTAAGTCAGTTTATTTTTTTGGTACAACCGATGAAGTATTGGATACGATCAGGAAAAAGGCGGAAACTCATGTCCCCAACCTTAAAATAGCCGGAACATACTCCCCACCTTTTAGAAACTTAAGTCAGGAAGAAAAGGAAGATATTATTAAAATGATAAATGATTCCGAGCCAGATTTGCTATTTGTGGCTTTGGGATGCCCTAAGCAAGAAAAATGGATGGCTGAACATATGGGAAAAGTTAATGCTTGTATGTTGGGAGTCGGCCAGGCCTTTCTTACTTATGCAGGATTGGAACAAAGACTTCCAAAATGGGCAAGAAATCTATCGATTGAATGGATGTATCGGTTTTATCTGGAGCCAAAAAGGCTTTGGAAAAGGTATCTGGTCACCAATTCCTTTTTTATTTTACTTTTCTTAAAATATAAATTCTTACCGAAAAGCCAGAAAAAAATCAACCAACTCAGCTGAAAGAAAAGGGCATATTTCAATATAATAGTCTCAAATAACCTAATAACTATCTTAAGGAATTTAACAGATGAAACAGCTAAAAAAGAAAATTACCAATCGACTAAAATTGATGGCTGAGCGAGCCATTCCCCACAATATTCAATACCAACCAAATGGGGTTCATCCTGATGCTGTTTCAGATACCGATGTGCAATACACCCAGGTTTATTCAAATTATCATAATCCCCTGAAAATCACGGATGATTTATTCGATTTATTATCCGATTATGATAAACCTGATTACAAATCGGTAGACATTGATTATTATGTTGCAGAAATTCCTAATGGCCGGGTGTTTTTTGGAAATGTCGCTACTGTTGCCATTATTTCCCAATCCAATAAACTAGTGGGTGATATGTCCTTTAGTTATAAAAATGGAGATGTGGTAGAGGCTGAAGAAAACAATATTTTTCAGCAAAAGTATTTTAATGATCCTGAAGAATTTGACGGGACTGTTTTTTCTCTGCTTACAGGTGGGGGTGGTGGTAAAAATTATGCCCACTGGCTAATCGATTCCTTATCCAGAATACATTTATTGCAAAAAAGTGGAAAGTTTGATGAAGTGGATTATTTCCTTGTCCCAAGTATAAGATATGACTTCCAGGAAGATGCATTAAAAGAATTGGGTATTACAAAAGACAAAATCATTGAAGCTGATAAAATTTCTCCTCACATAAAGGCAAAAAAATTAATTGCCTCAACCGCTCCAAGACATAAATATGTCATTATTCCGGAATGGGTAGGTGAATTTTATAAAGAGAACTTTCTAAAACCAGGAAATCTGACAGACTTTGATGCACCTAATGTTTACATAAGCAGAGCAGATTCTGGAATACGAAATGTATTGAACGAGCCGGAATTGGTAGAAATGCTTAAAGAGTATGGGTTTAAATCATTCGAACTAAGCAAGCTTAATTTTAAAGAAAAAATAAGCCTTTTTGCCAAGGCGAAAACAGTTCTTTCAGTTCATGGTGCAGGTTTGACAAACGTGATGTTTTGCGAAAAAGGAACAAAGTTTATCGAGCTTTATCCCGATGTATTTGTATTAACTACTTATGTGGATTTGGCTACAAAAGCAGACCTGGATTACACCTATATGATCTGTAAATCCAGTGCGTTTGCTGATAATGGAAATGATGCACAGAAAGTTCACGTCACGGTTGATCTACCGGAATTGAAAAAAATTCTTGATACTAAGCTATAAGCTGCCATTTACCTTAATTTTTGTGCTTAAATCACGGAATTTTGGCATCTTTGCATGCAATCCAAAACCAGCAAAGGGTTAGCTACTAAATAAGTTTTGCATAATAAGGAAGTGTATATCTATCTTCCTGGCTCAAACTGAGATTACAGAGAAGTTTGTCTTTTAATTGAAATGAAAAAGGTCGCAATTATCCAAAAGTCATTACCTCATTATAGAATTGATTTTTTAAATAAATTGAGGGAAGAATTAAAGAAAAATGAGGTTGAACTTAAATTGATTTATGGAAAGCCAAAAAACGATATAAAAAAAGATGAGGTAGATCTGGATTGGGCAATTTTAATCTCCAACAAAACCTTTGAATTTCAAAATAAGGAATTAATATGGCAGCCGTGTCTACCGCATATTGAAGACCAGGATTTGGTGATAGTGGAACAGGCAAATAAGCTGGTTCTAAATTATTTGCTTATTTCCAAAAGATTGTTTAGCAAACAAAAGTTTGCCTATTGGGGCCATGGAAGGAACATGCAAGCCAATCAGGACGGTTTTAGAAATAAATTTAAAAACATTTTCATCAATCGGTGTGACTGGTGGTTTGCCTATACTAAAGGGGTAAAAAAATACCTATCTGAGATGGGGTTTCCTTCTCAAAAAATTACTGCCGTTCAGAATGCCATCAATACCCAGTCTTTAATAAAAGATTTTGAAAGTATTGAAAATGAGGAAATAAATGAACTCAAAGAAAAATTAGAAATTACCTCTGAAAATGTGGGTATTTACTGTGGAGGAATTTATGAAGAAAAGAGAATTCCATTTCTAATTGAGGCTATTGATCAAATAAAAGAACGGATTCCCGACTTTGTGATGCTGGTTATTGGTGCCGGGACAGATGCTCACCTCATTGAAAAAGCCGCTCAGGAAAGATCCTGGTTGAAATACCTGGGGCCAAAATTTGGTAGGGAAAAAGTGCTTTACTTTAAATTGTCAAAATTATTCCTAATGCCGGGCTTAGTGGGACTTGCTGTGATTGATTCTTTTGCCTTACAAACCCCTATGGCAACAACAGATTATCCTTATCACAGTCCTGAAATTGAATACCTTGAAAATGGAGTTAATGGAGTGGTAAGTGGTAATTCTGTGGGTGAATACGTGGAGGCTGTTGTTGAAATTTTAACCGATGACACCAAATATGAGAAGCTCGTAAATGGTTGTTTGGAGTCAAAGTCTGTGTATACCTCCGATAAAATGGCCAGCAATTTTGCTGATGGTATCATACAATGCCTTGCAGAATAAAATTCATCAAAAACTTTTTTTTGAATTCTTATATCTTCAATCCAAAATAAAGTTTGTTTAAATTTTCCTTTTCTCTATCTGTATTTTTGGGTCAACGCAAAAAGTTACAATCAGGAAATTTCAAATTGAAGGAAACTCTCTAACCCAGAGAGCCTATTCTTTAGCATTGCAGCCAAATATGTAAAGCACTAAAAGGCTTTTAAAACTATTTCTTCCTTATTTTGTTCCAATTAGATTAAATGAATACAAAATATTCATTTAATAAGAATTTGAATTAAGGGGTTGTATTTACAAAAGAATCCTGCTAACTTAAATAAAATATTGAAAGTTGGGAATTTCTCCATTACTTCAAATGAATTCTTGAAACCCATGAAAAGCAAGTTTAAGTACAATTTATTCTTAATATTCACCCTGTTAATACTTGGTACATCTGGTATTGTGTATGGACAGGGTCATCAGAATGGAAAGAATTTTGAAGTTGATCTTGGCTTGGGTTTTCCTGACCTGCTTCATCTTGGCATGAAATATCAATTTACAAATCTCAGCAAAATCGGGATGAGTTATGGTAGTCTGATCGCCACCAGTAAAACCCGAAATACTTACGCTGTTACCCTGGAGCATGAATATCATTTTGGTAAGCTCACTGAAAAATCCACTTTGCCGCCTTATTATTTTACCCAAAAAATTACTTATTTAAGGGATTTTAATAAAGAAGCATCCTCCACAGTCTTTTACCTCACTCCCTCTATTGGAAAAGTATTTTTTAGTGAAGGTCCATTTGGAATAAACCTGGATGCAGGACTGAATTTTAAACTTCACCAAAACAAAACCATCAATTCGCCAAGTAAGGATAATGTTTCCAATAATTACCCTGCGGTATTTCCCGCTATAAGATTTCAGTTTTTCTTTATGCTTTAGTGCATTACATTTACCTGTAGCAGTAATCTTTGAATTTTGTCAGGTCATTTTCTCCACCCAACACAATCGCAACATCTCCAGCCTTAAAAACTGTATCAGGATTCGGATTAAAAATAAATCCCTCCGTTTTATCCTTATACCCGATGATATTTACGCCCGTTAAATCCCGCAGATTCATTTGCCGAATACTTTTCCCCTTCAAATCTTCCTTCATGTCTTCAAACCTCAATTTATCCAGCTGTAGTTTTGTTCCCCCAACACCATTGAGTAAATCCAGAAATTCAATTACCTCGGGCCGGGTAACTAGTGTGGCCATATGATGTCCACCAATGGCATCTGGCATTACCACATGATCTGCTCCCGCCCTTTGTAATTTTCGGATGGAGCTTTCCTCTGAAGCTCGGGAGATTATTTTAATTCCCGGATTGAGCTCCTTTGCGGTAAGCGTAACAAACACATTATCAGCATCTTTTGGTAATGTGGTAATAATAGTATCTGCTTTTAATATACCTGCAGCTATCAATACTTCATCATGGGTAGCATCTCCCTGAACCAGGTAAACATTTTTTTCATCTGCATAGGTATCATCTATCAAGTCGTAATCAAACTCGATTAGTGCAAAAGGGACTCTGCTTCGGAACAGCTCTTCACAGGCTTTTATACCATTTTTCCCATACCCACAAACTATGGTGTGGTTTTTCATTTTATCACCTACCCTGGTTACCATATAAGTCTGAAAAATTTCTCTTAGTTCTCCTTCAAATACATATTTCGTGATTACCGAAATAAAGTAGGCGAATATACTTAAATTGAAAATAATGTAAAATGAAATAAAGATTCTTCCATTGTCACTCAATGCTCCCACTTCATTCATCCCTACTGTGGAGATAATAATGACACTAAGGTAAAAGGCATCCCAAAAGAAAAGCCCTTCAAAAACCATTAGCCCGGTTATCCCCACAAACAAGCTGAAAATAAGAAGAATAAAAGCAAAGAAAAGTCTCTTCAACCTTTGCCTTATCTGACCATTCATTAGTTTATGTTTTTAGCCTTCCGACTTTTTTCACTTAGAATTTAATTTTCCAGAAAAACATTCCCCTGCTTAAGAATAGGTTATTCCTAATTCTTTAGCCAATTCGTTTTCCTGTTGCTTTAGTTCAAAATAGATTTTTTGATTTTCAATAACTTCATCCTCAGTCGTAGAATTTTTTAACAACTCCATACTTTCTGCACATAGCTTCTTAATTGTTCTGTATTTAAGCCTTAAAATATTGCTGTACACTACCTTGTGCAATTTCGCATCCTTTTCTGGGACTATTATTTTAAATTTCTTTTCCCAGGTTTCACTTATAGTGCCTTTCTCTGAAATCAAATTCACCACTTCACTTTTTATATCAGCATCGGGATGATGGATAAAAAACCTGGCATCTACGAAGTTACCTTTGCCTGTTTCAAGTTTATAAACCTCAAGTATTTTGCGATATACCGGAGTAGAAAAAGAAATCTGATCAATTTCAGAAATCATAAAATCGCTAAGCCTGTTTTCATCTTCATCCTTTTCTTTGCCATATTCCAACAGAATTCTTATACACTCCCTTTCCTGAAATGCCATTACAGGATCAACACTTTCTTTCTTTTTTTCTTCAGGAATTAAAGCCTCAACTGAAGGAGGCATACTTTTTCCGCCACCATCATGTCTTTGCTGGTTGTATTTTTTCTTTTGTGCTCTTAATAAAATGGAATTTCCCTCTTCTATTAAAACCTCCTCATCAATTTCAAGCAAATTACTGCATTCCTTAAAGAAAACAGATTGCTTTATGCTATCCGGTATTTTGATGATGGTCTCTACAATATCCCTGATTACCTCAGCCCTCTTTAATGGATCATTTTTAGCCTCATCCAGTCCCAGGGCTGTTTTAAATAGTATAAAATCTTTCTGATTTTTCTCCAGAAACGCCTTAAATGCCTCCCCTCCTATTTTCTTCACATAGCTATCAGGGTCTTCACCATCGGGAAAAGTAACTATTTTTACATCAAGCCCTTTTTCCAAAATCAGGTTTACACCACGCATGGAGGCATTTATGCCAGCAGTATCCCCATCATACAAAATGGTGATATTTTTTGTAAACCGGCCAATTAGCGCGATTTGTTCTTCTGTAAGGGAAGTTCCGGAGGAAGCCACCACATTTTCTATACCCTCCTGATGCAGGGAAATTACATCGGTATACCCTTCTACCAGATAACAATTTTCCTTCTCACGAACAGATTTTTTGGCCTGAAACATCCCATACAAAATCTGACTTTTGTGATATACCTCAGATTCCGGGGAATTAATATACTTGGGTTTTTCATCTTTCTTAAGTGTCCGGGCACCAAATCCTATTGCCCTTCCACTCACATTGTGAATAGGGAAAATCACTCTTCCTCTAAACCTGTCATAGGATTTTCCCTCTTCCTTCTTTATAACCAGCCCTGCTTTTTCAAGAATCTCCGATTTAAACCCGTTTTTTAAAGCATTTTCTTCAAAAGCATTCCATTTATTAAGTGCAAAACCCAGCTCAAATTTTTCTATTATTTCCCAGTCAAAGCCTCTTTCTTTAAAATAACTGGCTCCGACAGCCTTCCCTTCTCCTACTTTTAGATTATCCTGATAGAAATTTTTGGCATGGTTAAGTGCAATTAATAGGCTTTCTTTAAAGCTCTGGGTTTCCTGCTGAGCCGGGGTTAATTCTTCCTCCTCTATTTCAATCCCGTATTTTTTGGCCAGATATTTTAAGGCTTCAATATAACCAATACCTTCCATTTCCATCACAAACGAAATGGCATCTCCCCCTTTGCCAGTACTAAAACATTTATAAATTCCTTTGGAAGGTGAAACAGTAAAGGAGGGCGTTTTTTCATCCACAAAAGGAGAAAGTGCCCACCAGTTTTGTCCTTTTTTCTTTAATGATACAAACTCCTCTACCACCTCAACGATATCGGTGGCATCATGAATTTGTCTTATGGTGTCATCACTAATTCTCATTCGCCAAAATTGCCTGAAAGGAGATTTAAAAATTAATTAATGGTGAGGAATTTTAACTTCTCATTAATCCTCAAAATTCCATAATAAATAAACATTTTAAAAAAAATCAAACAATGAATTTATAATTGGATTTATAAGTTAATACCAATGGTATGAGAACCTGAAACTTATAAATACATACTGCATCGCGGTGGGTATTTAATAGCGAATAATTTATATCTTTGTATCTCCGTGATTTAACTAAAAATAATGAGTATTACAAGCAAGGAAGTATTAAAAGCCTTATCCACTGTAGAGGAACCAGATTTGAAAAAAGATTTGGTTACACTTAATATGGTAAGAGATGTGGCAATTGAGGGAAAAGTAGTAAAGTTTACGGTAGTGCTTACCACACCAGCATGTCCACTTAAAGAATTAATCAAACAAAGGTGTATAGATGCTATTCACAATGAACTTTCTGAGGATTTACTGGTAATGGTAAATCTTACTTCGGATGTGACTTCATTGAGAGATAACACGCCCATTTTACCTAATGTCAAAAACATCATAGCTGTAGCTTCCGGAAAAGGAGGAGTAGGAAAATCAACTGTTACTTCGAATTTAGCTATTGCCCTTTCAAAAACCGGAGCTAAAGTAGGGATTATTGATGCAGATATTTTTGGTCCGTCAATTCCGGTAATGTTTGATACGGAAAGTGCCAAACCAGGCCTGGTACAGCAAAATGGGAAAAACATGATCATTCCTATTGAGCAATATGGAGTAAAATTGCTTTCTATTGGCTATCTGACTCCATCTAAAGAGGCTGTAGTTTGGAGAGGCCCAATGGCAAGTTCTGCTTTAAGGCAATTTTTATCCGATGCGGACTGGGGCGATTTAGATTATTTATTAATAGATCTTCCTCCGGGAACCAGTGATATTCATCTCACTCTTGTACAAACCGTTCCGGTTACCGGGGCTGTGATTGTTACAACTCCACAGAAAGTAGCCTTAGAGGATGCGCAAAAAGGGGTTTCAATGTTCAGAAATGCTCAAATAAACGTGCCGGTATTAGGAATAATTGAAAACATGTCTTACTTTACCCCTGCAGAACTTCCCGAAAATAAATATTATATTTTTGGTAAAGATGGTGGGAAAGTTTTGGCTGATAGATATGAAGTGCCATTTTTAGGGGAAATTCCATTGGTACAAAGCATTCGGGAAAGTGGCGATAAGGGAAGTCCAATTGCTATGCAGGATGATGTGGCTTCTGCCGCATTCAACAAAATAGCCCAGGAAATGGCCAGAACTATTGCTTTAAGGAATGCAGGATTGGAACCTACCAAAGTAGTGGAGGTTCAATAGTGATATTAAACCAAAGATTCATTAGAATTGTTATCTAATTAAACATATTTGCCTTATATCCCTCTTATTATTGAAAGGATTTGAGCATGCATAAAAAAGTATATGGAAAACGTATTGGGTAGTTTAAGGGAGAAAGTTGATGAAGCCTTAAAAAATATCAGACCTTATTTGGAAACTGATGGTGGAGACTTGAAAGTTCTGGAAATTACAGATGATAATATTGTGAAAATAGAATTGTTGGGGGCTTGTGGCAGTTGTCCCATGTCAACAATGACCTTAAAAGCCGGTGTAGAGCAGACAATTTTAAATGCCGTTCCGGAGATTAAAGGTGTGGAGGCAATAAACCTTACTGAACCAGATCTCAATAATTCATAAAATTTTTTGTAAAGAAAAAAGCTTGCAGATTAATTTCTGCAAGCTTTTTTTATCTCTATCTACATTTTTTTGCTTCAATTAGTTGGCTTTTGAAAGGTGGCCAGACCCTGCTACATTTACACTTTTCAAATCAGGATTTCCTTTATATTTTACATCACCTGACCCGGCAATACTTGCAGAAAGACTACCTGAAACACTAATTTTAGCCTCTCCTGATCCGGCAATGGCAATTTTGCTATCCACACTTTCCAAATCAAAAGCATCAATATCCCCCGAACCTGAGATATTAAACTCCTGCCTTTTTGTACTTCCCGACAATTCCATATCACTTGAACCGGAAAGGTGAGCCTCTAATTCCATAGTTTTCACATCCATTTTTATATTCCCTGAACCACTACTGCTAATGACCAAACTGTTGGAGGTAACTTTGGTTTTTCCTATGATATCAATAGCTCCCGAAATAGCCAGTTTCTCCATCTTCTCGAAATTAAGATACAGAGAAACTTCCGACTTACCATAATTCCACCTTTTGTCCTTTGGGTAAATTTTTAATGTATTCCCGATTACCTCGGTGATAATTAGTTTGGGATCAGCAGACTTGGTTTCAATGGTTATTTCCTCTTTACTGCCCTGGCTCATGTAAACTTTGAAAGCTCCACTAATTTCTACTTCATCGAAACTTTCAAGATTTCTGGTTTCTTTAGTTTGGGCATTGGCAAAAAATGAAATAGAAACCAATAAAAAAATGACGGTTAGAATATTATTTTTCATTATTTGTAAAGTTTATATTTTTCCTGTTCTCCTATAGACATTAATTCTAATTCAGGGTTGCATCAATTTGGGAAAATGGTTGGATCATACCAAAATTTTTATTGGAGACACCCAGATCTTTTGGCTAAAAAATGCCACAAAAGCATCTTCCCGGTTCAGGAACTCTAGTTCCCGATAAAATTTTCCAAGGTCCGGCATTTCGGTGCTGCTACTCCTGGAATATCAGCCCGGTAAAAAATTTTATAGCATCCAGAAAAAAACAAATTGACATTTTCCGTATCAAAAAACAAAACTTAAACATGCGCTGAAGTTGTTTGCATTTTTGTATTAATTTTGGGGAAATTTTTTAAAAGTTTGTTTAAATTTTAAGTTTCCCGGAATATCGGACCTAAGCGCTTGTTTAAAATTTAATTTTTCAAGCGAAAGTGTTCAATTTTAAATTCTCACAAAGCAGGAAAATATTTTGGAGTGAGGCTTTATTATCGGACAGATGCTTTGTGGACGTTTGCAGCGAAATATAAATTAAAACAAATCAAAACAACTAAATTATCTTTCAACATGAATACATCCCTGTTAAAGGAATTGAAGACAAGAGTCTCTGCCTTGAGGGGGTATCTTTGACTACGATCAAAAGAATGCCGAACTGCAGAGAGAAGAAGCTTTAACCGCCCAACCTGGTTTTTGGGACGACCCTAAAAAAGCTGAGCAGACCCTTAAGGAAATAAAATTAAAGAAAAACTGGATTACCAGTTTTGATAATGTCAGTACGCTTTATGATGATCTTGAAACTTTATTCGAGTTCTATGAACTAGGAGAAGTGGATGAAGCGGAAGTAGAAGAAGCAGAAAAAAAGCTAATTAAAGCCATTGAAGCTCTTGAATTAAAAAAGATGCTGAGCAATGAGGAAGATCCACTGAATGCCATAATGGAAATTAACCCGGGTGCAGGAGGAACAGAAAGCCAGGACTGGTCGGAAATTCTGATGAGAATGTACATTATGTGGGGGGAAGCCAATGGATACAAAGTAAAGCAGGTAAACTACCAACCCGGTGAGGTAGCAGGAATAAAATCTGCTACATTAGAGTTTGATGGAGAATTTGCTTACGGCTATTTAAAATCCGAAATTGGAGTCCATAGATTGGTAAGGATTTCCCCGTTCGATTCGGGAGGAAGAAGACATACCTCTTTTGCCTCTGTATTTGTTTATCCGGAAGTTGATGATTCAATTGAGATTGATATCAATCCGGCCCACATTACCTGGGATACTTTCAGAGCCAGTGGTGCTGGGGGGCAAAATGTGAACAAGGTTGAAACTGCGGTAAGATTAAAACACGCACCAACTGGAATTGTAATTGAGTGTCAGGAATCCCGTTCTCAGCTACAGAATAAGGAAAAAGCGATGAAAATGCTCCAGTCACAGCTTTATCAGATGGAAATTGATAAAAGAAATGCTGAGCGTGATAAAGTGGAAAGCAACAAAAAACGAATTGATTTCGGATCGCAAATCAGGAATTACGTTTTACACCCCTACAAATTAATTAAAGATGTAAGGACCGGAGTGGAATCTTCAAATGTTCAGGAAGTGCTGGATGGCAATATAAATGAATTTATAAAGGCATTTTTAATGAGCAGCTAAAAAAATTGAATAAAACAGCCTTCTATATAATTTTAGGGCTGTTTTATTCTTTAAATACTCCATTTTTATTTTTTATTAATTGGATTTTTTTACCATATTAGGATTATTAATTAATTTAGTAATGTTCAAGGACATTGAACTCAAAACAGGATAATTTCATAGTTTAATTGGTGGTAGTTTTTGCAATATGTTTTTTTAAACATCATTTTTTAAGGGCAATAAATTACCAATTTTTTACCATTGAATCTGTGAATTTATTTTTTGGTGCTACCTACAAACCGTTACCAGTGCCCTCCCGTTTTTGAAATTTCTTTTGTCCCAAAGGATGAAAAAATCAATGAAGTTATTTTAACTTTTTGTAAGCGAAAATTGACAATTTAAGGTTCTCAGAAAGCAGAAAAAGAGGTTCTAAAAATGGCAATTTCAGCCTAAAAAAATAAGTTTGAATCACTTCAATAACATAATTTCCAATACAACACATTTATTACACTTAACTTATGATTGTTAATTCAGATAATCAATCAATTAGCCATGTTTTACCTGAATTGGGTATCAGGGAAACAAATCCATCTTTTATTACCGGGCAGGAATCTGGCGAAAGCCCCGGAGGACAACTACTGGATGTTTTTTCACCAATTGATGGGCAAAAGATTGCCTCTGTCAAAATGATTGAAGAAACCGAGTATAACCAGGTGGTTGAAAAAGCGCAAAAAGCATTTGACTTCTGGAGAAAAAAACCAGCTCCTTATAGAGGAGAAATTGTCAGGCAAATTGGTGTAGCGCTCCGAAAATATAAAGATTCCTTAGGCAAACTGGTCACCTATGAAATGGGGAAAATTTACCAGGAAGGCCTTGGGGAAGTACAGGAAATGATCGATATCTGTGATTTTGCAGTGGGACTGTCCAGGCAACTGTACGGATTATCCATGCATTCGGAAAGACCAAACCACAGAATGTATGAGCAATATCACCCTTTGGGAATTGTAGGTGTAATTTCGGCTTTCAATTTTCCTGTGGCGGTTTGGTCCTGGAATGCCATGATAGCAGCCGTTTGTGGTGATGTGGTCATTTGGAAGCCATCTGAAAAAACACCACTCACCGCTATTGCCTGTCAAAATATTATAAAAGATGTATTGAAGGAAAATGATTTGCCAGAAGGGATATTCAATTTAGTGATTGGTGATGCTAAAATTGGAGCGGCCATTTCTTCAGATAAGAGAATTCCGTTGGTTTCTGCTACAGGCTCTACCCGAATGGGGAAAAAAGTAGGTGAAACTGTGGCTGCCAGAATGGGTAAATCGTTACTGGAACTTGGGGGAAACAATGCCATAATTGTCACTGAAAATGCCAATATTGAAATGGCTATAAGAGCCGCTGTTTTTGGTGCAGTGGGAACGGCAGGGCAAAGATGTACTTCTACCCGAAGGTTAATTGTACATGAAAATGTATTCGATCAGGTAAAGAAAAGACTGTTGGATATCTATCCGTCTCTTTCCATTGGCAATCCATTGGAGGAAGGAACTTTAGTAGGACCTTTAATTGATAAAGATGCGGTAAATAGTTTTACAGCAGGCATAAAAAAAGCCAAAGAAGAAGGAGGAGAAGTTTTAATTGGAGGGGAAATTTTAGAAGGACCTGGTTACGAATCGGGTACATATGTAAAGCCAAGTATTGTGATTGCCGAAAGTAACTTTGAAATAGTGCAGGAGGAAACATTCGCCCCAATATTATATTTAATTAAATATAAAGGAGGGATAGCAAATGCAGTTGAAATACAGAATAATGTACGGCAAGGTTTATCTTCTTCCATATTTTCTGATAATATCCAGGAAACTGAATATTTTCTTTCCCATCTTGGATCAGATTGTGGGATTGCCAACGTTAACATTGGTACTTCCGGAGCAGAAATAGGCGGAGCCTTTGGTGGAGAAAAGGAAACTGGAGGTGGACGAGAGTCTGGATCTGATGCCTGGAAAGTCTACATGAGAAGACAGACCAATACCATCAATTTTGGAACGGAACTCCCGCTTGCTCAGGGAATTAAATTTGAGATTTAAGTATATTTAAAAATAAAAACATTAATTTTTCGATAAACTTATAATTGAGGAATTAAAATGTATATTTGAATTCTGTTAACAAATTATATTAATTTTTAGCAACTAACTTTTTTACGTAAGATATGTCAGATAAAAAATACCATTCAGTGATGTTGATTGATGATAATGAGATAGATAACCTTATCAATCAAAAGATGATAGAAGCATCGAATATCTGCAAAAATATTTATGTACATTCTGGAGCAAGAAGCGCCATTGAATTTCTGAAGAACATTGAAAAAATTTCTCACCTTGACCCAATGCAAATTCTTCCTGATGTTATATTTTTAGATATTGACATGCCATTGATGGACGGATTTCAGTTTTTGGATTTATTCGACAAACTTAATGAGGAAACCAAGGGAAAATGCAAAATTGTAATGCTTACTTCCTCAATCAACCCTCAGGATATTAATAAGTCGAAAAATTATATCTACGTAAAGAAATATATTAATAAACCACTTACTCAGCAAAACCTGGTAAGCCTGGATATTTAAAAAAATCTCAGAGATTCCGGATCAATGGTCCTGATTTTTTTTAGGATATAAAAAGCCACCACAAATTTCCATCAAAAAGTTTGTGGTGGCTGTGTATTTTATAGATATTAATTTTTATTTCGAGAATTAGCTCTTTTCTCCATCAAACCATTTACCCATCTTATTGGGAATATAGTGATCAAACTGCTCCAGCAATCCTTCAGGAGTTTTATCCACTAAAATCAAAGACCTGTTCACCTTATTTAAAAAGCCATCTTCCACCATTTTATCAAAAAATTGAATTAAAAGATCAAAATACCCGTCAGTATTAATTAGTCCAATTGGGCAATTGTGTAAGTCTAACTGGGACCAGGTAAGGATTTCGCAAAGTTCATCCATTGTACCAAAGCCTCCGGGCAAAGCTATAAATGCATCAGACTTTTCAGCCATTATTTGCTTCCGTTCATGCATGCTATCCACAGTTATGATTTCAGTAAGACCTTTATGTGCTACTTCCTTTTCCACCAGAAAATTGGGAATAACACCAGTAACTTTGCCTCCATTTTCCAAAACTGAATCGGCAATAACACCCATCAAACCAACATTTCCTGCCCCATAGACCAGGGTATGATTTTTCTTTGCCAATAATTTTCCCAAATCCCAGGCTATTTGTTCAAACACGACCTTATTTCCTGTTCTGGAGCCACAAAACACACAAATATTTTGAACCTTATTTTCCATTTATCAATAATTTTTTTCTTTCAACTTTAAGCTAAAATGCTGAATATTTATCCTGCAATTTAAGTTTATAAACCAAAAGATAAACAGAAATCAATTTAATTTTGGGAAGAATACAAATATTGTAAAATATTGTCCATAATTGAAGGCAACTTGTAAATCCGAAACAGGCCATTGTATTCAAAAGACCATCCATTCTGTTCACAAAGCTCCGCCATAATTGCAGAAATCTCTGATTGAAATGCGATATAACCCAAGCCTCTCAGATAAAGCTTTACTTCCAAAGTAGTAGTTTCACCATTTTCCAGCATTAAATCTTCTGCTGTAATTCTTATAATATCCAATGTGAGTTTTTTTGCCATAGTAACTGAAGTTTTAGAAAGTTTGATTTTATTTATACTTTGAATGAGTTATTAGTGCCTTACTTCTACCAAATATTTAATTGTACATTGAGATTCATTGTAAACGATATATTCATTATTGATTAAATCAGCACCTCCTTTTGCAAAAAGAGAATCGTAATTTTGACCCTTTTCCTTTAGTTTTTTTTCGTTAAAATTATAATGCTCAGGCTGGTGTTTTTTTACTTTAAACTGGTTTCCGGTGTGTACCTCATAAAGGGCAAGAAAACTTCTTTCCGAGTTTCCCGCAGTCCAATAAGATCCTCTTAAAGAAGTGTAGTTCAATGACTTTTTAAAACGATCGGCAAAATAAAGCCCATAGCCAAACATTTTCCCGGTTATCACTACATTGGATGGCCGCAATACAAGGCCATTTTCCAGAATCGACATCCAGTTTTCGTTTCTGCTTCCGTGCCAAAAAAGCTTAGTTTGTTTATTTTTTCTTTCCCTTAATGACTCGTTAAACTTTTGCTGTGTCCTTATGTTTTTCACCTCATAGGCAGCAAAGAATTTCGACTTCTCCCCTTCCATTAATTTCTGAATTTGCTTTTCCACTTTTCTATCCTCTACCTTCGAAACCATTAACCCCATGGCTTCCAATAGATTTATTTTTTCATTTTTTTCTGTTGCTTCCTTTTTCTGACTGTTAATTTGGACTTGCCCCCGCATTACATCAAGCGTTTGCTGCTCTTCCAATAACATCTCGTTGATTTCGGCAACTTCTTCAGTAGAATTTACTTTTTCCACCAGATGATCTTTCACATTACCCATTTTTCTGGGAATAACCTGATACAGTTCTAAAAGCCTGGCATTAAAATGTTCCGTATTCATATTAGGCTCCACCTTTTTCAACAAATCATCGATAATTAGCTGAGCTTCCTCCAACTGAGTTTCAGTCACCTGATCAGGATTTACATTGTAATTATACTGAATGGATTTAGTGGCAAATTGCATTAAACTACTGATAAGACTCCTGACTTGTTCATCAGAAATATCTTCAAAATCGACTTTTTTAGAAGTTGTCGCAAACAAATGAGTCTGGTCTTTATATCCCTTTCTGATTTTTTCCCTGTATTTGGTATCCCAAAGATTGACCGGATAAATCTGACTGGAAGAACGGCTACCAATCCGGCCATAATTGGTAGTGAAAGTCCCGTCTTCGTTTTCAATCATTTCATAAAACTTATTGTTGTTATTGGGGGTAACCATTATTAGTTTGCTGGTTCGAAGGAGTTTGTTTGCTTGTGCCTGCATGTTAAATTAAATTTTTATCATCTGGTTAATCTTATTTAATTCAAATTTTATTCTGCAGAACGTAAAGGATTTACGAATTGAATATTTTTTAAAAAAAATGAGGCTTAGTTATAGCAAGGAAAAAATGGGCAAAAAAAAAGCTGACCAAAACGGTCAGCTAAAAAAATTCAATTAAAAATTGATACGTACTTTAGTTACTGGTTACTAATTCTACAAATCTGTCATCCAGCTCAATGAACTTCGTTGGACTAAATAACCTACCAGCCTGAATTGATTCACTTTTACTTATTAATGTTCTGATTTTCATTGCTTTATCCCTTTTAGCGGGGCTAATGGCAATTTTCAGTATTTTAATAAATATCACAATATCTTCGCTTGTGTCCTTACCTAGAATCCTCAATTGCCTTTGGATACTATTAATCAACTGCTGGAATAAATCTTCATCCTTTTTGCAGCAATACATAAGAGCCAGGCAACATTTAATTTCTAACAATGCATATGGATATTTCTTAAGACTTACCTCATTCAACAGATTATTTATCCATCTGGCTGCCTCATCAAATTTACCCACATAGTAACAGGCAGTAGCCCTGAACATGATATAATTCAAATATTTTGGGATATCATCTTTATCACATTCAAAGTACTGGAATAGGTTTTCATTTTCCCCATACAAATCGGCCTCACACTTCAGCCTGATATGTCTTTTCAGCTTGGTACTTAAGAACTGAGCAGGGTAAGTATACAACCCGTAGTTGGAAAGTAATGAACCTGTTTGTTCATTCACCTCTTCAAAATATTTTTCGGCTTTCCTGAATACTTTATAATGATTGTAGTATTCTAATCTCAGGTATTCGAAAACAAGTTTTAAGTGGAAATAAATTGAATCCAGGTAATAATTATCAAATATCTTTTCGATATTTTCCAAAATATCCTCAATTGGTTCTTTACCGTCATTTGCTTTTTCCCCATCTTCAATGAACAATCGGTGGAAAATACTTAAGCAATTTTGGTAAACATAGAGTCGGTGTGAATTGTAAAGATTACACACATTATCCATTTCAGTAGCCATCAGGTTTAGCCCAAACTTGTCAGTTTCATCACCTGATAAGGAATATTCTCCAAATTTCTTGAAATACTCTGCCAGCAAATCCTCTGCTTTATCCACCGCCAACATATAGGCTACGTGTTTGTTATAAAGCTGTGAATAATGGAAATGTTCCGGAGTATTCAGATGTAATTTCTTTAAAGTTTTATAAACTATGGTAAGTTCATTGGAAAGATCATAATCCAACAACTCTTTCTCAAGTTTCTTTAAAGTAGCTATAGAAATAGCTCTCTTTTTAGTGAAAATTATTTCGTTAATATTCGCTACTTTTTTAAGAAGATCCGTTCTTGGATTCTCCATTTGCTGTAACAAATATTCTTCAATTTTTTGGTTTAGCCGTGATCTTAAAGTGTAATAAGCATTGGTATTTACATCCAGCTCACTCATGATTTTGCTATCTGAGAGTTGCTTCTCCCGCATTGATCTTAACAGGTAGGCAGATTTATCTGCATTGCTTTCAATTAAGGATTCATGAATTGACTCATAATCAGATAAAGAGAGCTGCTTAATAATGTGCTTTAATTTGGCCATATCTCATTCAATTTGATTCAATTATTTTTATTTCCGAAAACTACTCAAATTAAAAATGCAATACCTGATGTAGTTTGGATCGGTTAATAAAACCTAATCTGATGTAATATATTGTAAAAATATTTATTTTATTAACAAAAAAATCAACTTCTCACGCTACAAGAAGGTCCAAAAAGCTGTTGGGTTAGTCTGTTTAAGGTACTTTGTAAAAGGAAAGAAAGTGGGTGGTATACCTAAAAATCCTATTCTAAAAGCCTATTCATCCCACAATCACCTCAAAAAACACATTTCCTTTTTTGTGTAAGTATATTAATAAACAGTAATAATATTAGATTATTATCTGCTTCTTTAAATATAATTATTATTTAAATATAAACACGGGAAAATGCTATTAAATATGTTCTAAAATCAATAGATTATAAGTTTCCCCTGATTACTCCAAAAACAAAAAATCCGCCCTTCTGGCATACACTAGCCTAAAAAATCAATTTAAAATTGTACTTTCCCAATATTTAATAAAAGAAATCTGCTTTACACCTATTGGGACTGGTCCAACAAAACCTGATTCTTTTATAATAGTACTATTTTGTTTTTAAAATTGAAAATTTTTCAATGCAAGTCCGATGTAAGAAATCATTTGATTTTAACGATTTTGTTGAAAATACAGGGTGTGTAGATGGATTACGAACAAGGCTGGCATTTGAGAAAATTTAAATGGCCGAAATTGAAATTTCCTGTTCAAAATTATGAATGCAACCATTGTAATGATTGAATTAATAATAACCCAGTAAGCCCAGACTTTAGAAATAAATATCAGGTAAGTTTTCCTACAGCTTTAAGCCAGCGGTTGGGAATATTTCCTTTATTCGCTTCTTCAAAATCACTATAGCTGCATGGAAGTACCATATTCCTTCCCAGTGTATCCGATGAATTTTTCTCTTCCAGGTTAATTTCCATCCACCATTTATCCGATATTTTACTCTTATAAAAAATTATTTCATGGGTATCGCTTACTTCCTTAACATCAATGGGAACTATGTATTTCACATAAAAATTACTTTTGAAACTCAGCTCTTTTTTTCTAAAGGAAAACCCTTCTATAAAATACCAGACCATAGTAGCCACTACATTGGCAGAGATATTATCCCGATCTAATGAAGAGTGAAAACCATAAAAACCGATAGAGGATAGTTTTTCATTTAGCCCTGCATACCAACACAACTGACAGGCTTCCTCTCCTGTAAGCCCAAAGGGAAATAGCTCAGGAGTAGCCAAAACTTCGGATTGACGAAGTGAAGAAATATCAAAACTCAATAAATCTGCTGATCTGATTAGCGGTTCAGTTTCCTTGAAATTGTCTCTAACCTGTCCCAGACTTTTAATTTCAAAATTCAGTTTTTGTAATATTTCAATCACGGATTTATCATTGAGATATCGCTGGTAACCTAAATGAATATATTCGAAAAGGTAGTTTGGATGATGCATGAGTATCTGGTGCACATGATTTTCCTCCCCTATTTCACTACCCAGATTTATTCTGGAATCCACATTTAGCATGGTAATGATTTTATCCAGATTCTGATAAGATTTAAACTGACCATAATCAAGACCATGTGCGCCTCCTAATATTACAGGAAGTGTATTATGGCTGATCAGAATTTCGCAAACCTCCGTGAGCCTGTCAATAGTATCCTGAAAACTTTCACCCAGCCTTAAGTTACCCAAATCCACAACTTTCACTTCTTTTGAAAATTCCCTGAGCTTATAGAAGGCTTTTCTCAAAGGAGAAATACTGTTTTTTTCGATATTTTCTTTCCTTGCAAATTGATAATCATTTACACCAAAAATGGCGATCTCAGCATTTTCCCAGCCGGGGAAAACTTCTCCATGTATTGAAATGTTTTCAAAAAGGCACTTCTTCCCGGAAATATCTTTTTGCTCGGCTTTACTTAAACTTTCAAAAAATAATCTTAAACTCATTTATATTTGCGCGATAAACCAATAAAACATCAGTATCCTCTTAAAAATGATTTGTACCATTTTAAAAATTCACGGCTATTATAGAAAATTAATCTTACTTAGCCTTGCCCTTCCTTTAACTTTTTCAGCATTTGGTCAAATATCAGATCACCCTCAGGATACAACCTTTAAATTAGATGATAAAATTAAAGAGCTTCCCGTTTTTCAATTAAATGACAGCTTAAAATTTATCAAACTGGATAAACATACTATCCTACTTGAATCTGAGGACTCTGTGGTGGTGCTTGAAATTATAGAGCGATTAAAAACTTTAGTTCACCAGCAGGAAAAGGACACTTCACTCAGTGAAATTGTTCAGGAGGAAGTGAAAGAAACCACAATAGAAAAAAAATGGTCACATAAAGGGAACCTCGGCTTTAACTTTTCGAATGTTGGTTTTAACAAGTATTGGTCAACTGGTGGGGAAAGCGCCATTTCCCTTAGCTCTATTGTGCATTACATTCTCAAAAGAGAATCTGAAAACAGTAATTTCGAAAATATATTTCACCTGGGTTATGGCGTCACTAAGCAAGGAGAAAAAGGTTTCAGAAAGTCAGATGACGAATTGTATATCATTTCTCAGTTTAGCCGAAAAACTACCGGTAAAAACTGGAACCTGTCTGGAAAAATCCACTTCAAAACTCAGATTGACCAGGGATTAAAATATTCTGAAGATCCACTTACTAATGAAGAAGAAGCTGTAAGAATATCCAACTTTATGGCACCAGGAAGGCTGGAAGTTTCATCAGGAATGCTTTATAAAACCAATGTGGAAGAAAAACTGGAATTTACGGGAATGTTTTCCCCAATCACCGGTAAAATGACCATGGTGTTGGATGATTCCGTAAAAGGCACTGATTATGGCTTGTTGGAGGGGAAAAAGGTTTTATCTGAATTGGGTGTACAGGTTAACTCCACTCTCAGTGCTAAAATTATGGAAAACATTACCTTTAAAAATTTTATTAACCTGTTTGCCAACTATGAGAAAATGGAGAATGTGGACGTAAACTGGGAAACTCTTGTAGTGCTAAGAGTAAACAAATTTTTTCATACCAATTTCTCTACGAACTTCATTTATGATGATGACGTCAATTTTCAGGGTGTGGATGATAACGGGAATCCTTTTGAATCAGGAGCCAAACCCCAATTTAAACATGTGCTTAATGTGGGCATGAACTTTATTTTTTGATGTATTAGGTACATCCTTTTATAAAATCAGCCACTTTCTTAAATTAGAACAAAGGCATAGTTATCTTTGCTAATATTTTGAAAAGCTTTTAAAAAACATTTTCTTTCCGAAGAAAATTATCAAATCTGAATATAACTTTTTAATAACGGGATTCATCCCATTTTTTTAATCTAAATAAAATCCTGAATGAGTCTTTTAACTGTAGGATCTGTAGCTTTTGACGCTATTGAAACCCCTTTTGGAAAAACTGATAAAATTATAGGTGGAGCAGCTACTTACATTTCTCTGGCCTCTTCTTATTTTATAAAAGAAGGCAAACTGGTTGCTGTAGTGGGAGGAGATTTTCCCAAGTCTGATATTAAATTACTGGAAGATCATGGAATTAATACCGAAGGTCTTCAAATAAAGGAAAATGAAAAATCCTTTTTCTGGTCTGGAAAATACCATAATGATATGAATTCCAGAGACACCCTGGTTACAGAGTTGAATGTACTGGAAAATTTCGATCCAATCCTACCTGATTCTTACCAGGGAGTGGACTTTCTTATGTTGGGAAACCTGGCTCCTACAGTTCAAAGGACAGTAATTGAAAGGCTTGAAAAAAGGCCAAAACTCATCGTGTTGGATACCATGAATTTCTGGATGGATATCATGCTGGATGAACTGTTGCAAACACTTAAACTGGTAGATGTACTATCCATAAATGATGAAGAAGCCAGACAACTGTCAGGAGAATATTCTTTAGTGAAAGCTGCCAAGAAAATTATGGGAATGGGCCCTAAAACACTAATTATAAAAAAAGGAGAGCATGGTGCATTATTATTTCAGAATGACAATGTATTCTTTGCCCCTGCTTTACCCCTTGAAGAAGTTTTTGACCCTACCGGAGCTGGTGATTCTTTTGCTGGTGGCTTTATTGGTTATCTTGCAAAAACCAACGATATTTCCTTCAATAATATGAAAAAAGCCATCATCTACGGTTCAGCTATGGCTTCATTCACTGTGGAAAAGTTTGGCACGGAAAGGCTGGTAAATCTGGATGAAGATGACTTGGAAATCAGATTCCAGCGTTTCATCGACTTGGTACAATTAGAAGCAAAAATCTAATCAAACTTGGTTACATTAAACCAATATATCGAACATACCAATCTGAAACCTACAGCTACTCAGGCTGATATTGAAAAGCTTTTGGAAGAAGCTATTCAATATCAGTTTTTGGGTGTCTGTGTCCCACCTTATTGGGTCAAAAAAGTAAAAAGGGATATTGGTCAAAATGAGATCAGGCTGGTGACAGTAGCAGGTTTCCCTCTTGGCTATAATATGTCCCAGACCAAATTGGCTGAAATTTCACGTGCCATTGAGGAAGGAGCCGATGAAATAGATGTTGTGATGAATCTTTCGGCATTCAAATCGGATGCTAAAGGCTGGGCTAAAGTGGAAGTTGCCCAGTTTGCCAAACTCAGCCATCAGCATGATGTGCTTTTAAAAATGATATTGGAGACTGCCTATCTTTCCGATGAGGAAATTGTGACAGCCTGTAAATTCTGTAAAGATGCCGGAGCCGATTTTGTCAAAACATCTACTGGTTTTGGCCCATTTGGCGCAACACCAGAACATGTAAAATTAATGAAAGATACAGTAGGGGAAACCGTGGGGGTAAAAGCTTCTGGAGGGATAAAAACTTTGGACCAGGTGAAGATTCTGATTGCTTCCGGAGCCGAGAGAATTGGCACCTCAAGCGGAGTGGAAATTGTAAAAAACCAGCGATAATACAAATGAAGAGATTAATAATTAATACATTATCTATTGTCATCTTAGTTATTTCCTTTCATCAGGCTAATAGTCAGTCTTTTGGAGGACAGATTATTGCCGGATTAAATGTTTCCCAAATCGATGGTGACGATATTGGAGGATTCGATAAAGCTGGTTTATTACTTGGTGGGGCGGTTACTTTTCCCCTGAGCGAAAAAGTGCAATTACAACCGGAAATTTTGTATAGCCAGAAAGGGAGCAGATCAAGAGAGAATGAACCATTTTTCATCTGGAAGTTAAATTACATCGATATTCCCATCACCGTAAATTACATTTTTAAAGAGAAATATGTTTTTCAGGGAGGCCTCGGTGGAAATTATTTGCTGGCGGCTAATTCCGATACTGGGTTCGGATTCCAGGATGAAACCGAGCTTTTTAGCAAAGTAGATTTCACCGCACACCTGGGTGTAGATTTTTTGGTTTTTGAAAATCTCTCGCTTAGGGTAAGATGGACCAATTCCCTTAAAAATATGGCCAAGGAATATTATTATTTCAATAAGGTGTTGTCATTCGCTGTTTGTTATCGAATGGCCGGAAAGTAATCATTTTATTCCTGAAGTTTAATTTTAAAAAATGCTTCTAGGATGGAATTTTAATAGTTAATGGTTAACTTTCAATAAACCACCTATCCTTAATTAAGCCAGTCTAAACTTTGGAATAATTAAATTTTTTCCTGTTTTCTTTATAATGAAACTATAATTCTATATTTTCAAAACAGAAAATTACGAGCGAAAAAGCAGCAATCATTTACTGAGAGAAACAAAATTAAGTTGGTTCCCTATTACAGCAAGTTAGTGGGCAGTAGGTCTGAAATTTACATTACCTGTTTTGCCATCCATATTGGAATTTAAACAACTGAAAGTGAGACAAAATCCCTCGTTTTCAATAAGGTTAATCCAAGTAAAATACATGGTACTTACTCAAAGTAAAAAAGCACAGGGGCTTATCACATGGAAGATAAAAATAAAGAGGAATTTGAGGAAAACAAGCCTGCCGCGGAAGATGAACCGGTGAAAAAACGGAAATTTCTGAAATGGTTTTCAGGAATTATCGGCTTTATCGCTGTGCTTTTGATCAGCCTCCAACTTATTGTAAAATACTACTCCAGTGAAATTATCGGGCGGATTCTGAAGGAAGTTGTAATTCTCAAGAGTGACAATCTATATTCCTTATCCTACGAAAAAGCCGCTTTTTCTCTTCTGGAAAGAGAATATGAAATAAGCAATCTAAACCTTGCCATTAACAATAGCCGGTTAGCGCAATTAAAAAACAGTGGAAATCAGCCAAAGTTTCTTTATGAATTTAATGTACCCTTTATTGAACTGAATATCAGCGATCTGCTGGACCTTTATTTTGAAAAAGAGCTCATTATTGAAAAATTCCTGATTGATAATCCTACTATAAAACTCAGGCAGTACATTTCAGATCAACATAAATCCAACAGCACCCCTAATGAAAAAGACTTTTTTTATCTCATCTCAGGATATCTAAATCTTTTTCAAATTGATCAACTGGAAATAAACAAGGGAAATCTTTATTATGAGCAGGTGAAAAATGATTCCATTCAGCCATTAAATATCAATGATTTTTCAATAGGAATTTCTACTTTCAAAATAGATTCTACTTCCCATCAGAATAAAGGCCGCCCATTTTATGTGGACGATTTATATGTGACACTTAAGGAGAATGATATAAATCTTCCCAATTCTCCCTATCGGATAAACTTCAAGGATTTCTACCTCTCTACTTCTGAGGAAAAAATTCTTCTTGACAGGTTTAATATTAAAAATAAAAATCCTGGTGGAGATTCAATTTCTTTGATGAATATTGATTTTCCCAGCCTGGAAATTTCTGGTCTTAATTTTCCAAAAGCATACTTCGATTCCACTCTGGTGGTTTCAAAACTTGCGGTTAAAAATCCATTTGTGAGCCTAAAAGGCAATCCTAATCAAAAATCTTCCAGTCAGCAGCCTTTTAATATAGAAGATATTTACCCACAAATTTCAAAGGTATTTAAATCATTCACTATTGAAAAAGTAGAAATTGACAGTGCTGCTGTAGATATAAATTTATCCAGACGCGCTAATGAAAAAATCCTTACCAATAATTTTTCCCTCAACCTGATTCACTTCCATGCATCAGCCGACAACTACAGGGAAAGAGCAAAGAAATTTTATATTGACGATCTCGATTTTGTCATAAGAGATTATGCCACCAATCTCCCTGATGGCCTCCATACTTTGAAGGTCCGGGAATTTGGAATATCCACCATAACTTCCAATGTCTATTGCAACAATATTGTGATTTTGCCGAAAAATGGTATGAATCCTCTTTATCAGCTTCAGGCAAGGGAAAAGGATAAATTGATGAAAATCTATCTTTCCAGGGTAGAGTTTTTGGGAATCAACCTCTGGAATGCCATTAAAAATAAAACATTATCATCAGGAAGATTTAATATTAAACGGCCAAGAATTGAAATCAACAAATACCTGAGGGTAAAAGAAAAAGCCGATTCTTTAAAAAGACTCGACTCTCTTTCCCAGGGACTAATTGATACTACCACAATAGAACTCCCGCCAGACTCCCTCCTTATACCGATGGATTCTACCCTGATACTTCCTGATTCCTTATTGGCAGACGTCACTTCAGATTCTGTTCAGCTGGTTGAAGCAGATAACATTCAGGTGAATCCACTGCCGGTTAATACCCAATTTTCTCAATTAATTGAAGACTCTATTTCTGAAAAGACGAGGGTAAAATGGGATTCAAACGTAATGACCCTTCCTATTGAAGAAGTTATCGTTTTGGAGAATAATTACAGTTACCTGAATCTGAAATCTATATCCGACTATTTGTCGGAAAATATGAAAGACTCTCTTTTCCCCGAGTCGGATTCTGTTTTACTGGCTCAGGAAGAAGATTACGAGTTGGATTCTTTATTTTTATTAGATCAGGATTCCTTATTGCTGGCAAGTATTTATCCTATGGTTTCCAATACTTTTAGAAGGATAAATATTGGACAATTCAATTTGGAAGAAGGCCTTTTCTCCCTAACCGAAATAGACTCTGATACACTGGAGAGGATAAAACTGGATGACCTGAAAATTAATCTGGAAAAATTCACTTTAAATCCCTTAGTCCATCTGGACTCGGCAAAAGTTTTATTTTCAGATAATATTGAATGGAGTTTCAAAAACTTTCAGTATTACATGCCCGATAGTTTGCATTTTGTGCAGGCCGGTGAATTTGAATTTTCATCCAGGGATTCGCTGTTGCTGGCCAGGCGGATTAATTTTGGACCAATTAGCAGGGAAAGGAGCTTTGTAAGGGAAAATGTAGAAACTAAAGCTGATATTTTTGACCTTAAATTAAACGAATTATTACTCAGTGGTTTCGACCTGAAGTCGCTTGTTGAACATCAGGAATATAGTTTTAAAAACTTTCAGATTCAGCGGCCCTATGTCACACATTTTACATCCGATGAAAGAAAGAAAGTCCGGAAAGATTCCATACCCATTAATCTCGAAACTCAAGAGCCAGTTCCTGCCAAACTGGTTGACTATATTAAATATTTAAGTGTAAAGGATATTAATGTTCAGGAAGGATTTTATTCTCTTGTAAAATTGGGAAATGCGTCCTATAATGTCCTCAATGCCAATAATATTTCGGTTTGTGGAAAAAGCCTTTTGATGGATACCACAGCCATTCTAAATGATGAGGTAAAGTTTGAAGTTTACGATTTGGAAGTTTTCGCTCAAAATTACGCTTTTCTCCTCCCAGACAGTGTACATACCGTGGAAGGAAAGGACTTTAGTTTGTCTTTATCCAGTTCCTCCATTTATGGTTACAACCTCACCATTGCTCCATTACCCCAGTACCGAAACAGAAGGCAAACCCAAAACTACAATGTAAGTATTCCTAAAATTTCGCTGGAAGAAATAGACCTGAGAAGAATTTATGACCAAAATGAGTTGGTCGCCAAAAAACTGACGATTCAAAATCCCGATGGAAATCTTAAATTATTTGAACAGGAAAAAAAGATCACAAAAAACAAAGGAGTTAATCTTTCAGATTTACACTTAAAAATTGCCTCGGTTTTCAAACTCATTCAAATTGATGATATTTCCTTTGATCAGGGTCAACTTGCCTTTTCCAAAACCAATTTGGAGGGAGAATCCGACTATGTAAAAATAAATAAGGTACAATTGGATATTAATCAGCTGAAAATTGATTCCACCACCAGAATGTCCAATGATAAAATATTTTTCACCAAGGATATCAACCTGAAATTCAGAAATTATATTCACCAGTTTCCCGATAACTGGCATACTCTGCGTATAAGTGAAGCCGGGTTTTCTTCTGCAAAATCGGAAATTTATTTTTCCCTGATCCACCTGGCGCCTAAGAATTGGGCCGATCCAAATTTTACTTCACGTACAGAGGAGGAGCAAAACCTTTTCGATATTTATACTCCTGAGGTAAAATTAAACGGAATAAAGGTGTTCGATCTCATGGCTAATGAGCATCTTTTGATCAATGAAGTTTCAGTTACCAAACCCATGATCAGGGTGGTAAACTACAACAAAAAAGAAGAAAAGGAAACAAATCTTTTGGATACGCTATCCTATAGAGATCTTTTCCCCTTATTCAGGAACATCTTTCACCAGGTAGTAGTTAAACATTTCGATATTGATGAAGCCAGTATTGAAGTAACCAACCATGATAAATTATCTTCAGAAACCTATTCGATTGATAATTTCTATACTTCCGTTACCAATTTTCATGTAGACTCTACGCTCAGGAATGTGGATGACCGCTTGCTCAATGCCGATGATGTGCATATGGCCATAAGAGATTTTGAGCTGGATTTACCCGACAGCCTAAATAAAATGAAGGTGGGAGAAATAGGTATCTCCACCGGAAAGTCACTTATTTACATGGATAATATTGATATCCAGCCGAAGGTAGATAAATACGCCATAGCCGAAATTACCGGGCATGAGATTGACTGGATACATTTTAAGGGAAAAAGATTTGAATTGGCCGGTTTTAATATTGATGATTTTTTAGCTTCAGGGGATGTCAAATCCAACCAACTCAATTTTGATGGATTCGATATTTTTGTATTTCGGGATAAACGTCCTCCCTTCCCGGAAAACAGAAAAACAAAAATGCCTCAGGATGCCTTGAGAGAGCTGAAAACTTACCTGAAAATAGATACTGTCAATATTTATAATTCAAAAATTACCTACGAAGAACTTTCTATTGATGGAAAAGCTCCGGGAAGAATTTACCTTGACAACCTGAATGCCTATGGGTATAATTTTACCAATGATACTGCATTGCTCAATGAGGGAATTAATACCCAGATTTTTGCCAATACCAAACTCATGGGCGAAGGACAATTAAATGTAGCATTTATCTTTCCACTCAATCACCCAAACAATGCCTTTACTTATCAGGGGGAACTTGAACCCATGGACATGACCGCTTTAAATGAAATGATGGTGAATGCTGCCGGTTTAAAAATTAATTCCGGTGATTTGAAAAGTCTGAAATTTAATATCAGGGCTGACAAGGAATATGCTGATGGTATGATGAGAATGTATTATAAGAACCTGAATGTACAGGTTTTGAAAAAACAGCCTAAGAAGGAAGGTAAAATCAAAAGTTTCATTACCATGTTTGCCAATGTGGTGGTAAAATCGAAAAACCCCCGGTTTTTATTTCTGAAAAAAGGGAAGATTTATCACGAAAGAGATCCAAGAAGATCAATATTTAATTATTGGGCCAAATCGGCCTTGAGTGGAGTAAAACACAGCGTAGGTTTCAGCAATGAAAAACCGCCTAAAGAAAGAAGGAAAAGTGTTTTCGAATTCTGGAAAATTGAAAGGAAAGGGTTTTAATATTTAATCTGCCCGTCCAAATGAAATATTTGTGTCCTCTCCTCAAATTACAGGTTATAGTACTCTAATGCGGCAGTTTATTCCGAAGAACACCATAAACAAAAGTCCCTAAAACCGCACTGGCCAATACTACAAGGAAAACCGTAAATCCATTCCCGATTAACACAAATACAGGTCCCGGGCAGGCTCCTGTTAAAGCCCAGCCCAAACCGAAAATTGTTCCTCCTAAAATATAATTGGTAAAACCTTTGGGCTTTGTAGGCAAATTGATGGGCTGACCAGAATAATCAATCAATGCCCTTCTTTTGATGAATTGCATAATGATTACGCCCAAGCCTAAAGCAGAGCCAATAATACCATACATATGAAAAGACTGAAACCTGAACATTTCCTGAATTCTGTACCAGGAAACGGCTTCAGATTTTGTCATAATTATGCCAAATAAAATTCCTAAAACGACAAATTTTGTCCCTTTAAGTAATTGCTGATTTACAGTTGATGTTTTTTTCTTTTCTAAAACCTTTGGTGCCATTTCTAAATCTATTAAAAGGTGTAATTACTTGAATTGAACTGAAGGGAATTTTTAAAGGCTACAGACTTAAAATGATCGGCATTAATATATGAGTCATTAAAAGACCGCCAATAAAAAAGCCCACAACTGCAATTAAAGAGGGAAGTTGCAGATTGGATAAACCTGTGATCGCATGACCCGAAGTGCACCCCCCGGCATATCTTGTTCCAAATCCAATTAAAAAGCCACCTCCAATTAGCATGATGGCACCTTTTAAGGTAAATAAACTTGACCAACTAAAAAGGTCTGTTGGCACATAAGTACCTGAATTGGCAATTCCCAGCCCTGCCAGATCCTGAACAGTTTCTGTTGAAATGGCCACTGGTTCTGAAGTACTTAAAAAGAAATGACCGATAAAGCCCCCAATCACCGAACCGAATATAAAAAGCAGGTTCCAGATGTTTTCTTTCCAGTTAAAATTGAAAAATTCAACTTTTTTACCAGCCCCCATTATCGAACACATAGTGCGCAAATTAGATGAAACCCCAAAAGTCTTCCCAAAATAAAGCAAAGTACCCATTACCAGGGCAATTAACGGCCCGGATACGTACCAGGGCCAGGGTTGTTTTATTAAGTCAATCATTTTTATGTGAAAAAGTATTTGTTCTAAAAATAGTTATAATGTAGTTAGTCACTCAACCAGTTAATAATAGAATTTGTTCCGGATATTTTATCTGCAGGTTGAATGAAATTTAATGATAGAATTAGGGTATAAAAATGGATTTTTCAAGCCACAAAAGTGGCCTCAGCAGGTTAGTCAGCAGGCTGGGCAAAAGTAAACTATGATTTTGAAAGCACCCAAAAAAGATTTAAAGTGATCCATGATTTAGCCCCCAGTCATAATCCAGGTATTCAATTGAAGCTTCCGGGTTTATTTCCAATTTGGTATAAAGTTTTAAAAAATCGACTAAAGATCCATGCCTGGTAAAATCACTTTTGAACCAATCAAATATTTTTGAAAGTTTTAATTCATTCACGGAAAGTTGATTTTTGCTTTCATTTCTCAGGAAAATCCTTGTTTGTTCTTCCAGTTGGCGGTCAATTTCCTGACCAATATAGGCTTCTTTTCGAAGATCAGGGCAGGAAATAGAAGCACAATTGATGGCAAAATGAATTCTGGGTTCATCAAATTTTTTCCTTAAAATTTCATGCTCTATCGTATTCAGGTCAAAATCTACACCTCCAATTTTAAAGAATTTAATATCCCAGGGAGAATTTACCATAGTAATACTTCCTGCAATATCTTTAATGCTTCCAACCGGATAATTATCTAAAATTAATTTGATGGTAAATGCATTATAGGCATTTATCCAATAGGCCAAAGCGGCTGACTTGTCCCAATTTTCTCCCGGAGGATTTTTACTTAACAAATCAAGATAATCATCTAATGTTTTCTGATCTGTAAGAAAACCTTCGTAATTCACTAATCCGTTTGAAGCAACATGCTTTTTGAGCAGTTTATCCCAAATCTTGTGGCTAATAGGTTGAGATTCATGAAGATTGAAATTAGTGGTAGTCACCCGATCGCCTTTCAGGGACTTAAAGGTTTGAAGTCCGGAAAGGGCAATATCATTTATCCCTTTTCCTGAAATCAAAAGATAGCCCATCAGAATTGTAATGATAACAAGCGGTGTGAAAATAAAAAGTTGCTTTTTCATCTTTGAAATTGGTAAATCTCCTGGATTTTTAGCCAGTAATCCCTTATCTAATTAATCTCATTAACCAAAAGTTCAAAATATTTTCCCATACAGAAGAAAAGTCGTGCTTTTTATTTATTCATTTTCAAAGTCAAATTAGCAGTATACAAAAGGGAATATTAAAATTTTCTTTAATCGGCTTATAATTTACACTGAAAGTTATAGAAATTAGTAGAGATTAAAAATTTGTAAAAAAGGCAAGAATTGAAAATGTAAAAACCCATGGGTAAATTAATTAATAAAATAAAAGTAAAAATCGGTGGAGAGAAAATATTCTCAAAAATTACCAGAAATCTCACCGGAAGTGAATTTAATTCTCTATTGATTGATATTTTTCGGCAAAGAACTGCTCAGATTACCCCTACAGATTTGATGAAACAATTTGAGGAAAACCGCTTTGTAAAACCTTCCTCCCTCGATCCCTTAAAGGCCAAATCTTTTGAACTTGAATGGTTGTCAAAAGCCAAAGAAATTGGGTTTAATCCCATTTTGCTTTCTCCACTGGCCCCACTGGGAAGTTGTGCAGCGGTAGGAACCGTAAGTCAAAATAAAATAATCAGTGCTTCAAGGGGCACTGAAGTATTAGCTGATGCCACCAATATGTTGGCTTTGCAAATAGCCAAAGATTTCCGAAAAAATCAGGATAAGACATTACAAGCTAAATATGTGACCACCCACCAGCATGTAAGAGCCCAGTTTTTCGACAATCCTGCCTTCACTGCTCATTTTGCCATATTCTGTATGGCCTCCGGAGCATACGACAGAGGTAATTATGAATGGGAAGCCCAGTCCCTTTATGAGCATATTCATTTCCATTACCAAAACCTTTGTCAATACTTCGATCCCTCCAGATTATCAGTAAAGGTTTATTTTAAGGATAAAGCCGTTCAATTAAAATCAGCCTTAGCCAGGCTTTTAGTTGATTTAAATACCATAGCGCAAATAAAATATGAAAGGCCTGAAGAGGATAATAAATATTATCAGGACATCCAGTTCAAAGTTTTTCTGCAAATAGAAGAAAATAAAATCGACCTGGCAGATGGGGGACTTGTAGATTGGTCTCAAAAATTAATCCCGAACAATAAGCATAAAATGGTGATCAGTGGTTGTGGAATTGAACTGGTTTTAAAGTTCCTGGAACTTTATCAATCGGAGAAATCATCCAAATCCAATAAAAACTGAGCTAAAAACTTTCCGGATTTTGTCCTGAATTCCACTTTCCCACCCTCCGTTTAATGGCCTTCCTAAACAATAATTTTATATCTTTGGGCGCTTCGAAAAAAACTGGAATTCAATTTGTAGTTACAGGTATTAAGAATATTATTTCTAATAAAATATTAGAATAATATTCTACAAATTTGCCGTTTAATTCCTTAGAAAGTACATAGTCGAAGGGTAACAATAATTTTTTAAGCATTTATTGATTTTTTATTTCGGCTCATCACCTTTTCACCTTAACAAATACTGATTTTTTCAACTAACAATAGTATTTATTTTTTAAAATACTAAAAGTCAATTTATTTAAACTTAAAAAGCTAAAAATACTAACAATTTTTACCAGCTATGAAATCTCCCCAAGTTAAGAAATACATTTTACTGTATTTAATTTCATTTTCATGTGTTTATTTGGATATCAGACCACTTTTTGCCCAAAATGATTCTCTGGTTGCGCTCACTGGAGAATTAAAGAAATGGCATAAAGTTACACTTACATTTCAGGGGCCTGAAACAGCGGAAAACGCCACTGAAAACCCTTTCCTGAATTACAGGCTGGACGTAACTTTTCAACACGAAAACCAAACTTACATTGTACCGGGATATTATGCTGCAAATGGCCTTGCAGGTGAAACCAGCGCAGATTCCGGGGATAAATGGAGAGTACACTTTGCCCCGAATAAAATAGGCAAATGGACCTATTCAGTATCCTTCAAGAAAGGGGAAAATATAGCGGTTTCCGATTCAGTGAATTGGGGCGAATCTGTATTTTTTGATGGAGCTAGCGGGAGCTTCGAAATTGCTGCAACTGACAAAATCGGAAGAGACCATAGAGGGAAAGGACGTCTACAGTATGTTGGGGAACATTTTCTACAGTTTCAGGAAAGTGGGGAATTTTTCCTTAAAGGTGGAGCCGATGCTCCGGAAAATTTTTTAGCCTACGAAGATTTTGATAATACGCCAAATTATAACAATTACAGAAAATCATGGGCACCTCATTTACAACACTGGACTGAAGGAGATACCACCTTGCTTTGGAAAGAGGAAAAAGGCAAGGCCATTATGGGCGCTTTGAACTATTTATCCGACCAGGGTATGAATGCCTTTTCATTTTTAACGATGAATATTAACGGGGATGACCGCAACGTGTTTCCTTATGTAAACTACAATGGGAAAACCTCCCCTCAGGATGACAGGTTACGTTTCGATTGTTCTAAGCTGGATCAGTGGGAAAGGGTTTTTCAACATGCCGACAAAAAAGGAATGTACCTGCACTTTAAATTAATGGAAAGGGAAAATTTCAATTTGCTGGATAATGGAGAATTAGGCATGGAAAGAAAATTGTATTTCAGAGAATTGATTGCCAGGTTTAGCCATCATCTGGCATTAAACTGGAATTTAGGAGAAGAAAATGAGCAGCATGTAGATAAATTAATTGAAATGGCGGATTATTTCCATCAAAATGATCCCTACCATCATAATATTGTAGCTCATTCCCTAACAACCCGGGAGCAACTGGACCGAGTTTACCTCAACATGTTAGGGGATTCTTCGGAACTTACCGGAACATCCATGCAATTATATCATTACGATGTTCATAAGGAAACCAAAAACTGGGTGAGTAAATCGGATAGTGTAGGAAAAAAATGGGTGGTGGCCAATGACGAACAGGGCGACCAGATGATTGGTATGCCCCATGATGGTTACAGCCCTGAAAAATATACCAATTTACCAGTTGTCATCACACATAACGATGCCAGAAGTAATGTACTTTGGGGCAACCTGATGGCTGGTGGTGCTGGTGTAGAATATTATTTTGGTTATATGCTGCCCGAGTCTGATGTGAGTTGCGATGACTGGAGCAGCCGATCCAGAATGTGGGATTATACCCGCTATGCCCTAACCTTTTTCAATCAGAATCTGCCATTCTGGGAAATGAAGAATCGCAATGATTTGATTGGAAATACTTCCGATGAAAATGGAAAATATTGCCTTGCCAAAGAGGGAGATATTTATGTTCTTTACTTAAATGGCACTTTGGACAGTACTTATTTAAATCTTAGTGAGGCAGAAGGAACATTTTTGCAAAGATGGTTTAACCCACAAACAGGAGAATATGCAGATACCACAATTATGGTTTCTGTTTCAGACTCTGTTTTGATTGGCCAGTCCCCAACAGATTCTTTGTCAGACTGGGTCACGCTTTTCACCAGCACAAAGGGTAATGATATTCAATTGGTTTCCAATTTTAATGAAGACTCTACTGCCATTTCACTTCAGGCTTCAGTAAACTTTGTCACTGGTAAAACAACTTCCATTACTTATCATATTAATGGTGATTCCCTGGCCACTGTTTTCTCAGCACCTTTTGAATTTACTACCGATAGCCTTGCCAACGGGGAGTATAAAATTATAGCTGAAAGTTTAGATGAAAATGGCTTTACCTCTTATTCAGATACTTTGGAAATTGAAATTTTAAAAGAGATTCCTGAGCCGGTAATTCCCAAATTACCAGAAGTGGAAATTATTAATCCGATTTCCAGTGAAAAATTTGAGATTTTAAAACCAGTTACCATTGAAGTCATTGCCAGCGATGAAGATGGTTCTATTGAGGAAATCTTCTATCTTATAAATGATACCATTATTGGAAGTATCCCAGGAAGCGATTCCCTGGAATTATTCAAATTTGATTATGATTTTAAATATGCCGGAAAACATGCCATTCAGGCAAAAGCTGTTGATGATCATGGGGGAATAAGTTTCTCTAAAAAAGTTACTGTAAATGTGGTTTCTAATACGGAACCTACCACTCCAACAGAGGAAAATAAGCCTCCTGTGGCTAATATTCTTTTTCCAGAGCACAATACAGAATTCATCCAAAACTCAAAAATAGCACTGGAAGCAAAAGCCACCGATCATGATGGAGAAATAGCACGGGTAGAATATTATATCAATAATGAGAAAATATTAGAAGCAGAAAAAGAAAATATTATTCATGGATGGTTAGCAGAAGAACCTGGAACTTATACCTTTCAGATAAAAGCTTTTGATAATCATGGAGATTTTACAATAAGTGAGGAAATTGTATTTACAGTAAAAGAAGCTGAAGTACCCGAAGAGCCCGTATTATTACCCCCAACTTTGAATTTATCCAACCCAGTAGAGGATACCGTAGTTTCTCATCAGTCGGAACTAAATGTGAAGGTGGAAATCGAAAATGCTGATTTCCAAATGGTAGAATTCTATCTGGGTGATGAGAAAATTGGAGAGGATGCGACTTATCCATTCGAAAATACTTTTGCTTTAGAAGAAATTGGTATATTCACGCTGTTTGTAAAAGGCCAGGATGAAAATGGGAATTGGTACACTTCTGAGTCAATCAATGTGATTGTAGAGGTTTTGGGTATTGAAGATGAAAATCCGGCTAACTTGTTAGAAGTCTACCCAAACCCAGGCAATGGCATTATCAATATCAATTATCCTAATACCAGTCTGCAATTTTCAGGTTTATCTGTTTTCAATTCTTCTGGCCGATTAGTTAGTACCCAAAATTTACCCAACAATGGAAATTTCCAAATGGACTTAAGCCAATTGGCACAGGGGGTATATATTTTGAAATTCTCCGGAAATAAAGGTCCTGTAACCAGAAGATTGATAATCAATTAATCCAAACTGCAGGATTCTGAAGAAACCCTGCCAGGAATTTAGAATTTAAAATAATTACCAGCCAGGTCCTCCATAGAAGGTCTGGCTTTTTTACTTTCACTTAATTTTAAATTATGATATGGAATTAAACTTATTGGTCATCAGAACTAAAAATCCCCGGTTACTTGCTGAATTTTATGAGAAAATAGGGCTACAATTTGAATACCACCAACATGGCAATGGTCCTTTTCATTATGCCACATCATTGGGCAAAACTGTTTTTGAAATTTACCCCTTTACCAAATCTCAGCAGGAAGCCGACAAAACATTGAGATTAGGTTTTACTGTCAAGAACCTGGATGAACTAATCGCAAAATTGAAACAGGAAAACATCAATATCCTGACCGAACCAGCCCACTCAGAATGGGGATATTTTGCTGTAATTGCCGACCCAGATGGAAGGAAAATAGAACTTACTGAGAAAGGCTAAAAACCAGATGATATCTGAAAATCAGATCTTTCTACAATTCTATATTGGAAAGGTTTCACCAGAATTTCAACTTGCTTGATTTTAATTATTAAAGCTAAAAATTTCCCCTGTATTCTCGGAATACTGAACCATTCCAGAGGGAAAAAGTGAATTCTCCCCTGAATTGAGGAGGCTAAGGGAGGGAAAAACAGTTATTCATTTTATTTTTAAATCCTCAATTTGCTTATTTTAGCCTGATCATGAACATTTCAACAATATGAAAATATTAAAATTATTAGTTTTTACCTTATTCCTTTATTCCGCTTCAGTTGCACAGGCACAAGAAGTAGAAGTAATTTCTGTAGAAGATTTGGACGGTATGCTGTCTAATCAGGAAGACAAATGGCAGGTGATTAATTTCTGGGCGACCTGGTGTGCGCCATGTATTAAGGAAATGCCTTACTTCGAAAAAGCCAATCAGGAATATCAGGATAAAAATGTGGAATTTACTTTTGTAAGTATAGATTTCCCTCAATTATTAGAAAAAAAAGTAAAACCATTTGTAGCCAAAAAAGGACTGAAAACAAAAGTAGTTTTACTCGACCCCGAAGGAGATGATTCCTGGATCTCCCATCTGAATAAAAATTGGGATGGCTCCATTCCCATCACCATCATTTTCAACAATGCGAAGAAAAAAAGCAAATTCATCCCCAATGGCATAACCTACGAAGAACTGGATGCGGCTTTGAAAGAATTGATGTAAGGAAATGCCTAATCAAAAATTAAATTGTCATTAAGGTGAATTCAAAAAATTTCTTTGAAACTTGGAAAAGTTTTGTTCGTAAGGAAATTATCAATTTTAGTTTTTGGCAAAAAGTAGCTTTTATAAACCTTTGTTGTGAAAGAGTTTTGCCTAACTACCTATTTTATGCAAAAGCACAAAAGTTTGGAAACCCAGAATTTTTGAGAATCCTTTTAAATAAAAGTTGGTTTTGCCTAGAAAAAAAGTCAATCCCTTTTTCAGAAGAAGTATATAAATGTCTTAAAAAATTAGAGACTTCACATATAGTCCCCGATTCCTCAGAGTCCATGTTTGCAAACTGGGCTCAGGATTCTATAATTTCAGTTTATGATTTGCTCAGGTATTATCAAAATAAAGAGGATGATTTAATAATAAAGATTTCCTTGGTATCTATCGAGACTGTACTAAAATATATTTATGAAAAATTTGGCTACATTGATGATTTCCACCCTGATTACGAGGAAATTCTTCTTAGTTATGAAATAATGGAGAACGAAATTTCAAAACAAAAAGATTATTTAAATACCATATCCAATATTAAAATACTGAACGAATTTCAAGTAAAAGCACTTAGGAAAAATTTTGTTCAGGAAGATAGTAATATAGGATTAAAATAATTTTACCGGTTATCCCTCAACTTAACCACTCCCCCGCTATTCCACATTTGCAATGTGGAATCCCTATCCCTGGATTTGTAATCCAGCTCTTGATATGTGATTTAGCTTCGGAATGTCAAATTCCAAAGAGCTAGTTGGCCTATGAACAAAATATTTAAACATAAAACCATTACCATATTAATCAAATATCAAAATAAGCCATTCAATAATCAATATAGTATAAGAATATCATCCATATTCTTCCCAGATTTGTGAAATATGAAATTCTTATTTTAATCTAAATATCATGAATCAGGCACAAGACCTTTCCTTAGTTCATAAAATGGTGAGCGAATTTTTCCCGGAATATTCCGCAGCAGAAGCCTGGGAGAAATACAAATTAACAGATGATCAGATTGAATTCTTTAATGAAAATGGCTACCTCCATAACATCAAAATTCTGGAAGAATCGCAGGTGGACCAGCTCAATAATGAATTGGCTGAAATTACCGATCCCAATCACCCCAAACACCATTTGTTTTATGAATTCCATTCCAACGAATCGGAAGACCCCAATGCTACTTTATTTCATTCCCTTGGCCATTGGAGAGTAACCCCAGGCTTTCATGACGTGCTTTGGAGCCCGGCTTTTGTAGTAGCAGCCTGCCAGTTACTGGGAGGAAAAGCAGTAAGGTTCTGGCACGATCAGTTGTTTTGTAAACCTGCCCACCATGGCGGTGTAGTCGCCTGGCATCAGGATTATTCCTACTGGACCAGAACTTCTCCCATGCAACACCTTACCTGCTGGATTGGCCTGGACGATGCCACTACAGATAATGGCTGTCTGCACTATATCCCGAAAAGCCACAAATGGAATTTGCTGGACAAAACTTCCCTGGCAGGCGATATGGATGGATTGAGCAAATTCCTTACAGAAGAACAGGCCAAACAATACGATAAAAAAGTAGCCATCGAAATGAAAAAAGGACATGGATCATTTCACCATCCGCTGATGGTACATGGCTCTTATGAAAACCGTTCTCCTATTTCCCGAAGAGCATTTGTACTTAATGTTTTTGCCGATGGCACAACATCCAACACCAATGAGGAATTGCTAAAAGGAGTACCAGTCATCACCAAAGGAAATAAAATGGAAGGTCAGTTTTTTCCACTTTTATTTGACCCAAAAGACATATAAGCCAACATGACTACAATTAGCAAAGCTGCCATTGCCCAGGGTGATGGCAGCTTCCTCATTGATGACATACAGGTAGCACAACCTGCTCCTGATGAGGTATTGGTAAAAATGAAAGCAGCTGGTCTTTGCCACACCGATTACGATTCTTTAAGCTGGGGAAAACCCATTGTAATGGGACATGAAGGAGCCGGAATTGTTTCGGGAGTGGGTGAAAATATTTCCCATGTAAAAGTGGGAGATGGTGTAATCCTCAATTGGGCGACACCCTGTGAAAAATGTTTTCAGTGTCATGCAGGCAATCAGCATATTTGTGAAAATAATTCACCGGTGGTAGCTGGTGGAAATGGGTATACACCTGGCCATGCAACTTTGGAAAGTACCCAATGGCAAGGAAAAAGTATAGAAAGATCATTCAATCTGGGCACTCTTGCTGAGTATGCTTTGGTGAAAGCCTCAGCAGTGGTAAAAATTAACAGTGAAAACTTATCCTATCCTGCGGCAAGTATCATTTCCTGCGGGGTAATGACAGGAGTTGGCTCTGTGATAAATACCGGAAAAATTGAAGCAGGGGCCTCAGTGGTTGTTTTAGGTTGTGGTGGAGTTGGATTGAATGTAATTCAGGGAGCTAAAATCGCCAAGGCTGGAAAAATCATTGCCATTGATGTAAATGAAAACAGGCTGAATATGGCAACACAATTTGGGGCAACTGATTTAATTCTGGCTTCCAGGAATGATAAAGGATTAATCCATGCTTCAGAAAAAGTAAAAAGTATGACTGAAGGCAGAGGTGCGGATTATGCTTTTGAATGCACAGCCATTCCCGCATTGGGAGCTGCACCACTGGCAATGGTCAGAAATGCAGGTACTGCCATTCAGGTAAGTGGAATTGAGGAGGAAATTACCATCGATATGCGACTTTTTGAATGGGATAAAAAATACATCAATCCACTTTATGGCCAGTGCCAGCCACAAAAGGATTTTCCAAAGCTGGTCAATTGGTTTGAGGAAGGTAAATTACTTTTGGATGAACTGGTAACTAAAACTTATCCATTGGAAAATTTACAAATTGCCATTGATGATATGCTGGCAGGAAAAAATGCCAAAGGAGTGATTGTTTTTGATTGAAATACTAAAAATTTTACCCTTTATTACAATACCTGGTTTAAGTATAAGCAAAGCGACTACTTAAACCTAAAAATCTTGGAAAGTTTGTAACTTTTCCCCCTAATACTACTATGCCCTGGCAGTTACAAACTGCCTCATATTTTTAAGGCTAAAGTTGCAAACTTTAACCAGCATTGGTAAAAATGATTTTCCCCCTCAGCGGGGGGGCCAGGGGGAGGTTTTCTAAAATATCTAAATCTACTTATGCCATCAAAATTCAGAACGACCGAAATATCCGATCCGCAGTTTGAGCAAAATGGATTGCGTTTTATTACCGTAAAAACTCCACATTTAAAAGGCCGGGGCGACATCTGTCTTTTTGTTCCGGAAATCGAAACCTCAATTTCTGATCTGCCATTAGTCATTTTAATGCATGGTGTTTATGGAAGTGCCTGGTGCTGGGCTATGAAAGGAGGCGCACATCTTACTGCCCAACGATTGATTTCAGAAGGAAAAATTAAACCCATGGTGGTAGCAATGCCTTCCGATGGACTTTGGGGTGATGGTTCCGGCTACCTGACACATCATTCCCGTAATTTTGAAAAATGGATTTCGGAAGATGTGCCTGCCGCAGTAAAAGAAAATATTCCTTTAGTTACTGGTAAATCTCTACTTTTTATTTCCGGCCTATCTATGGGTGGCTTTGGAGCCTTGAGAATCGGAGCAAAATACCCTGAAAAATTCCGGGCAATTTCCGGACATTCTTCCATCACTGCTCTGGAACAAATGAAGCTGTTTGTAGAGGAACCACTTTCCGATTACAAACAGGATAATGCAATTGATGAGGATGTTTTCAAAACCATGCAAAGCAACCAAAACCAACTCCCACCTATCCGATTTGATTGTGGGAAAAATGATTTGCTAATTGAACACAACAGACTTTTGCATCAGCAATTGGAAAAGGCAAATATTCCTCATAAATATGAAGAATTTGGAGGAGAACATTCCTGGGATTATTGGCAAAAACATTTGGAGGATACTTTGGAGTTTTTTAATGCGCAGTTGAGATGATGTACATATTATCGCTACTCGACTTTTGCAAAGACGAATCACTATCATAGGATTTGTAATCCGATTATACCAGCCGGATTACAAATCCTACGATATTGCTTCGGAATTTCAAATTCCGAAGGGCCTCCTCTACTACTCCAATTTAATCTTCAGGCCCAGTTCTTTTTTCATGGCTAATAAAGCTTCGGCATTTCCCCTGGCATCGTCTACCGGATGGTGGGTGTGTTTGGTTTTCCTCAGGTGTTTGAAGTTTTTGAAAACATCTTTTTCCATTCCTTTATACAAACTACCTAAATTTTGAGAGCTAAAACCAAAGGGGTTTCTTTTAAGGAATTTATGGAAATACCAGCAGACAAACATCCAGTCGAAACCATTGTTATCGCTAATGAAAATGTGCTTGCCTTTTGAATTTTCCATTATCCAGTTTTCAAAATTTTCCATAACCTGCTTCGGCTCCTCAAAATCCATACATTCTTTTCTTGAATAACCTGATACCTGGAGGGCCTCTTCGATCCAGTTTTCGGAAATGGGTTTCAACTGGGCAAAAAAAGTTTTTTGAAGACTTTCTTCTACTACCACAGCCCCAAAGCTCACCATGGAATATATGCCGGGAATTGGTCCATCCGATTCTATATCAACCATTATGTATGACATGGTTTTAATATTTTTTTTAAATAATCTAAACTCAAGTTAACCATTTGCCTTCAATTGGAAAAACAAATTAAAAAAGTCGCAATTCTTTTTTGAAGGTAAGAATTGCGACTATTCTTTTTTTAAGCTAAAAAATCTACTTCTCTAACAACATCCTTTTTGTTTCCACTTTTTCGCCATTCACAATTAAAGAGTACAAATAAACTCCTTTAGTAAGGTGGCTGATATCCACTTCCACCTGCCCTTTTCCTGTCTGCAAATTATTAAATTGCATTACAACCTCTCCATTTTGATTATACATTACAATAGCTATACTAGAGCTTTCTATAGGGGTTTGGAAATTAATGGTAGTTTGGCCATTAAATGGATTTGGGCTATTCTGACCTAAACTGAATTCACTTTCTGAAGTTAAATTTCCCATTCTTTTATTAGAGGAAGTATTCATTTGCAACATTAAAACCTTCAATTCTGCTATCTCACTCTCCAGTTTTTCAATTCTTTTTTGATAATTACCAATGCTATCCTGTTTTGATGAAAGTGCTTTCACCGCCTCAACTAAAACAGGAATCATTCCAGTATAATTCACCGCTAAATATCCCTCTTCATCCTCTATTACCAATTGGGGGAATACTTTTCTAACATCCTGAGCAAGTAACCCAATCTTGTCCCCTTTCGGCAATTTCCTTTCCTGGTACGCCTCCCTTTTAAATTGATAGGATACTCCTTTTAGCTGTTGCAGTTTAATCAAGCTACTATCAATCTCATGAATATTTTGCTTAAATCGTTCATCTGACGTTTCTACTAACCCGTCACAATGAATTGTACCTGCCACACTTAGCGCATAAAGTGAGCCTGTATATTTTGTATTGATACTCACAGTTTTATTCACAAAGTTACCATAGATTAAAGGATCGGCCCCTTTAGCAATGTACAGTTTGTTAGAACCTAATTCATTTAAACCTGCACCGTATCCCAAACATACATTGTAACTTCCATTTTGATTCCAATAACCACTATGATACCCCAAAAAAGTATTATAATTACCATATTTGTTATTTCTACCACTAGCATAGCCAGAGAAGGTATTGCCATAACCAATGGTGTTATCAAAACCTGAATAGTATCCCGAAAAGGTATTAAATGAGCCTGTAGTATTACTTTCTCCTGAAGATTTTCCTAAAAATGTATTTTTAGAACCTGTGGAATTATTCTTTCCACTCAATGTTCCTAAAAAGGTGTTAAATGCTGCTGTGTTTTCAAGACCTGCAAAATAACCTATACATACATTTGATTTTCCCGAAACATTAGATTGACCTGCATGAAACCCAATTGAAACATTGTAGTTTGCTGTTTGGGCTAAATACCCACTAAAATTTCCTATTGATACATTTTTATTTCCAGTAGTATTTCCACCACCACTGTATAGGCCAATGGATACGTTATCTGATCCTGATGTATTATTGATTCCACTACCAGTCCCCAAAAAGGTATTATTGCTTCCTACTGTAGTAGATTTACCACTATTTATTCCAAACATTGCATTCGAACTACCAGTAGAAAGCGAACTCCCTGCCCCTGCTCCATATGATGTATTATTTTGACTAAAAGCAGAATAAATAAATGCAAAATTGAACAATAAACAAATCAAAAATCCAGGAAAAGCTTTTTTAATTTTCATGATATAAAAAAAGTTTGAGTTGAACAAAAAATAAGGAAAGGGTGAAAATTTTGTAGCTACAAACCCTTAAAAAAAAATATTTTATTGCCCGTATTGGAAGGTATTCAGATTTTTTAGGTATGATAATTCGACTTACGCCTTATTTATTTTTTAGTTATAAATTTTCCAGTGTTTCTGTTATTTCTATAACCTTTAATTAAAAAAACAAAACTCGTATACGCCTAATTTTCAATCACTTACAAATAATATATTTATTCTTTTTTTGAGGAGTATTATTTATCAGTTATTAACATATTATATGAGCTTAAAAACCAGAATTAAACAATTCGTTTACCTTATTTTCCAAAAATTAATATTGATAAATATTAGATTTAACATTACTTTACAATTTTAAAGTTGCACAATTGGATTTTTCAATTAACTTTGCATCACAAAGTTCTTTCAATTGCATCTTATACATGAATGAAACAGGAAACTGATTACTTAAAAGACATTTCGGAAATTCGCTCTATTATGGAGCGGTCTTCCAGGTTTATATCATTAAGTGGACTTACGGGTGTTTTTGCCGGCATTTATGCACTCATTGGCGCATATGTAGCCTATGAAATTGCTTATTTGGATGGAAAATGGCTCTACCGAAGGGAAATTGAAACGGGATTTACCGAAGTATCATGGCTATTGATTTTGGATGGTGTGGTAGTTCTGGCACTTGCCCTGGCCACCGGAATTTATTTCACCGCCAGAAGAGCCGCTAAAAACAATCAGAAAATCTGGGACAAATCATCTAAAATGATGATTACTCATTTGCTCATTCCATTGGCCACCGGAGGTTGTTTTTCCCTTATTTTAATTTACTGGGGATTTCCGGGGATGGTAGCCCCGATTACTTTAATTTTCTACGGACTGAGTCTTGTAAATGCAAGTAAATATGTCATTGGAGATATTCAATATCTTGGCTATCTGGAAATTGTACTTGGATTAATCGCCAGTATTTTCCTGGGTTACGGACTCCTTTTCTGGGCAATCGGTTTTGGGTTATTGCATATATTTTATGGCCTGGTCATGTATAATAAGTATGAGAGAAAAAAGGAGAAAAACTGATTTCTTTGGAATAAGAAGGTGAAAAATAAAATGCAATGTTAATTTTGACTTTTTAAAGGGATTTTGAATCAACAACATTGTGAAATAAATAGCTAAAAATTACAAAACAGCAGTGTAAGCACATTAAAGGATATAAATGAAGAACATCTTTACCAGATTAAATAAGGCATTTGAAAACAGAATTAGGTTGGGGGTAATGTCCATTCTGGTGATTAATGACTGGGTTGATTTTAATTACCTGAAAGAAACACTTCAGGTAACAGACGGGAATTTAGCCAGTCATCTGGCTTCCCTGGAAAAACTGGCTTTTATTGAAGTAAAAAAGCAGTTTATTGGCAAGAAACCAAATACTTCGTATGCCGCTTCCAAAGCTGGAAAGCAGGCCTTTCAGGAACATATTGATGCACTGGAAGAAATTATAAAAGCAAAAAAATAGGATTTAATATTTTTTTATCCACTCACTTTGAAACACAAAGTTCTTTAAAAATTATTGATTTATTAAAATAAAAAATAAACCATGACAAAAGTAACCAACATTTTCAATCAAAACCCCATCTTAAAACTTGTGGGCGTTTTGGCTTTATTTTCCATAACCTGCACATTTTTATTGGGATTCAAAATCATTGAATTAAGCAGGTTTAGAGGATTCTTCCTGATCTGGAATCTTTTCCTTGCCTGGATTCCCCTTTTTATTTCCCTAATGCTTTATCAAAAAATATTCACATCCAGTGAAAACCCCAAGAAATGGGTATTGATATTACTCACTTTCGTATGGCTTCTTTTTTTCCCCAATGCGCCCTATATCATTTCCGATATTATCCACATGCGTAAAAGTGTACAATTGGTATGGCTCGATGCACTCATCATTTTTGGCTTTGCGACCATTGGCCTAAATGTAGGGCTACTCTCGTTATTTATAGTTCAAAAAAGTGTGAGCAAAATCTATGGCAAGGGATTCGGATGGACATTTATTTCTTCCACCATTTTTCTTTCGGGATTTGGGATTTACCTGGGCAGAGATTTGCGGTACAACAGCTGGGATATCATCACCAGGCCCTGGGAATTGCTTTTGGATTGCCTTTCACAATGGAATAATCTGCATGCCTGGAATATGTCCATAGCATATGCAATGTTCATTTTTATGGCTTACCTTATGATCAGAAGCTTTGTGGAGCTTGGGCAACAGGAACAACCTGTAGAGGACACTTCTACTTATTCACAAGGAAATAAGATAAGGTTTTCATTCAATAATGATTAATCAATTATAAAAACTTTAAGGACCAGCGCTATTCAACAATTACTGAATATTTTTAACTCATTATCAAATAGTTACAATTAAACCAAATAATTAATTCAACTTCTTTTTATCCAATCGACTAACACTAATTACCATTTCTTTCTGAAATCGGAGATTACCAGAACAGGCATGGGACCCTGTACAAAAAAACTCATGTAGGATGCAACTACCAGCTTACAGGGTTCCCATGTTTTCTGTTATTCAATTTTTATGGAGTGAGACATAGTGGGAAGAGTATTTTATAGCTTCTAATCAAAAATTCATAAAAAAAACAAACTATGAACTTTAATTTCTGGACACAATATTTCCAATATAACCAGGATCATTTTGATCATATTGACTGGCTTCAATGCCAACCACTTACGCCCTATGAAAGGATGGTGGTAGAGCGGTCTATTCAACAATTCCAAAAGGGAGAATATTCAGAGGGCAAAAACCTGATGAAGTTTGCCAAAGGTTTTGCAAAAAAATTTCCCGAACATGGAGAATATGCCAATACTATAAAACATTTCATAAAGGAAGAACAGCGCCATGCCATGGTTTTAGGAAGATTTATGGCGCAGGAAAACATCCCAAAAATAAAAGAACACTGGATAGATGACATTTTCCGGTACATCCGCAAACTCATGGGACTGGAACTTTCCATCACCATTTTGGCCACAGCGGAAATCATCTCAGCGGTTTATTATAAAGGGCTGAAAAGGGCCACCAGCTCTCCTATCCTGAGAACAATCTGCCAGCAGATATTAAAAGATGAAGCCATGCACCTGGCCTTTCAGGCCTATACCAAAAGTATTTTTATGGATAAAAGATCGGGAATTCAAAACTTTTTCCTGAAGCTCGGTCATCATATTTTCACTTCAGGAACCTCCTTACTGGTTTGGTTTTTCCATAGAAAGGTTTTGATAAAAGGAGGTATTACGCTGGATGTCTATCTGGAAGAAATTGACCAGGAATTCCGATTGCTTTATGCAAATGCCAGAAATGCTACTTTGGAAAGGGAAATGATGGGGGAAAAAAGGGATAATTATAATACTGAAATTCGTGCTTAATAGAAAACTACAGTAGTAAAAAAATTTGCATCTCCCAATTTAGAGAAAATGTTTGTCGCAGCAGGGTCTGCATTTTCGCGACCCTGCGTCATCTATCCATTGCCCATCCCAAGGGCTGTCCGCCCTTCAACCCGACTTGAACGCAAGCACGGCTCCTTTTTTGTCATTGCCACAAAAAAGGAGGCAAAAAAAGTCTAGTCAGAAAGATGCTTCCTCCTTCAAAACCCTTCACACCTCCCCGCCTTTCTGACAACCCTCCCTATTTTCTTATATTAATAACTGACCTTTCTCTTAGAATAAATTTGCATTATTGAACTAATTTAATGGACCGTAAAAATGCCTTCAAAATTAGTGTGGGAAAGGTTACCAGATATTGGTAATTTTTTTCAAGTCCCAGGTGGGAAAATATTACAGATACCTGCTTTTCTTTCCCGGAAAACCTTTTTGAAGGCAGAGATTTTTGGGCGGTCGGCCGCTGCCGTACTTTTCATCGAATGGAAAAGTATCAAAGGTTTCATCATCTTGCATAGCTTATAATTTTGTAAAAAGGTTTTTGGGAAAGAAAATCCGATTCTTAACCATATTATAATTAAATTTAATTAAGCAAATTTTCAATGCGCGAAAAATCAGTTAATAAGCTCTTATTATTAACTTCTTAAGTTGACGGCATTGAAGATATACTTTTGCTATTACTTCCTTTAATTCAAAGCCTTTTCAAAACCTTAATTATTTCCTCGGGTTCCGCCCTGTTTCTGTATTCTGCATCTAAAAATGCATATTGAATAATGCCTTTTTTATCAATTACATAAGTAGCTGCAATGGGCAATTCATTTGAACTATCCCCATTGTATTCCTGAAGGCTAAAGTTTTTGGCATAAATTTCAGCAACATCTTCCGGTAATTTGAACACAAGCCCATAATCCCAGGCAATTCTGTTTCCCACATCCGACAATACTTCAAATTCGAGCGAATGCTTTTCCTTGGTAGAAAGCGACTTGTCCGGCAATTCAGGCGTGAGTGCCAGAAGATTTGCCCCCAATGCTTTTATTTCGGGTAAAACATCCTGGAAAGCTTTCAATTCCAGATTACAATAAGGGCACCAGCCCCCTCTATACCAGATCAGCACAACCGGTCCCCGGGATAAGTACTCAGAAAGTTGAGCTGGTTCGTATAGGGCATTTTTCAATAAAAAATCTTTGGCTTTATCACCTTTTTTTAAAGCATTTTCAAGAATTCCACTTTTGCGAACAGCATCTACTCCAGCATCATAGGCTTTTATTACCTTAGAATCTGCCTTTTGTAAAAATGATTGTTTGTGGTTCTCAAGTTGTGTTTTTAACGACATAATTAAGGATTTTACAATTGGATAAAAAATCTGATAGTTGCGAGCTAGTTGAAAATATAAACATGCTCTTAATTCAATTTACAAACACCTTTTCAAAGCATAAAATTTTTCACATGCCTTTGAAATTTGGAAAATAAAAAAGGACCTTTATCAGGCCCATTTTTAGATTGTTGTAATTCAATACAATTAAACTGCAACTTCAGTTCCAAGTGGTTTGGCGGTTGGAAAATCAACCGGTACTTGTGTTAATCTGTGGGCAAAGTTAGTAAAAGTGATATCCACTACAATAGCCAGAAGGTCAATCAGTGCTTTTTCATCATATCCTGCCTCAAAAAAGGCCTGTTTGGCTTCTTCACTGGCTTTTCCCTTTTCCTGAGCGATTTCCTTTGCCAGCTGGGTGATCACTTTTAATTTCTGATCGGAAATAGAAGCTGCTCTTAAGGCTAAAGTTTCTTCTTCTGTAAATCCATTCAATTTAGCTAATGCTGTATGAGCGGCTAAACAGTACGCACATTCATTTACTTCCGATACAGCAAGTTTAATTGCTTCAGCTTCTTTCTTATTAAATGCACCATTGTCAGTAGCCTGGGAATAAGTAAGATATGCACCAAGGGCATTAGAAGAATAACCGATTGTTGCATACAAATTAGGAACGGTACCCAACGCTTTTTTCAGGTTATCAAATATACCTTGTGAAGCTGCATCTACCTGGTCTCTGTTTGGAACTTGAATTGTTTTCATGATTTTAAAAATTTTAAGATTAATAAATGATTTTGTTTTTGTGTTTTGATTGAACAATACAAAGTTGCAGTAAAACCGGTAGCCGGGAAATGACTAAATTTCCCCCGGACTTGACATTTCTTCCCGAAAATGAAAAAACCTCCAAAAAATTCTCATTTCATGGAGGCTTTAAAGGGCCTTTCAGGCAAAAAATTATTTTCTTACTTATTCCTGGTTAATAAAAACACCAAAAAAACTCAGGTAAAATGAGGCTTACATTTGCTCACTTTACCTGAGTATGCCAGGAATAATAATAGATTTATTTTAATGAAATCACTTGACAAAATTGCCACTACATTATGATAATGCAAGAATGTTTCTCAATATCAAATTATACTGAAATTTAGCAACATCCTGAACCTGGCTCACAGCAGGCTTCTTCCTGAACTCCTGCTACATTTAATTCAGCTTTTTGAGCCGGTTCCCCCGGTGTACAGCAAACCTCAGCAGATTTAGTTTCATATTGAGGGTCATTGAATTCGGCATCTTCATGAAAATAATACACTTCCCATTGTACTCCATCCGGATCGTTTACCCAAAATTTGTCCTGAATGGCATAGCAACAGGCAGTACCGATTTCTTCCTTTTCTACCAATCCTTTTTCTTTGGCCAATTGTAAATATTGCTCTAACTCCGCTTTTGTTTCTACCTGAATGCCAAGGTGGCCAAAGTTGGCGTTCACCCTTTCTTTATTTTCTATAAAGGAAATCACTAAAGCAGGTTGCTCAAGGATGTATTTGGCATACCCTGCTTTTATTTTATCGGCAGGTTTGTTGAAAAAAGCATCGTAAAATGCCACAGATTTTTCCAAATCACTCACGTAATAGGATACGTGCATCCTGGGGAAAATTGATTTTGCTTCCATAATTAATTGATTTTAAAATTTATAGGTTGATTTGATTTTGATTTCAGTTTTTAACTATTCAGCAAAGGTATTCTATAAATATATTGGAGGATAAAAATGGTAATAATTCCATTTTTAAGATCTTTGCTATTTGCAGCAACTATTCTTGCTTTCCAGAATACCGGAAAGATTGGCCACAAAATCCTTTACACCATTCCAGCCTTCCTCATTAATACAATAGCAAATATTTTTTCCATCAATATTTCCCTTAATCAATCCTACTTTTTTCAGTTCGGATAGATGGCGGGAAATAGTGGGTTGTGCCAGTGGCAATTCGTCTACAATTTCACCGCAAACACAAGAGGGTGATTTGGCCAGGTATTCCATAATGGATAACCGAGCTGGATGACCAAGGGCTTTTAATACTTCTGCCATTTTATTGGTTTCTTCAGAGAAACCTTCTGTTTTTGTTATTCCCATATTGCAATATTAGAATATGATGATTAAAAATGCAAATTCTGAGAGAATATTTTTGAAAATTCAGGAAGGAAACTGTTAAATTAGTTTCTTACAAAAAGCCATTTAATAGGATAATAAACCCCCAGACCAATATATCCGAGTAATCCAGGTTTAATTTTTTCTTTTATTTCAACTGTAATTGTAGCATATGCTTTAAGATGATCAAGACGATTAATTTTCCCTTTTAGCAGTTCAATATTCTCATTTACTCTTTCCAACTCCCGTTCAATTTCAAGCATTTCATCTACACGCTGAGCCTTTCCTAGTAGTTCTAAATATCTGGACCTTGTTTTTTGGGCATTTTCCAATCTAATATTATAGTCTACATAATCATCTGTTACATCTGTTCCAGATTTTTCCATAGATTGAACTTTTCCCATTTTAGAAATTTCAATAATTATATTTTCAAACTTCCCACTTTCAATTCTCAGCACAACCCTATTGCTACTCGTTTCTAAAACATATCCATTATAGACTTTGACGAGGTTCTCAATATCCTTTTTAGTAGAATCCGGAACCTCAACAATAAGCTCCATATCAACTGAATAAAGCATGATTCTTTCTGAAGGAAACTTCTCATTGTTAGTCATCTCCGGTTGAGGGGATGAAGATGTGGAATATTTGGGAGAGGCACAGGACATAAGACATCCACTTAAAAGAAACAGCTGGATTATAATATTGATTTTCATTTATTTATAGAGGAATTAGTTTAATAAATTTGTAAACAAATATAGATAATTTTAAAAGCCATTTATTCTGTAGTTTCGAGGGAAATTATTTGGGATGATTAATGAAATTGAATTTAATTCTCCAATAGTCTCCATTCGGACTATTTATCTGAACATCCGCTCGCAGTATTTTTGGAATGTAGGGAAAGGCTGAACACATTTTAAGGCACAAGCAAAAGTTTACCCTTTTTGAAAAAAAAGTTTCTTAGATAAGTCTTTTTAAGCCTCGTTTTTCAGCAGTATATTTACCCAATTAAGTTCACAATCAATTGACAAACAACTCAATAATGCAGGGCTTTTTTTTCTACTTACTTTATCCAATCATTTTTTTGGTTGCCTCTTTGCCTTTTTCCCTACTCTATGCCTTTTCAGATTTTTTATTTTACCTATTAAAATTGACTGGCTATAGAAAAGAGGTGGTGCGACAAAACCTCAGAAATTCCTTTCCCAATAAATCCGAAAAGGAAATCATCAAAATTAGTAATCATTACTTCCGCTACTTGTGCGACCTGATTCTGGAAACCCTAAAAACCCTTCGAATGACCAGAAAGGAAGCTGTTACCAGATGTGTTTTTCATAAAAAAGAATGGCTTGACAAACTTTACGAAAAGCATCAAAGCATCCTTATCGTGATGGGGCATTATGGAAACTGGGAGTGGGCAGGTCCTTCTTTTACCCTCAACAATGACTTTCAACTGGTCGTAATTTACAGACCACTTTCCAATCCTTATTTCGAAAAAATGATGTGTGGCATGCGCACCAAATTCAATACTGAAATTTCTCCTGTAAACAGAACTTTGAAAGACATGGTAGCCAACCGAAAAAGAATTACTGCCACTGCTTTTATTGCTGATCAGACCGCTTCTCCGGAAAATGCTTACTGGACCAATTTCCTGAACCAGGACACAGCTGTTTTTACCGGTCCGGAGAAAATTGCCAAGAAATTCAATTATCCCGTAGTTTACATGCAAGTCCTGAAGCCAAAAAGGGGATTTTATGAAGTTACTCCTCATTTATTATTCGAGAACCCAAAAGACACCGCAGATAATGAAATTATGGAAGCTTTTACCAAAATTCTTGAAAAAGACATTTTAGAAGAACCAACACCATGGCTCTGGTCCCATAAAAGGTGGAAACATAAAAGACCAGAAAAAAAGAAGGAAAAAAGCAATAATTCCTGAAGATGAACATCATAATTGTAATACTTTTGCTACTTTATACTGCTTATTAACCTGACCTAATGTGGAACAATCCGAAAACCTTAACCGATATTTTTTTATGTTGTCACTTAATCATCTGATTTGTTTACCTTTGTCCCCCAAAAAAGGGCAAGAGCCTAAAAAGCTCCTATATTAAACCTTATGAGAACCGGAAAGGAATTAATTTTAGCAACTAAAGTTTTCGCCAAAGAAGATAGGAAGAAAAGCTGGTTTGAAGTTTTTATCACTATATTTTTTGTATTAGTCGTATTTCCTATGCCATTTTTAAATACCCCTCTTTGGACTAAATTAATAGCTTCAGTAATCTGTGGCTTGTTGTATGTGAGAATGTTTGTCATTTATCATGATTACCAGCATCATACAATATTACAAAAGTCGAAATTAGCAGAATGGATCATGACGGGCTTTGGTATTTATCTGCTTGCCCCCAGAAGAATTTGGAAAAGATCGCACGATCATCATCACAATAACAATTCAAAACTTTCTATCTCAGGCATAGGATCTTACCCTACCATTTGTAAAGACAGATTCCAGAAACTCTCCAAAAAGCAAAAAAGAATTTATTTAATCAACAGACATCCGCTAACCATCATATTTGGTTATGTAACGCTGTTCATTTACTGGCTTAATGTAAAATCATTCGTACAAAGTCCTAAGAAACACCTGGATTCTTTAGCTGCCCTGCTTATTCATCTGGCTTTGAGCATAATGGTTTTTATGATTTTCGGACCTGAAATTTATTTTATTGGGTGGTTTGCACCTTTCTTTCTGGCTTTTGGAATTGGCTCCTATCTATTCTATTGTCAGCATAATTTTCCCAAAGCAAAATTCAGGGAAAATCATGATTGGACTTATGACAATGCCGCTCTTTCTTCCACAAGTTTTATGGAAATGAATCCCATTATGCACTGGTTTACGGGTGATATCGGTTTTCATCATGTGCACCACATGAATTCAAGGATTCCATTTTACAGGTTAAGAGAAGTTATGGCCAAAATGCCTGAACTTCAAAACCCACCAACCACTTCCTGGAACCCGATGGAAATTTACCGATGTTTCCGGCTAAAACTTTGGGATCCTGAAAAAGACAAAATGATTACCCTGAAGGAATTATAATTCAGGGTTGCTTATCAGAAAGTGTTAAAATCTTTTCCCTAACTTTGCATTCAGGCAAAATGGGTACTATTGCCATATGCTTGTCCACCACGAAGGAAATCAAACCCCTTTATTACTTTATTTAAATTTAATTTAGGCGCTAAAGGCTTACAAAAAATGAAACCAGGAAGAAATAACTCTCGGAATAATAAAAGAAATTCATTTAAGAAAAATGAGGATAAAGGGTTTCCTAAAGGCAAAAAGAAGGGAGTGTTTAAAAAAGAAAATTCTGAAGAAAAAGCTACAAAATTTACCAGAAGACAAAGAAACACTCCGGTAACTGCCCCCACCTATAGCGAAAAGGTTTTCAAAAAAGAAAAGACCGCGAAGAGTGATGCACCAGCACTTTTTCGACTGAACAGGTTTATTGCCAACGCAGGAGTATGCTCTAGAAGAGAGGCAGACCAACTGATTGCCAATGGAGAGATAAAAGTAAATGGTGAGGTAAAACAGGAAATGGGTTATAAAGTCCAGCCGGGAGATAAAGTATCTTACAAAGGGAAATTACTGAGAAGGGAAAAACTGGTTTACCTGCTTTTGAATAAGCCAAAAGGATTTATCACGACCATGGAAGATACGCATGGCAGAAAAACGGTAATGGATTTAGTATCCAAAGCCTGTGAAGAAAGAATTTACCCTGTGGGCCGACTTGATAGGGACACCACTGGCTTATTGCTTTTTACCAATGATGGAGAATTCGCTAAAAAGCTGGCCCATCCCTCTGGCAAAACCCAGAAAATTTACCATGTGGAACTGAACCGTGCCATTTCAGAAGAGGATTTTGATACTATTGTACATAAAAAATTTGAATTAGAGGATGGCCCTGTGGACCTTGACGGGATTAATATTTTACATAACGATAGAAAAAAACTCGGGGTGGAATTACATTCTGGTCGGAACAGAATTGTGAGAAGAATGTTCGAGCATTTTGGTTATGAAGTAGTAAAGCTGGATAGAACTGTTTTTGCCGGGCTCACCAAAATTGACCTGCCAAGGGGAAAATGGAGATTCCTTTCGGAAAAAGAATTAATAAAGCTCAAGCATTTTCAAAAGTGATTTTCCAGGTTTTATTTACCTCCCTGTTCCCAGCAGGATTTCTTTTTAACTATTCTTTTTTTGAATATTGGTATTATGGAAAAAGCAAGGCCTCTGGCGAAGACCTTGCTTTCATTTTTTCACCTCCCCAACTTAAAATGCAAGGGAAAAACCATTCTTTGCCTTACAGGCCGGCCTCTTTGTTTGCCCGGATTCCATTTTGGGGAATTTTCTAAAATCCGAATGGCCTCTTCATCACAACCAGCCCCTATTCCTCTCAAAATGTGGATATCTGATAATGTACCATCAGTGTTAACTATAAATTGCACATATACCTTCCCTTCCACTCCAATCTTCCTGGCCTGATTGGGATATTTAATGGTCTTTTTGATGTATTTGTAAAACTTACTCCAACCATTTGCTGGCTCAGCATTCACCTCAGCAATAACCACAAAATCATTCACTACTTCTTCCGGTTCTGGTTCTTTAGGAAGATTTATCTCTTCTATTATCGTTTCTTCCACAGGTTCCGCCTCAAACTCAATCTCATCCTCTAACTCATCTTCCTTTGCTTCTGTCACGATAGGAATAGGAATTTTCTTTGGGGGTGGTGGAGGTGGCATTTCTGTTATGGGGATTTCAATGTTTTTCTCGGGATCTGCCATTAATTCTCCAATGGGAATTAATACTCTTTCCTCAAAATCTGGAAACTCAAATGCAGATAATACGATTAGCAAACTAAGCATCAGCCCAATATTTCCCAGCAGCCCGCTAAATTTATTGATATCTACCAGACTGGATTTTTTGCTTAGTTCAGGTATTTCATAGCTGGCGGTTAATGCCTTTTCCGAATTCTTTTTTAGAATGGATTTGAAAATTAAAATGGTACCCAAAATTAGTACGACAAATACTGCCAATACTCCTAGAATACCCAGGTTTGATAGCATATTGATCATGGTAAGGAGGATTTTAAAATTGGAAAATGTGAATAATTTAGTATCTGGGATTTTGAAGGGGAATTGTATTCCATTAAACCGAAAAGTTGCAAACTTTTCTTTATAAATTGGCTCAAGTAATCGCTTCGCTTGATACTTAAGCCATCTGCTTTTTTGAATTTTCACTAGCGAGGGGCTTTTAGCTCCTCGCTAGTAAAAAATAACCTTACGGCCATGGAGAAATTCAACCAATTAGTTTCCCAATACAAAGCTCAGTGGGAACACCATTCTTTGCCTAACAGGAACTCCTCTTTGTTTACCAGGATTCCAGTTTGGTGCATTTTGCAAAATCCTGATGGCTTCTTCATCACAACCTGCTCCAATTCCTTTCATGACTTCCACATTGGTAATTGAGCCATCTGTATCAATGATAAATCTTACAAAAACTTTTCCCTCCACACCCATTCTTTTGGCCTGATTGGGATATTTAATATTTTTCTTAATGTATTTATAGAATGCATTCATGCCCCCTTTAGGTGCAGCAGATTCTTCCACAATATCAAAAAAAGCAGGAGCCACTTCTTCTTTTTCAGGTTCTTCTTCCACCATTACTTCTTCAATGATTACATCCTCATCGGCTTCCATATCCAGATCTACTTCAATATCTTCTTCAATTTCCTCATCTTCCACCTCAATAATTTGCGGGGCCTGTATTTTAGGCGGCTTGGGTTGCTGTTGTTCGGTAGGAGGAATCTCCATCATCTCCTCCAAATCTACCTGTAGATTTCCCATATCCACCAGGGTTTGTTCCCCAAAGTCTGGAAATTCAAAAGCAGAAAGTACCAAACCCAAACTAAGCATTAAACCCACATTTCCAATAAGCCCACGGTACTTATTTACATCAACAAGGCCCGATTTTTTGCTAAGTACATCTGAATTATTACTGGCTAAAAGTGCTTTCTCGGAATTGCGTTTGAGCACATACCTTAGCAATCCAATTGTGCCAACAATTAACCCCACAAACAAGGCCAATACTCCGGGAATCCCTAAAAGGTCAAGAAATTTAATCATAGCTTTAATATTTAAAAGTTTATAAGTGCCCTCCTATTCGCTTTTGGCCCTTGGAAAAGGCAAAGGATATCCAGTCAAAAAACAATTGTATTTTTTGAAATTTCCACTTCAAAAGCGATTTCATTAAAGAAACACTTTGTTATAAATTATTTTTAAAGGTTTTCAAATCAACTCAGCACTTTTGCCTTTTTGTTGATTGACAATGGTATAATGGAGGATGACTAAAAAGATACAGCAGAACTTTATTTTTTTTGAAATTTTTGATTTCTATCCTTTTAGGGAAACCTGGAGATATAATTTTAATGATAAATATTTGGTAAGCATAACAGCTATGCTTAATGGAGCTTGAAATTTACAGGTAATACTATTCGCTGTTTTACACTCATATTATCCGCTATTGCCGGAGTCCAGGCTGGAGATGCTTTTATAACTCTTACAGCTTCTTTGTCACAACCTGCTCCTATTCCTTTTAACACATTAAAATCACCTAAATTTCCATTTTCATCAATCACAAACTGAACATAAACTTTCCCTTCTATGCCCATCTTTTTCGCCTGGTTAGGATATTTCATATTTGTTTTAAGGAAGGAATAAAAACCTTCAAAATCACCTTCCGGTTTGGCGTTAACTTCTACAATGTCATAAATTCCATCCTTCCCGGGTTTTACTTCCAGCTTATTTTTAAGGGCGATTTCCTCCTGATCGGAAAGCTCTCCAATATTTGTATTGCACGCAAAGGCTACAAATAAAATGGCCAAAACCGGCAACATCAATAAATTTTTAATTCCCCAATAAGCCGGGGTTTTCGTTTTTTGAATCATAATTATTCTTTTTTTAATGGGTGATTGATTAAAACTGTGTACCACATTTAAATGCAGTTCCTTAAACAAGCTATTGACAATGAGCCTGGTATAAGATTTTTGATCTGAATTTTTTAAAACAAAAGCATCGGCTATGAATTCGTGCTGATCCACCAATTCCCTTTTAAACAAATAAACCAGTGGATGAAACCAGAAAATAATTTTCAGAAATTCGAATAAAAAAAGATCAATGGTATGTCTGTCTTTTATATGTGCCAATTCGTGTTTCAATATTTTATCCTGTTCTTCTTCACTGAGATCGGCTTTATTGTTCCAAAAAAGGTAATTGAAAAAAGAGAAAGCAGGCATTTCCCCCTCTGTAAATATTAAGGTATAACCCTGCTTTTCTTCTCTTCTGGCATTTTTGATCAACCTCAGAATTTGGCTGGTTTGTTTCAAAAGTTTACCAAACAAGATTAAGGACACAATCCCGTATCCTCCAAGAATAGCCGTAAACAGGTTAAACCCATTTTCTGCCTCTGCAATTGGGTCTCCGGTATTAAACTCAGGTAAGGTCAACTCCGACATCCCATTGGCACCTGTAATTGCAAAGGAAAATAGCGGTAGCATAAAGCTCAGAATTGGCGCAAAAACCAAATAATACCTGTTGCGCTGAAAAAACGTTTCCTTTCGGAACAGGAAGACATATAATCCATAGAAGACTACCAAACAAATAGTAGACTCGATCAGATAGTTTATCATCGTTATTTCTCTTTTTGATTTTCCTCTTCTAGGAGTTTCATCAGTTCTTCCATCTCCTGCACATCCATATCATTTTGCTTCACGAAAAAGGAAACCATTTTCTCGAAAGAACCACTGAAATAACTGGAAATGAAACTTTTAAGAAACATATTGCTGTACTTGTCTTTATCTACCAAGGGGTAATATTCATGAGTTTTTCCATAGGCATTGTGCGCTACAAAACCTTTGGATTCTAATATTCTTACTATGGTGGATACTGTATTGTATGCGGGTTTTTTCCCTGTTTTAGGATCGGCAGGCAGTTCGGGCAAAATATCTTTTACAAAGGCTTTTTCCTTTTTCCATAAAACCTGCATAATTTGTTCCTCAGCGGTAGTTAATTTTTTCATGTTTAAAGTCTGACTTTTTAGTGAACCGAAATACAGGATTTTTCCAACTCATTTCGGTTTAATATGATTTTAGAAACATCATTAGTAATGATATTACAATTATATAACTAATTATTTAGTTAATCAAATTTTTACAACTAAATCTTTAGTTGAATCAAAGAATTTTCTTAAAGTATCTTAAATTTTGAACCAGCTTTTTCTCCAAATTGTAATGGAATGATGTATATTTATTGAGATTATATGATGCATAAATTCCGGATAAAAAGAAACTGGGAATACATTAAATTGTTAAGGCGAGAGGTATTAAAATGATAAGAATAGGATTTCCACCAACTATAAAAAAAGAAATTCCTTCAGCAGGACTAACACAGCGGCAAGTGCTGACAATAGTCAGAGAAGCAGCCTGGAATATGCAATGGAATGTATTGTATAATTCTGAAGAAGGTCTGGTAGCCCGTACTTCACCCAGCCTAAATTCTAATGGAGAGGAAATCATAATTCGCACCAATACCAATGAAAACAGAATTTGCAGCTACAGCTTGAAAGAAGCTATAGTGGATAAAGGGGAAAACAGCAGGAATATCAATGCTTTTATCAGGGAGTTTAAATCTATAAAAGCTAAAAAAGACGGTTTCGACCTGAACAGGGACTACCTTAAAATTGCAGGATACTTACAGGAAGGCCGGGATCATTTATTGGAATTTCCCCTTTCCGAATCAGAAAAAATAAAACAGGCATTTGGTTTTATCATCCCGTCCAAATCCTATTTTATCACCCCAACTATCATTATTCTAAATGTCCTTATTTTTTTGGTTATGTTGCTTTCAGGAGTTGACTTCTTATGGCCTGAAGTAGATGATTTGATTAAATTTGGCGCAAGTTCCAAAGAAATTACCCTACAAAACCAATGGTGGAGAATCCTTACCTGTTGCTTCCTGCATTTTGGAATTTTCCATTTAGCAATGAACATGTGGGTATTACAGGATATAGGCCGATTTCTGGAAGCCTTTTTAGGCAGAACCAAATTTGTAATTGCCTATTTATTGTCAGGAATTTTCAGTTCTTCCCTGAGTTTGTGGTGGCACGATTTTACCATTAGTGTAGGCGCATCAGGAGCTATTTTTGGCTTATTCGGTACCTTTCTCTCCCTTAATGCTACCGGAATTATTGACAGGATGATGAACCGAAACCTTCAGAAAAAAATCCTTCTGTTTATAGGTTTCAGTCTGATGATAGGTTTTCTTGTGCCGGTATTTGATAATGCCGGGCATATTGGCGGGCTGATAGGAGGAATTTTGGTCGGGTTTGCCTACTTGCCCGAATACATTAACCCTCAATCAAAATTAAAAAAATTCAATATCATCCTGCCTTCTATATTAATACTGAGTATCAGTGGGGGAATTCTTGCATTTACCTCCAATTGGTCAGTTGCCTACAATGAAGGCATGGAGGTTTTTCAGACAAATGAAGAGGAAGCCTTGCGCTATTTCGATTTCCCCGAAGAAGTCACCACAGCAGAAAGAATTTCCCTACTCCGAAATTCCAGTATTCCGGCAAATGAGGCAAACATTCAATTGATGGAAGAAGTAGGAGATATTCAGGGATTACCCACTGATCTTAAAAAAAAGGCCATCCTTTTATTGGAATATTCTCAACTCAGGAAAAAACAATTTGAATTAATTGCCGGATCGCTAGAACAAAAACCAGGAATCACGCGGGAGGTTTTACAGGAAGTGGAAGACCAGATTGAATCGATCAAGATTGCGCTCAACCCCGATTCTCCCGGCTTATATTTTGACAGAGCCGAGCGCAAAATTGAAGAAGGGAAATATGAGGAAGCCCTTTCCGATATGAATATTGTGATCGGAATGATGCCCAAACAATCTAAATTTTATGAGACCAGAGCCAGAATTCACAAAGCATTGTTTCACTTTGAGCAGGCGGTTGAGGATTATGAAATGGCAGCAAAGTACGGTTATGATGTAAGAAGAGCATTTTTGGATATTGGATACTGCTGGAATAGACTCAGGCAATTCGAAAAGGCACTGGAAGCCTATTCCAAAGTCATTTCCTTCGATCCCACCTCGGCTTCGGCTTACAATGGAAGGGGCTGGACCCATTTCCAGCTAAGGGAATATGATAAGGCATTTGCCGATTATAAAATGGCACTGGAGCTTTACCCCGCATACTCCACCATTTACAACAATATTGGGCTCATCTATCAGTACAAAGGAAATACTGACAGTGCTACCTATTATTACAATATGGCCATAGAAATGGACCCTGCACATGATTTTCCCCATCAAAATCTCGGCAGAATTGAAAGCCAGAAAGGCAATGACGCTAAAGCACTTGTCCATTATAACAGTGCCGTTGCAGCTGATGAATTCAATCCTGATAATTATTACTTAAGAGCCATTACCCTAATTAACCTCAAAAAAAAGGAAGCACTCGATGATATTGAAATGGCTATATCACTTAACCCCAGAGATCCTGACTTTTACCGGGTAAGGGGCCTTGCCTGGTTCGAATTGTTTGGCAACTATGAAAAGGCGCTTAAAGACTATAGTTATACCATTTCCCTGGCTCCCAAGGATATTTTTGCCTATTTAAGCAGGGCCAATTTTTTTACTGATGCCGGAAAATATGAGCAGGCTTATCAGGATTACCAGATCGTAATGCAACTGGACTCCAATTATGCATCTGCTTATGGAAACTCAGGCTGGGTAAAATATCTGCAGGGAGAATATGAAGCATGTATTGAACTTTCGAAAAAAGCCATTTCCCTTGATTCTAATGCCTTTTATGCAATGTACAACCTTGCCCTGGCTGAATTAAACCTGGGGCATTTTGAAAAAAGCAAAAGCTTGTATAAACAATATCGCGATAAAAACATTGAAGTGAACGGAAAAGTAAATTCAGGAGCCATTGAAGATCTGAAAGACCTCATTCAAAAGGGAGTTTTGCAGGTTGAAGCAGAAACAATCCTCAATGATATATTTAATGTACAAATTTGAGTGAGGAATGGCTTTTCATTTATATTTGCAGTCTGATTTTTGCACTTATAAAATCTTAATTTTAAACGAAATTCAATGACACTAAAAATGATGAAACTCCTTAAAATTTCTTTGTTTTCTTTAATGGTTATGCTGAGTTCATTTTCATTAAAAGCACAATTACTTCCAACCAACCTGGAAATTACTGTGCTGGATGAGAAAGGAAATATCCAACCCGGAGCATCTGTAAAAATCTACGAAAGCGAAGAAGATTATAAGAATGATAAAAATGCCATTAACACAGGGAAAACTGACGAAAAGGGTAAAATAAAATTTAAAAAACTGAAAACACAGGCCTATTTTGTAAAAGCGGTTAAAGGGGACCTGAATAACGATGATGGAGCCAACCAGACCAGCATTCTGGTAGAAAAGAAAACCAATAAGGTAAATATTATTATAGAAGGTTTTGGCACCCTGAAACATTAACCCCCACAGGAAATTTAGTTCAAAAAACAGTCTTTGGTTAAAATTATCGAAGACTGTTTTTTTTGTTACTAACTTTAACTTTTTGCTTACCTTAAGTGCGGGAAACCAAAACAATTTTAGTACTTTCAAAAGGTATTTTTTAAAGGCTTCATTATGCATTATAGAATTACCCTTACTTTCTGTCTCTCACTAATTTTATTAATAATAGGTTTTCAGTCCATTGCCCAAACCAATCGCTACTGGGCCCAAAATTTTAATGCCGAAGCCTCTTTAATGGGTGGAGCCGTTGTGGGGGGAAGAGCGGGAAATACCGCTATTTTTTACAATCCTGCGCTTATATCCGATGTTGGGACTGCCAAACTTTCTATTAATGCCAATTTGGTGGCACTCGATTTTTATTCCGCAACCAATTTCTTAGGGACCAACCTTTCCCTTTCTTTATCAAATTTCATTTTACAACCCAGATTTATTTCATTTCTGGTAAAATCAAAAAATGATAAAGTCAAAATAGAAATTGCCAGTTTTACCAGGGATCAGTCTGAATTTGATGTTTTGGATGGCGTAAGAAGAGAAGCGGAAGTATTTGAAATTCTTCCCGGGAATGAACTCTATAACGGGACAGTGGAAAACATCAATCATTACAAAGACCTTTGGTTCGGTGGAGGAGCTTCCTACAAATTGTCAGACAGGTTCACTATTGGGGCCAGTGGGTTTCTTTCTGTCAAAAGTTTAAAAGAAAAATTTTTGGTTGATGTGAATGCTTCCTTAAAAAATGATACGGTGTATGTAGAAGATATCGCGGTTGCCTCTTTCAATTCTTCTTTTCGTCAGCTTGAACGGATAAAGCTGAATAATTACAGGTTCGTAGGAAAACTTGGCATGCAGTATCAAATGGACAACTGGGGTTTGGGTTTAAACCTGACTTTACCTTCAATAAATTTAGCTGGCAAGGGAGAGGTATTAAGGGAAATCAGTTATACCAATATTCCTGATTCTACGGGCCAGGCTTTCATCCCGGATTTCCTTATTTCCGACTGGCAAACCAAACTCCCGGCAGATTATAAAGACCCTTTTTCTTTAGCATTAGGATTTAATTACACTGCGCCAAATGGCAAAACATTTCTGAGTGCCTCAATTGAATATTTTGCAAAAATTGCTCCTTATAAAATGATAACCGCAGAAGTAAATGAAAATATTACCACTGAAGAAAACTATGAAAGACTAACCAATAAAGAATTTCTGAGCATTGTAAATGGAGCAAATGCCATTACCAATATTGCTATTGGGCTGGAAAAAGAAATTTCTGAGGAAATGGTTATTCTGGGAGGAGTGAGAACTGATTTTAATTTTCGAAAGGATTTTGATTTTAAAGAATTTTCAGATTTTAGAAACCAGCAGGGGATTGAATATGATGTCTATCACCTTACTGGTGGGGCAAAGTTCAATATTAAAGCAAGTAATATTATTCTTGGCATTCAGTATTCCATAAGCAGGGAAAAAGACCTCAAACAATTGGTGGATCTGGGTACCCCTTCTGAGGGCACAGATCCTCCTCTGCAGGGTACAATTGATAATGATGTGAAGTTTGCCTACAATGGTGTGGGAATTTTCTTTGGATTTAACCTGAATTTCGGTGGTGAAAAAAATTAAAAAATAGAGGTTAATACATTCATACTGTAATCAATATCCATAAAGAACTTTCCTCCTTTTCTTCCGGTTATAATAACTGAATGTATTAATTTTGTGTAATCTATTTGAGCATCAATAAATAGCAATAAAAAATTTATTATGACTACAGTACTTCTTGGAGTTGGATTTATAGGATTATTTTTCATTTTGATGAGTGTAAGGCTGATTTTCCTTAAAAATGGAGAATTTAAGGGAACATGTGCTTCTCAGAGCCCTTTCCTGCAAAATGATGGGGTGACGTGTTCACTTTGTGGAAATGATCCAAGCAAATGTGAAAATAAAAATAAGGAAAAAGAAGAAGTAGCATTGCCGGAAATTGGATAGTGCGATTAGCACGAAAAAAGTGAGTCGAAACCAAATGGTAAACAGACTGAACTTCAACCACATACAATTCTTACTCAATTAAAACCCGTGGGAAAAGTCAGTTACCTTCTTTATAAAAACTAAAGGTTCTTTTTGCAAAGAACCTTTTATTTTTGCCTAAGGATTTATTTTTAATTTTGAATAATTTGTAGGGTCTTTATCCAATTTTTATAGGGAAGAACACCCAATATCCATTAACCAGCGTAGATTTTCCAATTATATTTTTTAATATAAAACATGATTAAAAAAGGTATTTTCTGTTTGCTGTTATTTCCATTCTTTTTTCTACAGGGATTTGCCCAAAGCCTTACAGAAACTGCTTTTAATAATACCTACCTCACCGCAAAAGTTTCAGATCCACAAGATGAACCTTCTATTACTAATTTAATTCGACTTGGTGTAAGGGCCTTTTACCTGGAAACCCTTTCTGCCCAATCCACCCCAGTATTTTTAAAAAACCTCCAAACTATCCCAGATAATCTGGGACCTCAAAACATCATCCTCATTATTGGGAAAACTATTAATAAAGACACATACTATACTCTACTTGAAAAATCCGGAATAAAACAGGATGCATTCATTTCCCTTTTTGAAGCACAAGACTTTTGGCATGTAGAATATGAGAATCAGCGAATTACCAGTATCCATGGAGATTTGCAGGAAAAGCTGGTTTTTTGCAATATCATTGAAAAAAACTGGAACAATGAACTTGTAAATCCAAACACACAATTTATAGAGCTGGTGCTTTCCTTCTGGCAACAAACAGGAAGAAAACCCAATTTTGTCTGTTTCACCCCTACCCCATTTGGGTTTTCTGTTACAGAACTACTCAATCAGACCAATTCCATTTTAAAGGTAAGTGGTGAGGTTAATTTTCAGCAAAAATTATTAGAAGAAATTATATGGGAAAAAGAAATACCGGCCATTACCGGAGGAAAATTTTCCTTTCCCCACTTTGCAGGACAGCGGATAAATCTCAAACCAGAAAAGCCCGGATTCGATTTCCATCCCCCTTCTTTTGAATCCACTGATTTAAAACAGGACTCTACCATTTCCTTTGAGGGTACAATCAAAAATATTGGAGAAAATCTGGTGGCCTGGTACCCATTCGATGAAAACTTTGACAATTTTTCCAATTTACCCTTAAAAAAAGTTGAATCAGAAAACACCCAGATCAAAAATGATTTATCCAGAAAAAAAGTAGCTGAATTTTCTGGCAAATCATTCCTAAAACTTCCTCCGGTGGAAGCTTTAGGACTTAATGATCAGGATTTTACCATCAGTTTATGGATAAAGGCCGATACTTTAATAGATGAAGATGAACCCATTATTTCTACTTTTAAAAGAAAGTTTCGTGAAGGGTTGCATTTGATATTCAGAGATCAGAAACCTTATATGGGTTTTCATAGTGATGATATCAATGGGAATTTCAAAATAAAAGCCGGGCAGTGGTATCACGTAGTTTGGCGCTACTACAAAAACCTGGGAGAAAGGGCCATTTTTATTAATGGGAAACCAGATAAAAAGGTCCGGAATCTGGCTTCATTTAAGGGAGATGGGGAAATCTATTTAGGAGTAAGAAGAACTGCCGATGAAGAAAGAGACTACTTTCAGGGCAAAATGGATGATTTGGCCATCTGGAACCGCGCATTGGGTGATGAGGAAATTAAGGCGCTTTATCTGGGAAAAGAAATTAAACCCCTTTCTCTGGCAAAAAAGAATACACCCTTTCTTCCCTTCTTTGTGGTTGGAGGAATCCTATTAATTGGTGCTTTAATTTATTTCAGAAAAAGAGAACACAAACCTGAACAAACTAAGGAAATTGCGGGTACTCCCAAGCCTGAGGACAAATCTGCTGCTTTGCCAAAAAGAAATATGGTGAAATTGTTTGGCATTTTCACTGCAATTGATAAAAATGGAAACGATATTACCAGAGACTTTACACCAAGAGTGAGGCAACTGTTCTTGCTTCTGGTTTTCTATTCTTCCAAATTCCCTCAGGGAATATCGGTAGAAGAATTATCACGGGAAGTTTGGCCCGACTTAGATTTGGAAAAAGCCGCCAATAACAGACGGGTAAACATGAAGAAGCTCAGGGCCCTTTTAGCCAACTTTGAAGGGCTGGAAGTGGTGCATACAGAGAATTTCCTCAAATTGCAATATTCGTCTCCATTCTATTGCGATTATTTTGAATTCAAGCAGTTAACGGATCAGTTCTTAAATACTAAAAAACCGGAACAGGCTGCTTACAAACAGTTTTTGCAATTTATAAACAGCGGCCAGTTTTTACCAAAAATTGAAGGAGAATGGTTGGACCCTTTTAAAGAATTTGTTTCCAATTTTACCATCGATTACTGTTTGGAGTTAATCAAATCCTTCCCGGCAGAAGATGACGAAATCAAAATTAACCAGATAACCAAAATTATTTTTCTTTACGATCCTTTTAATGAAGAAGCCCTGGCCTTTCTTATGCAGCATTTTATAAGTTCCAATAAAACTCAGCTGGCCAAACACACTTACAACGATTTCAAAAAAGCCTACCAGGATGCATATGACGAGGATTTCCCTAAAAGTTTTGAGGAAATTTTGGCTACAACCAACCTTCAGTAAAGCTTCTACAAATTCAACCAATAAGTAAATTTTGCCACCAATGCCCGGTTTTTACTGGCAAACGTGTCTGGAAAATAATTTTCGGTATACACCAAAAAGAAATCGGAAACTGGTTTATATCGGTATTGTAATCGCGCATTGATATTTACATTATCAATCTGATTGTTATATTGGAAATAGGTTGTTAAGAAAACCTTGCGAGAAAACGTAATGTCAAATCTTGGCCCAAACAGGAAAATTTTTCCACTAGAATAAGGTTCCGGAAGATTAATATCATTGTAAGAAAAATTTAGTGTGGCAATGCCGTAAGGCTGAAACCTGTAGTTGACATTTCCAGCCATTCGGTAGAGGCTTCCATTAAAAAAACCTCCTCCCTGTCCTTCTAATTCATAAAATATTTTCTTCCTTTTATCAGACTCATAAATTAAAAGTAAATTGGAATAATTGTAGGATTCGCCCATGGGTAAAGGCTCTCCATTTCCTGATCTGGTAGGATCAAAATCTTCAAAAAGATAGGTGTATTGATTTTGAATAGCCCCGGTAAATTCTGCATTGGTTTTAAAAACAATATTGTAATTTAAGGCATAATTATGATCCGTTTTCCCATCCTGATCATTCCATATATATTCCGTGGAAACTCCAGGGCCGTGGTTGGCAATTATTTTATCGGAATAAAAAGTGAATTTTACGCTGGGAGCTACTCTTTTGTAGTTGTTCCGGGGGACAAAACCGACTTCAGGGTCATAGTATTTTCCCACGATCTGGTGATCCCAGGTTAAAGTAAGCCATGGGATATTATAAGCCAAAGTAGCCCCGTGAGCAAAATCTTTTTTTGACTCCTCATTTTCGTAAATATTATGATGGTAAAAGAACTTACCTGTCCATTTATTATCGGCTGAGGCAAGGTTATAATCCAAACCTAAAGTTCGGTTATAATTGCTCTTATCAATTCCCCATTCCAGGGTAGAATCCTGGGAGAATTGATGAGTAGACTGTTTATTAATGAATATGGCAGAAATGTTTGACCTAGAGAAAACCTGCCTTTGCAAAGCCATAACTGAATAATTATAACCTGGCAAATTAATACTATTATCCTTTTTGGTCTGCAAATTCATGACTCCAATACGCCAGTTTTTATCAATTCTGCCACTTAAACGTGCACCGTAAGTTATAGGCACAGGCACATTAATTCCAGTATTTCTATCCAAGGCAATTCCAATTCTTCTGGAAAAAAATGGGCGAATATTGTCGGTACCAAATGAGGCAAATAGATCAGCATTTTCCAGAAAAAACTGTCTTTTTTCAGGAAAAGATAATTCGAATCTGGTAATGTTAGTCTGCTGATCATCAACTTCCACCTGAGAAAAGTCCGGGTTAATGGTCAGGTCAAGATTAAGAGATGGAGTGATTCCTATTTTGGCATCACCACCTAAGTCGAATCCATATGTTGTGGGTTCACCATCTATAAAGTTTCTGCCTGTATTTCCTGCAACATAGGGAATAATAGAAATATTCGAACCGGGCTTTTTTAAAGGTTCTTCAAAATCCAGATAACCTCCAAATGCCGGAGAAACAATAGACTGATTTCGGGGAATATGACCCCAACTGGAAGAGGTAGCCGTTTTACTGTCTAGTCGGTAAAAATTGGCAAACCAGGTTTTTGCTCCTTCTTTATACCTTAGTGTTTTAAATGGAATAGCCATTTCCGCAGTCCAGTAGCCATCATGAATTTTAGCTTCTCCATACCATTTGTTGTCCCAGGACAAATCGAACCCACTTCGTACCTGGCTGGTTCCTCCACTCCCACTTCCGGAAATTCCAGAAATTAAGCCCTCCCTCCGGACGCCAAAAGGATTGATACCGAAAAAGGTAGCATTGGTTTTATCCTCGAATGGATCAAGCACAACGGTAATCACATCATTCTCCTTTCCCCTGAAATCTCTTCTCAAAGAAGTAGTTACATAACCCCCGGGGACCGGATCTAAACACCTGACCCCGAAATAAAGAAATTGATCATCATAGGCCATTCTAATCTCTGAAATGGTAGAGGAATAGGAGGTATCGTAGGGAAATTGCTCCCAAAATGGCTGAGAAACCGGGGCTGTTTCCCAAAATGCTTCTGTCAATTCCCCATCCACTTTTATTTTCCCTTCAAGCCTTTTCACGGCAAGCCTTCTTTCTTCCTCCTGAGCTATTAAAGGGTGTTTAAAAACAATAAATAATGCAATAAGGTAAAAAATTCTCCTATAAGACAACATGTTTATAAGTTAAAAATAAAATTAGTTCAAGCGCAAATAGGAAGGGTTTAAACACTTATTTCCAGCCACTTGCAACCAACAAATGATAAAACTGTTTGTTTAATAGCTTAATTTAAGCCTTAAAATGTATTGACGACAGGTCTTTAGTTCATTATCCCTTTTGTGGAATTAGGAAAAAAGGGATAAATACTGGTGAAAAAGAGGCAACAAACTGGTGATTTTAAAAAAGATAGTATTGTAATAAGTTAAACAAAGATTTTTACTTCTTTGGGAATTCAATATTAGAAATTTAACATAAATCTAATAGATTGTGATAAACCATGCAATAGAGAGAAATGATTAGAGCATGTTTAAAATTTATCCTTTTGGCTTCAAAATGCCATTTAGGGAACTTCGGTCATTATAAAATTACCAAATAACGCTGCTATTCAAAAATTTTCTAGTATCCCGATAACCCCAAACTGACATTTTTCGCTTTAAAAAACAAAACTTAAACATGCTCTTAGTCCAGCGAAACAGATAAATTTGAAGCTATAAAATATTTTTATTTAAAACATATGAATGATATTCAACCCTCCACAGTAGCCGTCTTAATCAAGTTCGCTTTCATGATCATTCCTTTTGTGTTGATTATTTTCCTAATCTATTTCTTTTGGAAGAAGAGGAGATAAGATAAGGATTCGGATTAAAAATCATTTTTTCTGGTTAGAGTTTGTAACCTTTGCCTTATAATAATGGTGCCCCAGCAGGGTTTGCGTTTTTGCGAACCTGCGTCTATCAAACCTCTGAAGTTCGAGGCACACCAGGTTACTACCGAAGACCTTGCTGGGAAAAGCGGTTTTTGGAAAACATTGAGGAAATGTAATTATTTTGATGCTTAATTGACCGCCTCTCTTTATACATAGGTTGTGTATTTGGATTAAAAACCCTGCGATAGGGCTTCAGAATTTCAAATTCTGCAGAGCAAAGAAAAGTTGTTCTTTTTAACCTTTACAATTCAAAACTTTCCCCTTTCTCGGGAATATGAATATTCTGGTAGTCTTTTTCCTCCAGCAATTCCTTGAAGTCTTCCATGGAATCAGGCTCTCCATGCACCAGAATAATTTTTTTCAATTCCTCTGGAGATTGAGCCTCCACAAATTGCAACAGGTCCTTCTGATCGCCATGGCCACTGAAAGCATCGGTATGCTCCACTTTTGCCATTACCGGAACTGTTCTTTTTCCCATCACTACATTAGCTCCTGAGTTCACCAATCGGTGTCCGAAAGTTCCTTCGGCACTGAAACCAACCATCAGAATAGTACAGCGGGCATTACCCAGGTTTTCCTTGATATGATTCTGAATTCTTCCACCTTCCAGCATACCTGATGAGGAAATGATGATACAGGATTCATTGCTTTTGGAAATCATGATGCTTTCCTTCAGGTCATCAATGTATTCCAGATTATCCAGATAGAAAAGCGCTCCTTTCTCATCTTTAAAATCCCTGGCTTCTTCATTCAGGTAAGTCGTATTTTGTTCATACACTTTGTTGCTTTTCCTTGCCAGGGGGCTATCTGCATAAATCTTAACAGCAGGCATATTTCCTTTGGAAAACAGTTTATTCAGTGTATAAATAATCGCCTGGGTTCTGCCAATACTGAAAGCGGGAATGATTAATTTTCCGGCCATATCCACACAGGTTTTCTGAATGGCATTTCGCAATTCCTCCTCCGTTTCCACTTTCGACTGGTGCAACCTGTTGCCATAAGTAGTTTCACAAACCAGATAATCTACCTGATCAGGCTTTTGAGGGTCGGGCAATAAGGGATAATTACTCCTTCCGACATCTCCCGAAAACATGATTTTTTTGGACTTCCCATTTTCAAAAACTTCCAGCAATACATTGGCAGCCCCAAGTAAATGCCCGGTAGGAATTAAAGTAAGTAAAAGATCTTTTTTTACTTTAGTTCTTTTGTTGAATGGAAGAGTAAGAAATTGTTCCAAAGATTTATTTACATCCTTTTCCAGGTAAATTTCATCGGGATTAAAATCTGGTTTGTAGCCGGGATTTCTACTGCGTTTTTTCTGGAAATGTTTGATTTTTCTCCGGTTGATATTGGCAGAATCAAGCAGGAGTAATTCGGCAAGTTCCATGGTAGGACCAGTGCAAATAATCTTCCCCTCAAACCCTTCTCGAAACAGGTTGGGAATTCTACCGGAATGATCCAGGTGTGCATGGGTAAGAATCACCAGATTAATCATGCTGGCATCAAAAGGAAAGGCAGAGCCGGGATATAAGGCATCATTAGTTTGCCCCTTCCCCATTTCCATTCCGCAGTCAATTAAAATCCGAAAATCATCCTCCAGTTCTAATAGAAAAACACTTCCTGTTACCTGCTTTGCAGCTCCCCAAATGGTTAATTTCATCCGAATATATTTTTACATTCTGCCAAATGTAACCCGAAAAGCAGCTGGTTTGCAAAAAATCTAATGAAAAAGGAGGTATTCGGGGGAGAGCTTGAATGTGAGCACTACTTTTTTGTTGGATATCCGCTCCAAAATAGGTTTCAGGGTAAGTTCGGCATTAGCCCTGGTTTGTTCCAGTAAATTGGATTCAATGGCAATCCGTTCAATTTTTTCTTCTGCCTTTTTAAAAGCTTCTTCCACCAATTCTGTTTTATCGAACATCTGGCTGAAAGTGAGGTCATAAACCTTGCTTTGTGCATGATCTATTTTAGAATAACAAATTTCCGGTTCCGGCATATCCACAAACAGGGTATCTCCAGCCTCATTAACATGCTCGGCTTTTATTTTTGTGAAATCTATGCAGCCTACGGCTTCTCCGGTTACTACTAAAAGTATTTCATCATCGGTAAGGGGAAAAAGATTATCCTTTTTCAATTTAATAATGTCCCGAAATTTGAATTTTACCAGCTCCATTTTTCCCAACCCTTCTACTTCTTCCAGCACCACATTGTTAAAATTATCCTCCATTACCTCAATTTTCCCGGTTTCCTCTTTAAAAAACCGGTCTTTTTCCCTTTCCAATAATATGAAAACCAATAAAACCAAAACCAGCAACCAGGGCAAAAACTTCTTTAGCATGGAGAATAGGAACATAGCATATTTTTTATTGGCAATTTCCAAAAAAGCACCAAAATTACCAATTTTTGGTTCAATCAAAATTTTCAGATTAAGATTGTAAATTAAATCCCAACCGGTGTGTAATTTTGATTCACAAAATGAAAATCTTATAAACAGATGAAAAAACTATTTCTGACCCCTGGTCCAAGTGAGCTATACTTTACCGTCCCAGATCATATTCAAACTGCAATGAAGGAGGGAGTGGCTTCTATTTCACACCGAAGCAAAGATTTTGAAAAGATTTTCAAATTTGCTGTAGATGGAATCCGGACACTGCTGGAAGTACCGGAAAATTACCACATTGTTTTCACCAATTCGGCCACAGAGATTTGGGAAAGATTAATTCAGAATTGCATAAACAATTCATCCTACCACTTTGTGAATGGTTCATTTTCCCAAAAGTTTTATAGTTTTTCAAAAATGATGGGTAAAAATGCACATGTTTTTGAAGTGGCACCGGGCAATGGTTTTGACCTCAGCAATGTTGATATTCCCGGGGAAGTTGAAATGATTGGAATTACTCAAAATGAAACAAGTACAGGAGTAGCCTTTCCTGTAGAAGATATATATCAATTAAGAAATCAGTATCCCGATAAAATCATTGCGGTTGATGCGGTTTCCTCTGTTCCTTATTTATCCATAGATTTCCATAAGATTGATTCCCTTTATTTCTCTGTTCAAAAAGGGATGGGATTACCGGCCGGATTAGGCGTGTGGATATTCAATGAAAAACTGGTGGATAAAGCCAATCAGATGACTGCGCAGAAAAAACCAATCGGCACTTATCACACTATTCCGTCCTTGCTGAAAATGGCGGCTAAAAACCAAACCCCCGCTACACCAAATGTACTGGGCATTTATTTATTGGGAAAAGTTTGTGAAGATATGAATAGAAGGGGCATGCAGGTTATTAGGCAGGAAACCAATTACAAAGCTGCATTGCTTTACAATTTATTCGAGTCCAATTCACTATTCGAACCATTTGTGAAGGAGAAAAAACACAGGTCGAAAACTGTGGCTGTTGGAAACTTAATCGGGCAAAGTGCCAGTGATTTTCTTCAAAAATTAAGTAAATACAAAATGGAAGTTGGAAAAGGTTATGGAGAAAATAAGGAATCCCAGATCAGAATAGCCAATTTCCCTACTCATTCGAAGGAAAGTATAGAATTGCTGGTAGATTTGATTGAAGGTGGAAAACTGATTTGATTTTTCAGAAAATAAAAGGAAGAGCCTGGAAGTTAGAAAATAGTTCTAGATCAACCGGTCAGCCATTTTATTTCCCATTCATTTCCTCACCTTTAGCCATAACTTCCACATAGGCCCTGAAGTCTTCAATTTGCTGGTTGCTCATTCTTTCCAGTGTGTATTGCGGCATATAGGGTTTATGTCCGGGCTCTGGCTTTGTGCCATATCTAATGGCATGATAAAGCGAAAGCTGTGAACTTTTAGCCATATCCTTTTTAAGCTTTTTAAAAGAAAGTTTATTATCCTCCAGCGTATATTTAGTGACCCCATTTTCATCATGGCAATGCAGGCAACTCTTTTCAAATATCAATTGCCCATTTTTAGGATTCCCAACCAATTGTTCAAACCCTCCTTTCCTGCTTTCCGGGGGATCAGCAAAAGTTGCCGGAGAAGCTTGCAGGTAAAATGATTTAATCCATTTAATTAATGCATCATGGTTAGCTTTATCTTCATATTCCTCATTCAATTTTTTAAAATCTGATTCCTGAAGCCCCAAATCACCAAGTCGATATTCCAATGACCAGAGGTAGGCCATAATTGCATCCATTTCCCAGTCTTCCACCTTCCTTCCCTGGGAACATTCAACTGCACAAAGTTGCACAGCCGCAGTAATATCCTTATTGGCTTCAATTACCAAATCGCCATATTTCTTAATGTAATCTCCATTATACCAACTTTCCCGATTAACCATTCCATAAAATGTAGAAGCCTGTAAGAATGGAATATTTTCACTATTGGCGAAGGCAAGTCGCACTTCGGGATCGCTTTTTTTTAAATCCGGATCTTCAATTTCAGAATTATGACAACTTACACAATTGTAATATTTGCTGATATATTTTGAGGATTTCCCTGAAGGAGCTGTTGTTTTTCCAAACCTGATTATTTCTTCTCCTCTTTCAATCAATTCAGTATCCAGATGATCAGGTTTGAAATTTTTTAAAGAATCCCCCATCTTTTGAAGCAATTCTGCCAGGGATTTATTTTCATCCCAGTGAGTTTTTCCAGTTAGATCCTTTTGATGGATGAAACTCATTTTAATGAAAGCGCAACATATCAAAATCGAACAGAATAAACCAAAAGTCTTCATGAAAGTTGGAGAGAGGACAATATTTACAAAAAGAAAGTTTACAATTAAAAAAATGCTAAATTATCTGGTATTTTTTTATTAAAGTAATATAAATAAGCCACTAACTATCAAATAGTGCAGGGAAATAGCTCAATTTAATCAATCTTTCTAAAAGAAGAAAATAAAAAATGCACCTATAGGCTTTCTCATTTCTTATAAGGATTTAAAATATTTTTGGAAAAAAATACAAAAAATTTTACCTTACGTTATTATTTCAGTCCCACTTTATGACTACACCTAGCCATTAACTTTTAAATTGTTGCGGCATAAACAATTTTATGCCCAATTAGTGATGATGATTTTGACTAGAAATATCAAATATGAAAATGATTAACAGTACACTCAAAAACAAAATTGCTGAAGGAGATCAAAAAGCTTTTTCAGAACTTTTCTACAATTATTTTCATCGACTTTTTCGGTTTGCTTACGATTTTGTAAAAAATAATGAAACTGCCGAAGAAATTGTAGAAGATGTTTTCTTTAAAATATGGGAAAGAAGAGAAAGGCTGCCACAAATAGAAAATCTGGAAACTTATCTTTATGTAGCTGTAAAAAACCACTCTTATAATTTTTTAAAGTCTCCAAAAAACAAACTATTTGTGTCTATTAGTGGCAATACCTACCAAATTCCAGATGCCCACATTAGCCCAGAAAAAAGTCTGCTAACCAAGGAGTTACAACAAAAAATTGATTTAGCTATTGATCAGCTCCCCGAAAAGTGCAGGATGGTGTTTAATCTGGTAAAAGAAGATGGATTAAAATACAAAGAGGTGGCAAAAATCATGGATATTTCCACTAAAACTGTCGAAAATCAGCTACGTATTGCCTTAGGGAAGATTAATGATACATTAAAAAGTTATCTGGATAAACATCCTAACAAAAAAGGAAAGCAAATCAAACTTTCAGATATTGCCTCGCTTTTACCTATACTTCTACTATTAAATTAATTTTTTTCAAATTCTTTTGGGGGTTTTTGAAAAAAGCTTTGTCTAACAATTTAAAAGATACTTCAAAGTCGTTTTCGATGGAAGAAAATAAAATATTGGATTTGATAGCCAAAAAACTATCAAATGAATGTACAGCGGAAGAGTTGCTCCAGCTAAACAATTGGCTGGAGGAGAATAAAGAACACCAGTTATCTTATTCGATTATAGAAGAATATTGGGAAAACCGATCTGAATCTCAAAATAAGAGAGCAAAACAGGTACATGATCGGTTATTTTCAAGAATAAATAACAACACATACAACGAAAAAAGAAAACCTCTCGATTACACTAAAAGCACTGGCACCACCTGGGCAAGGTTAAATATTGTTACCAGGTTTGCAGCAATTTTCATTTTGGTAATTGGTACCACTTTTTTAGTCACTGATATTAACATAGTGGATGATTTTGAGGAAAAAAATATTGTGGAGATCATAGTGAAAGAGAATGAAAAAGGCAAAAAGACTCAATTTACACTTCCAGACGGAACCAAAATCTGGCTCAATGCATCAAGCAAATTAGAATTTCCTAAAGTATTTACCGGAAATTCCAGAGAGGTGTATTTGGAAGGACAAGCTTATTTTGTAGTGGCAAAAGATACTTCAAAACCATTTAAGGTAATTACCAACAACCTTTCGACTACTGCCCTTGGAACTGAATTTAATATAAGTGCTTTTTCAGATGAGGATGAAATAGAAATTGACCTCACTGAGGGTAAGGTTTTAATCCAAAATACGGACGAACAACAAGCAAATAAGGAAAACATTCTTATTCCCGGAAAGGCTTTGCATTTTAATAAACTTACCAAAGAAATAACAGAAAGTAAATTTGATCTTAAAGCCGCTACGGCCTGGAAAGATGGGATAATTTATTTTAGTCATGCTTCACTTTACTCAGTTGTGGACAAACTGGAAAGGTGGTATGGTGTAAATATCCAGATTTCCGGAAAACTGGAAAAGGACTGGGATTATACCGGAGAGTTCGATAATGAGAATTTAATGAATGTACTTGAAAGCATCAGTACTGTGGAACGCTTCGAGTTTACCCTCAACAAGAAGGAAGTATTAATTAAATTATAAACCTCTAATTTATTATGACTATCACAGAAAACTCCACCTAAAGAAAAACCGGCAGCTTTAGCACAAAGTTACCGGCTTATCATTTTTTCAGCTCCAATCAGGTAAAAAAAGAATTAATTGGACCTAATTCAGCAAACACCTGAAAAAGAGCAAATCTTGTTTCAATAAATTTTTATTCATCAAAACATTGTAAAAATATGAAATTGAAATCAATACGCCTAATAGTAATGCTTTCAAAATACACACTATATGGCATCTTTCTTCAATGTATGTTTCTGAATCTATTATTAGCATCAGAAGGAAATGCCCAGAAAAGCGTAAAAGATGTGTACGTTACGATAAAGTTGAAAAACGCTACACTCAAAGAAACATTTGCAAAAATCGAGTCTCAGACTGATTTTAAGTTCTCTTTTGATCAGGGAAATATTGATAGGGATATCCGTATTACTCAGGACAAAAAGACGGTTACTGTGGCAGAATTATTAACCGAGGTCTCAAGAGTTTCCAGGTTAAAATTCAAGCAGGTAAACTACAGTATTAATGTAGTGAAGTTAAATGATAAAACGGATTTTGGTGGTAAAAAAGCTAAAGTTACTACTGAAGTATACCAAACTGTAGTATCCGGGACAGTTAATTCCGGAGATACCAACGAACCTCTTCCAGGTGTAAGTATAATTGTAAAAGGAACTTCCACAGGAACTACAACAGATATTGATGGAAAATATTCATTAAGCGTACCAGCTGATGCCACTTTACAATTTAGCTACATTGGTTTTGTAACACAGGAGGTAATAGTAGGGAACCAAACTCAACTTAATGTTATTTTGGAGCCGGATTTAGCTCAATTGGAAGAAGTAGTGGTGGTAGGTTATGGTACTCAAAAAAGAGCCGAAGTAACTGGTGCAATATCATCAATCAGTTCTGAAGCAATTACGGAGGTCCCAATCACTTCTTCAGAACAGGCCCTACAAGGTAGAGCAGCAGGTGTTACTGTAATTAGCAATGGTAATCCTGGTTCAGCCCCAACCATTAGAATCAGAGGCCTTGGTACTGTAAATAACAACGATCCATTAATAGTAATTGACGGTATTGTTGGTGGAAGTATGCAAGATTTAAACCCAAATGATATTGAATCAATGGAGGTCTTAAAAGATGCATCAACAACAGCTATTTATGGGGCCAAAGGAGCAAACGGAGTTGTAATGATTACCACTAAAAAAGGTAAAAGTGGGAAAGCAAAAGTAAGCTTTGATGCATGGGCTGGTGTACAAACTCAGAAGAAAAGATATGATGTTTTAAATACACAACAGTATACTCAATATGCGACTGAATTTGGACAATTACAAGACCCTGTAGCTGTTCCAATAAGGATTACAGACCCTCAATATGCTTCTTATTTGCAAAATAATACTAACTGGCAGGATGAAATATTCCAGGATGGTGTTATGCAAAACTACAATGTAAGTGTATCCGGAGGCGGTGAAAATAGTACTTATATGGTTTCAACAGGTTTCCTTGATCAGGAAGGAATCGTAAAATCTACTGATTTTCAAAGATTTAATTTTAGAGCAAATAGTGAATTTAAAATTGGCAAACTAAAGATTGGAGAAACATTAACAACCTCATTCAATCAATCTAGCCCTTACAATGACCAAGGTGGACGGTCAATGATTGAGCACGCCATAAAAATGGCTCCTTATTTACCTGTTTATAATCCCAATAATTTAGGTGGATTTCAAGGGCCAATTTCTCAGTTAGATAATCAAGATGCTGAAAACCCTGTTCGTGCCTTAGAACATGGTACCAGAGAAAACAGCTCTGAAAACATAATGGGAACAATATACGCTGAATACGAGATCATTGATGGTTTAAAATTCAAAACTCAGGGAGGCTTAAATTACACTAATGGTAGAACAGAAAATTTCGTACCTTCTTTTGATGATGCAATGAACGATGTGGTTAAAGGGCAACATTTTCAGGAAAAGGCTATAATCACTAAAAATACCTGGAAAAATGAGTCTATCATTTTTACCAATAGCCTAACCTATACAAAAACCTTTAATGATGTTCACAACTTCACCGCTTTAGCAGTAATTGAATCTCAGGAAAGTAGCTATTCTAATATTGATGCTTCCAGTTCAAACTATGTAACCGATGAGGTAAATCAGTTGAATTTAACTGAAGCAAGTTTGGTTTCAAGAACATACGAATATAGCAGATATGGTTATTTAGGAAGATTAAATTATAACTACGATGGTAAATATATACTTGCAGCTTCTTTCAGAAGAGATGCGTCCTCAAGATTTGGTCCTAATAATCGATGGGGTTCTTTCCCCTCATTTGCAGCTGGATGGAGAATTAGTGAAGAATCCTTCATGCAGGGCATGAGTGCTATTAGCAATATGAAGCTAAGGGGTAGCTGGGGTATTGTGGGTAACGATTTACTTGGTGATTACAGATATAGTTCTGCACTTACAAGTAATTATAATTATCATTTTGGTGATGGAGGTTCTTTGGCACAAGGGACAACCGGAGCAGGTCCTGCAAGCCCGGACTTAAAATGGGAGGAAACCACAATGATCAATGTAGGCCTTGACTTAGGACTACTTGCTGATCAAATTACTTTTTCAGTTGAATACTTTAAAAATACCAGTGATGACCTACTAATGGATCTACCATTAACTCCTTCCTTAGGTTTCCATAGTCCAAGTGTCCCTAAAAACGTTGGTTCAGTTGAAACATCAGGATTTGAAATATCTTTAGGTTATAATGACTTTGAAGGAGAATTTACATGGTCCGCCAATTTAAACTTAAGTACAGCAAATAATAAAGTATTGAGTCTTGGTGGAGTAGAACAAATTGCAGGAGGTAATTTCGAAAACCAAAACATTACCCGAGTAATAGAAGATGAAGCTATGTTCCATTTCTATGGATATGAAATGATAGGAATTTATCAGGATCAAGCTGATATAGATAATAATCCTTCACATGGAAATGCCCAACCCGGTGATGTAAAATACCGAGACATTAGTGGTCCTGAAGGAGTTCCTGATGGGGTAATAACCGCTGATGATAGAACTATAATTGGTAACCCATTTCCGAAATTAAACTATGGATTTTCTGGAAATGCAGAGTACAAAGGTTTTGATTTGAACTTGTTTATTGTAGGTGTTTCCGGTAATGATGTTTATAACACCAACATTTATGATTTACAGGGAATGACAAGGTTATTTAACTCTGGAACTGATGTTTTAAACAGGTGGACTGGTCCAGGTACTTCCAACTCAATTCCAAGGGCTCTTGGTGCTGGTGAAAATGTTTCTGTTTCTTCTCGATTTGTGGAAAAGGGATCTTATTTAAGATTGAGAAATATTTCCTTAGGATATACAATTCCTTCTGATAGCTTCCTGAATGGAAGTATTTCAAAACTTAGGGTTTACGTCAGTGGTCAAAACTTGCTTACAATCACAGATTATTCTGGTCTTGATCCGGAAATCGGTACACATGTGACAACCGATCCAACACAGAGGAATTACCAACTTGGTATTGATCGTGGAAATTACCCTTTGCCTAAATCATTTGTTGGAGGTATTCAAGTTTCATTTTAATTAAAACCTGAAAAATCATGAGATTAAAACAATATATATTAGGATTTTTTATAACCACCTTTTTAATGGTTTCCTGTAAACCTGATTTAGACTTGGTGGACCCAAATCAGCTTTCGCCAGATACCTTCTTTAAAAATGAGGTTCAGCTCCAATCTGCCGTAAATGCAATATACGCTAACTTGCAAACCAGAGGACTTTATGCCCGACATATGTTCTTTATGATGGACAATATGGCCCATGAAAATGCAGGAAATCCTCAACTGGAAGCAGACAAGGTTCAATACCTAAATTTTTCTTTTCCTGCTGACCACGGTGCAATCTTTCAATATTGGGATAACTGTTATAGAGGAATAAACAAAGCTAATTTTGTATTGGATAATGCAGAAACAGCAGATGGAGTGACGGAAGCAACTGCAAAGAAAAATATTGGTGAAGCCAAATTTTTAAGAGCCCTTTATTATTTCTTTTTGGTTACACGTTTTGGAGATATTCCAAAATATACTACCGTAACACCTGAAGGTCAGGGAAGGTCCCCAAAGGCTGAAATTTACCAATTAATTATTGATGATTTAACAGAAGCAGCTTCTTCATTACTGAAAAAGAGTGAAGAACCAGATGCAGGAAGGGCTACTTCTGGAGCTGCAAATGCATTACTTGGCAAAGTTCATTTATACTTAGGAAACTATAATGAGGCTAAAACAGCCTTCGAAAAAGTAATTGGAAGTGGGGAATACCAGCTTGTTGATAATTTTTATGATAATTTCATGGAGGAAACTGAACACAATAGCGAAACTGTGTTTCAAGTGAATTTCACAGGTAATAACGGAGGTGCTGATGCTTGGGGTACCACTGGTACAGGTGTTGCCGAGGTCACTTTTAGAAGTCAGGAGTATGGTTTAACCTGGTTTAATGTTTATCCTTCCGATAATTTACTTGATCAATTTGAGGATGGGGATCCAAGGTACCAGGACAGTTTTTACTCGAATGGAGATATCATTGATCCAAACGGTACAGCAACACCGGCTGAGATTCCACTTGGTAGAAGAGCTGCATGGAAGAAGTATGAACAATATTATAAACAACCCTCATCTAATACAGAATCGGGTATTAATGTAAATGTCATTCGATATGCTGATGTTTTATTAATGATGGCAGAGGTGGAAAATGAACTTGGAAATATTACTGGAGCTGTTGATTACCTGAATCAAATAAGGAATAGAACTTCCACTAGTATGCCAAACTATGGGACTCCTGAAATGAATGGAACTTACCCTGTGACTTCAAAAACAGAAGTTTTTAATGCAATTGTCCATGAGAGAATTGTCGAATTATGTGGTGAACAGGTTCGTTTCAATGACCTACTAAGATGGGACATGGCTAAAGATGTTTTAGCAGGAACCGGGTTTACTGTGGGAAAACATGAATTATTTCCCATTCCTCAACAGGAAATTGATCAAAATGAGGCATTGTCAAACGCTGATCAAAACCCAGGATATTAATTAATATAACTAACATAGGATTTAGACTATGGATAAAGTAAAAGCCCCACTTGTTAGTGGGGCTTTTTTTCTAAAAATCCCTTTTCATTTTAATGTCCTTTAGCATCAGTTGAAGTTTTTTGATGCCTTTATATTCATTTTCCTCAATGGTATAACAAATGAAAAATGGTTCATTTGGCCGCAGGTCTGCATAAAAATTTCCTAAACCAAAGCCGATTACGTCAATTTTTTTTGCTCCATCAGGATCTTTCACCAATAGTTTCAAATGTTTTTCTTTCAGCACTCTGGCTGCCCCCGGGGGAAAGACTACTTCCGATATAAACATAGGACGCATATTAGCCGGGCCAAACGGGGCCATTTGCTTGATGATATTATAAAACTTTTCGTTGATTTGGTCAATCCGTAAAACCAGGTCAATATTTACATTTGGAATAAGCTGATCCTTTTGAATAGAAGCTGCCACAATTTCCTCAAACTTTTTGGCAAATGCAGGAATGGCATCAATTTCCATGGTAAGTCCTGCAGCATATTTATGTCCTCCATATTGTAAGAGATGTTCTTCACAACTGGTAATGGCTTCATAGATATCAAATCCACTAACCGACCTGGCAGAACCTGTGGCCTTTCCATTGGAATGTGTCAGAATAATGGTTGGGCGGTAATATTTTTCGATACACCGAGAGGCTACAATACCAATTATTCCCTTGTGCCAGTCATCCTTAAAAAGTACGGTAGTTTTTCCATATGACCTACCTCCTGCCTCAATCATTCCTATGGCCTCATTAGTAATACTTTCATCGTATTCCCTTCTGGTTATGTTATTTTTATTTACCTCATATGCCGCTGTTTTGGCCTCCTCATAAGATTCCGAAAGCAATAAATGCACAGCTTTATTGGCATGGGCTATTCTTCCTGCAGCATTTATTCTGGGGCCAATGCCAAACACCAGATGACCAATATTAAGGTCTTGAGGGAGTTCTGCCACATCTATTAAAGCCTGAATACCTGTTCTGGGATTTTCCCTCACTTTATCCAGACCAAATTTGGCCAAAATCCTGTTTTCCCCTTCAATTGGTACAATATCACAACCTATACTGATGGCTACTAAATCCAGGTAATCCAATAATTCCGTTTCAGGAATTTCTTGTCTACTGCAATAGGCCTGAAGATACTTGAAAGCAATTCCGCACCCTGAAAGTTCATCGAATGGATACTGGCAATCTTTTCTTTTAGGATCCAGGACAGCAACAGCTTCAGGGAGATTTTCCCCGGGGTTATGGTGATCACAAATAATAAAATCCAGGCCTGCTTCCTTTCCGAATCTTACTTTTTCTACAGCTTTTATTCCACAGTCAATGGTGATCACTAAAGAAAAACCTTCTTTTATGGCATGTGCTATCCCTCTTTGGGAAACACCATAACCTTCCTGATAACGATCGGGAATATAATAGTCCAGATGATCAAAATACCGACTCAAAAAACCATAGAATAAGGCTACAGAAGTAGTCCCGTCAACATCATAATCTCCATACACAAGAATTTTCTCCTTATTTTCCAGAGCTTTTACCAGTCGGTCAACTGCCACATCCATATCTTTCATCAGAAATGGATCGTGCAAGTCGCTAAGACTTGGTCGAAAAAAATGTTTGGCTTTTTCCAAAGAATCAATTCCCCTCATGCAAAGGATTTGGGCAATAGGCTCACTTACATTGATGGCAGCCTGCAAAGAGCTTACCTGAGCGCTATCCGGAGTTTCTTTGAATTTCCACTTTTTGTACATAATCGCTTTTGTAGTCTTTTTTAGTTTCGGGATTAAAATATTAAATATCTATTCCCGAGTCAAGGGCCTCTATGGACTGAAAATTACTTTTTACTGATAACAAATATCTTATAAAAATTATAGGAATGATATTCACAGCAAAAATAAATTCCGGATGCTCAATGAAAGAATTATAGGATGAAGTTGTCTAAAGTAAGGGATTTCCTAGTGAGGATGAATAGATTTTGGTTTAGGCGATTCAATTTTGAGGAGAATAATGGATATTATTTTGCGAAAAATTGAAGAAGCATAGGGCAAAATCTATCATTCGCAGCTGAAAGTTTCTACTTTAGACAACTTCGATAATTTAAAACTGGAAAAAGAACAGATTGAAACTGAGAAATTATAAGGGAAAATATAAGAAAATGAAAAAGGGAAATCATCCATAAAAATTTCCCTTTTAAAATTCCTTGTGTAACACTAACACTTTGCAGTGATCCTAAAAAAATAGTTTAAGGAAGTCTCTGGAGGGTTTGCATTTTCGCGACCCTGTGTTCAATTTAGTACTCTGCCAATTTGCAAAATCTTTCTAAAGAGAAGACCCACAAAGAAATAGAGAACTTTTGTTAACAATCACAGCAATCCGGTATAACCAGCAAAAAAAGAAGATCCCGCAAAAAATTAAAATTGCGGGACCTTTTTATTTCTATTTTTTTGAGGTGATCAAACAGCTACTTCCTGCATTTCTTCAATCCATTTTTTTGCATCTTCCAGATTATCAAAATATTCCATAAACTTTATTCCTCCCTCAGTAGCATCTTGTTTTACATTTTTCACATAAAACTTTTTAAAAACATCCGAGTCCATCACCACAGCTATCCTTTTTAAACCACCAGCAATAGCCTTTGGAATGGCCTCTGATTTCAACCATTTTGATAATTCCGGACTTATGACTCCTTCATTTCTGATATCTGAAATCCAGCTGGTAGCTTTTACTTCCAAAAACTTGTCAACACCTTTGGTAAACATGTATTTATATGTCTCATGATTGGCATACGTTTTCCATGTTAATAGAACACTGTTGATCTCGGGCAGGTGATGTAAGGAAGCCCTTTCCTTCTCAATTAAAATTTTCATTCGTTAATGTTTTACCTAACAATTTTTACTGTATTTAGAAGCAAACGACCTATTGAGGCTGAATATTTAATCTGAGAGGAAGCTATAATTGATTTATTTTAAATGGAACTTACATAAAAAAACAGAGCCGATGAAATTCACCGGCTTTGTTCAGGGAAATAGTAATCTAACTAAAATTTTAAATATTTTTATCCCGGATAACTAGTTTTTAAAATGATATCTGAATACCATTCCAATGGCATATCCGTCAGGATTACTGGAGAAGTTAGCTGTTGGTTTTGTAAAGGAATTTAAGGCGAATCTGTAAGTCGCTTCTACAGATAAGCTGTAATTATCGTGAATGGAATAATTTACTTCATTCCCTACAGAACCATTGAAATAAACCCTTCTAAACTGGCTATCCACATCACCTGGATTGGTGGCCACCGAATATCCCGAACCACTATTTTCGGAAATTTCATTTCTTAAGAAAAAATCAGATGCCACACCAGCTTTCACTATCAGGCTGAGTTTTTTTTGTCCAATCACATACCCTGCCTGTACTGGCACGGAAGCAAATTCGAAAGAATTATTCAAGGAATGAGTAGCATTTACATCCAACACCGAAGGAGAGGTTAATCCAAAGTTTTCAGTCCTGGTTTGAAATGTAATGGGAATTGCAGCTTCACCCTGTGTTCCCTGCAATGCTACATTTGTTTGCATGGTGGAATTGTAATTTGCGTAAGCCACACCGCCTTCAATCACCCATTTTCCTGAGAGTTTCATTCCCATGTTTATGCCATAACTGAAAGAAGCATCAGGTGAGTTTTGAATGCCCAAATCAGAAGCAGGAATAGCATTGGGGACAGTGTTGATCACACTGGCGGCATTGGAAAGCATGGTTCCGGACATATTTCCCCCTTCAAAATTGGGATTGAAAAAGCCCGAATTCAGATTGACATTAGCATAAACCTCATTTTGTTTTCTGGAAGCTTTTGTTTCTTCTTCTTCTAAATTATTATACCACAGAAATGCAGTTTTTTTAGTGACGAGGGGAAAATCATTTGCAGTGATTTTGTCTGTGTCAATCAGCTGTACCGGAATATTGACAATACTAAATTGTTGTTTATTGGCAAGGACAATTTTCTGTTCCTTGGATAAATTTTCTAATGCAGAATGATTACCACCAAAAAATACTTCCTCTCCCTGAACCTGGGTTCCACCTATGGCCGATTCATTTTTAGAAATTTGTTGAGAGGGAATTACACTTTCACTTTTCTCCGAATTTGATACGTTTCCACTAAAAGGAGAATGTTCCTCTTTATTTAATTCATTTTCCGGATTGGCAATCTGAGCTGAACTTTCATTAGGGGAATTAAACTCAGCTGCTGCGTTTTCATCTGGTGATTTTAATTTTTCGTTTTCTGAATTTACTTCCTTATTAATTTGATCAGATAACAAATTATTATTGGCATCCTTGCTGAAATATAAGATGGAAATAGTCCCTGAAATTAGAAGAGCGACAGCTGCAACTGCTTTATAAATTTTGTAGTAACCTTTATACTTTACAAAAGCCGCCTTATTTAATTCTCCGTCTATTTTTCCCCAGGTAGCTGGGTTTGGCGTACTTTCTGCCCCATCAAAAGCATCTTTCCAGGCGTTTTCAAAGTCAGTTCTAAACTTGTTGTTTGAGCCTTTCATAATAAATATTTTCAGAAGTCAGTATCATTTCTTTAAGCAAACTTTTCGCCCTTGAATATTGAGATTTGGAAGTTCCAATGTTGATTTTTAACATTTCAGCGATCTCTTTGTGCTGAAATCCCTCAATAGCATAAAGGTTGAAAATAACTCTGCACCCATCCGGTAATTTTTGCAGCATTTTTAATAAATCCTCCAAATGGATATTCGACAGGGTAAAATCCCTATCGGCCAGGTAGTGCAAATCATTTACATCTACCATTGGATATAGGTACAGTTTGCTTCGTTGATAATTAAGCGCAGTATTAATCACAATCCTTTTCATCCAATAGAAAAGGCTGGACTCTTTTCGGAAATTCTTAATATTGTTGAATATCTTCACGAACGCTTCCTGTAAAATATCATCAGCATCCTCCTGCTTCTTGGCATAACGGAGGCAAATCGTGTACATCTTCCCTGAAAAGGTAGCGTACAGGGCTTGTTGTGCTTTTCGGTCTCCCTTACAACACCCTTTTATGATTTTTTCTTCGCTGATCATGATACAGATCCTGGTCGTTTAGGTAATTCAGGTATTAAAAAAAATACCCTTACAATTTAAGATAGCCGGCTAATTCCAAAAAGTTAAAAAATTACTTGCACTCCATTATCCTGACACGTGCATTCTGAATTAGGTTGGGATAAAAACAGGTTTTGGCCCATTATCCCCTGACTTCTTTTATAATGTAGCATTTTATTATCTATCCCCCCAAAAGAGAAAGGAAAAAAATTATTTTTTTCGAAAAAATAATTTGAGTGTTTTAAAAAATACCTCAGGATTCAACTTCTTCTTTTATTTCCTTGGAAAGATGATAATGAATTCCCAATTCTTCAGATTTAGCTGCCTTTATCATTGCAGAGGCTACCATATTACCCTCAATTCCCTGATATTTCTTGGGAATAAACGGTTGAAAAACAGTATTAAAAGTTTTGGCTAAATCCTCCCCAAATCTTTTTTCTTTTCTTTCACCCAATAAAAGAGATGGCCTAAAAATATGTACTGCTTTAAATGGTAATTTTTCGATGGCCTGTTCGATCTCTCCTTTTACCCTGTTGTAATAAAACAGGGAATTGGCATTGGCCCCAAGCGCAGTGACAAGGAAAAATCTTTCAACTCCCTGCTCCAGACAAATTTTTGCAAAATCATGAACATAAGTAAAGTCCACTTTGTAAAAAGCCTCCTTGGACCCGGCAGCCTTCATGGTGGTTCCCAAACAACAAAAGGCATCCTGGGCCTTAATCAGTCCCTTTGAAACATGCAACCTGTCAAAATCCACGGTATTGGTCTGAACTTTATCGTTCAACACATCCAGTGGTCTTCTGGAAAACACCTGAATTTTACTGTAAATATTTTCATTTAAAAGATTAATTATTAATGATGAGCCGATTAAACCCGTGGCCCCAATAACTATTGCAGTTCTTTCTTTTTCCATCTTTTGTTTTGTTTAAAGGTTCACAAAATTAGCTTAGATAGCTGGTGCAGGTAGAAAACAGGAAGCGAAAACACTGGTATGCATAAACAAATTAGTGGATAATAGCGTCTGGATCAAGTTCAATTTCGGGAAATTTTTTAAAAATTTCATCAATTACCTTCTCCACCCTTTTATCTAAATTTTTTGGAGAAGCTTCTAAAAGACTCTCAGCACTACCAATCCAAAGTGTTTTTTGATTTAACCTATCCTCAATATGAATGATGAGCATAGCTTTTTTTAGTTCTTCTTTAATGACTTCATATTTCTGGTCTGTTCCCACTCCGAAATCTAAGGGAGCAGTAATCACAGCTTGTTTGTCTTCCAGGTTGAGAAAATACTCGATGAATAAATCAGGATTTTCTTCAGATTTTTTAAATCCTTTTTCATCCATTTCATTCTCTATTGATTCTTTAATTATTTCCCTTAAATAATCATTGTCGTGCAGGGGATTCCCTGGCTTTACCCCTTCCTGGAACTCTGACCAATCAAAAGTTTTGTATTGGCTAAAATCATCTTCAGGATTATACTTCGAATTCACTACATACCGATCGCTACAACTTAATAACAAAAGAATTGCTAAGGTTGTTACCAGGAAATAATAAACTTTCATCCGATTAGAATTAGAGGTTTGGGACCAGGTTTTTATACATCAATTATCACATTTCGTATGCCTTTGGAGAATTTTGAATTGCGCTGATATCCTGCAAAATTTATTTCAGCGCTTACCAGACAACAAATTAAGATATTATTATAAGGTTGAGAAATTCTTTCCCATCTTTGTGGGTAAATATTTTTTTTAAACAGAAAATTGCTGTTTCCTCTTTATTTCAAACAAAGCAATCGGCATTGTGGAAGAGAGAATGGTTAAAAATTAAAAAGATGAAAATTAAATTAAACATTATTGCTTTTATTGGTTTAATAGGACTCATTGGATGTGATAAAGGTGGTTTAGGAGGTTCTTCTAATGTGGCTTTAAACAGTGACAGAGATTCTTTAAGCTATAGTGCGGGAATGACTTTTGCCCAGTCTTTCGTGCAACAAACTGGTGAAGAAGATTTTAATATGGACCTGGTGGTTGCAGGAATCAATGATGTATTGAAAAAGAATGATTGCCTAGTGTCAGATGAAAATGCTCAAATGGCAATACAAAAATATTTCATGGCCAAGCAACAGGAACAAATGGCAAAAGCCAATGAAGCTGCAAGTGCAAACCTTGAAGAAGGGCAAAAATTCTTGGAAGAAAATGGTAAAAAAGAGGGTATAGTTACCTTAGAAAGTGGTTTACAATACGAAGTTATTGAGGAAGGTTCAGGAGCATCTCCTAAACTGGAAGATACGATTACTGCGCATTACCATGGAACTTTAATTGACGGAACCGTATTCGATAGTTCTGTAGATAGAGGAGAGCCTGCCCAATTCCCTGTTGGTGGGGTAATTAAAGGTTGGACAGAAGCTTTACAACTGATGAAGGTGGGAAGCAAGTGGAAATTATATATTCCTTCTGACCTGGCTTATGGCCCAAGAGGAGCTGGACAGGATATTGGACCTAATGCTGCTTTAATTTTTGAAGTAGAATTAATTTCAATCGACTGATAAAGTAATATTCATGCAGAAAAAGGCTGGATGGTTTTCAAACTGTCCAGCCTTTTTTATCAGTTTTGTTTAATGAAATTAGGTGTTACCCCATATTTCTTTTTAAATGCGGTAGTAAAGTGCCCCTGGTTTTTATAACCAGTGAGAAATGCTACATCCCCTATTGAAAGATCAGGATTTACCAAAAGCTGCTTGGCTTTTTCCAGCTTGAAATCAAGCAAATACCCAAACACAGAATTTCCGAATATTTCTTTAAAGCCTTTCTTTAATTTGAATTCATTCAAACCCGACATCTTTGCCAATTCACTTAATGAAGGAGGATTAGCCACATTTTTTATCAATTGCTCCTTGGCAAAATAAAATTTCTCTTCGTCTTCCTTTCCAAATGAAAACTGGGGTTTTTCCAGTTGAAGACCGCCTGCAATCAGGGTTAATAGTTCGAAAACTTTTGCCTGGAAATAAGTGGTTCTTAATGGGTCTTCAAATGAGCTATTCATCATCTGAAAAAGTACTATTTGCATATTTGGGCTAATCGGCATATTTCCTTTAACAAGCATTGAGGGTCTTTCCGCTTCAATATCCTCAATAAATTGATGAAAAACATTGCCACAGGTTTTAGCCATTTTCACAAAATTTTCCGGCATCAGGTTTACTTCAAAAACCTTTTGTGTTACATGAGCTTCTGTTTCAAATACACCTTGCGGTTCTGGGGAGTAAAATATATTACATTCACCTTGTGTAATAATGGTTTCCTCCTTGAATCCTTTCCATTTTCCTTTACCAAATCCTTGAAGATGAAAATGGATTTCCACACAGGGTTGATCTCCAGATGCATAAAACTTTAAATCAGAGTTGGAAATTAATTCGGCCTGGTGAAAGTAGTAGTCTTCAAAAAGTTGCACTTCCATTGCACCTTTCAGAAAGCCAATGTCCAGTTCAAATTTTGGGTTGGAATTTTCCTCAAAACAGGCTGGGTTTGCCAGAATATTCTGTTCGTAAATCAGTTCCTCAATATCACTTGTTCGTAATGAAAATTTCATGTTATTTCACCTAAGGTAGCTAGAGTTATCAGTAAAATTCTAATTGTTAGTCAGGTAGCAGGCATCAATGAAATTGTAGCAGTTTCCACAATGAACTAAAGTGGAAGCAGATTTCACTCTAAAATAAGGGTTAAATATTTAGTAGAAAGGTTTTTTACCTAAAAATTCCAGTCATTTTAACGGATTTATTTTCAGTAAGTTACAGATAATTTTATCTTAAAAGCATTCAAAACAAACTGCCTAAATAATTAATTGGACCAATACCCCAAACTGTGGTAAATTGGTTTTGATAAGGTTTGTATTTTCTGAATTTTGGGGAATTCTGAGGCTTAAATCCGCTTTGCTTTCTCTAATAATCCGTTTAGCGTAACAAATTATCCTTTCTACGTAAATACCAAATTGATTGTGGGGTTATTTTCGCAAAACAACTATTTCATTAGAATAATTTCAAAAAGCTAAAAAGCCTTAAAAAATTATTTCAAATGATGTGTCTGTTTTAACTTTTACTGACATAACTATAACTAGAAAACCCATGGGATTAACATCAGAAGAATTGGACTACCCCTCTCCATCCTCAGCCAGAAATTCAGAAAACTTTAAGACGCAAACAAGCATTATTCTTCAAGAATTTATCAGGGAAAATCCCCTCTCTAGTGTTCTTGTTGTAGGTGAAAATTCAGAAATCAATTTTAAAGATTTTGATAATGGAAAAATCAGCTGGACATCCATAAATCTGGAAGGAAAAAGAACAATGGGTGAGAAAAGGAAAAATCCATTAGAAATAACCGGGGATATTGAAAACCCTGAATTCCTTAAAATGATGAAAGTAAACCGACCAACACTGATTTTACTGTCCAAGCCTGTTAACCACCTCAAACAAATGGTGGCCAAAAGGTTTATAAAGGAAATTTGCGATTATTTTGATTATTGTGAACTAATCCTAAATTTCAAAAACCTTCATCTGAACAATCATACCTCCGACCAGTTTTCAGGAGCAGATAAACCCAAAGAGTTAGAAAAATGGAATAAAAAAATCTTTCTTTTTGAAGATTATTTTTGGCAGGACAGTAATTACCAAAAACAATATGGCGTATCTCTGGTAAAAAAAATCGGGCACTATAAAATTGGATGATTTTGAGATTTATAATCAGAAGAGAGCTGGGGAGATTCAACTCTCTTCTAACATTTCGGCCATGGTGTTCATATAAAGTACTACATCATCCACACAGTTATGTCTTAAATAAGTGTTTTCACCCACCTTTTCCAGAATGGATTTATCGGACAGGTACTCTAATTTTACGATGTCCTCATAATTAAAACCTATTTCATTTAATTGGTTGAAAATTTCATCTACTTTGCTCCCTGTATTATTACAATAATCATTGGCATGCTCCGTCCATTCATCCATCTGAAAATCAATAGATTCTACAATTTCTTTATCCGACATATCCGTGATGGTTTGCACCAAGTGCCCACAATTACATCTACCCATATGCCCCCATTCATAATTGGCTCCTTTTTCAAGGCGACTTGCGGTTTCTTTAAGTGCTGAGATTAATAATGGGTTTTTTTGTGGCATAACTTTCTGGTTTGAAATAAACATTTATTTAAAATACAAAAAAATAACAATTCCATTAGTGGAATTGTTATTAAAAGTTCGAATCACAAAAAAATTAATGAGAAAAAATCCTCTATTTTAGAAGTTCCTTTATTCTACTTTCTTCCATATAATCAGGTACTGGAATTTTGAAATTTTCTAATATTGTAGGCACAAAACTGGTGGTTTTCACTCCACTAATCCGGCTGTTTTTCACTGAGGTATCCTGTGGATCATAGATTATCATAGACCCTTCCGGGATGTGATAGGCCGTACCATCCGATTCATCATCAATTTGTTCATTCACCAAGCCTAACTCTGAAAGCTTAACTGTTACTCCTTTGAAAGAAATTTGGTCTTCTTCCAGGTTTCTGTGTCCCAGGTTTATACTGAAAAAACCTCCTTCTTTTTTCCTGAACACCAAAGGCTTTCCATTAATGAAAATTTCTTTCAAGGCCTTTGCAAACAAATCAATTTTGTCATAAGTAACCGTCAGGTTATACTGTGGATGCATGGCAATTTTTTGCTCCCAATCATTTTTCTGAAGCCCCAAAAAAGAGGTAAACTTATCCATGTTTTTGCAGTATAATTCGGTGCTCAGCTTTTCCGCTTTAGTTGCCTCCTGCCCCATACTACTGGCCACTACAATTTTATATTCAGGGTTCTGGTCCGCAAATTTTACCAGGTTTTCGAAAAAGTCTTCAAACTTGGAAAATGCAAAATCTATTTCACCAGAAAATTTATTTTTCCAGTCATCACTTAGGTTATACTCTTTATAATCATTAGGGAAGGTGGCTGCCCAATACCTGTGCATGGTAGAAGCCACATGGTTGGAGAAAAATGTAGCGAATGTAGGCTTTTTAGTTCTGATTAACTTGGAGAAAATATCAAAAGCCAAAACCGGTTGAAAAACACGCCTCCTATTCTTTTTCCATCCATCTAATCGCTCAGAAACTATTTGTCCGGCAACATCAACAAGGGTTTTTACCTTAATTCCCATGCTGGGTAAATTAATAGCCAGCTCTGAGGCTGATTTTAAATCGATACCTGAATCCACATTCCTACCCGATTTCCTTGACATGGCCAAATTAAATTTTTGGAATGGTTCCAGTTTAGCCGGATGCAACTTGCTATCGCTGGCAAAAGGATCAGGGATGAAGAAGGAATAGTCTGTATAATTTTCAGGCATGGGGAAGGTATGCATAGAAGCAAAAACCCCAGGTTGCAACTGATTATCCGATAAAATTTTCCATATGGTAGGATAAGCTTTATCTACCTTCTCCAGGTTTTCTCCGAAATCTTTGATTTTATGCTTAACATTTGTCACTCCACGATGGAAAGTAGGCCAGGTTATCCAGGGGGAAAGCTCTCCTTCATCCTCCGTGACAGTCTCAATCTGAGCACATTTTGGTAATGTTTTAGCTAAAAATGAAGTAGGATATTTTCTTGTATAATAGTCTATTACAGAAAAAGGAACCTCATTAAGTTCGAATAAAATAAATTTTCTAGTGGCCATAAGGCATGTATTTTTATTTAATATATCAAAAAATTCATTGGAAAAAGAGTGAAGAGTTCTTTCGCCAAAGGACTCTGTAACACAGGTAATACAGAGGCTGAAAAGCTGTTGAGAAATCAATAAAAGTTGATATAGAAAAAACGGAATGGAATTTAAATATTGCCCAATATTGTGAATATAAAACAGGTCAATTAGGAGATAGAGGTCTAAATGGAAACCATAGGATTTCATTTTTTTCCAAAAATAAATCTTCAAGATTCAATGCCCATAAAAGAAAAAAGGGAAATTCATAAATATGAATTTCCCTTCTCAAGAATACTAAATCAATTAAAGACTAATCATCTTTTTTCATTGAAGTGATAACAGCCACAGCCAAAGAAATTAATAATGGTGGTGCCATAAAGACGAATGCCATAAAACCTAATAATGTAGTTCCTTCCATTGTTTTATTTTTTATCTTTTAAACAGACTTTATTAATGACTTTCACTGCTTTTACCCAAATCCTTTTTTTCTTCCTCCTCTAGCTTACCCAGCTCATTTTCCATGTCAGTATTCGATTCAGGAGTTTGAGAAAATGGTATATGCTGAGGGATAAAATCTTCTTTTGATCCGGGCTTACTGTAATCATAAGGCCATCTGTAAACTGTAGGAATCTTTCCAGGCCAGTTGCCGTGCCCTGGGAGTCTTGGTGTTGTCCACTCCAGGGTATTTGATCTCCAGGGGTTCAAAGGAGCAAGTTTTCCTTTAAATATACTGAAGAAGAAATTGAAGGCAAATATGAATTGAGCTGCAAGCGTGATGAAAGCTGCCACGCTAATTACAATCTGAAGGTCAGTAAATGTACTGAAAGCATCAAAATTAGTAAAGGAATAATATCTTCTTGGGAAACCGGCAATACCTATATAGTGCATCGGGAAAAATACCATATACACCCCAATAAACGTAAACCAGAAATGAACATATCCTAGTTTTTCATTCATCATTCGTCCAAACATTTTTGGGAACCAATGATATACACCCGCCATCATACCAAAGAACGAAGCACTACCCATTACAAGGTGAAAGTGTGCCACAACAAAATAAGTATCATGAAGTTGAATGTCAATTGCAGAGTTACCTAACACAATCCCTGTCACCCCTCCAGATATAAATAGGGAAACCAAACCAATTGAAAATAGCATAGCCGGGGTAAATACCAGATTCCCTCTCCAGAGTGTGGTTAGGTAGTTAAATGTTTTTACCGCTGATGGTACTGCAATAATTAATGTCAGGAACATAAACACAGAGCCCAAGAACGGATTCATGCCGGAAACAAACATATGGTGTGCCCATACGATAAATGATAGAAATCCAATGCCTATCATAGATCCAATCATGGCTCTATATCCAAAGATAGGCTTCCTGGCATTCGTAGAAATAATTTCCGAAGTAATCCCTAAAGCTGGTAGAAGTACAATATAAACTTCAGGGTGCCCTAAGAACCAAAATAAGTGTTGGAACAATAAAGGACTACCACCCACATTAGGAAGGGCTTCTCCACCAATATAAATTTGTGATAAGTAAAAACTAGTTCCGAAACTTCTATCAAATATTAATAATAATGCTGCTGACAATAAAACTGGAAAAGATAATAATCCAATTACGGCAGTAAGGAAAAATGCCCAAATAGTTAATGGTAACTTTGAAAAGGACAAGCCCTCAGTTCTTAAGTTAATAACCGTAGTGATATAATTTATACCGCCTAATAGGGTAGATACAATAAAGAAGGCCATACTTGTTAACCACAAAGTCATACCTAGTCCCGATCCTGACATCGCCTGAGGAAGTGCACTTAATGGAGGATAAATTACCCAACCGCCACTTGCAGGTCCTGTGGAAATGAACAAAGAAATTAACATGATTACCCCAGCTAAAAAGAAAAACCAGTAGGATAACATGTTCATAAACCCTGAAGCCATATCTCTGGCTCCAATTTGTAACGGAATCAGGAAGTTACTAAATGTTCCACTAAGTCCAGCTGTCAACACGAAAAATACCATTATGGTACCGTGCATGGTCACCGCAGCCAAATAAAACTCAGTATCCATTTTTCCCTGAGCATCAATCCAATCTCCTAATAATGGTTTCATGAATGTTAAATCAGCATCAGGAAAAGCGAGTTGAACTCTAAAAATTGCTGATAGTAATCCACCAATAAAGGCCCACAATATACCAGTAATCAAAAACTGTTTAGCGATTACTTTGTGATCCAGAGAGAATACATATTTCTCAAAGAACCCTTGCTCATGGTGGTCATGATGGTCATCATGCCCGTGAGCATCAGCAGCACTTTGTATATCTATATCTACGGTTGACATAATAAAAATTTGTATTTAATTTCTTGAAAATTTCTTATTGGTTATCAGCAAGGTCTAAGTTTATCCCAATTGAAGATAAGTAATCTTTATTTTTAGAGGCCCAAGAGTCTTGTTCATTATACCATTTGTTGAAATCAGCTGGTTCATCTACAATAATTACTTTTCTCATAGCAAAATGACCAGATCCACAAACCTCAGTACAAGCCAATTCATAATTAAAGTTTTTATACCTTGGTTCTCCAGTATCAGGATCTATTTTTTGCCATGCAGGATCCTTGCTTAGTTCTTCTCTCATTTCAGCGGTAGTTTTTATTGGTGTAAACCAAAACTGGGTAGGCATACCCGGAACCGCATCCATTTTCACTCTAAAATGTGGCATAAATACGCTATGCAAAACATCTCTCGCCCTTATTTTCAGAAGAACAGGCTGTCCTTTGGGTAAATGAATATCTCTGGCAATGAAGTCATCTATACTTTTTGGATCTCTAAAATCGATACCCATTGAATTAGTACCATCTATTTTGCGGAAGTTATGTTTCCCCAACTCTCCATCCTTTCCGGAATACCTAACTTCCCAGTTAAACTGCTTACCCATAATTTCAATTGCCACAGATTCTTTTGGTGCAGGACTGGTAATGTCGGTCCAAACCATCCATCCAGAAAGTACTAAACCAGTCATGACTACAGCAGGCACAACAGTCCAGATAATTTCAAGCGTATCATTATGAGGCTGGAAATAAGCGCTTCGGCTTTCCTTAAACTGATATTTAAAAGGGAACCAAAATAGAAGCAAGTGAGTAGCAAAAAAGGCTACCCCGATAATCGCCATGGTTAACCAAAATAAAAAATCGGTTTCACTTCCATGAGCTGAGGCAGCAGCTGGTAAAAAGTTCTCACTGGCAATTCCGGAGTAAATGAAAATTGCTCCAAATCCTACCACAAAAAGGACAGGAAATAAAATAGCATTTATTTTATTACTAGAAGAGACTCTTTGCTTTGTAGAACCTTTAGCTATGCTTACTAAAGTAAAAATTCTATATATGAGTGCTAGTATTGCTACCAGGAAAACGACTCCTGAAATTAAAAGTAATGCAGCCATAAATATCTTTTCAAATTTTAATAATTCAATTCAATAATTCTTCGTGGTTGAAAAAATGTGGTTTTATCAGGTATGGTGATGAACACACTCTTGCAACATTGGGTGATTTACAGGAATTAGTTTTGATTTTGCAAGGTTGCTTAACACCACAAATATAAATGCTGACCCATAGATCATAATTAATCCTAGTTCCATAAAACCAAATCCTCCATGCTCTTTCAAAGTACCCGGTGCAACCATCAGATAAAAATCAAACCAGTGCCCTACAAGTACCACCGTACAAACAATCTTCAAAAATGTCATTTTTCTTTTTGCATCTCTTGTCATTAAAGCAAGGAATGGGAAAAAGAAGTTAAGAATCAAATTGATAAAGATAAACTTACTATAATTATCACTTTGCAATCTTTCTAAAAAATAAACAGTCTCTTCAGGAATGTTGGCGTAGTAAATTAAAAGGAACTGGGAAAACCAGATGTAAGTCCAGAAAATACTAAAACCAAACACAAACTTTCCTAAGTCATGAAGATGATTTTCATTAATAAATGAAAAATATCCTGCTTCTTTCAAAAACACCACAATTAAAGTAATTGCAGCAAGACCACTTACAAACCAGCTCGCAAACACATACCAGCCAAACATTGTACTGAACCAGTGTGTATCAATTGACATAACCCAATCCCAAGCTGAAATTGAAGAAGAAACACCAAAAAATATTAAGAACGTGGCAGAAAATGTAACTAATTTTCTATAATGCTTTGTACCTCCATTAACATCTTCCAGATGAGATTGTTTTTTTATAAACTGATAAAATAATACCCATCCTAAAAAGAAAAATATCATTCTTCCATAATAGAATACTGGTATACTTGGAACTCCTTCTGCTCCAGGCATAAAGAAGAATCCCTTCTTTCCATTGATAATCGCATCAAAATGGCCACTGGTTTCGTCATAAAGACTTGTATCAGTCCAGTGAAATAAACTATGGTTGGCAATTACAAAAACTACAAGCATCAAAACTCCGGCAATTGGCAGAAAATTACCAAAAGCTTCAGGAACTCTCTTAAATCCTACGGACCATCCGGCTGTGGCAACATAATTAACAGCAACCCAAAATACCCCGATTAAGGCAAGTCCTGTAAAAAACAAGTTATTGATCCACATTCCGGCAAATAGCTTTGTTGTCCAGCTATAAGCATGACCATGCCCTCCGGACTCGGTCCCATCAGAATTTATTGATGCCAGATTGTCCTGAGTTAGGTTTAACGCATGCTCTCCATGGCCACCACCTGACATTTCTAAAATAATTCCTATAATTAAAAGAACTATTCCAATACCCAGGGTTAAAAATATTTTTTTCTTGGCTTTATCTGAAAAAACAAATTTTTCTTCAAGGTTTAATTCGTGAGTTTCTGTTGCCATCTTTTGCTTTTAAATTTTTGCAAAGTAAATTTTCTTTCTTTTGGATTATTAAACACAATCCATTTATCTCTTTTAAACTATTGTTCTCCTTTTTGTAATTTTTGAACATACCTCACAATTTTCCATCTTTCCTCTGGGTTCAATTGTGATTTATGAGGCCACATTCTTCTGATGCCATGTGTAATTACATGAAAGATGTGTCCTTCAGGAAGACTAGCCACTGATCTGGAGGAATAATTAGGTACACCACCATATATTCCACCTACTTTCCCGTCACCTGCACCAGTTTTACCATGGCAATGTGAGCAATATGAAAGATAAAGCTGTTTGCCTTCTGCTACTATATCAGGAGTATTTGGTAAAGGATTTTTCAATTCTCTTCCAGCCTGTGCCACACTATCCTTGTGGATATTATAAATTAAAAGATTTTGCCCAGGAGAACTCACATTGCTATTTGTAACTGAGGTGTAGTTCTGTCTTGCAACGGTACCCTCTACTGGAGTTAAAGAATTACTTGGTGAAGCAGCTTTATAATCATTATATGGAGTAGAGTTAATAAAAGTCTCATAATATGCTTCTCCAATCATTCCATCAGTAGTCTCCGTGATCTGAGTGAGCGGCTCATATGGAATTGAATGATACATTTGAGGCGCATATTCAACACCAGGATTATTTCCCCCAGGACCACAAGCTAATGCAATAGCACTTATTATTGATACTGTTAATATATTTTTAATAATATTCATCATCTTTTGAAAAATTTCAATTCAGTTTCCTGCTAGATACCGTCACCCCGTTGGTTAAAACATCAATTAAATACTTTCCGAATGTAGGACTAAACTCTTCCTCTGTAAAATCTTTCCTATAAGCTTCCTCCGCTTTAGCATCAGATAAAATTTGTTTAATTTCATCCTCACTCTTTTTATTTTCAGCTAAATCAATGGCCATGACGTGTTTGTCATCAGTCATTCTGATATCAAATATGGTAGGAACTGCGGTTGGTCCTAATCCTCTTGTAATAAAGAAGGTGAACCCCATACCATAAGCCGCCAACAACACTGTCAATTCAAATGTAATAGGCACAAAGTCGGGAATAGCCACAAAAGGTTTACCTCCAATGTTCATTGGCCAGTCCACACCCATCATCAAGGTTTGCATTAAAATGGCCAAAATTGTTCCCGTAAGACCAAAAAAGAAAGCAGCTACAGGCATTCTGGACCTACTATATCCAAGTGCATCTTCCAAATGGTGCACTGGGTATGGTGTATATACCTCATGGATTTTTACACCTTCTGATCTGATTTTTTTAACAGCCTTTAGGAGTATATCTTGATCATTGAATATACCTACTAAAAAATGCTTATTTCCTTCCATCTATCTGATTAATTATCTGAAATTCAATTTTTTATCAAAAACTTTATACCCTATCCTTCTCAGGAACAAGTTCGTTAGGAATTGTTCTTCTCCCCTTATATACCGTAGAATTAGAATCTTTCAATATCGCTTTTACCTCAGCCATGTTAATTACCGGACAAACCTTTGCAAACAGGAAGAACAAAGTAAAGAACAATCCGAAAGTGAAAACATAACACATGATATCCCAAAGTGTAGGCGTAAAATACAACCAGCTAGAAGGCAGATAATCACGGTGTAGGGAGGTTACAATAATTACAAATCTTTCAAACCACATTCCTATATTCACTACAATTGACAGGAAGAATGTCATAACAAAACTAGTCCTGATTTTCTTGATATAGAATAACTGTGGCGAAATCACATTACAAGTCATCATAGACCAATATGCCCACCAATACTGCCCACTCATTCTGTTCACGAAAGCATATTGTTCATATTCCACTCCTGAATACCAAGCAATAAAAAACTCTGTAATATAGGCGATACCTACAACTGAACCAGTTACCAGAATAATGATGTTCATCATTTCGATATGCTCAAGTGTGATATAGTCCTCTAATTTATAAACTACCCTGGTAATTAACATTAGAGTAAGTACCATCGCAAATCCAGAGAAAATTGCTCCAGCAACAAAGTAGGGAGGGAAAATAGTAGTATGCCATCCTGGAATTACTGAGGTAGCAAAGTCAAAACTTACAATGGTGTGTACTGAAAGTACAAGTGGTGTAGAAAGACCTGCAAGAATCAATGAAACTGATTCGTAATGCATCCAGGTTTTAGCTGAACCATCAAAGCCCAAACTCACAATTCCGTATGCAATTCTGCTTACTTTTGACGTTGCCCTGTCTCTTAGTGTGGCAAAGTCAGGTACCAGACCGATAAACCAGAATAGTAATGAAACTGTAAAATATGTGGTAATTGCAAAAACGTCCCAAAGTAGAGGAGAGTTAAAGTTTGGCCATAATGAACCAAAAGCATTTGGAAGGGGTAATACCCAATAAGCTCCCAGCCATGGCCTTCCCATGTGAACGATTGGCCAGATTGCAGCACAAATTACCGCAAAAATTGTCATCGCCTCAGCAGACCGGTTAATAGAAGTTCTCCATTTTTGTCTGAATAGAAGCAGGATAGCAGAAATAAGTGTTCCTGCGTGACCAATACCTACCCACCACACAAAGTTAGTGATATCCCATGCCCACTGAACTGTTTTATTAAGTCCCCATCGACCAATTCCATTCCACAGCATATCTCCTAAAAAGTACCCTCCGGCAAAAAGGAGTACTAGGGACAAGGTTAAGGCAGCAAGCCAAATTTTTGAGGGAGCTGCTTCTACAGGTTTACAAATGTCGTCTGTAACATCTTTATAGGTTTTTCCCCCTGTAATTAATGGCTCTCTTACTTGTGATACAATTTGCATATTTCCAGCAATAGATTAAAATATCAAATTCAATTTTTTATTTAAAGAAAGAAGTTTTATGCGTTCTCAGCATCCTTATTTCTAATCTTGGTCATGTACCAAACATTTGGTCTGACATTTATTTCGTCCAATACATTGTAGGCCCTTTCTTTAATTTCAACCTCCATAAGTTTCCTTACTTCAGTTTCCTTATTGTTCAGGTCTCCAAATGTGATTGCATTAGTAGGACAAGCACTCGCACAAGCCACACTAGCATCTCCGTCCTGAATTGGTCTTCCTTGCATTTTGGCTTTTAATTTACCCGCCTGAATTCTCTGTACACACATAGAACATTTTTCCATCACCCCTCTTGACCTTACGGTAACATCAGGATTCAATACCATTTTTCCTAAATCATTATTCAAATGGTAATCAAAATCTTCATTGTTGTGATACCTGAACCAGTTAAACCTTCTTACTTTATAAGGACAGTTATTCGCACAATACTTTGTACCAACACATCTGTTATAAGTCATTTGATTTAAACCTTCAGAACTGTGGGTTGTAGCAGCTACCGGACAAACTGTCTCACAAGGAGCGTTATTACAGTGCTGACACATCATTGGCTGGAATACAACTTCAGGATTTTCAGCGGCCTCTTCCAATTCTTTTGCCGTTTCGGCATTAGCAGGGCTACTGTAGTATCTATCGATTCTAATCCAGTGCATTTCCCTTCTATTAATCACCTCCTGCTTCCCTACAATAGGAACATTATTTTCCAAATGACAGGCCACCACACATGCTGAACAACCAGTACAACTGTTCAGGTCAATGTTCATTCCCCAATGGTGATTATTATAAGCATGCTGATCAGCTTTTAATCCCATTACTTCATTCCATGATCCAGGAACTTTCTTTTCAGTTTTCTCTCTTGGATCATCTTTATATCCATCACTCTGAACATCCCACAGAGAAATATTACCTGGCTTATCAGATCCTGAATAGGTGGAGATATGTGGATCGTATCTTCCGGCTCTTGGATTACTTTTATATTCTTCAAGAGTTGACTCCTGAATAATAGTTTCCCTACCAACAATGGTATGGTGAGTTTGAGTTTGCGCTACATGTTGTGATGAACCAGTAGCAGCAATTGATACACCTGCTACCTGAACATTTTTTACAGTTTTATCAAAACTCAATAATTTGTATGCATTAGCTCCTCCAGCTTCAGCCGTTACCTTTCCTGCCTTTCCACCATCTCTTCCATAGCCTACAGCAATAGCAATCGTCTTTGCTTCCTGACCTGGCTGAACGATAACAGGCAATTCCATCTCCACACCGTTCGCACTCACTTTTGCTACCTGAACTTTGGTTTCAAACACCTCAGCTAATCCAAGCTCTTTAGCTGCTGATTGAGAAACTGCTACATAATTACCCCAACAAACTCTTGAAATTGGATCAGGAGTTTCCTGTAACATCGGGTTATTGGCCTGAGAACCAGACCCCATTACTGCACTACTGTAAATTACAAGTTCAAAATCAGCATTTGCAGCTTTATAATTCTTTTTAATATCAGAGGAAAGCCCTGCATAATCTACCGGAGCGAGTTCCTCTGCATTTACTTCCCCTCCATGGAGACTCACATATCCCTCTGCATTCTCTATATCATAAACCCCGTCATGCAAAGTTCTTTGCCAGAATTTATCAAAATCAGTTTCTTTAGACTGTGTTGGGAAAATGCTTTCTTTCCAATAAGACTGAATAACTGATAAGTAAGTATCTTCACTTCCAGACCATTTCAATAATGAATCCTGGAATTGTCTAGTATCGAATATTTTGGAAATTGTAGGCTGAGCAAGACTTAGGAATCCTTTTCTTGGTTCTGCATCATTCCATGACTCAAGGAAATGTGAGTCTGGACAATTATACCCACAAAGAGAGGCTGTTTCATTCAATCTGTCATTAGTTGAAACAGAAAGTTTAGCCTTGGAAATTCCAGCAGCAATCTTGTCTCCCATAGGGTGATCATAAACTGGATTTGCATTGTAGAATATCACGGCTCCAACTTGTCCTTTTTCTAATCTTCCCACGAATGACGCCATTTCAGCATCATTACCCTGTTTTTGGAAAGAAGGAGAATTTAGGTCAAGTGTTTGTCCATAATTTCCAAGCATTTCATTAATTCCGTTCACTAACAATTGAACAGCAATATCATTAGTACCTGAAATTACAATTGACTTTCCTTTACTTGCTAATAATTTTTTAGCCGCTAAATCTAAATTTTTAACTTCTACTTTTTCAATTCCGGAAATGGTTGGACCGCCAGTCGATTTTGCGATTAAATTGAATAGCTGCGCTACAACTAACCCTTCCTGAGAGGCCTTTATAGGAGTTCTATAATCTGCATTCGCTCCTGAAAGAGACATTATTGGTTCAAACTGAAAATGAGTTGACATTTTCTTTTTGTTTTTACCAATTTTTCTTGTTTCAGAATATCCGGCATTGTGCTCTACTCCACTAAACCAACTTCCAAGGAAATCAGCACTGATACTTACTATAGTATCTGCTTTATTGAAATGGTATGTTGGTAAAACTGCTTTGCCAAATTGTCTTTTATTTGCTTCTAATAAAGCCGATGCAGATTGCGAATCGTAAGAAATAACTTTAGTAGAAGTATACTTAGAAGAAAAATCCTGAATTAATTTCTTAGTGGAAGGACTTAGAATGGTATTGGTCACAATGGCAATTTCCTGTCCTGAGGTAGCAATCTTAGAAAGCTGGCTGGAAATTTCTTTGTCAACAGTAGCCCAATCACTATCTGCACCCCCTTTACTTGGCCCTTTAGCCTTTTCATTATCGTACAATGAAAGTACAGAAGCGTTTACCCTTGCATTGGTACCGCCCTTTGTGATTTTGGAAAATGAGTTTCCTTCTACAAAAATTGGCCGTCCCTCTCTTGTTTTCACAACTACAGAGCAATATTCTCCGCCATCAGCATAGGTAGATGCATAGTAATTTGGAATTCCTGGATCTACACTTTCCGGCTTATTCAAATATGGAATAGCCTTTCTTACTGGTGCTTCACATGCTGCCAACGAAACTGCTGCAACACTAAATCCCATCATTTTAAGGAAATCCCTTCTGGTACTTCCCTCTTCAGAATTATCACCAAATGCGTCTTTTATAGGTAATTTATCGGAAAATTCCTTATCAGCATGCTTTACAAAACTAGGATCATTTTTCAGCTGCTCAATTCCTTTCCAATAGGTCTTTTTATTAACTTTCATGTATATTAAAGTCAAATAACTGTGAACTTTCTTGCTTAATTTATATTAGTAATGGCACTTAGAACATTCCAACCCGCCTATATCCTCAACTTTCATTGGTTCTTTTGAATCCGACTCATGCAATTGAAGCAATTTATCGTAATAATCATTGCCTTTGGCATTTACATCCGTTTCTCTATGGCAATCAATACACCATCCCATTGTTAATAATGAATGTTGCTGCACAACTTCCATCTCCTTGATATCACCATGACAGTTTTCACAATCCAAACCACCAACTTTTACGTGTTGAGAGTGATTGAAATAGGCAAGATCAGGCAAATTGTGAACCCTTACCCATTGGATAGGTTCATTATTTTCAATTGCAGTATATATCTTATTCATTTCAGGAGAAGTTGTCCTGATAGAGTTGTGACAATTCATACAAATATTCGCTGAAGGAATATTGGCATTTTTACTTTTCTCTACTCCGGTATGGCAGTACTTACAATCAATTTCGTAATATCCTGCGTGAAGTTTATGTGAGAACGGAATAGGCTGGTCAGGTGCATATCCCTGTTGCACGCCTATACCCAACAGACCATCAACAATCCCCTGGGCAACTACAGCAACAAAGATAAAGGTCACGATCCCAATAAATGCTTTGCTTTTTAAAACACTTCCAACATCAAACCTCTGATCCAAGAATTCTTTTTCTTCCTCAGTGAGTTCCTTTTCCTTTCTGATGTATCTGGTTAAAGCCGATACTAATAATACCATTACTATAAGAATGATAATCAATAGTATAACCAACCCAACCACGATGGCTAATAATAAATCAGAATTTACTGAAGATTCAACCTCTTGACCTCCTCCTCCTGATCCTGGGGTAGGAACATCAGCAACATCCTCTTTATTCGTTTCATCCTTTACATAAGCCAGAATTGAAAGAATTTCCTCATCAGAGAAAAAATCGTGGTTTGGCATCATCTGCTTATATTCTTCATATAATGCAGTTGCATAAGGATCACCACTCGTAATTGTTTTTTCAGGATATTTAATAAAATTGATTACCCATGAAACCGGTTGCCTCTCCCAAACGTTTTGTAAGGCAGGACCAACTAATCTGGTTTTCACATTATGGCATTGGGCACAATTACCTTTGAAAAGTTTAGCGCCCTCAGAAATTACTGCAGCATCAGTTGGAATTTCGGGTTCCTGTGCGAAAGACTGGCTTGCCAGAAAGAGCGGTAGGATATAAAGTATTAAATTAACCTTCAGCTTTATGAATAATTTACTCATAGGTTCGATTTCCACGTATTTAATAATAGGTAATGCTTCTTGATTTTATGAGGCCAAATTTAGCATGCAAAGTATTTTAATCAAATAGCATATTCGACTCTGCAAATATCCAATTTCTTTTACTTCTCATTATCTATTTAACCGACCGCAAAACAACAACATAACCTTTTGTTTTACAATTATTTACAGGAATTAAAAAGTAATTGATTTTCTATTTAGAATTACTCTAAATTATTAAATGCAAGTTTTTACTCAAATTCGCAAAAAAATGCAGCCATAAAAAAAACGTACCCAAAAAGCTGGGTACGTTTGGAGGTCGCGAGCGGATTCGAACCGCTGTAAAAGGTTTTGCAGACCTCTGCCTAGCCGCTCGGCCACGCGACCTTTAAATCGGTCACAAAAGTATTAATTCTATCTTAATCCTCAAATAAATTTTCAGGATTATTTCCTAATTTGCCAACTTATTTGAATTAAACCTCTCTAACATCCATGTTGATTGATAATTATAAGCACAAAGGATTAAGAAAATCTCTGATAAAAATAATTCGGGAGAAGGGAATTACAGACGATAAAGTTCTGGAGGTGATCGGAAAAGTGCCCAGACACTTTTTTCTGGAAACGGCATTTGTGAATCACGCTTATGTAGATAAAGCTTTTTCCATAGGAGAAGGTCAAACAATTTCCCAACCCTTCACGGTAGCCTTCCAAACACAACTACTCAATGTAAGAAAAAATGATAAAATTTTAGAGATAGGAACAGGGTCGGGATACCAAAGTTCTATCTTAATGGAGCTCGGAGCTCAACTTTATTCGATTGAATTCAACAGAAAGCTTCATAACAGGTCAAAAAAAATATTAAATCAACTCAATTATAAAGGGACATTTATTTGTGGTGATGGTTCGAAAGGTCTGGAATTTCATGCTCCTTATGATAAGATATTAGTAACTGCAGGAGCGCCTACCGTTCCGGAAGCTTTAATCGAACAACTGAAAATAAATGGTGTATTGGTAATTCCGGTAGGCCCGGAATCCCAACAAAAAATGCTAAGAATTACTAAACTTGAAGATAAAAAAATTAAAAAAGAAGAATTCGGTAATTTTAGGTTCGTAAAATTACTTGGAGAAGATGGTTGGGGATTAAACAAATAATAAACTTTAAAATTTATGCCTTCTAAATCAAAAAAAGCAATTGAATCATTAGCCACAATGACCGAAATGGTATTACCCAATGATACTAATACCCTGAATAATCTTATGGGTGGAAGGCTTATGCATTTGATGGATATTGTTGCCGCAATTTCAGCCCAAAGACATTCAAACAGAGTAGTAGTAACTGCCTCGGTAGACAATGTGTCATTTTCACATCCCATTGCACTTGGTGATGTAGTGACCTTAACTGCAAAAGTGACAAGAGCATTTAATTCTTCTATGGAGGTTCATATTTCTGTATCTTCTGAAAACATTCCTTCCGGAAAAAAAACAGTTACCAATGCCGCATTTTTTACATTTGTAGCTGTTGATCAGGCAGGAAACCCTATTTCCGTTCCAGAGTTGGAACCAGAAACAGAAGAAGAAAAACTTCATTATGACGGAGCCCTGAGAAGAAGGCAATTGAGGCTGGTACTGGCTGGAAGAATGAAGCCTGAAGAAGCCAAGGAATTAAAATCTATCTTTTATACAAATGAAAAAGGTTAGGCAATTTATTACCTAACCTTTTTCATTATTTCAAGCACTGAAACTGTTTTTTACTTCACATATAAAGTAGATTTCACAGCATCAATAGTTTTCTTGGCATTTGGTAATGCGGTTTCGATTAATGTGGGTGCATAAGGAAGCGGCACATCAAGGTTATTTACCCTGTGTACAGGTGCATCCAGGTAATCGAAAGCATATTTTTGTACATGATAAGCCAATTCTGAAGAAATAGAAGCCAGCGGCCATGCTTCCTCAACCACTACCAACCTGTTTGTTTTCTTTACAGAATCCACAACAGCTTTATAATCAATTGGCCTGATAGTCAGCAAATCAATTACTTCTGCGTTAATTCCTTCTTTTGCTAATTCAGCAGCAGCAATATTCACTTCTTTCATCATCTTCCCAAAAGAAACAATAGTAACATCAGTTCCTTCTTTCACTACTTCAGCAACCCCTAAAGGTAAAATATACTCTCCTTCAGGAACTTCACCTTTATCACCATACATCAATTCAGACTCCATGAAAATAACAGGATTATTATCCCGAATGGAAGCTTTTAATAAACCTTTTGCATTATATGGGTTACTCACAACTACCACCTTCAATCCCGGAGTATTTGCATACCACGAATCAAAATTCTGAGAGTGTTGAGAACTTAACATCCCAGCATTTCCAGTAGGTCCTCTAAATACTATTGGCACAGGATATTGCCCTCCAGACATCGACATCATTTTCGCTGCACCATTAATCACCTGGTCAATAGCAACCAACGAAAAGTTGAAAGTCATAAATTCCACAATTGGTCTTAAACCATTCACTGCAGAACCTACACCTATTCCGGCAAATCCCAATTCTGCAATTGGAGTATCGATCACCCTTTCCGGCCCAAACTCATCCAACATACCCTGACTTACCTTGTATGCACCATTATACTCTGCAACTTCTTCACCCATTAAATACACCTTTTCATCCCTTCTCATTTCCTCTACCATTGCTTCCCTTAGTGCTTCCCGAAATTGAATTTCTCTCATGTTTTAATTATAAGTAGTTAACCAAAAATAATCAGGCAGTATAGAAGCCTTATTTCTGAAAATATTTTTAATAATTATTTTTACTTTGAAGCCAGGCCAAACAATTGACCTTTTTAAAATTTTGGTGTAAAAATAATCTTCATTTCCATATAAAAAAAAAGCCTGCTTCATTTTTATATCATGAAGCAGGCTTTTTTTAATATAAATGAGATTATTTAGTAGCTTCAGTAACAGCTGCTTGCTGACTTAAGAACTCTAAATCTTTTACAGCTTTCTCTTTTAGATCATTATCTAAATCAAATGCCTTTTTCAGATTTGAAGTAACTTCACCTGAATTTCCTAATCTGGCAGCAGTAATAGCAGCACCATAATAAGCTAAAGCATTTTTAGAGTCAGCAGAAATAGCATCAGCGAAAGCAGTTTTTGCTTTTGCATAATCATCTGCATTTACTTCTTTACTTGCTTTTAACAGAATAGCAAGAGCCTTGTTGTAAGCAGCAACAGGATCATTTCCAGCTTGCTCAAGGTTACTAATTGCAGTTCCGTAATCAGCAGTGGTAATACCAAAGTATCCATTCAATGAATTGATAGTAGCACCTAATTCACCAGCACCACCAGAAACTCCAGACATAGTAGCTTTCGCACCGGCAACATCTCCTTTAATTAACTGAGCACTTGCAAGGTTAACTTTTCCTTCAGTAGACTCTTGTTTTTGAAGACTTAACTTGAAGTTAGAAATAGCTTTGTCAACTAAATCCATTTTTTTGCTTTCACTTGATTCCTCAATAGCCATTGCCATATAAGTAGCACCTAAGTTATTGTAAGCAGAATAGTTGTCATCAAGTTTGATAGCAGCTTCGTAAATTTTTTCTTTTTCTGCTAAGTCTGGAGTCATTGAAGCAGCATAAGCCATCATTTTTGAGTTCAAACCATCAACTTCTTCTCCGTTAGCTTGCTTCTTAGTCATTACAGCAATCTCGGCATCAGTTGGCTCGTCTTTGATTTGAAGAATCTCCATTTTACCAGCTCTTAGAGGAGGATAGATATCTCTGAATAGCACTCTATAAAAAGAAAGTGTTTGTAATTTTAGTTCTTTAGAAACAAAATCACCTGATCCGTTAAGAATATCCATTACTTCGCTCTTCTGACCATCAGAAATTTTATCGCTTGCCTGAACAGCATTTTTAAATGCATCCCAATCTTCAACTACTGGCTTCAACACAAAGTTGATGCTATCCATAGTAGATTCATAATCGAATTTTTTACCAAGAGTTTTGTAGTATTTTTCAACAACTGCAGCTCTATCGTTGGCAAGTTTACTGTTGATTTCAGTTGAACCTTCAGGAGAGTGCATACCAGTGATATTTACAGTTCTGGTAGGCATGTTTGTAGAAACGTAATTTTCTAATTCTTTTCCTCTGTCACTTCTTCTTTCGCTGTATCTCAAATCAGATCTTCCTTGTTGGAAGTAAAAATCAACATTAGTTGGGATATATTTCTCTGAATTATCGTATCCATGAGGCACATAGTTGGCACTGTAAGGAGCCTGAACTAACTGAGAAGTAGTAATAACACCTTTACCAAGGTTATCAATAGTATAAAGTTCAGTTTCTTTTACTTTTTCTGGCTTAGATTTTTTATAAGCTCTTCCTTTAAAAGCTAATTGACCTTCTTTGTATTTTTCGTCATAATCAAAGCTTAAATCTTTTTCAACAGTTGGAGTAGGATTAGTTGCCAAAGCATCTCCATCATACACCAATGTTCCATTTTCTCCACCTATTGCTGTTTCTTCGTCAGTAGCGGTTTTGTAGAACACATCTAGTTCATACATTATTTTCGGTTTCAAAACCTTTTCAGGAACCTGAACCTTTACTGTAAACTCCACTTTATCTCCGTGCAACTCTAATGGGTTAGGAGTCACAGTAGATTGACCATTTTTAGCTGATTCAATCATTGGAGTTAGTGCATTACAGCTTGCAAATAACAATATACCTGATGTCAAAACACCAGATAATGCCCGTTTGTACATATTCATAACAGTTTTCTTAAGTTTAGTATCTTGTTTGAAGCAAAAATATTTTTCTAAAATCATTATTCCAATAAATTATTAGATTTTATCTAATTCTTCACGGCATAATGGTGTGAAATTAATAATTAATTTTAATAATTCACCAAAAATCACAATGTAATATAATCAGAGGACTTTGCCCAAAAACCTCAAATTTTAAACCAAATTACAAGATATTAACATTTCCATTTCTAATTTTTATTATCTTTATAAAATATAGTGGGTCTAAATTTTCGACTTACTTTGTCTTGAGGGTTTGTGGAAATTTGTTGAAATATTTAAATCAAAATAAGAATTGAATATATGAAACAATTACAGTTTTTCCTTGAGAAGCAGGCATTTGGTGTGTGCTCAAAACTTGGAGATACTTTCGGGATTCCAACTTATGTCATTAGAAGGTATTTTATTTATACCTCTTTTCTTGCCTTTGGCTCTCCTATCATTGTTTATCTTGCTTTGGCCTTTTGGCTTAATATTAAAAGCTACCTAAGAGCAGGGGCAACAGTGAAGAAATTTTTCTGATGTTTTAAAGGTCAGGAAAAATGGGGGATTGCTTGGAAATTGATTAAAAATTCGATGAGGTTTTTGGAAAAAAAGTAATGTTCAGGTAGAGTTTAATTTGGACTCAACCCAGTTTTAACTTTTGTCCAATTTTTAATTTACTTGATTTTAAATTGTTGAGTTTTTTAATTTTTTCTACAGTCATTCCCTCATATTGTTGAGAAATTCCCCAAAGTGTTTCACCTGACTTCACTGTGTGGAATTTTCCTGCTGGATTTACCTTGGTAGTTGAACCAGAATTTAAGACAGGTTTTGCCGGGGCGTTTGAAGCAGTAATACTATTGGCCGGTGGTTTTGAGCCTTTACCATATATTACCAATTTCTGACCTGGGTAAATTTTATTTGAATAAATATTATTCCAGTTCCTTAAATCAGACAACCTAACTCCATTGCGTTGGGCAATTGTACCCAATACATCTCCCCTTTTCACCGTATAAAAATACTTTCCGGTTTTAGGAGTACTTCTATTGGAAGCATAAGTTGGATTTGGCTTTGTGGTTACTTTTACATTGGCCAGAATGTCTTTTTGATTTTCCAGATACATACCCACTCTTGCACTTGGGATTTTTACAGGATAATTTTTCACGCCTTCAGGCACCATTTTGTATTTAAACTTGGGGTTAAGCAGAAACAGGTCATCCTCACAAACATTCAGTTCCTTAGCAAGTTTCCTCAAATCTACACTCTGATTCACAAAAATTTCCTCAGAAGGGATTTCGTAAAAAGGTTTATCCTGAATCAGGTTATGCTCCTCAGCATATTTCAAAACATACATCATAGCCACAAACTGAGGCAAATATGACCTGGTTTCTCTGGGAAGCCGCTCATAAATATCCCAAAAATGAAATTTTCCTGTTCTTCTTTTTGCCTTATTCACATTCCCGGGGCCACAATTATAGGCAGCTATTGCTAGCTCCCAATCATTATAATATTCATATAAATACTTCAGATATTTACAGGCAGCCTCAGTAGATTTTTCAGGATCCATCCTCTCATCCACATAATAGCTTTGTTTCAGACCGTAAACTTTTCCTGTGTATGACATAAACTGCCATAATCCTACTGCAGTGGCTCTTGATTTTGCATGGGGAATAAGAGCAGATTCTATAATTGACAAGTATTTCAATTCATCTGGCAAACCGTGTTCTTTCAGTTTTTCTTCGAATAATGGAAAATAAATATTTTTCCTTTGAAGTATTCTTAGTGTAAAATCCCGCTTCCTAACTGAAAAAAAATCAATAAATAACCTTACCCTTTCATGATAATTTAGAGGAATCTCATTTTCAATACAAGAAAGTCTGTCTTTGATTAATTCATCTGAAACCGAGGGGATGAAATCTCTATCATAAACAATTTCCTCCAACCCAATTGCTGCAGTAGTATCAAAATTTAAAACCCTTTCGGTAGCTTCCTCAGAGATATTAAGTGCAGTAACCACTTCATCATCCTCAATCCATGGTAAAATATATCCCTCAGGCATCTCCACAGTATAACTACTGTCCAAAACCTCTTGCGAATAGGCGATATTTACCACTGAAAACAGGAAAATAAATGGGATAAAATACTTAATAAGCATTATCGAGAAAGTTAACTTAAAAAAATTGACACAGTAAATATAAAAAAGTAAGCAATCGAATAAAACTGCTTTAGTAGAAATAACGGTTTATTAATCAATTCTATTAAATCAAATCACTTATATATTTTGAAAAGGCAAGCAATTCTGCCTCTTTAAAAGAATCTCCCATTATTTGTAATCCAATAGGAAGACCTTCTTTATCCTTACCACAAGGAATGGAAATAGCAGGAATTCCTGCTACAGAAGCCTGGACAGTACACAAATCAGCCAAATAGTATTCTACTAAATTGGATTCATCATATCGCCCAATTTTAAATGCAGTAGAAGGCGTAGTAGGCAATACTATAAAGTCGTATTCTTCAAAAAGCTTATGAGTTTGTTCTTTTATAATTCTCCTTACTTTTTGAGCTTTAGTAAAATAAGCATCATAATAACTTGCGCTTAATACAAAAGTACCCAGCATTATCCGCCTTTTCACTTCTTCTCCAAATCCCTCTGACCTGGATCTTTTATACATACTCAGCATATCAGTGGAAGCCTTGCTTCTGTATCCATAACGAACCCCATCAAATCTGGACAAATTGGTACTTGCTTCTGCCGTGGTTAATATATAATAAGTAGGCAAAGCATATTCCAGGAAAGGGAAATCAACCGCATCTACCTGATGTCCCAGCTCCTCTAATTGCTGAATTTTTCCCTTTACACTTTCCCTAATTTCTTTATTTACCCCCTCACTATCAATAGTCTCTTTCAGGTAAGCAATTTTGTATTTAGATTTAGGTGTTAAAAGTTTGGAATAGGATGGCACCTCTGAATGGGATACAGTTGCATCATGGTCATCTGCTCCTGAAACAATTTCCAAAATAAAAGCGGAATCCTCTACATTGTTGGCAATAATACCAATGGTGTCAAATGAAGAAGCGTAAGCAATCAGGCCATATCTTGAAATTCTGGAATATGTGGGTTTCATTCCTACTACTCCACAAAATGCAGCAGGTTGACGAACCGACCCTCCTGTATCTGAGCCAAGAGAAATTAGACACATATCTGCCGCTACAGCCACAGCAGAAGCTCCTGAGGATCCTCCAGGAACCCTGGTTTTATCAACAGAATTTTTTACCGGACCAAATGCCGAATTTTCATTGGAAGAACCCATTGCAAACTCATCACAATTTTGTCGACCAATAATAATTGCGTCCTCTTCCAGGATTTTTTCAACTGCAGTGGCAGAAAACTGAGAAACAAAGCCATCCAAAATATGGCTTGCGGCCTGAAGTCCATGGTCTTTATAACAGATCACATCCTTTATGCCTATCACTACACCAGCCAGTTTACCAGCAGTACCATTTTTAATTTTTTCATCTATTGTTTTAGCTCTTGAAAGTGCTTCATCGGCATAAACTTCCAAAAAAACATTCAGGTCTTTTTGGGAATCAATTTGATCTAAATAATGGTTTACTAACTTTTCACAGCTGGTTTTCCCTTGTTCAATGGCTGTTTTTATTTCTTTTATTGAGGAGTACACAATTTCCAAATAGTAAAATGTTTGTACAAATACTAATGCCTACTTCTTCATAAGAGCAGGAGACATTATTGAAAAGCATTTTAATTTTAAAAATAATTCTTTTTGAAAAACAAAAACAGGTCCCGTGACCTGTTTTTGTTTTTTCCCGGAAAAAAATTCTTGGATTAAGCTTAAAATTAATCCAATAACTAAAAAGGCTTATTGCAATTAGTTTTTTACGCTTTTATTAATATTATCAGCCTCGTCTTCGATTTCTTTCTTGATATCTTTAGTGGCATCTTTAAATTCTCTAATACCTCTTCCCAATCCTCTGGCTAGTTCTGGAATTTTCTTAGCTCCAAAAAGAAGAAGGATCACGAATATGATAATAAACATTTCCCAGCCACCTGGCATTCCAAATAATAATATCGATGCTATTGTATTCATAACTTGTTATTTTTAATCTTTACAAAAATAGTTATTCCATTCTTAATTATAAAGGTAATCAATCTAAATTAAAATGAAGATTCTTAATGCTGGCCAAATCAGAGCACTTGATCAGTACACCATCAAAAATGAACCCATTCCTTCAATTGAGCTTATGGAAAGGGCCTCAAATGCATTTGTGCACTGGTTTATCAATAATTTTGACCCATCGAACAAAATACTGATTTTTTGTGGCACAGGGAATAATGGAGGGGATGGATTAGCAATTGGGCGAATATTAATTAACATAGGATATTCGGTTGATTGCTACATAGTTAGATTTTCTGATAATGCAAGTCATGATTTCAGAATCAATGAAGCCAAATTGAAAAAAATCTCTGAACTGAGAGAAATTAGGGATGAAAATGCAATACCGAAAATTAGTGGAAATCAAATTATCATTGATGCTATTTTTGGTTCTGGATTATCCAGGCCAATAAATGGTTTTACAGCCAGGCTAGTTAAGCATTTAAATAACTCAGAAAACACTACTGTTTCGGTAGATATTCCTTCAGGCTTATATTGCGACTCATACAATAAGGATAAAAATATTATAAAAGCTGATTTCACCATTACTTTTCAATTGCCTAAATTATCCTTCCTTCTCCCACAAAATGAACAGTATGTTGGGGAATGGTTTCATGTGGATATTGGTTTGGACCAAAAATTTATTAATAAGGCCAAAACACCCTACCATTATGTTGAAAAAAGCGAGATCAAAAACCTATTTAAAGCAAGGAGGAAATTTTCCCATAAAGGTACTTTTGGCCATGTGCTTTTGATTGCAGGGAGCTATGGAAAAATTGGCGCTGCCGTACTGGGAGGAAAAGCAGCTTTACGAACAGGATCAGGATTAGTTTCTCTTCATATTCCAAAATGCGGCTATGAAATTGTGCAGATCTCAGTTCCAGAAATTATGTGCCAGCTGGATAAGGATAAATCAAATATTTCAAAAATACCTAAACCTGAAAATTTTACATCAATTGGAATAGGCCCGGGAATCGGACAGGAAGAAAAAATTTTAAAAGCCCTTACTTCATTAATTAAAGAAGTAAAATTCCCAATAGTATTTGATGCAGATGCCATAAATTTAATTGGTGCGAATAAAAACCTGCTCAAAGATATTCCTGAGAATAGTATTTTCACTCCCCATCCAAAGGAATTTGAAAGACTGGTTGGGAAATCCCAAAATAATTATGAAAGACTGGGTATGATTATCCATTTTTGCAAAAAATATAAGGTATTTTTAGTATTAAAAGGTGCTCATACGGCTATTGGAACACCTCAGGGTGATATTTTCTTCAACAGCACTGGAAATCCGGGAATGGCTACAGCGGGCTCCGGAGATGTTTTAACCGGGATAATTTTATCCCTTCTAGGCCAGGGCTATCCCTCCCAAGAAGCAACAATTCTGGGCGTTTTTCTTCATGGCTTGGCAGGAGATTTGGGTTCTCAGAAAGAATTTCCTTCTTCCTTAATAGCCAGTGACATTATTAAAAATATTGGAAATGCCTATAAAAAAATTATGGAGGATTAGATTAGATTTGCAAAAAAAGATTCCACCAGGATGACTCGAAAGATTAAACTATTTCATTTATATCTGATTTTTTCAATTTTCGCATTTTTTTCTTGCGAACAATTAAGTGAGGACACCTCTCCGCCAATTTTATCTGAAGAAACCTTCAGAATTCTTTTATTTAATGACAATACGAATCAATATGATTCAATCATTACCAACTTAGGGGGTATCAATAGTGACCCTGTTGAAGCTCCAAATGAGATAGTGCTAAAAGGTTTTTTTTCTGACAATGTCCTTTTGGACAGGCTTGAGTTTAAGGTAACCCCCCAAAGTCCTGTTGAAGATGATGAAAATTTCCTTTATAGTAAAAGTACTTCAATTGAAGACTTTGCCTTACCAATCTTAGGCACCTCAACAAGTTCCTTTAAAACAATTGAAATACCAGGATCAGTAAGGTCAAATACTTATGACTATTTAATGACAGTTTATGATGAAAATGGAAATGTTTCTAAAGATTATTCCTGGAGTCTGATGGTGAAAAACACTAACCCCTTGATTAAAATCAATCAAATTGGAACAGAATACAATACAGGGGAAACACTGAATATTTTGGGGGAAATTAGCGCTAAAAACAGCAAGTTTTTAAAGGAAGCATCCATTAGTTTTAGGGATACTTTAATTGCAATTGATATAGGTGAAAACCAGTCAATAGCAGAAATAAATAATTCGATTACCTTCCAGGTATCTGATGCAAGTGCGGACCTGCAAAACCTTGTGATTTCTGCAAAAGACAATACAGATAAGGTGGCAAATCTTGTAGTAAGCTTGTTAGTTCAATAAGCTTGAATTCAACTTTCTACAGCATTGGTTTCTGCATAAATTCTATTTTTTTCCGCATTGAAAATATTAATCTATACTTATTCTCGTTAAAGAACAAAAAAGGAGAAAAACACTCCATTCTTCTAAGGAAATTAAACCGGTTTTTTAATCAGAATTATAGAAATATTTTCCAACTATGACATTAAATGCTAACATCACTAAATCTGTCCTGACATTCTATCATGAAATGATGTCTAACGGTATCTCATTGGTTTACCTAGGAGAATTTAATCAGGAGATTACTAAGATGTTTACATCAATGGCAGAGGATGAAATGAAGCGCAAAAATACAGAGAGATCCACTAAGAAAAGGGTTTATCATGTAATGGTGGAAACACTTCAAAACATGAATAAACACTCTGATGGAATTTCTGAGGACAATGTTGGAAAAGGATTATTTATGATTGGAAAAAAAGATGAATCTTATTACGTAATTACATCCAATAAAATTTCCAATCATAAAATTGCCATGCTTCAAAATATGATTGAAGAAGTCAATGCTGCTTCTAAAGATGAATTAAAGCAAATGTATATGAAGCAAATTAAGGAAGGGAGATTGTCTGACAAAGGAGGTGCAGGTTTGGGAATTATCGATATAGCCAGAAAAACCGGAGAAAAATATCAATACCAATTCTTACCAATTGATGATCAGTTTTGCTTTTTCATTCTAAAAGTGGAGGTTCGTGCAAAGGATGATGAAAAAGACACCAAAGAAAAAGTTAAGACAAAAAATGAATCTGAAAAGAAAACCACTGAAGTAGTATAACTTCAGTTAAATGATAATAAAAAAAGCTCCATTTTTGTTAACAAAAATGGAGCTTTTTTATATTGAGAAATCTAAGTGTAAAACATAGTTTCTACGTTTTACACCCAAATTAAAAATTTCATTTATTTTACTTTATCCACAATAGCTTTAAAAGCCTCAGGATGGTTCATTGCTAAATCTGCTAATACCTTTCGGTTTAGATTAATTTCAGCTTTATGAATTTTTCCAATAAATTGAGAATAGGATAAACCATTCGCTCTACTTGCAGCATTGATTCTTTGAATCCATAATCCTCTAAAACTTCTTTTCTTTTGCTTTCTATCCCTGTAAGAATATACTAACCCTTTTTCCACTGCATTTTTTGCAACGGTCCATACATTTTTCCTTCTCCCCCAGTAACCTTTGGCTAACTTTAAGATTTTTTTTCTGCGGGCTCTAGAAGCAACATGATTAACTGATCTAGGCATCTTAAAATAGTTTTAAATTGTAAATAATAAATTAATTTTTTTGCAGATTAGATATTAAGCATATCCTTTACTCTGCCAACATCAGTCTTATGAACCAATCCCATTTTGGTAAGGTTTCGCTTCTGTTTTGTTTCTTTTTTAGTCAGGATGTGACTTTTAAAAGCGTGCTTTCTTTTAATTTTACCTGTACCGGTAAGTTTAAATCGCTTTTTTGCCCCTGACTTAGTTTTTACTTTTGGCATTTTTTAATAAAGTTTTTATAAACTATTATTTTCCAAAAAATCAACTCTGATTTTTTAGGTTTGCAAAAATAGTATTTAATTATAAAAAATCACAGCAAAGTCACTGAATATCTTTTATAATTTCCAGATACCTTGCTGTGAATTATTTCTAAAAAAAATTTCCGGGAATAGAAAAGGGCTATTTATTTGGAGATAACATTAATATCATCCTTCTACCTTCTTGTTTGATAGGTTGTTCGATTTTAGCCACATCCTCTAATGAGGCGGCAAATTTTTCAAGTAAAGCCCTGCCTCTGTCTTTGTAAATAATAGTTCTACCATAAAACTGAACATATGCTTTCACTTTGTTCCCCTCTTTCAGGAAATTCTCTGCATGTTTGGTTTTGAAATCCAAATCATGCTGATCCGTATTAGGTCCAAATCTTATTTCTTTAAGAACAGTTTTATGAGCTTTGGCCTTTAGTTCTTTCTGCTTTTTCTTTTGTTCATACTTGAACTTAGAGTAATCTATTATTTTACAAACAGGTGGCTTTGCAGTAGGAGAAATCTCTACTAAATCCAGGCCTTCCTCTCTTGCCAGTCTGAGGGCTTCCTGAGTTGGAAAAATTCCGGATTCAATATTTTCCCCTACAAGTCTAACCTCCCTCACTTTTATCCTTTCATTTATCCGGTATTGTAATTCGTTTGAATTAGGTCTATTATACTTTTTGATAATGTTAAACTTTAAAGTGATACTATTAAATTAATTCGCAAATATATAATAAATATAACCTTATTTTTCCAAATTGTAAATGGAGAAAGGCATATTTTATTCAAAAAATCATGGAAAAAGATCTTTGTTAATCATGTTATTCCCTAAGATTATATAGTTTATATCCAGAAAAAATTGCCATGTAATACTATTAACTTAGGCCCTTTTGATATAGCTGGAAATTTTCTTCATCAAAACAAACAAAAATTACGCTGATCTGTTCAGACCTTTTTTTAAAAAATTTCTTAACTGTACTAATGGCAATTTCCATAGCTTCTTTTTTGGGGAAACGGTATATTCCTGTGCTAATGTTTGGAAAAGCAATTGATTCTACCTTATGCTCAATAGCTAATTCCAAAGATGTCTCATAACAGCTTTTTAACAGCATGGACTCATTATTTTTCCCTCCATTCCAAACCGGACCAACAGTGTGAATCACGAACTTTGCGGGTAATTTTCCTCCTGTGGTAATCACAGCCTCTCCAGTTTTGCAGCCTCCTTGTTTTGCCCTTATGGCATAACATTCTTCCAGAATGGCAGGTCCACCAGCCTTATGAATAGCACCATCTACACCACCGCCTCCTAGCAAAGAACTGTTTGCCGCATTTACAATTGCATCCACTTCTAGTTTGGTAATATCACCCTTTATTAATTTCATAATTTCTGATTTAGATGCCGGACTTAAGTCTACAAAATTGCCTTGTTTTACTTTCTATTTCTGATTATTAAAGTAAAATAAATCTTGGAACAACTTCAAGATAACATAAATAATCCTTTCTGAATTGCATTTATGAAAACATTCCTCAACTCCCTGATTTTAAGCTTACTAATTTTTATTTTCTGAAGGAAAAGCCCGTATGTCTATCCGATTTTTTTATTTTAATATAAATGTTAATTTCAAAATATGGAATGCCGCCTTAAAGCATTTTGTAGAATATTTTACTTTTTTCCGGGAATTTATAAAATTAAGCCCAACACACCCCGTTAGAGGATTATTAAAGTTAATCAGTCCAAATAATTTCTATCAAATAGCTATGAGAAATGCTATCATCCACACAAAACAGCCCCATTCAAGAAATAATACTCTATTTTTTTTATTTGGCGCAATAATTTTTTTACTGCTACTTGTTCCTGTTTCTTTATTTTACGGAAATAATTTCACCACCTATATTTCCATTGCAGGGACTATGTTTATAGTATGCTTTACCGCATGGTATTTTAATGCAAAATTTCTTAATTCACTAAAAATTATCTCACAAAAGGCTAATGAAATTAGTAAAGGTAAATTAGATCCCATACCGGTTAATTTCAAGAACAACGAACTCAATCAAATTTCCACGACATTTAATGATCTGCTATTTGATGAAAAAAATGCGCAACAGTTTATAAATGAAATTGGCAATGGAAATTTAGAAATAAAATACAACAATCTCGATCAAGGCCTTTCCAGGTTTGGTAACAGCCTCGCACAATCCCTTTTGAGAATGAGAGATAAAATGAAAGAAATTGCAGAAAAGGAAGAGGAAAGGTCATGGATTACTACAGGATTAGCCAAATTTGCAGAAATTCTTAGGGAAAATAATCAAAGCCTTGAAGAATTGAGTAATAATATTCTGAGCAACCTGGTCAAATATATAGGAGCTGTTCAGGGAGGACTTTTCATTCTAAATGATCAGGTTGAAAATGAAGAGGATAATTTCCTTGAATTGAAAGCATGTTATGCTTACGACAGGAAAAAGTTTGTAGAGAAAACTGTCAGCTTAGGACAGGGGTTAATTGGCCAATGCTTTTTAGAAAGAGCGACTATTTACCTCACCGAAGTTCCAGATAATTATGTCAACATTACTTCCGGACTTGGTGAATCTAACCCACAAAACCTGATCCTTATTCCATTAAAAATTAATGAGGAGGTTTATGGTATAATTGAGCTGGCTTCCTTTGAAATTATTGATAAATACAAAATCGAATTCCTTGAAAAATTAGGAGAAAATATTGCTTCCTCAATTTCCAGTACAAAAACCAACGAACATACCAAAACACTTTTGGAAAGGCAGCAGGAACAAAGCGAAGAGCTCCGGGCACAAGAGGAAGAGATGCGCCAAAACCTGGAAGAACTTCAGGCTACACAGGAAAGTCAAACCAGACTTCAAAAGGAATTGCAACAGAAAGTCAGTGTTTTGGAAATTGCAAAAAAGGAGATGAACAGGATTCGCAAAACTGAGGCAGCCAAAACTAAAAAGGAGATAGAAGCAAAAGACAAGTTGGTAAAAAGCCTGGAGGAGAAACTATCAGTTTTACAGCAAAAAATGGAGGAAAAAGATGCCGAGCTGGAAGCACTAAAAAATTAGAATACAATTGAATTTAATCATATGTTTGAACAGAAGGTAGAATAATTTTTGCCTTCTGTTTTTTTATATAAAACCTTAAGCAAGACTGTAGAAGTCTTCCTTTTGAAAATCATGGAGAAACAAAAAGCCTTTATTAGCCAGGTCAATCAAATTTCTTTTTGCCCTTCTCTCTGAAATATTTACCAGTTTGGAAAATTGCTTTACTGTAATTCTTTCCTTTTCCTTTAAATAGGCGTAAAGTTTTTTCTCATTTGGAGTTAAATTTTTAGGAGCGCTTCCCGGACCAATCCCATCCAATTGTTTAATAGTTTGCTTCCCAGCCAAAATACTTTTATCATTTGCCCTTACATAAACATTCCAATTTCCACTTTTATCCAATGCAGAATGAGGCTTTTCATTACTGGAAGAAATTTTAACTATTAAAACTACCTTCCGTTCCTTATTTTCAAATTCAAAATACTCTAATTGAATGGGAGGTTTACATAAATAGGAGGCGGCTTCATCTAAACTAAACTTTTCTTCTTCAGGATCTATTCCCAAAATTTGCTTATCATCGGAAACTCCAACTAACAGCCGTCCACCTCTTGTATTAGCAAAGGCCACCAGGGTTTTTGCAATTTTATATTTATGGGAGATTGTCCTCTTAAAATCAAGTGTTTGGGATTCTCCTTTGGCAATTATTTTTAAAAGTTGGTTGTATTTCAAAGCGTTAATATTAAAACTTATGCTGAATCAAGCTTCCTTTAAACTACCTTACTGCAGCCCATTTCATATGAAGGGTATTTTTGGTTGAAATAATATCGCATAGGTATTTGATTTTTAAACTGGTTTTAAATTTAAAAAGTTTTCAAAGCCCCAGGATACCGGTACATACAGAGTTTCAAATATTTTATCAGACTAAACTTCCTTACTTGAATATTTTCTGTAGGCCATGAAAACAATATTGATTTAAATTCGGTCTTTTAACTGACATTTTAAAGGAAAAATTCAATCCATTCTTAAGTTTGGTTATCTTATTTTAAATTTGCGTCAAAAAAATAAAAAAGTCTAATGAGGGATCATATTACGCTCAAAGTAAAAAAAGTTGAGCAGGAAACCAGCGATACAGTTACCATCCACTTCAAACAACCATTATTTAAAAAGGTCAAATATAAATCAGGCCAGTTTTTAACTCTTAATCTTGAGATAAATGGTGAAAAGGTAAGCCGTTCCTACTCAATGTCTAGTGCTCCTTCATTGGACCCAACTGTAGCTGTAACTGTGAAAAGAGTGGATGGTGGGCTAGCCTCAAATTTTCTAAATGACAAAATAAAAGCAGGCGATAGTATAAAAATGTTACCACCCATGGGCCACTTTGTATTTGAGCCAAACAAGCAGGCCAAACGACACATCGTCCTATTTGGGGCCGGAAGTGGAATTACTCCTTTAATGTCAATTCTAAAATCGGCACTCAACGGAGAGCCGGAAAGTACCGTTTCACTTATTTACGGAAACAGGAAACAGGATGCCATTATTTTTAAGAAAAACCTCGATGCTTTAAAAGAAAAGTTTGGTAATAAGCTCAATATTATTAACGTTTTGAGCCAACCAGAAAATGGTTGGTCAGGCTATAAAGGGCGAATTGACAGAACAATTACCCTAAATGCGCTTAATCTTTTACCCAAACTTGATCCGGAGGCAACAGAATACTACATGTGTGGACCGGAAGGAATGATGGAAGAAGTGGAAGAAGGCTTAAAAAAATTAAAAGTACCTAAAAATAAAATTCATAAAGAAAGTTTTACCTCTTCAAATGAATCGGAGGAAGAACTCGAAAAACTTGGAAATTTAGAAGTAAGAGAAGTTACTGTAATTATTAACGAAGAACCGCACAAGTTTGAAGTTAAACCTGATCAGAGTATTTTAGATGCTGGTCTGGATGATGGTTTGGATATGCCTTTTTCCTGCCAAAGTGGTTTATGTACTGCATGTAGATGCCGAAAATTAGAAGGAGAGGTGAAGATGACAGAAAGTGATGGTTTATCTGAATCTGAAATTGAAGAAGGCTACATTCTAGCCTGTGTAGGACACCCTACAAGTGATGGAGTAGTGATTAGAGTAGAATAGAAATTAATCAATTTGTGTTTAGGTATAAAAACAGAAAAGAATCATAAATTAAAAAGTCATTCTACAAAGAATGGCTTTTATTTTTTGAAGAACAATTATGAAAACTTTAGCAAAAAGACTTCCGGCTGAGTGGGAAAAAGCAGATGCTATTCAAATAACATGGCCACATGATCATTCTATTTGGGAAGAGGAATTTGAGCATGTAACTGCCTGGTTTCAAAACTTTGCGCATCTGATAAGCGAAAGGGGAAACTTAATCCTGGTTTGCCAGAATAGAGATGTAGTGAAGACGAAGCTAAAAAGCTGTAATTGGAAAAATATTATTCTTATCGAATCGAAAACCAATGACATTTGGGCCAGAGACCATGGAGGTATTACCATTTTTGAAAATAGCAATCCTGTAGTTTTAGACTATACTTTTAACGGCTGGGGGTTAAAGTTTTCTGCTAATTTTGATAACCAAATTTCCAAAAACATAGCCAATTCCGGATTTTTCAAACCTGGTATTCACAGGAAAATAAATTTGGTATTGGAAGGAGGAGCTATCGATTCTGATGGATTAGGAACAATTCTTACTACTTCAAATTGCCTTTTATCCAACAACAGAAATGAACATTTATCCAAAGAAGAGATTGAAGCGAAATTAAAGGAGGACTTTGGCGCAAAAAAAATCCATTGGGTAGATTATGGATTTTTGGAAGGGGACGATACCGACTCTCACATTGATATGCTGGCGAGATTTACTGATGAAAACACTATAGTTTATACTTCCTGTTCGGATAAAAATGATATTCATTATGCTGAATTAAAAAAAATGGAAGATCAGCTGAAAACTTTCCTTACCTCTAAAGGAAAGCCCTACAAATTGTATCCGCTTTACCTTGGAAGATGCTTGGGAAAAAAGGGTAACCGGATGCCATCAAGTTATACCAATTTCCTGATTTTCAACCAAACTGTTTTTGTTCCACAATATGGGTTGGAAGAAGATAAACCTGCACTTGAGACCCTGAAAATATGCTTTCCAGAAAAAGAGGTATTAGGAATTAATTGCCGTGCACTAATCACTCAGGGAGGATCGCTCCATTGCGCCACTATGCAATATCCTGTGGGTGTATTAAAATAATATTTTATTTAGAGGGACTAAGCGACCTTTTATCAAAAACTTGATGGTTTTTCTAAATTTATAACCTAAAATTAAGTAGGAAATGTTGGGATCTGTTTTACCAAAAAAATCCTGATTTAGAAAAGTTGATCCACCATTCTTCCATTTCCATGGCGGTTTTTTACCCAAGAAAAATATTAAAACTACTAGAATGATGAAACTACCATTTACTTTTTCTATAGATAAGCACCTTCTGTACTGGATCTGTCAATTTAGTTTTTGGGGATTTGTTGGAATTTTCACCATACTCACCGAAGCTATTCAGGACAACCCAATTGATTTTCCATTAGTAGTTGATACAACTTTTACTATGGGTGGCTTGATGTTGGTTTCCCATTTATACAGGTACATAATTTTAAAATATAGCTGGCTGAAATTACTGTTTTTTAAATTACTAATCAGAATTGTTGTCAGTACAATCATTGTTTCCATTCTCGCTACCCCGATAAATTTACTTTCAATTTATATTTTTCGGAGGGAATCTTATTCACTCGATTCAAGTGCTATTATACAGAATGTAATATCCCTAATGATGTTTTACTTTTTTTGGGGATTAGGATATTTTCTTTACCATTATGTTTCAAGCTATAATAGAAATCTGAAATGGGAAGCATTAATTAATGAATTTGAACTTAATCAGTTAAAATCCCAGCTCAATCCGCATTTTATTTTTAATGCCCTAAATTCTGTGAGAGCCCTAATTGGTGAAAACCCGGATAAAGCGAAGGAATCCATCAATCAACTTTCAAATATTTTGAGAAATTCCATGATGATGGATAGAAAAAAGGTGATTCCTTTCAATGAAGAACTGGCAATCGTACAGGATTATCTTGCCCTTGAAAGTACTCGGTATGAAGAGAGACTAAGGGTGAGGTATAATATTGATGTCAATTCCCCAAAATACAAAGTCCCTCCCATGATGATCCAAACACTGGTGGAAAATGGCATAAAACACGGCATTGCCAAACTTAAAAATGGTGGGGAAATTGATATTGAAACCCAAATTCAAAATGATTGTCTGGTTCTCAATATCCGCAATACAGGAAAATATGAGCCGAAAATGGAAAGAAAGGAAGGCTATGGATTAAAAAGTACCAGGCAGCGATTAGATCTTCTTTACCATCAAAAGGCAAAGTTTTCCATTTCAAATGTAGAAAATTCGAAGGTTTTAACAGAGATAATAATTCCCAAATGGGATGAGAGTGATTTGGTGGTTGCCCAGGGTGGAGATTAACATCATTCCATGCAATATGTTAATTTGTCTCATTGAAGAAGTCCTTAACTAATTTCAGGTATTTATTTTTATAACTAGGGTGAGGATAAATATTTCCATGTTCATCACCATCAAAAAGCTCCAGTTTCACCCAATTATTTTCGTTGAGCTCCGAAAGCAGTAAATCTGTAGGAGTAATTTCATCTCCTATATTTTGCAAAATCAGTACTTGCTGGTCTACTTGATCTAGCAAAGCTCCCAAGCGCATATAATCCAGATATCCCTCCACCCGATTATCAAAAAGGTAAAAAGCAACATTCTGAATTATTTCAGCATAAGCATTTCCATTTCTCTGGACTTGAGCCTTCACATTGCTGTAAGGACTATCCAGAATTAACGAGGTTACATATACGTTTTTTTCCTGTAAATAACCTTGTAAATCTCTTCTTCTAACGGCAATAGCCGCACTAATGGCGCCCATTCCAACTCCATACAAAGTTACCTCTTCTATCTTCAGTTGAGTATTCAGCAATCCAACCAGGGCAGTGATGTCTTCAGAAAACTTATAACCCATTAGGGTTTCCCCCTCTTCAGAATTTCCCGAGTTCCTTAAGTCTGGCAATACAATATGGTATTCGTTTTCTAATTTTATATCTTTTATTAACTGAAGATATTTCAGCATTTCGATACGATTCGATTCACGATCGTGAATTAATACTATACACTTTTTAGCATCTACCTTACTGCTTTTGATCAACCAGCCACTAAGCTGGGTTCCATCAAAAGAATTATATTTTATCTCAATAGAATTGTTAAATCCATAATCGGATGGTGCTCCAACTCCAATTACCTTAAATTTTTCTTTGAATTCATTCCTGCTTTTTTCTAAGGAGACGGAATCATAGGTAGTAATTTCCTGAAGAAAAAGGTAGCTGGAATAAGCTCCCCAGGTAAAAAAAATCGCAAGAAAAGCACCTGAAAAAATTGCAGCCCGTTTTAAATTCATATATTCTTGATGTGTTAATCAAAATGATAAATCAAATTATCATTTTCCTAAGCTCCACTACCAATTAGGTGGAATACAATATAAATATTGTTAGTAATCCTTTTAACTATCCTTGTACCACAGATAGTATCAGGCTTGTTGATTATTTATTAACATGGTAAGTTCCAGTACTTTAGTTATTGATAAATCTCCAAAAAGTAACCCATTTTATTTTCTGTCAATAATTGAAATGGTAATTCTACTTACACAAACCAGGTCATTACTTTCATTTCTTATTTCAATTTGCCAGACATGTGTACTCCTTCCCAAATGAAAAGGCGTAACCTTGCCTACCACAAAACCTGACCTTACACTTTTGAGGTGATTGGCATTAATTTCCAAACCAACCGCAGCTTTAGTTTCATTATCAATACAACAGTTAGCCGCCACACTTCCCAGGGTTTCAGCTAATACCACAGATGCCCCCCCATGTAAAATTCCAAAAGGTTGTTGAGTTCGGTGATCTACCGGCATTTTTGCAGAAATAAAGTCCTTTCCTACCTCGGTAAATTCGATACCCAAATGTGTCACCATATTTTTTTTCATTTTATTAATGTATTCCAGGGTAACATTTGAATTGAACATATTAAAAAATTGTTTATCAGATTATAAAAAATTAATAATAAATAGAACTTTCTGAAGAAATAAAATATTTAAAAAGTACTTTTGCGGAAAATTTAACGAGGAGATGCAAATAACTGCTTTTTTTTTCTTCTAAGCTAATATTTTTTGCAATTAGCTAGTTGTTAATCAGTTATTTACGTAAAAATTCAGTCTATAATCTCTTTTCAACCCTTTAAATTCAATTACATTGGCCAGCAAAAAAATATATTTAATTCGACACGGAGAAACCGATTTCAATAAAAAGGGAATGGTTCAGGGCAGTGGGATTGATTCCAGCCTAAATCAGCTTGGAAATGCTCAGGCAAAGGCATTTTATGATCATTATGCTCATATTACTTTTGATAAAATCTATACTTCCAAATTAAAGAGAACCCATCAATCGGTTGATCAGTTTATCCAAAAAGGATTGCCTTGGCAACAACTTTGGGGGCTAAATGAAATTAGCTGGGGACATAAAGAAGGGAGAAGAATTACTGACTCCGACAATGAACAATACATTAATATGCTCTTGGCCTGGCAGAATGGTGATTATTCGCAGAAAGTAATTGGAGGTGAAAGTCCTGCCGAAGTTCAGGAGAGGCAAAAAACCGCATGGAAGTATTTAATGGAAAATGACCATGAGAAAAACATCCTGGTATGCATGCACGGAAGGGCCATTAGAATTTTACTTTGTCTTCTCCTTAATGTTGAATTGAAAGAAATGGACCAATTTGAACACCGGAATCTTTGTCTGTATTTATTAAATTATGAAAATGGCAAATATTCCGTTGAAAAAAGAAATGACATAGCGCATTTGGAAAAAATTTCCGCTTTAGAAAAAGTTTCTTAATTTCTATTTCATGTAATTCCAGGATTTTAACCAATTAAAAAAATTGTTGGTTTTTTATTTAAGTCAACTTTTTCCTTTTTCCATTCAGAAAGGTTCTGGGTTTTGATCAATTGGTGTGGTCCTGAAATATCACTAGCGATGCAAAGTCTTGTGGATGGATTTCCCACCTCTATCATGAGCTGAAATAAGGCATTATTGCGATAAGGAGTTTCCATAAATATTTGACTTTGTCCGCTTCTGTTTACCTCACTTTCCATCTTTTTTATGAAGGCAGTTCTAGGAGTTTTTTCTATTGGCAAATAGCCATGAAAAACAAAATTCTGCCCTGAGAATCCTGCTGACATCAACGCCAAAAATATAGAAGACGGGCCTGTAACAGGTTCTACTTCAATATTATGCTGATGGGCAAACGCTACTGCCAGCGCTCCAGGATCAGCAATACCCGGACAACCTGCCTCCGAAATTACCCCAACATTTTCATCTTTGGGAATCTGACTAAAGTAAGTTGTTATTTGAGCCGTTTTTGTATTTTTGTCCAGACGGAAAAATACCAATTCCCTTATATTAAGATTAAGGTTTAAACTGCTTATAAAACGTCTGGTGGTGCGTTCATTTTCTACCAGGTAATATTTCGTTTCAGCAATAATTTTATGGACAATTGGTGGAAGTAAATCTGAATTATTCTCCCCAATCGGACTAGGAATAAGGTATAATTTCATTTTTCAACTGGCTTAATAAGCATTAATTCGGGCAATTATAAAGGGTTGTAAAAAAGGGACAAAATAGAATCCTCAAATTTTTAAAAAATGGAAAAGAAAATTGGAATTTGTTTGTGTGGTGGTGGAGCTAGGGGGATTGCCCATATAGGAGTACTTAATGCCCTGGAAGACGCTGGTATTAAACCTTCAATCATTTCCGGATCGAGTATGGGGGCTATCGTTGGGACTATGTATGCAGCCGGAATTCCTCCTTTAAAAATGCTGGAAATAGTTTCCGAAACAAGTTTTGTGAAAATATTTGGCGGGTTCAGTCTTCCAAAGGGAGGCTTGTCTGAGTTAACCTTTTTGAGGAAAATGTTGATAAAGCACCTCAATATTTCCAGATTTGAAGAATTAAACCTGCCCATGTTTATCTGCACTACTAACCTAAATACAGGGAAATTTCAAATTTTTTCGGAAGGCGATTTTATTGAACCTGTAGTTGCTTCTTCTGCAATTCCACTCATTTTTAATCCGGTAACCATCAATAATCAGGTCCATGTGGATGGAGGAGTTTTAAATAATCTGCCAGTAGAGCCACTCATGGGTAATTGTGATTACCTTATTGGGGTAAATGTAAATCCTTATGGAGAAGTTGAAAATGTGAAGGGATTAAAGGAGATTGGAGAAAGAGTATTTGACCTTACCATATGGAATAATGTTGAAAACCGACTAAAATGCTGTAACCTTGTAATAGAACCCCAGCAGGTCTTTTCCCACCATATTTTTGACTGGCCTAACGCCAAACAAATTTTTTACCATGGATATTTTTCAGCAAAAGAGAAGATTCATGCCATTAAAAATGCTCCATAATAAGATTATACAAAAAACAGCTTAAAATTTAGTTTCATTAGGAGGAATTAAAATTAAAAGAAAGAAAATTTACAGCCAAAAGGTGGACTGCGATCAAAAGTTTTTAATTTAACATTATGGTGTTGTTTAAAGTTAAACCTTTCGGCTACGAATGGTCGATTTTGCTCCATACTTTTATAATTTTTTACCCTTTCAAATTAGTTGCCCACATTCCATGAAACTTTTCTACCTAATTTTATCCATTTTTATATTATCCGTAAGTTTCAGTCAGGCTCAATCAGAGGATTCTATAAAAAGTAAAAACCCTTATGATTTAATGTCCAACTACTATGATCATGGCTTCAGTCCTTTTGCAAAAAAAAACTGGTATGTTGGTTTAGCATTTTCACTAACAGATGAAAAATTTGATAATACTCCAAAACTGCTCGAAAGGGTGATTGCAGGGAATGAATTAAATTATGATCTAACTTTTAAAGGAGGTTATTTCATTGGAAACTATGTAATGGTGGGGGCAAACTTCATCTATTCCCGGGACAGATTTTCCGGACAGGTAGTTCAACAAAGTACAGATACTTTAACCAGACAAAATATTTCGAGTTCAGGTAGAATTGTACCACTTATTAAGACCTATTTTCCTCTCACTAAAAACCACAGGCTAAGCCTTTTTAATGAACTAGGGTTTGGTTTTGGCTTCGGAAATATACTTACCAGAAATATTAGAAACCAGGATGTAATAGAAAAAAGTTTTACCAATGAATTTAAATTTACTGCGGGCTTAAGCCCTGGAATTACCTTCTTTGCTATTGAAAACTTCTGTTTTGAAGTACAACTTAATAATTTAATTGGGTATGAACTCACTGTGCAAGACACAAAAACAAATGAAACGGAGTCATCCCGTACCACAAAAAATAATGTTAATTTCAGTATTAATCTTCTATCCCTAAATCTGGGACTGGCTTATTATTTTGGTGCGAAAAAACCATAACATTCATTGTATTTTCATTTTTTAATCTTCGAATAAACATTTTCCTAATAAAGTATGACAGGCGATAATCATTTTTCGAAAATAATTTCAGTAAAATTAATTTCTTTGATCCTCATTACCGGAAGCATTGTTTTAAATGGATGTTTGGAAGAAGATTTTTTTGGTTTGTCTTCTTTTGGTGAAATAAAAGAAATAGAAATAGAAAACCAGGCCAGCCAGGCAATTATAAAAAGCCAGTCCAAGGAGATCATCATTGAAATGCCAGGAGGGGTAGATATTTCAGAAGTCTCCATTCAAAAACTTACCCTTTCTTCCTTTGCCAAATCCGATAAAAATGTAGGTGATGAAATCAACCTTAATGACTCTATTACTTTTAATATCACCGCAGAGGATGGAACTTTAACAATCTGGAAAATTTTTTCAAATGTAGCTTCATCCACTCCACAAATTCCAAACAGTGATTTTAATGTATGGTACAAAACCAGTGGGGGATACTATGAACCGGGAGAAAATGCAGAGACAACTGTTTGGGGAACAGGAAATCCGGGAACGAATATACTTGGATTATTGGCAACTACTCCAATTGAAATTTCTGATGGAAACCTGGCCGCAAACATGATTACGTTAGATAACGGTAAATTATCAGGTAGTTTTGGCGCTCCAATTTCAGCAGGTTCCATCTATACTGGAAAATTTAATCCCGATAAAATTGACCTTTCCAACCCTGCAGCTGCCATCGAATTTGGGACTCCTTTTTCCGGAAGGCCAAATAGTTTTAAATTAAAATATACTTATCAGCCGGGACCTGAAAATAAGGATAAAAACGGGAACTTATTGAATTTTGATGATCAATGCGATATTTATGCCTTATTGGAGGTACGCAAAAGCAATGAAGTGCAAAGGCTGGCTACAGCCTGGTTCAGAAGTGATGAAATAATAGAAAACCCAGAAGACTTAGAAGTTCAATTTATCTATGGTGAGCTTGATAATTCCTTCCCTGAATTTATGAAACCACCAAATGGAAAATATGTCACTGGAGATTCCGTAGGATTCATTTTACCTACTCATATCACCTTTGTGGCATCTTCAAGTTTTAATGGAAATAACTTTGCGGGTGCCATTGATAGCCAGTTAATCATAGATGAACTGGAACTCAACTATAATTAATACCAAAATCAAAGAGTAGAAATTAACTTATGATAAATGGAGGAAAAAAGAACTCCCAACCCCTCTGGTTTCAGAGGGATTGGGAGTTATAATCTAAAATCAAAGTTTTTTATACTGAGCCAATCATAATAAAAGCCGCCCAGAATATGGGGTCCTTATATTCTTTTCTCAATTCTTTCTTGGCTTCTATAAATGCGGTTCTTTTATCCATTTTCTTTTCAAGCCAGTTCTTGTAGAAATACAACATCAGTTTCTGTGTAGCCTCATCCGAAACTTTAAACAAGCTCATTATAATAGAATTTGTCCCCGCCACAAGTAAAGCTCTTTGAAGACCGTATACCCCCTCACCTACTTTATTTTCTCCTCTACCAGTTTCACAAGCACTTAAAATCACCAACTCAGTATTATCCAGATTTAAACTCATAGCTTCATATGCGGTCAATACTCCATTTTCTTTATTGAAACTATAAACATTTCCATCCTCCATCAGATCTCCTGCATTCTTCAATAGTAATCCAGATCTTAACAAGGGATTATTCACCACTTTCTGATTATCAAGTATATTTTCTTTGTTGTCTTCAGTATCTGGCAGGAAAAATCCATGTGTGGCAATATGAAATATTTTTGGGCTTTTCAGCTCTTTCACCCTTTCCTCAGTGGCCTGCTTGTGCATATAAGAGACTGGCACTTCTCCTGCATCCGACCTTAAGAATTCTTCCAGTTTTTTGACTTCAACCATTGTTCCCGGAAGCTGGGAAATTTTTCTATCATTATAAATATCAAATTCTTCTTCTTTTAAATCTTTATAAAAAACAGGATTTCCAAAAAGCGCTACTTCTTTACTTTGGACATTATCAACAGTACTTTCCTCCTCCTTCACCAAATCCCTGGTATTACTTACCAGCACAATATTATTATGATCGATTACAAAATTTCCATCTTCATGGACCATCGCTTCCAAATTTATCTGGTTAAAAACGCCCTCACTTGAAAGGTAAATTTTAGAGCTTTCCGGTAAAGCATCATGGATGGGTTTCCAGTAATTGGTATAAGAGTTTTCGTCTTTAATATTATAAATGATACAATATCTATAATACCTTAAGTAATTAGTTTCCAATAAGTTACTATTTGGAAGAGATATTAATTCAGGCCTCTTGCTTTTAGGAGTAATAATTAAGGCTGAATAAACAACAGAATCTGTGAACGATTTATCAAAATAATGATGCCTGATAATTTCTACAGCGGCTTCCCCCGGTTTCAAAGCTTTCTTTACATCCTCCCATGTGGTTTCCTTTTTCTTTTTCTCAAAAAAACCTGACTTGGCACTCAGCTCTTTTTCCACATCCTCAATTTCTTTCACCAGGTGCTTTATATCAATACTCCCTTCTTTCAGTTGGTCATTGTTCATCGCCAAAGCTTTTGTAAGATCTTCTTTTTTATCAATCCATGATTCATAATTCTTTATTAGTGTGGAGTCATTACTATTCAAAATCTGATTTCTCACTTTTATAGAAGAACTTAAAAGCAAAGATTTGGTCTCCAGCGTATTATTATAAACCTGGCCAATTAGTTTTTTTCCTTTTCTTTTTTCCGATTGTGAGAAAACAAGGTTGGAATAAAAGTCATAATCATGTTTCATTAATTGCCAGTATTTGGCTTTTTCTCTTTCACTTAATGCAGGGAAAAATTCATGGATATTATTCCTGTATTTTTTCAGTACTTCATTCGTATACTTTTTGGACTTTTTAAAATCATCTAACAAATAATAAGACCGGCCCAATTTTGCCGTAGATTTGATGTAAGAAGGATGTTCGGTATTGAAAATCTTGGAAAATGATTTCCTGGAGTCTTCAAAGTACTCCTTTGCTCCTTTAAAATCCTCCCTCTTAATCTCAATATCTCCAATTAACATTTCAATTTCAGCACTATTGATATTCAGAGAAGTACCCAATTTTTGTTTCCAGATATTATCTGCTGTTTTTAATCTTGAAAAAGCCAGTTCCAATTTCTCGTTTTCCGTATTTACTAGTGCCAGATTTTTAAGGGATTCGGCATAGATCGGGTTGTTTTCCCCCAGATTGTCTGCGATGATCTTGTTCGACCTTTCTAAAAGTTTCTCAATTTCATCAAGTTCCTCCCCATTATAAAATTTGGTAAGTGCCAGTTGAGTATAAGAATTTGCCAGTTCGATATGATGCTTCCCAAAAAGCTTTTCCTCAATACCAATCACTCTTTTTATATTTTCTTCAGCACCTTCATAATCACCAATTGCATTATCAATCACCGCTTTTATCAACAAACTCTCTGTCACTTGAAAAGAGGAATCGCCAAAAATATTTTCGGCAATTTTTTGAGCTTTATTTACCAACTCTTCAGCTTCTACATACTCCCCATGGATCTGAGCCAGCCTTGCCAGTTGATTATAAGGAGTAATTAAAAATCTTGATGAATCCCCATATCTTTCCAGTCGTACCTGCAATGCCTCATTAAGCATTTCTTCCGTTTGCTTAAATCTTTCTGTTTTTATATACAAATAGGCCAGCTCGTCCACAGCTGAAGAATTCGCCTTAGCATTTATAGATTTATTATACAACTTGCTCGATTTAGACAGGAAAGATTGCGCCTGATCAAATAGCCCCATCATGGCGTAATACCTGGCTGAAGTTTCCAAAGCCTGAGAATATTCATAGGTTTTTGTTTTCCTGTTATACTCATTTTTAAAAATTTCGAGCATTAAATTGATGTTTTTGTCTGCCTCTTTAAAATCCCCTACTTTTAAATCAAGATCAATCAATCGTTCCAGGCTTATGGCATAGTTGATGTGAGATTTACCAAATTTGCCTTCGTTTATACCTACATATTTTTCTATTAAATTCCTTGCCTTTTCGTACTGTCCGATTAATTCATAAAATCCTGCATATTGGTTTAAAAACTTTCCATAGTCCACATGGTTTTCGGAGATTTTATCGGATATAACGCCATAAAAAGTTTTATCGATCAGGCTATCTACAAGCTCAAACTTATTAGTATAATTCAGGTAGTAATCTGCCAAATCCATTACGGTATATTGATACTTAAGTGATTCTTCTCCATAAATCCCTTCTACAGTTTCCAGTTGTTTTTCCAGATAGAAATATGCTTCGTCATATTTTTCATTGGCAATGGAAACATCATACAATTGTTCCAAAAGATTTACCTTCTCTTTGTGATTAGCAGGTATTTTTCCTTCAGTTTCATATAAAACCTTCAGGTCATTTAAAGATGCTTCATAGTTTTGGTTGTAATAATCCTTTTTGGCATCTAGTCTTACAGAAATTCCGTGTTGAGTTTTATCTTTCCCAAAATATTTTGAAGTATTTGTACGGAATTCCCATTGCTGAACCCTGCTTTTCCCATTATGGATGTTAATATAGTGGTCAATTAAGGTCTCGTGAATCTCCAGGAATGTTTTATGCACAAGACCAAGCCTTCTTTCTGCAAGAAAAATATTTTTCTCAAGTGATTTTCTAATTTCAGTTTCATCATCCTCTCTGTCAATCATTAAAAGGGCAATGGCTTGCTGATTTTTAATGTAAGCCAGGTCTTTATTATTCAAATGTGTCTTTATCCAGATAGAAGCCTCTGTGAGTAATTGGTTAGCCTTGTCATAGTTTCCAATTCGTCTTTGTAAATCACCAGCCAGCGTCATAACTTCTGCATATTCCCGCTTTCTTCTTCGCTCCTTAAATGGATCCAGCTTTCTTTCCTCAAACCTGTTGGAAACTTCATTATAGTACTTTTCTTTACTTACAATTCTTCTTTTTTTAGCTTCCAGTAATTCGGGAATTAATTTTTCTGCCTCCGCAAAATTTCCCCTTTCTATGTGAATGGAAGTTTCTATAAATGTCATTTGGGAGGTAAAATAGTTATCCCAATTATTTCCGTCTTTATCTAATTCTCCACCATCTGGTGCCAGTATGTCCCTGGCTGATTTCAGAAAACTTTCAGCAGTTTTAATATCGGAATAAAGAAGATACAAATAGGCAGCATCCAACACCGCCTTACCATACAAAGTATTATGCTTTCCCTTGTAGGCTTTTTTCTTAAGGGTTACGGAAATGATACTTTCAAATTCACCATACTCTCCTAAAGCTTCAAGATATTTGGCCTTATATAAATTGGCTTTTGCTACAGCCAATCCTATTCTTCTCTTATTTAATTGCTGGATTGTGGCATCACATTTTTCAAAAGCCTTTTTATAATTCCCCTCTTCATAATATCGCTCGCAAATCTCTAAGGCTCGCTCGTAGTTTTGGGCTTGGGTATGACTGCAAAAAATGAATAAAAAAAATAAGTTTAAAAATATGCGCATGGAATTCGTGGTTAAGCAGCGGCCTTTTTGGCTGAAACTGGCCACTTTTGTATGAACCTGGTACTGACCTCTCCCGAGAAAAAATCAATGCCACACCATTAACGCAATTATGTGGAAATTCGTAAGTGGATTTTTGATTGGTTGAGAAAAAACAGGAAATAATGGAATATCAATAAAAAATCCTTCCCTTTTTAGATCAGAGAAGGATTTTTTGATTTTTATTTATGCTTTTTTTAATTCCATTATGGTAATTTCCGGAGGCATTCCTATCCTACCCGGAAAGCCCAGATATCCAAACCCCCTATTCACGTATAAATATTGTTCTCCTTTTTGGTACAAACCCGCCCATTGATCATACATATATTTTACCGGACTCCATTGAAACCCTCCCACTTCAATTCCAAACTGCATTCCGTGGGTATGACCAGCAAACATAATATCAATATCGGGATATTGGGGTCTCACCTCTGCATCCCAATGGCTGGGATCGTGAGATAAAAGCAATTTCACTGGCACATCTTCCGTTCCCAGGCAAGCTTCTTTCATTTTTCCATGCTTAGGGAATCTGGCTTTTGCCCCCCAATTCTCAATGCCTATAATGGCAAGTTTATCTCCATTTCTATCTAAAATTTTGTTTTCATTCATCAATAAATTCCAACCCATTATCCCATGAGAAGCTTTCAGGTTTTCCAGGTTTTTAATTTTGGCCTGGGGTGATTCCCACCTTACATAATCACCGTAATCATGGTTACCTAATACTGAATAAACTCCCAACGGTGCAGTAACCTTTCCGAAAATATCAATATAGTCTTTTACTTCAGAGGCTTTATTATTCACTAAATCACCGGTAAAAAAGATGATATCCGGTTTCTGATTTAATATCATTTCCACACCTCCCTTCACCGCTGTTTTATTGAAAAAACTTCCAGAATGTATATCAGAAATTTGTGCAATTTTAATTCCATCGAAAGAAGATGGCAGGTTGGGAAGGTTTACGGTTTGCTTCCTCACCCGATAATCATGTGCACCGGAAATAATTCCATAAGTCATTCCCACCACAGGAACTGACGACACAATTAAACCCGTTTTTGCCAGAAATTCTGATCGGGAAATTCCATTAGTGACTTCTGGTAAACTTTCCTTTGTTTCTTTTGATCCAATACTACTGATTATCCATTGACCCAGGCGAATCAAATCATCAATCAGTAAGAAGAAAACCATGAAAACTTTAGAGAAATAATTCATAAAAATCCCCACCATGATAAATGTTCTTACATTCTTGCCAACCCACTCGGGACTGAGAAAATGATAAGTAAAAAATGCGCCTAAAGTAATTACTGTAATTGACCAGTAGATATAATTAATGATCTTTTTATTGGAATCTGAAAGATCTTGCGCAACAGTTTTTATTCCCTGAAAAACATAATAGTCGATCGCCACAAAGAGAAGCGCTACTATCCCCAAAAACACAATTTTTGACATACTTATTTAATTGATTTAGATAAGGCAACCTGATTTTTTCAAATTTTAAAAGCAAATATTAAAACACTTTTCACGGTCAAAAGTTCTGCCTGGTTGTAATTCTTATATCAGCGGTAAATTTTCAATCTTAATTGCAGCTACTCCTGAAAAAATTTTTTTAGTTTGATAAGAGCTTCCACATCTTCGTGCACCAGATATTTCACCGATTTATTTTCCCTGATCATCCTCCTAATAAAAGTGGCGGAAATATCAATTTGAGGGGCATCAAAAAATTGGACATTTGGATGATCTTCCAAACCTGAAACTTCCGCATTCATTCTGGGATAAACCAGTAAGCCATAATGCTGCAAGATCATTTCAGCATTTTTCCATTTTGGAAAATTTTTCAAATTATCTTCTCCAATGATAAGCTTGAAATCATGTTTAGGGTATTTATCAGTAAGATAGGTGAGCGTATCTATAGTATAACTTGGTTTTGGCATCCCAAACTCTATATCCGTAACATTCATTTTAGGATTATCAGCAATCGCCTGCCTCACCATAATCAGGCGGTCCTGTTCATGTAATAGGTTACTGCTTTTTTTGAATGGATTTTGAGGAGAAACAACAAACCAAACCTGATCGAGATTTGCATACTCAACTACAGAATTAGCTATTATTAAATGTCCTATATGAATAGGGTTAAAAGACCCAAAAAATAATCCTATTTTCATTTAGTGAATTTTCCCGGTTGATTAAAATTTTTTTGGAAACTACCTGCAAATGCCCACCTTCATCCAAAATGATTAATCCATATGAGGGACAATTGAGCAACCTAAAAAAATCAAAGATGCAGAGAACTTAAGATTCTAAAAATTCATCTACCAGTTTTTGAGCATTTTCAAAAGCCAATTCCAGGGAATTGTTCACCAGTACTTTATCGAAATATTTTTCGAAACTCAACTCGTATTCGGCTTTATCTACCCTTTTCTTTAAGCTTTCTTCAGATTCAGTTTTCCTGAAAGTGAGCCTTTCAATTAAAACCTGGATACTTGGTGGTTTTACGAAAATAGCAAGCGCTTCATCTCCAAACGCCTTTTTTAAATTAAGGCCACCTTTTACATCCACATCTACAATTACATGCTTTCCTTCTTCCCAAATTCTTTCAATTTCCGCTCTAAGCGTGCCATAGTAAAGTCCATCATAAACCTCTTCATACTCTACGAATTCATTTCTGGCCAGTTTTTCCCTGAAATCATCAACAGTAAGGAAATAATAATCGACTTTATCTGTTTCGTTGTGTCTTCTTTCTCTGGTAGTAGCAGAAATAGAAAAAGTCAGGCATTTATTATTGTCTAATAAATGCCTGACAATGGTTGTTTTTCCCGCCCCGGAAGGAGCGGAAAAAATCACAATTTTACCTTTACCCATCTCAATAAATTAGGCCGTTTTTCCCAGTTTGGTTCTGATCTCGTTAGCCAGATCAACCGGTACAGTTACCTTTTCCTCCTCGATTTTTTTCTTTAAAAATTCAATAGTAGAAGATTCAATATTGTAGTAAGAAATGCAATCATTACATTCCATATAATACTCATAGAACCTATCCTTGTGTTCTTTAGATGCTTCTCCATCTAAAATTAATTGAACAATTTCTACAAACTCTTTACAGAAACGTGAGCCACATCCCTGACCCTCTGATTTGGTAGAATTATCCTTTCCCATGTGCAAAATAAGTTAAATTGATAGTTTTAATTATAACCCAGTGATTGTGCGTATTTGTTCAGTTTTTCTTTAAGTAAATTCCGTGCTCTATGCAATCTGGACCTCACTGTTCCTATTGGAATATCCAATATCTTAGCCATCTCCTCGTAGGTAAAACCTTCAAGATCACATAAAATAATTACAATTCTAAAATCGACTCCCAGGGAATTTAATGCATTGGTAACTTCGTCACCAATTCTGTTTTGCATAGTCTCAGAACGCAAATCTATTGTAATATTTTGATCTGTGTTTTCTGAGTTGTAAAAAGTTTCTACTTCCTGGTAATCTACCTTAGCTGGTTGCTTGCTTTTCTTGCGGTAGTCGTTGATGAAGCTGTTCTTCAAAATCCTAAACAGCCAAGCTTTCGCATTTGTTCCTTTTTCAAAAGAACTTATGAATCTAAATGCTTTTAAGTAGGTATCCTGAACCAAATCTTTGGCATCTTCTTCATCAAATGTGAGCTTAAAGGCAAAATTATACATAGAGTCTATATGTGGCATAAACTCTGTGTCAAAAATTGCAACTTTTTCTCTTTCAGAATAATCTTTTTTCTTTGGGTCTATCATGGGTTGCGATACTATCATATAAGTCATAACATTGGGAAATTAAAATTCTAACTCGGGCATAGATAAAGGAATTCGTTTTTTTTAAATGTCCTGTTAAGGACAAATTCCTTGATTTAACCTAAGTGCCTAACTAATAAGTAGATAAAAAAGTTAGAAACCCCTAAAGAAATGTACGACTACATATTTGATTCAGATGTTAAAAAAAGTTATAATTAGTAGAACTGATAATTTGGGCGATGTCATTTTAACCCTACCACTCACTGGATTTTTAAAGTTAAAATATCCTGAGTTAAAAATTTTATTTATAGGAAAAAAATATACTGAATCTGTAATTAACACCTGCCAAAATGTGGACAGTTTTCTGGATAGAGAAAAAATAATAGATAAAGGGGAGCTTCCTGATGCTGATGCTATTATTTTTGTTTTCCCGGATAAAGAATTAGCTAAAATTGCCAAAAAAAGCCACATAAAAATAAGAATTGGAACCAGTCACCGAATTTTTCACTGGTTATACTGTAACAAACTTGTTAATTTTTCCAGGAAAAAATCCCACTTACACGAAGCTCAATTGAACTTTAAACTATTGAAAGGTTTGAATCTTCACACAGAAGTTCAACAAAAAGACCTTGCCCAATATTATAATTTAAAAGCCAAACCACTGGGCAAACCGGAAATAGAAAATCTGATCAATTCCGATAAAATTAATCTTGTATTGCATCCGAAATCGAAAGGAAGTGCCAGAGAATGGCCCATGAAAAGCTACCAAAATCTGGCTGAACTTTTACCAAAAGAAAAATTCAATTTTTTTATATCAGGCACCAAAGAAGAAGGGCAAAAAATAAAAGATGAAAACACAGAGATTTTTAAACTGGAAAATGTGTTTGATGTCACAGGGAAGTTTTCTCTTAAAGAATTTATCAACTTTATCGATTTAACAAATGGCCTGATTGCCTGCAGTACTGGTCCACTACACATTGCCGCTGGTCTGGGTAAATTTGCTCTTGGGATTTATCCTTCCAACAGACCCATGCATCCGGGTAGATGGGCGCCCATAGGAGAAAAAGCAACATTTATTGAAGCAGATGAAGTAGTGGGAAAAGGGATGGAATCGGATGATGTAACTTTAATCACTCCGGAAATGGTAGCAAAAAAAATTATGGAATCCTTCAATTTTCACTGATGAATTAATTCCCTTAATATTTCATGTGATTTTACTTCCTTAAAATTTTCGAAGTGAAATTGGTAAAACCCAAGCAATTTGTCCAGAATAAGGTTCCTTGTTTTATAATTTGTGAGAATTTTACCCGTATAGGGCATCTGAAGCATTTGATCAATAATCTCACTACTCCCAAAGTGATCTGAGTGTTGTATTCTCTGGTGAGTAAGGTCGTGGTGGGTGTCAATGGTAAAACCGAGGTAGCGGGAAAGTTTTAGCATAAACTGCAAATGGAAATTCTCAAAGTCAGCTGGCAGATGGTCAAAAGTTTGTAAACTGGTTGACAAAAACTCGAATAATGCTGTATTTTTCTCTTCTTCTTTTAAAGTTTTGCTCAGCACCTCTGTAAGAAAAATAGAGATGGTAATTTTTTTAAAATCGAAAATAATGGACTGATAGGGATAATGAATCTTTGCTTCGGAAATTCTGTTAATATCACGTCTTTCTTTATTATAAATTACCAGATCCAATAAAGTAAGTGGCTGATACAATGCTATTTTATTCACTTTCGATCGCTTACTCCTCACTCCATTAATGATATAGGATTTTAACCCAAATTCTTCCGTATAGATTCTGGCAATTATGGATGTTTCCTTATATTTCACAAAATTCAGGACTAAACCTCTTGTTTTAAAAAGCATTATTTTTCAAAAAAATGGGGGAACAAAAGAATTTTCCCAATTTCTTATTGGTATAAATTGCAAAACTAAATAATGTATAAATATCACCTTCTTTTTTCTAACTTATGGTAATTGGCCTGCTTTTTTCAAATAGTAAAATTCTTATATTTGTTTAAAGTCAAGGTGGATTTAACCTAATCATTTATACTTAGAAAAGGAGCTGAATCTTTTTACTGATGGAAATTGTCTTCCTTTCAAAATGAAGTTGTAGTTTTTATTTTAGTAAATCGAGTCCACCTTTTTAACATCCATAGAAATTGCACGAAACACTCAAAATATATCAGAAAAGACTGACAAACCTAACTGCTAAAAACAGATCTCTGTTGCTGCTCAGGTTAATTAAAAGTCAGTTTATTGATCTTCATGATTTTGATTTTCTGGATAACCGGCCCTCGTTCGATCTGATTGAAGACCTGATTTCTTCTAAAAAGAAAACAAAACTTTGTAGTACGATTGACAGCCGTGATAAAGATTCCAATACCACCAGTCATCAGCTAAGGAATATTTTTCGTACCGATAAATTTATATTTGAGGAACGAGGAGCAAAAGATTTATATGTTGGTTATCCCTTCGTGCATGGTAAAATGCTGGACGATTCTCTAATTCGTTGCCCTCTTTTATTTTTTCCGGTAGAATTAAAAATTGAAAACAATTCCTGGGTAATTGCTATTAGAAAAGATGTGGGCGTGTCATTTAACAAAACCTTTCTACTGGCTTTTTCCCACTATAATCATGTGAATTTTGATGAAAGTTTTCTTGATTATGACTTTAACTACTCTGCCATTGACAGCCAGGACTTCCGAACCGAACTTTACAACCTCTTAAAGAATTCCCCCTTAGAACTAAATTTTAGCCAGAAAACTTTTGAAGATACACTCACCGCTTTCACTAATTATTCAAAGGCGGACTTTAAAAACCAGACTGAGACAGGTGAATTAATCCTAATGCAGGAGGCTGTATTGGGGATTTTCCCCGAAGCAGGTTCTTATCTCATGCCTGATTACGATTTCCTGATCAAATCCGAAAGGATAAAAGATCTGGAAGATTTCTTCCTTTCGGCTGATGAATTAAAAAATCAACCGATGGTTCACGATACCTTTGTGGGTAAGGCTTCACACGAAGAGGAGTTAATTACCCCATACCCTATTGATGCTTCCCAAGAAAAAGCCATTAAAGCGGTGAAAGGTGGAGAGTCTCTGGTTATTCAGGGTCCTCCGGGAAGCGGGAAATCCCAGCTGATTTGCAATTTAATTGTAGATCAGATTGCTAAGGGTAAAAATGTGTTGGTCGTTTGCCAAAAAAAGGCAGCCTTGGATGTAGTTTACCAGAGGTTGGGCCTGAAAAAGTTTGACGATTTTGCTGCTTTAATTCACGATTTTAAAAATGACAGGAAATTAATTTATGAAAAAATTAACCGGCAAATCGAACTTTTAGAAAGATTCCAGACTGAAAACAATAGTCTCGATACCATTTATCTGGAAAGAAACTTTCTGAAAGTAAGCCGAGAGATCGACCAAATAGTAGAGGAGCTTGACGAATTTAAATCGGCACTTTTTGATATTGCAGAATGCGGCATTTCCATAAAAGAATTATACCTCACCAGTGATATAAATTTCCCGACTATCAGTCTGAGAAGGGAATATCCCAACTTTCCTTTTTCCAATCATCATGAGGTGATGCGAAAAATTGATAATTATGCCACTTACTACAGTAAGCTGGATATTTCGAGTTATTTCTGGGCAAACAGGGTATCTTTCAAAGACTTTCAAATTGATGATCAACGATTGATCATTGAAAAAATCAATTCCATAAAACCTTATTTTGAGGAGGTGACTCAGCAGGTGGAGGAGATCATTAGCATGAAACTGGAACTCGATGAATTTGACTGGATTCATCATAGAAAAGAGGATTTCCTGAAACTACTTGAAATATTAGAAGAACCAGTGGTGTTCAACTATTTTAAAAATGATCTGAAGTATTCAAATACAGACTTTTTATGGTTAGCCAATATGAAAAAAAACACCCTCAATACTTTTGGGGTGGAAGGTATTGAGGCCACTGTTGACCGAAAAGAAATTGGAAATGTGCAGGGATTATTGCAGCGTGCCAAACAAGCTAACCGACAATGGTTTAGAAAAATAATATATAACCTGTTTTCAAAAGAAAAAGCAAAAGTTGATGAATTGATAAAAGCCAATGGGTTAGAAGATACCCGCAAGCCTATAAATACATTAATTATAAAACTGGACAACAGGATGAATCTCGAACATTATTTATCTTCATTGTCCGATTCCCCCTGGCTGATAGACATTCCTGAAAACAGAAATTTAGAAGAACTACAAAAATGGTTTGATCTGCACCTGAAAGCTGTAAATGCCAAACAGATTTATAATTCTCTGAGAAATGGTATAAAATACCTTGAACTGGAAGAGGCAAGTTTCGATGAGATTTATAAAAAAATTAACCGTTTGCTGAATATAGTTCAAAACCACCTTTTGGTAAAAGAAGACTGGTCCAGGTTTCTTTCTATAAAGCAAATAAATGGAATTCTAAACGGAAGTATTCCCACAGATAAATTAATAGCATCCCTTGAGGAAGACTTCGATTCTTTATGCGAATTTGATAAACTCAAAGAAAATCTCAACTCTGATGAAAACCTGATTATAAATAGACTGCTGGAAGATTTCGGAAAACTGGAAAAGGGAAGATCAGCCAGTATTTATGACAATAGTATCCGAATTGCCTGGATAAATCATATTGAGGCTAAATATCCTGTATTGCGTTCGGTTTCTTCCGAAAAGCTGGTGCAACTTGAAGAAAAGCTCAAAGAAAACATCAACATTAAAATTGACCTGAGTAGCGAAATTGCCCTATTAAAAGTGAGGGAAAGAACTTATAAAGAGGTGGAGTATAACCGTCTGAACAATATGGTAACTTATCGGGATTTGAAACATCAGGTAAGTAAAAAGCGAAATATTTGGCCAATAAGAAAACTCATACAAAACTTTTCCCACGAATTACTAAACCTTGTTCCCTGCTGGATGGCCTCACCCGAATCGGTATCTGCCGTTTTCCCAATGGAGGAATTTTTTGATCTGGTAATTTTCGATGAAGCATCCCAGTGTTTTGCAGAAAGAGGTATTCCGGCCATGTATCGGGGAAAACAAGTGGTGATTACCGGAGATGATAAGCAACTGGCCCCATATGACCTTTACCAACCCCGATGGGAAGAAGAAATGGATGGGGAAACCGCTCTGGAAGTAGATTCACTTTTGGATTTGGGCAAACAATATGTTCAGCAAATTCCCCTATTAGGCCATTATAGAAGTAAATCTTTAGATTTGATCGATTTTTCAAATCAGAATTTTTACCAGGGAGAATTAAGATTAATCCCGGATTATAATGAGTTTTTAAAGCAGGAATCTGCCATTTCCTACATCAAAATGGATGGGGTATGGGAGAATAACATAAATTTGGCAGAGGCCCAAAAAGTAGTGGAATTGATAAAAAGTTATGCTGAAAATAATGTAGAAAATATAGGTGTAATTACTTTCAATTTCAAACAACAGGAATTAATTCAGGATTTACTCGAGGAAGCTCAGGTAAATTATGGGAGCGAACTTTTTGTAAAAAACATTGAAAATGTACAGGGAGATGAAAGGGATATTATCATATTTTCGATTGGCTACGCCCCCTCTCCTACGGGAAAATTTAGACTTCAGTTTGGTAGCCTGAATCAGGAAAAAGGGGAAAACAGACTTAATGTAGCCGTAACGAGGGCAAGAGAGAAAGTAATAATTGTGAGTAGTATATATCCTTCTCAACTAAAGGTGGATGATTTGAAAAATGAAGGTCCAAAACTTTTAAAAGATTATTTACAATATGCCTTAAATATTCATGAGGGGAAATACAGTCCGACAATCAAACCTGATGGGAACAATCGCTCCGAATGGTTTTTGAAGAATAAGATTCAGACTATTTTTGGCAATCTTTCACTTTCTTCAACCTTGCCATTTGCCGATCTTAATCTGGATAAATCGAATGAAATAAGATTACTTCTTACTGATGATAATTACTATTTCCAAAGTATTTCCACTAAAGATGCTCACGGCTATTCCCAGATTACTTTAAGAGATAAAAACTGGACTTACCGAAGATTCTATAGTCGCCACTTTTGGAAAAACAAGGAAAACTTCCTTAGTGAAATGGAGAAGTATCTTGGGTAATAGTTATTTTGTAGATTTGTGGAAATAAAAAAGGCTGAAATGATTGTACATTTCAGCCCTCTAAAAAACTTGAAAAATATTTTTATTGATTGTGTGATCGCCTTAATAACACCCTTTTCCCTTTCTTTTCATATTTGGCGTCTACCACCGGTGATATCATTTTAAGCACATGGTCAACCGTTTTATCACTAAACTCTGCGGTTAATGTTCTTTCCAAAATTTCCCTATCAGTAACAGTAATTTCCACATCATACCATCTTTCCAAAACTTTCACCACTTCATACATCTTTGTATTCTTAAATACTAACCTTCTGTTTTTCCAGGCAATATCCTGTTCACTTTCTATTTTGGAAGAAGTCTCCACCTTTTTAGAGGAAACATTATACCTGATTAGGATTAAGTAAATAAATATCTTCCTTTGGAGATTTCGATTGAGAATTGGTAAGAAAACCTACTCTTCCGGAAGCTACAGTAAGGGTAATATTCTCCTCATTAGGATAAGCATTCAGGTTGAATGAGGTTCCCAAAACTTTTGTAATAGTTTTCCCGGCAATCACCACAAATGGCCTGGCAGAATCTTCAGCAACCTCAAAATACGCTTCACCTACCAATTCTACCTGACGATTATTCCCTGTAAAATTACTTGGATACCCCAATTTACTATCTACATTAAGCCAAACCTTGGTTCCATCAGAAAGTGTAATTCTTTCCATTTCACCTCTATCCGTTGTTTTATGAATGTAGGAAAACTCTCTGTTATTATTTGGGGTAGTGTAAAAGTAAATTCCACTAAATATTCCCAAAAGGATAATAACAGATGCAGCAATTCTGGAAGGTTTAAAAGGTAGAAGTTTTCTCCTTTTCTGTTCAATGGGTTTGTCAATTAAACCCATCATTTTTTCAATGCGGACATCAATTTCAGGCTCAGATTTATAATATTGGTTTGCATCCAATAGGTGATCTGATTCTTCCCAAACTTGAGCGGCTTTATAATAAGATTCTTTAAATTCCTGATCAGAGTCCACAAGGCTAATAAATTTATCCTTTTCATCCTTTGAACAGGCACCGGTCAAATACTGGGCGATTAGTGTCCAGTCTAACTTACTCATAACTTATTCATTTGTAAAGTTCAAATCATATATTCTTTTTTATATTAAAAGTTGAAAAAATTACTAAGGTTCGGTTATAAAATACACAGCAGTATTAAATTTAAAACAAACATTAGTAAGTCTCAATTTAAGGAAAATAACCCAAATTTGCTTAACTAATGCTCTTGTTAATTAGTTCAACTATACCTAGTATTATATAGGACAATCTAAAATCAGATTAAGTCAAATTTTATCCATAATATTTATAAAGTTACAAATTATAAAGAATAAAATAACAGGGATAAAATCATCATTTAATAATCCTTTTAATTTAATCTTCAATTCCTTGAGGGCAATTCCAATTTGATAATGAACTCTTCTTACAGGAATATTTAAGGATTCTGCAATTTCTTTATAAGTCAATTCTTCAAACCGGCTCAACTTAAATATTTCCTGGCATTGTGCAGGAAGGGCTTCAATAGCTTCATGAAGCTTCTTGCTTAATTCAGAATAATTGTATTTGTCTTCGGTATCATTATGGAAATTAATTGAGGTTTGAGCGAGTTTTTTTTGATACTCCTTTTCAAACTTTCGTCTTTTAAGGTAATTCAAGGTGTGATTTCTGGAGGATCTGTACAGGTAGGCTTTTAATGAACTGTTTATTTGAATGGATTCTCTTTTTTGCCAAAAATTCACAAAAATATCCTGAACCAATTCTTCAGCAAGATCTTCAATCTTCACCATTCCAAGGATATACACATAAAGAGGATTATAATACCTTTTCACAATTTCTTTCCAGGCCTTCTGATCACCCTGTTGTACTTTGGCAATCAGTTCCTCTTCTTTATACGCTTTCAATCTTAGGGATGTCAATGGAAAATCAATTTCTATTTATATCAAAATAAATGCATAATAAGCATTTGAACAAAAATAGTACGATACTATAAGTATGAGCATCAAACAGGAATATTGGTTTAAATTTCTGAAATTCCCGCTTATAATTAAAGTCACCAGTTGTTAAAAAAGCCCAAAATTAAAATAAACGAAAAATTTCGAATGAATAAAATTTTATCCTTTCCTCAAGATAGGGTAAAACCTGATGACCTCAGTTTTTTCAGGGAAATAATTATAAATATTTGGTTTTCCCTGAGGATTCAAATCAAGTTTTGCTATTCTAATTCTTATTCGGAATAAACCTCTATAATCCCGAAAAATAAAAATTAAAATTGGTTATTGGAAACAATTCGAATATCAAATTTAGAAGACAGGTAAATCTTTCTTATTCCAGCAAAATTTTTATTACCTCATTGTTAAGATCTGGCAAGTATTTGCATTCTGTGCGCATCCAGCTTTATCAAAATAAATAAAAGAATTGTGAAAGACCATAGTGAGGACCCCCCATAGCTAAAGAATGGCAAGGGAATACCGATTACGGGAAAAAGACCAATAGTCATCCCGATATTCACCATGAAATGGAAAAAGAATATTCCCAACACAGAATAGCCGTAAATTCTGGTAAACCGGGACTTTTGCCTTTCTGCGATAAACATGATCCTAAAAAACAAAGCTATGAATAATCCTATCACAATAAGACTCCCTATCCATCCTCTTTCTTCCCCTACTGTACAAAAAATAAAATCAGTACTCTGATCCGGTACAAAATCAAATTTGGTTTGAGTACCTTTTAAAAACCCTTTACCTATTAGTCCACCTGAACCAATGGCAATTTTGGATTGGGTAACCTGCCAGCCAATTCCCATCGGATCAATATCAGGATCTACCAAAAACTCTATCCGCTTACTCTGGTGAGGCTTTAGTACATTTTTCATGACATAATCCACACTATAGGCCATTCCAATTAATAAAAAGGACACCAATACAGAGAATAATGCCTTTTGTAATTTCTTTTTCTTGGAGAGCAGGAATAATGCCGCTCCAATAATTAATCCCAATGCCACAATCGACCAGATTAATATATTAAAATCTTCTCCCCTGAAAAACAAAGTAATGATGAAAAAGACTACGAACATCAATCCAAGCGCAATGATAAAACCGGGAAACCCTTCTCTGTAAAACACAATTATAAATGAGGCAAAAACCAATGCCGAGCCTGTGTCTCCCTGAAGGATAATTAAAGCAGCGGGAAATGAAATTAAAGCCAGCATGGTGAGAAAAGTGGGAATATTGTCCAGCTTTTTACCAGAATAGCTTAAAAGCTTGGCGATAGCAAGGCCTGTAGCCAATTTTGCAAATTCTGCCGGCTGTATTCTAATTCCTCCCAAATCAAACCATGATTTAGAACCTGCTACTTCCCGTCCAAAAAGCAATACTAATATAAGGGAAAGCATGACCACTCCATAAATTGGAAGTGCAAAGGTATCATAGAACTTAAAGTCCATCACCAGAACAGCGATAATCAAAACAAGACTAAGACTAAACCAAACGAATTGTTTACCAGCATTGTAATTGGTATTAAAAATACCCTGCTGAATATCCGGATCATAAACAGCAGCATAAATATTTATCCAGCCAAAGAAAACCATTGCCAGATAAATAAGTATTGTAGGCCAGTCAATTGTTTGGGATAATCTATTTTGAGATCGCATTAATCAAAGCTAAAAAAATGGAAAATATTAGATGTTTCTATCATTCCAATACAAAAACTACCCTGCTCCGGACGCTAAAAAATTTTATCATCAACTTTTCCTAACAGGGATAAAAAAGCAACGCCTGACTAGCAGGCGTAGTATTTTGAAAGTCAGCACATATTTAAATTACCAAACCTTCGCTTATTTTCAGTCAAGTTTTATTCCAAAAAATCAGTTGATGAGCGCAACTGCTCAGCAACAGGATTCCTTTTTAGTTTGCCAGTAATTGCAATAAAGTGGTAATTTTAGTTTTTAATTCTACTCTGTTTACTATAAAATCAATAAATCCATGCTCAAGTAAAAATTCAGCACTTTGAAATCCTTTTGGCAAATCTTTCCCAATGGTCTCTCTAATTACCCTCGGCCCGGCAAAACCAATTAGGGCACCTGGTTCGGCAATATTAAAATCCCCCAGCATGGCAAAAGAGGCAGTGACTCCACCTGTAGTAGGATCTGTCATCAAGGAAATATAGGGAACTTTAGCTTCAGAAAGTAAGGCCAGCTTAGCCGAAGTTTTTGCCATTTGCATTAAGGATAAACCCGCTTCCATCATTCTGGCTCCTCCAGATTTAGAAATCATCAGAAAAGGAGTTTTGGTTTTTAAGGCATAATCAATAGCTCTGGCAACTTTTTCTCCAACTACAGAACCCATTGATCCCCCAATAAAGGAAAAATCCATACAACAAACTACTAATGGCAATCCATTTATTTTTCCATGAGCCGTTCTTGCCGCATCCTTCAATCCCGTTTTCTTCTGGCTATCCTTTATTCTTTCAGGGTAGGATTTGGAATCTGTAAATTTGAGTGGATCATTCGAAGTAAGATTCGCATCCAGCTCAGTAAATTCATTATTATCGAATAGAATTTCAAAATATTCTGTAGACCCAATTCTTTTATGGTAGTTATCATCAGGATACACATAGGCATTTTCCTTTAGTTGTTTCTTATGGATGATTTTACCACTTGGCATTTTTTCCCATAATCCATCAGGAGAATCTTTTTTTTCATTGGTAGGGGTAGTAATTCCTTTTTCCTTTCTTTTAAACCACGACATAATTTATTATTAATTATACAGATTCACGATCAATAAAACACGATATTTTTTCCCCAAATTCGCTTGGAGAATAGAGGGCAAAGATATTTAATTATTTGAGAATTAAGTAGTTGAGAAAAGTTATATTTATGTTCATTTCCCACAACTATTTGATTCTGAGAGCAAAACTATTTAAACAAAAAAAGCACAGCCTTCCCAGCTATGCTTTCATTGTCAAATTATATTGGTAAAACTACCTGATTTCAAAGTTCATAAAGCCAATACCCAAATCAAGTTGATTTGGATCATTTCCAATTAAAACGGCCCCTTCACCTGTATCAGGGTTTTTCCCTGTAATAAACTGTCCTGCCGAATTTTCGTGTAAAGTAAGGTTTGGGTTTAAAGGATTAAGTGATTGGTTTCGAACTACGATAATATCAATACTATCGGCATTATTCACATCATCTACATCCACAATAGCCACTGTATATAGGGAATTAGCTAACAAATAATCTCCAGTAATATCAATTACCACAGGTCCAGTGGTAACATCAGCCACCGGATTAGCCCTGGTATCAATATCCCCAATACCCTCTGGTCCAAAAACTACCCAGGAGATATCCGGCCCTGACCCATCTTCATCCCATGGTCCCCAAACAATGGTATCATCCACTATATCCACAATATTGGAATCAGCCCAACTTAGCAATTCCAGGCTTTTCAGATATCTTCTCCCTACTCTAACATTTTGTTCAACCATTTCAGAAGCACCCATTTCGGAAGTCACTTTTAAGGTTACCACATAAGTTCCTGTATCACTATAAAAGTGAGTCGGACTTTCCTTTTCGCTTAAATCCCCATCTCCAAAATTCCACTCAAATGTTGGAGTTCCACTTTCCACTGTGCTATTGTTAGTAAAAGCTAATAACTCTCCGATTTCTGCCACTTTTGCTGATACTTCGAAATCAACCACAGGCGGTGGTCCCAAATCCGGCTCGTCTTCACAAGAAAAGAAAAAGGCAGACAGGCCCAATAACAATAAAGGTATTCTGAATAAATTCTTCATATGATTTAATTTAAAAAGGTAAACGCTTAAAAATAACTACCCAACCCTGAGTAAAAAATGAATAAAAACGAAAAATCAGAATTAGGTTCAGCGCATTTTGACGAACAGGCAGAAATGCTATCAGTAGAAGGTTTTGGTTAATTCAATCAGCAATTAGGGAATAAATATATTATAATAATTTATATTTTTTTAACATCTTTTATTTATTTCTCTCAAAATCAGGGCATTTTTTAATATTTAGTTTTTTTTCGAAGAAAAAGTAGGGTAAAATTTAGAATAAATGTATTAGTGAAAACGAGAAATCAGCATCAGGTTAGTTAATTAGATTTTCAGGCAGGTTTACTGTCTTAAATAATTGTTTTAATTAAATTTCTTTTTACTAAAAAAATCAGTTACAACTACCAGAATTTTGATTTTTTTTATGATTTATTTGTAGTGAACCTCTCCTTACACTTTTTCTGTTAAGGAATTAATTATTCTATTGGTTTATAGCAAAATAGGCCATAAGTTCATCAATTTTTGGCATGGATATTATTTCGTAAAAAAATTAAATTTTAACATAACAAATTCAATGTTTGGGCATTGTATTTAAAGATTCGATTTTTTTATTGAATTATTTTTTAAACTGATTTTTTACTTTAAACTTCCCGGAAATAACTCCGGGGAACCAAACTTCAACCCAAACTCTAAGGTTGACTTTTTAAGTTGAGTTTCATCAAAAATTATTGGGATAGATTACAAAATTTACTTGTTTTAAATTCGCTTAATTTAGGCTGATAAATGTGTGCATTATAGATTTGAATAACGCATAGTTCAAATGTTTTTTAGCTTAAATTCAAGAGGTTTTTCCCTGTCTTTTTAATGTCTCTCTAATCACAAAAGTTTCCCTTTCAATTCATCTGGAATTTTTGAGAAACCAGATGAAAAATTCCATCAATTTATTAAGATATAATACTTAAAATGTCTAAAAATTTAATTTCCAGTGTTCGCTTGTTATTAAGTCTGGCAATAGTTCTTATCACCCTTTCCAATGCCCTGTCCCAGGATCAAGGCACTATATCAGGAACAGTGGTGGATGCGGACAAACTTCCACTCCCGGGTGTTTCTGTAGTGGTAGAAGGAACCAGTAAGGGAACCGTTACAAATTTTGACGGCCAATTCAAAATACAGGCAGAGCCAGGCACAACCCTGATTTTCAGCATGGTAGGCATGCAGTCCATTTCCCAAAAAATTGGAAATGAAACCAACCTTTCTGTTACCATGGCCGAAGAATCCGAAATTCTTGAAGAAGTAGTTGTGACCGGATTTCAGGAGGTAAACAGGAAACTTTTTACAGGCTCAGCCGAGATGGTAAAAATGAAGGATATTCAAATGGCAGGATCTACTGATGTAGGAAAAATGCTTGATGGACAGGTTGCTGGTGTTTCAGTGGAAAATCCTTCAGGATCATTTGGATCTTCTCCTAAAATTAGAATAAGGGGAAACGCCTCTATTAATGGAAATAACCAACCCTTATTTGTGATTGATGGAGTTATTCTGGAAGACCTTGTGAATGTAAGTGCTGAGGATATTGTTTCCGGAAATTCCAGTTCTCTTATCAGTTCATCTACGGCTAATCTCAACCCAAGTGATATTGAATCTGTACAGGTATTGAAAGATGCCTCTGCTACTGCCCTTTACGGAGCCAGAGCAGCGAATGGGGTCATAGTCATCAGTACAAAAAAAGGGAAAAGTGGTAAGCTGAGGGTAAATTATTCAGGTAACTTTTCTGTAAAACTAAGGCCTACTTATAACCAGTTTAATTTTCTCAATTCTGGAGAAGAAATGTCTGTTTATAGGGAATTGGTGGATAAAGGACATATTGATATTGGAACTTCTGTAAGGGCTCAAAACTATGGAGCAATTGGCAAAATGTTTTCTAAAATAGCCAATCACGAAATTCCCTGGGGAGCCTATGGCGAACTCAATGAAGACTTTTTAAACCAATATGAAAATGCCAATACCGATTGGTTTGATGAATTGTTCAGAGATTTTGGGTTACAACAACAACATTCTCTAAGTTTTTCTTCTGGTACTGAAAAGGTGAATAATTATTATTCTATCAGTTACCTCACCGACCAGGGGCAAACCATTGCTGACGATGTAAAAAGAATTACAGGTACTGCAAAAAATACATACTTCATTTCCGATGCTTTTACCTTCGGTTTAAAACTTTCTGGTAGTTACAGGGATCAAAAAGCGCCTGGAACCAGAAACAGGGAACTGGATCCACTTTCTGGAAGATATGTGAGGGGATTTGACATCAACCCTTTCAGCTTTGCTTTGAATACCAGCAGGTCGATCCGGCCCCGGGATGAAAATGGAGATTTGGAATATTTCAGAAGAAATTATGCCCCATTCAACATCCTGGAGGAATTGGAGTACAATTACATGAAAATAAATGTAGCGGATATTTCTGCCCAAGCCGATTTTGAAGTCCGACCTGTAAACAATCTTTCTATAAAAAGTGTAATTCAGGGAAGATATGCCAGCACCAACCGGGAACACATTGTTCATGAGAGATCCAATCAGGCAGAAGCCTATAGAGCAGATGGAACACAGTTTATTCAGGAAAGCAACCAATTATTGTATAGAGATCCGGACAATCCCGGGTTGAACCCAGTGGTTGTGTTACCCCAGGGAGGATTCAATTACAGAGATCAAAATGACCTCCTGAACATGTATGGTAGAATAAGTGCCGACTGGAATAAAAAAATAGGAGATACACACGAATTTAATGCCCTCGGTGGTGCTGAATTAAGGTATACTGACAGAAATGCAACCAGTACTACTGGAATTGGTGTGCTTTATGAAAATGGTGGAATTGTAATAACCGATCCTAATATCATTGAATTTTTCAATGCTCAAAACATTGATTATTATTCGTTAAATGAAGAAAGAGATCGTTTTTTTGGAGCGTTTTTAAATGGTGGATATTCTTATAAATCCAGATATATAGCCAATTTTACCGTAAGGTATGATGGTTCAAACCAATTGGGAAATAGTCAGCAAGCAAGGTATCTGCCCACCTGGAATGTGAGTGGTGCCTGGAATGCACACAATGAAAACTTCATGTCGGACTTTGATTTTATCAGTGACTTAAAATTGAGAGCCACTTACGGTCTATCCGGAAATCTTCCCCCAGGAACCAGTGCCCTGCTTGATTTAAGAGCAGACGTAACGGTTCGCCCAACGGATATTGAACCTTATTTATATATTGCCAGCCTTACCAATACCGATCTTACCTGGGAAAAATTGAAAGAGTTTAATGTAGGATTGGATGTAGGACTTTTCGATGGTAGAATATATACCACTTTAAATTATTACCAAAGGCTTGGTTTTGACCTGGTTGGGATAGTACAAACTAGTGGTATTGGAGGTGAGACCTTCAAATTTGGAAACTTTGCCGATTTGGAAGCTGAAGGATATGAAATTGCCATTTCCACCACCAACATTCGGAAAAAGGACTTTACCTGGACATCTAATTTCAACTTAGGATATACCCGGGATGAAGTAACCAGATTAGACTTTGGACCAAGATTGGTAGATGCCATGGTTCAGTCTGGAGCAGCTGTGTTAGGTAGTCCAAAATCCAGTTTATATTCTGCCAAGTTTGCCGGACTTGACAATCAGGGAATTCCACAATTCTTTAATGAAGATGGGGAAAAAGTGTATGACATTGACCTTCAACAAAGAAATAATTTAACTGAAATTCTTAAATATGAAGGTCCTGCAGAACCAAGAGGAGCCGGAGGATTTACCAACACCTTCACCTACAAAGGGCTTTCACTTAATGTATTACTCACCTACAAATACGATTATAAAATCAGACTAAATGATGCCTTTTACCCATCTTATACTGATTTTGATGCCTTACCAAGAGAATTGATCAACAGATGGTCAGTTCCAGGAGATGAAAATATTACTGATATTCCGGCAATTGTCAATCAAGATTTACTGGCTTTTAACGGTGAATATAGTAATGCCTATAATTTATATAATAAAAGTGATGTGAGAATTGTGGATGGAGACCACATTCGACTTAAACTGGTTCGCTTGTCTTATTCATTCCCCCCCAAAATTGTAGATGCCTTAAAATTAGGCAGCCTGGGATTATCTGCTGAAGGCCAAAACCTGGCACTGCTCTATTCTGATCCCGCTCTGAACGGCCAGGACCCTGAGTTTATTTCAGCTGGTGGTGTGGCCTTGCCTACCCCAAGATTAGTAACCTTTTCTTTAAATATTGGGCTTTAATTTTTATTTCGATTAAGAATGAAAAAACTTGATTTTTTTCCAATGAAAATATACAGTAAAAAATATATTAGTTATTTCGCCTTAATAATCCTCTTGCTCACAGTTGTTTCCTGTGATGATTATCTTGATGAAATTCCGGACAACAGGGTAGCCCTTGATAACCTTGAAAAGTCTGCGCAGTTATTGACTAATGCTTATCCTGCTGCAAGTTATGCTTTTACTGACTGGATGACAGATGATGTGAACTTCACCAGGGGAACGAGCTTGAGAAATGAATATGAGCAAATATATTCCTGGGAGGAAGTTACGGTTGATCCCACAAACCAGGATACTCCTGTATTCTATTGGTATAATGCTTATGAATCCGTAGCACATGCCAATGAGGTTTTAGCTGCACTTGAAAACTTGCCTGCCAAAACAGAAGATGAATTATCCAGAAAAAGTGCGGTAAAATCTGAAGCTTTACTCACGAGAGCTTATGCTCATTTTATTTTGGTGAATTTATTCGCCAAACATTATGATGCAGAATCTGCAGACAGTGACCTGGGTGTACCCTATGTAGAAGAGCCAGAAACTGTTTTTCTGAAAACTTATACGCGAAATACAGTAGAAGAAGTATATGCTAAAGTAGAAAAAGATATGCTGGAAGGAATAGAGCTGGTAAATGAAAGCTTCTTTGAGAATTCGGGAAAATATCATTTCAACAGAAATGCAGCTTTAGCTTTTGCTTCCAGGTTTTATTTATACAAAGGAGATTTTGTAAAATGTGAAGAGTATAGCAATACATTATTGGGAAGTAGTGCAACTTCTTTTGTGAGAGATTTTAACTCCGAAGAATACAGAAATGCAAGTTCCTCCATTGAAGATTACCCAAGGTTATATTCCTCTCCTGAAGAAAAGGCTAATCTGCTATTAATTAGGAAAATATCTAATTTCCACAGAACTTTTGAATCATACGGACCAACTGAAGAACTTTATGGAAACCTGTTTAGTAACAGACCCTTTTCCAATACTGACCAAAGGGAAAATCCAGCATTTGTGAAAGGAGATAATGCTTTATTTCCAGTTCGGTATGAAAGTCTTTTCGAAAGAAGTAGTATTAACTCCAATTTTGGTCTTCCTTATCATATTGCACTTGGGTTTAGAGGAGAAGAAGTTTTACTGAACAGGGCAGAATCCTATATTTATCAGGGTAAATTAAACCTTGCACTTGCGGATCTTGAAACATTGGTAAAAAAGAGATATTTAGGCCGCCCCGATTTAGATATGGAAGTTTTGAGGGAATTTTATGGTGTACCCACCTCTGATTCCTCAGTGGATAGAATTATATTATTTCTGTATGTCCATTTAGAAAGAAGGAAAGAATTTATCATGCAGGGTTTAAGATGGTTTGACCTAAAAAGACTGACCAAAATCAGAGATCTATTAGGCGTTAATCCCCAGTTTTTCTCTACAACCGTAACCCATGATCTTAATATCGATGGTTCCATTTCCATCACGCTTGAAGAGGATGACCCCAGAAAAGTTATTCTTATTCCACAGTCTGCCATAGATGTGGGAGGCTTAAAACAAAACGAAAGGTAAAAAGCAAAAAAATCATTTTTGAATTCGAATTAATTCAAATAAGAAATATGAAAACATCAAATATAATATTCCTGGCGGCTTCGCTATTCCTGGTTTTTCTTTCAGGATGCTATCCTGAGGATAGTATTAATGTGCCCAAAACTGATGTAGAGGATGATTTGAACCCCACGGAACTGGATCAATATATAGAGGATAATTTCACTAAAGAATATGGGGTAGCTATTCGATATAAATTTGTAGACAGGTACGTAAGCCCGGGGCAAAGGGTAACTCCTCCCAGGTTGGAAAATGTAAAACCAATGCTGGACTTTATTGATAAATATTGGGTTGGTCCCTACCTGGCTGTGGAAAATGGCAATGAATTTTTCAGAGATCATGTTCCTGCAGAATTTATCCTTTTAGGCGGGGTAATTTATACTTCAAGGGGAATTTTATTAGGAACTGCGGATGCAGGTGCCAGAATCACTTTATTGAATGTAAATAGTATTGACCCGGAAGATGAAGAATGGTTAGACCAGCAACTAGGTACAATTTATCACGAATTTGCCCATATAGTTCACCAATTATACAAGCTTCCAACTGACTACGAAAAAATTTCTCCACAAGGATATAGCAGTTCTGGATCATGGTTCAATGTCTCTGAAAATGAAGCTATTGCCAGAGGCTTTGTTTCACCATATGCCACCAGTAGCCCAAATGAGGATTTTGCCGAGTTGGTAGCCTTTTATGTGTATTTCACAGATTTTGAGGAAAAATATTTAACCCCTGAAGAAAATTGTAATACAGCCGAATGTGAAAGAATGAATGAGGGAAAAGAAAAAATCAATCAAAAGCTGGTGGCTATCAAAGAACACTACCTCAATGTTACCGGTTTAGATTTGGATGAGCTTAGAAAAGAATTGCAAAAGCTATTATAATTATTTCAAAAATAATTCAATGCTTATTTCCATCAATACTTTCAGGAATTAAAGCATTTGAAGAAAATTTTACAGATAACTTCTTATCATCTTTTTAAGTAAGAATTATGATCAACAGAATCTTTATTTTTTTAGTTATCTCTTTTGTACTCACCTTAAGCGCATGCGAGGAGGATAAATCCAATGAGGACATTGAAACAGTAGAAAGTCGCCAAAAGGCAGCAAAAACCGAATTAATTAATGAATTAATTGCCCCGGCTGATGGATGGAGAATTTCCTATGTTCCGGCTGATTTAACCGGTGTTTACACTGTCTTACTGAAATTTGATGCCAATGGCCAGGTAACTATCCAATCGGATGTATCCACGGACGATCAGGATTTCTTTAATCAGACCATTCCTTATAGAATTGACATCCTTAATGAAACAAAATTAGTATTTGAAACTTATGCAGTATTTCATTACTTATTTGAGCTGAACCAGGCTACATTCGGTGGAGAATTCCAATTTGTATTCAAATTAAAAGATACTACTAATAATACACTGGTTTTCGAAAGTGCTTCCGATACTGGAGTGCCTTCAGTAATTACTTTTGAAAGAGCGAATCCCGGAGACGACCAACTTTTAGCCAAAGATGTATCAACAATGTTGAATAAAATGGCTGGTCCAACACCTTTTGGGATTTATGATCCGGGTTCTGGTCAATTTATTTTAGGAGGAGAACCTATCGTTCAACATATTTTGGCACCTGGGGCAGTAAATGGGGAAGACCTTTCTGTCTTCTTCGGATTTTACACAGGAAGTCGGATTGTGGAAGCCAGATTTGCCGGGGTTGGGACTACCGAAGAAGAAGTTTTGGAAGGACAAACCGTAAACCTTGATAGAGAATTTTATGCTTATTCCTTACAAAACAATTCCATAATTTTTGAGACTCCGGTTTCTTTTAGTGTAGGAGGAAAGGCTTTTGAAATTACATCTATTGCACTTACGGATTTTGCGGAGGCCACAGTTGATTTTTGTATGACGGAACCTGAAGATGGGGTAAAATACACCGGTTCCATTCCCGGAATTGGTAACATCACCATGGAAACAAGCCTTGCGGATGACAAAGGGGCTACTTTTGTTCCACAAGCTGACGATTTTTACTCAGTGAATCCGCTCTTTATTTCTACAGGTGGAAATGGTGCTTCAGGTGAGGCCTCATTTGAAGAAAAGTTTAATGACCTTGGAGGATTCATCTTCTATTATGGCTATGAAGTAGAAGGAGAACCACTTTATGCAATGGGTTTCTCACTTATCGATAGTGAAGGAAATTCCAGACTTGTAATGAGAAAATTTGAACCAACTACCACAGTTGGAAATAAAATTACCATTAATTTACTGGATGAATACTACTTCGATAAAACACCTGACGAAGGGGATGATGAGAAGATAAAGGAAATTACAGATGAGCTTTTTGATGGTGGAAATGATCTTTATGCCATTGATATCCCGATAGATGATTTAACAGTTTACAGGCTATTTAATCCTTGCAATTTCAATGAAATTATTTTAGTGAAATAATAAAAAAAATACCCACAGTTTCAAGAACACCGTCACTTTTACTGGCGGTGTTTTTATTTTTACGAGATATTTTAATTTTATTTCTACTACTTATGGTTACTTTTGCGATCCACAATTGATAGGGTAAAGTAATTGGCGAAAAGCAATTTATTGGTGCCATGAATGATTGGTATCCTAATTTATTGCTTTATATAAGTTCTTAATATGTCAAGAAAAATAGTAAAATACTTTGCCTCTAAAATTCAGGAAAATCCCGATAATTTTTCTACTACACTTAAAGGCCTGATTTCCGTTTTAGCGGCTTACCATTCCGTAGTTTTCATTGAGGATTCCAAAAACAAATCACAAGGTTATCTATTTCAAAAAACCGGCTTTCAAATCGGAAGTTTTTCGATTAATACTGACACAAACGCAGAGCACCAATTTGAAAATTCTGATGTAAATCAACTCATTTTTAGCTTAGACCGGTTTTGCCTATTTCAAAAAAATGAGGCCATCCTCTCAGGATCATATGCCGAAAAATTCCTTTTTTTTAAAGCACTCAAATATTTTTTCAATTTTGAGTCCGAACAATTCATTGAGGCAAAAGCACAAAAAACCAATATTGTCCGGCATTTGGAACAATTTAAATCTGAATTATTGCTGGAAATAGAAAAAAAGGCAAAAAGTGAACGGGTATTCCGGAATAAAAGAAATGAGCTGGTGAATAGACTGCGAAACCTACTTCATCCTAAAATTACTCCAGTATTTGTCCACAATCTTCTTATTCAACACCTAATTCTTTCTAATTTTATCGATCAGCTCAATTTACCCAAACAAAGACTTGAAAAGGACTTCATTTTCAGGGATTTTCAGGAAGTATGGAAGGATCAGGAAGTTGAGGTTCAAAGAAAATACACGCTCTGGGAAAACCTGAAGAGCTATTTCAACGAAGTGGCAAAATCTTTAAATAGAATTGAGGACAAAATTTTAAAAGGAAAGTTTCTCAGGGACTTTATAAATGAATTTTATGGTGTTTTTTTCCTGGAAAAGTCACAAAAAAGACAGGAGGAAATCCCTAATGAAATTCTGGAGTTTTGTGCCAAGGCATTGGATAATTTAATAATAAAAGAAATACATACACAATTTCTAAATCTTTCACCTGATCTGATTAATGAGAAAAAGTTATTGGGTAATAAGGCTAAATTTTCCCGATTCCAATCCAGTCTGGCTCCTTATTATATTCATCTCCTAACTAATGAAAATCCAACTGAATTCTTAAACCCCCTCTCTATGTCAGGTTCCTCTGACAATAGCTTGCAGACAAATTTATTTGGAGGAAATGGGGAAGTTTTTAATTCAGTGTCTTTAGGCAAAAATAAATTTGATTTCATTGCTTTTAGTGGCAATTCTCTTTCACTGCCAGAAAATGAGTTTCTCCATTTCGAATATTTCCAAAAAGATAAAAAAGGAGTAGATGACAAGATTAAGGACACTTATTATTTCCATAGTCAGGAACCTTCCAATTCACTATTTGATTCAGGCTTGAAATTCATCAGGTGGGCTACTGACCAACTTACAGATAAAGGATTGATTTTAGCACTTTTACCTTCTAAATATTTCACTGAAAAAAAATACGATGGATTTAGAATTTCATTGGAAAAGGAATTTGCAAAAATCAACCTGATTGACCTGGGGAAAATCGAATTTCAGGATAATTCAGCACCAGCATCTGTTTGGACAAATACAACCTTGTGCTTTTTGCAGAAAAGTCCAAAAAACACCAAAAAAGCTTTAATTGAATATTATCAATTGCCTTCATGCGATTCTTTTTTCGAAAAACAGACTTTAGTTAAATCACTGATTTTTGAGCAGATTGATTTTCAAACAGTTAAACCTCAAAATGGCAATTGGTTTTCGCAGAAATTCTTTGATTTTTTGCCATTGATTGCAGAAGCAGCAGCTCCGGGAAAATGTATTTTCAAGACCTATTCAAAAGGCATATTCCCACAGGATAGTCAATACCTGATCAAATTTCATCAGGATGATTTGGAGAAAAAGTATAAGCTTTTTCAAATTCAACAAAATGGTGAACAAAAGGATTTTGCTGTCCGAACCGGATATTACAAACCATTTGTAAAAAGAGAAATGGTTTATTCAAAAGATTTGGGAAAGGAATTACAAGAGTTTCCTTCTATTTTCCCTATTGAAAAGGATGATTTTGCCAATCAGCTAATTTGTACTTCTGGCCCGGGCAGTCAAAACCCTTTTCAGGTATTAGCAACAGATGCAATTACTACTTTTGATTTTCTTGAAAAAACCATTTGCTTCCCTCAATTTTTATGGAGAAATCCAGAAAAGACTGAAGAAAACATCACAGATTGGTGCTTAAAACAGTTTAAAGAATTTTATATTCCTATCATTACAACACAGATTAAGGAAGCTAAAAACAAGTCTGTTTTTTTACAGGAAATGACAGAAAAAATTTCCGTTTTTTCCAAAAATCTACCTGTACTTCACAAATTTACTTTAAAAATAGCAGCTATTTTAAAAGCCAATAAGAATGATCTTATTGATCCTGAAATGGCACGTGAAATTGTAGACATTATTTTGAGTTTTGAAAAAAAACTCCTGATTTTAGGCAAAGATGCGAAAGAGCGAAAAAAAATGATTACCACTCTCAAAAATTATCTTTCAGAAACAAAAACTGAATTGCTAAACATTGGGAAAAAGATAGAAGAACTAAAGCAAAAACAAACCTGGCTTACCAAACAGAACATTTTCTATTACATTTATGGTATATTGCTCGATCCTGATTTTCAGGGGGAGTTTCAGGAGGAATTAAAAAATAATTTCCCCAGAATTCCCTTAAAACAAGACTTTTGGAGATATAGTAGTAATGGTAAAAAACTAATGGATCTCCATTTGAATTACAGTGAAATTCCAGGCTTCCCAATTAGTAAAAATGAGGAAATTTCAACCCAGGACGTTTCGGAAAAACCGGTATTAAAAGTTAATAAAAACCTTGGTAGCATTTTGGTGGATAGCCATCTTGAATTGGGGAATATTCCTCCAAAAGCCTGGGAATTTAAATTGGGAAATTATTCAGTTCTTGAAATTCTGGTAAGAAACTATAAAAAAAAGGGAATCAGGAAAAACACCAATTGGAAGCCCCTTTATCATTATGATTTCTCCTTGTTGAAAGCCCAATTAATCAACGATGTTTCAAGGTTATCTGCACTTAGTATAGAAACTCAAAAAATTTTGAATAACCAGAAATAGCCACAGCTTCCCAAAATGGGAATAATTCTACCTTTTATTATTTTTGGTATTTTATATTTGGTATAATCATTGTCAGAAGTTTGTTAAAAACACCTTAATGCTGTTTTTTCCATACTAACTACCATGCAAAAACTACCCAAAAAGCAATTATTGATTGTCGATGACAATAGGATAGATAATCTTATTATATCCAAGTTTGTGGAGAAAATCACAGATGAAATCAATATACAATTCGAGTTTAATGGCGCCTCAGCCATAACTTATCTTAAAAACTCCCTTCATTTACCACCATTAATTTTTTTGGATTTACATATGCCTCTTGTAAATGGGTTTGATTTCTTGGATAAATTCGAAAAAGAATTCAGTGAAAAGTTACCTCATACCAAGGTAATTGTAATTTCTTCCTCTATCAATCCAGCAGATAAAGCAAAAGCCTTATCCTTCAGGTCAGTAGAAAGTTTTATTTCAAAACCAGTGGATAAAAAAATTGTATCCCGATTATTAAATATGATTGAAGTCAATTAAAATTTTCTTTTCAATTAACGCTTCCCGTTTAAATTTCCATCAATTTGTGAATAAGATTAAAATTAGAAGTTGAAATTTTTTGCTTTCCCGTAATAAATAGAACTTTGCTGTTGAATATACAATAATTTTTTCAGGCCTTATTTTGATTATTGACAGCTTATTTTTTCTGGAAAATTTAATTTTTAACTTTCGATTTGAAAACACAAGTTTTATCTGGCTATCAACCAATTAAAGGATTGAAGTTTTTGGCCTTCGTTTCTTTGGGATTTGTATTACTTTATCTTGCCTTTAAGGACCAGGATCTTTCCGAGGTTTTCAACCAACTGAAATCTGCCAATTATTTTTGGGCTATTCCTGTATTTGTTGTTTCTCTTTTTAGTCATATTATCAGGACCATCAGGTGGCAAATGCTCATGAAACCACTTGGCTACAGGCCCGGAATAAAAAACAGTTTATATGCCTTAATGTGTGGATACCTGGTAAATTATGCTGTACCCAGACTTGGGGAAGTAACAAGATGTGCACTGCTCAACAAAACCAATAATGTCCCTTTCAAACCACTTTTTGGGACTGTGGTCACTGAAAGAGCTATAGACATATTATGCCTGTTAATATTGATTTTCATTGTTACTCTTATGGAATTCAGTACCATTTCAGGGTATTGCTATGAAATTATCTTTCTACCACTTTACTCCCATTTCCTTTCCACTTTACCTGGAATTACCACCATTTTAATCTTAGGTCTACTTTCCAGCATCATGTTATTTGCAGTCTTTTTAATTTTTAAAAACAGGATCAAAACCAGTCCTGTTTTTAAAAGAATCATACAATTTCTGCAACAAATATGGATAGGGATAGCCTCTGTTGCCAAAGTAGAAAAAAAGTGGTTGTTCATCACTATTACCATTACCATCTGGGTAACCTATCTTTTAACTACATACCTGTGGTTTTTTGCTTTTGAAGAAACAAAAGGGCTTACCCTTGGAGCCGGGCTATTTTTTATGGTAATGGGCAGTATAGGGAAATCTCTGCCAATCCAAGGTGGAGGCATGGGCGCCTATCATTATTTGATTACCCAGGCAGTTTTGCTTTATGGGGTCGGAGAGGTTTATGGCAATGCATTATCCATAGTCGTACATGGATTCCAGACCGCTTTCTACCTGGTGCTCGGAGGAATAAGTTTTTTTATAATTTCACTTAAAAAACAGACCATATAAAAAAACGGACTTACCGATAGTCGATAAGTCCGTTTTGGTAATAAAGAAGTTAATATATATCGTGTTTTTAGTTAGCTCTTACAAAGTGGTAACTTAATTCCTGATAGTGACCAAAAAAATTGGTTTCACACCAAATTTTCAGATCTTTAACTTCCTCCCCGATCAGATGATCAATTGCTTTTACTAATTCTCTTTCAAATAATTTCACATCAAAACTAACTTTTTCGAGGATTGTTTTACTGTATTCGAGCATAGGGCTGGTTTAATTTGTTGGTAAAAAAAAATTAATTTAGTTTACGGGTGCCTAAGGCAAAAGTTGGGCAATTTTATGTTAAAAATTCACAAATTTCGATCAGAAGTATCTGTTCCATTGGACTAAATTATTTTATGATGATCAGGCTGACGCTACTTATCTTTTTTTCAAGCTTTGTCTTTACTTTGTTTGCACAATCTTCAGAAGTGCCCAAATCTCCTGAAAGAGCAGAAGGCAGTGGTCCGTATAAGCAGCTCATCATCCAGGGAGTAACCTTAATAAATGGAGCAGGTTCACCGCCAATTGGTCCAGTTGATGTGATCGTTGAACAGAATAAGATTAAGGATATAAAAGTGGTGGGATATCCCGGAGTACCAATTGACGAAAAAAAACGGGAGAAATACGATAGTGATGCCGAAATTCTGGAGGCCGAAGGGATGTATTTATTACCTGGGTTTATTGATATGCACGGTCATATTGGTGGCAAGAGCCAGGGCACAAGTGCAGAATATGTTTTTAAATTGTGGATGGCTCACGGGATCACCACCATCAGGGATCCCTCTGCAGGAAATGGATTGGAATGGACCCTCGAACATAAAAAGAAAAGTGAGCAGAATACCATCACAGCTCCAAGAATAGAAGCTTATTCTTATTTTGGCCAGGGCAGTAAAAGTGCCATTTCAAATCCGAAAATGGCCAGGGCCTGGGTACAGGAGATTGCGAAAAAAGGAGCCGATGGAATTAAGTTTTTTGGGGCCCGTCCGGATATTATGGAAGCGGCCCTTTCAGAGGCAAAAATATTAGGATTAAGATCGGCTTGTCACCATGCACAAACTGATGTGGCCTGGCTGAATGTGCTTAATACCGCTAAAATGGGATTAACTTCCATGGAACACTGGTATGGATTGCCTGAGGCGCTTTTTACAGATAAAACTATTCAAAATTATCCCCTGGATTATAACTACCAAAACGAACAACACAGGTTTGGCGAAGCAGGTAAACTATGGAAGCAGGCAGCCCCTCCTTATTCTGAAAAATGGAATAAAGTGATGGATGAATTAATCTCACTCGATTTTACCATCGATCCGACTTTTAATATTTACGAAGCGAACAGAGACCTGATGAGAGCAAGGTTGGCAGAATGGCACTCTGATTATACTTTACCTTCGCTTTGGAGATTTTATCAACCCAGTAGAATCTCACATGGGTCTCACTGGCACTATTGGGGCACTGAAGAGGAGGTAACCTGGAAAGAAAATTACAAGCTTTGGATGACTTTTGTAAATGAGTATAAAAACAGAGGAGGAAGAGTAACCACAGGCTCGGATTCCGGGTTTATTTTTCAATTATATGGTTTCGCTTATATAAGGGAATTAGAACTGCTTCGGGAAGCAGGTTTTCATCCATTGGAGGTTATCAGGGCTGCCACTTTAAAAGGAGCAGAAGCGTTGGGAAGAGACCAGGAAATCGGATCTATTGAAATTGGAAAACTTGCGGATATGATCATTATAGAGGAGAATCCTTTGCAAAACTTAAAAGTTTTATATGGAACTGGTGCCATTAAGTTGAATGAAAATAATGAAGTAACAAGAGTTGGAGGGGTAAAATACACAATTAAAGATGGAATTATTTACGATGCAAAAAAATTACTTTCGGATGTAAAAAAAATAGTAGATCAGGCAAAAGAAGAAGAAGAATTCATTTTAAAGCAACCGGGTATAAAATAAAAAAATGTTAAATTAGAACGATTTTATTAATAATGGTTTTAATGGCATTGGTACTCAATCTATTGAAATAGCAACCAAAATCAAATTCCAATAATTTCCACGGATGGAATCAGTAAAGAACTCGATAATAGAAGACGCTAAAACATTTGCACTTCGTATTTTACAGGACGAAACGCCTAAAAATCTCGAATATCACAATGCGGAACACACGGAAGAAGTCGTAACCGCTGCGATTGAAATTGGGAATGCAAACGGCTTGAATGAAGAGGAGATGGAAATTTTGCAACTTGCAGCTTGGTTTCACGATACGGGTCATAGCAAAAGGGTGAACGGACATGAGGAAGAAAGCCAGACCATTGCAGAAAATTTCCTTCAATCTACCAGCTATCCAGTAGAAAAGCTATCAAGGGTAAAAAGTGCGATTAAAGCCACAAAAATGCCTCAATCTCCTCAAAATTTAGTGGAAGAGGTACTTTGTGATGCAGACTTGGCTCACCTGGGGAAAAAAGGGTTTATGGGTAAGATGGCCTCCTTAAGAAATGAATGGCATTCTCTGGGCAGCATAGATTTTAATGACGAGGAGTGGTACAATTACAATCTAAAATTTATTGATGAACATAATTATTTTACTGAATACGGTAAAACCAACTTACAACCCAGAAAGAAAAAGAACTCCAAGAAAATAAAAAAGAAACTAAAGGAGCTGAATGAAAAAAAGGACGATTTCCTTGTACAGGAATTAGGGGTAGACGCCCGGGAGTTGAAAACTTTGAAGAAGAAGCTTCAAAAAGTACAGGGCAGGCCTGAGAGAGGGATAGAAACCATGTTCAGAACCACTTCACGAAATCATGTAGATTTTAGTTCAATGGCTGATAGTAAAGCCAATATCATGATTTCAGTGAATTCTATTATTATCACCATTATTATTGGTGTACTCATGAGAAAACTGGATAGTAATCCGCACCTTATTATCCCTACTGTTATTCTTCTTATAGTTTGTTTAACCTCCATTGTATTTGCCATTTTAGCCACCAGACCAAATGTAACTTCGGGAAAGTTTAAAGAGGAAGATATTCGGAATAAAAAGGCAAACCTGCTATTTTTTGGAAACTTTCACAAAATGAAACTTTCGGATTTTGAATGGGGAATGCGGGAATTGATAAATGACAGCGATTATTTATACGGAAGCATGATTCGTGACATTTATTTTCTTGGGGCAGTTCTGGGTAAAAAATATCATTATCTACGAATAGCTTATACCATATTTATGTTTGGGCTAATCATTGCTTCCATTGCCTTTGTAGTGGCTACTTTTATGTACAATCAGGGACTTACCACCCCTCCTATTGACCCCTCTGATATTATTGAAGACACGTTCTAACTCTTATAAAATAAAAAGCTACACTAAAAATTAGCGTAGCTTTTATGGTATTAACCTCAAAATTAAATTGTAATAAAATCACATTGGTTGATTTCCTCTTCCGTTACATTTATTATTTTTTTGGCATCAGCATCCCACTCTATTTTCCTTCCTAATTTAAATGCCAATGTAGTCATGTGGGCTGAAATGGCTTCTTCAAATCCCTCCTCAATTCCGCAACTTACTTTAGTCCCATTTCGAATACCACTTAACCACTCTCTGATATGCAGGTGAGTAGAATCAACTCTTTTTCCATTTCTATAAGTAAATAACAATCCCTTATTAGCAAAATATTTGGCTGTGGCAGAGGTTACGCCATCAACTCCATTTGCCATTGGATTATAAGAATATAATGGCACTTCCGGATCAATCATTTTATCCTTAATCATTTCTTTATACCTGGTAGATCTTGGATCGGCATGAACAGTAATTGTATTTCCAAGAAGCTCCAGAGTAGCATCATGGCCCATTAAGAGGGTATTCCTTCCTCCAAACTGATTGCCCAAAGTGGCACTATACATAAAAGTAAAACCTTTTTCTTTTCCCTTTTCCTGTGAAGTACCCATTTGGAAATCTGGATATTCCATTACCACATGATAAACATCCGGTACATCCCGGCCATCTTTATGCGTATAAATTCCTCCCGAGGCAGTGGCAGATTTAGGGATTCCCATTCTGAAAAGACAGTTGATCCTGTCGTAATCATGGGTTAATAAATCTCCAGCCAAACCAGAGCCATATTCCCACCACTTTCTCCATCGGAAGAAATGTTCTTTATTAAAAGGAATTTGAGGGGCATTTCCTAAAAACTGCTGCCAGTCGATGGTTTCAGGGCTGGCCTTCTCATGAATATTGTATTGCCAGGCACCATTATCGGAATTTCTGTTGGTACATGCCTGAACGAGGGAAACGTGCCCCAGAACATTTTTCCTCAACACATCCCGAGCCGTCACAAAACTCTGGGTCTGCCGATGCTGATGACCAACCTGAAATACAATTCCGGAAGTTTTTACAGCATCATAAAGTTCATAAGTTTCATTTACTTTATGTGTCATACATTTTTCCACATAAACATGTTTACCAGCCCTTGCGGCATCTATGGAAATCGGGGCATGCCAGTGGTCGGGTGTTGCAATGATTACTCCGTCAATATCCGGACTGGCAAGCATTTCCTGATAGGTTCCAAAACGTTTGGGTTTATTGTCATCTGTTGTCACCGTATCCAAAGCTTCTTCTGCACGGACATCAAAAAGATCACACACACCAGTAAATCTCACATTTAGATTTTCCTGTTCCATAAAATCTTTTAACCTGGTATCATTGGGATTTTCTAGGGCAGACTTTTGCAGTTTTTCTTTTTCTGATCTGGCCATAAAACCAGCCGCCTTCACCAATTGCTTTCCTCTAATTCCATAACCTATAATCCCAAGTCGGACAGGATCACCTGCCATTGGCCCCGTTGGGGGTGGAGTAGAAGCATCAATATTGAGTTCTCTAAGGATGCTGTTTTTTAAATTTTGATCGTAAGCATTTTTTTTAGAAGTACTGAAAGCCAAAGCACCCAATACTGGAACCGCAGCCAATCCTTTGATCAGGTCTCTTCTGCCAATTCCCTTTTTTTCACTATTATTTAAATTATTATTATTTTCCATGATTAGTCGGTAGTTGATTTTTTTTTTAATCGAAATTTTAAAATGATAATCTCTCAGGTTTGAAAAAATCCAAACTGAATTAACCTAGTGGCTAGGCAGCTTCTTTTTCTAACTCTTCATTTTCAACCGGTTCTACAGATTTTCCCCTGGACAATGCAATTAACCTGTCCAGACCAATTTGTAATCCGGTAGGGAATACTGCCAAAACAATTAGCGCAAAAATTTCAATTAAGTTTTTGTTTACAATGAGGTAACTACCTTCGCTGGGAAGAGCATACTTTAATCCGATAAACGGAGGATGTGAAAGGTAATACAAACTTAGCAGTATTGCTCCTGCAATTGCAGCTACCTTATTGAATAACCCAAGAATTAATCCGAGGCCAATGGCAATTAGTCCCCATATATTTAGAAAATCAACAACATTAAGCACAGCGGGATTGCTGGCGAGATCGAAGAAAAACTGGGAAAAAATTCCTTTAGAATCCATGAGGAATGGACCAGCCGACCAGGATGGATTATATAATTTGACTACACCTTCGTACAACAGATGCCAGCCTATCAGCATCCTTAAAATTACTAATGCGGTAACCTGACCATTGGTATAATTTAAAGTTGCCGCTTTCTTTAATTCTGTTTTCATAGAATTGGGAGTTTTGTTTTATTGGTAATAATTTGAGATTTTCTAAGGCAGAAAATGCTAGTGAAATTAGAAATGAATAAGAAACTGAACTCAGGTAAAATTCAGTAATACTCCTTTAAAAAAGGATGACTGGCGTCATGAAAGATTTTGATACTAATCAAATATAAAAATTTTAATGATACTTTTCTAATATAAAATTGAATTTCTTAAAGAAATATTCTGTAAAACAGCCTCAATACTTTAAGAATAAATAAAAATAAAAAAGTCATTTTCTGAAAATTAATTTCAGAAAATGACTTTTCAAGCAACACTTCCTTTGCCTTTGAGGGAAAATCAATATTTCAGATCAATTCATACGAAAGAAAAACAATTTATTTCCTACAAGTTAATTAACACCATAACTTCTTCTAATTTTTCTACCAATAGTTCACATTCTTCTGGTGTTCCTATTGAAATTCTAAGGCAATGAGGCAATTGGAAAAACTTTAGAGGCCTCACAAACACTCCTCTCTGTAAAAGCTGTTCAAAAACCTGCCCCGCAGCTGCTTCCGTCCCAAAATCTACCATTACAAAGTTGCCAAAGGAGGGTGTAAACTTTAAGCCCATTGCTGCAAATTTTTCCTTATAAAAACGCATCCCATTCAGGTTATTGGCAATGGTTTTTTGCAAAAATTCATCATCATCCAAAGCTCCAATTCCCGCTGCCTGCGCCACTATTGAAGGATCGAAAGTAAGTTTTACCTTTAGCAGGGTAGCAACAATTTCCTCATGGGCAATGCCGTAACCTAATCGGACTCCAGCCAGTCCGTAGGCTTTTGAAAAGGTTCTTAGTGTGATGAGATTTGGTAAATTATATTGAGTACTGTCGGGAAAATTATCAGTAAGGCTATTGGCAAACTCCGAATAAGCTTCGTCAACAATTATCAGAATATGGTCTGGAACTTTTTTTACAAAATTATCCAGAGCATTCTGGCTGATAATAGTTCCGGTTGGGTTATTAGGATTACAAAGATAGATTGCCTTGGTTTTCGGGTTAATTTTTTCGGCAATGGCATCCAAATCAAATTTATATCCATCCCGCATTTCAGTCTGAATATATGGGATGTTATTTAATTTGGTCATCACATTAACTGCCACAAATGAACCCTTAGAAGAAATCAGTTCATCTCCTGAGGAAAAAAAGGCCTTGAATATGGTGGATAAAATTCCATCAGAACCATTCCCTATAATGAGGTTTTCCGGCTGAGTATTTAGTCGCTTTGCTAATTTTATCCTAAGCGATACACTACTTGGTTCAGGGTAAAGATTAACTTTCCCCATAGCCTCTGTCATAGCTTCCAATGCCTTTGGAGAAGGGCCAAAGTTATTTTCATTACTGCTAAGAATTGCTGTTCTTTTCAAATTTAATCCTTCAAATACATTATTGACGGACTTGCCTGGTTTATAGCTTTCTACAGCAGCTATGTTTTCAGGTAATTTTATCTTCATTACACTCAAATTATGCCCTAAAAAAAGAGTTTTTGTTAGACGGGAATAAAATTGTCTTTTCAGAATTTATCTCTCCAAATCCCTTCCAAAACTGCCATCTTTTTCCATTGTCTGACAATTCAGTAAAAATTCAACCTAAATAAGTCCCACTTGTACCATTGTGCAAATGGAACTATCCCTCCTTCTTAAGTGGCGGTTTCTTCAATAAATAATTGGTAAAAATACTGAATTGGTTTCTAATCACCTATTAAAGCAGAAAATGAAATCCTTTTAATGAAGCTGTTTGAAATTATTTCCTCTTTCAAAAAATAGGTCTTTTCATTTTCAAAATAAGAGTATAATAACTTCTGCAATGAGGCTTGTGATTCTGAAACATTTCAATTGTTTCATTATGGGGAAACTATTTGATTTTGAATCTTTACAAAAAAAGGGCATCAGATCTAATTCTGACACCCCATACAGATAACTAAACTAAAAAACGCTAATTAATAATAATCATGAATGTAAAGTTGAGGCAAAAATACCTTTTTTATATAGTTTCATTAATGTTCTATCCAGACTTCAGACGAATGATTTTCCGGGGAAAATCATTTTTGTAATAAAAATATTACATTTTAAATTATCTTAAGGAATTATTGTGCCAGAACTAAAACTCCCATTCAGGGTCTAAATATACCTAATTTTCCCTTTTGTTGGTTTAATAACGGTAATTAATTTCCCATATTGAGATTAACTTTGATTTTTTTCAACAAAAATTACATAGGTGATTTAATTTCTTTTCTGAAAACACATCACCAAATAGAATCAGGATGTATTTGAAAGTTTTTTTCATACATTCGAATCATTTTAAACATTTCTGCGGAATATTAAAAAGTTTTCAATCTTTCAGTAAAAATGCTTAATTTTCTGGTTGCCAACTAGCTGGTAAATAGTGTGTATATTTTTTTTCAAAAGCTTGTTCAACCTTTATCTTTATTCTACCCGGCATTTATTTTCTGCATACTGTCGTGTATACTTCCATCCATTGGTTATACTCAGGATATTTTAGATAAAGAGATTTCAATTGATTGGAATAATATCTCTTATCAGGAAGCAATTGAGGATATCAACCATAAAAATGGAATAACCTTTATATACAGTGCCGATTACCTGCCTACTCAAAGAATAACCCTAAAACTTGATCACCAAACCCTCAGACTCATTTTAACTGAAATGTTCCTGAGTACCAACATTTCTTACCAGGTTTTTGCAAATGAAATAGTGCTTTCCAACCAACCAAAAAAAACAAAAAAATACATACTGAATGGAAAGATCACTGATAGCAGTACAGGTGAAGAACTAATAGGGGTAAATATTTGGGTGAAGTCTTTAAATTCGGGAGCCTCTTCCAATTCCTATGGATTTTATTCCCTACCATTACCCGAAGGGGTTTATGAATTACAAATTAGTTATTTGGGATTTAAGGTTTTTCAAAAAAAAGTAGGACTTAACAGAAACCAGCGATTGGATTTTGCCCTGGAACCCTACGAAACTCAACTTGAAGAAATAACCGTAACTGGCAAAACTCATTTTGAAAATCGAAATGTGGAAAAGCTTCAGATGAGTTCCTTCTCGTTAAGTGCAAAAGAAATAAAACAAGTTCCTTCATTAATGGGGGAAAATGATGTTATTAAAACCATCCAGTTGCTGCCCGGAGTTCAATCCGGAAATGAAGGAAGTGTCGGTTTTTTTGTGAGAGGAGGTGGGGCCGATCAAAATCTCATCTTAATTGATGAAGCTCCAGTGCTTAATCCTTCCCATTTTTATGGAATTTTTTCCATATTTAATCCCGCTATTATCAAAGATGTAGAATTTTCTAAAGGTGGAATTTCCTCCAAATATGGTGGAAGATTATCTTCTGTGTTGGATGTACGCCTAAAGGAAGGGAATTATAAAAAGTTTGGTTTTTCCGGAGGAATAGGCAGCATTTCAACCAACCTGCTAATTGAAGGTCCAATTAACAAGGGGAAAGGATCTTATGTTTTTGCCGGCCGAAGGACTTATGCCGATTTACTGGTTAAATCAATTCCCAATCAAAACATTTCTGGTAATTCCTTATATTTCTATGATTTTAATGGAAAAATTGACTACAAGTTTAATCAAAAAAATAAGGTCTCCATTTCTTCTTATTTTGGAAATGACAAATTTGGTTTCCAGGATTTCTACGGTGTAAATTGGGGAAATCAAACCATTTCAGCCAGATGGAACCACATTTTTTCCCCAAAGCTTTTCTCCAACCTTACCTTGTATACCAGTTTTTTCAGAACCAAATCATTGGTAAATCTGGTAGAGAATTTCGGTTACAGAACTAAGTATAATGTCAGAAATATTGGGGCTAAATACAATTTCAGCTATTATATAAATGCCAAAAACTTTCTCGACTTCGGAATTGATTTAAATCATCACAGGTATTTCTTTGGTGAAATAGTCCCTTTAATTAAAAATTCGGTGATAAATGAAGAGTTTATCGAACCAAGCTATGGCATTGAATCCGGAGTTTATTTAAGTTATACCACTGAACTTGCCTCTAAGGTAGGTGTAAATATAGGCCTTAGGTATTCAAGGTTTGATAATAAAGGTCCGGGTATAGGCTATATTTACGATACTGAAGATGTTATTTCCCCTGAAACCAGTGTCAATAATATTGTAGATTCGGTTTTTTATGAAAGAAAGGATTATTATAATTTTTATCATGGTTTGGAGCCAAGACTTTCTGTAAGATATTTAATAGATGAGCAACATGCCATAAAACTTTCTTATAATAGAACCAGGCAATACGTTCACCAATTATCCAATACAAATGTGCCCAGCCCCATCGATATGTGGGCTCCGGTAAATAAATATATTAAACCACAAATCGCTGATCAGGTTGCTTTAGGACTATTCCGAAATTTTGGAGGCAATATGTATGAAGCTTCCATTGAGGCCTATTATAAATTAATGCAAAACCAAATTGATTTCAAACCATTGGCCAATTTGTTACTTAACAACCATCTCGAAACAGAAATTTTATCTGGTAACGGGAAGTCCATGGGCCTGGAGTTTTTTCTAAAAAAGAATAAGGGGAAATTTACCGGTTGGCTAAGCTATACACACTCCAAAGCAGAAAGGGAAATATTTGGCATCAATGGTAACCTCCCCTATCCTACCTCCTTCGATAGGCTGCACGACTTTTCTATATTCACCAATTACCGACCCAACAACTTTATAAATATTTCTGCAAATTGGAATTATTCCTCAGGTCAGGCTTACACCTTCCCTGTGGGAAAATATGAAAAAGATGGGTTTATTGTTCCATTTTACACTTCAAGAAATGGATTTAGACTGCCTTCAGTCCACCGTCTGGATTTATCCATTACATTTTACAGAAGGATGTCTCCTGAACATAAGAATGAAAGCAGTTTTAATTTTTCAATTTATAATGTCTACAATAGGAAAAACACTTATGCATACATTTTCAGGCAAAGCGAAGTGGACCGTACTAAAACGGAAGCGGTAAAACTTTACCTTTTTACAATTCTACCCTCATTTACCTACAACTTTAAATTTTAGAGAACACTTAAACCATGGTTTCATTATTAGCCTTTTTATTTACACTTTCCAAGGCTACTTCTTTTAGAATTTTGTCAAGACTTTTCTCTTCATCCAGCATTTCATGAAGTTCGTGAGCAATTTCATCATACCCAAGAATAATGGCATATGCACTTAGCGTTCCGTAGCCAGCGATATCGTAATGATGAATATGCTGGATGGCAGTAATTAAAGCCGCATCTTTTATTTCCTTGTTTCCAGCCTTTCTGATGAGTTTCCAGGCATCATTAATCATTACCAAACAACCTTCACAAACATCATCAACAGGATCTACTCTTAACTTATTAAATATTTTAACAATCTTCTTAAAATGAATTTCAGACCTGTTGATACTGGTTTGAATAGCATTTTTTAATGCCACTGAAGAGGCTTCCTCCATAATTTCAGGAAAAGCTTCTATCTGTTGTTGTTCTGAATCATATCTGTTTTTTAATAATTCTATAAAAAGCCCCTCTAAATTGTTTATTGGTTTCATAATCCTTGAAGTTTATACACCTTTTTCCTGTTAAACAGAAAAAAAGCCAATGGTAAAACACTTTCAAATAAATCATCCTTAAAAGGAGATTATTTTTTATTTCAGGATAAAGCTATCCGATTTATCAAGGAATATTAATGATGGGAATTTTTGATAAATATGACTTTTGTCAAAGAAAAAATGAGGAAAAAAATTTATTTTAAGTAGTTCGGAGAGTGGCATTATTCAAAATAAACACACCTTTTTCAGATAATCAGAATACCCTTCTTATTCCTTTGAATCTTTTGGGATAATTACTTTCGGAATATTCTGCTATCACTATACCATAGTGTTTTTTGGAAGAGGAGGAATGAATAAACCTTAGTGGTTCTCCTTTTTGAGAGATGACAATTCCAACATGACCAATTTTATCTACTGTAGGATCCGTTCCTTTAAACAGGATAATATCCCCTCTTTCAGCTTCTTCAATGGCTATATTCTTACCGAAATTTTGATAGCCCGAACTGGTTCTGGGTACATCAATTTCATTATTTTTCATCACGTAATAAACAAACCCAGAGCAATCAAAACCATCTTTTGGACTTGTTCCTCCATATTTATAAGTAATACCCAGAAAGTTTTGGGCTAAATTCACTATACTATCCGCCTTGTTATCCCTAATACTTTCAACATCCTCCCGATCATTTTCAATAAAAAATCCAGGTTTACTATATTGAAAAGCACATATACTAAAAAACAGGCTTATTGCTATTGCGGAAACTTTCATTTTGTTTTTTGGTTATGAATTTTCAATCAAAAAGATTACAAAATAAGATTAAGGAGATTTATTCACGTTTATTTAAGTTCAGATTTATTAAATAAAATTCGAGTCCAAACATCTTTTATGGCGATATAATTGATCTCCCAATAATTGATTATTAAAAAAAATGCCAGAAAAATCTATCCATAAATATTTCATTATTGTTCTTGCAATTTTTGCAGGAATTATGCTCTCATCCTTTCGAGATGGAGATTTGAAACCCCGTGTCCTGATAGTTGGTAAAAAGACATCTCCTTGCGGGGAAAAAGGTATGACTTTCGAAAAAGCATATGTAAAAAGCAGAATTAAAAATGAGGAGGTAGAGGTTGTGCTTTTTTGCCAGAAATATGATGGCCATTGGCTGAAGAAAACCTACAAGAGATTAGGTTCCGGGGAAATTCCTATTAATATGTCATCATGTGAGTTTACAGGAAATTACTACGCTTTAGTTTATTATTCTTCGGAAGGGGAATCAGGCTTAAACCTTAAGGAAATATCTATTCTTCATTCTTCAAAGGGAGAAAAGCCAAATTTTAAGGTGACCAAAAGAGAAAAAATTTCTGAACAAAAAGGAGGTGGGGTAAAATTTATTGAAGGCAAAGTTTTTACACCTAAAGGGGAAGAAGTTTCAATCACCCTTTTCATGGAAAAAAAAGATGGTTCCTGGAGAAAAAAACATTTTAATTTTGTAGGAAGTGGAAAAACCAAATTAAACATTGAGGGAAATGATTTAACAGGAAAATACAAATTCCATATCACCAGCCTTAATGAAAATGCTTAATTATACCTTAAAACCCCTCCCCTTAAAAACCCGCTTATTCTTTATTTCAGCCCATCTATTTGCCCTTTCAATTATTCTTCAAGCACTATAATTAATTTCCGTTCAAATAGTTATTAGATAATAATTCTTATTCGATTAAGCATTAATAATTTATGGAATCTTTCTTTTTCAACTATATGTTTAAAAAGAGCATAAAAACAATTCCTTTTTTGTTTTTAGTTTTTTTAGCTATTTCCAGTTGCATCCCTATTGAAGATAAGGTAGGACCACGAGTAAATGATTTCGATATCCAAGCCACTTATTTCTACCAGGATACAATAGATTTCTCAGTTATATTTACTGATAATAGTGGACTGGATAGCGGTAGTATTGTAATTGACAGAATTCCTACAGTCACCCCGGGACCCAATGCATGGTTTTATTTGGATACTTTCGATATACGAGGAAGACGAATAGAACCTAATTTTAAGATAGTTGTACCTGAATATAAAGAAGTAGGAGAATATATTCTGACAGTTTTCGGATATGACGAAGGAGGAAACCCAGATACGGTAAGACGAATTTTTAATCTGCAATCAGATAACAGTTTTCCGGTTTTTGATTCACTACTTATAGGCCTTACTCAATTAAATGATTCCACTTACATCGCCTGTAGATCTTCAATTATTAATATTTCCGGGAATGTAAAAGACAATTTGAAATTAAACAGGGTTGGTTTTTCAATGAATAATGGAAAAGAGAACCTTTCAGTAAACTCTACTGATTCACTCGATTTAGCGACTTTATTTGGCAATCAGGTAAATATACCTCCCGACACCCAGGACAGTACTATTATCAATCTTCATATAATTGCTGTAGACACCTTTGAAAACAGATCTGTAAAAACATTTAAAATTTTGGTGGATTGTGATGACCAGTCTCCAAAAATTGAGGTCATAAAATCAAATCCAAAGCTCAATTCCTTCAACAGGGTTTTTGTAACACAAGGAGGAAAATTAAAAATCCCTGAACTAAAAATTGAGGATAATCGATTTATCTCCGAAGCCTCCGTTTATTATAACCTTCAGGCTGAGCCCCTTTCCTTATTTGGATCCACCAACATCAATTCGAGTGATCCTGTAAATTTAAATGATTTTATAAATCTTGAGTTTGATGTCCCTCTTTCTGCTCCCATAGGGGAAGTAAGAGAGGTGAGTATTATGGCTAAGGATAGTATTGGTAATGAATCCGAAATTACCAAAATAATTATAAATGTAATTGAGGATGAACCTCCGTTAATTATTATTACAGATACCTACATTAGCAACTCAGCTGTAGCATTTAATGACACAGGCTATACACCAATAAAACCAGGAGATTTTGTCACCTTCGATGGAAAAGTGGAAGAATTGAATTTCTTAAAATCATTGAAAATATACTGGTCAGAAGAATCGTCTGTAGAAGCACCGCTTGTAAATGAAGTAAATTTCCTTCAATTACCAATCAACCTATCTGAATACCATAATTTATTTTCATTTGTTGTGCCTGATAATGCTTCATTAGGAACCAAATTCAAATTGGAGATAGTCCCCACAGATTCCAAAAATCAGGAAACAAAAAAAGTATATTTATTTGAAGTGAGTAATTAGCAATGCTTTAGAATTCTAAATTTACAAATAAAGCAAAAAGGAGATTTTTATAGAATTAGAATTCTCCTTTTTGCTTTTATACATTGTTAATCATTTAAAATTAAATAATCCCAAAAGTTTAAGTTTAAATTATACCTCCCATCCAATTAAAGGTCATTTAAATCGTAATAAAAGGAGCATGATATTAAAGGAATCCAATTGGATAATGTGTTTAAAATCACGATCTATTTGAATATCCTTTTCGAAAAAACTAACATAAATACACCACAATTGAAATGAAATTCCATTTCCTAATTCGTTCTCAATATCGTTATCTAATATTTGTAATTTTTATATTTTTAAAACTGTCTGCCTATGGCCAATACAGTAAATTTGCCTTTGAAAACATAACCCTGGAAAAAGGTTTATCTCAAAGCCATATTAACTGTATTCTACAAGATAAAAAGGGGTTTATTTGGGTTGGTACAAGGGGAGGATTAAACCGGTATGATGGGAGCAACTTTAAAGTTTACTTTCACGACCCTTCGGATTCTACCTCCATTTCCAATAATATCATTTATTCAATCTATGAGGATGAAAATGGATTAATCTGGATTGGTACTCAAAATGGATTAAGTGTATTCGATCATAAATTCCAAAATTTCAGAACTTTTAAAAAAGATCCTAATAGTTCCAATAGCTTAAGCGATAATGCCATTACTGCCATTCAACAGGATACCTTAGGCAATTACTGGATTGGCACACAAGAAGGAGGAATAAACAAAATTTCATTTCCAAACGGGCTGCCAGGAAAGCCTGAGTTTACCTTATTCCAAAATATAATTGGAAATCCACAGAGCCTTAGTAGCAATAGAATAACTGCAATTACTGCTGATAGATTTGGGTTTTTATGGATTGGAACCCAGGAAAATGGATTAAATAAGTTTAATCCGGAAACTGGAAAAAGTATCAGGTACTTAATCGACAATGATGGCACAAGTGTAAAAATAAATACAATTTACGAAAGCTTTAACGGAGAAATATGGGTAGGGACAAACACTGGGTTAAAGAGAATATTTTTAAGAAAAGGAAAAAGAACATTTGAAAAAAATGAAACTATTGTTTCCTATATCCATAATCCCAAAAGAGAAAACTCTATTTCAAGTAATTCTGTAATGGCAATCACTCAAACCGATTCCTCCAATATCTGGGTGGGAACTGATGATGCCGGGATAAATAAATTTGATTTTAAAAGAATCATTTTCAAAAAGTATCTGAACGATGATTCCAACCCCAAATCATTGATCAGTAATAATATTAAATCAATGTCAAGTGACCATATGGGTTCTTTGTGGGTAGGTACTAATTCAGGAATTAGTAAAGGAGGTGAGGAAGCAAACAGATTCAGACTTTATCAAAAGGACCCAACCCTCCAAAATACCCTAACCAGTTCCAATGTGCAGATGCTATACAAGGAAAGAAGCGGTATAATCTGGATTGGAACTTTTGATGGAGGTTTAAACAAGTACAATTCCAAAACCGGGGAATATACTGCATACACCAGTAAAGACATTTTTGATCAGGGGATAAGCAGAACCCAAAAGTTAAAGGAAGAAGCAGAAAAAAAGGCAAAAAAGAAAAAAAGAAGGAGATCGAGGCGAAAAAAAACCAAATCCAAGCCAAAGCCAAAACCATTAAACCTAAGCAACGACAGGGTTTTATCCTTACATAGAGATAAGAATAAAACCGTTTGGATTGGAACAGGAGATGGCGGATTAAATAAGCTTGATCTGCGTACCGAGACTTTTTACCACTTCAAGGCGGTAATTGATAATCCTGATAGTTTAAGTAATAACACTATTAGAGTGATTTATGAGGATGAATTCAACAACCTGTGGTTAGGTACTGAAGGTGGACTTAATAAATTTGATGGAAATAAGTTCAAGCGTTATATCAATGATGTAAATGATGTAAATAGCCTTAGCCATAATGATGTAAGAGCTATAATTAAGGATAAAAAGGGGAATTTTTGGATAGGTACTTTTGGTGGTGGCCTAAATAAATTTAACCCTAAAAATGGACAGTTTTTCCGATACCAGAAAGCCGAAGGGAACAGTTTGCCAAGTAATGCTATATTTTGTCTCCATGAAGATAAAGCTGGAATTATTTGGATTGGAACTTCTACCGGTTTTAGCAAATTCGACCCTGAACAAGAAACTTTCACCAATTATTCTGATAAGGACGGGCTTCCTAATAATTTCGTTTATGGCATTCTTGACGACAATAAAGGGAATTTATGGTTGAGTACAAATAAGGGAATTTCGAGATTCAATATTGAAAAAGAAACCTTTAAAGTATATGACAAACGGGATGGATTACAAAGTGATGAATTTAATCCAGGTGCCTTTTTCAAAACTCCATTTGGAGAAATGTTGTTTGGAGGAATTAATGGTTTTAATTCTTTTTACCCTAAAAGGATTAAGGATAATGAAAACTTGCCTGCTATTGTGATTACAGAATTCAGGCTTTTCAACACTGAAGTTCCAATAGGAACTAAAGACTCTCCATTGAAATATCATATTTCCGAAACTGAAAAAATAACCCTGCCTTATACAGACAATGTCTTTTCATTCGAATTTGTAGGGCTAAGTTTTACCCATGCAGAGAAAAACCAATATGCTTATAAACTGGAAAACTTTGAAGAGAATTGGGTGAATTCAGGGACCAGGAAATTTGCCAATTATACCAACATACCTCCTGGCAAATACATCTTTAGAGTAAAAGCTTCAAATAATGATGGGCTTTGGAACGAAGAAGGTGTAGCTATTGAAATTACCATCACTCCTCCATTTTGGAAGACATGGTGGTTTTATTTATTGCTTGTGCTGACGGTAAGTTCAATCATTTATGGATATTTAAAACACAGGCTGGTAAGTTTATATAAAAAACAACAGGAACTGGAAAAACAAGTGAGTATCAGAACCTCAGAACTTCAGATTGAAAAAGAAAGAGTAGAAAAAGCAAATGAAGAAATTTTAGCTCAGAAAGATGAAATTTCAATAAAAAACAAAGAGCTTACAAAAAAGAATATTGATATAACCAGTAGTATATTCTATGCCAAAAGAATTCAGGAAGCCATCCTTCCAATCAACATTAATAAAAATTTACCGGAGTCATTTGTATTTTACCAACCCAGGGATATTGTAAGTGGTGATTTCTATTGGTATACCGAAAAGAATGGCAAGCTGATAATTGCCGCAGTAGATTGTACCGGACATGGAGTTCCCGGGGCATTTATGTCAATGATCGGCAATACCCTGCTAAATGAAATTGTGAACAGCAAAGGAATAATTGAACCCTCTGAAATTTTAAGGTTTCTAAATATCGGTGTAATTAATGCCTTAAAACAGGATAATGCAGAAGTAAAAAACAGAGATGGAATGGATATGGGAATTTGCTCCATCGATATTAAGAATAAAAAATTAGAATATGCAGGGGCAAAAAGACCATTATATCTGATAAAGGATGAAGAATTTCATGAAATAAAAGGAGACAAAGCCTCAATTGGTGGCACTTTATTATTTAAAGATCATAATTATACCAATCATATCATTAACCTTGAAAAGGAACAAACTATTTATCTTTCCTCTGATGGGTATGCAGACCAAATCGGAGGGCCTGAGAATAGAAAGTATATGACAAAAAAGTTCAAGCAATTTCTATTACAAAACAATAACCATGATTTAAAAACACAGAAATCTATCCTTGCCAATGAATTTGAGAATTGGAAGGGAAATGAAAGACAATTAGATGATATTCTGGTTATTGGAATAAGACTTAGGGCATAAAGTTAATGAAGCCTTCTGAGGTCCAGCCACAGAAGGCTTTTTTTAATAGCTATTCTCCCCCAATTTGGTTTTTCCCCTAAAAACCCAGTAGATGGCAATAGTATATGACAATACAAAAGGAACCCCAACTAATGCCACAAAGAACATTATTTTTAATGTTTTTAGTGAGGAAGAAGCATTATAAATATCCAGACTATAAGCGGGATCAATACTGGAAATCATTAAGTTAGGAAAAATTCCCAAAGCAAATAAACTGATTAATGCTGCAATAGATAATGCAGAAGAGATAAAAGCAGGTAATTCATTCTTTTTCACCAAATTCCGGTGAATATTTAAAATTGCCAGAAAATTCAGAATAACTACCAACCAGGCCACAATGGAAATTAAATATTGATTATCTATTATTAGTGGATGTTTATCAAAATCCCCCTGTACCATTCCAAATGAGAAATTTGCCACCATTTGTGGCTTGAGGTAAAGCGTATAAGCAGTTACTACAAAATAAAATACGATAAATATCCAGAATGCCCGGAATGCCCATTTCCTCACCAGATTTTGTAATTCTCCTTCCGTTTTTCTCATCAGGTAAACAGCTCCATGAAGCATAAACAGGGAAACGGTAAAAACACCTGTTAAAAGGCTGTACCCATTAAGATGACTAAAAAAGTTTCCCATAAACTCTTTATCGGCTCCTATTTTCATCCCGATCACGATATTCCCAATAGCAATTCCAAAGAGTAATGAAGCAATTATTGAGGCAATGGCAAATGCCCTGTCCCAGGTATTTCGCCACCATTTCATTTTCTCCTTACTCCGGAATTCCAAAGCTACTGCCCTGAAAATTAAGGCTACCAGCAAAATTTGAAAAGGCAGGTAAAACCCGGAAAAGGCAGTGGCATAAACATCGGGGAATGCCGCAAACAATGCCCCACCTGCGGTTATTAGCCATACTTCATTTCCATCCCAAACGGGTCCTATGGAATTAAGAAAAATCCTTCGGTCATGATCTGTTTTTGAAAATAAATGCAAGATTCCCACGCCTAAATCAAAGCCATCGAGAATGGCATAGCCTATTAGTAAAATTCCTACAATTAAATACCAGGCAACCTGATAATCCATATTTGAAGATTTTTTGAGTAAAGTTGAATTGCTTTTTTATATTCTTTTCAAAGTATTTTTAATCTTTTCTGGTAAAAAAACCTAGCCTTTCTTTTCTGTGGTAGTAGTCAGTTTCCTGATCAAGGTCCACTTCCTCCGGCCCATGTTTTATTTCCTTGTTTAAAATATAAATCCACACAAAAAACAACAGAATGTATACAATCATAAACATGATGATGGAAATCAAAACTTCTTCTGCGGCTACTGATTTTGATAAAGCATCACTGGTTTTCAGTAATCCATATACGATCCAGGGCTGCCTCCCTGCCTCAGCTGAAATCCATCCAAACTGGTTGGCCAATACGGGGAAAATCACTGAAATCACAAAAATTTTCAATAACCACTTTTTTGTGGCCAATTTTTTTAGGTAAATCAGGATAATTCCTATTGCCGTAATCCCTATAAAATACATCCCCAAAGCCACCATAGCATGATAAGTCTGGAAAACCAAACTAACATTTGGCCATTCATCTCTGGGAAATTCGTTCAACCCTTTTACTTCATGGTCAAAATCATCTCCTACTAGAAAACTCAACATTCCCGGCACCTTAATTCCATAAGTTGATTTTGTTTCAGGATCAGTTCCCCCTATGATATAAAGTGGAGCCTGCTTTTGGGTTTCATAATGCCCTTCGAAAGCAGCCAATTTGGCCGGCTGATATTCAGCCACTTCCTGGGCATGAATATGGCCTAAAACAGGTTGAAATGCAGAGGCTACAAATGCCACAATTAATGAAATCCGCATCGACCTTCTGGCTATTTCATAATGTTTTTCCTTCAATAAATAATAAGCGGAAACACTTATTACCAGAAAACTGCCCTGAATAAATGCTCCGACTATGGTATGGGTAAAGCGAATTACAGTAGAAGGATTAAAAACCATTCCCCAAAAATCTGTGATCTCGGCTCTTGCATTTAGTCCTTCACCAACGATGTGAAATGCCGTTGGGGTTTGCATCCATGAATTTGCCACTACAATCCAAAAGCCAGACATAATGGAACCAAGTGCAACCATACACGTAGCAAACAAATGAACCCTTGGGGAAACTTTATCCCAGCCAAAAAGCAAAATGGCTAAAAAGCCTGATTCAAGAAAAAAAGCAAAAATACCTTCGGCAGCCAGAGGAGAACCAAAAATATCTCCAACATATCTTGAATAAGTAGCCCAGTTCGTCCCAAATTCAAATTCCATCACAATTCCTGTGGCTACTCCAATCGAAAAGTTGGCGGCAAAAATTTTTATCCAAAACCTGGTCATTTTCTCATAAACCGGGTTTTTGGTCCTTACATAAAGCGACTCCATGATCACCAACAACAATCCCGTTCCAATACTAAATGGCGGAAATATGTAATGAAACATTATGGTAAGGGCAAATTGGAATCGGGCAAGGATTTCTACATCAAGGCTCATTCTTGTTTGATTTTTGCTGAAAATAAAGTCTGAGAAGTATTAAAATGAAGGAAATACCTGCTACAAGTTTTAATACTTTTTTAAAAATTATTTCATTTTCATCTGAGGCAATAAACCCAACTGACCTGCTAAAAATCCCATAGATTAGAAATAATCCGAGTGCGGCTAAAAAGGACTTTTGGGTTCTGTTTGTTTTCATTTTTCCTCCAAAAAGGTGGAAACAAAGGTAAACTTCATCCTTTATTTTCACTAACATTTTGTCTGATTCTTGCTAAAAAATCGAAGTATTTTTGTGCCGGAAGAAGGCTGTGTTTTATCCTTTTTTTATCTACTTTTAGGAAAGTAACAAAGGCTGTTTCCCGCTCATTTTTTTATGCTTACATTTTTTCATCCTAAATCTATTGCAATTATCGGGGCCTCTGAAAAGAAATTCAGTGTAGGTAGGAAACTATACGAAAATCTGAAAAGCAGTGATTATGAAGCCAAACTCTACATTGTAAATATTAATAACAGCAAGGTATTCGGAGAAAAATCCTACTCAAATGTAAAAAAAATCAAAAATCAAATCGATTTGGCCATCATAGCCATCCCTCCCAAAGAAGTTCCAGGTGTAATCAAAGATTGTGGACAAAAAGGGATTCGAAATGCCATTATAGTTACTGAAGGATTTAAAGTAAGTGGAAACATAGAAGAAGGCCTTTTAGAAGAAGAGTTAATGATATATGCCCGCAAATATAATATCCGTGTATTAGGCCCAAACTGTGTTGGTTTTTTAAACCCTCACATCGGGTTAAATGCTTCAATTTTAAGGGCAAAAGCACAACCCGGTCAAATTGCTTTTATTAGTCAAAGTGGAGCATTATGCAATGCTATTCTGGACTGGGGGAATAAAGAGAATTTTGGTTTCAGCCAGTTTATTTCTATAGGTTCAATGGCAGATTTGGAATGGGGAGATTTAATACTTTTCCTGGGAAATGACCCTCATACCAAAGCCGTCCTTATTTTTATGGAAAGCATTGTAAACGTCAGAAAATTCATTTCTGCTGCCCGGGAAGTTGCTTACACCAAACCTATAATTGTAATAAAAACGGGGAAATCTTTTGATGCAGCACAAATTTCAGTTTTCCATACCGGAGTACTGGCTAATCACGATTCCTATTACGATGCCTCTTTCAGAAGAAGTGGTGTATTGCGTGTAGACACTTTGGGAGAGCTGTTCTATATGGCTTCAGTTTTGGCCAAGCAGCCCATCACAAAAGGCAAAAGATTGGGAATTATTTCCAATGCAGGAGGCCCGGCAGTTTTGGCCACGGATGCCCTAATCAATGGAAGAGGGACCCTTGCCGAACTTTCTCCTAAATCCATTACGGCACTTGGAAAGATAAAAGCTTCAGAAAAATGGAGATTGGCCAACCCTCTGGATATTCACAGAGATGCCACACCCAATTCTTTCGAAAAAGTGGTAGAAATATTTTTTAATGAAGATAATTTTGATGGTTTACTCATTATCATTACTCCTCAATTACAAATTGACCTCAACCAAATTGCAATAAGGTTGAGAAACTTTGCCCAGGTGAAAAAGAAACCCATCATTGTAAGTGTAATGGGTGGTGATGAAGTAAATGAAGTAAGGGAAATTTTAAACCAGGCAAACATTCCGGTTTTTCCTTTCCCGGATATTGCTACAAGGGTTTTTAACTACATGTGGAAATATGCTTTTAATATCAAGGGAATTTATGAAACTCCCAGGCTTCCTAAATCTTCGGAAACACAAAGTATTTTAAAAATCCAGGCCATAAAAGAAATAGAAACAGCCTGTGAATCAGGCAGAACCTGGATGACTGAATATGAATCTAAGGAGGTTTTAAAAAAGTATGATATTCCCGTTATCCATACAGAATTGGCAACAAGTGAAATGCAGGCGGTTTTGATGGCTAAAAAAATTGGCTTCCCGGTTGCCATAAAAGTTCATTCCGAAATAGTAATGGATAAGCGAATTAATGGTGGAGTAATTTTGAATATCAATAGTAAAAAATCAGTCAGAAAGGCATTTAATCAGCTGAAATCTAATTTTACCAACATTTTTGGTCCTCAAAGTTTTAAAGGGGTTACCATTCAGAAAATGTTTTTCACCCACAATGGGCTCGAAACCATTTTGCGCAGTGAATATGACGAACAATTTGGTTCCCTGATTTATTTTGGAAATTCGGGAAAAGTGATAGGGCTTTATGAAGATGGAGCCATTGGTTTTCCTCCGCTTAATTCTACGCTTGCTCACCGGATGCTGGAACAAATAAAAATTTTCCATTTACTCAAAAATCAACCCGCATTCAATCCCCTAATTGTGGATGAACTGGAACAAATCATGGTGAAGTTCAGCCATGTAGTGGCGGAAAATAACATAATTAAAAGTTTCAAAATTGATCCCCTTGCCATTACCCAAAATGAAATTGTGGTACTGGATGCGCGAATTGAATTTCATGAGCCAGGAACAAATCCTGATGACCTGACACCTTTGGCTATTCGTCCATATCCCTCGCATTATAGTAAAAAGTGGACCATGAAAAATGGAGTAGATATCAATATCAGACCCATAAGACCTGAAGATGAGCCCCTTTTCATCAATTTTCACAAGACATTATCCAATGAAAGTGTATACTTAAGATATTTTCACCAGGCCAGTTTTGACTACAGGGTTTCCCACGAAAGACTATCAAGAATTTGTTTTGTGGATTATGATAGAGAAATCGCTTTGGTAGCAGTTACTGAAGAAAAAAGCCATGAAGATGAAAAAATATTAGGTGTGGGAAGAATTGTAAAATCAAGGGTTCTGAATGAGGCCGAATTTAGTGTCACCATTTCAGATCATATGCATGGCATGGGGTTGGGAACCGAACTTATCAGAAGAATTATTGAAATAAGCAAGTTAGAAAAAATTGATAAATTACTGGCTGATATCCTTATTGGAAATCAGGCCATGGTTGCCATTGTTAAAAAATTCGGGTTTGAAACTAAACTGGATCTGGAGGAACAGGTCACTAAAGTCTGGCTGAATTTGTAAATTCATTTTGGCCATATTTTCAGTAATAAAAACACCTATTTATTTTAAACTGAAACCAACTATTACATTTTTTAGAGTCACTTATGTTTAAAAAAATAAAGACCAAACTTCTATTTTTCTTTATTATAGTCGGGCTATTTCCTATGGTTTTGGCGCTATCTTATATTTACTACAGTTTTCCTAAAACCATTCAGGAACAGGTTTTCAATCAACTCACCAGTATTCGGGAAAGCAGAAAAAGGGACATTGTCAATTATTTTGTTGACCTTGCCGAAGAAGCCAGTTACGTAGGCTCCCGCCCGGTTGCCAAAAATGCTTACAAGGAAATTCTTGAAGCCTTCATAGCTGTGGAGGCTTCTGATTTAACAGAAGGAAATAAAGAAGATCTCCTGGAATATTATAATACAAAATACATCCCCTTTATTCAGGGTTTAAGCCAGGAAATCCATTCAGAGACTCTTTTTCCACAGGACCCTAAAACTATTTTTTTCCAAAACTTATTTTTGAATAACCATAATCAATCATCAAAGGCGAAAAAATATCTGGAAGTTCATAATAAGTTTCATCAAATATTCACTGAATATAAAAACTTCGAGAATTATTATAACCTCTATCTGATTGACAATACATCCGGATACATTTTCTACTCTGTAACTAAAGAAACCTGCTTTGCGACCAACCTTTATAACGGGCCTTACGCAGATACGCAATTAGGCAATCTTTTTAAAAAAGTAAAAGCACTCAAAACCCCGGAAGTGATCATGAGTGATTGTGAGCCTTTTCTCCCCTCCTATTCCCGGATTTCCAACTTTATCGGTACGCCAATTTTCAACGAAAACGGAGAAAATACAGGAACACTCATCATGCAAATGCCAGTGCAGGAAATTGACAATATTATGACCAATGCCGGGGAGTGGGAAGCCGAAGGATTGGGAAAAACCGGGGAGGCCTATTTGATTGGTGAAGACTTTAAAATGAGAAGTAATTCCAGGTTCTTTTTACAGGATCCGGATAAATTTTTCGAGATGACTTCTTCAGATGGAGAAAAAAAATCGAAAGAAATTAAATTTCAAAGTACCACTATTCTTTTACAACCGGTTTATTCAGATGGTGCAAAATCTGCATTTGATGGGATAGAAAACACCAAAATTATCACCGATTACCGAGGCCAGAGGGTATTGAGTTCCTTCACTTTGGTAGAGGGCTACGGTATAAAATGGGCGTTATTGGCAGAAATGGATATGGAAGAAGTACTGGCACCTGTTTTAAAAGTAAAAAGAAGACTATTTATTCTACTTCTAATTGCTGCAGCCACTGTCCTTATTTTATCTTTTTTAGTAGCTCAAACCATATCAAGGCCAGTTTTAAAATTATCAGAGGCTACCACTGCTTTAAGCGTAGGAGAACTGGGAATGCAAATTGACATAAAATCGAAAGATGAACTGGGAGAATTAGCGGCAGCATTTAATAATACTTCCATTGCTCTGAAAAAACAAAGAGCAGAAATAATTGAAAAAGCGGAGCGACTCGACCTGGCCAACAAAGAAACACAATTAAAAAATAATGAATTAAGAGAGCAACAGGAACAAATTCTTCAGCAACAAGAAGAGATACAGCAACAGAATGAAGAACTTTCTGTAAACATTGAAAAAATAGAGGATATAAATAAAAACCTTTCGGTACAAACCACTGCTATTGATTTATGTGCGATAGTTGCCATTGCAGATTTAAAAGGAAATATTATTCATGCGAATGAAAAATTCTGTGAAATATCCGGCTATGAAAAAAGTGAATTATTGGGCAGAAACCACAGTATCGTCAATTCAGGTTTTCATCCACGAGAATTTTTTAAGGATATGTGGCGGACAATAGGCAGTGGAAATGTATGGAGGGGAGTCATTAGAAATAGAAAAAAAAATGGAGACATTTATTGGGTTGACACCTCAATTGTTCCTTTTCTGAATCCGGAGGGGAAACCAGAAAAATACCTTTCAATCAGGTTCGATATTACAGATCAGGTAATTGCTACCGAAAAAATTAACGACCAGAACGAAGAACTGAAACAGTATAACGATCAGCTAAAAAAGCAAAATGAATTTATTTCCTCACAACAAACGGAAATAAAAGAAAACGAGGAAAGGCTAAACGCCATTTTGGAAGCCATCCCTATTCCAATAGTCATGACAAACCTGGAACAAAAGAAAGTCATTTTTGGGAATTCTAAATATGCCGAATTTTTTGGGCTTAATCGGGAGGAATTAGTAGGAATGAGTACCCCAGAGCTTTTTGCCAATAAAGAAGATAGACAAAAAGTAGTGGAAGCACTTACAAAAAACAGTGAAGTAAATAATTTCCAGGTTAAGGTAAAGAAAAACGATGGCAGACAACCCTGGATTTCCGCCTCAGGTAAAATATTTAATTTTAAAGGCCAGCTTACCACTGTTTTCGGATTTATAGATATTACTGCCGAAAAGGAAGCAGCCAGAAAAATTGATGAACAATTTAAGGAAATACAAGTTCAAAACGAGGAGATCCAGCAACAAAACGAGGAAATTACAACCATGATGGAATCTCTGGGTGCAACCAATGCCGCATTGAGGGAAAAGGAAGAGCGACTGAAATTTGCCATGGACTCAGCCAATATGGGTGCCTGGGATTCTGACCTTACCCATACTTTATGGGATGAAAAATGTGCCCTCATGCACGGTTACCCAAAAGATCATCACAGAGCTACCATTGATGACTGGTTTAGAGTTTTAGCAGAGGAAGACAAGGACCGGGTAAAACAATATTTTGAGGATTATCTTGCGGGAAAACACCCAAAATATGAAGTAGAATATAGAGTAAAAAAACCTGAGGGAGGTTTTCGATGGATATTAACCAAAGGGGCCTTAATTGAAGAGGAAGAACAAGATGGTTCAAAAAGAATGCTGGGCCTTGTAACAGATATTACCGAGAGAAAAGAAACTGAAGCGGCAATTTTGGATTATACACAAAAAATAGATAAAGCTTTTAAAGATCTTCAACTTACACATGAAGAATTAAAATCTACCCAGACACAGCTTGTAAACTCAGAGAAAATGGCTTCACTCGGCCAGCTTACAGCGGGAGTGGCCCACGAAATTAACAATCCGGTTAATTTTATCAGTGGAAATATCTATCCCCTGAAACGGGATATTGATCATATTCATAAGTTTTATCAGGAACTGGTTGAATTGTATCAGTCAAACGAGGGTAGTAAAAACGGTTTGGAAAAATTATGGGAATTGGCTGAAGACCTTGATATGGAATATTTATTTGAGGAAATAAAAGTGCTTTTAGAAGGGATAGAAGAAGGAGCTGACCGAACTGCGGAAATAGTATTAGGATTAAGAAGCTTTGCCAGAACTGATGAGGGAGATTTCCAACCCATGAATATTATTGATGCCATTGAATCCAGCTTAACCTTACTGAAAAATAAAACTAAAGACAGAATCAACATACATAAAGAATTTGCCGATGTAGGCCCAATAAAGTGTATGCCAGGGAAAGTTAACCAGGTTTTTATGAATCTCTTTTCCAATGCAGTGCAGGCCATAGATGGTAATGGAGATTTGTTTATAAAAACCATTGACGAGGGAGACTATCTGAAAGTATCTGTCAGAGACACTGGAAGAGGTATGCCAAAAGTCATTCTGGATAAAATATTTGAGCCATTTTTCACCACAAAAAAAGTAGGGGAAGGTACCGGGCTCGGGCTATCCATCACCCATGGAATTATCGAGCAACACAAAGGTAAAATTGAAGTAAAAAGTAAGGTAGGAGAAGGAACAGAGTTTATTATTTTATTTCCTAAAGGAAATATATAGCAAAAAAAGGAAGATTTAAATCTTCCTTTTCTTTAATTCCCTATACTGGTTATCCTCAATTTTGGTGTTTTTACTATTAAACGTTCCACGCTTACTAAAAAATGCTGCTACATTTGAAATTGGAGTTTGTATTTTTCTGGATTTAAAAAGGCTTTCGTTCATTTTTTGTTTTTTGGATTGATTTTCTAATTTATTACTAACTGCAGTGTTTGCCTGAATTCGGTCTTTAACAACAACAATGCTAATTTTCACTTATGGTATTTGGAATTATTTTTTTTTATCAAAATTTAAAGGTTTGTTCTTTTTGGGCATTTTTGATAAGGATTAAAACCAATAAACTTTCCTCCATCCTGTTTCGAATGCCTGTTCAATTTCTTTTAAATCAGGATGAGGATCAGTCACAATCACCAATCGGTCATATTGCAAAATTTTCCCATTTCTTAAATAAATCAGGCCCGCCATCGCCTCAATCCCACTAATCAATTCCAGCAACATATCACTGCCTTCTTCAGTAGTATCTTTATAGAAGTTAAGCGTAGAAATGTCCCAACCATTCTCTAACTTACTTTGTTTAAAAATTTCCTGTAAAAGATTAGTAGTTTTTTCTTTTCCTATGATGATTACTTTTTTCAAATCTTCTGCTATTGTTTCCATGATTAAATCACTTTTGTTGTTGTTTACAAAAGCAATTTGCACACTTTTACGGCCAGGAAAAACTGTTTTGAAGTGAACCGGAAAAATTTCGGAGTAATCGGGAATAGAATTAACAACTAATAGTTTAGTCTGTTAAAAAAATCTCAGGAGGATAGCAAACTTCAGCTAAATATAATCCATGGGCCGGAGCAGCATATCGGTTAGAATCCTGTGATTTGGATTGTATCTTTTCTTCAAATTCGGATAGGGTAAGCTTACCGGTTCCCACCTGTAACATGGCCCCTGTTAGCAACCGGACCATCCCTCTCAAAAACCGATTGGCTTTGATATGGAATTCAGTATGGTCCTGATCACTTTTCCAATAAGCTTCTGAAATGGAACAGCGATAATTATTTACCACAACTCTGGTTTTACAAAAGGCCTGATAATCAGAATATTGTAACAAAATCCCGGCAGCCTGATTCATCAGGTACAGATCCAGGTTGTGAGGAAAAAAACAAGCCAATCCGGTAGTGAAAGGATTTTTTTGATGTACAATTTTGTAAACATATGCCCGACTAAGCGCATCGAATCGGGCATGTGCCTCAGCCTTTACTTTTCTGAGGCTTAAAATGGAAATATCCTCATCTAAAAAGGCATTTAATTTATGCTGAAGATCCGCAGGATTAAATGGAGAAGAAGAATCGAAATGAGCATATTGTTGGGCACAATGAACTCCGGTATCAGTTCTTCCACTGCCATGCACAAAGATATCCTCCCTCAATAATTTACTGAGTTTGTCATTAATTTCTCCCTGAACACTTTTTGCATTATCCTGCACCTGCCAACCATGAAAATTTGCTCCGTGGTAAGCGATTTCTAAAAAATATCTCACACCTCAAAATTAATAGTTCTATAACAAAAGTTAATGCACACAATAAAAACCTTTATTCTATCAACCCAAATGTGTTGGTGGCGTAAATAAATCAAGACTATAATACTATTGCGTTTAGAAGGAATTTTCTTAAATTGGTTAAGAACCAATCGGTGTTTGTTAAACTGACAATCAGCTCCTTTCATAAATTTTAAGTATCACTCACAATACTTCTAAATCTTTTTAACCAAAAGAATCCGGGAAATTATCCTGACCCTACATCTTGTTTTTTCAATTGATTATCACTTTTTCAATTACTCATATGCAAAGGCTGTTACTACTTTATTTTTGTCTATTTATTAGTATTCAGATTATTCTTCCAGTGCAATCATTTGGGCAATGTAATCCTGCTCAGGACCTGCAAACCTTAAAGGATTTAAATAATGCGGGTTGGAAAATCGGAAACTGGGATAGCCAGCCTCCTAATTTAGCAGATTGGGACTATGTTAAAGACGTAGAAAATGGCTGTGTAAAAGAACTTGATGTCAGTAATTTAAATCTAAATATTATTCCGGATGCCATAAAGGGTTTTTCAAATATTAAATCACTCTGGTTAAATGAAAATAAGTTTACCGGCCAGATTCCGAAAAGCATTTTTGAATTAACCACACTTACAAATCTCTACCTACAGGATAATGAATTTACTGGTCCGGTTCCTGCTGAAATAAATAACCTTACCAACCTGGTTGTTTTTGGGTTAGACAATAACCAGGAAAACCCTAATTTTAGAATTGAAGATCCGATTCCCGCTCTTAATAATCTAAACCAGCTGGAAAAATTTTATGTGAGGAATCATGTTCTTTCAGGTCTTCCTGCCAATTTCCCCACCGGGAATCTGAAAGAAATTGGATTGGCAGGCAACTTTTTCACTTTTGAAGATTTGCTGCCTTTTGCCGAACTGAATAATTTAACGCATTTCTTTTATGCTCCTCAAAAAGAAATACCAACAGTTCAAAACTATACTGGGAATGCAGGAGATGCTTTGGAAATTGATTTAGGTATTGATAATGGAGTTGGGACAAATCAATACAAATGGTTTAAGGATGGAAACTTTTATTTGGATATTAATGGCTCCAATAAACTGACATTTGCTAATCTGGCCCCTGCAGATGCAGGCGAGTACTATTGCGAAATTATTAACCCCGATTTTCAGGATAAGGTAAACGCATTAGGAAATCTTACGACAGATAAAATCGATCTTAAACTGACCACAGTAAAAATTACAATTACTGTAAATCAAATCCAAAACCCATGTGAGGTAAATGACAAAGCAACCCTGCAAGCCCTATACAATGCCTTTGATGGCGATAATTGGACCAATAATGCTAACTGGAACTCCAACCTGCCCTTAAACGAATGGTTTGGAATTACCACCAATGCTGATGGTTGTGTGATTAATATCGAATTGGAAAATAATAATCTTACAGGAAATCTACCAATAGAAATTGGAGACTTTGAAAATCTTGAAAAACTGATTCTTAGTAACAATAATATTTCCGGGAATATTCCTAATGAAATTCAAAAATTAACCAAACTCACCCATCTTTATCTGGACAGAAATCAATTAGAACAGAATATTCCTACTGGTGTAGGACAACTCACTGCACTGGAATTTTTGCACCTCAATCAAAACCTATTGTCAGGACCAATTCCTGTCGAATTGGGGAATTTAACTAAACTTAAAAACTTTTCCCTTTGGTCAAACAACCTGACAGGCCAGATTCCTGGCTCATTGGCCGCATTAACAAGTTGTGTATATTTCGCTGTCGGAATTAATGACTTAGATGGAGCTGCGCCCGATTTTTTGGGAAATCTTTCAGAATTGTCAGAAATCTATTTAAATAACAATAAAAAACTGACAGGTCCTTTACCCAATTCCCTAACCCAGCTCACCAAATTGGGTACACTGCATTTTTTTGATACTGAGCTTTGCGCCCCAGATAATGATGAATTTAAAACCTGGCTGGCAAACATTGCAGATGCAAACCCAACCGATAAATTTTGCGAGTTGCTTTGTACCGATAATGATAAAGCCTCCCTAAAAGCCCTCTACACTGCCCTTGATGGCGATAACTGGACTAATAATACTAACTGGAACTCCAACCTTCCTCTAGACGAATGGTTTGGAATTACCACCAATGCCGAAGGTTGTGTGATTAAAATTGAATTGGAAGAAAACAATCTTAATGGAACGCTTCCCATTGAAATTGGAGATTTCAAACAACTGGAAGAATTGAATTTGGGGAAGAATAATATTTCAGGAGAAATTCCTACTCAAATTTCTGGTCTGGCTTCACTCAAAATTCTATGGTTAAATGAAAATAATTTAACTGGCCAAATTCCAGCAGAATTATTTAACCTGACTAATCTGACCAATTTATACTTGTTCAGAAATAATTTTGAACCACCTTTCCCAACCCAGATCAATCAGTTGGTAAATCTGCAGGTTTTCGGTTTTGATTTTAATGAATCAGGTTTCGAAGAAGATTTTCCGAATATCCCTAATCTAACAAAGCTTGAAAAGTTTTTTATTAGAGATGGAAAATTTAAAGACTTACAAGATATTTCGGCTTTTCCGCTCACTCACCTGGGTTTGTCCGGAAATTACTTCACTTTTGAAGATTTATTACCTTACGAGCCACTGAACCTGACTGAGTTTTTCTATGCCCCTCAGGAAAAAATTGGCGAAGCTCAAACCTACATTGTTGAAACCGGTGAAAACTTCACGGTAGATTTGGGAATAGATGAACAAATCAACACTAACACTTATAAGTGGTTTAAAAATGGTGAGCTTTACTCTACCATAAATGGTTCAAATAAACTTACTTTTACTCCATTTACTTCAACTGATACCGGTACTTATATTTGTGAAGTTAGCAATCCATTGTTACCAGAACTGATATTATTAAGTCATCCAATAACCATTCAGGAAAGTAATGTGGTGGACCCCAATACTCCACCCAAAAACCTGGTGGCTACACCGATAAACGCTTCAAGAATTGACCTGAGCTGGGAATATAATTTCAACTTCCAGGAAAACTCATTCGTCATTGAAAGATCCGAAGGAGTAAATACAAATTTTGAGGAAATAGCTACCATCGGGCCATTAACCGAATTAGCTTATCAGGATATCGAAGGCTTGCAGGAAGGCACCACATATTTTTACAGAATAAAAGCTCAAAGACCTTTAGATTTAATTTTATCTGGTTATAGTAATGAAGCTCAGGCAAAAACGAACTTTAGGCCTGTAGTATCCGATATTGAAAAGCAAAGCAACAATAGAGAAACTGTCCTCATTACATTAAATGACTTTGAAAATAGTTTTACCGATCAGGATAAGGAGGACCAGCTTGAAAGTGTGATGTTCAATGGGCTTCCGCAAAGTGGTACCCTTACCCATAACAATCTTCCTGTGACAGTTGGGCAGGAAATTCTGGCTGCGGAAATCGATCAATTGGTTTATACTCCCGAAAATGATTTTTCTGGTGAAATTGAAATTCCCTTTAAAGTGAGCGATGGAAAAGATTATTCAGCTCAAAACGGGAATATAAAAATAACCATTACCCCTACAGTGGATATCGATCTTACTGTAGTGAATGTAAGTGCTGCCAACAGGGAAATTAATGCAGGTGATTTCCTTGAAATTTTTGCCAGTGTGGGTAATATCGGAACTGAAAATGCTGCTCCTACCACATTTAAAATTTTATTATCAACCGATACCATCCCCGATCCCAGTGATACTGAATTATTCTCTCAGGAAATTCCCGAATTAAAAACCAGGGAAGCTGAAAATATCAACAATAATTTCCTAATCCCCGCTGAATCTACTCCTGGGAATTACTTCATCTTATTTATTGCCGATGCTGACAATGTAATTCCCGGAGAACTCAGTGAAGAAAATAATATAGTTCCCCTGAAAATCATCATTTTACCTAATGCAGAGGAGCTTGAAATAATGAATGTAATTACACCAAATCAGGATGGAAAAAATGATGAATTATTTATTAAAAACATAGAACGTTATCCTGAAAGTGAGGTAACTGTTATCAATTCAAATGGAGATATTGTATTTACACAGAAGGGATACAACAACGATTGGAACGCTACCGACAATGCAGGAAATACCTTACCCTTTGGGAAATATGTATGTTTAATTATCACCAAAGAACCCACATCCCAAACAATAAGAAGGCTGATTTCCATTATGCGGGAAAATTAACCACTATAACTACCTTTTTCAACAAACGTTTTCATGGATTCGAAAAAACTACTAAAATGAAACTATCTGCCCTACTACCCTTAATTTTCGTAATTTCATTCTATCAATTATCCGCTCAGGATTTACCTGTTTATATACAAAAACAAAATGTGGGTTTAATGTACAACCCTTCAATTTCCGGACTGAAAGAAGCTTCCTACGATTTTGCTTATGAAAATAAATGGTCGGGAGTGGAAGGTGCATTTAATAAATCTTATCTGGGCTTTCAATCTCCCTTAAATTCCGGAAACCTGGGAATGAGTTTCAATATTTACTACGAAAAATTTAATGTATTCCAAACGGTGGACTTTTCCGGAGGTCTGGCTTATCATGCTTTATTAAATGATAATGCCGTACTTTCATTTGGTTTGTCCGCAGAATTTATTTCCACTTCTCTGAATTTAAATGATGTCCAGGTAGTGGATTTGTCCGATCCGGTTATTTTCGATTTTACTAAACAAAATAAGTTTGACGGGTATTTTGGCGTTAACTTCTCCACACCAAAATTTCAGACAGGATTTTCTTTCAATAGAATAATGACCGCATTAAAATCAGAGGATAATAAAACACAAGGTGATATCATACATCCGGACTTTTTCACAGCTTATGGTCTGATAACTTTACCCGTTTCAAATGAAAGAGATAAGTTTGAAATTCTGGCCTATTATAAAAAATTTTCAACCTTCACAGGGGTAGCTGATTTGGGTGCTTATTATACTTACAATAATAAATTTACCCTCGGAGGAAATTACAGCACTAATTCAGCCGCTCATATTGCGGCTGGTGTAACCATAATTGAAAACCTTTCCCTGGGTTATTCTCATGAAATTTTATTGAAAAATTTTTCGGGAGTAGTAGGTGCATCCGATGAAATTACCATCAGGTATACTTTCGACCAGGTGGAGAGTATTTTTAACACCACCTCTGGAGGAAGGAATTTTGGAAAAACCGCTTCAAGAAGGTTAAATAAAATTTATACTGTGAAAAAGAAAAGAGGAAAAGGAAGAAACCCTACAGATAGTCATTCTCCTGGTAAAAGGAAAAAAATGAGAAATTTTAGAGGTCCAAAAAATTAATAATTCCCCAAAAAAAATGATTCACTAATCTTCTGTTTTTATGGATAATTTTCCCCAATTCAAGCCATAAAGATTCATAAATCATCAGCCGCTCATTATTTTTGAAAAATAGTAAGATAAAATTTATTAACTGAGCTACTAACGCCAAATAAGGGAGGGGAATCATTGAGTTAACAAACTGATTATCAATATTCAATCAACCTGTCTTATTTAATACCTGTGGCACCTGGCTATTTTCAATAAAACTTCATGCAAAAATTTACCCTTCGGGTTGTTAGTTATACCTTCATTATTTCCTTTATTTATGCGATTATCAGATACAATATTTTTAAAGGGGTTCCATGGGAAAACCTTCCCTTATATGTATCTAATAAAGCTTTTTCACTGGCTTCTTTAATCATTATCCTGTTTGTTTTTTCCCTCACTCCGCTAAAAAACATGGGCAGAAAAATTCCGGAACACTGGATGGAAGCAAGAAAAGGATTGGGTATTATCGGATTAATTCTGGCTTTTATTCATTCCGGCATTAGCTTCTTTATTTTAAACCCTGCCTATTTTGGAAAACTCTTTCAGGAAAACAACACCATGACCTTGTTTGGGGAAATCTGTATGCTTTCCGGAGTGATTTATTTCACCTTTTTGTTGGCATACCATGTAAACTTCCAGGCTTTATTGAGGGAAGGGAATCAGGTATTAAAAATTTTTACTACAAAAGGATTTATACTATTTGGCATGTTGATGAGTGGCTGCCATGTTTTTTTTCTGGGTTTAAAAGGCTGGCATATCATAGAAAAATGGCCAGGGGGATTGCCCCCCATTAGCCTGATTTCTTTTCTCGTATTTTTTATCGGATTTACGATTAATCTATTAGGAAGAAAGTAGTTGGTAGTTGGCTCCCTACAATCCTAAAATTAATCGTACAGCCATTCTAAAGTGAGTTTAGTAGATATTTTTCCACTTACTTTCCTCACCGTTGCAGGATAAGGATTGGATGAATTATAATTATAATCTCCCCAGTTAAAATTGATAGTACCAATTTTATCATCTCCATTAAAGTTAAGCGCTACATCCTGGTCCCACCATTGTATGGATAAGTTTCCTCTCAAATTCCCCACCTTATAGGACTGATCATTCAAATTAAAAGTTTTAGGCAGTTCATCCACCGGAACTGTAGGTGCATCTCCAAAAGAAGAACGATAATTAAAAGCAGTACTGCCATTTTCTAAAATCCTGGGGTAAAGTTCAGGACTTGGGAAAGCGGAGCCGGGATCATAACTTTTATCTTCTAAAGATTCACAAGTGATATTCAATATTTTCACACCAGTTGGTAACTGATCGCAGGTGGGTACATTATACTCAGCTCCTCCACCAATGGAAAACAGGTTATTAGAAGATAAATACCTGACTTTATACTGTACGGGTACCCCTAGAGATGGATCATTCCCGCCATTCTGCATAAATTCATATGCCTTTTGCACAGACTCCAAACCAGCTCCACCAGATACATTATCTGCTTCATTGGCACTTCCTCCTAAAATCGCCACATCAAAAGTAGCTTCTGAAAGCTCTTTGTCAAGCGCTCCGTTGGCTTCCCCGCTAATCACAGCCAATCCGGCCCTAACTTTTCCTGAAAGACTTGTCTTTGAAGAAAACTTTGTTCCTTTATAGGTAAATTTCCCTACCAGTATTCGGCCATATGCCACTTCTGAAATATATCCTAAAGGATCATCCTCTGTAGTAACCTCTTTAAGTTGTTCGGATGAAACAGATGGCCCGAAAAGGTCTGATGGCCTTACAGGATTTCCCATAGAAACCGTATGGTAAACCTGAAAGAATTGAATAAAAACACTTTTTTCTTCTACCGAATTTTTCATTTGAAATTTCGACCTTACCGAATTGTTCAGGTATTTCACATCAATTCCCAATTCAAGCATAGCCTGCTCAAGCGAATAAGCCTCTACAACTTTATACCTGATATTGGCTGCAAAATCCCCTTGTTGAGATGATTCTATTTCCTTTATCGCCTTATCCACATTCCCTCTTTGTGAAGGATCTTCCACCTTCCTGATATCGCCCAATGTGCTTGAAATTTCTACTGGAGTTCTTTCATAATTTCCGATTCCGTTAAGGTCTCTCAAATTTTTCAGATCACCTAATTTAATGATAGAGCCTGGATAAAGCGCAGCAGTATTGGTCGCAGTTCTGTCATCAAAAGCATTTAAAGTAAGGTTTTCCAATACATCAGTTCTCCTTACATTTACCACATCACATAGGAATTCTACTCCATTAGTGGCTTCGTTATATTTATCCTCATCCAAAAGGGTTTCTGTAAACTCACTCTGGGGAGCTTTAAATTCTGTTGATTTTTTTACTAAATCATCAATTCCCATAGCTGTCAGTTCCTTTCCCAAATCGCTTTCCTGTTGGCAATTTGTGATAAATACCGATAACAAAAGATATGCGGAAACTTTAAATAATATTTTCATAGCTTTATTTCATTTGGTATGATCTATTCAATAAATTGGAGATTATCTGTAGGTAGGGCAAAGAATTTTATTATTCTTTTTACCTGATGTGGTAATCCTGAAAGATAAAGTGGCCAGTAACTGGCTGGAGCCTGTCCAGGTGGAAAGTTTATCATCCGTACCTGCAAAATATTCTCCTTTCCCTCCGAAATAGTTGTATTGTGCGCCAATTCCAACAGGACCAAAATAATATCGGATTCCTGCTCCGGCTAATACACCTGCTCCATTGTCTTTTTCTATCAAATTAGCTTCACTGCCGGCAATTGGATCGCGTGTATCTTGTAAATCAGCATTCCAGAGGTTCATTCCCCCAAAAGCATATAATTTCAAATCTTTTGATAATTCTTCTCCCATAAAATGAGAAAAATTAAAATTGACCCTCAGGTATTTGTAATCCGGACTTAATAAAAAGCCTTCCTGTGTAAACTGGGTATTGAAGTTATAACCAGCAGCAATACTTACCGGAAAGTTCATTTTTCCATATTCTACAAATAATTCCCTTGGACCCAAAGAATTTTCCATATGCAGTTGGTTAGACTGGTACCACAATCCATAACCACCGCCAAATTCCCAATAGTTATTTCCTAGCCCTACATTAGGATCGAAAGGACTTTTGGTTTTCTTTTTTGGTCCTGATTTGGGAGGAAAAGTAGCAAATGATGTAGTTGCCCATGAAAGGCTAAATAAAATGATAAGGAAAAAGCTCCTTAGGGCTGGGGATAAAGTATTAGTTTCAATTTTCATTCTTCTGGAGGTTGGTTGTTCTCAGTTTATTTGATGTACGAAATACTATCAAATTCGATGATATCTCCAGATTCGGCTAATACTCATTAACAAATAGCCTAAGAGGCAAAATAGTAAATTGGGAGAGCATGATTATATAAAAACCTAATTATCAATCAATTAAACCAAAATTAACATCATTTCAGGAATCCATACCTATGCCTGTTAATAACTCTGAACATGTTTGATAAGCATGTAGGAAAAACCAGATATAGGTCTGGTTTTTCCCAAAAAGAACAGCTGTTTCTAAAAAACCTCTATGAAATATGAAGCAGAAAACTCTCCAGCTCCTTCCAGCTGAATCATTCCTTCCTTATCCCTAAAGTTTTGGGAGGAATCAACATGATCAGCAATGCCAAACCAAGGCTCTATACAAACAAAAGGCCCCTCTTTAGATTTAGACCAGATACCCAGAAAAGGAAAACCTTCAAACACTACCTTTAGATAAGGTTTCTGATTTTCATCTGCCAAAGCCACTTCATTTGAGGGGAAATTTTTAAAGACTAAAGCATCGTTTCGGAATAAATCATCTGCAATATTTATAGCCTCTGTATCCTCAAGTTTTAAATTTGTTTCTTCAGTTAATAAGCCATTTTTCAACAATATGGCTTCCGCATCCACTTTTTTACCAAAATTCAAGAAATAGTCACTCTTTTTTTTCTCAGGAGAAATTGGGCAATTAAAAGCAGGATGAGCGCCTATTGAAAACCAAATCGGGCTGGCCTGGGTATTATTCACTAAATAACCAACCTCCAATTGTTTTTCGCTCAGCTTGTAGGAAATTACCAGTTCAAAATCAAAAGGGTATTTGGAGTAATTATCAACCGAATTGTTGAGTTTAAAAGAAATCTCAGTTTCCGATTGCTCCACCAGCTCGAACTCTGCGTCACGGGCAAAACCATGTTGTCCCATCTGATAGCATTTGCCATCTATAAAATAGGTATCTTCCTTCAGTCTGCCTACTATTGGGAATAATACTGGAGTATGCCTTGCCCAAAATTTTGGATCCCCCTGCCAGATATATTCGATTCCTTTTTTATCGATTAAACTGGATAATTCTGCCCCCTTCGTTTTAAATGTCGCTGTAAGATTTTGATTTTGAATGGTGTAGGTCATTTATCAATTTAATTTTGATGAAAATTTTATGAATGAATTTAGGAAAGAAACCTGATATTTTTCATTATTTCCCAGGTTACTAAACCTTTAATTTGCCTGATACAATTCAATATTAGATTTTTCTTAAATTTTTGGATACCACAAAATTACTATTTTTGTTGAAAAGCCTTAACCAAATATAAAATGGAGCGCATAATTGGAGACCTTGGGAACAAAAAAGGGCAAAAACTACTGCTTTCCATTGGTGGAGTTCATGGAAATGAAACCAGTGGGGTGATTGCTCTGGAACGAGTTTTTGATTTTATTGAAAAAGAAAAAATTGACCTGAATGGCAGATTTGTAGGCCTTAGGGGAAATATTGCCGCCTTAAAAAGTGGGAGGAGATTTATTGATAAGGACATGAACCGGGTTTGGGATGATGAAACCATAAAAAAAGCCATTAAAAATGCTGAGCAGGTTTCAGAATATGCCGAATTGAAGGAAATTTTTGAGGTTTTTCAAAAACTTCAGTTTAACCAATACCCCGATCGTGTTTTTTTGGATTTACATACTACTTCAGCCGAAAATGGAATTTTCATTATGGTAGAAGAATTAGAAACTACAGGTTACATTGTAGAAAAAATCCATGCTCCCATGGTGCTAGGGCTTCATAAAGGCCTGTTAAATACTTCAATTCCTTATATGCACATGCATGGTTTTACCTCGCTGGCTTTTGAAGCAGGAAAAATTGGGTCATTTCAATCGGTTCATAACCATGAAATGATCATCTGGCAGGTATTGTGTTTTGCCGGATTTATTGATTGGAAAGATGTTCCCCTACAAATCCAAAATTATAACTACCTGAGTGAGAAGACTGCCCACCTTCCCAAAAAAATGATTTTGGAATACTGCCACCATATCCATCCAAAGGATGAATTTCAGATGAAACCCGGTTATAAAAACTTTGATAAAATTGAAAAAGGCGAAGTAGTAGCCAGGGACAGCAAAGGAGAAATAAAGGCACCAGTTGACGGATTTATGCTCATGCCTCTTTACCAACCCGAAGGAAGTGATGGATTTTTTATTGTGAAGGAAATGGAGGGGTAAAATATTTTTGATTCCTGTTTAATAAAAAAAACCGGCAAATTTTTCAATTGTACCGGCTTTAAGTTGATATTATGCTTTTGGTTAATCCTTCAAAATAGAAGGCGGTAATTTCATGGCTTTATTTCTTTTTATATTTTTCTCATTTACCCTGAAATAGGATGTTCTTTCCTGTTCGGCCAGGATTCTGTCCAGATTCAATTTTAAACCGGAACTTATTAAAAACAACAGGCTTTGGGTAAGCACTAATTCTGGATTGTTGCTTAATAAATTTTCCGCTTCTTTAAATGCTTTTATGGCTTCGGATTCCTTTTGCATTTTCAATAAAATAATGCCTTTCCGCTGTAACAATGAAGCTTTAACTCTAATTTCTTCTAAGTTTTTAGGGGGCTTATTCCCTATCTTTCTCAAGTTGATATCACAATAATCTAATACATCCTGGTAGGCTCCTGATAATTCAAGTGCTTCCAGCAAATACCCAACATAATGTCTTAAAAAAACATCCTGATCGTTGGTCTGAATAACCATTTCCATTGCATACTTAAAATACTTAATAGCCAGGTTGTTGTTCCCTTCCACAACATAAATTTTTCCCTGCTCAGCAATTGATTCATGTGTCCTCCATCCTGTGGATTTGCCTACAAGGGAGTTCATTTTTTCCACTCCGTAGTTCCCCATAATTTTAATGTTTTTAATTTCAGTAAATAAAAAGGATAGTCTGAATACTGTATTTAAGGTAATAAACCGGTTGGATAGAAAAAACAACCCCTTAAAACACCACTACAGATTGAAATTGAGGTAAAGTTACTCAATTAAATTATCCGGAGCAGAACATGGTTCTTACCTAAAAACAGTCCTGATATGCTGGTAAATTAGTTTATTAAAGGAGTAAAACTGGAAGAAAGTAATACTTATATCTTGTCAACAATTATATTATAGCTTAACAATGTGGGAATGAGCTAGTTAAAAGCGTTTCATATGCTCATTTTTTTGATTCTGGTCCCACTAGCAAAAAATTTGGATAATAATTAGTTTTTTAAAATAAGAATAATCATATTTTTTATTAAGTAAATATAATTATATGGGTTTTTAGTTTTCACAGTTGTGCAAGTAAGCATTTTTTATCGAAATCTACAAATCCCCAAATATTAATTTTTAATGAATAATGGGAATGGATTTAATAAGCAATTTTTATTAAACCCAAACCTGAATACCTACAAACTTCCTTTGGTGCTCGGAATTTGATTATCGTTGGGATCACGCTTTATAGCCATTTTTATGGCTTTGGCAAATCCTTTGAAAATCGCTTCAATTTTGTGGTGTTCATTTTCCCCTTCTACCTTTATATTTAGGTTGCATTTTGCAGTATCTGAAAATGATTTAAAAAAATGGTAAAACATTTCTGTAGGCATTTCCCCAACTTTTTCTCTTTTGAACTCTGCGTCCCAAACCAGCCAGTTTCTACCGGAAAAATCAATGGCAACCTGAGCAAGTGCCTCATCCATTGGAAGTAAAAATCCGTATCTGGAAATTCCCTTTTTATCTCCCAGAGCATTTAAAAATGCTTCTCCCAAAGCCAAGGCGGTATCTTCAATAGTATGGTGCTCATCGATATGTAAATCTCCCTTTACCTGAATAGAAAGATCGGCTCCGGTATGTCTGGCAATTTGCTCCAGCATATGATCAAAAAAACCGATTCCTGTAGATAGGCTGGATTTTCCCTTACCATCCAGGTTCAATTCTATCTGGATATTGGTTTCTGAAGTAACCCGGCTTACTGCAGCTTTTCTGGGAGGAAGTTTTAAAAATTCATAAATTTCGTCCCAATCAGTAGTGCTTAAGGCTGCATTTTCATTTTCTTCATTGGAAATGAAAATTCCTTTTGCTCCAAGATTTTCAGCCAACTGAATATCAGATGCCCTGTCTCCAATTACAAAGGAGTTCGCAAGGTCATAATCTTCAGACATGTATTTGGTCATCATGCCTGTTCCGGGTTTTCTGGTAGGTGCATTTTCATGCTCAAATGTTTTGTCTATCAACATATCATCGAACACAATTCCCTCTCCTTCCAAAGTTTTAAGCATTTTGTTATGGGCAGGCCAAAATGTATCTTCAGGAAATGAATCGGTTCCCAGACCATCCTGATTGGTTACCATCACTAATTCATAATCAAGCTCCCGGGCAATTTTATGCAGGTTGGTGATTACTTTTGGAATAAATTCAAGCTTTTCCAGTGAATCTACCTGGAAATCTTCTGGCGGTTCATTAATTATAGTTCCGTCCCGGTCGATAAACAATACTTTTTTCACGATCTTTTAATTTTGAAATATTCTGAATCTCCTCAATAATTAATGAGTGTTAATTCATGTTATAATAATAAGATTTGACAGTGCAGCAACCATTTTTCTTTTTTTAATGCAATTTAAAAAAATATGATTGATCTTTGCGCTTGCAAATTTTAGTTACAAAGTTACAAACCAAGCCGGTTGCTTTGCAAAGATACCAAACACTTGTTATCAATAATTGGCAGCCAATTTAAAAAAGTAACACAAAAGCAATTAAACCATCTGAAAGACCTGAATAAACAATACAGGCATTTTACCTTAATTAAAGGTGAATTTGCCAGTGGAATAAATTAGTTTTTGCAAAAGATGAGGTTATTTTCAACATTATATTTTTTATTAATTGCTTTTTCGTCATTAGCCCAGCAATCTAAAGAAAACTTAGAGAAAGAAAGACTTGCGCTGTTGATTAAGATAGAATCTACCAACGATATCTTAAAAAAAACTTCAAAGGAAAGGTTAAGCCATCAGGGGAAATTAAGGATTCTAAATTCGCAGATTCATCAGAATATGTCCTTAATTAAAAATATTAATACAGAGCTGGCCATGATTGAGGAAGATGTAATTGAAACTAATGATATTCTTGAAGCGCTTCAAAAAGATTTGGAAGACCTGAAGAAGGAATACTCCAAAATGCTTTACTCTTCTTCCAAAATGAATCAGCAGGAAGGCTACCAGAAACTTTCATTTTTACTGGCCAGCAAGACTATGAACCAATTCCTTTCCAGACTCAATTATTTTGAGCAATACCAGGACACCCGTAAATATCAGATGAATCAGATTATTCAGGTGAAAGACATGCTGGAAAAGAAAAAAATATTTCTTCAGGAAAGAAAGGAAGACAGGATGGTATTGCTCCAAACTGAAAAGAGACAAAAGAATAAGCTTTTAGCACTGAGGAAAGAACAAAAAACACTTTTTTCCCAAGTTGTTACTAAAGAGGAAGACTTAAAAACCGAAATTGAAAAGGAAAAAGAAAACTTTAATAATCTGAATACTTTGTTGGCGGAAATTATCGCCAACGATCTCAAAAAGATTTCCACAGGGGAAATGGGTTCCGATTTGTTTAAGCTAACTCCGGAAGCTCAAATTGTATCAGATAGCTTCCAGTTAAACAGGTCCAATTTGATCTGGCCGGTGAAGAAAGGTTTTATTGCCGAAAGGTTTGGGAAACAACCACATCCGGTTTTGGAAAAAATCTGGGTGGAAAACCTGGGAGTAGATATCGTTACCAGTGAATCAGAAGAAGTCAGGGCCGTGTTCGATGGAAAGGTGGCGGCTGTAAACAAGGTAGTAGGCCTCAACTACGTAGTGACTTTACAACACGGAGATTACTATACAGTTTATGCGAATGTGAAAAATGTTTCCGTTCGGGTGGGTCAGTATGTAAAACGAAAAACGGCATTAGCCAAAGTAGTTTCCAATCAAAGCAAAATCCCCGAATTGCAATTTCAGATCTGGCACAATCAAAACAGGTTAGATCCTGAATTATGGCTGGCTCATTAATTATGAGCCTTTTTTATTTTCTTCAGGTTTAGTTTTCAATTTCAATAACTCCCTTTTTAAAGAATAATCCACTCCTTCCATTTTTAGTTATTTTGTTTTTTCAAAAACTTTAAGCACCAGTGCTCCACACCGGGTACTCCACACCGGGTGCTCCACACCGGGAACTATTATTTCCGAGGAAAAATAATACACAATTAATTTTGGATTACTAATTCAATGAATAACCTGTATTATCTATTTAAAGGTTGAAAAATTTAGCGTAAGTCCTTTAATAATCGAATTTTATTTCTAATTTGAGAAATCAATAACAAGCTGTAAATAAGAATTTATTTACAAGCTATTTTTTCTTTTATCATTCCCTTCTTATCACTTCATGTACTATGGATGGTCATTTTTATATTGTCGATTTATTGGAAAAGAAAACTATTAAAGAAATCCTCAGAAAAGGCTCTGGCTCAAAACCGGAAATTCAGGAATTGCAAACCATTTTGTATGAAATGGGATTTGGGAAAAAATTAAAATGGGATGTTTATCATGCAGATGGCGATTATGGAAGATTAACAGCAAGTGCCATTAAAGATTTGAGCAAACGAAATAATATCATTAGCAATGGTGATATTGTTTCGGAAGAAATTGCCGGGGTCATCATAAAATTATATGATATTCTGGATGAAGTACAGCAATTGAACAGTGATATTTATAATGGGAATTATAAAAAAAGATACAGAAGAGGAAGTAAATACAAAAATGAAGTTGCCGGTTTGCAAACTTTATTAAATGCCATGGGCTATGGAAAGGAGCTCAATTGGGAAACTTACCAAAATGATGGTATTTACGGCAAAGGAACCACAAAAGCAGTTTTACAATTTGCTGTTCACCGAAAAATTAAGTCCAAAGGAGAATACCTTACGAAAAGGATGTGTAAGAAAATTGTAAGTGAATTTTCCAAGTATTATGGAAGGGACTGGAAGATCACCCGGAAATCTTTGGAACTCTCCATTAACAATAAGCCCAATCAAAACAGGCAACCTGAAGAGGCTCCACCAATGCCAACTTCTGCTTTGGTTACTTATTCTGACACTCATTTCGTTGGGAAGAAAATCACCTGCGATGTTGAATTTGTCCCTGCACTAAAAAGGATAAATGCTTATGCCGCAAAGCACGATATTAAAATTTTGATTACCAGTTCTTTCAGAACTTCCATTGAAGTGCCCGGAGCAATTGTTACTCCGGCCAGAATGTCCAATCATATGGCCGGGCACGGTATAGATATGAATATTAAATATGGTCCCACTTATTCAAAACTTTGTAATTCCAAATGCCTGGGAAAGCGCCTGCCCTCGCAAATTGCCCAATTTATTGAAGAAATACGAAACGACCCGGAATTGAGGTGGGGAGGAGATTTTAGAAAATCCGATCCTGTTCATATTGACGATCATCTAAATAAAGATCCTGAAAAATGGAAAAAAAGATATGATGCGGTGCAAAAAGCAAGAAAACTAGGGTTGGCTTAAATTAAAAAAGGACTGGAATTGAAAACCCCAGTCCTTTTTTAATAATACTTTAGAAGACTATTTTTCGTCCTTAGGCCATTCTCTGTTAAATTCAAGCCAGTAGTCTTTTACGGTTTGTTTCATGTCTTTATGCAGCAGCACAATTCCCAAAAGGTTTGGCAGGGTCATTAAGGCAATGGTAATGCCTGAAAGTGTCCAAATTATGGTGGTGTCTACAAATGAAGCAAGGAAAAACCCAATTACGTACACTATTCTGAAGTAAATAATTCCCTTTACTCCTACCAAAAATGTAATGGCTCTATCGCCATAATAGGACCAGGAAATGGCTGTGGAAAAAGCAAATAAAAGCAATCCAATTGATACAATATATTGCCCAAAATCACCAAAAAAGCTTCGTTTAAATGCTTCTGCAGTCAAAGGAGCACTATGGATTAATGATTTTCCATTGATTACCACTGAATTGGTTTGGTCCAGCGCACCATTGGTTACGGAGATATTACCGCTGAACTTTGCCCCCTCCGCATCAAATACTTCCATATCCTCAGCCACAGATCTGGCGTGCATAATGGTCAGTTCATTGGTAATTTTGCCATTTTCTACGATTAAATCACCAGTGTATAAAGCCACTACACCACCCTGGGTAAGGTACTTGGAAAGAATTTCTTTATCAGTTTTATTATTTTCATCATATACTTTCTCAAAAACCGTGATATCCGCATATTGGAACTGGTTTTCATGCTTTTCATTCCAAACACCAGAAGAAAGTAATACCAAGCCGGTGATTGTACATATCACTATAGTATCTATAAAGGGTTCTAAAATTGCTACTACTCCTTCTGAAACCGGCTCGTGTGCTCTTGCTGCAGCGTGGGCAATTGGTGCTGAACCTTGTCCTGCTTCATTAGAGAATAATCCTCTGTTCACCCCTCTGTTGATGGCAAATGCCATAGTGGCTCCTAAAAATCCACCTGTTGCTGCAGTTCCGGAAAAAATATCTGCAAAAATGGAAATAAAGGAAGGAACAATGTTTTCTATATTATAAAAAATTACCCCCAGAGCCCCTATAAAATAGACAATAGCCATCCCCGGAACCAATTTTTCCGTTACCCGGGCAATCCTTTTTATTCCTCCAATAATTACAAACCCAAGGATAACGGCAAGCACAGCCCCCGTTATGATATGATCTATGCCAAATGTGGCGAAGATGGAATTTGAAATACTATTGATTTGAGGCAAACTTCCGGTTCCGAATGCAGATAGCACCGTAGCAATGGCAAAAATGACTGCCATCCATTTCATGTTTAATTTATTTTTCATGAAGTACATAGGCCCACCTGCTATTTTACCTTCATCATCTTTTTCCCTGTATTTGTGGGATAGGGTCACCTCCACAAACTTAGTGGTCATACCCAAAAAAGCAGTTACCAACATCCAGAATAAAGCTGCTGGTCCGCCCAGGTGGATAGCCAAGGCTACACCTGCAATGTTTCCAGTACCAACAGTTCCGGAAAGTGCAGTAGCCAATGCCTGAAAGTGGGAAGTATCTCCCGAATCATCAGCTTTATCATATTTCCCACTCACTACCCTAAGGGCATGGCGGAAATAGCGAATTTGAGGAAATTTAAGATAGAGGGTAAAGAAAAGACCTGTCCCCAAAAGACAGAAAATAAACCAGGTGCTTCCACCTATATACCCGTCAATCTGGGCCAGAATATCGTTAAGTTCTTGCATAGAGTTTTAATGTATTGTTAGTTTATCCTGAATGGAATTTAATTCAGGCAGTAAATTTAGCAGAATAATTGATTTTATGAATTCAGGACGGGATAAAAGGTTAAAAAACCGTTTTATTGAAGCAAAGAAAACCGGTGGCAGAAAATTTAGTTCAGATCTCGTTTTCTACATTTATTAATAGGACAAAGTTTAATTACTGGGAGTTTAACGAATTCCTGCGTCTTCTCAAAAATTAAATTATGCATTATTAGTTCATCGTTCTTCAAAACCTGCTCTTTAAATTCTTTATAGGTCAATCCAGTTTCTTTTGCGTATACAACCAAAGTTACACTTGTATTTTTATTTGGTGATATAACAATAGGCAAATCATTTAAACCATACCCACGGATATGATAATCATTATATTCTAAATAGTTCGAGACTAATTTTAATTTTTTTGGAAAAAACTTAAGGTCTTGAGCGTTTTTATTAAAAACAGTAAGATTTATTGTGGTGACTGGTTTTTGGAAATAAGTATTATAAAACAGAAAAGTCTTGACTTTTAATTGAATACTATCTTCAAATGAGATCTTATATCCATTATTTACAGTCTGAGGATCAGAAATATAATACGCTGGAAATTGACCACAATCCTTGGATAAAAGACAAAAGGGAAGATAATCACTACACCCCCAGTTAATTGTGGATATTATAGCAAATACAGTAATTAGTTTGACTCTTCTGATCAATTTTCCTGTCAAGACATCCTGTTAAAAAAAAGAATAAACAATATCTATTTTCATATCAAAAAAAAGGAATTTACATCGATTATGTAAATTCCTGATAATTCTATGGTCTAATTACTCTTCTTCATTCAACCAAAGCTGGTTGTAATCGAATTTCTGATGGTTTGGAAAAATTTTATAATATTCATCCGAGACCTTTTTGAAGATCTCTTTTCGCAGAGTATCAAAGTTTTCTTTTTTAGCCGCAGAGATGAAAATGGCATCTATATTTTTGGCAATATAATGTTCTTCCACTTCTGCTAAAGTGGCTGGCGGATGCTCTTCGAATGGCGGATATTCCTTATTTTTAAAGAGATCAATTTTATTGAAAATCATTAAAGTAGGCTTATCCTGCGCATTAATTTCCATCAGGGTTTTATTCACCACTTCAATGTGCTCCTCAAATGAATCGTGGGAAATATCTACCACATGAAGTAGCAAATCCGCTTCTACAATCTCATCCAAAGTAGACTTAAAACTTTCAATAAGTGTGGTGGGTAATTTCCTGATAAAACCTACCGTATCCGTAAGCAGGAAGGGAATATTATTGAGCACAATTTTACGAACTGTAGAGTCCACTGTGGCAAAAAGCTTGTTTTCTGCAAAAACATCAGCCTTCGCCAAAGCCCTCATAATGGTTGATTTACCCACATTGGTATAGCCAACAAGCGCCACCCGCACCGATCTGTCCCTAGATTTTCTTCTTACTGCACTTTGCTTGTCAATTTTTGCCAGCTTCTTTTTCAGAAGGGTAATTTTATCCCGAATAATCCTTTTATCCGTTTCCAGTTCTGTTTCACCCGGGCCTCTCATACCAATACCCCCTTTTTGTCGGGAGTGGTGTGTCCAAAGGTTGGTTAACCTTGGTAACATGTATTGATATTGTGCCAATTCTACCTGAGTTCTTGCCTGGGCAGTTTGTGCTCTCTTGGTAAAAATTTGCAGGATTAATAAACTTCGGTCAATGACCATACAATCTTTAATGGCCCTGTCCAGATTTTTCACGTGCGCAGAGGAAAGGTCATCATCGAAAATGATCATATCAATTTCAAATGCCTTTACATAAGCCGCTATTTCTTCCAGTTTTCCCTTTCCCACAAAAGTTCTGGGATCTGGTTTTTCCAGTTTTTGAGTAAATGTTTTTACAGTTTCCACCCCAAGTGTTTTGGCTAAAAACTCCAATTCATCCAGATACTCATGCATTTTGTGTGGTGGCTGATTGTCAGTGGACACCGCTACCAACACTGCTTTTGCAGCCTGATTCTCCTTTTCCTTCGAATATTGAAATTCCTTCTTCAAATTATCTCGCTATAAATAAATAATAAGTACCTGAGTTCCACTCAGGGAAACAAATTAAAAGGTTGTTATTTCAGTCCAATCACTTACTTTACAGTGGTTCAACTATTATTTCAAAATGCCAACGACATCAAACTTATCGAATACATTGGCATTGTGAGGGGCATCGGCCAATTCTTCTGTTAAATCCTGACCAGCCCAGTGTTCATAATGCTTTCCGTTTTTCCAAAGTCTGGATTTTTTTACATCATAAATTTTCCCCTGAAAGGCCACCCAGATTTCGGCTTTGTCGTTCCCGTTTCTTAAAGCCAGTTGATTTTTGGTAAAAACCGGTAAATCTTCATTCATAAAACCAAACCAGGCTAATTAAACATTTACATGTCGCTCAGCATGGTAAGAAGACCTCACCAAAGGACCTGATTCTACATATTTCAAACCTCTTTTTAAACCTTCTTCCTTAAAGAATTCAAATTTATCAGGGTGAATAAATTCTTCCACTTCAAGGTGCATTTTGGTAGGTTGCAGGTATTGACCTAAAGTTAAAATATCCAATCCCTGTTCTACCAAATCATCCATTAATTTGAATACTTCCTCATCAGTTTCCCCTAAACCCAGCATGGCTCCTGTTTTGGTTCTTTTCCCAAATTCCTTAATTCTCCTTATTTGCTCCAGACTTCTGGCATATTTCCCTTGTGGCCTTACAGTTCTGTACAAGCTTTCCACTGTTTCCATGTTATGAGAAACTACTTCCTGTCCGGCTTCTATCATTCTGTAAAGTGCATCCCAATTTCCCCGAACATCAGGAATCAGGGTTTCTATAGTCGTTTCTGGACTAATTTTCTTTATTTCCACTACGGTCTGATACCAGATCTCTGCTCCTCTGTCCTTCAATTCATCCCTGTTCACTGAAGTAAGCACAGCATGTTTTACTTTCATCAGTTTAATCGCCTCTGCTACACGCTTTGGTTCATCAGTATCGTACTCAGTTGGTCTTCCCGTTGCCACAGCACAAAAAGAACATCCTCTGGTACACACATTTCCCAAAATCATAAAAGTAGCTGTTCCCGCTCCCCAACACTCTCCCATATTCGGGCAATTTCCACTTTCACAAATAGTATGTAATTTATACTGATCCACCAGACTCCTTACCTTCTTAAACTCAGGTCCGACTGGTAGTTTTACCCTTAGCCAGTTCGGTTTCTTTTTTCTCTCTGGTTGATCTTTTGAAATAACTGGTAGCTCTATCATGATGTCTTTCTTTTTTTCTACAAGTGGTGATGTTTTTATTCCTCTAACAACACCTGCCTGCAAAAATAGTTTATTCCCGTGTCTTTTAAAATCTTAGGGTTGTTTCATTTCTGGTGGGGAATTATTCAGTCTTTATTTTAAAAAAAACAAAAGCACAAGGGAGATCGATCTCTTGTACCATTTTTTACCAGTAATGAATAATCGGGTCAAGCAGCATGCTTGGCTTGTTTTAGTGAACTCCACAGCCACAATGGGGTAATGAAAAAGACCTTGTTCTATAGTGCCACGCAAAGTTTTGGCTTGATTTACTGTTTTCCCAATAAAATTTCGTCCTTTTTCGATCGTAATTTCCAATCTCATTCATGGTTTCCGCATCATACAACCTTCCATTCACCATGGTATATTTTACAAATTCCGTATTTCGAATATTTTCCAGCGGATCTTTATCCAAAACAATAAGGTCGGCAAGTTTACCCACTTCAATGGAACCGATAGCATGCTCCATGCCGATGTAATGCGCACCATTCATAGTAGCAGCGGTCAGTGCTTCTATATTGGTCATTCCGCCCTGAGCCAACATCCACAACTCCCAGTGTGCCCCAAGCCCCTGAAGCTGTCCGTGCGCCCCAAGATTTACCTTTACTCCTTCATCAGTCAAAGTTTTGCAGGTTTTGGAACTTAAGATATGTCCCATTTCATATTCTTCTTCGGGAATCATCGTTCGGTGTCTTGACCTTGGATCAATTACTGCTCTTGGGGTAAATTTCAATAAACGTTCTTTCTCCCAGACATTCGTATGCTGATACCAGTAATATTCTCCTGAAACACTTCCGTAATTCACGACCAATGTTGGCGTATAGCCAGTCTGACTGTTGGACCAGAGTTCTTTTATATCCTTATAAACAGGATAAACGGGAATATTATGCTCTATCCCGGTATGGCCATCCAAAATCATGGTCATATTATGGTAAAAAGTTGAGCCACCTTCTGGCACTACCATTACTTCCTGTTCTCTTGATGCCTTAATGATTTGCTGTCTTTGGTCTCTTCTGGGCTGGTTATAACTTTTCACCGAAAAAGCACCATAGGCTTTGGTCCTTTTAATTGCCGAATAAGCATCTTCATAATTATTAACCACAGCTTTGAAATCGCCATCCGCTCCATATAAAATAATTCCGGTAGAATAAATTCTCGGACCAACCATATTCCCAGCCTTCACCATTTCCGACTGAGAAAAAACCATTTCGGTATTAGAGGAAGGATCGTGGGTAGTGGTCACTCCATAAGCAAGATTAGCAAAATAGGACCATTGTTTTTGCGGACTCAACCCATACCTGAAAGTGCCCATATGTGCATGAACATCCACTATTCCCGGCATGATGACCTTGCCTTTTACATCAATCACTTTTGCCGTTGAGGGAATGTCAACCTCACCAGATTTACCAACTGCCACAATTTTATTTTGCTCCACTATTACCACCCCATCTTCAATTACTTCCTCCCCTTTCATGGTAATAATTTTTGCTCCAGTGAAAACAATTATTCCATCAGGAACATCAGTTTTTAGCTCCAGTCCTATACTTACTCCAACTGTATCAATTGGAGGAATACTATCTGGTGAGCCTTCCAGAAAGGTAAATCTTTGGGTAATTTCCTGGGAAAAATATGCTTCACCTAATGTCCAGTGTAGTTTTTTACTATCTGCTGACCAATGCAGGTTAATCCCGGCATCTTTGGCTACATTACTCACCGGAACAGCTTTTGTTTTGGAATTTAAGTCAAATGGTTTCCCATTTAAGTTCATTGGGGCAATATAAACCTTATAAAGTTCAATAAATGCCACCCATTTGTTATCAGGGCTGGGCACTATCTGATTGACATAATTCCCCTTATAATGCGTCTTTTCATCAAACCCGGCCAAGTTTACACTTTTATATTCTTTGTCCACATTGCCAAAGAAATAGCCTCCCGTCTGGTAAAATATCCTTTTTCCATCAGCACTGAAACGTGGGAATTGCCCCCCATCAGTTACTTTCTTCATTTCACTTCCATTTACAGAAATGGTGTAAATTCCCGGATTTTTGGTAAAGTCATAACCCTGGGCATTATTGCCATTTTCTTTTTGAAAAACTAATTGCTTCCCATCGGGGGAAAATTGAGGAGTCCTGTAAATACCTTTTTCACTCGTAATTTTCACAGGATTTGCCTTTTTGCTTTTCCAATCCAGTAATTGGATTGTTCCAAGGTTTTCATCATTCCAGGTTACATAAGCTAATTTATTTCCATCGGGGGAGAATGCAGGTTCAAACTCAAAGTCATTTCCCGCAGTAATTCTTTCAGGCTTACCGTCCGGCAATGACTTTTTCCATAAATAACCCACAGCATTGAATACCAATATTTTCCCATCCGGAGAAGTGACCGCATTTCTGATCATTTTGGAAGTGAATTTTTCTGGGGAAACATCCTGTTTAAACCTGAGCGCATCTACAATTTTGTGTGTTGAATTCACCTTAAATGGTATTTCTACAGCTTTTCCTGTGGCTACTTCAATTTTCCATATTTTACCCATTGCCCATATCACAATGTGGGAATCATCGGGTGTCCAGCTATAATTGGTATAAGGCCCAAAAATCGCCCAGGCTTCCTGTTGATCTTTACTTAAATTATCATACAAGGGCCATTCTTCTCCACTTTCAAGGTCATGCAGATAAAGCACAGTTTTGGTTCTCACCCTTTTCACAAAAGCCATGATTTTTCCATTGTTGGAAATCTGTGGCCCTAAAGCCCCTCCCGGACCACCTGTTATGTTTTCAAGTTTACCTTCCTCCCTGTCATACCTTTTTATGGTATAAATTCTACTGTTCGGGTCTTTATTGTATTGAAAAAATCCACCTGGATACATGTCTTCACTAAAATAGATGTACCTTCCGTCTGGAGAAAACACAGGTTGCCCTGCATCCTGCTGCTCATTTTTTTTCTTTGTCAGTTGAACTCCTGAACCTCCTGAGATATGATAAAGCCACATTTCCCCTGCTCCAAGTGAGCGGCCAGAGGTGAAGTGTTTTCGGGCTACAAAATACTGACCATCAGGTGACCAGTCGGCATTATTTAGTAACCGAAAATCTTCTTTGGTAATTTGTTTGGCATTAGAACCATCCACATCCATTATCCAGATATTATCTCCTCCGCCTGCATCACTGGTAAATGAGATTTGTTTACCATCCGGACTAAATTTTGGCTGGATTTCGAACGCATGCCCCTCTCTCAGAACCTTTGCTTCACCACCATTAAAAGGCATTATATAAATATCCCCCAGAAGATCAAAAACAATACTTTGCCCATCCGGACTAATATCAAGATTCATCCATGTTCCTTCATCAGTGGAGAATGAGATTTCTTTATAATTTCCCGTAGGATCATTTACATCCCACTTTTTGTCATCCTTTTTTTCCTGTCCATGAAGGAAACTGACAATCTGTAAAATTGCTAAAATTGTTGTTATTGTTCTAAGCATGTGATTATTAGTTATTGTGAACCGATTTGTCGGACCATCGATTTATCGGATCACATTTTTGGTTTTTAGGAGATATCAAATTGTTAGTATATGAAACCAAGTAGCAAACAACTGACTTTTTCCCAAACCATTTTCTGTTGAGTAATATATTTTGAGCGCCAAAATACTGAATTTTTACTAATATGACGCAATCACAATTACATGGAAGGCTTAAAGCCTGTTTTTGCATATAGATTTTGTCAGGATACAAAAAAAACTGCTGCCTCAGGAAAGCAACAGTTTTAGGAAAACACTAAACTTTTGAAATAATAGGTTTTATTGATTTTCAGATGGTCTTCTTCTTATGATAGTAGTCCCGCCTATCCAGCAACCAATTTCAATTTTATTACCTTCCTTAAATCCATGGGAAAAAATTTCCTGAATGGAAGGAAACTGAGCCTCGGCAAATTGCATTTTTTCACTATTGCCCGCTTTTTCATAAGCATCAAATGCTGCCAGATAAATTGTTCTCTGTTGCACTGGATTTTTTTCCTCGCAATAATTCCCAGAATTCATATACAGATCACCAATAAGTAAATAAGCATCTGAAAGCAAGGAAGGATTAAATAAAACTGCTTTTTGGGAATATTCCCTGGCTTCTGTATATTTTCCAACAACAGCCAATACCCGTGCCTTTTCTAAATAAAATTCGCCTGACTTCAATTCATCTCCTTCACTTTGCTTTATTGCTTCATCATACCAATAAAGAGATGCTTTATAATCTTTCTGAGCAAAATATTTCTTACTTAAAGTACTGGCAATCCCGGGTGAAGGCTCTTTTTGATAAACATTTTGAGCAGCAACAAGGAATAGTTCATCGTCAAAACATTTGGCCTGCATCAAGTACTTGAGCAGCTTTTTTGATTGGACAAGACTCAGATTTCCCTCGGCAATATCAGCTCCAAATTTTGACTGTAAGGTTTCACAATCAAATTGAATAATTGAAGATAACATTTGATCAACCTTATTTTCGGTTTCTTCCCACTTTTGGTTTTCATCACCCTCTGTTTTTTCCAGATTTGCAGAAATGACAGCTGAAATTTTATCGTAAATTCCTAAAACTTCCTTTTCTCCAATTTTCCCCGTTTTAAAATTTATTTTCACCGTGGACATCAAATACAAAAGATTTGCTCTATTGGTCCCTTCACCACTTTTGGACAATATACTGGAGTACAACTGAAACAATTCCTCGTAATGTCCACTTCCTCTTTTTACCAAAAACGGATATGCCTTCATACCCTTTCTTTGCAAAACGCCTTCTTCTTCCCCAAAATAAATCATTCTATTATCCAGAAGGGCCAATAGCTTATCCTGATATTCTGCTTTTTTTGACTCGTCCTTTTCTTCTTTAATTAAATGGTCATAAATCTTATACCCATTAATATAAATGGACTGGTTCAGGTATGGGACATTGGTAATTAACCAGTCTAGGTGGGGTTCACCTTCTTTCCAATATTCCTCCCCGAAACTATAATAATCGCTGTACATGGTATATTGTCTCCGGGAATCCTCTCTGTTTTCTCCCCAACAATACCCATCCTCATCACAATTCTTTGCAGAATCATGGATACTCTGCTGACTAAAACCAGGAGTTGATACCAGAATAATACCTATTAAAAGCAATTGTATTTTTTTTAAAATCTTATTCATGTTGCTGAAATATTAGCTTATAGCAAAAAATCCAATTAGTCTCAAAACGATTTGGCCTTACTTAGGTTTTCGGAAAATTTATAAAGGCAAAAATTCCCGGATCACCGGTAAATATGAGTGGTGGGATACCAGCTATTAAAAGTATCTTTAAATCTGAAAAATTAGTACACTTCATTTTTTCTAAGAAGTTATATTTTAATTTTGCTTTTGATTTTAATCCCCAGAAACAATTAAATATAATTATGATTAAGGTTTTCAAATCGAAGAAAGAATTAAGTATTGATGCGGCTCAACTTTTTGTAGATAGTGCAAAAGAATCAATTGAGGAAAACGGAAAGTTTATTGTAGCACTCACCGGTGGAAGCTCTCCGAATGAAATGTATGCCCTATTAACTCAGGAGCCTTATGTAAATCAGGTAGAATGGGGAAAAGTACATTTTTTCTGGGGAGACGAAAGACATGTTCCTTATGAAAGTGACTTGAATAATGCCAGGGTCGCGCACGAGGTATTCCTTAATCATGTTCCTGCAATAAAAGAAAATATTCATATAATGGATACTGCCTTGCCATTGGAAGAATCTGCAAAAGCCTATGAAGCGATAATTCACACTTATTTTCCTGATGGGAAGCCAGTATTTGACCTGATATTCCTTGGAATGGGAGCCGATGCCCATACTGCTTCTTTATTTCCGGGAACTGATGTTTTACAGGAAAAAGATAGGTTGGTTAGCACTTCTTACAACGAGGAACAAAAAACTGATCGGATTACTTTAACCGCACCATTAATCAATCAGGCTGATAAGATTGTATTTTTGGTTTTTGGAGAGGGCAAAGCAGCAACTTTACAACAAGTTTTAGAAGGCGAATACCAGCCGGAAAAGCTTCCAACTCAACTGATCAGGCCTGAGCATGGGAAATTGATATGGTATTTGGATGAAGGATCGGCTTCTAAATTAAATGGATAAAATTTTTTAACATTCATTTTGCCATTTCTTCAAATTCATCTCTTATATTTAGTATTGTTTTTCATTTAGATTTATATTAAATTAATAACTAAAGATAGAGGATTCTTTCTATACTACGCTACTTTAAATATGAGAATGATGAAGAAAAAAGAAGAACTAGTAAAACACGTAGAGCATGCTTTTGAAATTGGAGGCTTTCGCTATTTTTTAAATAAGAACACCTGGGATTTAGAATATTTCCCTGATGATGATAATCTAGCTTATGCCGATTCGGATTTATATGAAGACATTATCCGGAAAATAAAGGAAAATCCAAATCAGTACATAGAAATAGAAACTCCAACTTCCAGAGACGATTATGCTGCAATGGAAGGATTTACCGAACAGGTTAGAAATCCTACCCAATTGGAAAGACTAATTTCAGCACTTAACCGGCCTAATCCGTTCAGGCAATTCCGGTACGCTCTGGAAGATACCGATTTATGGAATGAATGGTATAATTTTAAGAATAGGATTTGCAAACAAATGGCAAAAGAGTGGGTTAAGAAAAATTTTATATTGTTTCAATAAAAAAAGCCTTCCAGCATAATGGAAGGCTTTTTTTAACCCTTAACAAAATTTAATTACTCCCCTGAGGAAGCAATGCACTTAAATCTGGTTTATGGTATTCTGTGGCAATTTCCTTTCCTAAGCAATAGGAAATTGCACTTTTATATTTATTGATAATAAACCTTTCATCAAACTTGGTGACGGCCAAATGTCTGCTGTTGTTACCTAGTTTGATTCTTTCACTTTCTTCCAGGTTTATCATTTTCAGCATTTTATCTGCTAAATCTTCAGCATTTTTCACCTCACATAAATAACCATTATAATTATCCTTTACGATTTCCCTACACCCGGGCACATCAGTTGCTACCATAGGTTTTCCATGGCTTGCGGCTTCCAATAGTGATCTTGGCGTACCTTCTCTATATGAGGGTAGCACTACACAATCTGCCTTATCAATATAAGGTCGAACATCAGCTGTTTTACCTAAATATTCAATATATCCTTCTCCTTCCCAATGATCTACCATTACCTTATTTATCCCTAAAGAGGAATTATGATCAAAGGCACCAAGCAATTGAAATTTAGCATTAATACCTTTTTTTCTTAAAATCTTAATGGCATTGATATATTCTACAATACCTTTATCATAAAGTATTCTGGCAATCAATAGAAATGTAAATTCTTTATTTTTTCCCCGATTTTTACTTGAAAAATAATCGATATTTACTCCCGAACCGGGAATTACATCCGTAACTGATTTCTTTACCAATTTTTTCCCCAGAAATAAGTCCCTGTCATCGTGGTTTTGGAAAAAAATCTTTTGAGGAAACATAAAGGCCACTTTGTATAGGGTTTTTGCTACAAAGGAAGTAAGATTGTTATGCAAAAATACTGTCCCCAAACCAGTCACATTATTAATTGAAGGAATCCCCTTTAGGTAGGCGGCAATAGTACCATATATATTCGGCTTAATGGTATAATGTAAAACAACATCAAGCCTGGCTTTCGAATATACTTTATATAAATCGTAGGATAATTTTAAATCATGAAGAGGGTTAGAACCCTTATTCTCCATTTTCACTTCCCAAAAATCACAACCTAATTCTTTCAATTTGTCTGCGTATCCATCATCAGGGCCTATGGCAATTACTTTATGGTTGTTTTTTAATAAGTCCAGAATAATTCCTTTTCTAAAATTGTAGATATTCCAGGCACTGTTAATTGTAATCCCTATATTCATTCGGAAATGTTTGATTAAAAAAATTTAGTTAACTCTCCCTTTTTGAACTAAATACCTAACTTTTTAAAATTATTTATATTGCCGGGGTGACTGGTAAGATTTATAGCTATTTCAATGAAAAAAATATCTTTGTGGTAGGAAGGAATAATCTAATCTTTTACAAAACTTCTAATAATACTATTAATTCATGAAATGAGTCAATTTACTTGTTTCATTTTTGCTTTGCTTTTTGCGGTCTGGAATTTTCAGTATGTAATAATCCTTTCTGTATAAATAGGCAAATCGCCCAATATTAATTTTCCTTTACAATTGAAAAAAGTATAACCGGTATTTTTTACCAGAAAGCTAAATAGTTAATAGAAACATTCTCAGCTGAATAAAGAGCGAAAACTCAATAAAACATGAAGTATAAAATCTCTATAAAAAATCCATTAAGTCATTTTATTGATTTCGAATTACTAATTGATAAAAAAAATCAACAATACATCAAGCTTCAATTACCAGCCTGGCGACCAGGAAGGTATGAGCTTCAAAACTTTGCTAAAAATATAAGAGGGTTTTCTGCCTTTGGGGCTGACGGTTCTCCACTTAAATTTCAGAAAATCACAAAAGATAAATGGAAAATTTTATGTGAAGGGCAGGAGCAGATCAAGGTAAAATATCAATATTTTGCAAATCAGATGGATGCTGGGGGAAGCTGGCTGGATGATGAACAACTTTATATCAACTGGGTAAATTGTGCATTTTTTATTCCAGGAGAAGAAGATAAAACTTACCAGATGGAATTAAACCTTCCTACTAATTACGAAATTGCAAGTAGCTTAACACAGCCGAAAAAAAATCTGCTATTGGCTAAAAACTATTTTGAATTATTTGATTCCCCTCTAATTGCAAGCGCAAACCTACAGCACAACTTTTATGAATATAATGGGATAAAATTTCATATTTGGATTCAGGGAAATTGGACACCAGACTGGGATGTGATTTTAAATGATTTCAAAAAATTCACCCATAGTCAATTTGAAATTTTCGGAAATTTGCCAACAACTGATTATCACTTTCTTTTCCAAATATTACCTTACCGTCATTATCATGGAGTAGAACATGCGAATTCTACAGTAATTACCCTTGGCCCTTCTGAAATGCTTCAAGCAAAACTGTCTAATGATTTGTATCTGGACTTTTTGGGGGTAAGTTCACATGAATTATTTCATGCCTGGAATGTTTGTAGAATTCGGCCAAAAGAAATGCAACAATATGATTACTCCCAAGAAAACTACTTTGATACAGGCTATGTAGCAGAAGGTATTACCACTTACTACGGTGATTTAATGCTCAAAAGATCGGGCGTATTTACTCAGGAATTATACTTAAAAGAACTAAATAAATTATTAAAAAGGCATTTTGAAAACTACGGCCGATTGAACCTTTCACTTGCCGATTCTTCTTTCGACTTGTGGCTCGATGGATATTCAAAAGGAATTCCCGATCGGAAAGTTTCCATTTACATAAAAGGGGCCCTGGTTGCTTTAATGCTGGATCTTACATTACGAATCAATTCAAATCATCAAAAAAGCCTTGACGATGTAATGGCATTACTTTGGGAAAAGTTTGGATCAAATGGTAAAGGCTATGCCACTGATGACATCCTTCAGACTGTCAATCAGGTTTCCCAACAAAACTTTTCCTCATTTTTTCAAGATTATATCTATGATGTTGTGCAAATCGAAGAAAATCTACTTAAATTACTAGTAGAATTTGGACTAACGCTTCAAACTGAAACAAACGATTCTCCCCTGGCTGGATTTTTTGGAATAAAATGCAATACGATAAATGGAAAAATATTTATTAGCCAGATTGCTCCTGAATCGCCCGCTGAAGGTAAACTTTTTTTAAATGATGAAATAATTGCAATAGACTACAAGAAAGCAGTTGAGGAAAATATTGATTTAATATGTGCTGGAAAAAATACCCTGGTTGTCTCAGTTTTTAGAAACAATGTGCTGCAAACGATTGGTTTAGAGAAAAAACAAAATACAACTTACTTTAAGAAGTACCTGATAAAACCAAATGAAAAAAGCACATCAGATCAGCTGGAAAACCTTAAAAAGTGGATGGGTAGGTAACGGTAGGCAGCCCTTCCTTTTAAGGCATAAGTCCCTTATTTTCAGTGGGGTAATATTAAGTAGTAAAAATACAGGAACATAAATTAAATAAAACTTCAATTATTTATCATAAACCTAATTATAAGCCATTATATATTAGATAGAATAAATAATAAGTATTTTTTTAACGAGCCTTGTTTCACTCTTTGAGTTTCATACTAAAATTCAATAAAAGGACAAGCTCTTTCCTAGACATTTGGTCTTTCTACTTATTTAACCAAACTAGAATTTTATTATGATGAAAACCATTACAATTGCTGCTTTCTTCTGCATATGCTTAGGCAATTTGGTATTTGCTCAGGACACTGAAAAAACAACTGATGAAGCCATTGATGCATTTTTTAATAATGGGGAAAAATGGAGAAAATCAAGGCAATACGAAAAAGCTATTTCAGAATATGACTTTGCATTGGCAATTAGTGATACCGTTTCAAAAGTGCATTTTGCAAAAGGAATGACTTACATGGCCTTGAAAAATACTGAAAAAGCAGCTGAGTCATTTGAAAAAACCATAAATCTGGCTCCAAAGTTTTTAGGAGCTCATAAAGCATTGATCAAAGTATATTCCATTGAGAAAAATGATGAAATGCTCGAAAAATCCCTGACTAGAGTGGTGGAAGTAGAAAAAGATCCAAAAGAAGTAATTAATTACAGGATAAAACTTGCCCAAATTTATATTGATAAAAAGGACTTTAAATCTGCTCAAACCCAAACGAAGGCTGCCCTTTCAAAAGATAAAACCAATTTAGATGCTTTATACTATGATGCTTTGGTTAATAACGAACTGGGGAACTATGAGATAGCCAAAAACAATATGGAATCTGCTACCAGTACGATTGCCAGTAATGATCCGAAAATCACTGCTAAGTTTTATTACGAACTTGGCTTTGCCTATCATAAATTAAGACAATTTGATAAGAGCGAAGCAGCCTTCGAAAAAGCCAACTTTGGTCCATTTAAGTTACAAATTTTAAAACTTACTCCCGGGTATTATCAAAACCTGGCCAGTAGTTATGTGAATATTTATGATTTTAAGGCTGCAGTAGAAATGCTAAATACTGCACTGGAAATTGATGCTGATCACCCGGACTCAAATCAATTACTTGCTGAAATTTCTATCAAAAGTGAGCATCATCCAGAGAAAGCCATCACCCTTTATAAAAAAGCCATAAACGGACAAGATGACCCTCAAAAAGCAGTGAGGCTTTATGATACGGTGATTGAATTGCTGCTTGGTTCTGAAAAATATGATGAAGCCATAAAGCTAGCAGATGAGTGTTTGTCTAAAACCATCAATGCAAGGAATATTTTGCTCATGAAAAGTATGGCACTTCACAAAAAGGGCAAAACTGAAGAAGGTCTTATTATATTAGAGCAATTGGTAAAAGATGCGAATCTTACTCCATTGGAAATTGTAACTTATAATTTTTCATCGGGAATAATGTACGGATCGGTTGGACAAACAGAAAAAGCAAGGGAAGCTTTTAAAAAATCTAATAAAGGCCCATTTGGAAATGTTTCTCAGTATGAATTAGAGAAATTACCACCAGCTCCCAAAAAAGTGATTGCCCAAGATTAATTATTATAATGTTTTAATAATTGGCTCTAAAATATAGAAAAGGAGGACATTCTTTTTATGGATTGTCCTCCTTTTTGTTTTCAATCCATTAAATTCTTTTAACACCTAAGCCCGGCTTACCTGAGATTCTCATTTCTCCTTCCTCTATAATAAAGCCCCCTTTCACCAAGTCCCGGGCCAAATCAAGACTACCATCAAGATCAATATACCTGGTATTTTTACATGAAAATGCAGTATGCAATGCTGCAGAAATACTTATTATACTTTCATCATTACATCCCCACATTAAATCCATACCAGAATATTGAGATATTGTAGCAATTTCAATAGCAGGAAATATTCCCCCACATTTCATCAGCTTAATATTAAAAATCCTACAAGCTGAAGGAGGAGCGGCTAAAGTGAAGGCATTTTTTGGAGATACCAACGATTCATCTGCAGCAATTATGTTTTTAATTTCAGATGGTAGATTACGCATAGGATCGATATTTTTAGCATCAATCGGTTGCTCTATCAATTCCAGTTTAAGATGCTTGGTTCGATTATAGAATTCAACTATCTGGTCAAAATTATAACCCTGGTTTGCATCTATTCTCTGAATAATCTTATTCCCATACAATTCATTAATCTTTGTAAGCCTCTCAATATCCTCTTCTATGGAGATACCCAACTTCACTTTTAAATTTTTAAAGCCTCTTCCTACATATTCTTTGGCCTCCTCTAGGGTTTCTTCCACATTTTTTATCCCAATTGTAATGGAAGTTGGAAGAGATTTTATTTTTTCCCCAAGAAATGTGACCAACGGAACACCCAGGTACTTCGTGAAAATATCATATAAAGCAACATCCAGCGCTACTCTAACTCCCGGGTTTTCCGGATAACGGGCATGGACTTCATGCAATAGTTTATAGAAGTTTCTGATATCCTGACCCACCAGCCAATCGAAATTTTCATTTTCAAGCACTTTCATGGTATCATCCAGCGATTCTCCAACTACCGGTTTACTTGGATTACTGGAACCATAACCCGATAGGCCATTTTCTCCAATAATTTCCACAAAACTCACGGCAACGGAATCAACGGTTTTGTAAGCAATAGTGTAAGGCCTGGTAAGTCCAAGGTTTTCCTTACTAATGTTTATCTTCTGTATTTTCATGGTTATTGTTTAATTAGTTTTTGGGCACAAAAAAAGGTAAACGTGGGTTCAACTCCACATTTACCTCAATAATTTTTATTTAAAAGCCTGGAATATTCCTTTTTCGGAAATATTTGGAATATTAATTACCCATTCATTGAAATCAGGAACTCTTCATTGTCTCTTGTTCCCCTCATGTTATTAAGCAGGTATTCCATAGCTTCATTTGGATTCATGTCTGACATAAATTTCCTCAGAATCCAAACTCTTGATAAGGTATCCTTATCAAGCAGCAAATCTTCTTTTCTTGTTCCAGATGTCATCACATCTATGGCAGGGTAAATTCGCTTGTTGGCTAATTTTCTGTCTAGTTGCAATTCCATATTACCAGTTCCTTTAAATTCTTCGAAAATTACTTCGTCCATTTTAGAACCGGTTTCAATTAAGGCAGTAGCAATAATGGTTAATGAACCTCCATTTTCTACATTCCTTGCTGCTCCAAAAAATCTTTTAGGTTTATGAAGTGCATTGGCATCCACACCACCTGATAAAATTTTACCTGAAGATGGGGAAACAGTGTTATAAGCTCTGGCTAACCTTGTGATAGAATCAAGAAGAATTACTACATCATGCCCACACTCTACCATTCTCTTCGCCTTTTCCAATACAATAGAAGAAACTTTTACATGTCTTTCTGCCTGCTCATCAAAAGTTGAAGAAACCACCTCAGCACGTACACTTCTGGCCATATCTGTTACTTCTTCAGGTCTTTCATCAATTAGCAACACTATCAGGAAGCATTCAGGGTGGTTTTTAGCTATTGCATTGGCAATTTCTTTTAAGAGCACTGTTTTACCAGATTTTGGCTGGGAAACAATCATACCCCTTTGTCCTTTTCCGATTGGTGAGAACAAATCCAAAACTCTGGTTGACATGGCTGCTCCTTTGCTACTCAGGTTTAATTTTTCATCGGGGAACAATGGCGTTAGGTACTCAAAAGGAACCCTGTCTCGTATTTCTTCTGTAGTTTTCCCATTTACCCATTCCACTCTTAACAATGCAAAATATTTTTCACCGTCTTTTGGAGGCCTGATTTGTCCTTTTACAGTATCTCCTGTTTTTAATCCAAATAATTTAATTTGGGACGGAGACACATAGATATCGTCAGGACTGGCAAGGTAATTATAATCTGATGACCTTAGGAATCCATACCCATCCTGCATGATCTCCAAAACGCCTTCATTTTCAATTACACCATCAAATTCTCTGATTGATCCGCCCTGTTTTTTCGATTTATTTGGCCGGTTTTCATTGCTATTTCCCTTATCTTCATCTTTGTTATCTTTCCCCGACTCTTGTCTTGGCTTATGAGGTTTAGCCTCAACTTCTTTATTTTCTGCGACCTCTTTTTCCTTTTTGGGGGATTCAATGACGTCTTTTCTTGGTTTCAGCCTCCTTACAGTCTCCTCTTTTTCATTCTGATTATCACTATTACCTTCTTTAGAAGGAGCTTTTGATTCCACCCCTTTTTTTACATTCTCTCTTTTCACCCGTTGCCGTTTGGTGGGTTCAAAGCCACTTTTTGACTCTTTCGGTGCCTCGGTCTTTTTTTTCTGATTTGACTTATCGGTGGGAATGTCTGTTTTTTTTGGTAATTCTGAATCTGGAAGGATAGCTTGTTGATCTAATATCTTATAAATCAGTTCTTTTTTAGGTAATTTCTTGAAATTTTTAAGTCCAAGCTCCTCTGCAATAACTTTCAGCTCCGAAAGGAGTCTGATGTCCAAGTCTTCAATCGTGTACATACTGTAAAATGTGGTTTAAGACTAAACCAATAGTTTTAAAAATGCTTAATTATTAATCTTTATTAGAATGATTTAATGAAAAATCCTTTGAGAGAGGAAAATTTAAATCAAAAAGTGAGCGATTATTTATATTGATTTGAGACTACAATTATATGGTAGTTAATTCAAAATAGCAAAGGAAAGAAGTAATTTTTATACAGTAATACTAACAAAAAAATTACATTTCCCAAATAAAGTAATTTACTATGGTTTTTCTCCAATTATTTTACTGGTCAAAATTCCTAAAATGCCAATATATTTTTATGAAAACTATTGAATGAATCTCATAGAAGTTGTGATCTTCGGCTAATTTACCACTTCTTTTTTGGTAAACTTACTGTCCAAGACTCCTGGTTAATTAATACAGTATAGCGCGATTAAAAGGAAATAATACTATTTTACCAGGCTAAAAGATTCATTTTCACAAATCGATTTTATCGCTCTCAGAGTTTTTTCCATTTCTACTTTCATTTTTTTCTTAAAAAGAGGAACCAACATCCAGCCTATCACCGGAAGAGGGGTCATATGCAGTTCAATAGTCAGCTTTGTATAATCATTTCCTGATTTTTCGAAAATAAAGTAAGTGGTAAAATTTTTTACTAAAGGAAACTGATTAGTTTTTTCTCCATAAATTACTTTATTATCACCAAAGTCGTTAGTTACAGTTTCAAATGAAATCTTTTGATTTCCAATTACACAAATATGCTTCATTCCTTGCCGGTTAACCCTGTTTTTCACATATTCAAACTTATCCACTTCTTTATTCCAGCTGGTTCTCAACTCGAGGTTTGTCACCATTTCTACTACTTCATTCACAGGACTTTCCACCAGGGTTTCCAGGGTTAAAGGTTCCTTTTCTAAATTCCCTATTTTTCTATCCGGAATTGCTACGATTTTCTTTTTTAAGGGTGCTAATTCGATATAATTAAACTGTACCTGACCAATTCCTTCATAATTTTCCGAACCCTGTGTTACAGGTAGAAAATCGGAATGTTTAATATTTATATTGTTATTAGTAAATAAAGCATATTCCTTAGAATCTATATTATTTTTGAGCAATCGGTGTGCTAATATTACATCAGCTCCGTACGGTTTTTTATTCTGATTTACATTAATGAACCGAAAGTTACCTTCATGAATCACAAATTTCAAGGTAAGTCCTACTGCAGATGTACAAGCTCCACAATTACAAATCCTTCTTGCTTCATATAATTTAATCTGGCTATGGAAATCTAAAAACATTCTTTTCACCTGATTGAAAAGCTTTGCCGGAGTAGGAATTTCATTATATTTATAAAAAAACACCGCATCTCCCTCTATTTCAGCTACCTCCATTCCAATTTCATTTGCATTCAGAATAATTTCTAAAAGTTCTGAAATAATATGCTGACTATGATTTATTTCTGTTTGGGTAACAAATTTGGTAAACCCTGAAATATCTGGCAGAAAAATTAACGATTCACCTTCTTTAATCTCCATTATATTTATCGAAAATTTACATTAATCGGAAAAGCACTGACCTAGCGGTATAGTATTAAAAAATTGTGGAATGTTTAACATTATTTACTGGATACCCCTTAAAACCCTTTAACCTATAAATTCAGGTAGGAAACTCTTAATAACTGACCTAAGGGAAGAAAACTTCTTAAGTTTATATCTACTAACATCACTTATCTGTAAAAAGGTCAAATTGATTATCACATTTTACAAAAGTTTTCCATTCTATAAGTTTACTTTTTCATCTATTTATTAATTAACTTCATGTATTGGGAATTTCTTTCCCTAAAAACTTGAAGATTTTTTGAATTGAAATTTTTCTGAAACTAAAAACAAATACCCATGTTAAAAAACCTATTTATTCTCACTTTTTTGCTTGGCTTAACTAACCTTTCATTTTCACAATGCAATCCTTATTTTAATTACGATGAAGGGACTGAAATTGAACAAACAAATTATAATGGCAAAGGAAAACCCTCTGGCAAAACCACAATGGTAATTAAGGAGGTAAAAGGAGGAGGTGATCATGTAATTTATGTTACTCAAATGACTATGCAGGATCAAAAGGATAAGGAAATAAATTCCGCTGAAATTGAAATGGAATGTGAAAATGGTGTTTTCAAACTCGATTTAAGCAGATTTGCTCCTCAGAATATGCAGGAAATGGAGGGAATCAATATAGAATTTGAAGGTAGCCAGCTGGAACTTCCAAGTACATTTTCAGTTGGGGAAACCCTAAAAGAAGCTAACTTTACCGTAAAAGTTAATTCGGACAATCCGGCACTTGCAATGGCAATGGCAGATTCTGACATCAATATATATAATAGAAAAGTAGAAGCAAAAGAATCTATCACTACCCCTGCCGGTACTTTTGAATGTTATAAAATTAGCTATAATTCTACCATGGAGACAAAAATCATGGGAATAAAAAAGACTTTTGAAACCTCTGCAATTGAATGGATTAGCAAAGATGTGGGTATGGTAAAAATGGAGTCTTATGATAAAAAAGGCAAAATGAGTGGATATACTCTTTTAACAGGTTATAAAAAATAATCCTTTCCGGCCCTCGGTAATATGAGGGCCTTTTATTTTTTGATTTCCCCAACAAATCCTTTCATTCCCCCAGAAAAAATCTCCCTTCTTCCCTTATTTTTGAGCCAACAATACCTAACCACTCAAAAATTATGGGCATAACCTCAAAATCTATATTTAAAATTATTCCTTTTATAGCAGTAGGAGCTGTGCTCCTGGCCATTCTTTTCATTGTAAAAGGAGGAGATAAAAGCGCTGTACTATATGAAACGCATTGCCAAAGCTGCCATCTGGAAAAAGGGGAAGGTTTAAGAGGAATTATTCCACCTCTCGCCCAGGCTGATTACCTGGAAAAATATCCTGAAAAACTGGCTTGTATCATCCGTTATGGTATGAATCAGCCCATTATTGTAAATGGGATTGAGTATCATGAAAACATGCCGGCTAACCCCAACCTCACTGACTCGGAAATTACCAATATCATCAACTATGTGCTGAAAAATTTTGGAAATGATTTGCCTACTATTAATTTCCAAACCGTTTCTGAACAGTTGGAAAATTGTGAAGAATGAAGTTTTTCCTGAAAAAAATCGCTAATCTCTTATTGTATTTCCCTCTATTCTAAAAAAATGTCACCCCTCTTTATGGAATTTTCATAATGGCTGCATCCTGTTGGTATAAACCCAAAAACTACAGCTTATGAAAATGTTTTACTACCAGTTTATTACCACTTTACTTTCAGGGATTTTTTTAATAGGCGTGTCAAACCAGCTATTCGCTCAACATCCTGAGGACTTCAAACTTTTAATCAGCAAAAGGCACAGCCTAAATACTTACATTTTTAATATAGAAAATGAAAGAGCAGAAGTGCTTTATAAAAACGGCTTGTATCTAATCGATTCAAGCTTTTTCCATACCCTTGTTGATTCTTTCAAAATCGATAGTGTTTACCGAAAACCTCTGGATTTCGGCCACTATCTTTTCGTAGAAGCCAGAGAAAATCAATTGTATTACGAAATTATTTCTGAAAATCAGGTGGATATCAAATTGTTGAACAACCAGACTGATTTAGCCATCCTGGTGCATGACACCGCTGGAAATACGATTGTAGATGCGGAGGTTTTTGTACAGCAAAAAAAATTAAAACTCAATCCTGAAACCAACACATTTATTAACCGAAAAAGACAAAAGGATGGCTGGGTGAAGGTAAATTACAATGGGCAATCTCATTTTTTCTATATTGAAAAAAACAAAAAAAACTCCTGGATAAAACGCACAAAGAATAACATCATCTACAGTGTGCCCATCAGCTACATTTGGGTTCCTTTCTACAATTTTGGAAGAAATATTTATCGTTCCGTAAAATGGGGAGAACCCCATGGAGTTGTGCGAAAGGTTTTTGGGATATTCGATGAGGATTACAGAAATAACTCCAGTTTTTATAATTACAAGAAAAAATTCAGGGGGTTCATGGTTTTGAACCAACCAAAATATCGCCCGGCTGATACAGTAAAACTTAAAGCGATAATTACCAGAAAAAAGGGGAAAGGCATCAGCAAAAAGCTGGATCTTTGGATAGCACAATATGGCAGCAAGGATACTCATCTGGGTAAAGTTTCTCCTTACCGGAAAGGCGGATATTCCTATCAATTTATTTTACACGATTCCCTTCGGCTCAATCTCGATAGAAATGCTGAAATAATTCTCAAATACAAGGATAAGTCAGTAATGTCTACCTATCTCCATTATGAAGATTACGAATTGGATAATGTGAATTTTACTTCCAGATTAGCCAAAGAAACTGTTTACAAAGGTGAAAAGCAATCTGTAATACTCCAGGCGAAAGATGCCAATCAGCTGAATGTGCTGGATGGCAAAGCCCAAATTTCTGTTTTATCTCCGTCCATTTTTACCTATTATTCTGATTCTCTATTCGTTCCAGATACACTTTGGCGGCATGAAGTATCATTGGAAGCGATAGGTGAAACCAAAGTAAATATTCCGGATTCCATCTTTGGGAACGTGGACCTGGCTTATAAAATTCATACTTTTTTCACGAACGCTGATAATGAAATTCACCAGGGAAACCTCAATGGAAAGTTCTTTAAGGATTATCGTCCTATTGAATTGAAGCTTGAAAAAGACAGCCTGTTTGTGGATTATGGAAATCCTGAAGCTTTAAAAACCAGGAAGGGAATGTTGCTGGAATGGCAGGAAAATGAACTGATTTTCAAACAAGAAATCTCACTTTCAGATAAAATTAAATTAAATCCATACGCTACAAATTACCAATTGAAAACAGATAGTATAACAATAAACATTGCTATTTCAAATGAACAGGAACGCATAGAATGCCTTACACACAGAACACAGGATTCCGTGAAAATCATTATGGAAAACCCCAGAAAATTACCATTCTGGTACACCATTTATCGCAATAATAAAATCATAGCTGAAGGCAATGCCACTTCACTTGATTTTAGTAGAAAATCCAATCTTCGGGAAAACTATTTTATCGCTTACAATTATATCTGGGCAGGGAATAAAAAAGAACAAAGCTATTCCATTCCCTACCGGAGAAAGGACCTGGATGTGAAAATTATTCATCCCCAAAAAGTTTACCCGGGGCAAGAAGTTGAAATGAATATTCTGGTAAGTAACCATGCTGGAAAACCCTTGCCAAATATTGACCTGACTGCCTATGCCTATACTGGCAAATTTGAGGCTGACAATAGCCCGGATCTACCAGCCTGGTATATCAAATCAAAAAACAGAAAATATTACAATGAATTTTCATTTCCCTACTATGATGTATTTCAGGAAAATGGACAAACGCTGCTAGATTTCGACTTTTGGGAAAAAACCATGAAGCTGGATTCCCTTGAATATTACAATTTTCTATATCCTGAAAATGGATTTTATCAATTTGAAATGCCGGCTTTGGACAGCATCACACAATTTTCTCCTCATGTAGTGGCAAATGGTTATGGTATTCCTGTTTACACAATTACGGTAGACAATCAATTAATTTATTTCAAAGATACTGACCACCTCAAAAGATATTCCTTTCAACTGGATTCCGGAGCACACAAAATTGAATTGAGAACTTCTAATGAATACCTGAAAATTGACAGCTTTTATATTCCCCATCAAAAGAAAACTATTTTTTCGCTTGATCTAGATAATCTTCCTGAATTTGTGCACTGCGATACTTTGGGAAAGTTTTTCACTCAATGGGAACAGGACAAACTAAACCGCACACTCATATTATATAAAAATAAATTTTATGCAGATACTTCCTATTTTAAGCAACAAGATAAGATTTATGCCATCCCGGGAAATGCAGGGCATCATTTTAATCATTCCCCAAAAACTGACTTGGTAATTGGACCTTTCCGTCCTTTGCCCATGACATTTGTTTCCCCCGATTATTTCAAAATCAGATTGGATTGGGAGCCATTCTACGGATACGATCTTTATCCTGGTAAAATCAAGATGAAATTCAATGATAAAATTATTGGAAACAATTATTTTTTGAATGACAGTAGGGAAACTCCCTGGATCAATGATTGGGTACTTCGGGAAAGTGAACTTTTACGACCACATTGGGAAAAACCCAAAGATACTTTTGAGCTTCCCCAATTAATAGAAGAAGACATTTTTACCATTGATTATTTTATTAACCAAAACTGGAGGGAAATTCCTGGTTCGGTTAACTCAGGCCATTTTGTTTTCGAATTTGATAAACCCAATCACCGTATTCAGGAAGTCATTTTATTTCACAAAGAAAAATTACAGGTAAAATCCATTAGCGGAAATATCAGAAAAATTGAAAACCTTCCGGCTGGCAATTATCAAATGATTTTTTTGCTGGACAGCAACAGATATTTCACCAAAAAGCAAATTGAAATTGTACCTAATGGAATTAATTTTTTGAGGCTAAACCCGGAGAAGATTCATACTTCTGTAAAACCATTCCACCAACCTGTTCCGAAAAGTGATTCTGTAGTTTTTTATCTCTCAGAAAATAGCAATTTCATTTCAGGCAAAATCACAGGTATGGACGGTTATCCATTAATCGGGGCGATTATCACGCTAAAAAATCAGCATTTGGGCACTTTTTCCAGTATTGATGGAAATTTTAAAATAAAGGCTAATCCGGGAGATACTTTAACCATAAACTGTTCAGACAAAAAAATTCGGGATATCCCTATAAACGCTTATGGACATTATAAAATCGCCTTACAAACCATTGATACTCTTCAGGTTTTAAAAGAAATTTCGATAGTGGGATATGCTACCCGAAGGAAAGCCAATATGACAGCCTCAATAGCAACAACACATGGTGGTATTTACCATGCTTCCAGCCTGATTGCTCCTGGTGGGTATAAAAAAATTTCTGGGACAGTTAAATCGGAGGATGGAGAACCCCTTCCCGGTGTTTCCATTTTAATAAGAGGTACAGCAGAGGGAACTGTCTCAGATATTGATGGCAATTACAGTATTGATGTGCCTGTAGGAGCTTCTTTGATCTTCAGTTATATTGGATTTACGACAAATGAAATAAGAGTAAATAGGCAAAACTACATGGATATATCCCTAGTACCGGATATACAGGCATTGGAAGAAGTAGTGGTGGTTGGCTATGGAGTTTCAAGAAGATTAGAGGGAAGAGCTTCTGGAGTAACTGTTACAAATGCCCCAACCATAAAAATAAGGGGAGCAAATTCCATTTCGGCTGAAAACAATCCACTCATTATCATCAATGGTGTTCCTTACGCAGGTAAATTATCCGATTTTACCTCCGACTCTATATTAACTGTTGATGTGTTAAAAGGGGAACAAGCAACGGCTATTTATGGCTCAAGGGCTGCAGAGGGGATAATAATTGTAGTGACTAAAAGTGGCATTCAACCCAAAACTTCTGAGGATACGTTTCAGCCTTTTGGTGCAACACAAAGCCCAAGCGGGTTGAGGCAGAATTTTTCAGATTATGCTTTTTGGGAACCACAATTGATCACTGATCAGTTTGGCAAAGCTACTTTTACGGCCAAATTCCCCGATGACATTACAGGTTGGGATACACATGTCATTGCAGTGGGTAAAAAGAAATTATCGGGAAAAACCAACAGTTTTATTCAGTCATTCAAACCTCTGGCGGCTAACCTTACCCTTCCCAGATTTTTAGTGAAGGGAGATTCTACACAATTGATTGGGAAAATATTAAACTACGAGCAGGATTCTGTAAAAGTCAATTCCTTTTTTGAGCTGAATAATCAAAAACTCGCCAGTTGGTCACACTGGGTAAAAGATGCCCAAATTGATAGTGTGTATATCTCGGCTACTTCCGAAGATACAATTGCAGTAAAATATCAGATTGAAAGGGAGAATGGTTATTTTGATGGGGAATTGAGAGAAATCCCGGTTTATCAGATTGGCGTATCTGAAAGTATTGGTGATTTTATGGTGCTAAACACTGATACTTCTGTCACTATTTCCCCAAAGGAAGGATTTAACAATTGGACTTTACAGGTGAATGGCAATGTATTCGAAGTACTTTTGGACGAACTAAAACACATTCAGGATTATCCTTATGCCTGTAATGAGCAATCTGCTTCCAAGCTTAAGGCTTACCTGATGGAAAAGAAAATCAGGGAGGAACTGGGACAGGATTTTAAGCATAATAAAGACATTTTGAAACTGGTGGATAAATTGGAGAATGCTCAGAAACAAGATGGAAGCTGGGGATGGTGGCCCAATTCTTCTTCCAATATCTGGATGACCAGCTATGTAGCCGATGCCCTATTAAAAGCGGAAAGCGCTGGGTTTGCCGGAACCAAATACCTAGACAAAACAGCCAATTACCTTTATAATAATCTTGAAGTGGTTTCCCATGAACAACAACTGGATATACTCAAAACTTTAACTTTTCTGGAATACCCCATTTCTTACCAGAGAAGCCTTGACTTAATCACCAAGGACACTACACTGGATTTGTACAGCTTTATGAAATTACAGGAACTGCGAAAAATCCATCAGCTGGATTACCAACTGGACACTTTAAAAAAACTGCAAAAAGAAACTTTATTTGGCGGAGTTTATTGGGGAGAGGAAAAATACTGGTTTGAGAAAAATGCCATTATCACTACCCTGATGGCTTACCGACTTTTGGAAGATGAACAAGAATTTGAAGGGTACCGGGAAAAAATCAGAAATTATTTTCTGGAAAAGAAGCGTAGTGGCTATTGGAGAAACACCAGCGAATCAGCTCAGATTTTAGAAACAATTCTGCCAGATATAATTAAAGGCAAGAAGAATAATCAAACGGAAAGTAAACTGGTGCTTTCCGGAGCTATTGAACAAATCATTACCGAATTCCCTTACCAATTAGAGTCAGATAAACCTCAAAACTTAACAATAAGTAAATCAGGAAACCTGCCCATATTTGTTATGTCAAGCCAGACCTTTTGGAATAAAACACCTGAAAAGGTAGATCAGGAATTTGAAGTAAACACTTATTTTGAGGAAGATAGCAGTGCCCTGGTACATTTGGAAAGTGGAAAAAGAATTACACTCGTAGCAGAGGTGAAAGTGTTAAAAAAATCGGAGTATGTGATGATTGAAATTCCCATCCCTGCAGGCTGTTCTTACGGAGATAAACATGCTGGAAATAACTATTGGCTGGAAGCCCATAGGGAATATTTCAGGGATAAAGTTTCTATTTTCTGTGAAAACTTAAACCCTGGCACTTATTCCTTTCAGGTAAACCTGGAAACCAGATATCCGGGAACCTACACCGTAAATCCGGCAAAGGCAGAACAAATGTATTTCCCGGTATTTTTTGGCAGGGAAAAAATGAAAAAAGTGGAGATGGACTGAGTTGAGTTTTAAGAAAATTTAAATGGCAAGACATGGCTTAACTTTTCCAAATAAATGGATCATGCAGCATGCTTGTCAATCATAACAGGCTATCTTCTCGTAATCCTTTTCCTGAAGCACCTGTTTTTTGATGACTTCACCATTTTTATCGATGTAGAGCAAAATGTAGAGACCCGCCTGGGAAACATCTTTTTCCACAAAATACAAAGGAGTTTCCATATCACCGAGATTTACAATCTGGGAATATTCTTCGGGAATTAACCTCCCTCTTTTATTGCTTAAAAGCCCGTACCCACTTGCCCGGAAGGTTGTAATAATGGTTTCCTCTTCATCCTGGCGGAGGTAATCAAAAGTGTCAAAAGTTTCGGGGATGAAATATTTATCGATATAATCAAAGATTTTCCATTTGCCCTGGTGCTGTACCAAAACCGAAGTATCATTCCAGTGCTTCAGGTCATCAAACTGGAAATCGGCCAATACCTGATTATTTCTGTCAATAAGTCCATACTTCCCTTTTTTGGCAATATACAAGCTATCTGAATGTCCATAAAACTTTAATAACCCATCGTAAACCGGTGGGATGGTGGAATTATGCGGAAGATCATAAACACCAAATTTTTTGCTTTTCAGCAGAGAATAATAACCTTCTTCAAAGTTGGCAATGCCATCGTATTGTGGTTTGAGTACTGTTTTCCCTTCAATATTCATCAATCCTCTTTTCTTATATTGCTCCACAATTACCAACCCGTCAGGCATTAAAGCCAGACTGGAATACCGATTGGAAATTAAAACTTTTCCGTCCCCGGAAAGTAAACCCATTTTACCATTTCTATCCTCGGTAATAATGTAAGGCACATCTGCAAATACCGAATCCTCATTTAAAACTTTTACCGCCTGAATGTTCAGAGATTTATATTTGGTAAAATCGGTAAAATCATCCTTATAAAAATAACCGAGCTTCTTTTTATCTTCAAATAACAAAATCCCCCGATCCCCTATAAAAATAAGCGTATCGTATTTAGGCTGAATGAAAATGTTCCCCTTAAAATCTATTACCCCCCATTTTTTCTCCAACCTAATGCCATAAGCCTTCCGGTTAACCACAATTTTCTCAAAATTTACCGGAGTTATTCTTTTACCCTCCTTATCAAAAATCTGGAATTTATTGTCCTTAAAAACAAGCCAGCCGGCAGGGGTTTCTTCTATTTCCAGGGCGTATTCAATAATACCTTTATTACCTTCAATCTTCCACAATGAATAATAACCATCTGCATATAATTTCAGGTACTCATTCTGAATTACACCATAACTATCGTATTTAAATGACAATTCAGTTTTTTTTCCCTGAGCTGCCAGTGAAAACAGTTCCTTTTCGGTCTTTATGGCATATTTGCCCATTTGCTTTATAGCCACAACTCCACCACTATCTACCCTCAGTTCAAAATATTCGCAACCCAGCAAACTCACACCATTAAAAGCCACTAACCCCCATTTTTCTCCCCGCTTTACTTTTATCAGACTACTATTCAGGTATTCAATATCTTCGTATTCATTTTCCAGAATGGTGTATCCGGTTCGGTTGATTAAGCCCAGCTTTCCTTCTTTCTCCACAATGAGTACACCCGGACTAAATGCTTCTATTTTATCGAATTCAATTTTGGCGATGGACTTCCCGGTTTTGTCAATTGCCCCATATTTTTCTTCTTTCCTTATGATGATAAAATCCTCTACCACACTTTCACAGAAATAATCCGGATGGATATCATCAAATTGAGCATCAATCAGGATTTCTCCAAACTGATCCATAAAACCATATAATCCTTTTTCATCATCATAGAAAAGGAAAAAATGGGTGAAGTCCAAAACCTGATGTTTGTTAATAAAATCCTTATCGGGAATTTGAGGATAGATCTTCAAAAAACTTTCCTTATCGGTATCCTTCGTAAGAAACCACAACCACTTCCAGGCCCTGTCTGCATAGGCGTTATCCGGGTACTTCTCCAGGAACTTTTCGTAAGTGGCTACCTTATGGTCAGCGGTAAATTTCCTGTAAAACTGATTTTCTGCATCTGGTCTGAAGGGACTTTCCGGGTAATCTTCTATAAATTGGGCATAACTTTCAAGATTTCCATCTTTAGTTTTTTCCTGAAATAATAATTTATGATACCTGATTTCAGCCTCTTCAGCTTGTCTGGCATTGGGATAGCTGGTAAAAAAATGATAATAAGTTTCATAAGTATTGGTCTGCTCGGCATCCACAAAAGCCAGGCTATCTCGTTTGTGAGTGGCCAGGTTAAATTGAGTGGCAGTACTGAATTTATCTACATAATGCTGATAACTTTCTATGGTGTGTAAACTATCGGCTATAGCAAAACCCAGGCTATCAATATAAGATTTTTGAAAAGTAAGTTCTCTATCCGTAATTCCTACATTTGCCAGTTTAATTATTTCCTTTTCTTCTAAGGCGTAATAAGAAGAAATAGCAGAAAGCACATATTTATAAGAGGAGTCAATTTCAACACCCTGATCATTATAGGGGTGAAGAAAGTAAATAGAATATAAATATAGTCCGCCTGCATTGGTAGAGTCTTTTTCAATTATTTTCTCCAATAATTTTTTCGCCTTGGAAAAATCCTGCTTGTCCAGCGCATTTTGAACAGACCTTAAACTTTGTGCTTTCAGAAACAAGGGAAAAACAAGAAAAATCAGCAAGAATAATCCCCGAAACATAAAAAATCTTATTGTCAATTTATTATTATTTTTATTCCAAAATCCACCAAATAGTTCACAGAAATATTGCCTGGCTTCTTCTCCAAAATGCAACCCATTTCCAATAATTTGGTTTTTTGTTGTTGGAATGAAAATCAATCGAAATCAGTCGTAAAATCAATAACAATTGATTAATTTATTGAAAAACATTTTTTTTTAATTTACTTAACTAATTTTACCATCGGTACATATTTATAAAATTAGGTTATGAATTAAAAAACTAACATGGTGAAATGCTTTCAAATATTTTTTCCATGTATATGTTTGAAAAATCCAATATGCCGCAAAGTTAATAAATTGATGATCAATTGCTGATATGCTCCTTAAGAATCCTTCATATTATATTGCGAGAAGATATTTCACCTCACAAAATAGCAATAATATTTTCAGTATTTTAAAAGGTATTGTTTTTTTTATTCTTGGGGCAGTGCCTATGGTAATTCTTGGTCTTTTCGTATTTCTCACCGGAAAGGAAATAAAAATTTACCGAAAAATCATCAACTTACTAATTGCTCAAAATCTCATCCAGATGCTCACCAATATTTCCATGATTGGAGTGGGTATTGGCGCAGGAGCCCTAATTATTATTCTCTCCATTTTCAATGGCCTTGAAGATCTCACCAGAAATCTTTACGGTGCCTACAATCCGGAAATTAAAATTACTCCTGCCAAAGGGAAATCTTTTGAGGTAGATAGCTTGCTGATCTCAAGGATTCAGGAAATCGCGGGTGTTAATACAGTAACAGAAGTAATAGAAGATGATGCATTTTTAAGGTACAAGGATGCTTCCATGCGGGTGATTATAAAAGGAGTAAGTGATAATTTTCATGAACAATACCCGATCGAAAAAGCCCTAGTTTTAGGCCAGTCAGCACTTGAGTTTGACGGAAAACCGCAAGCATTATTAGGGTTTGGCGTGATGAACCAGCTTTCTGTTCAGCTGGAAGATGAATTTTCTGCATTGGTTTTTCACTATCCGAGAAAAGGTAAAAAGGTAAGTATGGACCCGGAAAGAGCCCTGGTAAGAAAGTCCATTTTACCCGGTGGTATTTTGGCCATAGAACAACAGTTTGATACAAAGTACGTCATCGTTCCCCTGGCATTTACCCGAGACTTACTCCAATATGAGAATAAAAGAACAAGTTTGGAAATAAAAGTAACAGACCCGACTTTAATTTCCTCAGTTCAGGGTGATTTGCAAAACTTATTGGGAGAAGAGTTATTGGTAAAAAATGCAGATGAACAACAAGCCAGTGTTTTAAGAGCGGTAAAAATTGAACGCCTTTTCGTCTTCATTGGCTTTACATTTATCCTGATTATTGTCTCCTTTAATGTATTCTTTTCCCTTGCCATGCTGGTGATTGAAAAGAAAAAAGATTTGTCAATCCTTATTTCCATGGGAGCTACCAAAAAGCTTTTAAAAAGAATATTCCTTTTGGAAGGCAGTATCATAGCCCTAAGTGGAGCCTTCTTTGGATTGCTAATTGCCTTTATCATCGTTTTTATCCAGCAGGAATTTGGAGTTATTCCCCTAGGAGTTCCCAGTTCAATCGTAGAGGCATATCCGGTTAAGCTCAACGGCTTTGATTTTCTGGCAACCGGAATTGTGGTGATTCTTATTACTATTTTAGCCTCTTACCTTCCCGCCAAAAATGCGGCAAATACTATTGTGAGTGAGCATGTATAACATCATTTACCATAATGCCTGATTAATAAACTTCATCTAATTTCCCTTTAAATTTTACTATTCATCTCGATATTCTCCCTAATTAAAAAATAATAGCCCAAAGTCCAGACAAACAAATTTTTACTTTAAGTTCTTAACTTTATCTTTGCAGCAAATTTGAGCAGTTCAATCAATTTCAAAAAAACTGTGCCTTTTAAACCAATTTGGCTAAAATGGCATAAGTGAGAAAAAAAACTAATAAAAGAAAATGACAGCGCAATCGTCCAAAATTATTTATACCAAAACTGATGAAGCTCCAGCTTTAGCAACTTATTCTCTACTTCCCATCATTGAAACTTTCACTAAAGCGGCTAATGTAGCAGTGGAAACAAGAGATATTTCCCTTGCAGGTAGAATTGTTGCCAATTTCCCGGAATATCTTTCTGATGCACAAAAACAATCTGATGCATTGGCAGAGCTTGGCGCATTGGCTAAAACTCCTGAAGCCAATATCATCAAACTTCCAAATATAAGTGCTTCAATTCCTCAAATGAAGGCAGCGATAAAAGAACTTCAGTCTCAGGGTTATGCCCTTCCTGATTACCCGGAAGAGCCAAAAACTGATGAAGAAAAAAGCATTAAAGCGAAATATGATAAAATCAAAGGTAGCGCTGTAAATCCTGTTTTAAGAGAAGGAAATTCTGACAGAAGAGCACCTAAAGCAGTAAAAGAATACGCAAGGAAAAACCCACATTCCATGGGAGCCTGGAGTGCAGACTCGAAGTCTCATGTTTCCAGTATGGAAAGTAGTGATTTCTTTGGAAATGAAAAATCGGTGACTATCAGTGCAGATGATGATGTGAAAATAGAATTTGTAGGGGCTGATGGAAGTAATACAGTTTTAAAAGAAAGCACAAAACTACTGGCTGGGGAAATTATCGATGCCACCGTAATGAGTATGAGTGCCCTTAGAAGCTTTATCGCAAAAGAAATAGAAGATGCGAAAAAGCAGGATATTTTATTCTCAGTGCATATGAAAGCTACCATGATGAAGGTTTCTGACCCAATCATTTTTGGTGCTGTAGTAGTAGAGTATTACAAAGAAGTTTTCGAAAAGTATGCTACTGTATTTGAAGAAATTGGTGTGGATGTGAATAACGGTATCGGTGATGTTTATAATAAAATCCAGCAATTACCTGCCGATCAACAAAAAGCCATTGAGGCAGATATTCAGGCAGTTTACAAAAACAGACCAGAGCTGGCTATGGTAAATTCTGACAAAGGAATTACCAACCTTCATGTGCCTAGTGATGTAATTATTGATGCTTCAATGCCGGCTGCTATCAGAACTTCAGGGCAAATGTGGGGACCTGACGGCAATCAAAAAGACACCAAATTTACTATTCCAGACAGATCTTACGCTGGAGTATATCAGGAAACCATTGATTTCTGTAAAAAACATGGTGCATTTGATCCAACTACAATGGGAAGTGTTTCCAATGTAGGATTAATGGCCCAAAAAGCTGAGGAGTATGGATCGCACGATAAAACTTTCCAGATTTCTGGAAGTGGTGTGGTAAGAGTAGTTAACCAGGCTGGAAATACTTTAATTGAGCATAAGGTTGAAGAAGGTGATATTTGGAGAATGTGTCAGGTAAAAGATGCTCCTATCCAGGATTGGGTAAAACTTGCCGTAAACAGAGCCAAAGCTACTGGAACCCCTGCAGTATTTTGGTTAGATGAGAAAAGAGCTCATGATGCACAATTGATCCAAAAAGTGAATCAATACCTGAAGGATCACGATACTACAGGATTAGAAATCCTTATCAAATCTCCAGTAGAAGCTACTAAATTTTCATTGGAAAGAATTAAAGAAGGAAAAGATACTATTTCTGTTACAGGAAACGTATTGAGAGATTACTTAACAGACCTTTTCCCAATTCTGGAGCTAGGCACAAGTGCTAAAATGCTTTCAATTGTTCCTTTAATGAATGGTGGTGGTTTATTCGAAACCGGTGCCGGAGGTTCTGCGCCAAAACACGTTCAGCAATTTAATGAAGAAGGACACTTGAGATGGGATTCTCTTGGTGAATTCCTTGCTCTTGCCGTTTCTCTTGAGCATTTATCAACTGCTTTCAATAATCCTGCTGCGCAGATTTTAGGAGAAACTCTTGATGAAGCCACTGGAAAATTCCTGGATAACGACAAATCTCCATCCAGAAAAGTGAAAGAACTTGATAACCGGGGAAGTCATTTTTATTTGGCAATGTACTGGGCTGAGGCAATGGCTAATCAAAGCAAGGACGCTGGTTTAAAGGAGAAATTTGCTAAACTGGCAAAAGCATTGGCAGAAAATGAGCAAAAGATTGTAGATGAATTGAATGATGCTCAGGGTAGCCCTGTTGAAATTGGTGGATATTATCATCCTAATGATGATTTGGCTTCAAAAGCCATGAGACCAAGTGAGACTTTCAATGCTATTTTAGCAAGTGTTTAAGTCAATTTAACTTATATATCAAAAAGCCTTGTCAGTTGAACTGACAAGGCTTTCCACTTTTTATACTATACATCAAATAAGCTTACTACTAATAAACTAGCTAAGTTATACCCTTCACAATCTTTTATTGGAAAATTTAAAACCTGAATAACAATTTAGCTTTCCGCCCTTTTTCCAGTCGATGAAAAATCATGCGATGACCGGGAACAAAAAAATCTTGCCATCAAGTTTTAACTTTTGTGTTTATAGTAAATACATTTTTTTTCAAACAACAGGTAAGAAAAATTCCTAACCCTAATAACTAATCCCTTAAAAATACTTACAATAATCCTTTCCGCTTAAACCAAATAGACAACCCAATTAGAGAACCCAACACCATCACAATGATGGAAGTTAATGCAATGAAGTATCCATTGGACGACTGGAGTTCCGGCATATTGTTAAAGTTCATTCCGTATAAACCCGCTATCAAGGTAGGTACTAAAAAGGCAATAGAGAAAATAGTCAGTAAACTCATAATCTCATTGGTTCGGTGCGCTGTGAGGGAAATATGTAAATTCAACAAGTTGTTTACATTTTCATGCAATTCGTCAGCTACGAAATGTAAAGACTCCACCGTATCCAATAAATCCTGAGTAAAGGGGTCCTGCACATCGGAAAACCTGGCGTACTTTTCCATGGTTTCTTTAGTCAGGAAAATCATTCTTTTAAAAACCGAAGCTCTTCTTTTTACGATATACATCTCTCTAATCAGCTGGGAAGAGTTTTTGGTATCATTAAAAATTCTGGTTTCTTGTGTATCCAGTCCTTCAGCAGCTCTTTCCATTGCCCCATCATAAGTATGGAGAATTTTATTCAATAATTGGTTAAGCAAATAAGAGGGCGTTTCAGAATCCAGTTTTTCCGGGTTTTGCCATTTCTTTTTTACCTTTTCGATAAATGATTCCTTTTTTCTATGGATGGTAATCAGGTATTCTTCTGATACAAAAAGCGCAACTTTGTTGGTCAGTTGCTGTATTGTATCTGCTTCTGTCTGACTATTTTCATCATAGATTCTGGTAATTAAAAAGGCAGTCTCCCCTATCCTTTCGTACTTGGGCAAATGGTTTGGGGAAAGGCAATCTTTTACTGCAGCTGGATGAAGGTCATATTTTTCGGTAAGTGTCTGGTAGTCTTCTGCACTTGGACTAGTTACATCCAGCCACTCAAAATTTTGTTCTTCGTCCCGAAATACTGATTGGATCATTAAAAAAATGTGTTGTTAGGATTAAAAAATTTGTTTAATTGCTCCTTTCAAAAACAACTTTAGTAATTATAAAAAATTATAAGTTTTTGTCGATTTTTAAAGCATGCAAATCATCTATAAATACAAAAAAACTACATTTTTTCTAGGCTTTCTGCAATACTTCCCCACTAATGACTTGAAAAACATCACTAATATCTGGTCGTCTTTCCCCCACTAGTTTTGAAGGCTTTTCCCCGTTTTATTCTGCAAAAGGATAATTATTTTCCATTCAATTCCTGGAAAAATGATTTTGCTGCGGCTTTTGGATCAGCATTTTTCATGAAATTTTCCCCAATTAGAAATCCCTGGAAACCATGCTTTTGCAATTCAAAAATACTTTCACAATTGCTGATACCGCTTTCTGAAATTTTCAGGTAATGATCGGGAATGGCTTTTCCTACTTCAATGGAAGTCTCAATACTTACCTCAAAAGTTTTTAGATTCCTGTTATTGATCCCCACTACATCTACATAGTCGTTCAGGCATTCTTCCAGTTCCTGTATGTTATGCACTTCCATTAGTACTTCCAGCCCCAGATTTTTGGCAAATTTTGCCAGGTCTTTTAATTGCTGAGGAGCAAGCGCTGCGGCAATTAGTAAAATAGCATCTGCCCCAATAGATTTGGCTTCTAATAAATGATATTCATCTATGGTGAAATCTTTTCTGAGTATAGGACTTGATAAAACCTTTCTTACGGCTTTCAAATCGTCCATATTCCCACCAAAAAATTCCTGATCGGTTAATACGGAAACTGCACTGGCTCCGGCACTGATGTATCCCTGAGTGATATCGGCTGGTTGGGCTGTTCCATTAATCAATCCTTTGGAAGGAGATCGCCTTTTGAATTCGGCAATAATGCCAAAATTGGAATTCGCCAATGATTTTTTGAGCGAGAAAACTTCCCGGTTAAAATGCTCAGAAGCTTCCAGTTCCTTCACCGAAACCTTTGATTTTCTGGCTTCAGTTTCAATTTGCTTATGGGCAATTATTCTTTCCAGTATATCCACAACTATCTAAAATTAATTTTTCCCGACAAAGATAAGGAGATATCACAAACTGCTATTGGTTTTGGAAAAGAAACTAATTGTGGACTGGAATTTTTGGGTGGGAAACTTGATTAGGGTATTGCTTAGCAGCATTTGTAAGTATCGCAATAAAATTGGGTTTATTTCTTATATATTTCTACAATCTCTATAGGCAGTGTTGTTTCTGACTTTTTTAATTCAAGTCCATATTTTGCTAATTCTCTATGCAAAGTTTCAGGCTTTTCAAATTCCCATTTAAGGTCTAAATCATATAGTCCTTCCAGACCTGTCTTGTCTATTACAATTATACGTTGCATCATTTCAATATAAAGGGCAAGTCTTTCCATTTTTTGTTTTTTTGCTATTAGCTCAGGCCCTCTAAATTGATAATCTTCCTTTTCAGTTGTAGATTCTTTCAGAATATTATCAGAAACAGTTAATAGAAAGCATTCTACACTATCTATAGATTTTTTACCAGTTATATCATAATTTCTATTTAAAAAATCAATAGCTTTCTGTTTAGTTTTTTCTTCAAATTGAGGTTCAAATTCCAAAATCAATGTAAAGATATTGTTATTATTAGTGTTATTATAAAAGTCACTTTCCACTAGACCATCTCTGTAAAAAAGTCTATAGTAGGTTGGTATATCAAAAAGCTTCTGAAATAGGCTTGGTAATGCATGGTTATAATAAATATAGCCATTCTTTTTCCCTTCAGAGTTAACTGAAGAATGCTCTTCCATTCCTTTTGAGGGTGATTGAGATTTAAGTAAAATCTGATATTCTGTCCCAACTATCTTGTTTATTACAATAGATTTTGAAATTTCTTTTTCTCTTTTTAATGCAAGCTCCTCCCCAGCAATTAACTTATTAATAATTTCCGTATTAATATTAGCTGGGTGTGTAATTGCTTTTACGATACCAAGTTGATCTATTAACACAGTAGTAGGAATACCATTTGTAGGTACAGCTTGATAAAAAAAGGAATCAATTGCTACAGGAAGACGAGTGTTGGTATTTTTAATATAATTCTCAAGTCTATCTTTATGCTCTGCTGAAACAGTAATAACTTCAATTTTACCTTGGAACTGCTGTTGAAGGCTGTCCAGTTTTTTCATCGCTGGTAAACAAGGGCTACACCAAGTCGCCCAAAATTCAATGAGTACTGGTTTACCACTGTACTCATCAATCGAAATAGATTGCACATTACTATTTAACACGTTCTTAAAGGAATAGGCAGGTACTTTTGAGCCTACTGTAATACTTGATAGGTTTTTTTGCTCAATTTCTCCATTCTTGCCAGAGTTATTAACAGAACAAGAAATACTACCGAATAAAATATTTATTAGAATAATTGGTAATGAAAAATCAGGTAGGTTCATAGTGATGGTTGTTTTTGAAAAAGTATTAACCTTAGCAGAAATTGTAATGTATATCAATCAAATGTAAAAAGATAAAATAGCATTGCAAATACCGAATTTGTAAGAATCGCAATGCAATTGCGATCCAGCGGGTTCAGCAGCTTTTTTTGAAGGGATTTTATAAAATTAAAAAGGATTTGCAAGTTGATGCTATTCCAACTTGCAAATCCTTTGAGGAAGGGTTAGACGAATACATAAATGCACTGATCTTCATTTCCGCCTTTGTAAAATCTGATTTCCCTTCCGTTGGCTTCTTCCAGGATTTCCATCATTTTAGATAAACCGAAGTAAGAATAAAAGTTACCAATAGGTTGGGCTTGTGGAAATTTTTTAAGGTATTCATTTTCCATTGAAGAATACATTTCCAAGTCTTTCATAAAATCATTCATGACAATTTCAATTAAATTTTAAACAATTATTTATAAGTCTTTGATTAGTCTTTATTTATTATTTAGGCCACTAATTTTTCCAAAGCAGCCCTGGCTTTTCCGGATTCTAGTGATTCCTTAGCCTGCGCTAAAGCTTCTTCTACGGCAATATTTTTGGCACAATGGATCGCCATTCCGGCATTGGCTATTACCACCTCATTTTGAATTGGTGTGCCATCTCCGCTAATGATATCCTTAAATATTTTAGCGGCTTCTTCTATGCTTTCCCCACCAAAAATATCTTCCTGATTACATTTTTTCAGTCCTAAATCTTCGGGGGAATAAATGCTTTCCTTTGCCGGAGTTACTACTTTAAAATCTCCGGTAAGGGAAATCTCATCATAGCCATCGAGCGCATGAAGAATCACATAGTTTTTATCCGTTTTCTGATACAGGTAATTATATAATCTTTGCAGTTCCAGATTGAAAACTCCAACCAGTTGGTTTTTGGGTTTCGAAGGATTTACCATTGGTCCCAGCATGTTGAAAAAGGTTTTCACTCCAAGTTCTCTTCTGATCGGACCAACATTTTTCATTGCCGGATGGAAAAGTGGCGCATGTAAAAAGCAAATATTGGCTTCATCCATGTACTTCCTCAACTTGTCCTGATCGTTGGTAAATTTATGTCCGAAATGTTCCAGTACATTTGAGGAACCAGAAACGGAAGAAACACCATAATTTCCATGTTTGGCTACTTTCACGCCTGCCCCGGCAGCCACAAAACTTGAAAGCGTACTGATATTGAAAGTATTTTTGCCATCTCCGCCAGTTCCACATAAATCAATTACATCGAAACCATCGAATTCTACCGGGATGCACAATTCGAGCATTGCATCTCTAAATCCTTCCAGTTCATCAACAGTAATATTTCGCATTAAGTAAACCGTGAGAAAGGCTGCCACCTGACTGTGGTTGTATTTTCCCTGAGCAAGATTGGTAAGAATTTCCTTTGCTTCAGTTTTTGATAAGGTTTTGTATTCAAAAAGTCGGTTTAAAATTTCTTTCATTTTTCCCGAAGGTTTCAGTTAATATTCAATTTGTGTTGCTGGCTACTTATTTAGTGGAAGTAACCAGCTTTTATATAATCTTCACCAGATTTCTTTATTCAAATAAAATTAAGCCTCCAGCCAGTTTTTCATAATTGTAGCGCCATTTTCCGTAAGAAATGATTCCGGATGAAACTGCACTCCTCTCACATCATATTTTTTGTGGCGAAGTCCCATGATTCTGCCTTCCTCATTGGTAGCAGTGATCACCAAATCTTCGGGAAGTTCCTTCGGATCGACTACCCAGGAGTGGTATCTACAGGTATTGAAAACTTTAGGCACTTTTTTAAAAAGGATTTCTTCTTCATCCAATACCTGCGTTTCCGAAACAATGCCGTGGTACACCAAATCCATATTGATCAGATTCGCGCCAAAGCTTTCCCCAATTCCCTGATGCCCAAGGCAAACCCCCATGATGCTTTTGGTGGGTGCATATTGTTTAATCAGGTCCATCATGATTCCGGCTTCCACCGGAATTCCCGGACCTGGGGAAAGCAAAATTTTATCAAACTCTCCCACCGATTCCAATGATATTTTATCATTTCTCTTTACCACTGGCGCATATCCCAACTCTTTAATCAGATGAACCAGATTGTAGGTAAATGAATCGTAATTATCCAGTATTAATAATTTCATTTTGAATTTCTTTTTGTAAACCGCCTCATTATCTTATTTCTTTTGCCACATCCAGCGCTTTTCTTAAAGCCATCAGCTTATTATTCACTTCTTCCAGCTCGCTTTGCGTTTCAGATTTGGCAACTACTCCAGCTCCCGCCTGGTAATGCAATTGATTATTCTTGCTCAAAAATGATCTGATCATAATGGCATGATTAAAATCCCCATTGAAACCTAAAAAGCCAATACAGCCACCATAATAGCCTCGGCTTATATTTTCATATTTATCGATCAATTCCATGGCTTTGTATTTTGGCGCACCTGAAAGTGTTCCTGCCGGAAAGGTATCTGCCACTACCTGCAAAATATTATCTTTAGTCACATCGCCCGTTACTTTGGAAACCAGGTGGATTACGTGTGAGAAATATTGAATTTCCTTGAAAGTTTCCACTTTTACATTTTCCCCATTTCTGCTCATGTCGTTTCTGGCCAAATCTACCAACATCACATGCTCCGAATTTTCCTTGGGATCATCGAATAATTCTTTGGCAATTACCGCATCTTGTTCGTCATTTCCAGTTCTTCTGAAAGTTCCTGCTATGGGGTAAATCGCTGCTTTCTTATCTTTTATGGCGATTTGCGTTTCCGGAGAAGAACCGAAAATCTTGAAATTTCCAAAATCGAAATAGAAAAGATAGGGAGAAGGATTGATTGATCTCAGCGCTCTGTACACATTAAAGTCATCACCTTTAAATGCTTTGGAAAACCTTCTGGAAAGTACGATCTGGAAAACATCTCCCCGGTGGCAGTGGTCCTTGCCTTTTTGTAACACTTCCAGAAACTGGGCATCGGTAAAGTTTGTAGTTTCCTCTCCAACAGTTTCGAAATTATAAGCCCCATAACTTCTGTTGCTCAAAAGTGTCTGGATGGTATCCAGTTTACTTTCAACTTCATTTCCTTCCACCTGATGCTCAAACAAATACACTTCTTCATTGAAATGGTTGATGGCAATTACATAGCGATAAACCTGATATAAAACTTCCGGAATTTTAAGTTCATCGGTAGGTTCATTGGTAAAATTAATTTCCTCAAAATCCTGAACAGCATCGAACGACATGTATCCAAACAGTCCATTCTGGATAAATTTTACCTCACTTTTAGGCGTATCGAAAGCTTCGGTAAATTCATTTAAAGCGGCTAATATTTCCTTTCTTTCCCCAACTTCCTTTTTTTCGATAGAATTATCCGGGTATTTTACCAGATATTCCTTTCCATAAGCCTCAAATCTGGCAATAGGCTCGCAACAGATGTAGGTAAAAGCATTTTCATTTCCATGGTAATCGGAGCTTTCCAGTAAAATGGTGTTCACAAAATAATCTCTTAGCTGCAGATACATGCTTACCGGAGTGTAGGTATCGGCAAGTAGTTTTTTGTGTTTGGTGGTAATTTTAAACTTTTTCAATTTCTTTTAGTTTTGATAAGAACATTAAAAAAAAAGGCCTCTTGAGTGAACAAGAAGCCTTCTTAAGAATATCTTTATAATATTACAATAGAATTCTGCCCACATTGAAATTTCCAATGCACCACTGCCAAAACCAGAATCCATATTGAGATTTATTTTTTATCATAAAACAAAAAAAGTCAGCTAAATTGAATATTCCAAATGCTAAAAGGGATTTTTTTGAGAATCAGGCAAGAAAACAGCCTTTTCATTGAAAACTCTCCGGGAAAATTTACTCATTATATTGCTTTAGCATTTTAAGAAAACCTTTGGCTTTTCTATATCCGGGCTGGGCATCAGCAGTTTTCATTTTTGCGTCCAGCAACACAATAGTTGGGTAGCCGGAAACATCAAAAGCATTGGCCAGATCGCCTTCAGCCAGGGATTTGCCATGAAATTTTATCATTTTATTACTTTCTGCATTTAGCTTCACAGCGTAATAATGTTTGTTCACATAATCCACTACCTCAGGATCGGTAAAAGTTGTGCGATCCATTAATTTGCAGTAGCCACACCAGGAAGTATACACATCCACAAAAATTTTCCGTGGTTCCTTTTTTGAAAGTTCCTGAACTTCATCAATAGTCAGCCAGTTAATTTGTTTTTCATCATTTTCCCCTTTTTTAACATTGGAGGAAAAACCAAGAATAATAATCGCCACCACCAAATAAGCTGATGTAAATAAATAACCGCTCTTTCTTTTTATCAATTTTGTCATTTTAATGAATCATGAATTTTACCTCAAAAACTTTTTATTCCTCTTTCATCAGGTATTCCTTATATTGGTGCCCTATGAAAACAATATTTCCTTTAATAAATTTAGGCTTTCCGTAGCAAAAAGTAAAAGCTCATTTTTGTGGATTTTAGCCACTTTTAGATTTTATAACTGACCTTTCACTCAAAACTTCAAAACTAATTTATAAGCAAAGCATGATGATTACACATTCGACTCTTTTCCATTCGATGAAAAGTGCCCAAAAATCTTGCCTTCAAAAAGGTTTTCTGAGAAAGTAAGGAAGATATCTGCCATATTTTCCCACCTGGGACTAGAAAAAACAACCCCATATCTGATACCCTTTCCCACACTAATTTTGAAGGCATTTTTGCCGTTTTTTCTTTTTATTCTACAAAACAAATTTTTACTGAGGGAAAACTCATTTGATAAAATCGAACTATAATCACTATTGCCATTGTTGCATTTGCAAAGACTAAAAATGCGACCCTCCATCATTGGCTGTCTCCTACTATTTGGACTTATTTTTTCAAAAAATGTAGCCGCCCAAACTTGTTGCTCCGGAGGAGTACCACTAACCGGAAATCTGGGATTACCAGAGACTTATGCCGGGAATTGGCAATTTAGTTTAAACTATGATGTAAATGTGCTGCTAACCCTGAAAGATGGTACAAACAAGCTGGATGACAATTCCAGGAAACGCCTTACTCATTCAGCGCTACTTCAAGCTGCTTATACATTTTCCCCTAAATTATCCATAGAAGGATTTATATCTTATGTAAGGCAGGAAAGGGAAATCCAACAACCCAATCTCCCAAAAAATTTTGTACATACTGAAGGAATTGGAGATGCTGTAATTCTCGCCAAATACAAAGTCTTGAAACCCCTTAGATTGGGATTGGGCTTAAAATTCCCCACAGGAGCTTCTGATTTGGTTAGGGAGGATGGAATTCCGCTCAATGCAGATTTACAACCTGGCAGTGGTTCATGGGATTTAATTTTTTGGGCTGGCTTTAATAAGGAGTTGAGCTTCAGACCCTCCATGGCATTTTTTGGAACTTCTACATTCAGGCTCACTGGAAAAAATCACGATTATTTAGGCTCAAGAATCTACCAATTTGGAAATGAGTTTCAGGTCATTGCAGGAATTGGTGACAGGCTAATTTTGGGAAAACTCATTATAGATCCATCTCTTGCCTTTAGATTCAGAAAAGTGGCTGCTGATAATATAGATAGTGAAATTGTTCCCAGTACTGGAGGTTCCTGGGTATTTATCAACCCAGGGTTAACTTATAATATTACCCAAGATTTTTCTACTCAGGTAAATGCCGAGTTTCCAATGTATGGAAAGGTAACTGGGACACAATTATCCCCTACTTATAGAATAAATGCCGGTGTATTTTTCAAATTCGGAAGAAAAAAAGATTTGGTTAAATCCAATATCAATGCTCCGGCTTCCAACTTTTAAATAATTAAGCGATGAAAAAGTATTTTCTACTCTTTTTGCTTTTTTCAATTTCTCAATTCATTGCAGGTTGCCAGGAAGACCCACAACCAAATAGTCCTGTTCCTGTTTCAGGAGGTGGAGCAAATGGAGGTGGTAACATCCCTGACTGGCTTATTCCTCAATCTGAAGTGTTTGATGGCGGACCGGGTAAGGATGGTATCCCTGCACTTGAGAAACCACCAACAATCCCTGTAGCTGATGCCAGTTTCCTCCATGAGGATGATTTAGTGATTGGGATAAAAATAGGACAAGTCACCAGGGCTTATCCACATAAAATTCTGGACTGGCACGAAATCATTAATGATGAGCTAAATGATTCTTATTTCTCCATCACCTATTGCCCACTTACCGGTACTGGAATTGGCTGGGATAGAATTGTAAATGGTTCGCTCACGACCTTTGGAGTATCGGGATTGCTTTATAACACAAATCTGATTCCCTACGATAGAAATACTGATAGCAACTGGTCACAGATGCTTTTGAAAAGCGTGAATGGGAAGCTGAAAGGTCAGGAAATTGAAACCCTTCAGGTTGTTGAAACTAAGTGGGAGACCTGGAGGGAGATGTACCCAAATACTGATGTGGTTTCCATTAAAACCGGATATTCAAGAAATTATGATCGCTATCCTTATGGTGACTATAAAACCAATCATAATTCCATTCTTTTCCCTGTAAAACCATTTGATGAAAGAGTTTTGGCCAAAGAAAGGACTCATGGAATTTTTTTGGAAGAAGGTAGTAAGATTTACCGATTTGCCGCTTCTGATAATTCGCTTCAAATTATTGAACAAAGGATAGGGGAAACTGATGTGGTAATTGCAGCAAATAAGGAGAAAAATTATATGGTTTCATTCCTGGGAACTTTACCCGATGGTACTAAACTGGAATTTTCAGAATTAGAGGATGGAGCTATTATCATGCAGGATAATGAGGGAAATAAATGGGATATTTTTGGAGAAGCTGTGGATGGACCTAGAAAAGGGGAAAGGCTCACCCCCACTAATTCGTTTATGGGATATTTTTTCGCCCTTGCGGCTTTTTATCCAGAATCGGGTATTTATCACAATGTGAAAAAGCCTTCGGATGGAGAGTAATCAGGAAATACTAAAGAGTAAAATCATTTAATGTGAAGGTTTATTCAGGCACTAATCCAATGCCTTTTTATTTTGGATTAAAAAGCCCAGTTGTAAAAAGATTTTCCAGGCTCCTTCCCCATCGTTTTTTTCGTAGTAATTTAAGTTGGCACTTACAGGGCCTAAAAAGGAATGGTAAACTAAAGCTAAAGAATTCACCATTCTGGCATCAAACTTTTCATTAAACTCCTGGTCTACTTCAGGGATCCCGTTTTCAGGAGTACTTATTGGGGTAAGGTCCATATAAAGAAATACTTCTGCTCTTAAATCCAAAAGTGAAGTAATGCTGAAAATATTTTTTAAACCCGCTGCCACATAATTATAACTTCTGTATTGAGACAAAAACAAGCCTCTGCTATCATTTAATGGATAAAATTGTTGGGCATTTATTTTAGAGGCTTTATAATTACTAAAAAAAGGCTGATTTGAAATCATTCCTTCTCCAAAAGTCCCCAGGGTATATTTTCCCATAGGGAAATACTGTTCCCCACTTATTTTTAACCTGAACCAGTCGTGGTTATTGGTTTGTGGATCTTTAAGTCCTGCTATCCCTGAATTTCTGGAAATTGCCCCAGGGAAAAATCGTTCCTGCCCCGCGATATATTGAATAGAGGTTTCAAAAAAATGACCTCGGCTGGCAAATTGTTTTCTATTTAAATTATTGCGGTAATACCCTATTTTTCCCACTATTCCATCAAATTTCGTCTGACTAAGGGAATCTACATCCACCAGATTTTCAAAAGGAGAATATTTATCATTATTGGCAAAATAATCCACAGAAAAAGCCAATTTTGATTTTCTTCCAGTAGAAAGACCTATTTCAGCTCCTAATTTCAAATCTTTGGATAAAACAAAGCTTTGTAATGATTCTACATTGTTGAATAAGCCTTTTCCGGCTCTATAATCCCATTGATTGAAAATAAATCGCGGACTTATGTAAAATGGCAATCTGGAAGGGGGCCGTATATGCACACTAAAATCAGAGGAAAAATAAAAAGCACCAGTATAAAGATTGAGCCCAAACCTATAATCAGATTCTTTCATTAGGTTATAATCCAGGCCTAAAAATAGTTGTGTGGTAGATCTATTGGTAAGGGCACCACCCAATTTTAATTTGAAATTATTATTTGGTTTTGTTTTTAAATTAAAATCAAAAGTCTTTTTGTCCGGGTTAAAATCAAAATTTGGGAATAAAGCTTCAAAGTTATCAGACTCTGCAAAGTGAAAATACATATTCCTTACTTTGTCCAGATTTGGGTTATTTTGATTCAGGAGTTTTTCCTGATTTAAAATGTACTTGCTTAAGGAATCTGTTAAAGAGGTAATTCTTGTACCTCCAATATTCAATTCTGGGATACCTGCCCTAAACTCAATTCTTTTTTTCTTCACTTCATTTTGGTCAATTCTCCTGGTTAACTTATTTTTTATAAGATCTACCCTTTTTTGCCCAATTTCATAACCTGCCTCCAGCAGTTCCCTTGCATATTCAAAATCGAAGGAGGAAAACCCATCCAGGTCCGGATGGATATACACACCATTTTCCGAAGCCAAAACTGTATCACTTTTAGATACCAAAATGTAGGACATTAAATCAGGTAGATAGTATTCATCATTTCCATAAGGGTATTCCTGCAAGGTATTGCTGGATACATTTACACCAATCGTAAAATCCGGTTTGAATATTTTTTTGGCATCTTCAACAGGAAAATTATTATAAATTCCACCATCAAACAAATACCTGTCTCCTACTTTTACCGGGCTAAAAACAAGGGGAATATTCATACTGGCGCGTACAGAATTAGCCAGATTTCCTTTTTCTAAAACCACAGGCACCTGGCTAAAAACATCAGAAGTTACGCATCGGAAAGGGACAAATAAACTATCAAAATTACCATTTACTTTGGCTGAAGCTGGAGTGAGTAATTCTGCCAGGGCAAAGTTTAGGGCAGCATCGTTAATAAATGACGATTTAAGGTTTACCCCGAATTTTTCATGAATGCCTAGTTTAAGGCTGATGATGGTTGGATCAGCCTGGTTTTCATAAAAAATATTTCTATAATCATCATCAAACTTCCCTTTCACCCAATTTTGGAAATCTTCGGAAAGCACAATTTCTTCCATTTCTTCTACGGAATAGCCAGCTGCATAAAAACCGGCAATTACCCCACCCATGGAAGTCCCTATTACATAGTCGATGGGAATATTATTTTCTTCCAAAGCCTTAATCACTCCCAGATGGGCAATTCCAAGTGCCCCTCCGCCACTCATTACCAGGGCCACTTTTTCTTCTTCCTGACCAAAAGAACTTAAGGAAATAAATACAATTGTCTTAAATAAAATAAAGAATAAAAGGATTTTTCTTCGCACTCCAACTACTTAAATTAAATGGATTAAAACTTTAAATGAATTGCTAAGTAATGATAAAATAATAACATCCACATTCTACTTGTTATATTTGCTCAATACTACTTTGTTTTTTCGTTGCGTAACGCTGCTATACGCCTCAAAAACAAATCGTCTAGAACAAAAATAACTACCTATAAATGAGGATTTAATTTTTTCAACATTACTAAATTAGATTTTTGGTCTATCTTCATCCAGTTCTCTCAAAACAGCTTTATCTCTTCCATAAACATCTTCTTTAAAATATAATTTACCATCCGGATGGATTTCGGCCGTCCAGTAAAGCAGAATTACATCTAATTTCTCCTTCAAGAAAACATTTTTGGTTTTATTGGTTTTAAGAATTTCCTGAATTTTTGCCTGATTAAAATTTTCAGGATCGTCCAAAAGTTTTTCGGCCAAAATTAATGGATTCTCAACCCTGACACATCCATGGCTAAAAGCTCTGGAAGTTCTGGAAAAAAAGCTTTTGCTTGGAGTATCATGCAAATAGATCGAATAGGAATTCGGGAATATAAACTTTACTCTTCCCAGTGCATTATGATCACCTGGTTTTTGTCTTATCTGATAGGGGAATTTACTGATGGTTAATGAGGAAGGGTCAAGAGCACTCTGAGGAATAATTCTACCGCTATTATCCACAATTTCCATATGGTGGGAATTGATATAATTAGGATCAATTCTCATTTTAGGTAAAGTTTCCTTTTCCACAATACTCCTTGGAATAGTCCAGGTAGGATTGAAAACGATGTATTTGATTTGATCCTTAAAAACTGGTGTTTCATGGTACTTTTTCCCTACCACCACATTCGTATGCCATACTTCCTCCCCATTTTTAATTAAAAATAATTCAAACCCTGCAATATTAACCACCAGAAAATCTTTCCCCAGATTGCCCATTACCCACCGAGACCTTTCCAGATTTACTCTAATTTGGTTAATTCTATCCTCCACAGGGATATTCATGGCCTTTATCGTCATTTTCCCTATAGCACTATCCACATCAAGGCTATATTGTTTTTGAAACCTGGCAACTGCCTCTGCCATTTCCTGATCAAAAAATTCTTCAACCCTTTTGTTGTGAGACTGAAGGGTATCAATTGCAATAAGATCAGCAAAAGGAATGGACATACCCATATCTGGCAAAAACCCTTCTGCAGCCAGTCTTTTTCGCACCTGTTTTACCCTTTCATTGGCCATGCCATGCCTAAGGGTTGGTCCTTCTTCAATTTCCCCCCAGCCACCTTTCTGGGCAATTTCAAGATAGTGAGCCAAATATTCCTTTAATCCTTTATACATAGCCCCCTGGGGTTTTAAAGAATCCAGGATTTTAGAGATTTGGTTGTTGGCAATACCATCCTGCAAAATTTTCAAAGTGTCGCCATTAAAAACCCGTTTTTGGAGATTCCAGGTTGATTGAAGCTTTTGGGGATGGACTTTGCCATCAAACAGGTGCCTGGCGTATAATAAAACAGCATCGGTAAGTAAAATATCGAAATGAGCATTGGTAATAGGATTTGGAGATGCCGCACTATCTATTTCGGCTTTCAATCTTTTTAAAATTCCCAAATGATAATCTTCAGGATGAAGGCCATCCAAATAAGCTAACTCAATGGTTTTCAGGGTAGAATCTACTGAGGCTTTAGAAACCCATCCTTTTTCAAAGTTCCTCGTTTCGTAATAAACAGGAAGAATTGTTTTAGAGAATATGGCCACACCTTCTATTTCAATGCTTTGTTTTTCATGAAGTGCAACAATAATTCTTTTAATTTCAAAAGATGATTCATTTTCTATTTGGGAGAAAACACTAATTGGAATTAATACTCCTAAAAAAATGGAAAATGAGAGGAATTTCAATTTAAAAAGCGGGTTTTTCATTTCGAATTAATAAGGCAAAAACTACGTGTGTGGAATAAAAACAATGCTGCTCAAAAATAACATAATAATATTCTTTTCTTCTAAAAATAACCTTTATTGGTTAGTAAAAAGACTTGTTTTCCCCTAAAAAATCAGTTTTTCAAATTGTTTTGGAAATGTATTTGGTTGGCATAATTGGAAGTAATATTTTTGGCAAAACACTAAACCCCAGATTTCCGGAATAAATTTATATCATCCGACAATTTTTTCATTATTTTTTTATTATTATTTAGATAAAGCGATTGCTCATAATCGTATTTTTAGGGTCTGCAAATGCAGTTTTTTATAATGAATCCATACATGACTGACGATTTTTTCCAACTTTTATCCCAAAAATTCAAGGATAAAAAAGAAGACCAACTGGTGAAGATTTGGCTTCATGCTCAGTCATTGGAGGAAAATACCTACATTAATTGCATTAACCTAATCAATAATCTTAATGGTAATGGGAAATTTGAGATTATGGTTACCCACGCAGGAAATTTATTTAAAAAAGACCCCACGAAATTTAAGTTAAGCCAGCCTTTAGATGAAAAATTGAAAGAAAAGTATCTACTAAAAACCAAGGATCATTTTTTTTTATCGGAGGCATCTAAAAAACACATAAAATTTTCAAGCAAAGGACTTAATCTGGCATTCTACCATACTGACATTGATTGTTTTATAGTAGCTCCTCAAGATTTGGGTATTGGGGAGAAACAAAATCAAAAAACCATTCAGCAAATTGCATTAGGGCTGGCAAGTGATGGGTTGGCCTTATTACTGGATTCTAATGAAGATTTGCGTTTCAGGTCATCCTTATTTTCTAAAATTGGAGAAAATTTATACCAAAAAACTGGAAATAATTTCCCAACTGACAATCCGGAATTACTCGCTGCCAGAGAATTGGTAATAAGTTTACAAAGTGAACTGCAACAAAAGGATCAGGAATTTGAACAACTCAATAATGAAATTGAAGCTTATAATCATGAGTTGGAAGCATCCAATGAAGAATTAAGGGCCACAAATGATGAGATTGTTTCCACCTACTCTGAATTGTACAAAAGCAACGAAGCGCTTAAGGTTAGTGAAAACCTAATCAATACGGTATTCAATACTGCTTATATAGGCATTTGTATACTGGATAAAGACGGGAAATTTATTAAAGTAAATAAAGATTATTGCAACCTGCTGGGATATACCAAACAGGAATTAATTAATAAGCATTATTCCCTGGTCACCACCCAATCCAACATTAGTGATGCAGAAGCACTTTTCAACAGGATTTTGAAAAGTGGAAAAAGCCATGTAATAGAAACAAAATCGGTAAAGAAAAATGGGGAAGTCATTGAGATTTTGTTATCATCTTCGGTGATGATTCTGGAAAATGGAGATAAATCAGTTGTAAATACGGTAAGAGATATTACAGAAAGTAAAAACCTGAGAAACCTGCTGGATACCACTCTGGAGACTTTTAAAATAGCCGGATGGGATTATGATATTCTCAATGAAAAGTTTACTTTCACCAAGGAGCTTTATCATATCTATGACCTGGATGAAGGTGAAACCCTTGATGAAACAGTGGCCTATAGTGTGATGGACACTAAGGAAGAAAAACAGGTAAGGGAGCTGATAAGAGAGTCAATTATTAGTGGAGATAAGAAAGAAATAGAGGTGGAGATTCGGACAGAAAAAGGGGCTAAAAAATGGATAAAAATCACGACTAACCCTATTCGGTCTCTTGGAAAAACCTATGAACTTTTTGGCACAGTGCAGGACATCACCGAAGTGAAAAACACTGAGGAGCAAATGCGCCAAAATGAACAGCTTTACAAAACACTTACCAGGAACTTCCCTGGTGGAACCATAGACATTATTGACAGAAACTTAACCTATGTATTCACCGGAGGTAAAGAATTAGAAGACCTTCCTCAAAATCCTGAAGAAGTAATTGGGAAAACTATTTTTGAAATATATGGAGTTGAACTGGCAGAAATCCTAAAAGATTATTTTAACAGATCTTTCAAAGGAGAAACCATCACTTTTGATATAGAATACAAAGGGAAATACTGGATTGCCACTACTGTTCCTCTTCAGGATTCGGATGATAATATCAATCAGATAATGCTGCTCACTCAAAATATCACTGAAAAGAGAAAAGCAGATATTGGTCTGAAAGAAACACATAAGTCTTTATCAGATTTTAGGAAAGCTCTGGACATTACTTCTTTGGTGGTTATCACCGACAGACAAGGAGTGATCACCTACGTAAATGAGAATTTGATAGCGCTTTCAGAATATAATGAAGAGGAATTTCTGGGAAAAGAATTTTCATTTTTAATACCTGAAGAAAGCCAGAAAGTATTATTTTCAGAAGGCATTAAAAATATATCTAAAGGAGATGTATGGCAGGCTGAAATAAAATGTATATCCAAGTCAGGATCGGATTTTTGGGTCAATATTTCTGTTATCCCATTCATTGACAATGAAGGGCTTCCTTACCAGTTTCTGGGAGTAGCTAATGATATTTCAGAAAGAAAAGGAGCAGAACAGAAACTAAAAATTCAGAATCAGGAATTAACCAGAATTAATGCAGAGCTTGACAGGTTCGTTTACAGTGCTTCTCATGATTTAAGGGCACCTCTGGTATCAATTTTAGGGCTCTTAAATGTAGCAAGGCTTGATGCCGGTGATTCTGACAATAATACCATGTATCTGGATATGATGGAAAAAAGTGTGAATAAACTCGATAAGTTTGTTCAGGAGATTATCGACTATTCCAGAAATTCAAGGCTTGAGGTAAAAACCGAAAAAATCGATTTTGATTACCTTGTTAATGATATTTTTGATAACCTAAAATACATTGATGGTACCGATAAAGTAGAATTGAAATTAAATGTTACTGGTAATTCAGACTTAATTTCGGACTCCGGCAGGATTAGGGTTATTTTTAATAACTTACTGAGTAATGCGGTTATTTATAAACGATCGAGAGAAGACCAGCCTTTTATTCATATAGATGTAGCTATTTCGGAAAAAGAAGCCAAAATCAGTGTGAAGGATAACGGAAAGGGCATTTCTCAGGAATATGTGGATAAAATTTTTGATATGTTTTTCCGGGCTTCCAATGATGGGGCCGGCTCCGGACTTGGTCTTTATATCGTAAAAGAATCTCTAAATATTCTTGGAGGGGATATTAAAGTAGAATCCCAACAAAATATTGGCAGTAACTTTATTTTTAATGTTCCCAATAAAATAGGGCAGGAAAATGCTTTACCTAACCCAACACTTTCCTAAATTTTTCAACTAAAAATGTTGAACACAACCAGACTGGAAATATAGGCTAGTCCTGTCATATATACCAGCTGAATAGTAGGCCATTTCCAACTTTTTGTTTCTCTTTTCACAATGGCAAGCGTACTCATACACTGCATGGCAAATAAATAAAATACCAGGAGAGAAAATGAAGTAGCCTGATCATATACCAATTCACCGGTTTCAGGATTTACTTCTGTGGCCATTCTTTGCACTACTGATTGTTCATCATCACCGCTACTTCCTACACTATAAATAGTAGCCATAGTTCCTACAAAAACTTCTCTGGCTGCAAAAGAAGTAATTAAAGCAATACCCATTTTCCAATCAAAACCCAAAGGCTCAATTATTGGCTCGATGGCTTTTCCCAAATAACCAGCATATGAAACCTCAATTTTTCTGGAGGCTATTTCATCTTCTATTTTAGTTTCATCCCAATTATTGGTGGTGGCCTCTGTAGCGACCTGCTTTTCTACCTGTTCCATCCTATCGGAGGGGCCGTAGGAAGCTAAAAACCAAAGGAAAATGGAAATAATCAAAATAATTTTACCTGCTTCAAAAACAAAGGTTTTTACCTTTTCGAAAACAGTGATACCAACATTTTTCCAATGGGGCATTTTATAAGTAGGCAATTCCATCACCAGGTAGCTTATTTCCCTGGTTTTCAGAATTTGTTTCATTACATAAGCAGAAAGAATAGCTGCTGTAGCTCCGGCAATATAAAGCCCCATTACTACTAAACCCTGAAGGTTGAATATTCCAAAATAATATTCCTGGGGAACTGCAAAACCAACTAAAACAGTAAAAACAGGGATTCTTGCTGAACAACTCATTAAAGGAGTTACCATTATGGTGATCAGCCTTTCTCTCCAGTCACCAATAGATCTGGTAGCCATGATAGCAGGGACAGCGCACGCCACTCCGGATATCAAAGACACGATACTTCTTCCATTGAGCCCAAACTTTCTCATGATACTATCAGATAAAAAGACTGCTCTGGACATGTATCCAACTTCCTCTAATAGGGCTACCAAGAGGAATAAAATAGTGATTTGGGGGATGAAAATAAGCACACCTCCTAATCCGGCAATTATTCCATCTGTGATAAGACTGGTAATTACCCCCTCGGGTAACAAAGATTTTGTAAGTTCGGTAAGGCTGGCAAAAGCCTCATCAATTAAATCCATTGGGTAGCTTGACCAAGCAAAAATAGCCTGAAAAACCACCATTAGGATGGAAATAAATATTATGGATCCAAATACTTTGTGGGTTAGAATTTTATCCAGCTTCTCTGTAAAGGAAGTTTCAGCATTAGAATTGTTTACTACAACCTTTTCAACCAAGGGCACAATTTTATCGAATCTGGCCATGGTTTCGTCCACCTGAGCCTTAATGCGGGAAAAGTTATTTTTCGCAATGATATCCTCAATTACAGCTTTTTCGTCACTATTCAAATGCCCCAAATTCTGGTAGTGATGGGCATACAAAATAGCCTGGTAATCATTTTCAACTTTTAACTTTCCCTTTATTTCTCCTAAAACTTTTGTAGATCCGTTATCAAATTTAAACCCACCTGAAGGGATTACTTTATGATTAAATTTATTAAGGATTTCCTTTTTAATTTCTGAAACACCTCCTCCGGATCGCCCGTTGGTTTCCACCACTGATATACCCAGCTTTTTAGTAATTGCAGCAGAGTCAATTTTATAGCCACCTTTAGAGGCCAAATCAGCCATGTTAAGCGCTAAAATAACAGGGATTCCTAAATCCTGTACCTGGGAAAGCAAAAGTAAATGACGTTCTAAATTTGTAGCATCGGCTACATAAACAATTACATCAGGATAAAGAGGATCCTCCTTATTGGTAAGAATATCAAGGACAATTCTTTCATCAATCGAGGTTGGATATAGGCTATAAGCTCCGGGAAGATCAATGAGCTTTGCCTGAGTATTATTATCTAAATTAAAACTTCCGGTTTTCTTATCAACTGTAACTCCCGGGAAATTACCAACTTTCTGGTTTAGGCCTGTTAGTCTGTTGAAAACAGAAGTCTTTCCAGAATTTGGGTTTCCAATCAGGGCTACCTTTACCAAACCTTGCCTACTCAACACTTCCTTCATTATTTTAAAATCACATTTACAGCTTCTTTCCTCCTAAGCGCTAAAAAATTTTTACCCACCTTTAAATACAATGGACATCCGAATGGTGCCGTTCGGATCAGTTTCACTTCACTCCCAGGTAAAAAGCCCATTTCCAAAAGTTTTACAGAAAGAGTCTCGTCCAAAAATTTTTGGATTATGCCTTTCTCTCCCACTTTTAATAAATCTGCTGTTTTCAAAGCGTGTCTTTATTTAGATTGATTTTAAACAAGCAAAAATATATTATAAAAATTACTTTTCCAATGAACAAAAACATTGTTTTATATAGCTTTTCTACTACCCATTTTAATTCACTGGGAATGCAATAAGTCAACAAATCTGACATAAAAAAGGCGACAAATAATTTATTTGTCGCCTTCAAATATCTCTTTATAAAAAAATGGTGTAAAGGAATCTAATTAAACTTTACGTTTCCATAAGCGGAACTGGCTTTTACAATGGAATTCCCACCATTTCCCCTAATTCCTGCTATTTCCTGGGATGTATTTCCGATAATTTGCCGCTGTATTTCAATTTTGGAAAGGGACTGATTGAAGCTCCCATACCTCACATCAACCTCAAATTCAAAATCACCGGCATCATCCAATTCAATTACCAGCGACCCATAGGAAGATTCCACATCTATAATTTTAAAGCCATCCATTACATTTTCTATCCTTGCATTTCCAAATTTTGAGTCCAGGAAAATCGATTCAGTCAATCTTCCAAGATTAAAATTAGAATAAGCACTTTCTACCTCAAGTTGTTCTCCCTCCTCTATTTCTAGTCTTCCATGTTTATCATCTATTTTTAAATTACCTACTTTGCCCAATTCCACATAACTACAATAACTGGATTTCAATTTACCATAAAACAATTCTTCAATATCTGCTTTACCATAGCTTACTTTTATGTCCGAATGATTTCCAGTGATCTTCCCTGCTTTTAAACTTCCATATGCTGAATTCAAGATTAAATTCCCTCTAAAATCAGCCAGGTAGGTTGCTCCATACCTGTTATCCAGGATAAGATCATTAATTGGTGGCATATTCACAGCGTAATTTATTTCAAACCCAGATTTTCTATTACTGCCAGAGTTTTGAATACTTGTTCTAAAACTTATCTCGTCTCCTTGTCTTTTTTGAATAATTTCAATTTCGTTTAAAATATTTTGAGCTACCTTATCATTAGGGCCCCATACCTTAATTTCTACCTCTACAGTAATCCTGGGTTCATTCCAGGTATTAATTTTTACTTCTCCAAATTTATTAGTTATGTTAAGTTTATCGCCTTTGCTCACATCAAAAGTTTTACTGATCTTTTTTTGCAACTCATTACCAGACTGACTATAAACTAAAATAGGGCAGGCTAAAAAAAATATTATCCAACCCAATATCTTGTTCTTATATATTAATTCCATCCTTTTCCCTCTTTTCATTTTGCTTATACCTTTCAATTTGTTTTAATATTTCTAACTGCCTGTTCAATATTTCAATTCTTAGCCGTAAATTTTCGACTAAAGCACTGATTACCTTTTCACTCCCCTGACTTTCCACGAGATCCTCTTTCATCTGAGAATAAATTGAGTCCAAATGATTGATATCCTGACTAAAGTCTTCTTCTAATCCCAGTTTTTCCAGGTCGTATTTGGAAATTTGTTCCTGACTCTTTTCGATCAATGAAGTATAATATATTTCAGCCTCATATAAATCGGGAGAAATTTCATTTAAATTTATTTCACTATTGTTATTCTGACTTAACTTTTGAGTCAAATTATCATCCCCGATAAATTGAAAACCAATAATAGCCATGATAATCACTAAAAAAGATGCTGCAATCTGCCAAACAACTTTTAGAGGCACCATCTTTGGCTCTGACTCAAGGAAGGTATTTTTAAACTCAGCAACTTCATTTTTTTCTAATCCTTTTTCAATTTTTTCCCAAAGTCCTTCATGAGGTTCAAATTCATCAAACTCTAATTTATTTTCACTTATTGTTAAATCTAAACCATCATCATCCAATTTATCTTTTATTAATTTCCAAAGGTTTCGCTTTGGCTTATCAGTGTTAAATTCATCAAAATTTTTTTGAATAAAATTCGACCAATCATCATTCTCCAATTTATCCTTAATGTCTACCCAGATGCTTTCAGGAGGATTATCTCTTTGAAATCCTTCTATATTATCTAAAATAAACTTTTCAATTTTATCCATTTTTCATTTTGGTTTAACTTCCATAAGCAAAAAAACATTACCCGTTCTCCAACATTATCTCTTTTAATTTTTTCTTTGCTCGGTTAAATTGCGATTTTGAAGTTGATTCTGAAATGTTTAGTATTTCTGAAATTTCTTTATGGTCATACCCCTCAAGTAGGTATAGTGAAAAGACCACTCTATAGCCATCTGGTAATAACCTTATTGCTCTTCTTATTTTGCCAACTTCCAGCGTTATTTCTCTTTCATCAATTTTTTCTTCTTCTATAGTTTTGTTCATAGCTCCTTCTGCTAAGTTATCAATATCAACAAATTGGAGTTTTTTCTTTCGCAAATGATTGATTGCATGATTAACTACAATCTTTTTTAGCCAAGCACCAAAAGAGCCTTCACCCTTAAATGATTTTATATTCCTAAAAGCACTTACAAAAGCCTCCTGTAGCACATCCTCAGCTTCCTCAAGATTATTTGTAATTCTGACACAAATATTAAACATGGCTTTAGAATACATTTCATAAACCTGATATTGGGCTTTTCTGTCGCCCAAAATACACCTTTCAATTACCATTTTGATTTTCTGCAAATAATCTTGATTTTCCAATCTTTTCAACTTTAATGACAGAGAAACAATGCTGAGGTTGCACGAAAAGCAATGAAAATATTAATATTTTAGATAAAAAAAAAGAGGGCCATTAGCCCAGTCAAGGTCGGAAGATTTTTCTTCCGACTTTTTTTATTTTCAAGGAGTCATTTTTCTTAAAAAGGGAGAGATAAAAATCTGTATACTAATTGATGATTGGTCTAACTAAATTGTAGAAACGGTTGTTTTATTAGTATTTTAAATAGGGATAAATAAAATACTATGACAGTTTTTAAAGACCACACAATATCGGCTGACCAATTATTAGACTTTATTCCCGAAGCACTGCTTACTCATCTTTCCACTACCACCAAAGTTGATTATTATTCAAAAGTCCTACA
>NZ_KB903477.1 GCF_000379765.1 Flexithrix dorotheae DSM 6795
GGAGTATGGCACTTTACAACAAAGTGGCTGGCATTTGTGCAGGGATTTGGAACTTTTGTCTAACTAACTGATAATCATACCAGAACAACTCTATTTTATAAATAGACAAGTATCCTTGCTGGTCTTGGGTTCCTCAAATTTTATAATTAGTGGGAGTTTTTCCTAAATGCTTTTTAAATGTAGATATAAATGAGCTTACATTTTCATAGCCTAAATCAAATGAAATTTCTTTCACGCTCTTTCCTTCTTCTAATTGTTTAATGGCCTCCATTAGTTTCATTTTTATTCTCCAGTCCCCAAAACTCATCCCCAATTCTTTACTAAAAAGTCTGGAAAGGGTTCTGGGGCTTACATTTATTTTATCCGCAAAATATGCTAAATTATGCCTGCAGGATAAGTCATTTAACAAGGCATCTGTTACTATTTTAATCCGTTTGTTCTGGCTCGTAGGAAGAAAAGTTGTAGTCGGTTTTAGCATTGAGATTTCATCCAATAACACTTCTACAACTCTACTTTGTTGGACGCTAAATCGCCTGGGATTATGAAAAGATATTACTTTATGTAAGAGGCTTTTAAAAAAATCAGGGGTATCAAAAGCAAAGCTGTTTTTGGGCAAATGACTAAGTTTGGAAGCATCAATAAAAACTGAAATGATGTTGACATGATGTGGAAAATAAACCTGATGTTCCTCAAAACTGGAAATCCAAACACTTTGAGAAGGATTTACAATCCAGATCTGCTCTTTGGTTACCACTTCCATGATTCCTCTGTCACAAGAAATGATTTGTGCTCTTGGGTGCTTGTGTAAGTTTGCACATTGCGCATTTTGAAGAGTTTCGGAATAGGTGGTGATAGGACGTAGTTTATTTACCTCAAAACCATAATCTATATTGATTTTTGTCTTGTAATCCTTATTCATTGTCCAAATACCGTGATCCAGGCCAGGTAATTATTTTGATTTTTGTAGAAAATAAAAACACAATAGTATGGATCAGAAAAAGCATAATGAAAAAATTGTAGCACAATTTTCAAAACAGGCCAGTGGTTATACTTCATTGCCTTCCCATAGTGAAGCACTTGAACGATTGCTTCAATTGTCATCAGTCCAGCAAGACGATAATGTGCTCGATATTGCCTGCGGCTCAGGTATAGTTTCTTGTGAATTTGCAAAAATAGCCAGGCATGTTACAGGAATTGATATGACCGTAAAAATGATTGATGAAGCCAGAAAGTTGCAAGTAAAGAAAGGTCTTCAGAAAATTTCCTGGGAGATTGGGGACGTTACAGATTTGCCCTATGCGGATAACCACTTTTCAATTGTAGTTTCAAGATTTGGATTCCATCATTTCTTGAATCCATTTCAGGTATTATCAGAAATGAAGAGGGTTTGTAAACCAAAAGGAGTGGTCATGGTGGTGGATGTGTCATTACCTGATACCAAAATTGAAAAATTTAATGAGATGGAAAAAAACAGAGATAATTCTCATGTGGCAGCACTTTCCTACACAGCATTTCAAAAACTTTTCAAAAAAGCTGGATTTAGTCAAGTGCAGCAAGACGAATACGTTATGCAGATTGGATTTGATGAGCAGTTAGCAGCCTCTTTCCCTACAAATATTGAAGCTTTGCGTAAGATGATACTTCAGGATGTAGGTAAGGATGAACTTGGGGTAAATGTTACCAAAATCAATGAAAAGGTTTATTTGAATTATCCCATTCATATATTTTGTGCCAGGAAGTCTTAATCCTGGCTTCACTTTTCCCAGAAATATTGAGTTTAAAGTACCATGAATTAAAGTCATTTCCTTTTAAGTCATTAGCCATTCTAAAAAATCATTTTCGGGTAAATATGTCAGGAGAATAAAACTTTGATTAATTACTATTGAATTGTAGCCTTATACTTGTCAATTAAAGTACTTATGTTAAATTTAAGAATACTGCCTTAAAATAAGTAACTATCAAATTTTAATTGACTTTTTATTAGTGGCTACGCTCCATGAAATGGTTTCAAAACGGTAACATTATTCTCCTGATTTTTCTTCATCTTATTTTTTTACAAAGCAAGGGACAGCAAAGTGATGAATTTCAACAACATCTAATTTTTTTACAACAACTGGATAATCCTGAGGAAATTCCTGAATTTTTTCATCAAATTCGGCTAAACTGGAAAAACCTCTCCCTGGATACATTGTCATATCAGGCCAATCAATTGATTTCCCATTGTAAAGAAGATCCTTTAAAGGAAATTTGGGCACATCGAATTTATGCCATTGCCCTGAGTGATGACCAGAAAGAGTTTACCATGGCGATGGAACAGTATAATCAACTTTTGGAAAAAAGCAGGTTATTTGGTAATGATTTCTTATATGCGGAAGCTTTGGTGATTACGGGTCAGTTTTATGATTCCAATCTTTTGTATGAAAAAGCCCTGAAATTTTATTACCAAACCATAGAGTTCGCCATTTATAAACAAGGGTTGAATAAATTGGTCAGCCAAAGTTTCCATTTAGCAGGCTCGCTCAATTATAAAGTATATAATTATCGCCAGAGTATTGATGACTTTAATTCCTTTATAGAAATTATGCTTAAAGAGGATCAGGTCACTTCATTGGACAGGTTCGAATTAATGAATGCATACAATACCATTGGTTTAGCCTACAAACTATTAAATGAATATGAAAAGGCTATTGAGGAATTTAATAAAAGCCTGGAAGTAGCTATCGAGACTGAAAATAATTTTTGGATAGGCCTTATTCATGGCAATATCGGTTTAACTTATTTAAAATTAAAAAAATATGACCTGGCAGAATCTTTCCTATTAATGCAATTAGAAAACAGAACCCAGGCTCAACAAATTGGAGGAGATGTTTACCTTGATTTAATAGATTTATATTTGGAGTTGGACAACATGAAAATGGTTGAAACCTACTTTGATTCATTAAACCATCTAAATGTGGAATGGGATTTACCCTATACATTTAGGAAATTGAGACAAGAAGGTGAAATTTTTTTTAAGAAAGCAGATTATCAAAAGTCGGCATCTACCCTTTTAGAAGCCATGGAAAAAAGGGATGCCTTGTATTCCAGGGAAGAAGCGGAACGTTTATCCAGAATAAAAGCCATTTCAGAAACACTGAGATTCCAGGAGGAGGCGGAACAATTGGCCAAACAAAATTTACTTCAACAACAGGAAATTAACAACAAAAATATAGCTATTGTAACCGGAATGCTATTATTAGGCTTTTCCCTGATTATAGGGTTTATCTTATTTAGAGTTAATTCCAGGATTAAAAAACAACGCAATAAAATTCACGAACAAAGTCAGTTGCTAATAAAAAAAGGGGCTGAGATAAATAAACAAAATAAAGCGTTACAGGCTAATCAGGAGCGCTTAAATCACCAAAATAAAGAGCTTGTTAATGCCCTTAACCAATTAAAGGAAACCAAATCACAGCTGGTTCATTCCGAAAAAATGGCTTCAATTGGAGTGTTGACAGCAGGGTTGGCCCATGAATTAAATAACCCTATCAATTATATAAAATCCGGAGTTTTAGGCCTAAAAAAATCACTTGATATACTTTTACAAACCAATAAAATTTATGACACCATTGATGAAAGTAACTACAAGGAAAAACTGAGGGAGATTGAGGAATTTAAAACCCAATATCAATTTGAGAAAGTGGTGGCTTTGCTGGAAAAAATTCCGGATAACATTGTGTCAGGAACGAAGAAAACCAGTCAAATTATCAAAGGTCTGGATGCCGTTTCAAATAAAGAAAAAGGAAAAATTGAATTATATAATTTAACGGAAGGGATTGAAACCAACCTAAAACTGGTTTCAAAACGCCTCGGAAAAAACATTGAGGTAATCAAACAACTGAATTCTACTCCCAAGATTCCTTCTTATTTTAATACAATAGATCAGGTACTTCTTAATATTTTACTAAATGCTATTCAGGCTATTCCGGAAAAAGGAAAAATATGGATTACCACTGAAACGAAAGGAAAAAATGTGTTGATAGCTATAAAAGACAATGGCAGAGGGATGAATGAGGAGGTGAAAAATCAGATATTTCTTCCCTTTTATACCACAAAAGAAGTTGGTCAGGGCACTGGGTTGGGATTATATATTTCCCATGAGATTATTAAGGCCCATAAAGGCTCCATTGAAGTTATAAGCCAGAATGGGGAGGGAACTGAATTTATCATTTGCCTGCCGCTGAATGGGCAATAAGCGCTCATATAAAAGATTTACCAGGGATGGAAAAAACATGAAAACCTGGTATGGGAAGTAAGGCTAAAACTAAGTAAAACTTGGACCAAAAACCTCAAAAAAGTGTAGCCTAAAAAGTGAAAAAGGCCTATTTAAAATTGTAAAGTTAACTTCAAATAACATTGTATTTAAAATTCAGAATTAATTCAGAATTGGGTAATTTATTTGTTTGCTTAACATCAATTTATAAGGGTATAATACTGCTGGTTTAATGTGAAAAAAGGTTGGTGATTGGCAATTTTTCACATTAAATACTTAATAATGCACAGCTTTTCTTTTACCTGGCTTTTTAAAAGAGTCATAATTTTTTTTGGAATTTTAGCAATTGCCCAGTCTTGTGTAGAGCCTATCCAAGACCCTGTTCCCTCTTTTTCCAATGCTGATTTTGATCCTCAGGAGGCTACTATGGTATGCTGGAATTTCCAATATCAGGAAATCATTGGAAGTTTGGTTGCGGGGATCTCTCAAAAAGACAATATTATTTTATTTTACAATGAAAATTATCATCAAAAAAAGCAAATTGAAGCGCTATTAAGCCAGAAAAACACCAACCTGAAAAATGTAGAATTTTTCCCATTTAAGTTAAAAGGTGATAACATTTGGATCAGAGATTTCGGCCCTGCTTTTACCCAAAATCAAAAAGGAGAAATTGAAACGGTAGCCTTTGAATATCCCCATCATGAATTTACTGATTACAAAAATTTTGCTCCTTTTTTCTCCTCCAAAATGAAAATTCCTTTTTATAAAAGTGCCCTATTTAGTGTTGGGGGAGGAAGGGAGGTAAATGGAAAAGGTACAATCATCCTGATAGAGGGTTTCGAAAAAATAATTAACCCTCATCTTACTAAGGAACAAATTGAGGCTGAATACCGGAAAATATTTCATCAAACAAATTTTATCTGGTTAAAGAAAGGTATTCCTCAGGATGATTTTTTGGGTTATGGACCGATTGTAGATGATATTTATGGGTTTGGTACCAATTGGCATGTAGACGAATTTTGCAGATTTGCCAACCCCAAAACTATATTATTGGCCCAGGTAGATCCAAAGGATATGAAACGGGATAATTTTTACAAAATAATTCATGAACGACTTGAAGAAAACTTTAAAATTCTCAGTAAGGCAAGAGATCAGGATGGCAAGCCCTTTACCATCATTAGGGTTCCTCAGGCTCCGGTAATTTATGCCAATGGGAAAATAGATTCAAAACCAATAGTTTATACGCCCGTCACGAGTTATTTAAACTTTATTCTTACCAATAATTATGTGGTTATTCCTGCCTATTATCAGAAAGGTGATCCTGAATATATAAGAAGGAAAGACCAGGAAGCCAGAAAAATATTCGCTTCAGTATTTAACACCAGAGAAGTAAAAAGTATAAATTCATCAGAATTAAATTATAAAGGAGGAGGATTACATTGTATTACTTTACCCAAACCTAAAAAACGATAAGCTATTTGAAAAATAGCGCATTGAAGTTAGTCACCTACTACTAAATTTTAACAAAAAATTTTTCTACTGAACTGGTTTTTCATTTGATTATATGACTATTTTGCACGGCTTTTTGAAACAAACAAATGAAAAAAATAGAACAGGGATACCGCGTACCCAGCGCAGCGTATACCATCCCTAGAAAAGTGATCAAGGGATATATACCAATGGATAGCAATCCAAAAATTGGAGACTTACTTTATGGGCAGATTAGTACGCTCGGGCAGCATAATTCTTTGGAAAACAGTCAGGGCAGAATTCACACCATTCATCAGGGAACCCGTGCCATTTTTGTTTTTGGAAATCGGTATGCACCAGACTATTATGAGGGAATAATTCCTGAATCTGGTAATTTTGAAGCATTAGACCTTCTGGCAAGATCTGGTGTTGTAGGAAAGGTTTTATCAAAAAGTGGAAAAGTGATTTCTCCTACCAAAATTAAACCCCTGGGGTATGTTTGTGATTCAGAAGGGAAAATATTGAATACAAAACAATTCAGTATAGTAAAACCTAAAAACAGTATAAAAAAACATCCCAGAGCAAAGTTAATTCTTGCAATAGGTACTGCCATGAATTCAGGTAAAAGTGCGGCTGCAACCGCATGTGTTTATGCCTTATCGGTTCATGAAAAAGAAGTAAGAGCCTCAAAAGTAACTGGTACGGCAAGCCTGAAGGATATTCTTAGCATGAATGATGCAGGCGCAACCCACTATTCTGATTTTTCATTCTTAGGATATCCTTCCACTTATATGATTGAGGAATCTGAAGTAGTTGATATTTTCAATAAATTAGACTTGAAATATGCGAATAACAAGGATAATTATTGGGTTGTTGAATTTGCGGACGGGATCAACCAACGGGAAACAGCAATGTTATTAAGGCATCCTGATATCAGAGAAAGGATTCATAAGCTTATTTTTTGTGCTGCCGACTCCTTTGGTGCTATTGGAGGATTACAGGTACTCAAAACAAAATTTGGTTTAGTCCCTGATGCTATTTCAGGTGTATGTTCCAGTTCGCCACTTCACATTAAAGAACTAAGGGAATATACGAATATCCCTGTATTTAATAGCCTAAATATCAAGTCAGATGAGCTTTATAAAATTCTCAAAACGAAAAAGAAACATAAACCTGAATGATGATTAATTTCGGAATTGCAATTCATGGGGGCGCGGGAATTGTTTCAAAAACCAAAATGACAAAGTGGAAGGCTGAAGCTTATAGCCAGGCTTTGAAAAGAGCTTATTCAGTCGGATTCTTAACCTTAAAAAAAGGCGGTAGCGCAGTCCAGGCAGTTAAAGAGGCAATTATTATCCTGGAGGATTGTCCACTTTTCAATGCGGGAAAGGGGTCAGTATATACTAATCACGGTGATATTGAAATGGATGCAGCCATTATGGATGGGAAAAATATGATGGCTGGAGCGGTTGCAAGTGTACCATTTGTAAAAAATCCCATTGTATTGGCAGAGACTGTCATGAAAAAATCCAAACATGTGCTCATCAGTGGAACAAAGGCCCTGGAATATGCCAAAGAACAAGGATTAGTAATTAAAGAGAAAGAATATTTTGAAGAGGAAGAGCGGTATAAACAATACAAACGTGCAATAAGTAGGGATAAAGTTACCCTTGATCATGATGATGACAAATTTGGAACAGTAGGTGCAGTTGCACTGGATAAAAAGGGAAATCTTTCCGCTGGTACTTCCACGGGTGGTATGGTCAATAAAAAATATGGACGAATTGGTGACAGTCCATTAATTGGTATAGGAACCTATGCCAATAACCAGACATGTGCTATTTCATGCACGGGACATGGAGAGTATTTCATTCGATCAGTTGTAGCGCATGAAGTTTCTGCCAGAATCTTGTATAAAGGCCAAACATTGACACAGGCAAGCAAAGAAGTTATTATGGAAGAACTGCCTGGCATTGGGGGAAGAGGGGGATTAATTGGCATAGATAAACAGGGAAACATTGTGATGCCATTTAACACTAAAGGAATGTACAGGGGATTTAAAAATTCAAAAGAACAGGAATTTGTGGGGATTTTTAGTTAAAAGCTATTTGTAAGAGGCTTTTTACAAGAGACCTGAGATTAAATTATTTTATCCAGATGTGAGGATTTAATGATCATTTTTTAATTTGGATGGAGTGATTCCAAACTCTTCATGGAATTTCCGGGTAAAATAACTCGGGTTGTTAAATCCAACATCATAAGAAATTTCAGAAATTGTTTTATCTGTGTTTTCAAGGAGTTTTTTGGCAAGTTCAAAGCGGAAAAAGCGAATGTAACTGGTGATACTTTTTCCCGTCATGGTTTGTAATTTCCTGTAAATCTGGCTTTTACTTACACCCAGTTCTCTGGCAATAAATGTGGATGATAAAACTTCCGAATGAAGGTTATCTTCAATAACTTTGTTGAGTTTAATTAAGAAATTGTCATTTAACTGAGTGGTTTTGTCAATTGTCGGATTGTAAGGGCCTAATTTTACATATCGTCCCCTGAGTTTAAGTCTTAGGGCAATACATTTTTCTATGGTTATCAAAAGTTCTTCTTTATTAAAAGGTTTGGTTAGATAGGCATCTGCCCCAAGCTTTAAACCTTTCAACCGGTCTTTCATTTCGGTTTTTGCTGTCAATAGGACGATAGGAATATGGCTTGTTTTTTCATCTAGTTTTAGTTTTTCACAAACCTGAAAACCATCAGTATTTGGCATCATTACATCACAAATAACCACATCGGGAACCAATTTAATGGCTTTTTCAATTCCGGTTTTCCCATTATTAGCCGTGAATATCTTGTAGTAATTTTCAAGTTTCATGGAAAGAAAACGCCTCAGGTCTGGATTATCCTCAATGACAAGAGCAGAAAAAGCCGTTTTCTTTTTGCTTTCTAAACCATTTTGGGATGTTGATTCCTTCCCCGTTTTATCTTTTCCATTCGGGTTGACCGGCAGCTCCAATAAAGCAGGAGACACCATGATGATTTCCGCAGTGTTAGAGATGGGTATTTCCACCATAAAAGTACTGCCCTTTCCCAATGAGGAAGTTACGGTTATCCTTCCTTTCATCAGGGTAAGGAGTTCTTTGGCCAATGCAAGTCCAATTCCGCTGCCCTCATATTTTCTGGTAGAACTGTTGTCACCTTGATAAAAATGATCAAATATTTTAGGTTGTGTTTCAGGAGCTATTCCAATACCAGTATCTTCCACACTCAACATTAAAACAGCTTGTTGCTCCTGCATTCTCTTTTCGAGATGTATTTCAATGAAGCCCTCATTTGTAAATTTGATTGCATTCGATACCAGATTGTAAATGATTTGCCGAAGCTTTTCCTGGTCAAAATCCATAAGAAGTTGGTCTGGGTGTGGATCAAATGTAAGCGTCAATCCTTTGGAAGCAGCCTCATGATAAAAAGGTTCAAGTACAATTTTGATTAGTTGAATGATATCTGCCTGGACAAGATCAAGATTTAGGGCATTTGACCTGAGTTTTGAAAGGTCCAGGAGCTGATTGACCAGATTTAGCAGGGTAAGCGAATTTCTTTTGAGCAATTGGGCAAAGTTTCTGACCTGATTATCTTTTTCATACAAAAGTTCCTGACTGGTTCCCAGAATTAAGGTTAAAGGAGTGCGGAATTCGTGAGTGATGTTGGTATAAAAACGGCTTTTAAATTCATCTAATTCCAACAAACGGTTGTTTTCTGCCTTTTCCAGTTTGCGATTGAGCTGGAAGCGATAGATGAAATAGGAAATGGAAATAAAGCTAATAAGATAAATAGAATAAGCCCACCAGGTGGCCCACCAGGGAGGAAGGATGATCAGCGAAAGGGTCAATGGTTCTTTGGTCCAGACTTCATCACTGTTGGCAGCTATTACATGAAATTTGTATTTGCCAGGAGCCATATTGGTGTAAGTAACCGCATGCTGATTCCCGATCTTTCGCCAGTCAGCCTCATCGTTTTCCATAAAAACCGCATACTGATTTTTCTCCTGGCTGCCATAGTGCAGGGCCGCAAATTCTATGGTAATATCGTTTTGAAAATGTTCAAGAGTAATATGTCGGGTTAAGGAAATATGTTGGTGAAGGGGTGAATTTTCTGCAATTGGCAACTGTTCATTATCTACCTTGAAGGTCGTGAACACCACAGGAGGAGGAACTTTGTTTTTAAGGATATTCTCCGGATGAAAAGTGATAATTCCTTTATTGGAGGGTATAATTAGTGAACCATCATTGGCTTTGCAGGATTTATTTCCATTAATAATGTTTGTAGGAAGACCGTCAGATTGGTAATAGTTTTGAAAACTGTTGGAACCAGGATCGAAACAGGAAAGTCCGTTGAAAGTCCCAATCCAGATCCTTTGTTGATTGTCTTCAATGATATTAAAAGTATTGTCATGGGCCAGCCCTTCTGATGTGGTGTATTGGGTAACTTGTCTGGTTTCCAGGTTAATTTTTATTACTCCCGAAGCAGGGGAGGTAGCCCACAGATTTCCCCGGCTGTCTATGATTCTGGGTAATGCCCCTTCAAACTCAAAACTTTCAAAGGCCTCCATAGGAATCACTTCGGAATCTTCCGGGATTTCATTGCTATGGAGACAATACATGCCCTTGTCAAAAGTGCCTATCCATAAGTTTTCTTCAGGGTCCATAACCAGAGACCGAATGTGAGTGCTTAAAAAATAAAGAAAGTGAAAACCCGGGAATGTATAAGTTAGGGTTTGATTTGTTTTAGTAATATGGTAAAACAGGAAGGCTTTGTTTCCAAGCCAAAGGTTGCCCTTCTTGTCTTTTTCAATGGCAAAACAGGGGATTTTTATCTCATAAGATTGATTAAATAATTTTTTCAACAAAGTTTTATCAATTTGATCTGGCTGAAAATCTCCGTTGGAAATATCAAACTTTTCCAGGGTGAGATTAGTAGCCAGCCACAATTCTTTTTCTGAAATAGGCATGAGATCGAATATCGTTTGGGTTTTCCTATACCAGTAATCACCATTATACAGGAAATAATTCTCTTCAAAAGGAAAACTTTTAAAATGGTTTTCATCTTTGATCCAATGGTTAAGGCCATAATCTGTAGCAACCCAATACTGGTTGCCTTTCCAGGCATATATACCGTTTACCTGGTTTCCTTTAAGGCTTTTTGGATCTGCAAGGTCACTTTGGTACCATTCAAATGAGGTGCTTTGCTGGCTTACTTTAAAAATGCCATTCTGGTTACTGGCCCATATTGTACCTGATTTATCCTGATAAACTAGGTCGAAAAAAGGGTTTTGCACCACTTTATCCCCAAGGTCCAGGATGAGATTTAATTCCCGGTATTTTTTTGTATGGGGATCAAAAACCGTATAGTACGCTTTATTCTCAGGAAATAATAACAACCTGGTCCAAATTCCTCCAGATTTTGGGTGATAGAAAAAACATTTGGCAGGTGAAGCCTGAATTTTTCCTTCGGGGTAATTTTCTGGAGTACGGAAAAAAAAAGCACTTTTATCGATGTGTTGAAAATTGTTCGCACTTTGGTAGGGTTCAAGAAAATTTTCAACTTTTTTAGTTGCCCGGTTAAAGACTATAACTCCGGTTGAAAAACTACCCATTACAATAATGGAATCTAAAAAAACGATATCTGCAAATTTATTTAACCAATTATGAGTTTTGTCTGGGTATAGCTGGTAAAGTTGAGTACTTATAGGTTCAGGGTGAACCTCTACCAAGCCACGAGTAGTCGTCATCCAAATATTATTCTTATCATCTTCCCAAAAATAAAAGGGTCGACCCCCAACTTTTTCTGTAGTTTTATTTTGTTCGCTATACCAGAGAATTTCTTTTGCCTTAATACTTCTTTGTTGAAAAGTGTTAGTATCCGGAACGACCTTAAAAAAACCTCCACTATTATGGTTGCCTACCCACAAATTTCCATTAGCCTGACCATGAATACCAATAATCTGTCCCTGGCTGAGAAGGCTGTCTGTAACTTGTTGTGAAAAATTATTTTTCACCACATTGAAATGATTTTTTATAATTATAGGGGAGGGTTTGTATAAGTCTTTATTCTTAGGGCCAATGTCCAGTGGAGTCAGAATATTTCTAATCCTGTCAAATCTTGCCAGCTCCCCATTTTCTGTTCCCACCCAGATATCCCCATTTTTAGCCTCAGTTAGCGCAGTAACTACCACGGGTCTGTTCTTATCCTGTCTGAAAGAATTAACTTCAAACTGAAAAACTTCAGTGTTGATCCCGTCATATCTTACAAGCCCATTCCGGGTACCAAACCACATGTAGCCAAATTTATCCTGCAGTATAGCGGTTACCTGTGGGTTAGGTAACTTGTCAATCAATCCGGCATCCTGGAAGCGGTAAGTTTGGGCATTGATTTTAAAAATTAAACTTAAACCAACACCAAGGACTACCAAAAATCTTTTTTGGACCTGGTACATCTCAATGTTATTTAAAAGGAATGGTTTTTTTATTCAGCCTGAAGCAGTTGAAATACTTATATAAGTTAAGCACTAAATTTAATACCTGCAACATTTGTAAAAACATTTGGGATATATGTGCAAGATTTTTTAGAATGAAGTGAATATCTTGAATAGACAACCTAAAGAAAGATTTGAGGCAATATGTGGATAGAGAATACTGAAAACGGATATTTTTTCATTCAATCTGAATTTTGCCACCCTCTGTAGATTGAATCAAAATCAAAAGGTATGAACCACGCTTAATTGTGTCTTTTGTTTAATAATTTAAAAAGTTACAACTCATGAAAAAACTCATCTTTACCTGCATCTTTCTTATATTTGGTTTGTCCTTACAAGCTCAATTTCTTTCTGGCAATGTGGTAGTCGATAGTATTTATTCGACCTTATTGGGAAATTCTGGTGGAGAACATCCAACCCGAAAGATTTCCGTTTACCTTCCACCCGGATATTATGAAACTAATGAAAGATATCCAGTGATTTATTTCCTTCATGGGTTTACACTAGATAATCAAACCATGTTTGCCTGGGCTGACCTGGAGACCAAGCTAAATGTAGCGATAAATACTAAAAAAATTCGTCCGGTCATTCTGGTTGTTTCGGATCAAAATACTACTTACAGAGGGAGTTTTTATACAAACTCTTCTTTAACAGGCAAATGGGCTGATTTTACGGCTACTGATGTGGTAAAGTATGTAGATCAAAATTTCCGGACACTTTCCCAAAGAGAAAGCCGTGGGGTAGCTGGTCATTCAATGGGTGGACATGGAGCAATAAAAATGGGGATGTTATACCCAGAAGTTTTTTCAAGTGTTTATGCCCATTCACCAGCAGTACTTGGCCTGGCTAAAGAATTAGGACCAAAGGGAATCGGTTATCGCAGAGCACCGATGATTACATCACATGAAGAACTGGTAGATGGATTTAAAGAATTCCATCCGAATGTTGTGGTGGCATTGGGAAGAGCATTTTCACCAAACCCTGAAAAGCCTCCATTTTATGCTGATTTGCCTTATGAATATCAGGACGATGAATTGATTGTAAATGAAGAAGTATTAGAATTGTGGATGGCAAACTGTCCTATTGAAATGCTGGATGAATATGCTTCGAATTTGGAAAAACTTAAGGCATTTAAATTGGATTGGGGAAGAAACGAAGAACACTTACACATTCCATTTACTTGCCGAATATTTAGTGAAAAGATGGAAATTATGGGTATAGACCATTTTGCTGAAGAATATTTAGGTACCCACTCAAATAGGATTAATTCAGAGGAAGGCAGGATTTTACACCAAATGTTACCTTTTTTCAACCGCTTCCTAAGTTTTGAAGAAGAGGTTAAATAATTTTTCAACCACATTAAAATCCTGGTTTACGATATTGTAGGCCGAATATTGTTAACAAATTTAAACTGAGTTCCTGGCTTTTTGGGTATAGCATTTTTTAGACCTACTTTGAAAATTATGTATTGTAATCCTTAATTAATCTAAATCTCGGTCTAAAACCATATCTAAAAAGATGTGGTTTTTTTTTGATTCATCCTCATAATCGGCTAAATTTTTAATGTGTAATAATTCCTCTGCAGAATGTTATATTTCTTTAAGTGAAATCATGATTGGGCCAGCCTAAAAACTTAAAGAACCATACCTCAAATAAAAGTCAGTTTTATGAAAAATAATGGAAAGGGAATATAAAAGATTAGGGCTTGTACTTCTATTTACCTTATTACCCCTGATGATAATTGGGTTCATGAAAACGTATTTAGGGCAATTCCCAAATTTTGAAGAAAATCTAGGAGTAACGATACACTTTCATTTTACCATTTCTGTCCTGTGGATATCGCTATTCATTATCCAACCAATGCTTATCAAAAAACAAGCATATCAAACGCATAAAGTCTTTGGTAAAGCATCTTATTTTTTATTCATTCTTATTCTTATCTCATTTATTCCATTGTTTAGCAAGCAATTGGCATTTAACTATCTGCCACTGGTAATTTTAACTGCTTCAGATATAGTTGGAGTAATTCTTTTTTATGCCTTAAGCATTTACAATCGAAAAAAAGTTGGATTTCATATGCGTTATATGATCATACTTTCATTGGTATTTGCAATGCCTGCCATAGGCAGAATATTTTCACATTGGTTAGAATTTTCCTTTATTGAAAATATGACTGCCGGACTTTTGGTTGAAATCCTAATACTTTCTGGATTAATAATCAAGGATAATCTAAATAGTAAAAATTATTTTCCCTATGCATTGGGTTTAACTTTTTTTGCGATAAGGCATTTACTGATTTATGTGGCACATGCTAACATTTAGGTCTGGATGATTATAAAATAAATAAAACAGATGTAGCTGTAAAACACTTGATAATCAGTATTTTAAAACCAAATAATTAAAGCGTTTATTTAAAACTATATCACTATAAACTTTAATGAGATTTTCAATCCCCATTAGAATTCATTTGCTTACACTCAGTTGAGAATTTTATTTTGAGTGCCTTTAATTAATATATACCGGATCAAGCGGTTGAATTTCATTGATTTCAGCTGTTTCAATTGTATTTACAATATCATCACACAAAATAAATTCGATTCCATAATCAAACAATTGTTTGATGTCCTCAGGTGAATCTGTACGTACATAATTTATCCTGATACCTTTTGCTTTTAAACTTTTTGAATATTGTATCAAATCTGAAGTAATTTCCCCGGGAATCTGGATAAAATCAAAGTCTCCTGCTATGGTCTCCTCTACATATTGTTGGATGGTTTTTCTTCGGTCCATGTTACAGATCATAATATCAGGCGTGATGCGTTTGGCAGCAGTTGCTGATTTAGCCCCTACAGCCAAAAAAGCCTGGTGTAATCGTTTTTGTTCCATTAATACTTTAGTTGCCAACACTGCAATCTCCGCATCTCCCTTTATATGCACATTGATCCAAATATTTTGTGGCATCACTTCCAGAGCCTCTAAAAAAGTAGGAATCTTTATCCCTGCATATTCTGGAGATTTCCAGCTTCCTGCATCTAACTTCTTAAGTTCTTTAAGCGTATAATTTTCCACCTTTCCCGTACCATTTGTGGTTCGATTGATAGTGGCATCGTGCATTAATACCAGGTGTTTATCCTTTGTCAACTGCACATCAAATTCAATCATATGAGCACCTGCTTGTATAGCGGCTTCAAAGGCTGGAATGGTATTTTCCGGATGTGTTTCTAAAGCTCCCCGGTGTGCACAAAATCCTCTTAAGGGTAGATCAAATTTATCATTATTTTGCCCTGTAGCCTCTAATAAACCGGTTAAAAGCAAGAAAAATATAACTGTTGTTTTAATTTGAATTAAAGTTTTTTTCATTGTTAGTTTTTGGGATTTTAATTGATCCCCTATGTATCGAATAGTGTTAAAAAATAAATTAGGGAAGCATTGATTCAAGTCTTGAAATTAATAAAAAGACTACTCCACCAAATCTGTAAAATTAACCAGTTATGGCTCTGCTCCCACGGCAAATATGGAGAGAAATACCCATATATCCACAAAAGTAAGGAATAGAATACTTGTAATATTTTTCTTGATCTAAACCTGAAAATCCATCAGTTTTCCTTGAAAATTTTATTAAATAAAACAGCTTTAGATTCTTGCCTAAGATCAGATAATGGAATAGTCTGTTTTTTCCCTTTTTCAGTATTTAATTAGGATAGCCTTCAATTTTAAATAATCTTCATCCAATTGAAAATGAATAAACAAAAAAGGTTTACATTCAAAAAACTACTACAGGTACATATTGCGCTTATCCTTGCATTGCATATCCTTTCTCCTGTTTTCGCACAAAAAGATGAAAGTATATTTAAAGCTGGTGCAGTAAAACGGGTGATTACTCCTGATCCCTTATTACCCGTTTCCGGAGGAGTTGGAACCCCTAAACCGGTAAAAGAAAAGAATGGCGATTTGTATGTCAGGGTGATGGTGCTGGAAAAAGGAGAAACCAGGATAGCTATTGTTGGTATTGATAATCTGGGATGGCCGGCTGCCCTGGGAGATAAATCCAGAAAACTGGTTAAGGGAATTCCTCCCGAAAATATTCTTATTGGTGCTACACATACGCACAGTGCACCAGATGCTTATGGATTCCCCAATGAAAAAGGAGAGGTTTTGGCAGACTTTGATTACCTGAATTGGTGTGTTGGTCAAATTGCAGATGCAATAAATGAGGCGGTGGAAAACCTTGAACCAGCAGAATTGAAAATTGCTGTAGGAGAGGCAAAAGGTAAAATTGCCTACAATTACTATGCGCCTCAATTATATGATTCTAGATGCGGTGTGATCCAGGCTATTGGCACTTCAGGATTGAATAAGGGTAAAGTACTTTCAACCTTAGTGAATTACGCCATACATCCTGAAGTAATTGGATCAAAAAGGGAAATCCTTTCCCCTGATCTTTGTGGACCTTTGTACAATCGGATAGAAGAAAAAGCGGGAGGAATTGCGGTTTTTATGAATGGTGCTCAGGGGGGGATGGTGACTGCGGATAATCGTTTGCCTGAAGGTAAAGAAGCCAATGACTGGAATGAGTGCAAACGGATAGGAGAATTACTGGCAGATCAGGCACTTTCCATTATAAAAGATGCAGAAGTTCAAAAAGAACTTGATTTATTTTGTGCTGCAAAAACGGTGGAATTTCCCATAGAATCCGAATTAATGCGGATGATCATTGACAAATCGCCCTTAAGTGCCAGTGTTGGCAATAATTACCTGATTAAAACCCAGGTTAACCTTTTGAATATTGGTACGGCACAGGTTTTAACCATTCCCGGGGAGGCACTTCCCAATATAGGATATTACCTGAAACGAAAAATGCACACCCAACAACCCTTTTTATTTGGCCTGACCAATGATGCCTTAGGTTATATCTTAACTAAGGAAGATTTTAATAGTTTTAAAAGATATGAATATGTTTCCAGAACAAGTCTGGGTGAAAGCACAGGAGAAATTCTTGTAGAAAAGAGCTTGGAATTTATCAATGAAAGTCCGAGTGCTTCAGGTTTTTTGATGGCAGGAAAAAAATAGCATGGCTATATTGAAATTTAAACTCTTCATTAGAATTTTTCTGTGTGCCAGCTTGGTATTAGGAATGGCATGTACTTCCAAAAAGGAATTCCCGGTCAGCAAATTTTATGAATATGACTTTAACCTACCCCTTCAGGAATCTGTGGATCTCATTTCAGATTCCACTGATGTTAATCTATATGCCATAAAATTCACAAGTGCTCACAACAAGAGAGTTTCTGGCCTTTTCACTGTTCCGAAAAATTATGGCAACAACCTGCCGGTAATTATTTTGCTACATGGTTTAGGAGACCGGAAAACAGTGGATTACATTGAAGCCGGACATCAACTCTTTATTGATAGTGGATATGCAGTGCTGAGAATTGACATTGCCAACCACGGAGAACGTCAGGAAAATGATTACGAATTTGACCTTAAAAAGGGATATAAGTACTGGACCCGGGATATTATCACACAGACTGTTTTTGACCTGAGGAGATCGCTTGATTTTCTTCAAACCCGGGGTGAGATTGATCCTAAAAGGATAGGATATTTTGGGATAAGCCTTGGGGGAATTATCGGAACTATTTTTTGTGGGGTAGATAATCGGGTAAAAGTACCTGTGATTGCACTTGCAGGTGGAAACCTGAGTTTAATGTTGGGTCTGGATGCCTTTACAGAAGAGACCAAAAACTTCTTTAGTATCATTGATCCTGTGAATTATGTTGATCAAATTGCCCCCAGACCTTTGCTAATGATCAATGCTGAAAATGATGAAGTGATTGATCCTCTCACCAGTAAGTTACTTTTCCAGGCGGCAGAAGAACCTAAAAAGATTATCTGGTATTCATCAAAGCATCGTGACTTGCCCGTAGAAAAGGCTTATACAGCAGGTATTTCCTGGTTTCAAAAACATTTATAACCTAAAGGACAAATTGATCACAAACCGAAATAAATTTAAAAAACGACTACTCATAAGCCTGAGCGCTCTTTTGCTTTTATTGGCCATTACAGGATATTTATTTTTTGTTTATCCATTTTGGGGATTTCCATTAAATGCAAAGAGACATGGAAATCCGCCCCTTACACCCGCATGGGCTTTGGAATGCTGGCTTTGGGAAGATGATGTCAATACAGCAGCTTTTGTAGATGAATTGTTAGTCGGTTACCGCAAACATGATATTCCTGTAAGAACCATTATTTTGGATAGCCCCTGGAGTTACAGATACAATGATTTTAATATGGATACCACCCGATATCCAAACCCCGAGCAATGGTTTTTACAGCTTCAGGAAAAGGGATACCGGGTTGTTATGTGGATGACAAACATGGTCAATAATTACAACAAAGACCTGGATTTAAAGGATTCACAGGAATGGTATGATGAAGCAAAAGATAAGGGATATCTTGTAGGTAATGGACCAGCGAATAAATGGTGGAAAGGAACCGGAGGGTTTATTGATTATACCAACCCTGAAGCAATGAAATGGTGGAGGAGTCTTCAAAATCAGGTTTTTGCCCTGGGCATTGATGGCTGGAAACTGGATGGAACTGCTACCCTTTTCTGGAGTGAAATAGGATCAATTCCTCTTTTTTATAAAAAGTCAAAGTCAGGTCTGATGACAACTCGCACTTATATGGATCACTATTACCGGGATGAATTAGCATATGGCTTGTCCAAAAATCCTGAGTTTACCACACTTTCAAGAGCTATTGACAGAGGTTACCATCCCGAAGGTTTTGCCCCAATCGATGCGGCTCCGGTCACCTGGGTTGGAGATCAGGAACATAAATGGATTTCCAAAGAATTGTTGGAAGAAAATAATCAGGAAAAAATTGATATTGCGCTGGAGGGTATTCAGGGGTTTGAGTCTGCGATTGAAAGTATTCTTAAAAGTGCCAAATTGGGTTATAATATTATTGGTTCTGATGTGGCAGGTTTCTCGGGTAAAACCATCCCACCGAGGTTATATATCCGCTGGGCTCAGTTTTCCGCTTTTTGTGGCTTATTTATGAATGGAGGCCATGGTGAAAGGAGATTGTGGAAAAGAAGCCCTGAAGAATTGGAAATTATCAGAACTTATTCCTGGCTTCATTCAGAGCTTGTTCCTTACATGTACCACTATGTAGTGACTGCCCACCAGGGAGGAAAACGATTACAACAGCCATTAGGAAAGGGAAAATACCATTATATGTTTGGAGAAGCTTTATTAATTGCTCCAATTTATAAAGATGAACTTATAAATAAAATCCATTTACCTAAAGGCAAATGGCGATATTGGTTTGATGATAAACAAATCATCAATGGAGATACAACTTTTGAAAAGGAATTCACACTTCGTGAATATCCGGTATTTATCAAAGAAGGCGCAATAATTCCTATGGATATTAAAAGAGCTTATACTGAAATTGGTTCTAAAAATGATGAAGGGTTGATGACTTTTTTGATATACCCTTTTTCCGGGAAAAATACTTTTGAAATATATAAGGAAAATAAACCGGGCACTACCTTATCCTATGAAAAAAATGCGCAAGAACTAATGATTCAGTTAAAAGGAGAAAAACTTCCCCACATTTTAAAAATTGCCTTAGAAAAGTCACCCAAAAAAGTAGTGCTTGATGGGCAAGAACTTTTGGAAGGTATTTCTTATACTTATGATTACACCAATAAAAAACTAGAAGTAAGAACAGAGCATTATAACGAGGGGCTTTATTCGATTACTTTTTAAGCACCCGTGCTCCACACCGGGTACTCCATACCGGGTACTATTATTTCAGAGGAATTAATCTCTCTATCAGTCTTTTATGGCAAAAAATTCACGATTAATTTTGAATTACTACTTAACTTAAAGTTCCCGCTGGTTCATCCTTATTGATACATAAAAGAGATTGAAATGAGTGATAAACCGAGTTAACCTAAAGGATGTGTTTTTAATAATTTTATCCATAAATTAGAGGTCTGAAAGCCAATAAGCACAACTGCATATTATGATCGATGCTGACCCACCAGAATTTTTATATTGATCCACCATAATTATGATATTGACCCATCTATAGGATTGAATTAGTGACGGG
>NZ_KB903478.1 GCF_000379765.1 Flexithrix dorotheae DSM 6795
CCCGCCAGTTTGCAGGTGGAAGTCAGTCAGTTCGACAAGGCTGGCAGGGACTCAGGATGGCCGGAGCCACCGCCAGGCATATGTTAAAAGAAGCTTCAGCTAAAGCCTGGAATGTTCCTGTTTCAGAAATTACCACCAAAGCGGGGGTACTTTATCATGAAAAAAGTGAAAAATCTGCCGGTTATGGTGAAATGGCTTCGGCTGCGGTAGATATTCCCGTACCCAAAGAAATTCAACTGAAGGAAGTAAAAGATTTCAAAATCATCAGTTCTTCTCAAAAGAATGTGGAAGGTAAAAATATAGTTACCGGCAAACCATTGTTTGGGCTGGATTACAAACGGGAAGGGATGCTCATTGCCATGATTGTGCATCCTCCAGCTTTTGGGATGAAATTAAAATCAGTGGATGATTCAGCAATCAGGTCCATGCCTGGGATAAAAGATATTTTTACTATTGAAACCTGCAAAGAGGATTTAGAAAGGGGATATTTCAGTACAAATGCTTTCCCGGAACTGGTGGTAGTTTTGGGTAATACTACCTGGGAAGTGATGACTGCCAAAAAAGCCTTAAAAGTTGAATGGGAAAAAAATGCTGAAAGTAGTTTTACCATCAATGCAAGAGGAAATAAAATTAATGTAAGTGTGCCTGCAGGGCTGGAAAATACTTCGGAGCATTTGGTGAAAATGAATCAGATAGCCTCCAAACCCGGGAAAGTCCTTCGCAAGGATGGTGATCCGGAATTGGCTTTTAAAAATGCAGCCAAGGTAATAGAGCGTACCTATACGGCACCATTTCTTGCGCATAATGCCATGGAGCCTATGAACTGCTTTGCTTATGTAACAGACGAAAAAGCTGAATTGGTGGGACCATTGCAAGCACCTGAATTTGCCGAGCAGGCTTTGGCTACCCGACTTGGTATGCCTTTGGAAAAAATTGACATTCAGATGACCAGGATGGGTGGAGGATTTGGCAGAAGGGCTTATGACCATTATCTGGTGGAAGCGGCTCTCATTTCCCAAAAGGCGAATGCACCCATAAAGTTGGTTTACACCAGAGAAGATGATATGACTTGTGGTATTTACCGCCCTTCATACCATGCGACTTATCGGGCTGCTTTAGATGCAGATAATAACCTGATTGCATTCCATGTAAAAGCAGGCGGAATTCCGGAAAGTCCTTTATCCCCCAACAGGTTTCCCGCTGGTGCTGTGGATAATTATATGGCTGAGGAATGGTCTATTAATTCGAACATTACCATTGGGGCATTTCGGGCTCCCCGGTCTAATTTTATTGGTGGCGTAGAACAATCGTTTTTGGATGAAGTGGCTGAAGCAGCCGGAAAAGATCCAATAGCATTTAGGCTGGAATTACTGGATCGGGCAGGTAAAACTCCTGTTGGCGAAAAGAATGATTATGATGCGGGGAGATATGCCGGAGTGTTAAAACTGGTAAGAGAAAAGTCTGATTGGGACAAGGATAAAAATTCAAACAAAAACCGGGGGGTTGCAGCATATTTCTGTCATAATTCGTATGCCGCACATGTAGTGGAAATGGAAGTGGAAAATGGGAAACCTGCTGTGAAAAAGGTTTGTAGCGCGATTGATTGTGGTATTGTAATTAACACCGATGCAGCAACTAACATGGTGGAAGGAGCCGTGATTGATGGTATTGGAAATGCTTTATTTGGAGCGATGACTTTTAAGGATGGAGTACCCGAGAAAAACAATTTCCATAATTATCGCATGATCCGGTATCGGGAAGCACCACAGGAAATAGATGTGCACTTTGTAAAAAATGATATCGACCCTACCGGGTTGGGTGAACCGCCATTCCCTCCAATTTTTGGAGCAGTGGCAAATGCTTTGTATCAAACAAATGGCCAGCGCTATTACCATCAACCATTTCTCGCAAAAGATGAGCCTTTACGATAATTGGAGATTTTATTGGTAATTCAGCCAAAACAGAAAAAGGTTATGGTAAAAGAATGGATTAATTTGTTTGAATATTGTAAATTTCACGAAATGGAAAAGTCAGAATCCTTAGAAGAATTTTACCAGAGAAAGTTTGATTGGAAGCCCGATGGACTTAAAAAGGAAATTGGGCATTTTAACATGTTTAAGCTGGAACCCTATGTAGAAGGAAAACCTACAAAAATTCCCTATAGAAGACGTGATTTTTATAAAATCATGTTGGTAAAGGGGAATAGTCAGGTGCATTATGCAGATAAGGTGGTGCAGGTAAAAAAACAGGCCCTCTGTTTTTCCAATCCCCAAATTCCCTACAAATGGGAACATTTGGATAGAATACGGGAAGGGATTTATTGCATATTTAATGCTTCATTTTTCCATCAATTTGGTCAGTTTCAGGACTATGAGGTTTTTCAGCCCAAGGGTTCTCATATATTTGAATTGAAGGATGAACAAGCAATTCAAATACAGGAATTATTCCATAAAATGGAGGGTGAGTTTAACTCAGGTTACAAATATAAATTTGACATGATCCGAAACCAGGTTTTTGAACTGCTTCATTTTGCCCTTAAACTTGAACCCTCTTTAAGTCTTGAAAACCAACCCATAAATGCCGCTCAAAGAATTTCAACATTATTTATTGAATTACTTGAGCGCCAATTTCCTATAGATGACAGCCATCCATCAATTAAATTGCGTTCAGCTTCTGATTTTGCAGATTGCCTGAATGTGCATGTCAACCATCTGAATAGAGCAGTAAAAGAAACTACTCAAAAAACCACTACCCAGGTTATTTCAGAGCGAATTTTACAGGAAGCTAAAGTGCTATTAAAACATACGGCAATGAATGTTTCAGAAATAGCCTTTTCCCTTGGATTTTCAGAAGTGACCCATTTCAATAATTTCTTCAAAAAACATTTAGCCCTAAGTCCCCTGAAATTCCGGAATGCCTGAATTCTCTATTTGAATTTTGTAATTTTTGGTTTGTTTTTAGTTAACCAGAGGGACCGATCTTTTCTAATTTTAAACAGATAAATTATTTAGGAAAAGTGTGGACACAGGTTAAAAAATAAGATATGAGTATAGCAAAAAGAAAACTTGGAAAAAGCGGTCTTGAAGTTTCAGCCTTAGGAATAGGCTGCATGGGAATGAGCTTTGGGTATGGACCAGCAATGGAAAAACAAGCGGCTATTAAATTGATTAGGGAGGCTTACGAAATGGGAATTACCTTTTTTGATACCGCAGAAGCTTATGGCCCATTTGAAAATGAAAAATTATTAGGAGAGGCACTTGCTCCATTTAGGCAGGAAATTGTAATCGCTTCAAAATTTGGTTTTAAGGAAGGCAATTCCAATAAAGGACAGGATAGCAGACCGGAAAGAATTCGACAGGTTGCTGAAGAATCCCTGAAAAGATTAAAGACTGATGTAATTGATTTGTTTTATCAACACAGAGTGGATCAAACTGTGCCGATGGAAGAGGTAGCTGGTACAGTTAAGGATTTAATTCAGGAGGGAAAAGTGAAACATTTTGGCCTTTCTGAAGCGGGTGTACAATCCATTCGAAAGGCTCACTTGGAGCAACCTGTTACGGCCTTACAAAGTGAATATTCTATATGGTGGAGAGAACCAGAAACTGAAATATTACCTACACTGGAAGAACTGGGAATTGGTTTTGTTCCTTTTAGCCCTTTGGGAAAAGGTTTTTTGACAGGGGCAATAGACAAAAATACCAGGTTTGACCCATCAGATTTTCGCAATATAGTACCCCGATTTAGTGAAGAGAATAGAAAATCCAATCAGGCTCTGGTAGATTTAATTGGGAAAATTGCAGCTAAAAATAATGCGACTCCAGCCCAAATAGCTTTGGCCTGGGTACTTGCTCAAAAACCATGGATTGTGCCTATTCCCGGAACCACTAAACTTCATCGATTGAAAGAAAATATTGGGTCAGTTCATGTAGAATTGTCAAAGGAAGATATTCAGGAAATTGATGAAGGGTATCAGAAATTGGGAGTGAAAGGAGATCGTTATCCTGCGCATTTACAAAAAAGAGTTGGTCGGTAATTGACCTGAAAAAATGTTTGTCATCAAAAAATTTATTTCATCAGGCCTTGGCCTTTTATTGGCCATGGTCCTTTTCCCCATTTATTTTTCCGGGCAATTACAGGCACAGTCAGTAGAGGAAAAAATATTGATTGTGTACCTCACTCGAACTAAAAATACAAAAGCCATTGCGGAAATAATCCATAATGAGATCGGGGGAACAATGGTAGCACTTCAATTGGAGAATCCTTATCCCGATGATTACCAGACTACAGTAAAACAGGTAGCTGAAGAAAATGAATCGGGATTTTTACCTCCTTTAAAAACTAAAATTGAAAATTTCAATTCCTACAAAATTGTCTTTTTAGGTTTTCCCACCTGGGGAATGCAATTACCCCCTCCCATGAAAAGTTTTTTGCAAGAATATGACTGGAGTGAGAAAATTATAATTCCATTTAATACCCATGCCGGATATGGAGCAGGAAGCAGTTTTGAAACTGTGGCCAAAATGTGTTCAGATGGAAAGCTCCTGGAAGGATTTTCAATCAAAGGAGGGATAGAGAGAGATGGCGTTTTATTTGTTTTTGAAGGCAAAAAAGCTCAGGAAGCAAAAGAAAAGGTAGTGGAATGGTTGAAAAAGATTGATTTATTATAAGGAAAAAAGAAATGGTTATCTCCAAATATTGAAATAACCATTTTAGGTTTTTAGTTTTTATTGATCCTTCAAAGCCGATTCCATGGTTCTTACTCCGGCTAGTTCAATTTTGGAAAATGCTGTTCTAAATTCCTCCAACTCAGTACTGGTGAATTTCACCTGTGTAGCTTTCATATTTTCATCTACATGATGAAGCTTGGTTGTTCCCGGAATAGGCACAATAAATGGCTTTTGGTGTAACAACCAGGCAAGTGAAATTTGAGCAGGTGTAGCATCTTTTTTCATTGCCCATTCACGTACCAGTTTCAGTAAAGCCATATTTTGATTGATCGCTTCAGGAGTAAAAGACGCTACTGAAGCAAATCTTGAATCTTCTGAAAACCGACTAAATTCGTTAAACTTATCTCCAAGGAAACCTCTAAAAACAGGTCCCCAGGGTACGAACCCGATTCCAAGTTCTTCACAGGTATCCAGTATTTGATTTTCCGGAAATCTTTCCGCCAGAGAATATTGGGTTTGTAAAGCACTGACTTTTTGCTCTTGATGTGCTTTTCGCATGGTATCTGGGGCAACTTCAGAAAGCCCGAAGTGTAAGGCTTTTCCTTCCTGAATTAATTCTTTTACTGTTCCGGCCACCTCTTCAATGGGGACATCTGGATCCAGCCGATGAAGATACAATAAATCAATCCGATCTGTTTTGAGCCTTTTCAACATGCCCTCTACGGCTTGTTTAATGTGCTTTGGCTGGCTGTTTCTACCAGATCTTTGCCCATTATCAAAGGAAAATCCAAACTTGCTGGCAATCACCACTTTATCTCTAATCGGAGCAAGTGCTTCCCCTACGATTTCTTCATCGGTAAAAGGCCCATAAACTTCAGCCGTATCAAAAAAAGTAACGCCTTTATCAAAAGCACCTCGAATCACGGGAATCATTTCCTCTTTACTTCTGGGTGGATTGTAACTTCCACTCGTCATACTCATACAACCCAAACCAATGGCCGAGACTTCCAAAGTACCCAGCTTCCTTTTCTTACTTAAATTTGAAATCTCCCTCTCTGATTCTGCTCTTTTTGCAGATGCAGTGGAAAAGGAAAGGGCTCCCAAACCAATTCCGGCAATAGCCGATTTGGTGATAAAATTCCTTCTGTTTATTTCTCCCTGATAAATATTTGGCTTTTGTTTATTTTCTTTTTTCATTTTGATAATTGGACTAATGAATATTGGACAAATAATGCCCGTTGAAAAATACCCTGCTAAATGAATTAGCATAATGTAAAATTCCATATTATTCCCATCAATAAAATACGAGATCCAAACAAATAATTACGCAGATCAAACAATCGAGGAGTTACAAAAACTACCCAGCTTATTCCCCCTCCATGATCCTCTTTTTGCTTCATAGCTTAAGTAACTTTCTGGGGAAGAGTTGGGATTGTCATAATTAAAGACACCACTTTTTTAGCTAAATGTAACAAGCTTCCATGAAAATCTCAGGGAATAAAAACCTCTAATCCAGCCTATAAATGTGACCTCATAATTCATTTTCGTAAAGACATTGAAGGTACTTGCTAAAACTAAAATGGAATAATAAATAAATGTAATTTTAAATATGCCTATATCTATTTCCATGATATAAAAATTCACATAAGTCATTATTAATGTTATATAATTTGGAATATTGGTAAAGCAAAATATCTTTCAAAAATTCGAGAGATAATGGCATCTAAATTTGATTTTTCAAAAAAAATTTGTATAATAAAAAAAGCCTAAATAATGATTTTTGAAACTGTAAATCCATATACTGACCAGGTAATTGCGAAATATCCTACGCTTTCGGAAATGGCTTTGAGTGACAAACTGGAGAAAAGTAAATCTTCCTTTAAAATATGGAAGGAAATTCCCTATGGAAAAAAAGCTTCCCTATTTCATAAAGTGGGAAATTTACTGAGGGAGAATAAAGAAATTTATGCTCAGAAGATAACCGAGGAAATGGGTAAGGTTATTAAAGAAGCAAGAGGTGAAGTAGAAAAGTGTGCCTGGGTATGCGATTATTATGCTGAAAATGCGGAAAGTTTTCTTCAGGATGAAATTATTAAATCGGGTGCCCGAAAGAGCTTTGTTTGCTACGAACCCATTGGAGCAATCCTGGCGGTTATGCCATGGAATTTCCCCTATTGGCAGGTATTTAGGTTTACGGCTCCTTATCTGATGGCAGGAAACACAGCCTTGTTGAAACACGCGCCAAATGTTAGCGGTTGTGCCTTGGATATTGAATCTATATTTAAAGAAGCGGGTTTTCCTGATGGGGTTTTTCAGTCTCTGATTATTAATGTTAACCTGGTGGAGAAGGTTATTAAAAGTGAAATAGTACAAGGAATCACCCTTACCGGAAGTGAAAAAGCCGGAGCCTCTGTGGCTGCTATTGCGGGTAAAAACATTAAAAAGACAGTTTTAGAATTAGGTGGTTCTGATCCATTTATTGTGTTGGAGGATGCTGATCTTGAGCGGGCTGCTGCAGTAGCCGTTCAGTCGCGAATGCTGAATGCCGGGCAAAGTTGTATTGCAGCCAAACGTTTCCTTGTGGTTCAATCAGTAAAGGAGGCCTTTGCAGAAAAAGTGCATCAACAAATTGCAGCTTTAAAAATGGGAGACCCCCTATCAGAAGAAACGACTACCGGTCCCATGGCTAGAACTGATTTAGCAGAACAACTGAATAACCAGGTGAAAGCCACTATTAAAGCTGGAGCAGGATTGGTAACAGGTGGGAAGCAGGAAAAAGCGCATTTTGAACCTGCACTTTTGATTGATGTAAAACCAGGTATGCCCGGTTTTGATGAAGAGACTTTTGGACCAGCCGCCTGTATTGTCCCCGTGAAAGATGAACGTGAAGCAATAACTTATGCAAATAACACCATTTATGGTTTAGGCGCTTCTGTTTGGACAAAGGACCTGGAAAAAGGAGTTCGGATTGGCAGGAAAATAAATGCGGGAGGAGTTTTTATCAACTCCATGGTAAAGTCCGATCCAAGACTGCCTTTTGGAGGAATAAAAAAATCAGGATACGGAAGAGAACTATCACATCATGGGATAAAAGAGTTTACAAATGTGAAAACCATTTATGTAGACTAAGCACCATCATTTTTTACACTTAAGTACCAGCAACAACCAGCATTAATTTTTATTAAACTATTGATCTCAATATCAATCAGTTGTGGCATTGCTTTAATTAAAATCTGACCTATTACCTAAACTATTTTTTATCTAAAAATGAGTAAGGCTAAAGAATTAATAGAAAGAAGAAAAAAGGTTGTTCCCCAGGGAGTGGGAATTTTTAACCCGGCCACCGTAAGTGAGGCCAGGGATGGAATAATTATCGATGCCGATGGGAAGGAAATGATAGATTTTGCAGGAGGTATCGGAGTGCTCAATGCGGGGCATTGCCCGGAACCCGTAGTGAGTGCCATACAAGAACAAGCAGCAAAACTAATTCATGCCTGTTTTCATGTGGCCACTTATGAACCTTATGTGGCGCTTGCAGAAAAACTGGCAAGTCTGTTTCCTCATGGCAAGCAAACCAAAGTAATGCTTACCAATACAGGGGCAGAGTCGGTGGAAAATGCCATCAAAATAGCCAGACAAGCTACGGGAAGACAGGGGATTATTTGTTTTACAGGAGCCTTTCATGGCAGGTCAATGATGGCCATGTCACTCACTTCAAAGGTGGCTTATAAATCGGGATGTGGGCCATTTGCTCCTGAAGTATACCGTTTACCATTCCCTAATTTTTATAAAAATCACCAAGGTCTTTCTGAAGATGCTTATTCAGAAAAAGAACTGCTTAAATTTAAAGATGCCTTAGTAGATTCTGTGTCCCCCGAACAGGTTGCAGCGGTAATTATAGAACCCGTACAGGGAGAAGGTGGATTCAATGTAGTACCCAGAAAATTTCTACAGGGGCTTCGGGAAATTTGTACTGAGCATGGCATGCTCCTGATCATTGATGAGGTACAAAGTGGCTTTTCACGTACGGGCAAATGGGCTGCCTATCAACACTATGGCATCACTCCCGACTTATCTACCTGGGCAAAATCTATGGGTTCGGGTATGCCGATCGGTTGTGTAATTGGAAAAGCCTCTCTTATGGACAAAGCGAAACCCGGAACTATTGGAGGGACTTATCTGGGAAACCCTGTTTCTTGTGCTGCAGCCCTGGCCACTATCAAATTTATTGAAGATAATAATCTGAATGATAGGGCTGTGGAGATTGGGAGAAAAGTAACCGCACGGTTTAAGGAAATGCAGGCTAAGTTACCCGGTATTATAGGTGATGTAAGGGGATTGGGTGCTATGAATGCCATTGAACTGGTTAAAAATGGAGATTCTAATCAGCCCAATGCCGAACTTACTGCCAGACTAGTGGTAAACTGTTTCAATAGTGGTTTAATCATTTTATCGGCAGGAACTTTCAAGAATGTGATCAGAATTTTGAGTCCTTTAGTCATCACAAACGAACAATTGGAAAAGGGGCTGGCTATTCTGGAAGAAGAATTGATGAATCTCGCTTCCATTCCTGAGTTAGTCCCATAATCTGTTTTACAGGAATTATAAATTAAAAAGAAAACTAAAATCTAAATTTTAAAAGACAATATGAGGCCTTTTTCAATTGCCGGAATTCAAATGAAGGTACATGCAGCATATCCTAACCTGGAAACCATGAGGTTTAAACTGGATGTGTTAATGTCTATTTATCCATGGGTAGAGATGGTGGTTTTTAGTGAACTTGCTGCATATGGTCCTCTGACTCACCATGCACATAGCTTTCCAAATGATACTGAAAAAGCCTTTCAGGAAATGGCAAAAAAACACCATATCTGGTTAATACCGGGTTCCATGTTCGAAAAGAAAGATGAGAAAATATTCAATACAGCCACGGTAATTAATCCGAATGGGGAAATTGTAAAAAGATACAGAAAGATGTTCCCATTTCTACCCTATGAGGAAGGGGTGACGGGTGGAGAAGAATTTTGCATTTTTGAAGTGCCAAAGGCAGGTAAATTCGGATTATCCATTTGTTATGACATGTGGTTTCCTGAAACATCGCGTACACTTGCCGCTATGGGAGCTGAAGTAATCATACACCCCACATTAACCGGGACTATTGACAGGGATATTGAATTATCAATCATTCGGGCTACTTCAGCTATTAATCAGTGTTACATTTTTGATGTGAATGGCCTGGAAACAGGTGGCACGGGCAAATCTTTGGTTTGTGGACCCGATGGTGGAATTATTTATCAGGCCGATCAGGTAGAAGAAATGATTCCAATAGAAATAGATTTTGACAGGGTAAAAAGAAGCCGGGAAAATGGTTTATTAAGGTTAGGCCAACCTTTGAAAAGTTTTCGGAGTAGAGCGGATTCCTTTCCAATTTACCAAAAGGGAGCCGATCTTTCGTATCTGCATTCCTTAGGCCCAATAAATAAACCAACCAGAATTAAGAAGATTCAGGAGAGCCTGGAGAGCGAATCGCCACCACCAACGCAGTCAAGTTGGTACAAGTTTAAGAATAAATTGAAACCAAGATAATACATAATTTAATATCATTTACAAACCTCAATAAAAATGGAAAATGATGAATTTAATGCCTCAAAATACTTTTCAAATTATCATTTCAACATTTCACAATGCCGGGTTGATATTTGGAACGATCTAAAGACAAAAGCTGCAGAACTCACTAAGAAAACATCCAAAGACAAGGATTTTATTAGACTAACCAGTGAAATAAAATCAATGCTTTCCTTACTGGCTATAATAGAACCCTATTGGGCTTTCCCCGGAACCATCAATTTAAAATCTCTAAATACCCTCTATTCTGGCAAATCTTATTCTGCCTTTTATCATCAAATTGTGAGTATGGTAAGGGAACTTGTGAGTGAATCGTACCGAAAAAAGTCACTTGACCACATTGCCAAAAAAGGACGCAGGTCCACCATGAGGGAAATCATGAGTAAGCAGTATTATTACGAAGTGCTTTTTGTGGATAACCTCACCAAACAAGGAGAGTTGGAAACCAGGGCAAAGTTTGATGAAGTCAGGGACGTAAACGGAAGGTTTGTCGATGAACTGGTATTTGCCTGTAATTTTCAGGATGCATTAATTGCAGTCCTTTTTAATCATAATATTCAAAGCTGTGTGATCAGGTATGACTTGCCCTTCAAGTCAAAAAATAACCTTAAAATTTTAAAACCATTTATTTCTCAAATTAGCTACAATCACCTAAAAGATCATATAGAAACAGGGATGGGTGGAATTCTTGGTCAGGCCATCAAAAAATTAAGACCAGAAATAGACCTTTATCTGGTTTCAGATCATTCTATCACCAGTTTTAATGATGAAGAGGTGAAAGTTTTCAGGCGAATTTTCTTCAGAATGGAGGATTTGCAGGAAATGCATCTTAGCATTAAAAGGGGGATTGCCGATCGGTTTGAAACACCTTTTTTCTCAGCAGTAGTGGACTATAGCCAAAAACCTACTGGTGTATTTCATGCTATGCCTATTTCAAGGGGAAATTCCATTTTCAAATCCCATTGGGCCAGAGATTTGGGTGATTTTTATGGAAGGAACCTATTTTTGGCGGAAACTTCAGCTACTACCGGAGGCCTGGATTCCCTGCTTCAACCCACAGGTCCTTTAAAAAAAGCGCAACAGCTGGCGGCAAAAGCCTTTGGTGCTCAATATACTTTTTTTGTCACCAATGGGACCTCAACCTCTAACAAAATTGTGACTCAGGGTTTAGTAAAGCCAGACGACATTGTTTTAATTGATCGGGAATGTCATAAATCCCACCATTATAGTATGGTGCTTTCCGGAGCTTTCCCCATTTATATGGATGGGTACGCACTGGATGAATTTTCCATGTTTGGTGGTGTACCGCTTTCAGAAATTAAGGAGAAACTCCACCACCTGAAGGAGGCTGGCCAGCTGGACAAAGTCAAGATGCTGATTCTTACTAATTGTACCTTTGATGGCATCGTTTACAATGTGGAAAAAGTAATGGAGGAAGTATTGGCTATAAAACCCGATATGATATTCCTATGGGACGAAGCCTGGTTTGGTTTTGCCGCTTTTTCTCCTACTTACCGGCAACGGACAGGGATGTATGTGGCCAAAAAACTGGCGGAAAAATATGCATCTGAAAAATACCGATACGATTATAATACCTGGAAAATAGATCCTGATGACCGGGCAATGCCTGATCCTGACAAAGTAAAAATCAGGGTATACAGTACCCAGTCTACACACAAAACACTTTCAAGTTTAAGGCAGGGTTCCATGATTCATATTTACGATGAGGAGTTTAAGCGTAAAGCAGAAGAATCTTTCCATGAAGCTTATATGACCCATATTTCAACCTCAGCTAATTACCAGATTCTGGCATCATTGGATGTAGGCCGAAGGCAGATCATGTTCGAGGGTTTTGAATTGGTTGAGAAAAGCATAGAAATGGCCATGATCCTGAGGGAAAAGGTATCCACTCATCCCTTGTTAAAAAAATACTTTGACATCATTGCCCTGGGACAATTAATCCCAAAAGTGCATCGAAAAAGTGGTTTGGAATATTATTATGACAATAATGAAGGCTGGATACAAATGAATGAAACCTGGGAAGGAGATGAATTTGTGCTTGACCCTACCAAAATCACGCTTCATGTAGGCAAAACCGGGGTTGATGGAGATACTTTTAAAAACCGGTATCTCATGGATTTATTTGGCATCCAAATTAATAAAACGTCCAGAAACACCGTCCTTTTCATGACAAATATCGGAACAACAAAAAGTTCTGTTTCTTACCTGATTAGTGCTCTGATTAATATTGCTAAAAAGTTGGAATCGGAAAGAAATTCCCTCAGCCGTGATGAAAAAACTGTGTATAATAATTCTGTGCATGGACTGACCAAAGATCATCCTCCACTTCCGGAATTTAGTCATTTTCATAATGCCTTTTTGCCTATTGATGGTTCCCCGGCAGGAAACCTCAGAAAAGCTTATTTTTTAGCCTATGAAGAAGAAAACTGTGAGCATCTCCATCTGAATGAATGTGAAAACGAATTGTATTCAGGTAGGGAATTGGTCTCTGCCTCTTTCGTCATTCCTTATCCTCCGGGATTTCCTGTGTTAATGCCGGGTCAGGTGGTTACAAAAGAAACTGTGAATTTTTTGAATGTGCTGGATGTAAAAGAAATCCATGGGTACAGGGCCGACCTGGGATTAAGGGTATTTTCACAAGAAATACTGAATCCAAATTCCACCCAAAAGACAGTTGAAAAAGCTCCTGTCATGAAAGTGGGAAATGGAAAGGAGGAAAGGTTAATTAAAAAGAAGGAAGTTGGGAAAAGCAAAGCCAAAAGCACGAAAGTAACCGGCCAAGAATAGCAAGTAGAATCGGGCTTCTAATTTCAACTAATAATAAATTCCATAGACAGTTTTTTTAAATAAATCATTTGGAAGAAAAAACACTTACATATCAAAAAAGACAAACCCTAAAAAAAGAGGTAGGAAAAACAGCCTTTTTCTGTCTGGCTTTTGGCTCTATGATAGGTGTAGGCTGGGTGACAGCCATGGGTTCCTGGTTAAATGATGCAGGACCCTTGGGTGCTTCTTTTGCCTTTTTAATAGGAGGAGCGATGATTTTCCTCATAGGCTTATGCTATGCAGAGGTGATGGCTATGCTACCCTTAACCGGTGGGGAGGTTGCTTATGCTTATAAGGCTTTTGGTGTTCAAAAATCATTTATTGTAGGCTGGTTTTTAGCTTTTGGATATCTTTCAGTTTCCGCCTTTGAGGCAATTTCAGTAGGGAAGGTAATTAGTTATCTCATTCCCGAGATTGATTTTTGGCCGGTTTACCAAATTGGCGAAGAAGTGGTATTTGCTTCCCATATTCTGCTGGCATTTTTCTTCACACTTTTAATCACCTGGTTCAATTACAGGGGAATACAAGCAGCTACCAGGTTTCAGGTGTGGTTAACAATTGGTATTTTAATAGCGGTTATTTTTTTAATTATTGTGAGTGTAAATCGTGGAAGTATTGAAAATATCCAACCATTTTTTGGAACCCAAAATAATAGTTGGAAAGGATTTCTTGCTGTATTGGTCACGGTGCCTTTCTGGTTTGTAGGTTTCGATACCATTCCACAAAGTGCAGAAGAAGCCAATACCAGTGTTTCACCCAAATTATTGGGCAGGCTTATTTTGATTTCAATTGCAGCAGCCTCTTTGTTTTATGTATTTTTAATTTTGAGCACGAGTGCGGTAAGCCCAAGGGAAAATATTATAGATGCTCCATTGCCTACTGCTGCTGCATACCAAAATGTATTCACCTCAGGCTGGGCTACCAATATTGTTTTGGTCACTGCACTTATCGGTCTGCTGACAAGCTGGAATGGCTTTTTTCTGGCCTGTTCCCGAATACTATTTGCTTTGGGAAGGGGCAATATTATCCATTCCTCTTTTGGTGAAACCCATTCAAAATATGGCACCCCTGCAAAGGCAGTTTTATTTTGCGGGTTCATCACCTTTATTTCGGTATTTGCTGGAAGACAGGCTATGACTGCTTTTGTGGACGTGGGCTCGTTTTGTATGACGATTGCCTTTTTAGGTGTGTCAATTTCGCTTCTTAAGCTCCGAAATAAATTTCCAAATATTCACCGGCCTTATCGCTTAAAGTATGGCTACACTATTGCCCGGCTGAGTGGATTAATCACTTTTTCAATTTTAACCCTTATGCTAATTCCAGGAAGCCCGGTGGCACTTATCTGGCCGATGGAATGGATCATATTAATTGCTGTAGTTTCTGCTGGGATTTTTTTCTGGTATTTTGGAAAACCCACCAGAGATAATATTACCAAAGAAGAAAGAGACAGGCAAATTCTGGAAGGATTTACATAGCTGTAATTAAAATTCAACCATTAACTAACTCATCCAATAATTCTCACATCAATATCAAACATTAAATAAATATGAAAAAAGGAACAATGGCCGCAAAGGAACCTCACCAAAAACCTGCCAAACCCAAAGAAGTAAACAAGGAGGATGTGTCATCAAAACTCCAAAGCGTATCGGATATAAGGCGGTTTTTCTATAAAAATGAAGAACCCATTTACTTTGTAAGTGCTACCAATTTTAACCTGTTGGGTGCTGATGAATGGATAAAAGATTTCCGATTTATTAATTACATAGATTGTTACGATCAACAACATCCGAATGTCTTTGCTCCAAAAGAGGAATTACCACACGAAGAATTTCAAAGTATTGAGGACATTACCGCTTATTTGCTTGAACACAAAGAAGTACATGATTTTGTAAAAAGTCGTGGAAAAGGTGGAAAAGTGCTTTATTTAATGTTCGATGAAAGGGTGGAAAAACTGGCCAAACGACTTAACTTAAAGGTATGTTTTCCTAGTTCGAAACTCAGAGCCCATCTCGATAATAAAATTGTGACCAACAGGGTAGCCGAAAAAGCTGGCGTACCATGTGTGCCATATGTACTTGAAAAAGTAGATAGCTTTCAAACACTTCAAAAGGTTTCTGCACATTTAGGTAAAGATTTAGTGGTGCAAACTGCATTCGGGGATTCTGGACATACCACTTTTTTTATTTCCAATGAAGGAGATTACAATAAATACAAAAAAGAAATAGAGGAGGAACCCGAATGCAAGATCATGAAAAAGATCAGTTGCCGTGGGTCCGCAATTGAGGCATGTGTTACCCGGCATGGCACTATTGTAGCTCCGTTATTAACTGAGCTGGTTGGGTTTAAAGAATTAACTCCTTATAAAGGAGGATGGTGTGGAAATGAAATCTATCCAAATGCATTTACAAAAAGCATAAGAGATCAGGCCAGAAAATATACCGAAATGTTTGGTAATCAATTGAGAGCAGAAGGTTATATGGGTTATTTCGAACTGGATTTTCTAATAGAGGAAAAAACAAACAAAGTTTATTTGGGAGAATTAAATCCAAGAATTACCGGTGCTTCCTCAATTACTAACCATGCTGTTTTTGCTCTTGCAGACTGTCCATTATATCTTTTCCACATCCTGGAATGGATGGATGTGGATTACCATTTAAATATAAAACAAATTAATCAACGATGGGCAAAACCGGAAAATATTGACAATTGGGGCCAGATGGTAATCAAACACACAGAGGATACTATAGATATTATTACCGAAGCACCTCAATCCGGAATTTATAGCATGGATAAAGAAGGAAATATCAAATTTTCGCGATTCGATACCCACAGAAGGGCTGTGGAGAATGAAAATGAAGCCTTTTTCCTCAGGATATTAAAACCGGGAGATTATCAATATGAGGGTGCAGATATGGGTATTTTAGTAAGTAGGGGCAGGTTTATGACTGATGATTTTAAACTAAATGCCAGGGGCAAAAAATGGATAAATGGTATAAAAAGTTTATTCAAGGCGGAAGCACCGAGCAAAGCGCTGGTAGATAACTATGAGGTAAAAGGAGCCAGTGGTTTTAAAATGCTATAGGAGTTTCATGGAAGATTAATGAATAAAAAGCAAAGGGTAAAGCGCCTGAAAAACTGGAAGTATGTATATCTACCTGAATGCCGTAAAAGAAGAAAAACCGGGAGAGAAATGGAAGAGCCTGTTTGAAAAGTACTGGCCTTATTATAAGAAATGGTTTATTTCAAATGGTTTAACCAATAGACCCGGTTTTACAACCTCCTCTGGTAAATTTAAAAAGTATATGCCTGAGCTAGGAACGATTTACCAAAAATTACTGGAACTTACCGGAGGAAGTGATGTTGCCGCCCGGTTTTTAACCATGTATTGTCCTCCAAAATATCTCTCTGCCTGTTCACAACTTGCCTGGACGAGGGATTCCGTGGCATTGATACGAAATTATGATTATGATCCTCACAAATTTGAAGGGGCTTTACTTTACACCAATTGGCTTCAACCCGTGATTGCTATGAGTGATTGTATTTGGGGAGTTTTGGATGGCATTAATCGTTCCGGACTGAGTATTTCTCTGGCATTTGGGGGAAGGAAAATTATAGGAAATGGTTTCGGAATTCCTATTATTCTGAGGTATATCTTAGAAACCTGTCAGTATACTTCAGAAGCTATAAAAGTCCTCCAAAGGATTCCCTCTCACATGGCTTATAATGTTACGGTAATGGATACTTTTGGGATTTTTGCTACTGTTTACCTTTCTCCTGACAGACAGCCTGTTGTAACCGGATTGCCCTATGGCACAAACCATCAGGTGCTTATTGATTGGGAAGATTATGCAGCGGCAACTTATACCAGAGAAAGACAATTATATTTAGAAAATTGCCTGAACAAACCTGGGGAAAATTTTGAGGATATTAAAAATCGATTTTTAGAAAAGCCACTTTTTAATACCAACTATGAAAATGGATTTGGTACACTTTATACCTCTGTCTATTTTCCTCAGGAAAAAAAGATGCAACTCCTTTGGCCAAATAATCAATGGGAACAATCTTTCGACTCTTTTAAGGAACAGAGAATTACAGTAAAAACTACTACCGGGGGTGAAAATAGTACGTTGGTGAAGTAAAGTGGAGATTTATTAACCAGCAGGGGAAAAACTTTTATTTTTTAAATAACAATGTGTAGATTAAAAAAGTAATTCCTTTTTTATTAATAGTAATTTTCAGTTCAAATTATCAGGATAAATACAATCCCAATTTTTTGGAAGAAATTTTTATTGATTTTGCTTATACCAGAATAAAAACATCCGATTGTGGCGAAATCGGAAACAATTGATGAATATCCTATTTTCGCATACAATTTCCTTTTAAAAAATTCAAAAAAGTATAAGTACATGAAAAAAATCATAGCGTTCTGCTGGATATTGGCATACGGTGCAATTATTCCAGCTTGTCATTACAATAATTCCCAGGAAAAAACAGAAGCTGATGCAAAATCCGGAGCTACCAAGAAGAGCTCTTCAAATATGAAAGCTACGAGCAATAGCGATTGGTGGCCTAATCAATTAAACCTCAGTATTCTTCGGCAAAACTCCTCTTTATCAAATCCGATGGAGGAAGATTTTAATTATATTCAAGAGTTTAATAGTTTGGATTACGAAGCACTCAAAAATGATATTAGAAAAGTATTGACAGATTCACAAGACTGGTGGCCGGCAGATTTTGGACACTATGGTGGATTGTTTATCAGGATGGCATGGCACAGTGCGGGAACTTATAGAACAGCTGATGGCCGTGGAGGTTCTCGTTCTGGTCAACAACGGTTTGCCCCTCTGAATAGCTGGCCCGATAATGCCAACTTGGATAAGGCCAGACGACTAATTTGGCCGGTAAAGCAGAAATATGGCAATAAAATTTCCTGGGCAGATTTGATGGTGCTGACTGGTAACGTAGCCCTTGAAGACATGGGATTTAAAACTTTTGGGTTTGCAGGAGGCAGAGAGGATGTATGGGAACCGAAAATGGATGTATACTGGGGTGCTGAAAAGAAATGGCTGGGTGATGAAAAGCGCTATTCTGGAGATCGAAAACTAGAAAATCCATTAGCAGCTGTTCAAATGGGTTTAATTTATGTGAATCCTGAAGGCCCAAATGGTAATCCTGATCCCTTATTAGCCGCTGAAGACATTCGGGCTACATTTGGCAGAATGGGAATGAATGATGAAGAAACTGTGGCTTTGATTGCTGGAGGTCATACCCTAGGAAAAGCTCACGGAGCGGGAGATGCTTCTAATGTAGGTCCGGAACCAGAAGCAGCAGATATTGAAGAGCAAGGATTTGGCTGGAAGAGTTCTTATAAATCAGGAAAGGGAGCTGATGCTATTACCTCTGGTTTGGAAGTGACCTGGACCTCCACTCCAACACGATGGAGTCATTTGTTCTTTTTTAATTTATTTGAAAACGAATGGGAATTGACTAAAAGTCCTGCCGGAGCACATCAGTGGGTTGCTAAAAACCCAAAAATGATGGTTCCGGATGCTTATGATCCAGAAGTCCAACATAAACCAAGTATGTTTACCACTGATTTATCTTTAAGATTTGATCCTGGTTTTGAAAAAATATCCAGAGGTTTTTATGAAAATCCAGAATCGTTTAATGATGCTTTTGCCCGTGCCTGGTTTAAACTTACTCATCGGGATATGGGGCCAAAAACTACGTATTTAGGCCCAGAAGCACCAACAGAGGACCTGATCTGGCAAGATCCGATTCCAGCATTAAACCACAAACTGATTAACCAAAGCGATATAGCAAGCCTAAAGTCAAAAATATTGAACACTGGTTTATCGGTTAGCGAAATGGTAACTACGGCATGGGCTTCTGCTTCTACATATCGCGGATCTGATAGAAGAGGAGGGGCGAATGGAGCAAGAATCAGATTGGCTCCCCAAAAAGATTGGGAAGTCAACAACCCGGAACAATTGGCCAAAGTATTAGGTGTTTTGGAGAAAATTCAAAGTGACTTCAATGCTAAATCGGGAGATAAAAAAGTTTCTATGGCAGACTTAATTGTATTGGCTGGAGCTGCTGGTATAGAAAAAGCTGCAGCAAATGCTGGTTTTACGGTTAAGGTGCCTTTTACTCCTGGCCGAATGGATGCCACCCAGGAACAAACAGATATTGAATCTTTTGAACTTTTAGAGCCAATGGCAGATGGTTTCCGTAATTATTTGAAAACACAATACACTATTTCCACAGAAGAATTACTAATAGACAAGGCTCAATTGCTTACGCTAACGGCTCCCGAAATGACTGTTCTGGTGGGAGGAATGCGAGCACTTAATGCGAATTATGATGGTTCTAAACATGGTATCTTTTCAAATAGTAAGGAGGAATTGAATAATGAATTCTTCATACATCTTCTTGATATGAGCACCGAATGGAAAGCTACTTCAGAAACAAAAGAAGAATTTGAAGGGAGAGATAGAAAGACCGGAGATTTGAAATATACTGCTACAAGAGCAGACTTAATCTTCGGTTCAAATTCTGAGTTAAGGGCATTGGCAGAAGTTTATGCCAGTGAAGATGCTAAGGAAAAATTTATCATGGATTTTGTGGCTGCATGGGACAAGGTTATGAAATTGGATAGATTTGATTTAATTTATTAATAGTGATATCTTAAAAAAACAGGGCTGATTCTGATGAGTTAGCCCTGTTTTTTTTT
>NZ_KB903479.1 GCF_000379765.1 Flexithrix dorotheae DSM 6795
TAGATTTGGGTTTTCAGGGTATAACAGAGGATTACAAGTTTGGGAAACTAAGTATTCCCATCAAAAAGAAACCAAAAAAGGAGCTTTTAGAGACAGAAAAAATGATCAATAAAACCAGAAGTAGTATAAGAGTTTTGGTAGAAAATTCAATAGCAGGCCTTAAAAGATACCGATTTTTATCTGATAGGTTAAGGTGTAGGAGTATGGCACTTTACAACAAAGTGGCTGGCATTTGTGCAGGGATTTGGAACTTTTGTCTAACTAACTGATAATCATACCAGAACAACTCTATTACTTAGACAAATATTTAGTAATTATGATCTAACAGAATATAACGGAAGAAAAGCCAGAAATTGGGGATGTTATGGTGTTCCTGATGAGTTGGAACCAATCGCTAAACTACATCCTGTTAAAACAGTTGCATTAGTTCAATCTTATGAAGAAGCAAGGGATGCTTTAGCAAATGGTTATCCAATTCCTGTTTGCTCTTCTCGTGGATTTGAAGAAAAAAGAGATAGCAATGGGTTTGCCAAGCCTTTAGGAACCTGGAATCATTGTATGTGTTTTATTGCTGTTGATGATAACAATGAAAGGCCTGGACTACTTTGTTGTAACTCTTGGGGTAAGGATTGGATTTTTGGTCCAAAACGCCACAACCAACCTGAAGGTTCTTTTTGGGTAGATGCTGAAGTTGCTGATAAAATGCTAAATCAAGGAGATAGTTATGCTCTAAGTGGACTTAATGGTTTTGAGCCACACGATATGTTTGGATTAATGCAGACAATGAGTATAGTATAAACTTTTAAAAATCACTTTTTCAAGTGACTCGGAGAAATATGAAAATTATCGTGTTTTAATCATTGTTGATAAGTAATTCTAATTCACCTATTTTTTTAATAGATAAATCTTAACATAACCTCTATGAAATATAATATCCCCCTTGCAGGGATCTTAAAACTTTTTTTTGTATTCCTGCTGATTGTTAAGCTGACCTCCTGCAAAGTGATCATGAAATGGGAGACTCGCTTGCCCTCCCCTCACTCGGACTTGGATAAGAAGATCACAGCGATTACCACCTCCATGAACAATCTCACCATCATAGAGGATCTGGATATAGGGGTACACATTTCCAAAGATTTCCTTACAGAGCAACTCAAATACGCTATCGATAACTTTGACACTACAGGCTGGGAGAACGAATACATTGAGTCCCTAAAGCTCACCTTCAACCAGGATGACCTAGAACTTCAGGAGGAGTCCATCACAGCTACGGTTGGGGTCAAAATCTGGGTGAAGAACGTGAGTAGCCTAAAGTCGTTACAAACCGAGTTCACAGCTACAGCCTCCTTGACCTCTAGTCAGGACACGCTCATATTCCTGCCTCATTTTGATGATTTTAGGTTGAAGAAAATTAACGGTCGAAAGATTCGGAAGAATTACAAAACCAAGCTATCCATTCTAATTATGATGAGGAAGATCTTAATCAGAGTGCTCAACGATCGCTTTTTGTCTGAACCCATCACCATTCCGTTGAACCTAGCGATATTTGAAAAAGAAGCAGTTGTGGATCTTTTTAAATCCAGAAACGATATGACAGTTTACTCTAAAGATTCCTTGGAAATCAATGTCCGGCTGTCGGACTTGGCTGTCCACACCAATGATGACGGTATTTATGTGATGTCAGACTTAACCATCGGGGAAATCATGGAGGAGAACTCATTGGTGAAATCCCGGTTTTTGAGAGAGCACTTTGATCTGGCAGAAGATGAAAATATTTACATAGTGGAGAGCAAGGAAGAAATCAATGAGCTTTCATTATTTGCAAGTAACAAATTCAATAAACGTCAACTGGATAAACGTTTAAGTCCAGATGCGCAGTTTGCAAGCCAAAGGTATCGCAAACCGCTACTTTACTCTGGTTCTGTCGAGACTTTCTTGTCCACAAGCAAAAGAATTGAAGGAATCTCACCCTTTGATTCCACTGAAACTGACAACGATTTTTGGGAGTGGTTGCTTGTCAAGATTGAAGAGCGGGAAATGAAAAAAAGACAGCTCCGAGAAATGGTGGTGGAGTACGAAAAGGACTTCATGTCGTTTTGGAACAACTATTTTGACAAACCCAACAATTCCCAAATTTGGATTGAGACCGAAAAATCCTTCGTGCCAGAAGTCTTTAATTACGGCATGAGCAGAATTGATTTCAAATTGAGTATGAGAAATGAATTCCATGATGTGTTCGAGAAGAAGGGCATCAGGATTGGGTCAACCAAAGTGGAAGATAATTGCTCCCAAGTTCGAGATCGAAATTGTGAAAAACCATCGTGTAATCTTTGGTCCTGTTGTGGATGTAAGTGGTACCGACCTCATTGCTGTGCTTGTGAAGCTCTAAGATGGGGACCGTACTTTAGTTGTAAAGGCATCGCAGAAGCGAAATATCTTGCTTGTAAAGGACTAAACTATTCCAAATATCTATGGTGTAAAACCGAAGTATTGGGTGACATTCTCTATAACGAAATCACCAAAGTGGGTGACGTGTATGGTGAAGTCCACGCAACAGGTGCCATTAATTTGAATTATAATTCTTTAATGATTAGCGATGACATGAGCTCCATGCGATTTGATTCATGGATTGGGGGTAGCAGTGATACACAGATAAAATTCAAGTATGATCCCAAAGGAATCGGGTTTATTCTGTGTGCCATTCCCCCTAGTATCACCAAGAATTTTGATATTATGGCGATCAGGCAGAAATTCAATTTAAATGGTGAAATTACACTAGAAGACGATGAGGAAATAGCTAAGATTTTGATCAAAACGGAGCCGGCTAACCTTTTTTTGATCATATCCCCTCCACCAGCTAGTATTTTGTTGAACCCTGAGTTGATTCTTAAATGTCCGATTGGGGTGACTGTACTGGGTTCTTCGGTGCCACTGGGAATGATCTCTGCCAAGATCACCAACAACAAGGAATTGGAAGCATTGTTTGTCACGGCCCTAACGGGTTTCTATAATTATGAAGTTGATCCTATCGAATTTGATTTCGAAATATCTCCGATAGAGGTGGGATCAGATCTCAATAATCCGATTGTACTTAGTCCTAAATGGGGTTCTAAAGGAATCATTTTTTATCAGAATTAATAGTATTATGAAAAATATTATAAGTCTTATACTAATGGTAGTGTTGGTAAAAGAGACAATTGGACAGAATCTGGTAAGCTGTGAAAATGTCTCTCTTGGTGATGCACCAGTAGAACAACTGGATACTCTCTTTGATGCTTCCCTGATCCAAGCAGACTGGACGTGTGGCTTGATAGTGTATACCGAGTTAAAGAATCGTCAGGATGAAATTAAGGATCATTTCAAAGGAGCGCTTTGCTATTACAATCTAGATCAGTACAACACTGCGCTGGAGCTTTTTGTCGATATACAAGAGCGAACTAAGGAACCAATTGAGTACCTTAACTTCTACATCGGGCAAATTCATCTGATTCATAGCAAAGACACATTTGCAGCTATTGACTACCTTTTCTCGGAAATTGAGAATTTTCCAACATCAGTATTCGCACACGAAAAATTGACAGAAATCCTCAATATCAAGAGTGATTATACAAACTTAATCCGGTTGGAAAAAACATCCAGTATCAACAATGAATCAGAATCTGTACGGATTGGCAATTACTATCTATCTATGAATAAAACTGAAGAAGCCAATCAATTCTTCAGAACCGGGTGCGGCCCAGATGCTCCCAATAGTTGCTATCTTGCAGCAATTACTTCAGACACATCCAATATTACAGCGAGAATTGATTTTCTTGAGAGGTCTATTGCTTATTCGCTTAAATTGAACGAACAGTTAATAAATTACTATGAAATAAGAGATACTACCACCGTTAAAGAAGATAGTATGTTTATCGTTCAGGATTTTAAGATGACACTTGCAATGTATCGCAGTGCCCTCTCCTTGGAATACGATCGTAACGGAGATCAAGCCAATGCGGTTGAGCAAATTGATCGTGCCTTTTTTGAATCGGCAGAAACACCCATTTTCACCGCTATCTTTGAACAAATGGTGATGTTGTTCACCAAGTATCAACTGACCGATCGAATATTGTTCTACCAAGATCATATGAATGCAAATAGAACTTTTTTCACTAAATCGTCTCGATCGGCTGAGTTTTATACAGATCCGGTCAAGCGGGCGGTTATGTATTTGGATGCCTTATCCTCAATGGAGTTAACAAAGGTTTCCTCTGATACAGTGATAAGTGTGTTAAATGCATATGTAACCCTGAACTACTTAACCGACTTCTCCAAATACGTGGACATTCTTGAAAAGCACCGCTCCGATTTGGCTACCAATGTAGTCTATAATTTGATGGCAATGCGGCAATTCGTTGGACCCAAAGCAATGAAATTCCATGCACGGTTGAACGATCCTGTGATTTACCTAGACTCATATCAATTTACCTGGCAGAACGTAGTAGAATTGTTTATGACCCAGTATAACCAACAGTTGGAGATTACTAAAGACCTTGATAGTGCAATCACAAGTATCAATGACCTAAGGAGTAGCATAAAAAAAAGAGGTGAAGGATTGCCAACAGACGTTCAAGGTGATATCTACTATGCGGAAGGAGTAGCTTATTGGAGGTTATGCCGAAGTGCAAATGATTGCCGAATAGCCGAAAGCCTATTTAAACAAGCGATAGGTAATAACCCTGACTTAGAGTTCATTATCAATTGGTTAATTTTAACCAAACCTTGTGGATGTGGTTAACAAATCGGAAATTTTGACCTTAGATCAAGATGTTTAGGTGTAATTATTTTATAACCAATGGAAGAATTTTTGTGGGTAAGAATTTAACATTGACAAAGTAATTTGAATACTTTTCAAAGTAAAAAATGATTGATTTTTGGATTATATAGTATTAAATGGGATTGACATATGATCCTTTGGCCTTAAGTTTCGATTTTGCTCCATCTAATACTTTTCAAATGCATGCCCCTGAATTTGTTGGGTTCGCAATCAGCTTTAGCTGTATTTGCCAATGGTAATAATTCTGGAAAGGTCTTTTGGATAATATTAAGATATCTGATGGAGAAATTACTATTAAAAGAGTAATAAAGTTGGCTAATAAATGATGCGCTAATTTCAAAATAGCCATTATTTTATCGACCCACAGATTGAATGATAGCCGCATATATGAATCTAATCGCACTTAAGTCTAAAAATGAAATTTTAAATCTAATATTAAACAAGTATGAAAAAGCTATTATTTATTCTAATCTTATTTCTTATTAAACACATATCATTCTGTCAAGATTTAAGAATTTATCATGGTGAAAATTCTGAATCTGTCTTCCTTAAAAAAAATGATAAATTGGAAAATTCCAGTAAACAAAATGTGAAAATTGTGAGGCAAGTAAATGGAATTGTAACAATAAATATATTGAATCCTAATCCATTTTTTTATAATTACGAAATAAAAACAGAAGATATTGAAATAAAAGATGAGTATTCAAATCAATTTGCAGAGTTAGTTACTCTAATTAATTCTTTACCAGATTTGGCTAATCCCGGTACAAATATATTTTCACAAAGAATCATACCTCTTGCTGCAACAAGTTTTGATATTTACCAGAATTATATAACTCAACTGGATAAAGATATTAAAGAAGCAAAAAAATATATTAAAATATCAGACCAGCCCGAAACAGCTGAAGAAGCAATGAAAAGGATAATTAATGATAAAGGTTATGGATTTAGGGCAGCAATTTTTAATATAAAAAGTATACCTTCAGATATTGCCCGTTTCAACAGTGAATCACTTGAAAAAGATTTAAATGATATTCTTGAAAAGGCAGATGCTGATGGTTCCTTTGTTGCTTCTCTTGGTTTAGGAGCAAACCCTACACTGAAAAGTTTGTATAAATCAGCTTTCATGAGCTTAAATAAACAATTAGTCTCCATTGTAAAAGATATTCTCAAAATAACCGAGAAAGCTCGAATTATACGGTTTCAAGTACCAGTAAAAGAGAATAAGCAGACAAATATTAAATTAATTATTACAAAAATAAAAGAAGATGCTAAAGCTACCCGAGAAGTAATAAATCAAGAAATTGCAACTGTGTTTCCATTATATGTAAGGAAAAGATTTGAAGTTGTTCCAGTCGTAAACCTTATTTTTCAATCTAACAGACAAAAATTTTCTCTAGAAAATAACTTAGTAGTGAGCAAACCTGACGATGATGCAATGTTTAATATAGGAGCAATGGCTCTCATGAACTTTGCTGATTTTGGAGAGAATAAAGAATATGGTGTTGGAATTGGAGTAGGTTATTCAATAGAACCAGGAGGACGTGCAAGTAGCTTTTTCACAGTTCCTTCTTTATCATATAAAAGTATTTTTAGACTAGGTTTTGGATTTGGATATAATTTGGCTCCAGTAGGGTTAAAAAATGGAGCTACAATAGGTTCTCCTCTTCCTGGAAATATTTCTAATATTGATGATGTAGTTAATTATAAAAGAAAACCTGCTGCGTTTTTAACAATCGCTATTTCAGGATTAAAGTTCTAAAGGCAAATAAAATTAATTAACTAATTAATATTTAGGTAAATCAGCGGAAATGGTGGCTCACCCCTCCAAGACTCCTAGCCTAATACATATCATCATATTATACGATTAATTTGGAAGATCAACATGATTCGGTATATCCAAGTGAAAAAAAACTAACAATTGTATATCTTTTTTCTTCTCATCTGTAGTTTTAACAAAGTATTTTATAGAACTACTATTAAGAAATTTTTGATTTATTAACTAAAAATGAGGAGGAGCTTTCAGATATGCCCTCTCCTCCAGTACCAAGTAGCAAACAACGTTATAAGGACCTAGAATCGATGTTTTCCTACCTGCAAAAAGAACTTAGACGTACTGGGGTGTATATATTAATTCAAAAGTATACCACAATTAATATTTATAATCCACCTCTTAACTACATGAAAAAAAAGGAAGCATTAAATTAGAGTGACCAAACCTTAAAAAAATGCCTCCCACTCCGTGTAGGCTTTGAGAATCAGTAAAACCGATGCTCATACAACAAATATGGAAAGAAAAAGACACAAAGTCAGAGATCGAATGCATGCTATTTTCTTATTATACAGAGGTTATAGCAGAACCCATTGTGCCGGTATATTGAATTTGAGTTATCATACGATTAACAATTATATTTATTTGTATCAGCAGGGAGGATTAACCCGATTACGACAAACTTCCTGCTATCGGCCTTAATCTGCCTTGCAACCTTTTCAATCCTAAATCACAAAGGCTTTTGCTAGGATTAAACCTGCCTTAATCTGTGAATTAAAGCACTGGATTGCCGAAAATTGTGGTTTGGACAGGAGTCTGGAAAGCATCCGAAGGTTTATCTGGAAATTGGGGTATCGTTATCGCAAAACCAATACATTTCCAGGAGGGAAAAACTTTGACAGATGGGAGGCCAGTCAAACTGAATTCAAAGCGCAACAATTGTTTCCAATTTAAAAAAAGCTGTCTCAGATGAAGCAGACTCGCTTTTTATAGACGCAGCGCATTTTATTCAGGGTAGCTATAACAATTATATCTGGAGCCAAAAACCTTGCTATGCTCCATCGGTTCATGGTCGCTATCGTATTGATAGAGATGCTTTCAGACAAGCTATTGTAAATGCATTGAGAAAAGTGAATTCTCCGGAGTGCTCAGCTCAGTTTGAAACTATGTTTAACCTCAAGTTTCAATCTTTTCAAAAATCACAATTATTGACGAGGTAGACTATATTTCATCAGGTATTTCCATTTTTCACGATTTCGTTCTTAGTTGCAGCTAATGATAATTGCAAATCCTGCATAAGCGGGTGATTGAATTTACATAGTGTTATCTTCAGTTTTCTCCTTTAAATATAGAAACTTTCTGTAAACGATGGTGCATTTCCGGAATACACTTTAAGTAACCCTAAATAACACCTGTCGATTTTAGAGTTATTTCGCAACACCCTGATTTATATTGAATAAATTATTATAAAATTCACTTTTTAAAGTAATTAAAAATTACTATATTCATAATACCGAAATATTTATTGGTGTTATGAATATTAATAGTAAACAAAAACTGTTTGGTTTTCCTACTTTAACCATTAGAAACCTTCTTAGAAAAATTTCTGAAAATGATCGTAGTATTCATATCATAACAGAAATGCTTAATATAGATGTCCAAAAGGCAATGGATTTAGTGGAAAGTCTGGTTTCAGAAAAATATATCATTCCAATTACCAGAAACGGTAAAACCTACTTTCAAACCACTATAAAAGGTAATGCCTATGCCATGGCTTCTGCTTCGAAACCAATTAAGAGAACTACTGCTAAAAAATTATTAGAAGGGTTTCTGGAAAGGGTTCATCAGGTAAATTCAGATGATTATTATCTATACAGAGTTTTGAAAGTAATGTTATTTGGAAGTTATTTATCTACCCAGGAAACCATGTCAGATATTGATATTGCTATCTTGTTGGAGCACAAGCATAAAATTAAAGATTTTACCAAACTGGATTTGAAAAGAGCTCATGAAGCACAATTAAAAGGGAGGAGGTTTAATAATTTCCTTGAGGAATATGCATGGGCCCGTGAAGAGGTTCTTTTATTTCTCAAAAACAGAAAAAAATCTTTGAGTATACATATTTATGATTTTGACAGAATTTTCCAGGAAAAGAATATTGAAACTCAAGTGATTTATACCTTTAACCCTTAGAAGATTATTTATTCTTTTTTCATAATTAATTCAGTTTTAGTCCCTCTCCTACTCCAATTTCCTACCATCTTCCTTATCTATCAGTTTTCCTTATTAATAGGCCTCATAGAGCTTTTACTCAAAGCATTTAAAACATTTCATAAAAAAATGAAATGTAAAATTTCCATTACCCTCAATTCAATCATATTCATCAATTTTCCGCTCTTCCCTACCTTAGTGCAAATTTGCACTAAGATCTTTTTCCTGGAAATTGTTTGTTCTGTAACGTTTAACAATTTTGTTAATCGTAATTAAAGTATTTGATTTCAACCATAGTGCATTTTTCAATCCTTTTTCGGAACAGCCAGGAAATACTATACGCTGGAAAACCCTCAGGGATTGGTTTTCTTTTCCATTTCATATAGTGATTAAATTATGCTCAGCCCAAAATTATGGCTATGCCTTAAAAATTGATTAGATTAGTTGGAAAAACAAACTACCATGAAACTAAGCGAAAATACAATTTTAATAACTGGAGGTTCAAGCGGTATTGGACTGGAGATGGCTAAAGAGTTTTTAAAAAGAAATAATAAAGTCATTATTACCGGACGTAATGCGGAAAAATTACAAAAAGTAAAAGATGAATTTGAGGAAATAATCACCATTAAAAGCGATGTAGGTAATCCTGAGGATATAAAAAAGCTATATCAGCAGGTAGAAAAAGAATTTCCTGAGCTGAATATTTTGATTAACAATGCGGGCATTATGTGCACTATAAATCTGCAGGATCACAAATTGTCTGATAGTGATTTAACTAAAGAATTAGACATCAATTTAAAAGGAACCATTTGGATGAATGATGCCTTTTTACCTTTGCTTAAGGGAAAGAAAAATGCCGCCACAGTTACCGTATCTTCTGGTTTAGCATTTGTACCTCTGCCTATTACTCCAGTATATTGTGCCAGTAAAGCTGCACTACATTCCTATACTTTGTCTTTAAGAGTACAATTAAAAAACACTTCTATCAAAGTATTTGAACTGGCACCTCCGGCTACTGATACAGAATTACTTTCCCAGTTTCATGCAGATGATATGAAAGGTTCTACACCTATGCCATTAAAAGATATGGTAGCCGTATTTTTAAAAGGTTTTTCCAAAGACAAATATGAAATATGCCCCGGACAAGCTAGCCAATTAAAGTTTATGAGTCGTTTTTTCCCCGATTTCATTTTTAAAGTATTGAGCAAGCCGGTTGATAGAATGCATTCAGCTTAGAACGTGGTTCACTGCATTAATGTTAAACTAATACGGTAGGAGTTGTTAAACAGTGACCGCTATCCTAAAAACATAAAAACTCTTAATGCAATAAATCATGACTTTTGAGATAGAAAAATCAATTGAAATACTTAGTAGAACTCCTTTAGTATTGGAATCTTTACTAAATGGATTATCAGCAGAATGGGTGAATAATAATGAAGGAGAAAATACCTGGAGCCCATATGAGGTATTAGGACATCTCATTCATGGGGAAAAGACTGATTGGCTTCAAAGAACAAAAATTATTCTTTCAAATTCAGAGCACAAGACATTTGAGCCATTTGATAGATTTGCCCAATTGAAAGAAGATAATACAAGACCCATTGAAGAATTATTGGAAGAGTTTAGCGCAATTAGACTTGAAAATTTAAAGGAACTAAAATCCCTACAAATCAATGACTCCAAATTACAGCAAAAAGGGGTTCATCCAGCATTAGGTGAAGTTAATCTAAAAGAGCTTCTATCCACCTGGGTAGTTCACGACTTAGGTCATATTTCCCAAATCACCAGAGTTATGGCAAAACAATACCAATCTGAAGTAGGACCATGGATTGAGTATTTGGGAATTTTAAAGAAATGAGCCTTTTTGGTTTAATAAATTGTTGCAACCGTATAGCCTGGTGGAGAGGGATGTGGGTAAAAGTGTTGTAAAAATCAAAAGGAAAAACCGTTTCCAGCAAACGGATGGGATTGCTATGCCCCTGGCAACATAAATCTGCCAAACCGGGCTATTGATTACCCTAAAAATGAATACTGAAATGGAAATTACACAGGGCCTTTTCCCAACCTAACCCCCATTAGGTTTGTTCAACACAAGAAAAAATTCAGTGGGATCCCCAGGACCCACATGAATTTGATCCCTTATTATTACCACCTTTTTATTTTTCTTTTATCCATTCGATTGTCGCAATCGCATCTTTCCATTGTTCGGCAAGAGCTCCATCAGTTTTTGCTCCTGTGAAGTCTTCATAATTTTTAAGAATCTCCCAGGCTTCATCATTCCCAAGTAAAGATAAAACCTCAAGTTTTCCCAAATCAGATTCCCATTCAGAGTCGAATCCACCACCCCTTTTCAAAGAGTTTAAAAACTCTATTTGAGTCGTTTTGTTAATGTCAAAATTTCCAGTTTCAGGAATTTGATTAGAAACGATAATTTCTCCTTCTTTTTGCGTTATTTCTTGTCTTGCAATTTGTATTAGTTCCCAGTTCCAATTTTTACCAACTGGCAAGTATTTAAGTTCCCTAATAATAAGAGAATCTTTTTTCTGCTCTATTCTACAAGTCTGAACTGCTCCATATTCTACTAAAGAACTTCCTGTCTTACAATTAAAGATATTGAACTCAGACATTATCAGTCCTTTGTCTTGTTTTTCTTTATCAAAATATCCACATAGACTTAAAGAAGTTCCGTTTGAGAATTTTGAAATGATAATCGGTTTATCGTCTTCTGATGAACCTATTCCATTAAAACACTTACAGTCAGTACTTGGCTTTTCTTCTAATTCCTTCTCAACTTGATTAATAGGAATTTTAGTCTCGGCTTGAATTTCAGTCTTAGTTAATTCTTTTTCCTCTTTTGAATCTGAATTATTCTTACAAGCTATTACTGATATTCCAAGCAATATAAATATTAGTCTTATTTTCATTTTTCTAATTGGTGGTAACGATACAATTTGGTCCCTTATTATTAACCTCTCTTTTTATAGTTGGATTTCTTTCATTATTTGAGTATTTACAAGGCCAAGAACTTTTTTCAAGGTTTCCAAGAGTAGTTTTGAGTACATACAAATTTTCATTTATTGAAAATACCAAAGTTCCGTTTTTATGTAATAACATTCTATCAGAAGTCCAATCTCGGTCAGTTGGTTTAATAGTAAATAGCTTATGCAAAGTTCCTTTATTATCTATGATTATTAGCTCATTATTTCTCCAAAACACCATATTTCCTAAATCGTCAAGTACAGGATGAATTATATAATAACCCGGAACTCTCTTACCTTTTTTTACTTCACTTCCTTTCTTCAGTTCTACGAAATGTAATTTTGAATCTGAATGATTATCCATTTCTATGGCAAAGATTTCATCATTAGAATTAACAACAGATGCACCAACCGATTTCCATCTTTCTATTATCTTCCCATCTTTACTATATAAATTTGTGTCAAAAGCTCCATATCCTTGATGACCAATTAAGAATTTACCATCTTTTAGGCCACAAATAGATTCAAATGGAGCTGGTTTTGTTGTCCATTTTATATCCCCAGTTTCAATGTTTAAACAAAAAGACATACCAATTCCACTGCCTGGGAATTCAAAGTAATTGACAAGAAGATTCCCTTCTGAAATAATTATTTCGTTATTAATCAAACAATTCCAAGATTTTGGATTCCAAGGAGGCATCTCTTTGGCTTTCCAATCATTTTTTGCACTCATTTGAACTAATCCTTTATAGGATATATCTTTTGTTGAGATTGAGGATTCCCAAATTATCTTCCCATCAAATGTAGTCCGTTGTACTTTTGCATTTGGTCTATCTTTTCCTTGGAGGGTTATGATAAATCCGTCTTCTATAAGAGCGAAGCTTCCAATTTCTTGATTCGAATCTACTTTGAATATTATTGATTTTTGAATCTTTCCATCCTGGGATACTTGTCTTATTTCATTTTCATAACTTATGTACGCATCCCCGTTATCTGAGATTCTCAATTCGTTAGGTTTAAAGTCAGATATTTCGTGTTCCCATAAAATTCCTTTGTCAAGAGAAATCCCTACTAACCTATAATTATACCAAGACTCATCCATCTTGTTAGGATGTAGAATTGCGAAGAGGGTTCCTGATTTATTCAACCCATATTTTGAAACTAATCCAGAAAGTTGAATTTTGTTCTGATCTACAATTTTGTATTTGTTTCTATTCCAAATCAAGAGTTATACTTTTAATTGAGGTTAACTTGTACTTCATTACTATGTAAATAAGTTCAAAGTTTACTTTTTTCTGACTTCAAACCATATAAAAGTTATCGATAATATGAGTATCATAATTAGAAAAGCCTGAATCCAAAATTTTTGAGTAGTATAAAATGCAAAATCCTCATTTGTGAAAGGTATTGTAATTTTATAGAGATTTGTTGAAGTGCCAATAGACCAGTTTCTTAAAAGAAAAATCAAATCTAACAGAAGAGTTATTATAAATATTGTTAGTCGAACTTTTTTTAAGGAAGTCAAACCCATGAATAAAAATTTGCTGATTAGATTAGAAGAAATTTACAATTGTTACCCAACATTTCCCTATCTACCACACTTAGAGTGGTTGATATTCGCATTATAATTATACTGGCTAATCTAATAAATTTTTAATTTTTTTAATGCATTTTACCGCTACATGGGTATAAATTTCTGTCGTTCTGGTACTATTGTTCCCTAATAGAACCTGAACATACCTTAAATCTGTGTGGAACGCCACTGTAGCCATCTTCTAGCAGATGAGTAAAAGCTGTGTAGGAACATATGTAGTATCACCCTTTGGGCAATCCTGGCTTTTTTGGCATAAAATCTACTTGGTATCCCCTATAATACAGCTACTCAAAACAAAATCACCCTACCAAAAAAGCACTCCTACAAGCAAGAAAAATATTGAAATTACACAGCGTTTTTTCCGAACATAATTCCCATTAGGTTTGTTCAACACAAGAAAAAATTCAGTGGGATCCCCCGGACCCACATGAATTTGGTCCCTTATTATTGTGCTTAGTTTTATTTTCTTAATTACCATCTAAAAAATTGAACCTTTATTCCCATAATGATAAAAGCTAATGTCAAAATCCAAATACTTCTTATATATAATTGACTGACTTGACTTAACAATAGCAATCGTAATGTCAAAGCTATTATGTCGAACGAGAGTACCTCAATCGAGGGGACTCCACCAAATCCAACTACATATCCACCTTTAATTAGGAAGAGTTTAAAAAGCCAAAATATTAATTCAGCTAACAAAATAAGAGTCCCGATTTGTTTATTAGAAACTCCTCCTCCAATACTTATTAATCCAATAGCTATTCCACTGAAAATAATATTTTCAATGGAGAATATTGGCTCATGAGAAATAATACAACCCCATTGCTGCGAGTAATCAAGATTAGTTAAAAATCCGTAAGCTGTCCATCCTATTAATAGTAGGTAAACAGCTCGCGGACTAGTAAGAATAGAAACTATTTTATGATTTCCATAGCGGGTTTTTAGCAACCCTACTAAACTATTCAAAAGTCCGAGTAGTATAAATAATGGAATCAGTTCAACTAAATCGTTCATTTTTATTAATTCCAACATTTAGTGTTTTATAGCATGTTTGCTTAAAACCTTCGGTATAAATCTAATGAAAAGATGTGATTTAATGGTAGAATGATACTGAAAATTCAGCTTCAGCAAATATGTTATAAAACTATCGTTGGACTATGCCTTAGCAGGCTGTTTCCTATGGGTATTTCTTTTGCTTTGATTTTTGTTTATCGATAAATTTTGAAGGATAATTTTTAAATATGCTGTTTGTGGTTTCATCTGTTTTGAATTTTTCCTCTGTATTTTTTTTAAAGACATAGTTGAGCCTGCCAAAATAAATTTAGCTGTTACTTCAATTAGATTTACCCATCTGCCAAAGAACATTTACTCCTTATTCCAGGTCAAACAGGATCAAGAATGGTTTTAGCACTCATTTTACCCTGCTTACATTTTGGGCAGCAATCCGGGTCCCTCCAGACCGGATCTTTGCCTGAAACGATTTTAAATACCAGTCTGGCAGGCAGTCCCTGCAGTAATGCAACTGGCTGAACCCTTCCAACCCCACGACAATTTCCTGACCACCGAAACCCCATTCATTCATAGCATTTGTTACCAGCTTTTCACTTTCCTCTTCGGTTAAAGAGTCTTGCAAAAAATCCTTGTTTGAACTTTTTTTCAACGACCCAAATGGGCTCATCAGTTGGCCGTATAATCCTAGAGTTGGCACCAAACTTCCCCCAGGCAAAACCTGTCTTTATTGGTTCGTTCGTTAGGTCAGCAATTAAAAATGCCTCTGGAAGTTCAATAGTTGATTCAAAATCGTAATCACGTTCATTTCGTTCCATGATCCCGACCTTTTCGTTCCAGATGTCAAATACGATTTGTTCGTGAATTGTATCAAGGTTTGATTCTCCGCCTACACGTCCAAATTCATCCACGTGTTCGATGAATTGTGTTAGGTTATCAGAGTGCTTGACAATGACAGCAGGGTCGTGGCAGACATAATACACCTCATTCCAGTTGCCTTTAGAATCAATATCTTGCATCCAAAAGTTGCCAAATCCATCACCTGCAAGTTGAATCGAGTTCGGGAAAACTTCTTCAAATCCGAAATGACCAAATGAGTCAAATCTAACTTCCTCCAAACCATAAAACTCAAAGCCACGACAGAACTTAAGAAGTTCCTCAATTTCAGTTGGTAAGTTTTGGTTCGGCAAAGTCTTTTTGAGTTGTTCTATCTCAGGTTGACCCATGCCTTCAAGCAGTTCTACCTTGTATGCGTCACCGTCTTCGGATTCATACTGGTTGTCAAGGATGGATTTCAGTTTCTCAGTTGGGGTCATTTTAGTATTACAAGTATTGCTGGTAACAATTGAGTAAAGCCCACCAGCGCACTTTACTCTCACTATATTTTAATTTTCCCTAATCTAATAAATTTTTAATTTTTTTGATGCTTTTTACCACTACATGAGTATAAATTTCTGTCGTTCTGGTACTATTGTTCCCTAATAGAACCTGAACATACCTTAAATCTGTGTGGAACGCCACTGTGGCCATCTTCTAGCAGATGAGTAGCAAAGCTGTATAGGAACATTGTGGTATCACCCTTTGGGTAATCCTGGCTTTTTTGGCATAAAATCTACTTGGCATCCCTTATACAACAGCTACTCCAAACAAAATCACCCCCACCAAAAAAGCTCTCCTACAAGCAAGAAAAATATTGAAATTACACAGCGCTTTTTCCGGACCTAACCCCCATTAGGTTTGTTCAACACAAGAAAAAATTCAGTGGGATCCCCAGGACCCACATGAATTTGGTCCCTTATTATTATGCATATTTATTCTATTTTGAATCCGATAGAACCTCTTGAAAGGTCATATATTATGAACTTTTTATCGTTATTAGTAAATTTATGTAAATTACCTCTACTTAGCGACAAAAAAACTAAATCATCCTCATGAACCATGTCACCTATGATTCCTTCAAAAAAGCATTTGTCCAAAGTAAGCTTGCCCGTATCTTCAACAAAGAAATATCTGATCTCTCGCCTTAACCAACGTTGGTCTACTTTCTCTATATTATAGCAGGGTTCTCCTACTTTATTTTTCGCAGGAGACTTGATTAGCATTAGCATTAATTTTGAATTATGAGATTCAATATTCCATTCAAGTTCTAAGATATCCTTTTGGGGTTTTAGAATCGGTTCAGACACATTGTTACTTTGAACGGATTCACCATTTAATCTAAATTTTACCTCAAGTGGTTTAGGAATATATATCTTATCTCTGGTAAAAATTACTTTGTTTTTTTCGAAGAACTCAATCTTAACTTTTTTTCCATAGTAGTTTTCTCCTCCCTTAGAATAATGATATTTTGTTTTATTATTTTTTTCAATCTCCTCTGGGGAATACTCTATAGAATTGACTTTCCAATAAAAGTTTTCATTCTCAATTAATTTCTGGTTTTTATAGCCATAGAATATTAAATCATGATGACTGGATACTCCAGCTCCCTTCACAAAACCTATTCTAAAATCATCATCATTTTCAAATGTATAATCATGCATCATCCAAGCTCCACTTACTACTGGATCTAATTCCTTTTCGATTAGGTAGGACTTTTTAGTCTCTTTTATACAAGAGAACAACATAACAAGTAAAGCCAAATTATAAATGAATTTAATCTTTATCATTTTAGTGGATTTATGTATAACGTGATGACTAAACTCGTGAGCGGTTGCGTCAACCGTGATTGGAGTTTAGTTGATGTTGAACCAAACCTAAAGGTAGCAAAATTAGCAGAAACCTGAAATAATGTTATGCTGTGGTTTTACCAAACCATATAACATTATGAAAAAGCTAATTTGTCAATTACCTGAAGGGTTACGTGTATTGGAATGTTTTGAAAGAAGATTACGTATTGCCAATCGATCTGAGCAAACTATTCGAAATTATATTCGTGGGGTTAGGGGCTTGATGGAATTTCATGGTTGTCTACCAAGGGAATTGGAAATTGATCAGGTGATTGATTTTTTACATGATCTACAGGTGGAAAAACAACGCAACTGGCGGACGATTAAGATCTACGTTGCTGGACTTCGCTGGTATTATCAGCATATGGCAGAGGATGTGGGTATGGCCTCTCAAATTCCCTACCCCAAAGAAAAACCGACTCTGCCTCAGGTACTCAGCAGGGAAGAACTGACCCTGATTTTCAACTCCTGTCTCAATAAAAAGCACCGGGTAATGTTCCGATTACTCTACTCTTCAGGTCTGAGAAGGGGAGAAATTCTACGGTTAAAAATTACCGATTTACTCACTAAAGATGGAAAATGCCAACTGCGCATCAATCAAAGTAAAGGTGGTAAAGATCGATTGACTGTACTTTCCAAAAAAGTATTGGAGGAACTCAGGGCTTATTACCGAAGTTATCGACCCAAAGTTTTTCTGTTTAATGGAAGATTGAAAGGAACTCCCATGAGTGCTGGTGGGCTTCGCCATGCCCTGAATGCTGCTGTGAAAAGAGCCGGGATTCAAAAGGAAGTCAATCTCCATATCCTGCGCCACTGTTTTGCTTCTCATGCCCTGGAAGAAGGCATCAACCTGAAAACGCTCCAACACCTGATGGGACATAGTTCCATTCAAACCACCATTATTTATTTGCATATCAGTGATGTGCCGCTGATCAAGGCCTTTAGCCCGCTGGACTCCTGGGAGAAGTAGCCATGCCTTCCATGGCTAAAGTGTTCAACCAATTTGGGGATGATTATCTCCAAAACAATAGGGTAAGTATTGAACAACTTCAACTCATCAAAAACATCCGGCAATGCCGTACTAAAATATTAGGTGGCCATAAGTCTTGCTGTAATCACTGCGGGCATATTAAGGTGTATTACAATTCTTGCGGTAATAGAAACTGCCCCGGATGTCAGGGTGTGAATAAAGAAAAATGGATACTGGAAAGAAAGTATGATCTTTTACCAGTCCCTTATTTTCATCTGGTTTTTACGCTGCCGGCTCAACTACGTGTCATCTGTTTGCAAAATCAAAAACTGATCTACAACGTATTGTTTACTTCGGCTTGGGAAACTTTGGATACTTTTTCTAAAGACCCCAAACAAAAACTTCTGGCTAAAATGGGCATGATTGCTGTCCTACATACCTGGACACAACAATTGCTGTATCACCCCCATATTCATACAATCGTTCCTGCTGGGGGAATCGGTGAAAATGGGGAATGGAAAACTTCGAAAAGTAAGGGCAGGTTCCTGTTCCATCTCAAGGCGCTGGCGAAAACTTTCCGGGGCAAATTCATGGAGAAACTGCTCTGGCTTTATCAGGATAAAAAACTGAAACTGGAAGGGAAAATTGCTACACTCCACAACCCTGAAGTTTTCTGGAAACTCAAAAGAAAACTCTATCAAATCAATTGGGTGGTGCATACCAAAAGGCCTTTTTCCAATCCTGACTTTGTGCTGGAGTATCTTGGTAGGTACACCCATAAAATTGCTATATCCAATTACAGAATCAAACATATTGGCGATAAAAGTGTCACTTTTTCCTATCTGGACAGGGCTGATAACAACCAGAAGAAACTGCTCACTTTGCCAGCTGAAAAGTTTATCAGCAGGTTTTTACTCCATGTGCTACCCAAAAGGTTTTGTAAAATCAGACATTATGGTTTCCTTTCCACACGGGTTAAAAAAATNACCCTGCCCAAGGTAAGGGAAAGTCTGGGCATGCCAGAAGCGGAGGAAAAACCAGTGTTTACCGTAAAGGATATCCTCAGGATCACCAAAGGAATTGATCCGGATATTTGCCCGGTTTGCAAAAAGGGGAAAATGTATACTGCAGAGGAATACCCAAGACCAAGAGGTTCTCCCAGAATTGCGGTGATATGGGCAGAAGTTTTATAAAATATGGAAGGAAAAACCGTTTCCAGCAAACGGATGGGAATATTATGCCCTT
>NZ_KB903480.1 GCF_000379765.1 Flexithrix dorotheae DSM 6795
ATGTATTATATCAATCAGAAAAATCATCATGAAAAGGTGGATGGAGATAACGATACCTGGCTTTATCTGGTAGATGCCCGGACGTATCATGAAGGTGTTTTTGAGCCTGTGGTTAAAAGGCAGGGTGATTCCCTGAAAGATGGAAATCTTTCCTGGCTCGATTGGGGAGTTAGGGCTTTCGAATTGAAAAAAGGAATCAATCATATTTATATTGGTGGTCGATCTAACGGATGGGGAATAGACCAGATTGCAGTTTATTCAGATTCAGTACCTGCTGAAAAACTTAATGCTATTGGAATAAAAACTTCTGAAAATTAATCGATAGATATTTCAACTTTACACCATAATAATTTAAGCCTTTCAATTTCTTATTTTGGGAATACCAAAATAGACCTTGTTCGGTATTATGGATGCAGGTTACGCAGTAACTTCAAAAGTTCAGACTTATTGATAGTGTCTTTAATCCTTCTTAGTCATGAGAACATTAATTTGGTAAAAATTTTAAGAATTTAAAACAGTAACCTCCAACAATGTGTATCCGAGTGAATGTCAGACTTTTTAACCTTTCTTTTTTTGACAATACAATGTTATAAGGTTGTTAGAAAATTATGCTATATATTTCAGTTAAGGAAAAGGTTTCCTTGTAGTAAATTTGGAGAAATTTTTTTAAGAAACTACTGATTAGAAAGGGTTAGACAAAATTTACCTGAATACAATTAACACCTTATCATACTAACAAAAGGGAAAAAATGCGATCATCACCTTCAATTTTCCTGATTTACCTATTTGGTATTTTACCAGGGCTTGTGCTTGCCCAAAACAGACCGGTCCGGTTTAACAAAATAACTAGTGAGGATGGTCTTTCCCAAAGTCATGTTACTGCCATTCTCAAGGATAATAAAGGATTTATGTGGTTTGGCACCTTCGATGGGCTTAATCAGTACGATGGTTATGGTTTAAAGGTCCATAAGCACGATCCCGAAATTTTAGGCAGTATATCAAGTGATTTTATTCAGGCCATTTTTGAAGACAAATCTGGTAATTTATGGATAGGTTCTGCTGGAGGAGGATTAAGTTTATACGATAGAGCAAATGACAAATTCATCAACTATTTGCCAGATGAAAATGATCCGAAAAGTATTAGTGTTTACACCGTTCAGACCATTTATGAAGACAAAAAAGGTAATCTGTGGTTAGGTTCAGACAAAGGTTTGGAATATTTTAATCCCCAAACACAAACCTTTAAATATTACCAATCGGATAGTCTGAACCTGAGAACTATTAAAGATAATCAGGTGGTTTTTATTGGAGAAGATCATCAAAACAGGTTGTGGGTAGTTTCCGAAACAGGTATTCAGTTTTACAATCCTGAAAGAGACAGTTTTATCAGACTCAATTATTTTGACAGCAATATTTATGGAAACATTAACCAGTTTTTAATTGATAGTGATGGGCATTACTGGATAGGTACACATGGAAAGACGGGATTATATTTTCTGGATATTAAAAAGGAATTGGTGATTCCAATTGAAGGACTGACCCGCAATAAGGTGGTTTATGCATTGGAAGAAGATGAGGAAGGCAACCTCCTTATCGGCACAGAATCAGGCGGTTTTTATGTGCTGGACAAACAAACCCGGAAATTTACCAGATATTCCCATGAACCCGCTGATGATACCAGTTTAAACGATAATTCCATTCAGTGCATTTACCAAAGTAACGATGGTATTGTGTGGCTGGGCACTAATATTGGCGGAGTAAATTTTTATAATAAAAATGCCAAACCAATTGTCCATTTTCAGCATCAACCCAATAAAAACAGCCTTAGTGGAAATAATGTATTATGTATTAAAGAAGATAATGAAGGCATTGTCTGGATTGGCACTGATGGGAAAGGGCTTAACCGGTTCAACAGGGCAAATAATCATTTTGAGGAAATACTCAGTGATCAAATTACAGATGATGTGATCAGGACAATGGGACTTGATGCTGAAGGCAATCTTTGGCTGGGGACGTTCCGGGGAGGGCTCAATATTTTAAACAATAATAAAACCTTATGGAATATTAATAACCGGCAGGATTTCAAGGTTTTCGGCAACAGAATTGAAAAAATTTATCTTGACCAAAACGGTGATATCATCCTTTCAGGAAATAAAGTTTACAGGAACAGGAAAGGGACTTTTCAATATGAAGAACTGGTATCCATTCCTGAGAGGACTAATATCATTTTACAGGATAGGAAGGAGAATTATTGGTTTGGAACTCATAATGGCCTGTACAGATTGAAAAAAGATGATCGTAAATTCAAAAAATTTAACACACACCTGGGGGAATTTCCAAGACTTAGTGCCAATGGTGTCACTAATATTCTGGAAGATTCAAAAGGGAATATCTGGGTAGGTACCAGCAATGGATTGAATGTTTTTCAGGAATTCACCGAAACTTTTAAAGTTTATAAAGAGAAAGATGGTCTCACCAATAATAATATACATGGCTTGTTGGAGGACGATCGTGGTAATTTGTGGATCAGTACCAATAATGGCATATCCAAACTTCAGGATGCAGTCACAATTCCCGAAGATCCTGTATTTAAAAACCTTAATGTAGAAGATGGTTTACAGGGGAAAGAATTTAACACCAAGGCTACTTTCAGGAACAAAAATGGGGAGATGTATTTTGGTGGGAAAAATGGATTTAATCTTTTCCATCCCGATAGTATCACCGAAAATGAGTTTATTCCTCCCGTGGTTTTTACCGGTTTCAAAATATTTAATAAAGATGTCCCAATCGATCCCCTGCAATCTCCCTTACACAAGCACATTAGTGAAACAGATACCCTGTATTTATCCTACGAGCATTCTGTTTTTACCATTGCCTTTGCGGTGCTCAATTTTCTAAATCCTGGTAATAATCAATATGCCTTTAAACTCGAAAATTTTGAAAAAAACTGGAATTATGTAGATAATCAGCGATCGGCTACTTATACCAACCTGGACCCGGGAACTTATACTTTCAGGGTGATTGGCAGTAATAATGATGGAAAATGGAATAGATCAGGAGCCTCACTGACGATTATTATCAGTCCACCCTGGTGGGAAACTAACTGGTTCAGGTTTTTAGCCATTGCCCTTGTTGTAGTTAGTTTCTATGCTTTTTATAAAATCAGGACAAGAAATTACAAACAACATAATCTGGAACTGGAAAGGAAAGTAAAATTGCGAACAGCAGAATTGATGGAAGTCAATGAAGAATTACAATTACAAAAGGAGCAGATTTCCAATCATGTATCCCAACTGACCGAACTGGATCAATTGAAAACTAACTTTTTTTCCAACATTACACATGAATTCCGGACACCACTTACGCTGGTGATTAATCCACTTGAAAAAGTGATGACTGATCCGGACCAGAATACACCCATAAAGAATTATGGAGGACAGTTCCAACTGATGTTGAGAAATGCCAGAAGGTTGCTGCAGTTGATCAACCAGTTATTGGATACTTCAAAAATTGAGTCTGGAGATACCCAACTGGAATTATCTCGTGGTGATATTATTATTTTTATCAAAGAATTAACCGAGTCCTTTTTTCTGCTGGCGAGGGATAAAGGAATTCATCTCCACTTCCATAGCAATATAGATAGCTACCAGACTTTTTTCGATAAAGATAAACTGGAAAAAATACTTTACAATCTTTTATCGAATGCCATAAAATTTACAGAAGCGAAAGGGGAAATTTCTTTGGAAATAGCTGTTTTGAATCCAGGGGAGGAAAATGCTGGTTTATCCATAAAAATAAAGGATACGGGTGAGGGAATTCCCAAAGAAGCACTGGGCAAAATATTTGACCGCTTTTACAGTAATAACCCTTCTGGGCAATCAAGTTCTGGTGGCACGGGAATAGGACTTTACCTTACCAAAAAGCTGGTGGAGCTTTTTAATGGAGAAATTCAGGTAAAGAGCGATACTTCAAAAGAAAACCATGGTACTTGTTTCCAACTCAGCATTCCCTTAAACCAGCCGGAAATGCAATCATCGGAACAGGAAAGAAAGGAAAAGGCTTCAGGTACAGCCATTGATGCAATAATTGAACAGTCAGATGCTTCGGTGGAAAGCGAGATCAGCAATTCAACCTCAACTCAGGAGGGAGAGCAACCAGTTTTGTTAATAGTAGAGGATAATAAAGACATCCGGAAATATATTATGGAGGAACTTTCCATTGAATTTACAGTGAAAGAAGCGGCAAATGGAGCAGAAGGTTTGAAAATTGCCGAAAGTGAGATTCCGGATATTATTATCAGTGATGTGATGATGCCGGAAATGGACGGTATAACAATGTGCAATAAGCTTAAGATTAATGTCACTACCAGCCATATTCCCATCATATTACTAACAGCCAGGGCCTCCACCAAATTTGAAGTAGAAGGGCTGAATGTAGGCGCTGATGATTATGTGACCAAACCCTTCAATCTGCTGCTACTCAAAGCCAGAATATTCAATTTGATTAACAACCGCAAAAAGTTAAGGGCTTATTTTTCCAATAACCTGAGTCTGGAACCAAAGGATATTACCACCGCCTCAATGGACGATCAGTTTATAAAAAAGGTAATGGAAATCACCGAAAAGGAATTGGCCAATCCCGATTTTGGGGTAAATGAGTTTGCCAGAGCATTGGGCTTTAGCCGAACCCAGTTATACCGTAAGTTTCAGGCACTTACCGGGCAAACCGTAAAAGAATTTATCAGAGCCTACCGATTAAAATATGCCCTCAAATTATTAGAAACAAAAGCCTACAGCATATCGGAAATCGCCTATCAGGTAGGTTTCAGGAATCATCCTAATTTCACAAGAGCATTTCAAAAGCACTTTGGCTATTCCCCTTCCGATTATTTGAACGACCTGGAAGGAAAGAAATAAACTCCATTTTTTACTTTCCCCTACTTTCCATTTTTTTATCAATTTGTTTCAATGGTACAGAATGGAAAGGCTTCTGAACATCAGAAAGATGTTCTTATAAAATAATCCTATACATTCAGAGATTATTCGTCAATCAAAAATAAATATTAATGAAAATGAAAAAAACGACATTTTTGGTCTGGCTTTTCATGCTATATCTTTCCGGGTATAGCCAGATAATTGACCAGACAAGCTTTGAAAATTACAGTGATGAACACCAGTATGTGCAACAAAACTGGGTAAACGATGGATTTGATCCTAAATGGGTAAATGGATTCAACCAATCGAGGGTTTATGTGGACAATCAGTTTGCTAATTCCGGGAATAAATCAATTCGGATTAAATATCCTGCTGGCAATTACGGTCCTGGGAACACCGGTGCGCAGGCTCCTTTGAGAATTCCACCAGCCAATGAGTATTATGTATCTTATTCGGTTCGGTTTTCGGATAATTTCGATTGGGGAGGAAGTAATGAAGGCGGAAAACTACCCGGACTGGCCGGAGGGAACAATTGTAGCGGTTGTTCTTCCTGTTCCGGCACCAACGGATTTACGGCTCGCTTAATGTGGCGCCAGGGTGGTCGTGCGGTTTTATACCTTTACCACATGGATAAATCGGGCTCATGTGGAGATGACCTTAATCTAAAAACTGCCAAAGGTAACAATTTCCATTTCCAAAAAGGGCAATGGTACACCATTACACAAAGGGTGAAAGTGAATACTCCAGGTTTAAAAAATGGAGAGGTTGAATTATGGATAGATGGCGTACCAGCATTGTTAGTTCAAAATATCCGTTTTGTGACCAACGGAGATCAGGTGGATAATTTTTATTTTTCTACTTTTCATGGCGGAGGAGATGGAAGCTGGGCTCCAGGCAATGATTGTTATACCTGGTTTGATGATGTGAAAATTGGTAAATCTTTTAGTGATGTTTATGGTGGATCAAACCCACCACCACCCCAGGGCAATGGCGGTTTGCCAGTAGTAAATTTTACGGCTTCTACTCACGATGGAAATATTCCCGAAAACACCTATGATGATAATTTAAACACCCGTTGGTCTGCGGAAGGAGATGGGGAATGGATGACACATGAATTGGACGATACTTATTTGGTGGAGTCGGTGGATATGGCTTTTTTCCGGGGCGATGAAAGAAGCACTTCATTTGATGTTCAATTGTCTGAAAATGGCTCGGGCTGGACAACTGTGTTCTCCTGGTCGAGCAGCGGCAATTCTTTAAATTTTGAAAATTTTGATTTTCCAGATCAAAATGCCCGGTTTGTTAGGATTGTGGGACATGGTAATTCTGTAAACGACTGGAACAGCATCACAGAACTTCGAATCAATGGCTCTGGGGCTCAGCAGAATATTCCGGTTACCGGAATAAGTGTTGCTCCAACTACTGTCAGTGTTGATGAAGGGCAAAGCAGCCAGTTATCTGTCAACATAAGTCCGGCTAATGCCACTAACCAGTCAGTAAGTTGGTCATCAAGTAACCCGGCAGTAGCCACCGTAAATTCCAGTGGGATGGTGAGTGGTTTATCGGCAGGGTCAGCTACAATTACAGTTACCACAGCAGATGGCGGGTTTACGGCTACAAGTAACATAACAGTTAACTGTGCATCAGGCTGCAATGCTACCACCACTACTTTAAACCCTACGGCAGATGCTTATGTAAGAACAGGTACTTTTAGTGGAAATAATTATGGTTCGGACAATAATTTGGTAGTGAAAAACTCTCCAAGTGATGATTATTACAGGGAAGCTTACCTAAAATTTAACCTGAGTGGCATTTCAAATATTACAAGTGCCACTTTAAGGCTGAATGGAAATGCCAACCTGACCGTAGTAGCATATGGCGTAGATAATGACAGTTGGACAGAAGGAGGAATTAATGCCAACAATGTGCCTTCAGCGGGAAGTCAATTGGCAAGTGCCAATGTAAATGGTTGGGGAGAGTTCGATGTAACCACTTTTGTGGCTGCACAATCGGATGGGCAGGTTTCATTTATGATAAAAGATCCAAATACAAGCGATGTAATGGTGAATATCAGTAGTAAGGAAGGCAGCAATCCTCCTGAATTGATCGTCACTTATGGCACTTCAAATATCCCGGTCACCGGATTGGCGGTTAGTCCAACCTCGATTAACCTTGAGGAAGGGCAAACCAGTCAATTGGTTGCAACTGTAAATCCATCGGATGCAACAGATTCATCGGTGAGCTGGTCGAGTAGCAATGCCAGTGTAGCCACTGTGAGTGCAAGTGGTCTGGTGATTGCGGTGGCTGATGGAACGGCAAATATTACTGTTACTACCAATGATGGTGGTTTTACCGCCACAAGTACCATCACCGTATCCACTCCAACCCAAGGTGGAAATTTACCCATTATTGATGCCACAGCCTCCACCAATGATGGTAATGGGCCAGACAATGTCTATGATGATGACTTAGGCACCCGATGGTCTGCTGATGGTAATGGGCAGTGGCTAATTGTAGAACTGGACAATACTTATTGGGTTGAATCAGTGGATATTGCCTTTTACAATGGCAACCAGCGTTCGTCCACCTTCGATTTAGCCCTTTCGACTGATGGCTCTAACTGGACCACCGTTTTTTCCGCGAGTTCCAGTGGAAATACCCTGAATTTGGAAAGCTTCGATTTTGCCGATCAAAATGCCAGATATGTCCGATACACTGGTTTTGGTAATTCTGTAAATAGCTGGAATAGCATCACCGAATTTGAAGTATATGGTTCGGCTGCCCAAAATGTAGCTGTAAGTGGCTTAAGTGTATCCCCAACTTCATTAAGTTTAGAAGAAGGAGAAACCGGGCAATTGTCAGCAACAGTAAGTCCGGCAAATGCAACCAACTCATCAGTGAGCTGGTCGAGTAGCAATAACAGTGTTGCTACTGTGAATTCCAGTGGGTTGGTCACAGCCATTTCTGCTGGCTCGGCTACTATCACAGCTACTACGGTTGATGGTGGTTTTATGGCCAATAGTGCGATTACCGTAACTGTCCCCACCACTCCAACCGGATATCGTTACCTGCGCTATACTTCAGTAAATGTGAACAACTTTAAGTTATTGGAAATAGACTGGAAGGCTGGTGGAACTTCTGTGCCATCAGGTAACCTCTCTTCTAATAACTCCGGAGGCGTAGCTGTTTCGGGAAGTGCGGGAAGTTCTTCCTTCCTGGCTTTTGACGGACAGTCGAATGATGCTGGAGGTATTTGGATTGGCAGTGGCAGCAATGTAAATCACCAGATTACCCTCGATTTAGGTTCTGGAAATGCTGTTAATCCAACTGGGATAGAAATTCATAAGTTTTCCTGGGCCAGTGTAAATAGTTTCCGGGCGGAAGGCTCAAACGATGGTAGCAACTGGACTTTGTTGTTGGAAGAAACCAATGCCAATGGGGCATTTACCAATGCAGGAGGAAGTCTGCGAGTGGCCACTTATACTATAGGGAGTTCCTCCAGAATAGCCAGTAATTCGATTAAAGAACAAACCGTAACTGAGCCGGAAATTGGAATTTATCCTAATCCTGGAACAGGAAATTTTGTAATCAATTTCAATAGTAATTATGAAGGAAAAATCGGACTAATTGTTCGTAATGCATTGGGTAAAGAGATTCAGTTCAGGGAGATAACAGGAATCTCTGAATATAATCTGAATCTCAGCGCTTTTCCAAATGGATTATATATTGTGGAATTTCAGTTAAATCATACCCGACTGACCAGGCAAATAGTCATCAGTCGATAATTGTCTAAATAAATTCCTTGAACCATACTGATTAAATTACTTAACCAGTATGGTTTTTTTGTTTTAACCAAAACAAAAAAATATAACACTCAAATTATTTTAAATATTACTATAATTCTGAATATTACACTTAAAAAATTATAAAAATTCTGAATTTTATTCTGAAATCTGTATCTTAAAATATAGTTTTTCATAACCATACCATTGATAAAATGAAACTCTTTTTTACCTTTCTTTTTTTTATTCCTCAGTAGTCTTGTTTTTGCTCAAGAAGAGCAGTATTTCGACAAAAACAATTTTAAACTCAACCTTCCTACTTATGCAAGATGGATTTTTGTTGATGAGATTAAAGGTAGTTTGAATTTGTCCTATGAAAGAAAAATTGGCTTAATCACTACCGGTGAAATAAGACTTAATCAAGTCTGGTGGGAAAAAGAGTTCCCTTATCGGAAATCAATAGACCTTTTATTCAAAGCTTATTTTAGACGAAACAAGGATAAATATTTTAATGGACTATTTATCGGGGTTGTTCCGTACGCACATTATCAGATTGGTAATAATTTCAAAGATATGAATGCTCAGAAATATTCTGTTAAAAATAAATTCAATGGTATTGGTGGTGCCTTAGGTTATCAGTTTAGAGCTTATAAAAGGTTAACTTTGGAATTATCAGGTTCAATTCTATACGGAAAAAATAACAGTTTTAATTCTAATTATAACTATACAAAAGAAAGTATGAATTCATGGTATTTCAATTCTTATCTTTTCATGGGATATACATTTTAGCGAAAAAATAGCGAATATATATGTTGTTGTTTTAAATCAGTAATTTTTCCACATCTTTATTTTTATCAAAAAATCCCAAAAGCTTTCCATTTTGTTCCTAAATTTTAAAATAGTACAAAAAGATAATTTTTTGGGATAAATAGCCTCTGGGGAACCGGGATAAGCCTCTAGTTTTGACGGACAGTTATCTTATCAAGATAACATAGAGATGCTAGAAGCAGCTAAATTCTCTTATAGGATAAATATGGGTTTTGCTTTTGTCATAATTGAGGAATGAAAATAAAAATTGGTTTAAATTTTAAAATGACAGGGAATTCTATAAAACCCTAAGAAAATGTTGAACCTGAAATAAAAATTTATCCGAATCAAGGTTCAATACTATTTATTCTGGATTTATCAGGTTAGTCATCAGGTACTGTTTCCATAATAGTTTACACCCCTGCAAATCAAAAAGTCTATTTAAAAAAAGCAATAAAAACACATCAATTATACCAACAAAAAATTGAATTAAATAGACCCTTAAAAAGGGATTTATATTATGATTAGAATTTTTTTTAACTTAAAAAAATGATAAAAAAGGTAAACTTAACTTTCAGCAAGCTACTCTTCAGGATAACCAACATTACAGCTATCCTGTTTTTTCTGATTATCATCTTAGGAATCATTTCCAGATTCATCATTAAAGTGCCTATTCTGGCCTCAATTGAGCTGAGCAGATTACTTTTTGTCTGGTCTTGCTTTTTTGCTGCAGCCTTAACCTATCAGCGGAAGGCTCACATAGCCATCACCATTTTCACCGACAGACTTTCTAACAGGGTACAACATATACTTGGCTGCTTCACTTACAGCATTATTTTATTATTTGTAATTATCCTGTTATTCTACTCCTCAGAAGTAGTCTATTTACTTTGGCATTCAGATTTACCCATGCTGGGCATTTCCCAGGGCTGGTTTTATGTACCACTTCCCATCGTATCGGTCCTGATGCTTTCCTTTACCCTGGAATTTTTACAGGAAGAATTTAATGGACTGAGGGTAAAGCAGCAGCCCATTAATTAATTCGGAGGAGGTATAAAATTCTTTTTTCAGCTATGTTGATCATATTAATTATAAGTTTTCTTTTACTGGCACTATTGAGAGTACCGATTGCCTTTGCCCTTGGGATAGGAGCTACAGTCGCCATTTTATTATTTGGAGATATTCCACTGGCTTCCATTCCTCACAAAATGGTAAATGGAATAGATTCCTATGTTTTCCTGGCCATCCCTTTGTTTTTATTAGCGGGTAGGCTGATGAATGCTGGGGGAATTACCGACCGTATTTTTCATTTTGCCAGAATTCTGGTGGGGCACATTAGAGGTGGCCTGGCACATGCCAATGTAGTGGCCAGTATTATTTTCGCCTGGATGTCTGGCTCGGCAGTGGCCGCAGTGGGAGGACTCGGTGAAATTGAATTAAAAGCCATGAAGAAAAATGGTTTTGATGCCCCTTTTTCTGCTTCGGTAATTACCGCTTCTTCTGTGCTCGGGCCCATTATTCCGCCAAGTATTCCCTTGATTATCTATGCAGCCATGTCCGAAAATTCGGTGGGGAAATTATTTCTGGCCAGTGTAATCCCTGGAATTTTAATGGCATTGGCCTTAATGATATTAATATTCATTTTAAGTACTAAAAAGAATTATCCAAAAGACGAAAGAGCATCTTTAAAAACGATGGTACTCTCTTTTAAAGAAGCCCTCATACCATTGATTATGCCGGTTATTATGCTTGGTGGAATTGCTGGTGGATTTTTCACACCTACCGAGGCGGCTGCGGTGGCGGTTTTATATGCTTTGGTTATTAGTCTTTTCGTGTATAAAACGATCAAGTGGAAAGACTTACCGGAAATTTTTGTAGAAACCATGGTTACTACTGCGATAGTTACTTTTATCATTTCAGCCACCAGTCCATTTTCCCTGCTGCTGACCATTGAAGATGCCGGTTTAAAAATTTCCAGCCTGGTAACAGGGCTTACCGAAAACAAATACCTGATTTTATTTCTCATTAATATTTTGTTACTTGTATTCGGGGCACTCATGGAAGCCGGGGTAGTATTGATTCTTTTTATTCCCATTCTTTATCCATTGGCTATGAACTACGGCATTGACCCCATTCACTTCGGAGTCATCATGATTGTGAACTTAATGATCGGTGTGGCCACGCCTCCAATGGGAGTTTGCCTCTTTGTGATGAGCCACATTAGCGGATTAAAGGTAGAAGTACTTATGCGCAGTATTTTGCCATTTTTAATTCCCATGATCATGATATTATTCCTGATTACCTATTGGCCGGCTTTAACCACCTTTTTACCAGGAATTTTAATGGACTAATTATTTATTAAATGATCATCAAAAAGAACCATATCGCTGTTTTGTTCACTATAGTCCTCTGGCTGGCTGTAGGTTGCTCCCGACAAGACAATTTTCCCAAAGTGATAAAAGTGGGTTTGTCGCATGGGAAAAGCCATTCTTTTACCCTGGCACTGGAAAAGTTTGCTTCAGAACTGGAGGAAAAAACCAATGGGAAATACAAAGTAAAAATCTATCATAGTTCGCAGTTGGGTGGGGAAAAAGAGATGCAGGAAATGCTGACCATTGGCAGTTTGGAAATGACTGTCACCGGATTATTAAATACCTATGAGCCACTTTTCTCCCTGTTTGAAATGCCCTTTCTCTATCGGGACAGGCACCATGCCTATCAAATCAATAATGGACCAATAGTACATGATGTAGCCAAATCTTTAAATGAAAATGGGATCAGCCTGGTGGGCTTTTATGAAAATGGATTTCGGAATATTACCAACTCCGTGAAAGCTATTAACAACCCGGAAGATGTGGAAGGATTGAAAATTCGAACCCCGGAAAATCCGGCACAAATTGAAACGATTCGGGCCTTACACGGCATTCCCACTCCCATGAGTTTTTCCGAATTGTACACGGCTCTCTTGCAAGGCGTGATTGATGGGCAGGAAAATCCTTTGCAAAATATCTGGTATGGGCGGTTTTATGAAGCTCAAAAATACCTAGCTGTCACCCAGCATATTTACAATGCGGCTTATGTGGTGGTAAGCAATCGCTTTTGGGATGAATTAGACGAAGAAGATCAACATATTTTTAAGATCTGTATGAATGCTTCTATTCAGTGGCAATTGAAATATATGGAAAATCTGGATAGGGAACTGGAAGCCAAGATGAAAGATAAAGGGGTGAAATTTACCTATCCCGACCGGGTATTATTTGAAAAAGCCAGTTACCCGGCTTACCAGCGATTGTATGAACAACTGGGGCCAAAAGCCAAACTGATTGTAGAAAAAATTAAGGCAAATGAAGATTAACATGAAGAAAGTAAAACTATTGATTTGGAGCTTTTTATTGCCAGTTTTCCTTTTAATATCCTGCACTCCACCGCAAGGTAACACTGAGAAAAAGAAAGTGTACTATGTCAATTCATACCACAAAGGTTATGGCTCTAGTGATGATGTGATGAATGGATTATTAACCAAACTGGAGACCAGTGGAGTGGAGGTAAAAGTGTTTTTTCTGGATTCCAAGAACAATGCTGAAGAAGATAAAATAAAACAAAAGGTGGAAACAGCTTTGAAAGAAATTGTGGATTACCAGCCGGATGTACTTGTTGTTTCAGATGATAATGCGGTAAAATATCTGGTGGAACCTTATTTCAAAAATCAGGAGTTGCCCGTAGTTTTTTGTGGGGTAAACTGGTCGGCTGAGCAATATGGCTTACCGGTTAAAAATGTAACGGGAATGTTGGAAGTATTACCCCTGAAAAAGAATATCCAGACCATTCAGGAGTATTACCCCAATGCGAAAAATATCCTTATTTTATCAGAAAATTCTACATCTGAACAAAATAACACCCAGATATTAGGGCCATTATATGAGGAACTGGAACTCAATACGGAATATGCGCTGGTGAAGGATTTTGAAGAGTGGAAAACCAGGTTTTTGGAAGGCAATCAAAAGTTTGATCTCATTTATCTGCCTACCAATGGTGCCATCAAAAACTGGGACGATCAGGCAGCCGAAAGTTTTGTGCAGGAAAACATAAAAGTACCAATAATCACCTGCGATGACTTTATGATGCCTTATGCCTTTTTTGGACTCACCAAAGTGGCAGAGGAACAAGGAGAGTGGGCTGCAGCTACTGCCTTGAAAATTATGGAAGGCGCCAGCACTGATGAAATTCCTTTAAGCGAAAACAAGCAGACAAAAGCCTGGCTGAACCAGACACTGGCTACAAAAATTGGCTTTTTGCCAAAGGAAGAATTGTATAAAACATGTGACATTGTTCAATAGAAAAATCGTGATGAAGAAAGACGTAATTGACCGGATAAAACAGCAACTTGAATTTATTACCACCCATAAAAATCAATTGGTGATTGATACGGATTGTCATCCAACTGATTTGTCGCTGTTGAAGGGTGAAATCCTGGAAAAATATCAATCTACGCCCAATTATTATCATGGCAGATTAATTTCTACAGAGGAATTGCTGAGTGAAATGAAAATGGCGGAAGTGGATATGGCTTTGTGTTGGCAAAACCCGGCTGCCATAGCCTACACGGATGATAAAGAGGAAAACTTTAGGCTGCTGATGGCAGCAAACCATCATATTCACCAGTCAGCATTAGCTTATACTGAAAAGATTATTCCAGCTGGCTGGACTGATCCGAAAGCATTGGGAATTGAGCTGGCGATGAAAGTAGTAGATATCTGCATGAAGGAATATGGATTTGCTATTGTAAAAATGAATCCTGCCCAAAATGCGTATCCTATTGATAGCCCTGAAGTTTTTCAGGTAGTGGAACACATCATTGGTTTGGGGGGAGTGCCAGCTTTTCATTATGGAGGAGATACGCCTTATACCCCGGCTTCTAGTTTGGCTAAAATTGCAGAGAAATTTCCCCAAAGTCCCATCATTGCCGTACATATGGGAGGAGGTGGGTCTGGCTACAATGAAGGAGAAAAATTGTACCTGGATACCAGAACATTAGGATTGAAATTTCCCAATCTTTTTTTCCCCTTAAGTGCTAAAAGAGATACGCATATTGAAAGTGATTTAATTACCTATCAATTGGCAGGGTCTCCACATAGCGAGCAAATTTTCTGTGGCAGTGATGCGCCTTATGGCAGACAGTCCTGGAATTTTGGCGGATACAGGGCCATGTTCAAATCATTGATGGATACTGAAAATCATCCTGATGAGCGGATAAGAAAGCATGAAAATTTATTTACCCCTGAAGTGGCTCAAAAATACATGGGGGGAAATTTTGCTGAATTTTATACCAGAGCGCTTCAAAAATTTATGGAAATACAGGGGCTTTAATTAATTAAAATAATCATAAACTAAACTATAAATGAAACTAATTTACTTGTTTTCACTTCTTTCCATATTGTGTTTCGCCTGTCAGGAAAAACAGCCTATGGATGAAATTCCAATGTTGGAAATAAAGGAGGTTGTTTTAAAAAGCGAAGGGCAATATGACAATCCCTATACTGAAGTAGAATGCTGGTTAGAACTGGAAGGTCCTGATTTTAAAAAGAAAATTTATGGTTTTTGGAATGGGGATAATGAATTTGTATTCAGATTGGTAGCGATTAGTCCGGGGGAATGGAAATGGAAAAGTTTTTCCAATCAGGATGATAAAGGACTGAATAATCACGAAGGTGGATTTAAGGCTTTACCACTTTCTGATGAGGCAATCAATCTCAATCCGAATAATAGAGGTTTTATAAGGTCAACTACCAATGGCAGGGCTTTGGAATATGCCGATGGCACACCATTTTTTATGTTGGCAGATACCTGGTGGGCGGCTTCTACCTGGAGATTTCCCCTAAAAGGAATAACCCCAAGTGCCGATTATGTACCCAAAGAAGGCATCAGTTTTGAAGAAGCGCTGAGTTTCCGAAAAAAGCAGGGCTATAACACCATCGCCATGATTGCGGCTTATCCCAACTGGAAAGCAGATGAATATCCGGCTCAATTTATTAATGCGGATAGTGTGGGTGTAAGACAGGCCTGGGAGAAAAATGGGATAGATAGGGGCAAAGACATGCATGATGAAAACGGGAACATGCCATTCGAAGCCTGGGAAAAATCACCGATAATAGCCAATTACGATCGACTTAATCCGGAATATTTTAAAAGTCTGGATAAAAAAATGAAATACCTGAAAAAGGAAGGTTTTGTCACTTTTTTGGAAACCGTAAGAAGAGACCATGGCCCATCCTGGAAAAAGTATTTTGACTTTAAGGAATCTTATGCCAGGTATGTGCAATACATAGTTGCCCGATATGGTGCTTTTAACATTATTTTCAGTGGAATCCACCTGGACTGGATCAATGAGAACTTTTGCCTTCCTCCCGATGATTTCAATGAAGTGCTCACTTACCATTACAATAAATATGGAGGTTTGCCATACGGTCAGCCCCATTCTATATTGATTGATGGCTCTACTTATACCCATTTTGGTCATGGGGAAAGTGCTCCGTGGCTCAACATGCATGCGGTGGGAAATGTCCCTAGGAACCATGGATTTTATCCGATGATAGAGGAAATTTTTGCTTTGAATTCTCCTTATCCGGTCGCCAATCTTGAGCCTTATTATCCGGGTTGGGATAACGTATTCCACAATTTGGTAGCGGGAGAGCGCCCAGTACCCAATTCCGATCGGGATAATTATTTTGGAAGAACGCAAATGTATGGCAGTGTACTCTCTGGAGGACTGGCAGGGCATGTTTATGGAACTGGTGCTTATTGTGGCAGTACTACAGGAGAACCAAGAAATGAGGGAGAAAGGCCATCCATTTGGGAAGGTTTGAATTATCCTTCTGGTGCTCAATTGCCTTATCTGGCCAAATTTATCCTTTCTGAGGGAATAGCTTATCAGCAATGTGAGCCCAAAAAGGAATTGCTCATTCCCCACAAAGCCAAAAATGCCCCTGAAAAAGGATTGGATGGCTGGTCATTTTTATTACTGCACCAGGATGCTCAGTTAGGCTTTCTGTATTTTGAAAATCAAAGTGAAATTCCCCAGGTTACCGGGTTGAATCCCAATGGCAATTATGAGTTGACCTGGTTCGATCCGATTAGTGGAGAATGGCTGGAAAAGTTTGTAATAAAGGCAGATGAACAAGGCCAGATTCAACTGGTTTCCTTCCCGGATGAAACAAAGATTTCCACCAGAGACTGGGCATTAAAACTGAAGGTAAAAAAGATTTAGACAGAAATTATAGTAAAACAATTTTTAACAAAAACAGCGTGAAAAATTCATTTTTATTAATTCTATTTTTAATAACCAGTTTAAAGCTGAGTGCCCAGGAAAATGGGTTTACAGCAGTGAGAGCTGAGGTAGACTTTTCCAAAAAGCTACGTGACTGGGATGGCTTTGGAGTCAATTATGTGGAATCTTGTCAGTCCCTGGATTTGGCAAAAGATCCACAGGATTACGGGGGATTCAGTTTGCTGGATGAAAGCGAAAGGCAAAATATCCTCAACATGATTTTTGGTGAGGATGGTTTGAAAGTCAATATTGTGAAGATGTTTCTCGATCCTTTTCATCAGGAAAAAGTAGGAGGTCCTTTCGACCATAAATCCTCTACGGAAAACATCAGGATGTTCGTGACCAGAGGAAATAAAATCACGAAAGAAAACGGGCGGTCATTAAAAATTATCACTACCATGTATGGACCTCCTTCCTGGGCAAATAAACAAAAAGTGGTGAGAGGGCGAGACCTGGATCCGGCTCAGGCTGAAAACATGGCCAACTATATGGTGGACTGGGTGAAGTTCCTGAAAAATGAGGAAAAACTAAATGTAAAATATTTGTCTTTGCATAATGAAGGAGAAGGATGGATGAGATGGGAAACCGATGGCATTACCCACGAAAGAAACAATATCGGGCATGATTACAACCTGTTTTGGCCTCCGGAGCAGGTGGTAGATTTTCTGCAAATTCTTCCCAAAACACTGAAGAAACAAGGTATTACCGATGTTGGGGTAGCTCCGGGTGAAACCTACAGCTGGGACAGGTTTTACAGATGGGGCTATGCTGATGCCATTGCCGATAATCCGAAAGCATTGGAAAATCTTGGACTGATTACTTCCCATGGTTTTCTCAATTTTGGTTTTTCCCGATGGAATAGTGAGCACATGAGCAATGGCATTGACTTGATTAGAGAAAAGCGTCCGGAAATGCATGCCTGGGTGACTTCCACCAGTTGGGGAAAAATGAATACCGAGTTCATCAGGCAGATTTATGGCAATATTTACGGTACGAAAGTGAATGCCATAGTGCCCTGGGCCATCATCCAGCGACCAGTTTTGTGGAAAGGCAGTGGCGATCCCAATCCGGGTTGTGGTTTTATTGTGAGAGAAGATGGCTCATATGAAGTTCAACAAGGCTATTATTTTTATAAACAGGTGACTACAGTAGGGCAGGAGGGAATGTCCATTGTAAGAACTTCCGCCTTGGATACTGAAATTGCAATTATTGGTTTTGGGAAAAATGGCACGGAAAACCCCAATGCATTTGTATTGATCAATACCGGACCGGATATGAGAAGTGTGAAAATTAAAGTGAAAGGTATTTCCGAAAAATCATTTAAAGCCATTAGGTCAGTAGATTTTGGAAACAGGAGAATTAATATTCCAGTAGAAAGATTTGCCGATATTGGCGAGTATGCTTTGGATGGGGAATTTATTCTTTATGAAGCCCCAGGCCACTCGGTAACTACATTTATCGCACAATAAATATTATCCGGTCATGTGGAGGAAAGCCTTGCATGACCGGAATGCAATCCTTCATTGAAGATAAATTAATATGAAAATGAAACCAGAACAAAAAAAGTGGACTATTGCCCACCTCCTTTAGATATAAATTGCTCAATTATTTCAAATTGCGAAATGATGAACTATAAACGAAATATAAAATCCTTATTGTAAAAAATAAAAAAGGGCTCAGGTAGCACCTGAACCCTTATGATAAATTTGTAAACTTTTAAATCACTGTGGTATAAGTTAAAACTATTTTCAACCAAAAACAAAAGGCCTTATCCGGCACAGATAGAACTTTGTTAATTGTAATTGATAACTAGAAGTTGTCTAAAGTAAAAAATGCTCAAACTGAGTAACTTAGGAAATTCTGACAATCTTAAGTTGAGCATCAATAATGAGCATTTTATCCAAAGATATAATAAAAAACAAGATATTACCCTATTTAACGCAAGGTAGTAAGGGACCTAAACTAACTGAAGATAAGCTGGTTAGCATTGTGGGATTGATACTATATCGATTGAAGACTGGATGTCAATGGCGAGAATTACCCTTACGTCAATATATGGAAGAACCTTACAGTTGGCAAAGTGTCTTCCATCATTTTAACCGATGG
>NZ_KB903481.1 GCF_000379765.1 Flexithrix dorotheae DSM 6795
TAGAGAAATAGATTTGAGAGGCTTCGCCTTCAGGTTTAGCTTCAAAGTATACCTCTTTTAAATCCGGAGAAAAGGAAATAGAGCTTTCAAACCTTCCATTGATTGACACTATATCAGGAGCGAAAACTTCTGGAATTAAACCAGGGGGTTTTTGACCCAGATAAAGGCTTTCATCGGTTGAAGAATCATTCTCATTTATGTTCGATTTATCAGTCTTACAGGTACTTAAGAAGAGTATAAATACCAGTATCGAGAATTTCATTATGTATTTTTCCAATGTTCAGTTTGCTTTTAATACCGTGTAGAGTAGAGCCTAACAGCCCTCAAGTTTTATCACGAATATAATGAAACTTTTCAGACTATCAGTGCCCTAATTCCATTGTGGCCATTCATCAAACCGGACGTGAAGTTTTCCCTCATACGGCTGGACATGCCAAAAGCAGGGAAAAACCAGTGTTTACTGTAAAGGATATCTTGAGAATTACAAAAGGTATTGATCCGGATGTTTGCCCGGTTTGCAAAAGGGGGAAAATGCATACCGTGGAGGAATACCCAAGGCTGAGAGGATCACCTCAAATCAAGATGGAGTGGGCAAAAGTGGTGTATAAATGAAAGAAAAAACCGTTTCCAGCAAACGGATGGGATTGCTATGCCCCTGGCAATATGAATCTGCAGAACCGGGCTATTGATTACCGTAAAAATAAATACTGAAATGGAAATTAACCACAAAAAACGTTACTCTAAACAAAATTACCCCCACCAGAAAAGCACTCTACAAGCAAGAAAAATATTGAAATTACACAGCGCTTTTTCCGGACCTAACCCCCATTAGGTTTGTCCAACACTAGAAAAAATTCAGTGGGATCCCCCGGACCCACCCACATGAATTTGGTCCCTTATTATTAGCAAAAGTTTTAATTAATATATTTTTTCGAAATCTGTAGTTCTTTCACTTTTTGGTTGTTTATATAATTTGAATTTTGGATATTTTTTTCAAATCAATGTCAATACTTATCCCTGTATCGCCATAACAAATTAGATGTTCACTTTTTACTTCGGCTTTGTATATAGGATTTGAAAAGGTGAAAAAGATTGCCCAATCTAAAATATTGTCAGGAGAGATAGATGCTATAAACCCTTCGTTGCCCATGGCCCCACTACCAAACACGAATTTTTGATTTTTGTGTATAAAAGCACCTATAACAATATCGACTTCTGTCCAAATATCATCATCGTATTTTTCTAAACTTTCAATCGTTGTATCACATAATGGTGACCAATATTGTTTTGTTTTTTTAGTTTTTGAATCATAAACGCTGTATGTGTTTCCCATTATGATTTCGCCTTCACCCATAATGATGCAATCATACCCAGGAAGATAGCCTTGTTGCCATTTTTCTTGTATTTTGGGATGCATTGTATATTCTAAATCATTAAAATCTATGTCTTCAACTTCTGCTAAAAAGCGTTCGGGCAATAGGTTTAAAAATTGTTTTATAGCTTTCATTTTTAATGCGACAAATTCTATATCGTTTAATCTTGAAAGCTCTATTTTTTCTACTTGTTGGGGCTGTAATTCATCGTTAAAAGAGCTACAGAGTTGGTGCTTAAAAGAAATTACATCGTCCCCAATATCCATACTCATTAAAGCTGTTAGAAAGTGAGGTTTAACCGTTTTGTAAGACCACTGATAATCATCAAAATCTAATTCTAATCGCCATTGGCTATTACGCCCCCAAGCGGCATATTCAAATTGATGGACAATGGGCAATGGATGTTGAAACTTCTTTTCTTTTAATATTTTTTTGAATGAAGGGCTAATATCTTCTTTCACTTTTGGCAGTTCTGCTCGTAATAAGGCATTAAGTTCGGTATAAAATTTACTACGCTTTACGTCTTCTACTCCATTCATAGTTAAAGTATTATTTATATCCATATATAGTGATAATATCACTTTCTTGCTCAAAAGGAATGTTTAATTTATTTAACAACTGAACCAATGCTTTGGTGGCATCAATAATTTTTGGTGGTACTAAGCGTCCTTGGTGTATTTGTTGAGTTGCTCTTATTTCTAGCCATTCAATAGTAAAAAATATAGGCAAGCCTTCTTGCCAAAAACTAGACCAATCTCCTTGATATTTAGGTGGGTCTTTAAAGTCTTTAAACGTGAATACAGCTTTGTCCTTTAAGATTAATTTTTCGTTATAAGCTGGAGGAAATGGCAATGAGTCTATGTTTTGCTGTAGTTCGAGCCACTTGGTATCGTTCATTATAGACGATAGGTTTCGGCTTTTAATAATTTTGCTTACTTTTTGTTTCAGTTTTACAATATCTTCATCTTTTTCTGTAAGGTATTTGTACTTTTCAAATAATGTTAAGCCAAGCGAATCTACAGATGCATAAATATTGTGTTTTTCCTTATTCTTCATAAAGAGGAGTATTCACAAGTCTTTTTAAGGTTATATTTTTTTATAATTTCTTTCTCCCATTTTATATATTCATCCTTAAAACCGTTAAAATCACTTGGTATTCCTTTGGTCCAATACATGTTTCCATGAAGCAACAACATTGCCCAATGGTATTCTAACTCATGGGTTAGTTGATACACATCTTCAAAAGTGTTTGGAGTATTTATTAAAAAGCTTTGCTTTAGCTTTTCGTTAGCTTCTTGATAGGGGATTTTTCCATATTTTACCATAATGTGCTTAATTAACTCACAAAACGAATAGTGATTAAAAATAAGACTTTCGTCTTCATCTTTAAATGGTAAATTATCTTGTAGCGTTTTGTTTTTCATAACATTATTCTTCAAATATCTTGTTGCAAAACGCTTAAAAAATCAGAAGAATCTTCTATTTTTTTTTCACACACTGAAGATTCAGTAAAAACAGTATGTTCTAAACTGCAATCTTTAATGTTGGTTTGACAAAAAAATGATTCCAAAAATGTGACTTCTTCAAAGAGACAATTTCTAAACCGACAATGCTTAAATTCACATTGTTTGAAGGTTACTTTTGCAAAAATAATATTTCTGAATTCTATTCCAGAAAATGATGATTTTTCAACAAAAGAGCTGTAATAATGCTGATTGATAAAAGTTTTTGAACTAAACTTTTTATTTGACGTTATCATTAACTTATTAATATTCTTCTAAATGTATTACAATGGGATATTAAAGCCTGAATGTTTAAATTGCCTATCATTCTAGTTTCAATGTATTAGCTTAATACAACTCTATTTCCCAATCTTCGTAAGGAGTTTCTACTTTAAAGTTAGAATCGCAATACGAACGAATATAATCTGTTGCTCGTTTTTCGGCATATTTGGCGTTGAGCACCTCTCCGTTTTCATCCAGTTCTATTACATTGGCAAAAATAGCAAAAGCCTGTTCTATAGCGCTGGGCTCCTCGCCATAAAGTTTCAGGTAATCAATGCCCTTTAATTGGTAATGGGTGCCACTTGCCATAAAATAGGCAAAACTTCTCAGTGCTCCGCTAAATGATTCGCTTAGTTTCATATGTTTTTCATTTTTTGTTTTAATTGCTAAAAATACGTCTTATACTATTAATAATTTCCCAACAAGTATCATGGTCTAGGCCCTTAGGTCGGCTTGCTTTCCAATGCCCCATGCTTGCTTTTAAAGTTTCGTTTATGCTAAACAGTTGAAATGCCACTTTCTTTTCTATAGCCAGTTTTCCAGCATAATGTTCTTGTAAACATTGTAATGCTTGTAGAAACTGAGCAATTCGTTCTTCTTCTACATCGGCACTTAATCTAAACAGGGTATCTAATCCATTATCCGATTCATGTTCTTTATCAATGTGTTTTTTAGCTTCTTGAAGGTTCATAATAAGTTAGTTTTTGTACAATTGAGGGATATAAAGCTTCAGTTGTTTTAGTACTTCTGGGTGTAAATTATCGATATTAAAATCATCGTCTCCTTATAGTTTTATCTCAGTGCTAATATTTGATATAGGACAGGCATAAATATAGGTTTCATAATATTCTTTTGATAGTGCCTCGTTGATGAACATTTCTACTTTAAAGGTTGCTTCTTTGTAGTGTGTTCATAAAACTGGCTTTTTTTATGATTTCTTCTTGTAATTTCAGTTGATAGGTATTGGGGTTTGACACAGTCATAATTTCAGATTTTTAATAATGATGCTAATGTGCTAATTTTCATTTATTTATACATTGCGCCATCAAGTTTTAACACCGATGTTTTGGTAGAAATATCTTCTTTCTCATCACAATCATCATTTTCATTTTTAAAAAGTATGCTATTGGTTGTTTTATTATTTACAACAATATCAAAATACGCATTGGTTTTTTCTTTGGAAATAATGAGTGTCTTTTCTTCGAGAAGGTATGTTTCATCACAGGCTCCATTAATTTCTCCACTTCCTTTCTTTACTTCAAAATTATGCAGGACTTTCTGCACATTGTTATTCGCTACTATAAACAAGGAAAGTTGCTCACTTTCATAAGGATTTACGCGTGAACTACCAACAAAATGGGTCTTAACGCCAAAAGCTCGCTTGCTTTCTGTAATGGTAAAAGGTGCGGTGTCTATTACTATTTCTTGCAATACTATGGCATCTGATGTCCAGCCGTTTGTTTTGGCACTTTCAAAATAGTGAAATAAAACCTGCTTGTTTTCTATATTAACATAGGCAATATGTGTATTGAGCGAAAAGTAATGTTCTTCTTCGCTACCTTCTACGATTTCGGGAATAACCACAACGGCTTCGTGCGGACGGTTGGGCAGTATTTTAAATGCCTGTAAGCTTGGTATTAGTTTTGAGCGATCTATGTTTAATTCATCTATCACCAATTCATAAAATATATCACTTAGGCCTAACATTCTAAATTTTCCGTAGGGTTCTATTTTAATAATACCGGTTTCTTTGCTTACTTTATATTGATAGTTGATGGTAATGCGATCTGTTTCTATTGTTGATTTTGTTTTCGTCCAATCTTCCGTTTTTGAGTCATAGGCAACCATTTCTGAAGCAATGACATTGCCTTCTATATCATAGTTGATAAGTCTAGATTCTAATTCCTCATCGCTTTTTAATGCTGTTACCACTACGGTATAAAAATCTTTAGATAACTTTAATCGGTATGCGTCAATAATACGGTAATTAGATTTGAGGTTATTCCAATTTTTATAAACCTTAGCCAGCTTTAATGCTTCGGTATTTATTTTTTGATAATCGCCTTTATCTGTATGGTTATCAAACGAAGAGCTATCGATAAGAGGAACGTTTTTTAGTTTCAGTTTTAGTAACTCTTCTTTGAAGGTTGTAGTAGTGTGTTTTGATGGTTCGGCTGCCGCTTCAACAGCACTTTCTATTTCTATAGATTCTATCTTTTTTTCTTCGATGTTTTGCTTACAAGAACAAAAAATTAGTAAGATTAATATAAAGTAAAGAAATTTCATTTTGGGTTAATTTGTAGTGTTAGTTTTTAATAAGGATATTGTTGTTAATGGTATCTGTTTTAACCGGATAAGCATCTTTGTAATAAGTTAACGTACTGTAATAACGAGTGGTATTAGTTTTATAAGCCTTGATGTTGTAGGTTGCTAATTTTTGAGTTTGATACATATTCAAATCTTCCACAATCATACCACCTAAATCTTCTTCGTATTCTATAAAATAAGCCGTTCCGTAATCTTGAAATACAGATAGTTTTGAGTTCTTACTATACGTGTAAAAAGCCAATGTAGCATAAGGTGCTTCGGCTGTGTTTTCGGAATATACTTTTTTATTGTTTATCAGATTCTTGTCTATTATTTCAATCACTTTGCTTTTTATGATGCTGTTTAGGGAATCTCGATCTTTTATTGGATGTTTCACCAAATATAAATTGGGATAAACTTTAGATTGAATAAATTCCATTTTTGTGAAAAATAGATAGTTAATAGTGAAGCCAACTACAGCGATTAAGAACAATGATGCCGCGACAATAATTCTTACTTTTTTTGCTACAATCCATTTTAAAATTATGTAGAGCAGGAATAAAACTAAACCAGCTAATAAGAGTAAAAAAATAATGAGGAGTATTTCCATAATATTTAAATTACATCAATTACTTTTTCTAATACATAATGAATGATTGCCACTATAATGGAAATTGCAAGCAATAGTACAAAGCGTATAGCCCATCTGTGTTTGTACTTATTCAGTTTTTCTTTCAAGTAAAAAACATCAAAAAGAATGAATAGAACAGCAATGACCAACCCAACTATTAATCCAACGTTAACTAAGCCCCAGTTATAAAATAAATAGAATAAATACCCTACCCCTTCTTTTGGCACATCATTAGCACCTAAAACAAATCGCATATACATTATACCCAATAGCAAGGCTAAAATTGTCCAAATGAGATAAATGAGTAGTTGTTTTAAGTGTTTCATTTTATGTTCTTTTTTCTTTTGAAAAATCTATAAACTCAAGTGCTCTAAGTGCATCGTTTACAACAAAACTTTGATTAGAAGATTCAGGATTCCATCCATTTGCCTTTTTCATTTCTGGAATTAATCAATACATTGTCTTCTTCTCTAAAATGTAATTTAATGGGCGAATTTTTATAGTTTTCGAGATAAATAACAACCAGCTCCACACATTTTGAAAATTTATAATTACCTATATGATAATGAGCTCTTTTCCAAAGATTTAGTTTGTGTTTATAGGTGCTTTTCCTTAAACTTATTTTGTTTATTGACTTCATTTTTGGTTGGCTATAAGTTTGGATGAGAAAAGTTGTGAATGCTTATTTAAAACTTAATAGCTATGTTTTATCACGAATATAATGAAACTTTTCAGACTATCAGTACCCTAATTCCATTGTGGCCATTCATCAAACCGTACGTGAAGTTTTCCCTCATACAGCTGGGCATACAAGCAGCTGAAGCAAAACCAGGATTTACCGTAAAGGATATCCTCAGAATTACAAACGGCATCAATCCGGATGTTTGCCCGGTTTGCAAAAGAGGGAAAATGCATACCGTGGAGGAATACCCAAGGCTGAGAGGATCACCTCAAATCAAGATGGAGTGGGCAAAAGTGGTGTATAAATGAAAGAAAAAACCGTTTCCAGCAAACGGATAGGATTGCTATGTCCCTGGCAGCATGAATCTGCCAAACCGGGCTATTGATTACCCTAAAAATGAATACTGAAATGGAAATTAACAACAAAAAACGTTACTTCAAACAAAATCACCCCCACCAGAAAAGCACTTCTACAAGCAAGAAATTAATTGAAATTACACAGCGTTTTTTCTGGACCTAATCCCCATTAGGTTTGTTCAACACAAGAAAACATTCAGTGGGATCCCCCGGCACCACATGAATTTGATTTCTTATAATTAGTTCTCGTTATTATTTCGCCAATTCCTCCATAGCTTCTTTATAAGTTTTCGAGTCACTATTTTTTTGTGCCAGAGCAATGTCGTAAGCCTTTTTAAAAGTAGCAATGGCTTTATTATTTTCATTATTTTCTTTGTATGCTAATCCCAGGTAATAGTGGGATAAATGAGATGAGGGATAGAGTTCAACCCAATAGTTATATACTTCTATAGCTTCTTCTATCTTTCTTTCTCCCAGGAGTCTCCTTCCTATATTCTTAAGGCAACTCATACTATACAATCTGTCAGTATTTGGATAAATCTGAAAGCCATATTCATCAGATAGTTTTTGGTAAAAAGAGGAAATATTATCTTGAGCTGTCCCTTCCTTTTCAATTAAATCAAGGTAATCCACATACCATTTTTCTTTTGGGAAAATAAATTCAAAAGCAGTAATTAGTCCAGGTAAAATTACATCCGTATGTCCTTCACCATGAATTATTTCAGCCTTTGCGTAAATACTATTAGAATTGTATTTGGATAATTGATCATTAAAATCTTTAATATTCGAATATATATATGGTTGAGATTCAGCATCCTTACTCCCAGACACAACATATAAATAACTTTGTCTAATTTCGCTATTGGCATATAGGGTATCCAACTCTTCAATTAGTCGCTCATCTTTGTTATAGCCATCTCCAATAATATTGGCAGCTGCAAAACATATATAAGCTTGAAATAAGTTGGGTTTGTCTAATAGTGTATACAGCCCAATTACTGATGATGGTGAAAAACCAATAAAAGTTTTGAAATTATTTATTCGATATTTTTTTTCAATTAATGGCAACAATTCAAGCTCTAAGAAATTAACAAATTCTTCTTGATGATTACCATAATTGTACATTCTGCCTCGATGGTTATTGTATAAATTAGGCGCAAAGTAGTTTCTATGTTTTTCACTTGAACTCAAGGAAACCACTATAGATTCAGGCATCCGTGAAGTGTTGCTCAACTGATTGACTACAGCACTTGTTGTATTAAATAACAAACCATCATCTAGAACCAAAATTACGGGATATTTCTTTGTTGAATTTCTGTATTCATTAGGTAAGGTAATATTAAGGGTTCTGGCCTCATTAATGTATTTTGAATCTATAGCCAAGTGTTCAATTGTAGTTTGTGCAAATATTTGATTTGAAGCTATTATTAGTAAAAATGTAAATATTTTATCCTTCATGGTTTTTATTAATGCTTGTGTGGAGTAGAGCCTGATAGCTCTAATTTTTCTATAAATATAGTAAAATAGAACTATCAGCGCCCCCATTCCATGGCGGTCTTCATCAAACCGTGCATGGAGTTTTCCCTCATACGGCTGGGCGGCATTCCGCTTACCGATAGAATTCTTTATTCAGCTTTCGAGAGTGTCTTCATTCGCGCATATTCGTCCAAATCCAGTAGGCTATAAAACTTTACCAGATTTTCATAGGGTTGCTGGCGTAGCTTCCTATGCCCCTTCCGACCATTACCCTTCATCCATTTGTACAGTTTATAGGACAGGTGTTGTTTGATCACTCGGATGGTATCCCATATATGACTTACTTTGCTGATGGAGTAGTAGATTAATCACCCTCGCAGAAACTGAACTTTATTGTAATAAACCAGCCTAGCAACTTAGGCTTTCCAAGGATCTTGTTATACCGGTCATTTTTGACCGGCAAAAAAGATGGGTAACTGACGGTATCTAAAAATGATTATCAGCACAGTCCAGTAAAAAATCAATATGGTAATTCCCATAACGGATGTGAGAAAAGGAGGTAGCAATCAAAGTACTTGGATACATGAAAAACTGGTCTTAAAATTCGCTGCTTGGTTGAGTCCTGAGTTTGTAATATTATTCCTATATTTAAGCCACTATATATTAATCAATTTATTGCTGATCTGTTTAGTTTTAGAAGCAATTGATCGATAAACTTCAGTTGTAAAGACTGCATCTAAATGAGGGTGTAGTCTTTTGTTTTTGGTTGAGAATATTTTTAACTTATGCTAAAGTGATTTAAAAATTGCTAATGTAACCTTAAGGGTCCAGGTATTGCTTGAGCCCTTTTTTATTTCCTGGAATTTAAACACAGAAATTCCTCTTTTTCAAAATCAGATTTAAATTTGAATTATCCTAACAACTAAAAAAATTATGCTAACATTTGAACTACTAGACAACTTCTTAGACCTAGATAAATATGGTAGAGAATATGCTATTTCCAAACATCGAAAACTGGAGCATATTACTATTTTCATGAAGAAGAAATTCACCACAATTAGAGAGTTGGTAAAATCAGAATTATATGATGAAAATGTAACCGGAAAATATTTATGTGGGATTAATTTTCTTCATATTGAATATGGATTTCAGATTGTCACATTTTACCACAATGATTATGATCAGCTTTTAGAATTCGCGAAAGCAATAGACCAGGTAACTCGAGATATTTGTATTAATATCTGGGGAAATTTAAGGGACAAGCCTAATGGTAAAGGTAAAACTGGAAATGAACTTTATTGCAATAACCCAGATAGCAACTTAGGCTTTCCAAGGATCTAGTTATACCGGTCATTTTTGACCGGCAAAAAAGATGTGTAACTGATGGTTTCTAAAAATGATTTTCAGCACAGTCCAGTAAAAAATAAATATGGTAATTCCCATAACGGATGTGAGAAAAGGAGGTAGCAACCAAGGTACTTGGATACATGAAAAACTGGTCTTAAAATTCGCTGCTTGGTTGAGTCCTGAGTTTGTAATATTATTATCTATATTTGTTCTACCATATGTTAATCAGATTCTTATTGATCTGTTTTAGTATTTATGGTTTGTCGATTGTATCATTATTAACTTCAGTTAAATAGACTATATCCAAATAAGGATATAGTCTTTTTTTGTTTGCAATAACCCTAATGAATTACGTTTGTATTTTAAGTTTTCAGAATTTTTAAGGCCCAGGTGATACCTAAAGCCTTTTATTTTTTTTGAATTAGTTTTATGTATACGTTTCTATATGTTATTCCCTTCTGTATTTATTTTACCTATCAATCGTAATTAACAAACGTCTATTTGTAGATTAGGAACCACATCTATTTGGGTGTGGTTTTTTGTTTTTATGTAAAAAAAGTTTTAACTTTTACCAAAGGTGATTTAAACGTTTACAAATTTTTCTCATGGGTCTAGAAGGTTTCTAGGCCCTTTTTTATTTTCATTACAATAAGGGTTTTTTAATTCGTTTATAGTTCATCATTTCGTAATTTAAAATAATTGAGCAATTTATCTCAAAAGGGGGTGGGCAAATGTCCACTTTTTTTGTTTTTGGCCAATAGAGATATTAACTTAAAGATGAGTAAAACTCACTCGAAAAGTACCAAGCATAATCAAAGGGTCTAGGCATTGTCTAAGCCCTTTTTTATGGCATCTAATAGTCTTAGATCTATATTTAAATAGCAAAAAACGATGTTTCTTTAAGTTTTGATAATGGAATGATAAAAATCAACGGATTGAATTTGTAAATTGAGCGATTTGTAATACCATACCCAAAAGAAGATCCGATTGTCGCAGCTGATTCTACAAAATATGCTGCATGAATAAACTATAACCATCTGAAAATAAGACTCTTAATATTAAGCATCGCCTGCTTTGCATGATACCATCTTCCTTACCTTTTCTCCATTCGCTCATTCTTGGCTTTTGAAAAGGAAACTCTAGCTATTTAGTTTGATTTCTAAGTATAATTTCAAGAAGTAAAAAGCTCGTTTCGAGGGGCTTTAGCTTTGTTTCAAAATTTACATTTTTTATTTTGATGTTGGGTTTTTGTGTTCTATCATAAAGTGAACACCGTTATTTGAAAATTGTCAATCTTTAAGAAGCTTAAGTTTTACTTAAGCTTTCTTTTTTGTTAAACGTTTCCTCTTTATTTACTCAGGATTTTTCATTAACTTCATAGTAAACTTATTGCTTACAGTGTAAATGATTATAATTCATATTTGAATTCTAAGGTCTTGGCTCCTTGGCTTGGACTTTTTTTGTAACAGGTATAATGGCAGATTTAGAATATTATTTAGGAGGGCCTAAATAGCTTTTATGCGGGATGTGATATAAGATAAAATAAATCTGCTCAGTGTTTTTCAGTATTATTATCTATTCTAGCCATTTCATAGCTTCTTCAAAACTTTCAAACATTCTTGTAGCATGTTTAGGCTGATTCTTTTCTACATCATCTATAGTTTGTTCAAGTGAAAGTTTAGCAAAAAAATCTTTGGGGCTTACCATTGCTTGCTTTTTGAGGGCTGATTCTTCTAACATTGGTAGAATAATTTCTACTATCCAATCTTGTATTTCAGTGGAAATGGTAAACTTCATATTGTTCGTTACAGTTAATAAATAATTAGCCTTATAATGTGAAATGTGAAGGGTCAATTGAAGCATTTCATCCTTGAAGTCTATTTCCTCCATATCTCTTGTAAATGGAAGCCAGGTTGATATTAGTAATTGTTTTTGCTGTAAAAATGACCTCGTAACAAAATTGCTTCTATAAATTTCCATGCTAATACTTTTTATTTTAATACAAATAATACAGCATATAAATCTATAATAATCATTTTATTTTCCTATTATCCTCTTAGATTTCTGGTCAATTCGCTGAATAAACAACTCATGATTTTTCAGTAATTGAATATAATAGCTACTTTCTAACTGACTAAATTTTGGAGAAATTGGAAAATAAAAAAACCAATAGGCAAACTACCTACTGGTTTAAGCTTCAAAAAACTTTTAATATCAGTAGGTGACTAACCGAGTAAAACATGTCTACTGATAAAAGTTCAATTTCCATTTTATTAATGAAAATGGTTTGAGTTTATTATTTTAAATTGGTTATAAAAATTTTTCAATTTAATGCAAGGTCAGCTTCTAACTTATGATTATTTCTGGCATCCAGACCAAGTTTAATTGTTTCTTGCTTCTTCATTTTAAAATTAATTTTGGTTCTCAATTACCAGACATGAATTGGATTGGTGGGCACCCCTACTCCATCAGCTTTACCTTTGATTTAAGCTATCACCTAATTCTGCAAAGCCTCCAGTAAAACATCAAATTCATCAGAATTATTCTGTTAGAATATACTTCATGCAATTAACTCAAGGCCCATTTAGCCACCCACCTATGAATACTTTAGCAGATAGGCTTTCTTTACCATTTGTTGTAGTTGTATTCTTAAAAATTATTTCTATAACATTAGTTTTATTAATGAAATGCTATAATATGCTAACATGACTTAAATTCTGTGACCCTCAACTTTTCATACCATTATCAAATATTGTATATTTAGTACTAACCTGTTCTCAATTCTGGACTTGTAATATCAAGTTATTCAAAATCAGTTAATTATGCCATTATTCATGGACTTTCATAAAATCGATTCTGATGCTATTACTGAAGAAGATCTGTATAAAGCACATTTGAGGGATATAGCTGTTCAAAATAAACATGGACTAATATACAAGAAGTATTACTTGGACCTTCATCGTAAGACAGCTTTTTGCTTAATGGAAGGTCCCAATAAGGAAGCTTGCTTTGAGAGCCATAAAGAGGCCCATGGTGTTGGCGCATGCAATGTAATTGAAGTATCTCGTGAACTTGAGTTTTTACCCTACATGGGAGAAGGTGGTCAAAATGAAAAGGATTTGGCACTGACCTTATCGGGTGAAATTGATAGTGGTTTTCGAACTATTATGATTGTGGAATACTTGATTTTACAGGAGAATCAAAATTTGTCGGCAATCAAAATAACAGAAATTATTAAAAAATATAAGGGCAATATTATTAAATCCCCTAGTGAAAAATTAATAATTTCCTTTATAGATGCTTTTGATGCCCTATCCTGCGCAGTTGCAGTAAAAGAATACTTTAGGTCCTCTGACCCCAAACCGCTATTTGGCATTGCCCTGTCAACCGGGAAACCTGTTGATGAACATAGTACTTTCCTATTTGAAGAAGCCAGGGCAAAAGCAAGTGTAATGTGCAGACTAGGACTCCCACAAGGAATCTGTATTGATATGGGCACTCAACTTTCTGCTTCCCAAAGTTTAGATTTTTCCAGATTTGATGCCACAGACATTACTGTTCTTGATCAGTATTCTTACCACCAACTTGAAAAGTTAGTAGGAATAATTCAAAAAAACTTAAATGATTCAGCATTTAAAGGTGACAACCTTAGCAAAGCGCTTGGGCTGAGTAAGACTCAGGCATATCGTAAAATATCTTCTTTGGTAGGCATGTCCCCAAATAGGTTTTTATCCGAATTACGATTGCTATATGCCGCCCAAGAATTAAAAAAAGGAGGTAAGACAGTTTCAGAAATTGCTTACGATTCAGGTTTCAATAGCCCGACTTATTTTACCAGGATGTTCCGGAAAAGGTTTGAAATACTTCCAAATTTGATCAATAAACCTAAATCTTTCTAAAAAGGAAAGTTTTGTGTAAATATGACCTTGTTCAAATTGTTTCAGGTTTTGGAACAAAACTTACATCCTGTCCAGTAATATCCCTTTATTTTTATACTACAAAAAATATTGAAGACCAGTAACTGCTGTTGTTATGACATTCTGAAGGTTTTCAAATACTTGGTATAACTAAAACTCCTGAAAAATGAGATCAAAAAAAATTAAGATGGGTTTGGGTTTTATTGCTATGACCCTAACTGTTCTCCTATTTTCCAAGCAAGAGGTGGCTTCTCAAAAAATAATTTTGCACACAAATGAAGTAAAAGGGGAAAAACATATTTCGAAAGCGAATTTTCCAAAAGGAAACGTAATCAACATGGTTAATGGCTGGGGAGGGATGACAGTTGGTATAAATGAATTTAAGGCGGGTACCGATTTTACTCCCATGCTACAAGGATTAAAAGAAAATCTATGTCAAGTACCACATTGGGGATATTTGGAAAAGGGAAAAATAAGGGTCATTGATTCAGATAAGGCCTCTGTGACCATTGAGGCAGGAGAAGTTTTTTATATGCCACCAGGGCACACCCTTATTATAGATGAGGATGCCAGAATAATTGACTTTAGCCCAGAAAAGGAAATGAAAGAACTCAATGAATTTGTACTAAATAAAATCGCTCAAATGCAAAATAAAGAGTAAAAACGCTCTTAATATTAAAATAGAAAAGTTAGGGAATAGGAAAGAAAAAGGGTTACGAATCGAGAACAATTTACATCGCAATTATTAAAAAATAAGTTCGCATTTTTGTCAAATGTAAAAACCTACAGGGTATTATAAAATCCATACTTTTTGCAAAAAGAAGTTGATATTTATCAAAAATGGTTTTGTAGGTTTAATGCTTTGGACACTTGAAGGAGCCAAAAGAGTGATGCGTTTATAAAACAGTTTCTCCCAATAGGTTTCCCATTATCTATATGGTTTTTTGCCTTTTGATTTGTGCCTGAAGCCAATCCTTTTCTGATCAACTTTGCAGAAAGATTGCCCGCACTTTTTTCTTCGATTATACTGCCCTTTTAGAAAAGATTGTTAATTATATTTTAGCTCTTTCGAAAAAGGTCTCGGGATTATGAGTGGGTCTTTTCATAAACTTCAAATTCCTACCTTTTAAGAAAAATAAGATTAGCTTATAACAATAAGTAATTTAAAGGTTTGCAAAATAACTTTAAGGGTCCAGATTCCTTCTGAACCCTTTTTTTATTTATTGGAATTGTATCTATATTTAAACTTCTATATGTTATTCACTTATTTCCCTACTTTTATCAATCGCAAATTACATCTATTTTTTTGTAGGGCCACATCCATTTTGGGTGTGGTTTTTTTGTTTTTAGTAAAAAATGATATTAACTTAAAAAGGAGTAAAGCTTGCTTTAAAATCCAAAAAACACGCGATGGAAAGGGGTTAGGAATTGTCTAAGCCCCTTCTTTTATTTTTTGTCATACAAATGATATTATACTTTGTTATTAAAAACTCAATATAATGGATATAAGATTGAAAGAAGGATGTTATTCAGTAGAGTTAATTGAAAATAAACATACTGATATCATAATAGCAAAGGAAGCATATGTAAACTTGGATCATGGAATTTTGACATTTAAATTAAAATTTAATTCAAATGAAGCTGTATTACAACAGCACGATTTAGCTAGACATCTTAAAGAAAGGTTTACCAACATTAATTCTATTTGGATTGATGATGATTTTATAAAAAAAAATCTTGTATCATTTATTCAAAATCATCAATCCAAATTTTATTCAACCCAAATCGAGATTGACTACAAAGGTAAATTCATATTTGATGTCTCCCTAAGCTTTGATGATGGCATAATAAAAATAAGGGGATTAAATGTTTAGAAAGGAAGTTTAATGAATCGCCTAGATTTTTTTTCTGAAAATCTACTTAAAGATTTTGTTGGAATAATTGAAGGTATAACAATGTGGTCCCATTGAAAACACCGAAATTCAACCTTGAAAAATGATCTGAATTAAGGGATATCAATCGGTTTTTTGTTGGGCTTCAAAATTAGAATTTAGTACGAAAAGTAAATAACTAACGTATAGGTATAGTTCGTTAATCATTGTTAATCACCCACAAAAAATTTTATGAAGCTTTGCCTAGAATGCCAAAAAAGTATTAGCAATACCTTATCTAAATTTTCGCTTGAAAAATATGATATTCCTTTGTGCATGGAACATCAATATTGGATTGATGATATGGAAAACAAGACCACCTTTGAAATAATTAGATTGTACTTTGCTTTAAAAGAAAGAGGAATTCCGGCTCAAATGGAACAATTAAGTGGAAATAAAAATATGGATATAGTTATTCCTGATGCAAGAGTTAATATTGAAGTAAAGGATAAAAACCATAATTATCGCAAAAACCAGGCTTTATCTAATTTAAATAGGACTTATTTTTCGTTTATTAAAGGATTTTTTACAATTAGAATTCCTAATTCATTAGTTTACAATAAATATACATTAGAAGATACCGCAGATTTCATTGTCGGGGTTTTAAATGAAAGTCTTAATAAACAGTACCTGGCAAATAGCAATGATATAGACTTGAGATCATAGACGTTTTAATATATTTTTGGATTTTATTGATTGTTAACATTGTCACTGAGCACCTTTCTAATGGTTGAGAGATCAAGGTTTAATTTTTGATGGGCCGCTTGGTGTTGTTAATTATTTTCATAAAATTAGTATTACACCTATTTAATTAAAACTATATGAATCACTACCTCATAATAGATGATCAGGATATTGATATCCTGATTACCTTTAAACAAATTAAAAATTGGATTCCAGATTTAGATCATATTCACAAATCCAATGGTATTGAAGCCCTAGAATATTTAGCTGATAAAAAGAATCCTTTTCCCAAATTTATCTTAATTGATATAGAAATGCCTATAATGGGCGGTTTTGAATTTTTAAAAAAATATGAAAAACTTTATTTCAAAAAAAATCCTAATACCATTGTGATCATTCTTACTTCTTCAATTAATCCCCGAGATGAGAAAAAAGCACTATCGTTCAAATGTGTAAGAGGGTTTTTAGTAAAACCAATCAACAGAGAAAAGTTTTTCCATTTCATTAAATCGATTATATAATTTCCATAAGAAAACTGACAGGGGGAACTCACATAGGTATTACATTTCTCATGATGGGCTCCCCCCTTTCCAGATCTGTAATCACACGCAAAAGCAAGTTCTGAATAAGTATTAATTTTTATATTCCATTCTTTCTAAGAATTCTGACTTACAATAATGATTTTTGATCCCAAGAATCCATTCTCACTATTTCCTCCATAATTTCAAATTCGTCTTTTATTCACCTTCTTATTCTGGAAATTTCCTCTTTAAAATCCTTTGGTGCATTTTCGAAGAAACTAATCTTTTTAAAAAGGTAATTAAACAAGAGGAATGAGGGGATTCGGGGTTTGCCTTAATGCTCAAGAAAAGAGGCCAAAATATTAACCTGGCAGGTTAAAAAGTAAAAATATATTTACTTTTTAAAATTTAAATCTTAATTTGAAGAAATTATCGTAAGGTTTATACTTACAATTATACTTTTACAATATATTGGGAAACTATAATGTTCGACAATTTGTATAAATGATTAACAATTTGTAATATTAGTAATAAGTGCAATATGATATATTATAGTTTGCATAATGTGCAACTGAAAATAAGGTAAAAAGTTAAATTAATCATTTTCAAAATTGTTGATTTACCTGGTGGGCAAATTGAGTTTGATTCAATATTTAATGAATTGAGTACCTTTTTTTACCATACCTAAATAAATGCACAATGGAAAAAAAACTTAACTGTATCTTGCTAATTGACGATGATGAAACTACCAATTTTCTACACAAATTAATCATCGATGATGTGAATTGTACGGAAAAATGTATTGTAGTAGAAAGTGGCCAAGGCGCGCTGGATTATCTGACCTCTGAAGATAAGACGAAGCATCCTTCCCCTGATCTTATTTTTTTAGACATTAATATGCCGAAAATGAATGGCTGGGAGTTTTTGGAACATTATCAAAATCTAAATAACAATCAACAAGGAGGTGTTATAGTGGTTATGCTAACCACATCTTTGAATCCATCAGATGAACTTCGGGCAAACCAAATTGAAAAAATAGATACTTTTAGGACCAAACCTCTTACCAGTGAAATGCTCATAGAAATCCTGCACAAACATTTTCCGAGTTTAAATTGAAACTTTAATTATAGTGGGAATTAATGGTAAAAGGTCCTTTTACTTTATAATAAAATTATGCTCGAAGACTGGTCTGCCTATTGGATTTACAATTGGTAGGGTTGATTCCAATCCTGTTTTGGCCCTTGCTCCATTCAGTGAAGAGGGAAAATAAAACAGATTGCAAATTGAACTTCATTAACCATTTGCTTATCGAAGAAGTAGTAACTTTTTTTTGATAAATCCTCACCCTTTTTATGGGTCCAGATATATGTTAGAAAAAATTACCATATATTTTTCTTTATTTACCAGTCTTTTGGTAATGCTTGGTTGGTACTTTGGTTTCGGGGAAATACTAAATATAATCCCTGGTAACCCCACCATGAAATTTAATACCGCCCTGATTCTTTTTCTTATAGCATTAAATCTTGAAATTTCTGATAAAAAAAATCAATTTTCAATTATCCTTTATTGGGGCCTNACCAGTTTTACCATCCTTGTGGGATTACTGAGTTTAATCCAGTACCTGGACCTGAAACCTTTTGATTTAGATAATCTGTTTTTGAAAGATACCCTTTCCAACAATAGATATCCAGGCAGGATGTCTCCTGCTTCAGCCTTGTGTTGTCTACTGATGGGTATCGGTTTTTTAGGACTTAATTCT
>NZ_KB903482.1:0-17216 GCF_000379765.1 Flexithrix dorotheae DSM 6795
ACATTTTTATCGGTATAAGAAGTAAGGTTGCTGGCTAATTCCTTTACCAATTCAAATTCTCCATCATTAATACTTCTATATATATTATAAGTACCAAAAGTAAATCCCTCATAGCTATCCCAGATTAAATTCCAGGAGTCTTCTAGTCCTTTATTGATGGTTAAATGAATGGTTTTGTGGAAGTCACTTAATTCAGTTTCTGTTCCACAACTATCTACAGCAGTGATTTTATACCGGTTAGAATTTTGATCCGGACTTGATTGCGAATCTATATACGTATTGAATTGTCCTCCCTCAATATATTCAATCAGCTGATAATCATTGGCAGTATTGGTTTCTCTATAAATTCCGAATTTATCCACCGTTTCCATATCATAACCCCACACCAGCATATTATTTGAAGTTTCTTCATCTACTGTTACTAGGCAAATTTCTGGAACAACAGGTTGAGGTGTAACAGTAATATTGATTGTTGTATCTGAAATGCAATTGTGATTATCAATACTAAACCCAATGGATTTTTCTCCAGAACTATCCCACTTTATCAAATAAGGTCCGGCTCCAGAACCCGAAATTATCGTAGCATTTTTAAAGTCCCAGGTAATATCACCTTCTTGTGTACCAGTATATTCAATTTGATAATTATCGTTGTAACAAACTGAGGAAACACCTTCAAAAGCCAGTTTAGGTTGCTCACTATAATGGAAAACAACAGCATTTTCACCAAAGGAACAGCCGTTTTCGGTCACCTTTAATCCAATTCTTTTCAAACCAAATGAACTCCATATCAATTCATAAGGACCACTTTTCTCTCCTGAGATGACAGTAGCATCTCCGAAGTCCCAAATATATTGAGCAGAATCAGCCCCATTTCCAGTATAAGTTACAATTGCGGTTTCTCCTTCACAAATTTCACTTTTCACATCAAAAGTAGCGGATGGTGTTTTTTTGATATTAGTTGTTTTAGTTACAGTAGCAGAACAACCATTTTTTGTTGTAGTTAGGGATATGATTTTTTCTCCATATGCTCCACCAATGATTTTTATTAAGGTATCTCCCTGATTTTCAACAAGGATTGTTTCATCTAAATCCCAATCAAAACTGAGACCTTCACTTGTTTCACCCAAATATGTAATGGTAATGGTATCCGCCTGGCAGGCTTCATCTGCTAGACTAAATTCTGCTGAAGGTAAATCATAATAAATTAATTCTTCAGGTTGACTATGGATACCCAAATCACTGGAAATGACCCGGACCAAATAGGGTCGTTCAAACTGTAGGGTATCTGGTAGGAATGAAACTAATGTATCGCTTGCATTGCTAATGGTATCCAGAATCACCGGATTCGCGAAGCTATCCGAAACTGAAGAAAGTTGGAGCATATAAAAATTATCGGAATTAAATTCATAATTTTCCTGAATAATAGCAGAAATGGTCGATTCTTCACAAATTGAAGTTGAAGAGGGGTAATTAACCTCAAAAAAAGGTTTGGCAGGTTCAGAAAAATCACTTTCAAAGCCCTCAATTTGATCGATATTGCCATCAGCCTGTTGAGTATATGCTGTAACGTAAATAGTATCGACTATATCTAGGTCTGACAAATAGGAATTTATATTTCCTACATCGGCAATAAGGTCATAAGTTTGAGAATTAGAATCATATTTATAAACTCTGTATCCCTGAAGTTCCATTTCTCCATTTTCTGCCCAGGTGAGTAAGACTTTTTTGTTTTGAATTCCTTTTGTTACATTTTTTGGAGCTGAAATAACAGTATCAGGACGGGCTTGATTGAGGTAGTTAGAATAAGTTACAAGACCTAACTCTAAGTTATCAAATTTATCAAAAACTTTTAAATTTATAATATCTTTGTTTGTAGTTCCCCAATAATTTCCAGGTGCATCAAAATCAAGAGAAAAGGAGTGAGTCATTAAAATTAAACCAGAAATATTAATAAAAGAGTTTTGCTCTATTTTGATTTTATCAAAACTTGATGTCCTTATACAATTTACATAATGATAAAAATTACAACCTTTAATGAAAATTACTGCTTTTAGATTTGATTGTGCATTAATTTTTATTCCATTTTTACCACCATTTTGTCCAGGATTGGCCTTAAAAATAGAATTTTGAAGATTAATATTGCGCGTTGAAATATGGTAGGTTGAAGTTGAGTCAGAGGTTAGTTTGGAGTTTGAAATATTTGCATCACCATAAGATAAATTTATTGAAGTGTTTTCTACAATTGAGCTGTCAATATTAATAAATCCACCTGAATCCCCGGAATTAAATTTACTTGAAAATACTTCACAAGATTTAAGATTAATTGTGGCGTTACAACAATTGATATAGAAATATGAACCTTCAATATAAGAGTTTATGATGTTAAATTCATTTGTAAATGATCCAATCAATAAATAAGAGTTTAAAATAATACAATCAGTACAAGTTATTTGCTCACTATTGGTATTGTACCCTTTTAATTCTGCATTGTCAAATTGAGATGAATTAATATTTAATTTTGCATTTGAATCATAACCCCTTACAGCCGTAAATGCATTAGATTCAAATGTTGAATAAACAATATTCAAGGTTCCTGAGTTTTTAACTAAATCTTGGTTTGATTCCCATTCATTTGCCAACTGCACCCCACCAGAGTTTTGAAAAGTGACCCACTCAATATTAGAATTAGATAAATCAGTACTTTTAAATAAAATTCTTGTTCCATCTACCGTAATTTCCTTACTTTCTTGGGCTGACAAATTAATGGAGCCATTTATCAATAAGTCATGGCTTCCTTCAATTTTAACCTGTGGATTTACGGTAAGTGTAACACCACTAGGTACTACTAACTCCCCAGTCAATTTATAAGGAGAATTCTCCACTGTCCAGGTAGTATTTTCTGTCAGCGTTCCCGAAACATTTGTTTGGGCAAAGGATAGTTGCTTGGCAATCAGCAACCCGAAAATCAAGGTAAATTTTAGTACTAATTTGTTCATCCAGGCTTATATTAATTATAATTATTTAAAACGTACTGGATAAACGTGATGTATACGTTAGTTATTTCTTTTGTTATTCAAAAATAAGTGTGCTTTTTTAAAATAAAAACATATTCTAATAATAGAATTTAGATAGATAATTCTTTGATATATCAGAAATAATTACTAAACATTTTGGTTTAGACACGCGCCAACTTAACAGGATAAGTTTTATCAGCCTGCCATTGGCATACATATAGGTTTTTGTCCTCATCTATACAAACATCGTGGCAGTGTTTGAAGATGGGTCTATCCTGTAACATCAATCGTAAATTCCCATTTTTGTATTTGGGTTTTGTCCCTCCTGGATTGGAAATTACTTTATTATTTTTATCGAGAATGGTCACAAAACCCAGATTCCGTTGCATATTGAAATTGTCCTCTGTCATTCCGAAACAAACTCCAGAATACACGTTGTCATCGTCAACTACTACCCGGCTAATGAATGCTCCCGGAAGATAATAATCTTCTAAAAATTCTCCATCCAAACTAAATCGCTTAATGGTATTTTTGATTCGGGCAGAACAAAGTAATGTCGGATTTTTCGGATCTCGTGTATCGAGTGTGACCCCATGTGCCTGTTTGAATTTATTGATTTGAAGGAAACTATCCCCACCAAATTTTCGAATAAATTCTCCTTTGGAATTGTATTGCAAAATGAATTGCGAACCATACCCATCCGCTACATATATATCTCCATTCGGACCAATAGCAGTTTCTGTAGGACGAAAAGACTGAGTAGCTTCATATTCCCCAATTTCCTTCGGGTGATTGATTTTCATAATTACCTTTCCATCTAAAGTAGTTTTGGCTACTTTCCCGGCATTTGGGTCCGTTAGGTATAAAAATTCTTCTCCGCCTTCATTATGAATGCTAAGCCCGTGAGTGGAATAATCCAGCGTCCAGTGGTTAAGGATTTTGCCAGATTTATCATAAATAATGATATTGTTGGCTTTATGGTTGGTACACATAATCAATCTGCCTTTTTTATCCCTTACCATTTCATGGCAATCATTTATAGGATATTTGTGCGGATCGAGATTTCCCCATTCCTTATATACTCGGTAACGAAAATCACCATGACCTATAATTTCTTCACTGAGTTTTGGTCTTGAGGGTAAAATGTTAAAGGCAAACTTCGAAGTAATTCCTGCCATTGCAAGTGAACCAGATTGTTGTATAAATTTTCTTCGGTTAGTCATTTAAATTGAATTAATTCCCTCGTTATTGTTTAAGCCAAAACAGCCTTTACCACTTCTCCATGTACATCTGTTAGTCGGTATCTTCTTCCCTGATGCTTAAAGGTTAATCTTTCATGGTCAATGCCCATCAAATGCAGTAAAGTTGCCTGAAAATCATGCACATGTACACCATCACTGGCTACATTGTAGCTGAAATCATCTGTTTTCCCATGGACATAACCAGCTTTTACCCCGGCTCCTGCCATCCACATGGTAAAGCATCTTGGATGATGATCCCGCCCATAATTGTCTCTGGTCAACCTGCCCTGGGAAAAACTGGTTCTTCCAAATTCTCCTCCCCAAACTACCAAAGTATCCTCCAGCAAGCCCCTTTGTTTTAAATCAGTAATTAAAGCAGCTGTGGCCTGATCACTGCTTTGTGCCATGGTTTTAATGCCTTTCGGTAAATTACCATGCTGATCCCATCCCATGTGGTAAAGCTGAATGAAGCGAACATCCTGTTCCGCTAACCTTCTTGCCAGCAGACAATTCGCTGCATAAGTTCCTGGTTTTCTGGCATCTTCCCCATACAATTCGAAAATATAATCAGGTTCGTTGGAGAGATCCACAGTATCTGGAACAGAAGTTTGCATTCTGTAAGCCATTTCATACTGATTGATTTTTGACTCAATTTCTGGATCTCCCCATAATTCCTGTTGTATTTTATTGAGGTCATTCATGTAATCTAGAGCCCGTCTTCTATCTGTTACATCAATTCCTTCTGGATTATTGAGGTAAAGCACAGGGTCTTTTCCCGACCTGAATTGTACGCCCTGATGATAAGAAGGTAGAAATCCATTTCCCCAGGAAGAGGCATTTAAAGGCTGGGCACCACTTCCTTTCGAAACCAAAACCACAAATGCCGGTAAATTTTCATTGTCACTACCCAAACCGTAGCTAAGCCATGAGCCGATTGAAGGCCTGCCAGTTTGTTGAGAGCCTGTTTGGAAAAAAATTACAGCAGGCTCATGATTGATGGCTTCTGTATGCATGGATTTAATGATACAAAGGTCATCTACTACTTTTGCAGTGTGCGGAAAAAGTTCACTGACCCAGGCTCCATTTTTTCCGTATTGGGCAAAATTAAAATGAGAACCTGCCAAGGGAAAAGTAGCCTGGTTGGACACCATCCCAGAAAGTCGTTGTTCCCCACGGACAGAATCAGGTATTTCCTTTCCATGCATTTCTCTAAGCTTTGGTTTATAATCAAATAATTCGATTTGAGATGGCCCGCCACTTTGGAAAAGATAAATTACCCGCTTGGCTTTTGGAGCAAAATGTGGTCCCTGAACGAGCTGGGAACTCTGGGAAAACGTATTGCCAAAGGCTTTTGTTTTAGCAAATAATGATCCCAGAGCCACCCCACCAAGTCCCATGGTAGTTTTCCTCAAAAAATCCCTTCTATTCGATTGAAATGCTATTTTTTTAAATTCTTCTTTCATTTTCTAATTTTCTTACAAAGGCTTTTGTTTTTTTGTCTATTTCCTCCCCCTGGCCCCCTCAATTGAGGGGATTAAGGGGAGGTTTTTCTTTACCCCTCCTCAATTCCTAGTATATCCTTCACTGGTATTTAATATGGTATTGGCTACCACTGCCAAAGCCGCCAGCTGAGGTTTTGGTAATTCCTTTCTATAATCTGATTCTCCAATATTCAGATATTTATCAGCTTTTTCAGGATGATTTTCGAAATTTTCCAACTCTTTATCATAAAGTTGAAGTATGAGCCTGGTTTCCTTTTCCATAGGTTTTCTACCAGTAATGAGTTGGAAACCAAAGGAAAGAGGATCTTCTCTTCCTTCAAGTAACATTCGTTGGGCTATAAACCTGGAGGCCTCCTGATATTGAGGATCGTTTTGTAAAACCAATGCCTGGATTGGAGTACTGGTATTTTGTCTTTTTACCGTACAAACACTTCTTTCCGGGGCATCAAAAATTAGCATGCCTGGTGGAGGACTGGTTCTTTTCCAGACAGTATAGAGACTTCTTCTGTAAAGTCCTTCCCCGGGTTCCTGTAAATACTTATACCGCCAGGATTTATTGGAAAGTTCATCCCAAAGTCCCTCCGGTTGATAGGGATAAACACTTTGTCCACCAATTTTATCAACTAATAGTCCACTGATAGCCAAAGCATTATCACGAATAGCTTCTGCAGATAAACGGAAACGTGAACCTCTGGCAAGCATAACGTTATCCGGATCAAGTTCTAGCATTTTTGGAGTTGTTTTAGAAGATTGTTGATAAGTGGCGGAAAGCACAATTTTTTTCTGTAAAGCTTTTAAATCCCAGCCAGATTCGATAAAATCCACGGTAAGCCAGTCCAGTAAATCGGGGTGTGTGGGTAAATCTCCCTGGTTTCCAAAATCGTCTGAAGTTTTTACAAGTCCTTTTCCAAAGTATTGTTGCCAGACTCTGTTGACCACAACTCTTGCTGTCAATGGGTTTTTAGAGTCGGTCAACCACCGGGCAAGCCCCAGCCTGTTTGCCGGGTAATTTTCTTCATCAAAAGGAAGGATATTTTTCGGAGTGCCAGGTTTTACCTCTTTTCCATGAGCCCTGTAATCTCCGCGATTTAAAATGTAGGTATTTCTTGGTTCGGGTAAATCTCCCATTACCATTATCTCGGAAATTTGTTTCAGGTATTCATTTTCTTCATCCCTAATCTTTTTTATGCCCTTGTTTATCCTCTGGATTTGGGGATCATTGTTTACATTAAAATCTGCCCAATAACCAGCAAGGGTATTTTTATCCAGTTTAGCAATGGAGTTCGCATCGAAATTATAAAGTACTTCAAGTGAAGATAATTCTTTTCTGAAAATTTTCAGGTCGTCAATTCCCCCATTTTTAAAAGGCGTATACTTACTTCTGGCGGCCAGTTGAAATCCAGCAAATCCATAGGTGTGAATATTGTATTCATATAATATAGTTTTATACAAATTATTCAGCCGGATGTCAACCGGCTGTTTTTCTCCATTAAAATATAAACTTAGACCTTCCGCATTGCTGGATCCATCATAAGTCATGGTTACCTGTGTCCATGTTTTGATTGGCAAAGGTTTTTCAGTAATGATTTCAATGGCATTATGCGGCCAAGAATGGGACATGGTAAAACAAATCTTGTTTTCCTTCAATTGCATCAGGTATCCTTTTGTTCCTAACCGATAATCCTCATTATGGTGAAAAACAGATACATCCTTATAGAGTGTATCTGGATATAACCATAAACTGATAGAAAAAGGATCAGTACGCTCATACCAACCAATTTTTTTGTCCAAAGTCACTCTATTATAATCTCCTACATAAATACCTTTTCCAAATTTTCCCTCTTTAATAATGGCTTCGCTTAAAGTAGCAGGTCTGGTAGCAGAAACAGTATTTGGAGAAATCAGATTATTTCCTTTCTCCTGAAATTTATCGAAAGGATAATGTGCGAGAAGTCCGGTTTTCAGGGATTTTTTAACCCTTTCTATATCATATTCTTCATTCAGATTTTTTCTAAGATTTTCTTTCGTAGTTTGCAAGTGAGCTTCTTTTTCAGAGATCAATTTATTTAAAAATGCAATTTGTTTTTCCTGCTCCTCCGAGGTGAGCATTAAAGAAGGACCAGGAGTCTGGTCTGGACCATAAATGGCGGTGCCCAATTCATTGGTACTATTAAAAAAACTAAATAATTTATAATAATCTTCCTGGCTGATAGGATCATATTTATGATCGTGACATCTTGCACATTCCATGGTAAGTCCAAGAAAGGCAGCTCCAAGTGTATTGGTTCTGTCAGCTACATATTCCACCCGGAATTCCTCAAAATCAATCCCGGCCTCTGAATTTTTCTTGTGAAGTCTGTTGAAAGCTGTGGCCATAATTTGCGCCTGTGTGGCATTTGGCATTAAATCTCCGGCAATTTGCCAGGAAATAAACTGGTTGTAGGGCATATTTTCATTAAAAGATTTTATTACCCAGTCTCTCCATGGTGAAAAGTCCCTGTGTTTGTCATCCAGGTAGCCGTCACTGTCTGTAAAGCGGGCAATATCCATCCATTCAGCAGCCATTCTTTCTCCATAGGAAGAAGAAGCCAAAAGCCTTTCCACAACCTTTTCAAAAGCATCAGGGGAATCGTCTTCTAAGAATTGATTAATTTCTTCGAGGGTAGGGGGCAGTCCGGTAATGTCGAAGCTGGCTCTTCTAATTAAGGTTTCTTTAGATGCTTTTTCCGCAACTTTCCAGTCCTTTTTTTCAATTTTTCTTAAAACAAAATGATCGATTTCATTTTTCACCCAGTCTTCATTTTTCACCTTTGGAATTTCCTTTTTTTCTGCGGGAATAAATGACCAGTGAGGTTTGTATTCTGCGCCCTGTTCTATCCATTTGATAATTAGGGCTTTTTCCTCCAAGGAAAGCGTAAGGTTAGATTCGGTAGGTGGCATTACCAATTCCGGATCTTCAGAAATAATTCTTTTAAAAACTTCACTTTTTCCAATTTTTTTGGGGACGATTGCATGTCTGTTCAGCTCATCGCCTAAAGCGGCAAAAGCACCTTCCGGAGTATCGAGTCGTAAGTCTCCTTTTTGATTGGCCTTGTCCGGACCATGGCAGGCAAAACATCTGTCTGAAAGTATTGGTTTAATATGAAGATTGAAATCAACTTTTTCAGGAAGCTCTTTTTCTATGGCTACAATTTCATCAGGTTTTGGGGTATTGCAGCTCACCAAATAAAGCACTATAAAAAAGACTAATATTCTGGTAAAAGGAGGCATTAGTTTATGGCAAATATTTTAGAACAAAATAATTTTATTGTTGGTCTAAGACTAAAATCAAACCAACCGCTAAATGGTAATCAAAACCCAAGGTAGGAAAAAAAATAATGGTATAGAAGTTAAAAAAACTGTTTTATTAACTGTTAAAAAACCGTTTCAATTTATTATTAGAGTAGTATTTGGCTTTAATTCTGAATTTTTGCTTTGATATCCAAATTATTTGCTGAGCCTTGTAGTAATGAGGTAAAAAGGGTTAAATTAGCAGTTTGTGGTTAAATATGAATTTGAAACAGAACGAACATACAGACCTTGTTGACCGAATTATTGGAAGTTCAGATTTTGGCAGATCGAAGACTTATCAGAACTTGCTAAGGTATTTGGTTAAGGGGACTATGGTAAATGATATTCCCAAGGAAACAACTATAGCTGCGGAAATTTTTGGTAAAAGTAGTTTCAACCCTGCAGAGAGTACCATGGTAAGAGTCTATCTTTTTAACCTAAGGAAAAAGCTGGAAAATTACTTTGAGAATGCAGGAAAGGATGAACCTGTGATTTTGGAAATTCCAAAAGGAAGTTATAAGGTAGAGTTTAATGAGAGAACAACGCAGGAAAAAGAACCTTCACTACAAAACCAGAAACCAACTTCAAAAAAATTATTATTTCCACTTTTAGTGCTTTTGTTTATTTCTATTGCCATTAATTTATTTTTTGGTTTTTCAGATAATAAGCACAGTGTAAAGAACTCCTCCTTAATAGAAAATGAGATTTGGAAAGCTATTCTAGTTTCAGAAATTCCGGCAACAGTGATGTTAGGAGATATGTTTATCTTCATGGAATATGATGAAAATCTGAAAAAAAACAGAGCCATCAGAGATTTTAATATTAATTCCCAGGAAGACTTTGAAGAATTTACAGCTAAAAATCCGGATTATAAGGATAAAACCGAAAATCTCACTTATAATTTTCTGGTAAAAAATAGTGCTTACTGGATTAAAAGCCTGACAGAGATTTTTTTATCTGCAGAAAAGGAGTTTAATATCAGAGTGGTTTCAAGACTGAATCCTAAAGATATGCACGATAACAATATGATTGTTTGTGGTTTATTGAAAAATCTGGGATGGTTCAAAAACTACTTCCAGGACTCTGAATTCAATTTACTTGATGACAATAATATGAGCTTGTATGTGGATAGTCTTGGGAAAGAGGTGACATTCGGCCCTTCAGGTGATCCGGACGCTTTTCATACTGATTATAGTTTTGTGGCAAAATATCCCGGTCCTAATAATAATGTCATATTAATTTTAGGAGGATTTTGGGATACAGGGGCTTCTCAGGCAACTAAAAATTTCACTGATCCCAAAATGCTAGAAGAAATTACCAGGGAACTCATTCAAAAATTTGGGGAAGTACCCGAGTATTTTGAAATTCTTTTTGAAGTCAGTGGAGTCGATCGAACGGAGTTGAACACTAAAATTGTTTATTTAAATGAAATAGAAAATTAGTGCTGCTAAAACTAAACCTATAGAGATAAATTCGGAAAATTGGATTTTTGATTAATAAGTGTTTACATAAAATAATGATCAACAACTAACCAAAAGGAAAAATTAGAATGGAGCTGAAATTTTCCTAAAACTATTATTTAACTGAAAGAAACTAATCATTATGATTAATCACCGAAATACAATTATTAATATTTTATTGTCCTGGGTACTCATTGCCTACTCATGTACTACCACAAACGAAATTCCAGTGGGTAGAATGGATAAAAACATCGTATTATTTGTGGCAGATGATCTTGGACAGGATTTAGGGTGTTATGGTAACAATGTAATTCAAACCCCAAATATGGATGCCTTTGCAGCGGATGCCGTTTTATTTCCCAATGCATTTGCCACCACTGCAAGCTGTAGTGCCAGCCGGTCTGTAATTTTATCAGGTTTGCATAACCACAGAACCGGGCAATATGGGCATGCTCACGATCCTTTTCATTTCAGAAGTTTTGATAACCTGAAAACTCTTCCGGTAATGTTAGGAAATGCCGGATATAGAACAGCTTCAGTCGGCAAATTTCACGTTGCGCCTGAATCACTTTACCATTTCGAAGAATATTTGAATGAAGTTAATGGCACTCATGTAAGTCATAGAAACCCGGTACAAATGGCAGAAGCTGCCGAAGCGTTTATCAGTAAGGAAAGTGAAAAACCTTTTTTCTTATATTTTTGTACCAGTGATCCCCATAGAAGTGCTAGTTTGCCCACTGCCAATAAATTTGGAAATCGACCGGAAGGATATGAAGGAGTAACCGAAGTAACATATTCTCCGGAAGATGTGATCGTTCCCCCGTTTTTACCCGATACTCCAGAATGCAGGGAGGAACTGGCCAATTATTATCAATCTGTTTCCAGAATTGATCAGGGAATTGGTAAACTGATTGAGCTCCTGAAAAAAGCAGGGAAATATGAAAATACATTAATCATTATCACTTCCGATCATGGAATAGCCTTTCCGGGTGCAAAAACTACCGTTTACGATCCGGGTTTAAAGTCACCACTTTTAGTTAGAAATCCCTATGGCAAAAAGAGGGGTACAACTAACAATGCCATGATCAGCTGGGTAGATTTTACCCCAACCTTACTCGATTTTGCAGGAGTTGGTGCACCCGAGGAATATATGATGGCAAGAGCTATTCAACGTGGATTTCATGGCAAATCATTCCTGCCCATACTGGACCAGAAAAATCCAAAAGGCTGGAATGAAATTTATGCTTCTCATACCTTCCATGAAACACAGATGTACTATCCCATGCGAGTGGTGAGAGACAGGAAATACAAATTAATCTGGAATATTGCTCACCAACTTCCTTATCCTTTTGCCAGTGATTTATGGGCTTCCATTACCTGGCAGAGTGTTTTCAATAATGGAGAAGATGCTGTTTATGGGAAAAAATCCGTGAAAGATTATATTGACAGGGCTGAATTTGAATTATACGATATAGGTTCAGATCCCCATGAATCCAATAATTTAGCAGGTTTACCAGAGTATCAGGATGTGCTTAATCGATACAAAGAAAAACTAAAAGCTTTTCAGGAAAATACCAATGACCTATGGGCGAGCAAATGGTCTTATCAGTAAATAAAAATTTTAAATAAAAAAAGCCCTCCACAAAAAGTGAAGGGCTTTTTTTATTTCCTTCCAAAAAACCCTAAAATCCTTTAGGAATTTTTTGAAAATATTTTTAATCTTGAAATGGAATATTTTAATAAATAAATCAATTGTTGGCTTATGTTTTTTAATTTCAATGATTTAAAATTAAATGACTAAGTAGTATTGTAATATTTAAATAATTAATTGGATTATAGGAGTCTATCTCCATCCATTGTTTGAAACTAAAATCTAAAAATAATTCTATTCATCATGAAAAAACAACTGAAACTAATTACCGCAATCTTTATCGGACTTTTAATTGCAAATTTTTCTTTTGGGCAGGTCACCAGTGATTACGATAAAAATGTAGATTTCACAAAATACAAAACATACAAGTTTGAGGGGTGGGAAAAGGATAGCGATAAAATCCTAAATGATTTTGATAAAACGAGAATTCTGGAAGCCTTTAAAAATGAGCTTTCAAGCAGGGGACTAAATAAAGCCGAAAATGATGAAGATGCAGATGTTGGTATTACCCTCTTTTTGGTTGTGGATGACAAAACCAGTACTTCCGCCTATACAACCTACAATGGTGGAATGGGTTATGGAGCCGGAAGGTGGGGCTGGGGAATGGGCATGGGGAGTTCCACTACCACCTATTCGGAAGATGATTACAAAGAAGGTACTATGGTAGTTGATTTTTATGATATCGAATCCAAAGAATTGGTTTGGCAGGGAGTGATGCAGACAGTTGTACAGGAAAAACCAGAAAAAAGGGAAAAAACAATTCCTAAAAAAGTTGCTAAACTGATGAAGGCATATCCTGTAAAACCTATCAAATAAAGATAGATTTAGAATAAAAAAGGGCGCAGGAGTTAGATTTCTGCGCCCTTTTTTTCTAGTATATTCAACAAAATGTTAGTGGGAAGAAACAAACCTCATCCAATTTTGCCACCAAAAATATTGATTCCTAATTCAACTCCTTAATCCTCATATTCCTAAACCATACCGGAGCACCTGCATGTTTGCCCTGTAAACCAATTTTTCCCTGAGTAGGAAGTTCTGCAAATGGTTTGTTAAGCCATGATGGAATAGGGCTGCCATCTGGGTTAGTCGTACCTGAAGTCCATTTACTCATGTCCATTTCAGTTACCAGTTTCCCATTAAGCACAACAGATATATTCTGATCAATACAGGTGATTGTATATCTGTTCCACTCTCCTGGTTTTTTCACCACTTTTTGTTCGTTGGCAGGCAAGTGACCAAAAATGGCTGCACATTGCCAGTCCTTTGCGGAGTTTGCCCATTTTTCTGCATAATCATCTGCAATTTGAATTTCCACCGAATTAGGTATCCAGTTTTTTACATCAGAGCAATAGACAATTACCCCGCTATTTGTTCCGTCAGCGTTTTTAAATTCCAGATCGAGAACAAAATTATCATAAGTTTTTTCTGTCCAGATGGCCTGGTCTTCTGAAGCTGTTAACTCTCCATTTTCTACTGTCCAGATACCATCGGGATAATTGGCATTGGATAAATCAGCAGTAAATAAATCTGTCCATCCTTTTCCTTTTGTTTTGGGGTGTTTTGATTTTCCTTTTTGTGCGTAAATGGTTGTTGTTACTAAAAGAAAAGCAGATAAGAATACTAATTTTTTCATTTTTATAAGTCAATAAATTTTTAAAAGTGTTGTTCAATTTTTTTAATTCGGCCTTTAAGCGCTGGAAAGTTAATAAGAAGGGATGAAGAATGTGATAATATTTATCTGAAATGGTATTTTGTTTACCCAAATGCATGAATTCTAATCAAGAAAAACAGACAGGAAGAGGTTAAATTATACCATTGAAAATAATCATATTTAAACTGAAATGGAACTGGTTTTAAATATTGTGGCTCACCCTTTTTTAAGATATTAGTTATTACTTTTTCATATAGGTAAACACCAGCGTTCCACTTCGGGTCACATATTAAATGATAATTATTTTTTTATCTTTACTCAGCTAATTTGGGGGGAAGTACCTTTAAATTAAATTCACAAAACCAAACTATAAATGCTGACAAACTGGAAACTAATCATCTTGTGTTTTGCACTGTTCTCCTGCGGGAAAAATGATAAATCTAACCAATCTATTGAGGAGAAATCTACTGAAATTCCTGCAGAAGATTACCTCCAGGTTTTAGTTACAGTGAAACCAGAAGGTAAAATTATTCCTTTCCAACTTTTTACTGGATCGGGAAAATTAACTCAACAGGAACCTTTTAAAATTGAAGGCGGACCAGCTACCTTATTCCTGAAAAAAAATAAGAAGGAACTTTATGCTGGATTAAGGGATGTCAATTCAGTAGCGTTATTATCATTTAGTGCCTCAGGGCAGATACAGGTAAAAAACACTTTTCCCCTTGGTTTCAACCCCGTTCATCTGGTTTTAGACCCCACCGAAAAATATCTATGGGCAGCCTCTTATAGTGATAATACCTGGGCGGTTTTTGCGGTGAATGCAGAAGGAGTAGTAAGTCCTGAACCAATTTCAAAAATTGAAGCACTTAGTAAGGCTCACCAGATTGTTGTACGGGAAAAAGAAAACTGGGTAATGGTACCAGCCCTTGGGATGAATGCCCTTTATGTTTATGATCGGGAAAAAGCCATTTCAGGAACATTAGAAAAGCCTATTCAAAAACTGGAATTTTCAGAAGGAACCGGACCCAGACATTTGGTATGGCACCCCACCAAACCGATGGTTTTTGTTGCTGGAGAATTAAATTCAACAGTAGCCACTATTTTAGTAAACGAGGAAACAGGACTTTTAGAATTGAAATCCCAGGTTTCCAGCCTGCCAGAAGGATTTACAGCAAAAAATACTTTGGCACAAATCAAAGTTTCTGCTGATGGCAAGCAAGTTTACACGTCCAATAGAGGTCATAATAGTATAGCAGTTTATGATATTTTGGATGAATCACCCTGGCTTAAACTTAAACAAAATATAGCTGCTCCTCCGATTCCTAGGGCCTTTGAAATGGACCCCAATTCCAGGTGGTTGTTAGCAGCCGGACAGGAATCTGGGGAAATGATGCTTTATAAAAGAGATGAATCTTCCGGATTACTGACACTGAAAGAAACTGTATTTGTGGGGAAACAATCCTTTTGGGTGGAGATATTTTAACCAGATTAACTTTGCATTATTTGTCCTGTTATTGGAATATTTAATTAAATTTTGACGAAATACAGTCAGAATTCGCAAAAATAGAGAAAGTATTTATGGTAGTAATTTAGGATAATTGTAAAAAAGATTTTTATTATTTTTTACAAACTGGGAGAATTTTTAAGTTTTTCTCTGAAATTTTTTCCATACCACTTACCTGATTACCGACATGAATAGTATTAAAAACAGCAGGAACCTTCTGTTCACTGCCAGTTGCCTTTCTCTGACTTCAGCAGCTTTAATTTTTATTGCCAGGGAGCACCTTGGTCATATACTCATACTGGAAGAACAAATCCTGACAAAAGCGGAGTTTGGAAGTATTTCCGGTTGGGCTTTTAAAGGGACAGCTGTGGCTTTATTAATAGCCTCCCCAATTATCGACTGGATAGGGTTAAAAAATGGAATGTTAATCGCCTGTCTTTGCCAAATTCTTGGCATTGTGGGCTTTGTGGCTATTCCGGAAGCAGAAATTATGCTTTACTCCATGACACTTGCCGGCTTCGGTTGGGGAATGCTTGAAGTGACTATTAATCCCCTTTGTGCAGTTCAATTTCCCGAAGAAAAAACAAAACGATTGAATATTTTACATGCCTGGTGGCCGGGAGGACTCATTTTAGGTGGATTACTCAGTACTTTTATTCTTGATCCTCTGGGAGTAGCCTGGGAAGTCTATATGTTGATTATGTTAGTACCAGTATTGATTTATGGAGTGATGGTATTAATTACACCCCACTTTCCCAAAACAGAAAGATCAGAAGCCGGAATTAGCAATAAGGTAATGATACAATCAGCCTTGAAACCTGGTTTTTTAGTATTGTTATTTTGTATGTCTCTGACAGCCTCTGCAGAATTAGCTCCAAATCAGTGGTTGGAAACAACTTTCAGGGAATATGCCAATGCAAGTGGTACATTAATTTTGGTATACGGAAGTGCGTTGATGTTTGTGTTAAGATTTTTTGCCGGGACTTTGGAAAAAATACTCAATCCCATCGGCATTTTATGTACATCTTGTGTAATTGCTTCAATAGGATTGTATTTGCTCTCAGTAGCGGCAGAGACCCAAAGTATACCGCTCATTTATGCGGCTGCTACATTATTCTATCTCGGAGTATGTTATGTTTGGCCCACTATGTATTCGGTAGCCTCAGAACAGTTCCCACAAGGAGGTGGTTTAACCATTGGTTTAATCGGATTTATAGGCATGTTAGGGGTAAGCATCTGGATTCCTCAAATCGGAGAATTGAGTCTTACATACGGACTTACCGGTGCATTTAAAATTGTAGCCATTTTACCGGCAATTGCCTTCCTGATATTTGGAGCCTGGTGGTTGAAATTGAAAAAAGAAGGCGGATATGTGGCCGTAAAACTGGAGGGAAATTCAAAAGCGCAAACCATTGGAGTGACTCCCGGTTCGAATTAGCCAAAAGTTTTTCAAAACGAAGTTAGCCGGATAAACTACAGGTTTATCCGGCCGACTACCAAGTATATAACTAACAAAATTCTTGATTTAATTTCAGGAAACACCTGGGAAATTAAAAAAATGAAAGTGAAAATTTATCAATTACTCTTATTACTAAGTATTTTAATACAGTTGCCCACCTGTCAGCAGAAACCGGGCAATAGTGTTGAAGCATCTTCAGTGGATTCCCGACCAAATATTTTATTCATTTTGTCAGATGACCATGCCGTGAATGCTATTAGTGCTTATGGGGGAATGTTGGCCGAATTTGCAAAAACTACCAACATTGATCTACTGGCCAGTGAGGGCATGCGTTTTGACAATGTATTCTGTACGAATTCGATTTGTTCCCCCAGCCGGGCCACGATACTTTCGGGAAAGTACAG
>NZ_KB903482.1:17731-18789 GCF_000379765.1 Flexithrix dorotheae DSM 6795
CATGAAAATGGGGTTTACTGTCTCAATCAGCCTTTTGATACAGCCCAGGTAACTTCCAGCAAGGTTTTACAAGCCGCAGGTTACCAGACTGCTGTTTTTGGGAAATGGCACCTGGGCACACAGCCGACAGGTTTCGATGCCTACAAAGTACTAAAGAAACAGGGTAGATACCTTGATCCGCAATTTGTGGAGAATGATCAGGACACCCTGGTGACTTATAAGGGATGGTCTACCGATGTGATCACCGACATGACTAAGGACTTTATCACTCACNGNGANAAGGACAANCCNTTTTTTGTGATGTGTCAGTACAAAACTACCCATGATCCCTGGGCCTCAAGACCACCCTATGATACNNTGTTTCAAAACATTGACCTGCCAGAGCCAGCCAATCTTTTTGATGATCATCAAGCNATGTCTGAAGCTGCTCAGCGAACAACTCTTGTATTGGAGAAAATAAATCAGGGGACCTTTCCCCACACCAGACTGGAAGGCGCAAGTGAAATGGAACAGAGANNNTATATTTATCAACAATATATCAAAGCCTTNNTGCANTGTGGAAGNGTGNTAGATGAAAATGTAGGAAAGCTGATGGCATTTTTGAAGGAAAATGGTTTGGATGAAAATACGATTGTNGTGTACACNNCTGACCAGGGACATTTTTTNGGNGAACATGGNTTTTTCAGNAAANGATTNATGTATGATGAATCCCTGAGAATGCCATTAATNATTCGNTATCCAAAAATGATCCAAAAAGGAGCGGTAAATAAAGATTTTGTGATTAACCCGGATTTTGCCCCAACCTTAATCGATTTGGGAAAAGGAGAAGTTCCTAAGGAAATGCAAGGAGAAAGTATTGTGCCCTTACTAAAGGGAGAAACCCCTGAAAATTGGCGGAAATCCATGTATTACCACTACTGGCAACATTTACTGCACAGAGATGTGACCGCACATTATGGGATTCGAACCCCGGAATTTAAACTGATTTATTTTTATGGTTTGCCATTGGGCCAAACCGAATACGATCCTGTTCCTCCTGAGTGGGAGTTGTTTGACCT
>NZ_KB903483.1 GCF_000379765.1 Flexithrix dorotheae DSM 6795
CTCAATCCGGATAACTGCTGTGGCAAATTCTTTCTCCTTTTGCTCTTTGGCCAAAATAGCTAATTCTAACTGATCAATAGTTCCTCTTAGCTTAGGTTCAAAGTCCTTATCCTTAAAATATGCATTAAATTGTGCAGGCTGCTTATCCTTTACAAGTTCCCAATTGCTGGCATACATTTTCAAACTGGAAAGGTTTTGATTCAGCTCATTTTTGGGTAGCAGCGATATTGCTTCGGGATTAGAAACCAGCTGTATCGAATTGATATGGGCTAAACTGGTGAGTTGGGCAATGGTCTGTTGTTCTGCCCGCTCTTTTTCCTGTGTCACCTGTTCAGCCAGACTTTCATCTTCCAAAAGTTCGAAAGCCATTTTTCTAAGAGATTCTTTTTGCATTATTTTAAGCAAAGCAAATACATCAGGCTGCTGACCCACTTCTAGTGCTTTAGCCATTGCAGGTATAGCTTTAGCAACTGTTTTAGCTTTTTCCAGCGTTTGAGGGTCCAATATGCCTGAACTTTGCTTGAATTGCTTATCCGATTTGAGATTGGTGATAAAATCAACCCGCTCGGGAAATGGGGAAATCGCAATCACTAACCTTTTTAGTTCGGCAATTTCCTCCTCGGTGGCGTCACCACTTTTTTTCCTTTTGTTGCCATGCCCTTTTTTTGACTTGGCATTTCCCATTCCTATAAACCCTTTTACAATTTCTGCATCTGACATTCCTTTTGTTCGCTCTTTCCACTCCTTGGCTGCTTTCAGGTCATTTTCACTTACCAACTTGATCAAAACATCATCTATTGGCCGATCTTCATCCAGCATTTTTGAAATAGTTGCTTTTGCCGGCTGGCGATAATTTTTATCAAAGAAAACCTGGTTATCCAATTGCTTTTGGGTGACTTTCCCTTCGAGTTTATCCAGTGCAGCCAGACTATAAGCAATTGGGTCCAGTGCCATGAGTTGGGCAGTATTGTTTATTTGCTCTGGAGTGTAACTATTGCCCATGGTGTAAAGCCCCCCGGTTACCTTGGAATTTCGTACTTCCTCTATATGATTGGAAAGCTTAAAAATAGTTTCATCATTAAAAATACCGGTACTGTCCAGCCCAAGGTCTGCATGTAAATCCAGTTGTCTGGTCAATTCTGAAATACTTTTGCGGTATTGTTCTCTGACAGCTCCTTTAGCCCCTACAAATGCTGTGAGTTTATCACTGAGCAGCTTCAGGTCCCCATCCACTTCAGATTCCATAAAAGGAGGAGTAAGGTAACTCAGTGTAGTGGCATAACTTCTGCGTTTGGCAATTATGCCTTCCCCTACATTGCTGATGGTATAAATATAGAAATGTGGGGTAATGCCAATCAAGGCATCTGCCCAATCATGGCCGGAAAGCGCTACCTGTTTGCCCGGTGTAAACTCTAAACTGCCATGTGTTCCCCAATGGAAAACGGCATCTGCTTTAAACTCATTTTTTGTCCAGAGGTAGGAGGCAATGTAAGGATGAGGAGGAGCCATCTTAGTCCCATGAACGATCTGAAAGGTATTTTCTCCGAGTCCTGATAAAGGTTGTGGGAGTAAAACCACATTTCCAAACTGCAGGCGGGCTACAGCTATGTAATCTTTTCCATTTTTACTGGTTGAAAGGTATTCCCCGGGAGCCTTCCCAAATTTTTCTTTTACCCGTTCATAACTTTCTGCTTCCAAATCCTTTTCCACCCATTTTTCATAAGTAGAAGCCTCCACCAAAGCTGGATTTCCATTTTCCAGAAATTCATCAAAAGCACCTTTGGCATAAGGCCCCAAAACTGCTCCTTGCTTCTTTATCAACTCCCATAATTCCTCCGGAGAAGCTGGTAAATTTTCAACGGTATACCCCTCTTTTTTTAGCTGAACCAGGGAATTGTAAATTGATGGCACTACCTCCATGTTTGCAGCTACCATGGCATTAAGGCCGGGCCCTTTAAAGTAATAAATAGCTACTTTTTTGTCCTTGTTAGATTTAGTTTTTAAAGTGAGCCATTTTTCTACCATATCCCCAAACTTTTCAAGTCGGTCGGGTATAGTCTGGAAAGACAGATAACCCTGTTCATCCTCATATTGCGCAATAATTGCATAAGGATTAATCCCTCCATCCAGTTCAGGAAGTACCACACTCATGGAAAGCAGGGGCCCGGCAAATCCTTGTGGATCAGCTTCCCAATCGTTGAAAGGTTGAAAAACGCTTAATGGAGTTAGCAGAGGTATGTTTTTTTCTTTGAGCCAGCTAATAGCCTCCTTTTCCTGGCCTAAGGTTAATCGACCATGTGGCATTAGAATGACCAAATCCGGGTTAACCTGTTTTAAAAATTCAAGCCTCCTGGTTGCGGCACTTATGGTAAACACATTCAGGTTCCGCTTCTCAAGCAATCCTATCAATTCATCAATATGATCTCTGTTGGCATTAAAGGGCCCGGGTACACTGGTCAGTAAGGCCACATTTGCCCTGTCTTTTTTATAAAAGCCATTTTCCTGCAGGTAATTTTTATAATCCGCAAAATTTTCAAAAATGGCATTTTCGTCCAGGTGAATGAAAACATCTCTGGGAATGGATTTCGGTTCCCCGGGAGCATCTACAAACCAGGATTTTCCATCGAGTTCCTTGCGCACAAAATTGAGGAGGCTGGCATAATTCTTTGTACCTCCAAAGCTAAAATAACTGCTTACCTTATCAAGTGCTTCTCCTTTCAGGTTCGTCACATCCACATTTGGATTAGTGGCGGATTCTACAAAAAGATTCACTCCTCCATACCCTGCTTGCTGAAGAGTCTGCATCTGCTCAGGAGACATTTGAAATCCTCTGCCAAATATAAATATGGCAGTGTAATCACGAACTTTGTCCAACTGATTCAAATCCAACACCTCAATTTCTATCCAACTGCTTTCATTGGATTTATTGATACGGGAAAGTTGAAATTCCTGATAATTGATAAAGGCTATCCTTGTAGGGCTTATATGTTTATGATAAAACCTGTACCCCACTGCAATTAAAATTAGCAATAATAGGATGATACCCATTCTTTTGAAAAAGGTTTTCCTGGAACGCTTCATAAACTCTTGGATGATTAAGAAAAGTGTGCTTTCTGGATTTCTGAAATAATGGATTTACCAGTTTTTGAAACCTTAAATTTTATTCTGTAATTAGTTTATATTCGAAAGTAGGATTACCATTTTCAGCATTGTTCCCTCCTTTATAGGCCAGAAAACGTACTTTGTAATAATTGCCATCCTGATCTTTTACCATATAGGTAATGAAATCATAAACCTTGTAGATTCCTGAACTGTGCGGCTGAAGGATTTGCAACCAGGACCGCCCGATCGCATCACCTGCGGGAGTACTTCCAAGACTATTAAAGGCCGCTTTATTCAGGGATTCAAAATTACCATCCGAAATACTTTTCTGGTTTTTTTCTGCTTCCGGATCATCATTTTGCTCCAAATCTTTAAAAGGATCATCAACCGCTACTTCTACCCCATTGTAGCTATTGGTAATGGCTGAAGCTGTCAATCGATAAATATCACAATTAATACCTGGTTGAGCACCTCCTCCTAGTGCTGCACATGGTGCTCCAGTTCTGACAGTTACACCAGAAAGGACGATATCCCAATTTTCAGGTTCAACATTCACTTTCTTATCATCCATGAGAGAGAAAAATGTAAAATCCCCGGCATCAAGGGAAATGACATTACTTTTGGCATTTTCACCATCCAGGTCAGCATATTGAATGGAAACTTCCGTGGCCGAACTTGCGGTAATCATTACCTTTTTTTTTCCCAATGCATTTCCATTTTCATCAACCCCCAGATCCACAATATAAGGTTGATTGACTTGCCATCCTGCAAAAGCAGTTGTAGCAAGATCTCCATCTTCTGAATCATACTTATACACCAAACCTTCATCACTTTCCACCTTATCGAATTCAATTTCAGTAGGAGTAGCCACCGCAACCTTTTTGGCGGTGTTTGTGCGAATGCCACTACCATTATTTTCAAATGCCAGCTCCCAGGTATTTACATCCACAGAATAAAGTGAACCTTCACTTAAGTCTACATAAATTTGCTTGGATAAACTGCTACCCATTTCAGCAGTTAAAGTAGCGCCTACCTGAATACTATCTCCAGGATTTGGATCATCTTCAGAGCAACCTGTAAATAAAGCAACTGCCAACATCAGGCATAAATAAATTTGTTTTCGTAAGTTCATGTTTAAGATTATTTAATCGAATAGTTTATTTTAATGAAGAATGTTCGTCCCCAACTAATGGGGTAAAAGGCTTCTCTGCCGGTTTGCAGGACTAAGCCCTTACTCCCTTCTCCCTGAAGAGAGATGTCAGTGACATTGAAAATATTTTTTGCCCCCACTGTGGTGAAAAGGCGATCACCCCAGAATGGTTTGGAAAGACTTAAATCCAGGGTATGGTAATCGGCTAATGTAAGCACACCAATACTTCCATCCTGGTTTCTGGCAAACTCAGATATTTGCCCATTGTACTTATAGAATATATTAAAGCGCGTGTCCAGCTTTTTGAAGAAGTAATAACCATTTAGATTCACTTCATAACTATTGTAAAAATTATCATCGGCTTCACTTCCGGAGCGGGCAAGTAAGCCAAAACCCGGGCTAAAATTTATTTTGTTTGACCAGGCAAACTGGGTGCTCAGGTTAAAACCGTAAGACTTAAAATTTGGAATGTTTTCATAAACCCGTGCTACAGGTACATTTTTGGGAACCTCTTTGGGAAGTGTTGATCTGTCGATGATTTGAATAAGGTCTATTTTATTATCGATTCTGGAGAAAAATACTGAAGGGGTAATGGCAAAAGTAAGCCGGCCATAAGACTTTCTAAGATTGGCTGAACCGCTCAGGTTATAACCTACTTCCGGTTGGAGCTCGCTGTTCCCCACAATATAATGGTTGGCATCTATAAATTCGTAATACAACTCCCTTACGGAGGGAGTCCTATATCCCTGCCCGTAAGAAAGCCTTACTTCCAATTTCTTTTCATTTGCATACAACAAGTTCAATGAGGGTAAAATCGGCAAGCCGGTATCCAAAAAGTTGATTTCCTTTGTATCATAACTGTTATTAAAAGTATAGCGCAGTGCCGGCTGTATCTTTAATCTTGAGCCCACAGGAATTTCCACTGCAGTAAACAATCCGTATTCATTGACATTTCCATCTGCATCAGCACTAATTCTGCCACCTTCGGCACTATTGAGTGAGGCTTCATATCCGGCTGTTACATGAACACCTTCTTCCTCTCCATAAACATAGGTTCCTCTGAATGTCCAGGTGGTAAAGCTGGTGGTATCATGATCCTCTACCTCAGAACTTAGCCACCGTAGATCATCTACTACATCCTGAATATACTTTTGGCTTCCCTGCTCAAATTTGGATACACCATTTACTAAATTCAGGTAATGTTTTTCAGCAAGTTTTCCTTCGAGGGTAACAGCACCATTTAGCCTGTTGGTATGGATATCATTATCAGTAGCAATTTCAGATAACTTATTAGTTCTATTGTTAAAAGCACTTGTGGCATTGCCATGACTGGTGGCATTTTGCCATAACCGATCAATTGCGGTAGTGAGATTTAAGGTTTTAATTCTTGTTTTTAATTTGGCATTTGCCAGGTATTGAACTTTTGGAATCCAGTTTTCTTTACGCTCCCCGGTTGATGAGTATCCATCAAATTGATTTCTTGCTCCTCCAATACTTAGGGAAGTCTTTTCCCAACCTTTGGCAATGGCCAAATCAAAATTGTACTGACCCACAGTTTCATAATATGCACTTGTATTTACCTTAAATTCATCAGGGCCGTAATCTTTAGTGATTATATTGATGGTGCCTGCCAGTGCATTAGTACCATATTGAACTGATAATGGCCCTTCCACAATTTCCACCCGCTCTACATTATTCATATTGATTTGACCCAAATCGAACTCGCCACCTGTACCATTAACCAGAGGAATGCCGTCAATCAGCATTTTTACATTTGGTCCTGAAATGCCCTGCATAACCACTCTTGTTCCCAATACATCATCCTGAATGGTTTTGAGGTTGAGCTGGGTTTGAAGGACATCCCCCAGATTTACAGCTCCCCTGGCCTCAATAACGGCTGCATCGAGTTTTTTTACAGTGTATAAAGACCTGCTGCTGGTGGTTGGAGCAAATGCTCCTGTTACAACCACCTCTTCAAGTCCAAGCTCATCTTCTTTCAACTCAATATTGATGGTTTCCCCCGGAGCTATTTGAATTGTGGATTTCAAAAAACCAACATAGGAAATTTCCATCTGTGTAGGTTTTTGGATATCTAATTGGGCGGTGCCATTTATATCGGTTAACCAACCTGCAGGATCTGATTGCCCCACTGGGATTATGGCAGCCCCAATTAGTGGGTCCTTTTCTGTTGCGGAAACTACATTTACAATGGTCATCCCCTGCCCTAGAAGGTTTGTGGTCCCCATTTCGGCCATGATGATTAAAATCAGAGAGTACCAACCCTTATAAATGTATTTGTTGAACATTGAAAAAGTTTGTATATGTAGATTAAAAATTGCAACAATGTTGCAAATATAGATTTAAATTTTAAATGCAATAGAGTTGCGTTTAAAATTTTATTTCTTTCAAAAAAATACAGGAAAAGGAAAAATGGTGTTGCTGGTAAAATTCTTTTTCTTTTCTATTTCCTGAGTTGTTTTTTCCAATGAAAACTTGTCTTATTTATTCAAAAAAGTACAAAAATTTTGTTTTGTAAGACGAGTGGTTGGATTACATAACCGACTTTTTTTATTCTTCAGATTCACAATTTTTGTTTAAGCCTTTCTAAGTCTTGTAGATTAAAATTTTTCGATTGAAAAATCCTGGTGAAGTAGATCTCTTGTAGAAATTGATGATATTGGCGTATTAGCAGCCAGGATTGTAGGGTTGAATTATTTTACCACAGTGGCTTCCAACTCGATTTTTAATGTTTCAAAAAGGCTTTTTACTTCAAGTAGGGTACTGGCCTGCCTTATACCATGCCTTGTTATCCAATTTTTAAATAAATCAAAGCATGTAAAGAACTCTTCCGCATCTGTAGTGAACACATTTAGCCTGACAATGTTTTTACATTCGTAGCCGGCTTCCTGAATTACAAGCTCAAGGTTGTCAATAGCCTTCAGGAGTTGTGATTTCATATCCTGGGTACTGGATTGTCCGGTGGCATCGACTGCAGCTTGTCCCGAGCAGTATAAAATACCATCTGCTTGTTTTACTTCAATAGCCTGTACATAACCTCGTTCCTCTTGCCATGTCCAAGGATTAATCGCTTTTTTTTTCATTTTGTCTATCCTATTCAAGTCATTAAATGTTATTAGCACAAAAATCCGGAGGATTCTTGTATCTGACCTGTGATAAACCTCACAAATTAATTGATTTTGAATATAACTAGGTGTAGAGTCTGCTCAATGTTTCACGGGAAACACCAAGGAATGCAGCAAGTTGTGTTTTGGAAACACGTTGGGGCAAAGTAGGGTATTGCTTCAATAGGTTTTCATACCTTTCTTTGGCATTCCTGCTGAGCAATGATAGAATACGTTGCTGAGAGGCTATAAAGCCGGCATTTGACTTTTGAAGGAAAAATCTTTCTATTTGAGGGATTTCAATTCCAAGTTGTGTATAGCCTTTAAGGGATAAACAAAAAACAGTAGTTGGCTCCAGGCATTTTAATGAAAAAGAGGCTTTTGTACTGTTAAAAAATGCAGAGAAATCGCTTTCCCACCAGTCTTCCATAGCGAAAGAAACAATATGCTCTCTGCCCAGGTCGTCTATATAAACCAATTTGAGAAGCCCTGACCTGATAAAGTAAACATATTTCACACTGTCACCCTGTTGAAAAATGAATTCGTTTTTTTTAAAGTTTTCCAGGGTAAAATGTGCAAAAACAAGTTGAAATTCCTGATCGGTAAGGGAAATGACTTTCTCCATATGATCTCTAAGTTTTTCAGACATATTCTTAATTGAGAAATTGTGGGATAGTCAAACCCAATTATTAGGATATCTTGATATTTTCAAAATTTAAATGTGTAAAGGTATAAATTATAAAAATTGAAAATGAAAACATCCTTATTTTATATTTCATTTTTATTATCCCTAATAGAACAGCCAAAAGTTTCCATTGCATGACAATTAAAAATTTACACACAAAATTTCAAAAGATTTTTTCCATAAGGTTTTTTGACCAGGCCTCAATTCATTACAAAATTTTTGTTTCAGGCCATAATGGAATAGCCATGCTTTTATCCAGGTTACAAACTTTGCCTTAACCAAAAGCCCTTTATTTTTTAGAAGTTATTTTAAAAGTCAACGTATACTCCAAATTAATATCTTCAGGTATTTGAATGGTAAGTTGCTCATCTGACTGGGTGAAGTTTATTTTACCCTCATAGCCCAAAAGGGTTATGGAGTCAATGCTGATATTGTCAGTATTTAAGTAGTTGATGGCCACTTTTTCCTTTGGTGGAACCAATGCGAAAGCATAAAGCAAATCTCCTTTTTTTGTAAAACGGATATCTTTGCTGGTAAACCTTTTATTCTTAGTTTCAGATAAATGCCCTGTATTGGTTTTAGTTGGTCCTTCCCCATAAACTTCCCAATACTTTGCACCATAAATTGCTTCCCCATTGATGTCAAGCCATTTTCCAATATCCAACAAGGTCTTTTGCTGATCTTCCGGAATGGTTCCATCTTTTTTAGGTCCAATGTTTAATAATAAACAACCATTTTTACTCACCACATCCACTAGATCTGCAATAAGATCTCCTGAAGATTTAGGAATCCAGTTTTTGGCATAATACCAGGAATTTTTACCAATTGAAGTATCAGTCTGCCAGCTTTCTTTCCGGATAGAATCCATTTTACTTCGCTCTAAATCCAGCATATGGGTGCCTTCCATGTAAGACTTGTACTTGTAGTTTTTGGTTTGTAACACTACATCTTTACCTCTTTTCAGGCCAGAATTATAAAAATAGGCCGCTAGTTTTTTATGGTAAGGCGCAAATTCTGGTCGGTCCAGGTAAAAATCAAACCAAAGAATATCTGGCTGGTAATTATCAATAATTTCCTTGGTTCTTGGCCACCATACATTGGCCAACCACTCTTCACTGGCTGGTTCTCCTTTTTTATGGGGTGGTGCATACAGGTCCATATATTTGGGGTCACCTGTATCAAAATAATCCTGTTGATTATAAAAGTCCCAGTTGAATGCCAAATGAGAACTGGCACCACTTATTAAACCTTGCTTTTTTATTTCATCAGTCAGTTCCTTGAAAACATTTCGCTTTGGTCCCATGGCTACAGCATGGTAGGGTGTAATACTGGATTCATATAAGGCAAAACCATCATGATGTTCTGCAACTGGCACTACATATTGTGCACCCGCCTTTTTGAAGAGTTCAACCCACTCTTTTGGATTGAAATTTTCCATGGTGAACATGGGGATAAGATCCTTGTATCCAAATTCCTTCTGATCTCCAAACTTTTCTTTGTGATAAGCAAAAGCAGGATGGGCCTTATTATCAATTTTCTGTCCGGTTTGTGGGTTAAAATTCCCAGAATCTAAATACATCCAGCGTGGATACCAGTCCGTATAAAGCTCTGCGACTGCATTAGGTCCCCAGTGAATAAAGATACCAAACTTGGCATCTTCTATCCATTGTGGAATTTGGTAATTTTTTAAACTTTCCCAGTTTTCTTCGTAAAAACCGAGTTGGTTCATCTTTTTCCACTTTTCTGTAGTTTTGCTTTTTGGATCAATTTTTTGGAACTTGCCTACAAACTCCTGCCATTCCGACTCGCGGGGTAATTTGCTCCATTTTTCCCCATCTTTGGCAAAATCAAAATCCTTTTTGGTGTCCATAACCAAATAGGTTCTATATCCATCTAAGTAGATTTCCATATCCTTTACACCTACTTGTTTCATGTTTTGAGTAATCTCAGGCCACGCCATGCCCATGCCATGTACTTTTTTATATTCTTCCCTTAGCTCAGGATCATTGATCATTTCCAAAGTAAGTACATAGCGTTTTGAATTTTCCTGAAGCTCGATCAGCTGACCCTCTTCGGCAGCGTATTCCTTTTTTTGATCCAGTTTGTAAATCCGATCTAAAGGTGAAGATTCACTCAATGCTGAAAATAATTTGGGTTGATTCTTTTCAAGGATTTTCATCATCCCATTAAAATCAAGATTGCTGGGTGCATCTATGATTAAAAAGGTAAATTCTTCCAGTCGAAATGTTTCAATGGATAATTCGTCCACCTCTTTTAGTACAGTGGGACCAAAGGTAGCAGATGGAATTGAGAAGGAATATCTTCTTACCCATCCTTCTTCCGGTTGGCTTCCGGTACATGCTGATAAAAGCAAACCGATTAAATAAAATAGTATTAGTTTATTCAAATATTTTCTCATGATTTTTTCAGTTTGAAATCAAGCAATTAATTCAATTATACCCCATAACAATACCAACAGACCCAAAATAGCCACTCCAAGTATTCTATAATCTGATACAGATGTCAACTTATCAAAATAAGCACTACCAGAAAAGGTTAAGGCTTGCTGAGTTGGGGAAGGTACAGGTGTTAATAAGCTGGTAAGCACAAAGACGATACAGCAAATCACAAATCCCCACCAGGCTTGCATCATAAAGATAATTCCCCAGGTATCTGTAATGAGTTGGATCCCCTGATCATTAGGAAAATCTAATCCAAACATCAACATTCCAATCACCAACCCTACTGCAAAAGTCACTTTGGCGGCTTCTTTTGTTCCCCTTTTCCAGAAATAACCCAGAATGAATACAGCTGAAATTGAGGGAGCAATACTGGATCCGATAGAATTGACAATACTGATAATAGATCCGCCTTTGGCTCCCGCAACTAAGGAAAACAGGATGGCAATCAGCATCACTACGAATGCAGTAACTTTTCCTGTCAAAACCAGATTTTCATCTTTTGTGTCGGGTTTAAGTCGTTTGACAATATCAATGGACACCAGCGTAGATGAGCTATTCAGGGCTGCAGCAACGGAACTCATCAATGCGGCTAATAAGGAAGCTATTACTAAACCTACCAAACCCACAGGTAATAATTTGGCGACTAATATGGAATAAGTCTGGCCTGATCCTGCCTGGTTAATCTCCCCCTGGAAAAGTACATAAGCCAACAGACCTGGTAATAACATAAAAAATACTGGTGCCAGTTTGAGGAAAGCCGTAAACATAGGTCCAATCCGCGCATCATTTTCAGATTTAGAACCCAAGGCCCGTTGCACAATGGTCTGGTCTGTAAACCAATACCATATGCCCAGGACCGGATATCCTAAAAATACGGCATACCAGGGAATTCCCCCGGTTTCGGCTACTGTAGCATCAGACCTGAGCATGGACAAGCTTCCCGGTTTGATTTGTAATTTAAATTGCTCAAAAGAGTCTATCCCAACCTCTGGCAACATTGCTAATCCAAAAACAGTAATTAAAATGCTTCCGCCTAACAACATTACCGATTGAATGGACTCTGTTACTGCCACGGCTTTAAGCCCTCCGAGAATGGTATATAAAGCCGTAAGGAATGAAATCAGGAGCACTCCCCAAAGTTGGTCAAGACCAAAAAATTCTTTCATGATGGTGGCTCCGGCATATAGGCTAATACCAATATGAATCAATAGAGCCGTGAGAATGGCAAAAATAACCATAAAAGTTCTTGAAGAACCATCGAATCTTCGTTCGAAATATTCGGGGATGGTGGCTATTTGATTTCGGAAATAAAATGGAGCTATAAAAACGCCCAAAAAGATAAGGCAGGGAATAGCCAGCCATTCAAAAATCCCATCTGATAGCCCGGAGGTAAAGCCCGATTCGGCAAAACCAACTATATGCACAGTGGAGATATTGGATGCAAATAACGAAGCTCCAACCACTCCCCATCCTAATGATCGCCCAGCAAGGAAGTAATTTTTGGAAGTTTGTCCATTTAAGCTCCCCCCAGCCCAAATTCCCACAACCACAATACCAACCAGATAGATGGCAATAATAAATAAATCTATATAGGATATATTCATACTTTATTTATAGTATTAACAGGTCAGGAAATCAATCATAATCGATGATAGCTTTGATCAAGTCACCTCCAAAATCGTATAACTTCACAAATTCCTCTGGTACCTCATCATATTTAATTCGGTGAGTGATATATCGCTCAGGATTAATCTTTCCTGCTTCTATTAACCTTATTATTCTGCTAAAATCAGTACTTAATGCGGCTCGGCTGGCCATTAAAGTCAATTCTTTTTTATGAAAATATGGATCGTTAAAAACGACATCTCCCTGAAATAAACCAATGAAAACAATAGTTCCTCCTGCAGCCACATACTTAAAAGTATTCAGCATTGATTTTGAATTACCAGTAGCATCCAACACAATAGTAGGTAGATCTCCTTCTAATATTTCCATCAAATCCTCTTCAATATGATCGGAAACCAGCACTGTATCTTTAATTTGTGTGATTTCCCTGGCCTTCTTCAGTTTATCTGCTTCCAGATCCATGGCGATTACTTTTGCACCGGTTAGTTGGGCAAACTGAATGGCACCTAACCCTATTGGCCCGGCACCAATCACCAACACTTTATCATCGTGATGAATTCGTGCACGGTCTACAGCATGACAACCAATTGCCAAAGGTTCAATCAAGGCCAACTGGTCATCTGATAATTTATTGGAAGGATGAAGAAACTGAGCAGGTAGGATCATTTGTTCTTGCATACCCCCATCTACATGGACACCTAAAACCCGAAGATGTTCCCCACAATTTGTTTTCCCTCTTCTTACTGCCTGACCAATTTTTTCATTGTAATAAGGCTCCACTGAGCACCTGTCCCCTACTTGCACATTGGATACCATTTCTCCAATTGCCAATACCTCTACCGCTAACTCATGCCCCAAAATTCTTGGGTACTCAAAAAATGGCTGATTTCCCTTAAAGGCATGTAAATCCGTGCCGCAAACACCCATTTTTTTGATTTGGATAAGGGCCTCTCCTGGTAATAAATCCCTGCTTAATTCTTCAGTTGTAAATTTATCCCATTCCCCGGGCGCTTTTAATCTTATTACTCTCATGTTGTAATTTTATAATCTTTTCATTTTCTGGTAAATCATTTTTATTCCTATTATTAAAAGGAATACTAAAAGTGATCTCTACTTGATCTCTGTTAGATTATCATCTAAAAAACTAAAACCCCAGCCTGGTAAGTCATGTGGTTTAGCATAACCGTCCTTGATAACCATTGGGTTATCGATCAATGGGTCTACCCAATCGAAAGACTCTGCTCCTACGCCATTGGGAATGGTACAAAGTAATGGCACATCGTAATCTTTATAATAATGAGGTAACACCGGTAAATGGAAACTAGCAGCCAAGGCAGCGCTTTCTCTCCAGGCTTCTACTCCACCAATTCGCAATAGATCTGGCTGCCAGATATCCAATGCATTCCGGGTGACCAATTCTCTGAGTGGTAGCGTGTCGAATTCCCTTTCCCCCATTGCCAGGGAAATACCCGTTTGATTTTTTAAAATCTGATAAGCCTGAAAATCCTGATGATTTACAGGTTCTTCAAACCAATGGATATTCAAATTTTTTGCATCGTTGGATAACTTAATAGCGGAAGGCAAATCCATCCCCTGATTGGCATCCATCATGATGTCCACTTTGTCCCCTACAGCTTCCCGTACTTTTTTCAACCTTTCCAAATCAGTACTGATTTTGGGAGAACCGACTTTGATTTTTACAGCTTTAAACCCACGGTTAGCATAATCTGTCACCTCCTCTATCAGTTCATCGATTGTGTATGAAATCCATCCCCCACTTCCATAAATATTAACTTTTTCTTTAGTTACACCCAATAGTTTGTGAACCGGTTGTCCCAAAGCTTTTCCCCAGGCATCCCACATGGCAATATTCACTGCAGCCTGTGCCCATTTCAGTAAACCCTGATTGCCAAAATATTCAAATAACTTTTCAAGTTTTTGGTAAACCAGCCCTGTTTGAGATGTATGATATCCTTTTACGATAGGAACCACATCTTTTAAAGCTCCAATAATCGCATTGGGCGAATATTGAAAAGACAATAAATAAGACTCTCCAATTATTCCATTTTCGAGTTGAATTCTCAACACAACAAAAGATATTTCCGTCAGGGTATGGGTAGCATCAGAAATAGGTTTTTTCAATTCTGCTGATGCTTTATAAAGCTTTACATCTCTAATCGCCAGGTCATTCATTTTTATAAATTATACTGTTAGTTTTTTACAAAGATGGACCAAAAATTTAGTGCTATAGTACAGCATATTGCTCAATATGTGTACAATATTGACCATGATTAATCTAATACTCTAAAATAATATCAACTTGAAGCATTTTCTTTGTTTAATCACCATAACTTAGTAGCATGAAAGCACAATTAAGAGAAGTTACAACCCCCACTGATTATTCATTTAAGGTGAAGGTCTTTGAGGATAAGGAATTTAAAGCAGAATGGCATTTTCATCCGCAATACGAACTTACTTATATGGTGCAAAGTACAGGCATCAGGTATGTTGGGGATTCCATGCATCAGTTTGAACGGGGTGATTTGGTCCTTGTAGGCAGGAATTTGCCCCACTCCTGGAAAACTATTGATACAAAAAGTGAGCATGTAAAATGTGTGATCATACAATGGGATGAGTCCCTGCTCATAGATTGGCTTTCCAAACCTGAATTTACAGCGATCAAAAACTTACTGGCAAATTCGCCACATGGAATCTCATTTGACCGCGAGACCTCCATTTCCCTGGAGCCTTTATTTATAGCACTTAAAAACCAGCCCCCTTTTAAGCGGTTGATGACCTTTCTGAACATCCTTCAAACTTTAGCTTCAGAATCCACATTTGAATTACTAGCCGGTCCGGGATTTGGCAAATTGCTTTCCTCAAAGGAAAGTCAACGGGTTAATGTAATTCATAACTACATTAAAAATAACATTGACAATCAATTTTCACTTGAAGATATTTCGGGGGTGCTTTCTATGAGTAAGGAAGCCTTTTGCAGGTATTTTAAGAAAACTTTTGACAAGACACTGACCAACTATGTAAATGAATATAAAGTTACCATTGCCAGCAAGATGCTGATTGAAACAGATTTGTCTATTTCGCAAATAGGTTACCGCTCAGGTTTTAATAATCTGTCTTTTTTCCACAGGCAGTTTAACAGATACAAACAAATGTCCCCAAAAAGCTACAGGCAGGTCTATCGGAGGATTTAATAAAAATGAGCATTATTATTTGGCAAAAAAACTCAGGTTATCAAAAGCAAATTGACCCAGACTCATGGCAATAATGCCAGCATCTCCCATTTTTAAGGTATTCTCATCCACTACACGGAAAAGATTATCATTTATGAAAAGATGGATTTTGCCCTTATTAATTATACATCCTAATTTATTAAAATCATTAGGCTCTATTAATTTAGTTCGTTCCGATAAAATGGGCTTATATCCCTCATTTGTTTTTAACCAAAAGTTGCACTGCCTGGTATTGCTGATCGTAAATGAGTAATAAGTTTTTGAGGCTTTATTAAAACATAAAATTAAACCACAACTGGATTTTGCTATTTGGCCTTTTATTAACTTTACTTCAACTGAAGTGGCATAATCAGCCATATTTTCATTATTGTAATTGATGTGATGGTATTTTACCGCATTTTCTTCATTATCATTCTGTAATTCAAAAAGCCCTCCCTGTTTTTTTCCTATCCAAATTTCATCATTGAAGTCCTTAAACAATTCATTTTGCAAATTATCAAAGTCAAATGATTCAATGTATTTTGGTGCTTTATTTTTCCAGTTAAATCCACTAAAGTTACCAGTTTGAACTGTGGAACTTAGTATTGGTTTATTGCCCAGTGCTGGTTTTTTTAACTGTAATTCACCATAAATTTCCCTGATAAGATTTTCCAGAGCTGATTCAAATTGACTATCGTCTCTCATATCCAACCATAGAAATGAAGACATAAATATGGGAATGCTCAATTCCGGAGAACCTGCCCGAAGGATGGGTATAACCTTCGTGTTATTAATTTGGCTTTTATATAGCTCATTAGAAATCATAGAATACTCATACCCAATTCCTCCATCTCTGGTTTCTGATTTAAGCTTATAATTTTCAGTAAAAACAGTTATAATTTTATCCGCTTCTATAATGGAAGATTCCATAAAATGATTGAGGTTTCTGCCAAGTCGAAGCTCATATTGATCCAATAAAACGTCAATTCCGTTTTGAATCAGAGAATTGGCAAGATGCAGGACCCAGGATTTATGTGCTTCACTATCCCAGGAATATGATATAAAAACTTTCATAGTGATGTTACTATTTTGTTTTCTTTTTGATCAGCGAACTGTTTCCCTAAACTTAATTTCAAAGGGGAGAAATGTTAACTTTATTAGCCTTTATTTTTATTCTGAATCCCGAATAGAGCAGTTTGTTAATCCTTTGTTTATGTCCTCAATAGTTGTTGTGTAAAATATTACGATACTGACCCGTGTAATTACGATAGTGATCCACCCTTTTTTAGCAGCTCTGTAGTTTAGGTTAAAAAATTAGGCTGAGGT
>NZ_KB903484.1 GCF_000379765.1 Flexithrix dorotheae DSM 6795
CCGGGTTGGTTTACCATCCATATCCTTCATTACCCAGCCATTGTCCATAATATAAGAAGCCATTCTTGTTAAATGAGCTTTCGCCAGTTTTTTGTTTTTGCCCTCGGCAACCAGATCATGGAATAGCGAAACAGAATAGAAATGGGCAATCACTTCATCACTTGAAGTATCTCCTTTCCAATACCAGTTTCCATCTTTAGTGGCATACCATTTAGCAGGAAGTCCTCCTGAACCATGTTTTCCCTTTTCACCTTTATCTCCTTCTACTGAGTAAATCGATCTGGCAATAAGGCCATCAATTGGCGTAACTCTGTCCAGCCAAATCATGGCATTGAACGTTTCAATTGCCTCCTCTCTCGCAGATTCCTCTCCAGTCACCTTATATTTATAACACATCGCAGCCAGATAGGTAGCAGTATGTGCCCCGTCATTATCACTTACTTCACGAATCCATCCCCCATCTTTTTGATAAACAGTTTGAATAAAACCCAGACGTTTATGTCCCCATTCATTGAGGTGCCTCTCATAATAAGAAGCCTTTTTCTGAAGCGTATATTCCTCATATTCGATAATTCCCAAACCTCCATCAGTGGCAATATATACCTTCCTTCCATCTACTGCTATGGCATTTACCTTGTTATTTGGCAACCAGTGGCTTGCTCCAAAATATTGCCATTCATCACCCACCTTTCTCACTGCACCTCTTTCCGTACCAATCCAAAGATCATTTTCAAAACCCCTTGTGAGTGAAGTAGTATTTTCCACTGGTAATCCGTCCTCTCCCCTGATCACACGCATGGAGGCTCCCCGTAATTCCCCTAATCCTTTATCTGTAGAAATGTACAATTTACTGCCAAAGCTGAGTAAGTCTCTGGTGGATTTTGAAGGCAATCTCCCCCAATCTATAAAATCAGTATTTACAATTTTTCCATCAAACTGAATAAGCTCTCCCGGACGAAGCGCATGAAGTGTTCCACTATAGGATTCAATTTTTTCAATTGGCCCTAATCTTACCGGATCAGCATGGAGTTGGGTTCCATCCTCCATTAACATGGTTATATCGCTATTCCCATAACCTCCTTCAGGTTTTATGGAGATGAATTCATTTTGCTCAAATTTATAAATATCTTCTTTTGTGGCTGCATGTAAAAGGCCTGCATGTAAACACAAATCCACAAATTTCTGATCACCTTTTTTTACCCATTTGTCACTTTCTAACCGGAACACGCCATTTTCACTTAAGGCCCAAGTACTGCCTGCCATGGAAATGAGCTGGTTGACTTGATCAGGTCCATTTGAAACCTGGTTAAACTGCTCATTTTCAAGTAAATGTACTTTATTATTGATGAGTACATAACATTTCCCATTGGCAATGCTCACTGCTGAAATGGGTTGATCGTAGGCAATTTTATGTGAGATTTCCTGTAAATAAACCTCATCAGCAATGGGCTCCCAAAATTTTTCGGTGGACTGACCAGAGGCCATCGAAACTTTGAAAAAGAAATTGATAACCAGTATTTTAATGATGAAAATAACTTGCGTCTTGCTCCTTTGTCTGTTCATTTTTTTTGTTAAATTTTTCTTAGTTAATATCTATAATAGATACCACTGAAAAAGAATAACTGACTATTATTTAGCCATAAAAGACTGATAGAGAGATTACTTTTTCCCGGAAATAGTAGTACCCGGTATGGAGTACCCGGTGTAGAGTACCCGGTGTGGAGCACTGGCGCTTAAATTTTAAAGAAGGACGAGCTTTTAATTAATCGCTTTTTATAAACTGTTTTTGATTGTCTTTTCAATCAGAATAATTTGATTAATCAGTTGATCAGCGATTTCCTGGTGTATGTGGTCAAATGGAAGGGTGTTTTTTCTGAGATTAGGGGTTGGATAAATCCCCTGTCTCCAAAGCAGCCTTTTAAAAAAATGTATGGAAATATCCAGATGCTGGTTGGAAAAAGCTAAAATCGGTAGAATTTGATGAAACAATTCCAGGGCATTTTTGTCATCTCCTTGCTGAAAATCCCTAAAAATCCTGGAATAAATCCAGTGCATACCTGTTGGCATAAAAGCATGTACTCCTCTTTTTATGGCTTCAGGCATATTGGCAACAGCCCAACCTCCGCTAATATTCATTGTGCCATTGGATAATTCCAGCATTCTGGAATATTTTAATCCGGCAGGAACAGTTTCCACTTTTAAACACCGAAAAGCGGGAACTGTATTAAACAATTCCATAATGAGGTGATCTGGCAAACCCTGGTTTCCGGCATCCCAGTCCTGTAACATAATCACCTCCGGGTCTTGTTCAGCAAGTTTATAGAAATCCTGCTTAAATTGATTTTCATTTTGAAAGGGCAACTGAATGAGAAATTCTCTTACTCCAATTTTTTTACAAGCCCTAAGGAAATCTGCAGAATCCTTAAGGGAAGGAGCCGCTGTACCTGCAAAAACAGGTACTTTTTGATTTACCCTTTCAAGAACAACTTCGATCATTTTGAGCTTTTCCCTCAGGGTTAAGGTATGCACCTCCGAAGCCATGGCAGGTACAAGAAATCCGGAAATTCCGGCTAACAAAGCTTCCTCTACATTTTTTTGTAATGCATTAAAGTCAATCTCCCCATTTTCAGCAAATGGGGTATTAAGTACAGTCACAATCCCATGTAGAGGATAGAGTTTTTTCATGAATTCACTGCTTGTTGGATTTTTAAAATCGCTTCAGCCACAAGATCCATATCTTCTTTTGTGCCCAACATTATGTTTTGCATAATCCAAACAGCATCTTCATAGCAGGCCTTTTCTGTTTCTATGCAGCAAACGTCTGTATAATTTACTTCCTCTGGAATTGCATAACATAGGAAGTTTTTTTCCTTAAAAAGTGGCTGTTTATACAAAGGTTCCGGATAACCCATAAAGGATGGAATTCCTTCTGCTCCCAGCATACTGGCAAATTCCTTCTTTGACAGATTACTGAATTTTGATTTATCATATTTAAAAATATAGATATGATAAGTATGCAGGGTTTCCCCACGCCCTCTGGACAGGGGTTGAATGCCTTCAATTTTTTCCAGTAAAGAATTCAGGTAAACACCATTTTCATTTCTCAATTGTGTTTGTTGTTCTAATCTGGCTAACTGTTTGGAAAGTAAAGCAGCCTGCAATTCTGTGATACGGTAATTGCATCCCAGATTATGATGTTCATACCATTCTCCACCTTTTACCCTACCCACATTTCTCAAAGAATTAATCATATCAAATAACCCTTCATCATCTGTCACCACAATGCCGCCTTCCCCACTGGTAAGGTTTTTCGAAGACTGGAAACTAAAACAACCCGCATCACCAATACTTCCCAGTTTTTTCCCCTTATATTCCCCTCCGTGTGCATGCGCGGTATCTTCAATTACCTTCAAATTGTGCTTTGAAGTAATTTCCATGATCTTATCCATATCACAGGCCTGGCCGGCAAAATGTACCGGAATGATAGCTTTCGTCTTCGAAGTAATAGCCTTTTCAATTTGAACCGGATCAATATTATAAGTTTCAGGATCAATATCTACAAACACCGGTACACAATTGGCTTCCAACACTATTGAAGCAGTGGCAATAAAAGTGTAGGGTGGTACGATCACTTCATCTCCCGGTTTTACACCACAGGCAATCAGGGCTAGCCTCAAAGCTACTGAACCATTAACACAGGAAATTGCATATTTACTCCCACAATATTCTGCAAATTCTTTTTCAAATTGGGCAACCCTGCCAGTACAATCCGGATTACCCCAGGCTCCGGATTTTGCCACTTCTGTTACCGCATCTACATCACTTTCATCAAATACCGGCCACACAAATTTTTTGTTCATTGTTTTCGATCCCCCGTTTATTGCTAGTTGATTTTTCATATCAATTTTTTAAACTTTTATTCCTAAGATTATTTTTAAAATGTATTTTCACTACTGCCCAATTAAGGTGAATTGTTGGTTAAACCATAAATGTCAATCCTTATATTAATATCCCGGATTTTCCAAAACGGGCTATTCATGTGCTTATAAATACATTAAATTTTTCTATACAGGGATAGAGGTATTTGATTTAAAGTACTGATTATCAATATGTTTTATCGATTGAGGTAAATTATGAAACAATTCTCAATGGGAACCAAAAGGAAGTCACAGCAGGGTCTGCATTTTCGTGTTTTTAAAACTTCTGAAGCTCAGATTTACACAAGGTTTCTAATATAGACCTTGCTGACAAAATTAATTTTTAATCGGTTGGAGTAAATATTATTAGATACCGCAAAAGTATTAGGATAAAAAACTGGCTTTATAAGATTACAGCCATAAACTAACCAATAAACATCTGACAGGTATTTATTCATTTTTCCCGGGCCATTCCCAATGTAGCAAGTCATCACTCCAGGCAATTCCTATCGAAGCATTTTTATCAAAACCCCCTTCAGTTTCTGTTTTAGGTCCGGAACCGTGGAAAAATAAAAGATACTTCCCCAAATTTTTATTTTTTTTCAGGTTGATGACTGTTCCCGCTGTAATTCTTCCCTTGGCCCAGTCCCAATCCTTTTGGCCCAAAGTAATCAGATTTCCCCAATCCTTCCAGGTATTTAAATCAGCGGATCGTTTAATGGATATGCCATTGGGCGGAGAATGGAATAAAATATATTCGTTGTTTTCATTTAGCACACATACATTTTCACCTGACTTTGTGTGCCCGGAAAACGTCCAGTTTTGCAAGTCGTAACTATAGGACATACTTACACCATTTTGCTTATAAAAACACCACCACTTTCCTTTTTCATCTTTATCTTCCAGCAAATAGGGATCTATCATTCTTCCCATATCGGCAATTTCCATATCAGGTCCTTTTACTTTAATAATTTCAGGTGCGCTCCAATTTTTCAGGTCTTTGCTACGCATGGTAAATAACCTTGCATCGCTGGTCCCATACCGTACTCCCTGGTCTGTGGTGTAATCAGGACGGGGATATGTTTGCAGACACAAAACCCATTCATTTTTATACCTAATGATATTTCCCGGACTAGAAAAATCCAAAGCCTGATCCTTAGGGGTAAGGATCTTTGCAGGACTCCAGTTTAACAAATCTTCTGAATGACTCTCCGCAGTGTAGGAATATATTTTTCCATCTTCAGTTTGCACAAGGGTAAAAAACAGATAAAATACATTATTGTGGAATAAAATTGCAGGGTCCCGAAAAGCTGTTGTATCATCGCCTTTAAAAATAATCGGAGAACTTAACTGGTTGAGCAGGCTGGTTTGGGCTAATGTATAATTTATTAAAAGGTAAAAAAATATTAATAAAAATGGTCTTAAATAATGATTAATCATAAAGATGAATTTATCCGGAACTAGCAATTATAAATTAACTTTTGGGCATTTGGAATTTATGCCAAAAACTAAAAATAGGTATAAAAAATAACTGGAAAAACTATAGTTCTCAATGTTATGAAATAAGAAGGATGAAGGAGTAATTTTTAAGGACAAGACATGTTTTCACATCCCCAAACAACAAAAGATCAAACATTCTCTTTAAGAAAAGCCCATTTTTTACACTAAGGAGTTACCTCTCCCTAACTTATGACCTACTATCTTTTTTTGATTATTCCTGATTAAAATTCGTATGAACTTTAATACTTTTTACCCAATTGAAGGCTTTATTTTCGTTATCGAAATATTTAATAAATACATCTGTTTTTCTTTTTATTTCCTCCGCAGTTTGCTCCAAAGACAGCTGGGCTAATAATTCCCGGCTGACTACCAAAGCAGAAAAAGGAGCTATACAATCATTAAAATCCAATGCCACCCATTGCTGTAAATCTACATTTATGGTAAAAAAAAAGTCTTGCCCATTACTCACAGCTTTTTGAGGTTGGATTTTCCTGAAAGTATCCGCCAATTTTTTAATTTCCTGCTTAAAGGTATCTTCATCCATGTTCATAGTTTGGGCAAACCATTTATTATAAACGATATCCTGCTGTAAGTCATAAGATACAGTTATATAATCATTTTGGTATTGTAAATCCATAATTCCGGGTTTGGAGATGAAAAATACTTTTTCATGATTGTTTGTAAAGCACACAAACACCTATGCAGTGGATCAATTAACTTAGATTGAGGTCTTTTGGTGGAAATGCGTTTTTGAAGAAAATAGTAAATAAGATGAATATTCAATTTTCACCGCATTTTTATATTCCAAAATGAAAATAGGCTTTATTTAATTAAAGGAAACACGTAAAATCGACCCATAAGCTTTCTAACAAATAGAAGACTATAATAAAGTTAAAGGAAAATAAGCGGAAAAACAAAATTTTTATATATAAAATTAGCTACAAGTTTAATGGAATTTTGTTACCAGTGCGAACAGCCTTATAAATAGCATCAATTATTTTCATGTCTTTTACACCTTCTTCCCCATCCAATGGAACTATAGGTTGTTTTCCCTGTAAAATAATATCAGACATTTCATCCATTTGGACAGTCTGGTGCGTAACATGAGGATGGGTCAATTCACCTTTATTGGTTCTTCCTTTAATTGGTCCATATCCTGTTGCCGGTAATAATTCAGCAAAACCATTTTCACCATTTAGGAAAAACCGGTCTAAATTTCTCATGGAATAGGTAGATAGACAAGAGGCAACTGCACCTCCGGGAAATCCAAGCTGAAACTGAATGGTCTCATCGACCCCTTCTTTAAATTTTACAGGATCGTTTTTGGTTTCCTGAGCAGAAACCCAAAAGGGTTCTTCTCCAACCATATAGCGTGCTCCGTTAATGGAATAAATTCCTATGTCCATCATGGCTCCACCACCTGCTAGTTCTTTATTCAATCGCCATTGCGTGGGATCACCAATTCTGAAACCTGACAAACCCTGAAAGAATAGGATTTTACCAAACTCTCCCTCATTCCTCATTTTAATAATTTCCAGCGTTTTAGGCTCAAAATGCATTCTATACCCAATCAGTAATTTTACATTTGCTGCTTTACAGGCATCTACCATTTCCTGACCTTGCTGGGCACTAATGGCCATTGGTTTTTCACAAATGACATGTTTTCCCGCTTTAGCCAATCGTAACACAGCCTCATGATGCAAACTATTAGGCGTAATTACATAAACTGCATCAATATCAGGGTTATCTTTTATCTTGTCATAATTCTCATAGTTGTAGCAATTCTTTTCAGGGATATCATATTTCTTTTGCCAGGTTGGGATTTTTGAAGGAGTTCCACTAATCACACCAACCAATTTAGCTTTTTTACAATCCTTCATTGCTTCGGCCACTCGTGTACCGTAACTTCCCAAACCCATAATGGCCACTTTTAAAATAGGTCCATCATAGGGTTGTTGGTCATGGATCTCACTTAAACTTACAGTATGGTATTGATTTAAAACAGGCCAGGCAATTGCTGAGGCGGCAAATTTTTGTAAAAAATCCCTTCTAGAGCTCATCGGTTTAGTTATTAGTTTTGTTGAAAATTAATAGGTAAAAGACAAAATATTCAAATCAGACTTATCCTAAATTGCTTTGGGAAATATCTAAATATTTTGTCTAATTACACCCAAATTCTGCTTAAATGATACTTTTAGCTTCCAAAATGGAAAGATCAAATCTTAATTTGTGATTTAAAGACTTCAAAAACCTGTCAAATGAAAATCACACAAGATGCTCATATCCTATTAAAACTTTAAAGTATCAGGAAGATATTTGCTTGCCAGATCTTCATAATATGGTCTTAGTTTTTGAACATTTGGCGGAGTTGGTGATTTAGAATACAAGTCATAAGGATTAAATTTTTCTACCCATTCAAACATTTTTTTATCATTGTCATCCATAAGGTGGGCATAAGCATTTTCCCTGTGTTGCGCATAAAATGAATGATAGCGAATCATATATAAAGCTGGCTCCGGCAGGTAATCTTTCATAATATGGTATAAATATTCATCATGCCCCCAGGACATATTCACCTTATCCAGCCCGCAGTTTTCTTCATAAATACCAAACTTTGTATTTAATTCGCCATTTTTTGCATCTGGATTTTCATCGAAAAATTCGGAATATACGATCTTGTCCGAGAACTTACAACCCACTGGAAAAGTATCCCCAACTACTGCCCATTGAGGCTCTCCAAACAAACAAAGCACTTTACCAAGGTCATGCAAAAAGCCGGTGAGCACAAACCAGTCCGGGTGACCATCTGCTCTTATGGCCTCAGAGGTTTGCATTAAATGCTGGGTCTGGTCCAGGTCAATATCAGGATCAGAGTCATCCACCAGTGTATTTAAGAAATCAACTGCATCCCAAAGGGTCATCTCTCTTTTATCAAATTTTAGAAATTCTTCCTTTTTCTTTAACACAAAATCCAGGGTCTGGTACCTGTGGTTTTCCTGATAAAACTTTCGAACGGTGTCCCTGGCAGGATCATCGTAATTTCGATATTCTTCCTTTTCCTTAGCAGGATTTTCAGGATACCTTTCCTGCAAATCTTTTTCCCATAATTCCTCGATATCAAGCTTACCTTTCTTTTCCATATCTATATTCTATTTTATTGTTTATTTCGATTATTGTCCCAGCCAAATGTAAATGGCAATGGTGATCAGTGTCAAAGCAATCCCCATTATTTTTCCATATCGCCAATGGTGCATGTCAAGTTTACCCAAATCTTTTGGTTTAAAAGTGTTTTTATTTGGATAGAAATAAGAAACTGTAACCATAAGCAACAAATTTAAGATAAATTCTATTCCCCATAAATGCACAAAATGGAGATTAACCTCAAAAATAAAGCTGGTGAAAATATAAAAACCAAGACCAAAAAACAAGGCTACTTTCGCTCCGGCAGCTGATATTTTAGGCATAAATAAACCGGCAATAATAATGGACGCAATAGGGATAAAGAAAATGCCATTTAACTGCTGTAATAACTGATAAAGCCCTTCCGGAGCATTGGCAATAAATGGGGCAATGAAAATGGCTGTAATGGCTAAAACCATTGAAGTAATTTTTCCTGCTCTCACCACATTTCCCTGAGAAGCATTTTTAAAAAGGTGCCTTTTATAAATACCTATGCTAAACAGGGTGGCTGTACTATTAAGCACGCTATTAAAGGTACTGAGAACTGCCCCCATTACTACTGCTGCAAAAAATCCGGTAAAACTCACCGGCATAACCTTTTTAACCAATTCCGGGTAAATCATGTCCTGGTTTTCATACATACTATCTCCAAAATAATAGAAACCAATCACTCCGGGTAGTACTATAATTACAGGTACAAAAAGTTTGAGTAAACCTGTATACAGCAGCCCTTTCTGAGCTTCTTTGAGGCTTGCGGCTCCAAATGCCCGCTGAATTATGGTCTGGTTCATACCCCAGAAATAAAGCTGATTAATCATTAAACCTGTAAATAAAGTACTAAATGGAAGCACAGAATCTTCACTACCTACTACATTAAATTTTTCAGGAGCAGCCTCAGCTACTTTACTTAGTCCTGCCAAAAGGTTGCCATCTCCAATTTCCCAGAAAGCAAAAATGGGTACCATTAAACCTCCGATAAATAACCCAAAACCATTCACCGTATCGGAAATGGCCACAGCTTTTAACCCCCCAAAAATGGCATATACAGAACCAATCGCACCAATCATAATTACCGTAAACCATAATCCCTGAGACTTGTTGACTTCCAGTAATTCGGAAATATTAAAAATACTTTCCAGATTGATGGCTCCGGTATACAATACAATCGGCAAAATGGTTACCACAAAGGATAGAATAAGCAGGAAAGCGACCAGTGTCCTAATCGTCTTGTCAAAACGATATTCCAGGTATTGAGGAATGGTCGTTAATCCCATTTTAAGGTAGGTAGGTACGAAATATAAGGCGGCCACTACTAAGGCCAATGCTGAAGTAACTTCCCAGGCAATAATGATAAAACCATTTTTATAGGCTGACCCATTCATGCCGATTAAATGCTCTGTAGAAATATTGGTTAACAACATGGACCCAGCAATCATAACTCCGGTAAGGCTTCTCCCACCAAGGAAATAACCATCTTGTGTATCCAGAGGCTCGTTTTTAAGTCTGTACCAGGAATAAAAGGCCACAAAGCCAGTGAAGGCTATAAATGTGAGGAATGTCAACATAAAGTTAGTTCAGTTCAAAATTCATATTTACTTTAAACCTTTCCCTCGATTTAGAAAGGAATGTTTAAATCTAACCTTCTATTATTCAGATCAGACTCAAAAGAGTGGCAATATAATAAATTGCACCAAAAAATAAGACATCGGAAGAATTGGCTGATAAGCACTTATAATTGGGTTTTGCCACCTATAATAACCTCTATTCACTACCAATAGCTACTCCTACCTAAAGATGATGAATTGAAAATTGACTATCCATGGCGATTGACATTTCTCATAATTTCTGGCAATTTTGCGTTATTTAGAATTTATCTAAATAAAATAATACAGGTGATCTAAATAAATTTAACATGAACAAGATTTTTATTTTAACCATTTTCATATTTTCCTGCCTTTCCATAAGCGCTCAACACAGAATCATAACTGCAGGTAGTTCATCTTCAGAAATTGTTTGTGCTTTAGGATATTGCGAAAAAATTGTAGCAACAGATCGGACAAGCCTTTATCCTGAGGCACTTCAATCACTTCCTTCCATTGGTTACAGAAGTAATATATCTGCAGAAGGTATTATTTCTCAAAATCCGGATCTTGTCATTTTTGAAAAGGAATATGTAAAGGCCGAGGTGATCAGTCATTTACAAGCCACAGGCATAAAAACCATTGTGGTCACCCAGGAACGTAACCTAGAGGGAATTCAGGAAAGGATAGAAATCATTGCTAGTGCCTTAAACAAAACCAGCGAAGGTGAAGCAATGATCAGTGAAATAAAGAAATCTCTTAAACTAATTCAGAAAAAGGTTGATTCTACTCCATCAAAACCAAAGGTCTTATGCGTGTACGCCCGTGGTCAGGGAAATATGCAGGTAGGAGGAAAAAATTCAGCATTCAATTTACTGGATATCTCTGGTGCGGTAAATGCGGTTCCTGAAATAGAAGGATATAAGCCCCTCAATACGGAATCACTTATTAAGGCAAATCCCGATTATATTTTATTTTTTGATTCTGGTCTGAAAAGTCTTGGAGGGAAAGCAAAAGTTTTGGAAATACCCGGAGTCATGCAAACTACAGCAGGAAAAAAAGCGCAAATTATTTCAATGAATGGTATATTACTTTCCAATTGGGGACCAAGAGTGGCAGAGGCTGCAAAGGAGTTATTTTATTTAACGCATCCTGAAGTTGTAGAATAAATGGAATTGAATTTAAAACTAGTAAAAGGGAAATATGCCTTCTCCTTTATATTGCTCACTGGCATTTTGCTGGGATTGCTTATTATTTCCTTAGGAATTGGAGCTTTGGAAATTACCCCATTGGAAATTCTAAAAATATTTGCCAACCATTTGGGTATTTTCGAAACACCAGTGGACAATACTATGGAATTAGTGATTTTCAATATCCGCTTACCCAGACTCATTTTTACCATGCTTATTGGTGCTTCTCTTGGCCTTAGCGGAGCAACTTTGCAAGGACTCTTTAAAAATCCCTTGGTTGAACCGGGAATCATTGGAATTTCCAGTGGAGCTGCTCTAGGTGCAATCCTTGTCATTATGGTTTTAGAAAGGTTTTTCCCAGAAATCCTGGGCATTGCAAGGCAATGGTTCATACCCGTATTTGCTTTTTTAGGGGGGATTATTGCGACCATCATGACCTTGAAAATCAGTCAGTTTGAAGGAAAAACAAAAGTTACTTATCTCATTCTTGCGGGAGTAGCCATGACTTCACTCGCAAGTGCCATTATTGGAATTGCCATATTTTATGCCGATGATGCTCAACTGAGAACATTCACTTTCTGGACACTTGGTGATCTAAGTGTGGCTACCTGGGATAAACTTGCCATTTTATTCCCTATCACAAGTCTATCAGTGATTGTATTGATTATTCTTGCCAAACCCCTTAATGCCATTGCCTTAGGTGAGGCAGAAGCTTTTCATTCCGGAGTGGCAGTAGAAAAAGTGAAATTTGTGGCGATTGTTTTTAGTGCACTTGCTGTAAGTACTGCAGTTGCCTTCTCAGGAATAATAGGATTTGTGGGCTTAGTAGTACCGCATATTATTCGAATGTGTTTCAATGCTGATCATACGATCGTGTTACCTGCTTCGGCCATCGGGGGAGCCTGCTTACTCATTTTTGCGGATATCTTTGCAAGAACACTGGTGGCTCCGGCAGAACTTCCTATTGGAGTCATTACGGCTTTAATCGGTACGCCATTTTTCATCTATTTGCTCATTACAGCCAAAAAGAAAAGATTGATATAATGATAATAGCAAAGGATATTTCAAAAAAAATAGGAAAGTCTGTCATTCTGAAGGATTGTAACCTGAGGGTTAAACCCGGTTGTTTTACAGCAGTGGTTGGCCCAAATGGCGCAGGAAAATCTTCATTGATGAAAATTTTGTCTGGAGAAATAGCCAGTTATAGTGGTTCTATCCGGATAAATGGGAAAAATATCCACCATTATAAAAGTAAAGAATTGTCTGCATTGAGAGCCGTTTTACCCCAACATACCATTGTTAATTTTCCATTTACTGTGGAACAGGTAATTGAAATTGGCAGATATGCTCATCAAACGACTACCGCTACAAACCAGAAAATCATTGAAGAAGTATTAAGACTCACAGGGCTTACAGACTTTAAAAACCGGTTATATCAAACACTTTCTGGTGGTGAAAAACAAAGAGTACAAATGGCCAGGGTAATGACTCAAATTCACGATTTTTCCCCAGAACCAAAATATTTATTTCTGGATGAACCCACCTCAAGTTTAGATTTAGCACAGCAACAATCTTTACTGGGATTAGCCAAAAGTTTAACTCAAAAAAATGTAGGTGTTTTAGCTATTCTGCACGATCTCAATCTTGCCACTCAATTTGCGGATGAAATGTTATTCCTAAAGAAAGGAGAAACAATTGCGGTGGGAAAAGCCGAGGTGGTCATCAAACAAGACATTATTGAAGAAACATTTAACCATCCTGTCAGGATTATAAATGATAATGGACAAAAAATAATCATCCCTGATTCAGGAATCCAAAATAAATCAGAAAATTTAAATGCAATTACTTATGGACATATTAACTAATGATCAAGCTGCTACAACAGCATCTATAATTAAAGCCTGCAAAAAAGTTCAGGAGGAAAAACCAGGTATTCGAATCAGGGAGATGGCTAAGGTTTTAAACCTTAGTGAGGCCCAGCTTTTAGCCACCCAAATGGATGGAGAAGTTACCCGATTAAAACCAGAATGGGAAAAAATTCTGAAAAGACTACCGGAATTAGGCAGAGTTATGTCTTTGACCAGAAATGACAGTTGCATTTTGGAACATAAGGGAGCTTTTGAAAAAGTTAATGTCTTTGGTAAAGGGGACCATAAAATAGGTACAGTAATAGGACCCATAGAAACCAGGGTATTTTTAAATTCCTGGTATGTGGCTTATGCTGTAAAATCCAGGAAAAGGGATCGGTCTTTAACCAGTCTTCAGGTTTTCGATCATGAAGGAAACGCCATAACCAAAATCTACTTGCAGGATGACAGCGATTTTGAGGCTTATGAAAAATTAGTGGCTGATTTTAAAGCTGACGATCAGGGCACTACCCTTTCAGTAAAAGCCTATACTCCTGTGGATTATAATGAAGCGGTTGATCAAAAAGTTTTTCTGGAGGATTGGTCAAATCTAAAGGATACTCATGATTTTTTTCCCTTACTTAAAAAGTATAAAGTCCATCGATACCATGCCGTTGAATTGGCAAAGGATAAATTTGCTTACCCAATTCAAATTAAGGAGGTACAGGAATTGGTAGAAAAGGCTGCCAAACAAAAATTACCTATCATGATATTTGCCGGCAATCGGGGGAACTTACAAATTCATCAGGATACCATCAGAACCATTCGGCTACTGGAAAGAGGACATACCGGAATAGAAAAATGGCTTAATGTGCTTGATCCTAATTTCAACATGCATCTTCGAATGGATTTAGTGGAATATGCATGGGTGGTAACAAAGCCAACATCTGATGGAGATGTAACTTCGGTTGAATGTTTTGATGCTGATAAAAATCTTGTGGTGCAGTTTTTCGGACTTAGAAAACCCGGCCAACCAGAACTGACAGAATGGAAGGAACTTGTTTCTGCTTTACATAAATTGGATTCATGATAAAAATATGAAATTTACAGTAATCATTTTTGCTTTACTGTTATCTCAGAATACTTTCGGTCAAATCACACATTTATTGAAAGGTAAGGTAACAGATAAGGATGGAAAAGGACTGCCTCATGCAACCATAAAGACAGGGGAAAATGGGACCATTTCGGATGTTAATGGGGAATTCAGAATATCACTGACAAACGGTAGCCATGAAATCAGGGTTTCTTCAATTGGGTTTATAAACCAAACCCATACCCTTACTATTCCTGATCAAAAGGAAATCAGTTTTATACTTGAGGAAGATGTACAGCGATTGAATGAGGTGGTAGTTTCTGCTACAAGAACAAGTAGAAGTATCGAAAATATTCCATTGCCAGTTTCAGTCATTAAGGCGGAAGAAATCGAAAAAATTGGTGCGCTAAGATTGGATGAAGTTCTGTTAGAACAGGCGGGTATGCAAATCGTATCAGATCATGGAACCGGGCTGCAAATGCAGGGATTGTCTTCGGATTATATTCTGTTTTTAATAGATGGTGAACCCATAATAGGAAGGACGGCAGGAACCCTAGATCTGTCCAGACTGGCCGTAGATAATATAGAAAGAATTGAGGTCATCAAAGGCCCTGCTTCTTCACTTTATGGGAGTGAAGCCATGGCAGGAGTGGTTAATATTATTACCAAAAAACCGAAGGAGGGATTCTCTACTTCAATAAGAGCAAGGTACCGAACTTTTCAAACTTCCGATTTGAATACCACAGTGGGTTATGCCAGCCCAAAGTCCTCTGCAAGTATATTTTTCAACCGGGTGGGCTCTAATGGTTATGATTTGAATGAGGAAACACTTTCTCAAACCATTCCAGAATACAGCGGCTATACCTTTAATCCTAAATTCGCTTATAAATTTTCTGACAAAGTTAATTTAAGTATTAACAGCAGGCTGTACACAGAAAATCAGGAAAATGTGGCAGAACTTACTGTAAATGAGGAAGAATTACTTATGCAGGATAAAGGGAAAAGAAGTGATTGGAATTTAATGCCTACTTTGGAAATCAAATTAAAAGAAAATCACCATTTACAGCTAAGAGGTTACCATACAGCCTACAAAACCGAAACTCAACTCATCAATAATAAAGACCAGTCCATTTATGAAAACAGTTATTTTGACCAGTTTTTTAATCGGTTGGAATTACAATACGACTGGTACATTAATGAGGAAAATATCACCACTATTGGTTTTGGAGCCACAAATGAGCAGGTAAAGGCAACCAATTATGAGGATATCGATGAATTTAAAGCCAATTATGCTTTTCTGCAATACCAATGGATTCCCTCAGATCGCTTTAATATGATTTTGGGAGGCAGGTTTGATCATCACAATGCCTATGCCTCTCGGTTTAGTCCAAAATTAGCGGCAGGCTATCAAATAAATAACTGGATAACCATGCAGGCTTCTTTTGGAGGTGGATACAAATCTCCGGATTTTAGGCAGCTTATCCTCAATTTTACCAATCCTGTGGCAGGATATACGGTGATAGGATCGACTATTGTACAGGATAGAATGGAAGAATTGACTGAACAAGGTCAGATTGAAACGGTATTTATTGACCCTGCAACTATAGAAACAATTAAAGCAGAGAGCTCTATCGCTTATAACCTGGGATTTGACTTAACCCCTGGAAAGAAATCCAAAATTTCATTTAATTTTTTCAGAAATGAGATCAGTAATTTAATCGATACCGCCCCAATTGCCCGGAAAACAAATGGTCAAAATGTGTTCAGTTATTTCAATTTTGATGAAGTAATCACTCAGGGAGTGGATGTTAAAGGAGATTATAAGCTATTACCCAACCTTAACTTCTCACTTGGATACCAGTATCTGGATTCCAAAAATATTGAGGATATCAATAAGATAAAAAATGGTGAAATTTTTAAAAGAGATCCCGCCACCAACAGAACTCAAAAAGTCACTTTGGAGGATTACGGAGGGCTGGTAAACCGATCGAGACATTCTGGAAATGCCAAGCTGTTTTACATAAATAACCGGTATAATTTTGATATGTCATTAAGGACAATTTACCGGGGAAAATGGGGTGTGGGAGACGCCAATGGCAATGGAATAATTGATTCTGATAATGAATATGCAGATGGTTATATTTTGCTTAATCTGGCAGTAAACAAGCAGCTTTTCTCATGGATAACCATAGAAAGCGGGATTAATAATATCCTTGATGTAACCAACAGTTTTGAACCATCCCTTCCTGGAAGAATCTGGTATGGCGGGATAAATATTAAACTTTCTCAAAAAAATAAATAAACTTTTTCGGCAAATTTCCTCCTGCAGTTCAAATTGAGGAATAGGCCATCAATTTTTTTTAAACAACTTAACTTTTTAACAAAATGAAA
>NZ_KB903485.1 GCF_000379765.1 Flexithrix dorotheae DSM 6795
GATGGTTCCGGGGTAAGTGGCGATGTAGAGATTACAATCTCTAACCAGATTGTTTTAAGTGTCAATGATCAATATAATATAAGTGACTTGTCTATTTATCCTAATCCCGTCTCTTCTGTCCTAAACATTGATTTTGATAAAACAATTGAAGCCATTACTATTGTTGATGCTATAGGAAAGCCAATAAAAACTATTTCTTCACCAAAAGAATTTTTTGATGTTTCAGATTTAACCATTGGTATTTATTTCTTACAGATAAAAACAGACAAAGGTCTAATGAGTAAAAAATTTATTAAAGACTAACCACTTTAATATAGGATCAAATTCAGGAGGGTCCACTGGGGAGCCTTCTGAATTTTTCTTATGGGGAAGGAATCTCATGGGGTTTTGGCCAGGAAAAGTTCTGTATAATTTCCATTTCGGTATTCATTTTAAAGATTCCAAAAGTCCGTTTTGTTGGGATCAACTCGCAATTCTTTACCATTTTTAATCACTTTTGCCCACTCCACCCTTATTTAAGGTGATCCTCTCTGCTTTGGGTATTCCTAGTCTTTTCTTGATGCCATGGAGGATTGTTTCTATGCCTTTCCAACTCCCTTTTGGATTGCTCAATTCCTTGAGCTATATTCACCATTTAAGGTGCACTCTATATATAAGTAATAGAAGTGATTTGAGTGGTGAAAAATGAAAGTATAAACATTAAAACAAAGGTCAGTGCTAAACTGAAAGGTTTGTGCATAAAAATCGGCTATTACTTATACCCTCGTCCATGACGAACAAGTTAATCCAAATATGCAGGAAAAACACAAAGCATATATTTCTGACTATTTAAAAAAATTCAATTTTTCCACCGAAGAAGAAAATGAATTTATCCTTCCACACTTAACAATTCAGGAATACAAAAAGAAGTCTTTCTATTTACAAGCTGGCGATGTTCAAAAAGAACTCGGATATGTTTCAATGGGTCTTCTAAGAAGATATTATATTGACCACAGAGGAAGCGAAATTACCACAGGATTTGTAAAGGAAAATGAATACGTTACCGATTATCCAGCTTTTTTACAACAGCGAAAAACCAAATACCATATTCAATGTTTAGAACCATCTGTGATTATCTTATTGCCTTTTGAGAAAATTATGGAGAATTATAATAAGTTTACCAATGGGCAAATGTATGGTAGACTTATGGCGGAAAAAGTGCTCACCATATTGACAGATAGACTAGAGGGTTTTTTGTTTAATACTGCTGAAGAACGCTATTTGGAGTTTATAAAAAATAACCCAGACCTTATCCACCGAATCAGTCTAACACATTTGTCTTCTTTTTTAGGAATAGAACGACAATCGTTGAGCAGAATCAGAAAAAGATTGGCAGAAAAATAATTTTGTCACAAATGTGTCAGGTTTATCAAAGTCTATATGCTCAACTTTGCTTGAATTAAATTTCAAAATATGAAACAAGTAGGCATCGTTTTCCCATACATTTTTTTGATAGTTGCTATTTTTCTTAGTCCTTACTCAAATGCACAAAACATACAAAACTCCTTTACTATTTCAGATTCGCTTTATAGAGAGTTAATAGATGTGAGAAATTATCTACACAATAATCCTGAGCCATCTGGAAAAGAAAAAATCACTTCGTCCTTTATTGAAAATTACTTATTGGATTTAGGATTAGAAGTTCGAACCAACATTGGTGGCTACGGAATAGTAGGAATTCTAAATGGAGAAAAAGAAGGTAAAAAAATCGCTTGGCGGGCAGATATTGATGCCATTCCCACTACTCACTCACATGAAGAAAACGAATCTCATTCAGCACATCAAGAAGCGCTTCATCACTGTGGACACGATGTACATACCACAATAGGATTAGGCATTGCTAATATTTTGACACACCATAAAAGCAAAATAAAAGGTACTGTTTACTTTATTTTTCAACCTTCAGAAGAAAATTTTAATGGAGCAAAAGCGATGATTGCTGATGGTTTGTTTGAAAGCATTCAACCTGATGAAATTTATGCAGCGCACGTATCGCCTATGCCTGTTGGGTTAATAGCTACAAAAGGCCATTATCTTTTTGCGGATTATAAACAAATCAACCTAACATTTAAAAAAAACACGCATAAAGATGAACTAATAAAATACAGCCAAGACCTAATTTCAGATTTACAAAATGTGGAACCGGAAGGTAATTTCTGGAAAATGGAAAGTTTAATGCGACCTGATATAGGCATAGGTAGTCCCAAAACCATTTTTAAAGATTTCATAACCGTACAGGAGAAATTTGAGGTATCTGAAAAGGGAAATAGGATAACGGTTAGTGGTTATGTGAGTGCAAGCAATGCAAAACTGATGAATAATATTCCTCATCAATTATATGAACAAATCAAATCTTCTCGCTTTGCAAAAAGATTGAAGAAAGTGGAATTCAAATCTGACAAATTTGTTTACTCTAAGCAAAGAGGGAACGTCAATAACGATGTCACCTTAGCTAATAAATCAATCGAAACATTGTCGGCAATTAAAAATCCTTCAGTAACAACTATTCCATTATACGGAGTCATGCCTGATGGTAGAGGGGATGATTTTGCCTATTTTCAAGAAAAAATACCTGGAGTATATTTTTTTATCGGTGGATCAAATTTTGAGAAAGGTATTATATCTATGCCTCATGCGCCAAATTTTGCAATAGATGAGACGATTATAAGAGTTGGGGTAGAAGCATTTTCCTCATTGCTCTTGCAAAGGGTAAATAATTATTAGAAAAGTCGGTTGCCAATAATAAGGGATCAAATTCAGGTGGATTCCCCACAAACCCACCTGAATTTTCTTCCATAAATACTAAGCCCTTCGGAGAAGATGAAATGGTTAGATTTTATTGATTATTTTTAGTCACATTACCCGAAGCTTCATAAATAGCATCCAACAGGCTGCCTTCCTCTTTGGTATCATCACCCAATTGCCAAAACATAATTCCACCAAGTCCCTTTTCAATAGCATATTCGGTTTTTAAGCGAACAGAAACTGTATCGTCATACGATACCATAATACTATCCTCTGCATTGTAAAGAAAAGGGGCTTTTGCCTGATCATCCCAGTAGCGCACATAGTTGCTATCTGGTTCAAATTCCTTTCGGATATGGTGGTAACCACTCCATCCGATATGGATGCCACTACTCAACTGATAAAGCCCGTTATTTTCGGGTGGTACACCTTTCCATGCCCGACCATAAAAAGCGGCTCCAATGACCAGTTTATCAGGATCAGCACCCTCTTTTATTAGAAAATCAACAATTTTTTCACTTGATCTTGGATCAGGATCTTTTACCCTTCCAGATGCAAATAAACTGTCCAAGTGACTTTTAAACGGTGTACCATCAATTTGTGCACTACTCACATGACCAAGAGGCGTATGATGCCCGGTATAAATGGAAACTCCGGAAACCTGATCATAAGTCATGATGTTCATGTAATCGATATACTTCAGCACCTCCAGCAATTCAATTTTATCATAGTAATTTTTCCAGCCAGCAGAGGCAAAAGTCAATGTTTGTGGCCTTCCGGTAGAATCCAAAACATGGCGCAGTCCTTTCATTAATTCAGTGAAATTCTGCGTATCTTCATCTCTGGCCATTGTTCCTGCAGCAGGAATAGCGGGATATTCCCAGTCAATATCCAATCCATCCAGTTGGTATTCCTGCACAAAATTGTAAACACTTGTAATAAATTTTTGCCTATTTTCTTCGGTGGAGGCCATATCAGAAAAACCATCAGCACCCCAGCCTCCACAAGCGATCATCACTTTCAATTCTGGATTTCGCTTCTTTTGTTCTACCAATTGCTTTAGTTTCGGCCCGGCAAGATCAGGTCTCCTGAATTTCATTTCACCATCAATCACATGGGAAAAAGAATAAATGATATGAGTCAGTTGTTCAACCGGCACTTTTTCAGGTTGGTAATCCCTTTCCGGGACATAATAAGCTAAAACAGCAGTTTGTTTCTCTACTTCATCAGGATGTTGTTCATCATTCTTTTCCGCAGTACACGAAAAAACAAAAATCGCAAAAATGAAAAGTAAATGCTTTATTAAATTCATAGTTTTAATGTCAATTATTTAGATAATACTGAGACAAACATAGTTACTTTAAACTTGAATTTGCAAATTGGACATACAGTACTTTTTAAGTTGAATCCCCGTGATAATCAGGTAAAGGTCACAGTGCTTTCTTTTTTTTACAGCACCTTTTACCTCAAAGAAAATTATTTTGGTTCTGTAACAACAAAGCCTAAAATCATCTATGAATTGAACCCGCCAGATATTTCCAATAATAATTTAGGGAGAAACTTTGAAAAGACCTCGAAAAAAAAAGATGAGATTTAATGGGTTCTATCAGGGACCTGGTAAACACGCTTTTAGATTTTATAAAAAAAGATTCCCATCCTTAGAAAGGATATGGGAATCAACTAGTGATTTCACAAAAAAATTGTGAAACCCATCACAGGAAAAAATGATGGAATTTGAACTTTGTTACTCTGCTAGTCCGAAATAACTGGCAAGTTTTCTTTTCGAATTAAATGTTAAAATTTTTTCATTATAACAAATAAAGCATCATCAACAAGAAGAATATAAGGATGATTATATGTATAAGTTCTCCTTTGGAAAACCTTAAATACTTAGTTGTTTCTTTAATAAAATTTCGCATGCCATAAAACTATCCCTTAGCCGGTAAATCCATATGTAAAAATGAATCAATAATATGGAAAATTGTGGCAAATACTCCCTTAAGTACTTTTGGAGCTACTTTTATTGCCATTTTTAGCGTATTGACTTGGAGAAATTTCATAAATTTTCCTAAAACATTTGCTAAAATACTGAGGATCATTAAAGCCGGTTTCATAAGCTATTTCCGAAATCGAAAAGGAATTCTGTAAAAGCATTTGCTCGGCTTTTTTCAATCGAATCTGGATAATGAAATCATTCACAGAAATTTCAGCTACCGCTTTCATTTTCCTGTATAATACAGACCGGCTCATTCCTATCTTTTCTGCCAGTGCATCTACATTAAAAGAGGAGTCCGCTATGTTCTCCAACACTATTTTTTGGCAGTTTTTTATAAACTGATCGTCAGAAGAGGGTATTAGTTCAGTTCCGGGAAGTTTGAAATTTTCTACAAAATTTCTTCTGATCCTATTTCGGTTTTCTATCATATTTCCAATCCTATGTTTCAGTAAAACAGTAGAAAAGGGCTTGGATAAATAATCATCTGCTCCATATTTGAGCCCTGCTATTTGGCTTTCTACAGAAGTTTTTGCTGTGAGCAATATGATAGGAATATGGCTGGTGCTGATGTCATTTTTGAGTATATCCAGTAATTCCAGCCCGGTGAGTTCTGGCATCATCACATCACTTATAACCAGATCCGGAACAATTTCTTTGGCCATTTTTACACCCTCTTTTCCATTTTTTGCCACAATAATATCATAATCATTTTTTAGTTCCCTGGAAATAAAATTCAACATATCCGGATTATCCTCCACCAGCAGAATGATTTCTTTTTTCTCTTTTTTACCAGGAGCATCATTTAGCTCCAGCAACATGTCCTGATCGAAGGTAGGGTAGGGGAAGGGCTGAAAGGCAGATTGCTGGCCGACTAATTTTTCTTCGCTTTCATAAATCTCCTCACCCAGTGGCAGGAAAACGAAAAATGTAGTTCCTTTGCCCTCTTCACTCTCTACTTCAATTTTACCTTTATGCAGGAGGATCAATTCCTTTGAAAGTGCCAGTCCTATCCCGGTAGAGTTCAACAGTTTCTCATTTCCTGTAAAATACTCATCAAATATTCCTTGTAAATCCTTTTCTCTAATGCCATCACCACTGTCACTCACCCAAATTTTCATAAATCCAGCAGGAAAGATTTCCAGCAGTTGTTGGTCAGTTGGATAATCTATTGTTATTCCTATATGAATTGCTCCATTTTTCTTATTGAATTTAAAGGCATTGGAAAGTAGATTATAAAGAATTTTATTTACTTTTTCGGGATCAATCCAGGCATTGATCTCTGCCTTTTTAGAGAAAAACTGGAAATCAATTCTTCTTTTTTCTGCCAAGGTATCAAAAGTGGTTTTGATACTCTGGATAAAGGTCACCATTTCGGTTTTTTCCAATCTTAATTTCATTTTTTTCTCCTCTACTTTCCTAAAGTCCATCAACTGGTTAATAAGCAGTAACAGTCTGTTCCCATTTTTATACATCAGTTGATGATAATGTGCCATTTTTTCCATGGGGACTTTTTCTTGAATAAGGTTTTCGAGCGGAGATATAATTAGGGTGAGGGGAGTGCGGAATTCATGAGATATTTTGGTGAAAAAATTCAATTTTACCTGATTGATTTCCTTAATCTTTTCTCTTTCCAAATCCTTGATTTTAAGGTCATTTTCAAGCTTTAGTTTATCTAAAGAGTATTTCCTGAAGGAAAGCACTATACCCATAAATACCACAATGTAAAGCATATAAGCCCAAATGGTTTTCCAAAAAGGTGGATGGATTACAATTTCTAATGTTTTGCCCTCATAATTCCATAAACCGTCATTATTTGCCCCTATTACCTTGAAAACATATGTACCGGGATCGAGATTGGTGTAGGTGGCTTTTCGTTGATTACCTACGTATACCCAATCATCCTGAAATCCTTTCAATTGATAAGCATATTGATTCTTAGCTGTGGAGGTGAAGCTGATTCCTGTAAATTCCAGGCTGAAAAAACGAGATTGTTGGTAACTTAACTCCACCCTTTCTGTTTCACTAATTTGATAAATTAATGGTGAATTGTCCTCCTTGGGCAAAAGTTCTTTTTCATTGCTTTTCAGGGCAGTAATCATGATTTTCGGTTTAATCGGATTATCAAACACCTGATGTGGCAGGAAATAATTAAATCCATTAATGCCTCCAAAATAAAGATATCCGGATTTTGTGGCATAAGCTGCATTATAGGAGAATTGTTTACTCTGCAAACCATCGGTAGTATCGTAATTGCGTAATTTCTCAATTGTCCCATTCTTACCAGGTTTAATCATGGAAATTCCATTATTGCAGCTCAACCAGAGATTGCCGTTCTTATCTTCTCTTACCTGATGAATGGAATTCCCCGGGATTCCATCTTTTTCCGTATATTTAATAAAAGTCTGTGTTGCTTCCTGGTAAAGATTAAGGCCTCCCCCTTCCATGCAAAACCATAACCTGAGTTGAGTATCTTCATAAATGCCTCTTACATCTCCTTTCCCAATTCCAGCATTTTGAGCAGCATCGAATTTGAAATGTTGGGTTTTACCAGTTTGAGTATCTAAACAAATTAGTGTATTTCCTCCAATCCATAAGCGTTTTTTTGAATCAAATTTTAAGGAGGTTACTCTTATATTTTTGGGGATTTCAGGGTGGGTAAGGTGAAAAAATGTCTTTTTTTGATAATCGTAGTAGTATAATCCTGTAAGTGTACCAATCCATAGAATTGAATCTCTTACATTTTCCAAGGCCCAGATATTTTTTATTTTTCCGTCAGCAGATTCTCCGGGTAATTTTAACTGTTGGAACTTGTTTTTGGATGGTTCAAAAATATGCAATCCTCCGGCATAGGTTCCTACCCAGATTTTTTTCGAATTGAAAGTACAGAGTGCAGTAATGACATTGCTTTTTAAACCGGGATTGGTTTCCATGTCATAGGTTTTAAAAGTCTTGGTTCGAGGATTAAAATTATTGAGGCCACCACCATCAGTTCCAATCCACATAGTTCCATTTCCGCTTTCAAGAAATGAAAGGACTGCTTTGTGGCTCAGACCTGTGTTATTAATTTCAGCTGTGTGAAAATTGAAGGGTTTCCGATGTGGATTTTTTACCATTACCCCTTCATTGAATGTACCAATCCAGGTAAAATCAGTATGGTCCTTATATAAATGATAAATGGCATTGCTGTTTAATCCATTTTTATCTCCAAATTTTGCTTCTATTCGCTCAAATTTTTTATTATTCAGATTGAAAATATTTATACCCATTCCATCGGTAGCTATCCAGATATTACCCAGACTTACTTCCTGAATATCTTTAATGATGTGATGAGAAATTTCAGTAGGGGAGTCTCCTACTTTGAAATGCTGAAAGGTTTGGTGTTCGGGATAAAAAGCAAATAAACCATCTCCTTCAGTTCCAATCCATATGGTGTTTTCAGAATCAATGAATAAAGATTTTCCGATAAAGGGAAGAACAGGTTTGGCAGGAGGTGTGGTGTAGGGAAAAAACTGGAAGGCATTATTTTCCGGATTTAAAAGCAGAATTCCATTAAGATTGGTAGCCAAAACCAGAATTCCATTGTCATTTTCAGTAATATCGTAAACATGAGTAACGGTTTGGTTTTCCGCTTCATTTTGGTAAAAAATGTCAAATTTTTCTAATTGTCTGGAAGCCTTGTTGAAAAAATATAACCCGCCTCCAAAGGTTCCTGCCCATAACGTTTCACGGTTGTCCTGATAAAGAGACCGGATAAAGTTTATTCCAGAATTAAAATCAGCTGAAGAATCGGGAAGAAAGGTTTCAAATTCGTTCAATTTGGAAGAGTAGTAGTTGAGCCCATAACGGGTGCCAATCCAAAGGTTCTCTTCTTTGTCATTTTCTAACGCAAAAACCTTATTATTGCTTAGTGTTCCCGGTTTTCCTTCCACATGATGAAATGTTTTGATACTATAGCCATCAAATTGATTGAGTCCATCATTGGTCCCAAACCACATCATTCCATTTTTATCTTTGATGATACAGTTTACAGTACTTTGAGAAAGGCCATCTTCCAGGCCAATTTTCCTAAATTGATGTTGTGCAAAAACAGCCAGTTGCCCATTGAACAATAGGGAATAAATAATAATTGTTGCTAGTTTCATTATTGGTCAATTTCATTTTCATATAAATTTTATGGAGATACCCGGGATTACATTTTTCAATACCATTTTATAGTAGCGAATATGTTTTATACCAGGCCCCACTCGGGGATAATAATATTATTTTTCTGCTAAAAAACAGTACAAAGTCAAATTATTTTCTACGGAACAACTAAATAAATAAGGAGGCCAGAAGCCTCCTCATTAAAAAGGAAATATGAGCACTTATTTCAATTATCAATCAATCTAATTTAATCTTTTATACATCTTAGGCTTAGTCCATTACGTTTATCTTCATGTCCCTGTGAAAAAATAGGGAATTCGTTAATCAGTCTGTACCAGGCTCTGTTTTCATCATTTGGATTTTCAGTGGCTGACCAAAACACTGCGATATCCCCTTCAAAAACATCATATCCAAAGTTTCCTGCATTTAATGCATCAAACCCTGAAGAACTGTTTGAACCACGCATTTTATTCGGTACGTTTGTACCACTTCCACCATTGCCCTCTATGGCCAGCCAGGAAGCGAGCGTTGCCCATTCTTCTTTGGTAGGAATATGCCAGCCTTCCGGAGCAATACCCTGAACTTTTTCCTCTCCGGAAACCGAAGATTCTCCATTCATAATACCTTCCCAGGTATAATGTGCTCCTTCTGCACCGCTACAATTACTGCCTTTACAAAATCTTCCGGCAATCTCTTCTTCAGGGTTTTGGGGGTTGTGTTTAGTCCTTAGGTTGGTAGCTGTCCAGCATTGATCCCCAATTTTCACCGTAGGATAAAAATTTCCATCTACATCCATCACACTATCCTTTCCACAAACAAAATCAGGTTGGGTAACTGAAAATGATTGTGTACTGGTAATGGGATTAGGTAAACTGGCATCTGTAACCGTAACTGTATAAACCCCTGCACTAAGCTTAGTAATGACAGGGCCCTCCTCCTCATTACTCCAGAGATAGGTATAAGGAGCTGTTCCCCCAGTCACGTTCAATTCAATAGTCCCATCATTACCATTATAGCTGCTTACATTGGTAATAGATTCCCCGAGATCAATGGGAGTGGGGTCAGGTTGCATTACTTCATAAGTTGCAGTACTTACACCGCTATTTCCAAATACTACTCTTAAAGTATATTCTCCTGCTTCTAATCCAGAAATATTTTGAGTAGTTGCTCCATTGCTCCAAAAATAATTATAGGGAGGAATCCCTCCAGTCAGTTCCACATCTATTGCACCATCGGAACCATTATAGCTGGTGGCATTGGAGATATTGGCATTTATTTTTAGTTCTTCCGGGTTGGAAAGCTCACTTTCCTCACAGCTGATTAGGATTGTGAGTGTGATTAATAAGGAGAAGAATTTGATTTTCATATTTTTATTAAATTGTATTTCAACTTTTTTACTAGCTTAAGTATAGTCGAATCGACTACTTAAGTCCTGGTATATTGGATAGTTTTTAACTATCCTGGCAATTACAAACTGCCAGGAATTTTCAGCCTGGTTAAAGGTTACTTTTATTCTGTCACAAAATCCAGTTCGGATTGTGGAATAATCCAGTAGTAATCCTGATAAGGTGGTTCAATGATTCTATTTTCATATTCTAGTCCTCTGAATCCACCCGTAAGTGTATTCCTAAGAGCAAATACATAGTGCAGACGATTGCCTTCACAAGCCATTTCCTTGATCCATTCAGCATCTATTCGGTCTTCATTCATATCTGCAGCAGTTAAAGGAGTAAAGGCTCCGTAATCAGGATCCCAGGCTCTTTGTGCCAATATGTTAATATCATTTGCAGCAGCAGAAGCATCTCCAGATCTGAATTTGATAATGGCTCGCATTAAATATAGTTCTGGTAAACGCATTACAGGCATGTGGAAATTATTCCCGAAATCGGCCCTGTAATATTTGTCATTATAAATGATTGGATGTGATACACTGCTATACTTGCTGTCTTTCAAATAAGCCTGTTCATTGGCATTAACATCACTGGTGTACCCTTCCATTCTGTAGTAAATTTGCTGGTACCTCAAATCAGCCAGGGCTTCACTTGTTTCTGAAAAATCTCCATTTAATGGATCTTCCATCCAGTTAATTTTGGCTAATGCATCATTACTTAAAGTGAATTGATTCCAGGGACACAAACTCCAGTTTTCTCCTCTGCCACCACCCATGGCTGTGTAATGAGATTTGTTCATCAGGGTGAGTAATTTTGGTCCTTCATTTATGGGTGAACTTCTGAACGGATCGCTATAGATCACATAAAATATAACTTCCGAACTTTCATCTCCCAGCTGATCTTTATTGAATGCATCTATAGGGTTAGTTTCCAATTGATATTTTCCACTGTTGATTACATATTCAGCTTCTGTGAGGGCATCATCCCATTTTCCCATTTGGAACAAAACTTTTGCTTTTAGAAATGCTGCGGCATATCTGTTTGCCCTTCCATATTCATAAGAAGCATGCATTCCGTTTTCAAAACTTTCAGGTAACAGCTTTTTTGCAATTTCAATGTCTTCTAAAATCAATTGATAAATTTCTTCAGTAGATGCAAATTCAGGTTTAGTGGCTTCATCCACATTATTAGGAAAAGTAATTCTAAGTGGTAAAAGACGGTCGTCATTTCCTCCATTAGGATTGTAGGGAGGGGCATGTCTTTTTACATTTTGGAAGTAGGCAAAAGCTCGCATAAAATGCAGCTCTCCTACAATTCTATCTACATTTTTTCGCTTATTTTCTTCACTTATGGAAGGAAAAGGGTTTTCATTATTACTGTAATAAAAATCCAGTCCTGCATTACAGATCCCGACCACCTTGTAGCCATCGGTAAATGACCCATTTATTGAAGAAACTGTTTGTTTAGTATCTCTGGCCAGATAAGCTTCAATTGGAAATCCTTCCTGATTCCCCAGGTAGTTAACAATATCTCCCTGGATAAAATCAATCACTCTGTCATTGGTATAAAAGTTACTCCAGGCATTCAGGAATGCAATATTATAAGGAGAAACTGCAGCCAGTTCAAATTCATCCACAGTTTGCCAGGGAGCTTGGGGAGGACGATCTAATTCGAAAAATTCTTCATTATTACATCCTGATAACAGGAGTAAACTAATGCTAATAAATATGGAATAATATTTTTTCATTTTCTTAAATGTCTGTCTAATCAAAGTTTGATAGTGAAGCACTGGTGCTTAAATTATAATTTTAGGGAAACACCAGTAGTAAATGTTTTGAGTTGGGGAACTGGTACAGTATCTATCCAGTTGGCACTTTCCGGATCGTATCCTGGATATTTGGACGAAAGCCATAGGTTTGTTCCACTTACAAATACCCTCATACCCTGGATGCCAATTTTGTTAATAACCTTGCTGGGAAGGTTATAAGCTAACTGCACATTTCTCAATCTTACATAATCAGCCTTGTATAAAAATCGGGAATAGAATCGGGATTCCGGGCTATAGTTTCCTGCACCTGGCTCGTTTTTCCAGTCTCCAGCACCATTATTGGCATTTGGATCCCATCCCCATTCGTAAGTACTTCCCCAGGTTTGGATGGGATAGGAGGCATTGTCACCAGGTTGCTGCCAGGTGTTTCCAATCATATCCTGCAAAAACCGGGTTTGTCCATTGTGTACAAATGAGGCTCTTTGCCGGTTGTAATCATAGATATAATCTCCACCTGAAAAGGTAAATAAGACACTCAAATCAAACCCTTTAAAGCTAAAAACATTATTAAATCCTCCAAAGTAAGTAGGGATTGGTGTTTTATCATTATGAATAATTCTATGTCTGGTAACATTGTCCAGAGTCGCTGGGATTAGCCTCCCTGTTTTTACTGTATTTCCAGTGGCATTATAATTTTCAATATCAATTTCATAAATCATTTCCACTCCTTTATCGGGATCTATTCCGGCATATTCAGCCATAAAATAAGCGTTAAGTTTTCCTCCGGTCCTGTAAATTTTGTTGTCTTTAATGAGCCCTCCACCAGCTCTGTCCAGGTCAGGAGTAAGCTTTACTACTTCATTTGAATTGGTAGAAATGTTGAAATCTGTGGTCCATTTAAACCCTCCTTTATTGATATTGATAGAATGTAATTCAAATTCTACCCCTTCATTTTTCATATCTCCGATATTATCCCAAAATTCACTTTCTCCACTCAGTCCGGTAGAAGTAGGTATTTTGGCTGCCAATAATAAATCGTCTACATATTGTTGGTAGTAAGCTACAGAACCGTTGATTCGATTTTCAAATAAACCAAAATCTACCCCTGCATCATAACTATTGGTAGTTTCCCAGGTTAAAAATGGATTCCCAATGTTATCCACTCTTGTTCCTGCATTGATCAGGTTTTCGTAACCATATCGGTCCTTGGAATTATTGGTATATTTGGTGACGGTTAATCCGTTAGGAATGGCTTCATTGCCTGTTTGTCCATAGCTTCCTCTTAGTTTTAATAGACTGATGAAGCCCTGGTCTTGTAAAAATGCTTCTTCTGTCAAGATCCAGCCCGCTGAAAAAGCGGTGAAAGTACCCCAACGGAAATCAGAATCGAATTTGGAAGAGCCATCTCTTCTCAAACTGACACCAACTAAATACTTATCTTTTAGTTTATAATCAGCCCTGCCGAAAAATGCCCTGAGATACCTTTCATTTCCCATGAAGGAAGTCATGCTCAGCCTGGTAGCAGGATTTCCCAATTCCTGAAATGATCCTACTAAATCTCTTCCTTCCAGATTCCGGATTTGTTGATTTTGTCCGGTAGATTCGGTACCGAAGGTAGCACTAACAGTATGGTCTCCAAATGTCCTGTAATATTTGGCGTAAAGGTTATAATTATAACTTTGGAAAGTCGCAGCCCTGTCAAATGCATAGGAAGAAGCATCTTCTTTTAGTAGAGCGGAGGTCCACGTTTCACTGTTATTTTGAATCATGTCCCCGGATATTTCTGTTCTTATGCTCAGCCCTTTTACAAAGTCAAGGTTATATTCAGCAAAAAATCCACCTAATACCCTGTATTGCTGAACCTGGTCTTTAAATAAGGCCCGGTCGATATTTGCACGAAGATTTACCCCTGAAGCCGGGCTCCAGTAATTACTTTCTTCTGAAGCATCCAAAACAGGCAACCAGGGCAAAGCACCCCTGTTGGCGGTTCCAAATCCCCCAACTCCTCCACCTCCACTTCCGAAAGCTCCGGATTTGGATGATTTAATCCTGTCATTTACAGTATAGGTAAAGTTAAGTTTCATACCTGTTTTCAAATTTTTCACAGGTTCAAAATCGAGGTTTATTCTGGTTGAAAGTCGCTGAAGATCATTATTTCGGTTCACACTTTTATCGTCTCTATAGCCCAGGGAAAGGTACATAGACCCTTTTTCAAAACCTTTGGTAGCCGATAAATTCAATTCCTGAAAACTCCCTTTACGCAGGGCTTCATTAAACCAGTCAGTGGAAATTAAATCCGCTTCCTCTCTGGTAAGTGGAGAAAAAGTTGGGCGTAAATCCAACACTCTTCTGGGTTCGAATCGGTCATTTGGATTACCGCTGGAATTTTGAATAGCCATGTCAGCCAATTGCATATATTCTTTTGTAGTCACATAACCGATATCGTTTTGATCTCTGCTTAAATCTGACACTCCTATAGAGTAATCAATGTTCAGAGAACTTTGCCCTGCCTTTCCAGTTTTGGTCGTAATGATGATGACTCCATTCGAGCCTCTTGAACCATAAATGGCAGTAGCAGCCGCATCCTTTAAAACCTCAATAGATTCAATATCATTAGGGTTTATCATCGACATAGGATTTTGACCTGTAGTCCCATCGCTTTTTTCCAATCCTCCTCCCGGATTGTTACTTACTCCTCCTCCAGAATAGATGGGCATTCCATCAACTATCCAGAGTGGATTGGTACCAGAGTTTATGGAACTGATACCCCTGATCTTTACGGTAACCGGAGCACCTGGTACACCACTTGAGGTACTCACCTGGACACCGGTGGCCATCCCCTGTAGGCTCTGATCAAATGAAGGAGCTGGAATCTTCAGTAAATCTTCACTTTTTACCGTAGCTACTGACCCCAATACATCGGTTTTCTTTTTAGTACCATATCCCACGACTACTACTTCTTCCAGTTGTTCGATATCCGGAGTAAGGGCTATGTTTATAATACTTCTGTTATTAACGGCTTCTTCATGGGTTTCAAAACCAATAAAACTGACTTGTAGTGTACCATCTGGGGGTACACTCAATCGAAAGTTGCCATCAAAATCGGTTGTGGTACCAGTGTTTGTTCCTTTTAATAAAATACTCACGCCCGGAAGAGGTTCCTGATCTTCGGCACTAGTTACAGTTCCGGAAATCTGGATGTCCTGAGCATAGGAAAACTGATATAATAAAAGGGAGATTATTAAGAGTAGATTTCTTTTCATTTTCTATTTAATTCTTATTTGAAATGGCTAGCTGGTAAATTCATTTGAAAGAAAAAGTGCTTCTCCTGAAATTACTCTAGACGGACAAATTTTGGTTAATCATCCAATTTTACACAATAGAAAAAGCTTTTCAATGTATTTGTGTATCATAAAAGGGTACTTTGGTTACATTGAAAATGTGGTTTTTAGAAATCAAAAAATTGGCACAATATTACTGATTGAAGACACAAATTTACATGTCCTGACCAATAGAATTCAATAGGTTTGAGAGGTTTGAAAATCGAATTTATTAAACAAACATTCTCAATATGAAAATTGAAAAACTATTACGATTAATGGCCAAATTGGCTTTTATGTTACTGGTTTTGTTGTGTTACAGGCCAGCCAGCGCACAGGAGAACTCCATGTATGCTGTAGATGATGCAGTGGTATCTGCACAATATCCTGATTCAGTTATAAATCAATCAGAAATTGGAGGGAATATCAAAATGTACAAGGAAAGAGTAGGAAGTGATTTATTATCTACTTATTCTTTTGTGAAGTACGACATCAGTCATTTGAAAGGAACTCAGCTCACCGAGGCCGCTTTAAGTTACCGGGGTAAAACAGGAGATGCTGATTTTGAAGGAGAATTTTTATTAGACCTTTATGGTTTGAATGCTGATTTTTATGGAGATACGACCACCTGGAATAACAAACCAGGAAAAGG
>NZ_KB903486.1 GCF_000379765.1 Flexithrix dorotheae DSM 6795
CTTTCTAAATCAGCAAGCAAGGAAAATAGCGTCACCAGTATTTTAGATTGCATGTCATGACTGCTAATATCCAATTTTTGCTTGATGACAATCAGTCGAATTCCATTATTTAAAATCTGGTTGATGAACTGTATGATCTCTGAGGCACTTCTGCCTAAGCGGCTAATTTCAGTAACCATTAGGGTGTCCCCACTTTTGAGTTGATCAGAGACTTCCTGAATTCTTCTTTCCACTGGTCCTTTTCTGGAAGACACTTTCACCTTTACCACGGTGGTAATTTCCATTTTCAACCCACTGGCATGTCTTCTAATTTCCAATTCCTGATGGTCAGTATCCTTCTTATTGGAAGAAGCTCTGACATAGGCAATGATGGCTGACATTTGGGACAGTGTAAAGGTTTAAGCTTAAAAAAAGGGTAAAACGATACAGTTTGTATAAGTATTAAAATGACTAATAGTTATACAAATTGTAACTTATTTAAAGATCGTTTTCAATTTACAATATTAATTATGATAAAATCCATAAGTTCCGTATATTGTATAAGGTATTCCATTTCATAAATGTAATTTTTTACTAGGAACTGGGAGTTACTTTAAATATCATATTTTTTATCTTTACATTAAGTCAAATTCCTTAACACTAAGTAGTTTTCAACTATTTATTCTTTCTGGTCGCTTAACTGCTAATCTTTTTGCTTTTTTTTCCAAAAAAAGCAGCCTCTCATATCTCCAAGTAGAGGTTTTACTTATTTTTTATTTAAACCTTTCATCAAAAAATGCGACAGCCTATTCCATCAAATCATTTATCTCTTTTTGGGCTATTAGTAGTTTTTCTGCTCACCGTAAGCTATGTACACGGCCTTCATAATGGCTATTCGGAAAATCATGATGCTTCAGGAACAAATAATTTTTTAAAAGAAAGTTATTTGTATTCAGGGAACCAATTAAAAGTAAAGCTAAAAGGCTCTATAGCCGGTGGAGTTTATGCACATTTTGCTGTCTATGTCAATGATAAGAAGGTTGGAGAGCAGTTTTCTTCTGCTTCATATCAATCTTATAAATTTAGTCTGGATATCGCCCCTGAAAAGGTGGAGAAAGTTCAGGTAGTTTTTGACAATGATGCAGTGATCAACGGACAGGACAGAAACCTATATGTAGAAAGTATTACCATTGAAGGGAAAGTGACTAATGCCACCACTCAAAATGTAGTTTACAAAAACAAATCAGGAACAGTAATTCCCTATCATGGAATAATGGCATGGAGTGGGGAGTTGATATTTTCATTTAAGCAAACATCGAAACCTAAACCCTATACTTATACCTCAATTAATAAGGAAAAATATGATCTGTTTTTATGGGAGGGCAAAAATGTAGTGTTTTTAACCAAGTCGGATAAATTAGATCCGGATGTGGTAAACCATCTGCTCTCAGTTATTGATCAGGGCTATGACTATTATTTTAATGCAACTGGCAGGAAGCCAACTCCCCATTTTCATTATAATGGAAAAATCACCATTGCTCAGGTGGATAATACTTGTGGAGCAGGCTGTGGATTTCTTGGTGCAACGGGTATTGAACTCTTGGATCAATATTTTGATTTGTTTTATAATACATATGTCAATCAGGGAAAATATGACCATATAGTATTTTATGAATTGGGTCGGAATTTTTGGTTTTATGCTGACCGAATTGAATATAAACCCCCAGCGGCTACAGGTAATATTACCACAGGCTATGCTGTTTTTATGCGTGATATGATTTATGAGTCTTTGGGTATTTCAGCAGCCGATTTTAATAACAGACCTTTTAAAGACCTGGTCAATACAGTCAAAGGACTTTTTGATCAATATATGGCTAATCTGGCTTATAGATGGGAAAATACCCTGGCTATTGGAGTTACCCCTCCTAACAATTATAATTTGGGGGGTGAGTCCCTTTTTGCTTCTTTTTTATATAGATTAAAAAAGGACTATGGAGAGCAGGCTTTTGTCAATAAATTATGGGAAGAAGTAGGCAAACGTCCTGCTGCAAATACCACCCAGGATGCTGTAGATAATTTTATTCTCGCCAGTTGTGCAGCAGCCAATAAAAATTTAACAGGCTTATTCATTGACTGGAAGTGGCCTGTTTCCCAACAGGCTATCAATGAAGCCAATCAATTATATGGTGATAAAAACAAAAACAAGCTAAAGGTTACTTTAAAAGGCTCCATAGCCGGTGGAGTTTATGCACATTTTGCTGTATATGTCAATGATAAAAAGGTTGGAGAACAGTTTTCGTCTGCTTCATATCAATCTTATGAATTTAGCTTGGATATCGATCCAGAAAAGGTGGAAAAAGTTCAGATAGTTTTTGACAATGATGCAGTGATCAACGGACAGGACAGAAATCTCTATGTACAAAGTATTACCATTGATGGGAAAGTGACTAATGCCACCACTCAAAATGTAGTTTACAAAAACAAATCAGGAACAGTAATTCCCTACCATGGAATAATGGCATGGAGTGGGGAGTTGATATTTAATTATTCAAAAAAATGGAGTTTTTCAATTGTAGCTGGAATTACTCAGGAAACTGCCAATTATTACGGGGATCTTAACAAAATTAAACAGTTGATTTCGAAACAGTTTAATACGATCAATAATAAGTTCAATAATCCTGGGATTTTCAAGTCACAAATTGAATTCCGTGTGGATTCGGTCTATATTTTTTCTGGGAATGCAGAGGAGGAATATGCAAAAAGTCATCCTGGATTTGATTATAGGTTAGTTATTGACGGGTATCCCAAAAGGGGAGGAGGATGGTTCGGAATATATAATGCTATTTATCATAGTTGGTCAGTTGACAGTTTTGGTGGTCCATTTGGTGGTTACGGAACTGATGCACTAACCCATGAATGGGGGCATAGTAGAGGTGCAATTGATCTTTATGCCCTAGAAGTGCTGAAAAACAATAATCCTGTAAATAACCAGGAATACGAAATACCATTTGAATCAATAATGAACTCCCCTTATGGAATAAACATATGGGATAAGCATTCTACAAATATAATAAACCTTACTGCCGGGGGTGCGATTCCAAATACTGATTATATTTTAAAAAGTTTTCCCCCTAAAATTGGTGTTAAAACAGTAGATGGAGCCGGAAAACCTATAGAAGGAGTAAAAATCAATTTTTATCCTGTAAGATGGTATAAAAACACTCTGGAAGCCATACCAACGCTTTCCATTCAAACGGGTCAATCTGGTATTACTTATTTAAGTCAAAATCCCTTTATGCCTGGTTCAGTTACAGAGCCTTGGAATATTGAGTATTGCAACTTTCTAGTTGAAGCCATTTATGGAGATGTTAAATTATATGAGTGGTTGCCTCTATTTGAAGTCCAGAATCTTTTTTTTGATGATAATTCTAAGCCTTTTTTAAAAACATTTTTATTTAATAAACCATCCAATAACATAACGGTAAGAGCAAAAGGTTCTGAAGCAAATAGTCAAACAGCTCACTTTAAAGTGTTGTTGGATAATGTGGAGGTTGGAGATTCTTATACTACAACTTCATTTGAAAACTATTCATTTCCAATTTCAAAACAGCCTACTGATGTTCGAATAATCTTTGACAATGATGCAGTGATCAACGGGCAGGACAGAAACCTCTATGTACAAAGTATTACCATCGATGGGAAAGTGACTAATGCCACCACTCAAAATGTAGTTTACAAAAACAAATCAGGAACATTAATTCCCTACCATGGGATAATGGCCTGGAATGGGGAGTTAATCTTCAATTCTTCAGCGCTATTTGCCTCATCAAGGATAGCAGGTCATCTTGGAGAAAATCTTGAAATTACAAAAACCTATATTGGTAACATTAAAATTTATCCTAATCCAGGAAGTGGTTTGTTTAATCTGGAATTTGATTACCCAGTTAATGAACCCATATCTTTAAATATTATGGATTATACAGGAAAGGTGATTTTTCAAAATGAGATTAGTTTGAAAAATGAACAAAACTTATCAGTTGATTTACTCCAAGTACCACCTGGTATTTATTTGTTAAGGCTATCTTATAAAGAACAAGTCTTTGCAAAAAGATTAATAAAAAATTAAGCACTTATGCTATACTCCAGGTGCTTTTTTATTTGGAGAAATACCAATCTCTCTATCAGGAGTTTGAGAAAAAAAGGAGGTCTTACCCCAGACCTCCTTTTTATTTAGTGGAAACTTCTCTGGATTAATCTTTATTTATTTCCAAACAAACAGATCAAGATTCATCACCTTACTCGGAACCATAAAAAAACCGTGGGGCAATTTTAAAGATAAATTTCCCGAAGAAATCAGCTAAGTCAAAATATAACTATTATAATAAAAATTATAATTATTACAATATTTTTTAAACATAATAATTGAATATATATTAATTCAAAAGTATACCATAATTAATATTTATATTAATTGAAAAGTGTACCACTTTTTTTTAAAAGTAGGTGATTTGGCTGTCCAACCGACCGGTGGTTATTTCGGAGGTTGGGGTCTTTCTCACTTTGCGTGAAAGGAAAAAGTTTTAGTATAATAAGGTAATCAACAGGAAAATCACATGTTGCTAAAAAAAATAATCCAGACTCTTAATAGCCCTATAGTGGATTCATTATAACTAGTTTAGGGTTCCTTGAGGCAGTTAACATGTTAATGGTTTGGCTGATAAAATCACGAGAACTTCTTTCGTTTATTGACTCCGATTCTCCAGTACGGCTAAAAAGTAAACTTCACATCAGGATCAATACCACCGAGCCTAATAAATCCTGTTAGACTTCCAGTAGTAAATCCAGTTAAGTGAAGCACACCTAACGGTTTTAAAAACAGCTTATTGCAATCTCTCAAACTTACAGTTGCAACGGGAAGACCATCTTGGAAATTGTTACCTATCAATGTATAAATCGGTTTTTTGTCATTTTCACAAAATGACCAGGTGTCATTACTCTCGGATCTTCTATACCGTTCACCTTGATAGTTTTCGTTGTTATTGTAAAATTCTGTAACAATCGTTCTTGAACCCTCTCCAGTAATCCATACCTCATTTCCCTTTATTTGAATTTTTAAGCTTATCTCTCCACTGCGATGAGTGTCCGTATATATTTTCTTATTAACATCAGAATATCTTCTATAACTATGACTCCAATTTACCGTACCAGAAAAGTTGAGTGTTTGGCATCCCCAGTTAAAACCGCAGGTAATGTTGACCTTTTGTTGCCATTCCCTATCACAGGAGGTGTAAATAATGGTACATTCACCAGGACTTAAGATTTTAAAATGTGCTGTTCCAGTAGGTCCTTCAATAAATTGCTCCAATTGCATCACAGAAGGATCAGAGAAACTAAAGTTTTGTGCTTTGATGAAAGATGATGTCAATCTTCTACCAAAAATGCTTCTAGAAAGCACCTTGATTGAAAAGGATGCTTGTTTAGACCAACTCACTTCATAAATATCTGGAAGAGGATCGTGAATTGAACTGGTTTTAGTGAACTCAATATCATTGACATATTCATTCCCAAATCCATCACAAAACGAAAAGATATCTGGTATTTCATTACCCTCCTCACTCTGCGGTACAGACTTTATGAGTGTATACACTTGATTAACCTCTTCACTTATCCTAGCTTTATCACAATATTCACTGGCTTGTTGACAATTGTAGTTTTCAAGATTGTAAATCTCTCGAAAGCTACTTATAGCGTAATTCATACCAATTTTTAAATAACGGTTTGCTTCAGCGTCAGATCCATTTGTTACCAACAAGATGTTTCTTGCAAAATAGTATAGTAGGAATAGGTTTTCTATTCCATCCTTCAATGCATCTAGATTATCTGCCCTCAATTCTCGAACGAGATAGTTTTCAAATATAAAGATTAACCTTTCATTCAGCTCAGTCAAACCATTCTGGAAGATGACCTCTGCATAAGGCTCTAAAGCTGTCATGACATTAAACTTGCTTTTCCAATTCAGTATCTTATTCATTTGATTTTTTATACTCGCGGTATCTGATATTGAATTTGTATTTATGGATACCAGATTTGTAAACCATGACTCCATAAGTAGTTGCATTGATTCAAGTGTTCCTTCATTCTTATTAGTCAAGTATTGTATATATAAGCAACCTATCAGATCTTCATATTCCTTGTCAGTTGTCATACTTCCCATGGGACAGCCTGATTGTATTACTGTTTTGACCACTCCCCAGACGCTGAAGTGATCAATTTCAAATGATAGTAGCGCTTTACTGTTATTGAGATCAATATTTTCAAAATTGCTGTGAAAAACGAAATTGTTACTTTCATCATCAAAATGGAATATGGCAAATTCTTCATTCGAATTGATGAATGGTACTTCCATTTCAATAAAGATTGATTTTGCAAATGTAGTGACCTGTGACTCAAAATTTAGTCCTGCCACAAAATTGACATTTAAAGGCATATTTTGATAGTTGATGACAGGAGTGATCTCTATTTCTATTGATTCATTGGCAAATGTATTCTCCTGAAATGTAATCCTATAATCTATGTCTTCCGTGGCGATTTTAACACTTTGACTTTTATCATCCAGCTTGATGGAATACTGGTCGCTACTTAAATCGATATCGGACAATCTTTTTGGCGTAATATCATCATTGCTGCATCCACTTAAAATGATTATAGGCAACAACATTCCTTTTGTAATTAACCTAACAGTCCTCAATAACCATGGGACTATATTAATTTTAATTTTTTCCATTTTGTTAAATATTTAAGTTGAAGAACTTAAAAAAAATTGCTTGAATAAATTGTCGGTTATCGGTCTTTATCTTGATATGTTATAATTAATGACCACTGTTACAAAGAAGTGGTGATTTCATTTAAAAGGCTTTTATATAATAATTGGGCTTTGTTTAAAATTTGGGGATAACTTTGAAGGAAAGCTTCATACCTCAATTAATAAGCATTTTTTTACTCAGGTTGGTTATTACACCATTACTTAAATTTTCAGAGTTGAAGCCCTGAGTTTTGCCTATATTTTTCCCTCCTGATTCAATATTAGGCTCTTTTACTCACTAGTACATAACCAATATTGCAAACCGGATCATTGAAATAGGAAAGCTTATCGATGGCTGTTGGCTGTATTTTTTCGAACAGCCCAATTATTTCCTCATCCTCTCTGTAGATTAAAAACCAGTTCATAAAGGCTTCCATGTAGGTGCGAAAAATGGAATTGGGCAATTGAGCCCTGAAATTTGGAACAAGCAAGGTTCCTCCCGGATTTAGAGATGAAAACATCCATTGGATAAGTTTTTTGGCTGGCTTTTCTGGCAAATAATCGAAAAGTCCGGATGCGTAAATAAAATCGAATTTTCCCAGATCGATATTACCTTCGATTAAATCTTTAATTTTTCCCGGACATGTTTTTACACAAGAGTGTATCCCTTCCCGATTTATTTTTGCCAGAGATTTTTCATCCTGATCGAATGCAATAAACCTTTTTATTTTCTTTTGGAGAAAACTTTTCATCATTTCAGTTTCTCGTAAATGGCCGGCAGCCAGGGAAAGTACTGAAACAGGCACATTACTATCCTGGGCCTTTTGATCAATAAGACCTGCTATGTATTTTTTGCGAAAAACTACAGCCTTTCCGGGATCGCTTTGAGTGGTAAAATCAAACACCGATCTTCCTACAGGATTGCTTTCAACATCCGGAGGAGGTAACACGCCATAAAGAAAATCCATCATAATGGCATCTCCAGCATAGCCTCTGGGTTTTTCGAAAGCCCTTTTGGTGTAGGGATCTTTTAGCAATTGTGTATGAAGATTATATTTGGTAGTTTCATTTTGGCAAAAATTTCTCCATTCATCCTCTCTCATATTACGCCTTAAATTATCCAAAGCGTAAAGAGTATTCAGAAGTTTATTGTTGATATCCTGAAGACAATATAGTATTTGATTTTCCATAATTTTTGGGGGATGTACTGCTGATGGCTTATTGCAAAGCCATCAGCAGTAAACAAATGATTTGATTGATTTTAAAAGGCTACTCCAAAGGAAATATCCAACAAATAGAAAGGCACAATGTCTTTTCCACTTCCCCCGTTCCCCGATTTTGAATAAGGGGATTCAGGATCAGTAAAATTCCATTGATAGCTGGTACTGGCTACTCCAAAATAGCCGCCTGTATTGATGAAAAAAGTATGGAAGGTAAACCGATACCCTGGATTTATCATAAAGGCAATATTATTTTCCTTTTCCTGCCATTCCCACTGGTTTCCTTCTTCGTATAAGTTATCCAGTTTTTCATATTGAGCCAGAAAACCGATATAGAGTTTATTTTTATTTTCATTTAAGAAATAAATCAGGCCACCTCCAAAGGCCATTCCATTTATTCTGTCCAGTTCATCGTCATTATCTGATCTTGACATGTAAGATAAAGCTCCTAATGGGGAAAGCCTGACATGAGTATTTAATAATAAGCGATCATTTAATCCAAATTCTGCATTGATGATTGGACCAAACTGAGCAAATCCTATGGGGTTTAAGGATAGGGAAAATTTTGGCAAGCTATGTTCCATATGCTCAAAGTTAGACGGCTTTTGAGCATAAGAAATTTGAAAAAATAAAATAAAGACGAAGATATTCAATAACTTTTTCATGATAAAAAGCAGTTAATAGGTTTCAAGCTCATGTTTAGACATGAACAATTTTTGAAAAATTTGAGAAGATTTATGGTGTCAGTTCAAGGTATTTAAAAGTAGTATTGTACCTTGTTATTTCAGTCCTGTTGTAGACTTCTAAATGGATTCAAAATTCAATGAATTAAATATTTCCTTATAAGTATTTTCCAGTTTATCCATATCATCCAGAGAAGCATCGAACTGACAAATGATAAATAACTTGTTCATTTTTTTATTGGGTGGCATATACATATAAAATAGCCTGACCCTTTCCTCCTGAACTCCATCATCAAACGTCATAGTAAATTGATACTTTTTGTAATAATATTTTGCCCCATTATCCTTTTCAAAATCACCTTCATCAAACACCTGATAGAATTTGTCCTTTTCCTTTTTGGCAGTTTGCTCATGGGATTTATTCCAGAATTTTTTGTTGGAATTATAATTAGCTATAACCGGATTAGCCACCACTGAAATTGCTGCTTTAGGGAACGTAGTGGTTTTTGCAGCCAGAATACTCATCCAGTTGGTGAGTATTTTTTTCTCTTCACTACCCACTGCCCAGCTTTCAGGAAAACTGATATGAAATTGATTCTTATCCATTTTGTATTGTACCCAATTTTCTGTTGCATTAGCTGTAGTAGCTAATTGAGCAACTACACGCAAAGAATTTACTAAAACAAGTATTAAGACTAATTTGAAAGTTTTCATGGTTTTTAATTTAAGTTGAGAATGATTTTTAAAATGAAAAGTATTGAGTACTCTTAAAAAGAAAATGTTTCTCCACTTTTGACCAAACAAGATCCTGATAGGTTATAGGGATATTTTCCTGAAGCTTTAAAATCAATAAAGTCAGCATAGCCACTTGTTTCTCCTGATTTATCAGTTCTTTTAATGCTGAACTCTAGGGAAATTCCATTCACATATACTTTTCCTCCTGAAGAATAATATAGCCCAGACTGTCGGCTCCATTTATGATCGGAAAAATCCATTTTCCCGGAAACTATTGTAATTTCAAGATCCTCTCGGGGTGAAATGGTGAAGTTATGAAAAGTTACATCAATGGATACATTATTTTGACTTCTGATACAGCTAGATCCACAGGGTTGATTTTCCCCATATTTAATAGCTCCGCTAACAATGGCAGTTCCTGAAGCTCCTCCAACCACCTCATTAGAAAATGAACTCCCCGAAAGGTTTTTGATCAAGTGAGCTTTCATTACATATTCTGCCAGTTGCTCTACAACATATTCGGCTGCTGATTTAGTTTTAATTGGATCTAACTGTGGAGTTATATTTTGATCTTCCTCATCAAAACATCCTGAAGTTCCTACGATTAAAAAGACAAATACCATTATTTTTTTTAAAGCTTCCATTTTTATTTTTAGGTTTTAAAATGATTAAATGGAAGTGGCCACATTCCTTGTTTCGCTTATTACAAAGGTGCCTCAAATTGCCATTGGAGAGGTATTAAGTATGTTGCAATTCATTCAATTTTTTTTAAAAATTATGTTGTTTTTTTAAATCATGTTGCGTTTATGGCAATTCTTCAACTTTTTCCAATACTTTTTGATAATGAATTTCATGGTAATACCATGAGTGGATTCACACTTTTTCTGGACTTTAATTGTCAAAAAAGGTATATTGTAATTCACCAAGTACCCTGCCTAAATTATGGACAAGATTAACCCAACTAACCAAAGTGAATTGCTACTGATTAAATTGAAGGATTCAGTACTCGATAACCTTAACAATGAACAATTTGGTGTAGAAAATCTGGCTGACCAAGTGGGCATGAGCCGATCTCATCTTCACAGAAAATTGAAAATGCTCAAAGGGCAATCAGTTAGCCAGTTTATAAGGGAAATCCGCTTGGAAGAAGCAATGAAACTTTTAAAAGAAGATGTTGGAACAGCTTCAGAAATAGCCTATCGTGTAGGCTTTGGTAGTACTTCTTATTTTAATTCCTGTTTTAATTCGCATTATGGTTTTCCACCAGGAGAAGTGAAAAAAAGGATAGAAAACAACAACGTACCAACTGAAACAATTGATCAATCGGAAATCAGTAACAATGTTCAGTCGAATCTTAATCAGAGTGAGTTAAAATTTACAGATCATTCAAACGCAATAAGAGCGGGAAAATTCACAAAAAAATGGTTGTATTTATCTATGTTGGTAATTGTGATTTTAGTTGGTGTAGGTTATATATTGTCAGGAGATATTATTGGAGGAAAAACAATACCACCACCTAATGGCATTGCCGTATTGCCATTCTCTCATTTATCAGAAAATACCAATCAGGAATTTTTGACGCAAGGTATGCAGAATGCTTTAATTGGAGAATTTGGGAAAATAAAAGGAATCCGATCTATTTCCAAAACATCTATCCAGCAATATCAAAACACAGAAAAAACAATACAGGAAATTGCAAAAGAATTACAAGTGGAATACCTGGTTGAAGGAGCAGTATTAATGGTTGGAGATAGTCTGAAAATTCAAATACAATTAGTTAAAGCTTTTCCACAAGAACAAAATTTATGGGCAAAAGACTACTATGAAAGTATCAGCAATGTGCTAAATGTGCAAAATGATTTAATGAAAAATGTAGTAAAAAAAGTGAAAGGTAATCTGACTGAACAGGAAGAAAAACAGTTCGCCCGAAATCGTGTTGTAGATCCTGAAATATATAAGGCTTATTTAAGAGGGATGTACCACATTAATCTTGGCAATTTAGATGATTTTAAAATCGGTATTGATTATCTAAATAAAGCCATTGGATTGGATCCAGCAGACCCTTTTGCCTATGCAGGTTTAGCAGTTGGATATGCGTTAACAGGACATGGCCCTGAAGTTAGCCGAGATGCTTATTCTTTGGCCAAAGCTGCTGCCAATAGAGCCTTGTCTTTAGATCCTGAAATGGATAATGGCCACACTGCACTGGCCCTGACATATCTATATCAAGATTGGGATTGGACAAAAGCAGAGGAAGCCTTTAAAAATGCCATAGCAATTAATCCTGATAATGAAATTGCACATGCTCATTATGCCTGGTTACTAGTTTTGTACAATCGGTTTGAAGAGTCTATTAATGAAGCAAAACTGGCCGTTGAAATCGATCCCTTATCCCCTACTTATGTTTTGTGGTTAGGGTGGTTATATAATATTAAAGGAGACTATCAACTAAGTATAGAATATGCTAAAAAGTCTTTAGCATTAAGGCCAAATTTTACTTATGGGAATCTGGTATTAGGATATTCATATCTTGGCTTGAAAAAATATAATGAAGCTATTCAGTTTCACGAAAAATTACCTCAAAAATCAGTAAACTACCAATCTAATCTAGGTGTTACTTATGCTACTGCCGGGCAAAATGAAAAAGCTGAAGAAATTCTAAAAAAATTGGTTTTGAAATCAGATACTTCATGGGTAAATCCAGTAAGCCTTGCTTTACTTAGTGCGTCACTTAATAAAAATGAAATGGCAATGAAGTATTTGGACGAAGCATGTAAAAATAAAATTTATCCATTACCATGGTCACTTAAATTTGCTCCGCAATTTGAACCATTCAGATCAAATCCTCAGTTTATTGAATTTGGTAAGAAATTAAATCTTTCTCTTTAGGGAACCATAAAAAAGCGTGGGGCAGTTTAATTTTCAAGAAAAACCTCTAAACCAATAATATAACTATTTCAATAAAAAACATGATTATTCCAATGATAAATTGTGATCATAAATTCATCTATGTTAAGTAGGGGAGGGGTTAGAAAATATATGCAGTATTTATTTTGAAAATCAAAAAGCAGAAGAGTTAAAAACCTCCGGTACAAAAAATCCATTTAACTGTGCGTAGATATATGTGGGGTATTTTCTAGATGTGCACACTTAATAAGACTCTATGAGGCATTAATAGACTTTCCAATTGCAGTTTTTGATGCATATGAGAGGGTGTATCAGGAATTAACTTATCCTTTAAATGAAGATACTTGTTATCAATCTTCAGTAATACTTAGTCGAAAAGGTTACCCTGAAAATAATGATAAGGCTATGCTAAGAATAGGGGGAGGAAATAATGAGTGTGTACAAGAAGAATTATTTTGGACTTCTGAATTTCCATTTAGCGGGATTTGGAGTAAACATGAAATTAACTTTACACCAGGTCAATCCTACTACTATTTAATTTTAGAGTCCTATCATGGGCCTTTACAAATTATCAAATAAGTAGGCAGGAATTCATTCAAGAAGCAAGAAGAATTTTTGAAGGGATCATCCAAATCGTTACCAAAAAATATTTGGTTCATCATTTAATAAGAAAGGTTAAAACCTTAGAAAAATAGGAATAACTCACTGAGGGTTACTTTTCGTTAGCTGTAATGGAGATGTAAGAAAATGCTTTGATAATGTAAACTTTTAAAAAAAATACAGGTCATTAAACCTGATTTTTTGAGGCAATTTCTCCAATTAAACTTAAATAAGGAGGATTTCCATCTAAAAACTTTTGTGAAAGCTATAAAACCTACACTTGTAAGTAAAAAAAAGCTCAAACCATAATTCCAAATACTATCTGTAAATAATTGTTAATTACCTAATAAAAATTTGTGCTGTGATTGCATTAAGGAATAACCTTTGTTACTTTAGCTCCTGTGATCAGGAATATAAATTATCTGTTTCACATCACTAACAAAATTATCTTAAACTCTTTTACTAGTACAGTCACCTTTGAACAAAAAAAAGTTCTTTTAATCATGCGACCACTGAATTAAAAGAATGACTGTAAAAATTTAAAAAACTAAACTAACTTCACTTATGGAATCCCAATCCATTTATTTAAAGGAAATCCAACTAGCACTTGATATCCAATCACATTTACATTACTTGTTTTGTCCATCTGGATAATCTAAACTTAATCACCTTTTATTAGTACTATTTGAGTAAGTAGCTTTGTTCTGCTTACCCAGATCTACTATTGTCAAAAATTTACTTTCCCACTAAAGCAAATTAGTAGGCTGGGCAAACTGTGCCTATAGTTTCCTTGAGGAAAGCCCAAAATATAGTTTACCCTTTATCATTTCACCATGATTAAACTTTTACAAATCAAAAATAAACTGGTATTGCTGCTTTGTCTGGCCATGCTGAGCCATACCCTATTTGGAGCAGCTACAAATGAAAAGTCGGTTGATCCAGTTAATACAAGTAGTACTTTAAGTCAATCCCATCAAATCTTTAGTGTAGGGGATGTACTAATGGTTGTGGGCAATACGACATTAGGCACAGGAGATGCAGCATTAAAAAGTGAATTGGAGAATATGGGATTTACCGTAGTGGTTAAACAAGACAGTGATGCACAAACCTCAGATGCCAGTGGAAAATTATTAGTATTAATTTCATCTACAGTCAATTCCGGGAATGTAGGGACCAAGTTTACCAGTGTGGCTGTCCCTTTAATTAACTGGGAACAGGGCTTGTTTGATGAATTAAATATCACCTCTGGAGCCACTGGTACCAGAGGGAATGCCAGTGGTTATCAAAGTGTCATCATTAATGATGCTTCCCATCCCCTGGCTGCAGGATTAAGTGGGACTGTGCAGGTATATACTTCAAGTGGTACTATGCCTTGGGTAATGGTAGCAGGAGATGGGGTGAATATAGCTTCCCACGTTGCAGATGGAAGTAGCGTTGTTTATGGTTTTGAAAGTGGGGATAATATGTATAATAGTTTTGTAGCCCCAGCCAAAAGGGTAGGCTGGTTTTTATATGATACAGAAGCCAGCATGTTGACAGCAGATGGCTGGGCATTGGTGAGAGCCAGTATTCACTGGGCCACAGATGACATTGCCAACAGTGATGAAGAAGCACCAAGTGTACCAGAAAATATTACCCACACCGCAGTAACAGAAAATTCCATTAGTTTAAGCTGGGATGTTGCTACAGATAACATTGGGGTAACAGGGTATAAAATCTATCAGGACAATAATTTTATCACAGAAATCAGTATTACTTCTCATACAATCAACAGCCTGGTTTCTTCCACCAGTTATAGTTTTGAAATAAGTGCAGTGGATGAAGCGGGAAATGAATCAGCCAGAAGTAGTGCTTATGCCATTAGCACCAGTGGAGAAACAGAAGCTCCATCGATACCGGGAAATCTTCAGGTCAGTAATATACAGGGAGATCGTTTAAATTTAAGCTGGACTGCTTCAACAGATAATGTAGGGGTAAGCAGCTATGAAGTATTTAAGGATGATGTGTTGTATGGTAATGTGAGTGGAACCAGTTTAATCATACAAGGATTAAGCCCGGAAACCACCTATAGTTTTAAAGTAGAAGCCATAGATGCAGCAGGTAACAGATCTGGAAAAAGTGCTGCAATAAATGCGACTACTATTAGTAATATCAACATTCCAGCGCATGAAACACAATTGTTTTCAAAGCAAAATGGGAATTGGGCCAATTTATCTACCTGGTCAACAGATGCAGCTGGAACAATTGCAGCTACCAGCCTGCCCAACGGAACGACTCAGGTAGTGATCAAAGGCCATGAGATTACTTTGAATTCAGGTCCACAGGAAAGTGGAGATTTGTATATTTATGATGAAGGTACTCCTGGTAAACTAACCATAAACAATGCTAAATTAACCGTAAAAGGAGAGGTGAGTAT
>NZ_KB903487.1 GCF_000379765.1 Flexithrix dorotheae DSM 6795
CAAGGCCATATACTGATTGACAGTATTGCGGCTGATACCCAGGGTTTTTCCGATTTTACGGTTACTCAACCCATCTAAATGTAGCGTAATAATTTGTTTTAAATCCATAGGATCAAGTTTATTTGCCATATCACTGTCTTTTTTTTCAGCGATATAACACATTATACCTGATCTTTTAAAGTGGCACAGTTTAATCCGAAACCGATGGCACAACTTAATCCGAAAATGGCACAGTTTGAACCGAAATTACTGGCACGGTTCACTCCGTTTTTACTGGCACTGTTTAATCCGGTTTATCCACATAGAAAAAAGGTAAGGAAATGGACGACAAAACCAGAACACCTGAAGAAATATTGATATTGTATTTAATTAGCTGAGCATATTTTTCCCTTTTGAACAAACAAAATGTTGAAACAATTAAAAAGGGAAGAAAAGCAGGAATCATCAATAAAACATTGAAAATACCCATGGGGCTATCCCTCAAAGAAAAATCGGAAATTAAAATGAAGCTTATAGTAAAGCCAATTAATTGGTAAATGCTGAGGTACTTATTTATCCTTTTCAGGTTCATAGTTTGCCATAAAACCTGGTTTTTATTCATAATCGCCAATATCTCTCCAGTCATTATCTTCAATCACTTTGGTTTGAGACCAGCTGTCATGCCATCCCTTTGAATCTTCTCCCAAAAAAGAAAAAATTTCAAATGGAACTAACCTTATCAAATTTCTTTTTATTGAGGTATTCAAATCTATCCTCCTATTGTCAATTGTAACAGCACGAGTTTTGGTTAATAGTTTTCCCAATGTCTTTCCCTTAAAAAGGTATTCCTGAAAAGTGTAATAGGCTGTGATTACTACTAATCCAGTAAGCCATTCCAGTATTTTTGCCTCTGCACTTATTGTTTCTTCTTCTAAAAAATCTTCATTTCCATAAGCAACGGCTAAAACACCAATGATTATTCCGATTATTGAAGAAAAAATAAGGTAGCCTATCAAATCAATTATATAATTCCCAAATCGTTTCCCCTTACTTGCTATTGTATAAGTTCGCTCAGGATTATCTCTGCCTTCTAAATAATCAAGTACATCGTCCATTATGTGTTTTTTAATGTTGCTAAAGAATTGAATTAGGATATATCTAAATTTATTAATGATAAATTGTATTTGCAATAATTATGTTTTTATTATTCTGTAAAGTATGGTTAAAGGAGTTTAATGTTCTGATTGAAATATTTGATGCTTCCCAAAGATACCAAACATTAAATGGTTGAATTCTATTCTTCTCCAATACAAATCAAATGCTTTAAAGTACGGTGATATAGTTTCCCATTGGCAAATGATGGTGTATTCACCGACCAGGTTTCCCCTTTCGGCCCAAGGTCATTCAGACTGATAAAAGCAGTTTCATCAAAATCTTCTGTGGAGGCATCAATACAGTAAGTCAGGCCTAACATGGTGGTAAAGAAAATTTTATCATTAATGGCTATCGGGTTGCCATTGAAGTTCCAATGCCAGCCATCTCTTCGTGACCGCTTATCGTGGGCAACATCCAGACCTTTATTATTAATATTTGTGGTAGTGAGTTCGGTATTCCAGATATAGGACTTCTGACCATTATTATAAGCCACCTGAACCGGAACTTGCAAGTAAGTTGTTTTTCCTGTTTTTAAGTCCACTCTGCCAATGGAATATTCAGGTCCAATATTTTTGCGATACTTTCCCCTTTTAAAACAAAGGAAAAAAAGCTTGTCATTTACGATAATATTAGTGAACCAGGCTGGAAAAACATTTAGTTCAAAATCTTGCTGAATATCAATGTTTTCCTGTAAATCATACTTTCCTGTAGAATCATTATAGCTCCTGATATCTACACCGGATGTCAGGGAGATTTTCCTTTGTAATTCCCCGGTTTTGGCATTAATAAGATGGATTACGCATTCTTTCTCTGTATACCAGACTGCATAATCCTTATTCCAGGTGGCATGATATAGTGCTAAGCCTTCATCGGTTTGATACTGCCAAATGGTTTTCCCGTTTTCCAGATCTATTAAAGAATATCCTGTAGGTTTTTCAGGAACTTGATGATGCCCTCCTCTTCCTATCATTAAAGCCGATTTCCCTTTTTCAGTTTTGCCAAAAAATGGCGTATTGTAGTGGGTAAGGGCATCTTCGGAAATCCATAAAACTTTTCCTGTAAGTTTGTCGAGACCATAAATATAATTCCAGCCATAAACCCTTTTTCCATCCTTTTCCCAGTAGGTTTCCATATTCAGAATGGTATTGCTATCAAGAAGTGGCTCAAATTGTTTGTTGAAGGGAAAATGCACACTTTCTAATTCCTCCACAGGTTTCCAGGTTCTTTCCCATTGTTTGTTTCCCTCAAAATCGAAACAGGAAAGGTTGCCACTGGCATTATAAAACCAGACATGTTTACCATCCGTGACCGGGCCTGGGGTAGAAGAATCACTAAATCCAGACATGTATTCTGATTTCACACTTCCTTTCAGTTCGTTTTCCCAAAGTATTTTTCTCTCCTTGGCATCCAGGCAAAGTGCCAGGATATCTGCACCTTTTATTTCCTTCTGTTCTTCTTCTAAATGATTGAGGGGTTTCATGACGGTCAGGAAAATTCTGTCCTCCCAAACGGTAATACCACTTTGTCCGCCTTCAGGCAGTTCTGCTTTCCAAAGAATGTTTTCCCCGGTAGTGACACTAAATGCTGTGGGAACAGGATCATTTGTAGTGACAGTCCAGTTGCCATTTGGCCCGGCAGGCTGAGGCCAGTTGTTTTCATTTCCTTTTGGAGCACATGACCATAGCAATAGGAAAATAAGAAGTGAAAAAAGTTTCATAAAATGAGTTTATTTGTAGTAATTTAGTAGGGTTTCCACACCAAAAAGTAAAAGCTTATTTTTGGAAGTTTTAGCACCTTTTTAGATTTTATTAATGACTTTTCACCCAAAACTTCAATATTAAAATATAAGCAAAGGATGATAAATTAGCTTTTGTCTATTTTTCCAGTCGATGAAAAATAGACGAAAAAATCTTGCCTTCAAAAAGGTTTTCCGAGAAATTTAAGTAGGTATCTGCAATCCTTTCTCTCTAGGGACTTGAAAAAAATTATCAGTACCTGATAGTCTTTCCCCCACTAATTTTGAAGGCGTTTTACCTAATTTACACCATTATCATAAAATGGTTTTTTTTAATGAAAAGCAAAAAAAGCTTTACCTTCTTTTGGAGTACCTTAGTAAATTTTGGTGCGGAAACCTTAGTAATTTAGGTGAAAAATGTGAGATAAGTTAGAGTTTTGTTAAGGACATTATTCTCTTATAATCAGCTTCTAATTGGTTAATTTCCCTAGCCCGATTTCCTTTTTCCTTTAGCATATCCACAGTCTTATTGATTTCTTCCATTGCATTATCATAAAGCTTCAGTTTTTCGTAAATCCTTATTTTAAGATTTCTAGCCCATTCGTTTTGCTCATCTAATTCAATAGCCTTTTCAGCTAATTGTAATGCCAAAGCGAAATCTTTACTTTGATAAATTAAAAACTCTACAGCACCAGCATAAATATCCGAATCCTTATGAAGTCCGGTCAGTAATTTTTCTTCAATTAATTTTTCAATTTCCTCATTGGTGGAAGTTTCAATATCAAAATGTAACTGAATATTTGCCCAGGAAATGTACAATTTCGAGTTGTTATTGATTAGCTCGATATCGAATGTTAATGTCTCATAGAACCTGGGTGATTCATAAGAACTAACCGAAAATCTGGCAACATCCTTTTTATAATCGTAGTCATAACTGCCATAAAGCGTAGTATCTGTATTTAAAATAACCATCCATTCTACAGGGTTTGGGATGGTAAACAAAGAGTAATTCCCGGCTGGAATTGCCTGACCACCCACAATTACTGGTTTGTTGAAATTAATTTTTGTACAATATCCGGCTCCAGTTCGCCACACTTTATTCCAGGGCACTAATTCTCCTTCTCCAAAAATCTTTCTGTTTCTAACTGAAGGTCTTTCATAGTCGATTTCAATTAAAGTATTTCCTACTACCTGGGAAATATTCCCTTTTGGGCTTAAAGAAGGATAAGGATACTCCTCTTCCTGAGCAGATAATTGGAGGCTTAATAAAACGAAGCAAAAAATAAGTATTTGGGTTTTCATTCTTTATGGCAAATATTTGAGATAAAAAATATTTGCCTTAAGTTACCGACTTCATGAAAGAATTTCCAAACGATGAATAACCATTAGGATATCTTTAACAAAATCTCAGTTTTTTACTAAAGTCTTTAGCCTATTGGCTACCCTAAGTTCAATAATAGCCAGCAAAACTACAATTAAAACTTCACCAAGAATATAAGCCCACCCCCACAAAGTGATGATATCAAAATGAAAGACGGCAAATCCTATCGATAGAAAACAATACAGCATATTAAAAATGGCAATTCCTTTTAATAGCCCTGCGTAATTACTTTTTTCTGTCCGGTAGCTGAAAAAATCATAAATGGCAAAAAGAACCGGAAAAGCGGCCAGCAGATATAAAGTTGAAGCAGGAATACCAAAAATAGCCTCCAGTTTCACCAATATAATTCCCAACAAAAACGCAGACGAAATCGCCCCTAAGCCATCTATTAGGAAAAGCTTTTTTGGATTTTCATAAAAGAGACTTGTAGCCTTTTTGAACATCATTTTATGGTCTTGTGGATCGCCTTGGCTCTTGTTTTATAATTCACTTAAAAATTCAATGGCTTTTTCAAGTACTTCATCCCTTCCATCTTTTATTCCCTGAATCGTAGGTTTCACTTCAATGTCGATTTTAACTCCTTTCCTTTGGGTTTCGGTTCCGTCTGGGTAAAAAATACCAATACCACTTATGGCAGTTTTAAACCCACCAACCATATCAAATCTACTGACGTTTCCATCTGCTCCGGAGGTCTGACTGCCCAATGTAGTGACATTATCTCCTGTTTGTAAACACATTATTGTGAATTCTGAATGACTTTGTGAGCTTTCATTGACTAATAAAATAATCTTCCCAAGATACTTCAAATCACCATTAATTCCACATTGGTTTCCATCTCTCCAAATAAATTTTCCTGGATAATCTAAATCAGGGTAGGTTACTTTGTAAAAGTTATTTTTCTTAGATGAAATATGAAGGATTAATGAATATAAAGTACCTTTTGGATAATTTCTCAAATCAAAAATAATAGCTTTAGTGTCATTTAAAGCTTCCATAGCCTCCTCCACATCTTTATTCTTAATTACGCCCATATTTATATAGCCAATGTTTCCCTCAAGCACTTTAAAAGGCTTTCTTTCCTTCTTGTTGAAATTAAAATCCTTTCTCAAATACCTTTTTATGGATTTAGAATGTGTTTTCCCATCTCTTGTGTACTCGATGTTTATTGAGCCAGAGGAACCCATAAAAATGACATGAGATCCAATATATTTTTTCCTTGAGACATTTGAACCATTGATATATTTTTCCTTTTCTTTAAAAACTTCCCAGACGTCTTTGTCATCAATTTTTGTAATGACATCACCAACTCTAAGGTCATCGATTCTTGCTAAAGAATCATCATAGAATCGGGTAAGCACAGCCTTATTATCAATTAGTTTGAACCCGGCAGGGACTAAATAGTATCCCCAAAAACTTTCTGTTATATCGCTGAAAAAATTGGCATGGCTATCATCTAAGTTTATGATTAACTCCAGCATTGCCAAATGAAAATCCGTTTCGGATTCCGGATACAAAAATTTTGGAATCATTGTGTTTAAAACTTCCTCCCAATCCGTATCAGTCTGGTATTTATAAGGAAAAAAATATTCAACAATATTCCAATATCGGAATAAGGAAAGCAATCTTAAATTTTCATCCTGCCAGTCAAAATCCTTGTAGTCAATTTCATTTGTTATTATAATATTTCTAACCCTTTTAGCCTGGGACACATAATGTTTTTTGCCCTGATGTCGATTGTCTTCTATAAATTTTAACTTTTCGGTAAGATCAGGTGTGAAAAGCTTGTTATTTTCCATCCAGGATAAATCGAAATTTTTACTGAAGTATTCCAATTCCGGCTCATTTCCACAGTTTTTACATTCCTTTACCTTCCCAAGTCGATCAATCCAGTTAATATAGATTTGAGATAATTGTGTTTTGCTTTCAGCTTCTTTTACCTTGGGTAAAACCTTAAATAACTCTTCATCCCAATTATACTTTCCCTTAGCCACCGAAGGATGATAATATTTCAAAAACCCCCAAACCTGAGCAGTAGCGGCTAGTTTTTCAGTTTCTGCTAATTTATCTTTAGCAAAAATAAAGGAATGTGAAACACACAGAATTAAGCATAATAAGGCGGTTTTAATATTTTTCATGAAGAGCACAATTGAACTTTAGGTAAAATATAATTTACCATTATTGTAAAAAATAGAATTTTAAGTTAGTGTTTTTCTTTTTAATGTTAATACATGGAAGTGAGTTGCCTTAATGTCGAAATTATAATTGTTTTTTGAGGTGTTGCTTGCTGGTTTCAGTTTAATACCTGCAATGGGATGGTGAAACCTTGGGATAAATTTAAGTTTGTAAATTTGATCTATGGGACAATTTTTTTGTCTAATTGATTTCCATTAATTATTTCTTCAATTACTCTAGCTTTCCAAATTATTCCCAATTGTGCGTCAAAGTTGTTATTTGTAACCAACCTACCTGAGTAAACACCAACAAAACCTTGGATAAGACCTATTTCTGCGCCCTCTGTGGGAAAACCATTTTCAAATCCATGAATGCCTGTTCTTCGAAAGATTACTGGAGAACCAGACATTCCTGGTCTAGAAGCTGTATCCACAAGTATTTTTGGAAGTTTATCGATGAATAAATCAGGTTCTGTAGCGATACTTCCTCGCTTCCAAATTGGGAAATTTCCTCCTCCTTTAATTGAATAAGGAAAGCCTAAAATATAAATGTCGTCAGCAATTTCTAATTTATATTCATCAAAACATATTTTATTTAAGGGTTTTAGGATAGCTTGAGAGTCATTGGAAAATTTAAGTTCAAGAGCAATAACATCAACTTTTTCGCAATGTTCAGGATGTATAAACCATAATGGATTATTGTTTTCGTCATATAAACTGAATGAGAAGTCTTTCCAGAGAATGTGGGGTTTTGTTCTACACAAAAGCTTCAAATTAATTCTATCTGGAATTCCTCCATGGCTACTTAAAAACTCTTTTGTATCTGGGTTTCTACCTGTCAAATTGTGCCAATTGGTAATTAAATAATATTTTGATTTTTTCTCAAAAATAAATCCTGTTCCATTAGCCAGAGTTATCATAGTTTCAGAAAATACCATGGTAATAGGTATTGAGCAATAAGATAGTGGGTTGATTTCTACTTTAAGAGGTGGCATTTTTTTGAAATAAGCTGTTGCTCAAATTGTTATTGAATTTTATAAAAAAACCAATTAAATTATTATTTTCCTATAAAACACAACTAAAAAATATGGTAATACTTTGTTGATAAAAACAAAAAAAGCACTTGCTGGTTTCAGTTTAATACCCGCAATGGAATGGTGAAATCTTGGGATAAATTTAAGTTTGTAAACTTGAGAAATTGCTAAGCTTAAGTTGCAAACTTAAGCCAGGAGGGCAGGAAGAAAAAAGAAGAGCTGCAGAAAATGCAGCCCCTGCTTAGATTAAAGTTTTTGTAAATTCCTACTTCCCTCCTTCCTTAGTCTCAGGATAGAGTACGATTTGGGCGTAGTTATCGAAATTGAAATATTGCTTTGCTGTATCCTTTAGTTCTTCGGCTGTCATGGCATCTATTCTTTTGGCGTAATCCATGATGTCTTCGTATTCCCTGCCATAGATATAATGATTTCTTAGCAGGCTCAACCAGGTGCCATTTTCCTTCAGCCCTTCCTTCATTTCCAGTTTTTGGGTTTCTTTTATTTTTACCAAATCTTTTTCCAAAGGTCCTTCTTCCTGTAATTTTTTAATTTCCCCAAATGTAGCATCAATCAGAGCCTGCACATTTTCTGGTGAACAGGTGAAATTGATGTTGATGGAATAATTTTCAACTGGAAGTTGCTGTGCTGATCCATTGGCCCGGCTTCCATAAACACCACCCATTTCTTCCCTTAATTTTTCAGTCAGTTTTATTTGCAGAATTTCCGTAATCGATCTGATTTTATAGGCTTCTTTTCTGGAATATTCCAAATCTCCGGTAAAGGCTAAGGTCACCTGGCTTTTGGCATCAGCTCCTTTTTTTACTTCCTCTTTCACTACACCCTCAGGATAGCGCATGCCCACATCTTTCCAGGTTTCATCTCTTTCAATATCAGGGAGGCTTCCCAAATAGGTTTCCAATAATGGTTTTATCGTTTCTACATCAAAATTCCCAACCAGAAAGAAAGTAAAATCGCTTGCATCTTTAAATCGTTCCTGATAAACTTCAAAAGCTTTATCCAGGCTGATGGCATCCAATTCCTCCATTGTCGGAATTCCTCCTCCCCTTGGATGATTCTGGCTTAAAATTTTTGATACTTCATTGGAATAATAATAATTTGGATCAGAAAGCAGGTTTTGCATATAAGCTTTAAGTCTGGTCATGTATCCCTGAAATGCCTCAGGATCTTTTCTTGGAGCCGTAAAATACAAATGCGCCAGCTGAAACATGGTTTCCAAATCTTTCGGAGAACATCTTCCTGAAAGTCCTTCCGTAAGTTGCCTGATATAAGGATTTACTCCGGCAATTTTTCCGGTAAGTAACTTTTGAACATCAGTAATGGAATGTTCCCCAATTCCTCCCTGGGAAACTAAAACGCTTGCATTACTAGCCGATTGGTAAACCTCATCCGGATAAATGGAACTTCCGCCAAAACTAAATCCATCGAACAAAATTTCATCATTTTTAAAATCAGTAGGCTTTAAAACCACTTTGGCTCCATTCGATAGAGTTAACTCTGTGACACCATGGGGCTTTTCCACAGAGGCAGTTACTTTTCCCGGTGTGGGAATATTTTCCATTAAAGCTGCCGAAGCCAGATTATCCACATAGGGTTCAATATTCTTTTCATCTACTTCATTTAAGATCGCCAAAACTCTTTCTTCGGAAGGTATTTCCACTCCTTCTTTTTCCGGAGCAGTGATCACCACTACCCTGTTTTCCTCAGTAATCCATTTTTTTGCCAGTGCATTCACCTCATCAAGTGTGATAGATGGCAGAATGGCTTTTACAAAACCAAATTCGAAAGCTATGCCTGGAATAGGTTCGTTTTCCAAAAAATTCCGCTGGTATTCCCCTACATATGCACCTGATTCTGTTTTGTCTCTTTCATTGTAGGCTTTTTCGTAACTGGCCATCATTTGCATTTTATACCTGGATAATTCTCCTTCAGTAAATCCATGAAGCATCACCCGTTTATTTTCTTCTAACAGGGTTTGCAAACCTTTTTCTACCCCATCCTCTGCAGTACCGGCATAAGCGTAATAAGCATCTTTTGTTCTGATAAGACCACCATATCCGGAGCCACCGAAAATAAATGGAGGATTTGCAGATTGCGTTAATTCTCGCAGCCTCATGCTCAGCATGCCGTTGTAAAGGGACTGTACAATTCCGGTTTTGTAATCAGCCAGTGTTTTTTGTGCTTCAGTATCATGTTTATAAATTACCTGAACCTGAGTGTTGGAAGCTTCTTTGTCAGTTACTATGGCTACTAATGTTTCCTTGTGGTCAGGCACATCATATACTTTTCTTTCTTTCGGATTGGAAACCGGTTTAATTTTTCCAAAGTGTTTTTTTACCCTGGCTTCCATATCTTTTAAATCCATATCTCCTACCACTACAACCGACATTAAATCTGGCCGGTACCAGTCATTGTAAAAGTCTTTAATGGTTTCCGGTTTGAAATTCTCTAAAACTTCTACTTTCCCAATAGGAAGCCTTTCCGCATATCTGGAATCTTTAAAGAGAATGGGGAAATATTTTTCCTGCATTCTGGCATCAGGTCCCAAATCTCTCAATCGCCATTCTTCTATTACTACTCCCCTTTCTTTGTCAATTTCTTCCGGTTCTAAAGTGACATTATGTGCCCAGTCTTCTAAAATCTGAAAGCCATTTTCCACTACTTCTTCTTTGTCGGAAGGAATAGGCAGAATGTAAACGGTTTCATCAAAAGAAGTGTAAGCGTTGAGGTGAGCACCAAATTTTACCCCTACAGATTGCAGGTATTCCACCAATTCATTTTTTTGAAAATTTTCAGTACCATTAAAACACATGTGCTCCATAAAGTGGGCAAGGCCTCGCTGGTCTTCATTTTCCATTAAAGAACCTGCATTGAGTACCAGCCGGAGTTCTATCTTTTCTTCAGGCTTTGCATTTTTTCTTAAATAATAAGTAATGCCATTCTTAAGTTTGCCAATTTTCACATTGGGATCAACCGGGATTGGTTTGCTGAGATCGGCAATGTCAATTTTAGGTACCGATACTTTTTGTGCATTTACCTGGAAAAGGATAAAATAGCTTAAAAAGAATAATATAAGTTTAAAAAAATGCCTTTGCATAATGAAATTGGTTTCTGAGCAAGGTTAAAAATTAAAAAATGCTCTTATTAAAGAATCAAATAAGAAGTTTCCTGATAATAACACTTTGCGGTGATGCTTAAAAACAGTTAACGGAATTCGCAGCAGGGTCTGCATTTTTGCGACCCTGCCTTCAATTTAGCACTCTGCCAACTTGCAGGGTCTCTCTGAAGAGAAGACACTGTAAAGAAATGGAGTACTTTTGCTAACTATCACCGCAATCCGGTATAATCAAGAAGTTTCTATCCGAATATTCCGGCTTTAATTTCAGATGTCCAAATTTTATCCTTTTAAAAAGGAAAGAAAATCAGGTTTGAAATTAAATATTATAAGTATTTGTAAATAAAGTTCAAGTTGAAAAACAATTCCTAAACCTCCGATCGAAGAATTTCCAATGGAGGTTTGCCCAAAATTCCCCTGGTATTTAACATTCCAATGATGACTGTTAAACCTGTAATGATGGCTAAAACTATCAGGGAAGGAACCGGGTCGGGGACAAAGGGCGAATCGAAATTGAAATATGCCAATGCCCAGCTTCCGACAAGCGCCAGTATTATTCCTGATAGCGAGGCAAGACTTCCCAAAAAGAAATATTCCAATGCATTTATTTTCAAGACCTGTTTTCTGTTAGCCCCGAGTGTTCTGAGTAAAACACTTTCCTGAATTCTTTGATATTTACTGATGATGACTGAGCCAATTAAAACCAAAATCCCGGTTACAATACTGAATAAAGCCATAAAGCGAATGACAAAAGAAACTTTACCCAACACATCGTCAAGGGTTTTTAAGATTAAGGCAAGGTCTATAGATGAAACGTTGGGAAAAGATTTAACAAGTGCCTGCTGAAATTTGGCTGATTGTTCGTCCGATTTCACTCTGGTGACTACTACATGGAATTGGGGAGCCTCTTCCAATACGCCTTTTGGAAATACAATCAGGAAGTTAGTTTGTACCCTGTTCCAGTCTATTTTCCGGAAACTGGATACATAAGTTTTTACAGGAGTTCCCTGCACATTAAATAAAATTTCATCTCCTAATTTTACATGCATTCTTCGGGCAAAACCTTCATCAATAGAAATAAAAATAGAATCATTAAAACTTTCAATTTCCCCTACCCAATTGCCTTTCTCCAAAGTTTCTGAATCTATTAGTGTATCCCTGTAGGTCACCCGGTACTCTCTATTGTAAACCCAGGTATCGATCTCGGAAGTGGTATCCTGCTCATTTTCAAATTTGGTTACCCCGTTAATTTCCTGCACACCAATATTTACTACAGGTACTTTTTGAATTAAAGGCATATCAAATTCTTCTACCAGTTTTTCAACCTCATCTTTTTGAGGAGTCTGGATATCGAATAACACCATATTGGGTTGATTTTCACTCGCAGAAAGTTCTACTTTATCCAATAACAAACTTTGGGTGAAAAATAAAGTGGAAATAAGGGCAGTTCCCAGCCCTATGGATACAATTAAAATTAAAGTCTGGTTATTTGGGCGGTACAAATTGGCTATGCCCTGTCGCCAAACATAACTCCAGGATGCCGGGAAATACTTTTTAACCAACCACATAATGAGGCGACCAATTCCAGTGAGTATCAAAAAGCAAAGCGCAATGAATCCGGTAAAGAAAAAAGCTTCTTTAATTTCCCTAATTTGCAAGTATGCAAATCCAAATATAAAAATGGCAATGGCCAGGAAAGCCAGCCACTTCAGTAAATCTTTGGATGAACTATCTTCTTCAAAAAATGCCCTTAAGGTTCTTAATGGGGAAATTTTCCTTACAGTAAGCAAAGGAAGCAAGGCAAATAAAATAGAAACAATAAAGCCTGAAAAAATTCCTTCGGCAATGGCAATCCAGGAAATGGAATAGCTGACTTCCAGGGGAAGAAAATCCTGTAATACTTTGGGAAGAATCACCTGAATTCCACTTCCCAATATTGCTCCCACAATAGATCCAAATAATCCCATGGCAGAAATCTGGAATAAATAAATCAAAAATGCTCCGGTCCCTTTTACGCCCAGGCATCGTAAAACCGCAACCGTTCCTATTTTTTCCTTTATGTAAATGTGTACTGCACTGGCTACTCCCACACATCCCAGCAGCAGTGCTACAAATCCCACCAGATTGAGAAATTGGGTTAAATCAGAAAATGCTTCTCCAACATTCTCCTTTCTTCCTTCTACAGTTTCATACCTTAAAGATTCTGTTTTTAAAAATTTTTTTCCTTTCTCAACTACTTCCTCAGTCCTTTCCTCAGATTCGAATTTATAGTAATAGGTGTAATTAATCCGGCTTCCTTTTTTTATGAGTCCGGTTTCTTCCAAATATTTTCCGGGAATATAAACTGTAGGGGCAATGGTGGCATTGAGTCCGATTTCCCCTGGTGCTTTTTCTAATCTTCCCGCAATTAAAAAGTTGAGCTTACCAATTTTTACAGAATCCCCTACATCTGCTCCAAACTGAATTAAAAGTGTATTGTCCACCAGCGCTTTTCTTCCATTTCTAAAATCCCTTGCAGCGCTTTGCGGAACAGTTTCAAATTCCCCGTAAAATGGAAAATCGCCTTCCAAACCTTTAATTTGAATCAGTCGGGTACCATCCGAAACGGGGAAATAGGCCATAGAGGCAAACCGTACTTCATTGGCCTTGAATAAAGCAAGTGTATCAAAAAAAGCATGAACAGAATCACTCATGGGTAATCTTCCTCTTACAGAGAGATCCGCACCAATAAGTGATTTTGCCTGATCATCAATATCATTTTTCAGGTTATTGCTAAAAGAATTAATAGCTACCAGTGCAGCAATCCCCAAAATGATGGAAGAAGTAAATAACAATAACCTGGAGCGGTTTTTCCGGCTGTCACGCCATGCCATTCTGATAATCCAGGAAAGATTTGTGTTGGGTTGAGGTTCCAATTTTTCGATTAGTTTGATCAGGTTTTAGCCTTGTTTTAGTTTAATAGCATTTGAAGCAATTCCACTTTCAGTAAGTTGGTCTGAAACTAATTTCCCTCCCTTTATGCGTACAATTCTTTGAGTTTTTGCTGCCAGTTCCAAATCGTGGGTAACCATTACCAGTGTAGTGCCCAATTCTTTGTTAAGGTTAAAAATCAGGTTTTCTACCTTTTGCCCGGTTTCTTCATCAAGGTTTCCGGTAGGTTCATCGGCAAAAAGAATTTGAGGACTATTAGAAAAAGCTCTGGCAATAGAAACCCTTTGTTGTTCTCCTCCTGAAAGTTGTGTGGGATAATGGTCATCCCGATCGGCCAGACCAACTTTGTCTAATAAATCGAGCGATCTTTTTTTAATATTTTTTTCTCCCCTCAATTCCAAAGGTACCATTACATTTTCCAGAGCGGTTAATGTAGGAATCAATTGGAAGTTTTGGAAAATAAAACCCACATATTGGTTTCTTACATAAGCTCGATCGTCTTCACTCAGGTTATCCAAAACAATATCATTCAGAATTACAGAACCCGAGGTGGCCCTATCCAAACCAGCACAGAGACCAAGCAGGGTGGTTTTTCCACTTCCTGAAGGTCCCACTATAGAAAAAGTTGAGCCTTTTTCTATGGCAAAATTTACAGCATCCAACACGGTAAGTAATCCGCTATGACTTTTATATTGTTTAGTTAAATTTTCAACTTTTAAGATTTCCGACATTATATTTTTAGAAATTTGGAATTTTTATCGATTTGAAAAGAATTATGGAAATAAAATTGATAATTTTGAATTGAATCTGAAGAACACAAGGGTTCTAAACTTTTTAGAAAAAATTATTGCTTTTATAGTACCTGTCGACTAAAAATTAAGGTTTTAAAATTGCAAAACACCAAAACAGAAGTTTGAAATTTTATTTTTTTTAACAATTCAAATTAGTCATTCATCTTCCTTTGAAACTGTATTAAAAACAAGCTAAATTTAAATAAGTTTATTGGTAAAAAGATATAAACTTTACATTAGAGGTAAATTGAACTGGAAATTCATGATTTTTTAACATTGAATTGAAACGTGAGACTGATATCAGATTACTCCGGTTATTTCAATTTTTTCTTTGTATTTCAAGCAAACTCTGGACGCAGCAAATTGGTTTCCATTATAAAAAAATCGATTACATTTTTAAAAATATCTGGGATGAAAAGAAATTGGATATCATTATTAAGTCTACTTTTTCTAATTGCCTGTAGCTCAAAGCAAAATGACTCGAAACCAGAGGTTTCAAAGGATGAAAAAGTACAGCCCAATCTGGAAGAGGAAAATAAAGTTGCTGAGAATTCTGAGCTAAAAACGGTTATATTTTTCGGTAATAGCCTAAGTGCGGGTTATGGACTTGATGAACCCGATAAATATTCTTTTCCGGCTTTGATCCAGAAAAAGATAAATGAAAAAGGCCTTCCCTACAATGTGGTGAATGCCGGGTTGAGCGGGGAAACTACTGCTGCCGGACTTAACAGAATTGATTGGATTTTAAAACAACATGTGGATGTTTTTGTATTGGAATTAGGTGGAAATGATGGTCTCAGAGGGATTCCAACTACAGAATCCTATAAAAATTTACAGGGAATAATAGATAAGGTAAAATCGAAGAACCCTGAAGTGAAAATTATTTTGGCAGGAATGGAGGCTCCTCCAAATATGGGAAATGATTACACTTCAGCATTTAGGAATATGTATCCTGAATTAGCAGATAAAAACCAGGTGGGTCTTATTCCATTTTTGTTGGATAAAGTAGGTGGGGAAGCCGATTTAAATCAGTCAGATGGAATTCATCCAAATGTGGATGGTCATGCCATAGTTGCAGAAAATGTTTGGGAAATATTAGAGGGAGTATTAGAAAAGGAAAGCGTATAAAGAAGAGAAAAGCGCATCCGGAAGGATTCGAACCCTCAACCCCCGGAGCCGAAATCCGGTATTCTATCCAGTTGAACTACGGATGCGTTTTATCTAAATGATAAATTAATGCAAGTGTTCAATAATATAATTAATAAACAGGGCATTAATTTTTTAGAAGTGCAAATGTAAAAATATTTATTAAATACATGATAAAAATTTTCATTATAATTTGCCTTACTTATTAACCATATACCACCTTACACATTCTTTTAAACCATAGCTGTTTGATAATGAGATCATTTTTCTCAAACTAATAAACAACCACAAGTGGTACCAGAAGCAAATTAAATTTTATAAAATGGTTTTAATTAGTTTATTACCAGATAGTTAAATTATAAAGGAATTTAGTGGACGGGACACTAATACTCAATTTAAAATAAACCTGCTAATCATTTTTTCAATGGAATTTAAAAAGAAATTAACCACAAAGGAAAAGGCATTACAAATAAATCTTGATTCTCAAATTTATGGTTCTTTTGCCGAAATAGGAGCCGGGCAGGATACGGCAGCCAATTTTTTTAAAGCAGGTGGGGCTTCTGGTACAATTGCCAAAACAATGTCGGCCTATGACATGGCATTTTCAGATGCAATTTATGGTTCGGTGCAAAGTGGAAGGTATGTTTGTGAACCGAGGTTAATAAAAATGCTGGAGAAAGAATATAATCTTTGTGTAAAAAGATTACAGCATAAGGCACCAAATTCTACATTTTTTGCTTTTGCCAATACCGTAGAAGCCCTTAATTTCAGCAGGACTAATGAGGGAAAAGGCTGGGTTGGCTTGCGGTTTCAACTTACCCCGGAAAGTGAGCCCAACGAATGTGTGATTCATATCCGAATGTTTGACAATGATCCAATTTTGCAGCAACAGGCCCTGGGAATAGTTGGGGTAAATCTGGTGTTTGGTTGTTTTTATCTGAATAAAGATCCAGAAGCTTTGTTGAATTCTTTGCTGGATGAACTGACCTCTCATAGAATGCAAGTTGATTTTTTCAGACTAACTGGCCCTGATTTTCCTGACGTGGATAATCGGATTTTTAGCTTGAAATTGGTGAAAAACGGATTGGCAAAGGCTACTATGTTCGGGCCAGATGGAAGTGTATTGCAACCCGCTGAGGTCTTATACAAGAAAAACATTCTGTTATTAAGAGGAAGATTCCGACCGGTTACCAATGTAAATATTGATATGTTGGAAAAAGGATATGAACTATTCAGAAATGAGGAGGATGTAAACGAAGAAAATATTATTGCCCTTGCCGAACTAAACCTAAGTGATCTCAAGGACCCGACTAAAGGCCAGATAGATGAAAAGGATTTTCTGGACAGAGTGGATATTCTTTGTTCACTTGGACAAACCGTTTTGATTTCCAATTACCCGGAATATTTCAGGTTAACTTCTTATTTGTCCAAATTTTCCAGGAAGAAGAAAATAGGACTAATTTTAGGTGTTTACAACTTCGAAAAGATTTTCATGGAAAAATACTATGAAAATTTACAGGGTGGTATTTTAGAGTCATTTGGGACGCTTTTTGGAGGAAATGTGAAGCTTTATGTTTATCCATCATATGCAAAAGGAAGCCGGGAAATTATTTTCTCTGAGGATATTAAACTTCCCGATCACTTAGTGCATTTGTTTATGCATCTGGTAGCCAATGATAAAATTGAAAACATCACAGACTTTAAGGAGGAAAACCTGCATATCATTTCCGATGAAATATTAAAACTCATCAAAAAAGGTGAAGATGGTTGGGAGACTGCTGTACCTGAAATTGTAGCCAAAACTATTAAAAAAGAAAATTTATTCGATTTTCCCGTAATTGCCAGATAATATAAAAGGCCGGTTTTGAGAAACCGGCCTTTTGTTTTTAGGTTTCCATTTCACTTAAATAGTTTTAAGAGAAAATTGAAAAACCAGTTTTTGTTGGCGGAAATTATTTTATTTAACATACTTTCCGCTTTTGTAGAAAATACATTCAATTCACTCATTATTTTTTCAAATTCCTGAACCTCGTCAGGCTTTCCCCCTTCAAGTTTTCCAATCTGGCTAAGAGATCTCATCATAGGGTCCAATTCTCTTTTTTTTCTTTGCTCAATAATATGTTTGGACAATTCCCAAATATCCTTTTCAGCGGTAAAATATTCTTTTCTTTCCCCGGGAATGAATTCTTTAAAGACTATCCCCCAATCAATCAGTGCACGAATGTTCATGTTGGCATTTCCCCTGGAAATCATCAAATCCTCCATTACTTCCTCTGTAGAAAGCGGTTTGGGGCTAATAAGCAATAAGGCATGGATTTGGGCCATGGTTTTGTTAATTCCCCAGTTAGAACCCAGGGTGCCCCAGGTCTGAATAAATTTTTCTTTAGCTTGTTGGAATTCCATTTTTAAGAGGTTAGTAAGTTTTGAATTTTCAGGAAACTATGAAATAAAAAGTTGTTCGATAAAAAATTTCATGAATTCCCTAGATTTAGTTTTGCTTGGCAGGAAGCACATTTGTGGTAATTTTTACCCTGGTCTGTGGAGTTTCGGCATTAGAGTAAATAGTGATGATTTTGTTTTGAATTCCAGATTTTCCCCTGCTATCAAACTTAACCAAAATTTCACTTTCCTTTCCTGGTAAAATAGGTTCTCTGGACCAGTTGGGGGCAGTGCACCCACAAGTAGTGGCCACATTTGTCAACAGCAAAGGAGCCGAGCCTGTATTTTTTAAAATGAAGGTATGCTGAACTACATCCCCCTGGTAAATATCTCCAAAGTCAAATGATTCCTCCTCAAAATGAATTTTTGCAACACCTTTGTTTTCAGGTGTTTGAGAAAAGGTTATAGATGAAATGAGGATGAAAAAACTAAAAGAAAATATAATTTTTAATGCGTTCATTTTTATTTGATTTAGAGTTTATCCAAAGGAAAAATTAATTAAAGATGGGCGGATTACAAAAGTAAAGTTCCTGATTTGTTTATTAGTGTATCAGATGAAAAAATTGTTGGGGAAATTTACAAAGAATAATTCAGAAGTACTTCTGGTGATCGCTGTATAAATCCATCGCATAAACTCTACATCCATTTGACCTTCCTTATAATAGCCAAGGTCCACAAATACGGCATCCCATTGCCCGCCCTGGGATTTATGACAGGTAAGTGCATAAGAAAATTTTACCTGCAGTGCATTGACATACGGATCATTCCGAACCGCTTTCATGATTTCCTTTTCATCACCTAGCTCGGCATAGGATTCTAAAACTTTTTCATAAACCTGATTACTTTCTTCAAAAGTCAGGTTTGGGGAAAACGAATGCAGGGTATCTAGATAAATTTTAGCATCAAAATAAGGTTCATTGGGGTAATCCAGAAGTCGAAGCGTTAAATCAGCAAATCTTGCCCCATGGATTTCCTCAAAATTTTTCACCTTCATCACTTCCACAAATTCACCATTGGCCAGAAACCCGGCAATGGAGTCCAGAGGTAACCAAAAATAATTGTTTCTAACAATCATTAAATAATCACCTGCCGAGATTTCTTCTTCCCGAAAGAGGATTTGATTTCGGATAAATTTATTATAAAAGGTAGCTGATTTGTTTGAGCGACAGATTATACAGGTGTTTTCAACACCAAATTTATCATAAGCATATCTTAAGCCGTCCTCCATTTTCTGGCTGGTCATCCTGAAAGTATCCGGAAAAGCTTTAGTCTGGAGATTTAAATGGAGAGCATTAGATGCAATAAGTTCCCTTATTCCGGTAGCATTTTCCAAAATACCGGATTTTTCTTTTTGCCTGACGACTTCGGTTAAGGTAAATTCATTTACACAAAGTGAAAAATCATTAATTAATACCTCAAAGTTTAAGGCTGCACTAATATTTTGTTTCACTGGAGGGAGCTGAGCTGTGTCTCCCACAAGAAGGAGTTTGTTCCCCGCACCCGGGTCTTCAAAAATAAATGAAACCAATTCATCCAGCAGACCGCCTTTTTTATAATTTTCTGAGGAATTATCAATCATCGAAGCTTCATCGACAATAAATATCGTATTTCTGGAATAATTTTTTTGTCTTTTGAAAAACAGCCTTCCGGTATTTGGGTCTTCTGTTTGTTTGAATAAAATTTTATGGATAGTAAATGCTTTCCTTTTGGAATAGGAAGACATGATTTTGGCGGCCCTTCCAGTAGGTGCCATCAGAATAGATTTGATCTGGAAATTCTTTAAGGCTTTTACCAGAGCACTAACCATAGTGGTTTTCCCAGTTCCGGCATATCCTTTCAGCAGAAATGTACTTTTCTGATCTTTTTGATTGATAAAAATATCCAGTTGGTGAAATAGGGTTTTTTGCCCCGGTGTTGGAGCAAACGGGAAATTCCTTTCCAGTGATTCTTCCGCCTCAATCATTCATTAGATTATTTTACTTACAACATTATAAAACTGGAAAACATCTGAATAAGAATTATACAAGGGTACTGGAGCCACACGAATAACATCTGGTTCTCTCCAATCACAAACAATTCCTGAATTGGTCAATTCTTCAAATACTTTTTTCCCATTTTCCAAAAATACTAATGATAATTGACATCCTCTTTCCTGAGGTGATTTTGGAGTGAGAATTTGTATTGCCTCTTTTCCTTTTTCAATATTAATTTCATTAACCAGAAACTCTAAATATCCGGTTAATTGCCTGCTTTTTTGAAATAGGTTATCAATTCCAGCCCTGTTAAATATTTCAAGAGAAGCTAAATAAGGGGCAATTGAAAATATTTGGGAGTTACTTTGAATCCATCCCTCTGCTCCTTTCATGGGTTTGAATTTTTTGTCCATCAGGAACCTTTCTTTCTGATCATGCCCCCACCATCCTGCAAATCTTGGTAATTCAAAATTTGTGGCATGTTTTTCATGAATAAAGACTCCTGAAGTACTGCCTGGTCCGGAATTTAAATATTTATAAGAACACCAAACAGCGAAATCAGTACCCCATTTGTGCAGCTTTAAAGGAATATTTCCCGCTGCATGGGCGAGATCAAATCCTACATAAGCTCCAGCCTCATGCCCTGCTATTGTAATAGCCTCCATATCGTAGGCCTGGCCTGTGTAATAATTGATGCCACCCATTAATACAAGTGCAAGTTCATCCCCACATTCCTTAATGGAATTTAAAATATCACTGGTTCTTAATAAATTTTCTCCTTTTCTTGGGAAAAGCTCAATAATAGCGTTGTCAGGCTTGATTCCTTTGCCTAAATGCTGCGCTTGAAATTCAACCTGGCTGGCAACTGCATATTGATCTGATGGAAAAGCTCCTCCTTCCATTATAATTTTGAATCTTTTTTGAGTTGGCCGATAAAAGGAAACCAACAGGAGGTTGAGATTAACCGTAAGGGAGTTTAAAATAGCAATTTCAATGGGAACAGCTCCTAGTAATTTGCATGAAACGTCAAGCGATTTTCGATGATAATCGATCCATGGATCAGGTTGTTCAAAGTGGCCATCAACTGCAAGGTTTTTCCATTTTTCGAGTTCTGTTCCGATAAAATCTTTTGTGATTTTGGGTTGTAAGCCAAGAGAGTTACCGCAAAAATAAATGACTGGATTTCCATTTTTAATAGGAAAGTAAAACTCAGATTTGAAACTTTTCAGAGGGTCAGAAGCATCTAGTTCTTTTGCAAATTGCAGATTTTTTTGAAAGTTCATGTGATTATTGATTAAGGATTGTGCATCCAAATTTACCCTATTTTCCTTTTTAATTGATATACTGGGGCGTATTTTGAAGGTAGATTTTTAATGTAAAAAAAAATAATAAAAAAAAAGTTGTAATTTTTTTGAGAAAAATTTGAACTTATTAAAAATCCATATAGCTTTGCACACCAAATTCAGGAAAAGGAAAGAAAAAACAAGTTAAAATATACTTGTTTTTCATCTGAAAATTGAGGGGGGATACCAAAGCGGCCAACTGGGACGGACTGTAAATCCGTTGACTTACGTCTTCGCAGGTTCGAATCCTGCTCCCCCCACAAGTTAAACTTTGGAATTTTTTTTTAAAGTTACAATTAGTAACTTTGAGCTATTAAAAAAGCGGGAGTAGCTCAGTTGGTAGAGCGACAGCCTTCCAAGCTGTAGGTCGCGGGTTCGAGCCTCGTCTCCCGCTCTCTTTTTTTGGCATTGCCGATGTAGCTCAGGGGTAGAGCGCTTCCTTGGTAAGGAAGAGGTCACGGGTTCAATTCCCGTCATTGGCTCAAAATTAGAATCGAATAATTAAAAGAAGTTTATTAATAATTAATATTTGGAAAAATGGCTAAAGAAACGTTTGACCGTTCCAAACCACACTTAAATATTGGTACAATTGGACACGTTGACCACGGAAAAACAACATTAACTGCTGCAATTACAAGAGTGCTAGCGGGTGACGGATTAGCAGAGTTGAGAGATTTTGAATCAATTGACAACGCTCCTGAAGAAAAAGAAAGGGGTATCACAATTAATACGTCTCACGTAGAATATCAAACTGCCAAAAGGCACTATGCTCACGTAGATTGTCCAGGTCACGCTGACTATGTGAAAAACATGGTAACTGGTGCGGCTCAAATGGATGGTGCTATTTTAGTAGTTGCTGCTACTGATGGTCCAATGCCTCAAACAAGAGAGCACATCCTTCTTGCAAGACAGGTAGGTGTTCCTGCTTTGGTTGTTTTTATGAATAAAGTGGATATGGTAGATGATCCTGAATTGTTGGAGCTTGTGGAGATGGAAGTAAGGGAATTGTTATCATTCTACGAATTTGATGGAGATAATATTCCTGTTATTCAGGGTTCTGCTCTAGGAGCATTGAACGGTGAAGAAAAATGGGTTGCTACAGTACAAGAGTTAATGAATGCTGTAGATGAGAATATCCCATTGCCAGAAAGATTGACTGACAAAGATTTCTTAATGCCTGTTGAGGATGTATTCTCAATTACTGGTAGAGGTACTGTGGCTACTGGTAGAATTGAAAGAGGAATAACTAACACTGGAGATACTGTTGATATTATCGGTATTGGAGCAGAAAAAATGACCTCTACAATTACTGGTGTTGAGATGTTTAGAAAAATTCTAGATAGAGGTGAAGCTGGTGATAACGTAGGTCTTTTATTAAGAGGTATTGACAAGGAGCAGATCAAAAGAGGAATGGTAATTTGTAAGCCAGGATCTGTGAAGCCTCACACTAAGTTTAAGGCAGAAGTTTACGTGCTTTCAAAAGATGAAGGAGGAAGACATACTCCATTCTTTAAAGGATATAACCCTCAGTTCTATTTCAGAACAACTGACGTGACTGGTGAAATTTCTCTTCCTGATGGAGTTGAAATGGTAATGCCAGGTGATAATGTTACTATTACTGTTGAGTTGCAAAAAGAAATTGCTATGGAGCAAAACTTAAGATTTGCGATTAGAGAAGGTGGTAGAACAGTAGGTGCTGGTCAGGTAACTGAAATTTTAGAATAAAATTTTGGGTACAAATATTAAAGCCCTGTTAATCATTTAGTTAACAGGGCTTTTTTTTCTAAAAAATCTTGGAAATATTTGCAATTTAACTTTCAAACTCTTTGAAAGTTAATAGTTAAATATGTACCTTTGCACTCCGATTTTAAAGGTAACTTAGTATATACACGGGTGTAGCTCAGCTGGTAGAGCAGTGGTCTCCAAAACCAAAGGTCGTGAGTTCGAATCTTACCACCCGTGCTTTTCTAAAAGTTATAGTAATCATAAGAAAATGATTGGAAGCTTAAAAAAATTTTTAAAGGAATCATACATTGAGATGACTCAGCATGTAACCTGGGCAAAGTACAGTGAGTTGCAAAGCAGTTCTGTACTTGTTTTGGTAGCATCCCTAATATTTGCATTATTAATAGGGGTAATCGATGCAGGGTTTAAATCTGTGTTAGAAATGTTTTACGGTTCTTTTTAACCTCTTTTTTATTTATAAAATGAGTGATTTAAAATGGTATGTTGTTAGGGCTGTAAGTGGTCAGGAAAAAAAGGTAAAGGCTTATCTTGAAAAAGAAGTAGTGAGCAGTAATCTGCAAGACTATATCACAGAAATCCTGACCCCGAGTGAAAAGGTATACCAAATCAGGAAGATGAAAGATGGGAAAAGCAAGAAAATTGCTGTTGAGAAGAATTTCTTTCCTGGTTATGTAATCATTCATGCTAATTTAAGTAATGGGGAGGTATTACATACTGTAAAAAGTATTCCCGGAGTAATAGGGTTTTTACAAGTAGATGGAAAAGATCCATCAGCGCTTCCAAGACCTATGAGAGAATCTGAGATTAACAGAATTCTTGGTAAGGTAGACGAGGTTGACGATACGGAAGTAAAACACGAAACCACATTTGTAGTAGGAGAAACGGTAAAAGTTATGGATGGTCCATTTAATGGATTTACTGGTACCGTTGAGGAAGTTTTTGAAGAGAAGAAAAAACTAAATGTGATGGTGAAAATATTTGGCAGGAATGCTCCTGTTGAACTTAATTACATGCAAGTAGAAAAAGAGGAATAATAAAACGATGGCAAAAGAAGTTTCTGGCTTTTTAAAGCTACAGATTAAAGGTGGACAAGCAAACCCATCACCTCCGGTAGGTCCGGCATTGGGTAGTAAAGGCTTAAATATCATGGATTTTTGCAAGCAGTTTAATGCAAGAACCCAGGAAAAGCAAGGCGTATTATTGCCGGTGTTAATTACAATTTATTCAGACAAATCATTTGATTTTGTAATTAAAACACCTCCTGCTCCAGTATTATTAATGGAAGCAGCAAAATTAAAGAAAGGTTCTGCAGAGCCAAACAGGAATAAAGTAGGTTCTGTTTCATGGGATCAGGTAAAAGAAATAGCTGAAACCAAAATGCCAGATTTAAATGCATTTACGATTGAATCTGCTATGAAAATGGTTGCAGGAACTGCAAGAAGTATGGGGTTAACCGTTTCTGGTGATGCTCCCTGGGCTTCAAACTAATTAATTTAATCTTTAATCAAATGTGGTAGGAGAATACAGTTCTGCCGATTGTAAAAGACTCCGCTTCCCACATTTAAATTTAGAAAATGGCAAAATTAACAAAAAAGCAGAAGGCTGCATTTGAGAAATATGACAACACTAAAGCATATTCTCTAGGCGAAGCCAGTAGTATTGTAAAAGAAATCTCTTACACAAAATTTGATGCTTCTGTTGACCTTGATATTAGATTAGGGGTTGATCCAAGAAAAGCTGATCAAATGGTAAGGGGTGTTGCTACCCTTCCTCATGGTACAGGAAAGGAAATTAAAGTTTTAGTATTATGTACTCCTGATAAGGAAGAAGAGGCTAAAGCTGCAGGTGCCGATTATGTAGGTCTTGATGAATATATCAAAAAGATTGAAGGAGGCTGGACTGATGTAGACGTGATTATTACCATGCCAACAGTAATGGCTAAAGTAGGCCGGCTTGGTAGAGTTTTAGGACCGAGAGGTTTGATGCCTAACCCAAAGGCAGGAACAGTTACTCTTGAAGTAGGAAAGGCTGTGCAAGAGGTGAAAGCTGGTAAAATTGATTTTAAAGTAGATAAATTTGGAATCATTCATGCCGGTATCGGTAAAGTTTCTTTTAAGCCAGAACAAATAAAGGAAAACGCTGAAGAGTTAATAAGCATTATTTCAAAGCTAAAACCTTCATCGTCAAAAGGAACCTACTTCAAAAGTGTTACACTTTCTAGCACTATGAGTCCAGGAATTAAAATTGAAAAATCATCATTAGCCGGAATATAATCATGACTAAAGAAGAAAAAATTCAGTTAGTTGGTGAGTTAGGTGAAAAGTTATCTAACACCGACTACTTTTATATAACAGATGCTTCGGGAATGACTGTTGCTGAGATCAACTCATTCAGAAGACTGTGTTTTGAAAAAGGGTTAGAATACAAAGTAGTTAAAAATACTTTGATCAATAAAGCGCTGGAATCTTTATCTACTGATTACACTGAGTTTTCAGAAAATGTATTGAAGGGATTTTCAGGAATTATTTTTTCTCCAGAGGCGGGAAATGCACCTGCTAAATTACTAAAGGAATTTAGAAAGAAAAGTGGAGGAAATAAGCCTTTGTTAAAAGGTGCTTCTATTGATTCTGATACTTTCATTGGCGAAAATCAACTTGACTTGTTGAGTAGCCTTAAATCGAAGCAGGAACTTGTTGGGGAAATCATTGGATTACTTCAGTCGCCTGCTAAAAATGTTGTTTCTGCTCTTCAAAGTGGAGGACAAACGCTTAGTGGTTTGTTGAAAGCCTTAGAAGAAAGAGAGCAAAATTAATATAAGAAATGTTACGCGTTTGCATTTGTCTGTATGACAAATAATAATATGCTTCCACATATATAATTATTTTATTTTTAAACGCACTAAATAAATTTTAAAATGGCGGATTTAAAAGAATTTGCAGATCAGCTTGTTAACCTTACTGTTAAAGAAGTAAATGAGTTAGCAGGAATATTAAAAGACGAGTACGGAATTGAGCCAGCTGCTGCTGCTGCTCCAGTAATGGTTGCTGCAGGTGGTGGTGAAGGTGGTGAAGCTGCTGCTGAGAAGACTGAGTTTGATGTTATCCTAAAATCAGCTGGAAGCGCTAAGCTTGCAATTGTTAAGTTGGTGAAAGGTTTAACTGGATTAGGTCTTAAAGAAGCTAAAGCTTTAGTTGATGAGGCTCCATCTCCAATTAAAGAAGCTGTTTCTAAAGAAGAAGCTGAAAACTTGAAAAAAGAGCTTGAAGAAGCTGGTGCTGAAGTTGAGTTGAAGTAATCTCAAGTTTAAAAAATTTGAAAAGGGCTGCCCAAAAGGCAGCCCTTTTTTTGTGTCTAAATTTCTTCACTTCATTTTCTATAATTGTTCTTTGAATTGATACTAATTTTTGGTTTTGGGTAAGGTATTTTGATAAAGCATTTTGTGATTTATATTTTTCACATTTTTTAACGCATTACACCCATGATAACCTGTTATTTTAACAATTTTTAGAACCTTCCTTTTTGTTTATCCTACTCAAAAAAGGCTTAATTTGTAATGTTTGTTTTTGGATAAAAGACAATCCATGGAATCTTTTGTCAAAACCAAGTTTTTTTATTTTTTGAACAGACTTTTTGGGAAAAACTGTAATCAATAAATTAAAGTAATGAGCGAAACCACTAACATTGATATCAAAGAAATCAATGAAAAAATAAGTAGAGAAAGTGCCTTTGTTGATTTGGTGCTGATGGAAATGAATAAGGTAATTGTCGGCCAGAAACATCTTACCGAAAGGCTTTTAATGGGCTTGTTGGCCAATGGCCATATCTTATTGGAAGGAGTTCCGGGTTTGGCGAAAACCCTAGCTATAAATACACTTGCCAACACAGTTGATGCTAAATTTAGCAGATTGCAATTTACGCCTGACCTACTTCCTGCTGATTTGCTGGGAACAATGATTTATAGCATAAAAAAGGAGGAATTTATTACAAAAAAAGGACCTCTGTTCTCCAACTTTATTTTGGCCGATGAGATTAACAGGGCCCCAGCTAAGGTACAGAGTGCCTTATTGGAGGTAATGCAGGAAAGACAGGTAACTATCGGAGATGAGACTTTTAAACTGGAAGAACCATTTTTAGTTATGGCCACCCAAAATCCTGTAGAGCAGGAAGGAACATATCCCTTACCAGAAGCCCAGGTGGACAGGTTCATGCTGAAAGTAATTATCGATTATCCGAAAAGAGAGGAAGAAAAACTTATTATCAGACAGAATATTTCAAAAAGTTTTCCAAAGGCTAACAAGATTCTTTCTACTGACCAGATTTTAAAGGGAAGGGAAGTTTTGAAGGAAGTTTATATAGATGAAAAAATAGAGAAATATATTGTTGATATTGTTTTTGCGACAAGGTTCCCGGAGGAAGCAAAATTACCACACCTGAAAAATCTGATCAATTTCGGTGGATCGCCCAGAGCCAGTATCAATTTGGCTTTGGCAGCCAGGGCTTATGCTTTTATTAAAAGAAGAGGTTATGTGATTCCAGAAGATGTGAGGGCTGTATGCCATGATGTTCTCAGACACAGACTGGGTTTAACTTATGAGGCAGAAGCAGAAAATGTTAAAGCTGATGACATCATTAAGGAAATTCTTAACACCATAGAAGTTCCATAGGGGTCGGAACTAAGGTGAAACCTTTTTAAAGAAGCAATTATTTAAACTATGGAGACCTCAGAATTACTAAAAAAGGTAAGGAAGATTGAAATTAAAACACGTGGACTTTCCCGAAATATTTTTGCCGGAGAATATCACAGTGCTTTTAAGGGAAGAGGCATGGCTTTTAGTGAAGTAAGAGAATACCAGCCTGGAGATGATATCAGGACTATTGACTGGAAAGTTACTGCCAGATTTAATCATCCTTATATTAAGATTTTTGAAGAGGAAAGAGAACTGACCATTATGTTGATAGTGGATGTAAGTGGGTCGAAGGAATTTGGCTCTGAAATCCAGCTGAAACAGGAAATGGTTACTGAGATAGCTGCGGTTTTGGCTTTTTCTGCTATCCAGAATAATGATAAAATTGGAGTGATATTTTTTAGTGATAAAATTGAAAAGTTCATTCCTCCAAAAAAGGGAAAGACTCATGTACTAAGAATAATCAGGGAATTAATTGATTTTGAGCCTGAAAATAAAACCACCGATATTTCTGAAGCCTTAAAGTATTTTTCAAATGCGATCAAAAAAAGGTGTACTGCCTTTCTGATTTCCGATTTTATTGATCAGGGATTTGAAAATGCTTTGAAAGCTTCTAATAATAAGCATGATGTAATTGCCCTTAAAGTTTATGATAAAAGGGAAACTGAGCTTCCGGAAGTAGGGCTTTTAAAGGTAAGAGATGCAGAAACCGGAAAGGATATCTGGGTGGATACTTCCAGCAAAAAGGTAAGGGAAACCTTTAAAAAATCCTGGTTGATTTCTTCGAAAAAGCTTAAGGATTTATTTAATAAATCGGGTGTAGATTATGCGGAGCTTAGAACAGATCAGTCTTATGTATTACCGTTAATGAACTTATTTAAGAAAAGAGAAGCATAAAAAACTGTTTGAAATTATCACCGAGGATATTATGGCTAGAAGTTTTTTTATAAAATCTTTATTTCTTATTTGCCTGTGGTTGGGTTTTGGGGAAGGCTATGCACAAAAAATTGAAGTAGCCGCATTACCCGATACCAATACATTTTTAATTGGGGAACAAATCAAAATTAAACTAGAAGCGAAAATTCCTGAAAATGGGGATATTAATTTTCCGGTTTTTAGTGATACCTTGATAAGTGAAGTTGAAATTTTGGAAGCTTCATCCGTAGATTCAGTGGAAGAAAAAGGCTATAAAAAGTTATGGATGGATCTTACGGTGACTTCTTTCGACAGCGGATTTCATGCCATTCCTCCGCTCCAATTTATAGGCCGTGAACCTGGTAATCCGCTCAAATCTTATCATACAGAAGCATTTTTATTGGAGGTACAAACCGTTGCTGTAGATACCTCTAAGGCCATAATGAGTATAAAAGAACCTATTGTGGTGCCGGTGTCTTTCCAGGAAATGTTACCTTATATCCTTTCAGGAATACTTGTGCTCGGACTTGCCGCACTCGGTTTCTGGTTTTGGAAGAAACAGCAGAATAAGCCTGTAGAAGAAAAAAAGGAAACTATTCCGCAAGATCCTCCACATGTAATTGCATTAAGAGATTTAGAACAACTGGAAGCCAAACAGGTGTGGCAAAAAGGAGAGTTTAAGGATTACCACAGTGAACTGACCGAAATTATCAGGAGATATATTGAAAACAGATATAAAATTCCTGCCCTGGAGCAGGTTTCTGATGAAATTTTGCAAAGTTTTTCTAATTCAGGCGTGCTCAAAGAAAAGGAGTATGATAACCTGAGAAGTATGCTTAACCTGGCGGATATGGTAAAGTTTGCCAAAGTTCATCCGCTACCCAATGAGAATGAAAGAAGTATGGAACTGGCGGTGGAATTTGTAGATAATACAAAGTATTCAGAGAACATTGAAAAGGAAGTAGTATGAACCTGAATAATATAACATTTGCTAACCCGGAGTATTTCTTTTTACTCCTCATTATTATTCCCATGATTGCATGGTATGTGATGAATAGGAATAAGGCTTATGCTTCTTTACAGGTTTCAGATATCAGTGCCCTTGCACTGGCTGGGAGGACCTATAAATATTATCTGCAGCATCTTCCTTTTTTCTTACGTGTAATTACCATCGCTTTATTTATTACTATTCTTGCCCGGCCGCAGTCTCAGGATAGCTGGGAAAATACCAATATTGAAGGTATTGATATTGTAATTGCCACAGATATTTCCGGAAGCATGCTTGCCAGAGACTTTGAACCCGACCGACTTGAGGCTGCAAAAAATGTGGCTAAGGAATTTATTAAGGGACGGCCCAATGACAGGGTCGGGCTTGTTGTTTTTGCAGGAGAGAGTTTCACCCAATGTCCCCTAACTACCGACCACTCGGTTTTGGTTAATCTGTTTGAAGATATAAAAAGTGGTATGGTAAAGGATGGAACTGCCATTGGAATGGGGCTGGCAAGTGCAGTAAACAGACTAAAAGAAAGTGAAGCCATTAGTAAAGTAGCCATTTTGCTTACTGATGGGGTAAATAATTCAGGTTCCATTGCTCCAGTTACAGCAGCTGAAATCGCTGATGAGTTTGATATAAGAGTATATACCGTGGGTATGGGGACAAATGGAGTTGCGCCAATGCCTGTGCAAACCCCTTTTGGTATGCAATATAAAAATGTAGAGGTGGAAATTGATGAAGATGCCTTACAAAAAATTGCCGAAATGACAGGAGGAAAGTATTTCAGGGCAACTGATAATGAATCTTTAAAAAAGATCTATGAAGAAATTGATCAGTTGGAAAAATCAAAAATTGATGTCACTGAGTTCAGCAAGAAGAAGGAGGAATTTTTACCTTTCGCCTTACTTGCTGCTATTTTATTATTTATGGAAATTACATTGAGAAATACTGTTTTAAGAACCATTCCTTAAGAAAATGACAGATATTGAAGCTATAAAAAGGAACTTAGCCGATGGGCCATTATTTCTGGGAAGCATAATCAGAGATATTCCGGATAGCTTATTAAAGGAAAGGAGGATTAAAGGCAAATGGAGTATTCATGAACATGCCTGCCATCTGGTGGATGTCCAGCAAATGATAAATGCCAGGTTTATAAAATTTAGAGATGATGAAAAACCAGAAGTAAAACCCTATTTGCCAGGAACAAATGTGGCAGATGATTTTTTAATGGATTTGCCATTAAAAGAAACGGTTGAAAAGTTTGCAGGCTATAGGAAAAGTTTATTGGATATCGTGGACGGTTTCGATGAAAAAACCTGGCAAAAAAAAGTGATTCATCCTGAGTATGAACCCTTTAATCCATATATATTTTTAAGACATGTTATGATGCACGATCATTTTCATATGTACCGAATTGAGGAGTTGTGGTTGACAAACCAGGAGTTTTTGAGAAGTGTTTAAAAATTAAAAAAGTATTAAAATGTTCAGGTTCGAGCATAGTGATTTTTTGTATGGACTTATTCTGATCCCAATTTTAGTCATCTTGTTTTGGCTGGAGGGAAGGATGAGAAAAAAGGCTATCCGGTCATTGGGAAGTCTTTCGGTGATTAAGCAATTAATGCCCGAATATTCCCGAACCCGGCCTGTATGGAAAAATTTATTTATCATATTATCAGTACTTTCCTTAATAATTGCTGTAGCTAATCCTCAGGTAGGTTCTAAAATGGAAATTGTGAAAAGGAAAGGAGTGGAAATCATCATTGCCATTGATGTTTCCAACAGTATGCTTGCGGAAGATATTCGACCTAACCGGCTTGAAAAAGCCAAACAATCCATCGCTCAATTGGTAAAAAGGCTTCATAATGATAAGCTGGGATTAATAGTTTTTGCTGGAGATGCCTATACCCAGTTACCTATTACCACCGATTATTCTGCTGCAAGGATGTTCCTGAGAAGTGTGAAAACGAATATCGTTCCGGTTCAGGGGACGGCAATAGGAAAAGCCATTGAATTAGGGATGAATTCTTTTAGTAAAGATGAAACTAAAAATAAGGCTTTAATTGTAATTACTGATGGGGAGAATCATGAAGATGATGCATTGGAAATGGCTAAAAAGGCAGCTGAAGCTGGAATAATTGTAAATACCATTGGTATGGGTCAGGCAAAAGGTGCTCCCATTCCGGTTTATAACAATTATGGGCAAAAAGATTTCCGAAAGGACAACCAGGGAAATGTGATTGTGACCAAGCTGAATGAAACCATGCTGAGGCAAATCGCTCAGGCGGGCAATGGAACTTTTATTCGGGCAACCAATTCGGGAACAGGGTTAAATATTTTGTTTGATAAAATAAATGAACTGGAGAAAAAGGAATTTGAGTCCAAACTTTATACAGATTATGAAGACGGATTTCCCATATTTATCAGCTTAGCATTATTCTTTTTATTACTGGAGTTTTTGATTTTGCCCAGAAAAAATAAATGGATGAGTAAAATTGATCTATTTAAATTTAAGGTTTAAACCTGTATTAAATTATGAAACATATTTTTCTATCAATCTTTATCGCTATTATTCATCAAATGGCTTTTGCGCAGAGTGAAAGAAAATACATTCGTGAAGGGAATGAATATTATGCGCAGGAAAATTATGAGAAAGCCCAGGAAGCCTATTTAAAAGGAATTGAAGAAAATAAAGATTCTTATGAAGCTGCTTTCAATTTGGGAGATGCGCTTTATAAAAAAGAAAAATACGAAGAGGCTGCAGAGCAGTTTGAAATGTTAGCCAACACTTCTTCCGACAAACAACAACTGGCTCAGGCTTACCACAATTTGGGAAATAGTTTGCTGAAAGCACAGAAATATCAGGAAAGTGTAGAAGCCTATAAAAATGCTCTACGAAATAATCCGACTGATGAAGAAACCAGATATAATTTAGCTTATGCCATGGAAAAATTAAAAGAGCAACAGCAGCAAAATCAACAGAATCAGAATAATCAGGATAATCAAGATAAGAATCAGCAGGATCAGGAAAATAAAGAAAACCAGGAGAATAAAGATCAGGAAAACCAAAATCAGGATCAGCAGGATCAGCAAAATCAAGATCAAAAAGACCAACAAAATCAGGATCAACAAAACCAACAACAACAGCAGCAACAAGGAGATGAACAGCCTCCAAAGCAGGGGCAATCTCCTCAAAAACAGGGTATCTCCAAAGAGGATGCTCAAAGATTGTTAGAGGCTTTGCAAAATCAGGAGCAGCAATTGCAAAATGACATGAAGAAGAAAAAAATGAAGGGGAATCCTGTGAAAATCGAAAAAGACTGGTGATAATAAAGGAAGATTAGGTGATTTTCCAAATCTAGAAAAAATGAAATTTTTAATCCAAATAATATTTATAGTATTCCTAAGTCATATGGCATTGGGGCAGGATGTCAAATTTACAGCTTCTGCACCAATTGCTGTGGCCAATGGTGATAGGTTTCGCCTGGTTTATGAAGTGAATGCTGAAGGGGAAAATTTTAAGCATGGAGATCTGGAAGGTTTTTCTGTATTATCAGGACCAAACCTCTCTACCAGTAGTAGTGTGCAGATCATAAATGGAAAAATGAGCCAAAGTGTTTCCTATTCCTATGTTTTTATCCTTCAGGCTACCAGGGAGGGAAAATTTTCACTGCCCGCAGCAACCATTACGGTAGATGGAAAGGAATATACTTCAAATAGCCCAAAAATTGAGGTGGCCAAGGCCAGACAAGGGCAACAGAATCAAAACAACAGCGCTAATGGTCAAAATGGACAAATCTCCGATCAAGACCTTTTTGTGAGGGTAATTGTACCTGATCAAGAAGTTTTTCAGGGAGAGCATGTACAGGCTACTGTGAAAATTTATACCAGGGTTAATCTTGTAGGATTTGAAAACACCAAATTTCCGGCATTTAATGGGTTTTGGAGTGAAGATTTAGATTTACCAAATCAGATTTCGATCCAAAGGGAAGTTTACAATGGAGAAGTATTTAATGTAGGTGTTTTAAAAAGTTCTATATTATTCCCACAACGATCGGGGGATTTGGTGATAGAACCTGCGGAATTAGGTTGCGTGGTCAGGGTAAAAACCAGAAGGAGAAGTAATAGCCCATTCGATGATTTTTTTGGAACTTCCAGTGTGGAATTAAAAAAGACTGTTTCCAGTCCGAAAGTAACTGTAAAAGTGAAATCTTTACCCCTCAACACCAGACCCAGTACTTTCAACGGAGCTGTTGGTAAGTTAAAGATGACCACTACTATCGATAAATTGGAAGCTACTTCAAATGATCCCATTACCCTAAAAGTAAATGTGGCAGGCAATGGAACACTGAAATTTTTAGAACCACCAAAAATCGAATTTCCCGCAGATTTTGAGGTTTATGATCCGAAAGTTCAAAATAATTTAAGTACCACTTCCTCAGGGGTTTCAGGAACAAAAACTTTTGAATACCTGATGATTCCCAGACATCATGGTGATTATTCCATTCCCCCAATAAAGTTCTCTTATTTCAACCCTGAAACAAAAAAATATGAGACAGATCAGTCTGAAGAATTTAAAATTCATGTGGTAAAAGGGGAAAACGATGAAGTAGCAGAGCTTTCTACTCCGGGAACAACCAGGGAAAATGTGAAAATGATAGGAAGTGATATTCGGTATATTAAAACCAATGATTTTGAACTCCAAAAAGAAGATACTTACTTATTTGGTTCTACTGTTTTCAATACAGTTTATATAGTTTCTTCCAGTCTTTTTCTTTTAGCATTTGTTTTCATTAAACAAAAAAGAAAGCAGGAATCTGATATCACACTCGTGAAAAATAAGAAAGCAGGGAAAATGGCCAAAAAGCGCTTAAAACAGGCAGAGTTGTTTTTAAAAGAAGAGAAAAAGGACCCATTCTATAAGGAGTTGCTCAATGCCATGTGGGGTTATATTGGCGATAAGTTGAATATGCCTTTATCTGAGTTGACAAAAGATAATGTAAAAGAGCGATTACAGGCACGGGAGGTTGGTGAGGAATTGATAGAAAAATTTATTGCTTTTATGAACGATTGCGAATTTGCCCAGTTTTCACCATCTGGAGGCTCAGGGGCAATGGACAAAGATTATAATCAGGCCATCGATTTGATCAGCGAACTTGAAGGAAATATAAAAGGAAAAGTTGCGGCCAGGGTTTAATTGAATGGACCTAAACATCAAGAATCTTAAGAAATGAAAAATATACTCTTTTTAAGTCTGCTTTTATTGGTAAGTAAATTGGCAACTGCAGCCGATTTTTCTCAGGAATTAAAACAAGCTGAAGAGGCTTATAATGCAGGTCAGTATGAGGAGGCTATTAGTAATTATGAGAAAATTGCCAGTCAGGGATATGAAGCATTTGAGTTATATTATAATTTGGGAAATGCATATTATAAGTCGGAAAATTATGCGGCAGCCATTCTAAATTATGAAAGAGCCAAAAAGCTCGATCCCGATCAGGAAGATTTACTATTTAACTTGTCTTTAGCCCAGGAACATACTGTGGATAAGTTTGATAAATTACCCGAATTGTCAGTAGCGAAGTGGTATAAATCTTTTATCAATGCGGTTTCTTCGAATGGTTGGTCCATTATGAGTATGATTACTTTTGTGGTGTTCCTGGCAGGATTATCTATCTTTTTATTTTTTTACGACATACAAATAAAGAAAATAGCCATTTGGGTCACACTGGTATTTTTTATTTTTTCAGGAACCTCTTTTGTTTTTGCCTGGCAACAGAAAAAGTTTGCAGAAGAAAATCTGGAGGCTATTGTTTTTGAGCCAAGTGTTACGGTAAAAAGTATGCCTGATGATAACGGAACAAGATTATTTGTAATCCATGAAGGAACTAAGGTGAAAGTGATGGAAATAAAGGAAAACTGGAAAAAAATAAAACTGAGTGATGGAAATGTGGGTTGGCTAAAAGGGGAAACCATTCAGGAAATCTGATTTTTCAGCCATTTTGAATTAGGTTTTATATTTTTGAATTATTATACCAACTTACAAACAACTTTAGCGCCTTATTATGGATCTTTTAATCATTAACCTGTCAGATTTACTTAAAGGAGAAACTTCAGCACAAGTCCTTACTTCAGCCATTTTGGCTATTTTATTTCTCCAATCTGGTTTGGATAAAGTATTCGACTGGAAAGGAAATTTTGACTGGCTGAAAGGTCATTTTGAAAAAAGTCCATTGAAAGGACAAGTGCCATTTCTTTTATTTGTAATCACTATTTTCGAAATTTCAGCAGGGTTGCTCTCGGCAGTCGGGGTAGTTTTTATCATTTTTGCGGAATCAACAGGTCTTTCCTTAATCGGAGCACAATTATCTGCCCTAAGTATTGTAATGTTGTTTTTTGGGCAAAGACTAGCTAAAGATTATGAAGGAGCAGCCACTCTGGTTCCTTATTTTATTTTGGCTATTTTAGGTATTTTGATTTTGGGATAAATGAAAAAAGCCAGATAAATTATTATTTACCTGGCTCAATCTGAATAATATTATTTTTTTAATTTTTTCTGCTATAGTTTGGAGCTTCCCTGGTGATGTAAATATCATGTGGATGACTTTCCTGAACGCCTGCAGCAGAAATTTTGGTGAACTTAGCCTGTTTCATGGTCTCGATATCAGGAGCTCCACAATAACCCATTCCAGCTTTTAATCCACCAATCATTTGATATAAAACTTCATTTACCCTGCCTTTGTAAGGAACTCTTCCTGAAATTCCTTCTGGAACTAATTTCTTCACATCATCTTCAGCATCCTGAAAATACCTGTCTTTAGAACCATGTTCCATGGCCTCAACAGAACCCATTCCACGGTAAGACTTGAATTTTCGCCCTTCATAAATGATCATTTCTCCTGGAGCTTCTTCTGTTCCAGCCAAAAGAGAACCAATCATAATGCTGCTAGCTCCCCCAGCGATGGCTTTCACAATATCACCGGAAAAACGAATACCACCATCCGCAATAAACGGAACACCTGTATCTTTTAAAGCCTCTGCAACTGCAAAAACAGCTGATAATTGAGGAACACCAACTCCTGCAATTACCCTTGTAGTACAAATACTCCCAGGTCCCACTCCTACTTTTATGCCATCGGCACCAGCATCAGCTAATGCTTTTGCTCCTTCTCCCGTAGCCACATTTCCTACAATAACTTCCAGATTGGGGAATTTAGCTTTCACTGCCTTAAGAGAATCAATAACACCTTTAGAGTGACCATGGGCCGTATCAATAGTCACCACATCAACTCCGGCATTTTTCAATGCCTGAATTCTATCAATAATATCAGGTGTAACCCCAACTGCAGCTCCTACCCTAAGTCTACCGAATTCATCCTTGCAGGCATTTGGCCGATCTTTATTTTTTAGGATATCTTTATAAGTGATTAACCCAATTAATTTATTGTTTTCATCTACAATTGGAAGTTTTTCAATTTTATATTCCTGCAAAATTTCTTCCGCCTGTTCCAAACCTATTCCTTCTGGGGCAGTTATCAGGTTATCTTTCGTCATGATTTCCAAAACTTTTCTGGATAAATCCTTCTGAAATCTTAAATCCCTGTTGGTTAAAATACCAATAAGTTTGTTTGAAGCATCAATTACCGGGATACCGCCAATTTTATATTCCCGCATTATTCTATTGGCATCGGCAAGTGTTTCATCTGGTTTTAGCGTGATAGGGTCCAGGATCATTCCACTTTGAGAACGTTTCACTTTTCTCACTTGCGAAGCCTGGCTTTCAATGGACATGTTTTTATGGATAAAACCAATTCCTCCTTCCAAAGCCATGGCAATTGCCAACTCTCCTTCAGTAACAGTATCCATTGCAGCTGAAACTAAGGGAATATTCAACTTAATTTTTTTTGTCAGAAAAGTTGAAGTATCGGTATCGCGGGGGAGGATTTCCGAATAAGCCGGAATTAACAAGACATCATCATAGGTTAATGCCTCGTATGAAATTTTGGATGAATTTAATGACATAGCAAATAATTTTAGCTTCTTTTATTTGCCGCACAAAATTAGAGTGTTATTCTGATATTTACTAGCACCCCAAAAAAATTTATTAATAAATTAATTTTAATGAATTTAAAGTGTTGAAAATCAGTGGTTTTTGTTTTTGTCTGGTAGAAAGCAAATGAAAGATTGTATTGAGTTTTAAAAGCGGTTATAAACTGTGAACAATGTAATGTGTGAATAATTCTATATTTATTCAGGAATAATGAATAAATGTGGATTTGAAATGCTATTAACCTATAGCTTAAATAAATTATTAACTATTTTTGGAAATAAGTGGCTGGGCTTAATTAATGATATTTTATTTTTGCGAAAGCTTTATTCTTATTTGAAAGAGATAAGCTGATAGTGAAAATAATATAAAGGTTCAGTGACGAATAATTAAACTAAACTACATCCAGAACTGGTTTCCGGGAATTGTTCCGGATTTATTTTAACCCCAATGCCCAGAAGAAGAAAAAAAATAAGAAGAACAGAAAGGCTGACTTTAAGTTTAACTTCTAAAGAAAAAAGTTTTATTAAAGCTTTTAGAAGAAAATTTAATGAGAAGCTCGAGACTAATTTTTCTTATGGAGAAATTTTCTTGTTACTGTGCGATGATGAGGCAACCAAACAAAAGGTAAGGCCTGTATTGAAACAGTTATCTTTGTTTGAAAGCTGCGCTGATGAAAATTGTGCAGAGTTGTAGAAAAGGCCTTTGGTTGGAGATTTACTTAACTAAGTGAATCTATATATTCAAAATTACATAGACATGGAAAGTGTCTCTATTTTTCAGGAAGGATAAGATGTATGCAATTGTAGATATAGAAAGTACTGGAGGAATTTCATTTACTGATAAAATTACAGAAATCGCTATTTTTATTCATGATGGGGAAAAAATAGTAGATGAATTTACCTCACTTGTCAATCCTGAAAGAGATATCCCTCCTTTTATTTCCCGCCTGACAGGAATTACCAACGAGATGGTAGCCGATGCTCCCAAATTTTACGAAATCGCTAAGCAAATTGTAGAAATTACTAAGGACTGCATATTTGTGGCACATAATGTAGGATTTGATTATAATTTTCTAAAAAGTGAGTTTAAGGCCCTGGGATTCAATTATCGCAGGAATAATTTGTGTACAATCCAAACAAGCAGACAACTGATAAAAGGAATGTCTTCTTATGGCCTGGGGAAGTTGTGCACAGAATTGGGAATAAAAATAGAAGGAAGGCATAGGGCCAGAGGAGACGCTTTTGCTACCGTAAAAGTTTTTGAGTTATTGCTTTCAAAAAACTATGAGCCTGTTTTTGAGCAATTATTAAATATTGATACTTATAGTATTAAGCATCATCCGAATATTTCAAAAGAAACGATAGATAACCTGGATGAAAAAACAGGGATTTACTATATGCATGATAAAAATGGAGAGATTATTTATGTAGGGAAGAGTAAAAATATCAGGCATAGGGTGATGAGCCATTTCGCTGCAGCACAAACTAAAAAAGGTCAGCTTTTAAAAAATGAAGTTTCAGATATTACCTATGAGGAAACCGGAAGTGAACTAGTTGCCCTTTTATTAGAATCCCATGAAATAAAAAAGAACCAGCCCAAATTTAATAGTGCACAAAAGTGGGGGAAGTTCAGGTATGGAATTTATCAGTTCTTTTCACCTGAGGGTTATATTACTTTTTCTGTGCAAAGGTTAAAAGATTTTAAGAAAGAACCAGTAGCAAGAGTTTATGCCAAGTCTCATGGACTAAACCTCCTGGAAAAGGCACTAAAAAAATATAGGCTTTGCCAAAAATTATGTGGTTTATATGAATCTAGGAAAGAATGTTTTAATTATTTGGTTCAGGAATGTAATGGGGCTTGTGTTCAAAAAGAAGGAGTGGAGATTTATAATGAAAGAGCCAGGATTGCTATTAAGTTCTTTCTTTATGAAAATGAAAACTTTTTTATCATAGAGCCTGGAAGGCATGATCAGGAAAAGTCTGTGATTCATGTGGAAAATGGAACTTACCAGGGGTTCGGTTTTGTGGATATTACTGAAGGTTTTTCTGCCCCTGAGCAATTAAAAGAGGTAATTAAACCATTTGAAGATAATAAAGATACTGCCAGAATAATAAGCAGCTTTATCAGGAAAGGGAAATATGAAAAGCTAATAAAATATTAACGTTACTCTCCTAAAATTTAAACCTTAGAAAACCTGCCGCCAGTGAAATGGTGCTGCCTCCGCCCAGGTTAGCAAAAAATGTGGTGAGGTCTCTGGTGGCAATGCCACTTTCATAAAATCCTTTACGAGCAATGTAGGTAATACCAAAAGGTATATTAACTTTACTTGTATTGTTCCCACCATAATTTAATCCTGTGGATATTTTAAATATTTTACTCGGACGATAATCACCACCGATTGCATAAAGCGTATTTTCAAGGTTTCCTGGCGCTTTATTTCTTGGGGCGATAATATCAAAACCAATATGAAAAGTATTGTAAAGTTCGTAGCTGGCACCCAATCGTATAGTACTTGGTAATTGTACTTTCAAACTATTTGAGCCTTCCCAGGCTAATGGGGATTTGTCACCGGCAAATTGGAAAGCCCCAGCATCACTCGCGAGAATATTGAAATTATTAAAACCAGCTCCGGCAAATTGAACAAGTTTTCCATCATTTACCTTATACACATTTCCATCCCAGTTTATACTTCCTACATTAGTTACTGCAAGCCCAATGTATAAATTTCTTTTAACTACCATGGTAATTCCAAGATCGAAGCCAAAACCCCTGCCTACTGGTTTAGGATAAGCTAACCTTCGAAAAGTACTTACATCCTTCGGAGGCCTGAAAGTAGGGCTTGAAACTGAGGCTGAATCACCAAAGTCCAATCCAAAATCTGCAGAAAGGGAAATATTAGAGGAAACCAGTTCATTTCCGTTTGCCTCCATTTCTATCATTAAAATACCTAAAATATATCTGGCCCCAATCCCTGCAAAAAGAGAAAAATCATAAGTGTCGACTAGCTGCTTTCCATAACTGACATTGATTTCTCTAAACCAGGAACTTGAAACTTTTGAACCATCCATTATTCTGGAATAAAATTTAGCGGAATCACTATTATTATATAATCCCAGAATTACCTGATCCTGAATTTCCTGTGGCAAATCATCCATACCCTGGTTGGACGGATGCCTTGGGTTTCTGATCGTGCTTCCGTCCGAAAGCAATAATTGAGGAAAGTAACCTGCATTAGCACCTAAAAAGGCCAATTCAGATGTTGTTTGATTAATTTTTGAAAAAACCTGAATTCTATCTCTTACACTAAAAGCTACTCCCTGGTTTTTGGGAAGTCTCAAACTACCCCCAATTAACATTATATCAGCATTTACCGCCTGTATGGTGTTGGCGAACTTTTCTGCTGCTGCTTGTTTTTCCTCACTTGTAAATTTTATTTCACTGGAATTAAACAATGTTTGCTTAAGTTCTCTTCTTGAAAGCGCTTCCGAAAACCAGGTGGCATTTACTTCAAAAAAACCAAATGTAATTTTGGGATCTCTAAAACTCTTATGAAAACCTAAGTTAGCCGGGTTAATACCAATACTCTGATAATCAGTTACGAACGTGGTGGCAACGCCTCCTCTTCCGGTTGCTGAAAATGCGGTTGACTCCATTTGTCCAAATGAATAATTGGAATAAATAAGTGCAGTAGCCGCAATTATTAACTTATATATGTTGGTATGTTTTTTTCTGAAGGCCATTTTAAGAGATTCCAAAAAAATATTAAGCTGGAAAAAGATCATTCAAAAACTTGATGCGCTGTCATAACGCAATATCATATCAATCATTATTTTTTGTCATGGGAATTAAAAATACCCTCCTTCATTCACTCAATCGCCTTTAATCAAAAAATACATTATGATGCATGCCTAAGTTTTCAAATATGGGGTTTGGTAAAGGTAACTTCTGGTCACTATTAAAAAAGGCAGGAATACCGGAATGGGAAACTCAAAACTTATGGTTTAGACAACTTTAATAGGAGTAGAAATATTTTGATGAAACCTGACTGCATTCCATTATAATATTAGGGTTTTTCTGTAATAATTCCCTTAAATATTGGTTCATCAAACAGGAAAATTATACTACAATCGTAGTTAAAGGGCCCCGAATGAATTTATAACTAAAATTTTAATCGGGGCTTCGTATATTCAATATCAATCGATTCTATGATTAGAAAATATACTATAGATCAGGATACCATTCTTTCTGTAAGAAATTTAACAATTGAATTTCACAATCAGGAAGGTAAAATTACTGCAGTAAATAATATAAGTTTTGATTTAAAAAGGGGGCAGACTTTGGGAATCGTTGGAGAGTCTGGATCGGGAAAATCTGTTACCTCTATGAGTTTGTTACAACTCATTCAGTCTCCTCCGGGAAAAATTACTAGTGGAGAAATTATCTTTAATTCCCGAAAATTTGGGATTGTAGATATCTTACAGCTAAGTCCCAAGCAAATGAGAGCTATAAGAGGAGGTGAAATTTCCATGATTTTTCAGGATCCCATGAGTTCTCTAAACCCGGTTTATACTTGTGGAAATCAGGTAATGGAAACCATTCTTCACCATGAAAATATTTCCAGAAAAGAAGCCAGAAAAAGAACGATTGAGCTTTTTGAAAAAGTAAAAATTAATGAACCCGAAAGAATATTCAGTTCATACCCACATAAAATATCTGGAGGCCAGAAGCAAAGGGTAATGATTGCCATGGCTTTATCGTGCAAACCTTCAATTTTATTAGCCGATGAACCCACTACAGCATTGGATGTTACCGTTCAGGCTACCATTTTGGAATTATTACAGGAATTTCGTGATGACAAAGATACTTCAATAATTTTCATAACTCATGATCTGGGGGTTGTGGCTGAAATTGCGGAAGAAATCATGGTGATGTTTCGTGGAGATGTGGTAGAATCAGGCTCGGTATGGGATATTTTTTCAAAACCTACACATCCGTATACCAATGGATTACTTGCCTGTAGGCCCAGATTAGATATAAAATTGGAAACACTCCCGGTGATTACAGACTTTCTTCATATCAATTCTGATGGCTCCATTCCAACTGTGGTAAATGCCAGGTTCAAGTCAGTTGGGGAGGCTATCATGAAGAATTACCAAAGCGAATTGGACTTGAGGGAGCAATTTGAAGAGTTGGAAAAGAAAGAACCAATCTTAAAGGTAAAAAATCTATGTACCTTCTTTCCTGAAAAAACAGATTGGCTTGGCAGACCAGTTGAATTCAAAAAAGCAGTCAACGATATTTCTTTCGAAGTGTATCCCGGAGAAACTTTGGGGCTGGTGGGAGAGTCTGGTTGTGGAAAAACAACTCTGGGAAGAAGTTTGTTAAGGTTAATTGAACCAACTTCAGGGGAGATAGTTTTTGAAAATAAAAACTTATTGGAGCTAAACAGTAAGCAATTAGGGGCGATCAGAAAGGATATGCAAATAGTTTTTCAGGATCCATATTCCAGCCTGAATCCTCGAAAAGGTATAGGTGATGCTATCATTGAACCCATGAAGGTTCATAAAGTTTATGATACAGAAAAGGAAATGAATGAAAGGGCTATAGAATTGCTGGAAATGGTAAACTTAAGTGGTGCACATTTTAACAGGTATCCCCATGAATTTTCTGGTGGCCAAAGGCAAAGAATCTGCATTGCCCGAACGCTTGCATTACAACCAAAGTTTTTAATTTGTGATGAATCAGTTTCGGCCCTGGATGTTTCCGTACAAGCTCAGGTGTTAAATTTGCTAAATAACTTAAAGAATAAATTGAACCTTACGCTAATTTTCATTTCCCATGATTTGGCGGTGGTAAAGTTTATTGCAGATAGAATTTTGGTGATGAACAAGGGTAGAAAAGAAGAATTAAACTTTGCGGAAGATATTTATAAAGACCCCCAATCAGAATACACCAAAAAATTAATTAATGCCATCCCCAGAGGAGATCTTGATGATATCAGAAAGGCTATTATTAAACGGAAAATGATTAAAAAGGCCAAACAGGAAGAAAGAAAGCTTTCTGCATAAAGTTTTTGGCTAATCTTCACTTTTGGCCACCTTTAATCCTATAGCAGTGATATCAGGTAAGGAGTCCATTCTCATATATTGATTGATTTTTAAAGAATATTTTCCTGGAGACTGGAATTTAAAATCTGAAAAGATATTCATCTCATTATTATAAAAATCTCCTACTCCTGATCCTAAAGGTCTTCCTGTTGTGGGATCCATCAGAGAGGTTTCTTTCATTTCAGATGATAAAACTGTATTTTTTTTATCATCCAATAATTCGTACTTCACATAAAGATTATAAAATGGATAAGATAATCCATTTCTAATATACACTGATAAGTCATATGGTACTCCGGAATCCTGAATTTCAAAAGCAAATTCAAGTTGATTATCCTCTGCCCAATAATTATCATTCAGGTCGATGTAATTTTCATAAACTACCTGATTGGAACAACCTGATGAAAGGATGAGAATGGAAAAAATTAAACAGAGTGTATAATTTTTAGTCATAAGTAATATCAATAACTTTAGTTCAATTAGGGATTGGAAACCAAAAAAAAAATTATTTCTTTGGAGGTTTGGGTTTATTTTTCCTATTCCTTCTTCTTTTTTTGTTTGATCTTTTTTTCTGGTTTGAATTTTTTTTGGGTAAAGTATCATTGAGTTTAGACTCGAAGTCCAGGGTTTTGATTTCCTCCTCAACCTTGAAAAATTCTACCGGTTTTCCTGCTTTATTAGTATCAATTGCACCTTTTACTTCTATCACATTAAGTGAAAACCAGGAATTTTCTCCCTCAATACAAAACCACATTACCTTTTTAAAAATATCTACTTTTTGTAAAAGAGCTTTTCCTTTGCTGAAAAGTAATGGTTTTTCAATTTTGGGAATATCAACCAGAGCATCCATATAAGTTTCCAGTTCATAATTTAAGCAACACTTAAGCCTTCCACACTGACCGGATAATTTATGGGGATTTAAGGAAAGGTTTTGGTATCTGGCTGCACCGGTAGAAACACTTTTAAAATCAGTTAGCCAGGTAGAGCAACAAAGTTCTCTTCCACAGGAACCAAGCCCTCCTATCCTGCTGGCTTCCTGCCTGAGACTTATCTGACGCATCTCTACCCTGATTTTAAATTCCCCGGCAATTATCTTAATCAACTCTCTGAAGTCAACCCTTTCATCAGCAGAGTAATAAAATGTTGCCTTGGTATTATCCGCCTGAAACTCTACATCCGATAATTTCATCTGTAGTTTTTGATTTTGGATAATTTCCCGTGTACGGAACATGGTAGGCAATTCCCGTTTTTTTACCTTTTCAAACTTTTCAAGGTCTTTTTCACTCGCCTTACGATAAATCTGTTTTACCTTGTCATCGTCTTTTATATTTTTCTTAATCATCTGAAGCCTTACCAGTTCTCCCTGTAAGGCCACAAAACCTAGATGATACCCATTTTGAACCTCTACTACCACTGAATCACCAGTGGTAAGGTCCAAATTATTAATATTTCTGAAAAACTCCTTTCTGCCACCTTTGAACTTTACCTCAACAATATTAAAAGAGGTTTCTCCGGGAAGATCCATATTTCCCAGCCAGTCAAAGGAGTTCATTTTACTGCACCCGCCCGAACTACATTTCCCATTTGTGTTGCTTTGGATAGTAGATTCTGCAGCAACCGAACCACAAGCACCTGTGGAGCAAGAGCCACAACCCATATATTTATAATTCTTTAGATCAAAAAAATGAAAAATTATTTTTTGTAAAAATCCCCTTCACTCTATCAAAAAATAACAAAAAATAAAGTGTTCAAAACACTAAATTAAGCATAGTAATTACGAATTACCAGAATAAGGAGAAATTTCTGAAGTGAGTACCAAATGGTATTATCCCATAATTCAATAAAAAAATTAAGAGATTTAAAATATAACCTGAAATAAATTAACAACCTACCTCCTGCCAGCTGAAATCACTTAAGGTAAAACAATTAATAATCGCCAATTCCATGGCTATTAAAATGTGGAATTAATGTAGAAAAATTAACAATATAAATGTTAACCAGGCATTAAAAACATGGATATTCATAAAGTATCCAAAATGAGACCAATTCAAAATTAAATAACAACCATGAAGTTTAGGTTTTTTGATACGATAAGAGGAAAAATTATTACAGGCTTTTTTATTTTGGTAATACTCTTTTCTGTAAGTGCAGTATTTAACTACATCATTATTCAAAAATCAGAATCCATCATCAGTGATTTATATGATGGAAAAGATCCTTCCTTAAGTTCCTTGAATGAATTTAAATTACTGGTTACCCATTCCAGAGAGCTAACTACCAATTGGGTTTACCTGATTAAGGATGAGGAAGACAAGGTGGAATTAAGGAAGATTAATAAGGAAGGTTATCCTCTGCTAAAAGGAAAGCTTCAAAAACTTGCTCAGGATTGGGATTCGGAATCTCAGGCCTCATTGGATTCTACGTTTGCAAAATATGAGGAAATTCAAGCCATGCAGCTTGAAATAATGACTTCACTATCTGAATTTGAATCGTATGATGATCCTCAAATAAAATTTGAAGCTGAAGAAAATCTGGATTTTCATATCCTGCCTTTAAGTAAAAGTCTAGTTGCCGATCTGGAAACATTAATAGACCAAAAAGTTTTAGAAAAAAACACTGCCAGAGAAGAACTCCTAACTAATAACTATTATATAACCATTAGTATCATTATTAGTGGATTGGTAATTATGGCCATTTCTATACTTACCTCTTTACTTACTGCCAACAGGATTACTGTACCGGTGAAAGAGATTCAATTAACTGTAGAAAAGCTTAGTAAAGGTCAATTGGCAGAAAATCTAAATTATACATTAAAGGATGAAATAGGAGCCACAATGGAATCTGTAAACCATTTGGTTTCAGGGTTAAAAGAAACTTCAAAATTTGCCAATGAAATTGGGAAAGGAAATTATGACATGGAATACCATGCATTAAGCGAAGAGGATGAATTGGGAAATTCTTTATTAGCTATGCGTGATAACCTGAAAATGGTTGCTGAGGAAGATAAGTTTAGAAATTGGGCGAATGAAGGTTATGCGAAATTCGGAGAATTATTAAGAAGTAGTACCGATTCATTTGAAGAATTAGGTCCAAAATTAATTTCTGAATTGGTGAAGTATATGGATGCCAATCAGGGAGCATTCTTTATCCTGAATGAAGAAAACCTGGATGATAAACACTTAGAACTGATTGGATGTTATGCCTGGAAAAAGCGAAAACACCTTAAAAAGAGAGTAAACTATGGAGAAGGCATTGCTGGTCAGGTTTGGAGAGAAAAGGATACTGTATTTATGACGGATGTGCCTGAAGAATTTGTACAAATTACTTCCGGGCTGGGCAAGTCGAATCCAAGATCAATTTTGGTAGTTCCTCTGAAATTTAATGAGGAAATTTATGGGGTTATCGAAATAGCTTCATTTAAAGTATTTTCCAAACATGATATTGAGTTCATTGAGCGACTTTCTGAAAGTATTGCCTCTACAATATCAAGTATTTCGGTGAATAAAAGGACAAAGAGTTTATTGGAAGAATCTCAAATTCAGTCAGAAGAATTGAGAATGAAGGACGAGGAAATGAGACAGAATATGGAAGAAATGCAGGCAACTCAGGAACAGGTTCAAAGAAAAGAAAGGGAATACATGGCAAAAATTGAAAAATTAGAGAAAATGGTAGGCAAACTCCCGGATGAATCTGTAGAAAGTTAATTTCCAGTTAATGCTAAAAAAAACGGACTACCAAAACTATTTGACAGTCCGTTTTTTTTTATTTTTTACCCTTGTTTCTTTAATATTTCAAATAATGTTTCCTGATCAGTAAGAGGAAGATATTTTTGGTAGTCCAACCCAGTTTTTAAAATAAACCTGGTCAGTAATTTCTTTACCGACTTTATCAATTCTTCCTTATTCCAGGGTTTTTCCAGATATTGATTAATACTGGCTGAATTAATTGCTTCAATTGTATCCTGATGAGTAGCTAATCCGGTGAGTAATATTTTTTGGGTATTAGGAAATCGCTCATCTTTATTGACATCACTCAGGAAATCAACCCCACTTTTCCCAGGCATTACATGGTCGGAAATAATTAAAGCAACAAAATCCCCTTCCGAATCAATTTCATCAATAAGTTCTTCTGCTTCTGTAGCCGATTCACATTCTTCGATTATCAGGTCATTTTCGAAAACTGCTAAATCTTTGGCTATAGTTGATAAAACTTCTCTTTGGTCGTCAACACAAATTATATACAGCTTTTCCATTTTCTTTTAATTTAGGAAACAGGTAATTTTATTTTAAATGTTGTTTTTCCGGGTCGGCTTTCAACCCCAATTTTTCCACTATAATTTTCAACCAACCTCTGCACTATGGCTAACCCTAAACCCAGACCAAAAGATAACCCATCTTTTTTGGTGGTAAAACTGGGTTGAAATATCTTATCTTTTAAATCATCGGGAATTCCAGGGCCATTGTCTTCAATTATTACATTAATCCACCTACCTTTCATAGTAGATTTTACCAAAATTGTTGGTGACACGGTATTGCTGTTCAGCATACTTTCACAACCATTTTTGATGATATTAAGCCAAATCTGAACGAGTTCTCCACTATTGGCAGAAATAGTTTTTAATTCTCCCAACTCTAGTTTTAGATCAACTCTTCTCAAGATACTTTTTAGTAAGGAAAGTGCCTCCTTAATGGATTCATTAAGATCAAGATCTTCAGTTTTTCCCACATTGGCTACTCCCAATTGTTTCACAGATTTCACTACATGAACTGCATGATTTGACGCCAAAAGCATATCGTGAAATGTAGATCCTATTTCCCAATAATAATTCATTCGCTCTGCACCTTCCAAGATCTCTTCCTTAAATGGTAAAAGTTCATCATCGGTTAACCCGGTTTTTGCCAGTTTTTTCGCCAGGTTATTGTCAAGTGGATATTTGCTTTGTAATTCTTTTTGCCTTTTCCTCACGTCTGAACTGGAAAGGAATTGTCCTTTTTTTAATCCGATTTTGAAAAAGGAAAACATTCCTTTAGTATCCTTTTCATTAAGGTATTCAGATATTTCTTCGGAAAGCCATTCTGTTTTTCTTTGAAGTACACCAATGGCATTGTTTAATTCATGAGCTAATCCTGCAGCCATTTGGCCAAGTGTTGCCATTTTTTCAGTTTGTAGCAGTTTTTTTAAGGTATTTTCCTTCTCCATAGCTACTCTTTGAGCCATGAGCTGTCTTGCAGAAATTTCGCTCACCACAATAGGCATAAAATGCTCTACAAAAGTTCGGCATTCATCATCTTCTACCACATCCTGATGGGAATCAATGAAAGCCAGTTCACTATCTTCTTCTGCCAGTATAGTAGCATAACTCGAAAAAGTTTTTGAAAAAAAGCTATAAACCCCAACAAACATATCGGTAGTGGACCGAAAAACCTCAAAATTATTTCCTTCCTCATTTGTTAAATGCGCAACTAAACTTCCGCTTAGAATGAGATATAATTTATCATTTTTCTCACCCTGTTTCATCAGGACATCCCCCTTTTTCAGGCTTCTGCGCTGTTCAGGGTTTGAAAAGTAGGCCTCCTTTAGCCAGTCTAAATCTACACTTTGTAAAAAACGTTTACTACTCACCTCTATAAATTTTCCTTAAAAAAAGTTGATTAGGTTCATAATATACAACATTAAATAGGTAAGTAACACTCCTGAAAGTCCTACAATTAACCCCACTTTTGTCATTTGATTTGTCTGAATTAGTCCTGTGGCATGGGCCAGCGCATTGGGAGGTGTACTGATAGGCAAAGCCATTCCCATAGAAGCTGCAAAGGTTACCGCCAGAATAAGCATTTGATTGCCTCCAAAGTCATCAAGACTACTTAGAGATGTGCCAAGAGCAGCAATAATCGGAAGCAGTAGGTTAGCCGTAGCGGTGTTTGACATAAAATTGGCCATAGTAAGAGCTAATATTGATGCGGCAACCACAATCAATAATGGGGGGAAATTTTCAAAAGGGATACTTTCCACCGCAGTTAAAGCCAGCCCACTTTTTTCCAGAGCAATACCCAGGGCAATTCCTCCTGAAACCAGCCACAAAACATCCCAACTCAATTTTTTTAAGTCCTCTTTGTTGATTATACTCAAAGCAGAAAATACGGCCACCGGGATAAGGGCAACCACATATGAATTCATTCCATGGATAAAATCGGTTAACCAGAGTAAAATCGTAATGCTGAAAGTAAAGTAGACAATAATCGCCTTTTGAGACTTCAAAAACTTTCCCTTTATATCCAGATTAATTTCTTTGGTTTCAATGGGAAACAAAACAGCCAATAAAACCCACGAAAAAAGTAAAAGAATAATCACAAATGGTATCCCAAACCCCATCCATTGGCTGAAAGTTACCAAATCGTCACCGATAAGATATTTAAGTGCAATAGCATTAGGTGGGGTTCCAATAGGAGTACCAATTCCCCCAATATTTGCTGCAACCGGAATTGCCAATGCAAATGCTACTTTTCCCTTATCATTTGGTGTAAAAACTGCTAAAACCGGTGTGAGAATAGAAAGCATCATAGCGGTGGTAGCGGTATTACTCATGAACATGGAAAATATAGCTGTAATACTCATCAACCCAAGCATGACCATTTTCGGATTTTTACCAAATGGTTTTAACAACACTCTTGCTAAATTTTGATCAAGTCTGTACTTAGTGGCTGACATGGCAAGGAAAAAACCGCCCAGAAAAAGCATAATGATAGGAGAAGCAAAAGTTCCCATTATTTCTTTATAGCTCAGATAATTCCCAAAGTTTTCTCTGTTCCCATGATCCTGGAACAGCACAAAGCTACTTTCTGTGAGCATCATAAGTTCCAGTACAATTATCAAAACTGAAGTAGCATAAATAGGAATGGGTTCTAATACCCAAAAAAGGGCAGCCAGAAAGAAAATAGCTACCACCCTTTGTTCTATAATGGTAAAATTTTCAAAAGGGAAAACTGATTGGGGTAGTATCAGGATTAATAATGGAATTCCTATCGAGATAAGCAGGTTGAGGCTTTTTCTCATATTCTAAATTGGTTTGAACAAAAAATCCGAAAAAAATGATCGTTTAATGTTGTCTTAGGATAGGCTTTAAAGCTGCTCAATATTAGGATGTAATGTGCTTAAACACAAAACAACCTGATAGAAAATTGTGAATTATCTTTTGACATAGAAAGGATAATGATTATTAAGCGTATTTTTGAATTATTCCCAAATTTTCATTATAATATGCCTACTGACACTTTATGTACCTGATACGCGTTTTTATTAATAGACCCATCTAAAAGCTACTAACATTTTTACCATTGATTCCTTTAAAGAAAAGTTAATTTTTTCTTAATTAAATTATATTTGATTGGGGCGCCAGGCCCGAGTGATTCACCTTATTCCAATAACAACCAGCAATTTTTTGTGACTGAGCTTATTCAAAAATATACCAATGAACATTCACGGTTCTTACCTGTAAAAGGAACCTTGATTCACTATCGAAAAGAAGGAAGGGGTCCCAATTTGCTTCTCCTTCACGGTTCATTTTCTTCCCTTCACACTTTTGATGAATGGACTAAAATCCTTTCGAAAAAATTTACAGTGATCCGGCTGGATTTGCCTGCTTTTGGTTTAACCGGGCCAATGCCGAATGATCAATATAATATTCCAACTTACCTGAGATATATTGATTGCTTCCTGAGAATGTTGAAAATTGAAAAAGTAAGTATTGCCGGAAGTTCCCTTGGAGGTTGGATTGCATGGGAATATGCCCTTCAGTTTCCCAAAAAAGTAAAAAAGCTGATTTTAATTGATGCAGCGGGCTTTATCACCGACAATCAATTACCACTTCCTTTCAGAATGGCTAAAACGCCATTTTTAAACAAGGTTATCAAATTTGTAATCAGGAAATCTTTATTAGAAGATTTTGTAAGGGAAGTTTATTTTAATAAGTCGAAAGTAACTCAGGAGTTGGCCGACCGTTATTACGACTTGTTTACCAGAGAAGGAAACCCTGAGGCTTTTCTCAAGATGGTAAACAGTCGTTATAAGGATAACTCAAATCACCTAAAGGATTTAAAAGTACCAACTTTAATCCTGTGGGGAAAAGAAGATTGCTGGATTCCTGTGGCAAATGCCTACAGATTCCATGAAATAATTCCTACCAATGATTTAATTATTTATGATTTAGTCGGGCATCTACCCATGGAGGAAATACCAGAAGATTCTGCACTGGATGTGACCTCCTTTTTATTGGGTTAAAATGCAAAACCAATTCGAAAATTTGTTCTGTTCATAGTATAAGAGTCGGTTACATTACCAGAATTTCCCCATCCCCAGCCAGAATAATTAGTGGACATTTTCTGACTTTTATAACCTAAATAAAAAGTAAAAGCATGGTGTGAGGCTCCAGTATAGACTTTTAAACCACCTCCTATTTCGTAAGTTGTTCCTCCTTTGTAAACAGTTTCACCATCATTTTTTAGCCAAACCATACCATGACCCAATGCCGCTACATAAAAGGGCGTTATTTTGGTTGGAGCAATATCCCCAGTGACTTGTAAAGTAAGGGGCATCATCACCATAGTTTGGTATCCATCAATCCCAAATCCAGCCCCAATTCCAAATCCCCGAGTAACCTGAATTCCATTAAAAGTATGAAGGCTTAAGGAGGCCTCAGTGGGGCTGGAAAAACTATTGAAATTACTGCCAAATGATCGGCCAATCAACAAGCCAATTGAACTAAGGTTTACAAACCTTGGTCCATTGGCTGCTATGGATTTATTTTTTGTTTTTACAGGAATGATGGTTTTACTTTCAATTTCATCGTGAGTAAATACCCAGATGCTTTTGTCATATGTCTGAATTTCGATTTTCTCTGTATCTTCCAAAATTATTTTTCCCTTTATTTCACTTCCGTTTTTGAGTTTTACTATATCTGATTCTCCTTTTTGGGAAAACCCATAAATCGAAATGAGCAAAAAGATGATAAATAGTCCCGGTCTTAAAAATTTATTGAAAGTCATTCCTGGTATATTTTAGATGGAGATTTTTTAAGGTTTTGGTACAATCGTTAAGGTACTTAAAAGTTTTAATTCATTTCCAGAATAATCATATTGGTACAATCCATCATTACCAATCATCATCAATCGGTTATCATAAGGAATTACATCAAAAGCATGCATATCGTCAAAATGGGAAATCATGTTTTCACCAACTTTTAGTGGATCAGCGGCATCAAAATGTTTAAGACCAAATTCTCCTTCACATATAAATAAATTGTTTCCATCTATACCCAGCCCATGGGGATTTTGCATAGAAAAAGACTTAAGCAGTTTGGGATTCTCAATTTCAGAAATATCAAGTACATCCAATTGATTGACAACCTCTACACAGGGATTTCCACTTCTGAGGGTTACATAGGCATAATCGTCATTTACCACTACAGGATCACAGCTATTGATATGTGCATAATTGGAAACAAACTCTGGGGCAGCTGCATTTTTCAGACTGAATATTTGCATTCCTGTCTGTCCGCCAAGAAATAAATGATCTTTGTAAGGGAAAATGGTTTCAATCCCAAATCCAGTCCAGATTTGGTCTCCTTTCACTGGATCGGATGGGGATGATATATCGAATGGATTAAGCGAGGATTCATCAACAGTATATAAATAATTATCCACCACAGTAAACCTCGCCATTGAACCTCCAATACTTGTTGGGGAGGAAGGAGGAGTAAAGTTTGTACTATTGCCTCTTTGCGCATTTGAAAGGTCAAAAAATACGCCTTCTCTCCAAACGCTTACCTGATTTGATCCACAATCTCTGGTTTCTGTTACTTCATTTTCTATCCAGTCTGTTACAACTCCCTGGCTTTGATCAAAAGTAAAATGTCTTTCCCAATTTACATGAATTGGAAATACATCCTCCACCCGGTTTACTTCCTTCACAGAATTGATATCAGAAATATCCAACACTACCAAATCCACATAGCTGTCAGCATATAAAAAACCGTTTTTTACCGCCATATCCACATTTCCGGGAATCTCAATAAATTTTAATTTCTGGGGAGAAGCGGGATTTTCATTATCAATTACATGAATTCCCTTATTTACTTCATTGATGAGGAGATAATTATCATACAAATAAATTTTCCCCGGAGTTTCTATGGTTTGGGGAGTAGTTTCAGTAATAGCACTCCTCAGCTCAGCAAAAGACATATATACAGGTTCGTAAGTCATGTAGGTGTAAACACTTTCGCATTTATCCTCGCAGCCTTGCAGCCCCATTAAAACCAGAAAAAAGAATGCTGGCCAAAGTTTAATTATCTTGGGAAAGATTTTCATAATTATTTAAAGTTGAGTTTTTTAACAAATAAGATTTCGCATAATCCCCAGGCTAAATTAGATAGCCATAAAGAGATTGAATTAAAGTGTCAGGTTACCAAAACCATTACCTAATTTAATGATTTTGATACTTTAATTTCCACAATTATGTGGTCTGATTTCAATTAGATTACCAGTTCAGGTATTGAATTTAATTAGTGAATTGAGGAAATTTTTGCGGGTTTTAATCCACAAACATCCTGAGTAATTTAATAAATTAGCCAATGGTGAAGAGCTCCATTACCAATTGATTATTTTGTAGGCCTAAATGAGTTAGTTGAGCTTATTTTTAATTTAAAGAAAATAAGCTGGTTGAAAGATTATTTACGCTGTGTCTGTTTTTAATCACGGAAGAAACTTCCAAAACGCTGCGACTAATTAGCGATTTTTGTAGGTGAATTTTGTTAATGCCTGAAATTATACTACAAATTGGGGGATAGGCTTTGTTTGGTGATTGATTAAATGTGCTCGGACACATTTTTTTTATAATTTTACTTTCCAGTTTTTATCTGGCGACTTTACTTGAATTTCAGGTATGGGTAAATGAGAAATTCTCAGGCTTGAAATTTTTATTTTTAAATTATATGGAAGCAACAAAAACAGCAACAAACAAAACTCAGCAACGGTTAATTTCCCTTGATGCCTTCAGAGGGCTTACCATTGCAGGAATGATTATAGTAAATACACCAGGTTCATGGTCAAATGTTTACCCTCCGCTTTTACATGCGTCATGGCATGGTGTTACTCCAACTGACCTGGTATTTCCTTTCTTTGTTTTTATAATGGGAGTTTCCATTACGCTCGCATTTACCAAACAATTAGAAGTAAATAAACCTAAGTCAGAAATAATAAAAAAATTAGTAATAAGGTCTTTAAAGATTTTTGCTTTGGGGATATTTCTGGCTCTTTTTCCAAAATTCGATTTTATGAATTTAAGAATTCCGGGTGTCCTTCAGAGAATCGCAATCTGTTATTTTGCCTGTGGGCTTTTATTTCTTCATACAGATTGGAAAACCCAGGCTAAAATTGGAGGAATAACCTTGTTGCTTTACTGGGCGGCTATGATGCTAATTCCTGTTCCGGGTGTAGGGATTGGAGTTTTAGAACCAGGAAAAAACCTGGCAGCCTATATTGATAGTCTGCTAGTTCCTGGCAGGCTATATCAGGGAAACTGGGACCCTGAAGGGTTGTTAAGTACTTTCCCGGCTATTGTCACAGGAATTACGGGAATGTTGGCCGGACACCTGATTATTAGCAACATGGATCAAAATAAAAAAATAGTGTGGTTATTCACCTTTGGATTTCTAAGTTTTATTCTGGGGGGAATTTGGGATTGGTTCTTCCCTATAAACAAAAACCTTTGGTCAAGTTCTTATGTGTTATATTCTTCAGGCCTGGCGGGTCTTACTCTAGCCTGTTCAATTTGGTTTGTGGATGTTTTAGGATATAAAAAATGGACAAAAATAGGACTGATATTCGGAGCCAATGCCATTACTGCTTATGTATTGTCCGGAATTCTTTATACAATTTTCAATTTATTTTCTTTGCGGTCAGTTTTTTATAATGGTCTAGTGGATTTTGGAATGGATCCTAAAATGGCCTCATTGCTTTGGGCCTTGTTTTATGCATTCATGTGCTTTATCCCAGTTTGGATACTCTACCGAAAGAAAATTTATATCAAGTTGTAATTCTATTAATTTGATCTAAAATAATTAGCCTTTCTCGATAAATGGGAAAGGCTTTATTTTTATCTGCTTAGAAAGAATTTAAAATGGTTTGCAATTTTAATTAATAGAGGAAAAAGATATGGGGCAATCAATTTAGGATTGGAATGAAAAATAATCCTTTGAAAAGGCCTTTTTATTCACAAAAGAGCATTTTTTTAATTATTTTGAACCTGGAAAATATTTATCTTCCAATTTTTAATGTTGATTTAGTAGATAACCTTTAATTCGTTTTGTCAGTTTTCTAATTATAATGAATCCATTCTTTAAGATATTAATATTGGTAATTTGTCTTTCCCCATTTACTGTAAATGCACAGTGGACAGATTCCATGTACCAGGATTTCGAGTATACTACCTTTCAGAAATATGAGCCAGTACACGAGAGAATCAATTTTGAAGAAATAGATTATGCATTACTTCATGCGGCTATTTTTTATGAAACTAACCGGCAAAGAGTTTTAAATGCTCTCCCCCCTTTCAAATATTCCAAGGCATTGGAAAAAGCGGCTTTTGAACATTCCAGAGATATGGTAAAGTACAGGTTTGTAAGTCATACCAGTAAAGTAAAAGGGAAAAAGCATTTGAGTGACCGGCTAAAGCTGGTGGGATTGGAAAATATTTATGCCGGTGAAAATATTGCCTATTCTTACGCTCTTGAAATGAAAGAAGGGGAATCCTTTTATCTTCCTTCACAAAACGGGGGGTATTTCAGCCTGGAATTTAGAGGAGAGCCTATAAAAAATCATACTTATTGGAATGCTGCAAGAGCGATGGTAACCCAATGGATGAAATCTCCAGGTCACAGGGCAAATATCGAAAACCAGAAATATGTGTTTTTGGGTTGTGGTGTTTTTCTGGATGTGCCTAAAGATTCAGATCAACCGCCTATGTTTAAGGCTACCCAGAATTTTTCTTCTGATGATGCTGATTATTCAAAGTTTCCTGCTAAAATTAATTATCAGAAATAAAGCTTGTGGGACCTTTCATTCAAAGTGTGATTATACTTTCAATTTCTCCGAAATTAATGAGGCTCATATCTGATTTTGCCACAAGCATATTATTTGTGGTTTCAAGACCTTCTTATTCGGCTGTACTCACTTCCATGTCCAAATCAATTCGAGTATTTTAAACAATATCAAAAATATGAGATTTTTTACCAATGAAATTTGTTTTGACATCCTGCCTGCCCAAACTCAATATATAGAAAGTGAAAAAATGTATGTTTTGGGTAATGCTTCATTTTCGCAAATTTGGGAACATTACCAGATGGCAGTGGAAAGCAAAATAAAAGGCAAGGCTCATATGGTATTTAAGGTAAGTGATTATAAAAAAGTGATTGAGAAGCTCAAATCAAAATTTAAGCTTATTGAAGCGGCAGGAGGTCTTGTAAAAAAGGATGAGCAGTTTTTATTTATTTCCAGGTGGAAAAAGTGGGATTTACCAAAAGGAAAGGTGGAAAAAGGGGAGGAAATTGAATTAGCGGCAGTGAGAGAAGTAAACGAAGAATGTGGTATTGAAGTAAGTCTAAATCAAAAAATTGGAGAAACCTGGCATACTTATATTCAAAAAGGAAAGGATATTTTAAAAGAGACCCATTGGTATTTGATGAATTGTGAAAATGATCAAAATGCAAAACCACAATTGGAGGAAGATATTGAAGAAATTAGATGGTTTACTGCTAATGAAGTGGAATCTGTTGCATTTAACAATACTTATGAATCAATAAAAGATATTTATAACCGATATATAAATAAGCCGGTTTAAATCCTAAAGATTGTTTCATAAGGAATTAAGCAAGCTAAATTCAGCCCAAAGCCATACCTTTGGGTTTTAAGAAAAAGTAATACCCGAAAGGATACGTGTTGGCAATGAAATTTTTTAAACTTTCCAAAACCATTTTGGAATTAGCTTTTAGTATTTTTTTTACCTGTATTTTATCAAATCTGGTTTGGGGCCAATCGGAATTTCCCGTCCCTTTTCAATCGGAAGAAAATCAGCTTTTTGGTTATATCCTGCCATCGAAAAATAAAATAGTGGTAGAGCCTATTTTCCAAAAAGCCTCTCCATTTGCTGAAGGAAATGCAATTGTGAAATTGGATGGAAAATTTGGACTAATCAATAAAAAAGGAAAATACCTGATTGATTGTAAATACGATTCACTGGGCTGGGCCAATACAGATAGCCTGCCCAAATTTTATAATGATAAAGTAGGCTTTAAACAAGGTAGTTTTTGGGGTTTGATTACGGTGAAGGGTGAAGAAGTTGTTTCTCCTCAATTCCATTCCATTAATTTTTTTGAACAACAGATTGCAAAGGTTGGGATGCTCAATAGTGACAACTGGGCCATTACCTATGGAGCAATTGCTGAAGATGGAAGTTTTGTAATTCAACCTCAGTTTACCCAACTGGAAAGAGATGAAACAGGCCAGTTTTTTAAAACACAAATTCAAACTGAAGACCAGCGAAAAGTTGGGCTTTATTCCCTCAACGGAAAGGAATTGATTCCCTGTAAATACAATCAGTTGAAGGAGCTTGGTGACGGTATTTTTGCCGGGTTAAATGATATGCAATTGTGGGAAATCTATAATTCTAAAGGGGAGAAAATAAGTGACTTATCTTTTATTGAAGTATTTCCTTTCGAACACGGAAAAGCCATTGCAATAAAAGATTATCGCTTTGGAATTATTGAGCCCAACGGAAATGTGTTGGTTGATTTTAGAAATAAATCAATTGTGGGCAAAAACCAGGAATTGAACATTACTCCCTTCACGCGGTTTTCCCTTGCAAAACCCTCTTCAGAAAAAGAATTGGATTTATATTGTGACAGTCTTCAAAATATTGCTCCAGATGTTTTTCAAATTTTTATGAATGGAAAAGCAGGATGGGTAAATAAAGAGAATGAACTCTTTGGCTTTGATACAAATCTTAATCTCACACATCTGGTTGACGATTTATTAATCATAAAAAGTGGAAATAAGGTTGGTGTGATTAATTCTAAATGGCAAAATATTATCCCGATAGCCTATGATAAAATCTCACTGGACAAATCAGGCTTAATTAGAGCAACAAAGCTTAATCAGCCAGAACTATTCAATACCAAAGGCGAAAATATTACCAATGGAAATTACGATTTTATTAGTGAATTTTCCAATGAGTTTTACCTGATAGAAGCAAATGGGCAGAAAATCTTTACTGATAAAAAACTGAACCCGGTGTTTTCTTTTGAAAATGCCAAACCTTTTAAGCACGATTATGCTCCTGTAGCAGAAGGCGGTCTTTTTGGTGTAATTGACAGCGATGGTAAGTGGATAATTAGTCCTTATATTGATGATATTCAGGTTATTAACCATAAATATTTTGTTTTCCATGACAACAACGAATGGGGAACTGTTAATCCTTCGGGAATTGAGCTATACAAAAGCTCCCTGAAATATAAAGTGCTGGAAAGTGGCTGCGTAGAAATCGAAGAGAAGGGAAAGAAGGGCCTGCTTAATCAATTTGGATCACTTATGCTGGAACCAGTATACGATTCAATATCAAAACCATCGGACGATGGCATCATAAAAGTTTACAAAAAAGGGCAGATGACTTTCATGGATATTGAGGAAAAAGATGCGCCCAACTTTAAGGCTTTTAGCGGACTTGAAGTAGACCAACAGTCGGGTGAAAAATTATTCAGGGCCAAAATTATGAATAGTTATGGCTTTCTTGATTACTTGGGGAGAATCAGAATTTCTAACAGGTATGAAAATGTGCAGAATTTTTCCGAAAACCTGGCCGGCTTTCAACTTAATGGTCGATGGGGCTATATTGACAAAAGAGAATCATTCGTAATCCAACCAAAATTTGAAGAAGTATATCCTTTTAAAAAGGGATTTGCTAAAATAAAGCAGGAGGGCAAGTTTGGCATTATAAATAAACAGGAAAAAAAAGTCATTGCTCCCGAATGGGATAATATTCAAAGATCAGCTTTCGGCAACTTCATTATAAAAAAAGATGGAAAATACGGAATGATTTCAAGTAAGGATTTTTCAATTCTTTACCCACGATATGAGGAAGTGCAGGATTGTGGGAATGACTATATTATTTTGCTAAGAGATGGGAAATATGGTGTGAACCAGATAAACGGTATTACCTTTATTTACCCTGAGTATCAGGAAGTTATTTTTAATCAAATAGATAACAGTTTTTTCACCATTACCCGGAAGGCGAGCTATACACTTGCTAATTAACGAGCCTGATTTTTTTAAATTGAAGGAAGTAAGATAGCATTAAAGCTTGAATGCTTTTTCGCAGCCTTTAACTAAAGAATTACTAACTTTGCATCCTTTGAATGAAACCCAAAAATATAATTAATAATAAATGGCCTCTTCATTAAAAAGTTTAAGTGAATATAATAAGGAAAACCTGGCAGATATTTCCCAGAAAAAGTTTGGTATAGTCATTTCTGAATATAATGAGCAGATTACCAATCCACTTTATCAAGGCGTGGAAGAAACACTTTTGAAAGAAGGTGCCCTAAAAGATAATATCATTAAAAGAGAAGTTCCCGGAGCTTATGAACTAAGCCTGGGTGCTCAATATATGGCCCAGCTTGAGGAAATTGATGCTGTGATTTGCCTTGGTTGTGTCATTCAGGGAGAGACCAAACATTTTGATTTTATTTGTGATGCAGTAGCTCATGGATTGACCAATGTATCGCTTAAATATAACAAACCTGTCATTTTTGGAGTATTAACACCTAACAATTTGCAACAAGCATTGGACAGAGCTGGAGGAAAACATGGGAATAAGGGGGTAGAAGCAGCTGTTGCGGCAATTAAAATGTTAAACTTTTACTAAAAAGTTTAGTCCGATAATCGGACCTAAACCTTAAATAAATAATTTCAGCCCTGATTTTTTGTTGGGCATCAATAAAATTCAAACCCTGTTGAGGGAAATTCATTAGTAACATGTGGACCTGGCTGGCAAAATTTATTCTTAAAAACCGACTTTCCCTGATCATTGGTCTGGTGGTTTTAACAGCATTAATGGGATTTTTTGGTAGAAAAGCTGAACTATCATATGACTTTATGAAGATAGTTCCTCCCGATGATCCTGATATGATTTATTACAGTGAATTCAATCGGGTGTTTGGAGAAGATGCCAATATGTTTGCCATAGGGATAAAAGACAGTTCTCTTTACCAACTGGAAAAGTTTAATGCCTTTGCTGAATTCAATGATTTTATTTCAGAACAGGAAGGTATAATAGATGTAGTATCCATCCCAAAAACTTATTATCTTTTAAATAATAAGGCAGAAAAAAAGTTTGAAAGTCCAAAAATATTTAGTCAAAACCCCACTACTCAGGCAGAACTGGATAGTATTTTAAAATTTACCTTTCAGTTAAAATACTTTGAAGGGCGGCTTTTTAATCCTGAAAATTTAGCTACAGTGATCCTGATTTCAATGGATGAGAAATATCTCAATTCGAAAAGAAGGGGAAATGTGGTGGATAAAATTACCGAGGCAGGGGAGGAATTTAGTGAATCTACCGGAATCCATCTTCACTATGCTGGGCTTCCTTATGTGAGAACTTCAATTCAGTCTCAGGTAAAAAAGGAGCTTAATATGTTCCTTGTATTTTCACTGATCATTACCGGAGTAATCCTTTTTTTATTTTTCCGTTCCTTTTCTCCAGTAATATTTTCTCTCGCAGTGATAGGAATGGTGGTCATCTGGACACTTGGAACCATTGCCCTACTGGGTTACAAAATTACCATGCTTACCGGATTACTACCTCCAATTTTGGTAGTAATCGGTATTCCCAATTGTATTTACCTTTTAAATAAATACCATCAGGAATATGCTCTCCATGGCGATAAAAACAAGGCATTAAGTAGAATTATCAGGAAAATAGGTATAGTAACTTTAATTACCAATACGACTACTGCCATAGGTTTTTTCGTACTAACTTTTACTGATATAAGTGTTTTAAAAGAATTTGGAATTGTTGCTACCATCAATATCATTGGAACTTTCCTTATCAGTATTATTTTTATTCCAGCAGTATTCTCCTACCGGCCGGCACCAGAAAGCAGGCATATCAGGCATTTAAGTTTTGAGCCGATCAACAAAATTCTGTTGTTTTTTGATAAATTAATTAATTATCATCGAGGGACAGTTTATGCTATTACCATTGTTTTGGTTTGTGTTTCATTAGTTGGTATGTGGAAAATCAGGGCAATTGCCTTTATGGTAGATGATATCCCTGAAGATAGCATCATTAGGAAGGACCTGGCTTTCTTTGAAAGTAATTTTAAGGGAATAATGCCTTTGGAGATTGTGGTAGATACCAAAAAGAAAAAGGGAATAAGAAAAAGATCAAATATCCAAAAAGTGGAAGAACTGGAGACATATCTTTCTTCACTTCCTGAAGTTACTAACCCGGTTTCCTTAGTGAGTTTTTATAAGGCTGCCAACCAGGCCTATTTCAATAATAATCCCAAGGATTATAAACTTCCGGCAAAGAGAGACGAAGCCTTTATTCAACGATATCTTAAAAATGCCGATCAGCAAAATGATGTTCTTAATTCATTTGTGGATACCTCTGGCCAGATTATCAGGGTTTCGATGAAAGTGGCGGATTTGGGATCAATTAAAATGGATACGCTGGTGAATCAAAAAATTCGCCCGGCCATTGATTCTATCTTTGCAGAAACAGAGAATGAAGTCCATGTTACAGGAACAACCCTGCTTTTTATAAAAGGAAATCAGTACCTGATCAGCAACCTGAGGACCAGTATGATTATCGCATTTTTCCTAATTGCCTTAATCATGGGTACATTATTTAAAAATGTCAGGATGATTATCATTTCCCTTGTTCCTAACATGGTTCCATTGATAGTCACTGCCGGGTTAATGGGCTTTTTAAATGTGCCATTGAAACCAAGTACTGTTTTGGTGTTTAGTATTGCTTTTGGGATATCAGTGGATGATTCCATCCACTTTCTGGCCAAATACCGGCAGGAATTGGTGGCCCATAATTTCGATGTAGTCAAGGCAATTTCCATAAGTTTGAAAGAAACGGGAACCAGTATGATTTATACTTCAATTGTATTGTTTTTCGGTTTTGTGATTTTCGGAGCATCTGATTTTGGAGGAACAGTAGCCTTAGGCGCTTTGACCTCAACGACTCTTTTAATCGCCATGATTACCAACCTTATTTTACTTCCTTGTTTACTCAGGTCATTCGATATCACTAAGGAAAGAATTTCTCTTCAATCATTATTTGAGAAATATGATAATTTTTATGTGGAAGATGAAGATGAAGAAATTGATATTTCTTTAATTGAAGTGAAACCGGAAATAAAAAATTAACCTTAGGAAAACATAATTCTATTTGTATTTATTTTTTGATCTGATAACTTTAAAGGAATTATATAAGTGCTAGGACAGAAAAAAATACCATATAATTTGTAACCCGTAGCGAAATTCTGGCACTTATAAAGGTGGAATTTAATTTCACCTTTTTTCATTAGAAATGATAACTAACCTGAAAAAACAAACAACATGATTGAAAATATCCTAACCCTGTTAATGCTGGTTTTGCTTCAGGCAGTTCTTGGCCTTGATAATTTGTTATATATTTCCCTGGAATCTCAAAGAGTGGCCAAAGAGAAACAGGCATTTGTTAGAAAGATGGGCATAGGGGTGGCAATGATCCTTAGAATTGGGTTATTATTCGTGCTTATCTCCGTAATAGAATATTTTCAGGATCCATTCTTAAAATTCGATATTCCCGATATTTTATCTGCTAAAATGAATGTCCACAGCCTTATTGTGCTGATTGGTGGCATTTTTATTCTTTATACCGCAACAAAGGAAATTATCCATATGCTAAGTCTTGAAGAGGCTGATCATGGAAAAAAGAAAGAAGCTTCTGTAAATACCATTATATTCTGGATAATATTAATGAATATCGTTTTCTCTTTCGATTCCATCCTTAGTGCCATGGCACTCACTAAAGTTTTCTGGGTAATGGCTACAGCCATAATCATAGGAGGTTTACTGATGATTTGGCTATCGGGTACAGTTTCTACATTCTTGCAAAAAAACAGAATGTATGAAGTGCTTGGGTTATTTATTCTTTTTATTGTCGGTATTATGTTATTAACAGAAGGTGGTCATTTGGCGCATATCTACATTTTTGGAAATGAGATCACTCCAATGAGCAAAACTACTTTCTACTTTGTAATTGCTGTACTCATAATTATAGATGTAGTTCAATCCAAATATCAAAAGAAATTACAGGCAAGGAAACTGGCCAGATTACAGGCAGAGAAAAAAACTGAGTTGGAAGTTAAACAGGTTTAAGGTCTTAAAATTTCTCCAGCCAAACCCTGGCTTCTTTTTCATTCGAAAAATAATGTAGAGGGAGATCAAAGGTTTGGTCAATTTGTTCCTGGATATTGTTTTTATCGAAAGTTTCCGGACTAAGGACAACCCCAATTTTAGTAATCCCGAGATTAAAAGCCTTATCTATAAAATTTTCTTTTGCCCATTCCTGCAGATTCGGACTCATATTAAAAAAGAGTTCTGTAGCTATGGACAGCAGATATTTTGGTTTGAATTGGGAGATGGATTCCACAATTTTGAGCAATTCCGACTTAAATTCACCTTCCTGCATAATACAGGTATTAGGAGACCATGAATTCCTTATGATGGAATCTTTTTTGAAAAATTGAATTTCGATGAATTGACTTTTGTATATTTCCATTGGATAGTTAAATGCACTCTGTTTTTTGAAATTTATCATCTCTTTGTTAGAAAGAGATTAATGAAAATACCAGAAATTAAATAATGCAAAAAAAAAATCTGCTTACTTTTTTTCTTGCAATTTTATCAATTTCCTGTAACAAAGTTATTGATAATGGACAAGAAAGAAATTTTACTAATCATTTTTTTTCCAACCAGGGATATCAGGAAATTTATAACCTGGTTGATGCCAGAAAAACGGATAGTTTGACAGCGTATTTCTTTTCAGATGACCAAATCGCCCAAAAGGTTGCAATTAATGGAATGGCTTCTGTTCAGGATAGTGCCGCCATTCCCGAACTTCAGGAGGTTTTAAAAGGTGATTTTCCATCGGAATTAAAAGTGAGCGCAGCATTTGCCCTGGGCCAGACAGGAAATAATAAGGCTGAAAACTCCCTGAAAAAAGCTTTAGCAATTGAAAATAACCCAGAGATCCAGATAAAAATCCTTGAAGCATTGGGAAAATGTGCCAATGAATCAACTCCTGATTATCTGGCCATGCTCAGTCTGTCAAATGATAGTTTAAAATACGGTCAGGCACTGGGTTTATACCGGGCGGGAGTAAAAGGTTACCATTCTTCCTTTACCAAAGAAAAAATCGCAGAATTTTTACACCCCAATGTTTGGGTTAAAACAAGAATAATAGCGGCTAATTATTTATCGCGATTTGGAGATGAATCATTTAGTGAATATGCCACCCAAATAGCCAATTCAGCACGATTCGATTCGGCAGCATATGTAAGGATGAACACTATAATTGCCCTCCAAAACTTTGAAGATTCTCATAGCATGGAAACCATTAAAAATGGTATTGCCTCTGACCCCGATTATCGGGTAAGATTAAATGCGATTAGGGCAGCTGATAAACTGGATTATAATTTTATTAATGAAGAAATCTGGAAAGCTTTAGATGATGAAAATGTAAATGTAGGTATAGTGGCAGCAGAATATTTTTCCAAAAAAGGAATAAAGGCAGATTTAAGGAAATACATTGACAGAGCAAAAGTTGAGAAAAACTGGAGAATTCGGTCCATTTTAATTGGAACTGTTTTTAATATGGCTTCCCTGAAGGAAATGGATGATTTTGTTTATCACTATTATTCTCAAATTGAAAATAACTACGAAAAAGCTGCCATTGTGCAGGCTATGGGTAAAGGATTCCATCATTTTAGTTTTTTGCAGAACCAGCTTTATAATGAAAAAATAGCTCCGGTAATTAGAACAGCTGCTATCGAGGCTATGTTGGCATTTAGAAAAGGAGCCCACTATGGTAAAGCTGTGAAATTTAAAGGTTCAATACCGGAAGATTTTAAAAAATCTTTAAAATATGCCATTGAATCAAAAGACATTTCCCTGGTTTATTATGCGGCACAGGCCTTCAGAGATGAGGCTCTTAATCTGAAGGAATCCTATGACAATCTGGATTTTCTATATGAAACCAGAGATAACCTGAACCTTCCTTTGGATATAGAAGCCTGGCTGGAACTGGAGAAAACCATTAATTATATTGAAGGAAAAGGCGCAATTGCCAGTTTACCCAAAACTTCCAAATCTGAAATAGACTGGCTGGAAGTAGCCTCTATTAAGAAAAATCAAAAAGTAAAAGTGGAAACCAATAAAGGGGAAATAGAATTCAAATTGTTTGTGGAAAAGACTCCGGGAACCACAAGTTTATATACTTCTTTAATTAAAGAAGGTTTTTTTGATGGAAAAACTTTTCACAGGGTAGCACCTAACTTTGTGGTGCAGGGCGGATGCCCAAGGGGTGATGGTTTTGGTGGATTACCCCAAACCATAAGATCGGAATTTGCGGATACTTATTATGATGATGAAGGTTATGTAGGAGTGGCATCCGCAGGCAAGGATACCGAAAGTTGCCAGTTTTTTATCACTCATTCTCCTACACCACATCTGGATGGCAGATATACCATATTCGGTAAAGTTACCAATGGCATGGAAGTCGTCCACCAATTGGAAATTGGAGATTTCATGCAAAAAATGACACTTGTCCCATAGCTTGCTAATTGAAACCAGCCATGTAGGATTTATGAGCTCAGGGATTGAAATAAAAATTCACAAAACAAATAAAACCCAATCGAATTTCTAAAGCTTAATTCCTCAATCATTTTTTATAAACCTTTGTTTTTAACTTTGACAATGAGAACTTTGCATGAAGTTGTCTAAAGCAGGGGGGGCTCTGGGGAGAATGGATATCCATCTTTGTAACGAAAAAATGGCTGGGTAGCCACCTGTGGAAACATAGAACAAAATCTGCCATTCGCAGCTGAATGGTTTTACTTTAGACAGCTTCCATATCAAAATCAAATTAGTACAATGGAAAATAGTCCAGAATTAAACGGGAAATATCTAGGAGAAATAACTGGTGACTTCGCTAAAGTTTCCAATACTTTAAAAGAAGGTGCCTATCAGATTAAAATCCGGAAAATCTCGGATTACCCGATTTTTCCAATTTCAAAGTCTGATTTACAAATTGGCCAGAAGCTTTTAGGTAAGGAAGAAGTAGGAACAGATTGGAATTTTAACATTTCCTATCTGGATGAGTTCTTACAGAGGAAACTGGTAGATGCTGAAAAACTAGATGCATTTAAAGAAGCTTATAAAGATCCAGATGAATTTTGTTGCCTTTTTGTGGTGGATAAAGATTTTGTGAACTTTATATTTATACCTTATCCGGAGGATTAAGTAAAGTTGAATTAATAATATTCGCTTTTTACATCTTTTATTTTTTCCCGGAACGATACGTTTTAAAGGAGCATAGCAGTTGCTAAGCCACGGAAATACAAAAAAGTTATAGGGCAAAAGGAACAAGTAGAAAGCGAATAATTATTTTTTATCTTTACTGAGGATTAAAAAACCCTATTTTTTTACCTACACAAAAAAATTTATGAAGCCACACCCAAAGCGGTTAGTGAAATTGGAAGGGACGGATAATTTCAGAGATCTTGGCGGATATTCTACAGAAGATGGTAAAACAGTGAAGTGGGGGAAAATTTTCAGGGCCAATAGAATGGACCTGCTTACCGATAATGATTTCCGTGAAATCGAAAACCTAGGCCTCAAAACAGTTTTTGACTTTAGAAGAACTGATGAAGTAGAAAAGGCGCCACATCGCCTACCGGGTTATATGGATATTACTATTCACAATTATCCTATAATATCCGGAGCCTATGGTTTTCAGGCCATTCGCAAAATGATCGATTCAGGAGGAGAGGAAATGGTTGATGGAGTAGCATTAATGAAAGCTGCGAATAAATATTACGCCAATAAGGCTTATCCGCAATATAAAGCACTTTTCCAATTGTTGCTTAATTCTGAAGTGCCTCTGGTTTTTAATTGCAGTGCCGGAAAAGACAGGACTGGTTTTGGAGCAGCCCTGATTCTGATAGCCCTTGGTGTATCGAAAGAAACTGTAATTGCAGATTATCTACTTACCAATTATTACAGAAAAAAACATAACGAAAAGCTATTAAATGAAGTGTCGAAAAGTATTGACCCTGAGTTGGTAAGGCCTATATTGGAAGTGAGAGAAGAATATCTGGAAGTAGCTTTTGGAGAATTGATAAAAACTTTTGGATCATTCGAAAAATATTTTGAAAAAGCTTTAAATGTGGGACGGCAGGATTTGGAGAGGCTTAGGAATTATTACCTCGAATAGAAATAATACCTAATATTTCCCTGATGGAACCCATCCAAACTATTTTTAATTTTAAATGGTTGAACTGGTACAAAATCAATTGGGACTGGCACTTAAGGTTACTTAGTTGTTATTCTGCGGATTATTTAGCTACATTTGTGGGAAGTTTAAATTGATAAAACCTTCATTTAACGTTAATTGATTGATATTTAATGCTTTAGTGATTTTTGGGTTGACTTGCTTTTATCTTTATGGGTAATGTTTTTAATTTTTAGTTTACGTAATTTTACGTAAAAAAAATATCAGTTTACTCCTTTTGATTTATCATAAAATAAGTAGTAACTGGTCATTAAATTCAGCTCAATAAAGATCTTAAGGCTGGAGCATTATTTTTTTTACAACTTCAAAATCAAAATTTAATAATCATCTAAGAAATAATTAAAATGAAAGAAGAACTTTACGACTTTGGAATGGTGGGGCTAGGTGTAATGGGAAGAAATTTTATTTTAAATGTGGCAGATAATGGTTTCTCCACAGTAGGGTTAGACCTTGATAAAGAAAAGGTAAATGCATTAAAGGAAGAGGCTGAGGACAGAAAAATAAAAAGTACCGATTCAATTAAGGAATTTGTAAGTTCACTTTCTTCACCCAGAAAGATTATGCTTTTAGTTCCGGCAGGAAAACCAGTTGATGGTGTAATACAGGATTTGATTCCTTTGCTGGATAAAGGGGACTTAATTATAGATGGTGGAAATTCCTATTTTACAGATACCAACCGAAGAAGTCAGGAACTGGAGGAAAAAGGAATTAATTTCTTTGGAATGGGTGTTTCTGGTGGAGCAGAGGGTGCGAGAAGAGGGCCTAGTATCATGCCTGGCGGACCAGAGGCAGCTTACCAATCAGTAAAACCTATTATGGAAGCAGTATCAGCTAAAGTAAATGGCGATCCGTGTGTAGCATATTTAGGTCCAAAATCCGCTGGTAATTATGTGAAAATGGTGCATAACGGAATTGAGTACGGCTTAATGCAACTGATTGCCGAAGCTTATGATCTTTTAAGAAACGTGGCAGGGTTGGATAATGATGAAATGCAGGAAGTTTTCACTAAGTGGAATGAGGGTAGATTGCAGTCATTTTTGGTGGAAATTACTTCTAAAATTTTTAAGGTGAAGGATGATGAAAGTGGAAGGCATTTGGTTGACTTAATTTTAGATAAGGCAAAGCAAAAAGGTACTGGAAAATGGACTTCCCAAAATGCCATGGATCTTGGAATGCCAATTCCTACAATAGATATGGCGGTGACCATGAGGGAATTATCTTCATTCAAATCTGAAAGAATTACCATTGATTCTATTTATGAAGGATGCGGAAGTGCTCCTTCTGTAGATAAAGAAGCCTTCGTAAGTCAGGTGGAAAGCGCACTTTATTTTGCTTTTATCATCACTTATGCACAGGGAATGGCTGTATTAAGCAATGCTTCTGAAGAATATGGTTACAACCTGAATTTAGAAACGGTTGCAAAGATTTGGAGGGGAGGCTGTATCATAAGAGCGGCATTGTTAGAGGATATCATGCAGGCTTATAAAGCCGATCCTAAATTATTTAACCTGATCACTTCACCAGATTTTGCTTCTACTATTCTTACTTTGGAAAAAGATGCCAGAAAAGTTATCAGCACGGGAATTGAAGCGGGTATTCCAATTGCAGCATTATCCAGTACTATTTCTTATTTCGATGCTTTCCGATCAGGGCGGCTGCCATTAAATGTAGTGCAGGCACAAAGAGATTTCTTTGGTTCACATACCTATGAAAGAGTGGATAAAGATGGAATATTTCATACCGAGTGGGAATAAGGGAAGAAAGATCTTTTAAGCAAAAAATCATTTTAAAAATACTCTTAAACACTTTAATCGATGATTGAAGCGGTAAAAAAACAAGATGCCACCATTGTTGTAATCTTTGGTGCAGTAGGAGATTTAAGTAAAAGAAAGCTTGCTCCTGCATTATATAATTTATTTCTGGATAACTGGCTGCCAAAGAATTTCGCATTGTTGGGAGTAAGTCATCATGAACATGATGATAATTCTTTGAGGGAATTGCTGAAAGGAGGAATTGAAGAATTTTCGAGAAGAGGGATAGTGGATGAGAAAAAGCTGGAGGAATTCCTGGATTGTATTTACTATGTAAGAGCAGACTTCACTGATCCTGAGGCTTATGGTAAACTTTCGGGAAAGGTAGATCGCCTGGAAGAATCATGGAAAATGAAATCACAGAAAGTTTTTTATCTCTCGGTGGCTCCCAAGTTTATTGAGCCAATTGCAGAAAACTTAAAATCTTCCGGATTGGCTGCCGATAAAAAACGGGCCAGGATTGTGGTAGAAAAGCCATTTGGAAAAGACCTTGAAAGTGCTAAGGAACTAAATAAAAAATTGTCGAATAGTTTCGAAGAAAGTCAGATTTACAGGATTGACCATTATTTGGGAAAGGAAACCATTCAGAATATTCTGGCTTTCAGGTTTGCCAATGCCATATTTGAGCCCCTTTGGAACAGGAATTATATCGACAATGTGCAGATTACAGTGGCTGAAGATGTTGGAGTAGAACACAGGGGAAATTATTATGATCATTCCGGAGCTTTAAAGGATATGATTCAGAATCACCTGTTGCAAATTTTATGTATGGTGGCGCTGGAGCCTCCGGTCACCTACATTGCCGATGATATCAGAAACAGGAAAGTGGATGTGTTGCATTCGGTGAGAAAATTTATCCCCGATGAGATTGAGGAAAATGCCATAAGAGGGCAGTATGCTGCAGGTGAAATCAAAGGAAAAGAAGTAGTGGGGTACAGAGAATCCCCCAGGGTTGACCCGGAATCGAATACAGAAACTTTTGTGGCGCTTAAACTTTTAGTGGACAACTGGAGATGGAAAGGAGTGCCATTTTACCTGAGAACAGGGAAAAGTATGAAACGAAAATCTTCTACCATTACCATAGAATTTAAGCCGGTTTCACATCAGTTATTTCCTTGCAATATTTCTCATGCTTCCACTTCCAACTTATTAATCATCCATATTCAGCCGGAAATGGGCATTAAATTGTGTTTTCAGGCAAAAGAGCCTGGTTTGGAAATGAATGTACAACCCGTGGAAATGTCTTTCAATTATTCCGATTCCTATGATGGAGGAACGCCAGAGGCATATGAAACCCTCTTACTGGATGTGATTGAAGGAGATGCTACTTTATTTATGAGAGCAGATGAAATAGAAGCCGCATGGAGTTTAATTATGCCTATTCTAAACCACTGGCAAGGGACTAAGGCAGATGATTTTCCAAATTATGCTGCTGGCTCATGGGGTCCAAAAAAAGCAATGGATTTGCTGAAGAAAGAGGGACGAAACTGGGTGATAGAAACTTTCCTGGATAAGAAATAAGAAGATATTGCCTAAAAAAACTCCATTGGTCATAGATGATGCCAATGGAGTTTTTATTTACAGGGGAATATGGTGATTATTTATAGTGTTCCATAAAAAATAAATCCACTACCTGCTGATCGGCAGGGAAGTTATGCACTTCCACAATTTTGTTTTGTTCAATTTTCCAAAGCAAGCAGGACATACTATCCAGATTATTCCCATCCTCCAGATTGCTCCAGTTTCTATGGCAATCGATCACGAAATTATCATTTACGCCCATTACAATCGGCTCGGCTTTTAATGCTGCCTTATTCAGTTTTCCAAAAAACTCAAGTACTTCATCCACACCGGTTTTTGTGCCACTTAATGGATGATTTCCAGGAATATGCCATTTTATATTTTCTTCGAGAATTCCTTTTATGGCCTCAATATCGTGACGTCCATAAGCCTGAAAAAAGGCATTTATCAATTTGAGATTGGGATGAGAATCATTCATGAAATTAAATTTTTGGTTGGTTAAATTTTGACTTAAAATACCGGAAAAAATACTGGAAGAAAAGGCAAAACCTCCGCAAGTAGCCATCGTTTTTTGGATAAAGTTTCGCCTGTTCATTTTTTATTATGATGGTGAAAATCAATTTTTGAGCATAAAAAAAGCCACTTAAAAGTGGCTTCATTATAAAATTTTATAATAGATCACTTTAGAAATCAAGTGTTTTTTCTAAATGAGTAGAGAGTAATATTTTTAATTCTTTATCTCCAATCACTTGTAATTTATCAGCCAATTCCAGGAATTTACCATAAACGATATCCAATTCCTCTTTGGTAAGTTCTACACCTAAAACCGCTATTCTGTGGTTTAGAGCCGCTCTGCCACTTCTGGCAGTAAGTACAATAGAGGATTTTTCTACACCAACTTCCTCAGGAGCGATAATTTCATAATTGTCCCTGTTTTTCAAAAATCCATCCTGGTGAATTCCTGAAGAATGGGCAAATGCATTTCTTCCCACAATCGCTTTGTTAGCCTGCACAGGCATATTCATTGTTTCAGATACTAAAACACTGATTGGATAGATCTGAGTAGCATCAATATTGGTGGTAAAATCCAACCATTTGTGCTTTCTGATAGCCATTACTACTTCTTCTAAAGAAGTATTTCCTGCTCTTTCTCCAATTCCATTTATAGTACATTCTACCTGTCGGGCTCCATTTTGAACACCGGAAAGCGAATTGGCTGTGGCCATTCCCAAATCATTGTGGCAGTGAGTAGAAATTGTAGCCTTGTGGATATTCGGTACATTTTCCATTAAATATTTAATTTTTTGCCCGTACTCTTCCGGAATGCAATATCCAGTAGTATCGGGAATATTTACAACTGTGGCACCGGCATTAATTACAGCCTCAATTACCTTTGCCAGATATTCATTGTCGGTTCTTCCGGCATCCTCAGCATAAAACTCTACATCCTCAATAAATTTCTTTGCATATTTTACAGCAGCCACTCCTCTTTCAATTACCTGCTCTCTTGTAATTTTCAGTTTGGTGAAAACGTGCTGGTCAGAGGTTCCAAGCCCGGTATGGATTCTGGGTCTTTTTGCAAATTTTAATGCTTCAACAGCACAATCAATATCTTTTTCAACGGCTCTTGTAAGCCCACAAACTATAGGATTAGTTACATTTTTGGAAATTTCGGTAACGGATTCAAAATCTCCAGGGCTGGAAATAGGAAAGCCAGCTTCAATGATATCCACTCCCAGTTCTTCCAGAGATTTGGCAATCATGACCTTTTGTTGGGTATTCAATCGGCAACCAGGGACCTGCTCTCCATCTCTTAGAGTAGTGTCAAAAATGTCAACTTTGTTTTCCATTATGCGTATGTTGTTTTCTTTTATTTCAAATTGTTCAATAAATGTAAAGCGCAGTTAATTTTAATAAAAATTAAAAAAAAAGGACATTACAATTTCTAAAGGTATTAAATCGGATTTATGTGGATTTTTATTAATTTTAAGGCCATTTTTAAGAAAAAATAAATACGATGGCTAAGGGAAAATCTGATAGCTTGTTCAAATTAATTAAGTCATTAAAAAAAAGTGAAAAGCGATATTTTAAATTATTTGTTACCCAAATAGAAAGTGGGAAAGGAAAAAAATTTATCAGGCTTTTTGATTTAATTGATAAACAATCCGACTTTGATGAGGACAAAATTATTGCAAAGGACAGCATTATTAAAGCAGATCAATTGTCCAATTTAAAGGCACATCTCTATAAAAGGATATTACAGAGCTTAAGGCAATATAATGTAACCAAAGTATTGGATATTGAAACCAGAGAATTGATCGATTATTCTGAAATTCTATTTAACCGGTGCCTGTATGATCAATGCCTGAAAGTATTGCAAAAAGCAAAGAAAAGAGCAAGGAAAAATGATAACCTTGAATTACTGCTCGAAATTTATAAATGGGAAAAGCTGGTCATAAATAATACTGTAGGGCCGGATAATCAGAATAGGGCAAACAAAATTGTAGCTGAAGTCCAGGATGCCAACAATAGAATTAATAATATCAATACATTTACCAACCTGGCAGTAAAACTGAATTCCTTTTACCTAAAACTGGGGTTTATCCGGAATAAAAAAGACTATGATAAGATTAAGAACTTTTTTAATGCCAGCCTGCCCTATTATGAAGAGGATCAGCTTTCCTTCAATGAAAAACTCCACCTCTATGACCTGATGGTAAGTTATTGTTTTTTTATCCAGGACTTTGAAAAAGGCTACGGTTATGCCAAAAAATGGGTGGGTTTATTTGAAGGATCTAAAGATTTGATTTCTGCCAGATTGGAAATGTACATTAAGGGACTAAATAGTCTTTTAATTGCCCAGCATAAACTTTGGCGGTATAATGAATTTGTAGAAAGCCACAGAACACTTAGGAATATTAAAAATATTCCCGGGATTGAATTAAATGAAAATATTCAGCTAAAACTCTTTAAGTATAACTATGTACATGAGTTTAATAGGTATTTCATGCTTGGAGAGTTTGCCCAGGGAGTGGCAAGGTTCAATAAATTTAAAACCAACCTTGAAGTTTATATCAACAGGCTTGATGAACATTCCAAGTTAATTATGTTTTATAAAATCGCTTGTCTGTACTTTGGGAATGCGGATCACCGAATGGTAATTTCATGGCTAAATAAAATTATCAATACTTCTGACATAGATTTGAGAGAAGATATTCACTGTTTCGCCCGGATTGTAAACCTTGTTAGTCATTATGAACTTGGGAATACTGACGTAATTGAATATTATATCAAGTCAACTTACAGGTTTTTACTGAAAAAAGACGATTTGCACCTTTATCAAAAATACATTCTTAACTTTTTGAAAAGGCTGAATAAGGAAATGACAGAAGAAAAACTTTTAGAGCAATTTAAAAACTTAAGAGATCAGTTATTACCACTTACCAGTAACAGATTTGAAAAAAGGCCCTTTATCTATTTTGATATTATTTCCTGGCTGGAATCTAAAATTCAAAAAAGACCAATTCAGGAAATAGTGAGGGAAAAGGCCAATGTAGTCATATTTGGAAAAAATGCCGCTTAGATGGAAATCGGTTATTTTGATTATTTCTCATTATACTTTTACTTTATGTATTTAAAATAAACAATCATAAGATAGACAATGGAAAAAGGAAAGGATACCTCAAAATCGAGAACAAGAAGAGATTTTATTAAATCGACTGGTGCAGCTGCTTTGGCCAGCCCATTTGTATTCAATATTGGAATGGCCCAGGGACTGGATAATACTAATGTTGATACCTTAAAAATTGGGTTAATCGGATGTGGAGGAAGAGGAACAGGAGCAGCCAATCAGGCACTCAATGCAGATGATAATGTGATACTTACCGCAGTGGGTGATGTGTTTCCGGATAAAATGGAAGCCTCAATTACCAATCTCAAAGAGATTCATAAAGATAAAGTTAAAATAGATGATGATCATAAATTCTTAGGTTTTGATGCCTATCAAAAAGTGTTGGATTCTGATGTAGATGTAGTGCTTTTAGCCACTCCTCCTGCCTTTCGTCCGGAACACTTATCTGCGGCAATTGCAGCAGGGAAACATGTTTTCTGTGAAAAACCTATGGCTGTAGATGTGCCAGGCCTGAAAAAAGTATATGCAGCAGCAAAGGCAGCTAAAGAAAAGAATTTATCTCTGGTATCCGGATTCTGTTGGAGATATCATTTCCCCAAAAGAGAAACTTTTGGAAAAGTATTGAATGGAGATATTGGGGAAGTCATGTCAGTTTACAATACTTATAATACTGGTGAATTATGGTCCAGACCAAGACAACCCGAATGGACAGAAATGGAATTTAAAATGAGGAACTGGTTGTATTTCAACTGGCTCTCTGGAGATCACATTGCCGAACAGGCTGTTCACAGTATAGATATGATGTCGTGGGCGATGGGTGATGTTTTACCTGTTAAAGTAACAGGAACCGGTGGGCGGCAACAAAGAATTGACCCCAAATATGGCCATGTGTACGATCACTTTGCAATAGTTTATGAATATGAAAATGGTGCGAAAGGATTTCATTTTAGTCGCCAGCAAAAAAATTGTACTAACAGTTATGCTGTAGATGTGAATGGAACCAAAGGAAGTTGCCTGGTAGATTGTATCAAAAGGAAGCACGAAATTGTAAGTGGAGGAGAAAAGTGGAGATACAGGGGTGAAGGCAATGATATGTACCAGACAGAACATAATGAATTGTTTGCTTCGATAAGAAGTGGAAAACACATGAATGATGGAGAATGGATGGCCAATAGTACTATGCTGGCCATTATTGGTAGAATGGCGGCCTATTCCGGCCAGACAATTACTTGGGAAGAAGCTATGAAATCTGAAGAAGTTTTAGGCCCGCCAATGGAAGATTATTCCTGGGATTTGGATTGGTCAACTAAAGCTCCGGCAGTTCCTGGTGAATATAAATTATTCTAAGAAAGTACTTTTTCCTAAAAAATAAACTTTTTAAAACAGCTGAAAATTAAGTTTTTCAGCTGTTTTTTTATGGCCAGGATTTAAAACTCTCCAAAAATTTTAAGAGGTAAATCTAACCGACAGTATTTTTTAGCCATAAAAGCCTGATTGAGAGTTTACTATTTTCGAAAATAAAAACGAAGGTGCTTATTTCCCCTATGAAATTTCTCACTTCATAAAAATTATCCTTAGAAAATGTTTGGCAAAGGATTGAAAATCATTTCAAATCCTTTAATTTCAATCACGAATTTAAAGATTTCCTCTATTTTTTGATATGGTTAATTTGAAGTACCAGTTTTTTCTCCTGATTTTTATTTCCCTGATTAACCTGCCTTTGGCAAAGGCGGATGTTACACTACCTTATCTTTTTGGTGATCATATGGTATTGCAAAGAGACCATAAAATAAAGGTATGGGGATGGGCCAACCCGGGAGAAAGAGTAGCTGTTACCTTTAGAAGTAAAAGTTACAGAACAAGAGCGGACAGGATGGGAAACTGGCAGGTGGTTTTGGATAGGTTGCCGGCCGGAGGTCCTTATGATATGTATGTGTTGGGAAATAACCTGATCACCATCCGAAATGTAATGCTTGGGGATGTCTGGATATGTGGCGGACAATCGAATATGCGGTGGAAATTAAAAAATACAGAAAATCCGGAAGAGGAGATTGCCCAATCCGAAAATACAAAAATCAGGTTATTTGAAGTAAAAAAAGACCGGAGTTTTAAGCCAAAGGATAATACATTGCCTGCTGAATGGAAGGAAGCAAACCCTGAAACAGTAAAAGAATTTTCAGCAGTAGGCTATTATTTTGGGAAAATCCTTCAAAAAGAGCTGGATGTTCCAATTGGATTGATCAGCACTAATTGGGGGGGGACAAAAGTGGAAACCTGGATTCCGGCAGATAGACTGATGAAATTTCCTGAATACCAGGAAAAACTGGTGGAAATGAGCAAAAGCTACCGCACAGTAGAGGAAATAGAGAAACAACAGCAATATCAGGATTCTACTTTTCAGATTCAACCGAATCAATACCCATCCATTTTATTTAATGCCATGATTCACCCGATTATTCCCTATTCTATGAAAGGCGTAATTTGGTATCAGGGAGAATCCAATGCGGGGGAAGCCTTTAAATATAATACCTTATTTGAGGAAATGATAAATGCCTGGAGGGATTACTGGGCTGATGAAGATACATTGAACCGAAATTTCCCTTTTTTGTATGTGCAATTAGCCAATTATCAGAAAACTGAAAATAATCCGAAACCAGGTGAATGGCCGGAATTAAGAGACGCTCAGTTCAAAGCCCTTGATATGCCTAATACAGGAATGGCAGTTACCATAGATATTGGTGACAAAACGGATATTCATCCCAGAAATAAGAAAACAGTTGGGAAAAGGCTGGCACTATTAGCCTGGGAGAAGGCTTATGGAAATGATATTGTGAGTTCCGGGCCTGTTTTCAAAAATTATCAGATTGATAATCAAAAAATTATTCTCGAATTTGAGGAAGTTGGAAGCGGATTGGTTTTTAATAATAAATATGGATATGGGAAGCATTTCCAAATTTGTGGTCCTGACCGGGAATTTCATTGGGCAAAAGCCTATATAATTGATGATAATAAAATTGAGGTTTTTAGTGATTCAGTTCCAAATCCTATAGCTGCAAGATATGCATGGGGAAATGACCCTGAAGGAGCAAACCTTTACAACATAGAAGGACTCCCCGCCTCTCCTTTCCGTACGGACAACTGGCCGGGAATTACTGATAAGGTAAGTTTCAGACAGTTGTATTTGAAAACTTCAGAAATTGATACGGTGGAAATGGTAAACCGTCAGCATAAGGCAATAGCTCAGCTTCCTCCTCCACTGGCAAAGCCCTGGCCAGTCAGTTTGGAAGAATGGGAAGGACAAAAAGCATTTTATAAGGAAAAATTAATAAATGCCATTGGGTTTGATGAAAAAAGCCTGAATCAAAGACCTCCGGTAAATGGTCGTTTTGTGGGAAAACCAGTGGAATATCCTGATTATACTATACGGCATGTGGTGTACCAAAGTCAGCCAGGTTTTTGGGTAACTGCTAATTTATATATTCCCAAAAACAGAAATTTTCCTTTGCCAGCCGTAATTTACCTCAATGGACATAGTGGAGATGGTAAAGCAACAATGAATTACCAGAAAAGTATGATTGCACTCGCCAAAAAAGGATATATCGTATTGGCTCCGGATGAAGTGGGAGCAGGAGAAAGAACTTTTACAGGGCAAAGCCAGCCATTTCAATATCTGGTAGGGAAAAGTGCAGGAGGCTGGCAGATATGGGATGGAATTCGGGCAATAGATTATTTATATACCCAAAAAAATCTGGTGGATGTGAATAGAATTGGGGCTACAGGACGATCAGGTGGTGGTTTCCAGACTTTTTATCTTGCAGCCATTGATGAAAGAATAAAATGTGCGGCTCCGGTAATGTACGTAGCCGGATACGATGGTATGATTGAAACTGACCAGACTCATACTATGGATAATTATATTATTAATCCCAGAAAGTATTTCGAACAGCCTCATCTGGTAGGGCTAATAGCCCCAAGACCATTTTTTATGGGAGTTGGTACAAAAGATTTTTTCCCAATCAAAAATGCTGAACGAACTTTTTACAAAGCGAAAGAGATTTACAGTTTGTATGGGAAAGCAGATCATCTGGCACTAAAGGAGGTAAATATTGGACATAAAGATACCATTGTGCATAGAGAAGCCGTATATGCCTTTTTTAATCAACATCTCCAGGTGGAGGAATCAGAAAAGGAAGGGGAAGTGCACCCTGATTCGGCTTCGGTAATTAATTTTGGAATGCCCGCTTATTCCACTGCTACCCTGGCAACTCTTGCTTACAGAGAAAGCCTGAAACTTCCAAAAGCTCCTGTAAACCTCACTAAAAATAATTTAGAAAAACTATTGGGGTTCGATGCGTATTTTGACAGACCTTTGGAAATCAGAAGCAGGTCAAATAGTCTGGAATTTAATGGAAGTTATTTTGAGGAAACATTTGTATTTGAAAGCGAGTCAGGCATTTATTTATCAGGGGAATTATTTTACCAGAAAAAGGATGAACAAAAGCCAGTGGTTTTCCTTTTCTCAAATTCAAAAAATGAAATAGACAGCCTCATTTCCAATGGCTTTAATGTATTCAGTGTAAAACTCAGGAAAGGTTCGAATGCACACAACAAACCCAGAAAAAGCAGAGGACCCCAATACCTTTCCTTTACAAATGGTTTATTTCTGGGCAAGCCTTTATTTGGACAAAAGGTGTTCGATATTATCCGGTCATTGGATTATTTAACTACCAGAAGAGAAATATGTGACAGTACCCGGATATTTCTGGTTGATACTGATACTTCTTCCAGTTTGGCTCTTCAGGCCTTAGTGGCTTCCGCCATTGATGACAGAATAAAAAAGATAATGGTAAATCGTCCACTGGCGACTTTCAAAGGAACTTCAACCCAATATAATAATTGGGAAAACTGGAATCTGGATATATACTTGCCGGAAATTTTGGAGTATGGAGATGTACAGGATATCGCATCTATTGTAGCTCCAAGATCGCTTTTCCTATCAAATTTAAGAAGTATAGATAATAAACCAGTAAGTCAGAGAACAGGGCTAAGTTTATTTGCCAGATGTAGAAATACTTATAGGCTAAAAGGAGCTTCAAGAGCCATTCAGATAAAAGATGAAGTGGGAATTGAGGAAGTATTGAAGTTTTTGGAGGAGTAATTAATTAAAATGAAAAATTTAAGACATTTATAACCTGACCTGAAATTAGAAAAGGTTTTAAATATATTTGTCATTCACCAAAGTCAATTTAGTTTGTGGATAAGTTATTTGGAACCTTTGCTTTTGTACTTATACTTCTCAATTTAGCTCCGGAGAAAATTAAAGCTCAGAATGATCCGAACTGGATTATTCTTTCTCAGGTGATGTTTGGCGAGGAAAGAGAAACCGACTTTGGATTAAAAATAGCTCCTCCCATTTTTACCGAACAAATCAGAGAAAAAACCGGAAAAGAAATTACACTTGATGGATTTATTTATCCGCTGGAAGGCGCTAAAGCTTCCAAATATTTTGTGCTTTCCATGAAGCCCATAGCTACTTGTTTCTTTTGTGGAAAGGCTGGCCCGGAAACAGTAGTGGAAGTATATGCAAAAAAGGAAATTGAATATACTGAAGAAAGGATTACCCTAAAAGGGAAGTTTATGGTAAACGAATTCAGTACTACCGGAGTCATTTATATTTTGGATGAAGCGGAAATTATTGAGGAATGACTTTCCTGAAAGTCAGATTGATTCTTACCCCAGTTTCCTTTTTAGATTTCGGCAATTGATGTTGCCAAAGATGCTGTGTTTTGCCTTTCATTAAAAGCAGGCTGCCATTTTCTAATTCTAAGTCATATTTTTCTTTTTTATTCTCCTTTTTCCTGAGCTGGAATTTTCTTTTTGCGCCAAAACTCATAGAAGCAATTACCGGATTTTTTCCAAGCTCCGGCTCATCATCACTATGCCATGACATACTATCATTTCCATTTCTGTAGAAATTCAACAAAACACAATTGAATTGTTCATGGTATTCCATTTCAATTTTTTGTTTGATCCCTTGCAACACAGGATGCCACTCTATGGCCTTCCAGGTAAGTTTTGAATAAGTATAGGAGATACCATTCTCCCCATAAAAGGCTGTTAACCGGGGCTGATTGAACGTTTTTCCAAAAAGTTGGATTTCCTTTTGTTCCCATACTATTTCTTTTTGCAGTTGGGATAAAATATTGGCAGCACCTTCTTTTTCATAAAAATTAGGATGATAATAAATTTCAGCACTGGAAATTGATTGTAGTGGATCGGCCATTTTAAATTAGGGTAGTTGATTGTTTAAATGGTGAAGGATTTAAAATCCAATAAGAGGCTTTAATATTGGAAAAATAGTTTTTCAACAGGTACATTAAAAATGTTAAATTTATTTGACAAATTTCGGTGTTTTTTTCTCATCCAATAATAGAAACCTGAAAAAAATCAGTGTAATTTTCTTTTGTAAAATTCTCTTTTTTTTACGCTAATTATGGTTTGTTAACAGATAGGCTGCTTTTTTCCTTTCATTATTCATTATCTTCAGGCAGATTATAACAAACATTTTTTCATTATGGATTTTATTTATTTTACCTGGACGCCCAGCCAGGCTTTCGATAGGATCGAAGAATTAAATCAAAAAGCGATGTATGAAAGGCTTTCTGATTTTGAGCAGGAAGAATTGGATGAACTTAGAGAAGTTTTCCAGGACTCTTTCAACGAGTACGATTTTGAATTTTAAATCCATCCACCTTTAAAACTTTTAAAACCCGGGAAACCCGGGTTTTTTTTGTGAGCTACTCTTTTTCATAAAATCAAAAAAAATCGGGAATCAATTGAACTTTAAATCAAGCCTTTAGGTTAGCAGATAAAGTTGGGAAATTAAATACAGGGAAATGCATACTAGTTTTTCAACTAAACCGTAAATAAGCTGATAGATTTGCAAAAGATTAGTTGATTCATTAACATATTAATAAATTAATCACAAAAAGCTTGCATGGGCTTAGTTTAGTTTATAATATTGTAACTAGAAAAAGTTTAAATATCGATTTTATGTCATTAAGTACACCATTTCAAAGCCGACCAAATGCACATCATAGCTGTTGTATGATGCAGGTTTTCTATGGGAAAGGTGTGTCAATACGTCATTAAATTTAGTACATATTCAAAATACTAAAGCCTTTCCAAATGGAAAGGCTTTTTTTTTTGACCATGCTATTTATTTTCACCTTATTCTTAACCAAAAGCACATGAATTGTTTTAATAATTGTTGTTGTAATTGTTGTTGTTGCTGTGAAATACAGCAGCTAAAGGAAGGCTTCATACGTACCGATTGATTTTAATTTTATTAAAAGTTAATCACAAAAAGTGTAAGCCTTCCTATTTTAAATATGAAGGTTTTTTTTATCTCAAAATATATATAGTCAACCAAAATGAGCACAAATCCTAATTCAAATATTAGTAAGGAAGCCAGAAAAGATATTCTGGAACTTGAAGAAAAAATTAAGGAATTTAATGCAGGTAAAATTCCAGAAGACAAGTTTAAGCTTTTCAGGCTAACCAGAGGTGTTTATGGACAAAGACAACTGGGCGTTCAAATGATAAGGATTAAAATTCCTTATGGAAAGATCTCCACTAAGCAATTGAAAACTATTGCGGCTACTTCAGATAAGTACAGTAATGGTAATTTGCACCTTACTACCCGGCAGGATATTCAGCTCCATTATGTAAAAGTTGAAGAGTCTCCTGCACTTTGGGCAGATTTGGAAGAGTCTGATGTTACTTTAAGAGAAGCTTGTGGAAATACAGTAAGAAATGTAACGGCTTCTGCTACAGCAGGTATTGATCCAAATGAACTTTTTGATGTTTCTCCTTATGCACAAAAGTTATTTGAATTCTTTTTGAGAAATCCTATTTGTCAGGAAATGGGAAGGAAGTTTAAAATTGCGCTTTCTTCAAGTGATGATGATTCTGCTTTTACTTATTTCCACGATTTGGGTTTAATCCCAAGGGTACAAACGGTTGACGGAGTTGAAAAGAAAGGATTTAAGGTTTTAATAGCTGGTGGTTTAGGCGCGCTTTCCATGATTGCTTATACTGCTTATGAATTTTTACCGGAAGAAGATGTATTACCTTTTGCAGAAGCTTTGGTAAGGGTATTTGACCGACATGGTGAAAGAGCCAGTAGAAATAAAGCCAGAATGAAATTTTTAGCCAAAAAAATAGGTGCTGAAAAAATCATGGAATTGGTGGAGGAAGAAAGAAAAGCGCTTAAAGCTAAAGCAGGTAAGATTGAATTAAAAGAAGAGGTTGTAAGTCTTCCAGAGGAAAAAGAAATTGGTGAGGTTAAACCAGTAGATGAAAAACTTTATAAAGACTGGCTGGTTACAAATGTTTTTGAGCAAAAGCAAAAAGGATATTTTGGGGTTTATGCTCTTGTACCATTAGGCAACTTTAGTTCGGATACTGCAAGGGAACTTGCGGACCTGATCAAAGATTATGCGGCTGATGATATTAGAGTGACTGTGGATCAAAACCTTCTATTTAAATATGCAAGGAAAGAAGCTCTTCCTATAATCTTCAATAAACTGTATGAATTGAATCTTGCTCAACCAGGTTTTAATTCTGCTGCTGATATTACTGCATGTCCTGGTACGGATACTTGTAACTTAGGTGTTTCGAACAGTACTGCTCTTTCACTTGAGATAGAAAAACTGATCAGAAAAGAATACCATGACCTGGTATTTGATTCTCAGATAAAATTCAAGTTGAGCGGATGTATGAATTCGTGTGGCCAGCATATGGCTGCCAATATTGGATTCCATGGGAGTTCAATAAAAAAAGGAGCTTTAGTAATTCCAGCCATGCAAGTAGTGATAGGAGGAGGAATTGACCCTAGCGGGAAAGGATTTGTAGCCGAAAAAGTAATTAAACTTCCTTCTAAAAAAGTGATTGAAGCGATTAGATGGATCCTTAATGATTTTGAGGAAAATAAGGAAGAAGGAGAATATTTCAATGATTACTTCTATCGGTTGGGGAAAAGATATTTCTACGATTTATTAAAGCCTCTTTCAGATACCAGTGAATTAGTAGGAGAAGATTTTGTGGATTGGGGAGATACTGAAGAGTTTAAACTGGCCATAGGTGTTGGAGAATGTGCGGGTGTAATGTATGATATGATTGGGTTGATTTTGAAAGATGCTGAAACTAAAGTGGGATTAGCAAAAGAAGCCATTGAGGAAGGACATTATGCAGACGCCATTTACCATGCATATAATGTGAAAATCATTGCTGCAAAAGCACTATTACTGAGTGATGATGTAAAATGTAATACACAAATCGGTATCATCCGTGATTTTGATAAGCATTTTGTATCAACTGGAAAGTTCAAATTTGAAGGTTCTTTTGAGGAAGATGTACTTCAATTGAATAAGCAGGAGCCATCCAAAGAATTTGCAGAAAGCTATTTGGCAAATGGAGTTAAGTTTTTCAAGGAAGTATTAGCACACAGAAAAGATCAAATCCAACAAGACAAAAATCAGGATGAAAAGTTGGTGATTGAGGATTATTATAAAGCTTAATGATAAAGAAACTTACTTTGGTTGGGGCGGGACCCGGTGATCCTGATTTGATAAGTGTAAAAGGAGTAAAAGCACTACAAAATGCAAGGGTAGTGCTTTATGATGCTCTTGTGCATACAGATTTATTGGATTATGCTCCGGAAAATTCAACCAAAATATTTGTAGGAAAAAGGTCTGGAGCTCATAGTTATAAGCAGGAGAAAATTAATGAAATAATTGTTTCCCAAGCGCTTACTAAGGGCAGTGTGGTGAGACTCAAGGGTGGAGATCCATTTATTTTTGGCAGAGGACATGAAGAAAAGGAATATGCAGAAAGTTTTGGTATTGAGGTGGAAGTGATTCCCGGAATTTCCAGTGCAACCTCGCTGTCGGGTCTCCAAAGTATTCCATTAACCAGAAGGGAAATTACGCATAGTTTCTGGGTAACCACAGCTACCGGAAGTGAAAATGAATTGACCGGAGATATCAAAGTTGCTGCCGGAACCAATGCCACTTTGGTAGTTTTGATGGGGATGAAAAAATTACCTCAAATTTCAAAACTGTTTAAAGTTTTAGGGAAAGCAGAAACCCCTGTTTTGATTATCCAGAATGGTTCATTGCCCGGAGAGCAAATTGTGGTAGGAACAATGGAAAATATAGTGGAGAAAGTGGAAGAGAGAAAAATTGGTACTCCTGCCATTATTGTGATTGGGGAGGTGGTAAAACTTCATCCTGAGTTTGTGATGGAATATGTCTCCAATAATTATTACTACGAAGGCTAGTTTTATGGATCAATCTGCTGAAAATATATCTCGAAATGTACTTTATCCAGTTTTCCTGAAACTGGACAAATTTGACATTTTAATAGTTGGAGGAGGGGATGCAGGCGCAGAAAAAATGAGATATATAATGAAAAGCAGCCCCAATGCAAGAGTTACCCTGGTCGCTCCTGAGTTCATTGAAGAGGTTGCGGAAATAGCCGGAAGACATGAGCAGGTAATTGTGCACAAAAGAAATTTTGAGGAGGGAGATTTAAATGGGAAAAAACTGGTGATTGTAGCCACTGACGATCACGAATTAAACAAGGAAATCAGGGAATTGGCAGTTGCCAGAAATATACTTACTAATGTAGCTGATACGCCTGATTTGTGTGATTTTTATCTGGGATCAATTGTGACTAAAGGAGATCTTAAAGTTGCTATTTCCACAAATGGAAAATCACCAACTTTTGCCAAGAGGTTCAGAATGCTTCTTGAGGATATTTTACCAGAAAATATTACGGAAACCCTTGACAGACTCAAAACCATTAGGGACAGTCTTAAAGGAGATTTCCAGCATAAAATAGACGTACTTAATCAAATTACTTCAAACCTAATTGAGAAGAATGACAAAAATGGAGACACAGGAAGTTGAAACAGAATCGCTTAATTTACTTTACAATAAATTAAAACCAGAAGAAAGGTTGGGGTTATTATACCAGGATTTTCCTAACAATCAGGTTTTAATGACTTCTTCTTTTGGAACAACTTCAGTTTATTTGTTGCATTTGATCAGCCGAATAAATAAAAACCAGAAAGTATATTTTATCAACACAAATTATCACTTTCAGGAAACTTTAAATTATAAAAATCAACTTCAGGATTTGCTGGGGATAGAAATAGTTGACCTGCATCCTGATAAATTACATAATAAATTTACCACTGAAAATCAGACCTGGAAGGAAAATCCGGATTTGTGTTGCTCGGTAAATAAAGTTTTGCCTCTCAATAGCCTTAAAGAAAAACACCAGGTGTGGATTTCAGGATTAATTGGTCAGCAAAATGATTTTAGAAACGGAAGATCAATCTTTGAACAGACTAAGGAAATTTTAAAATTCCACCCGATAATAGATGTTTCTCTGGATGAAGTCAATAAGCATATTGCCAAATACAACCTGCCAAGAAACCCCTTGTTGAGTAAGGGATATGGTTCAGTAGGATGTATGCACTGTACTTCGAAAGGAGAAGGCAGAACCGGAAGATGGAAAACCAGTACGAAAACTGAATGTGGACTTCATGTTCAGCCCAAAGCTGTTCAGATGGCAGTTTAAACAAGCATCAACCTGGTCTCAAAAAAAGGAATTGATTTTAAAATCAATTCCTTTTTTGCTTTTAGATGAAGTGTTGATTACTTACTTGGCAGTTTCCAGTTTTAAGGGTTCTTTTTTTCCATATCCAATCAGGTTGGCCAATAGTCTGTAAGCTCCGGGAACTCCGGCTGGTAATTCTCTGAAAAAGGATAAACCCGTGTAAATATAATTCCCTTCTCCATATTGAGTAACTAACAAACTGCCAGATTTAGCCTCTTCCCCAGGATCATTCATAGAAAGAATCGCTTCATATTTATTATCCCATTCATTTGGGAAATAAAGTCCTCTTTCCTGTACCCAGCCATCAAAATCAGCTTCTGTAATTTTGTTGGGAAAATTAAGAATTTCGTGATTTGGGTTAAGCAATTTTACTTCAGCTTCCTCCACAGTTACCCTGTCACGGGAAATTTTTAATGGGTAAGGTCCTAAATCCATAGAAAGTGTACGGCTGGTGTTATATTGAACAATTACATTTCCACCTTTTTCCACATATTCCATTAAATATTTTTGATGAAATTTCATTCGGCTATTGGTGTTATATGTCCGAACTCCGGTAATAACTGCATCATACTGGCTCAGGTTATCAGTGTTGATATCTTCATCGGAAAGAATATCTACTGTATAACCAATTTGTCTTAATGCTTCGGGAACTGCATCTCCAGAGCCCATAATATAACCAATTTTTTTACCCTGAATCTGAATGTCCAGTTTGGCCAGTTTGGCTTCCGCTTTCGGAAAAATGGTTTGAACAGGAATGTGTGGATAGTCAATGATTTTAAGGCTGTAATCTAAAATCTGGTCACCAATTTTTACCAATGCTTTTACCTTTCCTATAGATTGACCTACTGGAGGAGTTACCTGAAATGTGGTGTTTAATTCTTCAAACTTTTCTTTAAAACTAAAAGGAATTTTATCAGGAGAAACTTTCCAGCCTTTTGGCAGGTCCAAAGTCAATTCTCCTTCAATATCTTGAGTGTTTGATTTTAAAACAATATTAACAGGAAGGGCTTCCTGATTGGCAAAAATATAAACCTGTTCGGCAATATTGGCTGTAACCGGAGGAGCAATTGCAAGCGGTCTGTATTTTTCCCCATCAGCCGGGTCAACCCATCGGTACATTACCGGAGTAACTAAAGATATTTCCCTATTGATCCCTTCACTTTCAATTTCCAAATCATAAATTACTGACAAAGGTGGTTCATTTTCTGGTAAACCAATTAATTCCTGGTTTTCTACCTGAAACATACCTTTTAGAGGAGTTTCTTTGAGCCAGTAGGGTTGTGAGTAAGAGAGATTAGTGGGTATTTTAAAAGAATCCAAAACAGAAACCAGCTTATTAAACTCCAGCAGAGAATCATTTTTAATTTTGGTATATTGATAATCGATTTCCTTTAGAACAACCTTTGCTTCTGATCTTTTAATAATTCTTGCTGTCACAAATAAACTATCTCCGGGAGAAGTACTGTAAACTTTACTGTTGGCATCTGCCCAGATTCCTGCACACTGTAAGATTAAATCTTCCAATTCCTGCTTTTTCAGGTTTACATAATGATTATCTGCAGGTAGTTTAGTTATTTCTGCATGTGCTTTTAAAAGTGTACTCAGTGAAGCAGAAGGCTTTTCAATATTATAATTGGCAATTGCCTTTTTAATAAGGGCTTTTACCTTTTCACTTCCATCTACCCTATCCCAGTTTGTGACAATTCCTTCGAATAAATCTGTGGCAGCACTATCCCCTGCCAAATGGCCTAAATATTCAATTTCACTTCCTCTTTGCTTACTTGCCCCAAAGCCCTGGCTTTTATGCATTGATCTGCTTTCTGCGGCAATCTCTCCATAGGATTTTCCCAAAAGGGTATTGTAAGCTCCTGCATCTATTTTGAGGTATTGGGAATAATCATGATTTTTCTGGGTGCGGAAAAACCACCATGAAGTATTCCATAAAATTCTTTTGGCCTGCCAGGGTGCTACAAATTCCAATTGTTCCGGAAACCTGTTGGGATCGGCTGCTGCTGAAAAGGCTTCAAGGGCAATTTTGGCTGAGGTTGTATGGTGGCCATGTGTTTCTCCATCCCGATAAGGAGAAAATCTGGTAATGATCACATCAGGTTTAAACTTTCTGATTACCCAAACGGCATCTGCCAGTACTTTTTCTTTATCCCATATGGTAAGGGTTTCATCCGGATGTTTGGAGTATCCAAAATCATTGGCTCTGGAAAAAAACTGTTCCCCCCCATCTGTTCTTCTGGCTGCCAGTAACTCCTGAGTTCTGATCAAACCCATTTGTTCTCTTACTTCCTTACCAATTAAGTTTTGACCACCATCGCCTCTGGTTAAGGAAAGATAAGCTGTTCTCATGCCTTTTTCATTAGCCATGTAGGTAATCATCCGGGTATTTTCATCATCCGGGTGGGCTGCTACATAAAGCACTGAACCCAATACCTGTAATTTATTTAGGGCATGTTTTATTTCTGAAGAGTTTTTAGAGGGATCAGGGCCTGCCTGAGCTAAAATTTCAAATGGTAAAATTAAAATTGCCAACAATATGAAGGCTGATTTTATTGGTTTATGAGACATGCCAGAATTAATTTGTGCTTTGAGAGAAAGTGTTTGACAAATAAAAAAGTTTGAATATTATTCTCAACAAAAATGGAAAATGGAATCCTTAATATCTATTGGATTTTTATGAATTAACAATTTCCAGGGTGAAAAGGTCTGAATTTTTTTCTTTTTGATAGTAAGTGGAAGTAATGAGCAGATAGAAGGGAAAATAGTGGCAAGCGAACTTACCACTATTATAAAATTGGAATTTCTTATTTCAAGGAATTTTTCATGCTCTCAATAATACCCTCTGGATTTGTATCTACATCAAAAGATACCATAGTTTTATCCCAGGCCATAGAAACTTTTCCTGTTTTGTTATCTCCTGCAGAAATTACATAAACTAATCTTTCCACTGCATCAGAAAGTTGTTTTGGAGTAGCACTTAATTTTACAGCAGCTTCCGATTCTAATTTAGCTTCATCTACATTTCCCTGATTGAAGTAGGTGAAAATGCTTTTTCCATCACCGTGTAAGTAGATTGTCCAGTCTCCACTTTCCATAGGTTTGATTGAAATAGCATATGAACCCGCATTAAGTTCTTTTCCTCCTACTTTTACAGCGGTACTGAAAGTAATTTTTGTAGGCTGGTTTGCTCCTGCTCTCCAGGTAGTGCCAAATTTTTGTAATTCACCAAAAACCTTTCTCCCTTTTACTCCAGGCGAAGAATATTCCACCGTGATGTTGGTAAGTCCAACCTTTTGAGTTACACTGGCAGCAGGGCTTGGCTGAGGCATTTGAATTTGTGCGAATAGTTCAGCACTGCAAAGTCCTAATGTAAAAATGGCGATAAAAATGGGTAGAAATTTGTGTGTTTTCATTTTAAAAAATTTTAGTAAAAAAATAAAATCGATAATGTGTTTGTAAAAGTCAAGTTGGTAAAAAAGCTCCATCAGTCCTGCATCAACTACTTGATAAAGAGATGGATTCCCTCGCAATTAATATGATTGAGGAAATTCAATTTACTAAAAATTTGACGCGTCACAAACTTACATTTTAAAGCAATGAAAATTTGTTAAAGAAATGTTAAATTCAATTGATTTCAGGGTGAAAGGAAACTAAAACCGGGCTATTGACAGTCATGCCCAGTAAATTACTGGCATTTCCCTGGTTGATGGCAATTTCAAGATAGCCTAAACTGTTGAAAATAACTACACAGTCCCCAAACTCTACCACAGAATAATGGTGAGTGATTTTTCTGATGGATTCATACTCAAATTCAACTTCATACCGTCTTTCTTTTCTGATTTTCTGAAAAGTATCTAAGTCAATATTGGTAATGAGATTGCCATTAAAATCCACATAAATTACCTTCCCTTTAATCTGATTTTTATTTACCGAAACACTTCCCAAAGTTCTCTTCTGAAAATAAGAAATTGGCTCACCAAACTCTTCGGGAGTATGTCCGCTAAGTAATCGAACTACGATATTGGCATAAATCGATTTGGCAGGAAATGATTTTATCCAATTGTCGGGCTTGAAAAGGTTAATAATAATTTCGGGCTCTTCTTCGGTAATTAAGCTGAATATACCGTTATCAGGACCTATAAAATAGTGGCCGTTTATTTTTACCAATAAATGCTGGTTTTGAAAACTATCCGTAGTCCCTATAGCCACCAGGTGAATAGTGCCTTCAGGGAAGTCCTGGTAAACAGCTTTTAAATTAAATCCGGCATAAGCAATATTACCACAGTCCGTAGAGTGAGAAATATCAATAATCTGCTGGTTGGGGAAATGGCATAGGATGGCTGCTTTTACGGAAGCAACGTAAAAATCAGTATTACCAAAATCGGATATGAATGTAATTATGGGCATTTATTAATATTATTTTGCCTTATCCTCTTAAATGTGAATTAAATTACCAACTAAAAATTCATAAAAAATAGAAATCAAAGGGTAGCGGTTTGCTGCCAGAAATTTTTTCAAAAAGCTAAATTAGAAATAAATCTAATTTCAATCATCCTAAAAAATCAAGAAAAAAAGATTTGGATTCTAACATGTTTTTATACCTGTTTTTTAGGGAATTTCGCATTATTCCTAAAGCATGATTCCCTTTTTATAATATTAAAACGAGCCTTTCATTTAGTATTATTCCTTCTAAATAAAGATTATTTGCAGCACAGAATTCTGAAATTAAGTAGCCTAATATAAAGCTAATGAACCTTTTAAATTAAAATGAATCTATACAAGGAATCTTTTTGTTTAATAGAGTAAAGATTTCGTTAAATTTACTGTAAATATTAAATCGGCTTCTTTTTCTAAATTGAAGCCTTAAGATTAAAGCCAGAAATTATGAAGCAGAATGATGATAAATTAGAATCACTGATAAATGAATTTATTAAGGAAATGATGTCCAGAGGATTTAATAAATTCAGGCAAGCGAATAATGGCAGAAATCCGGGGATGGATGATCTGTTCGATATGTTCAACAAATTCAAACAAAAATTTGAATGGGATAACTCAGAGGAAGTTGTGCCTACAAAAGAAGAGGATAAAAAAGATGACTTTTCTAAGGATTTGGAAATAAAATACCTGAAGGAACAGGTAGAAACCCTTAAAGAACAACTTAAGGATAAGGATAAAATCATAAAAATGCTTAAAGATAAAAAAGCTAAAAGTAAGGTAACTGACTGATTTAGTTTTTCAATAAAGCTTTTTATCAGGTTTATTTCTCCAGGCCAGAAAGGTTTCCAGCCCTTCATGTCTGGAGATTTGTTTTGTAGGGATTTTTCTATCTTCCCATTTTAAATCTAATTCCCTGTAAATAAAGGAATCGTCAAAGCCATTTTCTGAAGCATCTTCTTTCGTGCAGGCATAAAATAACTGATCCGGCCTGGCCCAATAAATGGCCCCCAGACACATCGGGCAGGGTTCACAGGACGTATAAAGGATGCATCCATCTAGTTGAAAAGTATTAAGTTTTTTGCATGCATCCCGAATGGCGACCACTTCTGCATGGGCAGTCGGATCATTGGTGGAAGTCACCTGATTATTTCCTTTTCCCACAATTTTTCCGTCTTTTACTACAATGGCTCCAAAGGGCCCGCCTTTTCCCGATCGAACACCATCTACCGCAAGGTCTATGGCCATTTGCATGAATTTTTCATGGATTGATTTTTCCATTCCACTTATTTTCTTTCGTAAATCAAAAATGAAAAACTGTACTCATTTTTTTCATCAGCCTCAATTTTTCTTTCGGAAATCATTTTCCATAATTCAGGCTTTATTTCAGGAAAACTTGTATCTCCTTCTATTACTGTATGTACTCTGGTGATGTAAAGTTTATCGGCTATTTCCATTCCCATTTTATAAATTTCTCCTCCACCGGTAATAAAAACTTCTTCATTTTCTTCTGGTAGTTTTAAAGCTTCTTCCAGGCCTGAGGTTACCTCAAAATTTTCCTTTTGGTAGTTTCCCTTTCTGGTTATTAAAATATTTCTTTTCTTGGAAAAAAACATATCAGGAGATTCAGCAGTTTTTCTTCCCATGATGATGGTTTTGTCCTGTATAGTATTTTTATAATATGCTGTGTCGGTAGGAAGATTCCAGGCTAGTTTGTTGTCCTGGCCAATTATATTATTTTCGGAGACTGCAGCAATCATTGAAATAATCATGATTTTTCAGTTGGAGGGCTATAATTCTAAAATCCAGATGTTATCGTACAACTCACTAAAGCTTCTTTGAGCAGATTGCGCTTCATCCAATGAAGAATAATGTGCAATTGATAAATTATATTCCTGATTTACATTAATCAATTCAGATCCAACAAATCCAAAGTTGATTAATTTACCCAAAGAAGTTTTTGCTTTGTCATTGTTCTCAAAAGAATCAACAATTAAAAAGTATTTTGTGTTTGCCTCTGGTCTTTTGTTGGCCAGCTTTGGTTCAGCTTTTTTCACAGGAACTTTGGCTTTTAGAGGTGCTCTTGGGGTATAACTGTTCCAGTTGGTGTAAACAAGCTTTCCGAAGTTTCTTTCCGGGAAATCGGCTCCAACAGGCATGCCTGCCAAATCGAAATAAATTTTTGGGAAAACATAAAACCATCGTTTATTTTCTTTTCCTAAATAATTAAGCTGAAAGTCGTATAAATCTGATTTGCCTGCTGCTTTTATTTGTTCTTTTTGAATGAATTTGCAAAAAGCGGTAAAATTTGCCCTTAAATCACTGTATTGCTTATTTCGATCAAAATGATTTGGTAAAACTGAATAATAACTATCCTTTGGAACGGGTTTTTCCTTCCACCTGAAATGCAGGGGATTATTAAACCAGCGAGGCAATCCGGCACTTGCAAAGCCACTTTCCGAAGCTAAAACTGCAGTGAGAAAAATGGGATTAACCTTATTGTTTAGCGCAACTTCAATAATCAAATCAGCTAATTCCTTTGGAGAAAGCACTTTTTGTTTACCTACGTTTTCACTAAAATAAAGGCAATTGGGATAATTTTCCTTTATAAAAACTTCAAGCTTTTTGTTGAACTTATCATCGAATCTTTTAAAGTCCACATTCTTAAAATCAGTAATCTGGTAATTTGGTGTATAAAATTGGTGGGGGACATCCAAATCGATATTGGTTTTTCCCCGTGAGACTACCATAGGCAGGGAAATAGGTCTCACACACCTAAAGCCTATATCAAAATTAAAATTACCTGGGGTGGAATGGCTTTTAGAAGCCACCCGAAGAAATTTTTTGGAAGGGCTCCCATACGAACCTCCTTTCAGAACCTTGGAGAAATGTGGCTTTTCCCTTGCCGATTTTTTTCTGTTACTGATTTTAACTTTTCCTTCTTCATACCAGTCATCTGTCCATTCCCACACATTTCCGCTCATACCAAGCAACCCAAAATCATTTTCATATTGAGATGACACATCAGCGAGATAAACCCAGTTACCAATTTCATTTCCTTTTTCATTATCGAAATTGGCAAAAGTATTTTTAAAGGAATTCCCCCAAGGGTAATAATGCTTTTCATGCCCGCCACAAGCGGCATATTCAAACTCGATTTCGCTTGGAAGCCTGTAACCATTGGAAAGTGGGGCAATTACCCATTTTTGCTGGCCCCAGCTATCTTTATCCATTACCTGAATGTAAGCAGGCGAAAGTCCTTCTGCTTTGCTTCTCCAATTACAATAGTCCACAGCCTGATACCAGCTAATTCCTGTTACCGGATTATTTTTATCCTGAAATTCAGTTTCTTCCCAATAGGCGGTAGGCAATCCTCCGGCTTTCAGATATTCTTCAAATTCCTGATTGGTGACAGGCGTTTTATCCATATAAAAGGCCGAAACCCAAACTTTTTGATAATTCCCGGATGGGTCAATATAGGCAGGTCTGTGTTTTAAGGTGAGCTTTCCTCCAGGCACCAGTACCATTTCTTTTACTCCCTTAATGTCATTTGGTAATAATAATTCCAGTATCCCAATCCTTTTATTGATTAGGACGGCCAGGGTAAGAATGATTAAAAATATACCCCCTACAGTCGCGTGAATTATTAACCTTAAAGGTTTCATTTAGTTAGAAAATCTGTTAGGTCTTTTTGGTGCTGTCAAGTAATATGATAGTTATACTATTTGTTTTGAGGATTCGGTGTTGTTGTTAATTAAAAAAGTACTCTTTAGCAGCCGTTGAAAAAATCCTGGAATTTACTAATAATATTTGTTTATTAAATGGCAAATTCAAATATAGTTTGGCGCAAACTTTAAACCAAGTATGCCAAAATTCTAAATTGTTTTTCCAGAAAAGTCTAAAAACAATAAAAGACAGAAGAAGGCTTAATTGGTTAAAAGAAAAGACGTGAAATTTATCTCTAAAAAATCAATGTACCGTACCCTTTCAGGCAATTCAGAAGTAAAATTATTAACAAATTAATTATTTTATATCATATACTCAAATTCTTCTCTAACTTTGCCGATCCCATGTTTTTTCCCAATAAATGCCCTTGCAAAATATTGGGAATTGGTAGTTGATAATATTAGAAGTTGAATTAAGACATTTTTGTTTCCTGAAACTTCTAAATTGTTGAGATAAAATACACAAAAAAGGATTTTGTCGGAAATAATGGAGAAAGTCCATTTATATAGACAGGTTGGTGGAAAAATTTTTAAAAAGATGCAGCATTTAAGCGAACAAGAAATTTTAAGAAGAGAAAAAAGACAAAAATTGTTGGATTTAGGCATAGAGCCTTATCCGGCTGATTTATTTGTTGTTAATGCCCATAGTAAAGATATCCATGAAAATTACGAAAGGATGAAGCTTCAGTACAAGGATATTTCCCTGGCTGGAAGAATCATGGGCTTTAGGATAATGGGAAGTGCTGCATTTGCTGAAATTCAGGATGCTACAGGCAGAATTCAGGTTTACCTGAGAAGGGATGATATTTGCCCTGGAGAGGATAAAACCATGTATAATACCGTATTCAAAAAACTATTGGATATTGGGGATATCATCGGGGTAAAAGGATATGTGTTTACCACCCAGACTGGGGAAATTACAATTCATGTTACTGAATTTAAAGTTTTAACAAAATCTTTAAAACCACTTCCACTTCCTAAAACAGACGATGAGGGTGTGGTACACGATGCTTTTACAAATCCTGAATTAAGATACAGACAACGGTATGTAGACCTTGTAGTGAATCCTCAGGTGAGGGAGACTTTTATCAAAAGAACTCAGCTGATGAATGTAATGAGGGAATACCTGAATGATAAGGGTTATCTTGAGGTAGAAACACCTATTCTTCAGCCTATTTATGGGGGGGCAGCTGCAAGGCCTTTTAAAACCCATCACAATACTTTGGACATGACGCTTTATATGCGAATTGCCAATGAATTGTATTTAAAAAGACTTATTGTAGGAGGCTATGATGGAGTTTATGAATTCTCAAAAGACTTTAGGAATGAAGGAATGAGCCGTTTCCACAATCCGGAATTTACCCAGATAGAGTTGTATGTGGCCTACAAAGATTACAACTGGATGATGGATGTGGTGGAGGAAATGGTAGAAAAAATAGCCATGAAACTTCATGGAGATACTGTGGTGCAGGTGGGCGAAAATAAAATTGATTTCCAAAGACCCTGGAAAAGGTTTACCATGTATGAGGCAATTGAGCACTTCACTGAAATTGATATTTCGGAAATGAGTGAAGATGAACTAAGAGAAACCGCCAGAAAACTGAATGTGCCAATTGATGATACAATGGGAAAAGGGAAGTTGATTGATGAAATTTTTGGTGAAAAATGTGAGCCTTATTTAATCCAGCCGACTTTCATTACTGATTATCCTGTGGAAATGTCTCCATTGGCTAAAAAACACAGAGACAAAGAAGGATTAGTAGAAAGGTTTGAAGCGATTTGTAACGGAAAAGAAATTTGTAATGCTTTTTCTGAACTAAACGATCCAATTGACCAAAGACAAAGATTTGAGGAACAACTGGAATTGGGAAAAAGAGGAGATGATGAAGCTATGGTGCTGGATGAAGATTTCCTGAGAGCTTTGGAATATGGTATGCCACCCACAGCTGGTTTAGGAATTGGAATTGACAGACTCAGTATGATCATGACGAATTCAAATTCTATTCAGGATGTTTTATTTTTCCCACAAATGAAACCTGAAAAGAAACCAAAATATGCTACAGTAGAAGATTATGTGAAATTGGGCATAAGAGAAGAGTTGGTACCAATCATTCAGCAACTTGGATTGCTAACCATTGAGGAGGTAAAGAAATCTAGTCCTTCTAAATTGTTTAATGATGTTTGTGGCATGAGGAAAAAGCTCAAACTTAAGGATGTGAAAAACCCAACAAAGGATGAAGTTGATGGTTGGTTGTCCTAACCAGAGAAAATTGAATTGGAGTCCGGCAGCTTGTCGGACTTTTTTTATGCCCTTATAGTTAGGAAAATCCCATTTTCACCTTAATTTTAGTTTTTCAAAAATTATCTGAATAAATCTTCAAAGACCACCCTGAGTCTGCAAAAGTGTATAAGAAAATGAAATTTTTACAAACCTATATTCACATCGTTAACCAAATAAATGAGAATCTGGGGAGAGCAATAGCGTGGCTGAGTAGTATTTTGGTAATAGTTATTTGTCTCGATGTGGCCATAAAAAATATTTTCAGTATATCTTCGGTGGCATTTTTTGAATTACAATGGCATTTGTTTGCCCTGATATTTTTGTTGGGTGCAGCTTATACTTTAAAGCATGATAAACATGTACGTGTAGATGTTTTTTATCAAAAGCTATCTCCAAAAGGCCAGGCCTGGGTCAATATAATTGGAAGTATTATTTTTCTTATTCCATTTTGTATTATTATAATCAAATCGAGTCTCCCTTATGTAGCTACTTCCTATAAACTGGCAGAAGGCTCAAATGATGCTGGTGGTTTACCTGCCCGGTACATTATTAAAAGTTCCATTTTTATTGGCTTTTTCTTTCTGCTAATTCAGGGAATTTCCCTGATTTTTTCCTCTTTACTTACGGTTTTAGATAAACCTCAGCCTGATAATGAAAAGGATTCAAATAGGGTATAAACCGTTTCAGGGCAGAATGCCAGTTATATAAAAATAAGTGGAGCAACTTAAATACTAACAAAACAAACTAGATGGAAGCACTTTTACTTTTCCTTGTTCTGATTATTCTCATTCTGTTGGGTTACCCTGTGGCTTTTACCCTGGCAGGAGTTTCTATAATTTTTGGATTAATTTTTCTGGATGTAGAGTTTTTTAACTTACTGCCCCTTCGGATTTATGGCACCATGAGCAATTTTATCCTGATTGCAGTTCCCCTGTTTGTTTATATGGGGGTAATGCTGGAGAAATCTGGAATTGCCGAGAGGTTGCTGAATACCATGGCCATGCTTTTGGGAAGAATTAAAGGAGGATTGGCCATTGCAGTAATTTTGGTTGGAGCTATGCTGGCCGCATCCACCGGAATTGTAGGAGCGACTGTAGTTACAATGGGTTTACTGAGTTTGCCTACCATGCTCAAAAGAAAATACAGTCCTGAACTGGCCACCGGTACAATCGCTTCAGCTGGAACTCTGGGACAGATTATTCCTCCAAGCATTGTGCTTGTATTGTTGGGAAGTGTCATGAACATTTCCGTTGGTGATTTATTTATTGGGGCGATTGTTCCCGGGGTTTTGTTGGTTTTATGCTACATCCTTTTTGTAGTCGTAGTGGCAATTATAAAACCAAGTGCTGCACCATCTGTGCCAAAAGAGGAAATTGATGCTTTTAAGGAAAAAGATTTTTACAGCAAATTATTCAGGGCATTTGTTTTGCCTCTTTTGCTGGTCTTTTCAGTGTTGGGCTCCATATTTTTAGGCATTGCTTCTCCAACTGAAGCAGCAGCAGTTGGGGCTCTGATGGCTACCATCCTCACCGTTCTGGAAGGAAAACTTACCAAGAAAGTGCTCACTGATGTGATGAAAGAAACAACATTCCTAACTTGTATGGTATTTATCATTCTGGTGGGGGCGACAGTTTTTGGTTTGGTATTCAGGGGGCTTGAGGGAGATGATGCTTTGATCAATTTTATTCGGGAAACGGAAATGAGTCCTTATGCCTTTTTGGCATTTGTAATGGTAGGGATATTTATAGCAGGCTTTTTTATCGATTTTATTGAAATTATTTTCATTTTCATGCCTGTAGTAACTCCGGTTTTTGCCGCCTATCAAATGGATTTGCTTTGGATAGCAATTTTAGTTTCAATGAATCTGCAAACCTCATTTCTTACTCCACCTTTCGGATTCTCTTTATTTTATTTGAAAGGAGTTGCCCCTCCTGAAGTCAAAACAGTGCACCTTTACAAAGGAATTATTCCCTTCATAGTTATTCAGCTATTAATGTTAGGAATGATTGTTTTATTTCCGGAAATGGTTACCTGGTTGCCAGGATTAAAGTTTGAATAACATGTAGCTTAATTATTTAGTCTGATCGGAAACATTAAAGAACCACACCCAAATTATTTGATTTTTAAAAATTCTGAGTAAGTTTAAGACATCAAATTACCAAAACTGCTTTATTCATCACTTTCTCCACAGACCAGGAGCTTTGATGAATATGAATTAAAAAAGCCATTATCTCAAATCCGTAAGTTAAAGCTTCTTTCAACCCAATTTCCTGAATTGGACTAGTCAATCAATTTTGACTTCTGAAGTCAGGAGAATTTGATAATATTAAAAATATATGAAGATCAATACCCAAACAGGACAAAGTTTTCCCTTAGGAGCCACCATAAACAAAGAAGGTGTTAATTTTTGTGTTTTCTCCAAAAATTCCCAGGCAGTTGAATTGTTGTTTTTCGACAAAGTGGAGGATGCCACTCCAAGTAAAATTATTCCTCTTGATCCTGAAGAAAATAAAACTTTTTATTATTGGCATATATTCGTGCCGGGAATAAAGGAAGGTCAACTATATGGTTATAGAGTTCATGGAGAGTTTAATCCAGAAAAAGGGTTGTGGTTTGATGAATCTAAATTGATACTTGATCCCTATGCCAAGGCAATTGCTCTGGGAGAAAATTATGACAGAAATGCGGCCAAAAAAGTAGGGGAAAATAATTTTGGAAAAGCCATGAAAAGTGTTGTGGTTGATCCGGATAATTACGATTGGGAAGATGACCAGCCCTTACAAATCCCTTATAAGAAAACGATTATTTACGAATTACATGTAGCAGGATTTACCAAAAACCCTAACTCGGGAGTAAATGATAAATTAAGGGGAACCTATTTGGGATTAATAGAAAAAATACCCTATCTCAAGGAGTTGGGCATTACAGCAGTAGAATTGATGCCTGTTCACCAATTTGATCCACAGGATGCTCCTAACGGAACAAATTACTGGGGATATAGTCCAATTGGTTTTTTCGCCCCTCATCATGCATATGGAACCACAGATGACCCTCTCAAAACTGTAAATGAGTTTAAGGATATGGTGAAAGCCTTGCACAAGGCAGGAATTGAAGTGATCCTGGATGTGGTTTATAATCATACATCAGAGGTTGGGGATAATGGTACAATACAATGCTTCAAAGGGTTAGAAAACATTGCCTATTATTCTTTTGAAAAAGACAGTTATCGGTTTGCCAATTATACCGGGTGTGGTAATTCCCTGAATGGCAACCATTCTATTGTCAGGAGAATGATTATGGATTCTCTCAGATATTGGGTATCAGAAATGCATATTGATGGTTTCCGTTTTGATCTGGCTTCTGTACTTTCCAGAGATGAGGAAGGAGTGCCAATGGAAAACCCGCCAGTTTTATGGGAAATCGAATCGGAACCGGTTTTAGCCGGGACAAAAATTATTGCCGAAGCCTGGGATGCTGCAGGATTATATCAGGTGGGCCGATTTATTGGCGATAAATGGTCGGAATGGAATGGTATGTACAGGGATGATATCAGGAAGTTTATTAAAGGGGATAAGTCGATGGCAGGTGGAACGGTGCAGCGGATTATTGGCAGTCCGGATTTTTTCTCGGGAATCAACCGTGACCCTAACAGAAGTGTAAATTTTATTACCTGCCACGATGGTTTTACGCTAAATGATCTGGTTTCCTATAATTCCAAACATAACATGGCAAATGGGGAAGACAATCGAGATGGCATGAATGATAACAATAGCTGGAATTGTGGGGAAGAAGGGGAAACCCAAAACCCTGAGATCGAAAAATTAAGACTTAAACAAATAAAAAATTACCTTACCATTTTAATGCTTTCACAAGGAACGCCCATGTTGCTGATGGGTGATGAAGTAAGGCGAACACAGGGAGGAAACAATAATGCTTATTGTCAGGATAATGAAATAAGCTGGTTCGATTGGGACCTTACCCAAAAACATAAGGATGTACTTGAGTTTGTGAAAAATCTCAATCATAATTTGTTTAAGAGATATGATATTCTTCACGAAGAAAAATTTTGGATAGAGGATAAGAAAAATCCGAAGGAATCAAATATCAAATGGCATGGTATAAAACTAAATAAGCCGGATTGGGGAGTAAATTCCCGGACACTTGCCTTTACCATTGGTAATCATAAAACCAATGGCCATATTCACGTGATGATCAATGCTTATTGGGGTGATTTGAAATTTGAGATTCCTCCACTCTTTTCAGGAATAGGATGGAAAAGGGTAATTGACACTTCCTTGCCTCATCCTGAAGATTTTATTCCTTTTGAAAAAGCTTCCATGGTGGAGGAAAATACCTATAAATTAAAAAGCCGATCTATTGTGGTTTTAGTAGGGGAAGACTAGTGTAACTAGCAGAAAGTTTGTCTAAAAGAAATAAGAAAGGTGTATCAGTGGGTTAATAAGTTGATAATTAGCCCCAAAATTCTGTTGCTTATTTAATGTTTCTGGTTTAAGGAAATTAGGAATAAGAACCTCTTATGAATAACCTGAGTAAATAGCCCAGACCTGTAATAAATTGAATACTGAAAATCAGTATAATAAGTTTATCTGGAGTAGGCTGCTTCATTAATTTATTGGGAAAGTTTTGAATAAACTGACTTTCCTGGAGGAAAATAACCAGGCAGGATAGATAAAATAAATAATTACAAACCACGGTCTGCCACATGAAATTTCCATGAAACTCTCTTGCTCCGGTTTCGGTAAGCACACTGAAAATCATGATACCTGCAAGGAATAATCCAAGTGCATATAGAAATAAATCCGACTTAAAAGCAGCTTTGTGGTATTTACTCAATACCGCAATGGGGAATGGAATAGATAGTAAGAAGGAGATGAAAATATTTTCAGAATACTTACCCCAAACATGGAATAGAGTTACTTTAACCCCGCCTGTATTTCCGCTCAGCGCCTCTTTACTCTCTGGATAAAAATATAGGATGGCGTATTGGGAAAGGATTAAAAATATGGAAATAACAACGATAATTATTCCTTTAAGCAATCGGTTAGAGAAACCAGTTTTCCACCAAAGCCAAAGTGGATAAATTATAATAAAACAGAAAACGAAGCTGGGCTTTATCAGGATGTTAATCAGCGAAAATAAAAGTGTAAAATAAAAGAATTTGTTTAAGCCTGTTTGGGCAAATTTCCATGAATTCCAGAATAACAAAATGGCAAATGGCATGAGAAAAATGGTAGTGCTATTATGCCAAACGTTGGGTGGCAGCTGGCCAAAATACCAGTGATTATAGGCTACAGGAAGGGAAAATAGAAAAATGAAACAGAGAGGTAAAATAACGTTTGTGACCTGATTCGTTTTGGTAGACAGGTCTGAAAGTACTTTTTCTGTCACATAATATTTAAAGGCAATGGAAAGTGCCATTACTAAAGTAGTAGCCATGTATAATTTTGCCGGTGAGGTAGAAAATAAAGACAAGCTGGCTATTAAAAAATAGTATAAAAAGTTTGGTCTCCAGTAGCCGGTTTCCAAAAACTGTATAGTTTGGTTTACGTGGGCTGTAAAATCGAGGTGGGTATAAAAAGTAAGTTTATAAAAAAGGGGAATGGAAATAACAAAGAGTGCAAACGTGATAAAAAAAGAAAAAAATCTCTTTGCAGCTTTGTGAAGTCTTGTCATTAAAGAATTAGGCACTTTGGACTTTTTCCTGTTCCTGATCGGCTATATCCCCATCTTCAGGAGCTACAATCGATTTGCTAATAGATTTTCCAGAAAGGTATTCGTTGAGTTTTCTTCTTATTTCCAATGGGGAAAGGTTATGGAAGATTTTTCCATTGAAAACATAGGATAATTGCCCTGTTTCTTCAGATACAATTAAAACCGCTACATGATTTACCTCTGAAATTCCAATTCCGGCACGGTGTCTTAATCCCATGGAAGCAGGAATATTCTGATTATCAGAAACTGGCAGAATACATCTTGCCGCCACTATTTTATTGTCATGAATAATGACAGCTCCATCGTGAAGTGGACTATTTTTATAAAAAATACTCATTAAAAGTCTTTTGGAAATCTGAGCGTCCAAAACATCTCCTGTTTCTACAAAAAACTTAAGATCGTCATTTCTTGAAATGACAATTAATGCGCCTGTGTTTGTACCACCCAAAACTTTTATGGCTTCAATAATTGGGGAAATATCATAATTATCTTTCTCCATGGATCTGCCGAAGCTGAAAATATTGGAAAAAGTGAAATCTCTGAGAGAGGTTGTTTTCCCCACAAGTAAAAGAAACTTTCTGATTTCATTTTGGAAAATAATTAAGGCACCCAAAACACCAACACTCATAAATTGACCAAGAATAGAACTAAGCAGTTCCATTTCGGTGGCTTTTACTACAAGGTAAAGGAGATAAATAGAAAGAAACCCAATGGATACTTTTAGCGCAACACTTCCCCGAATAAGTTTGTATAAATTATACAATAGGATGGTAACCAGAGCGATATCCAGGATATCAACCCACCGAATCTCCAGAAAACCAACATGAAATCCTAACATAAATTTAAAAATACCGGTTAGTTACTATGCTTCAAAAAAATATATTTTAATAGGTAAACGTCAAATCACTTTAAGGTATAAGTAATAATTTAATTAAGGGTACAAACAAATTCAGTTTAATTTTGTCAAATCTAAAAATTATCCTTTTTTGTGTTAAGTTTTTCTTTAGAAAATTCCATACAGTTAGTTGTCAGTACAAAAAAATGTACGATAATTACAGTCCATATCAGAATAGTTACAAAAGGAAGAATATTAATTGTCTGTTAGTAAGTCAACGATTTCCCTTGCCTCCTTCACATCATGAACCCTCAGGATGGCAGCTCCTTTTTCAATGGCAATTGCATTTAAAGCAGTAGTGCCATTAAGGGCAAGGTCAGGTAGGATGTTTAACTTTTTATAAATCATGCTTTTTCGGGAAAGCCCAATCAGCATGGGTAAATTTAATATATTAAATTGATCTAATTGCTTAAGAATCAAATAATTTTGATTTAAATTTTTTGCAAATCCAAATCCAGGGTCAATTATTATATCCTTGCAGCCTAATTTCCTGAGCTGGTAAACTTTTTCCTGAAAATAGTCGATCATTTCCAAAAGTAAATCATCGTATTTGGTGAATTTTTGCATAGTTTGAGGAGTTCCCCTCATATGCATGAGAATATAAGGAACGCCCAGATTTGCCACTGTTTCAAACATCCTTTCATCGAGATTTCCACCAGAAATATCGTTTATAATATCTGCGCCACTTTCCACTGCTTTTTTAGCCACATTTGCCCGAAAGGTATCCACTGAAATTAAAATTTGATGATGACAGTTTTTGATGACCTCAATAGCTTCTACTACTCTTCTTATCTCCTCTTCTTCACTGATATGATCGGCTCCTGGGCGGGAGGAGTATCCACCAATATCGATGATGGAAGCACCGTCTTTTATCATTTGTGTGGCCTGAGTAGCTAATTTTTCAGCATTGTTAAACCACTTACCACCGTCATAAAATGAATCGGGTGTGATGTTTAATATTCCCATGATCAGGGGTTTATCCAGCCTGATCAGCCTGCCTTTTACATTTATGAAGTGCGGACTTAAAACTTCTATATTTCGCAATTATAACTTTGTTGATTATGTTTGGAATTAGTACAATTGACCAGTTTATTCAATAACTGGATAGTAAATAATAGACAATTGAAAAATGTAATTATTACAATTTTTTTTCAAATTTCTAAAAGTGGGTTAAATTTTTCACCCTTATGAAAAATTAAAAGGATATTTGCGCAAAATATTTATCTCAATAAAATAAATAAAATAACCATTGTCTGAGTCATCGAAAACCGTAGAACAATATAAAGAAGTGGTAGGCATGTGCCGAAATCTTTTTGAAAAGAAAACAAAAGATTATGGAACCGCCTGGCGAATATTAAGACTTCCTTCCATCACTGATCAGATTTTTATCAAAGCCAAAAGGATTAGATCAATACAGGAAAAAGGAACCCAAAAAATACACGAAGATATCCAGTCTGAATTTATCGGGATAATCAATTATTGTATAATTGCCTTAATTCAAATTACCCTGGATAAGAGTGAGGAAATGGAATTGCCTGTAGAAGAAGTGATGAAGCTTTATGATGAAAAAGTACAGGAAACACTTGATCTGATGATGAACAAAAATCACGACTATGGGGAAGCCTGGAGAGAAATGAGGATTAGCAGCCTGACCGACATTATTCTAATGAAGCTTCTGCGGGTAAAACAAATTGAAGAAAACAAAGGTAAAACTTTAGTTTCCGAAGGTGTTGGGGCAAATTATAGCGATATGCTTAATTATTCAGTTTTTGCTTTAATTCTTAAAGGGGAAGGCCAGGTATAAGTATCAGGCTTCTGTATTCCTCATCTTGTGTGAAGTCAAGGGAATAAATATTTTTAGATTTACAAAAGGACATGTTTCTCAAATATTCCGGACAATTTTCCACTAATTTCTTTATATCCTGTTTAAACTACATTTTAATAAATACATGAATTTTCTTAGAAAACTGGTTTCTTTTTTTGTAGGAGGACTTTTTATTTTCTCGGGCTTAATTAAACTGAATGATCCCGTAGGTACAGCCATTAAGCTGGAAGAATATTTTGAAGTATTTTCTGCAGATTTTGCTTCTTTCTTCCATATTTTCATTCCTATTGCTCTTCCCCTGGCCATTTTCTTATGTATTTTCGAAGTGGTTTTGGGTGTGGCCATTTTAGTGGGTTTTAAAACCCGATTTACGCTTCTGGCTACTTTTGGGCTCATCGTATTCTTTTCCTTCCTTACATTCTATTCAGCCTATTTTGAAAAAGTTACGGATTGTGGTTGCTTCGGAGATGCAATTCCACTTGACCCCTGGGAATCTTTCATTAAAGATGTAATTCTCTTTGTGTTAATTGTTTTTCTTCTTACAGATTATAAAAATTTAAGTAATTCAACAGGAAAAATTAGTTCACTTGTAGTTGGAGGAAGTACTGTTTTTAGTATGATAATCGCCATTTACGTGATCAATTATTTGCCTCTGTTAGATTTCAGGTCTTATAAAATTGGTAACAATATTGGGGCATTGATGCAGCCGCAGGAACCATGTAAATATGAATATATCATGGAAAAGAACGGGGAGATTTTTGTTTTTGAGCAATACCCCACCGATCCCGAATATCAATTTAAGGAAATGAAAATGCTGAATGAAAAAGCCTGCTCACCTAAAATTGTGGATTATAATGTTTCCAGTGTGGAAGGGGAGGATTTTACGGAAGAATCACTCCAGGGTAAAAAACTGGTCATACTTGTCCATAAAGTAAGTGAAACGGATTTTGAAAGTTTTAAGGCTATCAACCAGTTAATTAGCGATTTGGAAAAATCTAATCCGGAAATAACCTCGGTTGCATTTACCTCAGATGGCAGCAATTTCGAAGAGTTCAGACATGAAGTGCAATTGGCGATTCCCTACTATTTCGTGGATTCTACTGTGCTAAAAGCCATGATTAGGTCAAATCCGGGAATAATGCTGTTTGAAAATGGCACAGTGAAGGGCAAATGGTCACATAATGCAGTTCCAAATACGGATGAAATTGTTAATGCTCTATAAGTTATGGAAGGCTCCGGGATTTATTTCCCTAGAAGTTATATTCAAAAACAAACTGCCCTCTTATATTATCTCCATAGTTTCCAAACTCATCCCTGCGGTTTCCATAAATAAATTCTAAAGCGAAATTTAAAGGGCCAATCGGCTGCCAGTAAATATTACCACTTACATATGATCCTGTGAAAAGATGATCATTGGGTAAATCAAAAGGGTTATCAACAGCCGCATAACCATAAACAAAGGTAGAACTCATAGCGGTTGAGCCCCAGAAATGCTGGTAGCCAAAATATCCACCGTAAACAGGAAGTGCTACAAGGTTTCCCTGAGTATCAGGCAGAGCATCCCATCCTCCTCCCCCAAATGAAACCAGATACCTTGAAATTCCCTTTCCCCATATGGCTTGCCACACAATATTGTCCCTTTTGTAAAGAATATTTTTACCGGAGATGTTAAAACCATAGCCTGGCTCGTAATTGACCCTATTTGCTTCATTTTTATACTTAAATACCCTGGCCACAGCGGCTACCTGAAAATGATTTTTTCCCCATCTTTTTTCGTAGTGGGTTGTAAAGTCTGGGAGGCTTGGGTTTCCGCTGGTGATGGTAGTATCCAGTTCTATATAACGGTTGAAGTCCTGCATGGGCGTTTCAAAGGCTATTAAAATATCCTCACTTTTTGAAGGCCTGATAAAATAGGTAAACTGAGTTTGCCTTACCCAGGCACCAGTCGAAGGTCCATCAAAGTCGGTGATATTTGGCCAGGCTTCTTCATCGGTAAATCCTGACCAGGTTTGTCCAATTCTAAAATTTAGAAATCGGATATAAGCATGTCTCATTCTTAATCCACCTCCATTGCCACCGTAAAAATCGGTTTCAATAAAAGAAAAAATTTCTCCAAGCTTAAGGGTTTGGAAAGTACTGGCCAATTTAATTCTGGTTTGGTACATATCCATGGTAAAATGTGGATCAGGATTACTTCCATCAGTGGGGATCAAGGTAAGGTTCATCGCAGAAGTATTGGATATCCCCTGATAATCCATTATCCCATTTAATTTCAACCAGGCAGTGATGTAAAATTCTTTTTTGGGTTTATTATTCAGGCTGTCCTTTGAGGCCAGGGTAAGTAACTGGGCTTCACAAAAGTTTATGAAAAATAAAAAAAGGGTGAGGAATAAAATGTTAGTGCTTACCAATTTATTATATAACATAAAACATAATAAAACTAGGTCTTTGAAATGATTTCAAAATAATATTAAGGAACTTGATCCTAAATAAAGGATAAATAGTAAACAAAACAAGCCTTGGAGAGGGTAAAATAAAAAAGTACTTCCCCTAAAAGGGAAAGCACTAAATGTTAATCATTTTATACCAGGTTTTTTTGAAAACTTTTGATTAATTGCAGAAAAAATAATTTTTCTTAGTCCTTTCCAAAGTTGGTTGTTTTTCCTTTTAGGTTATTGTACAAATGATTCAAATTTTAGCAATTTTGTTCCAATAGTGGGTATCTCATATAGTTAATGGTGTTTTGAATTGGTTTTTCAGATCATTTATTTATTCTTTATTTCTACCAAACATCTTTATCATTACATTTGCGCCTTATACTTAATTGCAGGTTTATTTTTGTCTTTTATAATTTTGGATAATGATTTTTTGAACTGAACTCAATTCCTGCAAATACATTAAACCTTAGCTCGAATGAATATTAATGCCATCCTACGTTATTATCCCTTTCTGATATTTTTGATTTTTATTTCTTGTAAGTCTACACAAACTCCTACCGAAAGCCAGGAAAACGTAGAAGTAACCGGGGTTCCTACTATTCCCGTCCCGATAATTCCCGAGGAGGAAGAAGTACTTCAAAAGCCGGAGTGGTTAGTGACTCCGGGAGAGTATAATCCTTCCAGAACTCATTATTTCCATTTGGTAAATACTTTATTGGATGTAAGCTTCAATTGGGATAAGCAGTATCTGAATGGAAGAGCAGAACTGACCTTAAAACCCTGGTTTTACCCGCAAAAAGAGGTTATTCTCGATGCCAAAGGATTCGATATCCACAGTGTTTTATTGGCGAATTTAAAAGATTCTATTTCATTGAAATATGAGTATGACAGCCTGAAACTGAAAATATTTCTCGATAAAGAATACACCAGGTTTGATCAATTTAAAATTAGTATAAAATATACGGCCAAACCCAATGAATTGCCTGAAGGAGGAAGTGCTGCCATTACATCAGATAAAGGACTTTACTTTATAAATCCCACCAGGAAAAATCCAAATAAACCTCAGCAGATCTGGACCCAGGGAGAAACAGAGGCCAGTTCGTGCTGGTTTCCCACTTTTGATGCACCAAATGTAAAAACCAAACAGGAAATTTATATTACCGTGGATACTGCATTCCAGACACTTTCCAATGGAAAATTGATTTCCCAAAGGGTAAATGCTAATGGTACCAGAACCGATTATTGGAAACAGGAAAAAGTGCATGCCCCATATTTGTTTATGATGGCGGTGGGTAAGTTTAGCAAATATTCCGAAGAGAAATGGAATGGGATTCCTGTGAATTATTATGTAGAAAAGGAGTATGCTCAATATGCCAAAAAGATTTTTGGAAATACTCCGGAAATGATGACCTACTTTTCGGACATGCTCGATTATCCTTATCCCTGGGATAAATATTCGCAAATTGTGGTGAGAGATTATGTTTCAGGAGCAATGGAAAATACTTCAGCTTCTATTTTTATGGAGCAACTTCAAGTGGATGACAGGTATTTAATTGATCAGAATTGGGATGATATCATTGCCCATGAACTATTCCACCATTGGTTTGGGGATTTGGTCACAGCCGAATCCTGGGCTAATCTTCCATTAAATGAATCATTTGCCACCTATGCGGAATACCTCTGGCTGGAACACAAATTGGGAAGAGAGGAGGCCGACCTGAAATGGAAAGAAGAATGGGAAACCTATCTTTTTGAATCGGAAAGTAAAAGGGTTCCAATGATCCGTTTCGGCTATCATGATAAGGAAGATATGTTTGATAGTCATTCCTATGCCAAAGGGTCTTTGCTGTTGCATATGCTCCGTAAAATAATTGGTGATGAGGCATTTTTCGCTTCTCTTCAAAAATATGTGAAAGAAAATGCCTACAAAACCACTGAGGTTCATGATCTTAGAATGTCATTTGAAGATGTTACCGGCCAGGATTTAAACTGGTTTTTTAATCAGTGGTTTATGGAGGCAAGTCATCCTTCCTTAAATGTTGCTCATACTTATTATGATAGTGGTTTTGTTGAACTTAGGGTAAGGCAAATGCAGGATGAAAAATTTTCCCCAATTTATGAATTGCCAGTATTCGTAGATATTTGGGTGGATGGAAAAAGGGAAAGGCATAAAGTAGTTGTTTCAGAAAAAAGAAAAGATTTTTGGTTTGAAACAGGGAAAAAGCCAGATCTTTTGTTGTTTGATGCAGAAACTTATCTGCCATGCGAAATTGATTATTTGAAATCTACGGACGAATTTATTTATCAATTTTATCATTCGGATAAAATTCTGGCCAGACTGGAAGCGATAAATGAATTAAAAAGTGACCTTGGCGATTCACAGATAAAACCACTAGTGCTAGCTGGCCTTGAGGATAATTTCTGGAAAATCAGACAGGCTGCTTTGGAGGCTTTTGAAGATTACAAAGGAGATGATAAAGATATTATTGGTGAAAAAATTGAACGAATTGCCCTGAGCGACAATAATTCTTTAGTAAGAGCTGAAGCCATCAATGTGTTATCCACATTAGGGATTAAGTACCTGAATACTGTGGAATCAGCCATGAAGGACAGTTCTTATGCGGTAATAGCCACCGCTTTATATGCTTATGCCAATATGGGTGGTCCGGATCCAGTGGCAATGGTGAGCCAGTTTGAAGATTCCAATGATCTTTCTATCATTATAACCATTGCAGACTTCTACAGTTATATTGGGGTGCCCGGTAAACTTGATTGGTTTGATGAAAAAATGGCCACCAGAGGAAGTCAGGAATTACCTTATTTAATCAATTATTTCGGAAGTTATTTATTAGGAAGGCCCTCCGAAACTAAACAACAGGGGGTGAAAATTTTAAGGAAATTCTTCTCCTACGACAGTGATGCTAATACCAAAATAGCAGCATATAAAGCCCTGGATTTACTATCGGAGGAGGAAGGTGTAAGCCAATTGATGGAGGATTTATATTTAAATGAATCTAATAAAAAGGCTAAATCTTTTTACGAAAATGTGATAAAAGGATAATCCGGTTGCGTCTACATTTATGGGATTATTTTATTATTCTAAACCTTGATAGGAGTTCTTTTTTATGATTAAAATGGGGGAATGCTTTGATTCATATCGTATTTTCTTAATTTTTTGATGTTAATTTTTGCCCTTTAATTAATACCTCAACTTAAAAATTTATTTTTTAATCATTTACCACTTCATAAATGAATACCAAAGTTTACAACATTGTTTTGATTTCAATTTTACTATTAATTGGAAGCAGTTCTATTGGTTTCGCTCAATTAAAAGTTACCGGGGAAATTCGTCCAAGAACAGAATTTCGCAATGGGTTTAAAAGAATGACAAATGCCAGTACAGATCCGGTATTATTTGTAGAACAGCGGTCAAGGATTTACCTGGACTACGCGATGGATAGGTTTAAGTTTAAGTTTGCTATTCAGGATGTGAGATTGTGGGGAAATTATGATCAAATTCAAAAAAGCGATCCAGCCATGACTTCCCTCAATTTTGGATGGGGGGAATATGCAATGACCAAAAAATCATTCATAAAAGTTGGTAGAATGATGCTGAGTTACGATAATGAAAGATTTTTAGGAGGCCTGGAATGGGCTCAGCAAGGCAGAAGGCATGATGGTGTTTTATATAAATATGTAAATGACAGTTTAGGGATACAGTTCCATGCCGGAGTAACTTATAATGAAAGTAGTATTCCTAATACTGAACCAGGAAAACTGGAAGACACTTATTATGAAAAGTCAAATAACAAAACCATGCAGTTTGCCTGGTTCCACAAAGATTTTGGGGAGTCCGGATTGTCTCTTTTAATCCATAATGATGGTCGGGAGGCTTTTGATTCTACCGGAATTAAATTTATGCAGACTTATGCGCTAATTGGAAATAAAAAACTGGGAGGGATTAATTTAAATGGCGAATTTTATTACCAGGGAGGCAAGGATGCCTTAAAAAGATCTGTGAGTGCCTATTTTGTGTCCTTAAATGCTGATATTAAAGCAGGAGGAGTGCCTATTAATTTTGGTGTTGATCTAGCTTCGGGAACTAAAGCTACCGAAACGGAAAAAAATAATTCGTGGAACCCATTGTATGGCACAAATCATAAGTTTTATGGTTTTATGGATTATTTTTATGTAGGAAATGATCACAGGCAAGGTGCCACAACTGCTGGTTTAAATGATATTTTTGTGAAGTCAGTTTTCAAAACAGGAGAAAAATCAAAGCTAATTACCCATGCTCATTATTTCCTTTCTCCGGTTGATGTGATTAACCCTGAGGTTACATCAGAAAATTTGGATAAAGCTTTAGGGTTTGAAATTGATTTAGTTTATAACCTGCAAGTCAATAGTTTTATCAATTTCCAATTAGGTTATTCTCAAATGTTTGGAACAGATGCACTGGAGGCTATCAAAAGAGTTCCAAATGGAGGTTTTGTAGGAGATAAAAGCCAGATTAATAATTGGGCCTGGGCCATGTTGACTTTTAAACCAGTTTTATTTAAAAACTAGAAAAAATTATCCCTATGGATGTCAAAAATTTTCCCGAATTGAATGGTTTAGTGTTAGTAGGAGGGAAAAGCTCCAGAATGGGAAAGGACAAAGGGTTCCTGGATTATCATGGCCTTCCTCAAAGGGAATACACTTTTCGTTTAATTCAAAACTTTTGTAAAATGACCTGGTTTTCCTGTAGGGAAGATCAGGTCGCTTCACTTAAAAGCAATAATGTGGTTATTGATCAATTTCCCAATGCCGGCCCGCTGGGGGCGATTTTATCAGCATTTAGACAAAACTTAAATTGCGCCTGGCTTGTGGTTGCGTGTGATCTTCCACTTTTGAAAAAAGAAACCATTCAAAAACTGATTGATCATAGAAATCCAGCGAAAATAGCCACTGCTTATAAAAGCCCTGTTGATCATAAACCTGAACCCCTAATTGCTATTTGGGAGCCATCTGCTTTACCGCTTTTGGAGAAAAGTATGAGCAAAGAAAAATCAGGGCCAAGGAAATTATTAATGATGAATGAGGCTTTTCTTATCAATCCTGATGATCCGGAGGAATTAAAAAATGCAAATAATCCAGAAGATTTCAGGGAGATAAAATCAAGGTTAAAATGAATCGAATTTGATTCAAAAATAAAAACAAAGATCTTTATTACTCAATAACACTTTACGAAATGAAATATAGAAAACTAGGAAAAACAGGATATAACGTATCAGAAGTATCACTTGGAACCTGGCAGGTTGGTGGAAGATGGGGGGAGCCTTTTAATGAAAAAAATGCTGAAGCGATAATAAATGAATCCATAGATTTAGGCGTGAATTTTATTGATACTGCGGATGTTTACGGGGATGGGATGAGTGAAAAAGTTGTAGGCAGAGTTGTAAAAAACAGAAGTGAAGAAGTTGTAATTGCCACAAAGTCCGGACGAAGACTCAATCCTCATAATGCGGAGGGTTATAATGAAAAAAACATCCGTGGATTTATAGAGGATAGTCTAAAAAACATGGGATTGGAACAAATTGACCTTCTGCAATTGCATTGCCCTCCAACTTCGGTTTACGAAAGCTCCGAAATTTTTGATAGTCTTGAGAAAATAAAATCAGAGGGAAAAATAAAGCATTTTGGGGTAAGTGTAGAAAAAGTGACAGAAGCTGAAAAAGCGGTGCTATATCCTGGAGTTTCAAGTGTTCAGATTATTTTTAATATGTTTAGGCAAAAACCTTCTGACTCCTTTTTTGATCTAGCCACGAAAAAGAATATTGGAATTTTGGCCAGGGTACCTTTAGCGAGCGGACTATTGACAGGGAAATTTTCCAAAGCTTCCACTTTTGATAAGGATGATCATCGAAATTTTAACCGTGAGGGAAAGGCTTTTGATAAAGGTGAGACTTTTTCAGGAGTACCTTACGATTTGGGGCTGGAAGCAGTTAATGAAATTAAAGCCATCCTTAACAAGGAAGAAATTACGCTTTATGCGCTCAAATGGGTATTGATGTTTGAGGCCATCAGTTGTGTGATTCCCGGGGCAAGCACGATCTCTCATGCTCAAAACAATATCCTGGCTTCCGAGATGGATGCGCTAACTGCAGAAGAATTAGAGAAAATTAAAGGTGTTTACGAAAAGCATCTTAAAGAAATTATTCACCCACAATGGTGATTTTGTGATTTAGTTTAAAGTAGGAAGGACAATTGTGAAAGTTGTTCCTTTTCCTACTTTAGAATCTAAAGCAATTGTACCATTTAATTTGGCAACGGCCTCTTTTACCAGATAGAGTCCGATTCCTGAACCTTTCTTTTCTTCATTAGCCCTGTAGAACATATCAAATACTTTTTCCAGATGATCCTCAGGAATACCAATACCATTGTCACTAATCGTGATGTTTGCTGAGTGTTGAGTGATTTCTGCGGTTACTTCCACCTTAGGGTTATCTAAATAATAATTACCATACCTAATTGCATTTGTAATCAGGTTGTTCATAATGGCCTTAATACATCTGGAATCTGAATTGAAGGTTCCGGTCTGTTTGACATTCACCATTTTATTTACCCTTTCAGCTTCGTCCATAAAGCTGAGATCTTCAAAAATATCTGAAACGATTTCTTTCAAATTAATCTCTTCTTTAGATACTTTAATTCTGGAGTTTTTTGAAGCTTCCAGAATATCCTGAATGAATCGATCTAAATTATTGACACTTTTAGACATTAAATCAGCATATAAATCAATTTGAGAGGGATCTTCGGTGTTTTTTACTAACTCAATCAATCCTTTCAGTGAAGATAAAGGAGCTTTTAAATCATGGGAAACATTATAGACAAATGAATCCAGGGCATTGTTTTCCTTTTTTAGTTCATAGTTTTTTATTTCAAGCTCATTCTGAAATTTATCTGTCAGGGTTAAATCCTTGGTGTAACAGGAGACTCCCGAAATACTGTTTCCTTGTACCACTGGAGACATGATGACTTCCAATACCAATTCTTTGCCCTCCAAATTAAATTCCTGAACAAATGACCAGGTTTTCCCACTTAAGGATTGCCTAAATCCTTTATTCCACTTCCTCCTAAAATGACCATTATCCAAAAAATTGGAAAATGGCATAGTTAATTTAGGTGTTTCATTGAATTGTTTTTTAAAGAAATGTGTAAATTTTTTATTAAAACCTTTCAGTCTTTTGTCCCTGTCTACTAACCAGATAAGTTCATGTGTATTATCCAATACCGCCTGCATGGTAGCTTTTTGCTCCAGGAATTTTTGTGTTAATTTTATTTGCTTGGTGACATCGGTAACTTTGCCAAGGATAAATAAATGGCCATTGAAATCATTTACCCTAAAATTCTTTACCACTACATTTTTTACATCCTCATTCAAAGTAGTAATTGCTCTTTCCTTGGTGACTTCTATCCCGGTATTCAGCAATTTGCTTTCAATTTCCCAGGTTTCTCTTGCTTGTCTTTCTGAAAAAAGATCAAAGTCTGTTTTCCCAATGATATGTTGTCTTTCTAATCCTATAAGGTCGGAAAATTGTTCATTCACAAAAATATACCGAAGAGAATTGTCCTTAAGGTAAAGGGGTTCAACCAGTTTATTGACAAGTGCCCTTAATATATTGTTATCCAGCAGAAGATTACTTTTTTCTTCCATTTGGAGGGTAGAAATCATATTAGAAAACCCTGATTCCATTTTTTGTTCGGGTATCCCAATATTTTCTAATTGGCTTTCAATTGCTTCTTTTTCTTTTTGCAATTGGATTAATTCAGTTTGAAGTTGTCTATGTTTTTGTTCCAGATTTATTACATCAAAATTTTTCATTGCCTTCGAGATTGGATTTTTTAATAAATTTCAATTAAAACAGATTTAATTCCCATATCAGGAATAATTACCCGATATTGAACCGGCATTAAGATGAAAACTTTTTGTTTGAATCTGATTCGATTGGAAACTGGTGTTTAATTGAAATATTGGCATTTTTAAATTATAGTATTGTTTGTTTATTGATAATCAGTTAATTATGGTTAGATGGTAATTTGGTTTTAATGAATATTCTCCTTCATTTATGCTTTTATATATTCAAGTATCATGTCTAATTTTCAGGATTTTCAAATTATGATGTTAACACGTTTAAAGCACCCAAAGAATCAATTCAGATATTACATTCCTCTACTTAAAAGCATATAAATCCATTAACATAGATTAATAGATGGGATATAATAGGAGCAAACTGGATTGGGAGAATGGAAACAATTACCTGTTTTTATTTCTCAGACCACAAATTGGGAATGCATTAGAGGTGTTTTGAATATTTGTGGTAGTTCGTTTACTTTTTTTAATTTTTTATCCCCAATTTTATCAGAATAATAGTGTTCAGCTGTTATAAAATGTAGGTAATTTTTTAAAATACATTTAGAATTTAACTTCAATGGAAATTGAAATTTTTTAGATATTATCCATAAATTTTTTATTCAGTTATTTCAATTTTCTTTTCAACCTGATTTTTTAATTTCCCTTGATATTCATTTAATGTTAAGAATACTTCAAAAAGAAATAAATAATTTTTTCAATTCTCTGGTAGCCTATATCGTTATTATAGTTTTTTTGGTGGGAATTGGGCTTGTTTCCTGGGTTTTTCCACAATCCAATATTTTGGACTATGGATTTGCTAATCTTGATCCTTTGTTTAACATGGCCCCATATGTTTTTCTATTTCTAATTCCTGCGATTACCATGAGGACATTTGCGGAAGAAACCAAATCCGGAACTATGGAGTTGTTGCTTACCCGGCCATTGACTGATTTACAAATTGTTTTAGGAAAGTTTTTGGCCAGCTTCCTCCTAGTTGTATTTGCTTTAATTCCCACACTCATTTATTATTTCTCAGTTTATGAGTTGGGAACCCCAGCCGGAAATATTGATACTGCGGCTGTGGCAGGTTCTTACATTGGGTTATTAATGCTTGCTGCGGTATTTACATCCATAGGCGTTTTTTCATCCTCAGTTACTGACAATCAGATAGTGGCCTTTGTGTTAGCCATATTTTTGTGTTTTATTTTTTATGATGGTTTTTCCTCGATTGCTTCCATAAATGTCTGGTCAGATTATTCATTCTTTATCAGTCAGCTTGGTATCGATTATCATTACCAGTCTTTAAGCAGAGGACTGATTGATATTAGAAATTTAGCCTATTTTTTTAGTCTGGTCACGCTAATGGTATTTCTGACGAAAATGGTGTTGGAAAGCAGAAAGTGGTGATTTTTTGTTGATGTTCAATTTTTAATTTTTTAACTGTTTTCTAAAAACTGTGACAAGTAATAAACAAGCTTCTTGTCCTGCAAAATCTAAATATTTAGTATGATTGGAAATCTGAAAAAATGGGAAAATATATTGGGTTTTACCGCCATTTTTTTATTCATCCTTTTAGTGAATACAAATCTAAGGAGAGTTCCATTAAGGTTTGATCTGACTGAGGAAAAAAGATATACTGTTTCTGATGCCACTAAAAATATGCTTAAGAACCTGGATGATATCGTATATATTGAGGTTTATCTGGAAGGAGATTTAAACTCTGGATTTAAAAGACTTCAAAAATCAATACGGGAATTACTGGATGAATTTAAAGTATATGCAGGAAGCAACCTTGAGTACAAATTTGTGGATCCCGGAGAAGCCCCTAATCCCACGGCCAGAGATCGTTTTTATCAACAGTTGGCACAAAAAGGTTTACCACCCACCACACTTTATGATAATATTGATGGAAAAAGAACCCAAAAAGTAATTTTCCCAGGTGCCATTATATCTTACCGGAATAAGGAAAAACCTGTATTACTTCTAAAGGGAAACAAAGCTTCTTCCGCAACTGAGAGGCTTAATCAATCTGTGGAAGGATTGGAGTATGAAATAGCTTCAGTCATTGAAAATTTAAGCATTGTGGAAAAGAAAAATATAGCATTTATTGAAGGCCACAATGAACTACAACCCGCTGATTTGATAGAAATTACCAACGCTTTACAGGAAAATTATATCGTAGATCGAATTAAACTGGATAATCCTCAGCTCAATAATTATCAGGCGGTCATTATTGCTCAACCAAAATCAGCTTTTTCGGAAGAAGAAAAATATTATTTTGATCAGTATATCATGAAAGGAGGAAGGGCAATGGTGCTGATGGACGCCATCCAAATGAACCTGGATAGTATTGCGCTTGGAGGAACCTATGCTTTTGGCTATGATTTAAATATTGAGGATTTGCTTTTCCGGTATGGCGTAAGGGTGAATACTGATCTTATTCAGGATGTACAATCCGGAACCATTGAAGTTTATACAGGTAATTTTGGTGATCAACCTAGCATAAATAAGTTGCCCTGGCCTTATTATACCTTTCTCAATACTTTTAGCAAGCATCCGATAGTAAAAAACCTTGATGTAGTTTACAGTAAATTCTTAAGTACAGTAGATACGGTGAAAGCTCCGGGTATACAAAAAACGCCCCTGATATTTACTTCTCAATACACCAGGGTGAAAAATGCTCCCACAATGGTTGATCTGAATGAATTGCGGGAAGATCTTAACCAGGGATTGTACAAAGAATCATTCCTCCCGGTGGCTTATCTATTGGAAGGAAGTTTTAAATCTCACTATGCTACCAGGTTTGCTCCAAAAGGAATTGATACAAAAGGTAAAATTGATCAATCGGAACCAGCTAAAATTCTGGTAATGTCTGATGGAGATGTCATTAGGAACGAATTTGATAAACAAAGTAAAAATCCATTGCCTATTGATTTTGATAAAAGCAGTAATCAATCATTATCAAATAAAGAGTTCTTTTTAAATGCCATCGCTTATTTGGTGGATGAGGATGGATTAATCACGTCCAGAGCGAAACAGGTAACCCTGAGGCCTCTGGATAATTTTAGAATAAAAGAAGAAAAATTATTCTGGCAAATATTGAATATTGGTGCACCAGTTTTAATGATTATTTTATTTGGCATTGCACGATACTATTGGAGAAAGAAAAAATATGAATCCAATAGGTTTTTGAAGCCTAAAGCCAAAGCCTAAAATTAACCTGACTTTAGTTTGCAAAAAGACATAATAAACTAATTTATGTCATAAATCAGCCCTGAGCTAATATTTTGGAAATATCTGTTTTATAAGCCTGAACGGCTGGAATAAAAGCTGTAAATATTCCAATGAAAACAGCTCCCAAAACAATTAGAATTTCTTCAGGAAGAAATATTAAACCGGTAATTCCGGTTTTCTGACCCTCTTCCAGGAAATAACCTATGGATTCAACCACGCAATGGCCAAGCATTAAACCCAATATTGCACTTAATAGGGTAATAAGGATTCCCTCAATGATCACCAGAACAAATAATTTGCTTTTTGAAGAACCTAGGGAACGCATAATGGCTAAATCATATTTTCGCTCTTTTAAGGCATTAAAAAGTGCGATGAAAATACTTAAGACCGCAATAAAAATCATCAAATAGGCAAAACCCTCCATAATGTCAATGCCTACTCCAAGCAGACTAAATAGTCTGGTGATTTCGAAGGCTGGAGAAGCTGCCTGCATTTCGGTATTTTCATTAATTATTCTAGGCATGGTGATAGCTGCCATTGGAGACTTAAACTTTAATAAAAGCGAAGTGATTTCTTCATCATCACCACCAATAGGCAAACCGGTTGGGGAAAATTTTTGCTCATGAGCTTCATGATGATGATCATGGCCATCATGGTCTTTGTGATTTTCGGTTTCTTCCTCTTCCTCCGGATGTTCATGAACCGCCCAGATACTTTGAATATTGGTGAGGATAAGGTTGTCAATCACAGAACCGGAAGGCTTAAAAATTCCCTTCACTACGAAAGGCGCATTTTCATGTTCATGTCCTACTGCATTTCCCATTCCATGGGCGCTATTAAAAGTATCCCCAATTTTTAAATTTAATTTTCTGGCCACAGAGGAGCCAATTGTTACTTCCAATTCATGTTCCCAAAGCTCTCCTTCCCCTAATTCTACTTCATAATGTTCCGGATATTTGTAGTTTGTACCTACTATTCTGAATGATTCATAACTATCTCCCAAAGCCAAAGGGATGGCTTTTTTCACCATGGGGTTTTTGGCTAATTTTTCAGCTTCTGGCAAGGGAATATTTCCAGTGGGGAAATCAATATGGAAAATATTACAAAGGACCAATTGCATGGGACTGCCTTTAGCGCCTACAACCAAATCCAGCCCTTTAGAGTTTTTGGAAAGTTCTCCTTCAAATTGCCGGCTAACCAAAAGCAACAAAATAATAATAGCGATGCCTAAGGACAGAATTAGGATGTTTAAGAATGAACTTAAAGGTTTTGCTATCAAATATTTAAGACTTATTAAAGGAAGATTCATTGATTCAAAATGTTAAAAGATCTCAGTTTCAGAATAAAAATTTTACTGACCTACAAAAAATACGGCATTTCCCAATAGCAACTTACCTGAATGCCAAAATCCTCTGATGATAGGGGAATCGCTGAAGTAAATTATATTACCACTGCCATAACTTTCGGTTCCTATTGCCAGAGTGTTTTTACTTTTCTTCTTCATTTTATAGCCCACAAATCCACTCACATGACTATCATCTTTAAAAACTCCAACATTCCAGCCGCCTTCGGGTAAATATGGGTAAACTTTGGAATTTCTCTTCATTAAAAAAGTTTGGCTTGTCTCTCCAAAAGCTAAAGGATGCGTATTATCAAGAGAAACCTTAAAAATACTTCCCTCTACACTTTCTGATAAATTTTTTCTTTCCCGGTTACCATACTTTTTCAGCAGATTAATACTATTCTCCTCCTTTTCTTCTGCTTCCATATTCTTTTTAGCCGCACTCAATAGTGTTCCATTTTCTCCTGCGAATATTTCTACTGAGTTTTCAAGGGCTATTATTTTTCCTCCATTTCTCAAAAACTGGTAGAAAGTGCTGGAAAATTTGGAAAGCCTTCCGCTAGGTAAAATCAAAATATCCTGATCAAATAGACTGGATAAACTTAAATCTTTGGTATTAATAATCGATACCGGATAGTTTAATTCCTGATCAAAATAATACCATAATTCTCCAAAAGCTGTGGGGGAAACACCATCACCATTTATTAGGGCAACCCTGGGGGGATGAATCAACCCCACGCTAGAAGAACCTAAATCTTTGCCTTCACTCATGAGCCCCGTTTGAGAGGCAAATACTTTTGTTTCGGTTTGGTTGGCTACTTCCAGTACCTTATTTACAAATTGACCATTAAGATGCAAATTATCTTTTTTTGTGATGATTAAAGTTCCTCTGTCATACCATTTTCCTTCTGCCTGAAAAGGTTCTTCTGTAAATCTTGTTTTTATTCCATTATTAATCAGGGCAGCCAGAAACTTTACATCCTGAAAGTCCTTCCATTCTACAAAAAATGCATAAGTATTGGATGATGGAGTAGCGTTTTGGTTATTAAAATTGATTTCAGCAGAAGTCACATCCACCCTTTCCTTAAGCGCATAAGTTTCCAGGTTAAATACATAAGGCAATGCCCAGGCGGTAAGATCATAAGTGAGGGAGTCACTAAAATTTGATTGGGGTTCCATGAGTACTTTCACCATTCTGGATTGGGGCTGGTATGCAGAAATGATCAGATCTTCTTCTTCAATTTCCACATTTGATACTTTTCCTTCCTGATAACTAAACCCCGAAAAACTTTTTGATTTTCCTATGAGCTTTGGATAACCATAAATTATCTGTTGATTGTCCAGCATTTGAAGAAATGCTTTGATTTTATCCGAATTACCATTTTGTTTAATGAGGTAGGTTTTGTATTCGCCAATTCCCTTTTCCCTGGCTTCATTAAAATAATTTTCAAATTCAGAAATTAGTTGGTCTTTGTTATCAAAGGCTGCTTCAATAGTGGCCAGGCTTGAAGTATAATGATGATCCAGCCTGTCCTTAAGTGTAAGTGTATCTCCGGAACTGGTAATCACACCAAGTCCTGCTCTTCCTGAGCCTCCCTGTTCATAGGTAAACCCAATTGCGCCATTGTAAGTAGGCCAGGTATCACCATAGCTTGGATAGAACATATCAAATACTTCGCTTGTATAATATAACCAGCCATTTTTGTCAAAGTACTTAGAATTATATTTCCCGGAAATTTGGTGAAATTCCCTTTGCCATGGAGTAATGACATCATGAAAAGGTTCGGCTGAAGGACCAAAAAAATAAGGGGAATTAACGCCCATTTCATGTAAATCAACATGAACATGAGGCATCCATTGATGATAAACTTTTATTCTGGCTTTGGTTTCTTTTTGTGTTTGCCATGCCCAGTCTCTGTTCAGGTCAAAAAGGTAATGGTTGAACCTTCCTCCAGGCCAAGGCTCATTGTGTTCCCAGGTTTCTGGGTTTGGATTGTAATTCGAACCTCTGGTTTGTTTGTACCAGTTCACATACCTGTCTCTCCCATCAGGATTTTCACAGGGATCAATCACTACAACCACCTCAGAAAGCCACTTATCAATTTTGGGTTGGTTTCCTGCTAATAGTGTATAAATAACAGACATGGCAGCTTCGGTTCCTACCGATTCGTTTCCATGAATATTATAACTAAGCCAGACTATTGGCAGCTGTTTGCCAGAAATTTTTCCTTCCTCCAAACCTGTACTGATCCGATTATTTTTTCTGATATTTTCAAGATCCTGAATGTTTTCAGGGGATGAAATAAATACCAAATGCAATTCTCTTCCCTCATTGGTTTCTCCGTATTTCAGTAATTTTGCTTTATCTGAATGCTCAGTGGCGTGGGTTATATAGTTTACCACCTGATAGGAAAAAGTAAACTTACTTCCTGGGGAATACCCTAAAAATTCTTCAGGAGATTTCAGGTTTTGTCCCGAAAGATTAACATAAACCAGTGATAAAATTAAAAGAGCACTAAGAATTTTCATCGTTTGAGTTTAGAATGTGTTTAATTTTTAATGATTTGTGCTTTTGGATTGAAAAAGTCTCCATTAATAGTTTTCAAACACCTCTTATTAAAATAAAAATATCACTAAGATTGTATTCAAAAGGGTTTGTATCGAAAAAAGCGGCAGGTTTTGTAACTTTTTTAAGAAAAAAATATTTAGTATTTATTGGTATTGAAATTATTTGCCCCTTTTCCCAAAATTAATTGGTGACTATTTTCCAGAATTGGTCAAATTTAAATTACAATTCAGTAATTCCTATTAAAATCACTGCCAAACGAGGAGGAAAATAGTTTTAGATTTAATATTTTTTGGTTAAATTATAGGAAAGGTTTGGAAAAAATGATTTGGATTTGATTTATTTATAGAAATAAATTTGATCTGATCAAAGTCCTTTCAATCCTTGTTTCAAATTTTGATTTTTCCTTTGTGCGCATTTGCAGTGCCATAATAAAAATATAAACATCTCTAATAATCAAATTTAGAATTCAATAAGAAATACAGGTTTATGGGAAATATTTTACAAAACTATTTAATTCTTATATTTCTCCTGTTTTGGGGCAGTTTTGCTCAAGGTCAGGTATTTCAGAAGGAATACAAAGAATGGGAAATAGAGGATAAAAATGGAGAAGATTATAAGGTTATAACCGCCAAAGAAAAAGGAGTTGCGGTTATTCTGGCCAACACTTCCTTTCAGAAAAATTCTAAAAGAAGCCTTGATGTTACTTTTTTGGATACCTCACTGGAAAAGGTTTGGGAAAAATCATATTTGGTGGATAATACCCTTGATTTTATTGATTACCAATACATTAAGGAAAATATTTATATACTTTTTGAAAAGCCATCTAATAAATATCATGTGCTCAGAATAAATGTAAATGATGGAAGCAATGAGATCATCACCTATGAAGAAGTGAAGAATTTTTATGTTACTGATTTCTCTGTGTTGGATAGTGTATTATTTCTGGGTGGCATGGTAAAAGATTCACCCGCAGTAATCATGTATAATTATAAAACAGGAAATTCTGTTGTGACACCATCTATAAATCAGCTAAAGGCTTATATAGTAGGCATGCAGGTGGATGAAGAATATGGGGTGGTAAGTGTGGTGTTAAAAAGTAAAAATCGTTCTAATGACCACTCAGTTTATATTGCCACCTACGATCTTGAAGGAAAACTAATTTTTAATTTCCCCTTAGAACGGAGCCTCGATTATAATTTTCTCACCTTCAGACCAATGGTTACAGCCGAAGATGAAATGATGGTTTTGGGCACCTATGCCTTAAATTCAGATGATAAAACTCAGGGAGTGTATGCTTTAAAAACAAAAGACAGCCATCTGGAATATTTGCGGTTTTATGACTTTGGTTACTTCAAGAATTTTTTCAATTATCTGGAGGAGAAACGGTATGATAGAATGATGGCTAAAATTGTAAAAAAGCGTGAAAATGATAAAATCTATCCTTTGAGGTTTGATGTCTTTGTCCACAATTTAAAAGTGGTAAATGACCAGATAGTTTTTTCAGGTGATATCTATGAACCTATAAATGAATCTTCAAATTCATCACTTTCTTATTTCAACGGATATTATACAGGATGGCGGGACCCTTATTTCAGGCAGGTATCCACTGAAGGAAAAGGATTTGATGGAGAATTTGTCCCTGCAGCCATGATTTTAGATCCTATTCCGAAGAATCAACCCATTTCTTATGGCTTTACTCATGTAAATAGCTTTGCCTGTGGGTTCAATAAGGATGGTGTTATGCTTTGGGACAATACTTTTTCCGATGAAGATATTGAGGTGGATTATCCTATTGAAATTTCCAATGTATATGCAGATTATGATTCAGCAGTGTTTTTACAGGTGGAAGAGGATCTGATGAGATATAAAATTTCTGGTTTAAAAGAATTCACAGATAGTGTCACTGTGGATTCAATTGCTTACCTCAGGCCGGAAGAAAAATCAAGTTATTTCGATAATGGGGGAGTGATTGACTGGTATGGGCCAAATTTCCTGGCTTCTGGAATTAGAAAAATAAAGCACAAGTTCAATAATGACCTGACAAGAGAAGTATTTTTCCTGCAGAAAATAGTTTACATCCCCAGAAAAAAAACAGCCGTTGAAGGGAATTAGAGAAAAGGAAAGTAAGGTACTGGTTGGAAGCCCCTGGATACAGCACTTCCCTGCAATGGTTAATAATCTTGTTGGGATAACTCTGGTGGTGCATGGTTTAAATAACACATCATCCATTATGGATGATATAGTCCGGGAACTATCTGAAAATGGTTCTGAGGTAATTCAGCTTCAGTTAACCGGACACAGAAATAATGGCCAATCCGAAATAAATAAGGCAACAATAAAAGATTGGCTTAATGATCTGGAAGAAGCTTATTCCACCGTAAAAAATATCTCTCAAAACCATCAGAACATCCCTGTATATTTTGTTGGATTTTCCCTTGGAGCTTTATTGAACCTTGTATCCATGACTAAAAATGAAAAAATGAGATACAATAAAATTTTGTTGTTTGCTCCGGCCCTCTCACTTACTCTTTTTTCGTCCATAGTTCGGCTTTTAAAAGCATTTCCTCCGGGTTTATTATTGCCCAATATAACTCCCAGGCCGTACAAAGCAAATACCTTTACTCCAGTAAGGGCATATCAAAACCTATTAGGATTGATAAATACTTTAAACAAGCATGATTTAAAAAACCTAAATATTCCCACCAAAATAATTGTAGACCCCAAAGATGAACTGGTAAGTTTGAAAGGAATAAAAAGATTGAAAGAAAAAAATAATTTAAGTAACTGGCAAATTATTCCATTGCAACAACCTTTTTTTAAAAAAATACATCATTTAATTGTAGCTAAACAATACCTTTCTTCAGAAAATTGGGAAAAGCTAAGAGGAATTATTAGAGAAATGGTTTGGAATGGTTAATATTCTTCTTTTAGAAGGACGCAGAAAAGTAAAGTTTTTCCATGTCAGGCTACATTGAAAAAAGGTTAGACTTCCACATTTACTACAACCAGGGTTCCGGCTTTGGGTTTAGTCTCAATTTTTACACTACCATTTAGTTTCATGGCATCCAGCTCTACTATTCTCAAACCTTTCCAGTGTTTGGCCTTCTCCTTACTTTGTATGAATCCTTTGCCATCATCTTCTACTAAAATCTGAATACTTTTTTGATTCCCGGTAAGCTGAACCGAAACTGATTTTGCCTCAGAATGGAGGATGGTGTTTAGGACTAATTCTCTCACAATTCTGTAAATAATAATGGCATAGTCAGTTTCAATGGCTGTGGGAATAGCAGATTCATGGTAATGAAATCTTATTCCATTTAAGCCATCAATTTGCTCAAAATAATCCTTAAAAATGAAGGATAGATTAAATCCTATTTTCTTACTGGTAGTGATATCCTTATGGAGGCGCCAAATCTGATTAAAAGAATCGTCAAGTAAAGTTTCGATTCGGTTAAATTTTTCAATTACTGTAGGAAAACTCTGGAAATCATTTTCAGGATTTATAGAAGTGAGATTAAGCTTGGCTGAGGAAATCATTCCTCCCAAAAAATCATGTAGTTCATTACCAATTCGTTCTCTTTCTTTTTGTTGGCTTGTTATTAAATTTTGAAGGTTGGTAATTTCCTTTCCTCTTAGCTCATTTTCAAGATTACTAAGTTCCAGTTCAAAATCTTTCACCTGAAAAGAGTTTTGCAGGTTTTTTTTCAGGTTAATAAAGTTGATGATCACTCCAATCATAATCAGAGAAATCAGTCCTGTAACTCCTAAAAAAACTAAGTTAGCGTTTTGGAAGAAACTTTCATTTTTGCTTTCGGTGTTTAGCTGGTTTTGGTAAGAAATTTCCTTTTGACCGGGTAATTCAATTATAGTTCTGGAATAAGTACTTATACTTATTTGAGATAGCAGAATTGCCAAAACAACAAGGATTTTTAATTTCATCATTTGCCATTCAAAAAATTTATTTATTGGTAAAAATTTAAGTTGGATTTAATAAAACACGGTATTGACTATTATTCCGTGATATGTTCAAAGATGATTGTAAAATTTAATTTTAATATCCCTAAAAATTAGGATATTAATTAAAAGAAAATAGAATAGCTTTGGTAAGCTGATTTTTAGATTTTTTTATTGAAAAAAACTTGAATTAACTTTTTAATTTCAATATATTTAACAACACGTAAACAAAATTTCACTTCAGTATTATTCAATTACTAATTTAATAGATTGTAGTTCCGGATGAAAAGCCAATGAAGATTGGCCATAATAATGGAATTGCACAATTAAAATAATTTAAGGTATCGAAAACCCATGATTAAGAGTGCAGGGGCATTTGTAAACAACCCTTAAATAAAAATGCCCTTTACAGTAAAATAGAATACCTTTTACATAGATAATTAGCAACTTACCATCATTTTTTTTGAACCAAACTTCATGACTTTCGTTTAGAAACTATTGTACGGAGATAAATTAAATTCACTATGGAAACTATCAAAGAATACAATTATCAGCAGAAGCATTTGGGCAAATTTTTTAATTTCAATGCCTGTATCTTAAAAGATGAAAATGCGTATTATCTGAAATGCAATGAAGTGGTTGTAACCATTAAATCTCCTGAATCCGGAGAAAATCTTCTCAAACAATTATTTACTAATGTAGTGGAAATTACTTCTAACATTAGAACTAAAGAATTACTCTCAGCATAATTTTACTTTCCTTATTACTTTATTTCCTTTTGAATAAATTTACCACAAACTTATTCCTAAGGTGATTTTACAGGTCAGCATTATTTGCTGATCACAAATTTTATTTTCTAGCTCTTGATACTCCCAACAAATATTTTAATTGGGGAAGGTCAAAGTACATCTGACTTTCAAAAACACATTGTGGTTGATCGTGTATCCTGAGTTTCTCATGAGAACTTAAGCTTTGGCCATCATGTAATTGTGGAAGTGATGTAAGATTATTTAAGCTCAGGAAAGTAGGTAAAGTTGAATAAATAAAACTCTCCTTTATAAACTTCTATATTGGCTCAAGACTTCACGTTTTTTTAGGTGCATTGCAGTGCTTCACAACGAAAAAAAATGGATGGCTAGCCGAAGCTATCGGTAAAAAGAGCAAGTAGAAAATGAAAATTATTTTTTTCTTTACTTAGAAAGAGGCCGAAAAATAGAAGAAAAAATTCTTTTCCATCTTTGAATTCAGGGAGTATTCTACTCTGAATACGGAATCATAGAAGGAAACAAGGTCTAAGCCAACGCCTGTTCCCCATATAGGCTTGTTTGTAAGTGCTTCATTTTCAATTTCCACAAGGGAATTTTTTGCATACCCGGTATCAAAAAATAATTTAGGATAAATTGAATAAGGAATTACACTAAATTGCTTTAAAGGCATTATTTTCTTGATGGACTGTCTGCCTGAAAGTGCTTTCCATCGTAAGGTATTTTTTAAGAGCCCGAACGCCTGCCCTTCAATCACATAAAGGTCAAAGCCTCTTACAAAGGTCTGTCCATAGCCCAGGCCTTGCATTTGGTTATAAGGCTGGACTTTTGGCAAAGACATCTTTCCTGTTGCACCAGTGGCATAATAAAAATTCTTTCCCAGATCGAAGAAATGGGAGTAGGTGCCGTGTACTTGCAGGAGATTAAGGTCATCAAAAATTCCCAACCCCTTCTTTGTGATTTGAAAAGCGGTATAAAAACCTTTTGTCGGGTATCCGGACATATTTCTAAGGTCACGGGTGAAGGTATATGAAAGCTCAAAAAACTTTTGTTGTGTTCTTCCATCCAGGAAATAATCCGGATTTAATTCCGCAATGGAATCGGTAATGATCTGGTGGGAATATTTTAAAATTAAATTATGAGTATTATAAAAGTGGCTTCTTCTGCCTACACCAATTTCACCACCGTATCTCCTTATTAGCACTTCATCTGCTGAAGCATAAGTTAGTTTGTTACCTGTGGATTTATAAGCAACATCTCTGTTTTGAGATATGCCGGTGGCAAATGACATTCCCGTAGTTTGTTTTTTATTGATGAAAGGTATGTCATATTTGAAATAGAGGTTTTTGGTAAATCCAAACAACAAATCAACCCTTAGGTTTTCTTTTCTGCCACGGAAGTTTCTGGTTTTAAATTTAATTCCGTACTCCAATCGGCTTAGATCTGCATTTCTGTCTTTCCACCATTCATTAAAGTTTCTGTCTGCAAAGTCGATTAAAGGAACAGCATAGATATACCACCTTTCAATTACCTCAATTACAATTTTCACTTTATCTTTATCTACCGGGTAGCCTTTCAGGTCTACTGTGACAAAAAGGTCAGTGTTAAATACCTTATTTTTTTCCTGCTCCAGATAATTTTCCAGATTATTAGTGGATATTTTGCTTCCCATTCTGAAATCAAGTTCCCTTAGAATTATTCTATCTTTAGTAACTTTATTTCCTACCAGAATTATTTCATCAATTTCTACACTATCCACTTCAAAATAATAATTGGAGAGGGTATCACTAGGGATATTAATTGAGGCTGAAATTTGGAAAGATGTGGCAATAACCGTCTGGCTAATTAAAAAAATTAGAAGTGTTAATTGAATGGTTTTGATATGAAAAAAACTGAAAGGCCGCAACTTTCCTAAAAACTAAATGAATTAACCAAAAATGTTGAAAAAAATACAAAAAATGGGCATTTTACAAGTTTTTAACAAAGCCTTAATAACTGAAAAATACCTGATTAATATTGAAAAAAAAATATTCCTGATTTCCTTAGATTTAAACAATACCAGCGGGAAAAAATTGCTTTGGTTTTGGCAATTGACCAATCCAAAAACCTTGAAATATATTTAAAGATTAACTGAATAAAGGAAAAGTTGGTTTTTTTTTGAGAAAATCTTTTTTAAAATAATTTAATGGAGGGAATTTATTCAAAAATCAACTTAGTGAAGTTGTATAAAGTTAATCTTTTCGGCTAAGTATGACTGATTTTGTTCCAAGCGTCCTGGCAATAGCCCCCAACCCTTTTTCCTTCAATGATCTCTGTTATTTTTGGCAAAATTATATAGTTTGAATCAAATCTCACTCATTCTTGCTTGGAAATCCCTTATTTGGGCAACTTCACTCATAGGAAGGAGAACCTGGCTTAGTTTCGAATAAAAAATTTATTTTTTCTATAGAATGAGTACCTGAACACTTTCCTGCTTTTCCCATCACTTCCCCTTTTTGAATTTCACTACCAATTGTCACAAATAAATCGGTCATTAAATCGTAAACCAGTTTTTTATTGTTGGAAGTTTCTAATTCTATTGTATATAACCCATCTTTCCTCCTATATATATGACTGACCTCTCCGGCCTCAGTGGCAAAAACCGGGGAGTTTGGGAGAACATGAAAGTAAATTAAATTTTCAATGGAATAATGAGTATAGATCCTGTCTTTTGAAACCGGAGAGATTTCAGCTTTTCCTTTGGCATTTACAGCCAAAACGAGAAATACCAGACAGGCAGCCACCATTGAGCCAAATGTTTTGGTTTTCTTCTGTATTGCAATTTTTTCCTTTGCAGATTTACTTTCCCGATGTGTATGAATTAGTCCGTTTGGGCCAAACTTCTGTATTGTTTTATGGTAAGCCTCACTAAAATTTAAACCTGCATCCATTTCCACTTCAACTCCACAGCAAAGATGATCCAGCAATTCATCGGTTATTTTAGACTGTGGTAAACCTTTTTCTTTTATATCCTTCAGAATAAAGTTTACTTGATTTTCATTTAACTCCACCATGATACTATGTTCATTTGGCTAAAAAAAGATGTGATAATTTACTTGCTGTCAGAAGTTTTAAAACCACCTAGAACTACCTGCATTGTGGCCACAAAATCGGAAAACTCTTTTATTTTGCTTGAAGATTTTTCCGAACCCAGTTCTGTGAGTGTATAATATTTTCTCACCCTTTTACCGATATTCATGGTTTCAGTAGTGAGAAATCCTTCTGCTTCAAGTTTATGTAGGGTAGGGTATAAGGCACCTTCCGTCAATTGAATTTTTCCTTCGGATAATTCCTTAACTTTCTGTGTAATTTCATATCCATACATTTTCCCATTTTCCGACAAAAGGTTAAGGATAATCGTCCTTAAGGTCCCTTTAAGCAATTCTTTTGAATACATAAATCAAATATACATTAATTACCTAGGTAATGCAATTCCGGAAATTTTATTGAGCTTCCAGAATTTTAATTTTTCTTTCGATATGTTGGAATAAGGCTTTTCTGGTATCTTCTGTAGGCATAGTTAGTATCTGATTTACCTTCACAAGCTGCCGATTAATCATAATTTCTTCCCAAATGGCTATTCGAATAAATCTAATTGGTAAAATCCTGGCAGAAACATCTTTAAGAAAATCCTGAAAGGCTCTTAATTTCCATTTGGGTGAACCATTTCCACCAAGATCGCCTCTTTCTTCTGCTTTTCCAAAGTGTTTTTCCGCAAATGAATCTGTCCAATTACTCCCCGAAAGACCGGATTTTAAACATTCCTTATCGAACTTCCTGCAAAATGTTCGATAATTATTGACGGAAACACTTTTATAGTCGTCATAAACCTGAGATCTCAGTGAGGTTCTTCTGTATTTATTAAAATGAAGTTGTTCATCCAGCTCCACTGCTAATCCCTCAAATTCTAGTTGCCATTGAGGAGGCTGAATTTCCTGCATGTCACCAGTTCCTCCTAATTCTTCATAAACATATTTTATCATAGCCAAATACGGAGATTTCTTGAGCTGTTTCCAGCTTACTTTTGGCAATGGATCAATAGGAAATTTATAATGTTCTAGTAGAATTTCCCTCAGGTTTTCAGCTTTAAATGACATTTTATAAAATTTTGATTTTCAAACACTTAGTATTTAATCAAGAAAAACTTAGATTTTCTTTATAGAAAAAAAATGTTCCAAATTGGAATTTAACTTTTTTAAGTTTAAATTGGATTCAAATTATACCAAATACGATATTTCACGTCACTTTAAGCGACTATTCCACATACTTACAAACTTTTCAATTCAACTTTACGACTTTACTAATATCAGGAATATTTTCTGGATATTGGAATGAGTTTAAGACTTTGCTAACTACCAAATAAGAAAATCCACTATTAACTAATCTTATTTTGGTGTTTTTGAACTTCAAGCAAAAAAAGGAATTACAAAATGATGTAATTCCTTTTTTATTTGCTCATTTTCAATGAGTTATAGGCTTATAATTCTCTCACCCAAATATTTCTGTAGCTCACCGCATCTCCGTGGTCCTGAAGATGTAAAGGTTGTTTTAAGTCATGAGCTGAATATTTTGCGGGGCCTATAAAAGCCACTCTTCCCTGGATTTCCACATTATTCTGCACTAACACACCATTGTGAATTACCGTAACTCTTGCCGGAGACCTTAAATCTCCATTTTCATCAAATCTGGGGGCCGTATAAACAATGTCATAAACCTGCCATTCTCCAGGCTTCCTACAAGCATTTACAAGTGGATAATATTGTTTATATACACTTGCTGCCTGTCCGTTAGAATAAGTTCTGTTATCATATGAATCTAAAACCTGAACTTCGTACTTACCTTGTAACATAATACCACTATTTCCTCTTCTTTGTCCACCTCCTTTCACTTCTGCAGGTGATCTCCACTCCAGGTGTAACTGCATATCTCCAAAGGCTTTTTTAGTAGAAATACTTGTAGGTGATTGTCTGTGTTTATCAGATTCCTGAATGGTGACAACCCCATCTTTTACTTCCCATTTAGTATGGTCTCCAATTTCCCATTCCGACATGTCTTTGCCATCAAATAACACAATCGCATCAGAAGGAGGAGAATAAACATCTTTACCCGGATCTACTTTTGGAACTTCCGGTTCCCAAACTTCGGTAGCTTTAGGATCGATCTGTGCCCTTGGTTGCTGTGCTAAGGCGTTAAAACCGATTAAAAAAAACAGAGCTAAAAAAGGTATTTGATTTCTTTTCATTTTCTTATTGGGGTGATATCGTTTGTTAGAAAAAACTGAAACTTTAAAAATGCATTAGAAACAGGTATTTTGCCAAAACAAATAATTATAATCAGAAAATTAATTTCCCAAAAAGGTAATTAATACTCCGGCTGCAACAGCAGAACCAATCACTCCGGCAATATTGCTGGCCATGGCATACTGCAAAATGTGGTTTTTAGGATCATGCTTTAAAGCAATTTCATTGGCTACTCTGGATGCCATAGGAACAGCACTTAGTCCGGTTGCGCCAATTAATGGATTAATTTTTTTCTTTGCAAAAATATTATAAATCTTTACAGCAGAAACACCTCCGGCAATTGAAATGGCAAATGCCACAAATCCTCCTACAATGATAAGAATGGTCTTGGTTTCAAGAAATGATTCGGCTGTCATAGTAGCTCCTACAGAAAGTCCCAGAAAAATGGTGGCAGTGTTCATAATTGGTCCTGAGGCTGCATCGTGAAGCCTTTCAGTAGAAGAACCCACTTCCTTGATCAGGTTTCCAAACAGTAACATACCAACCAGGGGTACAGAAGAAGGTACCAATAAAGCCACAAGAACCCCAAGCATGATGGGGAAAATTATTTTAACGGTTTTAATATTTTTAATAGGAGTTTTACTGGGAAATAGTTTATCCTGAAGTTTCATATTGATTTTCAATTCCGATTTGGTAGTGGTGTATTTAACTACCAATGGAATAATCACCGGAACTAATGCCATATAAGAATAGGCAGCAATAGCAATAGGTCCGAGCAAATGTGGGGCTAATTTTATGGTTGTGAAAATGGCAGTAGGTCCATCCGCTCCACCAATAATGCCCAATGCTGCGGCTTCTTTCAATGAAAAACCAACAGCCAATGCACCAAATAAAACCGAAAAAATACCGATCTGGGCTGCTGCACCAAAAAGCGCAAGTCTTAAATTTCTGAGCATAGGACCAAAATCGGTAAGTGCACCCACTCCCATGAAAATTATTGGGGGTAAAAAACCTGTTTTAATCAAGGAATAATAAATCAGGTTCATGATGCCGTGATCCTTGGCTATCTCTATCAGTGTTTTGTGCATAATTCCATTTTCCTCAGTAGAAGGCACAACACCCATTTCGCCACCAGGGAAATTAGCCAACAAAACACCAAAAGCTATGGGTATTAAGAGCAGAGGCTCAAATTGTTTTTTTATGCCCAGAAATAATAAAATGAAACCGATTAGCAACATCACCAATGTTCCTGGTTTAGCAATGATGTTACTAAAGGCTGTCATTTCATACAAATTCTCAATAATTTCCATTGCTGTATGAGCAGAAAATCACAGTTCAATTGCACGCAAAGCTTAATTTGCTGTAATTTTCAAATTAGTTTAGTTTAATAATTATTGAACTTTGATCAAAGCATCATCCTCATCTACTGACTCCCCGTCATTAAAGCAGATTTCCACCACTTTTCCTGATTTATCTGCAGAAATGGCATTATATACTTTCATCGATTCAATATATCCAATAATGTCCCCCTCATTTACCTGATCTCCAATTTTAATTGCAGTTTCAGAAGCATTTTTTGTTTTAAAAAATTTCCCTTCCACTGGAGCCAGAATTTCTTCCAGATGTCCATTGTTTGATGTAGTGGGGGTAGGAGTGGAAGGTACTGCTGTGGTATGTGTATTTCCTTTATTTACCTGAGCACTTCCATTATGATCTCCGTAAGATACGGTTACACGGTATTGTTCACCATTCACATCAATATTCATGGTTTTTGGGGAAGGAGCAGTATCCTGAGAAACCACAGGTTTTGCTTCTGAAGAACTATCCTGTTCTCCTTTTCTTTTTTGTAAATCTTCTTCAAAAGCCTTTTTCGCTGCTCCGGATTTATAAGCCCTGTATTGCTCAGGGTGCATGGCCAGTTCCATTAATTCTTCATCATCCTCGCCAAATTCCCAGCCATTTTCTTCCATTTCCTTTCTGAATTCAGGCAATGCATCAGGGTAAAGATCCTGAGGGTTTCCTGAGAAAAATTCTCGATTCTGAGCTTTGGCCAAATCAATAATTTCCTGATCTAACTTGCCGGGAAGCTGGCCGGACTTGCCTAGAATCATATCCCAAATATTATCGGCAATCATCGACCACCTTTCTTTTCCCTTAAACATCTGAATGACATTCATAAGGGCCACATTTTTCACATACTGACTATATGGTGTAACAAGAGGGGGATAACCAAGTTTTGGCCAAATGTATTCCACTTCTTCAAATAATTTTACCAGTAATTCATCCTGAGTAACAGTTGGTTTATTTCTTTTGGTAATCCATTTGTTCAGGCTGGCCAGGTTATTTTCTAAATCAGCCATCAAACTACCCATCATTCCTCCCGGAAGTCCTGGTCCTATGAGCAGAGAATTCATATACCTGTTTCTTGGGTTGATGTAATATCCAAGGAAATCGTCAATAAACTCCTGAGTTAAGGATCGGGCTTCCATATAAGCCTTCATGTTAATATCAGGAACTGAAAACCCATCATCTTTCAGAATTTCATAGGCGGTAAGTAAATCTGTATGACCCGTTCCCCAGGAAAGTGGCTCCATTCCCACATCAATAATATCTGCACCAGCTCTGGCCACTTCCAGAATAGAAACAGGAGCAAACCCTGGTCCTGAGTGACCGTGATATTGTATAATAATATCAGGATGATTGACCTTTATTCCTTTTACTATTTTTCCCAAGGAAACAGGTCTGCCAATTCCAGCCATGTCTTTCAGGCAAATTTCATCCGCACCACCAGCAATTAATTTTTCAGCCAGCTCAATATAATATTCTACGGTATGTATTTTAGAATGTGTGAGGCAAAGTGTGCCCTGTGCGATCATCCCGCCCTCTTTTGCATATTTAATGGAATCAATGATATTGGGTGCATGATTCAGCCCATCGAATGATCTGGCAATATCTGTCCCCTGTTTTTTCTTTACTTTGAAAAGTAATTTTCTCACATCGGCAGGAACTGGGCTCATTCTTATTCCATTAAGTCCTCTTTCCAGCATGTGTGTTAAAATACCTGCATCATTGAAGGGTTGTGTCCATGCTCTTACTGATTTGTTTGGGTTTTCTCCGAATAACAAATTGATTTGCTCAAATCCACCTCCATTAGTTTCTACTCTGGCAAAACATCCCATATCCACAATTACCGGTGCAATTTTTACCAATTGGTCAACCCTGGGCATATACTTCCCGGAGGATTGCCACATGTCCCGGTACATCAAAGAAAATTTTATTTCTCTTCCCATTTTTTTAATGTTTTTCTGATTTTAAAAATCGTGGAATTATTTATTTGAAATTGGATAAATAATTCATTTAAAAGTGAATAAAGCAGCCTGATTGAATTTCCCAAGGTGCTTTCCCTAAAAATATTTAACTATCCTTTTAAGATATTACAGCTTTTCAACTTTATTAATGTTGGCCTTACCATCAGAAACAATATCTACTGCAGCTACAATTGCAGCCATTTTTCCTGCTGAAATTAAATCGGAGGAATGAGAAGGTGTTGAAATAGGTTGAATTTCCGGAGCCGGGAAATATTTATTTACGGTAGAGATGAGTAATTTCCCAAAAATTACAACCAAAAAAAGAATTGAAAATACGGTTACCATCCCTACTACTAAAAGCATTAATGCCGAACCAAATTCGCCTTCCATAGCTATGTAAATAAGTAAAAATTAAAAAGCATTTGCGTGCTATTTTGATTCAAAAAATTTTCAAGCAAAAAAATAATCTTATTTTGATTGACCACAAAAGCTTAAAAAATATGATAAGGTGTTTTTTCCAAAGTTAAAAAAATCCTTCTTTAAAAGAAGTGATTTGTCAGAATGTTAGGAAGGAATCAGGAATGATTAATATGATTTTTGTCATGTTTTAATTTAGACGCTAAACATGGCCCAGGAGCGAATAAAAAAAGGCAAAATCAGAATATCTGATTTTGCCAGAGGTTAGGTTAAATTTAGTTATTATTAAGTGTTGCTGGTGAAAGACTTATAGCAAAATAAACACCGCGAATATTAGTGAAAAATACTCCACACTGGGTTTGCTAATATCCCGGGTTTTGTTCCCATACTACTGCACTAGATTTTGATTCGTCCAACACAGACTGGGGGATCGGGTATACTAAATGTTTGGATTCAATATCAAGTTTTGCTCCGGATTTTTTTGTAATCCATTGCATTTTTTCCAGGCCAAATCTTCTGTAATCAAATATGGATTTTTGTTCCAGACATAATTCTTTTTCTCTTTCCAACATTAAAACTTCTCTAAATTCCTCCTGAGAAATACTGTTTTTTATGGGGGAAAGTCCGGCTCTGGCTCTTACCAGGTTTATTCCGGTTAATCTGGACCTGTCGTTTACATCTATTTCATTAATAGCTTCAGCATACATCAACCACACATCTGCAAGCCTGATGGCATATAATGGAGACTGATTTAAATCCTCATGACCATATTTTTGAAAAATATTTGGTGAATTTTCTCCAGTTTCATTCAGGCTAAACAACATCGTTTTCCGACTATCATTTTGATCGAAAAGTTGCTCGAATGAAGGGTTGGAAAACCAGAGCATTGTGCCGGGTGCATAACTGCCAGACTTTCCCAAACTTCCCAACCCCGCATTTTCCTGATCAGGATAGATAGCAAAAACGGTTTCGTAATTATTGGCATTGGTTGATTCGAATAAATCTGCATAATTTTCCATCATAATATATCTGCCGCTATTTATTACCTGCCTGAATTTTTTGGCGGCCAAACTCCATTCATTGGCAATTCCGGTTCCTGATCTGTGCAAATAAACCTGTCCCAACATGGCATTGGCAGCACCTTTTGTGGCACGAAATTTTTCCACATCCCCATAATTGGCAGGTAATTTCTCAGCCGCAATTAAATCGTTTATAATCAGCTGCCATACCTCTTCATCTGTACCCACATTGCTAGAATAAGTTGAATTTCCAGTTTGATTAGGTTCAAATAATGGCACTTTATCAAATAGCCCTTTCAACATGAAATAGTAATAGCCTCTTAAAAACCGGGCTTCTAAAACCATTCTTTCTGCTTGCTCTAAATCAATCTCATTTTCTGATAATTCAGGGATCTTATTGATCACTACATTTGCCCTGCCTATGCCTTCCGCTAATGCTTCCCAAACATTGTTCAAGGCTCTGTTCTGTGCGTCCCAGGTGTATTCATCCAACTCTCTACCGAATTCATCAGCCTTATTGTCAGAAACAGAAAGTGCGGGAAAATCACATACCATTTGTAGGGAATAGTTGCTAAATGCTACATCATTTAATGCCGCATAAACACTATTAAGTGCCTGATGGGCAGTATGCTGATCAGTTATAAAGTTTTTGAAATCTATCTGATTGGGTGGAGTAATCTCCAAATCATCTTCCTGCGTGCAATTACTAAGTAAAAAAAGACACAGCCCCGGAAGTAATAGTTTAAAAATCTTTTTCATAGCTGGCTGAGTGTAAATAAAAGTTAACCTAAAAATGGAGAAACCAGCAGATTATTACTTTCGGGGATAATCAGGGGAATTATCTCAGGTAAGATTTGGAAGGCCTGTGCGTGTTTTTTGAACCCTCATTTCGGGAAGAATAACCTTAAGGTGGAGTATTCTCCAGTTTTTTTAAAAAAATATGATGGAGAAAGAAACTGACCATTGTTATAAGGATGGTAAAGGACCAAAATGTAGAAAACCCAGCTTTTTCAATAAAAGAAAGTCCTACAGTTGGGCCTGTAATATGAGCCATAGACCACATCATCCAATACCAGGACATGTATTCCCCTCTTTTGGCATCAGGACTCATATTTAAGGCAGTTGCATTTATTAATGGTAAATAGAAAATTTCCCCAATAGTAAAAAAGAACATGGCCATAAATGCTAAAAATAATGAGGAGGGCAATAAAAAGGGAATAAAGCTAAATGCCAAAAGCACTACACCTAAGAGGATAGAAGGATTAATTTTTCTGTTTTTTTCCACAGAATGGATGGCTGGCATTTCGATAAGGGTGATTAAAAAACCACTTGTTCCCATGAGAAGTCCTATATATCTTTCATCAAATCCCCAATCAGTTTTGATGAAAACCGGCACACTGTGAAACCATTGTATAAAGACAAAGCCATATAAAAAGGAGGAAAAGAGCATGAATACATACAACCAGTCTTTGTAAGGAGGACGAACATTTTCTTCTAATGAATTTAAATTTTCTGCTCTATTAATGGTTCTTCTGCTCCAGTTTCTGGATTCTATCCAAAAATAAGTGGCGGCCAACACACAGGTGGTTCCATCTATCCAGAATAACCAACTATAACTGAATGTGGCGGCAATAAAACCCCCAATGGCAGGAGCAAGACTAAATCCAATATTAATTGCCAGTCGTATAAATGAGATGGCTCGTCCCGATTCGGATTTCGGGACATAATTGCCCACAGCAACCATTAAGGCTGGGCGATAGGCTTCTCCAAATAAGGATGAAGTAAAAATCAGTGCATATAAAGAGGAAAAAGTATGTGCAAATTGAATGGTCATTAAAAAAAAGCCCCCAAGGAAAAGACTTAAAGCAATTACTTTATTTGCCCCGATTTTGTCGGATAGTTTTCCTCCAATAAATGAGCCTCCTAATGAACCAAAGCCAAATGCACTGATTAAAAGTCCGGCTTCATCTAAAGGGAAGTGCAAAACTGTGGTCAGATAAACCGTAAGAAATGGTAACACCATCATGCCCATTCTGTTGATCAGGGTAAGCATTACCAACACCCAAATTTCCCTGGGATGGCCCGAATAGGCATCTTTATATAATCGAAGAGTCCCGGAAAAAAAATTTACCATAACTGGCAGAAAAATCAGGCTGAATAGAATGAGCTAATATAAAGTGGAAAAATAAGGAGTACAATTATTTTTGGTGAAGAAAATTAGCCTTAACACTCCGGGACATTTACAGAAATATTGGCCGCTAATCCTCCCTCTGAAGTTTCCTTATATTTTACATTCATATCTTTAGCCGTGTCCCACATGGTTTTAATGACTTTATCCAGAGGAATTTTGGCTAAAGCCGGATCGCTATCTATGGCAATTTTACTGGCTGTAATGGCTTTTACAGCTCCCATTGAATTTCTTTCTATACAGGGAATTTGTACTAGTCCGCCAATGGGATCACAAGTTAAGCCCAGGTGATGTTCCATGGCAATTTCCGCTGCCATTAAAACCTGAGCTGGTGTACCTCCCTGAATTTCTGTTAAAGCAGCAGCAGCCATTGCTGAAGAAACCCCAATTTCTGCCTGGCATCCACCCATAGCCGCAGAAATTGTTGCTCCTTTTTTGAAAAAACTCCCTATTTCCCCTGCTACCATCAGGAACCTTACGATATCTTCATCAGTCACATTGGGATTTTGGAAACAGAAATAATACATCAAAACAGCCGGAATGACTCCAGAAGCTCCATTGGTAGGTGCTGTAACCACTCTTCCCATGGCTGCATTTTCCTCATTTACGGCCATGGCAAAGCAACTGATCCATTCCAAAACTTCCTGGAAATCGAAACTTTTTCCTTTTATGGCAGCAATCCATTCCATAGAGTTAGTATAGGAAATTCCCTTCATTAGCTTTTGGTTGTGCACAGCAGCTCTTCGGGTTACACCCAGGCCACCTGGCAAAATACCTGAAGTAGTGCAGCCTTTATAAACACATTCTTCCATTACGTGCCAAATGCCGATCAAGCCCGATTTTATTTCTTCCTCAGTTCTCCAGGCCTTTTCATTTTCAAAAACCATTTCTGAAACAGAAATTTTGTGCTTTTTGCAATGGTTTAGCAAATCCTCTGATTGATCACAGGGAAAAGGCAGGGTCACCTGAAATTGCTCAGCAATACTTTCTCCCTCTTTTTCAATAAAACCACCACCTATAGAATAATAAATCTGGCTTTCCTCATTTCCCTTAATCCAGCAGGAAAACTTCATCCCATTGGCATGATATGGCAGTTTTTTACCATAAAGGAAACAAAGATCATCTGATACAGAAAAAACAATATCTTTTTCGTGCAATAGCTTTATAGAATCATTTTTTTTAATACTATTGATTTTTTCATTGATAGAGGAGGTATCAATAGTTCTGGGGTTTTCACCTAAAAGTCCTAATAAAATCGCTTTATCAGTGTAGTGTCCCTTACCGGTGAGTGCCAGAGAGCCGTACAGATATATTTTTATTTTTTCAATATTATCGAAATCTCCGGTAGATTTTAAGTCTTCCAGCCACCTCCTGGCAGCCAGCCATGGTCCTAATGTATGGGAGCTGGAAGGGCCCACTCCAATTTTTAGCATGTCAAATACACTGATTCTCTCCATTAATATCTCAGTTTGTGTCGTAGTGGTGTGATTTATTAGAATAGAGCGTAAATTTGAACCAATATTCTTAATATATCAATTACTCTAAGTAAAAATTCATGGTAAGAAGATTACTGCCCATACTTTTTATTATCCTGATCAGCCATCAGGTTTTTGCCCAGATAAAAGGCAAAGTGTTTGATTTTTCCAATTCCCAGCCTATTGAAGGTGTAGCGATTACCTATGGGGACAAAGGCACAATTACTGACCTGAATGGTCTTTTTGAAATTTCTGAATCTGTTACTGAAAATACAAAAATTACGGTTTCCCACCTTGGATACCAAAAGGAAATTTTTTCTCCCATTGATGGTCAAAGTTTTTACAATATTGGCCTTCAGGCATCAGAAGTTCAGCTGGGTGAAGTAGTAGTAGCTGCTTTTCAATATAACCAAAAACTTTTGGATGTGCCAGGAGCCATTTCCCTTATTTCAGAAAAGGAAATCCATACAGGAAATGATATGATCATTACCCCTGCACTGAATAGAATTCCCGGTGTATTTATGCAATCAGGTGCACTGAATACCAACAGAATTACCATTAGAGGAATTGGCGCAAGATCACTATTTTCTACAGCGAAAATCAGGGCCTACATCAATGATATTCCATTAACTACAGGAACCGGAGAAACTACCATTGAAGATATTGATTTAAGTTTGTTGGAAAGGGTGGAAGTGATAAAAGGGCCCTCTTCCAGCATTTATGGTGCAGGATTAGGCGGAACAATTAATTTGAAGGGAAAAAGATCCTCTTATAAACAAACCTCGATTGCTTCAGGAGTTTCTGTAGGTTCTTTCGGAATGTTTCGAAATGTGAATTCATTCAGAACAAGTAATGATCGGTTTAACCTGAGCATTATTCAGAATACTACCCACAGTGATGGTTACCGGGAGAATAATGAATATGACAGAAATTCTTTAACAGCTTTAGCCGATTTCTATGCCGGAGAGAAAACCACCGTAAGTTTTTTAGGAAATTTAATTAATTTGAAAGCTTTTATTCCCAGCTCTATTGACAGTGCAACTTTTGCCTCCAACCCAAGTGCCGCTGCCGGGAACTGGGCTTCAGTGAAAGGAAATGAAGATTATCAAAAAGGATTGTTTGGATTGTCCGTAAATCATGATTTTAATGATAATTTCCAAAATGTAACAAGTGTTTTTACAAACTTCAGAAATGCGGAGGAAATCCGACCTTTTAACAACTTGAGGGAAACAACCAATGCCCATGGAGCCAGGACGGCATTTACATATTTTTTCCCTGGAGGAAGGAATTCCCATAAATTAATATTTGGTGGAGAATATTTCAATGAGTTTTATGCCTGGAAAACCTACGAAACAGATGGTGGAGTTTATGGTCCAATTCTGAGCGATAATGAGGAGTATAGAAAATATTATAACCTGTTTGTGCAGCTGGATTTGAAACTGGGCTCAAAAACTTATCTTACTGGTGGACTCAATATGAATAATACAAAATACGAGTACAGCGACTTGTTTTTTGGTGACGATACCAACCTTTCTGGAGATTATAGCTTTGAAAATCAAATTTCCCCGAGACTTGCGATAAACCATAAAATTAGTAAGGAAATATCTGTACATGGAGGAATTGGTCATGGGTTTTCTCCACCTTCTCTGGAAGAAACTTTAACTCCTGAAGGACAACTGAATCCCGATATCCAGCCAGAAACCGGATGGAATTATGAAATTGGGAGCAGGGGGGAGCTATTTTCTGGTAAACTTTTTTATGATATCTCTCTTTATACCATGCAAATTGAAAATCTGCTGGTGGCTCAGCGGGTTGGCGATGATGTATTTGTAGGTGTAAATGCCGGGAAAACAGCCCACAATGGACTGGAGTTTAGGGGTAATTATAATATAATAAGTGGCCAGGAAAAAGCAGTTAACCTATTAAGGGTTTATGCCAATTTGCTTTATAGTGATTATAAGTTCAAGGAATTTATTAATGAAGGCAATGATTATTCTGGAAATGATTTGACCGGAACTCCGAAAACTAATTTCACGGCTGGAATGGATTTGGAAACCCGGTTTGGCTTGTATGCCAACTTAAGTTTTCAGGCCACTGGAAAAATGCCATTGAACGATGAAAATTCTGTATATACCGATTCTTATAGCCTCTTAAACTCCAAGGTTGGCTATTTACTCAAATTTGCCAAAAACTTTTCGGTGGATATTTATGGCGGATTTAATAATATACTCGATGAAAAATATGCCTCAATGATTGCGGTAAATGCAAGTGGTTTCGGGGGAAGCGCCCCAAGGTATTACTACCCCGGGCTTCCTCGTAATTACTTTGGAGGTTTCACCCTGAAATATAATTTTAACTCAACTTCCAAAAATTAGAACTTTATAAAAACTACTGATTGCCATAATTATACACTAAGTACTACTACTTTTTTTATTTTGAGTATCTTTAACTCAATATCAGTTAGTTGTGGCAAAAGTTAAAGTTGTTATTTCTATCCAACCACTTACTTTTGCAGCTTCAAATAATTTGAACAAAAATTTAAACTGTTAATGGAAAATCCTGTAATAATTTTTGGAGCATCGGGTCTGGGAAAAGCCGCCCTTGATATTTTTACCAGTAAAGATATTGTGGTTTATTGTTTTTTGGATGATAATGAAGAATTACACAATACAGAGATCAATGACATTACAGTTTTAGGGAGCATGAAAGATGATGGCTTCCTAAAATACATTGGCAAAAAATGCGAAGCTTTTGTGGCTATAGATGACATCACTACCCGGAGAGAAATAGTGGGTATGTTGAATGTGAGGCGAAAAGTAATGCCGGTGAATGCCATTCACAATACTGCCATCATTTCAAATCATGCTTTTTTGGGATATGGAAATTTAATAAATGCCGGAGCGGTTGTTGGTGCAGGGGCGAAATTACCAAACCATTGTATTATCCATTCCAATGCAACAATTGATTTTGAAGCTGAACTGGAGGACTACGTACAGGTAGGTGCAGGAAGTATAATTGGATCAAAAGTGAAAATAGAAACTGGTGCGCTTATTGGCGCTGGAGCTATTATTTCTCAGGGAGTGAAAATAGGCAGGAATGCACAGGTTGCTCCAGGATCAGTGGTGATGCAAAATGTAGATGCCAATGATATCGTTCTGGGAAATCCGGCAAGAAGTATTGAATAATACAAAAAACCAGGTGGAAATCATTCTGCCTGGTTTGTTCCTAATCCGACACTAGTGTTTCTATATTTTGTACTGAATTTATCAGTCGACTTTCACACCAGAAAGTAATACTTACCTTACTCAACTTTAAAGATTACCTGCCGAACCAGTAAACGTTACACTGATTTCATTTTTTTTGATTTTGCTTAAGAAGTGTAATAGAGAGGATTTTTTCTTAACAACTTGATATTTTCAATAAGGCAAATTTTTGTAGATTTAATGCAAAAAAAAATGCCGGTCATAGACCAGCATTTTTTTACTTTCACCTTATCCTTATTACCAAAACATAAATTCTTAGATTAAAGAATGTCTTTTATATATATATATAAATTTATATAACTCTTTATCCAAATTTGTATTCAATTTTTAAACCCGCTTAAGAGATTATCAATTGATTACATTACAAACATATATCAATTTTCAACTTCTTGTGCTGAAAAATTATTAACTAATCATTAACTTAATGTTACAAATAGGTTTTAATGTTAACTAAATGTTACAAAATAGAGATTTTGATAGTGTATATTTGTTAAAGCAAATTCTATAGTTGGCTTTATTTATCTGTTAAATAATTGGATTTTGTTTTACTTTAATAAAGTAATATTCTGTTTTTTGTAGTTTTATTTTAATAAAATTCTTTTTGTAAAATAAATTGTATATTTGCTTATACGGTTTTAAATTGATTTAAATTTGTTTTTTTGAATTTTAGTGTTTTTACTGGGACTTAATAGTAAAATTTCCCCCCAAATACTTTTTTAAGCTGGATAACATCCTTTTATTTATTATTGAAAAAAAGAAAATATGATTTTAAGTATTGAGACTTCCACACCTATATGTTCAGTGGCTATACATAATGAAGGGAAATTGGTGGCTAATTCAGAATTGCATCAGGAAAAATCTCATGCAGGGCTATTGGCAGTTTGTGTAAGTCAACTTTTAAGTAATGCAGGATTGACGACTCGCGATTTACAAGCTGTGGCAGTTTCAAAAGGACCAGGGTCCTATACAGGACTAAGAATTGGAACTTCCACTGCCAAAGGAATCTGTTTTGCAGAGGATCTTCCTTTAATCGCTGTGTCTACATTAGAGGCAATGGCTTTGGAAGTGTCTGTTAAGATGGCAAATGTTTTACCGAAAAACACTCTTCTTTGTCCAATGCTGGATGCCCGAAGAATGGAGGTTTATGCATCCATTTATAGTTTAAAAATGGAGCAGATAAAGGATGTTGAGGCTATAATTATAGATGAAAATGCTTTTGATGATCTTATTAAAAAAACAGATCAATTCCTTTACTTCGGATATGGGGCAGAAAAATGCCAAGCGGTATTGAAAAAAGAAAACCGTTTTAATTTAATACCGGGAATTCAGCCCTCAGCAAATTATTTAGGTGTCCTGGCTAATGAATTATTTATAAAAAAAGAATATGCAGATCTGGCTTATTTCGAGCCTTTTTATTTAAAGGAATTTCTCACGAAAAAGTCCAGCAAAAACCTTTTAGGTTAAAATTCCATTTTGAATTTTTTACAAAAGGGAGAATAAATGTTATAGATTCCTTTTCTATTTAAGGTCCTGATTTTAGGGGAAATACAGCCTAATTATAATAGTCTGTAGCTATAAATTGCTTACCCTCAAATTTTTAAACTATTTTTGGAGACCTGATCAATAAATAAACACCAATTTTATAAAAGAACTAGAAAGAACACTGCGGGTTCATAATTGAAAGGAGATTAATAATATCACAATGAAAGTTGAAATAATGGACACCACCCTGAGGGACGGGGAGCAAACCTCTGGTGTTGCATTTACTGCTCTTGAAAAATTAAATATTGCCAAAATCTTATTAGATGAAGTTAAGGTTGACCGAATTGAAGTAGCTTCGGCAAGAATTTCTGAAGGCGAATTTGAAGGTGTAAAGAAAATTGTGGCCTGGGCGGAGGAAAAGGGTCACCTGGATAAAATTGAAGTACTTGGGTTTGTCGATGGAAATAAATCTTTAGACTGGATTCATCAGGCCGGGGCAAAAGTCATTAATTTACTGTGCAAAGGTTCTTTGAATCACCTGGAAGGCCAGTTAAAAAAGACAAGGGAACAACATCTTACTGAAATTAAGGCTGCAATTTCATACGCTAATAGCCTTGGTATCAGTGTAAATGTATATCTGGAAGATTGGTCTAATGGTATGCGAACTTCTCCGGATTATGTATATTATATGCTGGAAGGACTTCAGTATGAGAATATTAAGCGCTACATGTTGCCGGATACACTGGGTGTATTAAATCCTTTTGATACAGCTACTTATTTTAAAGAAGTGGTAACCAGATTCCCCGACCTTCATTTTGATTGCCATACACATAATGATTATGACCTTGCTGTTGCCAATGTAATGGCTGCGGTTCAGGTAGGTGCCAGAGGAACGCACACTACCGTTAATGGATTAGGAGAAAGATCAGGAAATGCGCCATTGGCAAGTGTGATTGCTGTTTTGCACGATCAATTGAGAAAAGAAACTGCTGTGGATGAAAGTAAACTGAATAAAATCAGCCGAATGGTAGAGGCTTTTTCCAGCTCAAGAATCCCGACCAATAAACCTATTGTAGGAGAGCATGTATTTACCCAAACTTGTGGTGTTCATGCCGATGGGGATAGCAAAGGTAATTTATATGTAAGTGAATTAACTCCGGAAAGATTTGGAAGGGAAAGGAAGTATGCTTTAGGAAAAACTTCCGGAAAGGCCAGTATTAAAAAGAACCTTGAAGAACTTGGCATTACCCTTTCTCCTGATTCCATGCAGAAAGTAACCAAAAAAGTGGTGGAACTTGGCGATAAAAAGAAGGGAATTACCAAAGAAGATTTGCCTTATATCATTTCCGATGTGCTTGGAAGTGAGATTATAAAGGAGAAAATTCTAATCAAGAATTACTGCCTTACGCATGTGCATAACCTAAAACCAAGTGCTACTTTAAGTATAGAAATAGATGGGGAGGTTTACGAGGAAACTTCCACAGGTGATGGTCAGTATGATGCTTTTATGAAGGCCCTGAAAAGGATTTATAAAAAACTGGGAAAAGAAGTTCCTACATTGCTGGATTATACGGTAACCATACCACCAGGAGGAAAAACAGATGCCTTGGTGGAAACAATTATTACCTGGTCGAATGGCAAGGAATTTATCACCAGAGGATTGGATTCGGACCAGGCTTCAGCAGCGATAACTGCTACCCTGAAAATGCTCAATGTAATTGAGAATGATTAAAAAGCGTTGCCTCATTTAAACTTAAAAAAAGTCCCGAACCAGATTTGAATTTGCTTCGGGATCTTTTTTTAATCATGGTCCCAAATTACTGCGGGAAATCCATTTTCCCTTTTTTCAGAGGCTTTACCTGCAGGGGTAATATTTATTTTCTTCTTTGCTTCTTCCAGACTGATCTTTCTGGAATCGTAGGATTCTAAAATGGATTTTTTTACAGACAGGACTACTCTGGAGGGAATTTCACAAGCTTTACAGGCAGGAATTTCCACTTCAACCAACAACATTTCCTCCGCATTGACACTCCTTAGCGTTCTGCCATATTCCACTATTCCTGATTTTATTTCTTCCAAAAATTTGGGATAGGCTTTTTCCATTTCCTGATCTCTTTTCTCACTTAATTCATTCCCATTTTTTATTGTAATGGCAAAGTCATCATCATTTCCCTTATTTTTTACCACCACCTGGCTAGGATAATAAAGCTGGATTTTATAAACTACCCCAAATCCACTTAATACCTGAAAACTCACAGCCGATTCCTGCGGGCTAAGAAAAGGCTTACCGGAAGTAGAGAACATTCCTTCTTGTTCCTTTTCAAATATACTTTGGAATATTCTGGATAAAATCTTGTATTCAAGCTGCTCCTCATTGTTTTTTCCTATGCTTTTAATATTGATCTTTTTTTCAAAAGCTTCTTTAGATTGTTTCCCTGACTTAAACTGTAAAATATCCTGGTATTTAACTTCTGCAGTGATTTGATCTGTAGATTTAGATTCCAAATCATCCACAGAGGCAATTATCACATCGGGATTCCCAGAAACATGATAAGTGCTAAATCCATTACCCGGAGTATTTTTGGGATTATATTGAATAAATATTTTTTCATCAGGATTAAGCCCTCCTGCCAAATCACCGTATAGGGATAGAAAAGACTTCATGAGCGCAATAACTTTTGCATTGTGTGCCTCCGTTAAACTATCCAAATCGTATTTAAAGGAATATTCAGGATCTTTATTTCTTTTTGTATTTCTACCTGTGGAAATCACATAATTGGAAGAATAGGTAAATCCTCTATACTGACTAATTTGTGGAAGTTTTAGCATAATTCCGTAGCCCTTTATATAACTGGCTTCAGCCTTTTTTTCGCCAAAGTGGTTATTTCTTCCATCACCAAATTTGGACATAAATAATTCGGTGAGTATTTCCTCCATTACTTTTAAATCCTTTTCCATCCTGTCATCCTGTGCAAAAACAGCTGAAAAAAGGGATAAAAAAAATAAGGTAATCAGGCTATATTTTAAGTTTTTCATTTTTGCTTAGTTTGATGAATTTTAAAATTTTTACCGCTCTTCGTTCAGCTGGGTAATGAGTTTGGCGATCATGATTTCAGTTTCTTCCTGTTTCTGATCTGTCCTAGTTTTGAGGTTGTTTAAGGCATATTCAATTACCTCCAGGTCTTTTTGCCTTTTATTTTCCAGGTAATCATTGAAGTTGGTGAGCATTTCCTGGGCATAAACTTTTTGTTGCTCATTTGAAAATTCCAGTAGTTTCACCATGGCATTATAATTATCCTCTCTTATCTGATTGAATAATTCTCCAAGTTCCTGATTCGAAATAGTTTTTTGAGCCGCCTGAACTGCCATTTTTTGTTGTGATAATGCATGTTTTAAAGCATTTACTTCATGATGAATATTTTCCTTCCAGTTTTCAAGCTCCAGCCCTTCATTTTCTTGTTTTTCCTTTAAAACCTGGGCAATGAGCATTTTTAAATATTCTTCCTGTACTTGTAATTGCTGACCCGAATTACCCAAATCTTTTTCAATAGCAGGAGCTTTCTGAATTTTCTGGCCCTGAAAACTGATTTTTAATTGATTGTCTTCAAATGCAAAATTCAGTTTCCAAATGGTTACGCTTACCAGAATCACGAAAAGTGCAGCAGCCACACCAGACCATTTTTGCCATAAAATTTGTTTGTTTTTTTGTGTGGTAAACCTAGCGTTTTCTGTATTCAGGATGAGTGGCTGGTTAACCGGAACATCTTCCAGTTGAGAAAGTAAACTTCGGGTATTTTGAAGTGAGGTTAATTCCTGAAAAACTTCAGGATTCTCTTCCAGAAAAGCTTTTACCTTTTGGTTTTCCTGTTCGTCCAGTTCCCCGTACAAATAGGAAATTAAAGTCGATTGATCAGGTCTATTGCTCATAATTAATAGTTTCTTTATTTATATTCCATTTACTTAGAATGGCTTTCAGTGATTTTAATCCGTAATAAAGCCTTGATTTGGCTGTATTTTCCGAGATATTCAGCACCTCGGCAATTTCTTTAAATTTCAAACATTCATATTCTTTCATGATGATTACAGCCCGTTGATCTGCATTCAATTTACTCAGCGCTTTTGCCAATAAATCGGCTAATTCTCCCTTCTGAAAACTTTTCTCCGGATTGTCCAACTGACTTTCAAAGGCATTAAAAACAAATTCTTCCCTCTCCTTTTTAAAATTGACAAATGGTAAAATCCATTTCTTTTTTTGTCTTCTGTCCTCCTCCCGGCAATAATTAAGGGCTATTTTGTATAGCCATCCTTTGAATTTTTCAGGACTATCAAGCCTTTCCAGATTTTTATGAACTGCAATAAATGTTTTCTGAGTAATGTCCATGGCCTGATCATGATCCGAAAAATATTTGAATCCGAAATTATAAATACGTTTGTACCACTCGCCAACCAGCCGGTTAAAGGCTACCTTGTCTCCTTTTTTAGCTTTTAAAATGAGTGTTTCTGTTTGATCAGGCACGCCAGTGGTATTAATTTTATTGAATTTCGTGAATTGTTTAAGTACCAGTACTAATTTAGTAAATGAGGAATTTTATGACATCATTAATCAGTTGTGGCAATCTAAGTGATGTTTTTTATAACCACTTATATTTTTATGATGAAACCCATCGAAAAAAAGTTTTAAATTGGGTGGAAATTTTTACTAAATTGGAATCGAGAAAGGTGTTTATTTTTTTAATTAAGCCAATAGTTAAGAAAAGAAGTGTCCTTGCTCAAATGGCGTTAAGCATTTCCGGGAATGTAGCGTAAAGAAATCTTTCCTGTTTGAGATAAGTTTTGTGAAAACTGACCGAGTTTGGAAGGTTTTAGCGAAATGAACTGTAATGTAGCTATTTGTACACAGCCTTAATTTTTTGTTACTTTTTGATCAGGCAAAAAGAATAAGAGGCAGATTTAAACCAAATTTTTAAATATCAAAATATTGTTTTTCATATTAATTTCCGATTTTATTTTTTGAAACTAATCTAACCTCAACCCCATGAATGCTGCAGAATTAATTCAGTCAATTGTTGAAAACCTTCAGAAAAACTCCAGTGTGAAAACTGTATTTGGCGAGCCTTTCGAGATAAAAGGCAAAACTTATATAGAAGTTTCCAGTGTGGCCTACGGTTTTGGTGGAGGTGGAGGAAACACAAAGTTTTCAGACATCACTGAACAAACTAATGGAGGACGGGGAGAGGGACTTGGGCTGGGTGGAGGAATTACAGCACACCCCATTGGAATGTTGGAAATTACTGAAGAAGAAACAAAATTTATCCCCATAGAAAACAGAAAAAAGATCATTAAGGCCTTTCTTTTAGGAATAGTTGGTGGGATTGTCTTAAAAAAAATCCTTTAACATAAAATTATTACCGGTCTTCTCATATTTGATTTAAAATGGCATAAAAAAAAAGTACATTCAGGTAAGGCTTTTTAACCTTAACTCATAGGCAATTCCAATTTTTAAACTCGCCTGTATTATTTTAACTAGCCGAATTTTCATATTCGGATGACAACAAAACCACATCGTATTTTTTACCGCAACTCACAACAATCAGGGTTAAGCCGGTTCTTGGGCTAATCTCAAAGCAATATCCCGATACCACAAGCTCAAAATAAGTGAAATCTTATTTGAGGATTGTGGTAAAGGAACTTTTTGGTAAAATGATTTTTGATAATTCAGAAATCTGAACCTTGAAGTCTGTGTCAAATTAACTATCTAATATCATGTATGCGAAAAAATTACTACCACTATTATTTATTGGCTTTTCCCTCATGCACTTTGGTGCAATTGCACAATTGCAAAGGGTACAAAAAGTTGAATTGGAAATTGGCAATGCAGGCAATAATTACCGTCTGATCGATCTTGGTCTCGAAGGGACCATTTTTCTGTATCTAAATGGTGTTCAGGAAAATAAGTCCCTATTGAGTGTAGTGAGTTACAATCCTATGCTGGAAAAAAGCTGGGAGAGAAGTTTTTTTATTGATTCCTGGTTCAGAATAAAGGATGTAAAAAGCACAGCTACTCATATCTATATTCTGGGAGAAAAAGAAGCAGTATTTGAATTATGGGATGTGGATTTAATTCAGAAAGACATTAAAAATCTGGCATTCAATACGCTGGAAGATTTTTCCATTACCCATTTTGAAGCCACAGAAACTCAACTGATATTGGGAGGGAAAATGCAGAATCATGCTTCGGCTTTTAGATATGATTTAGCTACCGGGAAATCTAATTTTCTATTCCATAATTCCCGGGATAAATCTGAAATTCATTCTATCACTCTAGATAAAGAGGAAAATCTGGTAAGTTTTTTCCTGAAATCACCAAAAGGTGCAATCCATCCTCAAATTTATGTGAATAATTACGACCTGGATGGCAGGGCCCTTTTCCATTATAGTTTTGACATTCCCTCTACCTATTTTTTGCTCAATCATCAGGTTACCGTGATGAACCAGAGTGAGTTGCTGATTACTGGAGCTTATGGAAATAAGGCCGAGGGTTACAATGCCTTGGGCATATATGCAATGCACTTGAAGGACAGAGAAATAAATTCCCTCAAGTATTATGATTTTGGGAGGTTTAAGCACTTTTTTAAATTTTTACCAAAAGATGAAAGGGAAAGTCTGGCTGAAAAAATTGACCGAAAGCGAGCGAGGGAAAAACCTTTGAATATTCAATATGCCATTATGCCCAAAAATGTGGATAAGACGGAGGACTTTTTTGTACTGACAGCCAATGCTTATGAAAGTATAAAAACAGATGGTGAATTTATTTACAAGTATATCAACACTTTTGCGCTGGGATTTGATAAGAATGGAAATTTGAGATGGGATAATTCTATTTTCTATCCGCATGAGGAACTGGTTTCATCCGAACCTTTTGACCTGACCGATATAAAAGCCAGCCACGGGCAACTTACTTTTATCCAGAAAATCAATAATATTTACCGCTTTAAAACTTCGGGTTTGAAAGATTATACAGACAATTTCAGCGAGTTCTTTTTAGGAGAATATGAGGAATTACTGGAAATTCATGCCTATTTTGACCAGAAACTTTACCATACCAATAGTGGGACATTCTATTATACTGGAATAGAAGACCGGGTAAATCCAAATGACCTGACCTCCGGTAAAACCATTTTTACCATTTCTAAATTTATGGTGAATCCGGAGTATTAGGTTTAAAAGTATGGAGTTAAACTAGTGCAAGTATCTGCTTGTGCTTAAAAATGATTTTCAGCGTCTCGCTGAACTTTGTCAATTTCAAAAACAGCGAGACGCTATCCAAATTAATATACCTGAGCTTTCCGCTGTTGTTGTAGTTTCCCTGGAATTCCAATCAAAGCTGAAGCCCAAATGATACTTATAATCAGGTTGTTATTTATTCTTTCTTTTGTGGCTTCTTTATCCACTATCCAGGCAGAAATCCAAATGCTGAATTCATACAATAAATAAAGAGGAAGGGCAAGGAATAACTGAGAAGTAGGCTCTGGAGGGGTGATAATCGCACTGATCACCAAAATTGTCACCACAGCGTGTTTTCGGAAAGACCGTAAAATTTTTGGGTTTACCACACCTATTTGGGATAAAAATAAAATTACAATTGGTAACTGAAAGGCAATGCCACAACTTAAAACTAACATGGCTACAGTTTCCACATAGGAAGTCAGGTCAATTTCATTAAGGATATTGCTTCCTTCTACAATCTGATAATTACCCAAAAAATTAATGGCTACTGGGGAAACAATAAAGTAACCAAAAGAAACTCCTACTAAAAATAAAAGGGAAACAAAAATAGTAGCACCATTTGTCGCCTTAATTTCATTTTCATATAAGCCAGGTTTAATAAATCTCCAAATCTCCCAGAAGAGGTATGGAAAGGCAAAAACCAATGCCAAAATAAAGGAATAAAATATATGCATGGTAAATTGTCCATGCATTTTCCTGTTTTGTACTTCAAAGTTTAACTGGTCAATACAAAGGTCAGGAATTCCAATTGCACTGCTTAAATTACAAAAAGCTGTATAGGTCACAAATTCAATTTTTGATGGTCCCATAATTACCGTATCAAAAAAGAACTTTGGAAAGGAAAAGGTTATGATGAAAAATACTATTAGGGCAATAGCAGAGCGGATTAAATGCCATCTTAATTCTTCCAAATGATCTAAAAAAGTCATTTCTCTTTCAGACGGAGAATGAGGTTCTTCTCCAAATTTTTGATCAGGTAAAGTAGCCATAATTAAAGAAATCAGTTGATAATATTTTGGAATTATAGCTTAAGTTAAAGATTTCTATTTTAATCTCTAATAAATCCGTAGATTAAAATAAATCACCATTACAAAACCCAAAAATGACAAAGGATGAATTTTTAGAAATTAATATAAGGCAAATTTCAGAAAGTCCAGTTTTTAAAACTTATTCATTCGTTTCATGGCTTTACCCTGATCGGTAATTATGCTAAGGAAATAAACTCCTGTGGGAAGATTACTCAAATCCATTTGAATGGATTCTTTATTTCCGTAGACGAAACTTTCCATTAATTTCCCGGAAGCGGAAAAGACATTGACCTCAATATTTTTTGAAGCGATATTGCCAAACCTCAATTCAATATTACCATCACTTGGATTGGGGAAAAGGCTAATGGATTGAGAAAGCTTTTCATCTTCCAGAGCCGTAATGATAAACGGCATTTCCTCTGAAAAACCCTCACAACCGAACTCATTTTCAAAACCTGCTTTATACAATCCTGATCCACTTACGGACAAAATAGAATCATTCTCGTTCGGAATCAATTCTCCATCCAGGTACCATTTGAAAAATCCGGTACTGGCTGATGATTTTGCCAAAAAAGTAGTGCTGTCCAGCATGGTTATTTCTATTTCCGGAGTTGGAACAGAGGTGATTTTTATAATATTGGAATTAGCCGAACAACCATTTTCATCAGTAATGAAAACCCTGTAATTTCCAGGTTCATACGCTACATATTTCGATTCGTTGGCCAGTGCAAGTGTTTCTCCATTTCTTCTCCAGCTGTATTTTCTTCCACTTACTTCCTCCGAAATGAGTTCTATAAAAATATTTTTCCCTTCGCAAACTGTTGTATCAAATTCGGTGGTAATATTCACACTGGTTTGATTGCCACAATCCGCCAACACATTTACCAGTTTATTTTGAATAGTTAATCCCGGAATAGCATCATTGGTAACTTTGGAAGTATAAACCCCGGATTCTGCCAAAACAAAATTTGAAGTAGAGAATTCACTTCCCAATAAGGAGTCCAGTGTTTCTCCGTCTTTTTCCCATTGATAAACATTATTACTCCCCCCAATTTCCATGGAAAGGTTATATTGAGAACCAACCACTACCAGTGTATCATAATTAGGACTTACTGCTTTCTGTGGGGCATAGCCCAACATATAAGTGGAGCCGGACAAGTCAAGTGGCTCAATATCTTCAAATGTGAGTTTATTGTTGAAAATACTTAAAGTCTGAAGATTTGGGTAATTACTGAAATCTCCCGGAAGATCAAGCAGGTTATTGTTGCTTAAATCCAATTCAATGATTGCTGTAAGTTGAGAAAAGTTTGGACTAATTTCTGTCAATTTATTGTGCGATAAATCCAATCTTTCCAGATTGGACAATCCACTCATATCATCCAGAAATTCAACCAATAAGTTTTCACTTAAATCCAATACTTTCAAACTGCCTAAATTTCCAAGCGAAGCAGGGAGAGTCTCCAACTGATTATTTTGAAGGAATAAAAATTCCAGGTTAATCAATTGACCAAAAGATTCTGGCAGTGAAGTAAAGGCATTTCTGGAAAGCCAAAGAGTTTTCAGGTTGGTTAAATTTCCAATTTCTTCTGGAACCGGTCCTTCAAGTCCATTTCTATCTAAATCCAGGTAGGTTAGTTTGGTCAATTGACCAATCTCTTTTGGCAGGGTTCCTGAAATTGCATTGTTAAATAAATTCAGTTTTCTTAGCTCTGTTAATTGCCCTAAAGAGGAGCTTAAGGAGCCAGAAACCCCTTCATTACTCAGGTTAATTTCCACAACCCTGTTATTTTCTTCCACAACTCCCGGCCATGATCCTGCCGGGTCTTCTGGGTTAAAAGCTGCTGCCAAATCACCAGTTAATATGGAATCCATTACCTGAAGTAAAGCAAGTGAATCCTGGGAATTAATCACATTTACAACTTTTAAAACAATTGGCTGGCTGGTTAAAGTAATTCCCGAAGCCACACTGCTGATTACTTCACAAGTATAAACTCCCGAGTTTTCCTTTTTGGCATTGGAAATGAAAATACCATTTGAATTGGCTCCTGAAAGATTGAAACCACCTTTTTTCCACTGATAACTTTCATTTGAAGTTTTTATAGGAATGGAAATAGTTACCGGATCTTCATTATAGACCACAATGGTATCCGATATTCCAAATCGTCCCTGAGGAATATAATTGAACTTTGGAAAGTTACCCACAAGTGGTTCAATGAAATCGAAAGTAAGGTTATTTCCGCTGATATCCAGAGAGTCCAGTGAAGTCAGATTCCCAATGGCCTGGGAATGAATATGACTTAAATTATAACCTGAAAGGTTTAATTCGGTAACACTTCCTGCCACTACTGTGACTCCCTGCCAAGTTTTTACTCTTGTGCTTAGATCCCAGGGAAGAATTCCAGCACTATCATAAACGGCAACTAAATTAGTAGAATCGGATAGGCTTAAAGGAATTTCATCTAAAGTAATGGTGAAAGTATTTTCTAATGTTCCTCCATTTGGATCATCGGTTGCCACCCTGATTTGGTAAATTTCCTGATCGGCTGCAAGTAAAATATTATTGACCAGTAGCTGGTTTCCAGTAATGGTGAAATCGGAATTGTCTGTATCCCCGGTTCCGCTTACCAAACTGTAAGTATGGCTATCAGTCGGGTCAATATCTCCTGTAGTGAATGTGCCAACAAGTGATCCTACAGGCAGATTTTCAGTAATTAATGCATTTGAAAGTACCAGCTCATAAGGATTATTATTGAAAGTAGTAGCTGATCCGGCTAGAGGATTATCGGTTTTATAATTGGTAAAAATACCTGATCCCTTATAAGCCAAAATTCTAATGGCATAAGGTGTATCAATGTTTAAACCGGTAATATCAAAATCAGTCTGGTTGCTGATTTGGGCAATTGTAAAATCTCCCACATTATTCCCTACTGAATAGGAAGTGCCATCAGCCAAAGTACCGGAAGGATTTGGGTTTGTGGAGTATAAAATCACAAATCCATCCGCACCGGAGGCAATTGGGGTAAAACTTCCCGATATTGAACTTGAAGTAATGGTATCAAAAACCAGGTTAGTCGGTTGTGCTCCGGGTTCAGTATCATAAGTGGTGATGGTTCCATTCAATGGGCTTAAGGTGAAATAATTGATGGTATTTCCAGAACCATTGAAAGCATAAATGTCATAATTGTAAGTGGTTTTTGAGGAAACTGAGTTATCCAGAATTAAAGTATCTGTTCCTGTGCTTATTACGGTATTTCCACTAAAAACATCTCCAATGTTATAGGCATTTCCACTTGTGGGTAATACCCTCGCTCCTGTTCTTCTTACCACTAAATATCCATCAGGTTTAACCAGTGGTTGGGTAAACTGGAAACCCAGGGAGAAATCCTGAATAGAAGTTACGGTGAAGTTTTCTGGTTGTAAAGTAGGTTCAAGCGATAAAGACTGGAAGGCATTTGGATTATTTCCTGCAGAACTTGTTAAATAATTGGAAGAAATGCCATTTCCATTAAACTCAAAAATTTGAACCCCATAACTGGTAGCAGGGTTTAATCCCGTGATAGTCACAGAATTTCCAGTTCCTGCATACACCACAAAGATTCCATTACCCAGGTCATCCCCAATTCCAAAAACTGAATTTGCGGAGTAACTGGTAAAATCTGCCGGGAACAAATCTACACCTGCATTTTCTCTTATTACTACAAGTCTTTGACTTCCATTTCCATTGGTCCAGGAAATTTCCATTTGTGCTGCAAGCCTGTTCACAGCAATAATATTACTGGATTGAACAGTTGGTTCAGTGGCTAAGGTAGTTACATTTCCATTTGCTGGACTGGCAGTTAAGTAGTTTACTGACTCTCCTGCTCCATTAAAAGCATAAATATCATAATTGTAAGTAGTTCCCGGAGTCACTGAGTTGTCTGTAAAACTGTTAGAACTTCCGATGTAAACTACGGTATTTCCCCCAATGTTATCCCCTAAATTATATGCGGTTCCATCTGCTGGTGCACTTGCAGCACCGGTTCTTCTTAAAACAATAAAACTATCTGGAGTACTTCCTGGAGGACTGAAATTCACTTCTACACTATTGGACTGAATATTATTGAAGGAAACTGTTCCTGCCTGTTCTATTGGTTCTGGTGCGAGTGTATAAAAACTGTCAGGATTATTAATAGCAACTGAGGTGAGGTAATTTACAATTCCTCCGGTACCATTGTAGCCAAAAACTCTGACATGATAAATTTTATCAGGACTTAAATTAGAAAGGGTTAAAGTATTCCCATTGCCATTAAACACCACAAAGTTTCCTGACCCAATCTGATCACCAGTGCCAAACATAGAATTGGCGGTGTAACTGGTTAAGTCGGATGGAATGGCATCAACAGGGCTGCCTTCTTTAACTAATATCAGCTGATTGGCCCCATCTCCATTGGTCCAGTTGATAGTAGCTGAGGTGCTGGTTCTACCAGAAAATACCAATTCACTTTCCTGAACAAGTGGCTCTGTAACCGGAGTGAGTACACTATCAGGGTTTCCAAATGCAACAGTATCCAGGTAGACTGAAGAAGCTCCTGAGCCATTAAATTCAAATAATTTAAAGTGATAAGTTGTTCCCTGATTCAAACCACTGACTGTTACTATATTTCCTGTGTCGGCAAAAATTACAAATTCTCCAGTACCCAAATCATCTCCACTGCCGAAATTACTATTGGCGGTATAGACTGTAAAATCAGCCGGGCTGGCACTTACAGGGGAAATTTCCGAACCTACCAACATTCTTTTTTCGCCATTACCCTTTTGCCAAGAAATCTCTACCGAAGTAGGATTAATATTGGAAAATGAGATGTCAGAAGCTTGAACAGTAGGCGGAGCTACAATCTGGAAATTGAATGCAGCAGAAATCGGACTTTCATTTCCAAGACTGTCAGTTGATTTTGCAGTCAAAGCATAATTCCCCACACTCAGTGGATTTGCTGTATAATCAAAATTCCAATCCCCAAACCAGTCAGTTAAAGTTGAACCGATAGATACATTATTTAAAAATATATCCACTAAAGTAGCAGGCTCTGCAGTACCAGAAAACCACAAAGTAGAGTCCAGGGTAATGCCATCAGCCGGACCTGAATCATCCGCAATTGCAGTAATTACTGGTGCAGCCGGAGCGGTTGAATCAACAATAAACTGGTAAGCAGCGGATAAACTACTGATATTTCCAGCCTCATCTATAGCCTGAGCTTCAATAGTATAGATACCATCTGCCAGGGAAGTTCCTGTGTAGTCAAAAGTCCAGCTTCCTTCCCCATCCGAGGTTACCGAGCCGATTGAAGAGGCATCCAACAATATTTCCACCTGGGTATTGGCATCAGCTGTACCGTCAATCATCAAAGTTCTATCGTTGGTAACACCATCTCCCGGTATGGATGTATCATCAGAAATTCCGGAAATAGCCGGAGTAAGTGGGGGGATTAAATCAACGATTAAAGTATAGTTACTGGACCAGGTACTTTCATTTCCCACACTATCAGTGACCGAAAAATTAATGGTGTATGCCCCTGAGGCAAAATTATTGGCAGTATTGTCATAAGTCCAGTTTCCTCCTGCATCTATAATTGAAGTTCCAATGAGGTTGGTATCTACAAACAAGTTGATGAAATGATTCGGTTCTCCAATACCACTAAAAATCAGTGTACTATCAGCTGTAATATTGTCAACTGAAGAACTTCCTGTATTATCCGAGAAACTAAGGAAAACTGGTAAAGGAGGAATAATCTTATCCAGTTTAAGAATTAGGGGTATACTTTCCTGTCCAAAATTCATGGATTGGTCAATTATTCTTGTCGTAATGGATTTTGTTCCATTATCACCTAATTGTCCTGATATAATTGGGAAATTAACATTACCTGTAACCGAGTCTGTATAACTGATGATTTGAGCCAGAGGAGAAGGAAAATGGCTACCATCTAAAAATAATTCTATACTATCTCCCACTACAGCTCCTGTTCCTGAAAGGCTTACTTCTATATTAAACCCGGAGGATTCTTCTGCATAATTAATTTCGTTACCTGCATCTGAGACTGGTTGTGAAGGTGCATTTGGGGGAAGGGTATCCACTACAACCGGAATAGAAAATTGAGATGAATTTTTTGCACCATCAGTAACAATTGCCGTGATTTCATGATTATGGGCAAAGTTGCCTGACCAAGACCAATTGCCTAAAGGTCCGGATACTGTAGAACCAATCAGGTATTTTCCCTGCTCAGGCGTGCAGGCAGAAAGGCTATCGGTATACAAATCGATCAGACTATTGGCTTCACTGATTCCTTTAATTTCAGTTTTATTGGCATAGGATATTATTGGAGTGCTTATATTGTTGTTTGCGCCATTGGCAAGGTTAATTCCATTGGTATTACAGAAAATATTGTTTCCCCTGATTAAGTTGAATTGCGCTCCTGCTATATCTACATTTACACCAATTCCTCCATAAGCAATACGGTTTCCTTCTCCAAAAGCCACTCCACCAATATTGTTGTGACTTCCTCTTACCCGAACATTTTCCAAACTATTTCCCAAATTATTAATTCCGGAAATATCCGTCCCAATGTAATTTCCATAAACTGTATTGGAATCACTTTCTATAAAAATACCATATTCCGAATGGCCGGAAACCAGGTTCATTTGATCAGCTAAATTCCCTCCAATTTGTGTGTACTTGGAATTTCCTGTCAGATGTATACCAACTTTTCCTCCCAGGGCGGTATTTCCTGTTTTATTCGCTCCAATAATATTTCCCACAATGGTATTGTTGGGCGAGTTTTCAATGAAAATGTTCTTTTCTGTATTTCCTGTAATCAGATTTTCCAACCCATTGATGACACTTCCAATGGTATTATTTTCTGCTCCATTCAATAAGTATACACCATAATTTGAATTGGCAGCAATGGTTTCTCCATCAATATAGGTCCCAATTAAGTTTCCCTGAATGGATCCCCAATCCGCCTGATCTACCACAATTCCCGTTACTCCGCTACGGATTACATTTCCTTTATTCAAAGCCCCGATTTTGAAGTTATCAGAGTTTTCTCCTTTCACAACAATTGCCCGGTTAAAACCATGAAACTCAAATCCAAAAACTTCCACATTTGGGGATTTAATTACCAATCCCTCTGAAATTCCATTACTTGTTCCGTCTAAAACGATCAGGTTGTCTTTTGTCCAGTTTGTTTCAGTACTGGCATCCAAAATCATTTCTTTTTTGAGAGTGGGAAGGGTATCAGCCAGTGAAATTACCCATGGACCAGCTCCGCCTATATTAAAGGAAATGGTTTCATTATTACTGTTATTGGCATTATTGATGGCCCATCTTAATGAACCCTTGCCATTATCATTGGTATTGTAAACTTCAAAGGGAGAAATAATAGTTTTTAATCCGCCTGTACTTAATGTACCTGCATTTTTATTTCCAGCAATAAATGAAACTTCTCCGATAGTGGGCAGATTAACATAAATTGTTTTCCCAATAGTAGCATTAATAGGAATATCTGCAGTGATAAAAAAGTAACCGGAATTACCAGAAGGAATAATTGGGGAAAAGTAAAAATTGTCAAAAGTAGCTGTGTTCCCCGGCCATGGTGCTGAAATAGTTTTTAGTAAGGAATCCTGAGTGATATCCAAATTGGAATCATCGGAATAATACAATTGCAGATTGGAAATATCAGTTCCTGGAGTAAAGTCTCCCTCAATATTTGCAATTATTTCGGTGGGATTAGCATCTGTACTGACCACATCTACCCGAAATCTATAAACTTCATGATTTACCTCTCCCTGAGCAGCATTTGAGGCACCGCTACTTCCATTTATGGTGATATCAGGCTTTATCATTGCCCCTGAAGCCACCCAATCACTATCGTACATAGATGCTTCAAGTGTTCCCTTTTTGCTCCAAGAACTGTGATCAGGCAGGTTTCTCCATTTCGACTGATCAAACTTGTAATAAGCATCCAGTCCACTTTCGTTTCCACTAATCATTTCAAATAAAGTACTTCTGATTTGGGCTTCGGTTTTAGTATGGTTCCAAATCCTTAGTTCGTCCATTTGCCCATCGAAATACCCGGAAAATGATCGTCCGATAAATGTTGACCCCCCTAAATAAATGTGTCCTGTAGCCCCGTAATTTTCAGCGACTAACAGCCCGTTTAGATAAATTTTTGCGGCATTTCCACTTATGTCCAAAGTGGCTGCTATGTGGTACCACTTTCCGGCAGAAATTAAATTATCGCTTGAAACGTAATTCCCAAGCCCGGAAGCTCCCCAGTCGAAATAAATACTTCCATTAATTACGGAAAGCCTTATTTCTTCATTAGTGGCGTTTGTGCCTTTGGCAATAATGGGATTTTCTCCGGAAACATCGTCTAATTTTACCCAGGTTTCTACAGTGAAATTATTTCCAAAGGTGAAGCCGGAACCTGTGTCCACAAAATCATTTACGCCATCAAAATTTAAGGCATTTTCGGCAAATGGGACCCCATCGGTAATGCCCAGTGTGAAATATCCGGTCGGTGCATATTGAGCATCGAGCAGAAATTCTATTTTATCATTAGCAGCAGGCAGATATTTCCCAAGCGTCTGCACGACATCAAAATTCCCGGAAGTTCCTAATCTGTAAAGTAAGAAGTAGTTTAAATCTTTATCGGGACTCGTGACAAATCCTGCATCACTGAAATCGAAAATAAATTTTACTTTTCCATGGGGATTCCCCACAATATCAGTTTTTTCAAAAAACCATGTCCTGTTCCATCTGTTGGAAATATTTCCGGTTAAATCGGAGCTTATTACTGAGGCCAATTGATTATCATGGCCATAATAAATTTCATCTCCTGTATCCTGTAAAAAATCTCCGGGTCCTGTGCCACTTGAAACCACCAGACCACCAGAATTATTCCCGGCAGGTGCTGCATTATTAATATTCTGAATATTATTTATGAGTGGAAGTGTTTCCCTGGTTTTTGGATTTCCTGTCTGTGTGTTGGTTAAATAATTTTCTGTACCTGCTGATCCATTTAGTTCAAATAGTCTGAAAGCATATTCTGTTTCTGCTGAAAGCCCGGTAACAGTTACGCTTGTGCCAGTGCCCTTATAGACTACATAATTTCCTGAGCCAATAGCCGATCCATTTCCAATAATTGCATTGGCTGAATAGGTAGTTTGATCAACAGGACTTCCATCCACTGTAGCACCCTGTTTGATCAATAAAATTCTTTCATTTCCATTTCCATTGATCCAGGAGACATTTATCGAGTTGGAAGAAACATTATTGAATTTGATCCAACCTGCCTGAGCGGTAGGCTCTGTGGCTGGCATTGTCACAATTCCCGATAATGGAGAATTGAGGTAGTAATTGGTTGTGGGGCCTGAGCCATTAAAACTATACACATCATAATAATAAGTTGTTCCTGGATTTAAAGTGTCATCTGCAGTACTGAATGCTGATGAATTCGACACTACTTTTTGCCCGGCAAAAGAACTTTCCTCAGGATAAACTATTCCGTCCTGGGGAGGAGTTGAAGCTCCTGTTCTTCTCAAAACCAAATAACCATCGGGATTTGACCCCGGGGTGGTAAATGACAAATCGAGGGTATTGGGTGTGATATTGGCGAAACTCAAACCATTGGGTTGTTCAGTAGGTTCATCATTTAAGGTGATAATACTTTTAGGATTTCCAGACCAGGTGGACAATGAATAATTTGCATCTTCCCCGGTACCATTATGTTCAAAAATCCTGAAATGATATGGTGTTCCGGAAGTGAGACCAGTAATAGTTACGGAATTACCTGTTCCATCATAAACCACGTAATTCCCTGAACCTAATTGATTTCCAGCACCAAATAAACTATCTGCGTTATACCCATAAAAATCAGATGGAAAGGCATCCACGGGTGAAGTTTCCTTGGCTACAATCAAACGATCTGTTCCATCTCCATTTATCCAATTTAAGGTGACTTTATTAGATTCCAGATTGGAAAAGACAATATTTCCTGCCTGAGTGGATGGTTCTAAGTAAATAGTTTTCGAAATGGCAGGGACTGTTCCATCAGTCTTATAATTTGTATGGACTCCTGAGTTGGTAAGCGGATATAATTCAAAGAAGTAAGTCTGGCCTGCTGTTAAGCCTGTAAATTCGTAACTGTTAGCAAATCCCGTATGTGTTACAAATACAAGCGCATTATCATCACTCCAAACCGTATCAGGAGCAGGCTGCATTCCATCCCAAAAGGTGGGGAAAGTGCCTGAATTTCTTCTGGCAACAATTAAGTATTTTTCTGGTTCCTGTCCGCCTGTGGCATCGAGCCAGGTTAATTGAATGGCACTTCCGGAGGTAATGGTGGCGTCTAACCCAGTCAGATGGTTTGTCGGTTCTGACAGAGGCGCCACAAAAGTTTTAGTAGCTCCAACTACCATAGGATCTGTACCTGAATATTCTGCACCAGGAAAATCAAAATCGCTTAGGGAAATAGCATCTACAAAAACGGTATTATTTACAATTGCCGAAAAATCAATTGAGGTGGTAATGAATAGGTAGCTTGTGGAATCCTCCTCTAATATGGGGTTACTCACTAGAAAATTATCGAAGGTAATTTCATTCCCAGCTGTTGGAATAGTGCTAAGTTCTTTTAGTAATACATCTGATAAGGTATCCAATTCACTGTTTTCTGAATAAAAAAGTTTTAGATTATCCAGATCGGAAGAAACATAATTTCCACCAAGTTTTATTTTAAGTTCGTTGAAACTCACATCATTACCAGAAACATCCAGTTTTATCTTTTTGATAATGGTGTTAGGAGTTCCCTGAACAATATCTTCACTTACTACCGACTCCTGAGAAATATTAACCTGTCCTTTTTTATTCAATAAAACTGAAATTTCATTATTCCCGGAATTAGCAACAAGTAGATCGAGCGTGAAGTCACCGTCCAGGTCGGCAAAATCAATGAAAGTAGGATTGCCTGCCACAGGGATATCAGGCCATGATTCGAAAGAACCACTGTTATTTGCCAGAATGGAAATATTATTTTCGGCAGGGTTTGCAGAAATGATGTCCATCCAGCCATTTCCATCGATATCAGTAACCGCAAGGCTTGCAGGAATTCCGGCTACTGAAACCGTAAATGGAGGATTAAATGTGCGGTTATCATTATTTAAATGCACCCTGGTATCATTATTTAAATTGTTACTCCAAACCAGGTCCATCAATCCATCATTATTAAAATCTCCTGTAGCCAGATGCTCTATGGAGGATGTTGTTATAGCAACCGGTGAAAAGCTATTATCCTTTTCCTTAAAATAGATAATGAGTTGATCGGAACTTCTGTTGGCAATGGCAAAATCCAAGATTCCATCATTATCAAAATCGGCATTCACGATATCGGCAGGAAAGCTTCCCCCGGAAAGGAATTCTTCCTCGGGGAAAAATGAACCATAGCCGTCATTTCTTAAAACTGAAAATATCTCATCTCCAGCTCTGGTAACCACAAAATCCAAATCTCCATCTACATCAAAATCAAAAGTGGTTATAAACCTGGGGTCACTCCCTCCTGGTAAGGGAAGAATGTCTCCACTCGAAAAATTACCACTTCCATCATTAAATTCTATTTGGATTTCCTCTGTGTTGTTATTTAAAAAGGCAAGGTCAGGGCTACCATTATTATCGAAATCTCCAACTACAAAATCAATTGGGGAATTAAACAGAGAGATTTCCCCATTATCAGAAAAATCCCCGAAACCGTCATTTAGGGCGATTGAAGCTGTTTCTGCAGTTTTGTTTAGAGTTACCAGGTCCACAATGCGGTCATTATTGAAATCTGCAGCCAGCACTTTAACAGGTTCATCATTTGTGACAAAAGGAGTCCATTCTTCAAATTGCAATGGGGCCTTTTCCGCTCCCATAAAAAACTGAGCACTTCCTCTTCCCTGTAATGAATCTCCCACATCGTTGAGTACTTTTCTGGAAACGGTAAAATCCACTCTTTCTCCGGGCAAAAAGTCCTGTACAGAAGGCCTTGGGGTTATCCTTACAATGGAATCGTTGATAAAAGTTGAAACATCTGTAACCAGGCCAGAGTACCTTCCTCTTATGGGAATGTTATCAATCTGCCCTGCAGAGGGGGCCAGTTTCTGGTTAAATTCTATAATAATATCATTGTCTGTAATTACAGGTAAATTTGAAGTATTTTGATTTGGGGAGATACTTCTAACTTCAAATTCTGGTTTGGTGTACAAAAGTGAAATATCACTTGTCCCTGAATTACTAGTAGCAATATCCGGTTTCCCATCCTGATTAAAATCTGCAGTGGTAATTCCCTCAGGAGTGTCATTTACGAAAAAATCCTCCATAGTTGGGAATTCCCCATTTCCATCTCCGGCCAAAATTCTTACGGAATTATCCAGCGAATTGGCTACTGCAATATCCTGATTTCCATCGCCATTGTAATCTCCTATGGCCATATCCAGGGGAAAACTTCCGGTTGGGAATGGCATAGCCCCGGAAAAATTTCCACTTCCGTCTCCAAATATTACAGTGATTTCATCATTAAACGAATTTACACCAACCACATCGAAATAATTATCATTATTAAAGTCGCCTATGCTGATGGTATTGGGAGATTCTCCAATGGTAAAAACATTACCTTCATCAAAATCTGTGTTTTCGTTATTTCTTAAATAAACTTTCAGGTTATCAGTGGATTGCTCCATGGAAATGGCAAAATCATTAAAGCCATCCCTGTTAAAGTCCCCTGTAACCAAACCATAGGGTGTCTCTCCCAAAGAAACCTCAAAAGCAGGGTCAAAAGAGCCTATTGCATCATTCCAAAACAGGATGGAGACTAATCCACCTGCTCCTGTTCCTGAGGCTACAATATCCATAAATCCATCAGCATTCATGTCGGAAATACCCAACCCAAAAGCATTGGAAACAATATCAAATTCCTCAACCGGCTGGAAATCAGTATTATCCGGTTTTCTGATAAAAACAGCCGCATAACCTGGATCTCCGGTTCCCACTGATACCAAATCCAGCAAACCGTCAAGATTGAAATCGGTGATGACTATTTTCTCGGGACTGGAAGTCACTGCAAAACTTACAGGAACTTCGAATCCATCATTTTCAGAAGTTCGGTAAAAAATTTCAATTTGATTGTTCCCTCCGGCAATAAGATCTACCAGGCCGTCATCATTAATATCTCCTGCTGCGATACAAAGGGGATTGGAAGAACCAGAATAATTATCCGAATTGAAAAGTCCTGGATGAATTGGTCCATTATCGAATTTTAAATTAAAATAGGGAGTTCCTGAATTTAGAGAATTAGCTGCAAGCCCGGTTTCAGTATTTATTACAGTAAAGGTTGAAACTGAAGAAATACCTTCCGGTAAACTTATCTTAACCTCAGAGGAACTACTTCCCCCTGATACAGGAGCTTTGTAGCCGTCCAAAAACACGATATTATTAAATGGGTCACTGGCAAAATTTGCCCCTGAAATGGTTATATCCCCAAAATCAGACTTAGCAGAGACAGGATTGATGGCATCAATTCTTGGAGTTTTAGCTGTGGTAACAGATTGGCTTAATGGACTACTGGTATTGTAATTGATTTCTGTTCCTTCTCCATTGAAAGGAAAAATGTCATAAATGTATTCGGTGTCAGACATTAAATCATCATCTATAATAGATGTTGAATTCCCAAGTGAAACAATTGTTTGACCTGAAAATACATTTCCTTCGATGTATTCCACTCCATCCATAGGTAAAGTTGGAGGGGTAATGCTCAATCTTCTCAGAACAAGATAGCCTTCCGGAAAACCAGATGCTTCATCGAACTGCAAAAAAAGCGAGGAAGTTGATACAAAAGGAAAGGACAAGTTGTTGGGGAAGGAGACCGGTTCAGTAGCTATCCCAAACATTTCTATGGCTCCTCTGTCAATAGTTCCATTTTTGATCCTATCGTATTTTCGCTGGTCAGATACAGGAGCTTCTCCATTATCTCCGTTATCAATTGCAGTACTGCCAGCCTGAAGTTCGTGTGTGGGCGCAAATCCACCATTTTGTTGTAAGGGCCCCAGTTTTATTTCGGTGTCTCCAAAGGTATCTCCTGGTCCGGAAAAAGTATAGTAAGAATCGCTACTTGAAGTATGTGAAGAGTTAACAACTCCATTGATATAAATAAAATTCCCTACAGAGCTATTATCCAGAATGGTGTTGACAAGTAAAATATCGGCATTTACTCCTGCGGATCTAATTCCTTCATTGAGGTTGTTGGCAAAGGTGCAACTTTTTATTTCTACCATTCCCCAAACTGCCATTGCTCCCCCATTATTTTCAGCGTTATTTCCACTTACAGTACAATTGGTAAGATATGAACTCCCATTGTTTCCGATGTATAATCCTCCTGCAAATTTTGCTGAATTTCCCCTAATGGTGGAGTTTTCAATTACTAATGTATGCAGGCCGCTATTGGTATTTATTCCTCCCCCTGAGCCTGCACTCTCGGCATTAATTTGGTTGGCTGAAATATCACAATTGAAAATTGACAGGTTTCTTTCATTTTTTATTCCCCCTCCAGTGCCACTTCCCGGGGTTTGAATAAGGTTATCAGCAACTAAGCAATAATGCATGGTTAAGGTTTCTGTGTTAAGAATACCTCCTCCTGAACCGGCACTGATGGAAACATCCACTTTATTCTGAGTGATTTCACAATCGTAAAGGATTAAATCGCCTTCATTCAAAATTCCTGCTCCGTTTCCGGAGGCCCCATCACCGGTAGTGTAACCATTCATTATGGTAAGCCCATGAATTTCAACATTTACACCAGACTTTATGTGTAAAACTCGTGAAATATTTTCCCCGCTAATTCTAAGAAAGGAAGCTCCCGGTCCATCAATAAAAAGATTTTTATCAACCAAAAGCTCTCCTGAGGTAAGCGCTATAGTGTTGGGTAGGTCCAGTTCAAAACGAATGGTATCTCCCGGATCAGCATCTAGCAATGCCTGCCTAAAAGTACCTTCGCCACTATCTCCCGGATTGTTTACAATAACAGAGCTGGCAAAACTTACCCCAAAAATAGAGGAGATGAATAATACAAAAAAAAAGGCAAGAAAAGTCTTTAAATAAGAAGATAATGCCTTGGAAAAAAAATCTGGCTTAGAATAAAAAATCATGGTTTCCTTGAAAACGTAAACTCTTTGTTAAACCTTTTTCTGGTTAACATACTAAGGGTAAATGCTTAAGGATAAATTTTATTGTTTCTTAGAAGCGTATAGATTGGAAGAGTTGGAAGGATGAAAATTTAGTAATTTGTACAATTAGAATAAAAAATATTTTCCAAGTCCTTTTCAGCTGGAAAAAATGAGGAGAAGAAGGAAAAGGGCATAAAAAAAGGCCGAAGTACTTCGGCCTTTATATTTATTGATAAAATCTAAATCTTTAATGATTAGATGACCAACATGGCATCACCATAACTAAGGAATTTATATTTTTCCTTAATCGCTTCCTGATAGGCTTCCATAATTAAATCATAACCCCCAAAGGCAGCTGTCATCATTAATAAGGTAGACATGGGCTTGTGGAAGTTGGTGATTAAACCACTGCAAATTTTAAAATCGTAAGGAGGAAAAATAAATTTATCTGTCCAGCCTGAATTCTCTTTCAACAAATTTGAAGCGGAAACAGATGCTTCCAAAGCTCTCATGGTGGTTGTACCTACCGCACAAACTTTTTTCTTCTCCCTAATGGCATTGTTAACCATATCCACAGTTGGTTGAGGAACTTCAAAGTTCTCAGAATCCATTTTGTGTTTGGTTAAGTCTTCCACATCTACTTCTCTAAATGTTCCCAGACCTACGTGCAGGGTAATTGGGGTTCTTTTGATTCCCTTAATTTCTAATCTTTTGGTAACCTGAGGAGTGAAATGCAACCCTGCAGAAGGAACGGCTACGGCTCCTTTTTTCTCAGCAAAAATAGTCTGGAATCTTTCCCGATCTTCTGGCTCTGTAGCTCTTCCAATATCTTTTGGCAAAGGAGTTTCACCCAGTTCATCAATTATTCTATAAAATTCCTCATCTTTGCCTTCGTATAGAAACCTGATTGTTCTTCCTCTCGAAGTGGTATTATCAATCACCTCAGCTACTAATTCGCCATCACCAAAATATAGTTTATTACCTACCCTGATTTTTCTTGCAGGATCTACCAATACATCCCAGAGATGTGATTCCTCATTAAGTTCTCTGAGTAGGAAAACTTCGATTTTAGCACCGGTTTTTTCTTTTTTACCATAAAGCCTGGCCGGAAATACCATGGTGTCATTAACTACAAAAACATCATCCTCATCGAAATAATTAATAATGTCTTTGAATACTTTGTGTTCAAATTTACCGGTTGCTCTGTCTACAACTAAAAGTCTTGATTCATCCCTGTTTTCAGCTGGATATTTAGCTATTAATTCAGTGGGTAAGTCAAACTTAAATGCTGATAATTTCATATTGGAGTATTGTGAATTCTAGAAACCAAAATTTCCCTTTTGGAGGGTTTATTGAATGAAGCTACCGCTCATCCAAAATAGGGGGCAAAGATAACAATTTGTTACTTATTATGTTAATTTTAGCTTTATATTTACTACTGTAACTATTTAATAATTCCCAATCATTTAATAATGATTCTTTTTTTAAGATTATTCAAGGAAAGTTTTCGCTTCGCATATAACGCCTTAAGGGAAAATCTGCTTAGAACTACCTTATCACTTCTAGGAGTAACAGTAGGAATTTTTGCAATTATTGCCATTCTAACTGTAGTCGATACATTGGATAAAAGTATAAAAAACAGCCTTACCATATTTGGAAATGATGTGATTTATGTGGAAAAATGGCCCTGGAGTTTTGGCCCTAATTATCCCTGGTGGAAATACATGAACAGACCTTATCCGGACTATGAAGAATATGAGCATCTGGCTGAAAATCTTACCTGGGCAAAAGCTGTTTCTATTATGGATGTGAAAGGAGGCACAACCTTAAAATATAAAAATAGCAGCATTGGCGATGTGGATTTATTTGGTACTACTGAATCTTATTCCAGAGTATCAGACTTCACTGTAGAAAAAGGCCGTTTCTTCTCAGTTCAGGAAAATGAAAGCGGCAAAAATGTAGCTGTAATAGGTCACACCATTGCCAACGATCTTTTCGGAGATTTGGAACCTTTGGGAAAAGAAGTAAAAATAAAAGGGTTGAAATTTATGATAATCGGGGTGTTGGAAAAGCAAGGAGAGAACTTGCTTGATGCACCCAGTAACGATGAAATTTGTTTTATTACTTTTAAAACACTCACCAAACTTTATGCCTCCAGAAGTAGAGGAATAAGCCCATCCATTACCATAAAAGGTTATACAGAAGATAAAGGATTGATTGAGCTGGAGAATGAAATAAGAGGATTAATGCGTCCCATAAGAGGATTGAGGCCAATTGAGGAGGATGATTTTGCGATGAACAGGCCTGAGGCAATTGCCGATTTTTTTGATAATATTATTGGTGTTCTGACTTTTGCAGGCTCCATTATCAGTTTATTTTCACTATTAGTTGGTGGGTTTGGTATTGCCAACATTATGTTTGTTTCAGTAAAGGAGCGGACCAATCTGATTGGTATTCAAAAATCCCTTGGGGCAAAAAACTATTTTATTTTGCTTCAGTTTTTATTTGAAGCCATCTTTTTGAGTTTTATGGGTGGGGTTTCGGGAATTATTTTGGTGAATTTCATCTCGATTTTTTCAACGGACACTTTTGAAATCGTATTGAGTTTAGACAATATCTTTATCGGAATGGCTATTTCGCTTTGTATTGGTATAATTTCGGGAATAATTCCGGCAATTTCTGCTTCCAGACTTGATCCGGTAATTGCCATCAGGTCAAAATAAACTAATTCTGTCCCTCATCCGGTTTTTACCCTTTCCAAAATATCTTTTTTAATGGCACGGGAGACCGGAATTTCTCTGGTTTCTCCACTAGATAAATGCACAATTAATTTTAGGTTGCCGGCATTGTTTTTTACCTCACCTACCTGATTTAAATTTATGATGAAAGACCGGTGACATCTGGTAATAAAATCCTGACTAATCTGGTTCAATAGATCCTTTAGTGTAATTCTCAATAATCTCTCCTTAATACTTTCATTTTCCTGCCAGACTAAGTTAGCGTAATGTCCCTGAGCTTCTGCAAATAATAATTCTTTTGGGGAAATCCTTAAGGTTTCCTGGGTTTCTGTGTTGATAATGATTTCCTTTTCATTCGGCTCTGAAACTTTGGGAGGGTCGATCACAATGCTTCTTAATTGTTTGTTCTGGATTTGATAGGTTACAATTAGCATCGGCATTATGCCCACAGAAAATACTTTCAATTGAGATTGCAGGAAATAACTTAAGGTAGGTTCACAATCCTCAAATAAATAAACTTTGTAAAGAAAAATTAAAAAAGAGATCACGAAGAAATTCCACAAAGTCATTACGATATGGTGGAGAAAAGTCCAGTTTTCCACCTGGATTAAATTGGGAAAATACTTTGGTAAATAAAGTAAATTAAAGGAAAGGGCTATAAGGGTAATGATTCCGAAACTGATTATTTGAAGTCCGATTAATCGATTTTCCAGGTAATTATTGGGCTGAAATATCCATAAAAAAAGGATCGCAAACAGGCTGAGACTAATAACCAGTTTTAGATTATTGGAAAAATTATTGAAGAAAAAGGGAAATGGTTTTTGTAAGTTAAGGGTTATCCAGGACATCATATTCCTTCCTAAATTTACGTAAAATTAAAATTCTTGAAAATGCTAAAAGGGACTACCAAGTAAATTGGAGAATGGTGATCCCTTTTTTTTTAATACGAAAAATCCCGGAATTATAGTTTCCCACAACCTAATTATCATATTTTTCCAGTGTCTTTAATTCCCTTGTAAAGCCCCCTGATAAAATCGGAAATCTGCACCAGGTTTTTGGATCGAGATTCTTATCATCTAAATGAAAAGAGGGAGCATATCGTTCCCGTTTCCACTGATTTCTGCACCACAGCTGGAAAAATTTTATGGTCCATTTTTTTAATTGTTCCCTGGAATAATCAGGGAAAACTGTTTTCAACAGATTATAGCATTCCACCGGTACTTTTTTATCCCTTATAGCGGCTTCTTCGATAGCATCCAGCACTTCGTAAGGCATTAAATCATCTTCATCAGTCTGGTGAGAGTCCTGAGGCCTGAGTTCGGCAGTAGGTTGCTGCTCATTAACTGCTTTAAGGGCCGGAAGTTTCATATTTCCATCTATTCCTTCTTTTTCAAACCATTTTAACCATTCTCGTAGGAATGCTTTATCGATTCCGGCAATTGGACTTAAACCTCCACTGGTATCTCCATCCATTGTGGCATAACCCACAGCAGCTTCCGATCTGTTACTTGTGGAAACTAATAATGCACCTTTGATATTGGCCATCATCCATACACTTGGGGCACGCACCCTTGCCTGAATATTTTGTAAGGCAATATCATCAGTTGCCCAGGTTAATTCCCGGCCTAGTCCGTTGGAGATAATTTGTTTATAATTTTGGAAAATTTCATTTACATTGAATTCGTAATGGTCCGAATTGATAGCCTCTGCCAGTTTTGAAGCTGCATTACGGGTGACTTCTCCACTGTTTTCAGTAGGCTGGTAGGCCGTGGTAATTATCTTTTTGGCCAATTCTTCCACTGAATTACAATCTGAAAGCTCCTTAAAATAGGCCAGTTTTGCCTTAAACTTCTCAAGCCCCAGACTTTCCACTCCAAATTTGATCATCAGATAGCAAAGTGAAGCAATAGCCGAAGAATCGGCACCCCCACTTAGAGAAATTACAAATCCTCTTGACCGGCTTTTTCTCATATAATCAAAAAGGCCAAGGGAAACAGAGCGGGCGAATTCTTCTTCTTTAATAAAAGGGCTTTTTTCCCATTGCTTATCCTTATTTTTATAAGGCTCAGGAAGAATGGTGGGGAACTCGAATGGAATCTTAAAACAAATTCCGGTCAGGTCGGCAAATTTATAGTGAGTGCTACTCTGGGCCTGGTTTAGTCGGTTGTTATCTACATCAATCACTGCAGTGGTTAGCTTATAATCGTCAAAAGTTAACCTTTCTCCAACAGCCTGCAACACTCCGGAACTGGCGATAAGGGTTCCCCCATCGTAAATGGCTCTGCCTGCCTCATTGCCAGATAAATTGGCATAAATATAACTACAGCCAAAAGTTCGTGAACCTTCCAGCACGAATCTTTTTCGGACTTCAAGTTTATCAAAAGCAAAATGGCTTGCGCTTGGGTTGAGCACTAAATCTACACCCAATTTATGTAGCCTTGATCCAGGCCGACTGGAAACCCAGGCATCTTCGCAAATTTCAAACCCTACTTTTATATCATCCAGTTGAAAAACTATATCGCCAATGGGGTAGGTTTCTTTTCCAATTTTTATTTCTCCTTTTGTATTTTCCTGCCAGGGAGTAAACCATCTGGGCTCGTAATGGATGCCATCCCCCGGTAAGTGTTGTTTGCCTACAAAACCAAGAATTTTTCCATCAACAAGAAGTCCAGCAGCATTGAAAATCCTATTCTGAAATAATACAGGTAAACCAATGGAGGTGGCAATTCCCTTGGTATGGGGAAGAATTTCCAGTAACATTTCTTTGGCGGTTTGTAATATTCCAGGAGAATAAAATGCATCTTCACAGCCATAGCCTGTAATACATAATTCAGGCAGACAAAGGACTGAAACTCCCTGGTTTTTAGCCTCCTTTATTGAATTTACAATGTTGTTTTTATTATGGTCCCAATCTAAAGGGATTTGATTTAATACGGCTCCGCCTACCTTTATCAGTTTCATTGATGAGTTTTTATGCTGTACCTTTTTGAAAGGTAATTAAATAATTCCAATATCTTAAATATCATCCCTGGAATAGTGATAAGGCAAAGTTCTGAAATAACTTGAAGATTTTTTTAATCCGGAGGGTTACTTTTATAATAAAAAATTAATAGAACCTATGAAAATACGATCATAATAAGTAATGTTTGGATTCAGGCACTTTCTGATAGATAGTGCCTGTTTTTTTGTAAAGATTAAAGCCAGATATTTCCTAAAACTCGACTTCTTCTTCACCTTTTAGTTGTTTTTCGTAAAGCTCGAAATACATGCCTTTCAATGCCATCAATTCCTCATGAGTTCCTCCCTCCGTTATTTTAGCGCCATCAAGTACAATGATCTTATCCGCTAGTTTTGCGGAGGAAATTCTGTGGGAAATAATAATGGAAGTCCGATCTTCCATAATTCCTTTCAGGCTATTTAAAATTGCATTTTCAGTTTTGGTATCTACAGCAGAGAGACAATCATCAAGAATTAAAATTTCCGGCTTTTTAATAATAGCTCTGGCAATGGAAACCCTTTGTTTTTGCCCACCTGAAAGGGTAATTCCCCTTTCTCCCACCAAAGTGTCGAAACCTTTAGGAAACTGCTCAATATTTTCCATTAAATCGGCATCTTTGGTTGCCTGAATGATTTCTTCCTCAATGATTTCCTTCTTTCCAAAGGCGATATTATTTCTAATGGAATCCGAGAAAAGGAAAACATCCTGAGGCACATACCCAATATGCTTCCTCAATCTGGAAATTCTGAAATCCTTAATATTTTGGTCATCTATTAATATTTCTCCCTGGGAAGTATCATAAAGCCGGCAAATCAGGTTAGCTATGGTACTTTTTCCAGAACCTGTAGTGCCTAAAATAGCCAGAGATTCCCCCTGAGAAATCTCAAAAGAAATGTTTTCTAAAGCCCTGATACCGGAATCCGGATAATCGAAAGTTACATTATCGAACTTAATTTTTCCTTTTATCGGTTCATCATAATTCTTTAGCGATTTAATATCATTCTTTTGATTCAGGAATTCATTCAACCTTTCCTGAGAGGCTGCAGCTCGCTGAATTATACTGGTTACCCATCCAAGAGCGGTCACTGGCCAGGTAAGTAAATTGACATAAATGATAAATTCTGCAATATTTCCGGCAGTAATCGACCCATCGATAACCTCCAAACCCCCAACATAAACAGTAAGAATAATGCTCATACCAATCAATCCCAGCATCAATGGAAAGAAGAGGGAATTAACCAGGGCCAGACTCATAGATTTCTTCTTATATTCCCTGCTTTCCTTCGAAAACTTTTCTAGTGATTCTTTCTCTCTGGAATAGGCTTTAATTACTCTAATACCTGAAAAAGCTTCCTGCACAAATGTGGACATTTCAGACAAGCTTCTCTGAATTTCTTCAGATCTACGGTTAATCAAATTATGCACATAATAAATACTTAGGGAAAGCAAGGGCAGGGGTAATAATGAATACAGCGTAAGTTTTACATTTACAGTAAGCATATAACCAATTACCAAAACAAATGTAACAATCAGGTTAGTACTGTACATGACTCCCGGCCCCAAATACATTCTTACTTTACTTACATCTTCCGAGATTCTGGCCATTAAATCCCCTGTATTATTCTTTTTATAAAAACTTGTTGGAAGAGATTGATAATGTTCATAAATCTCATTTTTCAGGTCATATTCAATAAGCCTGGACATCACAATTGTTGTTTGCCTGGTTAGGAATAAAAAGCCGCCCCGGATAAATGCCATGATTACAATCAAACCTCCATACATTAGAATGATGTAAGTAAAATGACTGTAAAAATTTTCCTGTAGCTCAGTTCCCTTAAATAATGGATATAGGCCCAGGGTATCACTTACCAAATCGAAAGACTGCCTTACGAGTTGTGCTGGAAAAATTGCAAATACGTTGGCAAGTGAAATAAAAAGAATACCAAGTAAAAATCTGTATTTGTATTTAAAAAAGTATTTGTTCAGATAAGCTAGCTCCTTCACTCTATATTTTTTTTGTGTTGTTAGTCCTTTGAGTTTTGCCAGGACATATTTTCAAAATCAAATCAAAATTCTACCGGAAAATTAATTTATCCTTCTTCCGGAGATTCCAAAGTAATGTTATTACTAACATGAAAAAAACCAAAAAGATTTAATAAAAAGAAAAAGTTGAAAAATCCTCCTCCTTTAGGCAACCTTCAAGCCTCTTAAACCAGTGGCAAAATAAGCAGAAAAAGGTCTTTTTAACTATATAAAATTTGATACAGGTAATTTAATCGATAATTCCAGGGCTGATTACACATGTAAGTTTTTAAATATTATGAGCATGAATAAAACTCATTTTGCCCCGGTAATTGTAAAAGCATGTCAAAACTAAAGAGCTGGATATATTTCCTGACTCAAACTTCAATAAACTAAACAGACTAAAGCTTTGAAAAAGATAATTAATCTTAGTATCCGACTGGTACTTGCCTTAATCTATCTTGTTGGTGGTTGGGTGTTTTTCAAAATAAACTATTCGGATCATGCAAAGGTAGAATCTCTTAAAAACAACGGGATTGAAGCTAAGGCAGTAGTGAAAGACTTAAAAATGACTGAATCTGGCGTTTGCCCGTATTTAGAATTTGAAACTCCTGATAACAAGAAAACTTATTTTGTAGGATTTGAAAACAGTGATGTTCAGGTAGGAGATGTGGTAACAGTAAAATATAATCCTGAAAATGCTCAGGAAGCTGCACTTCAGGCAGATTTGGACGGATATCCCGGGAACTTTAAAAAATCAGTATTTGGAAGCGCGTTATTTTGCGGGATTTGTTTTGTAGTAGCAGTATTCACACTCACCAGTAAAAGATTTAAAATTCAAATGAAATAGAACCTTTACGAAAACTATAAGAAGGGCTGGTAAATTTTTGTCAGCCCTTTTTTGTTAGGGCATTTAAGCACCAGGTACTATTATTTCAAAGAAAAAGTAGTCTCTCTATCAGTCTTTTATGGCAAAATTATACAGGATTAATTTTGAATTACTATTTATTTGGGAATAAGAATTCTGAAAGTAGTACCCACATCAATTTCTGATTTTAATACAAAAATTTTCCCATTGTGATAGTTCTCCACAATTCTTTTTACTAAAGTTAATCCCAATCCCCATCCTCTTTTTTTGGTAGTAAACCCAGGCTGAAAAACCGTTTTCAATTTTGATTTTGGTATACCCTTGCCAGTATCGTTAATATCCAGTATAACAAATCTTCCATCTTTGGAATTTTTCAGATAAATCTCAATTTTTCCTGCTCCTCCCATCGCATCTACTGCATTTTTGCAGATATTTTCAATAATCCACTCAAAAAGGGGAACATTCAATTTGGCGTATAATTCGTGATCAAATTTTGGAGTAATGATGAATTTTACTTTGGTTGAGACTCTTTTCTGTAAATAGCCAATAATATTTTCAACTGCTTCTAATAAGTTTTCATCCTTTAAGGATGGCTCTGACCCAATACTGGAGAACCTTGACGTAATCATTTCCAGCCGCTTGATATCCTTGGTCATTTCCGGGATGATGGATTGATCAAAATTAGGATCAGTTTTGAAAAATTCAATCCAGGCCATTAGGCTGGAGATTGGCGTGCCTAACTGGTGCGCTGTTTCCTTAGCTAAACCCACCCAGACCCGGTTTTGTTCAGCTCTTCTGGCCGAGCTAAATACGAAATAAGCCAGAATGGAAAGAATAGACATTACAGTAATCTGCACATAGTTGAAGTACTTAATCTGACCAATAGCAGGGGAATTGGAATAATAGATATATTGCTTTTTGGCATCATTCAAATCTATTTCTATAGGCTGATATTCCTCTGCCATTTTCAGGATTTCTTTTTTTAAGAATTCTGTTTCTTTTTCCGGAGAAAGTTCTGGCATTATAATGTTTCTGTGGTCAAAAGGCCCAAGGGAATCGGCTAAAATTATAGGAATGGAGTTTTCTGCGAATACTATTTCTGTAAGTACAAAATTAAACTCTTCATCATTTTCTGATAGGATGATAAATTCATATGCTTTGGCAAAAAGATCAATCTGTTTTCTTTCTGTTTCGGCCAGTTGCTGGACTAAAATCTGCGTGTAGATAATGGAAAATATCCCTAATAAAAAAGCGATACCTACAATTATCCATTTGAGTTTTTCCTTATTCTGATATATATTAACCATCTCCGGTAGTTAGGGATTTAATGCAATTGATCTAAAATAAAAAGACAGAGCTGTGAATGAAACTGAGTGTTTTCACGTGAAACCTCAAATTTTAAACAAGCCCTAAAATAAAAACTTAAAAATATAGAAGTAATTAAATTTGAGAGTTTTAGCCAAAAATAATTAAGCCATGAAATTAAAATATATAATCTCTGCGCTCCTGATCACGATTTTTGTATTTGGATATTTGTTTCATAAAGAAGAGGAAAAACTGATTGCCAAATTTGAAAAGGAGAGGAGGGTTAGAAATAAGGCAGAAAAATTTAATTCAAGCGATCTTTTTCAAGCAGATGCAACTCAGAAAAAAATTGAAACACTGCTTTCAAGTTTTTCGATTCGGGAAAGCCCTTATTCAGATAGTTCCTGGTATGTTCATAAATACTGGAGTACATTCGACCAAAAAAGAATTGCTTTAACTGCAAAAATAAATGAGAAGGGGGAGTTTAGTCTGGTAAGTCAATATTATGGAAAAAAGAGGATTTTACACGACAGAATTTTTGTGAAGGTAGGAGAAAATTTATACGATAGTTCGGTGGTAAAAATTGATGTGCCAATTGATCATTCCCCAGTGGTGGAAGTGTGGGAGACTATTGAATTAAAAGAGGAGAAGGACTTATTGATTGCGAAGGAAATTTCCAGAAAGATTGATGAACCCGTTTATGTAAGGCTTTGGGGAAAGGAAGGTTATGAAGATATTCGGTTATCGGAGGAAAATAAAATGGCCATCCGGGAGACTTTGGAACTTGCCATTTTATTAAAATCCTGAAAAAACCTGAAAGTTGTTTAATATTCGAATCTGAATTTTACTCCAGCTCTAAACCACCTTCCTGGCATCAAAACTTCACCAACTTCCACATACTTAGAGTCGGTTAGATTGGTAGCCTCCAGATAGACCATCTTATTTGCTTTTTCCCAATATATTCTCATATCCAGAACTTCGTAGTTATCCAGGTTTGTATTTCCTTCCAGTATACTGTCATCATCAAATTGAGGTCTGGACAAATACCTGAATTTTAAAGAATTGTAAATGTTTTTTGCAATTTTATGATGGATGCCAAAAATAAACTGGTGTTTCAAATGACTTAAGGCATATCTCGATTTGAACTGGCTATCCTGCAAATCGGAATTGATATACACATAACTTGCAGATATTTTCTTTAGAATGGCTTCTGGCCCAATTCTTTGCTGAAAATCTACACTAAAAGAAGTCTCAATTCCCCATTTGTTTACATTCGAAAAGTTAACTGCCTGCCATTTTACATCAGGATTTTCCGGATCATTTATCCAATCAATGGTATTCTCTGCATTCTGAATGAAAAAATTAGTTTCTCCCAAAATCCCTTTTTCAGATGCCTTTAAACCAACTTCATACATCCAGGCCTCACTGGGCTTCAGATTTGGATCGCCAAAAGTTTGGGTGGCAGCCGAAGCATAATACAGGTCAAAAAAGGTGGGTACTCTATAAGTCTTACCTACATTTCCATAAATTTTAAGTAACTGGTTTACCTGATAGCCCATATCAATCCCGGGAAATACTTTAAATCCAAAATCGCTGTGCTGATTGACATAAATTCCGGGTGTCATATTGAATTTATGGAAGGTAAATCTGTGTTCCAGGAATACTCCAAGATTATACCGGCTATCGTCATTGAGTAATTGATTTTGGGCTTCAGGGTGTTGCTCCTCTTCCAGTCCGTCAATTGACTCATACCTGGTTTCTATTCCCAGGCCTGTTACTCCCCATTTGGAATCGTAACTTAAATTAACCTCCCCTCCAAAAACATTGGTTAAGTGAACGTTATTGAACCATTGAGGATTTTCTCTGTGAAATAGGTAATTATCCTTGTTTCCTCTCCAGTAAATTCTTGGTTTAATAAATAAATCACCTGCCACTTTCTCATAATCAAGACTTACCAAACTGGTTTTTACTTCTTCATATTCATCATTTCCAGCATAAAATCCATTTGCTCCAAATTTTCTATCCGTATATCCGAATTGAAAATTGAACTTTCCACCTAATCCTGTCAATTTTGATTGATAAAAAAGATTATTCATTTCATAATCTGTATTGTAGCGGTAGCCGTTCGATGCATTATGAGAAAGCGAAAGATATTGGCCATAAGTTTCCCCAGGCATTGAAAATCCAATATTTATTCCATAATCATAAAAAGTAGTATCACTTTCCTGAGAATCACTTTGCCCAATCCCGCTAAATCCATTGACCTCAATAAACCTCTTTTCAGGAACTTTAGTGATAATATTCACTGCTCCGGCATAAGCATTCTGGCCAAAAATTCTGGCTCCGGGCCCTTTCAGTACTTCTACTTTATGGATATTATTAATATTGAGTGGGAAGTTTAATAAATGATGACCCGTTTGTGGATCACTCATTTTAATTCCATTCACCAAAACCAAGGTTTCATCGAAATTGCTCCCTCTTATACTCAGATCACCCTGAATTCCCATTGCACCTCTCTGCCTTACATCCACAGAAGGTACATAATTTAAAACCTGGGCAAGACTTTGAACTGGTAAATTGTCAATGTCTTCTTTAGTGACCACAGTAATATTTCTGGAATATTCTGAAAATGGAATTTGCATTCTGTTTCCGGTGATGATCACATCGTCCAAAAATTGCGAAATGGTATCATTCAACTGGTGACTTACAGCTCCGGGGTTTTCCTGAGCAATGATGACCGGACTCATTCCTGAGGACAAAAAAAAGATAAAAAGTAAAATTCTTTTCATAGGTAATTTTGATTTTCTCTATTCAGTAACAGATCATCAGATCAGTTCTTAGGTAGTCAGGTTATTAAAAAAATAAAACATGATTTTATGGGGCAAAGCTATAACACAAGTCGTGGTATAAAAAAGACTTTTGTTACCTTTTCAACTAATACAAGACCTGATTGGCTCAGGAGAAATAGGGAATTATTTTATTTTTATGGGGATATTGGCTATAAATAACCCTGTGCCTGGAGGTGAAATAATTCCGCATATTTACCATTTTGAGCTATGAGTTCTTCATGACTTCCCAATTCTTTTACCTGTCCGTTTTCCAAAAACAAAATACGATCAGCCATCCTTACAGTGGAAAATCTATGTGAAATTAATACTGCTGATTTTCCTTCAATCAATTCAGAAAATCTTATAAATACTTCGTTTTCTGCTCTTGCGTCCAGCGCGGAGGTAGGTTCATCCAGAATAAGTATTTGGGCATTTCTCATATATCCTCTGGCCAGGGCAATTTTTTGCCATTCCCCTCCTGAAAGTTCGGTACCATTGTTAAATCGCTTTCCTAAAACCTGATCGAGTCCTTCTGGCAACTTTCCAATTACATTGCTGGCCAGACTTTTATGAGCGGCTTCTTTAATTTTTCCGAGATCTTCTCTTTCATCAATCTGGCCCACTGCTATGTTTTCTTTTGCAGTCATTTGAAACTTTACATAATCCTGAAAAATTACACCTATATTTTGCCTGAGCTCGCTTAAATTATATGACTTCAAATCTTTTCCATCCAGTAAAATTCTTCCTTCAGTGGGTTCATATAATCGGGAAAGTAATTTCACTAAAGTCGTTTTTCCTGCTCCATTTTCCCCAACAAGCGCTAGTTTTTCTCCGGGTTTCAAATGAAATGAAACATTTTTTAAGGACCATTTTTCACTGTTATAATATTTATAACCCACATTTTCGAATACAAATCCTTTTTGAATAGGATTGGGAACAGGAAGGTTTTGCGCAGCTGATTTAATATGAGGTTTAATTTCAAAAAACTCGAACAAATCCTGAAGATAAAGCGCGCTTTGGGAAATGCTGGAAAATCTGCTCATAATGCCCTGAAGTAAACTTTGCATGCGGTTAAATGAACCTGCAAGAAAAGTTAAATCACCAATGGAAATAATGCCTTCTACAGCCTGAATAAGGATAAAAATATAAGCTCCATAATAAGCAACCGAGCTAATCGAGGAAAGAAAACCTCCCCAGGATGCTCTTTTTATAGCTAGCTTTTTATTGGCATTATAATATTTATCCGAGACTTCTTTAAAGCGGTTGGCCAGGAAATCTGAAAGATTGAAAATTTTAATTTCCTTAGCAGTTTCATCACTGGCACCGATGTATCTGATGTAATCCAGTTCTCTTCTTTGGGGAGTCCAGCTTCGGGAAAGGGAATAATTTTCCTGATTGAAATAAGTTTCCCCTACGAAAGCTGGAATTACCGCTAGGAACAAAAGAAAGATTAACCAGGGATTATAAATGATCAGTCCAACGCCTAAAAATGCCACTGTGATCATATCCTGAACCTGTCCCAAAACCTGAGAAATTAAAACTACCCGGGCTGTAGTTTGTCTTCTGGCTCTTTCCAGTTTATCATAAAAATTGGCATCTTCAAACTGATAAAGGTCCAGTGAGGCCGCATGTTCAATCAGCTTTATAGAAATTTTATTGGCAAACAAATCTCCAATGAGGCTGTCCATCAGAGTTGTTCCCCGGGTTAAGAGTTCGGAAAGAATGACAAGTCCGAATTCAATTCCCACCCAAATCCACAGGGTTTCAAAGTCCGGATTTTTTGCTTCTGATAACCCAATGACTTCATCAATTATAAGCTTTCCCACATATAATTGAGACAGGGGAATAATTGATTTTATGATTCTAAGGGAAATAATGCCCAGGGTAAGTGCCTGGCTTGTTTCCCAAATTAAACTGAAAAACCTGGGGAGGTTTTGTAAAGCCCCAATTTGTTCCCGGAAGGAAAGATTCGGCCTGGGCCGGATATTATTCGCTTTCCCTCCTTTTGCAGGATTTGGATTCATATTTAAAAAGTTTGGCTACAACAACACATCAAAAAATTTTACCGAATATCAAAATTCAGATTGTTTTCCACTGCAGGGATAGTTAAATTAAATCACATTTAATTTACAAATTACTTACAAATCTACAGATGGATTTACTTACCCCGCAGGCATGGCATGACAAAGGACAACATTTCAACTACCTTGCCCACGATATTTTCTACCAGGAAGCTGGAAAAGGGGAGTGTCTGATTTGCCTCCATGGTTTTCCGACTTCTTCCTGGGATTGGTATAAAGTATGGAATGAACTTTCGAAAGATTTCCATGTGATTGCTCCGGATTTTATTGGTTTTGGATTTTCTGAAAAACCGCAGGAGTATCAATACTCTATTCTCGACCAGGCCGACTTAATAGAATTGCTTTTAGAAAAGAAAAAGTTCAATAATATTCATATCCTGGCACACGACTATGGAGATACGGTCACCCAGGAATTATTGGCCAGACATCAGGACAGGGTACAATTTAGGGAAGATGGTGTGACAATAAAATCAGTTTGCTTTTTGAATGGTGGGTTATTCCCCGAAGCTCACAAACCCAAAATGATACAAAAAGCCCTAATGGGCCCAATGGGGAGGTACGTGAGTAAATTTATTAATGAGAAAAAACTCACTGAGAATTTAAAAGATATTTTTGGGCAAAATTCCCAGCCTACAGAAAAAGAATTAAAACATTTTTGGAACATGGTCACCTATAATAAAGGGACCCAAATAGGGCACAAGTTAATAAGGTATATGACTGAAAGGAATGAATACAGAGATCGCTGGGTAGGAACGTTACAAAAAAATAAAGTTCCGATCCGGTTTGTGAATGGCCTTGAAGATCCCATTTCTGGGAAAAATATGGTAAAAAGATACAGGGAAGTTATTCCCAGACCAGATGTAGTGGAATTGGAAGGGATTGGACATTATCCTCAAATTGAAGCTCCAGAGGCTATGCTAAATGCTTTTAGAGAATTTCAGGAAAATATTAAGATCGTGTAAAAACAAAACCGGAGCTCAGCATGGCCAAGCCTCCGGCTTTACTAAACCCAAATCCATTGCCTTCGTTAACTTACACAATTCACTAAACATTCCAGACAAAAGCAGGCAAATGGATTTCTCCTCAATTTTAATTTTAATAAGTGGTAATTAATTCTGGTTAGTCAGATCAACTATCTCCCCTAGTTTTAATTCTTTCAATATTTATTAAGGGACCAAGTGTTTATTTAGGCAATCAAGACCAACATTAACAATACCACACACACCATAAAGAATCCCCGATTTTTCATTTTTATAGAGTTTTACGTAAAATGATAACACCTATGTAATCATTAAAGTTGGGTACTTTTCAGGCTTTGAATAGCACATTTCCGGGATATTTTTAAATTCTGTTATTCTTCTGGGAGTCTTTAGAGCGGTTTTAAAAAAATGGTTTATCGACTTTTTAGAAATATCTCAAACTAATGGACGAAAATAGTCCTGATTCGAAAATATTATTTCTTGAAAATTGATAAAGGAGTCTTGAAAAACCTCCCTGTATCCACTCTGGAAGGGAGAGAAAAGTTTCTTCTTCAATTGAAGGGGCCTGGGGGATGAAATAAGTGAGAGATTTTTTGGATGTCCTTTATAATGAAAAAGGTTGGGGATTTTTTTGAAAATAAAATTATTTAATTGCTGATTATCAGTGTTTTAAGCTGAAGTATTTAAAAGTAGAATTATTTCCGTCCGCTTAGTATATTCAATTATTTAATAATATTTTTGCAATCCATTTATTCAAATGTTGAAAATCTGGTATAAGTTATTAGAATCAATTTAAAAATATATTAAAATGCTTAGGAGTCATACTTGCGGAGAGCTAAGGAATGAACATGTTGGACAAAAAGTTACCTTATCCGGCTGGGTACAAAGGGTAAGAGATAAAGGAGGATTAGTCTGGATAGATTTAAGAGACCGATATGGAATTACTCAATTAGTAGGTGAGGAAGGAGTTACCGGTGCGGATGTATTGGAAAGTATGAAAAACCTTGGTCGGGAGTATGTGATTCAGGTAGAAGGAGAAGTGACTGAGCGGTTTTCCAAGAATGATAAACTGGCCACAGGAGACATTGAAATCAAAATTGCAGCACTTACCGTATTGAACGGAGCTAAGGTTCCTCCCTTTAAAATTGAGGATGAAACCGATGGAGGAGAAGATTTAAGGATGAAATACAGGTATTTAGATTTGAGGAGAAATCCGATCAGGGAAAATCTGGTATTAAGACACCGACTCGCTAAAGAAACAAGGAATTACCTGGATGCCCAATCTTTTATCGAGGTAGAAACTCCTGTTTTAATTAAATCTACGCCTGAAGGAGCTAGAGATTTTTTAGTGCCTTCAAGGATGAATCCCGGAGAGTTTTATGCCTTACCCCAGTCACCCCAAACTTTCAAACAATTGTTGATGGTTTCCGGCTTCGACCGATATTATCAGATTGTGAAATGTTTCAGGGATGAAGATTTAAGGGCAGACAGACAACCGGAGTTTACCCAAATAGATTGTGAATTGGCTTTCGTAACCAGAGAGGATATTCTTAATCTTTTTGAAGGATTAATGAAGCATCTTTTAAAAGAAGTGAAAGGTGTGGAAGTGGATAATTTCCCTAGAATGGATTATCAGGATGCCATGAAATATTATGGAAATGATAAGCCTGATATTCGGTTCGATATGAAATTGACCGACCTGAATGATGTGGCCCAGAACAAAGGTTTTAATGTTTTTGATAGTGCGGAAATAGTATTGGGAATCTGTGCGGAAGGTTGTGCCGAATATACCAGAAAGCAAATCGACCAATTGACTGACTGGGTGAAAAGACCTCAGATTGGTGCTAAAGGGATGGTTTATGTTAAATGTAATCCTGATGGCAGCTTCAAATCTTCAGTGGATAAATTCTACAGCCAGGATGACTTGAAAGCCTGGGCGGAAAAATGTAATGCAAAACCAGGGGATTTAATTCTGGTCTTATCCGGGGAGTTAAATCATACCAGAAAAGCCATGAGTGAGTTGCGATTGGAAATGGGCGAAAGACTTGGGTTAAGAGATAAAAATACTTTCAAGCCACTTTGGGTTGTGAACTTCCCATTGCTGGAATGGGATGAAGATACCAAAAGATTCCATGCCATGCACCATCCGTTTACTTCTCCTGTTCCAGAAGATTTGGACAAACTTGAAACTGATCCGGGTAGTGTTAATGCCAATGCATATGACATGGTCATCAATGGGGTGGAAATTGGCGGTGGTTCAATCAGAATTCACGATAAGGAAATCCAATCAAGAATGTTTGATGCACTTGGATTTACCAAAGAAGAGGCCCAGGCACAATTTGGATTTTTAATGGAAGCCTTTGAGTTTGGCGCACCTCCACATGGTGGAATTGCTTTTGGTTTTGACAGAATTTGTTCTCTTTTCGGAGGTTCCGATTCCATCAGAGATTACATTGCCTTCTCTAAAAACACTTCGGGAAGAGATGTAATGATTGATTCTCCTTCTCCAACTAATGATGAACAATTGAAGGAATTAGGTATTGCGCTTAGGAAATAATGGGGAAAGCTTAGTTTTACTGAAAAGCAATTGAGCTTCTAATTTTCAAGAAACAAGAAGTCAGACGCCAGAAATTTTTTGCCTCTTTTTCATCTAATGGAAAAAGGGGCAAAAGTTTAAGCTTCTTGCATGATTTCTCATTTATGTAATAAGGTTTTTGGAAATAAAAGAAAATCCGATTCCTTAAAAAAATCAGGGATTTAGTCTCTTTGGTTTAAGTAATCTAATACTTCTTCCACAGAGCCTAAATCCCCTTTTTTATTGTAGATTTCAATTCTTTCCAATTCACCATAGATCAAGTCCTTTCTGTCACCGGTTAAGGTGCCCTGGGAATGTGTCACTTTTTCCTGCCAGCGTAAAGGTTCTCCGGATATACTATAAATTTTAATAGAAGGATAAATTTTTAAGGCAACTGTAACAGCAGTCATAAAGGCTCTTAATTGTTGAAACGGAGAAGCCATTACGATTAAAGTTTTATATTCTTTTTCCTTACAATGGCTGATGGCGGCCTGAGCTTCTATTAGGGTATGCAGTATAGGTGTATCATCCTGTAATATTCCTTCAATTTTATTGGAAGGAATTCCCATTTGGATAAGTCCTTTTTCCCAAAGTTCAAACCCTGGATAGCCACTTTTAGGTGCACAATTGATAAGTAAAACCTTCTGAGCCAATTTTTCATAAATTACTTTTTTGGCTCCCAAAAAAGCAGAGTCTTGATTATCAGCTGTTTGACCAAAAAGAAAAAGAGCATCAGATGGCCGATGAGGTATGTAATCACTAAATACTCTGTTTTGCAATTCAAAAATTTTCATGAAGGAAATGGAATAATGTTTTTGGGGAAATTAATTCACTTTTACCACTAATTCTTTAATAAGCTTAGTAAGGTTGGGTTCTGCTTTTGCAGCTGCTGCAATCACTTCCTGAATAGTGATTTTTTTTACTTTGCCAGGAGAGCAAAGGTCTGTAATAACAGAAACAGCAAATACAGGAATTTCCATTTGTCTGGCTACAATTACTTCCGGAACGGTGGACATACCTACTGCATCAGCGCCTATTATTCTCAGGTATTTATACTCTGCCTTAGTTTCCAGATTAGGTCCGGGTACACTGACATAAACACCCTCTTTAAGATTAATTTGATGAGCATTTGAAATTTCATGTGCCAGGGAAATTAATTCCAAATCATAAGGTTCACTCATATCAGGAAATCGCACCCCAAAATCATCAAGGTTAGGGCCGGTGAGAGGGTTTTCGTATTGCAGATTGATATGATCATTAATCACCATCAAATCGCTTGTTTCATATTCAGGATCCAATCCTCCCGCAGCATTGGAAACAAATAAATACTTGATGCCCAATAATTTCATTACCCTTACAGGGAAGGTAACTTCTTTCATATTATACCCCTCATAATAATGAAATCTGCCCTGCATAACCACCACAGGTTTACCTGATAATTTTCCAAAAATGAGTTTTCCGGAATGGGTTTCTACAGTGGAAACAGGGAAATGGGGTATTTTTTCGTAAGGAATGATTTCCTGGATTTCGATATCATTTACAAGTGCGCCAAGGCCTGTTCCCAGAATAATACCAACTTCTGGTACTAAATCGCACTTTGATTTTAGAAAATTACTGGCTTCTTGAATTTGTGCTGAAGTCATTTGATAGGGGTTTAGATTTCCGGGCTAATGTTAATACAAAAAAATCAGAAAGCTAAACCCGTGGTGGTTTTATTGAACAGGAACCACTACTTTTTTCCCTTTTTTCTTTTTGGTTTTACCTGGTTGTTTTTTACCAAATAACTTGAATTTTTTTCCCCTTTTGTTTTTAGGTACTTTTCTTTTACTCACATCTTTTTTACCACCAACTTTTTCCCCATATCTCAGGTTTTGTTTTCTGTACCAGGGCAAACCACGGTATAATTCCCCACCATGGTAATGATGCATCCTAACCATACAGCCACTTTGTCCTTTTCCACTGGGTTGCAAAGGACACATTTTAGGACCACAAGATGAGAGAATAATAATTAAGGCTATTCCCGGCAAAGTTTTCCTCAAAATATTCTTGTGAATGCGCATAGTGGATCTGTAAATAATAGCAGAAATCAATTTAAAAAATATAAAAATAGTTTACATCCGTTTTCCACTTGTTCTTTTTGCTCAATACTTCTTTGTTTTTTCGTTGTGTAACGCTGCAATGCATCTCAAAAACACATCGTCTTGGGCAAAAATTAAGACGTTTAAAAGCGGATTAAATTCTTTCAACTTTACTAAAAAAGCATTTATCATTCCAAGTTGGAAAAGGGTCTTTTCACAGTCCCTGTGATTAATTCCAAATTAGTCCTTAAATTTTAGGCTGGTTTTTAAAATTATGGAACGTAATCTACTTTATTCAATTTTATATTTAATCAACATAATCATTTAATGCATCCGGCAAATATTATTCAAACTATTAAAATTTCCAGAAATAGAATTGTGATTTGATTAATTTTGTTGATAGATGAGAATTATAAAAAAAGAAATTCATGGAGCTAAAATTTTATAAATATCAGGGAACAGGAAATGATTTTGTGATGATAGATGACAGGAGAGGAGAGTTTAATCAAAGTAACCACCAATTAATTGAGAAGCTGTGTGACCGCAAATTTGGAGTTGGTGCAGACGGACTAATTTTGTTGAGGAATCATTTAGAGTCTGATTTTGAAATGATTTATTTTAATGCAGATGGTTATGAAGGGTCGATGTGTGGGAATGGTGGCAGGTGCGCTGTGAGATTTGCCCATGATCTGAAAATTTTTGAGGAAAATACCACTTTTTTAGCGGTAGACGGCCTGCATGAAGCTAAAGTGGATGGGGACTGGATTCACTTAAAAATGGGTGAAGTCAGCCCAGTGGAAAAAGGAAATGATTATTGGTTTTTGGACACGGGTTCCCCACATTACATCAAGTTTGTAGAAAATATTGAAAATTTTGACGTTTTCGGAGAAGGCAAAAAAATACGACATGATTACAGAGAAGAAGGCACAAACGTCAATTTTCTGGAGATAAAAGATGATAATAGTCTTTTTGTGAGAACTTTCGAGCGAGGAGTGGAAAACGAAACTTTATCTTGTGGTACTGGTGTAACGGCTGCCGCTTTAATTTCAAAAGAAAAGAATTTGAAAAGTCCTGTAAGTATCAAAACCCTTGGTGGCCAGCTTAAGGTTGCATTTGAAGAAGAAAATGGTGCTTTTAAGAATATTTATCTGATTGGTCCCGCTGAAAGGGTGTTCAGTGGAACTATTAAAATTTGATAATTTTTGATAATAAATATTTAAGAAGGCTCAGATTTCATTTTTATTAAATAAATTTGGTTAGTATCGTTTAAAATTTTACTAAGCTCTTTAGCTTAACTTTTAAATAAAATTTTTTCGACTAACAAACATTCATATTTCGTTTAGAGAATTTTTTCAAATCTTAAAAACAGGTTTCCAACTAATTATTAGTAATTTTTGTCCAATTAAGTGAATAATATCAACTCTTTTTAAACTATCTAACACTTTCTCTATTTAGTATAAAATCAGTTTATAGAAAATATCAAAATTGCTGTGGAAATGCAGTAAGCTGAATTATTCAAAACATAACATAAAATGAATAGAATACTATACATTTTTCCTCTGGCCATGATTTTTATGATGTGGAGCTGTGCCACAAGTTATAAATCTGCCGAAAATAAGATGAAGGAGGGTAAGTATGAAACGGCTATCGAGATGTATAAAAGTTTGATGGCTGATTCGAAGGATCAGAAGTTGATTGCCATGGCAAATTACCATATTGGTGAGTGTTACAGGCTATCCAACAGAATGCCCATGGCAGAGCCATTCTACAAAAAAGCTTTTAAGAGCCAGGTTATTGAAGATGAAAACCTTCTTTACCATTATGCCTTTGCTTTAAAAGCTGTGGGTAATTATGAATCGGCAGAAAAAGGTTTTAAGAAATATGTGCAGGAAGGTTCTAATTATAACCAGACGAAAAGGGCCAGGCAGGAACTGAAAAACCTGACAGAAGTAGGAAAACTATCTGAACCTGATCCCTACATAACTATTGAAAACTGTGATGCATTAAATTCAAGTGCGGCTGAATATTCCCCAATTGTTGTTGATGATAGATTAATATTCACCAGTTCCAGAGAAAGTTCCATGATCTATGAAGCTACCGGAACTGGTTTTACCAATTTGTTTTACTACGACCTGGATAAAGATAAAAATTGTGAAGGAACTCCAACTCCATTTAATGATCTGGTAAATCTGGAAGGTTTTCATGAAGCTTCTCCAACATTTACCAAGAATGGAAAAGTAATGGTATTTGCCAGAAGTAATGCGGGCAAAAAGAAAGATATTATTAGAGATGTAAAACTGTACTATTCCCAGTTTGATGGAGAAAACTGGTCTGAAGCCAAAGTATTGTTTCCTGTGAGTAATTATGATAATTACAATGGACAGGCAATTTGGGATGCCTGCCCTGCATTAACGGCTGATGGGGAGCGTCTGTATTTTGCTTCAAACAGGCCGGGAGGATATGGAGGAATCGATATTTACAGATCGGATTTACAGGCAAATGGACAGTGGAGCAGACCTAAGAACATGGGGAAAACCATCAATACAGCTGGAAATGACATGTTCCCTTATATTACAAGAGAAAGGGTATTGTATTTTGCTTCAGACGGACATGCAGGGATTGGTGGGCTGGATATTTTTAGAGCTACCATGAAAGATGGAAAGATTAAGATTAAAAACTTGGGTGCTCCCATCAATTCCACTGCTGATGATTTTGGTTTAACCCTTAAGGACAGGAAAAACGGCTATTTCGCAAGCAATAGGGCTTCCGATGGAGCTAAAGGAGATGATGATATCTATTATTTTGAAGATAATACACCAGATACAAAAACGGTTAATTACTTCCTGGCTGGAACATCTTATTTGGAAGAAGATATCAACAGAACATTGTTGGCAAATGTGAAAATGGAACTATTAAATGAAAAAGGTGAGGTGATTGGTGAAACAACATCCGATTCAGTTGGTCGGTTTAAATTTGAAACACCACTTGAAATTGGATATGATTATACAGTAGTCGGAAACAAAACCGACTTCATTTCAAAATCAAGAATTTTTTCTACTATTGGCAAGGGTATACCTGAGGACGATCTGGAGGATCCTGTTACCAATATTGTTTTTGAAACAGATGTAGTTTTATTCCAAAATGTATTTATCGCGCTTGAAGGAGGTGGAGGAGATGATGATGGATCTGCAGGTGCTTCTATAGTTTTAGAGGGTATTTTATATGATTTGGATTCATGGGAAATAAGGCCGGATGCAGCCAGAGAGCTGGATAAGCTTGTAGCCTTCTTAAAAAGTAAGCCTTATTTAATGGTAGAACTAGGAGCTCATACTGACTCCAGGGCCTCCAATAGATATAACATGAAACTATCCAGAAGGAGAGCAGAAGCTGCTGTAGAATATATTGTGGAGCAGGGAATAAGTGAACAAAGAATTGTAGCTAAAGGGTATGGGGAGACTCAGTTGGTTATTCCAGATGCGGTTTCTGAAGAAGAGCATCAGGTGAACAGGAGAACAACCGTGACTGTTTTAGGACAGATTGATCCCTCAGAACTGGATGAATCCGGAGAATAAATAATAGAAATAACTAAAAAAGGAAGGTAAGTGATTACCTTCCTTTTTTAGTTTTATTATCCATCCGGCTTGAGATCAATGTTTTGATTTTAGAAAATAGAATAAATAAACCAGCACTGAGGCTTAAAATTCAAAACTTATTTCCTGCTGGATATCCGGATTAATGCTCAAAGCTACAGGACAAGAAAGCGCAGCATTTTTAAGTTGTTCTTGCTCGTCTGTGGTTAAGTTATTCTCCTCAAACTTAAAGTGAATTCTGATTTTGCTAATGGCCCTTGGGTTGGACTTCATTACCTTTTCAGTTTCATAATTAACCAGTGGCATATTAATGCCATTTTTATTCGAGTATATGCCCATAATTGTAACCATACAAGTCCCTAATGCTACGGCAACAAGGTCCGTAGGAGAAAATGATTCTCCTTTACCATGGTTATCAGTTGGGGCATCTGTAATTAATTCAGTTTCTGATTTTAAGTGGGTTACCTTATTTCTAAGTTGCCCAAGGTAAGCTGATTTGAATTGTATCATGATGAACAAATTTTTGTATCTTAGCGTTTTCTGAAAATTTATAGCTATTTAAAACATTTTGGAAAAAGTGACAAATAAATTTCTTGTTATATTCCTGTTTATAGTATTATATGCTACAAATGGTTTTGCTCAATTCTGGACTGAGGCTGATGAAGATTTAATATATCGAAGGGAAAGTGTTTATGGAATTAATTTCAATACGAATGGTGGACTGATAGGTGGCGTTTCCTTTAAACATGCCAGGGTGATTAATAAATTTATGTTTCATAGCTTTTCTATTGAAGCGGTAAATGTGAAACATCCAAAAGAAAGCCGTTACCAAAACATTTCCACTGGGAGTAGTTATATCGCAGGAAAATCCAACTATCTATATGTTTTAAGGCCACAGTATGGTAGGGAGCTTGTTTTATTCCAAAAAGCAAAGGAGCAGGGTATTCAGGTGAATTTTATACCGGCAATCGGACCAACTCTGGGTATTGTTGCCCCTTATCTCATCCGTTATGAATACCTTAATGGAAGGGTCGCCACCGAACCTTACGATTCGAATGTTCATCAGTTAAGTAATATTTTGGGCACAGGTAGTTTTACCGAAAGCCTTTCTCAGGCATCCATTGTGCCTGGTCTCTCTGTAAAGGCCTCAGTTACTTTTGAATTCGGAACATTTAAAAATAATGTGACAGGATTTGAAGCTGGATTCATGGTAGATGGATTTACTAAGGAAATTATTATCATGGAAGAAGCGGACAACCGCCAGGTCTACACCTCAGCTTTTCTAACATTTTTCTACGGAACAAGGAAATAATCTTTTCTGACTATAAATTAATTTTACCCATAGATACTTTATTGATTACTTTCAATAAGTGTTATATCTCTTGGTTTTAAACTCTTAGTTATAGAACTCCGCCAAAATAAACCTTTCTTTTCAGGGTTAATCTTATAAGCTTTCGGGATTTTTTACCCAACTTTTGTTGATTTTCAAGGGTCTTTTTAAGTGGGATACTTTTTTATTAATTAACCCCAATTTTTTAATGAAAAACCCAAACAACTTCAACTTTTTTCCAGTTTAGTATTTCTCTACATTTTATTACTACCCATATGATTTACCGAGGTGTCTTTCTTTTTTGGATATCATTCTTCATGATCAATTTTAATTCTTTTGGCCAATTCTGGACCGAGGAGGATGAAAACTGGCTATACAAAAAAGAATATGTGTATGGAATTAATTTTAATACTAATGGAGGGTTGATAGGTGGATTTACATTCAAATATGCCAGAGTAATAAATGAAAAAATGTATCATAGTTTTTCCGTAGAGGCAGTTGAAATAAAGCACCCTAAGGAAAATTCCGTAAATAGCTTTTTGAGCGGTAATAGTTTTGTTTTAAAAAAGCTAAACTCTTTTTATGTGGTAAGGCCGCAATATGGGAGGGAAATCGTATTATTCAAAAAAGCCAAGGAAAAAGGGGTTCAGGTAAACTGGATTAATTCAATTGGTCCTGCCATTGGTATTTTGGCGCCTTATCATATTCAATACCAATATCAGGATAATTCTGTAAAGACTGAACCGTATGATCCCGCAATTCACACCGATTTAAATTCAATTGTTGGTCGGGGAAGTTTTATTGATGGCCTTTCAAAAGCCAGTTTAGAATTTGGAGGAAGTTTCAAATCCTCTGTTTCTTTCGAGTTTGGAACTTTCAAGAAAAATGTAACAGGATTTGAGGCTGGGTTTATGTTGGATGTGTTCGCAAATGAAATTCCTATTATGTATGAAGCTCAAAACAAAAGTGTTTATACATCAGTATTTCTCACCATATTTTTCGGAAGCAGGAAATAATTGAGCTTATTCTTCTACCAAAAGACTTTTTTCTCCTTTATGGTGACCATTTTTCCCATTTAATTTTTTGGAAAATACCTTACCTCTGTCTCCTTCTTCTAATTTATGGCCATTAGAATTGCCGTTAAATTTCTTTTTTTTAATCACCTCCTTTATTTTGAGTTGAATGGCTTTTATTTTTTTGTCCTTTAAGTAATTAGTAAACTCAAATTCAAATAAGGGAGCTTTCGGAAGGCTAACCACATTAAACTTTTTAGCTACTTGCTTGTCTTTCTGTAGACATTCAATAAACAAACTAATTAATTTAGGTTGGTCATTTGGGGAAAGCAGGTTCTGAATATTTTCTTTTTGCAAAGAATCCCTGGATATTCCAGTCAGTTTTTCAAAAGAAGAATTTTGAAGCAGAATCTTCCCTGAAGCATTCATAAGCACAATACTGTTACCAGAATTCTCTATTTCATTCAGTTTTGAAGAATTATTGTTGGTTTCTTTGCTGCTTTGGCTTTTTATATTTGCTGTTGATTCCCCATTGTTTTGTGATGACTTTGTGTCAACTTTTTTTTTGCTATCCGGCAAACCCTTCTCCATTTTTTCGTCTATATCAGGCGTAGGAGAATTATTATTTTCAATTTGCACTTCCAACACGAATCCTGTCATGGAAGAAGTTTGGGCAACATTTCTAATGTTAAAAGTTACAGCCAGTACATTCCCGTGATTATCTTTTAGTGGGGTATTGAGGTTTACCAGCTGATCCGGGTTTTCGGCTAGGAAATCCAGTTTTTCCCCAAGCAATTCACTACTAGCAGGTTCCATGTAGTCAAAAACTCTGGCTTTGAGGGAATAACCAAGTAAGGATTTTGCAGCAGGACTTAAGTATTTAATCTTAGAAGTTTTATCGATAAAAAGTAGTGGAGATGAAATATTTCCTAATAAAACATTGTAAAATTTAGCCCTGAAAAGCAATTCAGATTCCCTTTTGGCCACTTTGCTAAAATCATTAATCTGGAACAAGAACTTATCGTCTTTTCCTTCCTCACTAATTCTGGTTCCTGTTACTTCAGCCTGAATCCATTCTCCCTCTTTACTTTTTATTCTAAGCCTGTTTGGCTGGCCGTTGGTTTCAGTTCCAGCCAATTGTTCAATCTGGCCTTTTTCCTCATCGTGGAGCAGATCTGGAAATTTTGTATTTTCCAGTTCTTCAGAAGAATATCCAAATTTGGAAACGCCTTTTGAAGAAAAATCTATTGAAAAATTTTGATCAGTTCTGATGAAAGCACTTGAGGAGTTATTCAAAAAATCCTCAAAAAGTGGGTGCTCGTTATTTTCCCGGTCTACTTCAACTATTTTCTCTTTTATTTCAACAATTTGTTTGGGCTCATTTAATTGAACTAAAATTCCGTTTACAGCTTCGTCCTGAAGAAGATTAGTTAATACTAATTCTCCTTCAACCAAATAGTCGGTTGAAGGAGAAAATTTAATGGGAACAGTCAAGGTTAAACCTTCTTCTCCTAAAACTTCCTCAAAAGCAAGGTTTACGGCTTCCAGGTTTTCAGGAGCTACAAAATCGAACCCGTAGTGCCCTTTCCTGCTTTCATTATTTTTCTCAAATTGTTTTCTCATTGCCTTATTCTCGTAAATAATATCTGCAGATTTATTTACAAGGGCAATCATACCCGGAGTTTCTTCAAGTAGTGATTTATAAAATTGCTGGTCCTCACTTTCTTTCCTTTCTTCCACTACCTCAACCACTTTTTTCACCTTCTTCAATTCTACCAAAATCTGATCTTCCCCATTTTTTCCCGGTAGTAAATTGAAATAGCAATCAAATTCATCAGCAATTCCCAAATTAGATTTTAGTGGGATAGATAGCAATAATTCAGGTCTTCTTTCAGAAATTACTGCATTTACTGCCTCAGTATACTTTTCAATATATCCGGATTCAAGCAGGTCATCAAATCGAAAATCCCGGTCAGTGGGTTCGGTTTCAAATACCTGTATATTCTCTTTGAAGGCTTTGTTTGAATAATTTACCCGACCTTGTGGATCAATTATTACAATTAATTCAGAGGCATTTTCTACTGTAGCTTCAAAAACATTTTCTTCAGTTTCTACAAAGGTGGTAATATCCACCATGGATACCCAAATGCCTTTTAAACGGTTGTTTTCTACTATTCCAAATAAACCCCTTATAGCTTTGCGATCTTCTGAAAGCGAAACTTCTTCATGAAAAAGTTTATATCCGTTTTCAATAAATCTTTGAATGGTTTTTTCTTTATCTTCCAGGCCTAAAACCTGCTTCAGATCAAATTCCTTTACTGATTGTGGCGATTTTAGGGAAAATAAATCGGAAAATGCATCATTAAAATGAGCTACTTTGGTTAAGCTGATTAATGACTTGGTTTGTTCTTCAATACTGAGGTTAATATTATGATTGGCTTCAAGATCAAACTTTCCAATAGCAGTATCGCTGCTATTAAAAAATGCTGCATAATCCTGATGGGATTCTTTTAATTCTTTTTGGTTTCTTGAAGAGTGATTAATAGTCAGGTAGAGTTTGAAAAAGCCTATCAGGGCTTTGGCAATTTCCAAATCATTATTAGACCAATGCCTTGTACTCTTTTTTTGTTCAAACCAGAATACCCCCAGCGTTTTGTTTTCAACCACAATGGAAACAATCATTATAGATCTCACCCCACTGCTTTTAAAGTAATAATCACCTAGCTCTTCCAGTTTTTTATCCATCCATGCCTTATCACTAATGATATGCGGTTCGGTTTTTATATTTCCGATCAGGTTGATGTGATTGGAAGTCGAAATTGTTTCCCCAAAGGAATGCTGATCATTTTCCTTGTCGTAAATATTCCGGCAGGTTAGTTCACTGCCTAAGCTGTTGAAAAGCCAAATTCCCGCACGATGAACTTTTAGATTTTTAGTAGCCTCCTTGGTGATAATTTCGAAAAAGGATTTAAGGTCAAATTTTGAATAATCGAATGTCAAGCCTTTGTTAAGGAAGGCAATCTGATCCTCCCTTTCCTGCACAGATGATTCTTTCTCTTTTAATTTTTTATTGGATTGTTCTACTTCTTTGGCAGATTTATTTTCACTACTAAAAAGAAATATTCCAACAATAATAACAATTAGTGCCCCAAGTCCTGATGCAATGAGGGACATCAGGTTAATTTCATCTGGTTTTTCCAGATATACATTAAAATTATCATATACCAACCACCCGGTGGCTAGTAATGATTGAAAGGTCAATACAAAAATTAATAAAATTTTGTATGATGATCCGTTTTGCTGGGGTGAAGAATCTTGGTTTGGCATGTGATTAATCCAAAATTTTCAAAAAATATTTTTTGCTAAGCTAATAAATTAATTTCAGTTTTTTCCTATTTTGGGAATTAGCTTTTTTTGTAAACAGTCCTAATTACCAATTAGTTATGTAATATAAGAAAGTTTTTGATTATTTGAAAAGTGATAAAAAATTATTGGTATTTGAATCAACTGAAAATTCCTGTTCAATTTTTTTTCGAGCCATTTTTCCAAGCTCATTTCTAAGTGGCGAATCAAGGATTAGTTTTTCCAGGTAATTGTACCAGTCTTCTTCCTGTTTACAGATAAATCCATTAACACTTTGATCTACAATTTTGGAATTCACACCTACAGGAGAAACCAGTGCGGGAATACCCAGGGCCATGTACTGGAGGGCTTTGAAACCACATTTCCCCTGCGCCCAAATATCATCCTTAAGTGGCATAAGGCCCACATTGAAAGTAAGTAAATCATCAATTTCAGTATCTTTTTCCCACTTTTTGAAAACAAAGGATTTCAGTGGAAAATTGGGGTTTTCATTGCAAATGATCTTAAACTCAAAATCATGTTCCTTTTCCAGTTTGGAAATAACCGGAAGGAGGTCTTCCAGGTACTTGATAGTAGTAAGGGTACCAGTCCAGCCAATAATAATTTTTTCAGTTTCCTGATCTTTTATTTGGTTGTGGTGGTGAAGTGTATCGATGGTAGTAGGATTAACTAAAACATCTGGGCAATAATTCAACGCAAAATTTTTGAGGTATTCATTGCCTGCACTGGCCTTATAACTCCAAGAAAGAATACTTTTTACTTTACTATACCATTTTAGCTTATTGAAAGCTTTATTATGCACAGAATAATTTGGTAGCCAGATGGCATCATCAAAATCATAAATAATCTTTTTCCCCAGGATTTGGGAAATGATAAATTCAAAAACTGGCGGGCCTATGTGGCTGGCTTCCCTGTGGATAAATATGAAATCGTATTGCCCCAAAAAAAACATCAACCAAAACCGTTTCGCAAATGCCTTCATCATACCAAATGCCTTTCCCAAAAACATACCTGGTTTGTGTAAAATATTCCAGGTTTTTAAGTCAATAAAAGGAATATAATCATATTCAATAGCATTTTTATTGAGGGCATTTAGGTATTGCTCGAATCGAAACCTTTGGGAGGGCGCAATGCCTTTGGGATATGGTGCTAGAATTAGTATTTTCATAAAAGAACTTCTCTATAGACCTGGGAATAGTTCTCAACCCCTTTAGACAAGGAATAAAACTCTTCCGCTCCATCAATAATTCTTTTTTTATCAAGATTTAGTATTTGATCCAAATTGTCAATTGCCTGATCGTAACAGTTATCTGAAAATTCATTGACCAAATAACCTGATTTATATTTTTCCACCACATAATCGGTATCTCCAACTCCGCTGTTACAAATTAAAGGGATGCCCATATTCATAATTTCCCCTTGTTTTGTTGGTGAAGAAGCTTTTTTGGAAAAAACCGGTTTGATAAAAAATATGGACAAGCTGGAAAAAGAAAGCAATAATGGCACTTCTTCTCTATCTGCTTTTTTTATTTTAATATTTTCTATTGGGATATCATTTTTCAGGGCTTCTGCGTGAATTTTTTCAGGAGATTCTGCAGTGATAAATAGAAAAATGGCATCCTTTTTCTTAAGTAACAACCTTTTAAAAAAAGCCATCATTTCCGGCAACATATACCAGGTGCCAATCGAACCCAAATAACTCATTACAAAAGAATTATCTGCTATTTGAAGTGTTTCCTGTAGCTTTTTTCTCTTTCCTATACAAATATTTTCATTTCGAAAATGATTAGTATCCACACAGCAGGGAATTACTTTAATTGGAATAGGCTGGCTGTTCACTTCCTTCCAGGAATGGATAATTTTTTCTCCGGAATGGGTGAGGGAAATGCTGTGGTCCGCCTCAGAGAAATATTCGATTTCCTTCTTTTTGAAATAATTATATATCCGCTTAAAAACAGGATTGTCCAGATTCCAAATTCCTCCATCTACTCTTTCATCTGGGAAAAAACCTCTCATATCAAAAATGAACTTTATGCCATATGTTCTTTTTAACCACAACCCGATAAGGGCTGTGATATAACTTCGGCAATGAACAATTTTAAAGCGGTTTTTCTGGTGTAATTTTTTAACTTTCTGTTTGATTTGCCAGATATCGAACAAAGTGGAAAGTACCGGTGGTTGCTTGGTATAAGTCAGTGGAATCCATTTAATTCCGGACTTCAAGGTGATTGTCTTGATATGTTCAATTCTACCTTCATTTTCCTCTTTTTCGAAGCTAATCAGGGTGATTTCATAACCGTTTTTGGAAAGCCCGGTTAGGTATGGCAAAACCTGAGACTGTCCCAAAGGATCAGTCATGCCATCGTATGAAAGGTATAATGTTGGGATTTTGTTAGTCATAAAAAATGATTACTAGGTTTTTGAAATTCAGTAAGTTTCTAAGCAGAGAGAATTAAATTTCATCATTTTCCATTAACCATTTGTGTAAAATGATTAGAGCCCAAATTCTATTATATAAAAAATCAGCCCCATTAAAAAAATCTTCTTTAAGCTTTTCCACTGCTTCAGGTCTTACAATGCCAAATTGCACAACCACATTTTTATCCAGATATTTTTCAATAAGGTATAGCAACTGGTTTTTAAGCCAGCTCCCCATAGGAATTGAAAACCCCCACTTTGGTCGATCAAATAATGATTTAGGGAGATAGCTGTATAATACTTCTTTTAATAAATATTTGGAGCTGCCTTTTTTTACCTTAAGCTGACTATCCAGGTTGAGTGCAAATTCTACAATTCTATGATCTAAAAGAGGAACCCTTACTTCCAGAGAATGATGCATGGAGGCCATATCAACTTTCACTAAAAGATCGTCTTTCAGGTAATTTTTAAGGTCATAAAATGCTTGTTCTTCCTGAATGTCCAGGATTCTTCCACTTATTTCAAATTTTGCTTTAAATCTTTTTTCATTCTTGTACTTATCCGTCAATAAGTTATTTGTAAGTTCTTTATGACTAAATAAGTATTGCTCCTGAGAGAATATGTGACTTTTCAGGTCTGTATTGGAATTAAAATCGAAAAGTGAAGATGCTCTTTTATTTCGCTGGCTTCCGGAATATTTTAGATAGGTATGAATAATTGGTCTAAAGCTTTTGAGCATAGGATTATCCAGACGCTTGGCCCAGTTGTACATACCATAGCCCATAAAGAGTTCGTCTCCTCCGTCTCCGGAAAGTGCTACAGATACATGTTTTTTAGCCATTTCCGAAACTAATAGCGTTGGAATGGCTGAAGAATCGGCAAAAGGCTGATCATAAATATTGAGCAGATTTTCTACCTGTAAAATGGCTTCATCTTCAGATAAAATAAATTCGTGATGATCTGTTTTAAGTGCTTTGGCTACCTCTTTAGCATACTGACTTTCATTGAATTTGGCCTCTTTAAATCCTATTGAAAATGTCTTTATAGGTTGAGAAGAAAGGTTTTGGGCAATGGCCGTTACTGTGCTGGAATCAATTCCACCACTGAGAAAAGTACCCAGTGGAACATCACTTACCATTCTTTTTTCTACGGCACTTTCCAAAATACTTTTTAAGTTCTTTTTCGCCTTATCCTCCTCACTAAATACTTTATTGGCAATTTTAGTATCAGGTTCCCAGAATGGTAATAATTTTATATCCCCTGATTCAATAATGGCGAAATGCCCTGCTGGGAATTTGTTGATTTTTTCGTAGATAGAGTGATTTCCCGGTATGTAGCCAAGGTGTAGAAAATCACCAATGGCCTGTTTATTTAAGGTTAAAGCACCTTTTGGCAATATTTTTTTGAATCCTTTTAATTCAGAAGAAAAAATGAAATTATTCCCTTCCTGAAAATAATACAAAGGCTTAATTCCCAACCTGTCCCGAAATAGATAAAGTTTTTTTTCTTCCTTGTCATAAATTGCAATGGCAAACATTCCATTCAGACGGCTTACCATGCTTGGCCCCCAAAGCGCGAAAGATTCTATAATAACCTCAGTGTCACAGGAAGTTTTAAATTCTAATTCATCTCCTACTGCAATTTCTTCTGAATTTTCCTGATTTTGGCTTTCTGGTGTTTGAAATGGTTTCTTTTGGTTTTTGAAGGCTAAAACCTGGTTTTTCAATTCCTGAAAATTATAAACTTCACCATTATATACAATTAAATACCTGCCACAACTGGATTCGAAGGGTTGGTTAGCTCCTTCCGATAAATCGAGAATACTCAATCGTTGATGTCCAAGGCCAATCCCGTCTTTTTCATTGAAATAAAGCCCTTCAGCATCCGGTCCCCGGTGTTTGAGTGAAGTTGTAAATGTTTGGAGATTTTCCCTGGAATAATCCATGGAAAGAAAGCCTGCAATTCCACACATAAAGTTTAAAAAATTAGAGTTCTGAGTGATCAGCTAAAAAAATGGAAACGAATTACAAAAGATTGAACGGAGGAAAATCAGATTTCGCACAGCGGAATTAAAAAATAATATGCTTTTTTTGACTTATTTGAATCCCAAAAAAATCAAAAAAAAGGAACTAATGATTAATTAGTTCCTGAATTGTTTCTTTTAGAATTTAAGAGTTTTATTTCCACTCTTCTATTCAATTCCCTTCCATCCTTTTCATCGTCATTTGTGGCAATAGGCATTGTTTCCCCATATCCTTTTGCGATTACTCTTTCCTTTTCGATTCCTCTTTCAATGATGTAAAGTGCAATCGCTTTTGCCCTGTGATCTGATAATTGCATATTGCTTTCCTGGCTCCCTAAATTATCTGTATGACCGCCAACTTCAATGATTATTTCTTCATTTGTCTGAAGAAAATTTGAGATCTCATCTAATTGAGGATAAAATACTTCCTTTATTACTGAGGCATTTAAATCAAAATACATAAAAAGCCTTATGGATTTTCCTAATTCCATAGAGGCTACTGTTTTGCTGACTTTCTTTCCAAGAGTTGAATTTTTAGATTCATTTGAAGCCAAGACTTCAGTATTTTCTGTATTTGTAACTTCAGTTTCCTCAGTGTTTGCTATTTGTGGTCCGTTAGAAGGGAGAGTAAATTCAGTTTCTTCTCCATTTTTCTTAGGTTTGGTTTTACCAGGACTGGCCACAGCTACCATTGGCGATTCAATGAACTCTCCATTTGTTTTTTCATTTTTGAAATCAGCTAATGAAACTTTGTAATCAATTAGTTCATTTTCAATTTTTCCCAAATTAATTTCAATATATTGATCATCACCATCTCCCTTTATGGTAGATTTTGTGTGCTCATCTACAGGAATAGTCACTACATAATTGCCATCTTTATCCGTGGTAGTGGTTATGGTCTCATTATTATCCAGTTCAATGGTAATTTCCTGATTGGTAAGTGGCTCGTTAGTTTCCTTATCTACAGCTTTTCCTGCCACTTCTACTTTATTAAATAAAAGAGCCTGATATAAATCCTGGCCTCCAAATCCGCCTGTTCTGGAAGAAGAGAAATAGGCCATTTTGCCGAAAGTGATAAAATATAAATCATCGAAAAGGGAATTGATCGGGCTTCCCATATTCACAGGTTTTGCCCATTGCTGGTTTGCCTCGTCCAGGTGAGTTTTGAATATATCAAAACCTCCCATAGAACCATGCCCTTTTGAAGCAAAATAAAAGGTGCCATCTTCTGCAATGTAGGGAGAATCTTCGTCATAAGGGGTATTTAAGCCTAAAAGTGGCTCAGGCTCAGACCATTCTTCCTCTTCTTCATCGAAATGAGAAACATACAAGTCAAGATTGCCATCATAGCTTTCGAAGTTGGAAGAAAAATAAATTGTGTTGCCATCATCGGTAAAGAAACAATGAGATTCATTAGCCGGAGTGTTTATGCCTTTTAGTTTTTGGCCGGCTTCCCACATGCCATCATGAATTTCCGATATATATAAGTCCCCATTATAATAAGTTACCATTTGGGTATCATCTCCTACTATCTGAACTGTTGCATCATTTCCACTTTCCGACTCATTTGTCAGTGGCTCCGGTGTAGACCAGTTAAAGTTTTCATCCAAGGAAACAATATAAATATTTTCAAAATCCATAGGATTATTCATGATACTGTCTCTATGCCTGAAATCATTCCTGGAAGTGTATAAAATTGTTTTATGATCCGAAAAGGCAATTGTACTGTATTCATGATGCCTGGTGTTGATCTTAGCTCCTAAATTTTTTACAACATAAGGCATTTCTTTTTCTAAGTGATCCTTTGCACTTGCAATTTGTTCCTTAAGGTTTTGCACATCTATGCCCGGACTATTAAGTCCCTCCAGTCCTTTAACCAATTCCTCTGCCTCATCAAAATGCCCGTTCATATGCTTGGCTTTTGCTAAATAATATTTATAAGCAGGATGGCTATTGGCGACTTCACTATCCTGAATTGCATTCAGGTATTCCAGGGCCTTTTTTGGTGAGTGAAAAATGAGGTGGCAAATGCCCGCATAGTACTTAGCCTCTGTATTGTCAGGGTCTTGATAAAGTACATCGAGGAAATAATTATAGGCCTCAATATCTCTTTCATTTTCCAATTCTTTTTTACCTTTTTTGAGTAACTTTTCGATATCCTGGGCAAAAAGATCATTATGCTGGACCATCGTAAACACGCAAAAACTGAAGATTATTAAAAATCGCTTCATAAGATGATAATATAATTTTCTGGAATTGACTAACGCTCTAGTGATTAAATATTTAAATTTCCAGATGTATTGGGATTATAATTCTTAATTTTAAAGTACTTGGCTGGATTTTAATTCCTTTGATAAAAAAGTATTTTCCAGATAAAAAAAACTGGTTATTTGGTCCTAATTGAATTCAGATATTATAAACGTGATAATTATTATTTATTTAATTAGGGCAAAAAATTAGATAAAATGACACGTTTTTATCTAATTAAATATTTAATAAGTACAATAAATCACTTGCTGGGAAGTAAAGGGAGGTACATACTAACTTTAAATATGCTAAAGCGAATAAAGGTGGTAACCTGTTAGGCTTTTGGTCACTAAATAAAATGGAAACAATTCAAACTAGAATAAACCAATTAATCTATTTTTTCGATAAGGGGGTTTGGGAAGTGGAGGAAAAAGCTTTACCCAAAACAAAAAAGTTTTTACTAACTCAGCTAAGAGTTCTATTACTTACGGGAAAAGCTTTTACTCAAAATAAATGTGTTTTAAGAGCTTCTGCACTTACTTTTTATTCATTGCTTTCTATAGTACCCATTATAGCCATGGCTTTTGGAATTGCTAAAGGTTTTGGACTGGAAGGAGCTTTGGAAAGGGAAATGAAAGAGGAGTTTGCCAACCAGCCTTCGGTTTTCAATCAGGCATTTGACTTTGCTCATAACTTACTCACTAACACCAGCGGAGGAGTGATTGCCGGTTTAGGTTTGCTTCTTTTACTTTATAGCGTACTGAAGCTTTTTAACAATATAGAAGATTCCTTTAATGCGATCTGGAATATTCAGAAAGGAAGAACTTTGATCAGAAAGTTTACAGATTACATGACTTTTATGATCATTTCCCCGGTTCTTTTTGTATTAGCTAGTAGTGTTACTGTATTTATTTCTTCCCAAATCGAAATTTTAACCCAAAAATTTGAATTATTAGGCTTTTTCGGTCCGGTGATTTTTTTATTGTTAGAGCTTTTACCTTATTCCATTATTTGGTTATTACTTTCACTGCTGTACATTGTGATTCCCAACATTAATGTGAAGATCCAATATGGAATTACAGCAGGCATTATCGCAGGAACGGCATACCAGGCCACACAATGGTTTTATATCAATTTTCAGATTGGAGTGGCAAAAGCAAATGCTATTTATGGAAGTTTTGCCGCTTTGCCTCTTTTTCTAGCCTGGTTGCAGCTAAGTTGGCTAATTGTACTTTTTGGGGCTCAGTTTTCCTGTTGTGCCCAACATTACAGGAAATTTGTACCACATACCAAATTGAAAAACATTAACCCATATACTGAAAAGTTAATTGCTTTAGTAATTTGTCAGTTTATAATTAAAAGGTTTGAAGCTGGAGAAAAGGCCCCTTCAGCTACAGAAATTTCTAAAAAATTGGAGTTGCCCTTCCTGACAGTGGAAAATACCCTTAAGATGTTAATCAAATCAAAGTTAATATCGGATGTGAGAATTGCAGAAAAGAAGACCAAACATTACCAACCCGCATTGGATATAGGAAAAATAGACCTGGGATATGCCATTCAATCCATTGAAAAACTAGGGAAAAAAGGTGAACACCACCTTAAAGGTGAAATCGCCAAATCATTTTCTCATGCTTTAGAGGAAATTGAAAACTCAATGCATGCTCATCCTTCCAATAAACTTTTAAAGGATATGTGAGAAAAGCAGAAAAAAACGGAAGTAGAAATCTGTTTTTATTATTCTACTTCCGTTTTTGAATTTAGTATAAGGAGGGAAATGATTAATGATATTCGTTTCCTTTTTTTTCTTTTACATCAGCTACAAATTGCTTTATTCTTTGCTCCTGATCTTTTTTACAGATTAATAGCACATTCCCATTCTCGGCAATAATAAAATCATCAAGCCCCTGAGCTACCACAAGGCGATCAGAATTCATTTTAATAAGTGTATTATTGGTTTCGTATGTTAAAATATTACCGTGCAACACATTATCATCTTCATTTTTCTCAGAAACCTCAAATAATGATTTCCAGGTACCGAGATCAGACCATCCGAAATCACCCCTCATCACATAAACATTTTCATCTTTCTCCATGATACCGAAGTCAATAGAAATATTTCTGCATTTGGAATAGGTTGATTTTATTTTATCATTTTCTTCATTAGAATAATAAATGCTTCCCAAATCAAACAGACTTCCCACATCAGGCAGGTGTTTTTCAAAGCTATTGATTATGGTGGAGGCTTTCCAGATGAAAATACCTGCATTCCATGCAAAATCGCCACTTTCGAGGAATTTCTGCGCCAACTCTAAATTTGGTTTTTCAGTAAAGGTTTTAACCTTATTCAGTGGACCTAATTTTTTATCTTCCAAAACCTGAATATAACCATATCCGGTATCTGGCCGGCTAGGCTCAATTCCAATGGTAACCAGAATCTCATTTTTTTCAGCTTCGGAAAGTGCGGCATTTACTACTTCTTTAAAAGCAGCTTCTTTCAATATTATATGGTCGGCCGGAGAGATAATTAAATTGGCCTCTGGATTTTTTTGAGCAATTTTATAACTGGCATATGCCACGCATGGAGCTGTATTTCGCATGACCGGTTCCAAAAGGATTTGCTCATCCTGCATGAATGGCAATTGTTCTTTTACCAAATCATAATAATCTTCATTGGTTACAATGTAAATGTTCTCATCTGGGCAGATTCCTTTGAATCTATCAGCAGTTTGCTGTAATAGTGTTTTTCCAGTTCCTAAAATATCCTGAAACTGCTTCGGATGGTTGGTTCTGCTAAATGGCCAAAATCTACTTCCAATTCCCCCGGCCATAATGATTACATAATTATTGTTCATGTGTATAAATTTTAAATTACAGCTTGTTCAAGCTTGTATTAAATGAATGAGTTGAAAATTATTATTGAAAAAATCTGAATAATATTCAGGAACCTAATTTTTTTAAAGTTATAAAAAGACAATCTCCTTCAAAAAATTTTCACCTAAATGCTCGTTAATTCTTTTTAATATAATACTTTGAGACAGAATTAAATCATTTTTTAATGGTGCAGAGCTTAGTTCTACAAATAATTTGTTGTTTTTTACAAATATTCTGTTGGTTCTTGAAGAGACAGATTGCCCCATTACCTTTCCCCACAATTCTACCACTAGTGCAAACTTATATCTATTCTCCATTCTCATGGATTTAAACATATCCTGCAAAGCGTCTTTAAGTGGCTGGGCATCGTTCTTTCTTGTATTTTTCCTTTTGGATGGAAATCTATATTTCATGTTTTGTTGGCATTATCTACTTCAAAAATGAGAATGAAGTTTAAAGCGTAAATTTAAAGGATCGCTTTGTATAATTATGAAAATCATGATTAATCAAAAATGATTGTTTTATTTCCATCAATAAATACCCTGTCATCGAACACAGATTTTAGGGCTTTTGCAAGCACTATTTTTTCCACATCCTTTCCCGCTTTCGACATATCTTTTGCCGTCATTTTATGATCTACATGAGTAATATCCTGTAAAATAATTGGTCCTTCGTCCAATTCATTATTTACGAAATGAGCTGTTGCACCAATAATCTTCACACCTCTGTTATAAGCTTGTTTGTAAGGATTTGCCCCAATAAAAGCCGGTAGAAAAGAATGATGGATATTAATGATATTATTGGAAAACCTGGCTATAAAATCGGGTGAGAGAATTCTCATATACTTCGCCAAAATAACATATTCGGGGTTATAAGACTGAATTATTTCGGCTACTTTGTTTTCATGGATATTCCTGTCCAGGTTTTCATGGGAAATGAAATGATACGGAATATCAAACTTTTTTGTAAAATCTTCCAGTGTATTATGGTTGCTAATTACCGCCTTTATATTGGCATTTAAGTCACCAAAGTGATGCCGTACCAGTAAATCTCCCAAACAGTGGTATTCCTTTGTGGCTAATACTACGATATCCTTTTTCTTTTTTCTGTGGAAATTGATATTGGCATCTTCAGGCAATACCGCTTTTAATTCCTTGGTTAGTTTCTCCCTGCTGAAATCACCAATCAATTCCGTTCTCATAAAGAAGTGATTGTTTTCCCTGTCCACATATTCACTATTGCCAATCATGTTAAAGCTATGACTGTACAAAATCTCGGAAATTTTGTGTACCAGGCCTTTTTCATCAGTACAATCAATGAGTAATATATAGTTTTTCTCCTTTGTCATCCTCTACTAAAGCTTTTTCAATTTTTTCTCCAGGTAATTTTCGAACTCCCCAAGGTTAAGTGCATTTAAAGTCATTTCTTTAGTAAGTCCTGCTTTTCTGCCTACCAACAATCCATATTTCATATCGTGATAACCATCTTTCTCATGGGCATCGGGATTTATACTGATCATAATGTTTTGATCAATAGCATATTTCACCCATCTCCAGTCCAGATCAAGTCTCCAGGGATTGGCATTAATTTCAATGGCTACATTGTGCTTTGCACAGGCATCTATCACAGCCTTATGGTCAATTGGATATCCCTCCCTTTTCAGCAACAATCGGCCGGTGGGATGTCCCAATATTGTGGTATAAGGATTTTCGATGGCTTTAATTAACCGTTCTGTAGCTTTCTCCATATTCATATTGAGATTGGAATGAATACTGGCCACAATAAAATCGAAAGTTTTTAGGACCTCTTCCGGATAATCCAGGCTTCCATCATTTAAGATATCAGATTCGATTCCCTTAAATATTTTAAATGGGGCCAGTTTTTGATTTAACTCATTTATTTCAGCGTGTTGTTTTACAATTCTGTCTTCATCAAGGCCATTGGCATAAAATGCTGAAACCGAATGATCAGAAATACCTAAATATTCGTAGCCTAATTCTTTACAATACTTAGCCATTTCCTCGAGAGAGTGCTTTCCATCACTGTATGTGCTATGGTTGTGCAAAATCCCCTTTAAATCCCCGAGTTCTACCAGTTTGGGTAATGTTTTATTTTTGGCCTGTTCTAACTCAAAAAATCCCTCCCGCATTTCTGAAGGAATAAATTGAAGTTCATTGGCCTCATAGAGTTTTTCTTCTGATTCCCAGGTATTTAATTCAGCCTGGCTTCTCAAACTTTTTCCCTGATGATTTAGATATGCCAAATGAGCCGCAGAAGCTGAATTAAGAAATAACTGGCTGGTAAAATTTTCCTCAGATGCAAATTTTATTTCTACTGATACTCCATTTTCATTCACAGTTCCTTTCCAGGAAAACGGGCCGGAAATCAATTCCTCATAAGTCATCCACTTTTCCCCACTCAGGATTTTTTTAATCTCATCGATATTTGCTGAGCCTACTACCAATTGGATTTTATTCACCACCTCGAGACTCCGTCTTAATTGACCAGAAATTTCAACTTTTGACTTTACACCCGAGTTTTCAATAAGTTCTTTTAATTTAATCCCAAAAGGTTCTGCATCAGCATATCGGAGTTTATGTGCATTAGACCTGATATATTCAATTTGTTCGATAATTAAATCTTCAGTTTTGGCACCGAAACCTTTTAATTGGGAAATTTGATGAGCCTTGCAGGCCTCCAATAACTCCTGGATGGTTTCAATTCCCAATTCTTTCCAGATCGTTTTGATTTTTTTTGCACCAATGCCTTTTATATCCAGCATTTCAATTACTCCGGCTGGAGTATTTTCCACCAATTCATTTAGCTCGGCAAATGACCCTAAATGATTGATTTCAATAATTTTTTCAGCCATTCCCTTTTTTATATCAAGGGCAATTAGCTCCTCAAGCGTTTTTTCTTCCAGGGCTTCTTCCATGCGTTCCAGCACAAATACAATACTGCCAAATGCTCTTATTTTAAAAGGATTGGCGCCATGAAGTTCTAATAAGGAAGAGGCTAATTTAAATTGCTTTACAATTTCTTTATTGGTCAAAATAACAAGGTTTTATAGACAAAAAATAAAAGGCTTTGTCAACCAAAAGCAGGTGGACAAAAGGTCAGTTTTTCAATTTATTTTTAAAATTAATTAAAATTCTTCCAAGGAAATAAAGAAGATTCAAATAAGTGTATCAATAATCAATACTCCAACTAATCCCATTACTGCAACAATTGTTTCCATGGCGGACCAGGATTTAAAAGTTTGGGCAATGGAAAGATTAAAATATTCTTTGAACATCCAGAAACCTGCGTCATTTACATTGGAAAGGATCAGGCTTCCGGCACCGGTGGCAAGTACCATTAATTCCGGATTAACTCCTGTGGTAGCAATTAATGGGGAAACAATTCCGGCAGCGGTAAGCCCGGCCACAGTGGCAGAACCAAGGGAAATTCTTAATGCACCTGCTATTCCCCAGGCCAAAATATATGGAGATAAATCAGAGTCTTTCATTAAATCTGCAATATAATCCCCAACACCACTATCTATTAAAACCTGTTTAAATGCACCACCACCACCAATTATCAATAGAATCATAGCGATACTTTTTACAGATTCTGTTAACTGGTTCATCACTTCCTCCACTTTTTTGCCCCTGTTTATACCCAGTGTGAAAATAGCCACTAAAACTGCAAGAAGCAGTGATATCACAGGATTGCCCAGAAATCCGAAAATCATATTCACGGGATTATCTTCAGGAAGAATTAATTTGAAAATTCCAGAAATGGCCATTAAAAGTACCGGAATTAAGGCTGTAAGAATAGAAGTAGAAAGTGAAGGTAATTCTTCCTCTTTTAGTGCCTTGGTTTCAAATAATCCTTTTGGAGGAGTTACTTTGATATTCTTCAAAAAGTTGGAAAACAACGGGCCTGCCAAAACAATGGTAGGGATGGCAATTACAATCCCATAAATTAGTGTTAGAGTGATGTCAGCATCAAAAATCACGGAAATGGCAGTAGGGCCAGGGTGTGGGGGAAGAAAACCATGGGTTACGGATAAAGAGGCGACCATGGGAATTCCGACATATAAAAGTGGCAGCCCGGTTGTACTGGCGATGGTGAAAATAATGGGGACCAAAATCACAAACCCTGCAGAATAAAACATGGGAATACCCACAATAAATCCGGTGAATACTATTGCCCACTGTACGTTTTTTATACCAAATTTTTTAATCAGGCTGGAAGTTATTTTTTGTGCCGCTCCACTTTCGGCAATCAATACCCCAAGCATAGCTCCAAATCCCAAAATTAAAGTTAGAGAACCTAAGGTGCTCCCCACTCCGTGTTGAATGGAATTAACCACCTCCACAGCCGGCATCCCCTCAGCCAGGCCCACTCCTATGGAAACTATTATTAAGGCTACAAAAGAGTTGAGCCTGAATTTAATCATTAAAAAAAGAAGTGTAACAATACCGAAAAATACGATAAGTAAAGGCATTTGAAGTTTCAGTTTAAGTTTAATAAAGTGTTAATTTTGTTGAGAAATTGACCATAATGAATATATTGCTATTGGAATTCAAAAGCTTAAAAATTCATTTGAATAATGATCAAGAAAGTAGGTGAAAATACCTGAAATAATACCAAATATAGCGATCTGAAACGAATAAGTGATATCAGGTGTTAATACTTTACTTTTGATTGAATACCTTTGTGTAATACCTTGTAAAAGTTAATTGCAATTTTTTTATGAAATTGAATATTCAAGAAGAAAACGGATTTAAATTTTTAGATGAAGGTGAAGGTGATATCCTGATTTTACTGCATGGTTTATTTGGCGCATTGAGTAACTGGTCTGGATTTACCTCTCATTTTTCAAAAACTCACAGGGTAATCATTCCAATGATGCCCATTTATGATATGCCATTGAAAGAGGCTGGATTAGCGGGATTAGTGAAGTTTATCGAATCATTTATTGAATTTAAAAATCTGGATGATTTTACAATTGTCGGAAATTCTCTTGGGGGTCATGTGGGGTTAATATATACTTTAGCTAATAGAGAGAAGGTAAATAAACTGGTATTAACAGGAAGTTCTGGTTTATTTGAAAATACTATGGGAGGGTCTTATCCCAAAAGGGGAAATTACGAATTTGTGAAAAAGAAGGTGGCTTATACTTTTTATAGTCCTGAAGTAGCGACCAAGGAATTGGTAGATGAAGTGTTTGAAACAACTTCAAGTATCCCAAAATGTATGAGAATTGTGGCAATTGCCAGATCGGCTCAGAAGCATAATCTTGCAAGTGAATTGCCAAAAATAGATGTGCCCACACTATTAATCTGGGGATTGAATGATACAATTACCCCTCCAATGGTGGCACATGAATTTAATAGATTGATTCCAAATTCAAGTCTCCGGTTTATTGATAAGTGTGGACATGCACCAATGATGGAGCATCCTGAAAAGTTTAATAGAATTTTTGAAAACTTTTTAGAGCAAAATAAGGTATTAATTTAAGCTGAAGCTCGTTATTTGGGTACTACTTCTAATCAGAAGGCTGAGAAAAATATTTTATTTTTCAGTTAATTATTTAAATTTAAGTACCAGTACTATTTGATATTGAGAAATTTTATCTCAGTATGAAAAAGTTAAAGCACAATTGAATTGATTTAAAATTGACCAACTAATTAGAATAACAAAGAAGGTCGATATTTAGAGAAAATAATTGGCAGTAATCCCACAACCAATTGATAGTGAAGGCGAAATCCTTCAATACCTTGGTGGTTGGAACCTGGTTATTCTTTAATCCCTAAAAATATGGTAGCTAAAAAATATATCGATAAAGGAATACCATCTTTGAAACCCTCTGACACAGTAGGATTTGCAAAAGATTTATTAGAAGAATATTCTTTTAATTGGTTACCGGTAGTGGAAAATCAGCAATATCTTGGTTTATTTTCTGATTCCTTCCTAAGTGATTTTACTAAGGAAGATGAAAAAATTGAATTATTTGAATTAAAAAATAAAGACCTAAAAGTTCACGATAATTACCACTTTTTTGAGCTGGCCAGGATTTCAAAAGAAAACCAACTAGATCTCATTCCTGTCCTCAATGAGGAAAATAAATATAAAGGCGCTATCAATGTAAAAGATGCTGCCCTGGACTTTGCCGAAAAGCTTGGAGGACAGTCAATAGGTGGGATTATTGTAATTTCCATCGCTACAATAGATTATACTTTGGCCGAGATCAGCCGTCTTATCGAATCAAACGAAGCCAAGGTTTTAAGCTCCTTTGTTGAAATTAACTCCCTTAATAATGCCGAGTTATTGGTAACAATTAAAGTAAATACTGTTGATCTCACTAGAATAATAGCTACATTTGAACGATTTGGTTATTCAATAGTAGCTAAGTTCCATGATTATGAGACTCAGAATTTCGAGTCTGACCATCTTGACTCGCTACTCAAATACTTGGAATTATAATAAGTGAAAATAGGTATACACAGCAGAACTTTCGAAGAAGATAAACTGGTTTTTTTTAAATCAATTATTAATGAGATTGTCAATAGAGGATTTGAACTATCTCTCTCCAAGGATTTAAGCAAGTTTTTAAGACAAAAGCTTGATGAAATTCCCAAACATCATGTTTTCAATAGTAGCCAGGAATTACAGCCCTCAGACCTGATTTTTAGTGTAGGTGGAGATGGAACACTTCTGGAAACTGTTCTTTATGTAAAAGAGAAAAATATTCCCATCATAGGGGTGAATACCGGAAGGTTAGGGTTTTTAGCCACCATCTCCAATGATAAAATCAAGGAGGCTATGGATAGTATTTTTATTGGGAATTATACAATTGACTCCAGGACTCTTTTAAAATTAGAAACCAATGAGGATGTTTTTGCCGGGAATAATGTGGGGTTGAATGAATTTACTATTCTAAAACGGGATACTTCATCCATGATCATTGTCCATACTTACATTGATGGTGAATACCTGAATTCTTATTGGGCGGATGGTTTAATTGTGGCTACCCCAACCGGTTCCACGGGGTATTCCCTAAGCGTAGGCGGACCAGTTGTCGTTCCGCAATCCAATAACTTTATCATTTCCCCGGTTAGCCCCCATAATTTAAATGTAAGGCCGCTTATTGTATCAGATGATTGTACTATTTCCTTTGAAATAGAGGGCAGAAGTAAAAACTTTCTGATTTCTCTGGATTCCCGGTCAAGGAAAGTGAATGAAAGCATTAAAATGGCAGTAAGAAAAAGTGATTTTAAAGCCAATCTCCTAAAACTAAAAGGAGATAATTTTTTAAATACCCTTCGGAAAAAACTTCATTGGGGCTTGGATCTCAGGAACAGAAATTAAGAAAAAGACCATCTCTGAAAAATTTTTTTTTACCACAAAAAATGTCAATTTTAAGGTAAGAAATTTTTTTATAATGATTTATTCTTTTGAATAATGGGGTTCCTGTATTTTTTTATCGGTAAAACAGCGAAAATATCCTGCACAGGTTTTCTGTTTTATCTTTAATAAAATTTAAGGTTCCTACATAATCTTTTTTCCTTAATCAAAAATATCCATGAATCATACCGTACAGCAAGGGGAAACTTTATATGCAATAAGCAAAAAATATAATATTTCCACTAATAAAATTTTAGAATTAAATGGCTTAAAACCATACGATTCTATCCATCCCGGGCAAAGCCTGATTGTATCGGAAGGAGCAGGAAGCACAGTGCCGCAATCAGCTCCAACTTCCAGTTCTGGTCAGACTCATATTGTTCAAAGAGGAGAATCATTATATTCAATTGCTCAAAAATATGGTGCTACGCCACAGCAGATTCTGACCTTAAACGGGATGCAGGCTAACCAACCTATATATGTTGGACAGAAATTAAATGTACCAGCAGGGGGAAGTACTCCCACTAGTCCTTCTCCTCAGCCCTCTTCTGGTGGAGGGCTAAAACCTACATTTTATACCGTTCAAAGGGGTGATTCGCTTTATTCTATATCTAAAAAATTTGGAACAACTCCACAGGAAATTATCAAACTGAATAATATGCCTGCTAGTGGTGCAATTAATGTAGGACAAAGGTTGCAGGTTGGTACATCTACTCAGTCATCTGGTTCCAGACCAACCCCAACAACTCCTTCTCCACAACCCGGAGCTCAGTCCTCTCAGGATGATGTTTATATTGTTCAAAGAGGGGATTCTCTTTATTCCATTGCCCAGAGAAATGGAACTACCCCACAGGAAATCCTGAAAATGAATAACTTAGCTCCAAACGCTACTATTTATTTAGGACAAATGCTACGGGTAAGGCCTGTAAAAACACAACCTCCCAAAACGAATAATAACTTACAAACCTATACTGTAAAACAGGGCGATTGGCTGGATAAAATCGCGGATCAGTATGGGACCACTGCTCAGGAGATAATGAGATTAAATAAATTGCCCAACAACAATTTATATATAGGGCAAAGACTCTTAATTCCTTCTGCTAAGCCAATTCCTCCGCAATCACAGCAACAGGTAACTGTAAATGCTCCTTCCCATTTAAGTGGAAAGGCTGGGCAATACCAAAAAGCCAGGGAGATTTTTCAGCTTCAGGTAATTTCAGGCAAGGATATAATCGGGCCTGGCTTAACTGCACCAGTAGGAAAAGTTTTCAGCAACAATCCTGAAGATCTGGAGAAAGTTCAGAACAGGTTAATTCAGTTGGGAATTTTAAGTCCCAATCATGGGGAGTCTCCAGCGCGCTTTGGTGGAAGAACGATTGGAGAGGGTAGTATTCCCAAAACCATTCAGGCCATTTCCAAATTCCAGAGTAAGTATAAGGTAGATTATTGGACAAAAAAGGATAAACATGTCAAAATGATGGGTACTAACCGGTTTACTCCGGGAACTGTTGCCCCTGGAGATATTACCCTAAAAGTATTGAGGGAATATGAAGATTATACGCTGGTAGTTCCACATCCTATCAATAGAGGGCAACTCATTACTTCTAAATTCAATAATTTTGTGAGAAGTAGTTATAATGAATATTATGATGGAGTGGGATTTAAGGGAAATTATATGCCGGATGTTCCATTTCAGACTTTTGCCAAATTTGGTTTGGACCAGAGTATGGCGGAAGGATTAAAGTATGTATCTGCCCATGAAGGGAATTTTGATGCCATCAATTCTTATGATAAAGCTAATTTTTCCTGGGGATTTATCCAGTTTGCCGGGAAAGGCGGAGGAACAAATGGGTCTTTGGGAGCCGTAATTGCTACCATGAAGCAAAGACAACCTCAGCTTTTTGCCGAATTTTTCCAAAAAGTAGGGATTGATATTGACATTGTCATGAGAAATGGGGAAGTGCATGATGGCAACCTGAAAATTTTTGATATTAGGAAAACCACAGGAAAAAACGAGGTGGAGGGCCTTGATGCAGAAGTTGCCCTGAAAGCCGATAAACAGTTGTACGGTGCATTTATCCGGGCGGCTTATCATCCTTCAATGTATGAAGCTCAAATAGAAAGGTCGGTCATTGGATATGTAAGGCCGGCCCTTAGCATTAAAACAGATATCAATACAGGACGGTTACAACTGAAAGATGTAGTTTTGAATAGTATAATCCGTTCTCCCATGGGCTGTGCTACCATGGTAGATTTGACGGTAAATCAATGGATTAATAAAACAAGAGATGTTTTTAAATCCGCTATTGAAAAAGTAGCAAGATCAAGGAATTTGCACTCTCCAAATGAGTTGCAAAATATTGATGAAAGGATGGTATTGCAGCAGATTGTGAATGATGCTGGTTCGGATAAGAGAATTAGTAGTAGAGTAAGTAGTTTGTTAAACAGCTCATTAAGTGCTCAGAAACCATCATTTGTTCCGCCTATAGCCTAAATAATTTCAGCTTTTAATAACAGGCATGTTTTTAGTAACCTGATTGCTCAAAGTGAAATTTATGGCAAACAGGTTACCTTTTCATGATTGGAGTAATAGAAAAATGAACTCACAAAATGATGAAGTTTGTTATTTGTTTGGTATCATTTTTATCTTCCCTTAAATTTTTCAGTCAAAATATCCGATCATTTAATAACCAATTTAAAATAGCGTATAAGAAGAAGGATTTTTACTCATAAAATAAATACGGTAAATCAAATTCACCTTAATATGGATTTCTTAAAAAAGATTTCAATAATATTAATTCTTTTAAGCTTTATTGGTTGTGCCAAACAAAGTAGTAATTCCAATCAAAATCAGGGGAATGCAGCCAATTCGAGAGGGTATAACCCACAGAAAAAACAATTTAAGTCAGGAACAAAGAATGCCTTTTCCAATAAAGAAAGAACAAGTGCAAGTGCGCCAAAGACTGCAAGGCAAATAAGAAAGGAAGAAAGAATGAAACAAAAACCTCAATATACTGACCCTATGTATTTTGGACATAAAAAACCCCCAAAGAAGAGACCAAGAGGAAAACAGAAGTATTGTAAAGTTTGCCAGATGCGACATTAATTCTAATAATTTAAAAATTTTATTTTAAAAGATAAAGTCATCAAATCCCATCCTTATTCCATTGAGGATGGGATTTTTTTGTTATCTATTTTTCCCCATAGATAGATTTCTTTAAAAATTTACCTTTTCTTGTAATGAATTTAATTTCCTGAAGTATACCAGGTAAAAAAAGAAAAGAATAGGTGAAAATCGACCTGTATGAAGAACAAATTACCTTTTACAATATTGAAATCTACCACCTTAATGGACTTGCGTGTTTCCCAAATGATTAAAAAATGAAAATGATCTCTGATGAAGCTTTAATGATGAAGGTAAGATCAGGAGACACAGGGAAATTGAGTCTGTTGTTCGAACGGTATAATATTCCGATTTATAATTTCTTTTTGAAATTTATTGGGGATAGGGAAATCAGTCAGGATCTTACCCAGAATGTGTTTTTTCGGATTTTAAAATATAACCATTCTTTTAAAGAAGGGGCATCATTTAAAACCTGGATTTACCAGATTGCCAGAAATGTAAGGATTGATCATTATAAAAAATATAAGATTTACAATTCTTCTTTGAATACAGATAATATCAATGAAATTAACTTTTCGGAAAATCACGATCCAATAGAAAAGTCTGAAGAAATTCTGCTGATACAAAAGGCACTTAGCAAAATGCCGGAAGATAAAAAGGAAATCATTGTGTTGAGTCAGTTCCAGGAATTACGATATAAGGAAATTGCCGAAATTCTCAATATTACTGAAAACACCGCCAGGGTGAAAGTACACAGAGCCATTAAAGAATTGAGTGTTTTATATAAAATGTTGGTGTAGGTGTTGGATGAATTTTTAGCCAAATGCATAAAACCTTTCGAAAATATTAGTCTATGGAAAAGAAAGATTTAAAACCTTATTTAATGGAATTTCTTCGGGAAGAATTAGATGAGGAAACAAAAATAGCAATTCAAAGTCAGTTAAAAGTTGATCCTGCCCTTCAGGAAGAACTGGATGAACTTAAGGAGGTATTCGGGGAATTAAATAAAATTCCTTCTCATAAGCCTGATATCGCATTGAAAGAGAACTTCCAGAAAATGATGGAGGAAAATACAATACAATCACCAGGTTTGTTTTCCAATATTCAGCATTGGATAAATAATTTCCAGATTACCATTAGTTTTAAGCAAATGGCATATGCTGTTGTATTGTTACTGGTAGGTTTTTTCTTTGGGTATAATCAGAACAAAGGAACAGTAAATGCTGGAGAGAGAAATCAACAGCTTTCCATGGAGATTGAAGAATTGAGAAAAAATATGATGCTCACCCTTCTGGAACAGCCCTCAGCCAGTGAGCGGATAAAAGCAGTAAATATTTCTTATGATCTTGAAGAGGCTGACCCAAAAGTGATTGAAGCTTTGTTTTTTACCCTAAATAATGATAAAAACTCAAATGTAAGGCTGGCCGCACTGGAAGCATTAACCAGATATTCCTTCAATAAAAAAATAAGAAATGGATTAACTGAATCACTCCGTCATCAGGATAAACCGCTAATTCAAATTGCCTTAATAGATGTGCTTACCGAGATGCACGATAAATCCTTAAAAAAGGAATTTAAAGATCTGCTTCAACAGGACGAACTGGATGCAGATGTAAAAGAAAAAATTAATGAAAGTTTGGAAATTCTAATGTAAAAAAAGATGAAATACATTTTAAAAATAAATAGTTTGTTCACCCTGATAATGTTATTTGCCATTACGGCCTTTTCTCAGGAAATATCGAAAAAATCAGTTATTGTTCCATTAAGTAAGCCAGGAGAAGCTGGAAAATTATATGTGGAGATTCATAATGGTTCCATAAAAGTATCAGGATATGAGGGCAAAGAGGTGATTGTGGTTTCAAAAAGTAAATCCCTTGAAAGCCATCATAACAAGGATAAAAATTCAGAGGATAATCCGCCAGAAGGCATGAGGGTAGTGGGAAATAATGCCTATGCACTTGATATTATTGAAAATGAAAACAAGATAAAGGTGGACACGGATTCTCATTATTCTTCAATTGATCTGGAAATACAGGTCCCGCATAATTTTGCCCTGTATCTGGAAAATCACCGGGATGGAGATATTGAAGTCGATAACATTAAGGGGGTGGAGATAAATGCAGAAAGCCATCAGGGGTCAATCCTGCTCACGAATGTGACAAGCCCTATTGTGGCCGACACTCATCATGGTGATATTATTGTCACTTTTTCGGATGTGAGTTCTGAAAACCCTTCGGCATTTAATTCTTATAATGGAAATATTGACCTGACTTTTCCCAAAAAAGGGAATGCTACAGTGAAAACTAAATCGGAGAGAGGCAATATTTATACAGATATGGCGGTATCCGTGAATGATTCTGAACCAAAAGTGATTACTAAGTCGAAAAACGGCACAAATTACTATTCAGTGGAAAAATGGAATTATGGCAAAATCAATAGTGGTGGACCTGAGTTTTCCGCAGCAACCTCTAAAGGCAATGTATATATCCGGGTTCAAAAGTGAGTTGCAAATAGAGTATTTACTTAATTGATTAAACTAAATTGAAAACCCATTCCAGTGTATTGTAGAATGGGTTTTTCGTCTAGTTATTTAATTGTTGATCTGTAAATTCACAATTTCCGGATCGGGTGTAAGTCTTTCTTTGGTAATACCTTTTTCCGGATAATCAATATTATTTAAAACATAACGCATGGCTTCCAGTCTTGCTTTGTCCCTGTCATTTCCCTTTATCACTACCCACGGGCTCAAAGATGTGCCTGTTTTCTCAAACATCGCTTCTTTATATTTCGTGAATTCGTGCCACTTAAGCTGAGCCTGCATATCCACGGTACTCAATTTCCATTGTTTTAAAGGGTCAACTTTCCTGTTTTCCAGCCGGCTTTTTTGTTCATCCACATCAATAGAAAACCAGAATTTGATGAGAATAATCCCATCATTGATCAACATTTCTTCTAAAGCCACTACTTGTTTTAAAAATTCCCGGTACTGCTCTTTAGAGCAAAAACCCATTACTGGTTCCACTACAGCACGGTTATACCAGCTTCTGTCAAAAAAAACTATCTGGCCCGGATCCGGCAATTCCTTGATATACCGCTGGAAATACCATTGTCCCATTTCTGTTTCAGTTGGCTTGGGCTTGGCTACCACCCGGTATCCCCTGGGATTAATAAATCTAACAAATCTCATAATGGCACCCCCTTTTCCTGCCGTATCCCGTCCTTCAAAAATGATTGCAATTCTTTTATTATTTTCCATCACCCACCGCTGCATACTTACCATTTCAGTTTGCAAATTGATATAAACCGGATCAGTTTCTAATGAATGAAAAGCCATAGTATAAAGGTTAAAATATTAATGTTTTTGGGTAAAAATAGAATTAGGATTTTAAAGTGAAAATATAACTTTTTCCAGCTTTCCATTTAAATATCTATAGAAAAAGAAAATATTTTCAGCTTCTGTATTTTGGATGATAAATTCATTTTCCGAAATAAAAGGTTGAGTATTTAATTTCCTCCCCTCAAGAGAATAAATGTTAGTGGAAGCACTTTTTTGGTCAAATACTGAAATAAATGTATTAAATCCGAAACTATAATAATTTACAATTTTTGGGAGGTTATTTTCTAGAGGTATTCGGGATAAAAATTGTCCTTCGTTGTTTAATAAATTTAAACTTTTCCCCTCTTTTTGAGTAATAATCCAATCTTTTCTCAAATGCTTATCCACACAAATTTTGGTGCTTGTACCAGAAGAATACCGCCTAATCTGATTTCTGGAAATTATTTTTCCCTCCAGGCTTACCAAAATAATTTCACCTGTATTGGTGAGCAACCTGATAAATGATTCGGAGGAGTTTTCGCCCATCGTGATGACAGGAGGATTTTCAATAAAACTATTAAACTGAAGGGGAAATCCCGGAAATGCTTTCCCGTTTAGATCCAGAATGTTTAATTCTCCATTTTTAAGCAGAAAAACCAAACCCTGTTTATTTCCCATTTTTATACTTACCGGAACAGCTCCAAGCGGATTCCTTAACTTTCGGGGCTCCCATTTTGAGAGTTTTTCTCCATTTTGGTTGAGGATAAAAACGTTCCCATATTGATCAGAAAGAAGAAACCCGTACTTATTGGGTGGAGGCAGTGGAATGAGCGCAAATTTATCGATCAAAAAATAAGACGGAAGAAAAACCGGAAAGGGTGAAATGTACTTTCCTGCAGTATCCACCAGGTTTACTTTGCTGCCAGAGGCAAAGGCAAAATGCGCACCAGTGCCCAAATCGTATCGGTTTTTATTCAATTGATAAATTTCATTAGAAAAAGGCCTCCATAAAGGAATTTCCCACTGCTTTTTTCCTTCCCTTATAAAATTGATGTTAAAACGGTTGTCCTGAAAAATGAACCAGGAATTTTCCTTTCCGGTTGGGAAATCAATTATTCTTGAAATGATTTTTTTATTAAACCTTAGGACGGTGTCGGTAGCTAATAATTTTCCAGTGCTGGTATTTTCTTCATCATTGTCGAATTGAAAACTCCCGTTTACTTCCAGCCATTCTCTTTTGGCCACCACCTGGCCTGAAAGGGCCATCACTGGAAATCGAATTTCAGAAAGAAAGTCAGGGAAATTTATGGCATTGCTCATAAATCCGGTGCTATTTTTTTTGGAAAGCATTTTTAAATCAATACCAAAAGTACTGTTTACCTCTTCCCGAAGAACTTCTGGTACATTTTCGCCTTGGCTATTTTCTACCTGTATCAGACGTTGCAAAAAATTTTGGTCACTGGAGATAACCAGATAATCCTGGTAAAAAGTACAAAAGGAGTAGCTAAAACCGGTGAAAAAACTTCCGAAAAGATGCTTGGGGAAATCCGGAATGTTCAGTTTATAGATTTCCTTTTTCTGAAAGATGCTCCAATCCTGAATGAGCCTAAGTGCTTTATTTGCACGAATAAAAGCTGTTTTTTCAGTTTGTTTCTGGTCCGCTAATTTTAAAAACAGGGCTGAGTTTCCCGTCACATCCTGGAAATTGGGGAAAAGTACAAAAGTCATTTCAGTAGAAAAGAATTCTAAAAATTTCTCCTTATCCAAAATTTCTCCTTTTCCATTTTTTAGCTCTGATTGAACGGTAATTTCCCTGTCCTTTAATTTGGAATGAAATTGTTCAAAATCATCAATCCCAAAATTGAAAACCATGGTAGGGTTGTGCTTATCAAATAGGGGAAGAAAATCCTGTTTCAAATTATTACTGGTAAACTGAAAAAGGTTTTTTTCTTTAGAAAATTGAGCCGAAAGAATTCCAGAAGTCTTAATCTTTTCAGGTGTGATTTGAAAATTTAATCCAACAATATCCTGGAAATGGAAAAGAGGCTGAAGGATTGAAGTTAATTTATCTTGTTGGAGTGATGATAATAGTTGAGTAATTCCATCAATATGAAAGTAGCAAGCGAAATCAGCCTTTTCGTCCGTTTCAAAAGCTTTTCTCTTAAATTTTGAAAATATTTTTCCCCCCTTTCCTCCATCTTCTTCTCTTATAATTTCGTCAATTAATAAAGAAGAGGAACTGAGAATAAAATAATTTTTAAATCTGGTAGTGGCTAATGCTATTTCCCCATTTTTATTCCTGTATTCTGAAATGCGATTGGCTTTATAGTTCCGTTCAAATTTCTTTTTTGAATTAAAATGTGGCGAAAGGAATTGATTGAAAATAGAATCCTCAGCGGGGAAAGGTAGATAGAAAACATAATCAATCTTTTTTTTGTGAATTTGATGAAAGGAAACCAGGAAAGATTCACTTTCGGCTTCTTCCTTTAATATGGGATATTCTTGAAATAAACTGTCCAAAACCCGGACTTGATTTTTTGCATTTCCTGCAACAAATTTATTTTCGTAATTTTTATCCTGATTTAATTTGGTAATCAGTCTGGGAAAGTTTTCAGATTCTATAACCACCAATGTCTGGTCGGGAATCAATTGCCAGGGATTTTGATAAAAAGTATTTTTCCATAACAAAAAAAGCAGATGGACGATTAAATAACCACCCACAAGTACTCCAAAGATGTAGAGTTGTTTTTTTTGTTTCGTGCTTAAATCTGATAATTTTTTTAATGGCATAAGCTGGGAAAAATGGAGGTTTGAAGGTAATTAACTAAGCATTAAAATAAAATAAAAGCGGTTCAAGAACCTATTATCTTATAGAAAACATATTTTTTATGCTATCAAAAAAAAGGAAGCCAGTAGTTCCAGAAGATGAAAAAAAGGGGAATGAGAAAGAAAAAAAAGCCAAAAAAGTGGCCGAGGCTAAAGGAAGCATCACCGATTTTTTGGATGATTTTGACAGATTATTGGGTTGCGGGTAAATTTTTTTTCGGGCAGATGTAATTTTTCCGGAAGACTTGCGACAAACCAAATTCAAAAATATTACTGGGATTGCTCTAAATTATGGAATTAAGAAAAATTACTAATTTACCAATCTCCAAAAATTAAATTATATACAAAAATCTGGCATTTTTATATACTAAATTTTTCTGTTTAAGCTGTGACATCTCCTCAATTAGAACAAAAATTTACATCGGTAATCACCAAGCACCAGGGTATCATCCATAAGGTGTGTGGGATGTATTGCCATCATCCTGAGGAAAGAAAGGATCTTTTTCAGGAAATCATCAGCCAATTATGGCGATCATTTCCATCCTTCAGAGGAGATTCCATGGTGTCCACCTGGATGTACAGAGTGGCCCTGAATACAGCTATATCCAGCTTTAGGAAGGAGAGCAAAAGAAAGGATAAGGAAAGTATAAACGAACGAATTTTCCAGATTCCCATATCAAAACCAAATGAAGACAAAGAAGAGAAATTAAAATATTTGTATAAAGCTATTGGGCTTTTATCTAAAGTAGAAAAAGCCATCATTATGCTTTATCTGGAAGAACACAGCTATGAGGAAATTGCCCAGATTACGGGTATTACAAAAACCAATGTAGGGGTGAAAATCAATAGGATTAAATCAAAATTACAGCGGATTTTAAAACCAATGTACGATGAACTTAGATGAATTAAAAACAACCTGGGCTGATTATACCAGTGAATTGGTCCATGAAAATGAAGTGGAGGAAGCACAAGTACAAGTGATGCTTTCCCACCAGCCACAATCTATTATTTCTAAAATTAATAAAAGCCTGCTTTTTGAGTTTAGCCTGCTTTTTATTTGCTCAGTGATATTTCTTTTTGTCATCAATCAATACCCGGAAAATCACTTTTTATTTAATTTTAGTCTGGTGATGTTAGGGGTTTGTGCCGTCTTTTCGGGGTTCTTTATTTACCAGTATAAAATCATAAATAACCTGGATTATGCGACCGAAAACCTTGCAGAAAGCCTGAAAAAAAGTATCAGTTCGCTGAATTCTTTTATTAAAATTTATTTTTACTCCAATGCCATTTTGGCGCCAATTGGTTTTTTTGTGGGAATGTTATTTAGTTATAATATTTTTCAGACAGAAGCTGAAGGGGAAAATGAGGGTTCTACTCCAGCCTTTTTCCCGGTGGATGAATATTTCATATTTTTAATTCTTGTGGCTGTTTTGGTTTTTGTATTCTTCTTCTTTTTTACAAAAATTTATATCCACAAACTATATGGAGTCCATTTAAAATCATTAAAAGAATGTCTGGCTGAATTGGAATCAGCATAAAATTTTTAGTTGATAAAAAAAGAGTCACCTCCATTTTCCGGAGGTGACTCTTTTTTGTTCGGTTAATTCTGCAGGATTATATCAAATTGCTTTTCACAAGATATTCAGCTATTTGAACCGCATTGGTAGCTGCTCCTTTTCTCAAGTTATCAGCCACAATCCACATATTAAGCGATTTTTCCTGAGTTTCATCTCTTCTCAATCTACCCACAAATGTTTCATTTCTATTATGTGCATTAATCGGCATTGGATAAACCAGATTCTTCACATCATCTTCTACTACTATTCCTTCCGTATTTTCCAGGATAGCTCTTACCTCAGCAAGGTCAAACTCGTTTTCAAATTCCAGATTCACAGATTCTGAGTGGCCACCCATGGTTGGGATTCTAACTGCAGTGGCAGTGACTTTCACACTTTCATCCTCAAGAATTTTTACCGTTTCCTTCACCATTTTCATTTCCTCTTTGGTATAACCATTTTCCTGGAATACATCAATATGAGGCAATACATTCATATCTATTCGGTAAGGATAAGCCATTTCCTCTTTAGTTAATGTCTTTCCTGCTCTTTCTGCCATCATCTGGTCAACCGCAGCTTTTCCGGTTCCTGTTACTGACTGATATGTAGAAACTACTACTCTTTTAATTTTATATTTATCGTGAAGCGGAGCAATAGCCAATACCATTTGGATGGTAGAACAATTCGGATTGGCAATAATTTTATCTTCTTTAGTTAATACCCTGGCATTTATTTCAGGCACTACCAATTTCTTGGAGGGATCCATTCTCCAGGCTGAAGAATTATCCACCACAGTAATACCCGCTTCTGCAAACTTGGGGGCATATTCCAAAGAGGTGCCTCCTCCTGCGGAGAAAATTGCAATCTGGGGCTTGGCAGCGATAGCATCCTCCATGCTGATGACCTTATATGTCTTCCCGTCAAATTCAATTTCTTTTCCAACAGACCTGCTGGAAGCGACCATTAATAATTCTGTGTAAGGAAAGTTTCTTTCTTTTAAAACTTTCAACATCTGGCCACCAACTAAACCTGTGGCCCCTACGATTGCAACTTTCATTTGCTTTTAAAATTTAAATTAAAGTAAGTGACTTTTGGTAATATTTTAATTTCTGGTACTTTAGGTATAAAAAAAGAGCCATTCCGGTAAGAATGGCTCTTAGTAATTTATTTATCTTTAAACTAAGATTCTTACCGGATCTTCCAGTAACTGTTTAAGGGTTTGTAAGAATGCAGAACCAATGGCACCATCCACTACTCTGTGATCGCACGACAAGGTTACCTTCATTACATTACCTATCTTAATTTCACCGTCTTTTACCACTGGGGTTTGTTTAATTCCTCCCACTGCCAAAATACACGCATCTGGTGGATTAACAATAGCCGTAAATTCTTCGATACCGAACATTCCAAGATTGGAAATGGTAAATGTATTTCCTTCCCAATCAGAGGGCTGCAATTTTTTCTCTTTGGCTTTTCCTCCAAGATCTTTTACCTCGGCAGAAATTTGTGAAAGTGATTTTGCATCAGCAAATCTTACCACAGGAACCAAGAGCCCTTCATCCACCGCTACAGCTACCCCAATATGGATATGGTTGTTGTATCGGATTTTATCTCCAAGCCATGAAGAGTTTATTTTTGGATGCTGACGGATAGAAGTAGCAACTGCTTTTATGACCAGATCATTAAAAGATATTTTCACTGGAGAAATTTCATTCATTCCCTTTCTGGCCTCAATTGCCTTGTCCATGTTAATTTCCATGGTTAGGTAGAAATGAGGAGCAGTAAATTTGCTTTCAGCCAGTCGCTTGGAAATCGTTTTTCTCATTTGAGAAACTTTTTCCTCTGTATAGCTTTCCTCACCTACAGGACCTGAAACTGCCGCAGCTGCAGAAGAAGTAGAGGCTGCCGGAGCCGCACTTGGCTGGTAATTTTCAACATCTTTTTTCACAATTCTTCCATGATCGCCCGATCCTGAAATTTTGGAAATATCGTAACCTAAATCCTTAGCAAGTTTCTTAGCTAAAGGTGAAGCTTTAATTCTTCCTCCTTCTGCTGTGGTGGATGGAGTACTTTCCTGTGCCTGAGGTGTTGGAGCTACAGTTTTATCTGACGCTGCTTCTTTTTTAGGAGCAGGTGCTTTAGTTTTAGCATCAGAACCTCCACCAGTACCTTTTGCATTAAAGGCATCAATCAGTTTTTGGTAATCAGCTCCTTCTTCACCAATAATGGCAATAATACCATCTACTTCTACTGCATTTCCAGCTTCAACAGCCAGGTACAATACCGTTCCATCAGTATAATTTTCAAGTTCCATAGTGGCTTTGTCAGTTTCCACCTCAGCCAGAATATCACCTGATTCTACCTTATCGCCAACTTTTACCAACCAGGAAGCTACTGTTCCTTCCTGCATGGTATCACTCATTTTGGGCATGGTAATTAATTCGGCAGGAATAGAAGAAGTATCTATGGCAGGCGCTGAAGCAGCTTCCTCTGTAGGGGCTGATACCTCCTCAGCAGGGGCTTCAGTAGCTCCATTGGAAGAAGAACCTTCATTTAATAATGCTTTATAATCTTCTCCTTCCTCACCAATTACAGCGATAATTCCATCAACAGGAACTGCGTTTTTTTCCTCCACACCAATATATAAGATCGTTCCATCAGTGTAATTTTCCAATTCCATGGTAGCCTTGTCAGTTTCTACTTCTGCAAGAACATCCCCTGATTGTACTTCATCCCCAACTTTTACTAGCCACGATGCAATAACACCCTCTGTCATGGTATCACTCATCTTTGGCATTCTGATTACTTCAGCCATATAATTAAATTAATTTTTATATCTAAATCAGTGAATTAATGCGAAAAATTAAATTTCCCAACTAAGTTTTAATAATGCTTGTCTTATATTATAAAATTAGCAATAAGATCAAGTAGTTTTTTCAGTTTATTGATTGTGTTGCGAATTGGGATGTAAAAATAATAACCATTATTTATTTTTTACCTAAAAATTGAAAATTTGATGTGGATAGTGCCAAACAATGAACAAAAAAGCCTCTCTTCTAAAAATATATACCGCTAATGCGCTTTTTTAATTTGATGAAAATCCTGATTTGAGAGATTTTTTGTCTCCAAAACTAATTTTAATTTTTTAAAATAAGGGAAGGAAATAATCTCTAAGGAAAAGAATCAAAAGAATTTATCGAAGGATTCAGGTTTTTTCATTCCAGGTAGATTAGAAGAATGCTTTACCAGCACAATGTTTGCGTTTGATATTCAAAAGGAGAAGAATGATATTTTTTAAAATAAAAACATTTTTTACTGTCATTATTTTTTTGAGTAGCTTCCTTAAGCTTTTGGCTCATGATAATTCTGAACAATTTAAGGGCTTACCCGAAAATGGTGCTCCAAAATTTAACTTTTCGCACCAGTTCCGTTTGGGGTATTCTTTTTTTGAAGAGGATTACACAAATGAACTCATCCTAAATAATTATTCCAATCCTTTATATAAAAGATTGGAAAATTTTGAACTAAAAAGAAAAAGGAAACCGAAACGAAAATATGACTTTAGGTATATTGAAATAGGTGGTGGCCCAGCAGTTTGGCAGGAATCTCATGAAACCAAAATGGAAAACCAGCAAAAAGCATTTCATTTATTTGTAGAATATGGTGATTTACAAAAACCTTTAAGTTATCAGGCTGGGCTAAATACCAGTGCGGGATTTATTCAGGATGGATATTTATTGGAACCCACCTACTATTTTGCCAACCTGAAATATACGCCTACACGATTATGGTATTTCTGGCCAGTCTGGTTTAATATATATGGAATTGCAGGAGCAACTTACTGGCAGGCTAATTTATCGAATGTAAACTTTGGCAATTTTCCCAGTTATGAAAATGCAATTGAAGAAAACAGTGGGCCTGGATTTCTGACGGGAGTAGGGGCTTCTGTAGAATGGCTAAATTTCTCCCTCATTACTCAATTCTCCTATTTTTTTGCTAAAGGGAAATTTGAGGGAGGGACTTTCGAAAAACAGGATGTTTATACAGGATCTGCCCAGGTAAATGTCATGTTAAGTTATCGGTTCTTTCTTAGTGGTTTTCAGTGGAAATGTCCTACTTATAAATAAGAGTATTTTCGGTTGAAAAATTAAATTTTAAACATGCTCTAAAGTGCTAAAAAGCCAACCAATTTTTTAATACTTAACCAGCACTCAAAAAATGAAAAATAGAAAATATCCCTTGCTGATAAAAATATGGCCTTTCAAAATTTTTATTTTGGGTTTAATGGCTGCAATTTCCTTTCTTCCAGGTTGCGATCTGGGGGATTTTGAACCCTTTAATTTCTTTGAAAGAGAAGCCCTTCAGGATAGCACTGTAAGTCTGAAGCCTGGTGATGCCGGAGCATGCGGAATTTCTTACATAGTCAGTGGAGAGAGAATTGCAGAAGCTGAAGGGGGATATAGAATAAAAGGAAGTGTTTATTTTGATTTGGGTGGCGATCCGCTTTATTTCACTAACGGGGAATTTTTTGCTGCTGCCAATGATGAAGGAAGTTTGCTGACTTTATCCGGATATGGACTGGCGAGATTTCCAGACATTGGGATTTTTGAAAATGGCGTGATGGAAAAGGACTTTGGGGCGAGTTATCAGATGAATAAAGGCAGTATCCTGAATGAAAATGAACTCCCGCTGGAGGAGGATGTCTGTTATGTTTATGGGGAAGTAGATAATGATATTGCTCTTTTAAAAACACAGGAAGGTACTTTCGAATTTTCCGAGTTTTTTCTTGATCCTACCGATCCTTTTGTTTTGTTCAATGGGAATCTGAATTTAAGAAAAACGATTATTGAAAACAGCTGGATTGGTATTTCCTACACTGGGCAAATTGAATTTGTACCAGAACAGGGAATTCCCGACCTTCCAATTGAACCGTTTAAAGGACATATTTTTACAAGAGGGGAAATCCCTTTTGAAGTAAATAATGTCCCGATCATTAGTAATGGAGATAATGTGATTAATGCCGCTCCGGGAATTGATGATGATCCTCTGTTGTTTTTTGATGGTTTAACCGAAAATTTGGAGCAGGGTACTAATGGGAATTTATTGATAGGGTACAAAATATTAGATATTCTACTTGCTGAACATTCCTATTACCAGGACCGGGATACCTTAATCCGGTCAGTTGAATTTATAAACCTGACAAACTCTACTTCCTATTGGGAAATTAATGATAATGTGGAAACTTATTATTTTCTGGGGAGTCAGAACGATACAACCGATTTTTATAAAGAAGCACTTCCAGGACATCCTGCATTCGAATATTTATCATTACAAGAACAAGGTCAGGCATTTGTGTACGGGATTTATGGCAATAACATCAACACCATGCAATATAATATTGTAGGAAATGCCCAGCTCACTCTCGAAGATTTCTCAGACATTTTTTATACGGATGCCATTCTGACAATTGATGCAGAAAAAGTTTCATTTTCTGGTATTTACGAAACTGTTTTTAAATACATTCCAAGTATGGAATTGCAAGGAGTGATTTTAGACAATGGAGATTTCAATTTTTCAGGGCAGGCCATTGCAGCTATAAATTATGATGGTACTACACTTCCTACCACATTTTACATTTCTCAAAAAGTAATTGATGGCGTTCCTGATTTTACCATAAGCGCAGAGGCTGAGCAGTGTAATGGCGGAAATTGTGTCCAAATTCCAGTTGAGGTAAATGTAAACCACGGCAACCTTACAGTAGAGTTGTGCATCAATATTCCGGGTAGGGGAAATGTATGCATCAATTAATTTTCTAAAATTTCATGTGAGCTGAGGTTCTTGAATTGAGGATTTACCACTCAAAGAAATAAGCCTGAATTACTTCTTCATCAAAAAGTACTTGTATATCCTTATGTGGGTTAATAATCAATTAATTAACTTTGCACCTGGAAAAAAAACAAGACAATGATTAACAGGAGGATTTTGAGAATTAAGGCAATGCAAAGTATCTATGCCTTTAAGCAAAATGAAGAGTCCGATTTTAATTTATCTATAGATAAAATAAAAAGTGATTTCAGGGATGAACTGAATATTAAAGGAAAAGTCGAAGCTGAAAATATCAAAGAAAAGGAATTGTTTTCGATTGAATCCTTTAGGAAAATTATAAATGAACATGCTGCTATTACCGATGTAGTAGAAGAGGATAATAAATCCTATAAAATCATTGAAAGTGCTGTTTTCAGTTATAAGGAAAAGAGAAAGGAAGATTATCGGACCAATAAGCTGAAAATGCTGGCAGAGGCAGAGGGAATTTATAAGACTTATCTGGAAATTATTGAAATTCTGATAAAGTTTGGGGAGGAAGATGAAAATTTTGGGTTGGCTTTTAACAGGGTTTTAAAATGTTTAAGGTCAAATTATCAGCTTTCTAAAATAATTGAAGAAAAAAGTATCAGGTGGGAAACTGGTCAGGTAAGAAGTTGGTTAAAGTTATTAAAAAAGGAAGAGGAATTTTATCCTAAACCAGGAACTGAATTTGAGGATTTTGAAAGTGAAAGGGCTCAGTTCAGATTAGTTGTTCGTGATTTTCTTTTTAAAAATGAGGTGGTAATTTCCCATTTCGAGGAAGACGACCTGAACTGGTCTGAAAATAAATCAATATTGAGGAGTATGGTCATTAATACCATCCGGGAATTGGATGAAGAAGACTTTGAAGATGCTCCTTTATATTTACTTTCAAAAAATTGGGAGGAGGATAAAGTATTTTTCCAACAACTTTACGAATTTTATGTGGCCGGAGAAGTTGAATATGAAAAATACATTGAAGAAAAATCAAAAAAATGGTCTGTTGATCGGATTGCTGCAGTTGATAAAATTTTGATAAAACTGGCCATTTGCGAAATGATTAATTTCCCGAATATTCCTGTGAAAGTTTCTATAAATGAATATATTGAGGTGGCGAAAAATTACAGTACGCCAAAAAGTGCAATATATATTAATGGAATGCTGGATGAGATTTCCAAGAAATTACAGGACCTTGGAAAAATCAGAAAATCAGGCAGGGGATTGATAGATAATAAATAGGAAAAAGAAGCAGTAGGAAATTGCTTTTCAATGAAACTTATAAATAGTAAAAACTAAAAAGATAAAAAAATTATGGCAAAAGGAAACGGAAGCGGATTCTTCGTGTTTTTAACCGGAGCTCTGGTTGGAGGGATTTTAGGTGTTTTATACGCTCCGGATAAGGGCGAAAATACCAGAGACAAATTAAATTTTCAGTTGGACAAATATGCTGAAAAACTGCAAAAAATTATTGATGAATTAATTGAAGGCAAGGACTTTACGGTAAGTGAAGCGAAATCGGAAGGAGAAAGGGTGATTTTGGACGCAATAAAAGAAGCTGAAAAATTGAAAAGCGAGGTGGAAGCTTTAAAAAGTAAAATCGCTCCTAAAGCCGAATCTAATTAATCGTTACTTTCCTTTTGGAAAGGATTAATTTCTATTGAAATTTTTTGTAGAACTGCTTTGGTTATGGAGAAAAGCAGTTTTTTTAATCTGTGGATATAAAGTGATTCACCATAATTAGTAGTTTTTTACAGGCCTTAATTAATAAGTTCATACTTTCAGAAAGTTGAGCTTATGTATTAATTAATTTTTTTATAAAAAAGTTAGAAACAATGAAAAATAAGCTTATTTCATTAATAATTGCTCAAATATTCCTGCTAGGGTTATTAAGTTGTAATAATCAAAAATCTTCAGATTCAACTTCGGGAGAAGCTTCAAAAAGCGAAGTGGTGCCTGTAAAATCTGAAAAAGCTGCAGAACCAGTGGGAACAGCCGCTTTTAAATTTGAAGAGACTGAATTTGATTTCGGGAAAATTAATAAAGGGGATGTGGTAAAACATGCTTTCAAATTTGAAAATGTGGGTGATGCACCACTAATTATTTCAAATATTCAGACTACATGCGGCTGTACAACTCCTCAATACACTAAGGACCCAATAGCTCCGGGGAAATCAGGAGAAATATTAGTTCAGTTTAATAGTGCTGGAAAATCGGGTAATATTGTAAAACCTGTTACAATTCATGCGAATATTGAGGGTGGACAAACTGTAATTAAAATTAAAACAGTAATTAATGAGGAAATAGAAGGTCCATTTAAAGAGCAGTAATAAATTGTGCTTTTATTTTTATCATTTTTGTAAGATGATATCTTTGTGTCCTTTGTCAATTACCCTTTTAATTATTGAATAATAACTAAATAAGTTAATGGAGTTAATAAGTATATTTTTGCAGGCTGGTGGTGCTGGTGGGCAGCAATGGATGCAATTTGTTTTTATTGGTGGAATGGTGCTGATCTTTTATTTTTTTATGATCCGTCCTCAACAACAAAAGCAAAAGAAACAGAAAGAATTTGCAGAATCAATTAAAAAAGGAGATCAGGTAGTTACCATGGGTGGAATTCATGGCAAAGTGGCCTCTGTGGAAGGAAACATGGTTTATGTGGAAGTAGACAGAGGAGTAAAACTTAAACTTGATAAGAACTTTCTTTCATTTGAGCATTCAAATGTTGTCGCACCCAAAAAATAAATTGGCTGGAATGAGAGACTGAAACAGATTTTTCAGTCTCTGTTCTCTTCAAATATTTTTTAGCAACACGAATATTTTCTGAGATGATCTATCTCAAATGAAAATAAATCAATTAGACCAAGCAAAATTTTTTGTTATTGACTTATTCATTCCAAACCTAAAGTCATTTTTCCCCTGAATTTTGAACCAGAAAATAAAAGATATTTCGGAAACACTAAAACTTGAGGAAATCACCATAGTCCTTAAAAGGGTTTTTTCTGATTTGAAGGGCTGGGATTGGAAAATTATTATCATTTGTTTTACTACTGCTTTTATTTTTTGGGTTTTCAATGCGCTTAATGCAGAACAAACCTCAAATTTCAGTTTCCCTGTAAAATTCGTTTACAGTGGTGAACAAATTATTACTATACAGGAACCTCCTTCTGATATCCAGATAAACGTTACTGGAAATGGCTGGAATTTATTCAAAAAAAGTTTTGAAATAAGTAGCTCCCCTTTAGTAATTAGAATTGATAATCCAGTTAATTCAAACTTTGTAGCCACCAGAAGTTTACTGCCTGAAATAACCGACCGACTCAAGGAAATACAGGTAAACTTTATTCAGGATGATTCCCTGTTTTTTAAATTTGATACGCTTTCCAGTAAATTGGTTTATATAAAGGTAGATACTACGCAAATTACCCTGGCTGACCGATATAAAATTACCTCTCCTATTTTTGTAGAGCCTAAAAGGTTTAACCTGGTTGGGGCTTCATCTTTTGTGGGTGAATTTCAGGATACTTTCACCATAAAACTGGAAGAAAGCAATATTGATGAAGATTTTGATCAAAACCTCCCTATCGAAATTGAAAGTGAGTTGATCAATGCGGACCTGGAAGAGGTAAAAGTGAAGTTTTTTGTTACGCAATTCGAAAGAAGAAAAATTAATGTGAGTCTGGAATTAATCAATTTTCCTGAAGATTCGGTAGTTTCTATTCAACCCGGAACAGCTGTAGTTAATTATTCGATTGCTGCAGATGAACAATTTATGCCTCAGGATTCCCTCAATGTAATCCTGGATTATAAACAGCTGAACAGGTTGGATTCCTCTGTTTGTCCCACAGTAGTTACACCCGATTATTTCTCAGATGTTGAATTGCAGCCCGCAGAATTTAAAGTGACCATTGAAGAATAAACCAAAATTAATCGGAATAACCGGAGGAATCGGCTCCGGAAAAAGCCTTGTTTGCAAGGTCTTCTCTACTCTTGGTATTCCTATTTATTATGCAGATGATCGGGCAAAATATCTGATGGCTTTTAACGAGGATTTACAAGGGGAAATCAAAAAAGCTTTTGGGGAAAAATCATATCTGGCTCCCCATAAAATAAACCGGGATTTTCTAGCCGCTGAAGTTTTTAACAATTCAGAAAAGCTAAAAAAACTAAATAGCCTGGTCCATCCTGCGGTTGGAAAAGATTTCCAAACATGGACAAACATGTACAAGGAAAATCCCTACGTGATAAAGGAAGCTGCTCTATTGTTTGAATCAGGTTCCTATATATCTCTGGATAAAATAATAACAGTATTTGCTTCTGAAACTACCAGGATAAAGAGAGTTCAGAAAAGAGATTCTTTTAGATCGGAGGATGAGATTAAATCCATAATAGCAAAACAATTCCCAGAAAAGGAGAGACAAAAGCTTGCTGATTTTGTAATTGATAATGATGGAGGGCAATTAATTCTTCCACAATTGCTAAAAATCCATCAGCAACTGAAAGGTTAATTTTTCCCACTTATTTTTAAGCTAAAAGCCTATTGATGCCACTATTTAGCTGAAATATTGCTTCACCATGATTTTTTTGAAATATACAAAAGGAGAAGGTTATTCACTTTTGCACAAGAAGTAATCCCAAAGTTTTATTAACTTATTCCGATGATGGTACGGAAATTGGAAACATTATAAATTGTATGAGCTGTAAAGCGACATGCTTAAGAAGATAATTTTCTAAACGTGGTAAAAGACCTCACATTTTGTGGGGTTTTTTTATTTATTTGAGATTTTAATAGAAAGCGTATTTATCAATCTCAGAGCATCCTTCCCTTTACCTTGCAAAACAATTCGGGTCAAATTCGGATAAAAAATCAGTTATTCCATATTTTACTTTCCCTGCTATCATATTTTAGCTTTTCTATTTTCTTTCTTTTCTTACCTGGCTTTTTATTTAGCCTTCCTTTTTTTCTGGTATTTTTCAGAATAGCATTTCTGTATTTTGCTTTTTCAATAGCATTTGTCGGACCTCCAGTGTATCGGGCTTTTCGCCTGTCTGATTGCCTTCTTCTTTTTACAGCAATTTCCCCTCTAAACGAACCAATTTTTCGAGAGGAATTTCTTTTGTTGTTAACTTTTATACTTCCTGCATATCTTTTAATACTTCTGGTAGTGCGTTTGGTATTGCTTTTCCCGACTTTCACATAGCCCTTCTTAAAGTTATTTAGCGCCTGCTTTTTGCCTTTTCTTACTTTTACAGCTCCTGAGTATCTGGCAAGGCTCCTGTTTTTGGATTTAGCCTTCTTTTGTTTCGAAAAACCACTATATTTTTTGATGGGTGCACTCACGCTTTTGGCTTTTGAGGCCTTTACATTCAGTTTCTTTTCGTTTTTGTAATGACTGGATTTCCCTCTTTTAGATGAGGAAACATAAAGTGATTTAGGATTCTTGGGAATAGTATTCCTTGGTGTTGAGTTAAGATGTGTGCCTTTCTTTTTTTTAGGTAAAGGCCTTTGGGATTTTTGTCCCAAAACCATGTTATTGGAAAAAATAAACAGGAAAAGACAAACCACTCCAAAAAATATTCTTCTGTTGCGCAAAATCCTTAATTGATATTTTAGTTCCCTAAATTCCAATGATTTATCTTTTCTAAAAATTTTAACAAGAAATTAGTTTGAAAACATGAACCATCTGATTCGTAACAATCAGATACTTACAAAAGTGTCCTTAAAACAAACCAATACCTGTTAGCTATAACTCAATAATTACTTAATTACTATATTTATGCCGAATTGATTTAGGTAAAAATAGAAATAAGTTTACTAATTCTTTTGAATTTACCAAAAACCTGTCCCTGATGCCCCGATCACCTATTTATTCACTACAAAATAAAAAAATCCCTCTGTAGAAGAGGGATTTGCAATTAACAATTTAGAAAACTGTTTTCTTCCATTTTCATCCTTATGATTGTTGTGCGGAACCAGTCAATAATTTTGTCATTCTTCTTTTTACCAAAGGGTTTGCGGAGTATTTAATTATCGCTTTTATGATGGCATAATCGGAAATATACCTGATATTCGAGTAGTTTAAATTCCTCATCATTTTATTTAAGACTTTTTCCAATTCCATTTTTGCCCCATGAACGCCAAGTTTAACACTTAAATCCGTAACAGCAGCCTTTCCAAATTTAGTTTTAAATACTTTATCAATGCTAATGCTTCTTCTGATTCCCTCCAGTTGTAATTCTAATCTCTGTGCAGGTAAATAATATTGTTGATAGGCTGATTCTACCTGAGTTGCTTTGGTCGCCTGTCCAAGCATGATCAGGGCACCGTAAAGTTTTTTGTTGTCAATGATGTAGTCAATTACCATATTACCCTCCAGTTTGGTTCTTCCCTTGTAACCTTCTGGTGCGTATACTACTACTTTATCCATTAAATGGCCTTTTTCATTAATGTATTGTTCGTGAACTATTCCGTATTTCTCCAGGTAGTTATAATAAGTTGGATAATCCTGCTCTTTCAGTAAGGCTACATACTTAGCAAATGAACCATATTTAATGGTGAATTGGATAAATCCAAATGATCCTGCTCCATCGTAAAAGTTGAGGTCGCTTGCTCCTCCTTCGTTTGAAGAAACAAAAGCCAATGCATAAGAAATGTCTTCATCGTAATTTAAATTTTTGATATAATCATAAGTTATTTTTTGTCCACCTGAGTATAAGATACCATCTTTCCTAAAAGAATATTTGCTTTCTACATGATCTCTGAAGCTGGCTAAAACTCTTCCCTGGTGGGTAATGGTAAACCAATTGAATTCTCCATTTTGATTGGTGTGGCTTTGCTTGTAAACCTGGAATTCATTTCGGGCCATTTGAAAACCATAGAAAGCCATCATGGAATTGTGGTTGCTATAGTTTTGATTTTTTTGCCTTAAGACCTGTTGGGAATTGTTATGGGTATTCTGGTTGTTGGAAGGCCTGAGCCATTCCGTAGACGTGTTTCTAAAAGTATTTCTTTCAACTTTTTTAGAAATGATGAGCTGCTGCCCGATGAGTATATTGGTGTGAGAAAGGTTATTCTGGGCTAAAATTTCATTTACAGATACACCAAAACTTCTTGAAAGCTTATAAAGCGTGTCTCCTCTTTTTACGATATAAACTTTGCTCTCCGTAATTTCTTCTGCAGATACTTTATTTAAGGATATAAATGAAGTGAAAATTAGTAGGATTAAGGTGCAAAAGAATTTCTGGGAATTTTGGTTTGATCCGTAATTGCTGTCATTTGAATTGATTATTCCGAAAAGGCCGAATAATCCAAAAAGACCGAATAAAAAAGGTAATCTCTTTCCTATGAAGGATTTGTTAACTTTAGTCATGATATTGCTGGTTTAATTGTTAATTGTTGATACAATATTACCCCGGCCTTACATAAAAAACTTGGTAACTTTCTGGCATTTTCTGGAATATTCTATCCTTTTCTGGCCTAAACTGGCCTATTTTCAAGGCGGTAGAAATATAAATAAATCAATAATTTATTGACTTTTTCTGTTAAAATATTGATAATCAGTAAGTTATGTGTAAGGGTTTTTAAGGAATTGAATTTTTTCTAAAAAATGGGAATGGGGAAAATTCTACACCAGGCCGGATTTATTACTTGAAAAAAAAATTAAAAAGTTTTTCTTTTTTTTATTTTCTTACAAAAAAGACTTCCAGACTTAAAAATGGAGATAATGACAAAAAACGATGAAATAGAATAGAAAAAAGAAAAAAAGCAGGAGTGTAAGGCAATGTGGAGTTGATGAGATTTCAGAATAAAATTCTGATATAAGCTGCTTTTTTAAGAGTCACATCCTGGTAAATAGATGGAATGCTTGAATTTTTTAAATTAATGGGGACGTGAAGAATGAAAAGCAGGGAGAAATAATAAATGATGTTTTGGGAAAAATTGAGGGTTTCAAAAAATTAACCGATTAAAATTTTATGCTTTTTAATCTGAATAATCCCTTTTTCTTCCAGTCCTTTGGTAGTTCGGATTACGGTTTCTACACGAAGCCCGGACATGTCGGCTAATTGCTGTCGGGTATAGGGAAATTCGTAAGCTTCTGTTTCGGGTTTTCCCGAGTTCTTTTTATAGAAATTGAGAATTTCCATAATTCTGTGTTCTGCATCCTGAGTGGAGAGTTCCACCAAAAGCATGGATTTGTATGAAAGCCTTTTGGCAAGCAACTGGGTAAGTTTCCAGTGGATATCAAAATTGTTTTTCACCAATTCAATAAATCCGGTGATGGGCAATTTCCAAACCACCAGTTTAGTAATGGCAATGGCATCTGCCGGATATTGAAAGTCTCCAATTAAAGGTGGTTCGCCAAAACTTTCCCCTTTTGAGAAGACCCTGTGGATAAATTCTTTACTATCATCATTGGTATTGGACATTTTTACCTTTCCATCGGCTACCTGAAAAAAGAACTTTGGGTAACCTCCCTCTTTAAAAAGGTATTCCCCTTTTGCGTAGGTTTTCTTTTCTCCTCCAAATTCAATCAGTAAGTCGTCTTCTATAAACATATCCAGTCAGATAATGATCTTTTTAAAAAATTAGAAACTGGTTTTGGTGTGTTGTGCCCAAAATTAAGGAAAATTTTCTCTTTTAATAATACACAAAAATCACCTTATGATGTACATCATAAATATTAAATATAGGGCTATATAGCTTTGTATCACCTCGGTTATTATTCACTTTCTGAAAAATTGAAAAATGTGTGAAGGTGTAATTTTAACAAAACAGGATTCTAGAATATTAAGTGAAGCTTTTTTAAATAGAATTCTGGAGGAAAAAATGATGGAAAGTATCCTTTGGACGAAAAAAGGAGAATTAATACTGAAACTGGAAGATCTCGAGCTTATGTTCGATGGGTTATTTTTAACTAGAAAAATTACCCTTAAGATTCCGGGATTTTTACTTGAAGAGGGAAAATTTTCTTCAGATCATCTTGAAACCTTTTCAGCCGGGGTAATAGATACGGTGGACAGGTTATTTGAAGAGGAAAAGGCAATAGAAGTTAAAAATCGGTTGATGGTCTTTATTCAATATTGGCAAATAAAGCTGGCTTAATATAACAAGCCCAAAACTATCTCATCTCTAGCATGCTGGTCCGTATTGTATCCTGAATATTTATTTGAGGACAAGTAACTATTATATCTATATTTAAAATGAATACACATATAAAATCAATTCTACTCGCCATCCTTAGTGTTTTTTTCCTTTTCGGTTGCGGATCGGAAGCAAAAAAAGATAACACTGCTGAGGAAGCTGTCCCCATTTTTACACCAAAAAAAACAGAAGAAACAGATCCTATGAAAAATAAGGGAGTAGGGCCGGTAACAGAGGTAACGCTCGGGGAAATAAATAAGGATATGGCATTGGAAGGTGAAAAACTTTTTACCGAACTATGTACCGCCTGCCACAAACCAAATGAAAAATATATTGGGCCGGCACCAAAAGGAGTATTGGACAGAAGATCACCTGAATGGGTAATGAATATGATCCTGAATCCTACTGAAATGGTTCAAAAGGATCCGGTTGCCAAAAAATTATTAATGGAATTTAATGGTTCTCCTATGGCTAATCAGAATTTAAAAGAAGATCAGGCCAGGAAGATCTTAGAATATTTCAGAACACTATAAACTTTATTTACCCTGGTTTCCTGCATGAATTCCAGGGTTGTTTGCTGTTCAGGATACGCTTTATCAAAACTTAAGTAGGAGGTTTTACCGCAATAACAATCTTTTAATTTGTTAACCGGAGTGGAACTCCACTAATTGATATTGAGGTGAGCTTGCCCAATATAAAAAAAGTCCTGCTACTTACCTGGCTAATATAAACCGAAGGTATTCACCTCGCTTTCATTCGAGGGTGAAAAAATGATTCACAACTACTTTTTAACAACTACTTAATAATTAATACAATGAATAAAAGAATCCCAATAATCTCAATTTTGGTGGCTATTGTCGGGCTGGTGCTCTACAATTGTTCCAGCAATCAGACTCCACAAGGGGGGGCTCTTGGGGGAGATGATGCCGCTTCGAGTGTTTATGTAAAACCGGGAGATCATGATGAATTTTATGGAATTGTCTCCGGAGGTTTTAGTGGACAACTTAGCGTATATGGTATTCCTTCAGGAAGACTTTTAAAAGTAATTCCTGTTTTTTCTGTGGATGCTGAAAAAGCTTATGGTTTCAATGAAGAAACAAAACCAATGCTTGAAACTTCTCATGGTTTTATACCCTGGGATGATGCTCACCACCCTGAACTTTCCCAGACTGACGGTGGACCTGATGGACGCTGGGTTTTTATAAATGGAAATAATACGCCAAGGGTAGCCCGAATAGATTTATCCACTTTTGAGACTGCTGAAATTATCGAAATCCCCAATAGTGGCGGTAACCACAGTTCTCCTTTTACCACAGAAAATACTGAATATGTAGTAGCAGGAACAAGGTTTAGTGTGCCTTTCCCACAACAAGATGTGCCAATAGAGTCTTACAAAGAAAACTTTAAAGGCGCTTTAACTTTCATAAAAGTAGATCCTGAACACGGACATATGGAAGTTGCCTTCCAGATTTATGTACCAGGTTTTGACTACGATTTGGCGCATGCCGGAAAAGGAAAATCTCATGGCTGGATGTTTTTCTCTACTTACAATGCTGAGCAAAGCCATACTTTAAAAGAAGTAAATGCTTCTCAATTTGACAAAGATTTTATTGCAGCTGTAAACTGGAAGAAAGCTGAAGAATATTTGGCTCAGGGGAAATTTAAGGAAATGCCTACCGAATATGTGCATAATGTATATGATGAAAAAACACATTCAGCCACTTCAGAAAAAATAAAAACGGTGAAAGTACTTCATCCTGATGAATGCCCGGGATTAATTTATTACTTACCAACTCCAAAATCTCCTCACGGAGTGGATGTTGACCCAACCGGAGAATACATTGTAGGGAATGGTAAATTATCAGCTGATATGTCGGTTCACTCATTTGATAAAATGATAAAAGCGATTGAAAATGAAGCTTTCGAAAAAGAGATAGATGGAATTCCGGTCTTAAAATATGAAGAAGTTTTGGCAGGGATTGTAAAAGAAGGTGGTTTAGGTCCATTACACACTGAGTTTGATGGAAAAGGAAATGCATATACTACTTTCTTTATTTCCTCAGAAGTAGTGAAATGGAAATTGGGTACATGGGAAGTATTGGACAGAGTTCCATGTTATTATTCTGTTGGTCACTTAATGATTCCCGGTGGAGATTCGAGAAAACCTTGGGGTAAATATATGGTGGCTATGAATAAAATTACCAAAGATCGGTATCTACCCACTGGTCCGGAAATGAATCACTCTGCTCAGCTGTATGATATTTCAGGTGATAAAATGAAATTGATTCTCGATTTCCCAACTATTGGTGAACCTCACTATGCTCAGGGAATTCATGCAGATTTGGTAAAATCGAAATCTAAAAAGATTTACAAACTGGATGAAAACGAGCACCCACATGCTGTGAAGAGTGAAAAAGAAACTAAAGTGGTGAGAGATGGAAATGTGGTGAGGGTTTATGCCACTACCATCAGAAGTCACTTTGCTCCTGACAATATTGAAGGAATAAAAGAAGGAGATAAAGTTTATTTCCACATCACTAACCTGGAACAGGACTGGGATGTGCCTCATGGATTTAGTGTGTTGGGGGCCAATAACTCCGAGTTGCTGATTATGCCAGGGCAAACCGAAACGCTGCTTTGGGAACCTAAAAAGCAAGGTGTCTATCCGTTCTATTGTACTGATTTCTGTTCTGCACTTCATCAGGAAATGCAGGGATATATCAGAGTATCAGGTAAAGATTCCAATGTGCCATTGAAATGGTCTGTTGGCGAACAACCAGTTCAATAAAGTTTACTCTGTAAAGCGAATAAAGCCTGTTCTAAATTTTGGGCAGGTTTTATTCTAAAATACTAAAGCTATGAAATCTTACCTTCCAAGGATTTTAATGTGGATTGCCTCCCTGAGCTTATTAGTATTATTCCTTTTTCCCATCTGGAAAATTACACTTAAAGCGCCACAATACCCGGATGGAATTTCCATGTACATCTGGATAAATCAAATTACCGGAGATTCTGAATATACCCTACAAAATATCAATATTCTTAATCACTATGTGGGGATGAAATATATAGAGCCGGATTCTATTCCCGAACTTACTTATTTTCCATATATAATTATAGGTCTGTGCCTTTTGGGACTTGCACTTTCCTTTTTTAAAAACAACAGATTTTATCTGGTTTATTCTCTGATTTTAATCATGGTATGTGTGCTGGGGCTTTATGATTTTTACCTGTGGGAATACGACTACGGGCATGATCTGAGTGATAAAGCACCAATTAAAGTTCCCGGAATGGCTTACCAGCCGCCTTTATTTGGGTCGAAAATGCTGTTAAATTTTGAAGCCATATCTTATCCACATACTGGTGCATTGTTTATGGGAATTTCCATTGTACTGAGTTTTCTGAGTTTTTTTATTGGGAAAAAGAGGAAGGCTCCAAAAGCATTTGCCTAAGTAAAAATTAAGATTGAACTGATTTCGATTTTAAAAGGAATCAGTTTTACATAAACCCTTACTAAAATGAAAACATTTGCCATCCTTATTGTCAGTATTATTCTTATCGGCTGCTCTGCAGAACCTGAACCAATTCGATATGGGCAGGACGCCTGTCATTATTGCAAAATGAAAATTGTGGATAATCGCTATGGAGCTGAATTAGTCACTCAAAAAGGAAAAATCTACAAATTCGATGCAGTTGAATGCCTGATACATTTTTATAAGGAAGAAGAATCAATAAAGCAACAAACAAAATATTTACTGGCGACAAGTTTTAATGCTCCAGGAACACTCCAAAATATTGAGGGAATGAATTTTTTAAGGACAAAAGCACTTCCCAGTCCTATGGGAATGTTCCTTACAGCTTTTAGCAATACGGTTACAGCCAACGAATTTAAGGATAATCATGGGGGTGATGTTTATACCTGGGAGTCGTTAATGGAGAATTTCCACCAATTCTCCGACTCCCTTCTTTCCGATGCCAATTCTGAGGATAGATAATGAAATGCGTATTTTCCATATTGCTTTCCCTGCTTTTAATCCTGCCGCAAATAAGAATTTCCGGAGTAATGGTTCATTATTTTCTCAATAAGGAATATTATGTGACTGTTCTTTGTGAAAATATGGATAAGCCGGAATTGCATTGTGAGGGAAAATGCCATATTGAAAAAACATTACAGATCAATCAGGAAGAAAAAGGAGAACAAACCGTGCCTCCCTTATCCGAAATAAGTATTGAAAATTTATTCATTGTTAATATCAGTTCTTTTGATCTTAATCTTACTATCGAAAAAACCAGTCATCATTCGCTTTATAAAATAGGCGAATATCCTGATCAATACTTCTCCCATTTCCACCCGCCCGAAATTCAGGAATCTTGATATTAATCCAGTGCAAAATTCTCTGGGAAAGTGGAGCACCAGCTCTGTAAACAGATTTCTTGAATTAAAACTTAAATAGAAAAATGGAATTTCAACAGAATAGAATAGTAGGAATACTAATGGGAATGCTGTTGCTTTTTTCAGCATGCAGCGAAGATGAAAATATTAATCCAAATGTGATTAGTACATATGGACTAAGTTTGCAGTTGGAAGATTATGTGCCTAATGCCGGAATAAAAGTTCAGGTTTATACTACAAAAAGTTTAGAAGTGGGTTACAATCCGCTTTATATCGCCTTATTGGATTCTGTAAGTGGTGATGTGATTCAGAATGGAGATATTAAACTAATGCCCATGATGAAAATGGCAACCATGTCCCACAGTTCGCCATATATCAATCCTGAAAAAATTAATACTGAAAATAACCTGTACGAAGGAAGTGTGGTATTTGTAATGCCCGGAGGAGACATGGGAAGCTGGACCCTGGAATTGGATATTGCCGAGGGAAGTAAGTCGGGAATGGTGAAATTTGATATAGACGTTACCGCTCCGGAAAATCCTGTAATGCATTCTTTTTTAGCAGAAAATGATGAAACCAAATTATTTGTATCTCTGGCAATGCCCAACAAGCCAACAGTGGGAATCAATGATTTTTCCATCATGATTAATAAAAAGGATGGAATGAAATTTCCCGCAGTGACTGACTATGAAATAGAGATTGAGCCGGAAATGCCTACCATGAATCACGGTTCACCCAATAATGTAAATCCGGTGCACGAAGGAAATGGGATGTACACTGGCAAGGTAAATTTCACCATGACAGGGCTTTGGAGAATTCATTTAAAAATTAAGCAACAGGATGCGATGGTAAAAGAGGATATTTATTTCGATGTGAATTTTCAATAGGGAAATATGAAAACTATTCTGACATATAGCCTGCTTGTTTTGACGCTGGTTTTCCCCACTCAGGGTCAAAACCTCCTGCCTTATTTGCAGGATACTCTGAAAGGAATTACCCTGCATGAGATTTATATTGAAGAAGAAGTTTCAAGTACTCAGCCCTTAAGTTTTTATAAAAAAGATCAGTTTGCGTCTGTTGAGGATATTTTGGAAAGGACTTCAGGGGTAAGTTTAGTGCGGAGGGGAAATTATGCCATGGAACCTACTTTTAGGGGAATGTCTGGTGGGCAGGTAAATGTGACGATTGATGGCATGCGAATGTTTGGAGCCTGCACCGACAAAATGGACCCTGTAACTTCCTATGTGGAACCGAATAATCTGAATAGTTTATCGCTGGATTTCCCCAATCTCCACGGTTCTTCCATTGGGGGAAATCTAAATCTGAAAATAAAAGAACCCATTTTTAATGCGGATAAATCCTGGTCGGGGATGGCTGGAGTGGGTTATCACAGTGTTTCCAATGGAATGAATAGCCTGCTTTCACTGAATCATTCCAAAGGAAAATGGGCTTATAGAATCAATTCTGTCTACAGAAACCATGGAAATTTTACCGCTGACGGAGGGAAAAAAGTGGCATTTTCTCAATATGAAAAATTCAATTTATCATTCAGTGCCAAGTACAAACTGGCTACCTATGCATTGGTGAAAATTGATTTTTTAATGGACAACGCCTGGAATGTGGGTTATCCGGCTTTGCCTATGGATGTGGGGTTTGCCAAAGCCAGAATATTTGCGGTTGCTCACCAAAAATTTTTTACCAATGGCTGGCTGGACAATATGGAAACCAAGCTTTATCTCAATTCCATTCGCCACAGCATGGACGATACCCAAAGACCAGATGTAGCCATGCACATGGATATGCCAGGCAAAAGTGATACTTATGGTTTTTACTGGAACGGGCAATTGAAAAAAATTGGGAAACATCAGCTTAGTGTAAAAGTAGATGGCTATCAGAACCTTTCCAGAGCGGAAATGACCATGTATGCTCCCGGAGAAGATCCTATGTTTATGCTTACCTGGCCAGAGGTGAATCGTTCCGTATTGGGTTTATTTATTGCTGAGGTTATTGCGCTAAATAAAAAACTGGACCTGACCATAAATGCCAGAATTGAAGGAGCAAGTTCTAAGATTATAGATGATTTTGGTAAAAAACAATTGGAGGTTTTTGGGTACGATACCGATAAAACATTTTATGAATTGCCCAAATCTTTGTCCTCAGACCTGAACTGGAAAATTGGTGAAAACTGGAATACAGGAATTTCCCTGGCTTATGCAGAAAGGTTACCAACTGTAAGTGAGCAGTTTGGTTTTTATTTATTCAATAGTCAGGATGGATATGATTATATCGGAAACCCTGAATTGGCACTGGAGAAAGCCGGAAAACTGGAAGGTTCTTTTACCTATACTAAAGGATGGGGGAGTGTAACGGGAAAAGCTTTTTTCTATCAATTTGAAGATTATATTATGGGAATTGCCGATGAAACCCTTAGCCCGATGACCATTGGGGCAAATGGCGTAAAAATTTACCAGAATATTCCTTTTGCCACTTTATCCGGTTGGGAAATGCAGTTTCAGGCAAAGCCGGTGAGTTGGTTGAACATGAATTCTTCCTTTGCTTTTACTTATGGAAATGACCACAATGGCAATCCGCTTCCTTTAATTCCCCCATTAAAAAATATTACTGCGCTTAAAATTGGGAACAAGAAATTTAAAATCCAGCCCGAAACCGAATGGGGACTGGCTCAAAATAGAATAGATGAAAATTTTGGTGAGGATAAAACACCTTCTTATATAGTATTTCACCTGAGAGGAACCTTTCAGTTGAAAAATCAAAAAAGTACAACTACTATCAATGGAGGAATAGAAAATATTTTTGATCGAAATTATCATCAGCATTTGGATTGGGGGAATATTCCCAGACCAGGTAGAAATATTTACCTGAGTTTGAATTATAGTTTTTAAGCGTATGCACAGGCTCAATAAAATAAAAGTTCTGATCATTATTTGGGGAATGTTGATTTCCGGGAGTGCCTTTTCCCAGGATATCATTGTGGTTTGCCCTGACTGTAAAGTGAGTTCTATCAAACAAGCCATTGAAAAGGCGAAAAGTGGTGATGAGATTGTGGTGAAAAATGGCGTGTACAAAGAAACGGGAATCAGAATTGAAAAGAAATTGAGCATCTACGGAGAAAATTTTCCCGAAATTGACGGACAAAATCTCAATCAGGAAATTATTTCAGTGGCTCATGATAGTGTTACCATTTCCGGGTTTGTGGTTAAAAATGTGGGAGTGAGTTATATTGATGATTTGGCTGCAATAAAAGTCTATGAGCACAAAGGCTGTGTAATTGAAAATAATAAAATTCAGAATGCCTTTTTCGGAATTTATCTCAATCATTCCAATAATTGTGTGATCAGGAATAATGAAGTGATTGGAGAAGCTGTGGCGGAAATGTCATCGGGAAATGCGATTCATTTATGGTATGCCAGGGATATTTTAATTGAGGGAAATCTGGCGAAAAACCACAGAGATGGTATTTATCTTGAGTTTGTGGAGAATAGTAAAGTTTCTGATAATGTGAGTGAAGGAAACCTGCGTTACGGTTTGCATTTTATGTTTTCCAACCATAATACCTATAGCGGCAATACTTTCCAAAATAATGGGGCAGGAGTAGCGGTCATGTTTTCCCGGTTTATCACCATGACAAAAAACAAGTTTTACAAAAATTGGGGGACTTCTTCCTATGGACTATTGCTTAAGGAAATCTTTGATGGGGAAATCACCAATAATTATTTTGAGGAAAACACGGTGGGCATTTATGCGGAAGGCTCTAACCGGATGAAAATTGAAAATAATGATTTTAAAAGCAATGGCTGGGCGATGAAAATTTTAGGCAGTTGTATGGACAATACTTTTACAGGGAATAATTTTTTCTTTAACACATTTGATATCACCACCAATGCCAGAACTTTTGAATCGAATAAAATTTCCAGAAACTATTGGAGTGAATATACGGGCTATGATTTGGATAAAGATGGCATTGGGGATCAGCCTTATCGTCCTGTAAAAGTATTTTCATTTGTGATCACCAGAGTACCGGCTTCCATTATTTTACTCAGAAGTTTATTTATTGATATGTTAAATTTTGCCGAAAAAGTAATGCCGGTAATGACGCCCAGTACGCTTATGGACGAACAACCATTGATGAAACCGGCAGACAGGAGTGCATTTTAAGATAAAATTTTTGCTATGATTCAAATTAATAATTTACATAAGTCATTTGGTAAGCTCGATGTTTTAAGAGGGCTTGAACTTACCATTGATTCAGGGAAAACCGTAGCGATTCTTGGTCCGAATGGATCAGGGAAAACGACCATGATCAAAAGTATTTTGGGTTTGGTAATACCCCAAAAAGGAGAGATTCTGGTGAATGGAAATTCGGTTAAAAACAATTGGACTTACAGGGAAGAAATCAGTTATTTACCACAAATTGCCCGATTTCCCGAAAACCTGAAAGTAAAAGAACTGATAAAAATGGTTCAGGATTTAAGGAAAACACTATCAGATCCTGAACCCTTAATTAGCCTGTTTGGACTAGAAAAATTTCTGGATAAATCGCTCAGAACACTTTCTGGAGGTACACGGCAAAAAGTAAATGTGGTATTGGCATTTATGTTCGATAGTCCCATTATTATCATGGATGAGCCTACGGTGGGTTTGGATCCCATCGCCATGATCAAACTCAAAAAATTAATAAAAGAAGAACAGGCAAAAGGCAAAACCATTCTGATTACCACACACATTATGAGTGTGGTGGAAGAACTGGTAGAGGAAATCATTTACATATTGGAAGGAAAAATCTATTTCCGAAAAAGTCTGGCAGAACTAAATGGAACTGTGAAAAAGATTGGTCTAGAGGGCGTAATCGCAGAAATTCTGGAAGAAGTTTAAATCAATTCATTTAAAAAAAATGAACTCATGATAAAGATATTAAAATACAGCATTTATGATCTGGGACGAAGTCATTGGACCTTCATCTATTTCGGTTTTTACCTTTTAATTGCAGGCACACTCTTGTTTTTGGGTGGAGATGTTTTGAAGGCAATTATCAGTTTAATGAATATTATTTTAATACTGATTCCCCTCATCAGCACCATATTCGGGATTATGTACTTTTATAATTCCCGTGATTTTATAGAACTATTGGTAGCCCAGCCAGTAAAACGATCTTCTATTTTTTTAGGGCAATACCTGGGCTTGTCTCTGGCACTTTCTGTAAGTTTTTTGCTTGGGATGGGTATTCCATTTTTATTTTATGGTTTAAAAGATTCCGGGCAATTTATGAACTTCCTTTCTTTGATACTCACAGGTTCTTTTCTCACCTTTATATTCACTGCAGTAGCCTTTTTAATTGGTCTTTTCAATGAAAATAAGATTAAAGGGTTTGGGTTGGCAATTCTGTTCTGGCTGTTCATGGCGGTAATTTATGATGGCTTATTTCTGCTTTCCCTTCTTATGCTGGAAGCCTATCCTATAGAAAAACTGGCTTTAGGCATGACAGTTTTTAATCCAATAGATTTGTCCAGAATCTTTATCATGCTGAAGCTGGATATTTCTGCTTTAATGGGCTATACCGGAGCAATTTTTCAGGACTTTTTTGGAACAGCCACTGGATTGACTATTACCATTCTTGCCTTGGGATTATGGGTTTTTATTCCGGTTTACGGACTGAAATTGAAAGGAAATGCTAAGGACTTCTGAAGTTTAATTAAAATTTCACTAGCCTTATGATTTGGATCATAAACTAAGGTGTGGTTGCTATTTATTTTTGTTCTAAATAATTATTGAATAAAACTAAAAAGCACATGGAGTCTACAATCGAAAAAAGCAAAATCCAGAACTTTCTAAATGACATTACCTACATAGAAGAAGGCATTGGCAGCAAAAAAATTCTGAAAGCCGGAAATGGAAATATTACCCTTTTTGCTTTTGATAAGGAACAGTTTTTAAGTGAACACACTGCGCCATTCGATGCTCTTATTCAGGTACTGGAAGGGGAGGCTATTATTTCCATAGCAGGAGAGCCCTATCATTTAAAAACCGGAGATTCCATTATCCTTCCAGCCAAAATTCCACATGCGGTAAATGCTCCGGAAAAGTTTAAAATGCTTTTAACCATGATAAAAAACTGATTCATTTAGCACTTTAAATCGCTCCTTCAATGATTAAGAAACCTATCATATTTGTAATGCCTTTAGTACTGATTTCTTTGGTGATTGGAATTATTACTGGCTGGGTGAGAATAGGTTGGCAAATTCCCGTTCCCGGTATTGCAGAGCATGGTGCCATGATGGTAGGTAGTTTTCTGGGAACGGTAATCTGTGTGGAAAGGGCGGTAACTTTTAAAAACAAACTTTACCTTATCATTCCCTTTCTGAATGGATTGAGTTTAGTTTTTTTGCTCCGTGGGGAAACCTATATCGCCTATAGTTTATTAGTTGTTGGTAGCCTGGGATTATGTTTGCTTTATACACAAATCATTAAAAAATCACCGGAAATTTACCAATATGTGATGCTGGCTGGGGCAGTCTGCTGGTTGGTCGGTAATTTATTTTTAGTGAATAAAGCGCTTTACCCTTTTGCCGTTCCCTGGTGGATTGCTTTTCTTTTACTCACCATTTGTGGAGAAAGGTTAGAGTTGAGTAAATTTTTGCCAGTTCCCAATCATCAGAAATATTTATTCCTTGGTTTTCTGGGCTTATTTATTTTAGGCTGTGTATTGCCCTGGCATGGCACAGGGCGATATTTAGGAGGGATTTCTTTAGGATTAGCCGCTCTTTGGTTACTTCAGTACGATATGGCAATGAAAGCGGTAAAAAAGCCGGGACTCCACCGCTATTCAGGAGCATTATTAATTTCAGGATATTTCTGGTTATTGATAAGTGGCGTGTTCCTGTGTAGTGTTTCACTTACCAATCCATTTTTGTACGATGCTTTTTTACACGCCTTTTTCCTTGGCTTCGTGATTTCCATGGTATTTGCCCACGGTCCTATTATTTTGCCGGGAGTGCTGGGATTTCCTTTTAAGCCATTTCATAACATTCTGGTAGTTTATGGTGTAGTTTTGCAATTATCCATAATCACAAGAGTACTGGCGGATTTTATGGGTTCTCCCGTACTCAGGCAGTGGTCGGGTATAGTAAATGGTATTGTTATTCTGGCATTTTTTATTACCATGCCGGTTTTAATGAAAAGGGAAATTGGGAAGCAAAAGCGGGTATTGGTAAAGCAATAGAAAAAAGATTCAATTTAATTTCGATTAATAAGTGGTTAGACAGAAATAACTAATATATAATTTGCCATTAAAGATTGATATTGAGATGTTGTTACTCAATATTAAAAAAGTACTGGTACTTAAATCATTCTAAAATGACTGACATCACCACAGATACAGATATAAAAACAATGGTCAATAATTTCTATCTTAAAGTTAGAAAAGATGAATTATTAGGACCTGTATTCAATAGTAAAATCCAAAACTGGGATGAGCATCTGCCCACCATGTACAAGTTTTGGGAGACTTTGATGTTTGGAAAAGCCAGTTATAAAGGCAGGCCTTTTCCAAAACACCTTCCACTGGATATCAATGGAACTCATTTTGCACAATGGATTGCCCTTTTTTGTGAAACTGTGGATGAAAATTTTAAGGGAGAAAAAGCTGAAGAAGCCAAAATGCGGGCAAGGAGTATTGCCAAGGTTTTCCAATTTAAAATGGAAACTATAAAAGGGGTTTAGCTTATAATTCAGATAAGTGAGAATCGACAGGGCCTTTCAAACGAGAAGACCCTGCCCGGAAAAGAATTTAAAGCTGATATGGCATATTTGTAACAGGTGGTATTTTTCCCTATCTTTTATAAAAAAGTGAAAATGCCGCCTGATATTAACCCATCTCTCGATACCTGGACCACTATTTTCCTATTTGCTTCCATTCAGGGCTTTTTTCTGTGTTTTATGCTTTTTACCCTCAAAAGGGGAAATCGTAAGGCGAATTTGTTTTTGGGGAGTTTTGTTTTCCTATTTGCGCTCACACTATTGGAATATGTGGCTTTTTGGACTAAGTATCAGTTTAGTTTTCCCCATATTATCAATATTACTGCGGGTTTTCCCTTTCTTTTTGGGCCACTTTTATTTTTCTATTTCCAATCAACATTTGGAGAGGAAAAACCGGAGTATCCAAAAAGCTCCATTCATTTTGTGCCATTTATTTTATACACCTTATTTTTTCTTCCCTTTTACTTCAAATCGGGTGAAGAGAAAATTTTGGTGGTAACTCAGGAAAAACCCACCTTTTGGTATTTTGCCTTTCTTCCATTTTTGAAAACGATTCACATGATGGTGTATATGTTTTTATTGGCAAAAGTGCTGAAGGCTAAAAAATTTGGTAAAGAGAATCGGCTTATAAATAAATGGGCTCAGATTTTAATGACCTCTTTCGGAATATTCATTTTTAGTTATGCTTCCTATTTTGTGTTGGTACAATTTCCATTTTTTAAAGTGGAATATGACTATTTCATTTCCATTACGATGAGCCTGTCCATATTTATGATTGGGTATATGGGTTTTCAGCAACCTAAAATATTTGATCAGGTAATGGAATCTCAAAAAACTGAACAAGAAAAGTATAAAAAATCAACATTGACTCTAAGTGCCTCGAATGAGATTATTAAAAAACTTGAAAGAATAATTGAAGAAGAGGAGGTTTTTCTGGATGGAGACCTGAACCTGAAAAAACTTGCGGAAAAAACAGGGGTCTCTTCCCATCAGCTATCTCAGGTGATTAACCAGAAAACCGGATTAAATTTTACCGAATTTATAAATAAAAATAGGGTGAATTATGCGATAAATCTTTTTGATCATCAACTTTATAAGGGAGCGAAATTGATTGATATCGCTTACGCTTCGGGTTTTAACAATAAAGTGACATTTTATAATTCATTTAAAAAAAATACGGGATATTCTCCTAAAAAATACAGGGAAAAGCTATTGTGGGAAAATTTTAAAAACGAAAAAGAACAAGGGCAAAAATTCTAAAAAATTATATCCCTAAAAAAATTGATAAATAAAGGCCATCCGTAAATTTTTGTTAGTTTTGCTTCACAATTCCTTAATGCCACAGTAACTCGCTTTTATCAATTATAGCGAATCGTTTTGGGTATGCAAGGATAAACTTTGTACGTATTTGAATTTGATGAGGCAAACAACTTACAAATACACTAAACCAACTTCTTTTTAGTATAAATGGAGATTCTGCTTAAAAACATCAAACTAATAGATAGTGGCCATCCCCTGCATAATCAGGCTGTTTTTATCGCTATTGAAAAGGGGGAAATTAGTAAGATTTCCAAAGATCCTATCGAAGGAAAAGCCAAATTTGAAGTAGAGGGAAAAGGACTTTCTGTGTCTCAGGGATGGTTTGATATGTGGTCTTCACTTTCAGAACCCGGGTTTGAATACAAAGAAGATATAGCTTCTCTAAGTGAGGCTGCTGCTTTTGGAGGATTTACGGATGTGGCAGTTTTACCCAATACCAATCCGGTGATCCAAACCAAAGATGCCATTAATTATATTAAAAATACCAGTAAGTTTTCTCCGGTGCAATTGCACAGTATAGCTGCATTAACAAAAAATGCAGAAGGAGAAGAAATTACTGAAATGATAGATTTGCATCATGCAGGAGCAATTGCATTTTCAGATGGTACAAATGCTATCTGGCATACAGGAGTAATGAGCAAGGCTCTTTTATATCTTCAGTCATTTGATGGTTTATTATTGACCAGACCAGAAGATCCGCATTTAGGGAAAAATGGCCATATGCATGAAGGGGTAGCCAGTACTATGCTGGGCACCAGGGGACTGCCATCTATTTCAGAGGAATTAGCCATTTCGAGGGATTTATCTTTATTAAGATACACCGGAGGAAAAATTCATTTTGCCAATGTTTCTACAAAAAAGGGGATTTCATTAATCAGAGATGCCAAAAAAGAGGGCTTAAATGTGACTTGTGATGTAGCCGCCTATCAGGTAGCTTTTACCGATCATGAGTTAATGGGTTTTGATACCAACCTGAAAGTGAACCCGCCATTTAGGGGAAAAGAGGACTTAATCGCAATTTGGGATGGAATAGAAGATGGAACTATTGATGCGATCGTTTCTAATCATTCTCCTCAGGATCAGGAAAGTAAGCAATTAGAATTTGACCTGGCTGATTTTGGTATGATCAGCCTGGAAATTGCATTTTCCATTATCAACACCTACAAACCAGAAGGGATGGATGTATCAGTTCTTATTGACAGGTTTACAAAATTCCCAAGAAAAATCCTTAAGCAGGAATTGATAAGTATTGAGGAAGGAAACGAGGCGTGCCTTACCATTTTCGATGAAAACTCAGAGTGGATATTCTCAAAAGAACATATTCAATCCAAATCAGTCAATACGCCATTTGTTGGGAAAGAACTTACCGGAAGAGCTTTGGGCATAATAAATAATCAGCATTTCAAATATTTTGGTGATTTAGAGCAGAATTTTCTTGTAAAAAATTAGGATTCTTTCACTTCATCGTAAAAATACATCAAGCCCATGTCCGATACATTTATTGCCGTTCCTGAAGTAACCACCAATGGCAACATGATATTTGGGAAAAATTCAGGCAGAGAACCAAATGAAGCCCAGGCCATAATGCGTATACCAGCCATGGATCAGGAGGAGGATATGCTGGAATGTTCTTACATTAAAATACCACAGGTAAAAACTACCTATGAAGTTTTGTTGTCCAGGCCATTCCATATGTGGGGTGCAGAAATGGGTACGAACGAGTTTGGGCTCACTATTGGAAATGAGGCAGTTTTTTCAAAAGTGAAGTCAGATAAAAAAAATGCTGGACTAACTGGTATGGATATGTTGCGGGTGGCTTTGGAAAGATGCAAAACAGCTGACGAGGCTTTGGGAATGATTACAGGGTTGTTGGAAGAATATGGGCAGGATGCTTTCGGAGGATATAGAAATCAAAATTACTATTATAATAATAGTTTTATTATTGCCGATTCTGAAAAAGCCTGGGTCCTGGAGACTGTGGGGAAACAATGGGCCGCTCAAATTGTGAAAGGATTTCGAAATATTTCCAATGGCTACACCATTGAGGAAGAGTTTGATTTACATAGTAAGGATCTGATGGATTTTGCCAGCAAGAATGGCTGGACTAAAAAAGGTAAAAGCTTTAATTTTCGGGAAGCATATTCTGAGTGGTTTTATACCCGAATGAGCAAAAGTAAAATCAGACAGAAAAAAGTAGCAGAGTTTGGGAACAGTTATAAAGGAAACTTTGATGTTTTGAGAGGAATTGAAATTTTATCTTCTCATAATCAAAAGGATAATTTTTCTCCAACAATGGCAAATACGAGTTCTATAAGTATGATGGCTACGGGCAGACTCAATCCTTTGCAAACTACCGGATCCATGCTGGTAGAAATAAGAAAGGACAAGCCATCTACTACCTGGCTCACCGGTACTTCGCTTCCTTGTAATTCTATTTTTAAGCCATTCTTTATTCCGGGTAATAATATTTATGAAGGGCTTACGAAACAACCAAGCTCCATGGCAGATGAATCTTTTTGGTGGCAATCTGAAAGGTTTAATCGCTTAGTGTTGAAGCATTATCAGCAGGCCCGAAAAATATATAATACAGAGCGGGAAAAAATTCAAAAAGATTTTATCTCCAAAGAAAAAGAAATATTTGCTTCGGGAAACCCTGAAGTGGATACCCTGAATGAGTTTTCTGAAAAATCATTTACGCTTCATAAAAAGAAAATTCTGGAATGGAAATATCAAATGGGCAAGCAGAAACTCAATTCTTCTTCCATTTTTTACACAAATTACCTTAAAAAACTCAACAGAGAAGCTCATCTTTCTTAAGAATCAAATCTTTTTTTACAACTATTTTGCATAAAAAATATTAAGTCTATATTTTTGCAATCCTTTTGGGAGAGGTGTCTTTATATTCTTTCTCAAATAAGGGAAGAAATTGTAAGGGCCAAGGCTCAAATATTTTAACAAAACTGATAAAGGTAGTGGATACTTTAAGTTATAAGACTATTTCTGCTAACAAAAGCACGGCACAGAAAGAATGGGTTCTAGTTGATGCTAAGGAAGCCATTTTAGGAAGGCTATCAAGCGAAGTAGCAAAGATAATCAGGGGAAAGTACAAGGCTAGTTACACCCCCCATGCAGATTGCGGTGACAATGTAATTGTGATTAATGCTGACCAGGTGAAGCTGACTGGTAAAAAGTGGACTGATAAAGTTTACTTGAGACACACTGGTTTCCCAGGAGGTCAAAGAAAATCTAATCCTTTAGATTTAAAGGCAAAATCTTCAACATTGTTAATAGAAAATGCAGTGAGAGGAATGCTTCCAAAAACAAAATTAGGAAGAGCTTTATTTAAAAATCTTTATGTATATGAAGGTGCTGAGCACCCACATGAAGCGCAACAACCTAAAGAAATTAAATTATAATGGCAGTTATTAACACAATAGGCAGAAGAAAAAGTTCAGTAGCCAGAATTTACCTACAGGAAGGTAAAGGCGAAATTACTGTTAACAAAAAATCTCTGACTGAGTTTTTTCCTTCAGAAATTCTTAGAACCATCATCAATCAGCCAATCGTGACTTGTGGTGATCAGGGTAAATTTGATATCAGTGTAAATGTATACGGTGGAGGAACCACCGGACAAGCTGAGGCTATCAGATTGGCCATTGCCAGAGCATTGGTAGAAGTTGATCCTGAGAAAAGAGGATTAATCAAACCAGAAGGATTCCTGACCAGGGACCCAAGAATGGTGGAAAGAAAGAAATACGGTAGAAGAAAAGCTAGAAGGAAATTCCAGTTCAGTAAGCGTTAATTTTTATTGTTCAACTTGGCTGTTTGGTCGTATTCTCAATAGAATTCCATTGAGCAGTCAGTATTTTTAATTAATTTTTAAATAATAATTTTATGCCAAGATTAGAGTATAAAGATCTTCTTGACGCTGGGGTGCACTTTGGCCACCTTACCAGGAAATGGAATCCAAAAATGGCTCCTTACATTTTCATGGAGAGAAATGGAATCCACGTCATCGATTTGAACAAAACTTTAGCAGCGATTGATTCTGCTTCAGAGGTTATTAAAAATATTGTGAAGTCGGGGCGAAAAGTCATGTTCGTAGCGACTAAAAAGCAAGCAAAGCAAATTGTTTCTGCTGAGGCAGAGCGATTGAAAATGCCATATGTAACGGAGAGATGGTTAGGAGGGATGTTAACTAACTTTGCCACTGTTAGAAAGTCATTGAAAAAACTTTCTTCTATTGACAAGTTAATGAAAGATGAAGCCTTTAAAAACCTTGCAAAAAGGGAAAGGCTGATGAAAACCAGGGAAAAGGAAAAATTACAAAGAGTATTGGGAGGAATTTCTGATCAGAATAGACTACCTGCTGCCCTTTTTGTGATTGATGTAAAGAGAGAACATATTGCAATAAAAGAAGCAAAAAGATTAAATATTCCGGTATTTGGTGTGGTGGATACAAACTCAGATCCTAGTGATGTTGATTATGTTATTCCTGCAAATGACGATGCATTCAAATCAATTGCTTTAATTACCGAAACTATTGGTAAAGCTATTGAAGAAGGGTTGATGGAAAGAAAAAAGGAGAAAGATGATGCTAAGTTAAAGCAGGCTGAAGAGGCTAAGAAGGCAGTGGATGAAAAACCAAAGGCGGCAGAAAAAGCAGCTCCGGCAGTAGAGAAGAAAGCTGAAGCTCCTGCTCCTAAAGCGGAAGAGGCTGGAACTGAGAAAAAAGCGGATAACTAGGAATTTAAGCATTAGTTGCTTCTTAAAATTATAAAAAAATGACAAATACAGAGATTCAAAATAAAATCACTGAGCTGAAAAAGCAGCAGTCTGAATTCTTCAAAAAGAAAAAAGCCGACAGAGATGCTTCGGCAATTGAGGCAATCAGAAAAGAGCTAAATGACTTGAAATCTCAGGTGAAATCAGCTTAATACTTGGTTAAAATCAGATATTGGTTTATCCATTTGAGGGGTTATATCAGTTGCTTCTATTTTCAGGAAGATCTAATATAACCCTTTATTCTTAATAAACAGAATCATTATTTTCATCGGAATAGATCATTAAAATTTAAAATTGAAATAAAATGGCAATTACAGCAAAACAGGTAAATGAATTGAGACAAGCCACTGGTGCTGGAATGATGGATTGTAAAAATGCACTGGTAGAAGCTGGTGGTGATTTGGAAAAAGCAGTTGATATCCTTAGAAAAAAAGGACAGAAAGTTGCTGCAAAAAGAGCAGATAAGGAAGCTTCAGAAGGTAATGCATATACCTATGTTAGTGATGATAAATCAGAAGGAATCGCAGTTACCTTAAACTGTGAGACTGAGCCTGTTTCTAATACTGATGAATTTCAGTCCCTAGGAAAGTTAATAATCGATGCAGCTGTTGCTAACAAGCCAGCTTCTAAAGAAGATTTATTGAATCTTCAGGTAGAAGGAAAAGCTGTTTCTGAGTACATGGTTGAGCTTTCAGGTAAAATCGGAGAGAAGATTGAAGTTTCAAACTATGCTTATATCAAAGGAGAGCAGGTTGTTGCTTATCTTCACGGAAGAAGTATTGCTGTGTTAGTAAACCTTTCAAATACTGAGGGAGAGGACTTTGAAGCTGTAGGAAAGGATATTGCCATGCAAATTGCTGCAATGAAACCAATCGCTGTAAATGAAGACGGAATCGATCCTGCTGTTGTAGAGAGAGAAAAGCAGGTTGGTATTGAAAAAGCAAAGGAAGAAGGAAAGCCTGAACATATCCTTGAAAGAATTGCTGAAGGATTTGTAAAGAAATTCTACAAAGAGAATACTTTATTAAGCCAGGAGTTTGTAAAAGACTCAAAGGTAAATGTACAGCAATACCTTACCAGTGTTAAAAAAGGCCTTACAGTAAAAGAATTTGTAAGAGTTGGTATTGGAAGATAAGGTTTTTCAATCGAAGGAAAAAGCCATTGTAGCAAGTCTGCAATGGCTTTTTTTATGGTAGCCAGAAATCGAAAACAACATCATTCATACATTTAAAATGTCCTTTTGGGCATTTTTTAAAGCCTATTTTTGAACAGGGCCGGCATTTGATTTTATTGTTTTCGAAAATAGAAAACTGGGTCTTATATGGATACATTCCGAAAAAGGGAGAGGTACTTCCCCAGATGGAAAATATTCTTTTTTTAAAAGCGCTGGCAATATGCATAAGACCTGAATCGTGCGTAAATACAGCATCAGCATTTCGTACAATAGAGGCTGATTGGTTGAGGTTAAATTTACCACATCCATTGAAAATTACCGCTTTCTTTTTAAGTTCTTCCAGTCCCTTTTTATAGTATTTATTTTCTTTCGATCGATCGAAAAAATTTGCTATTTCCTCACCGGTTTTCTCATCCTCTTTTCCTCCCAATAATATGACAGGTTTATTTATTCTGTCACACAACTCAATCATTCTCTTTAAGGGAAGTTTTTTAGTGGCATGCTGTCCACCAATAGCAAATACAAAGTATTTTTCCCGATGGGTTTCCGGCAACCAGGATACTTCTACTTCATCTTTTTCCGGAATAAAATAATCGAGTCCCAGTCCGTCATTTTTTACACCCAGAGGCTTTAAAGCATCTAGATAGCGATCCACAATATGCACATTGGGTAATTTATTTACCTTAAAATTTACATAAAGCCATTTTTGAATATTCAATTTTTGGAAAGAGGAAGATTTTTTCCCCAATTGGGTCTTTATAATTTTCGTCCTAAGGTTTTTATGCAGATCGATTACAAAATCAAAATTTTCTTGTTTCAGGCTTTTTATTAACTGTCCCAGGTTTTCATTATAATAATGGACTTTATCTATATAAGGATTATTTTCCACTATGATTCGGTATTGTTCTTTTGTGGCAAAATGTACCTCCACATCTTTTAGTTGGGTTTTTGCTGCACGAATAGCCGGAGTGGTAAGCACAATGTCACCAATGGAGGAAAACCGGATGATCAGAATTTTTTTGATTTCAGATGCCATTGAGAAAGTAGGTGTGAAGTGAAGGGTAAGTAGTGATTTTAATTCTCCTAAAGTTTTAATGTCAATAAAAACCAAATTAAAGCCAATAAGTTTAACTGGCTTTAATTTTTTGCCTTACAGCTTCAAATAGAACTGTACCGGTGGCAACCGAAACATTTAAGGAACTTACCTTTCCGGACATGGGGATTTTAGCCAGTTCATCCGCTATCCTGATCAAATCATTGGATATTCCGGTTTCTTCCGAGCCCATAATTATAGCAGTAGGAATTGTATAATCAATTTTATAGATATCTTCTTCTGCCTTTTCGGTGCAGGCAATTACCTGTAAACCAGAATCCTGCAGGTACCTCACGGTATCTTTTAAACTAACTTCCCTGCATACCTGAATGTGGTTCAATGCTCCTGCAGAGGTTTTGAGCGCATCCGGACCAATTTGAGCAGCCCCTTTATGCGGAATTACAATTGCATTTACTCCGGCACATTCTGCAGTTCTCGAAATGGCCCCAAAATTCCTTACATCTGTAATCTGATCCAGAATTAAAATAAATGGAGTTTTCCCTTCTGCAAATAAATTGGTAATGATATTATCCAAAGAGGCATAGGTAATAGAAGAAAGAAATGCAACCGCACCCTGATGGGCTTTTAAGGTGAATTTATTGAGTTTCTCGAGCGGAACTTTAGCTATTGGTACATTATTATCGTTGGCCATATTGACCAATGATTTGAGATGGTCATTTTTTATATCTCTTTGAATATATAATTTGTCGATTTCCTTGCCCGCCTCAAGTGCTTCTGCAATTGGATTAATCCCATAAATTAAAGCACTGCTTTCAGGTTTTTTGCCTCTTCCTCTATTAAATTTTTTATACATACTTTTTTGTTTTCTTTTATTTAAACCTCCTTCTTTTGCCAGCCCCATTAATTTTTTTAGAATAAAAATATTATCCTTTCTTTAATGGGGCGGAGGATCAATCAATATTTTTCTGATGGAAAAAAGTTGGTGGTCGATCTTCCTTTAAATTAAACATAATGGCAGACAGCCACCCCATTCCCTTCCTGTCATAAACACAACCAGTGTCCAATTTATAATTGATTTCTGACTTTATTTTCCAATACTCGGTAGGTTGATGGCCAATTACCTGAATACAATTGGGAATTTTTGCCAGTTCTGACTTATTAAAAATAAAAGAGCCGGGAATTCTTAAATCTATACTCAGGCTTAAATCTATTTTGTAATTATTCTGCCTGAAAATCTTGCTGTTTATACCTCCATGAGTAGCCAGGATTTTGGTCCCATTAGCATTTTCTACCAATATATATCTTTTAGAGGCTTCAAAGAAAAATGACATTTCTGCAAGAATCTCCTGAATCTGGTCTCTTGAATCAATATTTAGGCAATTTTTAATTGATTTGATTGTTTCCATCCCTCCCATTCTCAGCCACAATTCTTTTGCCCATGCTTTATTTCGGTTCATGCAATAATATTCATGATTTCCCAAAAGCATCTCAAAGTTATTCTTTTTTACAAAGGAAAAGGTTTCATAAGACCTTTTTCCCTTATTAATAATATCTCCAAGCAAAACAATACGGTTGTCTTGCACGGGAATTTTCCCTAATAATGCTTTGAAAGTCTCAAAGCAACCGTGGATATCTCCTATAAAAGTTAAATAAGTATCCAATCTAGTTCAACTTATATATCAGTATCAGAAAGAAAAAACAGAGGTTAAACTCCATTATTTTGAATAAAGAGGCAAACTCTCTTGTTCATTTACCATTTTAAAATTTGTCAAAACAAAAGAGAAAACATCAAATTGCAAGAATATTAAATTAAATAATTTAGAAATGATTGAAAAAAGTGATCTTCGGAAGGACAATCAATCTATTTATTCATATTCTAATTCTCCCTTTCTCCATTTGGATACTTGTGTGAAGTAAACCTTTTTATATTGAGGGGATCTGTTTAATTCGTAATGATTTCCACTAAAAATATTATTCCTCTTGAAAAACTCAAAGGTTACCCGATCTCTTTTCTTGCCCAGAAAATACACCCATCTTTCCCCATTTTCCACTTCATAAGTTTCATCCGGTCTGCCAAAAACGATATAAATCATTCCTTTATCTGTTTTCCAGCCCTCCTTATAAGTAGTGAAATTTTTATTGGCATAAGCCACCCTTTGATAGTAGGTTTTGATTAACCTCTTGGCATTTTCCACGCTACCTCCCGAATTTATCCAAAAATTATCCAGTACTGATTTTTTGTCTCTTGCGGTTAGAAAAGACTGGATTTCTTTATCAGTTGAAATATAAATCATGGATTTAGCAATTTTTTCCACATTGCTAAATTTAGGATAATCCTTGTCCACAACTATAAAGCCTATTCCAATTGTAGAGGAGGAATCAGATTGGGCAAAGTACAAGGTTTTTTTATCCAGGGTAAATGGCTGATTGCTTTTTACCACAATCATGGAATCTACCCTGAGTTCTCTTGCTCCACTTCCAATTCCATTTCCCATGGGCGGGGCAGCAGGTAAAAATTCATAATCGAAACGGGTGATATAGATTGGGAAATCTCCGTTCAGATCTGGAAAAGAAATAGAATCCCCTTCCATTACATAAGTATTATGGTTTTTATTGGAAAGGTTTTTTAATCCGAATGATACGGAATTTGCTGTTTTTGCTTCTGAGAGAATGGCTTGTTTTTCAATCACATCATTGGTTTTCATATCCCTGATGATAATTTTTAGCACCGAGCCAGGTTGATTGTCTTTGTCAATGGAAAAATTGAAATAAAATGTACTATTGATTTTTTCCACACTGGTTTCTCCTAAATCAATTTTCTTTTCTAAAACTACCTTCCCCTGAGATTCAATGAGATAATTAATTTCTACCTGATCGGGCGTATTTGAATTAGATAAACGGCTGATTTCGAAAGCTACTTCCACTCTCTTGGTTGATCCAAGGTCTATAAGATTAATACTGCAATAGATAGGGTTTGCGATATAATGATTTTCGCTTTTCAGTACTCCGGCCAGGCAGTTTACCGAAATACACTGTATAATCACTAATGAAAAATATAATAGACTTTTTGTTTGTTTCATTTTTTGCTGATTTGAATAACTGGTTCTATATCCCTAAAGGCAATTTTTTGAGGACTCTCTTCATAAAAAGTATGAAGCTCTCATGGTTAGGACACTAAAACACAAGGAAAAGTGATATAGAATTCAATTTTGAAAAATTTCTGGATTTTTTACCGTTTCATTACTGGAGGAAATGATAAAAAATTCAGAAAAGTAGAATTGCTGGTCCTTCATTGCAAAATAACCTATTTTTGCTCAAATTTTTATATCCAATTGAAAATTGGTAAAAGTCGTGCAAAATACCGCACAACTATTTTTTAACTTGTTGAATTTTAAGCGTTTATAGCATTCCTGTTTTTTGGATTACTATTGCAGATGATTTTAATTCATTTTTTTAAAGCACTGATTTAAAAATGTTTAGCACAACGGAAATTACCTCACATGAAGATCAAAGTGATAATGTAATCCATCAAAGACTATTTTATGCCTATGTAAAGGCAGCAGAAATAATTTCTGGTGATGTTTTGGAAATTGGATGTGGTGCGGGAAGGGGATTACAGCTTTTGGCTGAAAAATGTGACAATTACACCGCAATTGATAAAAATAAAGCGTTGCTGGATTTACATCAGAAAGCATATCCTGACTTTAAGTTTATTCACGAAAATATTCCGCCATTAAGTTTTTTAGAAGATAATTCATTTGATTTTGTGATTTCATTTCAGGTGATTGAGCATATTTATGATGATAATCTCTTCGTCAGGGAAATTCAGCGGGTTTTGAAGCCCGGAGGAAAAGCGATTATCACTACACCAAATATCAAACTTTCACTTACGAGAAATCCCTGGCATGTAAGAGAGTACACGGCAACTCAGCTGGAGGAGTTGATGGGAAAACATTTCGGGGAAGTGGATTTGAAAGGAATAACTGGAAGTGAAAAAGTGATAGATTATTATGAAAGTAATAAAGAATCAGTAAGAAAAATTACCCGTTTTGATATTTTCAATTTGCAATACAGATTGCCCAGACAGGTTTTACAGGTGCCTTATGATATTCTAAACAGACTCAATAGAAAATCTCTTCAAAAGAAAAATAATCAGTTGGTTCTGGATGTCACTATTGAAGACTACCTGGTTTCCGATCGGGCTGATGACTGCTTCGATTTCTTTTGTATTGCAAAAAAATAGATATTATTCTACAAAAAAGGATCGAATTTACTGGCTTCGACAAATTCGATCCTTTTTAATGTACGGCCTTCCACTATTATAAATCCTAGACCTGATCCAACTCTTTTTGAAGACTCTCCATTACAAAATCCAGGTTATAGATTATTTTTTCTTTTTCTGCCTGTATTTTTTCAGAATTTGGCGGTTCCTCTTTTAATTTTCCCCTTAAGGCCAATATATCATCATCCAGCCACTTTAGCCCTAGTGTAATCAAACTGGGACGGATTTTATGGCAAATCTCACTTATTTTTTCATGTTCGGATTTGTCAATCGACTCATCAAACTCTTCCTTAAATTGTTTATAATCTTCAATAGTCAACTCAAGAAGTTCAGCATAAAATGAAGCATCATTTTCCACCATTCTTTTAAACCTTCCAAATTTAATTTCCCCTCTTTGTGCTTCTTTTTCTTCTTCTTTTTCCTCTTTATTTCCACCAGCAATTTTCCCTGAAGAGAAGGTTTGAATAGTACCATAAAGCATTTCAGGTTTAAATGGCTTCATTACGAAGTCATTCATCCCAGCCTTAAGCACTTTTTCCCTTTCTCCGGATAAAGTAGAGGCTGTGAGCGCAATGATAGGAATTTCCTGGTAATAGGGTTGAGGCAAGCTCCTGATCTGTTTGGTGGCTTCATAACCATCCATTTCAGGCATTTGAATATCCATTAGGATAATCTTGAAAGAGCGGTCTGTTTTAAGAATTTCCAAGGCTTCTACACCATTGTTGGCAAAAGTCACTTCCGCATTCCAACCGGTAAGGAATTTCTTGGCAATAGCCTGGTTAAATTTATTATCTTCCACTACCAGAATATTCAGCCCTTCCAGGTCTTTGAGTTCATCTTGGCTTTTGATGGTAAGCCTTTCATCTTCAATTACCTTATCACTTTTTCGGAAATTTATTTGAAATTTAAAGGCAGAACCTTTTCCTACTTCACTTTCTACAATAATTTCTCCACCGTGAAGGCCCACTAGCTTTTTGGTAATTCCCAGGCCTAAACCAGTCCCACCATACTTTCGGGTAGTATCCGTACTTGCCTGAGAAAAATCTTCAAAAATTTTATTGATCATTTCTTCGGAAATTCCTATTCCCGAATCCTGGATGATAAAAAGCAAATCAACTTCATCGTCTCTCTCTTTTATTTTTTTTACGGTAGTTCTCACAAAACCATATTCCGTAAACTTTACAGCATTACTCAGAAGGTTGGTGATAATTTGCCCAAGCCTTACCTGGTCTCCAACAATAAAATCAGGTAACTGATCGTCAAAATCCAACTCCAGATCAAGCCCTTTATCCGAAACTTTGGTATCCAGGGTTTTGTGTATTCCCCTGATCAGGTTTTTTAAATTGAAATCGGTGGACTCCAGCTCAATTTTACCCGCCTCAATTTTAGAGAGATCCAGGATATCATTAATTAAAACAAGGAGATTGTTGGCTGAAATTTCAAGAATCTCGATACTGTCGAGATGTTCCTGAGGGATATCGGCCATTTTCAGCAAGTTAGAAACCCCTACAATCGCATTAAGGGGCGTACGAATTTCATGACTCATGGTAGAAAGAAACAGCTCCTTGGCCCTTGAAGCTTCTTCTGCTTTTTCTTTAGCTTCTAGAAGCTCAGCAGTTCTTTCTTTTATTTTATCCTCCAGATTGGCATTTATTTGTTTGAGTTCATTGACCAGGGATAGGTTATCCTTCCTTAATTGATAAGTTTCCAAAGCCTTATCAATAGTAAGTTTCATTTCCTCCCTGTTCCACGGCTTAACAATATACCTATAAATCGCACATTTATTCAGGGCACGAATAATATCTTCAATGTCGCTAAATCCTGTAAGGATAATCCTGACTGGTTCGGGGTAATCATGAAGAATTCTTTCTAAAAATTCCACACCAGTCATTTTAGGCATTCGCTGGTCGGTAATGATCAAATGAATTTCATTTTCTTTGAGCACTTCCAGGCCTTCCATGCCCGATTTGGCGATAAATATTTTGTAAAATTGTTTGAAGGCAGCTCTGAAAATTCTCAGGTTGCTTTCCTCATCATCCAGGTAAAGTATATTATATTTATGGTCTTTCATTCTATTATTGAAGACTTATCCGATAATTAATATTGAAGTTAAAAAAAAATAAGAATAATTATAATGAATTGCCAATGGATTTCAATCAGGGTGTAAAGTAAATTCCTGATATTTGAAAGGAAGGGAAATTTCATGTATAAAAAATCTTATTCAGGTAAAAAACAGCCTGATAAATTAATGGCTGAAGATAATCAAGAATTACAAATTCATAAATAAATTTGATTTTCTCCCAATAAAAACCCTAAAATATCCATAGATAGCTTCTTGCCAAAGAAATTGATTAAATTTGCAAAAGGAAAGTAGGATGAAAACAAAACCGTACTTCATGTAGTTAAAAAATTAAAAGGGCCTTATTATGAATTCAAGAGAACTTCTTTCACATCATAAATTAAGAATTACAAATAGCAGATGCACCATTTTGGATATTTTTATGGATGCTGAGGCGGCTCTTTCCGAATATAATATTGAAAAACAATTGGAAGGGCAATGCGACAGAGTTACTATTTACAGGACTTTGAAGACTTTTTTGGACAATGGTATTGTGCATAAAGTTCTGGACGAAGGGAATATTGTGAAATATGCCGTGTGTGGGACTGATTGCGAACCAGCATTACACAATCACGAACATGTACATTTCAAATGTCAAACCTGTGGTGATACCATTTGCCTGGATAACATTCCTATCCAAAAAATTAAACTTCCGAATGGATATACCAAGGAGGAGGCCAACCTGCTTATACTCGGCACTTGCGTGAAATGTAACAATTAATTTTTAGGCATTCCTTCTTGTAGCGACTATCCCCAGCGTGATCAAAATAACTACCAGGCTGATATTTGCACCTATAGTGAACCAATAAGGGGTATTTCTATTGGAAAGATTGTTGCTGGCATTGTCGATTTCTTCGTAAAATCCTGTAGGACCGCTTGAGGAAATGATATTTTCCTTTTTGCTTTCGCCAATGACCTGCACAATTAAATCAGATTCAAGGGTTTCATATTTTCCTGTTTTCGTATTAAAATACACCCATTTAAAATAGTCTGAAAGATTATATTCTCCAGGTTCTCTAGGCTGAATCTGATAACGGAAACTTTTATATCCGAATACCCTGTTGTTTGCCCTGTTTACTTTTTGGCTGATGGCTGGTGGGTAAAAATCAAAATCTTTTCCTTTTGGTAATAAGATGGGTTTAATCGCAGCTACATTTCCCTCTCCCGATATAGTAAATTGATATTGGTAACTCTTGCCAGTTTCAAGGATATTGGCACTAATTTTTTCATTTAATTGGTAGTTACCCACATTCACCATGGATTTTAGTGGGTTTTCAGGTAGGTCCATCACAGTGATGTTAATGGGCTTCGAATAGAAATTTTTATAATCCTCCTGCATGTTCCTGCCAAAGAATGAAGGGTTTTTCGCCACTTTGTATTTAATCATTTTGAGCCCTGCAGAAGGAATTTCAATATCTTTGCTGGTAAGTGGGAAAAATGAAGCCTGGTAGATTTTATATTGCGTATATTGTTTTCCGTTGAGCGTAATATATTCCGGGTTTATCTGATCAATACCAAAGTTTTCCTCCCAACAATTATCAGGTTTTACTTTTTTTAATATTTCACCAAGCTGGTCGCTGATTTTATAAAAATCCATTTTTGCCCGGTTTTTAAGGGAGATATAGAAAGAAATGCTTAAATTAAATGATTCACCTACATAAATCTTCTTTTTATTAGAGGTAATAGCAAAGAAAGCATCGTCCTGCACATTTACAAACTGCTGATTATCATTGTCTCTTCCTGCTCCCCAAAACTCTGCAAAGGGATCCTGCTTTTGTTGATTTACTGCCGGGCCTACTTTTATGGTAGTACCGGGAGAGCTTACTTTTTTCCCATTTATTTCCATAGAAAATGCTTGGAGTACAAAAGTCCCCTGACCAGTAGGAAGGTAATTTTGAGTAACACTTTCCTTGGAAGAAATTTTTCCATTAACGTAATTAGTTGCTTTTGAGGAAGATGTGCCTTGTTGGATAAACCCGGCTATTTCCGGAAAAGGAGAGTTTTCAACAAACCTTTCATTCTCTACCGTAAAGGTAATTTGAAAAGTTTCATTTACCCCAATTGTTGCCCTACCAAGTTTTATCGAAATATTTTGGCAATAGGCTTCAATATGAACGATACTTAATATTGAAAAAATTAAAACCGAGGTAACTTTTGAATAATTCATAGAACTAATTGGATTTATGCCAGAACCTGATCGAAATCATATCCTATTTTTTTCAAATTTCAAGATAATTTTCTATCTTTTCTTTTCCTAATAACCATTTAACATTTGTTTAACAAATCAAAAAACACTAGTGCTTATGTTAGAATACTTTAAAGTAATCCTGGAGAAAGTAAGCTTTGACGGTAAGCTTTTCGAGAAAGAGCTAAAGAAAGCAATCAACGCAATCATGTCAAACGAAGTAATGGAGTTGAAAAGATGGTGTACTTTAAGATTCGGAGCAAAATATTTGGCAGTAATTGAAAATTGTTTTCGTAAGCATCAGGAATTCATGGTGTGCTAGAAAACAACAAAAACAAACCCTATCAGGCATTAGTATCAAGCTAATGCCTTTTTTTTTGCTATTTTCTTTTATGGGAGTAAAATTAATTAGAGATTTGCACTTAAGAATTGTAGCCATTTAAAATGGTTCTATTTACCATAATAAAAAAAATCGCTTGTTAAGGATTTCCCTAACAAACGATATTTAAGATTTGAGTTAATAACACTACTTCGTAGTGTATTTTTTTTTAACTCCTGGCAGCTGGATTTTTTAAGAGGCTATCACTATGTAGGGTGGCTTCTTCCAGCTGTTTTGGTAAATTACCAAATCCAAAACCCCTATATCTAAAAAATATTGTCTGTTTTTCCCAGTCTTTGCCACCTACATTTCATTTTTGGCAAATTTGATATTTCTGCGCAGGCCCTCTACTTTTGTTCGTTTTACAGCTGATTTTTTGAAGACTTTTCTGAATGTTTCCTCGGTAAGTTCCTCCCATTCTTTTTTGGAAATTTGAGAAAGATCTGGGTGAGGCATAAACTCAGGCGTTTGATGAGGCCTGGAAAACCTGTTCCATGGACAAACATCCTGGCAAATGTCACATCCAAAAATCCAGTCTTGAAACTTTCCCTTAAATTCTGAGGGAATTTCCTCTTTCAGCTCTATTGTGAGATAAGAAATACATTTTGACCCATCGACCACATATGGAATGGGAATCGCATCAGTGGGGCATGCATCCAGGCATCGGGTACAAGTGCCACAATAATCCTTCACAGGGCCGTCTGGTTCCAATTCCAGGTCTATAATTAATTCAGCCAAAAAATAAAAGCTGCCTGCAGATTTGTTAATAATCAGGGAATTTTTTCCTACCCAGCCCAGTCCGCTTTTTTCTGCCCATTTCCTTTCCATCACAGGGGCAGAATCTACGAATACGCGGCCTTCAATTTCTCCGATTTCCTCCTGAAGCTGCTTCACAAGCTCCTTTAAAACCCGTTTGACCACAAAATGATAATCTTCCCCGTAAGCATACTTGGCTATTTTATAATTGTCATTTTTGCTCAGGTCTTTTTCCGGATAATAATTCCACATTAAAGAAACTACTGATTTCGCACCGGGAACCAGCTTGGTGGGGTCAAGTCTTTTATCGAAATGATTGGCCATATAATGCATTTGTCCATGCATGTCTTGCTTTAGCCAGTTTTCCAGTTTTGGAGCTTCTTCCTTCAGAAATTCAGCTTTGGAAATGCCGCAAAAATCAAAGCCCAGTGCCTTTGCTTTTGCTTTTAACAACTGTGTGTTTTTCAATATGGTCGAATTATTTGGCATTTTTCGATATTTCCTGAAAATAGTGCTACTTCAAATATCTGCAATAATATTCTGATTCCTGAAATCAGTTTTATATTTGAAGATTTTAGATATTATAAGCAGTAAATTAAAGTTGGCCTTGTGTTTTTGGCCATAATTAGTAGAATTTAAATTATCAATAATGAAAATACAGGAACTTCAAAATTAAAGGAATGATATTAGAAAGCCTTCCTGATTACTGGCAATGGGGACTCATCACGGTAGTTATTTTTGTTTTGCTCAGTATTGCCTCAGGGAAAATTGATGTTTTGGGCGGATTAGTTGGCGGAATAATAGCCTTAATGATTTTTCTGGGAGGAGGATTTTACCTTATGGGTTTTCTTTTCATATTTTTTTTTCTAGGATCTTTTGCCTCCACCTGGAAAATGAAAAAAAAACAGAAACTTGGCCTGGCTGAAAAAAACAAGGGAAAAAGGTCTGTAGCTAATGCATTGGCCAATGGGGGCGTAGGAGCGCTCACTGCTTTTCTGGCCTGGGTATTTCCTGAACATTCTATGCTTTTTCAAGCCATGTGTGTGGCCAGTTTTGCCTCTGCCACTTCCGATACCTTTTCTTCAGAGTTTGGAAATATTTATGGACAAAGATTTATCAATATTCTTACTTTCAAAAAGGATGAAAGGGGAAAGGATGGGGTAATTAGTTTGGAGGGAAGTCTTTTTGGTGTAGTGGGCAGCCTGATTATTGCGCTTTTTTATTTATTGATTTTTCAATCCGGCCTATTCATTTTTACCTTAATTTTTATTTCGGGAATAATCGGAAATTTAACCGATTCAGTGCTTGGAGCAACCCTGCAGCAAAAAGGGTTATTAAATAATCATAGTGTGAATTTTTTTAATACACTGGTGGCGGTGGTTTTTTGTATGGCATTATTTTGAAGAATTACAATTTACTCCCACAAAATTTACAAAATTCAGCATCTATATCGTGGCCCTCTCTGGCGCAATGATGACAAACCTGAGTGGTGATTTCTTTCTTGTGAGATTTTACTAATTCTGAAGAAACAATGCCAGTTGGTACAGCAATAATTCCATATCCCATGATCATGATAATGGTAGCAAGGGTTTGCCCAATCACCGTTTGGGGGGCAATATCCCCATAGCCAACGGTAGTAAGTGTAACAACTGCCCAATAAATGCCTTTAGGAATACTGGTGAAGCCATTCTCCCTGCCTTCAATGAGGTACATCAGGGAACCCATCAATACCGAAAGGCTAATTACTACGATTAAAAATACCGAGATTTTTGCCCAACTTGCCCGAAGCGCCATGCCCAGTTGCTTGGCTTCTCCCACATACCTCACCAGTTTGAAAATTCTAAAAACCCGGATTAACCTGAAAATTCTTAGCACTAAAAGTGTATGTGCTCCGGCAAAGAAAATACCCAGGTAAGTAGGAATTATGGAGAGTATATCAATTAAACCGAAAAAGCTAAAAATGTATTTGGAGGGCCTGACTACCGACAATACCCTGGCCAAATATTCAGCGGTAAACATAATTGTGAAGGTCCACTCCGCAATTTTTAAAATATGACCATATTTTGCTCTTATTTCTACTACACTTTCCAGGCACACAATTAAAACACTTAGCAAAATTCCAATCAGAAGGACAACATCAAAGGTTTTTCCCCAGAAGGTATCTGCTTCAAAAATAATTTCATGGATTTTTAATCTCCATCCACTTAATTTTTGATTATTATTGTCCTTAGAATCAGTCATAAAATAGAGAATAAATTTGGTAATTATAACTAAGCTACAGCTTCTCGGGAAAATAAAAACTGATGCATAAAATTCCTTTTTTTAATTTGAATTTACAAAATGGGTATTAAAACCATAAATTTTTTCCTTTTTCTATTTTCATTTCATTTTCTTTTTGCCCAAAAAAATATCCCTGTTGGCTCCTGGAGGACTCACCTTACCTATCATAATGCTGAAGCCATGACAGTGGCCGATGGTAAAGTTTACTGTTCGTCAGAAAATGGATTGTTTTATTTCGACCAGCAGGATAAAAGTTTAAATGTTTTGTCCAAAGTAAATGACCTTAGTGATGTGGGAATTACAAGTCTGAATTATTCTTCCATTTATAAAACCCTTGTAATTGGTTACTACAATGGAAATATTGATTTAATAAATGAGGATGGTATTGTAAATATCAGATCGATTCTAAATGCAGAGTTTGAGGAGAAAAGGATTAATCATATCTCTTTTTTCAAAAATTTTGCTTTCCTCTCGACCAGTTTTGGCGTGGTACAACTCGATATTATTAAATATGAAATAAAGGAATCGTATACACAGATAGGGAATAATGCTGCACAAATTGAAGTTTTTGCCAGTGCAAACACAGCGGACAGTTTGTATTTGGCTTCGGAACAGGGGCTTATGACCGCCTCACTGGCCGATGATGTCAATCGAATAGATTTTAACAATTGGAGAACTATAAATACGGCCCAAACCAGTGGTATTTATAATGTGGCTGCACTGAACAAAACAGTCTTTTTTACCATTGAAAATGATGGGCTTTACCATTATCAGAAAGATGATTGGCAAAAATTACCCATTGCTGAAAATGAAGTTTACCATAATTTGAATCAGGCTGAAAATCAGGTTTTACTTAGTACAACCAATGAGATTTTCGGAATCAATTCGGATTTTTCTATTCAGTCATTTCCCGAGGCTGAAATTAACAGTCCAAAAGAGGCAGGTTATGATTTATCCGGAACTTTATGGTTTGCCGATCAGACTAAAGGATTAGTGGCTTTTGATGGAAATAACACTCAAAATTATATTCCCGAAGGCACTTTTGATCCCAGTAATTTTTCAATTTCCTTTTTTCAGAATAAGATACTGGTTACTTCCGGAGGATACGATAATAATTATACCGCAAATGGAAACTACAGTGGGTTTTATGTTTTTGAGGATGGAAAATGGACCAATTATACTTCCCTGGAAAATAATGAGCTCGAACTGACCAGAATACCTGACCTGCCAGATTTAAATTCATTTTCTTATAATGAAATCAATAATACAGGTTATCTGAGTTCATTTGGTAAAGGATTATTGCAGTGGAATCTTACTGAAAATGATTTTAGCCCGGTTTTGAATGCTCCGTTTCGTCCCTCTACTTCCGGAGATACTTTAATCACCGGGGTTTTTACAGATTTCAATGGAACGGTTTGGGTGGCAAATCATGGAGTTGAAATAGGAAATCCATCTATCCACAGCTTAAATCTTGAGGGGGAATGGCAATCTTATTATTTTGCGGAACAGGCTACCAGGTTTCCGCTATCTATTTTAGAGGATGATTTTGCAAGTAAATGGGTTAGACTAAGTCCGGATTTGGGAGGAGGAATTCTGGTATTTAATGACAACGGAGAATCCAGGTATTTAACGGATCAGTTTGGACAGGGAGAATTGCCCAACAAAAATATAAATGCCATGGAGAAAGATTTAAATGGCAGTATTTGGGTGGGTACGGATGAAGGCGTGGCAGAATTTTTCAGCCCCGGTTCGGCATTTACAGAAGAAGGAGCAAATGCAGTTACGCCAAGGTTTGAGGGTCGCCCCTTACTAAGCAGTGAAAAAATTACGGCTTTAGCCGTGGATGGAGGGAACAGAAAATGGATTGGGACTAACAATGGAATATGGCTTTTTAGCAGTGATGGATCAGAATTAATTTCCTTTTTTGATCAGGATAACAGCCCTTTGCTCTCCAATGAAATTATTGATATAGGAATTCATCCAGTTACAGGGGAAGTTTTTATAGGGACCAGCCTCGGTTTAATTTCCTATAGAGGAACAGCTACCACGGGTGAACAGGATTATTCGAATGTAAAGATTTTTCCGAATCCGGTTAGGCCAAATTACAATGGTTTGGTCAGTATTTCCGGCCTGACTCCCAACTCCTCTGTAAAAATCACAGATATTACTGGAAAATTAATTTGGGATACCCAGGCCAATGGAGGCACAGCTACCTGGAATGTTGCCAATTATAATGGAGAACATGCTAAAACCGGAGTTTATTTAGTTTATAGTGCCTCAGTTGATGGAGAAGATGCTTTTGTGGGGAAAATTGCGGTAATTGAATAAGCCATCTATTTATCTTTTCTGAAAATTAAGTGCTTTTCATTTTGATTTTGGGAATTGATTCGCTTATTTCAAATCTCTCACCTTGTTTTTTTACTCCTTGATACTACATTTGAAGAATTAATCTGGGAAATGTGAATTGATTGTGCATATATTTTAAGGTGTATTGGAATCAATTTTTCAGACTTTTTCCAACAACCAATTTAATATACAACTAGTAAAAATTTAATAACGCTAAAAGAATGGACGGCAACGCAATTGTATTAACCAGTGGGTTACTAGATACAAAAAACGCAAAAACAGCACATGGCTTAATCAGAGGAACTGAACGATATAATATTGTAGGTATTATAGATGATAAATTTGAAGGGCAGGATGCAGGTGAGGTGTTGGATGGAAAAAAAAGAAATATTCCTATCTATAAAAGTGTAGAGGCTTTTCATAGTGAATCTCCAAAAAAAGCCGATTATTTAATCATTGGAATTGCTACAAAAGGAGGGTACCTACCTTCAGAAATGGTTGATTATATCAAATCGGCTATCAAAATTGGCTGTTCCATAGTGAGTGGACTCCATGAGTTTTTAGAGGATAAACCTGAAATTGTGGAATTGGCAAAGGTGAATAAAGTTGACCTGATAGATGTAAGGAAGCCAAAACCAAGTAAAGAATTACATTTTTGGAATGGCTCCATAAGCAAAGTGACCACACCAATTGTGGCTGTAATAGGTACAGATTGCAATATGGGCAAAAGAACCACCTCCCGGTTTTTAATGGAAGCGATGCGGGAGAAAGGGTATAATGCTCATATGATCTACACCGGTCAGACCGGCTGGATGCAGGGTGGAAAATATGGTTTTATTTTCGATTCTACACTTAATGATTTTATTTCTGGAGAAGTAGAGCACGCCATTGTTTCCTGTTTTGAAAATGAAAATCCGGATATCATCTTTTTGGAAGGACAATCTGCCTTAAGAAATCCGAACGGGCCATGTGGAGCAGAGTTCCTGATTTCCGGTAATGCAGAATATACCATTTTGCAACACGACCCTGTAAGAAAATATTTTCAGGGGTGTGAAGGATATAAAGTTACCATTCCTACCCTACAGGAGGAAATAGATTTAATAAAGATTTACAGATCAGAAACCATTGGAGTAACCCTAAATACCAAAGAAGTAAATGAGGAACAAGCCAGGGCTTTTCAGGTAGAAAATGAAAAAGCACTCAATATTCCTGTTGTTGCTCCCCTTTTCGATGGAGTGGATAGAATTGTAGAAGCTATAGAAAAGAAAATCTTAAAGAAATAAAAACAGACACAGCGTTCATTAAACCACATTAAGTTTGCAGCAAATTGAAGAATTTTTACAGGCCTTTAGTAATCTGGCCTGGGGTCCACCTTTGTTATTTTTATTAGTTGGTGGAGGAATTTATTTTACCTTATACTCCAGGTTTCTACCATTCAAATATTTAGGACATGCCATTAATGTTTTAAGGGGAAAATATGATGATCCTGATGATCCGGGAGATATCAATCATTATGAAGCCCTGGCAAGTGCAATTGCTGCAACTGTGGGAATGGGAAATATCAGTGGAGTAGCAGTTGCCATTACTCTTGGTGGTCCTGGTGCACTATTTTGGATGTGGATGAGTGCTCTTTTAGGAATTACCACAAAATTTTTCACCTGTACGCTTGCAATTATGTATAGGGGAAGAGATTCTGCAGGCCACATACAGGGAGGACCGATGTATGTGATTATGGAAGGGCTTGGGAAAAAATGGAAACCCCTTGCGGTATTATTTTCTATTGCCGGGCTTTTTGGATGTTTACCTGTATTTCAGGCTAACCAGCTTACTCAGGTAGTAAGGGATGTAATTTTAATTCCAAACAGCTGGTTGCTCGAAACTCCGGAATTTATGGAGTTTATCGGGCCATTTGCCTTGTCAGATTTTATTTCAGGGGTAATTATTGTCCTTATTGTATCCCTGGTTATATTCGGTGGAATCCACAGAATTGCTTCGGTAGCAGGTAAGATGGTGCCGTTCATGGTAGTAACTTATGTGGTAGTTGTATTATATATTCTTTTGGCAAACTACGCCATGATTCCCCAAAGCTTTGCACTGATTTTTTCAGATGCTTTCACAGGTAATGCGGTAGTTGGAGGGGTAGTTGGAGAAGTGATCAGGCAGGGAGTAAGAAGAGCCGCATTTTCAAATGAGGCTGGAATAGGAACTGCTCCAATGATGCATGGTGCCGCAAAAACCAACGAACCTATACGGGAAGGACTTGTGGCGATGTTAGGGCCGGCAATTGATACGCTATTAGTTTGTACGATGACAGCGCTAGCCATTATAGTGACTGGCGTGTGGGAAACCGGAGATGCAAATGGGGTTACTTTAACAGCTAATGCTTTTAATAAAGTGATGCCTCAGACAGGATCTTTTCTATTGGTAGGGTGTGTACTGATTTTTGCTTTTTCTACCTTGTTTTCCTTTTCTTATTACGGTACAAAATGTACTTCCTTCCTTTTTGGAGCCGAGTACAAACATTATTACCAATACTTTTATGTGGCCACCATTATTTGGGGAGCGGTTTCACCAATTAGTTCTGTAATTAATCTTATCGATGGAATGTATGCCTTGATGGCTATTCCAACTATGATATCGGCATTACTTTTATCTCCGAAGGTGAAAGAGGCAGCCAAAGTTTATTTTACAAAAATGAAAGTAGAGCTACAAAAAAAGGAGGCTTAATCAGGCCTCCTTTTTGAATATAAAACTAATTTCTTTTAGTCTACCATTACTACTAAATATTTCGAAGAGTTCCAGAATTTTTCTGGGCTAAGTATTACAAGTTTTGATACTTCTTTATCTTCTCCTTCGATTTTATAGCTATCTGCAGGGTGGTTGGTTACCAATTCTGCTTTTTTTCCATTCAAAGGAATTTCTTTGATTTGGGTAATGTCAATTTGCTCAAAGTTGCTGGTGTTTAAATTGGCATTCAATTGTTTTGAAGCGCCCAATCCAATAATTCCACCTTCTTTTGTAATGATTTCCTGAGCCACTAATTCTTTAGCATTTCCAGTTTTGTAGTAAGCAGTATTAATTACTGCAGTTTGTGCTTCAATTACCTGGTTTTTCTCCTCTATGGCCTCATCTTTCAATATGTTTTCATCATTCAGGGAAGCAAGGTTTTGGTTCAATTCTTCCACGGTGATATTCATATTTGCCAATTCATCTCTTAAGGTGTTTATCTCATTATCTTTTGCATCAATTTGAGCCATGAAATCTTCCTTTAAAGTTTCCATACTCTTTTTAATTTTGGCATTTGAAGACCAGGCCCATTTCAATTTTTTATCTAAATCATCAATTTTGGCTCTGTTTTGATCCATCAAATCATTGATGATGGTAAGATCTTCTTTAATTCTCTCTCTTGAATCAGCTGATTTGTTTTCAGAATTTAATTCAATACTCGATTCTTTTTCTCTGATTTCCGCCAGGTTCTGGCTGATTTCATTAAAAGTTTCCATAAAACCTGTGATGGATGAATCCTGGTCGTGATTTGCAGCTTGTAATTCTTTATTAATTTCTTTTAATGAAGCTACTTCCTGCTCGAGTTCTTTATTCTTGCATGAAGAAAAACCAACTACTACTGCTGCGATTAAAATAAAATTTTTCATTATTTCTGTTTGATTTAATTTTCTGTTTTTTAGTAAATACAATGTGATTTACCATTATCGAAAAAAAATGCCATATCGAAACAGATAGCCTAAATTGATTTTAATTATCTGATAATCAAATTATTGTGAGTTTTTGTTGTTAAAAAATGATTTTTAGAATTAAATTGTTTTTGTTGAAATCAGATACAAGTTGTGGAATTTATCAACAGGAGGAGGTGGACAGCAATGGGAAAACAGCAGATTGGAAGATTCGGTTTAAATCAGAAAAAGGGAGAAATCTTCTGCAAGAGAATAGGAAAAACCGTTGGGAAGGAAAAATAAAAATTAGAATAAAGAGTAAAGACTCCCTATTCTAATATTAACTCTTGCTTTAAGGCATTGATTTTTAACGTTTCCTCTTCAGATTCACCATCAGAGGCTTCTGCAAAAAGGTAAAGAATTTCCAAAACATCTTCTTTTACCAGTGGGTTGGTTTCCAAATAAGCTCTCAAAGTATCCACAAATTTTGGTTCCCATTCATCCAGGTTGGAAATTAAAAAATTAAGTTCAGCAAAATACTGGCTTTCCAGGCTCTTTCTGGCTTCCTCTCCCAGATCATTTTTATAGGTATCCGCCATAAATTTGGCCAGGTATTTTACATATACCCATTCTTCCTCATCAATTATCCCATCGCTGGCTACAACTAAAAGAGAAGGGAAGAACATAACCAGGGTTCCAAACTGATCCCCATCTAACTGGCTTGATTTTACCCCTTGATATTTTTGGTGCAAATTTTCAAATTCTGGTGACTGCATGGCTAAAATTTTACTTTTTGGAATAGAACTATGTTAATCTGACAAACCAAATTTTTTGAGATTATGAAGATTTTGTATAATAAGGCGTGTCATTTGAATTATTTGAATAAAAAATGGGCAATAAAAAATGAGTCAAAATCATACGATAGATGCTCTAAAGCCTATTTCAAGTAAGTAACGTGCCTCCTTTTAAAAAATTCTTTTGAAGAGTGGAATTGAATAATTACTTATTTGCTATAATTTTGCGGCTTATAAGTAGAAAATCAATCCATAGAAAATATAAAAATTAGCTAATGGCAGCTAAGTACATCTTCGTGACCGGGGGAGTAACTTCCTCATTAGGAAAAGGAATTATTGCTTCCTCATTAGGTAAACTCCTTCAGGCAAGAGGCTTTTCAGTAACCATTCAAAAATTTGATCCATATCTCAATATTGATCCAGGAACCATGAACCCCTATGAACACGGGGAGTGTTATGTAACTGATGATGGAGCTGAAACAGATCTGGACCTTGGACATTACGAAAGATTTTTAAATTCCCCTACTTCTCAGGCTAATAATCTTACCACTGGGCAGATTTATTATAATGTCATTAAAAAGGAAAGAGAGGGAGCTTATCTGGGGAAAACTGTTCAGGTAATTCCCCATATCACTGATGAAATAAAAAGCAATTTTTTCAGACTAGGTGAAACTGGAAATTTTGATATTGTGATCACTGAAATTGGAGGATGTGTTGGTGATATTGAATCTTTGCCATTTATTGAAGCTGTACGTCAGGCAAAATGGGATTTGGGAGATCACAACTCTATTGTGATTCACCTTACGCTTGTCCCATACCTTAAATCTGCCGGAGAGCTTAAAACCAAGCCTACCCAGCACTCAGTAAAAATGTTATCAGAAGCGGGTGTTCAGCCCAATGTATTGGTTTGCAGAACTGAATATCCTTTACCTACAGATATCAGAAAAAAGATTGCTCTTTTCTGTAATGTAGATGTAAGTTCGGTAATCCAGTCCATTGATGCAGAATCTATTTATGATGTGCCTTTGCTCATGCGAAAAGAGCGGTTGGATGAGATCGTGTTGGAAAAATTGAAAATTGGAAAAACAAAGGATCCTAACCTTGAAACCTGGAAAGGGTTTTTGGGTAAGCTGAAAAATCCTACCAAAGAAGTTAATATAGGTATAGTTGGGAAATATGTGGAGCTACAGGATGCTTATAAATCTATTGCTGAAGCAATGGTGCATGCAGGAGCTGTAAACGAATGCAAGGTAAATGTGGATTGGTTGCAATCTGAAAATGTGGCCGTAGATAATTTATCTGAAAAATTATCAGGATATGACGGGATTTTAGTTGCACCTGGATTTGGAGAAAGAGGAATTGAAGGAAAAATTGCAGCTACTTCTTATGCCAGAAATAATAAGATTCCATTTTTTGGGATTTGTCTGGGAATGCAATGTGCAGTGATTGGTTTCGCAAGAGACGTGCTGAAACTGGAACAGGCTCATTCATCGGAAGTTTCCAGTGATACTCCTGATCCTGTGATTGATTTAATGGAAGATCAAAAGAACCTGAAACAAATGGGAGGAACAATGCGACTTGGTGCCTACATCTGTAAGTTGAAGAAAAACTCTCTGGCTAATCAGGTATATGGAAAAATGGAAATTAGCGAAAGGCACAGGCACAGATATGAATTTAATAATAAATACCTGGAGCAATTTGAAAAAGCAGGCATGATTCCTTCAGGAATTAATCCTGATACCGGATTGGTGGAAATAATGGAAGTAAAAGATCATCCGTATTTTATCGGGTCTCAGTTTCACCCAGAGTTAAAAAGTACGGTGGAAAATCCACATCCTTTATTTGTATCATTTATTAATGCCGCTATTGATTTCAGAAAAGGTGGTGAAAGGACAAAATGACGAAAAAATTGAATTCTCCGAAAACAATAGTTAAGTAAGTAGCAGTACTTACCGGTTTTCGAGAATTAAAAGGTAATTTTGTAAACTTAATTGGTATGGCAGTTTTGTGGGGCTGTAATTTTAATCAGGAAACTGATACCAATACCACACTAACTAAAAAATTTCAAATTAATTGAAGTTAAAGTTTAAAGAATCCGGAAACGGTTTCTGCAAAAAAAATTAAAATGGATAAAAACAATTTAACAGGGTTATTATTAATATCTCTGCTTTTAGTAACCTACTTTTATTTCTTTTCCCCGGAACCACCTCCACCTCAACAATTGGGAGAAACCCCTGTAACTGCAGTTGATTCCGCTAGTCAGGACAATTCAGCGGGTAATCAGTCAGTGACGACCCCTGAGGCTGTTTTACCTGATTCGGTGCTTCAGGCCAGGTATGGCTTTTTTGGATTGGCTATGTCAGGAGAAATCAGAGAATTTACCCTGGAAAATGATGATGTGAAGTTCATTTTTACTTCAAAGGGGGGAATGCTCAAGGAGGCTATTCTTAAAAACTATGTAACCAATGAAAAGGAAACATTAGTGCTGATAGATGAGTACTCACATCAAATGTCGGAGCTAATTCCCAATGCATCCGGTCAGCCAATTGATTTGAATCAGTTGTATTATGAAGTAGAGAAAAGAAGTAACACTTCTCTAATTTTCAGAATAAGCGCTGAAAATGGTTCTTCTCTGGAGCGGATATATAATCTTGAAGAAAAAGGATTTGTTTTAAATTATGACCTGAAATTTAATAATCTTGAAGGAGTTGTTGGAAATGGTCCGATAAAATTGGAGTGGAACCAGCAAATGAAAAAGGTTGAAAAAGATTTGGAACAAAGCCGTCAGAGGTCTACTGTGAATTACTATATGGTAGATGAAAGTTTTGATTACTTATCTGAGACATCAACTGATCTGGAAACTGCAGAACTTCCTGCACCAGCCAAATGGGTTTCCATGAAACAAAAATTCTTCAACTCAGCCATCATTACGGATGATAAGTTTGAAAATGTAGTAGTAAGCACCAATGTGGATGAACGTGATTTAAACACAGTAAAAGATGCCAAAATAGCCCTAGAAATTCCACTTACTTCTCTAAAAGCTGAAACTGCCAATATCAGGTACTACTATGGGCCTAATGATTATGATATCTGTGAGACTGTGGCTCCTTCTTTTGAAAGGAATGTTTACCTGGGTTGGAGTTTATTCTCGTCCATCAATTTATACCTGATTATTCCGGTATTTGAATTCTTAGAAAACTACATTGCCAATTATGGAATTATCATTCTGATTCTGGTTTTCATCGTAAAAACACTTTTATTCCCCTTAACCTATAAGTCTTATATCTCCATGGCCAAAATGAAGGTTTTAAAGCCTGAGTTGGACGAGCTGAAGGAGAAACACGGGGAGGATATGACTAAAATGAATCAGGAGCAGATGAAGCTTTATCAACAAGTAGGGGTGAATCCTATTAGTGGATGTATCCCTATGTTATTGCAGCTTCCCGTGTTCCTGGCTATGTTTAACTTTTTTCCAAATGCGATTCAGCTAAGGCAGGAAGGATTTTTATGGGCAACAGATTTGTCTACCTATGATTCTATTATGCAATTGCCATTTGCTATTCCTGCTTATGGAAGTCATGTGAGTTTATTCACTTTATTGATGACCATTTCTCAAATTGCATACACTTATTATAACAATCAGATTAATACGGCCGCAGCACAAGGTCCTATGAAGTCAATTGGTTATATCACTCCAGTGATGTTTATGTTCTTCCTCAATAATTTTGCTTCTGGTCTGACTTATTATTACTTCCTAAATAATATGATCACCATTGGTCAGCAGTTGGTTATTAGAAACTTTATTGATGATAAGAAAATCAGACAAAAATTAGAAGAAAATAAAAAGAGAAACAAGGATAAGAAAAAATCCAAGTTTCAGCAGAGGCTTGAAGATGCCATGAAAAGTCAGGAAAATCAAAAAGCCAAGTCAATTGCACAAAGGGCCAGAACAAAGCCTAAGAAATAAGCAAAAACTTTTAGCTCAGAAAAAAATCTGTAATTCTTTATTGACTTGCAGATTTTTTTTTGATTTAAAATGGACAAAAAACAAAATTGGAGCAATTTAACCCGGTTGGTTAAAATGATTTATATGTATGGAGGGAGAGAAAAAAAATTAGAATTGCTTATAAAAAATAAAAAGTATGCAAAAAATTCGCATACCTTTTAACCTTAACCAATAAACAACACATAAAATAAACACATGCTTGCCACGAGTGAAGGAATTGAACCTCCGAAACCAACTGTGCAGTGAAAATTTGCACTACTCGCAGTTTTTTTTGTAATTATCTAATACAAATTTAAAAGAATCACCGGATTATTAAAAATATTTTAAATATTTTAGTTAAAATTTTTATATTTTTTATAATTCAGCTCTTATTTTTGACAAATAATCAATATTCAACTAAAAAAATGAACAAAAATTTAGAGATTGACAATGTAGATATAAAGATTCTTTCAGAGTTAATGAAGGATGCTAAAACACCATATACTGAGATTGCTGAAAGAATTTATGTCTCTGGAGGTACCGTACACGTGAGGATGAAAAAGATGGAGAAGATGGGGATTGTGAGGGGTTCTACGCTAAATATCGATTTTGGTAAGCTTGGTTATGATATTACAGCTTTTTTGGGCTTGTTTCTGGAAAAAAGTTCAATGTATGAAGATGTGTCAAAAGAATTGTTGAAAATTCCGGAAGTACTTACTATTCATTACACTACAGGTAATTATAGTATTTTCGCCAAAATCACCTGTAAAGATACCAACCACTTAAGGGAAATTCTACATAATAAAATCCAGAGTATTCCTGGGGTAGTGAGAACGGAAACAATGATTTCGCTTGAGGAAAAGGTGGACCGGCCTCTTATGCTAAAATAATTTTTATATTAGGTAACCTATTGTATAATCCCCTTATACAATAAGTTACCTTTATGTTTCTTTAAAGGCAAAATGCATCATACTTTACTAAAGAAACATGTCCCTTTAATAAGCAGAAGCATTATTGAAATCAATAGTAGTAGTTGATAATTAAGAAACTCAATTACTCCTTACTCGCCAAAAGAGGCTTCCTGAACTTCAGAGGAGTAATCATTTTCTTTAATCTGGCTGGCATTTAATTCGGTGGATGCTGGTGAGGTGAATTCGCTAGTAGTTGAGCTTTGGGTGTTTAAGGTTTCTGATTTTTTCACAAAAACCTCCTTTGTAGCTTTTTCAGTCTTGATTTTCCTGGTAACAGACTTTACTGTTACGAAAGCAAACATTCCCCCAATTATTAAGAAAGTAAGAATCTTTTTCATAATTGTAGTTTTAGTTTCTTGGAACGTTCCCACAAATTAGATATTTTGTGGTGCTATTCCAAGAAAATATATCACTTTTTTCTGAAAACTATTTTTATTGGTACTCCTTCAAACTTAAAATGCTTCCTTATATTATTCTCAAGGAATCTTTCATATGGAAGTTTTATATATTTTGGATGGTTACAGAAAAAGGCAAATGTTGGTGTTTGAGTCGGTAATTGAGTAATATATTTTATTTTAATATACTTCCCTCTGTGTGCTGGCGGAGGATATCTTTCTATCTCTTTCAACATTACTTCATTAAGAGTAGAAGTAGTTACTTTTTTCTGTCTGTTTTCATAAACTTCAGTAGCCTTTTCAATGGTTTTGAAAATTCGCTGTTTGGTCATTACAGAAGTAAAAATTATAGGAGGATAATCATTTGGAGCTAGTTTTTGCCTTATTTCATCCTCAAAATTTTTGGCCGTATTATTTTCCTTTTCCACTAAATCCCACTTGTTTACCATTATGAGTAAACCCTTTTTGTATTTTTGGATTTGGAAAATAATATTCAAATCCTGGGCTTCCAGCCCTTTGGTGGCATCAAGCATCACTATACAAACATCTGAATTTTCAATGGCATTTAGTGCCCTCAACACCGAATAAAACTCAATATCTTCCCGTACTTTGGCTTTTTTTCTGATACCGGCCGTATCGGTAATTATAAAATTCTTTCCAAAGGCGGTATAATGAGAATTGATGGAATCCCTTGTGGTGCCTGCAATGTCTGTCACTATACTTCTGCTTTCATTAAGCAGGGAGTTTACAAAGGATGATTTCCCCACATTTGGCCGTCCTACAATAGCAATTCTTGGAATATGATCTTCCTTTTTTTGCTCCGGTTCCTCGGGAAAGTGTGAAACTACTTTATCCAGTAAATCCCCGGTTCCAGAACCATTGATAGCCGAAATTGGAAATATTTCTCCCATTCCAAGGCTATAAAAATCGCCTGCCATGTGGGCTCTTTCCGTATTATCAGCCTTATTGGCCACTATGTAAACAGGCTTTTTGGATTGTCTGAGCACATTGGCAAAATCCTTATCCATACCAGTAACTCCTGAATCACAATCTACCACGAATAAGACTACAGAAGATTCTTCAATAGCAATTTTTACCTGATCTCTGATGGCGCCTTCAAAAACATCGTCACTCCCTTCTATATATCCACCGGTATCAATTACGGTAAAGTTCTTCCCATTCCAAAGGGCTTGTCCGTAATGGCGGTCTCTGGTTACTCCGCTTTCATTATCAATGATTGCATCTCTACGCTCTACCAGCCGGTTGAAAAATGTTGATTTCCCAACATTTGGCCGACCTACAATTGCCACAATATTCGCCATGGTTACTTTTAATAAAATGTTCTTAAGTTATTGATTAATCATTCGGATATTTAAGTCAACTTCCTGAATTACACCAAAATAACAATTCATGATGATTCAGGCAAAATTAGATTTTTCCGAATTACAATAGGTATGGTGGTTGAAAGGATGGGGATTTAGTCTAATACTTTAGGCACTTTAAAATACTCATCATCATGATCAGGAGCATTTTTCATTCCTTCTTCTCTTGTTAGTGCATTGTGGGGAACATCTTCCCGCATGATGTCCTGTTCCATAGTCATGTGGGTAAGTGGTTCTACTCCATCAGTATCCACTTCACTTAATTTATCCACCCACTCGATAATTTCGTTCATGCTTTTCAGCATTTTTTCCTCACCATTTTCATCAAAGTATAATCTTGATAAATGGGCAATTTTTTCTATGGTACTTTTATCAATTTTCATTTCTTAATCATCAGGTTTTAACCACACCTTCAAATATTGATTTATACGGTTCTCACGTTTCCGGTATCAATGGTAATCTTATCGGGAAAGTAAGTTTTTAATTCCCCTTTAATTGCCCGCTTCACTTTTTCCTTCAAAAGATCAATATCCTTTAGTGTCATTCCTTTAGTTTCAATAGGCTTATGGTAAATCACTTTTACGGGCTTCCACTTTAGCCTTGTTGAAATATCGTACAAAATTATCCAATTATATGGAATAGTTACAGGAACTATGGGTATTTGTTTTTCAATAGCAATTCTAAAAGGGCCATCCTTAAATTTTTTAAGGTCAGGATAATTCATGGTATTGATTCCTCCTTCCGGGAAAATAAGCAGGCTATGGCCTTTATCTACCGCTCTTTTGGCCAATTCGAAAGAACGGTAACTACTTTTTATACTAGCTCTATCTACCGGAATATGGATTTTTTTAAACATATAGCCGAAGCCGGGAATTTTCCCTAAGGAGCTTTTCCCCACAAAAACCACAAAAGTTGGAGCCGAAATGCCGATAATTGGAATATCCAGATAAGAATTATGATTGGGGCAAAATACATATGGCTGCCCCTTTTTTATTCCCTCGTTCCAAATAATTTTTACAGGCATTAGCGCACTGGTAAATACAAATCCGGCCCAAAGCTTATTAATAAAATTGGCAAAACTATGCCATTTCGGTACCTGGGCAATGATGAAAAATAAGGGAAAAACCATGATATAAAAGAAGCTAAAGCATATCAGGCCCCAAAAAGCGTATATTGTTTCGAATATTCTTCGCATTAATTGTGAATAGTGGTTGAATAAAAAAATTACACTTTAGAAATAGCTGAATGCATTTGTATCAGGTTTTCAGTGATAGCCTGCAAATAGCAGTTCTCAAAATTAGAAAATTCATTTTAATATTGGGTAGGTAAAGCAGCCAAGTAAAGGAACTATCTGGATTTATCAAATCCTCTGGCATATTCTTCAATAGATATTTCCGGTTTTCCCAGTTCTTCCCAGGTTTTTTCTGATAAAAATTCCTCTTCAAAATTATTCATGGCCTCGGAAATTAATAGTCCATATCGAATGCTCACAGATAAAAAACCAAGAACCCTGAAGAACCAGACCGGGAATTGTTTCATTTTAATTTTTTTAGGACAATGTGATGTGAATTTTTTAGCGGCCTCCAGTAAAGAAAGTCCTTCCTCTCCCTGCACATAAAATTCTTTGTTTTCCTGATGATGAATTTTAAAGGACATGGCAACCTGCCTGCCATAATCTTCAGCAGCAATCCAATACATAGGATATTGAGATTGCCCAATTAACATAAGGCTGTCCCCTATTAAAAGCTTTTTATCAATAGTTTCCATGAAAGAGGATGGATAAAATATAGTATAAGGAATCTCCTGATTTTTGATCAGTTTGATGGCTTGCCTTTTTACCTCAAATACCCACCAGTCGCTTTTATAATCCTTTAGCATAGAAGAAAGGTAAATGACCTTTTGTAAGGAAGCATATTTTGAAGCCTTGTAGAAGTTTTCCAACCCCTGCAGCTCTGTATGAAATTCAGATTTTCTTTCCTGAGGTCGGATGGATAAATTGAAATATACTGCATCTACTCCCAGAACCGCTCTTTCAATGGTTTCAGTAATACGCAAATCCCCCTGGACTAATTCTACTTCTTTGGGCAGAATTTTGGCCGCTTCATCAGGGTTACGGACCATGGCCAGAACTTCAAAACCTGCTTTCACCAATTCCCTTGTTACCGGCAATCCTAAATCTCCAGTTGCGCCAATTACTAAAATGGATTGGATCATCTGATTTTTTTTTTGAAGTGATTTAAATATTGTTTTCCCAAAATTAATTTCTTTCAGGGTTGAAATCCTAAAATATGGAAATTGTTTGTATATTGATTTTAGTGAAAAAAAGACTTCATTAACACCTTAAATAATTGAAAATGAATAATCAGGAAAAGGACTTCTATTTAGATTCCTCAAAGAATCATCTAACCAATGAACTTCTTCCCTTTTGGACCAAAAGGTGTGTTGATGAGAAGAATGGGGGGTACCTTACTAATTTTGATACCGAAGGAAAGGATACTGGCCTTGATGAAAAATCATTTTTAGCACAAGCCAGAACTATTTATACTTTATCTTCTGCTCACAGGGCAGGTTATGGCAAGGGGGAACTAATGGCTATAGCAAAACATGGGGTTGATTTCATTATTGACAAATTTTGGGATCAAGAAAATGGAGGGTTTTTCTGGCTTTCTGATCGGGCTGGAAATATATTAATTGACCAGAAAATTATTTATGGACACAGCTTTGCCATTTACAGTTTAAGTGAATATACGCTGGCAACTGGTGATTCCAGAGGTCTTGAATATGCCGAAAAGGTTTTTGATCTTTTACAAAAATATTGTGCCGATACGCATTATGGAGGCTATTTTGAAATGTTTAGCAAAGATTGGAAATTGAATGGACCGGGTTCAGCTGGTGGAGATAGAAAAACGCTGGATGTCCATATGCACTTAATGGAAGCTTTTACCACACTCTACGAATGTTCCGGGAAGGAAATTCATAAGCGGAAATTACAGGAAATCATTGCCTTGATTATTGATAAAATTCTTCATCCCGAATACAAAACCGGAATTCCCCAGTTTTATGCAGATTGGAAAATTGCTCCACAGATTAAGTTTGATATTGTCTGGGGCTGGGACAGGTTTACTGAGGATGGGGCAAAAGCTTCTTCGGAGGATAATACCAGTTATGGTCATAATGTAGAATTTGCCTGGCTCCTTTTGCATGCCCTGGATATTATGGAAGTTTCCTATAAGGATTATTTACCAATTTTATTAAAATCATTTGAGCATTGTATTGCTGATGGTGTGGACTGGGAGAATGGAGGTATTTATGTGGAAGGTTCACATGCCGGAGGGGTTTATGACAGGGAAAAGGAATTCTGGCAACAAGCCGAAGTGTTGATTGGAATGTTGGATGCTTACAGAATTTTTGGCAAAAAAGAGTACCTGGATACCTATAAAAATGTACACAAATTCCTGTTTGATAAAATGATAAAACACGAAGTTGGCGAGTGGTGGCCACTGATGACCAGAAAAGGCGAACCGATCTGGAAGCACATGAGCCACAATTGGAAAGTAAATTACCATACCGTCCGGGCAATGGTACAATCTATTATTCGGCTGGAGAAAATGAATTTTTAGGAAAATAATATCGAACCATGAAAAAATCCTTTAATACTCCGCAAGATTTACTGAGTTGGTTGCTGGAAATTTATGCTGAAAAAGGCGAAAATGAAGAAACAACCCTGATGGTTAACCTGGTAGAATCTTTTGCCGATACTACAGCGGCTTCCGTAAAGATATCCAAACTGACTCAGGAAGGGTTTATTACTTCACGAGTGAGAATGGATAGTGGTGTGATGTATTATGAGGTAGGGTTGCTGGATAAAGCATTAGCTTTGGCCAAACCGAAAAGTGAAGGGAAAAAAGTTTTCATTTCCTACAATCATCAGGATAAAGCAATGGCAGGAAAAGTAAAGGAAAAGCTGGAAGATGCCGGAATTGAAGTTACAATAGATTCAGAGGCTATGCATGCCGGAGAAGATATTAAATCATTTATTGAAAAATGTGTGAGGGAAAATGACATTACCCTTTCTCTGATTTCTTCCAATAGTTTACTTTCTGCCTGGGTGGCTATGGAAAGTATGCTTACTTTTTCTGGGGAAAAAACAAGTCACAAAAAGTTTATTCCCTGTGCCATTGATCAATCTTTTTTTGGAAGAAGTTTTGTAGATGATGCCTTGGATTATATAGAAGAGGAAATTGTGGAAATTGATAAAGTTATTCAAAAACGGATGGCCAAAAACAGAGGTTTTGAGGATTTGCAAAACGAAAGGACAAGGTATAACCAGCTTCAGCATAATCTTCCCGAAATCATCAGAAAATTAAAAGAGTCTTTAACAGTAGATATTAGTGAGAGAAATTTCGATTCCGGATTGGAAAAAGTCATTAAAACTATTCTTTCCTAAGTTACTAGCCCGAAATAATCCAATTTTTTGAATTTATTACAAAACGAAAATCCTTTAAAAGAAAAAATTAAATTTCTCCTGTTCTGATTTAATCCTAATCCCCATATTTTGAGGAAATTCCTACAATTTAATATCATTAACAGCATTGTATTCTAGAGTTTAGAAAATTAACACTACTGTCAAATAAGCCCCCGTGCTATTTTTTGAGCAATAATAATTATGCTATCAAACTTTTTTAGCAAATAGATACACGGGCAATTTTGATTTACTACTTATTTCTATGGATACTGCTGTAAAAATTAACCGCTCTACCGGGACGGAATGCCATGATATTTTTATTTCATATGGAAGAAAGGAAAGTCGAGCTTTTGCAGGGAAACTAAATAAAGCCTTATTAGCCGTAGGATATGATGTCTGGATTGATCAGGATGACTTACCATTGGGTGTGGATTTCCAGGATCAGATTGACAAAGCCATAGAAAAATCCCATAATTTTTTATTTGTAATTGCCCCTCATGCTATTGCCTCAGAATACTGTTTAAAGGAAATTGAACTGGCATTAAAGTATAAAAAGCGAATTATTCCTGTATTGCAGGTAGAGCGTGATTTGTATAAAGTTCATGAAGAAATAGGTAAAATTAACTGGGTTTATTTACGGGAAAAGGAAGATGCAAATCTGCCGCTTGACCAATGGCAGACAATAGATGATTTTGATAAAGGATTTAGTGAAGTTCAATCCCTTCTTGAAGACAATAAAGCATTCGTAGAACAGCATACTCATTTATTGCTAAAGGCTCTGGAGTGGGAGAGGACGCAAAAAGACAGACAAGGCTTACTGGTAGGGAAAGAAAGACAGGAAGCAGAAAAATGGTTGAGTTCTACTTTTTCGGGAGTTAAACCTCCTTGTTTACCTTCCGATTTACATTGTGAGTATCTGGCTGAAGCAAAAAAGAATGCTGAAAATTTAATGACAAATGCATTCATTTGTTATGCCACTGAAGATATAGAGAGAAGGGATGAAATTAATAGAGAATTGCTGCGTCACGGTTTTACTACCTGGACCCACCAAAATGATATTCAAAAGGGAGTAGATTACGATCAGGCTATTGAAGAGGGTATAGAAAGGGCCGATAATTTATTATTTTTCCTTTCTCCAAATGCTGTAAAATCCGAATATTGCCTGAAAGAACTGGAACATGCCCAGAAGTATAATAAAAGAATTTTCCCCCTATTACTATCTCCAACTGATGAAAAGGAATTACCGGATGTAGTCAAAAAACTGCAATATATAGACTTTACGGAAAAAGCCTCTTTTCAGGATGCTACCAATGCTTTAATTGGTCAGCTTAACAAGGATAAACGGTATTATGAAAAACATAAAGTATTTCTGGCTCAGGCTTTAAAATGGGAAAGGCAGGGTAAAAACCCAAGTATCCTTTTAAGGGGATATAACCTGCAAAATGCTCAGGCCTGGTTGAAAATTGGCCAGAAAAGAGACTATCATTTGCCCACCAGGCTGCATGAAAAATTTATAAAAGAGAGTACGGAATATAGTGGGCAGCAAAATATAGAGGTTTTTGTTTCTTATTCCAGAACCGATGGAGATTTTGCCCGGAAAGTAAATGAGCAATTACAACTCAATGGAAAAACTACCTGGTTTGATCAGGAAAGTATTGCAGAAGGTTCTGACTTCCAACAGGAAATTTACAAAGGCATAGAAAGTGCCGATAATTTTTTATTTATCATTTCCCCTGATGCCGTACAGTCGGAATTCTGTGCGGATGAAGTGGCCTATGCTTCCCAACTAAATAAAAGGTTTATTACCTTAAGATACAGGGAAACAGATCCGAAGATTATGCCTCCTGCTCTGGCTGCGGTGCAGTGGATTGATTTTGAAAAGGAGGATTTTATTACCGCTTTTAGCCAATTAGTCAGGACACTCGATACGGACAGAGAACATTTGCAGGCTCATACCAAATGGCAAAGAAGAGCCATGGAATGGAATGACAAAGGGAAAGATAAATCACTTCTACTCAGAGGGAGTGAATTTACCATAGCTGATGTTTGGTTTAGAGAGTCGGTGGAAAATAATAAAAAACCTGAACCAACTAGTTTACAGGAAGAATTTATTGAGGAAAGCCAAAAAGCGATTAATGCCAGCCTTTTAAAAGAAAGACGTACGACTAAAAGGCTTAGAATCTTGCTCTGGGCATCCATAGTGGCTTTAGTTTTTGCTTTGGGAGGATTGTATTATGCTTTCCAAAAAGAAATGGAGGCAATAGAAAATGAAAAAATTGCAGAAGAAAAAGCTGAGGAGGCTTTAGCCGCAAAAGCAAATGCAGTTAAAGCTCAGGAGGATACTGAAAAAGCCTTACAGAAAGTGAGAGAGGAACAGGATAAAGTTTCTAAAGCCCTTGAAGCTTTGAAGGATAAACAAGATGAACTTGAAAAGGAAAAGAAGTCTGCGCTTCAGGCCAGAGACTATGCAAGAGTAAAACAAATTGAAGCAGAAGAAGCCAAACTCAAAGCTGAAAAGTCGGAAATGGCTACTTTGTTGGCAAAATCTGAAGTCGAACTCCAGGGATTGACCATTGGGGATGCTACCAAAGCACTACAAATTGCGAAAAATGATCCTACCTTGGCTTTAAGGGTTGCCCACAGAGCTTATCAAAAGAATCCTATAGAAGGAATTGAACAGATAATTTACGATATCTACAATGAAAATGAATTCTATAGTCATAGTCTGGAGGATCATCAGGACAATATATATACTGTTTCTTTTTCCCCGGATAATCAGACCTTTATTAGCGGGGGAAGAGATTCCAAAGCGAGATTGTGGACAAAGAATGGGGATTTAAAGTTTATTTTTGAACAGCACACTAATACTGTACTGAGTTCAGCATTTAATAGCGATGGAAGTTTAATCATCACAGGTAGCTTTGATAAAACTGCACTATTATGGAATGAAAAAGGGGAAATAAAAGCAGAGTTTATCGGTCATACTCTGCCGGTTTGGGGAGTGGATATTTCTCCTGATGATAAATATGTGGTCACAAGTGCCAAGGATTCTACAATTAAATTATGGGATATTAATGGCACATTAATTAGAGAATTCAGGCATGATAAAGGGGTGGGAACGGTGAAATTTTCTCCGGATGGACAATATATTCTTTCTGGTAGTGAAGACAATACTGCAAAACTCTGGAATTTACAAGGAGAGGAACTTTTAAAGTTTCAACATCAGGATGATGTGGAATCGGTCGCATTTTCTCCGGATGGCACAAAAATTCTGACTGGAAGCTGGGACAGAACCACTAAATTGTGGGATATCAATGGGAACCATTTAAAAACCCTGGAGTCAGATTATACATCCACGGTATCTTTTTCCAAGCCCCATGGCAGGTTTATTCTTACTGGAGGGAATGATAAATCACTTAAACTTTGGGACTTGGAAGGAAACCTTTTGAAGGTTTATAAAGGACATAAAGCTGCGATAAGATCCGCAGCATTTTCTGATGATGGCAATATGATTGTGTCGGGAGGGCTGGATCACACGGTAAAAATCTGGCCGATTGAAGGGAAAACTTATTTGCCCTTTCGCGATGGGGGTAGCTCCATTAATTCATTCGCCTTTTCTAAAAAGGATAATTCTATTTTAATGAAGGGACTAAACCATAAGGCCGAATTAAAAAATATAAATGGGGATATTATTAAATCGTTTGTCGGGCACGAAGATCATGTAAGAGATGTCTGCTTTTCGAAGGAGGCAGATACCATACTTACAGTAGGTAAGGATAAACAGGCAATTTTATGGAATCTTGATGGCGAAGAAATATTTTCTGTACAAGACCAGGCCAGACTTCGTCAGGCCGCTTATTCCCCCACAGGAAAACATTTTGCTACCGGAAATGATGATTATGAAATAGTTGTTTGGAACCTTGATGGATCCGAAGAAAGCAGGTTTAAAGGTCACGAACAAAGAATTACATCATTAGAGTTTTCTTCTGATGGGGAGTCTTTACTCTCTACAAGTGCAGATGGAAAGGCCAAAATCTGGTCTATTCATGGGGATATACTTACCAAAATTGAAAACTATAAGGAATACATTTTCTTTGGTTGTTTCTCTCCTGATAACAAATCAATTCTATTATCAGGAAAGGATAATACCGCAAAAATCTATGATAGAAAAGGGAATCTGACGCAAAGTTTTGAGGGACATACCAGCTATGTTATCTCAGCGGCATTTTCACCAGATCAGAAAATGGTGGTTACAGGAAGTACCGACAGAAGTGTAAGGCTTTGGGATATGGATGGTAATATCATCAAGATTTATAATGACCATAAGGATATTGTAAACTCTGTATTATTTTCCCCTGATGGGAAATACATTTTATCTGCATCGGATGATGATGAAGTATTGGTAAGGGATGCCATTCATGCTCCTTTCTCTTTTATTGCAAAAGGGAAAATTCCCGAATTTTCTTTAAAAGCATTTGCTTTGGAAGGACTTGATGTCACTGAGGATTTCTTAGCTCTTGGAAATACCAATAAAATTATTGAGGCTGGTTTCTTTTATGATTCTTTGGCTGAACACACTTCTAAGTCTCACCAGAAACTAGAATACCTTTTGGCGGCTAATAAAATTTTTGAGGAATTAGTGAAGGAAGATAAAATTCTGGATGGATATACCAGGTTAGAAATTCAGCTAAAAATACTAGAAGGCAATAAAAAGGCTGCGCAGATTCAAAGTGAAATATTTGAAAAACATAAAAATGCGGCTATTTCCCAACAAAAGGTTATTTACTATAACAAGGCTTTTAATCCACCAAATAATTCAATTTTAAGCACGGAATATAAAGTATTGTGGAGTTACCATCAGAAAGCCGGTGATTTTAAAGAGGCAGTAATCGCTAAGGAAAATGAAATTAATTCTTTATTGGAGACAAAAAAGAAAGGGCCAGCTTACAATAGCACTTTATCCGAAGCATATATTGCATTATCCCATGACCTGATACTTTTAAAATCATTTGAAAAATCTCTGGAGGCAGCCAAAAAAGGTATGGATTTAAACCCAAATAATAGCCATGCCAAATCTCAATTGGCAATTGCCTACATTTTTAATAATCAATTGGAAAAGGCCAAAGGCCTGATACATGAACTAAAATCCAGCAAACTCATTCATAGGGAAAGTATTTATGAAGATTTCTTTGTGGATAATAGAAATAGCTGGTGGAAGGGAGATGAAAATTATCTGGGTAGGGTAGAGAATGGATATTATCATTTTGAAAGCATGATTGATAAAGGGGCATGGTCAGCTCCTGAAATTGATCTGGATGAAAGCCGGGATTTTGAAATTGAAATGAAAATTAAATACCTGAAAGGGAAGAAAAATAATTCTCTGGATCTGGTTTGGGGAAAAAGTGATGATGAAAAATACACTTTCGGATTTTCTGCCAATGGATATTATGTAATCCGAGGTTTTCTTGAGGAGGAATGGCAGGATTTTAAGGAATGGACGAAGTCGGATATTGTGAGTGGAAATGAATATAATAAGCTTACTGTAAGGAAGATAGGAGGTAATTATTATTTCTTCCTGAATGAAACTTATGTGCATTCTATGCCATTTAAGGCTTTGCCTGGAAAAAGAACGGGGGCAAATGTTTTAGCTAATACTGCCATGGCAGTAGATGACTTTAAAGTGAGTTATCTTAATGTAGAACTTCAGGCTTCCCAAAGTGATGAAAATTTGGAAATCAAAAGCCAGGAATCTCCAATTTTAAAGGAATACAGTTATACCATAGGAAAGAAATTTCTGGAAGATATTAAGCATTTAGAAAGTGAAGGGATAACACACCAATCTTTTGAAAAGATTATTCCTCTATTGGTGGATAATGTGGAATTACTAAGATTGAATAAAATTGATGCTCAATACTTTTTAAATTCTTCAGAACCCTCAGAAGTTTATGAAGCCATCAATATCTATGAAGAAAGGGTTGGAAAAATACCGTCTTATGAAACTGAAAAACTGGCCGATACCTATCAGGTAATAGCAAATTTATATGAAAAATATTTTGCCCTGGGCGGGGACAGGGTAGTAAAAGTGGATGCGGGAAGTGCTTATTGGAATTTATCCTGGTATAAATTATTTACCAAAGATTTTGGAATAGCCGAGAAAGCAGTGAAAAGAGGAGTTGAGCTTGAGGCAGAAGAAGGTATTTACACCAATTTGCCAACAGCTTATCTTTTCGGAGGGAAAAAAGAGGAAGCTTTGAAATTTTATAGAGAGTGGAAAGAAAAGCCATATGGAACTGGCGTGTTCAGAGAGGCATTCCTTTTGGATTTAGAGGACCTGGAAAATGCGGGGATTACCAGTAAGGATGTACCTGATGCAAGGGTTGAACTTACCAAATTTACACCTGAATCCATCAAGAAAGGTTGGGTTAATGTCCCTTTTTCAAAAATCGATGCCGCATTATATTGGCCTAATAATGCAAAAGTTTACTTGTTTTACAAAGATGAATATGTGAGATGGGATACTAAATCCAATACGCTGGATGAAGGTTATCCGGTAAAAACTGCTGATTACTGGCCGGGCGTGGATTATGATCAAATTGATGCAGCAACATATTGGCCAAGTAATAAAAAAGCCTATTTCTTTAGAGGAAATGAATATTTGAGATTTAATGTGGAGCTAAATCAGGTTGATCCGGGATACCCAAAATTAATAAGTGATAAAACATGGCCTGGGCTTATTTTCGATCATATAGATGCGGTAATTACCCTTGAAAATGGGAAATCTTACTTCTTTAGTAAAGATGAATACATCCGATACGATGTGGAACTGGATAGGGCTGATCCAGGTTATCCAAAGAAAATTAGTGAACTCAACTGGTATGGTCTTGACTTTAATCATGTGGATGCCGCTCTGGTTTGGAAATATCCGAAAATCATTTATTTCAATAATGATCAGTACGATATGTGGGGAATTGAAAAACAATAATTTAAATTTTAAAAAATATATTGAATTTACAACTTAGTAAAAAATACCCTGAGCAGATTTTCATTCTGCTCAGGGTATTTTATTTAGTAATATGGCACTTTAATTTTCAAATCATCAATTCCTATAGGAGAAAAATCCTGCTGACCGGAAATAAGGACTTCCTTAATGTTTTTGCAATAATTGGATAAATTCCAACGCCCAACTCCTAAGGATTGCCAGTATTTCCAACCTCCTGAAGCTTCTTTAAACCAAAGCTGTATGGGTCCTTTTACCACTTTAATTTCCAGTAAATCGAATTTTCTACTGGGATTTTCATAATCATAAACATACACTTTTATCCAATGATCTCCGGAGTGAGTAAATAATTCTCTGTTTTGTAATGTCGGATCAAAATTTAAACAGGAACTACCGGATGGTTTTCCAAAGTTCCCGGAGGATAAAAAACAAGGCTCAAAATGTTGATATGTCAAATGGTAATGATTGTATTCACTTCTGAATCCTTCATTATAATTTGCTCCATCATTTTCCTTAACATGTACCCATCCGGTACCAATTTTCTGGATATAGTAGGGCCAGAAGGTAAAGGTGTTTCTCGCATTGTCCGGGATAATAGTTAAAGCCATTTTATCATGAAAATCCACATAATCAGTGGGGCCGTAAGAAGATATTCTCGCATTAGAATTGCCGTTATCAGGGAAAACAAGGTTATCAGGTTCTGTTGTTAGTAAATCGTTTTTGGGTTCTGTGGATTCAGTCGGAGCTATTTCTACGGCTTTCGCATCTTCTGTCACTTGTAAATGTTCTTCAGGGGCAATCTCTTCCTCTGTTTCTTTAGTACAATTCGTGAAAATCATTATAAATAAAGCAGGAATTAGGAGGAGTTTTAAAGGTTGGGGGAACTTGGTAGTTTTCATGCTTGAATAGGGGTTAGGTAAAAAAATCAAAAGTTTGGGAAGGCCTGGCCGGGTTCTTTCAGTTTTTACGAAATTCCTTTTTTATTGGAGAATATTGATAGTGGGATTTAACTCATATTAAGGAAGTTATGGAAAAATGTGGGTAGGTTGAAATACCATTTAAAATCGTAAATTCCTTGTTTCAAGGATAAAGAATTCATTTTAAATTTTTATTTCCTTGATTTCAATAGGGAATTTTTCCTACCTTAAAAAAGTTTGTCCAAATTTTTACTTTTCACCTTCTAAAAAAATGACTTCCCACAAGCCACTGATAGTACTTTTTTGTTATTTGATTAGCTTCTCATTAAACGCGCAACAAATTTCCAGGGAAGAATTGATTTTCCTGACCCCAAAATGGGAAGGGGAAAGGTTTGTCGATGGCAGGCCTAAAGTAGCTGAGGCAATTCTTGACCGAATGAGTCAGGTAACTCTGGAAGAAGCCTGGGCTGTGTTGAAGGGGGAAAACTTCAGATATCAATATGCGGATGGGTGGATGTGTATTAACCCCGATAGTGTATTGGTAGGAAGAGCCGTTACAGCTATTTTTATGCCTGGTAGACCTGATATACACAGGGTGATTGATGACAGAGGCCATAATCAGGATGGAAGAGTAAAATCACAAAACTCCTGGCCGATCGACTTACTGGTAAAAAGAGATGTTTATGTAGTTGACCAATTTGGAGCACATGTAGATGGTCCAACTATTGGGGACAACCTGGGAAATTCCATTTTTGCCAAATCTGGTAATGGAATAGTTTACGATGGAGCTGTTCGGGATATTGACGGCTTGAAAGAAATTGGTGGCTTTACTTCATTTTTCAGGTCTTATCATCCATCCCACCATTTAAATAATCCCGATCAACAATTAAATACCACTTTAGTAGGAATAAATCAGCCTACCAGGATAGGCATGGCTACAGTAATGCCGGGAGATGTAGTGCTGGGTAGAGATGGCGGAGTAATATTTATCCCTCCACATCTGGCAGAAAAGGTGGTAAAAACATCGGAAATTGTAAGGCTTAGAGATATGTTTGGGCACCAGAGATTAAGGGAACAAAAATATACGCCCGGGCAGATTGATTCCCGTTGGTCAGATGAAATTGAGAAAGATTTTTCGCAATGGCTAAATGCCCATATCGATGACCTCCCCGTCCCAAGAGACCAGATACAGGAACTGCTTAAAACAAGAACATGGTAAAAAATCCTTTTTCTATCACCATTATTTAACTGAATAAAACTATGAAAATGAAAACTAAATTGACAAATAGAAGATCATTTCTTTCTAAATCAATTGCTGCAGGAGCCATTAGCCCCCTGCTTACATTTGGGAATGAATTAGAGGCTGCTGTAGAGAAAACACCCAAATCCTCCATGCCTTCAGATCTGAAAATTTCCTCCATTAAATGTGGTTATATCAGGGATGGACATAGCCTGTTTGTGAAGATATATTCCAATCAGGACATCTGGGGTTGTGGAGAAGGCGTGGATGCTACACCAGGGACTTATCATTTGGTGAAAATGTTTGAAAAGCGGTTGGTGGGTAAAAACCCTTTGAATGTCCATCGGTTATTTGAAGACATTAGGAGAAGGGGCTTTTTTGAGGGTGCCCAGTCCGGAATGTTTGTGGCTGTGCTTACTGCGGTAGAAACAGCTCTTTGGGATTTGGCAGGAAAAGCATTAGAACTTCCCGTTTACCAGCTTTTGGGTGGAAAGTTCAGAGATAAAATTCGGGTTTATATGGATACAGCCCTTTATCAAAATAAATTACCCTCCCCTCAGGATTTTGCCAATGCCGCTAAAAAGGCTAAGGATATGGGATTTACAGCGGTAAAATTTGACCTTGACCAAAGCAATGATCCCAATAAATATGACCATTATAACTGGACTGCAAGCCCTGCCGAGCTGCAAAGAATGGTTGATCAAATGTCTGCTGCAAGAGAAGCTGTAGGACCAAATATTGATATTTGTGCGGATATGCACGGTCGATATGATGCAGTTACCGGGCAACAGGTTGCCAAATTACTTGAGCCGGTAAGGCTTATGTGGCTGGAGGAACCCATTCCTGCAGAAAATGTAGATGCTTATAAACTGATTACCCAATCTACAAGTACACCTATTTGTGCCGGAGAAAATTTGTACCTGGCTCATGGTTTCAGAAAACTATTGGAAATCGGGGCGGTAGATATCATTATGCCCGATTTACAAAAAGCTGGTGGTCTAGGAGAAGCCCAGCGAATAGCCAATTTATCCAATCTTTATTATGTTCCTTTTGCTCCTCATATGGTGGCATCTTATCTTGGAGCTATGGCTTCCTGCCATGTTTGTGCCTCTGTACCTAATTTTATGATTCTGGAATGGCAAATTTATTTTCATGAAAATCCTATGTTCAAGGAAATAGTCACTTTTGACGGAACCATGGTAGAAGACGGGTTTATTACACTTTCTGAAAAACCAGGTATAGGTGTGGAAATAAATGAGGAGGGAATGAAAAAATACGCTACTGAAGGGATCCCATTTTTTGAGTAATTGATTTGATGATTTTTGGAAGGGAAAGTAATTTCTACTTTTTTAAATTTATTTAAGTGAGAATTTTCTATCAATCTGAAATTAAACTTTTTTAAGAAAAAATATAATCATATTTATAATATTGAACTTTTTATTGGGTTTTGATGGTATAATTACTATAAAAAATATCACTTTAATTGCATAATGAACAAACTACATTCCTCAAAATTCCATGAAGTACTTTTAGATTCTTCCTACTCTTTAATTGTCTCCAAATGGTTTGCTACTTCAATTGATATGAAAGACGATGATTATCGAAATGAAATGTTAACCTTAAGGGATCAAATTAAAGAATTCAGGCCTGAAAAAATGTTGTCTTTTTGTGAAGATTTGAAATATTTAATTTCTCCTGATATACAGGAGTGGGTAAATAATGAAATATTTGACGGGAAAACCAAAATGCAGGTAGCCATCCTAATGAGTGAAGATCTGTTTTCCCAGGTAGCTATTGAACAGACGTTTGAAGGTGAAAAGGGATTCTTATTTAAAACCAAATTTTTCACGAAGTATAAAGTTGCAGAAGAATGGTTGGGGCTTAGTGAAGGGGTTTCCAAAAAAATAAAGGAATAAGCATTACGCTTATAATAACCGGCCTAAAAGCTTTAAATCCTGTTTTGTTCAAACATTTCAGGATTTTTTTTGTTTCCGGAATACAGTTTTATAAATATTTTAGGTTTAAAAATTTCAGGTTCTTTTCATAGAATGAATCTATAAACTATATTTGTTCCGCAATTGTAAAATTTATATAAATAGCATTATCAAATGGAATTAACAACAGTAGTTGTTTCATCGATTGTGGCTTTTACGGCCATTATTTTGTTGCTTGTGATCGTTCTTCTTTTTGCCCAGTCCAAGCTTGTGCAAAGTGGCGATGTTAAAATCGTAATCAATGGAGATGAAGCTAACCCAATTATTACCCCAGCAGGTTCAACACTTCTTTCTACACTATCGGCCCAAAAGATATTTTTACCATCCGCGTGTGGTGGAGGGGGTACTTGTGCCATGTGTAAGTGTGTAGTGGAAGATGGGGGAGGAGATGTTCTTCCTACAGAAGTTGGACATTTAAGCCGAACCGAACAACACGAAAATGTAAGACTATCCTGCCAGGTAAAAGTAAAGCAGGACATGCAGATTAAAGTGGATGAGGAAATCTTCGGAATTAAGAAATGGGAGTGCGAAGTGGTTTCTAATTACAACGTAGCCACTTTCATTAAAGAATTTGTGGTAAAACTACCTGAAGGTGAAACCCTGGATTTTCAGTCAGGCGGATATATCCAAATTGATGTGCCGGAATGTGAGGTTGATTTCAAGAAAATTGATATTGCTCCACATCCCGATGATCCTGAAGGTAAAGATAAATTCAAAGAAGATTGGGATAAATTCAATCTGTGGGATTTAAAAATGAAAAATGATGAACCAATATTTAGAGCATACTCTATGGCTAATCACCCTGCAGAAGGAAATATTATCATGTTGAATATCAGGATTGCTACTCCACCTTGGGACAGAGCCAACAATAAATGGCTTGACGTAAATCCTGGAATTTGTTCATCTTATGTATTTGGAAGTAAGCCAGGTGATAAAGTAACAATTTCTGGTCCTTACGGTGAATTCTTCATTAAAGACACTGAGAAAGAAATGATCTATGTGGGTGGTGGAGCTGGAATGGCACCTTTGAGATCTCACATTTTCCATTTATTTCATACCTTAAAAACTGGAAGAAAAGTATCTTTCTGGTATGGAGGTAGATCGAGAAGAGAATTATTCTATACAGAACATTTTAGAGAAATTGAAAAGCAGTTTCCAAACTTTAAATATTATATAGCACTATCTGAACCTCTTCCTGAAGATAACTGGAAAGTGAAGAAAGATATAAATGACGAAGAAGGAGATGGTTTCAAAGGATTTATTCACCAAGTGTTGATCGATAATTATTTATCACAACACGAGGAGCCAGATGAAATCGAATTCTATTTCTGTGGACCTCCTATGATGAATGCCGCTGTAGTAAAAATGTGTGACGATTTTGGGGTTCCACCAGAGCACGTATCATTCGATGATTTCGGTGGATAATTAAAATTTTAAGCTAAAATTTTTATATTAAGGAGTGAAGCAATTTTTGTTTCACTCTTTTTTTGTTTTAAAGCAAAATTTTCAGTTCTTCCTAATAACCAATGGATGACTATAAAAAAATTAATTAACACTTTAACCTTAATTCAATATTGCTGTACAGGATTTTCAAAAAAATAATTTTTGCGTTTCCTGTCCATTTGGTAGTATTTCACCTTAAGAAAAACATACTGCTTTTTGGATATTGGCTTATTCTTGTGGGAATTGTAAGTGGCAATATTGGGAAAAGCTTTGGAATTACTTATTTATTTCTCGATCCGGAGTACCTGAATAAAGTCAACTGGTTGAGCTTTTTTATTGTTGGCCTTGGATTGAGTGCTTTTACCATTTCTTTCCAGGTTACCAGTTATATCCTCTGTTCCTACCGATATAATTTTCTAGCCAACCTTCAATCCCCGTTTGTGAAATATGCACTTAATAATAGTATTATTCCATTTGCTTTTACCATATATTATATTTTCAGGTTTATCAATTTCCAGCTTAATACAGAAGCGGCCTCTCCCTTAGACATTATCACCAAAGTTCTTGGGTTTATAATCGGATACCTGATTATTTTGGTTCTTTCTTACCTTTATTTTAAAACCACAAATCTGGATATTGTAAAGCACCTTGCAGAGAATGTGGATAAAACTGTGCGGAAAAGCCGGCTTCAACGGGTGAATGTGATGGATAGGCTGAATGTGGCAAAAAATCAAAAACCAATTATTACTTCATATATAGATTTCCCTTTATCTCTCAAAAAAACTAAAAACAACTATCCTATCGATCGGGAAACTATCCTAAAGGTGTTTGATCAAAACCAGTTAAATGCCCTGTTAATTCAGTTTTTTGCCTTTATCAGTATTTTAATTTTTGGTTTGTTTAGGGATGTATCCTGGTTGCAAATTCCTGCAGCAGTCAGTGTGTTGCTGTTATTTTCAATTTTATTGCTATTTACAGGAGCAGTTTATTATTGGTTGAAGGATTGGGCTATCCCCACTTTCCTTTTTACACTTATTCTGGTTTCCTTTATAAGCAAAAATATTTCTCATAATATTTACCATCAGGCTTTTGGACTGGATTATTCCCAAAAAGCAGAATATTCTTTAAGAGCTTTGAGGAAAATTACCACACCTGATATAGTCCAGTCGGACAAAAAAAATACAATTGAAATTTTGGAAAACTGGAGGGGAAAATTTCCAAAGGAAAAGAAGCCTAAACTGGTGGTAATCGCCATGAGTGGTGGAGGACAAAGAGCTGCGGTTTGGACCATGAAAACTCTTCAGTTTTTAGATAGCGCCTTTCAACAATCATTAATGAGCCACACCATGCTGATGACGGGTTCTTCTGGTGGGTTAATTGGCGGAAGTTTTTACAGAGAGCTTTTCCTCAGAAAACAACATGGAGAGAATATTCAACTGAATGATGAAAAATATATAGCCCAGTTGGCCAAAGACAAATTGAACCCTATGGTGTTTTCCCTGGTGGTCGGTGATTTGTTTTTCAAATTTCAAAAAGTAGAAATTGATGGTCAGAAATATTTTAAGGACAGAGGATACGCACTCGAAGAGCAACTCAATAAGGATACAGATTTCATTTTAAATAAGCGGCTGAAAGACTATAATGCTCCAGAGTTCAATTCGGAAATTCCTATGTTAATGATTACCCCAACAGTAGTGAATGATGGGCGGAAGTTATATATATCCTCACAACCGGTAGCCTATATGTGTAAGGGATTAGGCCACAATCATAACCACAAAAATGCCATTCGTGGGATTGAATATTCCCGTTTATTTGCGAATCAAAATCCAGAAAACCTGAGGTTTATTACTGCTTTGAGATTAAATGCTACCTTTCCATATATCACCCCAAATGTTCAATTACCAAGTGAACCCACTATGGAAATTGTAGATGCTGGTTTGTCTGATAATTTTGGGGTAATGGACGCTATCCAGTTTATTCATGTTTTTAAAGACTGGATTGAAGAAAATACTTCTGGGGTGGTTTTAATTACAATCCGGGATACACCTGCTGAAAACCAAATTGACCGTTATGCTTTTAAACCTCTAATTGAAAGTGCCGTTACTCCGCTGGATAATCTTTTGGGCAACCTTACCCGTCTTCAAAATATCAGGAATGACTTTAATGTAGAAATTCTGCAACAAATTCTCAAGAAAGACTTCTTTGCCATAGTAGAATTTCAATACCTGGAATTACCTAATAATGGTAATGAAGAGGTGGAAAATGCCTCTTTAAGTTGGAGGTTGACAAGCAAAGAAATTAAAGGGATTGTGAATGCCATTCATCACCCTGCCAACAAAAATTCCTTTGAAAAACTTAAAAAGCTGATGAAAGAATAATTTCAGAAATTTGGTAATATTTGGAATGTTAATAAATGTAATTTACTGTTAATGGATAAAATATCAGTAATATTGGAATAGTACAATTATTCAGGATTTATGTTTGCCGATATTATCCAATTAAACCTAAGTTATTTTCAAATTTTTAAAAATATGTAAATAAGTTTTAATGAATGAATGAATAATTGTTTGTTTTTGCTTTTTTAATTGTTCTTGTTCTGATTTTTGTTTTTGTTGCAGGTTTAAATTTTGTTTAACTCTTTATTTTAACAATGCTTAAACTTTGAGAAATAAAAAAAACTATTAGAAAAATGAAAAATATTGAGAAATGTAAAACAATTATTTTATTATATATTGGTTTTCGTAAGACAGCGTTGTATAGATAAAGTGCATTTTTTGTTTAAAATTTTTTATCGCATTTTTACTGACACAAAATCATTGACACAAAATTTGCATTTAGAGTTTACATATCCAGTCGACTATCAAGTTTATTTTTTTACTAGCAATAATTTTTAAGATTTTAAAACTTGTAAACCAAAATGAAGACCATAAAAAAGTCCGCCAGCAAAAATGTTTTTGACTCATTATCAGTAATGGAGTCCAAACTAAATGAACTAAAGTTTAATTTGATCAGGTTGAAACAAAAATCCAGAGATTTCCAAAATAAGACTCTGGATATCGGTAATGAATTTTAAATCTGATAAATCCTGATAAACAAGAGTAAGAAAGCATGGTTGATTGCCAACTATTGCCATTCTACTTCTTTATGATATAATATTTAAAAATTAAGCAGAATTTTATAAATAAAATTCTGCTCCCCAATCGGGGGGTGTTTCCATTCGATTACCCTAGGGAAATCCTTTATTTTTATTGGTAACTCTCGGGTTATTTCCCTCTTCTCTTTTAAAACCTTTTACCATTGACAAAAAATTTTGGGAAAAAGGTAATAAAAATCACCTCATGTTAATCATGTAGGTTTTTGCCTTTTTATAATAGTTGTTAATTGCTTCAACCTTTCTTTATCGTCTAAGTAAAAAAGACTACCTTTAAAGTAGAATTGACTTGAAAAATAGCTCAATATTAATTGTAGGCCTGTTTTTTTAAGATAAATTTTCAAAATATCAATTCCCAATTATATCTCCTTTCAACCAACTGGAATATTATTTGAGAGGGTCAAATATTAAAATGGCCTGTAATGTTTTAGCCTTCAATTAATTAAATAGACTAAAAACTTTAAACAGATAAAAAACTTATTACAAAATGAAATCTAATAGTTTACTACTCCTCTTTTTCATAATGCTGACTTCCCATTTTCAGGGAATTTCTCAAGATTTGGAAATAAGAGATAAAGCGGAAATTACTTATCAGGCGGAGTTATTGGTATCCGAGTTTCAAAATCTTCTAAATATTGTTTCCAATTCAGATTTAACTTTAAGCGAGACAAAAGAAATAATTGAAAATAGTTACGATTCTCACGGAAACAAAATATTTAAAAGTTCGGACATCACTTTGGAAGATGACATCAATCCTAACAATGTAGGTCCCCAAAATGCGATTGATGCTCCAGTGGAAAAATACCTGAAAGATTTCGATTTATTCTATGAAAAAAGTGACGACTTTACTGTAGAGTTTTCAGACATAAAAATTTCAAAGGTTTACAATAGTGATTACGTGTATGTAAGGGTTTATTTTAAGCGTAATTTCAAAAGTAAGCATTCAGTTATTGAAAGCCCTTATAAACCAGTTGAAAGGGTGGCTGAAATTAGTGCAGTAAGAGATGGAAAAAAATGGAAATCTAATATTGTAAGTGTGGTTTTCCATGATGACTCAAACCCAATAGAAGTAGAGGAACTTCCAGCCGAAGGTGAAATTGCTAATGTGGGAACTACCGTTTCGAATACTGAAGCTTATGATAATGTGGCAATTCTTGAGGAATCTAAAAGAAAAATGGAAGAATTCAGGGCAGAGCAACTTAAACTATATGCTACAGCTTTGAAGAATGGAGATATTGCCTACGAAAATGAAAACTGGACAGATGCCCTCAGAGCTTATAACGATGCCAGAGATATTCAGCCTTATGAGGTTTATCCTATTAAAAGGGTAAACGAAATTCAAAGAATCCTGAGAGAAGGAAAGTTTAATAGAGAAGACATTTACCGAGAAGCCATTTTTAAAGGAGATAATGCTTTAAAAGCCAGAGATTACAACAGAGCCAAGAACTTTTATGTACAGGCCTTAAAAGAAAAACCTTCAGAATTTTTCCTTCAGGATAAAATCAAAAAACTGGATGCTACTATTAGAGCCAAAGCCAATTTGGATAGTAAATACTTCGCAGGAGATTATGAACAGGCAGTAAAAGATTATAATAAGGTTATCAGGCAGGATGACAACAACCCTGAATATTACCTGGGAAGAGGAAAATGCTATTTTGCTCTTGGTGAAAAATATTATAAAAAGGCAATAAAGGATTTCGATCAGGCCATAGAAATTGACATTAATTATGTGGATGCTCTGGCTACAAGAGCGCAATATTATATAAAAGTGGATGAGCCCTATAAAGCAATTGAAGATTACTCAGTAATTCTGGCTAATGAGGATGTTGATCCTAAATATTTTGCAGAAAGATCACTGCTGAAACTGAAACTGAATAATCCTGAAGGTGCAATTCGCGATTTGGATGATGCCCTGATGAAAGATCCAAAAAATCCGGGATTATATACCGCCAAAGGGGAAATTTTTGCTGCCACCAACAATTTCAAGAAGGCCATGGAAATGTTTGATAAGGCTTTGGAAATGGACTCTGAATACGCCCAGGCACATTTCAAAAAGGGACTTGCCAATATAAAAATGGATAATATTGAAGATGCACAGACGGATTTCTTTAATGCCAGGAAATTGGGAATACCTGCTGAAGATATCAAAACTATTCAGAATATTACCCTGGAGTTTTATAATGTGGGAGCAGCCGCTGTAAACGAAAAAAATTATGAGCTGGCAAAAGCACAATTAGGCAAAGCGCTAATTGTAGATGAATATTACTCCCCTGCATGGACAAAAATGGGTAATATTTACTTCGAGTTGGAAAACTATCCCGAAGCTATAAAAAATTATAATAATGCTATTCTTTATGATGATAAAATGGCAGAGCCGTTTTTAAACAGGGGATTGTCCAGGTTAAAAAATAAGAATTATGAAAATGCACTTTATGATTTTGAGAAGGTAGCAGAACTTGAACCCAATAATGTTAAGGGATTAGAAGGATTAGGGGATGCTCATTTTTATAATAAAAATTACAGAGAAGCTGTGGTAGCCTATAATAGAGCCAATACTTTGGTGACTGAGAATCCGGTTACACTGAATAAGCTTGGCAGAGCGCTTATCGAGGTGAATGATAATAAAAATGCTTTAAAATATCTGGATGAAGCTACAAAGCTTGATAAAAACTATGCAGAAGCATATTTTAATAAAGGCTTGCTGTACACCGCAGAAAGAGACATGAAGAATGCTATCAAAAATTTTGATGAAGCTAGCGATCTTGGTTTCTCCCAGGCTGAAGCAAATCTGGCTATTGGCCGTGCCTACCAAAAGCAGGAAGATTATAAAAAAGCTATTAGAAGCTATACAGATGCACTTTCTTATGACAATACATTAATTGAAGCTTATTTGGAAAGAGCTCAATGCTATAAAATGGAAAAATCGTTCAATGCCGCCATCAGGGATATGCTGGATGCAAGAAAACTAGATGAATCTGTGGAAAGTGCTGATTTTTATGCAGAGCTTGGTACTTTGAATCTGGATTTGGATTTAAATAGGGAGGCTACTGCATATTTCAGAAAAGCGTTGGAAATGGATGAGAAAAATGTAAAAGCCATTTATGGCATGGCTTGTTCTTATTCTCAGGACCTGAATACTTCAGAAGCGTTAATCTGGATAAAAAAGGCATTTGAGACCAGAGAAATTACCGAAGATATGGTGAAGGCTCATAAGAAAACATATTTGTCAAACCTTAAAGGCAATAAAGAATTTAAAAACTACGAAAAAATTTATCTGAAAAGGTAACCTGGTAAAAAAAAAGTTTTTCAGCCTCTCAGTATTTCTGAGGGGCTTTTTTTTGCTTTTTATTATCAAAATTAATCAAATTAATGCCAAATTAATGGCCGTAAAACGATATTGAGGTTTAGAATTAACTAACTTGAAGCTTAAGGAATGACAGATTGGAAAGATAGCTTCCTTGGGCATGAAAATGAGAAATCTAAAATTATGAAAAAACTTTACCTGCTATTAGCTTCTTCTCTTGTTACCATCATTATTTTCAGTTTATATCTAAATTCCCAGGAGAAAAAGGAAATTGATTTCAATACGGAAATTAAACCTATTCTGAATAAAAACTGTATTTCATGCCATGGTGGAGTAAAGAAAAGTGGAGGTTTTAGTTTACTCTTTGAGTATGAGGCCCTGGATACCACCAAATCGGGGAAATATGCCATTGTTCCCGGAAAAGCCCATGAGAGTGAAATGATCAAAAGGATTTTACATCAGGACCCTAAAGAAAGAATGCCTCCTGAAAGTGATCCTTTAGATAAAGAGCAAATAAAACTATTAACAGAATGGATAAACCAGGGCGCAAAATGGGGTACCCACTGGGCTTATGAGCCTCCTAAAATTATTCCACCCTCAAGTTCTAATAATGCGCTTTCAGCTTCACTTGACTTTATGAAATCAGATGACTGGTCAGTTAACCAGATTGATGAATATATTAAAGTTCGCTTAGATCACGAACAGCTAAAACCTGCAAAGCAGGCAGATAAGGAAGTTTTGATCAGGCGGTTGTACATTGGACTTACAGGTTTACCTCCAACTTTGGAAGAAATAGATCTTTTTCTAAATGATAATTCTGAAAATGCCTATGAAAACCTGGTAGACCGGGTTTTGGAAAACCCTCATTTTGGCGAAAAATGGGCAGCCATCTGGCTGGATCTGGCCAGATATGCAGATACAAAGGGATACCGACCAGATACCTACAGAAGTATGTGGATGTTCAGGGATTGGGTGATTCGGGCGTTTAATGAAGATAAGCCTTTTAATGAGTTTACTATAGAACAACTGGCAGGAGATTTACTTCAAAACCCTAATCAGGAACAATTAATTGCTTCTGCTTATCATAGAAATACCATGACAAATGATGAGGGTGGAAGTGATGATGAAGAATTCAGGGTCGCTGCGGTTATTGACCGGGTGAGTAATACCTGGGAGGTTTGGCAGGGTACCACAATGGCTTGTGTACAATGCCATTCACATCCTTATGACCCGTTTAAGCATGAAGATTTCTATAAATCCTATGCCATTTTTAATAATACAGAAGATAAAGACAGAGGAGATGATCGACCTTATCTGAGTTTTTATGCCAAATCCGATCAGGATAAACTGGATGAAATTACCAGCTGGATAAAAACTTTTCCTAAGGCTCCTCAATTTGAAAAAAATGCCACCATTAAGAAAAAAATTAAACAATCGCTTTTCCCTTATCTTAGAGCGGGCCTTGCCAACGAAGTAAAAGGAGGAAGAATTGAACCCAATAATGAAATTGTAGAACTGAGGGATGGTGGATTTTTCAGGTTTGATCAAATAGATCTTTCTTCTATCAATAGCATTGAAATTGGATATACGGCCGAGGTAGAGTGTAATATAGAGCTGAGAAAAGATGATCCTAAAGGAGAACTTATTGCCAGGGCTACTATAAAACCTACGGGAGAGCTTGATAGAAACTGGAATATCCTCAAACTAATTCCGAAAAAGCAAGTAAAAACAAAATCACTGTATTTTCTTATAAAGAAATCAGGGGAGCGGGGACATCGGTTGCTCAATGTAAAGGATTTGTACTTTTATGGAAGCAAAGAGAAGAAAAGACCCTGGCAACGGGAAAAGTCCTGGGAAGAAAAGGCTGATATTCTTGCAGGAATAAATCAGGCAAGGATTCCTATCATGAAGGAATTACCCAAAGACCAGCATAGACCAAGTTACTTATTCACGAGAGGAAACTGGCTGACACCTGGTGATACCATAATTGCAGGAATTCCCGGATCTATGAAGGAATTTAATGAAATGCAGCCTTCAGACCGGCTGGAACTGGCTGAATGGCTGGTAAGTCCTCAAAATCCGCTTACCTCCAGGGTGATGGTTAATCGAGTCTGGGAGCAGCTTTTCGGAAAAGGGCTGGTAGAAACTTCAGAGGATTTTGGGACGCAGGGAAATTCACCTTCCCATCCTGAGTTGCTGGATTATCTGGCCCTGAAATACATGCATGAATATCAATGGAGTACTAAAAAACTGATAAAAGAAATGGTGATGTCTGCTACATTCAGGCAGGCTTCTGTTACCAACTCTGAAAAACTGAAAAAAGACCCTTATAACCATTTAATTTCCCGAGGGCCAAGGTTTAGACTTTCGGCTGAGGAAATAAGAGACCAGGCGTTGTTTGTGGGAGGTTTGCTCAATGAAGAAATTTATGGTCCAAGTGTGATGCCTGCCCAGCCAGATCATTTTTGGAAAGTGCCGTTGCGTCCGCATATCAAATGGCGGGAAAGTACCAATCGGGAAAAGTTCAGAAGAGGATTATACACATATTGGAGGAGATCAACTCCCTATCCGTCTATGACTATTTTCGATAGCCCAAGCAGGCAGGTATGTACTACCCGTAGGATAAGGACAAATATCCCCACACAAGCTTTGGTTACATTAAATGATACTGTTTATGTGGAGGCAGCTCAGGGATTTGCGAGCAGAATGAGAAAGGAAGGAGGGAAGGAACTAGATGCGCAAATTAAGTATGCGCTAAAGGTTGCATTAGCCAGAGATCCAAGAAAAAATGAAGTTCCGGAATTGGAAAATCTTTATAAAGATGCCCTGGCACATTATCAGGAGCAGCAAACAAAAACCTGGAAAAATGTGGTAGGCGATTTTGCTGATCCAACCGCTGAAAATGCAGCGAGAGTGATGTTAGCCAGTGCCATTTTAAATCTGGATGAAATAATTATGAGAAATTAAATAATCAAAACTCACCGTGTGTTTGTTGTAAAAGGTTGATAGAGAGATTGCAATTTTTATAAAACAATAGCACCGGTGTCTTAGACAACTTTTGAAAATGAATATTTTTGATCAATTTATATCCGATACTGCAAAGTATCAAACAAGAAGACATTTCCTAAAATCACTTTCCACCGGAGTGGGAGCTATGGCTCTTGGCTCTATGGTGGGATGTGGAACTAACAATTCTCCGGGAATTACCAGTAAATTTAATCTTGGAAGCCAAAAACCTCATTTTGCACCAAAAGCTAAAAGGGTAATCTTTCTTCACATGGAAGGGGCTCCATCCCAGTTAGAATTATTCGATTTCAAACCTGAACTGGCCAAATTACACGGAAAACCATGTCCCCCATCCTTGTTGGAGGGTAAGAGGTTTGCTTTTATTACAGGTACTCCAAAAATTCAGGGACCATATTTAGATTTTAAGCAAAGAGGGCAATCTGGTGCAATGGTTTCGGATGCTTTGCCTTATTTCTCTCAGGTAGTTGATGAGGTTACTTTCCTCAAAGCTGTTCATACCGATGAATTTAATCACGCACCTGCCCAATTGTTCATGTATACAGGAGGTCCCAGATTGGGAAGGCCAAGTATGGGTTCCTGGGTGGTATATGGATTAGGATCAGAAAATGAAAATTTACCTGGTTTTATAGTGTTGGCCTCCGGGCAGGATAATCCGAGTGCTGGGAAGAATGTTTGGGGAAGTGGTTTTCTCCCGACAGTTTATCAGGGGGTAAATTGCCAGTCGGCCGGGGAACCAATATTGTATCTTTCCAATCCAAAAGGAGTGGATTCCAGGATTAGAAGAAGGGTTTTAAACTCTATTAAAAACCTGAATGAAAAGCAATACAATGAACTTGGTGATCCGGAAACACTGGCAAGGATTAATCAATATGAAATGGCGTTTAAAATGCAAATGGAAGCTCCTGAAGCTATGGATATTACCGAAGAACCAGATTATATCCACCAGCTTTATGGGACTAGTCCTGGAGTAAATTCTTTTGCCAATAATTGCCTTTTGGCGAGAAGATTAGTGGAAAGAGGGGTACGATTTATACAATTATTTCACACAGGCTGGGATTCCCATGGCACCACTGAATACGAATCAATTAATCACGGGTTTTTAGAAAGATGCAAAGAAGTGGACCAGGCGATGTCAGGTTTAATTTTGGATTTGAAACAAAGAGGTTTGTTGGAGGATACACTGGTGGTTTGGGGAGGAGAATTTGGCAGAACGCCTATGATGGAAAACCGTGGTGGAAAAGATAATCCATTTGTGGGAAGGGACCATCATCCCTATGCTTACACCATGTGGATGGCTGGTGGTGGAGTAAAATCCGGACTGACTTATGGCGAAACAGATGAAATTGGGTATTATGGTATAAAAGATCAGGTGCACATACACGATTTACAGGCTACTATCCTAAACCAATTAGGAATGGACCACGAAAAATTAACTTATCAATTCCAGGGAAGGGATTTCAGGTTAACCGATGTCCATGGAAAAGTAGTGAAAGATATTTTGGTATAACCCACTAATTTCAAGGAATAATTGATAAAACAATTATTCCTTGAAAAATTTCTTTATCATATGGTTTTCCCCAATATCAATTTTTAGGAAATATATTCCACTGTGAAGTTTTTCGGTATCTAATACGAATTCGACTTCCTTCGATTTTTTTATAAAATTATTTTGGGAGATTACTTGTCCCAGGTTGTTGATTAAATCAATTTTTACAGTTCCAAGATAGGAATGATCAAAGTCCAGTTTTACAAAAGCTTTGCCTGGATTTGGATAAAGAGAAATATTAAATGGCTCAGCATTATCGTCAATTCCTGTGATTAGTTTCACCCCTTTCCCAGTTATTTTTATTCCGATAGAATCGTTTTCAGCACTAGAAAAAATAGAAATCACTCCTTCATAAATGTCTTCGTCTTGTGGTTGGAAGGAAATGAGCAAGTCGTTGGATGCGCCTGGTTTTATTTCGGTTCCTTTGATATTCCCATTAAACCCATTGGGCAAATCAATAGAGGAAATATTAAAGGCCGTATTTCCCGAGTTGATTAATTGAATATTTCTGGTGGAGGTATTATTCAGTTCAACTTCGCCAAAATCTATTTCAGCTAAAGAGGCTTTAATAATTTTTTTCTCCACAAAACTATAGCCAGAATCTCCAATACTCCATTCACTTGTAGTGTCCCCTGAACTGGTATTAGCAGCCTTTACGAAATAATAATAGATTTTATCCAGTTCCACATTTCTGTCTTCATAAAAGCGATTCCTATTCCAGGAATTTAAAGCCGTAGCGTTTTTAGTATCGTCAGTTGTACTTCTATAAATTTGATAAAATAGTCCTTCTTCTCCTTCCCAGAAAACCTCCACCTTATCGGTAAACAAACCACTACTGGCCTGAACATTTTGTGGGACGGGAATTACCACATCCGTTTTTATGACTAAAAGTTCTAATTCATCCTCATCAGTCGATCCTTTGTCATCGGTGATGGTCAGTTTAATTTTATAAAAGCCTTCATCTAGATTTTTGAGTTGAGGAGAAATCGCCAGTGGATTATCAAACACATAGCCTTCTTTTCCTTCAATTACTTCCCACAAATAGCTCATAATTTCCCCATCTTCATCTTTTGAACGGGAACCGTCTAATTGAATAAAGTCAGTGGGCAACAACAAGGTAATATCGTCACCCGCATTGGCCACAGGGGAAATATTGGTAGTAGTGGAAACAAACACTTTTACTTCATCAGTAGATTGTCCTCCTTTATCATCTGTTACTTTTAATTCAAAAAGATATTCCCCTTCCACCAGTCCTGAAATTATGGGGTTTGATGTAGTGTTATCCTTAAGTTCCAGGGCTTCCGGTCCTGATATTTTCTTCCATTCATATTTTACAATACTACCATCAGGATCTGTGGAAGATGACCCATCTAATTGAGTAAAATTATCTGGTAAAATCAACCTGATGTCATCTCCTGCATTGGCTTCAGGTAAAGCATTGTTTTCTGGATTTACGGAAATCATGACTTGATCTTTATCCTCTAGTTCTCCATCAGATACCAGCAGTTCGAATAGGTAAATTCCAGGCTGTAAATTTTTTACCAAAGGTTTTGGAACAGTATCGTTTGTAATGATTTCCCCTTCAGGTCCATCAATTTTTTTCCAGCGATAAATTAAAGGAATACCATCGGGATCAATAGATTTACTTCCATCTAAGTAGACGGAATCCTGTGGTAAATTCAGTATAAAATCTTCTCCGGCTTTTGCTAGTGGAGCAGCAGTGTTCACAAAGGGATGCACGGTAATTTTAATATCATCCTTTCCTGTTTTTCCTTTGTCATCGGTTACTAATAATTCAAAAATATATTCCCCCTCAACTAGGTTTTCAGCATTGGTAACCGGCATGGTATCATTTACAATAAAATCCCCCTCAGGCCCGGAAAGTTTAGTCCATTTATAAGTTTCAATATACCCATCAACATCTTCAGAAAGACTCCCATTGAGTTCTACTGTAGAAATTGGTAGTTTAATTTCAACATTTTCTCCGGCTTCGGCAATTGGTGCTTTATTTGGGTCTGGTTTTACCGAAATTTTTATTTCTGTAGTATTGCTGGCATCTTTATTATCTGTAACCTTTAAAGTTAGGACATAATCCCCTTCTACCAATTCACTTAGCAGAGGTTTTTCAGTATTTGGATTTTCTATTTTAAAGCTTTTGGGCCCAGATTTTTTTTCCCACAGATAAGAAATAATATCTCCGTCAATATCAGAAGAAAAGCTACCGTCTAACTGTATAAAATTATCTGGGAGAAAGATGGTGGTATCTGCACCCGGATTGGAAGTGGGAGGAATATTTTCCGGTTCTTTCTGCACAAAAACTTTTACAAGGTCTGTATCAGTGGCTCCATTATTATCCGTAACAAACAATTTAAATGTATATTCTCCTTCCAAAAGCTCCTTTACCTTAAGGTTTGAAGAATTTTCACCCTCCCAAATACCCGTGGAAGGTTCTATCACTAAAGCATTAAGATAACCATAGGACGCAAATGGGGACTTCTCAACCTCAGCATTTATTTCACCCTGTTTGCTAGGTTTTATCTGAGTAAATTTGGCTATCCTGGTGTAATTACCAGCTGCATCAAGTTCAATTGATTGGTTTCCAATTTTATAAACAGTTGATCTTGCTCCCCCTTTTATCCTGCTACCAAAAAAAGTAATATTATAAGTTAGTTTTGAATCCAGCCCAGAGATTTTTATTCGTTTCGTTCCAAATTGGACATAATAACTTCCCATCATCACCTCATCAGGATAAACACCAGAATTATTTTCCGTATTTACACCATTATCAAGCACGCCTGGCCATTTATCCACCAGTTCAATTGTAATTGGACTGGTTTTTCCACCTTTATTTTTTAACTTATTGAATTTGTACTTTGCGGTTCGCTTACCTTCCGTATTATTCCAGGGGCCTCCAGCTACTAAATTATCAGGGGCAAAATTTAAAAATACAGCATCCTGACTTAGAGGAGAGCTTTCTTCCAGCCATAAATAACTAGTTATGATGCCATCCTTGTCCACACTTTTCTTTCCATTCAATGTGGTATTTGTTTCAGGTAATAAAATTATTTGATCAGGCCCGGCATTGGCTTGTGGTGGCAAATTGGCAGAGTTTATATGCTCTAAAAACCATTGGTAAAGATTAGGTTCGTGAAACTGATCGGAGGTATTGTATGCCCTGTCCCATGAATTATGCCCTACTCCGGGATAAATGGTGAGCCTGGCTTTGGGGTCGGGTGCCGGACTACAATTATTTATATCTTTTACCCAGGTGTCAGAATAAGTCCAGGGAACTGTGGTGTCCTTGTCTCCGTGAAAAGCCCACACAGGTAAATTCCCATTCGCAATATTACAAGCATTGTTACTCTGGCTGGCACCGCAAATTGGGGCTGCAGCAGCCACTTTATCAGGATATGAAGTGATAAAACTCCATGTTCCAGCACCACCCATGCTCAATCCAGTGATGTATATCCTTGACAAATCTACCCTATAAGTCGATTTTACATGTTCTACTACTTCATTTATTGGTGCTGCACTCCACCATCCACTTGTTTGTGGAGAGATTACAATAAAGGAATATTTTTGATCGTCATACTCGAAGGTCATATTATGGCCATTTTCTATATGCTTGGGAGGGCCATGTTTGGCGACTTTCCAGATTTCAGGATCCTTTCCATTCCCCTTTTCGCCAGCTCCATGCAGAAATATTATTACAGGATATTCTTTATTTTGATTGCCTTTATCACCATATCCTTCTGGTAAATATTCCAAATACCCTGTTCCTCCCGGAGTAGACCTTATTTTTTGAATTTTCTGTGCCAGTAAATCTGGATTCAAACAAAAAATCAAAGCAAAACCCCAAAGTACGGTTTTCCGGTTAATAAAATTTTGGGCCGAAGATTTCCTGATGTTAAGTAAAGTAAAGAAAGTCATTTGGGTAGAAAGAATTTCATACAAAAATTGCCTGATAGGAATCTATCAGGTATTACAGTCAGGTGATGCTTGGATTTCAGAAAGGATCCTAAGAAATGAATGGTTTGGAATGTACTAAACTATATGAAAGTAGTAGGTAATATTATAGTCTTTTGCCAAAATTAAGTTTTAATTTACAATTGAGCTATAAAAATTTGAATTTTAGTTGGATTTTGGCTGAAAAGGTGGATGTAAGAAATTTGCGAAAAAGTTATTACAATTAAAATGATCATGCAGGCAGTTTTAAGGAATTTAATTAAAAAATGATGAATCAAAGACTGGTACAATTTGCCCTTGTAGTAAGGGATTATGATGAAGCCATTTCCTATTTTACCCAGAAGCTAAAATTTGAATTAATTGAGAATACTGATATGGGAAATGGAAAAAGGTGGGTATTGGTTGCCCCAAAAGGAGAGGGAACCTGCAGAATTCTTTTAGCAAAAGCTGTGGGAGAGGAACAATTATCAAGAGTGGGAAATCAAACCGGTGGTAGAGTTTTTCTCTTTCTTCATACTGATAATTTTAACAGGGATTTTCACAACCTCAAGGAACAAAAAATAAAAATTGTGAGAGGTCCTTCAGAAGAACCTTATGGAACAGTAGCGGTATTTGAAGATTTATATGGAAATCTATGGGACCTGATTGAACCCAAATAAAAGGCAAAAAAAGCAGGATGTTAAACTTTTAACATCCTGCTTTTTAAGTGTCAGTTAAAAATTTATTCGACTCTATACCAGGTTTGTGTACGGTAGAAAAAAGCTACATAACCTCTTAACTTTAAAGTTTTTTCATCCTCCAGCCATACTTTGCAAGTATAAACTTTTCCATTTTCAGGGTCCAGTACAGTGCCTCCATTCCATTCATCATCATCTTTTTCCAAATCTCTTACAATCTCCATCCCAATCACTTTTTTATTGTATCTGTCATCATCTTCATCACATTCTTCGCACACCGGATCAGGTTCAGAAGGATCAATTAGTTTGTTGATTTTCGCATGGAGTTTATCTCCTTTCATATAAAATTCTACTATTGATTTTTCTTTTCCGGTTTCATCATCAATTGTTTTCCATTTCCCAATCGGGCTTTGGGCAAATGAAAACCCGGTAATTCCAAGGCTCAAAAAAATTACAATAAATAGTTTTTTCATGTTATCGGTTTTAAGTAATGATTCAAAATTAATCGAGTATTATTTTGCCATAAAAGACTTATAGAGAGATTATTTTTTCTCGGAAATAATAGTACCTTGTGTGGAGCATTGGTGCTTAATACAATTCGTTAAAAAAACTATTTCTACGGGGAAATAGAATTTTCGTTTTAATCATTAATAACTCCTTGCCTTAAAATTATTTAAATAATAAGGTATGAATTTCCATCGGCCCGAAAGACAATTCAATTTTTCCTTTCTTTAAAGTTAATTTTTCGATATCTCTTTCCATTAAATTCACCAGCCATACTTCTTTAAATTCAAAGCCAACTTCAATAGTTGCCTTGCCATCAATTCCGGCACCTTCATAAAGTCTTACCACCCTGTCATCAGAATATTCTGCCTTTTTTATGGCTTCTACAATTATATTTTTTTGTTCCACATGAACAAAAGATTTTTCGGATGCTAATCCATTTTCATTTTTAGTCAGAGGAATAACCCTTACCGGAATATTTAGTTCATAAGCTTCGTGAATTACATTTCCCGTAATATGATCACCAATATGGGGCAAAAGGGAATAGGTAAAATCATGTTCATGCATATCAGCCAGTGGGTCAGGGTTTTTAGGAGATCTTAAAAGATTCAGACTAATTATATTCCCTTTTATTTTATGGCCATACTTGCAATCGTTTAAAAGAGCAACACCATAATTTGGCTGGGAAATATCTGCCCATTTGTGGGCCACCACTTCAAACTGTGCCATATCCCAGGAAGTATTGTAGTGTGTGGGTCTTTTCACATGGCCATACTGGATTTCAAAAGTGGCTTCTCTGGCCAGAATATTTACCGGAAACTCCACCCGGAGCATATGGTCTGTTTCGTGCCAGTTGACATGTGTTTTAAAATCGATTCTTTTGGAATTATAGGACAGATAAACGGTTTGCTCTATGGAATAATTATGAGCAATGTAACTAAAGGATATTGCTCCACGAACAGGCCCGGATTCCTTTACTTTAATCTCTGTGATTTTTGGGGCACTGGTGGTGGTTTCATCATAAAAAATGTCCACATCCCAGGCATCCCAAAGGTTTGGAATATCCTGAAATAGTTTAAACTTGTTACCAGATTCCCCTGGAAGAAGTACATCACGACCAATTTCCTTGTCCCAAATCTTTGAAATTGTCCCATCTATTTTGTTGAATTGAACCTTAATCAGGTCATTCTCCAATAAAGTATCTGTAACTTTTAAGCCCGTATTTTCCTTTTTACTTTTTCCTGCTGATTCTCCTATTACCGAGTGGCCTATTGGTGGGACAGTTACTTCTACCAGCAAACTATTTTTCCCATTCACCTCAATAGGCTGACTTTTTAAGATATTTCCTTGGGGGTCTGCAATATTTTCCAAAGGTGTATTTTCAGGTAACTCCAAAAGCGTTTTTCTTTCCCAACTCAGGCTGTTTGTAGCGGCAATGGCTTTTTCGAAAGTCGGGTTTGAAATATTGGCGCTCATTTTTTCATGAGCCTTTTGTAGAAAATCCTTCAATTCAAGCATAGCGGCTTTGTACTCGGCAAGGCATTCCACATGCACCTGGGAAATAGAAGTTCCGGGAATAATATCATGAAATTGATTAAGTAAAACTACTTTCCAAAGTCTATCCAGATCTTCCTGAGGATAGTTTTCCAAATCGTAAATGGAATAGATATACTCCACTTCTCTAAGCATTAATTCCAGCTTTCGGTTAAGCTTTTTGGTAAGGGCATGCGTAGTTAAAGTTCCTCGGTGCAATTCCAAATAGAGTTCGCCATTCCATTTTTGTAAATCTCGGGAATCTCTTTCGGCTTTAATGAAAAAATCCCGTGCAAATTCCAGTTTTACTTTTGGTAAATCTTCCAGGTCTTTGGTGCGTAACAGCTTTTCCAGATAAATTCTTGATGGGCCACCTCCGCCATCTCCGGCACCATATAAAAAGAGTGCGTATGGGTTTCTTTCTGTATCATAATTTTCCCTTTCCAGATTAATCAGGTCAGCTGAGCTCACATCCGAGCGGTAATTATTTGGCGCAAGAAAATGAGAGAATATCTCTGTGCCGTCAAGGCCTTTCCAAATAAAGGTATGGTGAGGGAAAGTATTAAACTGATTCCATGAGATTTTCTGGGTCATGAAGTAGTTGACATCAGATTTCTTTAAAAGCTGGGGTAATGCTGCACTGTAGCCAAAAACATCAGGCAACCATAAATTATCCACTTCTACATCAAATTCATCCTGAAAAAACTTTTTTCCGTGAATGATTTGCCTTACCAGAGATTCACCGGAAGTCAGGTTACAATCTGCTTCTACCCACATGGCTCCCTGGCATTCCCATTGTTGTCTTTTTATCGCATCCTTCATTCTTTGATAAAGCCCGGGATAATTGTCCTTCATCATCTGATAAAGTACTGGCTGGCTGGCACCAAATTTATATTCGGGATATTCGTCCATAAGAAGTAAAGCCGTTGAGAAGGTTCGAGCTGCCTTCCTGACAGTTTCTCTTAAAGGCCACAACCAGGCAATATCAATATGTGCATGTCCAATAGCTGATGCTTCTATTGCAGAGGCATTTGCTTTTTTATCTAATTCTTCTTTTAATATTCCCCGGCAAATAGCAACCTCTTCCGGCCCTCCATCTCCATATTTATTTACCACCTCATTAAGCGCATAAATCAACAGTTTTCTATGCCTGGTTTTTTCATAAAGTTCGGTCATCAGATTGGCTAAAAGGTCGAACTCCACAAATAGTTTCCACTTTTCCCGATCGAAAATGGCTAACTCAGCCTGGTTGAAAACACCATCTTCCATGGATTCGTAGGTGAGCACATTTTCAGCACCTAGGATATTGTTGGCACCGGCATCTACCATTAAATCCACTTTTTCCCCACCCTTGGCTTCCTTAAAAAGGCAAACCCTTTTTTTGATGATGGTCTCTTTCATGGTCCACTCTATTCGCTTATTGGTAAGTCCCTGAATTGGGTTGCCTCCCTTGTCAAATACACAGCCCTCACCTCCCACATCAATAAGCGCTACCACTTCTTTTCCGGCAAACTCATCGGGTACTCTTCCCTGAAACTTGAACCACGCACATTCATAAAGTGATCCCCATTTCTTGCCAGGCTGAATGACATCATAAATGGCAGTTTGAGCCAAATCATAAGAAATTGGTTCTTTTGTTTTATGATAATATGCCTTCATAGGCACAGGATCATAGTAATAATTATATTTTAATTTTTTTCTGAATTTTTCAATTCGGTCAATAGTTAAATTGGAGTGTTTCTTCATATTAATAGAGATTGCCTGGTTATTGCCCAAAAGCCTGATTTAGAAAAATGTAATCCTCGATAATTATTTTTCAAGGACTTTGCATTTAGAAACAAAGGTTAATTTGGCCCTTTCTCCTTTATTTTTATCAATCAGGAAAAATAAAATTGCTATCGATTTAGCAGACAAAGAGTTATGTTTTTATGATTATAAAAATCTGCCGGTAGTTGTTATCATATTTACAAAGAAGAGCATGTTCCAAAAAAATTAATTTTCTTAGTCAAGCCCTGAAATTCGACAGCAGGATGATCAGGATTTCCTTCAATTCAGTCCAATTTAAATTTTGGAGTTTGTTGAAAAGTTAATCCATTTATCCAATACTGGTTCTTAAATTTAGGGCAATTGATTTTTTTTACAAATCTTTTTGAATGGGAATGAAAAATTTTAATGGAAAGGTAGTATGGATAACCGGGGCTTCCTCCGGAATTGGGGAGGCGCTGGCCAGCCAGTTTTCTAAGCTTGGGGCAAAGCTGATTTTGTCTTCCAGAAGAAAAGAAGCCTTAGAAAATGTGGCTTTAAAATGTGAGCTAAGTGAGGAAAATAAATTGATTTTACCAATAGATTTATCCGAGTATAAGGACTACCAGCCTACAGTAAATAAAGTGATAGAAAAATTTGGGAAAATTGACATATTGATCAATAATGGAGGAATAAGTCAGCGATCCAGGTTTGAAGAAACGGATCTTCATGTTTTTAAAAAAGTGGTGGACGTAAACTTTATGGGCACAGTAGCCCTTACTAAGGCGGTATTACCAGTGATGAAAAAGCATAAATCCGGTCATATAGTTGCTATAAGCAGTGTGGTAGGGAAATTCGGAACGCCATTGCGAACAGCCTACTCCGCCTCTAAGCATGCTTTGCAAGGATTTTTTGATGCGCTAAGAGCAGAGGTTTATGCGGATGGAATTAAGGTAACTTTGGTGTGCCCTGGATATGTAAAAACAAATATTTCATTAAATGCTGTAATGGGTGATGGCAGTAAACAAGGAAAAATGGATGCGGGCCAGGCTTCGGGGATTTCACCTGAGGATTGTGCCAAAAGCATTATTAAAGCCATTCAACAAAATAAAAGAGAAATTTATCCAGCTGGACTAAAAGAGCTTTCCGGAGTATACATGAAAAGGTTTTTTCCGGGAATTTTCTCAAAAATGGTAAGAAAGATTAATGTGCGGTAGAGATTTAAATTAGAAATGTTTTAATGGGAAGTTTCTGTTTTTTATTTTAAATTATTGATCTTAGAATTCCAGAATTTAATTACCTAATTCCTTATCCAATTAAATCCTATTTAAAAAATGAGCAAATTAAGTTATACTTCTTCCGGTGATGGTGTGCCTTTAGTTTTAATTCATGGTTTTTGTGAGAGCAGGAAATTGTGGGCCAATTTTTCGGCCATGCTTTCTGTAAAGTATCATGTGATTAATGTGGATTTGCCTGGTTTTGGCAAAAGTCCTTTAAGTGTGGAAAAACCAAGTATTACCTATTTTGCTGAAGAAATTAATGGTTTGTTAGAGGATTTAAAAATTGAAAAGTGCCTGATGGTAGGGCATTCCCTTGGAGGATACGTTTCCCTTGCCTTTGCCTCACTTTATGCACAGAAATTAATTGGTTTGGGTTTGTTTCATTCCACTGCTTTTTCCGATTCTGAAGAAAAGAAAAATACCAGAGTAAAAGCTGCTGCATTCATTCGGGAAAATGGAACTGCAAAATTTGTTTCTTCCCTTTTTCCCGGTTTGTTTTCTCCACATACAAGAGAAAAATTTAAGAATGAGATTCAGTATTTTATAAATGCGGCTGAAAACCTGGATAAGGAAGTTGTGGCCAAAACAATGGAAGCAATGAGGGACAGACCGGACCGAAGAGATGTGCTAAAAGAACTGGATATTCCGGTGCTTTTTGTGATTGGAAAAGATGACGGGTCGGTGCCCATGGATCAAAGTTTAAAAGAATGCCATTTGCCAAAAGAAAGTATTGTACATATTTTGGGAAATGTGGGGCATATGGGTATGATTGAGGAAAAAAATAAAACCCTGGAAATTCTTAGTCGGTTTACGAACTATTGTATCAATCGTCCTTAATAATGGATGATCTACTTTTATCCTGGCAATTTTTAAACACAATGTAAACTTAATGGTGAGGATTAGATTAGAAGATGGATGTCAGAACTTACTAGTTTTATATTGTCTAAAAATTTTTGACTTCTAAATTCTAATTTCTGACATCAAGAAATATAAAGATTTTTTTTATGGAAGTCATAATCCTGACAATAGCTTTTGTATTGGGTTTTGGAGCCGGCAGGATAGGATTTCCTCCACTTATTGGTTATTTGCTGGCTGGTTTTTTATTGAATGCTTTTGGTGTAGAACGGGATCACGAAATAGCAGCACATTTATCGGAAATAGGGATATTATTACTGCTTTTTACCATTGGCTTAAAACTTCAGCTCAAAAGTTTAATCCGGCCAATTGTTTATGGAACAGCCATCATTCATCTTTTGGTTACAATTGTCTTATTTTCAGGGATATTTTTCATGCTAAATTCTCTGGAAATTTCCGGTTTTAGGAATTTGGGTCTCATTCCTACCCTTATCATTTCCTTTGCTCTGAGTTTTTCAAGTACCATTTTCGCTTTTAAAGTGCTTGAGGGAAAAGGTGGATTGATCAGTTTGTATGGAAGAACCTCTATCGGAATCCTTGTTATTCAGGATTTGGTAGCGGTCCTTTTTCTTACCATTTCAGTCGGGAAATTGCCTTCCGTTTGGGCGTTAGGTTTGTTAGCACTTCCTTTTTTTCGTCCTTTATTTCTGAAATTACTGGAAATGGTGGGGCATGGTGAACTCAAGTTACTCTATGGAATTGTATTGGCTTTATTGGGGGCTTATCTGTTCGAAATAGTGGGTATGAAACCGGATTTAGGGGCCTTGGTCATGGGGCAATTGTTGGTAGGGCATTCTAAATCGGATGAACTCGCCAAAGGGTTAATGGGCTTTAAAGATATTTTTCTCATTGCCTTTTTTGTAAATATAGGTTATCAGGAAAACCTCAATGCATTTATGCTGTATACCGGTTTGGCTATAAGCTTTTTTGTGTTGATTAAGGGAGGACTATTTCACCTTATTCTTACCAGGCTTAAAATGCGATCCAGGACTTCTTTTATTACTGCAAGTATTCTATCCAACTTTAGTGAATTTGGTTTAATTGTAGGGGCAATGGCGGTAAAATCCGGATGGCTTGAAGGGGAATGGCTGGGAATTTTGGCTTTGGCAGTAGCCTTTTCATTTGTTTGGGCATCTCCACTAAATGCGCGATCCTACTCTATTTATGCTCGCTTTGAAAAATTTCTGGTTGCATTTCAAACACCAAAAATGTTGCCTGATGATCAGCCTTTGGATACAGGAGATGCCCATATTTTAATATTTGGCATGGGCAGGGTAGGAAGTGGGGCATATGATTATATGTCGGAGCATTTTGGAAAAGAAGTGTTGGGGATAGACGCAGATCCTAAAGTAGTGAAAAACAATATTGAAAAAGGCAGAAAAGTAATATTGGGTGATGCTACAGATACTGATTTTTGGGAAAAGTTACAACCCAATAAGGTCAGGCTGGTCATGCTTACCATGACCAAACATGCTGCAAATTATTATGCGGCCAGGCAATTCCGGAATAGCCATTATGATTGTGTGCTTACTGCAACTGCTCAATTTTCAGATGAAAAGGCCGAACTTGAAGAATTGGGAGTGGATTCTGTGTTTAATATATTTAAGGAAGCAGGAGTTGGTTTTGCAGAGGATACCCTCAAAACTTTTAAGGATGAAATTCCCGACCTGAAAGAAAAGGGGTAATATTTAAATTTCTAAAAAGTCAAAAATCATTAAGCCTAAGGTCAAGTTAACAAATTACTATGAAATGGGGTGTCTTAATAGAGAAGACACCGCCAGAAAATTGCATATTTTTGTAAGATCGACAATAGAAATGTTATGAAATTTTTTTTGAATATGCCCTTTAAAAGTTATTTACCATTTATTTTTTTTATTTCCCTGGTTGTTCATTCAGGCTGTAATCCAAACAAGCAAGGAGAAAGTTTAAGTCAAAATGAACCTGTAAAAGAAATACCTCAGGAATTGCCCTATTCTGTTCCTGATCGTGGAATTTCCAAATCGAAGGGGCAATTGGTTTATGCTCCGGTTTATTCGCATATCCGGTATTTTGATAACAAAAGGGATTTCTTATTGGGGGCAATTTTGAGCATACGGAATACCAGCCTGGAGCATGGAATTACGATAAACTATGTTCGCTATTATAATACTGATGGCAAGGTGATCCAGGTTTTTCTGGAGGAACCATTGGTTTTAGGGCCGCTTGCTTCCACAGAGTATATTATACCTGAAAGTCACAATATGGGAGGTTCTGGTGCTAATTTTCTTGTAGAATGGAAATCAGATATTTTAGTGAATGAACCAATAATTGAAGTAGTGATGGTTGGAAATCAGGGAACAATGGGACTTTCCTTTATTTCTGAAGGCAGAGTGATTCGCAATTTAAGTGAGTAATGCTTCTTCTTTTTCCGGGTTCCCATCAATTATTTTAATGAAAAGTAAGGCTGACCTGGCATAAGGTCAATGGAATCATTTAGCTTTGCAGAAGTTTAAACAAACGCAGTGCTTTGAAAAAAGTAAATTCAAGGCATTTAGCTCGTCATGAAATTGGTAAACAAAAAAACGAGAATAGAGGATTTGGGGATGGTAAGCTATAAAACCGCCTGGGATTATCAGACAGCAATTTTTACCAAATCCGTGAATTTAAAACTGGAAAACAGAAGAAGAGAAGACCGGGGAGAGCACACTATTTCTACAGAAAATTACCTTTTATTTTGCCAGCATCCTCATGTTTACACGCTTGGAAAAAGCGGGGAGGAAAATCATTTGTTGCTGAACCAGACTGGATTGGAAGCAAATGGTGTGGAATTTTTTAAAATAAATAGAGGAGGAGATATTACCTACCATGGTCCGGGACAGATTGTTGGCTATCCCATTTTAGATTTGGATAATTTTTTTACCGATATCCATAAATATATGCGATATATTGAAGAATCAATTATCCTTACTTTGAGTGATTATGGTTTAAAGGCAGGGCGGGTAGAAGGTTTGACCGGGGTGTGGCTTGATTTTGAACCAGGAGCAAAAAATCCAAGAAAAATTTGTGCGATTGGCGTAAAAATGAGTCGGTGGGTGACTATGCATGGTTTTGCCTTCAATGTTAATACAGATTTAACCTATTTTGATCATATTGTTCCTTGTGGAATAAATGATAAAGCAGTTACTTCGCTGGAAAAAGAGCTGGGTGAACCCCAGGATTTAAAAGAAGTACAAAACAGAGTGAAATTTCATCTCCTCAATTTGTTCGAAATGGAAGTTGAATCGGAGGTGAAGAAAACAATCAATATAAATTATTAATATTTTGGAGAAGATTAAGGTAGCACACCCAAGTGGTGTTGTAAATGCGGAAATTAAACTGACTGCCTCTAAAAGTGAATGTAACCGGGCATTAATCATACAGGCATTATCGGAAAATAATATTGAATTATCCAATATCTCCGAAGCAAGGGACTGTCAGACAATGATCAGGTTGTTGAAGTCGGAAGAAAAAACGCTTGATGTTTTGGATGCCGGCACTACCATGCGGTTTTTGACTGCATTTTGCACCATAACCAACCGGCCAACCATTTTAACTGGTACACCAAGAATGCAGGAAAGGCCGATTAAAATATTGGTAGATGCACTTAGAAGTCTGGGTGCTGAAATTGATTATTTGAAAAAGGAAGGGTATCCTCCACATGAAATCAAGAGCTTTGAGCAAAAAACGGATCATGTGAAAATCCAGGGAAATGTGAGCAGCCAATATATTTCCGCTATGCTCATGGTGGCTCCGACTCTCCCTCAGGGCCTGAAATTAGAATTGATTGGTGAAGTAGCTTCAGTTCCCTATATCAAAATGACTCTTCAATTATTGTCACATTTTGGAATCACACATACCTGGGATGAAAATGTAATTTCAATAGCCAAACAGCCTTATCAATCAAACAATTACAGCATTGAGTCGGATTGGTCTGGTGCGAGTTACTGGTATAGTATTGCCGCACTTTCCAAAGAGGCCAATATCAAATTATTAGGATTGAGGGAAAATTCTTTGCAGGGGGATAAAGCCATTGTAGAGATTATGGAAAAGCTGGGTGTAAAAAGTACTTTCGATGAGACTGGTGTTTTACTTACAAAAATCCCTAAAGAAGATAGTTTCGAATTTGATTTTACCCATTGCCCCGATTTGGCACAAACCGTAGCGGTAATTTGCGCAGCCACAAAAACTCCTGCCAGAATGAAAGGATTAGAAAGTTTGAGAATAAAAGAAACAGACAGGATCGCGGCCATAGAAACAGAATTGAAAAAAGTTGGACATCAGGTAGAGGTAATTGGGGATAGTGAAATTATCATTTCAGCAGCAGAAACTGTAATGAATCATCCAGTGATTGATACTTATGATGACCATAGGATGGCCATGGCATTTGCTCCACTCGGATTATTGGGAGAAGTTACTATTGAGGAACCTTCTGTGGTGAATAAATCATATCCGGTTTATTGGGATCACTTAAAAGTGGCAGGTTTTGAGCTTGTTTAAGCCATTGGATTGAATTTTTAGTTCTAAGGAATATTTGCAAATTAGTTAAAGTTTATAATCCAGAATTTAGGTTTTTGCGGAACAAGTGTTCCATGTATTAAAAAAAGTATCTAAATTCTGGCTTTAAAACACAAAAAAAGGAGTCTTTAAAGACTCCTTTTTTTGTGTTTGGTTGAAATTATAAGATATTGTTTTACAGATTATTACGTTTGTGGTCTCACTTAGAAACTATATCTTAAACCAATTTGAGCAGACCATCTGGCACTTGCAGTTGAGCCATCCTGAATGATGTTCCACGGATCTCCCGGATCAGAAAAAGTAAAAGTGGGTGTATAATTGTCATTAGCAGCATCCTGATATCCCTGAAACTGGATTAACTGGAAGTTCTGATTGTCACTAATGAAGTATCTTCGCCCCCAGTCTTTATTCAATAAATTTCCAAAGTTGAAAATATCAAAAGTAAATGCCAGCGTATGTCTGATTCCATTTCCAGTTTCTATAAAAACCTCTTGTTGGAACTTTACATCAATAATACTTTCAAAAGGCGTTCTTGCCGCATTTCTTTCCGCATAGTTTCCTCTTCTTTCGCTCAGGTAATCATCATTAGAAATATAGGCGTCTAAGGCAGCCCATTGTTGAGCGGCAGTTTCAGTTACATTTCCCTCACCGTCCATTTTATCTACCAAAACAATTTCATCTTGACTGGCAGGAACATAAATCAGGTTTCGTGGTTCATCTAAATTAGGATCATTATTAGTCAATGTCCCATCATTGTCATTATAAACATATGAATATGGAATTCCGGACTGCCCATTGTAAAATACCGAAATTGATGTAGCCAAATTATTTAAATATTCCTTTCTGTAATTTAAAAATGCAACTACCCTTGAACCAGAAGCAAATTGTGACCGGTATAAACCATCAGGGTTGTTTCTTCCTCCTACACTGTGGAATTCCTGCCATTGTGATGAGTTAATGAATACAGTTCCATCAAAAATAGATTTGGCATCGGTATAAGTATAAGCCAGACTTCCGGTAAATCCATTATCAAAGGCTTTTTGTAATTGCGCAGTAAAACTGTAGGTCCAGCCTTTATTGGTATTATCCGCAAGTGTGATGTAATTGTATGTGGGGTCAACAGGATCACCAGCTGGATTCCAGATAGGTCTGTTATCAGCTCCCTGTAAATTGGCAAATGGCTCTTTTTTGATATTAAGATTTTGATAAAGGACATTATTTAAAGTCTTGGTATACTGGAATTCTAAAGAACCGGTAAGTCCCCAGAATAACCGTTGGTCTACACCAATACTCCCTCTGAAAATTTGAGGATATTTAAAGTTTTCAGTAAATAAATCGACATCACCGGAAGGTTGATTAGGATCATCTTCCGGAAGCCCACCACCTGTACCTAATGGCCTTGGGATTTGTTGATTCAAATCAGGCTCAAAGGCAATTCCACCATCTCCCGGAGGTGCAAAACCCGCTCCATTAAAGCCAACATAAAACCCACTGGTTAACCCATTTCTAAGGAATACACCTCCCGGCCATACAAATGGCACTCTACTGGTGAAAATCCCTAAACCACCTCTTAATTGGGTTGTTTTGTCTCCTTTTATATCCCAGTTAAAACCAACCCTCGGACTCCACATTAGTTGCGTAGCAGGCATTTGGCTGGCTCTTGCTCCTTTCAGATCATAGCCTTCCTGCTCAATTAACCTAACTGTTTCCGTGTTGAATTGGGTGTTATCTCTTGGAGGATTATCAATGAAAATGGGAATATCTAACCTTATTCCGGCAGTAAGTTTAAAATTTGGATTAAACTGAATTTCATCCTGCCCATAAAAAGCCAATTGTAAAGCGCTGAAATCAGCGGCAACTGAAGTGGCATTATCTCCGATATTTATATTACCTTTTTCATGGCCATAAAGGTAAAGATAGGCTTCATTGGCAAAGAACTTATCTGTGGAGCTATAAGTATACTGGGATGGATGAAGTGGCAAGAATAAATTGAAAAGGCTGAAAAATTCATTGTGTGTACCGATTGTAAAAGTGTGTTTTCCTTTATACAGGTTGAAATTGTTAGTTAGGGTAATGACATCCTGATTCACCACATTGGCATAGGAAAAAGGTTCGCCTCCTAAGGTAATATCCGCATTTCCATCATTGATGACAATTGAAGGAAATGGTTGGCCTGTTATATTTCTGTCATCTCTTACGAATGTTGCACCAATAATGAGGTTATTTGAAGCCTTGCTTCCAAAGTTACTTTTTAGTTCCAGTGCTGAGGAGTTAGTAATGGAAGGAAAGGTTTGTCCTGAATTCCCAAAATAAATATTTCTGGCTCCAGCCCTTAAAGGACCCACAAAGTCTGCCCTTGTATAACTATGCCTTGCTGAAAGTTTATGGTTTTGGTTAATATTATAATCCAGCTTTAATAAAAATTTATCCCCACTAAGGGTCTGAATGTTATTTTCGTAACCTCCCGGATCATAACCATAAAGGTTTTGAACCTGAGCAGCAATTGCATCAACCGTGGCTTTGTCCGCATCTCCTTCATATCCATCAAAAGTAAAAGGTACAGGTGTTTCGTCTCTTTGGATTTCAGCATTTACAAAAAAGAATAATTTATTTTTAATGATAGGTCCACCTAATCTGAATCCATAGGTTTTGGCCGTAAACGGATCGAGTTTTACCCTTTCCTGTTCCGGATCATCAGTTGGTGTTTTTCCAGCCAGATTCTGATTTCTTGTAAAATAATAAGCAGAACCTTCAAAATTATTAGTTCCACTTCTTGTCACCGCATTTATTCCTCCTCCTGCAAATCCGCCTAAAGTTACATCGTAGGGAGCAACTACCAATTGTACCTGCTCGAGTGCATCTATACTAATTGGGGAAATACCAGTTTGTCCTCCATTCGTTCCAGAACTTGCCAACCCAAAAACATCATTATTTACTGCTCCATCGATAAAAATTGAGTTATACCTATTGTTTACCCCAGCAAATGAGATGGAATTTTGTGTGCCATTATTTAGATTGGCTTGTGGGGAAAGTCTGAAAAAGTCATTTAATGATCTGTTTACTGTGGGTAAGGCAGTGAGATCTTTTTCAGTGACATTGGTTTCTGGTCCGGTTCTGTTTCCATCGAATACGTCACTTCCCAATGCAATTACTTCAACCATTTCTAACTCAGTTGACTCTTCAGTTAATTCAAAATCAATTTTTAAAGTTTGTCCTAGGGATAAGTAAATACCTTCTTTTTCAGAATTCTGAAAACCAATATATGATGCCGAGATTTTGTAAGGTCCCCCTACATTAAGATTATTTATTGTAAAGATACCATCCACATTGGTCACTCCGCCAAATTTAGATCCGGTGGGTGTATGAATGGCAATTATTGCGGCTCCGGGTAATGGACCTTCATCATTTGAAACCAAACCATTTATTCTGGCAGTGGTTGTTCCCTGTGCCCAAGAGTAATTATTTGCCAACAGCAATATCGCAATTGGAATAAGTAAACTAAGTAGATTTTTTCTCATTTGAGTGAGTGGGTTTATAAGTAAAGAAATAGTAATGGGAACATGATCCATAGTGGTTCATGCACACGAATTAGTTATTAAAGGACTGGTTTGGAAAGGATAATAATCAGGTGTTATTTCTTTTGGTTGAGCTTATTTTACCTCAGTTTTTTTCATGTAAATGCCCAATAAGGCCTTTGCCGGGGTCAGGCACTGGGATTCAAAATAAAATTCCTGAAAATCAAAATTTTCGAAATATTTAAATTTTTAACAAGCTCAAAGAATTGATGACAAATATAAAAAATGGATGTAATTAAAATTTACGATTATGTAACCTTTTTTATAGTAAACTTAACATTTTGATAAAATATTACATCTGCTTTTTCCTGGATTCTCCCTTTAGGATAGTCAGGAAGCCTGTTTTTTGGAGGATTGAATGAAATAATTAGATTTTTCCTATCTGAGATGTTATATAAGTACAATATCTTAGGTTTGAAAAAAATAATATGAAGTGAGTTTTTGTGGTAATAATCCAATTTTTTGTTAGAAAAATATAATTTTATACTAGTCTGCATTCATGAAATAAAATATCAAAAAAGGAAAATCGGGCAATTTTTAAATTTATTAATTAATTAATATTACCTTGGTACGATTATAACCACAATGAAGTTATTTTTGCGAAAACTAAATTATTCACAAGATGAGAAAACTTTTACTACAACTGTTTTTTATGCTTGCCATGTGTACAGCTGTGTACGCCCAGGAAGCTACAACAATTAAAGGAAATGTATCGGATGAAGATGGACCTATTATAGGCGCCAATGTCATCTTAAAAGGATCCACTACAGGTAGTGTTACTGATTTTGAAGGTAACTTTATGTTCAAAACCGAAAAGAGTGGAAATCAAACACTTATTGTTTCATTTGTAGGTTTCGAATCTTTAGAGAAGCCTATAAATCTCAGTGGTGGAACAGTAGAAGTTGGAACAATTAATTTAACTCCATCTGCAGTAGGGTTAGCAGAAGTTGAAGTAATTGCTTCAGTAGCTATTGATAGAAAGACTCCAGTAGCTGTGACTACTATTGATTCCAAGTTTATCGAAGAAAAAGTAGGGAATCAGGAATTTCCCGAAATGTTACGTTATACCCCTTCGGTTTATGTGACCAAACAAGGCGGTGGGTTTGGTGATTCAAGGATTAACATCAGAGGATTTGACCAAAGAAATACTGCTGTGATGATTAATGGTATTCCTGTAAATGATATGGAAAATGGCTGGGTTTACTGGTCAAACTGGGCTGGTTTAAGTGATGTGACTACCAAAATGCAGGTACAAAGAGGATTGGGTGCCTCGAAATTGGCTGTTCCTGCTATTGGAGGTTCAATTAATATTATCACTAATGCTGCCGATATGCGGAAAGGCGGAGCTGCAAGCGTAAGTATCGGTAATGATGGATATCAAAAATACGGGTTAGTACTTTCTACAGGATTAGGTGAAAGTGGCTGGGCTTTAACGCTGCAGGGCACACACACAACAGGAAATGGTTATGTTGCCGGAACTGAATTCAAAGGATATTCCTACTTTGCATCCTTAAGCAAGCAAATTGGTAATAACCATTCAATTGCAATTACTGGTTTGGGTGCACCACAATGGCATAATCAAAGAGATTTTGCTCCAAGATATAAAGATTACCAAAAGTACAAAGAGTTTTGGGGTGAAGAAGGTCATAAATATAACAGTGACTGGGGATACAAAAACGGAGAAGAATATACCTGGAGAAGAAACTTTTACCACAAACCAAAAATATTTGTGAACTGGTATTGGGATGTAAATGATAAAACTCAAATTGCTACTTCTGCTTATTATTCAGCAGGAAGGGGAGGAGGAACTGGTTCGAGAGGAGGTATAAATGGAAATGCAGATTACAGATTACCTAAAACTAATGATGGTCTTAACAGGTTTGATGACATAGTTTCATGGAATAGTGGAGGAACTGTTGCTGATTTTGGAGATAATAGATTACCCTGGACTGGTCCTGATAATCGAAGAGGATATTTTGTTGGATCTAATGTAGCCACAGAATCATCAGTGGATGGAGAATACAGAGGTGATAGTTATGGATTAATTAGAAGAGCTTCAATGAATGCTCATAACTGGGTAGGATTAATCTCAAATGTTACTCATGAGATAAATGACAGATTTAATTTTGTAGGTGGAATTGATTTAAGACATTATAGAGGAATTCACTACAGAAGAGTAGACAACTTACTTGGAAATGATGCTTTCTATACTAATACCAATATCAATATCGAGGGTGAATTTATTACTCAGGAGAAAGAAGCTAAAGCCCTTGCCGAGATCAAAGATGATAGAAAATTGAATTATCATAATGATGGATTGGTGAAATGGGTAGGTTTTTATGGTCAGTTAGAATATACTGGAGACCAATTATCTGCATTTGTTTCTGCATCGGCTTCCAGCCAGGGATTCAAAAGGATAGAGTATTTTAATAATCTATACAGCGACCCTAATTTTGAGACTGGATGGAGAGACTATTGGGGAGGAAATATAAAAGGTGGTGTGAATTATAACCTTACTGAAAATCATAATGTATTTGCTAATGCAGGTTATATGGAAAGACAACCCATATTTGATAATGTTTATGTAAATTTTGGTAATAACGTAAATGAAGATGCCACTAATCAAAAAGTAATTGCCTACGAATTGGGTTATGGTTACAGAAGTTCCACCTTCAATGCCAATGTGAATTTATATAGTACTACCTGGTTGGACAAACAGTATAGCAGATCGGTACAACTTGGTAACCAGGATGGAACGGCTAACTATACAGTTGATCAAAAACATGAAGGTATTGAAGTCGATTTCTTGTGGAAACCAGTAAGGAAATTAAATATTACAGGTATGTTTTCTTTAGGAAACTGGAGATATACGACAAATACCGAAGCGGTTGTATTTGATGATGATCAACAGGAAATTGGAAAAGCTACTTTATTCCTGGATGATGTGAAGGTAGGTGACGCTGCTCAGACAACCTTCAGTATTGGTGCAGATTACGAATTGTTACAAGGGTTTAGGTTAACAGCCAATTATTATCAGGCTTCTAAAATTTATGCAGATTTTAATCCTGCCGAAGATGATACTTTCCTTGAGCCAGGAAATCAGGCATGGGAATTACCAAGCTATGGTCTAATGGATTTAGGGGCTTATTATACGCTTAAATTAAAAGGAACAGGATCAGATTTAACTTTTAGACTAAATGTAAATAATGTATTAGATGAAATTTACATTTCAGAGTCAAATTCAAATATTCTTGATTCTGGTGCAGAAAATATCATTCCTGGTACAAGTAACGCCAGTATTAATAATAATATCTATTATGGATTTGGAAGAACCTGGAATTTAGGTGTGAAATACAGATTCTAACCCAAAGTATAGTAATAAAATAATTCCAAAAAAGAGGCTTAGCAATGAGCCTCTTTTTTTTGTGCCTTATTCCAACTTAAAATTGAATAAGGAAGAATTGAGCTATATATAACTTAAAATGGCAATTCTTATTAACTTTGGCATCCCTAATTCAAAAGAAAAATAATGTTGCTCAGAAAGTTATTATTAGCTGTTTTTAGTTTTGAAAAATACCTCAGGATCATTTCCTATATTTTTTTGAAAACCTTTGTTCATAAAATTTACTTAAAGGAACATTACCAGGTGAAGTTTCTTAGTAAAATGATTAAGGATGGCGATTACTGTATAGATATTGGGGCAAATCTGGGTTATTTTTCTATCCCCATCTCTCAGTTGATTGGAAAGTCAGGTAAATTGTTTTCTATTGAGCCAGTTGAATTATTCAGGGAGGTTTTGTTAAGGAATGTTGCTTATTTTTCGGGTGATAATGTAGAAGTAATGCCTTATGCACTTGGAGAAGAGGACGAAAAGGAAATAATGCTGGGAACTCCCAATGTAGATGGGGTAATCAGGCATGGAAGAACGGAGGTTTTGGAAAATACGGAAGAAAATACGGACCTGGCTTACCAACATAAAGCTGTTATGATGAAGCCGGAAACGCTTTTTTCCGATTTACCAAGGCTTAATTTTATTAAATGTGATGTAGAAGGATACGAATTGCATATTATCCCTCATTTTTTAAGTTTGATTGAAAAATTCAGGCCAATATTGGAAATAGAAATTGATCCTCTATCTCATAAGCTGGAAATTATAGATATGCTTTCTCCTCTTAAATATTCAGCCTTCTTTTTGAAAGATGAACAACTAATCCCATTCCAAAAAGGAAACTCAGCACATGAAGAAGAAATTGAATTGTATTTCTTCCCAAAAGAAAAAATCAATGATTATGCTTTTATATTGGCATAAAAAAAAGCACCGTCAGAAAATATTCCAGGGTGCCCATGTATGAAAAGATACGATTAACCTATAATGTCCAATAATTGGGACAAAGGGGGGCTAAGAATATTGTTTTTTCAAATACTCCTTGATTTCCTTAATTCTCGAATTTATATCCATTTGGGAAAAATCCAGTCCATGTATGGAAATTTTATCCAGATAAGTCATAATTTCCTCATGATGTTTGCGCTTTTTTCCACTGCTTACCTCTACATACTTTAAAGAGGTCCATAGAACCGTTTTAAGGTTGGCTTTAGAATCATCCGTCATATAATATTCTACTACTACTGTATCCTCATTAAAGAATATTATACGTGACATTATCCTCACCCACTCCCCAACCATTGCTGGCCTTACATAGGCAATTTGATGTTGGTAAACTACCCAGCCAGCTTTATATCTTTGAAAGATATCACCTGGCCTCACTCCATATAGTTGTGTCGTCTGGTCTTCTCGTGCGTTGAAGAAATAGTCAAAGTATTTGGCATTGTTTAGGTGTCTTAAAGGATCGCAATCCTGGAAACGGATCACAGACCTGGATTCTGTTTCTTTTGGGTATTCTTTAACTTGTTCTAGCATGTTTGAGCGTACTTTTTGGGACAAATTAACTAAATCTGGATATTAAAGAATAATAAATTTTAAATTTAACTTAAAGTTTTTACCTTTGCATCCCTAAAATAATATCACAGATGAAAAGGACATATCAACCTTCAAATAGAAAAAGAAGAAATAAGCACGGTTTCCGATCAAGAATGGAAACTCCAGGTGGTCGTTCTGTATTAGCCAGAAGAAGGGCTAAAGGCAGAAAGAAATTAACCGTTTCAAGCGAAAGAAGGCATAAAGCTTAATTTCAAAAACCTTAATCTACGAATAAGATGAAAATCAGAGTAGCAAAAAAGATTCAAAAGAATCAAGAGAATTTAAAGTACCACAAAAGCCAGCTTGTAAAAGCAGAAAATAAGGTGAAAAGGTACTCAAAGAATGCAGAAGCAGCCAAAAATTAATTTTTGGTGCTTCTCTTTTTTTAGAAATGTCCTGGCTGGTAAATTATATTGGTTTTCCATCAATACATTTCTGCTAATTTCTACTTCATAAGTATTTCTACTTAATAGATGGCTGACGATCCCGGTTTGCCTGTTTCTACGTTTGCTCAGACCTTTTCCAAGCAAGAAAGGTTAATAAGCAAAAAAGCAATCTCCCTATTATTTAAAGAAGGACGATCTTTTTTTAAATATCCCTATAAATTACTTTTTTCAGTAACTTCTGCTGAGGCCCAACTTCCCAAAGTTTTAATTTCTATTTCCAAGAAAAACTTTAAAAAGGCGGTTGACAGGAATAAACTAAAAAGACAAACAAGAGAAATTTATCGGAAAAACAAGTTCCTTTTTCAGCAGGAAGGAGAAAAATTTGTGCCCGAACATATCGGGTTGATATATGTGGGTAAAGAGAAGGAGGATTTTTCTGTTATGGAAAAAAGCATAAGTAAATTATTGAAAATGGTGGTTGAAAAATCCACAAAATAAATTTTCTACTTTTTAATAAACTTTTTTACCTGAAATCCCCTTTTAAATAAGTTAAATGATTTTTATCTTAGTAAAGTCAATAATTTTTTTTAAAAATTATTCATTAGGTAAAAGATATTTTATCAAATGCGTTGACATATTAAATGTGAACTAATATTGGCTTTTCAAGCATCTTTATTGAAGATTTGCCTCTCGCCAATAAGTCACCTTTTTTCAAACTGATTTCAGTTTGCTTAATATCATTTTTTGCGCCACAGCAAATTACATATAATTTGATTTTTTATGAGGATGCGTAGATTTAAAATCGCTATTATCAGTTTAATTTTTTTCACTTTTCTGGCATCTTTTGGTCCCAATGACAAGTATTTTGAGATAGCTAAAAACCTGGACATCTTCGCCACACTGTTTAAAGAAGTCAATAGATATTATGTAGATGAAGTAGATCCCACAGAGCTTGTAAATATTGGAATTAATTCCATGCTTAGTACGCTGGATCCATACACCAATTATATTCCCGAAGAACAAATAGATGATTACAGAACGATGACTACTGGAGAGTATGGGGGAATTGGGGCTGTAATTGGAAGAAAGAATAATAAAATAACGGTGCTTATGCCTAATGAAGGTTATGCAGCCGAAAAGGCGGGTGTTCAGATTGGAGATGAATTATTGAAAATTGATGGTCAGGAGGTGAAGGATCTGTCTATTTCTGAAATCAGTAAATTATTAAAAGGGAATGAAGGCTCTCCTCTCGAAATTACCTTAAAAAGGATGGGAAATCCCGAGTCATTTACTTTGAATTTAACAAGAGAAAGAATTCATTTAAATAATGTGCCGTATTATGGCCTGGTGGCAGATGATATTGGCTTTATTCAACTTACTGATTTTACCCAAAATGCCAGTAAGGAAGTTAAGAATGCCCTTATTGAATTAAAAAAAGAAGGGGCTAAAAAGATTATTCTTGATTTAAGAGGAAATCCTGGAGGGCTTTTGAGTGAGGCTATCAATATTGCAAATATTTTCCTTCCGAGAGGTTCAGAAGTTGTAAGTACCAGAGGAAAAATACAGGAATGGAACAAAACTCATCGCGCGCTTAATGCTCCTGTGGATACTGAAATACCAATTGCTGTTTTAATTAGTAAAAATAGTGCTTCAGCCGCAGAAATCGTTTCTGGAGTTATTCAGGATTACGACCGTGGGGTGCTGGTTGGGCACAGGTCATTTGGAAAAGGTCTTGTTCAGGCTACCAGACCATTGTCTTACAATTCTAAATTAAAAGTTACAGTTGCAAAATATCATATTCCAAGTGGAAGGTGTATTCAGGCAATTGATTATTCTCATAGAGATATTAACGGCTATGCCGATAAAGTACCTGATTCTTTAAGAGTAGCTTTTAAAACCAAAGGAGGCAGAACCGTGTATGATGGTGGAGGCGTGGATCCGGATATTCCTGTGGATAAGGAAAACTATGCTCCAATTGTATGGAGTCTTGTCAGTAAAGGTTTAATTTTCGACTATGCTACAGAGTTTAAACTCAAGCATGAATCTATCCCTCCTGCAAAGGAATTTAAACTGAGCCAGGAGGAGTTTAATAGTTTCGTTGCCTGGTTATCGGACAAGGAATATGACTATACAACCTCTGTAGAAAAAATGCTTGCAGAATTAATAGAAAATGCAAAAGCTGAGAAATATTATGAAGATATAAAAGGGCAGATCGATAATTTAGATGCAAAAATATCTCATAATAAAGAAACCGACCTTCAAAAATTTAAGGGGGAAATTATGGAGGTTTTAGAAAGGGAAATATCATCAAGATATTACCTGCAAACAGGAATAATTGAGTCTTCTTTTGATGATGATAATGAACTGGATGCTGCCATTGAACTTTTAAGTGATATGGATAATTATTACAGCATTTTAAGTGGGGAAGATTCTTAGATTAGTATAAATATCCTACTATAATAAATTCAAACCGGTGGAGTAATTTCATCGGTTTTCTTTTTTTACATTTAAAATACCTTCTAGCTCACCAAAATAAGATACACTGTATCCTCATTAGTATTAGTAAAAGTTCACTATACTCAAATGAAAAAAATTTTACTAATCACTTTATTTCAAATAATCCATATGTTGGCTGCAAACGCTCAGGAATTGCTAAATGGAGAATGGACAGGATACCTTACCCAACATATTATGGGATCAATTTCAGAATCCCCATTAGTGCTGAATATTACGCAGGAAAAGGATCAACTTTCCGGGATTGCCTATATAGAAGCTTCAGAATTTCTCAATATCAGTGCTAAAATGGATTTTAAAGGATATCTTCAGGGGGACAGCATAATTATTCAAGAAGATAAAATATTAGAGGGTGATGTGTTGGGAGATGGAGTTGGCTGGTGTATAAAAACGCTTGTCGTGAAGTTGGAAAGTTTTGAGGGGGGATACAAATTAGTTGGGAGATGGTCGGGAATAGAAGATGGTAATAATAAGGCATGTATTCCCGGTGAAGTTTTATTAGAAAAAGAAGGAGAGAAATTCTTTGGAACAATCCTGGATAGTCTTACGAATGCGCAAATTGAAGGAATTGCTTTCATTAGGGAAAAAGAAACGGGTAAAAAAATAAAAAGGGCTGAAACTGAAATGGGAGAGTTTCACTTTTCCCCGATTATTGGCCAGTCTTACCATCTCAATCTGACAGCAAAGGGTTATTACGATAAAGTGGTTTTTATTGACATCAATCAGTCTGATCAAGAAGAAAATTTTTACCTCAAAAAAATTGTAGCGGGTGATATCACCATTATGAATCACTTACAGTTCGAAAGGTCTAGTCCACAGGTTACAGAATCTTCAAAACCAAAACTAAAAGAATTTGCTGCTTTTTTAAGGCGAAACCCGAATTTAGAAGTAGAAATTGCCGGCCATACTTCTAATGAAGGAAGTGAGGTTCAGAATAAACTACTATCTTTTAACCGTGCTACAGCTGTGGTAAATATTTTAAAGGCAAGAGGGGTTAATCCTGACATGCTTATCCCAAAAGGATACGGAAGCGAGAAGCCTTTGGAAGACAATGCTACAGAAGAAGGTCGGATAAAAAACAGAAGAGTAGAATTCAAAATCTTATCCATTAAATAGTCTATTCCGCTGTACAACCTTTACAATTTCATGCTCTCATCTGGGAATTTGGAAATGGAAAGCTATCTTTGCGAGACATTTTAGCTGCCTGAAATCTAAACCAATAAGCCGTTTCACCACTAGATTTTATATTTCATTTCAAAAAACATCAAACATGGACAATGTAATTGTAAACCGAGCTGCAGATAATATTAGAGTACTCTCGGCTTCAATGGTAGAAAAAGCGAAATCAGGACACCCAGGAGGTGCAATGGGAGGTGCTGACTTTATTAATATCTTATTTTCCGAATTTCTTGTATTCGACCCTAAAGATCCTACCTGGAGATTTAGAGATAGATTTTTCCTTGATCCGGGACACATGTCTCCAATGTTGTATTCTACACTTTCTCTTATTGGAAATTATTCAATGGAGGATTTAGCTAATTTCAGGCAGTGGGGAAGCCCAACCCCTGGTCACCCGGAAGTTGATTTTAAAAGAGGTGTAGAAAATACTTCAGGGCCATTAGGACAGGGACATACATTTGCAGTGGGAGCTGCAATTGTTGAGCGGTTTTTGGCTGCCAGGTTTGGAGAATGGTCTGCTCATAAAACTTATGCTTTTATTTCAGATGGTGGTATTCAGGAAGAAATTTCACAGGGCGCAGGTAGAATTGCCGGATTTCTTGGCCTAAGCAACCTGGTCATGTTTTATGATTCTAATGATATCCAGCTTTCTTCCGAAACTGCTGATGTATCAGTAGAAGATACAGCTAAAAAATATGAAGCCTGGGGTTGGAATGCCATCACGATCGAAGGAAATGATCCGGATGCCATAAGAGCAGCGCTAACCGAAGCTTCAAATGAAACTGAAAAACCAACGCTTATTATTGGTAAAACCATAATGGGTAAAGGGGCAGTTACTGAGGAGGGTGAAAGTTTTGAAAGAAAAGTTTCTACTCATGGTATGCCTTTGGGAAGTGCAGGGGCTTCATTAGCTAAAACTATTGAAAACCTTGGAGGTGATCCTGAAGATCCATTTAAAATATTCCCTGAAGTTGCTGAATATTATGAAGGGGTAAAAGCCAAAAAAGCTAAAATAGTAGCAGAAAGAAAAGCTGCTCAGGAAGAATGGGAAAGTAATAATAAAGACCTTGCAGAAAAATTAGAATTATTTTTCTCAGGCGATATTCCTGAAATTGATTATAGTGAAATTACCCAAAAAGCAGGTGTAGCTACAAGAGCGGCTTCTTCTGCTGTACTTGCTCACTATGCTGAAAAGGTAGAAAACATGATCGTAATGTCTGCTGACCTTTCTAACAGTGACAAAACGGATGGTTTCCTAAAGAAAACAAGTATTTTCCGAAAAGGTGATTTCTCAGGAGCATTTTTACAGGCAGGTGTGGCTGAACTAACAATGGCCGCAATTGCCAACGGAATGGCTCTGCATGGTGGTGTTATTCCGGTTTGCGCTACTTTCTTTGTGTTTTCTGATTACATGAAGCCTGCATTCAGACTAGCTGCTTTAATGGAGCTTCCTGTAAAATATGTATGGACTCATGATGCTTTTAGAGTAGGAGAGGATGGCCCAACTCACCAGCCGGTGGAGCAGGAGGCACAGGTAAGGTTATTAGAGAAGCTGAAAAACCACTCTGGTGATATGAGTCTATTAGCTTTAAGACCAGCCGATGCCAATGAAACTACAATCGCATGGAAAATGGCCCTGGAGAATAAAAAAACACCTACTGCGCTAATTCTATCAAGACAGGGAATTAAAGATTTACCTGCTGCTACTTCAAGATTTGAAGAAGCTAAGCAAGCAGAAAAAGGTGCTTATGTAGTAGAAAGTGATTCAGATACTCCTGATATTGTTTTGGTGGCAAGCGGATCTGAAGTATCTACTTTAGTGGCAGGAGCCGAAAAACTCAGAGCTGAAAAAGGCCTTAAAGTCAGAATTGTTTCCGCCATTTCTGAAGGTTTATTCAGGAACCAGAGTAAAGATTACCAAGAAAGTGTAATTCCTTCCGGAGTTCCGGTTCTTGGTCTTACTGCTGGTTTACCTGTTACTTTACAAGGTCTTGTTGGACCTTTCGGAAAATCGATAGGTTTAGATCATTTTGGCCATTCAGCTCCAGCTGGTGTACTTGATGAAAAATTAGGTTATACCGGAGAAAATGTATTTAATCAGGTGAATATTTATCTGGAAGAATACAAAGGTTAAAAGGTACACTTATGACTAAAAAAAGGCGCCTGATTTAATATTAAGGCGCCTTTTGTGTTTTTTAAAGGGGTAATTCAAAATAAGTCTTATTGAGTTGAAAACCGTTAAAAATCATTAAAAAAAAATTTATTTGAAGCCTGGAACCCTTTTCTATCGTATGGGTTTATTAGTCGAGAGTGGGTATTCTAAAATATAAGACTGGATTTACCTATTTAAAACAATTTACAGGAATAAGTTTCTGAAATCCATTCATTTGGAATGTAGTCATTCCTGAAACTAATATAAATTAGTAGTACAAAAATTTGAACAAATGAGAAAAGTAGTAAAGCGGTTTATTTTTATTGTCCTGGGTGTGTCAGGTCTATTTCTGTTTAATGCCTGTTCACCAGGAAGTGGGAATATGGAACAATCTGAAGCTGAAAATACAGAGACGGAGCTGGAAGAAGCGGAGGAAAAACTTAGTCCGCTGACGAAAATATCCGGTAAAATTGATGGAGTAAAAATAAATATGCAATATGGGTCACCTGGAGTAAAGGGGAGAAAGATCTGGGGGGGACTGGAACCGTATGGACAAGTCTGGAGAACCGGAGCCAATGAAGCTACTTGGATAGAGTTTGATAGTGATGTATTGATCAATGGAGAAAAATTGCCAAAAGGAAAATATTCCCTTTTTACCATTCCTACCGAAAATGAATGGACACTGATTTTTAACAAAGTTTGGGACCAGTGGGGTGCCTACGAATATGACGAAAAGGAAGATGCACTAAGAGTGGTGGTTCAGCCTTCTCCATCTGAAGAATTGGAGGAAAGATTAAATTTTAGGATAAAAGAATCCGTAAATTTTAAATGGGAGAAAATTAAGTTTTCATTCAATGTGGAAAAGGATAAGGGTAATGCCTAACATAAATACCTCTCTGTAGGTCATGAATAATTCTACTTAAAAAGGCTTTTCTTCGGGAAAGCCTTTTTATTTTAAAGCAATTTTTAGATTTTAAGGGCAATTTTATTCAAAAATAAATTTTGAGTTGTTTTACAAACTTTTTCAAACGCTATAAGCTATGAAACCTACTTTTCTTTTCTTTTTTTTATCACTTTTAGTATTTCAATTATTTGCACAGGAAAAAGAATTGAAAAAAGGAATTTCCTATTTTCAGGAAGAGGAATACAAAAACGCTTTAATTCATCTGAATGAAGCTCTCTATGCCGACCCCTCCAATGTTGAAGCTAATTATTTTGCGGGAATTTGTCATATTTTACTTAATAGTCCCAAAAAAGGATTGGAATATTTAAAAAACCTGGAACCAAATGCAGAGACACTTGGAAAACCCAGGTATTACTATTGGCTGGGAATGGCCTATTATAAAAACCATTTGTTCGAAGATGCTAAATCCAATCTGTATAAATTTAAATCAGTAAACTCGAACGTAAAGGAGGACGATTTGCTCACCCAAACCCTGGCGAGTATAGAAAACGCCATTGAAGTTTATAAAAAACCAAAAGGGTTTATTGTGGATAACTTAGGCGAAACTATCAATTCCGATTCCCCCGAATATAACAGCATATTATCTAAAAATCAGGAAAAGATTCTGTTTACAAGAAGAAGTGGAAATCCAGAGAAAAAAGCCAAAGATATGGAAACAGAAACCATATATGCTTCTTTTTTAGACGAATACAATTTGTGGACAACCCCGAAAAAGGAAGAGCTGGACTTTAAAGTGAAAGGGGATAATGTGGCCACCATTCAGCTTTTTGGCAATGATCAGAAAATGATTATCTATCAGAATGAGGATCTGTATATTTCCGAGTATTTTGCCGGGGAGTGGGAGAAACCAGTGCCTCTTGGGAATCATATCAATACTTCTGGGTATGAATCACATGCCTGTATAACTGAAGATGGGAGCACCATAGTTTTTTCTTCTAATGGATATAATCCCAAAGGTGATTTAGATTTATTTATCGCTTTTAATAAAGGTAATGGAAAATGGGGAAAGCCTTTTCCTCTGGCGGAATTAAACACAGAATATGATGAAGATGCGCCATTTTTGGATAAAAACGGAGTTCTTTACTTTAGTTCAAAAGGACATAGTTCTATTGGCGGTTTCGATATTTTTAAATCTACCCATCACCGCACTGCAAAAGTTTGGTCTACCCCTGAAAATCTTGGATATCCCATTAATTCAGTAGGAGATGATATCTTCTTTAGTGTTTACAACGATATTGGATTTTTTACTTCAAATCGTAGTGGAGGTTTTGGTGCGGAGGATATTTACAAAGCATACCTTTTTGAAGAAGTAGTATTGAAAGGTAGGGTAATTGATTTAGCCTCACAAAAACCGGTTCCAAATGCTACTGTAGTATTTATAGGTAAACAAAAAGAGATTGAGGCCTTTCCAAATGAATCAGGCGAGTTTCAGATAAATTTACCCTTTAGAGAAAAATTTACTACTAAAATTTTTGTAGGGGATCAATTGAAATCCGAACAATATTTCCAACCTGAAATTTCTGATGATCATTCCCGAATAATAGAACAAAATTTTGAAATAGATCTCCTTCATGAAATGCTGAATGGAATTACCATTAAAGGTGTGGTTTATTCAAACGAATCCAGACAACCACTTGAAGCAGTAGTTAAGCTGATCAATAATCAAAATAACAAGGAAGTAACCAGTACTGTCACAGATTCTGATGGGAATTTTTCTATGAGAGTAACAGATAATCAGGGTGATTATTCCTTAAAAACCAGTTCGAAGGCACATTTAACCAAGGATACTCAATTTTTTCTTTCAAACGCTAGGGCTGGGATTATAGATGAAATAATCCTGTTAGATCCCACTGATGCCAGTGCCCCATTGGTGGTTAAAAATATTTATTTCGACTTTAATTCCTCCATTTTAAAGGAATTGTCCTATAGTAGCCTTGATCAAATGGCTCAATTTCTTAAAGATAACCCATCTATCGAAATAGAAATTTCCGGGCATACTGATAATGTGGGAGACCCGGCTTATAATTTAATTCTATCTGAAAGAAGAGCAAAAGCAGTTGTGCAATATTTGAGAAGTAAGGGAATTGATCCAGAAAGAATGACTGCCAAAGGCTATGGGGACCAAGTGCCCAGGGTGAGTAATGATGATGAGAAAGATGGAAGAGAAATTAACCGAAGGATAGAACTCAAAATTACCGGAAACAAAGATCAATTGGGCAATTAGCAAAAATAAAGATGTTGATGTAAAAAAGGCATTCCAAATTTGGAATGCCCTTTTGCCCTATAATTGTAAACTATATCAATCTTTATTTGATTGTATAACTTTGTTCTGTAACGTTTCCATTCGAAGAAATGCTCACAGTGTAATTTCCCTTATCTAGAGGGGCTAAATTGAACAAGCTGCTAAAATTTTCTGTATCGAATAAAGTTTTGTCGTAAAGATTCTTTCCTTTTTCATCAGTGATTGAAATTTTCACAGGGTTAGTAGCATTTTGGAAAGCAATTCTGATTTTATTATTAGTTGCTGAAGCAGACAGATAGCTTTCAAATGTCTTCACTTGTTTTTTCCCTACAAATATTTTATGCTGAGTTTCAAATTCTCCTGACTTTATTTTTACGAAATAAACACCATTTCCAATTTTACCTAAATCATAATTTCTTTTTAATTCGGTATTGTTTCTCTGGATATCAGTAAAAATTAAATTTTTCTTGTCATCATAAATTTTGATGGTCACTTTCTCCTTTCCTTTTTTCTCATAAGCCACTCTGATTTTGGTAGTGTTTTTTAAAGGGTAGATGCTATATTGAATATTAGAAGATTCTTTAATTTTCTTGTCATCAATAGGATCGTTTCCCGTATTAGTATTCGCAAAAACTGCGGCTGAGGATGAGAATAAAATAGCAAAAATTAAAGTCTTGGCAATTGTTCCGATAATTGATTTCATGGTAGCAAAATTTGTTTTTATAAAAATTAATCTGACGAAAAGGAGTTTTCCAATAGAAATGCCAATAAGTGTAAGGTATTGATTTTTAGATGTTTATGAAGATTTAGTTGAGGTGACTGGAAATGAGATTTGTTCGGATCTGAACACACCCTGTTGGAAAACCGGACAACTTTAAGTGAAAAAAGTATAATTTGGAGGGAAAACTCTTATAGATTAGAGAAAGGAAAGCTCATCCTATCCTCAAAAATAAAAAAGCTAACCCTGATCCAGGATTAGCTTCTTTAAGGAATGAATGTTTTGTTGGGTTGGTTATACGTAATTATGCAGCATAATTGGCATTACCAACATTAAAATATCTTCGTTCTGATCTACATCCACAGGCACAATTAAACCTGCACTGCTAGGCTCAGATAACTGGAAGGTTACTTTTTCTGAGTAAAGATTATTCAGGATTTCAATTAAAAATTTTGCATTAAATCCAATTTCAATATCCTGCCCTTCATGGTCGCAGAATAACCTTTCAGATGCTTCATTGGAAAAATCAAGGTCTTCAGCAGATACCTGAATTTCATTTCCTGTAATTTTAAACCTTACCTGGTTGGTAGATTTATTGGCATAAATAACTATTCTTTTTAAAGTACTTAGCAATTCCCCACGGTCCATGGTCACCATATTGTCATTATTTAAGGGAATTACGTTTTCATAATCCGGGAATCTTTCATCAATAAGCCTGCAGATCAGCTTTATTTCACCGAAAGAAAAAATAGCATTCGAACTGTTAAATTCCAAAGTCAGTGGAGTATCGTCCGATGGTAATGAAGCTTTAAGTAAGGTAAGCGCTTTTTTATGAATAATGATGGCCGTTTCAAAATCAGATTTTAAGTCAGTTCTTCTATATCTGATCAGTCTGTGGCTATCCGAAGAAACAAAATTGGCCTGTGTTTCAGTAATATTGAAGTAAACCCCATTCATGGCGGGTTTCATTTCATCATTACTTGTGGCAAATAGTGTATAGGCAATTGCTTCAGTCATTACACTAGTAGGTATCTCTATAGATTCAGATCGGCCAAGCTCAGGTACTTTCGGGAAATCAGTAGCATTTTCCCCTGCAAGTTTATACCTACCATTATCCGAACTAATTTCCACACTGTAAGACTCAAAATCGATAGTGAAAGTGACTGGCTGCTCAGGTAAATTTCTAAGTGTTTCGGCCAGCATTTTTGCAGGTATGGCTACACTTCCATCTTCTTCGGCCTCCACATTAATCTGGGTAATAATTGATGTCTGAAGATCAGATGCAGTAATACTTAGTTTTCCGTCCTTTATTTCAAATAAAAAATTTTCCAAAATAGGTACGATCGGATTGGAGGGAATTACTCCTGAAATCGCAGATATTTGTTTTAATAAAGCGGAGGTGGATACAATGAATTTCATAAATGCTACTAGATTTTATCAAAGCGAAATCTCTCGCCTATGATGACCTACTGAATGTTTACGTAAAAATAAAATTTTTTTTAAATATTTTTTACTCAATATGCAAATGCCCAAAAATAAATTTATTTAAATTTAAGCAATATCAAGGTAATTACTAAGAATTAGTTTGTTCACAATTAATTAATTCAGGAAAAACTTTAGAAACCTGGTTTACCTGACGGCAAATTGATTTCAAAAAAAAATATTTATTCCCTGAGAAAAATGGGCATAAAACTGACCATTTGCATCTTCGCAGATTGTGCCTGGTTTATCCTCGCAAATTAACAGTTTTCTTGTTAAATAATGGATAAAATTATTTGAATGGATTCGAAATAACTGCCATCGAATGGCTTTTTAAAGTTATGCAAATCCGAGCTTTTCCCTAACTTTTTGTAAAACTTCCTGAGCTACTTTTCTGGCTTTTGCCTCTCCAGCCTGTAATTTTTCCTCCAGCACATCGGTATTTTCCATATAATAGTTGAACAACTCTCTCTCCTTTTGAAATTTTTTAATAATCAGGTTCAGCAATTCTTTTTTGGCATGGCCATAGCCAAAATTTCCTGCAATATATTTTTCCCTTAGCTGAGCATTTTGCTCGTCATTTCCAATTAGGGAATAAATTTTAAAAACATTGCAAGTATCCGGATCTTTTGGTTCCTCAAGGGTTTTGCTATCTGTTTCAATTTTAAAAACCTGCTTTTTCAAAGCTTTTTCAGGAAGAAAAATATCAATATAATTATTATAGGATTTACTCATTTTCCGGCCATCAACGCCCGGAATGGTCATGATACTTTCATTAATTTTGGCCTCGGGAACCACAAAAGTCTCCCCATATTTTATATTAAAACCATTTGCAATATCCCTGGTAATTTCCAAATGTTGTTGCTGATCTTTTCCTACAGGAACAAAATTGGCATTGTACAAAATAATATCACAGGCCATCAGCACAGGATAGGTAAAAAGCCCCGCATTAACATCGGACAAATTTTCGGCTTTATCTTTAAAAGAATGTGCATTGGCCAGCATGGGATATGGCGTGAAACAGTTCATGTACCAGGTCAGTTCGCATACCTCAGTTACTCTTGATTGGCGGTAAAAAGTGTTTTTCTCGGTATCAAATCCAAAAGCCAACCATGCAGCTGCCACAGCATAAACGTTTTGTTTTCTTTCTTCAGCATTTTTAATGGTGGTGAGCGAATGCAAATCTGCAATAAAGAAAAACGAGTCGTTTTCTGGCTGGCGTGAAAGCTCAATGGCAGGTTGAATTGCCCCTAACAAATTCCCCATATGAGGTTTTCCACTACTCTGTATTCCTGTTAAAATTCTTGCCATTAGTTAAGTTAAATTATCATTTTTCCTACTGGAAAAAGTACAGTTTAATATCCGGTAAAATTAATTCCAATTCGTAAATTTAGGCAAAAGTAGAAATAAACGAAATTTTTAAAATGGCTGTGATAAAAAAAGTAAAAGGAATTGGTCCAAGTTGGGGAAATGAATGTTTTATAGCTGAAAATGCTACAATAGTAGGCGATGTAAAAATGGGGGACCAATGTAGTGTGTGGTTCAATGCTGTGGTTCGGGGTGATGTGAATTCCATAACCATTGGCAATAAAACTAATATTCAGGATGGTGCCATCATTCACTGTACTTATCAAAAAGCAAAAACAGTGATTGGCAACAATGTTTCTATTGGACATAATGCCATTATTCATGGTTGTACAGTAGAAGATAATGCGTTGGTAGGAATGGGAGCGATTGTGATGGATCATGCGGTGGTCCAATCAGAGGCTTTAATTGCGGCTGGAGCAGTGGTTTTGGAAAACACTATTGTGGAAGCAGGATATCTTTATGCCGGAGTGCCCGCAAAGAAAATTAAACCGGTGGATGATGAATTGAGAAAAGTTTTTGAAAGAACTGCAAATAATTATGTAATGTATTCCAAATGGTTTGATGAAGATTGAGAGATACTTTCATGAAGAGCGGGAGAAGGGAATAAGCTTATTCATTATTCTCCCCAATTTCATTTTCTTCTTCAGTAAAATCTTTTGGCAGGGGTAATTCATCCAGATGATTTATGCCAAAATACTCCAGAAATTTTTCAGATGTACCATAAAGAATAGGCTTGCCCACTCCATCTGATTTTCCTTTTATATCTATCAATTCTTTTTCCAGCAACTTTTTAACGGCATAATCGCAGTTTACTCCTCTTATCTGTTCTATTTGCCCTTTGGTGATAGGTTGTTTATAAGCGATAATCGAAAGGGTTTCCAGAGCACTATTCGAAAGTCTTTTCTTGGATTTTTGCTTGAGTAATATTCCTATACTTGCCTGGAAAGCCGGCTTGGTCATAAACTGATATCCACCTGAGGCTTTTATGATCTCAAATGAATATTGATCTGTTTGATATTTCTCAATCAGGATATTTATTGCATTGGTTATATCATCCTCAGGCACTTCGGAATCAAACATTTCCGAAAGGCAGGTTTTCAATTCTTCTGTTTTTATAGCCTGTGGAGAACAAAATATCAATGCTTCTATATGTCTTTGCAAAAAATCCATTGGAGTAAATATTCTTTATTTGAGGAATTTTAACATCAGGCCAAAGGCCTTCCATTTCAAATCCTACAAACATATAAAGTTTTAGGATATAAAAAATGGCTTATACTTTAATTGTATAAACCATTTTTTTAAGAAGGAAGAAGATAGAAATTACTTCCTGTTTAATTTAGCTTCGATAGAATGTTGAGTATGAGGCACGGCTCTAAGTCTCTCTTTACTGATGAGATTACCAGTATCAATGCAGATCCCATATGTACCATTCTTGATTCTGATTAATGCATTTTCAAGCTGGGACATGTACTTTTGGGTTCTGGCCGCAAGTTGGTTAAGTTGTTCTTTTTCGAGTGCATCTGCTCCATCCTCAAGGGTTTTTGCTCCAGTATGGTTGTTGTCATAACCACTAGCGCCTTTTTTAATGGAAACTTTCAGATGGGCAAGCTCGTTTTTTGACCTAGCCAACTTATCCAAAAGAAGCTCCTCAAACTCCTTCAATTCTTCTCTTGAATATCGTTGTTGTTCAGCAGCCATAAAATTTAAATTTAAGTTATGGATAAAATATTGCGAAGTTATAATACTTCCTTGTATTAAACAAAGTATAGACAAAAATTGTCCTTTATTTATATTATACTATTAAAAAAAATGAAATGTTACCAAATAAAGGTTAATTTATATAAGAATAACTACTTAATTCGGAATAAGTACCACTTTCTAACACCTTAAATACACTAAACTTTCCCAAGTCTAAATTGTTCCAACCTTCTGAGACGTTACCATTTTAAAAGACTGGATAGAATGAATCACCTTGAATTTGGAAAAAAAGGAGAAGACCTTGCCGTAAAATTTCTCCTGGAAAAAAAATATAAAATCTTAGATAGAAATTTCAGACATAAAAGGGGAGAAATTGACATTATCGCGGAGAAAGGAAATTTTGTTGTTTTTTTTGAGGTAAAAACCCGGTCTAACACTAAATTTGGCAACCCGGAGGAGGCGGTAGATCTGAAGAAAGAAAAACTAATAAAGGAAACAGCTGAATATTTTTTAAGTAAAAAAACTAAAATTCATTTTATTAGGTTTGATATTATTGCAATCACCAAAACCAACCACAATTTTGACCTGCTTCATCTGAAGGATGTCTTTTAAACAAATTAGATTTTTTGCAGATGTTTTTCTGCAAAAAGGTGCTGAAATCAGGATGAATGAACTAGTAAAAGCACCTTATTTTTTTATACTTTTTTAAACTGATGATTTTAAATGTTTGGAGCTATAACCCCTGTTGTTCGAAATCTTCTTATTATTAATATTGGCATTTATCTCATAGAAAACTTTATGGGGATCCCGTTTTCCGACTGGTTCTCTGTGAAATATATTTTTTCTGAGTCGTTCCAGCCCTATCAGGTTTTTACCTATATGTTTGTTCATGCAGGTTTTGGCCACCTTTTCGGCAATATGATCGGATTATTTTTTTTCGGGCCAATAATGGAAAATTACTTCGGCTCCAATAAGTTTCTTATTTTTTATCTTGTTTGTGGAATTGGAGCAGGATTTCTTCACAATGCCATAGATTACCTTGAAGTTCAACAATTAGAAAGTGCCATTGCTTCTTTTAAAGCAGCCCCTTCTCCGGAGAAATTCCTGGCATTTGCCAATAAATTTGCAGATGGCTTTACCGATCCAAGGTTTAGAGATTTGTACGATCTGGTAAATAAAGTTTATCCCGAAAATCCAAATGATGCTATTGTATTAAATAATGTCAATGGAGTAATGGAGTCTTTTAGAGACAGAATTGTGTATTTAAGTAGTATGCTTGGAGCTTCAGGAGCTGTATTTGGAATTTTATTTGGTTTCGGGTTTTTATATCCAAATATGGAGGTAAGGCTTCTGTTTTTTCCTTTTTTCCCAATTAAGGCGATTTACCTGATTACCGGCTTTGTCGCTTTTGAAATTTATGGTATTCTGGAAAGAAATCCGAATGATAATATAGCCCATTTTGCCCATATAGGGGGCATGTTATTCGCGTTTATTTTAATTAAATTTGACTTACTTAAAGTAAATTAAGCACTTGATTAAAGTTTGTAATAAATAGGTGTTTTTTTAGACTAAAAGGATACGGTTTAATTTCAAACAAATTATGATTATTCATAAGATTACCAGTTGAATTACGTAATGAATGGAGGAGATTAGAAACCTAATATATTTTCCTCCTGTTTATAGAAGAGTAACTTGATTACAAAATACAAGTGGCAAATTCAGATTTTTTTATATTAATTGCCATAACTGATTAGAAATAAGCGAAAGCCAACCATAAGTAAATTATATTTGCTATGGTTCTGGTGCTTTAAGACTTTTTTTATACCATGAAAACCTTTATAGACGACTTTAAATATACGTGGAACAAGCCCAATAACAGCCTTGTGAAGTTGATCATTATCAATGTGATTGTTTGGGTATTTCTTAATCTTTGTTTTTTCATTTCTGCAATCTCAAAGAATAATGGTTTTTTCGATTTCTTTTATGAAAACCTGGCTATTCATTCTTCACCTTCTAAATTTCTTTTTAAGCCCTGGACAATTATAACTTATTTTTTCACTCATCATGGTTTTTTCCACATCCTTTATAATATGATTTTCATGTTCTGGTTTGGAAAAATAATTGAAGAATTTCTGGGGAGCAATAAATTAAAAGCTATTTACATAATTGGCGGTCTTGCCGGTGGTATTACATTTATTCTTTCCTACAACTTACTTGGCTATGGAAATTCAACTATGGTAGGAGCTTCTGCCGGTGTTTTTGCCATTGTAGTAGGAGCTGCTACTTTTCAGCCGGATTATCGCATGTACCTGATTTTTATAGGTCCGGTAAAAATTAAATATGTAGCCGCTGTTGCAGTGTTTACCTCTTTTATAGCACTTCCGGTTCAAAATACCGGTGGAAATATAGCCCATATGGCTGGTGCTCTGGTTGGGTTTTTATTTATTATCCAACTACAAAAAGGAAATGACTGGAGTAAGCCGGTAACCGCATCACTGGATTTTCTGGCCAATTTATTTAAGCCTCGTTCCAAAATAAAAATTACCTATAAGAAAAAAGCTAATAATATTCCTAAAAATAAGGTAAAAACCGGTCCGGGAATGCCAGATCAGGCGGTGGTTGATGCTATTCTGGATAAAATTTCTGATACGGGTTATGAAAAACTTACCAAAGAAGAAAAGCAGATTTTGTTCAAGGCAAGTCAAAATCAGAAGAAAAGTGAATAAAAAAAGGGCGTAAGCCAGTCATGGTCGGAAGAAATTCCGACCATTTTTAATTTTAAAGATTCGTTCCGGGTTACCTCCAGCTAGATAAATCATAATGGCAATAGCAAGTTCTCTTATTTCGGTTTTAAACCTTCTTTTAGCAGTTTTATAACCAATATTATTAGCTTTTTT
>NZ_KB903488.1 GCF_000379765.1 Flexithrix dorotheae DSM 6795
AAATAAACTTTTTCGGCAAATTTCCTCCTGCAGTTCAAATTGAGGAATAGGCCATCAATTTTTTTTAAACAACTTAACTTTTTAACAAAATGAAAAATAAATTTTATCAAATTTATATGTTCTCCCTATTGTCGATTTTTGCTTTTTCATCTTGTGATGATAGTGACGAACCGGAAATTGTAGAGCTGGAAGTACAAACAGCCGAGGATATTCCTGCGAATCCGGACGGAGCAAATGGAGCTCCACCAAGTTATACTTTTTATGACCTTGACGAAGGAATTATTTTGGCAAAATCCGATTCTAATTCAACCAAATGGGATTTGGCATTTTCTAAAACAACTATCCTTACCAATAGTGGTGTTTCCGGTCCTGGAAATGGGGGAGCAATGATTGTAGAAGGTATTTTTGAGGATATAAAAACAGTTCCGGAAACTGGTTTCAATACAGATACTGAAGAAAGTCTGGCTATCCCTACTGGTTCAGAAAATGGTTGGTATACTTACACCGGTCCAACTGGTAGTCCTGCTCACGCCATTTTACCTATTCCTGGCAAAGTGATTATGGTGAAAACCGGAGATGGAAAATACGCCAAGGTTGAGATTTTAAGTATTTATGAAGGAAATCCAGATACTTCAACTTCGGAATTTGAAGACCTCGCTACAAGGGCTACTTATGGTTATTATACTTTCAGGTATGTAGTCCAAACTGAGGCAAATACCAGTTTTTAGGGCAAAAGAATAATTATTCTTAGTGTCAAAATCTGAATATTAACCTGCAATGACTTTTGGGTTAATACAGATAGAAATATTCTTAAATAGTGGAACAAATCAATTTTGTAGATTGGGGTTCCACTATTTTTTATTTATTTAGAAGCCAACTTGGTACTATCATTAAAAAAGTCGTAATTGTTATAAAATAATATGAATGATTCTAGAAGAGGTTTTCTAAAAAAAGCGGCCCTACTAACCGGAGGAGCAGGAGTTTGGAATGTTTTACCTTTGTCAATTGAAAAAGCGCTGGCTATCTCTCCAGATCCCGGAACCACTTTTTACGATGCAGAACATGTTGTCATGTTGATGCAGGAAAACCGGTCTTTCGATCATTGTTTTGGAATGCTCAAAGGAGTCCGTGGATTCAATGACCCGAGAGCGATTTCATTGCCAGATCAAAACCCTGTATGGTTACAACCAGACAACAAAGGCAATCGGTTTGCTCCTTTTCGGCTTGACTTACAAAAAACAAAAGCAACCTGGATGGGAGATATCCCCCACTCCTGGGAAAATCAGGTAGATGCCAGGAATAATGGCAAATATAATGGCTGGATTGAGGCCAAAAGACCTGGTGAAAAAGAATTTGAACACGTTCCCCTGACTATGGGATATTATAGCCGTGAGGATATTCCTTTTTATTATGCCCTGGCCGATGCGTTTACCGTTTGTGACCAAAATTTCTGCGCTGCACTTACCGGAACAACTACAAACAGAAATTACTTCTGGACCGGGAAAACACATCAATCACCCACTGATAAGGCAAAGGTGAGAAATGGGGAAATGGGTTACAGCAATGAAGTGAACTGGCCTACTTTTCCCGAAAGACTCGAAGATCATGGCATTTCCTGGAAAGTTTACCAAAATGAAATTAGCCTTCCCACCAATGTAGAAGACAGTTCGCTGCTGGCAAATTTCACAGATAATAACCTGGAATGGTTTTCCCAGTTTGGGGTCCGCTTTAGTCCCGGGCATTATGAATATTTAATAAAACGACAAAAAGAACTTCCAAAAGAATTAAAAGTTCTCGAAAAAAAATTAGTAAAGGCTGGTTCTGATAAAGCAGAACTAACAAAAGAAATAGCCGCAAAAAAAGAGGACATTGCCCAGTTATCGGAATATCTCAAAAACTGGAATCCAGAGCAATATAAAAGGCTATCTGAACGGGAAAAAAAACTTCATCAAAAAGCCTTTACCACCAATATTGGAGATCCTGATTATCATAAGGTAGAAGAAATGGCTTTTACGGATAATGGCGAAGAACGGATTACCAAAGTGCCTAAAGGAGATATTTTACATCAATTTAGAAAAGACGTGAAGGAAGGAAATTTACCAACGGTCTCCTGGGTAGTGGCTCCTCAAAAATTTTCTGACCACCCAAGTGCACCCTGGTATGGCGCATGGTATGTTTCGGAGGTGATGGATATTTTAACCCAAAATCCTGAAGTATGGAAAAAAACTATTTTCATTCTCAATTATGATGAGAACGATGGATATTTCGATCATGTTCCGCCATTTGTAGCTCCTGATCCCAATGATTCAGATAATGGCAAGATATCTACAGGGCTGGATGTTACCGGGGAATTTGTGACCAAAGCAGATGAAATGAAAGAGGGTTTTAAAGAAAAAGATGCCCGAACCAGCCCTGTAGGATTAGGATACAGAGTGCCTTTGATTATAGCTTCTCCATGGTCTCGTGGGGGTTGGGTAAATTCAGAAGTTTGTGATATCACCTCAACCATTCAGTTTCTGGAAAATTTCCTTTCCAAAAAAACCGGAAAACCGGTGGAAGAACCCAATATAAGTTCCTGGAGAAGGGCCATTAGTGGGGATTTAACTTCCACCTTCAGGCCTTTTAACGGAGAAAAAATTGATCTTCCGGAATGGGTGGATAGAAATCAGCATGTCCAGAAAATTTACAATGCCCGTTTTAAGGAATTACCTGAAACATTTAAAACTTTAAATGAGGAGGAAGCCAGAGAAATTGGATTAGACCTTAAAAAATCATCAATTATGCCCCGGCAAGAACCTGGTACCAAGCCTTCCAATGCCCTTAAGTATGAACTTTATGTGGATGGAAAAATGAGTGAAGATGGTAAATATTTTAGTATCCGTTTTCAGGCGGCACAGCAAATTTTTGGTAAACAGGCACTTGGTGCGCCATTTAATGTTTATGCTCCCGGTAATTATTTAGATGCAAAGACAAATACTTTTGAACCGGTAAAAACCTGGGCATTTGCAGTAAAATCAGGGGATGAAATTGAATATCAATGGCCAATTGAAAATTTTGAAAATGGGCAATATCATTTGAGAGTTTATGGTCCTAATGGTTATTTTAGGGAATTTATTGGAGACAACCAGGGTCCTAAAATTGAAATCACCTGTAGCCCGGTAAAGAAAAATCAGACTTTTTCCCAAAGCTTAAATATCCAACTCAAAAACTTAGCTCAAACCAAACCTTTTAAACTAAATCTGGTAGAAACCTCTTATCAAAATCAGGAAAAGCAAATAGAAATTGCTCCTGAGGCAGTGGAATCTGTTTTGCTGGATACTTCTACAAGTGACGGGTGGTATGATTTCACCATTAAATCCCTTGAAAGTGAGTGCTTTAAGGTAAGTTATGCAGGAAGGTGGGAAACAGGTAAAGACAGTATTTCAGATCCTTTGATGGGTTGAAATTTTGGAGTGGCAATACCAAACTTAATCCTCAATTGGATTAGATAACAATAGGAAGAAATTCAGTGGGTCCTGGCCCACTGAATTTGATGCATTATGATTATACCCGAAAATTTATTACCCAATTCTGGTTCCATTTTCTACTTTTCTTTCCGGTTCAATTAAAGTCACTTCTTTATTTTCCCCAACACCACCCAAAACCAAACATTCACTCATGAAGTTAGCAATTTGTTTGGGTGGGAAATTCACCACGACTATCACCTGCTTTCCGATTAATTTTTCCGGATCATAAAGTTTGGTGATTTGTGCTGAAGTTTTTTTTGTGCCTAATTTCCCAAAATCTATAATCATTTTATAGGCCGGGTTTCTTACTTCCTTAAATTCTTCAGCAGAAATAATAGTACCTACTCTCATTTCTACTTTCATAAATTCGTCCCAGGTCAATCCCTTTTCCTCTTTTTGTTCCATTTCAATAATTCTATTTTTGATTAGTTTCTAAATTTTTGATTTATAAAATATTGTACAAGATGTTATAGAGGTTGCTTTTTAAGGTCTTTTGATGTGGCTAAGGCAATTACCCTACCCCTGTCCCCTACTGCATTATAAAAATGGTAAACAACTCCTTTCCACATTATTACCCAGGGTTTGTGGGCATATTGCTCGTCAAATTTTTCTGAAGGTGCTATTAAGTCCTCTCCTCCCCAATCGGTCCAGTTTATCAAATCGTAAGAGCAGGCAAATCGTTCAAAAGCACCGGGTTTCCAAAATGCTCCAAAATAAAACATAATATACAGGTCGTTGTATCTGGCGATTTGTGCATCTCCACAAATGCCTTTGCCTTTCGTAATCACAGGATCTTTCCCAAAACGTTTCCATGTGATCATATCATCCGACACGGCCATGGCAATACTTTCGTAATCTGCCGTATCACCTTTGGAATTATAATACATCACAAAAGGATGTCCGGTATGTCTTTCTTTATCGCGAATGACCAGGCTTTTGTAAATTGTTTTGTTTTCAAACCAACGAGCATCTTTATCTTCCGGAGACAACAAAGGAACATCATTTGTTTGCCATAACTCAGCTTTAGTTAAAGTGGAAGAATTTGCCATACCAATTTTTAAAGTGCCTGATTCATAACCAGCTGTATTGCCACCCAGGTAGGTCATCCAGTATTTGTTTTTGTATTTCTCCACAGCATAATCACTTCCCCAATCTGTGTTTACAAGGGAAACATATCCGGCTTTTTGGTTGGCATCCCAGGTATTTTCGGTAAAGGACAATAGCTTCCCTTTGGATTCCCAATTGAGCAAATCATTACTTTCCGCTAACCAAGTTTCATAACCCTGACCATCAAAAACAATATAGGTCATATACCAGGTATTATTATTTCGAAAAATAGTAGGTGAATCAACCATTTTGGTGGTATCAGGATGCTGGAAAATTACACCATATTTAAATGGTGTTTTAATCTCATGATAAACTTTCTCCATCTCCTCCTGTGACACTACCTTGTTTAATGAGGTACTTGTTTGATTACATCCTGACAATGACATTATACTTAATACCACTGCAACATTTAAAAATATCTTTTTCATCCTAAGGTATTCAGTTTTCCCATGATCGATTGGCCTAAAAATATTCGTTTTAAAAAACGGAATGGGCAATTATGATCTGTCCACCTCATTCCATTCTACATTTTGTATCAAATTTATCATTAGCCGCTGACTTTCCAATCTATAGACTAAATATTTCATGATCGGTGGAACATCAATCTGCCTTTAATTCAAAATGGTATGTTATTGTGACATCCCACACCAGTGCTTTAAAGTATCTGTCTCTGTCCTACTTCAATACTTCTCTGCGTGATTATTTTCCCGCTGAAATTTTTTTGTCATCTTGTATTCATCAAGGCCCTTTCCAAATCCGTTATCGATTACTTCAACTGTTTCAAAACCGTATCTCTTGAAAAGTTTTTCCATCAACTGTGTGGTATTGATGGAAACTGGAAAATATTTTCCCTCCCCTTTTATGTTGTCTTCAATTTTGTTAAAAAATTCATCTGAAAACTTAAGCAGGTTCTTGTGTCCAATCAAATTCCTTTCGAACATCACCCAGGCAATTCCATGCATATTTGATTTGGTATAATGTCCTCCTGAGCCAATTATTTTTCCATTTTCAATAACCACTAAATAATTTTCGTCAGCATAATTATCCAAAAAATCAATCAAATCCAGCGCATCACATTCCACAAAATATTTCGGGAAATTTGACCTGAATATTTCCAATATCCGAACTTTGTCCTTCGAATGATAACTTCTAAATTCCATCTATTATACTATAAGGAACCCTGCTAGCCTGAACGGATTAAAACTAGGAGAACAATTATAAAATTCTGCTGGCATATACATTTTATACACCTGTTTCCTGTTTTTATCTCTCGCTTTCAATTATTGGGATAAGGTATTTTAAAAGAATGTCGAAAGGTAATTTTCCCCTCCAGTTTCCATAGTTACTTCCGGTAAATGCAATTGCAGCATTGTACTCCTCTAATATCATCATGTATTGCCCTCCATTACCAGATGCAAATAATACTTCAGTTTTAATATTTTTGTATTGCAATAATTCACGGTACCAAAAATAGCCATATTTAGCTGTAGTGTATTTTGCATTTTCGGTTCTGGCAAAACGTACAAATGACATTTCTACATCAGTGTTGCATATAGTTGATTCATTTATCCAGTTTTGGCTTACAATTTCCTGTCCCTCCCAAATTCCATTGTTCAAAACCAATTGAGCAATCTTCCACATATCGATAGGTTTCATAAAGAAAGATCCTGCGGCATAGCCTCCGCCATTCGGAGTAACAAACCATTCATAACTTTCTATACCAAGTGGCTCAAATAGGTACTTTCTGGCAAAATCCTTCAAGTTCATTTTGCTGGTTCTTGAAATAATTATTCCCACAAGCTCCGGTTCCATAGACGTGTATGCCCAATTTAGTCCCGGTTCATGTCTAAGGGGAATATTAAGAATATACCCAAGCCAGTCATCTGTTTCCCACATCTCCGATTCGCAGTCAGGACCGATTTCAAAAAAACCTTCACAAGCCAATCCCGATTTCATTTCCAGCAGGTCTTTTACCCTAATTTTTCCTCTTGGATCATTTTTCCATTCCGTAATAAACTTATGGATTTCATCCTCCACTTTAAATAAACCCTGATCAATTGCAATACCAGCCAGCAGGCTGGTAATGGATTTGAATGAAGAACGGGTATCGTGCAAGTCCTCCCTTTTAGAACCGTTAAAATATTCCTCCAGCATTATTTTGTTATCACTGGCAACCACAATGGCATCGATATTTGGATAATCACCAGATTCAATACGCTTCTTAAGTTCAGTCAGTTGGTTTTGCATGGATTGCTGACCTTTACAACCCGCACTAAAGCATAAAAATGGAATTATCAACATAAAAGGAATTGCCCTCATAGTGTTTTTTATTTTTTAGGTTATGGTGCATGTAGAACGGTCAGCTTTAATTCTCGCAGCACTACCAAAATATACTCACAAAGGCCATCACCTTCCCATTATGCGCTCTTTTCAATTTATACATTAATTTTCTTTTGCCCTGAAATTACGTATTCGTAAACTTTACAAATGGTATCCAATGAATATTCCCTATCAATTAAAGGCTTAAATTTTTCTTTTTCCTTTATTAAAGGTTTACACCTTCCAAATGTACTTTTCCCACCGTAACAAATATGAAGTCATACTTATTGGTATCTTTTTAAGTAAAGAACCATGCCTGGAAATATCCTTTTTTACAAACTACCTCTAATTATATTATATTGATATCCTTGAGTGGTAAATAAGATATTCAGCTGTACATTTAGTTATTAATATTTCTCATACAAAATTTCAAGATCTAACATAACCCAGTTACTAGTATTAAAATCATAATATTCTTTAGAAATAGAAATTTTTAAATGCTTATCATCAATTACTGTTAAATCGCTATTAATTTTTACTTCCTTGTTGCTTTCCACATTGTTGATATATGATTCTTCTACAAAGCTGTTTTCCATTAAAGAAAATGAATTGTCTTTAAACTGGTAGGTAGTAGAAAAACCATAATCCAAAAACTCCACCCAGCCTTCAGGGCTGCCAGGGTATTGAAAAGATATCCAGGTTTTCGGGAAGAAGAATGAAATTAATTTAGTTGAATTTAATTGGTTTTCATGAGGCCTTATTTCCAAATCATTAAAGTCGAATGAGTTGATCTCATTTATTAGTTCTTTTGAAGTTACCTTATCATTATTTAAATCAACTGCTATGTTTGATTTAAAAGAAATGGTTTTATAATTCCCGGTGTATTGCTCAAACTCATCATTAATAGGATCCTTGTCATCACAACCAAATATCATTAGGAAAGTAATTAAAATACTAATAACAGATTTCATAACAATAATTTTTGTCTACAATTACAGGTTACATTTGAATAAAAAATTTAAAACCTAGCCTTTTTCCTGTACTAAATTTTAATTTTCCCTAATCTAATAAATTTTCATTTTATTTTAGAACATGTTAAAATTTTAACTGTTTCACTGCAAACGCCCATTTATGAAACCTCGCTTGAAAACCTAAATTTTAAATACGCTCTTAGCATTTTTTATATATCAATATTGTAAGTGTCTATTTCTTCAAAAGATAAGGGTCTCTTCCTGCGTATAGGAACTATGACCTTCCCTGGGTAACATCCTTTTCCATTCTACTTTTTTTAAGCCCTGGTAGGATCATTTGGAAACCTGTCGAGGGCATCTATGGTACCATCCCCATCAGAGTCCCGCTCTTTTTCCCCACCGTACAACAATTGGAAACCTATGGCCAGGTATACATCAAAAATTAATTCATCAAATGTTGCAGAGGGACCAATGGCTACCTGTACATTGGTAAAAGTACTGTTGGGCAAGCTCTCAACATTGGTGGTATTGGCAGCTATTAAAGCGGTAAATCCGTCAGCAGTAATAAGGATATTGGAAAAACTTTGTATTATTCCTGGAGTAGTGTTTACACTTCCTTCATTCACACATACAGTGGTTACATTATTGGACAAACCCAGGTTTTGCTTCATCTGTGTAATTTCAAAATCCCTTAGTTGTCTTGCTCCTACAAAGCCATTTACAGGCGTACTAAACCACCGCCATAAGCCATTTCCATCCTGCCTTACCAGGTTTACTCCTACTGTGCCAGGACCTCTTAAGGCTACGGGATTCCATCCAACCGGATAGTTAAAACCCAATAAAGGAAAATCGGGATGAGAAAAAGTACCTCCTATATTATTTACCACGGGAGGTAAACCATTGGGCAAATCGGTGCGGGGAATGCCGTTTGAAATATCCCAATATATGGCCTTTGGTCCTACTACTTCATTGCAAAGCTGGGAGTTGGCGGTTTGTACGTTGGGGTTGACATCATCATCTCCGCAGCTGCTGATAAATAAGAAAAGGAGTAAAAATTTATAAAAAACAGAGAGACAAGATTTTATTTTTTTTTCTTTTAACATGGCAGTAAATGGTAAGATTGAGTAATTGAATTAAATACAAGCTATTTGTTGATAGTAAAAGCCTTCAAAAAGTCATCAAGTAAATACAAGTTTTTTTCAACTACTCATAACCCGGTCAACATCATGAGCCTAACATTTCATGAGCGACAATTCTATTCATCTGCCTGGAGGGGGGTATTGCATTTTAAATGCTCAAAAAGTGAAGGACGCAATACAACTTTGCTCAAACAAAGACAATGAAATACTCAGGTGACTCAAAAAAATAAGCACAAATAAACAGCTTATAGCGCCTCTCAATAGTTATTTTGAAAAAAAATATTTTTTTTTGATGACCTTTCATTTCGACCTGCGATACAAGAGTAAATCAATTAATAAAACTTTTTTACCATGAAACTAATCACTCTTTTATCGCTCATCTCAATTGTTTATTCAACAGCTTCTTGTGGTCAATCTGAATCATATCAGGAAAGTCCTTATGAAAATGAAGCCTACCAGGAAACTATGTATCAGGAAGGCCTGAATAATGGTGCTTACAATGAAGCTAACCCCACATCAAATACTTTTAACTCAAGTAATACCATGCAAAATAATAGTATCAATCCCGGATCAGATAATTTAATCTGGCACTCCATTAAAAATCCTAAAACAGGAATGGAAAGTAGTAAAATGCTTTTACCTGCCAATTGGCAAAATACAGGGAGAGGATTTAAATCTCCGGAAGGAGCGGAAACAATTCAGGTAGGACTGCAAACATACAATATGCAACCCAACTGGATAAGATCTATTGATGGGGTAATTCAACAACATGTTATGCCTGCCATACAAAAAGTAGGTGGCCAGGTGACCAATCAGTATCGACTTCCGGAAATAATTGCTATGGACCAAAAAATGTATAGCATGTACTGGCAGGCTATGCCTTGCAGAAATACACATGATGCTATTGGAATTGAGTTTGATTTGCCATCAGAAGGAAAGAAATCTATGATTATATTACACTTTACCTTAACGGAATCTCAATATGGCAGCATGTCCATGTGCTATGGAGACCAATTGACTACCAAATCACAAAATTATAATAAAGACAAAAAGGTATTTGTAAATTCTTTGGCTAACATCAGAGTGAATCCTCAGTTTGTAGCTGCCCATAACCAAAGGGAAAAGCAAAAGTCTCAAGTTGCCTGGAGCAACCACAATCAGAAAATGAGAAACAACCAGGCGAACTTTGATGCCTGGAATAAAAATCATGTAAACACTTATAATGAAATTAACCGCATGTCTATGGAAACATACAGGAATAATAGTAATTCTTCAAATAGAATGCAGGAACAATATGTCAATGGTATTTGGGAACAGCAAGATGTAACCAATCCATATACTGGAGAAGGAGTAAAAGTAGAATCGGGCTATAACCAATACTATATGAATAGCAATAACGAATACATTGGTACTGATGACTATTTTTATAACCCTAACCAGGACCCTAATATGAACAATACAGAGTGGCAACAAACAGAGTGGTAAAAAACTATAACCTGTGAACAACACATCCTGCTGGCTTTTTAGCCAGCAGGAATGTTTTGGATTTTAAAGGTGATAAAACTAAATTGGAATGCTGTTTTTTTCTTCCACTAATTAGTTTTATTCGTGACAAATAAGGAAATATTTGAAGGTATTGCCCGGAAAGATAACCAAACATTTTTGTACCTCTACAAACAATATAAAGATCGCATTATCCATATGGTACGGAAAAATAGTGGTGCTGAAGATGAAGCTTTAGATATTTTCCAGGAAGGGATAATTGCACTATGGTCAAATATTGTTCAGGGAAAATTTCAATTACAGGCGGATACTCAAATTGGGACTTATCTTTTTGCCTTATGCCGCAATATTTGGATAAGCAAACTGAGGAAGAGGAAAATTGTGAAAGATATAGATGAAGAAGTAGGCATAGCGGATGCTGCCCAACTCGATGCCATGGAAGAGGAATATGAGCAAATCAATGAACTGACTCTGGTTATCAAACAGTTAGGAGATGCCTGCCAAAAATTATTACACTTATTTTACTATAAAAAAAGCTCTCTCAAAGAAATTGCTCATGAAATGGGCTTTACTGAAAAAACAGCCAAAAACAACAAATATCGCTGCATGCAAAACCTCAAAGAACTCTATAAAAAGAGAAATTTAGCACTATGAATCCACAACTAATAGAAAAAATTGAAGCTTACCTGGATGGAGGGCTTACCCGTGAGCAGCTGGAAAGTCAGGTAAGTGAAGAAGAACGCCCTACATTAGATGAAGAAATTGCGTGGTTAAGAAAAAGCAAACTGGCAGTGGAAGCCATTGGACTTCGCCAACAGCTTCAAGATACTTTATCCGATACGTCATCACACCAACAAGAAACTAAAGTAATTTCCATAAAACCCGAGCGCAGTAATCGCTCATGGTATTGGGCTGCTGCTTCACTCACTTTAGCTGTAGCCGCATTTATAGGACTTTATTTCAATAGCCAGCCTAACCTTTATGAAGCCCATTTGTATCAGGACCCTGGTTTGCCCATTTTGATGAGCCAATCAGAAAAGTATGAATTGTATGATGCCATGTCTTATTTCAGTGAAGGAAACTATGAAATGGCTGTAGAGAAGTTTCGTGCTCTGGAAGAAGCCTCCGGAAGTACAGATACAATTACTTATTACCTGGGCACAAGTTTATTGTATCAGGAAAATACAACGGAAGCCTTTGCCTATTTATCAAAAATTCAAAATACAACTGCATCTTCATTTAAAGAAAAAGCAGATTGGTTACTGGTACTGGCTTATCTAAAGAACGAGCAACCCGATCAGGTAAAATTAGGCTTGAAAGACATTTTATCAGATTCTAAGCATGCATTTTATAGTCAGGCCCAAAAGCTTTCTCAGGAAATAGAATAAAAAAATTAAAAACTCAAAGGGCTAAATAATTAATAGTAAACTGTAACACAATGAAAATTAGCCATCCAAATAAACTCAGCATCACAGCCCTGTTTTTGTTTATTTGTTTTTCCCAGCTTTGTGCACAATCCCCAACACAATTGCTGGAGCTGGGCAAAAGAAGTTATCAGTTCGATAAACTCGATTCTGCTAATGATTACTACTCCCGGGCCTATCAGCAAAAAGACTCCAATATCAAATTGAAAGCGGTAACCGGCTTATTGAATGTGGCACTCCTTCGGTCGGATTTGGCTGTAGCAGATTCATTGGTAAAATTGGGGGAAGGACTTATTGAACCAACATCAGAAAAAGAAGCCATTTACCCTTTTGAGATTATAAAAGGAGAATATTACACCAAAAAATCCGAATTGGATAAAGCTCTGGCTCAACACCTTTCTGTAGCACAGAAAAGCAAAAATTGGGAAGAAGGAAAGGTTATTCTTGCAGATGCACTTTTTTACGCGGCCCTGAGTTTTGAAAGGCTGGCCCAATACGATTCAGGAATTGTTTATATTGAAAAAGCCTATCAGTTCTATCAGGAAAACCTGGACACTTCTTCTGTGCGGTTTACCGAAATTTACAATGGCCTGGGCAATTGTTATTACAGAGCCAACGATTTTCAAAAATCAAAAAGTTTTTATTTAAAATCGAAAAAAGTATGTGAGGAAAAATTAGGGCCCATATCAAGCGATCTGGCAGTTTGCCTAAGTAATCTTTCCAATATATCGAGAGCAGAAGAAAACTACCAGGAAGCCATCACCTACACCGAGCAAGCATTTAAAATTCATCGCGCTTTAGATAACCAAAAAGGCATAGCCAGTGCTTATTATGCCCTGGGGGTTTACTATTATTTTCTTGGGGATTATGGCAGAACCAAAGATTACATGGAAGCTTGTATTGCGTTGCGAAATAAACTTTACCATCCCAATCACTACGCACTAATTAATCCCTTAGAAGTGTTGGGCATTGCACTGGAAGAGTCAGGGAATTATGACCAAACCCTGTTTTACCTTAAGAAAGTACGACCTATTATTGTTTCCAATTATGGGGCAGGCAGCCTGCAGGAAGGCTTGAATAGCGAAAACATGGCCATCTGTTTTCAGCAAATTGGCACACTGGATTCTTCATGGCATTATATTCAAATCTCCAACAAAATTCTTTCTGAAAAATTAGATAAAAATGCCTACCAGTTAGCCACACACCACTATACACTGGCAGATATTTTACAAGAAAAAGGAAATTTGAAAGAAGCAAAAGAAAGTATCTACACCTCAAACCGGATCTATGAACAGCTGGGAATGGCTCAGTCTTCAGAGTATGCTCAAAATATCACCCTATTAGCTCTACTCGCAGCTGAGGAAAAGGATTGGCAAAGCGGAGATGCCTATTTTGCTAAAGCCCTTAGCTTAATAAAAGGAACAGAAAAGGATACCTCAACGGTTATGATGCCCAATAATTTAGTGGTGCTTAATGAATATATCAGCTATTTATATCAACAATATCAGGCTATAGGAAATGATAGTATTTTAACAAGCCTTCAAGCTTACTCCAATAAATATATCACCATTTCCGAAAATTTAAGAAAACAGTTTATTGACCCTTATACCAAAAGCATCCTCATAAAAGACAACACCCAATTATTCAATAAACTAATTGGTATTTATCATCAGTTGTATGCCCAAACCAAGGAAAGCAAGTATTTACACTCAGCATACAAATTTTCTGAATATGGACGGGCTGCATTATTGCGCGATATGCAGGATGAAAAAATCCAGTCTTTTGCGGGTATTCCGGATTCCATCATTCAACAAGAAAAGTTGTTAAAACAACAAGTAAGTGACCTGAACCAGCAACTTATTGAAAACACAGCTTCCAATGACCTCAAACAACAATTACTGGAGGCTAAAGAAGCTCTGAATAAACACATCACTCACTTGGCAGAAGCCTACCCTGCCTATCATCAGCTCAAGTTCAACAACACAATTCCTTCATTACAAGAAATACAATCTTTCTTAAAAAAGGGAGAAAGTCTGGTAGAATATATGCAGGATGATACAGCTTATTATGCGCTTCTTGTTAACTCAGAAAAGGTCGAATTTAAATATTTGGGTGACCAAAATAAGATTGATGCGACTATTGCTCATTGGAAAAGTGCACTCATTCAGCAGGATGAAATGAAAATTAGAACTCATGGCCATTCGCTGCATCAGTATTTATGGAAACCTATTGAGTCTGTTCTGAATGGAGAAAAAGTAGTTGTAGTTCCTACCGGCCCTATATTTTACCTCAACCTGGAAACCCTCTCCAAATCCGCCAGCGATGATGATTTTTTGATTTATGATTACAACATCAGTTACGCACTTTCTTTCAATACTTATTTTGCAGAAGATACCGATACCAAAAAAGGAACTATCATTTCCATTGCACCGGGTTTTGAAGAAGAACTCAAAACCGCTTACCAACAAAATATTGACACATTGGATGAGGTAGATGAATCCTACCTGCAAACAGTAAGACAGCCCTGGACAGTGAAACTAGCCAATACCTTGCAGGATAAATTTGAAAATACCGCTTATGTGGGCTTACAGGCAACCGAAAGCAATGTGAAAAAAAATATAAACAAAGCGGGAGTTTTGTATTTCGGTACACATGCCATTACCAATGCGGTTGACCCGCTTCGCTCCAAATTGGTATTGGCAAAAGAAGTAGGCAGACAAAATGAAGATGGTTATTTGCATGCTTATGAATTATTTGGTTTGCAATTAAATGCAGAATTGGCAGTACTCAATGCCTGTGAAAGTGGCCTGGGGGGAATAAAAAAAGGAGAGGGAATGATTTCCCTGGCCTACAGCATGCAATATGCAGGTTGCCCAAGCACAGTGATGTCTCTTTGGAAAGTAGATGAAAAAGTAAATACGCAAATTACAGAAGCATTTTTTGAGCAACTTGCTGCAGGCAAAACCAAAAGTGAAGCTTTGAGAACAGCCAAATTAACTTATTTGAATTCCGCCAAAGGCGCCCTTAAAAATCCATTTTATTGGGGAGGAATGGTATTAATGGGAAAAGATAATACCCTGGAAATACAGGAAAATAACATACTCTGGTCTGCCCTACTCCTATTGGTAGTGGTTTTAGCGGCTGGCGCTTTATTT
>NZ_KB903489.1 GCF_000379765.1 Flexithrix dorotheae DSM 6795
TAACTTGTAGTGGGGTTTCTTCTTTTCCCTGGGAACTTTGATAAAAAGTGGGATCTGAATTTCTCTGAATTTCTTTAGATCTGGTTTTTTATCATTATCATATAACCGTTCGGTTTTCCCTCCTTTACTCACTAGCAAAGTTCCTGTAACTTCCTTTCCTTCACTGCCTGTCCATGGGTCGATCTGGGTGTATTTAGAGACTATATATAAATTATGCTTATCATCCAGGTAGGTTTTAAATGAAGGATTATGGATAAAAGATTTTCTCTGATTATCGTAATCATCTGCTTTTTTCCAGGCTAAAAAAACAACATGCTGGTCAATGGAAACTGGAGATTTCACATGCTTTTCCCTTCCCTTTTTTGAATGACTTCTTTCCCTTTTTTTGCCATCTCCCCTGTTTCCGGCCTCCAGGAATTTCACCAATTCTTTAACTTTTTCCCGATCTGTTTTTTTGAATATCCAACCGGAAAACTTATTCCCATTTTGATCTTTCAGGCGAACATTGAATGTTCCCCACAAATTAAATTTTTCCCAAAGAAAGTCTTTATTAATTCCCATTTCCAAATCAGTGCCTTTTAAAGCGATTGATTTTTCAGAGTAATTAAGAAGCCTGAGCTCATCCACTCCCTGTAAAGCTATGGACCTGCTTTGAGTCATTAAATATTGCCTTTCCTGTCACTTCTGTTTTTTCTTACCTCATGATAGATCTTACCATTTCTCGATAACCTTTTACCTGGTGGTAAGGCATTAGCCAGTTTATCATAAAAGGTATTCGAACCTCCGGCCTGCCTGTTAACGGTTTTCAAACTGATGCCTCCTTCTCTGGCCGCTCTGTTGAGCATTTCCTGAGTGATGCCCTGTGATTTTAATTTTGCAGTCAGCTTTTTGGGTTTCACCGATTTAGTACTTCTTTTTTTAGCCCCTGTTTTTTTGGAAGCGGACTTTCTTCTTCTGGTTTTAGTTTTCATATCATTTATCTTTTTTAATCAGCCAATAAGCGAAAAGGCTTCCTGCAAACCCTCCCCAAATAGCTCCGGTATTTTCATACCTGGTCCCTTGAGAAAGGATCATTCCCAATAGACTGCCCAGTGTGGAGGATCCGGCAAAGAGCATTTCGTCTGGTATTTCCAGTTTTTTTTCAGCTGCTTTCTTCATCTTCTTCCCATTCTTTCAAGGCCAGGGTGTAGGATTGATAGACCTCAGCCAGGGTGTTTTGCATTTTCTCTGAGAAAAGAAATTCTGCAAACTTTTTCACCTTACCGGATTTTTTAATCACATCCATTAAGGCATCTATGCCAATGTCAATAATTACTGCTTTCCACTTGATCATAATTTTATTGGTTGAGATAATTGAATTTTCTTTTTGTCCTTTTTCCGGTGCCTTCAATTCTTTCTCCCCATCCACCAGATTGCTCCTGCCACCATCAGTATCAAAAAAAAAAGAGCCTCCTGTAGCCACAACCTTATCAAATGTGCTTTCCACCAAAGCCAGTCCATCTTCCAAATCCTTGTCTTTAATCAGATGAGCTTCATCCGCTCTGTTTTCCACTTTAATAATGGCTGCTATGATTTTTTTAATGGTGGCTTTGTCAGCGGTGAGTTTCTGGTGTTGGGCAATTCCGGTTAAGCGAACTACTCTTGTGATATAGGCATGGGTGTCATTTTCAGTATGAGGAGCATAAACCCGAATGATTTTATCAATGGTATCCAGGCCTTTCCTGATCTTAGTTCGAATATCAATAGCCAAAGCACGAATGCCCCAAGGTAAAGCCTGGAACTGCTCGAATGCACCATCAGTATTTTGGGCATTGGGCACTTTGCCTTCCCAGCTGATACTGGTCAGACGCAAATTCCCCGGATTGTTATTCCGGAGTCCTCTGGAAATGACCGCTATTTGATTTAAAAATGACTTCATAAATGGCTCATTTAAGCAAATGCAGCAATGATATTATTAATCACCTCCCTTGTTTTCTGAATGCCTTTTTGCAGGGTTAAATAATGATGTAAATCGGCTTCCTTGAATATTTGCACAGTGGTTTCTCCCTTATCCACCCAGACAAAATAGTCGATTCCATTAAGGGTAGATTTGACCTGAATGTATTTCCCTACGGTTTTTCCGGTAGCTTTTCCTATATACATCCTGTGGGGCAGTTTGGTGATTAAACCTTTGGGATTGGTGACCTTTACTTTTCTGCCATGGAAATAATTTTCTTCCTGTACTACATTTTTGTAAATGGGTTCATCCAGGAAAAAACTGTCTACAAACACATACACATCGGTGTCACCTTTTACTACTTTTCCCGAGGCATTTTGCCTTTTGACCAACTGGGTAAGCCTGTCATAATCAGACTGGGTAATCACTTTGGAAAAACCGGCTTCCAGCAGGGCTTTTTCAGTGCCACTGCCAAAAATACCATCTGCTCCACCACTGGCTTTGATTTCAGCGGCTGCCTTGTCTCCCAATTGAAGTAAAAGATTTTGAAGTGCTGTTACCAAAGCGCCTATGGATCCTTTACTCAATGGGAAACTGCTCCTGGCTTTGAATGATGTTGTCTTTGATGTAGTTGATGAGGGAATGACTGTGCTTTCTCTACTTTCCGGTAAAATATCCTTCTTTCGCAAAGCCGCAAACAAACCAATGCCCACCGCTGCTGTGACCAGCAAATACCCCCAGGATTCATCACTTTTTTTCTGTTGTTTTCCTTGTTGAGCCATGGTTATGTTGGTTTAGGCATTGATCAATCGAATATCTTTTTCAGGTACATAAAACAGGTTTTTGTTTTTCATAAAACCTGTCAGCTTTCTGTTATCGCCAAGCACAATGGTCTCAAAGTGCCTTCCCAGTTTTACCCGGCCATTTACCCTTTTGGCCTGTTGTAAATCGTGGGCAAATACCGTGGTGGGATTAATAGTGGCCACCAGTTTGGTAAAAGGTACTTGTCCTAATATTCCAATTCCGGTATCAATAATTTCATTGAAACGGACAAATTCCTCTGGATTCAAAGCCTTTTGAATGTCTTTGAGCAAGTCACGGTCATAGATTTTTTTATAGGCTTTATGCACAAGTCCAAAATCTCCCTTTTCATTTTTTACCCTTTTAGCCGTATCAAAAATCAGCGGTTCATTCTCTGACCAGCCCACCGGATCATTTTCCCATATCGCCTGATAAAAAAGTGTAGCCAGGTCCACAGCCAGTCCGTTTTTTCCATCTCTTCCAAATTCCCTGATGGCCGATTGTCTTCTGGCATTTTGCACCACTTTCCTCACAATCAGATAAGCGCCAACACCCAGTCCGGTGGCAATCAGTGCTTTCCAGACTACTGGTGGAATACTGCCCACTGCATCCTTAATACCCGATCCCAATAAAAGTGGTAGTGCCATTGTCAGATCAAATTTTGGTATTTCAAAATGATGGAATCAATGCCTTTTTTCTGGCTTTTCTTGGCCAAAATCCTCAAACTTTTCACCGATAGGTTTTTCTTGAGCACACTGAGGTACAATTCCTTTTCCTGCTCAATTTCCCTGGCAGTTTTTTTAATTTGCTTGGAACCGAGTTGGAATTCCATTTTTCAATTTCTCTATTAAACTGTCAATTTTTTCAAGCAAATTGGTGGAATTGGAAAGCACTAAAATCAGGTTCCACACCTTGGTTTGTTCATGCTCTGAAAGTCTTAAAAACCAGTCTTCAAAAGCACTAATCATTTTGTTTTCCCGGTTATCCGGCCTCATTTCTTCTCCAGATAATTGCCCGTTTCCTGTTGGCATTTCCGTACCTAAAAGACGGCTGATTATCACTCCGGCCAAAGCACTTAAATGTTCATTGGAAGCTACTTTTTCCACAATTCCCCCAAGTCCATTTCCCCTTTCCAGATCCTTTCCCTGCAAATCCAGCTCATGCTCCTTGTCCTTAAAAGCCACTTCTTTTTCAAGCTCCAGTAATTTTTGATCATCTTCCCGGCTTTTAGTTTCCAGCTCTGCATTGCGCTGTTTTAATTCCCCTACTTTTTCCCTCAAATCTGCAATCACATATTCCTGCCAGTTGGCATAACTGCCCGGTCCTGGCTGCTTGATGGTCAATTGATTTTCCATTGGTCTGTTTCCTTCCTGATTATTTTCCCGGTTGCTTTCCATTGCATTTTCTCCTAATCCATTTAGTGCTGAAGGTGTTGATTTTGTAACTTTTGTTGATTTTCCTTCCAGGTGATTTTTTAAGCTTAAAAGCCTGGAATTGATTTTTCCCTTGTCTTTTCCGGCCACGGCCAGCTGCATTTTTCCATTCCAGTCCTTAGGCCAGATACTCAAACCGGTACTGGTGCCAGTGGTTCGGTCTTTGGTATTTTTCCCATACAGGCGGTAATAGATTTTAGCCTGCCTGCCCGGGAATTTTCTTAAATGGAAATAAACTCGGCTCATAAAATCGTTTCCTCATTATTTTCTATGTATTTATCAATGGCCAGCTCTTTAGTGCCGGAAGAAACAAAGTACAAATACAGCTTGCCACTGAATAAAAAACCTGCAGGGAAATTGATCTCCCGCTCCTGTCCGGCCTGCAAAATATGTACGCCACCATTATCGGTAAACCCATATTTCACTGTAGCCGAACCATTGTTTTTGATGTACATGCCGGCACAGTTCAAAATGGTGGTATTTCCGGTGCTGCTTAAAACTTCACTATGGATACTTATTCCTCGCAATGGTGATTAGATGCTTTTCGCTTATAGATTTTCTGTGTTTTTCAACCTGAAAATCATCTGGAATTTTAAGTCATTGGTGAGCACTTCAGGGATATTGACCGAGATTCTGATCGGTCTTTTGTTATTGGCAATACTCACTTCCAGGAATCTTTCATCCCTTCCCTGGTCCTTGAAAAATTTGCTCTCCACTGTATCCACATAAGTGCCCAGGTCATCATCGGACAAACCCAGCTCCCAGTAAGGCACACCTCCACCGGCCCTTTCATACACGGTCACTCCATCACAAAGCTGGTAAGCCCTATCAAAGTCCACACTTTCGGTTTTTACTCCTGCCGTGGTCCCCGCTGGAAAAACAATCTCCTTTTTCTGGTATTTGATTAACCTTTTCATAAAAATTGGTTATTCACTACTTCTAAGTATAAGTACTTATCAAAATCCTTTCTATTTACCGCTGGGCAGTTCTTTGCCCCTGCAGGAACAATTCAATAAAATGCTTTGCTCCTGAATCCACTGAGCCTGTTTTAGGGAATTCTATTTCCATGGAAATTTTCATTTCCTCAATTAAAACAGGAGGATTATCAATGATGTAGGCATCATATCCCGAACCGATGGCTCCACGACTCACTTCTTCACTGAAAAGCCTGGCAGTGGGCACTTCCAAAACCGGAGCTTCATTCAGTTTGATGGTAAAAACACTGTTGAGAATGGCTGTATCCACCGCACTGTATTTGGTGGTATATTTCAGTTTGGAAGGATCGGTTTCAGTGGCATGAGTAGCATAACCCGCACGCAGTTTTTCCACTACCTGATTGACAAACTTGGGCAGTTTATTCCCATCAATGTTGGTAATACCCACCTGTTTGATGGTGGTCTCATCGATGAGCTTTAGGATCCCTGCTTTCCCGGTCACATCTGCTCTCAGGTACAAATTGGCATCGGTTAATTTTAAAGCATGCTTTTCTAATGCCATGGCTGTTTCCGGTGGCAACAGCGCTGCTTTTGCCAGTAATATTTTATGGCCTTTGGTTAAAATTGGATTTGCGTTCATTTTATAAATGTTTGAGTTGTTAAAAAAATCAGTGGTTTGTTTCCTGCAAAAGATTACAGTTAACAACTTTTGAATTGCACTATTAAATTTTAAAGGATTGCCTTAGCGATCTCCATTTCTTCAGCTTCTCCCAACTCTCCATCCAAGCCCAGTAAGGAAGTAGCAAACTCTTCATCTTCCATGCCCAGATAGCCCACGCCACCTTCATCAAAGCCTTCAAATTCTTCATCATAATCATCATCAAAACCTTCACCCAGGGCATAAGGAGTGCCTGAAAGGGCAGGTAAAATTCCGGTGGTTTTTTGCTTCAATCCATCTGGAAGGAATTTGTTGGCCGTTTCAATGGCACCGATCACCGCTATTCCAGAGCCAATTTCCTGAATGGTTTTATTGGAACTCAGCTGGGCCGCCAGTCCCAAAACCAGTACGCCAGGTCCGGCAAACTTTTGGAATTTTTCAGGAGCTTTTCTCACTGCAATATAGCCTACCGTGGCACCGGCAAAGTTCAATCCTGTACTCTGCATATTGGCCATCACTTTTTTTTGGTCTACTTTCATTGTGTTATGGTTCTTGTTCTTGATTTTTTTTAAAAAGCTACTCCTGATAATTTTTCACGGTGTCCGCTGCCCGCTTTTTTACTTAAGTTTTTTTTTTACTCATGGTCATCATCATTATTCCTGCAAGTGCAATTCCTCCGAGTAATAACATGGAATTTCCACCGGTTCCGGCACTGGCTTCCTCAATAGCTGGTGGAGTGGTTGCTGGTGTTGTTGGGGTTTGCTCGGGGAATGGAATTGGTTTTAAAGCACTGCTTTTCACACTGGATTTTGGTATCTGACTTGGAGCTCTTTGAGTTTGTGTTTTTAATCCAGGCATCAATCTGCTGAATACTGAATTGACTTTGGAAGTGGCTGCATTTTTAGTGGAACTCATTACCGCTGTTTGGGCCTTTTTAGCCAATGGTTTCAAATTGGATTTGATTTTACTGGAGGTAGCTTTGCGTTTTACTTTTCGAAGGGCTTTTCTAGCCTGCCTTTGATGCTTTTTTGATCCAGTATTTCCGGTAGCTTTTGCCAGCCTTCTTTTTTCTGCAGCTGCTTTTATTTTTTTAAACAGGTCAGAGAATTTGAGTTTTTTCAAGAATCCTGTAATGGTGGCAATAAAGCCTGAGGCTGCTGCAGTACTGGCGGTGGCCACTGCTCCAAATCCTTCAAAACCTCTTAACTGGCTTTCAGGAATATAGGGCAGTTTCCTTTTTTTAACGCCTTTACTCCAGCCTTGTAAAATGTATTTTTTCAGGTTCTCTGGTTTCCCTTGCAAACCTGCCCACATTTTTTTCACCCTGTTTAAGGAAGTTACATATTTTCTCCATTCATTTAAATCTAAATGATGGGCTTTGGCCTGGGCCTCACTCCAGTAACCATATCCCAGTTTTTCAGCCATTCTAAACAGATTGGTTTTAAACGCCACGGTAAGTCCACCACGGATGGAAACTGATGCCGGGTTGTATCTGGCAATGGCTTTTCCTACTTTTTTTCCGAATCTGGCCACACTTTTTCCCGCTTTTTTCACGTTCCTGGTCACCGCCTTTCGAAAGCTTTTGACTCCCGTGCCAATACGTTTGAAAAAGCCTCCTTTTGTTTTTCTTCTTTCAGTCCTTTTGGCTTTTCTGGCAGTTCTCCTGGCTACTCTTCTGCTTTTTCTGGCGGCTCTTTTGGCCTTGTTTCTCCTAAATAATCCCAGGCCATCCAAATCATATTCTGCATCATCATCGGTAAAAAATCCCAGGGAAGTATCAAACCCGGCCACCTGTTCCAGTGCCATATTCCGGCTATTGGCCTGATCAAAGTTTTTGATCAGATAATTCAGGTTTTCCATAAAATCTCCATAACTGTAACCGGCATTGGTGACTGTTTCGGGATTGGCCATGGCAATTATCCTGGTATTTAAAAGGTGTTGTTTGAGTTTGGTTAAAAACAGCTTGTAAACTGCTTTTTGATCATCGATGCCACCAAGCCCCACCAGTGATTCAAAATCATCGAACTCGGCTCCAAACCCTGTGATATAGCCCAGGTTTCCGGATAGTTCCGGGGTAATTCCTCCGGAAATAGTCCCTTGATCCAGTCCATTTAAATACTGGATGGGCATGCCACTCATTCCCAGGTCATATTTACTGGAATATTCCACCTCAAAATCGGGTTTATTGATTACCGGGTCAATGATATATTCACTCATTTGAAACTTTGGTTTTTGGGTACTACGATATACACATGCTGGTAGTGATTTTTTCCATTGTACTTGGTCATTCTGAAGGCATGCCTGATACCTAAATTGCTCAGAATGCTGCTGATAAAAATGGCGTAATCATCACAATCCACCCCTTCAAATCTCTTTTTCCATATCCTTAATGGTCGGTGCAATTGTTCTACACCTTGTTTGTCAAGCTTGTATTGCACATGGTTGTAAACAAAATGCCATATTTGATCGATGGTGGCTTTTAATGTTTTTCGTTTTAACATTGGAGCCAACCTTTTGGTATCTCCCCTGGTTTCTCTCACTATTTTGCGCATCAGTCGCAAAGTGGTAAATACACTGCCATTTTTGACCAGAATTTTATCTTCATGTTTTAAGCTGGTCATGGGTGGAAAATAGCGATCCCATCTATTGGTAGGATTGATTTTCCTTTTTTTACTGGCTACCAAACCAAGTCCCCTATTTACATCCGCCCCATACATTTATGCTGCTAGTTTTTCCTGTTGGTTAAATACTTCTTTTTGGGTAAATGTCCGTCCACCAATTTTCACTTTGGTCTCTACCATCAAAGTCATTTTCTTAAAGTTTTCCAGGATTTTGGTGGCATTGCCAAACTGTATCCAAAGCAGCTGCAGCATATTGCTAAAGGGTATTCCCACCATAATTTTAAGTTTATTCGAGGAGTTGCCTTTAATGATAAAACTGCCATTCGCCTGTGGTTTGCTGGAGGCTAAAAATACCCAGTTTTGATTTCCCTGATCGTAATAGACCGTCACCAAAATATTTTGCACTGTAACCTCCATGGGTTCATGGTTTTCCAGTCTTACGATAATGGGCAGAATCACACTGTTGTGTTCAATGGTTGGTGTGCCTGGCTGAGAGATAAAAACCCTCAAATTATCCACGAAACTGGCAATTTGTTTCCCAAATCTGCTTAATAAATATCCGGCACCAGCCACTAACAACAAGAGTTTCATCCTTTTGCTTTTTGTACTTAATATTGGTTACAAGCTTAGATAAAACCTCCANAACACTTATGTGAATNAGCGTAAATGCGCAATAAATATGAGGTAATTGTGGGAAATAGTGTGATTTATAATAAGAATAGCGCTAAAAAATGATTATTTTTATACTACGATCCAACAATGCTTTTTACCATGCAGACCACACAAACCCTGGGACTTTACTTCAAAACCAAAAAGGAAATTGCTTTAGAATATAAATTACACCCCAACACCATCGCCACCTACTTCCAAAGAATTGGCATCCACACCAGAAGAAGAATCAGTCCTAAATTACTGGAACAGTTTTATCAACACTATGGGAGGCCGGAGTAGAGGTGTAATAAAAAACTCTATTATTTTTCCTGGAAGTATTCTTTCCATTTCTTTAAGCGATCAAATATTCTAACTCTTATATTTTCATTTTCTTGGTTTGTGATTTTATCCCACTTCCCATCTGGTTTATACCACGAATAGAATTCCGATAAATCATTTTTATTACATTCTGAAATTTGTACCACTTCCTCAAGAATTAAATCAATAAATTCTTCTACATCATTTTGATTATCTCCTTCACTTTGAACTCTTAACTCAAGTATTTTAGCAGATTCTTCCACATCAGATAATATTGAATTAATTTCGAACTTATCATAGTAGGCCTGCTTACTACGCATTGAATTTCTGATAATGGTTTCTAAGTCTGTTTTCATTTAATTCTTTATTAAAAAAAGAATTGATCCTTGGAAATAAAGGTCGCAATATATCTTTTTAACCTAATTGTCAATTTAATCTCAAATGAAAATATAATAAATAGGGTTACAATTCTTTTTTTCTTTTATCCTTATTGATTTTATCTATCAAGAATGACATTGCTCCTGTAACTGATGCTATTACTGTACTTCCTATAGGATTTATATCAGTAATATAGGCTACAATACTAGCAGGAACACCCACTATTAAAGCTCCGACTAAAGCCCAACCTACATATTTTAAACTAGTCAGCTTTGTGGCTCTAATTTCATTATTCAAATTTGTGTAATTTGAGTTATTTTGAATATAATTATTGAAATTATCTATAAATTTTTCCCACAAATCGTCTTCTTTGGAAGTTACTAGTTGTCCTATAGTATTGATCTCAAATTCAACTTGAAATGAAGACTCATTAATCTCAATGTTAACATCAGTCTTCCATTCAAGAGGGTTAAAAGTAAACATATTTTTGAGTGTACTTCCCTTTTGAAAAGTTAATGAATAAGGGCCTTCTTGATAAATTTTGAATCCATGGGAATTAAAAAAACTTTTAGTTTTATCTAAAGGCTCATCAGTCAATTTTTCTTTATTAATTTTAAGCGTTTTTTTCATGATGATGGATAATCATTTGGATCTGATTTGGACACTGCCTCCAAGTTATTAAAATAACAGTAATAATTTTATGCTCCAGTAATTATTATGAAAAGAATCAAGACTTAATAGTTTATTCAACTTTCCATTATTTGCTAAAAATTGATGTTCAGAAAGTCCTTTCTTTATCAATCCCGAATGTGTGTTGAAAACTATATAGCCCCTATCTGTTTGTCCATATAATAATTCGTTTTCGAGATACAATTTTTTAATTCCGAAAGTAAGATTTCTATGATTATTATCCAGAATACCTGCATAGTAAAAATCAATCATATTAACTTGATACTTGGAGTTTAAAGGAACTCTCGCTGATTCTCCAATTCCGTTATCTCTCCAATAAGAAAAACGCCAAATGAAAAGACTCAAAAATAATACAATGGCGATATACCCTATTTTTAAAGCTTTAATTTTAAAAACTTTGGCAAAAAGAATCCAAATTACATATCCATATACTGATGCTAATATGGAAATTCTTATAAATTCAAAAATCAAATGGAAGTATGAGGCCACTTGGTCAGGTATTTTTAGAATGACGTGTTTAACTGATAATATATAATGGTAATCATTGAAACGATTTATTCAATAAGCCCTCTTTTTTTATATCTTCTCTCTGTTTTTTCAATTCCTTCTTCCCCAGTAGGAATAATTTTCATTGCAGTTAGAAGTCCATATATCATTACCATAGAGGCCTTTCCTGTTTCTAAAAAGTATGGTATTTTTTCACTGTTATGCAACTCAATTATACCTTTAACATACTTAATATTCCCAATCCCTTTGAAATTTCCAGATCTTTTGGTTTTAAAATCAATAATTTTCCCTTCAAAAAAATCTTCATTATCACTGGTAAATATTCTTTGGGTGGTCAATAAGGTCCATTGATGCTCATTGATTTCAGTACTGCAAATTGGGATTTCGTTTGGTTCCAAATTAATATTCTCAAATACACCCCTGGGATTTTTACAGTCCTCCCTATAAATTTGAGTCATCTGAAAGTCAAATGGTTTAATCGTATGTTTGTTAATTGCTGCGATGCAAATCTTATATATGGATGAGTTTGTTTTCATTGTCCCTGAAATACTTTTCCAATAGTCAATTTAGGATTCCACTCATGGAATTTTTCCATTTCAACTTCATTTTCACAGTTGATAAGGATACCAACCTTCTGTTTACTACCATTTTCTTTTATCCTTCTATCCAATCCAAGGATTCTTTTTTTCATAGATTCACCATTATACTCAAAATGGATAAAATCTCCAGTATTAATTAGACCTTCAATAATAATTCCTACCAAAGCGATTCCTCTTCCGCTTATTTTAAAGGAATCTGCAATCTCAATTACCCCTTTTTCTATCATCATCTTTTAATTTTAAAATTACGATCTCTATCCTTTCTATAAAAATTTGATAAAAAACGAGGGCGATAAAATCCAACTAACAATCTAGTTCAACTTACAGAATATTCTGAATCAGTCTGAATTTAATCAAAATTTGGATAATGTGAATATCTAGGGAATTTCCTTTGGTGAAAAATAACCAAAATTGGTTACGTGCATTTTGAAAAACAATCAATATCTTTAATGGAAAGACCGGAAAGGGCTTTTTTCTAGGGGATTTATTTAGTTAACATAATTTAGAATTATCCTGAAAATATGGGGAAAACTGGAAATGTTGAAAGGATTTTAAATGTTACTTCTGCTGTAATAACCATCATTACATTTTTATTAAGTTTCTATCCTACCTTCAGTAAAACTGCAATCGACTTCCCATACTTTTTTAAAGAACGGCTATCACTTTTTAGATTTTTTTCATCGGGTTGTATTATTATATTTTGTAACTATGGAATTTCTTACTTTTGTTCCTATTTTCTTAGGGAGAGTGAAAAAATTGTAAGGGTTAACAGAACTTTTTTTTATTGTTTATTTACACTAATGTTGGGATGGATAAATTTCTCAGTTATTCAATATGTGTTATTTGATACTTTTTTTAACAATAACTGGGATATATTACTCTTTACTGTACTACTCTTAGTAACAATTATTTTTTTCAACTACTTTTTAAGACGATTTAACTATAAGCAAGCTTATAATGAAATTGATATTGAAAATGACATTTGGTATCTAATTGGATTTTTTTATTTCATTATGTGGGTTTTGACAATTTTTTTTTAAAACATAAAAGCAAATTTTTTCAATAAAAAATGAACTACAATACTAATGAGTGTTGATTTTTTCAAAAACCATCAATATGATTCTGCATTAATTAGCTTACTTGCGGATAAAATTTTAAATGAACTAAATAAAAAAAGTGACAGTAGTTTAAAACTTGATGAAAAAGAGGAAGAGTATTTAAAGGAAGCCCTTCAATTAATAGAACCTTTCCCTACTAGAATATCTTTAGGAAAAGAAAAATGTAGTCTAAATTTTCACCATTCCAAGACAAGTCCAATTTACCGAAAATCAAAAAATAAAGAGAGCTTTGTATTTTCATTTAAAGCTCTCTTTATTGATTTTTACAATTGGATGACTGGCAAATACTCAATTACTACAGCAATTTTCATAATCTTTTTTTTTACCACTCATCAACAATTTTTTGAACCAATAATTGATTTAGTTATAAAATCATTCTTCAGGCCTCTACAAAATTCTTATTTATTTTTTTGGTTGACCCTATTCTCATTATTACTTCTTATTCTTTATTGGATTAGACTGATAGTAGATAAGGTTATTTTTAATAAAGGATATGCTTTATTAAGCATAATTTTAATTTTACCTTATATCTATTACCGTTGTTTTTCTGATACCTATTTATTTTTTCCCATAAAAGATAATTCAGCTATTTATTTCGCTGATATTATTTTAGTACATTTATTAGGGTTCATAATTAATAAGGTTATAAACCTTCTAATGAAGAAAGATTTAATAATAGGTGATATACAGAAACATTACCAAAAATATTGGATCTTAAAGGAAAAAAAGACACCTCTAAATACGCCATTACTTTTAGAAGATTCTCCAATTGAAGATATAACAAAAGATCGATTCAATAGATCTCGTTTTATTAGCGAACTTGCCAATAGAATTGTATCTACAAAGACAGAGACATCCTTTGCTATTTCCATTAGAGATGTTCTGGTGTAATTGCTTGATACTCAATAGTTGTTATCTTTGGGATAAAAAATAAACAATGGCAATATCCTTAAAAGAAATAAGAACAGAGCGACAATGGCGGGCCAGTACAGGTCTAAATGAGGAACAATTTAAAAAATTAGTGAATTTGTTTGAATCCGCTTATGAAGAACTCTTTGGGGAAAATATTCAGGATCGACAAAGTAATTCAACAGGTACGAGTACTTTTCAAAGTTATGAGG
>NZ_KB903490.1 GCF_000379765.1 Flexithrix dorotheae DSM 6795
GGCACTTTCAAATCAGTTGATTCTCCATCAATGGTTAATGAATTTTGATCTCCAAGTACTAATCTAATTTGGGAAAGATTTCCTGCAGGAAGTTCTATTTCTCCTAAAAAAGCCTCTTCACCATTGGTTAATTTTAAAATATCGAAAATTCCGGTCTCGGCATTTTCCAAGGACTGCCATCCTCCTTCTTCATCTCCTACATTAATATTAACTTCCTGAATATCAATGAGTACTTCTTCGTAATCGGCTGGGGCATCCACCAGTGTTACCTGGATTTTTGCCATGTTATTATCATCTTCACTACAAGCAGAAATGACCACAAGTATCAACCCTAAATACCAAATTTTTTTTAAGTAAGCCAACATAAATTATAATTTTAAAATGTTTAACAGGGCCATCTAAATTTAAAATAACCCACATGTACCAATGTATTAAATAACTGTTAATGATTTTACAATTATTATTCCATTACTTAATTATTATCCCAATAGTACATCAGGTTGGAGAAGTTAAAAACACTGTAATAGGATCTTTTTTTCGTTTGATGTAAAAATCATTAACATCATTTGAAAAATTAGAAATGAATAAAACTCAGATTAGATCAGCATTAATAATACTTTTGACAACACTCATGATTATTTCTTGTAATAAAAAGGAGGATCCCAACCCAAATGGGTTTGCAAATGGAAAAATTACAAGTTTAATTTCCAATGAGGGTTTAGCAGAAGTTTCAATTACTGTATTTAATGCAAATACCAATGAACCAGTTACTACAACAAAAAGTGATGTAGAGGGAAATTTTCAATTAGAACTTTTGGCTAATTCTTATTATTTAAGATTGAGTAAGCAGGGGTATGAGGATATTCCTCCCCTCAATATGAGTCCGATTCCTTTTGATATTATTCAGGGAATGACCGAAAATATGAGCTACCAAATGACCACCTTGGATGATCAAAATATGGGCTGGGTGAGTGGTCAGGTCCTTGATGGAGATTCAAAAGTTACTGGTGCTTTAGTAGTAATTCAAGCTGAAGACAAAGCTTATTCTTCAATTAGCGATCATGAAGGAAATTTTGTGATTAACAATGTTAAAGCAGGGAATTATACTGCTACAGCATGGATAAAAGGATATAATTCCATAGCCAAAACTGTCCTGGTTATTTCGGCTCAGGAAACTTTTGATAATAATATAATAATGACAAAAGACGGGAATGGATCCTTTAATGGGCAAATCAGGAACCTGGCTTCAAGCAATAAGGATGTGGATATTTCCCTTATTCATCCCATCACTCGTCAACCGATACCATTTCTTTCTACAAGTTCAGTTGCTCAGAATTTTGAAATTACAGGAATTCCTAATGGCACTTTTATAGCCAGGGCTACTTTTGAAAATGATGAAAGAGTAATGGATCCTGACAGAATAGCGAAATTTGGAGAGCCTGTTATTGAAATAAATAATGATGAGGAAACTTTAACTTTTGATATTACTGGCTCAATTGAGTTGGGTACTCCTACCAATGAAAGTACAACTGTAGTTCCAGTGGAAGTCAATACAACTTCTCCAGTTTTGGAGTGGAATTCATATTCAAGTACAACTGATTACATTATTGAAGTTTCTGATATGAATGGAAATATTATTTGGGGAGGTTTTAGTGAAGATTCAGAAGGCTTACCCATCAAGAACATTTCAATTCCTTCCAGTCAGACATCCATAGAATACAATTCTGATGGAAAAGCTTCATTAGCTCAGTTGGAACCTGGAAAAATTTATAGATGGCGAATTTATGCTAGTAAAAAAGATCAGAACTCTCCCACGGGCTGGTCTCTAATTTCTGCAAGTGAGGATCAAAGAGGACTCATAAAGATTGCAGGAGGTATTTAGATAAATAATAGGGAGGGCTTTTCCTCCCCTTACTCTTTACTTATACAGTACCTTTTCTTTAAGGATTCCTGTCTTGGTTATGATTTTAATTAAATAAATCCCCTTTGTCAAATTAAAAGAATCTAAATTTAAATTAAATACATTTCCTAAAACCCATTCCGGTTTAAATTCTAGAATTATTGCACCAGATAAATTTGTAAATTGAATTGATAAAATATCATCAAATGGAGGTAAACCTGATATGTGAATAATATCTTCTGTTGGATTAGGATAAATCAATAAATTAGATATATGGTCACCATAGAAATGGATGCTTATTATTTCTGAATAAGAACTGCTCCCATCTATATCTGTTTGTTTTAATCGGAAATAGTTTAAGGGGTAAAAAGGATCTCTGTCTAGTATGGTATATTTTTCTAAAGTAATACTATTACCTTTTCCTTCAATTTTTTTTATTGGTTTCCAATTAATCCCATCATGAGATTTTTCAAGGGTAAAATAGTCATTATTTAATTCCTTTATGGTAGCCCATTGTATTTCAATACCTTCTTCCATCACTATTGCTTTAAAGTAAACAAGCTCAATTGGAAGAAGTCCATTAAATGGGCAAATATCACAACCTGTAATTGTTAAAGAAGCACAAATTTGATTTGCCATATCTGCCCCATTAAATTCATTAATTTTTGAACTATTACCATTCTGTAAATTAAATGTATCAGATCCACAAAGGATTGAGTTAGGCCCATCAAGATAAATATCATCTGCAGATTCAGCATTAATGTCAATATTTGTTTCACTAGATCCTGCTAGAATAAAATCATCTGCGATTGAAAAAGCGATGGCTGTTGGATTGATATTTAAAATCCCTGTAGTAAAAAAATCTCCATCAATCGTTAAACTACCTGTAACGTCAACTTCTCCGGTTATCATAAAGGCAGTGGAATTAGTAGAAAGATTCCCGGCTATTGTTATATCTCCAGTATGGATGTAGGTATTGTTATTATTTCCATTAACATTTGTACTTACGCCATAATCCCTTGGTTTTGTACCGTAATTGGTATTAATTATAACATTATGTCCAGTTGACACGATTACATCATCATCAGCATCTGGAAAAGTAAACCCAATAGTAGAGGTACAACCAGCACCAAACCCCCAGGTTTCACAATCTTCCCAATTTCCGCTTTTGGTAGATGTAAATTGGCCAAAACAGCTGAAAGAGCAAATAATAAAGAATAAAGTCCCTAATATTTTATTGGTTAGTTTTTGAGATAGCATAGTTGTAATTCATCAGATGTAAGGAAATAACGAAAATTGGCAGTTTAAATGTATAATTCTTCTTTACACATTTTGAAAGTGATATTAACTAGACGATAGTCTTTTTCGTTTGTGTGTCTTTGAAATCAAATGATATAAAAAATTGCAATTTTAATCGTTTTCCTACATCTCCTTTCTTACCTGTATACCTACTGGTAGCTATTGCGTTCCAAATGTGAACATTTTTAAATAATTAACAGGTGAGGGGATTTATACTACTGAGGTACTGTGTTTTATGGTCATTAAGCATTGCAATTTTATCCATTTCATTTTCTGCATACGGACAGGATATTCCTTTCCCAGTAGCTTGTTACAACTTTGATGGATCACTACAAAATGACGATCCTTCCAACGGAATTGCAGATTTAGAGGAAATTGATAATGCCAATGGAGAAAGTGGATACTTTGCACCAGGGAATGGAGTATGTAAAGCTATTGATTCTTTATATGTATTTCCACAAGGGGATGGCATTAATCTTAACAAAGGAAATCTTCCAGCAGATACATATTCTCTTGAACTGTTTTTTCAGTTCACCAGCTCCTCGGCAAGCACTTCTGGTAGAAGGAGAATTTTGCGTTTTAAGGCTGAAAATGATGCAGGACTATATTTGGGAGCAGATAATAGGTTAGAATTCCAGACATCCAATAATACAAGTGATATTGTTAAAGGAACTACAATTATTTCGGAAGTTAATGATACAACGGAATGGATGAATATTTCCATAACAAGGGATGCCTCCACTAATCCGGATGAAATGATTATTTATTTAAATGGAAATGAAGAAATAAGAATAAATACTAATAATTCTACAGAATTATTAAATGATTTTAAAATATTTGAGGATAATTCTGGCGGAGGTGGTGATAGTAAAAACGAAGAAGCCTCAGGGAAAATCGATTATCTTCGTTTTTATGATGAGGCGATGGATGCCACCCAAATTGATGACCTGTTTAGTGAATCTCAGGTTAAAAATGATGTTCAAATTAGTGTAAGCCCGAGTACAGATGTTTGTAGTGGAGCTGGGGTAGTTTTAACCGCATCAGGAGGAGATGGAAACTATACCTGGAGTACAGGAGAAACAACCACTTCGATTGTTGTAGTTCCGACCGACACCACCGAATACTGGGTAGAATCTACTACTCTCACCCCATGCGAAAGAAAATGTTTTCAGATTCGGGATAGTGTTACCATTAATGCCAGACCTATCTATTCCACAGATTTTACATTTCCAGTGACGGCTTGTTTGGGCCAGACGGAAACCATTACATATACCGGAGATGCCCCAAATAGTGCTAATTTTTCATGGAATTTTGGAGGAGGAGTAGCTACTAAGGTTGGTTCGGGAGAAACTTATGAAGTAGTTTGGAATACCTCAGGAACAAAAAATATCAGTGTTACCATTTCCGAAAATGGCTGTCAAGTAGTTTCACCAGTAGAATCTGTTACGGTAAATCCAACTCCAGTAGCTTCATTTTCAGCCCCTGCGGTTATTTGTATGTCAAACACAGCCTCAATTTCCTTTAATGGCACTACTACCGGTGCGGCAATTTATAACTGGGATTTTGATGGAGGAAACCCGGTGAAAGGAAGTGGCGAAAATTACACGGTTTCATGGGCTACACCTGGAAGTAAAACAATACAATTAGCTATTTCGGATAATGGTTGTGACTCTACCTTCAGTCAGTCGATATTAGTTACACCTCCTCCTGTAGCGAGTATCACATCGGACTCTTTAAATTCTTGTACAGAAAGTACTTTATTAGTAGAATTTAATGGAACGACTTCGGGTGCTGCCACTTTCAATTGGAATTTTGGAGATGGTACTGCTGTGCAGTTGGGAACAACTCAGGCCTATCAGGTCACCTGGAATACTATTGGGAATAAAACGATCCAGTTAGAAGTCACTGAAAATGGATGTACAGATGTGGCTACTCCAATTAATGTTTTTGTTTCACAAACTCCCTCAGCAGATTTCACTTTACCAGATACCCTTTGTATTCCTGGAGATGCAGCTGTAGGATATACAGGGACTGCCACTGCTGGAGCTTCTTATAATTGGGATTTTGGAGGAGGGGTAGTGACAAAAGGAACTGGAGAAAATTATCTTGTATCCTGGGGAAATCCGGGTATAAAAACCGTATCCCTTACAGTAATTGAAAATAGTTGTCCAAAGACTTTAACACAGGATATTGTAGTGGTTGAATCTCCTTCATCAAATTTCCAGATGCCAGCAAATGGATGTGAACTCAATCCTGTAAGTATAACCTATACAGATCCCATTTTTCCAGGAGCAAATTTCACCTGGGATTTTGGAGGGGGAATTGTAACAAATTTAGGTCAGGAGGAATATGAAGTAACCTGGGATACCGAAGGAACTAAAACTGTGACCTTAACACTCGATGCAAATGGATGTACAGTTACCTCAAGTCAGTCCATTGTCATTGGTAACACCCCAACAGCTGTGATTACTTCTAATTCAGAGCTTTGTGCCAATGAACCATTACTAATTCAGTATGGCGGAGATGGTAATCTTGCAGGTACAAATTTTAGCTGGAATTTTGATGGTGGAAATGCAGTGAATATCCCCGGTACACAAAATTATCAGGTTACCTGGACGACTGGAGGTTTTAAAAATGTCACCCTGACTACCACTGAAATATCCAGTGGATGTTCTGATACAGATACAGTGCAAATTCAGGTAAATAATTATTCTGATTTTGAAGTTTTGGTGGACCAGAATGTAGTTTGTAATCCAACCACTGCCATAATAGAATTTACAGGGAACTTAGAATCCGGAGCTACTCTGGACTGGGATTTTGATGGTGGAACAGGAACGCCCATCGCTGGGACGAACCAGTATGAAGTTACCTGGAATACTAATGGCGTTAAAAATATTACGGTAATAGCCAATGGCGTTTTATGCCCATCTGATACAGCATCCAAATCCGTAACTGTAAATACTGCTCCAGTAGCAGCATTTGAGGTGAGTGATAACTTAGCATGTTTGGGAGAAGCAATATTGGTCACTTTCACAGGTTCTGCAGGCCCTACAGCCAATTATAACTGGGATTTTGATAGTGGAATAGCCACCAGAATTTCCCCTACTGAATATCTGGTTTTTTGGAATGAGGGGGGAGATAAAACTATAGCTTTGTCCATCACTGAGAATAACTGTCCTTCTGAATTAATTACGCAAAATATCACAGTATTTAATCAGGCTGCTTTTGCTTTCGAAACCCTCACAAATGGTTGTATAGACAATCTATTTAGGCTTACCTTTACCGGAAATGTTGAACCTGGAGGGAATTTAATCTGGGATTTTGACGGAGGAAATTTTACTCAGATAAATGCTACCCAGTATGAAGGCTCATGGAGTACCCCGGGCGCTAAAAATGTTCAGTTAATTGTAGAAGGTGTAAATTGCCCTAGTGATACAACACAGCAAACCCTTCAGATTGGAAATTTTCCGGTTATTACGCTAAGTGCTCCAACCGAAATTTGTGCCTATAATCCCGGTGGTTTTAGCTACACAGGAAGTATTGAACCCGGCCTTGAATTGACCTGGGATTTTGTAGATGCCTTTTCAGTAGATAGCATTGGATCCGAATCTTTTCAGGTCATCTGGGATAGCCCTGGCACAAAAACGATCTCAATTAACCTGAATAACAATGGCTGTATGCTAGATTCTACTTTTACCGTTGAAGTAAGAGATGCTCCAATCGCCTCTTTTAATCTGCCAGATGCCATTTGCGTGGGTCAGTCAGCCAATCTTAATTTTACAGGAACTTCCAATGCATCTACCATTTTCAATTGGGAATTTAATGATGCAACAATCATCAGTAACACCGCTCAGGATTATGTGCTGACTTGGGCTACCACAGGTGTAAAATACATTTCCCTGCAAACAGAATACAATGGTTGTTTATCTCAGGTCATTCTGGATTCTGTGCAGGTTATTGAACCTAATGATTTTGCCCTTACTGCGGAAAATGATGTTGTATGTATTAATGAGGTAAACAGGTTAAGTTTTGAAGGAATTGAGGAGATAGGAGCAATATTTAACTGGAATTTAGGAGGTGGAAGTGGCGTAAAAGTACCGGGAGCTCAAGCTTATGATATAAGTTGGGCAGGACCGGGAAATTATACAGTTACATTGGAAATTACTGGTGTTTGTGGTACTTCTGTATTAACCAAAGATGTGGTGGTACAGGACTTGCCAACAGCTTCATTCAATATTGATGCAAATGCCTGTATCAATACTCCGGTATCTATTAATTTCACTGGAACTTTAGATGCAGCTTATGATTATTTTTGGGATTTTGGAGATGGGGTTGAAAATGACCAGGGTAATGAAAATTATCAGGTGACCTGGTTAACTGCCGGAGTAAAAACAGTCTCTTTATATATTGATAACAATGGTTGCCAGACACCTGTATTTTCAGATTCTGTAGAAGTATATAATGATGCAAGATTTACCCTTACTCCAGGAAAAACTGTTTTTTGTATAGATGAAATTGTTTCAGTTTCATTTTCAGGAACAAAGGAACCAACCGCCACTTTAACATGGGATTTCGGGGCTGATGCTAATCCTCAGACCCTTCCTGATGATACCTATTACCTAACCTGGAATTCGCCAGGGATTAAAACTATTACCCTTACTATCCAGGGTGATAATTGCCCTGATGCAGTTTATTCAGAAACCATTGAAATTAGAGAAAGGCCCGAACCAATTTTTTACCTTCCCGATGCAGCCTGTTTAGGTGAACCATTTGATATCACTTTTACAGGTACTACTGATCCGGATTATACTTTCATTTGGGATTTTGATAATGCCCTGCCTATTCAGGATGGTACAAATCAAAATTATACTTTGACTTTTGATTCAATAGGAGTTTATTATTTATCTCTTCAAATTGATAATGGAGGGTGTGTTTCTGAAACTTTTACCGATTCAGTTTATGTGTATGATTTTTCAGGCTTTGGGTCTGAAATTGATTCAGTCTGTGCAGTAGAGCCATTTGTAATCGACTGGAGTAATAACCCACAGGGAGATGACATCACCTTTCAATGGGATTTTGATAGTGCTACGGTAATCAGTGGTAACCATTTAGGTCCTTTTGAAATGTATTGGGATGAGCCTGGCATGAAAAATATCTGGTTAAAATCGGAAAGTCTGGATTGTGCCAGAGATTCCATGTTATATCAGGTTTATGTAAAGGAATCTGTACAACCAATGGTTACTATTTCCACAGACAGTATTTACTGTGATGCTACGGATGTATTAATTACTCCACAAAGTTCAAATGAGGGAAGTGCTCCTGAATATCAATGGTTTGTTAATGGAAAAAAAGTATTATCTGGAGATACTTTTTCCTGGGAAAATCTACAGAATAATGATGAAGTATATGTGATTCTTACCAGCACTATAGAATGTGTATATGAACGAAATGTAGTTTCAAATACAGTAATCATCAATATTTCCGATTTTGAATTTAAGGGAAATATTTCAGCAAACCCAAATCCTGTTTGTCCGGGAGAGCCTGTTCAATTAACCCTTCCTGATGAATATGCTGGAATTATCTGGCAGGATTCTACAGAGGGTCAAGGATGGATGGATATAGAAACAACCACAGAATCGAGTTTTGAAGTGAGACCTATTCAGGAAACTTACTACAGAGTAATAGTGACCGATGGCATTTGTACCGATATTTCACCAGAAATATTAGTTACTACCAATAGTATTACTCCAATTGTGGCTGCCGAAGACAGAAGAATTCGGGAAGGATATAGTACAAAATTAAATGTAGAATTTGGAACCGATTATAACTGGTTTCCTGCTGATAGTATTACCAACCCTACCATTGCAAATCCAGTAGTAGCACCGACCATAACAACAACATATTATGTCAGCGGAACCACAATAGAAGGATGTCCTGGCCTGGATTCTATTACAGTATTTGTGGATCCAGCATTAAATATTCCGAATACTTTTTCTCCTAATGGAGATGGAATTAATGATTATTGGATAATTCCGAAAATGGATGAATATCCTCTTGGAGTAATGTTTATTTATAACCGATGGGGTAAGAAAATTTACGAATCAGAGGCTGGATATACCAAACCGTGGAATGGGACATTAAATAATGCAGAGCTTCCTGCCAGCACTTATTATTATGTATTGGAACTCAACGATGGTTATCCTCCCTACAAAGGTTCGATTACAATAATTAGATAAGCTAGAAATGATGAAGATTATATTAATTTTTTGGTGTGGATTTTTCCTGGTTAGTTCTGGCAATCTTTTTTCCCAGCAGCTCCCCCAATATAGCCAATACATGGTTAATAATTTTATTATGAATCCGGCAGTTGGTGGGATTTCTAGTGATATTGATATTAAAGTAGGTTATAGAAAACAATGGGTTGGGTTTGATGGTGCACCTACCACCCAATTCGTGAGTGTGAACTCAGCTATTAATAAAATTAATGGCAGACATTACAGAATTAGAAGAAAAAGACCTCATCAGGGTATTGGAGGTTATATGATAAAAGATGAAACCGGACCACTTAGTAAATTTGGTATTTATGGCAACTACGCATATCATTTACCTCTTAGCAAAAAATATTACTTATCTGCGGGAATTTTCTTAGGTATTCTTCAAAACCGTTTAGATCTGAATAAAGTAACCTTAAGTAATCCTAATGATCCTTCGGTATTTGCTGCAGCAGCTACAAAACTTTCCCCAGACGGTGCTTTTGGTTTTTGGCTTTATTCTGAAAGGTTTTTCACTGGGTTCTCCATAAATCAGATATTTCAGACCAGAATGTTTTCCATTAATGAAAACAACTCCATTATAACAAGTAAACTCTTTAATCACTATTTTTTCCATATCGGATATAACATTCCATATAATGAAGACTGGAATATTGTCCCTTCAGTGTTATATAAATCTGTGCGTCCAGTATTTTTGCAATTTGATCTTAATTTGAAAGTTTGGTATAGGAAAAAAATCTGGGGTGCAGTTTCTTATCGTCTTCAAGATGCAATTTCATTTGTTACAGGTTTCACTCCAAACAAGAAATTAGAAATAAGCTATTCTTATGATTTAACTACTTCAAAAATCCAAAAATATAGTTCAGGAGTCCATGAAATTATTCTTGGATTTAGAATTGGAGAAAAAGATGAAATTTGGTGTCCTGAAAAATTTTGGTAATTTAATGTATATGAAAATCAATTTTGGTGGAATACAAAAGTAATCCTAAATTTTATGCATCACTTTTTAATATATACCCATTAGGCTTACTTATATTCTGTTTGCTTTTTGATTAATAATAATTTTCATGATTAGCGTTTAGACTATAGAGTTCATATAAAACTATAATTATTATTAATTAATAAAGAAGTGAGCAATCGCACATTTTTTTACGTATTTTATAAGAATAATTTGATATTATTTTTGAGAATAGAAAGTAATCAAAAATCACCTTAAGGGTCTAGGCTTTGTCTGAACCCTTTTTTTTTATTTATTGAAATTATGCAGAAATGTAGCTTAAGGCTCCCAATCTTTCACTTTATTGCTTTTAATGTTTTCATTCCCATAATTTATTTCTGGTTGAATAACTTCCATTGTTTTTAAATAGGTTATTGTTCTAGTAGAACAGATTCATGATAGCCAATACGGCATATATATTTCCCAAAATATTATAGAAGAAATTGGTGGTACTATTCAGGTAGATAGTATTCCGGGAGAAGGAAGCGAATTTAGGATTACAATACCTGTGGGAAATTAAGGAAATTTTACCCGAGACAAAAAGAAAGAAGTAAAGTATACCAAAATCACAAAAAATGATCTGATTTACTTGATCCCTGGAAAACCTAAGCTACCACTTGGTCTATTGCAATAAAGTTCATCAGCCATTTTACCTTTATCATTGGGCTTGTCCCTTATATTTCCCCAGATATTAATACAAATATCTCGAGTTACCTGGTCAATTGCTTTCCCAAATTCTAAAAGCTGTTCATAATCATTGTGGTAAAATGTGACAATCTGAAATCCATATTCAATATGAAGAAAATCAATCCCGCATAAATACTTTCCGGTGATGTTTTCATCATATAATTTTGATTTTACCAACTCTCTAATTGTGGTGAATTTCTTCTTCATGAAAAAAGAAATATGCTCCAGCTTTTGATGTTTGGCAATAGCATACTCTCTACCATATTTATCTAAGTCCAGGAAGTTGTCTAGTAGTTCAAGTGTTAGCATAACTTTTTTTAGTTGTTAGGATAATTCAAATTTAGATCTGATTTTGAAAAAGAGGAATTTATCTCCTATTTAAATTTGTACAGACATGCTTTTATGATTCAAAAAATAAAATAATAAAAATTCACAAAATTTATTATTATAATTCTGTGAAATTATAGGTAAATCGAAATATTCAATTACTTTATCTCCAAAACATACAAATTATGGCCTTGTATTATGTAAATAAAAATGTCCAAAGACAATGCCGATCATAAAGTACATTAAAATGGATGCTTTTTCATGCCTGAGCCAGAAAATAGAAAAAAATTGGGTGATCTTCCAAATTGTATACTTATCATACTAAAAGCAAAAAATAGTATCAAATATCCAGTATTTTGGATGAAGAAATTTTAAGGCCGGAAAACATATCTTTGAAGATATAATAAGGCAGGTTTTGAACCAGACTGCCATTGGCATTATTTACAATGATTAGAAACAAACTTAATACATTATTTCTGGCAGGAATTTTATTTTTAGGTTTTTCCAGGTGCTCTATCAAATGGACTGAAGCCATACAATCTGGGAGTGTCTCTCAGCATGGAATCAAAGAAACTGTAAATATTGAAATTCAAAAAAGCCTTATCATTCTCCCAGTAACTATAAATGGAACAAGATATCGATTTTTATTTGATACAGGTGCGCCATTCAGTATATCCAATAAGATTCAGAAAGAAAATAACTTCAAAATAATCAGCAAAGGAAAAATTGTTGATAGTGATAAAAACAAAAAGAAAGTTAATTGGTCACAAATTGATTCTGTATTTATTAGTGATGTATTATTTCTGAATCAAACTGCATTTGTTGGGGACTTTGAAGCAAATCCTATAATGAAATGCCTAGAAATTGATGGAATTATAGGTTCTAACTTGATCAGAAATTGTAACTGGATGATTGATCAGGAAAACAAAACTTTGTCTATTTTCAGTTCAATTGATGAAAAAGCGAATGAAAATTGTATTGTCATCCCATTTAATACTGATTACCAATACAATATTTTTATTGATATTAATTTCGGTCAGGCAAAAGTGAACAATATATTAGTAGATTATGGCTCTAATGGTTCTATTGCTTTAAGCAATGAAATATTTACAATACTTACTAATAGAAGTATTATTAATGGTGAATTTTTGGAAAAAGGAATCACACAGAGTGGAATCATTGGAGAAACTGTTGAGCTAGAAAGGAAGTTAACGTTTTCTGATTCTGTTAGAATAAATGATCTGGAGCTTAAAAATGTATTGGTCAAAACAGGAGAAACTGTCGCTATTGGCAATCATTTATTATCAAGATTTCAGGTAACCATTGATTGGGACAATAAAAACCTTTACCTGACTAAGCCCAAAAAAGATGCAAACAGAATTGGTCTTCCTGGATTTAGATTAGGTTTCTCCAGCGAAAAAGGTATTTATGTTCAATCTGTAATAGAAGAATCAAATGCTTATAAAATTGGAATTAGATCTAATATGAAAGTAATAAAAATTGATAGTCTTGATTTTGAAAATGGAAATGATTTTTGTGATTATGTAGAATATGATCTGAAAGATGAAATTTTTATTCAATTAACGGACTCAAAGGGGGAAAAACAAGATTATTATTTTAAAAAGACATATTAAAATCAAAACAACTGGTAATAATGAAAAATCAAATTCAGGTGGGTCCTGGGGATCCTACTAAATTTTTCCTAGTGTTGAACAGACCTAATGGGGGTTAGGACCTGAATAAGTTCTGTGCAATTTCATTTTTTTTCTTGCTTGTAGAAGAATTTATAAGAAGGTTTATGCAGCATGTACTACCTTCTGGCTTTTATAAGATCCGATATTATGGTTTACTAGCATTAGCCAATGGAGCAGTTAGTCAGTATTGTACATTATTACCATCCTCATTTATAAGTTTTATAGAAATAGTGCCGGGAGCGAAATGACCGATAGCTGATGTTACAGATAGTTAGATTTCTACTTTTCAATCCATTCAACAGCTTTTTGAAGGATATTTTGAGCGTTTGCTTCCTCGTCTGGAATTATTTGATTGCCAAATAAATTTAAATTTCTATCAGCCATAAATGCTGTTGCCAAATATAAAGTAGAATTATCACTCAGTTTAAATGCAGTATTTGCAGTAGATAGACCGCAGGTAGCTGTTCCAAAGCTTTTAGTATCATCTCTTCCAATAAAAGATATGGCAATTGCCTCTCCTGAACTTCCGACTTCGTTGTCTAAAAGAACAGCTACTTTGGGATTTGGGATGATTAATTCATAAGGATTTTCTAATTGTGTTATTGGACTC
>NZ_KB903491.1 GCF_000379765.1 Flexithrix dorotheae DSM 6795
GTGTTTTGAACTCAGAAATGAGTGGTAAAGAAAGATAATATGGCGAATTCGCTATATTTAAAACTGTGTTTCCAAATAATCATGCCTTAATACTGGTTATTTTTTGCTGCCAAAAAGACGTGAAACTGACGATATCCAAAAAAGATTGTCGTCACAGCCTAGTAAAAAGGTTAATAATTCCCGCTTTGGTCAAAGTCCTGGCACCTGGATACATCAAAAACTAACCAGTTGGTTGAATCCAGGGGTTGAAATATTATTATCTATATTTGCGCCACCATATGTTAATCAGTTTCTTATTGATCTGTTTTAGTATATAGTATTTTATCGACTGCGTGAATCGATAAATATCAGTTAAATAGACTTAGACTATGTCCTTATTTGGACATAGTCTTTTTTTGTTTGCAATAACCCTAATGAATTACGTTTGTATTTTAAGTTTTCAAAATTATTTAAAGGGTCCAGGTACTATCTGAATCCTTTTTTATTTTTTTTGAATTAGTCTTAAGTATAAGTTTCTATATGTTACTCACTTCTGTATTTATTTTACCTATTTTTCTTAAGGGTCTAGAAGGTTTCTAGGCCCTTTTTTATTTATATTACAATAAGGGTTTTATAATTCGTTAATAGTTCATCATTTCGCAATTTAAAATAATTGAGCAATTTATATCAAAAGGGGGTGGGCAAATGTCCACTTTTTTTGTTTCTTGAAATTCACATGCCAGTTTTTAGGCAAGTGTCAGGGCTAATCGAGTTCATGCAAATGGAAAAACAGTTTGGTTGATGGCTGCCTTTTTGTNAGAGGTAAAATTTCCTTAATCTCCCACAGGTATTGTAATCCTAAATTCACTTCCTTCTCCCGGAATGCTATCTACCTGAATAGTACCACCAATTTCNTCTATAATATTTTGGGAAATATATAGTCCTAGGCCAGTTCCTTTTCCCACCTCCTTTGTAGTAAAAAANGGCACAAATATCTGATCCCTTACTTCTTTTGGTATTCCTGGTCCATCGTCTTTTATAGATACAAGTACTTGATTATCCTTTTGGAGAATTTTAATGGTAATAATGCCCTCCTTATCCTGGTCAATAGCCTGAATCGCATTTAACAGGATATTCATCCAAACCTGATTAATCAGGCCTGGTGAAACTCTGAAGGTAGAAATTGGGTGATAATCTTTTACGATATGTATCCTGTTTTTTATTAAATGGGAAAGTAACGCCAAAGTATTATCAATTCCTTCCTGGATTTTATAGTTTTGGATAGTTTTCATATCCTGTTGAGCAAAGGCATTTAANCCTTTTACAATATTGCTGGTTCTCTTTATCCCAATTTCAATATTATTCAACACTTTACTTAATAATTGATAAGTATCCTCAAATTGAATTTGCTTTTCATACTGGTCAATTTCCTGAAGTTTTCTTTGGACATTTTCGCTATTTATTTTTTTATATTCTTCAATCAGCATAAATATTTTTTTTAATTGTTTTTTTAAACCTTGCACACCTGCATTGATAAAATTTACCGGATTATTNATTTCATGGGCAATTCCTGCAGTTAAAATGCTTAAAGACATCATTTTTTCTGATTGNACTAATTTGGCTTGAGTACTTTTTAATTCCTCAATAGTGGCTTCAAGTTCAAGTTGATATTCTTCTAATTGAATGGCTATTTTCTTTCGTTCGGCAACCTCTTGTTGTAATTCTTTATTANATTTTTGCAACATGGNTGGACTAGGAAGGGCTAAGGCTAAAGGAATCATTGGCCAGGCCACAACAGCTGTTACCACAGAAACTAATGCTGTAATTGCTTTAATAATCCCAGAAAAACGATACATTGGATGCCANACTACATAAATTTCTATGATATGGGTNAATCCACANAATAAGATAAAAGCACTGAACAGTATAAATATTGATTTAAACTGAGCTAAATCTTTNCTTTTACTAATAAAAAAACCTAATGCAATCGGTAAGGTAAAGTAGGCNAAAAAAATCAATCCATCAGAAATGACATGAAGCCAAAGAATTTCCGGTTTCCAGTAATAACAATGCCCGTGAGGCATAAAATTTTGAGCAAATAATTCCTTAAAAAAATCCATATTTATTATTGAATCTTACAGTCTATTAGTAACTTTTTAATTATTCTAGNAATAAAGTAATACTTGGTAAAAAAANGTTTTTTTNTTCAAAATCAAGTTAAAAATATTATTTTAGATGAGTTGATTATAGCAATAATTTTTTTTTGTTTTTATGATGGTTGTATTGCATTGACTTAGAAAAATTCAATTTTAGAGCTTATCAATAAGGACATCTCATTTATCAATCCTCCAACACTTCCATTTAAGATGGATATTATACCAAAAAGGGCTACTGCCCTTACGCTTAGTAAAATCACAGCTAATAGAAGAAACATTCTGTTTTAATAAATGTAATTATTTAACATTGCTGAGGCCAATGGATTATTATCCATCTTCTTTTTGAAGGATTGTAAAATAATTTTATTATAGAATATTAATATTGTTGGATAGCACACTTTCCATAAGTAATAAAATCGAATTCGCCAACTGGTTATTTCGGAGGGTCCGGTTCTTTGTTGCTTTTGATGGTCAAGAATCAGGAAAAATCCAAAACTCTGATATTGAGTAAATTAAAATATGCCTCAATTACCTGCTGTGCTTTATTCATTATTTAGCTTCCTCGTCAAGGGATTCTCTATTCTGTACCTAATGAATTGTTGTTTTCCTATCATTATTTCAGTTTCCCTTTCAAACCCTAATCTTAAGAACCCTTTAATTCGGGTTCTTGAATGGATAAACCGGATTAAACAGTGCCAGTAAAAACGGAGTGAACCGGTTCTTCCTCACTTTTGGTGAAGGAGGAAAAAAGTTTTAGTTTAACATAGTTATCATAAACAGTTAAACCACTGAACCTATGTTTGTTAAAGAACTACTTCCGGAAATACCTCATACTACTATTAATCAATATGCTATAAGAAATGGTTGTCTGAAAGTTCAATTAAAACGTATTAATCACTATGGTATTTGCCCTTGTTGTGGTGCAGTATCTAACAAATGTCATAGTCAATATATTAGAAGGGTTCACGACTTACCAAGTGGTGGTTACCGGGTCCTGATTGAAATTACAGTCAAAAAATTTTTCTGTGCTGAAGCTTCCTGTATATGCAAGGTTTTTTGTGATAGATTGGGAAACGAAATTGCAGTTTATGCTCGAAAAAGTAATCGTATGCGAAAGCAATTATTAGCACTTTCTTGTTGTTTGGGAGGCAACCCAGCTTCCAGATTAAGCTTTTGTTTTCATATTCCGGCAAGTCCTTCCACTATGCTAAGGATTTTGAAGCAACAACCTCTACCTGTTTTTGATACTCCAACCGTATTAGGAGTTGATGACTGGGCTCTGAAAAAGGGAGAAGAATATGGGACTATTTTGGTGGATATAAAGCAGCATCAGGTCATTGATCTTTTGCCTGATCGTGAAGCCACAACCTTACAACACTGGCTTGAAGACCACCCAGGAGTGAAGATCATTACCCGTGATCGTGCCAGTGCTTACGCTGATGCCGCAAAAATGGGTGCTCCGAAAGCTATTCAGATGGCGGATCGCTGGCATCTGCTAAAGAATATCAGAGAAGTACTCAAGAAAATATTAGAAAAACAAGGTTCAGTATTAAGACAAGCCGCCTATTTATTATCAGAAATAGAAGAACAGGAATTAAAAGCAGAAAACCATTCGGTTAACTTTTCAGAAAGTAGTTCAACACAAGTTAAAAATGAACCTGCAGATAAATACGCATTACTCTTTGAGGAGGTGCAACAATTAAAAGCAGAGGGATTATCCAATAGAGGGATTGCCAGAAGGCTTTCTATCAGTAGAAATACGGTTAACAGTTGGGTAAAACAAAAGAGTTACTTTAGACCTCATAAGTTGGTCTTATCAGCCACTGAAAAAAGGTGGGGATATGAGTTAAGACAAGAATGGGATAAAGGAAATAATTCAGCAAAGCAATTATGGAAACATATTCAAGACCAAGGATTTTCTGGTTCTCTATCAGCAGTTTATAGGGTAATAAAGAAATTTCCCCAACAAAAAATTCCTCTTCCCAAGCCGGCCATAACCAATTGGACGAATCGTAAAGTCAGTACACTTTTATTTTCTCACAGGGATTCACTCAATGAAAAAGAGCAAGCATATTTAAAGGTTCTATGCTCATTGGAGCCAAAATTGGAAAAAGCGAGACAATTATCTATTCAATTTAGGAATATGTTTACCAATAAAAAGCCTGAGAAATTAGAACAATGGATTATCATGGCCATTAACAGTGGTATGGTAGAATTAAAAAACTTCGCAACTAAACTAAACCAGGACTTTGATGCTGTGGAAGCTGGTATCAAAATGGAATGGAGCAATGGCCCTGTAGAAGGGCAGGTAAACCGATTAAAAAACATCAAAAGACAAATGTATGGTCGTGCTGGTTTTGATTTACTCAAAAAAAGAGTAGTGAATTCAACCTACAGTTAGCTTTTTTCACCAAAAGTAAGGAAGAACCGGACCCTCCGAAATAGCCATTTGATCTTCTTCTTGAGTTTGGCCAGCCCTTTAGCTCTATTATGTCTATCCTTCTTAGCTCTTTTCTCCGAATAGGTAATAAGGAGCCGTAAACCGTCTGCTTTTTTAATTAAGTACTCACTGTGATTGCTATAATCAAAGTCAAGTATTTTTCTTTTGATGGACTGTGCTTCGCTTTTAATGCGTGCCCCTAAAATAAATTCATAACCTTTATCGCACAGCTGCTTTATGTTTTCATTGCTCAGAAGGCCGGAATCGGCCACCACAACAAGTTTTGTCAAGTTGTAGCGCTGCTTAAACAGGTCTATGACAGGCAACATGGTATAACCTTCAAACTTATTTCCCTCGAATATCTCGTATGCCATAGGGTAGCCCTCCACACTCACCAACAGGCCCAGGACAATTTGGGGGTTTTGATGTTTTCCTTCTTTTGAAAAACCAGTTTTCCTGAGCTCATCTTCATGATCAGTTTCAAAGTAAAGCGTTGTTACATCGTAGAATACAACGCTAATGTTGTTGTCGAGTATTTTTAGAGAATGTTGATAGCTAATATCCTGTACAAGCGCTTTTTGTGTATGATGTAACTTGTCCAAATACCGGTAAACTTGTTGTACATCTATCTCCTATCTCCAGAAACTGGTATTTGGATAATAAATCTGTTGTTTTAAGCTTACTTGCCGGAAAACACAAACGGGCAATAACAAGTTGCTTGAAAAGCTCATCTGTTATAAGATTAAAGCCAATTTCGTTAAAAATATTTCCTAATAGCAAGCTGACCCCCTTGACAGTCACCTTTTCAATGTTATCTAATATATTTTCAGTTAACTCTCTTTCATCAGAAAAGTCAATTTCTTGCTGACCAATATGGTTTTTTATCCAAAGTCTGCCTTGTTCCACTAAACTTTCAATTGTAGCTGGTTCAGCACTACTACCGATTGTTTTTATCATTCTATATTTACCACTACTCTTGTCAATAACCTGGACACTAATAAGCCCACTTTTGTTTTTCTTCTTTCGAACAAACATGGGGTGAAATTACAAAAAACACGCTGGGACACCCAAATAAGCACTATAAAAAATTATATGCCATTGATATTGTGAGAGTTATGAATTTAAGCCTTCTGAAGTGTCGAAGTCAGGAAAAAGACAAGATATTTAAATTCAAGTTCATTGTCTTTTTTTTTTGCTCATTAGCTAGAATTACCTCACCTACTTGTATAGCTTCTTATCACGCTCAAGCTTTTCCATGACCGCCTCGATGATCCAGCCATGTCTTTTAGGGCGCTCCTTCTTTGGAATCTTGGGCAATAACTCATCAATCTCTCTAATCACACTTTGCCACATGCGCACATTGACCACCTTTAATTCATCATCATCATTTTCTCGGTTTTTCTGGATGGATGAGCCGCCCTTATCGATCATTTTTTCCAGCTTTTCTATATCCCTCTCTTTCTTTTCACCCGCCGCTTTTCTTTTGCTTATGGCCATATCTGATATATTTTTTCGTATTATATTTGATACCTGATTTGGTATTAAAATTTATATTAAACTCTAGCCTCTACTCGTCCTGTAATGGCTTTGAACAGCGTATTAAGCTCATCAATAGCTTTGGGGTCTTTGGGCTTATATTCTAAAACAGACAGCCCGGAGGTGGCCGCATGAGAAAACGCCTTTCTATTCCCCAGCTGAGCCTCAACATATTGAATAGTTTCACTCTCTCCTAAAAGTCCGGCCACGTCCTGATTATCCGTGCCCTGGTGATCAGCCTTATTGATGAAGGCATAGCTCTTAAGCTCTGTGTTGACCACTGACATCTCATTGATCAACTCTTCAACCTTCTCCAATGTCCAGATGTCAAATGAGCGCGACACGAAGGGAACCAGATATATATCAGATACCCCAATGGCTGCTCTTTGGCTTTTGGTATCCCTGCCCCCGGTATCAATCACAATATCATCATACTTACTGGTCATTTTATTGACTTCAGTTGCTACAGCCTTTTCATAGAGCTGCACAAATGTATAGCCGGTATCGCCTAATGTTTCCTGGCGCCAATTGTTAAAATCAGTGGCCGTCTCTTGATCATCCGCATCAACCAAAAGAACGTCCCTACCCTTGGAGGCCAGCAATATTGTAAGATTGGTTGCAACCGTTGTTTTACCGCTGCCGCCTTTAATCCCTCCTATCGTATATACCATTTTTAATACTATTTTTTATACAAAGCCTAATACCTGTTTTGGTATCAAAACAGGTGGATGTAAAATAACTAAATTTCCCGGTATTTCCCAAATATCCTTATGCCAATGTGTTAAATCGCAAAATCATAATGGTATTAATTTTGGTATGTTTTTTAATATGAAAAAAAATATTAAATTTAATACCAAATTTAGTATTAAAATTTGTATTACATATTTTTCAAAACCCTGATTACCAATGGCTTATTTTTCAATAAAGAACCCATTTATCATTGGTAAGCAAACCAATGATTCCCAAAGCTACTTTCAGCAAGCAAAAGATGAGTTTGAACCTAAAACTTATGCGCAGCGTAATCGTTTGAGCTTCATTATCTGCCAATCAGTAAGTGCTATATATCATGTGATGAGTGTTCTGCTTGGCATGGCAACAGTGTATTTAATTTCCAGTGTGGGCAGCGGGATTTATTATGCTCCGCCTGATGATGCCATGATCTATATGGGCTTTTCGGCATATAGCCCCAAAATTTCCAATAACTTTATGTTAACTAAAAACCCATCCTAGCTGTCAATTAGGGGGTATTTATAAAAACTAGCTGTTAAAAATTATATGTTTAAATATAGTTCCCAATTTATTGAAATGATACTATTTTATCCTAAAAGAACCTCAATTTTGTTTAGTTAAGACAAAATATTACTTAACATAATTCAAATGGAAATTTTGGGGGAAATTGCGAGAAATCCCAATTACTGGTTTTTGTGAAAAGCATCTAAAAAAACCTGAATCACTTTTAATCAAAGTAATCCAGGCTTAAATAAAAGATTGGAATTTTTTTACTGTCTATAATGGTATTCTTGTTTTTGAATGATGTTGTCTTCAAAATCTTTGATATACTTTAACCTACCTAATTCATCATATACATAAGTACTTTTCCTTCCATTTGGGTCTTTGGTAGCAGTAAGCCCTTTTAAAGGATCATATTGGAAGGTGTAAATCATAGATTCCGGTAAATTATCCCTCAAATTATCTTCCTGGGAAACACTTAGACCACCCGATTCAAAATCTGGAATACTTCCTCCTAAAGCAGCTTCTACCTGAGCAACAGTGGCATTTTCAATTTTTGCGATTGGATATTGATTTTTATATCCCCACAAGTAAGTAATATACATACCGTCTTCCCGCTGTACCTGTTTCAGGTTACTTGTATTTTCATCATAAATATAATTTATAATTATTTTTCCAGCATCCTTCCCATTTGGAAATACCTCATCCATTTGTTTAGCAATAGTTGTATTACCTAACTGCTTAAAAGTAGTTTGTTTTTTAAAGGTAACATTTCCATTTTGCCTCGTAAATTGTTGTACCGGCACATTATGTATATGTTTATCCGCTAATTTATCGGCATTGAATGTAGTTCCTAAATCCAGAGGATATTTCATTTCTTCTTCTAAAACATCACCATTATCAAGGTATTTTTTAGTAGCGATTCTTTGGTAGTGTTTTGGTCCATCAGGTTCGAACTTATATTCTGTAATAGTTTCGAAATAACCGGTTGAACTTTTCTGATCATAGATCCTTTCTGTAGTAGAAAGCAACTGAACCCATTCAGATTTCATTGCAGGATAAATGAAATTTGTTATGTCACAGGGACTTGTTAAAATAGCACCAGGTGAAAGTGTTTTAGGAGTGACCAAAGGTTTTATCGCATAATAATATAAAATATTAGCATTATGTGGCTGATTATACGTATTTGTGATTTCTTTGACAATATCTCCCTGACTATTAAAATCAATTTGTTTTACCAATAATCCATTTCTATTCGAAGATAAATTAGGAAGTCCTGGAGGTCGGTAGTAATTGTAATTGAATATTTCATCAGGTTGATTTTCATATTGGAATGATGTTTTTCCATATAACCCCTTCGTATCATTGGCGCCTTTAAGGTACTTTACCGTTACCTGATCGTATCCAACGATACTTCCTCCAGCTGTTCCATTTAAAGGAACATTGCTATCAGAAGTTCTAATATAATTAGAACAAATTACATAATTATCCACAAATAATCCTCCTCCTCCTCCATTATTAAAAAGTGATGGTGGTGGTCTATTATCAATTTTATACGAATACTCATAATGACCATAAATTGGTTTTGCCATTCTTTTCCCAAAAGAATATTCCTCTGAAATTCCATTTCCATCTTTATCTTCTTCATAATGATATTCAAATGCCCTAATCTTATCATTATCTGAAGTAATACCATCATGATCAATTATCCTTTTTATACGAAGTCCCCCTGCAATACTGAATTGGGATTCATCGACAATTCCTGCACTATTTTCTTTACCCTCTATAGCATCCCAAGTATATGTAGCTCTTAAATCTTGTATTCCAGTTACCTCTCCATCTGCAAAAGCTTTCCAGGTATATACTCCAGGAGGTAATAAATACTCATTGTCATACTCACAATATTGCTCTGTTGAGGTACAATTCACATCTCCAAAAAGATCAACATGGCTTATTCTTCCTCCTATTTCATTATATAATTCAAAATAAACTTTTTCGGAACCTACTCCTTTTGCATCTTCATATTTAGTACTAAACCTAAAACCACCCTTTACCTTTACTCGAATTGCACTAGAGCCATGAAAATAACCATTTGAAATATCTAATGTCTTCTCTATAATTTCACCTTTTTGGTTAACAACATCATATGTAAACAATTCATTTTTTTCTTCAATATTCGGTAAAAAACCTAATAAGGCACCATTGTTCTCCTGAGATTTTTTCCAGTCATAGGTATGGTTTTCATATTCAAAACTGGTGCTTCCTTTTGTAGGATAAATTATTTTTTTTAAAGAAAATATATTGGATACACGAGGATTAGGTTCACGTTTTGCACCTGGAAACTTTGCAAGATAACTATTAACTGTCCCCTCAATGAATCGATCTGGAAGAAGCATATCTGTATAAGCAGGAATCAGTTGACTATTTCCTGTTTCTCCATTATAATAACCCCAATAATCTCTTGCAAATGAGTTTTTTGCTGGTATATCAACCTGGTTTTCAGGTTCATAATATTCAAATTCATGAGCACCTTTTGTTAAAGAACCAGACTTTTCAACTAATTTATCTAACTTTAATCTATTTGAAAAATACTTATCCTCAAGTGAAGAGGCCGGCCAATTATTTCTATTAGGAGCACTTCCATAAAAATAATCATAGGAAAAATCAAATTCTTTTATTGGAGTTTCTTCTAAATTCCCTAATGCATTTTTTTTATAAATAAGAATTTTTTCTAGTTTTTTATCTCCAAAAACATCATCTCTATCACCAGTAACAAATTGGACCTGGCCATTTTTAAAATCTATGCTCTCTAAAGTAACCTTCTTATATTCTCTTTTTTCCTTAGAAAAAACCTGCATACCACTAGTTTGACAATTACCAGTATCATTTATCCTTTCTTGTCTTGATCCAATGGTAATTATGGGATTAGCATTATTGGTTACATAATTAAATGTTACAGATTCTCCTGAAGTTGGGGAAGTAATCTTTGTAAGGTACCAGGCTGTTTTAATAAATGGTGCACCAGTATAACCATCCTCTGGAGTGTCTTCATACTGATCAAATTCATATAGAAAGCCATCTGCTGTTTGAATCTCCCATTTGGAAGCATCATCACCTATTGGATTGATAGTGACTTTATCCTGGCTAGTGAGGTATACTTTTTTATCTCTTCCTAAAATAAATTTTCCTGTGGCTCCTCCAACATTAAAAGAAAATTGGTCCGGCTCAAAATCATAATTTGATATGTTACCTGCTTCAATATAAGGAGAAAAATCTATAATTGGTATGGTGGGTTCATTTGGTAATGCAGCTCTATTAAAAAATTTTAATGAACACCCAAATTGTGAATATTCTTCTGGAATGATTTGAGGCTTTCCATCATCCTTTAACCCATATACCGGTATTTCTGGAATATTTGTGTTAAAATAAGTTAGATTATCTTTAAAATCATCTTTGCCCATAACGGTTCGGGAGATGACTCCTCCGGCATTTAGTGCCCAGCCTAATCCTACCCAACTGGCTTCTTCATTTACCTTTATTCCCGAAGCATGGTAGCTTAAGTCTATGGGAACAGTGATATCTTTTACCTGAATGGTATAGATAGGTATGGAAATATTAGGTAATCCGTTGTATGTATTTACTGGAATATCTGCATACTTTACAAATGCTGCTGCCTCTGGTGAAGGAGGGATAATCTCTGGTAATTCCTGTCCTACAGTACTTCCTATACCTATTAGACTACTGATGCACAGATTAAATATCCACCGGTTAAATTTACCCAGGTATTGATATTTGTTGTTCATATTTTAATATATTTTGTAACTGGTTATTTTTAATAATTTCCTGTTCCAAAAGCTTAAATTATTCAAGTTTGGAATAACGGACATGTACACCTACTTTCATCTTAAAAAAAAAGAGAAAATAAGTTCTACTTAAGACTAATCCTTATTTTAGTTATCCCTATCCTAATCAAGGGTATAAATAATGTAAGGTTCGTTAACCTGATTTTAACAAACAAACTGGTATATTTTTGAAATAGGTAAAATATGATGGGTTGAAGGTTTGGAACTTCATAAATTAGCTAGTTTAGTTTGTACAGTTATTCTTAAAAACCAAGGAGGTTTTAAGAATTTTATTTTTTGTTCAGAGAAAGGTGATGAACAATGTGAAGATAATTTTGCTAGTTATTGAAAACTTATAATTGACTGTTTTCAATTACTAAACGCAGCAAATGTTATTCCTAATTTGTATATAATAGTACATAAATAATGTAATTAACATATATTTACATACATAATTTTATTTGTTTTGTGTTTTTGAAATTTATCACATATGTAAGGTTTTTAAGGTCTGGTTATTTTTATCCCTCTTATCTCTTTTTAATGCATCTATGCTATCTATTGTTTTTTTTTACTTTTCCACTCCTCGAATTTTAATTAAAAAACTCTAATTATTATTATTTTATTACATATTTGGAGGAAGTGTGTGCAGATATTTATGAAATTATTTTGTATCACAAACCATTTTTTTATTTAAACTGTTTCGTTTTTTATAATTAAAAATCCTATCCATAGGAAGGCTCTTCGAACCGATCATGAACACCTTATTTCTTGCACCTGCCTCTTACGCTTCTGGCTCTTTTAACCCTCTGAATTTTAAAAGAATGCTGCAAATCTCCTTCGAATTAACTTTGAAAACCAATCAACGCTATCGCTGAAGACTTGCCTATAAAGGAAAATCTATTAACTACTTTTTTTCATTTAAAAGCAATAAATATTTATCTACATCCTGATTTATTTGGTGAGTAATCTTATTTAGACTTAAGCTATCTATTAGTTTTCCTTCCTGATTTATTTCTTCAACTATTCTGTTATATAAGGTTACAGAGACAATAGATGAATCTATTATTCTATGATTACTTTCATAAAAAGGCACATCATAGTATCTAATAACATGAACATATTTTACCAATTTTCCTTTTTCAAAAGAAAAATTTTTGGAAACATTACCCATAGTTCCAAACAAATCAACATTGATTTTAAATACTTCACTGTTTTTTAAAACAAAATTAATGTTTCCTCCTTCTGAAGATTCACCAAAAAGTTCCATACTTTTTATTCTTACAGAATCACTTGGATTTCCATTAATAATTGTTGATTCTCTATGCTGGTTTTTTCCAACATTATCCTTACAATTATATAATATAATTGATAAAATGATAAATATAATACTACTTCTAATTTCCATTTTGTAATTCTTCTAAAGTTTGTCCGGTATCAAAATGTGGTAAATCTACAAAATTTGTCCAATTCCCTCCCCAAGAAGCTCCTGCTCTAACTCCTATTTCACCTATATTATTCCATTCTGTTGAATTCCAATCCGCTGTACCATTAACTATTGGAACTACATCAATAGCTACACCATAATTATGTAAACTTTGCCCTCCTCTTGCATTTGTAACTATTTGTGCATTAGGCTGCGCTGTAACATGATTTAATCCAACATTGTTTAATTGAGTCTGTGTTCTTCCTTGAGCATAAAGATTATTTTGTTCCTCATTAGTTCTCAATGCCTGGGTTATTCTTAATTGAATACCGTGTCTATCATTGGCTCTTAATATAATTTCCTTTGCTGTATTTTGAAACTCGGCATTTAGAGTCTCTATTCTTGTATCTGTTGCTGTATCCCAAGTATCAATATCACTAATATTTTCAGTGGTTATCATAGGAAGTCCTTCTGAATTGGTAGAATAAGTTGTTCTTTGTCCATTTTGGTAAGTAAACCCTTTTGCAATAGAGCCCTCTGCAGGTGTGAATCCTGTTGGAGAAACTAATGAAGAAGAACTATTTGCTGGAATACCATTATAGGAATACGATCCACTTATTTGATAAGAAACTATATTATCATAATCATCTGCTTCAACAGTTTGACCATCTCCATTTACAGGTACCCACTCTAGACCTTCTAGTTCATTGCCATCAATAACTCTATTTTCTGCAAAATTGTACGGTCCATTATAAACATATTCCTCTACCAATGGATCAATATTAAAAAACCTACCAATAGAAGGATCATGATTACGCCATTTAAAGGATATCCATCCTAATTCAAACTCATCTTGTTTCTCTTGTCCTTGAAACTGAAATTTGTGATCGGGAGTTCCTTTTTTCTCTATTCCGGCCAGGTTCATACCGAAGGGAGAATAGTCATCAAGCTACTTTCACCCTGATTTTGCCCTCCATTTGAGTGCTTTCAAAGAACTTTTCCTGCTTTAAAACTAGGACTTTTTTTCTTCAATTGATAAAAAAAATTCCTTTGTTTCAATTGAAAAAAAAAAGGAAAGTCCTGTTGTTTAAATTTCAGTTGATGGTGGGGGTCAGCTTGCTCCGGTGGGTATGGGAATCGGCTCAGCACCATATCCCCCAACCCAACCGTTTTTACAAAACTGCCTTTGT
>NZ_KB903492.1 GCF_000379765.1 Flexithrix dorotheae DSM 6795
TAAAAGTTTTTTAATTGAACTGGAATCCATTAAAAATAAACTTGCCCAAAAGAAAGAGTTGGAAAAGGAAGAAGTGGACAATAGTGTTCTCCTCATTACCGATTTTTGTAGAGAGCTTGGCAATGAAATAGAGAACTGCTTAAGGGCCGTCTCAAGTAAAGCATCTTAAAATATCCTTAATTTAAAGGTCCAGCGAGGCTTCCTTCTATTAAATAATTGATAGAATATTACGGTATGATTCAACTCACTTCCAAGTATTTATATTACTTGTTTAATCAATTTTACTTTTAAACATAGATAGTATTTTTTATATAGTCTTAAGAAATATTATATTAATATTATTGTTATTTGAAAATAACTTAAACAAAACAATATTAAAGTTTGTTTCTTCAAAATGCTATTTTATACTAATTATTAAGCTTTAATAAATTTTTGCTAACTATACCATTTGAAGCTACTTTTTTAAGAAAAATAGATCATTTTTCCCATGGCAAGAATTTTATTAATAGAGGATGAAAAAAACATTAGAGAAAGTATAGAAGAAATTTTATCCTTAAAAGGTTATGAAGTAACTAGCGCTCAGAATGGAAAATCGGGCTATCTTAAGGCTGTTAATATCAAACCAGATCTTATTATTTGCGATATTATGATGCCAGAAATTGATGGTTACGATTTCCTAAAAATGATAAGAGAGACTAAATCTATAGCCAATTCTCCATTTATTTTTTTAACTGCACTTTCCCAAAGAGAAAACCACAGAAAGGGGATAAATCTGGGTGCAGATGATTATATAACAAAGCCCTTCAAAATTGAGGAGCTTTTGCAATCTATCGAGTCCCGGCTCTTACGGAAAAAAGAGACCGAAAAAGAAATAATTCTAAAAGAGCAAAAACGATATGCAAAAGACTTGCACGATGGTTTACAACAGGTGTTATTGGGTATAAAGTATACCGTGATAGGAATTGAAAAACAATTGGGTGATAATGATATTAAGGAGGAACTGTATTCCAAATTAAAGCAACAATTAGATGCTGCCATAGAGGAAACAAGAACTATTGCCTACAATGGTTCCCCCCTAGGAATGGTAAATAAAGGACTTTGTCAATCGATTGAATTACTTTGCAATAACCTTAATATTCAGGATTTCATTAGATTTAAATTTAGCGCCAACTTAAATTTAGATCTGGATATAAATTTAGAAAATGCGCTATTCAGATTAGTTCAGGAATGCATTAGTAATATTTTAAAGCATGCAGAAGCCTCAATTGTCACAATTTTTATTTCTCAGGAGAAGGGAAAAATTGTCCTTACTGTAAAGGACAATGGCAAAGGATCAGATAAAAATACACTTGCAAAAGGAAGAGGAATAAAGAATATGATGGCCAGGTTACAACCATTTAGAGGTGACCTTGAAATTGAAAGTAAAATAGGCATAGGAACCTCCATTTCCATTTCAGTCCCTATTTAAAGTAACACTTTTACTTTGTTAAAATAAAGTGTGTTTTGGGTATTTTACCCTATAGCTGGAAAAATGATGTTATTATGGCTAAAGGATAAAATGCCAAATTTGGTGATGAGGATTAGTTGTTAAATTGTTACTTTTCTCCTTTCAGCCTTTTCCCAAATTACTGATTGTTTCCCCTGCAGAAACCTTTTATATCCCATGAATACACACCAATTCATCATTAAAAAATAATATGGGATAAAGAATATTTTAAACTTTATTTTTTTTGCTTCTAAATGTTGCCCGATCAATCCTAATAGATAGAATAGACATTGGCCTAAAAAAAAGGCTTTGTAAATAAATACCGGATTGTAAATTATTAACCACCAGTTAAATATAAATATTATAGGAATTGATAGAGGTGCTAATGTCCATCTTAAAACTCTATGCGAAATATATTGAAATGAAAGTAATCCATACCTAAAGATGTTCAAAATTGATGAAAGTCTTAAAATTGCCTGAATACCCCCGGCTGCAATTCTGATTTTTCTTTTTGTTTCTTCTTTAATGGATGCTGATGAAGATTCTGTTGCTGTTGCTTCTGGTTCATACAAAACTCTATAACCATTTTTGGCTATTATCATTGTCATTACAAAATCTTCTATCAGTGTATCTGGTTGTACATCTTCAAAAAGTGCAGTTCTAATACAAAACAGCTCTCCTGCTGCTCCCACAACAGAATAAAGCTCAGCATCCCACTTTTTAAGTTTGGATTCATAATGCCAATAAAAACCCTCTCCAGCACCAGACGCATTATCTTCGGTAAGTTTTTCTATTCTTTTTTCCCCGGCTACTGCCCCAATTTTTTCATCTTTAAAATGCCTCACCAGATTGATGATGGCCCTTTCGTTTAGAATAGTATTAGCATCAGAAAAAACAGTGATTGGAGTATCCACATTTGGCATTACTCTGGAAACGGCAGCGATTTTACCTTCCCGACCTGGTTTATGAAAAAGCCTAATTTGAGAGTATTTTTTCACAATATCAGGAGTTCTGTCATTGGAACCATCGGTGACGAATAAAAACTTTAATTTATCCTCAGGATATTCAAGTTGTAGGGAATTATTAATCTTCTTTTCAATAAATTCTTCTTCATTATAAGCAGCTACTACCAGCGTTACTTCAGGGAGGTCATCACCTTGGTATTGGGAAACCTTCCTCTTTCCATTCCAAAATATCCTTTTCAATTTTATTAAACCAAATAAAACTAACCCATAGCCCAAATAACTATAGAAAAGTAAAAATAATGCGAACCAAAAAACATATTCCATATAAATATTTTGTTTAAAGTGAATAGATTTTTCTAGGGAAGAATAGCCTACCATTTTATGAAAAGCAGCTTAACAAATAGGGTTGTGTTTCTATTTATTCTTTTCACAAGATGATTGCCTTACTGTCTTAATTATTTTTCAGATTAGAACAAGTACTATGAAATTATAATTTTTATGAACAGGAATTTCACTGAAGAGTGGAACCAAACTTTTTGTTTTGTTTCTAATGACCAATCGGAACCTTTTCTAGTTTGAAATGCCAGAAAATTCCTCTGAAAAATGCTTTTAGATATGAAATCTCGCCTTTTACCAAATAGGTGACACTCCATTTTGGTACAGTAAGAAATATAAAAAAGAAGGCAAAAACAAGTAGGTTCCATCCTCCGAAATTTCTAATCATAAAAAGAATTCTGTTTCTGGTCTGGTAATAAGTTTTCAAAGGATTCTTATTCCCAACCGAAATTGATTCTTTGTGAAAAATCAGAGATTTAGGTTCGTACATAATTTTAAATCCGGCTCTTTTTATTTTTTCACACCAATCCATTTCTTCGTAATAAAGAAAAAAAGCTTCTGGCATTCCTCCTACTTTATCAATCACTTTTTTTGAGACCATCATGGCTGCCCCGTGCGCGTAGTGAGTATTCGTTGGTTCATTAAACTGGCCCAAATCTTTTTGCTTCTTACCAATGGTTCGGTTTCTACCAGTTATAGAATTAATTTTTGAAAAACCTGCGTATTGAATGATCTCAGGGTGAGAGAAATATTTAATTTTTGGACTTACAATTCCAACATCTGGGTTGGATTGAAGTTGGTGAATTAAGGGCTCAAAAAAATTCTCGGTAATTTCAGTATCATTATTTACAAATAATAAATATTCTCCTTTCGCTATTTTGATCCCTAAATTATTTCCACCAGCAAAACCTAAATTTTCCTCACTTGTGACCACCTTTACCCAAGGATATTTTAATAGAATTGTAGAAGTTGGGTTTTCAATTGAAGCATTATCAATAACAATAACTTCATAGTTTTTGAATGAATTTTTTTCCAATGAATCTAGGAATTCACATGTAACCTGAGTCTGATTATAATTCACAGTGATTATAGAAACTTGAGGATTTTGGTTTATTTTATTCATTGTTATTAGGTTTAATTTTTCTCACACTGCTTTTTTATTCGGTATTACACTAAGTACAGGAGTGAAAGTACTTCCTTTTTGTTCTTTTTGTATTTTGACCCAGGTACGAGCCTCAAAATCATACTTTTTAACCAGTTTAGCCGGATTTCCCACTGCTACGTGGAAGGGGGGAATTGATTTTGTTACAACACTTCCTGCTCCAATTATAGAATGTTCTCCAATTTCAACTCCAGCTGTAATACATACATTTGCTCCAATCCAACAATCATTTTTAATTGATATTGGTTTGGTCATAACTGGCTGGTCTTTGATTGGGATCAGGGGATCTTCATATCCATGATTTAATCCTGAAATCACAATATTCTGAGCAAGAATACAATTGTTTCCAATTTCCACCGGGCCAATTAAAACATTGCCAATACCTACTCTGGAATTGTTACCAATTATTAGATCGCCCACTCCATTATTTAAAGTGGAAAAATCTTCAATTACAGCATTATTGCCTAAAATGAATTTTCGGAATGGAAATAAATCCTTTCGGACACTTCTACAAATTTTCGATCTCCTACCTCTTTTGTGTACAAAAGGATTAACTAAATATTTTATAAAACTTCTAGGCTGTTTTTTCCCTTTTGGAATAATGATTCTGTGCGCTATTTTCTTTAAAAAAGGATTTCCTTTTATTATAGATTTTAGTACCATTTTGTGTTGAAATTTTATTTTTTAAGGCGATGGATATTAAGTTTTCAAACTCAAGGATTCTATTTTCCCAAGTATTAACTGAGGCTATTTTTTTTCTCGAAGCAATTTTTTTGGTGGAATCCTCTTTTATTGCCTTTCTAATGGCATCACCAAATTCTTCAGCGTTTTTAAAAGTGTAAATTTCTTTTTCATGCTCCCCGAAATCTGCAAACCGACTTGTAACTACAGGTTTACCTGCCGCCCAATATTCATTAATTTTCAGTGGGTAGATGTATTTTGTAAGATCATTACACAAAAACGGAATAATACAGACATCCGCTTCACCCAGATATTTACCTAAATCTTCATAAGGCTTTGGACCCAGGAAATGTATATTATCAATATGTTCTAATTTATGCCCTTTAAACTCCCTGTGATTTATAGGTCCGATAAAAATAAATTGTAAGTCGGGATTGATAAGTGCTGATTTACGAATTAATTCATAATCTATCCTCAGGCCAATATTTCCTGTATAAATAACCTTTTTACCTACAATATTCGATAATTCCTTTGTTGGTTTAGATGCTGCTTTATCAAATAATAGAAAGTTTGTAGCATTCCCTACATAATAGGAATTACTATTAAATGAAAGCATTTTCTGTTGTAAGGCCTTAGAAGTTGAAATGGTCATATCAAACTCTTTGGCAACCTTCACTTCTGCTTTTATACCGTGTTTAGCTATATATTTTTCACCAGCTATATTATCTACACAATGATAAATTTTGAGAGCTGCTTTTTTATTTGAATAACACCCGCTAAAAATAGGATCGAAAGAATTAATGTAAATAAATTCCTGGACTCCAAACAATTCAAAAATTGGATTAATCTGTTGCCAGATTCTTTTTTCATTTATTTTTTGAAGCCAATTAAATACAAAGCTGTTTGGCAAAATATTTAATGGAAAACCCGGTCTTGGATATATGGCAATAAAATTTTGTAAATCACTGAAAGGTCGTTCATAACATAAAGTATTATCTTTCCATATTTTCTTCCTTTTATCGATTTGGGTCTTAAATTTTTTGGAATAAACATCTTTCATGGTAAATGGATGTTCAATATAAAATACCATCCTTTTCTTTGAAAAATGTTTGGCTATTGTACAAGCTGCAGAAGAATAAGCTGCATCCCATTTTGGAAGCGCCTGAATCACAACTGGTAGCTGGTCGAAATTAGTCATATCCTTTTAATAAAAAATATTTTAGTTTATTGATAATCAATTTTTTAGCAAAAAAATTATTCAAGATAACCTGATTTGCACGACTTTTATACATCCTTAAACTTTAGCTGGTAAAACTTATCAGCTACCTTAAATTTTGGGTATAACTTTATTAAATCATACCACCAAATCAGGTGTAGCAGCATCCCCGAAATCATTACTAAGGGTTTAAAAAAGTACTTAAAATTTGATTTAAAATGTCTTAAAATGTTGATACAGAAAACTTCATAATAAATGGTTTTCCAGGGAGAAGTATTTCTATTTACTTTGTACAATTCCGGGGATTTGTGATACAATAAAAACTCACTTTCTAATATTTTCATCCTTTTTGATAATTTCAAAAATGACTCTTTTCGTGGGGGATGAAACACAGAAACTTTATCATTGAAAATGATATTTCCAATTTCTTTAAATCTCCAGGCAAAATCGGCATCTTCATTATGTGGAAAAGGAAATTCTTCATCAAACCCACCTACCTTAAGGAACAATTTCCTATCTACAATTAGATTACAAGTTGGTACAGCAGGGTGTCCTTTCTGGTTATCAATTTGATGGGTTAATGGCCTTACTTTTCTTTGGTCGGTAAAGGTTTTTCCCTGAATTCCATCAATATTAGGTTGGGAAATGGCTTCTACTGCATTTTCCAACCAGGTAGATTCAGGAATGCAGTCATCATCTGTAAATGCAATATATTTTCCTTGTGCTTGGCTGGCTCCATGATTTCGAGCTGCTGCAGGACCTTTATTTGTTTGCTCAAGATAAACTAAATTGAACATTTTTCCTTGAAATTCTTTCACGGTCTTTTGTGTATCATCTATAGATCCATCATCAACAATAATAACTTCAAATTGATGAGATAATAAGGATTGATGGAGTAAAGAATTAAGAAGCTCACACAAAAGTGAACATCTGTTATATGTGGGTACTATAACTGAAATAAGTTTATTCATATGGACACAGTTTTACTAGAAATAAATTTTTTAAGGTTGACAAATAGGATTTTATATTGGGTAGGGATTTGTTGAAAACAATTTATAAAATCAATATTCAACTCCTTTTTTAAAATTTTGCCAATCCATATAAATCCAATTAATTCGCTTAGGAAAGGAGCGATCACAGCACCATATATTCCAATATTTTTTACTAATATCACTGATAGGATAATATTGATGATGCTATTTACTACCACTACCTGAGTATTAAGGTGAGGCTTGGTAATAGCATTTACCATGCTTCCAAAGCCATTACCAAATGGAGCAAATAATCCGATAGTTACTATCATTATGACCAATAATCCAGCTGCCGGGACATATTCTGGGCCATTCAGGAAAGTAATCAGGAAATGGGAAAATAAACTAATTCCACTTACCAAAGGGATAAAAACGGCTAATAATCTGGCAATATTTCCTTCAAATAGTTGCTTCAACAAAGCGACATCTTTTGAATTTGCGATCTCACAAGCCTTCGGAAATAATAGTGACTGAATAGCCGTGTTGGGTAATAAAACCAGTTGAGTATACCGTTGCGCAACACCTAATAATGCGGTATCAGAAAAGGTAAGAAAACCAGCAGTTAAAAAAACATTAATTCTATTTGATAATGTCCCTGTTAATTCCCTTAAAATACCATGATTGCCGAAGTAAAATTGTTTTTTGAAATGTTTCCAATTAATTTTTGACTTTAAAAATTGTTTGGTATTAATCAGATATAATCCCAATAATGAAGCATTAAAACTGCATACACCCAAAATTATTACCATAAATTCCAGGGGCCAATTGAAAGTAAATAAACATCCTCCTCCCACAGAAAGGCTTATTAAAATGACTGTATTGATTTTAAATATTATTTTTACGTTTAACTGGCTACGGAAAACGGTTAATATCCATCGGTAAATAGACCAGGGAATTGCATAGATGGGATATCTCACCAGCAATTCACTAATCGAAGGGAAAAAGTCCATCATTCCAATTATCCAAATTATAGTGGATAATGCTATCTCCAAGCACATATTAATGATCAAATTACTCTTTAGGATACTATTTCTTTCTTCCTTTTCTACACCCACAGAAAATTTGACTAAAGCAGTTTGTACAAACCCTTCTCTTAGCTTTGAAAGTAATAAAAAAATAGAAGTAAATAATATCCATGTTCCTGCCTCATCGCTTGTAAACTGTCTGGTTACCAGTACAATAGTTCCAAACCCTATTGAAAGTTCAACAAGGTTATTGACTAAAGCCCAAAGAATCTTTGACGTTGGCAACATAAGTTTGAGTTAATTTAGTTTATTATAAATATTTAGTGTTTCAGTACAGGCTTTTTCCCATGTATAATTTTGAGCTTGTCTTAAACCATTCTCCCTGAGTAGGTTTAAAGCTTTAGAATCATTAATTAGCCTTTCTATTTCCGTGGCAAAGGCTTCAGGATTTGGATCTACTGTAATTGCTCCATTACCCAAAACTTCTTCCAGTGAACCTGCCTTTGATGAAAGAGCAGCAGTTCCACATGCCATTGCTTCAAGGGGTGGAAATCCAAAACCTTCATAAAGACTGGGGAATAGAAATAATTCTGCTTCTGCTAGAAATTGCCTAACTTCTTGGTCAGGAACAAAGCCAACAAATTTTACATTCTTTAATCGATATTGCTCTGCAAGTTTGGGTAAGGGTGTTAAATGGGCATTACCACTACCTATTTGTAATTGAAATTCGATGTTTCTACTTTCAAGAATTCTCGCTATTTCAATTAAGGCCTGAGCATTTTTATGATTTGTTCCAAGGCCCCCAATATAGCGTATTGTGAAAACTTTATTTCTTTTCTTTACTGCATCAGGATAAAAAAAACTGTGATTGATTCCATTATAAACCACTTCAACTTTATCGGGATTAATTCTTGTGTAGTAGACATAATCCTCTTTTGACTTTTCTGAAACTACTATAATTTTATCAGAAATACGGGTAGCATTGTTCACATGATAACGGTAATATTTCATCTCTAAATTTCCACCGGGAAACTTAAAAGGTATTGCATCGTGGGCTGTTGTAACTACAGCACCGGACTTTTTCTTCCCAGACCATCTATATGCAGTTAATGCATCTACATAATCTGCATGGAAAATTGTACTCTTAGAGCTTTTTATGGCTTTACTTAGGTAATATGGCGCTACATAATGCCTCAACCATTTAAACGATCTGTAAGGATAATTTTTAATGTAGTTGAGATCCCCTCCATCTTTCCGAAAAAGGGTTACATCTATACCTCTATTGTGAATAGCATTAGTTAATTCATCTGTATACCTACCTATACCACAATTTTTAGTTAAACATGAAATAAATGTAACCTTCATATAATTAGACTGTTCAAAATATTAATTTCAAAATAATTGTTTGTAAACCTCCATTGTTTGCGAAGCACATTTTTCCCAGGTAAAGTTCTTTACCCATTTTTTCCCTTTGGCCACTAACCTTTCTCTTTGTTCTTCCTGGTCAATTAGAAGGGAAATTTTACTAACTATATCAAAAACATCATACTCAATTTGACAAGCTCCACCCAAACTCACTTCACCTAAAGAACCTCCATTTGTAGAACATACAGGAACTCCACAGGCCATAGCTTCCAAAGGAGCAAAACCAAACCCTTCATATTCAGAGGTATATACCATTAAATCTCCGGAATTGTAAAAATTGTTCATCTCCTCATCAGGAATGAAGCCTGTAAATTTGCAATTTTTCAATTTTAATTGATTTGCCAATTGAGGGTAGGGGGTTCTTTCTGGAAATGCACCAGCAATTTTAAGTTCAAGAAAATCATACTTTTTTTCTAATTCCTTGTAGGCCTTCAATAAGAGCTCAAGGTTTTTCCGTTTCCCAAGCCCTCCTGAATATATAATGGTGAATTTTTTGGTATTTTTCCCTGGTGTTGGTTGTGGGAAATATTTCTTTGGATCTATTCCATTATAAACCACATGCACCAATTCTTCCGGATAATTAGCGTATTTCACTGTATCTTTTTTTGCGGATTCAGAAACTACAATTAAAGGAATCCTATTTCTTTTAAACCTTTCAATTGCCCAATTATAATATTTTAAATAGGTACTATTTACTTCCGAAACATGTAATAGTGAAACATCATGCATAGTAATAACTGTTGGTTTTTTCATTAGTAGCGTTAAAGCTATCCCTGAAAGAAACCAGTGAGCATGGAATAAATCAGCCGATAAATCAACAGTTTTTCTTATGAAGAATGGCAAAATATAGGGATGTAAATTTCCTATCGATTTATAGTAAATTGGTTTTATCCAGCTTTTTTTATGAAAAGACTCATCAAGATGCCCTTTTTTATATGGCTTGAAAAGATTAGTATTGGGATACTTTTCCATTGTGTGTCTTGTTATTTCCTTGCTGTAATTCCCAATTCCCGAAAGAAAATGTTGGCAAGTCACCATCGCTATTTTACTGTCTTCTCGCATAATTCCTTTTGTTCATTTAGATCTAATTCAATTGCCCTAAATAAAATGGCTAATTGTACCCAGAATAGAAGGTTGGATGGAAGTTTTCCAACTATATCCTGAGCACTTTCAATTACAATAAGAGGTACAATCGAGACAAATATTGACAAGGCAATTGTTTTCAATTCTGGGTTTTTCATTTTCCAATAGGGAAAAACTGATTTTATTAAAATATTTATCCATAGGAAAATATATATTAATAAGCCAATCCAACCCATTTCCACAGCAATTCTGACATAACCAGAATCGGGAGGAAAGTTTGCTAAAAATGTTCCTGGTGAAAATCGTTGGCCCCAAACCCCTGTTGAACCTAAGCCACCACCCATAGGATGACTTAAAATCCAGGGTGTAATCATTTCTTTATTTCTTTCTCTTACTTTATATGATTCATCTTCACTGGCATTAAAAGTGGACTGGATTCTTTTGATATGATAATTATCTGTGGGCATATTGATTATCCCAATCATGATAATACCACCAAAAATGCAAATTAAATATAATTTGACACTCCTTGATAAACCTACTATAGTCATAATTCCAATTGGCACTAAAGCTACCCCTGTTCTGGTTCCTGAGTAAACTAATGCCATGGTACAAATAATGCCAGAGGATATCATGAAAAGCTTGCTGTATTTTCCAAACCTCACCTTCACCAGCACAAAACAAAATATTAAGGTATAAGCCATAATAACTCCAAATTGTGCAGGAGAACCCATGGTCCCAAAAGACCTCCACCTTCCTTGAATGTAAACAAGGTGAACCGCATCATGACTTACGATATATTCCATCTCAAATGGAAAATAGCCAAAAATAAATTGGACTATTCCCCAAATACCAGATAAAGCAAATAATATTACTATTAAGTAAACAAGCCCTTTTATTCTGGTTATTGAATTTAAATATCCATATGCAGCAAAAAATAATAATATATACCCAACGGCAGGCCTTACAACATAGAACCAGGCAACTCTTGAGGCTGCAATGGGATTGGCAATTTCGATTAAATGCCAACACATCCATAGCAAAATAGCCCCGGTAATTGGGGTTTGAAAAGGTTTCCATTCACCTTTTTTTATGGCCCTGTATGTAATACCCAACATCATCATAAGAATGGTACTATCCATTACCAAACCAATTGGAATATTCGGTAGTAGTTTTAAGAAAACACTCATGAAGACTGCAATAATGAGCATTAATTTAATCCCAAACTCCACTTTAAAAACAGTAGAAAACAGAATAGGCCCTCCAATTACTGCTGCAGCAATTAAAATCCCAATAAACCAACCTACTTTTACTACTAGCCAACTTACCATAAATGTGAGCAAGAATAAAAATAGATACCCCCAAATTGAATTTAACTGTCTTTCAAAAACGTGTTTGTACAACCATGCTGAAACTGGATTTCCAAACAATCTGCCAGTATAATTCAATATGGAAGAGCTAGGGTTTTTCATGAATGTAACTAAACAAAATCAGAAATTTCTTAAATTCCCATTATCGTTTTAAGGTGAAAGGATAATTTTCAGTTGGCAATTGTACTTAACTTTAGGCAGCTCTTTTTTCTTCCAGAGCATTATTTTGGTTTTCAAAATTCAATTCCTCATGGGCTGTATTTACAAAATTCCCTTGATTTTTTTTGCTTATTCCGGACCTGATACTAAGTAAATTATTAAAAGTAATTTTTGGTATTGCAAATATGATTTTTCTGGCATGTGACCATGCCTTCAGATAATTCAATGATAAAATTATGGCTAAAGCAAGGAATCCAAATCCTAGGGTGAAAATTGGAATATGGGTATAAAAATTATTATAATTAACGTAATAAAAGCACTCAATCGCAGCAAATAATGGTAATAAAAACAACTGAAAACTCCTTGGGGGACGCCAGAGGGTAATTGCATAATCAATTATGCTAAATTTCCTAAATTTAAACGCTCTTAACAATAAAGGTACTGAATGGTAATAGGCATTAAAATATTGATTACCAAACCATCTTGATCGCTGTTTTTTTAAATCTTCAATTTTGCTGGTTTTTTCATCCCAGACAAATGCTTGAGGTTCATAGGTCATCTTAATAGATTTATTTTGCTTAAGAAGCTGAACCATTAAATTTTTATCCATTCCAGGTGCTCGCTTATCCAACTGATTTACGGCATCTGCAAATATTTTTTTCTCACAGCTAAATCCACTCCCACTAATTTCAATCGGCCACCCCAATTTTGTTTTACAAACTCTAAACATTAAATCATTCAAACCTTCTGAAATAGTATCATAGGCTTGTGAAATTGAAGACGATTTATAAGATCTCCTCTGTCCTTGAATTAGATTGAATCCTGCATTTATACCTGTGATATGTTTATTGAAAAATTGTTTATCGACCACGTTGTCCTTATCTAACAAAACAATATGTGAACATTCAAAGCCATTCTTTATTTCTAATTCCTCCAATCGGCCAACAATAAATTGTAAAGCATTGTGGTAGGGGTTTCCGGATAAATTTTTAAATGATTTTTCTTCAATAAAAATGTCATCCTTCTGCTCAAAGGAAGAAGGGTTTATGGTTTTATTTTCCTGTAATAAAACATAAATCCAGATTTTATGGGTCGATTCAGCTTTTTTTATTGACTCTACAACTTTTAATAAATGGGAATTGGGGTTATATGCGGGTAATATCACCCATATATCTTTTGGAGGTTTTAATTCAGTTGAATTACTCACCTTATTTTTTACCAGATAAGCAATTAGAACTGAAACAAACCAATATATGGAATAACCTAGAAAGTAAATTCCAATAGTATATAAGATTATACTTAATATCATATTTTTAACTTTTGGGTTGGTTTAACTATTCCAAAATGGTTGATTTAATCATTTTGGAAAGGAATGATCAGCTAAATTAATTAGGGTCTTATAGTTAATCTTATCGATTAGTTTAATTTTATCCCCATTACTGTCGAGCACTAAATTTTGTCCCCCACTTTCTTCTGAAAAATAAATGGTGTGTGTAAAATCGCTATCCTGAATTTGTAAATAATTTTTACTATTATGGTAGGCTACCTGGTGAACATCATTTTTCATTTGTTTACCAGAATTGTTTTTTATTGAACAGGTGTATAAAAAAGTACTTTGATCCTGATCAACCGTGATAATTTTTAAACCTCCATTGATGCTATTACTGTTCCCATTATTTTCAATCTGTGAATTCGAGAT
>NZ_KB903493.1 GCF_000379765.1 Flexithrix dorotheae DSM 6795
GGTTTATCAGGCTGCCAATAAGCAAGTAGCAGAAGATGCCTTGTTGGATCTAGAAGAAAAATGGGGAAAGCAATATCCCGTAGTGATCGCCTCCTGGCAAAACAACTGGGAGAAACTTTCTGAATACTTTAAATATGATCAGGGGATTAGGAAAATAATTTACACCACAGCAGCGGCTGCCGCAAATGCAGTGGAAGGCTACCATCGACAGGTCAGAAAGGTGACTAAAACAAAAGGTGTTTTTCCTTCAGATATGGCTTTATTGAAATTAATTTATCTGGCTTCAAAAAATATTTCTAAAAAATGGGTACAGCCTATGCAAAACTGGGGACAGATTTTACAGCAATTAGCCATTCACTTTGAAGGAAGGGTACCATTGGGGTTGTGGTAATGGTTACTTTTCCAGCCAGCAAGTTATGGTTTTTTCCATAATTATCAAGGGTATATAAACAGCCAGTACCTGGCTGCCCTTGACAATTATTCCAAAAACCATTATTATGCAGTCAGGAAAAGTAACCAAAAAAAATATTTCTATAAAAGTAATCCCTATCAGACAGAATTAGTTATACACTTCCGAGTGATTTAAGATTTGCGACCAACCTTAATAATGTGGCAGATTTCCTTTCTCAGCTAATTGCCTCAAATTGCAAGTTTGTTGAATCGCCTGATGGAGGTTTCCAGCTTTTTCAAAAGCTTTTAGAAGCTGTTGGTTTTCCTCTCCATCGGTAATGAAAGCCAGTCTTAAAGCCTCAGGTAACTCCAGCCTGACTACGTTTCCAAAAGTGCCAATACGCAAATACAGTTCAGAATACTTAGGCTGTCCATGAAAATGATTCCGCATGGAAATGAGGTGGTTGCGGTCATGCTCCTCTAGTTTGAAATACTCCATCACATGCTCATAACCATTTTTATTTGGTAAAATGTAGAGTACTTGTGTATTTTCAATGATGGAAGCAGTTGCCTTTTCCTCCGGCAATTGCGTAGGAGATTGCAAAACCACCCCGATGCAAGCGGTTTGTTTTCTGATAGCCTGATAATAATATTCCACGGCATTCAGGATATTGGGATATTTTAAAAACTTGGCAAATTCTTCAAAAAGCAAGACACCTTTCGTTTCTTTATCATTCCAGATTAAAGTATTGATGAGTTCACTGCTTAAATCCAGTAAAAGGGAAATTAAGACCGGATCATTTTTAGCATTGTCCATTTCTAATACCACCAGCTTTTTTCCTTTCACATCTATATTGGTATCACCTTCAAAAAGGAAACTGTAAGCCCCTTTTTTCTTACCAGTCATCTGATTTTCGGGAATGTATTCCGAACAACTGTGGAGGAAACTTTTAATATCAAAGAATCTTGGATCAATCTCCAGTTCACTTAAAAGAAAATCTCTGTATTGTTCTACAAAAAAGTAAAATGAAGGGAAAGCATGGTCCACCTTTACACAATCATAATAATAACCGATAATTTTCCGTAAAGAAACCCGCTGTTCATCAGCCACCAAATGAGTTTTTTTCCAAAGTTTTAAGACAAAATTGACCAGTTCATTTTGTTTGCGAAGCGATAAAGTTTCTCCTTTTGCCAGGTAAAAAGGATTTATGCCAAGTGGTTGACCTTCCTGGTATTTGATATAAAGAACTTCCTGCTCGGCAAGTTTATATTCTCTTAAAAGCTGTGTGAGTTTCCAGTAAGAATCTCCCAAATCAAGCAAAATGATGATGTGTCCAGCCTCAAAATACTGACGAATCATATGGCAGACCAACACCGATTTTCCCTCACCAGTAGGAGCAACCACAAAGAAATTCCGGGCATTGGTTCTTTTTTTAGGCTCATCCCAAACATCGCGAACAATAGGAATATTAAACATACGGTCATTGAAAACCAGCCCCTCCTCATCGTTTTTATATCCACTGACCTGTGGCATTAAACAAATAGCCTGTTGTAATTCCAGATTAAAAATATTGGCTTTATCAAGAAAGGAAGTATGACCAAAAAAAGAATTATTGTAAATATTGGACAGGTTGTTATTTTTTGGATAATAACACTTTAAATCCATGTTAGTGAGTGTTCCTGCAATTTTCTCTTTTAACGCCATAAACTGTTTTTGATCATCTGCAAAAAAGATTGTGTTCCAGTGAAATCCGGTAAGGCGAATACTTTCATCGCGACTGGTTTTAATGAGGTATTCATTTAAATCTTCAGCCGCGGTTGCATTTGCCTGGTCAAATTTTCTGGCTGCAAAAAGCTGTTTTTGTCTGGTTTCTAATTGCTTTTTGAGACCATGGTGTCCTTTGAGATAAAACACCTGGTTAATCAGGTGATCCCCTTTAATTTTCAATCCAAGCTGATCGGCAAATCCTACAAAAAATTGAGCTTTGTTGCTTTTATCCTGATCCAGGGTACAATTACTGATTTGCCCTTCAGGTAATTGGTGAATGTTATTGAGCACAAAGGCACCGGCTTTCCGATCTCCAAGTTCATAAACACTTTGCCCCTGATTGGCATCGGAATAAAAACCTTCAGAAAATCCATTGAAATAAAGCTGGCTCAGGTAATTAATTTCAGAGGCTCCTAATGGAATAGCTTTAATGAATCTACTGGCATTGAGCACGGCAACCGAACGATTTACTTCCTGTAAAAACACTTTCTGGTTTTCCAGCAAATTTTCAATTCTGGAGGCTGGGACTGGCAGCATGAAAGGATTGCGAATGTTTGGAGCATGCAGGATATTTCCTTTAGGTTTAATGAAAAAAAGGAAAGGATAATGCACCATATGTTGTCTTCCAGAAAAATGTTGCCTGGTTTCAGTTTGGAAATAATTTTCACCAGCGAGGGCAGATAGTCCATCTGAATCAAATTTTCTAGCTAAAAATACATCCTGTTTCAGGACAATAGCAGGTGGAGAAATATTTTTTAAAGTCATATACCAGGTCTCATGCATAGCATCCAGATCTTTTTCTGCAACTGATAAAGTTTCTGGCAATTCCAATCTATAGCAATAAACTATATCACCACTGGCAGCATAAACGAGATGTCCCTCAATTTCTAAAATTGGAGGAAATTCACTGAGTCTTATCTGCTTCATCCTTCCTGATTTTTTGGTTTGAAAAAGTGCAGATCATTAACAATAGTTATTGGCAATTGCTGGTCGAAGAAGTGTTTAAATAATTGCTTTTGTTCTAAAAAACTGAGCAGTAAAAAACTACCTAAGACAATAAAAAATGCTATTAGGAAAGTCAGGAAAGTAAAAGTACTGATCAGTAATAAAACTGCCAGTAAAGTGACAAGCAGAAATAAACCACTTTCAGTAATTCCCAGCCCGAAAAGAAGCCTAACTTTTCGGGCGGTACATTTTTCAATTTTGAAGGTTTTCATAATAAATGGGTAAAAAACTAAACAGTAATATTTTGTTTATAAAGGAATTGTACTACTACCATCAGGATGAGAGAGCCTGCTGCAAACAGTAAAATTTTAGCCCCGAATTTTCGATAATCGGCATGTTCTCCCTGAATGTCTTTGATGTTCATCAGGCCGGTAATCAAACCTACCGAAGCCACGATGGGACCGTACATACTTACAAGTGTATTTTTAAAAAAATCATCAATAGGTCCGGTAAGGTTGAGTCTGTTGGCGGCCATACTATCCGCAACTAAAAGGATAAAAAAAGGCAGTAAAGCCAGTATGTTTAACACTAATTTTTTCATGGCAAAAAGCTTTAAATTTTAGAATTATTTTGCCTGTAAATGAAAAGTCTGATTTTTTAAAAAGTGTAACCAAATCCGAATAGAGCCGAAAATTCACGAAATGGTTACACTTTTTCACATTTGGTTACATGATTTTTGAGGCTAAAAAACCCAAAATCGAATTTTTGAGTTTAAATGGTTAGAATGCCCATAAATCTAAGGGAGAAAAATATTTAAAAAATGAGTATCTTTACTTGGAAAACATAGGATTGAATATGATAAAAAAAAATAAAGTCCTGGAGACATTGAATCAGCTGCCTGAAGAATTTAATATTGAAGAGTTGGTAGAAAAACTGTTGTTTATAGAAAAGGTGGAAAAAGGGATGAAAGATTCAGAAGAAGGAAAAACAATGAGTTTGAAAGAAGTGAAACAAAAAATGGAAAACAAATGGCGGGTATCTCCATAAGCCTAACAGAAACAGCTTATCAGGATTTAGAAGAAATAGAGAATTTCATCAGCCAGAGTTCTGCCAAACTTGGTCGGGAATTCCTTAATAAAATTTTCAAAGGTAAATAAATTTGGGCAATTCGGAATTATCCTATTAAATATCTAGTTTTAGAAAAGAAACATAAAAATATGCTTACAGAGATACAAAGGAGGAATCAAATTCTAAAAAGAATCCATAAGATTCCAAATGACAAACTTGAAGAATTAGAGCGTTTAATTTCAAAACTAGAGAAAGGCATCACTAAGAAATCCAAGGTTTTGTCTTACGCTGGCGCCTGGAAAGATATCGATGAAGAGGTTTTCGATGAATTAACAGTTAAATTACACCAGAATAGACAAAAAAATAGAAGAAGGATAGATGAATAGGGCATTAATAGATACAGATATTCTTTCCTATTTTTTGAGAGGAGATGAAAAAGTAGTGCGGAATGTGGGTAAATATCTTGAATATTTCAATGTTCTAGAAATTAGTATTATCACCTATTACGAAATTACTGGGGGGCTATTGGCAAAGAATGCACTGAAAAAGCTTAGTATATTTGAAGAATTCCTATCTGAAAATTTAGTTATCCCTATGACAGAACGGTCAGCAAAAATATCATCGGAATTATATTCTTCATTACGAAAAGTGGGTAAACCAGTGGATGATATAGATTTACTAATTGCAGGTATAGCAATCGAAAATGAATTAACCTTAGTAACAAATAATGAAAATCACTTTAGTAGAATACCAGGCTTGAAAACAGAAAACTGGTCAAAAGTCATGCTATAACAAAATCCAAAAATAATATAAATCAAAAGTTAAAAGCCGATTAGTTTTTTGATTTTAAAATTTCCTCCAAAAACTCCGAAGCAGTACATCCCATCCTTTTTTTAAAATCGGCATTAAAAGCTTTTCTTGTGGAGTAGCCTACTTCATAATATATATCTTTCAAGTTCTTTTTATGTCCATGCTCCTTAAGGATTTGGCAGGCTTCAGTGATGCGATAATTACTCACCATTTCAGCCAAAGTAGAAAACCCTGTTTTCTTAACGATGCTTCTGACCAGATAGGGTTTTACCATTAGGAGTTCTGCTAATTTTTGCAAGTCTAGCTCCGGATTTTTAAATATTTGATCTTTTTCCAGCAAAGCTTTAAGTCTTTCAGCGGCAAGTGTGATTTTATTTTTTGGAGGGGATAAAAGGGGAGAAGAATTAGGGGATGGCTTCCTTTGAATTTCCTTTTTAAAATTAGATTTGAAATGAGATAAGGAAAGTAGGAGGGAAGTTCCTAAAAAGTATACAGGGAGTACAGTGGCCAAAAAAGTAGCAAAATGATAATTTTCCCCATTAAAATATGCCAGTAGATTGAATAGGACATAATCCAGCCCTTTGGAGAATATGGCCGGTAAAAGCACAAACAAGGAGCTGCCTAAAAGAAGCCAGCTTAATTGAATGGGGGGGTGTTTTAAGGAATAAGTCATTTCTATTAAGGGTTAGCTTAAATCAAACTGGTAAGGAAAATACAAAAAAATGATGGGAATTGCAGAATTGTTTTGTATTTTAATATGAAATAAGTGTTTATCCCTCCATGAAAAACTGGCCACAGCATATTGTTATTTTTTCACTGCTTTTTGCAGCAGGATTAATTTTGCCCAGGTGGTTTAGCACTTTCCATCAGGAACCAATTGAAACCACCACTCAAAAATTAGGAAATAAAAAAGAAAATTCTGAGAAGCTAACAGTCACTCCGGAATTGAAGGAAGACACCATGATTAACTTGCTTAATCCAACTCCCAGGCATGTAGAGAAAGAAAAGGAGGTAGTGACAAATTTGGCTTCTTCAGACGAGGATTTTGAACCAAAGGATGAAAAGGAGCTCCAGGGTTTTCACCGGATATTACTGACCAGTAAAAGGGAAGAAATATCCCCAAACTCAATTACTGATGAAGAGATTTCTTTTCATGCCATTGTTTTTGGAAACCAGGACATTTCTGATGGAGACCAAATAACCATGCTTGTGGAGGAGAATGTGGAAATTGGAACAGAGTTACTCCAAAGAAATGAAATGATATATCCAAAGGTGAGGATTTTGGGAGATACATTGCATTTAAGCATTCAATTTCAGGAGAACGATTTTACAGGTTATAACAGGGAAGAAAAAATGATTATCCTACCAGTAAAACAAGAGAATAAATTCAAAAAAATATTCAAAAATAATAAGGTCCAATCCAGCCAACCAACCCTAAAAATTACAGATAAATTTTTGGTTACATTTAAAAAAGAAAATACACATGATTAGGCATATAACTTGGCTTTGGTTGATCTGCTTAAGTACGGTTTCCATTCAGGCACAGGAAAAAGGGAAAATTTCCACTATACAGCTTTCCAGCCAATTGGGTACTTACCTGAGTTTTGAGGACAGTATTACCTTAACGGATTGCCTGTTAGCTGAACCGCAGGAAATTTTTGAGGAAAACTCAAAAGAATATATTCAAACAAAATTGTTGGTGATTAAAACCATATCAGCTAATACCCTTGTAATTTATGCTGCTTATAACAATCCTAAATTTTATCCCATAACCAATATGCTGGTAGAAACCACTACTGGGAGGTATATTTTTAAAATAGAGTTTGTACAGGATGAACATGATTTTTATTATGAAATTCCCAGGACCAGTGCAGTAACCCAGTTTAAAAGTCTGTCCCAGGAATCAGTTGTAATAGCAGAAGAAAAAGTAAAGCCCAAAGTGGTAAAAAGTCAATCCTATCTTGATGGACAATGTGAAAAAGTGATCAGGGAGGAAGTCAGTTTTGAAGCCAATGGCTTAAAGCAGCAAAAGATGACCTTTGCACTGTTTGGAATTTTTTCGGATGGTGATTATAATTTTTTTAAATTTTATGTAGAAAACCATTCCAATATTCCTTTTAAAATAAGGGAAGTTTTTTTTACTATTTCTACTAAAGGGAATGGAATCCAAAATGAGATCAATCAGCAAATTCTGTGTAAACAATTTGTAGCATTGAACTCAGGAGAATTAATGGAGCAAAAAGCCAATCCGGAGGTAGAGAAGAAAAATCCGCTCATTTTTGTTTATGCCACTCCAAAATTTACACTAAGTCCTAAACAAAGATTAAAAATTAGGCTAATGGAAGAAGGAGGAAATCGGGATATGGAACTTAAAGTAGAGTCGAATTACTTATTGAAGGCTTTGGGGATTTAAGGGAGAGAGGATTATTTGTTAACCTTGCTTTAAAAATCAAAGTAAAAGAAATATCCATAGAAAATAGCCTGCTAAGGTATAGTCCAAAGATAGTTTTATAACATATTTGCTGAAGCCGAATTTTCAGTATTATTATAAAATTAAATCACTCCTCCTCTTTAGATTTATACCGAAGGTGTTAAGCATACATGCTATAAGTAAGCTAAAAAAAATCCGAAAGGTGTGACAAATTGATTCTTATTGCGAATAATGGAGTAAACAAGGTTCAATTTGGACGAAAAGGAAAAAATATTTTTATCGGTTCTAGAAAGTCATAAAAGAATTATTTTCAAAGTAGCTAACACATACTGCTTCGATGAATCTGATAAAGATGACTTAATTCAAGAAATCTCCTTGCAGATTTGGCTTTCTATTGAGAAGTTCAATGGCAATTATAAGTGGTCGACTTGGATCTATCGGATTGCATTAAATACCTCAATTTCCTTTTATCGGGCAAATAAAACTCGAAAAGAAAAGAGTGTTAACCTGTCTCCCATATTTGAATTGCCAAGTTTTGATAAAAAAGACTACGAAAATGAAGACTTCTTTTTGTTAAGAAAATTTATAAGAGAACTCAAAGAAATAGATAGAGCACTGATTCTACTACATCTTGAAGGCTTAAGCAGTAAGGAAATTGCGGACATTATTGATACTACTCAGACAAATGTTACGACTAAAATATCCAGAGTAAAAAAGAAACTCAGAGAAAAATTTAAAGAATATAAAAGCAGAAATTATGGAAAATTTTGAATTACAAAATATTTGGAAATCCTATGACCAAAAGCTTGAGAGTATGCTTGCAATCAATAAAGACATAGCGATTAATCTATCAAGGCAGAAACTCAACAAGCAAATTAGCAGGCTTAACCGACCAAAATGGACAGCACTAATAATCGGAGTACCTTATACGCTACTTTTAATTGCAGTTACAATTATTGCGTCCATTGCAAAGGCGTACTTTGTGGCAATTGGCTTTGGAACCATTGCCCTGCTAATGACAATATTACTTTTACATTATTTATACCAGTTGAACTTAATAAGTAGAGTTAAAAGTGATGAAGAAGTTTTATCGACCCAATACTTATTGTCAAAACTGAGAATTTCGAGCTTTAGGAGTCTTAATCTAGCTGTTTTTCAATTACCTTTTTGGTCAGTTTGTTGGGTAAGTGTAAATGGCTTGAAGGATAGTCCAATCATCTATGGCGGAATCAATTTATTGATATTTTCAGCCCTGAGCTATCTGGCCTATTGGTTGTATCAAAAATTGAGCATTAAAAACGAAGACTCAAAGGTTAGAGCGTTTTTTTTATCAGGTTGTGAATGGGAGCCAATTCGTAAATCTGCAGAAATATTAGAGCAGATAAAAGGTTACGAAAAAGCCAGCAGGTAATCGAGTTCCTGTTCAGGAATGAATTAACCACTACAGCCGGTTTTTATCTAAATCTTTTTGACTTAGATATTTTTCGAATGACCAAAAGGTGGAATTCCTGACAAATTATGCAGATTTCTACCAGACCTTTTTTGATGATCCTGAATGTCTAATTGTAAAAACCCAAGTAAATAGAGGCGTTCTCGTGTTGCTTGTCTAGATTTCATTATCGGTTAGCTGAGGGAATTCTTCAATTATTTGTTTTACTAGGTCTTCATTTAAAGGTTTATTTCTAAAGCCAGAGACTTCTGTGATTTGCAATGCTCGCTCTCTATCATCAGGATTAATAGAGGTTGTAAGCATAATAATTAGTGGTTGTCCTTTTAATTGTGCTTTTAGGGTTTTGTATTCTTCTAAGAATTGCCATCCATTCATTCTAGGCATATTGACATCTAATAAAATTAAATTTGGGAGTTTTTGAAATTCTTTGGATACTTGTTTGATATATTCTAATGCCCTTTCTGCACTATTCACTACTTCAATGTTTTCAACTATATTCATTTTCTTTATTACTAATTCATTAATAAAGTTGGTAGCTTCATCATCATCAATAAGTAATACTTGATCTATTTTTTTTTTCATATGTTAGTGATTTTAGATTGAAAAATAAAATATACTTCCTTCATTTAGCGAAGATTCTACCCATATTTTACCTCCATGTAATTCTACTATTTTTTTGCACTGAGCTAAGCCTATTCCAGTACCTTCATATTCCTGTTTTAAATGAAGACGTTGAAAGATGATAAAAATTTGCTCATAATGTTTAGGACTAATCCCGATACCATTGTCTTGTATGTAAAAAGTATATTTTTCACTATCTTTTTGGTAGCCAATAGTAATTACGGGTGGGACATCTTTTTTCCTAAACTTGATGGCATTGCTGAGTAAATTTTGTAATAATTGCTTAAATTCTGTTGGATACGCTTTAATGGTAGGTAATTCGCTATAATTGATAATAGCCTCACTTTCTTGAATCGAACCTTGAATGTTACTCATTACTTCTTTAAGTGTATGACTACAGTTGATTTCTGTGAGTACACGTTTTTTTCCTATTCTAGAATATTGTAATAGACCTGAAATGAGGTTACCCATCCGTGCAGAAGCTTGGGAAATATAATTCAAGTATTTTTTTATATCCTCCTCAGATCCATCATGGAGGTCTTGTTTAAGAAATCCTACAAAACTGTTAATGGTATGTAGTGGTTCTTGTAAATCATGCGAAGCTATATAAGCAAACTGTTCTAATTCTCTATTCTTATGTTCTAACTGTTTAATATATCTTCTTTGAGAAACATCTCTTATAGCTGCTGAAACCAAGGTTTTATCCAAATCTTCTATAGGACTTAAACTAATCTCAACAGGAAATTCTTCTCCGTTTTTTTTTCTACCCAAGAGTTCCAAATTTGCACCCATTGGGCGTAATTTAGGTTTTGTAAAGTAACCATTTCTATGGACAGGATGTTGCTGTCTATATCTTTCAGGGATTAAAACTTCTACCTGTTTACCTATCAGTTCTTTGCGAGAATAGCCAAATAGTCTTTCAGTTTGCCCATTTACTAATTCAATTTTGCCTTGTTCACCAACAATTACCATGGCATCGGGTGCAGATTCTAATAGTCTTTTAAATTTTTCTTCTGCATATTTTCGTTCGGTTATATCTCTGATGGCTGCTGATACTAAAAACCCTTCTTCTGTTTCTAATGGTCCTAAACTGATCTCAACAGGAAATTCAGCTCCGTTCTTTTTTTTACCATAAAGTTCCATGTTACTACCCATCCCCCTTACTTTGGGATTAGAAAAGAATTGTTTGCGATGTTGAGCATGATTTCCAAAATAACGAGTAGGTATCAAAATTTCCACTTCTTGCCCTAATAACTCTTGCCTTGAATATCCAAATAATTTTTCAGTTTGAACATTTACTAAAATAATTTGCCCAAAACTATTTACAATTACCATAGCATCGGGGGCAGTTTCTATAAGTGCTTGTGACCTGGACTGTGCTTTTCTAAACTCTGTTAATTTACGTTCTACAGCAGAAATCCCGAGTAACTTTCCGATATCATCTTTAATTGGAGAATAAATTACTGAAACCTTTATTCTTCTATCATCCACGGTAAGTCTAATACTTTCAATAGATTCATTGGTTCCGCCAAACATAATATTTTCGGTAATCGCAGCAAATTCCCCTAGTTTTTCTTGAGGCAATACTCTTTTATATGGAGAACCTATTAAATCATTTGGATTGTATCCATAAATAGACTTTACAGCAGCATTGCAATAGATAATATTTCCTGCTAAGTCAATTCCTATAACCACATCATGTGCACTTTCCACCAGGTTTTTTGTGATTAACTCTGTTGTTTCCATTATATAGCGCTTTTAGCAAAAAAATAGATTATTCTAATTTACAGAATAAATTAACTACAAAAAAGTATATTTAACCTATTTATTTTGCGATGATTGATTATTGCAAATAATAGATATTATTACGTTCCTACAGTTTTGAAATTAGAAATAGTTTTTTTTTGACCCAATGGGGTTGGTTTCTGGTTTTACGGAGAGGCAGATATTTATTGGTAAGAAAAAACTCGTAGCCCTACATTAATTCTTTTTGACAGTTTTTCTCACTGAACAGCAAATAAAGGATTAAAACCTATTTAAAATAATAAAATGGACCTATTTTCATTCTAAGATTGAAAATTGAACTTTTATCAGTAGATATATTTATCCTTGGTTAGTCACCTACTGATATTAAAAGTTTTTTGAATCTTAAACCAGTAGGTATTTTGCCTGTTGGTTTTTTTATTTTTCCAAGATGATAATCATTTATCAAAGTTTTGGCCTTTTAAAGGATGAGTTGGTAATTGATTAATATTTGAAAGTTATTAATAGGGAATTGAAAATCCGGTAGTATGCGCAAGGGGTGCCATTTGAATATCAATTTGCAGATCAGCAATATGCCAAAAAATTTAATAATGAGGTTCGGATTGGAAAACTGTCGTCTGTTTTTTCTCTTCTTGCCATCTTTATTGGTTGTCTGGGGTTATTAGGATTATCATCTTTCACAGCCGAAAAAGGACTAAAGAAATTGGAATAAGAAAAGTATTAGGAGCTTCTACAATTACGCTATGGAAATTACTCTCTAAAGAATTCATAATTCTGGTCAATCTAAAAGTTTTTAAACGAATTGAAGTTTTTGCAGGAATTGCTCCTAATTTCCATTTTTATTCTAATAGGGAAATTAATGATTATGATAGAAAATATGCACCTGGAGCAGTGGATGTCCCTCAAAATTTGGGGAATACCATAAAGGGTCTTGTCTGGTATTATCAATATGGGTTACGTGCCAATTTCAACAGGTTTTTTATAAATGCGAAATTCCAGAAACAATTTTCAGACTCATTGACAATGCCTTTAAACGTTTGGGGGAATTCTTATGAGTTAATTACAAATTCAAATCACTTCTTCTTAGGAATTGGATACAGATTCTATAGATTGAAATTTTCAAACCCAAAAAGTAAAAGCTGAATTTTCTACAACTAACAAATAATGGAACACCTAAAGAAAGGGGAAGGGAACTGGTATAAGGCCGGAATTTAAAGGTGTATATAATATATTAATCATCAAAATAACATGATTTTGACATGTTGAAAATACATTGGAAGCAAATTTTTTCAGACTTCTTTTTAAGCTTATCAGCTGTACTTAATTTGAAGCACTAGATAGCAATCTCCAATGTAATCTTTAAAACTCGTTTTCTCAGGATGAACTTCGATGGAGACCGTACGAAATCGAGCTTAAGGAGATAAAAAAAGGTCCAGGTTAGATGAAGTCTCTATAGAGACTATCTTTTAGGTTAAATATTTATTTCATCAGGAGTAATTATTAAGGAGGGTTTTATTTCCTTTCTAAGGAAACTAGAAAAATATGGACTGAATAACTGTTCTTTCCATCCCATTTTTTTATCATTTTGTATCCTATTGCATAAATCGGGAGATAGGAAGTTGTTCTAATTTTAAAATTTCTTGATTGCAAACTAAATTAAGTGATTAAAAAAAACATTTTAATAATCCATCACTAAAAAACGAGCAAATGAACTTGAAAAAAATAATTGGAATATTAGCTTTTATAATAATTATTTCTTCTGCTAAGGCCCAATATAGTTTTCAGGAAAAGGAAGGCACAATTACCATAGAAGCCGAATATTTTACATCCTCAAAAGGAGGCTGGGAAGAAGTAGAAGGGAGAAATGCTTACACTTACGAACAACAGGGCTTTGGACTGGAATGGACTGGAAAACATATCATTATTACTGATAATGCTTTATTTCCAACACTTCCCAAAGGTGAAATTGCTTTGGGAGAAAAAGGATTTTCCATGAGTTTTGGCAAACCAGGAACCGAGGCNAAAATACTGGCCAAATATCCAAAATATNACGATTTAGCCTCCATTTTTTATTATGAAAAAGGCGCACAACTTCCCAAAGGAAAAGCTGCCGAAAAGAGACTTTGCCAGCATTTTGCCTTCGACCGTTTGAATGAACAGGGAAGGGAAATGTGTAAAGGAACCCTGAT
>NZ_KB903494.1 GCF_000379765.1 Flexithrix dorotheae DSM 6795
CAACAGCCTCTATTTAGGTTTTGGTTAAACCTTTAAAAACAAAGACAGGGATTCTAAAGGAGAGTACTACATGGGTTGAATTTTTTTTATAAAAAAAATAAAATAAGCAATGAAAGGCTTAAAGGATTTCTGTTTTCATTTATATCTCGCCCATTTTCATAATTTTCTATGGTAATTCTCAATTGTTTTATTGCCCGGGCCATTTGCTCCTTTACGGTATTTTTGGAAATTTGGAGTGAATTGGCTACTTCCTGATAGCTCATGCCTTGCATTTTTACTAAATTGAAGATTTCCCTGCAACGAGGGGGTAATTGTTGTATGGCTTCATTGAGTTCCAGTTTTAATTCCTCTATTAAAATGGCATTTTCAGGATTAAAATATTCAATGGCAATAGGAAATTCCGGAATGGATACCGAAGTCTGGTTCTTATAGTTTTGTGGGGAATTTAGAAAGTTGAGCGATTGATTTTTTGTAGCATTAAAAAGATATGATTTAATGTTATTTATTTTACTAATATTAGATTGATGTAATTTCCAAATATTAAAAAACACATCAGAAACTACCTCTTCAGCTATCTCTTTATTTTTTACAAAAAAGAAGGCAAATGCCTGCAATTCCTGGCCATATTGGTCAATGAGTGTTTCTATACCCACTTCTTTCTCTCTTTCCTGTTGAATTCTTTTTTCCACACCCATGCTTTAATTTGATCAAGTTTCAGCATTTATTCCATAAAAATAAATTACCAATGCCCACTAAACAAGGCATAATTCATTCTCTAAACTTCAATTTTTTCTGTTATCACTAATTTAACTATTGGGAAAGTTATAAGAGATTTGCCTCTGTTGCAAATTTCAGGTGGTGATATATTTTCCTTGGCAAGCCTTACTGTTAAGTTTATTTTATAACTGAAAATGGATTGTCCGCTAAGTTTGAAATTATACCAGGCAAAATCTTAAATTAGTACCCGGTTGAATAAGATTCTAAATATTTAATTATGATATCAGCCACTTTTGCATGTCCTTCTTCTGTGAGATGAGCCCCATCATGTGTGCTGTGTATCGGGACTTTCTGATAGAGATCAATAAACCCATAATCTTCAGATTTTGCCAGCTTTTTGTATTTCTTTCCAATGCTATTGATATATTCATTAGTATGTGCTCCAAAATTTGCATTCCTGATCTGTTCATTCATCTGAGTATAATCGATTTTTGTACTCGACATCAGAATAATCTGGGCTTGAGGGTAAATCTCTTCCAACCGTTTAAGAATTTCCTTCATATTCACAGCACACTGTTGCACTACTTCATCTGAATGACCATCCACACGAAGGTCATTGGCTCCAAGCTGCATAAAAATGAAGTCAGCCTGCTTAGGAAACTTTTGGGTTACCTCATCCCACCTTTTTAAGTAGGCTGTAGTAGGCCAACCCGATCGACCCAGGTTTATGCTATTTAAGCCCTCAAAATTCTGTCCAACCCTTGCAGAAAAAGTGAGCGCTTTGTCCACTCCATCCCCGGCAGTCAGAGAATCTCCCAGGAAAAGCGCTGTTTTATCCGATTTTGTAAATTGAAATGATATAATTAGAATAAAAAATAATAATACTGCTTTCATTATTTTAAATGTTAAGATAAAGTATTTCCTGCACAGATTTCCTGTGTTTCATTAGCCTTGGGAAAACATTAGTAGCCAACATTTACCATATAATAAATAATTGTTGATCCCCATTTTTTCCTACCCAAAAAACTACGATTTGAAATAGTTGTAAACAGAAAAAATTTCCAGATTATCCCTTAACATCCGAAGCAATTTTATTATGTTTTTTCCCTGCTTTCTCTCAATTGTTTGATACCGGAAACCATACTGTCAAATCTAAACATTTCGGGTAAAAATCCCATTTTATATGGCTCCTCCCCTACTGATCTTATTTACAAGAGGCATTTTCCAGATACTCACAATAGAGGCCAGATGAAGGAAGAAATTAAATCCTGAATCCCAAAGTTATATAATATGTTCTGGGTGCCGATGGAATTATTCCCGGGCCGGGATATCCTGTAGCTCTACGGGTAAAATACTTTTCGTTCAGCAAATTATTAATCCCTGATTCAAGTTTTATCGCCTTATAGGCATAAGACAAAGAAAAATCCAAAATATCATATGAAGGTATTTTGCCAATTATTCCTTCTGTACTTTCCCCAGGATCGGGAATTGAAGAATTTTGAGCATCAGTAAACTGATCCGATAAGAACGTGTACTGAAGACTTCCCAACAGGTTCTTATACCCTAACCGGATTCCTGTCTTTAGATTTATCTGAGGTATGAACTCTACCATTTTACCCTCCACATTACTTTCTTCACTGCTAAGGTATTGAGAATTTGTCAGGGCAAAATTTACAAAAGGTGCAAATTTATAAAGATTCATATCTTTATGAATAGTGTTTATGACATTCCAGTCCACAAATGTCTCCAGACCATAGATGAATGCATCACCGATATTCTTTCTAACCCGATTACCTTTGTTGGGCCCGGAACTGACCAGAATGGTGCCTATTCGATTGTTGTACCTTAGGGCAAAAAGACTTACATCATATGAAAATATACCATCATATTTTCCCCGAATACCAACATCCCCCGTAAAGCCTTTCTCATCCGTAATATCCGGATCAATCATAAAGGTAGGGTTCACCACCCTGATATCGCTAAAAGTGACTGAACGATAATTTTGAGATAAGTTTGCATAGAGTTCCAGTTGTTCTGAATGATAAAAATCCACTCCCAGCCCAAACAAGATAATAGGGCGCTCCAGGGTACGGTTGTCGGCTCTGGTTTCTCTAAAAATCTCATTACCAGCCAGGTCATACCTCACTTCAGTGTAGTTCCCGGTAGATTCAGTTTTAATATATTCAATTCTCATCCCCGGTGTGATGGATAAATTGTCGGACAGGTTCAAAATATTTTCACTAAACAGGGCCAGATTCAGGTTTGGAAAGGAAAAATCTGATTGATTTGGATAGGAAGGATTAGATTCAAAAGTGAATGAAAAATCAGCATCATAGCCCGGGCTTCCCGGACCCTGAATTGAACTATTAGCTGATTGGTAATATTTAACACCAACCAAAAACACCGATTTTTTCTTAAACATCGAATAATGGTGCAATAAGCGAGCTTCTGCTCCCCAGTTATTAAATTTACCCACAATAAGATCGCGTGTATAAACATCCGGATCATCAGGTTCAGTTATTGGATTTCGCTCTGGTCTTTTTGCATCTCCACGAAAGCCTAATGCATCTCTTTGAGCATCCAGGCCAAAAAGATTAAGACTCATCTTGGTCTGAGGAGAAAACTTGTGCTTCAACTTTAAAGCAAAAAGTTTCCAGTCTACGGAAAACCAATTTCTTTCCCGGTTACTGAAATACATATTTTCATTGAATTGGCTATCCGTAAGTCCACCAGGTTGCTGGGCGAGATAACTTGAATAAGTGGTTTCGAAAGTTAAATTCGTTTGATCAGTCAATGCATAATCCAATGAAGCAAAAAAGTTTTTGGAATCAAATCCGGAATTAGGCCTAAAGCCATCCTCTCTTTTGTAATTAAAATGGGTATAATAACTGAATCGTCCTATTGTACCACTTAAACTATTGAAACTAGTGAAAAGATTGAATGAACCATACGACTGTCTGGAATTCCATTCAATTTTTTTGTTGGGATTTGGTTCTCGCAATTTAAAATTGATCAAACCTCCAAATTGTGTCCCGTACTGTAAAGAAGCTGCCCCTCTGATCACCTCAATTTGTTGAATGGCTTCCGCAGGAGGTGTGTAATAGCTTTCAGGGTAACCCAAAACATCCGCACTGATGTCATAACCATTTTGGCGGGTATTAAAGTTGGCAGTACGATTAGGATCCAACCCTCTACCACCTACATTCAGCTGGAGCCCGGCATCTCCATTATCGTAAATATTTAGTCCCACCACCTGTGAATATATCTGTCGGGCATTATTGGCAGCCAGATTTCCAATTGCCTGATCCATTAAAATAACCTCGGATTTTTTACCTGCATATATAGAGGTTCCTTCAATGGGATTTAGCCTGTTAAGACCAAAACTTTCTTCTTGTTTCTGGCTGATCACCACCTCATCCATTTGCCCATCAAAAGGTTGCAAAATAAAGGTAAGAGAAGTGTCGGCCAGCAGACTAATATTTTTTGTAATCGAATTATAGCCCAGGGCAAAGATGACCACAGTGTAATCCGCTTTTTTCAATTCTTTGAAAATAAAACTGCCATTATCCTCAGTATTTACTTTTAGCGCCTCTTTTTTTATAAATATCTCCGCATTTTTAATAGGTTTTTGGGAATTGCTTTCTTTCACCACTCCTTTTAAATTATACTGACCCAAAAGAGGTGCTGAAATGCCAAAAAGTATGATCAATAAATTACAAACCTTTAATTTCATCATTAAATGGTAAAATCCATGTTTTATGTTTCCATGATTCCTTCATGTCCACCAGGTTGGTAGAAGGATCTATAAATAAAGTACTTCCTCGGCCATTAAGGGCCACATAACTTTCTACATATACTGCTAAATTTTCATGTCCCTGGTGCTCAAAATGATTTTTAAGATAATGGGCATATTCCAAAATGAAATCAGGTTGAGTAGCCATTTGCTTCTCCTGAAATGAGGTGAGGAAATCCGCATTATTGACATAAAATTGTTCCCCGGTTTTTGAATTTTTAATTTTAAAGCTCGCATATCCGGTTTTTTCCATTAACATTACCCTCCAGCTAAAGCGATAGCCTTCTTCCGTCCAGAATAATTCATCACTATAAGCCAGATGACGAAAAGGAAATGCTAACTGAAATACAAAGAAAATGGAAAGGAGAAGTAAGGTGGCTCTATTGGTCTGATCTGAACTTTGTGGAAGAACTTTTTGATTATCAAATCTTTTTTTATCTATTCTAAGCGCTACTGAAAATATGGATACGAGTTTATCATGAAATTTTGCATCAAAAAAGATTGTCACCGCCAGAATCATAACAAATGGGAACATCCCAATCGGAAAGAGCAGCCAGGTGAGCATATGGAATATAACCACCAGAACAAAAGCTGCTGTTCTGGTTCGTTTAATAAGCAGCAAAAAGGGAATGGATAAATCAAAAATGGCTCCCGACCAGCTAAAAAAGTAAATCAACCAATTGTGATGAAAAAATTTACCCAGTATTGGTAAGTCGTAATGAGCTGGTAACCATATCTTTAAAGGCATTCCTTGTATCAACCAGTCCGAATTGAGCTTAGCCAGCCCTGCATAAAAGTAAACAATTGCCACAAGAAGCCTGAGGGTATCAATCGACCAGCTGGGCACGTACTCAAATGATAGCTTCGGCTGACGCTTTGCATCCACTGAAAAATAGGCATTTGCTGGTAAAAAAATTAATACAAAAGCCACTAAGGAGATAAAATAATAGTGATTCAGGTATGTGGTTTTATCCATCAATTCAATGTAAGTAAAGGACAAAAAAAAGAGGATAATGGATGGACGATATCTATAACCAATGCCTACACTGACCGCTGAGATACCACAGATTAAGAAAAGTAAATAGGTCCATTCACCTAGGGGTTTGACAAATTCAAAACCATAATAGGAGAAATGAAAGGAAGGGCTAATATAAAGTTTATCTATCCATCCTAATGCCCAAAAACGTATAAGGCTTATGGCCATTAAGAAACCAAAAAAAATGCGAAAGACTGCAAATGGTGCAGCCTTAGTTGATTTTAAAAAGTAATTACTGTTAAAAAATCTCATTTTTAGTCACCATCAGCATCTACATAATCAACCTGTATGTTAAGTGCCTGGAACATATCTACTTTAAGTAGAATAGTATTTGTCTGGAGTTCATCGTATGTCTGAAGCATATTATCGTTGTTATTCTCTACCTCAGCATAAAAATCTTCACCCAGACTTTCTGCCTGTACTTTAGTACTGGTGAACTGATCATTTATCAAATCGGAAAGGTTACTTCCGTCAGTAACTGAATTAAGAAAATCCAGGTAACTTTTAAGGCTTTCTCCTTGTCCGTTGCCATTAAAGTACCGTCCATTAAAAAAATCAATAGAGGCATTTAAGGATGTCATAAAAAGCGTTTTAGAAACATCTTGTTTGTAGAAAGCCTCCACCCGATTACTTAAAGGTGTATTAGAAAAAACTCCTGCCGGAATACCAATTTTTCCCGCTCTAAGGGCTTTTTCATAATAAAATAAGTAGTCGTTAACCAGTTTATTCACCGAACTACTGGCCGTAGACCCATCATTATTAATGAACTCATCGCGATATCCTCCCTCCCAGTCCTGTAAAACAGCTGTTGAAAGATCAGATAAACGAGTGATAAGATCATTTAAATAGTTTCTTAAATTTTCCTCAGCTTCAAACCGGGCCAAAATCATGGATGAGTTTTCTGCTGATCCATAAAGTAAATAATCCAGGGCGGGAAACCCTTGTTGATCCCTTAAGGATGGCAGATTTAAATCATAACTTTCTGAGTTTACATTATCCTCAATCCCCGCATTGTCTGTGGGATATACATTTGTATAATCTCTGATGGATAATTCTTCGGCTTTGCCAATTTCAAACATAGAGACTGATTGCCAGGCAATATAAGCTTCAAGCCAGGCATTTTTTAAGCCATCAAAGTTTTCGGTACTTCTGTCTTCAAGGAAGACATTTTTGGCATTCACCATATCAGTGACTTTGCCCACATAATTTTCATACCCCGGGATAATGATATTATCAGCCCAATTTACAAGCATAACCTGCCGATCAAAATTATCGGTATCTGTCATTGGTTCATTTTCAGTAGAGCAGGCCACCATAAAAATGATCATGGCCCAACTCCAAATGAATCGAAATGCTTTTATGCTCAAATAATATTTAGACATGCCTGGTATGGTTTAAGAAGTTTTAATTATGATCCCGCTTCAGCAACTGTAAAATCAAACTTTGCAGCTATTTCTTCAGAAATACTGTCAAGGGTTGATTCCTCTATATCCCATAAGCCATTTGCACCATCTCCCATCAGTTTACTAAGCATAGTATCTACTTCAGATTTGGTAAAATAAGGTTGATCCGAATCCGGCATTCTGGTGAACCTTAAACTATAAATAAATCCATAACCTTCTGAAAGTGCATGAAAAGTTGAGCCATAAGCAGCTTCATTGTTGCGATCATCAGGCAATGCTGCTTTCCCTTGTTGCAAATAATAAACTGCCCTCACCGCAATCACCTGGGATACTTTTTCCCTAATAATTTTAACCTGTTCATCTCTTAAACTATAGCCATTCTCTACGATTGCAGCCCGACCAAGCTTCAGGGCATTGAATAAATCATCTGCAATTCCCGAGAAATCCTCATCTCCATCTACTCTTCCGAGATATTTATTCAGAAAATCATCATCACTTCCCACAGTAGGATTAGGATTCTCTTTATCTGTGGCTGTTCCATATAAGTAACCGTAGGCCTCATCCCAATAATGCTCCATGTAGGTATAGCTTTTTCCATCCACTGTTATCTTGTCATCATTTTCTTGTTGATTGTTATTGGCATCTAATACTGATGAACTAAGATAGTTGTTGAGCATCTGGTCAGCCATCAATGCACCAATTAATGATTTGGCTACAGCCTGGTTATATTCAAGGCCAAGTTTGTTCACATACCGGGTAGAACTGCCATCTGCAATTTGTCCGGCTATTCCGGGAGCAGCCACCTTGTTTTGATTTGGAAATACCTCATCTATTTGGGCATTAATCCAGGATTCAAAATCAGCTTTTACTTCACTTGATTCGGTGGTGTTGGTCGAAAAGTAATCCGATGAAGCAGCTACTTTACTTTTAATGCTTTGGGTAGCACTATTTAAATCTGAATTTTCAAAAGGAGCGGCATCCCCTCCCGAAGCAGTCTCATTGCGATACATTTCCAGGAGTTGTTCTTTAGTCATTGCGAAGTCAAGCATCCCTCCAACCAGCTCTTTCGCCATCATAATTCGGTTGGTTTGGCCATTAAAGGCTACTGTTGAACTTGAATTTCGCTCAAAAGTATAAGTCTCAGGAGCATTTACGCTTGGTGATAGATTTTCATCTTCTGAACAGGAATATAACATCCCGCTGATTAATGCTAGTACTAATATTTTTTTCATGTAATGAGTGATTTCTAAGCTTATTTAGGCTAAATAAAAATAGTGTTGCAAAATTAACAATAGAGATTTGATAAGTCAATACCTAGTACTAGCTAATTTCACTATCCCTAGTACTAGCTAAGTGATTGCGTCTGTAAATACTTACGAAGGGCTATTATCAAGAAAAAATATTATACAAAACGCTTATAATCAAGTATATAACGTTCCAAGTTATGGGAGCTTTGGTAGCAAACAAGTAATTGTTTTTGTTTGAATTCTGGGTGTAGCATGATGATAAAACACTACCTAATTATGGTGTAAGAGGGGGACTTCAAAAAAATGAAAGGAATGGTAAGAACAATTATGAAGAGCATTAAAAGTGAAAACATTCAACCATGAATAAACCTAATGGGCAGTCGGAAACCTAAGTAATCTCAACTACCTTAATACTTTAATAGGTTACTATTGTCGGGGAAGTGATATAATAAACTCAGTACCCTCTTGCCAGTTATTAATTTCAATATTACCCTTATGGTCTTTTATAATACTCATTGAAATTGAAAGACCTAAACCCATCCCTTCCCCTTCTGATTTGGTAGTAAAAAATGGCTCGAAAATTTTATTCTGAATTGCAGGATCAATCCCATTCCCAGTGTCTCTAATTCTAATAATCACCATATTATCTTTAAAAAAGGTTTCTATCCAAATTGTTCCTTCTCCCTCAATAGCTTGTATGGCATTTAAAATTATATTTAGAAATACCTGATTTAATTTACCAGGGTTTCCAAATACTTTGGGGAGCACCTCAAATTTTTTCCTGATTTGGATGCGACCTGTAAACTGGGCATGGAGTAAAGTCAGGCAAGATTCAATTCCTTCCTCAATGGCCAGTTCTTCAAAAGAACGCGCATCCATTTTGGCAAAGGTCCTTAATTCCTGTACGATATTGGCACTTCTTTTTACTCCTACCTCAATGTTATTTGTCACTAATTTGATTAGCTCTTTTAGTTTTTCGAATTGATATTTTTCCTTTAATTCACTTATATAATTAAGTTGAGCGTTATAATTTTCATTATTTATTTTATTACACTCTTCCACTACTTCCATCAACTTTTCATAAGCTTTTTTTTGACCAATAATCCCGGATAAGGCAAAATTTATAGGATTATTTAATTCATGAGCTATTCCCGCAGTAAGAATACCCAGAGAGGCCATTTTCTCAGAATGCACCAACTGTGATTGAGTTTCTTTTAAAGTCTTGTAAGCATTATCTAAATTTTCATATTGTATGTTAAGTTGTACTTGCTGGATGGATAATTCCTCATTTTGGCGTTCCAGGTCATTGGTTAAATTTTTGAGTTCCTGGCTTTGATCCATAATTTTTTTTGTTCGATCTGTTACCTTTTGCTCCAAATCCAATTTTTGGTTTAACAGCATTCTTATTCTTGCTTTTACTCCAACCAAGATTAGTACAATAATTAAAATTAAACCAATAATCCTTACCCATAAGATTTCCCACCAGGCAGGCAGTACTATTATATCAATACTTTTGATGGTACTTTGCTCATTTTGATTTCCATCGGCTGCAACCGAAAAAGTATAATGGCCCGGAGCTAGATTAGTGTAGGTGGCTTTCCTTTCATTTCCAACTTTTTGCCAACTTTCATCTACAAATCCTTCAAGTCTGTATTTGTAGTTGATTTTTTCTGGAAATGTAAAATTAAGCCCAGCATATTCAATGCTTACAACTGATTGAGAGCGCGAAAGGGTAATTTCTTTAGCCAAATTAATCTGAGTTTCCAATGGAGAATCTTCTTTACTAATTTCAACCTCCTTATTAAACAAATTCAACCTGGTAAAAATAATGGGTATACCTTCTGTATAAATCAATAAACTATCCGGCTGGAAAATATTAAACCCGTTTAAGCCTCCAAATAACAACTCCCCTGAACTCAGCTTATAAGAAGTGTGTCTGTTAAAATAATTTCCCTGTAACCCATCATTGACTTGAAAATTGGTAAATTCCTCATTTTCTGAATCAAACCTGGAAATTCCAAAATTCGTCCCTAACCACAAAATTCCATTTTCATCTTCTTCAATTGAATTTACCTGATTATTTGGAAGGCCTTCTTCCACGGTAAAAGTTGTATAGCTCTCAAAATCTTCACTTAGTCGGGTTATTCCTCCCCCTTCAGTGCCCAGCCAAATCTGACCTCTTGAATCTTCCATAATTTCGAGAATAGTATATTTATTTTTCCCGGTGGGAATAATCTCAAATTCCGCTGTACCATTCCTCATCAAATTTAAATCTCCATTGCCCGTTCCTACCCAAATATTGCCTTTACTATCCACTGTCGCAGCATAAACCTCTATATCGGATAGACTCCCCTCATTATTAGGATTATAAGAATAATACTCAAATGAATGATTTTCAGGATCAAATTTATTGAGTCCCCCATCGAGGGTCCCTATCCAGATATTTCCTTTTTGATCTTCTGATAAGGAAAACAAATAATCACTGTTGGGTCCCTTATTTTCTCCTAAACTTGATGTAAAATGCCTGAATTTCTTAGTTTTCAAATCAAATAGATCCAGACCATCTCCCCAGAATCCAATCCAAATTCTATCTTTTTGATCGACCAAAATCGAAAGTGGTTTGCTACCTCCCAGACTTTCTGGATTATTACTTTCATGAAAAAAATGGGTAAACTCTCCAGTTTTTCTATCGAATAGATTTAATCCATTGTTATCGATACCAATTAAAACAGTACCATCTTTTGTCTCAGCAAAACTGCTTACATCGTTACCCGACAGTGACTTGGGATCATTGGTTCTATAATAGTGCTGCATTTTCAAAAAATTAGGATCAAATAAACCTAATCCACTAAAATAGGTCCCCACCCATAGTTGATTTTGGGAAGTTACATATAGCGTTTTGACAATGCTTCCTACCAAACTTTTGGGATCAAAAGGGTGGTTATGGTAATTTTCAAACTCCATCTCCCCTTCTTTTAAAAGAGATAAACCATGATCTGTACCTATCCATATTTGCCCTTCACTGCCTTCGGCCATAGACCAGACCTGATTATTGGGTAGACTACTTATATCGTCAGGGCGGTGAACAAACCTTTTAAACTTCCCTGAATTTTGTTCCATCATATTTACCCCAACCCTACCGGTTCCTACCCATAACCTTTTCTTGCTATCATAAAAAACCACATTCACAGCATTTTCAGAAAGACTTTCCGGGTTATTTTCCTCATTTGTGTAGCTCTTGAATTTTTTTGTTTGTGGATCAAAAAAGTTCACGCCTCCCCCCAACGTTCCCAACCAAAGTTGTCCAAACTCATTTTCTGCAATGGAAGTAACCTGATTACTACTTATACTTTCAGCATCTCCCGGAATGTGATTATAAAACTTTACGGTTTTTGTTTGATTTAAAATATGGCCTAATCCTCCTTTTGTGGCTACCCACAGCTGGCCATTTTTATCTTTGTGTAAATCATAAACAAATTCTGCCTGAAAAGGAGCATTTTGGGGGAAGGGAAAGGATTCAAATCGATCCAATTTTTGATTATAAATACATAAGCCACCTCCCCAGGTTCCAACCCATAAATTACCCTCAGCATCAATTTCTAATGCCCGTATTTTATTACTCAGTAACCCTGTAGTATCCTGGTTTTTTACCCGATAAATCTGGAAATCGTTTCCATTAAATTTGCAAAGTCCGTCCTGGGTTCCAGCCCAGATAAATCCTTCCAAATCCTGAACGATTGCACTGACATATTGGTGAGAAAGCCCTTCCTGGACAGTGAATTTCCTGAATATTATGGGAGATTGCGCATAAATCTTATCGAGGATAAAATTAGATGCAGCCAGTAAAATTATAAGACATAATATCTTTCTTGGTTTTTGAACCTCATCCTTTTGATCCATCCAACAACATTTTCAGCTAAAAAATCAAATCACAAAAAACTACTCCGTCCAAATTATTTACGATTAAGGTTATTTCTAAGTATTACCAAAGAATGGCAATTAATAATTTTGGTTGAAAAATTTTTAAAACAAATTTGGACTTTTATTGTAAAATGAAAAAGCCAGCTGAAAAAAAACTAATAAAATCCCATCGATTGACAAGTGCAAACAACAAACATAATTGTAAATTAACCTATAAACACCTAATATAATAAAATTTTACACATTTTTCTAGCAATTATTTATTGTTTTTAATATCTATTCCTTAAGAAATATTTTTTTAAAAGGAAGATATTCTTTTTTAGGATCCTTCATTTAGGGTTTTCAATTCTCTTTTTATGTCGAGAAGGATTCCTAAAAACTGAATCTCCGGGATATAATAAAACTTGTAAATTCTGGAGCAAAAAAAAA
>NZ_KB903495.1 GCF_000379765.1 Flexithrix dorotheae DSM 6795
GAAAGGAAAGGTCAATAAAATGATTTGGTTCTTGTGTGAACCACCCTCATATCTTCCATGCGTTCCGGGTAACTGGAGGGTGTGAAGCGAAGATAAAAGTTTGAAGATAGTAAACCATATACGACAATAAAGTAAGAGGAAAATATGATAAAGTTAAGCATTTGTTGAACACCTGTAAGAAGCTCCCTTAATCTGAAAGAGTGAAAAATGGTTGATACACTCTGACCAAAACGATAAGATACTAGGATATTACTCTTACCCTTAGTAATACACCAAGGGTTCATAACGTAAAATTTTAATTGATAAAAATGAAATAATTAAATTTAATTAAAAATTATTTTTTTATAAAACCTAAATCAAATCCTCCTCAATATCCACACTCCTCCCCCCACCCAAAACACTCTCCTCCACCTCCCTTTTCACCTTCAGATAATTGGCTTTAATCTCATCATCATCTACTACTGATGCTGGTAAATCAATGTTTGCTTTTTGGGCTTTAAATTCTTCGAACTGGCAACTGAAATTATCTCTGTTACCATCGGCTATAATCCCCAGGAATTCCCCTGCTTTTAGGCTGGTTAATTCCTGGACTTTTACCCTGTCTCTTTCCTGTATGGTTTCACTAACACCCATATTGCTGGTATTAGGGGATCTGGAATAAAAGGGCGTGTCTGTCCTGCCGCTTGATCTGGTTATAAATACTTCATCATATTTACCAAAGATATTAATGATCTGCTGGGCAGTTTTGAAATTGGTCACCCTGCCATAGATATGAGTGCCTAACGCGCCTTTAATCACTTCTGCTTTGGTGGAACCATAGGCATCTTCTAATTGGGAATAATCCTGTACACAAAATACATTCACCAGCTTGTTTTCTCTTCCGGTACTCGGATAAGTTTCATACTTGGGGATGTAGATCGTTGGAGCTTCATCTAGTAACACAAAACTGTGATGATTTCCTGCTTTGTTCATCTTTTTTAAAGTGGCTGTGGCAATCAGTGCCAAAAGGGGACTGTAAACATCCTGTAAAGCACCATCATTACCCAAAACCAACACTCTTGGTTTTTCCGGATCATTTAAATATAGCCCTACATCATCTCCGGATAGTACCCAGAATATGGCCGGAGAATTTAACTTGGCAATCACATTTTGCAAAGTAGCCAGCACTCCGGCTAATTGTCCTTGTGCATTGTTTTCTAATGCGGTTAATACAGGTACTAACATCCCTTCTACTTCTGCATTGGCTGCACACATTTTTTTAATCGCTTCTGGAAATTGTTTGCTTAAAATCAATGAAACCACATGGGGAAAAGTGCAATACTGAGGATGTTCTTCTCTTAAATACCAGAATACTGCTCCCAATGTTGTTTCTGCGGATCTGTTCCAGAAATCTTTATGATGGATGGCTTCCGGGATTAAATTGGAAATGACCACACTGGCATATTCCAAAGCATGGCCTGAGGTTTTCATGTCTTCTGGGTTTAATGGATTAATCCGGCAGGAATAAGACAGGTCTGAAAAACTGATGTAATAGGGTTTGACTTCACTTTCCTGGTATGCTCTGGCTACTTCCAAAGCCAGAGAAGGAAATTTAAAATCATAGACCAAACCACTGAACTGTTTTTCGGCAAACTGGTTGATCATGGGTTTGATGATACTGGCTGTTTTACCTGATCCCGGTCCTCCTGATAAATAGATTCCTCTAAACGGATTGTATAAACTAATCAGTCCTTCATCAGAATTAAAGTTGATGGCATAGGCTTCTGTGGGATCTGTTTCAGTTTTCTGATAATAGTTTTTGATGGTCTTGATCAATACTGAAAATAAAAGGATGACCGTGTAAATAATGGTCAGGATATTGGCAAAGGGAATGTGGTACATGCAGTAGAATAAAAACAGGTAGGCCAATAATTTCCAGACCGTGAATTTCTTTTTTTCAAACCTTCTTTTGTTTTCAATTTTATAGTAGCGATAAACCAGGTAAACAAAGGAAAAAATAAAAGGCAGGATGAAGAAAAATTTGATCTCTTCAGCAGACTGATAAATATTTCTGGCATTGAATTTTGCTTTTATTTCTGCAGTAGTTCCCAGGTATTGATTGAATAATTCATTTAATGGAGCATCAATTTCAGGCTTAAAATGAGAAAGAACAAGTAAGAAAATAATCAAAGCCACCACCAGTATAAAAAGCATCATCCCTGTTGTTAAGGTGTACCTGAAAATTAGTACAAAAGGGTTTTCTATTCTTACTTTTACTGGCTTTCTTTTTTTGATCATAGTTTAAAATCACATATAAGAAATTCCTTTAATTAATTCCTCTTCAACTCTAAGAAGGTTCTCAGTTTTTTTCTTTCTTTTGCTTTATGAAATTTGATATTCAATAAATCTAAAGTATTATTAAAATGAGGAAGTATACCTGATGCCTTATTCTTCCAAAGAATTTTCCAGAATATTTTTCCTTTCTTCATCCTTTTTGCTTTTAGGCGTTCTACACTACTTACATCCATAACTATTAAATCAGTAATAGTAAAATTATGCTCAACTATAGCAAGACGTTTCTTGAATTCATTGGCTAATACCAGTGGCATTGTAGGTGTTTCAAAGAACTTATCATTTAAAATGATTGCCGGAAATATTCTTGTATGATTACAATATTTTGAATCTACTTCATGTTCATGTATGAACATCCACTCAATAGTTTTAACTAATTGGGAGACTCCAACATCTTTATAAAAACGTTCCATATCACCTTTATAAAACTCATATGTTCCTTGAAATTTTTGTTCATCTGTGAAATTGGTAGATTTTACCTGACCTATAAAAATATTTTTCTTGTATCTAATATAAATATCACAAAGTTCTTTCTTAGGATTCCCAAATATCAATTGCTCCGTATGCCGATAAGATATTTTCGGAATTTGGATAAGTACCTCTTTAAATTCAGATGCAATATGATTCTCGAAGAATTTTCCAATCACACCTTTATATTCTTGGTATGTAATCCCTTTATTTTTTAAAAAATCAAAATAAAAATCATTAATAAACTGGCGATACACTTTATCTAAAAGTAACTCAACATCAAGAATCACAAATTTCTCTTTAGAGTATTTGAAAACAGGCCATTTATAGATACTCAATAAATCCAAATCATGCTTCTTAGGAAGTAGTGTAATATTACTTAACCACTCTAATAGATTATATGCATCTGGACTTTCTTTCTTATCTAGATGAATAAAAAACTTTAAATGATTCTTTTGACCTTTATTGAAAAACAAAAGAATCAATAATTCAATAAAGGACTTTGAATTCAGACCAAAAGAATTCAAATAGTCGTCTAAATGTGCTTGATAATCAGAATGCTTCTGTAGAAAAGTAATTAAAGAAATGTATCTATTGAATAATAGAAATGGATTTGATGTCGTCTTAAATTCATTAAGCAAAGCTTGTTTAGCATTAACATGCTCAAGTAAAGTTACTGCTGATGAATAAGTAATTTTTTCATATTGTGTAGTAACTTCATTGCATGCTAGACAAAATTCAATTAAATCAATCCAAAAACTACGAGTATAAATAAACTTATTATTTGTTGGAGTAAGATTTCGGTAACAATAATCTATTCCAAAAAGACAAGATGCTCTATTAAAAATCGCAACTTGTTGATTTTTTACAGTTTTTGAGAATGAGTTTAGTTTGGTATATAAGTCTAAAATATACTGATCATCACCCATCCATTTTTTTAACAACTTCTCTTGAGCACCCACAGACATGTCTGCATACAAATCAGTATTACCCCTAAGGACATAGTTTATATTTACTAATTCTAAAAGTACAACCTGTAATGGATATTTATGAATTTGTTGGAGAGCGATATTATATTTACCTCCAAACAAATCTTTATATCCCGCTAAAACTATTATTGAAAATTTTTGCAAAATGTATTGATTAAAATGAATACTTAAATATATCAATAATTTAATTTTTATACTCACATCCCCATCCCCCGCTCCAGCTGAATCCCACTGTCCTTCACCAGCTCCATTTGCTTCATCATTACCTGTTGTTGTAAGGAAAACTTTTCCAGTACTCCGGCTTTTTCTTCTAAAGTAGTAGCCTGTTTTAAACCCTGCTGTACCTGAAAACTCTCTGAAATATCCCGCTGGAAGCCAAAACTCTTATCCCAGCTTTGCTCTACTTCTATTTTATGTTCATTCCGGTTGAAGCCGGCATTTTTTGCAGCTCCCTGTAAACCCTGAGATTTGGCATTGGAATTCGGGCTGAGCATGTGTTCGTTGTCTTTGGTCTTTCTGCCCAGGATCAAATGACAATGCAGGTTATTCCCCTCTTTCAAATCTCCTGATTTTAATTCGCGGGCTACCCCCCAGTACTTTTTAGCTTCTTTCATGCTCACCTGTTTCCCACTGATTTTTAAGCCTTTTTTCTTCAATTCCTCAGTGGCGGGTTTCAATGCAATTCCGGCTTTCCTCAGCTCGTTTAATTCATTACAATACCGGGCTTCATCTCCACTGTAGTAGCGGTTGTATTCGATCTTACCATACAACTTTAAATCCTCCACCTTCACCCCTTCCCTATTGAAATCTTTGGCCAGCTGAGGCATGTACTCCTGCCTGATCCAGGTCTTGAACTTTTCAGCATCATTACCCATTTGTTCCAACTCTTTGGTAGAAGGATTAACAGTGATCATGTAAAACTTGGCATCTGTTTTTTTTAAGCCCCCTCTCCCACTGTCTATGCTTCGATCCACCTGTCTTTTGGTTAAAGCATCATCATCATAGGAAAAGTAAAATTCTTTTTCTTTCCCCTCCTTCATGAGCAGTTTATCCTCTTTGTCCAGGTAATTGGTCAAATCTGATACGCTCCCTTTGTTACTCCCCATTGCTCCTCCGGAAAAATCAACATAAGGCATAAGCTCAAAATTTAAAGTAAAAAAAATAACAAGTGTGCCACAACCCTAAACTGAAAGAACAATATCTCTCAAGTATTAAGTGACACGAAGTGTCCAGGTATAAAAAGACACGAAGTGTTAGGGGTTGAAGAGTTGTTGGTACTTTTGGTTGAGGGCGGTGGGGTCTTTGACATACTTTCCACCAAGTGTTCGCTCTCCCCATTCCTGTTCTTCCAGGTAAGCATTAAACAACCTTACCGCTTTTTTTCTTTCCTCGTCTCGAGCCAGTTTAAAACTTTCATTCAATCGCTTCTGATTACTGATGACTCTTTCAAACCAACCTTCCAAATCAGCCAGTTTTTTCAACTGCTCAGTTTGGGTTTTAAACGCCATCATGCCCAAAGCCATTTCATCTAAAATCGGATTGAGTTTGGTCTTTTCCTGTTGCTTAATAAAACCAATCACCCGGTTGTTTTCCTTCTGTAAATTTTTGATGGCTTCCTTTAAATTCGTACTTTCAGGATCCTTCGGATCTATGCCTGTGCGGGTAAAATAATCCACCATTAATGTGGCAAATTCTTTAATTTTGCAACCATTGTTTTCGGCTAATTTAGCCAGCTGTTCATGCACGGCTAAATCAAGCGGAACATTTTTAACCTGCCTGGATTTTGGCTTGTCAGTTGGAGATGTATTCATGGGGAATGCATTAAAAATGTATCATTAAATGTATTTTTTTAAGGCCTTACAGCCTTAAATTAAGGAATTTAATAAAAAAATGCATTTGTGATGCATTTTTTTCATTCCCTGTTAAGGGAAAATACCCCGTAGGGCAAGCGGGAACACCATCTTTTTGAAGCCTGCGACAAAAAGTGGTGTTCCCGCTTGCTATTCTGAGTTCTCAAAATACTCTCCTCAAAACAAACCCTCTCCCCTTCCCTCCTCTCTCGCTCTTTTTTGTTTTGTATTTTGTGAACTCAGTAAAAAATATAGTCCTTGGACACCTTTCTTTTGTTTTGTTTTTGATAGAAGCATAAATAAAATCCTACACCCTTAAAAGCTTGTAGGAATAAATGAAAGGTAAAACAAAATGTAGGGGAAAACGCGGATGGTTGGGCTGGGGAATTAAGGCAATTTTAGGCTGTATTCAAAACAACAATAAATTTTATTAACTTTATAAAACATAAAAAACACTCCTCTTTTTAGACTGTTTTTTTCGTTTTAATTGTTATGGTTTCTTCTTAAATAATTTCCTAAAATATGCTCTAAATCTTCTGATTCTAATGTATAATATTGGTCATCAAGTTTATCTAATTCATCGCCATGTTTGTCATCAACTATAGAATTAGCTATGAACGCTTGAAATTGATTTTCAGGTAGATTTTTTTCATTAACCAATGATAAAGCGTTTTCAAAAAGTTTAGCAGATTCTAAAGCATTAATTATTTTTAAAAATTTAAGTGTCTCATAAGCAAATATTCCATATCCATTATCAAAATACTGAACAAATCCCCCATTGAAAACTTGCTGATGTAAAACTCCAATCATATACACCATCCGTTTTTTTTCATCCAGATTATTTACACAATCTAACCATTCTTTCCAGTTTGACCAATCTTCAATTTCTTTTCTTAATTGCTCTCCTGCAAGGTCGTAAATCTTATCTATCAATTCCCTATTAGTAATATTTTCATTCACAGGCTTTGAAAATTATTGAACCTTTAAAAACCACTTATTGAGCTTTGCTCAGTTAGTGGTTTTTAAAGGTAGCAAAGCCGGTACCATTTTTAAATACCCAAAATTGTTATTTTGCTGCGGTAGTTGGATTCTACAATATATTACTCCTACATTTTTTCCGAAATTTTGATTTTTACTATACTAATCATTTATACATAAGATTAATTATGAAATCATAGTTAATCTTATGTTTTATTATGTAAACATTTATTTATATATAAATACTTATTTAATAATATGAAATAATATTTTTAAATAACATTTATTCTGTTTACTATTGCTTATATATACTTTAATAATTAAATATATCTAAGTTAATGTCAGCTAAAGTAATCAGTGTTGCCAATGAAAAGGGTGGGGTAGCTAAAACTACCTCTGCAGCAGCTATAGGAAGTGTTTTATCCAGAATGGGACATACTATAATTCTTGTAGATCTGGATCCCCAAAGTGACCTCACTATCTCACTAGGAGTAGAACCTAAAGAAAGAAATATCCATGACTGTATTTTTGAACATAGAAAATTAAAAGCCTGGCCAATCAATGAAAATCTGGTTTTGGTAGGAGGTTCTCCGGAACTTACTCCCATAGATTTCCTTGATAACCTGAAAAAGGATGAAGAATACCAATATGAAAATCCCAGGATGATTATTAAGCATTTGTTAGAGCAGGCAAAAGAAAAATGTGATTACATTATTTTGGACTGCCCCCCTAATCTGGAAATCATTACCCAAAATGCATTACTGGCAAGTGATTATGTTTTAATCCCTTCAGAAGCTCATAGCTTCAGTATAAATGGTGTTGAAAACATCATTGATCAAATTTCCAGATTTAAAAAGAAAGCTAATCCCGATCTGGAAGCTTTAGGTATATTTTTAACGCGTTACAGGACAAATACCAGGAGTCATGAGGATTTGGTAGAGTATTTTAATAAAAATCATCCAGACATCTTCCTAAAGACCTATATCCATGAGAATATTACCATTCAGGAAGCTACTCATAGTGGAAGGGAATTGGAAGAACACGATATTTTTAAAAAGAAGAAAAGCATGATAAAGAAAAAAGAACCCTTCAAGGGATTACAAGATTACCGTTTACTAGTTAATGAAATTTTAAACCGCATCTGATATGAGTGAAGATAATGATGATTCAAAAGACCTTTTGCCTTTTAAAAGACCTAGAAAAAAAAATCTGGATGATGATGATATTCCATTAGGAAAAGGAAAAGTGGTTCAACCAAAAAAAAAGGAGAAAAAACAAGTAGATGTTCCTAAGCGACATACTTTTTTTGTAAATCCTGATTTACTGGAACAACTGAAAGATTTGGTTTATACCCGGAAATATACTCAGGGAGATATTGAGGCTAATCAATCAACCATAATTAATGAAGCTCTTGAAAAGTATTTAAATGAGTATAAAGGAGAAATTAAATCACGTCCGCAATTTATTAGGGATATTGAAGAAAAGAAATCAAAAAGACCAAATTCAAAAAAATAGAGTAGGAGGGATGTAGGACAATCGAAACCTATTGAAAGTAAATTACATACTTGAGTTCATTGAATACATTTATTCCCTCCTCTACTTTTTCAATCAAGCCAATATTGATAGCTGTTTCAAATCCTTTATCAATTGTAGATTTGATCCTTTTATGATTATTGTTTTTAATATGTCGACTTAACTTCATGATATCCACTAATTTATCATAGTTATATTCAACTTTATTAGAAGAGGTGCAATGCTTTGACTGGTATAAATATTTGATTAAAATCTCTATGGAGGCATTTGGTCTGCCTTTATTTACCTTTCTCAGGTTTTCGTTAAGGTCTAATGGTATCTGAAAATATGTTTGTGCTTTGGTCTGAGCAAAATCAAAAAAACAGGAATCAATTGTTATATTGAGCACTCCATCCCACATACCGGAATTTTTTCCCTTTTTAGAATCTGAAATACTATGAATTTGTATTAAAGGACTGATTACAAATTTATCACCTTCATTGTAAATAAACTCTTTGCGATGAAGAGAAAGTAATGCCTTTTTTACCAATTCTTTATCGGTATTACTCTTCCCTTTCCCAATACCCATAAGTCTGTAAATTTGGAGTAAAGTAAATTCAAAATAAGCCCGGTTAATTTTTTCTAAATAATATAATTCGGAACGTGCTTTCGCTAGTTGAGCCAATGCAACTATAGCTGTAAATGTCCTTACTTCATAAGCAGTTAATTCCTTTACAACTTTACTTTTGATCTCTTTACTTACGTTATGATTAATACCTTTTGGAAATTCTATAGAATAAGTTCCTCCATCAGGACTTTCATTCAATTCTAAAATTTTATTAATCGCCTTATCCACCTTTTCGGCAAGCTCTCTTTTATAGTTTGCGCCCGACTCAAATAGGGATATTTCACCGTTAGTAAACTGTTGTCCACTCTCGATTCTTAGAAGTCTGGAAGGGTAATTTACTTTTTTCATAACATTACTGTAACAAAGGATTAAAAGTCAACTTTTGTAAGCTGATATCCAATTTGTTTTCATGAAATTTTGACGAAAATGAAGGAGTTACGACTAAATCGAAGGAATAATGACTAAAATGAAGGAGTAATGACTAAAATGAAGGAGTAATGACTAAATTGAAGGAATAACGACTAAATAAATAGGAGTAATGACTAGGTTTTAAGGAATAATGACTAAAAATTAAGGAGTAATGACTAAAAAAGAAGGAGTAATGACTATTGGTATTATTGTAAGTATTTGAAAGTCAATTATTAGTGTGCTTTGTTACCATTGTATAATTTATATAACTTATACAATTAGTATAAGTTATAAAGAGGGATAGATTTTTTTGTTAAAATCTATCCCTCTTAAAAGAATACCGGAAAAAAGCTTTGTTGAAATATTTTTCTACCCAGATTGGGTAATCGCCATATATAGTTTAAGTTTATACTTTCATTTTTATCGGATGGCAATGGAACTTATAAAAATATACCAGGGAAATTTAGTAGATGCCAGAGATTTATGGGAATTTCTGGAAGTAAAAACCCAATTCAATAAATGGATTGGCAGAATGCTGGATTACGGATTTGAGGAGGGAAAGGAGTTTTGGACAAATTTGTCCAAAACCTCAATACAAGGAGGCAGACCTGGAAAAGAATATTTTTTGAGTATTCAAACTGCAAAAGAGATTTGCATGTTGCAGCGAAATGAAAAGGGGAAGGAAGCACGGAAATATTTCATACAAGCTGAGGAAACTTTAAAACAACTCAATGAGAGTAAAAGGTTTGCGGCATTTAATAAACTGGAAACCTCAAAACAAAAATTTAAAGAAACAATATTAAGCCTGGGATTATCGGACCAGGACTATATACAGATTGATTTTTCCGGCCGCAGAGTTTTATTTAATGGCACTCCAATAGAGGATGAACAATTAAACAGGGTTTTGCTGGTAAGCAGAGATTTGGCCACAGAAATGTCCCATTATAATACGCTAAAAAAAGGATTAGCCTCCAAAAAAGATATTACAGATGAGACCGAAAAAAATCATGCAGAGATTCGAAATACATTAATGGAAAGAGGCATTACTCCAGAAGAATTATCTCCTGAAGAGGATATTAAGAGATTGAAAAATTGAGGATGTTTTTTCTTGTCAGATTATTGAGGATAATAACCTTGAAGTTTTGATTAAACCACAAGATTTTAAATTATCTAAAACTTTTTCAATAGGTATGGGAGGGTTTCTTAGAGATGAAACCTGATTTAAAAAAGCCTGTTTTGTAGCTGATGGAAAAATATTAAAAAGATTGGTAATGAAATCATCAGGTGTACATGGAGTAATTCCAAACTTAGTCAAATATTCATTAGGAAAATCTTTGATGTTGTCGGTGATGATAAAATGAGCATTTGCTTCAATTGCGGCTGCCAATACATGTCGATCATCTTTATCCGGTAAGGTCAATGTATCAATTGTAGGTTCAAAATCAATTACATTAGCATCAGGGAATGCCTGATTCATAGCCTGAATTGTTTTTTTTAGTTGTTTGTCAGATAAATCAGGTCTGTTTCGTAGTAAATTTCTTGACCATTCTTCTTGAATCTGATCAGACCATTTTGGTTGGAATACATCAAGAGCAGCCAGATTGAGCAGTAAATCCCTGATAGGTGCAGGATAAAGGACACAAGCATCTAGTATTGCAGTAAAATTAGCCGGAAAATTCATGAAAAGTTAGTATCCTAGGTTTAATTCTTGTGCTTGTTTGGCTAAAAAATTCAATTGTTTTAGTCTGTTTTTATTCAAATTGTTTTTATAAACCAATATATCAGACAGTAGAATTTTTCTATGGCTACCTGTTTTTTTGAAAGGAATACCACCACTTTCCAGGAGCTTTACCAGATAAGGCCTAGAAATATTGAGCAGGTCAGCAGCCTGTTGGGTAGTCAGTTCAGCCTGAGATGGTAGAATGGTAACCGGATTACCTTCAGCCATATTTTGAAGGATAACCAAAAGTAAATCCATTGCTTTGGTAGGAATAGTAATTTCCTGCTGATCGTCTTTAATTTTAATGGCAATCTGTTTGGATTTCCCTTTTTTAGATTGAGAAGATTGAATTAAAGGGAATGACTTTTTGGCCAGCTCCTGCTCTTTTTTGGAAATATCTTTTAGTGTAACCTCCATGTTTTTATATATAAAAATGTCTTCAACAATAATACTAAACGAAATAAACGAAACAAAGGTTATTAATTAAAAGTTTTCAGTGAAGTGATTACGCCTTAACTGATAAGAAATCTAAGAATACTCATCATGCAAAAATTTGATTCAAATAAGGTATTTAAAGAGGTTTTTGCAACTGAAAATTTGGTTACAAGCAGCGGAGAAATGGGGGAGGGGAATTGTAAGCAAGATGGGATCGGGCAACCCCCGAACCTTAGTTTTTATAACTTTTTGTTAATCAATTAGTTAATATGTTTTTATGGGCCATAAAATGGTCCTATTTTTCCAAAAAAATGGTCCATAGTATGCTTTATTAATCCGTGAGAGCGGTTTTTATGGTCCATTCTATGGTCTATTTGTGGGACCGTATTCGTTTTTATCAGATGAAAATTCAATAATAATTTCGTTACAACTGGGCAGGATTTAGAGGAGGAATTTGTAAGCCAGATGGTATCACGAAAAGCATGAGATGTTTAATATTAAGGTTCTTATTTTCAGATGGTTATAGTTTATTCATGCAGTATAAAATGCGGCATATTTTTGAAAGTATGCCGCATATTTGAGTAAAATAGACTCTGAGATAATATTTGGGAGGTTTATGGAGAATATTGTAGCATTTTTTATTATCCATTCGAGGTTGTAAACTGGCTTCTGATCAATACCTTTGGTAATTCTTAGGATATCCTTTACGGTAAATACAGGTTTTGCTTCAGCTTTTGGCATGCCCAGCCGTATGAGGGAAAACTCCATGCACGGTTTAATGAAGACCGCCATGGAATGGGGGCGCTGATAGTTCTATTTTACTATATTTATAGAAAAATTAGAGCTATCAGGCTCTATTCTACACGGTAATTAAAAGCAAACTGAACATTGGAAAAATACATAACGAAATTCTCGATACTGGTATTTATACTCTTCTTAAGTACCTGTAAGACTGATAAATCGAACATAAATGAGAATGATTCTTCAACCGATGAAAGCC
>NZ_KB903496.1 GCF_000379765.1 Flexithrix dorotheae DSM 6795
CAAATTTTTTCAGCCCATTTCTTACCAGACTCAGTAAACTCATTCCCATCAATATCATAATTCCGTATCGGATTGTTACCTGCATAGTGGTAAGGAGAATAAGAGACATATTTCTCAGACATTCCATCTACTCCATGCCATCTACCTAAAGCAGGATCGTAATTTCTCCAACCATAGTCATACCAGTTCAAATCGAAGTCTTCCTGTTTTTCTTTACCGTTGTACTGGAACTTATGATCCGGACTACCTTTTTTCTCTATGCCAGTGAGGTTCATACCGAAAGGATAGTAATGATTCTCTTGGGCAATTATAGCTTTTTTATTGGTAATAACCAACTCATCAAACCAAACATCCATTTCAGATTCATTGGCTACAAAAACCTTCACCTTTCCATTGGTGGTAATTGGCAAGCTAATGTCCAATGGATGCCATCCACCAGTGCCAGAAGGTAATACCCATTTGGAAATATCTCCAAGCTCATTGTCATTTTCATCGTAATAAACGATTCTGATATAGGCATTGGGTACATCAGCTTCTTCTGGTGTTAAGGCATTTACTCCAAATGGAATGGTATTAATTCCTCCTCCTTCACCTTGTACCATATTCTGTAGAACGGAACCTACCGTAAATACAGATTTTTCTGCATTACCATCATAGGTATATCTTGCCCATACTCTGGCTACTATTTCATCACCTTCTCCTACCGCAATTTCTTTTAAAGGTCCAACTGCCTTTTGGATACCACCAGGTAGATTTGCATTCAAATGGGCTGAAGCATCCCCAGATTTTGTCCCATTCCCAGTAACAGCTTTAACATCCCTTGTTTCAGCAATATTCTGGAAACTAGCCTCCTCTTCTGTGGCCTTATCAGTATCCATGTCGGCTATATACTCCAAGTCTCCACCTTTTCTTAAGGACATTCTCAGGTTACCCAGGTGGTCTTTGTAATGGTATTCATAAGCATAGGTATCAGCCTGAGGATTTTGCTCCTGTTGAACTTCAGGAGATAAAACTCTGCCCTCATCCATATGGAAAAACTGTAAAACCTCATTTTCATAAACAAAACCACCTATGTAATCTGTAGTTTCATTTTCCTTTCCAGGTCTAAAAACTGTTTTCTTTAATTTGATTCCAGCAGCATCATATTCATATTTAATAATTTTCCCTCCTCCAAAATCAATTATTTCTGGTAAATTCAGGTGGTTATAAGTTATTTTAGCAATACCCTTGTTTGCATCTGAGATTAAGTTTCCATTAAAGTCATATAAATATTCACTACCTGTTGCCAACTGGTTTTCCTTAAAGTCATTGGCAATACCCTTTCCAACTTCCGTATCACTTACAGCTGTAAGTCTATTTCCAAGATCATTTTGATTATAATCATAATCTAAACCATCTATTTTTCCATATACTCTTTGAAGTGGATCAATATGATTGGCTAATAATCCATATCTATCCAAAGTAAGAATGTTGCCATTAGCATCATAAGTAATATTTTCAACTTTAAACTTCTCATTTACATTTTCAGATGAATAAATAGCTGATTTCAATCGATTGACTTTGTCATAGGTATAAGCATAGCCTCTTGATACTCCATCTAATTTTGATTTCCAGTTGACCGCTCCAATGTTGCCATTATATTGGATGTTTTCTGATCCGGCTACATCATAATGGAGTTCCATGGCAAAATATCTTTCATACCCTGGAATACTAATACTGTCTACATTATTAATTTCAGATAACCACCCTCGTATATTATAGGAATAATCAATTGTTTCGAACACCCCATCTATATCCTCTCCAAGTGCTTTAGAAGTCAGTTCGCCTAATTCATTGTAGGTATTTTGCACAATCAATTCTCCTAATATTTCAGAACCAATTTCCTCATCAATTTGCTGCTTGATTGATTTTACCCTTCCGGCATGATCGTAAGTGAAATCTTTTACTATCCTGACCTCAGCCATATTCTCACCTACTACGTGGTGTTGCTCATAGGTTCGCTTAGGCCTACCTATAAAATCATAATCAGTTGTCATAATATCAACACCTTTTTTATGATTTTCTCCCTGAGTTTGTAAGACTCTCCCCTTTTTATCATAAAAAGTAGCGGTAGTAAGATAAGGTAATCCTTCACCTAACCTTTTAGTTTTTATGGCTACTATTTGACCTTTTACTTTTTGAGCATGTTCTCCTGAGTGATCAATAACTACAGCTCCTACAGGCGTTTTCTTAGCTATTTTGTACTCAAAATCTACTTTTCCATAATCATCATAATAAGTATAAACCAGGTCGGTAACACTTTCATTAGAAATTCCCAAACAAGATTGATCGGCTTCATAACCATTTCTTTGAGCTTCTGAAGAAGTTACCTCATCATTTTCTATTGTTATGCTTTCACCAACATCAGCCTTATAATAAAAACCTGGTAGCAATTTAGCTTTTTTAGATGCTACATAAGTTTGTTTCTCACTGTAAAAATCCAAACTTAAATTTTGAGCCTCTTGCTTTTGGGGATCAACTACAAAATTGCTTTTTGTAACAGATGAGGCAATAGCGTCACATGATCCCACACTACAAATTAACTGATTATGAGCAGTTTGACCAGTAATAGAAGGTTCATAAACTCCTGTAATTACAGGTCTACTTAATTTGTCATATTTTGTGAAACTCCATTGTTCTGGAAGAGGATTCCCATCTTTATCTTCTCTATTTCTTTGATTGGCATCTTGTGAAAGTATTAATCGATCCAAATCATCATATACCATATAAGTTTCTCCGCCAATACCCTGATCATCTCCTGTTCCCGGTACTTTTTTGACTACCAGCCTGTTTCTTTCATCGTATTTATATTGAAAAGCCAAATGGTTGATAATTTGATCAAAAGTAGACCCAGAGTAACTTCCAGCCATTTTTTTCATGGCTTTAGGCGGTAATACAAAACCAAGATTACCATAGTCATCATATACATAATAGGTTTCTAACCAACCATCATCTGAATCAACCTTTTTCAAGATCACCCTTCCTCTCCTGTCTTTATATTCAAGTACTTCGTGATTTTGTTCATCAATCATGGAACTGACCATGAGTTGCTTCTCCAGATAGGTCCCTTTATAGATAAGATTTCCTTCTCTATACTCTCCACAATCTAAACTTTGAGAATTATAATCTATATCCCACCAAATTATTCCTTCAACACTGGTATTGGTCCTTTGGTTTGATTGAACTACATGCTCATCACCTGTGCCCAATGAACCAACCCAACTTTCCCCTGGAGCAGCTTGTTTCATTAACCTGTTTAATGGTGAATTTTCAACCTCACTCATTCCATAAGCAAAATCTGAATCCACAATATTATCATTATCAGCCAAATAAAAAGCTTTTTGAATACTTTCAGGGCATTGTTTAAACAATCCATTATTCCCGGTTGCAAAAGGCAAGAATGATTTTAGATTCCTTCCATTGTTATCGTATTGGGTAAAGCTTACCATATCCTGTTCATTAGGAGAGGCTCTAAATTCAACACCTTGAATTCCTCTTCCCAAACCATCAAAATATTGGGTAGAAACCATGACTGTATTATGGTCAGCATTTGCCAGACTTACACTTTCTACCATCCCATTAGTTTGCGCTGTAAAGGTTCTGACATAATTTGGTTCTACTACCTTATCTATGATTTCTACTTCATCTGAAATAGCATAACAACCCGGGTTACTAGTCTTTACAGATTTTACATAATAAAAACCTGTGGCATTAGCACTCCAAGTAGTACCTGTACCAACCTCAAAACCATCTTTATACCATGTATAGGTATAACCTGGTTTACTTTGGATAGATAAGTTTATAGTAGACGCATCAGCGCAATTCAAGTTAAGCGTCCTTTCGAACATTATCCCCGGTTGATGTGCAGGGATCACCTTTACTTCTAAATCATCTGAAACATCTGAAAAGCAAAGGTTATTGTATGCCATTACGGTATAAATTCCCGGTTCTTTGACTTCGAGTGTGCTTGAACCATTTTGAGTAGAAGCTGGCAGGCCATCTCTTAACCATTGGTAGGTAAATCCTGTAGTATTTCCATCAATACTCAATGTTGTGGTTTCTCCAGGACAAAGTTCAATTATTCCAGTCTGCTCTAATGTTGGAGTAGTAGGAATTTCTCTGATCTCTATATGTACCGAACCCGATACTTTTTCACAGCCATTTTCAGAAATCACTTTCCTTCTGTAATAAGGCATGTCAATCATGCTTTGATTAAAAGTCGGGAAAGCATAACTTGCCTCTGTGGCTCCAGCAATATCAACAAAGTCATTTGGGTTTTCAGTAGCTGATTGTTGCCATTGATAAGAAACTTGATCATTCTGTCCTGAAACCGGGTCTAAAGCATATAATGTAGGTAAATTATTTTGGCAAACTTCCTGACTTGTAGTAGTAATTTCTCCTGCGGACTCAAATTTAAATACTTCTACCTCAGTATTCAAAAAATCATCAGTACAGATCCCTTCCTTTTCTATACTTAATTTTACGTAATATGTCTTTCCCATGTCAAATTGATGAATGACCTGTGTGCCAGAGGCTTCCACAGGATTTCCACCCGAAAGATCAATAATCCATTTATAAATATAATCTGGATTTGGTTGATCTACATTGAAGGTTACTTTCCCTGGTTCGGTACAGGATTCCTGATAAGTAAAACTAGGGGTAATCACAGGGTCAATTTCAATGTTACCTGATAGTTCTGCTTCACAATTCTCTGTAATCAATTTTACTTTCACATAAGTATCCTCACTAAAACTACTTACAATTGTAGCTCCTTCCCCATCATCAAAATCCCCATCATTGTCTAAATCCCAATAATAATTAGAAACTTGGATATCATTGGGGTAAAGATTGGAAATACCAAGAGTAAGAGACTCATTTGGACAGCTACCTGAAGCTGTAATAGTTCCTGTTGGTCCCTGATGTATATTTAAATCATGGTAAATCTCCTTATATAATTCCTTTGTATGGTTACTGTTATTACTTTCAATATAAACCTTTACTTTAATTTGGATTGACCTTTCTTCCGGATAATAAGTTACATTTTTTTGAGCATCTGTAGTTAGGGAACTATAGATACCATCACCATATAAATCCCATTTATATCCTTTCAATGAATATCCATTTGGAATTCCTAATCCTGTAATACTAAATGTAGCGACTTGACCTATACAAACATCACTTGGACCATTAATATTAGCAACAGGTAGAGGATGAATCACTACATTTTTTGTGATATCATCTTCACAATAGCTTCCCTGAGCTGTATTGTTATTCCTCACTATAAGTTTGACAGGATATTCCCCTGCCTGATCAAACCCTGTATAAGTAGGATGTTCAGCTGTAGAAGTAGCTCCTGGTTTAAAAGTCCATGACCGAGAACTAAAACTACTGTTAGCTCCAGCACTTGAAAGGTTTACAAATTTGATATCCTCATTGATCAAAAACTCATTAGTAACTTCTCCTGTCAGATTTTCTGTTCTAAAGTTTGCTGTTGGTTGGGAATGAGCTTTTATTTCTATCACAGTAGAAGTTACAAATGAACCTGGACATTCATTCCAACCTACCTTTACTCTAATTTTTTCACTCGTATTTTCATCTAGAAAATAATCCAAATAGTTATTTCCTTCAGTATTTTCAATTTTTACAAAATTTCCTGAAGAAACTTCTTTTTGCCATTCCAATATATCACCAATCACATTTTCACTTAAAGTCATGCGTATCGTTCCTTCGCCACAAATATCATTTGCCGAAATGCTTCCTCCTACCAGACCACTCTTTATGGTTACGGTTTGTGGAGTGGTATATAGTGTAGCACAACCTTTATTTTTTACCCTTACCCTAAACTCTGTATTCTCAGTAAGGATAAATCCTGACGCATAATCTAATTTTTTGCTGGTAATAATTTGATTTGTACTTGGATTCCTGACTGGGGCAAAGCCTGAACCTGTTTCAGAGTTTCTATATTCCCACTGTCTGGTACCTCTTTCATCTTCTATTTCTAAGTCTGGAAAGGCTCCTGGACAAACTTCAAAGTCATTTCCCCCTCCAATTTTTTTGATTTCACCCACTAAAGTAGGAAAATCCACTGTGACACTTTTTGAAGTCTCATCCTTACAGCCATTATCATTAGTAATAATAAGGGTTACCGTGTAAGTACCTTCTTGATTATAAGTATGATTTGGGTTAGCAGCTGAAGAAGAATTACCATCTCCAAAATTCCATGAATATGGAGATGGGGTACCATCTGAAACCACTATTGATCCACTACTGTTGAATTTTACCAGTCCTGGTGTCGCTGTATTACAAGACTGGTTATCAAAAGTAATTACCGCTTTAGCTTTTTCTTTAATCACAAGAACGTCTGGCATATCATAAACTTTACAAGAAAGCGTAGGATCAGTATAGGTAGCTTTTACCGTATAAGTTCCAGGAATGTCTATCATTCCCCAATCTCCAGTCTGATTATAAGCTCCTACTGGAATACCATTTTTGTGTAAAAGATATTTAACTCCAGATTGTGTATTATTTAATTTTATACGAAAACCATTCTCTACATTACAGTGCTCCCCAGTAGTAGTCATTGTCTGTGCATCAGGTTCTGGTTGAACTGTAATACCTTTATAGGTTATCGTTTCACAAACCTCATTACTAGTAGAAACTGTTAATTTAATATTATAACTCCCTGCTGCTGTAAACTTATGAGAAGGATTAGTTCCTGTATAATTTCCAGGAGTTGGACCTGTAATATTCCATTTATAACTATAGGTTCCATTTCCGGTAACACTTGCCGTTAATGGTATGGTCATGCCCTGGCAAATATCATTTGGTGTATTGATACTATTAATTACAGGAGCTTCATTTATATAAATATTTTGGGAAATAGTTTCTACTGTATTGTATTCATTTCTCACTTTTAATTTTACTGAATAATTTCCGAAATTATCATACTCATTCCCTATATACCCCTGATTTTCATTGGTAAAAGGAGTAAAACCATCTCCTGTTCCAAAATCCCAGCTGAACTCTAAACTACTTCCTCCAACTACACTAGGTATGAAAAATGTTTCACTCCCTGCACAAAGGTTATGAGGTGTGAAGTACATATCATAATCAATTTCAATTGATTTGCTAGTAGTATGAGTACACCCATTTTTAGTGGTTACCGTTAAACTGACATTATAGGTTTTTGCTTTTGAAAAGGAATGAGTAGGATTAGTCAGACTAGAAGAAGGAGTACCATCACCAAAGTTCCAACTGTAACTATCAACTTCAGCGCCATGAATCACTGAAGAAGTATTGGTAAAACTAATAGTTTTCCCTGCCTTTTGGATGCCTGAAAAAGTAAAGTTAGCTGTTGGTCTGATTTTTACTGGAACCCAATTAGAATATTTTGGGGGAAGAGGAGAAGAACAAGTGACTTTCTCTACAAGCTTTACTCTATATTCATAATTATCAGGGTTATTTGTTGGTAGATAGGTTGCACTCTGGTGAGCAATAGATGTTATACTACTGCTTCCTATTTTTCTTCTTTGCCATTCATCTATTTTACCTGTGTGACCACTTAGAGTCATTTGCGAAATCCCTGTAGAACAATTTGTTGCACCTGTTAAAGTACCTGCTGAAAAACCAATAGTCACACTTGTTGAAGCCGATTCTTCAGTAGAAATATTTAACAATGTTACACTATATACGCCTTCTTGGGTAAATTTGATAGTGGTAACCGGAGCATTCTCATCCGTAATAGTTACTCCAGTATTTGGAGATACTATCCACCCAAAACCAAAACCCCCACCAACACCACCGCCACCTGAATCACTGAACCCAACCCCTTCAAAAGTTATAAACTTATCCTTACACTGTATGCTTGATGCAGGTGTAATACTTTGGGAAAAGCTATTTTTAAGACCAATAACATTTACCAGTATAAAACCGATAAACAGTAATTTATAATTAAATTTCATGGTGTACTTTATAATGTTTTATAAATACATCTACCTACCATTAATTCACAAAGCTCCAATTACGAAATCTTATGCAGGTATATGAGAAATGTTCTTTGATAAGATTTTATCTGTGTGTCAAATGCTTAATTTTTGATATAGTGATATTCGTACTTCTGCAAAAGTTTTTCATCATAGTCTTTCACATATTGTAGGCGATTAAAATCATCATAATCAAAATAAGAAGGGTTTCCATTAATATCAATGGCCATATTCATACCCTTTAGTGGCTCAAATCCATATCCCATTATCTGAACATCTTCAGGAAGCTGGTCAGATAAATGTTGCCATATTTCCTTTATATTTTCTTTTGTGGGGTAACCCTCTAGAATACTTTTATAAGCTGTTAATTTACTTTCTACCAGACTATAAGGAGCATTGATAATTTTAAATACAGGAAGGGTATTATTATATCCCCATACATAGGAGTGATATATATCATTTTCTCTTTGAACTTCTATGATATTTCCTTCTTCATCAAAATCATAATTAATTTTTATTCCTTCATCTCCTCCTTTAGGGTAGTTTATAACTTTAGTTGGTACAATGTTATAACCCTCCGCTGATTCGTCTTCATCTGAAAAGTAAGTTTCAGTTTTTGACACAATTGCACCATCAACCTCTATTTCTTTTTTGAGCAACTGACTATGCATATGTTTATCTCTTAACAAGTTACTTCCATAAGTAGAATCATCACAACTATAAGCATAATAAAAATGTTGCTTGGATAAGGTCCCATCACTATTTTGTGTAATTATAGTTTTTGGATTGTCATATTCTTGGTCTGGATCATAAACATAATCAGTCACAACTTCAAAAGGAGTATTATCTCCCTCATCTATTGGATATGTTATTTCTGTTTTTTTAATTAGCTTAAACCATTCGGAATCGTATTCGAAAGTATAAGTACTGTATTCTGTATGTCGACACTTCCAACATGGTGATTTTTTATCTGTTTCAACTTCCAAACCTAAGACTCTATTTGAAAGATCTCTCCTTGTTTCATAATCGTAATGCACTTTCTTGACCAGCCTATTGTTTCCTGTAAAGTAAGATTGTTCTACAGGTGCCATATTTCTGTGGCTATATTGTGACAGTAATCTTCCCGAACCTGATGGTGTATATAAATGATGTTCTTTCCCAAATTCTCCATTTTCACCATGCCATACTGTAACTTCTTTGTAACCAACATTATATGAAGATTTATACCCTAACGGTACATTACTTTTTGCTTTTAATCTTATATAACCTGTCGCTCCATTTTCACCATAGCATCCAAGATTTTCATAACTCCCATCAACATAGGTATAGGTTTCCTTAAAATCATTTTGGTAGAAATTACGCCCCGTAGAATTTATTCCCTCACCCATTTGATCGGTATAAAAGTATTTTTTTACGATTGGAATCCCATTACCATCATCTCTTCTAACAGCTTTAATTCTTAATCCCCCTGAAACACGATTTTCTTCTCTTTCATGGGCTAATTCATCAGTTTCTACTTTAAAAATATCAAATTCAATCTCAGCTTCTCCATCAGCAATTTCAGCACTTAGTGTATAAGTTCCAGGATTTAAATACAACAAGTTTAAAGTACATTCCGAAAATGTTTTAGAAAAACTTCCATCCGAACTATTTAATGCTACAAACCCACATCCAGAAAATCCTCCAGGTGTGGTACAATTAAAATTACACCTTACACTATACGAACCAGAAGTTTCAACCTCAAATGTTACTTCAATCGTAGGAAGTAGGATCAGGATAATCTGCAAAGGTATTGACATATACCTTTCCTTGTATTTTTTCTTCTGATTTATACTCAACAAATGAGGTTGTTCCGAAATAAGAATGAGGTTCATAGCTAAAAGTTATATTGCCTCCTGTGGGTAAGTTAACCTTTTTTAAGGAGCAAAACTTAGCATATTCAAAATCAACTTCCCTGATAGCGTCACCCAATTCCTGTGTAACACCAAAATAATAATTATAGTAATTAACCAAAGGAATTAAATTACCATTACCTTTCCCATTGTAATATCCCCAGTAATCTTGTTCATTGGATAAACGAGAAGGATATAATCCTCCGGGAGGAGTATTATAATAAAAATCAAAGATTTGTTCGTCTTTGTCTTCTGCTTCATTCGATGTATATATCCGGTCTAACTGAAGCCTTTTAGTATTATAATCATCTGAACTGGCATTCAGATAACTTTGTTCAAGTACTATTTTTTTTACCTTGTTCCCAAAAGAATCTTTTATTTCAATATGACTCAATGCTTTAGGAAACATATCCTCATTACTTCCTATTGATTCCACATCCTTCCTTTTTTCACTATTTACCACAAACTCTACACTTCCCTTTGAAGAAACGATTGATTTTAATCTCACACTAGAATGAGTGATTTCTGTTTTGGTACACAAATTAATTAATTTATCTCCCAAATTTGTATTCCCAAAAACCCTGTAGTCAATATAGCCTCCACCATGTACGTCATATTTCATAGAATAAGGTTCATAATTAAACATAATGGTATCTGATTCATCAGCAGAGATCATTGCACGTAAATACCAGGAAGTATTGCCTGATATTAGACTAAGAGGATCAGGTAATGAACTACTTCCTGTACAGAATGGATTACTACCTGTACTCTCAGTAGCCGAAAACCCATCAAATACTCCAAACATATATTGGATACCGCTTTTATCCGTAATTTTCCATTGTTGGTTGAAGACTTCACCCTCTACAAATGAAGCCTCAATTAGAATATCTTCCCTGTTTAATAATACAGGTTTTCCATGAACATCTAGAACAAATTTGCCAGATCCTCCTGGATACGAGAAATAAAATATATCTGGTTTTGCATCAAGCTCATTAGCCAACATCGCTGCGTATGGAGGTCTATCATTATCATAAACACACCCTGTATAAATAGGAATGCCATTTTCATCAAAAACCTCATTAAAAATATAACCTTTGAGAATCTCATCTGGTAATCCCTGAATACTTCTAGAAATTGTACCTCCAGCATTCAGACTCCAACCTATTCCCACCCAAGAAGATACTTCCTCTACTTTTATACCCGAAGAATTATAATTTATCGAAATTGGTACACTTAATTCATTGCCCTGAAGGGTATAAATTGGAATACCATAATTAGTTGTTCCATTATAATAACTTACTGGAACTTCTTCACTTTTAAACAAAGCAGCAGCTTCTGGTGAAGGAGGAATTACAGTTGGTAATTCCTGTCCAATCAAATTCAGTGAAAGCAAGCACCCAAACAATCCCAGGAGGCTATTCCTGAATATTTTAAGGGAGTAGGAAGTCATTTTATTCTTCATGATATAAAAAGCTAGTTGATAGGTTATCTCTTTAATTTTTTTGTATTGCTATTTTTACAATTGCAGTCCAGCCCTGATCACCCAGGGACTGTTCCTAACCGGATTGGGTCCCTGATAAGTCAGATTCCGCAAGGCCGATATGTTAAATGATGATTTTAAGCCTAAGGGGAAGTTCACCCCTCCTCCAGCCATCAAAGCCGAATACCATTGCCGCTCTGAGTTCTGAGCATTTTTCAATAATGGCGAAACTTCTTTTCCGTTCAGTGTTTCTGCTTCCACCTGGAAAAAAGGAAAGTGTTCCTTCGGTTTAAAGCGGGTGAAAAACCTGCCTCCAAAAGTCGCTGAATTTACATCCAGTTTTTTGTCATCGTAATACTGAAATATTGGACCTGCACCTACTGACAGCTTCTCTTTGAAGGTGTGTGAAACTGCCGGACTTAAATCTACTCTGGTGATTTCTCCGATGTTCAGCCCCAGGTTCCCTTCCAGATCAAACAAATCTGCCATTTTAGATAACTTAGCTGCCTTAGGTGCTACTGTACCCGGTAAAGGTTTATCTTTAAAAGGGAGTTTAGCCTGCAGGCCTGTTCTAAATATCCATGGATTGTTTCTCACCGGGGTTAC
>NZ_KB903497.1:5000-11952 GCF_000379765.1 Flexithrix dorotheae DSM 6795
GTGGCGTCAGCTGCACCGCAGGGTAGCTATGTTCGGAAGGGATAAGCACTGAAAGCATCTAAGTGCGAAACCCACCTTAAGATGAGGCTTCTATATAAGGGTCGTTAGAGATGATAACGTTGATAGGCTGCAAGTGTAAAGTCAGAGATGGCAAAGCTGAGCAGTACTAATTGCCCAATTACTTTCTTAAAACAACCATGTGTTGGCAGTGTTTTACTAATCACAACATGTTAATTAACTAAAAAATATAATATTTATAATATTAAAGACTTAATGGTGACAATAGTGCAGGTGAACACCTCTTCCCATTCCGAACAGAGAAGTTAAGCCCTGTCACGCCAATGGTACTGCAGTAATATGTGGGAGAGTAGGTAATCGCCAGTCTTATCATTTTTGAGCCTCACTAAGAATATTAGTGAGGCTCTTCCTTTTTATAGAGGTTTGAGCTCTTCCCCCTCTAAATATAATATTTCCCGCCTGTATAATATTTTCTTGAAATTATTTAAAGTATGTAGAACTTTATATAAATGGAAAGCGAAAATAAGATGTTTTTTGGTTTCCTAATTATTTGTTAATCTTTAAGCCGAGTCTTTGATATGCTTAAGAATTACTTTATAACTGCGATTAGGAATCTTGAGAGGAATATTTTATTTACTTCAATAAATATTTTTGGACTGGCAATTGGGATTTCTTGTTCAATTCTTATCTATTTATATGTTTTAGATGAACTCAGCTTTGATAAATTTCATTCTAAATCTGACAGAATTTATAGATTAAATGAGTTTATTGCTGGAGAAAATGGAGGTTTTTCTGAACGTTCAGCAAGTTTGCCTTTTCCCGTTGCTGAGGCGATAAAGGAGGAGTTTCCAAATTTTGTTGAGGAGAGCATAAGGTTTTTTAATTTTCAAGCACCCTTGGTTGCAGTTGCCTATCCAGATAAAAATATTGAGTTTAATGAAACAAGGTTATTCTTTGTAGATTCCAATTATTATAAAGTTTTGGATATCCCATTTATTAGTGGAGAATCTTCAAAATCATTAAGCGCCCCAAATACAGTATTAATTACTAAAAATATTGCGACAAAATATTTTGGGGAAAACTGGAAAGAAGAGGAGGTTATTGGCGAATTTTTGAAATTCCAGGGGCGCACTGATCTTTTAATAACAGGCATACTGGAGGAAGCACCATTAAATGCACACTTTCAATATGATTTCCTTGTTTCTTTCTCTTCGTTGAGGGAATTAATGGGGGGGACTAATTCTTCAAATAATTGGTATTGGAACCCGTGCTGGACATACATTTTATTAAAAGAAAATGTTGATTATAGGAAGTTGAAAGAGCAGTTTCCAGGGTTTGTAAAGAAATTTTTCCCCGAAATTATTCGTAATGAAGTTACTCTTGATCTCCAGCCTATTACCGATATCCATTTAAATTCAAATTTAGATTTCGAAATTCAGCCGAATAGTAATAAAAACAATGTTTACATTTTCTCAGGAATTGCTATATTTATTTTACTGATTGCCTGTATTAATTTTATGAATTTATCCACTGCCAGGTCAGTTAAAAGAGCCAAAGAGGTGGGGGTCCGTAAGACATTTGGAAGTCGATATGAGCAATTGGTTTTTCAGTTTTTAACTGAATCATTTCTGATGACAGGGGTGTCAATGGTGTTGGCTCTGGCATTTACTTCCCTTATATTGCCCTGGTTCAATAATTTTACTGAAAAATCAATAGGGATTGATCCAGCTGCCGATGTTAATATTATATTACTATTAATTATCCTTACCTTTATTGTTGGGGTCTTTTCCGGAATTTATCCTGCAGTTATTTTATCCTCCTTTAAACCAGTAAAAGTCCTGAAATCAGAATATCAGAAGGTAAAGGGATTAACCTTTAGAAAAATGCTGGTAGTTTTTCAATTTTTTATTTCTATTACATTAATAATTGGGACATTTGTTATTCTTAAACAATTGAATCATCTGAAAACTGATGAATTGGGATTTCAAAAAGAGAATATTATTATGGTGCCTGTGATTCAAACACCTATTGGAAAGCATTATGGACCGTTAAAAGAAAAGTTTTTAAGTTATTCGAAGGTGTTGGAGGTTTCAGCTGTTGAGGAGATTCTCGGAGCTAAACACCAAGGTGCAAATTACAGGTTTGATGGAATGGAAAATTCCAAATTATTCTCTCGTCTTAATGTAAGGCATGATTTCCTCCAGACCTTTGGAGTTGAATTAATTGCTGGCAGAGATTTTTCAAAAGACTTTGATACTGATGATAGGTATGCTATAATCGTAAATGAAGAACTTGTTTCCCAAATGGGATGGGGACTTGAGGAGGCTGTTGGACAAAAGTACCATTTCGGAAGGTATGAAGGAGAGGTAATTGGGGTAATTAAAAATTTTAACTTTACCTCTAAACATCATTCAATAGCTCCATTAATCCTTGATCTGAACCTAAGCCCTCATGCGTTTAATTTATTTATTAAATATATGGGGATTAAAATTGCCCATGATGATATTCCCAGCTCAATTGCTTATTTGAGAGAAACCTGGAAAACATTTTTGCCCGAAAGACCATTTGAGTATTTTTTTCTGGATAAAAACTTAGAAAACCTTTACAAATCCGAAGCTAATTTAAGCAAGGTGACAGGAATTTTTTCTGTAATTGCCATTTTAGTAGCTTCTCTTGGTCTGTTGGGTTTAGCAGCCTATTCTATTGAGCAAAGAAAAAAGGAAATTGGAATAAGAAAAGTTTTGGGAAGCTCTATAATTCAAATACTGATGTTACTCTCCAAAGATTTCCTTCAGCTAATTGGGGTTGCTTTTGTAATTGCTTGCCCTGTGGCATGGTACGGACTGGAAAAATGGTTGGAAAGCTTTGCTTTTAGAATTAATCTGGATTTTTACTACTTTATTCTTGCCGGAATGATTACAATTTTGGTTGCATTATTTACCATATTATTACAGTCCCTTAAAACTGTAAATAATAATTTAATCTCAATAATGAGGGAAGATTAAATATTTTGTATTTGCCGGTTATCAGATTTTATCTCCAATGAATTACTCTTCCATTTTTATACTTGATCGTATATTCCTCAGGAATTTTTTCGATTATACTTTTTCTTAATTCTTTTATTAAATTATCTTTCAGATAACCTTTGTTTACTATAAAACTTACTTCTCTGAGAGGTTCAGGGGCTTCAAATTTTTTCACCATATTAAAATCATTAATATTGGAAAAAGCAGCCAAAGCAGGAATAAGGGTAATCCCACTACTGATGTTTACCATATTTTTTAATGTTTCAATGGAACCACTTTCATAAATGAATTCCATATTTTGAGTATCCAGTTGATTTTGATTACATATTTTTAGAGCCTGGTTTCTAAAACAATGCCCCTGGTTAAGCAGCCATAATTTGGCGTTTTCCAATTCACTTTCAGATAGTCTCTCTTTTTTAAACAAGGGATGATCAGTTGAAACATACCCATAAATAGGTTCATTAAAAATTGGGATTTCCTTTAATTCTTTTTCCTCAAGTGGAGTAACCGCAATCCCTAAATCTATCCTGTCTTTTTGTAGATAATCAATAATAGTTTCAGTTTGAAGTTCCTCAATAATTAGCTTAGAATCAGGGTGTTGCTTTACAAAATCTGGTAAAAATAATGGGACTAAATAAGGTGCTAATGTAGGGATGATTCCAATTCGAAATTGTCCGGACAATTTCCCCTTTTCATTGGTTAAATATTCTTTTATTCCATTAAACTCCCTAATAATTTTCCGGGCTTTGGAAATGATGATTTTTCCTACCTTTGTGGGTTCTAGTGGAGATTTGTATCTGTCGAATATTACTATACCTAATTCATCTTCCAGTTTTTGAATTTGCATACTTAAAGTAGGTTGTGTAACATGGCAAATTTCAGCAGCTTTGGTAAAACTTCTCTTTTCGTCTACTGCCATAATATATTCAAGCTGGACTATTGTCATAGTTTTTTCTTATGATAATGTAAGGAAAATCAATTTCATTAATACTCAAATTTAATGTAAATTAGGGAAGGATCTTTAAAAAAAAGAATTGATTGAAGTTTTAAAAACTTTCATCTTTTTAATTACTTATGATTTCTTTATATTGAAGTTGTTTAAAGTTAAACATTTTAGCTGCGAAATGAAGATTTTGCTTAATGCTTCCAGTGGCGATTGTCAAGCCCATTTTTCTTTGAATAAATCTTTTTAATTTAAGTGGAATTGGATTGACCAAACCAAAAGCTAATCAATCTCGTAAGGAATTCTTTACTTTAAAAACTTCATTGAAATATAGGTATACGCCTGTTATAAAGGCCTAAATTATAATAAACCATTATCTAAATTACCTTAACTAAACCACCATGAAAGATTTAATCATTCCTAAAAATAATCTTCGCTTTCTTATTGAAATTTCCTCCAATAAAGAAAAAATCTCCATAAATACAGATCGCTTTTTACAAGTATGTTATGATGAAGATATGTCCGTGAATGCTCCCTTGGCCCAGTTTGAATCCATTAAAGTAAACGGGAAGTATATAAATTGCCATGAATTAATTAAGGACACCCTGGAATTCATAGCCTATAAATTAGAGGTAGATCAGGCAGAAATATGTTCTACATTCAGGTTGAAAAAACAGAAATCCTTTCCTCACGGCTAATTGGGAATTTTAAAATAAAACAAGAACCTTTTCCTATTTCACTTTCTACAAGGATTTTTCCCTTAAGTGCCTTTACCATTGTTTTAACGTAGTTCAACCCAAGGCCGAACCCTTTTACATTGTGAATATTTCCTGTTGGAACTCGGTAAAACTTCTTGAAAATTAATTTTTGGTGTTTTGCTGAGATTCCTATTCCATTGTCTGTGATTTTAATCACCAACCAATTTTTTTGGTTGGAGGTTTCGATATTAATTTCGGGTCTGACAGTACAGTATTTTAAGGCATTATCCAGAAGGTTATGAAGAATATTGGTTAAATGAAGGGTATCTGCATTAATTATGTGATACTTAGCACTTAAAAAAATATCAAATTTTGCCCCATCTCCTTTGTGCATATCCTTAAAATTTGAATGAATTGATTCAAGAATTTGATGTGAATTAATAGGTTTGATTTGCAAGGCTTGGGGATCTTTTCCAACTCTGGCCATTTGAAGTACAGTTTCTACCTGCCCCTGAAGCCGATCAATTTCACCTTTTATAAGACCTGCATATTTCGTCAATCGTTTGGGAGTGTGAACGATTTCAGGGTCCATCAGTACTTTACTGGATATGGCTACGGTGGCAATAGGAGTTTTGAACTCATGGGTCATATTATTTATGAAATCTGTTTGAATTTCGGAAAGTTTTCGTTGTCTCAAAATAAAAAACAGAGAATAAGCGAAAAACATCACTACAATTAATAATACCACGCTGGAAAAAATCCAGATACCCATCTGATTGAGTAATTGCTGATTTTTGTGGGGAAAATAAACTCCAAAATAATAATTATCATCTTTCAGTTTTGGGAATGGAAAGTTACTGGCTTTTTCAGGATTACAGTTCTCAGTCTGACAAATATAATTTCCGTACTTCATGGCATTTTCCTGACAATCATAAATAGCATATTCAAAGTCAATATTTAGCCGTTGTTTAATAAATTCCTGTTTAATAAAAGCTTCTAGTACACTTGGATTAATCGCATCATTTACGCTTACAATGAAATAATTCGGGTTTTGCTGTTTTACTGGCTGGAGCTCCGGGGAGCCACTTTCATTGTATGCAGAAAGTCGCTGGGCCACCTGGACTAATGACTCGTCTACTTTTTGGGAAAACTCCTGGACTTCCAGATTAAAAGCTTTTTTGAACCAATAGGTTTGAACTACAATGATTCCCAAAATAGATAGAACCGACAGAATAATAAATACCCTTAAAGTCTTTCTTTCCATTGCATCTGTTGCTAAAAATTATAAGTTATCAAATATAACCTTTATTACAGTGAAGCAAATGAGGTTAGAATGGAGTTTAACTTTTCATTAACATGGTTTAGGTTTTTGTTAACAGCGATTTGAGAAAGTCGAAGTTAGATTTGAAACATAAATTCATAAACCCTAACCCAAAAAGAATGAAAAAGTATTTTTATTTAATCGGAATTGCCATGTTTTATGCGGCTACTACATTTGCCCAAAATGTAGAATTAGCTTCGAATGAATCCTCTAAAGCTGTTTTTACTTGGGAAAGCCAGGCGGTAAATCTTGGGAAAATTCCTCAGGGAATTCCTGCTGAAGCTACTTTCACTTTTACCAATACCGGAACAAGCCCAATTGTAATTTCAGATGTGAAACCTTCATGTGGATGTACGGCTACCGAATGGCCAAAAGAACCGGTAATGCCTGGGAAATCTGCTGTAATAAAGGCAAAATATAATGCGGCAAGTGCAGGTAATTTTAACAAAACTGTGAAGGTGACAGCAAACACTACTCAATCCATCACCACTCTTACAATAAGAGGTGAGGTAGTGGCCAAGACGGGAAATCAATAAGTTCTCATTTAAACGAAACTAAAATTGGTTTAGGCAAAGGAAATAATTTTGCCGTTGGGAACCAGCAACCCACTGAATTTTCCCAATATAAATCAATTATGGTGCACTATAAGTTAGATTGTGCGAAAAAGGCGGTAGCATCTACAGTCAAGGTCGGAAGAAAAATCTTCCGACTTTTTTTATTTTCAAGGAGTCATTTTTCTTAAAAAGGGGGAGATAAAAATCTGCATACTAATTGTTGATTGGTCTAACTAAATTGTAGAAACGGTTGTTTTATTAGTATTTTAAATAGGGATAAATAAAATGCTATGACAGTTTTTAAAGACCACAAAATATCGGCTGGCCAATTGTTTGACTTTATTCCCGAAGCACTGCTTACTCATCTTTCCACTACCACCAAAGTTGATTAT
>NZ_KB903498.1 GCF_000379765.1 Flexithrix dorotheae DSM 6795
GGAATCATTAATTTTAGCACCCTCGTCTGAAATGGAGAACTGCACATCATCCCCTTTGAGGGTAGTTGCTACCAACCCATCACTTAGGCTTGAAGNGTAGGTTTTTCCCCCCAGTACATGGTAAAGTAAAATATCAGNGACTTGTTCTTTGGTCAGATCATCCAGACTGGAAACACCTTCCGTAGCTTCAAGAAGTGCCACAAAAGCATCATTAGTTGGGGCGAACACGGTTAAGTCATCATCACCGGAAAGGGCATCTACCAAATCGGCTTTCACCACAGCTTCTACCAAAATGCTGAAGTCAGGATTTCCAGAAGCAATTTCTACAATGTTCATTGGTGGAATTAACACCATATCGATCACGTGAATCACACCGTTTGAGGCAATGATATCCGGAGTAATTACATTACTTTCGTTTACCATCACTCCGGTATCAGTAACTCCAATTTTGACATCATTCCCATTAACGGTGGTAGCGATTTGTCCGTCTGTTAAATCTGTAGAAAGCACTGTGCCTCCCACTACGTGATACAATAAAATTGGTGTTAAAGCTTCTTTGGAAAGGTCTTCAATCCCATTTACACCAAGGCTGGCAAAAAGAGAATCGAAAGCTGCATTATTTGGGGCGAATACAGTAAACGGACCATCACCAGATAAGGTTTCCACCAGCTCTGCTTTCACTACAGCTTCAACTAATGTACTAAAATCATCATTTTCGCTGGCTATTTCAACGATGGTTTTGTCCTGTGCAAGGGATGTCTGGGCAAAAAGGAGCGGAATTGTGAGTGCAAATAAAATTTGCCTCAAAGTTTCAGATAGAGTTTTCTTCATGATAATAAGCGTTAATTTGATCAATGATATTAAACTATCTATCGAACTCCCTTTAAAATAAATTGATGAGACTTTACATAGTGAACTGTTTGAATAAAGGTGTGAATCGTAGGAAAAAAGGAATGGATTGCATCTATCCAGTTGAATTATATGGTTTTTAGTTTCCTTATTTCAATTCTGGCACCACCAGGGAGTAGGAATTTTCTCCCTTTTTAAAAACTGGTAATTAAATAACCACAATTCCCGATTTAGCACATAACCTAAAAAACTTATTTCAAGCCTAAAAAAACTTGTTTCAAGGTATTCTGACTTGATTGAAGCCAACAGAGTAATTAATTTGGAGTCAGACAAAATAATTGATTTGGGTTTTCAATATTTAGTCAACGATTTGTAAAAATTTATCTATTTTTAAAGAGCTTAAGTTTTACTTAAGCTTTCTTTTTTTGAGCATTTCTGATCTTTTGGTTGTATATTCAACTTTAAACAGGCTTTTGGAGCACATGTGAAATTTATAGCTTTCCCTGAAAAGTTAAATTCCAGGCATGCTCAAGGCATATTTTTAAACATCAAATAATGAATTATTCCTAATTCTTATTTTTAAACTAAACATAATGGAATTATCTAGACGATCATTTATTAAGAAAACTGCTGTGGCTGGCTCAGTGGCTGTGGCAGCTCCTACAATTATTCCTTCAAAAGTTTTTGGCGCCAATGACCGGATAAATGCTGCGGTTTTAGGTGTAAATGGAAGGGGAAAAAGTCATATCAAAAGCCTAATGGCTCAGGATAATGTAAACCTGGCTATCTTGTGTGACCCTGATATGAACCTTTTGAAGGAACGCCAAAAGAGCTTTAAAGAAACTTACAATAAGGATGTAGCCCTTGAACAGGATTTAAGAAGGGTTATGGACAACAAAGATATTGATGTAGTCAGTATTGCTTCTCCAAACCACTGGCATGCACTTTCAGTAATTTGGGCCTGCCAGGCAGGAAAGGATGTTTATGTGGAGAAACCCGGATCTCATAATATTTGGGAAGGAAGAAAAATGGTAGAAGCGGCCCAAAAATATGACAGGATTGTGCAACATGGTGTACAATTGAGAAGTTCTCCGGCAGTTCGGGAAGCTATTGGCTTGATAAGAGATGGCTATATTGGAAATGTATATATGGCTCGTGGGCTGGTTTTCAGATGGAGAGGAGATATTGGTGACCAGGGATTTTCACCAGTACCAGATGGTATTGATTATGATTTATGGACAGGACCAGCTCCCAAACGTCCATTTACCAAAAACCTGGTGCATTACAACTGGCACTGGCACTGGGATTATGGGAATGGTGATGTTGGAAACCAGGGTATACATGAAACTGATTTGTGTATGTGGGGACTGGATGTAGGGCTTCCTTCTAAAATTACTTCTATGGGAGGAAAATTTCTTTGGGATGACTGTAAAGAAGTGCCAGAAGTATTGACTTCAGTGTATAAATACCCTGATGAAGGGAAAATCATTCAATTTGAAGTTCGTCCGTGGTGTACCAATACAGAGGATGATGTGACAGTAGGAAATATTTTCTATGGAGATAAGGGAATTTTAGTGGTAGATGGATATGATAAATATAAAACGTATTTAGGCAAAGACAGAACACCAGGAAAATCCGGATCGGATGGGGGAGAGTCAGGAACTGGTATGGACAGAGGAGCAGGAGGAACTGATGGTCACTTTGCCAATTTTATTGAGGCAGTAAGAAAGCATGATAAAACCATATTGAATGGGCCGGTGGAAACAGCTCATTTATCCTCTGGTTTGGCTCACCTTGGCAATATTGCCTACAGGCTTGACAGGGTGTTGACTTTTAATCCAAAATCCGAAACTTTCGTGAACGATCCTGAGGCTGATGCGATGTTAACCAGAAATTATCGCGAGGGATATGAAGTGCCTGAAATAGTTTAAATATAGCATTACCGCTCAGCACTAAAACACTGATTAGATTTAACAATCTGGTCAGTGTTTTTTTATTTATAAATAACCAATCTCAAAAATTCTGGCTTCACATCTTATAATTCCCTATCTTGACAAGAAAATTTTCTCCAATCTAGTTTATGTCTAGTTGGTTTTTTAGGTTATCCTTTCCGCTAAATACTATAATTGTGCTATGACTATCAATTACGAGGTTGAGAGGTAATTCCCTGTGTTCAGTTTTTCGGCAATTACTTCTGTCCCATTTCATCCAGGATTCAGTCAGTGAAAACTGGACATTAACTAAAACATAATATCAATTATTAGTATGAGAAAGATGAAAAAGAATTTAATTTATTGGTTAATTATTTTAGTGGCAGCCGGGTGTAATGCTCCTACACCAAACAAAGGACAAACCAATGAATCGGTGGAAAGTACTTCGGTAGATATTTCGGATGAAAAGCTGGATAAACTGGGCATTACCAACAGGGAATACCTGAGTGCGGCTTCAAAAAGGGCACTGGCCTGGCCGGATATTGGAAATGAATGGTTTATAGAATTTGGGGCTGTACAGCCGCTTAAGGGAGACTTGAAATATGAAGAAGGAGTGGTCAGGAGAGATCCCAGTGCCATGATAAAGGTAAATGGAAAATATTATGTCTGGTACAGCAAAAGTACCGGGCCAACTCAGGGTTTTGGAGGTGATATAGAAACTGAAAAAGTTTTCCCATGGGATAGATGTGATATCTGGTATGCTACTTCTGAAGACGGCTGGACATGGAAAGAAGAAGGAATGGCGGTTCCCCGTGGTGAAAAAGGTGCTTATGATGACAGGTCAGTTTTCACGGTAGAAATCATGGAGCATGAAGGGACTTACTATTTGTGTTACCAAACCGTAAAATCTCCATATAATGTAAGGGTAAAAAATCAGGTTGGGCTGGCCTGGTCCGATTCTCCCGATGGCCCGTGGACTAAAAGTGAGGAGCCTATTCTGAGCCCTGCGGATAATGGAATCTGGAAAGGAGAAGAACAAAACAGGTTTTTAGTCGAAAAGAAAGGGGACTTTGACAGTCATAAAGTTCACGATCCATGTATTATACCTTATAAGGGGAAATTTTACCTTTACTATAAAGGGGAGCAAATGGGCGAAGAAATTACTTTCGGTGGAAGGCAAATCAGACATGGTGTGGCTATTGCCGACAACCCTAAAGGTCCTTACGTGAAATCTCCTTACAATCCTATAAGCAACAGTGGCCATGAAATCTGTGTTTGGCCTTACAATGGAGGGATTGCCTCTTTAATAACCACAGACGGACCGGAGAAAAACACCATTCAATGGGCTCCGGATGGAATCAATTTTGAAATCATGGCGTCTATTAAAGATGCTCCACATGCCATTGGACTGAACAGGGCCAGTGATAATGAAAAAGAACCTACTGAAATCTTAAGATGGGGGCTTACACACATCTATAATAATGGAGATTACCAGAGTATAATGAGGTTTTCCTCCAGGAGAAAAACCGTTCATTTAGCCAAAGGGGTGAAGGTGAAATAAAAGTTTTTGTGGGGATTATTTAATTGGCAATGTATGTAACTGGATTATTCCAGTTCCTGCATTGCCAGTTCTTTTGAAATGGTAAAGTAAAAGGTACTCCCTTTTCCCGTATGGCTTTCCGCCCAAATTTTCCCGCCATGTAGCTCAACAATTTTTTTGCAATAGGCCAGGCCAACCCCTATACCTTCACCTGCAAATTGTTTCCGCGTATTTAATTGTTGGTAAATCAGAAAAATTCGATTTAAATGTTTTTCTGAAATGCCTATACCGTTATCCCTGATCTGAAATTCCCAAAAGTCTTGATTTTGTCTGGTGCTCAGTTCAATTTGTGGAGGTAGATCCGGGTTTCTGAATTTTAGGGCATTAGTGATTAAATGAAGAAATAGTTGCTTAAGTGCGTCATACTGCCCCATCAACTGTGGAAGTTCGTTTGCCTTTATCCTGGCCTTTGTATAGCTGATTTGGGTAGAAAGTTCATCTCTGATTTCGCTTAGGATGGAATTACAATCTACAGTTTTTATTTCCATTCCCGATCCAATTCTACTATATTCCATCAATCCTCTAATCAGAGTACTCATGCGACTGGAAGCTTTATGAATATACAGAAGACTTTTTTGGGTCAATTCATCCAAATGTTGGTTGTTTTTCTTTTGTAGTAATTGAGAAAAATTAGTAATGGTAAGCAGTGGCTCCTGTAGATCGTGTGAGGCAATAAAGGCAAATTGTTCCAGTTCGCTGTTTTTTTGTTCCAGCCTTTTTACGTACTGAGAAGAAAGCATCTCTTCTGCCTTTTTCCGTTCAGTGATATCCTGCCTGATGGCTATAAATTGCTGAATTTCTTCCTTTTCATCCTTCAAAGGAATAATGGCAGTATCCACCCAGTAATAGGAACCTGTCTTGGTTTTGTTTTTTATTTCCCCAACCCAGATTTCCCCCGATTTTATGGTCTGCCACATGGCTTTAAAGAATTCTCTGGAATGAAAACCTGAATTAATAATGGCATGAGTTTTTCCAATGAGCTCCTCCCGTGAATATTTTGAAACTTCACAAAAGTGGTCATTTACTTCCTCAATGACGCCATTTTTATCGGTGATGGCAGTAATTGCGATTTGATCTAACCCATACTTATACTGGAGGAGTTCTTTATTTTTTGCCAACAGGGATTGCTCCAATTCTAGTTTTTTGATTTCAGCTATATTCAATTTTTGGGCTATTATTGAAATATAAATAACACTTAATAAAATAAAAGAAATAGTAAATAAGAGGACTCCGAAATCTGTGGCTACCAGTTTGCGATTGATGGCTAAAAGCAAAAGAAAACCAAGAGCCAGAGAAAGAATGAGGATAAAAGGCAATAATCGTCTCATCATTTTGCTTCCCGGAGATTTCCCCCAAAGCAGTCTGGTGATTTCTGAGTCTGGGCCTTTCTTTAAGGTGAGATAAGTAAGTATTAAAAATAAAAAAGCCGTATGAATAGCCATTGTTTGAAAGAATGGGCTCTTATTTTCTGAAGGAATAAGGAGGATATAGGTAATCGCGGATATAAATGCAATGACTACAATCGCTAAAAAAGATATCGGAAACAGGCTTCTGATCATTTGCTTATCGGAAAAGCTACCCCACAAGCCAATACTGAATAAAGCAAAACAAAAAGCTGTCGCCATGGACATTCTCCCGTGATTAATGCTAGAATAATTATCGGTGACAAACATGTTATCGATATTTTTATCCAGTACATTAAAATACTCGGAGAAGGTGAGCAGGGAAATTAATAATATAATGCCTGCAAAAACCAGGTTGAGTGCCTTAAAAAAGGATTGATTTTTCCCAAGTAAAACCACGCATAATCCCGATAAAAAGAAGAGAAGTGCAGTATTAAATTTCATGGTAGCACTATTGGGAATAATACTCAGGACGGCCTTAAATTGAAATAACCATCCACCCATTACCAATATACTGACCAGTAAAACAATACCCGTTAATATTTCACTTCCCTTAATTGCTAAAAATTTTTTCATTCATTAGCCTTTTACAATTTGTCAGGGAAATAAGTATGGATAATTTCCTTAAGAATTTCCTCAGTTAATGGTTTCTTTTTATAGCCGTGAATCAAATCATATTTTTTGGCTTTTATTTCATCATCAGGGTTTAGAGAAGTGGTGAGCATCATTACAACCACACTTACTTTTTGCTTTTCTTCCAAATGCTGATATGCCTCTAAAAATTCCCATCCGTTCATCCCAGGCATATTGATATCCAGAAAAATCAGGTCTGGTTTGTCCTTGTGGCTAGATTTTAAATATTCCAATGCTTCATTTCCATCCTGCACAGATACTATTTTTTCGGTACAATCAAAATCGGAAATCACCATCTCATGGAGGAAATTAGTAGGTTCGTCATCATCCACTAATAAAATACAGTTTAGTTTTTTTTTCATCGTCCTCAGTTTTAAGTTGTGTTCATTTACAGTCGTTTTTTTTTTCTTGAATTAAGGTTTTTTTTAAAGGTTTAAGGTGAAGAAAAATGAGCTTCCTTCATTCGGAGTAGATTCCAGCCAGATTTTCCCCTTGTGGTGGTTTACAATTTTCCTGCAATGGGCTAACCCGATACCCGATCCTTCATACTTATTTCGGTGGTTTAATCGCTGAAAAATATCAAAAACTTTATCCAGATTTTCCTTTTGAATCCCAATACCATTGTCTTTTATACAAAACTTGTAATGCCCGTTACCATCCATTTTACCTGCGTTTATGGAAATTAAAGGGGCTACATCGGGTTTTTTAAATTTTAAGGCATTGCTGATCAGATTTTGAAAAAGCATTCTTAGCTCGGTTTCATATCCCTCCACTACTGGCAACTTTTCTATTTGAATTTTTGCACCCGATTCCTTAATTCTAATTTCCAGGTCATCGAGTATATTGTTACAGATAATGTTACAATCCACTTTTTTGGTTATGTTTTCCTGGCCTGCTCGGGAATAATCAAGTAAAATTTTGATCAGGTTTTTCATCCTGTCAGCTGCCGCAATTATGAAATTCAGACTTCGTTTTCCTTTTTCATCTAACTGATCCTTGTAATTCTTACCAAGTATGGCAGCAAAACTGCTGATCGTTCTGAGGGGCTCCTGTAGATCGTGAGAAGTGATATAAGCAAATTGTTCCAGTTCTTTATTCTTTTCCTCCAGGGCTTTGTTCTTTAAGATTAATTCTTCCTGCGTTTTTCGGAGTTTGGATACATTTTCTGTCAGCAGAATAACAGTTTTTTTATCAACTGGGATGACTTTAAGGTTAAACACCTGGGTGGCGATTTTGTCATCTCCATAGGTCACATCTCCAATAATTATGATTTCCTGCTTGTCTATGGCTTCCAGATATTTGTCGGGTAAGCCATGTTTATAGGCATCCGGAAAAGATTCTCGAAGTGTCTTTCCTACAAAAGGTTTAAAATCTATACCTACAATTTTTGAATTGGCATCATTGATAAACAGGTTCCGGAATTCTTTGGTTTCCCTCGATTCCAAACCAAGTACATATATTCCAACATTCAGGCTGTTAAGCACTGAATATGGGTTAAGGCTGGATTCCATTTTCATATACAGTCAGGTAAATAGGTGATTTCAGGAGAGCTTTGTTTTAATACCAGGAAAATTGAATAATCAGAAGAAAAACAGCTTAAATTTTAAAGAGTGGAAAAATTCTTTTTTCTAACTCACAAATATCAAAACAAACGCTAAGATAAAATTCAAGTTTTTAACCAAAAACCCTTTCCCTGTGCAATCCTGAGGGAATTTAAACTAATAAATTCTATTATAGTTTGCAATTTTTTTTTAATATTTCGTTCCTGAAAATAAGTCTATAGAGGATTTATTTTTTGTATTCAAATTTCTAATGAGACTTGGATTGAAAACAATCTAAAATTACCAGCAAACCACCGCACTTTTTTTTGAAGTGCAAAAATTATTTCAACCTGCCTGTTTTCAGCTAATCCTTAAGTGCTTAGCCTGAAGCCTTACTTTAATTTTAAAGAAGGTTATTTTTAAGACTGTATTAAACGCTATTTTAAGATGATTTTTCAATCGAAAACAATTATGTTATTCATGTGTATAAGCCTTACATATGTAATCATATTGTGTTTGTTCTACATGTTTTTCACCGGTAAAAAAAATTGGGTATTTTCCACCTTTGTATTATCCAAAATATTCTACTCTCTGGGTTTACTTGCACTGGCTTTTCGTTTTACTATTCCTGAATTCATTTCCCAAAATATTGGGGGAATTCTTTTGTTTTTGGGAATTTCTCTGGAGGTCTTTTGTTTTATTTCCTCCGACAACCAATTTCGAAAAAGGGAATTGAAGGCACTTGCCATCCCTTTTGCCATTTTCTTTATGTTTAATTTAATTCCGCAACAAACCCCTGATTATGTGAAGGGCATTTTTTCGGCTGTGTTGGGTACCTATACTTTAGGATTTGGAGGTATCGTCCTGTTGTTAGCCAAAAACAATTCTAAATTCAGGGCAGTATTTGGTTTTATTTTCTTGCTCTTTGCTTTGGGATGGGCCATTCATGGTATTCACCTTTTTTACCTTCAGGAAGAATTCAGGTTTATGGTAAATGAGTATTTTACCCTGAACATCATTTTTGTGCTTGGGGAAATGGATATTATAGTAGGAAGTTTTGGCTTTTTACTTATCCTCAAAGAAGTGGATGAATTGAAAATTGCAAAGGATAAATTGGAATTAAAAAAGTTAATTCACCAGAAAAATAAATTCTTTTCCATCATTGCGCACGATCTGAGAGGACCTATTGGCACCCTCACCCAATTGGGACAAAATTTACTTAAAAAACACGAAAAAATTTCTCCTAAATTCAGGGAAGAAATAATCAGTTCTATTTACCTGTCTGCTCAAAAAACTTTTACCCTACTGGACAACTTGTTGCAATGGGCCAGGTCTGAATCCGGAACCATTGAAATAAAACCCGTTTTATTTCAGCTAAGGGATTTGATTGAACAAAGTGTGGACTTATTCAAAGATAAAATTGAGGAGAAAAATCTGGAAGTTAAAATTGATATGGAGTATAACCTGAAATGTTTTGCAGATTATAAAATGATGAGTGTGGTATTCAATAACCTGATTTCTAACGCGATTAAATATACGCCTGATGGTGGGTTTATTGGGATTTCAGGTGTAGATCAGGACAGCCAAATTCAAATAGCTATTAAAGATTCGGGTATCGGAATTGATACCAAGGTCCAACAAACCATTTTTGAGATTGATTCAGATTATCTGATGAAAGGGACTAATAATGAAGGTGGATCAGGCCTAGGACTTAAGCTTTGCAAAGGATTTGTAACCAAGAATTCCGGGAAAATTTCCCTTGAAAGCGAACTGAATAATGGAAGTATTTTTTATGTTTCTTTACCCAAAAAACAGGAGAAAAAGACTTTAATAGATGCCTGAAAAGATATTTTTTGATAGATAAAAAAAAGGCTGTCCGCCTCGGACAGCCTTTTCTTAAGCATAAATATTACTGCATTTCCTCAAAAACAGGTTTTATGACAATATCAATCCTTCTGTTTTGGGCTCTGCCTTTGTTGGTTTCATTACTGGCAAGTGGTTTGGTTTCCCCATATCCTTTCGAATGGATGTTTTCTTTCGTTAATCCGGAGTTGTTCACCATATATTCCATCACAGCTTTAGCTCTCCTTTCAGATAAAGTCTGATTTAAGGCATCTCCACCCTTGGAATCGGTATGGCCTTCAATTACGATTTTTACATTGTTAAATTCATCAATTGCTGAAATGGCTTTGTTGAGCAGGGCATAACTTTCCTCGGGAATATAAGATTTTCCTACTTCAAAATTAACCCCTGATAATCGCATTATGATGTCATCTCCTTGTCTGAATACTTTAGCTTCAGTGTTGTCAAAAATTTGCTCTACTTTTTTGTAGGAAGCATCTATCATTTCTCTTCTTTCCATTCTGTTCTTAAGCAGATCCTGCTTTTCCTGAATGACAGCTACTTCACTTTTTAGGTTCTGGACTTTCTCTTCCTCGATAGCTTCTTTTTGCTTCAGCTTCAATTCATAGAACATTTTCTGCTCGGTAATGAACTGTTCAAGGTCAAAAATTTCCTGCTGGCTGGCATATAAATCATAGCTTAAGTTGCCTATTTTTTCCTGGTTTTCGGCAATTTTATTAAGGATATCACTCACAATTACATCATACCCACTATCCAGACTAATATCAGTACCCAGTACATAGCTAATTTTCATCAGGGGTTCTTCCGACATGAGCAGCACATTCTCCATAGTGTAATCCTTATCCTCAAACTCTTTTATATTTTTTGCAAGATAAATGGCATGCCTGGCTTCGAATTCCGATTGTTTGGCCAGTTGCCTGGCATAATCGGTATCTTCTCTATTCGCTTCAATTTCTTTTTCAGCATTTTTATATAATTGTTTAGCCCGGTTGAAAGTAATTGGAGCGTATTTATCAGCTTTCATATCATCAGCTTTTTCAATTAAAGCAGATGCATTATTCAAAAATGTAGTTTTTATAGCAGCCAGCTCGGCTTCACGATAAAGTGCTACTGCTCTCTCTCCTTCTTTTTTGGCAGATTCAAGGTCACCGTTTTCCAGTTCTTCCGCAGCATTTTTAAAACATTCTTCAGCTTCCTCCCATTTTTCCGAAACAGCGCTTGGGGCCATTGTTTCCATAGCATCATTTCTGGCAGCCATAACATTGGAAAATGTGGGTTCTGCAATGTCTACATGATCGATAGCTCTTTTAAAATGCTGTGTGGCTTTTTGGAGTTCTTCCTTTATTTCTTTTAAATCATCTTCATCCTGAAAGTCTTCCTCAGCTTCTTTGTAATGTTCTACTCCTTTTGCATAAGCCTCAGGAGCAAGTAGGTGAGCATCCGCTTTTATTGCTTTATCATAAATTTTATCGGTCAAGTGGAATAATTCCGTTTTTAAATTATCTTTCTTTTGTGCATTTGCTGAAAAAGAAAAGCATATGATAGACAGAAAAGAAAGTATAATTCCTGTTCTGATTTTAAATTTTTTAGGTTGAATTTTGTGTTGTTTTCGCATGATTATAAATATTTAGTCAAAAAAGAATTTCTATTTCAGTACCATTTGGAGTCTGGCATAGAAAAGTTTAAATAGAATTTGGGCTTGGATTTGAAAGGGTATAAAATGCGTAAACTACGCCTGGAAGCCATCCAATAAGCGTAAGTAAAAGGCATAGCCAAAATGCTCCCCCTAATCCCTTATGTAAGGCTACAGGTAGAGGGGGTAATAATATTGTCAGAATAATACTTAGGATTGACATGGTTCTAAAATTTTAGTTTAATGGTTAGTTTTTATACATGGTAAAAAAATGAAGCCATATTCCTAAATGTGGCTTATTTGCTCATTAAGGACGATATTTTGGAAAAAATTTCCCAGCATGTTGTTTCATCACCACAGTATTTGTATATAAAATTTCACACCCTTTTCTGATGAATTTCACTATAAATTAAGAGGCTTTTGCTAACCGCTTCAATATATTTCGCGGGAAATCCATTTTCCTGTTCAGTTTAAATTTTCTTAACTGATCCATTGTGGTGTGGTATCCAATATCGAATACTTCCCTGGCCTTAGCATTATTTAGAAAGCTGTAATCCACCAATTCTCCTGGTTCAATAAGCACATCGCATAATCTTTTCCCTTCTACATTGGACCTGGATACAATCTGAAAAGTTCGGGAAACAATATCCATGATATTATCTACTTTATCAGTTTCATTAACTGGGTTTACATTTACTCCGATCAGATTCTGGCAGTTATTTAACAAGGGAGTGACTGGCATATTATCTACAATTCCTCCGTCAATAAAGCTTTGGCCATCAATAGTAACCGGATTGTAAAGAATGGGAATACTTGCCGAAGCCACCAATGGTTCTAAAAGTTCCCCACTTTTAAAATAATGGATTTGGCCTGTATTTAGATTGGTTGCTCCTATAAAAAGGGGAATTTGAAGAGATTCGAAAGTGGACAGGCAATGGTTTTTCAGGTCTTTCCTCAAACCTGTCATTTCCATGAATCCTTTGAAACCAAAGCTTAAATTTGAGCAATTATAAAATTCCTTTTTGCAAAGCAGGTCATAAATTTCCTCAGGTGATACACCACTGGAATATAGTGCGCCTACCAATGCCCCTGCGCTTACTCCTGAAATTACATCTGGTTTTATTCCGAGTTCTTCTAATGCTTTAAGTGCTCCAATATGGGCAATTCCCCGAGTTCCTCCACCACTTAAAACCAGGCCTGTATTATACTTTTCCATTTTTTTATTGAAATAACTGATTGATTATTTTCTTGATTTTACCAATTGTTGTGATTCAATTTCTGTACAAAACCAGCAATGATCCTCTGGGAACAAATAGGGACTGATTTTGGTGAAAAATGGGTGTGGTTTTGGGGAAAATGATCAACATAAAATGTAGGGAACTTTCCTCTGGTGGTTTATTAGAAGGCACTGGAGGACAATAAAAACAGGTATTGAAAATAAAAAAAGGAAGATAGAACTAATTGAAATTAAATCTATCTTCCTCTGATGAGGGAAATTAAGCACCCGTGCTCCACACCGGGAACTATTATTTCCGAGAAACAATAATCTCTATATCAGACTTTTATGGCAAAATAATACACGATTAATTCTGAATTCTACTTAAGATCAAAAAAAGGGAAAGTTCGTTAATCTCTAGAAATTGGCTATATTATCCTTGCTAAAGAGTTGATCCAGATCTTCTTCTACGTTTTTGAGCGTGTTATTGATATCTTTTCGGAGTTCTTCCCAGTTTTCATCGGTTCGGTTCTGAAACCTTTTAAGATCATATTCTATTTTTTCCTTTTTTCTTTCCAGTTCGGCAATTCGCTCTTTAGTTTCTCTTGAAATTTCTTCTCCTTCCTTTTCCAGGTTGTTATTAAGTTTTTCAATTTCTTGCTCAATGATATTAATTCTCAATTCTGCGGCATCTTCCAAATCCTCCAATTCCTGTTCCACATAATTACCTGTAGCTTTTGGAATATCCCCTAATTCCTTCCCAATATCCTCACTGGTGTATTGGTCATTTACATCATCTATATCAATAAAGACTTCATAAAAAATAAATCCACCAATCAGTATCAATATCACCAACATAAAAGTTTTAAAAAATCCGTTTTTTTTCTTTTTGTGCTTCCTTTTCATGGCTTAGGTTTTTTGGTTTGATAACTATTGGTCAGAAGATTATGCCAGTCTATAAAATAGGTCCTGATTACGTATTATAGCCCTTTTACATTAATTCCATTGGGGAATTTTTCTACATCCTGAAGTGTAAATTGTGAAAAAAATTCCTCCAACAAGGCTGTCCTTCCTCAAAATTATAATGAATTTGAAATCAACAGGTAAAAACCATTTGGGCAAAACCTGCGGGCATATCTTCACTAATGTTTTCAGGAATCTGAATCCGTCAGGGGTACATCAGGGAATTGATTGAGGAAGTTGGAAAAGAGGAGTAATCTTATCGTTTTTTGGAAAGGGAAGGATGTTTTATATTTTTACATAACAGTGCAGAACAGTTTAATTTCATCAATCCGAAAAAATTTGAATTATGGCCTCTAAAATGCAGATTGCCTCCTTATCCTTTGTAGAAAAAAATCATCCGAATGCACAAAAGGTTGCAGTACTTAATGATCCATTTAATATTTCCATGAATTATGCTGAAATCCCTGAACCAGGTGAAGAAGAAATTCGGATTAAGATAAAATATGTAGGTATCTGTGGATCGGATATCGAAACTTACAGAGGCATAAGAAAACCGGAATTTATGACATTTCCTGCCAGACTTGGCCATGAAGTATCTGGCATAATCGATAAAGTTGGCAAAAATGTACACACTTTAAAAAAGGGCATGAAAGTGTCGTGCCGGTATGTATGGGGTGCTTTTGCCGAATATATCGTTTGCTCGCCATTTAATGTGAAAGTAGTGCCCAATGACTTTCCTGATGAAGAAATCAGTTCATTGGAAGTACTTCCGGGAATTTTACATGCAGCCGAATTGTCTGAAGTTCAGGCGAATACTTCTGTGCTAATTACTGGGCAGGGTGTAAGCGGTTTGGTGATGACTCAGGTTATGGCTCTGTTTAGCCCAAAGCATTTGGTGGTTACGGATTTGCATGAAAAAAACCTGGAACTAGCGAAAAAATATGGTGCTACCCATACTTATCTGATACCCACGGAAGAAACTCCCACCATGGAGGTAGTAGGGAAAGATTTTCCCGATGGTTTCGATGTGGTAATTCCCTGTTTGCTGGAGGGCAATGGGATGATCGATGCCCTAAATGCGGTCGCTTTTGGAGGAAAAATTGTGATGTATGGCTGTATTGGTCCTTGTACCGGGGAATTTGATTTCTTTAAAATGCATAAAAAAAGAGTAGATATATTCTCTACAGAGCCCAAAAGAGATATTGATATGCGCAGGTTTTGGCAGGAAGGCCTGCAGCTGGTACAGGACGGATTGGTGAATACGGTGGAAATGGTGACGCATAGATACGACCTGGAAGAAGTGGCAGAGGCTTTCAAATTGAGGGATGATAAAAACAGAGAAAGCGCCATCCATGTGTTGATTGATTGTAGCAAGTAAAAATGATATTGGAGTCCCATTTCCAAGTTGGCGGATAGAATTAAGCACCTGTGCTATTATTTCCGAGGAATAATAATCTCTATATCAGTCTTTTATGGCAAAATAATCCACGATTAATTTTGAATTACTACTTAAGATCCGCATTTGTAATGTAATCATACAAGTTAATTTACATTACAAATGCGGAATTGATTTTCAGGCAAAATTCAACGACTTATTCCCAATCATCGGTTCTGAAGGAAGAAGCTGGAAGTCCATCTGTATTGTATAAATCCCCAACCACAAAATCATCGAAAGCATAGCGAACGGCTACCGGTTTTCCTACCGGGGAAATCAGGGTAATTCCTTCTCTGGTAATAATCGCCTTGGCCGGATAGAATCTTTTATTCTCTCCTGCTACTTTGAAATGACTCAGTTCTTTTCCATATGAAGTCAGTCCGTATTTGGCATGATCAAAAGTCAATTTAATGATATTGCCTTCAATGTTCATGTCCTTCAAAACAGGTCCTGAAAATTCTATTCCCTTTTGTTCATAGGTCTTAGCTAAAGCTAAAAAGGCAAGCCTTTCTCCAGCTGCTTTTTTATTAGCAGGATGAATACAGTCTTTTTCCCCGGCATCCATCACGCAGGCCATTCCTATATTGGGGATAGCTGTGGAAGCTTTCAATTGGGCTTCTCTAAGATAGGCAGAATTCTGTCCATTCATGCCGTAATCGTAAGGAGCAATTTGCACATAATAAAATGGAAATTCCCCAATGCCCCATTCTTTTCTCCAGTTTTCCACTAACCCGGGCATTAGTTTTTCATATCTGCCTGGTTCGTTTCTATTGGCTTCTCCCTGATACCACAAGGCCCCCCTTATGCCATAGCCCACCATGGGGTTGATCATGGCATTGAATAAAACGGTAGGTGTTTGTTGGGAAAATTCTTCTAAATCTTTTTCGGGTAAATCCACCCAGTCGAATTTTTCAAAACCATTTTCACTGATCCAGGGTTCAATTCTGGTCCCCCCCCAGCTCGAACAGATTAAACCTACCGGAACGTCTAGCGCATCCTGAATCATTCTACCGAAAAAATAGGCTGTTGCACTAAATTGAGCCACATTTTCCGGATTGCATTCCTTCCATTCTCCTTTAAAATTGGGCTGTTCTTCCAGCGTTTTTTCCCTTTCTACCGTCATTAGCCGAATGGATGCATTTGATGAGGTGGCAATCGCTTCATTTGCTCCAAGAATTGGCTGATTGAAATAGCCTTTCATAATCATTTGCATATTGGATTGCCCGGAACAAACCCAGACTTCTCCTATCAGCACATCATTTAATTTTAATTCAGTACCATCAGAAATGGTAATGTCATAAGGTCCTCCAGCTTCCGGGGTACTTACTTTGAGTTTCCACTTCCCGTTTTTATCCGAGGAAGTAGTATAACTTTTACCATCCCAGGAAGTGGTGATTTTTACTTCTTTTTTGGGGGAGGCCTTTCCCCAAATGGCAACTTCGGTTTGTTGTTGCAAAACCATGTGATCTCCAAAAATGACCGGAAGTTCGATTTGAGCCCGGGAGATGCCGGATATAAATAATAAGATAAGTAGAATGCTTGTTTGTTTGAATCTTTTCATTTCAGTTTTTTATTTAGGGTATTTGAACCCAAAATGTTAGTGATTTCCTGATTCTAAATCAAACAACTTTCTATAATAATTGAAATAATATGGATGAAAAAGTCCTGAGTGTTTCCAAAATAGAATGGGCTCTTTTCGCATTAGCCTTTTTTGATGAATTTTTTGATTTGAAGTTTCCGGGAAAACCCGTATCTTGTAAAAAGAAGGAATTTAAGGTCTTCTTTAGAAGATACCTTCTGAAATGACTAACACAACCAGTGATTATTTTATTAGATGGAGCTTAATCAGGTTTTTTAACCTATTGAATAACTATTATCCTAAAGTAATTTTTAATCCATTCTAACCAAATGTAATCATGAAAAAAATTCAAAATGAACTAGTCTGCATTTTTTCAATCCTGGCATTTTTTGTATTTGGGTCCATCCTTTTCTCAAGTTGCAATTCTGCTAAGGAATCCTCCACAAAGGAAATGGAGGAACCTGCCGAAGAAATTGTAGATGTAGTGGTGGAAGAAGATATCTGGATCATTGAAGAACATCATTATGACCAGATTCCACTTTCCGCAGAAGCAAAAATGGAAACTCCTGCTATGGAAGAATCCGCCTCTGATGAAACTGTTGTAGAAGAAGCCGGTGTAGAATCTCCACTTGGCAATACAGAAGCTGAAGAACAAATGACTTCAGGCATCGAAATGGAAACCATGAAGGCTTTGGAAGCCAATCTTATGGAAAAAGATTTTGAAATGCTGGAAACTGTGGAGGTCACAGAAATGGCTATTCCTTTAGAAGAAACCCAAACAGTGGTGGCTTACGGGAAAAAAGGGGAAACTCAGGCTACAATACAGGTAATAACCAATCTTCAGACGAATGAAATTGAACAAATTATTTTTGCAGATGACAAACACCAGGATATTTATAATGTGAAAGCCGGGATGAGCGGGAAGGAGGTAAAAAAACTTCGAAAGGAAATAAAACATATGGTCCATAAAGGCCAGGTTTTTTTGTATGATGATCAGTCAAATGTCATGTACCTTATGAGTGCCAGTGATATGGAGGGAAATGAAATCACGGAAGCTGAATTAGAAACTATGGAAGTTCAGTCTATCATTTGGAAAGATAAAAAGCATCACAAAAAAGAAATGGAAGAATAATTTTTCCATTAAAAATTTGAAGCCACAATTGTCAGGAAAAGACAATTGTGGCCAATATAAATAAGTGATTTTTTCAACTTCTTTTTAATAGAACCACCCAGTCTTGCTTTTCATGTGCATCCTCAATTTCCGGAGGATTTCCTATTTGAACAGTTTTTCCTCCTTCAATTGTTTTTAAAGATCCGGTACTTAAATCACCACCTTTTAGCGGATTGAACCAATGCACCTGAAACTCCCCTGAAGTTTCACTGAGGTCGATGGAATAATTTCCCTCTTCAGGTAAATAAATTGCATAGATTTCATCTGTTTTGCGGAAACAAAATGCTCCTTTGGGTTTTACCAGTTCAGGAGCCGGCCACATTTCCCAATAAGGCAGATGAGTATTGAAAAAAGTGACAGCAATATTGGTCAGTTCCCAGAGCCGGTCTCTTCTGCGCCAGTCCTCCGAATTAAGGTCGGTATGTAAATTTCTTGCTCCAAAATACCATTCTACACCAGCCCCACCAGACATCAAAGTTCCCCACAAAACATTTCCTCTTAAAGTCTCATGCTGAGGATCGAGAGAATCGGATTGCGCACCGGTATGCCACATGCCTATTTCGTCCATGGTAATCAGCCATTCATGTCCTGAATTTCGGGCTTTCTCTTTCCATTCCTGAACTACTTCAAATACTTTTTCCCTTTTATCTTGTTGTAAAGAAAGGCCATCTAAATCCTTAAATCCAATGATGGAATCCAGAATTACACTTCGAACCGGATCATGAGAATGAGTGTGTAGTAACACAGGATGCTGGTAAGGATCAGATTCTTTGATAAAACTGGTCATAGCCTTTCGCTGAGCGTCATTTTGCCCAATGGGTGAGAAGGGAGCAGGACCATTTTCCTCTCCTAAATTCCAGACTAAAGCCAGGTGATGGCCGAAACGGGCAATCATTTCCTGTAAATACAATTTTCGAATGGTTCCGGTATCACCATTATCCAGCATGGTTTCGTTTTCAGTTTCCTGTAATACCACATGCATCAAAATACCCTTTTCCTGCATGTGATTAAAAACTATTTCCCATTGGGCCAATTTACTGACATCAAACCGGGTAAAATCATCCGGAGTGTGATAAGGCCAGACATCTTTTCCATCCCCATTGATATTCAGCGTTAAAAAATAAATGGAGTTCATGCCTTTCGAGGCCAAATAATTAATTCCACCGATTAAGGCCTTCCCTTTTCCATTTTGCCAGGTTGGATCTCCATCGTTCCAGTCTTTTAAATGAGGTTTGTATTCATGGATTTCCTTGGGAGCCGCAGCTTCTCCCTTTCTTGCTTCGGCCAGCATGCGGTAAGTGTCGTCAAAATCCTTGAAGGCCAACAGGTTTTCCGGGCTATTGGTACCCCCTTTGAGCCAGTAGTTATTAGAGTCTTTGAATTTGAAAAAACCGTTAGAAGCCTCTATTCTACCGTGTCCTCTAAAATCTTTTCCAGAAATTTCTGAGGAAATAACTTTAAATTTTCCTTCAGCATTTTCCAGTTTTATTGTTTCTTCCTGTTTCAGATTGTCACTCAGGGCTACCTTTTCTCCATGATAAAAGAAAGCTTTATAATTCCAGTTCCCTAGTTGGTCCGGAGTGAATCTCACTTTCCATACTTTTCCTGCTTTTGCGCTGGTTTCAGCAGCATTTCCATCTGCAGCATAAAATCCCCTGACATCGTATTCGGTTCCATCCTGATGTTGGAAAGTTACCTGTAATCTGTAATTCAAAAATGGATTGTCAGGTGCATTTTCAGCAGTTTCAGGTCCATCAAAAGGCAGGGTAATTGTGTGCCATTGCTGATAGGCTTTTACCACTTCTTCCTGTTCAGGAGAACAGCTTACAATTAGAAAAAATATGCCTGAAATGAAAATTAATAATTTCATGGTTAATGTTTTATGGTGAACTTATTTTTTTCTTTGAATCAAAACTACCCAGTCCTTTTCCTGATCATTTGGTGCAGTCCCCACTTCTTTCCAGTCACCACCTTTTAATGATTTTACTGAGCCATCCTGTAATTCTCCTCCGGTTCTTGGATTGTACCATTTCACTTCAAAACTGGATTTCACATCGCTTAGATTTACCCTGGTAGTTCCGCCATTCCGGAGAAAAATAGTATAAACTTCCCCTGCTTTGGCAAAACAGTAATCAGTTGGAGAAGCAATTAATTCATCGGCAGAAACCATTTCCCAAAAAGGGATATATTGGTGAAAAAAATCCAGTGCATACCTAGTTTGTTCCCACATGTGCTCTCTGTTTCGCCAGTCTTCATTGGCCAAATCGGAGGTGGATCCATCGTTTTGCCAGCCAAAATACCATTCTACTCCGGCAGCTCCTGCCATATAACTGGCCCATAAAATATCTTTTCGCTCGTGGTCGTGCCAGTAATCTTCCTGGTCGGTAAGGGTACCTCTGTCTGCAGGTCCAAATTCATCCAGACAAACCATCCAGGGGTGACCCGTTTTGGCAGATTCTTCCCTCCAGATTTTAATCTGATCGTGTGTTCTAATCCAGGGCATCACCTGAAGAGAGGGACCGTGAAAAGTCTGATGGCCGAGCAATGGCCTGAATTTTACTTCCTCCTTATAAATGCCGTTGTGGACTACAATTGGGTGATGATAAGGGTCATATCCAGCGATGTAATCGGAAAATGCCTTAATACTTTCAGCAGAATTATTATTTTCTTCTCCTAAATTCCAGGTGATGGCCAAATGGTGTCCAAACCGGGCAATCAGTTCCCGGAAATATAATTTTCGGGTATCACCTAATTTCCCACCGTCCAGTATATTATCATTTTCAGTTTCTTGAGTAACTATGTGTAACATAATTCCCATTCGCTCCATATGCGAAAAAACGATTTCCCATTGGTCGAGTTTGCTGACATCAAATACATAGTGAGTCCAGGGATCAATCCATGGCCAAACATCATTTCCATCCCCATTTACATTCATGGTAAGGAAATAAACAGAGTTCATTCCTTTTGAACTCAAATAATTGATGGCTCCGATCAAACCTTTTCCTTTGCCATTTTTCCAGGTTGGGTCACCTTCCCGCCAATCATTGATATGAGGTTTATAATAATGCAATCCATTTTCAAGGGCAGGAAGGGGAATTCCTCCCTTATCCCGGGTTCCGTCAAATTCCCCATAGGCTAAAAGTGTTTCAGGGCTGTCTGCTCCGCCCTTAAGAAAATATTTTTGCGAACCAGCAAATTTCAAATAATGCTCACCTACATACTGCAACATGCCCTGAGTCCTGAAGTCAGGAGCCTGTTTATCGCTCGCAGAAATGGTAAATGAGCCGGAAGCTCCATCGAATGCCATAGGTTCTCCAGCCATGGGAAAATCATTTATGGCCACTTTAAATCCTTCCCGAAATGAGGCGGCCCATTTCCATTCGCCAGTTGAGAAAGGGACAAAATGGCATCTCCATTTGTGGCCGGAAGTAGCCCCGGAATGGGCAGCATTTCCATCAGCCGCAAAATAACCTGGCACTGATAAAGTTTGTTTTCCATTAGAAAAAGTAACTATAAGCCGGTAATTTAAAAATGGGCTGAAAGCATCGTCTTCACCGGTTTCCGGGCCATCAAAAGTGAGTGTCACCTTATGCCATTGTTTCAGTTCTCCGGTGATGGCTACTCCTTTTCCGGTTTGAGCACGACCGCTAAAAGCCAAAACCAATAAACTTAAAATGGAAGGAATGAACAGTTTCTTAAATAGTTTAGTTTTTTTCATTTTCTTGAGTTTAATCCTGAATCTTTTTGATGATAAGTTCTCTGGAAAGATTGAGGTGATTTCTGGTATGTATAACCGCTTGATTGGCATCTTTTTTTTCAATTGCTGAAATGATATCCATGTGTTCTGGTAAGGTTTCTTCAGGTGGTCTGATCAGACCAATAATATCAATCAGAAACAGCAAATTTCCTTTCTGAAAAAGCCTGTACAGAAAACTATTTCCACAATTTTGCAGGATGGAATCGTGAAATTCCATGTCAGCCTTTTTATAGGCAGTCACCTCAATTTTTGGAGTTTGGGTTAAAAATGGTTGGAATAGTTTTCGGATTTTTGCTACCTGAGTATGGGAAGCATTTTCTGTAAATAACTTCACAGCGGCTTCTTCCAATGCCATTCTGCAATCGTATATTTCAATCACTTCCTTATCACTATACTTTTTTACCATCATTCCCCGCCTTGGGACCGACTCCACCAGATATTCTGCTTCCAGCATTTGAAGGGCCGACCTCAAAGGCGTACGGCTGATTCCCAGGGATTCTGCAAGTTTGTCCTGAACGATTTTTTGGCCAGGTTGCAGTTTTTTGGACATAATCATGGCTTTAACCTTTTTGTAAGCTTGCTGACTTAATTCATCACTGGATATCTTAGACATTTTTAGACCTTATTTTCGTATACCGTATACGAAATTACTTAAAAAAATCCATTCCTCTATAAAAACATTTTAAAGCGGCATAAACCCTTACCGAAAAGGGAATACAAAATGAAGAATTTGAAGAAATTCTAGGGCCTGGGAAAGTAAAATAAGGATGAGTTTTGAGGAATGAATTTGTTAAAAACCAACTTATTCCAGGGGTTTCTTCAGGTTAAGCCCACTTATTGCTTTAATCTAGGCAACAAGATTTTTTCAACCAAACTGAAAACTATTTTTTAACATGACCAGATTAGCTTATTTTTTCTCGTTTTTAATTATAACATCATGCACAGATGTTTTTATAGAAGATGAAGGTTCGATTAATCCAGACTATCCCAATGTAGAAAAATGGGATGTACTAGAACTCTCTTTTCAGGCTGAGGAACTGGAAGATACCTATTCTACCCCACCGTTGAGTGGAATTTTTACACACAATGGGGAAAGTAGGGAAATAGATGGATTTTACGATGGAAATGGAAATTACAAGCTCAGATTTATGCCTTCTGATAATGGTTTATGGACCTATAAAATAACCAGTGAAATTGATTCCTTAAATGGCAAAGAAGGAGGAATTAATTGTATTGCACCTTCATCGGAAAATCACGGTAAGGTAGAAGTGCAGGATTCGTATCATTTTGTCTACAGCGATGGGGAAAATTATTTCCCGTTTGGTACTACCCTTTATGCCTGGTTTTGGCAGGGGGAGGATTTGGAAGAACAGACTCTGCAAACGCTGTCTGAAAATGCTTTTAATAAAGTGAGAATGTGTGTTTTTCCTAAAAACTATAAATATTGCCAGAATGAACCGCCCATGTATCCTTTTTTAAGAGGTTCGGATGGCCAGTTCGATTATAATAAAATCAATTATGAATATTTCCAGCATTATGACAGAAGAATAGCGCAACTCCTAGAGATGGGCATTGAAGCAGATGTGATTTTATTCCATCCTTACGATTACGTAGGATGGGGTTTTAGTAGAATGGGTGAAGAGGCCAATAAAAAATATCTGAGGTATATAATGGCCAGGTTGGGGGCATATAGAAATATTTGGTGGTCAATGGCAAATGAATACCAGCTAATGGATGATTTTTCTGAGGAAGATTGGGAAGAACTCGGACAGTTTGTAAAAAATAATGATCCTTATCATCATCTGATTTCTATTCATAATGCCAATAGTGGATTTTATGACTTTACCAGACCCTGGATTACGCATGCAAGTATTCAGGTAAAAGATGTGGAACCATTGAATGAATGGCGGGAGGATTATGGAAAACCCATAGTTGCGGATGAGGTTGGTTATGAGGGAAATATTCCGGATGTCTGGGGCAATCTTTCAGCGGAAGAATTAATGTATAAGTTTTGGGTGGCTACAGTAAGAGGTGGATATGTTAGTCATGGGGAAACCTTCCAGCATCCTGAGGATATTCTCTGGTGGGCAAAAGGCGGGACTTTGTATGGAGAAACTCCGGAGAGAATAGCATTTTTAAAAGGTATAGTGGAAGAAATTGGTGCAGGGTTGGAGAGTAAAGATGAGGAGGAGTTTATTGGAGAAAATGGCAGTTATATATTGCATTATCTGGGAGAAGAAAACAATGAGGTATACAATTATAAATTACCCGACAATGCCGCTTATCAGGTGGATCTTATTGATACCTGGAATATGGAAATCCAATCCATAGGGGAATTTACCAATGAGGTAAAAATGGATTTGCCCAGCAAAAAATATTTGGCGGTTCGGATGAGGAGGAAGTAGCCTGACATTGGGAAAATGATAAATTGGGGTAGGTCTGTTCACAGACTTACCCTTTTTTAATTTGTTATTATGCCTGATTTTCGTTAATTCACTTATTGTTTAAAAACAGGATTCCAGAAAATGAAAAAGTTTATTAACGTCTCGCTTGTATTAATTACAAATTTATGCCTCTTATTAAGTGCGTGCAATGCCCCAAAATCTGAGGAAAGTACAAAGGAAATTTCCAAAGTAGTAGATCAATCCACCGTTGACCGAATAGATTCTACGCTGAAAAGCTTTGTGGATGCTGGTCAGCTTGCCGGAGTGTCGGCTTTGGTTTATGAGAAAGGGGAAGAGGTTTACTTTAATACCTTTGGTTATTCCGATCGTGAAGCCGGAACACCCATGTCCAGAAATACAATTGTGCTGATCTACTCCATGACCAAACCGCTCACCGGTACGGCATTGATGACACTTTATGAAGATGGAGCTTTTCAATTGGATGATCCTGTGTCTAAATATCTTCCCGAATTTTCCGATATGCAGGTATATTCAGGGGTGGATTCTTCCGGAAATATAATGGTGGAGCCACTTGATCGCCCGATTACGGTTAGAGATTTGACCCGCCACACTACCGGGATCATCAATAGAACTGATGTTCCCGGGCTTGGCGAAAAGTATGGAAAATTGGACATTTATAATAGAGAAGGAAATCTGACCGAAATGGCGGAAAAACTTTCCAGTATTCCACTTTGGTTTCAACCGGGCACACAATGGGAATATGGAACCAGTGTAGATATGCAGGCACTGATTGTAGAAAGGATTTCTGGAAAACCATTCCATGAATATTTAAAGGAAAATGTTTTAGATCCCCTTGGTATGAAGGAAACCAGGTATTTTGTTCCTGAAATGGATAGAGACAGGCTGGCGGCTAATTACAGGCTGGGAAATGACACATTGAATAGGATACCCGATGAACAGGCTCTTTCATTTAATACCAAACAATGGCCGTTGAAACTTGGTGGATGGGGATTAACTTCCACGCTGGATGATTATATGCAATTTGCCCAAATGCTGGTGAATGAAGGCCAACATGGAGAAACAAAAATCCTTGAACCTGAAACCGTGAAATTAATGGCTACAGACCACCTGACAGATAGTGTAAAAATACGGTCATTTTTGGAAAATAAAGGACAAGTTGGATTTGGAATAGACTTCGCAGTGCGCTTAAGCCCCCCGGCAAGCCCTGAAGAAAATAATGGGGAAGTAGGAGAATTTTTTTGGGATGGGGCTGCAAGTACTTTGTTTTGGGTAGATCCGAAAAATGAATTAACAGCAGTTTTGTTTGTACAGTTGTTTCCTTACGATCAGATTGGTTTACACAAGAATTTTCGGGATGCAGTTTATGGACATTATCCATTTCCCAATTAGACACCAAATTTTTTCTAATTCTGGTTTGAGGCTTCATGTCATAATTTAATATAATCACCATTATTAGCTATAATTTTTTGGCTATTGATAGGGATTGATTTTCCTGTAGAGGAAACGTAATTTTGAAATTAATTATAATTAGTCTAAATAAAAATAAAATTAATTATCCATTAATTTCATCCCAAATTATGAACAATTGTAACCCAAGAATATTGGTAGAGGAAAAATATCTGACTGTTTTACAATGTAAATCATGCAAAAGGGTAGGCCTTAGTTTCCATAATATTTTGATAGGTTTTAGCCCAAGAGGTTTTAATACTTTCTCCAAATCGGTCATTGCGCTGGACTTTGATAAGGTTTGTATCAGAGAGGGAAGTCTTACCCCTTTTGTTATCCTAAATTCTTGTCATGAAGACATTCAGTTCAATTTTTCCAGAGAGGAGTTTCTACAATTAAAATCAGGCCTTGCAAAAGCTCAATTGCTATTAGAGGCAGTCAATATTCTTAACCAGTAAAAATCCAATCCACATGGAGAAGAGCAAAAATTACATTTACCACCAGAACGAATTTTGTTTTACAGCAAAAGGCCCTTCCAAAGATCATGTCCATATAGTTTTCGGAAATGTAGCACTTTATTTATCAATAGATTCCTTCGTTTTATTTTCCAGGGAAATATCCGAAACCAATGAGTCTCTGGCAATGAGATGTTGTAAAGCCAATAAGGATTTTGTGGTTAAGACTTCCTTCAACAATATGGCTTTTGTATTTTCCAACTCGGAACTGGAGCAACTTAAAGAAGCGGTAGATCAGACATTTTTAATGATAGAGATACAAAACCTTATTTGCAGGGAGTAAATTAATCTATTTTTAATTTGATGGTTAATTTTCTCTTAAGGGCAGTTACAATTACATTTTGGGCTACATACAATTCTATCTTTTAATGAGGTTTGTTAATATTGTATATTATCTTGATTTTTAGATAATCTTCCCTGCTCATGGGAATGACAACAAACTAAATTGAAAATGAAAAAAGAATTGATACTGGTGAACCTGGTTCTCATGTTGTTCACCATTAGTGCCTACCCTAAACCTGATCTTGAAATTGTCCGCCAGCGTGTGATTGAAGTAGCTATGGATGCTGGAGTCAAGGATGAAATAATTAAACAAAGACTTAATGATATTACTTCTGATGGCAGCTGGGATTATATTAATTATGAAGATGTTTCCCGCACCGGATTTGAGAATAGAAATCATTTAAGCAATATGGTTTTAATGGCCAGAGCTTATAAAAGTAAAAAATCATCATATTATAAAAGTAAAAAACTAAAAGCAGCGATTGAATCGGCCCTGAATTTCTGGGTAAAAAAAGATTTTATATGTGACAATTGGTGGCATAATCAGATTGGTACACCTACTAATCTGGTCACCTTACTCTTGATTATGGATGGCGATTTACCAGGGGATTTGGTGGAAAAAACCCAGCCAATTATTGGAAGAGCACATCTCAATGCTTCCGGGGCAAGACCAAGTGGTGACAGGATTAAAATAGCTGGAATTTTGGCTAAAAACCTTTTGTATAATAAGGATGGGGACGGGTTTGATGAAGTAATTGAAGTGATTGAAGGCGAAATAAAATTTGCAACTGGCAGAGGAATGCAATATGATTACAGTTTTCACCACCGGAAGGACAGAGTTAACAATACCCTTTCCTATGGCTTGGGATATGCCTATGCTTTTGCCGAATGGGCCGCCTATGTAGCCGGAACCAAATATGCTTTTTCCAATGAGAAAATAAACCAGTTGACAGATTATTATCTGGATGGCATCTGCAAACATATGGTTTACGCAAAATTTCCGGATCCTGCTGCTAAAAACAGAAGCATCACAAGGGAAGGAACACTAAAACCCCAAAATGCAAGCACTGCAATAAAATTACTAAAGGCTTCTACTTACAGAAAAAATGAGATAGAAGAGATAATCGCCATTTGTTTGGAAGGGGAAAAAGCGACTACCTCACACGCTACCTTTTTCTGGCAATCCGAACATTTTACATTCCAGCGACCTGATTTTTTTACTTCAGTAAGAATGTATTCCACCAGAAATAATAACATGGAAGTACCTTACAATGGGGAGGGTCTGTATAATCATTATCGGGGAGATGGTGTAAATCATATTTCCATTACCGGAAGAGAATTATATGACATTTGGCCGGTTTATGACTGGCAGAAAATTCCAGGAGCCACTATTCTTCAAAAACCATCGCTTATCCCCGAGGAGGGTATTCAAAAAGATGGGTTAACCGATTTTGTAGGGGCCATAACTAATGGAAATTATGGTGCAGCTGCTTTTGATTTTATAAGTCCGCACGATCTGGTTAAAGCCAGGAAGTCCTGGTTCTTTTTTGATGATATTTATGTTTGCCTTGGGGCCGGGATTTCTTCCAGATCGGAATATCCGGTGGCCACTACCTTAAATCAATGTTTACTAAATGGAGAAGTTTCTGTTTGGGAAAATGGGGAAAAGAAATTATTGGAGAAAGGAGAACGAGAATTGAAAGAGGTAACAAAAATTTATCATGATGGAGTAGGCTATATTTTTCCCGAACCTACCATTGTAAATTTACAAAATGATCAGGTTTCAGGTAGTTGGTTTAAAATTAACCGACAATCAGACTCTCCAAAAGAGGAAGTAAAACTGGATGCTTTTAAATTATGGCTGGATCATGGAAGTCACCCAAATGAGTCTGCCTATGAATATTATGTAGTGCCTGCTACTTCAGCAGAGGGGATGGAAAACCATCCTGAAAATAGGGTGGAAGTTTTAGAAAATTCGAAAAATCTTCAGGCAGTAACACATAAAGGATTGAATTTATATCAAATTGTGTTTTATAAAAGTGGAGAAATTCAATTGAATGATGACCTGATCTTATCTGCTGAGAGTCCGGGCCTGGTGATGATCAGGACGGATGGAAATGAGGTAAAGGAAATTTCGGTTTCAGATCCTGGTAGAAAATTGTCAAATCTCTATTTTTCAATTACTTCAAAGCTGAAATCCGGAGCTGAAAATATACAAATCAGGTGGAATGAAAAAAGTGGAAAAAGTGAAATAAGTGTACTTTTACCCGAAGGTGTAATGGCTGGTAAAAGTATGACATTCCTTTTCTAGAAAATGTACTTTTGAAATTGAATGGAATGGCCAGCCATCGAATATACCAATTCAGCGAATGAAAGGCGCAAAATATCGGTAAAATTCTTGGAAATCTGGCAAAACTCAATTTACTTCAAGAGCTAAAATTACCTATTAAATCACTTAGAACCAGAATACTGCCGTTGGATAAAATTGATAAATATACTAGTGGAAAGCCGCTCATTATTGGTGCGATAGTTTTTTCGTGTCTCTTAATAGCACTGGCTTTTATACCTTTAAGTGAGGAGGACGTGCATTGGGCACTGGCATTTTTAGGCCAGTTTCATCCCCTTTTGGTTCATTTGCCCATCGGAATTTTATTAGGGCTATTTGCCTTAGAAGTTTTTAGTTTTGTCCGCCCTTCTTTACAGCTCCAGCCTGCATGTGGAGCTTTATTGTGGCTGGCTGTTTTCTCTGCCATTCCTACTGTAATAGCAGGGACACTGCTGGCGGCCTCTGGAGAATATGGAAGTAATGTTTTTCAACTTCACAAGTGGTTGGGGCTGGCTACTGCTGTTTTGAGTATTTGGCTAATTGTCATCAGACAAAATGTGTCAAAATCGGAAAACAAAAAGTTTAACTCCTATCATTTTGCCCTGTTTGTAAATGTCATTATCCTGAGTATAACTGGTCATTATGGAGGCTCACTTACACACGGATCTAATTTCTTAACTAAGAATTTACCAGAAGAAGTAAGGGCATTCTTTGGAGATGATCCCTACGCAGTAGATGGATTGGCTGCCATGGAGTCCAGCCTGATTGATGAAACGCTGGAAAATATTGAATATGTAAAAGACATCAGTCCAATTACCCAAAAATATTGTATCGAGTGCCATGGGGAAGATGAACAAAAAGGGGGCTTAAGATTAGATAAAATAGACCCTGATTTGGTGCATGGGCAGGATGCAGAAACCTGGCGCCATATGCTGAATATGGTGAATAGTGGCGAAATGCCACCAGAGGATGAGAAACAATTAAATGATGATGAAAGAAGGGTTTTAGTAGACTGGATTACAGCCTCAATTCACTATGCAGTAGAAATCAGGAAATCGGAGCAAAAAGCAGTTATCAGACGACTTACCAAAAATCAGTATACCAATTCCCTGAATAAGTTATTGAATGTTCCCGTAAAGTTTGGTGAAGTTTTACCTGACGATGCCAAATCGGAAATGGGATTTAGCAATAACGGCCAGGTATTGCAGGTTTCGCCACTGCATATTGATTATTACAAACAAATAGCCAGAGAAGCTCTGGACAAAGCCATTGCTCCTGCAGAGAAACCACCAGTTACACATTATAAGGTTACTTTTGGAAAGGGCATAGGTAAAGATTTGCCTGCTGGAAGAATAGGAGGCTATCAAAGTGCACCTATTAATCCTGATGATTTTGTGGTGGAGATATTAGATGAAAACGGTAAGCCTAAAAAAGGACTGAATAGTGAAGAAGAGGCTCAACTTACCGAAATAAAGAAAAATATTGGTGTAGGTATGAGGGGTTCCGATGCTGATCGGTATGAAGTGGTGGATGAGGGTATTATTTTATATTCTGCACTTCCACACAAAGAAGTTACTCCAAAATCATGGCAGGGCCCATCCCCTAATTTGAAATTACTTTTCAGAAATTATTTCCCAATGAAAGGTGATTTTGAATTTAGGGTAAAAGCATCCAAAGGCTATCAGTGGTATTCTCAAAAAGAAGGATTTATCAGTTTGAGGGACAAGAAAATTGCTGAAGGAATTGAGGGAGCCATTTATCTTACTCCAAAAGAGGCCAAGGAAAAAGCTAATCTGGTATTAAAAAATAACCAGCTTATTCCCAAAGAGGTAACAGAAGAAAGCCGGGCTGTTTTTAAATTTAATGCCCCAAAAGAAGGTTATTATCAAATTGATTTTGGCCATCCTTTTGTACCAGCTGATGCCATGCCTTCCATGCAGTTGAAAGTGGATAATCATAAGCTGCAGGAAAGACTTCATCTGGATCAGGCAATGGAAAATGAAGCGGAGATCAAAACACCCATTACCCTGGCTTACTTAAAGGAAGGAGAACATACGCTGACAATTGGGGGCAATTTTTTTGTAGGTTTCAGCAGGGTAGTAGTCACTCCGTTTCCGGAAGATCATCCTATTACCTTAGAGTTGAAATCTGAAGCAGAAAAAAGTAAAGCCAAATATGACAATGAAATTCCTTCTATCAGAACTTTTGCCGGAGCAAGAACAGATGATGGGATGGACTATAAAACATTTGATACATTCAAATACGTAAAAGCCAAACTTGGAGAACCAGAGACTTACACTTTTAAGGGAAGATTAGAAAACCTGCCTATTCCAATGATTGATACGGTAGAAACAGAAATCCTGGCCAACATCATGATTGTGGGATTATGGAATGATTATCTGGTGAAAGATAATAAGGATTCCGGACCTCCATTGTTGATTAAAGAAATAGAATTTGAGGCTCCCTTTTACCCCACATGGCCTCCGGAAAGTCATACAAAAATCTTTTTCCCTTCAGATGAAAAGGACAATGAAGAGGCATATACCCGTGAAATCCTGACAAGGTTTATTGAGGATGCTTACCGTAGGCCTTTGGAGAAAGGAGAACTTGATCCCTATATGAAATTCTGGCGAAATACCAGAAGCGATTTCGATCGTTATGAGGATAGCATTAAAGAAGTACTAATTGCAGTTTTGTGCTCGCCTAAGTTTATCTATCTGGCAGAACCGGAAAAAGATGCCTCGGAAGAAGACAAAGAATTTTACCTGGCCTCCCGGCTATCTTATTTTCTCTGGAATGCTCCTCCAGATGAGGAGTTGCTCGAACTGGCAGAAGATGGCGATCTTCATGATAAAAGTGATCTGAAAGAACAGGTAAGGAGGATGTTACAGGATGACAGAGCCTGGGATATGATCCGGAGATTTTCGAATGAATGGCTAAGGGTGGACCGGCATGAAAGCATGAGCACCAATGTGAATGAATACAGAGATTTCACCAGGTTTGTGAAAGCTGATATGTCGGAAGAGACTTACCACTTTATCCATTATGTGCTGAAGGAAGACTTGAGTATACTGAATCTGATAGAATCCGATTTTGCTATGCTCAATCAGAACCTTGCTGAATTTTACGGAATTGAGGGAGTAAAAGGAAATGAATTCCGGGCAGTACCGGTAAGTAAGGATTTGCACAGAGGCGGTTTGCTTTCTCAGGGTGCATTCTTAAGTGGGCATTCTGATGGTACTCAGGCCCACGCCATAAAACGGGCGGTTTGGTTAAGGTCCAAAATATTGGGGGACAGGCCTCCGGATCCACCGCCAAATGTACCGGAACTCGATCCTGAAACCCCGGGATTCGAAAAACTGACTCTAAAAGAGCAGCTGTTTTTACATAGGGATAAGGCTTCCTGTATGGATTGCCATAAAAAAATTGATCCCTATGGAATTGTGTTTGAAAATTACAATGCAGTGGGTATATTCCAGACAGTAGCCAAAGATAAACCTATTGATGTAAAAGCTGAATTGCCTGATGGAGCAGCAGTAAATGGAATTGATGAAATAAAATCGTATATTTTAAACATGAAAAGTGACGAATTTACCCGGTCGTTGGTGAAACATTTGTTTTCCTATGCCCTTGGTAGAGATGTGACTTTCGTGGATGAGCAGGAAATTGAGGCGATTGTGAAAGCAGTTCGTAAAGATGATTACCGCTTTCAATCCGTTTTTGAACATATTGTAACCAGCCCTTCATTCAGAGGGGAATTTTAACCAATAAAAAAATGGGAAAAAAATCCTGGAAATTAGACAGAAGAACATTTCTAAAAGGTCTTGGGGTAACTTGTATGTTACCTTATCTTGAGGCCATGGGCGATCCGTTTATGGGAAGTAGCACTTCCAGTGAAGTACCAAAGCGTCTTTGTTTTGTGTACTTTCCTAATGGTTGTGGTTTACCCCCCGAAGAAAATCCGGATCACAAGAACTGGAGTTGGTTTCCAATCGGAGAAGGTCGGGATTACAAATTGACCAAAACCTTATCTCCTCTTGCTCCTTTTAGAGATGAAATGTCTATCATTAAGGGATTGAGCCATCCCAGAAGCCGAAACCTGCTTGGTCACCTGGCGGGGGATACCTGGCTTACCGGAGGAGATTTAAGAGGAAATGAATACAAAAACAATATTTCCGTAGATCAGGTAGTGGCGCAACATTATAGTAAATACACCCGGTATCCCTATCTGGCCTTATCTACTGATGGCGGTGTGGGTTACAAATCCAGGGTTTCCACACTTTCCTTTGATCACACTGGAAAACCACTTCCTTCAGAACACAGACAAAGACAAATTTTTGAAAGATATTTCGCCCAGGGAGGTAGTGGGGAAACTTCGGCTGCCAGAAAGAAAAGTCTTCAACAAGATAAAAAAATTGTAGATCTGGTGCTGGAAGACAGCAAAAATTTACAGAAAAGGCTGGGAAAATCAGATCAGCAGAAAATGGATGAATACCTGACTTCTCTGAATTCGGTAGAAACACAAATCAAAAGGAATGAAGAATGGCTGGACATTCCCATGAAAGATTTTAATGCAGATCACCTGAATTTGAATGTGAATGCCACAGTTGATCCTCAGGGTTATATCCGATCTACATTTGATTTAATGGTTTTGGCCATGCAGGTGGACTTAACAAGAGTAATGACTTATATGATGGCCAGGGAAGATGGAATGGGATTTGGTGAAAATTTCCCAAAAATTGCACTTGGATTGCAGAGAGGTCACCATGCCATTAGCCATGATAAATCGGCAAATCACTGGCAGGAGTGGGGAAGATACGACCAATGGCTGGCCAAACAATATGCCTACTTCCTGGATCGAATGAAAAATACCCATGACGAATATGGTTCATTACTGGAAAATACAATGGTGCTTTATGGAAGTGCATGTAGTACCACGCATGATGCCATCAATTATCCACTGGTTTTGGCTGGTGGTTCTAAAATGGGTGTGAAGCATGGAAAATATATAAAATATGAAGATCAGATGCCGATGTCCAATCTGTTTGTAAGTATGCTGAACACCATGGGTATAGAAACTGAAAGTTTCTCAGACAGTACTGGTAAACTGGATACGGATATTTTTGGATAAAAAATAAGTAGTACAAAGGCTCTTCGGAACTTGAAATTCCGAAGCATTATCGTAGGATTTTTAATTCGATTTTTATTGGATTCGAATTAAAAATCCTTTTTTATTGATTCAGCTTTATACAATTTTTGGTGCAAGCTCAAATATTTGGATATTGCCCACTTTCTTATTTTCATTTGGCCAGTTTGTCTTATTTTTAGCCCTATTTGGAAAAACACAGAGACAAGCCTTTTTTGTGGGAGGAATTTAGTGTTTGTTGGAATCGGGGTTTTGATTTTAATAGGGTCAGGAAATTACCATTCTGCTATTCCCACATACTTTACTTCCCTTCCTTTTGCATTTCTTGTTTTTAAAGTGATGGTTAACAATGCTTTTAAGTAATAATTCAAAATTAACTGTGTATTATTTTGCTATAAAAGGCTGATAGAGAGATTACTTTTTCTCGGAAATAATAGTTCCCGGTGTGGAGCACCCGGTGTGGAACACTGTTGCTTAAATAAGGTTCTTATTAATTACAGGAAGCTCATAACGGTTTATTTGAATAGCTGGTAATCAGCACAAGGAAAGCTTACGCCTGCTTTATATTCTATAAAATATAGATTATAAATTATATAATATAAAATATATTTTATTGAAGTTTAGGCTTTTACTCAATTCCATCATAAATAAAAAAAGACCAGCACATGATACTGGTCCTTTTATTCTAATTAATATGAAAATAAAACATCTAACAAGTGGAGATTTTTATTCATTTCTCCTTTGTCAAATAATAGGTTCGCATTAATAAATTGTTGGCGCTTTTTATATATGCTATTGATATTCTATATTTTGTTTTAAGTTTCCATTATTATCTATTTCAGATTGTGGAATAGGCTTGATCAAATGTTTGGGTTCCCAGTTTTGCTGAGCAAGTGTATTTCCAAAATCAATATCTGTTTTAATGTTTATCAGATTGGCCCGGTGCCATCTTACCAAATCATCATATCGATGACATTCCAAAGCAAGTTCTACTCTTCTTTCGTGCATCAACCACTGGAACATCTGGTTTTGATCTACCGCAGCAGATCTTGCTGGTAATAAATCAGCCGGAGCAGGATCACCATTCACAATTTCATAATTATTTCTGGCTCTTTCTCTCACCATATTGATGAGCTCTGCGGCTCTGGCTACATTTCCATTGCCAAGCAACTCCGCTTCCGCAAGCATTAATAATACATCTGCATATCGGATTACCCTTTCATTATTTCCACTCCAGTTGGGAGGAAACTGTCCGGTTACGAATGGTCTCAAATATTTGGCTGGAGAAGCTCCTGTAATTGACCAGGCAGGATCATATGGTGCACCTGCATAATCTTCTCCTTCCTGATAAAAAGTATGGAAAATTCTGGGGTCACCATCTTCAAATTCATTTTGGAGAGAACTGGTAATATGCACCTGGCCATAACCATCACTATTAGCACCGGGGGCGCAATTTCCATTATGACAGGAAGTCCCCATAAATACTTTTCTACCTGTACCGGCTGCTCCAACATTTTGGTTTTGAGGAAGACCAAAATCTGTAGGCAACCAGGGATTAAAATCTCCTCTTGTCATCTGAATCTCAAATACAGACTCTGCATTATTTTCAGAATTTTCAGAGAAATTTGCTCCAAAATCTTCCATCAGACTAAATTTTCCTACCAGCTTGTTTAGCTCTGTAGCCGCTTCTGCATACTTAGCCGCATTTCCTTCCCACTGTGCCCGGAATAATTTTACTTTTCCAAGTAAGGCGGTTGCTGCAAGGGAAGTAGCCCTGCCTACATTGTCGGCATCCCAGGATTCTGGAAGATTTTCCTGCCCAACTTTTAAATCTGATTCAATAAAATCCCATAATTCTGCGAATGTGGCATTGCCAATTTTCGAATCTTCAATGCTTGTCACCACTTCAGATACTAAGGGAACTTCACCATAATTTCTTACCAACACGAAGTAAAAATAGGCCCTTAGGAATTTGGCTTCTCCTTCAAATCGAGCTTTATTTCCCTCGTCAGAGAAACCATCAGCAAGAGGTAATCGATCCATGATTACGTTTGCTCTCATAATCCCTTTGTAAGATTCATTCCACAAATAATTGAATTCACCATCGTTGGGTAACCATCGAAATTCTTCCTGTGCATTGCTGCCTTGGGGGTTTCTTACATCATCTCCAGGATACAAAATTCCTTTAAACCATCCCCTTCCATTTTGATCGAAGTATAAATTAAGGAGCGTAGAGTATGGAGCCAGAGAGGCAGCCTCAAAATCTTTTTCAGTATTGTAAAAAGTTTGAGAGTTCAATTCTCCAAGTGGAGAAAGGTCCAGTCTTTTTTCACATTCGCTAAAAACAAGCAAACAGCTGAGTAGTAAAAAACTATATTTTATTTTTCTTTTCATATCTATTTTAATTTTTAAGAATTCATGTTTTTGAATTCTATGTTATCTCTTTTTATTCCAGTTATGAATGCTTTACCTTCTACCTTTTTAGAAACCAACTTGTAGTCCTAATTGCAGGGTTCTGGTCTGGGGAATATTTCCCTGATCTGTTCCTGCTCCCAGTTGGTTTGATATTGCTCTATAAGTAAAGACTTCGGGATCTGGTCCTGAATAATTGGTAATTGTCAACAGGTTAGAACCTGAAACATAAACCCTAACATTTTGGATAGAATTGGTTTTATCCAATAGAGATTTGGGTAAAGAGTATCCAAGCTGCAAGTTTTTCATCCTAAAATACCCGGCATCCTCTACAAACCTGTCAGAAAATCTGTTGTTGTCGTTGGGATCGGTAGCGATTGCTCTTGGCATGGTGTTACTTGTTCCAGGACCAGTCCATCGATTTGCAGTAGTACTCATTACATTTCGTCCACTTCCAGTAAGCCTTTCCCCATCTCTTCTGAATTCATTGTATAACTGTACTCCGGAAACACCCTGAAAGAAAATACTAAGGTCGAATCCCTTATAGTTGGCTCCTACATTTATTCCGTAATAGAAATCAGGAATGGTTTTTCCCAAATAGGTCCGGTCGTTAAAATTGATTTCTCCATCAGGTTCACCTGAGAATTGCTGTCCATCAGGAGCACCCTCTGGAGCGGGACCGTTATTGTCTACAAAAATCACATCCCCTGCTCTTGCACCCTGAGAATTGGCATCAGGAAGGGCATTAGCTGCTTCCGCATCGGTTTGGTAAATTCCCGCAGTCTGGTAACCATAGAAATAACCGATGGGTTGCCCGATTCCGGTTCTGTAAATTTCATTGGAAGAAAATTCTTCAATTCCCGGAGCCAATGCAGTTAATTCATTCTTTACAGTGGTAAGGTTAGTAGCAATGTCAAGATTAAACTCTCCAAAGTTTTGATGGTAGCCTAATTCCAACTCTATACCCGAGTTCACTACTTCACCTACGTTTGCGGGTGTATTTTCAAACCCGGTAATTCTTGGTAATGGCAGAGAGATTAAAAAATCCTTGGTGGTTCTTTTGTAATAAGTCATTAAAAGATCGAATTTGTTATCCAGAAAAGTCATATCAAAGCCCACATCAAATGTTTCGTTTGTCTCCCATATCACTTCCTTGTTTACAAAGTTTACCGGGGCCGGGGCCTGTACAGAAGTAGAGCCTGCCAATCCATAATCTGGAGTTGGAGAAACTCTAAACACATGCGGGAAAGCAGTGGTCTGATCATTACCCAATTGTCCCCAGCTACCTCTTATTTTAAGTTCGGAAATGGCATTTATTCCATTAAAGAAATCCTCCTCACTTACTCTCCAGGCTGCAGATACGGATGGAAAGGTTCCCCATCTTCTATCATCTTCCGGAGAGAAGCTTGAAGTTCCGTCTCTTCTTACCGTAGCGGTTACCAAATATTTTTTCATGTAATCGTAACTAAACCTTCCTATATATCCCACATAAGCGCCTTCCCCGGCTCCACCTCCAATCAGTAAATTTTCTGAGGCATTTTTCACATTAATATAAAAGTCAGGATCTGCAGAAAGGAAATTTTCTCCTCTCCCTGAAAGCGAAGTAGATCTTAATTTTTGATATTCTAATCCGGCTAAAACATTGAAGTTATGGTCGCCAAAATTTTTATCGTAATTTAAGGTGTTGGTGAATACCTGTGTATAACCCTCACTTCTACTATCTGTTCTTTCCTGGTTTGGTCTGTTCAACCCCATCTCAGCAGCAGTATAACCAGGATTCCAGGAATCATTTCTGCCCCAATTCATATCAATAGAGGCCATTGATTTAAATTTTAAACCATTGATAATTTCCAATTCACCATAGATACTACCCAGCATTCTGGTACTTCTGTCATAATTATCTCTGATCTGGTTGATCCCATTTTGGTTTCCGATAATTAATCCATTTACATCCTCATTGCCATTGTAGCCATATCTGTTTCCCGGAATTTCATTTCTATAATCATAGATTTCAAAAAATGGAGGCATGGTGGCTGCATTGGCCAGCAAAAATCCATCTCCTCCTCCATTCACACCTCTAAATACTTCCTGATAGGACATTGTAAAAGTATTTCCAAACTTAAACCTTTTGCCTACCTTATAGTCCGCATTTGCCCGGAATGTATACCGGTCAAGTTCCCATTTGTTCAATACTGCATCCTGGTTAAAATATCCTGCAGAAACGAAATAGTTTGCATTGTCATTTGCTCCGGAAACCGAGAGGTTATAATTCTGAATGGGTGCATTATTATTTTTTACATCACCCGCCCAGTCTTCATTAATACTTCTGTAAGGTGAACCTGGCTGTAGGTCTGGATGCAAAATTAAGTAACTTGGGTCGTCAGGAGAAAGCTCATTTTGAATATTAAAGTTGTTGTAAGCTTCCTCGGTAAGGGCAATATACTGATCTGTATTATTCATATCCCACATACTCGGAAGTTTTTGTACCCCATAATATCCGTCAAAATTGATTTGCGGCTTACCCTGTTTTCCTCTTTTGGTTGTAATGATTACTACTCCATTGGCAGCCCTTACACCATATACAGCTGCAGCGGAGGCATCTTTGAGCACCGATATACTTTCAATATCAGAAGGATTTAGTGTAGAAAGCGGGTTGGTAATAGGCCCATTTGGATTACCCCCTGTGTTTTTCCCAACCGGAACCCCATCAATTACGAATAATGGTTGTGCGTTTCCTACCGTACCCACACCCCTGATTCTGATGGCTGTTGGAGCTCCCGGAGTACCATCCATTGGGGTAACCTGAACACCGGAAATTCTACCCTGTAAGGCCTGATCGGCACTGGATATGGGTAATTTTTGAATTTCTTCTGAATCCATTGTTCCTATAGATTCGGTGAGCAAAGTCCTGCTTTTCTCTCCATAACCAATTACGACTACCTCTTCCAATTGTGCTAAGTCAGTTTTAAGGGAAACATCAATCACAGACTGTGCACCTACTTCTAATTCCTGAGTAACATAGCCAATATAACTAAATTGTAGAGTAGAACCTTCTGTTACACTGAGTGAATAATTTCCATCAAAATCGGTAGTCGTTCCTGATGAAGTTCCTTTAATTAAAATACTTACCCCTGGAAGTGGCTCATTGGTGTCATCTGTTACTTTTCCACTTATTTTCACTTGCTGGAATTCCGTAACACTTTCTTTTAAGTTGGGGAATTTATTGGTGTTTTTAGAAATGTGTATATTGTTATTTATCCTGGTAAAACGCAATCCAGTTTGCTTGGAGATGGTATATAACAATTCAGCAACGCTACTGTTTCCACCAATTATTTTAACTTTTTCATTTTCATTGAGTGTGGCATCGGTGAAGGTAAAACTAAAATTTGTTTTTCTTTCCAACTCAGCGATAGCCTTCTTAAGCGATACGTTCTTGGAAGAGACATGAACCTCAATATCATGAATACTTCCTTTCTCTTTCTGGGCATTACCTTCATTGGCCAGCAAAAAACTGCAGAAGAATGACTGGACAAAAATGCCAAATACCAAAAGCTTAGACATAATAATAATTTGTCTTAGTAATTTCAATTTCATATTTTAGACTCGGTTTTAAGTAAAAAAAATTGCTTGATACTGTCTGGCTCTGCTATTGCACAATTTGGCGCCAACTAAATGGGGCAATAAAAGAGCTTTAAAGCTGGGGTTTTCCTAATGAGGTCATTAATTTCATCAGGAACGTTCCAGCTTTTTTTGATTAGGAACTATTAAAAAAAGTGCATTTTTTCATTTATTTTCATGAGTTAGTGTTACAATTTTCCCATCAATTTTATATTTAAAATTGAATGATATTTTCATTCCTTTCAGCACATTTTCCAGTGATTCATCCTGAAAACGGCCCGTGAATTTTTCTTTAAAAGACAGCCCCGGTTTTAGAATAAAGGTGACTCCATACCACCTCTCCAGCTTGTTTAGTATAGTTCGAAAATCGTCTTCCTGAAATAAAATCGTTCCATTTTTCCAGGCCACCACTTCTTTAGGATCAAACTTATCTTTTACCACTTCACCAGTTTTTTTATAGGTAATTCGGTCATTTGGTTTTAGAATAAAACTATTTCCTTCCTGATTTGAAACTTTGAGCTTTCCGGTTACCAGGGAAATTTCAACTCCTTCGTATGAATTAATGTTGAAAGAAGTCCCTAATACTTTTGCCTCAATATCATTAACTACCACAATAAATGGTTTGGCAGGATTTTCAGTGACGTCAAAAAAGGCTTCACCAGTGAGAAAAACCTTTCTGGTTTCTCCTTCAAAGAACCGGGAAAATTTCAACGAACTTTCTGCATTTAATTTTACCGTAGTCCCATCACCTAAGGTAAGTGTACTTTTCATCCCTTTGGGGGTACTTTTTTCCAGAAGCTCCGTGGCTGTGATTTTTTCTTTTCCTAAATTTTCAAAATTTTCAACAATAAGATAGGCACCAGCAAAGGCTAATAAAAGGGGTAAAAGAACAGCTGCAATTTTTTTATAATTTTGAAGAAAGCTTTTCTCCTGTTCCTCTTCAAATGCTATAGTGTGAGAGTGATCCTCCTTAAATATCTTCTCGAACATTTCAAGGTAATCTTCTTCCTGAAGTTCTGGAGTATAAGCCAATTCCAGATTCTGAACAATATGTTTTGCCTGTAATATGTCCTTTCGCTTGGCCGGATTATTCTGAATCCATTTTTCCCAAAACTCACCTGATTCATGGTCAGCATTCTTGGCCCACTTCACAAAAAGGTCGTCTTTTATAAAATCCTCTATGGTATAATCCTTATAATTCATTTAAGTACCCGTACAATTAAAAATTTTGCAAATTCACCTGATATTATCCAGTGAATTATCTGGTATTACCTTCAATCTAATACCCTTTACCTTAATAGAGGGAAGAAATGAAAAGTTGGGACATTTTTGAGGAAAAATTTTTTTAAAATTTTAAAGTAATTGGAAAATACCTTTTTGAGAAGGTTTCTAACCAATTAACATCAGGAGGATTAGGGGAAAAAGGAGGTATTTTATAGCCGAAATTTTTTCTTTCAGGCTTTCAATTCCTCTGTATATAAGTTTTCTGGCAGAATCTTTATTTTTCAAACCCATGATATAGGCAATTTCTTCATGAGAAAATCCCTCATAATAATAATGTACGATAGCCTGTCTTTGCTTTTTTGAGAGCTTGTTTAATTCCTTTGTTAAAAATTGAAGTCTTTCCTGATAGGTTTCTCCTTCAATGAGCTCTACTTCGGCATTTATTTTTATGGAAAAACCTCCAGCATTCAGATTTTGATTTCCATCATAAATAACAAAATCATTCTTCTTTGATTTTTCCAGCAGCATTCTCCACAAACTTTTGTACAGGTAAGCCTTAATGGAAACTACCTCACCCAAAGATTTTCGCTTCATTTTTAAATGAATAAACAAATCCTGGATTTTATCTTTAATTCTATCTTTATCTCTGGTGATCTGGTGACCAAAAATGAATAATTTTTCTACATAGGTGTTATAAATATGGCATAAGGCATCATCGTCACCATTCTTAAATAGCAACCAGATTTCCGGGTCAGATTTTCCCGGGAAACCCTGCTGATCAAATTGCACTGTTTTGGGTACAGCTTTTTTCGCTGGAGATGGGATAAATGATTTTTGCCCGATCTTCATAAAATTAATAGAAAAGTAAAATTTTGATCCCTTTTACCTTTTGGGTTAAAAAGCGTACTAAATATAAACCCAAGGTAGGAAAAATGCATCAATAAGGTGTCAGAATTCTTTTAAGGTACGAATATTCCATTTATGTACTATCCTGTACTATGGGGTAAGTGAAAAAATGGAATTATTTTTCCTCTAAAAAAATATAAATTCAATTACTTATCTTCTGATTAATTTCGAATTAATAATTTTTTCTACTACCTCATCTTTATAAGATCTGCTGATGGGAATTTTGTCTTTTCCTATCACTAGTTGATTACCCTCCAGGGCTTTAATTGCCTTCAGATTAATGATAAATGATTTATGAACCTGAATAAATTGAGTTTCCGGAAGTTGTTCCAAAAAACTTTTAAGGGTAATATGCACGATATGTTTTTCCTGAAGACAATTTAATTTCAGGTAATTTTGAAAACCCTCGATATATTGAATATCCTCATAAAAAATCTTCTCTGTCCTTTTATCAGTCTTGATGAAAAAACTATCGGGAGGGTCCTCCTTTAAATCTTTTTTTACCTTTTCACATGCTTTCAAGAAACGATTGAAAGAAATGGGTTTCATGAGATAATCTACAATATCCAATTCATATCCCTCCAGTGCATAATTATCATAGGCTGTGGTAAATACTACTTTTGGCGGTTTTTTTAATGACTTCAAAAAATCTATCCCGGTGAGGTAAGGCATTTGAATATCCAGAAAAAGCAACTCAGGGTTAATCTGATCTATTTTTTCCAATAAATCCAAAGCTGAAGAAAATTCCCCCACACATTCCAGATAAGGAATTTTTTCTACATAGCCTCTCAACCCCTCTAAAGCAATTGGTTCATCATCCACTATGGCACATTTTATTTTTTTCATATCCTTATTTCTAAGTGGGCTTTAAATGATTTATCATCTATAAATGTAGAAAATTTATGTTGGTTAGGATAGAGGATTTCCAGCCTTCTTTTCAGATTTTTAAGCCCTATTCCATTTGATCTATTCTGATTAACCTGGCGAATCGTATTTTCTATTTCAAAGCTTACTTTACCCTCCTTTTCCTCCAAAATCATTGAAATTTCTGGAGTTGTTCCTCCCACATATTTAAAGGCATTTTCTACCAAAGGGATCAGTAGATGAGGGTAGATTTCCTTTTCAGAAGTCGATAAATTTTCCTTTACATCTAAATCTTTACTCCTTCGGGATTTATGAACCTGCCCATATAAATGTATAAACTTACTTTCTTTCGAGATGGGAACCAGTTTTTGTTGCTCCTGATATAAATTATACCGAAGCAGTTCTGATAGCTTTTCAATACTCGTTTTGGCTTCAGGAATACTTTTATCCATCTGAAAGTATATGTTATTTAAGCCATTAAAAAGAAAATGTGGACTGAACTGGCTTTTCAGAAATGACAATTCAGTTTTAAGCCTTTCATTTTCCAGTTTTTGCAATTTCACCCGACTGGCTATAAATTCATGTAAATAAAAATTACCCCTACGAACCAAAAAATAGATCTGAACAAAAAGTGTAGGTAACAGATTAATCTGAACAAAATCACTGAGGGTAAGGCCATCATCAGTAAGAGCCACCATTGGGAGAATAGTCAGGTTAATGATGATGATGGTGAAAAAAGTAAGCAGAGATAATTCCTTAATTATCTTTTTAGTTGAAAAATCATTTTTAAAGTCTGAGTCAAATTTGGACTCTAATCGCCTGATGAGAAAATCAAAAATATAGGCGACTAAAATTGTAGTTACCACCTCAATTGCAGTGATATAAAAAGGCCTTTCCCAAAATCTGAAGCCACTGCTCATGGTATCATTTACGATCCGAACGGTACTATAAATGAGTAATCCGAAAATTCCGGGGAATATATATTTCCAGAAAAATTTCATTTCAAAATCAATTTTAGACAGGTTGGGCTACCTTATCGTTTTCATTATGGTAATATCCCTTGTTTACGGAGGACTTCTTTTTATTTACAATATTTGATTTCACCCCAAAAAGAAAACGAATTAGTCCAAATGGTCTAATTAAATATTCGTAAAAAGCTACACTCAAAACAAGGCTTAATGTACTAATAAACAGATATTTAGCCAAAATACTTTCATCCACTAAAGTCACCACATAGAACCCAATAATCACAATTGCAGTTTGATGTAAAATATAAAAGGGATAAATAGCCTGGTTGGCATAATTTAAAATCGGATGAGGTTGGTTCAGGTATTGTTTCCCTAAAGCCAGGATGGCTAATAACCACATCCAGGCATTTAATGGCATCAATAAAGAAATCAAAGCATCTGTCTCCTGAGTGGTTTCCATTCGGTTCCATCGAAAGAAATTGATCAAAACAATGGAAAAAACCGCCATCCCCAACAAGTTTCTTTTTTGTGCAGTTATAAAATTGATAAAATGTGGCACAACACCAACCAGATAGCCTGTTGCAAAGAACAAAAACCAATACGAATGCCAGCACCAATCATCAATAAAAGCATTAGTTCTGTTGGATTCACTGGTGATGAAAAAATAGCAAAGAGTGGTAGGCAACACCAAAATAAGATAAATCGACCATGGATTGGATATGATGAAAGCATTAAACTTTTGTTTTATTTCAGGCTTTCTCAGGTATAAAAATAATGGTAATCCAATTACCGAATAAAAGAAAAGGTACAAAACAAACCACATGTGGTGCCAGGAAAAGTTCCCTTCCGGATAGGGCACAAAATCTAAAACTGAAGGATAAAAATTGAGGAATGATGCTTCTATCTCTTCATTGAATAATCGCTCAAAATAGAGTTGGGGAGGAACTATAAAAAACATGGCAAAAATTACGGGAAGCATTAGGCGGTTATGTCTTTCTTTTATGTAAACCCATGGTGTTCTTTTTTTCAATGCCCAGCATGTTCCCATTCCGGAAATGAAAAATAACAGCGGCATTCGGAACTGACTCAGCCAAAAGTTGAATTCCAGCCAGATATAACTGAGCTGATCATTCTTGATATGCCAATCCCATTCTTCTGTAAAGATCATAGCCGTGTGAAAATAGAGCACCAATAGTATGGCAATGATTCTCAACCAATCGATATAATAATTTCTTTCCATAAGTCAATTTTTAAGTGTTCACTAAGATGAGTTGAATCATCTTTTTGGTGAAATACTTTTGATGAATGGAAAGAAAACAGGGATGTTTAACCATTGTGAATGGTTAGCATTTCCCCGATACTATATGGTTTAGGAAACTATTCAGTTTTAAATGAAATGGTTCCCAGGTTTGAAAATTCTACTTTCACTTCGGCAGCATCATCAATAGTTGGATTTGCATAAAGTGAACCCGTAATGACCAAATCTCCTGCTTTGAGATATTGCCCGTATTTTGGAAGCAAATTGGCTAATTCATATAAGGCATTGAGAGGATTTCCATAAATATTGGATGCCACTCCCTTCGCTGCAAGTTTTCCATTTATAAAACATTTCGCGGTTTCATTTTCGAAGTCAAAATCAGAAGCCGGAATTTTAACTGTGCCTACAATGGTACCTGCCTGACCCATTCCAGTGGCCAAAACATGAGCAGGGTTTACCTGAGTTCCATTCGAAGTGGTGGCAATTGATTTTGCAAACTCTATGGCACCCACCACATATTCAATACAGGATTTGGCATCATCCATAGAGGAAAGGCCTTCTTTTAGGTCATTTTTTATGATAAATCCTACCTCTGCTTCCACCATGGCACCACCTCCGGGAAAGGTTTCCATTGGGACAGAGGAATTGGGTGCAATCATATTTGTATTAAGGATATATCCAAAAACAGGATCAAATTGAGCCGGATCGGAAGTGGCCGTACCACCCATTTTCCAGCCAATTTTAGTTTTTCCCTTGGCTAATTCTTTTTCCAATACCCTCAATTGAATTTTTGAGGCCAGCTCCCTTTCCAGGTCGGGGTTTTCTCTTGATAATAAATCGGTAATAATGGCATTTTCCCGGTAAAACTGAAGGGAATCTACCAATTGCTCCTCAGACATTTTCATACTTTTGGCTGCAGGTGGCGGAGTTTCTTCTGTTTGCTTCTTTTCAGGAGAAGAACAGGAAGCCAAATAAATGAGCAATAAGGAAAAACTGAAAATTTGGAAAGGTGAAAAGGTTTTCATGAGAGTGAGTTTAAGATTAGTAATCAGGGAGAAAGTTATTCTTGCTTAGAAAAAATCTTTTAAGGCTAAAAAACCTATATAGGAAATGATACAGGAGAAAATAAACGCGGCAATCAGGCCTAAATTTAGCATAATTCCCGCTTTGTGTTCCTGCATAATTTTTTCCTGGTTAATGATGTAAAAAATCCCGCCAATGGCCAAAGGAAGTACAAAAACATTGGCTACCTGGGTGGCAATCTGGGCAATAATCGGATTGGCTCCCATGATAGGCACCGAAAGACCAACCACACAGGCCACAGCCGTTAATACTTTAAAAAGCTTTGATTTCACATCCAGTTTGCCATTTTTGTAATCCGCCACCAGCAATGGGGCTACCATAAGAATGGGGAAAACGGACGACAATCCTGCACTGAGTGCACCGGTCATGAAGAGGGCTACCGCAAATTTTCCGGCCACAGGTTCAAGGGTATTCACCATATCAATGACTCTATTGATACTTAGACCCTGATAATACATGGCTCCCATGGCTGTAATCATGATGGATCCGCTGATGACAAACATCAAAAGCGCAGAGGAAAAAGCATCTTTTGATTGGTTTTTAACTTCATTTATTCCCCAGCCTTTTCCCTGCATCAGCAGGGGTCGAACCACAAAAGTAGGAGCTGCCATTGTGGTGCCTACAAATGCCGCAACCATTAAATTTCCTCCGGGAGCATCTGGAATGGTGGGGAGAAAACCCAGGGCTATTTCTGAAGGAGCAGGGAAAACAATAAACATAGATATGATAAAGGAAATCCCCATAATGGTGACAAATACAATGAGGACTTTCTCAAAAAATGAATAATTTCCCTGGATTAAAAGCAGGTAAAGGATGAACAGAATGCCGATGGCAATACCCAGAACTGCCCAATAACTTTCGGTGGGTAAAGTAGGTAAGAACAGCCGGGAAATTTCATAAAGTGCACTTGAAGAAAGGCCCACAATTCCGGAAAGGGAATTCCACTGCCCTATTACTATCCCAACCATGAGTAGAATAGCCAGTACTTTTCCATATTTTAGTTCTGTTTTAAAACTATTGACTGTGGTCCTTCCGGTAACCACAGCATATCTTCCATAGGCTTCCATCAGTGTCCAGGAAAAAAGACAACTTAAAATCAAAACCCATAATAATTGAGATCCGAACTGGCTGCCTGCCTTGGCCATTGCAGTTACGCTTCCGGTACCTACCGTATAACCAATGCAAAAAATTCCCGGGCCAATAGAGAGTAAAAAGGCTACGACTTTTTTCATGTTAATTTATTAAAGTAGTTAAGATAAGGTGTAGTCGTTTTGAGTGTGAGATGCTTCACTCCTGGTGATTTAATGAAATCAGGTAGAGAAAAAAATCCTCACCTTAATAGCCGGTAATCTCCTTTAGTTTATTAAAAAAGCTTTTTTTCCGATCGGAATTGATACTCCAGTCCACCGGAACGCTTTGGAAGCCATCTTCAAATCCTTCCCCATCCATTCTAAAATCAAAATATCCCCAGGAAGCATAGGCTTTTATAGCATTTACCATGTTGTTTTCTTCCTTATCGAAATCAAAATGGTCATCTTCATTGAACAGGATCGGTTTAGGAGTATACCCTTCCACTTTTCTGGTATCTTCTACCAGCTTAGTCACTTTTTTCGGGTCTTTAATTCCATTGCCATGAATCAAAATAAAATCTGCAGATTTTACCACATTGGGTAAAGGCAAAAATCCTCCTCCATAGCTAGTGCTCACCAATAAACTAAATTCTTTTTTCTTCTTTTTCTGCACACGTTCAATCAGTTCATGGACCCTTTCCGGTTGCAAAATAGGGTGATCATATCGGACATTGGATTCGTTGTTAATTTCTACGATTATATTCTTATAACCTTTATCCAAGATCCATTTAGTGATATTATCTACAGCATTTATTACTGCTTTTTCATCTTTCAGGTATTGATCCTGCCCAAAATAAAAATAACCCAGAATTACCACCATACCCAATTCATCGGCTTTATTGAGAATTTTCTCTAACCGGGCCATGTAATCTGATCGGAGTGCTCCCTCATCATCGAATGTTGAATTTCTCCAACCCTTATTGCCATAACCCATGGGGCTTCCTCCCTGCAAATTGAGTGTAAAAGCCAGCAAACCGTGCTTTTTCCATTCTTCCATTCCCAGAATAAATTCATCTGTATTCCTATCAGCATCCCATTTTTGGGTATCGGGATATTTAAACCTGTCTCTGGTTTCCGGATTTAAATCATCGAAAATTCCCTGAACCATTCTCGAATTCATTAAAAGCCCTTCAATTTTATGCCCATTCCATTCCCGTCCTTTGTAGGTCAGTTCTCCGTTGATATAAAACTGATTCCCCTTAATGGAAACAATGGTTTTGTTTTTTTTCGCAGAAAAGGAAATAGCGAAGAAAACTGCAATAGATAGTAGAAGTAGTTTAATAAATTTCATGTTTTTCATTTTCAATTTGTCTCCTTAAAAATACAGGATTAATAGTCTAAAAACTCACCACAAACCTTATCCTGATACCATTTATCATCTGTTTGTTTGAGTAAAAATTCCAATTCCTTTATCAGTTTTTTTCCTACAGACGCTTCTATTTTTTCAAAAGGAATTCTATTCAACTGGTTAGGATCAGCTTCGTTATCATAACAAAATACTTCATCGGCTTTTCCGTCTTTCTGGTTGACCACAAACATGTATTTTCCTGTGTAAACTCCTCTGGAATTACCATTCATGAAAAGTGCAGAGGCAGGTTTTTCCAAATCGTCCCCGGATGATTTTTTTAAAATGGAAGCGTAATTTTTTCCTTGCACTTCATCAGGAATCTTATCTTCCATACCCGCCAGAGAAAGTAGGGTAGGCATCACATCTGGAACACTTAAGATTAAATCCTCTATTCTGGGTTTTAATTTATCCCCCCATTTAATTATAAATGGGATGTTATAAGCTTCTATTTCAGGTGTGTTTTTCCCAGTTTTGCCATGGCTTCCCAACATTTCTCCATGATCGGAGGAAAATACAATTATGGTATTTTCCGAAAGCCCCAGTTTGGCCAAATGGTCCAGTACTTTCCCTATGAAATGATCTACTGCACTCACATTGGCATAATAGTATGGAGCATAGTGTCCCACAGCAGTATCAGCATTTTCATGGGTAAGGAGTTGATCAATATGGATATTCCCGGAATCTGTGTATTGATCAAAAAATTCCATATAAGTACTTTTTTCTGTCCATGGATTATGAGGCGGATTAAGCGACCACATCAGGAAAAAAGGTTTTTGGGGATCACGCTGGCCATGGGTATTGGACAAATAATCAATAATTTTTTCAGATTCCAGTTCTGCAGAAAATTTTCCGGGTTTATAAGGTTCCCCGTCCTTTTTGCCTTCAATCGCTTTTGGATCATTGGAATATACCAAAGGATTAAAATGGTCATCTTTTAAGGCCTGGAAGAAATAATCAATACTGTGTCGGTCAGGTCCTGGCGGAACATAGGTATCATAGCGGTTGATAAAATGTCCTCCCGGAGCCTCTTTTGAACCCACAAAAGTCCCGTTCTCATCAAATAAAGGTTCGGTTTTCTGCCAGTGGCACTTCCCAAAATAGGCTACATTGTAATCCGCCTGTGCAAAAACATCGGTTATACAAATGGCATCTGTTCTCAGTTGCACATCCCTGTCTGCCCTGCAATTATTGGTAATACCATTTTGATACGGATACATTCCGGAGAGAAGCATACCCCTGTATGGACTGCATAATGGGAAATTGCTTACGGCCCGGCTGAATACAATTCCGCCTTCTGCCAGCTTATCCAAAGCGGGAGTAGACACAGGATCGGGATTGCCCTGTAAAAACTCCTTGTTCCCAGGCTTTGACCAAAAGCCCAGGCTGTAGTTTCGGTATTGATCAGGGCAAATAAAAATAATGTTTGGAGCAGCTTCTTCTATGGCCTCATCTTTAGAGTTACAGGCGACCAATAGGATAATTTGAATTAAAATGAACCAATTAAAGTGCTTCATTATCGATCTAGTTTTTTAATTTTTCCATCGCTTCTTTATACAAAGTTGTGTACTTGTGAAATCCAATTTCCTTTCCATTCAACATTTCCAGATAAGCTTCCGGATGTTTGTATTTTACCCAGTCTAAGATGTCAACTGCGGTTGGATAAACCGGATGAAAGGCATCGGATGAGGCGGTCATATCTTTTTCTGTTGCTTTCAGTTTAATCCGAAACTGATTCAGAATATCTTTATAATTATCATCACCAGCCAGGTTTTTTAATTCATGAGGGTCATTTTCAAGATCATACAATTCTTCAACAGGTTTGGTAGGAGAGAAAAAGTAAGCTTCATCAGCATTTAATTTTCCTTCAAATTTTAGCTTTCGCATGGCATGCACTGCCGGCCGGTAAAATTCCAGATAAGCCTGGTGTGCATCCCAGGAAACCTCCGGCATATAATTTTTAATATATTTATATTTTTTTGAGGTCAGACTTCTGGATTTTTCCATTACTTCATCCCATAAATCCCTTGCACCATAGGAATATTCTCTTGAAAAATTATCATCCATAAATGAACTGCCAGTCATATATTCAGGAACCTCAATGCCTGCCAAATCAAGAATTGTAGCTGTGATATCTGTGGCACTTACAATTTCATCTCTTACTGCTCCGGTTTTTATTCCTTCCGGCCAGCTCACAATTAGCGGTATATGCAGGCCAGGATCAAAAAGATAGCCTTTTCCCCGGATATTACAGCGGCCATTATCTCCAATAAAAATAATCACTGTATTTTCATAAAGTCCTTTTTCTTTTAAATCCTGAATGATAATACCAATTTCATGATCCATGTATTCCATCTGATCCAGGTATTTGGCCCAGTCAAGCCTTACTACAGGGTCATCAGCCATGTACGGAGGTAATTTTACTTTATCCGGATCAACAGGATGGTCAGACTTTTCACGGATTTCATCCCACCAGTCGCCTCTGTGGGTTACTTTTAACTGAATTTGGGCAAAAAATGGCGTTTCATCTTTTGGGATGATATCGTACTGATCAAATAGGCCAAATTTGTTTTTTCCATCCCATTCCCCAATAGCTTCATGTTTAAAGTTCACATCTATTTTCCGGCCCTTTCCCATGACATATTCATTTCCTAAAATGCAGGTATATCCTGCTTTGCGGAGTAAATAAGTGAATGGTTTATATGGTTCTGCTAATGGCAGCTCCCTGTTACTTCTATGATGCTGGGCGTTTATTTTGTTTTGCATCACCCCGGTCATCATTGCAGACCTGCTTGGTGAACAGATAGGATTGGTGACGAAACAATTGTTGAACTTTAAGCCATTTTCTGCCAATTTATTCAATACCGGAGTTTTTACAGCTTCCATTCCATAGCATTCTATATCCGGTCCAATATCTTCTGCCATGAGCCAGATAATATTTGGTCTTTCTTGGGAAATGGCTGTTAGGGAAATAAACATTCCCAGGGTAAATAAAAAGTAGACTTTGTTGGTTAGTTTTTTCATAATTACTAGTACTTTACGAAATTCTTTTTTTTACTAAACTGTATGGGAATGAGTCAGTAAATCACTTCTTTTTTGTTCCATAACCAAGTGCCTTACCCACAAGTAAGCAAACATTGGAATTTGGAAGTTTCAATAAATTAAAAATGCTGGTTACCAGCAGATGACTGTTATTTTATTCAATAGGTTATACAGTTACTTATTTAGAAAAATAGTCAGACCTTTCCTTTTTTAAGCCTGACTATTTCTCTTCATAAGCGTTATTTCAATTCCAGTTTTTCTGTTTCTTTATATTCTATTCCCCGAATGCTTTCAAATTCTGCAATCATTTCTTCCAGTTTTTCTGGATTGCTTTCAGCCAGGTTATTTTGTTCGCCAATATCTTCCTTGAGGTTATACAATTGAAATTCATTGGCATTACCTATTTCTATATTAACCGTCTTTATCACAGCAGGTCCTTTGTAAGGAGGGATCATTGCCCAGTCTCCTTTTCGGAAAGCGGTACGGCTGGTGGCTTCCAAAACTAAATTGTCTCGGCCTTTTTCACTTTTACCTTTAAAAACATCCAGCAGATTCTGGCTGTCTCCTACCTGTACATCACTGTCAGTTAAGGCAGCCAAAGATGCCAGAAAATCGATTTGGGAAACTAGTGCATCAGATACTCCTGGTTGAATTTCCCCTTCCCAGTATGTGATAAAGGGTACTCTTGTTCCCGCTTCAAACAAACTGTATTTCCCCCCTCTTAATGGACCTGCCGGGGTATGTTTGCCTAATTTTTCCACTGCATCATCATAATAACCATCATTCAGTACCGGGCCATTATCACTGGATAAAATGATCAGGGTGTTTTCCAATAAACCTTCTGTTTCCAGGGTTTTGATGAATTCACCGATGCACCAATCCGCTTCCACAATTACATCTCCTCTTGGTCCCATTCCTGATTTACCCACAAATCTTGGATGAGGTGTACGAGGAACGTGTGGTTGCTGTAAAGCATAATAGAGGAAGAATGGTTCATCTTTGTGTCCTTTGATGTATTCCTGTGCTTTGCCCAGAAAATGATCGGCCATATCTTCATCAACCCATTTGGCAGATTCTCCTCCTTTCATAAACCCAATTCTGGGAATGCCATTTACAATACTATTGTTGTGACCGTGATGCCATTTCATTTTCAACAATTCAGGGTTGTCTTTTCCGGTAGGTTCTCCCTCAAAGTTTTTGCTGTAATCAATTTCAATGGGATCGTTCGGGTCAAGATTTACCACTTTCCCATTTTCAATATAGACGGTAGGCACTCTGTCCTGAGTAGCCGCCATAATGTAGGCATAATCGAAACCTACCTCATTTGGTCCCGGAGAAATATGCTGGTTCCAATCTACTTGTCCGTCACCCAGACCCAAATGCCATTTCCCCACAATTCCGGTATGGTATCCGCTTTGTTTCAACATTTTGGGGATAGTCATTTGTTGGGTACTGATTAGTAATGGAGCCGTTCCCGGAAGAATTTTGGCATTTTTGTTTCTCCATGGATACTGGCCGGTAAGCAAGGCATATCTACTGGGTGAACAAGTTGCAGAAGAGGCATAACCATTGGTAAACCTCATCCCTCCATTTGCCAGCCGATCAATATTTGGAGTTTTCAATTCAGTAGAACCATAGGCTCCAACATCTCCATAACCCAGATCATCAGCATAAATGATAATGACGTTTGGGGCTTTCTGCTCGACTACCTCCTTATTCTGCTCTGGTGCATTACAGGATAATAATATGGCTTGTAAAATTAGGATCTTTATTATTCCTTTAACTTTCATGTTTTTCGTTTGATAATACTTTTTGTTTCTAATAATTCCCGAATTTAGTCAATCGAATTGAATCTTCAATTTTTACTGTACTAATCTCAGTTTTTCTCCATTGAAGTGTGCTCTTTTTTAACTGAAATAATTTTTTAGTGACTCAAAAACAGGAAAAATGAAGTTGAGGAATCCAACAGATTTGGCCAATTACCAATCCACTACCGAACCATCAGACTCCAGATATGATTCTCTGTTCCGCCATTCATGCCCTAATTTATCGGCAATGGCATCTTCATCTAATTGGATGCCGAGACCAGGGTCGGTAGGAATGTCTACATGGCCATTTTTGACTACAAATGGTTTTTTGATATATCCTTCACCAAGCGTAACCTGTTCCTGACATAAAAAATTGGGGATAGATGCCGCCAGTTGAAGTCCACTTGCCAGGGAAATTGGCCCAAGAGGATTGTGTGGTGCTATGGAAGCATAATGAGCTTCTGCCATTCCGGCAATTAATCTTCCTTCAAAAATACCTCCGGCATGGCACAGGTCTGGTTGAAGTATGCTGGCAGCTTGTTTTTCCAGAATTTCTCTAAATCCCCATTTTGTGAAAATCCGTTCTCCTGTAGCAATTGGCAGATGGGTTTCTTTGGCTAATCTTGCCATAATATCCACATTTTGACAATTGACAGGTTCTTCAATAAAAAATGGCTGGTGGGGTTCCAGGGCATGAATGAGTAAAGCGGCATTTTGAGGACTGATAGCCCCATGAAAATCAATACCTACATCCCCGTCTTTACCAGCTGCAGCTTTTAATTCTGCAAAAGCCTGTGTGGCCTCTTCTATAAATTGTTGCGAAGCAATGATCCCCGACTGTGTAGCATTTTTCACACTGGTTTTAAAGGCTGTAAAACCCTCAGCCTTAGCTTTTTTTACAGTCTCTACCGATCTGGCATGGGCATAAACTCTTATTCGGTCTCTAGTTGGTCCTCCGAGAAGTTCATAAATTGGGACGCCTAGTGCTTTGCCTTTTATATCCCAGAGGGCCTGGTCTAGTCCACTTAAGGCGCTGGTGAGAATTGGGCCACCCCGGTAAAAGGAATGTCTGTATAGAGCCTGCCAGTGATGCACGATTTTCCTGGCGTCTTTTCCGAGCAGGTAGGGTTCCATTTCCTTGATGGCCATGGCACAGGTATCGGCCCGACCTTCTGTAATGGGTTCTCCCAGGCCAATTATTCCCGCATCAGTATGGACTTTCAAGAAGAGAAATCTGGGTTTTACTTTAAAGGTTTCTAATTGGGTAATTCTTATGGCTTCGCGTTCCCCATTTAAAGAAACCTGTGAGGAATCTTTAGCCTGAAGACTATAAGCACCCGTGGTACTGATGGCTATGGAAGCAAAAGCATTTCTGAAGAATTTCCTTCTGGAACGTGAACTGTTTTCATTTACAATTGTCATGGGAGGATAGGTTTAAAAAATAAGTGTTTAAATTGAGGTGAAATTTCCAATTTACGCTAGATAAGAAAATTGGCCTTATTTGCAAGTAAAGACTTACCTCAATCATCTTAAACAGGCCAAAATGGTCTTAGGAGTTGCTGAATTAATAAAGTAGTTGTCTTAAGCCATTTCCAGGGACTGTCATTAGCCAGTATGGATAACATATTTTTAATCATATTGCTGAGGATTGAGCTGATCTTTAGTTCTCGAAAATGAAACCTTCCGGTGAGAAGGGAAGCATCGAAAGACAAATCTTTGTTAGATGGTGAGGAATAATAATATTTTCTTTTTAACTTAAGGAATCATCCAGGAGCCTATCATTATCGTGAAGTAGGCGGGAAGTGACTGACTAAAAAGTATGCAAAATTTTAGGAGTATTTGGAGGAAAAGCTGAGCCCGGAAGGTAAAATAGAAGGTATAAATAATTGATGGTAGGGAAAGGAATAGGAGTCAATTAATTCAAATTTAGCCAAAAGACCTCTTTGATATGGAAATTTCAAGAAGAAAATTTATTAAAGGAACTGTTGCCATTGGTGTAACCTTAGCGAATTCCCAGCTGCTGTCGGGTTGCGGGACCTACAATTCTCATGACCTGGCCACAATGGAACTGGGAAAAACCGGGGTGAAACTGCCAAGAATTGCCCTCGGACTTGGTAGTAGATTTTGTGCAATCGAAAAGGAAGACGAAGCGCTGGATGTTTTGACCTATGCCCTGGATAATGGTCTATATTATTGGGATACAGCCAACAACTACCAAAATAATAAACTGGGTGTGATTAGTGAGGAAAGGATAGGGAAAATATTGAAAGACAGAAGATCAGAAGTTTTTATCAGCACTAAGATTTCCGCCAGGGAACCTGACCAGGCAATGAAACAAATTGAAGAAAGTTTGGACAGGATGCAGATCACACAATTCGACATGCTCAAAATTCATGGGGTGAAAGATGTTGAGGATGTGGATGCAATAGAGAAAAAGGATGGAGTCCTGGAAATTGTCCATAAAATGAAAGAAGAAGGAGTTACCCGGTTTATTGGATTCAGTGGTCATACCGACCCAGTGGCATTGAAACATTTTGCTGAAAATTACAATTTTGACAGTATGTTGATGGCACTCAATCATTACAATCCGCAAAATGGGTACAAACGTCAGGAGGAAGTATTACCAGTGGCCCATGCAAAAGGAATGGGAGTGATGCTCATGAAAGTGATTCGGCCAAGAGAAAAAGATGCTTCATTGCAGCCGAAGGATTTGATCAGGTACGCTTTGTCCATTAAAGAAGCTGATGGGATAGTTTTAGGTACAGATTCCAAGGAAGTGGTAAAAAGTAATTTGGAAATCCTCAAAAACTTTAAGCCAATGGAAGCTGCAGAGATGGATAAATTAAGCATGAGGCTTTCTCCATTTTATCAGCATGATGGATTACCATGGATGGAAAACAAATATCAGGATGGTAATTGGGCTTAAAAATGATTATTGAATCTGTTAAATAAAACAACTGCTTCCTTTCGGAAGCAGTTACAAATTCTGATAGAAATTAATTAGGCTGTGGGACCGGGGGATTCCAAACACCTGTTTTTACCGTTTCCCGAATATATTTCCTGAAATCTGTTGGTTTTCTGCCCAGCACCCTTTCAATATCATGGGAAATGACATTATTGCCTTTGGCATCCAGCACGTTACTGAACAGGTAATTAATCAGCCAGATGTAATCGGTAGGGACCTGGTGTTCTCCCAACATTTTGATATATTCCTCTAATGAAATTGGGGTAAATTGAATTTCCCTTCCTGAGGCTGCTGAAATTTCGGTTATTACTTCTTCAAAAGTCCAGAGTTCAGGACCAGTCAGTGCATAAATTTGCCCATTATGCTTATCATTTAATAATACTTCCACAGCCACATCGGCAATGTCATTTGTATCTACATAAGGAACCTTTGCATCAGGTTTTGGAAGTGCGACATGGCCGGCCAGAATTGGGTCAAGGAAAAAGGTTTCACTAAAATTTTGGCTAAACCAACTGGCCCGAATAATCGTGTAATCCAAACCAGACTGCATAACCACTTCTTCACACAATTCGGCTTCTCTTTCTCCTTTGCCGGAAAGTAATACGAGTTTCTTTACGCCACTTTTTAATGCCTGTTCGGTTAAGGATTTGATGGCTTCCAAGGCACCAGGAACAGCAAGGTCTGGTTGGAAAGTGATGTAAACTTTCTCTATTCCTTCCAAGGCATTTTCCCAGGTTGAGGGCTTTTCCCAATCAAAAGAGGGAGTAGCCTTCCTTGACCCGATTCTGACAGGGTGGTTCATGTGCTGCAGTTTTTCTACCACTTTTCTACCGGTTTTACCAGTGCCTCCAATTACAAGAATGTTATTTTTCATAATATGATTTATTTAAAGATTTAGAATGATTACAAGAATTTAAGTAGTAATTAAAAATTAATCGTGTATTATTCTGCCATAAAAGACAGATAGAGAGATTACTTTTTCTCAGAAATAATAGTACCCGGTGTGGAGTACCCGGTGTGGATCACTGGTACTTAATTTTGGTGAAAGCTGCCAGCAAGGCAAAAAGAAAAGAGCTGACAGCTGCAATGGTTCTTATCAGATGAAACCTGTTCCATCGGATTTCATAGTGTTGCCTGAACTGTGCGAGCTGATCTGTAGCCAGCTCATTCAAATTCAGCTTATCCAGGGCATTATTTAAGGGTACATTCCCCAATCCCGTTATGCCAAAAGTCCCGACCAGATAGATAATGGAAGCTATAAGTAAAAACCAAAAGGTTAATTCGGTCCGTCCCCACTCCTGAATGACACAGCCTGCCAGCATAATCATACTTCCGAAAAAGATCAGGAAAAAAGCCGGATTTAAAATGGCTCTGTTGATGGACTGCATGGCCTCCAAATAGTAGAGATCAGTCAGTTTTTTAGTGCCGGGAATAACCGAGACCGACCAGGCATAAAAAAGTCCTGCAGAAAGTCCTGTCAATAGAATAGCTATAAAAAGGGAAATAGTTTTAACAGATATGTACATGGCTAAAATATATTTTCGGTGGCAAGCCAATTTTTTAAGATGCGATATTCTTCTTCAGTTAATTTAATTTCTTCACCTTTCGGCATTCTTTTCAGTACAAATACCTGTTGGTAGATTTTTTGTGCATGCTTTCCCATATTTTTGGGAGAGAATACCTTAAAGGGATTTTTTTTACGATGACACACATTGCATTTTGTATTGAGTACTGTAAAAGCCGCTTCCTTAGGATCTGAATAGATGGCATTACCCGTTTTCTGTGTAAGAAATTTTGCTTCAGTGATGGATTTTTCTATTCCAAAACAGATGAGCAATGCGATTAGAATTGTTATTTTTCTCATCCTTTTTTTGTTAATTGATCTTCATGCTAAACCTGGCATAAAACACGATAACCAGCAAATATTCGAGTGCGATTAACCAGAATGCCGGAGCAATAAAAAAGCTTTGATAAGTTCCTCCATTGGGAATGATGAGTAGTGGAACCGTAATTATCCCATCAAGCAAAATTGCGGTACAAACCATGATCAGCCCGGCTTGTAAACCCATTGTATTAGGCGTTTTTTTAAAGTAAAAGCGAGCGCCAAGCCAGGCGATTGGGATTAGGAAAATGGCCAGAAAAATATTAGCCTGCAGTTCTGAATCTTCCAGAATGGGGATGAAAAAGGAGCAGGTGTAAACTACAACTCCCAGCATCCAGATGAAGGCTCCAACCAAAATTGTTTTAATTATCTTCATGTCATTTTTGTTATTGTGATGACACAAAGTTGTGGGGGATTCAACAGAATACTTTGTTCCAAAAGGAGCAAGGTTTGTTCGAAAAGGATTTTCGCTTTATTTTACCAGGATCGGTGTGTTTTTCAGTCAGGTTAGACTGGAAAATAAGTATACTCATCTGTTGAGATGCCTTTAGCGATTATATTAAGGCTGGATTTTAGGTAGTAGTACAAGGGCGACTAGCAGAGCGCCTGTCCTTACGAAATAAGTGAGGTCTATCATTGCTTAACAAGTTGATTATCAAGACCAAACTCCAGTTGTTTATTTAAAGCCTGTGGCACTAGGACGAAAACCAAATTTTTTGGTAAAGGCATTGGAAAAAGAACTCAAACTATCATATCCCACATGCCAGGCCGCTTCCTGAATGGTGGCTTCTTTATTTCTGATAAGTTCATGCGCCTTATTCAGTCGCTCATGCTGAAGGTATTTGAACACGGGCACTCCAAAAAGGGCTTTAAAGTTCTTTTTTAATTTAAAAGTATTCAGTCCAATTTGCCTGGAAAGTTCTGATAGGGAAGGTGGGGAATCCATATTCATGGTGAGAATTTCCTTTGCTTCTAATAACTTATTCCGTTCATCCTCAGGAATTTGTTCCGAAGACATCATTGAAAGCTGACCAAAGAAATGCGCCAGAAGAGAAGTTATCTGACTTCTGAAAAACATCATTTTGGCTTTTCCTTCATATTTTGTGTGGAAAATCTGGTCTACTATGGATTGCATTTCCGGTGTCATAAAAAAACTCGGCCCCTCCACATAGTGATCCTCAGGATGAACCAATTGATGCAACATTTCTCCAAACAATTCTCCTTCAATAATTGGGAGTTTATCCAAGTTTTTGATTGTAGTTGCGATTACAATACATTCCAGGGGTTTTGTAGCCGAGACTGTATGCTGAAATTCTACTTTTTCATCGGCATAAAAGGAAAGCGCTAATCCTTTAGTATGACTGAAAGATTTTTGATTTTCTTCGAAATTAACCTGAAGGTCTACATTTCCCGAACCATAAAAAGCAACAGCTATCACAGGTTCATCAAACAGGCAGGTATCTACTGTGGGAAAATCCGCATTTGCCTCTTCCACAAGAACGGTAAAATCATTTATGTCGATAATATCTCTGGTCATGGGAATTTAATTTGCCGATGTTCAAATTTTCATTTGAACCGAGGTTCCTAAAATGGGCATTTGCAGCGAAATACCTGAAATTTAAACATACTCTAACACTACCAAATGGTTTAGAAAAGAATTGTAACAGTTGAATTTAGAGTTTGCCAAACAAGAAAACAAATTTTTACTTTTAAAACACTCGGTACTAAGACTAATGGAAAGAGATTCTCCCATTAAGTAAAGAAATTAAAACTATAACAAGGCATAGGTTACCTGTTCTTTTCTGAAGCTCCACTGTACAAAAATTTTCACTAACTTTAGGCCAGATAAAAATAGCAATGGGAAGCCTGTTGGTTTTTCAGTTAAAACAAAAAAATAGAAAATGAAAAGTATCTGGATAGTATATTTAATAGCCATTTTGGCTGCTTGCAACAGTGTGGATAACCAGAAAACGGAACAATCTAAACTGAAAGCATTAATTCTAGATGGTCAAAATAACCATTATATCTGGCCGAAATCTACCATGATGATGAAAAGTTACCTGGAGGAAACCGGTCTTTTTGAGGTGGAAATAAATCGGGCAGATTCAATCTGGCTGGGCATCAAATATAACCAAAGCAGAGAAGTGCCATTGGAGGGATATCTTGAGAAATACCCTGTAGAACCAGCCCCTAAAGGAATATCAAAAACAGATCCGGTTAAAATTTCAGATTTCAGTATGGACTTTAGCCCTTATGATTTGATTATTTCCAACCTTGGGGAAAACTCGGCTTACTGGCCGGAAGCCACCAGGAAAAAATTTGAACAATACATGAATGATGGAGGAGGTTTGGTAGTGGTTCACGCTGCTGATAATGCCTGGGGAGACTGGGATGAATTCAACAAAATGATTGGATTAGGTGCCTGGGGAGGACGTGATAGTCTGACAGGGCCTTATGTTTATATGGATGATGAAGGTCAAATTCAGAAAGATCCTAAGGAAGGCCATTGTGCCACCCATGGGCTCGAACATCAATATGTGGTTACCACAAGAGCGCCTGAACATCCAATTATGAAAGGTTTACCTGCCGATTGGCTGCATACTCAGGATGAACTTTACGACCGAATGAGAGGACCGTTTGAAAATGCCACCATTCTGGCCACAGCGTATTCCGATGTAGAGAAAAATGAACAACCCTGGGAACCTTCTTTTAAAGGTACTGGATGGAATGTAGCCACTCTTATGGCGATTAATTATGGAAAGGGCCGTGTTTTTCATTCCACATTGGGGCACTTCGATTATTCCATGGAATGTGTAGGATTTAAAACGACCTTCCAACGAGGAGCAGAATGGGCCGCAACCGGAAAAGTAACCCAGGAGGTTCCGGATAATTTCCCCACAAAAGACAAAGCAGTTGCTGTTAAATTTGAATAGTATCCAAAAAAGAAAATACCATAATATAGGATTAAACTAATAATTGAAAAACTAATGAACAAAGATTGCCTTAAACTAGTAAAAAATGGATGCTGGTTAATTGTGCTTTTTTTGATTTCCTGCAGTGCACAGGAAGAAATTATAGAAGCTCAGCAAACTGATGATATTTTATGGTATGCACAGCCTGCTGCCGATTGGAATGAAGCCTTACCGCTAGGCAATGGGAAGTTGGGGGTAATGGTTTTTGGCAATACCTCTAATGAGCGTATTCAGTTAAATGATGACTCCATGTGGCCTGCGGATGTGGAGGCTTGGGATGAACCTGAGGGAAATAAGGCTGATTTGGACAGGATCAGGCAATTACTTTTTGAGGGAAATAACCAGGAAGCCGATAAATTATTTGTAGAAAAGTTTTCCAGAAAAGGTGTGGTGAGATCTCACCAGACTATGGGAGACTTATTTATAGATTTCAACCATGAAAACATTTCCGATTACCGGAGGGAATTAAATATTTCCAAAGCTATTTCTACTGTTTCTTACCAATCGAACGGAAAACTGGTTACTGAAAAAGTATTGGTTTCTCATCCCCATAAAGCGATCGTTATTGAGCTGACTACTGAGGCAGAGGATGGGCTTAATGGCAAATTAAGATTGAGCAGACCGGCAGATCAGGGTTCACCAACAGCCAAAACCTTTACCACTCCTGAAAACCTACTGGTGATGCAGGGAGAGGTTACCCAACGTGATGGACAATTCAATTCGGAACCTTTTCCTATTTTGGAGGGCGTGAAATTTGAGACTTGTCTGAAAATTAATCATGAAGGGGGAAGTATTGAAAAGGGAGAAGATTATCTGGAACTGAAAAATGCAAAAAAAGCTACAATCTACCTTGTTTCTAATTCTTCTTACTATTTTGAAGATTTCAGCGGGCAAAATCAAAATGATCTGGAAACTATTGCTACCAAAAGTTTTGATGATTTGGCCGAGAATCATGTTGAAGATTATCAAAGTTTGTATTCCAGATTAAATCTTAAATTGAGTGAGAATGCGCTGGATTCCCTGCCAACTGACCAGAGGATCGAAAATATTAAAAATGGGGCTTTAGATGTGGGACTTGAAGCATTGTTGTATCAATATGGCCGCTACTTGTTGATTTCATCTTCCAGGGTGGGTACAAATCCGGCAAACCTGCAAGGTTTGTGGAATGAACATATCACCGCTCCCTGGAATGCAGATTACCACCTTAATATTAATTTGCAGATGAATTACTGGCTGGCTGATATGGCAAATCTTAGCGAGTTAAATAATCCATTGTTTGATTATATAGACAAACTGGTTGAAAACGGAAAAGTAACTGCAAGGAGAAACTTTGGCTGCAGTGGTACTTTTATTCCCCATGCCACTGATTTATGGGCAGTTACCTGGTTACGAGCGCCTACGGCCTATTGGGGATGCTCGCTTGGAGGTGGAGGCTGGCTTATGCAGCATTATTGGGATCATTTTGAATTTACCAGAGATACTACCTTCTTGAAAAACAGGGCTTTTCCCGCTATTCAGGAAGTGGCCAGGTTTTACAGCGACTGGATTATAGAAGATCCCCGGGATGGCTCATTAATTTCAGCGCCTTCAACTTCTCCGGAAAATCGTTTTATTAATGACAAAGGGCAGCATGTAGCCACTTGTTTGGGAAGTGCCATGGACCAGCAGGTCATCTTTGAAGTGTTTGATCATTACCTGAAAGGAGCAGAGATTTTAGATATAAATAATGATTTTGTAGAAAAAATTAAACAGCAAAAAGAAAAATTACGGCCTGGTTTTGTGATTGGGGAAGATGGAAGAATTCTGGAATGGGACAGGGCATATGAAGAGCCTGAGCCGGGTCACAGACACATGTCTCATTTGTACGGATTTCATCCGGGCACAGATGTGACCAAAGACAAAAATCCCGATGTATTTGTAGCGGTGAAGAAGACCCTGGATCACCGCTTGGACAATGGTGGAGCAGGCACAGGATGGAGTAGAGCCTGGTTAATCAATTGCAGTGCCAGGTTAATGGATGGGGAAATGGCACATGAACACATTCAACTGTTGTTTAAAAAATCAATGTCCAAAAACCTGTTTGATATGCATCCCCCTTTCCAGATAGATGGCAACTTTGGTTATACTGCAGGCGTATCGGAAATGCTGATGCAATCCCATGAGGAAGGTATTATCCGAATTTTACCAGCCTTACCAAAGCAGTGGGAAAACGGACATATCAAAGGAATAAAAGGCAGAGGAGGTTTAACTTTTGATATTTTCTGGGAAAATAATTTGCTAACCAAAGTGGTGATCAAATCAGAAATTCCCAACCAATTCAATCTGGTTTATAAGGATAAAAAAGAGCCTGTGAGAATTAAAGCAGGTGAGACATACATTTATGAACCTGTTAATTGAAAAAGTTTAAACACATTATAGTTTTCCAGTTTTGAATAACCCGATACCTATTATATAAATATGAAAAGCAATTTTTTAATTCTGTTTCTCCTTGTTTTTGGGGAAGTAATCGCACAATCTGGTTCCGAAACATATCCAGCTGACCCTGCTTCTAAAGTTCAGGAAGGAGTACCTCAGGGGGAAATATTAGAATTTACTTTTGATCAGTCCGAAATATTTCCAGGTACTACCCGGGAAATAAGTGTGTACATTCCCAGCCAATACAAGGCTGATAAACCAGCTTGTGTTCATGTAAATCAGGATGGAATAAAATGGAATGCACCTACCGTTTTTGATAACCTCATTCACCAAAAAGAAATGCCGGTTACCATTGGGGTTTTTATTACTCCTGGAAAAGTTTTAGCTCAAAATGGAGATGGAATTGCAGTAGACCGGTTCAACAGAAGTTTTGAATATGATGGGCTTGGCGATCGGTATGCACGGTTTCTATTGGAGGAAGTTTTTCCTTTTGTAGAAAGCCAGAAAACCAATGATGGCAGACCTATAATTTTATCGAAGAACGGAAATGATCGATCCATAGCCGGCTCCAGTAGTGGCGCAGTTTGTGCATTTACGGCAGCTTGGGAACGTCCGGAAGAATTTTCCAGAGTTTATAGTGCTATTGGGACTTATGTAGGACTGAGGGGGGCGGACCGGTATGAAATTTTAGTTCGAAAGCATGAACCTAAACCCATACGGATTTTCATGCAGGATGGCTCCAACGATCTCAACATTTATGCAGGGGATTGGTGGAAAGCAAATGAAGCCATGCAAAGGTCGTTGGTTTTTTCCGGATATGATGTGAAACACGTTTGGGGTGAAGGGGGACATAATAATAAACATGGAGAAGCTGTTTTCCCCGATGCCATGCGCTGGTTGTGGAGAGATTATCCCCAGCCAATTACCACAGGTGAAACACAAAACAAGTTTCTGAATGCCATATTAGCCGAAAATGAAGGATGGGAATTAGTGGGGGAAGATTATGGTTTCACCGAGGGTATTGCGGTTAATCAGAAGGGAGAGGTATTTTTTCAGGATATTCCCAATGCAAAAACTTACAAAATAGGACTTGATGGAAAATTAGAATTATATATTTCTGATTCTAAAAAAGCCAGCGGTACTACTTTCTCCAAATCAGGGGAAATGATCACTATTACTGGTGGCTGGTCTAATCCACCTACCAAAGAGGTCCATCTTTATAAAACCCCTGATGCCTATGAAGTTGTGGCAGAAGAAACCCCGGGAAATGATATTTCTGTGGCTCATAATGGAAATATTTATATCACTTCTCCAAACGGAAAGGAACGTCCAAGTAAATTGATTTTAGTGAAACCCGATGGAGAAAAAAGCATAGTAGACGAAGGATTAAAATTTGCCAATGGGTTGTGTCTTTCTCCAGATCAAACACAACTATATGTAACTGAATCTGCTACCCACTGGGTTTGGGTATATCAGATTCAGGCAGATGGTTCATTGGCCCACAAGCAAAAATTTGGCTGGTTACATGTGAGAGATGTGGATGAAGATGCATGGAGTGATGGATTAAAATGTGATAGAGATGGCAGAATTTATGTCACCAGCAAAAGTGGTATTCAGGTAATGGATCAACTGGGAAGAGTTCATGCCATTATCCCTACCCCAAAAACCAAAGGCCAGGTTTCCAACCTGTGTTTCGGAGGTCCCAACTTCGATATCCTGTACGTGACTTGTCATGACAAAGTGTATAAAAGAAAAGTAAAGGTGAAAGGAGCGAATAATTTTGAAAAACCGGTTAAACCGATGAAAGCGAGACTTTAAAATATTTTGTATTTACAGGGATGAATAAAAAAAGAAATTAAAAATTAAAAGTATTTTACTTTTTTTGAAACTTATTATTTAATTTATACGAATATTTATTAAGACCTAATATTTGGAATCCAGATTTTTTACTAACTAATAAATCTACTTTTTATCCAAAAACCCATTTTTCAGTGATGAAAAAAATACTACTTTTTTCACTTCTGGCAATTTCTATTGTCTTGAAATCTTATGCTCAAATAGTAAATATTCCTGACTCTAATTTTAAAGCCATTCTGATAAGTAATCCTGACATAAATACGAATGGAGATACAGAAATTCAAGTAAGCGAAGCAAAAACATATACTGGATCCATTGAGGTTAGGACCAGTTTTGAAAACAAGGTTAAGGATCTTACAGGAATAGAAGCATTTTCTGCCTTAACAAAATTAGATTGTTCTATTAATGAACTCAAGAGTATTGATCTTTCAAAAAATGAAGCATTAGAAATATTAGACTGTTCTTTTAATCATCTTGAAAGTCTTGATATCTCAAAAAATCAGGCTCTAAAAGAATTAACATGCCATTATAATTTGATTTCAAGTTTAGACTTATCAAATAATTTAGCTTTAGAATATCTGGAATGTGCTATTAATGGTTTGAGTGATTTAGATATATCTAAAAACCCGAAGCTAAAAGTTTTAAGTTGTTTCGGAAATGGTTTTTCCTCTATAAATTTAGCTAATGGTAACAATAAGAACTTTACTTCAGTAGTTGCAACCAGGTGTTTCAAATTAACCTGCATACAAGTTGATAATGGGTTTATTCCTTCTCCAGAAATTTGGAAAATAGATACTTTAGCGAGATATAGTTACGATTGTGGAGTTTACAATACGCCTGTCTGGTATGCCGACAAGGATGGAGATGGGTATGGAAACACTACGGATAGTCTGATTTCCGCTGCACAACCTGTTGATTTTGTTTCAGATAATACCGATTGTGATGATACTAACAAAGATATTCATCCAGGAGCAACTGATATAGTAGGCAATGGGATAGATGAAAATTGTGATGGAGTTGATGAAAAAGTCTGGTATGCTGATAAGGATGGAGATGGGTATGGCAATCAAGCTGATAGTTTAGTAGCAGGTATTCAGCCTGATAATTATGTATTAGATAATACCGATTGTGATGATGCAAATAAAGATATTTATCCAGGTGCTCCAAAAATAGTTGGGAATGGGATAGATGAAAATTGTGATGGAGTTGATGAAAAAGTCTGGTATGCTGANAAGGATGGAGATGGGTATGGCAATCAAGCTGATAGTTTNGTAGCAGGTATTCAGCCTGATAATTATGTATTAGATAATACNGATTGTGATGATGCAAATAAAGATATTTATCCAGGTGCTCCAAAAATAGTTGGGAATGGGATAGATGAAAATTGTGATGGAGTTGATGAAAAAGTCTGGTATGCTGATAAGGATGGAGATGGGTATGGCAATCAAGCTGATAGTTTGGTAGCAGGTATTCAGCCTGATAATTATGTATTAGATAATACAGATTGTGATGATGCAAATAAAGATATTTATCCAGGTGCTCCAAAAATAGTTGGGAATGGGATAGATGAAAATTGTGATGGAATAATTGAACAAAAAAGAGTTGCTCTGAAAATTGAAGTAAAAACTTTTAATAAACAACCAATTACAAAAACTAAAATTATTCTATATAAATCCCAAAGCGATGAAAATTTATTACTAAAAGAAAAGCAACTGAATGAAACTGGTGATTTGGTATTTGATAGTCTAGAAACAGGAACATATTTTATTAAAGTTATCCCAGACTTTGGAAATTATCCTAATCTTTTAACTACCTATTCTGGTGATTCGCCTTTACAATCTGAGGCAGAAATCATCACTCTGGATAGTAGTTTAACTTATTCAATAAATCTTATTGAGATAGCCGATGACTTAAATGGTAGTGGTAAAATTGAAGGATTAGCCTTATTAAAAGAGGGTAACTCAGGTGGAAGAATCATTACCAATACAGAAGAAAAAGGTACTCCAATCCCCAATGTCCCAGTATTTTTATTTCCCATTAATTCTAAAAAAGTAATAGGCTTTTCTACCACAGATGATGATGGCAAATTTTTATTCAAGGGATTATTAGATAATAAGTATTATTTGAAAGCTGATTATAAAGGCATACCAGTTGATTTATTAAATTCTGAGGTAGAGATTTCCAAAGAAAATTCTCTCCAAGTATCCTTATTAGTTGGAGAAAAAATTAGAATTGAAATTAATGCAGTTACAGGATTAAAAAATATAGATTTCGCTGGAATTGTTGAAGTCTACCCCAATCCAATAAAAAATAAAGTCAACATAAACTTTGAAGAGGGAACTCAAATTTTAAGCTTTCAGGTTTTTGATCTATTAGGTCGTTTATTAAAACATGGAGAATTTAGTAATTTTAGTGAAACTAATGTCCAATTGGATTTTTCAGACCTTTCTTGTGGAATTTACCAATTTTTTTTAAATACAAATCAAGGATCTGTACTATGGAAAGTGCTTAAAGAATAATAGTTCAAATAAAGCGGTTTCTATTATAAATTTACCTTATAGTTAAATAATAATTATAGATAACAACTATACAAATAAAATTGTAAATTAGACTCTGAAACAATAAACAATTAAAATCTATTAATTATGGCAGGTAATAACAATTCGGACACGAAGGTATTTGATATGAACAGTGAGGGTAAATGCCCTTTCCATCACGGTACTTATAATCAAAGCGCAGGTGGAGGCACCAGAAATCGGGACTGGTGGCCAAATCAATTGAACCTGAATATTCTTCGTCAACATTCCTCTTTAGTCAACCCGATGGGTGAAGATTTTAACTATGCGGAAGAATTCAAGAAGTTGGACCTGAAAGCTGTAAAAAAAGATCTTTTTGAACTGATGACCAAATCCCAGGATTGGTGGCCTGCCGATTACGGACATTATGGACCTTTCTTTATCCGGATGGCATGGCACAGTGCCGGTACTTACAGGATTGCCGATGGAAGAGGAGGGGGAGGATCAGGCACTCAAAGATTTGCCCCTTTGAATAGTTGGCCTGACAATGCCAATCTGGATAAAGCCAGATTACTGCTATGGCCGGTAAAACAAAAATATGGAAAGAAACTTTCCTGGGCTGATCTCATGATTCTTGCCGGAAACTGTGCTCTGGAGTCCATGGGTTTTAAAACTTATGGATTTGCCGGAGGGCGAGAAGATGTTTGGGAGCCGGAAGAGGATATTTACTGGGGTTCAGAAGGAGAATGGTTAGGAGATAAGGAGAGATATAGTGGAGAAAGAGAGTTGGAAAATCCTCTTGGGGCATCACATATGGGATTAATTTATGTGAACCCTGAAGGTCCAAAAGGACAACCTGATCCTTTGGGTGCAGCAAAGGACATCAGAGAAACCTTTGGACGAATGGCCATGAATGATTACGAAACAGTAGCTTTAATTGCTGGTGGTCATACATTTGGTAAAACCCATGGTGCAGCAGACCCTGTGAAGTATGTAGCTGCTGAACCTGCAGGAGCTGGTATTGAAGAACAAAGTTTAGGTTGGAAAAATACATATGGAAGTGGAAATGCCGGTGACACAATCACAAGTGGTCTGGAAGGGGCATGGACTTCTACCCCAACCAAATGGAGCAATAGCTTTTTTGAGAATTTATTTAAATATGACTGGGAATTGACTAAAAGCCCTGCAGGAGCACATCAGTGGAAACCTAAAAATGGGGAAGGAGCTGGGACTATTCCCGATGCTTTTGATTCCTCAAAAAGCCATGCCCCTTTCATGCTTACTACTGACCTTGCTTTAAGGATGGATCCTGTTTACGAACCCATCTCAAGACATTTTTACGAAAATCCTGATGAATTTGCAGATGCATTTGCCAAAGCCTGGTATAAATTAACTCACAGAGATATGGGACCAGCCTCACTTTTCCTTGGTCCTGAGGTTCCCGAAGAAGAATTAATCTGGCAGGATCCTATTCCTAAAGTTACTCATGAATTGATCAATGATCAGGATGTTGCCACACTAAAATCAAAAATTTTGGATTCTGGTTTATCTGTATCTGAACTGGTGGGTACAGCCTGGGCTTCTGCTTCTACTTTCCGGGGCTCTGACAAACGAGGTGGTGCAAATGGAAGCCGAATTAGGCTTGCTCCACAAAAAGATTGGGAGGTAAATAATCCTGCCCAGTTGGAGAAAGTATTGCAAATCCTGGAGGGCATTCAAAAAGACTTTGGAAAGGAAGTTTCCATGGCCGACTTAATCGTTCTGGCTGGTTGCGCAGGAGTAGAAAAGGCAGCTGAAAATGCTGGTCAAAAGGTAACAGTTCCTTTCACGCCTGGTCGTGCAGATGCTACTCAGGAACAAACTGATGTGGAATCTTTTGGTGCATTGGAACCTGCAGCGGATGGTTTTAGAAATTATTTTCAACCGAAACACCGGGCATCGGCTGAGGAAATGTTGGTAGACAAAGCTCAATTATTAACCCTTACTGCACCAGAAATGACTGTTCTTCTTGGGGGAATGCGCGTATTGAATACGAATTATGACAAATCGGAACACGGAGTATTTACCCAAAAACCGGAATCACTGACCAATGATTTTTTCCTAAATATTCTTGATTTGGGTATAACCTGGTCAGCGAATTCAGATGCACAGAATGTATTTGAAGGAAGAGACAGGAGAACCGGGGAAGTGAAATGGACCGGAACCAGGGTAGATTTGATTTTTGGTTCAAATTCAGAGCTGAGGGCTTTAGCTGAGGTTTACGGTTGTTCAGATGGACAGGAAAAGTTTGTAAAAGACTTTGTGGCTGCCTGGGCTAAAGTAATGGAACTTGACCGGTTTGATCTTTAATAAATGGTTTGGAGATGAATTGATCCTAAATAAATTTATGACAATAAAAAAGGCAACTCCTCAGCGGGGTTGTCTTTTTTTTGTGTTGGAGTTTTAATTTCCATTTTGGGCAAATTGTACTGTCTTAAGTCATTTTAATTTGTAAATTGAAAGGTTGTAAGGCTTTTCTAAATCTCTAATGAAAGGCACAATTGAGTACATTTAATTATGACCAACTACTTAACTGACTGAAACAAGTAAATGAAAAAAGCGAGAAGAAACTTTATTAAACAAACAAGCCTGGTAGCCACCGCATTTACTTTTCCCCAGGGATATTATTTAGCAAATGGCTTCTCCAATAAAAATAGTAAACCAGAGATACTCCAAAAACTCTCTGAGCTAAATGATAAACACATAGAGCATTTATTAGAAATGCAAATAAATGATCCGAACAGTCCCTGGCATGGAGGTTTGAGCAATGCCTACGACATACCAAATGCACATTCTACTTATGGTTTAATTGTTCGGCTGGGGAATTCATATGCATCTCCCTATTCGGATTACTTCCAGGATAAAAGACTGGAAAAGCCACTGGAAATGGCTGCCAAATGCCTGTGTAATGTGCAATATGAAGATGGTACAATTGATTTGTATAGTACCAATTTTCATTCTACCCCAGACACCGCATTTGTGGTGAATTACCTAAGTCCAATTTATAAGGTGCTTAAAGAGATGGACCAAGCTGGTCTGGCAGGTTTTCTGGAAAATATGAGTGTCTTTTTAGGAAATACTGCAAAGTGCCTGGCAATAGGTGGAATTCATACCCCAAATCACCGGTGGGTGGTTTGTTCGGCTCTTGCCTGGGTAAATTCATTTTTTCCAGATCCAAAATTGCTTTCCAGAATTGATGAATGGTTGAGTGAAGGGATTGACCAGGATCCAGACGGGCAATATACTGAGCAAAGTGTAAGTATTTATTCCCCGGTTTGTGATGATATGTTCCTGACTTTGGGCAAATTATTGAACAGACCGGACTTGTTGGAGGTTGTACGGAAAAACCTGGATATGACCCTTTATTATATTCAGCCTGGAGGGGAAGTCCTGACAGATGCCTCCAATAGGCAGGACAATGCAAAAATAGGTTATGTGAGTAATTATTATTATGCTTACAGGTACTTTGCATTAATGGATAAAAATCCCACCTATGCAGCTGTCTGCGCCTTAATTGAACAGGAAATGCCTGAGAAAATCACACGGTACATTTCGGAACTTTTGGAAGACCCGATTTTTGAAAATGAACTGGTGACTGCTTCAAAAATTCCAGATCAGTATTTCAAGCGATTTAAACATTCAGGAGTTTTCAGAATAAGGAATGGTATAACAGATCTCTCCGTGATTGAAGGAAACCCTACATTCATGACAATGATGGTAGGAAGTGCTGTTTTGCAATCCATCAGAATTGCTGCGGCATTTTTTGGATGGAGGGGCCAATTTACTTCTCAGGAAGCAAAAACGGAAGGCAATAAAATTATTCTTACCATGTCACAAGTACATGGTTATTTTCAACCCTATCCTGAAGGGGAGATTCCTGATGCTGATATGGATATGGATGGCAGACCCCAGCGGAAAATGAGTGAAGTTCAGAAAATGAATTATAAAATAGAGATCAGTGAAAAGGTTGGTCAGGCTATAGTAGATATCCAGATTGATGGAACCAAAAATGTTCCGGTTTCCATGGAGCTCAGTTTCAGAGATGGAGGGGAGCTAAAAGGAGTCACAACAATTCCCGGATCGCCCAATGCTTATTTCCTGGAAAGCGGTTTTGGGAAATATACACATGGAAATCACTCCATCAACTTTGGCCCTGGAAAAGCGGAACATAAATGGGCACAGATCAGAGGAATGTTGCCCAAGCAGAAAGGAGAAAGTGTTTACATTACCGGCTATACTCCATTTAATTACATATTGCAATTAAACTGAATTTTTTTGATTTGATAAAATAGGGTAAAATAAAAATATGTAGAAAGGGTAACTGAAATATTCGGTTAATATAGTTAAATAAAATTATCTCTCAGGTGGTTTATTCGTAAGAAATTATCAAAGGATTTTTTGATCTGCATCTTTAGTTTTTATGAATACTTTGGAATACCATGCCTCCTTTCCCTGAGGAAATAGTGAATAATCAAAATCAGGTAAAAACCTTCTGCCATTGATTTGGTTGAATCTTTGTGATAATTAATAAAGGAATCCGGAGAAAGGCCCCAAAACAATGGCAAATGAGCTTATTTTTTGAACTGGTAAAGGATTTAAATTCCCTGATTCTAATATTTTAAAAGGGATTTTTCCAGCTGCCTTTAAATTGTTAAAATTTTTTCACATTAAATTCTCCAGATCCCATAAAAACTAACTTACAATCCCTGATTTTTGAAAATTTCCTGATCGAATTTCCAAATTGGTGGTCATTATCCGCAATTTGGGGAAATTTTCTACACATTGGGAGTGTGGAATCAATAAAATGAGGTAGCAAACGAACTGATTTCTAATTTATTATGGCTATTAAATAACATTAAGAAAATTGGCATCAATTTTCCTAGTGGGTTGGCAGATAAATACAACTCGTTAAACTATAATTTCCAAATGAAAAACTACCCATTTTTTAAGGAGCTTAGAATTAAAACCCAATTTTTATTTTGTTCCGCACTTATACTGGCTATAAGTTGTAAGGAAAAAGTACAAGAAGATACCGGCCTGGCACTCCCTGTAAAAACCCTGAAAGGAGAGTTAGCAGCCAATACCTTCCAATATTTAGGTTCTGTGGAAGGGATAGAAGACGTTGAAATACGTCCTCAGGTTGATGGAATTCTGGAAGAAATTTATGTAGATGAAGGAGACTTTGTTCAAAAAGGACAGCCTTTATTTAAGATTAATTCCCAGCCTTATTTGGAAGATTTAAAAAATGCCCGGGCTAATGTAGCTTTGGAAAGGGCAAAACTCAAAAAAACCAAAACAGAGTTAGAACGCTTACAACCGCTTATCGATAATGAAGTAATTTCGGATGTAAAGCAAAAAACGGCTCAGGCAGATTATGAAATTGCAGAGGCCTCACTTGCCAGGGCACAGGCTCTTGAAGCCAACATGGAAATTAAGCTGGGCTTCACTACCATAAATGCACCGGTAAGCGGATTTATTGGTCGAATTCCAAAATCTGAAGGAAATGTGATTAAAAACACAAATTCAGAACCGTTAACCATACTATCGAATGTAAGTAAAGTATATGTATACTTTTCCATGAGTGAATCTGATCATTTATATTATGAGCGAATGAAAAAAGATTCCACTTCTAAAAGAATAAGCCCTGATGTTAAGCTTGTTCTTGCTGATGGATATGTTTATGATCACCATGGCAGAATTGATGCTAATTCAGGTCAGATCAATAGAAATACGGGTTCTATAACACTGCGTGCGGTGTTTGACAATCCCGACACTTTGCTCCGATCCGGAAATACCGGGAAAATCCTTATGGAGCAAATCTACCCCAATGCCATCCTTATACCACAAAGTGCTGCTATTTCCATTCAGGATAAAAAGTTTGTTTTCGTATTGGATGAAAACAACAAAACGGTCCGAAAGGAAATTGAAATCGAAGGCAGATCGGGAAAAGATTACATTATCAACAGCGAGAGTTTGTCAGCAAATGACAGAATTGTTGTTTCTGGTGTGAACAAGTTAGCTGATGGTATTTTAATCAATCCTATACAGAGCGGCAGACTATTAACAGGGAACTAATAAACCCTTCAATTCCCAAAAAGGCAGTTTTTAATATTCAGTTAAAAGCTGTCTTTTTTGTAGTACTGATGATAACAAGGAATTATTTATGTTAGAAAATATAATATCAAGGCCAGTTTTTACACTGGTAATCTCCATTTTACTGGTATTGGCAGGAGCTGTAAGTATTTCGACTTTACCAGTAGAGCGTTTTCCCGAAATTGCACCACCTAGTGTCAGTGTGCAGGTATATTATCCGGGAGCAAATGCTGAAACAGTTGCGAAATCTGTTTTGTTACCTATTGAGGAGGCGATTAACGGTACAGAAAATATGACTTATGCCAACTCCACGGCTACCAACTCTGGTCGTGGCAGGGTAACAGTGTATTTTAAGCCGGGTGCAGATCCCAATAGTGCGGCTGTAGAAATTCAAAACCGTATTTCTGGTGTAACCCAAAAAATTCCGCAGGAGGTAAACGAAGCAGGAATACAGGTAATGAAAAGGATGAAGGGTAGTATAATGACCATCAATATTTTTAGTGAAACAGGCGTATACAATGAAACCTTCCTCAATGCCTATACCCGAATTAATATTAGAAGGGAATTGAAAAGGATAGAAGGGCTGGCAGAAGCAAGTATATTGCGTTCGAGAGATTATGCCATGAGGATTTGGCTCGATCCTAATAAACTCGCACTTTATGAACTTACTCCCAAAGACGTTTACCAGCAAATATTAGATCAAAACTTTGAGGCTGCTCCAGGACAATTTGGTGAAAATTCTGATGAACTTTTTGAAATTGTATTGAAGCACGAAGGACGTTTTGACGAAGAAGAAGAATATGGAAATTTGGTGGTAAAGGCAGATAAAACAGGTTCTCTATTACATCTTCGGGATATTTCCAGAATTGAATTTGGTGCAGATAACTATACCAGTGAAAACAGACTGGATGGCAAGCCTGCGGTTACCATAGATATTGTTCAGCTGAGTGGAGCTAATGCTGTAGAAATTGATAATAAAGTACGGGAAATATTAGAAGACCAAGCTAAAATATTTCCTGATGGTATTGATTATGAGATCACCTATAGTGTGAGAGATCAGATTGACCAATCCATGAGCCAGGTGGTACAAACCCTCATAGAAGCTTTCCTTTTAGTATTTCTGGTAGTTTTTATTTTCCTACAGGATTTTAGAATTACGCTTATTACCGCTATCTCTATTCCAATTTCTCTGGTGGGTACCTTCTTTTTCCTAAGTCTGGTAGGGGTTTCTATGAATGTACTGAGTATGTTTTCACTAGTGCTTTCCATTGGAATTGTGGTGGATAATGCCATTGTGGTAATGGAAGCCATTCATGAGAAAATGACTCACCATGGTATGGGTGCAAAAGAAGCTGTCAATGCGGCAATGAGCGAAATTACAGGTGCTATTATTTCAATTACTATCGTAATTGCAGCTGTATTTCTTCCTATTGGCTTTATGAAAGGTCCTGTTGGAATTTTTTACAGAGAGTTTGCCTACACTATTATTTTTGCTGTAATTATTTCAGCAGTAAATGCCCTAACCCTTGGGCCTGTGCTCACTCGTCTACTTTTCAAAAACAGGACTGAAACACCTAAAACCAGTAAAGGACTTAAAGAAAAAATTCGACAGCATAAAACTATACAAAAAGTAAGTACCGCAAAAGAAAAAAGTCTGAAAAAATTTGACAGCTTTTTCGACCGCTTTACCAAAAATTACATTAGTGTAATCAAATTGGCAATACGCCATAAATGGCTCTCTATTCTAGGTTTGGTGCTGGTTTTTGTATCAACAGTATTGTTAATGAAGTCAACCCCAAGCGGGTTTATTCCTACCGAAGATGATAATTTCCTGATTATGTCTTTAAGAATGCCCGAGGGTTCATCACTGCATAGAACCAACGAGGCCTTAAGAAGTGCCGATTCACTGCTCCAAATCCAAAGTGCAGTAGCCTCTATAAATACGGTATCAGGAGTGAATGTGGTAGATAACTCTAACAGCCCTTCATCTGGTATGGCATATATCAAATTAAAAGATGGACCTGATAGAGGAGATATTCATAAAATGGATGATGTAGTGAAACATTTATCTGAAGTGCTTGGAGAAATAGATGGGGCAAGTGTGAATGTTTATCCAAGACCTACGGTTCAGGGTTTTGGTGATTTTGATGGTGTGCAGGTGATGTTGCAGGACCGTACTGGTGGTGATTTGGGTGAATTTGGGCTAATGGTGAACGAGTTTATTGCTCAGCTCTCTCAATATCCAGAAGTTCAAAATGCTTTTACCTCATTTAACCCTAATTTTCCTCAGGCAAAGCTCGTGATTGATTATGAGAAAGCTAAAAGTCTTGGGGTAAGTATCAAAGATATGATGTTTACTATCAAATCTTATTTCGGGCAAACACAAGCTGGTGACTTTAACCGATTTAGTCGCCAATATGGGGTTTTTATGCAAGCAGATATTCAGTTTAGGGAAAATCCAAAAGAGTTTAATAATATTTTCGTGAAAAATAAAGATGGGGAAATGGTTCCCATTAATACTATTGTAAAATTAGACCAGGCTTTTGGCCCTGAAACTGTCAATCGTTACAACCTGTATAACGCTGCTAAAATTAATGTCACCCCTGCAAAAGGTTATAGTACGGGAGATGTCATGAATGTCATAGAAGCGTTAGCTGCGAATAAGCTTCCAGCCAGTTTGAGTTACGAGTGGACAAGTATGAGTTTAGAGGAGAAAAACTCCAGTGGTGAGTCAACCATTATCTTCATCATGAGTATTGTTCTTGTTTATTTTATTCTGGCAGCCCAGTACGAGAGTTTTTGGTTACCTTGGGCGGTAATTCTTTCCATACCCACAGGTATTGTAGGGGTATTTATGGCAATTCAATTGGCTGGGATTGACAATAACACTTATGTACAGGTAGGGATCATTATGCTTATTGGGTTACTGGCAAAAAATGCCATTCTGATTGTGGAGTTTGCAGCACAAAAGAGAAAAGCAGGTCTTTCTGCACTTGATGCCGTGTTAGAAGCCAGTGCTCTGCGACTCAGATCAATTATTATGACTTCCCTGGCTTTCACAGTAGGTTTAATTCCGCTAATGTTTGCCGAAGGTGCCTCTGCCCAGGGAAATAAATCTGTAAGTATCGGAACAGCAGGAGGGATGTTGTCGGGAATTATCCTGGGGATATTAATCATCCCGGTTTTAGCTTACCTTTTCCAAAATTTACATGATCGATTTAATTTGAAATTTGAAGATGAGAATTAAAGATATGACATTGATTAAAAATCTGGTGATATTATTTCTTCTGGTATTCACAGGATGTAAAATACATGAACCCTATCAAAGACCTGAATTTAAAGAACCAGAAAAGTTTTATGGTTCTGGTAATATCATGGAAAGCGATACGGTAAATATGGCCAATTTGAACTGGAAAGAGTTTTTTGATGACCCGGTTTTAATTTCCCTGATTGATTCTGCGCTGGTCAATAGTATTGATGTGCAGATTGCAAATGAATATGTGGAAATGGGTTTATCGAGATTAAAGCAATCCAAGGCGAACTTTTTTCCTTCTGTTTCTGCTGCCCCATTTAAGGCAAGAAGAGATTATTTTTCAGAAAATTATAATAACTATGGCTCCAACCGGTCCAGAAGAATCTATGGGGAGGAAAAACCACCAACCAGTTTTTACACAGAGCGGTTGGAATATGAATCATCTGTAGACCTAAGCTGGGAGCTTGATTTGTGGGGGAAACTTAGGGCTCAGAAAAAGGCCAGTCTTCATGCTTACATGAAATCCATGGAGTTCCAAAAAGCTGTGAGGACTTCCCTGATTGCGGAAATAGCCATAACTTATTCAAATCTACTTTTATTACAGTCCCAACTGGAAGTTTTTAGGCGAAACCTGCAACTAAATGACAGTACCATGCAAATGGTAAAATTGCAATATGATGCGGGTGAGGTTACCTCTTTGGCGGTTAAACAAACACAATCTCAAAGTTTGCGTGCCCAAACTTTAATTCCCCAGCTTGAACGGGAATACATTCTGCAGGAAAACCGGTTGAACAGATTAATTGGGCGTTTTCCGGAACCAATTGAGACTGAAGAACTGGAATGGGATATGCTTGATGATGATTATGTAGTGGGGATGCCTCTGGCACTGTTAAGAAACAGACCGGATGTAGCTGCCGCAGAATACAATTTACAGGAAAGTTATGAAAAAGTGGGTGTGGCTAATGCCATGAGATATCCATCCATCAATATTGGGGCAAGTGTAGGCTTAAACTCCTTTCAATTTGATAAATTATTAAATCCGGCAGGTTCTGGATTTTTGCTTCTAAACGGACTGGTTTTCCAGCCTATTTTTCAAAAAAGAAGGTTGAAAACTAATTATGAAGTTGCTCTTTCCCAAAAGAAAGTTGCCGAACTGGAATTCAGAGATAAATTTCTGCTGGCAATGGGTGAAGTTTCCAATGCGATGGTGGCTATTGAAAAATTGAAAGAAGAATATGAAATAGCCCAAAACAGGGTGGAGACGGCCAGTAAAGCTGTAAAAGATGCATTCTTGTTATTCCAAAGTGGTATGGCCAGTTATCTGGAAGTAATAACAGCACAAAGTGAAGCTTTAGATAGTGAGTTGAATTTGGAGAGTGTGAAAATGCAATTATTCGCAGCCAATGTAGAGCTTTACAGAAGTTTGGGAGGAGGCTGGAAATAAATGGGGAAGCCTCCTGATTTCGATTTGGAAAAGATCAGTATAAAAATGGATGAAAGCTGGTCTTTTTCAAATTGTGCTATTAGTTTTCAGATTGATTTACTTTCTACTAAAAAATGTTGAAATGAAAAATTGGTCTGTTCACTTTAAATTACTTCTTTTATTAGCTGTTTATCACCTTTCTATCTTTACCGGATTTAGTCAGGATAATCCTCCAAATGTAATTATCATTTACACCGATGACCAGGGTTCCATAGATGTCAATTGTTATGGAGCAAAGGACCTCCATACTCCAAATATGGATAAGATTGCCCAAACAGGAGTGAGGTTTACCCAGTTTTATGCCGCTGCTCCGGTCTGTTCTCCTTCAAGAGCTGCATTAATGACCGGAAAAACACCATTGGCTGCAGGGCTGCCTGGTAATGCTTCTTCTCATAAAGGTAAAGAAGGATTACCCTCCAGCCAGGTCACTATTGCAGAAAAAATGAAGGAAAATGGTTATGTCACCGGTCATGTGGGAAAATGGCACCTGGGCTATACGGAAGCCACCATGCCCAACGGACAGGGGTTTGATTATTCCTTTGGGCATATGGGAGGATGTATTGATAATTACTCCCACTTTTTCTACTGGAATGGCCCAAACCGACATGATCTTTGGGAAAACAATCAGGAAATCTGGCGGGATGGAGAATTTTTTCAGGATTTAATGGCAGAAAAAGCCAATAAATTTATTGAAGAAAATAAGGTTACCCCTTTTTTCCTGTATTATGCGATAAACCTTCCGCATTATCCTTTGCAGGGTACAAACAAATGGAGAACGCATTACAAGGATTTAGAAAGCCCCAGAAATATGTATGCTGCAGCAGTTTCTACTGTGGATGAACGCATTGGAGTTTTATTGAAAAAACTGGAGGAGCTTGGCATTAGGGACAATACTATTCTCATTTTTCAGTCCGATCACGGGCATTCCATGGAAGAGCGAACTTTTGGAGCTGGTGGAAGTGCCGGAATTTACAGAGGAGCCAAATTCTCTCTTTTTGAAGGTGGAATTCGGGTACCAGCCATGATTTCCTGGCCAAAAGGGCTCCCCCAAAATGAAGTACGAGATCAAATGGGTATCAATACAGACTGGTTTCCCACCATTCTGGAACTTTGTGGAATAACCTATAATGAAAATGAATTTGAAGGAAAAAGCCTGGTTCAAACCCTAAAAGAAAGTAAACCGTCTCCCCATGAGAAATTTTGGTGGTACAGTAATAAAAATATCTGGGCAGTAAGAAAAGGTGATTGGAAATTATTAAAAAACCCGAGAGATCCATCTCAAAAAACGGAACTGGCAGAAAAGGATTCACTGTTTTTGGTGAATATTAAAACCCATCCTGAGGAATTGGAAAATCAGGTAGAAAAACATCCTGAAAAAGTGCAAGAACTGATGGCTGAATATGAATTGTGGTATGATAGGGTGAAGTAAGAAATAGAAAAATGGTTTTAATCGGAAGATAGGGTAACCCTATCTTCTTTTAATTCTGGCATAATTTCGTAGAAATTATCATGGCTTCTTTTCAACTAATAGTTTGAAATTTGTAAGTATTCATTTGATTTGAGTTAAGACAGGGGGAAATTAAAAGCGTCCTTTGTACTATGCATCACATCATAAATGACAGTACAAATGAGGACTTTCTATCGATTAATATTTATTCTCCTAATCCTTTTTCCCGTAAGTCGGGTATTTTCCCAGGAATCAGATACACTTAAAAAATATCACTTTAATGGAAATGTCAGCATCACTAACAATGGGTTTTCCTTTATTCCTACCTTTAGTTTGGGAAAACCTGCTACCATAGCCACTCTTTCCATTGGTGATGAAAAATTTAGTTTCGATCCACAATTTCGTTTTGATTTGAATGGACTGAAACCATGGTCATTTATTTTTATCTGGCGGTACAATCTCGTGAAAAATGATCGCTGGTTGATCAGACCGGGGGTTCACCTGCCAGCTATTGCTTTCCGCACACGTGAAATTGAGCGGAATGGTGAAATCCTGGAAGAGCTATATGCCCAGCGATTTCTCACACCAGAATTAACAATCTCCTATCAATTAACTAAAAAGTTTGCTGTTGGCACTTATTACATTTACGGAATTGGATTAGAAAAAACCGGACAGGCTAGAAATACTCATTTCATATCCCTAAGGTTTGGAATCCAAAATATCAGGCTTGCAGAAAATTTAAATCTCCACTGGAACCCGGAAGTTTATTATATGAATATAGATGGGAAAGAAGGGGTATATTTTGCCCAGGCGCTCACACTTAGTCACAAAAAATTTCCGATTTCGATTTCCTCCATAGCAAATAAGGGAATTAAAACAGAGATAAATTCAGGAGAATTGGACTGGAATATCAGTTTGGTTTATTCTTTTAAAAATTCATTCACAAAAAAATAATTCAAAAAATTCCTCATGACCCTAAAATGGAAAGGAGGAACATTTGAATTATTTTGAATATTGAAGCTAGTCTGGATTTCCAGGCCCCTTGATTATATTTTTTGAAGAATTTACTCTTCTAGTTTTGTAAAAAAACTTTTTTCAGGTTGATCTTTGGTAAGGGTGATATCAGCAAATTTCTTACGATATCTTTCCTCTCCCAAAGTGTTATTCTCCCATTTGTAGCCAATCATTTCCTGAGGCAATTTTAAACCACCAACTTCTTTCCAATTTTGGTAGACAATCGCATTATAATTTTCTGCTTTATTTTCATCGTAATAGGTTACAGAATAATTGATCAGAGCCAGCATATTATTGGTCTGGTTGAACCATAAAATATATTGATCTTTGGGCGCATCCCCCACACCTTCCCCAAAGGTAACTTTCACTCGGTTGTAAGTTATACCATTGAGTTCCTGAGGGGGTAATTCCTCCTGAAAAGCACCATTATCTGCGGTTACAAAAGGAATAGAAAAAAAGTAGAACCTCAGGTTGTGGAAAAACTTTGGATCTTTTCCCGGAAAACTGTCTTTATTGGGGAAAATGATGATTGAATCCTGAAAGTAACTGATTTTATACGCTCCGAATTTCTCGATCAATTCATCTCGCGTTTTCAGGTCAATAGTATATTGGGTAGTATCTGTTTCATTTACCTCACTGAAAGTTAGCGTACCATAGGAGTCCCAGGTTTCTAGCCCTCCGTGAGCCTCAAGACCATTTTTAAAAATATCGGGAAAGATTCTTTTTGGTGTATCTGAAGTTTGTTTTTCAGGGGCACAACTAATAAATAAAACGAACAGTATAATTACCGCATTAAAATGAGATTTCATTACTGGAATTAAATTATTTGAAAAATGATAACTTTGAAAATTTTACTAGTGTCATGCCAAGCTTTAGTTGACCGAAAGCTTAAGTTTGACTCAAGTCTAGTAATGCCAAAGCTACCATTTTAATTCCATTGCGTGAAAGTTTATACCGTTTCAAACAGCATTTCTTCGGGTTTCCTCACTTTTGGAAAGTTTTGGGTACTGTCATTTTCATGCCGAAAACCAATTGTAGCAATAACACAGGCATTTAGTCCTTTTGATTCAAGGTCTAAAATTGCGTTATACTTTTCTGGTTCAAATCCTTCCATAGGGCAGGCATCAATTTTCAGGGCAGCACAAGCCATTAGTAAGTTACTCATGGCCAGGTATGGTTGTTTTTCCAGCCATTGGGTCAACTCCAAATCTGACTTTTCCCCGAGTTTCGATTTCATAAAATTCCCATATCCATCCAATTGATTCAGCCCGACTTCCCTGGTTTCAGATGTCAATTGTAAATAGGCATCAATATCTTCAGGTTGCACTTTGGTGTAATTACAAAATACAAACAAATGGGAAGCATCCGTGATTTGCTCCTGGTTCCAGGAAGCTTTTTTCAATTCTGCTCTCAAGGCGGGGTTTTCTATAATCAGAACTTTATACAATTGTAATCCATATGAAGACACAGATAATTGAATCGCCTTCTTCAGTTTTTCAAGGTCTTCTGAGTTAACTTTTTTATTGGGATCGAATTTTTTTGTGGCATATCGCCATTCCAGGTTTTTAATTAATTCCATAGCTGTTATTTTTTTAATGAATAATTTCTCATGATGAATTCAGTAGTGAATCCTAGTTTTTCGTACATAGTTCTGGCCATTTCCGAAGCCTGAAGGGCGACCAGCTTAACCCCCTGATTGTAAAAAAGATTCAGTGCCATATGCATAGCCGATTTGGCATATCCTTTTCCCCTCTTTTCAGGGATTACACCTAGACTATGAATTCCGGAAACTTCCCCAGTTTGGTATAATATGATGGTTCCTACTATGCCATCTGCAGTTTCAATCAGAAAATAATCGATTTTGTTCAGGCTGCTTTCTACTGTTTCAGGATCAATTTGATAACCGAATGCTTTTTCAAATGACTGGCACCATAAAGTGATTTCATCCCTTTTTTTAACCTGAAGAAAGTTTAAATCCGATGACGTATCCAATAATTGATGAGGCTTGAGAGACATCCCATACTGGATAAAGTTTTCGGTAAACCCATCACCAAGAATCAATTCCACGGCATCCGAATTTCCTTCATCAAAATAGGAAAAAGTCAAATGCTCGGGGCTTTGATTGATGGTTTCCATAATTGAATTCAGGATTTCAATGGTGAGTTTTTGCTTTGTCCAAATTCTGTTAGGCCATTGGGAATTTTTAATGTAGCAGTATCCAAAGCCTTCCCCTTCAGAATAGGTTTGAAACGGTACTGTAGCACTTTTCCAAAGTGAGGTTAAATTATTGATATTTGATTTTATGCTATCCATTTTTTTAGTTATTGATTAAAATTATTCCTAAGATCATGGCAAAGGTTCCTAATAGTTTTTTGCTTGTTAATGGCTCTACTGGCAGATTGAGCCAGCCAAAATTTCCCGCCACCATGGAAAAAATCAGTTGGCCGCAAAGCCCCATGGCAATCATTTTTGAAATCCCCAGTCTGGGAATCGTGTAGAAATAAAGGGAAATACCAAGCACACTAAAAAGTCCTCCAATTCCCCACAAATACCATGGGATCAGACGAGCCTCATGCATATTTGGAATTTGTTTTCCGGTAATGATTATAAAAAGCGAAGCAAATGCAACACTAAAAACAGAAGTAGAAATAGCCGCCAGAACAGGTTGTTTTAGATGTCCGCTTAATTGGGTGTTGAAACCTGCCTGAATAGCCAGGAAAACCCCACCAGAAAATGCAAGTATTTGAAGAATTAATGTTTTCATAAGACAAAACTCGGGCGGGAATCCGGGTTTTGCCTTTACATATGTTGAGAGGCAAATTATTTTTTTACTTTTTTTCGAATTCTACTCAATTGAGTAGGAGTGATACCCAAATGAGAAGCGATATGGACCAGGGGAATTCTTTCATCCAGATCGGGATGTTTTTCTAATAATTCCAGGTACCTGGAGCCCGCATCTTTCATTACAATATCAATTTCTCTTTTCTCCTTTTCAAAAATCCAGTTATTCTCCAAATAAGCAATGTAGAAATTTTTCATTTCATCGTGATCGAAAATGAGTTTTCGGTATTGTGAAAAATTAATACTGATAATTTCGCATTCTTCAATGGCTTCTAATGCAAACTTGGAAGGAGAATTGGTGAGGCTGGAAACCGTAGAACCTGCTAAGTCACCTTCCAGGAAAATGTTTTTATTATAGGTATTCCCTTCATTGTCCAGGAAGTAGGCAATTATGGCTCCTGAATACACCATATAAATTTCCTTAGCGATCCTTCCCACCGGCAAAAGGATCTCATTTTTCTTTAGTTTTCTAACTGCGGCAATTGAAATCAGTTGCTCAAGTAGCCTTTCATTAACAGGGTAATACCCTAAAATAACTTCCTTTATAAATTGATGATGTGTTTCTTTTAATGACATGGAAAATGATTTGAATTAAATCATAATTCGTTCTTTATTTCTCAAATCTAACAAAGTTAAGTGTGACTACTAGTTATTTTTAATGGCAATTGAACTAGCGTTAAGTCAACCTTAAGCTTTCGGTAATCCGAGTAGTCTTATGACGGAATCTCTTCGACTAGTTGTCTACGTTGAAAAAAGACTCATACAGCACGGATATGCTCATTTTTTGCGCCTCGACCTACCTCAAAATCCTTGCTCGCCTTACCCGTAGTTCAAGGTTTGACTTCACACTAGTAGAAAATGAAATGGGCAGCGTAAAATCATTCTTTATTACCCTGAGTGATGAAAAAGTAAGATTTATTTTTAACTTGAAGAATTATCTTTAAAGTGATAGCATTGTACCTTTCTTTTGAAAGACAAATATCAGGAGGGAGAAAGGAACAATAAAAAGTTATATTATTTAAACTGACAAATATTGAAAATGAATAAGTTACCTCAGGTTACCTCAATCTGTTTTACTTTTTTAATAGGAATTTTTACCTCTTGTAATCAGGTTGAACATCAGAATGAAAATTCAGCTAAACCCAATGTATTGATCATTCTGGCGGATGACCTTGGCTACGGAGACCTGGAGTGTTATTCAGAAAAATCCCTTATTCCCACACCACATCTCAATAAACTGGCTGCTTCAGGCCTTCGTTTTACCAATGCTTATTGTCCGGTATCAGTATGTTCGCCTACACGATATGCCTTAATGACAGGAAACTATCCCTGGAGAAGCTGGAAAAAAAAGGGAGTAATGTCCAATTATGAACCTTCTATGATTGATTCAGCACTAACTACTTTACCAGAATTAATGAAGAAGGCGGGTTATCATACAGCGGGTTTTGGAAAATGGCATCTAGGTACAAGCTTTTCCACGCTTGATGGGAATCAGCCTGCTGGATATGGTAAGTTTTATGCAGCAAATAATGGGGAAAATCTGGATTTGTCTCAACCAGTTTCAGATGGCCCAAATGATCACGGTTTTGATCAGTGGATGGGTTTTAGTTGTGCGAGTGAATGCTGGGTATTTGAAAATACCAAAATATATGGTGCATTGCAACATGAAAAATATACTACAGAAGCAGCCCCTAATCAGGAACATATTCAGAAGATTCCATTGGAGGAATATCTGGAGGTAGTCACGAATAAAACTATCCAGTATTTAAAAAATCTAAGTGGTGAAACCCCATTTTTTCTTTATTACGCGCCATATGTACCACACATTCCTCTATCTGTTAGTCAGGAGTTTCGAGGCAAAACCAAAGCAGGATTATATGGAGATTATGTCCATGAACTAGATCATTACATTGGCAAAGTTTTAAGTGAGCTTGATAAAAGCGGTTTGAGTGAAAATACCATTGTGTTATTTGCAAGCGATAATGGTTCGCAATTTAAAGTGACTAATTCGCAGATGGAACTTGAAAAAGCTGGAAATAGCCCCCGGGATTCCCTGGTAGTAGTAATTGATGAAGATACCCATCAGCCAAATGCCAATTTAAGAGGGACTAAATGGACTGCCTGGGAAGGTGGTGTCCGTACTCCGTTCATTATTCGCTGGCCGGGGAAAACTCCTGAAGGAAAAGTTAGTGAGCAATTATTTGCACTGAATGATATCATCAGTTCTTTGGCCGGCATTATCCGAGCAAAAGTACCAGAAAACTCTGCAGTTGATAGCTATAATATGGCTCCAGTATGGAGAGGTAAGGAGGAAGCAGTTCGGGAGGAGGTAATTATCCAATCAAGTGGAAACCGATTTGGCATTCGCAGGGGAAATTGGAAATACATTTGTTCGGTAAATTTTGAAAGTTATACACTAGACGATACTAAAGCGGAATTGTATAATCTTGAAACAGATGTTTCAGAACAGGAAAATTTGATTGGAATTCAACTGGATGTGGGGAATGAGTTGAAATCGATTATGCTCAGGAAAATGAATTTGAAGGCCGCAACCAATTGATAGTTAAATCCAATAAAACTAATAACCCCTGTGAAAGAAAGTCTTTTCCGGGGTTTTTAGTTTTATATTTCATCTCATTAAAAATGTAATTTCATTCCTTCATGAGAAGCTACAAATCCCAGCTTTTCATAAAAACGCAAGGCTTCAGGTCGCTTTTTATCTGTGGTTAACTGAATTAAATGTGCACCTTTTTGTTTTGCGCGTTCAATTGCCCACTCAAACATTATTTTTCCTAATCCCACACCCCGGTGATCTTTCCGTATCCGTACTGCTTCGATTTGAGCCCGAATTCCTCCCTGATAGGTGAGATATTGGATGAATGATAGTTGCATGGTCCCAATGATTTCAGCATTTTCTTTTTCAACTACCATCAATTCCTGATGGGGGTCGGCATCGATAATCTTAAAAGCCTGAGAATAGGCAGAGGGAAGCGGATTTTGGTAGTTTTCTCTTTGACTGCCCAATTTATCATCTGCAAGCATGGCAATTATGGCCTGAAGGTCATGTTCAATAGCTGTTCTAATTTTCATATGGAGTTTTAAATTTCTTGATTCAATAAACCACTTGTTCTCAATTCAAGATAATAAAAAAATAGTTTTTGTTTGAAAGCGCTTCAAAATTATCAATAAGGTCATCATTGCCATTGGTATCGAGCACATCAATTCATAAACCAATGATTTACGGAAAATAACTCACAAATTCCGGATGCTTTTCCAGCATTTTAATTTAAATTTTGATAAGCACATAATTATAAGTACTTTTTACAGCCTAAACCTATGCCGTTGACTTTATATGATTGAAAAGGAAGAAAAAATTAACTTTAATCGGTTAAAGACCGATATTTTAAGCTTATCTGAAATTGGGAAAAATAAAAAGGATAGAGGGATCTACAGAATGGCTTTTAGCGAACATGATATGCAGGCGAGGGGATGGCTAAGGGAACAAATACTCAATGCTGATTTGAAATTTCAAATTGATGGGGCTGCAAATATTTCTGCAATTTTAGAGGGACAGGAAAACAAACCAAAGATCATTGTAGGATCACACATTGATACTGTTCCCTGTGCAGGTGCTCTGGATGGCACATTGGGCGTATTGATTGGTCTGGAATGTTTGAGAAGATTTAAGGAGTTAGGCATAAAACCAGTGCATGGAATCGAGTTGGTAAGTTTTACTGATGAAGAAGGCCGGTTTGGTGGAATGTTTGGTTCACAGTCATTTTGTGGGAGAACCACTCCTGAAACCCTTCATTCTTCCAGAGATTTAAATGGAATTTCACTTTCAGAAGCTTTGAAGGCAAATGGATTTGAACCGATAAAGGCACTGGAAGCAGCCAGAAATCCCACTACTATCAAGAATTATCTGGAATTGCATATTGAGCAGGGCCCTGTGTTGGATAACCTCAACAAACAGATAGGAGTAGTAACGGAAATTACGGGGCTTTTTAAATGGTCTGTCAAATTATTGGGTGTAGCTAATCACGCAGGTACTACCCCAATGGAGATGCGAAAAGATGCTTTTATGGGATTGGCAGAATTTGCCAATGAAATTCCAAGAATAATTGAGGAAAATGGCAGTGAAAAAAGCCGTGCTACAATTGGAAAGGTTGATTTACATCCCGGAGCGGCCAACTCAGTACCGGGAATGGTGGAGTTTTCTCTTGATGTGAGAGACACTTCGGTGGAAATATTAAACGAATTGCAGGAAGCTTTCCGGAAAGCCATTTCAGCTATTGCCAGGCGAAGGGAATTGATGTTTGAGTTTGAAACATTAAGCTGGATAAATCCTGTAAAATGTGCTGAAGATGTCATGAAAGTAATTGAGGGAAATGCTAAAAAGCTAGCCCTGGATTATTTATTATTGCCTAGTGGAGCGGCTCACGATGCCCAAATTTTAGGGGAATTTGTGCCAAGTGCCATGATATTTGTGCCCAGTAAAAATGGATTAAGCCACTCACCTTCGGAATGGACTGCGTGGAGTGATATTGAGGCAGGAGCCAATTTAATGTTTCACACTATCCTGGAGCTTTCTCGTTAAACAAACCGGTAGACCGGTTCATCTTAATTAATTAACTATGACAAAAGAATTAAATAAAAATCAGGACCCATTAAAGGAATTTTACAAAGGTTCAGTTGCTGATACCAGGGAAAGAATAGGTTTTATTAAAAATAAGGATATTGCCCTGCTTGTAATTGACATGCAATATTTAGATGCTGCGGAAGGCTATGGTGTTTTTCAGGATATAACCTCCAGCGGGGTACCATACGAAGCACAACAGTATTATTTTAATTCACTAAAAGGCCATGTAATTCCCAATATTCAGAAATTACAAAACATATTCAGAGATTTGGAACTGGAAGTTATTCATACCAGAATTCAGGCCTTAACTAAAAATGGAAGAGACAGAAGTAATGGGCACAAAAGACTCAGTATTTTAGCGCCTCCTGGTTCAAAAGAAGCAGAATTTTTACCAGAAATTGCCCCGGTAGGAGATGAAATAGTCATCAATAAAACTTCAAGTGGTGTTTTTGCTTCTACTAATATGAACTATGTGTTGACAAATATTGGTATTAATGAATTATATGTAGTCGGGGTTTATACCAATGAATGTGTGGAAACTACAGTTAGAGATGCCTGCGATTTGGGCTATTTGGTTACCGTAATCGATGATGGTTGTACTACAGTAAATCCAAAATTACATGAAGCTACCATTACCACTTTAAAAGACAGGTATGCTAAAATTATGACAACCGAAGAGGCTATTAAAGAGATAAAGACTTATTGTTCGTAAAAATAATTTCCCCCTCCTATTTTTATAATCAAATTAAATAGGAGGGGGAAGAAATTATGCAGTTATAGCATCTTCAACTTTAAGATCCTGCTTTATAAACTGCCTGTATAAAATATGTAAACCTAAAATATGGTTTACCAGAGCATCTTTTCTCACCAATAATACCGGATCAGTATCATTTTTATAATCTTCTAGGAATTGGGTGAGACGTTTTACATCAAAAATGCCTACTTCTCTAATTCGCTCTTCACTCATAAATTCGTCCATTAATTTCTGGAAAGCTTTTTTCTTACTTTCTCCGGTGTGGCTTGGAGGAGCCATAAAGGCGAATTTTTCCCGCTTGTAAAGCACTTCAGGCAATATATTTTTCATGGCTTCTCTCAAAACCCACTTTTCAATATTACCTTTTATCCTGATATGCGGTGGGATTTCTCTGGCAAACTCTGCTACATGGTGATCCAAAAAGGCAGGTCTCGATTCCATGGAATTGGCCATATCCACCCGATCACCACCCCAATTCAGAATCTGGCACTCCAGCATGGTTTTAATCCAGGTGTACTGCGCTTTATCCAACACATGTCTCTCTTCAATCTGGGATTGATCAAAAGATTCCGCTATGGTGCCTATCGGATCGTAATCTTTTAATTCCGCCTGCAATTCATCCGTAAGAAGTGGTTTGGCTATTTCCAGGGTTTTCATCCATGGCTGAATCCATGAAGGAGTAAAACCACATAATTTTTCAAAAGTAGGATGGGAAATAATGTCCTCTGAAAGAATTGCTCCTTTAAAAATATTGTTATTTTTATCCATCAATTCACCAAAAGATTTGGCTTCCTCGGCAGTCATTTTCGATTTGTCATAGCCATAGCGCAACATATCCCTTTTAAATGCAGGATATCCTCCAAATAACTCATCGGCACCTTCTCCGGTCACTACCACTCTGTACCCCGATTCATTTACCCTTTTACTCATCCCCCATTTGGCCACTCCAAGCGTATTATAGAAAGTTCTTTCGGCATGCCATAAGGTTTTGATGTAATTTTCACCATAAAGTTCATCGGCAGACAAGTTCAAAATTTCATGGTCTGCATTCACCCTTTCAGCCATTTCAATGGCAATTTTAGATTCGTCATAAGCATCGTGATCGAAACTAATGGTATAGGCTTTTACCGGAGATTGTTGCATGGCAGAAGCCAGTCCCAGCATAGAACAGCTATCAATTCCACCTGATAAGTAACAACCAACAGGAACATCAGCCTCTAATCGCAGGCTAACAGCTTCAAGTAACTTTTCTTTTACACCATCGATGTAATAATTATCATCTTTAATTTCTCTCTCATTTTCCTTGGGAAAGTCCATATCCCAGTAACATTTTTCAGTCATTTCAAAGCTGTCTCCATTTCTTTGAATGATCATCATATGTCCTGGTTTTAGGGCGTGAACGTCCTTGTAAGGAGAACTCCCGGGTACCATAGTATGAATAAGCTGGTGTAAAACAGCCTGCTTATCAAATTCCCTCGGTACAAGCGGATGCGCAAAGAGTGATTTAATTTCCGAACCATAAACAAAAGCCTCTTTACCCAGACTTTTGTGGTGATGGTAGAAGAACGGTCTGATTCCAAATCTGTCCCTTACCACAATTAACCGGTCTTTTTTTCCATCGTAAAGAGCAAAAGCAAACTCCCCTCTCAGGTGATGAACAAAGTCAAGTCCGTGTTTTTCATAAAGGTATAAGGCTATTTCACTATCTGATTTTGTTCTGAAATTAAACCCTTCCAGATTTAATTCACTTCGTATTTTTTTATAGCCATAAAACTCACCATTTACGGTAAGTACATTTTCCTTATCCTCATTGTAAAGGGGCTGTGAACCCGTTTCCAAGTCAATAATAGACAAACGGGCATGGCCCATCATCAGGCCTTTTTCTTTATTGTAATGAAAAGATGATCCGTCTGGCCCACGGTGAGAAATGATGTTTACCATTTCTTTAGCGGGTACGGCATCATCATTACTCATATTATTGGAAACCCAAATTCCTGCTATTCCACACATTTTTTCTAAATATTTATTTTTTATTGATTAAAATCTAAATTGTAGGAACTAATAATTTAGCACATATTTGTAATATGCTTAAAATCAATGGATTACGGGAATATTCTCTGGTAACCTATTGAACCTGTTAAGCATAGAGATAAATAAAGCCTGCCTGATAAAAACAGCTCCGTGTGCTTGTGTAAAATAAAGGTTGTGATTGGTATTATCCAACACAGGACTAAGTTCCTCCAGCCTGGCCAACGGATGTAATACCACAGCATCCTTTTTCAATTCACTTTCAGCATTGAGTTTAAATCTGCTGTCAAGGGCTTTATAACTGTCTCCTAAAAATGCAATTGAATTCATGTAAATCACATCAAGATCTGACAGGACTTCATTGATATCATTGGTGATCACAAAGTCCAATTCCGAATCAGCGATATCTTGTGCTAGTTCTTCTCCCAGAGGATCAGCCAATTCTGAAATAATGGATACTTTCTTAATCACATCTTTGAAAAGTAAAGACATTTTCAAAAAACTTTTTACCGCTCTCATACTTCCAGGAGTCCCCAGAATACCCAGGTGAATTTTATCTTCATCTTTTACTTCACCTTTGAGTTCAGGTTTCCATTTTAGGATAGCAAACCAGTCGGCTAAAGCTTGTGTAGGATGTTCTCCAGAGCCATTACCCGCATTTATTAGGGGAATTCGTAGGTTTTGCATTATTTCCTCAATGGCATTGGTTTTGGTATGCCGGACAATCACCAAATCCCCATAAGCATTAAACATCTCACCGATATCAGAAAGCGATTCTCCTTTGGCCTGCCCGGTACTTTTTCCGTCAGCAATACTGATGATTTTACCATCCAGTCTCAATACTGCACTTTCAAAGGAAAGCCGGGTTCTTGTGCTGGCTTCAAAAAATGCAGTAATGGCAATTTTTCCATCCAGTGGATGACTTTCTGCAATTTCTGTGGCTTCCAGTAAAGCGGCAAACTTGCAAATTTCAAGTACCAGTTCCTTATCGAACTGATTGACAGAAATAATTGACTGACCAACCAATTTCTTAAGAATTTCCAGCTTTATCTTATCGTGATAATATAATTTTTCCGGGTCAGGATGTAACCCCTGAGAATTTAATGGGTCCTCTTGAATTTCATTAGCACTAGAACTGTTTAATTTTTCTACTACCATACCTTTTTGTTTTTATAATCTGAAATTAACATTATTAGCAAAGCAATAGTGGCCAGGGAAGTCATTACCAAGGCACCAACTATAAGAATAAATAAGAATGATTTTGAGAAAAAAATCATATTTAACTGCGTTGTGATTTATTTTAATATTTATATCAACTTATATTTTAAAAGCCATTTGAAGTTGAATGTTCAACTTCAGGGTGTGGTTGATTTTTCTGGAGCAGGTTCCAAAACCACATCCGATTCATCCAATTCTTTCCAGTTGAAATCGCCAGGTTTGATTACCGTAACCAATACCACTACAATCATGGAAACAGCTGCTCCTATTAAAGAAGCGGTGTACCAGCCCCATATAAAATAGGCCCCTAAACCAAGAACAGAACCTGAAATCATCCCAAGCATCGCACCGGAAGCATTTGCTTTTTTCCAAAATAGTCCTGTGGCAATCGGCCAGATAGTACTTCCAACAAGTGGTCCTGCAAAAAATAAAACAGTAGCAAGGGTGCCAATTCGGGGCAGGCAAACAACCCAGGCGAATACGCCAAGCCCAATAATAATTAGTTTGGAAATGAGCTGATGTTGTTTTTCCGAAGCTCCCGGATTAATCATTTTTTTGAAAATATCTTCAGAGATTAAATCAGATGTAGCGGCAAGTAAACTATCGATACTGGAGGCCAGAGAACAGAAGAAAACTGCGAAAACTACTATGGCACCTACTTTGCCCAAAACATGTGCTGCCACAAGAGGCCCCACCATATCCGGGCTGGTTATATTAATGCCCAATGCCCCTGTGGAAAGCGCGATAAATCCTGCTGCAATGGGTACGGGAAACCAAAACAAACCTGATAATAAATAGGCCTTCTGTCCAATTTTTTTTCGCATGGAAAATGCCCGGCTCCACCATACATTACTATGGAAAATTTCTCCAATTCCAAATAACAGGTTATTGAAAACAGCCATGATGGAAACAGGCAATAACATGTTGATAAGCATGGGTTTATCCTCCTTTACATTATTATATACCGTTTCGAAATCCACATAATTTAATACGCTAAACCCCACTACTACTAAACCAATGAGAATAATGATACTTTGGATAAAATCGGTTCCAATTACCGCATACATCCCACCTACCAGGGTGTATAATACGCACACAATTAGAATGGAGGTCATGCCAATGTGATAGGGGATATTAGCAAGTGCCTGCATCAGAATTCCACCGGCCATACCCATACTGATCAACCAGGTGATGCCATAAAAAATGGAGATGACAAGAAATACAATCCATGTAGGTTTTCCGTACCTCAAGCGAATAAAATCTCCACTGGTGAATCCATTGGGCATTAATTGTCGGATTCTATTGGCTAACGGAGCAAAAAGGAAAAGTCCGAAAGATGCGGTAGAATAGGCGATCATCCCCCAAACGCCAAGCTCCAGTGCAAATTGAGGAGCCAGCATGGTCGTATTTGAAGTAATCCAGGTGGCCATTGCTGTGGCTGTTCCCAATGCCAGGCCTACATTTCTGCCAGCTAACATAAATCCTTCAGCACTGGTCACTTTTTTACCCCAATAAATTCCAAGACCAATCCAAAATAAGCTTAAAGAAATTAAAAGAATAAAACCGGTCTGCTCACTTATGATAGCAGATTGAAAATTCATTTTTATTAAAAATTTAGTATTATGAAAAATTTGTAGTGCGAACCCCGACAACTATTACAGCAACGGTGAGTAAAAAAACCAAAGCCCCCATGGCACAGAGTGTGAGGGCAAATTCCAATGAAAAATGTTCTACCCGAGCCTGAAGGTGGGAAGACCATTGACTTTCTTTTTGATTGTGCTGTTCAATTATTTTTACCCGGTAATAGAAGGTTCCATCGGGTAATCCTGAAATATAGGTGGCTAAATCAGGACCTTTATAAATGTTTTTTATCTGGCTAAAGTTTTTATCAGAGGATTGTTCCAGCAGAAAGGTATAGCCTTCAGGCAATTCAAATCCTTGAGCCATTCTCCATTCCAATTTAAAAAAGCCTGAATTCGATGTGAGTTCTGTCTGTTGCACGAATTCAGGAGGTTGCAGTTCCATAGTTGAATGAGCAATCACAAAAGGTGATGAAAAATAAATAGCAAGAAAAAAGAAACCAGCATAAATTAGTTTAGAGGCTTCTCGGGCAGGGTTGAGTAGAAAAAGTGGATTAGGGCTACTCAAAAAATTAAAAAAATGGGCGATTTGTTCCTTTAAGCAAAAGATGATGCAAAGGTAAAAAGGCTAAAATATTTAATCAAATTAAATTCAAATTTTAAGAATAATCTAAAATAACAGTGAAATAGGACGGATTTTAATCCCGGTTTCTAAAGGATTTACTTAGTTTCAGGTAATTTTTATGTTTATATTAATTTTCTTTTTGCTGGGAAAAAATGGAAATGTCATAAATGTTTCTGGTTTTAATGATTTATTCAAACAGCTCAGAAAACTATGCAAAATTGCCTGGTGGTAGTTTTTATTACCCAAAACCCAACTTAATCCAGGATTGAATAAAATTCAATATTGATGGGGAAAAACAAAAATATTTCAGAAATCATCCTTACCTTTAATTGCCTTAAAATGACAAAAAATGAAAAATTATTCACTTCTTCTCCTTATTTTATTTATCTCTGGTTTTTCCAATCCACACTTTCAGCTTGAAAGGGCAGGGAAGATTATTTCTCCCACTACCCCCGAATCTTTAGGGATTTCTTCACAGGCAATTCTCAACTTTGTGGAGGCTGCAGAAAAAATGCGACCTAATGATTTACACAGTTTTATGATTCTAAGACATGGACAAGAAGCTGCTGCAGGATGGTGGTCTCCTTATGATGCTGAAAGCCCACATATGCTATATTCACTTAGCAAAAGTTTTACTTCTACCGCAATTGGCCTTGCACAAAATGAAGGTTTACTTTCCATAGATGATCCGGTTATCGGTTTTTTTCCGGATGAAACTCCTGAAAATCCCTCTGAAAACCTGAAAGCCATGCGTATCCGGGATTTGTTGAAGATGAATTCAGGGCATAATGAAGATGCTACTCAGAGAATGGTTGGAAATGCTGAAAGTTGGGTAAAAGGATTTTTGGCGTTGGAAGTCGAACATAAACCAGGTACTCATTTTGTTTATAATACGGCTGCGACTTTTATGCTTTCTGCCATTATTCAAAAAGTTTCTGGTAAAACTCTGGAAGAATACCTTACTCCAAGAATTTTTGAACCGCTTGACATTACCACTCATAAATGGGATCAAAACATGAACGGAATTAATGTAGGAGGATGGGGCTTGAATATTCGCACAAAAGATATTGCCAATTTCGGACAGCTTTATTTGCAAAAGGGAAAATGGAAAGGCAAGCAGTTAATTCCTGAAAATTGGGTGGTAGAAGCCACTTCTTACCAAACCTCAAATGGCAGCAATCCGGAAAGTGATTGGGAACAGGGTTATGGATATCAGTTTTGGCAATGCAGACATGGATTATACAGAGGAGATGGGGCATTTGGCCAGTTTTGTATTGTATTGCCGGAGCAGGATGCTGTGATTGCCATTACTTCAGGAAGCAAGGATATGCAGGCAATTATGAATCTGGTCTGGGATCATCTGCTGCCGGCATTTAAGGATGAACCTTTAGAAGAAAATTTACAAGCTCAACGTGCACTTTCAGAGAAATTATCTAATTTAAAATTAAGTCCTGTGCAGGGTGAAAATACTGCCAAATTAGCCAGAAAAATTTCAGGTAAAGCATATATGCTTGAAGAAAATGAATGGGATATAGAAGAGATGCTCTTTAATTTAAAGGGTAAGGAAAATACGTTAATTTTAAAAGGTAAAAACGGGGAATTTTCTTTACCAATTGGAATTGGGGAATTTAAAGAAAGCAAGTTTAATTTTCCTCAAATTGGGCAACAGTCGGTTGCTATCTCAGGAGCATGGACTGAAGAAGATACCTTTAAATTGCTTATGTATCTGGATGAGACACCATATGCTTATACCTGTAGCATTTCTTTTGAAGGAAATAATATGACAATGGAACGGGAATTAAATGTGAATTTTGGAAATACCAAACGACCGGCTATTCAAGGTAAAATTGCAGAAAAGGGGAAATAGCCCATTCACGATTACCTCTTTAACTTTTGGAAATGCTGAATGGTGAAAAGATAACCAAATGAGAAAGTAAGCGTTCGGGTTTGAAATTTAATTGAATGAGTTTCGAAGGGTTCGAGAATTTGTTCAAATTCTCCGGATTCACTGGAAAATGTAACTTCCTGGGGAATTACGGATTGTTGCCAACGACCTTCCAGGAATAAAATTCCTCCATCATTTATTTTATACCTGAACCCTGCACCTGCCATATAATTTATATTAAACAGGGTTTTGTGTTCAGCATCTCGTGATTCGGCCAGAATGAATGGGTTTTCATAAGGGTAGGTAGCATTGAGTTCCCCATTGTTATTGTTTTCATCATAAGAAATTTCCCAAAGATAAATCTCCCCCTTTCCAAAAGAATTTTCTATTAAATAATTAATGGCTAAACCTCCTGAAATAAAAATTTGCAAACGCTTGTTTGAAATAAAATTCCATTGCAATCCTGAAGCAAGTTCCAGAAAGGAAGGGTAAGTATCTCCCGCTAAATGGTAAATGGCTTGAGGATAATCTTTTGCATCAACATTATACAAATCGGCTAATGCAGGGTCTATGTTGGTCTGTCCTACGTAAGTTCCGGGAATTTTATATTTCCCGGTTTTACCATTTATGGTTTGATGCCTCTCTGCATAGATCAAATTCTTAAAAAAAATGAATTTGTGGTTGATGTATTGGTTATGCACAAAAGCTATACTAAATCCTTTATTATTTCTAGAGGCCGGTGTTTTGGCAATGTGGAGGTTTTGTCCGACCATCAATCCGATTTCCCTTGGCTTTGATCTGAACTTTTGGTAAAAGTAACGGAATTTCTCATCCTCATTTTTTGGGTCAATTCCAGGATTTTCCCGCAATAATTTTTGCATGGAAAGAAAAGCCATGCTATCCTGTAGGGTTTGTACATAACTATTAAAGAGCAGGTAATAGGCATCATCTTTCAAATAGTTTGGTAGATGAGGCACACTTTTTTCCAATTCAATTACCTTATAAACTTTTCCATTTTGGTAATCAAATTGAGCCTGCTCGTAAGTATGTATATAATCCTGTTGTTGTTGGGCTAATACATTAATTCCCGAAATCAAAATTGAGGTGGCAACCACCAATAAGGTCCTTTTCAAATTTACTTTATTCACAAATTTTGATTGATTCATAGTCTAAAATCTTTAATCCAAATTTTTCCCATTCATCCTCAGTGAAAGCTTTTCTATCCAGCTGTTCGCATAGATTTTCCGCCATCATGTCCATATCCACAGGATATGCCCTTATTTTAGATTCACTGCTTACTAAAAGGTATTTGCTATCCGGGTTGAAAGCAATGGCATGAGCAAAGTTGAAATCGTCATGCATTTCTCTTGGTTTATTATCAAGAGAGGCCAGGTGGCGCAGAAGGACTTTTCCATCCAGACTTACAGAAGCTAAAAACTGTCCATCTCCCGAAAAAGTAATATCTTTTACAACTCCCTGATGTCCATACAGATAGCTGACATAATTTTTGGACTTTTTAAGATCTAGTAAAACAATTTTTCCACTTGCAAAACCAGCGGCAATTAAGGTCCCTTTTGGATTAACTGTGAGGCTTGTTCCAATATCGGCTACCAAATCGGAATAGAGTAATTGCGGTTTTTTGTTTCCGTTTGAAGGTTTGGCATACAATTTCCCTTTTACATCAAGGAAAATCACATCTCCATTGGGTAAGGTTCCGATAGCCTGAATGCCTTCTTGGTGGGCATAATGTAATTTTTTAGACTTGCTGTTAACCTCCCATTCGTATATTTTTCCACCAAGTGATGCGGAATAAAGCTTTTCGTTATTAAAAGAAAATGCGATACTGCTAATTTTTGCAGAATGGGCTTCCAACTTTGTTTCTTGTTTGGAAGAGACATGATATAAGTAAACATTGTTGCCGTCCTCATTGGCGAATGCTGCCCATTCCTTATTGGCAGAAACATTTAGTGCTTCATTAAAAAACTTTTGTGTCACCCGAATGTTTTGAGCTTTTCCTTTAAATAAAACCGGTCGGGTGTAAATGGTTTTTTCGTTTTTCCCCAGCACATTCTGGGTGGTATCCCATCCCCAAATGCCCATACTGCCATTATATCCAGTGATAAAGCATTGATTACCAAGTGTTTTTAACCCTGATATTGTAGTACGGTCATCAAAAACCGGGAATGAATTATATTCTAATTTGTTGACGGCTTTTGTGGCTTCGTAAAGAGCATTGTAGATATCAGGGTCAAACTGAGGCCCCTGGTAATCCTGATGAATTTTTCTGGCATGAAGGGCTATTAAACTTTTAGTAGTAGGATCATCTACCGACAAACTTTTCTCTGCCATATAGGTAACAAGTGAAAGTGCTTCCGAAACTTTTTTTAGTCGTTCGGAATAGTCCTTAGCCTCTTTGGCATTTTTTTCAGCCAATTTTCGCTGTTCATTTGCTTCTTTGCTTTTTAAATTGGCCCTGTCTTTTTGCTGTTCTGCTTCCTGTCTTTTATTTTCAGCTACCAACCTCAGGGAATCTGATTGCTCTTTTTGGTATTCTGCAATCATAAATTGTTGAAGAGCCAGGTCCAAAGCAGAATCCACTTTTACTTTTTGTCTTTCAGTTTCCCGTCTTTGCCTGTCTGCTTCCAATCTTTGTTTTTCTGCTTCCGCTCTTTGTTTCTCTGCTTCTTCTTTTTGTATTCTTGCTTCAATAGCTGCTTTCTCTGCTATTTCGGCTTCTCTGGCTGCCTCTTTACTTTTAAAATAGGCTAAAATACTTAGGCCTACTGTAGCCAGAAAAAGAAACAGGAGCAAATAAATCATCCTCCTTTGTTTTCGGGAGGCTTTTTCTTTTTCAAGCCGTTTAATCTCCTCCTCTCTTTTCTCCTGGAGAATTTTCTCCATTTCCTTTTTCCGCTCTTCTTCTTTCTTCAACAGCAGTAACCGGGCATCTTCACTGGCATGGATATAATGCTGATGTAAACTAGTGGGAAGGGGTTGCTTTTGTTCTTCCAGTGCGGACTCCAGCCATGACCGTGCAACTTCTAATTCTTTCCCTCTTAAAAGTAAATCATCACTTTTATCCCGATCCATCCACTCAACTGACCTCCTTTGCCATTTGGTATGACTCTGAACATATTCTCTGTCTGTATCCAGGGTAAATACCAGTTTACCAAAAGTGGCGTCAAAATCCTTTCCTTCAAAATCAATCCACTGAACCTTTTTCAGTGCCTCAGGAATGGCTGATTCGTTGGTTTTCCTATAGATAATGGGAATGAATCTCTTGTTAAGTTCTGAAGCAAAAATTACTTCCTTTTCACAATATTCAGAATCGATAGAATCGGGTGAAATTATAAACAGGAAGTTGTCCGAGCTTTCTATTCCTTTTAGAATTTCTTTAGCAAAGTCAGAGCCTTCAGCTATGCTCTCCTGATCGAACCAGGTAGTTTTGCCATAAACCTGAAGCTTATTATTTAACTTTCGGGCAAAATCAGCATCTTTCCTGGAATACGAAATGAAAACCTCTGTTTTAAGTTGTCCAATTTTGGCCTTACTGGCAGTAATAAAATCCTGATGTAATTGTACAGGAAGATTTTCCCGCCTTTTTAATCCGGCCTTCAGCCATCCTTCTGCTTCCTCCAGATTAAAACCTCTTAATAATATACTGTCACTTCTGTCAAGACTTTCCCACCGAAGGGCCTGAACCAAAAACTGTTTGTGCTTATGAATATAGTTTTCATCCTCCCGAAGTTGGATAATCAACTCATCTATATCCTTTTCATAATCAGATTTGTCTTTTTTTGACTTTAATTCCCGATTTTCATTATTATCCGTAAAATCTACATGCTGTATATGCCGGATACTTTGAGGGATATCTTCCTCCTCAACCTTATCTACCATTAATGGAATAATCCGCTTATTTAATGAAAGCGCATGTTTTAATTCCTTTAGACAAAATTCAGATTTTACTGATTTAGGGGATAGTAAAAATATAAGATTATTAGCCTGCTCAATCCCCTCAAAAATGGCTTCTTGATAAGAGTCTCCAACTTTTATATCCGACTGATCTACCCATGTGGTAAATCCATGTCTCATGAGGGAATGATTGATTTTCTTACGGTATTTCTGATCCTTATTGTCATACGCAATAAACACATCCGTCATCATGTTTTCCCCGTTTTTTCGGGTTTCGGAAATGTATTCGCAATGTAAGGGAGAAGGCTGGCAGGGTACATCTTCCCTTAATGTGGAAAGTAACCATTTTTCAACTTTTTCCCTTTCTTTCCCCACTGGCAGGTATTGCGGACTCCTTTGGTGCTTTTCCCATGACAATGCCTGATTGAGCAACCGGGTATGTTCCTTAATGAAGGACTTTCCCCTTTCCATAAGCCCGCAAAGCTGCTCAGTTCCTTGTCCAAAATCATCAATAGCCTTCCAGTCTTCCAGATGAATGGAATGATTCTCCTCCTCCCGCATATAAAGCCAGTTTAGCTCTGCAATTTTAGGGTGAAGCGCCTCAAGATTTCGCTCCACATGTAAAATTGGAATGATCCGCTTACTGTAATGCAGGGCTAATTCAATTTCTTTTCGGCAGTATTGAGATTTATTGGAATGGGGAGCAATAATATAGATAAAGTTATGGGATTGCGCGATACCTTCATCAATTCTTTTTTGAAAATCAACCCCAAGTTCTATATCGTCCTGATCTAACCAGACCCGGTAATTTTTCTTTTCCAGCTCTTTTTTCAGGCGAATGGCCATTGCCTTACTCTCATTTCTACCGTAGGAGATAAAGGCATCATAAATGTCAATTGCCAGGGTGGTATTCATTTATTGATGATTGTGTTATTTGATTTTATTTGTTACGCTTCCCTTACTTTTAATTATTACCTAATAGTAACATTCTATTCACAAATCTATTGTTAGCTAAAATCATAAGAACAGCCTGAAATGTATTTGCACTCCAACTCTTTTTGGTAGATTTGCACTCCTAAAAAAAATGAACTATGATTTCAGTTGATAATTTGGCCGTAGAATTTAGCGGTTCCACCCTGTTTAGTGAAGTATCATTCGTGATTAATCCTACCGATAAGATTGCCTTGATGGGCAAAAATGGAGCGGGAAAATCTACTATGATGAAGATTGTGGCTGGTGTTCAGAAAGCTACACGAGGACATGTGAGGGCTCCTAAAGATGCCGTAATTGCCTATCTGCCACAGCATTTATTTACTGAAGATAATTGCACCGTATTTGAAGAAGCAGCCAAAGCCTTTAAACATGTATTTGAAATGCGTGACCAAATGGCTGAACTCAACCATGCCCTGGAAACTCGCACTGATTATGAAAGTGAGGAGTATATGGGTATTATTCAAAAAGTTACCGAACTGGGGGAAAAATACTACTTGTTAGAAGATGTAAACTACGATGCAGAGGTTGAAAAAGCTTTAAAAGGACTGGGATTTAAGCAGGAGGACTTTACCAGACAAACTAAAGAATTTAGTGGGGGCTGGAGAATGCGGATTGAACTTGCTAAAATTTTATTACAAAAACCAGATCTGATTTTACTGGACGAACCGACTAACCATATCGATATAGAATCCGTGATATGGCTGGAGGATTTTCTGGTGAATAAAGCAAATGCCGTAATGGTTATTTCTCACGACCGGGCTTTTATTGATAATATTACCAACCGAACCATTGAAGTGACAATGGGTAGAATTTATGACTACAAAGCCAATTATTCCCATTACCTGCAACTTAGAGAAGAGCGAAGAGCACATCAGATAAAAGCGTATAAAGAGCAACAAAAGTTTATTGCTGATAATATGGCTTTTATTGAGCGATTTAAAGGGACATATTCCAAAACCAACCAGGTAAATTCAAGGGAAAGAATGCTCGAAAAACTCGAGATAATTGAAATTGACGAGGTGGATAATTCTGCCCTGAAATTGCGTTTTCCCCCTTCTCCAAGATCAGGGGATCATCCTGTAACTGTGAAAGATGTGTCCAAATCCTATGGAGAAAAAGTGGTATTTAAGAATGCCAACTTGTCTATATTCAGAGGGGAAAAAGTTTCATTTGTAGGACGAAACGGAGAGGGAAAGTCCACCATGGTGAAAGCCATAATGGGAGAAATCGAAGTGGAGGGGCAATGCCAATTGGGACACAATGTGAAGGTGGGTTATTTTGCTCAAAATCAGGCCTCTTTATTGGATCTGGAATTAACCATATTTCAAACAGTGGACGAAATAGCTCAGGGGGAAATTCGTAATCAGATCCGGAATATACTTGGCAGTTTTATGTTTAGTGGGGATGATATTGAGAAAAAAGTCAGTGTATTATCAGGAGGGGAAAAAACCAGACTGGCCATGGTGAAATTATTGTTAGAGCCCGTAAATCTGCTCATTCTCGATGAACCTACCAACCACCTTGACCTAAAATCGAAAGATGTGCTGAAAGAAGCTTTATCCAATTATGACGGAACTTTAATTCTGGTATCTCATGACAGGGATTTTCTTCAGGGACTTTCTCAAAAAGTATTTGAATTTAAAGACCAGCGGGTAATTGAACATTTTGAGACGATTGATGCATTTTTAGAACGCAACAGGATTAAAAATATAGCAGAAATTAATTTGATGAAGTAGGTTAAAATCCCTGTGGTTTTCATTTTTCCAATTTCGGACCTTTGTTCATTTCAAAACGATGAAATTTATTTTTATCTTAGGGAAGGGGTGAATTTCAATTTTTTGCAAAGTGTTATTTTGTCTCTTACGGACTTTATACCTGATGCAAAAAATGTTTTCAAGAGTGATTAAAATTATTCGGAATTTAAAAAAGGGAAAAAATGAAATTAGGTGCATTTTCAATTAGTTTAGCTGTAAAAGATTTAAAAAAATCACAGGAATTTTATGAATCACTGGGTTTTAAGGTTTTCGGAGGAGACCTTGAAATGAATTATCTGATCATGAAAAATGAGGACACATTAATAGGCCTTTTCCAGGGTATGTTTGATCAAAACATCCTAACCTTTAATCCTGGATGGAACCAGAATGCAGAAGCACTCAAAACCTATGATGATGTACGGACCATTCAAAAGGAATTAAAAGCAAAGAATATAGAATTGAGCAAGGAAGTTGATGAAAAAACATCAGGCCCTGCCAATATTATCCTGGTTGATCCGGATGGAAATCAAATTTTGATTGATCAACATATATAGTACGGTCCCTCAGGAGTTAACAAACCTAATTGGTTTAGTATTTATTAAAATCCATTTTTGATCCTGAAATAAGTCTGGAATTGACATTCAGATAGGGTATTTTTTTTATTCTCAATCATCTGCCTAATTTTTCTAATCGATAGCTTAGTTTTGCATTTCTCTGTATAAGAAGTTAATGATTAGAAAATATTTATATATTTTTTTCCTGTGTATCCTGAATTTTCCTTTCCTTGTTTTGGGGCAAAACCACAACCAATTTGCCAAATTAACTACCGAGGATGGCTTATCTTCTGTGTCTGTATTCTCCATTTCACAGGACTACCAGGGTTTTATGTGGTTCGGCACCAGGGATGGACTGAATAAATATGATGGCAATTCATTCACCATTTACCGAAATGATCCATCCGATAAGTTTAGTATTTCCGGTAATTACATTAGGACAACATTAGAAGATTCAAATCGGAATTTCTGGGTGGGTACTTCAAATGGTTTGTGCCTGTATGATAGAGAAAAGGATGCTTTTATCCGTGTGAAACGAGATAGTTTAAATTTACAGAATCAGAATGAATTGGGAATTTTGAGTCTGGCGGAGGATAATCAGGGGAATCTGTGGGTGGGATCCGGGGTTGGTTTATATCAGATTCCCAGAGATAATTTCAGGAAATTGATCCACTTTAATGAATTGGTTAGAAATGGTGAAAAAAAACCAGAAAACATTGCCATTAACCATATCTTCACTGAAAAAAATGGCTTCATTTGGATTGGGTCTTCCCAAGGACTTTATCGAATTAATTTGGATGCTTTCGGTAAATATAAAGTCAGGAAATATCCAATTTCCCAGGAACCAGGGAATGAAAAACCTGATCATCTCAATCAGATTTCTTCCATAGTTCGCGATGCAAAAGGAAGACTGATTGTGACAACCCGGGGGGGATACGGTGTAAATGTGTTAAATGAAAAAACAGGTATTTTTAGGCATTATATTAACCATCCGAATGATTTACAAATAAAAAATACAGATTTCAGAACCGTATTTTTGGATAAAGATGGAGTTTTATGGCTGGGAAGTTTTAAAGGACTAAGTTACTATGATGAGGCATCTGCCAAACTGGTGACCTTCAACCATCATCCCGATTTGCCCCATTCCCTTGGGGACAATTCGGTTCGTCCGATTTATCAGGATAATAAAGGATCCATCTGGATAGGAACTTACTTTGGAGGAATTAGTTTGCTGGACCAACACCAGTTTCGGTTTAAAAATTACCAGCCTCCAGCATATAGTAATTCAATCAGTTACAGCGCAGTCAGTGGAATGGAGGAGGATAATAAAGGAAATATCTGGATTGGAACTGAAGGTGGAGGGCTCAATTATTTTAATCCTGATGCCGAAACCTTCAAATTATTTTCTAAAGCAAAAAATAACCTGAATCATGACAATATCAAGGATTTATGTTATGACAGCAGGGGGAATTTATGGGTGGGAATGTATAATGGTGGCATAAATTTGCGGAGAAAAGGCAGTGAAAATTTTGAAAATTTTATATTGGACTCTTCCGCTAATATCGCTGAAAAAAGGGATGTTTATACTATAGAAGAAGATTTGGAAGGAAAGATATGGTTTGGCACCATGTCTGGGGAATTGTTCAGTTATGATTACCAGGAAAATCAGTTGGTAAAGCATCCTAAAAACTTTCCTCCTATCCGAAAAATTATTTCGGATAAAAAAGGGAACATCTGGGTTGGGAGTAAAAATAATCTGTGGTTTAAAAGCATAAACTCCAATCAATGGGATTTAATCTTAGGAAAAGCAAATGATTTAAATTTTGAAATCTATAGCCTGTTAGAGGATACGGAGGATAATATCTGGATTGGTACTTTTGGCGGTGGGATGATAAGGTATAATCCCGGGACAAAATCCTGTAAGCATTTTACCACTAAAGAAGGATTATTGGGAAATAGTGTTTTTGGTATTTTGGAAGACGATAGCCGCAATTTATGGATCAGTACAGATAAAGGGATATCCAAGTTTTCTAATAAAGATTCTCTATTTCATCATTTTGATAACCGGGATGGCTTACCCAAAGACTTTTTTAATTACAATGCCTATTTGAAATCGGGTAAAGGGGAAATGTATTTTGGAAGCGTGAATGGTTTTACGAGATTTTTCCCCGATAGCATTCAGTTGAATGATTTTGTATCACCAATAATAATTACAGGATTGCGATTATTTAACCAGCCTGTAAAAATTGGAGGAGAAGATGGGATATTGAATCAAAATATCAGCCTTTCCCGGGAATTGGTATTCAATTACCAACAAAACATTTTCACTCTTGAATTTGCTAATCTGAATTTTATTCTTCCACAGAAAAATACATATGCTTACAAGTTGAAAGGCCTTGAATCTGAGTGGAACTATGTTTCTACGCCATTTGCTACTTATACAAACCTGAGTCCGGGAACTTATACTTTTATGGTAAAAGGTGCCAATAATGATGGTATCTGGAACGAAAAGCCAACTGAATTAAGGATAAAAATTTTACCGCCACCCTGGAAAACCTGGTGGGCTTTTTCCATTTATATTATATTGATGACTTTTGGGCTTTACATGCTGGTCAGGTTTACCAAAATTAAGGCCCGTTTACAACATCAACTTGAATTGGAATCAATAAACCAGGCCAGGCAGGAAGAAATCCATCAGGAAAAGCTCCGGTTCTTCACCAATATTTCTCATGAATTTCGTACCCCTTTAACGCTAATTTCGGGTCCCTTGGAAAACCTTTTCCGGCAGAAAACCGGAGATAAAGGTATTCAGAAAGATTTGCTGTTAATTAAAAAAAATACAGACAGGCTGCTTAGAATGGTGAATCAGCTTTTGGAATTCAGGAGATATGAAACAGGCAATATGAACCTGAAAGTTGCGGAAGGAAACCTGGTGAAATTTACAAAAGAAATTGTATTGGCCTTCGGACAATTGGCAGAAGAAAAGGAAATTGAACTGAGTTTTATTCCAGCCCAGCCGGAAATTAAGGTTTATTTTGATCGAGACCAGATGGAGAAAGTCTGGTTTAACCTCTTATCCAATGCCATTAAATTTACCCCTGAAGGTGGAAAAATTCAGGTAGTTTTAAAAATGAACGATGGTTATGCTGATTTGCCAAAAGGTGGAATCATAGCGATGGTTGAAAATACAGGAGTGCCCATTCCATCAGGAGACCTGCGCAGAATATTTGAAAGATTTTACCAGTCGGATAAACAGCATACCGGAAAGGGGGGAAGTGGAATTGGTCTGGCGCTTTCAAAAAGTATTGTGCAGGGGCATGGGGGAGAAATTCTGGCGGAGAGTTTTGCCGAATCTGGTGAAATGGGAAAAAACCGATTTATTTTTCAATTACCCCTCGGTAGGGAGCATTTTACAGCCACACAAATAATAAGTAATTTTAAAGACAGTGAGTCCAATGTACATTATGCTTTTGGTAAAGTACCTCTAAATGGTGAAATTTCACCCGCTAAGCCGCAAGAACCTGCTGGTTTCAAAAAAGAAGCTCCTTTGGTTTTAGTGGTGGAAGACAATACAGATGTCCGGGATTTTATCAAATCAATTCTTGCCAATGACTATCAGATTATAGAGGCAGATTCTGGTGTTACGGGTCTGAAAAAGGCAAAATCCAGTATCCCTGATTTGATTGTGAGTGATGTGATGATGCCTGAAATGGATGGGATAGAATTTTGTAAACAAATTAAAAATGATATTTCCACTTGCCATATCCCTGTAATTCTGCTTACTGCCAGAACTTCTTTAATTTATAAAGTACAGGGTTTTGAAAATGGAGCGGATGATTATGTGACCAAACCTTTCAGCATGGAATTGCTGTCTACCCGGGTAGCAAATTTAATTGCTTCCAGAAAGATGCTTAGACAAAAGTTTAGCCGTGAGGTGGTTTTGCAGCCAACCAACATTGCCATTACACCACCCGATGAAGTTTTTCTGGAAAAAGCTTTAAAAATAATTGAAGAAAATATGGCAAATGAAAACTTCAATGTGGCAGAATTTAGTAAGGAAATGGGAATGAGTCGTCCTGTGTTGTATAGAAAAATTAAGGCCCTTACCGATTTATCAATTATTGATTTTATCAAATCAGTGCGGTTGAAAAAAGCAGCTCTTTTATTGGGGCAAAAAGAGCTAAGCATTACAGATATTGCTATAAAAACAGGATTCTCTGATGCCCGGTATTTCCGAAAATGCTTTAAAGCAGAATTTGGAGTTTCTCCTTCCAGTTTTAGAGAAACCGATACCATGAACATAAAATAGAACGATAATTACCCACGATTTGAACAAAAATTATCCCCTAGAACATTTTTTACCCCTTCTAAAAGCAATCTTACCCCCCTCTGCTTTAGGCTATTTTCCAAGTTTTGTTAGGCTTTAGCTAAAGTGATTCATGAAACAATTGTAGCCGCATGGTGTGGCTCAAATAAAAAAATGCTGGTGTTCCAACTTAGCTTAGTCGATTTGATGATTTTCAAAATGTATGTCAAGGTTAAAAAATAAGAAGCAATTGACATTGGCAGAATTAGGAACGGGTGTTCTGATAATTCTCCTCACTTTGTTAATTGTATATCTGCTTTAAACAAATTCTAAATAAATTTTCTAATTAACATTCCAAAAAATATGAGAATGATTTACTTTAAACCAATGGCCCGACAGGTGCTGTTATTCATTTTTTGCTGGGTAAGTTTCCAGGGCTTATTTGCCCAATCTACCATTTCCGGAAAGGTGACTTCATCCGAAGATTCCCAGCCAATTCCCGGAGTTAATATTCTGATAAAAGGAACAAGTAATGGTACCACCACCAATTTTGATGGGGAGTTTAAACTTTCGGCAAATCCTGGTGAAACACTTATATTTAGTTATATCGGATATATCAACCAGGAGATTGAAATTTCCAGTCAAACTCAACTTGATATAGTGCTTGAACCTGATATGCAACAACTGGAAGAAGTTGTGGTAGTAGGATATGGTACACAGAAAAAAGCGGATCTTACAGGTTCAGTTTCTTCTATCAGTGGAGATGAAATTAGTAAAATGTCTTCTCCTAGAATTGAGCAGGCACTTATGGGTAAAACTGCAGGGGTGCAGATTTCAGCGGTAGATGCTTCTCCCGGAGCAGGATTGAGTATAAAAATCAGGGGAGATAACTCTATAAATGCCAATAATGAGCCTCTTGTAGTAATCGATGGATTTATCGGTGGTGATTTAAGAAGTTTGAACACAAACGATGTAGAGTCAATTGAAGTTTTAAAGGATGCCTCAGCAACAGCTATTTACGGTTCAAGGGGATCGAACGGGGTAATTATTGTAACTACGAAAAGTGGAAAGTCTGGAAAAACTGAAGTTTCACTTACTGCAGAATATGGTTTCCAGAAATTAAACAAAAAATTAGATCTGATGAATGGCACAGAATACTGGGCATTAAGAAGATTGAATTCTGCAGATTTGGATCCTACGGCATGGGAAGTTACCAATATCGATACTTTGGGGGCAGGAACAGACTGGCAGGATGAAATTATTCAGGATGCCCCAATAAAAAGATACAATGCCAGAATAACTGGTGGAAATGAAAAAACGAGATACGCTGCATTTATTGATTATATTGATCAGGCAGGTATTGTTAAAAACTCCGATTATTCAAAAGGTTCTGTAAGATTAAACCTTGATCATGATATTTCTGATAAAGCCAGGTTTGGAGCAAGGATTTCTTATTATAAATCAACCGAAAATGGTGCGAGAATTAATGGGAACTATGGTTCAAGAGGTGGACCAATTACCTTAAATGCGACTATTTTCCCTTCTATTATTCCGGTATATGCCGAAGATGGCTCTTACAATCCTTTATTTGATAGCTCTTCTCAAAGAGATAATCCTGTTCATACTGCTGATAAAACCATAGATGAAACTTTCAGAAACTATCTACAGGGAAGTGGTTTTTTCGAGTATGACATCATTGATGGATTGACTTACAAACTAAATATGGGATATTTATTCCAAACCAGAGAGCAAAGGAGGTACGTGTCCAAAACTTTGCAGGCGGCTTTAAATGAAGGTAGTGCCGATCTTGATAATGTGTACAGTAACAGATGGTTGATCGAAAACACGCTTAACTACAGAAAAAGTTTTAATGATCACGATTTGAATATTCTGGCTGGTTTTACTTCCCAGGTGGATAATACAAACAGAAACGATATTTCCACAACAGGATTTGCAACCGAAGTACTTAATCTGAATGATATTGGATTAGCTGAGAATGTTGTAAATAAAGGTTCTTCTTATAGTCAGGTAAATCAGGCTTCATTTTTAGGTAGAATTAATTATGGTTATAAGGGAAAATACCTGGTGACTTTAACAGGCCGGTCAGATGGTTCTTCAGTTTTTGCTAAAAACAATAAGTGGGCATTTTTCCCATCAGCCTCTTTTGGATGGAGAATTAGCGAAGAAAGTTTCATGAATACTTCCAATACATTTAGCAACTTGAAATTGAGGTTGAGTTACGGTAAAAGTGGAAACCAGGCCATTAGCCCTTACCAGTCATTGGCCAGTTATAACACAGGGGTAATTTATACCATAGATGGAAGTACTCAATTGACTAACGGTGTAGTACCTGGAAGAATTTCAAATGCAGATTTGAGATGGGAAACCACTGCACAAACCAACGTTGGTTTGGATATGGGATTTTTGCAGGATAGATTGGGCTTTACGGTTGATGTGTACAGAAAGCTGACAAATGACTTATTATATAATGCCAGGCTGGCTCCTAATTCAGGATTCTCAAGCCAGTTGCAAAACATTGGAGAAGTGGAAAACAGAGGGGTTGAATTGAGTGTAAATGCACAAGTGGTAAAATCAGGAGACTTTACATTTGATGTTTCTGGAAATATTTCTTTTGTAGACAACAAAGTGCTATCACTAGGAGAAGATTCTGTTGTTTACCTGAATACTTCAGGAGGTTCAATGGGTTCTGGATATTCTACAACTGGTGTATTGGAAATCGGACAGCCAATGGGTAATTTCTTCGGATATGTATTTGACGGAATCTATCAAAATGAGCAGGAAGTGGCCGCTCTTCCATTCCCGGGAGCTATTCCAGGTGCAGCTAAATATAGAGACATTAATGGAGATGGGGAAATCAATGAAGATGATAGAACAACAATTGGAAATGCACTGCCAAATGTTTACTACGGATTTACCACTAATTTTGCATACAAGGGACTTGATCTGAATATTGTTTTCCAGGGCGTGAAAGGTGCTGAAATGGCCTATTTAGGGAAAGTAAATCTATTGAGACCGGGTTCACAAAACAATGGTTTTAAAGAAGTTCAGGATTACTGGACTCCGGAAAATGGTTCTAATACCATGGTGGGTATTGGTGAGACCTGGGATGAAATGTCTTCAAGATTTGTGGAATCAGCAGATTTCCTCAGAGTAAGGAATATTTCTCTGGGATATACCCTTCCCAAAACTGTTAGCCAGAAAATTGGGGCTAAAAACCTAAGAGTTTACGCCAATGCCATTAACTGGTTCACATTTACAAATTACAGTGGTTTCGATCCTGAAGTTAACTCAAGACACAATGGAAGTGATTTCCAGCAAAATGTGCAGAGAGGAGTTGATAATGGAGGTTATCCTTCAGCTAAGCAATTCCTGATGGGTATAAACTTAACTTTCTAATCCTGTAAAATTTTATTCAGTAAAAAATCATAATTTAATCCCGCATGAGTTCTGCTTAATTGCTTGATAACGAGACTTATATGATTTAAAAAAGAAATCATGCGGGTATTTAAAACTTTATAATATGAAAAGGAATTTATTGATATTGTTGTTGTTGATCTCCTTCACAAGTTGTGAAGAGTTCCTCACAGAAGAGCCAAAAAGCTTGCTTTCGCCATCCAACTTTCCCTCATCGGCTCAAGATGCTAACCTGATGTTAGGTGGAATGATGCAAAGGCTGGATGATTATTACCAAAGAGATTTTTACCTCTCTGTGGAAATTACCAGTGATGAAGCTGAGGTAAGGTACAATAGCGGTGACCGATATGATATGGATTACTTTACCTATACCACTGGAAACCAATATTTCAGGGATGTATGGGGTGATTCCTATGAAATTATCAGTGAAGCAAATTTTATGATTGCAGCCATTCCCGAAGAAAGTGAATGGGGAGCACCATACATTGCTGCAGCTAAATTTTACAGAGCTTTTCACTACTTCCACTTAACCAGATTGTGGGGTAAAGTGCCTTTAAGGTTAGAGCCTGTGGAAACTTTTAACCAGGCTAAAGATGCTACAAAAGCTTCTGAAGAGGAAATTTATACCCAAATTTTGGAAGATCTTGCCTATGCGGAAAGTAATTTGCCCGACTTCTGGACTGGAGGAAATGATGATGGAAGACCAACTTTGGGAGCTGCCAAAACTTTAATGGCAAAAGTTTACCTTACAATGGCTGGATGGCCTTTAAAGCAAACAGATAAATATGCATTGGCCGCTCAAAAAGCGGGTGAGGTAGTGAATTCAGGAAACTATGCCTTACTCAATAACTTTGCTGATGTATTTAAGATAGCCAATGAAAATAGTTCAGAGCATATCTGGTCTGTGCAGTATTCGGATCCAAGCAGTGGAGGTACCATGATGACGGTTCAGTCCAGACCAAGTGGTGGTGGAATTAAAGACGGAGGCTGGTATTTCTGGAACACTTCAGAGCAGTTTATGAGTAAATTTGAGGATATAGATACCAGAAAAGCAGGGACTTTTTTAACTGACCTTGTTGAAGTGGTGAATGGAGATACAGTGATTACAAACTATACTTCATTTAGCGGTGGAAATGAACTTGGAGCAAAACCTTGTATGCAGAAGTGGCAGGATTACGGTTCTGGCAGACAATTTACTGATGAAGCCAGAAGAACAGGATTAAACTTTCCGATATTCAGACTTTCAGAAGCTTATTTAATATTGGCTGAGGCAGAGAACGAAGCAAATGGCCCGACACAGGTAGCCTTAAATGCATTGAACACCGTGAGAGAAAGAGCAAATTTGGAAGCTGTAGGAAGTGTTGGACAAGGCGAATTAAGAGACATCATCAGAAATGAATGGAGTCTGGAGCTGGCTCACGAAGCTAAAAGAAGATTTAACCTGGTAAGGTGGGAATTATTCGACCAGACTATGGCTAATGATATTCATGCAGCTGCAAATTACCAGCCCCATATGAAATTATTACCTGTCCCACAAAATGAAGTGGATGTTTCCGGTTTGGCACAGAATGATGGTTATTAAAAATGAAATAAAAAAAAGGCATGCACCAATTGGTGCATGCCTTTTTTTATGGGTAATTTGATGAATCTCACCTTTTGATTTAAACTTTTCAGATTGATCGAAACCATATAAATATTTACTATTGGGAGGATGATGATATGAATTATCAGATTCCTTGCTTTTAACAAAGTACTGATGCTATTACTACTTGAAATTATGACTAAAATTACAGTTCATTTATCCTTTATCAGAAAAATCATCCTATTCTGCTGTGCTCTTTTGGCTACCCACCAGATTTCAGCCCAACATGAGCAGCGACTCAATAAAAACTGGGAATTTCTAAAAAGTGATTTGGGTGGCATTTGGGAAGCCATTCGGCCTGTAAAAGCCGGACGTCCTGAAACAGTACCTTTGTGGACTGAAGTGGAGTTGCCGCATAGTTTTAATGCAGAAGATGCGGTAAACCCGGATGTCAATTACTATCAGGGTCCCGGATGGTACAGGACTTTACTTTCGGTGAGTAATCCTTATTTGGATGGAAGAGTTATCCTGCATTTTGAGGGCGCAGGCCAGAAAACCGAAGTTTATATTTATGATCAAAAAGTGGGCAGCCATGTAGGTGGTTATGATGAATGGTCCGTAGATATTACCGATGCATTGGAGGGATTTTTCAATTCTGAAAAAAGCGATTCCTATGAAGGAAAAGTGCCACTTTCCATTCGGTGTGATAATAGCCGTGACTTACAAATGATTCCTTCGGATTTATCAGATTTCAATGTTTATGGGGGGCTATACCGATATGTAAACCTGATTTATAAACCAGCAGTTTTTCTAGAAAATGTAAAGCTTACCCCTGTAGTGGATTCCAAAGGAAAAAAGGGAGTGCTTAAGATAAATCCACAGATAAATAATGCCATTCATGATATGCAAGGAAATATTGATTTTCAACTCATATCCCCTGATGGAAAAACTGTAAAGCAGGAAAAGTATTCAATAGAAGAAATTCCTGAAAACCTGGAGTTTGAAATTTCAAAACCAGCCTTGTGGTCTCCGGAAAACCCTCAGCTTTATTCCTTCAAAACAACTATTTCCTCTGCTTCTGGTAAAGATATTTCTACGGAAAAAATAGGCTTTCGACATTTTGAATTTTTGGATAAAGGCCCGTTTCATTTGAATGGTGAAAGGCTTTTGTTAAGAGGAACGCACAGACATGAAGACCATGCAGGTACAGGTCCTGCCATGACTGAAGCAATGCTCCGAAAAGAAATGGTGATGATGAAAGAAATTGGGATTAACTTCATCAGGTTGGGGCATTATCAGCAATCGTCCATAGTACTCGATTTGTGTGATAGCCTGGGTATTTTGGTGTGGGAAGAAATTCCATGGTGTAGAGGCGGATTGGGCAATGAAGTGTATAAAACACAGGCAAAACGTATGTTGAAAAATATGATTCGCCAGCATGGAAATCATCCTTCCGTGATTATTTGGGGATTAGGTAACGAAAATGACTGGCCGGGAGACTTTCCCGAATTTGATAAGGAAAAGATCAGGGAATTTATGAAAATCCTGAATGACCTTTCGCATAAGGAAGATCCAACCCGGAAAACTGCCATTAGAAGATGTGATTTTTGTAAGGATATTGTAGATGTGTATTCTCCATCAATTTGGGCTGGCTGGTACAGAGGCAAATTTACCGATTACCAAAAAGTTTCCAGAAATGAAATGGAGGAAGTGAAACATTTCCTGCATGTAGAATGGGGAGCCAGCAGCCATGCAAGAAGGCACTCGGAAGATCCGGATAAGGGAATTGCCAATGTACAATCCGGGCAGAGAGCTGATGAAAGATCGGGAGATGCTTCTCTGGTGGGTGGTGCAGCCCGGGTTTCTAAAGATGGGGACTGGAGCGAAACTTATGCCTGCAACCTGATAGACTGGCACTTAAAAGAACAGGAAAAAATGCCCTGGTTAACAGGAACAGCCTATTGGCCATTCAAGGATTTTTCAACTCCAGTAAGGCCTGAAAATCCGGTACCTTATGTCAATCAAAAAGGGATTGTGGAAAGGGATTTTGCCAAAAAGGAATCTTTTTATGTCTTTCAATCCTATTGGACAGAACAACCTATGCTGCACATTTACGGGCATACCTGGCCGGTAAGATGGGGAGAAAAAGGAGAGGAAAAACTGGTAAAAGTCTATTCCAATTGTGAGGAAGCAGAATTATTTCTGAATGGCAAAAGTTATGGAAAGAAAAAACGGGACAGCCAGGATTATCCGGCAGCTGGTTTAAGATGGCCTTTGGTTTTTCAGGAAGGAGAAAATACGGTGAAAGTGGTTGGGAAGAAAGGGAAAACTACCGTGGAAGATGAAATATCCTTTATTTACCAGACGGAAAAATGGACTTCTCCAACCCAATTGGAGTTGGAAGTTATTGAAAAAACAGATGAACTTACCTGGGTGGAAGTTGTGGCGAAAGATAAAAATGGAGTACTATGTCTGGATGCCAAAAACCTGGTAACATTTTCTCTGGTAGGTGTGGGAAGATTAAGAGATGATATGGGTACTTCTTCTGGGGCAAGCAAGGTTCAATTGTATAATGGGAGAGCAAGAATTGGTATTTATCATGAGAAGGGAGAAAATATAGTTAGCGTTATTGCTGAGGACATTCCTCCGGTTTTTCTGAATCTGGAAGCAAAATGATGGGAATTCGATTTTCTGGATAATCCTCCTTGCAAAAACTAATTCAGCGTATCACTTTTCATAGAAACAACATCTTAAAATTTATAAGGTGTTGTTTCTTTTTTTATAGCGACTACTTTTCACCTCAAAGAGCCCTTCTAAATTTTGTAATTGTGTCATGAAAAATCTGAGGCAATTATGTTATATTTGTTTTGATGAAGTTGGTTTTAAAAAATACAGAAGGTGTAATTAATCAGAGGATCAATATTACCAAAAAAGAAATACCTTGTCTTGATTCCTCATGGCATTACCATGCCCAGTACGAATTATTATATATTTCCCAAAGTTCGGGAATTCGATTTGTTGGGGATAGTGTTTCTCAATTCTACCCTGGGGACTTGGTTTTGGTAGGGCCTTATTTGCCCCATTTATGGCGGAATGATGTTTCCTACTACAGTGAAGATGACACCAATAAGGTAAAAACTATTATTCTTAAGTTCACTAAAGATTTTATAGGAGAAGGAACTTTCAAAAATCCGGAATTTGCTGAAATCGACCATTTGCTTGAAGAAGCCAAATTTGGAGTTTGTTTTGGTAAAGATACCAGTGCCAGCCTTCACCTAGATTTATTGACTATTCCTGATTTGTCACCGGCCAAACAATCCATTAAACTATTGGATATTTTATGCAGCCTTTCTCAAACGGATGACAAAACAGTACTTTCCACCTCAGATATGCGGCAATATACAACGGAACATTCTGACAGACTGGATTCAGTGCTGAAATACATTTCTGATAATTATGCCAATAATATCATGCTGGAAGATATCGCTAATGTGGCCTGCATGACGACCAACTCTTTTTGTCGTTTTTTTAAAAAAATGACGAATAAATCCTTTACCCAGTTTTTAAATGAAGTCCGGATACGAAATGCTTCCCGGCTGTTGGTTCAGGATGATCTACCTGTTTCAGATGTCTGTTATATGGTCGGATATAATTCCATTACCAATTTCAACAAACAATTCAAACAGATAATGGGAGTAACACCAAAGAACTACAGGTATTCGATTTAATTCCCAAAAATCATATCAGGGTAAAATACTGTAATTAAGAGGTAAAATAAGCAATTAGTTAATCAACAGGTTTCTTTTAATTTGTAAATCCTATTAATGCATTTATTATACCTTGTTACTATGAAACGTTTACCTTATCTCCTTTTTTTTATATTTTTTAATCTGATAGGTTTTCAGGCTTTTGCCCAGGAAAAACCTAATATAATTCTGTTATTTTCAGATGATGCTGGTTATGCAGACTTTGGTTTTCAGGGAAGTAAAATCATGAAAACCCCCAACCTTGATCAGCTGGCCAGGGAAGGGGTAAAATTTACACAAGGATATGTAAGTGCCTCTGTATGTGGGCCTTCCAGAGCCGGATTGCTCACTGGCAAATACCAGCAAAGATTTGGTTTTGAAGAAAATAATGTTCCGGGATATATGAGTGCCTCCGGCTTAATGGGTGATGAAATGGGCATTCCGCTCGATCAGCAGACCATGGCAAACTACTTAAAAAAACTGGACTATAAAACTGCTTTTTATGGCAAATGGCATCTCGGTGGAGCGGATCGTTTTCATCCTTTAAAACGGGGATTCGATGAATTTTATGGATTTCGAGGGGGTGCCCGTAGTTATTTTCCTTATAAAAATATTCCAAAAAGCCATTTGGATAAGCTGGAAAGAGGATTTGGAAATTTTCAGGAACATGAAGGTTATCTTACAGATGTTTTAGCAGATGAAGCAAATGCATTTATAGAAAAAAATAAAGAAAACCCTTTTTTCATCATGGTTTCTTTTAATGCGGTACATACCCCAATGGATGCGGATGAAGGGGATTTGAAACAATTTCCCTCTTTGGAAGGAAATCGGAAAAAAGTAGCAGCCATGACTTTGGCTTTGGACAGGGCCTGTGGAAAAATCATGGATAAACTCAAAGCACTTGGTTTGGATGAAAATACAATAATTGTTTTCACCAATGACAATGGAGGACCAACTGATAAAAATGCTTCCATCAATAAACCATTGAGTGGTACAAAATCGAATCATCTGGAAGGCGGAATTCGTGTGCCATTCCTAATGAAGTGGGAGGGGAAAATTAAGGCAAACTCTACTTATGATTTCCCCATCAGTACACTGGATTTATTGCCTACATTTTTTAGTGCAGGCGGGGGTAAAACGGATGAATTGAAAGATTTGGATGGAGTTGATCTCCTGCCTTTCATCAGTGGAGATAAAAAGGACAGACCGCATCAGGTACTTTATTGGAAAAAAGAGGCCAGAGGTGCAATTAGAAATGGAGACTGGAAATTAATCCGCTTTCCTGACAGGCCTGCTGAATTGTATAATATTGAAGAAGATTTATCGGAGCAAAATAACCTGGCTGCGGCTTACCCCGAAAAAGTAAAAGCACTTTACAAACAACTTTTTGAATGGGAATTAACTTTGGAGCGTCCCCTTTGGCAATTAAAAAGAAGCTTTGAAAAGTATGACCTGGACAGAATGGATACTTACAAACATGTGGATGGACAGGAATAAGGTTTTTGATTTTTGAAGAAGATTAAAAATTAAATAAATTCCAGGTGATGTAAATTGCAACAAACGACTCCAAAATGGTCCTAAATATTGTTATTCTGATATTTTTTCTGCTGCTGCTGATTGTTGCCATTTCCAAATGGAATATTCATCCCTTTGTGGCCTTAATTTTAACGGCTATGGGATTGGGAATGGCCATGGGAATGGGCGGGAAACATACAGTTGAGGTATTGTTGGAAGGTTTCAGTGAAACCCTGAGATGGATTGCCATCATTATTATTTTGGGTGCCTTTATTGGAGAGGTTTTGCAGGAGACGGGTGGAGCCATTCGGATATCGGGATTTGTGGTAAAATTAGTGGGGGAAAAGAAATTGCCCTGGGCCATGGGACTCACCGGATACCTGGTTTCCATTCCGGTTTTTGTAGATGTAGCCTATATTTTATTGCAACCAGTTACAGAATCACTGGCTTCCAAAAGTAAAAAACCTGTGCTTTATATTGGGCTTGCCCTTGCAGCAGGACTGACGGTATCCCACACCTTAATTCCCCCAACTCCGGGCCCCATGGCCGTTGCATCCTTGCTGGGGATTAATATTGGACGGATGCTTTTGATTAACTTAATTGTGGCCTTGTTTGCCATGGCAGGTGGAGTGCTTTGGGTGATCTTTTATTGTAAAAATTCATGGATTGCCTACGATAAAAAATTGGAGAGTAAAGCGAAAAATAAAGAAATTCCTGCCAAAGAAAAGGCAGAAAATCATTTTTTGATTTTAGATATTTTACCAATTCTGATACCCATATTTCTAATTGGAACTGGAGCTTTTGTAAATTTGGAGTCCGGAACATTTCTTTCCCAACTTATTGATTTTATTACACTTCCCTTGGTGGCAGTTTTAATTGGGACATTTATTGCCGCGTTTCAATTTACGCATTCCACTAATAAAAGCTCCTTAAATGAACTGGTTGAAAAGGCTGTTTTGAAATCTGCTTTGGTGATAATGATTACGGGAGCAGGAGGAGCTTTAGGATTTATCATTAAGGATACAGGAATACAAAGTGAAATTGTGGAAGTTTTTTCGAAGTTTCCCTTTTTAGGAATAATGTTGCCATTTGTAGTCGCTTCCATTCTCACCATATCCACTGGTTCCATTACCGTTTCTCTGGTTGGAACAGCTTCCATGCTAGGACCGATGGTGGATAGTCTGCCGGTTTCCCCGGAAATGGTAGCCGCTTTAATTGGCTGTGGGGCCTTTTGTGTTTTTCATGCCAATTCGAGTTTTTTCTGGCTTTTAAACCGGCTTCATGAAGTTCCTCCAAAAATCCTTTATCAAACATTTACTTTACAATCTTTAGTAATGGGCATTTCTGGTCTAATTGGAGTAATTATCCTTTTGCTAATTGGATTCTAAGGGGTTTAACAAAAAGCGGAAGTAGGGTAAAATAAGTTAAAAAGAGGGTAAATTTCACTAATTGCTCCTTCTTTGAAATCATTTAATTTGTATAAAGAATAAATTTCCTAATTGTCCTGAAAAAGGAACCCGGCAAAGGAATAACTTAAACTGATTAAAATAATTACCAAAATTTAAAAAACTGTAAATAAACGCACCCATGTGTTTTGGCTTCAAAAGCCTGATAAAAAGTGTTTTTGGATAAATTAATATACAGGTGTTGCCAGAAGTTTAAGGGTTTGCGCTTAAAAAGTGGAAACGGAATATTAAAGTATATTCTGGTTAAATAAGAAAAATATGAAAATAAAAGCAATCGAAACCTTTATCCTTTCCGATAAGCTTCAAAATAGCTTTTTCTTTTCCCAATGGGTATATGATGAAAGGAAAATCTGTGTGGTCAAAATTACCACGGATACAGGATTGACTGGTTGGGGGGAAGGATACGGACCAGCAGAAGTAATCAAAGCTGGTATTAAAATGTTAAAGCCACTTTTGATAGGAAAAGATCCTGTTTCCCAGGAAACACTTTGGTTTGAAATGTATCGTAAAACCCTGGATTTTGCCAGGAGGGGAATTCTTACTGCAGCCATCAGTGCCATTGATGTAGCTTTGTGGGATATTAAAGGAAAGGCGATGAATTTACCTGTTAGTGTTTTGATGGGAGGACAACACCGCAAACGTGTGATGCCCTATGCTACAGGTTTATATTTTTCAGAAAGTGCTAATCTTTCGGAAAAGCTGGCGCTTGAAGCCCAGGAATATGTGGCCCAGGGATTTAAAGCCATAAAAATGAAAGTTGGTTTTACCATAAAAGAGGACGTTAAGTTTGTGAAAGCAGTAAGAGTGGCTATCGGAGACGATGTCCAACTCATGGTAGATGCCAATCATGCCTATTCCCTGAGAGAAGCCACCGAGTTATGTAAATTATTAGAGCCCTATAATATTGGCTGGTTTGAAGAACCTATCAGTCCGGAATTTTATAATCAGTATTGCGAACTGCGGAGCAAATCCAGTATTCCCATTGCAGGAGGGGAATGTGAATATTTACGCTATGGTTTTCATCATTTACTGAAAAATAATTGTGTGGATATTTTACAAGTAGATATCTGTGGGGCAGGAGGTCTTACTGAAGCCAAAAGAATTGCAGGATTAGCGAGTACTTTCGGTATCGAAATCATCCCTCACGTTTGGGGTACAGGAATTGCCTTTCATGCAGCATTGCATTTTATTGCCAATCTGGAGCCGATCCCAGGAAGATTATTTCCTCCGGATTTTTTCATTGAATATGACCGTACTGAGAATGGCATCAGGGAATCTTTAACCTGTCCTGCCATAAAAATGAAAAATGGATTTATTGATATTCCACAATTACCCGGGCTTGGAATTGAAATAAATGAAGAAGCCCTTTACAGGTACTCGGAAAAAGTATTGACTTAAAGAATTTTTTTATTGCAACTCTGCTAAATGAATAGTTAATAACATCATACAAAACAAAACACGCACTTTTAAAACCTTCTACCAAAATGGATTTTGGATACTTGAAATTATATATAGGTGGTCGTCTGGTAGATGCCTCCAGTGGGCAGCGTCATGCCATTATTTGCCCCGCCACCGAAGAGAAAATTGCAGAAATTGCCTGGGCGGATGAATCAGACGCAGAATTGGCTTTGGCTTCAGCTGAAGAGGGATTTCAATATTGGTCGGGTCTGTCCCTTGTGGAACGGACAAAATGGATGTTGAAGTTAAGGGAAGCTGTACTAGCAAAAGAGGAAACCCTGCGCCTTGGAATTATCCATGAAATGGGAAAAACTTACCAAAGTGCCTGGGAGGATATCGAGGCAATAGTAAATGGCCTGGAATGGTATCCCAATGCCATGAAACATCTGCGTGATGAGCAAATCCCCGATTACGAAAACACCCATCAGCATAAGATGATTCACCAGCCTGCGGGAGTGGCAGTAGCCTATTTAGCCTGGAATTTTCCTTTGCTAAATGTAGGTTTTAAAATTGGACCTGCCCTTGCTGCAGGTTGTAGTTTAATCATAAAACCTTCAGAACTTTCTCCGGTTTCTGCTTATTTATTGGGCCAGATTCTTCATGAAATCGATTTTCCTGCCGGGGTAATTAATATCCTTACAGGGCCACCTGAAAAGGTAGCAGAAACCATGACCAAAAGCCATATCCCTAGGGTACTAACCATGATTGGTTCTACCTCAACAGGGAAGAAAGTGATAGCAGGAAGTACAAATACCATTAAAAAACTGGGTATGGAGCTTGGGGGAAATGCACCTTTTATTGTTTTTGAGGATGCAGATTTTGAGGCCGCTCTGGATTTGGCTATTGGGATAAAGTTCGGCAATTGCGGACAAATTTGTGTGGCTGCAAACAGGTTTTTTATCTATGAATCAATTTATGAGCAGTTTTTAACTGCCTATGTGGAAAGAGCCGAAAAACTAAAAATCGGGTTTGGGGTTCGGGAAAATATAGACATGGGTCCACTGGTAAGTACCCCGGCCAGAGAAAGAATGATTGCCTTAATAAAAGATGCCTTAGAAAAAGGAGCAACTTTGGAAACCGGAGGAAAAGTACCAGAAGGATTTACTAAAGGATATTGGTTTGAACCAACCGTTTTAAGTAATGTAACCACTGATATGCGGGTTTATCAGGAGGAAATTTTCGGTCCGATTGCCCCATTTATGTCTTTTAAAGAAGAGGAAGAAGTTTTGGCAATGGCCAACGATACTGAATACGGACTGGCTTCTTACCTGTTTACCAACAATCTCCAGCGGGTGGATCGATTTTCCAGAAAATTGCAATTTGGAGAGATTCAGGTCAATGGGGTGAAATATTCTATATATCTGCCTCATGGAGGAATCAAAAACAGTGGAATCGGGCATGACTGTTCTCATCTGGCCCTTCATGATTATCTGGTGAAAAAAAGGGTAACTGTTGCGCTTTAATACTTTTCTTAAATCTACTGAAAAAATTAAATTCAAAATATTATGGAAGTTTTTTTACCTTTTCTACTGGTAATTTTTGCCAGTATTTTCCAGGGAAGTTTTGGCCTGGGAATGAAATATATGGCTCCTTTAAAATGGGAAGTCTGGTGGCTGGTCCATGTGACTATTGCCATGGTGATTTTTCCACTAACCTGGGCCATTATCGCTGTTCCTGATCTATTCAGTATCATATCCAGCGCACCTGCAAGTGCCATTGGTTTGGGGGTATTATTCGGGTTTTTATGGGGAATTGGAGGGATATTGTTTGGAAAAAGTATTCCCTATATTGGCCTTTCCTTAACTTATGGAATTGTGATGGGATTAGCCGCCTCTGTAGGGTCATTAATACCGTTGTTTCAAATGGAAAATGCTTTTTCTCATCCATCAGTTCCTTATATTATTGCCGGAGTAATGATCATGTTAGTGGGTGTGGCCATTACTGCCAAAGCAGGTATCAACCGCGATAAAATAACTAATGCAGAAAAGGGTTCCTCCAATATTATTTTGGGGATATCTATTGCCGTAAGTTGTGGCATTTTATCCGCCTTGTTAAATGTGGGATTTGCCAATGCCACACCGGTTGCAAAAGTAGCAGAATCTGCCGGGGTAATTACCAGAAACAGTAGTCTGGCCGCATGGGTGGTGGTTTTATTAGGGGCATATGGCATGAATGCGATATATGCAATTTTCTTGTTATTCAGGAATAAGAGCTGGTCAGAATTTAAAACTGCAAATGCCAAAAAGTCTTTTCTTTGGGCTATAATTGCTGGTCTGTTCTGGTTTGCTGCATTAGGCATTTATGGCCAGGGTTCTGCATTAATGGGTGAAATGGGACCAATTATTGGCTGGCCGATATTGCTGGGTTTATCTTTGATTATCAGTAATTTCTGGGGATATAGATCCGGTGAATGGAAGGATGCAAAAAAGCCATTCCAGTTGTTATTAATGGGATTAGCAGTGCTGATTTTTGCAAGTGCCATTCTTGGATATTCTAACACTGTTGGTATATGAACCGGAAAATTTTGGGATATGGAGAGTTGATGTTACGGTTGTCCCCCCAGGGCCATGGCAATTTAATAGAACAATCTGATGCCCTGCACATGTCTTTTGCGGGTGCGGAAGCAAATATAATTGCCGATTTAGCTTTGCTTGGGCATCACACTTTATTTTTCACCACTTTTCCCGGAAATCCCATTGGTAGAAAAGCCAACCAGTTTTTGAATAGTTTTGGTGTAAATACTGATCTGATTTCCTGGAAAGAGGGGAGGTTAGGGACTTATTATATCGAACATGGTTCTTCTATCCGGGCCACAAGAGTGACTTACGATCGCGAAAATTCATTATTTTCCAATACAAAAATTTCCCATAAAGAGTGGGAAAATGCACTTTCAGCTGTGGAGGTGTTAATTCTTACCGGCATTACTCCTGCACTTTCAGAAATATGTATGCTCAATGTAAAAACTGCGCTGAAGGTTTGCAAAGGGAGAAGTATAAAAGTATTGTTTGACCTGAATTTCAGGCGGACTTTGTGGAAAAATGACAAAGCAAAACAATTTTTTGAAAGTATATTACCGGATGTGGCGATTCTGTGTGGCAATGTAGGATCAGCATTTGATATTTTTAATATCCGTACGTCTGAAATAGAAGATTACAAAAGCCTTGAACAGGCGACCAGACAGGCAGCGGATGAATTGGGAAATTATGGTGAATTTGAGTATATAGCCATGACGATGAGGCTACAGGAAAATGCAAGTAAAAACAGACTTGGGGGATTTATCAAAAAGGAAGAGAAATACGCTTTTAGCCATGCTATTTCCATCAAAATAATTGATCGCCTGGGTGGGGGAGACGCTTTTGCGGCTGCGGTGCTCCATGGTATTTTAAAAAAGTGGGAATTGGATAAAATTGTGAATTTTTCTGCTGCGGCCTTCGCTGCTACACAGACTATTCAGGGAGATATAAATTTTCTCACTGAGGAAGAAATTTTAAGTCTTGCAAATGGGAATACCAGAGGATTCGTAAAGAGATAGAAAATGACTAAAGAAGAAATTTTAACTGAATTATTCCAAACAAAAATTGTGGCCATCATCAGGTTAGACAAATCTGAGCCAGTCGTCCAGGTTGCTGAAGCTTTAGTAAAAGGAGGAGTAAAGGCCATTGAAGTCACCATAGGTACGCCAAACGCTGTGGAAGAAATTGAAAAGCTGGCTGGAAATCCGGATATATTAGCCGGAGCGGGATCAGTGATCAATGCAGAAATGGCTGAATTGGTGATTAAAGCCGGGGCGCAATTTATTGTAACACCTGTTAGTAAACCGGAGATAATAGAAATGGCCCATCGGTATGGAAAACCTGTTTTATCAGGAGCTTTTACGCCAGCTGAAATGTTACAGGCCTACGAATGGGGAGCCGATATTGTAAAAATGTTTCCGGCTGAGTCGCTGGGATTGCCTTATTTCAAGGCTGTAAAAGCACCACTCCCACAATTACCAATTATGCCAACAGGAGGTATCACTATAGACAATGCCAGAGAATGGATTCAAAATGGAGCAGTTTGCTTAGGGGTGGGAAGTACCCTGGTAAATAAAAAATTGATTGCACAAAACGATTATGAAGCTATTTCGAAATTGGCCAGAGGAATGAGAGAAGCAGTAAATCGGGCAATGGCTCAATTTTACCCCGGATAAGCGAAGATTTCTCAAAAAGAGGTAAAATAATGTAAGTAGAAGATAATTTTTTGAAATAGGAAATCTGAAAATTCCCATTCCTTTGTATCCAAGAAAGCTTCAAAAAAGGAATTAAGGTGATTTTTAATGACCTGATAAAAAGAACAAATAATAAGATGAAAATGAAAATACAAATTATAGCTATCCTTAGCCTGATTTCAATAAACCTTACTTTTGCTCAGGAAAAAGGAATTATAAATAATGGAAAAAGTCCTTATGTAAAATTAAGAAGTGTAAATCTTGGGGATTGCCAGTGGACTGAAGGATTTTGGGCAGATAAATTCAAAATAGCCGAAAAATCTATGGTGCCTTATATGGGTAGCCTTTTATGCGGAGATACAGGTCATGCCTTAAATAACTTCAAAATTGCTGCTGGTTTAAAAGAAGGAGAACATAAAGGAATGCACTGGCATGATGGAGATTTTTACAAATGGCTGGAAGCTTCTATGTATATCTATGCTCAAAATGGGGACAAAAAAATATTGGAAGAGGTAGATCAGTATATTGAAATAATCGGGAAGGCTCAGGAAGCAGATGGTTATTTGCAAACCCAAACGCAACTCCGGGACCATGTGGACCGGTATGAAAACAGAAGATTTCACGAAATGTACAACACGGGGCATTTACTTACAAGTGCCTGTATTCATTACCGAATTTCCGGCCAGCGGAATTTTCTTGATATTGCCATTAAACATGCCGATCTGCTTTACACCATTTTTATGCCCGAGACAAAGCAATTTGGACGCTTTGGATTTAACCAAACGCAAATTATGGGTTTGGTGGAATTATACCGAACTACCGGGGATAAAAAATATTTAGAGCTGGCAGAAAGGTTCATCAATAACCGGGGGAAATATAAAGTGGAGCATCATCCTACTACTCAGGGATATCCTATTGGGGATATGGTGCAGGAAAGAACTCCTTTAAGAGAATCGGATGAAGCGGTGGGGCATGCTGTTCTGGCATTGTATTATTATGCTGGAGCTGCTGATGTATATGCGGAAACTGGTGAAAAAGCCCTGATTGATGCCCTGGACCGGTTATGGGAAAATGTTACCTACAAAAAAATGTATGTTACCGGGGCAGTTGGACAGGCGCATTATGGAGCATCTACTAATAGGGATATGATTCAGGAAGGATTCATTAATGAATACATGATGCCGAACATGACTGCTTATAATGAAACCTGTGCCAATGTTTGTAATTCTATGTTTAATTTTCGGATGATGGGATTGCATGGGGAATCAAAATTTGCTGATGTGATGGAACTGGTGCTTTATAATAGTGCCTTGTCGGGAATCAGTCTGGAAGGAAAGGATTATTTTTACGCCAATCCGCTGAGAATGATTCACAATACCCGGGATTACGAAGCCCATGCAAATGTGACTGAATCTGCCCATAGGGAGCCATATTTAGCCTGCTTTTGTTGTCCTCCAAACTTGGTGCGGACTATTGCCAAATTATCCGGTTGGGCTTATAGCTTATCCGATAATGGTTTGTCGGTAAATCTTTTTGGTGGAAATAAACTTGACACCAAATTATTGGACGGATCCAGCATCAAACTTACTCAGGAAACACAGTATCCATGGAATGGAGCCGTAAAAATTACTATTGATGAATGTAAAACGGATGCCTTTGAAATAATGGTGAGAATTCCGGATTGGGCTGTTGGTACTAAGCTGCTGGTAAATGGAAAAAATGCAGGTGTGAAGGCTGTGGCAGGTAATTTTGCTACAATTAAGAGGGAATGGAAAAAAGGAGATGTGATAAGCATAGATATGCCAATGGATATCAATTTTGTGGAAGGCCATCCGAGAATTGAAGAAGTGAGAAATCAGGTAGCAATAAAAAGAGGACCGGTAGTTTACTGTGTAGAATCACCTGATTTACCCAAGGACACCGATATTCTTGATGTGTACATTCCAGGAAATGCCAAATTGGATGTAAAATACAATCCTGATTTTTTAGGTGGTGTTTCTACCATCAATGGAAATATTTACCTGCGATCTGATGGAGGAGAAGGCATGTATCGAACCATAAAAAAACCTGCCTGGAAAACCCTGAAAACTCAATTTGTACCCTACTATGCCTGGAGCAACAGGGGTACTGCAGAAATGACTGTATTTATGCCGGTGGTTTGGGAATAACCTTATATTTCAAATGAAAATGAAAAACTTGAAATTACTATTGCAAATCATTATTCTGACTTTCGTAGCTTTTATTAGTCAGGGGCAGGAAAAGAAGAACATTCTTTTTATTGCCATAGATGACCTTCGGCCTGAATTGGGATGTTATGGTTCGGAAATAGCCGTGACACCAAATTTGGATAAATTGGCGGGAAACGGGCTTTTATTTGAAAGGGCTTACTGCCAGCAAGCTATTTGTAGTCCTTCGAGAGCTAGTTTAATGACCGGTTCTCGTCCGGAAACCACCACCATAATTGAGAATTATACCTATTTCAGGGACGTGAAACCTGATATCAAAACGATTCCCCAGTATTTTTGGGAAAACGGTTATGAAACAGTTTATTCAGGCAAAATCTTTCATGGTAAATTTACGGATGAGGAACTTTCCTGGAGCAGAAATCCAGCTCGACCTGCAGTAAATAAACCAAATTTCCCCGGAGGATATGCTTTGCCTGAAAATCAGGAAATTTATAAAAGGAACAAAGCTGAAATGAAGGCAAAATATGGTGGAGAATCCTATGGGTTGGGATTAGGGCCTGCCTATGAGTGTGCTGAAGTAGAAGATCAGGCTTATATGGACGGTTATAATACCGATGTGGCCATTGCTACCCTAAAGGGATTGGCTGAAGATAAAGACAAGCCATTTTTTCTGGGACTTGGTTTTATAAATCCCCATTTGAATTGGGTTTCCCCAAAAAAATATTGGGATTTGTATAAACCTGAGGAAATTCCGCTAACCACACAGGAAAGCCAGCCTGAAAATGGAGCAGCCATGGGGTTGCATGCTTCCTTTGAGTTAAGGGTTCGCGATGGAATTCCCAAATCAGGTAATATTGAGCCCAAATTGGCCAGAAAACTGAAACATGCTTATTTGGCCAGTGTAAGCTATGTAGATGCTCAAATTGGACGCATGATTACCGCTTTGGAAGAGGCAGGATTAAGAGAAAATACCATTATCATCGTTTGGAGCGACCATGGCTGGCATCTTGGTGATATGGGAGTTTGGGGAAAAGCTACAAATTATGAAATAGCGACCAGAGTTCCTTTAATGATATGGACACCTGATATGCCTGACAAAAACCGGGGAAAATCGACTGAAGCTTTGGTAGAACTAGTGGATATTTTCCCTACCCTGTGTGAATTAACAGGATTAGCATCTCCCAAGAAACTGGAAGGACAAAGTTTTGCGCCACTTTTAGAAAATCCAAATCAAAAATGGAAGAAAGCTGCTTTTAGTCAGTTCCCAACTCCGGCTTTAAGAGAATGGGCAGCTAATCCACTTTCCCAGGGAATGCGGGAAATTTATTTCGGCCCTTTAATTGAAGAAGTGGAAGGCAGAATTATAGCCCAGCAAAAGGAGAAATGGGATAGAGCACTATTCGAAAATAACCTGATGGGCTATGCCATGAGGACGGACCGTTACCGTTTGGTAGTTTGGAAGGATAGGAGGGAGAAAGATGCAAAACCTGTATTTATAGAATTATTCGATCATCAATCTGACCCGAATGAAACTACCAATATTTCGGAAAAGCATCCAAATGTTGTAGCTAAACTGATGAAGCAATTTCAGGAAGGCTGGAAGGGAAACCAAATTGATGTGGGAAATTAATCCTAACTGCCAAACATGGATTTTTGCCGGAATATCCTATGGCTGGATTACAATTCAAATTGCGGTTATAAAGGGGTAAAAATTGGTAAAAAAGAAGGTAAAATAATGTAATTATAGGGTAAATGTTGAGAATTTAATTAATGTAAAATTTGCCTAATTTGTAAAGTGGAAATATTGATACTTAAATGATTACCAGCAGTTTAAGGTTCAATAAACGCTTTGTAAAGCAATTCCTAATTCGATAAAACCCAATGTGATAGATAAGATGGACCGGCAGGGTGAGTATTTTACCGATCCTGCCTCATTAAAGCTCCTGAATCCCGATTTACAAAAGGTCTCTATTGAAGACCTTACTAAGAAAAAGTGGTTTTTATGGTACATTGGAAATTACGGCTCTTTCCACTATTGAGCTCATTAAAAGGAAAGAGGGAATTAAATTTTACCTAAATAAATGATTAAATCAAATATCTAAACTAAGCTATTATTCACATTTTTCAACTTGGATCATTATGCTAATAATTCTTTAAACCAGCCAGCTTATAACAAGTTGCACATTATAAGTTTATAGAGATTACCTGCTGAGATCCACATTCCATCAAGAGACAAACCAGTATCCCAAGCCCTTTACCAAAAAGGGGAATGTTAAACTATTGTTTTTAATTTAAAATAATGAAAATGAAAAGGTTACAACTCAAAAGCCGTATGGGCTATCTTTTTAAGTGGTTAGGCCATACCAATCTAACTTTCTTGTTAATTCTGGCATTTCAAATTAATGTAAATGCAGCACCGCCTCAACAAAATACGGTTTCTGGAACAGTATCAGATGAAACCGGGCCATTACCTGGTGTTTCCATCCTCATTAAAGGGACAAATAGCGGAACAACTACAGATCCAATGGGAAATTTTAAAATTCAGGTAGATGACGAGGCCATACTTGTATTTTCATTTATAGGTTATGTTTCCTTAGAGCAACCCGTAGACGGAAGGTCGGTAATAGACGTGATTATGGAAGAAGATATGCAAAACCTGGATGAAGTGGTTGTATTAGGTTATACAACCAGAAAAAGAGGAGAACTTACCGGATCAGTAAGTACGGTAGAATCCAAAGATATTGCGAGTTCTTCCAGCACCAATATTGCTAAATCCCTTTCAGGAAGAGTTCCCGGACTGATTGTGGCTGACAGAGGGGGATATCCCGGAACCAATGATATTACTTTTCTGGTTAGGGGTCAGTCTACATTAAATAACAACTCCCCTCTAATTGTTTTGGATGGTGTACCCACCAACAGTTTTGCTTATCTGGCACCCAGCGATATTGAAAGTATTACGGTATTAAAGGATGCATCAGCTGCGATTTATGGAGCAAGGGCAGCCAATGGCGTTATCCTTGTGACCACTAAAAGGGGTAGCAGTGGAAAACCGACAATTAACTTCAACACTACCAATAAATTCGCCACCTTTACCCGGGTGCCTTCCATGATGAATTCCTATCAATATACTACTTATCAAAATGAGATAGATGAGCGATATGGAAACCCTATCAAATATTCTCCGGAAGAAATTCAAAAATATCAGGCAGGGAATGACCCTATCAATTACCCAAGTACAGACTGGTATGATTTAACAATGGCAGATCATTCTTTCGAAACCAGAAATAGTTTGACCATTTCCGGAGGTACTGATGCAGTAAAATATTTTGTAAGTGGAAATGCCCTGAATCAGGGAGGCATGTATGAATCTGGTGATTTGAGATTTAAACAATATCAAATTAGATCTAATCTGGATGTAAAAGTAAATGACTTTATCAAACTGGGCGTAGATTTATCAGGAATTAATGGCAAAAGAACTGAGCCTGGCGTAGACGTAGGATTTATCCACAAACATTTACAGGTCACATTACCTACGGAAGTGGGGCAATACCCGAATGGATTATTTGGAGTAGCTGCAGAAAATGGGGCAAATCCCAGAGTAATGGCCAGTAGTCTGTCAGGATTTAATGAATTCAGCAACAGTGAATTACGATCGAGATTTACAGTTGATTTAGACCTTAGTAAAATTACAGACGGATTAAGCCTAAGGGGTGTTGGAACCTTTACTCAGAATAATAATGACAGCAAGCTGTTTAATGACACCTGGACAGTATATGATTATAATGCAACTTTAGATGAATATATCCCCATTAATGGATTTAACTTTAATACGGGGAATTACCTCAGCCTTACGGAAAGTCATCATAAACTAAATGAGGAATATTATAATGTTCAACTGGGTTACGAAAAAACTTTAGGGGCACACAGTATAAAGGGTTTTGTAGCCTACGAGCAAATAACCGGAAGACAAAAAGAATTTGAGGCTTATAAAAGAGATTTGATTTCCAAGGAACATCCTTCACTTTTTGCCGGTGGTGCTGATGGTCAGACCAGTGACGGGGTTTCATCGGAGTGGGGAAGACTCAATTTTTTCGGTTCAATCGCTTACGATTATAAAAAGAAATACCTGGTTGATTTTACCTTGAGAAGGGATGGTTCCAGTAATTTTGCTGAAGGTAAACAGTTTGGTACTTTTCCCGGAGTTTCGGCTGGTTGGGTAATTTCTGAAGAAAGTTTTCTGCAAGGGGCAGGCAATTGGTTAGACTTTTTGAAAATAAGAGCTTCATGGGCCCAAATGGGTAATGACAGGGTTCCTCCATTTCAATATTTAACTCAGTATAACTATGGTGGGGGAAATGCCGCCAACAGAAACTATTACATTTTTGGGGAAAGTCCTATACAGTATAATTCCTTCTTTAATTCCAATGTTCCCAATCCTAATATAACCTGGGAAAGGGCAGATTCTAAAAATATAGGAATAAGCTTTTCATTCCTGGATGATAAAATTTCTGGTGATGTCAATTATTTCTACCAGAAAAGAACTGATATCCTGGTGACAAGAAATGCTTCAGTTCCGGATTATACGGCTCTTCAGTTGCCACAGGAAAATATTGGAAAGGTGGACAATTTCGGGTATGAACTGGAACTGTATCATAAAAATACGGTAGGCAATCTTTCTTATGTTATTGGGGGAAATTTCACCATGGCGAAAAATAAAATAGTCTATATGGATGAGGCGGAAAATATTCCTGAATACAGAAAGCAGGAAGGTCACCCGATGAGCTCCTACCTCATTTATCCATCGGATGGATTATTTAAAAGTCAGGAAGAAATTGATAATACCCCTGCCAAACTGGATGGTACACTTCCCGGTGATGTGAAATACATTGATCAGAATGGAGATGGCAGAATAACCGGAGAGGATGTGGTGAGGAAATATACTTCTCCAATACCTGAATTACAATATGGAATATCCGGTTCCCTGCAGTATAAAGGCTTTGAATTCAATATTTTATTCCAGGGACAGGGTAGGGCTGAAATTGAAATTTTGCATGATAATGAGGGCAATAGACCTGAATTTCAGTTCACAGAACGATGGACAGAAACAAATATAGATGCAAGATACCCGAGAGCTTTCCAGCTGGAAGATATTTATAATGCCAAGCTTTCAAATGTCTGGTTACATAATGCCGCTTTTGTGAGGTTAAAAGATATGGAAATTGCATATACCATTCCATCCAGTACATTAGGTTTTGCCAATATCAGAGTATTTGCCAGGGGTTCTAACCTGATCACATTCGATCATCTCAAACATTTGAAAGGATTTGACCCGGAAATGTCAAGGTACCGAAATTTCACTGATGGAATATACGGTCCGTTGAAATCGATCACTTTTGGAGCGAACATTCAGTTTTAAAGTGCAATGTCTGAGTGGGTAAAAAGCACACTCTCCATGATTGAAGTGAATTGAAAATATTTAATCGAATACTTTTTAGTACCCATATTAATTAAAATGTGATCATGAAAAATATACGAATAACCATTATATTTTTAATTGGAATTTTTATTTCCATAGGCTGTGAAGAGGATGTACTGGATACCAAACCAGGAAATGCTTATTCAGAAGCTGATATTTACAGCAATATAGATTTGACCGAAAGACTAGTATTTTATACCTACAATATTACCGAAAACTGGGGACTTAATTTGAATAACTGGTGGACCAGGAGAATAGGAATCGAAAATGCTTCAGATGAAGCCTGGTTCCATTTTGTTCCTCATCAATATAGAATTACCAGAGCTGAAATTAGCCCGAATAACATGGGTTTTTTCCTGCACAAATGGGAACAGTACTATAGATTTATAGGCTCAGCAAATGATTTTTTAAGCAGGATAGATGGAAGTCCTGTAAGCCAGACCAACCCGGAGGAAGTGGCGGTTTTAAAAGCTGAAATGAAATACCTGAGAGCCAACGGTTATGCCAGATTGATTAATTATTTTGGAGGTGTGCCCATCATTGATGAGCCTTTCCAACTTACGGATAATTTCAGTGTTCCCAGAGATTCCTATGAAGATTGTGTGGATTTTATTGTAAAGGAATTGGATGAAGCCATTGCACTTTTTCCTCCGGAAAAGGTGACCAGAACAGGGGCTGAATTTGGCAGGGTTTCAATTAGTGCCTGCATGGCTTTAAAATCGAGAGTATTGTTATATGCAGCCAGCAAATTACATGATCCTTCTACTACTCCCAATGGCCCGCTTTACGATTATACCAAGGCTACCAAATGGCAGGATGCCGCAGATGCAGCTAAAGCATTAATTGATTTGAATGCTTATTCTCTGGTCCCGGTAACCAATGCGATTGATTATCAGAATATGTTTTTGAGCCCGAATTCGGAGCTGATATTTGCCCGGCCCTTCCATCCAGATTTCCCGAATGTACCCGATGATTTCAATACTTTGCCAGATAAAGCGCAATCGCCAGTAGGTTCTGGAGGATGGGGGCTCAGTAACCCTACACATAATTTTGTTCAGGATTTTAAAATGGCCAATGGATTAAGAATAAATGAAGCGGGGAGCAATTACGACCCAAAAGACATGTATACCAACAGGGAATTGAGGTTCTATGCCAATATCAATTATCAGGGGGCAACTTTTAAAGATAGAGAATTGGAATATTGGTTGCCAGGCGGAGCGGATAGTAAAGATGCTCCTGGGCCAGATCACTTTGCAGCCACAGGTTATAACCTGCGTAAATTTTTAGACGAATCTATTGTAATAGATGAAGAGCAATCTGCTAACAGACCATTTCCATTAGCCAGATTACCGGAAATTTATTTGAATTATGCCGAGGCTCAATACCATTTGGGAAATGAAACAGAAGCCAGGAAATATGTGAATATGGTGGCCGGAAGAGTTGGTTTACCAGAAATAACTTCTTCAGGAGTGGATTTACTAGAGGACATTAAATATGAAAGGCAGATGGAATTATTCTTTGAAGGCCATCGGTTTTACGATCTGAGGAGATGGATGGATGCAGAAAAATTGGGAGAAGATATTGTAGGAGTAAACTGGGAAAAGCAGGATGCTAATGGGAACCTGGACCCTGAGGGAGAACTGGTGATGATCGATGTGGAAGTGGAAGATCGGTCATTTACAGAAGCCAATTATTATTTACCAATTCCCCTGGAAGAAATTGAAAAATCGGGAATGCAGCAAAATTTTGGTTATTAGATATTTCAAACCCTAGAAAACAGAGGCCTTGAAATAAGGCCCTGTTTTTTTGTCCATTAAGTACCAGAGTTCCGCTCCGGGGATTCCATTCTGGAAATACTATTCCGGGAATTATAATACAAGATTTTTAATTCTATCCAGGCACTTACTTTAAAGTCCCCATTTCAATTATGGGAATGCCTCATTTCATACCCCAACATATTTTCTGTATCAGTATTTTCGTACAGCAAATGAAAAGCACATTTAAACTTTTCAAATGGGTTTTATTATTTCATTTTTGACTAACTTTCCTTGGAATTTAAATTTATAAGGAATGAGTAAAATAGAAATATTTGAAGGAGATAGAGCTGGGAATTACGAAAATTTTGTGGATACCTGGATTCCGAATTACCGATATTTTATGAGTATTGTCCCTCAATTACTCAATGATGTGGATGAAAAAAATTTATTGGTGGCAGGATGTGGTACAGGCAATGAAATCCTGGAATTCGGGGAAGAACTTTCAAGCTGGAATATTACAGGAGTGGACCCTTCAATTGAAATGCTGAATCAGGCTAAAGAGAAATTGAAAGCATATCCGAATGTTAAACTGATCAATAGCAGGATAGACCAATTACCTGAAGACGTTTATTTTAGTGCCGCAACCTTGCTTTTGGTTTTACACTTTTTACCAGATAATGGTAACAAATTATCTTTATTAAAAGATATCCAAAAAAGGTTAAAACCTAATGCGACCTTTGTTATCCTTGATATTACGGGTGAAAGGCAGCCATTGGAAAATAATCTTAAAATACTTAAAAAATTACTTCCAGACTCAGTGGATGAAGCCCAAAAACAAATGAGAGTAAACAGAATTTTAACTGAACTCGAAATTATTTCGGAAAATCGTTTGTCTGAATTGCTTAGGGAAGCCGGATTTGAAGAACCTACCAGGTTTTTTCAGTCATCTATTTATGTTGGCTGGATTACCAGGAAAAAATGATTTCACTTTAAAGTATCTAAATCTGGGGATATAGTTCCTAAGAATATTCAATCATCATTAAACTTTCTGATCTTTTTCTTTAAATAGGGGCATATTGTCTGTCGATGGACTTGCTGTAAAATCCGATAATCTGAGGAGTATGGTCATTGAAATTATTATTTTTTCACAACGGGTATTTCTGTATTCCCATCTTTCTGAAGGCAATTGGCTCTACATATAATAGTACTTTTTTTGGGAAGTCTTATTTCTGCTGGTTTAACCTTGACCGGATTATTCATTTGGCTTGGCAGAGTTCAGAAGAAGAAAAACGTTGATGCCTATCCATAAAGAAAGGAATAAAAGAAACCATTGATACTAAGCATTTCCGAAGTGTTTATCCACAGCAATTGGTTTTTTGTTTTTATCTATAGCTACAAGGGAAAATTCTCCACTCACAGCCTTTTCTCTATGTTCCGCATACATCTGTTCTATAAAAATATCTACCCTTACCTTTAAACTGGTTTTTCCGATATGAGAAATCCTTCCAACCAACTCGATAATAGTACCTGAAGGAATGGGTTTTTTAAAATCAATCCTGTCACTACTCACCGTTACCATCCGTTGGCGACTAAATCGAGTGGCAGCAATAAAGGCAACTTCATCCATCATGGACATAGCCATTCCTCCAAATAAAGTATCATAATGATTGGTAGTGTTAGGAAAAACGGCTTTAAAAATTCGGGTTTCCGATTGATCTATTCTTTCCTCAATTGTCATAATTTTTCAAAAAAAGTTTATGATTTCATTTTTCAGGATCAATTCGCAGGAAGGATTTTAGTTTATCCTCCTGCAATTGATTTTGGTATTCTGCTTTTAATTCAAGCAAACAATTTATGCAAAGGCAATCATTGTATTTCCCACGAATATAATCCCTTTGTGCTTCATTTAATCTGGCACTAATACACTGGCAAATAGAAATAGAGCCGACTTTACATTCAAATGGTTTGTCACATCTGGGGCAATTTTTCACTTCGTGTTTATACATTTGAATAGCAGTTTAATAGTCGGTCTATTTCTAATTTAATTTAAGGTCTATACAACGGTTTGATCATCCTTTGCCAGAAAGGCTGCTTTCATTTCTGCCGATGCAGCTACCATTTCCTCCAAAGCTTTCTTAGTTTCTTCCCAATGCCTGGTTTTTAAACCACAATCCGGATTAACCCAGAGGTTTTCAGCAGGAATAACTTTGGCAGCTTTCTTCAAAAGTTCAACCATTTCTTTTTTGGATGGAACTCTTGGAGAATGAATATCATAAACACCAGGTCCAATTTCGTTTGGATAATTGAATTCTGCAAAAGCATCCAGCAATTCCATCTGCGATCTTGAACATTCAATAGTAATCACATCTGCATCCATTGCGGCAATGTGATTTATGATATCATTAAATTCAGAATAACACATGTGAGTGTGAATCTGAGTAGCATCTTTTACTCCAGACGAGGCTAACCGGAAAGCGTTAATAGCCCATTTCAGATAGTTTTCCCGATCAGCTTTACGAAGTGGCAAGCCCTCCCGTATAGCCGGTTCATCTATCTGGATGATTTGAATCCCCGCCTGTTCCAAATCGCTTACTTCATCCCGGATGGCCAGCGCAATCTGATTACATGTCTGAGACCTGGGTTGGTCGTTTCGCACAAAGGACCATTGCAAAATGGTCACAGGTCCGGTAAGCATACCTTTTACATATTGCTGAGTTAATGACTGGGCAAATGAGGACCATTCAACTGTCATTGGCGATAAGCGCTCTATATCCCCATAGATAATTGGAGGTTTTACACATCGGCTTCCATAGCTTTGTACCCAGCCATTTTTGGTAAAAGCAAATCCTTTCAACTGCTCACCAAAATATTCAACCATATCATTTCGCTCAAATTCTCCATGTACAAGGACATCAATCCCTATTTCTTCCTGCCAGCGAATACTTTCCTCTGTTTCTTTTTTCAGTTTTGCTTCATATTCCGTTGCGGTCAACTCCCCTTTTTTAAATTTTGCCCTCCAACTTCTAACTTCGGGGGTTTGGGGGAATGAGCCAATAGTGGTTGTTGGAAAAATGGGAAGCTGCAGGGAGTTTTGTTGCTTAATTTTTCTTACAGGGAAAGTATTTTCTCTTTTGGCCATCGAATCGGTAATTGCATTCATTCGCTTAATTACCTTATCATTATGGATCAAAAGAGATTTTTTCCTATTTTCTATGGCGCCCTTATTTTCGAGGTATTGGGTTGATAGTTTTCCAGAGACGTTTTCAGTTGCCAGTTTTTTTAAGATGACTACCTCATCCAATTTTTGTTTTGCGAAAGCCAGCCAGTTTTTAATCTCCTTGCTAAGATTTTTTTCATTGGTTTCTAAATCCAAATCACATGGTGAATGAAGCAGAGAACAGGAAGGCGCAACCATTACACTTGCTTCACCCAGTTTTTCAGTGGCCTTATTGATAAATTGCAATGACTTCTGAAAATCATTTTTCCAGATATTTCTGCCATCGACTACTCCCAAAGATAGCGTCATATTTTCTGGTAAAGCACTCAGGGTTTCCTCCAACTGTTCAGGGCACCTTACCAAATCTATATGTAAGGCACATACCGGAAGTGATGTGGCCAGCTGAAGGTTATCTCTCAGACTTTCAAAGTAAGTGGTAATTATCGTTTTAAGAGAAGGAAATTTCTTCTTAATTTCGTAATAGGCTGCTTTGAAAGCTTGTTGAGCTTTCTCCCCAAGATCCATCGCTAAAAATGGTTCATCGAATTGTATCCATTCTACCCCATATTTGCTTAGTTTATCCAGGATATCAATATAAACTGGTAGAAGATTTTTGATTAAATCCAGTTTATCAAACCCTTCCTCTTTTTCTTTACCCAAGAGCAGATAAGATACAGGACCAAGAATTACGGGTTTGGCCTTTATTCCCTGTTGTTTAGCATCGGCAAACTCATCGATAATTTTGGTTGAAAATAATTTGAATGATTGGTTTTTATTGAACTCTGGAACAATATAATGATAATTGGTATCAAACCATTTGGTCATTTCCATGGCGGTAATATCCAACCCTTCTTTTTGGTATCCTCTTGCCATGGCAAAGTACAAATCCAATTCCTCCTTACCATGATTTTCAAGAATTTGATGGTAACGTTGAGGAATTGCTCCAACCATCAGTGACATATCCAGTACCTGATCATAATAAGAAAAATCGTTGACAGGAATAAGATCAATTCCGGCATCCTGCTGTAATTTCCAGTTTTGAAGACAGATTTCCCTCCCTTTCAGTTTAAGTTCTGCCAATGAAATTTTGCCTGACCAATAATTCTCGCAGGCCTTTTTGAGTTCCCTTTTGCTACCAATCCGCGGATAGCCAAGATTATGCGTTTGCATTTTCTTTTAACTTTTAAATGATTGAAAATAATTTAAAAGCTCTTAGAAGACTTCGCAATGCTCTGCAAGAAGGAATGTTTAGGAAAAGAAGCGTACCAAAAAAGCTATATACCTGTTTTGCTCAAAAAGGCTTATATTTTTTTGTACATCATACCAGACATAAAGCTTTATTCCGCGAAAGCATTGTCAATTCGGAACAGGCAGGTCTCCTGACTTATAACAGTTTTTATCGTCCTTCCCGCCATCGGCAGTGGACATTATTCTGATAAAAACCTTTAAACGTTACTTACAGTTGCGCGACAGTTCGTGATTTTCACACGATTCCCTTTTCATACACAGCTAAGTATAACCTTTTCCGGTTGATGAAGAAACAAAGAACTTGTTGCGGTAAAAGTACTTAAACTTTAAGTTAATTTTGCAATGATGATCAACTTTTATTTTTAAACCACATCAATTTAAGTGTTCTTCCAATCCAACTTTAGAATAAATAGACATACCAGAGACTGAAATGTACACGATGTTGTAAGCTTTGTAACAAGGATTATTATTTTTCTTTGTCCTAAAACTACCTCTACTGAACAGGCGCGTTAATTTTTTGCCTTTTTGAAAGGGGTTTTGCTTTTGTTCTACTTTTTTCCTGTACGCTTCTTTTTAGGTTGATGGCAATAGTGAACGTAAGTATTGAAACTATCAACCAAAATACATCTATGAATAAAATATCATATTGTTGTTTTGAATAGGTAATCCATATCCAGTTGCCGGAGATAATTCCATTGGCAATGGGGATCAGCAAACCAAATACAGCTCCTATAATCAGACAATATTTGTTAGTGAAAAAATTGTCTCGTTTAGCAGAAAAAAGGATAATAAAAACTAACCAGGAATAAAAGAAAATATGGTAGATTGATGTCATGCGGGATGCATCAAATTCATGAATAAAGGTTTTTACAGCTAAGAAGGTGAAAGCGGTTGTGGGAAACATACTTAGGCACATTGCCAGATAAATCCATCCCACCCACCTGTTAAACTTACGCTTTTTCTCTTCCACATTCCTTTTGTCTCTGGCCACCAACCAGATCAATACACCAGAAATAATAACAAAACAGGAGGCTATTCCTAAAATAAAATATATTATTCTTAATCCTGCTCCACCGAAGTCCCCAAAATGTAATCTATACAAAAGTCCTGATGCCCCGTCTATGTAAGAGGTATTTTCAAACGGATTTTTTTCATCGATTATCTCTCCGCTTTTGGCATTAAAAACCAACTCTCCTTCTCCAATAAACCTGCTGGTATATTCCGGATGTCCACTTATTTCGATGTGCATATTGGCATCACCGTAGTTATAAATTTTTACAGTTTTTATGTAGAAGTTTGACCATTTTGATGTGGTGACTTCGACAAAACTGTTAATATCCACTTCATTTTCAAGGTTGGCCATTGCCATAGGAAATTCTTTTTGACCAAAACCCATATCATCATACATTTTCTTTGAGTCGCCTTCGTAAAGGAAAGACAAAACAGGAGGAGACATCACAGTAGTACTGATAATAAGAAATACGCCAGTTACTGCATAAACAAATTGATAGGGGAGACCTAAAATACCTAAAGCTGTATGTGCATCCGTCCAAACATTTTTCAAACTTGCTTTTGGTCTAAAAACATAAAAATTTGAAATGATTTTTTTCCAATGTACTAACACTCCAGTAATTACAGCAAAAAGAAAAAAGAAGGAAACTATTCCAGCTATTAAATAACCTGATCTTCCATATAGATTGAGCTGTGCTAAAAAATGTAACCGATATAAAAACTCACCTATGGAGTAGTTACTGGCATAATTATATGTTTTATAGTCATCAATATTCATATAAAAGAAATTCCCTCTTCTTCCTTTCTTTTTTTCTTTTGATGCGTTTTTAGGGGCGGAAAGATTAACAGACAATCTTCTATTTTCCAGAAATCTCGTAAAAGATATATCTCTGCCGTATAACTCATGCCTGTGGTTAAGGGTATCCAACATCACATTGAGATCGAGCTTTGGAATGCTACTTTCCATTACAGGTTCGTTTCTTTCCCAGCTAATTATTTCATCTCTAAAAAAGGAAAATGACCCGGCAAAAAATATCACATAAAGTATCGCACTAATTATAATCCCACTCACCGTATGAGTGTGGAATAATATATTGTAAACTCTATTACTCATCTTCATAATGGGAGCGGATTATAGATTTTTTCGAAATAGGAAATTATTGAAAAAAAGAATGTAATGAGGAGATAAATGCCCCAAACTTTCCAGCCATTTTTTGCAAGGAAAGCGACAATTAACAGCGTTACCCAAACGATAAACCCTCCAAACCTAAGTGTAAAAATGACATTGGCATGATGGGACCAAAAAGCCAGTGCCAGGTGAAGTGAAATGGTTACCAGGTAACCCCCTAATAAACCAGCAGAGATTTTAGCAAATCGTTGGCTAAAAGATTTGGTTAAGTATTTTTTATTTGCAGGCATTTTAATTAAATAATTTCCAAGAGTATAGAGAGCAAAAAGACAACTATGGCAATTCTAAAGTTGATATAATGAAGAGGAGCCAGCAATATTATCAGGCTCCCGACTGTCATAAGTGTTACTGAAAAAGCAAATATTCCGGACCCAAAACCAAAATATATAATACTTAAAACCAAGGCTGCAATAAACAAGATATTACCTACCCATTTACTGTACAAATGATGGTTTTGTACCCAAACAAGGAGTTTCCCGGAACGATTGAGTTCTGCTTTTTTGGAAGTATTGTAAAAAACATAAAACCCAAAAAAAGTAATAAAGAAAATTATAGTAACCATGGAATAAGTTTGCTATAAAGCTATTAGTTTAAATATTCAGTTTTTGAGTGGCACATCTCCACATAGACTTGTAAGCAGTCGTTTTAGTCTTTCCTGCTTCGTCTTTATTGTAGGTAGTAGCCTCAATAAAGTAAGTACCTGTCTCATCGAAATTAATTTTCAATTCACCATTACTGTCACTTTTCAGCTCTTGTTTCTCACCAGAGGGTAAAAAGAGGGTTACTTTTACATTTCCTTTGATATTCCCATTCAGATAAGTTTTGAATATTTTGTTTGTTTGATGCTCCATAGAAGAAGCTTCTTCTATTAATGCCAATCCATTAGTTTTGGAAACTACTGGTGTGGAAGTATGCTTACCTATAAGTACTTGTGCATAAGCATTAAATTGATAGGCTGTGCCTTCACCCGGATCTTTAGCGGTATGATTGATTTCTAACCGATATATGCCTTCTTTTTTAGGTTTAAATTTAGCGGTAAAATGATCCACATTAGCCTTTGTTTTAAGTTGAGTTCTTTTGCCATTGGGTGATACAAGCCATAATGCAAATTCAGGCACATCCGAATACCAATCGCTGATCTGTTCATTTTTTCTGTCCTCGAACTCGCTATAATAAATTTTCACCTGATGTTCAGTTCCTATTTTTCCTGAAACTTCGGTGTCTATGTAGAGTGCATGAGCCAGCGCATTTGCTACAGTAACTATGGAAAAGAATAAAAATAAATAGATTTGTTTGAAGTTGTTTTTCATGATTTTTAGTCCTTTGATTAAGAAAATTAAGTTTGTTTATATATTATGAACATACCGGATTAAACTATTTTCAATAGATAATACGGTCTTCATTAGGCAAATTAAACCTGTAATCTTGCGCCTGCAATACTAATTGTATACACTGTTATTAAGCACTGCTTTCTCACTGCTCTCACACCAAGTTTCCTTTGTATAGAGGATGTTAATGAGCCACAAATTAAGTATAAGTCACTGCTGCTACTTTATGAGCAAAGAGTTTGACTATGTCAAATTCCAATTCAACAGAATCAACTTTACAGACAATTGGCATCGAAAAATTATAAGGCTATCTGTTTATAATCATTCTAAATAACAGCACAAACATAATAGGTGTAAATTATTAAAACAATTTATTTTGAATAATTCTAAATAATATTTTTTCAAATAGATCTTTCCACAAATTCAATTGATTTGTGAAATTGTTTAAATCTAGAAAGTCAATTTTTTGCTATTATTTCTTAGTAGAGATGAATTACATTGCTATTGCTAGCATTGATTTAATCACTAATTCAGATTCTTGTAGAGTGACATAATGAATACTTTTTGGGGCTATTATTTGCTTACTATGGCTAGATAAATTCAATATGATCAGTTTTTTTTAAATTAGAATACAACCGAGAAAATTGCACGGAACCAAATCCTAAAAGGGTAAATTTCAACAGTAACCTCTTTAACCATTTTCCTATTCTAATTATCCTTTTTTTCATGACTAGAATTGCATCCCTTTTTTTGAAAATTGCTGTGGATATTATTCCATTTCTATTCAGCAAATCTTCATGGCAACTTATTTTATTTCACTTAAACTTTTCACGCTTTTCAAAAGCTATTACAATACTTGAAAAAGCAGGGGAGAAAATTGAATTTTTATAATTTAATTAGAAAATAATCAGATTACAATTACATATATATCTGAAATATAAATAGCTTATTATCAAGTAGTTAATTAAAATTTTACCTATGCTTTAAAATTATATTTTTATTATCTTTCGACTATTTTGATGCCCAAATTTCTTGAAGCAAATACCATCACTAGTGCTAGTTATTTTCCTACTTATTGCTAGGGTTTTTTAAATGGAACTGTTGTTTTTTAGTATTGCCCTTTTTACCTTCGCTCCAGTTATTTAGAATTGTTATAAATAACAAAGATTAATCAATTCAATATCTTTCAGAATGCTTAACAGCCATTTTTCAAAATAAAATTTAATTTAAGGTCTGTTTCTAGCATGAAAAGACCTCTGAAACCGTACTAGGTGCGGTTTCAAGAGGCACAAATACTTATAATTGAATTTATATATTACCAGAAAATACAAACTTTAAATTACGTTTATCATGCTTGTTTAGAATTAGGTGGAGCAAAAATCCACAATTAGCCTATCTCGAATTACTTAGATTGATATATCATCCAACTTGGGGATTCAGAGATAAAAATTAGATTTTACGCATTATATAACAATATACAAACGTACGGTACCTACGAGTTAAACACCAGAAATGTACCTGGAAAGTTAACGTCCTTACCAAAAGGAATGCGACCTGATTATTCCATAAGCCAAAAAGAGAATTTAACTGAACACAACAAATATGACTAAGTTGAGCATTATCATTATATCATTTTTGATATATCTATCCGACCCTACAGGGCTAATTGCACAAACCATAACGGTTTCCGGTTCGGTAACAGATGGAGGAAAGGAGCCTATCCCCGGGGCAACTATCCAAATTGTAAGTGCTAGTACAGGGGCAGTTGCTGATCAGAATGGATTATACACCATTTCGGGATTACCAATAGGGCCTGCTAAGATACGGGTATCCTGTTTGGGTTACCTCACTATAGAACAGGATTTAGCACTCGGTGAAAATAAAAAGGTTACCCAAAACTTTGTGTTACAGGAATCTTCAGTAGATCTTGAAGAAGTGACGGTGACTGGAAAAACCATGGTGCGGGAGGTAAAAGAAAAAGCCTTTAATGTAGGTGTGATTGATGCTAAGGTTTTACACCAAACATCTCTGGATTTGGCGCATGCCCTGGACCGTACTTCTGGTGTAAAGGTTAGGGAGAGTGGGGGAGTTGGGTCTCAAATGAATTTCTCGATTAACGGTTTTAGAGGCAATCAGGTAAGGATTTTTATTGATGGTATTCCCATGGACAACCTTGGCTCGGCTTTTCAACTCAACAATATTCCAGTGGGCATGGCGGAGCGTATTGAGGTTTATAAAGGTGTTGTGCCCATCAGCTTGGGTTCTGATGCACTTGGAGGAGCTGTGAATATCATCACAAATTCCTATGCCAAAAATCATCTTGACATTTCTTATTCCTATGGGTCATTTAACACTCACCGAACTATTGTCAATGCTATTTATGTAGCTCCAAAGTCTGGCTTTACCGTTCAGTTGAATGCATTTCAGAATTATTCGGACAACAATTACAAAATGAACGATATTGATGTTGCCGATATAAATACCGGAGCATATTATCGCGATCAGACTGTAGAACGCTTCCATGATACTTATCACAATGAGACTGCCATAATTAATATGGGGGTAGTGAACAAACCTTATGCGGATCAATTGCTGATAGGAGCGACTTTGGGACAAAACTATAAAGAAATACAAACGGGAGCACGGGTTTCGGCAGTATTTGGCGAATGGAACCGCAAAGGAAACATCATCATGCCAAGCCTGAAATATATAAAAAATGATCTGTTTACAAAAGGATTGAATGTGAGGGTAAATGCCAATTATAATGCAGGTTACGAGCAAAATATAGACACAGTGAATCGCAGATATAACTGGTTCGGGCAATACAAGGAGTATCCAAATCCTGGAGGGGAAAATTCCTATTCGCTTTATAAATACAGAAATAATATCGGGGTAACCATTGCAAATTTTGAGTATAAGTTCAAAGACAGGCATACCGTTGCCCTGACCAATACCTTGAATTCTTTTGATCGAAAAGGAGAGGATGAACTCAATCCAGACAACGATGAATTTAATGAACCTAGAAAAAATTTAAAGAACATTACTGGCTTTGGCTATACTTATGAAGGTGAATCCTGGAACGCCTCGGTTTTTGTGAAGAATTACTTTCAGGAAAATAAGTTCACCAAGGTTACTGAACTGGAAGGATACAATCAGTATGAGTATACAAATACAGTAAATACATTTAGTAGTTTGGGCTACGGTACTGCTCTCAGTTGGTTTCTGAACGATAATTTACAGTTAAAAGCATCTTACGAATCTAGTTACCGATTACCTGAATCATACGAATTGTTTGGTGACCTTATCAATTTGGATGGCAATATTAATTTAAAGCCTGAAAATAGTAATAATTATAATCTGGGATCTAGTTTTTGGATTTACCCAAACAAGAATAACCGTATTAACATCAATATAAATGGTTTTTACAGACATGCCAAGGATTTTATCCGCCCCAGGTTAAACAACAACCAAGTTAAGATTGTGATGGATAACCTCGGTAGTGTTACCAATTTGGGAATAGATGGGGAAGTATGGTATCAATACAAAGAAGCGCTTAGTATAGGAGCGAATATTTCTTATCAGGATTTACGCAACAATACCCAGTATGAACCAGGGCAAACAGTAGAAAGTGCTGTTTACCGGGATCGCATACCCAATGAACCATATTTATTTGGTAATGGAAATATTGCCTACACATTTAAAAATTTGTGGAGAAAAGGGCATCGTATGAATATTGAATATAACCTTCGCTACGTACATGCTTTTTACCTGTACTGGCCTAGCCAGGGAAGCGATAAGTTCGATATTCCAGAACAATTGTCCCACGACCTGACACTCACCTATTTCTTAAATGATAAGTTTCAGTTTACGGTGGAGGGCAGAAACCTGACCGACAAAAATCTTTATGACAATTTTAGTCTTCAAAAGCCCGGAAGAAGTTTTACCGGTAAAATCAGATACAACATTTTCTAACATTTTTAATAACATACAAACATGAAAAAAATACATTTATTAATTATTCTCAGCGGAGCTTTGCTATTTGGGAGTTGCAGTGATGATGAAGGAGATAATCCAACTCCAGAAGAACCAGTTGAAGAATCGGTCTCTAAATATATCATTACAGCCAGACCTATCGCCTCAGAGGGAGTGGCCGATTATATTCTTACAGTTGATGATTTGAAAACTGGAAGTATTTCTACTGAAGGTAATGGAATTGAACAAGATGGTACTTATCGCTATTATGTTACCGGAAATAACAAATTCTTCAGTATGCTGTACGGACAGGGAAATCCTGGTGCCGTAACTACTTATCAATTGAATGGAGAAGGAGAATTGGAATTGTTATCGGATTTTCAATCTGAAACTGTGAGAGCATTTGCTCCGGTGAAGGAGGATATTCTGACTATAAAAATTACGCCTAGCGCGGATAATCCATATGCTTATTGGTATAGCATAAACACCAATTCACTGACTATAGTAAAAGAAGGTCAGATCAATGTTCAGGAATTGGCCGATAAAGAAAATGGTGAACTAGCCTTCTTTTCGTGGATTACCCCAAAAGATGACAAGGTTTATTTACCATATTTCACCATTAAAGGAACCTCAGAAGGAGGATGGGGAACGGATTACCCAAATGAAGCAAACATTGCGGTATATTCCTATCCTGAAATGGAATACCTGGAAACACTTACTGACGATAGAACCAGTTTTATCGGTCGTTATTTCACAGTTGGATTATCCTTTGATGAAAAAGGAGATGGCTACGCCTTTTCTTCTGCAGTTCCTCAAAACTCAAATTGGGAGGTTATTCCAACTTTACCTTCGGCTATAACCAGAATTTCCAACTCTACTGGTGACTTTGATGATTTTTATTTTGATTTGGAAGAAGCCTCAGGAGGATATGTTATTGATTCCCATATATATGCAGGTAATGGTAAATTTGTAGGAGTTATGCAGAAAAAATCTGAATTATCCACAGCCTGGGGTGGTGGGACTGAATATGCCATCATCGATGTTTACAACAAAACTTTCAAATGGATAAGTGGTTTGCCTGATCCGACCACCATCACGAATATTACCGGAAGTTATAACAATTTTGTTTCTGAAGACGGCAGCACCGTGTATGCAGGAATTACAACCGAAACAGGAAGTAATGTTTATAGTATTGATATTGCCACAGCCGCTGCTACTAAGGGGCTATCAGTTGAAGGTGGTCAAATCACAGCAATTAATCACCTGGAAACCCCTGCTTCAGACGAATAATTTAAGCCTTCAGAATTGTATTATACATGATACAGTACTGGAAAACTGAAAACCCAAATCAACATTTGGTTTAATAGTTTAGGTGAGGGAATCATAAAAATTGTAAGACATAAAAAAGCTTGATCTGATCATTCATTAAAAAATTGAACTAACTAACTAAAAGCATCAACCGAATGAATTTGCTCAAGTTTTTTATGGTTCCCCCAAAAATCGAAGCTATGGATTAATGCTCCCTTTTCATTAGGTGACTTCATAATTCTTATACTGAATTAGGAACAATGTTATTTGTGTAATTTACACGTTGATATTAGTTTTAAAATTCTTGTAAGAAATCATTTTAACAATGATTAAATGCACCAGGTATTACCCGGTGCATTTTTTATTTTCCCTGTTGGGTAAAACACTTTAAAAACGGGTGAATTTTGGTAAATTATAAATATGATTTTTAGCCCATTAATATTTCCAGTACAAACACTTTACAAGATATTGCACCTTACTTGTGAGTCAAAAGATAATCCAACTGCAGCATTATTTTTTTACCAACTTTTACTTTTCTAAAATTCCATACTCTAACTTTAAGTAATTGAAAATGGCTTCCATTTCCTGAGATGAAACTGGTCGGTCATAAATTAAAATCCTGGCTAATTCGCCATCAAATGATTCTCCTCCCTGATGGTTTATGGCATTCCTCTCTGTGCCAATAGCCATACGGGAAGGCTCCCAGCTACTCACGGGATATTTTCCTGTGGCAATAGGTTTAGAAGGATCATCTACAAATAATTCCAGATCGACAGTAGTCCCCGGGCCTCCTGCGGCTTGTCTTCCTGAAACAATGTACCATTTATTGATTGGCAGGTAGGGCCCGACTACTTCTGGGGTAGTGTAACCCCCTCTTGAAAACTCTCCTTCACCACTCCTGGAACTCATCCAAACTTTTCCATCAATATAAAAAGATCCCCAAAATCCTGCAAATTGTCCCTCTTCGTTCTGAGGAGGAGCAGAATTGCGTAGGCACCCAAAAAAGGCCTGAGGATAATTTCCACCTCCTCTTTCCTGCTTATAAGGCTTGATTATCACCATCCAGGTATAACCTTTTCCTGTAATTAAGCCGTGGAATGCATTATCATTATCGTTTATTAATTCATCCTCTCTAAATATGATACTGCTATGTCCATTAAGGCCCTCAGCATTTTTATTGAGCAAGGGTCTCCCTGAACCAGGAATAGTTCTGCCTGCATCCGTGTAAATATAATCTTTGGATGCAGCATTTGAAACCTGGTTCCTCCATGAAATTACCAAACTATCTGAAACCACTTTGACCTCTGCATCTGCATTTAAATCTAACAAAAGTCCTTCTGTTATATCCAGGCGGTGCTCTTGCCATTGTTTACATCCATATAAATGGAATAAAATAATTAAAATGTAAAGGATGTTACTTTTCATTTGTAATATTTTTTTGTTCTTCAAATCATTGAAATACAGGTTTTTTGACCATTATATTTGCCTGACCTTCTATTATTTTTATAAATTGATTGACGTCTACATTTTTAAACTCCTGAACATTTCCCGACCCATGCCAGAAAATTTTTAAGGATTTAATGATGGTGGCTTTTCCCAAGCCCACTTCTAATCTCATGGGTGAGCAACCAAAACTGGCCCCAGAGTTTACTTCCCTATGGATTTCCCGGTTTTTTCCCTCTTCTTCAATTATTATCTTTACTCTTGAGCCTACCGCTTGTTTATTTGACTCCATGCCCTCTAAATGAATATTTATCCAATTATTTGATGATTCATTTTGACTGTATGGATTTTCGAATAATAAATTCTGATAAATATCACCCGAATAGGCACCACCCATTACGATATAAATATCCTGATCCCCATCATTATCAAAATCAGCAAAGGACACTCCATGCCCTTTTTGTATATTTCCAAAGCCACCTGCAGTAGTTACATCCTGAAATTTGATTCCTTTGTCATTCCTATACATTTTATTAGGGAGAATTGACCGAAGATCCGGATCACCCGTCCCAAGGTACATGTCCAGATAACCATCGTTTTCCAGGTCACCGTAGTTACAACCCATCGAAAACAATATTTTGTAAAGTCCGGCTTCCCTGGTGACATCTGTGAAACTAACTTTACCGTCTTTGTTTTCGCCATTGTTAAGATAAAGCCTGGGCATATTGGCTTTAAAAGGGATGTCTAAATGTTCAGCAGCAATATTATAGGCCATTGGTCTGGACCCCTTCCAGTTATATCCCGAGACAAAAATATCCAGCCAGCCATCATTATTATAATCCCAAAACCAGGTAGGAAAAGTTGAAATATTTTCTGCTAACCCTGTTTCTTTTGATACTTCGGTAAAAGTGGGAATTTCGTTTGGTGTTTCTCCATTATTTCTAAAAAGCAAATTAGGACTTTCTAATGTAGAAATATAGATATCCATCCAACCATCATTATTGTAATCGCCCGTAGTCACTCCTTTAACAAATTCCTGAATATTGACTCCCGAAATTTTAGCCACTTCTTTAAATGTCCCATCCTGATTATTTATAAATAGTTCTGAAAAGTGATTTTGCAATTTGCTGGAAGATTCATTTCCAATAAAAATATCAAGCCAGCCATCATTATTAAAATCAGCCCAGGAAGCCGTCTGGGTTGGGAAAAAGGAAAGAATTCCAGCTTCAATGGTCACGTCCTTAAATAAAGGAATACCTTCTGCATTAGTACCGGTATTTTTGAGCAAAGAATTGGGGTGTCTGCCGTGTTCATCCAACCAGGCCCCTCTTAACACAAATACATCTGCATTTCCATCATTGTCATAATCGGCATGAACCATATTTAATCCACCTACAATTCCAGTTAAACCTGCTTCCTGAGTTTTTTCAGAAAATGTATTGTCCCCATTATTTTGAAAATATTGCATTTGATCACTGACACCCCAGGAGGTAACCATAATGTCTAAAAATCCATCTCCATTAAAATCTTCCATTACACTTCCTCCTGACAAACCTTTTGCATCTACTCCGGCTTTTCCAGCAATATCAGTAAAGTGTTTTAAGGGATAATCCGATTCAAATTTTTCAAAAGGGATTAACCATTTTTCAGGAACACTTTCGGGATATTCACCGATGGTCATATAAGCAATATTTAATAACCAGATAGCATCCAGTGAACCAGGATTTTGATTAAGAATATTTGTATATATTTTGATAGCTTCCTTAGAACCATTTTGTTTATGATGAATGCCTGAACCTTCAATAGGAATAATACAAGAAGCGACATTATGGTGGTGAATACAATTTTCCTGTTCTCCAATTCTCATATAACTAATGCCAGTATAGGAGTCAATTTTCTCTATAATCTCCCAGACATTTCCCGGAAAAACCTGTTTGTTTTCCAAAAGTTCTTTCCGCAGGTTTTCAAATAGCTTTGCAGCCTCATTTGATTGCCCTGCATTAAGTAGCCCAAGTCCTTTGAAATATTGATATTTGAGTTTATCCTCCAGTTTTTCGGAAGAAGCCATCATTGAATCGTAATGGGCAATACTTAATTCCTGCATGTAGGGATTTCTCCAGGTAGAAGCTTCTTTTCCCATTTGCTTTAGCAAGGCTTTCATATCCGGATTTAAATTCTCCTGTTTGGGATTTTGGCAGCCAATTAATACTAAAACTATGAAGGGGAAAAACCTGAATAAATTCATTGACAGACAATATCTCATGAGATTAGGGATTAAATGCCAATTCTTTTTTAAGTGGAAATTTGATTTTTCTACTTTCACCTTTGTAGGTGTGAAAAATGATTTCATCAAAGGAATCTTCAATCTCCAGGCTCCTTGAAGATTGGGATAAATAAGTAGAGCCATAGTAAAATTCTTTAACCACGGACCTTCCATCCTTCAACTTAATTTCGGCCCAGGCATCATGAGCAGATAAAGGCATCAATTTCGTACTTTTATTTTTAAATCTAAAAGTTTTTAGTTCATCTGAATTTTGGGTAACTACCAAAAGAGGGCCGTTTGATCCCATTAATTTTGCCATTCCCTTTCCTTCTCCTTTTACCAGAAATCCACTTTTTTGAAATGGCAAAACTTCAAAATTTCCTTTTCCATTTCCTTTAAGAAACGTTCCTAAGGAAGCATCATATCGGCCTGTTTTTACATCCGGGGAATATGAATTGCCAGTAAGCACCACATCTAAATGTCCGTCATGATCAAAATCTTCGGCCAGCATTCCATAAACCGGGGCATATTGCACCTCTTCAGGTAAGGATTGAAAATGAAATTTTCCATTACCCTCATTGACCATCAGGCTGGAAACAAAGGTTTTGGCTTGTAAAGTGTATGCATCCTTCAATTCACTTTTGGTGAAAACCCTGTCAATTGTGGCTTTAGAAAAATTTTCATGGTTAGGAAACCGTTTTTTCAAACTGGCAATCTGAATAGCGAGTTCATCTCTATTATGATAGGGAAAGTTTAGTTGCGTATTTTTTGCATTCCACTGGAAACAGGATAAAATTGGATCAACAGTTCCGTTTTCATCAAAATCCTTTGTAAAAAGCGTAACAGGTTTTTCAGGATTACAATCAAATTGGGAATTTAAACCAAGGTTACCCAACAGATAATCCATATCTCCATCCTCATCAAAATCCCCAGTGGCAATGCTATTCCACCAGCCAGAAGAATTTGGAATGGGGTTTTCTTGTTTAAAATGATTGCCATCATTATGGAAAAAAGTGATCGGCATCCACTCACCCACAACCAGCAAATCCATTTTCTGATCCTGGTCATAGTCTGTCCAGATGGCATCTGAAACAATCCCAATACTTTGTAAACCCGGAGCAATCTTTTCAGTTACATCCTGAAATTTTCCATCCACATTTTCCAGAATAAAACTCCTGTCGGCAAAGGGATAACTAAAAGGAAGAGCATTTCCTCCAACAAATAAATCAAGATCATTATCCCCATCATAATCAGCAGCTATTATACAAGATCCGTTATTTTTAATTTCGGGTAATCTTGACGCATCAAGTTCAAAATTTCCGTATCCGTCATTCATATAAATTCTATCCTGATAGGCGTCATCACCCGGAGGTAAATGAGTTCCGCCACTCACTATATACAAATCCAGGTCCTGATCATTATCCAAATCAAAAAACAATACACCTAAATCTTCATAAGCTGAGGTATTCAATTCTCTTTTATTGAAATTTCCATTGGATGTTTGTAGAAAAAAGACAGCATTTTCCCCATAAGCTCCACCCACAAAAAAATCTTCCAGACCATTCTGATCAATATCTCCAACAGCAATTCCAGGGCCTTTCCGGGATAGCTTGTGGGGTAGCAAAGGTTGATTCTTAAAATCTACGAAGTGATTTTCCTGATGTCTATAGTTTAAATTTTCAATTTCCTTCGAAGGGTAAAAAAGTTGGTCAGGTTTTCTAGTCTGTTTTTTATTATACTTTATTTTAGCAGCCTCCTCAAATTTAATTTCAAGCACCCGATTTACAGTTACATTGCTTAATCTGGTCACCAGATTTTCCCTGTCAGGCCAGATTATTTCTATTTCAGAAACGATAGAATCATCTTTTAAACCAAAGTGGATATAATCCTCCATGGTAGATTGATAACCCCGAACAATTTGCTTTTCAACAATCTGTTGTCCTTCCGCAGTTTTTAGGATTACTTTAGCCCCAATGCTGTGTAGGTTTCCATTGGGGCCAGTTAGTTTTAATCTTAAAAAATTTGCCCCTGTATTTACCTGATTATTAATGATTTGATTCTCAAAAATAAATGCGGGTTCATCGATATTATTTACAATTAAATCGAGATCTCCATCATTATCAAGGTCTCCATAAGCCGCACCATTCGATAATGATGGTAATTTAGGGAAACTCTTTCCTGTATGGTTATTAAAATGGTTATTCCCTGTATTTTTGTAATAATAATTTGCTCTTTTGAGTTGCGGCAATTCCGCATAAATTTTGGCAATTTCCTTTTCCCTTTCTGCAGAATTGAAAATTTTTCCTATATCATTCATGGAATAGGTCACAAAATCGAAGTTTGTAATATCCTTTGAATAGCCATTGGTGATAAAAAGATCCTTGAAGCCGTCATTATCAAAATCAGCAAGAAGCGGTCCCCAACTCCAGTCTGTTTGATGTATCCCTGAGAATTGCCCTAATTCACTAAAAAGGGGATTCCCAAATTCATCTTCACCGCGATTAACAAATAACATATTTCGCATATACTGCGGAGTGTAGCCGCTATTCAAAGTTTTTTGAAATCGCTCATAATTCATACTCCCGGCCATCATTTTCTTCCCTTCGCTATGTTCCGGAAGCATATCCAGAGTGATGATATCCAACAATCCATCATTATTCATATCTGCGATATCATTCCCCATGGAAAAATGACTTTGATGCAACAGATAGTTTTTGGAGCACTCAAGAAAACCCTGATGTACGCCATTACTGTCTCCCTTATTGAGATAAAGTAAATCATTTGAAATATAATCATTACTTACAAAAATATCAGGCCAGCCATCAGCATTTATATCTGAAACATTTAAACCAAGACCAAAACCCTCTTTTGTTATTCCGGCAGAATTTGACACTTCCCTGAATACGATATTTTGCCCATTAATACCCTCATTTCTCAACAGCTTATCCGTGGTAATTCCAGTACCATCATCTACCTGTTGCCTGATATCATGTCCATAAAAATCAGAGTTTGCGGCATTGAGCAGGTAAACATCAAGATCTCCGTCCTTGTCATAATCAAAGAAAGCCGCCTGATTGGTATATCCGGTATCATCCAAACCGAAGGCTGCAGCTTTTTCCTGAAAAGTTGGAATGCCTTCTTTATTTATTCCCTGATTGATGAACAATAAATTGGCCCTATCCCTTTTTTTTGAATTACCAGAAACGGAAAAATAAATATCCAATAAACCATCCTGGTTGATATCCACCAGAGAAACCCCCGTGCACCATTTATTTGTTTGTAGGTTCGATAAATGAGTTATATTCTCAAAATTTAACTTTTGGGTTTTTGCAGTTCTATTTAGGTACAATTGTGAAGGAACCATATTTCCAGAAAAAACAATATCTGAATAACCATCATTATTTAGGTCACCGATAGCGGCACCTCCTCCATTATAAAAATATCTGAAATCAATTATATTGAAAGAATCATTTGGGGAAAGTGCATTGATAAAATGCACGCCTACTTCTTCTGGGTCGTGCAATTTAAATTGGAAATTTTCCTTTGGAGAGGAACACGAGCCCAAAAGGATAAGTGATAATAAAAACCATTTAAAAAAGAAAAGAATGCTTTTCATAAAAAAAATAAAGAGCAAGAAAGTAACTTCTTGCTCTTCAATATAAATTTATTGATAATTGGGATTTTGTACTAACAAAGAGTTTGCATCAATTTCAGATTGAGGAATGGGTAACGTTTCATGTTTTCCAGCTACAAAACCATTAAATTCTCCAAGTTCCTGCTCTGCCAACCCCCATCTGATAAGATCCCAGGTCCTGTGATTTTCCAAAAATAACTCAATCCTTCTTTCTTTAACAATAGCCTCGAAAAATGCTTCTTTTGACAAACCAGTTGGTAACTCTTTCAGTTCAGCTCTTTCCCGCACAAGGTTTATAGCAGCCTCAGCATCTCCAGTGGGTCCGTTGTTCACCTCATTCAAGGCTTCTGCATACATTAACAACACATCCGCAAATCGAATCAAATGAAAGTTAATTCCTGAATCTCCGGCACCCCCTGCTTCCAATTCAGCAGGAATTACGTACTTCCTCAATCCATAATCTGTAATGGAATTGGCACTATTGAAAGGTACACCAAAATAGTCTTCTCCTTCTTCCACAATGATATAATCCTTGCGTTTATCTCCATCTTCAAATGCACTCACAAAACTTTCATTAGGCTGAATATTCATTCCAAACCCAAAATTGATGCCTTGCTGAGTCGAGCTATTCCAACCACTCATCCAGCTTCCTTCGCTATCATTGGCCCAACCTCCGGCATTAGTCACATGTTGCACTTCAAATATAGACTCTGATGTGTTATCTCCTCCAGCCATAAATTGAGGTGCATATTCTTCATTAAGTACGTATTCCTTAGAGTCTATTACTTGTTTAAAATAATTGGCAGCTTCAGAAAAATTGTTTTGATAAAGTTCCACTTTCCCTAATAAGGCTAGGGCTGCGCCCTTTGTAGCTCTTCCTAAGTCAGAACTTTCCTGAGCAGATCGTTCTGGTAATACATCAATAGCTGCTTTCAACTCATTTCTTACGAAATCTATAACCTCACTTTTAGGAGACTTGGCCATTTCCAGATTACTAATTGTCGTGGACTCAGTTCTAATAATTACATCACCAAAGTGTGTAGCTAAGGTAAAATAATATAAACCTCTTAAAAAGTTTACCTCTCCAAGTAACCTGGCTTTTAGACTTTCATCCATTTCTATCGCAGGAATTTTTTCCAGTGCGAGATTTGCCCTATTTACTCCTGTATAAATATAGGACCACATGCTTAGCCTTCTTTCATTGGTAGGTTGGAAATCTGCCTGGAATTGATTTGGTCTGGGGATACCGAGGTCGGTATTATATTGATTCCCAATGACAGTAATTTCATATTTCCAAAGCCTAATCCACTGCAAAACATCATAAACAGAGTTTACCGCTGCAATTGCATCACTTTCTTTTGTATAAAAAGAAGCGTCTGATGCTTCATTCAAAGGAACCTTCTCAAGGAAGCTATCATTACAGGAGGAATATATAAAACTCAGTCCAATTATAATTGAAAAAATTATTATTAGTTTTTTCATATTTTTAAAGTTTATTTTTTTGAAAAATTTTAATTGACTTGGTATCAAAAGTCAATATTTAACCCTAATAAATAGGTTTTAGGCTGAGGGGTGGTGGTCATATTATATTTTCCAAATCCCGCACCTTCTCTTCCTAATTCCGGATCATTTATCAAATTATAATCATCATTATTCCAAATCGTAAACAGGTTCTTACTACTCACATAAACCCTAAATCTTGAGATTCCCAGTTTATCGGTAATAGTTTCGGGTAGGGTATATCCAATCTGAATATTCTTACTTCTAAAATATGATCCATCAAAAACCTGGTAACTTCCTGTCCGACCATCTCTACCACCACTGGCATTGTTAAATCCTTTCACCCCCCATAACATGGGATCGTTTGTATCTCCCTCCTTGAACCATCGATCCAGATTATACCTCAATCTTCCTCCGGGTTGAATCATGTAATTATCATTATTTGCCAATAAGATATCATTACCCTGCTGGCCTTGAAAAAACAATGTAAAATCAAACCCTTTATAACTTGCATTAAAATTAAGTCCATACATTAGATCAGGATAAGGAGAACCTATCACCTCTCTGTCTGCGTCTGTAATCAATCCATCCCCATCTATATCTTTAAAACGCACTGCCCCCGGCTCAACCCCCGGATCATAATCACGTTCAGAATTTAGCGCATTAACTTCATCAATTTCAGCCTGGTTTTGGTAAATACCATCAGCCACATAACCAAAGAAAGCAAAAACTTCTGTTCCTTTATCCGCGATAATATCCCCGGTATTCGCCCCGGAAATTATTCGCTTCCCATTGCCTAATGAGGTAACCTCATTTTTGATTCCTGAAAGATTGAGGGTAATATTGTATTGGAACTCCCCATTACTTTTTCTATAAATAGAAGAAAACTCCCATCCCTTATTTTCCACACTACCGGCATTTACAAAAGGAGAGGAACTAAATCCAGATGACGAGGGTATAGGTACCTGAAGCAACATATCATCTGTATTTTTCACAAAATAATCTAAGGTAAATAAAAGTTTATTGTCCATTACTCCAAGATCAAGCCCAAAATTGGTTTGGGTTGTTTCTTCCCATTTTATATCCTGGTTGGCCAACGATAAGGGAGCCGCACCTCCCTGCGGAGTTTGTGAATCGCCAAAAGTATATCTTTGATTAAGATTTACAGTGGCAGCAAAAGCATATAATCCAATTTGATCATTTCCTAGTTTCCCCCAGCTTCCTCTTAATTTCAAATTGCTTATACCAGCCAAGCCATCCATAAATGCTTCTTCAGACAACCTCCATCCTGCAGAAAAAGAAGGGAATACTCCCCATCTGTTACTTTCTCCAAACCTGGATGACCCATCTCTTCTCACATTGGCCTGCAATAAATATTTATCTTTAAAAGAATAAGTAAGCCGACCAATATAAGAATTTAGTGACCATTCATTTATACCACCACTGGTTTGTCTTGATCCATTATCACTTCCATTAATTACCCTTACATTTTCATCCAAAAAGTTCATTCCTGAAGAATTCAGAAATTCATACTTATCTTCCTGAGCCGTAATTCCTCCCAATACAGCTATTTTGTGTGAACCAAACGATTTTTCATAGGTCAAAATATTATCCCATTGCCAGTTGGTAACGGTATTCGTATTTCTGCTTAAAGAGGTGGCTCTACCTAAACCACCAGCGTTTTCCAATAGTGGACTCCAACTTGTGTTATCATTGTAATTGAATAATCCACTGTAAGTTGACCTAAACTTCAGTCCATCAATAATTTCAAGTTCGGCATAAATATTTCCTAAAGCCTGCCAGCTTTTTCTTTGGTCATCCCATTCTTCAATATATTGGTTGGGGCTGAAAGTACTAAAATCAAATGGTTCCCCTGGTCTGGTTGGTCCATTCCAGGAGCCATCTGGAAATCTTTCCGGATTAATGGTAGGTACCATCCGCCAGCCTCCCTGAAATACAGTATTAAATGATCCGGTTCCTCCAATCGCCATTTCATTTCCACGGCTTATTTGCAGACTTTCACCTACTTTGAGTCTTTTCCCAATTTTATGATCAGAATTTATCCTTACGGTGTATCTTTCAAAGTCCTGCCCTATCATTACTCCTTCATTCTTTAAGTATCCAAAAGCTACGAGAAATTGAGAATTAGCATTTCCACCCGAAAAATTAAAGTTATGGTCTGTAATCATTCCTGATCGCCAGAGTTTATCCCAGTAATTTACTCCCTCACCAAATTGAGAAGGATCCCCTGCGTCTTCCCAGGGGGAGACTGTATCACCAGCTCTTGCCACGTCAATAGCATTTTGTACATATTCACTGGCCGACATAAATACCTGTCGGTCATTATCCTGTTGCACACCAAAATAGCCATTGTAACTTAACCTCGTCTTACCATCTACACCTCTTTTTGTGGTTACAAGCACTACTCCATTAGCTGCCCTTGCTCCATAAATCGCTGAAGCAGAAGCATCTTTTAATACTTCAATGGACTGGATATCATTTGGATTAATACTTCCTAATCCTACCCCATCATTTAATATTTGTCCATCAACCACATAAAGCGGATTACTATTTCCTACTGTTCCTGTTCCTCTAATTACTACTGTTGAACCTGCTCCTGGTCGTCCTGAATTTTCAGTAACAGTTACACCAGCAGCCCTTCCCTGTAATGCTGAGGATACATTTACAGTTGGAAGTTGAGTAATTTCTTCAGAGGAAACAGAAGAAATAGCCCCAGTTAAATCTTTTTTCTCCTGCGTACCATAACCAATAACCACAACTTCTTCCAGTTGCTCTAAATCGGGGCTTAGGGTTACATTTAGCACTGATTGATTCCCCACTTCTATGTCCTGGGTTTCATACCCGATATAGCTAAATTTTAAAGTTGCACCTTCAGGAACATTAAGAGAATATTCACCCTGGGCATCACTGGTGGTTCCTGTAGTAGTACCCAGAATTAAAATACTTACACCTGGTAAAACCTCTCCATCTTCAGAAGAGGTGATTTTACCAGATACCTTATTCTGTTGTAAATTATAATCTATTATAGCAGGATTATCTTTTAAATTCCTGCTCACAAATATATTCCCGTTTATTCTTTTAAAGGCCAGTTGATTATCCTTGGACAAACTCCGGAGAATATTACCCAGTGTTTCTTTCCTCGTAATGACCTTAACCTTTTGCCGGTCATTTACAACAGCGTGGTCATAAGAAAACTCAAATTTAGTCTGAGCGCTTATCTCATAAAAAATTGTTTTTAGATCTACATGGCTCCGCTTGAGGTTTACATATACTTCCTCCAGGCTTTTTTTCTGGGCATTTACGTCCTTGGCAATAAGGAACCCAAAGCAAAAGCTCTGAATAAGAAAACCGAACATTGTTATTTTAGACATAAATTTAATTTGCCGTAATAATTTCAATTTCATATTTTTATGAAGGTTTGGTGGTTAAAAAATCATCAATCAACCAAAACATACTTAAGTTGTCATCCGCCAAGAAGCCTGCTTAAGTGTTTCGGTAATCAAGCGCCAGTTTTTCTTTCCGAGAAACTGGCTTTTTTTAGGTAGAATTCATTTTGCTCATATTTACATTTAAAGATTAATTATTACTTTGTTGCTATCAATTTTATAAGAAAATTTGGAAGAAAAACTCAACCCATTCATTACCATTTCAAGGCTGGGATTGGAAAACCTACCACCGCTGTAGTATACCTTCTTTGTTCCTTTTATCTCAAACTCAACCCCATACCATTCCTGCAATTGGGTAAGCACTTCTTTAAGACTCCCTTTTTTTAAAATCAAAATATTATCTTTCCATCCAAAAATCTGCTCATATTCCAAATTTTTTATTATCATTTCCTTATTTTCCTTATTATAACTTACCATTTCATTCTTATGTAAAATAACACTACTGTCCACATCAGAGTTCTCTGCTGGAATTACTTCTACTTTCCCTTCCTCCACAGCAACATGTACGTTGTTATTTTCCGTTCTGCTATTCACATTAAATGAAGTGCCTAAAACCTTGGTCGTCACAAATCCGGACTTTACCAGAAATGGTAAGGATTTATTAGGGGTTACTTTAAAATATGCTTCTCCTTCCAATATAACTTCTCGGGTATTTCCAGAAAATTTTTCGGGAAATTTGATGTAACTATCTGAATTAACCTTTATCTCACTACCATCAGAGAGTCTAAAGGTCTTTTTCGCCCCTTTTGGAATATTGGCTTCAATAAACTTTATATGGTCACTCGATGTACCATTTTTTTGATTATATAAGAGAATAAAACCCAGAAGAGCTGCAATAAAAAATGTAATAACCGCTGCAAATCGTCCAAATCTAATTTTAAATTGATTCAAATTAGATAAATTTGTTTTTGAGCTGATAATGTTTGCATGTCTCGATTTTTTTCCATTTAATATATTTGAATGAACTGCTTGTATTTCTGAATCAGAAATTTCTTCTGTGTCAAATTTAAAAGACAACAGTATTTCTTTAGCTTCCTTTACCTCGTGTACTTTTGCAATGTGATTGGAAATAAATGAATTCCAAAAAATATTGGATTCCTCATTGGGATTTTTAACCCAATTTTGGAAATATTCGTCCTCTACAAAATCTAATACCTTATAACTACTGTATTTCATATCTTTAAATATGTTTTTATATCTTGGTAAACACCTGGTTCTGACATCTGATGCAAATATTTTTGAACCAAATTATTTCCCCCAAAAAAATTGTGGTTAAGCAATCTTCAATGCTTACAAAAAGCAAAATAGAATTTTATCATATTTATTTGATTGCACTCTCATTACATTTAAAGAGCGATAAATTAAGTTTCTTACCGATTTTACATTTGAAATATCCATAATTAAAGCAATTTCTTCATATCCAAGGTTTTCATAGAAATAATAAAAGATAGCCTCCCTCTGCCTTTTAGTAAGTAAATTTAGTGCCTCCTGGAGCACCTTTTTCTTTTCCTCATTCAATGCCTGGTTTACCATTTGGCGTTCCTGTGAAATGGATATTCTAAATTCATGAAATTCTTTTTTTTCTTTTGCAGACAAACGATTTTTTTGTTTTATGTAAGCCTGAACTCTTCTTCTCATGGATTTAAAAAGATAAGCTTTCAGATAAGTAATTTCCCCAAGATTTTTACAGTTTTCCCTTAGATAAATAAAAAAATCCTGGATTAAATCCTTTACTGTTTCCTTATCATTATAAAACTGGCTGCAATAATTGTATAAAGAGGTAAAAAATGTGAAATAAATATAATTAAATGCCCCTTCGTTTCCTGCCTGAAAAGCATTCCAAATTTCCTGGTCTGTTTTTCTGGAAAAAACATGGTAAAGACTATTTGTATTTTTTAGTTTAAATACCTTTTGATCTTCTAGATTTTCAATTTTGGTACTTTCCATTTTCATATATTAAACCAATGAGTGCAAAATAAAAAATATTGGTTTATATAAAGGATAACAAAATCTTTGGAATAACATCAAAAAAAATACTTTTTTTTCAAAAAACTTTTCGTTAAAAAATTTTAAATTATAAAATTTCTATTTTTTATAATAATATTTCTATTTTATGAACAAAATCTCCAAATTCACTAAGTCAATAAGAAATGCTTAAATCATTATATTCAGCCTTTTGATAAGATTATTCTGAATATGATTCCCCGAAAAATCCAATTTTTTCTCTCCGGTTTTTGGGGTTCATTAAAGCCCCAAAATACCCATGAAATTAAGCCTTTCAATAGAAGAAATCTGATAGTCTTAAAGCCACCAAAATAGCAAATTGCCAGGAATTTGGCATAATAAATAATCTGCTAGTTTCTGTATCTTAGCAGTGAAATCTGTGGAAAATCCGACTTTATTTTACACGTAAGATTACTTAACTTAGATTATTGAACAACATCCCCACGATATCCTTTAAAAGTAGTGAAGGCGCTACAGATATAGAATTTCTGCATTTGTCTGAGCTCTTTTCGAGAATAATTAATTCTCCAAATCATAATCCCAGAAGGCCGCATAGGCTCACTTTTTTTGCCTTATTAATTGTGACTGAGGGTTCAGGAGTACATCAGATTGATTTAAAAAAATATGCTATCCACAAAGGCTCAGTACTAAAAATTGCCAAGGGACAGGTACACGCTTTTCAAGAGGATTTGCAATACGATGGGTACCTTGTTGTATTTACAGAAGACTTTGTGTTAAAGTATTTTTCCAAATCTACCATCAAATTTATCTCCCATCTTTATAATTATCACATTTCAGACCCAATGGTTGAAGACAGCCCGTTTAATGACTCTTTTCTGGAACAGGTAACCCGGGAACTAAAAGGCAATAGTAAATATGCCCAAAAGGAAATAATAGCTAAAATGTTAGAGCTTTATTTACTGAGATTAGAACGGCAGGCCCACAGCACACGTGTTGAAAAATTCAACAATAATTACCACTCGATTTTCATAAAATTTAAGAATTTGGTAGAACACAACTTTGCCAAAACCAGAAATGTAAAGGATTATGCCAAACATCTGTCTATTTCTGCCAAGCACTTAAATGTGGTGGTACGAGATGTTACACTAAATACCGCCAAATCTTTTATTGACCAATATGTGATTTTGGAAATTAAAAGGGCCATCCTTAGCAGTGATACCAGCTTAAAGGAAATTGCTTACCAAATAGGCTTTGATGAAGTGACCAATTTCACTAAGTTTTTTAAAAAACATACCGGTTTTTCCCCTAAAGAATTCAAATCTACGCTTTAAACACTGGTTTCATATTTACCATTTTTTACTATTGATTTACCTTTATAGCTCTGACTACAACTCCTACTTTTGTAATGTGAATTAGTGAAATTTAACCATTTTAAAGCACCCCAATTTTTATGTCTAAAGCTTTCAGGTAATGGTATTTATTAAGTTTTAAACACAAAACAATAAAAAAATGAAAATAGCAGTCACTTCAGCCAGCGGACAATTGGGTTCCGCTATTGTCAAAGCGCTTATCCCGGAAATTGGTAAAGAAAATGTAATTGCCATTGCCCGGACTCCTGAGAAAGCCCGGCATTTGGATGTGGAAGTGAGAAAGGGTGATTATAACAATCGAGAAGATTATAATGAAGCTCTAAAAGGTGTAAATAAAGTATTATTGGTCTCAGGGATGGATGATCCTCAAAAACGCATCCAGCAACACCGAAATGTAATTGAAGCTTCAAAACAAAATGGTGTGCAAAAAATAGTGTATACCAGTATTATAGGAGATGAAGAAAAAACGGCATTTAAGCCAATTGTAAAAAGTAATCGAAAAACAGAGGATGACATCCGAAACTCAGGTTTGCAGTATGTAATTGGCAGAAACGGGATTTACATTGAACCCGATTTGGAATATATTGATACTTATGTAAAGACAGGTGGAATCACCAATTGTGCTGCAGAAGGGAAATGCACCTACACCAGTCGGGAAGAATTGGGTTTTGCATATGCACAAATGTTACTGAATGAGGCTCTCAACGGACAAACTTTGAATCTTGTAGGAGAAGCAATCACTCAGGCTCAATTGGCGACATATATCAATCAGGTATATCAAACTCATTTAAAATACACTGCCATTTCTGTGGAGGCATACCAAAAAGAAAGACAGGCAGCCTTAGGAGAATTTCTCGGAACCATCATTGCCGGAATTTATGAAGGCATTAGAAACGGAGCCAATAATGTACCTTCCGACTTTGAAAAGGCGGCAGGAAGAGCTCATCAGTCTCCTTTGACCATGATTGAAAATTATCATCAAAAGCACTCATAAAACATTCTACCAGTTATGCGTATCATTGAAAACCTGCTAAAATCAGTCGTTTTAGAGGAAGGTATAATAACCGAAAAAATAAAACTTTCTGAGGCTGCATTTAAAATTCGCTTAGAAAACAAAAACATTAGCAAAACCAATTTTGTTCCTGGTTCATTCTTAAGAATGGGTATCGGTATTGGCAATGACGAATTGTCTATGAAAGACAAAATCAGGAGCTACAGTGTATGGGATATCAATAAAGATGAAGGGTATTTGGATGTGGCTATTGCTACTCATAGTAATGGAATTGGGTCGCAATGGGTAAAAGATTGCCAGGTGGGTGATTCCGTTCATTTCAAATGGAAAAAAGGAAAATTTCTTGCCGATGATTCCGCAGATAGCTATTTATTGATAGGGGATCTGTCTGCACTTTCACATTTGTATATGATACACCGAAATATTGGCTATGGCAAACAGGTAGAAAGTATTTTATACAGTCAGGGAAAAAATGAATTGTTTGCCGATGTTGATGGGACTTTGCCCTTCAATTTTTACGAATTATCCCCAAACCCTGTAAAAGCCCTCACAGATAAGGTTAAGGAAATAGTCCCTGCTTTTAAGGGTAAGAAAATAGCATATATAGCCGGTGACAGTAGGATTTGTGTAGCCTTAAACCAATTTTTCAGAAAGGAATTACAATGGGAAACCAGGCAAATTAAAACTAAACCCTTCTGGAATCCTGAAAAGAAAGGACTGGAATAAAAATTAATTATCATCGGGGAAAAGAATGTCTCACTAAATGAGGCATGCTTTCCCGATATTTTTTCCAAAGGATACCACCATTAATATTGGTTTTGATTTTTCACAATACCATAAGACTTTCTTTTTAGAAAAGACTGGAAATGTTGAATGGGTTCCTGCCGTGCCTTTAGTTTTTATCTTAAAATATAGATTTAAGGCTCTGATATAAATTCATATTTAGCATTTGCCCGGATGTAAATAAGGCTTTCCTTTTCCCCCGGATTTGATACTCTATGTACTGCATTTCCTTTTGAACTGAAACTACTCCCGGTCTCTAAAGTCTTACTTTCAGATTCAACATTACTTGAATGATACACTGGGCTGCCCTGAATCACCACAGCTCGGAAAGATGCTGCATTACTTAATATTTTTCCTTTAAATCCAGCTGGTAGCTTCACCAGTGTCCCAAATAGCTCGTTTTCCTGCGGTTCCCCCCATAAAAAAGCAACCTTTGGCCCAAGAATAGTTTTTTTATCTGCATCCACCCAATTGAGGTTGGCCGCATCCAACCAGACAATATTTGATTGTTCTACATTAACTGGCTTTTCTCCATTGTCGAAAGCCTCTTCGGTAGGATGAACAAGATACGGCCCACTTTCAATCTCAATGTAGGCCATATTGATGTTACCCCTGGCTGATGTAATATGTCCTTCTCCTGCAGGCTGCGTCCAGAAAGAACCTGCAGGCATCCACATTTCTGCAGCCTCAGGATCATCATTATGAATTTGGCCGCTTATCACTACCCCCCTATAGGTGACATTATGAATATGTGGGGGAGATGAAAAGCCATCTGCAAACTTTACCAGAAAGCCAGTTGGTCCACTACCATTCCGATCTCCCCAGATTGTACCGGCTTGTGGGCTTTTATCGCCACGTGCTGGATTGAGCGGGCTCCACTCAATATCAGAGGCCAATACTATTTCTGTTTGCGAATCGGTAGTCGCTTCTTCTGGGGAAGTGTTTTCGTTTTTGCCCATAGGATAGCCACAAGCTGTTAAGAGGCCTATCCAGGTGATGATTACCAACTTATTTATTTTTGTTAATTCAGATTTCATTATATTTTTCCTTTGGATAAAAATGAGACATTACAAATCTGGCCTTTACACTTTAAAATTGGTAGTATCTATATTGGTAATGATTGTACCTGAATTGGTTTTTCTTTTTAAATTAATCCGATTTACCGGTTTTCTATTTGTTTTTGATATCCCTTATCCCTATGGTTGAATATTTAACCCCCCAAAAATACAATACGAGAACTCAAATCCCTGCCTGAACTATTTGAATTACAGAGAATTTGGGTGTTGAAAAACTGCTTAAAGGGCTATTAGGTCGGAAAGTTTTAAAAACACAAAAATAATAAGCAAACAACTCGTTTTATTAATTAAACCGCTGTAAATGAGTTAGTTATTAAAAATTCATAACTTTGTTTATGTTAAGTAGAGATGGTTTTCCAATTCCTTCGAGAATTTTCCTATTGGCCTGCAAAAATTAAATTTTTCTATTTGGGAGTTTCTCAATTTTAGTCTTCTAAGATTTGGTTAAGGTAAACAATTCAATGGACTTTCTTTTTCCTTTTAATTCGTTTATTCCTAAGGATTTTACCGCAAAAGCTTTATCCAATTCCAGTTCTTGTAGTAAATCTTTGGAAATCAAATTATCTACCTGGAAATCGTTACACAAACTCTGAATCCGTGAAGTCGTATTTAGTACGTCTCCGGTAAAGATTATTTCTTTTTTAATTGCTCCGATTTCCCCAGTAGTTACACGGCCAATATGGAATCCGGCTTTAAATGCAGGCAACAAACCAAACTTTTGAAAATATTTTTCCTCCTGTTTTTTCAGGTCAGCCTTCATATTATAAAAACATTGTACACAGTTATTGTTTTTTATCCCTTTTCCCAATTTCCAGGATACAATGATTTCATCCCCCACATATTGATAAATTTCACCCGAACAATTAATTATGGCCTCTGACAAATCCGCATAATAGGTTTTTAGCAATTCAAAATATTGAATATGTCCGATTTTTTCTGCAATACTGGTGGAAGATTTCATGTCCAAAAACATAAATATTCTTTTTTCCTCAATCGGTTGATGATATTTTCCAGTGAAAAAATTCAATAAAATGCCATGTCCGATATTTTCACTTATTTCCGCATAAAATAAGGAAATTACCAAAGCTGAAGCCAATTGGATATCAGTACTGATATGAGTATAACTCGTTAAATAAGCTAACAATTTCTCCCATACCCTGATATCTAACAAATTTGATTGAAGCTCCATACTTACTGCAATGGGAAAGGTAATGATGGTGATCAGGAATAGTAATAACGAATAAAATAAACTCTTGTAGATGATCTTTTTCAGAAAGCTTTTGTTTTCAAATATCCTGTTGATAAAAAGTAACTCAATAGTTCCTACAAGTAATCCAACAATCGTGATGGCCAGGCTGGAAAATACAAAAATTTCGAAATTCATTTCAATTACCGAAGTATTCTGCAAATCCATGTCTTGAAGTGCACCCCTTTCTACAACTAAGAAAACTAATCCCGATACTAACCAAATCAATCCAAAAGGAAGGATGCGGGAGGCGTTTCTTTTAAATTTAGGTGATAACATCCTTAAGAAAAACTTGTGTGTTAATTTAATAAATTAAAGATTTGTGTTTTTTAACTTAAATCTTTCGATTTTTAAAGATAAAACATTTGATGGAACAAAAGTCCATTGCCGTACTCCCTTTTGAAAATATAAGTTCTGACCCGGAAAATGAATATTTCTCTGATGGTATGACAGAAGAACTTATCAATGCATTGGGGAAAATAGGAGGCTTAAAAGTAACTGCACGGACCTCTTCTTTTGCCTTTAAGCATAAAAAAGAGGATGTTCGCATTATTGGCAATGAATTGGGTGTTTCCACAGTGCTGGAAGGCAGTATTCGGAAAGCCGGGAATAGAGTCAGAATCACCACACAACTTATCCGGACAGATAATGGCTTTCATATCTGGTCTGAAAATTTTGATCGAGAGTTGAATGATATTTTTGCCTTGCAAGATGAAATCAGTCTCTTAATTGCCGATAAAATCAGGGAGAATTTTGGGCATATGGATATCGATGAACATCTGATAGAACCTCCTACTCAAAACATTGAAGCATACACTTTGTTTTTGAAAGCCAGATACCATCATTTAAAATGGAATACTGAAGGTATAACCACTGCTATTCAAATCTATGGAGATTGTATCAGTAAAGAACCAAAATTTTCCCTTCCATATTTTGGATTAGGATACTGTTATTCTATGTCAGGTTCCTGGGGTGAAGATAAAAGTGAATTGCTGGAGGTAGCTGAAAATTATCTGAATGAAGGTTTATTGCTGGATCAGCAATCGTATCATGGTTTTTTTGGTTTGGCCACATTATATTTTTGGGGTAAATGGGATTTTGAAAAAGGACTGTTTTATTTTAAAAAAGCCTTGCAACTAAATCCCTCCTACACAGAAGCTGAAGAAGGTCTTGCTGAATTATATACCGCCATAGGAGATTTTAACAAAGGATTGGTGCATACTCAAAATATACTTAAAATCAATCCCTTATCCCCCAATCACTATTTTACAAAAGGTAATATATTGTTCCTCTCCAATAACTTTCAAGGAGCCTTGGAATGTATGGAATCAGCCCTGCGAATTGATCAGAATTTTTCTCATGCCATTGAATTAAAGCAATTGTGTTATATTAAATTAAAGGAGTATGAGAAATTAAATGATTTTTTATTAAAAAATCATCATCTGGCTGAACATCCCAATGCCTGCAGAGCCCTTTATCAACTGATCCATCAGGATGAAAATATTGATTTTGACCTTGCTTTAATTGGGCCTGTTTTTAATGAGAAAAAGGGTGTTACCTTGTTTCCCTGGCCTCTGTTTTTGCATGTGTATTTGGGAAATATAGAATTGGCATTGGATCTTTTGGAAGAAGCAATAAGAAAAAAGAGAGGTCAATACATTAATTTTATGAATTCCCCTCTTCTGACACCATTACACGGTCACGAACGGTTTAAATCACTAATTAAAGAGACCTTCAAGCCTGATATTCAACCAAAAGAAAAAGTGCAGATTCCGGCAGTGCAAAAAGAAGCAAACAGCTTGTTATCAGAAAGTGAAACAAGGCAATTTTCAGCACTATTACAGGAAATAATGGATAATGAAAAACCCTACTATAATTCCACTTTATCCTTGAGAAATTTGGCTGAACTAATAAATATTCATCCGAATAAATTATCCTGGCTACTCAATAAACAATTGGGGAAAAGTTTTAATGAATATATTAATTCCTATAGAATTGAAAGTTTTAAAACAATGGCCTTATCACCTGAAAACAACCACATGACCTTATTGGGATTGGCCTATGAATGTGGATTTAATTCAAAATCAGTTTTTAACGATTCTTTTAAAAAATCTACAGGGAAAACCCCTAAATTATGGTTAAAACAAAACCGAAAATAAGCACCTGGGCTCCACACCGGGTACAGAAAAGGCAATCTCTCTATCAGCCTTTTATGGCAAAATAATACACGGTTAATTCTGAATTACTACTTAAAAAATTGTCCTACTCCAAACCTGCAGAATAGCACTATTTTTTGAATTGGCAATTACCATTTTTTTGATAATGTGATTTCATATTCCAGAAAACCTCACTCACTTCTTAAAGATTTTACCGGGTTAGCAAAAGCCGCTTTTAATGATTGCCAGCTTATGGTCAATAAAGCAATTACCAAAGCCATAAAACCAGCCACAAAGTATATTTCTACACCTACTCCTACCTGATAGGCAAAACCTTCCAACCAACGATTCATGACATACCAGGAAACCGGAATGGAGATAAGCAAGGCAATAATAAAGAGTTTTATAAAACCTGCGGAAAGAAGCGTTACAATACTGCCTACGGAAGCGCCCAATACTTTTCTCACACCAATTTCCTTTGTCCGCTGACTCGTGGTGTAGGCTGTTAGGCCAAATAACCCTAAACAGGCAATAAGTATTGCAATTCCGGCAAAAACACTAAATAACTGACCAAAACGAACATCTGCTTTGTACTGTTTATTAAAAGTTTCGTCCAGAAAACTGTAAATGAAAGGACGATGCGGAACCAGAGCTGCCCAGGTTTTTTCCAAATCACTAAGTGTGGCCGGAATATTTTCCGATTTCACACGAATAGAAAACTTCCTCATACTGTATGGTTCGAAACGGAGAGACAAAGGTTCCACTTTGTTATGAAGGGACTGGTAATTGAAGTTTTTGACTACACCTATCACCATTCCCGATTTTCCCCATTGATCAAAGCGTTTCCCAATCATATCTTCAGGATTGTGATAACCCCACATTTTAGCTGCGGCTTCATTGAGGATTAGCGATTGTGCCGTATCATTTGGGAAATCTCTGGAAAATGCCCTTCCTGCAGCCATTTCAATCTTATAGTTGGGTATAAAATCCTGATCAATTTCATAAATTGTAGGTCCGTAGCTCACCATTTCCCCATCAGGACCTTCTATGGTGGTTCCTGCATTGGGTAAAAAATTCCCAGGAACTGCCCTTGAAGCAGCAATAGAAAGTACATTAGGATGATCGAGTATGGTGTTTTTAATGGTTTCAATTTGTTCCTGCACTCTTCCATCCCAGCCAAAATCCACAATTAGCATTTGTTCCTGATCAAAACCTAAATCGTGATTGCGGAGGTATTGTAATTGGGAGAAAACCACTGCGGTTCCTACCATAAGGGCAATGGAAAGACTAAATTGAAAAATCACCAAACCTTTTCTCAGGGCAGCACCACTTCCAGACGATTTGAAAGTACCTTTAAGTACTTTTGCCGGTTGAAAACCGACCAATAAAGTTGCAGGATAAATTCCAGCCAAAATACCAATAATCACTATCCCTGATAATAAATATACAATGGTCTCCCATTCCAATAAATTCTGATAAGAAATGGGTTTCCCGGTAAGGTCCTGGAGAATTGGAGAAAATAAAACTACCAATAGCACAGCCAAAACCGCAGCGAAAAGGGCAAGTAAAATGAACTCGGATAAGAACTGGCCCATTAAAGTCTGGCGATAAGCCCCAACCACTTTTCTAATTCCAACTTCTTTTGCCCTCTCCAATGAACGCGAAGTGGAAAGGTTGATAAAATTTATACAGGCAATTAATAAAATGAAAACAGCTATAGAAGAGAAAATGTAAAGGTTTTGTAAACTTCCGGTTTCCCCAGGTTGCCGGCCGGCCACCGAATGCAAATAGGCATCTGCCATGGGTTCGAAGGCTATGTCATAACCGGAATCTTCCCAATTTCCGGTATACTTTTCTACGAACTCCGGAACTTTACTTTTTAAGGAAACAATACTGGCATTGTCATTTAAAGTAAAGTAAGTATAGAAATCAACATAACCCCACCAGTCAAAAATTTCAGGTCTAAATCGCTTAAAAGTACTCATGGAAATCAACCCCTCAAATGTAAAATGGGAATTGGCCGGTACATTTTCCATTACACCAGTCACTTTCAAAACTTCGTTTTCCTCAATCTTTATCAATTTTCCGATTGGATCCTCTGCTCCAAAATATTTTTGAGCAATTTTCTCTGTAAGCACTATGGTAAATGGCTCATCCAGGGCTGTTTGCGGATCGCCTGCCAAAAATTTCCAGCTAAACATGTCAAATGCATTGGAATCGGCAAATACCATATTGTCCTCCTGAAAACGCTTATCCTCATATTCAAAAAGCATATTACTGGGGCTGGTAAACCTGAAATAACTCTTTACCTCAGGAAAATCATTTAAAAGTGCCGGCCCCGCAGGTGCGCAACCCCAAACCTGAAATTCTTCAGGAGAAGTAGGTTTACCTTTTTCCTCAAATGATTTGTAAGCATGCAACACCCGATAAATATTATCCAAATTCTGGTGGTATTTGTCGTAGGACAATTCATGTTTTACATACATGATAATCAACATGCAGCAGGCCATTCCCACACCAAGCCCCGAAATGTTAATAAACGAGTATAGTTTTTTATTAAAAATATGCCTCCAGGCTACTTTAAAATGATTTTGAAACATGGCTCTATTGATTAAGTTGTTCTCTGAAGTGATTGGTTTTATAAATTCAGGATGCAAGTGCCGAATGACCTGATAGTTAAAATTCCGCCTGGCTCTACCTGGAGAAGTTTCCCATTGCATTTCAAAAACTTCAATTAAATCACCTTCCAGTTCTTCCAGGTAATCTTCACGGCAAAACCACCGCAGGAAATTCAATGCGTATTTAGGAGGAGAGGGTTTCATTAGCTAAAAGAGATTTTGGGAATTTGCTGGTAAATTCGCGTTCTTAAGGCATATTGCTCATCCAACATACTTTTCCCCATGGCTGTAATGACATAAAACTTTTTCCTCCTGCCCCCTCTGTCTTTGGTAATGCCACCAAACCGGGATTTTACAAAACCCTTTTCATCCATGCGTTTTAAAGCTACATGCACCGCACTAATACTGATTTTTCTATCCAGTTGCTCCTCCAGGCTTTCCAAAATTGAAACACCATATGCCTGGTCATGTTGAGCTGCTACTGTGAGCAAGACTAATTCTTCAAACTCACCCAGTGTTGCACTTTTCATTCAATTTTTATTTACTTAACAAAAGTAAATGTAATGCATTATTTTCACTTTTGTTAAGTAAATATTTAAACCCCTATAATTTTTAGTTGACAGGTATTTTTAAAGGATTAGAGGCAGGCAATGATTTCCATGAAAATCCTGGTAATTCTAATAAAAGACTTCATTGGTACTTTACTGAACCATGATTGCAATTTTCAAAAATGAATAAAATTGATGTATTCAGGAAAAGATCAACCTATGCCTGTCTGCTTCCGTCAAATCCAATTTTCTCATGTTTTGATTAAAATAACTCCTGAAATGATGATAACTACCCCTAAAACCTTCTTCACTGTAATTGGCTCCAGTGGCATATTAAACCAGCCAAAATGTCCTGCGATTGCCGCAAAAATGAGCTGTCCGGACAAACCTAAAGTAACTGCAGTAGAAATTCCTAATTGGGGAATGATGTAATAAAATAAAGATACCGCCAGGAAACTTAATAACCCTCCTGTGAAATACATATACAATGGTATCTCCTTTAGCTGGTGCATACTTGGAAACTCTTTTACCGTGAGCAGTAAGGCAATAAATGTAAAGCTTGCACTCATGGTCAGTGCCGTGGTGGTGGCCAACAGGGAGTTGTCCAGTAAAATACCCAGTCGGGCATTTACTCCCCCCTGAATAACTACCATAATTCCTACCGAAAAGGAAAGGAGAAGCAATATAGGATGATTCATTGTCTTTTTATTTTACATTGATAGGAATAGCCAACGGACGCATGGGTGAGCCACTGGCGCCTTTCAATTTAAGCGAAGCGGCAATAAATGCAAACTCAAAAACTTTGTCTCGAGACAACTCCTCAAGAAACATTTGCTCCATAAACATCACTCCTTTTTCAGCGAGTAAATAGGTATGTACAGGTACCCAGTTATCTTCCCTTTCCGGGGGAAATGCTTCAAAACTGAGGTTATCTGCTCCCAAAAGCATAATGCCTTTTTCTTCCACCAGCCAATTAACTGCATCCAGACTAATTCCGGGAAAATTGTGGAGATATTCGGCTGCATTTTCATAATGACGCGCCTGGCCGGTCCGGATCAAAACCACATCTCCTTTATTCAATGTAGTACCCTGCTCATTCAGTGTCTGTTTTAAATCCTGAGCCGATATGCGGTAGTTCTCAGGGAGGGTCCCCTTGTAAGCTTCCACATCAATAAGTATACCCCTGGCAATAATTGGGGGTATTGTTTCAGCACCTGTTTTTTTCCATCCCTTGTCACCGAGATGCTTTTCGGGGGTGAAGCCATTCCATATTTTTCCATTTAATCCAAAATGATTGAGTGCATCTATATGCGTACCCATGTGGGTGTACATGGAAATGGCATCTCCTGTATAACTTACTTTTCGGTTCATCTCCTCTCCCAGCCCGTTGGGGTTGTCTACCACAGTTCCGTGAGGGGTATGGGTAAGCCAATATTGATAACCCGGATCTCCCAGGGAATGAAAACTTGGCATCCCCACAAAATACTCAACACTAAGGTCATAAGTTTTGCCTGTACTGATTTGGGACAATATTTGAAAACGGGTGTCCTCAGTCATCATATTCAAGGTGCCAATTTCATCTTGCGGACCCCAGGGACTTTTACCAACACTTTCCTTTTGTTGGGCCACTGTTGTTATTTGTATAGATAACAGTATCCAAAATAAAATCTTTAATTTTTTCATGATTTAGATATTTTAGTTTTGAGCAAATATCCAATCCATGATTACTGATTTCCTTAAGGTATCTTAAGAAAGGCTATGGCCAATATTTTTTCGAATAGTACTTAAGTGCTCGGGAGTGATTCCCAAATATGAAGCGATCATATACTGTGGGATCTGCTGTTCCATTGTTCTATACCGCTTCCTAAAATCAAAGTAACGTTCTTCAGCCGATAAACTCATCGCATGAATTGTGCGCTCCTGAAGTGCTACATATCCATGCTGCGTTTTTATTCTGAAAAACCGATCCATCATGTGAATTTCGTTAAATAACACATCTAGACGATCTCTGTGAATTTGTAGCACAACACTATCGGTTATCGCCTGCATAAAATAAGTAGCAGGTTTCCCGGTGAGGTAGGCATATAAATCATTCATCCACCATCCCTGAATACCAAATTGAAGAATATGTTCTTTCCCCGATTCATCAATATTAAAGAGCTTCAGGCAGCCTTTCACAATAAACCGCATATGATTGGAATATTCTCCTTTTTGAAGCAAAAACTGTTTTTTCCCGAGCGTAACTGGTTTGAAGGCATCCTTTATTAAATTCAACTCGCTTTCTTTTAGAGGAACCTGTTCTTTAATGTGTTGGATTAATATTTCATGCATCTTTACTTCATTAATTCAGCCAATAAGCCAAAAATTCACCAGAATTTCATCAAACAAAATATTTACGACAACAATTTACCTCCACCAGTGAATTTAGTTTATGGATTGGGGTTATCCAAAGGAAGAAAGATGCATTGAAACTGCCTTGCAAGCGGAAAAGGCGTTTTCCCGGGCTGAAGAATTTAATAGGTATGAATTGTGACCCGGGAATACGCTTTATTTATATTTCTACTCAGGTAAATACTGAAAATTGTATGTAACACTTAAACAGGCCATTCATCATGATATCCATTCTTCCACTTCCCGGCTTCCAGTTCTTCATCAGTGGCCAGGCATTGATCTAATTCTTTTGTAATTTGGGCTACATTCATTTCCTGACCAATGAAAACTAATTCATTTTTCCGATCTCCAAATGTTTTGTCCCAGTCCGATTCTATCATTTGCTGATTTTCAATGTAAGCTGTATATTCCATTCGTTGATTAAAATTCATACTGCTCCACCATACTCCTGCACTATTGGCTCGAAGTGAACCTCCGGCCTGGCTCCAGAGTAAGGCCTGGGCTGGTCGGGAAGCCAGCCAGAAAAGCCCTTTGCTTCGAATGATCGTAGCAGGAAAATTCCTTTGAATGTATTCCCAAAAACGGATTGGATCGAATGGTTTTTTGCTACGGTAAACAAAGGAAGAAATGCCATATTCTTCCGTTTCGGGTGTGTGGGCATCTTTTTCTAATTCCTCCTGCCAGCTTTCAGATTGCTCGGCTTCTTCAAAATTGAAAAGCCCGGTTTGAAGGATTTCGCCTGGTTTGATCTGCCCAAATGATGATTCAATGATTCTGGCTTTTGGATTGAGTTTCTGAAGTGTCGCTTTTAAGATTCCCAAAGAGGCTTTGTCCACCAAATCTGTCTTATTTAAAATAATTACATTGGCAAACTCAATTTGGTCGGTAAGCAGGTTTACAATAGTCCGGTAATCTCCTTCCATGTCGGTCAGGTTTCTGTCCATTAGCATATCCGGGCTTCCAAAGTCTTTAAAAAAGTTGAAAGCATCCACTACTGTGACCATACAATCCACATAACTGAACCTGGATAAGTCAATCCCATTTTCTTCATCCACAAAACTGAAGGTTTGGGCTACGGGAACTGGTTCACTAATTCCAGTACTTTCGATGAGCAGGTAATCGAAGCGATTTTCCTTTGCCAGGCGTTCTACTTCCAGCATCAAATCCTCCCGAAGGGTACAACAGATACAGCCATTACTCATTTCCACTAGTTTTTCTTCAGTTCGGGAAAGGGTATTTTCACTTTTTACCAGGTTTGCATCCACATTCACTTCACTCATATCATTCACAATCACAGCTACTTTCAACCCTTCCTTATTGTGTAAAATATGATTGAGCAGGGTAGTCTTTCCCGCTCCTAAAAAGCCACTCAATACCGTTACAGGCAGTTTTTTGATATTTACCATCTATTTCTATTCAAATAAAGTTTTTAATTGATTATTTTCAGTTATTCTTCTATCAGCTCACTATTTTCCAAAATAAAATTCATGTGATTAATATCTTCTACATTCAGCCGAAGTGTACCGATCACGGTAATTTTTTCATCTGTACCAAATCCTAAAGCTTCGTTCTCAAAAAAGATCTCGGCAACCGATTCAGGACCAGCTCCACCACAGAAATAACAACTGCTAAAAGGATATTTGGAAAGCACGATTACGGGTTCATCTCCATAGTCAAAAGGCATCACAAAACCCTTTAACTTCACTTGTTTCCCTTCCAGTTGTTTAATTTCCTCATCGAATTTCGGCACAAGCAGGTAATGTTGTTCCTTCTCCTGAAACTCCGGTTCGAATTTCACTTTGGCAAAAACCTTCCAGCCATTTGGCAGGTCATTTTTTTGAGCAGATAAAGGGGCAAGCGAAAACCCTGTAACCAACATTAAAGAAAGCATTAGGAGCCCGAATTTACATAGAGGAAATTCCCTTTTAAAAATTGAATATTTAGTGTTAATCATTTTTAAAAAAAGTTTCGGTTATTCATTGGTACAACATTGATCGTCAGCACACTTACAATATTTCCGGTTATATAAATGGAATATAATCAGACTTGCGGTAGGCAGGTAAATAACTTCTTCAGCCCAATGGAAAAGTTCAAGCTTTTCATTCATCAGGATGAAAAATAATATAAACCAACTGACGTAAAGTGCATATTTCACCCATAATTTGCTGGTTTTTTCCCCCGATTGATAAATAGCAATAAAGGATAAACCTAAAAAGATAATATCCAGGGAACTCCACCAGGAAGGACTATTGTGGCCATGATCTGATATGGTGGCATGGGCTACAAATAAAAAAGGAGTCGCCAGGCAGTGTACAAGGCATAGTCCACTTATAAGGGAGCCAAATATATCTGGTTTTTCATTTATTTTCTTTAGAACAATGGGCAAGTTTTTCATAGATTTCTATGGTTTGGAATTTCTTCTGAATTTGATTTTATCTTTTTTCCAAAGAGGATTGAGCAGGAAAGACTATATGCCTGTTAAATATTTTTTCAAATGCCCCTTTTTTCAATCCCCGGCCAATAAATACCAATTTACCCTCTCTTTTTTCCCCTTCTTTCCAGGGATCACCATCGGTAATCACAAAGGTGCTCCGAGCCGACTGAAGCACCACCCGGTTGGGATATTGGGGAAGGGCAATGATCCCTTTTACCCGATACACCTGATGCCGGTAAAGATTGACAATTCTGGTTAAATCCAGAGAAAGGTTGTCCAGGTTAAGCGGAAAAGGAAATGTTAGAGTGAAGGATGTTATCCCATGGGCATTATGTTTATGATCATGCTGATGGTCATGGTTGTGTTCATGTGCATGATCATGATGGAAATGATGCGGTTTGTCTTCCATCTGCCGAAGTTTTGTTGTGCCCGTTTTCATAATTTCAGGAACAGGGAACACGCCTTGTTTTCCGGTAAAAATTACAGCATGAGGGTTAATATTTTCCACAAGAGCCTGAACTTTGGGTACTGCTGTTTGAGATACCATATCAATTTTATTAATCAATATAGCATCTGCTAAAGCAACCTGTCGCAAAGCTTCATCTGTTTCCCGAAGCCACTCTTCCAACAATCCGGCATCGGTAAGACATATTACCTGCTCAAGATGAAAATATTTTTCTACCCGTGGGTCTTCCAGAAAAACCTGGATTATGGAGCTGGGATCTGCAATTCCGGTAGTTTCAATTACCAATCTGTCATACTGATCCTGTCTTTTACTGGCTTCACTCAGCACATCAAGTAATCCATCGGATAGGGAACAACATAAGCATCCGGCACTAAGCTCCACAATCTCCTCCACCCCATCCATTATAAGGCCTCCATCAATGTTGGTTTCCCCACATTCATTTTCAATGACCATGATCCGTTCTGGCAATAATGCTTTAATGAAATGATTCAAAAAAGTGGTTTTTCCTGCTCCCAAAAAACCTGTGATAATATGGACTGGTGTTTGTTTCATCTGCTGATACCTTTATTTATATTTATAAATCCTAGAAAAAATACTACTCCCGCACCCAGGGCAATCTTCCCCAGACCCAACCAAAGCGCAGCCCATTGTATTTCTTTTTTAGGCATTTCGAAAGTAGGCAGGTTGGAATAATCCTCCTGCAAAATAGGTTTGTCCCAGAACAACCTGGTAAAGTAAAAATCTGTTATTTTACCATGAAAATCAGCCAAAGCATCCTGAAAGTAAAGAAAGGTTTTCAGGTCTGTTTGGGCGATTTGGGTAAGAATATGCTGCATATTTACAGCGGGATTCAGCCAGTGAAACCTGTACGTCCAAACATTTCTATTGAGCACCTGAGCATTATAGTGATCAACCTCTTGTTGGCTGTTCATGTCTTTGAGAGTGGTGAAAGCCGCATAAGCTTTGGGAAGCATATTGCTTTTTATCAGACTATCGCTTCCAGCCAGTTCGGGTTTATGGGCAAGAAACTCCATAATTACCTCACGGGACTCTTCCTCCACATCCTCATTTTCCAGCCCTGTCCTGCGTGTAAGGCTGGCCAGAGAAGTACTGCTCATTGGATATTTCGTGGTGACTATTACATTGAGAATAGCTGGAACCACAATCAGGATTAAAAGCCAGCAACCAACAGCCGTAATTGCATTGAAAGAAGAACTTTTACGGAAACTGACAATTAAAAATATGAGCCCAAACCAAAATGCATTGTACACCACTACCCCAAAAAGCCAGGAAATGGCCGGAAGCAAATTCTCAGGTTTAAAGGGATTACCAGCAGAAAATAAACCGATTAAGGAAATCAGTAAGGCTAATCCGGTTATCAAAACAAAATAAAAACCCAGCCTGGTCAAAATAATCCTGCGGATACCTATGGGTTGGATTTGCAATAAAGGTAAAGTGCCATTCTCCTTGTCGGAGGAAAATAAGCCATAACAAAACGCAATAATGAGTAATGGAAAAAGATATACCATCACGAAAGAAAGATCGAAGTTACCAGCCATTAGATTAACCGGGTTTGCCAGTTCATTTTCAAAAAGCTGGTAGTGCAGACTCATGCCGGTAAGGCGGTAGTAATAACGAAACAGGTCTCGCTGACCAATAGCAAGAGAAGCATAATCATGCGGAAGTAAAATGGCATGGTAGCCATGCCGATACCAGGCGTAGGCGGGACGGGAGGCAATATCATGGGCACGCTCCTGTTCAAGTGTCTTCATTTCCTCAGTGAAGCTGGCCTGATAAGCAGAAAACTCGTTATGTTCTAAAGCTTTCACGGCCTGGATGGTCTGCCTTTGTTCATTGATCTCCGATTTTCCATAATAAATGGCATATAAACCAAACAAAAAAATTACAGCAAGCATGAGAAGCTGAAATCTGTTGCGGTAAAAAGTTTTCCACTCATAGCGGATGAGGGTTCGTGTTGATCTATCCATAAAGTGGTTTTAATTTTCTGTTGGTATAAAAAATAAGTAATAGTATAATTCCCAGCCAAAAGGCAAGTGAAATCACTTCTATCCAATAGTGCTTTAATAGCGCAAGGGCTGTAGGAGTTTGGTAAGAAAAATCTTCAACTTCAGCCCACAATTCACTTCCTGCCTTATATCCGTAAAACTCCCCATAATGAGAATTCTCAGCCATATCGTTATTCATTTTTCGCACCAGCTCTCTTCGGTAATCCTCCACCTCATCCTCAAAATGGATGAAAGTATGTGGATCTGTACCTGAGAGTGCCATGGAAAGATGTTGGACCGACAGAAAAGGATTGAAAAGGCTCGCCATGCTTCCCAATCTGTTTTGCTGCTGGAAAATCTTTCGAAGCTTCCCAAGGTGATAATCATATATCTTATTATTATATTCCTCTCCGGCCTGCATACTCACTCCTTCAAAATTAAAAGGAAGTTGTTGTACAGAATCCATCCCATATTTTTCCAGGTATTCCTTTTCAAGTCTGGCCATACGGATGGAACGGGTTGATTTTCCATCCAGACCGTTAGCCTTATCTTCCTCTATTGCAGCCTTGAATTCCCGCATAGAGGGAAGCTGGTACACATTCTCACTCAGGTTAACTACTGTTTTAGGCATCAGAATAGCCAGGAATATCCAACTTGAGAGTAAGGTCAAAAGCGCATTTCGTCCTGTTGATGAACATAAGGAAACCCACACTGAAAATGCAATAAAAAGAAACAGGTATACCCCATAAAGTAAAGCAAAGAGCAGTAGCCTGATAGCCACATCCGGAATAGCATCCTGCTGAAATTCACCTACAGAGATAAGCATTATGCCCATCAAAAAAGGAAAAAGAAAAACCGCCAGAATAGCTCCGTAAGCTAAGATTTTCCCCCATGTAAGGGTCTGAAAAGAAACCCCCTGACTCATCAGCAATTTGAGTGTACCACTTTCTCTTTCCCGGGTAAAGGACGCAAATGCCAAAAAAATTATCAGTAACGGCATTAAAATCTGCAAAACCAGTGCAGCACTAAGTTCACCAAACCGAATCATGCTACTGTGATCCTGGGCAGGACGGAACATAAATTCGTGCTGGTGATGTGCTTCCAGGTAAACTGAAGTTCCGGTGTAAGTATCCAAACCAAAGTCAAACAGGCTCAACACAGTTTTTGGCTTGAATACAAATGTTCCATAATGAGCGGCAATATGGGGATGCTTATCCCCCTGATTCAACCATTCCTGCCGTTTCACTTCCTGTGTTTGAGTGATGATCGTTTGTTGTTGCTCGTAATTGAGATACCCGGCAAATAGAGACAATCCCAGTAAAAGTACAATAATCCCCCCTAATGCCAGTACCAGCTTTTCGCGGAGGGCTGTTTTTATCTCTTTCCAGGCAATTAGTGAAATCAGACGCATTAGTTATACATGTGTTTTAGGTATAATTTTTCCAAATCCTGAAAGCTCACTTCATCCGATGCAAACCGCTCTATAAGTACACCCTCCTTCATTATTCCAATGTGGGTCCCGGTAACTTTGGCACGAAAAAGATCATGTGTAGCCATTAAAGTGGCTACACCTTTTTCCTTCATATCCAACAATAATTCTGAAAACTCATTACTTGCTTTTGGGTCCAGACCTGAGGTAGGTTCATCCAGCAACAAAACGCTGGCTTCCCGTGCCCGTGCCAGGGCTATACCAACCTTTTGTCGCATCCCTTTTGAATAGCTGCTTACCCTTTTATGGATAAAGTCAGGCTGTAATCCAGACTGATACAGCAAAGTTTCCAACTGCTCTTTATCATACTTTTTGTTGCCTACTCCGCAAAAGAAATCAAGGTTTTCCAATCCGGTCAGGTTAGGATACAACATCAAATTTTCAGGGATGTAGGAAAGTAATTGCTTGGTTTCCTTCCCATACTGCGTTACATCCAGTGAATTAATGCTGGCTTCACCCTCAGTCGGTTCTATAAAGTTGAGAAACAGGTTAATAGTAGTGGATTTCCCTGCACCATTCGCCCCCAGCAGACAGAAAATCTCTCCATCTTTCACTAATAGATCCAGTCCATTGAGGGCAGTAAATGAACCGTATTTCTTGGTAAGGTTTGTGGCTTTTAGCATATCTCAATCTAATTTTTCCAAACCAGTGATGTTACCACCAGAAGAAGTGAAAGATTTACTTGAAGTATTGGAGGACACATCAAACTCATATACAGCATTTTCATCATTGGTTGCAATGGTGAAAAACAGATTTTTATCCTCCTGTTCATGAATAATCATTTTCCTACTGCCATAGGTTGTGGGGAGACCAGGCACATCTCCTTTGCTTGACTTATCATTCAAGTCAACCTCTACATATTTGAATTGAGGCTGATTGGTAAGGTATTCCCAAAAGTCAGTTTCGTCCTGTACATTGGCGGTAAATGTTCGTCCACCAGAAGTGTGATAAATGCCATAGCAAATATTTCCTACAACAGATTCAAGATCAAAGAAATAGTCAGGATCAAAATCAGTTTGTCCATTTTTTATGCGGAGTATACCACTTGGGCTTTTTCCTCCGGCCTGAGTAGTACCTAAAGCCTGTACAAAAATATCTCCGCTGGCATCCTGGATCATACCGGCATTAGGGGCCTGTCCTCCAAAAACCATCCCTGTACGACCATCTGCAATGACTTTTTCAACCTGATTGGTGTTTAAATCTATTACTGCTACAAATGCTGAGTCATTAACTGGGGCAAAGTTTTGCTCATAATGAACCCCCATGAATAATTTTCCATCCCTTTCCATCATATCCAGGTAATAAGTCCGGGTAGCCTCCGGGAATCTTTGTGTCACCGTGCTTAGGGAAACTTCATCCGTAATCCGCATCGTGGTCGGATCAAAAATAATCAGCTTCGATATTCCTCCGGCAACTGTTCCATAGGCTACATGCTCACTCTTAAAATAAAGCGTTGAGAAAGTATTGGCACCAGGCACTACAATTCTTTCTTCTTCCTGCGGAATAGAATCACTTTGAACTGTATATTTCACCAAATTAGCCGGAGCTCCAAAAGGAGTGGCAAACAAGGCTCCATCAAATGAAAAGGTATTTGAACTTCCAGTTAGCTCCACCGCATTATCATTCCCTATGGCAGAAAAGCCAAGGTCATTAACCCATTGAATATAGGTAGTGACATCCGGCCATGCACCACTTAAAGTTGAAACCACATAGCCTGATTTTATGGTGGGTGTATCCTCAACCGGCTCAGGATTATCATCATCAGCGCAACCTGTAAATAAGCCTATGATAGCCAACATTATTACACTGGCAAAAAGTAGTGTTTTCTTCATTTTTAGTTTGTTTTTAATTTGTTTTTGAGATATGTTCTTAATGTCATATAAAATGCCCTGCCAGGACGCTGTACGCTAAAATTGTCGTAGGCTTTTTGGTCAAACAGATTAGTCGATTCCAGCGATACTGAAAAACGATTGTCTGGGAGAGCGTAGGAAATACCAATATTTTGTATAAACTGAGCAGGTATCGTGTTCTTAAGCTCCTCTAGGCCGTCCACAGACCAATACAGAAAAAAATCGTGTACGTAATTTGCAGACCACCAGGCTGAGAAATGGTTTTTCCCATTCATGAAATTTTTCTTTTGAAACCTGATTTCCCCATGGCCAAACAGGTATGGAATATTGGGCAGACGTGCATCATAATACCTGTCATCTACAGAACCAGTCACATTTTGTGGAGAGCGGTTCCTGATATCCTGGTAGGTAGCATTAGCTTTTACTTTCAAAAAATCAAAGGGTTTGAATTGCAATTCTGCATCTATACCCCTGATTACAGCCTGCAAAAGATTCTGATACTGCGCAAAAAATTGTGAAGTACGCAACCAGATAATATTATCTGTGTACCGAAAAAAACCATTCAAATCAATATCCAGCTTACTGGAATGAAATAGTCCTCCCAAGTTCGCATTATGGCTTTGTTCAGGTTTCAGATTAGGGTTTGGCTTGATGAGGGTAAAGTCACCGAATAGCTCAATCTCATCTGGTAATCTGGTAGCGTATTCATAGGAAGCTTTAGCCAGAATTTTATCTGAAAAATTATAGCGAAATGACTGCGCATATCCTATATTGGAAACGGATTGCTGGTGAGGTTGATACTCCAGGTTTTGAATGGTATATCCATCTGCAGCATAAGCAAAATGTTTCAGGGAGGTATAACTGATCAAGTTTCCGATGGAATGCTCATAAGCAATTCCTATGGCATTTTTCACCAGTTTGGTTGGGTTTGTATAATAATCCTCACCGTAAAAATCAGCCGCAAAAGCATCCTGCCCAGTACGCCTGAACCAGGAGCTAAATACATTAAGGGTGATACGTCCGTTTTTCCAGGGATCATAGTGGATATTCAATCGACTTACTGCATTTTTCGAGTTCAGTTCCAATAAATTTCTTGAAGCAGATATCTCTCCTCCATCTGTTCTTCTGCGGTAAATTTCCCCATCCCAGGTATAAGCATTGAGGGTAGTATCGGTAAAGTTTCCTGTTGTCCGATTCATCCCAATATACCATTGTAAGCTGGTTTTGGGCAAAATTTGTTCTTTTTCATAATCTATGCTGCTCCCCCATGTGGATTCATTGTAAGTAACCTTTCCATAGGGTTGGGCCATAATGGCATTGTGCTGAATTTCATCATCCAGCCCAGAATAACGGACGCTAATGATTAACCGATCAGCATAAGTTTTATCTATTACCCCTGCATAATAATTTAATAAATAATTCGAGTAGCGATCATGAAACCGCCTCACTCTTGCAGGTTCAGGGTTCCCAAAAGCATTAGGGATTTCCACATCCACTGGATAATTGTTATCGGAATAATTATAGAAGGAATTGATTCCGGAAATAAAGTTATTTTTTGGATTTACAAACTGGCTATTGAGATTTGCTTTGTGGGTGTTAAATGAACCAACAGAATAAGAGGCATCCAGGTAGCTGGTATACTCATTTCTGGAAACAATATTGATGGCCCCGCCAAGTGCATCTGCTCCCAAATGTACAGGTACTACTCCCTTATAAACTTCAATTTGCTCCATCAAATTGACTGGAAGTACATTGAGACCCAATCCTGAGCCAAAATAATTCAGAGGTATTCCGTCCAGAAAAAACTTCACCTGTTTTCCAGACATGCCATTGATGTTGATTTCTGCCTCACTCCCAAATCCACCTGTCTGGCGCACATTAACCCCAGGAATTTGCTTGATCAATTCACTGGTATTATTGTTTTGCATGTAAAAATCCTTTGTCTCCAGCACTGCAACACTCGCCACACTTTCCCTCAATTCCTGCGCTTCTGATTTTCCAGTCACAATTACATCTTTTAACTGAGTCACACTCTCCTTTAGGGTAAGATTTAGAGTCAGGTCTTTTCCTTTCAATAAATGAAAATTTCGCTGGGCAGCCTGTAGTCCCATAAAGGAGGCCGTGAGGGTGTAGTCCCCTGGATTTAGGTTTTTAAAAGCAAACTTCCCGGCATTATCCGATACAGCAGCTTGTTGATTACTCAGTTGTACATATGCACCAGGAATTCCCACTCCATCCTCACCGGAGATAGTTCCTGAAACGCTGGCGTTTTGCCCATAGCAGAAGCTACAGGTAAGGATTAGTAAGGTTAGGATGGTATTTAAAAAAATCATTATCATTTTTAGTGCAACAGTGTTGCAAATATAGGATTTAATTTCAATTGCAACACTGTTGCATTTTAAATTTTATTTTTTTTAGAAATTTTAAGGACACAGAAAGTAACAATTGCAGGCAAAGAACCCTTCCGGGTAAATTATCAGAGTGGCTTTTCCCAATTCATTAAAACTGTTTTACAAGACTAATTTTTGAAATAAATTGTTGTTCTCGGAATGGATCGAGTTCATTGCTCAACTGAGAATCATTAAATACTACATAGAGGAAAGACAAAGGAAGATATTCCCAGCTGGCCCGAATATTCCACCTGCCCTGCTGATCGAAACTGTTATACTGGTAAAAAGTGGAAAGTTGTATACGAGGGTTTAGGGCAAACCTGGTTCCTATAGAGTAGAGATCTGTGGATAAATCCTCCTCTATTCCTACTTTTTGCAGGTCGTTATGTTCATAATCCAGGGTAATGGCAATGTGGGGAATGGGAACAAAACGTCCTGAAAACTCGAAAGTATTTCTTTTCCCATTATAAAACTTTCCAAAATTAAACCGCACATCAGCGGACCATTTCTTCGATAAATCAGTATTGTAGCGAATTAAATAACGGGTATAATAATAATTCCCCTCCTCAATTTGTATTCCCAAAGGAGCAAAATCAAAGTTTATATTTTGCCATGTGGGGGTAAACGAAAGTTCCAAAAAACTATCGTCCTTAAACCAGGTATAAACCGGAAATATGTAAAGACTGGCCTGCTGAAAAGTTTGGGGAGAAGCGGCATCCTGCTGAAAATTGACGAAAACACCAGGATCCCATCGTCTAATCCAGTCCACTTTTTTGGGACGCCAGATATAGTATCCTCCAGGGTTATGGCGAATTACATTAGTTTGCCTCACAAAACCCATGGCCGGATTGTAGTTGGCATCGGTAAATTCGGTTACCCAACCGTAGTAAATCTGATTGCTGGTATTGCCTGCAAAAATCCTCCCTGCATAACCCGTTTCACCTGTTCCTTCATCTATAGAGGTAGTCAAAAGGTATTGAATATCCAACTGGCTTTTTGGGCGAATCTGTCCATCCAGCGTAATAGTAGTGTTATTGTTCGACATCAGATCCATTCTTGAAGAAGCCTCATCAAAACGATGTGTAACCATTATGCCCACATTGTTTTCTTTGCCATAATTTCTCAGATACCTGGCCACTGCAAAGTTTGAAGCTGCGGAATTATCTGTTTCCCTTTGTCTCACAAAAAGCCCGGCTATTGCCTGTTTATCATTTCGCTGGGTAAATCTGGTACCCACATCAATAGGTGCAGGAGCCGCATTAAAGCTCCCCTCCAATCCGATTCTTCTGCTAAAAAAAGGGCGAATGGATTGCTGTTTACCACCCGCCCATACCCCCGAGTTTTCTAAAAAAAACTGCCGTTGTTCAGGGAAAAATATGTTAAACCTTTCCAGGTTATTTACGGCCCTGTCCAGGTCAGCCTGGGCAAAGTCTGTATTAAAAGTCAAATCCAGAATTGAGTATGGGTTAATCGCCCACTTCACATCGCCTCCCAATTTTAAGTTTCCTTCTCCTGTAGTATTATCAGCATTTTCCATATAATCATACTGATAAAGGGTGTATGGCTCTATTCGAATGTTGGCAGATGGAGCCGGGACCTCTATACCCTTAAGTTTAGCCGCATAAGTCATACGATAAGGGGTAAATGACTGGGGAATTGCGGGAAAAGTAGATACTTCTATATCCCTTCTGGCGTACCTCACAAGGGTTACCCCCCACTCCACCGGATGATCTCCTTCTGGTTTATCATACCTCAGTGTTTTGAATGGAATGGCAAACTCAGCCGTGTAACCCTCTTCCGTTCGCTGGGTTCTTACCCTCCACAGCGTGTTCCAGCCATTGTCATAACTATTCCCATTGAAATTCTGGAAATCGCGCTGGGTAGCATAAGGAGTGGTTTGAAATGCCTGAGCATATTGTTTAAGGTTTTGAGGATCAAGTGCAATTCCAAAAAGGTCATTTTCCCCCCATTCAAAATCTCTTCTCAAGTCCTGCATCCGAATACCTCTCTTCCCTACAGAATCAATACAAAATGCGCCTACATACAGATATTTATCATCAAAGAGGAACTTCACTTTTGTTTTATAGCGAATAGCTCCTCCCTGACGGGGTTCTGTACGAAAAAAATCAGAAACAACTGGTGCTTTTTCCCATTGCGCTTCATTGAGTTTTCCATCTACCGAAATTTTCTTATCTGTTTTAATTGCTTTAATCTCTACCGGTACCTCAGAAGGGGGAAAATTTTGATCATCCTGAGCCAACAACCGGATAGCAAGCGTCATTCCCAAAGTAAAAATTATCAGAAGTTTCATCACAACCTGAAGTTTAATTTTCGCTTGAATGGATTGATTTAATTCACTCTTCCTTAAAATCAATGATTATTTGCGCAGCCCGAACATTGAGTTTTTCAATTTCAACCAACATAAATTGTTGGATCTCAAGAACCATTTGTGGAGTAAGTTCGGGATTGGGTTCATGGTGATGGTCATGTCCTTCATGGTCGTGATGATCGTGCTCATTCCCCGGAACTTCCACAATATTGGCCTTCCAGGTTGAAAAATCCTCCTCCAATACCTTTACTGAATCCAGAAATGCTGATTGGAGTGAGGGATCCACGCTTTCTGAAAATTGCTGTATTTTTTGCATTTTCTGCTCCATTTCCCCTCCTTTTTTCATGGCTTTATTATGGATTTCTATACCTTGGATATTCAATTGTTCATCCTGAGAGGAGGAGCACCCCATCATAAATAAAGCAATGATCATCCAAATGATTAAAGAGGATACTTCCTGGCTTTGGACTTTGTGGATAAAAAAAGTTTGTTGGGTTAACTTATTCATTGAATAATTCATCATGTTATGAAAAGTTTAATCGTATCTGGCATTTAATTAAATTTTCTCCGGGACAGGAGTTTTATTTCCCATGCTTTATGGGTTTATTTTTTTCTACTTGTCGGTTGAAAAAACAGCAAGATTGCAGGACAGGGCAAGCAGGAAATATTTCCCTTTGTGCCGGTAGTCCATTATTTTCAGTTTCATGGAGGATTCAATGGGTTTTCATCCATTGACCTTTATGAAGCTAATGTGTCCTAAATGAATAAGTAGGGAGGCGCCCGTAAAAATGGAAGGGGTTGGATGATCAGGGAAAGAACAAAGTAAGATTCTTTCTCCATGGTGATATAGCTGGTAAATTCTCCTGATAATGAGAGGTTAGAATGGTAAAGTGCCTGGTTAAAAAAAAGGTTGCAAAGTTCACAGGACGACCCTTCATCATCCTGAATTACCAAATGCTGGGAATGACAGGAACTATTCAGGTGGTGATCCTTGTGAGCAGAAGCATGGGTATAAAAAAATACAGGTAATATACCTAAGTATAAAGTGAGAAAAGCACTCAGTATTTTTACCTTTTTTGTCATAAAAACAAAATTATGGAAAAAAATCACAAATGCAACATTATTGCATTTGTGATTTAAAATATCGCTTCCCCAGGATAACTCGGAATTTTCCATTCAGGGTTTTCCTAATGCAGTTTTCCCGGATTAAAAAACTTCTCTTTTATAGAATAGCAGCTTGGAAAAATACCGATTTCCATTTGATTAATCGCTTCACAACTTTCCTTTATCACTACCATTAGCCATAGTTTTTTAGCCATTATTAGCGATTGCTTTTCTTCTTTTTTAAAGTGAATTTTGCACCAATTTAGAATTGGTCTAATTAAAATGTAAAATAAAATGAAGAAAAATTACCTATTTACCTTTCTACTTTTAATGGTGATCAATACCTTCCTTTTTGCCCAGGAAGGCACCATTTCCGGTACAGTAAAGAATAAAAACGGGGAACCGCTTTCCTATGTAAATGTAGGCCTTGAGGGTACTTCTAAGGGTACTACAACAACCAAAACTGGTGCTTTTCAAATTCATAAAGTTGCGCAGGGACAGTATTCACTGGCTTTTTCCATGATTGGATATGAATCTCAGAAAATAGACATCCAGGTAGTTGCTGGTGAAACTACCGAAGTTGCTCCAATCGTGCTCACTGAAAAAGAAGAAGAACTCGCAGAGGTAATTGTTTCAGATACAAAAGCAAAATATGTGGAGTCCAATGTTTCTCCTTCACTACGGCAAAAAACCGAAGTGTTCAAGCTCCCTCAAAATATTCAGATTGTAGGCAGCCAACTCATGGTAGACCAGCAGGTGACCAATATCATGGAAGGGGCAATCCGAAATGTGAGCGGTGTTACTATGCTGGAACATTGGGGCCATTTTGCCAGAATCAATATGAGAGGTTTCAGATTACCTGCATTAAGAAATGGTTTTAACGTGAGTGATGCCTGGGGACCTCTTTCCGAAGATATGTCTTTTGTAGATCGGATGGAGTTTGTAAAAGGGCCTGCAGGTTTTATGTTGGCTGCGGGTGAGCCAGGAGGCTTTTATAATGTGGTAACTAAAAAACCTGTTGAAAAACCTTTAGCTCAGGTAGCTGTCACTGCTGGAAGTTTTGACTTCTATCGGGCGGAAGCAGACTTTGGAGGTGCCATTACAGAGAATAAAAAATTGTTATTCAGGTTAAATGGCATGTATCAGACTTCTGACAGCCACAGAGGAGGTGAGGACGCTAAACGATTTATGATCTCGCCTGCTTTAACCTACAATTTATCCGAAAAAACATCTATTACCGGTGAATTAAACTACCAGCAGGCTGAGAGTTATATTGGAGCCGCTTATGTGTTTGGCCCTGTTTCCAGCGGTTATGGAAGTGTGGATAAAAACTTCAAAATGGTAGATACGAATTATCCGGCCACCGATATTAAGGAGCTGACTTTATTTGCAGATTTAAACCATAAATTCAATAACAACTGGGAAGCAACATTGCGATTTTCTCATTTAAAGTTTGACCAGGAAGGTAATTCCCACTGGCTGGCAAGTATGGAGGAAAATGGAGATGCAATTAGATATGCAAATATTTGGGATGCGCTTTCTGTAGGTAATTACGCTCAGGGTTTTATTCAGGGAAAAGCTAATACTGGCAACATCAGCCATTCTATTTTAGGAGGAATTGATTATACGGACAAAGAATACTGGTCAGACTGGAGCCAAAATGTTCCTTATACCACTCCTTTCAATATATTTAATCCTACTTATGGTTATCCTGCACCAGAATTTGACCGATCTGTGGATTTAAAAGACAGATCTACAAGTCCATATGATGGCTACATCACCACTGCCTATTATTTACAAGATGAGATAGGATTCCTTAATGATAAATTAAGACTTACACTTGCCGGTAGATATACGCATGTGAACTCCAAATGGAAAGAGGAAGATGACAGCAGGTTTACACCAAGAGTTGGAGTAAGTGTCAATATATTAGAAGATTTGACTGCTTATGCGCTTTACGATCAGTCATTTATCCCACAGGGAGGAGCCAGTTTTGATGGAAAACCATTTGACCCTGAAGAAGCCGCAGATATTGAGGGAGGACTCAAGAAGACATTTTTGGATGGAAAGTTAAGAACCTCTCTTGGTGTTTATCAAATCACTAAGCAAAACATTCTGGTGGGTGATCCTGAAAACCCCAACTTTTCAAAACAATTGGGTGAAGTACAATCCAAAGGGTTTGAATTTGATTTGCAGGGTGAAATTACCCGAGGATTGAATGTAGTACTTAACTATGCCAATACCGATGTAAAAGTTACCAAGGATACTGACCCGGAAAATGTTGGTAAAAGAGTGGCAGGACATGCCAAACATGTCACCAACGGATGGTTTACCTATTCCTTTTCAAGCCAGTCAGCACTGAAAGGTTTCGGAGCTTCACTTGGTTATCAGTATCAGATAGATCGTTCTACCTGGGCATGGAATGCTGAAAATGAAACCGACTTACCTGATTACTTCAGGTTGGATGGCGGCCTGTTCTGGGGTAATGAAAAACTGAGGGTTCAGTTTAACATTAATAATTTATTGAATGAGTACTTGTACTCAGGAGCAAATTACGGTACGTATCTGTACTGGCAATCCGAGCCAGGTATCAACGGAAGAGTAAGGGTAACTTATAATTTCAAATAATTAACCCGGAAAATGTACCTGTCCATTCCAAAGCAGGTACATTTTTCTAATGCTTTTGAAGGAGAGAAAAATTGCATCATTCTACTGGACATTTTTAAAAATTAAGGTAAAAATGAATATTGTTTGTCTCCTCCCCCTAGCCCCCTCAATTGAGGGGGAAATTACTTTTTCCACTCTGGAGTGTTGCGGCATTCCGAGGATACAGGGGAGGTTTTTAGCTAAACAATAAGAAATAGCAAAGTTGATCTAAGTTGGAAAGTTTCCATCTAAGATTAGTTATGTCCAGTACATAAAAGGCGTTTCTGGTACCTACTTAAGGGGATTTGAAGTGGTCTGGCATTATGTAACTCATTATTTGACTAAATATATACTTGCATTGTTTTCATTATTCATTATCCAGATTTTTATTGGGTTTTACTTTTGGTATGCTACGTCCAAAAAAATGATTTTGCCGGTGATTTTTGGCATAGAAAAGAAGGCTCAGGAAAAACAAACCTTGTTTAAATTATTGGGATCTTTTCTTATGGCCTCTGGTGGTTTTCTGGCCATAAACTATTTTGGGTTTGGAGCAGGTCTTATTTACCTGTCTATTGTTTTGATGACAATCGCCAGCCTGATTATTTTACTGATTCCTTTGGGTGTATTGAATAAAACTACTTTTTTGATCACTTCAATTATATCTGTTTTAATTGAAAATTTAATTTAAATGCCAGCAAATCCTAAATACCTAACAAATTCCCCATGGCAGCGATTTGCTAAAATTTCAGCCGGTTTTCTGGGTGGTTTTGGCGTTAGCATTACCTTTCATCTGGCCTTGGCCGCATGGTTAAATCGCCCCAATATTATCATCACCAGTGCATTTACGGCTTTCCTGCTGTGGGGAGGCTTAATGATTTTGGCATTTTTGGCTAAAAATGGCTGGAAATTATGGGGTTTTTATCTTCTAATGACATTGTTTTTCGGACTTATGACAAATGTCGGAATATCTAGTTTTTGAAAAAATGAGTACAAAAAAAAGGGCCCATAATATCATTTTCCATACGCACACCGTAAGCGGGATTGTGATCAGTGTGGCACTATACATTATTTTTTTTGCGGGTTCTTTTTCCTTCTTCAGGGATGAAATCGTGAATTGGGAACGGGGACACACTATAGAGGTAGAAGATGAAATTGGAATAAATGTAGATTCCGTCATCCAAAACCTTAGCCTTACTTATCCACTTTATGGAAGGGATATTGACTTACACCATTATTATAATGAAAGAAAAATAAGTGTGAGCCTAAGTGCCTCCAAGGACTCTACAGCCCCGGAGGAAGCTAAAGTAAGGGCTTTTTTTTACATGGATACCCATGATCATTCCACTGCAACTTATCAGGAATCTTATACCCTCGGGGAATTCTTATATCGGCTACATTTCTTTGCTCAAATCCCTAATCGGGTTGGGTATTACCTCTCAGGTTTTGTGGCTTTCTTTTTCCTGTTTGCTATCCTTACAGGTATAATTATTCATTGGAAAAAAATTATTTCCAGTTTCTATGTTTTTCGGCCCTGGGCCAAATTGAAAACGATTTGGACAGATTCGCATACCGCTTTGGGGTTGATCGGTTTCCCTTTCCAGTTGGTTTATGCCTTAACTGGTTCCTTTTTTATGCTTAAAACCATATTGGTCATTCCTGCAGTACTTGTTTTATATAATGGCGATCAGGAAAAATTTAGTACAGAATTAGAATACCATCCCCCAGCATATGAATTGGGTTATGAGCCATTTCAAAATGATTTCACATTTAACGACTATTTAGATCAAACCAGAGAAAGATGGGGTGATTTTAAAATAACAGAAGTTAAAGTGCTTAATTATGGAGATGTAAATATGCATGTTTCTATTGCCGGGAATATGGATTATGATCATCAATTAAATGGCATCGGAGAAATTATTTATAAGGTTTCCGACCACAGCATAGTGAAGGAAAAAAGTCCTCTGGAAGGTTCCTCCTATCTTGATGGCGTGAAAAATCTATTATTCCGATTGCATTTTGCAGATTTTGCGGGAATTGGCATGAGAATCATCTCCTTTGTGCTGGGGCTTGTTTCCTGCTATGTCATACTGTCGGGTGTCATGATTTGGCTGGTGGCCAGAGATAAAAAAAATGTTTCGGAAAAACAAAGGCGTTTTAACCAGAAAGTGGTGTACAGCTATCTGGCCATTTGTTTGAGTATGTTCCCGGTGATTGCACTCGAGTTTGTCCTGGTTAAGCTTATTCCCCAGGCAGGAATGAGTTTTATTTACTGGACATTTTTTGCGGAATGGCTTGGTTTAAGTATCTTTTTTACCCTGAAAAAGGATAATGTTTTCACCCTGAAATGGTCATTAATTTTAGGAAGTATATTTGGGTTGATGATTCCGGTTGTCAATGGCATAATTACCGGAAATTGGTTTTGGAGGAGTTGGCAAAAAGGATTTCATCAAATTTTAATCATTGATTTATTTTGGATACTCCTTTCGGCTGTATCACTATTCACTTTATATCAATTGAAAATCCGTAAAACACCAAAAATATGGGCAAAAAACAAAAAGTATAAAACCGTAGCAGTTGCTAAATCGCGGTAAAACAATATTTCATAACAATTTGTACAGTCAATTTATTTGTACAAATCGTTTAATGAGAAAAGTTCATCGGACGGAAAATCCGGGAAATGAGGATGCCTGAGACTAATCATCCATGTTATAAAAAATAAGGTTTATAATGGTTTGCTATAATGAAGGTCATATGCTGAGGAAAATTCTGACGAAACAGTTGAGAAAGTACTTCGTAATTCAGGTTGCTTTCAAAATTTGGTTCTCAGTAAAATTATCCCTAATCTTAAAAAGTAGAGAAGTTATTCATTCTTCAGAAGTCCTTTATCATTAAAAAAATATGAATAACCCTTATAGGTATATCAAACATAATTATAAAGAAATTGCCTACCAGGTGGTTATTATCCTTGTATTGTTTATATTTTTTGCATATAATCAGACGGGGTCTCTCCACTTTACAATATACTCCTTACTGGAACTGCGTAATGTTGCTTTTTTTGGTAATTATATAGGCGCAGCAATCATTATTAATTATGTACTTCTTCCAAATTTTTATTACAAAAAACGAGAAATTTTATTTTTTATCAGTGTAGTGATTTTAATTACACTGGTGATTCTGATTGATGAATACGTACTGGAACAAATTTATTATCCTGATACACGTGGCACCTACTTCCCCGGTTTTTTATTTACGCTAATTGAGACACTTCCTGTGATTATCATCACCGTAGCCTTTAAGTTTGCCTGGGATTTCAACAGAAAACAAAGCGAAATTGAAAAGCTTAAAACCTTGGTAAAAGAAAGTGAATTACAGTTTTTAAAGTCGCAAATTAATCCTCATTTTTTATTTAATAATCTGAATAATTTATATGCGCATGCCATAAAAAAATCGTCTAAAACCCCCTCCATTATTTTAGAGTTATCTTCCGTGCTTCGCTATATGTTGTATGATTGTAAGGAAAATTTTGTCCCTCTTGCAATGGAAATAAAAAACTTAAAAGGCTTTACCACCCTGTACGAACTACAGATAGGACAGCGGGGTTCTGTTCAATTCCATACAGAAATACCCTCTGCCGATTATGCCATTTCCCCTTTAATTTTAATAGTGTTTATTGAGAATGCCTTTAAACACAGTACTGAAAGTCAATCTAAAAATATTTTAATTGATATTCAGGTAAAAGTTTCGGAGTCTGGCCTGCTAACTTTTACTTGTGATAATAGCTTTTTACCCGATTACGGCCAGAAAGATCACTCAGGGATTGGCTTAGAAAATGTAAAAAAACGTTTACTTTTACTATATCCCAAGGCCCATCTTTTAAATATAAAAGGTGAAAAAAACACCTACCATGTTGAATTAAAAATGCAGCTAAAACCTATTAATTAATGCTCAAGTGTATTATCATAGAAGATCAACCTCCTGCTCAGCAGATTCTGCAACAATATATTGATGACACGGATCACTTAGCTTTAGAAAAAATATTTTCGGATGCTATTGAAGCCAGGGCATATTTAGAAAAAAATACCATTGACCTTCTTTTTTTAGACATTAAATTACCCAAAGTTTCAGGGATTGCTTTTCTCAAATCTTTTAAGGACCATCCACCTACAATTTTGACTACTGCCTATTCCGATTATGCTTTGGAAGGCTATGAATACAATGTGGTAGATTACCTCCTTAAGCCATTTTCATTTGAGCGTTTTTCGCAGGCTGTAAATAAAGTATTGGCATTAATGAATACCGAGTCATTAGCTGATAACCTGTCAAAAAATGTTGCTGATACTGCGCTATACATTAAATTAAAGCACGAAATTGTAAAGATAAACCGTGAGGATATTTTACATATTAAATCTGATGGTGATTATACTGAAATAGTAACCGAATCCCAAAAACATTTATCTACATACTCCTTGAAAGACTGGCTGCAAAAGCTGGATGATAGCTTTTGCCAGGTACATAAGTCGTATATCATCAATCTAAATCACTTAAAAAAAATATCACAAAACAAAATTTACCAATCAGTAAAATATATTATCCCAATAGGCCGAGCATACAAAAAAAATTTTATGAAAAAGCACCTAAAGCAATAAATGAGCATGCAAACCGAATTGTGTATTGCCTCCAAAAGCGACCTTTACAACCCCTTTCTTTTTATGTATTTCAGGAGTTTTAACAGACCAACTAATATGTTGTTCATAGCCGTAAATTGGTCGTTCACAGATTTACATTTTATTAATTCTTTTAATTCAAATTATATTTAGAGATTTGTCTTTATAATCATTCTAAATAAGGAAAATGGGGAAATTTGAACCCCATACTTTATTCAAAAACTTATAAATGATTGATTATCAAATGTTTTGAACTTGGTTATTTTATTTTTTAATAAAGAAAAACTAAAGCAAGCTTACACCTATTCGCTATAAATTATACTTACCTTCTCCTATTTACATACTAACTCAAAATTGAATTTAACTAGGAGTTATTAATCCATAAGATTAAGCCATAGTATAAAAGGGGTGTATTTTTGCCATTCATTTAAAATTAGTCTAATTAAAATGAAGCAACTATACTATGTAATTTTTCTAACTACCCTGTTTTTTAGTCCTTCCCTGCTATTGGCTAATGATCAACCAGGAGTAATTACTGGTACAGTTCAAAGTGATACTGGAGAACCACTTGTGGGCATCACTGCCCTACTTGAAGGCACTTCCAGGGGAGCGGTAACCGATGTCAACGGGCATTTTGAAATTAAAGAGGTAGCGGCAGGAAATTACACTCTTGTAGTTTCGGGCATAGGTTATATACGCCAAAACCAGGCAATAACCATTTCCTCAGGGCAAGTACTTAGCCTCAGTTTTGCTCTCAAAGAAAACACGGAGGTATTAAGTGAAGTAGTGGTTAAATCTGAAAAAACCGCTGTAGGAAAATTAGAAGGTAGTGGCTTTAGTGTAAAAGCAGTTGAAACGAAAGAGCTAAAAACACAAAGCATGGACATGCACCGTGTATTGGATAGAACTGCTGGGGTAAGGGTAAGACAGTCAGGTGGTATGGGTTCAGATTTTACCTACTCCCTGGATGGGATGTCAGGCAATGCCATTCGTTTTTTTATCGATGGAATTCCCATGGATTATTTCGGGTCTTCGTATTCCATTAATAATATTCCTATTGCACTAATTGACCGCATAGATGTTTACAAAGGTGTGGTCGCAGCTGAGTTAGGCTCTGATGCATTGGGCGGAGCTATAAACCTCGTCACGAACCAAAACATTTCCAACTTTGTGGATGCATCCTATTCTTTTGGTTCCTATAATACCCATCGTGCGGCATTACATGGCCAATGGCGGCTCAAATCCGGATTCACCACCAAGCTCTCTACATTTTACACCTATTCGGATAATAATTATAAAGTTTGGGGAAAAGGAGTGCATTATGCTGATGCCTCTACAGGTTTTAAAGCACAGGAATTCACCAAAGAAAATCCTGCTGAAAGGTTTAATGACGATTTCCAAACCATCAGTGCAAAGTTTGATATAGGTTTTAGCCAGAAAAAATGGGCCGATCAGTTTTTTATTTCACTACTTGCTTCAGATCAAAAGAAAGGTGTACAAACCGCACAAACCATGTCTCATGTTTATGGTGAAATGCGAAATAATGAACAAGTTCTTATGCCAAGCATAAGCTACAAAAAAAGTGATTTATTTACAGAGGGGTTAGATGTGAATATCTTTGCAGGTTATTCTTATACCGAAGGGGTATTGGTAGATACTACAACAATGAGATATGACTGGAGGGGAGAACAAATAGGGACAAACCCTTCTGGCGGTGAAATGGGGCGAAATGGGAAATCATTGTTTACTCAAAAAGACAACTCCAATATTGTTAGGTTTAATACAACCTATCAATTACCTTATGATTTTACTCTAGGTTTGAACTACCTTTATTCAAGTACAAAACGTTCAGGAGAAGACCCTTTTACGCCAGTATATAGAACTCCATATATTGAACCTCAGGGAATAAGCACACATTTTGCCGGATTATCATTAGAAACCATAAAATTTGATGGTAAACTTCACGCTAATGCATTCCTGAAGTATTATGACTACAGTGCTCATATCAATGATCTGGTTTATACCACCGAATGGGAAATCATCGAGCATAAAAATAATGTAGTCAATTGGGGAGGAGGTTTTGCAGCTTCCTATAAGTTGTTCCCAAAATTGATGATCAAAGCTTCAGCGGAACAAGCCACGAGAATGCCCAGTCCCACGGAAGCTTTAGGAGATGGAGTCACCATTAGGAATAACCCGAATATCGAACCGGAACAAAGCTTTAATACTAATATTGGGGCGGTACTTGGAAGGTATCGGCTTGGCTATAATAATGGTGTAAAAATAGCGCTTACCACTTTCTACCGAAATGTGACAGATCAATTGTTGTTTACCATAACAGATGGCCAGGGAAATGGGATATTTGAAAATATAAGAAAGATAGCAGGAACAGGAGGGGAAATAGATATGATCTTTGATTTTGATCAGAAATTAAAATTTACCCTGAATGGAACTTATCTGGATTTCAGGAATAACCTGAAAATAGACGAAAACGGAAGAGAAAATATAGTTTATGGTGACCGGGTAAGAAATAAACCTTATTTCATGGCTAATGCGGGATTGGAATATACCGTGATGGATTTCATTCAAAAAGATGCCAAGTTTTTTACTTATTTCCAATCGGGCTACGTACACCAGTTTTTCCTTAGATGGCCAAGCCTTGGCAATCAAGACAACAAAGATATTATTCCTACACAATTGGTATTTGATGCAGGTATCGGGTATACCTTCCCATCAAAAAAACTAATTCTTGCCATTGATGTCTCAAACCTATTCAATGAACAGGTATATGACAATTACTTACTCCAAAAACCTGGACGAGCAATTTTTTTCAAAATAAATTATCAAATAAAGTCAACAGTAAATTAAAATTATGAAGAAGAATAAATTTTTAAATTGGAGCATTGGATGTTTACTTTTAGCCATGGGGCTAATCTTTGTTTCCTGTGAAGAAGAAGGTAACGATGTACCACCACCACCAGCAGACTCTAAATATACAGTAGGAGCATCAGTTGATGGTGAGGGATATTATGTCACTACTGATGATCTTTTATCAGGCTCTCTTTCAATAGTGGGTAATGGTTCTGAAGGTTGGGCAAATCTATCAGTAAGTGTTGATGGATATCTTTACATCCTTAATAATACAGAAGCTTTAACCGAAAAGTTTGAATTAACAGAGAACGGTCCTGTTAAAGTTGATGCCATTTCTAACTCAGCATTAACCCCTGGTGCTTTTTTCCGATACATTCAGGTTACTGATAATGGCGATTTATTCTTATCGACCAATCCAAATGATGAAGGATTAGTGCCTTATGCTATTATAGATCTGGAAACATTTACCGCCACAAGCAATGGATTCATTACTTTCCCTACCATAGGTAACAAAAACAACTTATGGACAAATGGATTAGTACAAGATGGCAGAATCTATTTTGGCTCCTTATATGGTGATGCTGCTACCTGGTCACAGTTATCTGACTCATTGATTACGGTGAGATACGATTATCCCTCCTTGGCAAACCCTGAAATATTGGTTTCCACTGCATCTGCAGGAATGACTGCCGGTTACAGAACAAATGGCTCCTTCGCCACAGAAACCGGAGATATATATCAATACAATATAACTAGTTCTCTTTGGTACGGTCACGATGAGGTAGCTAATAAGCCTTCAGTATTCGTAAAAATCAAAGATGGTGAATATGATGATTCTTATGTGTTTGATATTTCGGCCGAATACAACGAACCAATCGCTATTTGGAATGCATGGTATGCTGGAAACAATATCGCTTATGCCAATGTGGTAAGGGTAGCCGATACACCAGAATGGGGGGATCTGGTACAAAATACAGGCACCCTGGTTGAAATCAACCTGGAAACCAAAACTGTAACTGAGCTGAATTTACCAAAAGCATCCTTTAGAGACATCTTCTCTTTAAATTGTGTGGAAGAAGGCAAGTTCTATATTCCTGTAAGTGTTGTGGATGGAGATGCCAATATCTATGAAATTACGATTGGCGGTGGTGCAGATGGTTTCCAAAAGGGAGCTACTTTGGATGGAAGCAATGTATTTGTAAATGCCTTGTTTAGAAATTTTTAGAGAATAAGCTCTGATCTTAATCATTAAAAAACAAGATCAGATTAACATTATGCCTTTTAAATTAAAAATCTACTGTTTTTTCCTTAATTCAATGAGGTAGAATTTGAGAAAAAGGCATAATGTTTTTTTAGAGCTTATTTAAAATTTAGGTTTTCCGAAATGTCGGACCAAAGCGAAAACGTCCAGTTTTGGGTTCTCAGGAAAAAAGAAAATTTTTGAATAGCAGCGCTATTTGGAAATTTTCTTTTGAAGTGAGGTTTCATAAATGGGCGTTTGCAGCGAAACAGTTAAAATTTAAACATGCTCTTAGTCCAAAAAACCTGAACAATACTCAGGAATAGTTAAATCAGAACATTCCTTAATACTATATACCTTTTACCGATAAGTATATTTTTGATTCCCATCCTTCTTTAATAATAAACCTCCATAGCAAGAATATGAGCAAGCCATTAAAAAAACTTATCTTAAACTTACACCTTTGGATAGGCTTAATTACCGGAATAGTCTTGTTTATTGAAGGAGTAACTGGTGCTATTTATGTTTTTGCCATTGAGATTTCAGAAAAAATCTATGAAGATCGGTACACCATAACTAACATCCCTAAGAATGCTACACCCCTACCGCTCAGCCAGTTAAAAGAGACCGCTATTGGAGCATTAAAAGAAGATGCGCCCATTTTAAGGATTTACCAACCAAATGATCCCAAAGCAACCGTTTCCTTTGTATTTCAAAAAACAAAGCATGATGCCCTGACTTATGCCGGTTATATGGAAGTGTGTAAAACTGTGTTTGTCAATCCATATACTGCAGAAATAGTGAAAATTGAAAACACCAAATGGGAGTTTTTTAATGTAATTATGTGGATGCATATGACCTTACTTTTAGGCTATGAATGGGGAAGTCAGATAGTGGCCTGGAGCGTGGTAGGATTTCTCATTTTGCTTATCAGTGGCCTGGTACTGTGGTGGCCCAAAAATAAGAAAAGTCGTGGTATGCGGTTTTGGTTTAAATGGAAACCAGGGTTCGGATTCAAGCGTAAAAATTTTGATTTACATGCAATCCTTGGGTTTTATATTATTTCTCTGTCCATCATAATTGCAGTAACCGGCTTGTTTTGGTCTTTCACCTCTTTGAATCAGGGGATTCAATGGATTGCCAACGGAGGGAAAACCGTAACCCGACCTCTACCTGAACCGCCAACCGAAAAAGAATCGGATGATTTAAATCCTTTGGATAACATGCATCAAATAATCAGGTCCCAGCTAAACAATGCACATGCTTATGTCATCAAAATGCCAAGACGACCAGAATTTCCTTATGTAGTTCGGCTTTACTTATCCAATAGGGTATTTTATGACAGAATCGTTTATTATTTCGATTCCGGTTCCGGCTCTCTTTTAAGAAAAGATGAAGTCTCTGACCTAAGTGGTGGAGAGCAGGTAAGCGGTATTAATTATGATATTCATGTCGGTAGTATTGGCGGATTACCCACTAAAATCCTGGCCTTTTTCACTTGCTTGATTATTGCCAGCCTGCCTATTACAGGTTTTATTATTTGGCGGAATAAGTCTTACCGAACCTGAAAATTTACCCGGAAAATATAGAGAGATAAGTCCCCTTTGCCAAAGACTTTCCTTTGAAATTAATGCCTTGTAACCCTTCCAACACCTTCCAGGCAATTCTCTGGATAAATCTAATTATCGTAAAAATCAGCATAAAAAAAGCCTGCTTTCATTAAAAGTGGAAGCAGGCTTATAACTTTTTTTGCCTACAATCTTCTAGGTTTAAATCTCAGATTTAGGACGGCCTCTCCCCTACCACTTGAGTTTAATTCCACCGTTTACCACAAATCCATCCACTGGAGCATAAATACTTCTGAATTCAGGGTTATTGATATCTCCAGTAAAAATGGTATCAAATGCCGTTTGCCGGGTATCCAGAAAGTTTTCAAAATTTAAAAATAGGGAAAGATGTTTCCCCAACTTCTTTTCTGTCATTAGCCCAACTATCCAATAAGATTGTCCTGTGGCACCATCGGCTAATTTCTGAGGACTAAAGTAGTAGCCTTCCAGACCAACCCAGAAATTTCCATGCTTTTCATACATTAATACATTATTTAAGCGGTGTTTTGCCACCAGCGGGTATTCCTCAATCTGACCATCATAATGCTCTTCTACATCGGTAAAAGTATACCCTATAAATAGTTTAAAATGGTGAAAACTCCATTTCATGTTTACTTCTACTCCTTTCGTATCCACAATTCCTTCTGGCTGTAAAAATTCATAGTAGTTTTCCCTTTGGGTAAGCACCAATGGATCCTGAATTTTGGTGTAGAAAAATAAGGTGTTGGTATTTAATACCAATTCATCGGTCAAAGCCCAACGGTAGTTTACATCAAAATTTCCCCCAATAGAATATTCTGCCTTGGTCTGATTGGTATTGATTGGCAAAATATTCCTGAAATGCAGGGACTCCGCTTCTTCCGTAAAAATGGTAGGTGTTTTATACCCCATTCCTCCTCCCAGCCGGAAAGTTAAGGCATGGTTGGGTTCAAACATTAAAGAAAATCTGGGTAGAGGAAAAAAACCGTAATCTGACTGGTAATCCGCCCTTATTCCCGATTCTAAATGCCATTGTTCTGAAAAATCAAAGGTATTTTGGATAAAACCGCCAAATGTAGAATTTGAATAGTCCAGAGGTTCAGTAGTGATACCCAGACCCTGGTCAAATCGGTCTGTCCACAAATTTACTCCAAAAATCCATTCAGACTTTTTACCTGTGGTTACATAATTTAATTCGCTGAATGAGGACAATTGCTGCCCTGCAAATGCATAATCGGGAATGGCAATTTCCCTGTCATAAAAACTGAAGCTGTTTTTAAAGGTGAGTTTCGAATGACCTGAAAAATTATGAGAAAAAATAACCTGACTGGATATTCTGTCCGTTTCATTGTTTTCAAAGTATGCATCCGGAATATTCTCGCCTTCCACATATTTCATGTTTCCGCCAAGCCGGTCTTCTGATACTATATTTGCCCCAACCATCAGTTCTGTATGCTCATTCAAATAAAAAAACAGGCGGGGATTTAAAGTAAACCGATCAAATTTGGGAATTGCTGTTAAACCAATATCGGCTGGATCATAAGCTGTACCTTTGTTGTAAGAAGCAAAGACCGTTGTACCGACTTTCCCATATTTTTGGGAATAAAAAGCACTGGCATCCAAACCCAGCGCAGAAGTCCCATTCAACATTAAGCTCAGTTCCGGATGATCCTCGGGAGTTTTGGTAACCAGATTGACCAGTCCTGCAATAGCTCCCCCTCCATACAAAGTAGAGGAAGATCCTTTTATCACTTCCACCTGTTTAAGGTCAAGTGGTGCAATTTGCATTAAACTTAACCCACTGGAAAATCCAGAATAAAGTGGTAAACCATCTCGCAAGAGCTGGGTATATTTTCCATCCAGTCCCTGAATTCTGATACTGGAGTTATAACTTGTAGCAGAGGTCTGTTGGGTTTGAATACCCGTACTTTCATTCAAAAGCATACGAATATCCCCGGGTTTCATATTTCCTTTTTCAGAAAGCTCTTCCCCGGCAATGAATTCTACCCTGGTTGGAGAGTCCTCAATGGTACGGCTGCTCCTTGTGGAAGTAAGGACAATTTCTTCCATTTCTTCATGAGCATGCGATAAAAATATGGTTTTGTTTTGCATAGGATCTTGTATTGGAAACTGAAATTCCAATTCTTGTTTTTCATAGCCTATGGAACTGATCTGGACCACAAAATTTCCATCTGGTATCCCTTTCACCACTGCCAGTCCATTAATATCTGTAACACTACCCTTTTGCAAAGCAGGGATATAAACTGCCACACCAATCAAATTCTCCTTCGACTCTTCATCTTTTATGTTCAATTCAAGATTGTTTTGAGCCGCAATCATGTGAAAATTAAACAGCAGGAAGAGCCATAATAAATTTTTATTCATTATTGATTAAAATTTAAAGTTAAAGTATACTTCTCCATGCCTGTTTCGGACAGAAACAGCGGAAAATAAAAAAGCTACAACTTTAAATATATCTGGGAGGCTTAAGGGGAATGATGCCGTATCCCTCAGAAACATAATCGAGGTAATACTCTGATTTTGGAATTTTAGGCTGGGATAAAAGACTAAAATCACATAATCTTTGATCTTTAAGGAAAAAACCTGAGCAATTACCACAGGAATAAAAGGGCGAACAGGGTAAACTGGAATTATTATTATCCTTGTGCCCATCTTTGTGTTCATGATTTTGTGCTTCCATTTCATTTCCCTCAATTTCATGGCACTCGTCACTTATAGAGCAACATGGATTAATTGACAGTGTCAACACCAGAAAAATGAGCGATAAAGAAATAAAATTCAACAAATTCTCAAAAGATTAAACCGAAATTCCCAATCTGGCAAAATGCCTATTAGTGACGCAAATGTAGTGCTATTCATTTTGTTGGACAAATAGCATGATCATCAAACTCCTTTAAAATTAAATATTCAGTGGGGATCACATTCAGCCCTGTGCCCATAATTTCATTTTTTTCTGACAGAACTTGGTAAATAGCCAAACCGCTTTTTAAAGGCAACTGTAAAATGCTGGGGATTTTTAAAACCAACTTCTTCCGAAATAGCGGCAATGGATTTATTGGTAGAAGTAAGCTGTAAATGTGCAAAATTCATCCTTGAAATAACCAGGTACTCAGATGGACTTACCCTGAAAAGTTCTTTAAATCCGGTTTTCAACTTGGTGGCACACATTCCGGCTAGTTTAGAGAGCTCATTTATAGAATAAGGAGTTTGAAAATTTTGCTCTATCACCTCTTTAATATAATGGTATTTTTCAACATCATGGCTGGACACATTTACCTTATTTTGATTGGTACATGGGGTACAACTATCGAGTTGGAGTATCAGTAATTCAGTAATTTTAGCCTTCATATAGGCTTTGCGCATAGCTCCAGTAAAAGGGCAGTGTAAAATATCACGAATAACATGATGCAATTCCATGGAGATGGGTATACTTTTATTGCTCATTCTTACCGGTTGGTTACAGTAAATACCTTTTTCCAATACCCTGAGCGCTTCCAGTTGATCGCCAAACAACTGCTCGACAAAATCTAAAGTCAGGTAAATCTCCAGGGTTTTTCGATTCAGAGGACCAGGGTATTTTAGCAAGCCATTCACTTCCGGTAAGAAAAATAAATTATGGTGTCCTTTTCTAATTTCCACATCAAGACCACTGGAATTGGCTTTGTAAATAGAATGGCCGTCCAGTTCAAACTGCATCTTAAAGACAGGAGCCTGTTGCTTCACATCAATTATCAGATCTTTATTAAGGCTCACTTCACGCTGCTCAACGATAATTCCATCAAAATTTGATTTCCGCATTTTACCCTTCATTCCCGGAAAAGCCACATGGTGTTCTGCTTCAAAGGTATCGTTAAGGGACTTTACCTGAACCAGTTCCTGAAAATCTTCGCTTTTTAAATGAATCTGCATAAATGTCTGATCGCGTTAGTAGAATGTCTGTTTGCGTTGTATGCCACGCTACTCTAGCCTCTATTTTTGCAAAAATATCTATAATTTATAATTAATCTTAATAAGGATAGTAGTTTTTTGTCGAAAATGGATAAAGCCACCTATACATTTAGTCTGTTTTTCTTTTGTCTTGGAATTTTTTGCCAGGCTCAGGATAATGGATTGGTTTATGGGGTCGTAAAATCTATTGATGGAACACTATTACCTCATTCAATTATTCAGATTGAGGAAATCTCAAGAGGAGGAACTACCGACATCAATGGTGCTTATGCCTTGGATAATCTGCCTATAGGTGAATATTCCATTAAAGTATCTTTTGTGGGATATCATACCATTTCAAAAATCTTCAATATATCAAATTCAATAAAGGAGGTTCGGCTCAATTTTGTGCTAACGGAAAATACCACAACGCTGGAGGAAATTAATGTAGAGAGGAATTTGGTGGAAGAAAAGGAAATTGCTGGGTTTGCCATGGAGGGTATTTCTATGAAAGCGATTCGAAACCAATCTTTGGAAATTAACACAATTCTGGACCAAACAGCAGGAGTTCGTGTGAGAAAGGCAGGAGGTTTGGGCTCAAGGGCGGATTATTCGGTAAATGGTTTGGGAGGAAAATCTATCCGGTTCTTTATTGATGGTGTTCCCATGGACTATTTTGGTTCCTCCTACTCGGTAAATACCATTCCTATATCCTTAATTGATCGCATTGAAATTTATAAGGGAATAGTTCCCATAGAATTAAGTAATGATGCTTTAGGTGGTGCGATCAATCTGATTACCAAAAAAAGTTACGATAACGCTGTAGAATTGTCCTACTCTTTCGGATCTTTCAATACACATCGTGCATCCCTTTTGGCAAATTACAGAAATAAGGATTCGGGTGCTACAGTCAGACTTTCTGCATTCTACAATTATTCAGACAATGATTATCAAATTTGGGGAGATGATGTATATGCCACAGATCCTGAAACCTACACTGTTCAAAGAGGAATAAAAGTACGAAGGTTTCATGATGCCTTTGCATCCAAAGCAGTAAAAACAGACATTGGATTTACGAATAAAAAATTTGCTGATCAGTTTTTTTTAGGCTTGTTATACTCTGATTTGGATAAAGAACTCCAACATGGTTCTACCATGGAAGTCCCTTATGGAGAAGCTACCTATAGCCAAAATGTTATCGTCCCCTATCTTGTGTATCAGAAACACGATTTGATTAAGGGATTCGATCTCAATCTATTTAGTTCATTGTCCCAATTGTCTAGGAGTCAGGTAGATACTTCTCGTAATATTTACAACTGGTATGGAGAAATTGAAGGAACTCGTACCCTTGGAGGCGAACGTGTCAGGACTTTAAATGAACTAAATGAGCGGGTCTTTTTAAACAGGGTAAATCTGGTTTACAGGATTAATGAACAACACCAGATTGGTTTTAATTCTATTGTAAGTTTGTTAAACCGAACTGAAAATGACCCGCTCATTACCCAAAAAAATGACGGGTACTGGTCTCCACAAAAGTTTAAAAAAACAAGTATGGGACTGCTTTTCCAAAGTGAAATGCTCCAAAAAAAGCTCAATACCTCTGTTTTTCTAAAAGCTTTCCATTTCAATGCTGACATCAAAACCTCTGAAATTATACAGGGTGTCCCCAATTATTTCACTGAATATACTTCCTCCGGCAGTTTGGGATTTGGTTTTGCTGGTTCGTATCAATTAACTTCCCACCTCCGGATTACTACTTCCTTTGAAAAGGCTAACCGGTTGCCGGAAGCCAATGAAGTATTGGGAGATGGATTAATGGTAAGTAGTACCAGCAGTCTCCGGCCGGAAACAAGTTATAATGCAAATCTTGGATTTAATTTGCAACTATTTGCAGCACAGGAAAACAGATTAAAATTATCTGCAAATGCCTTTTACAGGGATGTGTTTGACCTGATACAACAATGGCAATATGATTTAGGGGCCTTTGTTTATATTAACTTTGATGAAGTCCGGATGAGCGGACTGGATGCCAAACTGGAATATTGGTATAAATCAAAATTTAGCCTGACACAAACATTTTCCCATTTGAACCCGATCATAAAATCGGATTTTGATGAATTGGGAAATAATAATATCACTCAGGGATCCCGTCTGCCAAATACCCCTTTCCTGCAATTGAATACCAATGCCAGGTTGAATTTTAAAAATCTATTTCAGGCCAATTCGAAGATTTTTATTTACTGGACGATTGCCTATGTAGGTGCCTTCCATAGATACCCTGAAATTATTGGGGAATTTAATAAAGATATAATCCCGGCACAACTAGTGAACGATTGTGGATTTGGCTACACCTTTCCCAACCAAAAACTTTCCCTTAGTCTGGATTTCAATAACATCTTCAACGAACAGGTTTTTGATAATTACGCCATTCAAAATGCCGGTCGCTCAGCTTATTTTAAAATCACTTACAAAATAATTTAACAAGCAAAATAAATTTAACAGTTTACTATGAAATATTTATTCAAAACAATCACCATTCTGCTCATTGCAATTTTGGGTTTTTCCTGTGAAGAGGAAGGCAATGATCCAGTAGATCCAGTAGTCAAAAATACTTTCAGTGTATTGGGCACAATTGACGGGGCATATTACCTTACCCAAACGGAGAAATTAAATGAGGGCAATTTTTCCTTTGTGGATAATGGTACTCAGTTAGAAGCAGACCAGGCCGCACGAATCATTTCCTCAGGAGAATACATTTATTCATTAAACTACGGAACGGGATTATTGACTCAGCTCAAGCCAAATACCTCCGGTAATTATGACAAGGTGAAGGAAATTAATGCTGGTTTATCCGTTGGGACAAACCGACCGCGGTTTCATCTGGCGGAAGAGAATACAATTTTAGTTTATAATGTGGTAGTTACTCCTGTAGTCAATGAAAATGAAGAGGTCACCGATAATACCTGCACCCTCAGGCTGGCTACGGTTTCCCTGCCCAATCTTACCATTTCCAACCTGACCGAATTTGAAATTCCACAAAGTGAAAACGCAAAAAACGGTGCCACTATAGGCTATCATCCCATGCGGGTAGATTCTCCAATTATTTCCGGAGACAAAATCTATTTTGGACTGATGCATCTGGATATGTATGATCCATCAGTTCCTCCTCCATTCAAAGTTCCTAAACAAACCGGACTAGAGACTTTGGTATTCGATTATCCTTCCTATACCAATGGTACAGTGATTTCTACCAGTATGGCAGCGGGTCATACCTGCGGGTATCGGGCTCCTTCCATGCATTTGGATGAAAATGGAGATGTTTATCAGTCGAACTGGTTCATGTCAGCCAATTCGTTTGATTTATCTGCTGGAGACAAAACTGTAATCACCCGCCTAAAAAATGGGGCTTATGATGAGAGTTATGAATTCAATATTTCAGACGCTTTGGGAATAGAATCCAATGTAGGTACAGCTGGCTGGTTTTATGCCGGAAATGGAATTGGCTACATGCCGCTTCATTTGGAAAACGAAGGAAATTACTATACCGAAAACTCCTGGAGCCTGGCTCGGATCGATCTTTACAATAAGAAAGTTCAAAAGCTAAATGTGCCCATGTCGATGTTATTCAGCTATGAAAGTGGGGTAGTAAAAGATGGCAAATTCTACATGGCAATTAGTCCTATCGGAGGGGAAGCCTATGTTTATGAATTTGATCCTGCTTCTGAAAGTCCGGATGCCTTCACAAAAGGGCTAAAACTGGATGGGGGAAATCTTCAAATTGACGGAATCTATTAATCTTAATCAGGAAGTGGTGCAAATATTAAGTAGAAATTTGCACCGCCTCTATAAAGTTAATTCTATGAAAACTTACCTTTTTATCATCTTACTGGCTTGTATTTTTGTGGGCTGTAATCAGCAAAAAAATGAGCGTTTTAATTATACACTCATAAAATCCATGATTGATGTTACCCCCGACCAAGTTGAAAAATTTGATGCTATAACTTCCAGATATACCACACTTGGAAGGGAAACCTATGATAAATTTCATCACGATAAGGAAAAACTTGCCAAAGAGTTGGAAAAAGTGGCAAAAAACCAGGATGCTGAAATGCAATCTCTTCTAAGTGAAGCACAATACGTCATTTACGAACGGGAAATTAAAATAGAGCGCAAGGGCCGGGAACAACACAATATGAATCTAATAAAAAATGCCCTGGAAATGGACAGTACCCAACAAGTTCAATTTGACAGGGCAAATGAAGCTTTCTACACCACACTTATAGATAACCATGATAATTATCACGGAAAACCAGATGTGTATTTGGAATACTATAAAGAATTAGATGTGAGTCGCAGAGCAGCCTTCGAAGAGTTCATGAATTCTGATCAATACAACCTGTATTTAAAGCTGGTGGATGAGTATAAAATTGGAAAATCTGAACACTAAAAAGAAAGTCGGAATTTGCAGGTCACTTCTTCGGAAAAAAAGAAGGAATGAATCCGGGCTTAAATATATCATGTCGGTGTCACATTTATGGCTCGGACTTTCTTCCTCTGTGGTTGTTTTCATTGTCTGTCTCACTGGAAGCTTATATGCTTTTAAAGGACAAATTGAAAATTTAGTAAATTATCAATTGCTATACGTCCCACAAGTTAAAACAAATCAACAACCTGTAGACTTATTGCTTTCTAAATTTGAAAAACAATATGGGAAGGCAACCCAGGTATTTTGGTTTCCCGAAAATAATCGAAGTGTCCTCATTTCAAGCTTTAGTAAGGAAAATTTAGGTCATTCTGTTTATTTCGATCCTTATTCAGGAGAAGTGCTTGGAACTAAAAATGAGCACGTAAGTAAGTTATTTGACTTCATTTTAGAATTACACCGATTTCTCCTGATTGACGAAATCGGTAAAACTATTGTGGGGATTAGCGTATTGATTTTTGTTTATATGCTTTTATCTGGTTTGGTTTTGTGGTTTCCCAGAAAAATGAAACAATTAAAAAATGGGCTACGCATTAGATGGAATGCGCATTTCTTTCGGCTCAATTATGACCTTCATAAAGTATTGGGATTTTATGCCTTTTTATTGCTATTATTCATTGCCATAACTGGTTTGTATGTTTCCTTTCACTGGGTTAAAAATACCATAATCGTTAGTTTAGGAGGAAATTCAATTGTGATCTCTGAGGACAATCTGGAATTAAAAAATGAATTATCACAATCCTTTATGTCTATTCTAAATGAACTGGAGTCAGAAAATGAACCCTCAGGAAAAATTGATTCTTTGTCTGTACAACAAGTTATGGCCATATGCGATTCAGTTTTTCCCTTACCCGGAGAAATACAATTACAGTTGCCAAATGAGGTGGTCAATACCGTTCAGATTACCAAATCGAATGCCCATAATATATTGAACATTTCAGTGCCTGACCGAATCCTGCTTTCCAAAAAAGGGAATATACGAGACGTGATGACTTTTGCCTACCTGCCCTTACACAAACAGTTTATGGCCGTTGCAAAACCACTTCACACCGGGGAAATTATGGGCCTTCCCGGAATTATTTTGTATTTCTGTATTAGTTTAACAGGTTGTTCTCTACCCATTACAGGCTTTATTATCTGGTGGAAAAAAAGATAGTATTTTTGTCTGTCCTTGCTTTTAGGAAAGGTTTTCTATTGCTCCTTTATCAAAACCTTTTGCAATTAACCTGATTCCCAAAGTAACTTCAAATAAAGCAGTGGGTGTGTTTAAAATCAAATATTCAGTGGTGATCACTTCCAACACCTGAAATAGCAGTAACAAACTGGCAATTACAGATAACAAAGTGGCAGATAAAGCCCAGACTGAAAGCCATTTGGGAATTAATCTGGACTTAAAAAGCAATATGTAAAACAGCAAATTACCTGCGCATAACACTAAAATCATGAACACATGGTTTACATAGTCTCTTGTGGTTTTCAGTAAATTTCCCAATGTTTCAATTTCCGGGGTCTGAGCGGGCTCACTTACAAATGCCTGACTCAAGGCTAATATTTCCATCAACAGTATACTTCCCAACACCACTAACCCTGCTGCAATTATTCTAAAACTCAAAAATCCCAAAGCCAGACTTTCTCCATAACTTTTGATTTTGGGAAATAACAAAAGGGCAAAGGACAAATAAACGAGCCCCATAATGAACTGAAAGATCGTGCCTGAGATCACCTGATTTGGATGTGCTGCAGCTTTCGTCAAAAAATCTGCAGCATCAACTGCGGGTGCTACGCTTAATATTCCAGCCACCAAAGCCAAAATCAAAAGCATCCCTGCTACTCTTGTTTTGCGTTTTTCTAACTCCATTTTTGTTACCCTCTAATAATTACTTTTCTACAGCTTCTTGCTGATTTTTATAAAACCTTGTCTCAAAAGTATTTTCCGGGGTAAACAAAAAATTGTAAAAAACTGACATTCTCCTGTGTGTTACTCGCTTAATTTCCAGAAGTGCTTAGGATTAAAACCAGTAAATGCCTTAAACTCATGATTGAGATGAGCCTGATCAAAATATCCATTGGCATAGGCCAATTCTGTGAGATTCGGACCTTGGGAATATGATTTGATGACAGATTCAAAGCGAATAATTCTCGAATACATTTTAGGGTTAAAGCCTGAAAATTCGGCAAATCGCCTTTTAAATTGCCTTGGGGAAAGGCAAACTTCTCTGGCCAATTCAATCACTTTTGAAGTTCCCTTGTTTTCTTTAATGTACCTGATGATCCTGGTAATTTGAGGGTCTTCATATTTCCGGTTTGGCAAGAGTGATTTGAAAAAATCTGATAAAATCGCTATCCGCTGTTCAGAGCTGGGGGCAAGTGCCATTTTTTCAGTCAAAATACTTCCTTCCTGACCTAAAAAAGTATCCAGGGACATAAATTCCCGATAAAGCTTGTTTGCAGGAATATTAAAAAGTTTGGGTATGGCATGGGGATAAAATGATACACCAATTAAGTGATAAAAATCGCTAACCGGGAATTGAGTAGGTACTGCCGTTTGTCCCTGCACTGAGGAAAATAACAATTCTGCATAACGACTATTATTTTGGAAGGCAAAGGTAATTTCTGCCAAACTGTTTGCTATTACATAATAAATTGCATTAGATTTTTGCAATTTCTCATCCCATGTGGCCACCCAGAAATAGCTAATATATTCTTTAAGCTCCTCACAAGGCGGTATTATCTTATAATTCATCAGTTTTCACAAGTGGTTTGGAGGAAGAACCTGGGCTATTCATTGTTTTTAAAAATTAAATTGTCAATTTCTATCCCGGGATTATCACTTAAATCTCAAAATAGAAATTGACAAAGGAATACCCAAAAGCAAGATAATGATTTTCCTAATAATTGGAAAATTAATGAACCTTCCTCAACAAAGTACTATGACACAAAATAAGCGTTTCTAATATTTATCCCCGGAAATCCATCGGTTTTGGATACCCCAGGAAGTATTCGGTTTGGCCGATGATGTGATCACTAATTCACCTCCACTCATAATCTCCTGATGAGTGAGCCAGTTTCGTTCCAGCGGTTTTCCATTGAAAGTCGCTTGCTGTATATATGCATGGTCCGGATTATAGTTTTCCACCTTGATCAAAAAACTTTTTCCATTTTCCCAGTTGAACTTAATTTCTTCCAACAAGGGAGCATGCAGGTAATAAACCGGTTCGCCTATACAAGCCGGGAATAATCCACAGGAAGCCCATACATACCAACTTGACATGGTTCCTGCATCATCATCCATGGTGGGTAGATAAGTGGCTGGATCATTCTTGTAAATCCTGCCCACAAAAGAACCTGTTCCCCGACTATTGTTATTGAAGTAATGCTGCACAACAGTATCCACCGCAATTTTATGAATAATTGCCTGCGATTTCCATGGCTGGGAAGTTCCCTGGTACATTCCTGTGGTTTGTAAATCAGGCTGGTTGGCATGGTTGTAATAATCTCCTTCGAAAAACTCATCCAGTTCCGCCAGAAAAGTTTTCTCCCCTCCAGTCAAATCCATCAACCCATTTTGGTCGAAAGGAACAAACCAGCGATATTGCCAAACAGTTCCCTGATACATTCCTCTTGCACCCATTCTGTCCACATCATTTTTAGACAAATCTTTAAAATCTTTCATCCAGTAAGATTTGTAATTCAAAGCCTTATCCAAAAACTTTTTACCTTGGGTTTTTTGACCTAAAGTATCAAGAATTTGAGAAAGTGCCCAGGCATCGTAGGAAGCTTCCAATGCCTCATCAGGATGGTTGTATGGAAGTTTTTCAACCTCACTTATGAGTGAATCCGCAATTTTATCAAAATCTAAATTGACCCCTTTTCTATAGGCATCTAAAAGTACCACAATGGCATGCTCAGTTCTCACGGTAGGAGAAGGTTCGTTTTCCGTAGCAAAATCTTTTTTCCCATAGGCATACAGATTGGCAATTGACCCAGCGATATCCTTGAAACGTTCTGGATATACAATTGAAAGCAGAGGAAGCTGGGTGCGATAATTGTCCCAAATGGCCCATCCATTATAAATTGGCGTATCAGATTGTTGTACCGAACCATCCACCGCCCGATAATAGCCATCTTCTTCGTTAACCATATACGGAGATTGAATGGCACGGTATAAATAGGAATAGAAAAGTTCCTTTCGCTCCTGATCACCTTTTACCTCAATATGACTAAGTAATTTGTTCCATGCCAGATTACTTTCCGCTTTCATTTGCAAAAAAGCATTTTGTTTGACGGAATTTTTAGCATATTCTACATTTACTGAAGAAAGGGCTAAATGGATTTCCACATCTTCCTGGTCTGGTTTGAGCTGGGCCAATACCTGATGTTCACCTACTTCCACCCATTCAACAGACTGGCTCACTTCCATGTAATAATAAATCTTGTATTGGCCATCTCCGCAAGTAGTTCGGGCTTCAATCCATCCACACATGGAGTTGCCTTCAATATGGTGGGCTTCAGCCCTGAATCTATTGACAATTGAGTGACCCAGATCAAAATAAAGTCCTTTTTCACCTTCAGGGAATTCGTAATGATGCATACCATAGTTCCCCACCACAGTAAACTCAGCTGAAAGCTGATTGGTAAAAGCCACCCTATAATAACCTGGTGAAGCACTATCTCCAGTCTTCATCAATTTTGAGTTTTCCCAACTATCGCCTATAAACGGTTTGACCAGAATATTTCCACCGCTTCCCTGGCAACCCACCCCTTCAAAGCGATTGTGGGAAAACCCTAAAAATTCTTTTGCATAATATTCATAACCCGTGTGTGTGGAAGGATAAGTATGCGGGCCAATACTCAACATACTAAAAGGATAAGAAGCTGCTGGAGACATTTGCCCGTGGTCACCCGAAGTACCAAGAAAAGCATTAACTAAACTTGCAGGTTCAGCCTTTTCTTCAGTTAATTGATTGTCTTGTTTCCGCTGTGAACAGGAAAAATTAAAAACCAGAATTAAGGTATAAATTAAAAGTAAACGCATGAATTTTAGGGATCTAGAGGTTCTATTGGATTTTGTTGAAACGAATTGATATTTGGTAACCATTCTAAGGTGGTTGGGAAAATCCTATCTAATAATTTACAAGGCAAATACCCAAGTTCTTCCATATTTCTGTCATAAAAATTTTGTGAGCCAACATAGTCACTATGCCTAAAATTGGTGGTTACCAAGCCAGGTTTATCGGTTGGTACTCCATATTTAAACAACAGGCGGGAAGCATTGCGGAGATTAGTAGTGGTATGCCTTGCATGTGGCTCAATAATTATATGCTGTTCAGGAATACCGTACTTCTCCATTAATTCATTTTTCATTTCAATGGCTTCACAAGATGGAGTACGGTAAGGATGTACATGACCTCCAGAAACAATGATAAGAGGGGCTTTTCCTTCTTTAAACTGTCGGGCGGCCACTCTAAGATTGAATTTACCCAAAGGTGTAAGCGATACTCCATAAATTTCCGAACCTGCCCCAAGAACCAGAATGGAAGCATAAGGGTATTTTTCCCAGGAAACAGAAGGAATATAATTGACTGCTGTCTGGTTTTCGAGACTTTCCATAGGTTCATATCGTGCTGCTTCATCTTTATGATTGATATATAAAAGCGAATTTGTAAAATCAAGGCTAAAATCAAAAAACAAGGGACTTTTTTCTGCCTGAATCAGAATATCACTTGCCCAGGAATGAATCGTATATATATAAGTCCTGCTGTTCACATCATAAACCACTGAATCGATGTTGGGGTAAATTGCTTTTTCACCATTTCCATAGACCTTTATAGAATGGTTCATCCCTTCAGCACATATCTGCCAGGCCTTTTTTAAAAGCTCTACATCAGACAGGGAATCATATAACTGATACGCCATAGATGGGCGCACATGTTGAGTGGTTAAGCTTGCTAAAGCCTGGCTTTTTTTGAACAGCTTTTCCAGGTTCTTACCCACCTCTGCAATTTCTTTTTCTGACCATAAAAAAGAGTTTACCACACAGGAACGGTCCCTTGCACAGGATTCTACAGCCTTTCTAATAGCTTGAAGTTTCCTCTCTTTTAGTGCAGTAAGGTCTTTATCACTAGTCAGTAACTCCTTTGTTTCTGGTACTTTTTGAAAAAGAGTAAGCAAATAAAAATTCTTGTCCTGAACCAGGGAAGATGACTTAACATTCCGATAGCTTATGGAACCGGAAATATTGGATTGTCCCCAACTGATCTGGAGGCAAAGGCAAAAAGTTATGAATAGAAAAATGTATTTTTTCATATTATATAATGTGAAAAGTTTAGGTTTTTGAAGCTCACTTTGAGTTACCATTTACAGGATTAATCCTTACCGGTTTCTCATTGGGTAGTTGCACAAAATAGTCGGTGCCATAATTATTTCCCGGTTTAAAAAAATCTGTGGAAATAACTTGAGCACCACTTTCAAAGGCAGCCTTGGCCCGACTCATGTCATTAACCTTTGCTTCATAGGTCTCTATATCGGATCGGGTCCGTACCAAGTATCCTTTTTTCACCGCAGCTTTAATCTCTTCTTTCCTCATTAAAGAATTGTCCAACAGCAAAAAGGCTGCGTAAGATTGCCCGGGTTCTGACTGGACAAACATAGCCCTGCCTTCAAGGTTAGGCCTGTTTTCCACATATGGACTTTTTAAAGACATTCCGGCAGTGGAGGGTAAAAGCATAAATACAAATTTGCCAAGAGATGCTGAAAGCAGTGGCCAGTTTTGTGCTAAAACGCCCTCTTCCAGCGTGGAATATTCACCCCTAACCAAATCAGGAGTGATTACTTTTTCTTTTCCTAAAACCGAGAAAATTAAGTGATCCAATTCATCAAAAACTTCCGCAGTGTAGGGCAACACTTCTGCTGAATTTGGGAATATGGGAATACCTTTGTCCTTTGCCTCAATCATAATAAAAACAGGGACATGACCAGGGTGTTTATCCGACCAGTTTTTCAAGGCTATAAGCGCCTGCTCAAAGGTGGTATAATGGGAACGGAAATCTATATCCGGAACATGCAGTACTTTAAAACCTGGCTTTTCCAAACCAGTGCTGTCATATGGTAAAAATTCTTTATAGCCTTTTTGACGTAGGACATCATAAACCGCAGGTCTGGTAAACCGATTTCCCGTTGGATCGTAATAGACATCAATTTCAAAAGATCGTAACCCTGAATCAAGCTGTTCCCTAAAATCTGGGTGATCATAGGAAAGGCCTTCGCTCATTTTAACCTTGTTGGGATGGTATTCCTTGTACTTTGCTTTTTGATCTTCAGGTATACTTGCCTGATTTTGAGCCATCATCTGCTCAAAAATCGGATCAATAAAATTTGAAATGGCCGTATCAAGTGGCAGGGCATAACTATTATGTGTACCCAATACCTGGATTTGATTGATTTTTATACTTTCGGGTAAAACAACCGAAGCATCTTCTACCTTAAAAGCTGTTTGATTGCAAGCATATAGAATTAATCCAAAAAGGAAAGCACCTGATATCCTTGATAGATAAATCAGTTTCATGGAATACTTTGTTAAGAAAGTTCTGATGAAAAATAGGAATGATAAGATACTGTCAGGCTAATTGCCTGACAGTAAAAAATTACAAGGATTTTCCTTGATAAGAGCTAATTTAATTATCTATTAAAATTTGATTAATAGCCTTCTCTTTGAATCACTTTGTCGTCTCCCACCAGGTCTATATAAGATTGAGGGATTGGGAAATACTCGTTCACACCTTCTGTAAATTTGGCATTGGTCAGGTGTGACCTTTTAGTTTTCTCCACCTCAATATATGTGTTGATGGTCTCTGAGGCAATTCCCCATCTTACCAGATCGAAAAAACGATGACCTTCCATAGCCAGCTCTAGCCTTCTTTCCAAACGAACCGCCTCAAGTGCAGCCTGTGCATCGGTCCAAGCCTCGGTGTAAAGTGCTATTTTATAATCGTCAGCAGGTGATGATTGATCCAGTGTCATTACATACTGGCTGTTTTGTGCACGCTCCCTAACTTCATTTACTATCGCTCTTGCACCTTCTAGATCATTCAAAGCCACTAAGGCTTCGGCTTTCCATAAAAGAAGATCAGCATAGCGAATAATGTAGTAGTTAAGGGCACTCACATATGGCCAGGTTTTTACTTGTAAATCCGAATTTACAGAAACAATTCTTTTCTTAGGGCTGAATGGTCCGTAAGTGGACAAATCTCTTGCCCAGGATGATTCATATAAAATATCCAAATCAAGATAAGGAATCTCTGGTCTGCCTACGGTATGGTCAAGTCTCGGATCTACAAAATCACCATCCGTCAGGTCCACATTGTCATTTACAGGTAAACCCTCCACATTGGTTTTATAAGCATTAATTAGATTTTGAGATGGTCTGTGGAATCCATATTGTGGATAAAAAGGTCCTCCTGGTGCAGACAAACGATCACCAATGCTTCCATTGTAGTTACTAGGCGCATCGTCATTTACGGTATGCTGTACAGCAAAAATAATTTCTGAACTGTTGTCATTTTCAGGAAGAAATACATCCCTGAAATTTGGAAGCAAGGCATATTTCTGGCTCTCAATTACTTCGTTAGTGGCGGCCAGAGCTTCATTCCATTTTTGCTGATATACGTAGCATTTTGCCAAATAAGCTTTTGCAGTAATTTTATTAGGACGTCCGGCTTCCTCCTGATCCATTGGCAGGTTGTCGTAGGCTACCTGAAAATTTTCCTCAATTTTACCCCATAATTCATCTGAAGAAAACTCCACATTTGAAGCGTAATAATCTTCAACCAGGGTTGCAGACTCATCAATATAGGGAATCTGGTTATAGATCCTTTTAAGTTCAAAATAATAATGCCCTCTTAAAAAACTCAATTCACCCAATCTTACCGGCTTTAAAGCAGGATCAAAAGCTGATGACTCATTTAAAAGTTGTATAGCTACATTGGTCCTTTTTACTCCTTCATAAAGTGCTGCCCATTTACGCTCTACATCGGTAATGGTTGCATAAATGTTAAAAATTTCCATCTGGTGAATTTGGTTCTGGTCACCAGTACCTCCACCTCCTTTGTAGGCATCATCTGACATAACATCACCAAAACTCCAGTTAGATGCCGGAGAGTTGAAAGCACTACTGGCCCCATCAAATTGCCCATTAAGTATACTGTATGCTGCAATTATAGCTCCTTCCACATTTTCAGGAGCTGTCATGTTATCCGGATCGATTTCACCATAAGGAGTTTCGTCCAAAAAGCTATCTGAACAAGAAGCAAAAAATAATGCTGCTGTTAGAAATATATATATGAATGATTTTTTCATTTTTCTGTTTGATTAGAAATTTTTATAAAAATTGATCTTCAGAATACCTACTAATTTTAGAATTTGACATTAAGTCCCATAGTAAAGGTTCTTGATGGAGGATAAATACCACGATCTATACCAATATCAAGGTTTCTGTTACTTGAAGAGTAGTTTTGAAGACCAAGTTCTGGAGACATTCCATCGTAACCTGTGATGGTAAATACGTTATTCACCTGTCCGTACAACCTTAAATCAAGTCCTTTCAGTTTATTTCCCGGGAAAGTATATCCCAACTGCAGGTTATAAAGCTTAAAATACGAACCATCCTCCACATAATAAGAAGATACTCTGATGTTGTTGTTAGGATCATCCAAACTCAAACGAGGGATTTCAGAACCGGGATTTTCAGGGGTCCAGGCATCAAGAACAGTTTCGCTTTTGTTATAAGCTGCCTGGTTAAAGAATTCCGTTTTATACTTTGTCAGGTTATAAATATCGTTTCCAAAAGAACCGTTGAATAGCATACCCAAATCAAATCCTTTATAATAAAAACTCATGTTCACACCAAGAATCAGGTCAGGATGAGGCGAACCAATAAATGTTCTGTCATCTGTATCCAGGTCTCCATCTCCGTCCACATCATTAAAAATAAGGTCTCCTGGCTGAGCATTTGGCTGTATTCCATGAGCGTCTACTTCGGTCTGGGTTTTAAAAATTCCTGCGGACTCATATCCATAGAAAGAGCCGATTGGCTGACCAACTGTTGATCTGGAAATTTCCTGACCAAAGTTCACTCCGTGTAAAGAAGAGCTGGGAATTCCCAGGTAAGACACTCCTTCTAATTCTGTTAACTCATTTTTATAAGCAGTAAGGTTAAATCCTACATTATAATTGAACTCATTTGAGTGACCCTTATAATTTACCGTCAATTCCAGACCACTGTTTTTCATTTGGCCACCGTTTGTCCAAGTTCCATCACTTGTTCCTCCATAAGTAAGTGGAATTGGAGTATACACCAGGATATCGTCAGTCACTTTATTGAAATATTCTGCGGTAATATCCAATTTGTTATCAAACAAACCTAAATCCAAACCAACACTTGTCTGAGTGGTCACCTCCCATTTTAGGTTAGGATTAGCCACTCTCGTTTGTACAAGACCTGTATAAACCGACTCTTGTGCGCCATCAATGGCATAATTGGAATAGGTAGCATTGTTTTGATAGCTAAACAAAGTAGAGTAAGATGGAACCTGCTGATTACCAGCATTACCCCAGCTGGCACGAAGTTTTAAAGAACTTACTGGAGCTACATCAAAAAAGGCCTCCTCGCTAATGATCCAGCCAGCAGAAAATGCAGGGAATGTTCCCCAATTGTTTTCGCTTAATCTGGAAGTACCATCTCTTCTTAAAGTAGCCGAGAACAGATATTTATCCAGAAAGCTATAATTAACTTTACCAAAAAATGATAATAATGACCAGTCGCTGGCACTACCAGAGTTTAATTGGTTGTCAGTACCGTTAGACAAGTACCAGAAATTTGGGTCTTCATACAAAAAGCTTTGTCTTGAAGCCGAAAAGCCTTCCCCATAATACTCAATAGATTCCTGTCCAATTAATACATCAAAATTATGATCCCCAAGATCTTTTTGGTAAGTCAATGTATTTGACCATGTGAACTGGTAATTAAATGAATTGCCTGTACTTAAGCTATTTATAGAACTTGTGGAGAAAACATTGTCGTCAATAGGACTGAAGTTCCTGTAATTGTTGCTATTAAAATCGATACCCAGGTTAGTTTTTAGCTTTAAATCCCCCAGATCAAGGCCAGCAAAAACATTTCCCAAAAGTCTGATTCTTTTATCCGTATGGTCTTTGCCTCTGTCAAGTCTTCTCATTGGATTGCCAATATCATTAATTGGATTTCCTGCGTAAACTCCATTGTTGTCTTTTACAGGTACAATTGACGGAAATTGAAAGGCATCGTAAGTGATACTACCCAGAGAAGAGTTGATCCCCACATCGGTGGTTCGGGAGTAGGTTCCTGAAAAATTTTCACCTATTTCAATCAGATCCTTTATCTTATAACTTGAGTTAAATCTGGCAGTAATTCTATCAAAACCAGTATGCTTAATTATCCCTTCCTGATTGTAATAACCAAGGCTAAATACGTGTCTGCCCGATTCATTTCCTTTAGAAACGGAAAGGTTATATGACTGAACAGTTGCCGGATTAAATATTTCCTGCACCCAATCTACATCTGCACTTGGTATCACCTGCCCATCATCCAGGAAACCCGGAATTACAGCCTGATTTGGATCATCTCCATAAATATCACTTGAAGGCGTACCTCCATCATTCTTGGTGGCCTGCCATAACATATCACCATATCCCTGAGCAGAAAGCATTTTTGGTAAATTATAGGCTTTTTGAACACCAGCATAGGCATCAAACTCGATTACACTTTCTTCGCTTCCTCCTTGTTTGGTAGTAATGACCACCACTCCATTTGCAGCCCTTGAACCGTAAATGGAAGCTGCTGCAGCATCTTTCAATACCTGAATGGATTCGATATCCTGAGGGTTAATGCTGTTCATACCATTTGACACCGGAATACCATCGATGATGTATAGCGGGTCATTATTGTTAATCGTACCATAACCTCTCACCCTTACAGTTACATTACCACCTGGTGCATTGTCGGTAAGCACCTGCACACCAGCCATTCTCCCATCAAGCATTTTATCTACACTTGATGTAGGAATTGATTTGATTTCCTCTGCATTTACAGTGGCAACCGAACCAGTTACATCACGTTTTTTCTGAGTGTTATAACCCATTACTACCAGTTCATCCAGTTGGGCAAAATCCTCCTCCAGGGCAACTTCAATAATACTTTGATTTTCAATGTTAACAATTGCTGTCTGGAAACCTGTGAATGAAACTGAGATTTCTTTGTAATTACTGGGAATAGTCAATTTAAACTTACCGTCCACATCGGTAATAGTACCAGTTGTAGTACCGACTACAATCACTGAAGCACCGGGAAGTGGCTCATTTGTGGATGCCTCAGTAACTTTACCTGTAATTGTTATTTCTTCCTGAAGTTCCTGGATAACCGGATTTTCCTTTTTGTTTCCTTCACGTTCTATCACATAAATATTGTTGTTTATCCTTTTAAAATTAAAAGCTGTTTGAGCAGCTATTTTTTCAAGGACTTCCCTCAAGCTTCTGTTTTTTACTTTGATCTTTATTAAATCGGCATGATTAGAAACTTTCAGGTTGTAGGCAAACTGAAAATCAGTCTCTTGCTCTATCTCATTTAAAACATTGGATAAAGTGGCTCCATTGATGTTCAATGAGATTTTTACCTCTTCGAGGCTTTGGCTGGACGAAGGATTAGCTATTATGAATTGAATAGCGATCACCTGTATAATGGATATAATTAATAATTGTCTTGACACAACCAGAAATAGGTTTTGTAAGTTAGATTTCATAATTTTATAAGATTAAGTCTACAATCGTTTTTTGCCCAAGTCTGATCTCTTGGGCGGATGATTTGGTCCAGAACTGTTGGCGCAGTTCTGGTTTTTTTTTTGTTCTCTACCTGGTAAAAAACAAAAGGCAATTCATAAGGTCATTTTTTATTCATAAGCATTTAGCAAAAATTAAATGAAAAAAATAGTTTCAGTTATTTATTGGTTTTACAACCTTTACCTGTAATGATTATCTGGTTTTTACCAGTGAACTCATAATCGAAATTGACCAATAGTTTCAGGCCGTCCAACACATTGATTAAGTTTTCATTTTTATAATTCGCCCTTACCAAACATTGGTTTGATAAATCATTTTTAAGGTCTAGTTCAATATTGTACCATCTCTCCAGTATAGTAATCACCCTGGCAAAAGGAACCATTTCAAAATAAAGCGTATTGCTTTTCCAGGCTAAATAAGGCCCAAGTTCTACATCCGTAACCGCAATGGATAAATCATGAGGGTTGAAACGGGCTTGTTGGTTTGGTTTTAACAATTCCCCCTGAACTACTTTAGAATCTAATCCGGATTGACTGTCTGTTATGGCCGGACTTACCCTCACTATTCCGGTAGCTACAGTAACTTCAACTGGGTTATCCCGAAAAGCTCTGATATTGAAAGAGGTACCTAGAACAGTCGTAAAAAGCCCGTTAGATTCTACCACGAAGGGTTTTTCAGGATTTTTTGTGACATTAAAAAATGCCTCTCCTTCCAGTTTTATCGATCTTGTACTGTCAGAAAAAATCTCGGGATAAGTAATTGAGCTGGTTGAATTCAAATTTACCATTGACCCATCGGGCAGGGTAAATTTTAGCTTTTGCCCTTTTTCCGCATGCCTGGTGATCATTTTTACCTCAGGAACGATGTCTTTTTCTTGCAGATAGCCCCTGAAAGCCCAACCAAATACAGCCAGCAAAATAATTGCTGCTGCAATTCGGGAAACTTGTAAATGACTTAATTTGAAGTTTAATGTCCTGTGTGTTCGGGGAATGCTCTTCTTAATCTGGGCATAAATATAGTCAGCATCTTTTTCCTTCAATTTGAAGTTATTTTTAGCCTCCCATTCCATTTCCATCAAAATCTCCATTTCCTCAGGAGAACCATATTGGTCGAAAAGGAAATATAATTCCTCAAGCTCCTCCTGGCTACATCCTCCGTTTAGTAATTTCGATTTTAAAAATTCTTTTCTACTGAATTTATCCACTTAATTAATGTCTTTTACCCTAATACAAATAAACAGGGTGAAGGGGTGAGTGGAAAAATTAAACATCACGGGAATTTAACCTGCAATTAATATTGCCATAACCAAAAGGAGTAAATCGGTAATGGGAGCAATATGAAGTTTAAGCGTTTTGAGTGCCAGCCTGAGATGAGTTTTGACTGAATTGATTGAAATACCCAGGTTATTCGCGATTTCCTGGTTGGAAAGGTGGTTATACCTGCTCAACATATAAACCTCCTTTTGCTGAGGGGTGAGTACATTTACCACTTTCTTTTCCATTTCCTTTATTTCAAGATAATTGAAGCTGTCTAATACATCGAGGCTGGAAAGACTGGCTTGTTCATCTTCCAAAATTTTGGAAGACATTTCATAAGACTTGCTATAATTCCTTTGTTGCTCTTTGATTAAGTTTTTTGAAATGGTATACAAATAAGCATTTAAGGATTTATTTTCATCAATTTTATGTCTGTTTTCCCACAGTTTAATAAAGGTCTCCTGAACAATATCCTTACTGAGATCTTCAGAAGCTAACATTTTAAAAGAAAAGCCATACAATTTATCCTTATACAATTCATAAATTTCTCCAAATGCAGAGAGTTCCCCTTTCTGTAGCCTCCCGGCTAATTTCTTAATTGATATTTTTGATGACATTTTCGTAAAAAAAGAGTTCCGTTTGACAAAATATCTGCTGCAAAAAACAACAATTAAGATTATTTTACCAGCCTTATTTTAATCAATAAATTGTTAAATCTTAGTACCAAATCCCCGCCTGTTGGTTAGTTTCCTGTTGAGTTAAAATAAAATTCTGGTAGGAAAAATCAATTTATCAGAAACTTTCACCCTGATCTTTACTAAACAGAAAACTTAAAATTTCCCCTTCTTAATAACTGCGATTATGAAGCACAAAGTTGAAGTGTACAGCTTGTTATTTATCCCAAAAATTATTCTTCGGATAACTTTAACCAAATGGTAACATCTTATTACACCTGAATTTAAAATCAGAATTAATCTTTGTGGACTGATGCTGGACTTGTTTTTTCATGAGGGTACTTTTCTTTCTTTTCATTTCCATTCAATTTCCCTGCTTTGCTCAAAGCTCAGTAAATTCTTCCGTCCTGAAAAAGGGAAATTTCTACAAGTTTTCAGTTTCCCAGAAAGGTATTTATAAGCTCGATTATCATTTTTTGAAAGCCGCAGGAATTCCAGTGGATGAGCTCAATCCTGAAACGATCAAAATTTACGGCAACCCCGGAGGAATGCTGCCCCAGCTTAACAGTGAAACAAGAATTGAGGATTTGCAGGAAATAGCCATCTTATTCCAGGGCAAGCAGACAAAAAAATTTGGCCCTCAGGATTATTTACTCATTCCCGCAAATGGGCCTGATCGCCAGGTTTATGATATTGAAAAAGGAGTTTTCCGTGTGGAAAATAATCTATATTCCAGAAAGAATTTCTTTTTCCTCACCTATGGTGGAAATAAAGGGAAAAGGGTTTTAAAGCAAGAAAAGATGGAAGCTGAAGAACTCCCAGTCATCGCCTATTACAATGACTATTTATATCATGAAATAAACGAAATTAACCTGCTCAGTTCGGGAAGAGAATGGTTTGGTGAAAAGTTTTCTGAAGAAGCGGGAAAGGAGAAAATCTTTGTCTGGAAAATTCCGGGAATTAATCGGGATAAACCACTGAAAATTGGTACAGAAGTACTTTCAAGGGCTTCCATCTCTACTGATTTTAGGCTTTCTGCCAATGGAACTGACATTGGAACGATTACTTTACAGGAAGTTCCTAAAACTACTTATGGGAATAAAGCTGTTTTAAAAAGTGCCGAATTTGAAATTAAGCCAACGGAAATTTTTGATGTGGAAAATCTCCATTTAAAATTTGAGTTCCTGGCTGGTAATGATGATGCGGAAAGCCATTTAAATTATTTTTGGATCAATTGTGAAAGGAAAATTTCGGTGGAAGAACCACACGTTTTTTTTAGATCCCTTGAAAGTCTGAATTTTCCTAAAGTAACTTATCAAATAGAAAATGTAGGCTCAAAGGCCAGAATCTGGGATATTACCAATCCTCAGGAAATCAAAGAAATTCCTTTTGACATCAAATTGGGGAAAGGGGAATTTGCCGACTTCTCGGATACAATTAAAGAATATGCAGTTTTTTATGATTCCGACTTAACTTCTCCCAAATTTGAAGGCAGGGTAGACAATCAAAATCTGCATGGCCTTTCCACTCCGGATTTTTTAATTATTACCGTGGATAGCCTGAAGGCATCTGCCTTAAAATTAGCCGGGCACCGAAAATCTCATGATCAATTGGAGACTGAAGTAGTGGTAGTGGATCAAATTTATAATGAGTTTTCCTCTGGAAGAAAAGATGTAACAGCCATTCGCGATTTTATCCGAATGTTGTACAAAAGAGGCGAAAATCACACCTTAAAATATGTGTTGCTATTTGGCAAAACCACCTTCGATCCACTTGGCATTCGGGATTCAGTCCACAATCAAATTCCCATCTATCAATCTTACAATTCTATTCATGCCATCCACAGTTTTTCCTCTGATGACTATTTTACTTTTATGGAAGAGGAGGAAGGAAATTGGGAAGAAACAACTTCTTATGGAAATAAAATACATGATATGGATTTGGGTATTGGAAGAATTCCCGTATCAACCAAAGTGGAGGCAGCTAATATCGTGGAAAAAATTATTCATTACGATCAGGCCGTTTGTTTGGGAGGCTGGCGTAACAAACTGGCTTTTGTAGCCGATGATAGTGACGAGAATAAACATCAGCTACGGTCGGATTATTTAGCTACCGAAATAGAACAGGTATACCCCGATTTTATTCCCGATCGGGTTTTTGTAGATGCTTTTCCTCAGGAAGCAACCAGAACCGGAAAAATTTCACCGCTGGGACAGGAAAAAGTTGATTATCATATTGGAAATGGGGTATTGATTATGGATTATATTGGCCATGGGGCAGAAACCGGCTGGACCAATGAAAAAATTCTGACACTGGGCCAGATCAGTGGATGGAACAATCTCAATAATTTGCCACTAATGGTCACAGCTACCTGCGAATTTGGAAGATTTGATGATTGGAAAAGGAAATCGGCTGCCGAAGAAGCCCTCCTTAAAAAAGATGGTGGAGCCATTGGCTTACTTACCACCACCCGACCAGTTATTTCCAATACCAATTTCGACCTGAGCCAGGCTTTCTATCAGGTAGTGTTCGAAAAAAAAGATGGGGAATTCCCAAGACTTGGTGATATCTTCATGGATACCAAAAACAATAGTATTTCAGGTAATGTGAATAGAAATTTTGCCCTTTTGGCCGATCCTTCCATTACATTAGCGATCCCTTCTAACAAAGTAAATATCCACAAAATTGATCATATCGAAATCAACCATACAGATACCCTGGTTCCGGGAAAACGACTTTTAGTAGAGGGTAAAATTGCCGATTTAGAAAATAAAAGCCAAAAGCGATTCGAAGGTCGATTGATGATTACCATCTATGGTGAAAAAACTGAGGTCACCACATTGGGTGATGATGGACCCAAAACAAAAATGACTTATGAAAACCGGCAGAATATAATTTACAATGGTTCTTCTACCATTTCCAAAGGGGAATTCAGTTTTGAATTAATCCTTCCACAAACCCATAAAAAAACACATTCAAAAATTTTCATGAGCCTTTATGCCCTGGATAGCCTGCACAATTCGGATGCAATGGGAACCTACCAAAATTTTATTTTAGGACCTAAATCAAATGCTCAGCCCGGGAATATAAAAGATACAATTCCTCCGGAAATCAGCCTTTATCTGGACAATGAATTATTCCAGTCGGGTGGAGATACAGGCCCCACTCCTATCTTACTGGCTAATTTTAATGATGAAAGCGGAATCAATACCAATGCAGGGATAAAGGTATTGATTGATGATAATGAAAGTGAAGCGCTGGATTTAAGCAGGTATTACCAATCGGAGGTCAATGATTTTACCACAGGTGCTCTTGCTTATCAGCTGCAACCCATGGATTTAGGACTTCATTCCTTAACCCTTGTGGCCAGTGATAATTTCAATAATGAGACAAATGTGGAAATTTTTTTCAATGTAGTGGATGGTATTATTTCCATTTTGGAAAATTTGATTGTTCATCCTAACCCTTCCCACGATTCAGTAAACTTTAGCTTCCCGGTAAGTGAACTTCAGGAAGATTTTAGGGTTTCAGTGAAAATAATGGACGCAGAAGGCATTTTGGTGAAAGAAATCATGGGTAATTATTCCAGGGAAAGTGCTGACATTCAATCTATCCGCTGGGATGGACTTGACAATTATGGGAATAGATTTGCTTCTGGCACTTATTTTTACGAAATCTATATTGATTACCAAGAATCCGGGAGGAATGATATTTCGAAGGGGAAATTTATCCTGTTAAATTAAAATATAGTTTTTTTGAAAACAGAAAATTGCGTTAATATGGCAGAAAAGGATAACTTTTTCGATTTTATTAATGGCCTTTCACACAAAACTTCAATACTAAAATATAAGCAAAGCAAGATGATTTAGCTTTCGCCCCTTTTTCCAGTCGATGAAAAAGGGGTATAAAAATTATTGAACTGATTTTAATTTGTTTTCAAGAATGATGAAAGGAATTCCATTTTTTACCCAGGTATCCACATAATTTCCTTTGGGAATCACTTCGAATGCCAGTGATCCCAAAATAATATCTAAATCTCCATCCTGATCAATATCACCGGTATCCATAACCATCCACCTGCCGGATTTCACCTCACTGAAAGATTTTTCAGCAAACTGAAAGTTCCCAGAATTTTCTGCATAAATAAAGGATTCTTCCTGTTGATTTTCAAAATCCGGAAAAAAGGAAATGGCTGCTAAATCCAAATCTCCATCCTGATCAAAATCTTTCAGCGCAACTTTGTATGCCCCATTAAGTTGGAAAAAGAATTTCTGCTCCAATTTAAAATCTCCCTTATTTTCGAAAAGGTATATTCCATGGTAAGCCTTCAGTTGAGGTTTGTAATCAGCATTATCTCCACAGGTATATAATATATCTTTGTCACCATCCTGGTCAAAATCTATCAATTCAAAGTAACTGGAGCCATAGGTTGGGGGGAAACCTATAAGTTTATTCTCTTTAAAAGTATCATTTCCCTGATTTATAAATACTGAAATTCCTTCATTGCCCTGGCCAAAAAGCACTATCACATCCAGCAGTCCATCCCTGTTAAAATCGATTATTTCACTTTTTATACTTCCGGCCTGTTCCAACAAAGGATGGCGTTCAAAAGAACCATTTGGCATTCCTTTCCACCAATACAATCCGCCTGTCCATTTGGCATATTCACAAATTACCAAATCCATGATGCCATCATTATTGAGATCAGTATCAATAGCATGAACAGGTCTTTGCAAATGATCAATGATTTTTTTGGGCCTTTCCGTAGGACTTAATGGGAGTTTCATTAGGAATCCCGAAGGATTATCAGTGGGAGAAAATGAACCCATCACCGTAATTAAAAGATCATTATCTCTTTCAATTAAATTGACTGCCCCTTCCTTTACATTTGCCATTTTTTCTAATTTACCATCGGCAGAAAACTGGTAAATTTTTTTGGTATGGGCATCACCTATCACATACCCTCCTTCTTTTAAAATTTTCACCAGGGTAGTTCCCGGAGGGGAAAGTTTAAAATCCGGAATTTTAGTCTCAAAAATCGGAAGGCCTGTTTCTATTTCCCTTTCTCTCTGATTTTCAATCTGTAAAGGAGCATTTTCCAGATAATACTGTTTTATTCTCTCCCAATCGGATTTTTCAATTTTTGGTGTTTCAGGAAAAATATTTCGATTTTCTACCAATGCTCCACCTTTCCCGCTTTCTATCAATGCTTTTCTTTCATTAGAAGTTTCGTAAATACCAAGCATGTAGCCCATTCGGGGCAACACATAATCTTTCCAGGAGCTTTTAATCAATAATTCTGGCTGGGGAAATACATGGCAACTATTGCAATACTGGCGGGCAATTTTTTCTCCTTCCCCATTTTTTACCTCATCTTCATGGGATGGATGCTGGATACAACTCGTCACTAATAGCGTCATGCAAAACAATAGAAAATTTTCGGTAATTAGGCTTCTCCTCATAATGCTTTGAATAACAAAAAAGACAAAGGAGGTAAAAACCACCTTTGTCTTCAAGAAATTAATAAAACTCAATTAAATATTATTTCAATAAGAATCTAAAGGTTTTCAGGTCATTGTATCCAGAATTCACCTTCAAAATATAGAGGCCTTTATCCAGATTCATTTTTCCAAAAGGAATAGAAATTACTGTATTACCCACTATTTCACTTTTGGCATCCTGAAATAACACCCTTCCTTCAAGACTGAAAATGCTATATTTTACTGAAGTCTTTTCCTTATTGGCAATGGCAATATTCAATTGATCTGTCACAGGGTTTGGATAAATAGAGATATCTCCCAAACTTCCGACAGTCGGATTGACTGCTATTTTTGAAGAGGCACCACTCTCGAATGTAACCATAATACTTCTGGTTTCACCCATAGCACCATCCTTCATTACAGGAGTTGCAGAAATTTTATAATCCCCTGCAGAAGGAGTCCAAACATAATAATCACCATTTTTATCACCAAATAATGCATAAGGCTTTACAATTTCAACCCTGTGTTTTGGATTGGTATTTAACCCAAACATTACCTCTTTAACATTTTCAAAATCTGCCCTGATATTTACATTTGAAGTACCAATTTCATCCAGACTAATTACCTCACCATCCATTAGCTTTTTAATATCCTCATTAGAATCGGAATTTACTAAAGTAAAAATAGAAGGCGCTTTTGATTGTATAATCTCAAATGTAATGCTTAATGGCGTGCCCATATCTCCCTTTCCGGCCGCTTCAGTATATGGTGTTGCGGTCATGGTATACGTACCAATTTTTGGCATCCAGTCTTCATAATCTCCATTAGTATCTCCGAAAGCTGCATATGGAAAGACATTCTCCAATCTTGTATAACTACCTGTTTCAATTTTTACACTGCCGGTAGTTTCTGGAATGGCATTGGCTCTAAAATTAATTTTCATTGTTCCAATCTCGTATAGATCGATTGTATCGCCATCCTTTACTTCCCCAATATCTTCATTAGTCATGCTGTTAACAAGCGTGAAACTTGTGATGCCAAACTCAGGTTCGCTTTCGGGGATTAATACCATATCAATTACATGAGCCACACCATTCAATGCCATTACATCAGCAGGGTCAATTTTAGCTTCATTCACTTTAACAATCCCATCCATAATGCTGATTTTTACATTCGAAGTTTCAAGGGTTTGAATTTCCTGGCCATCTTCAAGATCGCCAGACATGGTAATACCGGGAACAACATGGTAAAGTAAGATCGGAGTTAAATCATCCAAGGAAATATCTTCAATGCCCTCTACATCCAGAGCTTCAAACAAAGCTTCAAAAGCTGAATTCACTGGAGTAAAAACAGTTAATATGTCTTCATTAAGGGCATCTTCTAAGCCCACTTTTATGACAGCTTCTTCCAAAATACTGAAATTTGAATCAGCCTTTACCAATTCCCAAAGTGTAGGTTTAGCCGGAGCTTCACCAATGCCATAAATAGAAGTTGTACCACTCACCTCATTGGCTACTACTAATAATGGGGCTCCGGTAGGGCTGTTTTCAGCACTAATAAATTCTAATCCTTCAGGAGCTAAATCACCAGCTTCAGGAGTTTCGGCATCCGCAGAAAAATCCCTGTTGTTGGTATAAGATACAAATGCCACATTTTCAGGGTCAGAGATATCGTACACCATAATGCCCCCTACTCTTTCCAAACCAATAAAAGCGTAGGTTTTACCATTGATTTCACCAATGGCGATTCCTTCTGGTTCAGGGCCTTTATTGTCACTTCTGTTATCAAATTCATTATCATCATTACTGGCATTGAAAAAATCAGGATTTTCCATTTTAATGATTTGTTCAAAATCATCCCCGGAATCATAAACCTGATTTCCATAAGCATCCCAGATAGAAAATGACCTGCTACCAAAGGCAAAAATTTGATCATAGTCACCATCTCCATCGATATCTCCATTTTCGGTAGTCGATACCAGTCTGCCTAATTTCTCATCTGCTTTTAGTTCTGCAGCATTTGGAAAAGCCACAGGATCAAGCACATAATCTTCATCTCCTACTTTTATTTCTTCCGAAAAGAAATCATAATCTCTTCCATCGCCTTCATTGGCAGTTACATAATAAGTATTACCACCAGCAGAAAAAGAAGAAATACCATCTGGCATATACATGCCAAATATTGGCCAGTTCTGGATATTGATTGCATCATCTTTATCGCTGGCGTCCAGTGCATTGTTTTTTCCTTCAAATTTGATTATACCTAATCCAATGGTAGATAGTTCAGGACCGGCAAGCCCAAAATCATTGTCATTCAGCACTGCTAAGTTGCCACCAGGCAATAGCGCCAGTCCTTCCGGCTTATCACTGGGAAGATATCCCAAGGTTGGCAGGTTCAACACTTTCATTTTATTCACAGGCATAATCCCGGCTGCTACCATTTCATCCGGTGTATGTGCTTCAAGCGTTTTGCCTGTAATTCCTTCTATATCCATTTCAAGGATATTTGTAGCCATTCTGAAATCTACCTCAAAAATATATTTTTTATTCAGTGGATCATTTCCTGAATCTCTTTCCAGCGTGAAGAATTTACCTGTAGAAGGATCGTAAACTGCATCACCCATTTTATCTACATTACCTAATCTAAAAGAAGGCTTTTCCAAAATATAAACATATTCGGCTACCGCCTCACCAGTTTCAGGATTGATACCGATCACTCTTATCATTCCGGATTGATCTCCTGTAGATCGGTCCGGATTGGAAAGTGGTGTTTGGATAAAGGCGTATAAAATTCCCTTATCAGTATCCAAAGCCATGGCTTCAAATCCTCTGTTTGGTCTTCTGTTAATCAATTCAGCAGGAAGTGTTTCTTTACCATAAGTTCCGGCTGCAGAATCAGCCAGGGCAGCTGTACCTTCAGGCACAAATCTGTCAATTAATATTCCATCAGGGGCAAAATGATAAATGGCAGGCCTGTACTCATCTACCATCCAGTAAGAACCGTCAGTTGGGCTAATCACTATTCCCTCCAAATCAGCTCCGTATTTGTCGTAAGGCAGTTTTTTGAAGTAATTTCCTTCCGCATCCATGTAGTCACCATCATCACCATCAATGGGCTGGGCAGGTATCTCATCCGCACCAGGGATATTGGGAAGCCCGCTTATCGGGGTCACGCCATCAGGTCTGGTCAGGTCAATTTTTTCAGTAATTTCAATGTTTCCTGATTTGTCAAGTGTAAATTTAATTACCTGTGCCTGATATTCGGGAATGAGAAATGGTCTTACTGTAACCGGTTTTTTAAGGTTGGCTAAATCTCCTACTTCAACCGGGTCACCATTAGGCCCTCTGTCCGGAACAGTTACAAATGCATACTTTCCATCTTCTGTCATTCCTTCGAAGAATAATCCTGACAATCCACCAAACAAAATATTCCTTTCAGCATCTAAAGGGGGTTCGTTAAACTCGTACACATCCAATTTAGGTTGGGCTTTGCTATGATCTTTATAACCCATTGGCAGGATATCCTTAATAGTAGCTGAGGCAATTTCCAGGACACCAAATGCATTATTTTCCTGTAAGGTAATAAAGGCAGTTGAACCTTCAGGAGAAATGGAGATACCTTCGGGTTCTACATCGTTGGCCGTCATATTTCCCTTAAAAATTCTTACACCTCTTGCTCTTAATGCTTCTTCCTGACCATTAAATTCCTTGAAATCGGCTGTAACCACCTCAAATGTAGCTGTGCTGATGATACTTACAGAACCTTCAGGGTCAACTGAACCATCGTCTGCAGGCTCACCCTCATTTGCGACTAAAACTTTAGTACCATCTTCCATGAAAATTAGCATGTCTGGCAAAGCGCCAACTTCCACTATTGCCACTACTGAATCAGTATTTGAAGCACTAAAAAATACAACCTTTCCATTTTCAGTTCCTAATTCAACGGTCACCCCTACCAATCCATTTTTTGTAGCGATACTTGTGATTCCTCCATCGGGAACGGCATCTTCTACATCGAATGAAGAAATTAAGGTGGGGTTTGCAGGATCAGACAAATCAAGCATATCTATCATTCCCGTACCTCCATTGGTTACGAAAAGCCTTTTGGTAGCTGGATCGTAAGCGGGAATTTCTGCTCCACCATCATCAAATATACCTGTCTGGTAAGTTCCAAGAAGGTTTAGTTCCTGGGCATTGGCTGCAACTGTGGAAAATAATAAAAGCAAAAAAAGGTTTTTTAACCTTTTGAAAAAAGTAATGTTTTTTGGCATGGACATAATTATTGGAGTTGAAAAAAAACTGAAAATTCCCTTTCTGAAAAGGGAGGGAATTTCAATCGGATTCAAAAAATTGACTGCTTAAAATTCACAATCAGATGCTTAAACAATGTTAATCGTCTATTATCATTTGATTAATGTTAGCACGTTATTATGAACAAAATATTTTTAGTTGAAATATACTTAAGTACCTGTACTTTTTAATATTGAGAAACTACATCTCACTTTCAACAATTTATGGCAAATTATAAGCTAGTTATTTCAGTCCAACGACTTAATACTCCCCCCCGATTACCCTGTCATTCAATTTTAGGTTTTCGGGAAATTTGGGTAGGACCTGAGGAATAGTTGTCATATTTGTGGTATCACTTAAGGCATTCATAAATGCTACCAACTCCGCTTTTTCCTTATCACTGAGCCCTAATTCGTCTTCAGGAAGCGTCTGGTTTGGGACATCTAATCCTAAACCAATTCCCCCTCCATTATTATAAAAATCAACCACTTCTTCCAGTGTTTCATAAACTCCATTGTGCATGTATGGTGCAGTAAGGGCAATGTTTCTAACCGTTGGGGTTTTGAATGAGTGCTCAAAAATACTGGCTCTTTCTTTTAAAACGCCATTATACCGACCCATATCAGGATCAATTTGGGTGTGGGTGGTGGAAGTGTCTGCTGGAACTCCAAGCACTTCGGTTTCTGATTCATGGTATTTTGGAGGAACTGTTCCATTGAAAACCGGTGCAAAATGACAGGTACCACAGGCAGCCTTCCCCATAAAAAGGTTGAAGCCATTTTTCACAGCAGGGTCAAGTTCACTAATTTCCCCTCTCACATACTGATCGAAAGGAGAATTAAACCCTGACAAAGAAATGACATAGGCAGCAAGGGCCTGAGAAATGGTGTGTTTCTGAATGCCCTCAAGTTCCTGTTGAGGAAATGCCTCGTTGAACTTCGCTTTGTATTCTTCACTTTGCGATAATTTTTCTATGAGTCGTATAAAATCAGTTTGGAATTCCTGATGAGATGTAATCACGTGCTCTATCTGGTTTTCCAACACATCTGTGCGAAAATCATAGAAGTACCGGTCGGCATAAACCGCATTGATAAGGGTTGGACTATTTCGTTTTACAGTTCCTTCAAAGCCTGTGGCCGTACTTTTTTTCATACCATCGGTGAAGGCTAATTCAGGCTGATGGCAGGAAGCACAGGCTCTTTCATTGGTATTGGAAAGAATTGGGTCGAAAAATAAAGTTTTTCCCAAATCGATTATCTCGGGAGTATAATCCTTTTTCCTGAGAAGAGAATAGTAAAACGGATTTAAGAAGTCATTGGCAAAAATTGAATTTGCATTATAATTCACGCTATGCTCCAGGTTAAGGTTAGAAGTTTCGTAGTAAGTTTCTATTCCAAGTTTCCGATGAGCTTCAAGCACAAGTGCAAATAAAGGATTGAGGTATATTTTGAGAAAATGTAAACGATCGAAGGACTCAAACGTATTGTTTTGATTTAAATATGCTCTAGCTCCGCTGAATTTTTGGGAAAGTTTTTCCGGCAATTCAGGAGCTTTGCTGGCAATTAAAGGATGATAAGTTTTAAGCGCTTTTTCGCAAGAATTAAGGGCAGTTTCCACCTCATTGATTGCCAGACTGGTTTCAGGTGAATCAAACCCGGAAAGTCCCAGGGTAAAAATTCGTATAATTTCAAACCGAACCGCTTCAAATATAAGCCTGTCCGTAATTAAATATTTTCGATTATATTTTTCCAAAATTCCGGCATTTTTTTCAAGGCTGGAAGTAAGGTTTTTTAATCGAACTTTTTCCTCAAAAGCCTCATCACTAAAAATAATTTCTTCGAGTACCTGCAAACCTTCTGGTTCTAGAATACTCAGGCTTGGAGAATTTCGCTCCAGGCTTTTTAAAGGCGGGCCATTAATATAATCTTTCACAAATTCAGGATCGAGCTTTTCAGCCAGAAACTCGATTTGCTTAAATCTTTGCCTGGTTAAAATTAATTGATCCCGGAGATCAGAAAGATGAGAAGAATCTGTGGAAAATAATCCGGCTATTTGGTTGAGTTGTTCAGTTTCAGATTTAAATTTTTCCAAATCTGCATAATATCGATTGGAAATTATAGCGACCGGTGTTTGGTCGGAATCATCAGTTTGGGTAAAAGAAGACAGGTAAAATGTCCCCGTAAAAATTAAAATCGTTAGCAAAGAAAATTGAAATGTTCTCATGAAGTTTAGCTTTTTGGCATAGGCCAGAACAGTAATTAAGGGAAAAAAGGGCCACGAAAATACATGACCCTTTTGTAGAAGAATGGAAAAATTACTTCTTGATAAACTTTAAGGATTTTGTTCCTTCCTGGTTCTGAAGTTTCGCTTTGATGATATACAATCCTGCGGCAAGATCAGAAACATCCATAGATTTTACATTTCTGATCACTTTTAACCTTTTACCATTAGAAGTATAAATAGCTGCATCAATTACGGTATTAAACTCTAAGGTTTGAGAAACAGGATTTGGGAAAATGCTGAATCCGTCAGCTTCAGATACAAAAGAATCTTCTTCTTCCAAAGCAGTGATTGCACCATCCCATCCAGTGATCGCGTAAGTTAAAGAGTGATTATATGGGAATGGGTTTTCGTCAGATGGGTGCTGTGAATTCACCAACATAGTTTTTCCATCTGAAGTCATGATGGCTCCGGTAACTTCTGCACCAACTGGTACGATAGAAATTCTGGTTAAATCTTCTGTAGTTGGGTTTTCAATAGACATTGGTAATAGGTAAAGCTCGCAAGTTCTGTTGCTTACACCTGCAGGCACTCTACCATTTGAAGTACCATTGAGGTCTTCATTGATAATCATATATTTTTTACCTTGTAATGTAAAAACAGAAAGACCATCAGGATTAGATAAATGTTTGAATGGGTAAACTCCAGCTTCCGGAGATTCTTCAAAGTAAGGTCCACCTTCAAGGTAGGTTTCTACTTTTCCTGTAGCAGGATCAAATTCAATAACCCTTCCGTAGTAATCATTAAATCCACCTTTCATTACAAAATCGATTACCTGATCATCTGGCTTATCTACCATTGCAGGATGTCTCATTCTTACCGGCTTCAACCAGTGGTAATCTAATACACCTCCTAAAGCAGCTCCATTTTCAAATCTGCTTCCAATGCCATCTCTACCAGTTTCAGTGATATAAACTTTTTCTCCGTCAGTAGCCACCCACTCTAGTCTATTGAACATGGTAGCTCCTTTTGCTAAAGCTTCTTCTGTGAAATTCAACATTTCCTCAAGGCTTTCGTTGTCCATTTCTACCCATGGATCACCAGCATTGTCATGCTTGTAAACATAAGTTTTACCTTTTGTAAAGTCACCGGCTACGTCAGCCACAAATTTTGTAAATAAACCCGGAGTAGCATCCGCTCCAGTATAAACTGTTTTATTGTCAGGCATAACAGCACCACCTTCAAATGGTTGTCTTCCCCAGTTGTATTGCTTTCTAACCGCTTTTGCTTCTCTTGGGTCGATTTCAACCATATAGTTGAAATTCTCATATTTTTTAATGCTTTGTCCATTAAAATCACCAACAATATCAGTATCAATTGTCCAGTCTGCAGTATCTCTGGTATCCCCAAGGCTACTGTTGCCTGATCTGAACCATTCCTCAGCAGTCCAGATTCTACCAGTTGGGCCTACAATACCACCACAGTTCATTCCTGTTTCTCCTACGGTGTTTACAAAATCAACATTAAAAAATTTACCAGTTCTTCCATCAGATAAGGTTTGTTCAACTACTTCCAGTTCATCCGTAACTGGAGCTCTTCTGATTTTGAAAACGGTCATTCCACCACCATCACCAATACTGTCATTGGCCTGAACCATTTCGTGGTTTACAGAAACCCATCCAAGATCATCAGAAGTAGTATCTTCAGTGAATCCAATGAAGTCATGCCATTCTTTAGCTAATGCCTGGCCAGCTTCATTTCCATAAGTGGCAGTGGTCTGAACGATGTCAGTTCCTCCTATGAAAATAATTTGTTTTTTTAAAGGGGATGCAGGCATCACTACTTCTGTAGGAGTCCATGCAGTGTCTATTTCCACATCAAAAAAGAACTGGCAAAAACCAGCTGAAGCTGTGAAAAAAGTTAAGGAGATTAATAGAAAAAATCTTTTCATTTTGGTTTGTTATGAAGATTGAAAAAATAAATTTTTAACTCCTCTAAATAAGTATGTGAATATTACCCCATAATTGCATCCTCTTGAACGATGTTATAAAATATTGTGAAGGAAATTAAAATTTGAAATAGAATAAAAAATAAGTAATATTAATTAATACTTTAAAAATATTTGTATATATAAGAATACTTGCTTATCTAAATTTTGTTTGGAATCAATCTAATTAAATATAGTAATAAAGTGTTCAAACATTTAAAATTGGGGCAATCATAAGTTCTAAAAATATTGACATTAACTTCATTCCATTTATTTTGCCTGGAAGAATTAAACCTTCTATTTTATAAGATCAATCCTTTAATTTCTTTTCAATTGGTCACCTGAATTCCTTTAAAAATGAATATGGGGTAAAAATTCCAGGGCCATTTATTTTCTATTAAGATTTATTTTTACCTGATTCATTTTGTGTTCATAAATCATGTAACAATCCCTGTGTTATAACAATGAAAACAACAAAAACTTTCTAAAAAAATAGCGCATACACATAAATAAACGATATTATTTATAATAAAAATAAAAATTAATAGAATTTTGTTTTGATTATATCAAGGTGACAGGAATTAATATTCATTCGATTCCAGAGGTCTGTTTTTTGTACTTTTCAACTAAAAAATATTATTAAACAAATTACTAACTTTTCAACTGCTACCAGCAAAAACCAGCTATGAGAAGCATTAAAGCTAAAATAAGACTATCATTTTTAATCTTTATTCTAATCGGAAGTATAGGCGGAGGAACCTCTTATTGGTTATCAGATAAAGCCAACCAACTTCAGAAAGACAAAAACAGCATAGAACAACTTCTGCTCCACTGGTCAAACGCCAGAAAAAATGAGAAGGAATTTCTATTAGAAGACCGGAAATCCTTAGCATTTCTGGATACACAAAATTGTCCTTCCCTTGAAGAACATAAACTCCATATTGATCGGTTCTACAGTTTGCTTTCTGCTATCAAAAAAAGACCAGTAGCAGAAGATGCCCAGATAAAAATAAAGCTCAAAAAAGCAGAGGCGTTAATGCTAAGTTATGATCAAAATTTTGATCAACTTGTGCAGACTTATTTTGATCGGGGTTTTAAGGATCATGGCCTTGAAGGGGAAATGAGGCAATATGCACATGATCTGCAAAAAGGGAAATCTGAAAAGGAGAAAATCTTTGCACTTACCCTGCGGAAGCATGAAAAAGATTTTATGCTGAGGAATGATATAAAGTATAGGGATAAACTTCACCAAACGGCTCAAAACTTTGAAGCATTTATTCTTCAACAGCCTAATTCGGATTCAGTTTATCAACAAAAAATGATTTCCTATATAAAGGCGTACACCACTCATTTCGATAAGATTGTTGCGCTTGAAAAACAAATTTCAGGAAACGGAGAAAATAGCCTTTTGGCTCAACTTTCCGGCATTTCGAACACAATTCAGCCAGTGGCTGATGATTTGCAGCTTTTGATTGAATCCAAAGTGGAAGGTTTTAAAAGTTTTTCAATGCTTTTCCTGCTGGTTTCTATTTTCTTCTTAATTCTGACCGGGGTACTCATGATGATTTATTATGCCAGAATTATTTCAAACCCTATTATTTATTTACATAACAGCATTAAGGAATTTATAAAAGATGCAGATAAATATGAGGACGAAAAACTGGTAGTACGATCAAAGGATGAGATTGGACAATTAACATCAAGTTTCAAACAACTCACCAGGGGAATAAAAGATAATTTAAAAGATATATCTTCCAAAAACCAGGCACTGGAGCTCAAGGCTCAGGAAGATGAAAAAAGAAACTGGACTAACCAGGGACTGGCCCAATTTGCGGATGTCATGAAAAACAACTTTAGCAACCAGGAGGCGCTTGCTTTGGATACTTTACTTTTATTGATCAGATACACCAACAGTAATCAGGGCGGTATCTTCATTAAAAATGATCTGGAAAAAAATGGAGAAGAGACCATGAATTTGGCGGCCTGCTATGCTTACGATCGAAAAAAGTACATTAACAAAACCATTTATAAGGGAGAAGGATTATTGGGTGCCGCATGGCTGGAAAAAGATACAGTTTATATGTCGGAAATTCCGGATAACTATATTGCAATTACCTCGGGACTGGGGGGAGCTAATCCCCGGTTTTTGATAGTAGTTCCGGTTATCAACCAGGAAAAAGTGGAGGGAATTATCGAATTGGCTTCCTTTACCGATTACGAAAATCATCATCGGGAATTTATTGAACAGGTGGCTTCAAGACTGGGAACCACTATTGCCACTGTGAAAAATCAGGCACTAACCAATAAACTATTGCAGGAATCCCGTATGGCTACTGAGCAACTCCAGGCCAGTGAAGAAGAATTACGGCAAAACATGGAAGAATTACAATCCACTCAGGAGGAAATGTCCCGATCTACAGCAGAATTACAGCAAAAAATTTCTGAAGCTCAAATAAGGGACAGGCTATTATCTGAGGCGATGGATAATGTAAGCAATGGTTTATTAATCTTAGATACCAGCTTAAATATATGCTACACCAACAATAAATTGGTAAAACTGTGTGGTTTCACCCGAGGCGATTTAATAGGCAAATCAGTTAATCGGGTTTTGACAGCAAAATGGAAAATGATTCCGGAAAATGCTACTCAACAAAAGTTAGAACTAAAGAATAGTGCCGGAAAAGTAATGTCCACATTGGCAGATTTTGTTATTATCCACATTGAACACCAAAAATTTATGCTAATAACCCTAAAAAATCTTCAGCCTGTTTCTGAATTACAACCGGAGGAAGCTTAAAATTTAAACCTATTTCAGAAGGATTGATCCACAAAATTATCTATTCTTAATGTTAATTGAATATTAATTTTATTAACCGCCCTCTGATTTTTAACATAAAAATAATACTATTGTAATAAGAATTATCATTATTTAAGGAACTTTTGGTATTTGTATCTCATTACCAGATACCTAAACCTTTCATTAATTCCGATAAGGCTTAGTACAAAGGACTCAAAAAACCCAGGAAAATATGAACCAAATTGGTTGGTTTGAAAGACAATTTGAATTCCCAGGAAATCAAAATATATTTCCCTCTCTTTTGGAAAGGCTTGAAGGAACATCCATCAGACTGAGAGTAAAAACCCTTAAGATTTCCGATTCTATTCAGGTTATTCGGCCTGAAGGAAAATGGTCGATAATGGAAAATATCAGGCACCTTTTAGAAATGGAACTTGTTTGGCAGAAATTCATTTCCAGTATTTTAAAGGGTAAAAGAATAATAAATCTTTCCAATACCAAAAGTCCGGCCTCCCCACAATTAAATAATGAAAATGTTGACCATTTACTCATTCAATTTGCCGACCAAAGGAGGATAACACTGGAAACCATTTCCAAATTAAAAAATGATAAAATTTTTAAAAATGCCTTCTACACTCCATTACAAAGGCCATTAAGTATTTTGGATTTGGCCTATTATATGGCTGAACACGATGACCATCATCTGGCAAGAATTACAAATATCCACCAAACCATATCGCTGCCCACAGAAAGTTAAGGGCTTTCAATACTTAAAAGCTTGTTTATATTGAGGTCGAAATTTAACAAAACGCTTCATTTTTTTAATGAAAAGGTAACTCAATTGCTATATACATAATAGAAAAAAACTGGTTACTTTATGGAATCCGAATAATAGTAATAGCCTGGCTATTTTCTGCCCTTAAAAACCATTTTTTCATTAAGTAAAGTAATGAGTTTACCCGCTCTTCTTTTGAATTACATTGGAGCATTCGTCCGCTGGATTTACAAATGTCTTTGGAGATATTTGGAGAATAAGAAGGCTTTTACATTCATTGACTTTTTAAATGGCTCTTACATTCCAAATCTTGATATCATAAACAGAGCACAAAATGAATATTTAAATAAATACATCGGCTATTTGACCCTGATGTTTATAATCTGGACAATTACCCTTGGTATACTTCTTTTATAATCAAATCAAACTCAGATTTTCATTATGTACTTCCCCTCCCGGATAAGGGAAAATATTATTAGATTAATGAGTCAGTCTTGATAAATTCAATTGATATTTTCCCAGCTCAGCCGAAAGTAGCCCATCCAATTCTTTTACTTTTTCCTGATATTCAGGAAGATCGGCCAGGTTTTTTTCTGCCAGGGGACTTTTTGAATGATCATATAACTCTAAAGCTATTACCTCATTTGGCTTTTCGTAGTTTTGCCATCTGGTAAACCTGAAATTTTCATAGCGCATACTGTAACCCATTATCGTCTTTTTGCGGTCATAGTCAAGGTTTTCTCCTCTTGGATATTGGCTTATGGCCACCTGATTGACTTTTGCTTCAGGGTTTTCCAAGATGGGGACAAGGTTCTGCCCTTCCAGATGCGCAGGAGCTGGTAGTCCAGCCATTGCACAAAGTGTAGGATAAATATCTACCAGTTCAGCAAGAGAATTGGTTTTTTGCCCTTCCGGATTTCCTGGGTCATAAATAAACAAGGGAACTCTGGTATCCAATTCGAAATTGGTATGCTTACACCAACCTCCATAATCACCTAATTTCCATCCATGGTCTCCCCACAATACAATGATCGTATTTTTGGACAACCCCTCACTTTCCAGGGCATCCAGGAGTTTCCCCAGCTGCGCATCTATAAAACTTGTAGCCGCATAATAACCGTGAATTAAATTTTTGGAGGTTTCGTCACTCAAATATCCTTCTACCGGAATATTATGGTATTTCCGCAATTCTCCAAACTGATGTAAGGCCATTTCAGGCATTCCTTCAGGAGATTTCCTTTCCGGGATTATTATTTCAGCCGGATCGTACAAATCCCAATATTGTTGTGGAGCCACAAAGGGCAGATGGGGCTTAATAAATCCTACGGCCAAAAAGAAGGAAGAATCTTTCAGGTTTTTCAATCTCTGAACAGCATGGTCGGCAATCGTAGCATCTGTCATGTTTCCCTCGGGCATTGGAGATTTATAATACGGGAGTTTTTTACCATCAATGGCAGGAAAATCTCTTTCCAGTCCTATAGTATCTCCATGACTTATTTCCTCCGGCCTCCACAATTTCTCAGGGGGATTCGACCAGGACAAACTATCGTCTTTGTTGCCATGACCAGTGTGGTAGATTTTACCGATGCGTTCTGTAATATACCCGTGTGCTTTAAAATGTTGGGGAAGTGTGGTCACCTCAGGAACTTTCCTCCTGAAAAAAGTATATAAATCGTAGATGCCCATGACATCGGGTCGGAGGCCGGTTAAAATACTATTTCTGGAAGGGGCACAAACAGCCTGCTGGCAATAAGCCTGGTTAAACTGAGTAGATATTGCTGAAAGTCTGTCGAAATTAGGAGATTTAATCTGATGGGCACCATAACAATTCAATTCTGGCCTTAAATCATCCACAGCAATAAATAATACATTTAGCTTTTCATTTTGGGGTGCAGGTTTTTTCCCGGTGCATTGGCTAAAACAAAGTACGGCTAATAACCCGACAAACGGGTAAAGTACAACATTTTTCATTTTCAATTAGTAGGAGGCTGGCAATAAAAGGGTAATATAAGATGCCTTCCGATCATTTCATAATTTCCACCAATGATTGATTTTTCCAGCAAGGGTTCAACACTATGAACTTCAAAGAAAATTACCATGTTATTTGATGAATCTTTGCCCTGATTTCTTTAATCACAAATTGGTCGCACACAATCCCCACTCCACAGAAAAAAATATAGTTCCCTTTTACAGGAACTATATAGAAGTTGTAATTCTTTTTACAAACGAATAGTCATAGGCCAGCCGGTAAATTGTTTGGCCTCCGGTTGGGTTACATCTGCACTTCTTGGCCAGCATTCAAAAGTCACTTCATCTGTTTCCTTTTTAAATCTGATTAGTCCATAACCTGCTCCATTGGATTCATTGTCCGGGTTTGCATAGGCATGCATGGTAATTTTGTTGTTGAAACCATCATAGTAATTTCCTGTCCATGGTAAGGGATTATTTTCATCATGATTGACTCCGTTTTCCTTTTCCAGTGGCCACCACCATCTGCCATAATAATTATTCACAATTGCAGGTACCACGAATGCCCATGGGCCATCCTCATGCTCCTCAATCCCATGCTGAATGACGGTAGCCAAATGCTGATCACCCGCAATATGCACCGCATTTGCTTTTTTGATCGCTTCCAAAGCTTTATTCCTTCCCGTTTGAGGCCAGCCATTCGAATCCATATCGGCATGAAGACGGTTATCCTTTTTACCATGTAAATGAGCTCCTCCACAAAATCCTGTTTGGGAAAGTACGGCTTTAAAAGCCAATTCAGGATTTGGAGCACCCCACTGGTCCAGAAATTCCAGCTGTCTGTCTCCCAATAATTTCAATCCTTCCACATCCACACTTTTGGGATCGTAGTCCGGGTTTCGGATATGGTCGGGTCTTGGTCCTTGTTGAGGAATTTTCCCTTCCGGACCTGATTTAAATTTCCTGTCTTCTATGATGGCAAAATCTACTCCTCCAATAATCAAATTAGTGTAATAAACTCCAATTCCCTGTTCCACAGGTGTGGGATCGAATGGATCTGGTAGATGGGCAGTCTGGCAACGCTCTACCATTTTTACATATTCATGATGGTAAAAGTATCCACCATCAGAGCCTGCTGGTGTTTTGGCTATTTTGCCATTTTCACCCCACAGATTACCCTGGCCAATGTCGTGGTCATCCGGAATAGTGACACAGGGTCGTTTCCTGAACAAATCCCTGAATTGCAGGCCAAATTTCAACCAGGCTGCCGTATGCTCTTTATGATCATAGGATTGATCTCCGGCAAAAAACACCAGATCAGGATCCTGGTGATTAATATTCCTGATATAATTTTCCCGCATGCCCCTGTCTTTATTAGAATTACAGGACATGGCCGCCACCACAATTTCTGATTTATCCTTTGGATCTTTCCTGATTTTACCCTCAAAGGAGGCACTTTCTCCATGCAACAGGCGATAAGCAACATCTTTGGAATCATCCCAGTTTTCTACCCGGAATAAAGCAGACCACCCCAGGTCATTCACGTTTTGTCTTTGAATTTCTTTCCAGCTCCCATTTTCATTGATTTCAAGAATTACTTCCCTGGATTCATTGGGGTAAAGTGGAAAAAGCTGAGCAGATAGTTTAAGCGTCTGATTGGCTACAGTATAAATTCCAAAAGCGATAACATCTTTGCGATCTACTTTCAAATTGACAATATTATTTTCGGCTCTGTTCCACCAGTCGTTGATACAAAGCGTATCCACATCCGAAAATGGAGCAATAACCGGAGGAGTATCAGCTACTTTTTCATCCTCAGCCGGTTTATTACAACTGTAAAAAATAAATCCAAATAGCAGGAGAAGGTATGTCAAGGAAAATTTCATGTTTTATAAAGTTTGTGTTATATAAATTCAGGTTAATCCGATTCAAGTATTTTTAAAATTAATAAAATCAATATGCAGTGCCTGTTTCCTTTTCCGAAACAGGTTTAAACCCAAGGGAATCTACAGGAAATTGAATAGCACCTACAGTTTTATTCATCCCTCTTTGCTGACCAAGTAAATCGATTGTATAAAATTCTTTTTCAGGAATTTCTAATTGAAAGGAAGGCGTTTTTTGGGTAGGCAATCCTATGTGATTATTCTGAAATTCCAACACGGGATCTGCCTCAAAAAAACCTTTAGCCAAAGGTTGGGGTTTACCGAATACCAAATTATTACTCCATATGAAATTCTCTGGTTCATCATCTTGAACCAGTTTTACAAAAGGAGAATCTTCACCATCCTGTTTCGAGTAAAAAAGGTTGCCTAAAATAAAACAATCTTTTGGTACTGTTCCATTAGGATGCTTTGAATGATTGAGGCCAATAGTCAGTGTTTTCCTACAATCAATAAAAGTATTGAAGGAAACTTCTCCATTTTCCACCCGAACGTATAAATAATCTGGAGTACCATCCATCATGGAAACACCAAATTGTCCAAGTTTGTGGAAATAATTATGGGCTACAACTTGTCCGCTACCCTGGAATCTTACGCCCCCACTCCCATTTTCTCCTTCACCAAAAAAGTAATTTTCAGTAACCTGGTTATTATCCCCATGCCGCAATACCAAAGCTCCTTTAGATTCCCTGAAAGTATTATTTCTGATAATATTTCCATTCGATTTCACCGAAATAATTTCTGATTCCCCATTGCACCTAATAAACAGGTTTTTTTCAATAATACTATTACAATCCCCGGCAGGCGGATCGAATGGATTTCCTTTGGTGATCAATTGTAGGGTTTCATAACCATTGCTTTCCATACCCTTAGGGATATCTTTAAACAGGTTATGGTGAATATGATGCTGTTCATTTTGATTCAGTACAATTACCTGAACCATCTGGCACCCTTTTTTTGTGGTGGTATTTCCTGTTTTATTTTCGAATGTATTATGGTCAATTTCAATTTTTTTGCTTCCTGGTAGAACCCTCACCCATTTATTAGCTTTAGAATCCGAAAAATGACATTGGGTCAGTCGGCAGTCTTCTCCTTCTATTTCCACACTCCCTCTCCCTTCAAACTGAATTCCTTCAAGAGAAAAATAATCAGATTTCAGTTTGAGCCCGCTTTTAAAGGTGACCTTTCCTGGATTTTTAGCTAGTATTCGAATCAGTTTTCCTTCTGTACCTTTGGCGGATAATTCCAGATTATCCCCTTCAAATACGCCATCAGCCAGGAAAATATCAGTTCCTGGAGAAGCGATTTCCACAACCTTTTTTAATTCCTCCAGATTGGTGACCAATATTTCTTCCTCAGCAGGCTGACAAGCCAGAAGCAGATAAAAAATCAGTAATTCAAAAATTACTGTTAGTGTAACTTTCATGTTTTTGAAGTTTCTTAGAATGTGGAAATCAATTTAAGAAAGATTTTTCGGGAGCATTTCCCTCTATTCAGCCAGAGCAACTGATTTATTGTAAGAATGGTGATCATCAGATTTTTCAATTTTTATTTAGCAGACCCTAAAGGTTGTGAATTTTTTTTGTTTTAAAAAATTTCAGAAAGGAAGTAAAATTTAGAGGCAACAAAAAAGGCTTTATCCCCACTATGTTTGTCAATCGGGGACTTTTGATTAAAGTAAAATTTTTTAAAGGAAGGGCTCCAGCAGAATTGTAAAGAAACCTGCTGATTTTGTTTCCGAATGAAAGTTATTCCAGTATGATATTAACCTGCAAAAAGGTGTTAAAGAATTACAAAGATTAGTCAATAAATTGAACAGGCTGTGGCAGTTTAGCCTTATTTTTTTCTCCTTGCACAGGTATGGTTAAGGTAAAAGTTGTACCCTTACCCACTTCACTTTTCACTGTAACCTCTCCATTTAGAGGTTTGATGGCCTGTTTTACAATAAATAGACCTAAGCCATTCCCTTTAGACTGAATAGCCCCTTTGTAAAACATTTCAAAAATATTGGGTATCTCTTTCTCCTCAATACCAATACCGTTATCAGCAATTTTCACGATTAACACTTTATTGTTTTTAACCTCAAAACTCACTACAACCTCGGGCTTTTGGTATTGAAAAATAAGTGCATTTTCTACAATAGCTTTTAGGATTAATTTAAGAAGCACAGGTTTGGATATAAAAATAAATTCTTCGGGGTATTGATAAGATATAGATCCTGAGTGGTCTTTAAACTCATTTTTTAAATAGGCAATTAACCTCGTTATCCCAATACTTTGCTCTGAGGAAGGGTAATTATGGATGGTACTGATTGCCAACAATTTTTCAAGTGTCTTACTCATATCCCAAACCACTTCATCGAACATGGGCAAATAGCTTTTCTCTTGCTCATTCTCATCCAATTTGGCCAACTGTAAAAGACCTTCTATTCTGGCTAAAGGTCCTTTTAAATCATGCGAAGTTCTATACAGGAATAAGTTTAATTCTTCCTTCGCCAGCATTAGCTCTGTGGTTCTATGAGCCACAATTTCTTCCAGATTTTGATTAATTGTATTGATTTCTTCATTGACCTGAGATAGTCTTTCTGACTTTTGGGTAATCTCATCCCTTTGAGCCTTTATTTTGATATTTTTATGTCCCATCTCCAATGTTTTATTTGAAAGATCATAGGACCAGTAACCGCAAACCAGAAATATAAAGGTGGCCAGAAAAATATGGATTAAAAAAGTCTGTAAATCCATATATTGTAATTGGGTAAAATAAATCTCATCCACACCGGAAAATTGCAAATAAGCAAATAATCCATGATGAATAGCCACTATTAAGGATAGTGGGAGTTGTAATTTCCAGTTTTGGTAAATAATTAAAAGTGTGCTTCCTATAAATGCCCAAAAATGCATTTCAAACATGCCATGCATTTGATAAATAAACTGAGCCATAAAAATGGCATAAGAGGCACTGGCTACATATTGGTTGAGATTACTTTCTGGTAATAGTTTTAATGTTGAGAAATAAGCGAGTAAACAAAGTGATCCTACACCTATTCCAATTATCCAGGTATCATAAACGGGAGAAATAAGGATACCAAACAGAAAATATCCTGTTAGAGTATAAGAGGTTATTTTATTTGCCTTTTCCCTTATATCCTTAAAAATATATCTGGATTGGTTATTTGATAAAATACTTTCTTCGTTATGACGCATTGTCAGCATTTTAATTTAGTAGACACTATCATAATAAAGGACTACTATCATTTATTTTAATGTAAGATTTGAAATTTAGTGAAACAGGAAATATTACCACTGACCCCCTAAATATTCAGTATAAAATAGGTTAATTAAATTTCAAAAATGCTGAAAAAAGGGTTAAGTCATTCTTTTTTGAATACTGACAACCATATGCCTGAGTGGCCCAGTTTTCAAAATTGGATGGAGGTAACCCATTCAGTAATTGATTAATAGCTATTTCAGCATAGTTACTTTGAGGAAGGGTACAATATCTCGACTTGTTATAATTCCCCCGATAATATAAAGTGTTTTTTTGATCGAGTATAACAGCCTGTGGAGTTGAATATACGCCACATGATTTTGCCAATTCTTTTTCCTCGTTATCTATCAGGATCTCAATAGAATTCCCGAAAAATTCTTTTACAGCTTCCTCATCAGAACCAAAGGGAACAACAACAGTAAAGTTGACATCTTCTTTATAGGTATCCATTAAATAACTTACATGTTTGGTATTAAAGCGGGAACAAGGACAAGAAGGGTTAAAAAAATGAAGCAGTTTTACTTTCCCGGATTGATCATCAAATTTCCCTTCAAAATTCACCTTACTTAACACAGGAATATCGATATGATTTTGTGGAACAGGTGTGGGCCTGGAATACTGTAATTCCTGATTCCAGAATAGAAAGACTATACAAAAGCTAATTGATATTAATATTGCTATAACAACAACGTATTTGGTCATGGCTCTAGGTTGAAATTTCAAGTAGCCAAAATTATGTGGGAAATAATAAAAATTCCCCTGAATCAACAGTTATTAACAATTAATTGCATTCCAGTGATATATGCTAAGTCCTGAATTAAGCTATTGGGAAGTTTAATTTGTTTTAAAGCGGATGTCTTGTCATATTATGAAAAACAAAATGGTGTGGAGGGAAGGGTCAGCCCCAGATAGACTGAAGTGTGAGATGAAAACCACCTCTAAAAAATTGAATTTTAGAGGTGGTTGGTAAGAGGATTATTAAGGCATATCAGGCAATTTCCAAGGATCTCTGTAGGTGTGCTTGATCAGCTCTGCAGCAAATCCTTTGGCATTTATAGGATCAGTCCAGGTCTTCTGGAATCTTGGACGACCATCTTCCATTTTAAAGGTATCGCTCACTACCATTTTGACGCTATCATTATCATTAAGGTTTGTAAATTCCATTTTCTCTCCATCCCAAAGCAATTCTTTGTTTAAACCTTGTAAACGAACAGCTAAAACACCCATCACCACCATTTCATTGAATGGTCCGGCAGCTTCAAAGTTAGAGGTAGCTTCTACCCTGTTTTCTTTACTTTCTTTACAAGCTCTTATCCAGTCTTTATGGTGTCCACCGCTCCCCTCTTCAATGGTTCTGCGGAATTTTGGTGCATTAGGTGTCCTCCCTGACAATAACCAAGGCTTCACGCCATAGCAACCACAAATCAATTTATCTTTTTTACCATGGAAAATTACCCCACCACCTGAAACATTAAATTCTTTACCATCAGGCCAGCCCTCAGGAAGCATAGGTTTAATTCCTCCATCAGACCAGTGAACTTCTACCTCTGGAAGTTTAACCTTCATTTTCTTTTTCGACTTCCTTTCCGGAAATACCATTTTTACAGATTGTGCATTTGGAGCGCAATCTTCTAACAACAAGGTAGAATTTCCCTGAACTTTTGTAGGGTAACCCAATTCCAGACTTTCAAATACAGGATGTAAAATATGACAGGCCATATCTCCTAAAGCACCAGTTCCAAAATCCCACCAACCTCTCCAGTTCCACGGGTGGTAAACTTCGTTGTAAGGTCTCATTTTAGCCGGGCCAATAAATAAATCCCAATCAAGGGTTTCAGGAACCCAATGACCTTGGCCAGGAGTATTTAAACCCTGGGGCCAGATAGGCCGGTTAGTAAACGATTCAACTTTGGTAACTTCTCCTATTTCTCCATTGGCAATCCATTCTACCATTTGGCTTACACCATCACCCGAAGCTCCCTGATTTCCCATTTGTGTAGCTACACCATGTTTGGCAGCCAGTCTGGTCAGTAATCTTGATTCATAAACTGAATGGGTAAGTGGTTTTTCCAGGTAAACATGCTTACCCATAGTAATGGCATGCGATGCAATAATAGCATGGGTATGATCTGCAGTCGCAATCATAACCGCATCTATATCATTACCCATCTCATCAAACATTTTCCTCCAGTCTTTGAATTTTTTGGCTTTTCCATATTTTTCAAAAACCGGGGCACTATATTTCCAATCTACATCACAAAGTGCCACTATGTTTTCAGCTTCCATATTTTTCAGGTTGGAAGAACCTTTTCCGCCTATCCCTATTCCGGCAATATTTAATTTATCACTCGGGGCTTTGTATCCCAAACCGGCAATCACATTACTGGGTAAGATTGTAACACCTGCGGCCGCAGCCATCGAAGTCCCTATAAAGGATCTTCTCGAAACATTTGTTAGTTGTTTTTTCTTTTTCATTTTTTAAATTTTAGTAATCAAATTATAGTCATGCCACTCAGATTAGAGCTTGTTTAAGTTTTGTTTTTCACAGTGAAAAATGTCAGAATAGGGTTTTCGGGTTATGATAAATTTATATTAATAGCAGCGCTATTGGTGATTTTTATTATCAACCGAATTTCCTTTAATGGCATTTTGCAGTTGAAAGGATTAAATTTAAACATGATCTGAATAAACAGGGCAAATTATCTTTCCTCTTCTCAAAAATAGTATTTTTTCTGAATCTAAAAGGAGGACAACCCAAGTTACTTGCTACTTGTCTTTGAGAGGGGGATTATTGACGCTCAAACAGGTTTTTTGCAGGCTGGTTTAGTGGTCCAAATTTGCCTTAATTGGAAAATCAACATAGAAGAGATAAGTTATTGAAAAGCTAAAAAAATAAAACCCAAAACGCTAAAAATTAAACAGCTTTTGGGTTTAAGTAAATTAAAAATATATTTCTACCAATCAGATTCCTACAAAATCATGGATATGATCAAGTGACATGCGGTCATTTAAGCCTTGAGAATAATGAATTTTTCTAATTATTAGCTTTTCATCCAAAAGAAATTCTGCAGGGATTGTGGTAATGGATTCCTTCTCTTCCATTACATGGACTGGTAAACCCAGTAGCTTAGCTTTTATGGAAGTTTGGATAAATGAAGTTAAATGACTTTTTACAGATTTGGATTTTGAATTTTCAACACCATAAGTTTGATACCAGATTTTCTCCGCATCCGAAAGTAATGGAATTGGGGATATTTCTCTATGAAATGTGCTATTGAGCAATACCCTTTCCGGAGACTCAAAGAAAAAGATCATTTCCAGGTTTTTAGCTTTCAATTCTTCATATTTTTTTTGAAGAAAATGGACACGCAAATTGCAAAAAGGACAGCCTGCATGTCTGAAAAAAGCAATGAATACCTTTTTCCCACGATAATCCTCCAAATTTATAGACCTGCCAAAAATATCTTTCAAATTAAATATTGGTGCCGAAACATTGAGATCCAGTGTGACTCTGTTCTTGATTTTTAAATTTTCCATATTAAAAACCAAACGTCTATCAGGGTTTTGGATTATCTATGGCCATTAAATCGGTCATTTGGCTGGAAGCATATTTCTAATGGCTGTGATTTTCCACATGTTTTCCTCATAACTCACGATAAAAGTACTCCACATTTTTCTCACTGAACCATCCTCCATTTTTATTTCGTATCTGGTATCTGCAATCCCACAGTTTTGATGTATAAACCGAATTTTCTCCACCGTAATAGTGCGTGACCCGGGGTTTTTCTTCGAGCTGCGCATCATACCAGACAAGGCGGCCGTTTTTCCTACCCTCCATTCCCCGGTTGACACTAACTGATCAATTTCATCAGTAATGATCTGTCTTAATAAGTTGGCATCTTTTTGCTCCCTGGCCTGGCTGTAATTATCTATCAGCTCACGGATTTCTTCCTTGTCTTTTTCTTCATTTCTTGTTTCCTGGGCAAAAATTGAAGTACAAGTTATAATTTGGATGGCAAAGATCAGAAGGATGTATTTCATGTTTATTGAGGTTATCTAAAGAGCAGAAAAACTTATTTTGTCATAAATTTCCAGGAAATATCAGAATAGCCAAAATATTCTCCTTCTATTTTCTCAAGTTCACCATTTTGAGTTTCACTGTTTTCTACTTTTAGCCTGGTCCAGGAAAAATCTCCTTTTTCATAATTAAAAGTTTCTCCATCATCATCATAAAGTAAAAAACTACCCGGAGCTTTTCCATAATATTTTATTTCCAAAGGTAAATCTTCATCTTTTTGAGGAGCATGTAAATCAGGTGCTATCATTGGAATAATTCCTCCGTCTTTTACAAAAAGTGGAATTTCCTCCAATTTGGCCTCTACCTGAATGATTTCATCTTCACCTGCAAATTCTCCAGAATAGAAATCATACCATTTACCTTTAGGCAGTACTACATTTCTGAAAGTTTCTCCAGTAAAAACAGGTGCCACCAGAATATTTTCTCCAAACATATACTGATCCTTCAATTCATTTTTCAGCGCCATTTCATAAGGATTTTCAGTATCATCCAGGTCTCCTTTTACGGAAATTTCCTTCATTGAAAAATTTCCCAGAAGTTGCATGGGTCTGATTGGTGGAGTGCCATTAAAATGATAATCTGCAAAAGTAGAATAGATATAAGGTAATAACTGCATCCTTAATAAGGCCACCTCCTTCACTTCCTTATAAACTTCCGGGTATGACCATGGCTTGGTTCCACTCGACCAGGCATTAATCATAGCCATAGGAGAAAAGCACACAGATTGCATTCTTCTGAGCCATTCCTCTCCGGTGGCTGATTGTCTAACTTCGGGTGTCCATAGCAGACCTGAAAACCCAGAATTAATTAAAGCGGTAATAAAATCCCGATGATTGTAATAATCATTGTAAAGCACAAATGGCAAATGAGCAGCTCCCGCATTAGATGCCCTCACCAATCCATAAGTTCTGCGATTATTTTCATGATACAAATCCGCCACCATATCCTGAAGGAGTAACCCATAAATCTGGCGCATTTTTTCAGCACTTACTCCAGAGGGAAAAGTAGCTAAATCGGGCCAAAGCCAGTTGTCATATCCATCCACTTCGTCTATTTTTAATCCTGAAACTCCAATATCCAATTGATTTTTCTTATAAAAATCAATGAATAATTTCCGAGGCGCTTCCATAGTATAATCAGGGACAATCCCATTCCATACACTATGCGATCCGGCATAAGGCAACATTTTTTCATGTAATTTGGCTTTTGGAGCTATATATGGATTGATCCATAAATTAGTTTTCACTCCTTTGTTAAGTAGTCTTTTTACAAACTCTTCAGGGTTGGGAAACCTCTCTTCATCCCATTCATAGGAGCAGGGATAGGAGCGGTTCATCCAGCCTGGCTCCAGGCCAATAAAATCAAGAGGAAAACCATTTTTCTTAAATTCCTGAACTTCATTCTCCACTTCAACCGAGGAATATAAAGTGTGTGTACGATAGGTAAACCCCAAGCCCCATTTTGGTGGTAAATATCCTCCTCCACAATACAAGTTATACTTCCGGACCACATCTAAAGTGGTTTCTGCATTAAATACTATTATTTCCACATTTTCAGCGGGAATGAGGAGTTCCACCACATCTGATTTGGGCTGGGGGTCCCAATTTTTATCCGTATTTCTGTCGTAAACCGGAGGTTTATTCCGGCTATCTATCCGAACAGAACTTCCCACATATGCTGTAATATAACTCGCTGAATTGATCAGAACACCATATCCTTTGCTAGACACATAAAAAGGAACTGGAGCATGTGTTCTTCCATTATCTCTTCCTCCATAATGATCCACCCGGAGGTTATATATTTTTGATCGATGATTGATATTTTTGAACTGTAGACCAAATCCATAAATTTGTTCTTCGTCATCAAGCGGAAGTCGTATAAAGGTTTTGTGGTTTTCCTTAGTGATATTGATCAAGTCTTTGGCAAAAGGAAATTCAATAGATGGAAAAGATTTTAGTTTTTCCAGGTTGGGTTTTGCATCAGCGGCTTTTAACGGATTTAACTTTTCTTCTGTCCCAACAGTATATTTCCAAATACCATTGGCCACTGGCTGCCAATCCTTCCTTTTTTCTTTTTCATTACAACTGAAAATGAATAGGATTAAAGTAAGTAAAATTAGTTTTTCGCTTTTCATATTTAATTTAATTCAGAAGTATTTCTCTCTTAAATCTCCTTCTCCATCACCACAGTATCATGCCCCTTATAAATCACTCTTTCAATTTCCTTCCAGCCACATTTTTTATAAAGTGACTCTGCGGTGAATGTATACAAATAAAGCTTTTCCAATTGTTGCTGCCGGGCACAATTCTCAATCTCATCCAAAAGCATTTTCCCAAACCCCCGATTTCTATAATCCTCATCAATGTATAATAATGCTACCCAGGGTTGATAGATCCTCAAATTTTCATATTCCCTGAAAATACTCACCTCATTTCCCACACCACCTGAGCCTACTACTACACCATCCAATGACAATACCAGTTGGAATAAAACATCCTCACTAGGCTGATTTGTCAGTCGGGAGATAGTCCTTTCTTTCGGTGTTTCCCACTCTTCCTGGTACCAATTGGCTATTTTGGTAATGGCAGGCAAGTCATAAGGGTCCAGCTTTCGGATATTGATTTTCGCTTCCATATTTAAAAATAGGAATGTTTTTCAAATAACCCTTTAGGTTGTCTTTTCAAAAGCATTTAAAAAATATCAATACTACAATTAGGAAATTCAAAATAATACATTCACCTTTGCAATACTACAAATAGGAGATTGCATGAAAACTTATCCTTTAGGAGAATTCGAAGAGATTGTTTTACTCACAGTAGGCGTACTTTATAATGAAGCCTATGGTGTAGCCATAAAAGATGCCATTGAAGAAAAAGCCAACCGAAAAGTAAGTGTTGGTGCATTACAATCTGCATTAAAAAGAATGGAGAAAAAAGGCTACCTGGAATCGAAATCTGGTGAGGCAAACACACAGCGAGGTGGCAAGCCAAAACGATATTATTTCATTACGGCATATGGAAAACAGGCTTTACAGCAAAGCCGGGATATTCGCACAAAACTTTGGGATTCTATTCCAAAACTTGCCCTTGACTTCAAACTGTCATGATAAAAAAGTTAATTACCCGATTTCTACAATGGTTTTGCAACCCCGATTTTTATGATGAAATCCAGGGTGATCTGGAAGAAATCTACCAAAGAAACTTGTCTCGGGGAAATCATTATGCCCAAAGAAAATATTTTTTCCAGATCATAATACTATTTCGACCAAGCCTGATGCGCCCATTTTTTCAAAAATCAATAATCAACACTGGAATGTTCAGAAGTTATCTCAAAATCAGTAGCCGAATTTTATGGCGACAAAAATTTTACACTACCATAAATGTACTTGGATTAGCCGTGGGGATGGGAGTTTGTTTGTTAATTTGCCAGTACATTTACTTTGAAAAAAGTTTTGATCGATTTCATGAAAAAGCGGATTCAATTTATAGAATTACCCAAACTGCAATCAGAAATGGGGAGGTTTTGGCAAAAGGAGTTGATGTAACTTACGGACTAGGGGCTGAAGGAAAAAAATCCATTCCTGAAGTAAAAGAAATGGTTAGGATAGTTAAGGAAGATATTGGCTATATTTTAATTAATGAAGAAAAACATGTGCAACATCAGGAAAATAATATTTGGTTCGCAGATGCTAATTTCCTGGAAATGTTCAGCTTTCCATTAAAGTATGGTGACCCTTCCTCTGCATTAAAAGAAATGTATAACATCGTACTTACAGAAACTATGGCAATCAAATATTTTAGCCATACAGATATTTTTGGGGAGCAAATAAGAATTAGTGCAGGAGTTTATAGCGGTGAGTTTGTTGTTACTGGTATTCTGGAAAATATACCGGAAAACAGTCATTTGCAATTCGATTTTCTTTTGCCACTTAATTACATTCTGGAAAAAGACCGCTCCTATAAAGTTGGAGGAGGATGGTTTTATGATAGTTTCGCCACTTATATTCGAATGGATGATGATGTTGATAAAAGTCTGGTTGCCAAAAAGTTTGACGATGTTATTCTCACCAATATGGGTGAAAATTTGAAAAATAGCAATATGACATTAAAAACTGGTTTCCAGCCTTTGACAGCTATTCATCTCCATTCGAAAGGCCTTTCAGGGCAAGTCTCAGAAAATAATGGTGATGAAAATGATATTCATTTTTTTGCATTAATAGGCATATTTATACTGATAATAGCCTGGATTAATTACATTAATCTTTCAACAGCAAGAGCAATGCAAAGAAGAAAGGAAGTTGGTGTTCGAAAATCTATTGGAGCAGTGAAAAGTCAGTTAATGTATCAGTTTTTAACTGAATCTGCACTAATTAATTTGCTTGCTGCTTCTATTGCAATAATGCTGACTATTATATTAATGCCTTTACTTAATAATCTGGTCGATCACCAATTAAATTTTACCCTTTGGCAATCTCCTGTTTTTCTGGTTGGATTTCTATTTAGTTTGGCTTTTGGGACTTTCCTTTCAGGATTATACCCGGCTTTTATCCTCTCGGGAATCAGTCCGGTCAATGCTTTCAAAACTAAAATAAATTATCATGGGAAAACTGGCATTAACCTTAGAAAAGGGCTAATCATATTTCAATTTATGATTGCTGTTACCCTTGTCGCTGGTACTTATCTGGTTTACCAACAAATTCAGTTCATGAAACAAAAAGACCTAGGATATGAATTGAATAAAATATTAGTACTCAATGGTCCACGAGTAGTATTAGAGTCCCTAAAATCTGAAGGAACAACTTTACTTGCCAAATATCAAACTTTTAAAAATCACCTTTTAAGTCATCATTCTGTTGCCGAAGTTTCAGCTTCAGGAGATGTTCCGGGGAAGGGATATATGTTTGAAGGAGGAATTAGGAAACTCGGTGACGGTAAAGAAATGGAGAAAATCACAAATGCAACTTTTATAGATGCTAGTTTTTCACAAATTTATAATTTCGAATTTTTAGCCGGGAAGCCATTTTCCGATGAAATGTCTAACAGATCTGGAATAATCATCAATGAAAAATTACGACAAGAATTAGGATTTAATTCACCAGAGGAAGCACTATTTCAAAAACTGCTTCTTGTTACTGAGGATACTCTGGAAATTAAAGCAGTGGTCAAAAATGTATATTGGAATTCCCTAAAAAATCCTCATCAGCCAGGAATTTATTGGCTAGACCATGATTATGGTGCCTACTTTTCAATACAATTTAACACTACGAACCTTCCCGAAACCATTTCCCATATTGAAAAATCCTATAAAAAGGTTTTTCCAAACGATCCCTTTGAGTTTACTTTCCTGGATGAAGATTTTAACCGACAATACAAATCCGATTTACAATTTGGAAAGCTATTTTCAGTCTTTTCTGTTTTAGCAATTTTAATTGCTTGTTTAGGACTTTTTGCCCTGGTTTCATTTTCTGCATCTTTAAGAATTAAAGAAATTGGTATTCGAAAAGTTTTAGGGGCAAGTATGAGTAATTTAATGTTTTTACTGTCAAAAGAATATTTCTTATTGCTTGCTGTTGCCATCTTCCTGGCATTCCCAATTGTAATTTTCTGGGGGAATTCCTGGTTGGAAAACTTTGCTTTCAAAACTGAAATAGGGATAGATTTATTCCTAATACCCACACTCGTTTTTATAGTGATTTCATTGATAACTGTGAGTTATAAAACTTTTTCTACAGCTAAAGCTAACCCTGTAAAAGCATTAAAAGTTGAAAATTAGCCCTTACTTTCTCTTCCAAAGTTTATCCCCCACTATGGTATGCAATACTTTTTCCTTTAGGTTTTTGGCTACAGGAATTACTTTATCTCCAATATGCAAAAGACTTCCTTCTATTTTATCTACTTTATCAATGGCTACGATATGCGATTTGTGTACCCTGATGAAGGATTCTGTTGGTAATTGGTTTTCAATATTTTTCAGGGAAATCAGGGCGATATGTCTTGAGTTTTCCAATGATATTTTCACATAATCCTGCATGGCCTCTATACAGGTAATTTCATCGAAATGAATTTTTACCAGATTGCCATCTTCTTTGATAAAAAAATGATCTTCTTTCTTTTTTACCGCTGATTTGGTTTTCAGTTCCAATAATTCCTTGGCTTTATTCACCGCTTCCAGAAATCTTGGAAAGGGAATGGGTTTCACCAGATAGTCCACCACTTTCAATTCGTAACTTTCTATTGCAAATTCCCTGTAAGCTGTAGTAAAAACAGTAAGTGGTGGGGAATTTAATGAGCGAAGAAATTCCAGTCCTGTAAGCTTGGGCATATTGATATCCAGAAATATAAGGTCAATTTCTTGTGTTTGAAGGACATCGTTGGCAATAAGCGCATTTTCGCACATTCCTGCCAACTTCAGAAAGCTTACATCCTTTATATAATCAGCCAGGCCCATTCTGGCCGGTAACTCATCGTCAACTACCAAACATTTAATTTTCATCCAGATTCAGGTTTAATTTCACTTCAAACTTTCCATTTTCATCTTTAATGGCCAAAGCATGCCGCTTGGGGTAACTCAATTCCAATCTCCTTTTTATATTACTCAAACCCAGGCCTCCTTTCTCGGGAACATAACCCTCCGACTCATACGAATTTTTACAACTGAATTTCAATACCTGATTTTCCACACAAAATTGAATTTTCACATAAAAATCCAGCTTCCCGGAATTCTTTCCGTGTTTAAAAGCATTTTCTACAAATGGAAGAAAAAGCATTGGAGCAACTTCAATAGATTTTAAGAGACTCTCTTCCCCAATTTCCATAGAATAGTCAACCTGCTCTCCATGCCTCACCTGCTCTATTGCGCAATAATTTTTTATGTGTTCAATTTCTTTTTCCAGACTAATTTTAGATTTACCCACATCATAAATCTGATGGCTGAGCAATTCAGAAAGTTTTACCAAGGTTTCCCGTGCAACTTCAGCAGTCCTGGGAATATGCACATAAATACTGTTCAGGGAATTGAATAAAAAATGAGGATTAATCTGACTTTTAAGTAATTTCAATTCTGTTTCCAAATGCTTCTTCTCCAACTCTCTGGCATATTTATCCTTTATCACCTGTTGGATGAGCAAATTGGTACTCATGGTAAACATGATAATCAGCAGAATTTCTGTGAGGATAACCATAAATCCCTGTAGTCCGCCAAACATTGCAGCAGGTTCGGAAATTCCTAAAGAGCTAAACATAAAGCTTAGCAACTGCGAGTTTAAATAACTCACTACCACTATAGAAATCAGCAGGATTACTGTAAAAAGGAAATACCTGGATTTATTCCAGAATTTTGGGATATATACATAAAGATTGAGGTAGCTTAAACTGATGTAAAAAACGAAATTAAGGGTTTGGAAAGACAAATTATGCATCAGATTATTATGCCAGGCCAATTCCCGAACCGAAAAAACCACCCATAAAATCAACCAAAAAATAATATGGTAAAATGGCTTTTTGATTACCCTGCTGTAGTCCTTTTCTGTGTGTAGTTCCATAATGTTTAAATATACCAAGTATTGGAAAATATTTGTTTCTTTTGTTTCAAGAAAAAATATATCCCTGGTTCAAGCGTCCACTTGGACCTTTTCAAAAATTCAGCGAGACGCTGAAAATCATTTCAAAGCACAAGCAAATGCTTGCGCTATCATATTCCTGGACAAAATTAATCTAAGGTGGAAATTTTCCATCCGAGATCAACTTTGCTACTTCTCATTACTTTAGTTAAAAACCTCCCCTGTATCCCCTCCAGAGGGGAAAAACAAGTTTCCCCCTCGTTGAGGGAGCTAGGGGGAGGAAATTAAGATTACAAGTTTTCATACCCTAATTTTTAAAAATGTCCAGTAGGATGTGGCGCTTTTTTATCATTTCAAACCCTACCCTTTCTTATGCTCCATAGAAATAAATAAACCAAGGAAAATACTTCTTAAACCGGCTGGTCTGGTGGCCAATTTCATGGTCCCATCCGGGGAATATTCGTAGTCAAAAATGTTATCCGTGTTCAACACATTATTTACCGAAAAAACGCAAACCGCAAAATGCCCGGCTATAGTGGTCAAATAGGTGAAATCCATGCTTAGGTTATTGTAGTTGGGTGTTTTTTCGCCCATAAATTCTTCTGTATTTGGATTGTCATAAGGTCTTCCTGTGGCAAAGGCATATCGTGTTCCGATGGTTGTTCTTATTCTTGGAATGGAATACCTATACACTACATTTACCGTATGACTGGCAATGAAATTCGGTGTGGCACTTACTGGAAATTCCCTGAATAATCTTTCGGAATCAATAAAAGAATAAGTTACCCAATAATCAGCATTTGGAATACTTTTCTTATCTCTCCAAAAAACATCGATTCCCCTGGCATAACCACTTCCTCCATTATTATAACCAAAATCCATGGTCTCAAGATTGAACTCCCCAAACGGGTCTCCCAATACCAAATGGTCATAACCTTTGTAATACAATTCAGTTCTGAATGTATAAGTATCTTCATCCATCCATTGAAAATTGGCAATGTAATGGGTCGCATTTTCAAAATTTAGATTGGTTTGCCTTCTCAAAAATTCTGGTTCGGGACTTTGGTAAAATTTGCCATAAGCCAACGAGACTTGCGTTTTTTTCCCTGTTTTATAAGCCATGGAAAGCCGGGGAGCAATATTGGCTTCATCAATAACACTGCTTTTCTCCGCTCTTGCGCCTGCCCTTAGTGCCAGCTTTTTCCCCAGCCTGATATTGGACTCCGCAAAGCCAGCCATATAATTCCCTTCAATGGTCGATCGAAACTCATTAAAATAATACAAATCATTTTGATGCTGAATTTCCCCTCCAAATATCAAATCAACACCATTGAACAATTCCCTTTCCGCAGTTAATTTTCCCATCGCCATTCTTTCAGTTGAGGGAAAATAATCCTGGTTTACCCCCATCTTATCTTCATTGAAATTGAAAGATAAACCACTGTAAAGTACCCACTCTTTCCCCACAGGAAATTTCATGGACGCATTGGCATAAAAATTCTGATTGTGATTATAAAACTCTTCCTTTCCTGTGAATTTATCATAAGCTAACCTCAAGCGGGAATTATCATAATTTACAAACAATTTCCCCATACTCCCGTTTTTCCCTTTTTGCTGCATCACCAGGGAAGAACCAAAAGATTCCGGAGGCTTTTTCCAGTCTACTCTTTGTTTATTTATGGCAAAAAATGGTTGCAGATTATTGTACCTGAAATCCCCGGAAATGGCCAAAGTACCTAGATTTCTGTTGTGGGAAATACTTCCGCCAAGCAATGGCATTATTCCTAAATTAGTGGAATTTGTTTCTGGTAAATCCTCACTATCCAATATTAAAACTGAAGACAACGCCTGCCCATACTCAGCAGAATAACCACCAGTGCTAAAAGCAATGCCACTAAATAAAAAGGGAGAAAACCGACCTCTTTGGGGGATGTCTGGAACATCACTAAAAAAGGGTTTATTCACCAACATTCCGTCAATGATCGTTTTAGTTTCCGCAGCCGTTCCTCCTCTCACAAATAATCCCGATTCATTGCCCACTTGCTGAGTCCCGGGTAAACTTTGTAAAGCACCATAAATATCCGCCTGGGCGCCAGGAGTCTGCACCACATCAAGTGGTTTTAAGACTACAGATTTTTTATCGCTGGAAGCTTCAAAAGAGCCTGCCGTAATTTCCACTGCCTGCAATTCATTGGAATTGGGCTGGAGATTTACAGATATTTCAATGGGTTTTCCATCTAAAAGAATCGCTTTTTGAAAATCATTATAGCCCACATAACTGATAACCAGTTTGGCATTTCCTTTTGCCTTTGTAGAAAAATTAAATGTTCCGGATTCATCGGTAATGGCACCATCATAAATATCATCCAAATAAACATTGGCAAAACTTACGGGCTGATTTTTTTCATCAATAACTTTACCCGAAATGGAAGTCTGGGCAAATCCAACCGGGCCAATTAAAGAAAATATAAAAATTAGTAGTTTCATGACACAAGGGAGAAGCTGATCCCACAACAAAATGCTATGGGATTTTTTGGTTGGACCTTAAGCTGATTTAAAAAAAAGGGATATTTAAATCTTAGCCGATAAAGTTTGTAGCTGGTGGTTTTGGGGAAATTCTTTCAATCCCTTATTCAGGAATAATTTAGCTTTATCATACTGTTCCTCCCTGAGGTAAAAACTTACCAGCATATAATATACTTCATCCTTTCCCCAGGTTGGTGCAAGTTCATCATCCATGGCTTTGTTGGGAAGACTCAAGGCTTTCAAAAAATGCTCCTCAGCTACTTTTCCCCCACCATATTCCACTGGTCTGTAGAAATCACTTGTTCCAGCCTGTAAATAGGCTCTCATATTTTTATCATTTTCTTTGATCGCTTTTTTGATTAATCCGCCTGCTTTAGAACTTAAATTCATCGCCTGTGAAGGATTAAAAGAAATATTTATCCCAAGTGCCCTGGCTAATAAGGTATTTTCTTCAGTATTCCTATTTTTTTTGTTTTCAAGCAAATCAATAGCTTCATTCAAGACTGATTGAGCCTTTTCCATGTCCTTTTCAGGAGCATTCATTTGATAGATACTCTGATTAATTTTTGCATGAGCCATCCAATAGGTTGCCCAGGTATTGTCTGCATTTTTTTCAATTTCAGTGATCACATCCTGTAGGGGAGAATCGCTAGCCTGCCCGAAACTAGCTCCAAAAGCCTGGGCAATTTTTCCTTCTATTCCATTTAAAGAAGATTGTGCAAATACAGGAGAAGAGATTACAAGTGTAATTAATATCGACACTAAATGTTTCATGGTGTATTAAGTTTTTTGGGTTTAGATTAAAATTTATATGGTAAGAATAACCGGGAAGGTTTTTTATTAAAAATGAAATAGATAGGCAGACCAAAAAAGTAGATCATTGGAAACATTTGGTAGATTTGGCGTTTTTCAAAAATAGACTTTTATAAAGTGGACAGAATGAAAAAAGAATTAACTATTGTAGAAATTGGGAAATTATGGTTTTGGATTGGTTTGGGGTTGGGCTTGCTGGTACTTTTAAATTCACTTGTGCCGAACTTAAATTCCGTAACAGAAATATCCTTTAAGGAATACACATTTGTTCAAAAACTTCTTTTGATTTTTTGCTTATTCTTTTTAATGGTTGCCAGAGCCTCTAGTGTAATGATTTTCTTTTGGATGATTGGCTTATGGAAAAGGAAATATAAAAGAAGGTATTTAACACTAAATTTTCTAAATCTCTTTGTGGTAAATACCATGATTTATTTAAGTTTAAAATACAATGGCGTGATTGCTTTTATGCAAAGTTGGGAACAAGGATTTCAGGAATTTGATTTCGGATTGAATTTAAACCTGATAAAAGCACTTACAGTTTCTATAGTCCCGTACCTTATTTTCAACAATAATTGGAATAATCTACAGAGAATCTACAATTGTAAAAGATTATATCAATATAATTTACTGGCTTGTTTTTTTGTAGGAATAATTGGTGGTTTGGCACAAACCTTTTATTTCTAATTATCAGAAAGGAGAATTAATATAATATACCGTTAAGGAAATAGGATTCTCCCTATTTTCCTCCCCACCAATCATTAACCTTTCAACAGTAGACTCAAACTCTGGTGAAGGCATAAGCAACAACAGCCCACTTCCATCATAATATTCTTTATCCAGCCGTTGCAGAAGATAATCTGTTAGCCTAAATTCATAATAAGTATTCTCATTAAATTCCCTATCAATATTGGGTACTGAAATTTGTAGATCAGTGGTAGCCGTTGCATTAATAGGATCTGTAAGGTTATTTTTATTGTCACATTCATACATGATTAGCTGTTCAGGTAAATCAAAATATGATGAATAAGAACCTTTTACAGGCTCAATCCGCAAAATGGCATCCATTATATACGCATCAGGTCCAAGAGATTCTATCAGGTTCTCAAAATAGGGCAAATCAAACCTGATTCTCAATCCAGTTCCAGCCTGCAAATATGCTTCATTTGAAGATATAGTAGATGAAAGTCGTTGCTCTCCATTTTTCAGATCGGATAGATAAGTTTGACTTCTGTCTCCTTGTAAGTTAAAATAAGCTTTGGAAATATCTCTCAGTTCGAAATCGTAATAAGTATTATTTAAAATTTCCCCAGGTTCCCTATAATACAATCTCATTTTTATATTAGTCACAATTACTTCCTCTTCATCATCTGATACCCCCTCATTATTGTTTATGGTAAAACCTAAAATTGCTGCGTCATCATTCTCACCCGGAACCAGGGCCAATCCGTGAAAAAAATCAATAAATGCCTCTTCATCGGCAATATTATCATCTCCTTCAATTGCCATATTAAATAACTTCAGCCCCAATTCGTCATTTAATCTAATTTCAAGAGGATCCTCCAATCCGGGTAAGGCTTTAAATATCCTATTCCCTAATTGGTTGGGAAAATACGGTGTTTTGCTAGTATTGTACAAAGAGCTCTCGCCATCCCCAAATTGTATCTCTTCTGATAATTCGAACACGCTAATTTCCTGGGTTTTCGTGGTATCACCAGCAGCATAATTATAATCCAGGATTAAAGCCAGCGAATCGAAAACATCGTCTTCACTAAAATCCGGAGCAGTTTGATTTTGAAATCCTAACTGGAAAAATGAAACAGCTTCTGTAATTCCTAATTTTTCATCTTCAAACCGTCCTACAAGAAGATGGGATTGCTGGGATGTAACCATTGAATCTACCAAAATTGTGGAAGTTTGAATGGTGAGAGAATCTATCGCATAAACTTTTGAGCCGGATGGATTAAGGTCTTCTCCAATTTCAAATTCTTCGTTATTTTCCGACTGGCAAGCCACTATTAAAAACAAGAAGGCCGCTATCACATAATTAAACTTTTTCTCCATTCTTTTTTTGATTTCTCGATCAATTTCCATCAAAATTAGAATGGAGGAGTAGCTCCGGGAATTAATATATACAAGTAGGACAAGTTTCTAGATGAAGTAATCAATTTTGCACCCGGATGTAAATAATTTCAATAGCTGATTTTAGATTAAACCTAATAAACCTCTGACAATCAGAAAATTAACGCTGATACTAAGCTTTTTGGTTTGCTCATTTATCCTTCAGATTTTCCATTAAAAAAGAATGATAGATAAGGTTGTCCCACTTATCTAGATAATAACCGAATTGATCTATTATTTTTTTCTTCCCCTGATTCATAGCCTAGCTTTGACCAAGATAAAATGGTGATTACCAAAAAATATATAAAAGTATTTGCCAAATGGCATCTAAAATTATTGGATAATATGAAGGAAAGGCTAAAAATTTTATTGTTAATAAGTTTATTACTATATAGTTGTTCCTCTGATGAAAGTGAGGACATTATCGGAAACTGGGTAGAAAGATCAGACTTTGAGGGAGTACCCAGAAGTGGGGCAGTTTCATTCACCATCGGAGAAAAAGCCTATTTAGGAACAGGGTATGACGGGGATGACAGACTCAGTGATTTTTGGGAATACGACCCAAATTTAGATTTCTGGAAACGGCTGGCAGATTTCCCTGGCAAAGCCAGAAATTCGGCTGTCGGATTTTCTATTAATGGTAAAGGCTACATCGGTACAGGCTATGACGGAAATAGTGAACTAGCCGATTTTTGGGAGTATGATGCTGCCACCAACACATGGGATTCTATCCCTTCCTTTCCCGGAAGTGCAAGATATGGGGCTGTGGCCTTTAGCATTATGGAAAGAGGATATGTGGGTACTGGCTACGATGGAGACAATGATTTAAAGGATTTTTGGGAATATAATCCGGAAAGTAAATCGTGGGAACAAATTATCAGCCTGGGAGGCTCAAAAAGGGTGGATGCTGTAGCATTTGTGGTAGATGATAAAGCCTATGTCGGTACAGGAAGAAATAATGGGGTTTATGAAACTGATTTTTGGGAGTTCGATCCTGTTTCCAAAAGCTGGACTAAAAAACTCGAATTGGATGAAGAAGACGATTATCAAATTGTAAGAAGTGATGCCATTGCATTTGGGCTAAATGGAAAAGGTTATATTGGAACCGGGACTACAGGTACAAACAGGTTAGATTTCTGGGAATACGATCCAACTTTTGATTATTGGGAGCAAAAGACCGACATAGAAGGAGCTTCAAGATCCGATGCAGTAGGTTTCGTAGTAGGAGGCAGACCCTTTGTGGCCACCGGAAAAAATGGAACATTCAGATTTGATGACATCTGGGAATTCCAGCCCTTTTATGAATTCGATGAAGATGATTAAGATTATTGATTTGACACAGCTAATTTTCATGAATCAAACACCTTTTTTAATGTTTAAAAAAGGTGTTTAAATTCATCAAAAAAAATCTAAAGATTAACATCTACCCTCCACCACTTCAAAATGGAATCGTTTTTTGTAATTTTCTCCAAGCGGTATATATTTATTTAAAATTCTGATTTTATTATTTCTCATGGATTCAATTTTTTGGATAGATATTAAAAAGGATTTGTGTACCCTGATAAACCCTTTCCTGGCTAATATTTCCTCCATGGCTTTTAAGCTTTTTAAAGTCAATATTGGCTTTTCTTTAGTGGTATAAATTTTTAAATAATCTTTATAACCCTCAATATAATAGATTTCCTTAAGGTCAATTTTAATGATATTGTGCTCAGATTTTATCAAAATATAGTCTTCAATGGAAGAATTCTTCTCTTTCCTGTAAAACTGTTCGAGTTGATGAATTTCAAAAATTTTATCAGTTGCCTTTAAAAATCTTTCATAAGAAAATGGTTTTAATAAAAAATCCACCGCATTCAATTCGAAGGCATGTAAGGCAAACTGGCTATAACCAGTAGTAAAAATCACCTTTGGCGGATTATTAAGGGATTTTAAAAAATCAATTTCTCTCAGTTCGGGAATGTTCAGATCCAGAAATAACAAATCTGGTTTTTGGGTTTCCAATAATGCATAGGCTTCATAATAATTTTCAAAACTTCCCAACAAATTGAGATAGGAAGTCCTTTCAATAAAACTTTTGACGGACCTTAAAGCCACAGGATCCTTGTCAATACAAATACAGCTAATCATTTCAATAGTGTTTTGAAAATTTTTGAGGTTGAAAAAGATGATTTATGGCCAGGTAAAGGATTCCTTCCCTTCCATGAGCTATTTAACCATAAATTTGAGGTAGTTCTTCCAGGTTGAAGATTTTCCCGGAAGTTGAATTGAAGTTTTGAAAGGTCCCTTTTCTAAAATAGAATAGGTTTTCTTTTCTAATGCCGTTCCTTTTGTTTTGGTTGCTCCTGTTTTTACAATTCCTCCATCTTCACATAAAATATCTACCTTTTATCATTAAAAATACATTTAGGACTTAAATAAATTTCCAATTTCAGGCTATTAAAATTACATTTAGGACTTAAATTGAAAAACATGGAAAAATATTCTTTAGGAGAATTTGAGGAAATTGTAATGCTAACAGTAGCCATTCTATATGAGAATGCTTATGGCATCACTATTAAAAAAGAAATTGAAGAGCGGCTCAATCGGAAAGTTAGTGTAGGGGCTATGCGTACCGCACTTAGCAGGCTGGAAAAGAAAGGGTATCTTGAATCCGAATTGGGAGAAGCTACGGCCATTCGTGGAGGAAAAAGGAAACGATATTTTAAGGTGACAGTGTATGGAAAAAGAGCACTCGACTATGTAAAATCTACACGCAAACAACTTTGGGATGCCATTCCTCCAATCGCTTTCGACTTCAAACACCAGTATTAGGCTTTAGTAAACTATGGAAAAACAAAAACCTGATATTTCGCCCCCAAATTTGCCTCTTAAATTTCTGAGATGGTTTTGCTCCCCCGATCTACTGGAAGATGTAGAAGGAGATCTATTCGAATTGTTCGAAGAACGGGCTTCCGAAAATCCAGCCAAAGCCCGGAAACTATTCTTCCTGGATGTCATTCAATTATTCCGGCCTGGTATCATTAAAAACTTTTCATTTTTTCAAATCAGATTCACTATGTTTCAAAATCATATTATTACCGCCTTCCGACATGCTTTAAAATATAAAGGTTATACCGCTATTAATTTACTGGGCCTGATTGTAGGACTGGCTTCCAGTATCCTGATTTTCAGTTGGGTGGAAGATGAGGTTTCCATGAATTCCGGCCATGAAAATGAAGTTTATCAAATCAGAAGAAATATGTATCAGGCCAGTGGTGAAATCCAGACTACAGGGGCTATTCCCCAGCCACTTGCTGCTGTCTTGGAAAAAGAATATCCGGAAATTGATCACGTGACCCTACTCAGCTGGGGGATGGAAACCCTTTTCAGAATGGATAAGGAGACTTCTTATGAAAGTGGAATGTATGCTTCTCAGGATTTTTTTAAAGTTTTTACATTTCGGTTTTTAGCCGGAAATCCCTCAACTGCTTTAGAAGACAAGTATTCCATTGTGTTGTCAAAAAGTATGGCGGAACGATTTTTTGGTGGAACTAAGGAGGCTTTGGGAAAAGCCCTGCTTGTGGATGAAAGACAAGAGTTTATAGTAAGTGGAGTAGTGGAAGATGAAAACACCCACAGTTCTATAACCTTCGACTGGATAATTCCCGCTGATGAATTTATCGCAAGAAATGACTGGGTGGAAAGTTGGTATAATGGTGGATTTGCCATGTATTTCAGCCTGAAAAATGGTACAAGTATAGTTCCAGTAAATGAAAGAATAGAGCAGGAAATAAATATCCACACGAACAATGCTGCTGATGAAAGGTTATTTACCCAACCCCTTAAGGAAATCTATCTCTACTCGGAATTTAAAAATGGGGTATCAGTTGGTGGAAGGATTCAGTATGTTCGGATACTAACCGGAATAGCCATTTTCCTTCTGCTTATGGCTTCCATTAATTTCATGAACCTAGCTACAGCCAGATCGAGTAGAAGGGCTAAAGAAGTTGGCATCAGAAAAGTACTTGGTGCACAGAAAAGTCTGATCAGTCAGCAGTTTTTTGTAGAATCCTTCCTACTTTCATTTATTTCAGTGGCAATTGCTTTATTATTAGTATTCCTGATCCTGCCCTATTTCAACCAGTTGACAGGCAAAGCAATTTCCATTTCCCTGGCAGACCCCAGAATACTTTTATACATTTTGGGAACTACAGTGGTGGTTGGCTTTCTTTCAGGAAGTTACCCAGCAATTTTACTTCCTTCTTTTGGCATTGTTCCGTCCCTTAAAGGGATGATTAAAGGCACAAAATTTAATCATTCTTTTAGAAACAGCCTGGTAGTTTTTCAATTTATTATGGCCATACTCCTGATTATTGGAACCTTTGTAGTGATGAATCAGATTGACTATATCCTGAACAAAAATTTAGGGCTAGACAAAGAAAACCTGATCTATTTTGATATTTCTGATGAAATAAGAGGCAAAGAGGAAGCATTAAAAAATGAATTAAATGCAATTTCTCAGGTGAAAAATGTATCCTTTACCTCTGGTAACCCACTGAGATACGGACGATCTACCAGCACGGCTGTGTGGGATGGAAAAAACCCGGATGATGTAGTAGAAATTAACGTTTTGCTCACAGATCCACAGTTTTTTAAAACCATGGGCATGGAACTTTTGGAGGGCAGGGGATTTTCAGAGGAACTGGCTTCTGATTCGAATGCATTTGTAATCAATGAAGTCGCTGCCAGATTAATTGGTTATGAAAACCCAATTGACCAGCGTTTGGGACTTTGGGGAATAGAAGGTAGCATAATTGGTGTAGTGAAGAATTTCCATATGAATAGCCTCTATGATCCTATAGAACCGGTGATTATCTGTAATATGCCGGGAAATACCAGTATGGCCTTTGTTCGGGTATTTGGAGATATACCTACAGCTTTAACAGAGGTAGAAAAAGTGACTAAAAAATTAAGTCCCTCCTACCCCTTCCGATACGAATTTCTGGATCAGGATTATGCAGCATCCTATCAAAATGAAATGATAGTCGGCAAATTAGTGCGCATTTTTGCGGTAATTTCCATTTTTATTTCCTGTTTAGGTTTATTTGGTCTTTCCTCCTTCACCGCAGACCAACGTTCAAAGGAAATTGGTATTAGGAAAATCAATGGAGCAAATTCCTGGGGTTTGGTCTATTTGCTTTCAAAAAATTACACTAAGCTTATCATTATTGCCTTTTTTATGGCTGTTCCGCTTTCCTATTATTTAGCTTCTAAATGGCTGGAGAACTTTGCTTTCCATTTCAATATGAACGTTTCCATTTTCATATTGGCGGGAATCGTTGCCTTTCTCATAGGGGCATTAACCGTAAGTTTTAAGTCTTTTCAGGCAGCTTCAGTCAATCCGATAAAAACCTTAAAAGATGAATAACTTCAAAACCAACTGACCTTTTCAAACTCTTTTAATGGTATCCGTTAGTCATTTAATCTAATCGGACAAATCAATTTTAAAAAAAAATCTTTTTGTTACCTGTAATAATTTCTGATATGGGCCACTGAACAAGAAAATTATTTGATGGAAAAATTCATCGCTGAGTATGCCCGTATATACAGATTTCTATACCCACTTATTTTCCTGTTTTTTACATTGGGAATTTTTAGTATAGAAATAAATAAACCCAGTTTAGGGGAAAAATTAATTCAGCGTATCATGGAAAATCCGGAAACCTTGTTGGTGGGAGGTTTGCCCATACTTTGGATAAGTGCTGCAGTCATTATTCTGGGAGCCACCTCCTATTTTAGCGGTATACTCTACAAATTTGATTTGAAAATTATATACGGTCCTGTTTTAAATAAAATTGATGAACTTATTTCCGACATGGAAGAACTCCGGCACTAACCCTGTTTTTGATTTCTCCAAATCAGAAAAAATAAGCAATTTTTAAATTTATTTTAATTTTATGAACAAATCGATGGAAAGTAGGTTAAAATAATATTACTTTATACCTATAATTAACTTCTCTAACCCGCCCATTAACACTTATTGAGCCTTAAACTCTCAATTTGCGCTACATTTTTGCGCTTTTTTCAGCGAAAAACTCATAATTAATTAAAAATTCATGCAAAAGGATGCATGTTTATTCTTTTTTTTGTTTATTTGTTTCAACAAACTTCAAAAAACAGGATGGGATGCCAAAATCTCCTGAACTTTTCAGGAGAATTCTTAAAAACCCAATTCCTAAAAACCCTTATTCCTTAACTAGCGTGAGACACAAATTAACAAAGTAAACCCATGGCATCGTTAGAAAATGAATATATGATTTGGCTAATGCTCAAAAGAGGACAGCCCGAATCTATTGATTTAATGGTAACCACCTATTATGGCGATCTTTACTATTATGGGCTGAAATTATCACAAGATAATGCCCTTGTGGAGGATTGCATCCAGGAGGTTTTGGTGAACATGTGGGAAAAGAGATCAACACTGGAGGAAATATTTAGCCTTAAACCCTACCTTATTAAATCTCTGAAAAGAAGATTGATCAGGAAACTGTCCAACCAACAAAGGGAAATAGACCAAAATAAAGAAATTAGTACACAAACACCTTTGTTTTCCTTTTCTAAAGAGGATACCATCATTACCCAACAGGATAGTGAACTCAAAAGACGCCAGCTTTTGGCGGCCCTTTCCAAATTATCAAACCGGCAACGGGAAATTATTTATCTCAAATTTTATGGAGAACTCGATTATGAAGAAATTGTAGAGGTTATGGCTCTGAAAAGACAGTCGGTTCACAATCTCTTGCAGGAAGCAATTAAGTCTTTAAGGAATAACTTCTTTGAAATAAATAATATCGTAAACCTGAAAAACTGGCAAAAAGCCGTATAATAACAAAAATAATTACGCTGATAATCAGGCAGTTACAATTTCTTCAAAAAAAACTTCAGAAAAACCCAGTAAGCAAAGCAAATTTTTGTATCCCGTGTGTGAAAAATCAAAAAGTAGTTTAGGTAAAATGGAATTCAAGAATTATACAATAGAGGATTTTGTTTGTGATGAGTCTTTCAATAATTATGTATTTCATTCCAATAAGGCACATTTTGAATTTTGGGAGGAGTGGATAAGCAACAATCCGTACAGAAAGAATGAAGTTGAAAAAGCTACTCAAATTATTTTACAGTTATACCCAAGAAAAAAGGAGGTCATCCCTGAGGATCATTTATTGGATGTAAGTGCAAATATTCACAAGATGATTTCCAAAAAAAATAGAGGATACCATGTAGATAAAGCTGAAAATATTAAAACTTTCTGGACATCCTTTAAAAGTAATGGACGTAAATATGCGGCTTCTCTTTCTATTTTGTGCCTGGTTTCAATAGGGATAATGTTCTATATCTCCCAAAAAGGTAACCAAAATACCGAAAAAAAGGAGATAGTTTCAACCGAAGAACGCACAGTACCCAGGGGGCAAAAACTTACCCTCAACCTCAGTGATGGATCTGTGGTTAAATTAAATTCGGAAAGTAGTATCAGGTTTCCTCATAATTTTTCCAGAACGGAAAGAATCGTTTATCTGGAAGGCGAAGCATTTTTTGACATTGCCAGAGATACCAACCGACCATTTATTATTCAGACAGGAAATGTAAAAACTACTGTTTTAGGAACTTCATTCAATATAAATTCATACAACCTTAACAACGTGCAGGTGGCTGTAAACTCGGGAAAAGTTAAGGTAGAAAACATGGATATTCCTACACAGCAGGAGTTTTTAAATGCCAAAGAATTATTGATTGTGAGGGATGGGGATTTCACCAGGAGTACCATAAACGAGGAGAAGGAAAATAAATATTTTGGTTGGAAAGAAGGAGTGCTGTATTTCAACAAATCCAGCCTTGCAGAACTGAAGGATAAAATTGAGCGCTGGTATGATGTAAAGGTAATTGTTGAAAATGAAGAGTTTATGCCGGGAAATTTTACCGGACAATACAAAAATAAAAATTTATATGTGGTGATGGAAGGGATTAGTTTTTCTTCCAATTTCACATTTAACCTTAAAAATAAACAACTGATTATTACTGGTAAACCATAAAATAAAAGCTTATGAAGAGAACAAATACAACTTAAGATTACCCACTGATAATTTTTACTGAACAAAGATCATAAAAAAGTAAATGCCGGCAATTTGTGGAAGGAGAGCCGACATTCACGAGATGTTATGGCTTTGTCGAATTTTTTATTCACCCAAAACCATATAAATGTATGAAATGGATATTAATACGACAAATTTTTATTATGTCAAGATTCTTATTTTACGGAATTTTCATTCAATGCATGCTCGCATCGGTGCTTTTGGCAGGAGATGGTGTAGCACAAAAAACCAGCATTGAAGACATTTATCTCTCTTTGGATTTAAATGATATCACCCTAAAAGAAGCCTTTGAGGTAATTGGTGATAAAACCAATTTTGATTTTGCATTTAATGATGCACGAGTAAATGAAAATGTTAAAATTAGCGTATCAGCCACAAATAAATCGCTTGCAGATGTTTTAAGAAGTATTTCTAAAAACAAAAAACTGCGATTTAAACGTGTGGATGAAGTAATACACGTCAACCGAAAACAAAAGAGGCTTTTTGGTGCTTTTGGAGTAGAAGAGGTAATCATCCAGCAAACTCAGGTTAGTGGGGTGGTAACTACTGCAGAAGAGGGAGAGCCACTACCAGGGGTAAGTGTAATTGTGGAAGGTACATCACAGGGAACTGTTACTGATATTGATGGAAAATATACTATTGAAGTGCCAAGCAATGCCAGTATTCAATTCTCTTACATTGGTTACCTGTCTCAAACAATAGAAGTTGGAAACCAAAGCCAAATCAATGTAGCGCTTGAAGCAGATGTACAACAACTGGAAGAAGTGGTAGTAACTGCTTTTGGTCTGGAGCAAGAAAAGAAAGCGCTGGGTTATTCCGTAACTCAGGTTGGTGGTGAAGAATTTACTGAATCCAGAACAATCAACCTGGGTAGTGCACTTTCAGGTAAAGTGGCTGGTGTAAATGTATCTCCTCCTGCTTCTGGTGCTGCTGGTTCAACAAGGGTAGTGATTAGAGGTGGATCTTCTCTAAGTGGTAACGATCAACCATTATACGTAATCAACGGTGTACCAATGGACAATTCAAACCTGGGTTCTGCCGGAATGTGGGGTGGTAATGACAACGGAGACGGTCTTTCTTCCATTAACCCGGATGATATAGAAAGCATCTCTGTATTGAAAGGAGCAACAGCTTCTGCTTTATATGGATCAAGAGCTTCTAATGGTGTAATTTTGATTACTACCAAAGGAGGAAAAGCCGGTAACATGCAGGTTACTTTTAACTCTAACTTTACTGTTGACAGAGTTAACGATCTAACAGATTGGCAAACTGAGTATGGACATGGTATCCAGGGAACAAAACCAACCACACAGGAAAGTGCTTTAGCCAATGGACAAAATTCATGGGGTGCAAGATTAGATGGCACGAATGTAATTCAGTTTGATGGGGTAGAAAGACCTTATTCCAACGTAGGAGAAGGAATAAATGATTTCTATAGAACAGGTCATACCTGGACCAATACTTTAAGTTTTTCAGGTGGTAATGAACTGATGAATTACAGGGTATCTGCATCAGATTTGAGTAATGAAGATATTGTACCAAATTCAGGATTTGACAGAAGAATGTTGAATGCTAACCTTGGTGGAAAATTTGGAAAATTAGAACTGAAAGTTACCGCTCAGTACTCTAAAGAAAATGCTCAAAACAGACCGAGATTATCAGATTCTCCGGGTAATGCCAATGCTACTGTAATGATGAAATCTCCTGCAATTTCATTTGAAACCTTGAAAGGAACCACAGATAAACTGGGAGCAAAAGAAGACGGATTTGAATTAAGACACCAGGGAAATACATTTGCCCAAAACCCCTACTGGGCGGCCTACCAGTACGAAAGACTGGATGAAAAGGACAGGATAATGGGAAATGTACAATTGAAGTATAACATTACTGATTGGTTATATATTCAAGGTCGTGTGGGAACAGATGTTATTTCCGTGGATTTTAGAAATGTTGCCGAACCTTATGGTACTGCTTACAGACCATTAGGACAAATCTATGAAGTTTCGAGAAAAATCAGGGAAGATAATGCTGATGTATTTGTTGGCTTTAATAAAGAATTTGGAACTTTTGGTGTAGATGTATTATTGGGAGGAAACAGGATGAGGAGATCGAATGAAAATTATCAGGTAGGTGGTGTTAACCTTGTCATTCCATTTTTTCACTCTGTAAATAATGTGAACCCTGACAACAGAAACTACACTTATGGCTTCAGTGAATATGGAATAAACTCCGTTTTTGGTTCAGCCAATTTCTCATATAACGGATATTTATTCTTAAATGTAACAGGTAGACAAGATAATTTTTCAACTCTGTCGAAGGAAAATAATTCCATTTTTTATCCTTCAGTTGGCTTAAGTTACGTGCTGTCTGATATGGTTTCATTACCATCAGCATTCTCTTTTGCAAAACTGAGAGCTTCATGGGCTCAAGTGGGAGGTGGTACACCAGATCCATATATTTTAAATCTAACTTATGGTTTAAATCCTAATAGCCTTGCGGGTGCTACAAGAGGTAGTATTTCAAATGGTTCTATTCCTAATAGCTCACTACAGCCATACCTGACTACTGAATACGAAATTGGAGCAGATTTGAGATTCTTCAACAATCGATTGGGTGTAGATGTGGCCTATTATGATAGGACAACAAGAGACGATATTTTAAGTGCTACAATTTCAAGATCTTCTGGTTTTGGAAGCACCTTAATTAACGTTGGTGAATTGAATAATAAAGGTGTAGAATTACTGGTACGTGGAACACCTGTTCAAACTAATGATGTTACATGGGAAATTTCATTCAACATGGCAAATAATATCAGTGAAGCCGTTAACTTGGGTACTGATGCCGCTGGTGAACCTATCGAAACATTAAATTTGGATCAGGCTCGTACGCTACAAGAAAGAATCAGACATGATGTTGGCCAGCCTTTAGGCTTAATCGCAGGTTACAGACATCAAACTATCAACGGTCAAAAAGTATATGATGAAAATGGCTATCCTGTAAGAGGAGATTTTGAAGTTTTGGCTGAAGGTAGACACCCATTCAGTGCTGGTCTTAGCAACTCATTTAAGTACAAAAATTTCAATCTTGATTTCTTGATTGATATGCGAAGTGGGGGTTCAATCTACACCGGAACAAATGTACTGGCTTATGCCTTTGGTATGCATAAAGAGACCTTACCTGGTAGGGAAACTGGCTTAACTGTAAGTGGAGTAGACACAGAAGGAGCACCTCTTACTGTAGATATTCCAGCAGAAAATGTAGCAGCTTACTATGGTAGATATAATGACATTACTGAATATTTCGTGTACAATGCATCATTCGGAAAATTAAGACAATTATCTATCGGTTATACCCTTCCGAATTCTGTATTAGCCAATACTCCAATTAAATCTGCCAACATTTCGATTGTAGGAAGGAATTTATTATTGCTTTGGTCTAATGTTCCTAATGTTGATCCTGAATCTGCTTATACTGCAAGTTCTGGTTCTCAAGGGTTGGAATATTTTGCACTTCCTCCTGTAAGAAATTTTGGTTTCAATTTATCTATGTCATTTTAAATAAAGAAATATATATAGAAATATGAAAAATAAATTATTAATTATGGTATTGGCAGTAGTAATGTTGCCATTTGCCTCATGCGATAATGAAGAACTGTTGGATTTAAATGATAATCCAAACGCTTCTACAGAATTAGATTTCGATTTTATATTGGCTCAGGTGCAAGGTGACATGACCACGAATGGATATGTGCAATCCCGGGGAAATATAATATATAGCTCCACTATGGTACAACAGTTTGCCAGTACCGCTGGATTTGTCTCAGGTGATAAATATTTCTGGAATGAGCAGTACACCAGTGCAACTTTTGAAAGTTACTATCCCAGTATAATCAAAAATGCTACACACATTGTAGATAATACTAAAGGTACTGAGGAGGTAAATACTTATGCCATGGCACTAGTGGTAAGAACTTATGCTTTGCATAGAATCACCGACCTTTATGGTGATGTACCTTACTCAGAAGCGGGTAGAGGTTTGGAAAGCCAGGAATTCTGGTTTCCAAAGTATGACGCTCAACAGGATATTTACACCATGATTGTGAGCGATTTGAAAGAAGCTAGAGAAACACTAAGTGCCTCAGCACCAAACCCTGGGACTCAGGATATTTATTACGGTGGAGACATTGAACAGTGGAAACGCTTTATCAATTCTTTATTAGTAAGAGTGGGAATGAGAATGTCCAAAGTAGATGCCGGATTGGCTCAAAGTGTAGTAGAAGAAGCTGCTAACCATCCATCTGGTACTTTCCTTTCTAATGAGGATAATACCATGGTAATCCATAACGCAGCCGCCAGAAATGGAAATTCTGATGTAATTATTTCTGATAACTACAAAGCTGCTAATGCAAGAATAAGCAAAACTTTTATCGACTGGATGAAAAATTCAAATGATCCAAGACTAATGATCGTGTCTGGTGGTGTTGGAGATCCTGATGGCTCACCAGATGATTGGAAGACCGACCCGGCTGATCAGGCTGGAATGCCAAATGGGTATGATTCTGAGACAATAAAAGATGCTGCTGTAGAAGATGGGTTAATTTCAAGCCCTGATGATTATGTGGATAATAATATCTTCTCTTTCATCAACCCAAAATTGTATGATTTTGAAGATCCAATGTTCCTACATACTTATGCTGAGGTAGAATTGCTTCTGGCTGAAGCTTTATTAAAAGGATGGAATGTTCCTGGTGATGCAGGTGAGCATTTTGAAAATGGTGTGGCCGCAGCAATCGACAAATGGGTAGCCTATGATGAAAGCTTTGCACAGGATGCAGGTACCGTGAGTGCCTATATCGATGGTTTGGGCTTTGATGCTGCCAGTACTGCTGATAAGGAAAGATTGATTGGCGAACAATACTGGTCGGCTACTTTCCTTGATAATAGCTTTGAAAGTTATGCCAACTGGAGAAGAACAGGATATCCTGTATTAACTCCTACAAACTATCCTGGAAATGAAACCGGAGGAACTATTCCAAGAAGATTGAGATATCCTGCTTTTGAAGTAAGTGAAAACCCTGATAATTATGCCACAGCTGTTGGAAATCTTGGTGGTGATAATTTCACTAACAGAATGTGGTGGGATGTTGAATAAATTAAAGATTAATCATTAACTTTAATATTCTAATATTTGTAACTAGTAGTGCCCTATATTTTTAGGGCACTATTTGTTTTATTGGAATTAACCTTAATTAAAAAACATAATGAATAAAGTTTGGAAAAACCTGGTTTGGATGATTATATCATCAGTTTTACTTTTTTCTTGTCAGGAAAAGAAAGAAGTAATGGTAACCGAGAGTCCTAAAAATGTTTCCTTGGTAGATTATGTAAATCCACTTATGGGTACTGATTCCAAACATAGCCTCTCTAATGGAAATACCTATCCGGCCATTGCCACCCCATGGGGTATGAATTTCTGGACACCTATGACTTCCAAAATGGGAGATGGCTGGACTTATAAATACAATGAAAATAAGATCCGGGGAATTAAACAAACTCACCAGCCCAGCCCATGGATAAATGATTATGCTGCATTTTCCTTAATGCCTCTCACAGGAAAACTTAAATTTCAGGAAGATGAAAGAGCATCCTGGTTTTCCCACAAAGCCGAAACGGTTAAACCCTATCATTATAAAGTTTATTTAGCCGATTATGATGTGGTTGCAGAATTGGCGCCCACAGAAAGAGCCGCTCATTTCAAATTCACCTTCCCCAGTACTGATTCTTCCTATATTCTTTTAGATGGATTTTTTAAGGGTTCTATGGTGAAAATCATTCCTGAAGAAAGAAAGATTATTGGCTACTGCAAAAATAACAGTGGTGGAGTTCCTGAAAATTTCCACAATTATTTCGTAGCAGAATTCGACAAAGACTTTGAGCTTACCCACACCTGGACAGATAACTGGAAATTGCAACCCAATTCTCTTACCAGCGAAGGTGAACACGTTGGGGCTATTATTGGTTTTAAAACCCAAAAAGGTGAGGAAGTAAATGTAAAAGTGGCCTCTTCATTCATCAGCCCGGAACAGGCTCAGCTCAATTTAGACCGGGAAATCGGAGGTGATTCTTTTCTTGAAACCCGAAAAAAGGCAAAGTATGAATGGGAAAAAGAACTTGGAAGAATTCGAATAGAGGATTCAAATATTGACCATATTAAAACCTTTTATTCTTGTTTGTACAGAGTACTATTATTTCCAAGAAAGTTCTATGAACTAGATAAAGATGGTGAAATTGTCCATTACAGCCCATACAATGGAAAAGTACTCCCCGGATATATGTTCACGGACAATGGATTTTGGGATACCTTCCGAGCAGTTTTCCCATTTTTTAATTTAATGTACAGAGATTTAAACGGACAGATTATGGAAGGTCTGGCCAATACCTATAAAGAATCGGGCTGGTTACCTGAGTGGGCAAGTCCCGGGCATAGGGATTGTATGATTGGATCTAACTCTGCGTCCATTATTGCCGATGCTTATCTGAAAGGAGTAATTAATACTGAGGTTGAAACGCTTTTTGAAGCTGTATTGAAAAACGCTACTGTAGAAGAAAACCGGCCGGTAAAATCGGTAGGTAGAGAAGGGCTAACCTACTACAACAAACAAGGATTTGTGCCTTATAACGTGGGTATAAATGAAAACACTGCCAGAACATTAGAATATGCTTATGCAGATTTTACAATTGCTAAAATGGCTGATAAATTGGGTAAAAAGGATTTAGCCGAAAAATTCTACAAACAATCATTAAATTACAAAAACGTGTTCGATCCGTCTACTAACCTGATGAGGGGGAAAAATGAGGATGGTAATTTCCAATCTCCCTTTAATCCTTTAAAGTGGGGAGATGCTTTCACTGAGGGAAATAGCCTTCATTATACCTGGTCTGTTTTTCATGATATCCATGGACTCATTGATATGATGGGCGGAAATGAAAAGTTTATAGCCCAACTGGACAATGTTTTTGAAATGCCACCTGAGTATGATGATTCCTACTATGGATTTACCATCCATGAAATTAGGGAAATGCAAATTGTGAATATGGGTAATTATGCACATGGAAATCAACCCATCCAGCATATGATTTATTTGTATAATTATGCAGGTGTACCTTACAAAACTCAGGAGAGAATCAGAGAAGTATTGGTCAACTTATATTCGGCTACTCCCGATGGTTATTGTGGAGATGAAGACAATGGACAAACTTCTGCCTGGTATGTGTTTAGCTCATTGGGATTTTATCCGGTTACTCCTGGAACAGACCAATATATAATTGGAAGTCCATTATTTGATAAAGCCACTTTAACCCTGGAAAGTGGCAAAACATTTACCATATCTTCAGAAAATAATTCAGACAAAAATTATTATATCCAGGCTGCTCAATTGAATGGTGAAAACTACTCAAACAATTTTTTAAATTATGAGGATATTTTGGAGGGAGGAAAATTGCACTTCAAATTGGACGGAATACCAAATGAGAAATGGGGTAGTCAGCCAGAAAACCTCCCCTATTCTTTGAGTAAGGAATAAGTAATTTGACTTAGTTGGAGGGGTTATTTTTAATTTCCTTCAGGAAGAAGTTCAATAACCTGCTCCAGTTCTTTTGTTAGATTTATATAATTGGGGGCAGCAAGGAAATACCGACCTCCTTTGGTGCTGGCCTGTGCTGTTTCCCATCTAAATCCATACTTATCTCCCAGTCTTTCCCAAAATTCAAAAAGAATACTATTAGGTATACTTCCTAAATTATTGCCTTCAGAGAGATCTGCAATCTCCTGATATTCAGTATATGTCATTTGATATTCATTCAGTTCCATTTCGGTTCTTTTATCTTCTATGTTTACAGCCATTTTATTGCGGAAAAATTCGGTAATTTGGTTTGTATAAATATTGTAGGTAAAATAACAAAAAATGATTGATTTCTGGTAGTGAACTCAATTAACTTTTTATTAAGGACCTTTTTTTCCTTTAAAACTTTTTCCACCGAAGGTGGAATATTGAAATCTAAATGGCGAATTTTCGCCTTTAATGAAAAAAATTCCATTTAAGATCACTTTTTTATTGGAAAAATGCTTTTTTTTTCCAAAATTAAACAACAGGATATTAATCACTTTATGACTTATTCGAACTCTGGTATTATTAAAGAAACACAACCCCCATTAACTGAGCGGTTCGATGAATTGTGGAAGGAACTGATCAATGGCAATAAAGATGCATTTATGCAAATTTATTCGAACCACTATCCTATCCTGTTTAGCTACGGCCTTAAGTTGAGCGGTGATAGAGAGTTAACAAGAGATTGCATTCAGGAAGTGTTCATCGAAATCTGGACAAGAAGGGAAAAATTGCGTGAGGTTTGGTCTGTAAAATCCTACCTTTTAACAATATTCAGGCGTACAATTTTAAAAAAGCTGGAAGTAGAACACAAAAAAGTCGGAATAGATCCTGATTCAAATCCGGTAGGTCAAATTGAGTTTTCTCATGAGGATTTCCTCATCAAAAAACAAGGTGCAGACGAATGGAAAAAAAAGCTTTTGTTTGCCCTTGGTAAATTACCCCAAAGACAAAAAGAAATAATCTATTTGCGATTTTTCGATAACCTGGATTATCAGGAAATTTCTGAAATTACCACCCTGAATTATCAGGTCGTCAGGAATCAGGTTTATAAGGCTATGCTAAAATTGAAAAAAATAATGCATCTGATTCTCCTACCCCTTTTATTTATGGTTTAAGAAGGAAAATTTTAAAATCTTCACTTTTTTAAAAAAAAAATAAAATCAGAAGGTTACAAAACAAAAAATCCCCCCACTATTAGTTACAACCAGATTAAAAGGCATTTTTTAGGCCTACCAACTTTCAATAATACTTTAATCCATTATTACTAAACAACCCCATTTTTTTGAGGTTGAAATAATCATTTATTCTATTAATGAATTACTCAAACTTCAATATAGAGGATTTTTTAGCTGATGAAGGCTTTCAAAATTTCATTTTACACCCAAAGGATAAACACGATCATCTTTGGACTAACTTTTTAAAGGAATACCCCGAAAAAAGAGCGGAATTTATGGAAGCAGCCAAGCTACTGAAACATTTGGAAATAGAACCACGAAAGCCTATTCCCGAAGAGTTTGAAATGGATATACAGGAAATTTCCGCTTACCTCAACCAACCAAATATAACCACCAAAAGAAATAATGTGGTTCAGCTATTTCCCTACTGGAGGAAAATTGCAGCAGCTTTCTTATTCATGGCTTTTAGCGCGACACTTTATTTTTATGTACTCCCAAAAGTATTAGAAAAGCCTGTTGCAGAAGCCCCTTCCATTGAAACCATTGAGCGGGAAACTCCTAAAGGTACCAAATTAATCCTGACCCTAAAGGATGGTACAAGAGTAAAATTAAATGCAGAAAGCAAACTGAGTTTTCCAGAATCCTTCTCAGATGAATTCAGAGAAGTTACTTTGGTAGGAGAAGCTTTTTTTGAAGTGGCCAAAGATTCAACCAAACCCTTTGTAATTAAATCTGGAAATTTGACAACTACAGTTTTAGGTACTGCATTCAATATAAAAGCCTATCCTGGTGAGGAGGATATAAAAGTAGCCGTAGAGGAAGGGAAAGTAAAAGTAGAAACTGCCAAAAAACAAACTAATATGCTGGTGGCCAATGAAATGGTAACTTTCAATAAAATGGCAGGAGGTATTCAGAAAAGCCACTTTAACCCTGCAGAAATCCTTTGTTGGAAAGAAAACACAATCTGTTTTAAAGATGCTTCTTTTGATGAAATAAAAACTACTCTGGAAAGATGGTATGGAGTAGATTTTATCATGAAGGAAGGATTGGAAATAAAGGAAGAGTTTAACGGAACCTTTGTTAATAAAAGCCTGGAAGAGGTGCTAATCGGTCTTAATTATACATCAAATTTTAAATATGACATAAACGGAAAATCTGTATTTATTCGATAAAAATCGAGTTGGGAAGAGCCCAGCTTCTGTTATTTCGCGACCCTTAACAGGAACAGCATCTTACCCACAAAAATGAATTTCAACAATTGTTCAATATCTTATTTAGACTACCAACTTTTTAAATTTTAAATATAAAAAAATGAATATGAAAATTGATTCGGGATAAGAAAAAGGCCAGTAGTCCCGCAAAGAAAAACTGGCCAATAAGGTTTTTTCCACACTACAAAAATGCGACCCTTTATAGTTCGGAAAAAAACCAAGTTTTTAACTATTTTTCATTAAAAACCATCTAAAAATATGAAATTGAAATTACTAAGACAAATTTATATTATGTCTAAATACACAGTACTCGGCATTGTGTTACAGGCTATTTTGGCAACTATGCTTGTGGCCAAGAATGGAAATGCACAACACAAAAGCCTGGAGGAGATATATGTCACTATCGACTTTGAAAATGAACGTCTCGAAGATGCTTTGATGGCTCTTGAAGAGAAGACAAAATTTAGCTTTGTTTTCAATGGAGTTACTCTCGATAAAAATCAAATTATTTCTGCCGAAGCTCAAAATGCTTCACTCGCTTCACTTTTAAGACATTTGTCTAAAGATGCCAAATTGAGGTTTAAAAGGGTGAACGAAAATATTTTCGTAAGCCGTAAAAATTACCTCCAACCCGCTGTCACAGAGATCATTGAAAATTTTGACCCTACCCAAACAGTAATTACAGGTAAGGTTACCTCTGCTGATGACGGTGAAGTACTTCCCGGTGTGAGTATCCTCATAAAAGGAACCACTACAGGTACCACTACAGATTTTGATGGTAATTACAAATTAAGTGTTCCGGAAACAGGAATTTTGGAATTCAGCTACATTGGTTTTAAAACTCAGGAAGTTGCTATAGGAAGTCAGTCAGTAATTAATGTAAAACTGGAAACTGACCTGGAACAACTTGAAGAAGTAGTAGTAGTAGGTTATGGTACTCAGGAAAAAGCCAACCTTACAGGTGCTGTAGGTGTAGCAGATGGTGAGGTATTAGCCAACAGACCTATTGTGAATGTGGGTGAAGGTCTGAAAGGTGTAATTCCAAACCTGAATGTAAACATTAGAAATGGTGACCCTGCTGAACCTATCGAATTTAATATCAGGGGATTTGAATCCATCAATGGTGGCCAGCCTCTTGTATTAGTAGACGGAGTTCCGATGGATTTGAATAAAATTAACCCAAATGACATTGAGTCAATCAGTGTTTTAAAGGATGCCGCTGCCTCAGCCGTATATGGAGCCAGGGCTGCTTTTGGAGTAGTACTGGTGACTACCAAAAAAGGACAGGGTGAAAAAATTAATGTTTCCTTTGGTGCTGAATTTGGGATGGCCAAGCCAATTCTATTTATCGATCCTATTACCGATCCATACCAATTTGTATTGGCCAGAAACCAGGCCAATGAAAGAACAAATGGAGCGCCTGCCTATGATCAGGATTATATTGACGGAACAAGAAGATACAGTGAAAACCCTACTTTAGAAAATGCCTGGGGTGTTTTCAATGGCCAGTTAAGACATTATGGCTATAATAATTATGTGAACGAGCTAATCACAGATTTTGCTCCTCAGCAAAAATACAATGTGAGTGTTTCTGGAGCTTCTGACAAATCTTCTCTCTATGCTTCATTTGGCTATCTGAATAAAGATGGATACTTAAAAAATAAGGAAAAAAATGAAAACTTTAAGCGGTACAACATTCTTTTAAAAGGTGATTTTAAAGTTAATAATTGGATGAGTCTGGATAGTAGGGCATTGGTGACCATAGAAAAAAGTGATAAACCTCATTTCTATCACTGGGATGTAAACATCAATACTTCTGCCAGACAAGATCCACTGGATCCTATCCAATTCCCTGATTTGGATTACTACCTGACTCCGGGAGATAAAGAGGATTTTGCACAATATCAGGGCATGTACTTTGGAGGGACCAACTTTTTTCCTTATCTGGAAGATGGTGGCAGACAAACCTGGACCAGAAATGACATTGTACTCACACAAGGAGCCACCTTAACTCCGATTAAAGGATTGAACATCAGAGGTGAATTTTCTGCCAATTATAGGTACAGAGATTTCCAGGATGTACAAAGTAAGGTTGAGGTCATTTCAAATCGTGATTTAGAAGGGGGTTTAATAATTGACAATGGATTTAGTGGAAATGACTGGATCAATAATGTAAGTAATAATGATCAGTATTATGTAATTAATACTTATGCTGATTATACTATCGATACAGAAAGTGGTCATTATGTTAAAGCCATGGTGGGTTTTAACCAGGAATGGGGTCGTTTTCAATATATTCGGGCACGAGCCTATAGCTTAATTACACCACAAATTACTGACCTTAATGCCACTGTTGGAAATCAGGAAACTTATGGTGGAAAAGAGCATACTTCACTTAGAGGTGCTTTCTATAGAGTCAACTATATATTCAAAGACAAATACCTCCTCGAACTTAATGGTAGGTACGATGGAACATCAAGATTCCCTAAAGAAGACAGGTTTGGCTTTTTCCCATCATTTTCTGTGGGTTGGAGAATATCCAACGAAGCATTCATGAGCAATACTTCAGGTTGGCTGGACAATTTGAAACTAAGGGCTTCTTACGGTACTTTAGGAAATCAGTTATTGTTTGAACCAAACGGAACAACTCCAATTTACTACCCATATATTCCAACAATGGGTTCAGGAACTTCGCCTTACATGATGTCAAGTGGATCAAGAACACCATATGTTTCAGCCGCAGGATTGGTAAGTCCAACCCTAACCTGGGAAACTGTTATTTCTAAAAATATTGGAGTAGATATTTCAGTGCTCAATAACAGACTTGACTTTTCATTTGACTGGTATACCAGAGATACAAAAGACATGTTGACCGATGTGGAATTTCCTTCAATTCTTGGAACAGCCGCACCTAAACAAAATGCTGCAGACTTACAGACCAAAGGATGGGAAATTGCGGCTACCTGGAAAACAAGGATTAATAGCGACTGGAATTACAACATCACCCTCGCTTTAGCGGATAATTTATCCAAAATTACTAAGTATGATAACCCGACTGGTGCATTAAGCGAATACTATGTTGGACAAGTGGTGGCTGACGAAGGAGGAGAAAGATGGGGATATGAAACCGTAGGAATTTTCCAAACAGAAGCTGAAGTTGCAGAATGGGCGGATCAATCTCAACTTGGCGCAAACTGGAGACCAGGTGATATCAAATATGCCGATTTAAACGGTGATGGTAAAATAAACGCAGGTGACAATACACTGGAAAACCCAGGTGATCAAAAGATTATCGCCTATGAAAACCCAAGGTATAGTTACGGTCTTACAGGTAATGTAGGATGGAAAGGATTGACACTTAATTTATTCTTCCAGGGAGTATTAAAATATGATTACTGGCCACCAAATGGCAACTGGGTTGCATTCTATCCATTTAATGCAGGTCATGTAGAGAATTATTACCTAACCGATACCTGGAGTGAATCTAATCCTAATGCCTATTTTGCAGCACCACATATTTCAACTAACACCAAGCAGAATATCCATCCTCAAACAAGATATGTGCAAAATGCTGCCTATATCCGGTTAAGAAACCTGACATTGGCTTATAATCTACCGGCAAAAATGACCGAAAAAATTGGATTGGGAACTGCACAAATCTATTTTTCAGGAATGAACATGTGGGAATATACCAAAATGAGAAAGCCGCTTGATCCGGAAGTAAGACCTACGCTTACTCAGGAGTATTACAAGCAAAGAATTTATTCTTTAGGAGTTCAAGTATCATTTTAGTAAAAACTTAAAGCAAAAACGAAAATGAAAAAATATATATTAAAATTTATCATACTCATCTTTGCAACATTACTTTCTTTCAGTTGCAATAATGAATTCCTTGAAAGATATCCTTTGGATGAAATTAGTAACGATTCTTTCTGGAATACAGAAAACGATTTAAAGGTTTACAACAATAGTTTGTATGATCTCGCCAGAAATGACGATAATGTGCCTATTCTAATGGGATTTGATGATGGTTTTGACAGTCACCGGTATGGAATATGGAATCTTTCAGGTTTCTCAGATGATACTGCGCCTCGTCACTCCAGACATAATAATTATCAAAGGGTGAGAGCTGGAAAACACAATGTTCCCAATAATCCATTTTGGTATGGATACAAGGGCTGGAATTTTGTAAGAGCCATCAATGTGGGAATGGATAATTACGACAGAGCAACTGTTTCTGAGGAAGTGAGGAATCAATATGTGGGTGAAGCACGCTTATTCAGAGGATGGTTTTATGCGGATAAGGTTTCAAAATTTGGAAACGTACAATGGGTGGATACTGAATTAAACATTGATGATGATGAAGTTTTATACGGGGAAAGAGATGAGAGAGAATTTGTGATGGGCAAAGTACTGGAGGACTTAAATTTTGCAGTTACCCATATGCCAGATGATTGGGGAGATGGAAACGCTCCTGGCCGATTAAACAGATGGGCTGCACTTTTGGTAAAATCAAGGGTTTGTTTATTTGAAGGTACCTGGAGGAAATACCACGGAGGAACTGATCCGGATATGTGGCTTCAGGAGGCTGCCAGTGCTGCAGAAGAATTAATTGACAATGGTCCTTATTCTTTGTATTCCACTGGTGATCCAAATTTCGATTACAATGCCATTCACAGAATGACAGATCTTTCTGGAAATCCTGAAGTATTATATTGGAGAAGGTATGAATTAGGAATTTTCACAAATCATGCGCAAAGCTATCATAGAGGATATAATGGAGGAGCAACTAAAAGTCTTGTAGAAGATTATTTATGTACTGATGGTTTACCCATTACCTTATCCCCTTTATATAAAGGAGATGCTGTTTATACAGAAATTTTCGAAAACAGAGATCCCAGGTTAAGACAAACAGTTCTTCATCCTGATGATCAGGCGATATACAGGTATGGCAATATCGATGCAGACAAAGCAATGTATCCTAAAATTCAGGGAATGACCACACCAGGTCAGTCAGTTTATACCGGTTATCACATCATAAAAGTGTACGATGTAAATGCTGCCCATGCCACTTATAATACCTCTTCTACTCCTGCAATTATCCTAAGATTTGCTGAGGCCCTCTTAAACTTTGCAGAAGCTAAAGCAGAATTAGGAACCATTTCCCAGGGCGATTTGGATAAAAGTATCAATCTTTTAAGAGCCAGAGTAGGTATGCCAAATATGCCTTTAAACCCTCAAATGGATCCAAAATATGCCAATGATGGTGTTTCCTCTTTAATCGTAGAAATTAGAAGAGAGCGAAGGCTTGAATTATTCATGGAAGGTTTCCGATATGATGACATTAGAAGGTGGAAACAAGGTAAAAAACTAACCCAAAAGGATTATGGAGTACGGTGGGATGAAGCCAGTCGAAATGCTATCGATCCAAATGGAGAAGTTACTGTTCAGTTTTCTGAAGTGGATGGTGTAGAATACCTGGATATTTATAAAGGAACTGATTATGAAACACCAGAGTTTGATGAAGGCAAGCATTATTTGTGGCCAATACCAATTAGCGAAATATCTCAAAATCCTAATTTAGGTCAAAATCCTGGCTGGGAATAAACAGATTATAATTTCATATTTCATTCAAAAGCACCTTACACTTGTGAGGTGCTTTTTTTTGTTGTACATCTCTTTTTAAAACCACTTATGTAAACCCCAAATTTTTTTAAAAGCATAAATTCGCATTAACTCTCAATTTTTCGTAAGTTAGTGTTCTTCTAATCCATTAAACAAAAATATACTTTTAATATGGCTACTTTCAATATTAAGGTCAATGGACAAGCACATCAGATAGATGTAGAACCTGATACGCCATTACTTTGGGTACTTAGAGACCATTTAGATATGGTGGGTACCAAATTCGGTTGTGGAATTGCCCAATGTGGGGCATGTACTGTGCACCTCAATGGAATCGCAGTAAGATCCTGTTCTCTACCCATTAGCAATGTGGGAGAATCAGAAGTTGTAACGATTGAAGGCTTATCTGAAAAAGCTGATCATGCATTGCAAACAGCTTGGTTAGAACACGATGTGCCTCAGTGTGGTTATTGCCAGGCAGGGCAAATTATGAATGCTGCTGCCCTTCTCTCCAGAAATCCAAATCCTTCCGACAAGGAAATAGAAACTGCAATGGATGGCAACCTATGCAGATGTGGAACATATATAAGAATTAAAGCGGCTATCAAAACTGCTGCACAACAGATGAGCTAAATTCCTGCACTATTTGTTTTGAGTATCTATCTCATTATCAAATAATTGTGGCGCAATTAAAAATTCTGCTCAACTCCTTAAAATCTTAACAAAATTGTCATGACTTTAATAAGAACAAAACATAATAGAAGGTCTTTTCTAAAAATATCCTCTGCAGCAGGTGGTGGTATGTTGATAGGCTTTAATTGGTTAGTGGCCTGCCAACCGGCTTCTAAAGAAGTTGCAAACGTTCCCAAAGAATGGTTTGATATTAATGCCTATATAAAAATTGCCGATACTGGTCTGGTAACGATATACTCTCCAAACCCTGAAATAGGTCAAAACGTGAAAACCTCCATGCCTATGCTTGTAGCAGAAGAGCTGGATGTAGATTGGAAAAATGTAGTCGTAGAACAGGGGCACCTGAATACGCAAAAATATTCCCGACAAATTGCCGGAGGAAGTCAGTCCATCCGACATGGCTGGCAAAGTTTGAGAATGGCCGGAGCATCTGCCCGAAGGGTATTGATGGAAGCAGCGGCAAGCCAATGGCAGGTTCCTGTAAGTGAGCTTACCACAGAAAATGGTATAATTTCCCACAAGAATTCCGATAAATCTGTGCATTACGGGGAAGTAGCCACTGCAGCGGCAAGCCTTGAAGTACCAGAAAATATTGAATTAAAAGATCCAAAAGATTTTAAAATCATTGGAAAAGCGACCAAAAATGTGGACGGATCGAAAATAATTACGGGAAAACCTCTTTTCGGCCTGGATTACAAAAAAGAAGGAATGAAAATCGCCATGATCATCCACCCTCCGGCTTTTGGAATGAAAATTAAAGGATTCGATGCCAGTAGTGTAAAATCCATGCCTGGGATTCTGGATGTGTTTAAGGTACAAACAGCCCCTGCAGAAAAGCAATGGTCCGATACCAATGCTTTCCCTGAATTAGTGGCCATAGTTGGGGAAACTACCTGGCAGGTGATGAAAGCCAAAAAAGCACTTGAAGTTGACTGGGAGCTTGAATCAACATTAGAAAGTTCTGAAGGACATAATTTAGCCCTGGATAAGGCCCTTAACAGCCCGGCTGAAAAACCAGCCAGATTGGATGGCGATCCCGATAAAGCCTTTAAAAATGCGGCTAAGGTCATTGAAAAAGTATACAGTGCTCCTTTCCTTCCGCATAATACCATGGAACCCATGAATTTCTTCGCTGATGTTACCGGAGAAAACGCAGAACTGACAGGTCCTATTCAAACCCCGGAAAGCCTAAGGAAAAGTGCCTCTGATCTTCTGGGACTACCTGAAGATAAAATTAATGTGAACATGACCAGGATGGGAGGAGGTTTTGGAAGAAGACTTTATGGCAACTTCGGTTTGGAAGCTGCGGCTATTTCCAAACATGTAAATGCACCCGTAAAGTTAATCTATACCCGAGAAGACGATATGACTCAGGGAACTTACCGACCTGCCTATAAAATAAAATACAGTGCCGCCCTGGATGAAAACAATGAATTAATCGGATTTAAACTAAGGGGAGTTGGCATGAATGAAGGACCTATATTTGCTAACCGATTTCCAGCAGGAACCGTTCCTCATTATTTAGCTGAAAATAAAAGTGTTGATTCTAACATATCTACAGGAGCCTGGAGAGCTCCAAGGTCTAATTTTATTGCAGGCGCGGAACAATCCTTTATAGATGAAGTAGCTGAAGCAGCAGGAAAAGACCCTATAGATTTCAGACTTGAACTATTTGAAAAAGCCATTAAAAACCCTGTAGGAGAAAAGAATGATTATGACCCGGAACGCTATGCAGGAGTTTTAAAACTCATCAAAGAAAAAGCCGGATGGGGTAAGGATATGCCAGGAATCCACCGTGGAGTTTCTGCCTATTATTGCCACAATTCTTATGTTGCTCAGGTAGTTGATATTGCATTAGAAAACGGTCAGCCCAAAGTTAAAAAGATTTGGTGTGCAGTAGACTGTGGAATTGTAGTCAATCCTGAAGGAGCTATTAACCAGATTGAAGGAGGAATGGTAGATGGCATAGGCCATGGAATGTACGGAGGCATTACCTTTAAAGATGGTGTAGCAGATCAGAGTAACTTTAACAAATACAGCCTGATTAGAAATAGCCAGGCTCCTGAGGCCGTAGAAGTCTTTTTCGTAGATAATGGAATTGATCCAACGGGATTAGGAGAGCCATCATTACCTCCGATAATTGCCGCATTGGCCAACTCCATGTATAAGGCCACTGGAAAAAGGCTATACAAGCAACCATTTGCCCAAAAGGATATCGTAGTAGGATAAAATCTCATCGATCATCAATAAAAAAAGACAAGTTCATGGAAAGGACTTGTCTTTTTTCATGCTTAAAAAAGTGGATATGTAATCTTTTTAACTACGGTTGAAAGAATAGTCTTTAAATTTTTTTCCATAGCTTCCTTTTTGCCGACCTGATTTTCTGTTTTATCCTATTTTTCCACCTTTTCTTTGGCTTGGAAATAAATTGCTTCATTTCAGCGAAATCCTGTTCCATTTCCGATTTTTTTACCTGTTGATGAATCAGTATCAAATTTTGAATTAATTGAACTGCCTTCCTAAACTCAACTTTCTTTTCAGGATGCTTTTTTAGAAATCCATCCCAAAATTTATTTTGCTCCTTTTCAGGATGAAGTACAAAATCCTGAAAACTTTCATCAGCTAAAAAATCCTCTGTTTTAAAATTTGAATAGTCCATTTGCAAAGAATTTGTGAAGTGCAGGGACATTAAAGGATGTAACTTAATGATTGCCCTTCAGTTAAAAAAAGGCTGGCATATCAAAATGATTAACAAAGGTTGAATTTACATGCTGCGTTGTCTGTTAATTTGGTGGTAACTTAAACCTTGTTTAAAAATCCTCAAACCTGAGATCTTTTCTTAAAGGTTCAAATTTGGGCCATACCCTAAACTTAAGATCCGGGAATCAACAGGCTGGGCATTCAGGTAATCAAATGCAGGGTTATAATCCCAAAAAATGGTAAAATTGTAAATTAGTCCAAAGATATTTCTGCCAGTTAAATCTGATTGGTGAATTTCAGTTACTTTTTTGAGTAATTTTTCCTCCGGATTTGTGTCAATTGAGTTTTTCATACTCCTCCGATAAAATGGCTGGAAAATTCGTATATAATTTAACCATTTTTTAGTAGGAAATCAATTTTTTTCTTCCATTTCAATTCTCCGTGTATACTTTGTTTAAAATTAACATCCCAATTATCCATGATAGGACAGGACATTTCTTTTAAGCCATGAATTTAACTTTATAGATATCTCTAAATATGGAAATACTATACATCTTATGAAAGTCAATTATTTGTTATTCACGGCCCTTTTCCTGATATCTTTTCAGGGATTTACTCAGAAACTAACTACTTATGATCTCTCGCTTGAGCATAAAATCAACCCACTGGGAATTGATAACCAAAATCCACGGTTCAGTTGGAAAATAAAGGGAAGTGGCAAAAATATCATGCAGACTTCTTACCAGATACAGGTAGCATCTTCAGGTAAGTTTATAAATATCATCTGGGATTCCGGTGAAACTCAATCAGATAAATCTATTCTTGTGGCTTATGAGGGACCCAAACTTAAATCAAAGGCAAAATATTACTGGAGGGTTAAGGTAAAAGATAACCATAAGCATACTTCTTCATGGAGTGAAACAGCCCATTGGCAAATGGGTATGCTTTCTACCTCAGACTGGACAGCCAAATGGATAGAACCCCAACAGGATACCATTCCCAACGGACCTGCCTTATTGCTCAGAAATGAATTCAATCTGGAAAGTGATATTGTAAGTGCTACTGCTTTTGTCACGGCTCATGGATTGTATGAATTATACATCAATGGAAAAAAAGCAGGAGATGAGGTTTTTACTCCGGGTTGGACTGTTTACGAAAAAAGATTGCAATACCAGGTTTTCGATGTTACTGATGCCCTGACTTCAGGACAGAATTGTATAGCTGCAGCATTAGGAGATGGCTGGTTCAGGGGACATTTGGCATGGAAAGATAATTGGGGTGTGTATGGTAAAAAACTTGGCCTGCTTTGCCAGATCGAGGTCACTTTTAGTAATGGCCAAAAAACTACTATCATTACTGATGATAACTGGAAAGGAAGCAGTGAAGGACCAATTACCCTAAACAGTATTTATAACGGGGAGTCTTATGATGCCCGAAAAGAATTAAAAAACTGGTCAAAACCCGGGTTTAATGATCAGTCATGGAAATCGGTAACTGTATCAGATTATGCGCTGGATAATCTCATAGCCACTGAGACAGTTCCGGTAAGGAAAATTCAGGAATTAAAACCTGTTAAAATATGGAAAACACCTAAAGGCACTTTAGTGGCCGATATGGGCCAGAACATGGTTGGCTGGGTAAAATTGAAGACACAAGGTCCTGCCGGGAAAAAAATCACTTTACAATATGCCGAAGTAATGGATAAAAATGGGGAATTCTACACCGATAATTTAAGATCGGCCAGAGCCACTTCCGAGTATATTTTAAAGGGTGAAGGAGAGGAAGTTTATGAGCCAAAATTTACCTTTTTTGGATTTCGGTACGTATCTGTTGAGGGATTTCCCGGTGAGCTATCCCCGGAAGATCTGACGGGAATCGTAATTCATTCGGACATGAAACCAACCGGGAGTTTTGAATGTGACGAGCCACTTATTAATCAACTTCAAAGCAATATTCAATGGGGACAAAAAGGCAATTTTCTGGACATTCCTACCGATTGTCCACAAAGAGATGAACGCCTGGGCTGGACTGGAGATGCACAGGCTTTTGTAAGTACTGCAGCCTACAACATGGATGTGGCAGCATTTTTCACCAAATGGCTGAAAGATCTTTCTGCTGAACAGTATGAAAATGGTTGTGTACCAGTGATCATACCCAATGTGATCAATAGTAAGGAATCAAGTCCGGGATGGGGAGATGCAGCCACCATTGTTCCCTGGACGCTTTTTCAGGTTTATGGTGATAAAAGGTTATTGGCAGAACAATATACTTCAATGAAAGCCTACACCGATTATACCGCCAACAGGGGAGAAGTAAGCTGGAAAGGTTTCGGAGACTGGCTCTATTACAAGCCGGAAATGAACAAACATGGTGAACCCGATGGCCACACCAGCAAGGACTTAATCATCCAGGCCTTTATTGCTTACTCAGCCAGTATTGTGGCGGAAGCGGCTAAAGTATTGGGAAAAACGGAAGATGTGGCTAAATACCAAAAACTTTTCGAGGATACAAAAGCCTCGTTTATTCAAAACTATGTCACGCCTGCAGGAAGAATCAGTTCTGATTCCCAAACCTCTTATGTGCTGGCTTTAATGTTTAATCTTTTACCTGAAAAACTGGTGCCTGAAGCCACCAATCATTTGGTGAAAAACATAAAATCGAGGGGAAATCACTTGTCAACCGGATTTTTAGGAACTCCCTACTTGTGTAAAGTTTTGTCCGATCAGGGGAAAACGGATGTGGCATATGACCTGCTTTTGCAGAAATCCTTCCCTTCCTGGCTTTATCCCGTGACAATGGGTGCCACTACCATTTGGGAAAGATGGGACGGTCAAAAACCTGACAGTACTTTTCAGGATGTGGGTATGAATTCATTTAACCACTATGCCTACGGAGCCATTGGTGACTGGATGTACAAAGTAGTGGCTGGGCTGGACATAGGAGCACCTGGATACAAAAAGGTCCTTATCCAGCCTCAACCTGACAAAAGACTTCAATTTGCCAAGGCCTCTATTGAAAGTGGACATGGCAAGATCAGATCGGAATGGAAATTTGAAAATGAAGATTTACTGATCACGGCTGAAATTCCGGCTAATACCACTGCCCAAATCACGCTTCCTCAAACTACAATTGACAAAGTAGTGGATGTTGAATCCGGAAAGAAAATTTCCGAAGTATATGAGAATATCAAATCAGAAAATACCGCTGTCGTATTGAATGTAGGCTCCGGTATTTACCAATTTAAATGTTTGAAGGAGAATAATTAATTTTTAAGCTCTCATAAATAACACAGGGTTGCGAAAATGCAGCTACGGGTTGGACACATCCTGTAATCCAGTCTCAGCGCTAATCTTTTAGGGATTTTAAAAATTTAATTAGTGAGAAAACACAATTTCCTCCCCCTAACCCGCTCTCCGAGGGTAGGGGAAGGTTTTTTTTAAAATTTTCCATCCCAAAACTATTTGTTCTGAAACCCCGCTAGGACGGAGATGTGTCCAAAGATTCGCACGAAATTGCAGGCCCTGCATTGGCATCATGCCTGGGCAACTTTTTTATCGCACCACAGGTTCAGTTTTGTTCATAGATTTCATCGGCTCTTAGCAGCCAGAATATTCCCAGCAATTACTTTTTGCCAGCCTTTATAAAATTGCTGAATCAAGTTCACTTCTGCTGAAGGATTAAATTCCTGCAGATTTTCCTTAAATTGAGGTAAACTATCAATATCTTTCCATAAACCTGTGCCTAATCCGGCAATTAAAGCGGCTCCCAGCCCGGAAACATCAGCAATGCCAATATTTACCACTTTTGTATTCAATAAATCAGTTAAGAATTGCATGAGGAATTGGTTGGCTGTAATTCCCCCATCTGTTTTTAAAGATCGTAGTTTAATATTACTCTCTGCTTCCATAGCCACAATCACATCTTTAATCTGGTAGGCAATGGATTCCAGAGCAGCTCTTACAAAATGGTTTTGATCTGTCTTAAAAGTAATACCATGAATGGAAGCCTTCCATTCCATTTGCCAATGTGGGGCAGCCAAACCACTAAAGGCAGGGATTAAATATACACCTTCATTATCCGGAATACTGCTCGCCATAGATTCAGTTTGTTCGCTTTCTGCAAATAAATCCAACTGATTCTTCAGCCATTCAATAGTAGCCCCACAACTGACAATTACCCCTTCCAGGGCATAATCAATTCTGCCAGGAGTACTCCAGCAAATGGTGGTCACCATTCCTTTTTCGGATTTCACAGGTTTGTTTCCGGTATTCCACAAAATGGAAGAACCAGTTCCTAATGTAGCCTTTGCTGTTCCCGGAGTGAAACAGCCCTCTCCGAAAGCCGCAGCATGAGAATCGCCAATCATCCCGGTAATCGGTAGAGGTTCAGCAAATAAACCCTCAAAACCTGAAGTACCAAACTCGCCTGAAGAATGCCTGACTTCGGGTAAGTTAACCTTTTCCAGTCCAAATTTTTCCAATAAAAATGAATCCCATTTTAAATCATAGATATTGAAAAAAAGAGTTCTGGAGGCATTGGTAAAATCGGTAAGAAATTTTTTCCCCTGGGTAAGTTTAAAAAGCAGCCAAGTATCCACTGTTCCGAAAAAAGCCTCTCCGGAAGCTATTGCATTTTTTACAGGCTCTACGTTTTCATTGAGCCAGATTAACTTTGTACCGGAAAAATACGGATCAATTTTTAGTCCGGTCCGATTGTTAATTTCCTTTTCCAATCCTTCTGCTGAAAAGCGGTTGCAAACCCCAATTGATCGTTTGCATTGCCAGACTACGGCCGGATAAAGTGGCTTTCCGGTTTTATTCCAAATTACAAAAGTTTCCCGCTGGTTGGAAATTCCACAGGATAAAATTTCTGCTTCCTCTCCCGGATTTTTGTGTTCAAATTCCTCCAGACATGCCTTTACCGCATCCAGTACATTTTGGTAAATCTCTGTAGGGTCCTGCTCCACAAAGCCAGCTTTTGGATAATATGAAGGTAGAGCAACTGTAGCTTTTACCTCCAATATACCATCCTGGTCAAAAAGCAAAGCTTTGGTCCCACTCGTTCCCTGATCTATGGATAAAATATATGATTTGGTCATGGTTTTGGATTTTCAACTAATCAAAAAGATTATCCTTGTTTCCAAGGAGGATATTTGAGAAAGGCGATTGTTTCGCCAATCAGCAGAATAATTTAAAACTTTCCATTATTAAAAGGCTTAAGTAAACACTTCGCTATTTATTTAAGCAAGGTTATTATTTTCCAGCAGCTCATTTCCCACTTCAAAAAGCCCTTCTGCTGAGATTCCATAGTGCTGAAAAATTTCCAATTGTGAACCAGTAACAGTATATTCATCGGGAATACCGACTATTTTGAATGGAACGGAAATTCCTTTTTGCATCAATATGCCAGCACACAATTCTCCTAAACCTCCATTCACAAAATGTTCTTCCACAGTAATTATAGCACTACAACTTTTGGCTGTTTCCAATAAAAGTGCTTCATCGAATGGTTTTATGGAATGCATACTTATCACCCTGCAACTAATGCCTTGCTTCTCCAGTAATTGAGCTGCCTGATAAGCAGGATATACCGTTTCACCAGTGGCGATAAAAGCTATATCTTTTCCCTCCTTAAGCTGAATTCCTTTTCCCAATTCGAATGTAGCATCCTCAGCATGCAAATCGTACATAGCCCTTTTTCCAAAACGAATGAAAACGGGTTCTTCTAATTCTGCGGCCAGCTTTATGGCTTCTCTGGTTTCAAAATTATCAGCCGGAACAATGATATTTAGGTTATTAATTGCTCTTAAAACCGCAAGATCATGTATTGAATGATGAGTGGTGCCCAAAGCTCCGTAGCTCACCCCGGCACTTATCCCGATTAAATTTACTGGATTATTGGAGTAACAAACATCATTTTTGATCTGCTCCAGGGATCTGGCTGTAAGAAAACAGGAAGGGGAAACCGCAAAAACTTTTTTCCCGGTGGAAGCCAGACCTGTGGCCATGCCCACCAGGTTTTGCTCGGCAATACCTACTTCCACAATTTGATTGGGATATTTCTTCCCAAAAGGAACCAGCTTCCCGGATCCTCTGGAATCACTGGTGACTGCAATTATTTTATGATCCTTTTCTGCTAAAGCTTCGAGCGTTTCCGCAAAAGCAACTAAGTTGGGAATACCTAAGTTCATACAATTTCAAGAGTTTTAGTGAGCTTTTCCAATTCTTCCATACATTTTTCAAATTCTTCATCGGAAGGAACTCCATGATGCCATTTCAATACATCTTCCATAAAGGAAATCCCTTTCCCCTTTGTAGTATTGGCAATCACCAGATTCGGTTTTCCCTTTTCATAAGGAGTAGATAAAAATGTCTCTTTTAATTCCTCCAAATGATGACCGTCAACTTCTTTCACTGCCCAGCCAAATGCCTTAAATTTTTCTGCCAGAGGTTCTGTATTACATACGTGTCTGGTACGATCCGTAATCTGTAAAGTATTTCGGTCAACGATTGCAATCAGGTTATCCAGTTTATACTGGGCAGCTATCATGGCGGCTTCCCAGTTGGAGCCTTCTGCCAGTTCCCCATCACCCAGAAGCGTAAAAACTTTATAATCCTTTTTATCCATCTTTCCCGCTAATGCCACCCCTGCACTAATGGACAAACCATGACCCAAAGCTCCAGTGTTTTGCTCTACGCCATTTACTTTTCGGGTTGGGTGGCCAACATAATGGGATTGATACTGGCACAATGTTTCCAAATCGGATTCGGGGAAAAACCCTTGATCAGCCAATACCACAAAAAGTGCTTCTACAGAATGTCCTTTACTTTGGATGTACCGATCACGGTCTGGATGATGAAAATTGTCCGGAGAAACGTTCATCACTTCATTGTACAGGACATTTAATATATCAATACAGGAAAGACTTCCTCCGGTATGTCCCGCATTGGCTTTTTTGATATAGGTCAGAATTTTCTTCCTATACTCCACTGATTTCTTTTGAATAGCTAAACTGTTCATATTTCAGTAAAATTTAAATCTTTATTACTCCTCTGGTGCATTGTGATAATATACATCCCAGTTCAGGTATTTTTCCAATGCCTCCTGAAGAATGCCAGCAGTGTGAGAGGCATTCATCACCGCATGATGCTCAAAACCATTGTTGCAGATATAGCGCATGAGTTTTTGCAATTTGGGAACACTGGCCACAGCCCGGTTGCCAAAAGTTTTTAACTCATCATTGGTAAACATTCCTTCTCCAAAATAAGCCCTGATGTTTCCATCGCTATCGAATGTACTGATTCTTCCATAAGTTAAAAGTCCGGCAGGAGTTCTGCCTTCCAGGGCTCCATAAGTATTTTCTTCACCAACAATTGTCCCTAAAATTGGAGCTGTCCCGATTTGAATATCTGGTAAAAATGACTTGGCCCAATTGCCACAGTGGAATAATACACATTTGTTTTCATCAGCTGCATAGTTATTATTCCAATCGACTAAAGCACTTGGTGAGCCTGAAGCCAATTGCATGGCATACATGGTTAATGTTCCGGTGACATCTACTTCACAGGCGCTAGGCATCAACTGGTCGCTCATCATACTCATATTGGTACAAACATTACAACCATAGTTTTCCTGCACGGACGTCCAGCATTGAATGGCAGTAGCATCCAAGCTATTTGCCTCCATAAAATCTGACAAAACCACACCCATTTTTGCCATTTGAACCAGTTTTTCACCCGGAGTTTTTCCTGTAGGGGAATAAGCTTTTATGGCATCAAGTTTTTCTTTTACTTTCGCATCTTCATTTCCAAGTTTTTCAGCATTTCCCAAAATCTCGGATAAATCCACCGTGGTAACTGAAATGCCATTTCTTTCCAGAATCTTTTCACTGTATCTCACTGTGTTAAAAGCTCCCGGCCTTGCTCCTACTGCACCTATTCTCAAGTTGGTTAAACCTCTAACCACCCTGCAAACTCCAATGAATTTTTGCAGATCCATTTCAAAGTCAGGATCTGAAGGATGGACAACATGCTTATGGGTGATGGAATAGGGAATTCCGTATTGTTTTAAATTGTTGCAAACTGAAATTTTCCCACAAAAAGCATCTCTTCTTCTCTCTACATGCATTTTTCCCAACTCATCAGGATAACCCTGGATAAGTATCGGAACTTTAAGATCTGACAAGCGGATGGCATCTGCTACCCCTTTTTCATCACCAAAATTGGGAAGGCAAACCAATATCCCATCAATTTTATCTGCATTTTTCCGAAATAAATCAGCACAGGTTCTGGCCTCCTGAAAAGTTTCTACACCGCCTAACTTGGTTTCACTTTCATTTACCATTATCAGATTAATTCCAATTTTTTTAGCTAACTCCACAAGGTCTTTTCGTGCTTCTGTTACAAGGATGTCCGGAAAAAAATCTCTGTTTCCTATTATTACCCCCAGCGTGATTTGATGAGCCATTTTAGTAGATTTTTATGTTTTGAAAATTTAAAAGTGAAAGTTAAAAAATGGTTATTTCTGTAATCCAGCTTAAATCAAAGCTCTTAAAAAATACTTTCGTTTATTTTCGTTTTTTAAAATTAAAGTAAATAAACGAAAATAAAAATAAATTTCTTATTTTTGAGCATTATTCAGATAGAAAATAGTTTTGGCCATAAGACTTAATTCCTAAAAAAATGCTGGCGAATCAAAGAAGAGAAAAAATTATAGCCCTGTTGCGAGAAGATGGCTCAGCCAAAGTAAATGAACTATCTAAAATATTTAAGGTCACTGAAGTCACTATAAGGCAGGATTTAGAAAAACTAGATAAAGAAGGATTGGTCGTAAGAGAACATGGAGGAGCTCATTTGAAAAATGTGGAGGATCCTGTAAAAAATATTACTCCGCTCGACCAGAGTAATTTGGAAAAAAAGGAAAGCATTGCAAATGAATGTCTCAAATTAATAGAACCAGGGGATATCATCATTTTGGATTCCGGCTCCACCACAACAGAAATTGCCCGGAAATTGATTGGTTTTGAAAACCTCACGGTAATTACCAATGCACTCAATATTGCATTAATGCTAGGCACAGAACCCGGTATTGAGGTAGTAATGACTGGAGGAGAATTTAAACCCCCTACCCTTTCCCTCACCGGACAAAAAGCTGCAGATTTTTTCAATGGCATCAATGTAGATAAACTTTTTCTGGCCACAGCCGGAATTTCCCTCAAATCCGGTTTAACATATCCCAGTCTAAGTGACCTTGTGGTAAAAAAAGCCATGATTGAAGCAGCCGAAACTGTTTATTTAGTAGCAGATTCTACCAAAATTGGCAAAAGTTCATTTGCAAGCCTGGGAGCATTATCCCTCATTGATTTTCTTCTAACCGATAAGCATATTACTGAAGCCCATAAGAAAATTTTCAAGGAAAACGAGATTGAATTAATCATTGCATCCTGAATTCTAATCAGTAATAAAAGTATCATTCCCGGTATAAAGTCAACCCTCAACATGGGAAACAGAAAAGCAGTCTGAGGTAATTATTCTTTTATAGAAAACTCAAGAAAATAGTATTTTATGTAATAAAAGTACATAATTTATGTAAAAATCTATTTTCTAAGCCACAATATTCTAAATTTTATTACGCTTCATGAAAAGTATTAATATTTCTTAATGCCTTGTTCATTTTTAAAACATTGAATTTTAAGGCAAAAATGGTTAATTTATCTATAATAGAACTGCCAATAACACCTTGAATGATAGACACTAACCTTTCTATAGAAGGCTTTTTAATATTAGATATTAATGAAAATATTATGGCAATCCATAATATGTCGAACATTCCTTTTGTAGAAAACCATATTTCTGTTATAGGAAATCCATTATCAGCCTTATTTGAGCCTGCATTTTATCAGTTTATCCATTCCAAAATTGAGGAATTTAAAACTAATGACCTTCCATTTTTAAAAGAACACCTATATAAAAAGGAAGATAATCCGGTCTTAATAGAAATTGGGAGGTTAGAAACCGGAAGTCATGGTGGCTACTTCATTAAATTCAGACCCTGGCGGTTAAAAAACGAAGACCATATTTTAAATTCTATTATTGATGCCTCCAATGGTTATTGTTTTGCCCTTAGCATGGATTTGAAGTACCTTTATTTTAATAAAAAACATGCGAATTTCCTCTCCAAATTTTATGAAAAACCACCTGTAATCGGAGAAAGTGCCTTACCCCATTTTCAAAACCTGGAAAATTTTCAGGAGGCTAAAATGGATATGGATAAGGCATTGAGCGGGAAAACTTTTGAAGTAGTCAGAAAATACGGTCTCAACCCAATGTTTCTTTCCTATAAGTTCTCTCCAATGCTAAATCAGGAGACCGGAAAACAGGAGGGAATTATAGTATATGCCCGGAGGAAATATAAAGAGCCTGAAAAAACCAAACAATTATTAGAAAGGAAAGAAACCTTTGAGCTATTGGCTGATAATATGATGGACATGCTGGCTCTTCATGAAATGGATGGGACCTATTTGTTTATAAGCAATTCTGTGAAAAATCTTTTGGGTTATGAACCTGAGGAATTGATCGGTAAAAGTCCCTATACACAATTTCATCCTAATGATTTAAAACGGATCATGGAAGATTCGCATAAAACGGCTAATTCAGGTGAAATCGTTAATTCAATTGAATACAGGATAAAAACCAAATCAGGAGAGTATATCTGGTTTGACACCAAAACTAAACCTATTTTAGATGAAAATGGAAAAGTTACCCATTTACAAACCATTTCGACTGATGTTACCGAAAAAGTAAAAGCTAGACGAGCTTTAAAACTTAGTGAGGCCAAATTCCGAAGCTATATAGAAAATGCTTCAGACCTAATTTTTTCACTGAATAAGGAAGGTATTGTTCAATATATTTCCCCAAATGTCACCGCAACTTTGGGTTATCTGCCCGAAGAACTATTAAAACGGTCATTTTTGGAATTTATCCATGAAGAAAACTTACCTGAAGCCAAAGAGAAACTTGAAAAGGTATATACAACAAAAGGATACCAGGCCACCCTCGAATATCAGATAAAACACAAAAATGGTACCTGGAGATGGCACCAGGCCAGATCTACCTATAATAAGCTAGACCAGGATCAGGCATTTATTATGGGAATTGCAAGGGATATTACCCAGCAGGTGGAGGACAAAGAAAATCTGGTAAAAAGTGAAGAAAAGTACCGAAAACTTTTCGAATCAATGATTCAGGGAGTGATGTATCACGATTCAAAAGGAAAAATAATAAGTGCCAATCCTGCTGCAGAGAAAATTTTGGGTACTACACTTAGTCAAATGCAGGGCTATGAACCCATGGACCCCAAATGGAAAACAATTCATGAAGATGGTACTATTTATCCTCCCGAAAACCATCCGGCTGTTATGGCCCTTAAAAATGGAAAAGAGGTAAAGAAAAAAATCATGGGGGTGCTCAACCCAAATAAAAATAAATTTATATGGATAAGTATTGATGCTATTCCAATATTTAAGGAAGGGGAAAAAAAGCCTTATAAAGCCTTTACGACTTTTGAGGACATCACCCTGCAAAAATTAACCGCCAAAAAATTAAGTGATATTGCCAACAGGCTAAAACTGGCTACCAGTGGTACGGGAATTGGGATTTGGGAATTAGACCTGGTTACCAAAGAATTAATAGCAGACGAAAATATTTACAAACTGCTATATCGAAAAAAACTCAGCAAGACTTATTACCTGAAGGACTGGATTAGAATGGTTCACCCTGATGATATTAAAGCAATAAGAGAGGAATTTGACCTCAATTCTCCTCAAAAAGGGAAATATCAGGTGGATTACCGTGTCATCTGGTCTAATGGCAACATAAAACACCATACTACCACCGGAATTCTTTTGAAAAATGGGAGAGGTGTTCCGGAAAAACTCATTGGGATCACTTATGATATTACCTCAAGAAAAATAAATGAAGCTAAAATACTGACACTCAATCGGGAATTAAATGAAATAAACCAGAAAAAAGACCGGTTACTTTCCATAATTGCCCATGACCTAAGGAGCCCTTTTAATAGTTCCTTTGCATTTTTAAATGTTTTATTGAGCAGGTTTGATGGCTTTACACAGGAAGAAATTCAAAAATACCTTTCTCTTCTACAGAAGAACTTCAAAAAAACTTTTACCCTTCTCGATCAACTTTTGGTATGGTCAAGGAATCAGTTTGATAAAATTGAGGTGAATCCGATAGAATTAAAAATTCTTGCAGTTTTCAACAAAGTACTGTCCTTGTTTTCAGAACAAATTCAGGCAAAAAAACTAATAGTAAAAATGGACATAGCTCCTGAGGTTACGGTGATAGCCGATCAGGATATGGTAAATACAGTGATTCGTAACCTACTATCCAATGCCATAAAATTCTCCTTTATTTATGGAGAAGTAAACATTAGTGCCACACTTGAAAAAAATATGGTGAAATTTTCGGTTGGGGATAATGGCACGGGTATTCCACCTGAGAAATCGAATAAATTATTTAAAAAAGGGCATTTCCATACCACATCCGGCACTGAAGGGGAAAAAGGTTCAGGCCTGGGACTCGAAATATGCAAAGATTTTATTGAGAAAAATGGAGGAGAAATTTGGGTGGAAAGCGAGGAAAAAAAGGGTACTACTTTCTTTTTTACCCTTCCGGCCAAATAACCTTCCTTCCTCCCGACATTTCTAATTTCTACAACTTCCAATCAATTTCTTCATTGGTTTTTATTGCCGATTCGGGAAAAGGATGATTCTCATCAAAAATTCTAAGCTTTTCTTTTGACTCAATTAAAATATCCTTTTCTTGGATATTTCCATCCCTTAAAGTCAATTTGCTAAGGTTCAGGTCAAGATGCTTTGCCAGGAATTTGTAAGCGGCCTGTCTTTTGGACCAGCCATAATCGTGTTTTTCCTCCGGCAAATGCACATTTTCAACCATATTCTTTTGGCCATACAATCCGTAAATATATTGCATAAAAGGATACTCTACCTCCGGATTATTTTTGGTCCAGTCATCTCCATCTGAAATTAGAAGTTGGGGTTTTGGAGCAAAAGTTGCCGCAATTTCCACATTGTTGGTCTGGTGATTTTTGCTTTTATGAATAGGCATTCCACTCTCACAGACACAGCCACCAAAAAAATGGGCGGAAACCATTACTGTGGGTACCGAAACAGTAATTCTTTCATCCAGTGCCGCCAGCAAAATGGTTTGTGTTCCCCCTCCTGATGCCCCGGTAACAGCCACTCTGGTGGGATCGGCAAATTCCTCTTTCAACAAAAAATCAACTGCTCTCACACAATTCCAGATTTGTAGTTTTAATGCTTCCTTGTGTTTGTGTTCCCAGCCAAATTCCCTTGTTTCACCATAACCCACCATATCAATGGCCAGCACTATTGCTCCCATTTTGGCAAAATTGGCAAATCTGGTTTGGGCATCCTTTCTAAACCGCCCGTAATCCTCCTCTTTCGACCAATGCCCATGTGTGGAGAGAATAACCGGAATTTTTCCCTTTATTTTTAATGGTTTATATAATGCACCCGTCACATAAACACCCGGCAAACTTTCAAATGCTACATTTTCTACAGAATAACCTTTTTGTTTTCTCCAACTGTGTCTGATTGTTTTTAAATCCCCCTGATATCTCACCTTTTGCAACCCTACCCCATCCAGAATCCCCTGGCGGATAATTTTTGCTCTTTTCTCCCAATCTTCCTGAGTTTTGATGGTGCCCATTAATTCCTTCAGGATTTTTGCTGCTTCTGCTTCTTCATAATAATTGCCCTGGCACAACATGTCTGAGGAATTAGTTTGAGCAAAACTATAGGTAGTTGTGGTAAGTAGGACCAAGAAAACAGTTCGAAGTAATTTCATTTTAATTTTTATTTCCAATTCAGTTTCCAAAATTCATTAATTGAAGTTGCTTAAAGTTTCATTTGATGAATGAGAATGGAAAGCAAAATGGACCATATATCACATAAAGGCATAACTTTAGGCAACTTCATAGGCTCAATATAGGAAATTATTCAGTTTTCAGCCTAAACATTTAGTCGACTTCAAGTTTTCTTTAGAATTAATGAGTAAATTCATTTATCATCTAAATTCCATTTTTTTTGCCTAAACCACCTGTACCTATGAAATTTGTATTGAAAACCCTCCTTTTCCTCCTGATTACAGGAAACTTTTTATTGGCCAATAACACCAACCCGAATTACACAAAAAATTTTGTAATGGGTGAAATTCAACTAAAATCTGTTAGTGCTTTGGCTTTTGGTCCTCAGGGAATTTTATTCCTGGGAGATCCTATGAATGCAGCTGTTTATGCCCTGGATACTAAAGACAATAGTCCTATTTCTGCATTTGAATCTTTTGAAGTGGCTGATATTGATAAAAAAATAGCCAGCTATTTAGGAAGTGATCTTGAAGGAATTTCCATAAAAGATATGGCCGTTAATCCCATTTCCAAAAATGTGTATTTATCGGTTATCCGGATGGAATCTCCTGTCATCATTAAGGTAGATTCTCAGGGAAATTTAAGTGAAGTCACACTGGATAATGTATATCATTCAAAAATAGATTTGGAAAATCCCATTAGCGAAACAGCAGAATCCAGAGGAAGAAAGCTGAGAACCTGGGCCATTTCAGATTTAGCATTTTCCGATGAAAAACTATTTATAGCGGGATTGTCAAACGAAGAATTTGCGTCTACTTTCTGGACCATTCCTTTTCCATTTACCGAAAAGCAAACCCTGACCAATTTGGAAATTTACCATGCAGCTCACGGAAAATACGAAACCCAATCGCCAATTAAAACTTTCCTACCCTATTCTTTTGGCGATGAACCTCAGATACTGGCCAGCTACACCTGTACCCCTTTGGTTACTTTTCCGGTAAATAAACTGGAAGGAGGAAAAAAACTGATGGGAAAAACTGTAGCCGAATTGGGCAACAGAAATACTCCGCTTGATATCATCAGTTATGAAAAGGATGGCAAGCCTTTTATTTTAATTGCCAATTCCAACAGAACTTTGATGAAAATTGATCCTAATGATATTGCTTCATTTGAAAAAAGCCTTGACCAGAAAGTGCCGTCAAGTGACACCGATGGGGTAAAATTCCTTTCTATAGCACAAATTGGTATTCAACAACTGGATAATTTTGATGAAAACAACGTGTTAGTCATTCAGCGATCCGTAGATGATGGTTCATTAAACCTAAAACCTATTAGCAAGAAAAGACTATAAAAAATAATTTGAAAATAGCTCTTTGTTTAGCAAGGAGCTATTTGCTTTTCTTTTGATGATGAAAAACCTTTCAGGATTTATTCTTATTTGCTTCACTTCCTTCCAATTCACCTTTGCACAGGTTGCTCCGGAATTCAATTTTTCTTTTGATTCAATCTCCGGAACCCACAAACTAATCTTATCCGGCCTGGAAAAAGAAGACTTACAGAAGCTAAAGATGACAGATCCTGAATTTTCCCGATTCCAGGAATTTTTTCCAGTTTACTTTGGCAAAAATGCACCGGAAAAAACCGAAAATCTTCCCCCGGTAGCAGGGAAATATGTTTTGGAAAATGATGCCATATGCTTCACGCCCAGGTATCCCTATCTCCTCCGTAAAAGTTATTATGCCTGCTTCTATGCTGGAAAGTTTAAAAATATCATCAATTCCCCAGTTAATGATTTCAATGAAAATTTAATTAGTTTTGTTTTCATGGTTGAAAATACACTAGACAATCAACCTCCTGAAGTTACTCAGGTTTATCCTTCCCTCGATGTAATTCCCCAAAATCAGCTCCGGATTTATATTCATTTCTCAAAGAAAATGTTAACCGGACACTCATTGGAACACATTAAACTTTACAATCAGAAAGGTGAGCCGGAAGAAAATGCTTTTCTCCATCTCGATCCCGAACTATGGGACCCTTCCGGCAAGCGACTTACTATCTGGTTCGATCCGGGAAGAATTAAAAGGGATTTAAGTCCCAATCTTCAATATGGTGTCCCATTAAGAGTTGGGGAGAAATATACCTTACAAATATCCACTGCCTTTAAGGATATTCAAGGAAATCGGTTACATCAATCATTTGAAAAAACCTTTGTAGTTGGAAAGGCTGACAGATCTTCCCCCAAACCTGAAAATTGGGAAATCACTTACCCTGAACCCAATTCCACCCAACCACTTTCCATATTTTTTAACGAAGCCATGGACCAGGCGCTTACCAGTAGAATGATTGAGGTTTTTGATGAAAATAATATGGTCAAACAGGGAAGTGTTACAATTGGCAAAGAAGAAAAAAGCTGGACTTTTACCCCTTCAGAAAATTGGATAAGTGGAAAGTACCAGATTAGCATTAATACGAAACTTGAGGACCTGGCAGGAAATAGTCTTCAACGCCTTTTTGATGCAGAAACCACGCAATTCTCAACTACTCCTTCTTTTAAAACAAAGGACTTTTTGACATTGGAATTCGAAATCCCTGCATTTTAGAAAATGCTCTTTTCATTTTATCCCAAATACAACCTTTCCGAAAATTTTATCATTATCTGGTAAAGAATTTATTTTACATTTAAGTTTTTCTGGATTTTGGATAAAAAATTGTTTATAAATTAATAAACCAGCAATAGGCAAATTTTTTATCCGCCAATATTACTCCCTACAGTATTTACTAATCCTACCCAAAATCAATGGATAAGATGCTTTTTAGGTTATTCCTAATCATAGTTTTCTGCAATATCTTTTATCAGGCCCAAGGGCAGAGCGTAAAAGGAATTGTACGAGATGAAAAGCATGAGCCTCTACCCTTTGTGAATATCTTTTTTAAGCAACTGGGTACCGGAACAACCACCAACTTTGAGGGAAACTACTTTTTTACTACTCTTCCGGGTACTTATGATGTGGTTTTTTCTTCGGTGGGCTATGAGAGCCAGACAATTCAAATCATTATTGGAGATGGCATTACCACCGAAGATGTCTGGCTGAAAACCTCCAGTCAGGAATTGGACGAAATTATCATAAAGTCCAAAAGGAAAGACCCTGCCTATGAAATCATTCAGTCTGCTATTGATAACAAAAAGAAATATTTTGCCAGTATTCAAAGCTTCAAAAGTCAGGTTTATTTAAAAGCCACTGAAGAATTGGATATTAAGGAAAAACAAAAAAAGAAGGAGAAGTCATCAATAATTGAATTTGATGAAGGGGGAAGTGATGAACCAACCGATCCTTTTGAGGTGGAAAGACAAAAACAGATGAGGGATGTTGTAAACCTGAATATGGTGGAAATTCAAATGGAATTGAACTATCAGTATCCAGATAAATTCAAGGAAATCCGAAATGGCTATAAAGCTTATGGGAATAAATCCGGGCTTTTTATTCCCCACTACAGCGAAACGGATTTTAATTTTTACCAAAACCTGGTGGAGCTCAAAGGAATAGCTGAAACTCCTGTAATTTCTCCCTTAAGCAGGACAGCAATTTTATCCTATAAATACAAACTGGAAGACATTCTCCATGAAAATGGAGTGGTGGTTTATAAAATAAAGGTGATTCCCAGAAAATCGGGAAATTCCACTTGTAGTGGTTATATCTACATCAATGACCAATTGTGGAACATTAATCGACTGGATTTTAATTTGAATAAAGGGGGCTTGAAATTTTATGATGCTTTCCGACTGAAACAGGATTACGAAAAATTGGATAGCACTACCTGGATTCCCTACCGACAGGAATTTTTCTATGAATCCAAACAGGGAAAAGCTAAAACCTTTAAGGGAAATACAATCATTCGCCATTCCAATTTTCAAAAGGATTTTCAGTTCCCGCCAAAGTTTTTTAACAATGAAGTTTCTATTACTACTAAAACCGCTCTTGAGCAGGATTCCACTTTTTGGGAAGCTTCCCGACCGGAAAAGTTAACCGAATTACAACACAAGGCTGTTTCTTACCGGGATAGTGTGGAAAAAGTGCACAACAGCAAGCCTTATCTGGATTCAATTCAGGCCAAATATAATGAGATTACCCTTGGAGAAATTTTTTTGCATGGTGTTGGATTTCGAAATATGGCTGAAAAACGGGATATTTATGTGAACTCTTTAATCGAACTCATCAATTTTGAGGTAGTGGGAGGCTTGCGTTTGGGCCCTTATATTGCGTATTTCAAACGCTATAAAAATGGCAAATTACTGGCCTTAAATCAGACGCTTAACATTGGCCTCCGAAATATGGATGTTCAGGGAAATTTTAGAGGCTGGTATAGGTATGATCCTTTCAAATTGGCTTCTATAGATTTCTCTGTGGGTCGTTCTTTTGCCTCTATCAATGCTTATGATGCCTATCTGAACCAACTGAGTGTTTCCAATTACATTTTGCATGATTTCCTGCATTTAGGGCAAAAAATGGAATTGTTAAATGGATTGTATATGAGAATTTCAGGCAGTTATCACAATCGGCAATCCCTTGAAAATTACAACACCAGGTCAATTCTTAATGAAGTTATTGAGGAAACTGAGCCTGTGGAGTTTGAGCCCTACCAGGCTTTTATAACCGGGTTAAGGTTTTCTTTTACCCCCGCCCAAAGGTATATGACCGAACCTACCCAGAAAGTGGTGCTGGGCAGTGAATTTCCTACCTTCAGTCTGTTTTATAAAAAAGGATGGAATGAGGTATTCAGCAGCGATATTGATTTTGACTATGTAGAATTTTCTATCAACCAAAACCTGATCCTTGGAATGCTGGGTAATTCTAATTATACTTTCCAAACAGGAAAGTTTATAAATAAAAAAGATTTAAGATTCATGGATGTAAGAAGATTTAGAGAATCGGATCCCCTCCTATACTCTAATCCCCTGCATTCTTTTCAGCAATTAGATACTTCCCTGGTGGCTGAAGATTTATTTTATGAAATCCATTATATTCATCATTTTAATGGCGCACTTATTAATAATTTGCCCTTAATTAAAAAACTTAAAATAAGGGTAGTTGCCGGAGCCGGTGCCATATGGGTAAAAGATGGAAATTACCATTATCAGGAAGCTTTCACCGGTTTGGAAAGGATTTTTAAGATAGGCGCAAGAAGAAGGCTGAGATTAGGGGTTTATGGTGTTGTAGCGGATTCCAATAAAAGGAAACCTGATTCCAGTTTTAAAATTTCATTCGATATAATCGATACCTGGAAAAAAGAATGGAATTATTGACAATAGCATTTATATTCCTCTCCCCTACTCTTTCAATTTCTTAATATTTTCCTCCGGTTTAAAACTTTCAGGAGCTTTCCTCACATTTTCAATTAGCATTTCCCTTACCTTTTGGTGATGCCGGGTGTTGAGCCTTTCCACATCCTCCAAACCCAAATCTTCATCTTTAAACTGCTCATTGGTCATTTCCGTAGCAAAATCACGCCCTTTTAGCAGAATTAAGGGAAGTTCTTCGTCCGGGAGGGGTTCACTATTGAAAAATACTTTGCAACCTTTGTAATCGATCTGAATATAGTCTGCTTCCGTCCCTCCAATATTCTGGATATTTTGCAGGAGTCTGCCTTTGGTGGCTTCCAGTTTCATAAAAACCTCCAGACGCTTGTTATTAACCAACGCTTCCAAGGTTTTCTCACACTCTATAAAATAGGCTCTGGCCTGATCTCCCTTTTCGGTTTTCGCCATCATTGCCAGTTTTTTGGCTGTATCCAGTTTCAGTAAATATTCCTTACTGGGACGGCCTCCGGTACTTTTCGTCAAAAATGACGTAAAGTCTTCTCCTTCATTGAACCGGCTTATAAGAGTTCTTTTTATCCAATGGCTATATTCTGTTTTGATCTCCAGGAATTCATATAAATCCTTAGCCGAAACAAGCTTCCCTTTATAAATTCTAATCAGTTCCATTTCTTGTTGCAAATTTTACGAAAGGAATTTCTCTAATACTACTTTAGGTTACGGATCGAAGCAAGAAAAAAAATTCAAACTGGAACATTAGTCACAAAATTCAATCACATATTTTACCCCTCCGAACCTGCTCTTTTCTTCTTTCACTTCTTCCACCAATCCAATCTTCTTGGCTGTTTCAAAAGCATTCTGAATTGTTCTGGGAATTCTATCCTTATGTCTGTTTTTCACCAGTTTTTCCAGTTTCATGATATCAAATAGCTTATCATAGCTATATTCCACTGAACCGGTGGTTGAACAATGTTTCGCCTGATACAGACATTTAATGAACAATTCAATTCCCGCATTTGGTCTGCCTCTGGAAACTGAGCGCAATAGTTTATTTAAGTCAACCGGGATATTGAAATAACTGTTTTTCATGGAAGGATTAAAATCAAAAAAGCTTCCTTCTACAATTATTTTCAGTTTATCCGGATTGTTTTTGTTGATTTTATGGACTTCTACCAGTTGGGTAATTTTTATATCATTCCCACTGTTCCCCACAAAGTACTTTTTCTGGTTAAGGGCAAACAAAGCGTCTTTCACCAGCATTCTTTTTTTCCCTTTGTCAAGTTTCTCCAGACCCATTACCTTGTAAACATCGGACAATACGATCTCAAAATATGCCTTGTCAATTTCCCTCAGGTATTTATACTCTCCTTTGGCTTTGGCAAACTGGGCCAAAATCACGATGGCCGTTAAAACCCTTACTTCATTGGCCGTTATCTCCTTGGAAATTTGCCTCAGCAATTGTCTTGGAATTTTTTTCTCGATCTCTGTGGGAAAATAGATATAATAATTCTCTCCGTTTTTCTGAAGATTCAAAGCTTTATCAATAGCCATATTAGCCTTTTCAATGATGTCTTTTGAAAAGATATTGAGTTGCTTGTTAACCTGCTGTAATTCTATCTTCAGTAATTTCGAAGAGTAATTTATGATCGTTTGCATAAAAAAGTTTTATAGTGTATCACTATTGGTGCAATGAAAATTTAATGTAATTGGTAATCAATCATTTAATTCCTATCTAACTCCCACTCCTTTCCACTTTATTCCTAATAATCTAGTTGTTTTTTTCTGCTAATATGGTTTATCATTTATCTGTTGATTTCCTCACAAATCTTTTCCATTTCCAGTCCTGAAAAAGCCAGATTTCTCATTTTTCTGTAAAATGTAGCATGAGGCATTTCAATTTTCCTGGCAATATATGCGGCAGTCAATCCATAGGATTTCAAGATTTTGGGTAATTCTCGTTGAAGAACTACAAAATTGCTTGCTATTTCTTTGTTTACTCGCATGATTATTTTTTGTAACAGTATGATCAAATATAATCATTTCGACTGCTTCTGCTAATTCTCAAAATACAAATTTTTATGGCTGTGTCACCTTTGGCGCGTTTTTCCTTCCTACTTTTGGGTAAAGCCTGATTTTATTTTTTAATAATTTTCCTATCTGTGTCACCTTTGGCGCAGAAATTCCCAATTTTCCTTCCCATTTAACTTACAAAACCATCCTCATTTGCTCTGGTGTCACTTTTGGCGCATTGTTTATAGATGCTCTTTTTTTACTTTTTGTGTCACCTTTGGCGCATTATGTAAGCCTTTTATGCATTCCCTGGTGTCACTTTTGGCGCAAGGGAGGTGTTTTTTTACATCCGTGTCACCTTTGGCGCAATTTCCTGAATTTATTTAAGTGTCACTTTTGGCGCAAAAACTGAATATTGGAATATATCTGGTGTCACCTTTGGCGCAAAAAGGTTTTAATATCTTCCAAATTCTCCTTTTTGTCTACCTGATCTATAGTTTTTTAATGGATTCGATCAAATTTTGACTACAAATTCGCCCTGAATTCTCCAGATTTCCTTTACAGTTTTTTTCATTTTGCTTTTGCTTTCAGTGTGTCACTTTTGGCGCAAAGGAGAGTGTTTCCCAAGCCTTAAGTGTCACCTTTGGCGCGCTTGTTATTCTCCTTAAAACCTCATTTTGGCGCAGATATGAGTATTTTTGTGGATTTTGATTCACTCCTTTTTGTATAAATCTAATGCCTGGTGTGTCACCTTTGGCGTAGTATCATACCATTGTATTCTTCATCGGTGTCACTTTTGGCGCAGCAGAATGGAAATGGAATAAAATGGTGTCACCTTTGGCGCATTCATGGGTGTATAATTATCCAATTTCCGTGTCACTAATGGCGAAAATGGTGACACTTTATGCGCAGATTGTGTCACCAATGGCGCAGTTTGTGACACCTTTTGCGCGAAATGTGTCACCTTTGGCTCACTATCATTTTATAACAGGCTGATTTTCAATTATTAGTGTACTTTGTTACATCTATATAATATTTAGAAATTATATAATTAATATAATTTTTAAAAGGCGAAAATTTTTTTGGAAATTTTCATCCTTTTAAATGTAAGTAAAGATATGAATTATGCGCAGGGGTGTCACTTTTGGCGCAGCAGATTATTTTTCATCCTTATTAAATAAAAAAAGATTTGTACCCATCCTCAAAATTTCTTTACTTCCCACCTTAATTACCTGATTTAAAGTAAATTAATATATGTATTTAAAGCTTTGTTTAATTTTTCTCCTCCTGATTTTCACCAGGGAAATAAATGCTCAATCCCTAAAAAATGGTGTAGACAATTATGCGCACTTTAGTGAGACTTCGATCACCAGAACTTCTCCTGAGGGTTGGTTAAAATCCTTTTTAAAAATACAGGCGGAAGGTTTAACCGGAAATATTCACGCAGCAGGCTATCCATATAATTCCGTTGGCTGGAAAGGCCAGGTACAATTACCCGAAGGAACACCTACTTTTAAAAACTGGTGGGCGTATGAGCAAACTGCTTATTGGATTGATGGCGCCTTAAGATGTGGTTATTTATTGGATAATCAGTCCTTAATAGATTCTGCAGAAGGTTATATTCACCATATACTTGAAAATGCCAGGCCGACAGGAGAACTTGGAACCAACCATTGGGGGGAAAATAAATGGCCACATGCGGTCTTATTCAGGGCCTTTATGGCGGCTTATTCAGCAACGGGAAACAAGGCCATTTTAGCAGGACTTCAGAAACATTTCAAAGCAACAGCTGATAATTATTCAGAAGGTAGAAATATCATGAATATTGAAACTATGTGTTGGTTGTATGGTTTAACTCAGGATGACGAGTTGCTTAAAATTGCTCAGAATGCTTATCGGGAATTTAATTTGCTTGATTCAGGTGATGTCAGTTTATATGGTTTAAGCAGTGAAGAAATCCCCCATGAACACGGAGTTACCTATCTGGAGTCTGTTAAAATTCCAATTATTTTACACATCTATACGGGAAAACAGGTTTATCTTGATGCAGCCCTCAAAGGCTTTGAAAAACTTGAAAAATATCATTTGTTAATTGATCAGGTACCTGGAAGTTCGGAAAGGCTAAATGGGAAACGCAGTAATCAGGTGCATGAAACCTGTGATATTTCTGATTTTATTTGGAGTGCAGGGTATTTTCTAATGGCCACCGGAGAGGCTAAATGGGCAGATAAAATGGAAAAGGCCTGCTTCAATGCCGGCATGGGAGCCATTACCAAGGATTTTAAACAGCATCAATATTATTCGGGGCCAAACCAATTTCTAGCCAATAAAAATTCAAGTCCCTGGAATGCCAAAGCCGGATGGTATCAGCAATCCCGGCCCAGAATGGCCTACCGCCCTTATCACGATACTGAATGTTGTACTGGAAACATAAATAGGTTTTTGCCAACTTATGTCAATAGAATGTGGCTAAATGATAAAAAGGGTGGCATAACAGTGGCACTATATGGACCATCCTCCTTTAAATATGACACTGGAGAGGCCAACCAGGCTTTCACCATCCATCAAATTACAGATTATCCCTTTTCTGGAGAAATAAATTTTGAGGTAACTAGTAAATCTAAAAAAGGGAAAGTGTTTTCCCTGAGCCTGAGGATTCCCGAATGGAGTACAACAACCTCCATTTCTATCAATGGGGAAAAGATTCAGGAAAAAATTACTCCTGGAACCTTTTTCCAAATTACCAGAGAATTTAAGCATGGAGATCACCTCCAACTGAACTTAGACATGAAAACTCAACTTGTCTTTTGGGAGGGAAATGGAGTGGCCCTTGAAAGAGGACCACTGCTATTTTCCTATCCTATCCCAAATAGTGTCAATGAGGATGAATCTCAAAAAATGTATAAGGAAGGATTTTCCTCTCTGGAGATAGACCCCGATGGCACCTGGGCCTATGCTCCTGAATTAGAAAACACTGAAAAAATAGCAGTCATTACAGAAAAAATGCCTGAAAATCCATGGTTATTGGAAACTTCTCCGGTTAAATTACGGATTCCTGTCTGGAAAATAAGGGGATGGAATTTGGAAAGTGAATTTACCCCTGATTTGCCACAAGAATACGATCTTTTGGAAAAGGAAAATATTACCCTTGTACCTATGGGCGCCACTACTTTGAGGGTTACCATTTTTCCGGATGTTAAGAAAAGATTTACCCTTCGTCAGCTTAAATTATTGAAAAATTAGGATTGTCGGAGATTAATCCTCCTCCTCCCCTTCCCTTTTTGAACAAGTTTTTGGTTATATAATATTTTGAATCTTTCCTAAAGATCAAACATATTTTTCCTTTCCCTTTCTTTTTCCTCCAACATTTCTTTAATGTCATCCTGCATCTCCAAAAACATCAGCCGAACTATTGAGGTAGCAATTGAAGAAGACGTTTTACCCGTTTTAATGGAAATATCCCTGATTAGCTGTAAATATTTGGCCGGGATTTGAACGGTTGAGAATTTCTCTTTGAGGGCACCAGATTCCTCCAATTCGTTGATGGTTTTTACCAGGGTGTCAAAACTGTAATTATCGCTTTTCTTTTTCCTGGATTTTTTTGCGGAGCCAGAAGCATTTTCTGATTTAGAAGCAGGTTTTTCCTCTACCAGCTCTTTTTTAGCCTCCTTTGGTTTTTCTTCGGCTTTGCTTTTTTCATCTTCTGCAAATGGATCATTAATTATGATATCCAGGTCTTCATTGAAAGTATTGGGATTTTTCTTTGCCATCGTTCAGTATTGTTTAAGTTTTAATTAATCAGGTATTTTATAAGGTGATAAACATTTTGTTCAGGGTCATCAAAAGGGATGATGGTAGATCGGTTTTTTCTGTACATTTCCGGTCTTTCCCTTATAGAAAGTAATTCGCTTTCTTTTCCTGGAATTTTCTCAATATTAGGATTGGCTTTCTGAAAATAATTTTCATGCGCAGTAGCTTTAATCCGTCTGTTAAAAGTGGTGTTGGCCTCTTTATTTAAAAACCAGCCACATTTTATGTTTAAAGTATCACACATTTTCATATAAGAAACTCCGGATTCTATATCCAGTTCATCTGCTACAATTGGAATGGCTACTTTATCAATTGTCTCCAGAATAGCCTTTTGTTCTTTTTCGATTCTACCGGGGAAATCCAGGAAAATATAATCGAAATGCTGCTGTAGTTTGTCATACTTTTCAAGATACTCCTGATACCCGAAGGTGTACAATGGGTAAAGGTTTTTCAACCGTTCCTCATAATCTTCGAAAATCTCGGAAAGAGCCTCTACTACCTGTTTACTTTTAATTTCTTTTGCCCGTTTATTGGCAAGAGAGCGCTGGTCATCAAAATCAATTAAGGCGACTTTCTTTCCTTTTTTGTATAAAATATGGAAAAGTGTAGTCACACAATATTGTGTCCAGGTACTTTTACCTACTCCTCCTTTTCTGGTTGCAATTGCTAATACTTTCATCAATGATTTATAAACTGTTTATTGTGTATAATCTAGTTATTATTGATTTAAAATAAACTACAGATCTTTTATCAACACCAGATAACCCATAAGTCTATGGTTGATATTTTATTTAGTGTTAGTAATTAATATGCAATTTGTAAATAATATTTCAAAAATAAAAGACAAATAAAATAAAAATAACAGATAAATAATAAATTAAAGATATGTGATTTGTGTATTATCAACTGTAGATATTTTGTTAAATATATTTTATATGGTGTGTATAGATTATCAGTTTACAGTGTGTTTGTGATTAGTTTGTAAAATATGATACATAATTTGATTATAAAATATAAAAATATGATAGATAAAATATAGGATGTTAATTATTGTGGTATATTATATGAAATATTTTTTATAAGATATAAAGCATATTAAATAATAAATAATTTATTTAATATAGAATATAGAATATAGAATATAGAATATAGAATATAGAATATAGAATATAGAATATAGAATATAGAATATAGAATATAGAATATAGAATATAGAATATAGAATATAGAATATAGAATATAGAATATAGAATATAGAATATAGAATATAGAATATAGAATATATCGCCTCTTAAATGCCTCAAAAAACTAATTTTAGTGAAAAAGGATCACGAAAATAGTTTAAAACCAGGAAAAACAAGAATACAAAAAAAGGAAAATTGAGGAATTTAAGGAAATAAAAAAAGCCAATTGCAATATATTGCAATTGGCTTTTTTAAAATTTAGAAGATAAATGAACTATTTAAAATTTTTGGGATTGGAAATAGGATCAATATTGGCATGCTTAAAATCTGAAGTTCCATTAAATTCTACGTTTTCTAAGGTAGTGGGTGAACCAAAATAAGCATGCTTAAAATCACAATCATCAAGAAATTTAGTGCCTGAAAAATCAACACCTTTCTTGAAGGAGGCATGCTTAAAGTCGGCTTCTCCCTTAAAAATGACCTGACTAAAATCCTGATAATTTGGGAAAGTTACATGTTTAAAGTTAGCTTCATCAAGAAAACTAGCGTCTTTAAAACTTGCATCTGCTCGAAATTGCGTATGTTTAAAATCAGCTTCGTTTTTAAATTCACAGGATTTAAAAGAAGCATTTTTCTTAAAACTTGAGTGTTTAAAGACAAGGTCTCTTTTAAAAGTATTATTTTCAAAGATACTTTCCTGGCTAAAGGTTGAATGTTTAAAGGTGGCCCTTTTTTCAAAAGTACAGTTGACAAAAACTACTTTATCTTTAAAATGTGTGGCATAAGAGATATGGGAATTTTCATCGTAATAATGGGCAATAACTTCTCCTTTAAACACACAATCTTTAAAGACCAATTCTTGATTTACCCAGCTTGAATAACTCCTGTAATTGTTATCTGAATCTTCCATCTTCATATTGTCTAGTTTGGTAAGATCCAAATCTCCATCAATAACTACATTTTGGAAATGAAGACTTGCATTACTATTGACCTTATCAAGGATTACATTTGGAGTAATATTATTCTGAGCGCTTAAAGCACAGATAAAATACAGGTTAAAAAGTGCAACTAAAATCGGGTTTTTCATGGGAAAAAATTTTGGTGTTGAAATTGAAAAATATGAAAACTTCTTATCGCTTTTTTATAAAGGATAGAAATTTGGATGTTTGACTTATTGGCTGGAAGAAAATACTGTAAATAGTACCTTAATAAAGACTGAAGAAATTTTGGAAGGTTGCTTTTTTTAGAAAAAAATTAGCAGTTTTTTCTTTTAGAAATAATCTTCCTGATAAAACATGAAGTTTTCCTTAGTGGCAATATCAATTGGAAGAAATTTATTTTCGGGAATTTCCTTCTTAAAAACAAGGTAATCTGTAAGCAGATTAATGCCGATGTAGGCCTGTTTTTTAGGGTGCTGGTTGATTAGGAATTGAATTTTATCCTGCTTAAGCAAAGCAATATTTTCTTCCAGCAGGTCATAACCAATCACACATACTTTTTGTTGAAAATCAGGTAAATAGGGAATAATCTGGTAGGCTCTTGAAGTCGTAAAAAGAATTCCTTTTATATCATTTTTTAACTTTTTCAGAAGAGACATTTCAGGACTTGACTTAAAACTTTTGCTGAGTTCAACATTTAAGGTAATTATTTCCAGCTTTTTTGCACCAAGTTTATTGAAAAATGCGTGAAATCCCTTCGATTTTTCTTCAATATGGTGAGAGTTTTCATCATTTTCATTCACATTGATAATGATAATTTTCCCGGTATCTTCCTTTTCAAGATGCATTAACCTGGCGGCTAATTTGCCGGTCTGCACCAAATCCTGACCAATAAAGGTTTTGGCACGTACTTCTGAAATAGGGGTATTGAAGGTGACCACAGGAATATTAAGCTTTTTACAATCCTTCAAAAATGTAATGGATTCTTTATAGAAAAAAGGAGAAAGCAGGATAGCATCCGGGTTTTCCTTTAAGGTTTCATTGGTAAAATCGGTAAAACTGGAAGATTGATCGGGATCGAATTGTTTGGTTATGACCACAATGCCGAAATGCTGGAAATTTTTGAAAGCATCATTGACTCCAAGTGTGGGTTCATGCCAATAAATATCTTTTTTATAATCGGGCAGGAGTGCCACAATTTTATAAGTCTTATTAGCCTTCAGTGTTCTGGCTATAATATTTGGCTGGTAGTTTATTTTTTTTAAAACAGCCTTAACTTTTTTGGCTGCATCTTCTGAAACTTTTCCTCTACCATGCAGCACCCTGTCCACTGTTCCGCGGGATACCTCCGCCATTTGAGCAATATCATTAATGGTATATTTCTTCATGAATTCATATTTACCATTTTGCTCAAAACCAATAAACCATGAATTGAGCCACCTGTTTTTTCAAAAATAGCACAAAAAATTGAAAAGTATAAATATTGAAAGTGTAGGTGCACATTCGATTTGTGTTCGAGCACATCATTAAGTATTTTTGTTTTTTAGCACGAAAAAATTAAAGTTTGTAAAATACTTTTGTTTTCCTGAGAATAAGTATGGTGTAAGTTTTACTACTCCAAAACTCTTGAGAAAATAGAATAAATCATAGACAAATAGAAAATTCCTGAAACATTAGTTCTTCTGATGAGAGGGAGATTCTTTTATAATCCTCAATGCAAATGGTAAATAAAGAGAAGGTTAGGCAGATAATCAGACAGTTTAGAATTCAGGGAGATTGTAAAAGTTTTGAACCACATGGAGGTGGACATATCAACGAAACATTCAGGGTAATAAACAGCAATCCATCTTACCCTGACTATTTATTGCAAAAAATTAACCATCAGGTTTTTAAGCATGTTAATCAATTGATGGAAAACATGCAAAGGGTATTGGACCATTTACTTTCGCGAAATAAGGAGAATAATGGGGTAAAAAGTCTTGTTTTAGTGCCTTCAAATTCAAAAAAGTTTTATTTCCAGGATAGCGAAGGAGGTTTTTGGCGAATGTTTGAGTTTGTGGAAGATTCGAAAGTATTTGAAACCATTTCTTCGCCCACAATTGCCTATGAGGGAGGCAAAATGTTTGGCGAATTCTTGATACACCTTTCAGATCTCTCCCCTGATTTATTCTATGAGGTAATTCCCGATTTCCATAATATCCATTTCAGGTTTAAAAATTTGTTTGATGCAGAACAAAAAGATACCGAAGGAAGGGTAGGGGAGGTTCAGCAAGAACTTAATTTTATTAAGGAGCGGATAGAAATCATGGGAACTTTTCAGGAATTGAATAAAAAGAATCTGTTACCCAAAAGGGTTACCCATAATGATACTAAGCTCAATAACGTCCTTTTTGATCAAAATAATCATGGATTGTGTGTAATTGATCTGGATACGGTGATGCCTGGTTTTGTGCATTATGACTTTGGTGATGCGATCAGGACCTGCGCCAATACTGCTCCGGAAGATGAGCCAGACCTAAGCAAAATTAATGTGAGTTTGCCCATGTTTGAAGCCTTTGCCAGGGGATATCTGGAAAAAACAAAGCAGATTTTAACTCCTACTGAAATCCAATACCTGCCCCTTTCAGGTGCCTTTATGGCCTTTATTATGGGTGTTCGCTTCCTTACAGATTATCTGATGGGAGATGTTTATTACAAAACAAACTTTCCAGGTCAAAACCTGCAAAGAGCCAAATCCCAATTGATGCTCACTAAAAAAATTGAGGAAAATTATGATTCCATGCATCGCATAATTCAGGAGATCTTAGAGGATTAAATTTTGCCAAAATGGAGTGTAATTACCTAAATTGGACTTGTACTATTTGCGAATCTTTAAATAATACAATTTATTCTTCTCTAAGTCAATAAGCTTAAATCCTGATATAAAGCTATCTATTTCCATTCGTGCTCCAGCACATCAAAGTGTGTTCGTGCACATTTTTAAAGAAATTTCTTGCTTTTAACATTTGTATTTTTAAATATTGTGAAAGGTACTTATCAAAATGGCTGTTTAGATTGTTGAAATTACCCAATTTGATAGTTACTGAATTTCGCCCCCTTTCGCCAATATGAACATTATTAATAACCATTACTAACAATAACCCAGGTTTTGAACTTCAAACTCAGGATCAATCGGTTATCCATTTTTTACATAAAATAAACAGGCTGGATGGTTAGAAGCAAGGTCATTTTCATGATTTGCCTTAGCATATTGGGGCTTATTGGCTGCACTTTTTTGGGGTTGGCCCAGACATCCTCTGTCTATATAGAAAAGGTTAACCTCAACACCTATCCTTTTTCAGATCCTGATCCCGTTCCAAATTTTTCAAAATATTATCCTTATCATAATTTTTCAGGCTATGCTCATAAAGGAGTTGAAACGGAATGGGAAATGGTGGTTTTGGAAAATGATTATATAAAAGTTTATATAAATCCCAAGGTGGGAGGGAAAGTTTGGGGAGCAATTGAAAAATCAACCGGGAAGGATTTTATTTACTTCAATCATGCTGCGAAATTTAGAAATGTAGCCATGCGTGGACCCTGGACGTCAGGTGGAATTGAGATCAATTTTGGAACAATTGGTCATGCGCCCACCACAGCATCTCCAGTGGATTATACATATCAAAAAAATGAGGATGGTTCTGTAAGTTGTGTAGTTGGCAGCTATGATTTTACCTCGAGAACAAGATGGAATGTAGAAATTTCTCTGGAAGCAGATAAAGCTTTTTTCAAGACAAAAACTACCTGGCACAACCTCTCGGAGCTTTCCACCTCCTATTATCATTGGATGACTGCTGCGGCAAAGGCAAGTGGAAACCTGCAGTTTATAAGTGCCGGGACAAATAGTATCGGTCATGTTGGAGAAGTGAAGTCCTGGCCAATTGAAAATGGAAGAGACCTTTCTTTTTATAATAAAAATAATTTTGGAAGTCATAAGTCTTACCATATTGTGAATAGTACATCCGATTTATTTGGAGGATACTGGCATAATGAAGATTTTGGATTCGGACATCTTTCCGATTTTGATGAAATGCCCGGCAAAAAAATCTGGATATGGTCACTTTCCAGACAGGGTGGAATTTGGGAAGATTTGTTAACTGATACAGATGGGCAGTATGTGGAATGGCAGGCCGGAAAATTATTCAATCAGGCCTCTCCCGGAAGTACTTATTCTCCTTTTAAACATCAGCAGTTTTTTGCCCACGATGCAGATGTAATGGAGGAAGTATGGTTTCCACTTATAAACACAAAGGGAGGTGTTGCTGCTAGCCGATATGCTGTTTTGAATATTCTTCAGGGAGAAGAACAAACAGAAGTGTTCCTTTGTCCCCTACAATCCTTTTCAGACCAATTGGTCATTTATGCCGATGGGGAAGAAGTTTTTAAAAAAGAAATTGATTTTGAAATACTGAAAACTTTTAGCCAAAAAATTACCCTTCAGAAAGGTAGTGGGCTTAAAATAAAAATTGGACAGGAGAAACTGCTATTTGAACATAATCCTGAAAGTATTCTATTGGAGCGACCAGTGAAAATGGATAGTACTTTTAACTGGGAGAGTACCTACGGACAGTTCATTAAGGGACGTGAACTTGAAAACCAACGCATGTATCTGGAGGCGGAGGAGGCCTATTTGAAATGCCTGGCTACCGATCAGCATTACATCCCGGCTGTTACAAGGCTTGGCTATCTGCATTATAGAAAAGGAGAATATCCAAAAGCTTTGGAGCAGGCTAAAAAAGCGCTGGCTTTCAATACTTACGAACCAGAAGCCAACTTTCTTTATGGACTGACCAATAAAAAACTCGGTAAAATTGATGAAGCATATAGTGGATTTTCCATAGCTTCATCTGCGATTTCCCACCGGGCAGCCAGTTATCTGGAAATGGCTAAAATTAACTTACTTGAAAAAAAATATCAGCAGGCTTTAGCTTATGCTGAAAAAAGCCTCAGGTTTAACCCGAACAGTCTGGAAGCTTTAGAAATTAAAGCCATTTGTTTTAGAATATCAGGAGATAAAACTGCAGCAAAGGAAACCCTGAGTAAAATAAGCAGGAATGATGCTACTTATCTCTTCCCTCAAGTAGAAAAATTCCTTCTGGAAAACTCTGAGCTGTCACAGACTACTCCTGAATTAATAATTGAAAATGAATTTCCCAACCAGACTTTGATCGAAATGGGAGTCCATTATTATAACCTGGGGCAACTGTTTGAGGCAAAACTATTATTTAAACAAGCCCTTAATAATCCAATAGCCAATTACTGGCTGGCCTTTCTGTATGACATGGAAGGAAATTCCGAAAAAGCTAAGGGTTATATTGACCAGGCCATAACCTTACCTACTGAATTTGTTTTTCCCTTTAGACAGGAATCCCTGGAAGTTTTCAAATTTGCTCAGAAAGTTAATAATCACTGGAAAACCAGGTATTACCAGGCATTATTATTTGCTTCTCTGAACATAGAGAATGGTGCAAAAAATATATTCGATGAACTGGGGGAAGAACCAGATATTCCACATTTTTATCTGGCAAGAGCAAATTTCAATAAAAAGGATCCTCCAAAATATCTGGACGATTTAACTTATGCTTATGAATTGGATAAGCACAATTGGAGGGCTTTACATGCCTTGTCTGAATATTATCTTAACAAAAAGGAGGCTGAAAAAGCTATATTTTACGCAAAAAATGCTTATAATAGCTATCAGAATAATTCAATAATAGTATTGGATTATTTAAAGGCTTTAAATCTGAATAAAGAATATTCAACAGCTTTAAAAGTATTTGAAAGTGTTGTATTATTACCTTACGAGGGGTTTTCGGAAGCCAGGTCAGTATATTTTGAAGCTTGTGTTAATCAGGCTATTTTTTCAGTGAAATCTGCTGATTTTGAGGAGGCCATTGCATTGGCCCAAAAAGGAAGTGAATGGCCCGAAAATCTTGGCGTTGGAAAACCCTATCTAACAGACAATCGAATTACAGACTTTATTACGGCAATTTCCTATGAACGACTGGGAAAAGGGAAATTGGCCAAAAGTTATTATCAGAAAGTATTTGACAGTCGGGCAACCGATAAATCTCCGTTAGTGCCCAATTTTTTATTGGTCGTATTGGCAGAATTGAAATTAAAGCATTCAGAAATTCAAGTTAGGGAATCGATTTCTGAAGTTGAAAGTAAAAGTGATGATTCCTATAAACCTTATCTCAAAACTTTACTACAAACAGAAAAAATTTCAGAGGAGTTGATCCTGCAAACCATTATTTCCATTGGAGAAAAGTATCCCAATGAGGGTCAAAATATTTTACTACAAGAACTAGCCATACAATTAACCACAAATGAATAGATTTTTTTACAAAACCCAATTTAACATGAAGCATGAAATAAACCCGAATACCCCAACCCAATCTTTGCTTAATATTCAATTTCACAGGAATTAAGCTTTACTAATTGCTATTTAACATCGTATACTATTATGAAGCACAATGACAAAATACAACTTATAAAAATCTCTGTTCTGGGATTTTTAATACAATTTATGATCATAGGAGGTCTTGTAGCCCAAGACATTACCATTTCCGGAAAAATTACCAATGCCACGGATGGAGAACCATTGCCCGGGGTGAGTGTATTATTGCAGGGGACAACAAATGGTGCCCTAAGCGATATTGATGGAAATTATAAAATTAATGCTCCTTCAGACGGATCATTATTATTCAGTTTTATTGGTTATGAAAAACAAACCATAGAAATTAACGGCAGGTCAACTATTGATGTGATTCTTGCAGAGGATGTACGTCAGTTAGATGAAGTGGTAGTTACCGCTTTTGGTCTGGAAAAAGAGAAAAAAGCCATTACTTATGCCGCCCAGAATGTTTCTACTGAAGAAATGACAGAAGCCAGACCACTGAATGTGGTGGATGGCCTTTCAGGAAAAGTATCAGGGATTTCTGTAGCCAGAACCGGTACTGGAGTAGGCGCGCAGTCAAAAGTGATTTTAAGAGGTAACAGATCAGTAGCAGGAAGCAGCCAGCCAATTTATATTGTAGATGGTGCGATCATGGGAAGTGACATCAGCAACTTTAGCCCAGATGATATTGAATCAATTACTGTGCTGAAAGGAGCGAATGCTGCAGCTCTTTATGGAAGTAGAGCGAATAATGGTGCTATTGTGGTTACTACTAAAAAAGGAGCCGGAGGAAAAGGATTTAATGTACAATTAAATACTACCTATATGGCTGCTGATGCCATTTTATTGACTAATTATCAAAATGAGTACGGCCAGGGTAGTGGAGGAGTTTATGGTAAAAATGCGGTAAGAGATTGGGGACCAAGATTAGATGGAAGTCAGGTAGAACACTGGTCTAACGATCCTAATTTTCCCACATCAACTGCTACCTATTCGGCTAATCCGGATAACATAAAGGATTTCTTTAATACAGGACATAATTTGGCCACTAATCTTGGAATATCAACTTCAAGTGAAAATACCAATGCTTATTTCTCCTATACTTTCACCGATGCGGAAGGAATTGTGAAAGGAAATGAATTGGAATCCCATAACCTTAATGTGAGGGTCAATACTACTCTTTCGGATAAACTCACCCTGGATTCCAGAGTGAATTATATCCGGGAAGTATTGGATAATCAGCTGGCCACTGGGGAAAATTTTGCAAACCCAATCAGGCATGCTTTCAGGATACCACGGAATGTTACTACTGCCGATGCCTCCATATTTTCATTCATTAATGATGATGGTATTGAAAGACAGCATTTTTGGAAGCCAAATGACAATGGTGGTGCCAATCCATACTGGACTATTAACCGAAACCTGAACAATACACTTAGAGAAAGGGTGATTGGTTTAATTTCTTTGAAATATGATATTACCGAGGACTTAAGCATTCTTGGAAGATCAGCAATTGACAGGAATAATTATTCTAGAAGTGATAAACTTTATAATGATTCCTATGTAATTGCGGACTTTGGAAATTACACTACTACACAGGGTTATGGATTTGAGTGGAATAGCGATTTCCTTTTAAATTATAACAAGGAATTTGGTACAGATTTCTCAATTGATGCAAGTTTCGGGGGTAATATTAGAAGATCTGAGTCAAGACAGGTCAATACAAATAATGGTCAGTTAAATGTTCCAAATTTGTTTGCCCTTAGCAATGCTAAAACTTTAACTGCCACTGAACCAGCCTCAGGAAACTTTAAAAAAGAGGTGCAATCTATCTATGGATTTGCAACAATAGGTTGGAAAAATGCAGTATTTTTAGATTTAACCGCCAGAAATGACTGGAGTTCTACACTCCCAGCAGCAAACAGATCGTATTTTTATCCTTCTGTAGGTTTAACAGCCGTTGTATCTGACTTGTTTGCCGGAACACCAGGTTGGTTAACCTTCTTGAAACTGAGAGGTTCATATGCTCAGGTAGGTAACGATACAGATCCTTATCAAACTGCCAGAGCCGCCAATATTGGCCCTGGAGGAAATAATGGTTATTTACAATTATCTACCACAATTCCAATAGAAAATCTATTGCCAGAGGAAACAGTTTCTACAGAATTTGGATTAGATGCAAGATTTCTGAATAACCGACTAGGATTTGATTTTACCTGGTATAAATCGAATAGTCAAAACCAGTTATTTGCAGTAAATGTACCAGTAGGTTCAGGAGCTTCCAGTATATTCCTTAATGGAGCAGATGTGGAAAACAAAGGGATAGAATTCTCAATTAATGCTACTGTTGTTCAATCCAATAAATTCTCCTGGGATTTGAACTTTAATTATGGTGCAAATAATAGTACTGTTCTAAAAATTGCCGAGGGATTTGACAATCTAAATGTTGGTGGAGCTGATTTTATGAGGCAATTTAAACTGGTAGAAGGTCGACCATGGGGGGAAGTTTATTCCAGAGGATTTGAAAGAGATGAGCAGGGAAGAGTACTTATTGCAGACGATGGTACACCAAGGACTACAGCAGGTTTAGATGTGCCAGTGGCCAACTTTAACCCGGATTGGACTGGTGGAATCAGAAATACCTTTAACTACGCCAATTTCGATTTAAGTTTCTTAATTGACATTCGTCAGGGTGGTAGTGTGGTTTCTTTAACTAATGCCATTATTTATGCTGATGGACTAACCGAAGAGACGCTGCAAGGTCGGGATGGCTCATTAGTATTCGGTGAGAATTTCTTTGCACATGAAACTGCGGTATTGGAAGATGGAAGTGCAAATAATATTCAAACAGGTGCTGAGGAAATGTGGTCGAAACTGGGCGGTAGAAATGCTCCTGTAGGAGAAGCCTTTGTGAAAGATGCTTCTAATACCAGACTCAGAGAATTGGTATTAGGCTATACTTTACCAAGTTCGGCATTGGCTAAAACACCATTTTCCAAAATAAGAGTAGCTTTTGTAGGCAGGAATTTATTCTTCATTTCAAATGCAGCAGGAAATCTTGATCCGGAAATATTTGTAGGAGTAGGGAATAATGCTGATGGTTTTGAATCATTTGGTCCTCCAACACAAAGGGAATATGGTTTTAATGTAAGACTTGGATTTTAAGTTGGAAGGTAAATCACTTTAGAACTTAATTGAAAATCTTAAAAATTAGATAATTATGAGATATATAAAATTATTAATATTTAGTGTCAGCATTACCTTTATTATAGATGGGTGTACTGATAATTTTGATGAACTCAATACCAATCCACTGGCCCTGACAGACGATAAAGTGGATGCTTCATTGATTGGTTTGGCCTTTGCCCAAACCCAGTATAATACTGTAAATGGATTACATTGGAGGTTCCAAATATCACAAAATCTGTTTTCGGATATTTACTGCCAATACTATGCGACCACTCAGTCAAACTTTGATTCTGATCGGTATACTCAGGTGGGTCGATGGGCAGATTTAGCATGGTCTTCCTTCTACGGACAGGCTGCGCCCAATATTAAGTTCGTGGAAGACTTTACTGGTGAAAATGGGCTCGATCTACAAAATGCTGTGGCTAAAGTGTGGAAAGTGTATGGGTATCATCGAATTACGGATTATTGGGGACCTGTCCCTTACTCTGCCTTTGGAAATGGTGAAATTGTGGTTCCATACGATACTCAGGAATCCATTTACAAAAGTTTCTTTCCTATTTTAGATGAGGCTGTGGCTGTTCTTAGCAGTAATTCAGGTGGAAATGCTTTTGGAAACAATGATCAGATTTACAATGGGGATGTGGATAAATGGTTGGTATTTGCAAATACGCTGAGATTAAGATTGGCCATGAGGTTAAAATATGTTGATCCTGGATTGGCGAAAACTGAAGCTGAGAAAGCAGTTGCTGCAGGTGTAATGGAAGGTATAGATCAAAATGCTACCATGTTAACCACCAACAATTCTCAAAATCCATTGAATACCATAACCAACTGGGGAGAATTTAGAATGAGTGCTGCTATGGAAAGTGTATTAAAAGGATATGAAGATCCAAGAATGCCGGTTTATTTTAGCCCAGCAGCAGATGGTGATACCGATGGAGATGGTATTCCTTTTGAAGGTCTGGTAAATGGACAGTCAAAAGTGGCTTTAACAGCCGGACAGAATTCTAATCACTCTGATCTGGGTCCACAGTTTTTACCAGCTGCTCTGGGTGATAATAACAGAATTGTGGTAATTAGAGCAGCAGAAGCCTATTTCCTTAGAGCGGAAGGCGCTTTGGAAGGATGGAATATGGGAGGAACTGCTAAAGAATTGTATGACAATGGAATTAGAATGTCGATGAAGGAATGGGAGGCTGCAGAAGATGCTGCCATTGATGCCTACATTGCAAGTGGAAATACTCCGGTTGAAGTAGGTGATGAAAATAATACTCCTGCCCTAACCGATATTCCAATTGCTTTTGATACCGGAGGAGATAAAGAAAAACAACTGGAGCAAATCATTACCCAGAAATGGCTTGCACTCTATCCTGATGGATGGGAAGGCTGGGCGGAATTGAGAAGGACAGGATATCCTAAGCAATACACCAGACTTAATTCTGATAACCCTGATGTAGGGCCTGATGAAATTATGAGAAGAATGGTGTATGTAACAGGTGAATTTGGGACAAACTTAGAGGCTGTAGAAGAAGCTATAGCTTTACCAGAACTCTCCGGTAAAGGAGGGGACAAGGGAAGCACTAAGGTTTGGTGGGACGCAAAATAAAAACGATCTCTGAATATATTTTAAAAGTGCCTGCCGGATTGGCGGGCACTTTTTTTCTTAAAAATGTTTTAGGTACATTTAGGTAGAGGTATGCAATTAGTTGGATTCAATAATGCACTAATCATAAAAATATACCTCTTCCAAAAAACTATAAGGTGTCTGACATGCGAATAAATCAAGTTTCAAAATTATTATTTTCATTGCTCCTGCTTTCTTTTTATTCCTGTGAGGAAAGCAAGGATCAAATGTTTACAAAACTTTCCTCGGGAAAGACTGGAATTGAATTCCGGAATACCATTAAAGAAACCAAAGAGTTTAATATGCTTTCCTATATGTATTTGTACAATGGGGGAGGAGTAGCTGTAGGGGATATCAATAATGATGGATTACAGGATATTTATTTTTCAGGAAATCTGGTGGCCAATCGCATGTACCTCAATAAGGGGAATATGGAGTTTGAAGATATCACTAAAAAGGCAGGTTTGGAAGCAGCTGGCCTTTGGAATACCGGGGTGACCATGGCGGATGTAAATGGAGATGGTTTACTGGATATTTATGTATGTCGATCGGCTGCGGTGAATGTAGATTATCGAAGAAATAAATTATTTATCAACAATGGGGACCTGACTTTTAGAGAAGCCTCTGCGGAATACAATTTAGATGACCCTTCTTACACCACTCAGGCAGCATTTTTTGATTATGACCTGGATGGAGACCTGGATGTTTATTTATTGAATCATTCTCTTAGAGAGCATGCAGGTGTTACCCGTTCCGCAGGCCTGGACAAAACCAGGAAAGCCCCTTATTTTGGAGATAAATTGTATGAAAATGATAATGGAATTTTTGTGGACGTGTCTTATACAGCAGGTATATTGAATAATGTTCTGGGTTTCGGGTTAGGTATTGGAATTTCCGACATTAATGCGGATGGTTGGCCGGATATTTATGTTTCCAATGATTTTCATGAAGAAGATTACCTTTATCTTAATCAAAAAGATGGAACTTTTGAACAGGTTTCAGCTTCCTATCTCAGCCACCATTCTGTATTTTCCATGGGCTGTGATATTGCCGATATCAACAATGATGAAAAAGTAGATATTTTCACACTAGATATGCTGCCTGAAGATAATTACGGACAAAAAATGGCTTTTGGTGCAGAGTCCTATAACAAGTACCACCAGTTGCTGGCCAATGGTTTTCATCATCAGACCATGCGGAATATGTTGCATGTGAATAATGGCGATGGCACTTTTAGTGAAATTGGTCAGCTGGCCGGGGTTTCCAATACAGACTGGAGTTGGAGTGCCCTGATGGCAGATTTTGACAATGATGGGTGGAAGGATATTTTCATTACCAATGGCATTGGGCGCTACCCAACAGACATGGATTTCATGAATTATGTGGTAAGCCTGAAAGTAAAAAGTGCGGAAAAGATTGATCAGAACCTGTTAGAGATTGTGGACAAAATGCCAATTACCAAAGTTCATAATTACATGTACCGCAATAATGGCGATTTAACTTTCACAGATGAATCATTTAACTGGGGGTTTGATGAAAAAAACCTGACTAATGGAGCTGCTTATGCCGATTTCGATAATGATGGCGACCTTGATTTGGTGGTGAATAACATCAATGAACAAGGGGCTCTTTACCAGAATAACAGTGAGGTTTTCCAGCAAAATAATTATATCAAGATTAAACTGAAAGGAAATAAAGCCAATCAATTTGGTATTGGAGCAAAAGTGAAACTCAAAGTGGATGGAAAAAGCTATTTTCAGGAAATGCAACCTGTAAGAGGATTTCAATCTGCTACTGGTTACGAATTGGTTTTTGGTTTGGGAAAAGCTTCAAAAATTGATCATCTCGAAGTGACCTGGCCTGATGGTTCGGTAAGTGATTTATCAAATCAATCGGTAAATCAATCGCTTGTAATTGATCAGGAAAATGCCACAACTCCAGAGGAACTGAAATCGGAGGAAAAAGCGGTTCTTTTTCAAAAAGCTGATAACAAGCTGGATATCGATTTTAAGCATAAGGAAAATGAATATCTTGATTTTAAAAGAGACCGGTTAATTCCCCAGGGGTATTCTAACCTGGGCCCCAAAATGGCAATTGGAGATGTGAATGGTGATGCGCTGGAAGATATTTATTTTGGTGGGGCCAAAGGATTTTCAGGACAATTATTCATTCAACAGCGGGATGGCAAGTTTAAGTTAGCCAATACCCAGGCATTTGAAGAGCAAAAGGCTTCCGAAGAAGTTTCAGCTCTATTTTTTGATGCCGATCAGGATAATGACCTGGACCTTTATGTGGTAAGCGGAGGAAATGAATTTGAACAAACTAACCCGGCATTACAAGACAAAATTTACTTTAATGATGGAAAAGGTAATTTTAGTCTTGGAGAAAACAAGTTGCCAAAAATGATTTCAAGTGGAAGTCAGGTTTCTGCAGCAGATATTGATGCTGATGGAGATCAGGATTTATTTGTGGGGGGAAGAATTACCCCGGGAGCCTATCCTGTTCCGCCCCAAAGCTATATTTTACTGAATGACGGTAAAGGAAATTTCTCAGATGTTACTTCCAATTTCGCCCCTGATTTGGTGAATCCAGGAATGGTCACTGATGCGCAGTTTCTGGAAATTAATGGTGATAATTTTCCTGATTTATTTTTAGTCGGGGAATGGATGGCCCCTACTGTTTTGATCAATAAAAATGGGAGTGGTTTTGAATTATCAACTTCAGGGGAACTGGCCGGTTTATCGGGGTGGTGGAATGCTATACATGCTGCAGATATGGATATGGATGGCGACCTGGATTTGGTTTTGGGGAATTTTGGAAATAACAATCAATACAGACCCACCGAAAAGCATCCGGTTTCTATGATCTATAAAGATTTTGATCAGAATGGTTCTATAGATCCTATTTTGTGTTGTTATATTCAGGGTGAAAATCATTTTGCCTATTCCAGAGATGAACTGATCGGGCAATTGGCAGGATTAAAGAAAAAATTCCCGGATTATGCTTCTTTTGGAAAAGCTTCTCCAGCCTCCTTTTTTGATGCTGAACAGGCAAAAGGAGCGGATACCTTAAAGGCTCTGACTTTCGAAACGGTTTATTTGGAAAACAAAGGAAATGGTAGTTTCGAAATCCATCAGCTTCCGGTTCAGGCACAATTTGCTCCGGTTTTTGGAATTACTTCTACCGATGTAAATGGTGATGGAAACCTGGACTTGATTTTAGCAGGAAATCAATCCCTGACCAGAGTAAGCACCGGGAAATTTGAAGCCAATTATGGTCAGGTATTTCTGGGAGATGGCCAGGGCAATTTCACTTATTTAGCCGACCGGCAATCCGGTTTGGCAGTGAAAGGTGATGTTCGAGATATTAAAAAATTGAAAATCAATAATCGGGAATTCATAATGTTTTCCAGAAATAATGATTCAGTGGTATCTTATGAATTGAATTAGGATTTTGCAGGGTCGTAAGACCCTGCATATTTGATTAGATTAGCCTACAAAAATTCCCCAAAATGATTGACCTGCTTAAGGTTGAATGGATCAAAAAGTTCGTCAATTAAAACGGCAAAGGCACTTCTGGAGATAAGGTCGGAAGCGGAAAGGGATTTCATGCCGTTATTTTCCATAATTTCCTGAGCCTTTTTGGTTACCGTCTCTTTGGTGGTGGCAGCCATGGAATCAGGATATTCTTCACCCAACAAAATCAGAATATCAATTGCTTCCTGGAAAGCAATATTATCCGATAGCTGAGGCAATTGTTCCAACCAGTCTTCCAGGCCATCCGTTAGAGCAGTTTTAGTCAGAATACTATCGGGATAGAAAAGTGTCTGATTTTCCCAACCAACGTTTTTTCCTTCTCCTTTGAGAATTCCAGTTACCCCGATTTTCTGAATAGAGTGAAAAGCCGGATGATCCGGGGTAACATCCACATAGGGCAGAAGATAAGCTCCTGATTTCAGCAATTCCTGTTGCACTTTCCGAACGGGGACTTTGGAAGGAGTAATCTGATCTTTTGCAGATAATGAGGCTAAAGTACCGGCTGCCTGGCCAATTAGAAGACAAACTGGTTGAAGCCGGGTAGTGCCATTCACCAGATTGCTTACGGAAATGGATTTTTCAGCCACAATAAAATTTTCTGTGGACTTTGGAATCATGGTACCCAGGGGCAATGCATATGATGGTACTGGATAAAAATGCAGATCGGGTAATTTTTGAAATTCCGGATAAGCAAAATGATGATGGTCTATAGGATAGTCTCCCACTGCTACTCCGGTGCGGTAAAGTGGTGTTTCCTGCTCAAAAGGTTTGGCCAGGTCATTCAAATTGAACCGAACGATTCCTTTAATTCTCCTCGATTCCCGATGATAGGGAATAAAAGGCAGGTTATCTGCAGTGGGGTAGACGTCATCTGCAATGCCCAAATTTTTATAACCTAATTCCGTTTGCAGGTAATACACATACTGTAGGGTAAAATCTTTTGCGGCTTTTAGGGCTTCATTCCTTTCTTCAGGTGATTTATCAATCAGGTTGAGGTAATAATCATTGCCATTAATAGGCCAGTTGATCATGTAATAGTCATTGGGTAATTTGCCATATTCCATCATCTTATCACAATCCCAAAGTGTTCTGCCCAGGCTATCCGCATCACATTTTCCCGCACAGGTGCAATAAAACGGTGTAGGATCGTAGTTCTCAGGTTGCGGAATGGTCTTATCTGCATTTGGACCAAAGTCCTTTAGAATGGCTACATAAGTCAAATCCTGGACGATATCATTTCCTGTTTCCGGGGCAATATCTTCCCCAGTATCCTTTCCGGATTCCATCCCAATATCATAGGGAATGCCAGCTACTTTCGCAATATCTCCAAGTTCTGTACCATCAACCACCACTTTTGCCTGAACCGTAATTTGTTCTCCTTCTTTTTCGAAATGAGCTTCCCAACCCTTTTCATTGGGTTGAATGGAGATAAATTTCGAGTTCAGAACAACCTGAAGTTTTTCCTCTTTGGCAGCCATATCCTGAAGGATTACCGCAGCGGTTTTTGGTTCAAAAAGCACATTGCTCACCCAGCCTGTTTTTAAAGCATCCAAACCTCCATAGTGCCTGGAAAGGTTTTGTTTGAACTCTTCCCATAAACCGGATTGTAATTTGTAATTCCCATCGATGGCGCTTACTCCAGCTGAAGTCAGCATACCGCCCAGCCATGGTGTTTCTTCAAAAATCATTGTAGAACTACCCATTCGGGCTGCCTGAATGCCTGCCATTGTGCCACTTGCCCCCCCGCCAATTACTAACACTTCGGTTTGTTGGATCTCCTGGTTTTCAGCATTTTCAGATGAGGAGCAGGAAGTGAATAGTGTAAGTGAAATAAATAGGTAAAGTAAATTTGTTTTCATTTCAGATTAAATGTGTTGTTATTGAAGTTGTTTAATGTGCAGGTGCAAATTTAGCTGGAAAAGGGAAAAGCCTGTCTTTTTACCAGAATAATTCTGGTTTTTTGGGGGGTTACCAGAAATGCTGAGGACAAAATATTTTATCACGGTTAAATAGCCTGAGGCCTATGCTTATTTCATGATTCCCATGGCTATTGGCAGAAATAGAATTTCCTAAACCTGTGGCATAACTATAGGAAACATCCAGGTAATCATTTACCAATAATCTGGAAAACAGGATAAATTCATTGGCTGTTCTCCAGGAAATGCCAGCCCAAATTTTTTGGTTAAATCCGGCTGTTAAATTGAAATCGGTAGTTAAGGGTAGAGTAGAAAAGTATTTGACAAGGGTGCTGGTTGCCAGTTCAAACTTAGGCAGGAAAACAAGTTTATAGCCAGCTGAAAATAAAAAATGTTGATGGTCTGACGGAGAGGTTTCTGATTGATTTGAGAATCTGTTGAACAGGGAAATTCCCGAAAAGTATTTTTCATTGCTTAGCCAAAGTCCCAGTGAAACCACCGTATGGTGCTGGTTGGAAAATTGACCGGTAACAGGATCACCAGGATTGGCAAAATTGAGCATATTCTGGTTAAGTCTGTTCGATTGCATACCGCCTGAAAATCCGGCAGAAAGCAATGTTTTTGGGCTAATGGGTAAATGATAAGCATAGTTGAGATTCCATTCATTTTGCTGGAATGGTCCAATCTGGTCATTGAAAAAAGTAGCTCCGATACCATGTTGAGGAGATACTTTTGGGTTATTCGCAATTGGCAGAAATGGTTTTTTCCTGCGATTGGTAAGGATGTTTAATGGTGTTTGAATAGAGAAATAGGCTGTAGAAGGAGCTCCTTCAATTCCCGACCACTGTTTTCTGTAGCCAACCCGTGCCGAAAGAAAATCTTCAATGCCGGTAATGGCTGGATTAATCAGCATTCCATTTTGAATATAATGCTGATACTGCGGACGTTGCTGAGCCATACTAACAATTGAAAGCAGGATTAGCAGAAATGGAATTAGCCTTATCGTTTTCATAGTTTCAATGTAAAATACTCACATGTCCTGTAATAGTTTCCTGGTCTGGAGCGATGCTCAAAACATAGAAATAAGTACCCACCGGAAGCAGTTTCCCCTGAAATGTGCCGTTCCAGGGCTGTTCATAATTATTGGTTTGAAATACTGCAGCTCCCCATCTGTCAAATATTTTCAGGTTTGTAAAAGTTTTATCTGGCAAGCCTTTTATTTCCCATACATCATTAATTCCGTCATTATTTGGGGTAAACACATTGGGAATATTCAGATCCTCTTCCATTTCGGGTGCTTCCTCTTCGGTTTCTGTATCCGGTTCAGTAACTTCTACTTTTATTTGCCTTTCAATTACACAACCGGCTGCTGTGGTAATTCGGACTGTATAGATGGTAGTATTTTCAGGTTGGGCAACCGGATCAGGCACATTGGAGTCGTTCAGGGAATTTGCAGGTTTCCACTCATAAGTTTCCCCACCAGCAGCAGACAATTGAATTTGTTCTCCTAAATTAATCAGGGTATCTTTTGAAATTTCAATTACAGTTTTCTCCAACTCTACCAGAAAAATTTCGGAAAAAACCTGCTCACAATTTCCCTCCGCCAGTACCTTATAATTTCCTGGCTGGTTCACCTGTAGCGAAGAATTATTCTTTCCAATGGGTTTATCTTCCCAATACCAGGTATAGTTTATTCCTTGTTCAGGATTGAAATTCAGGATGGAGGATTGTCCCTCACAAATAAGGTTTTCTCCCTCAATTACTGGTGCATTTATGGTTTCCGGTGGGATTGTTAAAGTGTAAACTTCACTTTCCGCTTGTCCACATTCCGTAGTGGCTACCACTTTATAATCACCCTGCTGACTGGCTAATAAAACCTGATTGGAATTTTCAGGAATTAGCGTTCCATCCAAAAACCACTCATATGTATTTGCTGAATTGAAATTTTCAATTGAAAGTGTCACCGTATCACCTACACAGTTCACATCATTTCCAATAATTGCCGGCTGGGGAATTTCAATAGTTTCAAAATCCAAAGTTACTTTCTCAGAGATTAGAGTTTTACAGATTCCAAATTCAAATACCTGATATTCTCCATCCAGATTGGTTTCCAGCTGGCTTACTGGTCCGGTTTGCAAGGTATCAGTATCATTGAGTATCCACAGATAATCTGAATCTATCCGGGGGTTTGTAATCCTGATTCTTTTAAATTCGGAAGTACAGGAAACATTTTCGATTTCCAGAATGGGAGGTGCTTGTTGGTCAGGAGAAATTAAAGTGATGACATTGCTGCTTTTCACATCGCAATTTCCATTTATTTCCAGGTAATAATTTCCAATTTCCATGGCTTCCAGGCGGGTAGAATTTGCGTCTAAAATTGGTTCATCATTAAAATACCATTGAAAAGAAACCTGAGATTGCGGGTTAACCCACCTCAACTCAGTAGGAATATTTTCACAAATTACATCTTCTCCTTCAATCTGAGGTTTGAGCAAGGCCGGCTGTATTTGTACTTCGAAACCTTCGCTTAGCAATTCCCCACAATCGTTGGAAACGGCAACAGTATAATTTCCTGGTTGATCTGCATTAATTTCGGTTAAATTATTTCCGGAATTTTCAATTAAAATGCCATTTCTAAACCAATTATAGTTCAAACCTTCCAGGACATTTTCCACTTTTAGGTTACTACTCCCAGCAGGGCAAAAAGTATTTTCTCCGGTTATTTCTGGCTTTTGCAGCAGAGTTGGTTCAAAAACTTCTATGGGTTCACTTGAAAATACCTCACAATTTACACTGACTGCAACACTATAAATACCCGGCTCATAAGCAATGATTTTGGAGTTGGAGGTGCCTACAGGATCATTATTTAGAAACCACTGATAAGCAGCACCGGGTACTGTATTGGTAGAAAGTTCAGGAAATTCTCCGGGACAAATATTTAGGGAGGTAATGTTGATTTCAGGTGGGGTGGCTTGTGTCTCTTCAAACCGCATGTTGTCCAACAAAACATAATCCCGGCTACAGCCCGGGTACAAAGCCGCTACAATTTGAATGTGGGTAAAATTTGCTGTGGGTTGAAAACCGGCTGTAAAAGTTTTCCAATCCGACTGGTCACCAATTGCCGGAGATTTCCATAACAATTCCGCTCTTTCACAAACATCATTTCCTCCCCAAATCTCAATACCTCCACAACCCCTAAAATCCCCGGGTTCTGCCAATGGGTTGGCCAAATCCAATAGTATTTGATAATCATTTCCGGCAATAAATGGAGTATTAAGGGCCTGCCCGATTCCTTCCTGATAATCATTTCCTGTACCGCCCGGAAATGCAGTAATGCCTACGTATGTGTTTCCACTCGCAGGTACTAATGATGTTTTTGGGTTATTTGCTGGTTGAACATCCGGGGAAACAGGTCCAAAGATGCCTTCTTCACCACAAATTTCCCAACCAGAAGGGGCTTTGTTATTTCCGGCAATATCTTCAAAATCGGGATTTGCGAAATCTGGTAATACAGCTGTGGGATTGCAATTATTTTCACCAGTGCATTTTTCAATAATAAAAAGGAATTCAACACTTTCACCAGGCAGAGAAGTGCCCACCACAAAATTATAGGAAATTCCTGCCTGAAGCTCAAGTCCATCCAAGGCAGGGTTTTCTCCTTCCTGATTAAATGAGGAGGCTATACAATCTCTAAAAGGCTCACATTGTGTGGTAACGAACAAGCCCAGAGGCTTTTGTTGTAAGTTGGATACCTGAATATTTACGCATTCATCTGCTGCGGGAACATAAGTGAAAACCATTTCTTTTCCCTGAAAAAAAGCAGGATTACAGGATTCCTTTCCTAAAAAATCGTTGATACCATTTCTGGTATCGAAATAGCCTCTTGCAGGTTGTTTGTAAAATGGAAGTTGATTAATAATCATATCCCCACAAGCATCACCGGTTCCGGTGCAGATGGCATCAGGAATTTTGGTGATCAGGTTTGAAGAAGACTGAGCGGTTTTGCATCCATTGTCTGCTACTACAAAATAGTTTCCCGGCTCTCTGGTCATATACATCCTGCCTTCTGCAATAGGTCTGGGAATACCGGTTTTGTACCATAAATAGGCCACTCCATTTATGGGATTTTCTACTGTAAGAATTGCTTCTTCTTCCAGGCACAATTCTGCTCCTCCCGATACAACAGGACGCTGGGGAGTTGGTCCGTCTAAAATCTCAAATGGAAGACTATTGATTTCCCCACAAACACTTTCTGCCTTTACAAAATAATTTCCTGGCAGTACTGGAGAAAAGGAGTTTCCAGTTCCCAGTAATTCGGGATTTCCTTCTGCAAACCACTTATAACCGGTATTTTCGACTGGGTTATTTACCTGAATAATTATAGATTCTCCATCTCCACAAAGTATATTTTCCCCAATAATAGCCGGAGGTTCAGGGGCATTTCCCGGCTGTATCTGGAAAGGCTGGCTAGTGGCTTCCCCACATGCTGTAATCAGGGTGACGGTATAATTGCCCGGTTCATTTATTTCGATAAAGGCATTTTCATTTTCCTGCAACATATTTCCATCCTTTTCCCATCTGAAAACCGCATCTTCCACTGGAGAGGTATAAATGAAGGAATTATTCCCACAAATGGTTTTGGAGGTTGCATTTATGGTTGGTGTGGGCACGGTATTATTACTGTAAGGCCTGATATTATCAGCCAATAGTTGTCCTTCACCACAGCTGCTTTTTGCCCTTAAGATAAGGTAGCGGTAATTATTGTCTGCTGTAAATTGAATCAGGTATTCCTGCCAGTTATTTGAATTTTCAATATTTCCGGATTGCCATAGCAATGTTTCATTATTACTGCAGCCATCACCACCAAAAACCCGCAATTCCATGCAATCCTCAGGGCTCGCTTTTTTCAAGTCAATTAACAAGGCATAATTGGTATTGGTAGCTAAGGCCGGGTTGACAATTATTCCGGTTCCTGAGGATTGATCGTTGGTCTGATTTGAAGTGAAAATAAGGAAAGTTTCTCCTTCGGTGGCATTGGCATTGATATTCAAACAATTGCCTCTGGAAGCCACAGGAAAAGGTCCTGGTCCAATGGTGGAAAACCCGCAATTATTCCAGGGAATGGGCGGACCTACACAAATTCCTAAACCCTCAAATGAAGGATTTCTGATTCCCGGATAAACAAAATTAGTGTTACAAGGGGATGGTAAGACGGGCAGCGCAGGAATTTTATCCTGAGCCAACAGATTAAAACTATGTAATAGGCATACAATTAGTAGTAATCTTACCATTGGGGAATGACATTAAGCTAAAAATATGGGTATAAAATGACTGAATAGGAACCGAAAGCCGGACAATGTCCTGGCTTTCGGTAAGGATTAACAGGTTAAAATATGCTTAGTCTTTTATAAAGCGTATCAATTGTCGGCCCTGGGTGCTGGAGTCTACGCTTAGGATGTAAATTCCTCTTTGCAGACTGCTTACATTTAGCTGGAAATTATTTAAATTATAAGTGGTCTTAAATTTTTCTGAAAGGAATAATCTTCCATTTAAATCCAATACTCTTATTGTAATCTGATCATTTTCCCTTGCTTTAAGCTCCAGGTTAATTTGCTCAATGGCTGGATTTGGATAGAATCTCAGGTTATCTTTTGATAGATTTTGAGCATCAAAAGCATTTCTTTGGGAAGAGTTGCCAACTGTTTTGTCTACCAATTCGATTTTTATAGTAAGTGATTTTCCTTTGGTTCCATCTTTAAGAATTGGAGAAGCCGTGATGGTGTACATACCTGGTTCTGGCTTCCACTCGTAATAATCTCCCCCTGAATCACCAATCAGTGCATATGGGAAAACTCTTTCCACTCTGAAACCTTCATGATCATTTAGATCGAATTGTACCGACATGATTTCTTCACTATCGATATTCAGGTCGGCCCTGATATTGATTAAGGTTGTGAGATGAATGACATCTCCGTCAAATATTTCCGTAATTTCCTCATCTGTGATGGCATCGATTAAGGTAAATCCGGTTACTCCTCCTCCTGTTGAAATTACACTGAAGCTGATAGAAAGGGCTTTTCCTTCTTCACCTGAAGCCACACTTTTTGTATATGGAGTAGCTGTAACCGTATACTCTCCAGCTTTTAAATCCATTTCGTAGTAATTGCCTCCCACATCTCCGAATAATGCATATGGGAATACATTTTCAATCCTCGCATTATCATTTTCATTCCAGCCAAACTTCACACTTCCTACTTCTTTTGGACTTACATTGGCTCTGATGTTGAATTTTGTAGCACTAATTTTTGAAAGGTCTATTTCCATGCCCTCAGTGATTTCGAACAGGTCTTCATTGGTTTCAGCATTTACTAAAGTAAAACTGGTTACCATATCAGCAGGAGGTAATAAAACTTTATCGATCACATGAATTACGCCATTACTGGCAATAATATCAGCTGGGGAAATATTGGATTCATTCACCATAATACCCATATCACTTACTTTGAAGGTAACCATTCTTCCATTAAAGGTTTCAGCCATCTGTCCATCACTCAAAGCATTGGAGTAAGTCTTTCCACCAAGCACATGATAAAGTAAAATAGGGGTTAAGGCTTCTTTTGAAAGGTCGGCAATTCCCGAAACCCCAAGTGCATCAAACAACATTTCAAATGCGGTATTAGTTGGGGCAAAGACAGTTAAATCATCATCACCGGAAAGGGCATCTACTAAATCGGCTTTTACCACAGCTTCTACCAAAATGCTAAAATCAGGATTCCCAGAAGCAATTTCTACAATGTTCATTGGTGGAATTAACACCATATCAATCACATGAATTACACCGTTTGAAGCGATAATATCAGTAGCTACAATATTGGAATCATTAATTTTAGCACCCTCGTCTGAAATGGAGAACTGCACATCATCCCCTTTGAGGGTAGTTGCTACCAACCCATCACTTAGGCTTGAAGC
>NZ_KB903499.1 GCF_000379765.1 Flexithrix dorotheae DSM 6795
AGACAACACAAGGCTGAAGCAGGAGACATCCTGCCTGGATATCTATTGTTGGAAAGGGTATCTTTCAAAAACAGATTATCTAAATCAAAAGGTTTCAGGTCCAGGTACTGGATTAAACTCAGTAATCCCACAAGGATGGTAAAACTGGTNAGGCCCCAATAAAGGATAATTGAAAATTGATTTTTTTTATCAGAAATTTCAAGATTTAATGCTATAAGAAAAAGAATCAGGGCGGTATTAAATTTCATGGTGGGGTTACCAGGGATTATATTTAAAATTTCCCCGAAACCAAAGTACCAACCAAGCATTACCAAAAGACTGGTAAATAAAGAAAAATATATGGCTAATTTTTCTAACATAAATCTGGGTTCTTTTAAGGGTAATGGTTTTTCTTAAAAAAAGCAATGTCCAAAACAGGATTGGGTTCAACCCTACCAATTGTAATTCTAACCGGCAGGCCAGACTTCAAACATAATTTTATTAAAAAGTAAATGGACTTTTTTAGCATAAATCTCCAATTTAATGAATGTTTCAATTTAAACTTGGAAAATGTTTGTGCAGGATTTCTACCAGCATTTCACTGGTAAGAGGTTTAGTCCTAAAAGTATCAATATTTTCAATTTTGCTTGCCCGAAGTTCATCTAATGGATTCAAAGATGTGGTTAGCATGACCACAATAATTCCCCCCTGGTGATTTTCGTGTAGTTTTTGGTAATGCTCCAAAAACTCCCAGCCATTCATTTTCGGCATATTAATGTCTAAAAAGATAAGGTCAGGAGGAGGGTGCTTCGTCTTATCTTCAGAGGTCAGATAATCCAATGCGCCTCGGCCACTTTCTACTACAATACATTTTTCCGTACAATTCACATCATCGATGATTAATTTGTGTAGAAAATTGGTTGGTTCATCATCGTCAATTAGTAAGATACAGTTAAGTTTTTTATCCATTTTGCATTTATTTTGGTATGGTAAAATAAAAAGTACTCCCTTCATTAAGTTTTGACTCAACCCCAATTTGCCCACCATGTAAATCAACAATTTTTGAACATTGGGAAAGACCGATTCCAGTTCCCTCGTATTCTTTTTTGGAATGAAGCCGTTGAAAAATTATGAAAATACGCTCTTTGAATTTGTCCTCAATACCTATTCCATTATCTTGGATGAAAATTTTCCAATATTCCTTTTCTTCTTGTGCTGAGATTTGAATAATTGGTTGGACTTCTTTTTTGCTAAACTTTATGGCGTTTGTGATGAGGTTTTGGAATAGTAACCGAAGTTCTGTCTGATAGGCATTTAGGGTTGGAAGAGCATCAACCTTGAGTATTGTGTCGGTTTCCTGAATTCTTGTTTTTAAATCCTTCTGAATATCTGCAATAATATCATTGCAGTTAACTTGAGTGAGTTTTAAATTGGTACCTAAACGGCTATAATCCAAAAGTGCTTTCACTAAGGATTTCATCCGAAGAGTTGATTCTTTAATAAATTTCAGGTAGAGGTCAGCTTCATCGTCCAGGTTATTTTTATATTTTTTTTCCAACAATTCGCTGAAGCTCAAAATAGTCCGTAATGGTTCTTGTAAATCATGCGAGGCTACATAGGCAAATTGTTCAAGTTCTTTATTTTTTACTTCAAGCAATTGTGCACGCTTTTCTGTCAGCTCAGCCTCTTTTACCTTTGTTATATCAACATGGCTGCCCACCATTCTAACAGGGTTTCCCTGAGCATCCCACTCAATTATTTTGCCTCTGCAGTAAACCCAAACCACAGAGCCATTTTTATGGAAATATCTTACTTCATTGTTGTATGGAACTAGGCCTTTTGATCTAACATGTTTATCATAAACCTCAAGTACTTTGGAGAGGTCGTCCGGATGAATAATTTTTTGCCAGGAATCAGGGCTATTTGGCATTTCATGGTCCTCATAGCCAAACATTTTTTTAAAAGAAGGACTTAAGTATTCGTAGTTGTCCTGAATATACCAGTCCCAATACCCCGCTAAAGTACCTTCAAGGATGTTTTCAAAAATAACTTCCTTATCTTGAATTTTCTCTCTAAGTAACTGAATTTCATCGAGTTGTTCCATTATGTTGGATTTTTTGCAACTAATTATTAAAAAATTTTGGGTAGAGGCTGGGTGCCGGATAATCCGTCAAACTGCTGTATGGTTTTAACAGGCCATAAAAAAAATGCTGGTTGGGTAATTTAAAGGGTGCCAAAAATTTTAATACCTAAAATTAAGTATTATAGTAATTTACTTTGTCCCTATTTTTAGTTGTAAAGTACACATACTATAATATAAAGTACTGCACTCAATTCTTATTATACAAATTGTTGATCATATTAGTTTCCCAAAATATGGTTAAAAGTGAAATTAAAGGCATAAATACTAGGAGAATTTCTTTAATAGAAGGTTTTAATTTTAAAAAGTGGGGCTATAATTAATAATAAAACTTTTAACAATGGTTATCCTACAGACTCCTTTATGGCGAATTAAGCAAATTTGGTGGCATGAATTTGCATTGCAAAATTGTACCTGTAAAATTATTGTGCTTAACTAACCCTTTAAATATTTCAAGAGGATTTGCCGAATTACCTATTCAAAGAATCAAAATTTGATTTTGATGTAAAAATAAGTCATAATCTTTTAGGGTACTAAAACCCTGATTTCTATTCTTCTGTTCAATTGGCGGCCATTTTCCTCATCATCATTCGATACTATTGGTTTGCTTTCACCATAGCCAACTGCTTTTAGCCGTTTAGGGGAAATGCCTTTTTTAATCAAATAATTTACAACTGATTTTGCCCTCTGTTCAGACAATAACTTATTAAATTTATCGTCCCCAATGTTATCAGTATGTCCACTTACTTCTATTTTCATACTTTTGTTTTTTTCTAACAGGTGAACAATTTTGTCTAAAGCTTCATTTGAATTTTTGTTAACATCCACACTACCAGGGGCAAAATTGATCTGTTCAACCACAAAATTTTTCCCATTAATAATATCCTTAGTTTCCTCAGTACTAAAATTAGAGGAAGTATTTTCAACAGAATTTTCAACTGGATTGAGTGATACAGATGATCTGTCTAAATTTATTATTTCATTAGAATTTAAATTATTTTCTGGTAGAATAAATGATTCAAATTGTGGGTTCTTATCGGAGTGCTTTTTTTGTTGTTTTTTCCCAAATAAATAAGTCAATTTAAATTCTTGGGACTTTTTAGCATACTTTCCAATATTCTTATTATTAAATTCATAAGCGTAGCTAAAGCGTAATTTAGAATTTACTTTAATCCCGGAACTTATAAAACTTCCCATATAACTTCTATATCCACCACCCAGCCAAAAAATTTCTTTCCAATTTAGATTTACACTTCCTTCCAGCTGATGAATCTGGGAGGCGCCCCAAAAAAATGCCAATTGAGGTTTCAGTTTTAGCTCATTATTTTTGAGAAGAAAATCATAGCTAGCCAGTACCTTACTTTTGTACAGGTAATTGCCAAATATGTTTTCTTCACTAAAATCTTTAGTCAGTAATTGATTGAATGTTACCCCTAGATTTAGTCCTTTATGGTCCAGCATTATACCAAATGTACCATCATTTTCAATAGAATTATCTAAATTAAAAAGGGCTTTGTCAATTAAATCTTGATCAGGTACATGTTCCCAATTAATCCTGTTTATCATTATTCCTCCTGATAATCCAAAGGTTAAATTTGTATTTAGATTTAATGGAACGGTATAAGTTCCTACTAACTGCGTTCCTGAATGGTTAACTAAATTAATGTTTTCTGAAAATGCAATAGCTCCAAATCCAATTCTATTTTTTACTCCTGGGATCTGAAGTGTAACTAAAAGATTATCTGGAGCTCCCTCAAAACCTTCCCATTGTTTTCTATACAAAACTCCAACACTACTTTGTTCTTGTAACCCAATTGCAGCCGGATTAATTATAAAATTATCCTGATATGAATGTGTAAATATTGAACCAAATTGACAAAATCCAATTCTAGTTACTAATACTAATTGAATTAAAATTACAACGAATTTACCCATAATATTTAAGATGGATTATAAAAATTGAATCTGTGGTTGTGAAAAGATATTTGGTTCATAATTCATAAAACACCAGGGAAATAAATTCCTGATTAAGAAAAGTTATTTTATAAGGTTAAAGCTGCCTGTAAGCGTTTTTTCATTCACTGAAATAATATAATAATATGCCCCTGAAGGTTGTCCATTTCCATTCCATTGGTTCTGATAATTATCAGTTTTGTAGATTTCTACTCCATTTCTATTAAAAATATTGACCACCAGAGAGGGATACCGTTCCGAATTATAAATTTCCCAGAAATCATTAATACCATCTCCATTTGGAGATACCAGTTTTGATATTATAAGGTCGTTATGATCAGTTACTGTGACAGTAATATCATCCTGTGAAATACAGCCATTTTGATCAACTCCTGTTACAGTATAAGTAATTGTTTCCTCAGGAATAGCAATTGGGTCTGGGATATTGGGATTACTCAATCCAATTGTTGGAGTCCAGCTATATGAAGTTGCATTTGATGCGGCTAATTTTATACCTGTTCCTTTTTTCATAGTAACATCATTTCCAGCATCAACTTTTATTTTTTCCAAGTCTAAAATTTCTATAGCTTTTCGTTCCTCACATCCTGCCTGGCTGATCGCATATAGATTATAAATTCCGGCTGAGATATTCTCAAATACTTTTTCTGTCTGAAATTCGCCTTCTTCTCCTAATTTATAGAGAACTGGTAAGCTATCATTTGAATTAATTGTGAGTTTACCACCATTGCACAAATCATTCTCTATTTCCAGATTAGCTAAAATATCCTTATTTATTCCAATAAATATGCTATCAGATAAAGCTTTGCATTGAGTTTCTACCTCTACCTGGTAAAACCCCGGGTCGTCAACCGTCAATTCATGGCCTGTTTCTGATAAGTACGATCCATTTTTAAGCCATCGATAGTTTGCATCAGAAATTTCTAATGCAGAAATTCTACCACTGATACAAAAAATGGTATCAGAGGAAGTAATTGATGCAGTTGGCAATTCATAAATTGCAATAGCTTCTTCCTGAGAATTAAACATTCCACATGAATTATTTACTATGGAAACTGAATAATTTCCATTTTCAGAAACAATTATTGAATTGGTATTTTCGCCAATATTTTCACCATTTTTCTTCCATTGGTAAGTAATATCTCCTTTAATATTAGTTTTGGCATAAAGTGTTCCGCTCCCACAAAATGGACTATCAGAGACATTTTCAATATATACAATTGGGTTTAATTCTTTTATCACAGTTATCACATTTGATACTCGAGAACAACCATTATTTTCTTCTACCACGACCCTGTAATAACCTTCCTGACTTGTTTGCAAGGAATTAAATTGTGCACCAGAAATTGCTGTAAATATTGAATCCTGAGTACCTGAAAATTCCCACTGATACGAATAGGTATCTTTAAGCGAAGTACTAAGAGAAACCGGATTATCTTCACAAAAGGTTATAGAATCTCCTTGTTCAATAACTGGATTTGGTGTTGGTAATATTTCGACAAAAATTATATTTGAATTGATATCGTTACAAACACCATTTCCAATTTTTGCCTGATAAAAACCAGATTTTTTAACCATTAATTCATTTGTGGTTTCAACTAATAAATCCATATTTAAAGTATCTACATCGGAATAATACCATTGATATTTTCCATTTTCTTTTAATTCTACAGATAATAAGGTGGAATCTCCATCGCAAATACTAACCAGGGTATTTTGTTCAATTTTGGAACTATCAAGTGTAAGGACATTTAAATGAACAATTGAAGATGTATCTGCGCAACCATCCAGAGTTGTAATTACTCTATAAAAGCCTTCTTTTGAAGTTTCATATTTTGAAGTGGAATTACCTGCATTAACTTCATTTTCGTATAAAGAATCTGTTGTAGAAAATTGCCACTGATAAGTATACCCATCAACCAGTTTTGCTGTTAAAGTGGCGGATTCACCTTGGCATAAATTTAAAGAATCCGGGTTCTCAATAATGGCTTCGGGAGCATTTTTTGATTTTACCTGAATTGGGTCGGAAATTTCTTCACAACCTCCATTGTTTGTCAATAGCTTATAAAAACCAGTTTGATAAATTGTAACTACATCATTACCTTCATCAAGGTTGGAAATAGGGGAATAGTTATTTTCCTCTTCCAATGAAAAATACCATTGATATTGGTAGTCATTAATTTTTGCAGTAGATAGCATAATAGAAGATCCTTCGCATAACATGGTTAATTCCCCCTCATTAATTTCAGATGTTGGATATTCAGTATTCATTATTACTTCTGAAGGAGCGGAAACAGCAGTCACACAGTTATTTCGAACTACCTCCACACTATAAAAACCTGGTACATTTGTTTTATAGGTTGCCTGGTTACTATTACCAGGTGCATTTATAAATGTCATTCCATCCAGAAAGGAAAAATATTTCCATTGATAAGTATAATCAGGATCATATTGAGTTGAAAGTGTGGCAGTATCGTTAATGCAAAAAGAAATAGGATCTCCCTGATCAATTAAAGGAGGAATTTTGTCTACATTTTTAATTAAAATTGATTGTGATAGAATGGAACATTCTCCAACAGTAACACTTGCTTTATAAAATCCGGGCAAATTAGTCGTATAACTAGCCTGATTACCATCTCCAGGTACAGGTAAATAAGTACTATCTTTTGCTTCAGCATATAACCATTGGATATTGTCGGGATTAGAATAACTGATTGAAATTGTTGTATTTTCCTGTTCACACAATTCAACAGTATCTCCTTCATTTTTAAATAGTGAATCCAGTTTTTTTTCCGAAATGAAAACTGCATCAGATGAGTTAGGGGGAAATGTACATAAATCATTAGATATTTCTACTTTATAATATCCTTCTCTTGATACAGTAAGAGTATTTTGTTGACTGGACAAATCATTACTGACATTAGAAAAGTTAATTCCATCTTCCGCAAAGGTCCATTGAAATACATTACCAATATCAGTTTCAGCTGAAAGTATTTTAGAATCATTCTCACAAAAGTAAGCGTTCAACCCAGTATCAATTGCGGCAGTTGGAGCCTTATATTCAACCACATTTATCGACTGGGATAGGCTATTACATGCATCTTTTGTTATTAAAACTTTATAATAACCTGGATTATTTGTGGTATAATTTTGAAGTGTGGCCCCTAAAATATCGTTATATACATTATTGTCTGATGAATATTGCCATTGGAAAATATCCCCAATGTCGGTTAAGGCATTCAACGTTAAATTTTCTCCCTGGCAGAAAAAGGCGAAAGTTCCTTCCTGAATACTTGATGTTGGAGGATTTTGATCTAATACTTCAGTTGCAGATGAATACCAATTGCAGTCACCTTTTGTTACTACCACTCTATAAAAACCTAATTTTGATGTTTTATAGGATAATCCAATATTATTTCCAGGAGCAGGTATATAAGACCCTCCACTATCAGTTGAATAAATTTCCCATTTGTAGGAACAATTATTACAAGTAGAATCAAATACTGCATTTAATTCCACAGAATCTTTTAAGCAACGGTTAATGGTAACACCTTCTATTATTTCAGCAGTGACTGGAGGGATAAAAGTTGCAGTTACCGGGACTCTGGGAGCGCTTTCTACACCATCTTTTGCTGCTGTTACATAAAAAGTAGTTGTTGAACTAATTGTGGGTGTATTAAAAGTATTTACAATTGAATCCTGAAGTAAATTCCCTCCGGTAGCCGCATCATACCATAGGTAATTGCCACCAGTTGGTTTTCCTAAGGCAGAAAGTACTGTACTACCAGGACCACAACTAAAGTTTCCTGTAACAGAAGGAGAGGAAGGCAAAGTTGTAAAAGACTCCACTGTGGTATAAGATGTACCATTGGAATTAGTGGCAAATCCTCTGAAATATATAGTCGTAAAAGCTGGTAATCCATTTACTGTTAACGCAAAAGATCCTGTACCAGGAATTTGTGTGGAATTTTTTGAATCAGAAATATTCGGATTATTATGCAATGCCCAAACAACACCCGATTCCAGAATGGCAAACCCTCCATCTGAAGTAATTTCTGCTCCTAAGGATACAGAAGAATCCGTTACAGATGAATAAACCGGGTTGGAAATTGTGGGAGATAATAATGACTTGACCGCATAATGGGATGATTTATTATGGATATCATTTGAAATCCCAGGATAGGAGGAAAGATTATAAATTATTAAAATAAGTAAAAACTGATAGTAGTAAAATCTGTTCATGAATAATTTTAATAAATACCTTGATAAATTCTATTTCCCAATTGACAAAGAAAACAGCTCTTCCATTTTATTTTATCGGTATTATTAGTAAATCATGAAACAGGTAATATCCTTAGAATTGTAGGTAAATCACGTATTATTTCTATTTTGTAGAAGTTTTCTTTAATTGAGATGAATTCTATTTTCAAGATTTTTTGATGTATTTTTATCCTTGGGAAGATTTAATTACCCAAAAAATAATACGCAGGAAATTTTATTTTTTATGTAAAACATTGATTATAAGGTGTTTATGAATTAATCATAACTTTCGTTATGTAGTCCGTTAATTGGTCTTAATCGACGAATTGAACTACTTAAAACTAGCCTTTACATTAGCCTTTCTGACCAATTGCATCCTTGCATTTATCTTATGAGATAATATAGAAATGGCTACAGGAATAAATATAGATAATACATAAATAGGAATCAAATAGGGGAGGCGTTCCGCCTCTGGTAACATGTTTATTTCGGCAATCCTTCGAGCAAATGAAGAATAACACATAAACACAGAAACAACCGTAAAAACATAACTACTAAAGAGCCACCCGGACACCGCAGAAATGAAAACCATAGATTCCAACACCAACGCGGTAAAAGCACCGAGCAAATACCCAAAATCACCCAAACCGTTAACATTTTTCATTAAATCGTGAAACAATAAAGCATTAAGCACAGTCAATGGAATGGTTAGAAGGAACGCTAATAAAACCCATGTGCCCAGGGAGTTCAAAGTATTGATAATCTGGTTCACGGGTTTTGCCGTTCTAATCGTCTGAAGCGTTCCATTGTCCGCACGTATTGATTCGAAATTGTATGATTGCCCTAAAGGGGGGATATATTCCGAACCGTTTTTTTGTGGGTTTAAAAGGTCTAATATTTTCATAATTTCTAATCGACGAAGTTAAACTATAATCAAGTACATAGAGGATTTTTACAAAATCCTCGAGTTTATTGTGGTTGACACCTTTGAAATGATGTAAGATTAAAACTTTAAAGGAGGTTGCCCGTGAATTTTACGGGACTTATTTATATCTCCTTCAACAGATCTCAAATGATCTATTACAATTTTCTCAATTAATGATTTAGCACTAATACTATGAACCCCGGCTAAAATCTTAATACCATCTAATTGATCATCGGTCAACTCAATATTTTTTACATTCTTTTTCATTGATAATTTTCTTTTAATAATTGTTCTGTAACTGAATTTATCTTTTGCCAATCAGAAGTGAAATTGTTTTTAGTAGTTCTTATGTACCTTCCAGAACCTTCTTTCATAAACTCAATTATTACATTCTTTTTGGTTCTAATAAATACTATGTTTTCCATGTTTCAAATAATTAACGTGTTAAATATAATTCTTATATTTTAATATACAAAAAAAAGACCACACTTTTAAAATGCAGCCTTTAAATGTTAACTAAAGTCAATCAGAAAATTATCAGTTTAATAGAAAAATCCAGAGCCTTTATGCTTATCGAAGTAGCCTAATTGGATACCTTTTTTTCGTGTTTTCCGGTTAAATGAATAAAGAATAGCAAAGCGGAATTCGGGAATACTTCTAAAATATTCTGTAATTGAAAAATTAGTCCTAGATCGAGAAACCCTAAAACCCCGCCAGTATTCTTTACCCTTTTTGGAAAATTTTACACGTAGTACACCTTCCCTACCTAAATACATTTTTTAATCTTAATTTCTTCTTATCTGCTATGAGGATATAAAGCAGAATCGTTGCAGGAAGCCAAGGTAATAATGAGTAGTAACCGGGAACCTGATTAATTAAACCACGCCATGAGGACGTATAAGAATTAGATGTGGCATACCCAGAACTTTTAGTTTTCCTAATGTACTGGTCAATATTTTGGTAATCGACTTTGAAATATTCCTGCCTTAAAAAGTAATCATAAATAGAAGCCCACCAAGAACCGTAAATTGCTTGGCCGTGCTGATCTTCGCCACGACCGACCCCTTTGCTAGTCGTTTTCCTTTGGGAAGGATGGCGCATGCCAAACAGGTTGTTATTTTCTTTAAATACAGCACTGGTAAACCATCCGGTTTCTAAAGCAGCTTGCGCATAAACAACCTTAACGGGTAAACTCCAGTACTTTGGAAATAGTAATTTTACTATAAAAATCAAGAGATAAATTAAAATATTCATAACAGAGTGATTTTAAACTTTTTGCTCATTTTCACGCCTTTTTTGTTCAGCTTCGAGCATAGATATTAAAATTTGTAAAAGTGGTTTCAAATTACCCAGAAGCACAATAACAGTAACCAAGTCACTTGAAACCTTGCTAACTTTTTTAAGAAAGTTCATTGTTAATTGAATCTAAATCGAATGTTTTTTCACGATCTCCCAAATACATCAAAACGAGTTTAGTCACATTTGAGGGAGTATCAAAATGTATGTAGCCATGTGCTTGTATTTGCACTGTTTTATCAGTAGCAGCACTATAAGAGTGCAATTCAATACTATTCCGATGTTTATCAGAAAAATAGACCTTCACAGCCCCAGAAGTTACAAAATGTAACAAATAATTGCCATTGAGCGCAACGTGTTCGCCCAAGTCTTTTTCAGTTCTTAAAACTTTCATTTATTTATGTGGTTGACACCTTTGAAATGATGTAATTAAATCTTACCAAACAATTCCTTTTTTTGATCTTCATCTAAATACCTAGAAAGATCATCCCTTAAAGAGCCTGATTTGCTTATCGCGTTGTACTCGGATTCTACTAGAGTGATAATATGTAAATTATCTAAAATGAGTTGTACAGCGCTTTCCTCATCTTCCGTCCAAGTTGAAACTTGATACCAAGAGAAATTTTTATTTGTACCCAGGTATTCAGTAAGTAATTCGGCAACCATTGTTGCCCTTTTGGAATCGTTGCTTTCTTCGCTGATATCAGCTAGAGACTTTTGATTATCTGTGAAATACTTCAACACATAAAAACCAGCTACCCCAGTAAGAATATGCGGAAGGTATTTTTTTACCTTTTTATTCTTAAATGGCAATGTAAGGGCTGCCCCCAAGAAAGGGAGCACCCGAACCAAACCACCTATTATAAGTCGTAAGTGCATGATACTATTTTTTAGGTAGTTCTTTTACTTCCTTGTCACCAAACCATTTTAAAACAGCAGGATAAACATACTTAATAGCAGCATAAACCACGACAACCGCCAACGGGAACTTAGCAAAAAATGCTTTTAGTTCCTCTTCCATCTTTCCGAATTCAAACATTTGCAATA
>NZ_KB903500.1:0-1493 GCF_000379765.1 Flexithrix dorotheae DSM 6795
TCCCCAGTGGACCCTCCTGAATTTGATCCTATATTAAAGTGGTTAGTCTTTAATAAATTTTTTACTCATTAGACCTTTGTCTGTTTTTATCTGTAAGAAATAAATACCAATGGTTAAATCTGAAACATCAAAAAATTCTTTTGGTGAAGAAATAGTTTTTATTGGCTTTCCTATAGCATCAACAATAGTAATGGCTTCAATTGTTTTATCAAAATCAATGTTTAGGACAGAAGAGACGGGATTAGGATAAATAGACAAGTCACTTATATTATATTGATCATTGACACTTAAAACAATCTGGTTAGAGATTGTAATCTCTACATCGCCACTTACCCCGGAACCATCGTTGGCTGTTGCAGTTACAGTCACTGTACCATTTGATACTGCTGTTAATAAACCCCTACTGTCAATAGTAGCTTCGCCTGTGCCATTTGTTACACTCCAGGTATAGGTGGTATCATCTGCATTGGAGGGCAGTACCGTGGCTTCCATTTGTAGTGTTCCTCCTTTTGTAGTAATGCTAGTTGCCCCACCTTGTCCCTTTACAGTGATGGAATTGACCAAAACAATCTGGTTGGAGATTGTAATCTCTATATCGCCACTTACCCCGGAGCCATCGTTGGCCGTGGCAGTTACAGTCACTGTGCCATTCGAAACAGCTGTCAATAAACCATTCGCATTGATGGTAGTCTCTCCTGTACTGTTCGCCACACTCCATGTATAGGTGGTATCAATTGCGTTGGCGGGCAGTACTGTGGCTTCCATTTGTAGCGTTCCCCCATTGGTGGTAATGGTAGTTGCTCCCCCTTGTCCCTGTACAGTGATGGAATTGACCAAAACAATTTGGTTGGAGATAGTGATCACTGCATCACCTGTTACTCCTGAGCCATCGTTGGCCGTGGCGGTTACGGTGACTGTACCGTCCGACACAGCAGTCAGTAATCCGTTGGCATCAATAGTTGCCTCTCCTGTGCCGTTGGCTACACTCCATGTATAGGTGGCATCATTCGCGTTGGTGGGCAATACCGTGGCTTCCATTTGTAGCGTTCCCCCGTTGTTGGTAATGGTAGTTGCTCCCCCTTGTCCCTGTACAGTGATGGAATTGACCAAAACAATTTGGTTAGAGATTGTAATCTCCATATCGCCACTTACTCCAGACCCATCATTGGCTGTTGCAGTCACAGTCACTGTACCATTTGAAACGGCTGTCAATAAACCATTTGCATCAATGGTCGCCTCTCCCGTGCCGTTGGCCACACTCCATGTATAGGAGGCATCATTCGCGTTGGCAGGCAGTACCGTGGCTTCCATTTGTAGCGTACCATCATCGGTAGTAATGGCCGTTGCTCCGGCTTGGCCCTGTACGCTAATAGATTCGACAAGGGTATTGCAGGTCAAACTAAAACTAGCCGTAGCATCAACGTTAGTCCAGTTAGCTTCAGCATCTGCTACATCATCTACTTCAATACAAGTCAGATTTGGGTTTGTAGTGG
>NZ_KB903500.1:1566-2131 GCF_000379765.1 Flexithrix dorotheae DSM 6795
ACTAAAACTAGCCGTAGCATCAACGTTAGTCCAGTTAGCTTCAGCATCTGCTACATCATCTACTTCAATACAAGTCAGATTTGGGTTTGTAGTGGCATCAAAACTTGTTAGTGTGCCTGTACTCAAATTCTTCATATTGAGTAAACTTAGGTTATTGTCAGTACATTTTAAGTCTACAAGGTTTGTGTTTTGACTTACATCTAAGCTGCTTAAATCATTATTGTCACAATAAAAATATTGTAAATTCGGATTTTGGCTTATGTCTATATTGCTTAAACTATTATTAGAAAGGATTAATGTAGTTAAACTGGTATTTGCACTAACATCAATTGAAGTTAAATTGANATCTAATAAATATAATGATGTTAAAGCAGTATTTTGACTCACATCAATAGAACCTAAATTANTGTTTCTGATATTAACAAATGTTAAGGCTGTATTTTGACTGATGTTCACCGTTACTAAATTTGGAGCAAGACACTGAATCGATGTTAGATTGACAAATGCTTCGATTCCTGTTAAATCTGTAATCGTAGAATACTGATTGATTGAAATTTGCCCGGTA
>NZ_KB903500.1:2476-10855 GCF_000379765.1 Flexithrix dorotheae DSM 6795
GAGCAAGACACTGAATCGATGTTAGATTGACAAATGCTTCGATTCCTGTTAAATCTGTAATCGTAGAATACTGATTGATTGAAATTTGCCCGGTAAAAGCAGTTGCTTCTGAACATTGAATTTCAGAATCTGAGTTTGTGTTTATGGAAGTATTTCCAACCAAATAAGCTTTAAAATTAGCATCTGGAATGTTGACATTCTGAGCCAGGGCTCTCAAACTTACCAAAGCTAGCGCGACTGTAATTAGTAATGTTTTTTTCATACTTCCTCCTTTTAATTAGCTGATTTAATTACTTGGCAGGCAATAACCTGCTATGTGTTTTTTACTGTTAAACTTCATTTCAAATGAAAACTTTCTGCTTCAAGCCAAGCAGGATAAAGTAAACGGGGTAAACCTACCTGAAGGGGTAAATCTGACCTAACTTCCAGGGGGGACAAATTAGGGGACAAAAACATAAGTAGCTCTATATCAGCAACTTTAAAAACCGACAAAAATCCTTATAATTTGAGGAGGTAATCTTTAAGTCTGACTGAATCTGGCAAATTCAATTTTCTTCTGGCTCTGCTTCTGGCCTTCTTTACACTGTCAGGAGCAATGTTCAAAATGTTGGCAATCTCTTTTTGCGAATAGCCAATGCTAACCAATGTGAGCAGGCGGGTTTCCGACTTGGATAAATCAGTATGCTTTGTCAACAGGGAGGTGATGAAATCGGGGTGTAATGTTTTAAATCGTTCTTTAAAATCGTCCCAGTCAGCCTCGCATGTAAAGGAGTTTTCAATTAGCTTAAAAACGCTGACAAGGTCGGTGCTTTTTGATGCCAGGAGCTGTTCCTTTTCTTGCAGTGCTATACGGCTCATTGAAAGTTCTTTTTCCAGCCTTTCATTCATGGTGAGCTTTTGTTTTACCAAAATTGTCATAAAATAAGTAAAACCAATAAATTCGGTAAGTGTTCCTATTTTGATATAAACAAATGGGTTGCTAGGAAAAACCTGAAAATGACCATCAATTAAACCAATAATTATAAAAGTCAAAAAGAAAGATAAGGCTATCAAATAGTATTTAAGTTCTTGTTTTCTTGACTTAATAGAAACTAGTACAAAGCCGAAAATTAAAAGCAAATAGAAAAAAGATAATACGTTTTCATAGTAGTGCAGGTACTGAACAGATGTATTATAAAAAAGGAATTGATATAGGGTGTTTCCTCCTAAGATTACTATCAATGTTATCATTGAATACTTATAAAACAGAGGGCTTATTTTCTTTATGCCTAAAAATTTGGTAGTGAATATTATTAATGATAACACCCAAATTCTTACTGATAGAAATATTGAATGGTCTAAAAAAAGTTGGCTAAAATTAAATTTGTAAAAATAGCCGTCAAAACTGGTATACATAAATAAGGAGGCTAGCATATAAAAGATATAATATGCATATATCTTGTGATTATGTAGGTTCCATAAATATACGTTTAGAATTAGGAGTGTAATAACGGAGCCGAGAAATACAATGCTCCAGATTATATTTTGATTAACTATTGAGTTGTATTCCTCTATAGTAATCAGCTTCGGAGATGCGTCAGTACTTCTTCCATCAGATTGGCTGGTGATGATGTAGGTTGCCTTTTCGTTTGGGTATAAGTCTATCTTAAAATTAGGATAAGAGTTGTTAAACGTTCTACTGTCGTAACTTGAATTATTGCTGATTTCTTCAATAAGTACCGATCCTATCCTACTTGAATCTAGTTTGTAGAAAGCATAATTCCGGTTGAACAAATCATTGTTGGTAAACATCAAAGTTCTATAAGAATCTGAATTGTCTATCTCAAGTTTAATCCACAAGTTTCCCTTATAAAACCCAAGGTTTAGGTCATTGAAGGAGTTAAATTCTACATTATGAAAATCATTTACGCTTTGCTCAACGCCTTTGGCTACCTTGAAAGAATAGTCTACATTTATGGGATTCTCATCTGAGCAAGAAGAAAAAAATAAAATACCCGAGAGAATCAAAAAAATACACAGGTGGTTTTTGTTTTTCAATTTTAGCTTTAGGTTGAACAGGGCCTAAAGTTAGCAAAATTGGGAAAAAACTGAAATAATGTTTTGGTGAGGTTTTACCCTCAAAGCGTATTTAAAATTTAGGTTTTCAACCCAAAACTGGACGTTTGCAGCGAAACAGTTAAAATTTAAACATACTCTCATTAAAACCTGATGAAAAAATTAATTGTAAAAAATCTCTCAAGCTTATCTGGTGCTGGAATGTTTTGAAAAATGGCATAGAATTGCCACTCGGTCCCGCCAATTCGAGCTTTTAGAAACACAAAAAATGTATACTGAAATTGAAATTACACAGAGCTTTTCCAGACCAAAACCCTATTAGATTCTTTCTCCATAAGAAAAATTCAGAGGGAGCACCGGTGGACCCTCCTGAATTTGATCCCTCATTATTTGAAACAGTTTATTTTTTACTTCTTTGGTAATAGGTTATAATACTTGCTTTTGCTAATGTATTATTCCATAAATAATAACCAACAACAGCTGGATTTGTATTTTCATTTAATCCCAGTTTTTCCGTTTTTAAAGCGTAAACTGTAATAATGTATTGATGTAAACCGTGACCTTCAGGAGGACAAGGACCTCCGAATCCTTTGGCTCCGTAATCTGTGATGCTTTGAATAACACCTTTGGGTGTTAAGTTTAGTTCTGTGTTTCCTGCGCCTGAAGCTAATTCGTTTGTGCTGGTTGGAATGTCAAATACAATCCAATGCCACCACCCACTTCCGGTTGGGGCATCAGGGTCGTACATAGTTACAGCAAAGCTCTTAGTTCCTTCTGGAGCATTTATCCATGATAGTTGTGGAGATTGGTTGTTTCCCGTACAACCAAAACCGTTAAATTCTTCATTAATCGTAGCTTCTCCACCTAAGTCTTTACTGGATAATGTAAAGGTATTTTGACTATATACTGAACTTGAAAAAGCGATTAGTACTGTTAAAATTTGAAATGATTTTTTCATAAGATTTACGTTTAAATTACAAGTCCAAAATTATGAGGGGACTTACAAAATCTTATGTTTCTTTTCATTCAAAAAGTATTGATAAAAGCTCAAGTTGATTGGTACTGTTTTGGTGTGACACCATATTTCGCTTTAAAAGCTTGAATGAAATTTGAAAGATTTTCATATCCTATTTCTTCAAAAATGTCCGAAGGTCTTTTAAACTGACTCTTTAGTAGAAATGCAGAATGTTCCAGCCTTTTTTCTTGAAACCACTTGCTGGGTGAGCTATTGAAATGTTTTTGAAACTCTCTTTTAAAAGTAGATACACTCATATTTGATAAAAAAGCAAGCTCTTTTATAGTGAGTTTGTTTAATTGATTCCCTTCAATAGTTTGAATAAACTTTTGGCTTTGGTTAGTATTACTGATTAAAGAATAGAGAAAATCGACTCCTTTAGAATCAATGAGGTATAGCATTATCTCCTCAAACTTAGTTTTTAAGATTTTTTGTTGCAAGGACATCGAAAGCTTTGATATATCAATAAGGCTATCTACAAATCTTTTTGTGAAAGAATCATAATCAAAAGAATAGGTGGAATAGACACTTTTAGAGTTGATTAGTTGCAAGTCAAACTTCTTTATAAACCTTAATACATCCTCAGTAGAAAAGAAGAATAAAAGACTCCTGTAATATTCAGAAATTTTAGAGATTTTTTCAGTCATTAAGCAATGTCCAGATTTCATTAGTAGAAATTGGGAATTATCTATTGCATATGAAGAATTATCAAAGAAAACCTCTTTTTTCCCTTCTTGAAGAAAGCTAAACGTATTTTTATTCAAGATGATTTGTTGTTTGGAAATTTCCTCAGTGCTTTTGTAATCATAAATTTTAATCGATAGAGAAGTGTCCAGATTTAACTCGTCTGGAAGTGTTATAGTTTTCATTTGCTGTAATTGTCTCCAAGGTTACTTGCATCAAGCCTGGCTGATTTCAGGTTACTAAAGGTATGGCTTAACCCATAATCTATCTGCAGTCCTGACTATCTACGAAGAACTAAAGCCATGTGAACCACAAACCAGCTATAATTTCATACCGCAGGTTGAACCAAACCTAAAGGTAGCAAAATTGAGTAAAAACTGAAATAATGTTATAGGAAGGTATCACCAAACCATATAATGATATGAAAAAATTAATTGCCAATAACCCTGAAGCTTTTCTGGTGCTGGAGTGTTTTGAAAAATGGTAAAGAATTGCTAATCGATCCCTCCAAAACGGGCTTTCGGAAACACTAAAAATGAATACCAAATGGAAATTATCTAAAAAAGGCCATTCCTAACAAAACCATCCCCACCAGCGTTTGATCCCTTATTATTGGCAGCAGTTTTTTGGTTAGTTAAAGGATTGCCTAAATTCCAAAGGTGAGAGTTGTGTTTTTGATTTGAAAAGTTTACTGAATGATTGTGAATGTTCAAAGCCTAATTCGTAGGCAATTTCACTTATGGTAAGGTTGGTTGTAGATAATTTTTCTTTAGCTTTTTCGATTAATTTTTCGTGAATGTGTTGTTGAGTATTTTGTCCTGTTAGTACTCTAAGTAGGCTGCCTAAGTAACTTTGTGAAACATTCAATTCCTCGGAAACAAATTGAACTGATGGCAAGCCTTTTATTACTATATCATCACCGTTAAAATAGTCTGTTAATAGTTTTTCCAGGCGTTCTAAAATTTGATGATTAGCTTTTTCCCTTGTTATGAATTGACGATTGTAAAATCGTTCGGAATAGCTAAGCAAATTTTCAATATGCGTGCTGATAATTTGTTTGCTGAATTTGTCAATACTGGATAGATACTCTTGCTGAATGTTTTGAATAATATGGTTGAGGATAGATTCTTCCTTAGGCGAAAGGAATAATGCCTCATTTATGGCATAACTGAAAAAATCGTATTGCTTAATTGTTTTTGCCAAAGCTGTGCCCCAAATAAACTCAGGATGTATCAGTAACAACCATCCTGATTTTACAGACATATGATCTTTGTTAACCTCTACACGAAATACCTGATTTGGCGCCATAAAAAACAGTGAGCCTCCATCAAAATCACAATGCTGATATCCATACCTAAACTTAGTGTGGGATGATTTTTTTAAAGAAATAGCATAAAAATCAAGTACCCAGCTTATGGAATTGTTTTCATCCGAATGCTTAATGGAAGCATAATCTATCACACTAATTAAGGGATGTTCTGGTAATGGCAGACCTCTGAATCTATGAAATTCACTAATTGTTTTAATTCTATTAGGTTTTTTGTTTGCCATAAGTGATAAAGATAATTATTATTGATTGTAGAAGCTTGCAAATTCCTTTGCAAAATCAGAGAATTTCACTTTGCCAAATGTGGGTTTATGTAAATTGAAGTCTTCGTAGATACTTCCGTTTCGTTGGGCTGCTTGCATTGCCACATAGTCTTTCGCAATTTGTTTATTCATTCCAAACTTTAGTAAACCATCCAAATATTGCCCATCAGTTATGGTTACCCATTTTAAGTCAGGTTTTCCGATTGTATTACCCAATATTTCTGCAATTTCAGTGCTCGAAACTTCATCACTAGCTACATAACGAATTTTTCTATTATCAAATGGACGGCCGAATTCTTCCGCAATTACATTTGCAATATCGTAAGGCGAAACCCAAGGTTCCTTTTCTTTACTGCCAAAATTAGAAACGATAATGCCTTGAGATTTAATAGTTGGAATTTGACCTAATAAATTCACGTAAAACCCCACTGGTCGAATAAATTTAATGACAACTTTTTCTGGAAGTTGGCCCAGTATTGTCTCTGCTAAATGATGGAATTTCAAGATACCTACACCTTCTGAAGTATGAGCTCCTATACTACTAAGATGAATTACTTTTTTTACGGAAGATTGCTCAATCGCCTGTTTGTAATTGTGAGCAATTTGGTTGATGTATTTCAGATAATCAAAATCAGGATTGAAGAAGCCAAATGTTTCCATACAATACACTGCATCTGCACCTTTAAAAGTTTCCATTAGAAAGGATACATCTTCCATTGTGCCTATAGCAGCTTTTGCTCCCATTTTCTCAATTTCTTTTTGTTTTTCAGGATTGCTGCTTATAACTGTTATTGAACCAAACCTAAAGGTAGCAAAATTAGCAGAAACCTGAAATAATGTTATGCTGTGGTTTTACCAAACCGTATAACATTATGAAAAAGCTAATTTCTCAATTACCAGAAGGATTACGTGTATTGGAATGTTTTGAAAGGAGACTGCGGGTTGCCAATCGATCCGAGCAAACAATTCGGAATTATATTCGTGGGGTTAGGGGCTTGATGGAATTTCATGGTTGTCTACCAAGGGAATTGGAAATTGATCAGGTGATTGATTTTTTACATGATCTACAGGTGGAAAAACAACGCAACTGGCGGACGATTAAGATCTACGTTGCTGGACTTCGCTGGTATTATCAGCATATGGCAGAGGATGTGGGTATGGCCTCTCAAATTCCCTACCCCAAAGAAAAACCGACTCTGCCTCAGGTACTCAGCAGGGAAGAACTGACCCTGATTTTTAACTCCTGTCTTAATAAAAAACACCGTGTCATGTTTAGATTACTCTACTCTTCAGGCCTTAGAAGAGGGGAAATTCTACGCTTAAAAATTACTGATTTACTCACTAAAGATGGAAAATGCCAACTGCGCATCAATCAGAGTAAAGGTGGTAAAGATCGACTGACTGTTTTATCTGAGAAGGTTTTGATTGAACTTCGAGAATATTACCGAAGTTATCGACCTAAAATATTCCTGTTTAATGGACGACTGAAAGGTACTCCCATGAGCGCTGGTGGATTGCGCCATGCCCTGAATGCTGCTGTAAAAAGAGCCGGGATCAACAAAGAAGTCAACCTGCATATCCTGCGCCATTGTTTTGCTTCTCATGCCCTGGAAGAAGGCATCAACCTGAAAACGCTGCAACACCTGATGGGACATAGTTCCATTCAAACCACCATTATTTATTTGCACATTAGTGATGTTCCGCTGATCAAAGCCTTTAGCCCGCTGGATTCCTGGGAGAAGTAGCCATGCCTTCCATGGCTGAAGTGTTCAATCGGTTTGGGGATGATTATCTCCAAAACAATAGGGTAAGTATTGAACAACTTCAATTGATGCAAAACATCCGGCAATGCCGCACCAAAATATTAGGTGGTCACAAAGTTTGTTGTAATCACTGCGGGCATATTAAAGTGCATTACAACTCTTGCGGCAATAGAAACTGCCCCGGATGTCAGGGAGTGAATAAAGAAAAATGGATTCTGGAAAGAAAGTATGATCTTTTACCAGTCCCTTATTTTCATCTGGTTTTTACGCTGCCGGCTCAACTACGTGCTATTTGTTTGCAAAATCAAAAACTGATCTACAACGTATTGTTTACTTCGGCTTGGGAAACTTTGGATACTTTCTCCAAAGACCCCAAACAAAAGCTTCAGGCCAAAATGGGGATGATTGCAGTACTGCATACCTGGACTCAGCAGTTGTTATATCATCCCCACATTCATTGCATCGTTCCAGCTGGAGGAATGGGTGAAAATCAAGAATGGAAAACTTCAAAAACTAAAGGACGATTCCTGTTTCCACTTAAGGCTCTTGCCAAAACTTTCCGAGGAAAATTCATGGAGAAACTGCTCTGGCTTTATCAGGATAAAAAACTGAAACTGGAAGGGAAAATTGCTACACTCCACAACCCTGAAGTTTTCTGGAAACTCAAAAGAAAACTCTATCAGATCAATTGGGTGGTGCATACCAAAAAACCTTTTTCCAGTCCTGATTTTGTGTTGGAGTATCTTGGTAGGTACACCCACAAAATTGCTATATCCAATTACAGAATCAAACATATTGGCGATAAAAGTGTCACTTTTTCCTATCTGGACAGGGCTGATAACAACCAGAAGAAACTGCTCACTTTGCCAGCTGAAAAGTTTATCAGCAGGTTTTTACTCCATGTGCTACCCAAAAGGTTTTGTAAAATCAGGCATTATGGTTTCCTTTCCACACGGGTTAAAAAAATNACCCTGCCCAAGGTAAGGGAAAGTCTGGGCATGCCAGAAGCGGAGGAAAAACCAGTGTTTACCGTAAAGGATATCCTCAGGATCACCAAAGGAATTGATCCGGATATTTGCCCGGTTTGCAAAAAGGGGAAAATGTATACTGCAGAGGAATACCCAAGACCAAGAGGTTCTCCCAGAATTGCGGTGATATGGGCAGAAGTTTTATAAAATATGGAAGGAAAAACCGTTTCCAGCAAACGGATGGGAATATTATGCCCTTGGCAGTATTAACCTGCTAATTTGGACTTTTGCAAATAATAAAAAT
>NZ_KB903501.1 GCF_000379765.1 Flexithrix dorotheae DSM 6795
GATGGTTCCGGGGTAAGTGGCGATGTAGAGATTACAATCTCTAACCAGATTGTTTTAAGTGTCAATGATCAATATAATATAAGTGACTTGTCTATTTATCCTAATCCCGTCTCTTCTGTCCTAAACATTGATTTTGATAAAACAATTGAAGCCATTACTATTGTTGATGCTATAGGAAAGCCAATAAAAACTATTTCTTCACCAAAAGAATTTTTTGATGTTTCAGATTTAACCATTGGTATTTATTTCTTACAGATAAAAACAGACAAAGGTCTAATGAGTAAAAAATTTATTAAAGACTAACCACTTTAATATAGGATCAAATTCAGGAGGGTCCACTGGGGATCCTTCTGAATTTTTCTTATGGGGAAGGAATCTCATGGGGTTTTGGCCTGGAAAAGTTCTGTATAATTTCCATTTCGGTATTCATTTTTAGGGTAATCAATAGTCCGGTTTGGCGGGATCGATTAGCAATTCATTATCACTTTTCAAAACCTTCCAGCACTCAATAAGCTCCAGGGCTTTTACCAATGAGCTTTTTCATCATGTGATATGGTTTGATAAAACCACTGCTTAACATTATTTCAGGTTTCTGCTAATTTTGCTACCTTTAGGTTTGGTTCAAGAAGAGCTAAATGTCCATGTCTTGCGATTGCTTCGTCACGGTATTTAGCAGGAACTTTAGCTACAATAAAAACAAATGAAAATTGCATATATACTATTTGATGAAATAACTCTTTTAGACTTTATTGGATTTTATGACCCAATAAAGAATATTAAAACTAAAGGGTTTATGGAAAATCTGGATTGGGATTTGTGTGCAACTAAGAAATCGATAAAAGATAGTTTTGGACTAGAAATTATTGTCGATAAAATCAAACCTGATTTATCAGATTATGATATGATAATAGTCCCTGGCGGATTTGGGACAAGAGAACTTCAATACAATACAGAGTTCATTGATTGGATTAAAACTGGAGAAAATGTTGATTATATTGTTTCAATTTGTACAGGTAGCCTATTGATTGGTGCAGCCGGGTTTTTGAAAAACAAAACTGCAACAACTAACTTTAATGAATATAAATCATTGGAAAAGTATTGTGAAAGAGTTGCTCGAGCAAGAATTGTTGATGACAATAACACAATAACAGCTGGCGCAGTTGCTTCTTCATTAGATTTGGGTTTATACATATCTGAGAAACTTGTTGGAAAAGAAAAAACGGAAGAAATACGAATAGGAATGGATTACCGTCCTAAGAAACTTGAAATAATTACTGTAGCTAATCGAGGTACAGTGATAAAAAGCAAATAAATTTACTCCTTTTTTTTAGATTTATATAACCGAAATTGAGCTTCAGGTGATAGTTTATAAGGAAGTTCATCTAGTGTAGCCATTTCCATAGGAAGTGGCTGTTTTTTTGCCCCTTTAGGGGGCAACCGAAAGAGAAAACTTAGGTTCTAGAATACCGGAAATATTTTCTTGTCTATAATCATGATCAAAAGCTTCATTGTTTCTTCCAAAGTGTCGAAATAAGGATTAGCAATTTTGTTTGTACAGCTACATGGGCCTGCATTTTCTTTTTTCCTTTTAGGATCAGATGTTGATGAAGCTCAAATAATTGCCTTTAAGGTAGGAAGGACCTGCAATTCAAATTTGAAATGGAATCGGAGGGTACTTACTAAACAATATAGCCCGGAAATTTTTTGCTAGCGCCTTGAGGAAGAGCAGATAAAAAAGCAAAGATCACCCAAAGGGTGACACCACATATGTTACGGCACAGCTTTGCAACTCACCTGTTGGAGGATGGCCGCAGTGGCGTTCTACACAGACTTGAGGTATGTTCAGGCTCTACTAGGGCACAATAGTACCAGAACGACAGAAATTTATACCCATGTAGCGGTAAAAAGCATCAACAAAATTAAAAATTTATTAGATTAGCCAGTATAATTATAATATCAACCACTCTAGGTGGTGGTAGATAGCGAAATGTTGTGCCGCATGTTGAGAATCCTGAAACCCAAATAGCATATGATAAAAAAAACATCATCCTTAACTTTAGTTTTATTATTGACATTTCTCCAGTGTTGGTCTCAACAACTTGCATTTCCAACTGCCGAAGGTTATGGAAAATTCGCCAAGGGAGGAAGAGGAGGTGCCGTCTATGAAGTCACCAACCTTAAGGACAGTGGAAAAGGTAGTCTAAGGGCAGCAGTTGATGCCAAAGGTCCACGAACGGTCGTTTTCAAGGTTTCTGGAAACATAGAGCTAGAGAGCCCAATTAGTATCAAAAATCCCTACATCACAATCGCTGGACAAACTGCCCCAGGTGATGGGGTCTGCTTAAAAAACCATCCCTTACAAATAAATGCTGACCATGTGATCATTAGGTATATCCGGGTACGTCCGGGTGATGTATCAGGCCATGACTATGATGCTGTTTCCGGTAGGTATTTCAAACATGCCATTATCGATCATGTTTCAGCCAGTTGGAGTATCGATGAGTGTATGTCTATCTATCATTGTGACAGCATTACTGTGCAGTGGAGTATGATTACTGAGAGTCTGAGTGGCTCAAACCATATAAAAGGCTCTCATGGCTATGGAGGAATATGGGGTTCCAACTATGGCACTTACCATCACAATTTACTTGCACATCACACGAGTCGCAACCCCCGTATGGCCTCTGGTTCAGGTTATACCGATCACAGAAATAATGTGATTTATAACTGGGGGTATAATAGTTGCTATGGCGGTGAAGCACAACAAAAAGGGAATCCAAAATTCCACTTTTCAACATTCAATATTGTATCAAACTATTACAAGCCGGGCCCGGCTACAAAACCCGGAGAGTTGTCATACCGAATTGCCAACCCTGGCTATAGAAGTGAAACAGATTTTGGTACATGGTATGTATTTGATAATGTTGTCGAAGGAAATGAGAAGGTTTCATCAGACAACTGGAACGGAGGAGTACAGACAGAAATTTCTTTGGACAAAATCAAACTTGATAAGCCTTGGGAGTCTATGCCTATAAATGAGCAACCGGCAAAAGAAGCTTATGAATTGGTACTAACTCAAGCTGGAGCACGATTACCAAAATTAGATGCTATTGATACTCGGATCATTGAAGAAGTACGGGGAGGATTCGCCACCTATGAAGGGAAAAAATATAAAAAAGAATATGATGTTGTTGACTATTCAAAAGCATGCGGAATTATCGATTCTCAAACGGATGTAGGTGGATGGCCAGATCTTAAGAGCACAGAAGCACCTAGTGACATAGATCATGATGGAATGCCTGATTTCTGGGAGGAAACTATGGGGTTGAATAAAAGCAATCCAGAAGATCGAAATACTTTATCTTCAAATGGATATACAATGTTGGAAATGTATCTTAACAACATAAAATAATAATCACGCGGCACACACAAACACTAAAATGAATATGCGAACTGAGAACTTCGACAGGACCATGCAAGAAAGCAACTTCGGTGCTTCTAGTAACAGGGACGCATACTCATATTAGCTGGTCGTTGGTGCGCCACGAAGTGGTGCTTTTCCAGTGGGTGAAAATCCCACTAAGGTAATTGACTGTTCACCTTGAAGAAAAACAGACAGTTGTATCCGTGAGGATAATGCTGAAGCTTTATTAATTCAAATAATCGAGCTGTAATGCGAAAGTGTGAACCCATATTAGCTTCGAGATGTGTAACCGCAGATTTGGGGAGGTTTTCAACGGTGCTGAACCCTTTTATTTTGAGAGGATTAACAGTTGCAAGAATCTCAGTAAACTGCCGGAGTCATAGGGATAGCGCGATTATAGATGGAAAAGAATTAAACGTGGGAGATCTGTAAGTTTGGAGGTTGACTACCGAAAACCAGTCCTATAAGTATAACGAAATGGATGAGGGAATTTGCAGAAGTCGGAAGGGTTCATAGTACCAATGATATTGGGTCAACATAAACCCAATTAGGGAAGGGACTCTACTTTGAAGAAGTTCATATAATTCATTGGCAGTTGGTACTGGCTAAGTCCTATTCGGCTAACATTTGAGTCAGATGAGATTAAAGGGAGCTATAGTTTGGGACAAGTACATGGAAACAGACAAAGGTGTATTCTTGCTAAATACTGATACTGTAGTCTATGAAAATGTATATATATCCAAACCAGAACTTCATCGGTAAGCCGTTTGAGGGAAAACTTCATGCACGGTTTGATGAGGGCCGCCATGGAATGGGGGCACTGGTAGCCTGATTTTTGCTATTCATTAGTAATTTTAAAGGGCTACCAGGCTCTACCCTATTATGGCATATTTCTAATAGACTACAATGAATGCATTAGACTTTAAAAAAAAGTGGTGTAACCCAGAAAAAGAGTTTCAGTCTGAATTAAATGTTTTTCCCAAAGACCAAGTATTAAGTTTAGATTTAAGTATTTCTGAAAAAGAGTTTTTGTATTTATCTGGATTACCATCTAGTTGTGCTCCATTTTTGAGTTTTGGAGATTATAAAAATACTCAACTTAAGAAATTAAAAGATGAATGGAATCTTGATGATTCATTTGATGAATTATATGTAATAGGTTCAACAGATTCTGGAGATCCAATATGTATAGACAGTCAAACTGGCTTTATTACTTTTTTTAATCACGATAATGACTTTGAAGAAATATTTATAAATAGTTCACTAGAGCAGTTAGCAAAATTTTTACTAATAGCACGAGATGGTATATCTGAAGTTACTTCTCAGTATCCATTAGATACAGTTTGGGATGCATCAATTCAACTTGATGCAAAACAAAAATATAAGCAAATGTTCATGTTGGCTGATATTAAAGTTTTCGAAGAAAAAGGGTTTTGGTCAGGTATGTTTGAGTAAAAATTATCAACGCCATACAACAAAAAAAATAAAATCCATGTTGGGCATATTGGGACTGTAAGGCTTTTGGTAACTTAGTCTCATAGTGTCCTTTGGACACTTTTGCCGCTGTTAAACCGAATCCATTTGACAAAAAGAGTTGGATAAAAACAGGACTGAGTTGGGGAGCATTTATGTTTTTGGTTATGTCAATCGGATTACCATATTTTGATGGAGAAGAAATAACTTGGAAAACTTTATTGTTAGGACTTGTAATTTGGACAATTGGCAAACTTGGATTTGGCTATATGATGAAAGTATTTATGAACAAAACTATTAGCAAAAAGGAAAATACAGCTGCCAATAATAAGGGACCCAATTCATGTAGGTCCTGGGGATCCCACTGAATTTTTTCTTGTGTTGAACAAACCTAATGGGGGCTAGGTCCGGAAAAAGCGCTGTGTAATTTCAATTTTTTTCTTGCTTGCAGAAGAGCTTTTTTGGTGGGGGTGATTTTGTTTGGAGTAACGTTTTTTGTAGCTAATTTCCATTTCAGTATTCATTTTTACGGTAATCAATAGCCCGGTTTGGCAGATTCATGTTTTCAGGGGCATAGCAATCCCATCCGTTTGCTGGAAACGGTTTTTTCTTTCATTTTTACAACACTTTTGCCCACTCCACCTTGATTTGAGATGATCCTCTCAGCCTTGGGTATTCCTCCACGGTATGCATTTTCCCCCTTTTGCAAACCGGGCAAACATCCGGATCGATGCCTTTTGTAATTCTGAGGATATCCTTTACGATAAATACTGGTTTTGCTACAGCTGCTGGCATGCCCAGCCGCATGAGGGAAAACTTCACGTACGGTTTGATGAATGGCCACAATGGAATTATGGTACTGATAGTCTGAAAAGTTTCATTATATTCGAGATGAAATTAGAGGGCTATTAGGCTCTACTCTACGGCAGAATTAGAACAAAACTATGGCATCAGCATTTTGGACTTTAGAAGATGGAAGAGGATTCGCAAGACGTTGGAGTGGAATGGCTTTTATGCTGGAATTAATTACTGATGAATTAAAAGAAATTAATTGTGCTGATGAATTTTATAAGTACTTAGAATGGTTTGTAATTAGAGAAGACCAAGGAGATGAATATAATGGTTTTGGAGGATTTATCCGAAATGATGAAAATATTATGTTTGATATTGACTTGCGGACTTTTGCGCTAGCTAACAGAACTTATTTTTGGGAGGCAACTCAAAAAGCGTTGATAAAATTAGAAAAGCAGAGTGACGAAAAAAATGACGGAATAATATTTCTTTTGACATCGTTACTCGATATGCATAAAAGAATTGGAAACGGAGAAGACCCAAACGAATTAAATCACATGAATAGTATTGAACCTGAGCCAAATCAAAAACTTGGACCTGGTTGGTAAATTGACTTAAATATGAGCAGTGAAATATTAAATAATGGACTCAATTTATCCATGGAATTTGGAGAAAAATGGCTGACTGACATTGATGGAAGATTAGAAAAAAAACACCCTAAATTGACAAAATCTGAATTAAGGAATTGTGATAAATTATGTCGAAAAGTAAACAAGACTGCTCACGATTTTATTCGTGATAACCCAATAAAAAATGGAGAGAAAATTGACTTTATTGATTTCTCAAAATTTGAGGATTTTATGAAAATAAAGTATGAATGGATTGACAATGCTAATCTTAAAAGACTTTATAGTCAAAGTTGTTATTACGCATTGAAATAAAAAAAAACTACCCACAATAATAAGGGACCAAATTCATGTGGGTCCGGGAGATCCCACTGAATTTTTTCTTGTGTTGAACAAACTTAATGGGGGTTAGGTCCGGAAAAAACGCTGTGTAATTTCAATATTTTTCTTGCTTGTAGGTTTGTCGTTTTTTGGTGGTAATTTCCATTTCAGTTTTCATTTTTAGACCTTTTGAGGGTGAGAAAACTTGATAAGGGGCTATATGTTAAGTAGGGGAGGGGTTAGAAAATATATGCAGTTTTTATTTTGAAAGTCAAAAAGCAGAAGAGTTAAAAATCACCGGGACAAAAAATCCATTTAATTGTGCGTAGATATATGTAGGTTATTTGCTAGCTTTGCCCTCTAAATAAGGCCCTATGTGGTATTAATAGACCTTCCAGTCACAATTTCACAAAAAATAATTATCAACTATTTTGATGGGATCGATCAGTTATTTAATTAGATTACTATTAGTTTTCATTTTTTTATTAGGCAATAATAAAGCAGATAGTCAAAATCGGTTTAAAAATCCTTCCTTTGAGGGGGAAAGAATAGGTAGAGAAGCTCCTTTTTGGACCGATTGTAAGGAAAGTGAGACTACGAGTAATTTGCAGCCAGGACATGATGATGTAAGACAAAGGTCAGCAGATGGATTTACCTATTTGGGATTAGTAACCAGGGGTAATGTAGCTTTTGATGCCTATGAAAGAGTCTCTCAACAATTAAACTATCCATTAAGTGTGGATACCTGTTATCATTTTTCAGTGATGCTTAGCCATTCAAAAAAAGGGGAAGGTTATTCGAGAAATTCTGCAAAAGCCAAGTTACGCATTTGGGGAGGCAACAATGCATGTACCACAGAGGAATTATTATGGCTATCTTCTTTACCGCAAAGCGATTATTGGACAAAACATGATATTAGTTTTATTCCTACGCAAGAATATGACTATATCATTCTAGAGGCTTATTACGATAGTGAACCTGCTCATAGAGCTAGCCACATATTAATAGACGATTTAAAAGAAGTAGGGACATTACCGGCAAAAATCCCACTTGAACTTAGAAATGATACTACGATATGCCGGGATGAGAATATACTATTGAAAGTAGTTTATCCGGCAGATTATCCACGACCTCAATATTTATGGAGCACAGGTTCAACAGAAGAAAGTATTGAAGTTACAGAAGAAGGAAAGTATTCTGTAGAAATCACCAATGGATGCTTCACCTTTAAGGATTCAGTATACATTACCCATGAGAAATGCTTGTTTATTCCCAATGTTTTTACCCCAAACAATGATGGTTATAATGATCAATTTAGTATCCAGGGAATTGGGAAAGGGGAGTGGGAGTTAAGGGTGTATAATCGATGGGGAGAAGAAGTATATAGCCATGATGCATACAAAAGTAATTGGAGGGGAGAGGAAGTAAAAGGCGGGACCTATTTTTATAAATTAGTCAATAAAGAAAAAGGAGAGTCCTATCATGGGCCTTTACAAATTATCAAATAAGTAGGGAGGAATTCATTCAAGAAGCAAAAAGAATTTTTGAAGGGATCATCCAAATCGTTACCAAAAAATATTTGGTTCATCCTTTAATAGAAAAGATTAAAAGCTTAGAAAATTAGGAATAACTCACTGAGAGTTACTTTTCGTTAGCTGTAATGGAGATGTAATAAAACGCTTTGATATTGTAGCTTTTAAACAAAAGACAGGCCACTAAACCTGATTTTTTTAGGTGATTTTTCCACTTAAACCTTAAATAAACAAGGATATGGATCTAAAACCTTTTTGGAAAGCTATAAAACCTACACTTGTAAGGAAATAGGATTTTAATTCACAATTCCAAATACTAATTGTAAATAATTGTTAATCACCTAATAAAAATTTGTTTTAAGGTTGCATTCAGGAATAACCTTTGCTACTTTAGCTCACGTAATCAGGGGGATTATTCAAGCTGGTTACCATACTAATAAAACTATCTTCTTCCTATACTTGCGTTCAATCACCTTGGAACAAAAAAAAGTTCTTGTAATCAGGGTTCTCCTTGAAACATAAGAATGACTGTAAAAATTTAAAAAACTAAACTAACTTCACTTATGGAATCCCAATCCATTTATTTAAAGGAAATCCAACTAGCACTTGATATCCAATCACATTTACATTACTTGTTTTGTCCATCTGGATAATCTAAACTNAATCANCTNTTATTAGTACTATTTGAGTAAGTAGCTTTGTTCTGCTTACCCAGATCTACTATTGTCAAAAATTTACTTTCCCACTAAAGCAAATTAGTAGGCTGGGCAACCTGTGCCTATAGTTTTTAAGGGAAAGTCCAAAATATAGTTTACCCTTTATTGCATATTATGATCGATGCTGACCCACCAGAATTTTTATATTGATCCACCATAATTATGATATTGACCCATCTATAGGATTGAATTAGTGACGGGTCAATATGATCATAATGATGATCATGACCCTTTTAAGTTGGAGGGGTCACAATAATCATTATGGCGATGGTGACCCCCTTTTAAGCTCTGATAGTTTAGCGTTTGCAGTAAGTAACCAAAAAACTGCGAATACAATGGCTGGTAAACTACTAGATATGAGCAAAATAAAACAGATCATCAGATT
>NZ_KB903502.1 GCF_000379765.1 Flexithrix dorotheae DSM 6795
GTAACCCCGGTGAGAAACAATCCATGGATATTTAGAACAGGCCTGCAGGCTAAACTCCCTTTTAAAGATAAACCTTTACCGGGTACAGTAGCACCTAAGGCAGCTAAGTTATCTAAAATGGCAGATTTGTTTGATCTGGAAGGGAACCTGGGGCTGAACATCGGAGAAATCACCAGAGTAGATTTAAGTCCGGCAGTTTCACACACCTTCAAAGAGAAGCTGTCAGTAGGTGCAGGTCCAATATTTCAGTATTACGATGATAAAAAACTGGATGTGAACTCAGCGACTTTTGGAGGCAGGTTTTTCACCCGGTTTAAGCCGAAGGAACACTTTCCCTTTTTCCAGGTGGAAGCAGAAACACTGAACGGAAAAGAAGTTTCACCATTGTTAAAAAATGCTCAAAATTCTGAACGGCAATGGTATTCGGCATTGATGGCAGGAGGAGGGGTGAACTTCCCCTTAGGTTTAAAATCATCATTTAACATATCGGCTTTGCGGAACCTGACCTATCAGGGCCCCAACCCGGTAAGGAACAGTCCCTGGGTGATCAGGGCTGGACTGCAATTATAGAAGAGCAACAAAAAATAATACAGAAAATGAAATGGAGCAAACCGCTGTGAGTTCCAGGACAAATTAGGGTTGACCTTACAATTAAAAATTATGCAAAAAATTACTAAACTTCCAAACTATTCCTTGTGGTATGAGAACTCAGCTGCCATGTTGTTGACGATCATATTACTTCTTATGTCCTTTCAAGGAAGGGCTAATTCAGATTCTTTGAATTTGGATGAAAAAACAGAAGCTGCATATGCATTAACTGTGGATTTTGATATCGAGTTTAAATGTACGGGAAAACCCACCTTTTTCAGAGGTAATGTAAGTGGAGCTTCTAACCCTAATAATTTAGAGTTTAGATGGAGCTTTGATTCAGATAACGACTTTCATCAAAATGCTTCTTATAAAGGGTTTACTTACCATACTCCAGATACTTATACAGTTACCCTAGAAGTGAGAGAAGGTTCAAGTGGCTTCATTTATTCTAAGACCAAAACATTTACGGTAAATCAATCTCCTATAGCTGACTTTAGTGCAAGTAGTGCAATTTGTTCTGGAGTGGCTACGAGTTTTACAAATTCGTCTTCAGGTTCTGGAACTTTGAGTTATTCCTGGACTTTTGGAGATGGAGGCCAATCCAATCTTGAAAACCCAAGTCATACCTATTCTTCAGCGGGTAGTTATAAAGTACGATTAACTGTCACTAGTTCAACTGGTTGTAGTAGTGTTCAAAAAGAAGTTTCAATTACAGTTGGAAATGGACCTAGTAGCAATTTTACTTTTACAGATGTCTGTGACGGAGAAAGTGTTCAATTTACGAATACTTCTACGAATCAATACCAGTCTACTTATTTATGGCATTTTGGAGGAGCGCATATTTCCACCCAACAAAACCCTACCTTTACTTTTAATGGAACAGGAAGTTTTCCAGTGAGACTGGAAGTAACTAACCAAAATGGTTGTAAACATGAAATTATAAAAAATGTAACAATAAAAAAGAAACCAACCCCCAATTTCGCTTTCACGAATGATTGTGAGGATAAATCCATCCAGTTTACGAATTCATCTTCAGGAAATGGAGGAACAATAAGTTCTTATTTGTGGGAATTTAATGATGGAAAACCAAATTCTTCTGCCACTAATCCTTCGCATGTATTTGATAATTCAGGCACATATAATGTCAAATTGACTGTAACCAATACCAATGGGTGTAAAAAATCCATTACAAAAGCGATTACTATATATGCAAAACCAACAGCAAACTTTACTGCTCCCACTGGTTATACAGGAAAAAACACTCAATTTAATCATAGCGCCACAGGAAATGTTGCCTCCTATTTATGGACCTTTGGAGATGACAATTCAACTTCCACAGCTTCCAATCCTACGCACCAATTTGACACTGAAGGGACTTTTCCTGTAACCCTGAAAGTAACATCTTCAAATGGTTGTGTTAGTACAATTACCAAAGATGTTACAGTATATCCTTCTCCGACAGCGAGTTTTACTGCACATAATTTTTGTGTAGGGCAGGAAACTTTTTTCAGGGCAAGTGTAACAGGAGGAAGCTCGATCGATTATAAATGGAAATTTGAACCCACCCATTCATCTGATTATAATGATGAAGAAGATACGGATTACCTGGGGCATGTATATGGTTCAACAGGAACTTATACGGTAACCTTAACGGTAAGGAATGAATATGGTCAGGAAGATACTTTTACAGATGATGTAACCATTTACAATGCTCCTAAAATTAATAGTATTACTGCTCCGGATTTTGGCTGTACAGGAGTTCCTATTAACTTTTCTGCTAATGTGACAGGATCAGGGTTTAGTTATAATTGGAATATTGATGGCACCACTTATACAACTGCTAACCCAAGCCACACTTTTAACTCAGGAGAAGGAACAAAAAATGTATCTTTAACGGTGAGTTTGGCTAATTCTTCTCCTACTGATTGTGTTGATACGAAGTCAACTTCTATTGGTATAAAAAAGAAACCCTCGGTAAAGAACCTGGTAAATGCAGGAACTTTTTGTGCAACTACTGCAGGTCAACTAATAAAATTAGATGGAACAGAAACAGGAGTAAAATATCAATTGTATAGGGGTACAACTGCGATAGGGAGTCCTATTTCCACTGGAAATTGGGGATATCAAACAGCAAAAGGTACTTATTTTGTAAAAGCACAAGTTGAAGATGGTTGTAGTGGAATTGATATGGAAGGTGAAATTATTATTAACGATGCGCCTACCGCTGATTTTAGTTTTACCAATATGACCTGCCAGACAAAGGGTTTAGTAAATTTTGATGCTAGTCTTTCCCAACCAGCAGGAGGACAAGGAAGGGATATTGTGGAGTATATATGGGATTTTGGTGATGGAACACCAGAAAAAACTAGTACAAACCCTACTTATGGGTATGTGTATCAAAATGAAGGAAATTTTAATGTCGAGTTGAAAATTAAAGATCAACAAGGCTGCGAGGTAACCTCTTCAACCAAACAGGTAACTATAGTTTTTCCTACAGTAGTAACCGGAACTCTTAGTAATAAAGAGGTTTGTCTGACAGATCCTAATGGAGTTTATCCAGATTTAGTTCTCAATGGAGCAATAACAGGAACTGTTCAAAAGTGGAGGTATAAACCTGAAGGAGGGAGTTGGAATGAACTAGCATACACAGGAACTATTTTAAGTAGTGCTGCAGGACTAAAAATAACTAAAACCACAGATTTTGAAATTTATGTACAAAATGGAACTTGTGAGGAAATAGTAAAATCTGCTAAAGTTACAGTGGTACAAAGCCCAAAAGGTGGCACAATAGAGGGTGTGAATCTTTGCGAACCTGGTGATGCTTATTTGACCCTAACAGGCCAGGTGGGAGATATAGAAGCCTGGCAAAAATGGAATGGAAGTGGATGGGATAATATTTCAGGCTCAGCAAATGTCACTAATATATCAGAGGATATTTCAGTAAATACAATATTTAGGGTTAAGGTAAGTGTTGAAGGTTGTGAAATACCGGCTTACTCTAATGAGAAGACTATTCAGGTTTTTAACCCACCAGTATCTGATTTTAGAATGGAGAATCAGACAGGACAGGAAGTAGTTGAAGTTTGCGTTGATGAAACAGTAGTTTTTAATAACCTTTCCAGTGCAGGTCAGGGGAACACGATCTCATCTTATTTTTGGGATTTTGGAGATGGAAATACTTCAACCAGTGCCAACCCAACTCATTCCTTTTCAACAGCAAATGGTATTGGACAGACCTATAATGTCACACTTAGAATAGAGAATGATAAGGAAAGTGTTACAGGTGTTAATTGTTTTGCTACATCTGAGGTTAAAACCATTAAAGTTCATCCTAAACCAATACCTGAAATTGAACATTTAGGAAATATTTGTGTCCATCAGGAAGCTTCCTTTACAGCAACAAACTCTACAATTCCTCCTGGATATGTGGTAAAAGAGTATAGATGGGATTTTGATGGAAATGGTAGTTTTGAGCAAACCTCAACAGAGCCAATGGTAACCCATCGGTTTGATAATGAAGGAGCATTTAATGTTGGTTTAGAAATCGAAATAGAAAGTACAGAAACTGGATATTCAGAGTCTTGTACTGCTATTGATGCTACTCCTGCAACTCTGACCGTATATCCTGAAATAGAAGGTAATATCATGTTTGCTGATAGCAATGGGGATGGAAGCATATGTTTAGGAGAAAAAATTGACCTAAATATTCATGATGTGACGTTGCCTGAAGGCTGGGAAATAGAGGGTTATATATGGGATATAGATGGAGATGGAACCTTTGCAATAGAGGAAGGGGATAAAGTAGATAATACTAAAACTTTCACCAGTGAAGATAATAGTTATAAGGTAAGTGTTTTGGTAAAGACCAATTATTGTGATCAGAAATTTAGTAAGACCTTTGATGTTGAAGAAGGACCTTCGCTTAGTTTTACTTATCAGGAATCTTGTACCAATACAGGTGAAGTTGTTTTCACAGTAAATGATCCTGTAGCAGGATATACTTATGGTTGGGATTTTGATATCAGTGATGGACAAAATTCAGAGAAAACAGGACAACAGGTATCCCATATTTTTGAAGAGGGCGGAACTTATTCTGTTATGCTGATGCTAAATAATACAGATATATGTTCAAAACCATTTGTAAACCCTGATGTAAAAGTCACGCTTTTCCAATCTGCTGGTGAAATTGTGAATGGTGATATTTCAGTATGCCAGGATGATTTACCAACCTTATTGGCATCCAAACCAGAAGGAGTAGGGCAATTTGATACCTATACTTACCAATGGCAACATGCTGCCACTGATAATCCGGCTGATTTTGTTGACATTGCAGGAGCTACCCAGGAGGAATATGAATTTCCAGCCTTTAATCAGAGTATGCTGGATAAAACTTTCTATAGAAGAAAAGTAACTTCCACTAGTGGTTGTTTTGATTTTACCGAACCCGCTCAGGTAACCATTGATTTGATACCTGACAAACCTGTGATTGATCAATCAGGCCCTATTAGTTTATGCTTTGGAAGCTCGGTTGAATTAAGTGTTCCTGAAAATCCCAATTATGAATATATTTGGTATAAGAATGGATTTCCATTACCATGGACAGCAGGTAATCATTATTTTAATGCCAGTTATGCTGGTCTTTACACTGTAGCAGCTATCAATAATGGATGTGAATCTGAAATTTCAGATCCGATAGAGATAATTATTCACCAGGCTGAAATATACAATGATGAATATTTTAATTTACAATGCTCAGAAGGGTCTGGAGTTGATTTAAAAATAGATCAGGAAGAAGGATACCATTACAAATGGTATAAAGATAATACTGAAATAGGCACTGGAAATGTGTTAAATGTAACTACAATAGGAGATTATAAAGTCAGGTCTTTTAGAAACGCTGATCCATCATGTTACACAGATGCCAAGTTTATAACTGTAGCTGATGAATCAGTAGATCATAATTATGTGAGAACTTATGTTGCTCAAACTCCTTCTATGGCAGAGACAGTAAGTTTGAGTACAGCTACTGCTGGTCAGGTGGCTATTTCTACGCAATATATTGATGGATTAGGCAGGCAGATACAACAGGTAGACTGGCAGGCTTCACCTGCCCTTCAGGACCTTGTGACTTTCACCCAGTATGATCAAAGGGGAAGAGAAACTAAAGGATTCCTACCTTATGCAAAAGGAACTAATGGAGAATTTAAACAATGTGCTGAGCCGGAACAAAAAGCATTTTACCTGGCAGGTGGTGATCAGATAGCCAATACAAGTTTTGCTTATTCCATCACTCAGTTCGAAAATTCTCCTTTGAATAGAGTAGAAAAGCAAGCTGCTCCAGGAGATGCCTGGGCAGGAAGCCTGGGAACTGGTACAGAACATGTGGTGAATGTAAACCAAAGAGCAAATACAGGTGATGCTGTGGTATTGTGGCGCTTTGTGAATGAGGGGGATGTAGTTCCAACAGCGAGTGGAGCATATGAAGATCGATCCCTAATGGTGAACGAAACTAAAGATGAAGCAGGAAATGAGGTGAAAGAGTTTACCAATAAAAAAGGAGAAATGGTACTCAAAAGGATAGCTTCTGATGAAGGATGGGCAGAAACATATTATGTCCATGATAATATTGGAAATCTGAGGTTTGTAATTCCTCCCAAAGCAGCTAATATTTTAAAGGATAATTCTACTATCACAGAGGATATTAGAAAGGAGTTATGCTTTACTTACTTGTATGATGATAGAAACAGAGTAGTAGAAAAGCAGGTGCCTGGTGCTGGACCCGTTTACATGATTTATGATAAATTAGATAGAGTAATTCTGACTCAGGATGCTGTTCAAAGGGAAAATATGGAATGGTTGTTTACTAAATATGATGTATTTAGCAGACCAGTAATGACAGGTATTTATTCACCCGGAAAAGTGATTTCCAGAGCAGAAATGGTAACTGAAGTAAAAAATGCAAATCCAAACCTGTATGTGACCGAAAGTACAGAGGCTATAAACAAGGACATCAGAGAGGATGAAAATATAGAATCAGATGCTTTTGAAGGTTTAATGGCCTATAATGCCACAGACAAAATTAAGTTACTACCAGGATTTAATTATAAAGCACCTGTTTCAGAAACCTTTGAGGCTGTTCTTACAGAAGAGGTGATGGGAAAAACCGAGAGGTTAGGAGTGAATAATAACAGTACCTTTCCTAGTGATAATTTTGAGGTCTTAACAGTAAGCTATTATGATACCTATAATCTGGATAAAGATGGAAATCCTACCGGAGAATTTGAAAAATACACTTCTGTAGGAGCTGTATTTGATCAGGAACATTCTGCAACTGATGAGGTGAAAGGTATAATGACAGCCAGTAAGGTAAGAGTACTAGGCGGAGGTGGTAGATTTTTAACTACTGTAATGTTTTACGATGACAGGGGAAGGGTAATTCAGACAAAAGGTGAAAATAACAATGGAGGGATTGATGTAATGACCTCTCAGTTTGATTTTGTAGGCAGACCAACAAGAACTTATATGCAACACGAGAATCCAAAAGGAGATTTAACCGCGACTAATATACTGAAGAAATATTTTTACGATCACACTGGTAGGGTAACTTCTATCAATCAGATCATTAACGATAACCAGGAGGAGGAAGAGATAATAGTTCAAAATACCTATAATGAGTTGAATGCACTAATTTCTAAAAATCTGGGAGAAGATCTTCAAACTATTGATTATGCCTATAATATTAGAGGATGGATAGAAAGTATCAATGATTTGAGCAATGTAGGTACCGGTATAAATGGAGAGGATAAACTCTTTGCAATGGTTTTAAACTACGAGGTAGAAGATTTGTATAATGGAAATATTGGAGAGATTCTTTGGAAATCTGCTTCTGATCAGGTAGAGAGGAGTTATGCTTATACTTACGATAAAATGAGTAGGTTACGGACTGCGGTTTATAGCTCAGGTAATACCAATGAAAAATTCAATGTAGATATTTCTTATGACGAAAATGGTAATATCCTAACCTTAAACAGAGAAGGTTTGATTACTAATCATGAGGATCCATTACAAAGGGTATATGGACAAATTGATGCACTAACCTATAAATACAATGCAAATGATTTAGGTAACAAGCTGGCGGCAGTAAGTGATGGAGTAGGAAGTGTGGGAATCGCCAATGGTTTTAAAGAAAAGTCCCTGGCCACCAGTGGAGAATACAGATATGATGAAAATGGTAATTTAACTGCTGATGACAATAAAGGGATCAGTGAGATTACCTACAATCATCTTAACCTGCCAGCAACCATTGATTTTGGTGGAGGTAAAATGATTAAATACCAATATAATGCTGCAGGGATAAAGCTGAGAAAAACTGTAATTGAACCTGGAAAAGAAAATACTATTACCGATTACATAGGAGGTTTTGTTTATGAGACAAACAAACTGCAGTTTTTCCACATGGATGAAGGCAGGGTATTGTCTCCAGAAGCACAAAATGACCCGGATGCTTATTTGTTTGCTTATGAATACCATTACAAGGATCATTTAGGCAATTTGAGAATGTCTTTAAGAGAAGGTGGAGAATTTATTTTTGAAGCTAGTATGGATACGGATAAGGGTACTGAAGAGGAGGCTGGCTTCCAAAATATTGCTGAAACCAGGGATATAGAAAATGAAACAGGAAACGATGCCAAATCCGGTGATGCTTCTGCTCACTTAAATGCAAATCTTCCTGGAGGAATTCAAAAGGTAGTAGGTCCATTAAAAGAGTTTGAGGTAGAGCAGGGAGATCAGATTCTTGCAGAAGTATTTACGCGCTATAATTTTGAAGAGGGAAAAAGTACAAATTCTTTTTCCGTAGGAACCATCCTTCAAAATATTATTCAGGGAGAAGGAGGAGGAACTTCTACTATTCCATTTAGTATTACTTCAAAAGATTATACACACGAAACTGTACCCAATGCTTATATCAGGATAGTAGCGTATGATGAAGAAGGACAAGAAGTACAGGATTCCACGCAATGGATTCTTCCTGCTGGTACAAATGACTGGTATCAAATGAGTACGAATCTAACTATTGCCTTTAAAGGAACCGTAAAAGTTTTCGTGGCCAATGAGTCTGAAATGGATGTTTTCTTTGACGATTTGAAAATTACCAATAAAAAACCTATAATTGCTCAGGAGAATCATTACTATCCCTTCGGTATGAACCTCACTGGCATAGAGAAAAAAGGTAGTCCGGATCATAAGTTCCAGTACAACGGTAAAGAAAAACAGGAAGACTTCGATTTGAACTGGTATGACTATGGTTGGAGAAATTACGATCCTGCTTTAGGTAGATGGCATGGAGTAGATGGAATGTCTGAGAAATATGTCTCTTATTCTCCTTACCACTATGCAGGTAACAATCCGATACGGAATTATGATATTGATGGGAATGAGTTTACTGAGTCTGGTAAGAAATGG
>NZ_KB903503.1 GCF_000379765.1 Flexithrix dorotheae DSM 6795
AAACAGCAATATCATTCCAGTTTCTTTTTCCGAAAATCCTCCCATCGTCTAAAATCATGTGTTGACGTCCCACCTGGATAGAAAACATAGAACTTAACTGATATTTCAACCAGCCTTCACTGAGGTTAAAATTTGGCACATTGGCCCTTTCCCTGTCTTGTCCCCATATTCTGGCATTTTGAAGTGCAAACCTCAACTCTAATTTGTCTTTTTTATAGTCCGTAATCAGCTTACTTCGCTGAGAGCTCACAAAAGCAGGCTGCCGAGTGCTATCAAGTAAAATTCTGGAACCATCTCGAAATTCTGATCGAATCCTAAAATCAGCTTTTACAGAAAATTGTGCCTGGGCGGAATGAATTCCAATATAAATTAATAAAAGAAGTAATAAAGGTGTTTTTGTCATGGTTTTTAATGATTGGCTTCCAAAATTGAAATAAAAGTTAAATAAACAACATATCTTGTTGAATATCAATAAATTATATGTTTATTCCAATTTATATAATTCGAAAATTATCCTGCCTTTTTTCGATTTAAAAATGATTTTACCTGCTTAAAGAGTGATGATGTGTCTCGGGGCCTCTTAAACTGGGAATAGAATTTTTTAAGCTGGAGTGGATACTTCTTCAGACGTTTTTAGCAGATGAACCTCATCTATTGAAAAAGCTTTGTCCAGGTCAAGAATCATTAAAAATTCCTCATCTACTTTTAAGATGCCCTTAATGAATTCAATGGAATTCTTTTTCTCGATACTGGGGGAAGACTGTATTTCCTTTTCATCTTCCTCAAGGACTTCCAGCACTTCATCCACCAAAATTCCAAATTGAATCATTTCATTATTAATTTGAATTGCAACCACCACTATACAGGTTTCAATTTTTAAGTCAATTGCTGGTAACCCGAATTTTACACATGTATCAATTAATGGAAGTACTTTTCCCCTGAGGTTAATTACCCCTTTCATATATTCTGGTGCCTTGGGTACATGTGTTATTCTGGGCACTTCCAATATTTCAATCACCTTTTCAACCTCCATTGCAAATTTTTCCTTGTTTAGCCTGAAGGATAAAAAAGATTTTATATTCTGACTATTTTCTTCTTCCTGGTTCATGAATTTAAAGGTAATTTAGATTTAAGTTCAACTAGTTTATTGGTATCAAGTACCAATGCCACTGTCCCATCGCCCAGAATGGTAGCTCCGGAAATAAAGTCCTGATCTTTATAGTGTTGGCCAATGGGTTTCAAAACGGCCTGATATTCTCCTATTATTTCATCAGCAGTAATGGCCACTTCCTTATTTCTGTTTAAAACAGTAATTGCGATGGTATATTCAGGAGGGGGATTTCCATTTAAGGCAAGTTCTTCCCTGAGATTTATAAAAGGAATCTGCCTATCATCCAATATCAGAATATCATTAAAATTATGAAGGAGTTTTCCATAGGGAACTTCATAACATTTTTTTACAACCTGGATGGGAATTACAAAAAACTCTTCAGCAATTTTTACCAATAAACCATCAATAATGGATAGGGTTAAAGGTACCTTAATGGTTATTTTAGTCCCTTTTCCCTTTTCAGAATTGAGTTCAATTTCCCCTTTTAATTCTGTAATATTCTTCCTAACTACATCCATACCAACCCCTCTTCCGGAAACATCAGTGATATTTTTTGCAGTGGAAAACCCTGGTTCAAAAATCAATTCCATCATTTCCTTGGTACTCAGGTTGCGATTTTTATCCACAATTCCTTTCTGAACTGCCTTTTCCCAAATCACCTCGGTATCCAATCCTTTACCATCATCGGAAATATCAATGTGTACATTCGCACCGGAATAATATGCTTCAAATCGTATAGTTCCCTTTTCCGGCTTTCCAGCTTCTTTTCTAACCTCCGGGCATTCAATTCCATGGTCAATGCTATTCCTTAAAATATGCATTAAAGGATCAGTGAGCGAATCAATGAAAATCTTATCCAACTCAGTGTTTCCTCCATCCACGATAAATTCCACTTCCTTACCTAAGGCTTTAGAACTATCCCTAACCAGTCTTCTTAACCTGCCCATCATGCTTTCAATAGGCACTAAAGTCATATCGAAGGTAATATCTCTAAGTTGGATAATATGCCTGTCCATATTTTCCACCAGGTTTTCAAGTTCTGGTATATGGTATTTTTCAGCAAAAAGGGAAAGGCTTGCCTGATCAGTGACTAATTCACTCACCAGGTTCATTAATTGATCTATCTTATTCGTATTTACCCTGATACTGCTTGACTTTAAATTAGGGTTTATTACAGGATCCGGGGTATTAATTTCTTCGGTTACTTCAATCTCGGTATGTTGAATTGAATTGCCAAATGCGTTTAATTCATTGATTTTTTCAGCGGGAGAGAATCCCTTAATACTTTCCAGAAAAGGTTCAAATTCTTCTTTTTCAAATAAGTTGGAATCTGCAATTTTATTAATTCCAAGATCTACATCACTATCTATGAACATGAAAAGATCTTCCAGGTCCTCTGCAGATTGTGGACAGGCTACATAAATATCCCAATGCTGAATTATTTGGGCCTCTTCATTTTCTTCTGTGATAAAATGAGGATTATTTTGGGATGATCCCAATTCGGTAATCTCCTCTATTATATTAAAAATTGGATGGTTTGAACTTTCGCTTAATTTTATTTTAGGTATTATAGAAAGATAAAATGTACAGCAATCATCTTCAATTTCCTGTATAGTGGAATTACAATTTTTCTGCTCAAAGTTTTTTACTTCATTCGCTATTTCTTTTGATAAAATATTGATCTCAGCTGAAATTTTATCGTGTTTAAGCCTTTCATTCTCATTATTAATTTCAGGATCACTCATTAATCTTTTCAGGTGATCCAGATACACTAATAATTTCCCAATTATTTCATCAATACTGGAAAGAGATCCCTGTCTTACACCATCTAAAATAGATTCAATATGATGCGCAAAATCCCCTAGTTCTTTTAGGCTAAAGATATAGGCCGCACCCTTAAACGTATGTAAGGCTCTAAAGGCTTCCTCGATTAGTGCTGGGGCAGCATTGGTTTCATAATTCAATAATGCCTGCTCAGCGATTTCAAGTTGTTCGTTTGCCTCTTCAATAAACAATTTATCAAACTGACTCATTGGACTGGCTTTTTTCTATGCAGTATTTAATTTGAGTAATGAAAGCTTCGATTTTATAGGGTTTTTCTATCCAGGCATCAAGGCCAGCAGCTTTTGCTTCCTTCATTTTCTCTCTACTCGTTTCAGAAGTGAGTAATACAAAGGGGATGTTTTTGAGGGAATTGGATTTTTTTACGGACTCAAGAAATTCAAATCCATTCATTTCAGGCATATTATAATCAGACAAAATAAGATCAATTGGCTGATTGCTTCCTAACAAAAAATCTAAGGCTTTTTTGCCATTTTCGGCTTCTGTAATTTCAAAACCGTGGGTTGTAAGGGTATTTCCAAGTACTCTTCTTATACTTTGAAAATCATCGACAATTAAAATTCTTGGAGGTTTATTCATCGTTAGTTGTAGGTATTTTACCTAGGTGATTTACTGTTAATAATAGATAATGTCCTAATAACACCCCAGAGAATTTAATATTATATGAAATATTATAATTTTTGAAGGAAACCCTCTGACAACATCTAATTGAATTTTAATGATTTAGAACTAAAGTTTGGTTCCGGGCATAGAATTATTCTTGTTTCGATTTCCCAATGCTCTTTTTTAAGGGAACAGGGAATATTTTCGAAAGAATATCTTATTCGAAAAAGTTTTCAAAATTGCTGAACAGACACATTGGATAGTCGGAGAATTCTGGGAATTCACACCGCAGAGTAGCCTCTTTCTATTTCTGTTTAGTATTATTTAAAAACCAGGGAAACACTTTTGCAATCGCAATACTATACCAAGAATTGAAAGACGACAAGAACTTCAACTTTCCATGTTAAAAGCATTAAAATTCATTATTACCTTTTTATTGTTTTACCAGTTTGGATGTACAAATAATACAGTCAAAAAGGAAGAACTTAGTGACACTGCCAACGGGCCATATCGAGATACCTCCTTTCAGCAAGAATATCATCAAGGTTTTGTAATCAAAGAGGATAATGCAGAAACCAATGATGTCCGAAGCGTTCAACCAGACAAAAAGGGCAATATTTGGATCGCCACTAAAGGGGGTGTTTTCCAGAAAAAGAAAGGTGAAGAAAAATGGGAATTGATGATTAGCGGAGAAAACCATGGCCCCGCCTATGATGTAATGCTTGACAAAAACGGAAAAATTTGGGCTGGAACCTGGAATGGTATTTATTCCTTTCAATCGGGAGAAATGGTAAATGAAAAAGAGCCGGAACCCCCAATTTCCAATGTTACAGAAATATCAGGAATGGTTTATGCCTTCGGCCCGAGGGGAATTTGGGCATACCAGCAAGAGAAATGGGAGAAAAAAGATTATCCTGTTGCCAAATCCATTCGGGAGGTTTTACCAGCCAAAAATGGAGGCTTTTGGTTAGGCACTGATGTAGGTTTATACCTATGCAAAGATGACAAGACCAAAGTTTTTCAGGATAGAGCGGATTTGGTAAGTGCCTATGTTACAGGTATAGCATACAGTGATGATGGGAACTTGTGGGTGGGAAGTTTGGGAGGAGTGGCTATTCGAAATGAAAAGGAAAAAATTGCTATTAAATTACCAGAAAATGGTATTCCAAATGGGAATGTAACAGTGGTCAAAAAAGCACCTGATGGAAAAATGTGGGTGGGGACCGATTACGGAATCAGCAGGTTTACGCCTGGAAAGGCAGAGTATTCTGTTCGGTTAAGCAGGCGATGGCTGATGTCAAATGAGGTACGTGATATTAATTTTGATGATGCTGGAAATGCCTGGATTGCTACAAGTAAAGGTGTGAGTGTAATCATGAAAAAGGAAATGACACTTGAGGAAAAGGCGAATTACTTTTATCAGCAATTGATCACCAGGCATGTAAGAGACCCCTGGATTGTAGGCCGGTTTCGGCTGGAAGTTCCCGGAGATACTACTACCCTAGTCCCTGAAGACGATGATAACGATGGGGAGTACACTTCAATGTATCTGGCTATGGAATCCTTTCGCTATGCAGTAACGGGAAATCCTCAGGCAAAAGAGAGGGCAAAAAAATCTTTTGATTTCTTATATTATTTACGAGAAGTAACCGGAAACAATGGCTTTTTCGCGAGGACCATTATCCCTGTTTCATGGGAAAGGTCACATGATATGAACAGGACCTATACTCCACAAGAATTAGCCGAAGAATTGGTCAAAAATCCCAGACATAAACCTGTTGAAAAGAGATGGCATTTGTCAGAAGATGGGAAATGGAAATGGAAAGGAGATACCAGTAGTGATGAATTATGCGGACATTTTTTCGGATATTATTGTTATTATAATTTTGCTGCAGATGAAGCAGAAAAGAAAAGAATTGCCAGCCACGTGGATAAAATAATGGACCATCTCCTTCAGAATAATTTCAACCTAATAGGCGTAGATGGAACCCCTACAAAATGGGGAGTCTGGTCTCCAAAAATCCTAAATCATGACCCTGATTGGGCTCAAGAAAGAGCTTTGAATTCTCTTGAGATTCTATCCTTTTTGAAATTTGTTTACCATATTACAGGAAAAGAAGTTTATCAGGATGCTTATATCAATTTGATTGAGAACGAAGGCTACCTGGAAAATGCAAGGAAATTATTTACAAAAAACCCGGCCTGGGAAACTTATTTTGATATTTACCTGGCGCTTTATGTTTATCCTCCCTTAATTAAATATGAAGATAACCCAGCGCTGAAATCAATATATGAAGAGCACCTGGATGAATGGTTTAACAAATACAAAAATACCAATAGCCCTCTTTTAAATTTCACTTATAATTATCTCAATGGGGGGCAAGATGGCCTGGAAAGTTCCCTCTTTTTCCTGAAAGATGCACCACTTGATTTGGTGGATTGGGAAATAGATAATGGTAGCCGGGAAGATTTAAACATAGTTCGTAAACCTATTCTTGAAGAATTGCAAGTGGATGAATTGAGACCTCCGAGTGAATACCGAACCATGCGATGGGACCGAAATCCCTACCAGATAGTGGCAGGAAATCCTGCTCAGGAAAGGGATCCAGTTTACTGGCTTCTACCCTATTGGATGGGTCGTTATTTGAATTTGATTGAGAATAGCCAATAAATTAATGAACTCAGAAGGTTTCGATTCAAAAAATAAGGTTGCTAATGAAAGGTATGGTCTTGTTAATTCTTTTGCTCTACAGGGAGAATTACGGTAAATTTGGCCCCTTCTCCTGCCCGGCTTTCTACCTTTATTTTACCCTTGTGGGTATCAATAATATTTAAAGAAATGGATAACCCCAATCCAGTTCCTTCTCCCACATCTTTGGTCGTAAAGAAGGGTTCGAATATATGAGAAATTGTTCTTTTATCAATACCAAACCCAGTGTCTTCTATTATTATGCTAATATATTGGTTGGTTTCGTCAATAGCTGGTAAATTATTAATCCAGTTCTCCTGTTCATGATTGGCTTTATACGCTTGAGTAGTAATGGTGATTGTGCCCCTGCCTTTAAGGGCCTGAATGGCGTTACTCAACAAATTCATAAACACCTGGTTGATTTTTGATGGAGAACAGGCTACCATTGGAATCTGTCCGTAATTTTTTTGCAGGATGATATCTTCTGTGAATTGATGATGGAGCAACAATAAAGTTGATTCTAAGCCATCGTGGATATCATAGATCACAAAATTTCCATCGTCCATTCTGGAAAAGGTCTTTAACCCTTTTATAATTTCGGCAGCCTTTATCGCTCCATTGGAAATATTTTCAAGAACCCTTTCCGATAACTCTACTTTTGTGTCCAGAACAAGCTCTGTTTTCAAGTCTTCTATTTCTTTAAACTTTTCATTAAAGTTATTTTTTGTATCAAGATTTCCATAAAGTCGAAGAATACTTAAAATATCATGTAATGCCCTTTTCAACCCAATTACCCCCGATTTAATGTAGTTAATTGGATTGTTGATTTCGTGGGCAATTCCTGCAGTAAGCACACCCAAAGAAGCCATTTTTTCAGCTTGCACCAATTGCAATTGGGTATTTTTTAATTTAGCATGGGATTCCTCAAGTTTTTCATACTGGGTACTAAGCTCTTCCTGATGGGAATTTAATTCCTCATTTTGTGCCTGAAGTTTTTTTGTAAGCAATTGGAGTTCCACCGACTTATTTTGTAGTTCTTTGGTTCGGGTTTCCACCATTTTTTCCAATTTGATGGTCTCATTTTTCAATCTGTTAATCCTCATCCTGACCAGTAGGAATAAAATTCCAGAAAAAACCAGAATAAGAGATAACTTAAACCAAAAAGTTTCATACCACGGAGGACGAATAATTACTTTCAGGGATTTTCCCTCTTCGTTCCAAAGACCATCATTATTACTGGCCTTTACCCTGAAAATATATTCACCCGGGGCAATGTGACTATAATGAGCAAAACGCTGGTTCCTTACCTCATTCCATTTTTCGTCAAGGCCTTCCAGCATATAAGCATATTCCACTTTTTCAGGAGAAGTGAAATTTAAGGCAGTGAAATGAATGGTAAATCCGTTTTGATTGTGGTCAAGGACTAATTTATCCATCCAGTTGATATGCCGGTCGAGAGGGGAATTTTCTCCAAAAATTTCAACTTCCTCATTATAAATTTTTAATGCTGTAAAATGAACCTCAGGGACAACTTTATTATCTACAATACTATCTGGATGGAAAATATTAAAACCATTAATTCCTCCAAATATCATTTCTCCATTTTGGAGTTTGTGATAGGCGTTGGGGGAAAACTCATTGTCCTGCAAGCCATCATTTACATTGTAATTTCGAAATGTTCCCCAATCAGAAGTGTTGCTTAAATGGTCAATTTCGAGGTTTTTTGGAGGTGTAAATTTTGAAATGCCATTGCTGGTGGATAACCAGAGATTCCCTTTCCCATCTTCTAAAATTCCTATAATAAAGCTACTGGGAAGCCCCTGCTCGGTATTAAATGAAAAAAACTTTCCACTTTTCCTGTCCATTAAATTCAACCCATTTTGAGTTCCTACCCAAAAATTGTTACCTGAATCTTCAAAAATGGCAGTGATCATGGAATGACTAATACTGTGCTCTACCTCTTCATCCTGAATATAAATTTTTCTTTCATTATTTTCGGGATT
>NZ_KB903504.1 GCF_000379765.1 Flexithrix dorotheae DSM 6795
TCTTGGAAAGCCGCTCGGAAATCGAACTTCTTCTTACCGATTCGGATTCATCTAAATCGAAAAGAGTTTTAAAAACAGAATCGTTAAAGGTATCTTCTAAGGTTCTTTGACTAAGTTTTTCATTTTCCAGGATGGCATAAAGCAAAAGATAAAACACTTTTCTCCCATGTAGGACTTTTGAATAATAATCAACTTTGGTGGTAGTGGAAAGATGAGTAAGCAGTGCTTCGGGAATAAAGTCTAATAATTGGTCAGCCGATATTGTGTGGTCTTTAAAAACTGTCATAGTATTTTATTTATCCCAATTTAAAATACTAATAAAACAACCGTTTCTACAATTTAGTTAGACCAATCATCAATTAGTATACAGATTTTTATCTCCCCCTTTTTAAGAAAAATGACTCCTTGAAAATAAAAAAAGTCGGAAGAAAAATCTTCCGACCTTGACTGGTGAAAACTGGTCTTTTTATTTTCTGGGGAAAAATACTTATCGTTTTTTATTCTTTATCGACATGGATTCTGCCATTTTCAGGGCTTCGTAAACATTTACAATCCCACCAGTACTGGATAATTCACTGAATTTTATTTTGGTGTCTTCTCCTTCCTCATTTGGTTTATTTACCATCAGGTCTCCAAATTTTACAGATGATTTAAGGATAATATCTTTCACTGTTACAGCACTTAAATCAGGGTAATAAGACATTATTAAAGCGGCTGTTCCAGCTGCTACCGGAGCTGCCATACTAGTTCCATTTTGAGCTTGATATTTTGAGCCGGGCACTGTAGAGTAAATGTCTACACCAGGTGAGAAAATATCTACGGATTTTTTTCCATAATTTGAAAAGCTTCCCACAAAATTAGATTCATCACCCCAGGAAAGCGCTCCAATTTCTAACCAGTTTTTAGCAGCTTTTTTGGAACCCTTAAATGTTTTAGTAGGAAAATTGGTGTTTTCATCCAGGTTTTTGGCGTCATTTCCAGCTGCATGAACCAATAATACCCCTTTGGATTCGGCATATTTTACGGCTTCATCTACTACTTCTTTGTAAGGAGAATAACTTTTTCCAAAGCTCATATTTATTACCTGAGCACCATTGTCCACGGCATATCTAATGGCATTGGCTACATCCTTATCTCTTTCGTCTCCGTTCGGAACTGCTCTGATAACCATAATTTCCACATTATCGGCAATCCCTTTAATACCAATATCATTGTTTCTATTGGCGGCAATAATTCCGGCTACGTGAGTCCCATGAGTGGCATCCGGACCAGTTACATCATTATTTCCGTATATTTTTTCAGATTTGTCTTCGTAATTATCCCCAATAATTTCTCTGGAATTGAAATCCGGATTATAACCAAACTCCACCTGATCAGTCAGGTAATCCAGTTGTTCATTAAAAACTTCTTCCGTCAGGTTATTGGCAATTGTCAATTCTAATAGTGATTTAGACTGGGTGATCCTTTCATCAGTTGAATTAATTTTACTCAAATCCTCTGCTTTCAAATCTTCTGTATTCAGATAAGCTTTTATCAGCCTGTCTGCATATTTAAAGCTTTCGTAAAAATTTACAATGTAATTGTAGTCTTCCTGCGCACTTTTCGCACTTTCTTCGTACTCTTTTTTTACCTTTTCATAATAGGCGAACTCAACTTTTTCTTTTTTGGATAAAGAAGCTGGGTCTACATCTTTATATTTCTTGTTTAACCTTACATATTCTCTTGTTAATTCATAGGTGTCAGCATCTACATTTTCCCCATCTTTACCCCCGATAAAATTCCAGCCATGCACATCGTCCACATAACCGTTTCCATCATCATCTTTTCCATTTCCTGCCACTTCCCCATCGTTTTTCCAAATCACATCCTTTAAATCTTCATGATCGATATCTATCCCTGAATCAATTACGGCTACTACTACTTTTTTAGATTTTTTACCTTTTAGGAGTTCTTTATAGGCCCTTTCAGTTCCTACTCCTCTTATTTTATCGGCAGTAGGATCAAGATTAAACCAGTTTTCGGGAGCGCTTTTTAAAGAATCGCCTGGATCTGTAATGTTAGGTATTGTTTCATTTGCAAAAGAAAATGTTGTGGTTATCAGCAAGGTGAAAGCAATCACAAAATGTCTCTTTGACTTTATCATTATCATTATTTATTTAGTTGATTGTGTACAATATTAATTAAAGAGGTCATAATAAAAAAATAATTTCACCCTGTAGAGAGTGAAATTATTTCTTATAACTTTAAAATAATAAAATTTAAAATTGGATAAAAACCGGGTAGAATTACTCTACATAAAAGATATAAGTTAATATCAACCCGTATTTCTCATAGCACTTGCAATTGCATTTACTGTAAGTAACAAGTTGAGCAGCGTACTTTCAGCAGCCTCGTTATCACCCACATTCTTCTGAGCTCTCCATTTTTTTAATAACTCAATCTGGTGGAAATGCATTCCTCTCATGGCACTAGCCCTAACCAGGTTTGAATAATAATGGTTTTTTCTCCTTTTATCAAATGGTACTTCCAGTAAAGAATCCAACATTTTTCTGGTTTTGGATAGTTCTTTTAAGAACATGCCCAGAATAGTTTCTCTCACTTCATCATCCTCAACTAAAGAAGCGTACCCGGTCATTATTTCTTCATCAGTTGCTGCAAGGCTGGTATCCACATTAGTAAGGACATACCGGATGAAAGGATCGAAACTCACGGCTTTCTTAAACTTTTTGAAATCCTCCGGATTATCTTTTTTCAGTTTCTCTAAAGTACTACCTATTCCATACCAGCTCGTCATGTTAAATCTTGATTGGGCCCAACTAAAAACCCATGGAATAGCCCTTAAATCGGCAAGGGTTCGTTTTCCAGATCTTCTTGCAGGTCTGGAACCTATCTTACTTGACTCAATCGCATCGATAGGGGTGGCTTCTCCAAAGAATTTGATAAAATGAGGATGGCTGATTAGTTTCCAATATTGTTTTTGGCTTTCAGCGGCCAGTTTTTCAATAATATCAGCCAAAGGATGGAATTGCTTCTTACCATTATTATCTGCTATGGTATGAGCAGCAGTTCCAGCTACAAGTAATTCAAGATTATAAGTAGCATTAATTTTATTGGCATATTTCTGGGCAATGGTTTCCCCCTGTTCGGTTAATCTTAAATCGCCATTGATTGATCCTTGAGGCATGGCTTTAATAAACCAATGAGTTGGCCCCGACCCTCTGGAGATACTTCCTCCTTTTCCATGGAAAAACCTGATTCTTATGCCTAGGTTATCACCTACAGTAGATAGTTTTGATTCAGCACTGTAAAGGTTCCACTGACTGGCCAGAATTCCTCCATCTTTGTTACTGTCACTGTACCCTATCATAACCTGCTGAGAAATTTTTGATTCTCTTCTTATCTTTCTCTGGTATTCAAGACTTCGTTTGGTGAATGGATGCTCCAGGAAGTTTTTCAGGATTTCAGGACTTGCCTGTAAATCTTCTATCGTTTCAAAAAGTGGAACCACATGCATCAAGCAAACAAGGCCTTCAGGAGTTTGCTCAACCAGACCTGCTTCTCTGGCCAGCAGAAATACACTTAACAAGTCCGAAACACTTCTGGTCATACTCACAATTAAAGAACCTATTCCATCTATACCATACTTTTTTTGGTAATTTGCAATTTCATTATAGCAATCGATAACTGCAGCCGCATTGTGATCTAATTTTATATTTGGGTGGGTAAATGGTCTGTTCGATTCCAGTTCCTTATTAAGAAACTCTAGTCTTTCTTCTTCCGACCAGGTTAAAAATTTATCCCCATCCAGCGAGGCCGCCTTCATGAGTTGGGAAATGGCCAGATCGTGGAAGTTACTGTTTTGTCTTACATCCAGTTGGGCAAGGTGAAAACCAAAAGTTTCAACGATTCTAATGGCATCATGAACATCGGAATAAGCTATTGATTTTGCCCCATAATCTACTAGAGCTTGTTGAAGAATTTTAAGGTCTTCTACCAGTTCATAGGCAAATTTATAACTTCCCTGCTTGTCATGAATTTCAGTAGCATGATTTCTTTTTATATCAAGCGGCAGTTTATTGAGCATTAGGTTTACAAACTGTCTGAAAACTTCTCCATCATTTCTGTGGAAGGCCTGATCTCCAATATCTCCAAGCTCAATTTCCATATCTTCAATTCTTTTCCTCAAATCATAGTTGGCAAAATTGAAGTGGAGGGAAAAACTTAGTTTTTTAATAAGTTGCAGTAAGCTTCTTCTTATTAAAACAAAAGCATTTAGTTTTAACTGAACCAGTGTTTCTTTGGTAACATCGCTGGTAACCAAGGGGTGTCCATCTCTGTCACCACCAACCCAGTTGCCGAAAGTTATTTTAGGGAATTTGCTTGTATCCAGTAATAATTCAGGATCAAGTCCTTCGCTTTGCCAGGCCTGGCCTAATCTTTTATCCAGAATAGGAATTACTTCTGGAAATACATTGATGAGGTAATGAAGTACATTTCGTAATTCAGAAGGTACATCGGGTTTTTCTACAAAAATTTCCCCGGTTCTCCATAATCTATCAATGGCCAGTTTGATTTCTCTTCTTATCTCCGCCTGTTCAATTTCAGTGAACATAGTATTCTCTCGTTTTACCAGAAGTAAATACAGAATGCGGTGATGTTCTAGTACTGTTGCTCGTTTGGCTTCAGTAGGGTGGGCGGTTAATACTGGCTCTACTTTGATTTCTCCAAGGTGATCAGCAATTTCTTTGGCTGGTATTCCCTTTTCTTTCAGCATTTTCAGGTTTTGTGCCCAAAGTCCATTTACTTTAGACATAGAAGTGTTTTCAATTTCTCTTCTATTTTGTACGGCCCCGTTCACTTCCACCATATTCAGCAGCTGGAAAGCAATTGAATAAACCTGAACATGTTTTTGAGTTAATTCCTCCGGTTTAAAATCATTTAGCTGGTTGATCCAGGGTATAAAAGCTGCTAAACTATTTTCCCCACTTTCTACTAAAACTTCTTTAAAACAACCTAATAAAAATTCCAGATCTTCATAAGGTTTACCAAGCTTCTCCTTTACTATCTTAAGTGTATCCATCTTTTAAGAAATAACCAATTTTTAGTTTTTGAAAATTGTTAGTTTATGATTTTGCTCCAAAAGCTGTTTCCAATTGTTTAAAATTTTTTTATCATTTACCCATATCTAATTAGTTTAAATGCGCTGTTTGTACTAATTAAACCAGATCATTAACCAAAAGTTAAGGACTCTGCCAAAATGTGTTGTTAACTGAAAATCCTGATGAGTTTAATTTCTGATTTTCAAAAATTTATTGGAAAACGATTCAAAATTAATAAAAAAAATAAACTTAGCCTTTCACCTTTTTATGAAACTGGTTTATTTTTTAATTAATTAATAATGAAGATTTATTTGTTCGCAATCCAAGAAATAATTGAAATAAGAATATAGCCAAGAATGATAATAGGGATAGAAAGAAACTTCAAAATTAAAACTAAGATTAATGAGGAGAAGATAAAAATAAATTGAAGCTTATTTTCCTTAAAATTAAAATTCTTAAATTTTAAGGCGAAAAGGGGAATTTCGGAAATCATTAAAAAGGACAAACCGAAAGTGATTATTAGAAGAACAGGAAGGGTAGCTATGGATTCCAATGGTGGATATTGCCTAAAGGCCAGGGGAATAGAGCCAATAAAAAAAGCTGTAGCTGGTGTAGGAACTCCCAGAAAAGAATTGCTTTGCCTTGTGTCAATATTAAATTTAGCTAACCTTAAAGCAGCGCATGCAGGTATGATTATTATAAGGTAAAGAGGATTGATACTACCGGTTTTGCCATCCAAAAGATGCATCATTATAAAACCTGGTAGCACACCAAAGGTTACCATATCGGCCAAAGAATCAAGCTGTTTTCCAAGATCAGAATTTACTTTTAGTAATCTGGCAACAAATCCATCCAAAAAATCAAGTAGACCTGCAGTTCCCATCAGATAGGCCGCTATAATTACATTCCCATTTATTGTTTGGTAAATGGCAATAAATCCACAGATCAGATTTCCAAGTGTAAATAAATTAGGGATATGTTTTTTTAAAGCCATTATTATTAAAATTTGAAATGAAGTCTGTTATTCCTGAAGCAAAGATGGGAAATTGTTGGGTATTTAAGTGAAGTCCTATCCTCAAAAAGTAATAAAGTGTAAACCAATCGTTTTAAAATTCCTCAGAAAGTTAATTGCCTTGTTTATAAAAACGGATGGTAAGTTTTTTACTAATTTGTTAATAATGACTATCCATCTATTACAGGCTGAATTATTAGCAATATGAACCATCCTTGCAGCGTAATTTATGTGAATCAAACTCAAATATATTACTCGTGAAATATTTGACAAAAAATATAAGAACTGCTCAGGTAATAGCCAGTTTTAATGTACTTAAGGTTCTGGCATGCCTATATTTAATATTCGTATTTAATTTGCTCCCTGGAATGTCCTGGGGTGCAGGTTATTCTAACCTTGGTTTTTTCAAGGGTACCGGAGCTACAGTTCCGGAAATAAATTTAGTGGGAAATTCTATTAATATAGCTAATGGGGATTTTACACCAACCACTATCGATCATTCGGACTTTGGCACGGCTGTTTTGGGTGGTGCATCTGTTGTAAGGACTTTTACAATAGAAAATACAGGAGTGACTGATTTAATCTTATCAGGGATTCCTCTAGTAAGTATTGCCGGACCTGATGCCGGTGAATTTACGGTTAATGCCTTCCCTTCTGCTACCATAGGAAGTGGTACAAGTAGCACATTTCAAATTACTTTTTCTCCAGGTACTTCAGGGGTAAAAACAGCTATTGTAACAATTATTAGTAACGATGATGATGAATCAAATTATTCTTTTGCCATTCAAGGAACAGGTTTAGAACCAGAGATCTTGGTAGAAGGGAATTCCACAGAAATTGTATCTGGAGATGCCACTCCTTCAGCAGGAGATGACACAGATTTTGGATCGAGCTTGATAGCAGGAGGGATGGTCGTTAAAACCTTTATGATAGAGAATACAGGGAATTCGGATTTGAGTTTAACCGGAGCTCCTTTAGTATCGCTTAGTGGAGCAGGATCAGCAGACTTTTCAGTAACAGCTCTTCCAGGTACCCCGATTGCGGGAGGAGGAAATACCACTTTTCAGATAACCTTTAATCCCTCAGTTTCAGGATTAAGGAGTGCTACAGTAAGTATTGCCAATGATGATAATGATGAGGACCCTTACACTTTTGCGATTCAGGGAACAGGTTTAGAACCAGAGATCTTGGTAGAAGGGAATTCTACAGAGATCGTATCCGGAGATGCGACTCCATCGACAGGTGATGATACAGATTTTGGCTCGAGCTTAATATCAGGAGGGATGGTAGTTAAAACCTTTACGATAGAAAATACAGGGAATTCGGATTTGAGTTTAACCGGAGCCCCTTTAGTATCGCTTAGTGGAGCAGGATCAGCAGACTTTTCAGTGACAGCCTTACCTGTTAGTACCATACCTTCTACAGGGAGTACTACTTTTCAGATAACCTTTAATCCCTCAGTTTCAGGATTAAGGAGTGCTACAGTAAGTATTGCCAATGATGATAATGATGAGGACCCTTACACTTTTGCGATTCAGGGAACAGGTTTAGAACCAGAGATCTTGGTAGAAGGGAATTCTACAGAGATCGTATCCGGAGATGCGACTCCATCGACAGGTGATGATACAGATTTTGGCTCGAGCTTAATATCAGGAGGGATGGTAGTTAAAACCTTTACGATAGAAAATACAGGGAATTCGAATTTGAGTTTAACCGGAGCTCCTTTAGTATCGCTCAGTGGAGCAGGATCAGCAGATTTTTCAGTAACAACTCTTCCAGGTACCCCGATTGCTGGAGGAGGGAGTACCACTTTTCAGATAACCTTTAATCCCTCAGTTTCAGGATTAAGGAGTGCTACAGTAAGTATTGCCAATNATGATAATGATGAGGACCCTTACACTTTTGCGATTCAGGGAACAGGTTTAGAACCAGAGATCTTGGTAGAAGGGAATTCCACAGAGATCGTATCAGGAGATGCCACTCCTTCAGCAGGAGATGACACAGATTTTGGATCGAGCTTAATAGCAGGAGGGATGGTAGTTAAAACCTTTACGATAGAAAACACAGGGAATTCGAATTTGAGTTTAACCGGAGCTCCTTTGGTGTCGCTCAGTGGAGCAGGATCAGGAGACTTTTCAGTGACAGCCTTACCTGTTAGTACCATACCTTCCACAGGGAGTACCACTTTTCAGATAACCTTTAATCCCTCAGTTTCAGG
>NZ_KB903505.1 GCF_000379765.1 Flexithrix dorotheae DSM 6795
CAATATGGGAGCTGTTCAATTATTAGTAGATAAAGCCACCTTACTGCCTGTTCATGTACAGGAGCAGTTATTGGATTATGCTGATTTCTTGCTGGAAAGACACGGTATTGTGCCTGCGGAAACAGAAGAAGAAGAATTGGATGAAGAAACCAAAGCACTTCTTCAGGAGCGATCTGCCGATTTTAAAGCCAACAGGGATAAAGCAGTTTCAGCAGAAAAAGTAATCCAGGAGTTAAAAGCCAAGTATCAAAAATAAACGGAATTATATCAGGTAATTTTTTCCCACAAAGCCTTTGAGGACGTTCAGGAGGCTGTAGAGTGGTATGAAGAACAAAAACAGGGGTTGGGAATAGAATTTACCCTCAAATTAGAAGAAGCTAAAGTATTGTTGGAAAGCAATCCCGAACTTTACCGAAAAGTAGAAGCAGAGATTCGTAAAATGTCGCTCAAAAAGTTTCCCTATGCCCTGTTTTATGAAATAGATGAACCTGCCAGAGAAGTGGGTATTATTGCTGTACTCCACCATAAAAGAGGCCTGGAAGCATTTAAAAAACGCCTGAAGTTAGAGTAGGTAGCCATCAGTGTTTTTTGAATGAAACAAACACCCAACCCCCTTCCGCACAAAGCAGCCGGGTAGCTCGGATAAACCCCCGAAGCTTGTTTGGATCATTTTTCAGCAGATAACAGGCTCAAAGCCTGCCACCTGCTGAAAAACGTTAACCCTCCGAAGTCTTGAAGACTTCTGCTATCTACCTTTGAACTGGTTTATAGGTACAAGAGACGCTTCGCTGAACTCTTGCACCAGTGGGGTTACTTTCTTGCTACACCTCTAATATCTTTTGGTATTTTAGAGTATTCAACAGAATTGAGTACCAAAAAATACATGAATTTAATCCATTTATCATACATATCATTGGATTGTTTCTTTATCTCAGGAAAATAGTTGCCTATTTTTTCCCCATTCAGTTTTAAAAATTCCATTGTTATTCTTATTAAGAACAAATCATAACCTAAGTTACCCCAGAATTCAAGATGTTTAATCTTTTCATAGTCAATTTCAGTCTGATGATTAGGATACAAGTTTCTGACTAGTGTCCAGCTTGATTGTAATTCCTTTTCATCTTTAACTTTGTCAAAATTCGATAGTAGCTTAAAGTTATTTTTAAAATCTGGAATGTGATAATCATCTGATAATAATTCAACGTTATTCAAAACTTTACTTTTAGATGAACCCCTTAATCTTGGTTTTCCTGCTAAAAGTAAAGGGTTTGTTATTAATTCCACTTCTTTAAAATTCACATCTTTTTTTACTTCAGTAGTTCTGTAATTAAATACTTTGAGCATTATTTGCTCTTCACATTTAAGGAATTCATGAGGCAGAATAACTTTTGCATATGTATACCCCAAGTTATGTAATAAGGGAATAGAAAGAATATCTCCTTGCTTTATATTCATATTATCTTAAATAATAGGTTTTCCAATTTGGCATATGTGTATTTAAATATTTTGTGCCTAATCTTAATCTATAATTATACATAAAAATACGTAAAGGACTTGTCGAGTTTCTTAAATTATCAATTAGCTTAGAACTAAATGGCGAATAATGTCCTTGATTATTCAAATTGATCAAAGCCTGTTCAATACCCCTAGCAGTGTTTTTTCCAAGACCAACAAATTGAGCTTGAAAATATGTTCGTTGAATTGTACCAATTGAATATCTATTAATTCCGTTGGTTGTAATTCCAAAATAAGGCAAAGGTTCTGAAACGACACCTGCCAGTTTTTTAAAATCCCTTTGTGTTTCATAAACAGTATAAACCTTAGAGCTTGTTGAACTCAGCCCTGCTTTGGCACTATTAGTTAATCCTAAGGATGTCGCATCGAGAGCAAACATTCCGGCATGGAATAACCCCCAACCATATTCTCCTTGAGAAAATCTATTACTTGATTTATAGGCACTTCCAACATATGGAACCTCTTCTAATATACTATTTAAGCCATCAGGATGTGGAGTACTATTGATTTTAAATTTTGCATTGCTTTCTTTTCTTTGTTCTCCATAAAAAATACTTACAGTTCTACCATCTCCAAAAACTCTAAATAGTTCTTGCTCTTCATTTCCTGCTTTACCATCTAAAACTTCGGGATTTTTGCCTGCATCTTTCCATGCAGTTAAAAATTGGGAAATTTCCTCTGTATCGCTAGTTCTCCATCCATTAGCTGTTTTTTCCCATAACCCAAGAGGATCATTAAAAATAAGAGGATTATTATATGCAAAACGATAAGGAGTCCAATCAAAATCTATTTCTGCAACTGGATCAATACTTATAAAACGACCAAGTTGAGCATCATAACTTCTAAAATCAGTCTGATCCCAATTTAGTCCAAAAGCTTCTTCCCTTTCAGTTCCTTCATTATATTGGTATTTAAAATCAGGGTTACCTTTCTTTTCGATACCGGTTAGGTTCATCCCGAAGGGAGAATAATCATCAAGCTACTTTACCTCTGATTTTGCCCTCTGCTTGAGTGCTTTCAAAGAACTTTTCCTGCTTTAAAACTAGGACTTTTTTTCTTCAATTGATAAAAAATTTCGGTTGTTTCAATTGAAAAAAAAAAGGAAAGTCCTGTTTAAATTTCAGTTGATGGTGGGGGTCAGCTTGCTCCGGTGGGTATGGGAATCGGCTCAGCACCATATCCCCCAACCCAACCGTTTTTACAAAACTGCCTTTGTGTTGGGGGATATTCCGCTCTAAAAACAGGTTTTAACATAATGGGTGCTTATCGTGGCAGCCGCTGCCTGCTTCCCTTTCCCCAAGCTGCACGATAAGCGCATTATGTGTAAGCAAGTTCAGCTTTAGCAAGCATAAAGTCCGCTCCTTGCACACCTGTTTTTTGCTTCCCGATAATATTTAAGTATTTAAAGGGTGGAACTGTTCCAGCGCTTTTTGCAGNGCTTCTGGGTTGGCTTTTTGGTAGCGTTCGGTGCTGGAGATGTATTTGTGACCAGCCAGGTACTGGGCTTTTCTCAGGTTGTACTGACTGACCCACCGGGCAATCACCGAAGCCCTGATCTGATGAATGCTGTGCAGGTTTTCCNGACTTTTCAGGTAGGGNGTAATGTTGTTTATCAGNGGCTTGATGGGTTGGTCACAAAAGTAAATTCTATCTTTCAGGTAACGTTTCAGAGACGTGATTTGATGGCTGCTTAAGGGGATNCTTCTGCCAGCGGTTCGGGCATCTCCACTGACAAAAACGGTATTGTTTTTCAGGTCGAAGTCCTGAGCGGTTAAGCGACTGATTTCCCTTTGCCGAAGCCCCTGGAAGACCATCAGCCCAATGATTTCGCTTTCCAGTGGCTTGTTTTCAGGATAATTCTGATAACATTCCAACAACTGTTTTTCACTTAAAAGATGATGGGGCAACCTTCTTGGAACACCTTTTAAATACAGGTCAGCAGCCGGACTGTGGGGGATCATTTCCCTGGCAATCAGGTAATCAAAGTAATGGCGGATGGCACTGAGCTGGTGATTGATGTAGCGCGGACTTTGCCCCTTTTTTTTCAGGGTTTTGATGTAGGTGAGCAGTCGGTTGTAGGTGACATGCTGGGGCAGTACATGGCGCATTTCCAGCCAGTCGATCAGCCTTTGGGCAGCAAAAGTGAAGCGATTCACACTGTTTTGACTGTAGTTTTTTTCAGTTAAATATTCGGTAAAAGTTTTCATATCATTAGTGATTAGGGGTTGGTGGTTAGTGATTAGACTAGCGAGTGGTTTAAACCCCTCGTTATTGATAATTGATAATTATTTTAAAGCCGACTTTCCTAAATAAATTTGAGTGGATTCCAGGCTGCTATGCCCTAAAAAATGGGCGATCTGTTGTATTTTCATGCCGTTTTCCAGCAGGTGAGTGGCAATGCTGTGGCGCAGGGTATGGAGGGTAATCTCTTTGCTTAACCCTGCTTTTTCTACCAGTCTTTTCAGGCGGATGCTTAAGGATTGCCCGTTAATTCGTTGCCCTTTTTTACTTAAAAAAAATGCTTTCTGCTGATGGCTCTGGTAAAATCCCGGACGACTTTCCGTGAGGTATCGCTTAAAATCCTGCACCACTTTATCCCCAATCGGTACGTAGCGTTCCTTGTAATTTTTCCCTTTGCGCACATACAGTAACTTATTGGAGAGCAGCACATCCCTTACATCCAGACTGATGCCTTCATTTCTTCTCAGCCCACAGGCATAAAATACCGAGAGCATTGCCCTATCCCGAAGCCCCAGCATATCGGGGTCACAACTGTCATAAAGGGTGGTGATTTCTGCCTGAGTGCAGATATTTTTGAGTTCCTGAGGCGGACGGATAAAGCCTTTTCGGAAGCTAAACACGCCCTGTCCGGTCTGTCGGACGTATCGGCTGAGTAATTTCAGGGCTTGCAGGTATTTATTCAGGTAAGCATCGCTGAGGGGTTGTCCGGGATGTCTGGCATGCCCTCGCTGATACAACCAGGCAAAAAATCCCTTTACTTCACTGCCTGTGATCTGGTCGATTCTGGTGATGCCTTCTTTGTTTTCCAGGTAATAAAAAAACTCCCAAACATGTCTGGGCAGGGTGTAAATGCTGCTTTCTGCATATCCTAATATATCCAGCCAACTGGCAAAAGCTTTTTGTAATTGTTTGAACTCGGAACTGTGGAGGGGGTAGGTTTTCATTTTAGGGGTTAGGGGTTGGTGATTAGTTTTTAGTGATTAGACTAGCGAGGGGTTTATCAATTGAAGAAAAAAAAAGGCTCTAATTGTACCACTACAGCTTAATCAAGGAATTGCGGCTTCTCCATATTCGGGTCCAACGGCACGCTGGTATCGGATGCTTTTTTTAGGGGGTCTTTCTCTCTTTTTGGAATAATGGAACACCAGCGCATAACTTACTGACTTACATTAACTTAACTATTTTCTGGTGTTCCTGTGGTGTTCCATTGGTGTTCCCTGGCGTTCCATTTTTGCTGCTTTTTCCTTTCTTCACCTTCGATAGTTGGGCTTCCAGATAAGTTTTAATTTCCCTTCTCAAAGCCATATTATCATCCCAATACACTATTTTGTACTGATACCCCCGATTGCTGTAGCCCCCACATTGCTGGATGTATTCCAGTGCCAATAATTCCTGCATATTCCGGTGCAATTGCGTTTTGCTGATGTTCAACGCCTGCCGGATCTCCCGCTGGATGAAGGTGGTATTTTCAGCATTTTCTCCATTGCTGTTTTCTTGCAAGTACTTTTTCAGNCGTTCAAAAAACTGCCGCAGACTGCCATTTAATTCATCCACTTTCAGGATAATNCTTTCAAACATCAGTTCAGAAGCCAGTTGTAAATCTTCTGCCGTAGAGATCAATCTTCCCTGTTTGTCCTGTTGCCTTTGGTACTGGTGCAACAGGGTAATTTGCTGCACATAATGCTGGTAAAGCCCATTTAACCTTCGTATTTTATGGGCTTTAGCAGGCAGTTGCACCGCCTGGGCATAAGGATTCACCACCTCAAAAGGCTTTAATAAACGCACACAGTTTTGTAAAAAAGTCACCGCTTTTTTTTCTTTCTGATGGTTGATTAATCCGGCTGCTTTTTTATTCTGATAAGCGATGATATTTTGAGTTTGAGCCGCACTTTCATCCACCGCCACCANAAAACACCTGCCCATATTGTCTTCATAAATCTCTCCTTTAGTGGTGCAGGAAAGCGAAGCAATCGGTCCGTAAACCGTTCTGACATAGCTTTGGATATTGCCCTGTTCGTCTTTTCCNGAAGTAGAAGAAGTAAGTTGCCCCCGGCTGATCAGTTCCCTGACTGCCAGCAACGCCTCTTCTTTCAGTCCGTCCAAATCTTCAAAGCAGATCAGGGTGTGGGAGAGTTCGTGGGTGGCAAAGTTGTAAAAACTGCTTTCAGTTACTCTGGTGAGTGCCTGGCAATCTTCNGGTGGAATAAAACTGCTGATTTTTTCCAGTAAATGCGTTTTGCCACTGCCAGAACTGCCTTGTATCAGGGCATGTAAAGTGACAGGCATTTTGTAAGAAGTGGCGATGCCGAACAAAAACAGGCGGTTTTTATCTTCTCCGGTCACGCCAGCTTCTCCAATTTTGGCATTGATATTTTCCAGCAGACAGGGCGCAGTTAAAAAGTCCAGACAAGCCTGTTTTTCTGCCAGTGGTACTGCCGAAGAAGGTGTATTTTCCTGCTCTTCACGCTGCTTTTGCTGGGCTTTTTCCCGGTAAGCTTCCAGTAAATCGGTGAGTTCCTCCAGACCGGATTGTATGACTTGTGGNCGCAGGTTTAAGGCTTCTGCTGCTTCCTGCGCCAGTTTCTGCACCTGTTTGCCTTCATACAAATCGATCTTGCTGCGGTATTTTCTGCCTGTGTTTTTGTTTTCAATATGCAAACTGACTTTTAAGGCACTCATCGCCTGCCAGTCATTGTCCAGCCGTAAGCCGCCTTTTACACTTAAAAGCAGCCCTGTAGTATCGTAGAGCAGGTTCAGCGGGTTGCTGCTGTTGAAGTTTCCGGTATTTTTAGCAGTAGTTTTTGCGGTGGTTTCAGTGGGTTTTGTTGTTGGATTTTCAGTGGTTTCTGCTTTTTCCAGGGCGATTATTTTCGCCATTTCTACCGAGGTTGCTTTAGGCACTTTCAGTGTTTTTCGCTCCTTTAATAAATGCTCAAAAAGTCCTTCGGCTTCTTCTGAGTGACTGACTAAAAGGCTGTTTACATCTTCGCCTTCTGGTGTTTCTATTTGGCTAATAATCAGCTTTTCCATACGGCTGTGCAGCTTTTCTGCTAGTTGGACGCTGGCTGCTTTGCCTGCTTCATCCCCATCTAAAAACAGGATGATTTCTTTTAAACCCTCCAGATTACCCAGTGCCTGCCAGTGTTCGGCTGTGATGCCATTCGTGCCATACAAAGCCAGTACGGCATGGTCTGTATGCGGTTGCAGACTGGCGGCATCGATAATGCTTTCGGTTAAAATCACTGTGGTAGTTGTGCCTTTGGGATAAGCTGGATACAACCCACAGTGTCCTCCTGGCAGGTAAACGTGTTTTTTCTCACCAACAGCCCGACCGTAAAAACTGGCGGGTTTTCCTTCGGCATCCAGCAGAGGAAAGATCACACATTGCTGAAAGTGAGGCGTGCCTTTTTGCTGTAGCCCGTATTGGGCAGCCGCTTTTCGCAAAGGCAACGCCCAGTGCTTCATGGATTTTTCGCCACAATAACCTGCTGCATTGTCTGCTAATCCTCTCGAACTTAAATACTCCTGTGCCTTCGGACTGCGCTTGATCCCTTCCCGGCAGCTCTCCCAGAACCTCATCATCATGGTTTGTCGGGAAAACTGGTTCACCGTTTTTTCAGTTGCTCCAATCAGCGTTTTGGCTTTGACAATTGCCTCGTGCTTGCTGCATTTTTCCTTCAACTGAATAAAATCAATCACATCTCCAGTGCCAGCCGAACAGTTGCTGCTAAAACAACAGAAGGTATTCGTCTTTAAATAAATCCGCATGCTCGGAGTCTTGTCATCATGAAAAGGACAGCACAACTGATGCCCACGCAGCATCCGCAACCCATAATGCGCCAGCACCATCTGAATAGTCAACTCCGATTTGATTTCTGGGATGGTCATTTGAGTGAAAAATTAATTTAAAAAAAGTTTAATTATGAGTATTTGCATTACAATAATATTAATACTCATGGATATAAACAAGTATATTCCTTGCAAACTATGTGTATTAGCTTTAATTTTGTTGAATTGATGATGCCTTTGCTGTATATTTACATAGTATCATAAAGACTTTTATAACTATGAGTTTTGCAGAAAGGCTAAAAAAAGCAAGAATAGATAAAGCTTTATCCCAGTCTGAGTTGGGAAAAGCAGTGGGTGTACATTATACCCAGATTGGTCGGTATGAAAATAAAGGCTCACAACCATCGGCAGATGTACTTTCCAAAATTGCAGATGCACTGGATACTTCTACTGATTTTCTGATGTATGGTTCAAGAGAAGAGCTTGCCGGAGGAATTGGGGATAAGGAATTGGTCAATCAATTCAAACGGATTACCAATCTGCCAGATGATAAAAAAATGATTGTAAAAGAGTTGCTGGATGCATTTCTGTTTAAAAATGAAGTGCAGCAAAAACTGGTTTCTTAAAATCTGGTCGTGCCCACCAATAAATTAAATTTGTTTAAAGTAAAAAATTATATTCATCAATATGGGAGCTGTTCAATTATTAGTAGATAAAGCCACCTTACTGCCTGTTCATGTACAGGAGCAGTTATTGGA
>NZ_KB903506.1 GCF_000379765.1 Flexithrix dorotheae DSM 6795
GAGATGATACTAAAAGCTTTGGAACAGCTACCTGCGGTCTATCTACTGCAAATACTGCATTTAAACTGAGTGATAATTCTACTTTATATTTGGCAACAGCATTTATGGCTGATAGAAATTTAAATTTATTTGGCAATCAAATAATTCCAGACGAGGAAGCAAACGCNCAAAATATCCTTCAAAAAGCTGTTGAATGGATTGAAAAGTAGAAATCTAACTATCTGTAACATCAGCTATCGGTCATTTCGCTTCCGGCACTATTTCTATAAAACTTATAAATGAGGATGGTAATAATCCATATCATTCCTTTGATGGATATTTTCTGGAGGCATCCTAGNATAAAGCTTTATCAGATTTTCTTATGTATTTTGATTATGTNCCTGGAACTAATGTAGAAAATGGAGAGGCTAATAATTTCACCTTCGAAAAGGTANTTCCTGGTACTTATGAATTTGAAATAGAATCTTTATGCACTACCTAAACATTTACAATTAATTGTGAAGGAGGTAATTACTCTACTGATTTTGTAATTGAGGATTATCCGGAAGAGCCTGATTTGTTTATGGCGAGTGTGTTTTGAACTCAGAAATGAGTGGTAAAGAAAGATAATATGGCGAATTCGCTATATTTAAAACTGTGTTTCCAAATAATCATGCCTTAATACTGGTCATTTTTTGCTGCCAAAAAGACGTGAAACTGACGATATCCAAAAAAGATTGTCGTCACAGCCTAGTAAAAAAGTTACTAATTCCCGCTTTGGTCAAAATCAGGGCACCTGGATACATCAAAAACTAACCAGTTGGTTGAATCCAAGGGTTGAAATATTATTATCTATATTTGCGCCACCATATGTTAATCAGTTTCTTATTGATCTGTTTTAGTATTTATGGTTTGTCGATTGTATCATGATGAACTTCAGTTAAATAGACTATATCCAAATAAGGATATAGTCTTTTTTTGTTTGCAATAACCCTAATGAATTACGTTTGTATTTTAAGTTTTCAAAATTATTTAAAGGGTCCAGGTACTATCTGAATCCTTTTTTATTTTTTTTGAATTAGTCTTACATATAAGCCTCTATATGTTACTCACTTCTGTATTTATTTTACCTATCAATCGTAATTAAAAAACGCCTATTTGTAGAATAGGAACCACATCTATTTTAGGTGTGGTTTTTTGTTTTTATATGAAGAAGTGATTTAAACTTATTGGTCAAAAAGTTAAAAAAAAGCGTATCAACATCGAACTTAGTGACTCTCTAACCTTTCACTAAATCTTTCAAGATGATACGCATATTCTGTAAAGGTATAATAACAAAATATTTTTTACCAAAATTGAGTCAGGCAAAACGAGGATATTCAAGTAAAGTTCCCATGTGGGAAATAGTAAATGCTATATTGTATAAGTTTAAAACCGGAGTGCAATGGTCACTTTTACCCTGTAAGTCCCTGATTAGCAGTGGTAAGATTAAATATGGAGCGATTTACCATCACTTTCGCAAATGGTGTAAAGACGGGAGTTGGAAAAAAGCCTGGATGATTTTTTTTAAGCAGCACAAATCGATGTTAGACTTAAGTTTAATGTTGATGGATGGGACACATAGTCCGGCTAAAAAAGGAGGTGAGTCAGTCTGTTATCAGGGAAGAAAAAAAACAAAAACCAGCAACACCATCTGGTTAGCAGATCGCAATGGAAATATAGTTGGTTTTTTGCCTCCCTTATCAGGCAATCATCACGATCTTTATCAACTTGAAATTCACTTAAAATCAGTTTGACATCCTAATTGCTGCAGGCATTCCTGTTGATGGCTTGTTTTTAAATGCCGATGCTGGTTTTGATGGAAAAGCGCTCAAAAAACTTTGTGAAACCTACGGCATTATATTGAATGTAGCGGCTAACAAACGTAATAACAGGCAGTTAGATGAAAATGAAGCTTATTTTGATGGGCTGATGTATAAAGAAAGATATAAGATAGAAAGAAGTAATGCCTGGATGGATGCTTACCGAACTTTCTTGAATCGATTTGATACAACAATGCTCAGTTGGCAGGCTTGGCATTATATCTTTGCCCTCAATAATTGGATCAAGTTTTTATTAAAAGTTTAAATCAGTTCGAAAATAGTTTTAACTTATACCAAAGGTGATTTAAACATTTACAAATTTTTCTCATGGGTCTAGGGGTTTTCTAGACCCTTTTTTATTTGTATTACAATAAGGATTTTATAATTCGTTTATAATCTGTCATTCGCAGTTTAAAATAATTGAGCAACTTATCTCAAAAGGGGGTGGGCAAATGTCCACTTTTTTTGTTTCCCGAAATTCACATGCCAGTTTTTAGGCAAGTGTCAGGGCCAATCGAATTTATGCAAATGAAAAAACAGTTTGGTTGATGGCTGCTATATTGAGGCAGTGTGTTATTGTTTGTGATAGTACCAAAATATTTTACAGGTTATTTGAGCTACTAAAATATTCATTTACTACATGATAGGTATTTTTGAAAGTTTCTTTTGTGATACTTTACATCTTTCTTTTTGTCAGAGGAATAATTTCCTTAATTTCCCACAGGTATTGTAATCCTAAATTCACTCCCTTCTCCCAGAATACTATTTACCTGAATAGTACCACCAATTTCTTCAATAATATTTTGGGAAATATATAGTCCTAAGCCAGTTCCTTTTCCCACCTCCTTTGTAGTAAAAAATGGCACAAATATCTGATCCTTTACTTCTTTTGGTATTCCTGGTCCATCGTCTTTTATAGATACATGTACCTGATCATCCTTTTGGAGAATTTTAATGGTAATAATTCCCTCCTTATCCTGGTCAATAGCTTGAATTGCATTTAACAGGATATTCATCCAAACCTGATTAATCAGGCCTGGGGAAACTCTAAAGTCAGAAACTGTGTGATACTCTTTTACGATATGGATCCTGTTTTTTATTAAATGGGAAAGCAACCCCAAAGTATTATCTATTCCATCCTGGATTTTATAGTTTTGGATAGTTTTCATATCTTGTTGAGCAAAAGCATTTAATCCCTTTACAATATTGCTGGTTCTTTTTATTCCAATTTCAATATTATTCAAAACTTTACTTAATAATTGATAAGTATCCTCAAATTGAATTTGCTTCTCATACTGGTCAATTTCCTGAAGTTTTCTTTGGATATTTTCACTATTTATTTTTTTATATTCTTCAATTAACATAAATATTTTTTTTAATTGTTTTTTTAAACCTTGAACTCCTGCATTGATAAAGTTTACCGGATTATTGATTTCATGAGCAATTCCTGCAGTTAAAATGCTTAAAGACATCATTTTTTCTGATTGCACTAATTTGGCCTGAGTATTTTTTAATTCCTCAATAGTGGCTTCAAGTTCGTGTTGATATTCTTCTAATTGAATGGCTATTTTCTTTCGTTTGGCAATCTCTTTTTGTAATTCTTTATTAGTTTTTTGTAACATGGATGGACTAGGAAGGGCTAAGGCTAAAGGAATCATTGGCCAGGCAACAACAGCGGTTACCACAGAAACTAATGCTGTAATTGCTTTAATAATTCCAGAAAAACGATACATTGGATTCCATACTACATAAATTTCTATTATATGGGTAAATCCACATAATAAAATAAAAGTACTGAACAGTATAAATATAGATTTAAACTGAGCTAAATCTTTCCTTTTACTAATAAAAAAACCCAATGCAATCGGTAAGGTAAAGTAGGCTAAAAAAATCAATCCATCAGAAATGACATGAAGCCAAAGAATTTCCGGTTTCCAGTAATAACAATGCCCGTGAGGCATAAAATTTTGAGCAAATAATTCCTTAAAAAAATCCATATTTATTAATTGAATCTTACAGTCTGTTAGTAACTTTTTAATTATTCTAGGAATAAAGTAATACTTGGTAAAAAAAAGCATTTTTGTTCAAAATCAAATTGAGAATATCATTTCATATGAGTTAATTATAGTAAAATTTTATTTCTCCTATTTTTGTAGCCTTCCCCAAAAATAGGACAGTTATAAGGGCGAAAAAAATCGTATATTGTAAACTAATAACTGTCAGGGATGAAAAAAAAAGTATTTACCGAACAGCAAATGATTAATGCGCTGAAAGAGAATGAGCAAGGTCGAACTGTAGAGGCAATTTGTAGGGAATTGGGGATCTACAAAGCTACTTTTTACAATTGGCGAAAGAAGTATTCCGGCATGGATGCTAGTCAATTGAAAGAACTTAAGGAATTACGGGAAGAAAACAGGCGTCTTAAACAGTGCTCCACACTGGAATGTATGCTGACTTGAGTCTGGATCATGTCATGCTCAAAGATGTATTGTCAAAAAAGCCAACGTGGCCCGGTTCTAGGCCCGGATGAGAAGCGAAAACAAGCGGCCTATCTTCAAAAGCAATGTGGAGTGAGTATAGAAAGATCTTGTAAACTGGTGAAACTAGCCAGGTCGATGTGGTATTACCAAAGCAAAAAGGATGATATTGAGGTGATCGATAAGCTTACCAAGTTGGCAGAAGAGTTGCCTACTCGGGGGTTTGATGAATATTTTGGTCCTATCTGTCAGCAGGGCTATATCTGGAATAGAAAATGAGTATTAAGGGTCTATCGGTTTATGAAACTTCCTTTGAGAAGAAAAAACTGTGGCCCTATAAAAACTCATGGTTTGAATAGAAGACCTACTTCGCTTTATAAAATTAATTTCATAAGGTATTGTGATGATTTTATTGTCACAGCTTCAATGAAAGAGGTTTTGGAAGAAAAAGTAATTCCTGCCATCAAAGCCTTTCTTGAACCAAGAGGGCTGATATTATCAGAGAGGAAAACCAAAATTACCCACATTGAAACGGGGTTTGATTTTTTGGGACAAAATATCCGTAAATACGGAACAAAATTGTTAATTACACCAAGTAAGTACAATTTACAGAGTTTGTTCACCAAAATCAAAACAATCTTTGGAAAAATGAAAGCAGCTTCGGCTTGGGCATTGATCCGAAAGTTAAATCCCATACTTAAAGGATGGGCTTATTACCATCGACATATAGTTGCCAAAGCAACCTACAATAAAGTAGACTATTTTATTTTCTTAAAACTTCGAAGATGGCTGAAAAGAAAACATCCTGATAAGTCTTGGAATTGGATTAATAGAAAATATTACCACCATCCATACTCAGGAAAAAGCCAATTCTTCGATAGAGGAAAAGACAATGAAGTAGTTACACTTATTTAAGATGAGAAAGGTTAAAATCAAACGACATGTTAAAATTAAAGGTAATGCCAATCCTTTTGATCCAGATTGGGAATTATATTTTGAGGATCGCCATGACTGATGCTGCAATCTACCAGTGGAAAATTAAGGAAACTTTACCTCAGGCAAGAAGGAAGGTGTAAAGTATGCCAAGCCAAGATCACAAGTGAAACTTTCAAAAATACCTATCATGTAGTAAATGAATATTTTAGTGGCTCAAATAACCTGGAAAACTTTCAGTTACTACACCCCAATTGTCACAAGCAGTTACATAGTAATGACCGTTTTTCAATACAGCCGCAGCAGACATCAAACCTATCTGTTGTTTCATTTGCTTGAGACAGCGTGTCCCGGCTGTATGCGGTGAAAGTCGCACGTACAGTACCTTAGGGGAGAGTGTCTTCGTAAGGAGGCATTCTTACCCGACTATTGAGGATGATTTGATTTTGGTTATATGAAAAAATAATTTTTAATTAAATTTAATTATTTCATTTTTATTAATTAAAATTTTACATTATGAACCCTTGGTGTATTACTAAGGGCAAGAGTAATATCCTAGTATCTTATCGTTTTGGTCAGAGTGTATCAACCATTTTTCACTCTTTCAGATTAAGAGAGCTTCTTACAGGTGTTCAACAAATGCTTAACTTTATCATCGTATATGGTTTACTATCTTCGCTTCACACCCTCCAGTTACCCGGAACGCATGGAAGATATGAGGGTGGTTCACACAAGAACCAAATCATTTTATTGACCTTTCCTTTCAGCTAACAACTTCTGGTCGTACTCCCTTCTATATGTTTCCAGGGTCATATCTTAAAAAAGTAGGTAAAAAACCTATTTTCTGAAAACTGATGAAAATAGGTGAAAATGGCATTTTTTCGGCTTTTCTAAGACTTAGTTTTGCTAAACGATAACCAATCTAATACTCCATGAAAATTAAAACATTAAAGATTTGGCTCCATTTAGGGAAAANTTATCTATTAGTAATGATAGGAATTTTTTCCATTGTTGGTTCTTCTTTGGGACGGGAAATATTAGTTTCTAAAAGTGGGGTGGATAAAATAGGTAGTGCCAAGTTTGCTTCCTTAAAATTTGCGATTGCAAATGCCTCCGAAAAGGATAT
>NZ_KB903507.1 GCF_000379765.1 Flexithrix dorotheae DSM 6795
ATTGAATTTCTTTCCATTATATCTATTGCTCCATTTAAAAAAACTTGGACATCTTTAGTAATGAATATTTCATCATCATTACACGACAACAAAAACAATAAGATGAAGCAACTTATAATAAAACAAATTTTCATATTACTAATATCTTAGTTGTTATTCCCACAATAACATTTATTTAATTTCTCGTTTCTACCAACCTACAAAAAATAACAAAGCAAAGCCACTATAACATAAAAAATACCCAATATCGGTTTCGTTTGGACAATTAAAAAACCATACCCTCAGGTAAGAGTANGGATAGAACTTTTTATGAAAAAAATGTTAATACTTTTCAAGCGGGGAATTAGCTAAATATTTCACAAAAAAGACCACACCCGCCCAAAAGTGTGGTCCCGTTATAAAAAATAGGTGTTAATTGCGATTGAAAATATAGAAGTCTAAATATTGGTATAGTACCAGGAAATAAAAAAGGGCACAGATAGCACCTGGACCCTTAAGATAATTTTGTAACTTTTAAATCACTTCTGTAAGTTAAAAATATTATCACCCAAAAACAAAAGACCACACCCTCATTTGGATGCAGTCTCTTTATCTGAAGTTTATCGTTCAATTGCTAGCAATATCTTATAAAACTAAATAGATCAGCAACAAATTGATTAACATATAATGGCTTAAATATTGGAATAATATCATAAACTTAGAACTCAGACTGACATCAGCCAAGCTACAAATTTTTAATTATGGGAATCTCCATAGTAATCTTTTTCCCGGTCAAAAATAACCAGCATTAATTATTAGATCCTTGGAAAACCTAAGTTGCTATTTGGTTTATTACAATAAAGTTCATCTCCAGTTTTACCTTTACCATTAGGTTTATCTCTTAAATTGCCCCAGATATTAATACAAATATCTCGTGTTACCTGGTCTATTGCTTTTGCAAATTCTAAAAGCTGATCATAATTATTGTGATAAAATATGACAATCTGAAATCCATATTCAATATGAAGAAAATCAATCACACATAAATATTTTCCAATAGGATTTTCAGGATATAATTTTGATTTTACCAGCTCTCTAATTGAAGTAAATTTCTTATTCATGAAAGCAGTAAGGTGCTCCAGCTCTCGATCCTTGGCAATTACATATTCTTTACCATATTTATCTAGGTCTAGGAAGTGGTCTATTAGTTCAAGTGTTAGCATAATTGTTTTTAGTTGTTAGGATAATTCAAATTTAGACCTGATTTTTAATAAAGCAGAATTAGCCCATATTTAAATTTTACATACGTACTTTCATATTTTTAAAAATACAATATTAAAAATACCCATAATTGGTTATATTAATTCTGTGATTTAATATATAGATTTAAATTATTAAATCCTTATTTCCAATAAAACACACAAATTATGGCCCTGTACTATGTAAATAAAAATGTCCAAAGCAATGGCGATCATGAAGTACATAAAAATGGCTGTTCTTTCATGCCTGAAACAGAAAACAGAAAATATTTAGGTGATTTTCCGAATTGTAGACTAGCTGTACTAGAAGCTAAAAAATATTATGCACAATCAAACGGCTGTTATTATTGCTCAAATGAGTGTCATACTTCATGATAATCCAGGGTCACCCACTAAGACCAGCAATCAAGCTATCATAATTATCTGAAATAATTTTAACAAGGGTTTCTTTTTAAAAATAATAAGTCTTTTAAGTCTTCACTAAAATCATCGTATGTAATTTGCTGACCTAGTTTAACAGCATTGATTTCCTCTAGTATTTTTTGGAGTTGCTTGTTAATTAAATCCTTTTCACTTCCATTAAAATCTTCTGGCTCTAAATCAATCTCAATGTCTTCTTGTAGAAAAAATAAAGTATTTTCGAAGAACTCATTTACCACACATTCATCCACATTAGGACAAATTTTTAAGTGCTCATCATATTCTATTTTAGCTTTTTGTATCACCCTTTCCAGAAAAACAATCTTATAAGAATCCCTTTTACATTCATATCTAACTTCATCAATAAAATCTTTATGAGGTCTATGATCCTCTCCCATTTTATTGAAAACAAATTTATCAGCTTGCTTTTGAATCAAGTTCATACAATTATTTTATATCATTTAATTATAACATTTTCATGCAGCATAAAATGAGGTATATTTTGAGAAGCATGCAGCATATTTGAATAAAATAGGTTATTGGAGGATATCAGGGAGGTTTTTATGGAGAATATTGCAGCATTTAATAATTGTAGATATGCGGCATAAGGAGGAATATTACCTTGATCATTAAAATGCGGTAAAATAACTCTGGAAGTCAGGGGATGTATTTTAGGTATACTTAAAATGCATTACTTCAATTTCTTCCTGAGCTGGTGCACTAAGTATTATTTAGTATGTATAGTGTAATATAATTAGTGCACTTATGTTTAATGCATTTGGTTAAACTTTAAGTAAAATTTATTTTAATTCCTATCCTTAAATTGAGATTTTTATAAAATTGTTCGGAACTAGCTTTCCTTGTATTTAGATTAGAGTAACTAGAAAGGTGATATTGAAAATCTCCTTTCGATCAAATTCTAGGTCAGTAAATTTTCTAAACAAAACTATCCCGAAATAAAGACATATATGTACTTGTAATTGGGGAGTTATTAAAGGTTGTCTAAAATTTAAAAACATGTTGTGTTAAGATTTGTCAATTAATACAATATACCATTAGAAACAGAGCCTAAATACAAGGTGTTTTATTATTATTGTATAAACAATGAATTTTTTAATGCCTTTAGTTTTAACTAACATTGGAAAGAGGTATTAAAAAGTTGTATCTAACCTCTACTCTATACTAAATTTAACAGCAAAGAAATCATTATGACACTTCAATTCAGCAAACTAAAAATTTTAATGCTGTGGTATTTATTGGTTGCAAGTCCATTTTTTCTTAAGGCTCAAAAGTTTTATGCAACAACAGATAACGGAGGTGAAAATGGTCATGGAGCTATTATTGAGTACGATTTAAATACAAAAACATTAGCAGATCCTGCACCTTTTAGTTTTCCCGATGATAGTTTTCGAGAAAGTAGCCTGATTGAACTTGATAATATACTTTATGGGATGAGTATTATTGGTGGAAAATACAATGAAGGGTATATTTACTCTTATAATCCACAAACTGTTACCTTTACTAACTTATTTGACTTTGATGGCAGTAATGGGCTAAGTCCAACGGATGGACTTCTAATATTTGAAGACAAACTTTATGGAATGACTAGTGGTGGTGGAGAGAATAATTATGGGGTTATGTTCTCATATGAACCAAGTAGTAACACTTATAAAAAACTACACGATTTTGATGGTATTAATGGGGAGTCTCCTGTAAAAGGGATGGTGATATTAAATGATAAATTTTATGGAACAACATCATGGGGAGGAGTAAGTGATGGAGGAGTGATATTTTCCTTTAATCCTAAAACAAATACTTATACCAAATTGTATGATATAACTAATAAGGCAAGACCTAACAGTGGCCTAACGGAGCTAAACGGAAAACTTTATGGTTTTACAAGTGGGGGTGGATCAAGCACAATGGGTATTATTTATTCTTTTGACCCAATTAACAGAATTTATAATGAATTATATAGCTTTAATGGTTCTGAATCATTTGGGTACTCACCAGATCCTAAAGGCAATTTTACGGTCTTCAATGGTATTCTATATGGAGTTACTAGAAATGGAGGGCCTAACATTCAGGGTACTATTTTTTCTTTCGATCCTATTAGTAATAGCTTCAATACGGTACATATCTTTCGACTCTCCGAAGGAGGAGAACCACGAAGTAATTTGACGCTCCTAAATGGAAAGCTCTACGGGATGACAACTTTTGGAGGTACAAATGACTTTGGTGTATTATTCGAATATGAACCTTCTACAGATGCTTTTATCAAAATGGCAGATTTTAATTGGACGAATGGAGCAAATCCCTGGTTAGGCCAATTAACCTTTTTTGATACACCAGATATAGATCCCCCTACTTCACCAGCGCTGAGCAAAGGGGGTATTTCGAATACCAGTGTTTCCCTATTCTGGACTAACTCTACTGATAATGTGGGTGTAGAAGGATATAAGGTTTTCAAATTGGAAGGGGAAAATAAAATTTTATTAGGCAGTACAGATGAGACCCATTTTGAAGTGATTAATTTATCCTCCTGTATAGTATATGATTTTTTAGTGGAAGCATATGATGCAGCAGGTAATAAATCAGAAAGCAATGTGCTAAAGGTTACTACAACAGACAAAACTGCTCCAATAATACCCATTTTAAGCCCTATTGAGGGAAATGCTTGTGAAATATATATTCCAATTCCTGAGGCTAAAGACAATTGTGATGGCGTAATAACCGGAATTACTTCAGATATTACCAGCTTTGAAACCGTAGGAACATATCAAATAACCTGGGATTTCATAGATGCTGCAGGTAATAACTCAAAGGCTGAGCAAACGGTGAATATTATTGCTCCTTTACCTTCCTGGTATGCAGATCAAGATGGCGATGGTTTTGGCAATGCGAATGATAGTCTGCAATCTTGTAATCAACCAGAAGGCTATGTTGCTGATAATACGGATTGTGATGATATAAATAAGGATATTTATCCTGGCGCTCTAGAACTATGTGATGGCCTGGATAATGATTGTGATGGAGAAATAGATGAAGAGGCTACTGATAAAACCATTTGGTATGCAGATCAAGATGGCGATGGTTTTGGTAATGTGAATGATAGTCTGCAATCTTGTAATCAACCAGAAGGTTATGTTGCTGATAATACGGATTGTGATGATGC
>NZ_KB903508.1 GCF_000379765.1 Flexithrix dorotheae DSM 6795
GAAAGGATTGATGTGGACGCTGGCAAATCATCCAAGGATTCCTGACCATGTGAGGAATGAGGTAGCTAGGTGGGGTACTTGTAAAGATGAATTTGTAAGGGAAGACGGCTGGCAGGAACAATTATATGTGAGAGAAGCCAGACGTATGAAAGGTGCTTATATAATGACCCAGTATAATTGTGAAGGTTTGGAAGTTGTGGATGATGGTATAGGACTAGCGGCCTATGGTATGGATTCACACAATACACAACGATATGTAACTAAGGAGGGATTTGTGAAAAATGAAGGAAATGTAGAAGCCAAAGTTGCAGCACCTTACCCGATAAGTTACAGATCAATCATTCCTCAACAAAAAGAGTGTATGAATTTATTAGTCCCAATTTGCCTAAGTGCAACTCATATAGCTTATGGATCAATTCGCATGGAACCTGTTTTTATGGTTTTGGGCCAGTCTGCTGCTACAGCAGCTTGTCAGGCAATTGATAAAAATGTTGCTGTTCAGCAAATTGATTATAATTTACTAAAAAAGAAACTTTTAGATGATCAACAACATCTGTTTTGGGTAAATTGAATTGCTAAGTTCAAATTTTAAAAGGAAATCCTTCCAAAATAAAATAATGATTACCTGTTTTATAAGCCTGGTAAAATAAATCGTATAAAAATATCAGAATGAAAAAATTATTATTTCTTATAAGTATTGTCCTGATTATTTTTAGTAATCAGAATATAACGTTTGGTCAACAGTACTTGAAAGTAAGTGATAATGGCAGGTTTTTGGTGAAAGATAATGAGAAACCTTTTTTTTGGATGGGTGATACTGGATGGGAATTATATCATAAACTTAATTTAGATGAGATTGAGCATTATCTCAGAAATCGTGCTGCAAAAGGGTTTACGGTAATTCAAACCGTATTATTAGGTGAATGCGATGGTGTTACAAAACCAACTCCTGAAGGGTTTTTACCTTTGAATAACAATGATCCGACAAATCCTAATGAGGATTATTTCAGAAAAGTTGACAAGGCAGTTGCATTAGCTGCAAATTATGGGTTATATATGGCTTTATTACCCACTTGGGGAGCTCATACGGAAGACAAGCACCATCCTTTTTTTGAAAATGTTAATATTTTCACCCCTGATAATGCCTTTGAATATGGGGAGTTCCTTGGGAAGAGATATAAAGATCAATGGAATATAATTTGGATTGTTGGTGGTGACAGGCTACCTGAGGGCAAAGAAGAAATCTGGTTGAACATGATAAAGGGACTTAGAAAAGGAGCGGAAAGGAAACATCTCATATCCTATCATATATCAGGAAAGCATTCCATTACCGAATATCCAAATATTGCCAAACATTTAGATTTTTATATGATGCAATCAGGTCATGGAAACAGGGATATACCCAACTTTAAAATGATAGATAGTGATTATAATTTTACACCAACAAAACCTGTGATCGATGCAGAACCAATTTATGAAGATATCCCAATTGGGTTCAATGAAATCAATGGTTATACTACAGATTATGACCCAAGAAGAGCAATGTACTGGTCGGTTATGGCTGGTGCCTTTGGTACCACATACGGTAATAACGGAGTATGGCAGATGAANAAAAAAGAATNCCCGCCAGTCTTAAATCCTCTTGCATTTTGGGAGGAAGCTATTGAGGCAGCCGGAAGTTTTCAAGTCATTCATCTAAAGAATTTATTCTTATCGCGTCCTTTTCTTTCCCGCATCCCCGATAATTCTGTTATTCTGGGTGATAATTTTTCCATTGCCGACTATAAAATAGCCACAAGGNATGGAACNCNAGGAAAAAATGACGCTACNTATATTATNGCTTATTTCCCAATTGTTAGGGATTTAAAATTAAAAACGGATGTTATAAATTCGGATACAATAAAGGCTTGGTATTATGACCCTAGAACAGGTCTTGCCTATTTTATAGGAGAATTTAAAAATACAGGAACATTTTCCCCACAATGGAAGGATAGGTTGCGTAAATCAATGGGTGGTCCTGATTGGGTTATAGTTATTGATGATGCAAATACTGATTATCCTACTCCAGGGACAGTTTATGACTAAATTGATAGATATTTAGATTATCTTTTTAGAGTTTTGAAAAATTTGAGACAGATTATTATTTGGCTAAGTTGACAGAAACAACGGAAAAGTTGTGTTTGATTATGGTAAAAATATAGAAGCTAATCAGAATATAGATTTTTTAGAATGGAGAAATTGTGATTTTTCATTGAAAAAGGAATTTCTTGTTTACAAAAAATGGCCAGGGTTTAAGGAAATTCCATTTGATTTAATAGGATTACTAACAAAAAAGAGGAGGAATAATCATCTTTCGCTTATTTTTAGAACCAGATTGCTGGACTGGAATTATTGGCATTGAATACGATGGTTAATGTGTAAGAAGTGAATAGGCACCATTCGGATAACAATGTATTTAAGATTTTATTAATACAATGGATAAAGGAACTTATTTCATTTCGTTCGTAGCCAGGGATAGAAGGACAAGTAGACTTTTGTGTAAAAAAATTTATTAGAGGAATTTTTAGTTAAACAGTTATTTTGAAAAAAAATGCCTCATCGGGATATTGACCTGATAGGAATTATGTTGTACTTAACATAACGAAAGTTATTATCAAAATTTAAAAGATGTTATGTTAAATCAAATGCGGGGGAAATAAAATATAAGCAAAAAAAAAGCTAGTACAATTTTGTACTAGCCTTAGTGATTCTATTAAAATTATATTTTAACACATATTGCAAATATCTGATTCGCAGTCAGATAGCAATAAAAAACCCCGTATTGCAAACAAGGTTCACGAATGACTCCAAATATGCAAGAATCTTGCGACTTTAGCAAGATTAACAAAGGTTATCAAACCATACAATTCACAATGGATTGTAAAATCCGTAAATTTCACAGCTATAAAAAAAGCCTAAAAGATAAAAAAGTACCAAATTCAGAATTATTAACAAAGCTGAACACTGAGAAGACTTGGTTACAGGCCGATATCCAAAGATATTCGCATGACTTCAATTCATATAACTATTTGACTACCCGCATAGCAGGAATTGAAGATAAATCTAAATTACTTCAAGAACTTTTTAAACTAAAGTACGATCGTAATAATCGTGCTTCTACTGGCTCAACTATGAATAATGCAAGAAAGCGAAGATTGAAAGAAATCTGTCATTTTTTATACTACCAAAAAGAAAAATTTCAAGGCTCTAGATTTTTATGGTACACTTTTACAGTACCTCCCTTCCACAATTCATCAATTCAATATGAACCCGAAAAACATGATGAATTATTTCAGAAACAATTTTTAAAACTATTAGATAATTTGAGAAAAAATCACGGTCTAAAATCGTATATCTGGGTTGCCGAAAGGCAAACAGGAAAACGAAAAAAGGACGGTGGAAAAGCTACAAATACAATACATTTTCACTGCATTTTTATACAGTCTAAAAATTCATATTTGAATGTAGAAAATGTGAATTTGTACTGGCTTCAATTGTGTCATCAATTGGGCTGTCGTGCCATTATAAAGGATATTTCAAAAACTAAAGAAGGGAAAATCAGAAAACTTCCTTCCTTCTTTGTGCCAATGCTTAAAAATCATATGTACGGTGAGTTTTTGCGTAGACCAATGGCACAAGACATAACAAAGAACCGACTGAAACAATTAGGATTGCTTGTCAATCCGGTTAAAGCATCAGGAGTCGCAAATCTGCGCTCCCTTGGTTCATACATTGCAAAATACATCTCCAAGAATGATGAAAAAGTATTTTGCAGGTCAAACGGTATGACAAAGGACCTTTCCGGGCTGAGTACTAAAATTGAATTGACTCAGGAAGAAGCTGAAGAAATACAATACCAGCTTCAAGATTATTATTTGCAAACTTATGAGCATCCCTATTTTATAAATGATGTCAAGCATGTCATAAATATCGATGTTTATGAACCTGATTTGATGTTAGAAACCTGCGAAGCGGTAGCGAAGCTCATTAAAATACATCTGCTTAATCAAAAATTCAATCCTAATTGATACCTGGGGCAAAATTGACATTTAATAATTATTCACTTAACACATATTGAAAAATGGAATCAGCTATTTTAAAACAAAAGAATGAAGATGTAAAAGAGATTTTTAAAATCACAAGGGCTATCCGGGCCTATCCTCGTGATATTATGGACTTAGAAAAGTGTAGCTATAGAAATGCATGCAGGATAATGCGAGAAATCAAGGCATATTATAAAATCCATGTGAAAAGGCCCCTGACGATTTATCACTTATCCGCTTATTATGCGGTTTCCATTACCAATATTTTGCGCCACATTTCGGACAATTAATGCCGAAATAAGCAAAACCACTATAATTAAGTAAAGCGGGTATTA
>NZ_KB903509.1 GCF_000379765.1 Flexithrix dorotheae DSM 6795
GTATCACTCAATAAAAATGGTATTGAAGTCATCATTTATATGACCCTAATAGTTGCCATGCTCCTGCTTATTTATAAAAAAGCTAATAATATTGGTTATAAAACTGCTAAAAGAAGGTTTAAAACCGAAATAAGAGAACTTGCTATTGCCATTATGATTTATCTAGCTGGAGGTAACCCGGAACGAATCTTTAAAATTAAAAATGGTCGGAATTTCTTCCGACCATGACTGAGTTTTCACTGGTCTTTTTTATTTTGCTTCAGTTTATTTTTCAACTCATTCAGTGCGTCTGTTTTCCTGAATTCTTCTACTTTTTCCTCCAGCTCCTTTTCATCTCTCAATTTTTTCAATTCTTCTTCAGGGGACAATTCTGATTCTTTCTCCGGTTGTCCTGCAGAAGATGTGGAAGTCTTCTTATTTTCCTGAACCTCTTTATACAATTCAGCCAAAACTTCATTAGAATTTACTTTATCCTGCATCCGATGAAGCATGGCAATAGTTTCCTTTTCTAAATCAGATATAAATTCAATCTCTGTAGAATTTAAATCCTCTTCCGAAAGGCTTTCTAACTTTTCCTTATTCTCATCAATTTTTATTTTGGTTTCTACCAGCTGTTTCTTCAGCTCCTCTCCTGCCCTGCTCAAATCCTTTTCTTCACCTTCTATCAGTTGATTTACCTGAATTAAATCTTCCCTTAAAGCTCTGGTCTGGTCCTCAAGAGCGGAAATGGTTTTTTGAAGTCTTTCTTTTATTTTAATTAATCCGGAATTATCCATATTGAAAATTTATTTTTCATACAAGATCAAAAAAAAATCCACTTGCTAAAAATAACAAGTGGATTTTTTTAAATTTTATTTAAATAATTACTGGTCATCTGATGCCGCAGGAGTTTCCTCTTCAGGAGCTAATAATTCATCAGTATTAATTTCGTCTTCACCTTCTTCAGGAACTTCAACATCTTGTTGCATGATTGGAGAAGCCTCTTCCTTTGCCTTCTCAATATTTGGGGAAGTAAATCCTTCGGGAGACTGACCTTTATCAATTGTAGCTGCAACTCCAAGACACAACACAAAGAATAAAGAAACCAATGTCCAGGTTGCTTTTTCAATCCAGTCCATAGTTCTTCTAGTACCCATAATCTGACTGGCCGATCCAATATTTCCGGTTAATCCAGATCCTTTAGAATCTTGTGCAAGTACCAATAAAACCAAAAGTATTGCTACAAATAATATTAAAATAATTATAAAAGTTGTCATTTCTTTCTATTGCTCGTTTCTAAGATTTTCAATTAATGTTGCAAAGTAAGTCTTTTTCTCGGGATATTTCAATATAAGTTGTTCGTAAATCTCTATCGCTTTACCATTTTTTCCTTGTTGGGAAAATAAAATGGCCATTCGCTCTGTCATTATACTCAAATCTTCTGATACACTTTTATTGTATAATTCCTTTGCAAATTCAGATTGAGTTCTTTCATCCCCTCCTTGAATTGATATTTGAGGGACTTCTTCTATAAATTTGTCAATAATTTCCTTTTGTCGTTCAGTTGTTTCTATCCTCATTTTTTTTTTTTCTTTCCCTGACTGGTTTTCATCATCACCCAACAAATAATTCAAATCGAATAAATCAGCGTCTGCAAAAGTATCATTTTCTTCTTCTGATTCCACATCCTCACCAGTTAAATTTTCGGATTTTAGTGTTCCGGTTTCAGGGGCTTTCTCCTCCATATTTTCATCCGCCTCCTCAGATGGAATGCTTTTGAAAATCTCCTGGTATTCCGATTCAAATACCTCATCATTTATGGAAGAGTTTTCAGTTTCTTTATTTTCAGGAACAGGATCTGTTTCTTGGTCTTCAGCTCCTTCTTCATTCGAAACTGACTTGTTAAGCATTTGCTCTTTCTCTTCTTCTGCTAAAGCCTTTCGGGTATTTTGCAAATCATTCAGGCTATCCATAAGATCATTCCTGAAAGAATCATCCTCAATTAAATCCTTAACTTCGGCATCAATATCAGGTTCGTTTATGATATCCTTAACTACAAAGCTTTCATTCAGATCCGCGTCTGATTCATCCGCATCTTTAATAGATTCTTCCAGTTCCTCCTTTGAAGTATTAATTATATTTTCCTCTTCAATTGGAAGATCTATGTCAGGATTAAAATGGTTTTCATCCTCATCACTTTCGGTCTCTTTTTCCGAAAGTTGTTCTACGTTTTCTAAAATATCTTCCTCCTCCAGTGAAGTGGTTGAAGTTTCTGAATCCAGGTCAAATTGATAATCTGGTGCCTCAAATGACATAGAAGATAATTCCTCCTCTGAATCAAAACTGGCTTCTTTAAAATCGGGTAAAAAATCCTCACCTGATTCTGCTTTCTCTATTTCCTCTTCCTCCTGCTTCAGTATAGGATTCTTATTGTCACTTTCTTTCGCTATTTCTTCCTCAGTATTCTCCTCAATTACCTCATCCAACCCACTATCTAATATATTCTTTTCGGTTTCGCCAATATATAAAGCCTCAGCCTCTTCTTCAGGAGCTGAAAGCTCCTCCTTTAAAGTTATTTCTGAGCTTTCATCTTCTTCGGGTTCTTCAATTGTTTCATTTTCCTCATTCTCAATTGCAGGCTGATCAGGAATTATTTCATCAGAAAAAGTCGACTCTAACTCTTCCTGACTGGTTGTTTCTTCATTGGCCAGCTTTTCGAAAGCATTTATACCTGAGTGAATATCAAGTTCATCTATATTATGCAGGCTTACATCCTGATCAAATTCTCCACTAATAATTTGCCTCAAAACACCCCTGTTGGCAGTTCTCACAGCAGCAGACTTGATAAATTCTGAAGAATTTTTTGCTTTGGCTGCAAGAATACTTGCTGCCTGGAAATATGGATATTTCGAAAGAAGTGCCAATAATTCAGGAAAATCTTTTTCTTCTACATTTTCAGGCGAAATCACTAATTCCTTTAACTTAGCCGGGTTCACTTTTTACCTATTTTAAGATTTTAATTTTTTATTGATAGTTAAAGATAATACTTTTAATCAAATAACTCACTGATTAATAGCATTTTTAAGGTTTATTTCCCAAACATTCAAATTTGCAAAAATAAGAATATTCAATGAATAAGCCTGACATTAATTTGGGTCGAAAATTCTGTTTACGCCAAAAATAAAAGACGTTTTACAAAGGTACCTGACTGGATAAAATTGTCAAACCCAAATTACCAATCGGCCAGGGTACGGTTATAAATATCAAAAATAATCTGCTCAAAAATCTCTTCAATCAAACCATCTTCTACATCCGATAGGTTTTGGTCGGCAGGAAAATCCTGAAACTGAGAAGCCGTGGCATTTTCAAGGTTTTTGTCCTCCTCAGTCAGTACAATATAATCGTATTTCACCCCAATGGTAAGTCGTTGTAATTGAGCACCCTGCGTTTCTCCAGCTCCGGCAGACACGGGCCTGAGTTCATACCTGGAAATACTACCGGAAAGCTGAATATCCCCATTAAAAGTAACAGGAGTTAAAGGAGTATTCCTTTGAAAATATTCTCTTAAAGCCTCTGAAAATCGAATTTCAAGGTTGGCCGGGCCATCGTTGGCATCATTAAAAAAATTTTCAACAGAAAAAGTTTCCGCGCCCTCTGGAGGTATAGCACCAGAAAAAGTAACCTTTGGAGCCTGTCGGCAGCCATAATTTAATATCCCAGCTACCAACATAATTAAAAAGAGGCTGGAAAATCGAAGAAATCTATTATTCATCAATGCCATATTGTTTAATTTTTCTGTACAAAGTCCGCTCTGAAATTCCCAAATCTTTTGCTGCGTATTTCCTTTTATTATTATTCTTAATTAGTGCCTTCCGGATTAATTCCTCTTCCTTCTTTTCGAGAGATAAGGACTCATCCTCCATTTTGTGGGTGATATCCTCAATACTTTCGTCCAGTTTAAAGGTTTTCTCGGTTGGTTGCTCTGTTGATTTATGAGATTCCAACAATAGAGAAGAACTTGGACTCGGCTTTGGAAATGTATGTTCCCCCAGATCATTGAATAAATGGGAATGCTCCTGATAAACTTCTTTATTGGTAGTATCGTCCTGCAACATAGATAACACCAATTTTTTCAAATCAGCCATATCTTTTTTCATATCGAAAAGCACTTTGTATAAAATTTCCCTTTCGGAGAAATTGTCAGCACCTCCACCACCATTATTTCCTTTGGAATTCAACAATACGGGCAACCTGCTTACCTGATCATGAGGCAAATAGCCTGAAAGAGTTTCAGCTGTAATAAACCGGTTAGTTTCCAAAACAGAAATCTGATCTACTATATTTTTGAGCTGCCTGATGTTTCCCGGAAACCTGAAATTAAGTAACATCGCTTTAGCCTCATCATCCAGAATAATGGGTTTCGTTCGATTGGCATCAGCAAAATCTGAAGCAAACTTTCTAAAAAGTAATTCCACATCTGCTCCACGTTCCCTAAGGGGCGGTACCTCAATAGGGACAGCAAATCTGTAATACAAATCTTCACGAAATTTCCCATTTTGTACCCTTTCCTGAAGATCTACATTGGTAGCGGCTACTACCCTAACATCTGTTTTTCTTACCTTATTGGACCCTACCCGGATAAACTCCCCATTTTCCAGCACCCTGAGCAGCCTTGCCTGGGTTTCCAAAGGCATCTCTGCCACTTCATCCAGAAAAATAGTTCCCTTATCTGTTACTTCAAAATAGCCTTTTCTGGAATCGGAAGCCCCTGTAAATGCTCCTTTTTCATGTCCAAAAAGTTCAGAGTTAATGGTTCCTTCCGGAATTGCCCCACAGTTGATGGCTATAAACTCCCCATGCTTCCGGTGACTCAGCTGATGAATAATTTTGGAAAACGATTCCTTGCCACTCCCACTTTCACCGGTTATTAAAACACTAGTATCTTTATTGGCCACCATAGACGCCACCTCAATAGCCCTGTTCAATTTTGGGGAATTTCCAATAATCCCAAACCTTTGCTTTATTGATTGAATTTCAGCAATATCCATTTTACCCCAGTATACTATTTTTTTTAAAATTAAAATTCTTTATCTACCCAATTACAGGTAAACAGCACTAAAAAAATGTTCTATAATTATAATCATTCCCTTCAGCGCATTATACCTACAAAGATCAAAAAATAAAACCGTCTGGCAAATTTACCAGACGGTTCCAGCAGTGTTTAAATGCTTAATTTTTTCATAAAGTTAAAACCGCTGCTTTTTAGTATATTAATATCCACTTAAGTGAAAAAAGTCCTGACAGGTACAATGCCTCATCAAATGTAAGCCTAATAAATGAATTTTTGAATTTAAAAAAAGTTAAAAATCACCTGTTTAGGCATGCCTGTTGATATTTCGGCTCAGTTTCCACACCAAAGTTTTTCGCCATTTGAAAGGAATTACAGGCCTTTAATATATTTCCCATATCAAATGTGATTCGCCCTTCCTGATAGTAAAACAAGCCTCTGCTCTGTGCATATTGAGGTTTCACATCGGGATGATCTTTATATTCCTCCAGGACCAATAAACAAATCCCCAAATCGGTGGAAGCACTATTGTAATCCTTGAGGTTATAATAGGCAATTCCCCTTGAGTTTACCGCCTTAATCACCTCAAGTGGTTTATTCATTTGAGGATCATACCCTTTTATAAAGGTGGTGTAATATGGAATCGCATTTTTAAATTCTCCATTGGCGAGTGATAAATCTCCAATAACTTTATAAATGATTAAATCTCTTGACCCGGGATTACTTTTAGTCACCTCAAGGTATTTTTGTGCCAATTGTGTTCCCAACTCATAGCTATTTCTTTCTTCTGGAATCAGGTTCTGGGAAAACATATAAGCCAGTTGTTTCATGGCATGGATATCATTTTGGGAAGCTGCTTTATAATACCATTGCATGGCTTGTCGGTTATCATTAATCACATTGCATTTCCCCTCAAGATAGATATCCCCTAATTTATTCATCGCTTCTATTACCCCGGCTTCGGCTGCTTTCGTGTACCAGTAAACGGCTTTATTATCATTTTTGCTGAAATAATAGGAAGCAATTCTCATCTGAGCATTAGTATCCCCTTTCTGGGCAATATAGCTTATGTAGTCCAGGTCATTTGGATCTATATATTTCAAAATTTCATACCTGCCCAGCTTGTACATGGCCCGAACTGCCAATTCCCCATTTTCAGAAGCGGCTGCTCTCAAATACCACCTTACAGCCTTTTCGGAATTAACTTTAGTACCCAAACCTTCTTCATACATGGAAGCCAAAGCAAAAATAGCTGTATCGTTCTTCAGAAATGCAGCCTCTCTATACCACTGAAAGGCGTTTTCCAAACTTGGCTTTACATAAATTCCCTTCTGATACATATTCGCCAAGGTGAGCATGGCCTGCTCATTGCCTTCCAAAGCGGCCATCTGGCAATATTCCAATCCCTTTTCCTGATCTTTGGGCACGCCTACTCCGTAGAAGTATTTTTTATACAATTCAAATTTTTTATCCGTATTTCCACCCCCGTTTTTATTGGCTTTATAAACCAGATAATCCGGGTTATTTTGATCCAGATACAACTCAACTTTTACATTATCAAGCTCCTTTTTTGCTTCAGGAACACCATTATTAGCCGCCTTCACAAAATTCAGGACAGCTAAACGAATATTTCTTGGTACATCAAGATCTTTGGTTTTATTTCCTACTTTGTAAATTTTTCCCAATTCATATTGAGCTTTTCCATTTCCCGCATTGGCCGCTTCAAAATAATTTCTAAAAGCAAGTGCCTCATTCTTTTCCACACCCTGGCCTGTTTCGTATAACTTCCCCAGTTTATACTGATATTCCGGATCTTTCTTTCCTGCTTTATAAATGGTATAGCCAAGTGTTGACTTATTGGCATTTTCATCAACAGGAAGTTTTTCAAGTTTTTCCTGAGCTGGTGCGTAGTTGAGTTCCAAAGCTTTCAGGTAATAATTCACCGATTGTTTGATATCCTTCTGAACTCCTCCATTTCCAGTTTCATAAATCTGCCCAAGCTTAAAATTCGCTTCAGCATGTTTCTTGGCGGCTGCACCCTGATAATAATTCACAGCCATTTTGTAATTTTGAGAAGTACCCAAGCCAAGCTCATAGAATCTTCCAATGGCAAACAAGGCTGAATCGTAATCATGCTTTGCTGCTTCACCATAATATTTGAAAGCTTTCTTGACATTGCCTTTCACTATTATTCCTTCCTCGTAGATCTTACCTAATTGGTAAATAGCCTTCACATTACCACTATTGGCAAGTGCTTTAATTTCATTAAATGATGCAGTAGAAAAATTTTGAGCACTGGCTCCAGTAAGAATGAAGGTAACAAGGAAAAGCGTACTGATCAATCTATAAAATTCCTTTAACATAGTTGATTTAATTAGGTATCTGATTTAATAACCGGATGCCAATAAAAAACAGCCTCACTGACACCTGACCATATAAAAAGCAGTTTAACTTTCATGGTTTTATGCCAGCCATGCCGGGAAAGCATCCATTAAAATGTTAGTTTTAAGAAATAAGCAGAAGTGCTTTAGATTGAAATTATTGGGATATGAAAACGCCCAATTTAATTAGCACAATAGCCCTTGATTTATTTTGAACAGTAGTATCTCAGTTTAAAAAAATTGATGAAAGCAATTGAATTTCCAAAACATGGATTTTCCATCAGTTGTACAAAAATAATTATTTTTATCCTTTAGCCCACGCTCCCGGAAATAATTATCATATGTATACAACGTCAGTCACCTTACATCATTATTTGCAATATTACCATAAAATGGATTAATATATACCAATATAGCAAAAATTTGTTGGACATTTCCAAGATTCTTCCAGTTTTAAGAAAGCAGATTTAAATTCCTGTAATAATTTTCACTTCCAAAAACAAAAAAAGGAGTGCTATCTCACACTCCCTTTCATTTAATTTTTTATGATCAGATTTTTCAGGTCAATAATTTCTTTGCTTCCGCCAAGGCTTCCTCTGTAAGCGGTTTCGTGATAAATTTTATCACATAATCATTATCCACGATCTTATCAATATCACGCTTATTATCAGAACTGGACAAAATGGCAATTTTACATTTTTTCTTGATGCTGTCAGGAAACTTTTCGAATTCATACAAAAACACAAACCCATCTACTATAGGCATATTTATATCCAGGAATATTAAATCCGGAAGGTTTTCAGGATCATCTTTGGCGTTCTCTAAATATTCCAAGGCGCTTTTTCCCGAGTTTTTTATTTCAATCCTAATTGCGAAACTTGTCAGCTCAATTATTCGATTATTGATAAAATTGTCAGTATCATTATCATCTACCAACATTACTAAATCTATCGCCATATTTCTTGATTAATGATTTTATGCAAAGATATTCCAGTACCTGATTAAAAATTCAAATATTATTTAAAAAGTTGAAGAAAAACAGGTTAAATGCTATCAATTTTATTCTTCAACTGCTGTAAATTATCCTTCAGTGCTCACTGATTCCTAAATCTTATTTGATAAACCCCGGCTCAAAACAATTATTTTAGTTAAAAACAAGAATTTTACTTTCATTATACAATTTAGGGAGGAATTCAAGCGAAATAAATACAATATTTATTACCGAACCAAATTTCCACCATATTTTATTTACCTTCCAAAGGATGGCCAACCGGACTAATCCTCCAAACCCTCATATTCCTTTGAAACAGAACCTAATATAAGACCGGTAATCCAGCCGATATATCCCTGCCTGGCAAAGTAAAACTTTTTAGAAGTAGTTTTGTTCAATTCCCTCACTAAATCGTCCAGAATGATACTTCCTGCAATTAATTCTTCCCGGGTAAAACTTTTTGTAGCCTTTTTAATATCCGATTCCGCTTTTGCTTTAAGTTCAGGATTTGTGATATAAGAGAGATTAGGCACGGTTACAATTTCGTATTTGCTCATAATTTCTTTTCTAAATTTGGCAATGTCTTGCGGAGATACTTCCACAAACATATCATCCGCACTTTCAGGATAAATATAAGCTGCCATCGCCCAGACTACTCCACCTATTAGATGGACAATTTTCCTAGTCCTCAAGCCCCCCTTCTTTTCTATTTGTGTCTTTATTTCCTTTCGGATAACCTCCTTATCCAGCAAATTTGCCAGGGAATCGTAACCCAGTTCCTTTTCAAACTTTTTATCTTTAATAAATTCAGCAAAAGTTTCTGTGCCAAAAGGGAATGAAATAGGCTCAATTTTTTCCAGTTTTTCCCCCATAAGGTAACCTCCTTTAGTATTGCCACTACCAATATCAAGTGTACTGGAAATAGCCCGGTATTTGGGTAATGTGGAACCTATTATCACAAAATAAGCTTCTTCCTCTGCAGTAATAAATTTAATTTCCTTACTGTAGCCTTTTATATTTTTGGAAAATTTTTCCTGCAATAAATTCATTTTAGATTTTTCCTCTGCAGCCATCTTCACACCACTACTCCCCACGATAAAAATTCTTTCTTCAGGAATTTTATATTTTTCATTTATATCCTTCACAAACCCATTTACAGCCTCAACGGCATCATCAATTGACTTTTCCGTCATGGATACAATACTAGGGTTTTTCGAATCATCATGCTTAATATTGAACTTATAATACCCCTCAATACTTAAATAAATACCAATCACACTGAGCTTCACCCCTTTTGCCCCAATTTCAATACCTGCATAAAGGGTTTCTTTTTCCTCAACTCCCTCCAATAAAGTCCTTACTCCTTTTATACTCGCTTTACTTTTCAGTGAAATATAAATTTCAAGCGCCTTTCTTAAGTTTTTAATGGCTAAATCACTTAGTCCCTGGTCTCTGTAAAGCAATCCCAGGTTTTCATAGGCAGAAGCCTCCCAATATTTATTTTTGCCTTTCACCTCCTTTAAACCAGCCTCTAAAAATTCTTCTGCCTTAGCAAATTGTTGAGCCTCCCTTAGCGTATTGCCCACTTTAATATTTTCCAATGCCTCTTCCTCCGGGGAATTTTGTCCATAGGAAAAAGTAAACGAAATAAAGAGAAGTAAAAATAAGATGGACCTTTTCATAAAATTTCTGGATTGTGCCAGCACCCTTTTATCAATTGAATTACTTAAAAATTTTCGGTTTGATAATTTAGATTCTGGCTTTAATTTATATTAGGTTAATTGCATTAAAATTTTAAAAAAATGATTTAAATCTATTCGTGGAAAACAGATTTAGTTTCAAAAAAATATCACTGGTGTTTTACCCAATAAACTCTTTTTTATTTTAATTATGTGGAAATGAGCAAATTAAATACGATTTGCATACCCTGATATGAGGTTTCAGTCCCACTAGTATTTAAAAGGAATTAAAGAGGTGGTATTGCCTCAGAATTTGACTTTTTATTGAAATTCATCCAAAATAATCTATTCCCGAAAAATTCTGAATTGATTTTCAATATAAAGGTGAAATTAAAATTAGCATGCTTTTTTCGGAGTGTCTCTGTAACATTTGCCTTCTAAGTAATTGATTCGTTTTATCATTAAAATGAACAACAATCAATTTTTAAGGCCGTTTCTCTAATGTTTTATTAATTTGCAAGGCATTTCATTTCGAAAGGTAAAGAACATTACTTGCCTGCTTTGCGAAATATTTTTTGAATATCACATATTGATAATTTTTTTAAATTTTAAATTTTAAATGAAACCAACACTATTAGTTTTAGCTGCAGGAATTGGAAGCAGATATGGAGGAATAAAACAAATGGATAAATTTGGTCCTTCTGGGGAATCTATCATCGATTATTCCATCTACGATGCCATCAGGGCAGGATTCGGAAAGGTTGTATTTGTAATCAGCCCAAAAATTGAAAGTGAATTCAAGGAATTTTTCATAAAAAAACTGGATGGTAAAATAGCTACCGACTATGTACTTCAGGAAATTTCCAATGTACCTGAAGGAATTGAGGTACCGGCAGACAGAGTAAAACCATGGGGAACGGGTCATGCCGTAATGGTGGCCAAACCAAAAATTAATGAACCATTTGCCGTAATCAATGCCGATGATTTTTATGGTTCTAAATCCTTTGTTTCTATTTCTGATTACCTTTCTAAACTAAGCCTGGATAGCACAGACTATTGTATGGTTGGTTACAAACTGCTCAATACTCTATCAGATCATGGCTTTGTTTCAAGGGGAATTTGTTCTTCAAATAAGGAGGGATTTTTAGAAACTATTGTAGAAAGAACTCATATAACCAAAGATGCCAATAATGCCATTGCCTATAAGGAGGAAGGTAAAGAACCCGTTGCATTGACAGGAAATGAAACGGCTTCCATGAATTTAATGGGCTTTCCCCCTTCTTTCTTTGACCACTGCGAAAATTATTTCAAAGATTTTATCAAGGCCAATAATCAGAATTTAAAGGCGGAATTTTTTCTTCCATTTATCGTAAACTCTTTAATTTCCTCGGGACAAGCCAGGATGAAGGTGCTGGATACTCCGGAAAAATGGTTTGGGGTAACTTACAAGGAAGATAAAGAAGTGGCAGTGGAAAAAATAGCTGCTTTGGTAGAGGATAAAACTTATCCGGCTAAATTATGGGATTAATTTTTTCATAAATTTACCCAATTCTATCACCTAACCGGAAAAAAGCACCTGTGTTCCTTTTAATATTCCTCTTGAAAACTATATAATTATTTTCAATTTCGAATGGGATTAGGGATTTAAACAGGTGCTTTTTTAAGTACCTTCAAATATGATTATTGCCTGGCAATTAGGACTTTTATTTTTTGGTTTTTTTCTCCTGATAAAAGGTGCCGATTTTCTCATAAAAGGGGCCTCGGCCCTGGCAAAAGGCGCTCATATTTCAGAAATTACCATAGGGCTTACAATCGTTTCCCTGGGCACTTCCATGCCAGAAATTGTAGTAAATATTCTGGCTTCTTCCCAGGGTCATTCTACCATGGTTTTTGCCAATGTGATTGGAGCCAATATTTTCAACCTTTTTGTGATCCTTGGAATAGTCGGGTTAATTTACCCAGTCACCCTCAGAAGTCAGACCGTTTGGAAGGAAATCCCCATCCTAATTGTTACCACGCTACTGGTTTTCATTCTCACAAATGATATCCTAATTCTGGAGCGGGATACCAATGGATTAGATAAGCTTGATGCTTTATTTCTAATCTTGGCATACCTTCTTTTTATGTGGTATGTTTTTACCAATTTCCGAACATCTGGAAAAAAAAGACTGGTAAAATTTGAAGTCAAATCCTTTTCTGTAAAAAAAATCTGGTTATTCATTGTGGGAGGATCGATTGCCACTTCATTTGGAGGACAGTTGGTTGTGGAAAAAGCCATTTGGATCACAGAATACTTTTCTATTTCCCAAAGACTTATTTCTCTTACAGTATTGGCCACTTTTACCTCACTACCTGAACTCACTACTTCCGTTATTGCTATTCTTAGGAGAAACAGTGACCTGGCCGTTGGTAATATTATTGGCTCAAGCATGTTCAATTTCCTATTGGTTTTGGGTCTGAGTAGTATTTTCAATGATTTACCCTACACAAAAGGATTAAATTTCGATCTTAACTTTTTTCTTTTTGGTGTAATTCTGCTTTTCCTGTCTATGTTTACTGGGAAAACAAAAAAGCTACAAAGATGGGAAGGCTTTATTTTCCTGATCTTCTTCGTAGCTTATTTATATTTTGTTTTTATCAGAATGTAAATTCCCGTTTAATCCTCCCCAAAAACCCACACCAGTTCATAAAATGAGGATAATTGAAAATTAAACAAAAATGAAAATGAGGTATAGTTTTTACCATAAATCATTCAATTCATCAAAGGTTTAACCACTATATGCAGCTTTTTTTAAAGTTAAACCCAAGGCCTCTCCTAACATTTTTTTCACCGCATCAAAGATCTTTTGATCGGCCTCCAACAGCTCAAGACTTCTGGACTTCTGCCCAAATTCCCGCAATAGATGATTGGCATCCGAAAGTTCTGACCCTTTCAGGAAAATAAGTCTAACAGAATTTTTGATAATTTTAAAACAACACACTTCACTCCCATTATTAAAAATCAGCTTATTCCGTTCCAGCCTCTCGGAAATTTCAGGATCGAGGTTATAAATCATTTTCCTGATTTTTAACACGGGATTTCTATATTCGGTTGATAAAGAATTGAGGTATTGGTTCACATCCGCATTTTTTGAATAGTTAATCATTGTAATAGGTTTTAATTTGACACTTAGTTGGTAAAAAAGAAGTTTTCAATAATTGCGGTGATGTATTATAGTTCGACTAGTAGTAAATCTAAAATGAGTATTAAAAAAGATAGGTTTTGAATGACTGCCACCTTAAAAAAATACCCAAAACCTATTTGATGTTGTAGCTATATTGACTGTAATTTCAAAGATTAAATAAAAAGCCAGTCACTGACCAGGTATTGTTTTCTTTCTTGAAATAACACACAATCATAACATTAATTTTCAATTTAAAAGCGGACTTTTTTTAAATATAGATAAAAATTATATTTCTAAAAAAAAGATCGATTTTGTTGATATTTTTTCAATGTCATGAAAATATTTTAAAAATACTTCAAAATTACAGCGAATTACTGCACAATTTAGCAAATTAAAAAAATCTGAAAAATGGAAAATATGATAAACTGTATTATGTGGTTATTAACTGCCTGATTTAAAATATAAAAGGCTATCCCGGGGATAGCCTTTCTCTTCAATTTTTCTACAGCATATAGACAAAAGCTATTGCTTTTTCCTTTTTCTTAGATAATTCATATTCTTACTCGACTTTTGCATCATTTTTATTTCTTGCTGATCCATCTTTTCAATCTCCTCAATCTTCTTTCTATACTTAACAGCGTCATTATATTGCTCCAACAATATACTATCTGGTTCTATATTGTTAAACCTTTCTTCCATGTCTTTTATATTAAAATCAAGTACTTCCTTTGCCTTTTCATAATCATGTTTATCCACCTTAATAATAGCCTCCTGCATAATCGCATTCGACTCAAATAATATTATATTCTGTTCTACAAGCTTGTTTATGGAAGATTCATAAATTAGCTTATCCACTGTAGGTTGTAATTCCAGGTCAATGCTTTCCTTTGTTCTTGAATAATGATTATATACATCATCATAAACCAATTCTCCCATGAAATGCACTTGATCAGGAATAGAAGATTTAAGCTCAAACTTGAATAAAACTGATTTTTTTTCCTCTGAAAACACATCTTTAAAATCAATGACCACTTTGCCCTCTTCCCTTTCATTATAAGGATATCCGTAAACATTTTTCAGTGTAAAATATTCTTGAGGGTAATTAAGGGAAAAACTGGCATTTTGAGCGACTACCGATAATAATCCTTTTAATTCTTTGGCAAATATTTCAGGAATTTTATCAGCATTATCGATGAAATAGTAATTGCCAGTTCCATATTCAGACAGATTGGTCATCAGATCTTCATTGAAATCAGCCCCTACACCAAAAGAGGAAATACTAATTCCTTCCTCACTGTTTTTTAAACTCACAATTTTTTGGAGTTCCGCCATATCTGTTATTCCCTGGTTGGCCAATCCATCAGAAAGCAATAAAACCCGATTTACATAATTTCTTTCAAAAGTATTTTTCACCTGTGCATAACCTTCTAACATTCCTCCGCTAAGATTAGTAGAACCACCAGACTGAATTTCCTCAATCTTCCTCATCAGGCTTTCTTTTTGGGTCACTCTTGCAGATGGACTGATCACCTCCACCTGATCATCATAAATTACAAATGAAAAATTATCTTGTCGGCTAAGGTTTTGTGCCACAAATTTTGCCGCTTCCTTGGCATATTCCAATTTTCCCTCTCCCTGCATGGAGCCACTTCTATCCATTACAAGGGAAATATTAAGCGGTGATTTTTCTTTATCGGATTGATCCTTTATCGCTTCCAAATCAATGTATAAATAAACATTTTTTGAACCATTTGGCTGAAGAAAATATGGATTATTTAAGGCTCCACTCAAACTAATCGTTTTTTGAGGCGGTACTGGATCGTCAATGCCCCAAATAGTGGCTTGCTGAAATTCTGGTTCAAATTCCTGAAATGAAAATTGTTTTTCGAGTTTTTGGATAGAAAGTAATATGCAAATGAGAGAAGCTCCCCAAAATAAAATCGGATACTTTATTCTTAAGGTAGTATTCATGGTGATATTTTTTAATGATTAATTTTTCTCTGGGTAGTTAAAAATGCATTCTGGCTGAAAGGATTCCGGGTGTTCTTTACCTTCTTAATTCGGAAAATGAAAAAAGGTACACTGATTTAACATTTTTTATTGTTTGGAATTAAGGATCAGGTAATCCTAAGTTTTAGAGCAAGTATAAATTTATCCTTTTGGCTGTAAAATGGCACTTAGGGAACTTCAGTTCACTATAAAATTTCCCAATAGCGCTGCTATACAAAAATTTTCTAGCATCCCGAAAACCCCAAACTGACATTTATCCCTTCAAAAAACAAAATTTAATCATGCTCTTAGTCTAGGAAATCAGGGCAAAGGTCGTTTGAAGGACTTTGCCCTTTTTAAATTTTTCTTAACAGCAGAATAATTAATTAAAATTCCCCAAACCCAAAATCTGCCAGGTATTCGTCTTCCGCTTGTAACACGGCCAAAATTTTAGCTCTTTTAATAATATATCCTTCAAAAGCAGCTGTTGCTTTAATAAAAGCGATGGTCTTTTTTAAATCAGAATCATCGTAACCGGTAAAATTAGTTTTTTCAAAAAATTGATTTCTGTATTCTAAAATTTGAAGGACTTCTTCCTCTGAAATTTGTTCTTGCAGGTGATCTGGTAAATAGAAAAAAGTCCCTTTTGAAACATCATCCAATTGCAAAATTTGTACATTCATATAGAATCGGGGTTTAAGTTGAAAGATGTTTCAAACTTAAAGTAGCACACCGTAAGCTATGTACTAACTATTAGCAATTGGTATTTTTTTAAACATTTTTTAGATATAAAATTAATCATATTAAAATAGCAGCAAGATTGGCCCGTAAAATTTTAATTTCAGTTAATATACCATTAACCTCTATTTATCAAACAGTTATGTTTTACCTTTTTAAGTTTATCGGCTTATCAGCATTTAAAATCAAAAAACCCTGAGTAAAAGTTTGGAAGTAAGAAAAGTATTCTGTTAACTTTGCACCGGCAAGTCAGTACGACCAGCTCCTGCGAATCCCCCAGGTCTGGAAAGAAGCAAGGGTAAGTGGTTGTAGCGGTGCGATATTGGCTTGCCATTTTTAGTTTCTTGGCAAACCATCTGAATGACACGCAAATCCAATAAGCAAATCATTATTAATTCATTAAAGTATGGTTAATTTTTCTCTTCTCTTCGAAAAAAAATCTACTTTTGAGTAAAGGAATTAATCCATGAATTATTTTTTAAGCCCAGGCATAAATTCCAACTCTATTAAACAATTAAGCTTATTCAAATACGGAACGTGTAATTTATTTATATAAGACAAATCAAAAACAGGAAAAAATGAAATTCTTTATTGACACCGCAGATTTAAAAGATATTCAGGAAGCTCAGGACCTTGGGGTGCTTGATGGCGTGACAACTAACCCATCATTGATGGCAAAAGTTGGGGTAAGTGGAAAAGAAAACATCAGAAATCATTATAAAGCTATTTGCGATATTGTAGAAGGAGATGTAAGTGCAGAAGTAATCTCTACTGATTATGATGGCATCTTAAGAGAAGCTGATGATTTAGTGACAATTGATGAGAAAATTGTAGTAAAAGTACCTATGATAAAAGAAGGTGTGAAAGCGATCAGATACCTTTCAGATCAGGGTATATCTACCAATTGTACTTTAGTATTCTCTGCTGGTCAGGCGATTTTAGCCGCAAAAGCCGGAGCTACTTATGTTTCGCCTTTTATTGGAAGATTAGACGATATCAGCTTTGATGGAGTTGATCTGATTGCTCAAATTGTAGACATTTATGCTACCTTCGGATTTGAAACTGAGGTTTTAGCTGCTTCAATCAGAAATACGATGCATATTATTAAATGTGCTGAGGCTGGAGCTGATGTGGCAACTTGTCCATTAAGCGCTATCACCGGCTTGTTAAAACATCCATTAACTGATAGTGGATTAGCTAAATTCTTAGAAGACGCTAAAAAAATGCAATAAGCTTTTTTTAAAACTATTAATATATAAAACCTCACTCCAAAAGTGGGGTTTTTATTTTTAACATTACTACCTTAGCCTTCTAATCAATTCAGAATAAAACATATTTTTTCACAGAAAACAAATAATTTTTTAATGTAATATTTCAGCATTATAATATTTTATTTAAATTCCGCTACTAACCAAAATTAAAAGACCTTTTTTTAAGTAAAATCAATTTCACCAATACTTCAACTGGTATGTATATAATTAAAGTAAAAGGCAAAGCTAAAATCCCAGAATATATTCAATTAAGAGATGACGATTTTGTATTGATTGCCTATTTTAGAGCGGATAGGCCATTAAGTAAATTAGAAAAATATGGTCTGGAAGGAAAAGAGGAAGAATTAAGAAAAATAATTGATGAAATTCCTTTTGGAAAATTAAAAAAGTTAGAATTTTGAGATAAAACCAAAAGGATTGCCAAAACTTAGTACGTTAGGTCCTTATGATTTCATTATTGGGTTTAGAATTAAAACTATTGTAAGCATGTAAATTTCAGATGTCCTACAAACTATTAAAATTCAGCCTAATTTCTGTTTAATACCAAAAGATTAACCCATAGTTATGTCTGAAACAAAGGAAATAATCATAAGCGTAAATGAAGCGCAAATTCAGCAAGATGGTGTTTCTGTGGTTTCTGATCTCCACTTTAATATCCGTGAAGGGGAATTTGTGTATTTAATAGGAAAAACAGGCAGTGGTAAATCTTCCATTCTGAGAAGTTTGTATGCGGACTTAGAACTATTGGAGGGGCAAATAAGTGTGGCTGGCTACCAGGTAGAATCTATTCACAGGAATGAGGTCCCTTTTTTAAGAAGAAAACTGGGCATCATCTTTCAGGATTTTGAATTATTTACGGACAGAAGTGTAGAAGAGAACCTGAAATTTGTAATGAAGGCAACCGGCTGGATCGACCCTCAAAAGATTTCAAACAGAGTGGTAGAGGTGCTTGATAAAGTTGGGCTGCAGGGAATTGAGAAAAAAATGCCACATCAACTTTCCGGAGGAGAACAACAGCGGGTGGTAATTGCCAGAGCCTTGGTTAACAATCCACTTGTTATTCTTGCTGATGAACCTACGGGAAATCTAGACCCCTCAGTCGCCAACGATATCCTTGATCTTTTTATCGAAATCAATAAAGAAGGTACCGCTGTTTTGATGGGTACCCACCAGCATAATTTTTTGAAAAAATTTCCGGCAAGGGTTTTATTTTGTGATGATGGAATAGTAAAAGATGTTCCTAAAGAAATGGTATTGAAGAAAATTGTAAACTAAGGAAATTGTGATATGAAAAGGGATTTGAGAATCATATTTATGGGAACTCCTGATTTTGCAGTTCCAAGTCTGGAAATATTGGTTAAGCACGGATTCAATATTGTAGGGGTGATTACTGCACCGGATAAACCCGCTGGAAGAGGCTTAAAATTGCATGAATCACCGGTAAAAAAATGTGCTATGGCCCACAATATTCCTTTGCTGCAGCCTACCAATTTAAAATCTCCTGAGTTTATAGAAGAATTAAAAAGCTATAATGCCAATTTACAAGTAGTAGTAGCCTTTAGAATGCTTCCAGAAGTAGTCTGGGCTATGCCTGCTTACGGAACTTTTAATTTACACGGTTCGCTTTTACCCCAATACAGAGGGGCTGCTCCCATCAACTGGGCTGTAATAAATGGAGAAAAGGAAACGGGTGTGACCACATTTTTCCTCAAGCATCAGATCGATACCGGAGATTTAATTGATCAGGCTAAGGTACCAATCCATGAGAATGACACTGCCGGTAGTGTTTATGAGCGATTGATGTACCTTGGAGCCGATTTGGTACTTAAAACTGTAAAAAGTATAGAGGCCAATAATTACACGCTTTCCCCTCAGGATGAATCGGTAGAAATAAAAAAAGCCCCGAAAATATTTAAAGAAACCTGTGAAATAGACTTTTCCAAATCCACTGAAGAAGTGTATAATTTCATAAGAGGACTTTCCCCCTACCCTACAGCCTGGACCACTTTAAATGGGAAAAGCTGTAAAATTTATGAGGTAGAAAAAGTGGAGAACCCTCCAGAAACAACACAAAATAATCCATATATTTCTGATCGGAAAAACTACTTGTATTTTAAAACAGATGACGGCTTTATTTCAGTAAAAACTCTGCAATTAGCTGGTAAAAAAAGAATGTATATTGAAGATTTTCTAAGAGGTTATAAGTTTCAATAACTTATTTCCAGAAAAATAATCAATCTTGCACCGATATTAACCTTATCATTAGTTTCCCTTATCCGTTGACTAGCAACCAGACCTGGTTAATTGATCTGGCTTGGCGTTTTTTTTTATGGGAATCACTAATTAAAAATAATTATGGAAATTTCAATCATTGCGGCAAAGGCAGAAAATAATGTTATCGGAAAAGACAATCAGCTTATCTGGCACCTCCCTGCTGATTTAAAGTTTTTTAAAGGAAAAACTTCCGGGCATCACATTATCATGGGAAGAAAAACCTTCGAATCCATTGGAAAAGCCTTGCCGAACAGAACTACGGTGATTATCACCAGAAATAAAGACTACCATGCTCCGGAAGGTTGTCTGGTTTGTAATTCACTGGATGAAGCCCTTAAAATCGCCAAAAAGAATGGAGAAACACAAGCCTTCATTACCGGAGGAAGTGAAATTTATAAATTAGGGCTTGATGTCGCGCATAAACTATATATCACCGAAGTAAAGGCTGTATTTGAGGGTGATACGTATTTCCCGGAGATAGACAAATCCAAATGGATAGAAACGGATTGTTTTTCCTATCAGCCAGATGAAAAAAACAAATATGCCTATGACTTTGTAGAATATTCCAGAAGATAAATCTCCTGCATTAGCTTACAGTCGTTTTATCCGTATTTTCTTCAGGCACAAAACTTAATTCCTTATCCCCTTTCTTGTTAATTTTAATAATGGAAAGGGCGATCGCAAAACATATGGCTCCAATTAAAATGGTAGCCATCCACTGTGTGCTATGCATGAAAAATGAAAATGACTGGCTGAGGTCTTTATCCAGCCCGTAAACCCCCAGACTAAAAGCCACAAAAACATGGTAAGATCCAACCCCTCCTGGAGATGGAATAGCCATCCCAATGCTGGCCATTGCCAGCACCGTAAGTCCACATCTGAATCCCAGGTGAGCAGTTTCAGGAATCGCGAAAAAGAAAAAATAGGTCATAAAAAAATACATGACCCATATATTGATTGTCAACAATAAATACTTAATTCTTCCAGCTTTATCCAGCTTCATAATGCTGATTAACCCAGCTCTTAAACCAATTAAAAAATCTTTAACCTTATTGTAAAGGAAATTTTGTTTGAACCTGTTTCTGTATTTATATAAGCCAAAGAGGAAGAAAAATCCGGCAATAGCCACCACCGCTAAAAGCGTGATTTTTTTGGCTAATCCACCGGAATTCGATAGGATTTTGTCAATTACAAATTCTCCAATTTTGTCGAATTCAATAATAAAGGCACTCATCACCACCAGTACTAACATGCATAAATCCAGGGTTCTCTCCGCGATTATTGCCCCAAATGAAACATTGACAGGCACTTTATCAGTTTTCCTGAACAATCCGCTTCTCACAAACTCACCAGCTCTCGGAACGAATAGGTTGGCAAAATAACCCACCATTACGGCCAGATAAGCCCGATTAGTATTGGCCTTATAACCTAATGGCCTTAAAGCAATAGTCCATCTCAGTGCTCTGCTATAGTGGCTTATCATCGCTCCTAAAACTGATAAACCAATCCAGTAATAGTTGGCCTGGGAAAACTGGCTAAAAAGTTCACTGGCATTTTTATGCTGATATTGCCACCAAAACAATAATCCCCCAATGACTATTGAAATAGCATATTGGAGGATTGCTTTTAGGTTAAATTTCATTCCTTATTTTATGTCTTTTTATCATAGATAGCGACAACAATTTAGAAAATCAAAGTCCTCACTATCTGCTGACTGAATTATTTATCAGGCAAATTTTATAATTTATTATTTTCGTCCGGGAAAACCAGAATTGGCTTTATGGATTTTGCTTTTTTCTTTTTCACACTGCAATAGGAAATAATAATTATTATATCTCCAACCTGCACTCTGCGTGCAGCAGCTCCATTTAAACATATTGTTCCGCTCCCTCTTTCTCCGGTAATCACATAAGTTTCAAACCGTTCTCCATTATTATTATTCACTATCTGAACCTTTTCCCCTGCCACAATATCAGCAGCATCCATCAGATCTTCATCTACGGTAATGCTACCTACATAATTTAGTTCAGCCTGAGTTACTTTGGCTCTGTGTATTTTAGATTTTAAAATTTCAATATACATGATTCCTCCCCTTTAAACACAAGTATTTTAATATGAAGTGATTCAAACTTATTTCCATTGGCTTCAAATAAAAAGTTTAAACCAATTCAAGGTGATTTCCATTTTAGCCCATTAAAAAAATTCAATTAACACCAACTTTTGAAGTTTTAACCAACATGTTGTCAATTAGCCTGGCTTTTCCCAAATGAGCCGAAACACATAGGGCAATATCTTCCAGATTATTGATTTTATGAATTGGTTTTAAGGACTTTATATCCACAATTTCGAAATATTCCAGTTTAAAAAATTGATTAGATGCAATTTGTTGTCTCGCTTCATTTCCAACTACACTAACATCTTCTCCAAAAATAAGTTTCTCCTTGGCTTCTGAAAGCACTTTAAAAAGTAAAGAAGCTTCATTTCTTTCTTCCTGAGATAAACGGCTGTTTCTCGAGGACATTGCCAGCCCATCCTCCTCTCTGACAATAGCACAACACACCAGGTCAATCCCAAAAGAAAAATCCTTCACCAGTTTAGAAATAATTAAAAATTGCTGTAAATCCTTTTGCCCGAAATAGGCTTTGTCCGGGTTTACAATATTAAACAATTTGGTAACTACTATTCCCACACCATTGAAATGCCCTGGCCGGAATTTGCCCTCTAATTCTTCTGCAATCCCTCCAAAATTAAGCTGGATCAGGTTTTCATGAAATCCATCAGGATACATTTCATTATGGGAAGGAGCAAAAACCACATCACATCCTGCAGGCTTCAACATTTCACAATCTTTCTCCAGGGTTTGGGGATACATCTCAAAATCATCCTGATTGTTGAACTGGGTAGGGTTTACATAAATGCTGCAGACGGTTAGGTCATTGGCACTATTAGCCTTTTCAATCAGCGAAATATGTCCGGAATGAAGTGCACCCATGGTGGGCACTAACCCAATGGATTTTCCTTCTTTTCTATACCCATCCAATAATTGTCTGAGTGCAGGTATGGTTTTACAAATTTGCATCAACTTCTATTTTACCTAATACCAATCTAAAAATCCAATTGGCTTAAAACAGGTCATTTCGCCTTATTTCTCTTGAAATTTCCTCTTTCAAAATCAGGTCAATTAGCAAAATTTTTCGCAAAAGTATAACAAAAATATTGGATGAAGGGTCTGATTGGAAAAATTTGCCTTTCCAATAATATTCTACTTTCGGATTCATTTTTTTCAATATTCAAATAAACCTTATCCCTTTTATGATAGCAGTATTTCGGGAGTAGAAAATCCATTTTCACAAAAATACCTGCTGCTGCTTTTTATTCGCTTCTTATAATTAATTTAGGGGCTAAATAGCTAAACGGAAAAAGAGGCAAGTAAATAATTAAAGTAAAATGGCAGTAAAAGCAGAGGACGTACTGAAGGATCTGAAAAACAATCAATATTCTCCAATTTATTTCCTGACCGGTGATGAAAATTATTTTATTGACCAGATTTCTGATTATATAGAAAATAATGCACTTACTCCAGCAGAAAAAGGCTTTAATCAAACTATAGCTTACGGAAAAGATGTACCCATAAGAGCAGTGGTGGAAAAGGCGAAAAGTTTTCCCATGGGATCAAAAAGACAGGTCATAATTGTAAAAGAGGCTCAGGATATTCAGGACATTGGTCGGAAAGAGGGCCAGGAAATGCTAAGTAATTATTGTAAAAACCCCATGCCTTCCACTGTTTTGGTTTTTAATTATAAACACAAAAAGCTGGATGGCAGATCCGAACTTGCCAAAACCCTACAAAAGCATGCAGTTTTTGTAGAAAGCAAGAAAATGTATGATGATAAAATTCCGGTCTGGATAAAAAGTCATTGTAAGGAAAAGGGACATAAAATCACGGAAAGAGCGGCCTTAATGATGGCAGAGTTTATAGGAAATGACATTACCAGAATTTCCAATGAAATAGATAAACTCCTGCTGAATTATGAAGAGAAAATAGAAATTAATGAAGATTTGGTGCTCAAACATATTGGGGTCAGTAAGGAGTTTAATGCTTTTGAATTGCAAACAGCCTTGGCTTATAAAGATGTACTCAAAGCCAACCAGATCATTAATTATTTTGCCGCAAACCCTAAGGACAATCCTTTAATTCCCACCATCAGCCTGTTATTCAATTACTTTTCCAAAGTCCTTATTGTTCATCAAAACAGAAATGAACCTAAAGATCAATTGGCAAGGATGCTAAAAGTTCATCCTTACTTCATCCAAGAGTATTTGCATGCTGCTAAAAATCATTCTTTGGGAAAAACAACCAATATTATTCATTATATCCATCAAGCCGACTTACAATCAAAGGGTGTAGACAGTCTTTCCTCAGAATCTCAAATTCTTAAAGAACTTATTTATAAAATCCTGCATTAATCATATATAAGGAATAGAATTATTAAAGGACAGGTTTTGTTATTATACTAAATAAATGTAAAACAATTGTTGTTCTACTAACTAATCCTTATATTTATCGTACCAATAAACACATAAAATACTAACCACATGTTACAGAATTATAGCGCTTATACTGCCGAAGATAAGCAGGTGTGGGAGCTGCTTTATAACAGACAAATGGAAATTTTGCCTGGAAGAGCCTCCACTGCATTTCTTGAAGGCATCAAAAAAATTGGATTTGTACCTCAAAGAATCCCCAACTTCGAGGAGGTTAACCAAACGCTCCTGGGTATCACCGGATGGCAACTCGAAGTGGTAAAAGGGTTAATTCCCAATAAAGAATTTTTTGAATTACTGGAAAATAAAAGGTTTCCAGCCACTACCTGGTTTAGGAAATTATCTCAAATCGATTACCTGGAGGAACCCGACATGTTTCACGATGTATTCGGCCATGTACCCTTACTTACTGATGAAAATTTTTGCGGTTTCTTAAAAGGATTAAGTAAAATAGCCTTAAAACACATCAACAATGAATGGGCAATAGAAATGATCGCCAGATTGTATTGGTATACCGTAGAATTTGGATTGATCAGAAATAAAGAAGAAGGCCTCAGAATTTACGGAGCAGGTATACTTTCCTCACCCGGAGAATCCATTTATGCTTTGGAAAACAAACCGATCCGAACACCTTATAATATTAAAGAAATCATTACCACTCCCTATATTAAAGATAGATTTCAGGAAAAATACTGGGTAATAAAATCTTACAAACAATTGTATGAATCGGTGGGTGATGTGGCATTAGCCATCGAAAATGAACTGAGTCCAAGTGCGCTTCACTGATGAAATAGCACAACTAAAATGAAATTGTCGGTTTTAATCTCGAATTAACATGCTGATGATCCAATTAAAACAAGTGCTATTGAGCTAATGATCGCAAAAGTACAATACCTTAACACTTCCGGTCCTGTATCCAAAAGATATGGGACTTTTTTTTAGAAATCCCAGGCCTTGTCTCATTGAGGATAACCTCTAAATATCCAGTGACATTTTGTCATTTTTTAATGAATTTGCAGCAAAATTGATTAGATTTCAACAGAAATTTTAAAATCAAAATCAATTAAACTTAGAATAATATGTATTGGATAATAATTGGAGGTTTTATGTTATTAAGCTGGATTATCAGTGCCAGACTTAAAAACAAATTCCGGAAATATTCCCAGATTCCCATTGCTTCGGGAATGTCGGGAGCCGAAGTAGCTATGCAAATGCTAAGAGATAATAGAATTTATGATGTGGACGTAACCTGTGTACCAGGGGAACTGACTGACCACTATAACCCTGCAAACAAAACAGTGAATTTAAGTGAGCCGGTTTACCATGGAAGGAATGCGGCTGCAGCTGCAGTTGCAGCCCACGAATGTGGTCATGCCGTTCAGCACGCTACTGCTTACAGCTTTTTGGAGTTCAGGTCTGCAATGGTACCTGTACAAAGTATCAGTAATAAAATACTTAACCTAATCTTTATTTTAGGTATTTTCGGTGGGTTTGTATTTAACATATTCCCAGTAAACTTAGTGATACTTACCATCATAGCATGTTATGCTGTAATCACTTTATTCAGTGTAATAACCCTACCGGTAGAACTTGATGCCAGTAAAAGGGCTCTGGCCTGGATTGAGGGAAACAGAGTAGTAAGTGCCGATGAATATGGTATGTCGAAAGATGCCTTGAAATGGGCTGCTTTAACCTATTTCGTAGGAGCGTTGAGTAGTGCAGCAATGCTGTTCTACTGGGTACTTCAGTATATGGGCATGAGTGATGATTAATTTCATTTTATATCATTAAACAAAAAAAGCATTGGAGCTGGCTCCAATGCTTTTTTTGTTTTTAATCTGTAATGATGGAAATTATTCTACCACAGTAGTTTCTGCTATGGAAATATTTGAAACAGCAAAGAATCCTAATGGTTTATCTTCATTATTTCCATTAATATTTTCAATATTTGAGGTTACATTGAAAATCGGTGAGGCAAATAATTCTCCGATTCCACCTGGTCTGTCAATTTGAATTTTTACTTCATTCATATAATCAAAAGCCTCGTTTGTAATAGATAAAACTTCCACTTTTATATGATCTCCTATTGCATAAGGAGCTAAAAAATCTCCATTCTCATCTTCATCAAAAGGATTTATTCCTTCCCGAATTGGGGTGATAAAGGTAATGCCATCAATATTTGATCCTGCAGAAAAACCACCATCATAAGAAAGATTAATCTCCACTGGTTTATTTAAAAATTCTCCGTTTTTATAGGTTCTTATCCAATAGGAATCTCCATTTCCTACAGGGTCTTTAGCAAATACCTGAGCATAATATCCTTCAGGAAAACCCAAATCCTCTTCCCTAAATTCCACAAATATAGAATCTATTGGAGGAACTCTTTTCACCAGGGACTTTGCCTGGTAAGTCTCTCCATCAAAAATCACATTTAGGGTATATTCCATATCCAGGATTCCAATGCTATCTGTTCCGTTACTTTCCCAAACATAATCTCCATCCTGGTCGGGATCTACAAAACTGTAAACCTTTCCATTTTCATCGGAAACTGTAACCGTAGCTCCTGTGCCAACTGGAGCTTTGGAACTATCAAAATAAGGAGTGGAATACCTCAGTTTAATAGTCTGATTAATGGGTTGGTTTGTCAACCAGGCATCAATGGCTAAAATGGGAGGCCCGCTTTCCACATCAATGTCAATTACATCCTCACAGCTAAAAAACAAACTATTTAAGAAAAGAAAACCGATAAATTTTAAGAATCGATTCATGATTTATATTTTTTAAAGTTGATACAATTAAATTTATAACAATCTGGTTTTCAGTATACTAAAATTTAAAATTATAAGAAACTGAAGGAATGATGGATCCAAACACGGAAAATCGTACGGCTTGTGTTACAATTGGATCACCCACCGGAATTCTTCCATCTTCCTGCCGGAAATAAATAGAAAAAGGATTTCTTCTGCCATAAACATTATAAAAAGAAAATACCCAGAAATCTTCATTTTTCCTTTTCCCATTCTTGTTTGTTTTTTTACCATTTAGCGTTACCGAAAAATCCAGCCGGTGGTAAGTCGGAATCCTCACATTGTTTCTTCCCTTATTACTGGTATAGGGAACTGCATAATTTTGAAATTCGAACCTGTTGGAATAAAATGTGGTTGGTGTACCAGTGGATACATAAAAATTAGAAGACAAACTCCATCTTTCATTAATCTCATAAAACCCAACCAGGCTTAGATTATGTAATTGATCAAATCTGGTGGGATACCATTCATTATTATTGATACCTTCCACCTGCCGTTCACTACGGGCAAGTGTATAACTTATCCAGCCATTAAACTTACCGGAATTCTTTTTCAGGAACAATTCCATTCCATAGGCTCTTCCATCTCCTGCCAATAAATCCCCTTCCAGAAATTCATTAATTAAAAGATCGGCTCCATCAATATAATCCACCTGATTTTGCAAATCTTTATAATAGAGTTCCACAGAGGCTTCATACATATTATTTTTAAAGTTTCTGAAATATCCCAAAGCCACCTGATCCGCTAACTGAGGTTTGATATTGTTTGTACTTGGTGTCCAGACATCAAGTGGATTTGAGGCGGTGGTATTGGAGATTAAATGGATATATTGAGCCATTCTGTTATAACTCAATTTCATAGAACTTTTTTCATCTATTTCATACTTAGCTGAAAACCTTGGTTCCAAATTTCCATACAATTTTATGGATTCCCATCTGTCGTATGTACTGGAGGAAACCGGAGTTTTTCTTTTCCCAACTTCTTCTGTTTCGTATTCATAGGCAGTTCCAGGACCCATGTAGTTAAAAAGGGAATACCGGATTCCATATTGAAGGGTTAATTTTTCATTAATGGTTTGCTCATTTCCCAAATACACACTGGCTTCAAGCCCATATTTATTATCCAGTCTGAATCCAATCTGTTCCCCATCACTTCCTCCGGTAGTTTCTGCTGGTTCAAAATCATAGAGCGTAGCCTGCCCTCCAAAAGTGATCAGATTGTTGGTATTGAGATAGTATGACAATTCCGGTTTTACCGAATAATTCTTAATCCTGGAGTTCCATCTAAAGAAATCATCATTGTCCTCCCCAAAAGCCAGCTCGTAATCATAATCACTAAAAAAAGCAGTGACATTGGAAAATAAACGATCATTAAACAAATGATTCCATCTTAAAGTAGCTGTAGTATTTCCCCAACTAAACCCCTGTTCTTTATCGAATAGGAATACATCTCTCCCAAAATATCCGGACAAATATACCCGGTCTTTTTCTCCAAAAGCATAATTGGCTTTCGCAGTTACATCATAAAAATAAAGACTTGCATCACTAAAAGAAGTATTTTGGATAAATGGTTTGGCCAGAATATCGGCATAGGATCTTCTTCCGGCCAGCACGAAAGAACCTTTGTTTTTTACGATGGGCGCTTCAATTGTTAATCGACTAAATACAGTCCCAATGCCTCCGGTAGCGGCAAACTTTTTATTATTACCTTCCTTCATTCTCACATCCAGTAGAGAAGCTGTCCTTCCTCCAAATTGTGCCGGAATTCCTCCTTTGTACAATTTCACATCCTTTACCGCATCCGGATTAAATACCGAGAAAAAACCCAATAAATGAGAGGAATTATATACTGGCGCTTCATCCAAAAGCACCAGGTTTTCGCCTACTCCTCCCCCTCTTACATTGAATCCGGAAGCCCCCTCTCCTACTGTGCTCACGCCTGGCAATAGCTGTATACTTCTGATTAAATCAACTTCCCCAAGTAAGGCCGGCATTTTCTGGATGGTTTTCATCTCCAGTTTATTCACACTCATTTCTACATTGCTGATATTTTCATCTTCAGCCTCAGCAGAAACCACTACTTCCTGAAGTGTTTCTTCCTCTTCTGCCAGTTCCACATCTATCTTTTCATTTTGATTGAGTTCCAGGTTTTTGGTAATGGTCTGGTAACCAATGTACCTGAACTCTACAGTATAGTTTCCCTGGGGAATATTAACCGAATAAAAGCCATAAGGATTGGAAACAGCTCCCTTATCAAGCTCCTTAATATAGACAGTGGCTCCAATAAGCGTTTCTCCATTTTCAGCATCTTTTATATAGCCGCTTATGGTAAAATTCTCCTGTGCGACCAATTCTGATGCGCCAGACCATGCAAGCATGAAATACAACATGAATGTGCATGTAATTCTAAAATTCATAATTAAATTCATTAATAGTTTAAATGTGAAAGCTTAAACCTTGAGGAAGGCAAAGCTGGTGAAATAAAGAAATGATAGTGTGTATAAAGTTTTGAAGAAATGATGCCCGGTATAATATTTTGGGGAAACTCTCCCCTATTTTCGAACAATTAAAAACATGCTTGTTTTAGCTTAATTTTGTCCAAACCATTAAATAAAAAAATATCAAGGCTTTCCAATAAATTGAATGTTCAAAATTAACACTGCCCCAGGATTAATTAAATAAATTGGCATTTTTATATAAACAAAATTTACTTGTACTCAAAAAACAGGTTTTTACAATGAAATAATGTCGATTTTTATTCCTAAGTTGTTTATCCATTTTAAAATTCTTGTTATTTTTAAATGTCTTAACCATCCTTATTCAGGAATGTTTAGGATAATCCTCCCGAACTTTTAGGATAATTTCATCTTCTAAAGATTATATAATCTTAACAGGCTTAAGTTGTACCTGAAAACCAGTTTGGGGGTATTGAGAAGGTACTAATTAAAGGAATGTCTAAATTGCAATGGTGACTGTTTGGTTTTTGCTTTAAACAACTTATTAAACGATTGTGGATGTTCAAACCCTAGTTCGTATGCAATTTCACTAACTGTAAGACTGGTGATTGATAATTTTTCTTTAGCCTTTTCGATAATCTTGTCCTGGATATGTTGTTGGGTACTTCGACCTGTCAGGGTTTTGAGCACGCCAGTCAAATAGCTGGGCGATAAATTTAATTTTTCAGCAAGAAATTGAACAGTGGGTAATCCTATCAATGCAATATCATCTCTGTTAAAATATTCTAAAAGTATTTCTTCCATTTGATCGAGAATACTATGATTTACTTTTTTTCTTGTCATGAACTGACGCTGATAAAACCGTTCTGAATAGTTAAGCAATGTTTCTATTTGTGAAATAATGATATCCTGGGTGAATTTATCAATATTAGAATGGTATTCCTGTTGAATATTCTGAATGAGATTCTCTATGGTTATCTCTTCTTTTTCAGAAAGAAATAATGCTTCGTTTGCTGCATAGTGAAAATAGTCATACCGATTAATAGTTTTGGCTAAAGGTGTATTCCAAAAAAAATCAGGATGAACCAGTAATCCCCACCCAGAAGGTTTTACGGTTAAAACATGATCTTTTTTGATCTTCAAAACCTGATTTGGAGCTATAAAAAACATCACACCTTCATCAAAATCATATTCCTGTTGACCATAAATCATCTTAAACTCCATATTTCTCTTAATTGAGATAAAATAGCAGCCAAAAACAACACTTTCAGGAATAGTTTGGGGACGGGCTTTAGAAAAATCCACTACGCTTATTAAAGGATGTTCGGGTTTTGGTAAGCCCCAAAGCCTGTGAAATTCTGTTATAGATTTAAATTTAACTCGACCTGAGGAATTCATAAAACAAATATGCTAATTTTAATGTATTCAGATTTTTTAATGACTTTGTTTTTTTGCTTGAATCATTCAAATATTTTTTTTCAATTTATAACAAGCCTACCAAACTAACATAAGTCGATACTATTACAGTTTACTCTAGTCCCTTTTTGCCAGGATTCCAAAATGGTTTAATCTTAATTTGGGTTGTTCCAAATTTTAATTTCTTCCTAAAATATTGATTTAAGGCCACACACACTCTGCTATCTCCAGCAATGTATACCATTTTACTGCCATTCAATTTAGGTACAAGTTCTTCGATTTTGGTGATAATTTCATCAATAGGATTTTGAGACATTTCGTAAAAGTCAAAAGGGGTTGTCCCATCAATATCAACATACATATCATTAAGCTGTTGGCAATAAAATATACTTTGTACCTGCTTGTCTTCAGGCAAATTCCTTCTGATCATATACATATGAGATAATGCTGATAAATCGCCAATCATTAAGTAACTGTCAGCACTTTCATCGATTAAAAACTTCCCTTTTTTCCATCGAAAAAACACTTTATCGCCTGGTTGAATTTGTTGTATCCAATTAGCACCAGCACCCTTACTATGAGTTGCAATCACCAATTCAACTGTTCCAATTGTATGGTTTATATCCCAAACTGAATAACTTATAACTGTGTCTTTTCTTGAAAGATTTTCATTGTTTGCTCCAATAACCAATCGTAAAAAGTAACCAGGTATAAATTCTATATTTTTTATATGGTCTCCTTTAATAAGAATGCTGTATGCTGATTCCGATATTTTAGTCTTTCGTACAACTAAATTTTCAGTGAGGAACTGCTTTACTACTGTTGTGAATAATCCCATAAAATTTATTGGTTAAATAGATAGATTTTAGTTTGCCCTTCAGGAAGAGTAATAAAGCAATCTTCTAAAACACCTTCCTTTTCCATAGCTGCTTTAAGATCATTTTGAGGTTGTTCAAAACCTTCAGAAGCAAGTTGAAAAGTCCCATAATGCATACCAATGCTTTGTGTAGCCCCCAAATCTTTGTGGGCTACAACAGCCTCCGCAGGTTCCATGTGTATGGCTTTCATGAATGAGCGAGGGGCATATGCCCCAATGCCAAGTATAGCTATTTCAGGAGAACCTAGACGCTTTTTTATATCAGCAAAATGAGTGGAGTAACCTCCATCACCACCAAAATACACACTACGCTTTCCACATTGAATAAAGAAACTTCCCCAAAGACTTTTATCTCGATCAAATAGACTACGAGCAGAGGAATGCTGACTTGGGGTAAATGTGATCCAGGTATTTGTATCAACCTCTACACTATCCCACCAATCCATTTCTTGAACATTTTTTATTCCAATAGATTCAATCAATTCCTTATCTCCAATTGGAACCATAACTTTTGGGGAAAATCGTTTATTCAACACCTTTAAGGTTTCCACATCAAGATGGTCATAATGATTATGGCTGATTAAAATCAAATCGATTCTGGGAAGGTCTCTTATTGCCACACCTGGTTGCCTTACTCTTTTTGGGCCTAACCAACTTATTGGACTTACTCTATCTGACCAAACTGGATCAGTTAGAATATTAAAATTGTGTGTTTGCACCAAAAAAGAAGCATGATTTACAAATGTCAATGCAATATCACCTGGTTTCAGGTTTTCATTGAGTTTAGAGACTCCTCTATTTTCGACATTTTCAGGCCACTTAGCCCTTCCTTCCTTTGCCATTTCATATATATCCAAAAGGCTGGGAGAAAATTGTTTTTCTAAAGTAGGGTTGAAAAACTTTTTACCATTGTAATGATCTGATATTTCTCGCTGCATTTTGCTAAAACAACTAATTAATATGAAACTGAATCCAATAATTACAATTCTTATCATACACAGTTTTTTTCGTACTTTATCTTTAATTCCTCAAGTAAACTATGAATCTGCTGTGTAGTTAAGAGCATGTTTAAATTTTAACTGTTTCGCTGCAAACGCCCATTTATGAAACCTCACTTCAAAATAAAATTTCCAAATAGTGTTGCTATTCAAAAATTTTCTTTTTTCGTGAGAACCCAAAACTGGACGTTTTCGCTTTGGTCCGACATTTCGGAAAACCTAAATTGTAAACACGCTCTAAGCTAGTTTACTTTTTACAAAGTTCAGGAATAATAAAAATGCAGATGTAGCTCAATTTACTTTTTTTGTAGTTAGATCTGAGGGTAGGATAATTCAGGGTTGTGATAAGCAGGAAAAATTTTATCCAGAAGACAACAATTTTACATATTTCCATATTTTTAAATGATAATTCCCCGAACTTTTGGGATAATTTCATCTTTTAAAGAAGAAGTTGTTTAAAATAAAATCATTCTCGCCATACAGTCAATTATTTTAGATACCTTCAATTGAAAGGAATATATAAAAATTTCCAATTTAATTATATTAACACTGTTAGGTCTCTCCTCTTTCAACCATAGCAAAATAAAATCGTAATTTTAAGCAGTAAAACAAGTGGAGTTCTCCGGATTTTCTAAATATTATTAACCTCCAATAGATTAAACCGGTCTACAACTTTCCAAAAATTAAAGAAAACTAAAAACTGAAACTGTATGACTACTTTTCTTAAAAAACAAATAATCCTTTTAGCTACTTTATGTATAAGCTTTAGCCTTAATGCCCAGAATGGCCTTACAGGGACAATTAATGATCCCCAGCTTGGCTTTAGCTTTAATGTTCCTGATGGATGGCAGGCTTTTCAAATAGAAGGTGGATACATGATGGCTTCCAATAATGAAAAAGGATTAATATTGGTTTCCAGTGATAATTATAATAGTCTGGAAGAACTACAAAGAGAATTGGAAACTGAATCTTCTTATGGAAACACTTTCCTCAAAAAAGAGGGTATGATCACCGCCTTAAGTAAAACGGCATTATCAGCCAGGATCAATGGACAGCTGGAAGGTACTCCCTGTAACGGATATGGCATTATGTTTTTAAAGCCCGGAGGAGGAAACGGGAATATTTTTGTTGGGGTGGAACCACAATCCTATAATAACCATTACCAACAACTTGCTGAAAACTTATATTTCTCCATAAATACGGGAAGCAACACTCCTACCCCAAATCCCTCCCCAAAAACGACCATGAATACCCAAAATGCTCCAAAACCTGGTGACCTTGGGAACAAAGGAGACATGTTAGCCGGCTACAAGCTGGTTTATATCACCTCAAGCTATGGATCGAGGGAAAAAATTGTGTTTAATTTCTGCGCAAATGGCTTTTTTCATATGAATGAAAATAATATGTCCTCATTCGATGAAGTGGGAATTGGATCGGCTGCCATAGGAGGGAATAGCGGAGGTGCCGGTTATTGGAAATTTGAGCAGAAAGGAGAACAATATATCCTTACTTTGTCTAATCAAAGTGGGCAAAGTGCCCCTGTACCGGTTCAATTATTTGTAGATGAATATGGGGACCAAAGGTTCAAGATTAATGGAAAAGCTTTTGGTTATTATGGAGCAGCCAACTGTAATTAATAGTTTATAAGCCTAATCCTGAAATAAGGCCTCAGGTTTGATGATTAAAATACCAGATAGCATCGGGTTTTGGCTCGATGCTATTTTTGTTTTCACTTCCTTCTATTTATATTTTTACCCACATTTTAAGAATTCATATATTTAAGCCGGAATTTTGAAACCAAGGGATGCTTAAAAACTTAATGACATGGCTCCATCAGCCTTTTGAACTTTTAAATACTAAATCACAAAAGTGGTTATTAATCATTTCCTCGGGAGTATTTGTAATTATTTTTATGAATATTTATTTACCATTTGATATCCATAACTGGTACAAAAACTCCCCAACTCCTCTTTTCATTACCCTTTCAGGATTTGGAATCATAGGAATGTTATTTTTGGCATTTAGCCAATTTGTGTTGAGGCCACTATTCCCCATTGCAACCTTTACCAACCTGGGCTTTATGCTATGGTTTTTGCTGGAAATTACCTTTTTGGCTCTGGTGATGCTTCTTATTTATGGCAGTATTGAAGACACTCTTTCAGAATTTAGTACGGATTTTTTTCTGGCCTTCAGGTACACTTTTCTGGTGATCATTATTCCCTATCTCATCACACTTTTTTACATCAAATCACAACAGTCGGCCTTAGCCGCTGAAAGTAGAAATTCTTCTGCACAACAGGTACATAATTCCCAACTGGTCCATTTTTATGATGAAAACCAGGCCTTAAAATTTTCAGTTGACCACAATAACCTGTTGTACATCAAATCTGCTGATAATTATGTGGCTATTCATTATTTAAAGGATGAGAAAATTTTTAAAGAACTTGTAAGAACCAATCTAAAAAAATTATCCGAAGAATTGACAAATACCAGTATTTTAAGAATTCACAGATCTACAATGGTGAATGTTGAAAAAATCCTGACTACCAAAAAAACAGCAAAAGGATATCAGCTTATTCTCAGGCATTTACCGGAGGAAACTTTTCAGGTTTCCCGAAATTTTCAGGAAAATATTCAGGCAATCACCTAAAAAAATTATCCCACCATATCACTTTTCGCCCCATCCCTCTTCAATTCACCCCAAATAGCCCTCTTTTATCCCAAAAACCCATTTATCCGTGGAATAAAGACATATTTCTCCCAAATTTGGATATCGTTAGTTCAAACCATAAACACTTATATTCTTATGAAATTAAATTATGTTGCTTCAATTTTAATCGGGCTTTTTTTATTTGCAATTACCAGTGCATTTACAACTTCCGAAATCAACAAAGAAACCGACATTTTAGGCACCTGGTCTTTTGATGCGCCTTATGCACCTTATGAATATTCTAAAGGAAAAATGATTTTCGAAAAAAAGGATGGTAAACTTACCGGAACTGTAAAAATGGATTATTACAATATTGAAGTTTTGGATTTAAAAAAAGACAACAACAAAGTAACTTTTGGAATAAATGTGGAAAATGAATATGTGAGTATGGAATTAGAATTCAATGGAAATGAGTTCAAAGGTAAAGCCAACTACTCTGAAGGCACACTTGATCTATCTGGGAAAAAAGAAAATTAGGCAATAGCCAAATCAAAAGAGAAGGAGCTTTTATCTATTCCTTCTCTTTTGATTTTAATTCTTATACCCACTAGCTATACGGAAAAAAATTGATTTAACAGGATTAGTCTCCCTCTAAAAACCTATCCAGAATTGCTCCCATTATTTTTATTCCTTTTTCAATGGTGGCTTTATCAGTATTCGAAAAATTTAACCTGAAGGTATTTTCCCCATCACCATCCACAAAAAAGGTATTTCCGGGTACAAAAACTACTTTTTCTTTAATCGTTTCATTGGCCAGGTCCATGGCAGAATATCCTTTGGGTAACTTTCCCCAGATAAACATGCCTCCTTTGGGCTCGGTGTAAGAAATTTGTTTTGGAAAATATTTTTTAATTGCTGAAAGCATCCAGGTGCATTGTGCTTCATAGTTAAACCTCAGTTTGTTCAGGTGATCCTCCAGGTCATGTTGAAGCAAATATTGATAAATCACCCTTTGCGACAAATTATTAGAATGTAAGTCTGAGGCTTGTTTGGCACGCACCAATTGCCTGATAATCGATTTCTCTGCAACAACCCATCCCAAACGCAAACCAGGAGCAACAATTTTGGAAAATGTACCCAATAAGATTCCCCTATTCCCCACCTGGGATTTTAAAGGAGGTAAATTTTCTCCGGAGAAATTAATTTCGCCATAAGGATCGTCCTCTACTAGCAGCAAATTATTTTTAATTACAGTTTCAGAAATTCTTTTTCTTTTTGAATCAGAATAAGTAATACCGGAAGGATTTTGAAAATTGGGAATACAATAGAAAAATTTAGGACAATTAAGCGATAAAGATTCATTCAATTTCTCCATATCAGGCCCATCGTTTTCCATGGGAATGGTTAAAAACTCTGGTTGATAAAATGAGAAAGACTGAATTGCACCAAGGTAACTGGGTTTTTCCAGTAAAACCCTATCCCCAGGATTTAGAAATACCTTACCAATCAGGTCAAGTGCTTGTTGTGAACCGTTGGTGATCAGAATTTCCTCCGGGCTTATTTCTAAATTAAACCTCTTTTGGTATCGGCTGGCAATATATTCCCGCAATGGGTAAAACCCTTCTGTTTCAGCATATTGCAAAATATTTCCTCCTTCTTTTTGAAGAATTTCTATAGTTGCATTTTTAATTTCTTCTACCGGAAAAAGTGCAGGGTTGGGTAATCCACCCGCAAATGAAATCATTTCTGGGTCTGCGGTGACTTTCAAAATTTCCCTGATAAAAGAGACAGGGATTCGATTAATACCATTGGAAAAAAGAGTTTCTGTTTCCGGTTTTGTAATGATTTCCATTTTTAATTTTTGATTTATGAATAATTAGATTTGAATATGTAACCAGGCCCAACAAAAAAGCCTTTCCCGAACTGGCAGGAAAGGCTTTTTTAATTTGGATTTAATAATTGTCAGCCACCCTGCCATTTGATAAAAATCGCCACCAGAAGGACTGCTGCCACAAAAAGTAGCAGTGATAATAAAATCAGGTTTGTATAGCGTTCGCTTTTTAACATCATTTTTTGCACAAAAAAAAGCCGGTCAACATTTTGCTGACCGGCTTCATTTAAGAATTATATTTTTAAATTAACAAAAATACCGATCAGGCTCTTCTGGGAGTAGAAGTGCTAGTGCTACCACTGCAATGACGATATTTTTGAATATTGAAATCATTTCTATTTTTAAATCTGGCTGATTATCTGCCATTAATTTCTCAAAAAAGACTATTTTTTATTTAAAATCAAAATTATGAACCTGTACTTTTTAAAATTTCCCGCTGGATTATACCAAAAACCGCCTCACCTAGTAATTCATGATTTTCTTCATCCAGGTGAATGCCATCAATTTCACTTGATTCTATAAACTTACCAGTGTCCATAAAATAACAACCTGTCTCTTCAGCTACTTTATAAAATTCTACTCCAAAATTTTGTGATTTTTCCAGTCCTCCTTCAAACAAATAATCCAATTCGGGTGAAGGAGAAAATTCCGGAGGAGCCAGTAACAACACTTTTGGGGCTTTTCCATCCGGACCAAAATCAGACTTTTGGACAATTTCCACTAATACCTTTGCGCCTCTGGCCACATCCACCGCAGAAAGAGAAAATCGTTGTTTCAAATCATTTGTCCCCAGAAGAATGACAACTAAATCTATTGGTTTGTGACTACCTAAGACAGGTATAATCTGTTTTTTCCCATTTTTCCATCCTTCAATGGGATCATCCCAAACAGTAGTTCTGCCATTAAGGCCCTCAGGGATTACTAAATAATCTTTCCCTAATTCTTTTTGCAAAACAGCTGTCCATCTTTTTTTCGGTGCAAATCTATCTCTCGTAACAGGATCAAATCCCCAGGTATTAGAATCGCCAAAACACACTATTGTCTTCATTCTATTTACGATATTGTTTGTTTAACTCAACTATAAAGTTAGAAATGTGTGATTTTGTATAATTAGTCCAAAAAAATTTCAGGAAATAAAGAGATACAAAAAACTGGCCCCAACCGCTCCGGTAATTGGAGCGAGAACAGGCACCCAGGAATAGGCCCAATTGCTCGATCCCTTTCCTTCAATTGGAAGAATAGCATGCATAATTCTTGGCCCTAAATCCCTTGCCGGATTAATGGCATAACCAGTTGTTCCACCAAGTGACATCCCAATTACTACTACTAAAAAGGCCACTGGCAAGGCGCCAAGTGAACCCAGACCAACTTTAGCATCTTCCAACCCTGAGGCAGAAATTTCCGGTCCGGTGATATAAAGGATTACAAAAACCAAAACAAAAGTACCGGTTAACTCACAAATAAAATTTATGGGTAAATCTTTAATCGCAGGTCCTGTGGAAAAAACACCTAGTTTATCCCCTTCAGTAGCATTAAAATGATTTTTAAAATTTAACCACATCAACGCAGCCCCCAACATTGCCCCAATCATTTGCGCTACAATAAAAGGAAAAACCTCCTTCCACTCAAACAAACCGGAGGTAGCTAACCCTATGGTGACTGCTGGATTTAAATGTGCCCCACTATAAGGGCCGGCAACAATAACCCCACAAAACACACTCAATCCCCATCCAAAACTGGTCACAATCCAACCTCCGTTATTTCCGTAGGTACCTTTTAAAGTCATATTGGCGTTTACCCCCACTCCCAACAAAACCAGAATAAATGTTCCTAAAATTTCAGCAATAAATGGTGTCATAAAATTTGAATGTTAGTAATTAGTAATCTGTCCTTTCTAGTTTTTTGGTTTTTTAAGAATGTAACCTTCAGCCAAAGCAGTATACTCTTTGACTTCATTCCTTATCCAGGCCTTATCTTTCCCCAGTTCTTTTGCCATGATAATGGCTACTTTTTCTGCGAGTTCAATACTTGCCCTGGCATCCAGAAATAAAGCCCTTACCCTTCTGGCTAAAATATCTTCTACTTTTCTGGCCATTTCTTCCTTTATTGCCCATACGACCTCAGCCTTTGTAAAATCCAGGTTTTCATGGATTTTATTCCCTAAATCTGGGTTTTCCTCAATTAACTGCAAAATAGCAAGCCGGTCTGATCCATAAACATGTAAGTGATCGTCAGGATCGAAGTTTTTTACATAACCATGAATAGGCATATTTTTAGTGATACTAGGTTTTTCTTCAAGTCCAGCCACCAACAAGGCTTTATCTACTGCATCTTCTCCCATTTTTCGGTAAGTAGTCCACTTCCCACCGGTAATGGTTACCAGGCCAGAAAGGGAAACCAAAATTTTATGATTTCGGGAAATTTCCTTGGTGCTTTGGTCATTTTCTTCCACAGCTGCAAGAGGTCTTAATCCGGCAAAGATACTAAGCACATCCTTTCGCCTGGGAGCTCTGGAAAGGTACTTTCCTGCAGTTTTCAGGATAAATTCAATTTCTTTTTCCAATGCCCTGGGCTCCAGAGAGGCGTCATCTACCAAAGTATCAGTTGTACCCACTACCACTTTATTGTGCCAGGGAACAGCAAAAAGGACCCTGCCATCATCAGTTTTGGGAATCATAATGGCGGATTTACTTTGTAAAAATTCCTTATCCAGTACCACATGAACTCCCTGGCTTGGCCGGGTAGTTTTTTTGGCTTTTGGATCATCCATTTTTAAAATATCATCCACAAAAACACCTGTAGCGTTTATCACTACTTTAGCCTTTATTTTGTATTCCTTTTCATTTTCAATATCGTAAGCTACCAAACCATCCACCAGGCCCAATTCGTTTTTTGTCAGGCCAGTGGCTTTTATATAATTAATGATTGTTCCGTTATTTTTACTGATAGTTTGAGCTAGGTTGATGGCTAGTCGGGAATCATCAAATTGTCCGTCATAATAAATGACACCACCTCTAAGTCCTTTCTTTTTAATATTTGGAATGGCTTTTAAAGTTTCTTCTTTGGAAATTCTAACAGAAGGACCCAGGCCTAATTTCCCAGCCATCATGTCATAAACCTTCATCCCTACGGCATAAAAAGGGCCATCCCACCATTCATAAATAGGAATGACAAAGGCCAGGTCTTTTACCAGATGTGGGGCGTTTTGCCTTAATAAACCTCTCTCGTGCAATGCTTCCAACACAAGGGAAATATCGCCCTGTGCCAGGTACCGAACACCACCATGCACCAGCTTGGTACTTCTGCTGGAAGTACCTTTGGAAAAATCTGCCTGTTCTAAAAGTAAAGTTTCATAGCCTCTGGTAACAGATTCCACAGCAGTTCCCAAACCAGTGGCCCCTCCTCCAATCACTACCATATCCCAAACCTTATCAGGATTATCCTTGATGGCTTTTAACATAATTTCTCTTCGCATATACTATTTTTTTATGGATTTTTAGTCAAATGAAATAAGGCAATAAGATTTTAATCGATTAACCAGTTTTTAGCGCGGTCTACAGCCCTTTTCCACTGCCCGTAATTATGGTTTATTTCTTCTGATGGCAAGGATGAGGTGAATTTTTTATCCTGTTGCCATTGTGCTTTTAATTCCTCCAGATTTTCCCAGAACCCAACTGCCAGTCCTGCCAGATAGGCGGCCCCTAAGGCGGTTGTTTCCAAAACACCTGGTCGGACCACATTGATACCCATTATATCTGCCTGGAACTGCATGAGGAAATCATTGGCTGAAGCACCTCCATCCACTCTTAATTCTTTTAGCTGGCCACCACCATCTGCGATCATGGCACCTACCACATCCCTGGTTTGATAGGTAATCGATTCTAAAGCAGCTCTGGCAATATGTCCGCGAGTGGTTCCTCTGGTAATCCCCACAATTACTCCTCTGGCATACTGATCCCAATGTGGTGCCCCTAATCCTGTAAAAGCAGGAACCAGGTAAACTCCACCGTTATCTTCTACCGATCTGGCCAAAACTTCCACTTCAGAAGAATGTTTAAAAAAATCCAATCCATCCCTGAGCCACTGAACTACAGCTCCTCCTATAAAAATACTACCTTCCAGGGCATAGGTGGTTTCTTCTCCTATTTTCCAGGCAATGGTTGTCAATAAATTATTTTCAGATTTAACAGGCTTGTTCCCGGTATTAGCCACTATAAAACAACCGGTTCCATAGGTGTGTTTTTTACCATGCCCGGTTCTGTGCACATTTGCCCAAACAATGCCGCATGCTGATCACCAGCAATTCCGGCAATGGGAATTTTTGAAGCAAAAAGGGTGGTTCCCGTTTCTCCATATACTTCACTACAGGATTTAACCTCTGGTAACATTGCTTTAGGAATATCCAGGATTTCCAACAATTCATCATCCCAGTCAAGTGAATGAATATTAAATATCATGGTTCGGCTGGCATTTGTAACATCTGTAATGTGCCTTTTCCCATTGGTCAGTTTCCAAACTAGCCAGGAATCTACTGTACCAAAGGCAAGTTTTCCTGCTTCAGCTTTCTCCCTTGCCCCTTCCACGTTATCCAAAATCCACTTAATTTTTGTTCCTGAGAAGTAGGCATCAATCACCAAACCTGTTTTTTCCTGAATTTTTTCTGCAAATCCCCTTTCCTTCAATTCATCACAAAAACCTGAAGTTCGTCTATCCTGCCAGACTATGGCATTGTATACCGGTTCTCCGGATGTTTTATCCCAGACTATGGTAGTTTCCCGCTGGTTGGTTATTCCAATTCCGGCAATATACTTCCCATTAATTCCCAACTTGGTAACAGCTTCAGCAGCTACTGAGGCCTGAGAGGACCAGATTTCCTTCGGATTGTGTTCCACCCAGCCTGGTTTTGGGAAAATTTGTTCGAATTCCTTTTGGGCAACGGCCTTTATTTCTCCTTTTTTATCGAATAAAATTGCACGGGAGCTAGTAGTCCCCTGGTCAAGGGCAAGAATGTATTGTTCCATTTAACTTAGGTTTTGGTAATAGGTTTCAGTTCTGTTTACTCTTCAAAAAATCTGAGTAATTGTAAATTTTATACTTTGTATTCAGCAGATTCCCACAAAGCGCTTCTGCTCCTTCTTTTGTGGATAATGATTACTTTTGCGGAAAATAAGACTAAAAATCCTATCCGGCAAATATGTTAAATAAATTTACCCGAAAACTTAACCCTCAGGAGATTTCTTATATAGAAACTGAAATTTTAAGACTTACCAAAAAGATTAAATTTCAAAAAAGGTTCACCATTGTTTCCATGGTAATTCTGTTTTGCCTATCAATTCTTCTTTTTTTTCTTTTTTCGGATAATTTTAAAACCGGTCTCGCACTGGGAATTTTTGTTTTATTAGGCTTATACCTGTTTACATCCTTATGGACAAACTATTACAATATCCGGAATAACACCAGATCCCTAGAGAATCACCAGTTTGCTTTGGAACATCAAGTGGCTGAAATTATTCAGTGCCATAGTGAAGCGATTTTGAAAATGGAAGATTCAGGATTTGAAGGTCCCGATTATTTTTTTCAGGTGGAGGAAAACCTTATATTTTACCTTGGAGGGCAGGCTTATTATGAGGATGAGAAGTTTCCCAATTCCGATTTCGAAGTCACCAGAATATTTGGCAAAGAGAAGGCAATGGTATTTTTTGATCTGCAAAACAAGGGCATAAAAGTTAAGCCACAAATTGTGATAAAGAGAAAGGGAAAGAAAAAATATTTACAAAGTGAAAAATTTCCTAAAAACTATGAAGTGATGGAAGGAAATATTAAAACTCTGGAAAATACTTTACAAATGAGCAGGTAATTTTTAAAATTCAAAAAACTTTATTACCTTAAGCTACATCATAATCGTAAAAAACTTATTTCCATTTTTTTGGTTCCTTTTATCATGAAACTATTATTTCTTTCATTCTTACAAGTCATTTTGATAAACTCCTTATCTGCTCAGGAAAACCCTTCTCCATATTCAACTCCTAAAAAGGATTTTAGTCAATTAAATAAAAATAAACCTGAATTTGATTTAGACTATGAAAAAGCCATTACCCAATCTTATAACGAATATATTCTATCCTTAAAAAGCACTGAAATTGAAGAAAAAAACAACGCAAAAAATCAATCGTTATCTGGGAATAATATGCCAATAAAAAAACTAAAGTCGAATGATAACATGGTAATAATAAAACCAGATTCCACTATTAACTATCATATTTTACAAATGGAATTTAAAACAAATAAACAACCGGTTTTACCCAGAGAGGAAAAATAGAGACGATCACATTTTATTAAACCCCACAACACCTTATACATCCAAATATTTTTGGAGTTATTTATCAATTAACTATACTTTTATTTTATTTTTATTCCAAAAACATTATATTAGCTTTATATATTCATTTAATTAAATCTAACTTCCAAATAATGAAAAAAGCGATCATATTGATTTTATTCTCTCTGTTCTGCATTTCCCTTAATGCACAAAAATTAATAATAGGAAATGGCATTTCTACTCTGATTAAGGCAAAAAATAGTAATAAGCCTTATCAAAAAACTGGTTTCGGTATCAATACCAATCTGGAATATGAATTATCGGAAAAATTAGCCATAACCGGAGAAGCCAGCTGGAATTCATGGGGATCAAGGATTGTAGAGGATCCTAAAAATAGTGTCAGTCTTATGGCAGGGATAAAGGTTAATCCCATGAGGATAATTTATTTTGAAGCAAGAACTGGTTATTTTTTTGGAGATTTAGAAAAATATGCTTTAATCCCAGCCATTGGGGCAAGGTTTAATAAATTTGATTTAAATGCGGGATATCAGGTTTCTGGATTATATAATTTTGCTAATATCAGGGTTACTTATTTTTGGAAGTGATGAGATCACAATGCTTAAATTGAAAAAAGGGCGTGTTTGTCAAATAACAAATACGCCCTTTTTCTTCTCATATTAAAACTTTACTACTCTTCCACTACACAACCCCCAGTAAAACCAGTAGCCGAAAAACAGGAAGTAATTGAGCCTTCTTTCCCTCCGGCATAATTTACCACAATCTTCAATTCATGGCTTCCTGCCCTTTTGGGAGAACAATACTGGAACAAATAAGTACTATTTACCTCATCCCGAATAATTCTGGCAGCTTCTTTAAATTTGGGTCCAAGTTCATTCACATTTTGGGCAAAAAAGAAACCATCAGGCCCAAAAGCCATCAAGGTACTTTCATCAATAGAACCACCCAAACCTATGGTATTCATGGTTATTCCTTTATTTTGAGCATTAGCGACCTCCTTTAAAGCATCAGCTTTGGTCCTTCTTCCCGCCTGGTCTGTTCCATCAGTAAACAATGCAATGGAGCCAATTCTCACAATACTTCCCGATTGTCCAATTATACTTTCCATGATATCCACACTCTCAATTACAGCCCCATTGAGGTTGGTTGAATTATCATTACTTAGATCTTCGGTAATATTTTCAACACCAGAAATTAGAGTGGAACGGTCTTTTGTAAAAGGAACCAGGGTATTTAAATTAGCACCACCATCAAACCACATAATTTGCATTTCTAATTCCCCATATTCATCACTTTCGGCTACCGGCACAATTTCCTCTATGAAGCTTGTTGTAGCGGCTTTTAATTCCGTTAAGGAAGTCTGTAACACACTCCCACTAAGGTCGAGTACAAGCAAAGTATGGGAAACAAAAACATTGGGTTTTGGCAGAATACCAAATTCACTTTCGAAAGGAGAAATGGGCTGCCCATTTTCAAACACACTGATATTATCAACCACCAGATCTTTCACAGGAAGGGTATCATTCCCCGTTCGCTGATGGGCATTAAATAAAACCGAAACATTTGCCGGAGCGGCCGATGTAGTGGTCCTGTGTACTAAAATCAAACCATTATCCTCAGTAGTAATCGGAGTGGTACATTGATTTACATCCACAGGATCGGGATCATCATTTCCACAGGAATAAGATAAAAATGCAACAGATAGAAAAATAAAAAATACTTTGAAGTTAGGTTTCATAAGTTGTTTTTTTGATACAAGTCAGTTTATACGAGACAAGTCAAAAAAGGTGCTGAAAAACCTGAAATTTTTATTATTTCATTTTTTTGTTATTTCAATTTCAAAAAAAGAAAAGGTATTTAATTAAATGGTTTAAATAATTTGTTGAAAGCCGATAAGATCAAATTACTCTGGCCATCCTCCTCCAAGTGATCGGTAAAGTTCAATCAAATATTTGAATTGATTTTTTCTGGATTGCATTAATTCCAATTCTGCTTCAAAAACATTTTTCTGGGCAGTTACCACTTCCAGGTAGTTGGCATAACCACCTAAAAACAAATCATTGGAAGTAGAAACGGCTTTCCGAAGTTCTTCTACCTGCAACGCTTTTAATTCGTAAAGTCTGGTAGAATTATCAATTCCCTTAAGGCTGGTAACCACTTCTGAAAAGGCATTCAAAGTAGCCTGCTCGTATTGGTAAAGTAAGGTATAATTTTCTGCCTGAACTCTTTTAAAGTTAGCTTTTAACCCTCTTCTATTAAATATTGGAGCAGTTATTCCAGCCATGGCATTAAAAGCAACAGATTCAGGATTAAACACCAAATGTGGTTTAAAAGCCTCCATTCCCAAAAATGCATTTAGCCTCAAACTCGGATAAAAAGCAGCACGAGCAGCATAAATATTGGCCTGTGAAGCTTCCAGTTCGTATTCTAATTGCTTTAAATCCGGCCTGTTCAATAGCAAATCGCTGGGGATTCCTGTTTTGTTTATATCCGGAAGTTCCTGTTCCAAAATTCCCACTCCCCTTTCAATGTTTTGGGGTGTTCTACCAAGCAGTAAATTCAGGGCATTTTCAATTTCCACTATTTCCTGATGGATGGCAAATTCTAAACTTCTTGAATTAAGCAATTGTGCATTAAATTGCTTTACTGCCAATTCAGTCACCCGGCCAGCCAGTTTTTGAATCTCAACTAATTCCAGTGCCTTTTCCTGTAATTCAATGTTATTTTGTACAATTTTCAGTTCGTTATCCCGCTCAAGTAAATCAAAATAAAGATTGGCAACCCGGGATACCAGTTGGGTAATGATCAGCTTTCGTCCCTGGTCAGTGGCCAAATAACTAAAATAAGCCCCTTTCTTTTGTGTCCTTAATTTATTCCAAATATCTATTTCCCAGGTACTGGATAGACCAAAATTAAAATCAGGAGTTACAGGATAAGGAATTTTTTGATTATCATCAATATTTTCGGAAAAATTGGTATCGTAATTTCCCACACCATCAATGGTATAATTACCAAACCTGGTGGCACCAGCCTGAGCTCCTGCAAACACTTCAGGAACTAATCTGCCACTCCTGGCCAAAATAGCCGCATCAGCAATATGTACCCTCTGCATGGCTATTTTAAGGTCATAATTATTCTGAACGGCTACATTAATCAGATTTATTAATACAGTATCTTTAAAAAACCGCTCATATCGCAATGAATCAATAATTACAGAATCTCCTCCAATTTCGAATTTATTCGGTAGCTGGATACTATTTTTTTGAGCTACTGGTACATTTTTGATGGTACAACTACCTAAAAAAATTGCTGTAATAAAAATAAACAGGTTGAAACTATGCTTAATCTTCATGCTTTTGTTCATTCTTTAGTTTGTCCTATTATTTTAGCCTAATGCTTCCTGAGTTTCCTCAGCACTGATGGTAATAGTTGGTTTTTTTGGAAATATTTTTTTCAAGCCCATATTAAACAGCACATACAAGCCAGGAATAATAACCACCCCGAATATGGTTCCTATCAGCATACCGCCTACTGCTGCAGTACCAATTGAACGGTTTCCCATTGCCCCAGCACCCGAGGCCATACAAAGTGGAATAAGCCCTGCAATGAAAGCAAAAGAAGTCATTAAAATTGGCCTGAACCTTTCCTTTCCACCATCTATTGCAGACTTCAAAATGGATAATCCATGGCTTCTTTTCAATACGGCATATTCTATAATCAGAATGGCATTTTTTCCCAACAGACCAATCAGCATCACCAGAGAGACCTGTGCATAAATGTTATTCTGAAGACCGAATAATTTGAGGGCTAATAGGGCACCAAATACTCCAGCTGGTAGGGAAATTAATACTGGTAAGGGTAAAAGTAGACTTTCATATTGAGCAGCTAAAAGCAGATACACGAAAATCAAACAAATAATGAAAATGTAAATAGCCTGATCGCCAGATTCAATCTCTTCCCTAGTCATCCCTGACCATTCGTAGTCAAATCCCCTTGGTAATTTCAACTGCGCAACTCTGTTGATCGCGGCAATGGCATCACCACTACTGTAACCTTCTGCAGCTTCTCCATTGATCATAGCTGAAGTGTACATGTTATATCTAGTTAACTGCTCAGGACCAAATACCTTTTCCATTTTCACAAAAGCCGAGTAAGGTACCATTTCTCCATATTCACTTTTGACATGGAGGTCGAGTATATCTTCTGGTTTTGTTCTGTACTCCGGAGAAGCCTGAACCATTACTTTATACATTTGCCCAAACCGGATAAAATTGGTAGCGTAATAACTTCCAAGAAGAGCCTGAAGATTGGTAAGCGCAGCCTCTGCACTCACTCCTTTTTGAGCTGCAATATCATGATCAATAGAGATCATATATTGTGGGAAGTTAGGATCGAAATTGGTAAATGTAGCTTCAATTTCAGGTTGCCTGTTTAGTTCATCTAAAAGATCCCTGGTTACAATAGCAATTTTCTGCAAATCACCATTTCCTGTTTTATCCAGTAATCTGAATTCAAATCCACTACTGTTTCCAAATCCGGGAACTGTTGGTGGAGGAAAGAATTCAATTTTAGCATCGGAAATATTTTTTGTCCTTTCCCGAATAATTTCGATTACATCCTGAACAGATTCTTGCCTTTCATCCCATGGTTTTAAATTCACCATACCCATTCCATATGAGGCTCCTTCTCCTTCAGTCATCAAACTATATCCTGCCAGGGTACTCACGGATTCTATAATATCAAGTCCTCTGGTAGCATATTCAATCTGATCTAATACCCCTTCTGTCCTTTCTACTGTCGCTCCGGGAGGGGTGGTTACGTTAATATAAAATATACCCTGATCCTCAGTAGGGATAAATCCTGTGGGTAGTACTTTAATAATCCCCCAGGTAGCCACTAAAAAGATAATGGTAAAAGTAATTGTGATTAACCTTCTTCCCGCAATAAAACCTATAAGGGACTTGTACTTATCCGCTACAGCATCATAACCTTTATTAAATCTGGAGAAAAACCAACCAGTTTTAGGTTCCTGATGTTTCAATAAAATGGCACACAATGCAGGTGTAAGTGTAAGGGCATTTATTCCGGAAATTACAATGGAAATAGCTAAAGTCAGTGAAAATTGTCTGTAGAATATTCCTACGGGTCCGGGCATAAAACTTACCGGGATAAATACTGCAGACATCACCAGGGTAATAGCTACAATGGCTCCACTTATATCTTCCATCGCAGCAAATGTAGCCATTCTGGGAGATGAATGTAATTCTTCCATTTTGGCATGCACTGCCTCCACCACCACAATGGCATTATCCACCACAATACCAATGGCTAATACCAAAGCAAAAAGTGTAAGCAGGTTAATTGAAAACCCGAATAGCTGCATGAAGAAAAAGGTACCAATTAAGGCTACTGGTACTGCCAAGGCCGGAATTAAGGTTGACCTAAAGTCCTGCAGGAACAGGAAAACAACTAAGAAAACCAATAGAAAAGCTTCAAACAAAGTTTTGATTACCTCTTCCATTGATGCATCCAGAAATCTTGAAACATCATAACTGATTGTGTAATCCATACCAGGAGGAAAGGAAGTTCCCTTCAACTCCGCCATTCTCAATTTTACATTTTCAATTACTTCAGAGGCATTGGAACCTGGCCTTTGCTTTATCATAATTGCAGCAGAAGGATTCCCGTTTTCTTTTGAAAGCACATTGTAATCTCTTGATCCAAATTCTACGTCAGCAATATCCTTAAGCTTTAGCATTGAACCATCCACATTCGTTTTGATGGGTATATTTTCGTATTGAGTTGGTTCAAAAAACTTTCCTTTATAGCGAAGTACATATTGTAACATCTGGGCAGCCCGGTTAGAACTTTCTCCGGTCTTTCCTGGAGCGGCCTCCACATTGTGCTTCCTGATGGATTCAATTACTTCTTCTGTAGACACCTTAAAATTCGTCATCCGGTCTGGCTTCAACCAAACCCTCATAGAATACTCTCTATGTCCCAAAATTTCACAAAACCCCACACCATCAATCCGCTTCAATTCTGCCAAAACATTGATATCGGCAAAGTTGTAAATAAACTTTTCATCAGCTGTGGAATCACTTGAAATAAGGTTGAGATACATCAACATGGAATTCACCTCTTTCTCAGTGATTACCCCGGCTTTTATTACCTCTTCGGGCAATTCATCCAGTACAGCAGTTACCCTGTTTTGTACATTCACCGCAGCCAGATCCGGATCAGTCCCCACTTCAAAGTTTACCGTAATAATGGTCGTTCCATCATTACCAGAAACAGAAGTCATATAGGTCATTCCCGGAACACCATTAATAGCCCTTTCCAGAGGAGTGGCTACAGCTTTGGCACAAACCTCAGCATTGGCTCCTGTATAATTAGTAGTTACCGTAACTGCCGGAGGTACAATATCGGGAAATTGGGTTACCGGTAAACTGAAAAGAGAGATAAGACCAAGCAGTGTAATAAAAAGTGAAATTACTAAAGAAAGAATAGGTCTTTTAATAAAAATATCAAACATGATATCTATTCTGATTTTATTTTATGAATCTTGTTTAAGGAAATTTCTATCTTGTGAAAATCCATTCCGATTAATTAGTGAAGCAAAAGATAGAATTTAACAGGAAAAGGAACTAGAACACTACTTTCCCATCCGAAGCAGCTTTAATCAAACTATCCAGATCGTAATAAATAGGATTAATTTCCATTCCTTCTTTAAGGTTTTGAATTCCTTCATAAATAATACGGTCCCCGGATTTCAAGCCGGCTCTGACAATATAGAAGTGAGAAAACCTTGTTTCCGGCTGAAAACTCCTTATTTTCACTTTATTTGTTTCATCCAACACATAAACAAATTGCCTGTCCTGAATTTCAAAAGCGGCTTTTTGAGGCAAAAGAAGGGCATTATTAATATTATTGGTGAGGGTAATTTTACCAGTAGAACCATGCTTAAGTATTTTATCCGGATTGGGAAAGATAGCTCTAAATGCTATTGTTCCGGTACTGGAATTAATTTCACCTTCCATGGTTTCAATTTTTCCAGGATACGGATACACTGTACCATCAGCAAGTGTTAGTCTTACCACTTTATTCCCATCCACACCTGATGCAAGATTTTTTTGGTAATTTAAATATTCGCTTTCCGAAACATTAAAATAAGCATACACCTGACTGTTGTCGGAAATTTTTGTCAATAATTCTCCAGAGTTTATCAAACTTCCCGGTTTCAAAGGAATCCTGTCAATAATACCATCAAAAGGAGATTTAAGATAAGTATATGAAAGTCTGATAGCTGCATTTGAATGGGCAGACCTGGCTTCATCAATTCTGGCTTTAGCTGCAGAATGTTTGGCTTTAGCCACCTCTAGTTCCGAATTGGAAATTACATTCTTCTCTACCAAAAGCTTTACCCTGTCTACTTCGAGAGCAGCAGCCTTGGCATTGGCAATAGCACTTTCCAGGTTTGCTTTTTGTTTAGCCAGTTCTGCTTCGTATTCTTCACTATTAATTCTGAATAATGCTTGTCCCTTTCTCACTTCTTCCCCCTCATCCACATAAATTTTATCCAAAAAACCACCTACTCTTCCCCGAATTTCTACGTGCTTCACAGCATTTATTTCAGCAACATATTCTTTTATTAGCAAGGTATCCATACTAATAAGTTTAACTACTGGCAGATTCTGAAGCCCGGCAGTTTTAATATGATTTGAAGTATTTTTTGATGAGCAGGTGAAAAAAAGGACCGAACCTATCATAATCACGAGCCAATCTTTCAACTTTCTTTGCATTTTTTTATGGTTTTAGTGGTGGTTAATAATTTTTAGATAAATTATTTGAGGCCTAATTAGCGCCAGAATTTAAAGTCGGAAAAATATCTCCAGGGATTAATTTAACTTAAAAAACCAATGAAAAAGACAGTAATTCTGGCAAGAATCCAGCTTTGTGCTGGCAATAATAATTATTATACCTTAATCATCAAAACCTTACAAATCCCTTTTTATTCCATTTCAGGGCATGTTTTTAAAAGATTATTACTTTCAATTTACTTGGTCTTTTGAGATCATACTTTGGGCATATGTTTTTCTTTTTTCAGAGAATAAACCTTGTTATTTAATTTTTTTAATTTTTTATTGAAATTCACAATTAATAAGATTTTTCGCTTCCCTGCAGTATTCTTTCATTTCACTGCAAATTCAAAACCTAACCGCCTCAAATCTGTATACAAGAAAACCAGAATATTACCTGACTTTCTTCAATTTTAATGCACAAACATGTTCCGTAATTTTTTTAAAACTGCCTTTCGCAGCCTGATCAAAAATAAATTCTTTTCTTTTATCAATGTACTAGGATTGAGCGTGGGCATAGCCGTTTTCCTTTTAATTTTTCAATATGTCAGCTTTGAAACCAGTTATGAAAAATTTCATATAAAAAGTAACCATATATACAGAATAACATTGGACATGTACAATGGTTCAGAGTTCATTGCAACAGATTGTGAAACTTACGGACCTTTAGGCCCTCTTCTAAAAACAGAAATGCCGGAGGTCAAAGATTTTGTAAGGGTTTATCACAACGAAATGGCCGAAATAGGATTGGACGACAAGCGATTTAAGGAACCCAAACTATACTTTGCAGACCCTTCCATATTCGATATTTTTTCATTTGAATTTATTGAAGGCGACCCTAAAACGGCCTTAGAAGAAAAATTCCAAATCGTATTTACTGCTTCCAAAGCCCTGAAATATTTTGGAACCACCGACATCGTAGGTAAAACCATTGAGGTAAGTGCGGAATTTAGCGCTAAAAAAGAACCTTATAAAATAACCGGAGTAATTAAAGATGTACCTCCAAACACCCATCTTAAATTCGACTTTCTAATTTCCCACGAAACACTCAAAAACTGGGGCTATACCGGCCAAAGCTGGGGCGGAAACAATGAATATACTTATCTACTCATGCAGCCGGGCACAAATCTGGAATCATTTAATCAAAAACTTGTAGATCTAGCTGTCAAACTAAAGGATAAAATTGGAGATGAGCGATTCACTGCAGAATCTATTGAAGATATACATTTATATTCTCATAAAACATTCGAGCCAGAAGTAAACGGAGATGCCGATACGGTCCATTTTCTAGCCATTATCGCCATACTAATCATTATAATTGCCTGGGTAAACTATGTAAATTTATCCACCGCAAGATCAGTAGAAAGAGCCAAAGAAGTAGGCATACGAAAAGTGGTGGGTTCCAGCAAAAACGCGCTTGTTATCCAATTTCTTACCGAGTCCTTTGTCGTAAATTTAATTGCCCTCTTCTTGGGGCTTGTATTCATGTATTTTGCCATGCCGGCATTCAAGGAAATTACCGGTCAACCACTTGAACTAATTCCATTGGACAACCCGCTTACACTTTTGATTTTAATAGGCTTATTACTTACAGGAACATGTTTATCAGGACTTTATCCCTCTCTTGTATTATCAGGTTTTCAGCCAATTACTGTATTAAAAGGAAAGTTTAAAAACTCAGGGCATGGAAATTTTTTAAGAAAAAGCTTATCAGTTTTTCAATTTGTTGTTTCTGTAATTTTGATTGCCACCACGCTTGCAGTTTACCTTCAGATTGACTTTCTCAGGTCAAGAGACCTGGGTATGAATTTGAATAACACATTGGGAATTCAGGGGCCACAACTCGATTTACCGGACTCAACCTATGTAGCTCAAATTAATGTTTTTAAAAATTCCCTTACACAGTATCCGGATATCGAAAAAGTTGCCAGATCAATCACTCTGCCTGGCTTAAGTGTACATGAATTAAGCACGAATAGTGGCATTAGGAGACTTGGAACTGACGAAAACAGTGGAACTTATAATTATTATATCAATTATGTAGATGAAGATTTTTTTGACGCCCTGGAAATAAAAATTACTCAGGGGAAAAACTTTGATCAGGGTAAGTCAAATCAAGATAAAGTGATAATAAACAAAGAAGCAGCAAGACTCCTGGGTTTTGAAAGTGTAGAAAAGGCTCTGGGTGAAAAGCTAAATTACAGAACCTGGGGAAGCAGGGAAGCCTCAACTATAATTGGAGTAGTGGATGACTTCCACCAAATCTCCCCTAAATCAGCCCATCTTCCCATGATTTTTGGAAAAACTAACAGTGCGGGATATTTTACGGTAAAATTGGCAGGCGAAAATACAAAAGAAGCGCTACAAAGAATTGAGCACACTTGGAAAGAGATATTTCCTGGAAGTCCTTTTACCTACTTTTTCCTTGACGAAAGTTATGAGCAACAATATAAAGCAGAATTGAGATTTGGAAAAGTCTCTGTAATATTTAGTGGGCTAGCCATCTTTATCGCCTGCCTTGGACTTTCAGGATTATCATCTTATACCATCATCCAAAGAACAAAGGAAATTGGCATAAGGAAAGTTTTGGGTGCATCAGTCATGCAAATATTAAGGTTGCTTTCAACAGAATATTTTCGGCTTATTCTGGTAGCCACTATAATTGGAATCCCCTTATCCAACTATTTAATAACGGAATGGCTCAGTGGATTTGCCAATCGCATAGAAATCAATTGGCTGATTTATATAATCCCAACAATTATTGTTTTTATGATCGGATTATTAGCTGTAGGAAGCCAAACTATAAAGGCAGCATCAGCAAATCCCACCAAAGTTTTAAGGAATGACTAATAGATGTATTCGATTTACTTTCCTTATTTATTTAGTTAATGAAGGTTAATTTTTTAACAATTGTGTAATTTCTTACATGCCTCAATCTGGTCAGATTGAGGCACTTTTCATTTTATGCTTATTTTAGGGTAATAATCAAATTTTACCAGAGATTTGCTTAGCAATTTTCAAAAGATACCACGTTAATGATTTACCAATACAGGTGAAATAAATTAAATAATCCGGTAACAGCATAAATTCTTTACCAACTTAAATTTCAACCATCGCATGCAATTGACAATAGCAGAGGAACTTTTACTGATTGCCTTGGATGACAAAAGGGGGAAATTAATTACATCGTCTAATTTCTCTATTGATTTCTGTCTGGCAGGTGCCATTCTTTTTGATCTTACTTTCAAAAATCGAATAATTCTCAAAAATCAGGAACTTAAACTACTATCTTCAGAAAGTATCAATGATAAAATTTCCGATGATGTTTTAAAGGTTTTAAAAGATGAGAAGGAAACACATTCAATTAAATACTGGCTAAATACCTTACCTGTTAATTTAAAGGATTTAAGGTTACAAATTCTGGAGGAGTTAGTGGAAAAAGAGGTGCTTTCCAAAGTAAAAAATCGTTTTTTTGGTATTTTCTCTTCCAATAGATATTTATCAAATGATGGACAGCCTGAACATGAAGTTAGACTTAGGGTAAGAAATATTATCCTACATAATCACTCTTATACATTAAGGGACCTCATGTTAATTGCACTAATTGATGCGGCAGATTTAGTAGAAGAAGTTTTTACTGCTTTGAAGGATATTAAAAAAGCAAAAACCTGGATTAAAGATATTCCCCAATCCCATATTACACATGAAGCTATTAATGATACGCTCGTAGAAATTAGAGAAGCTGTTGCAGCATCCACCAGTGTGCCCATTATAATTAGAAGCTAATTTCAAAAAAGAATTTGTCAATTGTAAAAAAATCCCTCTTGCTAAAATCAAGAGGGATTTTTTTATACTCAGACATTCTTAATTTTGAAAGTTTTAATTTTTCTGAAAGGATGGCTTGCTCAATACATTAGTCGAATTAAGGTGGTATACCGTATAATTTTTACCTGAAACAGGTTTAGCCCCATCTAGACCAATAAAAACTCTTTGAAAGTTATTGGAAAAGGAAACATGAATTGCCGGATACTCATTTAAAGGATCAATGGCCACATAAGCCACTCCTTCTTCATTCCAAATATTAATTTTCCCATACCCATCTCCAGTAAAAATATGACGACCATCCGGAGCAAAGTTTGCCGATTTGAACTCCCTACTTTCATTATTTTTTAATATTCTCACAATATTACCTTCCATATCCCAGATAATGCAAGCAAAATCGCTTCCAGCTGTAATAATATAATTTCCACTTCTTGAAAAATTGGCGGAGAAAACTTTTCCTTTGTGTCCGGATAATTTTTTTAGCAGATTGCCCTCCACATCCCAAATAATGGCAGTGCCGTCATTACTTGAAGTAATGATTCTTCTTTCTTCCGGAGAAAATTTCACACTATTTACAGACCCCGAATGTCCCTTAAATTCTGCTATTTGGCCACCAGACACATCGAATAAAATTGCATTATTATCCTTTCCGGCAGAAATTAGCTTTTGCCCACTTTTACCCCAGGCAAGATCATTTATTTGTCCCTGATGTCCTTTTAAGCTATTGAGTTCAACCCCATTTAAATCCCATATCTTTATAATGCCATTGAGGTCTGCTGTGGCAATATTTTTTCCATCAAAGGAAAATACCGCCTTGGAAAGACCTGCCTGATGGCCTTTTAAGGTTAGCACTTCTTTGCCTGCCCTGTTCCATATTCTGGCGGTGCTGTCAAGGCAAACAGTGACTAACAATTTTCCATCTGGTGAAAAATTCCCATCCAAAAAAGATTGATTTCTAATATCAAATTCGTTTGTGGTTTCTTTTTCGGTATCCCATATCCTCAGGGATTTGTCATTTGCATTCTCCAATCCACTTATCGTAAGCAATTTTTCTCCAAAATTGGTAAAATCGAACCATTTTACAGGATCTTTATGTCCCAGATAATGGTTGATAGCTCTGCCGCTGTAATCCCACATAATGGCTGAATTATCATTAGAGGCGGTGATAAAATACTGTCCTCCCGGCACAAATCTGGCGCAATTCACAGGGGCCTGATGTGCCTGGACATTAAGCAAAAGCTTACCCTCTAAATTCCAGATTTTAACTGTACCGTCTAAGCTTGCACTAATAATTTGATCATTTTCTTCATTAAAGAATACAGTGGAAACTCCTGCTTTATGAGCATTCCAGGTGGCCAGTGGCTTTCCCAAAGAAGAAAAGATTAATATTTCCCCCACATGGTTGCCAGTTACAATAAGTTTTTCATTTTTGGAAAAATTCACATGTTTCAAAGGTTTTCCTGATTGATATTTAAAAATCAAATTTCCAACAAGGTCAAACACTTTTAGATCTCCCTCCTCATTTACCGCTGCCACATTTAAGCCATTATTTGAAAAGGCCACAAAATTTATATTACTTTCTTCCTTTGGAAAAACAGTAACCAATTCTCCATTTCTTTTCCATAAACTTATTTTTTGATCCACTCCGGAAGTTAACACAAATTGCCCGTTGGGAGAAACCGAAGAAGCGGTAATGGCTCCATGGTGTGCCTCAAAAGATATTTTTGTTTCTCCATGCATATCCCGAATGGAGACCACCCCCATTTCATCTCCTGTTACAATTTCCCTATACTTTGCAGAGAAGTTTAAAGTGGTAAAATTATTCGCTGTTCTGGACAGTACTTCATAAAATGAACCAGTGTTGTAGGAGGCTTCAATTACTGCTGAAATTGCCTTTGGATTTAATGTATCCGAAAAAAAGGATGCTGTGGCTTCATTAAGGCTTTGTGTGGGATCTATATCTTGCAACATTTTTGACCTGGCAGCAAGATGATTGGATTTTTCCCTTAGCAATAATCCCTCAAGATTAGAGTTTTGGATTATTTGAAAAATCCAGAAACCAGCTATAGTGATTACCAACCCGGTAAGAATCAGGATGATAATTTTTAATAAATGATTTTGCTGTAATTGATCTAAAACCGTAGAATGGGACGATAGTAATTGAGAGAATTTTTTCGATTCGCTTATAAATTCAATATGTAGCTCGCTGGGAATACAGGGAGGTGAACTTCCCACAAAATTCATTGCCAGCCATTCTTCTGCTTCTTTTAAATCTTTTCCCATTAATAAATCTGCAGAATCTTTTCCTCCAGCCTCCCAATGAAGGGCAAGGCTCAATAACTCCGTATGTTTTTCTACATAAATTTTATCCTTTTGTAAAGTATTTATCAAAAGATTTACCCCAGTATCTAATTCATCCAGTAATTTGAAGGATTTTGATTCAGGATTATTTTCCTTCCTTAAGAAAATCCAATTACTATTTTTAATTACCGGAGGCACCTGCTTAAAAAGTTCATCCTGCTCCGGCTCTATATGCAGAATCGGGATGATCCTTTTGCTGTGCCTAATCGCCTGTGAAATTTCTTTATCACAAAGAATAGAGTTGAGGGAATGGGGAGAAATTATAAAAACAAAATTATCAGCGTATTCAATTTGATTCAGGCAATCACTTAAAACCTCTTCATCAAAGTTTGATTCTTCTTTACTTAATTTTACCTCATATCCTTCCTGACTTAATTTATCCTCCAGCATCTCCGCCAAGTCAATACTTTCATAATGGCTATAAGAAACATAAAGGTCACATTTTTGAGATAAAATACTTTTCATTCTGGTAACATTGGATTAGAACTAAACTTATTAAGTTACTTCACAGATTGGAGTTTGATTTGAACACCATTTGCAAGCACTTGAAAATAAAATCGCAAAAAATTCAACACAAAAAATATCGCATCACACAAACCAATTTCTACTTAGTATAAAAAGCGGTTTTTTTTATCATTTAGTATTAAAAATCCATGTAAAAAATCAAAAAGAATTCAATACAGGATCGAAAGTGTGGAGAAGTGTTGGAATTCATCTCCTTTCCTTTTTAAAATAAGTTGGATTGACGGTTTTCCTTGTAAAAAAATCAGGCATATTTTCATAAGGTTTTTATCTTTACGCCATGAAAAAATTAATTGCGCCTTCTTTGCTTTCTGCTGATTTTGCCAACCTGCAAAAAGATGTTGAAATGGTGAATAACAGCCAGGCAGACTGGATACATTTTGATGTAATGGACGGATCTTTCGTGCCTAATATTTCTTTTGGTTTGCCCGTGTTGAAAGCGGTGAAAAAATATGCTACAAAACCAATTGACGTCCATCTTATGATTGTCAATCCGGAAAAATATCTGGAGGCATTTCAAGAAGCAGGAGCAAATTCCATTTCGGTTCATATTGAAGCCTGCCCTCATCTACACAGAAATATTCAGCAAATAAAAAAACTAAATTGCCTTGCCGGAGTAGCCGTTAATCCACATACTCCTGTTTCTCAATTAGAAGATATTATTGAAGATTTGGATTTTGTAAACCTCATGACGGTTAATCCGGGATTTGGGGGACAATCTCTAATCGAAAATTCATACAAGAAAATAAAACAGTTGCGGGAGATGGCAGACAAAAGGGGAAAAGATTTATTAATTGAAGTAGACGGTGGAGTAACACTGGAAAATTATCAAAAACTTTTTGAAGCCGGAGTAAATATTTTTGTGGCGGGAAATACCGTGTTTGGTGCTCCTGACCCAATTGCTACCATTGCCGAAATGAAAAAACATTAGCCTAAAAATTCTTATGTTTTTCTTACTATCCAAAACGGTTTATGCCGTTGCCATGCCCATTACCTGGGTTTTCACCCTTTTTATTTGGGCCTGGCTTACAAAAAAATCACAGCGCAAGAATATATTGATTGGGGTGGGTACGCTTTTTTTGTACCTCAGCTGTAATAATTTTTTGATTAATAACCTGATGCATGGCTGGGAAATTCCAGCTACTCCATTTGATGAAGTAAAAAACACTTACAAGGTAGGAATCGTTCTGGGTGGAGTTACAGAAGGTTTTAGAGATCCAAAAGACAGAGTTTATACACATAAAGGAGCAGACAGAGTGCTTCATGCAGCACAGCTATATCATTTAGGAAAAATTGAAAATATCATTGTAACCGGAGCCTTTCAAAAACTGACTGGAGAAAAAGCATCTGAGGCGGAGAACATGAAAACCCTCTTGCTGCAAAATGGTATTCCGGATTCAGTGATTATTAAAGAAGAAAACTCCATCAACACGCGGGAAAACGCCCTGGAATGTGCCAAAATCCTTAATGAACAGTTCCCGAACGAGAAATACATGCTCATTACCTCAGCATTCCATATTAGAAGATCGGAAGGCTGTTTTAATAAGGCTGGAATAAATGTAGATACCTTTTCTACTGATTTTTATTCCCCCGATAAAAATGCTCCCTCCAATCCAATGGACTATTTTTTTCCATCTGCCGAAGCTTTTTCAAGAACCCACCGCCTGGCCAGAGAAATCCTTGGCTACATCGTCTATAAAGTAATTGGGTATGCTTAAGCACCCATGCTCCACACTGGGTACTCCATACCGGGTACTCCATACCGGGTACTATTATTTCCGAGAAACATTAATCTCTCTATCAGTCTTTTATGGCAAAATAATACACAGTTAATTTTGAATTACTACTTAAAAACTTCTTCCCCTCACATTAGAATTCATTTTATTGGATAAATCCCTACTCTTTTATAGCTTCCTGATTTGAACAAGACTACAAACAGGTGCTTTATAATTATATTTTCCTTGCCTTTTATTTTTTGATACTATTTCTAATTGGTCTGGTTGCCTCCAGAAAGGTAAAAGGAATGGAAGATTACTATGTGGGGGGCAAAAAACTTGGTTTTTGGGTAGTGGCTTTTTCCTCCCGGGCTACCGGTTCTTCTGCATGGATTTTACTGGGACTTACAGGCATGGGGGCCGTTTTTGGGGTAAAAGCCTATTGGGTCGCTTTGGGCACGACTTCCGGGGTATTCGTTTCCTGGTTTTTGATGGCGAAAAAGTTTAAAGCCCTTACAGACAAATACAATTCAATCACCATCCCCGATTTTCTGGTCTCAAGATTTAATTCAAAATCAAATCTCCTTCGAACTTTATCTGCTACCGCCCTCTCTGTTTTTGTGATCATATATGTCAGTGCACAAATTGATGCCACAGGGACCGCTTTTGAGTCTTTTTTAGGTTGGGATTATTTTATCGGGGCTATTGTAGGGTTTTTAATTGTGGTCATTTACATGTACTCGGGAGGTTTCATCGCTGTAGTATGGTCCGATTTATTTCAGGGAGTGATTATGTTATCCGGATTGGTATTGCTTCCAGTTGGGGCCTTTTTTATGATTGGGAATTTTAATGAATTGCAAATTGGACTTAGGGAAATTAATCCGGCATTGCTCAATATTTGGGGAGATGAGGGCTTCACCTGGATCAACTTTTTTCAGGCCTTGGGTTTCTTTATGATTGGTTTGGGATATTTAGGTTCCCCACAGTTATTTATCCGGTTTATTTCCATTAAGGATGAAAAGGAAATTGATAAGGGGAAATGGGTTTCCCTTTCCATTCAGGCTATAATGAATATTTCAGCCATTACTATAGGAATTTTTGGCAGGTATTTACTTACTACTCCCGAAGATCAATCTTTGAATATTTTAGGTCCTGCCGGGCAAAACGTGCTTATCAGTTTGGTGGACTTGGTAATTCCCTTAGCTTCCGGACTTTATATTGCTGCAGTTTTAGCCGCCATAATGTCCACCATTGATTCCCTTTTAATTCTGGCTTCCAGTGCTGTTGGCAGAGATTTTTATCAAAAAATATTTCATCCTGATCTTGAAAACCAGCAACTGGCAAAACTTTCCAAATGGATCACATTAATCCTTGCCCTCATAGCTCTGGGAATGGCCCTTTTGGTGGCCTGGATAGTTCCAGGAAGGACAATCTTCTGGTTTGTGATATTTGGCTGGTCCGGACTTGCAGCATCTTTTTGCCCGGTTATGATATTATCCATTTTCTGGAAGGACTTTACTGAAAAAGGGGCTATTGCTGCTATGATTGTCGGATTTCTCGGGGTACCCATTTTTAAATTTCTTATCCCTGAAATTCCGAAAATTGGAATTTACTTTTCAAAAATGTCAGAATTATTTCCCTCTTTTAGTGTGGCTTTATTTGCTGGAATTATTGTATCCATGTGGGAAATCAAAAAAAGAAAAGTATAAAAAAAGCCCAACATCAAAGTTGAGCTTTATCCGGGTAATTATTTTGTAATTCTTAGAAAGGCAATTCATCTTCTGAAGCTTCGGAAATCCCTCCTGGCTCTTCTGATGGTCCCGGATCTCCGGCAAAATTATCTGGTCCGGGCCCTGGTGCTGCCTCAGAAGCAGATTCTATTCTCCAGGCATCCAAATTGGTAAAATAAGTGGTTTTGCCTTCCTTGGTATAAGGTCTTCCCTTTAAATTGAAATTTACCTTTATTTCATCTCCTTTACTGAATTGATCCAATAAACCGCATTTATCCTGGGTCAATTGCATTTTCACGTACTCCGAGTACATACCATCCTGAATTTCTATAACAAATTCCCTTTTCTTAAACCTTTCAGTAATTTGTGCTTCATTGTAAATTTCTACAAGTTTTCCTTTTACCTCTAATGCCATTTTTAATTGTATATATTTATGATTATTTATTTTAAGTTTTCGTTTCCAAAAAGCGACTGCACAAACGCCATTTTATTAAAAGGCTGCAAGTCATCTACCTTTTCCCCTACTCCAATATATTTTACTGGAATTTTAAATTCATCTGAAATGCCAATTACTACTCCACCTTTGGCGGTTCCATCAAGTTTGGTAATTGCCAGAGAGGTTACTTCAGTGGCTTTGGTAAATTCTTTTGCCTGAATTACCGCATTTTGTCCGGTACTTCCATCCAAAACTAATAAAACTTCATGAGGAGCATCATCAATCACCTTTTTCATCACTCTCTTAATTTTGGATAATTCATTCATCAGGTTCACCTTGGTATGTAGCCTGCCCGCTGTATCCACGATCACAATATCTGCATTTTGCTCTACTCCCTGTTTCACCGCATCAAAAGCCACTGAGGCGGGATCTGTATTCATTCCATGGGACACCACCGGAATACCAACCCTGTTCCCCCACAATATTAACTGATCCACAGCCGCAGCCCGAAAAGTATCAGCAGCACCTAAAACTACCGATTTTCCCATTTTCTTAAATTGAGAGGAAAGTTTTCCTATGGTGGTAGTTTTACCTACACCATTCACCCCTACCACCAAAATCACATATGGTTTTTTACCCTCAGGAATTTCATATCCACCTACATCAGCAGATTTGTTTTCTTCCATCAGAGCGGCTATTTCCTCATGCAAAAGCCTGTTGAGTTCAGAAGTATTCAAGTATTTGTCCTTCTTTACCCTCTCCTCAATTCTTTCAATAATTTTCAGGGTGGTTTCCACACCAACATCCGCACTAATCAGAATGCTTTCCAGCTCATCCAGTACTTCTTCATCCACTGTAGACTTCCCTATCAAGGCTTTGCCCAACTTCCCAAACAAACTTTGTTTGGTCTTTTCTAATCCTTTATCCAGGGATTCCTGGTTTTCTTTTTTAAAAATCTTATCAAATAATCCCATAATGCTAATTAAAAAAATGGAAGCTAAAAGCGGTTTTTGGTCTTAAAACTCAAGAATATACTTCTTTTTAAACTAAACCTGCTGAATTTCACCTAATTCCTAAATTTAGGATTTTCGTATTGTTTTCAGAAATAACTTCTGTATAAATTTGGTTCGAGAAAAAACTTCTCATTGTCAAGCAGTTAGGCTGTTTTAGCCATAAAAAATACAGATATTTCCAAAATAAAAAACCCTACCAAATAGTAGGGTTGTAAAAATACTTCAAAAGATGTGTTTTTAAAATTACTTTTTCAAAAGTTCTTTTGCCACATCTTCGGTAACAATTTCTTCTTTGAAGGTATAAGCTCCTGTTTCAGGATTCTTAATAGCTCTCACTACTTTTGAATATTTTACTCCACCTTCTTTTTTCAGGGTTGCAACTACTTTCTTAGCCATAATTATTTAATTTCTCTATGAACAGTATATTTCTTTAAAACAGGGTTGTACTTCTTAAGTTCCAATCTTTCAGGAGTATTTTTCCTGTTTTTGGTAGTAATATACCTTGAAGTACCTTTTTCCCCGGTCGCTTTGTGCTCAGTACATTCCAAAATCACCTGAACACGATTTCCTTTTTTTGCCATGATTAAATAAATCTATAAATATTTTCAATAAAAACCTTTAATAATCAGGTAATTAGATAACTACATTACCATTAGCCCTTGCTTTTTTAAGCACTGCTGTAATCCCATTTTTATTGATGGTTCTCAATGCAGAAGTAGATACTTTTAAAGTAATCCACTTATCTTCTTCAGGGATAAAAAATCTTTTCTTCTGTAAATTTGGATAAAACTTTCTTTTAGTTTTATTATTTGCGTGGGAAACATTATTTCCTACTCGAGGTCTTTTTCCTGTAATATCACAAACTCTTGCCATTATTATATCAGTTTTAAAAATTAAGGTGCAAATATCCTAAAATTAAACATAATTAAAAAGTAACCACGAAGGTTTTTGTTTAAAATTTCAGCATTATTGTTAATTGGGGAATATTTATGACCTTTTTCTTAGTTTTTACCAGCGTCAGGATCATTAAAAATCTCCTTTAGCTCCAAATTAGTAAGCTTTTTAATACCTGCAATCAAAAACCAAAGCGCCAGTAACATGATTATGGTGGAAGGTACGGCAATCACAGGAAAGCTTAAAGCAGTCATTTGTCCCAACTCCTCATTAAAAGCTTCGGTTCCCGAAGGGCTTTTAATAATAACCTTCGCCAACACATAATTCAAAATGGCCGATACTAAAAATGAAGCAGATAGCAGATAGGTGGCAGTCACCATTTTTTTATCAAATTTTTCCCGGTTGCCATTATCATCAAGAATTTGGTTGATCTTGCCAACATTTAAAATCTGCTCATTGAACAACAGTTTTCTCACTAAAGGAAAGGGAGTCCACAAGGAGCCAATGACCACCAAACCAATGATAAAAGGAATGGCTGCTTCCTTTACGGCAATCCAGTGGGCATCGAGTTCCAGCAAACCAATAATTCCCGTAATGAGAATACTGACCAATCCTAAAACTGAAATAAAATTGACTTTTTTCTTCTTTATAAAATCGTAAATACCATAAACTAAAGGAAAAGCCAAAGCGATAATTAATCCATTTACAGGACCCAGTTTATCCTCCCCACTAAATTTCATTAATATCACCGAAGGAATAATGATATTAATCACCAGATTCATTAGCGGACTATCCTTCTCTTTTTTCTGATTTATTGCTGAATTTTCTTCCATTGCCTTCAACTCGAAAAATTTCTTTTATTTAGCTGATTAATTTAACTGTATATGGTAAATCAAAAATAACTACCTTGTAATTTGCTGCAAATGATTACTATTGAGGTAATATTGCTCAATATTAAAAAAGTACTGGAACTTAAATGTAAATGTACAGCTATTTTTACTTAATGAGAACTGTAAATTAATTTCAGCAGGTATTTTTATTTAACCATGAATAACTTTGGGGCATTCTTCATTCTTTGTATAGCCTTCTAAAAATGGCCTTAATTTCAATAAAAAAAAAAGCAGGGTTTAAAATGAAACCCTGCTAATACGAAAGCTAGTTTATTTACAATTCCAATTCCTAAGTAGCATTACTTTAAAATTCAATATCAGCCATCACTGGAAAATGATCAGAAGGATATTTTTCCCCGAATGAATCATTTATCACCTTCACCCACTTTACTTCAATTTCTTTAGTGGTAAAAATATGATCAATTCTGTTTGTAATCTCTTTGCCACAAACTTCAAACCCTCCAAATGTTCCTTTAGGACCAATACTTCCATTTTGGGTTATCTGATGTACATCAAAAATTTGCTGACCTGAAATAAGATCATGGTATGGAGCCGAATTTTCGGAAGCATTGAAATCTCCCATAAGTACCGATGGCTTTGACAAGCCTTCAGCAAGGATATTTCGCTTTATTAATCTCGCACTTTCCAGTCTGGCTTCTTCTCCCCTGTGGTCGAAATGTGTATTAAAAAAATCGATTACTTTTCCTGAAGCCTTGTGTTTCAATTGTACTTTAGTTAGAATCCTGGGCAAGGCTGCATCCCAGCTTTTGCTCGGCTTCCCGGGAGTTTCAGATAACCACATGGTTTCGCTGGAAACCAGGTCAAACATTTTTGCATTATAAAAAACAGGGGAATATTCTCCTTTTTCCTTCCCATCATCTCTTCCTACACCATACCATTTATAATCCACCAACACACTGTCCAGATATTTGGTTTGATGCAGTAAAGCTTCCTGCAAACCAAAAATTGCAGGGTTATAAAACTCAATAATTTGCGCCACCCTAGGTTTTCGGACTTCCCAACCATTTCCTTCTTTGGCATCATTGGGGCTGTCATACCGGATATTAAAAGTCATTACCCTTAAATTGATTTTCTCTTCTTTAGAAGCCATGGAAGAAAGCATTAAGAATAAAAAAATTATTAGTGAAGTCCGCTTATAACTTGTCTGCATATTAATGTGTGTTTATTTGAAATAAGGAAAAAAATGATCCTTAAAGCTATAACAAGAGATGGGGAATTGCCAAAACACACCGCAACTTTAATTAAAATTTCACATTAAAAAAGGCAGTCCTGAAATGAATCCAGGACTGCCTTTTTATTTTTTTATGCTGTAATGGTCTATTTGGTGTCTTTAAAAAGATAAGCCACAAATAGAAATAAGGAAACAAGGTAGAAAATCATAGTCGTATTGTTTTGGTTTATAATAAATATACGGCTAAAAAATTCACGAACCTGTAACCTAAATTTTGCCTTATGTGGAAGGGAAATGAATTTTTACCAAATGAGCAATGGATTACCGACAGGAATAAAAAACATTACATTTTAATAAAATTAAATTATTTGATCAGGAGTGGATTCTTCACTCATTTATCCTTAAAAATCAATTATTTTCAGACAATCCACACAGCAAAAACCCTTAACCAACCAATTCAAATCAATATTTTATTAAAACATCACATTTCCATAACCGGCAGTTTTTTCAATATTTTCCAAAATTCGAATGAGCTAAGCATATCAGAGTAACTGCCTGGCCTTACCCATTCCGAATTACATTTTATAAAAGCCGGCACTTTTAAAATACAGGGAAACCCCCAACGAACAATTACGTATTTTACGTAAATTTACGTAATTACAATTTTTTTTTATTATATTGCTGTGGCATCCTTATCACAAAACCTTTTTGTTTGATTATTCCTAATCAGACTATTTCCACTTTCACCTTAAGTTAACTTCAGGAATCTCTACTGGAGATTCCTGATTGTTTGCTTTCAAGAAACACTTTTCAATCTATTTCTTTAAACTAATCTTTTAAAACAAATGACTGAAAAACAAAAAGTGATGGTTCAAGCCTCTTTCGCTAAAGTAGAACCAATTGCCGATCAGGCTGCTGAAATTTTCTATGGGAAATTATTTGAATTGGACCCTTCCCTACAACCTTTATTCAAATCTGATATCAAAAGTCAGGGCAGGAAACTGATGACAATGATAAAAGCTGCTGTGGCCGGACTGGATGACTTGGGAACCTTGGTACCCGTTGTGCAAAACCTTGGCAAAAGACATGTCGGTTATGGCGTGCCTGAGAGTAGTTATAAAACGGTTGGGGAAGCTCTAATCTTTACCCTTGGAGCCGGATTAGGTGAGGATTTTACAGAGGAAGTAAAAGCCGCCTGGGTTGAAGTTTATGGTGTATTATCCTCAACTATGATCGCAGCATCAAATTATTCCTGATAAATGAAAAGGAAATAAGCATTAACCAATCCGGCATTAGAAATGCCGGATTTTTTTTGTCATAAATAGTGCTTCCTGACTACAAATCACCAAAAGGAGAGTTCGTTTGGCCGATTTGCATAAACAAATAACTAATGGTATGGGTAGACTCTCCAATTTCCTTTCCCTCTTTTTTAGTTAACTACTTCAAATCAGCTAGTATTTTGACAAGAAACTTAAAAGGCACTGAATATACCTCACTTCTAATTTCCCTTCCACTCTAATAACTACTACTTATTTGGACTCAAAAACTACGTAATAAAACTACGTAAAAAATAAGTAATTGATACTATTTTACGTATTTTAAGCATATTTTTACGTAAATTTACTTGCTTTTTAAATTCTATTACGTACTTTTGAATTACGTAATATTACTAAATACAAAAAACCATTACGAGGAGAAAACAAACAGGGTAAAACCCAGGATGTAAATTGAAAATGACAAACTAGCAATTTCAACAAAAATTAAAGCTCAATTAAAAACATTATGAACAGTCTTAGCCCTAAAAAATCTAGCAATTAGAATCAAAATCGGGAAAGACATAAAATATTACTGATATGAAATTATTTGTACGAATCATCCAAGTTTGCCTCTTTTTAATGTGTATAAATGCCAGTGGAGCATTTGCCCAGTTTTCTGTAGTTGGTGAAATCCGACCCAGATTTGAATACAGGAATGGTTTTAAAAAGCCAATTGCGGAGGGACAGGATCCGGCAGCTTTTGTGGAACAGCGTTCAAGGCTATATTTTAATTACCTGGGTGAAAAATTTAAATTCAAATTATCTTTACAGGATGTGAGAATCTGGGGAAATGCAGCTCAGATTTACAAAACCGACCCTTCTCTTAACAACGTATATGAGGCCTGGGGTTCCTATGCTATTTCAGGAAAGTCAAGTATCATGGCTGGTAGAATGGAACTGGATTATGACAATGCCAGATTCCTTGGAAACCTTGGCTGGGCAGCTCAGGGAAGAAGCCACGATGCTATTAAATATGTTTATAAAAATGATACCACCGGAATAGAATTCCATGTGGGTGCAGCATTTAACCAAAACGTACCATTCGAACCAGGAAAATTAACTTCCACTTTTTATTCTGATGTAAATAACTACAAGACAATGCAATACGCCTGGTTTCATAAAGAAATTTCAGGAGGAGGCCTTTCCTTCATGATTTTCAATGATGGAAGACAGGCACTGAATACTACTTCAGATTCTACTGATGTGTTCTTCAGACAAACCTATGCTTTTTATGGCAAGAAAAAATTAGGCAGTGTCGGACTAGAGGGGGAATTATATTATCAGGGCGGTAAGAATGCTGCCGGAAATGACGTGAGTGCGGCCTTAATCGCCTTGAATGCGACTTTTAAAACTAAAATCACCCCATTAACCATCGGATTTGATTACCTGACAGGAACTGCTGCTGGAGATTCTAAGGACAAATCTTTCGCACCTTTGTATGGAACGAACCACAAATTCTACGGATTCATGGATTATTTCTACGTAGGAAATCCACACATGAATAAAGGATTGGTTAACCCGTACTTAAAAACCAATTTCAAATTAGGAGGCAAATCAAATTTGATCGCACATATACACTATTTCCAGTCTGCTGTAGGAATTACCAATACGGAAACGGGTGAAGACTTATCCAAAACGCTTGGTCAGGAAATTGACCTGGTATATAACTTAAATCTTGGAAAAGAGGTCAACCTTAAGGTCGGTTATTCTCAAATGTTTGCCTCGGAATCAATGGAATACGTAAAAAGTGTGGCTAATGCCAAAGGTTCTAATAACTGGGCCTGGGTAATGTTAACCATCAAGCCAACTTTATTCACTTCAAAATAACAAATTGCGTAGAATTGATGATTGTCTTTCACCTTCCTTTTACCATATTTTTAGTCAGACAATCTTGCAACAACAAAATATTTAAACAATAAAAAGAATTTATTTCCATGAAAAAATTACAAATAACCTCCATTATTTGGTTAACAGCCCTTTGCCTGATCATTTCATGTAGTGGCAAAAAACAACCTGAAGTTTCCCAGGCAACCGTTGCTCCTGAACTTTCAGGGTTAGAATTAGAAAAGGAAGAATTGAAGTTTGGATTCATCAAACTGACGGATATGGCGCCATTGGCCATTGCAAAAGAGAAAGGATTTTTTGAAGATGAAGGACTTTACGTAACCCTTGAAGCTCAGGCCAACTGGAAGGTTTTATTAGACAGGGTAATTTCAGGAGAACTGGATGGAGCTCATATGTTGGCTGGACAGCCGATTGGAGCAACTATCGGATTTGGAACAAAAGCTGCCATCGTAACACCGTTTAGTATGGATTTAAATGGAAACGGGATTACAGTTTCCAACGAAATATGGGAACAAATGAAGCCCAATGTTCCAATGGAGGGCGGAAAACCTGTGCATCCTATTAAAGCAGATGCGATTAAGCCTGTAATTGAGGAATACAAGAGAAATGGAAAGCCTTTTAATATGGGAATGGTATTCCCGGTTTCTACACATAACTATGAAATCAGATACTGGTTAGCAGCTGCAGGAATTTCCCCTGGTTATTATACTGAATCAGATATTACAGGAACAACGGATGCAGAGGTTTTACTTTCAGTTACTCCTCCTCCACAAATGCCAGCCACTATGGAAGCTGGAACTATTTTAGGATACTGTGTAGGAGAACCATGGAACCAACAAGCGGTATTTAAAGGAATTGGTGTGCCAGTCACTACGAATTATGACATCTGGAAAAACAATCCTGAAAAAGTATTTGGATTGAGTAAAGAATGGGCTGACAAGAACCCCAACACCATGGTAGCGATTACAAAAGCATTAATCAGGGCTGGAAAATGGCTGGATGAGAACAATGGAGCCAACAGAGAAGAAGCTGTGAAAATTCTTTCAAAATCAGAATATGTAGGTGCTGACTATGAGGTAATTGCCAACAGTATGACTGGAACTTTCGAATTCGAAAAAGGAGATAAAAGACAAATGCCTGATTTCAATGTATTCTTCAGATATCACGCAACTTATCCTTATTACAGTGATGCAGTTTGGTTTTTAACCCAAATGAGAAGATGGGGGCAAATCACAGAGCCAAAATCCAACGACTGGTACATTAGTACTGCAAAAGAGATCTACCTGCCAGAAGTTTGGATGAAAGCCGCCAAATTATTACAAGAAGAAGGACATCTTTCTGCTGAGGAAATACCAAGTACTGATGGATTCAAAACTCCAACTGCAGATTTTATTGATGGAGTAGAGTATGATGCGAAAGATCCAAATGGTTACCTCAATAAATTTACCGTGGGACTTAAAGATCCTGTACAATAAAAAGAGCAAGTTTAATTTAATTTCAGCTGGGTTAATTTTGAAATCTGGCTGAAATTAATCCTCCAAAAACTCTAAATCAAAGCCAAACAATCATCAATAAAACTTCAAAGCCAGAATAAAATGAAAACTATTGCTATAAAAGTATTGACCTTTACCGGAATGCGATGGGGCGTTCCATTTATCAAACTTTTCTCCGGAGAAGAAGCAAAAACCCAACTCAAAGAAATTGGCCAGACAGTGGGTATTCCACTTGCAGCCATTGTCACTTTCCTTTTTTTATGGTCTGTAACTGCTTCCCAAATTGAAACTTCTTTAGGGGCTGTACCAGGACCAATTCAGGTAGCAGAGCAAGCCAAATCCCTTTGGATAGAACACGTAGAAGAAAGGGCTAAAGCCGATGCTTTCTACGAAAGACAAGAAATTAGAAATGCAGCAAAATTGGCTAAAAACCCAGCTGCAACTGTAAAAATTATAGATTATACAGGAAAGCCAACTTATTGGGACCAAATCATCACCAGCCTGAAAACTGTATTTATGGGCTTCGTAATCGCATCTTTAATTGCACTTCCAATTGGAGTTTTATGTGGATTAAGTAAAAATGCCATGCAGGCCATGAGCCCCATCATTCAGGTTTTCAAACCAGTTTCCCCACTGGCTTGGCTGCCCATTGTAACCATGATTGTGAGTGCGGTTTATGTAACCAATGACGGTTTCTTTGAAAAATCATTTATCATTTCCGCCATTACCGTTTCACTGTGTTCCTTGTGGGCCACTTTAATTAACACCTCGCTTGGAGTGTCTTCAGTGAATAAGGATTATATTAATGTAGCCAGGGTACTACAACTTTCTCCAATGAAAAAGACCTTTAAAATTGTATTACCAGCAACTTTACCACTAATATTTACCGGTTTAAGGATTTCCCTTGGGGTTGGATGGATGGTATTGATTGCTGCGGAAATGCTTGCCCAAAACCCCGGGTTAGGCAAGTTTGTTTGGGATGAATTCCAAAATGGTAGCAGTAATTCCCTTGCCAGAATTATGGTAGCAGTATTCACTGTGGGAATCATCGGATTTTTCTTGGATAGAATAATGGTTGCCCTGCAAAAAGCTGTAAGTTTTGATAAAGGTGCTGTAGTGGCATAATAGCAGAACGGTATAACTATTTCAAGACTTTAAATACTAAAACAATGGCTTTTTTAGAACTTAATAATGTAAGCAAAGGATACGGTGAAGGAAAGAACAGAACCGAGGTTTTGCGCAACATCAATTTACATATAAATGAAGGAGAGTTTGTGGCAATTGTTGGCTTTACAGGAAGTGGCAAGACTACATTAGTATCCCTGATTAACGGATTACTTATGCCTGACCAGGGGGAAGTATTATTTAAAGGAGAGCCCATTACCGGTCCCGGACATGAAAGAGGTGTGATATTCCAAAATTACTCATTACTACCCTGGTTTACTGTTTTTCAAAATGTGGTGCTGGCCGTGGATGAAGTTTTTCCTCACATGTCGAAAGCAGATAAGGAACAACATGTAAAGAAATATGTGGAAATGGTAAACCTCACCCCGGCTTTAGAAAAAAGGCCTGCTGAACTCAGTGGAGGTATGCGACAAAGGGTGGCAGTTGCCCGGGCCCTGGCCATGAATCCGGAAATGTTAATCATGGATGAACCGCTAAGTGCCCTGGATGCTTTAACACGGGGTACCCTTCAGGAGGAAATCATCAAAATCTGGGATGAAAATAAAAGAACAGCTTTATTAATCACCAATGATGTAGATGAAGGAATTTTAATGGCTGATAGAATTATTCCGCTCAACCCCGGACCAAATGCTACCCTGGGGCCTGAATTTGAAATCAATATTGAAAGGCCAAGGGATAAAACTGCTTTGAACTCTAATGATGATTTCAAAAAAACCAGAAACGAAATTATTGAATACTTGATGGATATTGGAACAGAAGCAAAAACCAAAAAGATCAATAACTATACTCTACCGGATTTGAAACCCATCATGCCTGGTAAAATATTCAAAAAAAGGACTGAAAAAGACCGGTTGAAATATTTCTAATTTTTTTGGTTAGCACCCTGGTTTTACAAGGGGTTAATTTTGGTTTTCTAATTATTAAAAAAAGAAACAACAGCAATGGAAAATATAGCAATAAATGAGGAAATAAGCATCAATTCGGAATCAAAACCCGGAGAAGTGATGCTGGATATCCAAAGCCTTAAAAAAGTCTACCCTACTCCCAAGGGCGATTATGTAGTATTGGAAAACCTGGATTTACAGGTAAAAAAGGAGGAATTTATTTCCATCATTGGTCACTCTGGTTGTGGAAAATCGACTTTACTGACCATGATTGCCGGATTAAACCCCATTTCGGGCGGGCAAATTTTACTTGACGAAAAGCCCATCACCAGTCCTGGGCCGGATAGAGGAGTGGTATTCCAATCCCCATCCCTTTTTCCCTGGATGACTGCTTTGGAAAATGTGTTATTGGGAGTAGAACAAGTATTTCCCCAAGGTACAAAAGAACAAAGAATTGATATTTGTAAATACTATCTGGATAAAGTAGGGTTAGGCGATTCCTTTCATAAAAAGGCATCTGATCTTTCCCAGGGTATGCAACAACGGGTGGGAATTGCCAGAGCGTTTGCCTTAAAACCTAAAATACTGCTTTTGGACGAACCATTTGGAATGTTGGATTCCCTTACCAGAGCCGAACTTCAGGATGTATTGTTGGAAGTATGGAATCAGGAAAATATTACCGCCATTATGATTACCCACGATGTGGATGAATCCATTTTCTTAGCCGACCGGGTAATTATGATGACTTCCGGACCTTACGCCAAAGTGGGTGATATTCTAAGCATCCCGTTAGAAAGACCCAGAGATAGAAGAAGTGTTTTGGAACATCCGGATTATTATAGTTATAGAGAATACCTGATTAACTTTCTGGAGCATTAAGCACCTGTGCCTTTATATTTGATAAATAAGCACTCTTTCTTTCAAGCTTTTGTGTAATTAACCACATGGATAAACTTGAAATTAGACGAAGATAATTTTTATAATCCCTAAATTCGATTGGGCGTGATCTTTTGATTGCGCCTTTTTTTGTTGTCTTTTCCGGCATTACAAATGCCGAATTTGGTCCAGTTATAATGCAATTGCGGCTGAGCTCCCCTTTGAAGGCTCAGCAGCAATTATATGATAACCATAACTGAGTAGGGCATTTGAAATGCCCGAAAAATCCCGGGCCAGTCAAATTTTTTATAAATATTTTGTAATTTTCCTTCTCTTTTATTCTACTAACCCAAAAAATTCTCAGACCATGAAACTAAGGTTAACAGTCCTTTTATTTTTAATGATCGGATTCGGATCTATTTCAATACAAGCTCAGGACAATGCAGCTAAAATTTTGAATGCAGCCCTAAAGAAAGCCAAAGTAGAAAACAAAAAAGTTTTTATAAAATATAGTGCTTCATGGTGTGGCTGGTGCAAAAGGATGGACAAACAAATGAAAAGTGAAGCTTGTAAAACTTTTTTTGAGGACAATTATATCACGATCCAATTGATAGTACATGAAAGCAAGGACAAAAAATACCTTGAAAATCCCGGGGCATTAGATTTATTAAAAAAATATAAAGGAGAAAAATCCGGGTTGCCCTTTTGGGTAATTTTAGATGAAAATGGCCAATTGTTGGAGGACTCTTTTAATGAAGAAGGCCAAAACCTGGGTTGTCCGGCAACTGAGGAGGAAGTCCAGTCTTTTATTTCCAAATTAAAAAATACTTCTAACCTGAAAAAAAAGGAACTTGAAGTCATCGCAGAAACTTTTCAGTCTAAATAAGGCATATTTATGGCTTTCTATAAACCCAAAAGGAAAGGATTTTTCAATTATCTTCTAGTTGTTTTTATGATCCTCCCCTTTGCGGTTCTTTTTCTGGATTCAGCTAAATTCTCATCTCAGCCTTTCCTTTGGGTTCTATTATGGAGTCCTTTTGGATTGCTTTTATGGATTTACCTGGATACTTTCTATCAAATCCTTGATGATAAACTAATATACAAATCCGCCTTTTTAAAAGGAGAAATTGAAATTTCCAGCATTAGGGAAATCATAAAAGGAAAAACCATGTGGACCGGAGTAAGACCCGCCATAGCTACGAAGGGGCTAATTATTAAATTCAACAAATACAATGAAATTTATATTGCTCCGGAGAATAATGACAGGTTAGTTGAGGACTTACTAAAAATAAACGAAGGAATTATTGTATCATAATGACTTTACTCAAAATTTTAAACAATGGAAATTTTTCTATGTTTTCTGGCTATTTCACATATTTTTTTAGCTTGGAAAGTACAAAAAAAGATTAACCAAACTAATTTTCTTAATCCTTCTCAAAAAAACTTGAATTCTATTTTAAACTGGACAATTCCTTTTATTTGGGGATTAATCGTAAAGTCAATGATAAAACCTTCAGCATTTCAGGTAATGACAAAAAAGAACAGAAAAGGAAAAATTGGGAAACACACCGACAATTGGGATCAACTTACTGGAAGTGGCTTAGGGGGACATCATGAAAATGAAAACTGAAAAAGCTAAAAAGGAAGATTAAGGCCTACAAGTAGTATCAATAAAAAAGTCCACCAGAGATGTTCTGATGGACTTTTTTATTCGATTTATAAATTACCAACTTCGATTAGCCGGAACTTTCACGTAAATCATTTCTTTTTTTGGTTTTTGGAATTTTGTAATTACTAATGTTGCCAGATAGAATGGCATTACGATCAGAGAAGCCAATAATGTACTAATAAACATAACCGAGCCCAGGGTGATTCTTGCTATTTTTTCAAGTACTATATTTAAATTTTTCATTTCTTTCTTTATTGTTTTAGGTTTCATTATTCTTATTTGATATTCCAAATATGCCCTTCTGTGAGCTCAGAAAAAAGAATAAAGAAGTGAAAGGGAATTATTTGGGATTGAATAACTGTAGCCTGAGATTAAACCAAAAGCGAAGGTTTAAAAAGGTTACCCCGCTTATAAATTACCAAATTCAAGAGCCGGTAAGCGCATTTTAAAAGGGTATCTCCACCCATTTCAAGATAATTTCCAGGATCATTAACCCTCATCAGGACTCAACAAAACACATTCGCAAAGGCAAATGCAATCAAAAAAACCTGTTTTTTGATTGCAATATGGCCGCAACCACACAATCCAAACAAAATTATAAACCCGTTTAAGCGGTTTTATGATTTTTAATAATGATTAATTAATTATTAATAACACATAAATACTTATATTTAGACTTATTACAGAATTAAAATGTGTTTTCAACAAAAAACCATAATAAAAAATCATTTATTAAGCATTATTTCATAATTATTATTTTACTCATACTTTCTTTAAACTTAATATTAAATTAATATATAAACATTTACTTAACCTACAATTAACAATTAATTTATAATTTTTCAACACAAAGAACCGCATACCCGTTTAGGTTTGCACTATAAATAATTAATTTTTATCACAAGCTCTTACAACTTAACAACTATGAAATCACTTAAATCAATTGTTCTATCATTAATGCTGGTCTGGGTATCTGCATTAAGTTCTTTAGGAAGCACTAACCCTGCTGATGATCTAAAAAAGGAAAGCCTTTCGGTTTCATTTAAGCCTTTAAGTGAAAATCACAAAGCTTTAATCTCGGTAAAAAATTTAAGTCAATCTAAGATATCACTAAACATTCTTGACGCACAGGGATCAATCATATATAACAAGGAAATCACTGACGCTGTAAATTATATTGAAAAATATAATTTCTCAAAATTGGATTACGGTAAGTATACTTTGGAAATTCTAAATAAAGACCAGGTAATCACTCAAAGCTTTAGAATTACAAAAGACGGTAACTTTTTATTGGAAAATCAAACCTCTATGCAAGTTTTGGCTCCCTTGGTAGATTTTTCTGAAGGGAAACTCACTGTCAGAATGATGAATCAAATTTCAATGCAGGGAACCCTAATGATTTCCTCTGAATCAGGAGAGGTTTTTTACCAGGAAATAATTGCTGGAGAATCAGCATATGGTAAAATACTAAACCTTGAAAACCTTAAAAAAGGAAGTTATTTATTTTCTATAGCCATAGGAGAAAACGAATACACAAAGAAAATCGAATTATAAGAATTTAAAATATTAAAAAACCAACATTAAAATAATAAAGCTATGAAAAAGTATTTTGCATCTGTATTGTTATTATTAGTTTTTGCTTTAAATCTGTCGGCCTCAGATAGTCCATCTTCAAGAAGCCATGTTTCCTTGAAAGCTTTGGAAAGCAATTCCGCTTTATTAAGTATCTTCAATTATGCCAACAGTGATGTGGCTGTAAAAATTAAGACCAGAGATGGAAATGTGATTTTAGCGAAAGAGTTCTCTTCAGAATCTGTCTTGCTAAGAAAACTGGATTTAAGCGGTCTTGATAAAGGAACTTACTTACTAAATGTGGTAATTGAAAACAGGGAAATTCTTCAAAAATTTGCAATTGATGCGGAAGGAGCGGTTTCTGTAGATCCAAATCAGGTAGTAGACTACTTCCTTCCAAGAGTAAAACAGGAGGAAGCCAAACTACACGTTTCTTTTCAAAATCTTATGGAGAATTATGTGGAAACTACCATTTTAGATGAAAATGGTGAAGAAGTTTACTCAAATGGATATGCAGCTGATTCTTTTGCAAAAACATTTAACTTGTCGAACCTTGCACCTGGAAAATACACTTTTTACTTATCATCAGGTAGCAAATCTTATAACACAGAGGTTGTTTTGAAATAAACAGCTCACTTCTTTCAAAATTTAAAATACAGGCCAGAAATGGTCTGTATTTTTTTTGCCTTAATTTTTGAACCTTTTGGGAAATATCTACTTTATCCAATAAGAAAGGATTGTTTATTAACCTCAAAATCCTTAATTTAAAGAAGATAAATCCCTGAAACTATGCAACGTTTACTGGCTACCCTTACTTTTTTTCTCATCAGCCTTTGTTCACATGCTCAATTTGAATTGATGGGCACCGCTAATTTTATGTCTGGAAATTGTATTTTACTCACCCCAGATGTGCCTTATAGCGAAGGATTGGCTTATCACAATGCCAAACTAGACCTAACCCGTTATTTCGAAATTGAATTTGATATCTTTTTGGGCAGAAAAGATGAAGGAGCCGATGGAATTACCTTTGTAATTCATAACGACCCCAGAGAATATAAGGCCTATGGAACCTGGGGAGAGTGCATGGGATATGGGCGATGGAGTCCAAACGCCTATTGGGCCAATTCGATTACTCCTTCCATTGCTGTGGAATTCGATACCTATCAAAATCTCCAGCAAAATGACCCTATGTATGACCATGTGGCTTACTTGGAAAATGGGGTGAGTTTTCATGAAAAGCACTGGAATAATAATGAAAATGATTATAATATGGAAGATGATTTCCTCCATGATTTCCGCTTCAGTTGGGATCCTGATTCCCAAACCATCACTGTAAAGCTGGATGGCATGGTTGTATATCGGGGCACCCGGGATTTGGTAAATGATATTTTTGATGGAGAAACCAGTGTAATTTGGGGATTTACAGCTTCAACGGGTAGAAAATCCAACCTGCAATATTTTTGCCTTCGTAATTTAGCTTATGAAAGCCTGCCTCCTTCAGTTCAGCCTTTGTCCAACGGAAAGGCCGATTAGTAACACTTGTTTTATGAGTTTAAATTACAAATTGAAATCGTTTTAATTACAAACCCTTCAATTACAGGGAATTTTATGCATTCAAATTCCCTTAACTTCATTAAATTTGTCAACTGACAATTAAATGGATCAACCCTATGGATATCAGAAGATTTTTAAATTTCACCATCATTGTTATTCTATTCACAATTTTTTCTGGTGAATTAAAAGCTCAGGAAGACCTTTGGACAACTTTAGGAGATATTGAATGGTACCAAAAGTATAGTGAGACTTATGGTGCAGAAATTGGCTTTCCCAAGTTTAATGAAGAAGCTAAAAAACTGAATGGTAAAGAAGTTTCCATAAGAGGATATATGCTACCCCTGGATACAGAAGACGGATCAGTGGTTATTTCTGCCCTGCCTTACAGCAGCTGTTTTTTTTGTGGTGGCGCTGGGATAGAGACTGTAATGGCAGTTTTTATGAAAAATCCCAGAAAATTTGAAATGGAACAAGTGACCTTTAGAGGTAAGCTGGAACTGAATGAAACAGAAACCGGATTGATTTACAACCTAAAAGAAGCTGTAGAGGTAGAAGAATAAGATTTAGCTTTTATAAGAAAAGTCCCCTGATAATTAATATTATCAGGGGACTTTTTTATTTTTCAACCTACATATTTCGTCTATACTGCCCGCCCACTTCAAATAATGCATGGGTAATCTGGCCTAAAGAACATATTTTAGTAGCTTCCATCAATTCCTCAAACAGGTTCTTTTTTTCCAGAGCGGCTATCTTGAGGTTTTCCAGTGCATCCTTAATTTTCGTTTGATTGGCCTCATGCAAATTTTCCCTTGTGTTTATCTGGAATTGCTTTTCCTCCTCTGTTGACCTGATTACATTTTCAGGAATGATGGTTGGAGAACCTTCAGTAGACAGATATGTATTTACACCAATTATCGGAAACTCACCAGAATGCTTTAATGTTTCGTAGTACATGGATTCTTCCTGAATTTTAGTTCGCTGGTACATGGTTTCCATAGCACCAAGCACTCCTCCCCTTTCGGTAATTCTATCAAACTCTGCCATTACCGCTTCTTCTACCAAATCTGTTAGTTCTTCAATTATAAATGAACCCTGAAGCGGGTTTTCATTTTTAGCCAAACCAGATTCCTTATTGATTATTAACTGAATGGCCATGGCTCTTCTTACCGATTCTTCGGTTGGCGTAGTGATCGCTTCATCATAGGCGTTGGTATGCAGAGAGTTACAATTATCATAAATAGCATAAAGTGCCTGCAATGTGGTACGGATATCATTAAAGGAAATCTCCTGAGCATGCAGAGACCGGCCTGAGGTCTGGATATGATACTTGAGTTTCTGTGAGCGCTCATTTCCACCATATTTCAGTTTCATGGCTTTTGCCCAAATTCTTCTGGCTACTCTGCCAATTACAGCATATTCCGGATCGAGTCCATTGGAAAAGAAAAAGGAAAAATTAGGGGCAAAATCGTCAATATGCATACCTCTGCTGAGGTAATATTCTACAAAGGTAAAACCATTGCTTAGGGTAAAAGCCAACTGAGATATAGGATTTGCTCCGGCTTCGGCAATGTGATAACCTGAGATAGAAACAGAATAGAAGTTTCGTACATTTTGATCAATAAAATACTGCTGCACATCTCCCATCAAACGCAAAGAAAATTCTGTAGAATAAATACAGGTATTCTGAGCCTGGTCTTCCTTTAATATATCTGCCTGAACGGTTCCTCTCACTTTGGTAAGTGTTTCCGCCTTAATTTTTTCATAAATCTCACCGGGCAGAACCTCATCTCCGGTTACACCCAGCAACATCAGCCCTAATCCATCATGAGTTGGAGGTAATTCCCCATTATAGAAAGGCCTTTCTACACCTTTCTTTTGGTAGATTTCCTCAATTTTTTGATTGATCTCCTTTTCTAATCCATTTTCTTTAATATACAATTCACATTGCTGATCAATGGCTGCATTCATAAAAAAGGCACAAATAGTGGCAGCCGGGCCATTAATTGTCATGGAAACGGATGTAGTAGGGTCGGATAAATTGAAGCCCGAATACAATTTTTTAGCATCATCCAGGCAACAAACATTTACACCCGAGTTACCAATTTTCCCATAAATATCAGGGCGATAATCCGGATCTTCTCCATATAAAGTAACTGAATCGAATGCTGTAGAAAGCCGGGCAGCAGGCAAACCTTCAGAAACATAATGAAATCGCTTATTTGTCCTTTCCGGTCCTCCTTCTCCGGCAAACATTCGGGTGGGGTCCTCATTTTGTCTTTTGAATGGGAATACGCCAGCTGTATAGGGAAATTCTCCAGGCACATTTTCCTGTAGATTCCACTTTAATATATCGCCCCAACCGGAATAACCTGGTAAAGCAATTTTCTTAATTTTGGAATGAGAAAGAGATTTTGTTGTTGTTGCTACCTTTATTTCCCGGTTACGCACTTTATAAACAAACTCCTCCCCCTGATAAGCGGACTTTTTGGCTTCCCAATTTTCTAAAATCTGTTTATTATTTCGATCCAGCTTTAGGGCTATTTCTTTTTTTATTTCCCCTAGTCTGGTTATGATTTCTTCCTCATTTTCGCTCCTAAGTTCTTTCAAAGTTGATTCAAGTGCTGCATAACGATTGGCAATTTCGGCCTGGTCATCCACCCACTTATTGTAATCCCTTATTGTAGTGGAAATTTCGGACAAATACCTTACTCTTTTGGGGGAAATGATGGGATCTGACTGTGCATCAAATTGCAAAAACTTTCCTTCTCCCTTCCACTTTAACCCTACTTTATCATTCAATTTCTGTATGATTTCCCGATAGAGTTTATTCATCCCATCATCATAAAACTGAGAAGCGATAGTACCAAAAACAGGCAGGTCATCCGTAGAGGCTTCCCACAAATTGTGATTCCTTTGGTATTGCTTTTTCACATCTCTCAAAGCATCCTGAGCCCCTTTTTTATCGAACTTATTAATGGCAATAATATCGGCAAAGTCCAGCATGTCAATTTTCTCCAATTGGGTGGCTGCTCCATATTCCGGAGTCATGACATACAATGCCAGATCGGAATGATCTACTATTTCTGTATCAGACTGACCAATTCCTGAGGTTTCCAGAATAATAAGGTCAAACCCTGCTGCCTTTAAAATATGAAGTGTTTCCTGTACATGCTGAGAAAGTGCCAGATTAGATTGCCTGGTGGCAAGGGAACGCATGTAAACCTGGTTATTAAAAATGGAATTCATCCGAATTCTATCTCCCAACAATGCCCCTCCGGACTTTCTTTTGGAAGGATCCACAGATACAATAGCCATAGTTTTATTCGGAAAATCGAATAAAAAACGTCTCACAAATTCATCTACCAGACTGGATTTTCCTGCCCCGCCAGTTCCGGTAATTCCCAGTACAGGAATGACTTTTTCTGGCCCTTCCTGTTTTAATTTTTTCAAATAATCCTGAATCTCCTGAGGATAATTTTCTGTAGCTGAAATGATGCGGGCAATGGATTTTTTATCCCGGGTATTTAAGCCTTCCAATTCCCCGTTCAAACCTTTTCCAGTTGGAAAATCACATTGGGAAAGCATATCGTTAATCATGCCCTGAAGGCCAAGACTTCGCCCATCATCAGGAGAATATATTCTGGTAATTCCATAGGCCTGCAACGCTTCTATTTCGGTGGGTAAAATAGTTCCTCCTCCCCCTCCAAACAGCTTAATATGTCCGCAATTATTCTCCTGGAGAAGATCAAAAGCATACTTAAAAAATTCCATATGCCCTCCCTGATAGGAAGTGATGGCAATTCCCTGGACATCTTCCTGAATGGCACATTCCACTATTTCCTGAACAGACCGGTTATGCCCTAAATGAATTATTTCAGCCCCTGAGGACTGCATAATCCTTCTCATTATATTTATGGCAGCATCATGGCCGTCAAAAAGGGATCCGGCTGTTACAATTCTAATTTTGTTGGTTGATTGGTAAGGTTCAATGATTTTCATTTCTTTGTTTTTTGATAGCATTTTTATATAATAGACAAAGAATGCTTTCAGGTTTTAAAGTTTGAAATAACCAGGATTAATTTTAATCTCCGCTAGAAATTATTCAGGGAAATTTCTTCTATCTACAAACGACTTTTCCTGTGACTATAAATAATAGAATAAACAGGATCAATTAAATGACATTTTTGTAAAATTAAGTAATTAAATTAAGGTTTTTTCCTATCCACCAAAACCACTTAAATAGCATAAACCAATTTCGGATGATTTTTTTTAAATTAAAATATTGCCGATTAATTTTCCTTGCTTTAATCATCCAAAACGGGGTTCTTGCTATTGCCCAGGATCAATTCTCTTTCAAAAGTTATAATGTAAAACAAGGCCTTTCAAACAATTTTGTAAGAAATATTATACAAGGAGAAAATGGCTTTATCTGGATAGCAACCAGCGATGGGTTAAATAAATTTGATGGATATTCCTTTAAAATTTTCAGGAACGATCCTGAAGATTCAAACAGCCTCTCTAATAATAATATTAATCAAATTGCCCTGGATAAAAATGGGAAAATATGGTTGGGGACCTGGGGAGGAGGAATCAATGTATTTGACCCTGAGGTTGAAAAATTCATCAGGTTACCTTACGAACTGGAAATTGATGGTAAAAAAATAAATGCCAGTTTTATCAATAATCTATTCAACGATTCTAAAGGGAATATCTGGGTTGGGATAAATGAAGCTGGTCTGTTTAAATTCAATGTAGATGACTTTTCGTTTTTGGCCTATCAACACAAAAACAATGAAAACGGACTAAGTCGTAACAGGGTGATGGACATAGAGGAGGATGATAAAGGTAATATTTGGATTGCCACATTTGGTGGTGGCTTAAATAAACTTAATCCCAATACCCACCAGTTCACGATTTACGGACTGGGGAAAAACCACCCGGATTCTTTAAATACTGAGCTGTTATATAGCGTATTTTTTGACAGCAAAGGTCGCTTATGGATTGGAAGCTGGGGAGATGGACTTTTTAAAATGGACCCTGAAACTGAAAAGTTCCAAGGATATCAGGCTAGTAATAAGGACTTAAACAGCCTTAAAAGTAATGACATATGGCAAATTGAGGAGACAAATGATGGAAAAATATGGATTGGAAGTGATATAGGTTTGGCATTGTATAATGAAAAGCAGGATAATTTTCAAATCTTCACTCATGATCCTAATGATAATAAAAGTTTACCTGCAAATTCAATTAAAGGACTTACAGTAGATAACAATGGCCGGTTATGGATTGGTACTTACAATGGGGGAATAGCACTTTTAGACCAGAATGCAAGGATTTTCAAACACTATTATCAAAAAAAGGAAAATAAAAATTTTCTTTCATCTAATACTGTTTCCGCATTTTTAGAAATTAATCCGGAGGAAGTTCTAATAGGAACTGATGGAGGAGGCCTCAATTTATTTAATAAAAAAAAGGGGACGTTTATAAACATAGAAAGAGAATCAAATGATGGCATTCTGGGAAATAAAATAAAATACCTTTACAGAGATAAGAGAAATAGAATTTGGATTGGATATTGGGGAGAAGGATTCGATCTTTTCGACCTAAACACAAAGTCTTTCAGGAATTATAAAATAAAAAAAGGGGAAAATACAGGTCCCAATAGCAACAATATTTTGTCCATTGCGGAAGATGAGAATGGGGCAATTTGGTTGGGAACTTTTGGTGGTGGATTAAATAAATTTGATCCTGAAAAAGGCACATTTGAATATTTTACCCAAATCCCAAATGAACCATCCAGTTTAGCAGATATCAACATTTGGGATTTTATTATTGATAAAAACGGGAAGTTCTATAATGGGACAAGTAATGGTTTTATCGATTATTATGATCCCGCAGAAAACAAAGTCATTCATATTCGCACGTTCGATGATGTAAAAAATGCTTATACACCCCATGAAATTTTTGAGGATTCAAAAGGTCAAATATGGATAGGTACCGGTGGCGGAGGATTAAAGCTGGTCAATACCGAAGATTTTTCCCTCAAAAGTTTTAATAAAACATCTGGCCTGGCAAGTAATAATATAACCTCCATTATTGAAGATAAAAATGGCATATTATGGCTTGGAACCTATATGGGGATTACAAAATTTGACCCCAAAGTACTGAAGTTTACCAATTATGACATCAGCGATGGTTTACAAGATTTACACTTTAATCCAAAAGCGGCAACCCTTCTAAGTTCAGGAGAACTGATGTTTGGCGGAGTGAATGGTTTTAATATATTCCATCCTGACAGCATCCCGGAAGTAAACAATGAGAACCCTCTTGTTTTAACTAATTTCCAAATTTTCAATCAGGACGTAAAAATAGGAGCAGAAGGCTCTCCTCTTAACAAAAACATATCCCAAACAAACGAAATTGTAATTAATCAAGATCAAATGGTTATCAGTTTTGAATATGCCTTAATTTCATTTACCGGAACTGACAAAGCCAGATATGCTTACAGGTTAAAAAACTTTGCTCATCCGCAATGGCAATATGTAGGTAAAGAAAGAAAAGTAACCTATACCAACCTGGAACCAGGCACCTATACTTTTGAGGTAAGAGCCAGCAAAGATGGAACCGACTGGGCTCAAAACGAAGCAAGATTAGTGATTAAAGTTTTACCTCCCTGGTGGGCCACCTGGTGGTTTCGCATAATTGCCTCCACCACCATCATAGGCTTAGGAGTGCTGCTGTATAAAATCAGGTTTAATTTTCTGGAACGCCAGAAAAAGATTCTGAAAAAAATGGTAGAAATCCGAACCCGGGAGTTGGACCAAAGCAATAAAATTCTTCGGGAACAAAAAACTGAAATCAATGCACAGAATGAAGAACTGCAGGCAAGCCAGGAAGAGTTAAACGCTCAAAATCAAGAACTTACAGCTACCCTGGAGAAACTTAAAGAGACTCAGGGGCAATTAGTTCAATCCGAAAAAATGGCTTCTCTTGGTATATTAACAGCCGGCATAGCCCATGAAATTAACAATCCTATTAATTTTATTAATGCCGGAGTGATTGGTTTGAAAAAATACTTAAATAATATTTTTAATCTAATCCATAGATATGAGGAAATCACTCCTGAAAATGTAGAAGAAAAATTAAAGGAAATTCAGGAGTTTATGGAACAAATTCAATTTAACCATACAATCGATCTGCTTATAAAGGTGTCCAATAATATCTCCATTGGGGTAGAAAGAACCACCGAAATTATAAAAGGGCTGAAAATTTTCTCCAGACAAGATAACCAACAGATAGATAACTATAATATTCATAATGGATTGGACTCTACCCTACTTTTAATAAGTAGTCAATTTAAAAACCGGGTGGATATTATTAAAGAATACAACCCACTGCCAGAAATAAAGGCCTGCCCGGGTAAGATTAATCAGGTGTTTATGAATATTTTGATCAATGCTTTTCAGGCAATTGATGGGGAAGGGAAAGTCACTATTACCACTTCAACAAATGGTACTTTTGCCAAAGTTGCAATAAAAGACAACGGTTCTGGAATGCCTCAGGAAACTTCAAAACAAATTTTTGATCCTTTTTTCACCACCAAAGAAGTAGGTAAGGGTACTGGATTAGGCTTATTTATTTCCCATGGTATTTTGGAAGAACACGGGGGAAAAATAGAGGTCTCAAGCAAACTGGGACATGGCACTGAATTTACCATTTATTTACCATTTAGTGGAATTGCCTCAGAAAAGGAGTTGAATTAATTGAATTGGTTCTGCAAAAGACAAAATGTGCAGGATGTATTAAACTTTTTACCCTGTTTTTATTTTTAATAAATAATGGAGCCATATGAATCGGACCGTGGATAAGTTTAAGCTTCCGTCTTTCAGCCCTTTCAATGCCTTTAGAAACTTTTTTAATAGCCTTTTAATGATACTTATCCTTTTCAAATCAACCTTAATTTCAAAAACCACATTCACTTTTTTCTGTTTGTTCACCCTCCTTTTTTTGTCCTGTAATCAGGATAAAAAGAAGACCATAGACAAGGAAAAACCAAAATATAAAACTACCGACAGTTCTGTTTTATTCTTCAAAAACCTCAGGCAGAGTTATTATGATAAAACAGAACATAAGGCGGGAAAAATTGATCAATACAGGATTACCGAAAGAGTTCAGAACGAACAAAAACCTTTGGTAAATCTATGTATTTTACACAACTGGTTACAGGATGAAGCCTATATTCTTTTAGAACCCAATAGCTTTTTGGAAGAAGAACAGGGGCTGTCAGTTACCTGGCTCGATGAAATTAGTCAGGAATCGGGAAGCTATTATTATACTCAGGGAAATAGGGATGACCAGTTCAGGTTTGCCACAGAAATCTACCAAAGTATTCTAAAAGATCATCAATTAAAAATCACGGTGAACAGAGAAAAACATGATTTTTTAAAAAATGCTGAAGAAAGAGAAGCTTTCCGAAAAACCATGCTTGATTTTTACCGACTGGTGAATGTTATTCGATAATTATTCATTTTTGTATTTTCCTACCCTAAGGTTTTATATTTCAATTCTACAATACCACCCGAATAGGTTTTACTTTCCTCCAACTTCAATTTAATTTCCTTTTTAGACTCAGGGAAAAGGGGAATGCCATTGCCCAATAAAACAGGCATTTCAAAAATAATCAGTTCATCCACCAGGTCTGCCTCTAATAAAATTTTAATAATTTCCCCACCACCGATCAGCCAGATTCCTTTTCCTTCCCCCTGCTTCAACTTTTGGGTAAACTCCACAATATCTTCTTGTATATAAGTCACATTTTCATCCCTGGTTAATTCCATATTTCGGGTAAAAATAAAACCTTCCGTTCCCTTGTAAGGATATTCCACTCCAAACGAAAGCAATTGCTGATAGGTCTTATTTCCCATCAATACCGTATCAATGCCATCATAAAAGGCCTGATATCCATAATCATCACCTTCTTCACCTTCCGGTAGCCAGTCCACTGCTCCATTTTTTCGGGCAATATAACCATCGAGAGAAGTTGCGATATACAGAATTAAAGGTTTCATTTTGCTTTTAATTTTTATATTAGTGAGTAGATTAACATGTGTAAAAAACCTTAAAAATTTAATGTCTCGAAATTACCTGATTTTTATAATTATTTTCATTTTTTTTTCTGCTTCGCACTTACCAGCTCAGGATATGGTAAGGGTAAATGAAGTGATTGATACTTTGTGTTCGCCAGAAATGTATGGCAGAGGTTATACCTACCATGGAGATAAAATTGCGGCCAATTATATTGCCACTCAATTCAAAAATGCCGGACTAAAAAGCTATACCAATGACTATTCGCAACCATTTCAGCTTAATATCAACATTTTTCCCGATGACCTTGCCTTAAAAATTGGTAAAAGAACACTTATTCCGGGTAAGGAATTTATTATGGACCCATCTTCAGGGGGCTTTATAGGAAAGGGTAAAATCATTCCTGTAGACACCCTGATTTTCTCCGATTCAAATGCTTTAAAAGCTTTTTTAAAGGTGGATATAAAAGGTCAGGCTCTGGTATTGGACCAGAAATTTGAAAAGTTCATCTATGACCTTCCCAGACCCGGGATCGCTCATTTGTTACAAGCCGGTGCACTCCTTATTCTTACAGAAAAATTAACTTTTGGAGCCTCCAGAAACCAACTTCAAATTGCCAAATTTCAGGTATTAAAAGATTGTTATCCCGAAAAAGCGAAGAAAGCAATTTTCCAGGTAGAAGCTGTACTACACAAATTTTATAAAACTCAAAATCTGGTAGGATATATCCCTGGCACCACTAAACCAGACTCTATCATTATTGTTTGCGCACATTACGATCATTTGGGTACGATGGGTCAAAACGTTTATTTCCCCGGTGCCAATGACAATGCCAGCGGAGTGGCCATGTTATTGGAAATTGCCCACAAATACGGAAAAAATCCTTTGCCTTATACACTAGTCTTCATTGCATTTGGAGCAGAAGAAGCAGGCCTTGTTGGCTCTCACTATTTCACTCAATATCCCCTATTTGAGTTATCAAAAACAAGATTTGTAGTGAACCTGGATTTATTTGGTACCGGAGAAGAGGGAATGATGGTGGTGAATGGAAAAGCGCTTACCAAAGAGTTTGAATGGATAAAACAAATAAATGAGGAAAACAAATACCTTCCGGCCATAAAAAAAAGAGGCCAGGCCGCAAACTCTGACCATTACTTTTTTTCTCAAAATGGCGTTCCTGCATTTTTCTTTTACCTGATGGGTGACTGGCCAAATTACCATGATATTAACGATGTCCCAAACTTACCATTGACAAAATTTTCGGGGGCTTATAATTTAATTAATGATTTTATTGAAAAATTGTCCACAAACCACGTTAAATAAAAATCAGGTTATTTTTAGATTAAAGCAACCATTTGAATTTTTTTAAACTAAACCAACTTAAATGGAAATGTGTTGAATGCTTGATTGAATTCAAAAACTGTAACCTGATTGTTTTTTCTCAAGGCAAGTATTCCAACTAATAACTGTAAAACATGGTCTAAAAAACAAATATGCTACCTGATCCGAGAAATGGAGTTTCCAATGGACATGGAGAATGATTTGTTAAAGGACTTTATCAAAAAGAGAAATTTTAAGCATTAGAAAGCAGCATTTTAATTATTTTTGAAAAGCATTTTGTAATTTCATTTTTTAATCCTTGGATATTCATTTTTTGGCATAAATAAATTCCAATTTTAAAACAAGAGATTTTATTTTTTGAGGGAATAAGCCTAAAACACTACAATTTAGATGATTTTAAAAAGAATACTTTATCTCATAACTCTTTCCGTTCTTTCCCTACTGGCCACAGAATCATTTGCCACCCACATTAGGGCCGGTGATTTAACTGCAGTAAGGATTTCAGGAGGATCAGCGCTTACCTATAGATTTACGGTAATACTTTACAGGGACACAGAAGGAGTACCGGCACAACCGGGTACCTTTGAGTTTGGTTATACCTCAGCCACTCCTGCAGTTATCGACCCGGTTTCCCTTGGATTTATTGATGGTGATACAGAAATTTTGATTTATCAGGTGGAACACACTTTTCCATCTTCAGGAACATTTAGGGTAAGTTATTTTGAGCAAAACAGAAATCCGGGTGTAAGAAATATGTTTGCTTCCGGAAATACTGCCTTTTACATAGAGTCGGTATTCAGGATTAACCCTGCATTTGGGCTGAATTCTTCACCTGTATTGCTCATCCCACCAGTAGATAAAGCCGCTATCGGACAAAGATATATTCACAATCCCGGAGCTTATGATGTAGATGGAGATAGCTTATCATACAGACTAACGGTTTGTAAGCAAGGCAAGGATAATAATGGGAATGCCATCGAAGTGTCTCAATATAAATACCCGGACCATCCTGACTTTAATGGGGTAAAAGAAGACGGAACAGGAGTAGCCACCTTTACTCTTAATCCCTTTAATGGAGATTTGATTTGGGATGCCCCAGGGGAACTTGGGGAATATAATGTTGCCTTTTATGTGGATGAATGGCGAAATGGTATCCAGATTGGTTCGGTAAACAGGGATATGCAGATAATTGTGGTGGAAGGAAATAATAAACGCCCGGAATTAATGGTACCAATGGATACTTGTATTGTGGCTGGTAGTACCTTAATTGATACCATAAGTGCCAGAGATCCTGATTCAGATTATATCACCCTTACGGGAGAAGGAGGGCTGTTTGTTCATCCGGATACCGGGGGACATGCTAACCAGGCGCAATTTAAAGTATTGAGATTACAACCACCAAATGGTTATGAAGAAGGAGAATTTACCTGGAAATCAGAGTGTTCGGATATTAGAAGGCAACCTTACCAGGCCACATTTAAAGCAGTAGATAAACCAGACCAAAACGAATTCAAACTGGCAGATTTGCAAACCTGGCTTATCAGAGTAGTGGGGCCGGCTCCTGAAAACCTTGTTTCCGATGTGGACCTGGTTAGCAATACTGTTACTTTAAATTGGGACAATTATCCCTGTCCTAATGAAGGTGCTGTAATGACGGTTTGGCGAAGGAAAGGTGCATTCGACTTCCAACCTGATAACTGTGAAACAGGTTTACCAGCCTATACCGGATATGAACAAATTGGTCAGATTGATGTCAACACCAACACCTTTATTGACGACAATAAAGGCAGAGGCCTGGAAAAAGGAACCACTTATTGTTACAGAATATTTGTAAGATTCCCTGAGCCCACAGGTGGGGAAAGCTATGCTTCTGAAGAAACTTGTGTTTTCATTCCTCAGCTCGCCCCTTACATTGTAGAAGTTGATGTACTGGAAACGGACAGGAATAATGGAGAAATAGGAGTCCGATGGACAACACCAATCACTATCGATACGGTAGAATACCCAAGACCGTACACTTATACACTGACAAGGTCAGAAGGTCTTGATGGCAATACCAATGCAGTTGATCTCCCAACAGTTTTTAATGAATTGGATACATTCTTTGTAGATACAGGGCTGGATACAGAAAGATTACCCTACAATTACGTGATCAATTTATTTTCCCAGGGTACTTTAGTAGATACTTCAAGTTCTGCTTCATCGGTAGACCTGATGACCAAACCAGCCCTTCAATCTGTAGAATTATCATGGGAAGCCAATGTACCATGGAGTATTGGTTCCAGTGATTTTACTACACATTATGTGTTTAGGGCAGACCCCAATAACAAGGATAATTTCATCCTGATTGATAGTGTAGATATCACTGAAGATGGATTTAATTATGTGGATAAAGGGGAAATTCCCGGGTTCCCAGTGGTGGAAAAAGAAGAGTATTGTTACAAAGTACTCACTGTAGGAACTTATGATAATGATTTCATCAGAGATTCCTTATTAAATAACAGCCAGATTTCCTGTGCGGTAGTGCTGGATACAACTGCCCCATGCCCTCCTACCCTTACAGTAGAAAAACTGGATTGTAGTACAATTGGAGTTAAGTTGGAGGATCAAACTGCTGATTGTTCAGTAGGTGACACCCTATTTTCGAACAGGCTTTCCTGGGAAATAGATCCGGACCCCAATTGTGATCAGGAAATTGTTTCCTATAATGTTTATTATTCCCCGAGGGAAAATGGTGAACTGGAATTAATCGCTACTGATGTACTTAACACCAACTACATCCATGCCGGATTAACCTCGGTGGCCGGTTGTTATGCCGTTACCGCCCTGGATGCCACTGGAAACGAGAGCGATTTTAGTAACCTGGATTGTAATGACAATTGCCCGTTCTATGAACTTCCGAATGTATTTACACCAAATGAAGATGCCTTCAATGACCTGTTCAGACCATTTAAATGCATCAAATTTGTGGAGAGTGTGGAATTCACAGTAGTGAACAGATGGGGACAAACTGTTTATTCTCAAAATGGAGACAAGTACATCAATTGGGATGGGAAAAACAACGATGGAGAACAACTTAGCTCCGGTGTTTATTATTACAGTGCAAAATTGAAAACCATCAGACTTAGAGAAAAAGATGAAACCGAACTTGTAAAGGGATGGATTCAAATTATAAATAACAATAACCCTTAAGCAAAAGCTAACGGATTTTATTTGGAGGTAAAAAAAAGGGGAAGTGTTATTCATAAAACACTTCCCTTTTCATTTTTAATTATTGATCAGGCTATTTCTTAATTATTTTTTTAGAAAATTCCTGATTTCCATTGGTTACTTTTAAGAGATAAATACCCGGTTTGAAAGAGGAAATATCAATTGTTTCCAATCCATTTTGGGGATTAAGATAAACAATCACATTTCCACCCAAGTCTACAACCCTCAGGTTGCTCCCTTTAAATTGATTCTCACTAAACTCTATAGAAAGCAATCCGGTAGTAGGATTTGGGTAAAACTCTACACTTAATTCTTTTTCAGCAGCCAGCTCACTTCCTAAGGTAGTTAACCTTTCCGACTGATCATTGGAATGGTCCTCCAAAATTGGCTCTTCAGAAAGTGATTCACTTATAGTGTCCGGCTCTTCCACCACAATTTTCCACTGCAATACCAATGAATCAATTCCTCCATTTTCAATTCCCCCATTGTCTCTCAGGTTTAAGGTAATCAGGGTTTCCCCAAACTGATCCAAAGCAGGTTTCAATGATAATTTTCCCAATGTATCACCCTGAATGTAATTGATAGCCAAAACCTCCAATAAATCAGGGTTGGAACTACTCATCTCAAAAGTCAGCACCTGAGCATCAATATCTCCATCGGAAATTCCAGTTAAATTAATCAATTTTGTAGGCTCATTAAAAGCCAAGTGAATTTCAGGAATACTATCCATCACCGGAGCATTATTGATATTGATTACAGTTATTTTAAATACCTGGGCGGTGGAAAAACCTCCTGAATCTGTGGATCTTACCCTAATTGAATAAGATTGTTGATCATCATAATTAAAATTTTGGTTAGTCAATAGTTGGTTATTTACTATATTAAATTTTCCATTATCTAAATCCCCCTCTCCTGTTACGAATTCATAATGGGAAGTATCATTCACGTCCAAATCCTTTGTCTCAAAATTTCCTATTATTGAATTGACAGGTAAATTTTCAAGCACACTATTATTTGAAAGTGTAATACCAGAAGGTGGGGTAATATTTAGCCAAACCAGGTTCTCCTGTCCATTGGTCACAATAAAAGCATCCAGGTCCTGGTCACTATCCAAATTTCCAAGAGCAATTTCCCTACTATCCATCACCCCCATATCCAAGGCAGTTTTGGTGAATTTCCCTAATCCATCATTTTTCCAGACTCCAATAGCGGCATTTCTATTGGCGAAAATAATATCCAAATCATTATCCTCATCCAAATCTCCAAGCACCACATTATGGGTATTGGCATCTCCTAAAACCTGATCCGTATTCGAGAAAATACCATTCCCATTATTGGTCCACACAGAATTACCACCTGTTGAGTTAGCCATTACAATATCAAGGTCATTATCTCCGTCCACATCCCCGATTCCTGCATTGAATATGTTCAGATTAGTTACAATATCATTGCCGCTATCCGTAAAATTTGCCTGTCCATCATTCAACCATACTTTATGAGTTCCTCCAGCCCTTAATTCCAGAATGTCTACAATTCCATCCGCATTAAAATCTCCACTTAAAACATTGTACGACAATTTTTCTCCAAAACCTGTATGCAAATTAAAATTTCCTGCACCATCATTAAGCCAAACTGAATTTTCTTTTGAGTAACTGGCTGTAACCACATCAAGGTCTCCATCGCTGTCAAAATCATAGACTACCAGCCCAAGGCTAAAATCATTTCCAAGTGTCTGATTGGATTTTGAAAAGATACCATTACCATTATTCAGATAAATTGTATTTTCTGATGCCCAGTTTCCAATTAGAATATCCAAATCTCCATCACCATCAATATCTGCCGTTTTCACATCGAAAATAGTGGTAATTTCAAAAGATTGACCAGAATTTGTAAAATTCCCATCGCCATCATTCCACCAAACATGGCTGCTTTCCCCCTGATTACTTACAAAAGCATCCATGTCTCCATCTGCATCAAAATCGCCCAATTGCACATTGGTACTATTATTCACACCAAAATCGGTTTCTCCGGGATTAAATGATCCACTGCCCTCCTCAATTACATCCCTTATTTCAATTTCCACCACTTGTTCATAAATTCCACTATCCAAGTCAGTTGCCCTTACCCGAACAGAAAAAAGATGTTGTTCATCATAGTTAAAAGGTAGAATATTTTTTAATGTATCATCAACAATTGAAAAGAACAAGTTATCATTATCACCAGAACCTGCCACCAACTCCAGAGTGTGAGCATCATAAAAATCCGGATCAATTACCTCAAAATAACCAAGACCTGATGCTACTGGAGCATCTTCGAATATCGGATTATCTGTATAAAAATTAATGGCAGTTGGTGGATTTACTACATTATTAATATCTATTTTAAAACCCTTGGAATATGCTTCACCTTCCTGATCAGTTGCCTGAATTCTTACCAATGCATTTTGTTTCTGAAAATAATCAAAAGAAACTTTGGCAAACAAGGAGTCTCCTTCAATTAAAAACAAATGATTATCTGAAGCAGAATCCCCTGAGACCAGTGTATATGCATGACTATCAAAAGGGTTAGGGTCAGTAGCACTTAATATACCCACAAAAGAATGTGCAGGGTTTAATTCATCCAAATTTTGGTTGCTAAGCTGAATGCCTGTGGGCTGATCTTTCAGGTTATTTACAGCCAGTACAAATGCTTTGTGATAAACCCCTCCGTAATTGTCCTCCACCTGAACCCTGAACTTTAAAGTATCTTTCTGCTGAAAATAAGGTATGCTATCCAATAAAACGGTTTTTCCCATCAACCTGAACCAAATATTATCTTCACTTCCATCACCATCCACCAGGGTGAAATTTAGTGTTTCCTGTGGCTGATCACTGATGCCTTCCAATTCTCCTAAAACAGTTCCTTTTGGTGAAAACTCATCGATTGAGTTTATGCTAAAAAGGATATCAGTTGGTGGATTTGCGGTATCCTCCACTTTTAAAGTGAATGTTTTAAAATACAATTTTTTGTCCCAGATATTTAAGGCCATTATCCTGACTTTAAACTCTTTCTTTTTCTTAGCATTAAATTTATGGTTCGTATAAAGCTTGTTTTTTGATATCGTAAAATAATCATTGTCGGAAGCACAACCCATTCGCATTAATTTCAGGTAATAATTAGGATTTTCTTCACCTGAAAAAGTAAAGGTCCCCACCTCGGCACCAGCTGGCAAACTTTCACTAAGAGAAATATTAGACAATTCAAATTCAGTAGCACAAAACATTTCCAGCGCTGCTTTTACGGTTTGTTTCCACTTATTTCCACTTTTCCATCTGATGATTGTGGTGTTGGGCCCTGAAAGTGCTTTTGTAAAGAAAAAGGATTCACCAGGAGCGGCAATTAAAGATCCCTTTTGTTCCGTTTTATAAACCCACCACTCCACTTCTATGGGTATTTCATTCGGGTTAATTATCCTCCACATTTTCTCCTCTTTTGTTGATCCGGAGCACATGGAAGTTAATTTAAGATTGGCCACAACGGGATTTGTAACCACATCCATATCCTTGATTAAAGCACTTTTCTTTTCCAAAGTTTCTGTATTGGAGAGCAATTCAAGCGGAAAAATCAAAGTACAGGTAAAGACAAAGCAATAGTAAAGTCTACTCATACTGTTAGTTTTATTAAAGTGTTAGGTGGATTCGCGTATTTACCATTGTTAACGATTTACTGAATTTCTGCTGTATGTATTGGCTTAGGATGGATTTATGGCTTCATTACAATGTAAGTTTTAACCAGATGCGGGAGATATTGGTAAATAAGGAATTAGGGAGTTGGAAGTACTACAACAGGAATGATTTGGAGAATATCAATTTGTTTAATGTATAAAATAGCAGAATGGCAACCTGTTTTACCAAAAGGAAGATCATTTAAGATATGGCATTAGATGCCTCAAAGAGGAAAGCATATCAGGATTTTTTATAATTTCATTTGTAAGATTTTTGGTTATTTAATTTTATTTACAACAATATTATTGATATTAACACTCGTTATAGGATGTTTTCACTAAAATTCCCGGAAAACCCACAGAAAAATACACCTTGTTATTCAGTTTTATTAACAAGTATTTACATTTACCACTCTCAAACCCCACAATAAAAAGGTAATTATTTAAAGCTTGAACTTAACTTTCACTATTTTTTCACTTTCCCATGGGATTCCATTTATCTTTTTGGGTTCCCATTTAGGCCCTTCTTTCACTAATCGAACAGCCTCTTCATCACAACCATAACCCACACTGTTTTCAACAATTACATCCACAATATTTCCCTTATCGTCCAAGCTGAGTTTTAATTTCACCACCCCTTCCACTTGTTGTGATTTAGCAGCTTCAGGATACCGTAAATTATCCTCCAGATACTTTTTATATTTTGCGGGACTTACCTCCGGTTTGGGCTCTTTTATTCTTTTAATTTCCCTCCTTAAGGCTGGATAATCTTCAGTTTCATCCGGCAAGGCTCCGGAATTAACAATATCAATTTTTTCTCCCTGATATTTCAAAACTACAACCTCATCCAATTGGGAAAGGTCAGCACTCAGGTAAAAGTCAACTTCATCATTTTTACCTAGAGCGACTTCCTGCGTATCGAATCCAAGGAAGGAAATTTGAACAGTGGTGTTTTCTTCGGTGCTATTGATAGGCAAGGAAAAATTACCATTTTTATCAGAAAGTGTACCCACCTCTGTTCCTTTTAATGTGATGCTTACCCCAGCCAATGGTTCATTGTTTTCCTGAGAAAATACTTTCCCCTTCAATACTCTTCCTAGTGGAGCTGATTTCCCCTTTGCCTCTTTTTTCATGGATTTGTTGGAAAATGCCCTGTTTAAAGCAAACCCTTCAGCGGGGGTAAACACAACTGAATCCTGATTAGGGGTAGTAGAAAATGCCAGTTCTTCCTCTGTAGAAAAATCATCTTCAGAAAATTCCTCCGCAACCGGCTCTGCTTTTTTATGCTCAAATGTTTCATCCTCATCAAGAACGGCTACCGATGGAGCTAAAGCCTTAGTTGTTTTCTCTGGTTTTGTAGTGGGTTTTTCTACTTCCTGATAATTTTCTTTACTTTCAGTTTTAGGGGATTGCTGTACCATTGGCGGACCACCCGGAATATCCTCAGCAAGTAAATCAGGCTCAACATCTTTTGGTGCTTCAGGCTTGAGAGACTGGTTTTCTTCAGGCATTTTTTCCATGGCCTCTGTCACCATTGGAACACCCTCCTTGCTCCCTCCGAAATTATTGATAAACAAATAGGAAGATACAATTAAGAGTAATAAAGTAGCCGCTATCCCATAAGTTTTATAATTAAAAAATACGCTTTTATTTTTCTGGTTCCCTACTCTATGGCTTAACTGCTTTCTTAAATCAACAACATCTTCATTAAAATTATTAAAATTATCCACTACCTCCATTCCTTCCATGGCATCTTCATATAGCTCCTCTTCCAGCATTTTCTTTTCCAGGAAATGCATTCTTTCAGGAGAAAGCTCGCCATTGAGGTATTTTTGCATTTCCTCCGTGGTAATGCCAGAATTTGCGCCAGATTCCCTATGAAATTTTTGTTTACTCACGTTGCTGTTCCATAAAAATTTTTAATTTCCTTTTTCCATTCTGGATATAGCTTTTCACCTTTTTAGATTCAAAGCCGGTGATTCCTGCTATTTCTTTATAGCTTTTCTGCTTCAGGTAAAACAATTCTACACAAACCTTCTGGTTTTCCTCCAGGGCAGTTATTCCCTTTTCCATCAAAACCAGGTCTTTTTCAAGTTCATCCTCATTATCATGATGCAAAGCCAAAGAAGAATCCATAACCAGCCCCTGAGTTTCTTCAATGGATTCAAAACTTTTTTCACTTTTCTTTGCCCTCAGCTGCATCAGGCAATGATTTTTGGCCACCACATGCAACCAGCTTTTAAAATTTTGGATATCCTGATTTTTCAATTGGATAATCAATTTTTCAAAAATCTGCATAACTGCATCCTTACTTTCTTCCTGGTTTTTGAGATATTTTAGGCACACCGCATAAACCAAATCAATATAGCGATCAAATAGTTCTCCAATGCACTTTTCCTCCCCAGACTCCTGGTATTTCCGAATCAGTTCAAGATCGGAAAGAGTGGCGGGTTTGGAAAATATTTTGAAGATCATGCAGCTAAAAAAATAATTTAGGTTGTTCTGGATTTAACCAGTGATTTAACCAGGACTAATTAATTAAAAAGTGTTTCGAATCAATTATTCATAAAAACACTGGTCAATTCTTTTAATATAATGAAGAGTTGTCAGTTTTTCCAGTATTTGCCGATGACCTTCCTGATGTGTATTTCCTATGCATAAAAATTCATTTTCCGAGCAGGCTATTCTCCCTTTCGATTCCTCATGTATTTTCACACCCGGATCAATTGATAAAACTTCCTTTTTAAAAGTTTCATTTTTAGGAATACAAAACTCATAATCCAGAGCCCTTAATCCATTAGGAGGTCCGTAAACCCCTTTTTTATTCAATAGTGAAAGGTCAAAGGTAATTTTCTCCAGTTGAGGCTCTTCTCCTTTATTGCAAGACCATATCAAAAAACAAAGCAAAATGAACCCAATCCTCATTTTAATCCACTTTATTATAAGTAAGAATTACTCCTTCAGTGCTTTTTAATAGCAATTGATTTTCCTTTACTTCAAAACTGCTTGTTTTATCCACCAGGCTTAGAAATTTATCTTCTATTCCCATGGCAGGTTCGGCACACATCATTTTTGTAGCCCCCAGTGGTCCGAAAGATATAGCTTCTCCTTCAACCGTAGCAGAGCCGAAAAACCTGTTGCAGCCGGCAAATCCACTTATTTTCACCCCACTTTCATCAAATTCTAAAGTAGCTTTTTTCTCATCGGGATAAGTAATTGGCTTTCCATCCTCAAATGCGTACAGCTCCCATTTTGTGTTTTTTAGCGATGTCATTTTAGCCGATTTATTTCCATTAGCCTTTTCACCTGATTTACACGCAAATATTAAAACAATTAACAGGAAATATAAAGAAGCCGATTTTAATATATTCATCATTTATTTTTACAATTCAAAAAATTAATTTTCATTTTACTGCTCACTAAAATAAGTATCTATGGTATTAACCGCCACAAAATGATAATTTGATTTAGCTTGTTTGTAAATTCTTTTGCCTAAATTTATTTGAGCTGGATTCTCAGCCATAGCTTTATACAAAGGGGCTATAAATTTTCTTCGACCTACCGACTTTAGAAAATATTCCATTTTTGGATAAGCTGGTTTATACTCTTTTTTCACCGCCAGCATTAGCCATTCAAAAAGCACTTCATTATTTCCAGTATTGGTAAAGTGAAAAGCCAGATCCAATTCTGACATCTGACTAATACTTACCGAATCGCTTAATTTTCTAATAAAATGTACCCATTGCTGGTATGTCCATTTATTGGTATTGAGGTTTCTTGCCTTTTCTCCATCCATAAATTTCACAATCTCCATTTCCACTTTTTCAAATTTATCGGACTGAATCACCGGGCAATTTTCCGGTAAACCGGCACTATAAACCCACTTATTAATTTTAAGTTTTTCTTCCGCACCGGGATGTTTGTCAAGCAAATTCTCTTTCAGGTAAGCCAAAAAATCTTCTGTGGAAATAGCCTGAAATTCCTTTTCCGAAAAATACTGATTAAGAAAGGCATCCCAGTTTTCTCTTCCTACGGTTTCCTCAATAAGTTTCAGGAAATAATAACCTTTATCGTAAGCAATTGAAGTCATCCCATCATCGGGATCTCTGCCCTTCAGATTCAGTTTCAACCGGGTATCCTCCGAATAATTCATCCCTTCCATTTCTGCCTGTAAATCCTGATAACTGATCAAACTCAGCATTTTGGCTATTTCCTTTCCATAAACTTCTTCCATTATCCTGTTTTCAAAATAAACTGTAAAGCCCTCATTCAGCCAAAAGTCGTCCCAGGTGGCATTAGTTACCAGGTTACCTGACCAGGAATGCGCCAGCTCATGCGCTACCAATGAAGTAAGAGATTTATCTCCGGCAATAATGGTTGGTGTAGCAAAAGTTAGCCTGGGATTTTCCATTCCACCAAATGGGAAACTAGGAGGTAAAACAATAAGATCATACCTTCCCCATTTATATGGACCATACAATTTTTCTGCAGCAGTCAGCATTTTCTCCAAATCTTCAAACTCATCCGCAGATTTTTTAAGCATGGAAGGTTCTGCATAAACTCCGGTTCTGCTACCGAGTGATTTGAAATCGATATCACCCACAGCAAGTGCCAACAAATAAGCCGGAATCGGCTTCGACATTTTAAAGTGATAAATACCTGAATCATTTTTTTCCTGAGGGTTTTCTGCACTCATCAATGCCATTAAGTTTTTGGGAACGGTAACTGTAGCACTATATGGGAACCTGATTCCGGGACTATCCTGACAGGGCACCCACGATCTGGCTAAAATGGCCTGGGACTGGGTAAACAAAAATGGATGCCTTTTTCCAGAAGTTTGTGCCGCACTCAACCATTGAAGGGCCGGAGCGTCAGCCGAAGTTTTATAGTTTACTTCCACTACATTGGTAAAAGTATCAATCTCAATTTCCAGGGCACTTCCCATAAAAGGAATTTCCTCATGCAGGGTAAATTTCACTTCCCTGTCCCCAACCTTTACTGATTCTATAAAAAGCCCTTTAGTATCCAGAAAAAGTCTGTTTGATGAATGATTTTCAAAAGTGATTTTGGCGGTACCCTTGATCACCTTTTCACTAAAATCAACCTCGATATACAAATCAAGAAAGGTCATCACTGCCTCTTCAGGAATAGCGAAGCTATGCTGATCTACTTTTTCTACCGGTTTTTCCTCTTCTTTATCCATTTCTTCAGTTTTTTCTTCCACAGGTGCACATCCCTGTAAGAAACCCAGTACAACAAATATTATAAAAGTGAAGTGCCTTACCATTTAAAAAATATTAAAATAAATATATGGAATTTTGTCACCGAAAATTAAGCATTAATTTTTAAAGATTGTAATGTAAAATGGTGGTTGAATGCTTGTACTTAGTTATCAGGGTTTGCTTTTGAGTGGATATTATCCTTAGGGTCATTTAAAAGGGGGAGGAAACCATACTGGTTTAGATCTAAATAATCAGTTCAAATATTCCTGTTTTTTTGTTTCAAGCATCTGCTTGGATGGTCCGCAAACCAGATTAGTAATTTCCTCTAAACCTTCCATTTCCGTTTCTCATTCACCGCTTCTTTCTTCCTAAAGGCGGTTTCCAGGTCCACTTTAAAATAATTGGCAAGGTCTAACAGGTATGCAAAAACATCGGCAAATTCTTCTTCTAATTCAAAAGGTAAATCTTCTTTCCCCTCTTCATGGTAAAGGTTCTCATGCTTTCTAATAGCCTTTGCCAACTCTCCAATTTCTTCTGTAAAAAGCAGGAACAATTCAAGATGGTTATTTTTATCCCATCCTCTTTCAGCACATACCTCCTTGATATATTCCTGAAAATCTTTCAGAGCTGGTTTTTCTGGTAAGTGAGCCATGATATTTTTATGATCTTTAAAAATTTAAAACTTTACCCTCTGCCATAATTAAGGATTTTGCTTTTGACCAGGCTGGTAAACTTTCAGTCTCAAAGGTATAAGTCCTGATTTCTTTTGCAATTTTTGCACTGTGTTTCATGGATTCTTTGTGGGCACCACTCATGGCAAACTCCCGCATTTCCTGATGGTTTTGCCACAAGGTCATGGTATAATGTTTCGTCCAGAAGCCGGTACTTTTATAAGCTATCGCATTCGTTTTCTTTACCTGATTCACAATATCCAATGCTTTTCTTGATAAGGCAAAAAATTTGAATGGGGACTTCAGTTCGAGATATGTAATGGTGGCTATCATTTTGTTGTCAACTAAGTTTAATGATTAAATTTTCTGGGGATTACAGCATTTCCAATTCTTCATCCAGTAAAGATCTCAATTCCTGGCAACGTTCTATTTCTTTTGTGGAAGAGCCAATGGCAATCCCGTAAGTTCCATATAAACTTTGTATAATATTTTTCAATAACTTGTCATCAATAAAACTATAATCGCCTGACCTAATCTTTCCATAATCTAAATTGTATATCATGAAATCGCCAAAATAATTTTCCATGATACTATTCTGCCTTTTATAATCCAACTTTACCTGCACCTGATTGGCATAATGATATTCTATAGCCCTCTTCAATTCGAAATTATCAAAAATACCCAGATCACCCGAATTGATCAGAGCATTATAAGTAACATCATGGGGGTTATAAATCACCACATTGGCCAGTTCAAATACATCATTCACCACAGTATCTCTTCCAGCCTGTTTTCCATATAAAAAAGGGAAAAGCCCCTGAATAGAGGATATTTTGTTTTCGAAGGTTTCAATATTTTCCCTTAGATGATTTATCTCATCATCCAAATCCATTTTAAAACTTTCCAGGTATTTAATCCTCTCTACCTCCTTTTTTCTTTCTTCATTCCAATTATTGAGTGAAAAGGCTATGGAAATCCCTATAATGACTATAATAATTTCCCCAATGGCATATTTCCAGTTTAGTTTTTTAATCATTTTTCCTGATGAAATTTCAGCATCATTTTCATAATGCCCAGATAGTTGTTATATCCCACACTGCATTAGCATTTTCCTGATTTTCTCAGTAAATTAATGAAGAGTAAGCAAATCAAAAAAAACACCACTAACTTTCTTTAAAACCAGTCAGATTTTACTGTTCGCTGACGGACATTACTATCCGCAAACGATCAAATGAAAATTAAATAATATAGCCTGATTGGCTAAAAACAGCGATTTTTGCTAATGGCACACCTTTTGGAAAACGATCAGCAAGAATGATAATTTAACTGTAATAATAGGGTACAAACTCACTCATATAAAAAGGTAATGGATAGAAAAATTAAAAAGAAAAAGTGGACTGTAAAGAAAGTTTCCGGAATAGGTTTTATTGCCCTTGTGGTTTCCGGTGTACTTTATAGCTTTATCTTTGCCGATAGAAGATCAAAACTAAATGTGGAAAGGGATAAGATTACCATTTCCACTGTAAAACAAGGATCTTTCCAGGAATTTATCCCCCAAACCGGAACCGTACTTCCAATAGAAACCCGTTACCTTGATGTGATTCAGGGGGGAACAATCAAAAAAATTGTAAGGGAAACAGGTGCAGTTGTCAATGTGGGAGACACCATTCTATTATTGGCAAATGATGCCCTGGAAAGAGAAGTCATGACCAGGGAAACACAACTTTACGAACAGATCAACATTGCCAGAAGGACTCAACTGGAAATGGAAAACACTTCTTTGAGGCTAGAATCTGAATTGGCCAGAATTGACAATGAAATTGCATTGCTTCGCCCACAATATGAAAGATTCAAGCAACTTTATTCCAAAAACCTTGTCTCTAAAAGAGAGTTTGAGGAAGTGGAAAAGCCTTATTTGTATAACCTGAAGGTAAGAGAGCTCCAATATTCTTCTTACAAACAGGATTCATTAACCAAAGCATCTAGAGCGATAGAGCAAAGAATGATTACTTCCAGAATGAAAAAGAGTCTTGATGCTGTTGGTGATATTCTTGATAATTTAATTATCCGGGCACCAATTGCCGGACAGTTAGCCACTCCCGACCTTGAACTTGGCCAGGGCGTAGTTCAGGGAGAGCGAATTGGTCAGGTTGATGTAATGGACAATTATAAAGTGAGGGTGAGAATAGATGAGCTTTATCTTCCCAGAATTGAAAAAGGCTTGATTGGAAAGTTTGATTATACAGGCAAAACCTATCAGATGAAGATTACAAAAATATTCCCAACCATTTCCGAAGGGAGGTTTGAAGTAGACATGGAATTTCTGGATGGCGCTCCTGCTGGTATAAAAAGGGGATATTCACCAAGAATTCAAATAGAATTAGGAAGCCCTCTTGAAGCTACTTTGCTGGCTGTTGGAGGATTTTATTCCAGCACTGGAGGCAACTATGTGTTTGTTGTAAATGAAGATGAAGGTAAAGCTTATAAAAGAGAAATTCAGATTGGGAGGAAAAATACAAACTATTTTGAAGTGACTTCCGGTCTGCAGGAAGGGGAAAAGGTAATTACTTCTTCCTATGATAATTTCGGTGAAAATGAAGTACTTGTACTCAAATAACACAAATAAATCCGCTAAAATGACAATTTCACCAATTAGCATAAATTAATGGCAGAAATTGTATTGGATGCGTATATTGATATATCCTAGTGTCAAATTAATTAAAAAAACGTTTTCGGATTACTAAACAAAAAAACTTATTGAGATATTATGATTATAAGCACAAAAAACCTGAAAAAAATCTACACTACCGAAGAGATAGAAACAACCGCTCTCAATAGCGTAAACCTTGATGTAAAAAAAGGTGAATTTGTAGCCATTATGGGACCTTCAGGTTGTGGAAAATCAACCTTACTTAACATTATGGGCCTTCTGGATAATCCCTCACAAGGAGAATATTGGTTTCTTGACAAAGAAGTCTCAAAATATTCTGAAAGACAAAGGTCGGAACTTAGAAAAGGACAGATCGGGTTTATTTTCCAAAGTTTTAACCTAATAGACGAACTTACAGTTTTTGAAAATGTAGAACTTCCACTCTTATACTTAAAAGTTCCCGCTAAGGAAAGAAAGGAAAAAGCGGAAGCAGTTTTGGAGAAAATGAACATCATGAACAGGAGAAACCATTTTCCCCAGCAACTATCCGGAGGTCAGCAACAAAGGGTGGCCATTGCCAGAGCCGTAATTGCCAATCCTCCATTAATTCTTGCCGATGAGCCTACTGGAAACCTTGATTCTGCCCACGGTGAGGAAGTAATGAATTTATTGACTGAACTAAACAAATCTGGTACTACAATCGTGATGGTAACACACTCTCCCCACGATTCAAATTTCGCCCACAGGGTAATTCATTTATTTGATGGACAAGTAGTTACAGAAAATATTAAAGAACAGTTTCACGTATAAAAGGAACAATTTTCTTAAAAAAGGCAATCTATTCGCAGGTTGCCTTTTTTTATTTTTTTATATCTTCATCTTTGTAAATGCAATACTGGAAATGAATTTGTAAAAAAATGAAGATAAAAAATATAACCAATTACCTTGAATCTATTGCCCCACTGGCCTATCAGGAAAGTTATGACAATGCAGGATTAATCACCGGAGAGTCGGGATGGGAAGTCAACGGAATCCTTACCACCCTCGATTGCACAGAGGTGATTGTAGAGGAAGCCATCCAAAAAAATTGCAACCTGATCGTAGCTCATCACCCAATAGTTTTTTCTGGTCTGAAAAAAATTAATGGTAAAAATTATGTAGAAAAAACAATAATTAAAGCCATTAAAAATGATATCGCCATTTATGCCATTCATACCAATCTGGATAATGTAAATAATGGTGTAAATGCCATGATTTGCGAAAAGTTGGGTCTGACCGGATTAAAGACACTTTCCCCAAAAAAGAACATCCTCACCAAACTAACCACATTTGTTCCGAAAGCCAATAAGGAAGAAGTACTTGAGGCACTAAGTAAAGCAGGAGCCGGGAATATTGGGAATTATTCTAACTGTAGTTTCCAACTGGAAGGAACCGGCACATTCCAACCCAATGAGGTGGCCAAACCCCATATCGGGAAAGCCAACAAACTGGAGTCTGTAGAAGAAATAAGACTGGAAGTAATCCTTCCCTCCTACCTGGAAGGCCAGGTTTTAAATGCTTTGAAAACAGCTCATCCTTATGAGGAGGTAGCCTATTATTTGCATAATCTGGAAAATAAATATGAGCAAATCGGCTCGGGAATGACAGGTAATTTGCCTGATCCGCTGCCTGCTAAAGAATTCCTTGCCTACCTCAAAGAAAAAATGGATCTGAAAGTAATCCGGCATACGCCTTTAGTGAAAGACTCCGTAAAAAAAATAGCAGTGTGTGGGGGAGCCGGATCCTTTTTATTAAAAAAGGCCATTGGGGCCAGAGCCGATATTTTTATCACCGGAGATTTTAAATATCATGAATTTTTTGATGCAGAAGATAAAATCATAATTGCTGATGTCGGGCATTTTGAAAGTGAAACTTATACCCGTGATTTATTAAAAAGGATGCTGGAAAAAGAATTTAAAAACATCTCTATTTTGGTTTCTGAAGTGAATACCAATCCGGTAGGTTATTTTTATTGAGTGATAATTTTTAAAGGGGTTAATGGTTTTGGATTAATAGGTATCAACTAAATTGCAAAATTTTGGAAGAGAATTATTTACATATTCTAAGCCTAAGAGAAGGAGCTAGCAAAGATGAAATAAAAAAAGCATTTCGAAAAAAGGCTAAACTTCTCCATCCAGATAAGAACAATGATCCATCCGCTACTGAAAATTTCCTTTTGGTTACCGAAGCTTATCATTACTTAATAAATAAAGATAAGCTTAACATAACTGAATTGGAGAGTTATTCAAATATGAGTTTTGATGATTTTAAAGGAACCGTATTTTATAAAAGATCCTATACAGATTTTGAAATTGTTTTTGACTATTTTGTACTTTTTATATGCCTGTCAATCATTTTTTATACCCCTTATATTGGTTACACACAAAGCGGTCAATTAGGGTTAATCGTGGCTAGCTTTATTCTATTGCTCGTTTCCGGACTTCTACTTCAAGGAATACTAAGTTTAAAAATAGTTCCAATAAAAAGTTTCTTATCTGCTTCCTTTAGAATTATTCAAACTAAATTTTTTTGGACTCTATTTTTGTTTCTTTTAAGCAACTTTCTTTTTTTCAAGATTGGGATAAATACCATAATGAGCACATGGGTAGTGATCGTACTTTATCTAACTTTGGGATTATTGGGGTTTTTATCTTCTTATCTTAAAATCAATTATTTTAAAAAAAATATACTCTTTAATTCTCTCGGTGTTTTTCCCTCAATTCTAAGCCTATTTTTATTTCTTAATTTCAATTTTACCAAAAATCCAAAGACCGAAACTTATCCGATTTCACATATTACGGATTGGTCTTATAGCAGCAGAGGTAGTAATTCCAAATTAATTAAAACTAGCATGTTTACATTGCCTGACAATCGATTTGATAAAAACCCTGGATTAAGATTCTTTTTTAATCAAAATGATATTTCAAATTCTACTAAAATCACTTATACAATTGAGAATGGACTATTTGGAATTCAGGTGGTAAAAGACATCAATCTAAATTAAGTTATATTTATTGTAAAGAGAAGATAAAAAATGGCTCAGGAAAAAAATATCCTGAGCCATTTTTTTGCAGTTTATCAATAAATTACCACTCCGGATTACGGTTTTTATAATGAGTGGCTGGCAATGACCTTAATTTTTCTGCGGCCTGCTCTGCGGTAATGTCTCTTTGGGGGTTGGCAAACATTTCATAACCAACCATAAACTTTTTCACTGTTGCAGATCTTAACAATGGCGGATAAAAGGACATATGCATATGCCAAAAGTCATAATTATTTTTATCGGTTGGGGCCTGATGTATTCCTGAGGAATAAGGAAAAGAACACTCAAAAAGGTTATCATAAGCAATGGTGATACCCTGAATTGCTCTTGCAAAATTTAACTTTTCTCCTTCAGTCATTTCTGAAATATTGGTTACATGCCTTCTTGGGATAATCATTGTTTCGTATGGCCATACTGCCCAAAATGGCACCACAACCACAAAGTCCTCATTTTCCAAAACTATCCTTTTCCCATGACCTAACTCCTCCTCCAGATAAGTTTTCAACAAGCTTTTTTTATGCTTATCAAAATATTTTTTCTGGTTGAATGACTTTTTCTGTACTTCTACAGGAACTGAAGATTGCGCCCAGATCTGTCCATGTGGATGAGGGTTACTGCATCCCATTACATCTCCCTTATTTTCAAAAATCTGCACATGATCTACCCTTGCATGACTGCCCAGCTCCTTGTATTGCACCTGCCAGGTATCTACCACCTTTTTAATGGCCTCATCTTCCATTTGAGCCAAGGTAAGGGAATGGTTGGGTGAAAAACAAATTACCCTGCAAATCCCGGTTTCACCTACGGCATACAACAATCCTTCCTCATATTCATCCTGGCTGCTATCCGAAGTTAAGGCCGCAAAATCATTGGTAAAAACAAAAACATCTTCATAATCCGGATTGGTTTCCCCATTGGCCCGGGTATTTCCTGCACATAAATAACAATTGGGATCGTAAGCCGGCCGCTCTGACAGGTCTGGATCTTCAGTTTTGCCTTGCCAGGGTCTTTTAGTCCGGTGTGGAGATACCAGAATCCATTCACCGGTTAATATATTTTTGCGGTAATGTGAGCTTTCTTCAATAAATGATGCCATTATTTAACTTTTCTTGTGATAAAATAAATGGTAGTCCTTGAACACAGCAATTTATTTTAAATCAAATTTCATTGATCGTTGAATTAAATACAAGTTTGACCAACCAGAATTGTATGGGGATATTTTTAATGCATATAAGTTAAGGGTCAAAATCATATAGCTTAATATTCAATATCTGTAACACTTTTTACTCCACTACCAATATTTACATGGTAGCAACCCAACTGAATATCAAACTCTTTTAAATAAACTTTGCTAATTTCCTCAATAAATTGTGCGGTGTCTTTTTGTTTTACCAGGTTAATGGTGCATCCACCAAAACCTCCCCCCATTAATCTACTCCCCACAACAAAATCTTTATCTTTAGTAAATTCAACCAAAAAATCCAGTTCTTTACAACTGATTTCATATTCTGTTCTCATACCCTCATGTGCCTGATAAAGCAGTGCCCCGGCACTTTCAAAATCTGCATTGTTCAGCGCATCACAAAAAGCTAAAACTCTTAAGTTTTCCTCCACAATATATTTACATCGTCTGTAAATTACATCCTCCATTTCACTTTTATGAGCCTGAAGCATATTGATATCCACATCTCGCAAAGATTTAATTTCGGGATAATATTTTTGTAATAATGCTACCCCCTCTTCACATTGCGCCCTTCTTACATTATACTCAGAGGAAGCCAATTCATGAGCGATATTGGTATTGCACAACACAATGGTGAAATCTCCTAATTCCAACGGAAAATACTCATAATCCAGAGAACGACAATCGAGCCGGATTACCTTGTTCTCCTGTCCCATCATGCTGGTAAACTGATCCATAATTCCGCACTTTACACCTACATAATTATGCTCTGCTTTTTGAGAACATTTTACCAGTTCCAGGCGAGAAAGACCAAGAGCAAAAATTTCATTTAGTCCGTAACTTAATCCACATTCAAGGGCAGCAGATGAAGATAGCCCTGCTCCCTGTGGCAGATTCCCGGTAAATACACAATCAAATCCTTTTACCTTTGCCCCAGCTTTTTCCATCTCAGCTACCACTCCGATGATGTAATTTCTCCAGCCACCAGAAGGAATTGCGTCCAATTGGGTAAGCTTAAATTCGTATAACTCCTTTTTATCGATGGAATAAACCCTGGCCAAATCATCCCGGCTACCTTTATTAATGGCAAAAGAAATGTATTTATCAATTGATGCAGGTAATACAAATCCTTCATTATAATCGGTATGCTCACCAATAAGATTAATTCTTCCGGGAGCCTGAATTTGTAACTGAGGCAATTCTCCAAACTGCTCTTCAAATGCTTTAGTAATGGTCATAAGAAATTATACGATAATTAATAAACGTAAAACTAACGTTTATTTAATTATAAACAATACTCCTTCTTCAAAAACCATAAATTATTTTCAAATCCTTAATTTAAGGAATTTTATTTTTGAATGGCGATTTTATTTACCCCAACTATTTTATTCCCTGATTTTAAAGTAACCAAATAAATTCCTTCAGGAATTGCAGCATTTTCCAATTTTACATTTTTTCCCTTGTACAATTGTTTTTCAATTACAATTTTTCCATACGTATCCCGAATTTCAATCTGGTAAAGTTTATCATTGCGAAGGTTATCCGAAAAATTGATTTCAAACCCATCACTGGAGGGATTGGGATAAATCTGGAAGACTGGTTCTATACTTCCCTGTTCGTCCCCAATACTTAATACCTGATCTTCCTTCGAATCTACGATAATGTACATAGCTTCTTTGGGCAAAAGAATATTTAATCCACCTTCAATTGGGGTAACAGGAATTACTTTTACTTCATAACCGGCAGCATCCAGAACCCTGGCAGATTTAATTTTTGGATTTTTAATAGTAATGGTTACTTCTGTATTCTGTGCTCTCCAGGGCATTTTCCCAGTGTTATCAATTCGAAAACCTTCCACTTCATTTTCATCTATTTTAAAGGTCGTTTTGGTTTCCACCCATCCACTTGGTCGATAAATCGTTCCAATTTGAATCAGGATTTTTTCAGATTCTTTAAGAGCCTTTTCATCCATGGCTACCACATTTATAGCCGCATAATTATTTTCAGTTTCAATGGTTACATCACTGAGTTCAAAGGATTTTTTCTCCCCAATAAAACCACAAATTCCCTGTGCGGAAGGTGCATTCATGGTCACAATACCTTCTTTATAATTCCAGTTCAACTCACCTGTGATACTTTTTACAGTTTTGTTTTTATAATCGATTAGATTATCCAGTTCCTCGGAAATTTTGTTGTTTTCCGGATTCCCGTCATATTTTACTTCTATTGGTCCGGTGAGATGAGCAATAGGAGAAATTTCAGTTTCCAGTTCATTTCCGGAGTTACCCCATTCATCCCTATTAGGGTCGAAACTGTTACTTTCACTAATCAGGGGAACTTCCCTATTCCAGATAGACGAAAGTGTTCTTTCTTCATGAACTACTACTTCCCCTTCTTTCAAAAAACCCAGCCTGTATAATAATGCATTGGCTGGAAACATTCCGATTTGCCCAGGAGTGGAAACTGTCCAGCGGTACATTGCCTTTTGTCCTCCAGGAAAATTTGTAAAATCCCAATAAGGATAATCATCATACGCTCCTGCACTTGGGGAAAACCAAAAGTAGCCGTCCACTCCGGTTAATGACATATAAGAAGCAATTAAAAAAGGCCCTTCTGCCTGATATTTATGAGGCAGGTTCCAGGCACTTTCCGTTACAAAAAACGGGCGATCGTCCAGTTGCTTAATATTCACTGGCAATTTATGCGGATAATGTAAAACTGAATTGCCCACATAATGATGGCCTGGATCTATTCTCCATCCACTATTTTCCCCCACATGCTGTGGAGCATAATATCTATTGACAGCCATTACCTCACTGGTGGCATTTGTATATCTTTCAGCATCAAAAAGCAAGGTAGGATCGGCTGTTTTCCAGTTATTACCATTAATAAGTTGTTTGCAGCCCAAAGCTCTGTAATGATCATAAATTTCCGTATAGAAATCCCGTTGTATTTCGGCAAAAAACTGAATCTGATCTGCAAGGCGTTTGGCTTTTCCACCAGACTGAGGTTGAGTAGCATCCCAAATATGGTAAATCCCTACTCTTTTTTCATCCGCATTATCGGTGTCCATGGTTTCTCCATCCCAGGCTTCATATGCTTTTGTGAGATCTCCGTATTTTTCTTCAATCCAGGTATAAAAAGAGGTTTCTATTTTTAATTGTAAGGAAGGTTTTACATTGGAAATGGTCCAGAAGAAAACACCATCTTCATTTTTGGTTTGGATTAGCGCCACAGCCGGTTCATCTTTAAGTGGAATTCCGGTATAAGGATTTTCTTCCGTGTACAAAACCTCCACCCATTTTTTATAGGCTTCTTTCAAGTTTTCCTCAAAATACATCACCTCCCAGGGTTTCGTTTCCCCATTATAATCCCCCAGATCCCAGGAAGCAGGAATATGATCCACCTTACCAGCCCAAAAGGGACTAATAGCAGTATAAATCCCTTCCTTTTTCATAGCGGCCACAAGTTTCCATATGGCATCAATTTCATCAGTGTCTACTTCAGTAATATCCTGACTTGATTTTTTCGGATGAATTCCCCCATGAAACCTGATCAGGTTTACGCCCATTTTCGCCAGAAACCGGGCATAATCTGCCAATTCCTGATCGGAGAAATCTTTGGCAAGTACTCCACCCCCAATTGCCCAAAAACGAATTGGCTTTCCATTTTCAGTAACAAATGATTTACCATCAGCAGACAATTGGATAAAGCCGTTTTCCCCAGCTACCGATTCATTTAAATACCTTAAATCAAGCAGGGCCTCATCAGTAAATTCATCGCCTGTATATTCAAAGGGCCAGGTAGACTGTGATTTTAAGAAAGGGGAAAATATAATAAAGAGAATGATTGTAAGAATAGTGTTTCGCATAGTTTTCTATATTTCATATTTAGTACTAATGCGATTAGCATCTTACTTTCCAGAAAAAGCAGAGTAGTTGAAGGCTTTTATCAAAAAACCTTAATTATTCCAAGAATAAAATACACTGATTGTTGGCGCTTAATCAGGGTAATAAAAATATAATCGCATTCTAGCGATTAAAATAAGAATAATTTTGAACCCAACTATCCTGTTTTGTCGGGTATCCATTTTTTTATTGGTAAAAGGAATTTGCATCCACTACCAATGTAGTCAATTCTACGGTATGCCCATCCGGATCTTTGGTATAAATAGAGTGGAAATAATGATGGTCCTGGACATTAAAATTCAATCCCAGTTCCTTGTACCTCTTTTTTGCCTGTTCAAAGTTTTGTAGCGTAACATTAAAAGCAAAGTGATCAATTTTAATATTTCTGGAGAAAGGATCAGCTTTTTCATCATTTAAATTGGCGGGAAACAAAGCAACACCCGATTTATTGGCCAGCATAAAAATGGGAAAATCTCCCCACTCAGGTAATTGATATTTTTTTAAACCCAGCACTTTTTCGTACCATTTCGCAGAAGCCTCTACATCTTTAACTCGAATAGCCACATGGTCCAGAAATTCAATTTCAAACTTTTTCATTATAATGTCTGGATTCTCAGGATCTTCAAAACCTTCTACTTCTTCCCCAACACCTCATAAACCAAAATCTTCTCTTTTTTGCCTTTTACAGCTACTGGTTCCCAGGCTTTGGTTTCAAATAAATGACCCACTTTTTTAAATACACTTTCACTCATTAAAATAGAATTAGGGAGCTCTTTGGTAAGCATTTCAATTCTCTTCCCTGTATTTACAGTATCTCCCGTAACAGAATATTCAATTTTATCTTCCGACCCCAGGTTTCCAGCCACCACCTCTCCTGAATTGATTCCTATACCAACACTTACAGGTATTTTTAAATATTCACGATGTGCCTCATTTATTTCATTTAGTTTTTCCAGCATTTCCAAAGCACAAAAAACCGCATTCTCTTCATTATTTGGATAGGCCACCGGGGCTCCAAACCCTGCGAATATTTCATCTCCAACAAATTGATTTACCACTCCATTATGCTTTTTAACTACCTCAGTCATCATCGCATAATATGAATTTAGAAACGAGACTACATGTTTTGGTTGCATTTCCTCACTCATACTGGTAAACCCTCTTATGTCACAAAAAAGGACTGATATATTCCTGACTTCTCCCTCAAATATTGAGTTTTCTGTATCATTCAAGGCTTTTTGGACCACCTGTTCCGGAACAAATTTCATGAACAACTTCAGGGTTCGTTCCTGCTCATTTACTTTGTGCTGAAGTTCCTCCACCAACTGCTTGTTTTTCTTTTGAAGGAAATAAAGTGTTTTGGCATTTTCTATAGTCATTCGGAGCTCATTCTCATCCCAGGGTTTGGAAATATACCTAAATACCTTGCCTTTGTTTATCGCATCAATAATAGCTTCTATATCGCTAAAACCTGTTAGAATCATCCGAATGGCATCAGGATAAATAGGCACCACTTTTTCAAGAAATTGGACTCCTGTCATTTCAGGCATTCTCTGATCGGTAATGATTAAATGGACGACATTTTCCTTTAATATCTCCATGGCTTCATTTCCACTAATTGCCGTCAGAATTTTAAATTCTCTTCGGAATGCAGCTTTAAATGAAATGAGGTTTTGCTGCTCATCATCTACATAAAGTATCGTAAAATTCTTATCCATTTAATTTTTTCGATTAGTCAACAGCACAAATTTTTCCCTTTCCTGTTAAGATCGGTAAAAGTAAGTATTAAATAAGCACTTATTCAATTTAAATATACGAGTAAAGGCATATTAAAGTAAATTTTTTAAGGCAAATTATCTAAAAGATTGTTCCAAAGTTCCATCAATTCTTTAATCTTAATTCATATCCTGAGTAGATTTTTCCATTGCGTTCATCTTGTCAACTTTTTCCAGACAATTATAGATCGCATTGTAAATTAAATCTGGGTTTTTCCAAGGGATGAGATGGCCCATATTTTTTCTGGTAACCATTTCTAAAGACGCATTGGTGATCATTTTTTTTGCAAAAGCAGCATTTTCAAAAGGGACAAGACCATCTTTTTCCCCATGAATATGAATCGTGGGAACCTTTATTCTTTTCCATAAGGGAAGCATCTTTTTTAACTCCTCCACATGGGAAAGTTTCTCGTAATTGGAGACCCTTAATGTAGCAGGAACCATCCATCTAAACACAAACCAATCAGCAGGATATGAAATCCAGAATATCTTTTCATGCTCAGGATCAATTGCCGGAGCTGCCATTACCAAAGCGCCAACCTGATCCGGAAAGTCTATTGCCATCCTGGCCACAATAGGCCCACCATACGAATGGCCCACCAGGATAGCAGGTTTCCCTGATTTATTGGTTTCTAATATAGGCTGGATCATAGCAGCCTGCCTTTCAATTGAGGTTTCGTGATCACCAAAACCTGAATGACCATACCCTGGCCGGTCTACCGAAACCAACCTTGCTTTTGAAGCAAGAGAATCATTTGAAATATAATCTATAAATGCGTCAAGGGAACCCGGAGCACCATGAACAAACAACACCATTGGTAGTGTATCAGGTCCTATTGAAACATAATTAACAGTTCTCCCTAAAGCTTCATATTGGTTTATTTCTGGTTCTATGGATTTGGCTTGAAAATACTTCTTAAGTTTTTCTTCACTCATTCTAAATTGCAAACAACTACTGATTAATTCGGGTATTAGGACGATAAACATCAAACCCAATAATTTCAGTCTGTGTTTTTTGAAAAGGTTAGTAATTTTTAGCTTAGTCATCACAGCATTATTAACAACCTCACAGGATTCTTTAGTTCAGAATTGCTTAGTAAAGAAAAAAAATATTTTTTTATTTTTTACTTGTCCTAATAACCCAATCCTTGGACTGGCCGTCCGCTTTTTTTGCCCTGCGTACCGCTGCAATTCGGATCAAAAACTTATCATTCTGGGCAAAAAATGGCGAGTAAAAGCGGATTTTATTCTCTCAACTTTAATTACCTGTACTTTTTTAATTTGGAGAAACTTTACCTCAATATCAGGCAGTTGAGGCAAATTAAAAGGTTGTTATTTCTGTCCAACTACTTTCTCACACAAATTGGGAAATCCATTTAGTTTGCAGGCATAAAAAAACCCTGATTTTATTGAATCAGGGTTATCTTATTTGTTTTTAAGCAGCTTTATTTTCATCATCGGGAAGTGTGCTATTTCCATCATTTAAATCAATCTCTATTTGTTCAGCCTTTTGTGGAAAAAGAACCGAAACCAATACTGACAGGATAAGAATACCGCCAACAACACCCAAAGCCACTAATACCGGCATATGGTAATAATCTGCAATTAAAATTTTTGTACCAATAAATGCCAAAATAGTAGCCAGACCATATTTTAAATAATGAAACAAATTCATTATACCGGATAAAGCAAAATACAAGGATCTTAATCCTAAAATGGCAAAAATATTAGAGGTAAACACAATGAAAGGATCCTTCGAAACGGCTAAAATTGCCGGAATAGAATCCATCGCAAAAATTACATCAGTGGTTTCAATTAAGAAAACTACCACAAAAAGTGGAGTCGCATGAAGTACATTATTAAGCCTTACAAAGAATTTATCTTCGTGCAGTTCATTGGTAATAGGAAAAACCATTCGAATTAGTTTTATGGCAATGCTTTTTTCAGGTTCAAATTCTTTTTCTTTTTGAAACATTAATTTTAGCCCTGCAAACACCAAAAACCCGCCTAACAGATATAGTGTGAAATGAAATTGTTCAATCAGTTTGACCCCTGCAAATATGAATACCGCCCTGGAAATCAAGGCACCCAACACTCCCCAAAAAAGCACTTTGTGCTGGTATTTACCCGGAATATTGAAATAGGAAAAGATGACCAAAAACACAAATAGGTTATCCACGCTTAAGGATTTTTCAATAAGGTAGCCGGTGAGAAATTCAAGGGCCATGGTCTGCCCTTTCCAGAAATAAATTAAAGCATTGAATGCCAGTGCCAGTGCTATCCAGAATCCACTCCAAAGCAGGGCATCTTTTACTTTTACTTCTTTTTTCTTTCTATTGAATACAAACAAATCCAGTAAAAGCATTACCAGAACGAAAGCATTGAAAAGGATCCAATAAATTAATGGCATTATTCTGTTTTTTGGGTGCTTGGTAATAATCTTATAAAATTACTATCCTTTGAAAGATAATAATGGTCTTTTATTGTGCTATTCAGCCTCTATTAAAGCCTTTTATACTCTAAAAAGACCATTTAAGTTACTGATTTGCAAGTAATAGACGAACCTTACTCCTCAGGTCACATGCTTTGTTCAAAATGGATCCTTATTAAGTATTTTACAACACCATTGAAAACAAGGAATTATTTACTTTCTTAAACCCAAAAAATTCCTTTCACAATTTCATTAAAAATCAGGAATAAAGATTCCTTGACCTGTTAAACAGACTTTTTTTTGCATCCAATCCTGATTTTTTGTAATTCAACAATCCATCACAATTTTTGTGGAAACCCAAAATTTCAAAATATGAAAAGCCTATACCTTTCTGTTTTTTTCTGTTTTTTTCTTACCACTCAGGTGATTTCTCAATCATTTGTAGGTCAAACTACAAGTCGGTTAAATTTCAGAAAAGGTCCTAGTACCTCCTTTGAGATCATTGAAGTACTACCAAAAGGGAAAAAAATGTTTGTTTTTTCAGAAGAACCAACCGAAAATTTTTTCCATGTGTTGGATGTGGCTACTAACCAGGAAGGCTATGTTTATTCCTCACATTTTGAGATATTAGATGTGATTCCAAGATATAGTTTTAAAAAAGGAGAATTTGAAGATTCACTAAAAAATGTCCAGGCGGACCTTCAGATTTACAATTCTTCCAACAAAAGACTTTATCTAAAATTAAATGAAAGTATCTATGATTTCTTTCCAAAGGAGAAGGTTGAAATATTGATTTTCCCCGGGGAATTAAATTATGTGGCTTCCATACCCGGAAATATGCCCATTTATGGCATTGAGTTAATTCACCCCAATCAAAAATATTTCTGGGAATTCCGAACCACGAAGAATGAAACAGGACTAGATACTATTTCTTTCGCTTTATCGGAAACCGGACTGGTAATAGAGCCTCCAAGTCCACCGGAAGAGGAGGAAGAACCTAAAGAAATAAAAATTGATACTACAAAAGTCGTGGAATTTCAGGTTCACCCTCAGGATGCTCAGGCAGCTAAATACAGAATAGATATCAGAGGTTATGTAAAAACCAATACCTTTTATGATTTCAACGGAATGAAAAATACAGAAGGCTTTCTTCCTTTTGAAATCCCGGTCGATGAGGCTTTAAACCAGGAATTACAGGGATTATATATGGGTGCCAGACAATCCAGATTCAACATTGAATCAAGTGCCAATACCAAATATGGCCGGATTTTAACTTTTATTGAGGGCGATTTTGCCGGAGATGGACCTGGCCTGAATTTCCGGTTAAGGCATGCTTATGGAAAACTGGGGTACCTCACTATCGGCCATACCTGGACAAATTTTACTGATTTGGAATCCATGCCATCTGTGGTTGATAATGAAGGGCCAAACAGTGCGGTCTGGACAAGACATGGTCTGATCAAATACGAAAGGAAAATTGAGGGCAAATATGAATTTGGATTATCTGCAGAAAGTCCATTAACTGACGTAACCAATCCTTTTGATACCGTCCGGGCCGAATCAAGACAACGAAACTTTGACTTTTCCGGGAGAATAAAATTCGATACGGATAAGGGCCACTGGCAGGTTGCGGGGGTTTTCAGAACGATTTCATACAAAAATATTAACCAAACAGAAAAAGTAGAAACTGGTTTGGGAGCTTTGATTAGCGGAACATTAAAATTAAATGATTACTCCCGTTTGCTTTTTCAGGGCATTTGGGGTAAAGGAATTGCCAGATTTATTACCGGCCTGAGTGGAAGGGGCCTGGATGCAATCCCCGATCAGGAAGGCAATTTAACAGCCCTGCCAACCAGAGGGGGTTTTGTAGCCTATGAATACAATTGGAATCCAAGAGTCTATTCCACCCTAATTGTTGGGGGCAACCATATAAAAAACACGGAAGATCAACCTGAAAGCAGTTATAAATCCAGCGGATATTCCAGTGTCAATACCTTTATTCAGATTTTGCCAAACCTGCAATGTGGAGCGGAAATAGTTTGGGGAAGGAGAAAAAATAAAGATGGAGCGACAGGACATGCACAAAGAGCACAGCTTATGGCCAGATTTAGTTTTTAAGCATTTCGAGGCAATTTGCCGGTTGGAATTTGTTTTGTAATTGGAATTTGGTTTTGTAATAAATTTTAACTTTCCATTTTTTTAATTTAAAAAATGCATAAATTTGGTTACTTGAATTTATTTAGAAATTTCATTTAACAAACAATTTTATAATTAGCTGATTATCAAACACGATCACCTACTTCATGAGCGTATTTGTTAATCAATTCCGTTTTATTTAAAAGTATTCATTTGGTAGAAAAAGTAATAAAATTAGAAAATATCTCACTTGTTGATTTTTTAGGTGTAGATAATATTAACCTTAAAGAAATTTCCTCCGCTTTTCCCAAAAGTAAAATCATTTCGAGGGGTAATGAGATCAGAATACAAGGTTCAAATCCTGAAATCCTTAAAATAAATAGTACTTTCAACGACTTAATCGAACATTATAAAAAATTTGGTAAAGTTACCACTGATAATGTATTGAATTATGTGGAAAAAGAAGGCAGGGACTTCAGTTTATTACTACAGGAAGACACCCTTATTTATGGTGCTAAAGGACTGGCTATCAGGCCAAAAACTGAAAACCAGAGTAAACTGGTTGCTTCCTCAAGGAAAAATGATTTAATCTTTGCGATTGGTCCTGCGGGAACTGGGAAGACTTACATAGCTGTAGCCCTGGCGGTAAAGGCGCTTAAAAATAAGGTGGTAAAAAAACTGATCATCACCCGTCCTGCTGTAGAGGCTGGAGAAAATTTAGGTTTTCTTCCCGGAGATTTAAAGGAAAAAATCGACCCATATCTACGTCCAATTTATGATGCGTTATACGATATGATTCCTTCCGAAAAATTAAAGTATTATTTGGAGCACAATGTAATAGAAATTGCACCGCTTGCCTATATGCGTGGGAGAACGTTAAACAATGCCTTTATTCTGCTGGATGAAGCGCAAAATACGACTACCATGCAAATGAAAATGTTCCTCACCAGAATGGGGCCTGAATCCAAGATGATTATTACAGGAGATATTTCTCAGGTAGATTTACCCAGGAACATGTCTTCAGGGCTGGTAGAGGCAGTAAAAGTTTTAGATGGAGTGGAAGGAATCAGTATTATCAAGCTTTCGGGAAAAGATGTAATCAGGCACCGATTGGTAAAAAATATCATTGCAGCTTACGATAAATCAAAAAAATAAAAAGCCCTGAATCGGGCTTTTTTTCTTAGTACTTGTTTAATATTAAATTTTGAAATGAGATTCCTATAATGGGCATTTGCAGCGAAATACATAAAATTCAAACATGCTCTTATCTCAAATCAAGCCTCAATGCCATATAGCTTTAATTTATTATAAAGTGTTTTCCTATCAATATTCAATAAGCGGGCGGCTTTGGATTTGTTGTATCTTACCTTTTCCAGGGTTTTTAGAATTACTTCCTTTTCATTTTTACCAAGCACTTCCTTCAGGTCCGTTTCGCTTTGCACTGGAGCTGAGACAGCTTTTGCCGTTTCAGTACTACCCAATTGGTTCTCCAAATTGGGAGAGACAATTTCTGAGGGTAGGGCTTCGAGTTGCACCTCCTCCGCAGTAGTTAACAACACTGCCCGTCTAATGACATTTTTCATCTCCCTTAAATTTCCCGGCCAGGAATAATCATGGATTTTACTTAGAACTTCCTTGGAAAAACCCTTCACCTCTTTGTTTAATTCAGAATTTGAAAGCATAAGAAAATGATTGGCAAAAAGGGCAATATCCTGATCCCTGGACCTGAGCGCAGGTACAGTTATTTTAAATTCATTCAATCTATGGTAAAGGTCTTCCCTAAAACTCCCCTGCCTAGCAGCTTTGGCCAAATCTTCATTTGTGGCAGCAATTATCCTCACATCCACTTTTTCATCCTTATTGCTACCTATTTTCCTTACAATCCCCTCCTGGATAGCCCTCAATAATTTTACCTGGATTTCATAAGTCAAATTCCCTATTTCATCAAGAAATAAGGTTCCTCCATTAGCAGCCTGGAATTGGCCGATTTTATCTTGTAAGGCTCCTGTGAAGGCTCCTTTCAGGTGCCCAAATAGTTCACTTCCCGCCAATTCTTCTGACAATGCCCCGCAATCAATCGCCTGGAAGGGTTTATCTGCTCTTTCACTTTTTTGATGAATCATTCGGGAAACATATTCCTTCCCAGTACCACTTTCTCCTTCAATAATTACTGAAAGGTTGGTAGGCGCTACTAAATCGATATATTTCTGAATTTCAGCGGCATGAGTACTTTTCCCCTGAATAAACTGGAAATTTCCAGACTTTGAAGCTGCAGCAGGTTTGTTTTGAGCTACCTTTTGGGCATTCTCAGTAACTGTATTGGATTTAGATTTATCTGCCAGAGCATCCCGGATAGTCAATAACATTTCATCAGGATTTACCGGCTTAGTCAAATACTCATAAGCCCCCATTTGTATGGCTTTTATTGCTGTCCTGATATTTGCATAGGAAGTCATTAAGATGACCGGTTGATGCGGGTCTTTGGCTTTAATTTCCTTTAAAAGGTCAATTCCAGTCATATCCGGAAGCCTAAAATCGATCAAAATAACATCGTACTTTACCGACTTAATTTCCTCCAGGCAGGATTTGCCTAATAAAACCTCCTTAGCTTCAAAATTATTTTTATTCAAAAACTTCTTCAGCATTAACCCAAAGGTAGGGTCATCATCTACAATTAATATCTTTAACATTTAGATTAATTTTAAGCTCCAACAAAGGCTAATTATCTTCTGAGTAACTCTTCTCCCCTATCCAACAGGAAGCAAAATTACTGGTCAACATCCCTTGTGCCTTATTTGCCTGGCCTGACCCATTATTGCAAATTAGCAAACTCCTGATTCAACCTCTCAAAAATTAGTTTCAAGTTAGCAAAAACAGACAAAATTTCATCAAATGTAACCATAGATATTAAAAAAAAAGAAGCCGAGATATTAAATCTCGGCTCTTTTAATCGCTGGTTGTCTGTATGGAGCTTAATCTTAAATGTTTTTTTGTTTGACACTGGCTTACTTGCAATCACCAGAATCAATTTTCTTAATGTTTATCGTAGAATTAAATTAAAAAATTAGAGTCAATCAACCATTACTACCAGGTATTTGGAAGAATTCCAGAATTTTTCAGGATCGAGAATGACTAATTTTGAAACCTTTTTGTCAGAACCCTCAATCTTGTAACTTCCTTCCGGATGAGAGGTAATTAGTTCGGCTTTTTTGCCCTCTAAAGGTATATCTAGTGTTTCGGTTATATCAATTTTATTAAACTGAGCCTCATTAATATTACTATTGAGATTCAAGGATTTCCCTATGCCAATGAAGCCTCCTTCTTTAGCCACAATTTCTTTTTCTACCAGTTCTTTGGTATTTCCAAGCGCATAGAAAGCAGTATGCAACTTTTCTGTTTGCTCGGTTATTATCCCTTCCTTCTCAGATATAATCTCGTCCTTTTGAGAACTCACTTCCGATAAAGAAGTAATATTTGAATTCAATTCCTCAATCGTAAAATTCATTTTTTCCAAATCGGCTTTTAATACGGTAATTTCACCATCTTTAGCTTCAATTTGTGCCATGAAGTCCTCTTTTAGCTTTTCCATGGCCTTTTTCAATTTGGAATTTGTATAATACGATCCTTTTAATTGCTTATCCAGTTCTTCAATCTTTGCCCGGTTTTGAGCCATTAAATCGTTAATAATCTGCAAATCCTCATTAATAAGCGCTTTTACATCTCCAGATTTATTTTCCGAGCTTAATTCAATACTTGTTTCCTTTTGTCTGATTTCCGCAAGGTTCTGACTGATCTCGTTAAAGGACTCCATAAAATTAGTGATAGCAGAATCCTGTTCGAAATTGGAATTGGTAAGCTCTTTATTAATTTCCTTTAGAGACGCAATTTCCTGTTCCAGTTCTTTATTTTTGCATGAAAACAAACTGAATAAAATCAGTGAAATGAGTACAATTCTTTTCATTTTTCAAGATTTAAAATACTGATTTAATCAAATTATAAACTACCAGTATCTATTCCTATAAAAAATGCATGCCACAGAAGGCAAAAAAACATACCAACCTAATATTCAAATACTTAACCTACTCCTCTATCAAATAAATTGATAATAATTCTGAACCAGATTGGCGAATGGTTACTCAAACTGTAGAAATTTTCTACACTTTCCGGGAAGAAGTGGATTATTTATCCAACTATGCTAAAGTATTTTTCAGAGAATTGATAAACTGAAAATCAATTGAGTGAAATGACAATCAAAAGAAGAATTTATATTTGCTTTAATAAACAATCGGGGAGCAGAAATAAAAAAGCCTGTTTCTTAAAAATAAAAGAAACAGGCCTGAGTTTTTTTACAGTTTTCGGATAAGGGAAATAAGTAAAGGAATAGCGACTCTGGGTTGAATTATCCGGGAGTTTCTTTACTTTATTTAGTAGTTAAAAAATCTACTTATTTTTTATCTGCCTGAGCCAGAAAGGATTCCAGAATCAGACTAATAAATTTACCAGGTTGATTAACACCCTGCTTCTTTGCAACTGCTTTAATTTTTTCATACAAATCCACCCTGATTTTCACAGAGGAATATTCAATTGCCTTTTTTTTAGGTCGGATAGAGTCAACGTCAAGATTTTTAAAATTGAGCATTTTCTCCTTTTTAGCTACCTGCCCCAGATCTGTGGTTTCACCATCCAGAAGGGTACCAAAAATCAATTCAGCCTTACTCTTTTTTTCCATAATTTTAAACTTTACATTTTCTGCGGAATTCTTCAAAGTAGGTATTAAATTCATCCTCCCTTAGATCGGGATGTGTGATATCGTGGATAGTAGAAATACCTCTTTTATATCTTACTAGATTGGAAAGCGATGAATCGAAAAGTTGTAAACCTCCAATTCCTGCCAGTTCCACTAACCTTTGGTGCTCCACCGTATTGTCTTTTTTATTAATTACCCCAAAAACTTCCAGTGAAAAACCCTGCTTTTCTTTTACTTCTTTTACAACTGGTATTGTCCTCAAAAATCTAATTGTAGCTTTAATATCCAGGGCACTTGCCACTAGGGGAACCACCACAATATCAGAAATTAATATACTAAAGTAAACTTCCTTGCCTTCAACTTTTCCCGGGGCATCCAGAAAAATTAAATCAAATTTCTTCTCGGCTATAGCCAGCGTCTTTTGAAAATTTACTTCAGGTTTGGGCTGATTCCAGTTATATGAAATTACATCATAGGAATTGTTCCCTGACTCTTGGTTTTCAGCCTTGTAAATATCCTTTACAGATTTCTGAGGATCACAATCAATTACCAGTACTTTTTTACCTGTTCGGTTGTGAAATGCTGCTGCGGTAAGCATTAGCATTGTACTTTTTCCCGAACCACCTTTTTGCGTAGCGAACGATATAATCTTTGCACTCATACGTTTTTATTTCTTTGCGGCCAATTTAGTAGTTATATTTATAATTTCCAATACTAAGTATAACTTCTACTTATTAAGTATACGAAATTACTATTGATTTATGATTTAATTTTCGGGGTAAATCATATCATATTATCCTTTATCAGATCATGTTTTTGGGATCAGATTTTTTAGAATTGAGGGTAAATTAACTTTTGAATGTAGTTTTCTTCAGAGCAAAAAAATAAGGATAGCCTTTTCAAATCGAAGGTTCGATACGTATTTACTATTATAATTTGGATTCAGAATTGTAAAATTTCTAGAATTTCTCGTAATTTTTTAAGTTTTTTTTACAAAACCATAACCAAATTATTAATTAATTTAACATTCTACATGTTTTCATTAGATTTGTGTAAACAATCACTTTTCGATTAAACTAGTTATTCAATTTAAATTTTTTCAAGCATGAATGATGTTGCAACTAATGGAAAATTAGAAAAAGTTTGTAGAGAGGCTCAGGCCAAGTTACAGAAACTAGACGCAGAAAAAAATAATGATATTACCTCAAAACTGGAGTGGTGCATTGGTAGTTATAATAATGACAAAAACCCTGAAGGTTTAATAGAAGTAGGGGCTCAGGCACTCACCATTTTGAAGTCATATAAGAAGAAAAATTCCAGACAAGTTTCAAAGAAACTAATCGAGGATTTAGAAAAAGTAACGGCTGTTTAAGTTTTAGTTGGTCAGTTCTACCTGACTTCCCAAGCAAATTATTAAGAGAAATTTCTCTAAAAAACTGAATCTTCAAGATTCAATCTCATCTCCTTTACACTTGAGTAAAACATTCCCTCCCCTTTCCGTCAAGTGAAAAAAAATTAAAAAACCCCGGAGCCATCCGGGGTTTTAATTTATATCTTTTGATTTCAATTATTATATCTTCTAATTATTAAGACAGCCAGGTGTGGTAAAACTATAACTTAATAATAATTCAGACAAGTAATTTTATCTCACATTATATACGTCTGAGATATCAATCATATCTAAATAAACTTTTAAACATTTGGTTGTGGTAAACGGCAGTACATTGCTAATATCATCTGTATTGCGATTAAACCAAACCTCTGCGTAGAACTTCCCTATTGAATACAAAGAAACCTTTGTTTTCGCATAGGTTCTGCTACACAATAAAACTCCATTTTCTGAAAGGTATTTTAGCTTGTTCTCGGTTGAAAGATTGCTAAATTTTTGAAAGGTTAGCATAATTAATTGTCTTTATTTTTTTCGTTATGATATTTAAATCGAATGTAAGTTATGATCAAGAAAGTTAAATATAGTAATTTTCTTGTTAACATGTTTTAAACCATCCTACTTTATATAATTTATTAAGAATTGAGCTTTTCTGATGTAAGATTTCAAGAAAAAACGAACAAAAATCTCAACTAATTGTTTAAACGATATAAAATAGCTGGGGTTCTGTTTTCCCTGGTTCTGTAAGATTAATTAACAACTTAAATCTTGGTAATCCCGCAAAAAAAATACATATTTATAGATTATAAATAATCATTATCCTGGTTCTACTTGTACTAATCACTTATTATATATGTGGAGATAATGAGATACTAACAAGCTAATATTATTAGCTAAACAAACTCTAACCCAACTACAAAACACTGATTTATAGTACTTTACTATAAAATCAGCACTGTAGGTAAATTTGAAAATGATGATCGTAATTGTGTTATTTTGTTTATTACTGCTATTTATTCTGCCTTTATATTATATTCTTTCTAATTGTATTTCCTCAATTTTTGGAAAAATCACAAGAAATTTCCACCTCACTCCAATTAGTAAAAAAGCCGATAAATTAAAGGAAAGAAGTCTGAGTCCACAAATGGAAATCATCCAATAAGTGGCTGTAAGTTATTACTCACATGAAGCACCCAAATCTCTTCAAAATTGAAGGGATTTTTTTTTGCAGGGAATTTCTTTCCTAGGTAAGAATTTCAAAGTTCTGTCATTTTTTAACCCTTGAAATAAACTTTTTGTCCTTCCATTTTTTTAAATAGAAATCCATATTCATTTCAGACCAAATAATGAGGGCAACAGGCAGATTTACCGTTAAACAAATTGATGCCTAAGTGGGGAAAGGAAAGCTGGTAAAAAAAGTAAATTTTTTTGTAGCACAATTAACCTTACCTAAATCTGTGGAAAATCCAATTATCCCCTACAATACCCAACTTTTTAATTCAAGATCGAAATTGTTTTATTCTGTTGATTTTTTTATATTGAAAGTATGAAAATTTAAGAAAAAATTATTTCCTTTAAAAAAACTGGAAATAACAACAGGTATAGTCCTAGGTTATTCTTCCAAACTTGAGTTGGACTTTTTACTACTACTCAAAATATTTTAAAGAATCAGCTTTTTATTTACCAATAAATTTCCATATGTCCTTCTTATCAAAATTTAGATATTGTTTCTATTAAATTACAGATTAAGTTTTCACAAAATTATTCAAATCTTCCTACTACGCATTTTTATCCCTCTAACACTAAAACTCTGGACACCTAAATAATTTAAAGATAACACTAATGGGAATGAAATTATATGATAATAAATACCAGGAAATTCATTTAGATCAGCAATATGGAATTCTGACTAACTCCTGGAAGAAGGAAAGTATCGATATGGAGGATGAAGAGTATCAAAAGGAGTTGTTGAATCTTAAAATATTTGTGGAAAAATACCGGCCAAAGATGCAACTGATCAATATCAGAGAATTTGGATTTACAATTAGCCCTGAAATGCAAAGATGGACCGATGACCACATAAACAAATCCCACCTAAATTTAGGAGTACAAAAAGCTGCTTTTATTATGAGTGAGGAAATTTTCGCACAGGTTTCTGTTGAACAAACCATGGAAGAACAACAAGGCCTTAATTTCGAAACCAAGTATTTCAAAAGTGAGGAGGATGCCTTAAAATGGCTTAAAGAAAAATAGGCTTATTAAAAGCCTATTTTTCTTTAAAAATTTATATACAAATCAATTCAAATGATTCCTGATGTCCTGAACAGAAATACTATTGTGGGAAGTATCGTAAACTGATTTACCATTTTTAATCACCAGAACCTGAGGAGATTGGTGCATTACTCCAAACTGATCAGCAATTTTATTGGAAATGCTTCTGTAGGTTATCAAATCGAGGTAATAAATTTCAGCCTGGTCCTGATCAATATCCCAACTTCTTTCCAACCGGCTTTTTGCCATAGAACTAATTGAACATCTTGTGCTGTGCTTAAATATGATAATTGGTTTTGATTTCGATTTTTCGATAATCTCATCCAACACCGGATCACTTTCTAATAAATTCCAATTAATCCCTATATTCTTATTCGTTGAATCAGATTCGTTACCCCCAAATAGATTTTTAATAAAACTCATTATTAAATAATTATGATTTTGTAGTTATAATATTTATTTGGAACCGAGAACAGGAATTACAAGCGCTTTGTTCCAAGCGGCAAAAATAAAATTTATTATTAAATAAGTTTCTATCTCCCTTTTCTCAATGGCTTTAGGGATTGTCTAAAGTTTCAATTCCAAAAAGGGTAATTCTAATTCAACAAATCAAGTGAATCAGGAAGCTATTCCAGAAATGGAATTGATTTGGCTAGTTCATAATCTACCAGAGCTTTTATTTTATTTTCAGCCTGATAAAATTTTGCCACCTTGGTGGCAGGAATAACCTTAGAGAATTTCTTAATATAGGACTTCCTGATTTTTAAAATCTCAATATCTACATCAAAAAATTTACCTATAAGTTCCTCCGATTTCTCTTCCGTCATGTTGTTATAATTATTGGCAAACTCCTGCACCAGTTTGTAATTTTGTTCGTAGGTAAGATTCAAATTAGCCTCATACTCATCATATAATGGCCAAAAATTAGAAGCTTCATCTTCTGTTAATTCTAACACCTCACCAATAATTGATTTTCTTTCTGTTTGTAATACCGATTTCATCAGATTTATGTAATCCTTTTCCTGGGCAAAAGCCACATTTACAAATCCGGGAATTAAGAATGCGAGTATTAAAAAATATTTTCTCATTTCAGTTGGGTTAAATACTTTAATTTTCCCTAAATATATTTTTTTGCCATGAATTAAACTAAGATTTCAAATTTCAGGTAGGTATTATTTTCTTCATCCGAAAATTATTTAGTTCAACACCTCTCACCAGTTTAGTTTGCTTTTCCTCCATTTTAAATCCCATTTTTTCAAAAAAAGGTCTGGCAGTAATACTGGCTTCAGTTGAAAGCATTATTGAGCCAAAATCCAATGCTTCCTTTTCCAGTTTTTCATAAATAATTCTGCCAACTCCCCTACCCTGGAAATCCTTATGCACATACAAAAAGTCAACAAGAGAGTGAGCCACTAAAGTGCCAAAACCTGCCAGTTTTTCACCTTCAAAAGCCAATACTGAATATGAATTATTCATTCTGGCATCCCATTTTTCCAAATCAAATTCCTTTGGGGCCCAGGCATTTACCTGTTCTTCAGAATAATCGCGAATGTTTATATGATGAATAGTATCGTAAAAAAGTTGTGTTACTGCTTTAAGGTCTTCCTCCTGATATTCTCTAAAAATCATATCCAAATTATTAAAATAATGAACCCTGAATTCCTGTATTTAAAAACCTTGGGGAAACAGGCGTTTCCAAAGCTTTAGCCTTTAATTCTTTTACCAGAAAATTTGCCAATTCAGGGCAAAGCACATCTTCAGGTTCATGCACAAAAAAATAAACCTGAGAAACACCCTGGTCAATCCAGTTTTTTAGTTTCTCCACCCAGTAGCCTATTCGTGTATAATCCGTGTCATGAAGGCTATTTCCCACAAAACGCAACATTACATTTCCAGTGGTTAATCGCTGGTGAAGCACATCTCTCCTTCCTGCCACATCCGTAATCACAGTGAGAAAACCCCTGGATTCCAGCACCTTACAAACAGCATCAAATTCATCATTTTCTCTAAACCAGGACTCGTGCCGGAATTCCACTGCCATTTGATAGCCCAAAGGAAAATTTTCAATAAAATTGATCAGTTTTTCAGCTTCATTAATGGTAAAATTGGGTGGCAATTGTAAAAACATGGAACCAAGCTTTTCCCCCAAGGGCAGGAAAGCATCACAAAATTCCTGAATAAGCAAATTACAATTGGATAGCCTTCGATAATGGCTAATCTGACTGGAAATTTTTGGGCAAAACCTGAAATAATCAGGGGTTACTTCGGCCCAGCGCTCAATCACTTCTCTTTTAGGAGTGCTGTAGTAGGTGGTGTTTAACTCAATGGTAGAGAAACTATTGGTATACTGACTTAAAAAATCTCTGGGCTTTGTGCCTTTTGGGTAAATCTTCCCGACCCATTCCTTACACGACCAGGCAGGGCATCCAATTAGAATTTCACACTCCTGTTTGTCAAGTTTTTCCAAAATTTGTTGTGTACCCAATGGATCAGGAGGAAGCGTAAAATCCACCTGACTTATATCCTGAAGTTTTCCAAATTCCATTTAATTTAAAACTTTTTATGGCTATACCTTGCCTAATTATTTGGCTTTCTGGTTTGCCAATTCATTTATATCTTCGCCCTGAAAGTTAGAACAATTTTAAGAACACCACAAAAAGGTTTAAGTTTAACCAAATTTTTAAATAAGATGATTAAAGGAGTAATATTCGATATGGATGGGCTTTTGGTAGATTCTGAGCCATTTTGGAGAGAAGCTGAAATTGCTGCATTTGCAGAAGTTGGCTTAAACTTAACGCACGAATTGTGTATGCAAACTATTGGTTTGCGAATAGACGAAGTGGTGGTAAAATGGTACAAAGAGCATCCCTGGGAAAATAAAACTTTCAAGGAAGTAGAAGACAGCATCCACGATAATTTTATTCAATTGATTGAAAAAGATGCTAAACCCAAAGAAGGAGTTCAATACATTCTGGAATTTTTTAAGGCTAAGGATTTTAAAATCGGACTGGCTTCCTCATCTCATTTAAGAATAATAAACGCCATGCTGAAGGCCCTGGATATCACCAATTATTTTGAAGTGGTTCACTCAGCTGAAAAAGAAGAATATGGCAAACCTCACCCCGCTGTTTACATCAATGCAGCCAAACAACTGGGTGTATTGCCAGTCGATACGGTGGCTTTTGAAGATTCATTTGCCGGCCTGGTATCGGCCATGGCAGCACGGATGAAAACAGTTTCCATACCAGAAAAGGAATTCAGTCATCTGTCCAGGTTTGATGTGGCAGACATTCGTTTAAATTCCCTTTTAGATTTTAAGGAAGAACATTTTAAAATGCTCATGGGAAAATAAGTTTCATTCCCATGAACCCCTTTAATCAGGCATGACCACAAACGTTCATATCAAATATTTCCCTTTAATTCTTTTCCTCTTGCTTTTAGCTTGTGTTGATTCCAGTAACACGAGCCAAAATGAAAAAGAGATTTCCAAACCTGAAGCTTCCGGGATTAAAATCAACTCAGAAAATCCATTTTATTTTACATTCAATGATTCTTCAGTTTTGTTGCTAGGAGCCAGTAATGAGGATAATTTGTTTCAGGTTGATTTATTTTCTGCCCAACTGGAATTGCTGAAAAGCTATGGTGGAAATTATGTAAGATGCACCATGAGCAGCCGTGACTTCGGTAATCCATGGCCACATGAACAACAGGCAAATTCCTTATATGACCTTACCCAATTCAGGGAAAATTACTGGAGCAGGTTCGACAAGTTTTTAAAAATGACTGCTGAACTCGAAATAGTGGTACAGGTGGAAATTTGGGACCCCTGGGATTTTTATAAAGCTAATAATGCCTGGAAAAAGAACCCTTTTCATCCGATGAGTAATAGCAACTATGCAGTGGAAGATTCCGGATTACCAGCCACCGTAGATTACCTGCCCAACCAAAAAACACAGGCTTTTTTCGAAACTGTCCCTGCATTAAATAATAACCTGAAAGTGCTGGAATTTCAGCAGCTTTATGTAGACAAGCTACTTTCCTATTCCCTCAATTATAACCATATATTGTATTGTATTAATCACGAATCAAATGCAAGTTTGGAGTGGGGAAAGTATTGGTCGGGTTATATCAGGAAAACAGCCAGGGAAAAGGGAAAAGAGATTTTGATTACGGACATGCCAGACAACTGGGACTCTTCAGATGGAGAAGTGAGCCATACGAAAAAGCCCATGTCGGAAACTCATCCAAATACCAATTCCATTCCCTACAGCACCTTTATAGAAAGCCAGGAGACTTATGATTTTGCAGAACTTTCCCAAAACAATATCCAGACAGGGGAAGTACATTATGCAACCACACTGAATTTCAGGAATAAACTGATAAAAGAAGGAAAGCCCATGCCCATGACCTCCATAAAAGTATATGGAGGCGAACTGAATGATGAAACCTATGGAGGAATTTACGATGGGCCGGAACGATTCTGGAGAAATATCTTTGCAGGGCAGGCAGCCGTCAGGTTCCACCGCCCTCCCGCAGGGCTGGGACTTGAAAAACTTGCCGAAGTTAATATCAAAAGTGTGCGGTTATTAGAAAAAGCATTTACTTTCCATCAGTCCAAACCTCTCAATGATTTGCTGAAAGACCGTACAGAAAATGAGGCTTACTGCCTGGGTATTCCCGGAAAAGCTTATGCGATTTACTATCCAGGCTGCGGAGAAGTAAAAATTGATATTGGGGATTTTTATGGAAAAGTAAAAATCTCTTGGCTGGATATTCTGAATGCCAAATGGGATCAGCCAATTTTTGTAGAAGGCCAGGGAGAAATCAATCTCAAAAGCCCCTGTGAAGGAAAATGGGCAGTTTTAGTAGAATTGAAGCTGGATTAATTTGCGTTACAAACGCAATTCTCAGGCATCCTCGTTGAAAACAAGGATGATGAAAAAAATTAAATTTTAGCTACTGGACGAATTTTGCAAATTCGTCCTTGATATTATAGAAAGCAATAAATGCAGGGTTTTGTAAACCCGGTGGTTTGGCACATTCTATCTAAACCAATTTTTGATTCAAAAAAAAGAACCTGGCTTAAATCAAAAATCAATTAGTATGCTACAACTGTACACTAAATGTAAAAAATGCAGAAAGGAAATCAACTTTTTTTCATTTGCTTCGGATAGATTTAAACTCGCTAAAGATCAAGGAGATGCAATAGAATTGATTTGTGAAAATTGTCACAGTAAAGAGAATTATCATGTAAATGATATTAAAGCTGAAGGCAACAAGATTGTCAATTTGTTAGCCTTATTTATATCTATTTTTGGAACTATTGGCATTTGGCTTTTCATTTGGGACTTTCTTTTTAAATTAACCAATGTATTTGCTATTGGAAACTTAATTGCAATTACAATTTTTCCTTCCTCATTTTATTCCATATTTCAATATTCCCAAAGAGAGCGAATTCGGTATTTTAACATTAAATATTATATCTAAATATTCTCCCCAACCGCTGGACGAATTTTGCAAATTCATCCTTGATATTATAAAAAGCAATAAATGCAGGGTTTTGTAAACCCGGTGATTTGGTAAAATCAAAAAGATTCCCTCCCCCAAATATTAAAATATGGAACCTTTTCCCAATTTCCTATCTTTGCATAAAAAATGATAATTTAATAAAATGGCTAGAGTAATTATTGGGCTTTCCGGAGGAGTAGATTCGAGTGTGGCGGCACATTTGTTAATCGAACAGGGTCATGAAGTGATTGCGCTTTTTATGCGTAACTGGCATGATGAATCGGTGATTATCAGTGAGGAATGCCCATGGATAGAAGACAGTAATGACGCCTTGATTGTGGCGGAAAAGTTGGGGATTCCATTCCAAACTATTGACCTGAGCAAGGAATATAAAGAAAGGATTGTGGATTATATGTTTGGGGAATATGAAGCTGGCAGGACCCCAAACCCGGATGTGTTGTGTAACCGGGAAATTAAGTTTGATGTATTCTTGGAAACAGCGCTGAAATTAGGGGCGGATTATGTAGCCACCGGGCATTATTGCCGCAAAGAAACTATTGTAGAAAACGGAAAGGAAGTACACAAGCTACTTGCCGGAAAAGATAACAATAAGGACCAGAGTTATTTCCTTTGTCAACTGTCACAAGAACAGCTGGCAAAAGCCATGTTCCCCATTGGCGAATTGACTAAACCGGAAGTACGAAAAATTGCCAAAGAACTGGATTTGGTAACTGCTGAAAAGAAGGATTCACAAGGATTGTGTTTTGTGGGTAAAGTGCGTTTACCTGAATTTTTGCAACAGCAATTGAAGCCTAAAAAAGGTAAAATTCTGGAGGTGCCAGCCGATGCTGAAAACTTCAACAGACCTGTGGTAAATTTTGAGCAAACCATAAATTCAGAAGCATTGAAAACTGTTTCTGCTCCCTTCGAATATACGGCTACGGATGGAAAAGAAGTGGGAGAACATCAGGGTGCGCATTATTTTACTATTGGTCAGCGCAAAGGCATGAATGTGGGCGGAACACCGGAGCCTTTGTTTGTGATTGGAACGGATGTAAAGGAAAACATCATTTATACCGGACAGGGGAAAAACCATCCCGGACTTTACAGAAATGGCCTTTACATTAAAAACAAAGATATCCACTGGGTGAGACCGGATAAGGCATTAAAACCGGGGCAATCCGCTTCATTTTTAACCCGAATCCGGTACAGACAGGATCTGGAAGCATCTACTCTGTATAGGGAAGAAGATGGTTTATACATCATTTTCAAAAACCCTCAAATGGGCATCACTCCAGGGCAGTTTGCCGCCTGGTATGATGATGAAGAGTTAGTTGGGTCTGGAGTGATTGATTGATATTAAAAGCAGGGTTCCGGAGAAACTCTGCTTTTGCATCGTTCTCATCCCCATAAAAAATTAAATTATCACAAGCTCCTCAAAAACCTACCCTGCAAAAAAGCCAGAACACTAACAATCACAGCCACATTAATTATGAGGAAATAGCCCATTTTTGTAATGGGGAATGGTGGAAAAATTATTAGGATAAAACTTCCAATTACCCATAACCAATCCTGAATAATTATTCCTTTTACCTGTTTCAAATCAGGCTGTTCTTTGCTCGCCTGAAATACAATGTTTAGGGCAAATAAAATCAGTCCTGCCCCAATGAACAACAATATCAGAGGCTGCTCCAAACCTATGAACTGGCTTAAAAATTGATAAAAAAGGATGAATATAAGACCACTGGAAGCTGAAAACAGGGCATTGATGTAAAGTACTTTTTTAAGGTTGCTTAGATTTCGCTTTATTATTTGTTCCATGATCATCTATTTTTGGTTTTCAAGCATAACACTTTCCCCTTCTACCACCTGCTTCAAGGCTTCATTCATTTTTATAAACTCCGCTTCTGTTTGTGTCTTGATTTTCTTTAAAATCATTCCTGATAACAGACCTGAGAACTGCTCTCCCTGTGTGAGTTTAACTTTTTTTGCTGAAACTTCCTCCAAATGAAAGAAGTGGTAACCATCGAAAATTCCGGGGATCCAAAGGCTTCCTAACCAGGAGAAATATTCATTTTTCCGCACTGATTTGATTACCGGTTTAAATACCATTTTCTGATTTCCATTTTTCATGGTATTCACAATTCGATTTCCTTTTTCCACCCTGCCTTTCGACTCCACAATAAATGGATTCCAGTTTTGATAATTTTCATTATTGGTTAAAACTGACCAGACTTCTTCTTTTGAGGCATTTATGGTAATTTCTGTGTTGATGCTTTTCATTACTTCTTTTTTGGTTTACCATTCAAAATTGCCGGAATTCCTAAACTTAATTTTGACGAATAATGACAATCAATTGACATTTCACGACAAAAACTTATTTTTGATAAAAACCTAACCCTCAAGCTTTTAAAAAAATGGATTTCAGTGCCCGGTACATCAGAAATATAATATTCTTTGCCTCCAGACAGGGAGCAGATTTTGAAGTGCTTCTCAAAACCACAGGACTTACCATCGAAGAATTGGGAGCAGAGGACCTCAGACTGGATGAAAAAATCTATAATGAGGTGGTGGAAAAAGCAGTTGCTTTAAGTAAAGATGATTTATTTGGGTTGCACTTGGGAGATTACCTGAATTTATCGGCTGTAGGTCTGGTTGGCCAAATTGCCCAGACCAGTAAAAATATAAAGGAAGCGCTACAACATATTTGCCATTTTGCCAGCCTGGGCTGTAAAGCATTACCCATGGAATTATCCATTGGGACGAATACTTTCCAACTTTCGCTTACTCCGGATATTGAATGGGTAAAAGAATCTCCTGTAGCAGTAGAGCATACTTTAATGGCTACTATAGCCTTCACACTCAAAGAATTTCAAACCCTCACTTTAAAAAAACATCATCCTTTAAAAATTCATTTTTCCACTGTAAAAGAGAGAAAAACCGGGGAAATAACAGAAATTCTAGGTGCACCAATTCTTTTTGGTGAAAATGAAAATGCCATTATTTTCGATAAAAAATACCTGCATGAACCCATCATTTCCAGTGATTATCGATTACATAGTATTTTGGTGGAACACGCCAACCAAAAGCTGGCTGCCCAGCAGGTGAAAAGCTCAGATTCCGCTTTGTTGAAAATGATTAAGGATACCATCATCAACCTGGCACAGCCGGCTCTGCCTTCCATAGAACAAGTGGCGTCCAACCTGAATTTGACTGTCAGAACCTTGCAGCGAAAACTTAAGCAGGAAAACCAAACCTTTAAAGCACTTACCGAGGAAATTAAAAAAGAATTTGCCATCTCCTACCTGAAAAGAAAAGACCTGAATATCGGAGATATCGCCTTCCTATTGGGCTATGCAGAACCCAGCCCATTTATCCGCTCATTCAAAAAATGGACTGGGAAATCCCCTACTTCATTCAGGAATGAATTTGTGAAAGACGCTGGATTTTAATCGTAAAATTCATAAGCAAAGTTGATCGTAAACTCCAATTGATTATTGGAATTATAAACCTGATTGCTGGTTCTAAGCCCATTTTCATCATAGAAATATTGTGCTTTCCTTTTAAATTCTGATTTGTCAAAAGAGGAATAGGTATCGATCAACTGTTTGTCATTATAGGTGAGATGTCCTTCAGTTTGATACACCTTGCTTCCATTATTTAATAGGAATTTCCTTTGTAGAAGTAACTTCCCTTTATCATCAAAAATAAAATCTCTTCCTGATCCAAGCTGGAAAAACCCTTCGTTGATCCCAGAATACCACACTTCCTCCTTTATTCGTTTCCCTTTTTCAAAATAATTCTCTGTCCTGGATTTAAAAGAATGTTTTGCATTTTTGCCTTCCAAGTTAAACTCCTGTGTATTTGTGTATTTAACAACATTCCCCCCACTTAGTACTTTTTTTTCATCGGCATTTAACTCAAATACTTTTTGAAGTTTTGGATCCATAACGATCTCTGAATGGCTAAAGTTATAAATATAGCCATCAATTAACCAATGTACATCATTTTGGGTAGCTTGAAATAATAGTTGTGGATTCTTTTGGTAGTATGAAAGTTCTTTATTTGGTCTTAAAACATCACTATAAGATGTCCTTATCGTTTCAACCTTCCCCTCCATATCAAAATAAACTTCTCCAATTACAGTCCCGTTTTTTTCTGGCTGATCTCCCATTTCATCTACGTAGTAGGACTTTATTGATTTGATTTTTCTTTGGGCCACCTCTCCTGATCCAGTGATTTCTGCAAAATCTTCTTTTACGCAGGAGAAAGTAAAAAAGAGCAAACCAATTATCGGAAGCGAAAGCAGAAAATTCAGTTTTGAAATCGGAGAAGATTTGATTCTGGTTAACATTTTTATTCTGTGTTTTAAAGGTAAAAAAGCAAAGGAATTGGTTAGTAAAACAATTTTATTTCCCGTAGCAAGTGTGAGCATTTTCTGAGCATAAAACTTGGGTTTTTCTCCCATGGCATTGGCATCAGCCAAATATTCATGGATTTGCCGAAGGTCTCTTTTGAATAAATAAATCACCGGATTGAACCAAAGAAGGATGGTGGCCAACTCAAATATTAAAATATCAAGGGAATGCCACTGTTTTACATGAGTCATTTCATGTTTTAAAATTTCCCTATCAATTAGCTTTTCCTCATCAATTAATACCCATAGAAAAAAGGAACTAGGTTGAAAACCTACAGGCATTTTCACCCAGGTGAACCCTCTCCTACTTTCCCGGGGACTGGTTCTAATCAGTTTTATTAATTTAATAATTCCCCTAAAAAACCTAATACTTGCAAGCAAGGTCCCCAAAAGATAAATGGCAACAAATGATATTTTCCAATCCCAAGAACCCGACTTTTCTTCAATATAATTTTCACTCAAAGAAATGCTTTCGTTTTCCGAATTTGGCAAGGCATCTTCATGTTCAAAACCCGCAGATTCCACTTTGTTATTGTCCAAAATAATTTGATATAAATCTTTTGGTATCGGAGTTTCTTCCTGAGTCACCTGGATATTTAAAGCAGGAATTATAAAGCTTAATACCAGACTTCCCAACAAATAAAATCGGTTCCATTGGAAATGGGTGAGCTTTTTAAAAACAAGGAAATATAAAAGATAGCAAGAAATCAGGCAGGCACTTGTTTCGAGCAGGTATATCAAAAACTTCATTTCGCAAAAAGATGTAGAATTAAAATTTAATTCTATTTATCAATTAAGTTAAAAACAAAATTACAGCTCTAATATAAAACGTATTTTTCAGTTTTACAACTAAATCATAAGTTTTAAAACTTACAACAAAGTTGTTTTTAATAAAGACGCTCCAAATCGCCCTTCAGAAGTTGATTTTTCTGTTTTATTCATCAAATGCATACCGAATGAAATTGAATAATTAAATTAGAGGAAATTAAACTAACTCAAAACAGAAAATGAAAAGAAACTATCTCAGCCTTTTACTATTTGCCTTCATCATTACTCACCTTCACGCTCAGAAAAAGAAAGATCTTTCGGGAACTAACATCGATGGTTACAAAGCGATCTGGTTTGAGCTCAACCAGAAATACCCTCATGGGGACAAATATTCAGGAGCCTTGGGTACTTATACGGCCAAACATAACCCGATGGCAATCTATGCTGAACAAGTGAATAAAACATTTTTTGTGTATGGAGGCACAACTGGTAAAGATGAAAAGTATCTGCTTTGCATGGCTGGTGTTTTTGACCACAATACAAAAATGGTTAGCAGGCCTGTGGTAGTTTACGACAAAAAAGGCGTAGATGATCCGCATGATAATCCCAGTATCCAGATGGATAAGGATGGCTATATTTGGGTATTTGTCAGCGGAAGAGGAACAAAAAGGATGGGTTTTAAATACAAAAGCGAAAAACCTTATGATATTTCCAGGTTTAAATTAATTACCGAGGAAGAAATGACTTATCCTCAGACAGTTTATCAGAAAGGCAAGGGATTTTTTCATTTCTTCACCAAATATACCGGGGTGCGGGAACTGTATTTTGAAACCAGCCCGGATGGTGAAAACTGGACGGATGACCAAAAACTTGCCGGAATTGTGGAAGAAGGAGCAGAAAAAGCCGGTCATTATCAAACTACCGGGCGATTTGAAAATACTATTGCCACTTTCTTTAACAGGCATCCCAATGGCAATGTGGACAAAAGAACAGATTTATACTATTTACAAACCAAAGATTTTGGCCAAACCTGGACTACAGTGGATGGACAAAAAATGGAGATTCCATTGGAAAAGGTGGCCATTCCCCCCAGAGTGGTTGACTATCAGTCACCAGGCAAAAATGTGTATATGAAAGACATGAATTTTGATGAAAAGGGAAATCCGGTTTGTTTGTATATCACCAGTGGTGGCCACGAGCCCGGTCCTGATAATGATCCAAGAGACTGGCGGGTGACTTACTGGAACGGAGCTGCCTGGGAAACCAGTATTATCTGCCAGTCCGATCATAATTACGATATGGGCAGTTTGTATATTTCAGCAACAGAATGGAAGGTAATTGGTCCCACAATAGATGGTCCTCAAAAATACGGTACAGGTGGGGAAATCGTCTTCTGGAAAAGCACCGATAAGGGTAAAACCTGGACTATGGAAAAACAAGTTACCAGGGATAGTCCGTTGAACCACAGCTACATGAGAAGACCTTTAAATGCAAAAGATCCCTTTTATTATTTCTGGGCAGATGGCAATCCTGACAAATTAAGTATTTCCCAACTTTATTTTGGCGATAGCCAGGGCAATGTGTGGCAACTCCCTTATACCATGAAAAAGGATTGGGCAAAGCCTGTTAAAGTGAAGTTTTAAGTAACTATCCAAATATCCACTTTCCTAAGCATTCAAACCATTTTACCTGCATTTTAAAGAAATGCGGTACGAGGATGGGATTGATTTCCAAAAACCAGATTGGACTTCCAATAATTTTATTTTGTTCAATAATTTTTGAAAATACTTAAACAAAAATCATAACCTATGGTTTCCCTAGTAAACCTTAACAAATTAACGCTATGATATTTTCAGAAATAATTGCTATTCCAAAAGATGATCCTGTTGCTTTTACATTTTTCACAGGATACATGGCCATGATGGCCGCTTCAGTATTTTTCTTTTTCGAAAGAGGAAGAGTAGATGGTAAGTGGAAATTGTCCCTGCTTATCTCCGGATTGATAACAGGTATTGCCGCTGTTCATTATTATTACATGAGGGATTATTACATGGTAACAGGGGAAAATCCCACATCCTTAAGGTACATAGACTGGACGCTTACAGTTCCCTTAATGTGTGTAGAGTTTTATCTTCTTACCAAATATGCCGGTGCAAAGGTTAGTTTACTTTGGAAATTGATTATTGCCTCAGTATGGATGCTGGTATTAGGTTACATTGGTGAGGCCTATAATCCTGAAGGGGGAAGTACCACTCATTCGGTAGTATATGGCTTTTTATCTACATTAGGTTATGTCTATATCCTGTATACGGCCTGGTTTGGTGAAGTTGCTCATCTTGCAGTAAAAAGTAACAGTGGGGTAATTAAGAAAGGAGTAAGGTATTTGGCCTGGTTTGTTTTAGTTGGATGGGCTATTTATCCAATTGGGTACATGTGTATGCCTGGCGGATGGTTAAATATTGCTTTTGGACTGGGTCCAACAAATGTTGATCTTTTCTACAATATAGCCGATGCCATTAATAAAATTGGTTTTGGTTTAGTGGTTTATAACATTGCCATAACCGAATCCAGTAAAAACAAAGCTGTGGGAGCTTAATAAATTCTAATTCAAATGGAAGGGAGGAAAATTCCTTCCTCCCTATCCTACCAAAAGTTCAGTGGAAAAATCGCTTAGCACAAAAGCGTTACACCAAGTAAACCAAGCTAAAAAGGACTTTAAGTAAATGCGGATCTCAACCCTTCTAATATTTAATAAAAATATTACAGTTTAGAAGAAATCCATTACCCCCATGATAAACAGATGAACAATCTCTACGTGTATGAAAAAAACAAATTTTATATACTGGGTTTTATTTTTGCTGTTACTTTCTTTATCGCCCATTTTGAAAGAGATTGATGTTGACTATCAAAATCAGATCGCTCTTTTTTTCATTCTCCTATTTGGGGTACCCCATGGGGCTATAGATAACTTATTATTTTTCGAAAATTCTGCTGTAAAACCTGCCCGCTTTTATTTTTTTTACCTTTCCGCTGTATTGGTATATGTATTAATATGGCTTCTACACCCTATTTCCGCCTTCTCTTTTTTCCTTGTGCTATCAGCATACCATTTCGGCCAATCTCAATTTTCTGAGGAGATAGGTAAGGTGAAAATATTATCTGCCTTGCTTTATCTCATGTGGGGCCTGAGTGTACTTTCCAGCTTTTTTTTCTACAATCATGAGGAATTGGTTTTATTATTTCAGCAACATACCGATACTCATTCCATTAATTTAATCCTTAGCGAATCAGTGATAAAAACATCATATTTTACAACCAGTTTATTTACAGTTGGAATATTTGGAATTTATTTTTCCAAAAACTTAATCCCAATAGAGAAGCTTGCTATAGAAATTTTGATTCTAATTATAATACATCTTACAGCTTACCTATTTACATTCCTGCTCGGTTTTGCCATGTTCTTTGTATTGATTCATTCGTTTAAAGCATTACAGTCAGAATTCAATTTTTTCTATAGGAAGGTCAGTTCTTTAACACTTTTCCAATTTTCCAGACAAATTATGCCATTATTTCTCATTTCTGTTTTGGGCCTTTCCTTACTTGTATACCTGACTCATTCAGGCATCCTAAATTTATCCTATCCTCTGTTGTTTATTATAGCTACATCTTCCATTACCCTTCCACATGCCTTTGTAATGGAGAGATTCTACGCCATTAAGAAAACCAACTAATTCAAAGAAGAACAAATATACTCCGATTTTATGGCCTAACAGGAGTACCGTCATTCTTCCTCAGCTGGGTCCAGTTATAATTAAATTTATCTGGTAAGGGATATTTAAGTGCAAGTTTTTCATTGATCTCCACACCTAATCCAGGTGCTTCACTAATATGCATAAAACCATTTTTCATAGTTGGAGAGCCAGGAAAAATTTCCTGTAAGGTTTCGGAAAAGTTTACCGCTTCCTGAATACCAAAATTCCAAACAGCCAAATCGATATGAGCATTCGCTGCGTGACCTACAGGGCTAACATCACCCGGACCATGCCATGCGGTTAAAACATTGAACCACTCTCCTAACCTGGCTACTTTCATGGCCGGAGTAATCCCTCCAATTTGGGAAATATGAATTCGAATATAATCAAATAATCGCCTTACCATAGGCTCCTTAAATTCATTGATATTATTGAATAATTCCCCCATGGCTATCGGCACAGTAGTATGTTGACGAAGCAATTCAAAATACTCCATGTTTTCCGGAGAAAAGGGATCTTCGATAAAAAATGGCCTGAATTCCTCCAGTTTTTTAATCATGTTAATAGCCTCCAGGGGCTTTACCCTTTCATGAATATCGTGCAATAGCGCTACTTTTTCCCCACATTGTTTCCGCACCGCTTCAAACATTTTCGGCACATTATTCAGGTAAAAATGACTATCCAAATAGTTGTCTTCCTGAGTACCAAACCCTGCATTTTTGAAATCGGGGGATTCTGATAAACTAGCAGAACCATATCCTCCTAGTTGAATTCTCACATGTCTGTACCCCTGTTCCATAAATTTGCTCACGTTATCAGCTACTTCTTCAATGCTTTTCCCGCTAGCATGTGTATAACAGTCTACCGCAAACCGAGTTTTTCCACCCAGAAGCTGGTAAACCGGCATACCCGCCCTTTTTCCTTTAATATCCCAAAGGGCCTGGTCCAATCCACTCAGCGCATTATTCAAAACTGGCCCGTTTCGCCAATAACTACTCACATAAGATGTCTGCCAAATGTCTTCAATATTATCAGGATCTTTTCCCCGGCAAAAATCATCTAGGTATTCATTTACAGCCGCTACCACAGCGTGTGCCCTTTGCCGAAAAGTTGCACAACCCAGGCCATAAATATCAGGGTCATTAGTTTCCACTTTCACTACAATCAGTTCAATTCCATGAGGGCAAGTAGGAATTGCTTTTACTTTGGTAATTTTTAAAGGAGCCATCCCCCTGTTCCAGGGTTTTTCACCATTTTCATTTGCCAAAACAGACTGCCCACCGGCAAGGCCACCGGCAATACCAAGGCCAAGTCCCCGGAGTAAATTTCTTCTTTTCATTTTCAATTTGTTTGTAATACTTAAAGTTGGTTTTAAGATACAAAAATTGAGGGGAAGTTTGAATTTTTAATCGGGAAACAAAATTTATCAAGGCTCAATATATGCTTATTTCACTCAATGGCATATATGGAATAATATTCTTTGGTATAAAAAAATTTACCCATAGGTATAGATTGAATAATCATAGTAAAATTACCTGATGGGTTTTGACTTGTTAATGTTTCAATTAACTGACCAGCACATCCACTTCTTTTTCTTTTTAGGTCATTTTGATTTAATAAACTCTGCATTTGCTCAATTAGACTCTGGGAATACTTGCTTCTTTCCCTCTTTTCCCAATCCATTTCAATTATTACCTGAAATTTTTCTGTTTTTAATTTTCTGGAAATCGCATCACACCCTCCAGGTTCTCTATAAATTAAATGATCCTCATAAGAAGAATACCTCATAAACCGAGTAGGCATGGGTTCTTCTAGAACAGTAAAAATTTCCTCAAATCCAACAACAAATGCTTTACCATAGTTTTCCTTTAAATTTTTCGCCAATCGAATCTGGTCATTAATTTTATATGGTATATCATAAACTATTGCATCATAAAAATTATATAGTAAAATTGGGATCAACACCAGGATCGTTTTTTTTCTTCTATTTAGGAATTGAACTAAATAGGCACAAAAAATCATTAGTACAGGAAGAAGTGGAAAAAGATCAACAGGAGTTTGGAATTCCAGACAATTAAAGGCTCCCCATACTATGGTAAATCCAATAAGAAACTTTAAAGTGCACTCATCTCTAAAATATTTTTTAAGTGTAATATTTCCAGTAAACCATACAATACAAATAATTACAAATCCTACAAAAGCAACAACGAAATGAATTATTTCAGGAATAAAAAATGGATATAAACCTCTATAAAACCAAATTAAAGGTGATTCTCCAACGGATTCCCCTTCTACAACAAGTTTTCTAAGGACCGCTTGAATCCAAAAATCCCCCCAACTTTGAGTTACAAATAAATAAATAATTACAGGTAGTATTCCAATTAGTATTCCTGCTGTAAAATTTAAACTTGACTTTATAAATCTAGAATCTTTCCAAGGAATCAAAATAAGGCATGGAAAAAGACTGATAACTGACGCATGCCAACACATTGCAGATAGGGAAAAGTACAATCCTGTAAAAAACCAATCAAATTTTATTACAGCTCTAATTCCGAGTATTGTAAATAATAAAACCCAGAGCTTGGGTTCAGCATTTACACCTGAGAGCATTGGTAAATATCCCAACCCTAAAAAAAAAATACAGGCCAGAAAAACAGTATACATTTTAATATAAACTACTGATACTAACCTAAAAAGTTGAGTACAAATTAAACCATATAAAATAATCCCAACAATTTTTGCGGAAATTAGAGTACTTATCGAAAAAAGTTTACCAACCCACATAAAAAACCCGACCACTAATATTGCCAAGGGAGTATACCCAAAAGTAGTTGCCTTATATAAGGGTTCTCCTTTGGCCACCACCTGTGACATATAAAATAGATAGGCTCTATCTCCTTGAATTGGTTGTTCGAATGGGTGGTAAAACCCTAGAATTATCAATAAACCTAAACTAAAACTTATTATACTTCCATTTTTATACAGTTTATTGATGCTGGATTCAGAAATGAATTTCATGTTAAGGTCCTGAGTTATCTAGTTTTTCAGTCTGCTTAATTAGAGATTAATTTACTATTTTGCAACATCCTCATTTCAAACTGAAATATTTTTTTATAAACAATATAACTTTTATGCAATTTCCCCAGGGAGCATTTTCCAAAAAAGATATTTTAATAACCGGTGGTACAGGGTTCATTGGCTCCAACCTAGTAAGAGAATTGATTAAAGAAAATGCTAATATATTTGTAGGAATAAGGAAAAGTTCAGATTTGTGGCGGTTAGAAAATATAAAAAACAAAATTAACTTATTGGAAATTGACCTTCAAAATAAAGAAAAAGTAAACAGACTTATTCAATCATTTAATCCTCATTATATTTTCCATTTTGCTCTACCTTCTTATTTGCGATTAAAAAATGCTTTTGATTACCATAACCAACTTAATCAAACCACTGGAAACCTCATTAATCTGCTCAATGCAGTAAATCAATACTCAACTAATTTAAACTCTTTCGTTCATGCCTGTAGCTCTACAATTTATAAATGGGAAAAAAATCATTATTACCTCAGCGAAAAAACCTCTTTAGACCCGGCAACTTTTAGAGGAATGTTAAAATTAAATGAGCGAAATATTTGTCGCCATTTCGCTAGAAAAAATAAAATCCCGATTAAAATCGGCAGAATTTTCAGGGCATATGGACCGTGGGACACTTCTCAAAAGCTTATTGTAACCGCTTTAAACTCCATAAAAACAGGTAATCCCATGCCACTATCAAATGATAGGTTTAAGAGAGATTATATTTTTATTGATGACTTAATTCAGGGTTTTTTGAAAATGGCGGTTAGCCATATTCCAACTGGTTCTGAAATAAACTTTGGTAGTGGAAAGCAATATAATGCAGGAGAGATTATAAAAACGCTTGAAGAAATCCTGGACCAGAATGCTCTTATTGCAACAAGCGAATACCCTGAAAATCCTTATGATAGGGGAAATTTTATTGCCGATATTTCTTTAGCTAAGCAGAAGTTGGGATGGCAACCAAAATTTAGTGTAAAAGAAGGACTTAAATGTACTGTGGATTGGTATAAAAATTATTTTAAATGGAACCTTTAATTCAAATAAGCATAATCATTCCTGTATTCGGAAATGAAAAAACACTTAAAAAACTCACTCAACAGATTACTTCTAGCCTTGAAAAATTGACATTTGAAATCATTTTTGTGAATGATGCTTCTACTGATAATTCCCTAGATTTAATTATAGAACTTTCTCAAAATTATTCTCAAATAAAATACTTAAACCTTTCGGAAAATAAAGGTCAACAGTTAGCCATATTGGAAGGAATGCGTATTGCAATAGGAGAAAAAATAGTGGTGCTAGATGCAGATTTACAAGACAACCCTATCCATATTAAACAATTATTAGGTTTACATAATAATTCCGGAGAAGCTATATTCATCCTAAGGGAAGGAATCTACCAATCACTTCCCCGAATGATAACCTCTATTCTACTAAAGATTATTATTCAAGGCTTTTCTGGATTAAATTATAAAGCAGGCTCTTATTACCTAACAGATAGAAAAACAATTGCAAATGTCATTCCTATTGCTTCAAAATGTTCTTTTCCTTATTTATCCATTTTGGTTGCATTTCAGGCCCACCAGATTAAGTACTTAAAAGCTAAAAGGGGGAAAAATTATGGAAACTCAGGTTATAACTTCACAAAAAGGCTCCTAGCTGGATACAGAGCTATTCGTTGTTGTTTATTTTGTCATTTAAATTAAAGCTTTATTTAAAATTTTTTTTTCTTCAGATGTGGCTTCGTTCAAATAGATTGAATTAGTTTCCTTTTCAAATTGTAACCGAATAGCTTTAAGAATTTCTTTAGCATTGTATTTTTCAAGATCCCGATAAAATGATCTTCTTAAAAAAGCGAATGTACAATTGAATCGGACCATCTCTTTTATCAGCCGATGACATGGTACCGGATTTCCTTCCATAGGGTGAGTCAAACCAGCCATTCCGAATGGTTTGGTGATTTTTGGACGTAATTCTGTAATTGTTCCATCTGATATTGGTTTAAAAATATTTCGGGAATTTCTTTGAATCGATAAATCATTCAATCCTACAAAAAATTTGGAGACAGGATATTTATCCAATTGATCTGCCAATAGTAATGCTTCTTCCGTTTCAAGCATAAGTGCCACCTTGGCTTTTTCCCTTACTACCTGGAATACAAAATCCACTTCCTCCAATGTCTTTACCATTGGAATAAGAACTTCATCTGCTCCACCTTCAATAGCATCAAGAATTTCTCTCTTATTCAGAAAAGCCTGTCCATTTACTCTACAGGTAATTTTAGCGGAGGTAAATTTGCTGATTAATTTAAGATCAGCTAGGGAATGCTTCGTAATTTGAGTATTAAAAAAATGTTGTCGATGATCCTTACCCTTTGTTTCCCAATCTATTATCACGCCATCAATTCCGGCATCTTCCAATACATAAAGCGACTCTAATGAGGAATAAAAGGCTAATAATTCTATTTCATTTCTCATAGACTAAAGGTTTATTTACTACCACAAAACAACTTGAACCAAAAGGTATTTTCATTTTAAGTTTAATAAAAAATAATTCAGGGACTAATAACAATTGAAGAAGTTTTCCTAAAATCCCCTCCTTATTTATATGACCTAGTTTTCGTCTTCTCTTTCGGCTATGAAATGAGGAATAAAACAATCGCGTTAGAAAAATGGGGATAGGCAAAAAGTGAAAAAGGTAGCTATTAAATTGAATATTAAATCCGGTTTTTTTTAACTTTTCGGTTAATTTTTTTAAAGTATACCTCCTAAAATGTCCTACTTCTTTATCAAATTCAGAAAATAAAAAATTGTAGGATGGAACCGAAAGAAATAGTTTTCCCTCAGGAGCAAGTATCCTGAATAATTCATCTAAAAACTCCTCATCTTTTTCAATATGCTCCAAAACATCCAAAAGGACAATACCTTGAACTGAATTTTTCTTTATTCCAGTATTAATTAATGAGCCCTGAACCACATTTTTTACTCCATTCTGAAATGCGGTATAAGCTCCTTCCATTCTAGGTTCGATCAAAACTACCTCTATTCCTTGCTTTTGAAAAAACATTGATATTTCCCCATTTCCACCACCAATATCTAATACTGAATCTACAGGAAATAAATCAAGGATTATAGCCAAACAGTTTAGCCTGTGCTTGAACCAAAATGATTTTTGTTCACTTTCCTTTATCAAGTCATGACCATTCTGGGTATATGAAATTTTAGCGGAATCAAATGTTCTCCACATCCCATCTTCAGCCATATAAACATTTGAAGCTATCTCCTGTACTTCAATCATTTTGTCCAGGTTTATCTAATTGGACAATCTGAAAAGCAGAAAAGGGTTTGAAAACTCTAAACCATTCTATCAGACTCTCCAGTTTTCTTCCTAGCTTTGTGTTGACCACAAAAGGTGGAAAAAAACCGAATTTTTTTATTGTCAAACCAGTAAGATTCGCATAATTTGCAGCTTTTTTAAAATTGGATTTCCTCATTTGGGCTACTCCCTTATCTCCTTCCCAAGACATGGTAGGAGAGGAAAATATTTGAATGTAATATAAAAAATTATATGCATTTGGCTCTGTAAAAATGATTGCTCCACCAGGTTTGAGTACTCTGCTCATAGCCTGAAAATACGTGTGTAAATGATGGAAGTGATGCAATGTAAAAAAACCAATTACATAATCAAATTGCCCATTATAAGAATCGGGAATATCAAGAATATCCGAACAAATTAAATCTACTTTAAACCGGTTATCATTATATTTCAGCAGATTTTGCAGGAGAAATGGAGAAAGGTCCAACCCAGTTATTTGAAACCCTTTTTTTAGAAGTGGCAAGGTAAATTTACCCATCCCACATCCTACCTCAAGAATTTTATCGCTGGCTGTAATTCCCGTATTCCTTATGAACTCATTGACATGTCGGGTGACATAGTATGAATCTACGGGAATCATAGTTGGCTTAATTTTCTCTCCAAAATATCCTAATTGGACATTATTGTGAAATGCTATTTGTGATTGGATCACCTGATTTTCCATTAGAACAATATAAGTATTAAGCTAAAAAATCTTTTTCCCTAAAATAATTGGTTTACCTAAAAAAATAAAATCCTGATTGTTTGAAATTCTTTATATAGGAGAGAAAAAAAACTAAGTTTTTATATGACAGACAAATTGATATCCTATAAAGTTTAAATGCGGGAACACCTCTTCTCCCTTCCCATTCAATCTGAAAACAACCAGATTTCTGCTACATTTACCTTTGAGAATTGCTTTTTCTCAAAATTTGAGATAGATGATTTACCATCTTCAATAGTTTGTGGAATGGACAATTGGGAAACCCATTCAACAGGCATTATGATTGTTACTTTTTGCAGCATACTATTATTATTTGCAATTAATATCTCCCGATTATTCCAATCCTGTGATTCTACTGAAATTGGATAGTAAAAAAATATACTGTTTATCAAAATGAGTTTATGGTAGTATTTTTTTAGCTTTTTTTCCAGTAACATTTTTCGTCTAAACTCTCCCTCAGTTAAATCTATAGTGGTGGGCTACCATCCAAATACCATTAATTCCTTTACAAAATCTTAATTAAGATCAAGGTATTGTGGTTGCTCCAAAAATTTCATCTAAGAATAATCTCAAGGAATTAAAAAAATCAGTTTTAATTTAATTACTAAACAAATTAAATTAGGAAAGAGGAATTTTAACACTACATTTTTATGGCATTATTTTAAACCCATAAATTATTAAAGATATGATATCAATGAATAAAAAGAATTACAATTATTGGCTGCAAGGAAAAAAAGTGAATGGGAAAAGAGACTTATACCTCAAATTTACAAAAAATGGACTAGGAAATTTATTCGATCTGGACAGGTTTAGATTTTAAAAAAAAGAAGCAGTAACTGGAGTGATACTACTTCTTATTTCCCTTAATTTAAACTGACTTTTTTATGGCGCATGTTTTTATTCCAAAAATGGTATAAAGTGGGCAGAAACCAATCAGACTGGTGAGTACAAATATGCCTGCCACCACAAGTAAGATAATTCCCAGGGTTCCGGAAATAATATTGGTGAAAAATAGGGTTGCAATCACCAAAGCAATTATTACCCTGAATATTTTATCAGCATTTCCCATGTTCTTTTTCATTTTTCCGAGATTTAATAGACTAAAAAAATTATAAAAAGCCAATCATTAACTTAGACTTATCAAATGTAAACCCTAAATAAGATTATGTCTGTAACCTATGTTACATAAGGTTTTCGCCAACTTTGGATTGTTCATTTTCATAAATTATATTCACCGGTCAGACAGTTTTAAATTCGCTTCTTCACTCATTTTTTTATTTAATTATTTGATCTATTTTGAAAAACTACGGACTAATAAATAAGCCAAAAATTCTAAGTAAATTAATTCTTTCTTTTTTATTGTCCTTTCTTATTTTGTGGGCCTGTGTTCCAAAGGAAAACAAGCAAACTCCTGAAACGATTCTTGAAACAGAACAACCTGAAAATCAAGCTATACAATCTATCCCGGTAGCGGGTGAATGGTGGCTGAAACGCCACCAGGAAATTCTGAAAAAAAAGGCTTCAAACCCGGAATTAATTCTGGTGGGTAACTCCATCTTCCATACCCTTGATAATAAGGATCGAAAGGAAGTCTGGAGGCAATATCTCGATGGTTACCAAACTGTTAATATGGGTATTTCAGGAGACAGAACTGAAAATGTAATTTGGAGAATCGAAAATGGAACCTTAGATAGTATAAACCCTAAACTGGCTGTTCTCCTTATCGGCACCAATAATACCGATGGCAACCACTACCTCAATATCAGTACACCAGAGGAACTGGAAGAGGGAATTTGGAAAATCTGTACCCTGATCAATGAAAAACTACCTGAAACAAAGATTTTAATCATGGGTATTCTTCCCTACGGATATAAACCCAATCACAGGGATAATATCAACAAGGCCACAAATTTGCTAATCTCTAAATTTCCTGAAAAGAACCCACTTATTAATTATGTGGATATCGGAAATATTTACCTGGATGAAAACGGGAAGGTAAAACAGGAACTAATGCCCGACTACCTCCATCCAAATGCTGAAGGACATTTGCTTATGTTTGAGGCTTTGAAACCTGAAATTGATCGGTTGATAAATGAAAATAATTAAAAACATAAAGGTGCAATATTTAAAAAATTGCTTGGTAATATTCACTCTATTAAGCATTGTAGGGATAAAAAATTTTGGCCATTGCCAGGAAAAACCTAATGTCATCCTTATCATTTCGGATGATGCAGGCTATGCCGATTTTGGTTTTCAGGGGAGTAAAATCATGAAAACCCCCAACCTGGATAAACTGGCAAACAAAGGCATGAAATTCACTCAAGCTTACGTAACTGCAGCAGTTTGTGGCCCCTCCAGAGCTGGCTTATTGACTGGAAAATATCAACAAAGGTTTGGGTATGAGGAAAACAACGTACCGGGTTATATGAGTAAATCTTGTTTACCCGATGATGAAATGGGACTTCCACTAAACCAGAAAACGGTTGGCAATTACATGAAATCTCTGGGATATACAACTGGTTATTTTGGAAAATGGCACATGGGTAATGCTGATAAATATCATCCGACCAAAAGAGGGTTTGATACGTTTGTAGGATTCCGTGGAGGAGCGCGAAGTTATTGGGAATATAATGACCAACACCCGACAGATAAATTGGAAAACAGACTGGAACGGAATTTTGAGAATTACAAAGAGGCCCCTGATTATTTAACCACTGCTCTGGGATATGAAGCTTCTTCATTTATAGAAAAAAATAGGGCACAAAACTTCTTTATGATTCTGGCATTTAATGCAGTTCATACCCCCATGGAAGCTGAGGAAAAAGACCTTGCACAATTTCCAGAATTAGAAGAAAGAAGAAAGCACTTGGCTGCCATGACATTATCAATGGACAGAGCCTGCGGAAAGGTGCTGGATAAATTAAAGGCATTAGGTCTTGAAGAAAATACCATCATCATTTTCACCAATGATAATGGAGGCCCTTCAGATACCAATTCTTCCAATAATAAGCCGCTGAGCGGCACAAAAGCCAATCACTTGGAAGGAGGGATAAGGGTACCGTTTCTTATACGCTGGCCGACTGTTCTCCCGGAGAATTCTGAATATAACTTACCCATAAGCACCCTTGATATTTTGCCCACTGTTTTTGCAGCTTGTGGTGGAAATCCTGATGCCCTGGAGAGCCCAGATGGCGTAAATCTGATGCCCTATATATCGGGCAAAAATTCATACCGCCCGCATCAAACACTCTATTGGAAAAAGGAAAACAGAGGGGCCATTCGCGAAGGGGACTGGAAACTTCTAAGGTTTCCCGACCGTCCGGCTGAACTATATAATCTCGCTGAAGATATTTCGGAAAAAAATAACCTGGCTATTCAATATCCTGAAAAAGTAAAGGATATGTATAAAAAACTTTTTGAATGGGAATTAACTTTAGCACGACCACTTTGGCAATTGCAAAGAGTTTACGAAGGAAAGGCCATGGAAAGAATGGATAAATATCGGCAATAAAAAAACTACCATGGAGGATTTCGATCAATACTATTTAGGCAGGGACGAACCGAACAAAAGTTGTTTATTGGCTTTGAGAAGTATTATTCTCCGGCAGGATGACCATATTTCAGAGACCCGAAAATACGGGATGCCCTGTTTCTGTTACAGGCAAAAAATGTTCTGCTATTTATGGGCTGATAAAAAAACAGAGGAGCCTTATATTCTCTTCGTGGAAGGAAACTATCTTGACCATCCCCAATTGGAAGCAGGAAACAGAGCCAGAATGAAAGTTTTCAGGTTGGATCCTGCAAAAGATTTGCCACTGGAAACCATTGAAATGCTGTTAAATGAAGCCCTGGACTTATATCGAAATGGGGTTATAAAAATGTAAATTTACAATCCAGGCTAACTGATTCACTCCCAAACACAAGATTAGACTTTTAGTAGTTTTGCTTAAGCATCGATTTTACTCCTGCGGTTGGCACTTACCCTGATGCTATCGGGATCAAGGAAGTCAATTAAATCAATTAAGGCATGTTGTAGCATAATCATGCGCTTCAGTTTGGACTCCGGGTTTTTCGCCAATACCTCTATAGAAGCCACCAGGGTATCAAACCAGAAACTGAATTTTGAATCATTCATTTTATCCCTAAATTCCGCATAGCCAATACACAACAAACGCTGATCAGATTTTTCAATCATGATTTCCCCAATTGCTCTTTGTTCTCCTCTTAATAACCGGTAGGTCAGATCATATTTAGCAGACAGGAAAATATGTGAAATCCGTTCTATAATTTCATTAAAATTCTTGGTTAAACTATTTTCTCCCAAATCGAGGAATTGGATTTCTGTTCGGATTATTTCAATCCAGCCCAGGTATTCGGCTGTTACGAATAATGTATTATTTATGGCATAATCTCTTTCTCTTTCAGAGCGATCATAATGGATCTTTAAAAAACCTATTTGAATGATGTTATACAATCGGCTCTGGAAATCGCAAGTGGCCCTGAGCAAAGGATCTCTGTAGCGGGAAAGTAATTTTTCAAACTCCTCCTTCTTATCCAATTCACGGGATTGTAAGTTAAATTGATGGTTTAGGGTAGTTATTTTATTTTGATTGTAAATTCCCAAAATAGCACTCAGTAAGGCTATTGCCCCGGAAATGAGTACCACAACGATTTTTATATCCATATTTAAATCTTTTCAGTTTTCCCCGATTGAAATACTGAGTAAAGCATCAAAAACCTAAAGATAACATTTTTTTGAAAAGAGGAAATTGTTTGATTATAGTATTCACTATCTTCAATCCTTATTTAAATAATCAAGCACAATTTCGGCCTTTTTCCTGCCCACTATTTCTTCCACGGCTTCCTTTGGTGCCTTTTTAATATTGGCCACAGATTTAAATTCTGAAAGCAACTTTTCAATGGTATTGCTGCCAATTCCTTCTAAATCTTCCAAACCAGAATGAAGGCTTTGGTTGCTTCTTTTCTGTCGGTGAAAAGTAATTCCAAACCTGTGGGCTTCATCCCGAAGTTTCTGCAAAAGGGCCAATGATCGGGATTTTTTACTGATGTGAAGCGGAATAGAATCACCGGGAAAATAAATTTCTTCCAATCTCTTGGCAATGCCTACTATTGGAATTTCCCCATAAATTCCCAAATCTTTCAATGCATTACAGGCGGAACTTAACTGCCCTTTGCCTCCATCAATTACCACCAATTGAGGAAAAGGTAAATCTTCCTCTTTCAGGCGTTTGTACCTTCTGTAAACCACCTCATACATGGAAGCGAAATCATCTGGTCCTTCCACAGTTTTAATGTTATAATGCCTGTACTCCTTTTTGGCAGGTTTTCCATCCTTAAAACAAACCATAGCCGAAACAGGATTAGTCCCCTGAATATTAGAATTATCAAAACACTCGATATGCCTTGGTAATTCTTTTAAATTGAGATCAGCTTTTAGCTGAATCAGGGTGTAGTTTTTATTTTTATTTTTTTGTGTTTCAATTTTCGCCAGATCCTTTTCCTTTTTATAATAGAAAGCATTTTTGAGGGAAAGTTCCACCAGCTTTTTCAGATCACCAATTTTTGGGACCACAAATTCGATAGCCTCCATTTCTATTTCAATATTGGAAATGATTTTTTTGGACGCACTATTATATTTTTCCCGTATGGCAAATATGGCATACCCCAAAATATCTTCTTTAGATTCATCCAGCTTTTTCTTTATCTGAATGGTTTCTGTCTGTGTAACACAGCCATTGGTTATCTTGATAAAATTCACATAAGCAAAGTCCTCATCATCAATAATGGTGAAAGTTTCCAGTTCTGTAATCTTTGGGTTGGTGATGAGCGATTTATTCTGGTAATTCAGCACCAACTCATATTTCTGCTTGAAATTTTCTGCCTTTTCAAATTCCATATTGGCAGCAGCCTGAGTCATTTTTTCTTTAAAATAATTTTTGACCGGGGAAATATTTCCCTTCAAAATATCCACTGCCTGTTTGATGTCTTCATTATAATCCTCTTCTTCCTGCAATCCTTCGCATGGACCAAGGCAGTTTTTGATATGATATTCCAGACATACTTTAAATTTCTCAGCCTTAACGTTGGCTTTACTAAGCAAATAATTACAAGTCCGGATATGATACAGTCTTCTCAATAATTCAAGAAGCGTGTTCATATGCTTCACACTGGCATATGGGCCAAAGTAGGTATGGTGTTTACTTTCAATATTTCGGGTGGAAAAAATTCTGGGAAACCGTTCCTTAGTCAGACAGATGTAGGGATAACTTTTATCATCCTTCAGCAGGATATTGTATTTTGGCTGATTTTCCTTAATCAGATTATTTTCCAAAAACAGCGCATCAAATTCCGAATTTACAATGACGTATTCCAGGTGTTTAATTTCACTTACCAGTTTTAGGGTTTTTCTATTAAAAGGGCTTTGCTTATTAAAATAACTGGAAACTCTGCTTTTAAGACTTTTAGCTTTCCCTATATAAATAATGACTCCTTCTTCATTAAAAAACTTATAAACCCCCGGTTCGTGGGGCAGTTGCTGTATGGTATTTTCTAATTCCGGATTATTTTTGATGTTCATTGTTAACTACTGAGTTATTGCTTTGCTCCTTCCGCTAAAAAACAAATCTGCACAAACTATTTAAATTTCCCTAATATGGAAAGTTCCAACTTAGAAAACCAATTTAACAAGGAATAGGTTTATGTAATTATTCTATTGAAGGGGTCTTAAAACATTCCCTTAAGAATAATTAATACTTTCTTTTTGGCATAATGCAGAAAAGGTATGATAATAGTAAATTGTTACTTACAAAATGCAGATTCATTTTATCTAAATAAATATGAGTTTAACTGAAAGTATAAAAATACCTGTTATGGTAGTTGCGGCCTTCTGGGTAGTAGAAATTTCGGAAGATTTACTGGGATTTAGCATGAGCAACCTCGGCATTTATCCCAGAACTTTTGAGGGCTTAATTGGGATTATATTTTGCCCATTTCTTCACGGGGGCTATTCCCATTTAATTTCTAATTCTGCTACTTTCATTATACTGGGAGCCAGTATCCTCTATTTTTATCCCAAAATATCTAAAAAAGTAATTCTGAATATCTATCTGCTTACCGGAGCCGGAGTTTGGCTTTTTGCCCGCCCGGCCTATCATATTGGGGCCAGTGGATTGATTTATGGTTTTGCAGGCTTCCTGTTTTTCAGCGGTATTTTCAGAAAGGAAATTAAATCCATGGCTATTTCCCTTTTGATTGCCCTGGTGTATGGCAGCATGCTTTATGGCATTTTTCCTCATCATCCGGGAGTTTCATGGGAATCGCATATGATCGGAGCACTTGTTGGCGTCTATTGTGCCTATATCTTTAGAAATTACAAAAAAGAAAGTCCTGAGCCGGAAATCAATCAATTCCACGGCTATGATTATTTGGAAGGCTATGCGAATATGGAAACCAAAAGGTTTAAATATGTCTATAAGGAAAAGGAGGTTTAGGTAATTATTGCTATAAAAAAAGCTCAGTGAAGATGTATCACTGAGCTTTTTTTTATTTTTTCAATACCGTTTTACTCTGACCTTAAAGATTTTACCGGATTCACTCTAGCTGCCTTAATGGACTGGAAACCCATTGTAAACCAGGCTATGAAAAAAGTAAGCAATCCAGCAAAAACGAAAATCAGGGGATTGATTGTAGTTTTATACGCGAAATCTTCTAACCATAAATTCATCACATACCAGGAAAGGGGAATTGCCAATACAAAGGCGATAAGAATCAGTTTGATAAACTCTTTGGACAACAAAATAATAATTCCTGAAATTGAAGCCCCCAGGACTTTTCTTACGCCAATTTCTTTCGTCCGCTGTTCTGCTGTAAAGGCCGCTAATCCCAATAGACCCAAACAGGCAATAAAAATTGCCAAACCTGCAAATACACCAAACAATTCTCCAACCCTTCTTTCAGCCAAATAATCCTGCTCAAATGTTTCATCCATAAAGGAATAGCTAAAGGGCTGACCAGTTGCAAACTGATCCCATTTGGATTTTAAATCATCTAATACCTTTTTGGTATTCTGCGCATTGAAACTAAAAGCAACTTTTCCGGTAGATTGTCCAATTCTCAACACCTGAGGTCTGATATTTTCCCTTAGAGATTCGAAATGAAAATTTTGAACAACCCCAATCACTTCCATCACTTCAAATTCGCCCTCGTCTGAAGTAAAAGTACCCAAATGTTCACCAATAGGATTTTCCCAACCAAAGTGTTTTACAAGAGCCTCATTCACAATGGCTTTTGAAGAATCTGTACCATAATCCAGCGAAAAATCTCTGCCTTCCAATACTTCTATCCCAAAAGTTTTGATATAATCAAAATCTACATAACATTCGGAAACCACCGTGGTCTGGTCATTTTCAGAAGGGCTATCTCCCGGGAAATAGGCATTATTATTCTGATATCCTCTGATGGGCGTGAAACCCGTAATAGAAGCATTTGTAATATCCGGATTTCTCAGCATTTCATTCTTAAAAGATAAAATCTTATCATCATTAATTACATAAGCATCCTCCAGAATTAAAATTTGATCTTTATTAAAACCAAGTTTTTTATTCTGCACATATCCCAGCTGATTAAACACCACCATAGTTCCTACAATAAGGAAAATAGAAGCAAAAAACTGAAATACCACCAATGTGCTCCTTAGCCAGCCACTTTTAGCACCTGTACTTAATTTCCCCTTTAATACCTGCGCTGGCCTGAATGCAGAAAGGAAGAAAGCCGGATAGCTTCCCGCCATTAAACCAACTATTATGGCACCCAATAACATTACAAGCAATAGCCACCAGTCAGTTAAATAGGAAATTTCCAATTCCTTTGCAGCCAAATCATTAAAAGGATCAATTAATAAGGGAACCAATAAAGCAGACATGGCAAAGGCAATCATACTTAAGATGATAGATTCCGCCAAAAACTGGTAAATCAATTGCTTTCTATAAGAACCAAGTACTTTCCTTACCCCAACCTCCTTGGCTCTATTTGCTGACCTGGCAGTAGATAAATTCATGAAATTGATACAGGCTATAACTAGAATTAAAAAAGCAATGGCAGAAAAAATGTAGACATAAGTAATATCACCATTGGCATCTAATTCATCCATTAAATCAGATTTCAAATGAATATCTTTTAAAGGCTGAAGATAAAATCCCATGGCATTTCCGGATTCTATAAATTCAGCCATACTCACTCCGACAAATCGTTCAATTTCAGGTCCGATATATTTCTCTATTAAAGCAGGAAATTTTGCATTAACCCCTTCAGGAGTGGCATCTTTTCGCAATACCAGATAGGTAAAATAATTAAAACTCATCCAGGTATCACTTTTACTGTCTTCCCAACCTTCCATGGAAAGCATCATTTCAAAATGGAAATGAGAATTTTTGGGGATTTCAAAAACTCCGGTAATTCTATAATCTTCGTGGTTATTTAATCTAAGCGTTTTATCTATTGGGTCTTCACCATCCTCAAAATATTTTGCAGCCATTTTTTTACTAATCACCATTGTGTTAGGCTCTTTCAGGGCTGTTTTTGAATTCCCTTGTAATAAGGGCACACTAAAAACACTAAAGAAATTTGAATCTACAAAAGCTACCCCTTCTTCTTTAAATGACTTGACCCTTCCGTCTTTTGTTTCATATTTTACCAAATAGCTCCCTCTTTTTCTGATTCGGGTTGCTTCAAGCACTTCCGGAAACTCATTCACCATGGTGGGGCCTCCTGGAGCATTCATTTGAGGGATATGAAAATCATTTCCTCCAAATTTCCCGTGAACAGCCAATCGGTAAATCTGATCTCCTTTTACATTATAATTATCATAACTCAGTTCATCGTTTACATAAAGAAAAATAAGCAGGCAACAGGTTATTCCTACAGCAAGTCCGGTGATATTTAACAAGGAATAAAATTTGTTTTTCAGCAGTGTCCGAATAGCTATTTTTATATAGTTCTTTATCATTTCTAGTACAGTAAAGTTTTCCCGAAGGATTAAAAATATTATCTATTTGTAGCTTTGATGAGGTTTGATAAGGAGAGGTTACAAATTTCTCTTTAAAGAATTCTGGAATTTTATGAATGGATAATTCCGGTTTTAAATGGAAAAAAAAAGCCTGATAAAAATTAATTTAACAGGCTCCTTTTTAATCGAATTATTAAAATTATTTTCTTCCCTGGGCTTTTTCAACATCAATAATGGCCTGCTTAAATTTTCTGGGAATTTTGAAGGGGAAATTCAGTTCCTCGCCATCAAAGCCGGTTCGCGTATAATTCACTTCAAAATTGATACTTTTTATCTGAGCTTCATCCCTGAAAGTAAATAGTGCATTGGCGGAGTGGGCAATCAGACGGTTGTTAATTTCCTTGAAATTACTGTACTCTACCTGCAACTGGTTACGGTTGTTAAAATTTTCCACCGTTATCTCCTCCAGTTTAGAAGTTGATTTAGATATTTTACTTTCTATTTTAATGTTATTGACCAGTTGGGAAAGAATTTTATGCGTATCATCCTTGGTTACAATAGCATTTCCCTCATCAAAAACCAATGCATTTCCTACCACAATAGATTGCAGCATAGGAAGGTTTAAATCAAACTTTAAAATTCTCGAGATTTCCGGGAAAGTGTAGGCATAAAATACATTATTCAACCTGTCCAACATGACTACAGAGTCGGGAGTGGCCAGTAATCTTGCGCCTTCAATTCCTGTAGGAGATTTCATAGAAAGCCAGATAATGCTGTCCTTTTTCATCCTCACATCAGCAATTACCCTTTGCTTGGTATCACCCTGCTCTATTTTTAATTTACCCTTTGCTGTAAATAAAGCATAATCCAGCTCTTTTACTTTTGCCTTTTTGGCAATGATACTGGAAGTTGCCTCTGTTTTTTTACAGGAATTACTAAATAGTGCCAGGGAAATCAGAGCCGAGAAAAGAAATATTTTTTGGAAAACGTTTTTCATATTTTCAGAAAAAAAGTGGGGAATCTTATTTCAGTTAAAGGTAAAAATGGGTAATAAGTTCCTGTTATAATAATTAAAGTTTTTTGGAATGAGTTTAATTTTTCTGGGCTGAAACCAGCCAATTGTATTATTACCCGCCACCAATTTGGAATATAAGATAAAAATAAAGAAAAAAGAAGGATAAAAGGAAATTATATGGGATACAAAATTCCTTTTTCCTTCTTTAGTTTTTTTTTTGATTTAATTTAAATCAAAGATCAGGCAGTTTAATAAAAAACTAATTTTATAAACTGGATAGAGCCGCTTCCAGTGCCACTAATTTTTCCTCTGCATCTTTTTTCTTCTGCTTCTCATTTTCAACTACTTTTGCCGGAGCATTATTTACAAATCGCTTATTGCCCAACTTTTTATCTACTGATTTTAAGAAGCCCTTGGTATATTCAATTTCAGAAAGGATTTTTTCCTTTTCTTTTTCCACATCAATTTCACCGGCAATTGGCACAAAGAATTCATCGGCTGTATATACAAAACTGATAGCACCTTCTACTTTTTCAGTGACATATTCTACTTTCGATAAATTAGCCAATCTTTGTAAGATACTTTCAAACTTGCCATAAAAACCTTTGTCGGAAGTTTTGATGTATAAATCCAATGCCTGGCTTTTATTTATACCTTTTGAATTTCTCAAATTTCTGATGTTGGTGATTACCTCAAAAACAGCCTCTGCCTCTTTTAAAATAGCACTGTCATAAGGTAAAAGCTCAGGGTATTTTGCCACCACAATACAATCCTTTTCCGATCGCTCACCGATTAAATGCCAGATTTCTTCAGTAATAAATGGCATAAACGGGTGTAAGAGTCTTACAATTTGCTCGAAGAAATTAATCGTTTGGTCATAGGTCTTTTTATCAATGGGCTGCTCAAAATCCGGCTTCACCATTTCCAGATACCAGGAACAGAAGTCATTCCAAACCAACTTATAGGTGGTCATTAAAGCATCGGAAATTCTGAACTTGGAATAATGATCTTCAATTTCTTCCACAGCCTTATTAAACCTGGACTGGAACCACTGAATAGCCACTTCATTGTCACTTCCGGAAAGTTCATCCTTCACTTCCAATCCTTTTACCAGACGTAAAGCATTCCAGATTTTATTAGAGAAATTCCTGCCCTGAAGACAAAGTTTTTCATCAAAAAGCAAATCATTTCCTGCAGGAGAAGAAAACAACATTCCTGTTCTGATTCCGTCTGCTCCATACTTATCGATTAAATCCAAAGGATCGGGTGAGTTACCCAAAGATTTAGACATTTTTCTCCTTTGCTTATCCCGAACAATTCCCGTCAGGTAAACATTTTTGAATGGTAATTCGCCTTTATATTCATACCCAGTAATGATCATTCTGGCTACCCAGAAGAATAAAATTTCCGGAGCAGTTACCAAATCATTAGTTGGATAATAATATTTGATATCCTCATTATCAGGATCGTTAATTCCATTGAATACAGAAATTGGCCACAGCCATGAGGAAGCCCAGGTATCCAATACATCCTCCTCCTGCCTTAAATCAGCTAAAGTGAGGCTGGCATCTTTTTCCTGAGCCAGTTTCAAGGCCCCTTCTTCATTATTTCCTACTACATAAGAACCATCTGGAAGGTACCAGGCCGGAATTCTGTGCCCCCACCAAAGTTGTCTGGAGATACACCAGTCCCGGATGTTTTCCATCCAGTGTTTATAGGTATTCTTGAACTTTGAAGGATAAAACTTGATGTTATCATTCATCACATTTTCCAGCGCAGGTTTTGAAAGCCCATCCATTTTCATGAACCACTGCATGGAAAGTTTGGGTTCAATCACCGCATCAGTTCTTTCCGAAAAACCCACTTTGTTCACCATGTCCTCAATCTTCACCAGCTGCTCCATGGCTTCCAGTTCCTTCACAATTTTTTTCCTTACCACAAACCTGTCCTCACCAACAAAAAATTGAGCCTTCTCACTTAATGTTCCATCATCTTCCAGAATATCAATAACTTCCAAATTGTGTCTTATTCCAATTTCGTAGTCATTCAAATCATGGGCAGGAGTAATTTTCAGGCAACCTGTACCAAACTCCATATCCACATAATCATCTCCAATAACAGGCACTTCCCTATTCACCATTGGAATAATCACCTTTTTCCCAATCAGATGCTTGAATCTTTCATCATTTGGATTTACACAAACCGCACTATCACCCAAAATTGTTTCTGGCCTTGTAGTAGCAATGGTTACAAATTCGTCTTCATCTTTAATTTTATATTTCACATAGAAAAGCCTGGAATTTACTTCTCTGTGAATTACTTCCTCATCGGACAAAGCCGTTTTACCCTGAGGATCCCAGTTTACCATTCGAACTCCCCTGTAAATCAGCCCTTTTTTATGAAGATCCACAAATACGGAAATTACCTCTTTGTAATAATCCTCATCCATTGTAAATCGGGTTCTGTCCCAATCGCATGAAGCCCCCAATTTTTTTAACTGCTCCAGGATGATCCCGCCATATTTTTCCTTCCATTCCCAGGCATAACTTAGGAATTCGTCTCTGGAAATATCTTTTTTATTAATCCCTTTCTCCTCTTTCAGCATTTTTACCACTTTGGCTTCAGTGGCAATTGAAGCATGGTCAGTACCAGGCACCCAACAAGCCTCTTTTCCCTGCATTCTTGCCCTTCTGGTCAATACATCCTGAATGGTATTATTAAGCATGTGCCCCATGTGCAACACTCCTGTTACGTTTGGAGGGGGAATTACTATGGTAAAGGGTTCTTTATCTGGATTTGGTTTGGAACTAAAAAATTTCTGATCCAGCCAATACTTATACCACTTATCTTCTACATCCTGAGGATTATATGTTTTTTCCATTCTAATGAATTCTTCTTTTATCAGGGACTTAAAAACCTCCCATTAAATTTGTTTGATAATAAAAATGATTGCAAAACTAGCAAAGAAGTGATTGAAAACCTCTTAAATAAAACCATCCCTTTCATTTCGGGCATTAATTGATTTTATAGCTTTCTCATAACATTCGATCAGTTCCCGGAATTTCTTCACATTTCCACCTAAATCAGGATGATATTCCTTACTTAGTTTCCTAAACCAATATTTTACATCGCTGACTTCTGCACTCCAGTCCAAACCAAAAATTTTCAAATAATGAGGCGCTTTTTTGAACTTATCCAACTCCATTTTTTTCTCCTCTGTACAGAAAATCTGGCCTCTGGCTTTGGTTTCACCGGTATTATCTAGTTCTCTTTTGTTTAATTTAAAAACAGGAGTATCGGGAGCTGGTTTAAATTTATCGGAATACCGAACCCCATAAACCACAAGTTCACTACTGGCTTTTTTCTTAATTAAATACTTACAGAAACCAAATTTTTCGTAGACAAACTCCAGCTTAGTGGTTTCTGCAAATCCGGCATCCTGTGATTGAAAAGTAACTTGTTCTACTTTTTGTTCCACATATTCCTCGAAAGCAAAATTGGGATTTCTGCATATCGCTCTTTTATTTTTGAGGGCTGCCAAAACTTTTTCTTCAGCAGCTTTAAAAGAATCTTCAGTACCAAACAGATGAGGTCTTTTTTTGTGTGCATCAGCAATTACCCAAAATACCTTTTCCTCAGGGATTTCACATGCTGAAACAAACGTATGATGCTCAATACCAATACCATCCGGGTTAATTAATCTTTCTTCAAAAGGTTCTGTGAGCAGCAGGCGATTATCCTCAAATATTGTCCTATTTTTATCCATAACCGCAAAGTTATAAAATATGATCTTTAGGCAAGAGAAAAATAGACTTCTTTAAGAGAAGAAAATCTAACAATTTAGAAATAAAGGTAAAGCGTTCTCCCTGCATATGAGTTGCTGACCAAATGAGCTTACTCTAACATGATCTTTTTGATAAATACTTCCTCATTCAATTCAAGTATGACCAGGTATAATCCGGCAGGGTTTCCAGTTAATTCTAAAGGAATAATGTTTTCCCCACTCACCATGCCTACATTTTCCTGGTAGACTTCCTTACCAAGGAAATTCACCATTTTAAGAGAAAGGTTCCCAGGTTTTAACACATTGAAATTCACATTAAAACTTCCGGATGAAGGGTTAGGGTAAAGGTTCAGACCAATTTTTTCTTCATCTCCTTTATTAATGCCAAGAGGACCAGGTTCTTCCCCAACTCCTATCCGAACAGGGTCCGAAACATAAGTAGCCCCAGAACTGTTGAAAGCCTTGACAGTAAGGGTAAATACGCCTTCTGTTTTGAAAGTTAAATCTCGGGTAAACGGGAAGGTATCATCCTCTCCAGCATTTTGACCATCCACCAGAAAAACCACTCTGTCAATCCCATAATCCTTTCCTGTTTGGGTCACAATTTCTATTGTTTCATCTACATTTATGGTTGTATCCTGTGCTGGAGAAATAATCTGAACCGGGGACTGGGGATTATCCACATCCTGGACTATTACATTAATTAACTGACTATTCCCAGTGGACCCCTGATTATCAATTGCTCTGGCATAAATGGAATAAGGTCCGGCCTCTGGTTTAGCCCACAAGTAGGTGTAAGGTTCGGTTTCATCCTCACCTACTTTCTCTCCATTAATATAAAACTCCACTATACTAATGCTTCCATCCTTATCAATGGTCGTAGCCTCCAGATTTATTAAAGCGGTGGAGGTAAAAGTGGCATTATCCTTAGGTGTTTTCATGGAAATTGTTGGAGGTAAATTTCCTGGTACAGAATTTATGGAAATCAGTACGAGCTCCGAAGTTGTCACTCCTCCCTGATCATCGTATGCCTTTACGGTAAGCTCATAATCTTCAGCAATGGTAGTTTCCCAGGTAAATTTATAGGGAGCTGTGGAATCCGTATTCAATAAATTTCCGTTGTAGTAAAAATCAACTTTGGTAATTTCTCCATCTGAATCAGATGCTGAAGCTTCATATATAAAAGGCTCACCGATGTCGAATTTTGCTCCATTTTTTGGTGAAATTATAGTAGCTGTCGGGAGGGAATTATTTGGATCAACATTACCAACATTTATACTCACCACTGAAGAAGTTACCACCGCCCCTGAATTATCTGTAGCCTTTGCGGTAAGGTTATAAATTCCTTTTTCTACTTTTTCCCATAAGAAATTATAAGGGCTCGTTTGTGTAGAACCAAGTAAGGTACTTCCCTGAAAAAACTCCACTTTGGCAATTTCTCCATCTTCATCCGATGCTTCAGCCTCTAAAATAATATCAATTTTGTCTTCCTCAAGGATAGTATTGTTAGCCGGTTTAGTCAATTTTACTACAGGCTTTTTGTTAACCACTGCACCGGAACAATAGGTTTCATTATTGGATAAATCCCTTGCTACATCTCCCAGGACACTCTCCGGATGAAATAATATCAATCTGTCTATAGCATGACCATTCGACCTTGGAGCAATTTGTAACTCATATTCACCAGGTTTATCAAATTCCACAAAAATCTGAAACGTAGCATATAGAGGAGAAATAACGTAACTCCTCCAGCTCCAGGCATTTACAATTCCATGATAAACACTAAACCATCCATCTACGCTATTATAAGAAGTTGCTGCCCCTGAAGGCGCATTATATCCATCTTTTGGATAAACTATAGCCCCATCTTCTTCCGCAAACATTTTAGCATTTTCTACTTTAAACCAGGTATCATTATTTTCCGAGGGTAGATTACCTTTGGCAATCCTACTATGCCACTGAAATTTATATGTACCAGTTTTGTTAATAGTAATATTAAACGTTAGGATATCGGAAACAGGTTTATCAAAATAATTTGGTCCATCCCATTCAATATAGCCTTGTCCTGTATATCCAGATAAATCGGATTTAAATTTCCAATCACCCGTGAGCGTTGCTTCTTCTCCTTCAATTATGAGTAATCCATCATTTTCAGCGTAAGTAGTTGCGCATTCCCCACTTCCGGGGGCAGCCACTTTAATTTCCACAACATCCGATACTGTAGAATCACCCTGATCGTCAAAAGCAATTGCTTTCAGTTCATAATCTCCCTCTTCCACATTTGCCCAACTATAAGAATATGGATTGGTATTATCTTCTCCTAAAAGTTTTTCTCCTGCCATAAATCTTACCTTTTGAATAAGTCCATCCGGATCACTGGCATTTGCCTCCAGAACAATGGTTGACCCTTTTTCAAAACTATCACCATTGGTTGGACTTGATAAGGATGATACTGGCGGAATATTTATTCCATCAAGCGTTTGGAACTCCATGAAATCTATTCGTGTCCATTCACCACCCTGTCTTACCCCTTTAATTTCTATTTCCGTACCCTTTGCTATTTCAGTGTTTGTAAGTAAAATCTTTTTCACCAGTGTAATTTCTCCAGGTCCCGAAGAACCTAAATTTTGGTCTAACACAAAACTTGATACCTGCTTTCCTCCAATGTTCACTTCTATTGAACCTTTTCCATCATTTTCATCAAAATAAGCTAGCACAATTCTATAAGTATCCGTTTCACCGTTAAATGTAAAAGAGGCTGTCCCAACACTTCCATCTCCTCCGGAAAGGATACCGATTACTTTCCCATTAGAAGCATAAGGAGCCTCTTCTATCTGGTAATTTGTTAATTCCATTTGCTCTGCCTCATAGAACTTATCATCTATAATCACATTCTCCTCCACTTTAATGGATACTGAACCAGAATAAATAGTGTCAAGTGATTCAGCAATTAACCTGGCTGAAATATTATAATTTCCTAAAGTTGCATTGTCCCAACTACTTGCATATGGAGCTGAAGTTGCTTCTTTTATTACTGTATTTCCATTTAAATACTCCACCTTTGTAATAGAGGATGGAGGATTCGAAATATTTACGGAAAGAGGAATATTCTCATCAACTTTAAAAGTGGCATTAGAAGTAGGACTTGTAAGGGATAAGACGGGTTTTAGCGCAACCACAAAAACATTCACCGGATTAGAGATAGCAGAATCACCTGAAGTCAAATACATTTTTGCAGTTATATCATATTCTCCTGTTTTATTTGAAAACCAGTTTATCGAAAACGGAGATTGGGTTACTGATCCAATTTCTTTATTATCAACATAATAGTGTATTGCAGAAATAGTATCTTCTCCAATGGAATAGTTGGGAACAATTTTGATCACAGAGTCTTGAAAAAACTCCTGGTTTTCAGCTGGTTGCTGAATAGAAACTTCTGCCATGAAAGGATTGACCTTGACAGAAACCGTATCTGAAACCACTTCCTCCCCAGACTTCAGGCGCATTTTACCAATAAATTTATAATTACCTTCCTCTACATTCTGGTAATCGAATGAGTAAGGTGGAATAGTGACTGTATCCAAAGGATTGACAGCATTATAATAAATGATTTCCAGTATGGTGTCTAAACCTACAGTAGTATTTACTTCAAGCAAAATATCGGAATACTCGTTAAACTCCTGGTTATTAGTAGGACTGGTAATGGTAATTTCAGGTTGAAAGGGAACAACATTCACACTTATCAATTCCGAATCAACAAAATCTCCTGATTCCAAATACATTCTCACCATAAGGCTTGATAATCCACTATCCAGATTTTCCAATAAATAAGCATAAGGCTCTTCTGTGTCCTGATTTATTAAAACACTATCCTTAAAAAAATCGACTCTGGCAATACTATCCTTCCAAATGCTATACTCTGTCTCAATCTGGATGCTTTCCAAATCATTAAAAGTTTCATTATTAAGGGGGCTGGTTATGCTAATTGAAGGTGTAAAAGCATTAACTGTAACGTTTACGGTGTCTGAATATAAGGAATCACCTGAGGTTAAATTAAATTTGGCAAAAATTCCATAAATACCTTCTCCAACCTCCGTCCAGTTGTATTCAAACGGGGTGTTTGGGGTTTCAAAAAGGATATCTGTATCAGCATAAAAAGTCACCTTGTTTACAGTATCCTGCCATAATTCTACTTCTGCCGAAATCTGCAATGAAGCGGGTTCGTCATATGTTGCGTTATTTTCCGGAGCTAAAATAGTTGCTGTAGGTATAAAAGGATCAACAGTTATGGCAATTGGTGCGGATGAAACGGTATCCTTATTTGTAAATAAATCTCCTTTAATGTCAAAAGTCCCTGCATTAACATTTTCCCAATTGAGGCTAAACGGAGCAGTATTTGATTCTCCAATAAATTCAGTATCCGCATAATATTCCACCTTTACTATTGTATCATTTCCGGCTAAAATATCAGGAAGTATTTCTATTGATTCTGTTTCATTAAAAACCTGATTATCAAGTGGTTTTAAAAGAGATATTTCTGGTATAAAATCAATGACTGAAAAATTAATTTCCTCTGAAATAACAGAATCTTCCTCTTCATAATACAAAATAGCTTTTGCGGCATGATCTCCAATACCTGCTCCTGCAAGAATGTGCTCATATGGAGGAGATGATTTTGAAGCCAAAAGCATTTCGTTCCAGTAAAAATCAACCTTTTCTAAAATTTTGTTCCCCATTTCAACTTGAGCAAGAAAGGTAATATTAGTGCCCTCATCAAATTCTTCTCCCTCTGAGGGGTTCAAAATTTCAATACCTGGCTGAAATTCAGTAATTAAAATATTGACCGTATCAGAATATATGGTATCACCCAAAGCGTGAAATAACCTTGCAAAAACATTCGGATTTCCGGGCGATAAATTTTTCCATGTAAATGAATATGGGTCAGAATTAGTCTCTCCAATTTTAATGGTGTCAGCAAAAAACTCTATCTTGTCAATAGAATCTGTAGAGTATTGAATATTCAGATCAATTGTTATACTATCAATCTCATTAAACTCACTGCCTTCTGTTGGGTAAGACACTGACAAAGAATCTCCATTTATTTTATAAAAAAAATCTGTTGCCTGGGTTTTAGTATTGGCTACAATCACCAACAGAAAAAATATAAAAAACTGGTATTGTTTTACCATAAAATTAATTCGATTAAAAGTCTTATATAATTCTTATCCTGGTATATGAAAAGCTAATTTTCAATAATTAAATGTGCGTATTTTCCTATGTCCTATTGTTTGATAAGCAATTAGGTTTTGGTTCTGTTAATCAAAAAAGGCCTGAAAGGTTATTGGATTGAATTGTTGAAGCAATAAGTTAATCACAGGAAAAGGGAAAAATATTACTCCCTTCCTTTCATCCATTAACTTGAAATTGTGCACAAAAATAATCAAAAAATACAAGCTTATTATAATTTGAATAGTTTTAACCTTTTTCTTTTTTCACTAAAAAAAGCCTTAAAAGCTTAAAAAGAGATAAAAAATTGTTTTTTGGTTAATTAAAAATGCTTTGAGCAAAAATCATGACTTTTATTAAACTTCTTACATATAAAAAAACCAGCTTGGGGAAAGCTGGTCTTTCAATGTTATCAGAATGGTAGAAAAGACTATTTTTTCAGGAATTTTTTAGTATATCTTTTACCGTCAATCTCCAGAGACATGATATATATTCCAGGTTTAAAATTTTTAATTTCAATTTCAATTCTGTTTTCTCCAGGCTTCAGTAAATAAGCTTGATTCTCCTGTACTGTTTGCATAATGGCATTAGAGAGTGTGATGTCAATTCTTTCAGATTGATCAGAATTCAAAATCACATAAACTTTTTCCACACTTGGATTTGGGTAAACATTAAACCCAATTTCTTCAGGATTTGCCTCATTAATTCCTAAAACTCCCTGAATAGTAATATTTAGTTCTCCAGATTCAAATACTTTTCCACCACTATGATATGCTTTAATCGTCAATTTGTGTTCTCCTTCTTCCTTTCCAACTAACAAATTAAATTCAAATGGTTTTTCAGAATCTTCACCTACTTTATTTCCATCTAAATAAAACTCAACTTTCTCAACTTCATACCCCTCAGTTATCTTTGTAGCTATTGGAATTTCAACTTCTGGCGCTACGATGGTATCTTTAGTTATTGAAATAATAGAAACTGGTGAAGCAGTCAAATCTTTTACGCTAATTTTCACCAGTTGACTTTGTCCGATCCCATCATTTTCGTCCAAAGCAGTGGCATAAAGTTCATAAATTCCAGCACTTGGTTTGGCCCATTCAAAGCTATAAGGTGCTGTAGCTGATTCTCCCAATTTTTGATCATTTGCATAGAAAACTACTTTTTGTATAGTTCCATCATCCTCAGCATTCACTTCAATCAAAATATTTTTCCCAGGCACAAAATCTCCATCTTTTATAGGAGAAGTAATGGAAACAACTGGAATACTGTTTATGGTTAGTTTAATATCCTGGGAAACAGATATACCATCCTCATTATCATAGGCCTTTGCGGTGATTATATGTTCTCCAGAGGAAGCCTCTTTCCAATTAAATAGATAAGGACTTTCAAATACCTCCCTTAAAAGAGTCGCTCCACTATAAAATTCAACTTTTGAAATATTGCCATCAGAATCGGATGCATTAGCCTCTAAAACAATTTCCTCATCTTCATTATATAAAGCTTGATCAGAAGGTTTTACTATTTCAACTTCAGGAGGAATGTTTGAAGTTGCTTTAATTTCAACAATATTAGACTCAGAAGCTTGCCCCAAATTATCAAAGGCAACAGCTTTTAATATATGCTCACCTGCAGAAATAGACTTGATTGTAAATGAAAATGGTTCACTAGTGGAGACCCCCAACGAATCTTCCCCATCATAAAAGACAACCTTTTCTATTGTTCCATCCCTATCACTCAATTCTACTTCAATAACCAGATTAGTTTCTGCCAACACACTTGATCCATTTCCTGGCTTAATAATTTTAATCTCTGGTGCCATATTCACAATAATAGTCACTAGTTCACTTATGGTAATGGCATTTTCATTATCATAGGCTTTTGCAGTGATTTGAATTTCACCAGTTTCTAAAGATTTCCAGTTAAATTTATACGGAGCAATTTTATCCTCCCCGATAAGCTCATCGTTTGCATAAAATTCTATTTTCTTAATTTCTCCATCAGGATCTTCTGCACCAGCTTCAATGGTAAATACCTGTCCTAAATCAAGTTGATCATTTGCTGTTGGTTTCACTAAAGATACAGAAGGAGGAATGTTTATTTTAATTTGAACAATCTCCGAAACAGATTCACCTCCATTATTGTCAATTGCTACTGCTTTCAAAGAATGTAAACCTGCTCCAGCATTTTCCCAGTCTAATTTAAAAGGAGCTGTTTCCACCTCTCCCAAACTTTCTTCACCATCATAAAAAATAACCTTGAAAATCGTTCCATCCTCATCAGTAGCTAAAGCCTCCAATGTTATCAAGTCACCTTTGGTGATAATGGCATTCTTCACAGGCGTTTTAATGGAAACAATAGGAAGAATATTTACTGTAATTTTTACTTTTTCGGACATTTTTTCGCCCCCATTATCATCAATTACTTTGGCAGTCAATTCGTGCTCTCCTGCAGGAAGATTTTCCCAGGTTACAGCAAATGGAGCAGTTTCATCAGAACCGATGAGTGTTTCTCCGTAGAAAAATTGAACCTCAGCTATTGTTCCATCAGTATCCTCTGCTACAGCAGAAATTTCAAGGTTTGTACCTTTCCCAAAATATTCTGAATCTTGCGGGGTTGAAATTGAAACCGTAGGCAGAGCATTCACTGTAATATTAACCACTTCTGTTACAGTTTCTTCATCTTCATCATCAATGGCTTTGGCAGTAATTTCATAATTTCCAATTGCAGGAGTTTCCCACTCAAACTCATACGGAGCATTTAATACCTCTTGCAATACATTGGCTCCTTCATAAAAAATCACCTTCGAAATTGAGCCATCATTATCAGCGGCATTAGCAATAATTTTTAAATTTTCCCCTTCATCAATCACCTCATAATCTACAGGGGAAATAAGAGAAATTACAGGCGGACTATTTTTAATAAAAACAGTAATCTTAACAGGATTTGAAAAACCTACATTACCTTTATTATCCTCCACCCAAGTAGTTAATTCATATTCCCCAGGTATATTTGGTGTCCAGTCTAACCCAAATCCCGAATCGAAATCTTCTCCTATTTTCTGGCCATTTGCAAAGAAAGTCACTTTTTTAATACCTCCACTTCCTCCTGAGGCATTTGCAGAAATCCTAATCTTCTTTCCAGCCTCAACCTCTGAATTATTGCCAGGTGACGTAATATTAGCTGAAGGTTTTACACTTCCTAAATCAACATTTCCTACTCCTACTGTAATTCCTGATGAGGTAATAGTAACTCCCTTATTATCTGTTGCCTTAGCGGACAACAAATAAACTCCATTTTCTGGATTTGGGATACTTATGGAAAATGGAGCAGATTTTTTTTCTCCAATTTTAGTATTTCCATTGTAAAATTCAACTTTTGAAATGGAGCCATCAGGATCAGAAGCATTGGCAGTTATTGGAATACTACCCACACCTTCTTCAAATTTTGTCTTATTCGCAGGGCTTGTAATACTTACAGATGGAAGTTTATTTCCTGATCCTTCTGTACACAATGTTTCATCAGAAGTATTATAAGGATCACCTCCTACTGATTCATGTTGTAATGTTATTTTATCAATTGCATGACCAACAGATCTTGCCCCAATTTGGAATTGATAGGTTCCCGGGGCATCAAAAGTAACAAAAACGATAGTTTCTGAATCATTACATCTTGAATCCCAACTCCATAAATTGGTTTTATACCCAGTAAAAACCTTAAACCATCCTCCAGAGCTCTTATAAATAATATTAGAGCCAGGAGGTACCCCAACCCCTCCAGCGGGGTAATAAATTCCTCCATCATTTTTTATTCCAAATGCTTTAGCATCTGGAAATCTAACATACGTATCATTATGTTCATGTTGGGGATTTTTAGTTGGGTGAACTTTATTAATTTTTGTTCGCCATCTAAAGCGGTAAGTTCCAGGTTTTGTAATTGAAAAAGAATAGTTAACCTGATCTGTTCCATGGGGAAATATTGTATAGGTCTCTGGATGATTCCATTGAATATAAGCCTGACCAGTATAACCCGATGTATCATTTGTTACTAACCAATATTCAGAATTTGTGAATTCTCCCCCTTCAGCCTGCATAACCAGAACACCATTTTTTTCGGCAAAAGGGGTTTCACAACTACCTGTCCCTTCAGAAAGAACATTTAAAGAAATAGGCAGGGAAGTCCCGCTACTTCCTCCTAGGTCATAAGCTTTTGCAGTGATGGAATATTTACCTTTAACTACATTTTCCCATTCTAGGATATATGGCTCATTATAATCTGTTCCTATTAGTATTTTTTCATGATAAAACTCAACTTTCGATATACCCACACTATCTGGATCAGTTGCAATGGCCTCTATTGCTATTTTGGCTGGGGAGTTATATATTGTACCAGAATTTGGTGAAAATATTTCAACTTCAGGCAAACCGCTTTTCCCATCAATTGGTATAAATTCAAGATAATCTACCCGAGCATGCTCACCATTATTTTTTGTTCCTTTAATTTCAATCTTAGCTCCATTACTAATATCAATAAACTCTGCTGTTAAGGACTTTTTCACAAAACTTTCAGCACTTGCATTTGAAACTCCTTTATTTTCATTTAAGGTCCAACTTCCTAAACTTAAGTTATTTATCAATACCTCCAGTGTCCCGGTTCCATCATTTTCATCAAAATAGCCAATATTAACTTTATACTTTTTGTCTGATCCAACAAAGTCCGAAATTGCTGATCCTGATCCATCTTTTGATCCAACAAATGAACCTTCCGAGGCAAAACCTCCATTTTCAACAACAAATCCACCTGATAAAGTCATTTCCTCGGCTTCCATTTTGAAAGCACCATCCTGGGAATAAGTGATCTGGGATAAGAATAGAGAAATTGAAATCAATGCCAATTTCTTTAGGTAAAGGAGTCCACCTTTTAGTAGTTTCTGGTAATTCATCTTCTTTTGTAGTGTTTTTTATAAGCTTTAAATTCTATCTTCATGCATTTATTTAGTTGAAAGAAATGCTCTGCAATTTTTATGCAATCATTTAAGAATTCTTACATATTAAAATTCACAAATGATAAGACTTATTAATTAATGCAGATTAGTCTTAAGTTCCGAAATTAAGGTATCTGAAATAAACATTACCAGACTTCCTTGTTAATGATAATTAATGTTTGAAAAAATAAATTTTAATGATATTCAATTTTTCTTACATGACTTTTATTAGATTCCTTACATATAAAAAAAGACCAGCTTTCCTCAAGCTGGTCTTTTTTTACTTTAAAGTTTACTTTTTTCATGCTAGTGCCCCTCTGCTGCTGCTCCTGCTCCTCTTGGAAATCTGATGTCTTCCACCAGGTTTTGAACTTCCTCTGGTGGTTCCGGATAAAAACGGGCTACAATTAATGACACCACAAAATTGATTAACATTCCAAAGGTGCCTATTCCTTCCGGAGATATACCAAAAATCCAGTTGGATGGAATATTTTCTGCAGGATCTAAAATAAATTTGAAATATATGATGTAGGACAAAGTAAATACCAGCCCGGTAACCATTCCGGCAATGGCCCCCTCCTTATTCATTTTTTTATTAAAAATCCCCAGAATAATGGCCGGAAAAAATGAGGCTGCAGCAAGTCCAAATGCAAAAGCAACCACCTGAGCTACAAATCCGGGAGGAAATATTCCAAAAAGTCCTGCAATGATAATAGCTACAGCTGCAGCAATTCTGGCCCAGATTAATTCTCCCTTTTCAGTAATGTCTGGTTTGAGCTGCTTTTTAATTAAATCATGGGAAACCGAGGTGGAAATTACCAATAATAACCCTGCCGCTGTAGAAAGCGCTGCCGCCAACCCTCCAGCCGCGACTAAGGCAATTACCCAATTTGGCAAATCTGCAATTTCAGGATTGGCCAATACCATAATGTCCCTGTCGATGGTTAACTCATTGGTACCCTTATCTGCCACATATTGAATTTTACCATCATTATTTTTATCCTCGAAGGCTATCAGCCCTGTTTCTTCCCACTTAGTAAACCATTCTGGCATAGCCACATAATCCTGGTTACTTACGGTTGTAATTAAGTTAGTTCTGGCAAAAGCTGCAATTGCTGGTGCGGTGGTGTACAATATAGCTATAAAAACCAAGGCATATCCCCCTGAAATTCGGGCATCTTTCACTTTAGGAACAGTAAAGAATCTCACAATAACGTGAGGTAACCCAGCGGTACCTACCATAAGGGCAGCAGTGATAAAAAACACATCCTGCATGCTTTTGGATCCACTGGTATAGGCCGCAAAGCCAAGTTCCTCATTTAGTCCGTCTAGTTTGTCCAAAAGAAAATTCCCAGACCCATCAATTAATTTGCCTCCAAAACCCATTTGGGGAAGAATTTCTCCTGTAAGTTGTATGGAAATAAAAATAGCAGGAACCATAAAGGCAAAAATCAGCACACAATATTGAGCCACCTGAGTATAAGTAATGCCCTTCATTCCCCCTAAAACAGCATAAAAAAACACAATGCACATACCTATAATTACCCCAAGATTTATGTCTACTTCAAGAAACCTGGAAAACACCACACCAACGCCTCTCATTTGACCGGCAACATAGGTAAAGGAAACAAACAGGGCACAAACTACTGCTACAGTTCTCGCTACATCAGAATAGTATCTATCACCTATAAAATCAGGGACGGTAAATTTCCCAAACTTTCGCAAGTAAGGGGCAAGAAGCAGAGCCAGCAACACATAGCCTCCTGTCCAGCCCATCAGGTAGACAGCTCCATCATATCCCATGAAGGAGATTAGTCCGGCCATAGAAATAAATGAGGCGGCCGACATCCAGTCTGCAGCAGTGGCCAAGCCATTTGCTATTGGGTGAACTCCCCCTCCAGCTACATAAAATTCTTTTGTTGATCCGGCTCTGGCCCATAGCGCAATTCCAATATAAAGGCTAAAGGTTAAGCCAACGATAATATAAGTCCAGGTTTGTACTTCCATTTTTTGGAAAGATTATTTGTCAGTTGAATAGTTTAAAAAAATAAGGCTAATTATGATCTATTTTTCGTCCACATCATAATTTTTATCAAGTCTGTTCATAAGCCAGACATACACAAAAATTATGATCACAAATACATAAATAGAGCCCTGTTGAGCAAACCAGAACCCTAATTTAAATCCTCCTAGATGGAAAGTGTCAAGATAAGGCGCCAATAGAATTCCGAATCCATAAGATACGGTGAACCAGACAAGGAGAAGAATTACCAGATAGGTGAGGTTTTTCTTCCAATAACTTTGCATTTTATTATTTTTCATATTTACCAAGTAATTGAATAATTAAATCCACAAATATTAAGGACCTTAAAACTATCCATTAAATTGGAATTTTATAATTAATTGTAATTAAAAAGACTTAGTAACTATGAATTGCCTTGTTTTGGAAATTTACAGAAGGGTAAGGGGAAGTTTAAATTATAAGAAAAATACAAAAGGAGGAGGGGAAAAACTACTTGAGCAACATTAATTTACCCGCCCCCTACAATAGTTAAATATCTTTCAAATTGGGGATTATAACGGTGAAACAAGAGCCCTTTTCCAGCTCTGACTCTACTAATACTTCACCTCTAATTTTTTCAATGGTTTCTTTCACAATATACAAGCCAATACCAGTACCTTCAATTCTGTCTGTAGCTCTGTAGAACATATCAAAAATCTTTGTCAGGTGATGATTATCTATTCCCAACCCATTATCTTCTACTTTAATGATGGCCTGAGATGGATTCACCTTCACATTCACCCTGATATATGGACTTTCAATATAAGGGTTGCTATACCTAACTGCATTCGAAATTAAATTATTTAAAACTACTTCCAGCCTTTTTCTATCTGTGATGAAAGGATTATTTTGCGAAACTGACTTCATTTTTTCAATTTCAAAAGGCACTTTGTTAAATTGATGTTGACTAAAAATTTCGTGAATCATTTCATTGAAATCTACCTCCTCCCTTTGGATTTCCATTCTGGCATTTCGGGAATAATTCAGAATATCTCTAATAAATTCATCAAGCTTCAATAAACTTTTTTCCTGTAATAAAAGATATTCTTTAACCTTTTCAATGGAATCTTCACTTTTAGCCAGCTCAATTAAACCCAAAACCGAAGCAATTGGGGCCCTTAAATCATGTGAGGCACTATAAACAAACTGGTCAAGTGCTTTATTCACATTTTGTAATTCCTCATTTAAGTGATTGGAATTTCCTAATTCACTTTGAAACTTTTTCGTGGCCAGGTAAGACTCATTTGTTAAATAAAAAACAAACATAAAAATTAAAGTCAGCCCAATTGGATATACAAAGAGACTTATGGCTTGCTGTACTTCAAGGGGAGGGTTAAATTCCACAAATGGATTAAACCCTAAAAAAACGTCCAGGATAATGATTGTCCCAATTAGCAGATAAGAAAGTAAAGTATTAATTTTCTCTTTTTTACTAAAAAGCATGAGCGGGACGCAAATGGCAACAAAGTAGTAAAAATAAATATGAGAGGCCTTGCCTACTAATAAACTACAAATAAAAATTACGGTACAATCCAGAATAAGGGTGGATAGCCGGGCTAAAATATATTTCCCTTTTGACTGTAAAAATGGAATTGTCCACTGGAATAAAGCAGACCACAAAACAATCCATTTAGGAATAGTTAATTCATACCAGGAAAAAAGGAAGAAATGACAGAAAAAAGTAAAGCTTAGAAAAATAGCCATCTGGTTCCCTATTCTTATCGTTTTTCTTTTCCTGCTGGGAGTGTTTTCGTATACTCCACTATTCACTATTTTCCCTAATAATTTCATTAATTATTATTTCCTTCTTTTCCTATTACTTTTTTTGATTTTAGAAATCACCCTTATCAATAAATTTTTGAGATCGGGCAAAATATTTACTATCTGGATGGTAACACAAATGGTAAATGAAAGTCTAAACTGGAAAAGCTTCCCTAATCTTCACTTTTTAATATTTCCCTTTAAAAGAAGTAACTGGTATTATATTGTAGGAAATTTCACCATTACATTGGCTGGAAAGTAAGTTTTTAGATTCAATAGAACAAAAAAGGGAAGGATTATCTTCAAAAAGATTCCCCCTTCCCCATTACAAAAAATTATAGTTTTTCAATGCGAAAATCAAACTGAAACATCATTTTCCCTCAAGGCATCATTCAATGAGGTTTTCTTATCAGTACTCTCTTTTCTTTTACCAATAATTAATGCAGCCCCAACCTGGTATTCTCCAGCATTAAACTTTTTGGTAATAGAACCTGGAATTACTACTGATCTTTCAGGTACATAACCTTTATAAATAACAGGCTCATCTCCAGTCACATCAATAATTTTTGAACTGGCAGTTATAGTTACATTTGCACCCAAAACTGCTTCTTTTCCTACTCTTATCCCTTCCACTAAAATACATCTTGAGCCAATAAATGCACCATCTTCAATTATTACCGGAGCAGCCTGAACAGGCTCTAGAACACCTCCTATTCCTACTCCTCCACTTAAATGTACATCCTTCCCAATTTGAGCACAACTTCCCACAGTGGCCCAGGTATCTACCATAGTACCAGAATCTACATAAGCCCCGATATTCACATAAGAAGGCATCATAATTACCCCTTTGTTCACAAAAGAACCATATCTGGCGATAGCATGAGGCACTACCCTAACCCCCTTGTCTGCATATCCCTCTTTTAATTTTATCTTATCGTGAAACTCAAAAGGTCCCACCTTAATCACTTCCATTTTTTGTAAGGGGAAATATAAAATCACCGCTTTTTTCACCCACTCATTTACCTGCCAACCATCGCTTGTCGGTTCTGCAACTCTTAACTTTCCACTATCCAGTTCAGCTACAGTATGTTCAATGGCTTCTATGGTGGCAGAATCTTTTAAAAGTTCTCTGTTTTCCCATGCATTTTCAATAATCTCCTTGATCTCCATTTGTAAATTTATGTTTTATAGAATGTCCAATAAATAGAAAGGCTCAAAAAAATAATAAGCAAATCAAGGGATTTTTTGGCTAAATTAGAAATTCCCTCCCTCCTATTTCTATTTTTGGGAATTGGAACTGTGAACAATAGCCTTTTGGATTTTTTTTTAACTTGTACACTGACAGGCTTTGGTGGCCTTCAATTGTTTTTCATATTTTTTGTTTTTTCAAGATTAATATTCTTCAGGGAACAAATAAACCCCAACCATTTTGGAAAAATATCTGTGGTAATAGCTGCAAGGAATGAATATGAAAATTTAAAGAAATTGATTCCGGCACTAAAAGCCCAATCTCATCAAAATTTTGAAGTCATCATTGTGGATGACCGATCTGAAGATGGCTCATTAGCCTTACTTAATAGTTTTAAAAAAAAATTTGATGCACTCAAAATTATCAGAGTAGAAGAATTAAAGGAAAGTTGGAATCCTAAAAAACACGCTTTACACCTTGGTATAAAAAAGGCAAGTTCTGATATTATTTTACTTACAGATGCAGATTGTCTTCCTGTTTCAAATGACTGGATTTCAATTATTAATGGGAAATATGGCACAGAAACTTCTTTGGTTTTAGGTGTGGGGGTTTATCAAAAAAAGCCTGGATTATTAAATTTATTCATCCAATTTGAAACACTTTATACAGCCCTTCAATATTTGGGATTTGCTTTGGCCGGCAAACCTTATATGGGAGTTGGAAGAAACCTTTCTTACAGAAAATCCATTATTTTAGATAGTGGTTTGTTTAATGGCATCCAAAATATTACTGGCGGAGATGATGACTTGATTGTCAATAAAGTGGGGAATAAGCGAAATGTGAGAATTGTAATTAACAAGGAGAGCCAAACAATTTCAGCACCTCCAGAAACGTTTTTTGAGTGGTACAATCAGAAAATCAGGCATTTATCCGTGGGGGTGAAATATAATTTAGAAAATAAAGTTTTCCTTGGGACTTTAAATTTCTCCCATATCGGATTTTATTTTTGCATATTGATATTAAGTTTGCTAAATAATCATTGGCTAATTGTGTCAGTTTTTTATTTATTTAGAATTTTGGCACTAACTTTAATCATCTATTTTACCAATAAAAAACTGAAGGCAGGTTTTCCAGTAATGGCAACACCCTTTGTTGATATTTTGTATGTATTTTACTATGTGGTAATTGGATTTGCGAGTATTTCAACAAAAAAAATATTATGGAAATAAAGAAAAAGTTTTCGGATAAGGCTATAGAGGATTTCGAACTCATCGACAAGGCGATTGAGGGGGACGAGAAGTCTTATGCTGATTTGATGGAAAAATACCGTAGACCGGTATATCATACCATGCTGAAAATGGTAAGGAATGTGGATGATGCCGAAGACTTAACTATAGAAGCATTTGCCAAAGCTTTTAGAAACTTATCAAAATTCAAAAAAGATTATACCTTTAGTACCTGGCTTTTCAGAGTAGCTACAAATAATTGTATCGACTTCATTAGGAAAAAAAGGCTGGAAACCATGAGTATTAATGCCGAAATCACCAAAGATGATGGAGATAGCCTAAGTATTGATATAAAAGATGGTGCCCTGGACCCGATGGAAGAAGCTATCAAAAGTCAGAAAATTGAAATCATCAGGCAATTTGTAACGCTACTCCCTCTTAAATACCAGAAACTCGTAAAGCTTAGATATTTTGAGGAATTATCATATGATGAAATTGCTCAGGAATTGGAAGCTCCTCTGGGAACAGTAAAAGCTCAATTGCATAGAGCAAGAGAGTTACTTTATGATTTGGTGAAAAATTCCAAAAATGTAATTTAAATTTTTCAAGTCAATTTTTTTCAGCTTTACCTACCAAAATTTCCTTTCAATTTATGGAAGTCGTTGCCAAGTATTTCCCGGATTTAACCAAAAAACAAAGGCATCAAATCAGTCAGTTACAAGACATTTACTCCGAATGGAATGAAAAGATCAATGTAATTTCAAGAAAAGACATTGATAATCTTTATATTCATCATGTATTACACTCCCTCAGCATAGCCAAATATGTTGACTTTAAGGATAATACAAAAATACTTGATGTAGGCACCGGGGGTGGATTTCCGGGTATTCCTCTTGCCATTTTATATCCTAATTGTCAGTTTCATTTGGTGGATTCTATTGCCAAAAAAATTAAGGTAGTGGAAGAAGTTTCCAAACATCTTGGGCTTCAAAATGTTACCTATGCACATCAAAGAGCAGAAAAAGTAAAAGACGAATTTGATTTTGTGATTACCAGAGCCGTAGCCAAAATAGATACGATTTATAATTGGGTAAAAGGGAAAGTTAGGAATCAGGGGGGAAATGATATTTGGAATGGAATAATTTGCCTGAAAGGAGGAGATTTAAAGGAGGAATTCTCAAAATTTAAACATAACTACAGGTTTATTGAAATATCAGATTACTTTGAAGAAGAGTTTTTTGAAACTAAGAAAATAGTATATGTGCCTGCCTGATTCAATTTACTGTTTATCTTTTTGCTCTCCACAACATCAAAGCTGAAAAACTATCAATTAAATGTTTTAGGTTTGCTCCCTTGCTTACTATATCTGTGTTTAAATCGAACTTTAAGTTTCGGATTAAATTAAAATTAATTGATTGTTAATTCGGGCATTAGTTTATTAGAATTTTTGATTGTAATATTGCCGAAAATGGGAATGGCATCGAATATCAACGACATAAAAGCACCAATATCTGATGAAATGGTGGAATTTGAAAAAAAATTCCGTCAATTCATGAAGAGTAAAGTCCCTCTGCTTGATAATATTATGAGCTTTATTATCAAACGGAAAGGGAAACAAATCAGACCAATACTAGTGTTCCTAACCGCTGGAATGTGCGGAAAAATTACAGAAACAACTTTCCGGGGAGCAGCCTTGATCGAATTGCTTCATACCGCTACACTTGTGCATGACGATGTGGTGGATGATGCACAATACAGAAGAGGTTTTTTTTCAGTTAATGCTTTGTGGAAAAACAAGGTTGCAGTATTAGTGGGTGACTATTTGCTTTCCAGAGGGTTATTGCTATCAATAGACCATGGAGATTTTGATATTTTAAAGCTCATCTCCAATGCAGTAAGGGAAATGAGTGAAGGGGAACTCCTCCAAATGGAAAAAGCCCGTAGGCTTGATATTGATGAGGATATCTATTTCGAAATCATCAGACAAAAAACAGCCACATTACTTTCTGCCTGTTGTGCTGTTGGAGCCAAATCTGTGGAAGCGGATGAGGATTCCATCAAAAAAATGGCTTGCTTTGGAGAAAAACTGGGTATCGCCTTCCAGATAAAAGATGATCTTTTCGACTATGGAGAAGCGGAAATTGGAAAACCTTTAGGAATTGATATAAAGGAGAAAAAAATGACCCTTCCTCTTATTTATGCTTTAAATCAGGCCTCTAAATCGGAAAAAAGGCATATTATTAATATCATCAAAAACAAAAGCGGTGAACCCAAAAAGGTTAACGAAGTAATTGAATTTGTTAAAGCTTCTGGAGGTTTAAACTACGCTACTGAGAAAATGAATGAATATTTTGAAGAATCGGACAAAATTATTGCAGCTTTTCCCGATTCTGAATATAAATTGTCATTGGAAAAACTGATGAGATATGTCATTCAAAGAAAAAAATAATTTCCTTTAAAAACAGCTCTTACTCAAAGCAATCGAACATCAGGCTACCCAATCCAGGATTCTCCTCAGTTTATTGATTACAATACCACAAAAAAGCTTTCTGAAGCCCCTCCTTTATCATTACTTCAGGTTCGTAACCTAATAACCTTTTACCTTTTGAAACATCAGCCAGACTATGTTTCACGTCTCCCTGCCTATTCGGTCCATAAATAGGTTTGATGTTTCCTTTGTCCGCAACATCCACAATCATTTGAAATAATTCATTTAATGTTGTTCTTTCCCCACAAGCCACATTATAAACCTGATTGACTGCTTCGGAGTTATCAGTAAACAAGGCTTTCAAATTTGCCTGAACAGCATTAGCCACAAAAGTAAAGTCCCTGCTTTGCTCACCATCCCCATTAATTTTAGGTGACTGGTTATCAATTACAGCTTGCATAAATAAGGGAATAACAGCAGCATAAGCACCCTTTGGGTTTTGTTTTGGCCCAAACACATTAAAATATCTTAAACCAATAATTTCCATTCCATAGAGTTTTGCAAAAACATCAGCATACAACTCATTTACATATTTGGTGATGGCATAAGGAGAAAGCGGATTCCCTATTTTATCCTCTACTTTAGGCAGTGTAGGACTATCTCCATAAGTAGACGAAGATGCCGCATAAACTACTCTTTTTATTCCTAATTCCTTTGCTGCAGTGAAAATATTAAGAGTTCCGGAAATGTTTACCGCATTAGTGGTTACGGGGTCATTTATAGATCTTGGAACCGACCCTAAAGCCGCCTGATGGGTGATTACCTGAATTCCCTGACATGCTTTAATGCAGGTATCATAATCCCTGATATCTCCTTCTAAAAACTCAAATTTAGGATTGCCGTCAAACTCCTGAATGTTTTCCAGTTTACCGGTTGAGAGGTTATCCAAAACACGCACCTTTTTAATATTTTCAAGGGATAATAATTTTTCAACAAGATTTGATCCTATAAACCCGGCCCCTCCCGTAACTAATACATTAAAGTTTGACATTAAAAAATTAATCTTTTATAAGTAAAAAATGCTATATTCATTCAATGCCTTATTAGGACAATAATTGCGCAGGAAATTGAATAAATATCGAATTAAGTTTAACAACTCATCTTTCCAACCCTTCTGGCATGCCTTCCTCCTTCAAATGCCGTATTTAAAAATGTTTGAGTAATTTTTTCGGCTTCTTCGAGCGAAATAAACCGTGCAGGCATACTCAGCACATTTGCATCATTATGCTGGCGAATTAAAGTGGCTACTTCAGCATTCCAGCATAATCCAGCTCTTATTTTCTCATGTTTATTTGCAGTAATCGCCACTCCATTTCCCGTGCCACAAATTAATATACCAAATTCACAATCTCCTTTCTCCACGGCACTGGCAACCGGGTGAGCAAAATCCGGATAATCCACCGAATCTTCACTATTAGTACCAAAATCCGTAACGGTGTGTCCCCATTTCTCTAAAATAGGAATTAGTTTTCTTTTATAACCAAACCCGGCATGATCGCCTCCTATCGCAATTTTCATATTTTTTGTTTTTGAAGTTGAATGCCAGAAAATCCAAAACTAATTTTCAGGATTATTACCAGCCTATTCAAATAATTTGTTATTTGTTTTTGCAAAAAAATCATTTTAAACGGACTTTTGAAACTCAAGAAAATAATTTCGAAAAATCTTCCAGAGAAAATTAGTAAAACACATTCATAATCAATACTTTATATAAAAATAAATTTTGGAATCAAAACCTAAAGTCACCATAATCACAGTAGTTTACAACGAAGCTGAAAATGTAGAAAAAACCATAAATAGTGTTTTAAATCAAACTTATTCCAATTTGGAATATCTTGTAATTGATGGAGGTTCCACAGATGGAAGTAATGATGTAATTAAAAAGTATGAGGGAAAAATAGACTATTGGCAGAGTGAAAAGGACCAGGGCGTGTTTGATGCCATGAATAAAGGTGTTAAAAAAGCAACAGGAGATTATATTAATTTCATGAATGCAGGAGATTCTTTTTTTAATGAGAAAGTCATTGAAGAAGTTTTCCGTTCTGATCACAGGTTCGCGGATTTTATTTATGGTGATCATCAGGTAATTCATGAAACCTTTATAAAAGAGAAGAAAGCCTTACCGCTTTCACAATTATGGAAACACATGATCTTTTCCCACCAATCCCTTTTTGTTAAAACTCACCTTTTACAAGAGAATCCTTTCGATCTTTCCTTTAAAATTGCGGCTGATTTCAATTTTATATTCAACAGCTATATAGCAGGCAGAACTTTTTATAATACAGGATTAAAAATTGCGAAATATGCAGCAGGCGGACAATCTGAAATGGAGGTAATCAAAGCTTACAGGGAAAACTGGAAGATCGTAAGACAACATGAAAAAAGAATTAAAGTGAGACTTTTCCATTTTCAATTAATCTTCAAACAATCCATAATTATTTTAATTCGAAGAATTCTTCCTTACCAGTTATTTGAGCAATTGATGAAACTAAAAAATTCCATTTAACAAATTAATTTTCCTTCTTTTTTATCTGCTTTCTATCTACAAAAACACGTTTAATCCACCTGGGAAGGAAAAAAACACCCAAACCCAAATATGCATAATAGGTAAAGAGCCTCCAGAAAATGGCTACCACTGCACTAAATGCTGCTATGGTAAAAAACTCACTAAAAAATAAGGGAAAGACAAACTCTGCAGTTCCCGCACTACCCGGGGTCGGAGATATTAACATCACAATCCACATCACTATCTGTCTTCCAAAAATGAGGAAATGATTGGCAATATTAATATCGGTAAATGCTGCAATAAGGCAGTTTAACATAAAATATCGGGCAGACCATATAAATATTGTGGATAGGATAGCCTTTGTCCAATATCTGGATTTTTTCTCCAGTAAAATCTCAGAGGCGTTAATCACATCAGTCCCCCACTGAATGGCATCTTTTCGCCACTTTTTAAACAGCCGGTTTCCGGTAAGTTTAATTAATATCCATTTAAATGCCCTGGGTCTGATAAATAAGCCATAGATCATTAAAAGGGTATATAAAGCGATAAGAACTACACTAATAAAAAAAGCTCCTTTTACTGAGACAGCCATCCCAAAAATGGTGAAATCATCAGTTATAGCGGGAAAAATTTCAAATGGAACAATTAAAAATGTAAGCAGGGAAGCGATCACAAAAAACAAATTATCCAACACTGCAGTCAACATCACATAAGCCAGAGATTGTCCAAAAGGAATCCCTTCTTTATTAATAATAAAAACTACTACAGCCGTTCCTCCAACCACAGAGGGTGTTACAGCAGAGGCAAATTCCCAAAGCACAATTACAAATAAACTGGCTATCCAATCAAGTTTCTTATCAGTAAGATGTCTTATCCTGACAATATATCCCCAGTCTCTAATGAGTAAAACAACGATGGCTAAAAAAATCCAGTGTAACTTAGCATTCTTAATATTCTCCACAACATCTTCATAATCAAGCTCTTTGCTTATATTAAAAATAAGGTATGCCATAACCGCCACCCCTATCAAAATAGGCAAAATTATTTTTGTAGGATTTATGGATTTGAGAACTTTAGAACTATTAGCGTCCATTTAAATTTCTTTCAACATCAAACCTGATTAACAATCAGGATTTCAAAAATTTTAATTCAATTATTTCATACTATTAGCAATGAAATTTATCATCTCCCATCAATTGATTACTATCAATTTAAAGGCAGAAAATAAAGCTAAGTTAGATTTCTCACCTTTAATTAAAGGATTATTCAGGTTTCAATTTCACAAAAATATATTTTCAAACACTAAAACTGAGGAATGAGATTAATCGTGCAAAAATTAGTATGAAAGTTGCGAAAATAGGTAAGCAAGGCATTAGAAACAAGGAATTTAATGGTAATGGAGAATTAATTCTTATTTAAGAAATGATTAAAAAGCTTCAGCCAGATTAATGTAAAAATTACTAACGCCAAATCCAAAACCATAATCAATTCGCACATTAATTCTTTCCTTCCTGTTTAAGGCCACACGAAGTCCCCCTCCATATGAAGCTTTGGATTCATTTATTTTAAATGTGCTCAACTGTGGTCCTACATCTCCTAGGCCACCAAAAATCACAACACCAAAGCGGTTAGAAATTTTGTATCTATATTCCCCTTGAACTACATAAAGATTTTTGTCACGATATCTTCCTCGGTAATATCCCCTCAATAATTTATCTCCTCCTAACAAGGCCAGTTTTTGAAATGGGACATCCCCAGATGATAATTCTACTTTCCCCTGAATGGCAAAAACATGTCTTTTTTTAAGGGGGAAATATTTCCTCAAGTCAAACTCCCAAAACTGAAAACCATTGCTACTACCAAAGGCTTTGGCATAAAACCTTGACGAAAACTCAAGGTAATGTCCTCTTGTAGCATTTAACACATTATCTCTTTTATCGTAGGTAGCAATTAAACCTATTCCTGAAAGAGCAACCCCCTCCGAGCCTTCAATTGAACCATTTTCCAACATTCTTCCTTCTTCCGGCTGAATATTAAACATGGAATAAAAATTATACATTCCACCCACAAAAAATCCATTCCCTACATTCCTCATCAACCTGAATGTAAAATTAAATATGTTGTTATCATAAACCTCTATATTATCCAATTCAGTGTCATTCCCAATACCATAAAAATTGTCGGGAAAGGTCAAAAAAGAAAAATTACCACGAATTTGAAATTTTTCTTCTTTTAGGAAAACATTATAATCTGAACTTAAAATTATCTGGTTTCTCAGGGTGTATATTAGGGCTGTCCGTACATTTGAAGTCCTTGTAAGGGTGTCATTCGGGTCTAACTTAAATAAATTGATCATTACCCCCCCAAAAGCCAGGGTTGTTTCAGGTGTATAGAAAGCAACTGGCAATGCTACAAATGAATTTTTCTTTTCTTTATTTTGCTTTGTTGTATCGCCTGCAAAAAAACTGCGATAGCTTAAAGCTCCAGAAGTTCCCGCATAAGGCAATTTTAATAAAACAAAAATGAATATTAGTTTAAAAAGCGTAATAGTTTTATACAAACACAAAATTTGAGTTGCGATTTAATATATGTGGTGATTTTTAAAAAATATAGTCAAAAGTTTAAATTTTGTGTATAATGAGACAAAACAAACTTTTGATTAACTGATGTTATTTCTTTAGATAACTACAATAATAAAAATAGGATATAATGTCTTTAATAAAGTTTCAAAGAGGGATAAATTATATCCATTTCAGAAAACAAAGTAATTAATCTAAGCTAAATGCCTTTCAATTATTTTTTATGATAAAGAAGTTGTTTAAAATTATGACTTTATGCTAAAAATGGGCTGTTTCGCCTTCCTTTTCGTTTTTTTCCTGGTTAAATTGCCGCACTACACGGCAGCTGCTATTCGCCATAAAAGTGTTTTATTGAAGGAAAAACATTTCCATTTTTACTCATAAATTGAAACTTTAAAAACTTCAAATAATTAGTTTTAACCTGAATAAATCATTTTGAAAAAGGAAATGTTTATAAGTTTTATTTTTATTTTCTTATCAGTATTAGGTTGTAATTCTGAAGAGCCTATTAATGAAATTCCAACTAATGAATTTCCAGAATTTAACGATGTGGTAGAAACGGGAAATATTCCAACTCCAGAGCTTGAGGAAATTTCCGGAATTGTAGCCTCCAGCCATCATGAAGGACATTTATGGTGTATTAACGATAGTGGGAATCCTGCCAATTTGTTCCTAATTGACAATAAAGGAAAACTAAAAGGCTCAATCGATTTCCCTGACTTAAAGAACAGAGATTGGGAAGATATTGCCATTGGTCCTGGTTCTGAAAATGGAAAGAACTACATCTATATTGGTGATATTGGAGATAATGAAGGCAAGTATGAATATATTAGTGTTTACAGGTTTGAGGAACCGGAAATGAATTTATCCGAAACTCCATTTTCCAAAACAATAGGGAAAATAGAAGAAATAAAAATCAGGTATCCTGATCAGGCCCGGGATGCTGAAACGCTCCTAGTTGATCCTTTTTCAAAGGATTTATTTATTATAAGCAAAAGAGATTTAAATGTCATTGTTTTCAAGCTTTCTTACCCATTTTCATTTTTTGAAATCAATACCCTGGAGAAAATAGGTATACTAAAATTTCCATTAGCCACTGGTGGGGATATTTCAAATGATGGACACGAAATACTAATCAGAAATTATACGGATGTTTATTATTGGTCACGTGAAAAAGGAACATCATTGGAAGAAGCATTACTTACCCCTGGATACAGAATTGAAAACTTTAATAGTGATTTGGAACCCCAGGGAGAAGCTATTTGCTTTGGATCAGATAGCAAAGGTTTTTATAGCTGTAGCGAAAAACTGGAAAATATTTCCCAAAAATTATTCTATTATTCTAAAAAATAAAAGCGCCATAAAGGCGCTTTTGTTTTATTCTTTTAACTAACCACTTCATTCTAATATTCCCAAAGAAGTGCTTCGTATTCCATAAGTTGCATAATTGCCTTTTCTGATTCTATTAAGGCTCTTTTTCCTCCTCCATACAAATCTACAATCATCGAATTTTTAGGGTTTTCATACTTTACAAGCTGACCGTGTGGTAACCTTAGCGTAAAAGCATCTTCCAAATTTAGATGAGCAGCAGAATTTTGGGGGTTAAACCATAGAGCATTAGGATTATTTCTGAAAACATGCTCTACCAATTCCTTATAAGAGAATGAGGCTAATACTTTGTCAAGGCCTGTTGGCGTTTGTTCTGCAGGAATAATAATGGTAATGGCCTGAATATCATCTTTCATCCTCGATTCTTTCTTATCAAAAACAATATCCTTTTTAAGCTCAATTACGTAAAGCTGTCTGGGTAAATACTCCTCTGGCCCAAGCTCTACTTCCTGAACCGGCTCTCCCCAGGCATCATCATTATCAAATCCAACAATTTCTTCTTCTGGTTCATATTGCGGAATGCGTAACCTTTCCAAAAAATCTCTTTTATCCATTCTGGTTTGGAGAGAATCATTTTTAAAAGGCTTAACTATATCATTTTTTACAGCGTCAATCAGAAGTCTGGAAATTTCATTGTTTTCTGAGAACATGGGATAATTAATCTTGGTTCTCAAATCCAATCGATACCAAAGAGACTTCTTGAACATGATGTCATCTTTTCTTACCGGCCGAATTGAGTTCGGGTTGTATTGTTCTTCCTGAGGCTGGTTGTTTCTAGCTAATTGCGCAGTTACCGAAGGAAGCGTAAGAATGGCAATAACTAATACTGTTAAAGTCTTTTTTACACCTATCATTTTTTGAATATTGAATTATAATTAATTAAAAGAATAAAAATGTTAATTAGAACTGCGTAATTTTTTAATCATATATAAAAATCATATTTACTTTCTATCCCCAAATACTATACCCAATCAATCAAATCATTAAAAAGGATCGTATTTTATCATTATTTCAAGTTGCAATATACTTTTTTTAATCGACTATTAGGGTGAATCAATGTTAAAAAAATCGCCTTATCTCTAGAAAACTGAGCTTATACACAAAAAACACTCTCTATTGGTATTATTATATCGCTAAAGTCTAACTTATATTACAACATAATACCCCAAAAAGGTTCGAATTCTTTTCAATTATTATCTTTTCTAAATACGCTAACTCCTATATTTTGCTTACAGGAGATCATTTATAATCTTATTAATTGTTAACCCTTCGGCTTCAGCCTTAAAGTTCCTTACAATTCTATGTCTAAGGACAGGGATAGCCATGGCCTGAACATCTTCGATATCCGGGGAATATTTCCCAGTAATTAAAGCATTACATTTGGCTCCTAACACCAGGTATTGCGAAGCCCGAGGCCCTGCTCCCCAATCAAGAAAATCATTTGAGCTTCCGGCTGCATTATCTGTAAAGGGCCTGGTTTTTCTCACTAATTCAACAGCATATTCAATTACATTATCTGCCACAGGCACTTTTCTCACCAGATTTTGGAAATAAATAATTTCTTCAGCAGATGTAATTTTATTTACACTCTGTTTTGTATCTGTGGTGGTACCTTTTACAACCTGAACTTCGGATTCAAACGAGGGATAATCTAATAAAATATTAAACATAAACCTATCCAATTGGGCTTCTGGTAAAGGATAAGTTCCCTCCTGCTCTATTGGGTTTTGCGTAGCAAGCACAAAAAATGGCTTTTCCAACTTAAAATGTTTACCAGCCACCGTTACAGAAAATTCCTGCATAGATTCTAGTAAAGCCGCCTGAGTTTTGGGAGGGGTTCTGTTAATCTCATCGGCAAGAATGATATTTGCAAATATGGGTCCCTTTATAAACTGAAAATTCCTATCCTTATCCATAGTTTCAGCACCAACAATATCTGAGGGCATCAGGTCTGGGGTAAACTGAATCCTGTTAAAATCAAGGTCTAAAACTGAAGCAGTTGTTTGGATAAGTAATGTTTTGGCTAAACCAGGCACACCAACCAAAAGACAATGCCCCTGGCAAAAGATTGAGGTTAGAATTAATTTTACCACCTCTTCCTGGCCAATAATTACTTTGGATATTTCATTTGTGAGTTTATCATAGGTTTCTTTTAAAGCATCTGCGGCCTCTTTATCGGAGCTAAAATTTATAGACATTAGGATTATATGTTTAAAAAATTGAGTGCGAAAAAATTAACTCAATATTAAGTAAAGGTTTTTAAAATAACATAAAAATAAAAAAAAAGTTGCTGGCATTTTAATACCAGCAACTTTTCTATTGATTTTAAATAAAACTTTCAGAAAATATTATTAATACAATTAAGCCTCGTTTATAATTCTTCCTGAATATTGCATTGATTGTATTCTGCATCAATATCTATAAATACCTCTCTTTTAGCTGTTTTCAGCCACTTATCTAAAACTTCAGCCTTTTTCCCATTTAATGACGCCACATACATTTTTTGATAATCCTCCTTTAGGTTTGCAAAATGAGGTGGTGTATATTTTTCATAATACAACATCCTGACCGCATTTTTCCCATCTTCTGTTCTGAATGTCATAGGCTGGGAAAGTGAGCCTACCTTCATGGTATCTACTGTAAAGAAAATAACCGGATCAAGGCTTTCAGTAGAAACAATACTACTTCCTGTTCTTTGATCTTTGAAAAATCCTGCATTAGCTCTGGTGGCCTGGTCATCTGAGAATTCCTTTGCAGCATTTTCAAATGTCATACTATCACTTACAATTAAATTACGAACACTATCCAAAAGCGAAACCGCCTGAGTCATGTCTGTATTATTAGATTTTGGTCTCATTAAAATATGCCTTGCCCTAAATTGATTCCCCCTCCTTTCCAACAATTGAATAAGGTGAAAACCAAATTCAGATTCAATGGGATCTGCAATTTCGTTGGGTTCTATTCTCAGTGCTGTTGCTTCGAATTCCGGAACTAACTCTCCCCTTCCATGCCAGCCCAAATCACCTCCGGTTTTGGCTGAGCCATAGTCTTCAGAAAATGTTCTGGCCAGCTCTCCAAAATCCTCTCCTGACTCAATTCTGGTCTTAAGTTCGAGCAAAGCTTTTTTCGTTTTATCCTTTTCGGCTTTACTTACTTCAGGAAATTTTACAATTTGCCCTACTTTTACCTCTGCGGATAGAAATGGGATACTATCCTTAGGAAGACGCTTAAAAAACTTTTTTACCTCAGCCGGAGTCACCGACACACCAGCTGTAATTTCCTGTTGCATCCTCTGGGCGGTTAATTGCTCCCAAACCTGATCTCTTAATTCATCCCTCAGTTCACTTACCTTTTTTCCCAATGTCCTTTCAAGTTTTTCTTCACTTCCTGCCTGAAGTATAAAATATTGCATCCTTCTGTCTAATTCTCCATCAACCATTACTTCTTCTACCAAAACTGAATCAATCTCTGCCTTCGCCACTAATATTTTATTCACAATCAACTGCTGTAATATCTGGCATTTGGCGTTTGGCCCTGGCGTTTCTCCATTGGCAAGCTGGCCCAAATAAGCATTTTCTAATTCGGACTTCAGGACAATATAATTGTCAACCTTGGCAATTATTTTATCTACAATTACACCATCACCTTGTCCATTTGCTATTTGGATTGACAGAAAAAAGGAAAGAAATAAAGCTGACTTAAACACTTTATCAAAAACTTTACTTATAAATCTCATATTCATTGCTATTTAATGCTTTATCATAAATTTCGTCTTCCTGTTTTTTTTTCAGGTCAACAATCCTTTTGTTCAACAAAATATTTTTCACCTGATCCCTTACAAATTCAAGAGGAGATGGTTCATCAATAATTTTAAAATCATTTATTTTAATAAAATACTTATATAGGGAATCCGATGTCTGAAGGAACTTCCCTTTTTTCAAAACCTGGATCGGATTTGTTATCTCATCATTAAATGGAGTATTGTACAAAAATTCATCAAAATCAATCCAGACAGAATCATCCAAAAGATAACTATCGCCAAAACTATAAGCATAGGAGGTAATTTTCTCTACATCCTGTGGTTTATTTGAATTAAACCATGACTTCAGGTCATCAATTTTGGGAGCTTCATTAGGTACTTTTAAAAACAAACCCTTCACGATATTCTGCTTTAGTTGAAAATTGTCCACATTTCCCTCATAATACTCCTGAATTTGAGTTTCTGAAATGGTAGTATCCAGATGTTTCTTGATATATTCCTTTTCATATTCGTATACAATAAGCTGATACCGATAATCCTGAATTTTTTTCAATAACTCTTCCTCATTCAAATCCATATTTTCCTCTGCACTTTTCAACAATAATTGCTTTTTAATCCAGGTATCCACATACCTTTCCACAATATTAGCACTATCAGCCGAAGAACTCCTGTTGGAAACCAAACCAGTCAGTTCATTTTTATATAGATATTTATCTCCTACTCTGGCCACTGCCGTTTCTTCCTCCAGTCCACCTCCTGTTCCTTTCAGGTATTCACATGCCGGTATGCTCAGCATTAAGACCAGGTATAATAAAATTCTGTTCATTTTGTCTATTGCATTTTTAGGTATAAATAAGAAGCAATTCGCAGGCCCTTTCAATAAATACCAAATAAAAAATACATTTCCGGTTTTCCGAAATTTCCACAAAATTAATAAAGTATCAATATAATTTTACTTTCCTTTTCCTAATCCTCATTTTCCTAATTAATTTTCCTGAAAAAAGGTTGCCTGAATCACACTACAGAATGGAAAGATCACTGAAACACTTCAAAAAAAATATTCAATTAATTTTACTGGTCATTTCACTTATTCTATATATCAGGATTGGATATTTCACGGACCGAACCAATTTTGTTGAAATTCTGAGTATTTTTTCCCTTCTGTTTGTAGGTTACTTTTTTTTGATCAGGTCCAACATTTCTTTTCATCTTCTACTGGCTTTTGTCATCTTTTTCAGGTTAATATTTCTGCTATCTGTTCCCAACCTTTCCGATGATTTTTACAGGTTCATCTGGGATGGCCGGTTGCTTTTCCAGGGTGAAAACCCATTTTTACACTTACCCTCTCATTACCTGCAACAAGGGATTCCGGGAATCAATAATACGCTTTTTGAGCAGTTAAACTCTCCAAACTATTTCACGATTTACCCCCCTGTTTGTCAGTTCGTTTATTTTGTATCGGCTTTTGGTGGGGATAAATCCATTTTATATAATGTCGTGATCATTAGAATTTTCATTCTGCTGGCAGAATTGGGTACCATTTACTTTTTACTTCAGCTCACAAAGAAGAATGAATGGAACCAAAAACTTGTACTGACTTATGCATTCAACCCTCTGATTATTATCGAGTTATCTGGCAATGTACACCCCGAAGCCTGGATGATTTTCTTCCTTTGTTTATCACTTTATTTCCTACTCAAAAATCAATTGCTCCTCTCTCCTATATTTTTCGGTTTGGCAATTTCTTCCAAATTACTTCCATTAATGTTTTTGCCTTTTTTCATTACCTATCTGGGATGGAAAAAGGCTATTTCCTACTATCTCATCACAGGGCTTACCTGTATTTTGCTATTTCTGCCTTTTTTCAATTTTGAAATGATTTATAATCTTTCTGATTCCATCAACCTTTATTTTAAAAAATTCGAATTCAATGCAAGTATTTACTACATTGTCCGATGGATAGGTTTTCAGGTAAAGGGTTATAATATAATCCAGACTGCTGGGATAAGGCTTTCTTTTATACCTGTTATTTTAATTGCTTTGCTCACTTTTAATCAAAGAGACAAGTGGGAGAATCTTTGGGAGAAAATGCTATTTGCTCTTTCTGCTTACTTCTTTGTAGCAACCATCATTCATCCCTGGTATATTACCACATTGGTATTCCTTTCTGTTCCCTTGAAATTTCGTTTTGCTGTTTTATGGTCATTTTTAGCCATTTTATCCTATGCTACCTACCAGACAAACCAATACATTGAAAACCTTTGGCTGGTTGCGCTGGAATATTGCCTGGTATACGGCTGGCTAATTTGGGAATTGATGGTACATAAAAAACTGCTTTTCAGAGGGTATAAAAAACACCTTGAAGCAAGTATTCATCTTTTAAAAACAAAACTATAAACAGCATTAAGCATTTGTTTCAATTCTATGGCTTTTATTATTGGTAATATTTTTAATATCCCAGGTAAGTTTTTTTACAAATTCTTTCTTTCTATGGCTACAGGCAGACTTTATGCATAATCCACAGGAATGTGGCTGGCACCCATCTGTATGCACAAAAAGTTCGATCACTTCCCCAAACTGATCTTCAGCCAGCTTGGCAACTTCCTCTACTTCCATATGCGCTTCTTTTACAGTAAGATACCATGGAACAGTAAAATGACAGTCCAAATGGAGTTTGTTGCCATATTTCAGGATTCGTAGATTGTGAATATCAATCCAGTTCTCTCTCCTTTTTTCATTTAAACTTTGTACCAACTCGGAAATCAATTCTTCATCTGCTTCATCCATAATTCCTGAAATAGTGCTTCGAATTATTCTCAAACCGGTATAAATAATTATAAAACCAAAAATGGCAGCAACTAAACTATCAATCCAGACAAAACCGGTAAGATAAAGCAATCCGAGGCCCAGAATTATTCCAATCGTAGAATAAGTATCTGTAATGAGGTGTTTACCACTAGCCTTCAATGCCATAGACCTGGTTTTTTGGGCCACTTTTATGCAATAATATCCGAGGAGATAATTGGCGATTCCTGAAAATAACACCAACAGAATGCCAAAATCGAGTTTTTCAATTTCCGGAGGAACAATAAGATTCAGCGCAGATTTATAAATAATAAACCCACCAGCAAGAATAATCATGGAACCTTCAAGCGCAGCCGAAACCAATTCTATTTTCCCATGGCCATAAGGATGATTGGCATCTTTCGGTCGGGCAGATACCTTAAGGCTGTAAAGCCCGACAAAACCTGCTGTAACATTTACAATACTTTCCAGGGCATCGGTAAGGATTGCAATAGAGTGGGTGGCATAAAAAGCTATAAATTTCACTATTAGCAGCAATAATGACACAATTACTACCCAACTTTGCACCCTTATATTTTCCTTTGAAGCTACAGGCATTTAAAATGGTATTAGTCAGTCACAAAAGTGATGGAAATATTATTTTTTTGGGGATATTTATCAAAATAAAGGAATTGTTTTGAGGAATTTTTGTTTTTGGAAATCAATATCAAACATAGAAAAATCAAATGACAAATATAACAGAAACTGCCACACTTGGCGCAGGGTGTTTTTGGTGCGTTGAAGCAATTTTTCAAAGACTTGAAGGAGTAAAATCTGTACTTCCCGGCTATTCTGGTGGGCATATAAAAAATCCTGCTTACAGAGAAGTCTGCACAGGAAGAACCGGACACGCAGAAGTAGCACAAATTGAATTCGATCCTGAAATCATTTCCTTTGAAGAAATTTTAGATGTTTTCTGGAACACCCATGACCCCACCACCTTAAACCGGCAGGGAAATGACGTTGGCACGCAATACCGATCTGCCATATTTTACCATAATGATACACAAAAGGAAATAGCCGAAAAGTCTAAAAAACTGACAGCAGAGGCTGGTTTATGGCCTGATACCATTGTGACAGAAATTGTGCCCTTTGAGGTATTTTACCCAGCCGAAGAAGACCACAAAAACTATTTTAATGAGCATCCTGAGCAAACTTATTGTGCTCTGGTGATCAACCCTAAAGTACAAAAATTTAAAAAAGCCTATGGAGGCAAATTAAAGGCATAGGGTTGGAATACATTACAAATTTTGGGAAATGAATCAAAGAAAGCATTTCCCATACCCCTCATTTCTCCTTATTCCCAAATCAAACTCTCACAATTTCCTTCCTAAGTACACAAAATTGCTTAGTTTTAACTTTCACAAAAAGTAATTAAAACACTCCTGAAGTTTTCCTCTGCTAAATCTTTGGAAAAGGGGTGTTTTAAAAAGGATATTGAAATAGACAAAAATTGCCCAAGGAGTTTCCCATGACATTTAAAGAGAAAGTATTTCATACTATCCAACCTGATGAAAATTCAAAAACTAAAAAAAACAGGTGGTTCGAATATTTCATTACTACACTTATTACCCTAAATATTTTTGCCGTATTTTTTGAATCTTTTGAGCACTTTTATGGGGCCCATACTACATTATTTAACATTATCGAAATATTTTCGGTATTGGTTTTTACCATAGAATATCTGCTCCGACTATGGACAAGTGACATGCTTTATCCCAAACACGGAAAATTTAAAAGCGCTATAAAGTTCATGGTTTCTTTTTACGGGCTTGTCGATCTGCTATCTATTTTGCCTTTTTACATTCCATTTTTGATGAAGGTTGACCTCAGAGTAGTACGATCAATGAGACTGCTACGACTCCTGAGGATTTTAAAATTACAACGATATTCTACTTCATTTAAAATGGTGATCAGTGTTTTCAGAGAGGCCAAAAGCGATATTGCGGTGACTTTATTCATCACTTTTTTATTACTGATCATAGCTTCCACCATAATGTATCATCTTGAAAATCAGATTCAACCCAACAACTTTTCTAATATCGGGCAATCATTTTGGTGGGCCATTGCCACACTTACTACGGTGGGGTATGGAGATATTTACCCGGTTACCGGGTGGGGAAAGTTTATAAGTGGAATTATCGCCTTACTAGGCATTGGTGTAGTCGCTTTGCCTACCGGAATTATCAGTTCGAAGTTTATCGAAAAAATAAGGGAAAAGGAAAAATCGAAAAAAGACAAAGGCAAAAAGGGAGCTTATAAATACTGCCCCCATTGTGGTAAAAAATTAATAGATTGAAGAAGTTTTAAATTAACTCAAGCCGATTATCTAAACTTTTTATAAATAAAAGGTTTCCATTTTTCTTCTACTACTCCCTGCTTATCCATTTCCGCCCTGGCCAGTGTGAAAAACAAGTCAGATAACCGGTTAATATAGGCCGGAATGTAATCCTCTACGCTTTCCGGATCTTCTTTAATCAGGGTAATCAATCGCCTTTCTCCTCTTCTCATCTGGGTTCTGGCTACATGGCAAAGAGCAGACACTTCATTTCCACCTGGTAATAAAAAATAATCGGATGGTTCCTTCATCTCACTTTCAAGATCGTCAATCCATTGTTCACAAAATGCTGGTCCATCTTCTGGTTTGTGGTTAGTATTCTGTTTCTTAGCATTAGAAGGTGTAGCCAGATGCGACATCATATCCATCATATCCACCTGAATTTTTTGAAGCTTTTCCTGCCATTCATGGTTTCCTGGTAATTTGGACCGCAGTAATCCTATGGTTGAATTGGCTTCATCCAGGGTTCCATTACATTCTATTCTGGGAGAATCCTTGAACTCCCGCTGCCCTCCATAAACTCCTGTTTTTCCTTTATCTCCCGACCTCGTATAAATTTTCATTTTATATATATCTAAATGGTTTTGTCTATAATATAATTTGGTGGCAAATTAAAAGATTTAAAGCTGCAATCACAGGAATAAAATTGAATTTGTGCCATTATATATTTCCATGAAAAAACTTTGCTTGAAATAATAATTTTTGAGAGAAAAAGTCTACCTAAAAAATCGAAATAAGATATTTATATTTGTTTATAGGCATAACCTGCTTATCCAAACCAATTATTTACCACCACATTACCAAACATAAAATATGGAAGCCTTAATCAATTTTTTTGAACATGTACCAACCAGCTTCAGAACAGGACTATTACTTGGAGGAATCGTATTTTTCTGGGTACTGGAAGGTGTTTTACCGCTATTTAAATTTAAATATAAAAAATTCAGACATGGCGCTCTCAATATGTTTTTCAATCTTACTACCGCCATTGTTGGTTTTGGACTTGCCGGAGCGCTATTGTGGGCCTCTACTTTTACCTATTCCAATAAAATTGGTTTATTACACGTAATCGATTTGCCCTTATGGGCACAGGTTGTGGTTGGAATTTTACTACTTGACCTGATCGGAGCCTATTTTATCCACTGGCTGGAACATAAAGTAAAATGGATGTGGAAATTTCATCTGGTTCATCATAGCGACACTACCATTGATGTCACCTCAGGACTCAGACACCATCCCGGGGAAACTGTTTTTAGAATATTTTTCACAATTTGTGCCGTAATGATAGTAGGTGCTCCTATGGGCATTGTAATGCTATACCAAAGTCTTTCAGTATTATTTGCCCATATTACCCATGCCAATCTGAATATGCCTCCAAGAATTGATAAAATACTGTCATATGTATTTATCACCCCAAATATGCATAAGGTCCATCACCATTATCAGCAACCGCTTACTGATACTAACTATGGAAATATTTTTGCATTTTGGGACAGAATTTTTGGCACTTTTGCTGAAGTGGAAAACACCAAAGGACTAATTTATGGAATTGATACCCATATGGACCCTAAAGAAAATGACAATATAGGCAATTTACTGGCGATACCCTTTCAAAAATACAGAGTCCCTCAATCTTCAAAATTTGGGCAAAAAAAAGAGGTGGAAAAAGTAAGGTAATTAGCAGAAAAAAAGGGATAATTAGCCAACTAAATGACTACATTATCCCAGACTCACAATTCACGTGAAGTCCACCTTTTTTTCCTTAAGAGACCTTTTCAAATTCAGTTTTAGGACTTCCACACAAGGGACAGGAATAGGTTTCTGGCAAGTCTTCGAAAGAAACGCCTCTTTCAATTCCTGCTGCTTCATCACCATATTGCTGATCATAAACGGTCATACAATTGCCGCACTGGTAAATGCTATCAGAGATTGACTGCTGCCTTTCTGCATCCTTTTTATTGTTCTTTTTCAGGTTCACATCCAATTGATCATAGTACATATGACTAAGCTCAATGAGCAATGGAGGAAGGATTTCTCTGGTTACTTTTTTGGCATAATAGAAATATTCTGAAAGGTTTGGGTTAAAATCCTTGGAATAAAGAATATTAAAAGTATCTGGTTCATTTTCATTAGTCTTCACATTCTTCTCTATTACAACAGAAGTAAATAACACTATTTTCCTACTGGTTTTTACAGTAAAGGTCAGTCCATATGTTGAGATATCCTGTTGGTCAAGTGCCCTTACCAAAAAGTTTTTTAATTCAAGTGCTTCGTCATCCAATACTGGCAAATGCCAGTTCAATTCCAATGCTGAATGCCTCATATTTATACCAAACTTTCCCATCAGCTTTTCCCATGAAAGCCGGTCTTTCTCCAAAATGCCATGTACAATAAAAGATTTCCATGGTGTTAAACTCACCTTACCAATTTTGGTTTCCATGCATAGATTGCACAACTCTTTCAGAAACTTTATGGTAAATTGATTATTCCTCCAATACAATCCCAGCCAATATTTATCAGCTGCTTCCCTGTTCATTCCTTCGTAGTAAGGAAAATTCCCATCAGGAAAAATAAGCTCATTTTCAATTGGCTGAGTATTCATTGGCACATCCACCAACAACTTTTTATAGATTTCTTCATAGCCCATATTATTTTCCAGAGGCTTCATATCTTCAATTGCTTTGGAAACTTTAGCCAGATCAAAACCATAGATGAGAATAGGCAGGCCAAAAGGTTTTTCCCCAATTTCGGAAAACCGGAGATATAAAAACCAGTAATTATCGGAAGAAGAAGCTATAAAATTAATATTCCCCGTAAACAAGGGCACCAGACTTTGGGCAGGATCTACAATGTTGATCTTAAACTTGGGCCTGTGTTTAAATGTATCCAGCACATAATGATAAATATGTGGGGCCAGCCATGAAGTTTTTGGCATTACATCGTGTGCCACATACGAACTTACAATATTTTGATATTCTTCCCCATCCACATCATATTCTGTCTGGATAGAGTTGAACGTCTCATTCAATTTTTCTTTGTTCTTCTCAATAACCGGAAATAAAATATCCTGTCTGGAACCGAAATGCACATAATCTGTCCCAAACTCCTTAGCCGTCTCTATTATTTTTAAAAGGTCTCCCGGGGAAATGATTCCTCCTTTTACAAAGACCCTTACTAAATCCCTTTTCTGTATTGCCATTTTAATTTAATACTTTTTGCTCAAAATTAACAGTTTCTAACCAACCTCCTCTACTTCACCACAGCCAGCTTTCCCTCCAGAATGTTTTTAACTTCCGGCTTACAACTTCCGCAACCCAATCCAGCTCCAGTTTGGGTACAAAGGTCATTAAACACGGTACATCCACCCTCTATGGCCTTTTCAATATTGCCCTTCCCTACATTGCTGCAAGAACATACCAATGGGCCAATAACAGGTTCTTTATTACTGTTCGACCTCAATAATTCTGTTCTTTTTTCGGAAAGTTCAATCTCCTCTTCAATCAAACTTTTGAACTCGGCAAATTCAGATTTATCCCCCAGAAGAATCGCCCCGACCAATTTATCCTGGTGGATAATACATTTTTTGTAATAAGTTTTGGCCTGATCCAGAAAGATGATCTCTTCATAATCTTCCTCCTTTCCCGTGGGAATTTCAGGTATTCCGATAGAAGCCAGATCGAGATCAGAAAACTTAAGGATATTCATCGGAACAGATCCGGTGTAAATACTGGTTGAATCACCAGAAATAAATCTTGCAGCTATATCAGCTTGTTGTTCTGCAGCTGCTGTAATTCCGTTTAGCTTCCGGTTGTGTTCCGCTATTTCCCCCATGGCAAAAATGGTGGGATCACTGGTTTGTAAATAATCATTCACCACCAGCCCCCTTCCTGATTTCAGGTTAGCGGCTTTTCCCAATTCAATATTTGGGCGTGTCCCGATGGCATAAACAATGGCATTACAGTGCAAAGATTTACCTGATTTTAAGTGGGCAAAAACACCAGAGTTTTCTTCCCCAACCTCAAGGTTTTGCACCTGATCATTTAAATACAATTGGATTTCCATTTCCTCTATCCTTTGCCTCAATAATCTACTGGCAATGGGATCAAGCTGCCTTTCCATTAGTCTGGAACCAAGTTGCACAATTGAAATATCCACATTAATTTCTTTAAGTGCAGCAGCCAGTTCCAAACCCAATAAGCCCCCGCCTACAATCACCACATGTCCTCCGGGTTTTAGCACCTCCTTCAACTGATCAGCATTATGCCGGTTACGCATGGTAAATACTCCCGGAAGATGAATGGGAACATCTGAGGGAACAAATGCCCGGCTTCCAGTAGCCATTATCAGGATATCATAACTGTGCTTTTCTCCTTTGCTATCGGTGATGCTTTTTGATTCCCGATCTACCTGCATTACGCTATTCGAAACATGCAGGTGTACATTCAGCTTTTCAAATTCTCCCAGTTTAAATTTCACCAGGTCCTCCCATCCCAATTGCTCATTCACATACTCAGGAAGTAAAACCCTGTTATAAAATGGATATTTTTCATTGGAAAAAACATGGATTTCATCCTCCTTGTTGATTTCCCTGTAGGTATTAATAAACCTGTAACCTGCTGCACCCGCTCCTATAATTACAATTTTTTGCTTCTCTTTGGTGTATTTGGAAACTTCCACCGCAGCATATTTAAATCCCGGTTGTTTGGATACCGGATCGAAAGCACTGCTGGTAATATTATTGGCTCTTCCAAAATCCTTATTCAGAATTTTTCCCCAATGCATTGGCAGAAAAACAACTCCCTGTTTTATCCTATCGGTTATAGTCACATTTACCCGCACTTCTCCCCTTTCATTTTTTACAACCACAGTATCGTGTTCTTTTACGCCCCTCAAATCCGCATCTATGGGGTGCATTTCCAAAAAGGGCTTGGCAATATGTTTTTTAAGTTTATTCACCTTCCCGGTTTTGGTCATGGTATGCCACTGATCCCTTACCCTCCCTGTGGTTAGAATTAAAGGATAATCCCCTGAAAGAGGTTCAGCTTCAACTGTAGGTCCATCGATGTGGATTTGTGCTTTTTGAGAAGGGGTGTAAAACACCTTATCTGTAAATAACCGGGGAGTACCTTTATGGCTTTTGTGAGGGACAGGCCATTGGAAAGAACCTTCATTTTGTAGCCTGTGGTAATTCAGCCCGGAAATATCAATATTAGTACCTTTTGTTAAAGCACAGTGCTCATCATACACTTCAGAGGGGTTCTTAAAATCGAATCCGCTATAGTCCATTTTTTTGGCAAATCGGCAAAAAATCTCCCAATCGGGTAAAGCCTCACCCGGAGCATCCACCACTTTTGGAAGATAAGTAATTCTTCTTTCAGAATTAGTCATGGTTCCTTCCTTCTCCAGCCAACCCGCTGCAGGAAGCAGAAGGTCAGCATATTTGGTAGTATCAGACCGGTTTGAAATATCCTGCACCACTACAAACTTAGCCATTTTCATCGCTTCATCAACCAGCCTTGCATCAGGCATACTAACTGAAGGATTGGTGCAAACGATCCAAATTGCCTTCATTTTTCCAGACTTCAGGGCATCAAACATCTGAGTGGCAGTAAGCCCGGGTTTATCCGGCAGTGAATCTACCCCCCAAAAATCTGCTACTTCTTTTCTATGCTCAGGATTAGCCTGGTTTCTGTGGGCTGCGAGTAAAGTCGCCATACCCCCCACTTCTCTTCCGCCCATTGCATTGGGCTGTCCGGTAAGAGAAAATGGCCCCGAACCTGGTTTTCCAAGATGACCGGTAATAAGATTCAGGTCTAAAAGCGAAAGGTTTTTATTGACACCATCGGTACTTTGATTAAGTCCCATGGCCCACATAGTGATAAATCCTTTGGCCTCACCAATATATCTAGCTGCTTTTTCGATTACATGTAAAGGAACATCACAAATCGCAGAGGCCTCTTTAATTGTCCTTTGCATTACCAGTTTTCTGTATTCCTGAAATCCCTCTGTATTATTTCTAATAAATTCCAGATCAATATCACCATGTTCAATTAAAGCCCTCCCTATGGCCTGATATAAAATCGTATCAGTTCCCGGCCGTAATTGAATATGTAAATCTGCCATGGCACAGGTTTGTGTAACCCTTGGATCTACTACAATCAGTTTTACATGCGGGTTTTCCTCCTTATGTTTTTCTAATCTCCTAAATAAAATGGGATGACACCAGGCAGGATTAGCCCCGGCTACCATAAAACAATCCGCCAGTTCAATATCATCATAGGCTATTGGAACACTATCTTCACCGAGTGTCTTCACATAACCCATCACCGCACCACTCATACAAAGTCTGGAGTTGGTGTCTATGTTATTAGTTCCAATGTAGCCTTTTGTTAATTTATTAACCAGGTAATATTCTTCCGTTAAGCATTGCCCCGACACATAATATCCCACTGAATCGGGACCGAATTGCTTAATTAGTGCCTTAAAAACTGCTGATGCCCTGTTGAGGGCTGTATCCCAGTCTACATTTTGTAATGGATGGTTTTTGCCCCATCTCATTTTCGGATGTGTAAGCCGATCACTTTTATCCAAAACGGTATAATGTAAATTCATACCTTTTGAACACAACATCCCTCTGTTAACAGGATGATCTTTATCCCCCTCTACTTCAAGATTTCCCCTCTTGTCCTTTTTAACAACAATTCCACATCCAACTCCGCAATAGGAACATGTAGTTTTAAAAGAATCTGATTTGCCAGTAATCATGATAATAAATATTTAAATCCTCTCATGTTGAAAGCTCTTTGAGCATTCATTTTATTTATAGGAAAATAAGAAAGAATTTAAAGCGGTGAAAACGAATATAGTCGACTTAAACCTTAACTAAACTTCGCTCTAAATTCCTTACTTATTCCTATTTTTAGTTAATTATCAATCCTCAAAAACAAAGTAGTGGAGGCCAAAAGGCCCCCATTACCGATCCATTTACGTGGAGAGGATTGTAAATTTATCTTTATGACTTCTCCTTTTTGTACAAGTAAAAGGATTCGCCTTTACTTACCTCAGTAAATACGTAACAAAAATACGTATTTAATTTAAATTTTGCTTCTTTTTTAGTAAATAAATGCGTAAAAATACGTAAAAATTTTATTTAACAGGATGCTCCACTTAGATTGAATGAATTTCCCTCATGGTTAATTTAGGACTTTGGGAAGAAAAGGCTTATCATAAAAAAGGCCTTGATTTTTACATCAAGGCCCCATCCAAACTGGAAATATATTATTGAAAACTTATTGCGCTACTACAGGCTCTGGTTTTACGTTATTCGCAGCAATTGATTTATCAAGTTCAATTTTGGCAATTTTTTCATCTTCCTCAGAGAATCGAATCAGGAAGGCCAAGAAAGAAACTGCTCCTACGATTATTCCCAGATAAAGGAAGGATTCGGTCCATTCTAATCCAGTCAGTTGTTTTTTGAAAAGGAACATACCGGCCACAGCACCGGCATTACCACCTGCTCCAACGATTCCAGAAACCGCTCCAAGCGCTTTCTTATTAATAAATGGAACCACACTATAAGTTGCCCCCTCACTCATTTGAACAAACAAACTAAAAATCAATAAAGACATGATAATCAAAGGAATAGTACCCATTCTTGAAAAAAGCATTAAGGCAAGTCCTTCGCAGAATAATCCAATGAATAACCATTTTACCCTTCCATTTAATCCGGCCATTTTCCCAAACTTATCGCCAACCATGCCTCCCAGTGATCTTGCAAAGATGTTCATTAAGCCAAAAATACCTGCAATGATACCTGCCGTTCTCAGGTCCATATCAAAATAATCCGAAAAGTAAAGTGCAGCTTTTGAATTCACAATCAATTCTACACCAAAACAAGCCCCGTAAATCACGAATAGTAACCAAACTCTGTAGTCTTTAGTCGCATCAGCAAAAGAACCACTGGCTCTTTTCTCACTTTTCCACAAGCCTTTTTCCTTAATCTCAGAAAAATTTCCATCAGGTGTATCCTGGGTAAATTTCAGGTATAAAACACCCATGATTAATAACAGGAATCCAGGACCAATCATGGCATATCTCCAGGCAAGTGTCTCAGAACCAAACCAGGCCAAACAACCTGCAAATACAAATGGCATTACCTGTTGGGTTACACCTCCTCCAAGGTTACCCCAGCCTGCTGTGGTAGCATTTGCTGTTCCTACCACATTAGGAGCAAACATCACAGAAGTATGGTATTGGGTAATCACAAAGGAAGCGCCTATGGCTCCAATGAACATTCTGGCTATTAAAAATTGCTCATAAGTTTGAGAAAGTCCAATCAACATGACTGGAATTGAGCCTAAAATAAGAAGCCAGGAGTAGGTAATTCGAGGTCCGATTTTATCGCATAACCAACCAATTATTAACCTCATAAAAACAGTAGAAGCTACTGCCACCATATTTGTGGTTACAATCTGATCAGTAGTGATCCCAAGGTCGGCCCTTACGATCTTTAGCATAGGTGCAATACCAAACCAACCGAAAAAACAAAGAAAAAATGCGATCCAGCTCATGTGGAAGGCCCTCATTTGAACGGAATCAAAACTTAGAAGCTTGATTTTAGTCGCCTTTGATACACTTTGATAACTCATGATTTAAATTTTTATAATCCGTAAAATTCAATTCTATTTGAAATATCGAAATTCAAACTATTGATTTGCCTGCCTTTCAATACTTAGGCAAATATAAGTATGATTTTTAAATTTTACGTAAATTTACGTAATTAATTTTACGTAAATACTTAATTTAATAATAAATCAATGATTATCAAGTACTTAATAAGTCTAAAAAATTAATTTACTTTTACTTTTTAAGGACAAATAAAGTATTAAAACATTTTTTTACGTAGAAAACCTAAAAACTAAATAAAAAAACACCTGTAAATGTTTGATTACAAATACAGGTGTTTTACAATTACTACAAAAGTTATTTTCCCTAAAGAAAGGGAAATAAAGACAAGTCAGGCCCTCCTACTTTGCTCCTAAATGAATGGTTCCACCAAGAGACAACATAGAAAGTTTATTGTCTTCGCTTAAATCAAGAGATTCGTATTCCAGCCGAATACCTATCAAACCAAGTTTCACTCCGGCTCCTAAACCCCACATGAAGGTGGAAGTGGTCTCTGTATTACTTACAGGAATAGCACTATGGACAGTATTTTCATAATTTCCGAAAAATACTCCAGCTTTTCCAAAAGCTAATACCGGACCCAGGCTTAATTTTCCCCTTGCCGCAATATCCCATCCGGTGGATTTGGTTTCAAAATTTACCGCATTTTGTTTTCCTTCAACTTTTCCCAGATCTCTATAACCTCCTTCGAGACCCAAAAAACCAGAACCAAATCCGGCAAAAACTTTATAACCTACAGTATTTTTATCTACTTTAAAATCGTTTCCTCCGAGATCTTCAATGGATTTATCTCTGAAAGAATTCCCCACACTTCCTCCTATGTAAAAGCCTTGGGCAAAAAGATTATCAGTGATAAATAAAGCACTAAAGCATAAGGTTAAAAAGAATAATTTTATTTTCATTTTAAACAAGGTTTATAGATTCTTAAAAATTAAGTTCTCCGGTGAAAAACTAAACAAAGTATAGTCCAAATTCTATTAAATTTGACAAAAAAACAAGATTTGAGAAAAATTATCCATATCGATATGGATGCCTTCTTTGCCTCTGTAGAACAAAGAGACTTTCCTGAATACAGAGGCAGACCACTGGCAGTAGGAGGCTCCTCAGACCGGGGAGTAGTAGCCGCAGCCAGTTATGAAGCACGTGAATACGGGGTCAGGTCCGCCATGCCCTCAAAACTGGCGATACAAAAATGCCCACATATTATTTTTGCGAAATCTCGTTTCGATGTTTATAAGGAAGTTTCAAAACAAATCAGGGAAATCTTTTTTCAATATACCGATTTAGTAGAACCACTTTCTTTGGATGAAGCTTATCTGGATGTAACCGAAAACAAAAAGGGTTTACCTTCTGCCACACTTATCGCAAAGGAAATAAAGCAAAAAATAAAAGAAACTACCCAACTGACAGCCTCTGCAGGAATTTCCTTTAATAAATTTCTAGCGAAAATAGCTTCTGATATGGACAAACCAGATGGATTATTCCTGATAAAGCCCGAGGATGCAGATGAATTTATAGCTAATTTACCAATCGAAAAGTTTTTTGGTATTGGAAAAGTAACCGCAGATAAAATGAGACGAATGGGTATTCATAAAGGCAAAGACCTGAGAGAGAAACCTGAGATTGAATTAATAAAAAGTTTTGGGAAGTCAGGCAGGTATTATTATAAAATTTCCAGAGGGGAGGATGATCGACAGGTAAAACCGGACCGTATAAGAAAATCCATTGGAGCTGAAAGAACTTTTGAAGAAGATTTAAGCAATGAAGGGGATATTATGGTGGTGACCTTTCAGATTGCGGAAATGGTATATGAAAGACTCCAAAAAGCCAATGCATTTGGAAAAACCATTACCCTAAAGCTTAAAGACCTTGATTTTCAGATCAATTCAAGAAGCAAAACGTTTAAACATACCATCACTAACCTTGAGGAAATTAAAAATGCGGCCAATGAGCTTTTACACCATCCTCATTTACCCCAAAAACCACTGAGGTTAATCGGCATTTCCATTTCCAATCTGGATAATAATAACAGATTGGGCACGCAATTAGAAATTGATTTTTAATTAAAGAAAATGTATGAAATAAAAAAATCGGAACTTAGAAAACCTTCAGGTTTCCAGTTATGGTTGTTCATTCATATTTACTATAATCCTGGAAAAGGTTAAAAAGTTTAATTGAAAAATTAGAAAGGATAAATTCTTTCTAAAAAAAGACCAGGGACAGGCGATCCTGTATGGACAGAAACCTAAATCAGGTTAATTTTCCAGTTCCGATATATTATTCAATTGGTTTGGTTGTGTTGACCTTTTTGAAATAAAAATATATGAGTAAAAAATTCAAGATTTAAGGCTATCATAAAATGATAACATTTAAAAATCTTTTTCCAGATCAACATACTGCAATCTATTTATTTTCTTCGAAATAAACTATAAATATTACTCTTTTCTAATATGGTTTTTAAAGCATTTGCCGGAATCCGTTTTTCTAATAAAAAGTATGGCAAACCTTTAAATAGAATTAGGATTGAGTTCCGCAGGTTGAGGAAAAAAATGAATCTTCAAATCCTTTAAAAAAGTATTCAGCGAGGTATAAGGAACACCCTTTTTGTGATTAGCTCTTCCAATTTCCCAAATAATTTTCGCATGCTTAAATACATCCTTATAGGCTTTCCATAATTTCATGGAAGGGTCGTAAATATGAGCGGGCTCTGAGCTTACTCCATTTAATTCCAGTATTTTAATATTTTCCCCCTTATAAAGATCCTCCAGAGATTTCACCCTCAAATCAAACCGACCATAATAATAGCCTTCAATACCACAGGCAATTTCATTAATCACGTTTACCAATTGACTGTTGATCAGGTGATTACCATTCTTAAATACGGTACCTCTACAATGATTCCCTATAGGCTCCAGAAGTAATTGCGTCCCTTTAGGGATAATCTCTTTCCATTTATCTTCAAACTTGGCCTGCAAATATGCTTTTCTTCCCTTCGCCCGGGTATTATTTTCCACTAATTCCTGCAAAGTAGAATTTCCGTTTCCTTCAATTGTTAAAAATCCCTTTACTACTACGGATGAAATATCGCCCTGGGGTTTTCCTGGATATCTGTAATATAAAATCCCAAGCTCTAAATGAAAATCAATATATTCCTGCACCAGTAAATCTTCATTATGGCTGGAAAAATAAGTATCCAGTTCAGCTTTGCTGTTGATCTTTTCCACCCCTTTTCCCCTTTCACCAATATTCGGCTTCACTATAAGTGGGAAAGAAAGGTTAATGCTTTCGATAAGGGAATAATATTCATTTATTGACTTTCCCTTCTCCAGGAAAATAGTTTTGGGAAGAAATGCAGGCTGAATTTTATTGAGTACACTAATTTTTGATTCACCCATTACCCCACCGTATTTCATCCCCGGATTGGTGGCGGAAAAGTAAGTAAGCGAGCGGGACCTGAAGGCTAGGTAAAACCCGTAGAAATAAAGTGGAATATAGAAAACCCAATAAGGCCAATACTCGAAATTGACGATTTTTATTAGAAAAGCAGGTTGTTTAATATTCAACATTTTTAAATTTCAATCCAAAAATTATAGACCGGCTAAAAATACAAACTGATCTGATGAAATTCTTATAAAATCTTTCTAGAAGAATATTTTTTTTCGGTCCAAAGTTCCCTATCCCCCAGCCAACGAAAAAGAAAACACAAAAAAGCCCTCCAACTTAAAGATTGGAGGGCTTTTTTGTGTTTTAAATGAGAGAAAAACTATACTAAATTATTACTTACTTACTATAAATTTTTTGGTAACGAGGCTTTTATCGTCAATACTTAAGGTGTAAAAGTAAACTCCAGCTGAAAAATCAGTAAGGGATATTTTCAATTGACTTTCATTTCCACTTAGGGAAAAACTGGCCACTTCACTTCCAATTAAATTTCGCAGAATAATTCTGACATTGGAATTTGATTCTAATACAGAATAATCGAAAATGGCATAATCTACAGCCGGGTTAGGATAAATGTTGGAAATAGTAATTTCTTTACTTTCCCATAATTTCTCTGAATTCCATTGATCAGGATTTTCCATTTCCTCCGCAAATCCTACGAAAGCAAAAATGGTAATAAAAATTGCACTTAGTATAGTTTTCCTCATAGTTTGTAAATTTAGACAGCGTAATTATTAAAATTTAATCAGGATTTTACTCAATTGTTTATTGGAATATTTCCAAATTGGATATTTGTTGGTTGATTATTGTAAAAGCTGGTCCGAAAAAATTCCTCCTATTAAAAATCCAAATTTGGAATAGAAGACTTTTGAGTCAAAAAATTAATTATTTCCAAATATAACAGATTAAAAAATCTTATGTTCTGCTAACCAGCCCTTAAAATTTCCCAAAAATTACATTGTATTTTATTTAAGGTTTAAGCACTTTTTTTAGAAAAAACCTTAGAAATACAACTGTAATCTTCAAATTATTAAAAATTTTCGATCAGGTCTTGTCCTATAAGGACTCTCAATTGTCCCCCGAAGTTGTAAGAAAAAGGTGATTTATATCATATTTCTTGTCATTTCTTCAAAAAATACAATTTCTTTCCAATAAAATATAAATCCTGAAAACTATTATTTTATACAATGTTGAAAAGTATAGAAATTAGCTAATCAGGTAACTTCTCTCCATTTAAGTTGCAAAACCTCAATTTTTCTAACAAAACCTTACATTGCATGCCGGATTTTCTGCTTCAAATTCTTTAATAACAAGGATATATTCGCTTTTAAGCCTGCTGGTCTTGCAATTATTGCGTTCAACCTTCCAATTCAAATAGACATTTAAAACCCACGAGATTTATTAGTTATTTTTTCCGTCTTTTTCTTCAATAATGACTTAAAGGAACCCCATAACTGAAAAACCCCAATTCAACCAAAATTTTGGAATGGGTTGGGGTTTCTGTCTATTAAACTAATCAACTAAATCACTTAATACGTTTTGGTCATATCAGAAGGAATTACGATAGTAAAATCGGCAAGCGATTTATTTTTTTCCTCCAGGGTATTAATGTCATTTTGTTCTACCGTAGAAATAGTGATGATTTTTAACTTCGGCTTGCTTTCCTTGAGATACCATCCTATACCCTCAAAATTATTAGAATGGTATGCCCCATTGTAATGAATAATGGTTTTCCCTTTTTTCCAATGTTTTAAAATGAAATGACTCATCGTAGCATCTTTAATAGCCTGAGCATAAGCAAAATTTTCAGGTTTCATGTCACCACCATGGCCGCCCATCATTTCAATCATCTTTTTATAGCCTGGCAGTTCCAAATCTGTTTTGATAGGTAAGGGTGCTATATAGGATTTTGCTTCCTTTTCAAGATGATCAAGTGCCTGTAATCCCTGTCTGGAAACAAGGCTCGCATACCTTCTTGGAATATTGGTAGCTACAAAATTTAATTGATTGGATTTGGCAAATTCAACCAGAGGCGCGTAATCTGTACCGTAATTATTCCAAATTTTTGCTTCCTTTTCAAAATGACTGGATTTGATAAGGTTTTGCAAATATTCATTTAATATCAATTGGTCATCTGCCTCAAACATTTCCGCACCCAAAATTAAATCTTCCTTTTTTGCAGCATATAAATCTTTTGTAACTTGCAGCTGAAGCCAGTGTGAGATGGGGTTGTTATGTAACTCTCCAAACAAAATCACATCCGCATCTGCCAATACATTGGTCATTGCACTAAAATTGGTAGGTTTTCCCTCCTTGTCATAAAGGAGATAGGCTGGCTTATCAGACAAAAAACTGGACATAAAAAAAATGATAAAGAGGCTATTAATAGTTTTTGGCATTTATTGATATTTTTGAATGAAATGACGGATACTTGTTTATTATTGACATCAAAATTATTACAATTAAAGAAAGATGATATAAAATGGGGAGGAAAAATAAAAAAAACAGAGAGGGAGTAGTTTATTCTACCAACCCTGATTTCGAATATAATTACGATGAGGTACCTGAGCAGGAAACCCTGCCTCCGAATCAACAAAAATTAAAAATAACCCTTGATAAAAAAGCCAGAGGGGGGAAACAGGTCACTTTAATTACCGGGTTCGCTGGAAGTGATGAAGATTTAAAAGCATTGGGTAAAAAGCTTAAATCCAAATGTGGTGTAGGAGGAAACACAAAAGATGGAGAAATTTTAATTCAGGGTGATTTTAGAGAGAAAATCAAGGATTTACTTACCGCTGACGACTATAAAGTTTCGTGAAAGACAAAATATTGAAATAAAAAAGATAAATAAGAATGATAAAAGTGTTGTTCGTTTGTTTAGGGAACATTTGCCGTTCTCCAATGGCAGAAGGTATTTTCCAACATTTGGTAGAAGAAAATGAACTTCAGGACCAGATCAGTTGTGATTCTGCAGGTATGATCAGTTTCCATCAGGGTGAGCTTCCTGACAAAAGGATGAGGAATACAGCCTCAAAAAATGGAATTACCCTTACCCATAGGAGCAGGCCTTTTACTGGAAAAGATTTTCAGGCATTTGATTACATCATTGCCATGGATAAAAAAAACCTGAAGGATATTCAAATATTGGAGGAAAAGGGAAAAGGACAAAAATACAAATTGATGATGATGAGGGATTTTGATAGAAATGAATCAGGAAGCGATGTGGAGGATCCTTATTATAAAAGTGATGTGGGTTTTGATAATTGCTATCAGGTTTTGATGGAATCTAACCAGAATTTCCTGAATTATCTGGTACTGGAACATGGATTAACACCAAAGAATTAATATCCTAATCAATTATTCCTGTTTATTGCTCATTAATATCTAACAAAAACCATAAAAATTGTAATATTTGGAGGTTGCTTTTGAAAATAAACTGTTACTTTTTACTTTATCGGTTTAAGAGCACGTGAATACTTTTTATTTTTGCCAGTATTTTTTGGGTTATCTTTTAGCTAAAATTTCAATGCCAGGAAGATTTTTTATACTTTTTTTCTTCACTAATTTATGCATAGCCACTTTTTCATTTCAGGAAAATGCTCTTGCCCAGAATAAAAAAACCATTAAAGTGATGATTGATCCGGGACATGGAGGAAAAGATCCCGGAAATGAAGCAAGCAAATCCAGTATGAAAAATGAAAAACATCTGAATCTGGAAATTGCTATGAAACTGGGAAAGTATATAGAAGAAAGAATTAAAGACACCAAAGTTATATATACCAGAACTACCGATAAGTTCGTAGGGTTGGATAATATTGTAGACCTTGCCAATAAAAATAAGGTAGATGTTTTTATAAGTATCCACTGTAATTCCAATCCTAACAGAGCCATTTACGGGACCCGGACTCACATCCATAGCAATTCTTTCGCTTCAAGTAAGAAACTGGCTTTATTAGTGGAAAATGAATTTAAGACAAGAGCCGGAAGAAAAAGCAGAGGAGTGATGGACGCCAGGGACAGAGGATACAACTTACAGGTTTTACAATACACAACAATGCCCGGAGTATTGGTAGAATGTGGATTTATGAGCAATCCCCCAGAAGAAAAATACCTGAATAGTACACATGGACAAGATTTGATTGCTTCAGCAATTTTCCGGGCATTTCGGCAATTTGTAGTAGAAGAAAATGATGCAGAAGACCGGACAACAGTTTATAAGGTTCAGATTATGGCGAGTAAAAAATCCGTAAACCTGAAACAGAAACAATTCCAGGATTTAGATATTAGAGTAGAAGAATATAAAATGCCTGGCAGCAATTATCAATATCGCTACATGGTTGGAAGGGAATACGATCAGAATATTGCACTTAAACTTGCCAAAAAGATAAGGGAACAGGGTTTTAAAGATGCCTTTGTGGTTACCATCACCGAAGAACAAGGGCAATATAAAACAAATAAAACCAGTCGGTAAAAGCCTTCCTTGTGGAATTCAAAATCAAGCATAACTTCTTAAAGTTTATGGTAGGTTTTTATTAACCATAATATTTTCAGACATTTGATTTCTGGTCATAAAAAGATTTTTGCTTTTAATTGACAATCATTATTTCATCTATTAAATATAGAAAATGGCAGTATTAAAATTTGATGATGTTCCCTATGAAGTAGTTCGAGAGGGATTAAAAAGAAAAATAGTCCACCTGGATAATTTAATGATGGTACTCATTGACTTTTCAGATGGTCCTTGGGAAGAACCTGAGCCTCCTCACTCCCACCCCCATGAGCAGACTGCTTATGTAGCAGAAGGAGAAGTAATTTTTTATTGCGAGGGAGAACCTGACCAACACCTAAAAGCAGGAGACATGTATTATGTCCCTTCAGGAAAAATGCATACTGTGAAATTGTTAACCAAAAACGTGAGGTTAATTGACAGTTTTAATCCAATAAGGGAGGACTTTTTGAAATAAAGATTTCTGGCTGGGATGCTCCACTTTAAACAGGAATCCCATACAAATCAAAATCGGTGGCTTTGGTAATTTTGATATTGGCAAAGTCACCGACCCTTAAATAGTTTTCCTTCGCATCTACCAAAACCTCATTATCTACTTCAGGAGAGTCAAATTCTGTTCGTCCAATAAAATGCCCCCCTTCCTTTCTATCGAATAAAACCTTTAATGTTTTCCCCACTTTTTCCTGATTTAGTTCCAGAGAAATATCTTGCTGAAGCGCCATCATTTCATTTGCTCTTTCTTCTTTTAGTTCTTCAGGAACATCATCTGCCATAGAGAAAGCATGTGTATTTTCCTCATGAGAATAAGTAAAAACGCCTAAGCGTTCAAATCTCATTTTCTCAATAAAACTCAACATTTCATGATGGTCGGCTTCAGTTTCTCCTGGATGGCCGGCAATCACGGTGGTTCTGATGGCAATTCCAGGCACTTTTTCACGCATTCGGTGAATCAATTCTTCCGTTTTTTCTCTGGTAATTCCCCTTCTCATGATCTTCAACATATTGGTTGAGCCATGTTGTAATGGAATATCAAGGTAATTGCAAATATTGGGTTTACTGGCTATTACAGAAAGTGCATCTTCAGGAAAACCAGCGGGAAAAGCATAATGAAGTCTTATCCAGTCTATGCCATCCACATCTGATAGGCGATCTAATAATTCAGCCAGATTCCTTTTTTTATATAAATCCAGACCGTAATAAGTCGAATCCTGGGCAATTAAAAGCAATTCCTTAGTACCGTTTTTAGCCAGATTCTTGGCTTCCGTTACCAATTCTTCCATCGGTCGGGATACATGTTTCCCCCTCATTAAAGGAATAGCACAGAAAGAACATGGACGATCACAACCCTCAGAAATTTTCATGTAGGCATAGTGATTGGCTGTAGTGGTGATTCTTTCCCCAACTAATTCATGCTTGTAATCGGCATTGAATTTTTTCAACAAAGCTGGCAATTCCATTGTCCCGAAAAAGGCATCCACTTCAGGAATTTCTTCCTCTAAATTATCTTTGTAGCGTTGAGAAAGGCAGCCGGTTACATATAATTTATCAATTTCCCCGTCTGTTTTGGCATCAGCATATCGCAAAATGGTATCAATAGATTCCTGCTTGGCATTGTCAATAAACCCACAAGTATTGATGATGATCACGTTCGCATCATCTTTTTTACTTTCATGACTCGCCTCAATTGCATTTCCCTTTAGTTGGGTAAGCATTACTTCCGAGTCCACCAGGTTTTTTGAACAACCCAGAGTGATGATATTGACTTTATCCTTTTTTAATTGCTTTGCTTTCACTGCCTTTCACTTTATGATTCAGGGCGCAAAGGTAGATTATTGGGAAATGAAAATGAAGATAAAGAGAATTAGTTTTTTATAATCAAAGTTCCTTTTGGTAAAAAGTGGATTTTTACTTTAACCGATTACTTTTGGTTACCACAAACCATTTATTCCATCTCAGTAAAAAGTAATTTAAATGAATTAAAACTATATTCTATCGAACACACTAAACTTTAATATAGCCAATTATTCAGGTAAACCAACGCTCGTGCCAAGGGCTATCCGCCCTTCAACCCGACTGACTTTTTTTTCATTACCAAAAATAAGTCAGCAAAAAAAGGCTAGTAAAAAAGATGCTTCCCCCCACAAGTCAACGCACCTCCCCGCCTTTTTTACAGACACCCCACCATACAAGAAAACAACTTATAAGACCATTATTTAGAATTGGGATTTTTTTTTGAATTGTGTTGTTAAAATAGACTTAAATAAAACATGTAGAAAAATAATCCTGCAGCAAAAAAGACTAATAAAACTACGCCTTCATTCCTTATTAATGGTTTTATTCCATTTTTATAGAGTTAAAATATTAATAGCCAATTGCTTTCAATATTAGTGTGGGAAATAGTCACAAGTACTGACAACTATTTTGCTAGTCCCTAGGGGGAAAAGAATGCAGGTACTATCACCACTTTTTCGGAAAACCTTTTTGAAAGCAGAGATTTTTTTGCCCTTTTTCATCGACTGGAAAAAGGGCGGAAAGCTTAATTATTATGCCGCTCTAGTCAATTTGCAAAAAATATTAAGTAGTGTAAATAATTTTCTACATCATTAGTAGTAAGCCTTTTGATCTTTTGGCTTGATCCAAAAGAACCAAAAGATCAAGGCGATGCACAAATAGCTATATTTAAGTCCATTGCGCTAAAATCTTCCAAACTCAATCAACTTTTACAAAGCTGATTGAGTTTGGAAGATTTCTTTACGCTTCATTCCCCTAAATGCTTCACGCTATTTGAGCAAGGCCAAAGGAGAACTAAATAATTAAAGAAGTATTAATTGGGTGAAAAAATTACAATTTCGTTCACAATTTCAAAAGCTCTAACTACAACCTCCCTGCACAGCTTTTTTCTTTTTTCGTTTGATGGGTAAAACAGGCTTTTTAGTGGTGGAATTGGAAAAAACGGCTGTTTTACCCGTGAAAAACTGGCTACTGGCAAGCCGTTTTTGGTATAAAATCAATTCAGTTTCCGGGGCAGTTACTGAGGGGTGTGGTGGATTAATTATGGTATTTTCCCATGCTTTAAAACCTCCAGCCAAAATATAATTATTTTTAAATCCCTTTCTTCTGGCCAATTCAAAAACTTCCCTTGCCCTCAATTCATCTGTAGAAATGAGGATATTTCTATTTGCATTCTGATCCAGATAGCCTATCCAGTTTTCTGAGAACAAACTATCGAAAGGAATGTTGATGGAATTGGGAATTGCACTTTGCTCATATGCTTTAACATCTCGAATATCAATAAGAAAATATGACGGATCTTTATTTATCAAGGATTCGGCAAGCTCATCGACATTAATAAATGAAGCTCCACTTCTTAATTCCCACTGGATTTCCTCTTCTGTTGGGACCAATGCGTTATTTACCTTGGAGGGAAACATCGCTGAAATTGCACCCAATGCGATCACCACTACTGACAATATAATTCGTGTGTTCATTTTTAATTTCTTTTAAACTTACAATTCTTTGGTAATATCATTTCTGGCAAATTTTTTCTCTGCCAATTCTCCTACCCAAAACATCAACACTGCCGCCACAATCACAAGAAATGCGAAAACCCCATCACTTAAATTCAGGTAAGTGGAAAGTTTTAAGTTGCCCAAATAATTTTTCAGGTAAAATCCTTCCCATAAAGAATAGGTTTCTCCAAACAACACAATGCCTAAAAAACTACCCAGTAGAAACCACCATGCATCCTTTTTCCCAATAGCTGCTGCACAAACACTGGTGCCCGGGCAAAATCCGCCAATAATAAAACCTGCCCCCATAATGATTCCTCCTATAATCGCTGAATTGATGTAATACTCATTTACATAGACTATACTCATATCAATCATCTCAAAATAATTGAGGAAGAGTAAGCCCAACATGGCGGTGATAGCTGCAGTAAAAAATACTTTTAGCACGGTGGTGTCATACCCATAAAACATGCCTGCCAATTTCCTGCTGGAGGAAAAACCAGCCTGTTCCAAAGCAAAACCAAATCCCAATCCTATCAAGAAAGCAATTAGGAAGTTTATCTCTGTTGAAATTTCATTTACAGGAATTATAGGTCCCATAATCTTCTATTTTAAGTAATATTTCAAAAATAACGGTATATTCTTTTGCCATAAAAGACTGATAGAGAGAATACTATTTCTCAGAAATAATAGCACAGGTGCTTAAATCCAGTTTTTTCTAAAAAAGTAGGCCAGCGCAAAGGCAGTCCCAAAAATGGCCACCATGGTGACAAATCCGGCAACAGATAAAGTAGCCATTCCACTAAGGGCCGCTCCACTGGTACATCCCCGGCCCAATTGCGAACCAAACCCGAAAAGTGCCCCACCTATTAAAGCCAGGTAAATTCTTTTTCTCGAACTGATATTCGGGGAATGTTCCGTAGTCAACTTTAGTCTTCCGGAAAAAGCCCCTGATAGCAAACCGCCCACAAAAACTCCAAGTACCTGAAAAACCAGCCAGGAATGCATTGGAGAGTTTTCACCAGAAAGATATTTACTATAAAAGCCAGAATTTTCCGCATGATCCGGACTAATTACAGCTACCGTTGTAACCACTGCGCTTTTCATGGCCCCACTTGCCCCAAGGCCTCGGCCTGTCAGATAAAAAGCTGCCAGTAAAACAAATCCCAGCAGAATTCCTGCTAAATAGGGATTCATATATTTGGAATGATGAGTTATATAATTTTGATGAGCCATGACTATAAAATTTAATAAAGATATCTACTAACCTGCCCAGCATTTACAATGATGAACCTTAACATCAGGCTGCCAAAAATGACTAAAATTGCAGGGATATATGAAGGTATTTTTTGACCTTTCATTTCCAGATATTCCAGCAAAGCAGGGACTATCATACCCAGAAAAACCACAAAAATCCAGAATGGAAGCGTATAGTCACCGCCAAGGAAAAGCTTAGCCGCATCTATTTGTACCTGAGTACTGGCCAAAAATCCCATGAACATATGAATGATGAAAAATAATTCAACCCCTATGATGATCAGGTCAATTTTCCTGAAAAGCTGTTTTTCAAAATTGTTTTTGCTAATTAAAAGGATAAAAGCTGCTCCGGCTGAAAGTCCAGAGGTAAGAAATAAGGGGCCTAAAATAGAGGTATTCCAAAGAGGTCTGGCATTAAATGCTGATAGTAAAATACCAGTATAAATACCCAAAATCACAGAAAAGAATACCATTATCCAGGCCAGGATTTTTCTTTTTCCAACTAAATAAGTTTCAAACCGACTAAGAGTTTTCTGCTTCCAATTCCATTTTGGAAATAATTCACTTAAATATGAAAAACACCAAAGTAAGGAAAGGGGAGTGATCACCAATAGCGTCCAGGCTCCCCATGACATAGGAGATTGTAACTTTATGGTGGTATACAATTGCCAGAAATACAGTTTATGATTCAAATCAAGGAAAAGTGCTCCTAATCCCGCTATTAAAAGAATTGGGGCAAGCAATGGTGCCCATTTAACCGTATTGGGCATTTCGTTTGCCTTTCCCCTCAAATAGTAAAAGGAAGCAAAAAATAAAATTCCTGCAGCCAATCCTCCTACAAATAGATAAAATGGAATTTCCCAATGCCAGATGGCCAACTCCGGGTCAATCCTGGGATTCATTCTTCCGCTTATAATTAATTCCTCTTTCATTTTTTCAAGTTTCAAATCAAATCAGAAAATAAAGATGTGGGTCAGTTCCGGCTTCAGGAATAAGGGTTTTATGCTTTCTTTCCTTTAGTTTGATGGAAACCTCACTATTGGGATCATCCAAATCCCCAAAATACATGCAATTGGTTGGGCAAACTTCTACACATGCCGGTCGTTGACCTTTCCTTACCCGCTGGATACAAAATGTACATTTATCGACAAAACCCTCAGGGTGTACATACCTGGCATCATAGGGGCAGGAAGCAATACATGCCCCACAGCCAATACATTTATCCGGATCAACCAACACAATTCCCCCATCTGCATAAAAACTGGACCCTGTAGGACAGCATCTCACACAAGGTGCATTTCCACACTGGTTGCACCTTTCTGAGCGAATTTCCAATTCCAATTTTGGGTAAGTACCGCTTGTAGCTTCCACTACCCAGTCCCTGCAAAACCCTTCCGGGACTTTATTTTCAATCTGGCAGGCTACTACGCAATCACTGCAACCCACACATTTCCTTGTATCTATGGCCATTGCATATCTCATAATGTTTCCTCCTCTTTCTCTGGTTTTTCAGTTAAAAATGTCACAAAATTTCCTCTCATTCCTGTTCCTCCCATAATGGGGTCCATCATCACATTGGTGATCAATTGAGTATCACTTGCTCCCTTCCCATTGGCTCTGGAAAGCCTTTGTTCTTTATGGCCAAACCCATGAACCATATAGACCGAATCCCATCTGATTCTTTCAGTTATCCTTATCTTAATGGGGAAGTAACTTACTTTTCCAGCCTGATTTTTAAGCCATACTTCCTGCCCGTTTTTTAACTTCCATAGCCTGGCAACTTTTGGATTTACCCAAAGATAATTTTCTGGCATAAGGGCATGGAGATTTGGATTATTGGAAGTCCGGCTGAAAGTATGCATTGGGGCTCTTCCGTAATTCAACCTGTAAAACTCCTCTTCAGGCTCTGGATGAAGTGTATATTTTGGTAGAGGATCAAATCCTTCTGCTTGTAATTCTGTGGAGAATAGTTCAATTTTCCCCGTATTGGTGTTAAACTCAATTTCCTGCCCACGGATAAAATATAAATCGTCAAATTCCCGCTTCAGTTTTTTCACCCCGAGCTTCTGCATCTCCTTTAAAGAAGATCCTACTTTTTTCAATTGCCAGTCCAGCATTTCTTCTATATTTTTCCATCCGAAGTAGGCGCCCAGCCCCATTTTTTCTGCCAGTTTTTTGGCAATCCACCAGTCTGGCTTAGAATTATATTTCGGTTGGGTGGCCGGCATTCTCAAAGCCAGATAGGGCTCCCGATGGGGAGAGTTCCTAATGGCATCATACCTTTCCAGATAAGTACATTCCGGTAAAACCACATCTGCATATCCGGTAATTTCCATGGGCATGGTATCTATAACCACTAATAACTCCAGATTTTGAATAGCCTCTAAAGTTTGTTGCTGGTAAGGTAATGTGTGAACCAGGTTAGTACCATTTACTATCCAGCCTTTTATTGCACTATCCCTTTCGGCAGAAGGAATAGAAGCCTCACAAACACCTGTTGACAAGACTTCATAGGCCATATTATACTGTTCGGGAAATGCATCTTTCCAGGTTTTCCTAGGTTTTGGAAATGGAGGATGCGGAAATTCTGGTAAAGCTATTTTTTCAGGGTTATAGAATCCACCTCTCCTGCCCCAAGACCCCAAAATTGCATTTAAAATAGCCACAGCTCTCAACCTTTGCGTATCATCTCCATACCAGGTCACATGTCTTCCCGGATGGATAATTACTGCAGGAGCAGCATTTGCCATTTCTTTTGCCGTTTCCCGAATCGTTTGAGGTTCTATTGTGGTAATCCCATATGCCCATTCCGGTGAATATTGCTGGACATGTGCCTTCAATTCTTCAAATCCAAAACAATATTTTTCAACATATTCCTCATCATACCAACCTTCACTGATAATCACATGTATCCAGGCTAATAATAATGCTAAATCAGTTGCTGGTTTTATTGGCAACCAGTGTTTTGATTTACTGGCAGCAGTGGAAAATCTTGGGTCAACTGTAATTATGGCAGCTCCATTGTCAATAGCCTGAGACATTTCCTGTACCTGTCCATTATGCATATTTTCCCCAAGGTGGGAGCCAATTAACACCAGGCATTTTGTATCCCTTATATCAGTCCTTTCTGGTGATAAAACCAGTTCACCAAAAGTGCTTAAAAAAGCCACTTCTCTGGGTCCCCGGCATTGAGCAAATGAAGGAGCAGTAATATTATTTGAACCATAGGCTTTCAAAAAATGACCTAAAAATTTCCCCCCCGATCCATGGGTAAACAAAGCCACAGATTCAGGTCCATACTTTTCTTTTATTAAATTCAGCTTGTTGGCAATGTAGGTAAAGGCTTCTTCCCATGAAGCAGGTTCATAAACCTGTTTCCCGTTTTTTATCCTTCGAATTAAAGGAGTTTTCAGACGGTCTTCATCATAATACATTCCTACTCCCCCGGTTCCTCTGGGGCATAACCTGCCATTACAATGTGGATCAGCTTTATGGCCTTCTACCTTCCAGATTTCCCCGTTTTCATCAGTAGTTACCCATCCGGCACACTTCCAGAAACAAACTTCACAATAGGTTGGTGTTTGCTTAAATTGAAATGATTTGGGAATGGCTTCATTGATTATTTTACCAGAGGCCCAGTGCACAGCAGTTCCTGCTACAGCCGCTCCTCCAATTCCAAGTGAGGATATTTTAATGAAATTTCTTCTGGAATTTCTCATGGTGTGGGATAATTAAACTTTTATATAAAGTTGCAATTAATCACTCATGAATAAAATGATATATGTCAATATTTTCATATGATAATAAGATAGAATACACTTACTTTAAAGTTATAATTAGTAATTTAAAATTTATCGCGTATTATTTTGCCCTAGAAGACTGATAGAGAGATTACTATTTCCTGGGGATTATAGTACCCGATGTGGAGTACCCGGTGTGGAGCACTGGAGCTTAAACCAAATCATTTCTTCTATGGATTTTGAAAAAGGGAAAATCAATTTAGAGCAAAATTTCCAAATAGCGCTGCTATTCAAAAATTTTCTTTTTTCCTAAGAAGCCAAAACTGGACGTTTTCGCTTGAAAACCTAAATTTTAAACAAGCTCTTAGAATAAAGACAGGAATTAGATTAATTACAAATGCCATCCTTTCCTCAAAAAGTACTACTGCAATTGGCCTCGATATATTTTGCCACAGAATCCGGAGAATTGATAATTGTATAAAAAGATTCAATGTAATCTAATGAAGCTTTCTTTTGTGCTTCATCAAGATAGGGGAAAGACCTATATAAGGCCAGGATGGAATTCTTTTTGTCATTAAAAAGGTTAAATACAGCTTTGTATTCCGATTCATTTCTGCAAAAACCCATAAACTTTCTATCCCGAATACTTTTCATTCCAAAGTTGTGGTACTGATTAGCATATGGGGCATTTACCATTCCAGAAAGGTCAAAATCGTAAGGGATAGCGGTAGTATCCCCTGACTGGTCCACCATCACTTTCATGTTATGATCAGGCAAAAACCAATCAGTATTGCCTATCATAAACTGAAAGGTAGAAAGTAAAGTAGAGTGATTATAATCAGGATTTTCATCACCTTCCATAAATATTTCTTCAGAAAGTACACTTTCATTCCTTATGGCCATTTTTTCATCATTTTCTATCAAAAAAGCATAGGAAGTAAAATCAGGAATGTCCCCTGAAGTATCTTCATATTTCACTTGAAGTAATTGAACTTTAAAGCTTTTGGGAGTAAGTTGTTCATAAATTTTATAAACCAGATACTCCTGAAATAAATATTGCGGGTTTTCACTATTTTCATTAATACAATGCGTAACCACCTTCAATTTTTTTGTGCCTTCAAATAAAGTGGAGTCCTCCTCAGATTTAGGGAATTTCAACGAAAATGGCGGGAAATTACAGATATATTCAGAGCTTCTAAAATTACCTCTGGTCTTTATTTCACCATTTAAAGAAATTGTTTTTCCCTCCTTTTCGTAAATCAGAGTAACCGGATGGTCACTTCTCTCCATTTGAATATCCTTTGAAACTGAATCAATATCAAACTTTAAAGTCACGGGAAATATCGTATTACCCTCAAAAAGTTTGGAGGGGAAATCTTTAAATTCCTCATTCTCTATTAAAATGGCATTTTTGTTTTGATCTCCAGGGGAGGTATTACAAGAAGCGATAAAAAAAACAGCAAGTAGCTTAAAAAAAATTCTTTTCATTTTAGCAAAAGCCAATTTTTTATAAATATTTTTAAAATCAAAAGGAATGCAATTGATATTTTGTCATATTGGAATTCCCGGTTTTCTGAAACCAGAATGCATTATCTCCCAAACTAAAAAACCTGACTAATGAAAAAAAATAAATCAGTTAAAAACTCAACAAAAAAGAAAAACAATAAACCGAAAGTAGCCTATTTCTGTATGGAATATGGTTTGGATACCTCTCTGAGAACATATGCAGGGGGCTTGGGAATTCTGGCTGGCGACTACTTAAAAGGGGCAAAAGACCATAAATTTCCGATTGTGGGAATTGGTATAAAATGGAAACAGGGATATACCGACCAATTGATTGATAAAAAGGGACAACCTTACGATTCTTACCACAATTACAAATATGATTGTTTTGAAGAAACGGGTGTCAAAGTTTCTGTGGACATTAGGAATGTTAAGGTTTTTTGTAAGGTTTGGAAGGTGACCAAATTCGGAAATGCTCCAATTTACATGCTCGATACTGACATTCCCGAAAACAGTGACAGCTGGATCACAGGCCAATTGTATGGCTGGTTTGGAGAAGAAAGAATTGCCCAGGAAATGGTTTTGGGTATTGGTGGTGTCAGGGCATTAAGAAAATTGGGAATCCGGCCGGATGTTTACCACTTCAATGAAGGACACGCCTTATTTGCCGGTTTTGAATTGATCGGGGAGAAAATGGAAAAAGGACTTACCCTGAAGGAAGCAAAAGAAGCTACCAAAAAGCAGGTAGTTTTCACTACACACACTCCGGTAATTCAGGGAAATGAATCTCATCCAATCGACAAACTGATGTATATGGGAGCCAACCTGAATTTTACTGCAAAGCAATTGGAAAAGCTGGGAGGATCCCCCTTCAACATGACTGTTGGTGCTTTAAGGCTTTCTAAAAAATCGAATGCGGTAGCGGCATTACACAACAAAACTGCCAACAAAATGTGGAAAGATGTTAAAAACAGGTCGGAGATTGTCGGAATCACCAATTGTATCCATTTACCTACCTGGGTGGATTCAAAAATGATAGAAAGTGTGGATGATTCAGAAAAACTCTGGAATAATCATCAGGAAAACAAGAAAAACCTGATTGCCTTTGTAAAAGAAAGAACAGGAGTCACTTTAAAAGAAAATGTATTACTCATTGGCTTCTCAAGAAGAGCTGTACCCTATAAAAGAAGCAATCTGATTTTTTCCAACAAAGAAATAATTGAACCGCTGTTAAAAGAAAATAAACTTCAACTTATTTTTTCAGGAAAGGCTCATCCGCTTGATGATACCGGGAAGGCCATTGTTGCCAATCTGGTGGAAATGTCGGAGAAGTATAAAGGTGCAGTGGTTTTCCTTGAAAATTATGATATGACCATTGGGGCCCATCTCACCAGAGGTTCAGATGTGTGGCTAAATAATCCCAGAAGGCCTTTGGAAGCCAGCGGAACTTCAGGAATGAAAGCAGCCATGAACGGTGTGCTTAATTTCAGTATTCTGGATGGATGGTGGCCCGAAGCTTGTGAGCACGGAAAAAATGGATGGCAATTTGGGGATGGCTTTGAAAGTGAAAACGAGAAAAAACAGGACAAACATGACTTGAAGGCTTTGTATAAGACACTGCTCGATGAGGTTATTCCTACTTACTATGACAATAGGAAAAAATGGGTAAAAATGATGAAAAGGAGCATCCTGAGTACAAAAGATGAGTTTGCAGTGAAAAGAATGTTAAAGGAGTATTATAAAAAATTATATCTGGCTTAAGGAAAATAAAATTCACAAAAAAGGCTCTGAAATTTCTTCCTGAGCCTTTTTTGTTATTAGGATCAATTTTAATGTTTAGCAAAAAGTTTTTCCTTATGTTTTTTCAGTTGTCTTCGTAGCGATTCTACAGCAGCATCGGTAGCAGCCTCAAACGAACCTGCCTGTTCCTTGGAAAATAAAGTGTTCCCGGGCAAATTAATTTTTACTTCAGCCACCTTGTTGTCCTTTTTATGCTCTCCTTTATCAATTCTTAAAAATACCTCTCCATCCAAGATTCTATCATAAAATGTTTCCAATTTATCCACCTTCTTTTGAATGAAGTCCAACAGCTTTTGATCAGCTGTAAAGTGTACCGAATGCATCTGAAGTTTCATACAATTTTAATTTTAAGTGTTAAAAAACTATTTAAAGAACCTGTACTTATTAAATAGCGAGAATTAAAATCTCAAAATCAAACCGTACAGGCAAAATGAGTGATGTTTATTTATCACTTTCTAACTAATAAAATCATTCTAAATCTATAAAATGATTTTTTTTTTCTCATACCTATTCGGTATTGCTGGTTAGTTCAGCCAAAATATAAAAATAATTTTATTTCTACTTTTTGCCTCTCTTTCCAGTAATTCTTTGTTGTTAAATTAACGAATTTCCATTTCTTTTTTATGACGAGTATCCATAATTTTAGTTGAATTAAATCAGATTTTTTTCAGGCCTTAGGGTGAGCCTGTTCAAAAATTTTCTTTATTCTTTCAATAGAATTATGCGTGTATATTTGGGTAGCAGCCAAATTTGCATGTCCTAAAAGATCCTTAATGGCATTAAGATCAGCCCCGTTATTCAGCAGATGGGTGGCAAAAGTATGCCGCAATGTATGGGGACTTTTTTTACCTGAAGTGGTATACAAACTCAGGTAATTATTCACAATTTTATAAATCATGGATGGATAAGCCTTTTTCCCTTTATCCGTAGTAATTAAAAAATTATCCTGGGACAATTCGTTTGTTTTTATGTAGTTTTCTAATAATTCCAGTAGTTTATCATTAATCGGAATCATCCGCTCCTTATTTCTTTTACCCAACACCTTCAACACCCTGGTATTCAGATTAATACCTTCCACTTTCAAGTTTATCAGTTCCGATAACCTGATTCCGGTCCCGTAAAACAATTCAATCACCAGTTTTTCTTTCATACTATAATTTTGTCCCTCCGGAAAGCCCGTTTCAAAAACGCCTTCCATCTCAGTTTCTTTCACAAAATTGGGCAGTTTCTTCGAATACTTCAAAGACTGAAGTTTCCTGGTAGGCAAATCTTCTATTACGCCTTTTTTAAGTAAAAACTTATAAAAAGTATTGATAGTGGCTATTTTCCTATTGACTGACCTTGGTGAGATTTCATCCGCAATAAGTTGAATGACCCAGCTCCTGATCATCTCATAATCCATAGTTTCCAGCACTACTGTTTCTGTTCCTAGAGGAAATTGACTCAGACAAAACTCATGAAACTGCTCTAAATCTTTTTTATAAGATTTAATGGTATGCGGACTGCTTCTTTTTTCGTACTGAAGATAATTAAGGAAGGATTGAATCATTAATAATTTTGTTCTATTTGGTTAGATGTTTCCAAACCAATTGAATTTGGAAATAGTTAAAAAAAATCCAGTCTGGAATAGTCATTTTATTGAAACTAATTACAATAAATCCACCAATTTAGCCCATTCTGAAAAGTGACAGACATTTTTTCAAACGCAACACTAAAGCTAATATGAAAAAAAATCCGGACAATTTTTTAAAATAAATTTTCTCTTAATCCCTAAAATAATTTCTTTAAAATCAACTATACTTTTCAATTGGTATCCAGTACAGGTTTAAAATTTGATAATTTGGTAGCTTATCAAGCCAATTATTATCGCTGTGGTCCAACATTTTGGTGGAACCGAAATTTAAACTAGCCCCAACTAAATTAAAAAAAAATAAGGATATTCCCATAAAAAATCCGGTCAGCTCGTAGAATTATCTCAACAAAATTTTTATTCAGTTTTTTGATATCAACAAGGTTTTATCCTAACTTAAATTAAATCATCTGAATTATTAGTATTCTTCAAATAAATTTTAAAATTTGTCATCCTAATTAGTGATTAAATAATTTTTTGCAGGATTTTTTAAACTTCTCCAAAAACAAACGTTTCACTTAAAGCAAATCCGAATATAAACGATATTATTATACCCGCATAAGCAAATTCAGGTTTTGTTTTATTTTTTATTAAATATTAGCTTTGTGGGATTACCAGTAATTATTACCAAATGGACAAATATTCTTTTATAGCAAATGCTCACGGTAGTTATATCGATGAGATGTACAAATCTTACAAGGAAAATCCTGATTCCGTTGATACTTCATGGCAAAGATTTTTTGAGGGGTTTGAGTTTTCGCAGGCAAATTATGGGCAAAATGGAGAAGAGGCTGCCGGAGGAGTGGTTGACCAATCTCAGGCACACAAGGAGATTGCTGTAAACGAATTAATTGAGGCCTATCGACTTAGAGGACACCTGGAATCAAAAACCAATCCGGTAAGGGAAAGACTTAACCGAAAAGCCCTTCTGGAAATAGAGCACTTTGGATTATCCGAAAGTGATTTAAAAACTGTATTTCAATCGGGAAAGAAAATAGGAATTGGTCCTGCTACACTTGAAGATATTATTAAAAAGTTAAGGACAATTTACTGTGGTAAAATTGGTTTTGAGTTTTCTTCAATTCGGGAACCAGAGATTCACGAGTGGTTCAGACAAAAAGTGGAAGAAGAATTTCCAAAATTCACCCTCACCAGTGATGAAAAGAAACGTGTGCTTGAAAAACTGAATGAGGCCGTAGTTTTTGAAAATTTTCTGCACACCAAATATGTGGGACAGAAAAGGTTTTCTCTTGAGGGAGGAGAATCTACAATCCCAGCTTTGGATGCAATCATTAATCATGGTTCGGAATTAGGCATACAAGAGGTAGTGATGGGTATGGCCCATAGAGGAAGACTGAATATTCTTACCAATATAGTGAGAAAAACCTACGAAGAAGTATTCAACGAATTCGAAGGTGCAGCACTTCCGGATGAAACTATGGGAGACGGGGATGTTAAATACCATTTAGGTTTCTCCTCACAAATTAATACGCTCAATGGCAAAGAAGTAACGGTGAACCTGTTACCTAATCCATCTCACCTTGAGGCCGTGAATACCGTAGTTTTGGGTAATGTAAGAGCCAAAGCAGATAAAATTTACAATAATGACCCAAAGAAAATTCTCCCAATTCTTATTCATGGAGATGCGGCACTTGCTGGACAGGGTATTGTATATGAAACTGCTCAAATGTCTAACCTGAAAGGATATAAAGTTGGAGGAACCATCCATTTTGTTATTAATAACCAGGTAGGATTTACCACTGATTTTACAGACGCAAGATCAAGTATTTACAGTACGGATATTTCCCAAATTATTGAGGCTCCTGAGATTCATGTCAATGGAGATGATCCTGAAGCTGTAGTATTTGCGGTAAAACTGGCAGTGGAATTCAGACAAAAATATCAGAAAGATATCATGGTTGATATGGTATGCTACAGAAGGCATGGCCATAATGAAAGTGATGAACCAAAGTTCACCCAACCAAAATTATATAATATCATTTCCAAGCATCCAAACCCACGGGAGGTTTATAGCAAGCAACTTACCCAAAGAGGGGATTTTGATGCGAAGATCGCCAAAACCCTGGAAAAGGAATTTAAAAAGTTACTTAATGACCGACTCAAAGATGTAAAACAAAATCCCCTTCCTTACAGGGAGCAGCCCTTTGAGAAAAGATGGAATGAAATGAGAAAGTCAACACCGGAAGATTTTGACCAGTCTCCGGAAACTTCTATTCCATTGGAATCTGCATTGAAAATTGCCGATGCCCTTACCTCCTACCCTAAAGATTTCAAGCCGCTTAAGCAGATTGAAAAACTGATGAAGGAGCGAAAGAACATGTTCTTCGAATCAAAAATGTTGAACTGGGCAGCTGCTGAAGCCTTGGCCTATGGTTCTATTTTGCTGGAGAACAAAATTGTGAGGCTTACCGGGCAGGATGTGGAAAGAGGTACATTTTCCCACAGGCATTCTATCCTGAATGATGCTGAAACCAATGAAAGACATTGTAATTTATGCAATATCGACCCGGGAAATCAGGCTCCATTCATGATTTACAACTCTTTACTCTCAGAATATGGTGTATTAGGTTTTGAGTTTGGTTATTCAATGGCAAATCCAAATGCACTTGTGATTTGGGAAGCTCAATTCGGTGATTTTGCCAATGGTGCCCAAATCACCATCGACCAATTTATTACCAGCTGCGAATCCAAGTGGAATAGAATGAGTGGGTTGGTATTGCTACTTCCTCATGGATATGAAGGTCAGGGACCAGAGCACTCTAATGCCCGACCGGAAAGATTTCTTCAGCTCGCTGCTGAATATAATATAATCGTAGCGAACATTACCACTCCAGCCAACTTCTTCCATTTAATGAGAAGACAGGTTACCTGGCCATTCAGAAAACCATGTGTGGTGATGAGTCCAAAGTCTCTTTTAAGAAATCCTAAAGCGGTTTCCCCAATTGATGATTTTACTTCGGGGAACTTCAAAGAAATTATTGAGGATGATTATGCCAAGCCTTATAATAAAGTAGAGAAAGTTTTGATGTGTTCGGGAAAAATCTACTATGATTTACTTGAAAAACAGCAACAAGACAAAAGAAAAGATGTAGCCATCATAAGATTAGAGCAAATTCATCCTTTCCCTGAAAAACAAGTGGAGGCAGCACTGAGCAAATATAAAAATATGACTAAACTGGTCTGGGTACAGGAAGAACCTGTAAACATGGGTTATTGGACATTCCTGCTCAGAACTTATTACAAAAGAAAAGATTTGGAATTAGTGGCCAGAAAGCCAAGTGCTTCTCCTGCTACAGGATTCTCAAAATTACATAATGAAGAACAACAAAAAATTGTAATGGCGGCTTTCAACCGATAAAAATTAGCAATAATGTTATTCTTACATAAAAAAAGACAAAATATCTTCTCCTAATTATTTAATTAAAAAGATTCAAGAATTATCATGAGTGTAGATGTTAATGTGCCCACGGTGGGTGAATCAATTACCGAAGTAACCATAGGTCAATGGAATAAAAGTGATGGGGATTTTGTAGAGGTAGACGAAGTGTTATGTGAATTAGAATCAGATAAAGCAACTTTCGAGTTAACTGCTGAAACATCAGGAATTCTTAAAATCATAGCTCAGGAAGGAGATACCATAGCTGTAGGTGAAAAGATTTGTGAAATTGAACCTAAAGAAGGAGAAAGTACGGGTAGTGAAAATACAGCCAGTGAGAGTACATCTGGAGAAGCTGTTTCTACAGGCGAAATAGAAGAAATGAAAGTTCCTGCAGTGGGTGAATCAATTACCGAAGTAACCATTGCCAGCTGGACGAAGCAGGAAGGAGAATATGTAGAGGAAGAAGAAATTATTTGTGAAATCGAATCTGATAAAGCTACTTTTGAATTGGCTGCTGAAAAATCAGGCATACTTCAAATCGTAGCTCAGGAAGGAGAAACACTTAATATTGGAGATCTTATTTGCAAGATTGAAGTGACCACCGGTGGTGGACCTTCCGAAAGTACCTCCTCAAAAACAGAGGTGAAGAAAGAAACAGCTTCAACATCAAACTCAGGAAATGGTCAATATTCAGAAGGTCATCCTTCTCCAGCTGCATCTAAAATTTTAGCGGAAAAAGGTATATCTCCAACTGAAGTAAAAGGAACTGGTGTTGGAGGAAGAATTACCAAAGAAGATGCTGGGAAAGCTCAAAAAACAGCACCAAAGTCAGCACCTGCTGAAAATAATGCTCCGGTTTCATCTGATCCAAGAAATTCCAGAAGAGAAAAAATGACCAGTCTGAGAAAAACAATTTCCAAAAGATTGGTTTCTGTGAAGAATGAAACTGCTATGTTAACTACATTCAATGAAGTTGACATGAAGCCAATCATGGATATCCGTAAAAAATACAAAGAACCATTTAAAGATAAGCATGGTGTGGGACTTGGGTTTATGTCTTTTTTCACTAAAGCCTGTTGTATGGCACTTCAGGAATGGCCAGCAGTAAATGCCCAGATAGATGGTGATGAATTGGTATATAATGATTTCTGTGATGTTTCTATTGCAGTTTCAGCGCCAAAAGGACTTGTAGTTCCTGTAATTAGAAATGCTGAGGCCATGAGTTTTGATGAAATTGAAGGGGAGATAATCAGATTAGCGACTAAAGCCCGGGAAAATAAATTGACCATTCCTGAAATGACTGGTGGTACTTTTACCATCACCAATGGTGGGGTATTTGGGTCAATGCTTTCCACTCCTATTATCAATGCTCCACAATCTGCTATTTTAGGCATGCACAACATTGTTCAACGACCTGTAGCCATTGACGGACAAGTGGAAATAAGGCCAATGATGTATGTAGCACTTTCTTACGACCATAGAATTATCGATGGAAGGGAATCTGTTAGTTTCCTTGTAAGGGTGAAGCAATTACTGGAAGATCCAATTAGATTAATGCTTTCAGTTTAGTCCAAGATATCAAACCATCTGTTTTCCAAAAAGCAGATGGTAATTTTTATATAGTAAAAATTAAATCAAAATCACCCCTGTATTTAAATTAAAAACCTGATACAGAAAGCATTATCTAAAGAATAATAACAAGGGTGTTAAAATTTTTGTAAAATCAACATTCATAAAAAATACAAATAAAATGAAGTATGATGTAGCGGTAATAGGTTCCGGTCCTGGTGGGTATGTAGCAGCCATCAGATGCGCACAACTGGGATTTAAAACCGCCATAATTGAAAAATACAACACTTTAGGGGGTACTTGTCTTAACGTAGGTTGTATTCCTTCAAAAGCCTTATTGGATTCTTCTGAACACTACCATAATGCAGCCCATACTTTTACCCAGCATGGAATTGACATAAAAGGGTTGAAAGTAAATCTTGATCAAATGATTAAGAGAAAAAATGAGGTGGTGGATCAAACCTGTTCTGGTATTGATTTTCTCATGAAGAAAAATAAAATTGATGTTTTTACCGGAATGGGTTCTTTCGTGGATAAAAACACAGTAAAAATAACCAAAAATGATGGTTCCACTGAGGAAATTAAAACGGACAAAACCATTATTGCCACAGGCTCTAAGCCTATTCTACTTCCTTTCATTGAATTCGATAAAAAAAGGGTAATTACTTCAACTGAAGCTCTAAACCTGAAAGAAGTACCCAAACACATGGTTGTGATTGGTGGTGGAGTAATCGGTCTGGAACTGGGATCAGTTTATGCCAGAATGGGTACCAAAATTACAGTAATTGAATTTTTGGACGGGTTAATTCCAACTATGGACAAAACCCTGGGAAAAGAGCTTCAGAAATCACTGAAAAAGCTTGGATTTGAATTCCATTTTCAAACCAAAGTTACCAGTGTGAAAGTGAAAGGAAAAACGGTTTCAGTGGAAGCTGAAAACAAAAAAGGGGAAAAACTGGAGTTTAGCCCGGATTATTGTTTGGTTTCAATTGGAAGGAAAGCCTATACCGATGGTTTGGGTCTTGAAAATGTGGGAATTAAAACCGATGACAGGGGAAGAGTAGAAGTAGACGAGCATCTTAAAACCAATGTGGATGGCATTTACGCTATTGGTGATGTGGTAAAAGGTGCAATGTTGGCACACAAAGCAGAAGAAGAAGGAACTTTTGTAGCTGAACACTTAGCCGGTCAAAAGCCACATATAAATTATAATTTAATTCCAGGTGTGGTTTATACATGGCCAGAAGTGGCCGGAGTAGGTTTCACAGAGGAACAACTCAAGGAAAAAGGCATAAAATATAAGGCCGGATCATTCCCGATGAAGGCCTTGGGAAGAGCAAGAGCCAGTATGGATACGGAAGGTTTAATTAAAGTATTGGCCGATGCTGAAACAGATGAGATATTAGGTGTCCATATGATCGGAGCAAGAGCTGCTGACATGATTGCAGAAGCAGTAGTTGCGATGGAGTATCGGGCTTCAGCAGAAGATATTTCTAGAATGTCTCATGCCCACCCAACTTACACTGAGGCCATAAAAGAGGCTTGTTTAGCCGCTACAGAAAATCGGCCCATTCATATGTAAGAGATTATTTTCATTAATTTAAAAGAGGGTTGCTTTCAAAAGCAACCCTCTTTTTTTATGCATTTTCAAAAAATATTTACATTTATTAATAATCAAAGCACAAAACTTGCGTAGAAACGTTGGAAATGATGTAAAACAAACATTCCTTATCAATGAACAAAGTAATTAAGGCAACTTCAGCAGCAAAGGCAATATATGGATTTGTAGAGGTTTCAACTGATAGTTGGCTAAATTATGCCTATGCACTGCTGACAATCGCAGGAGCAGATGATGAATTGGCTGAGGCAGAAATGAATTGGATTTTGGATGATTTTGCTGGCATGCTTAATGTGCCGGAAGATTTCATTGAAGAAATAAAAAAGTTTGATTATAAAGCCGCTAACCTTGAGGAGATTATTAAAAAGATTTCATTCAATGTTCAGATAAATTATAAAAGGGCATTGTTATATGATGCTATAAAAATGTCAAGTGCAGACAATGATTATTCCGAGGACGAGAAAAATGCAGTCAGACGATCAGCAGAATTTTTAGATGTACCAATTTATCTGGCCAAAACACTTGAAGGTCTTGTAAACACTGAAAAATCAATTGAAGCCACCAGAAGATCAATTTTTGAGCTTGACGACTTCAAACTGGAAAACCTAAGGGCATCCATTGAAGGTTTAAAGCCTACAACCAACTTTGTAAGAAATACTTATGGTATAGGTGTAACTTCCGATGAAATACAATTAAATTATGGTTATGCACTAATGTTTATAGCAGGGGCTGATAATCATATTTCAGAAAAAGAAATTAACTGGTATAAAAATGAAATTGCCACATTATCGAAAGTACCAGAATATATTGTCGAAAAAGTTATCAATGTAGATTTTAAGGAATTAAATATAGGAGAAATCATTAATAACTTCCCCCGAAATATCTCCAGTAGTTTTGCCAAAAGTTTATTATATAACTCTATAAAGATGGCCAGGGCCGATGACGATTACCCACAAGCAGAAAAAAATGCGGTATTACAAACGGCTGAACTATTAAATATTCAGGAAAATATTGCCAATACCATGAATTATTTAATTGATGCAGAGGAAAAAGTAGAAAAAATGCGAAAAACATTGTTTGAAATCCCTGAAAATTAAAATATTGTATTTACCCACTAAAAGGCCTCAATGATCAATTGAGGCCTTTTTCATTTTTTGACGCCTAAATTTTTCACTAACCTGCAGAAATAGTTTTACCCAACAGGCAACCTAAGTCAATTATTGGGCATTAATTCCCAGAAGAGTGAGCAATACTAAAATCAGATTTGTTAAAGATTTGATATATGAGTAATTTCGCAGTCTGAAATTATTTATTACTCTATCAACATAATCTGATTGCATGATGTCGAAGATTGATTTGACTAATATTCCCAAGCACATTGCCATTATCATGGATGGAAATGGAAGATGGGCAAAGAAAAAAGGCTCTTTGAGAGTATTTGGTCATAAAAGTGGGGTTAAGGCGGTTAAAACAGTTACTGAAGCAGCAGCTGAAATTGGTGTAAAATACCTTACACTATATGCTTTTTCAACTGAAAACTGGAACAGGCCAGACCTGGAAGTGAATGCATTAATGCAATTGCTGGTTTCTACAATTAAAAAGGAAACCCAAACCCTGATTAAGAACAATATTAAGCTGGATGCTATAGGAAATATACAGTCTTTACCAAAAGCCTGCCAACGAGAATTAAAGTCAGCAATGGAGGCAACTAAGGAAAATACCGGAATGACTTTGGTTTTGGCTTTAAGTTATAGTGGCAGGTGGGAAATGCTAAACGCATTCAAAAGCTTGTTGAAAGAAGCTAAGGAACAAGATTTAGACCTTGATTCGATTGAGGCTAAAGATATTGAAAAATACCTGATGACCAAAAACTTCCCCGATCCTGAATTATTAATCAGGACCAGTGGAGAAATGAGAATCAGTAATTTTTTGTTGTGGCAAATTGCCTATTCAGAGCTGTATTTTACAGATGTTCTATGGCCGGATTTCGGAGTCGATAATTTATATGATGCTATTCAGGCATACCAGCAAAGAGAACGAAGGTTCGGAAAAACAAGTGAACAACTAAATAAAGTTTCATAGAAGGGATGAAGATATACGCCATAAAATTATTTACCCTCCTTTTATTTTGTCTCCCAGTTGCATCTTTTGCACAATTCGGGAATAATATAAACATCGATTACAGCACACCAATTGAATATGAAATAGGTGGAATTAATGTAGTTGGAGCACAATTCCTTGACAGAAACTCACTCATTTCCATTGCAGGGTTCCAGATTGGAGAAAAAATTAAAATTCCAGGTGATGATATTTCCATGGCCATCAAAAAGCTTTGGAAGCAGGGTATTTTAGGAGATGTAAAAATTTCAGTAACAGAAATCCAGGGCACAAAAGTATTTCTTCAGATTGAACTTAAGGAAAGACCCAGATTCTCCCGAATTTTTCTGGAAGGCATTCCCAAAGGCCAGCACCAGACGATAGAAGATAAAATTAAGCTGATCAGAGGCCGGGTTGTGACTGATGCCTTGTTAAAAAACACTTCCAATACCATTAAAGCCCATTATGCTGAAAAGGGCTTCAGAAATACAGAGGTAAATATTGTACAGGAAAAAGATACCATTCTAAGCAACAGTGTAGTGCTTAGAATTAATATTGATAAAAAATCGAAAGTAAGGATTAGCGAAATTGAATTTGAAGGAATTTCCGCCATTGAGGAGAAAAAATTAGAGAAAAAAATGAAAAAGACTAAAGAGAGAGGTGGAATCTTTAGTGCTTTTAAGCCAACCAAATTCATAGAGGAAGAATACGAAAACGATAAAAACGCGCTTATTGAATATTATAATGAAAATGGATATAGAAATGCCACTTTAGTTTCTGATTCCGTTTTTCCCTCCTCAGAAAATACGGTAAAAATTAAACTTACTATAGACGAAGGAGATAAATTCTATTATAGGGACATTGACTGGACAGGAAATTACCTATATTCAGACGAACAACTTTCCAGAGTTTTGGGTATCAATAGAGGGGATGTTTATAACAAGAAAGAATTATCAGAGAGGTTAAATTTCAGCCCAAATAGTACCGATGTCACCTCACTTTACATGGATGATGGCTACCTGTTCTTTAGTGTTGAACCTGTGGAAGTTTTGGTAGAAGGAGATTCCATTGATATAGAAATGCGAATGTTTGAGGGTGAANAAGCCACTATTAATAAAGTGATTGTAAATGGAAACACCCAAACCAATGACCATGTGATTTTTAGGGAACTCAGAACCCTTCCAGGTCAGAAATTTAGCCGGTCCGATTTGATCAGAACCCAAAGAGAATTGGCAACACTAGGTTATTTTGATCCGGAAACAATCCAGATCAACCCCAAACCTAATTATGCCGATGGTACAGTGGATATTGAATACGGGGTTACAGAAAGACCAAATGACCAGGTAGAATTATCAGGTGGTTGGGGTGGACAATTTGGATTCGTAGGGACATTAGGATTGGTATTTAATAATTTCTCTGCAAGAAGATTAACCAACTTCAAATACTGGAGACCCTTACCTAAAGGTGACGGACAGAGATTAAATTTGAGACTTCAGGCCAACGGTAGGCAATTTCAAACGTATACCCTTTCCTTTACAGAACCTTGGTTAGGCGGTAGGAAACCTAATTCATTTACCGTTAACTTCAATCGGTCCGTTCAAAGGTTAATAGATTATTTTTCCAACAGGCAATATGGAAGTTTGAAAGTAAATGGAGCAACTGTTAGTTTAGGAAAAAGACTTACCTGGCCGGATGACTGGTTTACCATGAGTAATTCTTTAAGTTTCCTGCTATATGAACTGGATAATTTCAATTCATTAGGATTTGGGGACTACAATACAGGAGATTCATACAACCTGACCTTTAATACCACTTTAGCCAGAAATAGTGTAGATAGTCCTACCTTCCCAAGAAGAGGAGCAAATATTTCTTTATCACTATCTTTAACACCTCCATATTCCGAATTTTCCGGGAATACTTTTAATGAAGGGACCTCCGATGCGGATAGATTTAAATGGGTAGAATACCACAAATGGATGTTTGACAGTTCGTGGTTCTTATCACTGGTAGGGAAATTCGTATTGAATGTGAGGTATAACTTTGGTTTATTAGCCCCGTACAATTCCGATAAAGGACTTGGTCCATTTGAAAGGTTTATCTTAGGTGGTGATGGACTTGCTCAAAATGGCTTCCTGCTTGGTACAGACATCATCGGCTTAAGAGGATATGAAAACAATTCTATTTTGCCACCTGAATCCAATGGAACTGGTGGTGTAGTTTATAGCAAATATGTTTTTGAACTAAGATATCCTGTTTCTTTAAACCCTTCTGCTACAATTTATTTATTGTCATTTGTTGAAGGAGGAAACAACTGGGGAGATTACGAATCCTTCAATCCATTTGATGTTTACAGATCGGCTGGATTTGGAGCCAGAGTATTTATGCCTGCATTTGGATTACTCGGGGTAGACTGGGGATATGGATTTGACCCAATACCTGGCAGACCTGGAGCAAATGGAGCACAATTCCACTTTACAATAGGACAACAATTCAGATAATATCAAAAAAAGCTGATTGATGAAAAGGGTTTCTCATATCTGTAATTATTTAATTCCCTGCATGTTGAGTCTTTTTTTGGCTCAAATAAGTTTTGGTCAGCGAATCGGATATGTGGAATCCCAGATAATTTATGACAATCTTCCTGAATATAAGGAAGCACTTGCTGAAATTGAAAACCTCACTCAAAACTGGAGAAGGGAAATCGATGAAAAACAACAAGAACTAAATCATCTCACTCAGGAATATTTGGCAGAAAAGGTTTTATTGACCCAAAAAATGCAAAATGAAAGACTAAGCCTTATTCAACAAAAAGAATCAGAACTTAAAGAATTCCAGAATAAACGCTTTGGTTATAAAGGGATGTTATTCATAAAAGAAGAACAAGTCTTGATCCCTATAAAAGAAAAAGTAGCGCAAGCTGTGGAAAGGACAGGGAAAATAAACAGGGTTGATTTTGTTTTCGATAAATCATCAGATCTTATTTTGCCTTATGCCATTGGAGCCAGAGACCTTACCAAAAAGGTTTTAGCCCAATTAGGTGTTGAATTAACAGAAAATTGAATGAATCCTTTTTTCTGGTTTATATTTGCAAAAACCATTTCAGATAATACGACTGAACTACTTATGAAATTTCTCCTGAATTTTATAGTAATTTCCCTGCTTTCTACCCCATTAATAGCCCAACGCTTTGGTTATATCGATTCCAACACCATTATAAGCCAGGATCCTGAATACAAGGAAGCGAAGTCAAATATTGAATCATTTGCCAAATCTTTTGAAGACAAAATAAATAAAACCAAAGCTGAAATAGTGGAAATGCGGAAAAATTATACGGCTAATGAGGTTTTAATGACCAAAGAAAGAAGAGTAGAACAACTGGCAAAAATTGAAACAAAAGAGGAAGAACTGAGAAAATTTATTGAAGAAATTTACGGATATGAAGGAAAAGTATATTTAAAAAGGCAGGAAATCATTGTGCCTATACAGGAGAAAATTATTTCTGCAATCAATAAAACCTGCAAAAAAAATCGACTGGAATTTGTATTCGATAAGGCTGGCAATATTGTGATTATTTATGCCAATCCCATCCATAATTTTACTCCACTGGTAATAGAAGAACTAAATCCCAAAAAAGAAGCTGAACAAAAATTTGGGGAAGAGGAAGAAGATAAAAAAAAGAAACCAGAGCCAGCTGACCGGTCCGGATTTATCATTTCCGAAGAGATTTTGACAAAAATGCCACAATATACCGATGTTTTGAATGAAATGGAGGTATTTACCAAAAACTGGAAACTGGAATTAAATATGTTGCAGGATTCCCTTTTTCGCTTAAAACAAGCCTACGAAAAAGATCAGGTTTACCTCACAGATGAACTTAAAGCCGAAAGACTGGAAGAAATAAATGCCCAGCAAGAAGCTGTTTCCACCTACCAGGATGAAAAGTTTGGTGCAGAAGGATTAATCTATACCAAAAGACAAGATCTGTTAAAACCATTACAGGAAAAAATATTTGAAGCAACAGAAAAAGTTGCCGAAAATAAAAGAGTAGACTTTATTTTTGACAAAACTGATGATATTTCTATGATTTACGCCAATCCTATCCATAATTACACTGATTATGTTTTGGAAGAACTCGGATTGGGTGATCCTGCGGATGTTGTTAGATAAATTTAACTATTAAAAATACGATTAAAATAACCTTTACTCTATTATTGTAAATCTCTGATAAGAGCATCTTACAGAAGTAAATGAGAGAGTGAATAAAATTACAGATTAATGAAAAAAAGGATTGCATTTATTTTTACAGTTATTTGTTTTACTGTATGTGCCGGAGTTCAGGCTCAGGAGACTCAAAAGTTTGCCTATATTAGCTCTGATAGTGTTTTGGTAGCCATGCCCGAATACCAAACACAAATGAAAATTTATGAATCATATGTAAAACAACTCCAGGGCCAACTGGAAGCCAAACAAAAAGAACTTCAACAAAAATTCACTGATTACCAGCAAAACGGTGCCAACTGGATTCCAGAAGTACTTGCAGAAAAAGAAAAAGAAATCAATACACTGGACCAGTCTATCAAAGAATTTGCCCAAAGCTCACAGGCAACAATGAGCAACAAACAACAGGAACTCATGATGCCTTTATTGGAAAAGGTTCAAAAAACCATCGATGCAGTAGCCAAAGAAAATAACTTTGACTTTGTACTTCAAAACCAGGCCTTTCTATATTCCGAAGAACAATTTGACATCACTCAAATGGTGATTGACAAATTAAAGCAATAAAATATTCCCATTAGAAGCTTTATTTCTGACTTGTATTAGATTAAAGGAAATATGGCAGAAATAAATAATTTGCACTATTCTAATATTTGGTTAAATTTTTCAAATATTTTTAAAACTGAATTATAAATTAACTAATTTAGTGCATTGTTAGTAATTAGATGTATCAATAAAATAAAATCCTTTTGTCTTTGTTTAGATCTGCATTAAAATAGCAGAGAAAAATTGGTGAAAGGTGAAAAATTCAAAAAGATGAAAAAATTATTATTCATATTGGTTGCAATGGTAACTGTAGGATTTGGAAGGGTTGCAACTGCTCAGGAAGCCGTTAAATTTGGATATGTAAGCTCTGATAGTGTTATGCTTGCTCTTCCTGAATACAAGACTCAAATGAAAATCTACGAGTCTTATGGGAAGCAATTAGAGGCCCAGATGAAAGGAAAACAACAAGAATTCCAAACTAAACTTCAGGATTTCCAGCAAAACAATGCTAACTGGATACCAGAAGTAATTCAGGACAAGCAACAGGAATTGCAAAGACTTGATGCCAGTTTACAGGAATTTGCCCAAACAGCACAAAATAATTTGGCTAAAAAAGAACAGGAATTGTTATTCCCACTATATGAAAAAGTTCAAAAAGGGATTGATGAAGTGGCAAAAGAACAAGGGTTTACCTTCATTTTGCAAAAGCAAATGTTCCTTTATGCCAATGAGAAATATGACATCACAGCTTTAGTGATTAAAAAATTAGGCGGATCTACTGCGCCTGCAGAATAAGATCTTCAGATCCACAAAATAAGAAGCCCCTCCCGGGGCTTTTTTTATGCCTTCTTCCCTCCTACTCTGCTCAGATATTTTCATGAACAGGCTGGGATTACTTTCACAAAGTTAATCCACTGTTAAACAAATAGTTACATTAAGCTTTAATTAATGGTTTTTATTAGCCTTATATTTTATTACGATTATTATCGTAGAAAAACTTGACAATACGACAACTATCGTATATAATTGTAATACGATACTAATCGTAGAAAACCATTTTACTAATCACCCTTAAAAACCACTTGTGTAAAAGAATACGACTGTAGTCGTATTTTTCTTGAATGTACGACTTAGGTCGTATATCATTGCATAAGAGTAAATCTCATAGATATGTCAAAATCAAAAGGAACAAAACCCACAGAGGCAGAATTAGAAGTGCTTCAGGTGTTATGGAAAAACGGACCCTCCACTGTTCGGTTCGTCCATGAAAAAATTAGTAAAAAGAAGGAAATAGGTTATACCACTACCCTCAAAATCATGCAAAACATGTTGGATAAGGATTTGGTAAACCGGGATGACAGTACACGGACCCATGTATATACAGCGGTGGCCAACGAAGAGGCAACTCAAAAAGACCTTCTAAACCGGTTTTTGGATTCCACATTTGGAGGATCTGCCATGAAATTAGTAATGCAGGCTTTGGGAAATCACAAAGCTTCCAAGGAAGAAATCAGTAAAATCAGAGAATTACTTAAAGAAAAAGAAGGAGGTTCAAAATGAAAATTTTAGAAAACTTTGTTTCCGAAGAAATCATCAACGCACTGGGATGGACCTTACTTCATTCTTTGTGGCAGGGAGCTATCGTAGCATTGCTATTAGGTTTAATCATGATCTTCCTCAATAAGCAATCCTCTACTGTGAGGTATTTTGTATCCTGTATTGCCCTTTTAACCGTTTTTGTCCTTTCTGTATCTACTTTTTTCAGCCTTTATGAGACTTCACCTGAGCAAGGCAATCATTTCGTTTTAAATAATGAAAATCAATTCCAAATGGCTGAAAATGCTCCGGTGGAATTTGCCATATCAGATGCAAATGATGAGACCGAGACAGCCGGGTTGAACTCTATCGCAATTTTTATAGATTATTTTAATGATCATCTTCCTTTAATAGTGACTTTGTGGGGGTTGGGGGTTTTAATTTTAACTCTCAGGTTCATGGGTGGCTATGCATATGTTCAACGGTTGAAGTATTATAAAACAAAGGCGGTAGCACAGGACTGGAATGAAAAACTTGAGAAAATTGCCCAAAAGCTGCACATAAAAAAAAGTATTGGTTTATTGGAATCACAGCTGGTAAAGGTCCCAATGGTTATCGGACACCTGAAACCGGTAATCTTACTTCCACTTGGTACCCTCACGGGTCTATCTCCGGCCCAACTGGAAGCTATTTTAGCTCACGAATTGGCACATATCAAACGAAATGACTATTTAATTAATATTTTCCAATCCTTAATTGACATTTTATTTTTCTTTCATCCTGCGGTGTGGTGGATTTCTGCCAATGTGAGAAACGAAAGGGAAAATTGCTGTGATGATATTGCCGTATCTTTAAATAAGGATACCCTAACTTTTGCCAAAGCCTTAACAGATTTGGAAGAAATGAACTGGAATGCACCAAATCTTGCAATGGCGCTAACCAATAAAAAGGGACAACTCCTTCAAAGGGTCCAGAGGCTTATTGGTACCCAAAGAAATAATCCTACATTTAAGGAAGGATTTATCGCAGCTTGTGTATTGATGGTGAGTATTTTATCCTTGTCATTCAATGCCAAAAATGATTTCATCTCCAATCAGGAAAATGAAACTATTTCTTCTGAATTAAGTACGCTGGAGGATATTGAAAAAATAGAACCAGTGGTGGTTGAGGAGGAAAATGTCCATTCAAATGAACCGAAAGGATCAAATAAACACGAAACTGTCTATACTATAGAGGTTTTTCCTGAGGAACTGGAAAAGATAAAATCCAGTATGAAACCGGAAAATCCGGAAAGCCCAAAAACTGTTCAGGAACATTACCCCAGTGTATTTATCTTCAATTCTGCTAAAAAGCATAAGGGAAAGTTAACCTCTCCTCTACTTATTAGTCACGTTGGAAGCCAACTTTCAGGAGGAGCTGTTTTTCCCAAATCTACCTGGAAAAACACGCTCCAAAATTCAGGTTCCAATATGTTGGTTTTAGTTGGGGATACTACTAAGAAAACGAAGGATAAAGATCAAATCAGCATCAGTAGCACTACTAAAGATGGAAAATATATCTTTTTGAGGTTAGATAATGAACGTCAGGTAAAGGAACTGTTTATTGAAGGAGAAAAAATACCTGAGGAAAAGTTTATGGACTATCAGGAGGATATTACCAGATTAATTGAACAATATGAATATAAATTTGAATTGGCCCGACAAAAACAACACATGGTTGATCAAAAAAGGTATATGGAATTAGCCCATGAACATCTGGAGGGAATTGAAGAAGAGCTTGAAAACCTGGAATTAAATGAGAAAATGAGGCAATTGGAAATAGACATGAACAAATCGGCTCTTGCTATGGCCAAATGTTATGAAGATATTGCCCAGGCTGAAGCATGGGAGAAACTTGAGAATGAAGAATTTTGGGAAGAATTTGAAACAAAAATGGACCTTCAAACTCATATATTACAGGAACAGCTATCTTCCCTTGAAGCCTTAAACACTGAAAAATTCAATTTTGAATTTGATTTCGAAGGCTTAGAAGATATTGAAGTAAATGTGGATGTAGAGGAAATTCAGGATATTATTATGGAATATCAGGAGGAATATCAGGACAAGGTAATGGAAATTCAGGAAAGAGCACTGGAAACAGCTTTGATGGCCAGGGAAAAAGCATTGCTGGCAAAGGAAAATAAATTCCATAAGGCCCTTCAAAAAAGTTTGTTAGAAGACGGATTAATCTCTGATCAAGACGAAAATTCAAACTGGAAATTACTGATAAGTACACCAAATTAAATGGGAAGAAGCAATCGGAAGAAATCCATCAAAAATATAAAGCGCTTGTCGAAAAAGAAGTTTCAAGTGAATTGGATAAGGGATCCCGTTTTATATGGGAAAACTAGAAATCAAATATTGTTGAACCCTGGTGTCAGATTAACTAAGCTGAACAGGTGGCCAAATCAGGTCACCTGTTTTTTTATGGGGTAAAACCGGATTTTTTCCTGCCTGAAACTTAATTCAAGCTGTAAAACATTAGATTTGCGAACAGAATAAATATCGCGAAAATATAGATGAATTTAAAAAACGATTTATTAATAAGGGCAGCAAAAGGAGAAAAAACGGAGCGTACTCCGGTATGGTTAATGAGACAGGCGGGCAGAATTTTACCTGAGTATAGAGCAGTTAGGGAAAGTTTAAGCGGATTCATTGAATTGGCAAAAACACCCGAAAGAGCTGCAGAAGTGACCATTCAGCCAGTAGATATTCTCAAAGTGGATGCCGCAATTATTTTCTCTGATATTCTGGTAATTCCCGAAGCCATGGGGCTACCTTATGAAATGGTGGAGAAAAAAGGTCCATCCTTCCCTAAAGTTGTTAAAACTGCTCAGGATGTGGAAGCCCTAAAAGTTGCAGACCCTGAAAGTGATTTGGGATATGTGATTGAAGCTATAAAAATCGTAAAAAAAGAGCTTGATGGAAGAGTTCCACTTATAGGTTTTGCCGGAGCCCCATTCACTATTTTCTGTTATATGATAGAGGGAAGTGGTTCAAAAACTTTTTCCAAAGCCAGAAAAATGCTTTATGCCGACCCTGAGCTTTCTCATAAATTATTACAAAAAATTACAGATGGGACTATTGCCTACCTGAAAGCACAAATTGCAGCAGGAGCTGATCTAGTTCAGGTATTTGATTCATGGGCGGGAATCCTTCCTCCTACTCAATATAGCCATTTTTCCACGCCATATCTGGCTCAAATCTGTGATGCGATCAATGAAGTTCCAGTCACTGTTTTTGCCAAAGGAGCCTATTTCGCCAGAGCTGAATTTGCAAGGCTAAATTGCCAGACGGTAGGCTTGGACTGGAACATGGATATTCAGGAGTCCAGAAAGCTTATCGGAGAAGATAAAACGCTTCAGGGAAACCTGGATCCTTGTGTTTTATATGGCAGTCCAAAACAGATAGCAGAAGCAACCAAAGCCATGCTGGATCAATTCGGGCCGCAAAGACATATTGCCAACCTTGGGCATGGAGTCTATCCTGATACTGATCCCGAAAAAGTAAAAGTATTTATTGAAACCGTAAAAGAATACAGTTCAAAATAAATTTCAATCTGTTTTGGGTGAATAATAATAATTACAGATGGTCACAAATTGCAGTAAAAAGTAGCAAATACAGCCTGAATTCTGGAAGGGTCATATCTTTTGAGTGACCCTGCTCAGACTTATATTTACTTTTCTGTAACTGTATTTTAGGATCAACACCAAATGTTACCATTAGAAAAACTACCTGCGGACTAACATAAACCAAAATAAACTATTCTCATTATTTACTTCACCATACCATGAAAATGAATTTTTTAAAACTATTCTCACTTGTCCTTTCCTCTTTAATTTGTATGGAAACTTATGGCCAGCTCAATGATTGGGAAAATCCCCATGTGGTTGGGATAAATAAACTTCCGAGTGTAGCCACAAGTATTTCCTATGCCAATGCTGAAAAAGCCCTGGAGGGTGATTTCAGGAATTCATCAAGAATCAAATACCTGAATGGAAAATGGAAATTTAATTTTTCTCCTTTAATTGAAAAAGCTCCAAAAGACTTTTACAAAAAGGATTTTGATGTATCCGGTTGGGATGAAATTGATGTACCAGCCAACTGGGAACTGAAAGGCTACGGACAAGCCATTTATACCAATGTCACCTACCCTATAGTTCCCGTTAACCCGCCCTACATCCCTAAAGATGATAGCCCGGTAGGCGCTTACAGAACCACTTTTGAGATTCCTGAAACCTGGAACGGTATGCAGATTACACTTCATTTCGGTGGAGTAAGTTCAGCCTTTTATTTATGGATTAACGGAGAAAAAGTAGGTTATAGCCAGGGAAGCCGTTTACCAGCCGAATTTGATATAACTCCCTATCTGCAGGCCGGGAAAAACTCCGTAGCAGTTAAAGTTTTCCGGTGGAGTGACGGCACCTACCTGGAAGATCAGGATCACTGGAGACTGAGCGGAATCCACAGAGATGTGTATCTGGCAGCCTCTCCCAAAGTTCAAATCAATGATTTTTTTGTGCAGACAGATTTGGATAAAAACTATGAAAATGCTACCCTAAAAATCCGACCTAAGGTAAAAGTTTACGGAGGTGAAGATGCAAGCGGATATAAAATTGAAGCACAGCTATTTGATGGAGCAAATCATGTTTTTGACCAACCACTTTCCATTGAAGCCGAAAAAATTCTGAAGGAGAGATACCCACAAAGGGCAAATGTAAATTTTGCCTTGTTGGAAAAAGAAATCGAAAACCCGAAGAAATGGTCGGCAGAGTTTCCTAATCTTTATACCTTGGTGCTCACCTTAAAAGATAAAAACGGTGCAATTGTAGAGTCAAGGAGTTGTAAGGTAGGATTCAGAGAAGTAGAATTTATTGAAGGAGAATTACATGTAAATGGCAAACCTATTTTAATTTATGGAGCCAACCGGCATGATCACGATCAGTATGGAGGCAAAGTAGTTTCTGAAGAATCCATGATGCAGGATATTTTGATGTTGAAAAGATTCAACTTTAATGCTATTAGAACCTCACATTATCCAAATAACCCAAGGTGGTACGAACTCTGTGATGAATATGGAATCTATTTAATGGACGAAACCAACCTTGAAACCCATGGGGTTGGCGGTAAATTATCAAATGATGCGAATTGGATGAAGTCATTTGTGGAAAGGGCACAGAGAATGGTTGAAAGGGATAAAAATCATCCTTCCATTATCTTCTGGTCATTGGGAAATGAATCAGGTTCTGGCCCAAATCATGCAGCCATGGCGGCCTGGATTAAGGATTATGATCCTACCAGATTTATCCATTATGAAGGCGCTGAAGGTAGTCCTTACAATCCGGTGGTCCCGGATCCTTATTATGTGGACATGATGAGTAGAATGTACGTTTCCATACCGGAAATGGTAGAACTGGCCAACAATCCCAAAGATACCAGACCAGTGGTTTGGTGCGAATATGCCCATGCCATGGGAAATTCTCTTGGAAATTTAGATGAATTCTGGGCTGCAATCAGAAACAATAAAAGGATGTTTGGAGGCTATATTTGGGACTGGGTTGATCAGGGATTGGTTAAAGAAACAGCCTCAGGTGAAAAATTCTGGGCATATGGCGGTGACTTTGGAGAAAAAATAAATGATGGAAACTTCTGCCTGAATGGAGTAGTAAATCCTGACAGAACTGCCAAACCCGCCACCTGGGAATGTAAAAAAATATTTCAGCCGGTTCATATAGAAGCTACAAATCTTTTAGAGGGCAAAGTAAGGGTTTTTAACAGACATCATTTTGCTGCACTTAACCAATACGACTACTCCTGGACTTTAACCGAAAATGGAATGACTATTCAGGAAGGAAGTCTTGAAATTCCGGAAATTCCTGCTGGTGGTGCCGCAAGTATTTCAGTTCCGGTAGAAAAGCCGGGATCTTTAAAACCAGGAGCCGAATACTTTTTGATTATCCGAAGTAAATTAAAAGAGGATTCCCCCTGGGCAGAAAAAGGTCATGAAGTAGCCTGGGATCAGTTCAAAATGCCATGGAATGTGCCTGCTGCCTCAATTATTTCCACAGAAAGAATGGCTAAAGTTTCCATTGTTGAAAATGCTGGTGATTTTACCATTTCAGGTAAGGGATTTTCTACAAAAATCAGTAAACAAAGCGGATTGTTGGAGTCGGTAGTTTTCGAAAATAAAGAAATCTTAAAAGCACCACTAAGTCCAAATTTCTGGAGACCCTTAACCGATAATGATTTCCGAGGAGCCAAAGTTCAGATTCACCAGGCTGTTTGGGAAAATGCAGGAAAAAACAGTGAGGTCCGTTCTATCCAGGCTTTTCAGGTTAACGATAAAGCCGTAAAAGTTGCAGTGGATATCTGGCTATCGGATATTTCCTCCCAAGTCCAATTGGGCTATACCGTATTTGGAAGTGGGGATATTGCTGTTGACTATCAATTTATACCCGGAGAAGGACTACCCGAAATCCCTAGAATTGGCATGCAAATGCAAATTGGTGAGGAATACGATCAATTATCTTGGTTCGGTAAAGGGCCACATGAAAACTATTCGGACAGGCAACAAGGAGCGGAAACCGGAGTATTCAATGCCTCGGTAAAAAATGATTTCTTTCATTATATCCGGCCTCAGGAAAGCAATAACAAAACAGCCGTAAGATGGGCATCATTAACTGATTCAAATGGATATGGGTTATTTATTTCGGGTACACCTGTTTTAAGTTTTAGTGCCTGGCCATATACCCAGGAAGAATTAAGTAAAGCCGAACACACCTACGATCTACCCAAGCAAAGCAATATTACTTTAAATCTGGATCATTTGCAGACGGGAGTTGGTGGAGATGACAGTTGGACTCAGCAGGCCAAACCTCATCCTCAATACAGGATCTACCCAAAAACCTATGCCTATTCTATCAGAATAAAACCTTTTAAAAACCCGGATGAGGTGAAAAATTTAACAGGTAATGCATTACCCAAATTTTAGTAAGGGATATTCCTGATATTAAGGGATTGAATATTTGTTTGAGCCTTCCAAGAATTTTCCATGAAATGGATTTATCCTGGAAGGCTTAAATATTTCAAGTATGTTGTCTTCCTGTTTTTTTCAATGTAATTTTCACAGAATTAAAAGCAAAGAACTAATATTCCATTATTTATTCTCCTTTAATAAGAAATCATGGTAAAGTATCTATTCATAATTTTATTTGTTTTTTCTGGATTCAAATCTCAATCTCAGGTACTTATTTCTTTATTGCTTGGAGATAAATTAAATTCTGGAGTTATTGAATTTGGGCTGGAAGGCGGCTATAACTTTTCCAAAATTTCGAATCTGGAAACCAACAATAGTCTGTCAAAATTTAACCTTGGTTTTTATTTCGATATCAAATTGAAAAACCAATGGAACTTATATACCGGAGTATTGGTAAAATCTAAACTAGGGGCAAATAAACTTACTGAATCTGATCTTGAATTTCTTCAGGCGGAAACTTATCAGGAGGAAGGAGATTACAGCCAGCATATCAAATACTTCGTTGTGCCTGCACTTTTAAAATACAGGTTTAAAAATAAACTATACCTGGAGGCAGGTCCTCAATTTGGATTAATGCATGGGGCATGGGTGGAGTTTAATTCAAATGAAAATGGCAAAGAAGCTAAAATCAAAGAATTTAATAAGGAACAAATTAACCGGCTTGATGCTGGTTTCACTTTTGGAACGGGTTATAAACTCATCAAAAAAAGTGGCATGACACTGGGTGTAAAATATTACCTTGGCTTGGCAAATGTTTACAAAAACAGATCTGATACAAAAAACAGCTCCCTTTACCTCAAACTAAACGTACCAATTGGAGCCAAAGCTGCCCAGGAAAAAGCGAATAAATAATCAATTAATCTAAATAAATTTTCACCCTAGGTATGAATGTAGAACTCGTTTTATTTCCCTCCTTCATTCTTATAGTACTGGCTACTACCTGGGCAATAAATATATTTTCGAAGTCAAAAAAAACCAGGAAAATCACTCGATTGGCCATATTGGTAGAAATTCTCATTGCGCTGGCTATTGTAACCTATTTTTTATACCCAAGAAGCTATGATAGAAATTATTTGGAAGACAGCAGCCAAAACCAATATAAAACCAGCAGAAGCCTTGCTTCTATTGCTACAGAAAAGCATTTATTTATTGGATGTGGGGTGGACAATCAGATGATTAAGGCACACGCTCCAGTTTTAACCAGAGAGTTTAATTCCCTTACCCCATTAAAAGCACTCCATTGGGGAAGCCTGCTTAAGGACGAAAAAACAGACCAATATAATTTTTCTACTGCCGATTCTATCATCAGTTTTGGTTTAAAACACCATTTGCGTATCAGAGGGCATGTATTAATTTGGGGAAGGTATCCCGGGGTTGGCTTTCCCACGCAATTAACTAACCTCATTAATTCCAGTAAAAAGAAAGAGGAAAAGATCCTGGAAATTATGGATCATCATATCGAAACGGTTTTAAACCATTACAGAGGAAAAATAAAAACCTGGGACGTGGTAAATGAACCCTTAAAAGTACTAAAGCCTGAGTTTGATGGAAATATATTTTTTGAAACCTTAGGTAAGGATTATATTTTCCATTCCTTTGAAAAGGCTCACGAAACTGATTCCAGTCTTCAGCTTTTTATCAATGAACAATTTTTGAATTACCATGACAACCGGGCTGAATTTTTTCTTGAATTTTTGCAGGAAATGGTCGATAAAAAAATCCCTATCCATGGAGTAGGCATACAATCTCATGTTTTATTTAATATTCCTGAATTAAAAAACCTTTCAGTTGGCAAAATAGAAGCCCTCGGTCTGCAGGTTGAAATTACCGAATTGGATGCCAGGCTTCGACTTTTTGAAGATTTTCCTGATCCATATCAGGCACAAGGCGATTTTTTTGGAACAATAGCCAGCCTCACCACCACCCATCCCGGCCTAAAAGGTATCACATGCTGGGGGGTATCCGATCAGTATTCCTGGATTAATACAATTTTTCCATTTACCTTCATCAAACCTAATGAGCCATTACTTTTTGATGCAGAAATGAACCCTAAGCCCGCATTTCATAAATTAAAAGACACATTAAATTCCAACTAATAACGAATTTCAGAGAATAAAAAGTCCCTGTGGTTTATTACCAAGTTGGAAAAAAAATCTATATTAGTTTTAAGAATGAGATAATCTTTTCATTTTTAAAAAATGAAATCGTGAGATAAGCTTTTGGCAAAAGAAAATACTAATTTTTCAAAAAAAATTATTTTTTGGAGTGACCTTTTGCTATTAACTACATAAAAGGGAAATGACATGTCAGATCAGGAAATAATAGAAAAAATAAGAGAAGGTGACCGATCACAATTAGACCAAGTTTACAAAACATATAGATCAGAATTTATTTATTGGGTAATTAAAGAACAAAAATGTCCTATGGAAGAGGCGAAGGATATTTACCAGGTTGCTATCGCTAAATTGTTTGAAAATATTGTTTCAAATAAATTAACCAACTTAACTTCTACTTTGAAAACCTATATTTTCAGTATAGGGAAAAACAAAGTACATGAATATAGAAGAAGAGAAAATATAAAAATACATGACCTAAGACCGCTTAATACCCTCATTTCCTCCGATATGGAAGAAGTATTAGAGTATGAGCAAAAAATTACAATTATTGGAGATTTCGTAGGTAAAATGAAATACCCATGTGCTGAAATTCTGAAACTGTTTTATTTCAATAAAAACTCCATGGAACAAATTTGTGGTACTATGGGCTATAAAAATGTAAATGTAGCAAAAAACCAAAAGTACAAATGCATGGAAAAATTGAGAAATCAAATAAGCGAACACTTTAATAAAGTATTTCAGACTAAACAATAGACCTTTATTTAACATTATGAAAAGGAATATGAAAGACCGGGAATATTTAATTAGTTTGATAGAAAAATCTCAAACTGATGACCTTAATGCGGAAGAATTAATAGATTTTAATCGCATGAAAGGAAAAGATGCGGAATTTGATAGCTTACTAAGACAGGAGGAAGAAATAATTGCCGGAATTCAATTTTATCATAGAAATGAAATCCTGAAACAATTGGCTGATTTGGAAAAAACTCTACCACCGATAATGATGGATGAGGAAAAACCGGGAAACCGGGAAATAAAATGGAAAAGCTATCAAATGGGAATTGCTGCAGGTATTGCGCTTGTGATTGCCAGTTCTATATTCTTTTATAATTATCAATTCTCAGAGGATCCTGCTCTGGTTTTTCAGGAATCCTACCAAATCTATAAAAACCTTGAGTACCCCACCACCAGAGGAGAAGAAGAACAAACCGAAGACCTCAAACTAGTAGCATTTAAATCTTATGAAGAAGGGAAACATGAGCTCGCCATTAGCTTGTTTGAAACTATTCTTCAGAATGAGGAAAACTTAAATATAAATTTTTACATGGCGAATAGCCACTTAGAATCCGGTGAATTGGACAAGGCTATTCAAAACTACAAAAAGGTCATTCAGAGTAATGGGGATTATGCCATCCAATCGCAATGGTTTTTAGCCCTTACCTATCTTAAAGACAACCAAATTGCAGAAGCAAAGAAAACTTTAAAGGAAATAATTGCAGCGGATAACTCTTATAGCCCAAAGGCAGAAAGGGTTTTACGTAGAATCTAAATCAGGTTCAACTAATTGAGAAGGGTAATAAGTTTATGGCTTGTTACCCTTTTTTTCATTATCCAGAAAATTCCCCAGTCTTTTTAATGGGTTAATTGGGCATCCCAAAACTGATCATAAAAAGCTACCCAGTTTTTAATATCCTGCAAAGGCTTTACATTGGGAAAACAATATCGATTCCTTCCCTGAGTCTGGATATTGATTAATCCGGCATTCTCAAGCAGCATCACATGCTTGGTTACGCGTTGCCGGATAATTTCAAATTTTTCTGCTATTTGGGTTAGGGACATAGCCGCCCCAGCTAAAAACCAACACGGGAAAATCTCCCGCCTGGTAGGATCAGCAATAGCTTAAAATATCTTATTAACCTGGTCTTTTGAGATCCATCTTCTATTTTAAATATTTCTCCAAATGATCTATACAGGTTTCCCAACCTTCCTCAAAATTATTGAACATCATCACCGCTGTTTCCCCAGTGTATTTACTCATGCCTGTATGCTCAAGAGTAAGTAAAGTTCCCTCAACATTTTCCTCCAATTTCCAACTTACTGTGGTGATCACATGAGTTCCTTCCACTTCCCAGGTATACTTAAGCCAATAAACAGGATTAACCGCCAATACTTCACCAATAATCCTGGTGTTTTCATGCGTAAAGGTGTATTTAAAGCCCACTACAGCCTCAAAGTTCGCTTCTATAAACCAGCTGGAAATTTCTTCTCCCACAGAAATGGCTTCCCAAACTTTTTGAATTGGGTGCGCAAACTGATATTTCTTTATGATAATATCCCGCATGAATTATTGAATTTTAAGCAACTGCCTGGTTACAATTTAATTATAATAATTCACTTCAACAATTCTTCAATCGCTCAAATCTAAACTCCGAAAAACCCCCAATAGATTTTTTTCATCCTGATGGTTGGCTTCCGCTCCTATTTCTAATAAAAGTTTATCAGCTGCAATGTGTAATGGAATTTCAGGGTAATAATGATCCCGGGCAAAATGCACATACTTTAAAACTTTAAATCCATCAAACCATTGATAAAAATTTTTTCTATAGCTTTCTTGAGAAGCTGAATTTTTACGAATTTTTTGAAAGCTTAATTCAAAATTCTGATTTTTTAAAAAACCTTTTATTGATTCCGGCATCTTTTCTAATTCAACACCGGGTTTCTCCTTTTCGAAAAGTTCAGGAACAATACTGACAAAAACTTTTAAATCCTTAAATATTTGAGGGTCATAAGTAAGTGCAATTTTAGAATTTCCATCAAGCCAGTCTTGCTGGGCTTTTCCAGTTCCAAACGGGACTCTGTCCGAAATTCTTGAGGATGGATAAACAATGGCATTTTGAATGGCTAAATGGTTTTCTTTGGGAGCCAGTTTATGTAAAAAATAAAAATCTTCTCCAGCTTTTCTTCTGTTCATCCCTCCCGATTTGGCATACGCCAATGCTTTTACAGCCATACTGCTGCCTATGGTATGCATGGCAAATGGGAATTTGGCAAATTTTAAACCCTGGATATAATACCTTAAAAACAATTCATAACTGATTATACCCGACTTCAACTTTGAGTCCTCCACCTCATCAAAAAGGTGCTCATAATGAATGGAGGCAAATCCGAATTTAGGATTTATAGAAAATTGCTTTTCGATTTCTACAAGGTAATTTTCTGAAACCGTACAGTCCGCATCCAGGCAAAGTATATTTCCATTAAAACCAATTGCGGCAAATCTTGATAAAGCTTCATCCATACCGATTTTCCTGGCGAGCCCCACCCCTGCATGTTTTTTCGGTAAATCATCCACAAATAGTATGAAGACTTTAAGTTGATCCATTTGGTGTTGCTTTATCCAGGCTTCAGCTTCTTTTAAGGTCTTTGAATTATTTGCTTTAATAGTTTCATCGGCTTGCTCCCCCGAATTAATCACAACAATGACTTCTGTAGGATTTTGTGGAGGTTGGCCATTTCGCAGAGATTCCAAAGTACCCAGTAGATTGGGCTCATTATAACAAGGGATGACAATAATAGTTTTCGTACTAAAATGAACGTCATGGGAAATAACTGCCGGCCTAAAAGCATATCTTTTAAAATAAGTTTCGCAAGTACCTCTTAAGTTATTCTTTCCCATAATCCAATTTTCATCTTTGGCAAAAAAACCAAAAGTATTTAAATAAAAAAAGCACGGCTCTACACCGTGCTTCAGTTTTGAACTAAATCAACTTTACTGTCAGACAATCTCTATTTTTCTATTTTTCACCACTTCTTCTTCCTTTAAAGGAAGGGTTATTTTTAATACTCCATTCTGGTATTTCGCCCCGATTTTCTCTCCATCAACAGTTTCAGGAAGAGTGAAAGTCCTTTCAAAATTATTGAAATTGAACTCTCTTCTTTTGTATGAAGCTGATTCAGTATCTTCTTTTTCCTCATTTTTAGTGGAAACGGTAAGCAAATCTTTCTCTAGTTGAATCCCAAAATCTGCTTTTTTCAAGCCAGGAGCGGCCAGCTCGATGATAAATTCGTTTTCCCCTTCAACAATATTTACCAAAGGATTGGACTTTACCACATCACTTCCTACTGTGTTTGTAATATTATCGAATACATTTTCAAATAAATTTGATAATGTGGCAAATTCTGACGGACGATATACTCTTTTAAAATATGACATAATTTTTATCGGTTAATTTGTTTTGATTTTTTTAAATTCTGAGAATTAATTTCGATAAATCATTAGTCAATCAAAATGCCAACAGCAAAAAAGCAGCTTAAAGGCAATTTATTAAGTCATTTTGACATAAACCACATCATATTACTGTCAAAATTTCCGAATCATTCCTGAATATTATCTTCTTCCAATAATTTTTCAATCATTAATGTAAATTCATCCACATACTGATCGTAATACTTTCCTGTTCCCGGGCCGGAAAAACCAGTATGGATATTCCTTACTTTTCCATTTTTATCAATAGTAATTGCCGTTGGAAAGGAAATAACATGATTAAGCATCGGTAATGTTTTCGCAGCCTCCTCTTTATCCAGTGTTCCGGCAATGAGCACCTCATAGTTCACTTTAAATTTATTCATCATTTTCTCTACCCTTGGTTTGGCTTTTTCAAATTCGGGACTTCTCTCATAAGCTAATCCAATTACCTCAAACCCTTGGCTTTTATATTTATCATAAAATGAAGAAAGGAAAATCGTTTCATCCATGCAATTGGGACACCACGACCCCATCAATTGGACCACTACCACTTTATCTTTATACCTGTCATCTGTAAGGGAAACTATTTCCCCTTCGAGATTCGGAAATTCAAAAGCCAATTCATCATATCCTTCTTTGAGAAAAGTAAGCGAATTCGGATCTGGTAATTTGGCACTATCATCCTCAACAGCGGTCCATTTTTGATACCAGTGTGTCCCTGAGAAAAATTCCCCATTCACCAACAGGGAATCATCATGAATATCAGCTGTAAATAAAAATGCATGAGAACCATCGAAACAGGAAAGTTTAAACCTTGGGCCATCCACCACCCCTGCCAGATACCGATAATCTCCGAGGGGAGTCAGAAAAGTACCAGTGAGTTGTTCTCCTCTTTGAGAGAATATCCCTACTGCTTTTTCATCGGGGCCTTCCTTATTAAAAAATGTAGCATCCCAATTTCCCGAAACATTTCCTTCTTCCGGAAGTTTTGTGACAAACCTAACATTTTTGCCCTGTTCAGCCTTAAATGGAACAATATAAGGCTCAGCATATCCATTTTTTATCCATACGCCTGTCAATAGATTATCCGCTACCTTAGCATGGATTTCTGTATCAAATGCCAGTATATTAATAATTACAGAATCCTCATTAAAAGTCACTTCTTCCAGCTCGATCCTTTCTTCTCCATTAATTATGGTCACAATATAATCCGAATCACTGCTTTTGCTAACACTAAAATTGAACGGTAAATTAATGGTATCATTTAGGGACAATTCCGCCCTCCATACGCCTTCTTTTAGAGTAGGAACAGGACCGGTATATTCTTTTTTGGCCTCCTGACAGGAAAGGAAAATAACTGTCCAAATTATAAGTAAAATTTTAGTGTGCATGTGATGATTAAATTTGTTCATTAGAAAATGGCAATTATACAATGAAACCTCGAAATACCCATCCCCTAACAAGATAGAATAGGATTGGTTTCATTAAAATTGACAAAACATGAAAATTTAAAAAATAAAAAGGTTCATCAAAACGGATTGATGAACCTTTTTAAGACAATTATTTAAATTCTAATTACATGCCCTCAGGCTGGTGGAAATAAATCCAGTCGAAAGAAACCTGCCCGGATTCACCTTCACCACCAAATTCAAATGTAAAATACAAATCAGTATTCCCTTTTACAGGTTTTGAAAGTGGTACAACAGTTTCTGACCAGTCTTCCTGATTACCATTTGTAAATGGAATTTCACTACTGGCTATTATCTCCCCATCCACACTTCCTTTTCTAATATTTAAAGTATACCCTGGAGTTCCTGTACAACCTGTTCTGATGGTCAATTTTTGAATACCACTCAAATCAATATCCTTAAACATAAAATAGGAATTATCCTTAATTTGATTAAGGTGAGTATAATTTTTTCCACCAGGAGTTCTTTTCCTCACATTTTCCTGATCATCATAATCCTCAGCTTGCAACCTTGGAGCCCTTAGTTTTATCACTTTATTTTCAGAAAGCGGTCCTATCACTTCCCCACCCTGATCGGTATATTCTGCAGTAATCAGATAGTAACCAGTTGTTCCATTTAAATGCTGATCCGCAGTTAAAGCTCCACTGGTAGATAGAGATGGTTTTACGTACTCCTCATCCAAAGAAACAATAAACCTAACCATAGCCTCTGCATCTTCTTTAGCCAGGGAAGGATTGGCCGCCATCATTCTTTCTCCCCAAACTCCGCCACCACCTTTGATCACCTTCTGCGCTAGTTTCTCAACAGTAGCCTGATCCGAACCATATTTAGCAGCCACATCTTTATAACTTGGCCCAACCGATTCATTTTCCATGTCATGGCAATTTAAACAAAGCTTTTCCTTCAGCATTACCTTGGCATCAACTATGGCTCCGGTTTGCTTATGGCCTAATTTAACTCCGGCCACATCATCACCAATCGGCATATAATCATAATAAACTTTTACTTTTTCTCCTGTCACATTTCCATCTTCCAAATCCTTCACTATTACATTATAATTTACCGAAGAATTGTCCCAGTAAAAACTTTTATTTCCATCAAGGTTAATATCCACAATAGGTCTTTCGTTTCCTACCCTGATTTCAATTTCAGCCTCCGAAGATTCTCCATCCTTATCGGAAACTTTTACCTTCGCAGTATAAATACCGGCATCCATGAATTCAAAAGATGTAGAAACCCCAGTTCCCTGAGCTTCATCTCCAGTAAAAAACCATTCGTAAGTCAACTCATCCGATTTATCGTAATCAAAGGATTTTTCAGCCGTAAAATTCACTTTCATTGGAGCAGCTCCAACTAATTTATCTGCTGAAACTCTGGCGATTGGTGTTCTGTTTCCTGCGGCATAATCAATTACCCCCAACCTGGCGTTTTCATTTTGAGCAAACCAGTTGGTACCATACTCAATAAAGTAGAAACTTCCTTCATGAAGCTTGATATCAATCATATTGTTAAACTCGAATGAAGGCAGGAATGGCTCCTGCTTGGAATAATTTCCATTTTCATCCAACGTAATGGCATGAACCCAACCTCTAATCCAATCGTAATGGAAAACCTTGTTGTCATAATACTTTGGAAACCTGTTTTTATAAGCACCAAATTCATCATAATGATAAACAGGTCCGGCCATGGCATTTCTACCACCTGAGGCCATGTGTGGAAACTTCTTTGTCTCAGCATAAGGATAAAAAACCATTGCAGGCCTTGCAGGTGGTAAATCCTCCACACCAGTATTGTTAGGAGACGTATTTTTGGGATGCTCCGGATCGAAGAAATCACTTACTTCACCGGTAACATAATTCATTTTTCTATAAGGCTTGTTATCAGCAATGAAATAAGGCCAGCCATAATAACCAGCAGTTTTAGCCTGGTTAAACTCATCATAACCTCTTGGGCCTCTGTTTGGATTATCTTCTCTGGCATCTGGCCCTACATCTCCCCAGTATAACCATCCAGTTTTAGAGTCAATGGAAATTCTGTAAGGATTTCTACAACCCATTACATAAATTTCAGGTCTACCACCTGAACCATCTTTTGGGAATAAATTTCCATCAGGAATACTGTATGTACCATCATCTTCAGGTTTTATTCTGAGGATTTTTCCCCTTAAATCGTTTGGATTTGATGAGGACTTCTGGGCATCGTAGGGACTTCTTCCTGGCCTTTCATCCATAGGTCCGAATCCGTTGGTATCAAACTGTTGCTTACTATTAAACGGGCTGGTATCATCTCCCAAAGAAATAAATAAATTACCATCAGGGCCAAATTCTAATGAACCTGCCGAATGACAACATTGCTCCCGTTGTACTGTTGCCTCCAACATTACTTTTTCGCTATCCAATAGCAGACTATCCGCCAACATGGTAAATCTGGAAATATACTGCACAGGCTTATCACCAGGAGGGGAATAGAACAAATACAACCTGTTATTATATTCAAAATCAGGGTCGAGGGTTAAGCCTAATAGTCCATCCTCAAATTTGGTGTGTACATCCAATTGGGCTATAACTTTTACTTTTTCTGTTTCCGGATCATAAAGCTTAATGGCTCCCTTTCTTTCAATAAAAAGAATTTTACCATTTGGCAAAATTTCAAGTTCCATCGGTTCATCCAGAAAAGTAGCAAAAACTTTCTTCACGAATCGGTTTTCTTCCGGTACTCTCAAAGATTTAGCTTTTGAATAATCCAGTTTGTTATTACCTATGGCATAGTTAATTCCACCTAGAATATGGCTGATAAATTCAGGCTCTGAGAACGTTTCCGGTGTGTGGCCAAAGTTAGTGTAGAATGATCGTCCTCCATCAAATTCGTGATACCATGACATTGGATGAAAATCCCCATGCTTTCCGGCTCCATAAGATTTTTCATCCACCTTAATAAGGTAATTCAATTCCGAATACATGTTCTTGAAATTGTAAAACTCATCGTTTTTTTCCCAACCTTCAGGAAGGCCTTCAGTAGATTCGTGGTGGTGATCTAAAACAGTTACTTTCCCTTTCCGAACATTAGGGTTACTCGGATGACCGTTAAAATAACCTCCAACTAATTTCCCATACCAGGGCCAGTCATATTCAGTATCTGCAGCTGCATGGATTCCTACAAATCCACCCCCAGCCTGGATATATCTTTCAAAATCAGCTTGCTGGATGTGGTCCAGTACATCCATTGTAGTATTAAGAAAAACAATGGCGCTATAAACTTTCAAGGAATCTTCATGGAAGATACTGGAGTTCTCGGTAGTATCTACTTTTATTCCATTTTCATTTCCCAATTTAATAAGGGCTGCTTTTCCTGCTTCAATTGAATTGTGCCTGAAGCCGGCAGTTTTTGAAAATACTAATATTCGCTTTTCTTTGGTAGAGCAGGAAATACTTACAGTAATCAGTAATAGTAATAGGATGAGATTTTGTATCCCTCTCCTCGGATAATCATTCATATTTTAAGATATTTCTTGAGTAGCAGGCGTATACCTATTTATTTTGATAATAATACATTAATAAATGTAACCCGCGAAAATAGCTTTTGATTTTCAATGTTGAAACCTATACCAAGATGAATTTTGATTATTTCAGACTGAAAGAGGAATTATTATCAAATATTTAAGAGAAACATTTCATTATTAACAATTTCCCGCTCTCTACCTTCATTTTGTAAAAGCTGTGGAATTAATTTGAAGATATCGAAAAAACAGAGATTTTCCCCTAAAAGAAAAGCCCGGATAATGTGTTTTATCCGGGCTTTTCTCAATGCTGTAAAAAACTTTTCTAAAGTCTTTTAATTTTTATGTTTCTAAACCATACCTGATCTCCATGGTCCTGTAAAGCTAAATGTCCGTTAGCTACCTGACCATATAATGGCCACTGGGTAAATTTACTCTTCTTATACTGCTCATTCCATTTATCACTTCCAAATTGATATTCTACCACTTTGGTTCCATTAAGCCATTGTTCTACGTTTCCATCTTTTACAATCAATTTCACTTCATTCCACTCCCCAACAGGTTTTACAGTTTCTACTGAAGAAGACTCCATATCGTAGTTATCACCAGAACGATGGGTCTTGATTTGTCCATCTTTATGCTTATCATTATCCAGAATCTGCATTTCCGGGCCAGAGTGGTAAACTGCCCCAAGCGTATCGGCTTCAGCTACTCTGAAGAAAAGACCACTATTTCCTCCTTCAGAAATTTTCCATTCCAGGTTTAATTCAAAATTTTCAAATTTTTCTTTGGTAATGATATCTCCTCCCCCTTTTCCGGTTAGGGTAATTACGCCATCTTCTTCCACCCATTTATCTGAAATAGTTTCACTTTTAAAATTTCTCCATTGAGATAAATCAAGTGCTATCCATTCTGCTTCCTCCTTCTGAGGAGCAGTTTCTTCCTCTACTTCAACCACTTCCTCTTTTGGTGCTTCTTTAGAACAACCAATTATTGTGATTCCTAAAATAAAAATAAGTGAATTGAAGAATGCCTTTCGGTTTGAAATTAGCATATAGTTATTATGTTTAAGTATAAAAAATTAAATTCGCGGATCAAAAATGGTTATTTTTTTAATATTTTACACGGCTAATAAGCAACTTTTTTAGATGATTGTATATAATACCAGAAACTGGATTGAATCCTTTAAATTAATCAAATTTGCCTTCCGGAAAGGAGAAAATTATAAGCAAATGTTTTTATGGTCAATGATTGTTGCTGTATATGCTGCTGCCATTACCATTATCGATTTACATGTGTTAGAAGATGTTGAATTTAGAATTGATCCTATTTATTTTTCCCTAATTGGTTTTATTATCAGTTTATTGTTGGTTTTCAGGCTCAACACAGCCTATGAAAAATGGTGGGAAGGACGCAAGCAATGGGGGGCTTTGGTAAATGAATGTAGAATCCTATCCTCCTTATTTCATGCCCTGTTAGCCAAAGAAGATATTAGTAACCGTAAATTTATGGCTGGTCAAATCTCCAATTTTGCTTTTTCCTTAAAAGAGCATTTACAGGACGATTACCTTTTCAGCGAAATTGAGGATATAGAAAAAGGTTATTTTGATGATTTGAAAAACTCCGCTAACATCCCCCACAAAATAGCTACTCAGATTTTGGTGAAGGTGGAAGAACTCATTCAAAGTTACCATATTTCGGAGTTTGATAAACTAAATATTAAAGAGCAGGTTCAGCAACTATTGCATATTCTGGGGGCATGTGAGCGAATTAAAAACACACCCATTCCATTTTCTCACAGTAGTTTTATCAAGACCCTGATAGCACTTTACATTCTTGCCTTACCTTTCGGTTTAATTAATTTCTTTTTGTACCTGACCATTCCAACCTGCGCAATTATAGCCTATGCGCTTGTAGGTCTGGAAGTTATTTCAGACGAGATTGAACAACCATTTGGTAAAGAATTAAATGATTTGCCTTTAAATCATTTATCTTCTTTAATTAAGAACAACGTCTATGATATTATGAATGTGGACCCGCAAATTGAGCCAGTTCCTCAAAAAATCCCACTAGGATTACAAACCTGATTATTAAATTATAAAAATGGATCAGCAATTTCATATTTTACCGATATCAAAATCCTCCTACCAGGATTTAATTGAAATATGGGAAGCCTCAGTCAGAGCAACCCATCATTTCCTTCCAGAAGAGGACATCCAGTATTTTAAGCCACTTATTTTAGACCAATACTTTGATGCTGTGGAGCTTACCGGAATTTGCAATGCAGAACAAAAAATTGTGGGATTTTCCGGTGTAGCAGAAAAGATGATAGAGATGCTTTTCATTCACCCAGATTATTTTCGAAAAGGCCTGGGTAAGAAGCTGGTTGAATTGGCCATTAAGGAAAAAGGAATTAATGCAGTAGATGTCAATGAGCAAAACCCACAAGCAGTAAAATTTTACCAAAAAATGGGTTTTGAAATTAAGAGCAGATCTCCTTTGGATGGATTGGGAAAACCCTATCCAATTTTACATTTGGAATTGAAATAAGGTGATGTTTTCGGTTAGTTAGAGCCCCAGCCTCTCCCCTTTTCATTCACAAACTATGGATGTGGCTGGGAAAACCTCATGATTTAACAGCAAGTTTTCCAAAAGTAAATTCAATATGTCCTGAATTCTAAAAAATTACCTTTTTATGAAGTCTGTCCTTTCGGCTTTGACCTAAAGCATATTAATGGTTTCTTTGCATTGAAGGAACAACAATTTTTTTGCCTTCTGGCCTTATCCGCGGGTACATGAGCGATAGGGCTTTTTTTTTGCCTTTCCACTAACCAGCTTTATCCATCCAGATCAAGCCCTAGTTTATTCTTTAGTTCCACTAAAGCAGGGTATTTTTCTGCAAGGAAAGCCAGCTTTTCTTGTTGGGTATAAAGCATTTTTTTACCTGTCCCAGTCTGAGCGGTTTTAGCCTCGAATACCAACAAGTCATTATGCAATTTCTCGCTAAAAAACTTGAATAGTATAGGCCGTAATTTGTGGAAGTAGTCCTTTAAAATAGGGTTATGCAAGGCGAATTCTATGGTATAAGGGGCTTTAAATTCTAAAATCCCATCCTCCAGAATACTGATAAAAAAGTGGTTTTTTTCTCTTTTCACTAACAAAATCAGTTCATTCCAGTGTCTTTTTACATCCTCAAGTGTAAATGACCTGTCCCGCTTTTCATCAGCAAGCTTTTTCTTCCGTTCTGTTTCCTCCTTTTCTTTTGCCTCTGTTTCTGCAATCTTTTGCTTCACACTGCTAATACTGGTGGAAATACTTGCAGTACTTTTAAACTTTTGGGCAATCGTTTTTTTGGTATCAGTGCTGGTTTTGGATGTATGTTTAGAAGAGTCGTTTTTTACATCACTTTTTTTTTTACCGGCTCCATTTGGGCCAGTTTCACAGCATTGTTGATATGACACATTTTCATAAGTGCCAGTTCTACATGAAGCCTTTGGTTTTTACTGGATTTATAATGCAAATCACAGTTATTTCCAATGTTCAGGGCAGTCATTAAAAATGAATTCTGCGCTACCTGAGCCTGTTCCTGGTATTTCTCTTTCACATTATCGGCAACTTCAAGTAACTTCAATGTTACTTTATCCTTGCACACCAGTAAATTGCGGAAATGCTCACAAAGCCCCACGATGAAATTATGGCCATCAAATCCATTTTTCAGGATTTCATCAAAAATGATAAGCGCAGCTGCAACCTCCTCCTTGAGTAAGGCATCAGTTACCTTGAAATAATAATCATAATCAAGAATATGAAGATTCCTGATTGTAGTCTTAAAATCGATATGACGATCTGTAGAGAAGGTCACAATCATATCGAATAAAGAAAGAGCATCTCTTAAAGCGCCATCAGCCTTTTGAGCAATCAGATAAAGGGCTTCACTTTCTGCTGTAATGTTTTCTTTTTCTGCTACACCAGCCAGATGATTGGCAATGTCCTGCACACTAATCCTGTTGAAGTCGAATATCTGACAACGGGATAATATGGTAGGGATAACTTTATGCTTTTCAGTGGTAGCCAGTATGAAAATAGCATATGGAGGTGGCTCTTCCAGCGTTTTCAGAAAAGCATTAAAAGCCGCATTCGAGAGCATATGCACCTCATCTATAATATAAACTTTATACTTCCCTACCTGAGGAGGATACCTCACCTGTTCTACAAGGCTTCGGATATCATCCACAGAGTTATTAGAGGCAGCATCAAGTTCATAAATATTATAGTCAAAATTTTGTTCTTTTCCCTTAGCAGCGGCATCTTCAGAAGTATTGATTAACTTGGCAAGAATTCTGGCACAGGTGGTTTTACCCACACCCCTTGGACCACAAAATAGGAACGCCTGTGCAAGATGATTACTTTTTACGGCATTCTGCAAAGTGGTAGTGATATGGGATTGCCCCACCACACTCTCAAAGGAATTGGGTCTGTATTTCCGTGCTGATACTACAAAGTTCTCCATCCGCCAGTTAGATCATCAATTTTCTTTTTGCCGATTTTTTCAGATTTGCAAGATAGTAATCCTGATTTAATTTTTTCAGGATTACCCTAGTTTTTCTTTCAATTCTTCCCAAATCTTCACCAGTGCTCTGGTTTGATCTTCCTCCAAGCTGGTGAGCGGCAATCTGCATCCACCTACTGCATAACCTGCATGATTCATTACCGCTTTGATACCCATAGGGTTGGCCCCGAAACTTAAAAGTGCTTTGGAAAAATTAAATACAATAGAGTTTAATTCCCTTGCTTTTTCCATATTTCCACTATTGATATTACCTACAAACTCACTCATAAGCTGGGGAACAATATTAGCTGCTACAGAAATTACACCCGAACCTCCAACTGCACAAATTGGTAGGGTAAGGGCATCATCCCCTGATAGTATGCTTAACGGTTTTGACAATCCCTTATTAAGAATGGCCAATTCTGTAATTTCTTCCAAATTTCCGTTAGAGGCTTTTACTCCAATTAAATTGGAGCAAAGCTCGGCAATTTCTATGGTGACTTTTGGAGAGACATTTATTCCTGTTCGCCCTGGTATATTGTACAATACCATTGGCAAATCAATTTTATTCAACTCAGAAAAATGAGCCTTGAGACCGGCTGGAGTAGGTTTGTTGTAATAAGGAACGACAATTAAACAGGCATCCGCACCAGCTTCCTGAGCTTCGGAGGTAAATTCCATTGCCTCAGCAGTAGAATTGGATCCAGTACCTGCAATCACTTTCAATTCAGTTCCCTTGGCTGATTTCACCACCTGTTTCACAATAGCAATATGTTCCTCTGGAGAAATGGTTGGAGACTCTCCTGTAGTTCCACATGGGACAATTGCAGCTGTTCCATTCTCAGCGTGAAAATTCACCAACTGCTCAATTAATTCAAAATCAACTTCCCGATTATCATTTTTAAAAGGGGTAACTAAAGCAACAATACTTCCTTTAATCTCAGCCATTTTATATTACACTTACATTAATTACTCAAATTGCGGGCAAAGATACCTGCTTGAAATGCAATTCGCTAAATCTAATGCAAATTAATTTTTATTGGAAATAAAGAAAATATTGAAGCTAATAAATATTAATTATCAGAAAGTTGATCTTAACAATAGGCCTCTTTATTAACCGTTTCATTTGAAATATCTATTATTTAGGTATTTAAATATTTTTTTGATCTTGGAACAGTTTCTATTTTTTAAATAAATAATCAAATATAATCTCGCCTAATTTCCCTGATACTTTTATTTCAAGGAGATAAATACGACTTTCTGATTTAACAGAAATCAATCAAAGATAAATTTCATAATATGAATCAGTTTAAAATCAATCCTTACAAAAAGAAAAAAGTATTCTTTGAAAACTTAGATGGATTACGATTTTTTTGCTTTATAGCAGTTTATTTTTTTCATAGTTTTCACACAGAAAAACCTGAGATTTTACAATCTGATATTTATCTTTTTATTACAAAAGATCTTTTTGGAAATGGTAATTTAGGTGTTAATTTTTTCTTTGTATTAAGTGGTTTTTTAATAACCTACCTTTTAATTGTGGAAAAAAAAATTAATGGCCAGATAAATCTAAAAAAGTTTTGGATTCGGAGAATTCTAAGAATCTGGCCTTTATTCTTTTTTTGTGTGATTTTTGGGTTTGTAATTTTCCCTCAACTTAAATTATTGTTTGGTCAATCCCCAAACGAAAGTGCTAATTTCCTTTTCTATATTACTTTCCTAAATAACTTTGATTTAATAAAAAATGGTCTTCCAGATGCTTCCATTCTAGGAGTGCTTTGGAGTGTGGCTATAGAAGAACAATTCTACCTTATTTGGCCTATTGTACTATATATTTTCCCAATTAAAAAGTTTTGGATTCCATTTAGTCTAGTCATTATTTCAAGCCTAGTTTTCAGAGCTTTCAACGACAATTATATGTTACATGAATATCATACATTATCATGTATCGGAGATATGACTGTAGGAGCATTAGGAGCCTGGGTTGTATCAGAGTTTCCATCAATAAAAGTAAGAATAGAAAATTTTGGAAAAATTCATATTCTTTCTATCTATCTGTTATTTTTCACCATTTTTATTTTTAGGGATGAAATATTTTTTGGGGTTTACTTCTTAAGAGTATTTGAAAGAATTACTATTGCCTTTGTAATTCTATTAATCATTTTAGAACAAAATTATGCTAAGAACTCCTATTTTAAACTTTCAAGATTTCGAACTATTTCTAAATTAGGAGGAATTACCTATGGCTTATATTGCTTACACTTTATTGGAATTCTCATAACTATTACGTTAACAAAAAAATTATCTTTCAATAATCACCTTTGGCAGGTTATAATTTTTGAAAGCTTAATTGCTTTAGCAATCACAATCATTATTAGTAAAGTAAGTTATACTTTTTTTGAAAAGCCATTTCTGAGGATTAAAAACAAATTTTCATATATCTCGAGGGATTAATTTGTATTTATAAAATGCCTGAATAAACATGTTTTATAAGGAAAAAGGATTCACTTTCCTTTTTTCCTCCTTGCCCCATCTCTATATTTTAGCTACCTTGTTTCCAGGAAACTCACCAAATACCATTTCCCATGAAACACTTAGCCATTTTTCTGTTCCTCCCGATATTTTTCTATTGTAGCCAGCCTAAAACTGCTGAGAAAGTGAATGAAGCTGGTAAAATCGATCAAGATCTTGCTTTTATTGACGTAAGCGTGATTGCTATGGAGGCTGAAATTGTTTTGGAACACCAGGATGTTTTGATAACCGATGGAAGAATTTCCAAAATTGCGGCCCATCAGTCTTTTAGTATTGAAGAGAACGTAACCAGGATTGATGGGAAAGGGAAATTTCTCACACCGGGTTTAGCTGAATTACATGCCCATATCCCTGTGGCTAATGAAAATGATGAACTCGTAAAGGAAACACTATTTTTGTACTTATCTAATGGGATTACCACTATCAGAGGCATGCTGGGTGATCCTTACCATTTAAAACTGCGAAAAGAAGTGGAAAATGGAGATGTACTTGGACCAAGAATTTATACTTCTGGTCCTTCATTAAATGGAAATACTGTACAAACTGTAGAAGAAGCAGTGAAAAAAGTTACTGATCAAAAAAATGCAGGTTATGATTTCCTAAAACTCCATCCGGGATTAAAAAGGAATGTATTCGATGCCATTGTGGAAACTGCCAACAAGGTAGGGATTAAATTTGCTGGTCATGTTTCAATAGACGTAGGAATTCAGCATGCACTTGAATCCGGATATTGGTCAATAGATCATCTGGATGGATATGTGGAAGGTTTAGTGCCTCAGTCTGTAAATGTAAATCCAAATGACAATGGTTTTTTTGGTTTTAACTTTACCACAATTGCAGATCAAACTAAAATCGATGATCTGGCTCAAAAAACCAAAGCAGCAGGTGTTTGGGTAGTCCCTACAGAAAGTTTGTTGGAAAGATTTACTTCAGCCATTCCGCCAGGTACCCTTGCCCAACAAGGGGAAATGAAATATATGAATCCAGGAACCATCAGAGACTGGGTTAGTAGAAAGGAACAATTCCTAATGGCTAAAAATTATAATCAGGAAATGTCTGTCGAATTTCTCAAAATAAGAAAGCAACTTATAAAGTCCCTTCACGATCACAGTGCAGGGTTACTTTTAGGCTCAGATGCCCCCCAAATTTTTAATGTCCCGGGTTTTTCCATCCAGCATGAAATGGGCTATATGGTTGAAGCTGGTCTTTCTCCTTTCGAAACTTTAAAAATGGGTACTACAAATCCAGCAGAATTTTTTGAGGCTACCCATCAATTTGGTAAAATTAAAGAAGGACTTGCTGCTGACTTGATTTTACTATCAGAAAATCCACTTGATGATATTGGAAATATGAGGGAGATAGAGGGGGTTATGGTAAGAGGGAAATGGCTGACTAAAGCTTTTATAAAAGAGCAATTAGATGCCATTGCGAATAAGTATAGTCAGTGAATTGACACTCATATTCACTTTAATTTATTCCTTCATAAAAAACATCGGATCGATTTTTTTCTAAATGATTCAACAGAAAATAGGGTGTCCGGATTTTCATTGATATTTATTACAAAGACAGTGGGTCTTTGTGATACTTTTTTCTTTATCTCTATCCACATTTTTGATCAAAAGCACTCTAGATAAAAAATCAGAATAGAGCAATGAAGGAAAAATAAAAACATCTACTAAAAAATTAGTAGATATACTATTTTTTTAGTAGAATTGCTTTATAACAATAAAAACATTATGGATTTAACGCTTACGAAAGCCGAAGAAAAGGTCATGAAAATACTCTGGTCCCTGAAAAAGGGGGTAATTAGGGACGTTGTAAATGAATATGATGAACCAAAACCTGCCTATACCACAGTAGCAACAATTTTCAAGATTTTAGAAAAGAAAGGTTTTGTCGGTAGAAAACCCATTGCGAACACCCACGAATATTATCCATTAATAGAAAGAGGTGAATACACCAGAAATTTCATGAAGTCATTTATAAAAAATTACTTTTCGAATTCATTTAAAAATATGGTGTCAGAACTGAGCAGCAAAGAGGAGATGTCCACAAAGGACATGGAAGAATTAATTGAGCATTTTCAGCATCAAATTGAAGCCAAAAACAAAAAATGATTGTAGATTATTTATTGAAACCCAGTATTTCCCTGATTCTGTTATATGCAATTTTTAATATTACAATCAGGTATGAACAAAACCACCAGATAAACAGATTTATCGGTTTGGCCTGTATGTTGTTTTCCCTTTGTTTGATATTCATTCCAACTGAAAGCCTCATTCATACGAATGTATACACCACCACTTTTTATACTTCAGTAAACGAGTCTTATCATATTCAGGAAAGCCTTTCGAAGGTGCCTGAAAATACTTCAACCAGCCAGTTTTTCATAATTTATATTGCAGGAGTTGGATTATTCCTTTTCCGCTCTATTTGGGGAATAGCATCCCTTATGTACTATTATTTAACAAAGAAAAAGTATCACTTCAGGGGATTTAAAGTGGTTACTTTAAATTGGAACGCATCCCCGTTTGCTTTTTTTAATATTCTATTCATCGGAAATCACGGTTTAAAGGATGATGGTTTAGAGGCTATGCTAGTGCACGAGCAGGTTCACCGAGACCAATTCCATTCTATTGATACTTTGATTTTGGAATTCCTTAAAATCCTTTTTTGGTTTAATCCAGCCATATGGCTTTTTCAACGAGATATTAAGGCATTACATGAATACCTGGCAGATGAACAAGTATTAAATAAAGGTTTCAACATGTTGGATTACCAGAAATTATTGTTCCAGGCAAAAACTGGTATTTCTATCCAACTTGGAAATTATTTAAGCAATAAAACTAGTTTAAACAAAAGATTTAAAATGATGACAAAACAAAAGATAAATTCAAATAAAAGTTATTGGATATCAATGCTTTATTTACCCATTTTGGCCATAATTACCGGATTGAGTGCTTGTATGGAAAAGAATATTATTGCCCAAACCCAACCGGATGTTCCGGCAGTTTATGCTGAAGGAATGCCTGCCATGTATAATACCATTAAGAAAAAAATAAAATATCCCAAAGCTGCTAAGGAAGAAAATAGCTCAGGTTTGGTTTATGTATCCTTTACTGTAAATCGGCATGGAAATATTGAAAATATTACCACAGAAAACCAGGGAGGTACTCAATTAGAAAGATTAGTGGTAGTAGGATACGGTGATACTTCAAAACCAGCAAAGGAAATTAATGAAGACCTCAAACAGGAAGCAATATCTGTGGTAAAAAGTTTAGGTAATTTCACTCCAGCTAAAAAAAATGATGCTTCAATTAGCTCAGTTTTAACGCTTCCAATCCAGTTTAAAATCAATTAGAAGTAAGAAGCAATATTGGGTCTGCCCTTATTTCTATCACTTACTTTTATGAAAAAGGAGAAAATCCCCAAATATATTCTGCATTTGGGTTTTTCTCCTAATTCTTGAACCATACAAGTTTATTTCCCTGCCAACCTCACACTTTCATATCCCACAAAACTGATTTGAAGATCATTTGATTCATAAGTATTAATCTTGAAAGTACCGTCTAAATCGGAAACTGTTCCTGTCGTAGTGCCAACTACTACAATACTTGCTCCAGGTAGGGCTTTACCATCCTCATCGGAAACTGTTCCCGACCATGCGCCATTATTGAAACTTGCATCGATTTTAAGCGTCATATTTTTAGCTTCAACCTCCTCCACAATTATTTTCTCGGGATTCTGGTTTTCAACTAATTCCCCTTCATCCAGCTTAAATACGATAGGAACAGACATTCGTACCCTTACAGGCTTGCCCCTTTGAACTCCCGGCTTGAATGAAGGCGAATTTTTCAGCACTCTTTCCGCCTCTTTATCGCAGCCTGCCCCTATTCCTTTAACAGTTTTTACCTCAGATAAAGAGCCATCTCTTTCCACCACAAATTCCACATAAACACGTCCTTCCACTCCTTTTTCTCTTGCTTCCGAAGGATATTTAATTTCTCTTGACAGATATTTATAGAAAGCATCTGTCCCTCCTACAAATTCCGGATGCTCCTCTACTACAGTAAAAACTTCAGTGTTTAATTTAGACTTGGTTGAGGTACTTTCACTTAAAATCTCATCTGTTTCCTGGTCCAGTTCTTCACTACAGGCAAATACCACAAAAAGAATTGCACATAGAGAACCAAGAACTCCCAATTTCCAGGAGCTCACATTTTTTGCTTGTTTTTTCATTGCTTTTAATCGTTTAAAAATTAAACCATCATGAAACGAGCTGGCCAGGCTCAGTCCATTTGATTTCAAAGTGGAACTGATCAGTATAGACGAATACTGGTTGATGTCATATGATTTAAGCACATGAGCATCCGCCTGGTATTCGTGTATTTTTTTAATTTCTTTATTAATAAACCATGCGGTGGGTAGCCACCAAAAACAGATTTTAAATAACTCAAAAAATATGATATCGTAGCTGTGCCCCATAGAAGCATGGGCTTTTTCGTGTTTCAGTATCGCATGATAATCCTGTTGGTTCTTATCAATTTCATCGCTTAAGAATATCCAGTTGAAAAAAGTAAAACTCCCGTTTATGTCGTGAACCTTTCGGATGAATGTATCATTAAATAGCTCATAACTACTTTTCTGCTCTAATTTGATTAAATAGAATATGCCACTTAAAAATTTGCACAAAAAAAAGGTACTGATTCCCAGATAGACCCATAGCAATAAATCGTAATTTAAGAAAGAAGTTTCATCACTGGGAGCAATAGTTATGGCATTAACAGGAATCACTTCCATGGGAATTATCCGGACTGCATCATTACTGCTAAAGAATAATTTTGGTAGTTTTAGCAATGGAATAACAAGTGCCAGTAATGTGGAGCCTAAAAGGTAGAACCTCATTTTTGAGAACTGCAATTCTTTCCTTAAAAAAAACCAGTAACCGGTGATTAAGGCACCATGAATAATTGAAAGCTCTATTAAAAAATTGCTCATGACTTCTTTTCTTTTAGTTCTTTAAGGAGTTGTTCCAGTTCACTAAGACTCAGATTATCTTCTTTGGTAAAAAATGATATCATTTGTTTATAAGAACCTTTAAAGTATCTTTCCACAAATCCTTTCATAAATGAATTGGTATAAGCATCTTTCGTAACTAAAGGATGGTATTTGTGAAACTTTCCCTGCGGCTCATGTCCAACAAAGCCTTTTTGTTGCAATATCCGAACAATGGTTGAAACCGTGTTGTATGCTGGTTTGGGTTCTGGTAATTGTTTAATTATGTCTTTAACAAATGCAGATCCCAACTCCCATAGGATATGCATAATCTCTTCTTCAGCTTTTGTTAATGCTTTCATGAATTTGATTTTTTTCGATTCAGATTAAATCTCTAATCTAAATCAAACTATTAAAATAGTTCGAACTAAATTTATAGTTCAAAAATAGATGTGATATAATTACCATCCAAATAAATTAAACTAAATTTTTAGTTTAAAAATAATTTCACGGAGGATTCCATTCTTAAAACACTGTATTCCAGCACTTTAAAATAACAAAAACAGAAATTTAATTTCTGATACTGTCTCACTTTAAAAAAGAAAAACTTAAGGTATTCCAGTCATCTATCCTTACCACCCACTCCCACCAATTAAATTCTTACTTCCAAAATCTACTGCTTTTCATCTCCACTAATCATCCAGTTAATCCCAAATTTATCGGTGAGCATTCCGAAATAGGAACCCCAAAAGGTTTTGTTCATGGGCATTTTTACTTTTCCCTCTTCAGATAAAGCTGTAAATAGTCGGTCCGCTTCTTTAATTTGGTCAGTGTTGATAGAAATCGAAAAATTTGTACCCTCTTTAAAATTAGACGCCCAATCTCCACCGGTATCACTTCCCATTAAAGTAGTTTCCTTACTGATGGGCAAAGAAATGTGCATAATTTTGTTTTTTTGTTCAGCTGTCATGGGTGGTATGCCTTCCTGAGGAGGCATTTCTCCGTATCTTCCCACATATGGAAATTCTCCTCCAAATACAGATTTATAAAAATTAAATGCCTCTTCGCAGTTTCCGTTAAATGTCAAATATGGATTTATAGTAGTCATTTTAGCTGTTTTTAGATTGTTATAAAAAGGTATAAAAAAATGAATATCAAACCTTCCCTCATTATTTAAAGTGCAAAATTATGCTGAATTTTAAAACAATCTTTCCAATTATTTCAACTGTGATAGTCACTGAAAATCAGTCATTTTTCAGTGTCCTAAAAATCTACAAACCAAAATATTTCCTCAATCAATTAATAATAAGGATTCATCTAAAATTCATTCCTTATCTTCCACAAAAAAAGGGATTCAGGAAAACCCCGAATCCCTTTCATACAGGATACTAAACTTAAAACTTGATGAAGTTTGCTTTATCTTAAAGAAGATGTGGCGTTCATTTTCCCGGCCCGGTGTGGGTACTTCAGGAATAAGGTCATCACCGCATCTTTTATTTTTCTATCTCTGGCCTCTACTTCGGTAGTAGTGGGCATCTCAATACTACCCTGCCAGACAAGTTCTTTCTTCTGAGCATCTACCAAATCCACCACTATGGTCGATTCTTCGTACTCATTAATGTTTATATTATATCCACCACCCCAGTAATACCGATAAGGATACATATTGTTGGTTGTGGCATTTTGTCTGGTTTTCACCATTATTCTCACATTTACCAATAGATCTGGCTTCTCCGTCATGGTATATCCTCTGGATTCCATTTGCTGAACAAGAGCTTCTTTTACCCGCCTTTCATCAAGCTGATCATAACCAAGCTCCTTTTCATCTTCTTTATCAAATTCCCAGAAATTGTAAGTGGTATATTGGCTAAAATCTGCTTTCACATCGTAATCTGTGGCTACCTGATTGGAGGTAGAACAAGCTCCGGCAAATAATGCCAAAGCGCCCAATAAAATGAATTTTATAGATTTTTGCTGATTGATTATCATAATAAAAAAATTTAGTTAAACATCTGATTTTCATTTTATACCGATTAATCTTAATCCTAAAAATCGATTTAAAACAGGTATTCAATTGTTATGTATTTTTTTATTATAGGCTACAAAAATTTTAGTCGTATAAACAAAAATGATGGGTTTTTAAGGTATAAAAAGTATGAGATAATATTCTAAACAAAAAATCACAAAATAAACCCATCATTTTAAACATAGTAGCTAAAATTGAAGTTCACCCCCAAAATGAATTTATTTTTTTATTATAGGATTTAAGGAAATGAGTGAAATAGTTTACTAAACCCATCGAAGTCAGGAGACATCTAAAAATACTTTCAGCTAAATTTACAGGTCCAATTTACGGACCTGAATCTACTTTTTTGGTAGAAACACCTACAACTTCGAAATAATTTTCTCCACCACATTGGCAAAGTATTCCCCCATATACGGACCTACCCAGTTCATCGCTCTTACTTCTTCCTTGGCTACTGTTTCATAGTGGCAGTCATCGGTGATATAGCCAATGTATTCCCCATTAAAACTGGTGGTGATCAGGTTTTTGCCTTTTAATGCAGCCAGACTATCCAATTGTGCGTTTTGCAAAAGTTCTCCCGAAAAATCACAGGGCATTCCCATAATTAAATGGTCTCCTATCTGGCAAATGGAAATATCTCCGGTAAGTTCTCCCATAATCCCACTAAATGCCCAGTCCCTGATTTTATAATCCTGTTCAATTCTAAGTTGGGATGGGGGTAGAATCAGGTCAATTCTTTTACCGGAAAGCAAGGCATTTTTGGAAAAACTTGCCTTATTTATGTCTTTCATGATGATGTGGTGAAGGGTTTTGGCTGATTTGGCAATTCTATCGTAATCCACTCCGGAAAAACCATGGAGCCTGTGACTACCAACATTGCCCGCTGAAAATAAAGCAAAATCTAACTCTCTTGTTTTTTCCAGGCTGTCTACTAATGCACCGGGATAATCTCTGCTCAAATCCCAAATTTTCTGATTGAGAACTGTGGCATGAGCCGCAAAGGTGGTAAAAAGTGCAGTGGCCCCACCTTCCTTCCTAATGGCCACATTCCTGATCCAGGGATCAACTTTACCATTTTCTCCATCCAGTCTGTTGGCTACATATTTTTTACCATCTACTTTAAAAAAAGCAGTTTCTGCTCTTTCTAAATTCGATTCTGCTAACTTAATAGAAGCGATCACCTTTGAAACCATATGGTCCACCACCTGATCCTCAAATCCACCTAAAATCAGTTGTCCGCCAAGAGAATTTTCCCAGCAGCCAAAGCCATTGTGCGTATGCGTAGCAGAAAACAAAATCATTTCCGGTGTATATCCGAATCCATCCAACTCCCTGATTAACTTTTCTTTTACAACCGGGGGAAACATAATTAAATCCACAGAAACAATGGCCAGCTTTGTATGTGTATTTTGAAAAACGATGGCTCTGGAATAAAGAGAATCATGCACATTGGTATGTGGACCCCTTGGCCCATAACCCGCCAGTTTTACCGGGAAATTAGGGGTGATATTCACCTTGCCCCAGCCTGCTTTTAGGATGGTATCATTAATCGGAGTGGGGAAATTCACCGTATCCAGGACTTCCATCATTTCCTGATATTCCTCCTTTTCAGCCAGTGGGGTTCGGTCAATTTTACCAACCAGGCATAGAGCCAGAAAAATAATTATCCCAATAATGATAAAGAATATTTTAAAAATCTTCCCGATGAACTTCATTCAGTCTGTATTGTTTTTGAAGTGGGCAAAGATAAAAGATTAAACCATATTTCAGCAGATGAATTCTACAGGAAAAGGATTTGCTGGAAATTACCAAATAGAATTTTGTGCAGGCAATTCATTCATATAAACCACTTGTGAATTAAGTTCTGTTCTGTCCACTCCGGTTACTTTAAAAAGCATTTCAAAATTCTCCGGCAAATAACCGAATTTTTCCCGAAGTAAAGTTTCATTCTGTTTAAGTAATTCCAGATCCGTAAAATTTTTGACAGCCTGCAATACCCCTGTGTCCTGAAATCCAGAAAACAGTATAATGGCATTATCATCTGGTCCTTTAAATTTAGCCACCAGTCCATAATCCGTATGAAAATCTACAGGATTGCCATCCTGCACATAGGAAATTTGATTACCCAGACTATCCAACCGCACCATTTGATTATTTTCTATGAAGTTCAACTGAGAACTTTTAAAATACTGTTCGAAAATCCCAAGGGTTTTAAGTAGCCCTACAAATACAATCTGTTGTCCATATAAGTCTTCCGAATTAAAGCGGGACATTACCCTCAAATTAAAATCCTTTTGATGGGTGAAAAATAAGGGGGAAATGTCTTTCATACAAAAAGCACTGCTTTTGATAAGCAAACTATAGGGCAATCGGGAAACGCTTCTTGTATAATCGGCCATGGTATCCAGAAAAGCATCCAATTCCAGGTCAGAATTTATGGACATATCTCTTATGGTTCTATTTCGGTTGGTCAGTTCATCCTGCTCGGCATAAACAAACAAATCCCCAAGCACTACCATTGTATTGTTCAGAGGATTAAGAAATGGTTCCCAAACACTATTCGAAGGAATAGCCATTTCCCCTAATGAATTTTTTGAGTTCTGACTACCCGAAAAATTGACCAGTATAATTGAAAATAGCACCACAATGATGATGATAAAAAGGAAGGAAAGTTTTTTCCAGGGAATTTGTTTGGCTACCTGAGTTTTTTCTTTGGCAGGAAGTACCTTCCATTCTACTCTGTAATTTCCTTTTGGAATAACAAGCTTTACCCGATCGTCCCTACCTTCAGTATCGTAATATTCCTTTAATTTCTTTCTCAGGTTGTAAATACTTACCCGCACAATCGTACTTTCTGCAGGATTAAACTCCGGACCTTTATCAAAAATTTCAATGGCAATTGTGGTCTCCTTGGGCACCTCATCCCTTAAAGAACAATCCACCAGATAAGCCAACAGATTTTGATAGTTTTTAGATAGTTTGAATGTTTCGCTTTGAATTACTCTTTCCGCAATTTCCCGATATTGTGCTTCTGTCATGATAAGGGCTAAGAAAGTCAATTTTCCTTATTTTCAGCAAATTAAGGCATACATTAACAGTTAAAAAACAGTTTTTAACTTTTTCCACGCTTTCCATTTCCTTAAATTTGGTAAAACACTTTTAGGAATTTAAGCACCGGTGCTCCACACCGGGTACTCCATACTGGGTACTCCATACTGGGTACTCCGTACTGGGTACTATTATTTCCGAGAAACAGCAATCTCTCTATCAGTCTTTTATGGCAAAATAATATACGGTTAATTTTGAATTACTACTTAATTTAAATAATCCCAAAGCAACTCAAGGCGACAAGTCCCGAAGGCTATCATAAATGTTAAAATTGAAAATGAAAATTAATTACACTCCTTTCCATAAAGAATTACTTCATATGTATCCATTTTTCCGGATAACATTTCTGCTTTTTTTAATTTCCAGCTGTGGTGTGGACAAACCTCAGGAAGTAGTGGAAGCAGAAAAAAATATCCCGGAAATTATTGATTTCAACTTTCACGTAAAACCTATTCTTTCCGACCGCTGTTTTGCCTGCCATGGTCCAGATAAAAATACCCAAAAAGCTGATTTGAGACTGGATAATGCAGCAGGAGCCTATGCAGCTTTAGCAGAAGCACCAGACCTTCGTGCCATCGTTCCGGGGAAACCAGGGAAAAGTGAGGTCTATCACAGGATTATTTCCAATGATCCGGAGAAAGTTATGCCTCCCAAAGAATCTAACCTAACGCTCACCCCTGAGGAAATCGCCATCCTTACAAGATGGATAGAACAGGGAGCTGAGTACAAGCCTCACTGGGCATTTATAAAACCAGAAAAACCAGCCCTTCCTGAACTTAAAGAGGTTAATCCAAACTGGAGAAATAGTGAAATTGATCAGTTTGTACTGGCAAAATTGCAAGAGAAAAATCTTTCTCCAAGTAAAGAAGCGGAGAAAAGCAGGCTTATCCGAAGAGTAACATTTGATTTAACAGGCCTGCCTCCCACAATTGAAGAAATTGATAATTTCCTATCAGACGAATCTCCGGATGCCTACGAAAAGCTGGTCAACCGGCTATTAAGCTCTCCACATTATGGAGAGCGGATGGCCATGGAATGGATGGATATATCCAGGTATGCCGATTCACATGGTTATTCGCAAGACGGATACCGCATGATGTGGCCCTGGCGGGATTGGGTAATTAATGCCTACAATCAGAATATGCCCTATTACAAATTTATTAGCTGGCAGATAGCCGGAGATTTGTTTCCAAATGCTACAAGAGAACAAAAACTGGCAACTGCTTTTCTCAGAAACCAAAAGTTGAATTCAGAAGGGGGAATCATACCAGAGGAGTTTATGGTGGAATATGCTGCTGACAGAACGAATACTGCAGGCACTGCCTTTATGGGTTTAACTATGGAATGTGCCCGTTGCCATGACCACAAATACGATCCAATCAGTCAGAAAAACTACTATGAACTTTTCGCCTTTTTCAACAATGTAAATGAAAGAGGACTTGTACAGAAAGATGGCAACTCAGGACCAACCGTTTTACTCACTAATGAAGAAATTGAAGCCCAATTGGTTTTTCTGGATCAAAACATAGAAAAAGCTTCCACAGAGTTAGAAAAATTCAAGAAAAACTTTAGACTTTCCCTCAATGAGGAAAAACTGATCAAAACCAGCCAGGTAAAACTTCCTCAACCTATTGCCTATTATCCTTTTGATATGGTTAAAAATAAATCAACCCCAAATCTGATTAACCCAAAACAATTAGCTGGAGTTTCTGAAAAAGCTATACTGGAAAAAGGGGTAAAAGGAAATGCAATTTCTTATAACCAGTATGAAAATATTGGTTTGGGGAAAATGGCCCATTTTGAAAGGCATACTCCATTTTCCTTTAGTTTCTGGGTAAAACCACTGGAAGCAGGAGAATATTTACCCATTATTTTTAAACTGGCAGGAAAAAATGAAGGCTTTTACGGCTATGAAATGTTATTAAAAAAAAATCAGCCTTCTATCAGATTGGTACATAAACTACCAGCCGACCAGATTCAGGTGACAACCAACAAAAAAATACCTGATGACGAATTCACCCAACTTATTTTTACTTATGATGGCTCAGGTAAAGCCAATGGAATTAATATTTATATCAATGGAGAAAAGGAAAATTTCACAGTAGAGTTTGACCAGCTTAAAAAATCACTTACTGATAATGGAAAGGAAAAAAACCTTTCGATAGGAGGAAAATTACAATTTGACCTTACCCGCTCCGGAACTGCCTTCATTGACGAATTGAAAATTTTTAATTTGGAACTTTCTCCTATTGAAGCAGCTCAAATTAATGCCAAAAAACTAACTGATTTACCTGAAGCTGATTGGGAAAAACATCACCTCATAAGGGAGACAGCAGGATATAAAAACCTTCAGGAAAAGCTTAGAACTGAAAGGCTGGCAAAATTCAGTTTACAGGATACTTTACCTGAGGTTATGGTAATGGAAGATTTAAAGCAACCTAAAAAATCATATATCCTGGAAAGAGGTGTTTATGATGCTCCGGGAGAAGAAGTCAGTCCGTCTACTCCAGCTGAAATTCTTCCTTTTGATGAATCACTTCCCAAAAACAGGCTGGGGTTGGCAAAATGGATTACCAACCCCGATAACCCACTTACAGCACGTGTGATTGTCAACCGAATTTGGATGCAGTTTTTCGGAACAGGAATAGTGGCTTCACCAGAAGATTTTGGAAGCCAAGGCGCTTTACCTACCCACCCGGAATTATTGGATTGGCTGGCAATAGAATTTATTGCATCGGGCTGGGACATGAAAAGTCTGATAAAAAAGATGGTGATGTCGGCTACATACCGTCAGTCCTCCCTTGCCCCAGGAAACTTGCTTAAAGATGATCCAGACAACCTTTGGCTTGCCAGAGGTCCAAGTTTCCGTTTATCCGCTGAAATGATTAGGGATAATGCTCTTGCTGCCAGCGGATTACTGATAAAAGATATTGGAGGCCCAAGTGTAAAACCATACCAGCCTAAAGGGCTTTGGTCTGAAAAAAATACTTTTAGTGTCACTTTAAGATATTATGTTCAGGATCACGGTGATAATCTCTATAAAAGGAGTCTGTACACATTCTGGCGGAGAACGTCTCCACCTCCATCCATGAATACTTTTGATGCACCCACCAGAAGTTTTTGCATTGTGAAAAGGCAAAGGACAAATACACCCTTACAATCTATGGTGTTACTCAATGATCCGCAATTTATTGAAGCATCGAGAAAACTGGCTGAGAGGGCGATTATCGAAGGGGGAAATTCTACGGAAGATAAAATCAATCATGCTTTCAGGCTGCTTACTAGCAGGTTTCCAGATGAAAAAGAATTGGAACTCTTGACAGCAATTTATAATGAGGAATATTTGCATTTCAGCGAGAACCCTGCAGACATTGATGAATTACTGGCAGTGGGGGAATCTCCATTTAACAAAAACCTGGATAAAGCGGAAATTGGCGCCTTTACTATCGTAGGAAACGCCATCATGAATTTCGAAGATTCTTTCGTAAAACGCTAAAACAAGCATGCTGCTTGACCCAATTATTGAGAATTTTCATTTATTCAAAATAGTGTTTGTGGCAAATTTGAATAGATTTTGAGGACTATTTATAGCGTAAAGATCTTCCCCGCAATGGAATTGTTGTGCTTAAAAATGGTTTTCAGCATCTCGCTAAATTCACCGACTATTAAAATAAAAAAGTATTAAATTAAGAAAATGAAAGAACATTATTTACCCAGAAGACATTTCCTCACCAAAACCAGCCTTGGACTAGGGGCATTGGCATTTGGCTCCTTATTTAAACCGGGAATTCTACAGGGAAAATCCCCTTCTGGTACCCGGGGGTTTTTGGATAAACCTCACTTTGCACCCAAGGTAAAAAGGATAATTTACCTTTTTCAAAGTGGCGGGCCTTCCCAGATGGAATTATTCGATTATAAACCCTTATTAAATAAAAAAAATGGTGAGGAACTTCCGGATTCTATAAGACAGGGACAACGAATTACCGGAATGACAGCAGGACAGGAATCATTTCCCCTTGCAGGCGCTCAGTTTGATTTTGCCCGTCACGGTAAAAGTGGTGCTTATGTAAGTGAACTGATGCCCTACACCTCCAAAATTGTGGATGAGCTTTGTTTTATCAAATCTATGCATACAGAGGCGATTAATCATGACCCGGCCATTACCTTTTTCCAAACAGGTTCTCAGCAACCGGGACGGCCTTGTATTGGTTCATGGTTAAGTTACGGACTTGGTTCAGACAATGAAAATCTTCCTGCTTTCAGTGTATTACTTTCCAGAGGGAGTGGCAGAAAATCGGCTCAGCCACTTTATTCCCGTTTGTGGGGAAATGGTTTTTTACCCTCACTCCATCAGGGGGTTCAATTCCGATCGGGTAAAGATCCTGTGCTTTATCTTAACAATCCTCCCGGAATTAAACCGGAAAACAGAAGAAGGATGCTTGACAAACTGGGACAGATGTATCAAAATCAATTTGAAAAATTTGGCGATCCGGAAATACAATCCAGGCTGGCTCAATATGAAATGTCATACAGAATGCAAACCTCAGTTCCGGAAACCATGGACATTTCCAATGAACCAGATTATATTTTTAAACTATATGGGGAAGATGCCAGAATTCCCGGAACTTATGCGGCCAACTGTTTGCTGGCAAGAAGACTGGCAGAAAGAGATGTTAAGTTTATTCAATTATATCATGTCGGCTGGGATCAGCACAATAATCTCCCTGATCAAATTAAAGGGCAATGTAAGGATGTGGATCAGGCTTCCTCAGCCTTGATATTAGACTTAAAACAAAGAGGCCTGTTAGAAGATACACTTGTAGTTTGGGGTGGGGAGTTTGGAAGGACTAATTATTCTCAGGGAAAACTGGAAAAAGGAAATTATGGCCGCGATCACCACCCCAGGTGTTTTACCATATGGATGGCAGGTGCGGGAATTAAAAAAGGAATTACCTACGGGCAGACCGATGAATTTGGATACAACATTGTGAAAGATCCGGTACATGTGCATGATTTTCAGGCCACAATGTTACATTTACTCGGTCTTGATCACGAAAAATTAACATTTAAACACCAGGGAAGAAGATACCGATTAACAGATGTGCATGGAAGCCTGATAAAACCAATTTTGGCTTAGGCGATCATTAAAGTTTAATTACCATCCCAATCCAAAAGGTTGTCATTTAAAAAAAATGGCAACCTTTTTTTATTTGCCTTCTCTTCTCCAGACTGGATTTTCAAGCCTTGATTTAATCCTATCATGTATTTCTTATTTACAAAAAAAACCGCTCTCTAACAAATTTTGAACCAATAATTTAAAAAATAAAAAAATAGTTGAATCTAAAATTGTTTTCTGAGGGTTATCTTCTTAAAATAGCAGTTGAATTCAATTTTCTATCAGAAGTTGAATCCTGGAATGAAGTTAATTCGTATGTTCCAGGTGACTTTTTTAAGTAAAAAACAATTATTAACGAATATCAATAATTATTAAGCAGTCGTTTGAATCGCAAACAGCTAAAAAAACTATAGAAAGTGCTTTAGAGTTCGAGACACTTAAAATTTTCTCTTATGCAGAAGTTAAACCTAACGCAAACCTTAACCCAGAAATTATCGCCTCAACAGATTCAGTTTATCAAGTTGTTGCAGGTGCCAACTATGGAGTTAGCGGCAAGGATTGAAGAGGAACTTGAAGCCAACCCGGTATTGGAGGAAGGTCGTGAAGAAGATGACCAGGATGAAATCAATGCAGGAGATGATACAAGTTCCGATATTGATGATAAAGATGAATTTGATGATGATTTTGATGATATTGGAGACCCGGTAGAGGAAATAAACCTGGATGAATATATTAACAATGATGACATTAGTGGATATAAAATGTACGGGGATGGCCCTGCCACTGAGGATGATAAGGAAATTCCTATTCCTATGATGTCAAGCCTCACTGATGCCCTGATGGCTCAGTTGGGATACCTTAATCTTTCGGATAAAGAACATGCCATTGGAGAGCAAATTATTGGAAGTATAGACAATGATGGCTATGTAAGAAGAGAATTAGAAGCTATGGTAAATGACCTGGCCTTCTTACAAAACATTGAAACATCCGAGGAAGAAGTAGAGCAGGTTTTAAAAAGGATACAAACCTTTGAACCACCGGGAATTGCCGCAAGAGATTTGCAGGAATGTCTTTATCTTCAATTACAGAAAAAAGACAGGAAGGATTCTCTTGTAGTTGTAGCCATAAAAGTGGTAATGCTTTGCTTTGAAGAGTTTAAGAAAAAGCATTATATCAAAATCCAGAAAAAATTAAACATTACGGAAGAGCAGCTTAGAGGTGCTGTGAATATGATCATCAAACTAAATCCCAAACCCGGAGGATATACCAACACGTTTGTAAAATCACAATACCTTACTCCTGACTTTCTGCTTAAAGAAGTAAATGGAAAATTGGAGGTCGCTTTAAATTCTAAAAATGCTCCTGAATTAAAAATCAGCCGATCTTATGCTGATATGCTGGATACTTATGATAAGAGTAATAAAAAGGATAAAAAAATAAAGCAAACGGTATCTTTTGTAAAACAAAAGCTGGATGCAGCCAAATGGTTTATTGATGCGATAAAACAAAGACAGGAAACATTGCTCAAAACTATGAGGTCAATAGTAAATTATCAGTCAGAATTCTTTTATACTGGTGACGAAAGCAAGCTTAAACCAATGATTCTGAAGGATATAGCCAATGAAATTAACATGGATATTTCTACAGTTTCCAGGGTAGCAAACAGCAAATCCATTCAGACTGATTTTGGCTTGTTTCCCTTAAAGTTCTTCTTTTCTGAAAGTATTTCCACCGACTCTGGTGAAGATGTAAGTAGCAAGGAAGTTAAATATATCCTTAAAACCATTATTGAAGGTGAAGACAAGCGCAAACCATTATCTGACGATAAATTGGAAAAAATGCTTAATGACAAAGGCTATAATATTGCCAGAAGGACTGTTGCTAAATACCGTGAACAACTCAATATTCCTGTGGCCAGATTGAGAAAGGAAATATAGTTTTCCCCTGGTTCAGCATTTTTGAGAAGAAGGTTTGAAAATTCAAAATTCAGACCTTTTTCTTTTTTAAAAGTTTAGAAAATCACAAATTCAAATTTTTTCGCATTGGATAAAAAAATCGCCACTACCCTCTCCTACCTGTTCCATCCACTGCTGATGCCATCTCTCAGTTTTTTAATTGTTTTATTTTTGGCAGATGCCTCTCTGGCACTCAGTTTTAATGAAAAAACAAGAGTACTGATTCTGATATTTCTGGGCACTTTTATTTTTCCGGCCTTAAGCCTATTACTGATTTACGCTTCTTCTTTGTCCCAAAACTTAAAAATTGACAGTCGTTTTGAAAAACTATTTCCTTTTGTAATGGTCACCATTTTTTACACTATGGTGACTTACACTTTTGTAGAAAAGCAGGGGGTGAGTAATTTACTTAATAGTATGATTATCGGAATCACATTTACAGTTGCTTTTTCCACTATGCTTTCTATTTTTTATAATATCAGCATCCATGTGAGTGGGATTTTTGGGGTATTAGGTATTTTATTCGCTATTAATATTTTTACTGATAGCCATAACCTGCTTTATCCTATTTTAGCGCTGATCATAGTTGGGGGTAGTCTGGCATCGGCTAGACTTTCATTGCAACACAATGACCCAAAGGAAATTTTTCTTAGTGGTGTCATGGCTTTCTCTGTATGTTTTTTGTCTGTTTATATTTTAGTTTAGCCTCCATAATCCTTAAAAGGCAGGTTTAGATTAAAAAAAAGCTTTTCCTTTCCACCATTTTTAGCATTGCTTCGTTATTCACTTTTACCTGCTTACACAAGCATTAATTTTTTAGTTTTTCACAAAGTTTTTGGGGAAGAAAATACACTTTAAAGCTTATTGCCCATAAAATCCGGATGTTCCAGCAGTTTAGAACCATAGCAATTGTTCTTATCTTTTTTGTATCAGGAATGGCACTGGCAACTACAGTGTTTTTTTTCAATACAAATTACCAGGAATTTTCGGATACAATTATCATTCTCTATAACCTGCATGAAAAAGCCACAATTTTCAGGTCACAATACCTTACAGAATTTAGGTTTGAAGTTTTAAAATACATTCTTATTGGGGTTTCATTAATTATTCCCCTTGTCGGTTTTTACATATACCTGTATTTGGAAATCATCTATTTTTCCTTAAAACAGATATATTTTTTCCTTAGAAATCTGGTCATTCATCTTTACGAAACCTTAGATGCGCTTTCCCCATTTGAAAAAAACCTGGCCATCGTAGCCTTCACCATCATTTCCATTTCCAGGCTTTATTTCTCTTTTGCCTATCCCATCCACATTGATGAAGCCTTTTCCTATGTATTTTTAGTAGACAAAGGTTTTTTTGTTACCCTGTTTTATTACCCGGGCCCAAATAACCATGTGCTTTACCTGCTTTTATGCGGCCTGGCGGATCACCTTTTCTCGAATCCATGGGTTGCCATGCGGCTACCCGTATTACTGATAAGCACAATCACTACAATTCTAATTTTCACACTGGTAAAATATTATTCTAATTTTAGAATAGCGTTTTGGGGCTCCTTACTTTTTTCTCTCTCAGAATATGGGCTTTTCTATGCGGTTCATGGAAGAGGATATTTTTTACTGTTGCTCATCCTTATTTTCTGCATACTGTCCTTATTTAAAATTGTGAAGGGTGGCTTCAAATATTATTATGCCATTTTTATCATTGCTTCAATTTTAGGATTTTTTACTATTCCTGTATTCATATTCCCATTTGCCAGCTTAATTACCTTTGGGTTAATCTACAGTTGGAAATTCGGCATAAAGCAAAAGGTTAGATGGATTTCAGTAGCCACTCTTATCGTAATTTTAGGAACAGGAGTTTGCTACACTCCAATTCTGATTGGGAGCGGTTGGACTGTACTTTTTCAAAATTCCTGGGTAGCTTCTTTAAGCTGGGAAGAATTCATCTTGAAAATACCTGGTTATCTGGCAGAATCCGCCAGTGCTTTTTATAGCATGGATTATTTAGGAGTAATATTCAGACTGATCAATCTTGGCTTTTGGGCATTTGTATTTTACAAACCGGAATTCTTCAGTGCAAAAGGCTGGTGCAGCCGGGAAAGCTTAAAAATGTTAAGTCTTTTAATGCTTTGTTTTTATGTGATTCCCTTTCCCATTTTATTGGTTAAAAAAGTTTTACCTTTCTTCCGAATCTGGTTATATTTAGGTCTGCTTGAATATTTCGGATTAGTAACAGCCATTTTCCTGATCACAAAGAAATACAAAGTGGAATCTTTGCAAAAGACTACCTGGACATTAATTCCTGCAATTGTCTATACCCTATTTTTCTTAACATTTTTACAGTTGGAAATTTTAAAACCAACCCCTTACCGTCAATATCCAAAACTTGTAGATTATGTACTCAGAAAAAAAGCTAACCGGGTTTTTGTTACCGAGGATTTATACAATGTATTTTTAAGATATGAAGGTTTAAAATATCAAAAACACCTTACCATCCATGTAACGAACCCTTTCCCGGGAAATCGATATGACTTCATCATTACCAAAAAGAAGGAATCCTTTCCAACTACAGTAGATCAGAAAAGTTATGAAGCCTTCTATGAAGATGATTATGTGAAAGCTTTTGAGAAAAAATGGTAACTGTCTCTTTTTTAAACTTCCTTTTTTATCCAAACAGTGAGAAAAACCTGCAATAAAGCCAGGCTTTATTCCCAATTCATTATTATTTTTTGTCTAGTACCTTGTTTTACACAACACTAAAATTGACCGTTCATCTTATTTCTTTATATTAGTGTCAATTTTTAGCAACTTTTTCAGCTTTTTCACTTACATATAACCAAATCAATATTAAAAAAAATGAGCAAATTAGTAAAATCAAATTATAATAAAGTATTAACCGGAGTTTGTGGAGGAATAGGCAACTTCCTGAATATAGATCCGACTATAGTGCGGGTAGCTTTTGCCGTAAGTTCATTTTTCTTTGGGGTTTCAATTTTAATCTACATTGCCCTTGCATTCATTATTCCAAGCGAATATTAAGCTTCCCAATTTTATTTCTGAAAATCATGCTGTAATATTGCCCAATTATTCCCACTTGCACAATTGGTGGGAATAAACAGGCAAAGATTTTTTCACCGACCAATAAAGGTCTGAAGCACTTGTGCTCAAAAATTTAATATTACCCATGAAATTATTAGAAGGAAAAAATGTACTTATAACTGGTGCATCAAAAGGAATAGGAAAGGCTATTGCCCTTAAGTGTGCTGAAGCTGGAGCCAATGTTGGATTTACTTATTTATCTAGCGTAGAGAAAGGTGAGGCACTTGAAAAAGAGCTGGAAGGACTTGGTGTAAAAGCAAAAGGATTCAGGTCTGATGCTTCAGATTATGCAGCAGCTGAGAAATTAGTAGCAGATTTTGTAGCTGAATTTTCTTCTCTGGATGCCCTAATCAATAATGCCGGCATTACCAAGGATGGCCTTCTAATGAGAATGAGTGAGGAGCAATTTGATGCGGTAATTGGAATTAACCTGAAATCAGTGTTTAACCTTACCAAAGCTTCCTGCAGAACATTAATGAAGCAGAAATCAGGGTCTATTATCAACATGAGTTCTGTGGTAGGTGTGAGAGGAAATGCCGGGCAAGCGAATTATGCAGCATCCAAAGCAGGGATTATTGGATTTACCAAATCGGTGGCACTGGAAATAGGTTCCAGAGGAATTAGAGCTAACGTAATTGCACCAGGTTTCATTGAAACGGAAATGACAGGGCAATTGGATCAGAAAGTTGTAGCAGAATGGAAAGAGGGCATTCCTTTGAAAAGAGCAGGTTCTCCAGAGGAAGTAGCAGATTTAGCTATTTTCCTTGCTTCAGATATGTCAAAATACATCACGGGGCAGGTTATTGAAATTAACGGTGGTATGAACACCTGATAATATTCCTCTTCAAAACAAAAAAGGTTGATCAAATGAAATGCTCAACCTTTTTTGTTTTCTTATTTTAAATAACACTACTTCAGAATATCATCTCTATCCCTCAACTTCTTATCATCCACAGTTTTATTTAAAAATTTATTGAGTTCATCAATAGAAAAAGTAGACTCAATTTCCCCCGATTTATTTACGGTAATATTGAATCCTTCCAAATCTTTATGAACTTTAGGTTTTCTTGTTCTTTTTGACTTCATCGTGGAGTGGTTATATTAAAATTTCAATACTGATTTTTCTATTATTTTTTATTCACAATCATATGTATAAACATATAATTTCAATTGAATGTTCATTTTCCATATTTCAAAAATGTTGATTTAACATTAAAATTAATGTCCGTTACCTGACAAACTCTTAAAAAAACAGGTGAAATATCCGGCAAAAAAGAATTGAGTAATTTAATCCACAGTTTGTGGAAAAAATCTGCAATCCGAATCCAGAACTACTACAAATTTTTCTTCTTTCCCCTGTATTATCTTAAAAACCAAGTTCGCCCAAACAGCACAATCAATTCATTTTCAAATACTTAAACACCACCCTTCAAAAAAACCCATTCTATTTGGGTAAATAATGGTATAAAATTTAGAACTAAAACTTTACCATCATAACATTTTTTATCGGGCATGAACAGGAAAATTACAACTTTCTTTAAGCTATTTTTACTCAAATTCAATTCCTTCAAATCCAAATCAGGAGAATATTTTAAGGGAAAAAGTATTTTTAAAAAAACTTCAGTTACCCTGGCAGGCATTTTCGGTTTAATATCTCTGGGCGTAATCACCCTATTCTTATTGGTATTCTTTGGTTTTTTCGGACCTCTGCCTTCCAAAGAGGAATTGAAAAAAGTAGAAAACGCCAACGCCTCAAAAATTTATGACGAAAATGGTCGCTTGTTGGGAAAGTACTACTTACAAAACCGCAGCAATGTCTCTTATGAAGCCATCCCAGATCATGTGAAAAATGCACTAATTGCTACCGAAGACGCCCGTTTTAATGAACATTCAGGTATAGACTTCAGAAGCCTTGCCAGGGTAGCGGTTAAAAATATTTTGATGGGACAGAGGAGCGCAGGAGGAGGAAGCACCATCACTCAGCAGCTGGCCAAAAATTTATTTCAGAGAGAAGAAAATGGAGCTTTTGGATTGGTGATTTCCAAATTTAAGGAAATGATTTTGGCCAGAAGATTTGAATCAATTTATGACAAAAACCAAATTATTACCCTTTACCTGAATACAGTACCTTTTGGCGAAAATACTTTTGGTATTGAGGAAGCTTCAAGATTGTATTTCAACAAACCTGCATCAGCAATTTCAATTGATGAGGGGGCCATCCTGGTGGGAATGCTTAAAGCCAATTATTACTTCAATCCAAGGTTATTCCCCGACAAATCCATGGAAAGGCGGAATACCGTATTTAGCCAAATGGAAAAATATGGATATTTAGATAGATTGAAACAGGATTCTCTTTCCTCCCTGCCTATCAAACTAGATTATACCCCTCCGCTCCACTCTGAAGGTTTGGCAACGTATTTTAGGGAAAATATCAGAAAGGAAGTAGAGGAAATTTGCAAAAACATAAAAGACGAAAATGGTGAACCCTATAATATCTATACTGACGGTTTGAAAATTTATACCAGCATAGATTTCAATATGCAAAAATATGCAGAAGAGGCGATCAACACCCATATTTCCGAGCTTCAAAAAACCTTTCAAAATGACTGGAACGGCTCATTTCCCTGGTCAAAAAGCCCGGAACTTATCCAATTCCTAATTGAAAAATCTGAACGGTATGCTGCACATAAAAAACAAAAATTAGCTGAAGAGGAAATAGAAAAAATATTCAACACACCCCAAAAAATCTCAGTTTTTTCATGGGAAGGTGATCGGGAAGTGGAAATGAGTCCAAAAGATTCAATTCTATATTATTTAAACTTTTTACAAAGTGGCATGCTGGCTATGGAACCACAATCGGGCAAAATAAAAGCCTGGGTTGGGGGAATAAACCATAAATATTTTAAATACGACCATGTGAACTATCATACCAAAAGACAGGTAGGATCTGTTTTCAAACCCATCGTTTATGCCGCTGCACTTGAAAACGGATATAAACCTTGTGAGTACTATTCCAATAAAAAGGAAACTTACGAAGAGTATGATGACTGGTCGCCACGAAATGCCAATAATGAATATGAAGGATCTTATGCTCTCCATGGAGCGCTGGCTCACTCAGTAAATACAGTTTCTGTAAAGCTAATTTTAGATTCTGGAATTCCCAAAACTACTGCTCTGGCTCAAAAAATGGGCATCCAAAGTGAGCTGGATACCGTGCCAGCACTTGCCCTGGGAGCAGCCGATATTTCATTATTGGAAATGGTAACCGCTTACTGTGCTTTTGCAAATGGTGGCAAACGGGTAGAACCTACCTATTTATTAAAAATTGAAAACAGCAATGGGGAGATAATTTATGAACCAAAAGAATTAAAGCATAACGACAAAGTACTTTCATATGAAACAGCTCAGCTCATGACTCAGATGATGAAAGGGGTGGTAAATTATGGAACTGCCAATAGCCTGCGTACACAATATGGTTTGCAAAATGATATTGCAGGGAAAACAGGAACTACTCAAAACCATGCTGATGGCTGGTTTATCGGGATTACGCCCAAATTGGTTACGGGTGTATGGACTGGCGGAGAGTTCCCAAGTGTTCACTTCAGGTCCTTAAGAGCCGGGCAAGGAGCTAACTCAGCCTTACCAGCCTTTGGATTATTTTACCAAAAACTCAATCAAAATCCTGATTATAAATCCGTTTCATGGGCTAAATTCCCTCAGCCTTCAGAAGAAGTTATGGATCAGCTGGATTGCCCTGGATTCAAACCCAAGGAAGTCTTTCTTGAAAAAATCATGACTATTTTCTTCAAAAATGATAATTCACCAAAGAAAAAGGATAAACCTAAAAAGAAACTATTCAAACCCTCTACCTGGGGTAAGAAAAAGAATTAAGGCAAGAAAAAAACGCACCTGAAGATGAGTAAATCATTGATCTGGTGCGTTTTTTATTTATCTATTTTGAGGCTATTGACCCAATACAAAACGTGCATTAAATCCAAATCCCCCAGCATAAAAATCGGTATTTTCAACAAGCCAGAAGGTTGGGCGCCAATCAAAACCCAAAGCGATTGGGACTTCATTAAAATGATATTCAATTCCCACCTCCCCACTCAATCCAAAGCCGAAAGGATCATCAAATAATATGGATGGACCGGCTCCAACATACCAGTCAAATGCTTCTCCTCCAATTGGCCGGTACAAAAAATCCCAGAGCGCCTCAACCCCTACCCCATTTCCAAATGAAACATCGGCATGTATCCTGCTAAATTCCCCAATTGAAATTATTCCGTCAATAGCTACATTTCCACCTACAGCATCTCCAAAACGGGCTCCAATTTCCTGAGCACTTGCAAAATTGGCCAGACCTATGAATACTAAAAGTACAAATAATTTTTTCATTAGATTAGATTTAGATGATTCAAAATTGAAATCTAAATTTAATAATGCCAGTCCATATTGCAAGAGAAAATTTGGTTTATATTGAAGTGCCCAAAGCTAATAAGAAAAAGGATTTTATTGAAAATGAGCAGCCTTGTCTTAAAATCAATCAGATGCAGTAAATTTTAGAAGTGTTATTTCTGTCTGACTACATGCATATAAGGAGAGAAAAAAATGGGCGAATAGTGGGATTCGAACCCACGACCCTCGGATCCACAAACCGATACTCTAACCAACTGAGCTATATCCGCCATTTTTGAGAATGCAAATGTAGCAATCTCATTTTTATTTGCAAACTTTTTTAGCGTAAAAACTTCAATCTTTTTCCTAAAACTTTTTCATCCAGTTGTCCATCTCGATAGGCAACATGACCTGAAACTATTGTAAGGCTAATTTTCGACTGAAATTCATGGCCTTCAAAAGGAGACCATTTACATTTATATAAAATATTTTCTTTGCTTACCTTTTCTTTTTGCTTTAAATCTACCAAGACCAAATCGGCCCAGAATCCTTCCCTTATGAATCCTCTTTCCTTTATTTGAAATAATTTTGCTGGATTATGGCAGGCTTTCTCCACAATTTTTTCCAAAGAGATCTTTCCTGATTTATGGAAATCGATCAGCGCCTGTAAGGAATGTTGAACTAATGGTCCTCCGGAGGGTGCTTTAAAATAAGAATTGTTTTTTTCTTCCAGGGTATGGGGTGCATGATCGGTAGCAATTACGTCTATTTTATCATCTAAAACCGCCTGAAAAATGGCATCTCGGTCTTGTGCAGTTTTCACTGCAGGATTCCATTTAATATGCGTCCCTTTTTTATCATAATCCGCATCACTGAACCAAAGATGGTGCACACAAGCTTCGGAGGTGATTTTCTTTTCTTCCAGAGGCAGTGAATTATCAAATAGTTCCAGCTCCTTTGCAGTAGAGATGTGTAAAATATGCAGCCGGGTTCCATACTTTTTGGCTAACCCAACCGCCTGGGAGGAAGAAGCATAGCAGGCCTCCTCACTTCTGATTAAGGGATGATATTTGATGGGCAAATCCTCTCCGTACTTTGCTAAAAAATCTTTTTCGTTTTGTTTAATGATTGGTGTTTTTTCACAATGGGTAGCTATTAGCATATCAATTTGTGAAAAAATATTACTTAAAACCACTTCATCATCTACCAGCATATTTCCGGTAGACGACCCCATGAATACCTTTACCCCACAAACTGTATTTTTATCGACCTTTTTGAGCTCTTCCAGATTATCATTGGACCCTCCCATAAAAAAGGAATAGTTGGCTAGAGAACTTTTTGAAGCAATTGCATATTTATCCTCTAATAATTCAACTGTTGTGGCATTAGGAACTGTATTCGGCATTTCCATAAACGAAGTAACTCCTCCGGCTACAGCAGCCCTTGATTCCGTATAAATATTACCCTTATGCGTTAATCCTGGTTCCCGGAAATGAACCTGGTCATCAATAAGGCCTGGCAATAAATATTTTCCATCAGCATCAATTATTTCTTCTGCCTCCTCCCCCGAAAGGTTTTTATCGATTTTCTGGATAAATCCGTCTTTAATCAAAACATCCCCCTGAATTATACTTCCTTCATTTACAATATTGGCATTTAGTATCAAAATTGACTTCATTGTTCATCTGTTTTTTATTCACGCAAAGAGGAGATTTCCTCCCATCATTTTATGCCAATATAAAACAATGAAAAGAATTTATCAGATTTAAAATAAAAAAAGCTAACCCGGTAAGGAGTTAGCTTTTTTTCAATGATAGAATTGGCTTATAACAAGTCCAGGAATTTATGGATTATACTTTGGTTTTTCTTAGTTACTTTCTCTTTATATTTTTGTTCCCCAACCACCTCAAAAAGTGCTCGGCCAACAGATTCGGACTCTATTATAGTTTGATAAACCGGTTTGGAAATGTTTTTGAAGACCTTTTTCTTCCCTTTCCATTTCCCTTTTTTAAACTTTACCTCCAGTTCTTTTCCCTGTTCAGAATATCGCATATATTCTAATACAGTAGACCGGTTGGTAAGGTCCTTTTCTAGAATAAATTCCATAGCTCTAATTCGTATAAAATGTCAGTTAGTATTCTAGAAACGACAAATTCACCCTATAGTATTAGGATTATCCAATAACATCTGTTAATAATCTAATTAATGACCAGTCTTGGGCAGAAATAGCAACCTTGTTACCTTCTGTTGTCTTCATTTTCCAGAATACTCAGGTAACTAAAATACCGGCTTTGGACCAGTTCATCCTCCTCCACAGCCTTTATTACAGCACATCCTGGTTCATGCACATGAGTACAATTATAAAATTTACAATTGGCAGTTAACTCCCGAATTTCCGGAAAATAAAACCCAAGTTCATTTTCTTCCAGGTCGATTATTCCCAGTTCTTTTATACCAGGCGTATCAATCAGAAAAGTATCCTCATCCAGTCGAAACATTTCGGCAAACGTTGTGGTATGTACTCCCTTATTGGCAAAATCAGAAATCTCGGAGGTTCTTTGTTGAGCATCCGGAATCATTTGATTAATGATGGTAGATTTTCCTACTCCTGAATGACCCGCAATCAGGTTTTTTTTCCCCTTTAATATTTTTTGAAGTCGGGATAAATCGGTCCCTTCCAAAGCCGATATCAAGATACATTGATAGCCAAGTTCGGTATATAAACTTTCCAGGGCTTTCTGGTATTCCAGATCTTCGTCAGAAAGCAGATCAGCTTTATTAAAAACGATTAAGACAGGCACCTGAAATGACTCAGCAGAAACCAGAAATCTATCCAAAAATCCCAAAGAAGTTTTGGGCTCTTTTAAAGTGAAAATAATAATTGCCAAATCAATATTGGCAGCAATAATTTGGGAATCCCATTTCTTATGGGTGGATTGTCGGATGATATAATTACTCCTGTCATGGATTTCTTTGATTAAAGCGGAATCCTCCTCGCCTTTTTCCATTTCAAAATCCACATAGTCTCCAACAGCAATAGGATTAGTTCTTTTAAAACCTTTCAGTTTTAATTTCCCTCTCAACCGTCCTTTAATTACCTTGTTATTGTCATCCAGTATATCATACCATGACCCTGTAGATCTTATAATTAATCCTTTTTTCAAGATTTCTTTTTGAAATTTTACCTAAACTTTCTATTCAACCATTATCATTTTCCAATTTTTGGAGTTCCCTTGTACAAAAGGATATAATTTTATCCGTAGCACCAATATTTTCGGCAATATATTCTTTACATTTTCGCCCCGCTTCTATTCTTATTTCATTATTCGAATAAAAATCCTGAAACTTTTGAGCGAATTCAAATTTATCTTTTACAGAAAAAGCCCCCTCTATTTCCACCAGGTCAACCGCCTCCTTAAACTTTGAATATTCCTTTCCAAAAAATACCGGAATTCCATAAGTAGCCGGCTCCAGGATATTATGCAGACCTTTATCGAAGGCCCCACCCACATAAGCAATTTCTCCGTACTGATAAAGAGATGACAGCATACCCACGTTATCAATGACTAAAATTTCCTGATCCTTCACATTCTCCAGAGTTGCCTCTGAATAAAAGATTAATTTTTTCTTCGAGAATGCTTTTTTTATTTCATTGATGTAGGAAGGACCAATTTCATGAGGGGCAAAAACTAATTTTATGGGATTGGCAAATTGATTGATCATGTGTGCTACTACTTCCAGATCAGGTGACCAGCTACTTCCTACTACAAGGGTGAATTCATTGTTTTTAAAAGTCCGTACTATCGAAAAGTCTTTCTTTTGCTCCACAATTTCTTTCACCCGGTCAAAACGAGTATCTCCGCCAATGGAAACCGCCCTAAGTCCGATCCCCTTTAGCAACTCCAGTGATTGGGAGTCCTGGACAAAAATATGCTGGAAATTACTCAATATAGCCCGGTAAAATCCACCATAGGGTTTAAAAAATAACTGATTTTCACGGAAAATAGCAGAAAATGAAATAACAGGAATCTGCTTATTTTTTAACTCAGAAAGGTAATGATGCCAAAATTCGTATTTTACAAAAAAAGCAAAAGCGGGTTGGACCACCGCCAAAAACTTAGCTGCATTCTGTTTAGTATCGATTGGCAGGTAAAAAATCCAGTCTGCCACTTCGTAATTCTTTCTTACTTCATATCCACTTGGGGAAAAAAAAGTAAGCAGAATTCTATAAGATGGTAACTCTCTATGTAAACGTTCAATTACAGGCCTTGCCTGTTCAAACTCTCCTAATGAGGCGCAATGAAACCACAGAACCTTTGTATTATTAGAATTAATTTTTTTTTCTAATTGGTCAAGTAAATTTTTTCTACCCTCAACAAATAACTGTGCCTTTTTATTGAAAGTTGAAAATATTAGGATAAGGTACCAATATATTTTTATTCCAAGATTGTAGAGAAATTTCATTGAGTACTTGTGCCAGTAATGTAGTAGAATTTTCAAAATTGAATAGGCAGAGAAAGCTTTATTCAAAAATAACCTATTCTAAACTGGCTACAATCTTACAAAAAATTTATCGAAGGAATTTACTTTTTAGTTTAAAGGATTTTTGCTATCAATCCATAAACCTAAATTGAGATAAACTCACTAAGAAATTTTGCAACCTAATTTTTGCCGTAAATACTCAATTTACTTTTCAACTCTTTTCTTGCAATATGAATTCTGTTTTTTACAGTTCCTATAGGAATTTGTAAATTATCAGCTATTTCATGGTACTTATAACCCTGAAAATGCATTAAAAAAGGAACCTTGTAGGTATCATCCAGGTGAGTAATTGCATTCTGTATATCCTTCATGGCAAATGAAGAAAAAGCAAGATTCTCTGTTACCTCTGAAGTGGAATTGATGAAATGCAGGTTATCGGTAGTATCCACAAAAGTCTTCCTTCTGGCTAGCCTCTGGCAATTCGTAATAAAAGTATTTTTCATAATGGTATACAACCAGGCCTTCAAATTAGTGCCCTGAGCAAACTTATCTCTATTGGAATATGCCTTTAACATAGTATCTTGTATAAGATCATTGGCATCTTCCAAATCTTTTGTAAGTTTTATTGCAAAAGGCTTTAGCGATGGAGAAACTTCTTTAAGCGAATAACTGAATTCTAGAGCTGTCATGATTTAAAAATTTAGTTAAGTGGTTTTGTTTAAGGCTGAACTAATATTGTTAAACAAATATAACATTTTTTGTTTAACAAATGCAAGTATTTATTAAACAATTTTATCATCAATACTCGCTATGCAACATAACAAAAAACTATCATTACGCCACATTAAAACACAAATAACTTAAAATCAGCACTATACAAGCAAAAGATAGGACATTAAACACACTAAAAACAGATAAATTAAAATGTTTAACAATTTTTACTTTTAATTAAACAAAATAAAAAAAATGAATTCAAGTCTGATTTTCTTCCTCATTATCAAAATTCTAACCTGTAACACTTCCTGTTTTCAGATTAATGAAAGCAAACCAGTTAGGAATTATTGGGGATTTTATGCTCACAGGTTGATCAACAAATCCGCAGTTTTCTTATTACCTCCCGAAATGTTTGGGTTTTATAAAAAAAACATCCGATACATCGAGGAAAATGCAGTAAATCCTGATGCCAGAAGATATATTATCAGAGAGGAGGCTCCGCGTCATTATATTGATTTAGATGTTTATGGTGAACATCCTTTTGATAGTTTGCCCAAATACTGGAAGGAGGCCGTGGAAAAATATGGGTTGGACACACTAAATAATTACGGAATTGTTCCCTGGCATATCCATACCATGAAGTTCCGGCTCACAGAAGCTTTTAAAAGAAAGGACACAGAATACATCCTCAAAATGTCTACAGAAATAGGCCATTATATTGCTGATGCCAATGTTCCTTTGCATACTACTGAAAACTATAATGGTCAATTAACTAACCAGGTAGGTATTCATGGGCTTTGGGAGTCTAGGTTACCAGAAATGTTTGCACCACATTATAACTTATTTATGAATAAAGCTAAATACCTGGAAAACACTCAATTAGAGGCCTGGAATGCAGTAAGAAACGCCAATATGGCACTGGATTCTGTCCTTAAATTTGAAAGAGAAGCCACACAAAAAATCGGAATTGATAAAAAGTATAGTTTTGAGGAGGGTAAGCATCAAAGAGTATATTCAAAAGATTTTTGCAAGGTTTACCATAAAATGTTAAATGGAATGGTAGAAAGGAGAATGAGAGCTTCCATAAAAATGGTGGCTGATTTTTGGTTTACCTCCTGGGTAGATGCTGGTCAACCCGATCTCAATTTACTTTTAGATCCCAATTTTTCAGAAGAGCAATTTCAGCAAATGCAAATAGAAAGAAAGCGGGATGCGCAATCCAAAAAAGTAAACTCACGACAGCATGAAACCGTACCAATTGATTAAGGTAACCAGGAAGGGTCCCAGTAATAAATATGTCTGCTGCTATGTAGTGGAAATTGTGCTTTATTAAAAACTCCTTCCCCTTGCTTTAATTTATGGTCAGGATTTGCGTAAATTTGGGTCCGGAATTGATTAATGCAAATAATCTCCTTCATTATTGGTATATTTTTTATCTTTTACCAATAATATTTTTTGGAGAAGCAAAATGAACCATACTCAATGGAACAATTACGTATAATCTCCCAAACAATATTCATTTGGGTACAATTTTTCGGATGTAGATAATAGGATTTTTTCTTTAATACTTTTATTCCAAATTGATTCTATCTTTTAATAGTAATACTTCTTTATGTTTATACTTACCAAGGAAAATTCTATAGCAAATCATATCATTGCGGAGCTAAGAGATGTGAAAATTCAAAAGGATAGCTATAAATTCAGAAAAAACCTGGAAAGACTCGGTTGGTTTCTGGGATATGAAATCTCCAAAACCCTTCAATATCAGCCACATGAGGTACAAACGCCACTAGGAACTTCCCAAACTTCTTTAATAAAAGATGAAGTAGTATTGGCAACAATACTTAGAGCAGGCCTGCCGTTTTACCAAGGGTTTGTGAATATTTTTGAACAGGCAGAAAGTGCCTTCATTGGAGCATACAGACAGGAAAATAATTCAGATATTGAAATTAGTGTGAACCTGGAATACCTGGCGTCTCCTAATTTAGATGGGAAAGTATTAATTCTGATTGATCCGATGTTAGCCACAGGAAAATCCTTAGTTCTGGCGATCAATAATTTATTAAAAAACGGAAAGCCAAAGCAAATCCACGTGGTAACTGCTATTGCCAGTGAACCCGGAGTAAAATACCTGACAGAAAACATAGAATGTGAATTATGGATTGGTGCTTTGGACTCAATATTAAATGCGAAATCTTATATTGTGCCGGGGCTTGGAGATGCAGGAGATTTGTCATTTGGGGAAAAACTTTAATCATTTGAACTTAACTACATGTTATTATACAAAATAGCCTTTTTAATTATTGGTCTTCTAATTTTAATTGGAGGGGGAGAATTTTTAGTAAGAGGAGCTTCCAGAATCGCACTAAGGCTACATTTATCTCCATTAGTAGTGGGATTAACAATAGTGGCATTCGGTACCTCTGCACCAGAACTATTTATTAGTGTGCAATCTGCTCTTGATGGCAGCCCTGATATGGCTATGGGCAACGTAATCGGTTCAAATATCTGTAATTTAGCTTTGGTACTGGGTATTACCGCAGTTGTTTCTCCAATTGATGTACATTCTAATAGTATTAAAATCGACTGGCCAATGGCCATGGGAAGTTCAGTACTCCTTTTTATACTGGTTAGGGAAAATTATCTGGTTAGGATTGAAGGACTCATTTTTGTAGCCATCCTTATTTTATACATCATATTTCTGATCAGGGAATCCAGAAAGGAACATAGAAGGGAAAAACTTGAGGACCTGGATATTGAAGACCTTGACCCAAAAGAATTAGAGTCAACTGCTCCTAAAGCCTGGTTCACTGATATAGGTTTAATTATTTTAGGATGTGCAGGTTTATATTTCGGTTCGGAATGGTTTGTAAATGGTTCCAGAGATATTTTTAAAGACCTGGGTGTTTCGGATAGAATCATCGGTATAGTAGTTTTGGCCCTTGGCACCAGCCTGCCCGAATTGGTAACATCTATTGTGGCTGCCATCCGGAAAAACACCGATCTTGCTATTGGCAACCTGATGGGCTCCAATATTTTCAATGTCTTGTCTATTTTAGGCATTACCAGTATTATCAAGGATATACATGTGAGCACTTCGATTGTAGGAGATATGTATTGGATGATTGGGGTAACACTTTTGGTTTTTCCTTTAATGTTTTTTAACCGAAGGCTTGGGAAACTTCAGGGGGGAATTTTACTCTCTGTTTATTTTTATTATACCTATTCTATTCTGGCAACGGTATAAATCTTTTTCAAAATTTACCAGGTATCTTTCTGGCATTGCCAACATATTTCCCTTTAAATTGCTATCCTTATACATAAGCAATTAACTTTGTGCATGTTTAGATAATTAGTCTGGGATTTATGTGGAGCCTTTTAATCAAATACCTGTCTGTTTTTTCAGGAAGCATGCTCAAATTTATTTTTGGGCCTGTGGCAGGGGTATCATTCGGGCTATCTTTTTTAGAAACCTTTATTCTCACCGTATTGGGAATGATGGCCACAGTAATCATCATTACCTTTGCCGGAGGTGATGTAAGAAGAAGAATTTTTTCCAGGTTCTTTAAAAACAGAAAAATTTTCACCCCCAGAAACAGAAAAGTAGTAAAAATTTGGCGGAAATACGGAATGTGGGGGGTAGCCATACTCACTCCCCTCCTTTTCAGTCCTCCTGGCGGTTCCATAATAGCCGTATCCTTTGGAGAAAAAAAAGGAAAAATTCTTACTTCAATGTTTGTGAGTGCGGTAATTTGGAGTTTATTTTTTTCGGGAATAATTACCTACTTTGGAGAAAAAGCCATACAGCTTTTTTCTTAACCCTTCTCAAAAATATTTTGTAAATTTTGGGCAAATAACATTTTCTTTCATCATTTGTTGAAAGGTTATGACAACCTAAAAAATCTCCAACTTTTAGATGCCAAAATAAATTCTGTATGCGCATAATTCTTTTTACAGGAAAAGGAGGGGTGGGAAAAACAACCATAGCAGCTGCAACTGCCCTAAAAGCAGCTCACCAGGGTTACAAAACCTTAGTACTTTCAACCGATCCCGCCCATAGCCTTTCTGATGCACTCAACCAACCATTAGGTGCTGAACCTACCCAGATAACCGAAAATCTGGATGGACAGGAACTGGATGTTTATTATTCCATGAAAAAATACTGGGGAAACATGCGCAATTTAATGTTGCAGGTTTTCCGATGGCAGGGAGTTGAAAATATTCTGGCAGAAGAGCTTTCCGCATTGCCCGGTATGGAAGAAGCATCTGCTTTTCTCTGGCTGGAAAAATACTATACCGAAAATGAATATGATCTTATCATTATAGATAGTGCTCCAACAGGAGAAACTTTAACTTTGTTGACACTTCCACAGGTAACCAAATGGTGGGTTACCAAGGCTTTTCCTTTCCAGCGGATGGCTGTAAAAACACTGGGTTCGGTCATTAGAAATGTGACAGGAGCTCCAGTAGATTACGGCTTTGAAGAATTGGAAAATATGTTCGATAAACTGGAAAAAATCCAACAGATATTCTCAAATCCTGAGATTTGTTCAATAAGGCTGGTGGCAAATCCCGAGAGAATGGTAATACAGGAAGCGAAAAGAGCATATACCTACTTGCAGCTTTATGGCTATAATGTAGATGCGATAATTGTAAATAGAATTTTGCCTGAATCCGAAACAGATTCTACCTTTTCCAAATACATTACTTCTCAAAAAAAATATATAAATGATATTGAAGATAGTTTTCAACCACTTCCTATTCTGAAAGTCGGACATTTGGGAGAGGAGGTTTTTGGTCTTGAACTGCTCAGTAAAATCGGAGACCGGATATATGAAGAAACGGATCCAACCGAAATCATGTTTAATGAATCTCCTTTTTCTATTGAAGAGACAAAGGATGCCTACTGTATAAAAATAAAACTACCACTGGTGGAAGAAGAAGAGTTTTCTGTTAAAAAACTTGGAGACGAACTTGTTATCCAATTAAGAAACCAGCGAAAAAATCTTTTCCTTCCAAAATTTGCCAATTTCTACGAAATGGAAAGTTATTCCTATGAAAATCCATGGCTGAATGTGCTTTTTAAGAAAAACAAAAAATAGCATTCAATTAAAAGGTTAAGTAAACGTATTGAAAGAAGTGGTCATTTACTGGAAAAGCAGGATTAAACCACTTCACAGAAAGGATTAAGCATTCACTTTAATATGAGGAAAAGTATTCTTGCCATTGTTGTTTTCTTATGGGCAATTTCTGGGTTTGCCCAAAAAGTTGACTACAACAAACATTATTATTCTGTAATAAACCAGGCCGAACTCCTGCTTATTTCCGAACAACATGACAAAGCTTTAGCTCAGTATTATGCTGCATTTAAAAATGTTCCAACTCCATTGGCCAGAGATATTTTTAATGCAGCCGTATGTGCCACATTGACCGGAGATTATGAGTCAGCTTTCAAACTTTTAGACCAACTCATTGTAAAAGGCACTGATATCACATTTATAAAATCCATGGAAGTTTTTAGTGCTCTTGTAAATGATTCAAGATGGGAAATTTTTGTCAATAACTATCCAAGGAACAGGAAAATATACCTTCAAACCATTAATGTTCCCTTAAGAAAAGAGTTGGAATGGATGGCTGCACTCGATCAGCATTTTAGGTTGAAAGATAATGGAATGGCTGTTTACCAGGACACAATTGCCCAAATCGATAAAAACAATATAGATAGATTTAATGGCATTATTGAGAAGTTTGGTTTTCCCGGAGAAGATTTAATAGGTGTAGAAAACCCGGCCTCAGCCCCTCCCTACCACACTATTCTGAATCACCTTTGCCATAAAGCATCTATGGGAATGGGTAAGGGAATTGCTGAAATCAATTTTCCTTTGCAGGAATTTGTAAAATTTGGGAAGCTTTCTCCTTACCGTTTTGCCAACTTTATTGATCAGCAAGGAAAACCCGTTTATGGAAATACCGTTTTTTACAGGTTAGACAATTCCCCGGAACTAAGAGTTTTAGTGCTTGGAGAAAAAGGATTAAAAAAAATTAATAAAAACAGGGCTTCTGTTGGTTTGGAATCTTTGGAAGACTATCAAAAGAAGGTGTTGTTTGCATTAAAGGATTCCAGATTTATTTTCAATTTTAACGGAAGTATTGTATCTCTTAATGGCATGTCTGCGAAAGAAAAAGAAGCCTTCATCCAACAATCTAAAGTGGTGGAATAAACCTATTTTTTGCGCTTAAGTCCTTCCCCGGCCTTAAACCTGTATTTATAAAATATTTGTTTAACAGCCGATTCAATAAGTTTTTCAACATCTGTTCGTCCTTCCTTAAAAGTTCCAATGGCCGTACCACGCCAGACAAGCAAAGATTTTTGAGTATCTACTATATGTACATCCAAAGTGCCTTCCTGGTAATAAGAGGTATTCGGGATAGAAGTACCAAAACCATAGCTCATTCCTCCATAACCACCATAGCTTCCTCCCCCCACACCCACATAGGTACTACTGGTCTTTTCTTTAGTCTGTGAACTTACAAAATAGGTAATTGCCAGGTCGGGAGTATTACTTTCTACATAGGCTCTGGATTTCATCTCACTGGCAATTGAACTTTCCAAAAGAGCTAGCCTTTGTGGCATCACTACTCCCATATTTTCCATTTCCTCAGAAGTGGGCGAATACACTTTAAATGTTTCATAATGTTCAAATGCAGCATCCCTGTCATAATCATAAGAAGTATTGATGGAGCTTGTGCAGCCAGAATATACAGCTGCAATAAGGAGTAAAATAACAAATGAAAAGTCTTTCCCTAAATTCATATGGTGAAACCTTAATTTAAAAGTAATATGTGATTGAAGGTATTTGGCCAAAATTAACTTTTCGCACTAAAAATATAATACGATTCCTTTTATAAAGTAGAATTTAATTTTATGTTTAAACCAAATTTCAACTATCCTAAATTTTTTATTTAATGAAACTATATTTTTTACCCCTATTATTTCTGGTAGCCTCATTGAGTAATACTTATGCTCAGGATGCCGAATTGTATTCCACATCAGGCCTGGAAATAATTTTCTCTGGTGCTGCGGTGCATGAAAAATCTGGTCAGCAAGGAAGCAATATCCTTAGATTTGCTCCGGTTTTCAACTTTCAAAGTATGTTAAATTATGATGCCAATCCAAACCTTGGAATTTTTTCAGGGATTGCCATAAGAAACGTTGGATTCATCTATGATCCGCCAAATTCAGGAGAGCGAAAAAAATACAGAACCTATAACCTCGGTGTTCCTTTTGGGGTGAAAATCGGACAACTTAGACAAGGCTTTTTTTATGGAGGATATGAACTGGAATTGCCTTTTCACTATAAGGAGAAAACTATTGTTAATGAGCAGAAAAGTAAGTTTTCTGTATGGTTTAGCAACAGAACTCCTACGCTGACGCATTCATTCTTTGCCGGTATTCAGCTTCCAAAAGGATTTAACCTGAAATTTAAATATTACCTGACTAACTTTTTCAACCATGGTTATACTGAAACAGATAGTGATGGTAACACCTCTCAACCATATGCAGGGTTTGACGCCAATGTATTTTACATTTCTTTAAATGCTAATTTATTCAAAAATGTAAAATTCTATTATAGCAAGGAGGTTCAGGATTATTACAATGAATAAGCTCTGAATCTTACTCATTAAAAAAGCCATTTCAGAAATTCTGAAATGGCTTTTTTAATCTTTTTATAGCTTAATTATTTTGCAGCAGCAAATCTTTTAGAAACTTCATCCCAGTTTACTACATTCCAGAAAGCACCAATATAATCTGGTCTTCTGTTTTGGTAGTTTAGATAATAAGCATGTTCCCATACGTCAAGTCCTAAAACAGGAGTTCCTTTTACTTCAGCAACATCCATTAAAGGGTTGTCCTGATTTGGAGAAGAAGTAATGGCTAATTTTCCGTCAGCTACGATTAACCAGGCCCATCCGGAACCAAATCTTGTTGCAGCGGCTTTGGCAAATGCTTCTTTAAAGCTGTCAAACGAACCAAAAGCAGCATCTATAGCAGCAGCCAGATCTCCTGAAGGAGCCCCTCCGCCATTTGGAGAAAGTACAGTCCAGAATAAGGAGTGATTATAATGACCACCTCCATTATTTCTTACTGCAGTATTACTTCCTGCAACTTTTAGAAGCTCTTCCAATGATTTTCCTTCCAGATCAGTCCCACTAATGGCATTGTTCAGGTTAGTTACGTATCCGTTATGATGTTTGCCATGATGGATTTCCATTGTCTTTGCATCTATATGTGGTGCTAAAGCATCATGAGCATAAGGTAAACTTGGTAATTCGAAAGCCATTTTATATTAAAATTTCAGTGTTAAAAAATTAAAAAATGAAATATTTATTATTTCAAATAATAAGAACCTACTCTTGCAAGGTCTTACTGTTCAAAGATATTATTTACTTTTATTTAAAAAAACTCAACTTTCGATTTATAGTTCTCCTTTTCCCCACTTTTTTTTCACATTTTCATCAAATAATTACATTATTCTTACCATCAAAATGCCTTTCAGGTAATTTTTTCTAAAATTTTCTTCGAATTTTTCATTAATCCAAAATCCCTTATTAAAGATAATGAAAGCAGATTCTTTTTTTTAAATTGGCTTTGGGCTTCTTCAATCCAGCAATTTTCATTGTAAAAAAAACAGCAAAAAAGCATTTTCCAAAAGAATTATTGTTTTTCAGCATAATTTAAACTAGCCTCTTCTTTTTCTTTTTTTATTGCAATGTAAGAAAATCACCGTTCTTAAATTTTTTTTTAAAAAAAACCTTATAATCAAACAATACGATTTATATTGGTCCCGTTTACTAAGTGTATTTCGATACAAACAAAAGATTTCATTTAAAAGAGATTAATTATTAAATAAAAAAATTGAAACATATAAATATTATAAACCTTATGAAAGCATTAAAAATAACTCAGGAAGATATAATCAAATACATCTACGGTGAAGTATCAGGTAAGGAGAAAAAAATGATAGAAGATGCGATATTTAGCAACCCGAAACTTGAAGAATCTTTTTATAATTACCTTGATATGAAAAATCAGGTAGACCAGGTTGGAGAAAAAACAAAACCAAGTGATAAGGCCATCAAAAATATTATGGATTTTGCCAAATCATTTGGAAAAGAAAAAGTTTAAAATACCTAAGCTTTATTAGATTTTGCTTTATATTATCATAACTAAAAATAAGAAAGCCAGACTTAATCGTCTGGCTTTTTTTATATTTAAAATCTAACCGGTAACTATTGATTTATCTGCCTAAATCCTCTCATCAACTTATTTGAAAAAATAAATTGTTGCAAAATTGGAGATTCTGCATCAAAAACAGATTCATTACTCCCTTCCCAAACTTTCGTTCCCTGATGTAAAAACAGGATGTATTCCCCAATTTCCATCATAGAGTTCATATCGTGGGATACAATTACAGTGGTCAGGTTATATTCCTTTGTGATTTCGTGAATAAGATTATCAATTACAATAGCCGTGTTGGGATCCAGTCCGGAATTAGGTTCGTCACAAAAAAGGTATTGAGAATTTTGCACAATTGCCCTGGCAATCCCTACCCTTTTCTTCATTCCTCCACTAATTTCAGAAGGCATTTTTTTACTTGCATTTTCTAGTCCTACCCTCTTCAGACAAAATTCTACACGATCTTTTTTTTCACCCAAAGGCATTTTGGTAAGCATATTCAAAGGGAACATCACATTTTGCTCCACGCTCATAGAATCGAACAAGGCACTTCCCTGGAAAAGCATCCCGATTTCCCTTCTTATTTCCTTCTGTTGGTTTCTGGTAGCATTATAAAAATCTCTGTCATGATAAAAAACATGCCCAACATCGGGTGGAATTAATCCCACGATGGATTTTAGCAAAACACTTTTTCCTGTTCCACTTGCACCAATAATCATGTTGGTTTTCCCCTGCTCAAATTTGGCACTGATGCCTTTCAGTATTTGTTTTCCATCAAAAGACTTTTCAATATTTTTTATCTCTATCATTTCAAATGTGGTGAAACCAAAAGCTTTAATTAGCTTTTCCGAAAATTAAATGAGGAATTGAGCCAGAATAAAATCAGCCAGCAAAACAGCTATACAACTATTGGTTACTGCTTTTGTGCTGGAAATACCTACTTCCAATGCTCCCCCTTCTGTGAAATATCCTTTATATGCGGAAATAGACACAATCAAAAAGCTAAAAACCAGGGCTTTTATCAGAGCAAAAAACACATTGAAATCCATAAAATCGGACCGAATACCATAAATATACTCTTGTGCAGTGATTACCCCGGCTAAGGTCCCGGCCACATAACCTCCGTAAATTGCCAAAAAACCAGCAATAATTACCAAAGCCGGATACATTATAAGCCCGGCCAAAATTTTTGGCAACACCAGATAAGAAGCAGAATTAATACCCATTACCTCAAGGGCGTCTACCTGTTCTGTAATTTTCATGGTTCCGATAGTTCCTGCAATATTGGAACCCACTTTTCCGGCAAATACTATAGCTGTAAATGTAGGAGCAACTTCAATAAGTGTCATGTCCCTTACCACAAGACTAATTACGTAATCGGGAATTAGCGGGCTAACCAGATTGAATGCAGTTTGTAAACACATTACAGCTCCAATAAATACCGAAACCAAAACCACAATTACCAAAGAATCCACCCCAATAAGAATACACTCATCAAAAAATAATTTCAAATACACTCGAAAAGGCTCTCTATTGGTAAATAGTTTCCCCATAAACAAAATGTATCTTCCTAAACTCCGCATATATCAGGGATTTTCTTTTAGTGTGTCTTGTGATAAAAAATTACAATATGCAAACATTAATAAAAATAGGAAACTTCAAAGAAAAATATCATTACTTTTTCATGAATAACCAAAATCAAAGTTTATCCTACCTCAAAAAATAAAATTGGTAAAAGGACCAAACTATCCTTAAGTTGGGAATTTATCCCTTAAATTTAACTTTGCAAATCTAGCAAAATCAATTACTATAAATTAGTTACACACAAATATAACTATTTAAAGCACTCTCAAAACAAATAAAAGATGATAGTAGTAACAGGAGGTTCGAAAGGAATTGGAAAAGCCATCATTCAGATTTTTGCCAAAAATGGCTTTAATATCGCTACTTGTGGAAGAAATAATGCAGATTTAATCGCGCTAAAAAATGAAATTGAATCAGAATTTGGAGTAAAAGTTTTTGTACAAACCGCTGATTTATCCTTGCCGGAAGGCACCAGGTCTTTTATCGAATTTGTGAAAAGGATTGGCGAAAAACCTCAGGTTTTAGTTAACAATACCGGAACATTTATACCAGGCGCCATTCATGATGAACCAGAGGGCCAGCTTAGAAAAATGATTGAAACTAATCTTTATAGTGCATATGATATCACCAGAGGCTTAGTTGGGGAAATGATCAAGGAAAAATCGGGACATATTTTTAATATTTGTTCAATTGCCAGTATTACAGCCTATGCCAATGGAGGCTCATATGCTATTTCCAAACATGCCATGCATGGGTTTTCAAAATGCCTGCGCGAAGAGATGAAGGAACACAATGTTCGGGTAACGGCAATACTACCCGGGGCAACCCTTACAGCCAGTTGGGAAGGTGTAGAATTACCACCCGAGCGATTTTCTAAGGCTGAAGATGTTGCTGAAGTCGTGTATAGTGCCTTTAATATTTCCAAAAATTCGGTAGTTGAGGATATTATTATTCGTCCGCAATTAGGTGATCTTTAAAGTAAATTGTAGATAATAAGTAAGGATAAAAAATAATTTTTAGTTTTCAGCTTGTTCTTTTTACCCAATACTTCTTAAATACCCATTGGTTTGGGCAAAAATAAAGGTGTATAAAATCAAATTTTATTTTTTCAACTTTACTAAGGAAAACTGATACAGTAAACCTTCAACAAAAAGAATTCAAACTTCGTATCAAACCCTAACTATCTACTAACCTCCATGAAACTAAAGCCTTGTCTTTCGTTATTCATTTTTTTGACTATCCTTTTGATTAGTACCTTAACTTATGGTCAAAAATTTGAGAAACTTTTATCTGAAAACGATTCTACCCTTATCTATGAAATCCAATTAAAAAATGGTTCTGTATTTTATGGCAAAATACTTTCCAACAAGGAGAAGGAAATAATTTTTTCTACAGATGAAATTCCTTCTTTTTCAATAGAAAAGAGTAGAATAAAATCAATTGAACAAATAGAAAACCTCAATCAAAAAAGGGGTGCATACTGGTTCCCCAATCCAAATTCTTCGCGGTATTTTATAGGGCCATCTGCTTTTGGACTAAAAAAAGGAGAAGGGTATTATCAGAATATTTACATCATGATCAACAGTGTAAACTATGGAGTGACTGATTATTTTTCTATTGGAGGAGGCTTTGAAGCCGCAAGTTTATTTGCAGGCCAATTACCCGGCTTCTTTTTAACCCCCAAAATAAATATTCCAATTTCTAAAAAACTGAAAACTGCCGCGGGGGTAATGTTATTGGCTTATCGTCCACAAGATGAAGAAATTCAGGGCCTGGGAATTGGATATGGAATTGTGTCCTATGGCAGTAAAGACAATAATATTTCTGGTGGAATTGGGTTTGCATGGGACAGTGAAAACTTATCAGATACCCCTGTTTTTACCATCAGCGGAATGACAAGAATTAGCAGGAAGATCAGCCTGGTAAGTGAAAACTGGCTCTTTACAAATTATGAGGAGGGCAATTTATTTTCCTATGGCGTCCGAATAATGGGACAGAAAATGTCTGTGGATTTAGGTTTTTGGACCAATAAGGAAATATCAGAAGTGATTTTCCTGGGAATTCCTTATGTGGATTTCACGGTTAAATTTTAATTTATTTGCCTTTTGTAACCATTTAAGTGAATTGGTAGTCAAAATACTGAAATCAATTTAGTAACTACCAATTCATTTAGTGTTATGGAGGATTTATTAATCCCATTAGCCGCTATATTGTCTTTTTTTGGCAGTATAACCGCCATTTTAATTGTCATTTTTCGAATCCGGCACAAAGAAAGAATGGCTCTGATTCAAACCGGCCAGACAGCAAACGAGCTTTTCTCTAAAAAATCCCAAAATCAGGAAAGTTTAAAAATAGGAATATTAGGAATTGGCATTGCCTTCGGTCTAATTACCGGGGAAATTTTAATTACTTTAACGGCCATTAGCACCACCATTGCCTATGTTTCCATGTCATTTTTATTTGGTGGAATTGCCCTTATCATTTACCACCTCAAATTGAAAAAAGAAGTTATAGTACCTACACCTTTTGCAGATAAAATTTTGGATGAGTTGTATTAAAATAAAAAACCAGACTTATTAAATTTATGGAAGTATTAATAAGTCTGTTTTTTTTAATACACATCAAAAAACTTAAACAGGGACTGCCTCAATAATACTTAATGGACAACTCGTTGGGATAATATTATTTAATTTAAACCCTGAAGCTTCCAGTAATCTTCTAAACTCCTCTTCAGTTCGCTCTCTTGCAGTTCCAAAATTGATTAACATGGCAATATCCAGTGCTTTTTCAAATCCCGGGGAATTATCTGTTTGAATCACGTGTTCAGCAATCAGTAATTTTCCTGCGGGCAGTAATTTTCCTGCGGGTTTGATTGCAGCCCTACAATTTCTAAGAATCCTTAAACAATCCTCATCACTCCAGTCATGAATAATGAATCTCAGCAACTGACAATCGGTTTTCTGAGGAATTTCTTCAAAAAAACTTCCTGGAATATACTTTAACTGACTACCTTCCTGATATTCTTTGGCCACCTCCACAACTTCAGGTAAATCCAATACAAACCCTTCTAAATGTGGATTGTACTTTATTATCGTATTTACAAAACTACCCTGCGATCCTCCAATATCAATAATGGAAATAAATTCTGAAAAATCGTAGGCAGAAGCCAAAGGTTCATTAAAAGATGAGGAAAGACTGCTCATGGCAAGGCTGAAGGTTTCACCCGCTTCGGGATTCTGTTTGGCAAAGTAATCCCATAAAGATTCAGCCCCCAGGGAGTCCGTTAACACCTGGTCTCCTTTTTTCACCGCATTTTTCAAATTGTTGATTACCTTCCAATGCCACTCTCCTGAGAACATTCTAATAAAGTTCCTTTGGGAGCCTTCCACCCCATCCTGAAGGAAAATAGAAAGTTGTGACTGGTCAATAATATGATCATTTAGCTCCTTAAATACACCCTGACTGGCCAGAGTCCTTATTATTCTAAGCAATGCGTGAGAATCAGAGCCGGTTTTCTCAGCCAAATAATTAATGGACTTTGGACCGTCTTTAAGCAAATCAGCAATTCCAAGCTCTGCAGCAACATTTAAACATTTCGCCAAAATATGACCACTCATAAAATTTAGCAATTGCATAGGAGCAGACATTTCGTTTTTTTCCACAGCAGATGCTGCAGAAACAACAAGTTGATTTTCTGTCATTTCTGTAAGGGTTTAAATTTTAAAATAGAGGAAGATTAGTAAAAAGGTAAAGGCTAGTGCAAATGCAAATAGAGAAATAGAAATTCTGTTCTCTTGAGGTAAAGATAAAAATTGTATTTGTAAATAAAAAAAGCAGACAAAATTTTTATCTGCTTTTTATTGATTTTAACATATAAATAATCCCAATATAATATTAATTAAAATCTGTATTTGTACCATGTTATGATAATACAGCATCTTTTTTATCCTGAATTAACCATTCAAGTGACTTTTCATAATCCTCAAAAAACTCGGTTTGGAAAGGAGCCTCTTCCCCCTCACCATTTTCATCAATTGTTTGCTGTATAGAAACCTGAGTAAAGAAATCCTCCGCTACCAAAAAGGCTTTTTTCTTTACACCTGCCTTTACATAGCTAGGGAAAATTTCCTTTACGAACCATGCCTGCACTTCGGGAATAATGACCACATGGTAATCCCTTAAATCTACCAATAATAAGTTGGGAGTAAATTTTTCAATATTTTCTGCCCAGGCCAATAATTCTTTTTTGTATTCTACTCCGGTAGCGTCAAGTTCTTTGCAAGAAGCATCCCAAGTGGCAATTAACAGAGATTCATTTTTTTCGTGGCTTATGCTTAGATATTGACTTTCGTAAACGTTCATAAGATTAAAATTTTGGTTAAAATTTTTCAGCAAAACGCCATATTAAATATTAATCTTATAAAATATTAACACCCTTATATAAACCCAAAGTAAGCTTTTACCACATTTTTAATATTTACATTAAATTATCATCTAGTTTTTAGCAATTCTTTGTAATAAAAAAGTGATAACAAAATACAATGAAAATTATTAAAAACACAAAAAGACGATTACCCAAAATATTATTTCAAAGCCTTTCTTACTAAAAAGACATTTTAAATTCATTTGGACTATTCCTGGATTATACCCCTAATACCTTTCAGGAACACACAAAAAATATAACCTATTTAATTTTACAGAAATAATAAAAGCATAAAAAAAACAGATGTGATTATTACATTTCTCATACTAATCAATTACCAACAAGGTAAATTAACAAAAAAACAGGAAGTAGATACTATTTTTCTTTTCATAATTCCCCATATACCCAACCAACAAAATTAATTTTTACACCATGTATTATTTTAAAGAATTTTATAAAACGCACATAAATAACCCACTGATAAATAATACCGAAAACGGTTATTTATCCTATTTTCAAATTAAAACAAGATGGTTTTTCTGATTGGCTTCAGTTTTTCAATATTTACTGATTTCAAACCGCATATATAGTTACAGCTTTTCTTGAAATAGAAAACCCCTACAAGACCTTATTAACTGCCAGCAAATTATTGAACTAAGGCATTATTTGTTTTTTTAGTCGCGAGTTTTTTGGCAATAAATCGCCCTACTTTCCTTCCCTGATCCACCCCATTTCTAATGGCCGGCATATAGTGAATACCGCCATAAAGCCTGCTGATAGCAGCTTCTTCCGATGCTTCATAAAAGGAATCAAAATGTCTGGCGGTAAGCCCGAATTCTACTTCAGTAGAATCCATAAAAGAAAAGTTATCACCAAGTAATTCGGTAAGGGCTACAGCTGCTGAACCGGAAATTACACTGTGCCCACTGGTATACTCAGGGAAAGGCGGAGTTTGTAACAATGGCACCCAGTCCTCATCTACAGTCTGATTGATCACCGTTTCTGGCCTTATAAGTGAACTTCTGTATTTCTCATCCCAGCAACTAATAAAGGCATCTGCCAGGGATATGGAAACACGGGAATAAGCTTCACAAGTTTGCATAAAATCGAGTTCGGCCTTTCTGGAAGCGATTAAGGTAATCCCCATCCAATGACCTCCAGGGGTTATTTTTTTGGTAGCAAACATCACATGTCCCTGGTGATGAGACACATAAGGGTTACAGTCCCAAAACTTGGCAATTTCCCGCTGCTCCTCTGAAAGTTGGTTTACTGTTTCGTAAACCTCCATCATTTCCCTGTAAAACTCACTATCCTCACTCAGGCTAAAGGGAGTCGGTTTTTCAGGAATAAACTGAGTCGCAGAATCAATTACAAAAGGCCTAATTTTATTCCAATGCGGTTCAATTCCTTCCATATAATCTGGAGGAGTAGGCTGCCATCGGCCTTTGTCATCATTTACGGTAAATTTTGGAAAAGTCCTGGTCTGTTTATAATTATCCTTATCAGCCCATCCCAATATATGTTTGGCAACCACTTCACCATAAGCCAAAGAAGCATTAAAAGTTGTTTCAGGAATTCCTGTATTCTTTAATTCCTGGTACAATTCATTCTGATAAGCCTCTATTTTTTCTTCAGAAAAAACAAGCGCTTTTCCCACAATTAAAAAAGCATGCAAACTGGCTACGGGATAGGAAATATCTTCTCCAGCGGAAGGTTTGGGAGTTTCACCTAAACCAGTTAGCTGCCCTGTCATCGACTGATATGCTGGATTGTCATTCACCAAAACCTCATAGGCAGCAATATTTGGATAAGCATATATCCTGCTGGCCACAGGTGGAGAGAAAATATCATGAACAATAACATCGGTGAGTTTCTTAAGGCTTTTATGATAATACTCTGGGTCATTCACAGCCTCTTTATAATTTCTAGTTCCCTGATTCTGGCAGGAAGAAAAAAAAGCCAATAGGAAAATAAGAAGAATTAGACTTGAATTGAGAATAGACTTTTCTTTTCCAGTTTTCTGATGTTCTAATTTTAATTTCATTTCATCATTAGATTGGCACTACTACCAGCTCAACTTAAATTATCAGGAGTTGATCTCTCCGGTTAATTTTTTAAGGTATTTACCTGATAGCATGCAAGTTTCAATATAGTTTCTTTGAGCTTAGTCTACCTCAAAATTACATACACATCCAATAAATCAGGCCTGTTAGTGGTATTTTTTATGAATAACTTTTGACTCAAAAGTTTTCAAACCGAGTTAATTTCTAGCAATAAACAAGCTCTCCTCACCTTCGGAATTACTATTTGCTTTTTTATTTCACCATCAATCCACATTCCTGTTTTAAATAGATTAATTATTAGGTAATTTTAGCCAAAATATGCATTTGAATTTAATTATCTAGAGAAAATTCTATGGGTTAGATTCATGGGCAGGGTTTAAAAAATGTAAATTATTACCAACAAGGAAAGGAAATGAAAAGTGGGCAAGTGACCATTAAAGATTTGGCACGAGAATTAAAAATATCTGCGGCTACTGTATCCAGGGCGTTAAAGGATCATCCGGATATCAGCAAATCTACTAAGAAAGCCGTCATATCGCTGGCTGAAAAATTAAATTATCAACCAAATTCGGTTGCCCAGAGCCTTAGGCATAGTAAAACAAATACTATTGGGATAATAGTCCCTGAAATTATTCATTACTTTTTTTCTTCAGTTATCAGTGGAATAGAGGATGTGGCCTATACGGAAGGCTATAACGTAATGATTTGCCAATCCAATGAGAAAATTGAACGGGAAATTGCCAATACCAATGCCTTGTTGTCTAATCGCGTAGATGGCTTCCTGGTTTCAATCTCTAAATCGACCAATAATTTCGATCATTTCCAGAATATTTTGAACCGAAATGTTCCTTTGGTGTTTTTTGACAGAATCTGTACCGATATAAATACACACAGTGTATCCGTGGAAGATTATGAAGGAGCCTATAAAGCCACCAGGCATTTAGTAGAAATTGGCTGCAAAAAAATTGCTCACCTGTCTGGTCCACAAAACCTGCTGATAAGTTATAACAGAAGGCAAGGTTACCAAGACGCCTTATTGCATCACAATCTTCCCCTCAAAAATGAATGGGTATTGGTTGCAGACAGCCTGGAAGATGGTTTTGAAGCAGCAAAAAAACTAGCCAGTCTACCAAAGCAAGATAGGCCCGATGCGATTTTTGCGGTAAATGATATTACCGCAGTGGGGGCTATGAAAGCATTAAAGGAATGTGGTCTGAAAATTCCTGAAGATATGGCCATTATTGGATTTAGTGATGACCAAAAACTTGCCCCACTTTTAGAACCGCCACTTAGTAGTGTGGCACAACCAGGATTCGAAATCGGGCAGGAAGCCATAAAATTATTTTTAAAGGAAATTTCCAAGCCTGAAAAAGATGGTATTTTTGAAAAGAAAATATTAAAAACAGAATTAATTATTCGAGAATCCACCAGGAAAAACCCCATTTAAAAACCACTTATTATTTCCTTTACAAAATGCAGTTTTTTCCTTTCAGAAATTAGGGACAATGGGTGAAGTGCATTGAGTTTTTTTAATCTAGTTTCTCATATTTCCATAGAAGTAAACTTCTGTAAACGTTTGCGAATTCGTTTGCGGAAATATTCAATTCTATTCCCTTGTTTTTCTCTTTTTTTCGCTATTTATTTAGGCAAATTATAAGTGATTTTTTATTCCGTATTCCATATAAAAACTGAGGGTACAAAGCATTGAAAAAATAAATAATGGTTGTGAAGTTGGTTTATAATTTACATGTTCAAACAAAAGGCCTACAATGTAGGTCTTTTGTTTTTTAAAGGGAATTGTAAAAACTAAAACTCAGTAACCTTCTACACCTAAATAAAAACAAAATGCAATTCTAGGTTTAGTATTAAATTTTCAAATCTCAATCTTTAAGAATTCTGAATAATCACAACAAAATAGCCAATAATTACTTCTTAATTCGACAGTAAGTTTAGAGTTTACCTCTTAAATAGTACAAATTGAATCAATAACATTATCAGGGATAAGAGGTAAAATAAACTGTACTTTCCTTTGAAATAATTGTACAATTTCAATTCTTTGTGTTCTGTTGAATTCCATAACCATGAAAACACCAGCACTCTCACTTCTATTATTTTTTACCTTTCTGGGTTTTTCCCATGGTCAGGACAATACTCCCGCTATAGATAGTTTAAAAAATATTATAAAGGCTACCCCAACAGATTCTGTCAAAGCAGACTTACTTGCCAAATTTTGTTCTGACCTATGCTACTCTGACGTTGAAAATGCAATTAATTTTGGAAAAAATGGACTTCAATTATCTAAGCAAATCAATTACAAACCTGGGGAACTAAAGGCTCTGGTTTATTTAACATCCGCTGAGGGAATTCTAAAAGGAGATTATGATCTGGGGATTGAATACCTGAAAAAAGCGGAAGAAATTGCTTTAGATTTAGACGATAAGAATTGGTTATTAAAAGTTTATAATGGATTTGGAGTAATTTACAACTACAAAGGTTTCACTCCAAAAGCACTTGAATATTACATACTTGCACTCAAAACCAGAGATCAGGTGTTTCCCCCTCCTACCAATTCCAAACCAATGGGAAATCTGGCTTTATTATACCAGGATTTAGAGCAATATGACAAAGCGTTGGATTTTATGTACAAATCCCTTGAAATAAATCAAACCAACAAAAACCAGGAAGGAATTGCCACAGACCTGGTCAATCTTGGCAATATTTATATCAAGTTACAAAACTATGACACCGCATTCTATTTTATTAAAAAGGCACAGCCTATTTTCAAAGGGCTAAATGATTTGCAGGGGCTTTCCATTGCTTATGGTAATGGTGGAGATATTCTCCATAAAAAAGGGAAATATAAGGAAGCTTTGGAAATGTATTATTCTGCCAACAAGTTGGATAAGCAATTGGGAGATACATATGGATTAATTTACTCCTATCGAGGAATTTCTAAAAATTATAAAGGATTATTGCAATTTAACAAGGCGATTAAAAACGGGTTAAAAAGTCTGGAATTAGCCGAAAGTTCTGGTATAAAGGAAGAAATTAAGGAGAGCAGCCTCAATTTATATGAAATCTACAAGCAGCAGGGAGATTTTAATAAAGCATTGAAATATCATGAGGTATTTTCAACTTTTCAGGATAGTATTAACAGTGAATCAAAATTAAAGGAAATTTCTATTTTAGAGGATAACTACGAATTGGAAAAAGCCGAAAAGGAAAATGAATTACTGCGGGAAAAGGAGGCTAAAAACCAAACAGTAATCACGCTAAATAAAACTATTATTTCAGCACTTGGAGTGGTTATTACCCTCCTAATTGTGCTTGTGGGAATTTACTGGAAATCTAATTCGATTAAAAAAGAAAACAACAGGAAACTGCAGGAATTGAACGAAGAGCAAGATTCATTTATGGGAGTTGTGGCTCATGATTTAAAATCACCTCTCAACAAAATTTCAGGATTGTCGCAGTTACTTGCTTTAAGTGGAGATTTGAACTATGACCAAAAACAATATATAAAAATCATTAATGAAGTAATAGAAGATGGTAAAAACCTGATTAGTAGTTTGCTGGAAATTCACGAGCTTGAAAATAGCAAAAACAAACTCAAACCCACCCGCTTTGAACTTGGTCAGTTCGTAAGAGAAGTGGCTAAAACTTATGAATCGGCTGCAGCCAAAAAGAACATTACCATTATCTGTAATAATTTAACTCCGGAAATCTATATCCATACAGATAAATCTTCACTCACCCGAATTCTGGACAACCTGATATCGAATGCATTAAAATTTTCCTTCAACGAAACTTCTGTTTTTCTGCAAATCCATAGTAATGAAAATAATGTTAAAATATCCGTAAAAGATGAAGGCCCCGGCATAAAAAAGGAAGAGCAAAAACTTTTATTTCGAAAATTCCAAAAATTATCGACTAAACCTACTGATGGGGAAAATTCTTCAGGATTGGGGCTGGCGATCACCAAAAGCCTTATACATCAACTTCAAGGAGATATTTTAGTGAAATCTGAAGTAAATAATGGTACTGAATTCATAGTAAAGCTCCCAAAGTAATTTAGCCAATTCATTTTACCTTTTTATTGTCGGAGGCACTAGTTTTTGGTGTTACTAAATTTCTCATTATCTTTCCCAACACTTCCTTATTTAGAATTTTTTATTGATGGAATCAATTGCATTAGAATTTAAATAGGTGAAGAAAAATAAGCTAAATTATTTAAAACAAAACAATCAAAATTTAATGGCATTAAAAGAGCAATTTAGCAGCCGGTGGGGAATCATTCTGGCTTCTTTGGGAATGGCTGTTGGAGCAGGGAATTTGTGGCGTTTTCCCAGGCTTGCAGGGCAGTATGGAGGCACATTTCTTATCCTCTGGATTTTGTTTTTAATGCTATGGTCCATTCCGATCCTTCTTGCTGAATTTTCCATTGGTAAAACCTTTAAAAAAGGGGTAATCGGATCCTTTTCTTCAGTAGCAGGGAAATCTTACACCTGGATGGGCTTTTTCATCACAGTTTGTACCCTGGGGATCACATTTTATTATTCGGTGGTTACGGCCTGGGCGCTTCGATATCTCGGCTTTTTCCTTTCTGATTTGGGTAATTTCTTTTCTGGCCAGCCTACTCTGGTCGATCACCTGACTACAAACCCAAATTACCTTGATGAGTATTGGACAAATATTTCCAGTGGAAACAAGGCTACCGTTTTTCTACATTCCATAGCAGTAATTTTAGGCATAACCTTATTGTACAGAGGTATCCAGAAAGGACTTGAAGTAGCAAATAAAATCATTATTCCCACATTATTTATCTTACTTGTTTTAATTAGTGCCATTGCCTTGAATATGGAAAATGGTACTCAGGGGCTTGATTACATGTTTGGCATTGATGTTTCTCTGTTTAAGGAGCCAAAAGTGTGGATTGAGGCACTTTCGCAATCAGCTTGGTCTACAGGGGCTGGTTGGGGCTTAATCATGACAATATCCTCCTATTCGAGAAATAAAGAGGATGTTACCTTAAATACATTCATCAGTGGATTTGGCAATAATACAGCCTCCCTTTTAGCCGGAATAGCCATTTTACCAGCAGTTTTTGCTTTGGCCCCCTCTAGTGAAGAAGCTATTTCCTATTTACAAACCGGGAACCAGGCCCTGACTTTTACCATTATCCCAAAGTTATTAGTCCAAATACCAGGTGGAGTTTTACTATCAGTAATATTCTTTATTGCTTTTTTTCTGGCCGCATTTAGTTCCCTTCTTCCTATGCTAGAGCTATTTATAAAGGTATTAGGAGATTTAGGATTAACCAGGCATCGATCAGCCCTACGTGCCGGTCTATTCTGTATATTATTTGGGCTACCTTCTGCTTACTCTCTTGACTTCTTCTCCAATCAGGATTGGGTTTGGGGAATAGGATTAATCATATCAGGATTATTTATCATTTTTGCTGTTTTCAAACACGGACCGTCAAAATTCAAAAAGGCATTTATTGATCAGGACTCAGATTTCAGCGTACCCAACCTCTATTTTTCTGTTTGTATTACTTTTAATATTTTTCTGGGTGCAATCCTAATTTATTGGTGGATGTCACAGGGATACAGCGCCTATCCCTGGTTTGATGCCAATGGGAACTGGAACTTATTTGATGTTTACAGCAACGCTTCCATTATTACCCAATGGTTTTTTGTTTTACTGATCGGAGTTATTTTGAATAAATTTCTTTACAAAAAATTCAATCAATCATGAGTTTATCAAGCATTATTAGCATGTTAATCATTTTGGGAATTGTCCTTGGAGGATTTTTCTATTTTCTTTCTATTGCCATTAAAAAAGAAAAAGAGAAAAACTAACCACCAAACCCAAAATTTTCACACTCTTAATAAACCTTATTCATGAAAAAAGGAATAAAGGTTTTCTTACTGCTTTTCTTTTAGTTTAAAGCATGTCTGCATATTTTTTTGCATTCAACTCATCTCCAATTTCTTTGTAAGCATAAGAAAGTGTTCTGAAGACATCCGGCATATTCGGCCTAATCTGTAAAGCCACCTGAAGATTTCGGATACCCATCTGGAAGTATTGGTTTTTGCTATTTGGCAACTGTAGACCTTTTTGGAAAAAGGCCATTCCCATATCCACAAAAATTCTTGGGTTTTTGCCATTATCATATTCAGCCGCTTTCTGGAAACTTTTTATAGCACTATCAAATTCTTTCATGGCCATGTACGACCGTCCTCTGTTCAGGTAACCACTTGTATTATTTACTTTAAGCTGAATAGATTTATTAAATAGTTTTATCGCGTCACTATACTGCTTTTTTTGGTTATAAGCGATGCCAACCAAAGTATAGGACACAAAATCATCAGGATTTAGTCTGATCACTTTACTTAATGTTTTTATAGCCTCATCACTCTTATTTAAATCAATTTGTAACATTCCTACCAATCTCAAGGCTTCTACATTATTTGGTTCATATTCCACCGCTTTTTCCGCCAATTCCAAAGCCTGTACAGCTTTTCCTTGCCCTCTCAATTTAAAAGCATCTGGCAAATACCTGTTCTCCCTTTTTACAATAGCCAGTAAAGGGACCGTATCTGCCTTAATCACATGGATAGTCCCTTTGGGCGGGAAACTAGCTTCAATCAACTCGGTAGGCATTCCCCTTGTCCCAAAAAAAGCATAATCCCAATCCTTTCTAAATTTTTCGTTTTCCCTGGTCCAAATCATTTGAAGACTATCCGTATGTTTGTTGGCATAATACTGGGCAGTTTGTATCTCAAAATTTGCCGCTACCCTTGATTTTTTCTGGTTGACAGGTTCATTTTCAATTAACCATTCCGCAGCTTGTTTCATTGAATTACACCAATATTCAGTTTCATATTCCTTGTAAGCCCCATTAATTCCCCCTACTGCCTCATTAAAATAAACATATTGATTTGGGTGGTTTTTAACCATCCAAAATGCTGGCTTAGCCATTAATGCTATAAGTACCACTACCACCCCATAACTTACAGCTTTTTTGTCTGTGAGCTGAACAAGATAATCCCAGCCTACAGCAGCAATCACTACAAAAGGGGCATAAACAAACATCAGATGCCTCCAGCCGGAATAAAGAGTTGAATTTTTTACGATAGTATAGATAATAGGGAAAAAAAATGAAAATACTAACATTAATAATACAGCAGTATTATATTTTTTCAATTTATTGGGGATGGGAAGTAAACCGATGAAAAACCCAATTAATACAAAAAGAGGGACACTTATTCCTATCCATTTGAAAATATAATACCATGGAGGATTATCCATATTAATTCTTTCCCCTTCAAATAATTCGTAGGTGATCAGAAACCGGAAATTGGTAAATTCCTGAAGGGAAATCATAGGATTTTCAAATGGTTTGTCATACCCCCAGGGCCAGAACCAGATACCTAAAAGATAACTGGCCAAAACAATAAAAAGGATATAAATGGCATATCTGGGAATTAATTTCATGGCAATTCCCAGGGTGTTTTGATTGGCATAAACCAGCCATGTAGCCCCTGTAAACAAACCAAAAAGCCCCACGGCTAGTAACCCCCCAATTTTAATACTTATGATGAATGCCAAGCTGAAAATCAACCAAAATATGGTTCCAGGTTTGGGTTTGGGAAATTGCCAGCAAAACCTGACGATAAAGAAAATAGAAAGTGCATAACCTAATAAAAATGGAATATCCTTGGGGTTATTCATAGAATGACCAAAATACCGGGGAGATAAAATCATGAAAACTCCTGCAAAAACAGCCGTTCTCCACGATCCGGCTTCTCTGGCGATTCGCCCAATAAAAAGAATGGCAATTGCCCCAAAAAGTGCATTTAAAAAGTGCCTGGTTTCATATATTCCTTCAAATGGAGAAAAATAATCATGAAGCAGTTCTGCCAGAAAATCGAAAGATGCACTGTAATGAAGTGTAGCATTTCTGGCATGCTTGGTCATATCGAACACATCTCTATTTTCCCCACCCGAAGCATAGAAGCTTCGTATATCTTTGGCGTACTCCACCAAAACAGGTTCATCCCAGGTCATGCCATAATCAAAACTCAAAGCGGGTAATAAAACAAATCCAATGGCTGATATCAAAAAAAATGACAATCTATACAGCCCACTATTTCCCCTTTTGAGCTGGCTGGTTGCTTTTTCAGCTTTCAACTCCTGAAATGGACTGACAATGAACTTTTCAAAAATCAGAGAAAAGTAAAATAAGATTACTTTTAGGGATATGCCCTTAGGCAAAACTTTAGATTTTAATTTTACGGGAACTTCAATTTGGTCTGGTAAATAATCTCGTAAAGCAGCCAGAGATTTTAAAGGATGAAATTGGCCTAAAAGCGAAGCAAAATGACCTGCATTTTGTAAGGAAAACAGTTTTAGTCCAGACGGATAAAATTTGGATTTTACCCCCAGAATAAAATCAATCCAAAATTTTAAAAATTTATTTAAAACAGCGTTCTCATTTTCAATAGAAACGTATGCTAACGTTCCATCTTTCAATTCTTTCCAATTGGTATTATACCAATTTATCAGTTCTGCGACTTCCTCATATCTCGACTGCTGATCGATAAGAATGCAATATCCTTTTTGATTATTTTCAAAAAACTCCCGCTGGCTTTCATAAACCATGAGTTTCTCTCCAAACTCCTCCTTAAGCCCATCAGACAAGGATTCTGAAGTTTTAAGAACACCTATTGAGGTATTATCTTTCCTTTGGATGAGAAAGGACTTGATTTTATCAATATCCTCATTTTCTCCTTTGATATCGATGAATAAAAATAAAGGGGGAGCCGGTTTTTTAATTATATTTTTGATTTTTCGGGGTTCCTTTACCTTTTGCTTTATTTTCTTTTTCATACATTGAAAAGTTGTGCAACTTTTGAACTTTTCCTCTGGCAAAAATTTTTTGAACAATTAATGTCAGAATCCCTTCAATTAGTTTGGCTTGATTTGTATGACACAAAAAATTGCACAATTATTACTCAAAATGGATTATGCTAAAAAAATCATTAGATTCTATATCTCCCAAAATTAAATATTCATTTTTAATTATCGGTAAAGGAGACATTTATCTTTTCCTGCATTGCTACCTCAAGGAGTTGTTCATTAGTAGAAAAACAATTTTAAATTTCCCGAAAACCTAAGCACATAATAATTTAAAGATAAAATATAAATTTTTCAAGTTTATGGAACATTCTTTAACCCCCTCCGTATTACAGAACAATATTTGTGATTGCTTTTTACTCAAAAAATAATTTAAATATTTGCTTCATGCAGATTAGAAGATATAAACTGACTAATTCATAAAGTCAGACAAATTTTATTAAGTTCAATAATGTGAATAATTTAGTTAAGAGCCAGGTCCATGACCTGGTTTTTTATTTTAGCTTATCTTTTAAAATCTGAAACTCAATAATCGGAGAAATTTTTTCATACAAAATATGATAAACTGTTTCGATAATAGGTAATTCGATCTCAAATTCCTGCTTAATTTCATGGATACTTTTAGCCGCATAATAACCTTCAGCAATCATTTCCATTTCCATTTGTGCCGATTTTACAGAATATCCCCTTCCTATCATATTACCAAAAGTTCTGTTTCGGCTGAATTGTGAATAGGCTGTAACCAATAGGTCACCCAAATATGCAGAAGCATTTATGTCCCTTTCTTTTTGGGAAACAGCATCCAAAAAATCTTTGATCTCTGAAAGTGCATTTGAAACCAAAACTGCCTGGAAATTATCTCCAAAATTTAACCCATGGGCAATTCCGCATGCAATCGAAACAATATTTTTAATGACGGCACTGTATTCTACCCCATAAATATCAGTATTGGTAGTTACACTGATGTAATGGCACCTTAATAAATCAGCCAGTTGTAAGGCAAAATCTTCATCTTCAGAAGCCACTGTAAGATACGATTGCCTTTCCATAGCTACTTCTTCTGCATGACAAGGACCCGAAATTACAGCCAGATCATGGTGTTCTACCCTAAAATGCTTTTTGAGGTAATCTGTAATGAGTAAATTCTCATCTGGAACCATTCCCTTGATGGAGGAAACAATTCTTTTTCCTTTTAAATCTGTCTGTGACAAGTCGGAAATTGCCTCTGCAACAAAAGCTGCTGGGATTACAATAATTAAAATAGAAGCATCTCTTACAGAAGCTTTTAAATCATTGGTTGGATTAACTTTATTTAAATTTATTTTGGCTGTGCTCAAATAACTCGGATTCCGATGATATTTCGTTATATGTTTGATATCCGAAACACTTCTTAACCACCAGTTTATTTTTATATCCTGCTCACTAAGCATTTTTACTATAGCAGTAGCCCAGCTTCCACCTCCAATAACTGCTACTGTTTGCCTTACCTGATCTCCCATTTTACGCAAAAATTGATTAAGGAATTAAATATGGTTTATTTTAAAATTATTATCTACAAAAATAATGAAAAGTAACTTTTGTCAATAAGCTTAATAAGATACTTCCATAAATTTGAAATTTTCCCCATCAAACAAACCTTTATCACTTAGTTTAATAGAAGGAATAACAAGTAGGGCCATAAAAGAAAGTGACATGAATGGAGCATTGAGTTTTGATCCCATCTCTTTTACAATTTTATCAATTTCGATATACTTCCTTCCTATAGAATATCCTTCCTCTTCTGACATTAATCCAGCAACAGGTAATGGCAAAACGTAAGATTTTTCCCCATCGAAAGCAGCCACACCACCCTTTACTTTTATCAACTCATTGACCACAATTGCCATGGCTTCATCATTTGTACCTACTGCTGTAATATTATGAGAATCGTGTCCAACACTCGAGGCTATTGCCCCTTTTTTTAACCCAAAGTTTGTAATAAAAGCAATTGCCGGAGCTGTGTCCTGATATCGGTTTATTACAGCCAGTTTTAAAATATCATTTTCAATATCTGGGAATAAAAATCCATTTTCTGATTTTGCCGGAAAAACCGCCTTATTCGTAATCAACTCATTATCAACAACTTCAATGACATTTAGATTTTCCCCTTTACTTGCTATCTGGAAATCAGTTGGTTGCTTTGTTGAAGTTTTAAAATTGTTAATTACTTTTTCTTTTACAGAGGGAATATTGGTTTTCCCATTTTCCGACACCAATTTCCCATCAATATAGGTTTGCAGAATTTTAAAGTTCTCCAGATTTTCAACTACTATAAAATCTGCAGGGTCACCCATTCTCAATAATCCAACATTTAGCCCATAATGCTCTACAGGATTAACACAAGCCACCCTTAAAACTTTAAATAAATCATTTCCTTCATTAATAGCCCTTTTCACCAGTTGATTGATGTGGCCTTCCATTAGTTCATCCGGGTGTTTATCATCTGAGCAGAACATCATTTTGTCATAATGCTCGTCCAATAAACCGATGAGTGCATTAAAATTTTTTGCAGCACTTCCTTCCCTGATAATGATTTTCATTCCAGCATTTAATTTATCCAATGCCTCCTCGCTGGAAAAACATTCGTGATCGGTGGATATTCCCTTTTCAGCATATTTTAAAGCCATCTCCCCTTTTAAACCCGGTGCATGTCCATCCACAGGTTTCCCCGACTCTTTTGCCAGGGCAATTTTCTCTAAAACTACAGGATCATTATGGAGTACTCCCGGCCAGTTCATCATTTCTGCCAAATAACCAATCTCTTCCATTGCCAATAGTTCTTTGATATCCTGAACAGAAATTTCGGCTCCTGCTGTTTCAAAATCAGTGGCAGGTACGCAGGAAGGAGCTCCAAAGTGAAATTTAAACGGAACTTTCTTTCCATTTGCTATCATATATTTTACGCCTTCCACTCCAAGCACATTTCCAATTTCATGAGGATCAGAGACTGTAGCCACCGTTCCATGAGTGACCGCCAACCGGGCAAACTCGCTGGGAATCAGCATAGAACTTTCAATATGAATGTGTGCATCAATAAAGCCCGGAAGGATAAAATAAGCATCGGGATCCTCATCTATTTCAGTTATTTTTTTAATTTTTCCATTCTCAATGTGGAGCTCCGCATAAAAAATATTGCGGTTATTCACATCTATTAACTTTCCTTTTAGAATATGATCCTGTTTCATTGATTATTATTAAGTAAAATTTATATCAAAACTATCATTACTTATTAAAATATGACCGTATTTACTCAATTATTCGGATTTTTATCTAAACTTTTTGGTTAAAAATTATTGACATTTTGGAACTATAGAAAATAAAAATATTGTATTTATCTATACTGAAATAGCCAATAATTAACCAAAAAACTAAGACAAGACTTTAACCTGAGATACTATAAAAGTCTTTTTTGTCGGAGCGTGGGCCATGTAATTTCTGGTTACAACAGAGCTTCGGAATTTCCCTTTGAAAAACTGGTATGCAAATGGCAGCTACTTTTCAAAGGGATTTATTTTTTTATCTTCAATTCATCAATTAAATAATGAAAAAGCTGATCATCCTCATAGCCATTTTATCTATAACTCTTTCCTCATTTAGTTCCTGTAAAAGCAAGAAGAAAACCATCAGACCAGGTAAACCAATCCCCTGTCCTGTAAAAGACTGTTAGATAGAGGTGTTAAAGCCAGAAATAAACTTATTGTCTTAATTCTGGTTTTGCTATTTAATGGAAATTTTTAAAACACAAGGCAATCTAGAGAGATTTGGTAATTACATTTGCCGAAAAATTTCATATTTAATGGCTTTTAACTTCTTTTCCGCTGTTTATACCAAAATACTGATAAGTATTGGCATTTTATGTACGCTTTTTTCGTGTTCAAATGAATCCGATAGGCAAACCAATACGCTAAGGTTTTTCAAAAAGGGGATGATTCACCTGGAAAAGGAAGAATACCAAACTGCAGTCCATTATTTTGGAGAATCGATTAAGTATGACAGCACTTATAAAGATGCTTTTAATAACAGGGGAATTGCCCATTTTGGAATGTATGAATTTAAAAGGGCAGTAGAAGATTACTCATCAGCAATTGCCATCGATTCCGCATTCACTGATGCTTTATACAATCGGGCCAATGCCTTATTTGAATTAAGGAAGTTTGATGAAGCGCTTCAAGATTTAAACAAAGTAGCCAAATCCTATCCCGATTCAGCTTATGTTTACTTAAACAGGGGAATGGTTTTTCAAAATCTGGATCAGCCCCAAAAGGCAATTGCTGACTTCGAAAAAACAGTGGAGCTTGAACCGCAAAACTTTTCGGCACTGGTCAATATCGGGGTAGTTTATTATTCTCAGGCAGAATATACAAAAGCTGAGGAAATGTTTAACCGTGCCTTAATTATCAAGCCTGATCTTGATTTTGCCTTCAACAATCTGGGGCTGATAAAAATAAAGGAGGAAAAATATGCTGAAGCCCTGGAATTCATTGAAAAAGCACTTGCCATAAAACCTGCAGGTCCCTATTACCTAAACAACCGTGGATTTGTCTACCTGCAAACTGGAAACCCAGACAAGGCTTTTAAGGATATAAAATCGTCATTATTATATGATAATAACAATCCAATGGCATACCGAAATTTAGGAATATACCAATACCTTACTAACAAAGAAGAAAGCATTAACACCTTAAAAAAAGCCTACCAAATGAAAAAAAGTACGGAGGAAATCCACTATTATTTAGGTATGGCATACTTGAAATTTGGCAGGGAACAAGAAGCCTGCGAAGAATGGAAAAAGGAGGAATTCCATCCTAAAGTTGCCCAACTCCTCAAGGAACATTGTCCTTAATTTTTTCAACCCAAAACCGAAGTGTAGGCCCGATTAAAATAAAGCAGAGGGGGTTTCTCCTCATTAATAATTACCGATTTAACCTCTCCAAAAACTACGTTATGTGTTCCGGATTCAACTATTTGCTGAAGGCGGCATTCAAAAGTGACCAGTGCATCCTCCAAAACAGGCAGGTTCATTTCCGAAGTTTTCCAATTTCCCTTTTCAAGTCTTTGCTCAAAGGGAACTTTATCAAATCCTGCGAACCGATTAGATAAATCTTCAGCTCCATTTTTAAGCACATTAATAGCAAAAACGCCATTGTCTTTAATGATCTCGTTAATTTGATTTTGCTTGTTAATACAAACTAAAACCGTTGGCGGTTCATCTGTCACAGAGGCAACTGCAGTGGCAGTAAACCCTCCTCTTCCCTTTTCCCCATCGGTGGTTACTATGGTTACTGCTCCGGTCAAAAACCGCATTCCATCTCTAAAATGATCCGAAGAAACTGATTGCATATTTTAAATAACTTTTTGTATTTATTAAGGATATTGTAAAGTATAAACATTAAAACGGCTAATTATAACTCGCTCAAAACCTGAAACTTAATTCAAAAAACACATAATAAGCAGGGCAAATCAGCATTCAAATATATTAACAATGTACCGGTTTTTGCTTAAACCAGGCATATAATTCAATTAACCAAAATTTAAACCTGACACCATGATTTACAGAATTGGTTTAGTAATCAGTATTATTTTTCTTTCATTTCAGAGTTTTGCCCAGAGAGGAAAAGTTTTTCCACAAATTACCGGAGAGACATTAAGTGACAAATCCATGACACTCCCTTCGGATACAAGAGGGAAATATACATTAGTGGGCATGGCTTACTCCAAAAAGTCTGATAATTTATTAAAACAATGGTTTTCCCCCTTGCATCAAACTTTTATTGATCCTCCAAAAAATGACCTTTTCCCAGATGATGATGGATATGATGTAAACATGTATTTTGTAGCCTTATTGAAAGGTATTTATAAAACTGCCAATGGGACTATCACTAAAAAGATGAAAGCTGGAATTCAGCCAAAGTTTCATGACAATACAATGATTTATCAGGGAAGTATTAAAGAATACAAAAAACAACTCAAATTAGGGGAAAAAGACCTGCCTTATTTCTTTGTACTTGACAAAAATGGAAATATCGTTTATCACACATCCGGAGCTTATTCTGATAAAAAACTTTATGAAATAATGAGTGCAGTGACAGATTAATAAAAAATAATCCCACCTCGTTTTTCAGGGGTTTATTGTTTTTTTTCAGTTTTTTTCTGGATTAATGGTAAAAAATCAACCTAAAAAAAACATCATCATATAATTCTTAAAATTATAAGACTAAAAAGACAGCAATTTCACAATTTTAAAATCTTTTAAACAAGGGATTCTAAAAAATATTTATAATAAATTCCTTGAATATGTAGTTTACATATAATATATTCGGAACAACTAAAACCTTATCTTTTAACCTTAACCAATAAATATTTATGAATGTATTAATCAATAGATGGGACATTTTGAAAGTTTATTTATTGAGAGAATTCAATGACCTAACTCAGGATGATTTAAATTTTGCAGAGGGTCAGGAGGAATTATTAGCTCAAAGACTTGAATCAAAATTGGGAAAAGGAAGGGGAGAAATTGTTGATATGTTACAAGAATTAAATGCCAAAATGATCTAATGAGTCATTGATCAAAGCGAAAACGCTTTAGAATATAATATTCAAATATTTTATTCGCAGTATCCTTTAAGCAAGATTTTTATCTTGTGAAATAATTACCAAATCGAAGTCTGCAGTCCTCCCCGGAGGACTGTTTTTTTTTACCATTTTCTTATTCCGCAATTACTCCTAGCCATTCAAAATATCCACATCAACAGGAATTATCGCAAATTCAGAAAAAAGAACACCTGCTACAGCAGTATTTCATCTGGATTTTTTGAATAAATATTATATTTAGAAAATCTTTATTATTCAAAAAACGAACTTCATGAAAACCATACCTACCTTTTCCAAAATACTTTTAGGGCTTTCATTAATCTCCCTGATCATTACAATTTTCCTGTTTTTTTCGGGTGACAAGGCAAGTACAGGCCCATTTATCATTATATTATTTACTGCACTTGCACTTGGCATGCAGGGAATTCCCCTCATTAAAGGACTTTCCTTTACTTTTTGGATTTTTGCGGCAGTTTCTGCTTCTCTTTTTTATCCGGAACCTTTTCGGGAAATAGAAAACTTTCAAATGAAATTGCTAATCGTTCCTCTTCTTCAAATCATTATGTTTGGGATGGGTTCGCAAATGAGTATTAAAGATTTTAAAGGGGTAATTCAAATGCCAAAAGGCGTATTTATTGGAATGGCCTGTCAATTTTCCATCATGCCGATAGTTGGTTTTACCCTTGCTGTTATATTCGGTTTTCCTGCAGAAATTGCTGCCGGGTTTGTATTAGTTGGCTCATCTCCAAGCGGGCTTGCCTCTAATGTTATGTCATTTATAGCCAAAGCCAATCTTGCACTTTCAGTTACACTTACCGCTGTGGCTACCATGCTTGCCCCTTTAATTACCCCCACCCTTATGAAACTTCTTGCTGGAGAGTTTGTTCCTATCAATTTTTGGGAAATGATGTTGAGCATCATCAACATCGTCATTTTACCCATAATTGCAGGTTTGATTTTTAATGCGATTGCCTATGGAAAAGAAAGTAAAAAAAGCATAATTATCCAGGGTTTTGTTTTTCTTGGTATTATAGGGTTGAAAAACCTGATCAATTTCACAACCAATGAACTGGAAATGAGCGCTCTACTTTTCACTTTCCTGAAAGATATCATTTGGTTTTTAATATTGCCCATTTTCGCTGGAGTTTTATTCCACAAACTTTCAAAAGGAGATTCCTCCTGGCTCGAAGGGGTTTTATCTTTTATTTCTATGGCGGGAATTGCTGTAATAATTTCTATCATAACTGCGGCAGGAAGGGACAGTCTAATTGAAATTGGTTTCCTTTTGATTTTAGCCTGTCTTATCCATAATTGCCTGGGATACTTTCTGGGATATTGGACATGTAAATTATTCCGGTTGGATGAAAAATCCTGCAGAACCATTGCGCTGGAGGTAGGACTACAAAATGGCGGTTTGGCTTCGGGAATCGCCCTGGAAATGGGACGGGTTGCTACGGTGGGGTTGGCCCCGGCAGTTTTTGGTCCAATGATGAATATTACAGGGTCTTCTCTGGCGACCTGGTGGAGAGGTAAACCAGTTGACATTGATGAGGAAAAACCTCTGGCAGAGGCTCAATCCTAATGCATCTCCAAAGAAAATTTGAATAGCCATATAATTCCAAAACAGATTGTAAATGTGAATAATAATTAAGTTACTCACGCATTAATTATTAGTGTTGAATCATCACTAATAATAATCTGATATTATGCAGCTTGAATTTTTGAATTGGGGGACTAAAAACAAACCAGACTATCTTCAAAAAAAAATAATTTTAACAAACCAGATTGGAATTGTATTATTTTTCTCGGTAAGTCCGATGGCAGTGATGTCATTCTTTTTGGATTTACCCAAAGTGTTTCCGGTTTCCGGATTTTTTGTAAGTATATTTTACCTCTTTTTCCCTCTTTTCAATCTAAAAGGTGGCCATTATATCACAAGAGTAATTGTAAGTGTTTTGCCTGTTTGCTTTGTCACAATTTGCCATGCAATAATGATTTCAGCCAACGAGCCGCCAATTGCCAGCTTATTTGTAATTGCCTTCACTTTTTTGGCATTCTGTTTTGTGGTTTTCGATTACCGGGAATTCGGTTTTATTGTTCCCATATTCATAGTAAACGCCCTTTGGTTTATCTTTTTTGATGAGGTAAATGCCCTTATTGAAATTCCGATGGATAATTCTGCAATTAAGATTGGTTGGGTAACTAAAATAAATATCTCTCTGGGATTAGCCATGTTTATGGTAGTTCTGCTCCTTTTACAATCGTCTTTCAAAAATTCTGAGAAAAAAAATGCAGCTTTTATTAAGGAAATAGAAGACCAGAAAAATACAATTACTCAATCGGAAGAAAAGCTAAAAGAAAGCTTAAATAAGGTAGAACTTTCAAGGGAAGAAGACAAAAAAAGGAACTGGGTAAGCTCTGGTTTGGGAGAAATTAATGATTTGCTCAGATCGGACAGTAGTCTGGATAATTTATATGACCCACTACTATCTAAACTTGTAAAATACCTGAATGCCAATCAGGCCAGGTTATTTGTTGCAAATAAAAAAGATGGTTTAAATTATTTACAACTCAAGTCTTGCTATGCTTACAATCGCAAAAAATTTATTGATCAGGAAATAGAAGAAGGAGAAGGATTGGTGGGTCAGGTTTTCCTGGAAAAAGAGACACTCAAACTCACAGAGATACCTAAAGAATATATTTCGATAACTTCCGGATTAGGTGAAGCCGTGCCAAAAGATATTCTAATCATTCCATTAAAAATTAATGAGAAGGTTGAAGGGGTGCTTGAAATTGCATCATTTAGGATTTTGGAGGAATACCAGCAAGAATTTTTGGAACGTGTAGGAGAAACTATGGCTGCGGCCATCGGAAATCACAGGATGAATAAGCAAACCAAAAATTTATTGGAAACCTCACAAATGCAATCGGAAGAATTAAGGCGAAAGGAGGAGGAAATGAGGCAAAACTATGAAGAATTACAAGCCACTCAGGAACAGGCTGACCGAAGAGCCAATGAAATAGAAATGGTAAAAAATAATTTGGCTGCCAAGCTGGATGTATTGGATAAAATTGCTTTAATAAGTGAATCAGATTTATATGGGAATATTACTTATGTAAACGATGTTTTTTGTAAAACGGCCCAATATTCAAGAGAAGAAATCATCGGAAAGCCCCATAATATCATCAGACATCCAGATACACCTAAAGAGATTTTCAAAGAAATGTGGGCAACAATTAAAGCTGGAAAAGTATTTAATCAGGTCATTAAAAACAGGGCCAGAGATGGCTCATCTTATTGGGTTAATGCCTATGTTTCCCCTGTTTTGGATGAAAATGGTAAACCTAAAAAATACATAGGGATAAGATTTGATATTACCAAGGAGATGGACATTGAAAAAAAGGGATCTAAAAATGACCATATTCGGCAGGTTTAAATTTTTATTCCCGAAAAAATCATTTTCGTTTAATGTTCCTAAGTCCTGAAAATTTTCAGGACTTTTTTATTTTTTTGGGAATTACTTTTCCTTTTCCAAATACCGTCTACTTTTGTATTGCATTGACTAGAAGTTTATGATAGAAAAAAGCAACTCTCTACTTTAAATTAATAGCTTTGCATAGGTGGATATTGAATGGGAAGAAAGAATCCTAATCAATTTTTAATTTACCAATAAACAAAATTTGACTTAAATTTCTAATTCAAAATTAGAATTACAAAAACCTTGATGTTGTGGCAAATAAAACAAGCAATTTGTCCAACTTATTAAATGTATGGGAGATATTAAATTAAATACTATTGAAGAAGCTGTAGATAGTATTCGCAAAGGAGAAATTATAATTGTAGTAGATGATGAGGACAGGGAAAATGAAGGAGACTTTATATGTGCAGCTGAATTAGTCACTCCTGAAATCATAAATTTTATGGCCAAAGAAGGTCGAGGGCTAATTTGTACCCCAATCACAGAGGACAGATGTAAAGAACTTGACCTGGAGCTCATGGTAGGCAAGAACACCGCAACATACGAGACGCCATTTACCGTCTCTGTTGATTTAATCGGCCATGGATGTACTACAGGCATATCTGCAAGTGATCGTTCAAAAACTATTCAGGCACTGGTGGACCCCCAAACCAGACCCGAAGAATTAGGCAGACCCGGACATATTTTCCCTTTAAAGGCCAAAAAGGGAGGAGTACTCAGAAGAACAGGCCACACAGAAGCTGCAATAGATTTTGCCAGATTAGCCGGATTAAACCCAGCCGGAGTTTTAGTGGAAATCATGAATGAGGATGGTACAATGGCCAGACTTCCCGACCTGCGAAAAGTAGCAGATAAATTCGATTTAAAACTGGTAACCATCAAAGATCTGATCGAATATCGGCTTAATCACGAGTCGCTGATCAAGGAAGAAATTCATCTTCCATTTCCCAGTGTTTATGGCGACTTTGAACTTCATGCCTTTAAGGATGCCAACACTGATAATATTCATCTGGCTTTTTGTAAAGGGACCTGGGAAAATGATGAACCAGTTTTGGTAAGAGTACATACCTCCAACCTGCTGGATGATTTATTAGGGTTTAAACCCAATAACAGAGGAGGTATACTTCACAAAGGTTTAGAACAAATAGAAAAAGAAGGTAAGGGCCTCCTTTTGTATATGAATAATTCAGCAGATAAATATGAAGGATTGCTCGATAAACTTTCTCTTTTAAAGGAAAATGCAGATATGGATCTTTCTAAAGCAAAACTCAGGGCTAAAATGGATGACAAGGATTACGGACTTGGTGCTCAGATACTTAGGAAATTAGGTGTTTCGAAAATGAAGTTAATCAGTAATAGTCCACAAAATCGGGTAGGTCTTATTGGTTATGGACTTGAAATAGTGGAAATTATTCCATTCAACAAGGACTAATCCCTGTTTTTGGACTTTAAAACCGCCAAACATTAATCGTATTTGTGATTTAAAAACATTTTTTTCATATTTTGTGTTTAAGAAATAATTAACCTTTCCAACAATTTTGCTTATTGAGATAATATTTACACAATTAAATAAAAAGACAAGCTTGCAAATGAAATTTGATTCAAGAGTATTGAAGAAAAATGAATTTTAATCAACTGTCTGAATAACAACAAAATACACCCTAATTGGTGTAATGATTTCAATATATGGCATTAAATATCAATCAGAAGGCACCAGACTTTACCCTATTCTCCACTGAGGGCAAATCGTTTAAATTGTCGGAGGATATGAAAGGTAAACCCTGCATTATTTATTTTTATCCCAAAAACTTCACTCCTGGTTGTACCAAAGAGGCATGTGGTTTTAGGGATGCTCAGAGCATATTTGAAGAGTTGGAAATTCCGATTTTTGGAATAAGCAGAGATAACCCGCAAAGTCATTTAAAATTTAAGAAAAACTATAATCTTCCTTATCATTTACTTTCTGATGAAAATGGTCAGGTATGTAAAGCTTATAAAGCTATTATCCCATTTTTAGGTATTCCTAAAAGGATTACCTATCTGCTGGATAAAGATCATATTATTGTTGGGGTCTATGACAATATGTTCGATGCATATGGCCATATAAAGGAAATGATTGAAAAACTACAAAATGAAGAAGTTGAATAAAAAAATGGCCATTAAGGCAGTCAAGGTCGGAAGAAAAATCTTCCGACTTTTTTTATTTTCAAGGAGTCATTTTTCTTAAAAAGGGGGAGATAAAAATCTGCATACTAATTGTTGATTGGTCTAACTAAATTGTAGAAACGGTTGTTTTATTAGTATTTTAAATAGGGATAAATAAAATGCTATGACAGTTTTTAAAGACCACAAAATATCGGCTGGCCAATTGTTTGACTTTATTCCCGAAGCACTGCTTACTCATCTTTCCACTACCACCAAAGTTGATTATTATTCAAAAGTCCTACACGG
>NZ_KB903510.1 GCF_000379765.1 Flexithrix dorotheae DSM 6795
AAATTGCTCAAGCCATAATTTGTTCCAATCCAGTAAGCGTGTTGAGAATCTTCGAAAAAAGCCCTTATTTCGTTATGTGGAGCTTTTAAATTTGCTTTGCTTTTAGGAACGTAGGATATAAAATCATCCTCAGGGTTTTTCAGCATTTGTAAAGGACCTTCTCTTGGCCCAATCCAAAGTTGTTTTTTTGAATCAAGATAAAGTACATAAACCCTGTCTTGATTTAGGCTTCCTTTGTCTCCTGGGAGGTGTCTGTAATATTTACTTTTTCCGGTTTTTTTATTGAAGTAGTTTAATCCGGAGCTATAGGTACCTACCCAAATGTAATCCGGATCAACTGCATTTTCAATACAAAGGATAAATTCCCCACTTACACTTTCGGGATCATTTTCATCGTGGCAATAATGCTGAAAAGTGCCTTTTTCATAATCGAATCTGCTGAGACACCCACCTTCCTTTGTTCCAATCCAAATCTCCCCTGTTTTGTCCTGATGAATACTTCTTACGCTATTACTGGGTAAACCATCTTCCTTAAAATTCATATTATAATGTAAAAATGGTTTACGGTTCATATCTAAAAAATTAATCCCCTTGTCATAAGTTCCCAACCAGAGGTTTCCCCATTTATCATTAAACATAGAAACAAGGGCATTAGAGTTTAGCCCTTTGGGGTTAAACTTATCCATGAAAAATCCAGTGGCAGTATCTTTTTCTGTGTCGAGATAATACAATCCTCCATCGCGAACAGCTACAATAAATTTCCCTTTCGATTCTTCTATAATGTCTGAGATTGAACTGGTGGCGAAATAACCATTTTGCTGACTATATTCTTTAATTTCTCTGGTATGATTATTTTCTATCCTAACTAGGCCCAATTCTTTAGTACCAGCCCAAATTTTTCCCTGACTATCTTCTATTACCGTTCTCACATCAACCTGCCTTAAAAAGGTATCAACCAATCCATTTTCCAGATCAAAAGTTCCAAAAGAAAATTCTTTATTTACCCAAATGTTATCCCTACTGTCAATGAAAATTTCGTGAAACCTTCCATCGGCAATTTTTTTAAATTCTTTGCCTAGGTAATCTTTCTTGTAAAGTCCCTGAGTGGAAGCTACCCAAAGGTTATTTTCTTTATCAAAGAAAAAATCGAATACTTCACTTCTCACATTGGTTTTTTCGAAAATCTCGGTTTTCTTGTCAAATTTATCCAAACCATTATCAGTGGCGATCCATAAACTCTTCCTGTCTAAACTCTCTTTAAGGGAATTGACCCAATTACTTGCCAGGCTCAAGGAATCATTGGTTCTGTGTTCGAAAGTTTCAAAACCATAGCCATCAAACTTGTTGAGTCCTACGGTGGTGGCAACCCAGATAAAGCCTTCACTGTCCTGGCAAAATTCCTGGACCTGATTGGAGGACAAGCCCTGATTTTTGGTGTAATGCTCAAATACTAATTGTTTTTGGAATAATTGCTGAGCAGATAATAACCAGGGGGTTAAGAGGAAAACTCCTAAAAAAAATACCTTATATAAATTTAAATTTTTAAAAACCATCTAGGAATAAACTAATGCATACAGGCTATTATTGGCTACTTTGGAAGAAATAGCGCAGCACTTACCAATCAAAAACATCCAGGCTTTTCATAAATATAGTGGAAAGTTCCTCAATTCCTAAATTAGGTTTCTTTTTAAGACAAATTTTCAGATCCTAATACCCAGGATAATTCTACAGTTGTTTTTAAACCTGGAAAGTCCTTTGAGTTTGGCAAAGAATGAAAGTACTGGAGGTGTCCCGGAAAATGGAAATGAAAGTATCTGGAGACCAATAAACAGAATTAATAAGTAATTGGTCAGTTTAAATTCTTAAACACTCCGAATAAAACTTTTTGGTCCGCTACCTTCAGGTTCCCTTTCAAATTTCACTTCAAATCTTTATTTATTCCCTAATCAATTTTTATTTCAAGTAATTCACTTGGTTTAAACCCAATTCTATGAGCCTGAACAAGCAACCTATCTCCTTCCTGGACTTTAAATGGTTTCTGGTAAACGTTCCAGGATACAGGAGCACCATTTTTAGTCACTATTTTATAACCAATGGAGGCTCCCTGAGTGTCACAGGTTATGGTTACTTTTTTCTCAGAAGTTGTCACAATAGGATCAAGAGTTACTGGTTGTTCCTCCTGGCCATTCCAGAGTTGCATAATCAAATCTCCTTCAGGGAGGTTCGGTTGATCACCTATTTCCTTAATCCAACGATCCATTTCTGCACTTAGCTCTTTTAACTTTTCCCCATATGCAGGGTCCCCTGCCAGATTATTCAATTCATGCGGATCTGCCTTACAATCATATAACTCTTCCGGGGTTTTGTTTTCCCGAAACCATTGAGACTGGATACTGTTCAATTTGCCTTCCTGCTGCAGTTGCAATAACTGTTGCATTGTAGGTATTTGTTCTCTATAGGCAAGCGGTAAATAGTAGGGCTGCTCCGGGCGATAATTCCGAATGTATTTAAATTGTTCGTCTCTAACTGCACGGATAACATCTGTAGTTTCATCGAATCGATCTGCAGCAGCGTGAATATACTTTCGTTTTTTCTCAGCCTTATGGTCACCTAAAAAAGCACTTCCATGGATATATGCAGGAGGTTCCACCCCTGCTAATGATAGCAATGTAGGCGCTAAATCTATAAAACTAATGAGCTGTTCATCCTCCATTCCAGCCTTCAATTTATTGGGGAACCTGACAATTAATGGAGTATTTAAACCCGAATCATAAATTAAACGTTTTTGGCGGGGTAATGGCCCACCATGATCTCCATAGAAAAATATGATTGTTTTTTCTAATAATCCATCCGCCTCCAATTGTTTCAATATTGCTCCGACTTGTTTATCCATTTCGGCTATATTATTATACATTTTCCACATGTCTCTGCGAACCACATCAGTATTTGGAAGGTAAGGAGGAATAGGAAATTCAAGGTCTTTTGAAATATGAACTGGTGTCTGCGCTTCCGTCATGCGGCCTTTACCCCAGGAATAGGAAGTATCTCCGGAATGGTAATGTCTGGTTTCTATATTTCTAAAGCCATAGGGTTCAAATAGCCCTGATTCATGTGTTTCGGTAAAATTAAAAATGGAGAAAAACGGCTGACCTTCTGCTCTATTACGCCAGTGCCCATAAGGACTACTTTCATCCCATGCAGTTACCGGAGCTTTAAACTGATAATCTTCCTTCAGGTTGTTGCTACAATAATAACCCTGCATCCGGAGCAATTCACTCACCATTTTCACCTCTTGTGGAGGAACCGCTTCATAAGGTTTCAAACCTGTTTTTTCCGAATGAGAACTTGTACGCATATGATTAGCACCTATACCTGACGGATACATACCCGTAGCAATACCTGCCCTGCTCGGGGCACATACACCTGATGTGGAATAAAGATTTGGAAAAATAACTCCTTCATTAGCCAGGCGACTCAAATTTGGAGTTTGAATTGTTAAATCCCCAAATGGAGGAATATACGGTCCCATATCTTCAGTCACTAACCATAAAATATTCAGCGGTTCGGGTAATTGATCCACGGATTCATTAACCAATTCCTTTTGACTATTTTTTATTTCCTTTTCACAATTAGTAAAAAAAAGGCAGGTTAAGCAGAAAAAAATTTGGGGTATGGAAAGTAAAGCGTCTTTTTTCATATGTACTAGTATCTCAATCGTTTTAATTTCAAAGTTAATAATTTCCCTTTGTTTTCCACAAAAGCCGACACTCCAACTATTATTTTATAAACTCTACTGAGCCAATAGAAACCTATTATAAATGAAAACCTGAAATAAGAAAATACTCCATATTATTTATCTGGAAAGTGTACGATTGAGGTAAAGAATTGCCAGAGTCTGGTCTTCGGTCTGTATAAGCATGATATAGTTTTCCCCGAAAGACCGATTGAAGAAAATTAAAAAAATGCCTACATTAGGGAAATAAAACAGGTCTATTTTAATGGTTGGAGTCAGTTTATTCATGTAAATTCAAAATGAATATGTACGAGTTGCTTTACCAGTATTTCAAGGAAAAAACAAACATTGACAGAGATAGGTTTAACGAATTTTCTGATTACTTCAAACCTTCCCAAACTAGTAACAAGGAATTTCTCTTACGAATCGGAAAAGTGTGTAAATTCAACTATTTTGTAAATAAAGGCTGCTTAAGGATTTTTTCCCTGAACGAAGCAGGTGATGAAATGACTCGTTATTTCACCTTTGAAGGCAAGTTTGGTACAGCACTTTCAAGTTTTATCGAACAAAAACCTTCATTTGAATTTATTCAAAGTGTTGAAAAGTCAGATATTCTGATGATTTCAAGAAAGGATTTCTACATGCTTGTAGATGCTTTCCCGGAAGTAAATATAATTTATAGAGATATACTTGAAATGGCTTATGTAACCTCTCAAAAACGTATTTATGGATTGCAGGGACACACCGCACTGGAAAGACTTAAATGGTTAATTGCCTATCAACCTAAAATACTTTCCAAGCTTTCTAACAAGGTGATTGCCTCTTACCTGGGGGTTACTCCATATACCCTGAGCAGATTAAAATCTCAATTATAATCCACTTTTTTGAAATTTCATTTCCAGGCTACATGAATAAAAAAAA
>NZ_KB903511.1 GCF_000379765.1 Flexithrix dorotheae DSM 6795
AAAACTCTTAATCGCACCATAGTGGAATTGAAATGACATTAGTTACGAAGAGTATGGGCACACTTCGGATCTCTTAATCGCACCATAGTGGAATTGAAATTATTTTAAGGTTAACACCTTTATTTTACTCTTAATTGGACCATAGTGGAATTGAAATAAGCCGGAACCAGATTAAACCGTTCATAATAGTTTTGAGTAATGGTTAGTTATTAACTTCATATTTAGTTTTCTTTATGTTAAAAGTACAGAAATATAGTTTTTTAATTCCTATTTTATTTTTGAAATAAATTCTGTTTCGGTAATATTGAATTTTCCGAAACAAATTATTGTGTCTAGTAAAAGATGGAAAATGCAAAAAATAAGCTGAAAAAAGAATTAAAATCGGTATTCTGGACTTCTATCTATTTTTTTATTTGGTTTGGAGCTTTAATGATAATTAAGGTTCTGTTATTACGTGAATACCAAATTCAATTTGCAGGTTTTACATTAGTTCTGGTTGGAGCATTGGTAGTAGCTAAAGTGGTCTTAGTTTTAGAGTATGTGAAAATACCATTTACTAAAAAACAACCGGCATGGGTAGAAATCTTAATAAGAACACTATTATATCTAATTGGTGTCTTTGTCATTTTGACCTTGGAAAAATCTTTTGAAGCGAGAGACGAATATGATGGAGTGGTCAACTCGTTAAAGGACCTGGCTATTCAATTGGATATTTATCATTTATGGGTAAATATTATTTGTGTTTTTGGAGCCCTTTTCTTTTTTAATTTGTGGACGGTAGTTAAAAAACATTTCGGACCAGATATTTTTCGCAAGATTATGAAAACTCCAATTCCCCAAAAACCAGATTAATCGTTTATAATTTTTCAGATGGTGATCATAAGGTTATTATCATTGATGGATGCAGTTGTTTTATTAACTCACTGTGAAACCAATCTTTATAGCATTTTCTAACAGGCTCTACTTTCATGGCTCTTAACTTGCATTTCAAGGGTTAGAAGTTGTCCATGGAGTTTCTTTTAGGAGGAACTTTCTGGATTTAAATTTTCAGCTCCAGTCCTGATTGGCAGGGGAAAATAATAATTGTAAAACTAAAAATATTTAATTCGATTTAAATTTTACTTTTGTGAAAAATTCACTTTAGATTTTAATTTTTTATAAGGAAAAAGGTATGATCGCTACCCAATTTTATCAGACAGAAAGTTATGTCTTAATTCCGATAAGATACTCTATACTAGAATCAATTCCCTTTGTGGAGAAATTGAAAGGTTAGTATTGAAGTTTAAATTGACTTATTGATGTTGAGGCAAAATCTATATACATTTTTTTTATCTTTAATTTTACTAGTTTCCTGCGATATACTTACTCCACAGGTTAACTTTAAATTAGCCATCCCTGTAAATGATTTCACTTATAATCGATCTGCACAACACTTGAAATTATTTCTTGAAAAAGAAGGATACCAAATTGATATACTTCCCTGTGAAAATGCTATTGAAGCCAATAAAATGGTTGGTAATGGTGAGGCTGATCTTACCTTTATAATGAATCACAGCGATTTTATTCCCGAAGTGATAGGGAGTAAGGCAGGGAATCTAAGGACGGTTTTACCTCTTTTTGAACGTCTATTTTTCTTGTTCTCCAGAAATGCTATTTTAGATACTACAAAATCAACCCGAGAAATACTAGCAAATAAAACTGTGGGAATTGAAGTATTAGGAGGGGAGACTCATGCCAATCTCAAAAAGTTACTACAATCTTGTCAGATACAAAACGTAGAGATTGTTACCAAGGATCAAAATCCCGACTTTATCCATTTTTGGGGGACTTATTATGGTCCAAGGGCAACTGATTTATTAAATGATAACTGGCAGGAAATATCTATTGATCCAACCTGGGAAGATTTTATCATCTTAAACGATCCAGCCCTAAAACCTTTTACCTTACCGGCAATACCTGGAATTGAGGAATCTTTAACCTTAAATACATTTTCTATTCAGACTTTGCTTGTAGGTCGGTTTGATTTAGGGGAAAATGCCATCTATAAATTAAGTGAGTATATATTCAAACATAAATTGGAGTTGATGGGCCAAGATTTGATGTATAGGTCGATAAATGAAAATTTTGATGCTTCAAAAATATTGTATCCTATCCATAATGGTACAGATTCTTATTTTCAAAGGAATGAACCTACTTTTTTCGAAAGATATTCACAAGTATTAGCGGCAGTATTCTCAATTTGTGCTGTTATTTTTGGTGCAGTTCAGGCAATAAGAACTGTAATAGCTAAAAGAAAAAAAGAAAGAATAGATCAGTACTTTCTAAATTTTTTAGAGATAAAATCCAATAGAGAAGCGAATGCAGAAAAAGGTGAACAATTTGATGAATTATTGCAACGGGCTTTGGTCCAAATGACTAATGAAAAATTAGATAAAGGTGATTTTCATATTTTAGCACGGCTTATTCAACAAGAACTATCAAATTTAAAATAAATGAATACTTCCCGTAGTAGAAATTAATTTTTTATAAAATTTTAATTAAATAATCTTTTAAAGGAGAAATTTATTTTAATTTACCTTTTTTACTGTAAAAAAACTATTGGAATCATGAAAAAAGCACTGAAACTAATAAACCTATTGTTAATAAGTATGTCTATTTCCTTTCTTTCTATGGGGCAGGTAACAAGTGATTATGATAAGAATACAGATTTTACTAAATATAAAACATTTAAATTTATTGGATGGGAACAAGAAAGTGATAAACAGCTCAATGATTTTGATAAAAAGAGGATATTAGATGCATTCTCAAATGAATTAACAACTAGGGGATTCATTTTATCTGAGGACAATCCTGATATTGGAATCACTTTATTTTTGGTAATTGACGACAAAACCAGCACAACAGCCTACACAAGTTACAATGGAGGAATGGGCTACGGATATGGAAGATGGGGTTGGGGAATGGGTAGTTCAACTACCAATTATTCTGAGGATCATTATAAAGAAGGTACGATGGTAATTGATTTTTATGATCTGGCTAGCAAAGAGCTTGTTTGGCAGGGTGTAATGCAAACAGAAGTTCAGGAAAATCCGAAGAAAAGAGAAAAAACAGTTCCCAAAAAAGTTGCTAAACTAATGAAGGGCTATCCTGTGAAACCTACTAAATAGGTTTCAATGAGCAATTTAATCTAAAACTTAATTAACTGAAAACTCAAAACAAACATGACAACGCGAAGAATCTCTTATCACTTTTTTTTGGTGGGAATTATCATTTCCCTATTCATTTCATGTAATTCCAAACCTGCTAAAGACACTGTAGAAGATACCCCCCCTCCCGCCCCTGCCGAAGAGGAAAAACAAGCATCTGCCCGACCAGCTCATTGGGGGTATGGTGGGGATGAAGGTCCTGCAAGTTGGGGAAGCTTAAGCCCGGTTTATGCTTTATGCGGCAATGGTAAGGGACAATCTCCCATCAANATTGCAGAAACTGAGGTGGGAGACGAAGCGCAATTTCAACTTAGNTATGGGACCACTCCACTGAAAATTGCCTTTAACCAACACGTAGATAACATTGTAGATAACGGACATACCATCCAGGTGAATGTAGATGAAGGAAGTAGTGTGACTTTTGGTGATAAAGTTTTTAGCTTAAAACAATTCCATTTTCATACCCCTAGTGAACATACTATTGACGGGGAACATTTACCCTTAGAAATGCATTTTGTTCATCAAAGCGATGATGAAAGTCTTGCTGTTTTGAGTGTAATGTTCAAAGAAGGAGAAGCTAATGACAATTTTGCCAACATTATCCCTAAC
>NZ_KB903512.1 GCF_000379765.1 Flexithrix dorotheae DSM 6795
ACGAAGTATTACAAAAGGGGGAATAGGCAAAATAATCTTCGGAGGAAAAAATCAGGAATCGGGAGTAAGATTTTGCCAAAAGTTGATTAGCTTTAAAGAAACTACCAAAAGGGACATTTGACCTTCAATAAAATTTAGTTAACATAATTAGGAATTATCATTCCTTTTGTTATCATCTTCATCACTATTTTTGTCATCATCTTCATCACTATTTTTGTCATCATCATCATCTTCACTTTCCAACAGTTTTAATTCCATCAATAGTGAATCTTCAAGTTTTGTTAGTTCTTCTAATCGCTCCCGTTCAAGCTCTTCTAATCGTTTAAGTTCTTCTAATTCTAATCGTTTTTGCTCTAGTTCTTCTAATTCTAATCGTTTTCGCTCTAGTTCTTCTAATCGCTCCCGATACTCACCCTTGAATTTTATTAATTGCTCATTTAATTCTGATTTTAATACTATCTTAATATCAAAAAAGTAAGTGTATAATTTATAAATGAAAAAAAATAAAATTATTAAAAACAAGACTTCATAATAGGTAAATGACCATTTTGTAGACGCTTTTTGTTCATCAATCACATTAAATAGTCTTTTTTCAGTTAGCAATATTTCTAATTCCATAGCTTTAATTATGCCTTTGTACTTATTACGATCATTTAATATTGTATTAAGTTCAGGCTCAATCTTCTTTGCTAATATCGAGTCCTTTTGATTATCTAAAATCTGTTTTATATTTTGAGTTCCTATCAAAAGCGAATCATTATTATTATCAATTGATAATAAAATATCTTCTACTTTATTCTTGAAGTCTTTATATTGCCTGCTTATGATATTGAGTAGTGCTAAATTTTGCTCTTTTGCTAGTTTTAATCTTTGTTCAGAAACTTCTTTATAAGTATTTACTTGCTGATTTAGTCCATTAATTTGTTGACTCAAATTACTAATCCATAGAGCACCACTTAAACCTCCTATTAAAATTAAACCCAAAAGGATAGCAATAATATTTTTAGGATTCTTGATATACTCAAGTAAGTCGTTAATGCTAATCATCGAATTAATTTAGTTTCATAATATCATTTTCAGGCGGCAATTCCTCCGGGTTAATTCCACTCTTCTGTAAAGTTTCCCTCACTTCAGAATGCGTTTTCTTATTTTCTTCAGAGATTTGATCTTTGGTAGTTAGCTCATTTTTAACTGTGTTATAATGAGTAATCTGAGTAGCTAAATCACGGCTTGTAAGTAATACTAGGTTTAGTTGTTCATCCTCTACCAGATGCCCATTGAAAAATACTTTCCTACCTTCTAAATCGATCTGTACAAAGTCCTGATCCGTTAACCCTAATTGATTTATAGTCTCCTTGAATTTTTGTTTAGTAGTTTCTAATTTATTAAATGCAGCGAATCGTTTACTCTCCTTTAGCTGGATAAGAGTTTTTTCTACTTCAATAAAATATTTTCTGGCTTCTCGTCCTCTATCAGTATTCTCAACCATAGCCAATTCTTTGGCCATATTAATTGTTAAGATATAATCTACTTTATTGCTACCTCCCCAACTTCCTCCCCTATCTGGGTGAGCAAGTGTATAGTCTTCATTTTCAGTAAATTGATACTTGTTTATCCTGGCTTTTACCCAACTACTGAAATCTTTTTTACTACCTAAGTATTCGTGTAAGTCCCTTGCATTAATAAGATTCCCCTGATATATTTTTATAAGCTCCATTGATTTCTCCTTTTGATCGAAAATATAAACTTAGAATATATCAGTGGTTTCCCCAATTTTAGTGGGGAGAAATCTTTGTTTGGTATTTTTTGTATGCTAATTATTAAGACTTTCATTTAAGATCCCGACAATGAAATCTGCAGTTTCTTCCAATGTACATTCCTCGTATACTAATGAATTGGGAATTCTAAGAGTAAAATATCCTTTTATAAAGGAAAAATAAGTTCTCTTTAAATCAGCTAAAGCCTGCTTTTTACTGTAATTATGATGTTTTCCATCTACTTCAATATTTACTCTTGCCTCAGGAATAGCTATATCAATATGTTTATATCCATCAAATTTTTCCATTTGAGCAGGAACTCCTTTCTTTTTCAAAGCAAAGTATAGCCTAATTACTTCAAAAGTTGTTTCAGTTTCCATATAATCAATCCAATTTTGATGTTCCATACATAGAGGTATGCCATATTTTTTAACTGAAAAGTTGAATACATTATCACTAATATTTCTTCCACATTCTAAACAAAGCTCCATGATTTTTTTTGAGTAGTTAACAATAATTGCCGAACAACATCTATACGTTAGGTGTCTATTTTTCGTGTTATATTTTTGTTTATACTGACCAAACAAATACTTATTTTGTTGAGATGTTTTATTACTACATAAAATCAAATTCCAATTGCTATTTGTTTGTCGTTTCCTTTTCAAAAGCCAAGGGTCAGCGAATGGAGAAAAGGTAAGCAAGATGGGATCGGGCAACCCCCGAACCTGTATTTTCATAACTGTCTATTAATCAGTTAACTATACAATTTTTGGTAACCAAAATGGTACCCACTTTTTAGTGAAATTGGTAACCACAACCGCATTATGAAGCTATGAGGGGTGTTTTATGGTAACCATTGTAGTACCCATCGTGGTAACCATTTTATATTTTTGTTACAACCGGGGAGGATTTAGAGAGGGAAATTGTAAGCAAGATGGTATCACGCAGCGCATGAAGTGATTTTTATAAGATATTGTTTTTCAGTGTTTTACAGTATTTTCATGCAGCATTAAATGAGACATATTTTGGAAAGTATGCAGCAGATTTGAATAAAATAGGTTTTGAGAGGAACCTTAAGAAGGTTTTTATGGATAATGTTGCGGCATTTTTTATTCTCCATATGCGGCATGTAGCAAATTTGTCCAGGAAGTTTTGATAACCAAGTGTGGAGAGATTTCTTTATACACTACCTCAGCCGAAAGAACGGTTCAGTAAGGGATTCGATTTTAAGAGAGTTTTTCACCCTCGACATTAAGTCGAACCCTCCTTTTCTGCATAATTCTTCTCCCAATGATCAGCAAAATAATCTTGCAATACTCTATGGCTAAAACGCCAGGAACCACCGTCTGATTCTAGGATATTATTAGCTGTGGCTTTTTTAAAAAGCTTAACTAGGCGTAATGGTAGTAGCCCTTTTTGTATAATATCCATCTTAAATGGAAGTGTGGAGGATTGATAAATGAGATGTCCTTATTGATACGCTATAAAATTGAATTTTTCTAAGTCAATGCAATACAACCATCATAAAAACAAAAAAAAATTATTGCTATAATCAACTCATCTAAAATAATATTTTTAA
>NZ_KB903513.1 GCF_000379765.1 Flexithrix dorotheae DSM 6795
TTCTTATTTCTTTTAAGGATATTGCCATTGTTTATTTTTTATCCCAAAGATAACAACTATTGAGTATCAAGCAATTACACCAGAACATCTCTAATATTCCATAATCTTTTACCCATTTAGCCGCCCAAACCCCATAACTCCCATCAGTACTATCATCAATACTACATCCAAGTCGACCCTGACCAATTTCTATTCTTGAACCACCATAGATAGGCTCACTTGCAACATCAGCAGGGTAAATTTCCTCACTACTTTGCGCAATTTGAACTCCCATTAATGTGCTTACGCCTAATGCATATCCGAAAGAAACGCAGTCACCTATTTCTTGTTGCCATACAGGAAATTTCCTACTTGTTGCTTGCTCGAAGATAGAATGAAGTAACGAGATTTTTCCCTTTCCTGATCCATTTATCTTTTTATAAAAAGATAAATCATTGTAATTTTCTTTTTGACGCATTTTTTTAAATTCAATTGGATCGTCAATCCATCCAAAAAATTTTGAGAAACCTTGCATATTATTTTATTAAATTAGTTATAGAGTTTCCTTACTTTTTAATTCTGGTTATCCTAAATTTCACAACATGAAATAGTATCAAATTTTTCATATGCCTGAAATTTGGGAGAGAAAACACCTCCAAGTTTATCGATACACTCATCTGAATTAATTTTTCATAGACTTTTTTCAATATTTTCTCTATAGTCTACCTCGTCACAAAATGAAAAAACTAAAATTTCCAAATGTATAATTTTTCTTGCCCTAATTTATTACTAGAGGTGTTTTGTGAAAAGGCTTTTTTATTAACAAATAGCAATTAATGACAAGTTAGACTATAAGTAAGAATATATTTAAAATCAACTAATTGGCCTAGTCGACAGAAACAGCTACAAAGTCGTGTAGAGAATTTAGAGGCACTTTATAAGTATCTAATAATCAATTGTATATATCGTGTAACTCTTTAATTTCCATGTCCAGCAAGTAGATGTTTTTCTTTTATGAAAAATTGGACTTATTTTCATAATACTGGTTCTAATTTATTTTGTAATAAATCCCTTATGATAGACTAGATGATCAAGAATAACAATTAATTATGGACTCAAATGATAAAATTACACACTTAGGTGTAAAAGTTCCTATAAAAATGCTAAACGACTTTTACCCTGTTTCTGCCGTATACGCTGAATATGCGCACTTTTTACTTTTTTGTAAAGTAGTTAGCCTAATCTTACACTTTACTGGTCGGACCTCTTATCCGTTTCTATCCTTCGTTTATAATTGATGAATTTGAATTGGTTATTGGTAGATTAAACTTTTGCTGTACGAAAGTACTATACCGAATTGATTTGATGATACTATTTAACGAACCAACTATATCTAATCTTGGGAAGTCTAATCCAGTATTATCAACATTATCCTTTTCGTCATCTCCATCATTTATCGTTACCGCACCACGCTTCAAGAAACTTTCTATTTCTTTAATTGTAGGTAAAATCTTAAAATGTCTTTGATATAATTCTTGAATTAGAATTATTGCACCTACTGTAACAGGCGTAGCTTGGCTTGTTCCATGCTGAATTGATTCACCTTTGTCATTATCGATTCCGGATGAAGTAACAGGTGCTCCAGGAGCAAAAATGGTTGTTGAGTTACTTAAAGAAATAGTAGGATGAAGTCTTTGTGAAAACGGTGTAATCCTATCTTTATCAGTACTGTAAGCTGTAGCTCCACTCGATGGATAAGTAAATGATCCCTCATTTGCATCATAAACAGCACCAACACTAATACATTCCCTAATAATAGCAGGATATGACATTCCTTGTTGACTATTATGAGAGAAAAAATCATTCCCTGATGCTATTGCAACAGCTATTCTTTTTGTTCGTAATAACTGAATTCTATTTCGCAATACACCTTGGTTGGTTAATTCACCTTCACTACGATAGTTTCCTGAATCTCCAAGTGACATGCAAACCGTTGTTATATTATATTTTGTATGGTTTTCTAAAATCCAATCTAAAGCTTTTGCTACTGATGCAAAATTGCCACCTCCTGAGTTTGAAAGTACTTTAATTGGAATAATATTGGCACCTGGAGCAATCCCTTTATGGATGCCGTTTGCAACAATGATTCCACCAACATTAGTCCCATGTCCATTACCATCTAAAGCATCATTGGGATCCCCATTATTATCTTGTGTGAAATTTAATTGTTTTGGCACCCTTCCTTTAAAGTCTACGTGTGTCGTTCTTAGGCCTGTATCTAATACAGCAACTGTGTACCCTTTACCAGATACTTTGAAGGTATTTCTGGCTATTATTGTCCGCACTAAATCATCGACCTCCGCATCTAATATTCCTAGTTCTGGAATTTGGGGCTTGTCAAATTGTGCAGGAGAAATTACTGGTGTGATTTTGTCAACTTGTTTAAACATAATGGTATTGATTTAGAAATTAATTATTCATTGGAGTTGGTACCAATAAACCTGCTAATGCTCCTATACAAGTAGATGCTATCATAATAAAAAACTCATCAACAGGCTGGTCTTTAATAAATATTATGAGTGAGGCAAGAATAATCGATAGTAACAATACTGTACCAACAATCATGACAACACTCATAAATACTTTTTTATCTAAAATTGGATGGCTTTCATCGGCTATTTTTTCAAGGTACTCCATTTGCTCGTAATCAAATTTTGGAGATACTAGCTCATCTGACTTAATTTTTGCTATAAATTTTTTTATTTCGCTCATATTATTAGTTTAAAAAAAAGTGAGAGAATTAAATAAAGCTTCATAGTGTTTCAATTTAAAAATTATTATTACCTTATCTTTCTATGTCTCAAATGAAAGCTATTTTAAATAATTATGGTACCATGAATTAGATTCTGGTAGTCTTGAATTAGATTCTGGAGGGTTTTAATTCTTATAAGAAATTATAATTCTGCTTGAGAGAGTTCATTTGATTTTAGTTACAAGAAAAAAACCTAAAGAATAAATAAGATTAGTTACAATGTTTAGTGTATTGTGAATGAACCATAGGTTATTTCTTAAGTCATACTCTTTAAAAAGGATTATAAAAAAAGTAGAAAAATTATAGAAGAAAATACCTGTTAGAATCCAAAATAAGGGTTTCGTATTAGGTAATGGGCTTCTCTCAATGTTATCAAGTAAGATGAAACTCGCAAAAAAAGAAATGAGTATACCATAAAACGCATCAATAAATGGAAAAGATAACGAATGGCTATTTCGGAGGGTCCATGCCAGTGATTCCGGTCTCATGGGTGCCACTTTAAAAGTGTGGTACAATTTAGTAAAAAAAAAATTAATCTTGCT
>NZ_KB903514.1 GCF_000379765.1 Flexithrix dorotheae DSM 6795
CCGTCACTAATTCAATCCTATAGATGGGTCAATATCATAATTATGGTGGATCAATATAAAAATTCTGGTGGGTCAGCATCGATCATAATATGCACACAAACTATGGAAAAAGATGTAACAATTATCGAACTCATTCAAACGGAGGGGCAATTCGAAACTCAAGAATTAAATTTAACACCCGGAAAATATCAATTCAGGGTAGTGAACAAAAATGTGAATAAAGACTTGGGATTTGTCATACAAAAAGAAACTGATAAAGATTCAGAGGTTATGGAAACAGCAGTTCCAAACTCGTTCACAACTGCATATGTAAAAAAAGGAGAGACCCAATATACAGGAATTGTTGAATTAAAAGAAGGAAGTTACGTTTATTCCTGTCCACTAAACCCAACACCACATTACAAATTAACTGTGGAATAAATTATGAAATATTGGTTTATAAAAGGATATCCTACAGTCTTGTAAAGGCACCTGCTTAAGAAATTTTTGCACAGGGAGATTCTGTAATTGGCACATTCAAAAATCAACCCCAAGTGAATGCATTCAATACCAGACCTAAAGAAATAAAACTATTGGATATTACTTAGGAGCAAAGTATGTCAAATATAATTTCTGACTTTAATAAGATTGAGGTTTTGGTTAATAATGCAGGGGTTGGTTTTGTGGGTGCCATTAAGGTAACATGGATAGAAGAAATAAAAAAAAATTGATTTCAATGTTTTGGGAACCTTGAAATTGACCCAAAGTGTTTTAGCCCATATACTTAAAGAAAATACACATTTTTCAAATATCATTTCACAGCGGAATTAAGGTGCTTGAGTTTTGGCAATACAAATAAATTTGCTTTAAAAGGTTTTTAGTGCACCTATGGCTCAAGAATGAGCACCTTTTGGCAATTAACTTTTTTATCATGTGATTTGGTTTGGTAAAACCTTCCCATAACATTATTTCAGTTTTTACTCAATTTTGCTACCTTTAGATTTGGTTCAACATCCGGTAGCGCACATACCTCTATCGAATTGTTTGAAAGTGCAGGGCAAAACCGATACTTTAAATATATATTAAACCAATCCAGTGGAATGTAACAATCTGGACATTGGTGGTCATTGAAAACTTATGAAACAGTTAATCATCCTTGCATCGATGGTGTTCCTTGCTGGCTGTACTTACCAAGAGACAGAACAATATGGTTTGGTGATATCCAATGTCAACCTTATCGATGGAACAGGGAAACCGCTACAAACTGGAGTCTCAATAGGGATAAATGAAGGTAAAATAGTTGCGATTGATTCTCTATTTATATTATCGAATAGTAACGAAAATAGCATTGACGGAACGGGGAAATTTATTATTCCCGGCTTATTTGACTGTCATGTTCACACAGGAAATTTTGAAAGGGATTTTCCCAGATTTGTCCATTATGGAGTGACTTCTGTCTTTATCACAGGTGGAAGCTTGTGTACAAATGACTATTACGGATCAATGCGTAAACAGGGGAATCAGGATTCCATTCCAGCACCTTTTGTTTTTCATACCAGTCAGCATTTTACCATGGAGGGACGTCATCCTGCGAAGACATATCAGAGCAGCAACTGGCGTGATGGAGAAACAATTTTTTATTTGAAGGATACTTCACAGATTGAAGATCTAGTCCAGGATGTATCTCAGTATCCAGTCGTTGGAATCAAGCTAACAATTGAGGATGGTCCTGCTCCTCCATTCGTTGAAAGAATGCCCCAGTTATTTATTGATAAAACCGTTAGGGAAGCCTCTAAACATGGTCTTGAAGTATTTGCGCATGTGAGTGATAACACAGAACTAGAAATGGCCATCAATGGCGGTGTTCAGAATCTAGTTCATTTTACCGGAGTAAATATTGATCCTCAGGATAGCATTCAAATAAGATTACTTCAAAAATTTGTAAACAGAAACCCCAATTGGGTAACTACATTAATGATTGATAAGTCGTTCCTTTACCCCTTACACCCTGAATGGTTTGAGTCTGAATCAATGCTTAGTGTTTACAAGGAATCAGTAAACGAACTCACTCCGGAATTAATTGATCGAGCGAAAATTTATCTTAGGATTCTGATGAATGGATACGGTATAAATGAAAACAGTCTTGAAGCTTTCATGCTCCCTCAAGTTGAAGACATCATTTTCTTGGACGGAATGGGATTTAACATGGTTCTGGGTACAGATACTGGAAATGATTTCAATTTTCCAGGATATAGTCTACATGAAGAAATGCAACTACTAGAACTAGGTGGAATGGAACCAGTTGATATTATAAAAATGGGAACACTTAATGCTGCTAAAATGATGAATGCTCAAGATAGTTTAGGTTCAATTGAAGTGGGAAAAACCGCAAATATGGTATTACTTGACAAGAATCCTCTTGAAAGCATCCATAACACGTTATCGATTCATTCTGTAATCAAGAGAGGTAGAATTCAAAAGCGACTTAATCAGTAATAACGACACCTATGTAAACACTAAAATGAATATGCGAACTGTGTTATTGGATGGGATCATGCCAACTGGAAGCCATGTTACTTCTAGCCAGTGGGACGTATACTTATTTTAGTAAGGCGTAATCCTACTACTATCCCAAAGAAATTAACATTTCCCAAAGACTTTCCATTCTGACTACCAAAACAATCGTTTTGGCTACATCTTTTCCTGAATAACATCGCAGTTTTGTATAAACAAAAAAGAAGAGATAATGAATATCGTTTTAACAGGCTCATTGGGTAACATTAGCAAACCTCTTGCCGCAGAACTAATCATAAAAGGACACTTAGTAATATGGGATCAAATTAATGTGGGTCCGGGGGATCCCACTGAATTTTTCCTGGTGTTGAACGAACCTAATGGGGGTTAGGTCCGGAAAAAGTGCTGTGTAAATTCAATTATTTTCTTGCTTGTAGGAGTGCTTTTTTGGTGGGGATGATTTTGTTTGGAGTGCCGTTTTTTGGTGTTAATTTCCATTTCAGTTTTCATTTTTATTATTTGCAAAAGTCCAAATTAGCAGGTTAATACTGCCAAGGGCATAATATTCCCATCCGTTTGCTGGAAACGGTTTTTCCTTCCATA
>NZ_KB903515.1 GCF_000379765.1 Flexithrix dorotheae DSM 6795
ATCCCTGGATTATTTGGTGGGCAAAACAGATGTGGAAATTGACAGACAAATACTGGAACAACTCATGACAATTCAAAAATTGCCTGAGACAGAAAAAGATCGGTTACTTTTTACACTCAATGCCTTATTAAGAGATGCAAAAACGCGACTAGCTTATTCTATTTAAACCTTTAAAACGATGAACACACAATTGATTTTAAATAAATTCATGGCACTTCCTGAAAACAGGAAACAGGAGGTTGCCAATTTTATAGATTTTTTATTGCAGCAAACCAAAAAACAATCCCCACAGAAAAAAGCTGTTTTTGGGAGTTATAAAGGCGTTTTTAAAATGAGTGATGATTTTAATGAGCCGTTAGAAGATTTTAAAGATTATATGCCGTGAGTCAAATTTTAGTAGATACCCATGCTTTTATCTGGTTTGTGGAGGGTAACAAGCTGTTGAGTCGGGAAGCCCGCAGACAAATAGAGGCAGCTTCTGACCCATATTTAAGTATGGTTTCGGTTTGGGAAATTGCCATCAAAATCAGTATCGATAAATTAAAGATGAAGCTGCCTTTTGAGCGATTGCAGGAGATGATCGATAGTAATGGGTTTAAAATCCTGCCGATTCAACTGGAACATACCCAGCTTTTAATTAATCTGCCTTTTCACCACAAAGACCCTTTTGACAGGTTAATCATCGCCCAGGCGATGCAGGAAAACCTCCCTCTAATCAGTATAGATGGTAATTTTGAAAAATATCAGGTGGATTTAATCTGGTAAACTTTCTTTTTTAAACACCCAACCCCCTTCCGTACAAAGCAGCCGAGTAGCCCTGATAAGCCCCCGAAGCTTGTTTGGATCATTTTTCAGCAGATAACAGGCTCAAAGCCTGCCACCTGCTGAAAAACGGATTGGATTCTTCCTTAACCCTCCGAAGTCTTGAAGACTTCTGCTTTTGCTCTCCGATTAATTTCAAAGTCCAAGAGCCGCTACGCTTAACTCTTGAACTAGCGATTTGGAAGACTTGATCCATTGAAGGGGCATAATGCCCCACACTTTTTGATGCTCCCGCCCTATTTCTTCTTCAATACAGTTCTAACACTATCTATAGAATACAGCCTTCCCCATTTGTACAACCAAGACTGATTATACGTATAATCCAAAGTTGATTTTTCAAAATCATAGTATACTATCAATTTATTAAAGCCTTTTTGTACATCATTTACAACTATGCTGTTCTCCTGATCTATATATTTGATATTGACTAATTTGATAGACTGAGGGCTAAAATTTTGAGCTGTATAGACCCCATTCCCATCTGGTTCCAATATATCTGAACTATTATTGATGGAGATCAGAGCAGCATTGAGCCTTGTACTATCAGATTTATCTAACACAACAATCTGAAAATTCTGACCATCGCCATTTTTTTCAAAATAATAGCTGAATTTTTCTTCTTGCTCTATGCTGTTGGGGGTATAAACAGTATCTCTAACTTTATACCATTTCCCAATTACACTAAATTCTCCTAAAATATCTGACCAAATTTTAACTTCAAGAGTGGAATCCGACTTGAAATCAAATTCAATTTGATGAGAAAAATCAGAAGTCACAGATATATAAGTTCCAGTTAAAGATCGGCTGCAACCACCTAAAACTACTGTCAATAAAAGAATACATATAACCTTCATTTTACTTTTTTGGAGCATATGTAGTACCATTTAACCTAAACGCTTGCCTTGCTTTATTTGCTAATTCTTGTAGAACAGCATGGGGACTATTACTGTACGGTTGCATAGTATTCTGAGACTTAGGAAAGTTAATTCCATTGATTGATCTGTTTGTGTACCCAGAAGGTAAACTTGAGTGTGTAGAGCCAAACATTCCTTGTCTTTTATAGGCTTCTATTTCATCTTGTTGATCATACGCTAACCATTGAAGAGGGGAAAGGGTGTTAAAATTTTTTCCTCCTGGATAAACGGTCAAACTAGCCGATCCTGATTCAAATTGGAATGCATGTTTATATTCATGAGCAGCTAAGTTTAATTTTGATGATCCGGGTAATATTATGTCAACAGCCCCTGTATACATATTGTACATTGCTGCTGCTTTATCTGGTGAATTTTCGTCTCCATTAAAACTTGGCGATTCGATAACATTATAAACTTGCTCACTATTATCCATAGCAATAATTTCATTCGTTACAGCATTTAATTGTCCGTTTTTATCCTGAAGTTTTGAAATTTGATTAGCTAATCGACCGACCCTCTTTGAAGACAACATTTTACCTTTCTTATTAACGCCAGCAGTTATCATATTCATTTTTTTTGACATCTTGGCATTATTTTTATCCATTTGTTTTTTTACATAATCCCAAATTTTTTCAGCCCATTTCTTACCAGACTCAGTAAACTCATTCCCATCAATATCATAATTCCGTATCGGATTGTTACCTGCATAGTGGTAAGGAGAATAAGAGACATATTTCTCAGACATTCCATCTACTCCATGCCATCTACCTAAAGCAGGATCGTAATTTCTCCAACCATAGTCATACCAGTTCAAATCGAAGTCTTCCTGTTTTTCTTTACCGTTGTACTGGAACTTATGATCCGGACTACCTTTTTTCTCTATGCCAGTGAGGTTCATACCGAA
>NZ_KB903516.1 GCF_000379765.1 Flexithrix dorotheae DSM 6795
TGGCTATTTCGGAGGGTCCATGCCAGTGATTCCGGTCTCATGGGTGCCACTTTAAAAGTGTGGTACAATTTAGTAAAAAAAAAATTAATCTTGCTTTAGAATTCCTTTTCTCAGAGAGTCTCCTTTCAGGTCTATTCTATGAGAAGAGTTAACAATCCGGTCTAAAATCGCATCGGCTAGTGTACCCTCTCCAATAAGTTCATACCAGGTAGAAACCGGGATTTGGGAAGATAATATCGTGGATGACATTTTATATCTTTCATCAATGATATCCATTAATGTTTCTCTGGCAAAGTTATCAAAAGCCTGAAGGCCAAAATCATCCAAGATTAACAGGTGAACGGCATTTATTTTTTTGAGCTGTTTCAAGTAGGTTCCATCGACTTTTGCGAGTTTAAGACGGGTAAATAATCTAGCAGTATTGGCATATAAAACCTTTTTCCCATTCAGACATACCTGATGGCCTAATGCCTGAGCCAAATAGCTTTTCCCGACTCCGGATGCACCAGTGAAGATGATATTTTCTTGATGGGCCATAAACCCCAGAGTAGCCAGCCGTTCAAACATATTTTTATCCAGGTTTCTAGTCTGTAAATAATTGATATCTCCGATGGTTGCATTTTCTTTAAAGCCAGCCTGATGGATGAGCCGGTTGATTTTATTGTTTTGCCTTTCCTCCCATTCATGATCGGTTAAAAGGGCTATATATTCATCAGCAGTGAGCTTGGTTAGTCTGTTTTCCTGCACATATTGCAAGTGAAGCTGAGCCATAGCACCCAGCCTCATTTGCCTTAATTTTTCTACGGTTTGATGATTATTCATATGAGTTATGTTTTGTTGATTTTAAATTTATTTATAGGCTGATGCCCCTCGAATATTTTGATGAGCAGGGATATGGGATTGATCATTATCAAGTTCAGATGGGTCCAGCGCTTCAGTATCGAGCTGATTATCCAGAATATTCTTGACCATCTTATAGCTGAGTTGTTTCCCGATTAATGCCCGTTGACAAGCCTTATTTAATCTTTCTGAGCTATAAATTTTATGCAGTTGTATGATACCCATAGCTCGTTTATAATTCACTTCGGGGTAATCATTGTACTGGAATAACTCCTTGATGAGCTGCATGGTAGCTGAGCCATGTTTAGCTGCCAGTGAGATAAAATAATCTGGTGACCAATCCAGGTATTGCTGATGAGTGCTGCTGAGGTGTTCTTTTTTAGTGGTATAGGCACCCTTTGCAAAATTACGTTCATGAGTGGCAATACGCTCATGATAGAAATAAATTTCCAGCATACTACTGGTATAATGAATCTGAACATGTTTGCCAATGTAGCGATAAGGCACGCTGTAATAATTCTTATCCTCATTAAAATAAACATAGCCTATTTTTTGCACTTTTATCCGCTTATAGCCTTTTATCTGGTAATGACTCAAAGGAAGCGGTTTGAGATAATCACACTCTACTGAGTGGAATAATGCTTTTCTACTGGTTTGTTTCCGTTGAAACAACAAGTTATTATACTTGGTTAATAAGCGTTTAATCTCTGTATTGAGTGCTTTAAGGGAAAAAAATTGCATATTCCTGATCGGATAATAAATGCGTTGATAGACCAGATAAACGGCATTTTCCACTAAAGCCTTATCCTGTGGAGCATAACTCCTGGTAGGATTGATCACGCAATTATAGTGTTGGGCAAACTCCTTAAAGGAACGGTTGATATCCGGTTCAAATTTACTGGCTCGTTTTACTGCCGCTTTTAGATTGTCAGATACAATGGCTTTGGGTACACCTCCATAATAGGATAGGGTATTACCCATACATTGAAGGAAATCTTCACGCTTTTGGCTCTGACACGCTTCTACGTAGGTATACTGGCTAAAAGGTAAAATTGCAATAAAGACTTCTACCGAAATTTCTTCCCCTGTTTCCCGATCAATAATTTGTAGTTTTTTCCCAGCAAAATCTACAAAAACCTCGTGGCCTGCCTCATGCACTAATTTCATAGAACCCTGCTGTTTGGGATATTTACGGTTATAGTGCTCCATGAATTGGGTATAACTATAAGGATGTTTACAGTTTACCCTGTACTCATAATAATGAAACCGAAATGTAAAGCCAGGGTGCTGACGAGCATCTCTCATCTTGTCAAAATACTTTACCAGTTCATTATAACGGCTATGATCAAGGGTGGTAGCGGTAGTGAACAGTTCCTCAAGAGATGCACTGTCCAAGGCCAACAAAGCTTTCAAAGACAGTTCATGCTCTTTAAACAAGGCCATATACTGATTGACAGTATTGCGGCTGATACCCAGGGTTTTTCCGATTTTACGGTTACTCAACCCATCTAAATGTAGCGTAATAATTTGTTTTAAATCCATAGGATCAAGTTTATTTGCCATATCACTGTCTTTTTTTTCAGCGATATAACACATTATACCTGATCTTTTAAAGTGGCACAGTTTAATCCGAAACCGATGGCACAACTTAATCCGAAAATGGCACAGTTTGAACCGAAATTACTGGCACGGTTCACTCCGTTTTTACTGGCACTGTTTAATCCGGTTTATCCA
>NZ_KB903517.1 GCF_000379765.1 Flexithrix dorotheae DSM 6795
GAGAGGAAAACTAAGAATTGGTTCAGCTTAAATTTGCTCGGATTTTTTGTCGTTTTTGCCAAAAAAATTAAGGTCACTTAACTTTAGACAACTTCGTAATAAAAAATTAAACAGGCCTAATTTTTTTATATTTTTTTCAAATTGAAAACCCATCCGTTTATGCCAATGTGTTCTAAAAATACAATTCCCCCTTTTTTTGCTTTTGTAATTTTTCTATGTTTTACTTCATGTGATATCCTGAATCAGGAAAATGAAATTTTCAACACCAATAAAACTCCTTCAGACTCCCGAAGCCCAGTTGAAATTCCAACAAATCTTCCTGTCCCTGGATGTTATTCCATAATATATGTAACTACCAATAATCAGGGAGACCAGGTTTTTGATATATGTGATGGCAATGGTGATTGTTATTTGAATGATGCGGTTGAAACTGCCAATCTGTGTGAAGGAACAACCACGATTTTTCTGGAAGAGGGAGCTACCTATAACCTTTCAAGCAGCACTCAGTTTTTAGCCAAAGAACTAACACCCGGAGGGGCTTATACTCCAATAGTGTACCCTGCTGGTTTTATCTCGGAAAATGGTCTCCCAGTAATCACCTCTGATGTGATCATTGAAGGAAATGGAGCAACCATTAGACGTTATGGTAGAGGAGGAATAAATCCATTTCGATTATTTCAGGTAGCAGAAGGAGCAAAACTCACTTTAAGAAATGTTACCTTGAAAGGAGGTGATATTCAAGAAGTTATCAAAAATGGACAGGCCGAAGAATATATTGGAAGAGGGGGTGCAATTTTTAATTCTGGTGAATTATTCATTGAAAACAGTGAAATAACATATAACAAAGCACAAGTTGCTGGTGGAGGTATATATAATGACAAGACTGGGAAATTATTTATGACTGACTCAAAAGTGGAATATAATCAGCAAGGAAGTAAATCAGAAATCAATATTCCTCATATGGGTGGAGGAGGAATATTTGTAGAATTATTTGCTGATTTAAAAAGAAGTAGTATTTCATTTAATTCTTCACAGTCTTCAGGGGGAGGTATATTATTTTATGATTTGAATACACTTGCTTCTGCACAGGCTTTAATTGATCAATGTGTTATTGAAGGAAATCAGACAAAATATGATGGAGGAGCAATCAAAAGTGAACTTGGAGATTATTCTTCACCAAATCCATATCCCCTAATACCGGGAGAAAATAGTTTAACCATCACTCGGACAACCATTTCTGGGAATTTGGCAAATGGAAGAGGCGGAGGACTTTATTTATTCTTTGGTATAACCCAATTGGTTGATGTAACCATCACAAATAACCAAACGAGCGAAAACTATATGGTGGGTACAAATGGCCCTAATATGCATAAAGGGGGCGGTATGTACTTTGAATTTTCTCCAACCTTTATCAAAAATTCTGTTGTAGCCAATAACCCTGTAGGAGGAGATTGTGGGGGTGAAACTGCAAGTTTTAGTGGAAATGTTAATGACCTGATAGTGGATGGAAAGGTATTTATTGGCAATCCCGATCATTATTTAGGTGATGGGGCATTAATTGGAACAGGGGTAATTAATGGCAATGCACAACTAGGCCCAATTATTAATAGCGGCAATACCAGAGTTCATATTCCCGTACCAGGAAGCCCCCTTATTGATGCTGCTACTAATACCACTTGTTCGGGAACTGATCAGAGAGACTTACCTAGGCCAATTGGGAATGGCTGTGATTTAGGGGCTGTGGAAGTACAATAATTCCGACTTTATTTATCTGCATTGCAATATGTTAATATGTGTGATTCATATAGATCCTTTACAATTTTTTAACTTGAGGTCTTGACTATAATTGGATAACTACAATCGTTCGTTTTCAAGGGGGTAGTGTGCTTCAACCTCTAATATTCTCTTTTTCACTACTTCAATAGAGCTGATCCATTCAAGGTGTATTTGATAGATATTTTCCATGGACCCAACTATTTATTTGATTATATTCTATGATCCTTTATTAGGTGTTTTTTTATGATTCCCTTATTTAGCTTCTCTCAAAAACCGTTACGAAATTGGCAAAAACCCGCCACTATAATAATCAACTAAAAATACAGTTGAATTTCGATAAAATTTGGAAAACATCCAAACATAAACGAAGTATTACAAAAGGGGGAATAGGCAAAATAATCTTCGGAGGAAAAAATCAGGAATCGGGAGTAAGATTTTGCCAAAAGTTGATTAGCTTTAAAGAAACTACCAAAAGGGACATTTGACCTTCAATAAAATTTAGTTAACATAATTAGGAATTATCATTCCTTTTGTTATCATCTTCATCACTATTTTTGTCATCATC
>NZ_KB903518.1 GCF_000379765.1 Flexithrix dorotheae DSM 6795
CTTCAGGAGCGATCTGCCGATTTTAAAGCCAACAGGGATAAAGCAGTTTCAGCAGAAAAAGTAATCCAGGAGTTAAAAGCCAAGTATCAAAAATAGATGGAATTATATCAGGTAATTTTTTCCCACAAAGCCTTTGAGGATGTTCAGGAGGCTGTAGAGTGGTATGAAGAACAAAAACAGGGGTTGGGAATAGAATTTACCCTCAAATTAGAAGAAGCTAAAGTTTTATTGGAAAGCAATCCCGAGCTTTACCGAAAAGTAGAAGCAGAGATTCGTAAAATGTCGCTCAAAAAGTTTCCCTATGCGCTGTTTTATGAAATAGATGAACCTGCCAGAGAAGTGGGTATTATTGCTGTACTCCACCATAAAAGAGGTCCGGAAGTATTTAAAAAACGCCTGAAGTTAGAGTAAGTAGCCATCGGTGTTTTTTGAAGGAAACAAACATCCAACCCCCTTCCGCACAAAGCAGCCGGGTAGCCCTGATAAGCCCCCGAAGCTTGTTTGGATCATTTTTCAGCAGATAACAGGCTCAAAGCCTGCCACCTGCTGAAAAACGGATGATTCTCCCTTAACCCTCCGAAGTCTTGAAGAGTTCTGCTATCTGCCTTTGCACTGATTTTGGATACAAGAGATGCTTCGCTGAACTCTTGTACCAGTGAGGCTTTTCTCATGTATTAGAACGATTATTATAAACTTGAGTAAGTTTTTTATTTTTATCAAATAAAAATAAGTATATCAGCGTGGTACCTGTATATCTATACTTATTATCAATAATACTATATTTAAGACCGTCTTTATATAACAATTCACAATAGAGAGTATTTCCATCAAGTATTTCTGAGAAAGCAACTAATATGTTTGAAGGTATTGATGATGATAACCGTTCTAAATCATTTAGTGTTTTAGGTTGTATTTGTTTAGAAAGACTGTGTTTTAGTTCATACAGTGAATCAAATACAAAGTTTCTTAAGTCCCTATTGGGATCTATTACCCCATAACTTTCATAAGTGATAGTATCACTAAAATAAATAAAATTAGGTACTATTGTTCTATTTGATACTTCCATAACGACATGACCATTATTAATACTATTTAATTGTTCCGCAAACATGATGACTTCTTTATCTTGTTTTAAATGCTCTATCGCCCTATTATACATTAACTGTTCCTCCTTAATAAGGTGATGTTTTTCAGTATTTGTACAATTAAAAAAACAGGTTATTACAAAGAATATTAATATTTTATTCATTTCCTGACTGCTTTAATAAATTTTGACCTAATGGGGTTTTAAATATTTTTGAACGCCTCTCTTCCCTATAACTCTTTGTAGACCATATTGAAGGAGTATTTACATAAATCATTTTACCCTCCTGTTTCCAAGGCGTCCCAAAAGTGAAGGCTCTAAAATGAATATCACTAAAATGGGAATGCCGAGTTGGCAGTAATAATTCGTCCCTATATTCATTTACTTGGTTTATAGCATTTCCTGGTTCGCTTGAATCGAAAGCAGATCTGTCTTGAACATGGTCATAAAATCTTTCTTTTTTTCCATAGTGAGAGGCACCAAAGTCTGTATGTAAAGATTCATGTAAAAAAGTCATTCCATATCCAACTGACAATCCATTTAAACCTTCATCTTCTAAACCTTTGATATTAGCGTCTATTTGAAAATTATCTAATACAACATTACCATTAGGTGATCCCTCAGACCCTCGCTCCGTATCATTTCCATATGAAACTTTTATTGTTCCCCCTTCACCCATTAAATGTCTTAAGTGCTTTCTAGCTTTTCCACTACCACTTCTTTGACTTTCATCCATCTTGTCCTCCTTTTCATTAATAGTTCCATCACTGAAATTTACATTAAGGCTTAACCCAGTTATGTTGCTCAAGTCTAATATTAAATTTACTAATGTATATATCCCTTCTTTATCTTTGGTAAGGCTACTTATATCTACCTCCATCCCATCAGGGTCAATCAATTTAATAGGATTGTTAACCACATAAATATAAGGGGAAGCATAAGGGTACTTATCTGCAAGAGGGTCTGTACTATGCCACCTCCCAATCTGGGCATCATACATCCTAGCCCCATAGTCGGACCAGTTAAGGTCGAACTCCTCTTGCTTCTCCTTACCGTTGTACTGGAACTTGTGGTCAGGACTACCTTGTTTCTCGATGCCAGTAAGGTTCATACCGAA
>NZ_KB903519.1 GCF_000379765.1 Flexithrix dorotheae DSM 6795
GGTATCCAGAATCACCGGATTCGCGAAGCTATCCGAAACTGAAGAAAGTTGGAGCATATAAAAATTATCGGAATTAAATTCATAATTTTCCTGAACTACTACAGAGATAGTTGATCCCTTACATATTGATGTTGAGTAAGGGTAATTAGCTTCGAAGAATGGTTTGGCGGGTTTTGAAAAATTACTTTCTATTATTTGACCTTTTGTTTCAGTAGCGGTGTCAATAGCGTAGGCTGTGAGATAAATTTCTTCTTCAATATCAATAATTTCCTCAAAGGAATTTACATTTCCAACATCAGCAATTAAGTCAAATTCATTTGTGGTGATATTTTTTTTATAAACCTTATAACCTTCTAAGGTTGCTTCCTCATTTTCCTCCCAAGTAATTAGTGTTTTTTGACCTAAATCCCCTTTTAGAACATTCTTTGGCGCTTTGGGGATATTTTTATAAGTAGGGTATTCTAAAAAATTTGAAAAATCTATAAGACCTTTTGTGCCGTTATCCAACTGGTCATAAATTTTTAAGCCGATACTATCTTCGTTGATGGTTCCCCAATAATTTTCTTGGGCGTTAATATTATGTTGGGTCAGATTTTCAATTACGTACTGTTCTATATCTAGGAAATTATTAGTATTAACCTCAAGAGAAGTTCCATCAAAAACAATTGCTTTCCTAAAATTTTTAAAACTACAATTTTTTATTATACTATTTTTACTTCCAAAAATATAAACACCGTCCTTTCCCAAATTATTTCCATCAAACTGTGTTTCTGTTAATTCAACACTTTTCGATCTAATTTGGTGATCCCTACTAAATTGAGATGGATTTTTAAAGGTTAGAGACACCTCTGAGTTTGTGATTTTTAAATGATCGTATAGAAAAAATGATGAGTTTACTACATTACTATTCATAATAGAAACCCCAGTAATAAAACCAGAAAACTCTGATTCAATAATGGTACAACTATCAATATGAAAAAAACCATCTATTTCCGCAGTGTAGCGTGAATTTATTACTTCAGAATTAAATAAAGATATAGAACCTGATGACCATGACATTGAAAGATTGGTATCAGTTATTTCAGAATCCCATATTTCGATGGAATCATTTCCTCCAAAATGTTTTCCAATATTTGAATTTGAAAGTTTACAATTTTTAAAAACGATTTTGGATGATGTATCATATCCTAATGTGCCTGTAAAAGTACTTGATTTAAAAGTTGAATTTAAAATATTTAAGGTTCCAATGTTTTTATTTCCTATTGTAAGAAGTGATCCAAAGTTTTTAATTGTTACTTTTTCAAAATTAGAGTTCGTTAAATTTGCTTCCTGAAATGAAATTTCAGTATCTTCAATAGTGATGTTGTTTAAATCTTCTCCAATGGCCTTTATTTCTCCCTCAACAGTTAATTTATAACTACTAAATAAACCAGAGTTACCAGAAGCGTCACTAGAAATAATTACCCCCGGATTAATAGATAACGTAACCCCATAAGGCACAACCACATCTCCAGTCAACTTATAAGGAGAATTCTCCACTGTCCAAGTAGTATTTTCAGTGAGTGTTCCTGAAACATTTGTTTGGGCGAAAGAATGTTTTTGAATTATGATACATCCTAAAATTAGGATAGATTGTAATATAATTTTTTTCATAATGAAAATTTGTATTAAATGTATTGTGGTATTTAATTTTTTTTTGAGTTAACAAGCAAATTGAAATTTACATCAATCCCTCAAAACCTTCTTCACTATTGATCCCTTATCAGTCATAATATTTAGGAAATAAACGCCACTTTTATACTCTCGAAGATCAATTTTAAAGTTGGAATTGAAATTCCCTTTCCAAACTTCTTTCCCCGCTAAGTTGGTAAGGGAGTAATTTCCAGACAGCTTTTTATTTAAATTGATTTGAATGAAGTTTGCAGTTGGATTAGGGGCAATTGAAACAGCATTTTCCAAAAGAGTTTCTTCAATTCCGGTGACAGCACCAATTCTGGCTACGTTTGATTTACTACTGGTATATTGCAGAATTCTACCATTTTCAAATTCTCCGCAACCTTCCGGGTTTACCACTTCAATCTGGTAAGCCACAGAATTTGCTACTACATTTTTATCGGTATAAGAAGTAAGGTTGCTGGCTAATTCCTTTACCAATTCAAATTCTCCATCATTAATACTTCTATATATATTATAAGTACC
>NZ_KB903520.1 GCF_000379765.1 Flexithrix dorotheae DSM 6795
ATATGCTATCGCCAATTCCGCGACCACTAAAAATGCTTTTCTGGATATGGAATCGGCAGAAGGCAGGGTTAGGGAATTATTGGCTGACGGTTATCCTCAAATAAATGGGTCATTGGCTCTAACTGATAATTTTAACCTGCAAACCACTTTTCTTCCAGCTGAGTTTTTTGCTGATGATCCTTCAGAAGTGCCGGATGATGCTCCTCCAGTACCGGTGAAGTTTGGGGTTAGGTATTCGGGAAATGCGGGTATTTCTGCAAGGCAACTGATTTTTGATGGTTCTTTTTTTCTTGGGGTGAAAGCGGCAAAAACGTATACAGAACTTTCTCAAAAACAATATGCCAGAACTAAAATTGAAACAGCTGAGGCGGTTTCTAAAGCGTATTATGGAGTACTTGTCACAAAAGAAAGGCTGGAGCTGGCCACAGAGAATTTAGGCAGGTTGGATTCTCTCCTAAGACAAACCACAGCCATGTACGAAAATGGCTTTTCCGAAAAACTTGATGTAGACAGGATTAGGGTAAACTATAATGTTTCGAAAACACAGGTGGCTAATTTCAGCCGTATGCTTATTGTTCAGGAAAATCTTTTGAAGTTTCAAATAGGAATGAATGTGAAGAATTCTTTGGCTCTAAAAGAGAGTCTTGACGATTTTACGCCAGGTTCAATTGTTTTTGATAAAGGCAATTTTGATTATAGCCAGCGAATTGAATATTCGATTTTGCAAACCCAAAGGGAACTGGATCAGATGAATATTAAACAATATAAAGTGAAATATTATCCTAATCTGTATTTGGATGCTGCTTTTGGGGCTAATGCCGGGGAAAGTAAAAGAGGGATGTTATTTGATCCGAGAGACGGGTGGTTTAGTTATGGTTATTACGGTCTGACATTGCAAATGCCCATATTCGATGGGATGCGAAAAAAGTATCAGATTCAGCAGGCCAAAATTAAAGCCCAGCAAACTGAAAACCTTGCATTTAATATGTTTAATACCATTGACTGGGAGCAGGCACAGGCTAAAATCGACTGGGAAAGCAGTTTGAGTACACTGCAAGCGGAGGAGGAAAATATGGGCTTAGCTCAAAATATTTATAATACTACAAAAATAAAATTTCAGGAAGGTATTGGTCAAAGTTTGGATATTGTAAATGCAGAAACTTCCTTAACTGATGCACAGACCAATTATTACCAGGCTTTGTATGAAGCAATGATTTCTGAAGTAGAATACCTGAGGTCAATTGGCAGATTATGGGCTGATGAATAACAGGGTATTCCAACAGAAAAACTCAAACTTTAAAGAATTTCTAAAAGCATAATAAAAATAAATACAATGAAGATTTACAGCAGTAAATTAATAATCGCTTTAGTAACTATCTGGATGGCGGCTTGTAACCAGCCTCAGGCTCCAGAAAGTCTTGAAGAAAAGAAGCAGGAACTTGCTGAACTGAAAAAAGAGCAGGTTGAAATAAAAGAAAAAATTGTGGCCCTCCAAGAGGAAATTGCCTCAATTTCGGGAGAAAATAAGCAAAAGGATTTGAGAAGAATTGAGGCTATTCAGCTCACCGCTCAACCTTTTAATCATTTTATTGAAGTTCAGGGGGAAGTACAGTCCGATCAAAACGTGATGGTAACTCCGGAAATGAATGGTGTAATTTTAAAGAGACTGGCGCAGGAAGGTGATTTTGTGAAAGCAGGTCAGGTAATTGTGGTTTTGGATGCAGAAGTACTGAAAAGAACAATAGCCGAAATCGAAACCAAACTGGAATTGGCCAATACCATGTATGAAAGACAAAAGAACCTGTGGGAACAGCAAATTGGTTCGGAGGTGCAATACTTACAGGCAAAAAATACCAAGGAGTCTTTAGAGAAGAACCTTGAGGCACAAAAAGCACAACTGGCAAATGCTAATGTAAAATCACCGATCAGTGGAGTGCTGGACGAGTTTTTTATGAATAAAGGGGAAATGGCCACTCCCTCTGCTCCATTGGCCAGAGTTGTGAATGTGGCTCAGGTGAAAATTTCTGCAGATGTTTCAGAAGCTTATACCAAGTATGTGAAAAAAGGAGATTCAGTTACGGTAAATTTCCCAGCTATCGGTGAGAGCATTAAAGTGCCGATCAGACACGTAGGACAATTTATAAACGCACAAAACAGAACTTTCCGAATTGAAATGAAAGCATCTAATAAGGATGGGTTTTTAAAACCAAATACCCTGGCAGTGGTGAAAATTAATGATTTTTCGAAGGAAGATGCAGTTGTTGTGCCTTCCAACATAATCCAGAAGGCTACCAATGGCGATACTTTTGTGTTTGCCATTGACAAGAAGGATAAGACCGGAAAAGTGAAAAAGGTGGTAATCAAAAGTTCGAAGTCATTTAATGGGAAATCTCTTGTTGAAGAAGGTTTAAAACCAGGAGATTATGTAGTTGGAAAGGGATATAATGAAGTAGTGGCAGGAGATGAAGTAAATATAGTGGAGGAAAGGAAAATCTAATACCCTCTGCCACTAAAAATTGAATTGCCAGACTATAAATTTTTATTAAGCATCCGTGTGGTTTTTTAGGGTAAAAATCTGTTTCCCAATACTTTATAAAAGATGAAATCACACGGTTAATTTTGATTTACTACTTAAAATATCAGAAAAATAATGGCTGAAAATCAAGAAAATAATACTGATAATAATGAGGAGCAGGAGGGGGCAGCTTTAAATCAGGTTACGGATGAAAAAAAGAATATTACCCGGGAATTTGGGATCAGTAGTTTCTCCCTGAATAATTCTACGAGTGTTTTCATCCTTACTATGATTATAGTGCTTTTTGGGTTCATTTCCTTTTATTCTATGCCCAAAGAGTTATTTCCAGAGGTGGCTTTCCCAACGGTTTATATTAATACGCCATATCCTGGAAACTCCCCTGTGGATATTGAAAACCTGATTACCCGACAGATTGAGAAGCAATTGAAATCGATTTCCGGGGTCAAGAAAATTAATTCTACATCTGCTCAGGATGTTTCCATTATCGTAATGGAGTTTAATGAAGATGTGGACATTACCAAAGCACTCACGGATGTGAAAGATGCGGTGGATAAGTCTAAAAAAGACCTGCCCACTGATCTGGATGACGATCCTTTGGTGCAGGAAATTGATGTGTCAGAATTGCCTATTATGGTGATTAATATTTCCGGTGATTTTGAAATTGAAAAATTGAAGGATTACGCAGAGTGGCTGGAAGATGAACTGGAAGAGCTGAAGGAAGTTTCTAAAGTGAATATAAGTGGTTCGGTTGATCGGGAAATCCAGATTAATGTGGATTTGTTTAAAATGGATGCCCGTAAAATTACCTTTAACGACATTGAAACAGCTATTCGGAATGAAAATTTATCCATGTCTGGTGGGGATGTCCTAACGGAGGGATATAGAAGAGCTCTAAGGGTTTCTGCAGAGTTCAACAATATTGAGGATATCAGAAATATCATTGTAAAATCTGAGGATCAGAATACCATCTATTTGAAGGATATCGCTGAGGTGAAAGATACTTATGTAGAGAGAGATAGTTATGCAAGGCTTGGGGTAACTTCTTTTCCTGAGGAGGGTAATTATCCTGTAATTTCGCTCCAGGTGGTGAAAAGAAGTGGGGAAAACCTGATTAATGCCGATGAAAAAATCAATAAATTACTGGAAGATGCAGTGGGCACGAAATTACCCTCAAATTTAAATATTGCCATTACTGATAATCAGGCAGATAGAATGAACCTGCAGTTGGATAACCTGATTAACAGTATCATTTCGGGGATTATCCTGGTAGTGTTGGTGCTTTTGTTTTTTATGGGTTTAAGGAATGCGATTTTTGTGGGTATTGCCATCCCGCTTTCCATGCTTATAGCCTTTATTCTTTTGGGAAGTACAGGAAATACTATCAATACCATGGTATTGTTTTCCTTAATTCTCGCCCTGGGAATGCTGGTGGATAATGCCATTGTGGTTATCGAGAATATTTACCGATTAATGGAGCAGGGATACACGCCTATCAGGGCTGCAAAAGAGGGAGTTGGAGAAGTTGCCGTGGCGATTATAAGTTCTACTTTAACCACCTTGGCAGCTTTCTTACCTTTGGCTTTCTGGGGAGGCCTGGTTGGAGAATTTATGAAATTTCTTCCGATTACTTTGATCATTGTTTTAGCCTCCTCACTTTTTGTAGGTTTAGTGATTAACCCTGTGGTAGCTGGTCAGTATATGAAAGTGGATAAAAGTCAAAGCCAAACTCCTTCAAAAAAGAAGAAGTTAATGATTTTTGGTCTGGCTTTGATTACAGTGGCTTTCCCTTGTTATTTTGCTTTGGGGGGAAATTATATTTTAGGCAACCTTCTGATGATTTCAGGGATTTTTACGCTTTTGAATGCATTTGCCTTCAGACCTGCGGCTTTTTGGTTTCAAAATACATTACTTGTAAAACTGGAAAACATTTACCTCAATACACTTAAGTTTGCCTTAAGCGGATTCAGACCTTATTTCTTCTTTGGTGGAACGGTGATATTTTTATTTTTATCGCTAATGATGTTTTCGGCCAATGCTCCAAAAGTCTTGTTTTTCCCGGATAACCAGCCAAATTACATTTATGTATATGCTGAAGCTCCATTGGGAACAGATGTGGAAACTACCAATAGAATTACAAACGAATTGGAAGATAAGGTTTTTGAAGTTTTAAAACCATACAGCAAGGTAGTAAAATCGATTGTTACAAATGTGGGACGAAATACTGCAGACCCTCAGGAAGCCATTACCGGAGGCTCAGGTGATGTTACTCCCCACAAGAGTAAAATATCTATTGGTTTTGTAAAGTATGAAGAAAGAGGCGGAGTAAATACCAGAGACCTCTTGAAACTTGTAGGAGAAGCAGCTAAAACAATTCCCGGATTAAAAGTTTCTACCGGAAAGGAAAATTCAGGTCCTCCTGTAGGGGCGCCTATTAATTTGGAAATTAATGGTGATGATTATATTACCCTGATTCGTGAGGCCGAAATCCTTAAAAATAAAATTGATAATTCAGGGATTGAAGGGATTGAAAATCTTGAGCTTGACATCGAAACGGGAAAACCCGAATTACTGGTGAACATTGACAGAACAAAAGCCAGAAGATTTGGATTATCTACGGCAATGCTTGCCGGAACCATGAGGACGGCCATTTATGGTAAAGAGGTTTCCAAGTTTAAAGATGGGGATGATGATTATCCCATTCAGTTGAGATTAGCTGATAAGTATAGGTACAACATTTCTGTATTGCATGATCAGCGGTTGACTTATAGAGACAATAAAGGCAAATTTCACCAGATTCCGGTTTCTGCTGTAGCCGATTTGGAATACAGTTCTACTTATGGTTCGGTGAAAAGAAAGGATTTGGACAGAATGGTTACATTGAGTTCCAATGTGATTGAAGGTTATAATGCCAATGAGGTGGTTGCGGAAATGAAAACTTTACTGGCTGACCATGAATTACCCGATGGATATCAGTTTAAATTTACAGGGCAACAGGAAGAACAGGCTGAGTCTTTTGCCTTCCTGGTGAAAGCACTTCTCATTGCAGTATGTTCTATTTTCATGATTTTGGTTTCCCAGTTTAATTCCACCGTGAAACCATTTATAATCATTGGGTCTGTTGTATTCAGTTTAATTGGGGTGTTTTTGGGAATGACTGCCTTCGGTGACGATTTTGTAATTATCATGACTGGTATTGGAATTATCTCTCTGGCCGGTGTGGTGGTGAATAATGCCATTGTATTAATTGATTATATTGACCTGACCAGAGAAAGAAAACGAAAGGATCTTGGAATAGCAGAGGATGTTCACCTGGATAAACAAAACTTTATTGAATGTCTGGTGGAAGGCGGCTACACCAGGTTAAGACCTGTGCTTTTAACTGCGATTACCACCGTACTTGGTTTAGTACCACTGGCTACCGGATTCAATATCGATTTCTACGGTATGTTTGCCTATTTTGAACCACAAATATTTGTAGGAGGAGAAAACGCAGATTTCTGGGGACCAATGGCCTGGACAGTAATTTACGGGTTAGTGTTTGCCACTTTCCTTACCTTGGTGATTGTGCCTGTGATGTATTTGATTTCTGATAGAATTATCTTCAGAATGAAAAAATTGACTGGCAAAGCCCATTAATTTGAAACATAGATAATTAGGAGAATCCCCAATCGGATATTGATTTGATTGGGGATTTTTTTATTGCAGAATGAGGGCTACCCAATTCCCCTTTCCGGGGCATTCCAAAGTTGTTTCCCTACCTCCGGATATCTTACTTTCTGGAGACCATTCACTAGTGGAGATATTCAGCCATATCAAGTTAAATTCTCCTTCAAAATTAGACAGGTCAATTTTTACTTCTCCGCCATTGGTGAAATAAATGGCATATTCTTTTCCTGGAATTCCTCTTACATAAGCTTCATTTTCAGATCGGTCTTCAAGAATTTCTGTAATGGGCCGACCATTAAAAAAATCCATCTTGTCAGTTAACAAACGCATACTTTTGATGACTGCCAGGGCTGTTTCATTTAAGCCCTGCCCTGAAGTGGGCCGGTGGAATCTGGCACTTGCCGTGCCCATAAATACATTTCGACAAAATGATTCAATAGCATTTTTAGTGGTTTGATGTCTTCCTCCATCATTTCCATAAATTTTCACATTGTTGGCAGGCCTTACCGTTCCGGAATTTTTAATTTTTTGAAGTTGTTTCATCCCAATCTCCCAATGCTTCTCTCCAGTATTATGATTGTTTTGGGAGATATCTGCAAAATCATAAATTTCAGGGTGATCTATGGTTTCCCTATGGGCCACATGCGACAAATCCCAGGGATCCCACATTTCTGTGGTAAAAATCTTTTTTCCATTTTCTGAAGCTACTTTTTTCATATAAAGAGACCAAAATTTTCCCCATTCTGAAGTCACTGAGGTTTCATTGTCCATGCAATAAAGTACATGATCAAATTTTAGTGAAATGGAAAGTAGTTTATCCACAAATTTTTGCTGATACCCAAGCAGCCTCAAATTACTTTCCTGAGCAGGAACCGACCAGAAAAAATTGTTTTCTACAAAAGTAGGATGGGTGCTTACTTTTGTGGGTAAATGAGTAGCCTCCTCAGAATAGTTTTTATTATTTTTTGGATTAAAAGGATTAACATTCCAATTTTCCCTGTAAAAGTCGAAAGTTGCCCATACTTCCAGTTGCACAATGATTTCTCTTTGTGAGGTTTCTTCCAGAAAATTGGATAACCTGTGCCAGTACTCTTCATTCCACTGGTTTAAGTCATATTTGCCATCTGCACTTAAATGAAATGGCCAAACATTACCGCTATCTCTGCTAGACATGGTATTCCTGACGTAATTCCCTCCAACCGATTGCAACAATTCCAGGTGTTTTTCAAGATCAGGATACTGAAATAAATTATCTTCAACAGAACCACCTAGTAATAGCAATGGCTCACCTTTGTATTGCCAATAGGCAGGAAAATCTGTGGAGGGCTGAATATAACCCGATTTTGAGTTTATGGTGCCTTCCTGCTGCGCATTTGGAGAGGGATGATGACATGAATTTAAAATAAAAAATGATAAGAGAATAGGAAATAAGCTTGTTAGTTTCTGCATTCTTTTGGAGTTTTGAACTAAAATAAGGATAGAAAAAATATTATTTCTAATAAATGATCCAGCTATTTTATTCACTATGAATAAGTTATGGTTTCAAATAAAGATGTAAAAACAGTTTTTCTTTTCTCAACTAAAATTACTCACCTTAAAGCAACCAGTCAATAATCATTTCCCCAATTTAATTTAAAATACGATGGAGCAGGATAATAATAATTTTAACATGGTCGCAAAAACCCTCTTTGGATTGGAGGAGGTTTTGGCAAAGGAAATTAAACAATTGGGAGGGAAAGATGTAAAAGTCCTGAACCGAGCGGTAAGTTTTAAAGGAGATAAAAGGCTCATGTATAAAGCTAATTTATGCCTTCGAACCGCAATTAGTATTCTGAAGCCTATTCATGAGTTTATTACCAGAAATGAACATACGCTTTACGATCAGGTAAAAGCCATTGACTGGACCAAATGGCTTGATCTGGATAAAACATTTTCTATAGAAAGTACAGTGCAGTCAGAGTATTTCAACCATACTAAATATGTGGCTTTAAAAGCCAAGGATGCCATAGTTGACCAGTTTAAGGAAAAGTTTGGAGAACGGCCCTCAGTGGATCGTGAAAAGCCTTATTTAAAGTTGCACATTCACATCTCTCAACAGGAATGCACAATTTTGCACGATAGTTCAGGATATCCTTTATTTAAAAGAGGATACAGAACACAAACTAATAAAGCCCCTTTGAATGAGGTTTTGGCAGCCGGACTGATTCTGCTTTCCGGCTGGGATGGGAAAACGACCTTTATCGACCCTATGTGTGGTTCGGGGACTATTCCAATAGAAGCCGGATTGATAGCTGGAAATATTCCTCCAAATATCCACAGAAAGTATTTTGGTTTTCAATTGTGGGATGATTTTGATGAAAATCTTTGGGAAGAAGTGATCGCAGAGGCAAAAGCAGGGGAAAAGGAAATACATTGTAAAATCCTGGCTTCAGATGTTTCCGATGATACTATGGATATGGCCGGAACAAATATAGAGGCTGCAGGGTTAGATGAAGTAATCAGATTAAGTAAAAAGTCTTTTTTTGAAAGGGATGCTCCTCCTGCTCCGGGATTATTAATTGTAAATCCGCCCTATGGAGAAAGGATTGTGCCCGAAAGAATTATGGCTTTTTATAAAAAAATGGGAGATAGGCTGAAGGAAAATTATTCGGGTTATGATGCCTGGATCATTACCTCCAATGCCGATGCCGTTAAAAAAATTGGATTAAGACATTCTAAAAGGCTTACTTTATACAATGGGTCTCTTGAATGCAGATTTCTGAAATATGAAATGTATAGAGGAACTAAAAAATCGTTCTCTAAAAAAGAAAGAAGACCGCATTAAGTTAAAATACTATATAATTTTCAATCATCTCTATTACCAAAATATGTTTATTAACAAACCTTTACAAATCAGCATTTTAAACATTTAACAACAAAAGAAATGTATAAAATAGATGTTCCGGAATCAAATATTCCCAGGGTAGTAATAATAGGAGGTGGTTTTGGTGGCTTGAAATTGGCCAAAACACTTAGAAATAAGGACATTCAGGTAGTTCTGATCGATAAAAATAATTATCATACTTTCCAGCCCTTGTTATATCAGGTGGCTACAGCAGGTTTGGAACCAGATGCAATTGCTTTTCCCATCCGTAAGATTTTCAAAACCTATAAAAATTTCTTTTTCAGGCTGGCAGAGGTGGAAGGAATTGATAGAGAAACCAATAAAATTATTACCAATATTGGGGAACTGAGCTATGATTTTCTGGTTCTGGCTACTGGTTCAAAAACCAATTATTTTGGTAATCAGCAAATTCAAAAACTTGGGATGCCCTTAAAAACAGTTGTTCAGGCACTGGATTTAAGAAGTTTAATGCTTCAGAATTTTGAGAAAGCTATTCTTTCCTCTGATGTGAATACCAGAGAAAGCAGGATGAATTTTGTGATTGTAGGTGGTGGACCAACCGGGGTGGAGCTTGCCGGTGCCCTTGGAGAACTGAAAGGACATGTGTTGCCTAAAGATTATCCGGAACTCGATGTAAGAAGAATGCAAATTCATCTGGTGGAAGCCGGGCCTAGGTTATTACCAGGATTGTCTAATGTGTCATCTGAAAAATCATTGGCCTACCTGAAAAAACTGGGCGTGAATGTCTGGCTCAATACTATGGTAAAAGGTTATGACGGAACAATTGTGAAAATGAGTTCTGGAAAAAATTTATATACCAAAAACCTGGTTTGGTCGGCTGGAGTGATGGGGAATATGATTGATGGAATCCCGAAAGAAAGTATAACTCAGGGAAACAGAATTCTGGTGGATGAATTTAACAAGGTGAAAGGATTTGAGCAATTCTATGCCATAGGAGATGTGGCAGCCATGATTAATGATGAAAACCCAAAAGGGCATCCTATGGTGGCTCAGGTCGCTATTCAGCAGGGTGAAAACCTGGGGAAAAACATTTTGAATCAGATAAAAGGAAAAGCGCCTAAACCATTTAAGTATAATGACTTAGGTTCTATGGCAACTGTGGGAAGAAATAAGGCAGTGGTGGAACTTAGTAAATTTAAATCTCAGGGGCCTTTTGCCTGGTTTATCTGGATGTTTGTGCACTTAATGTCCTTGGTTGGATTTAGGAATAAAGCTATTGTTTTGGTGAACTGGTTGTGGAATTATATTAATTATGACAGAGGAATCCGTCTGATTATCAGGCCTTATAACAGACAAAAAGCAGAACTAAAGGAAAATGGGGTAGAGGAAGAATCTGCAGCCACTACAATTTCTGAGGAGGTTGGTTGAGCGGATACTAAACCTAAAAACGATTAAGTGAAATTTAAATGTTCAAATTTCCTTCATTCCTAACAATAGTTTTTTCTTTAATGGTTGGCCTTCAGTTGCAGGCACAGACCATTAATAGTAAAGAATTATACCCTGTTTTGGAAAATAGAAGGTGGGGATATATAAATGGTAAGGGACAAGTAGTCATTAAGCCTCAATTTTATGGTGCAGGTGTGTTCTCTGAGGGTTTAGCTCCAGTCAGGAAAAATGGTTTTTATGGGTTTATCAATAATGAAGGAAAATATATCATAAATTTCAGGTATGATTTTGCCGAACAATTTTCCGAAGGTTTTGCAAGAGTCTGGAAGAATAGTCAATGTTATTTTATTGATAAAAGTGGGGGAATTGTGATTAGGGAAAATGGATTTAATATTAGGTCTAAGTTTTCTGAAGGATATGCCTTGGTATCAATTAAAGAGAATAATAATATCAGAAGAAGTGTAATTAATAAGCAGGGAGAAGTTATTAATAAAAAGAGGCTCCTAAAACAGCTTTTAAGAAGGTTGTATCCTAATGAAAATAAAAAAATGAAATTTACTAACGGTTTGAATTTCATTTGTGAAGACAGTTTGTGTGGGTATCAAGACGAAAGGAAAGTATTTGTATGGAGGTATAAAGAGACTGATGAACGGCTCGATACTTTGAATATCGATTTTATGATGAGTGGATATTTTTTTGCCTTTAACTCACCAGAAGGAATTTGTAATGGATGTGCTCGCTCAGTAAACTATCTTAAGAAGATTGAGGAAACTTCATGTTTCCAGCCTAATAGAATTGGTTTGGAAGTGAATGATTCAGTAGTTGCTACATTTGCGCATAATTATTTAGGAAGGAAAGTCTTTTTGTATAATACAACCAAAGATACTATTCATTTTACGGCTCAGGATAGCAGGATTAATTTAAAAACTCAGGCCTTAAATAAGGATGGTAAGTGGCAAGACATAGAATTCCTTATGGATAGTTGGTGTGGGAACAGTTATCATACACTGGATTTAGCTCCCCAAAAATATTGGGAGTTCAAAATGCCAATCTATAATGGAGAATTTAAAACTTTATTAAGATTAGTGTTGAGTACTTCCTATGGAGACAATTCAAAAATTTTTTACAGTAATGTATTTGAAGGGTATGTAAATCCTGGACAGTTTTGGAGAAAAAAGAGCTATACTCCAACAAACTTTATGGACCCGTACTTAAATTAAAAAATAAGTTTCTTTGATTCAGATAATGTCCTTTTTAAATAAATTAGAAAAAATACATTCAAGCCTGGTTTTATAAATCTGATTTTCTTAGCTTTGCAGCCAATTTAAGATGGACGGGATCCATTCACTAAACAAGTCAAAAGTAATATGGCAGTTAAAATTAGATTTGCCCGAAGAGGGCGAAGTAAAAAGGCATTATTTGATATAGTAGTTGCCGATTCTAAGTCACCACGAGATGGTAGATTTATTGAAAAATTAGGATTATTTAATCCTCATACGGATGAAAATAACCTAAACTTTGAAAGAGCTTTGTATTGGGTAATGGTTGGAGCTCAGCCTACTGATACTGCAAGAAGCTTACTTTCGAAAGAAGGTGTAATGTTGAAAAAACACTTACAAGTTGGGGTAAATAAAGGAGCAATCACTCAGGAAGTTGCTGATCAGCGATTTGAAGAGTGGAAAACTTCAAAATTATCTCAAAAAGAAGCTGAAGAAGCTGCAAAAGCTAAAGCTATTGCAGATAAGAAGGCTGCCGATGAAGCTGAAATGAAGAAATTGAGAGAGGCGGAGAGAAAAGCTGAGGAAGAAGCTAAAGCTGCTGCTGTTGCAGAAGCTCAGGCAAAAGCTGAAGCAGAGGCTCAGGCTGCAAAAGAAGCAAAAGCTGAATTGGAAAAAGCCAAGGAGGAAGAAGCTGCACCAGCTGAAGAAGCTAAGGCAGAGGAAGCTCCGGCTGAAGAGACTCCTGCTCCGGAAGCTAAAGCAGAGGAAGCTCCAGCTAAAGAAGAAGAAAAGAAAGCAGAGTAATTTCTTTAAGCAAGTTATTCTTCTAAAATATAAAAGCGTTGAATGCTAAATTCAACGCTTTTTTTATGCTTTTTTCTTTACCAGTTCACCTGCTTATTTAGAAACTCCCAATTTTTCAAAAAGCCACTTGTTGGCCAGTTCTCCCTGCTCGGGATACGTCCAGTGTCCGGTATCCAAAAACTTATGTAACTCCTTCGGAGACGATATGACATTATAGGCGGCATGCATGGAAGTTGGTGGGCAAACATTGTCATTATAACCCCAGGAATACCAACCAGGAATGGTTAAGCGTCTTGCAAAATTGACAACATCATAATAGGATACAGTTTCTACCCAGTTAGGATAGCTCTCCTCATCATAGTTTGTGAACATATGAGGCCATCCTCCGGCTCTTTCATGCAGATAACCAGTCACATCAGAAAGGGCAGGATAGAATGCTGCCAGATATTTTATTCTTTTATCTAACCCTGCTGTAATAATAGATAAGGCACCTCCCTGACTTCCTCCGGTTACGGCCAGGTTTTCTCCATCAAATTCTGGTAGAGAATAAATAAAATCAATGGCTCTTACACAACCCATATATACCCGCTTGTAGTAGTATTTGTCTCTGTTTTCCAGACCATAATTCTGATAACCAGAAAGCGCCCCGGTTCCTAATGCAAGGTATGTTTCTTCAGGAAGATTGACTGGAATACCATGAATCCCGACTTTAAAAACAATAACGCCTTTTGCAGCCCGATCATCTCTGCCATAAGGCCGGATTCCCGCCCCAGGTACGCCCAAGATAGCAGGATACTTTCCTGGTTGCTTAGGTACTGAAAGCATACCGTAAAACCGGCTGATTCCCCTCCAGGAATTGGGCATTTTAAAGCTTTGTAAACTCACATGGTAAACATTGACATCGGGAGTGCATTGCTCGGGCACAAGGGTGACATTGGCATCCATGGGAATCTCACTTAATTCCTTTCTGGCTTTTTCCCAGAATTCATCGAAGTCATCGGGGTTGGGAACCGTAGGTTCTATTTTTTCAGGAGCAAAGCCAGCCGTTCCCCAACCAGTATATTCCTTTCCCTCATATTCCATAGAAACTTTACACCGTAGAAACCCTGGTTTATTAATTTTTATGCCTTTAATGGTTGTGCTACCATCTTTCAAAAGCAGTTCACCATTTTCCTGTTCCTCCATTTTTTCCAAACCAATGGAATACCTGATTTTGGATTGAGGAAGTAGCTGCCCGTTTTTAATAATTTTTACCTCAAAATCGGCCCTTTCTCCTAGTGCGTAAGTCCAGTTTTGCTGGGTTGGGGCCACATTTACAGTGATAAGTTGTTGCTTAGGCTGAGCAACTACTGACAGCACTGAAAAAAAGCAAAAAAAGGTAAATAGAGTGGTTTGTTTGATTAGTTCTTTCATATTTACATTGTTAAAAAATACCTCAAGCTTAAAATAAAAATCCTAACCTATATCCAATTTAACTTCAATATAGATTAGAATCTAAGTATTAAGATTATTTACCCAAATATAAAAACCTCAATGAGATTTCAAATCATTGAGTTGCCAATTATATTCATAAAAATCAATTTCAAAATTTCCATCCAGGTCTTTGCCATAATATTTTCTGACGTACTCCATTAGTGAACCTGTTTCTCTGGTGAAGTCTTCTTTATACCAATTGAATATTTCTGATAACAATATTTTATTTGCCCCCTTATTAATTTTGGTAAATTCCGGATCATTAATCGCTTTTTTAGTTTTGTTGTTTAGTTGCTGGTCCAATTTATCTGGCACGTAAGCATAATTAACAATTACTGGGCATCCTTTAGCCGCACAAACCAGTGCAAAATGTATCCTTGAATCCTTGAACTCCTTTCTTATTTTGTCATTTTCCAGTTCGTTCAGTGTCAATGCTTCCCCTGCTACCTGGTGTTTTTTCTTATCAAAAAATCCGGGAATATCCATAGGGGAACTAACGGGATAATTTTCCACAATGCTTTTGATTACCAGTAAATTGTAGGCATTAATATAAAAAGCCTTTTTTTCATCATCAGATTTTCCGGAAAGGGAAATAGAATTTATAGTGTTTATTAAAGCATTAATTTCACCTTTATTTTCTGAAATTCTGGAGTAATCCACCGCATTGTTGAGGATATTTCTATTTAAAAACTCATCGGTTTTATTGAAAAAATCATTTATAGACTGGGCTGAAGAGGCATAAGCAATTCCTATAATCAGGTAACAAAAGATCAAAAATTTGGACATAATATTCTGGGTTTAAATTAATTTTCAGGTTTAAAAATATCGGCTATTTTTCATTTAATCTGTCAGGATAATGACACAACAGGGGTTCGTAAGAAAAAATTCAAAGCCATACTCCGGGAGGGAATCAATGAGGTATTAAAAGCTCTTTGTAGTAGGGTTTATTTAATTATTCTCATATAAAATAATAAAATTTGAATATCATGAAGGTTTGATCAAAAATGTGAATTCATTACTTTTAGAGCCAGTAGTTAAAAATCAAATAATTTTTACCCAAAAAGCCAGAAAGCTTTTTGTACAATTTCCAATAATAAAAACACAATTAAATATGGATCTTAAATTACGGTTTCAGCTATCTACCATGATGTTCCTGAATTATTTCATTTGGGGGGCCTGGTATGTAACAATGGGGACCTATCTTGGAACTACGCTTTCATTTAGTGGAGCAGAAATAGGAGTATTATATGGAGCCGTTTCAGTAGCAGCTTTGGTTTCACCATTTTTTGTAGGGATGATTGCCGACCGTTTTTTTGCCACAGAAAAAATTCTTTCATTCCTCCATTTTGTGGGAGGCATTTTGTTTATTCTCATTGCCCAGTCCACTGAATTTAGCTGGTTTTATCTCTTTTTCCAGATATACATGCTCTGCTTTATGCCAACCATTGCACTGACTAACTCCCTGTCTTTTAGAAACCTGAGTGATCCCAACGGAGAGTTTCCCGGAATCAGGGTATTAGGTACCATAGGTTTTATTGTGGCAGTAAATATTATAAGTTTTTCCAAGTTAGAGGCAAGTGAGATGATGTTTTATTTGGCGGCAGCCTCATCTTTTGTTTTAGGTGGATTTTCATTAGTGCTGCCAAAAACACCTCCAAAAGATAAAGGACAAAAAGTTACCGTATCTGATGTTTTAGGATTGAAAGCCCTGAATTTGCTCAAAGGGCGTTCCTTTTTGGTGTTTTTTATTGCCTCTGTTTTAATCTGTATTCCTTTGGCTTTTTATTATGCCTGGGCCAATCCTTTTCTAAATGAGTTGGGAATGGAAAATGCCGGAGCCAAAATGACTTTAGGTCAGGTTTCCGAAACGGTCTTTTTATTGGTAATGCCATTTTTCTTCAGGAGACTTGGGGTGAAATGGATGCTTGTGGTGGCTATGATATCCTGGGGTTTAAGGTATTTCCTTTTTGCCTATGGCGACCTGGGAGCTTTGGAATGGATGCTTTATGGTGGAATAATCCTTCACGGAATTTGTTATGATTTCTTCTTTGTAACCGGGCAAATTTATGTGGATAATAAAGCTGGAGAAGAAGTGAAAGGTGCTGCGCAGGGGCTGATTACTTTTGCTACCTATGGGCTGGGAATGTTAATTGGCTCTTATATTTCCGGTTGGATTGTAGATTATTACCTGTCGGCTGACGGCCTGACCCATAACTGGAAGGAAATCTGGATGGTGCCTGCACTGGGAGCCATGGGAGTACTTCTGTTATTTGTGTTATTCTTTAAGGAGAAAAAACAGGATGAAAAGGTAGAAGTGAATGCCTAGCCATTCCCTGAAATATTTATCCCGGGAAAAAAACTTTGCCTCAAATGGGGGGCAAAGTTTTTCTTTTTAGGGACTATTGAAAATTTAATTACTTTTAAACTGCTCAACCTGAAATTCCCTTTTCGGATGAATAAAAAAATTCTAAAACTAGCCATTCCCAATATCCTGAGTAACCTGACTATTCCGTTGCTCAGTTCAGTAGATACTGCTTTGGTGGGGCACCTGGACGGATTACATTATTTGGGTGCGATTGCAGTGGGTGGAATGATTTTTAATTTCATTTATTGGGGATTTGGGTTTCTGAGAATGGGTACCACCGGACTGACAGCTCAGGCATTTGGCAATGATGATAAAGCAAATATTTCGTTGGTTTTTACCAGGGCAATTCTTTTAGCCATGCTCATCAGCTTTATTTTAATAGTGCTCCAAAAACCAATAAGCTTACTGGCTTTTTACCTGATAAAGGCTTCTCCTGAGGTGGAAGTTTTTGCCCAAAGCTATTACAACATTCGGATATGGGCGGCTCCCGCAACTTTGATGCTTTATGCGATTCATGGCTGGTTTTTAGGTATGCAAAATGCCAAATACCCTTTAATCCTGGCGATAGCTGTAAATTTGGGTAATATTGGGTTTAGTGTGTTTTTTGTGAAAGTTTTACACCTCAATTCTGATGGGGTGGCTCTGGGGACAGTTTGTGCACAATATATGGGGTTGGTTCTTGGCTTTTTCTTATTATTGAAAAAATATAGGGCTAGTTTTAAAAAACTGATTTTCAGCCAGATTGTAAAGGGTGATGAACTAAAGCGGTTTTTAAGTCTCAATTCCGATATTTTTATCCGTACCTTGTGCCTGGTCTTCGTGTTTACTTATTTCACAGCAGAATCTGCAAAATTTGGAGATGAAATATTAGCGGTAAATACCATTCTCATGCAGTTCTGGACTATTCTGGCCTATGGAATAGATGGCTTTGCCTTTGCCGCAGAAAGTCTTGTGGGGCTATACATTGGAAAAAAGGAACAAGCTAATATGCGGCAGGTAATTAAACTCTTATTTCTCTGGACTATTGGGTTGGGATTGGCCATTGCCCTGGTTTATTGGCAGTTCGATGAGGCTTTACTTTCTTTATTTACCGACAAAACAGGTATCATTGTATTGGCTGGTCAGTTTATTATTTGGACTATTTTAGCGCCCTTAGTCAATGGTTTTTGTTTTATTTGGGATGGTATTTTTTTAGGAGCAACTGACACAAAATCACTTAGAAATTCTATGCTCATCTGTACCTTTTTAGTATTTCTTCCCATTTATCATTTCACAGCATCCGATCTTGGTAATAATAGTTTGTGGATTGCCATGTTTGTTTTTATGATTTCCAGAGGAATTACCCTCTCCTTTATTGCCTGGAAACAAATTCCTAAATGGACTTAAATTGTTGGATTTTATTAAAAAATCCCTGCACGTTTTTTTTTGAATATCCGCTTTAAATTCTTGTCTATTTAGTGCGCTATTGCCTCTTATCGATTTTTTTGGAAATAAAATTAGAAAAGTCACGTGTTAAGGAGAGTTTACCTAAAAACAGAAATTATCTTCTTAAACCAAACAAGTATGCTGAATAGAATAATACTACTATTAATGGCCTTTGGCTTTATGTTAATCCTTAATGCACCGCTGATGGCTCAACAGCCATTAGAACATGAAAAAACGGTGATAAAAAAAGAAAACGGAACAATTTACTGGCATGGAGATTTACCCGTATATTTCTTTATTTCAACCAATAAAGATGGAAGCAATCCTATACTTCTGGAAAAAGGAAATGCAGAAAAGTATACCAACCCTTATTTTTTCGATACTGAAGGGGTCAATTTTGTAAGAACCAGGTGGGCAATTGATCCTGCAACTAAAAAACCTGTTGTTCCGGCATTGGAAGTGGAATTTGAGGTGGAAAGAGATTTAACTGCGCCCAAAAGTTCTCTATCTCTTGAAGGAGCTCCAAAATTCGTGGCAGAAGGAAAGTTATTTTATGGGAAATCCCTAAAAGGAGTATTGAAAGCAGAAGATGAAATATCAGGAGTGAAAACGGTTTATCACGCAATAAATGGTGCAGCTTATTCAGCCTATCAGAATCAGTTGGATTTTTCTAAAGAAGGGGATTATTCACTGAATTATTATTCAGTTGATATAGTTGGAAATCCTGAAGAACCAAGAAGTAAAATATTCACGGTTGACGCGACTGCTCCAATTACGAATTATATTCTTCATGGGGACAGGTCGGATAATATATTATCTCCCAGAACAACCATTGCACTTTCTTCCACTGATGCTGCTTCACAGGTTAAACATACTTATTATGAATTTGAAGGTAAAGGAAAGCAGGTATATGGTACTCCTCTTAAAATGTCCAGCCTGGCTGATGGGGAGCACGTACTGAAATATTATTCAACCGATAATGTGGAAAATGAAGAAGGCGCCAATTCATATGCATTTTATTTGGATAAAACAGCTCCGGATGTAATGTCGGAAATGATAGGGGCCAGATACCAGAATGGTGGGAAAACTTTTGTGGCTGGTCAGACTAAATTGAAACTTACGGCAAGAGACAATAAGGCTGGTGTTGAAAATATTTATTATTCAGTTGATGGCGGAGAGTTTTTAGTTTACAATAAACCATTTATTCTGGACAAAAAACAAGGAAGCTCTATTGTCAGGTTTTACGCGATTGATAAAGTAAAAAACAAAGGAAAGTCTCAAACCAATTCTGAAATGGGTAATTTATACCTGGATTTAACCGCACCAAAAGTGAGTAATTCCTATTCAGGACCACAGTTTTTTAACAGGGATACTATGTTTATTACCAGCGAGACAGAAATCATTCTTAAAGCCACAGATTATGAATCGGGAGTTGAAAAAATAGGTTATTCCATTAATAAAGGGTCAGAATTAGTTTATAATGAGCCTTTTAAAATCGAAAAAGATGGCTACCATGATATTGAATATTTTGGTGCTGATCACGTAGCTAACAGAAGGAAAGACAATTTTTTCCTTATTGTAGATAATAAAGGCCCTGAAATATTTTATCACTTAAGTATGGATGCTATAGGAAGTATGCAGCTTAAAGATCATTCCAGTCCACTTCCTGTTTATGCCGCACACACCATGTTGTACCTGGCTGCGACTGATAGAGCCGTAGGCACTGATAAAATTTTTTACTCTCTGGACGGAGAACCTGAAAGGCTATACACACAACCTTTAAAAACTACCAAAAAAGGTTTAAGGACACTTACTGTAAGAGCTGTAGACCAATTAGGTAATGAAACTAAAAGCGAATTAATTGAAATTGTAATTCAATAGGACTGAATAATATTATTTAAAATATTAAAGAGGCTGCCCTTTACAAGCAGCCTCTTTTTATTTTTCTTTAAGAAAAGAAACTAAAGAATTTTCTAAAATTCCAGATTTAAGATATCTACATTCCCTGTGATGTGAATGGTTTTCAAACCTGTTTTTTTTGCCCCTTCAATGTTATCAAAATTATCATCAATGAAAACTGTTCTCTCCGGGTCCAGTTGGTTTTCATCAATAATTAATTGATAAATACTGGTGTTTGGTTTCCTGTCTTTTACAATATGGCTGTAATAGGTTTTTTCAAACATATCTTCCAGAGTAAGACCGTTATAATTTTCGCTTAATCTTTTCCCTGCTTCTATCAAATGTATAGCATTGGTATTACTCAGCAAAAAAGTTCTTTTCCTTTCTTTTAGAGTCTTTACCAATTCAATTTTTTCTTTGGGAAAGTCCAATAACATGGCATTCCAGGCCGCGTCAATGGTGGCATCGTCTGCAGTGATATTGAATAATTTCCGCAGTTCCGCCCTAAATTCTTCAGGGGTTACCTGGCCTGTTTCAATGGCATCGATTACAGGTTGTTGCTGCTTGCCATTAAAAACTTCAAAGAAATCGATTTCCATTAGCTCATTAAAGCTACTTATGGTTTTGTGAAAATCGAGATTCATGATTACTCCACCCAGGTCAAATATGATGTTATCAATGTTTTTCATAAATTAAATTTGGTAAAACTGTAGTTAAATTTTGCGTTAAAATTAAGGGTAATAATTTAAGAAAACCGGAACAGAATCTTAATTGAAACAAAGATACTTTTTCAACGAATTATACTTAAATTCGAGAAATTAATAATTTATGAATATCTGGAGGTAATATTTTTTAATTTAATAAAGAATTCAATTATTTTTTGATGATCACTAATAAAATCATAAATTTATTGATGATTTCATAATTAAAGTGCCCTATCTCTTAGTGACTTTGAGAAAATATCACTAGTCTAAGTATTTTAGTCTAAAATTCCCTATTTTTAATATTTAAATAATCTAACAAAATATTAAAATAGTTATATTTTTAAAATCTTGGTTTTGTTCTTTATGTAATATTTTTTCTTATTTGCATCCAATTTCTCCGGAACGGGAGGGCAATTGACAGTTTTTATTTACTCAAATCAAACAATTTCCCATGCGAATTGGAATAATTAAAGAGGAGCAAGACGCGAGAGTGGCAATTATCCCTGAAGTTGCCAAAAAAATTAAAGAGGAAGGCAATGATATATTAGTAGAAAAAGATGCTGGAGCCTTATCATTTTACACCGATCAGGATTATGAAACAGCCGGAGCTACAATTCTTAGTCAGGACGAAATCCTAAAGGAAAGTGAAGTAATTATTTCCATACACCCCCTGAGTGAAGAGGCTTTGGCAAAAGCTTCCGGGAAAATGGTAATTTCGTCCTTCCAACCATTTGCAGATGCTCAGATTCTGGATAAATTGAATGCAGCAAAAGTGAGTGCCATGAGCCTTGACATGATCCCAAGGATCACTATAGCACAGGCGATGGATGTACTTTCATCTATGGCATCAATATCCGGATATTTAGCTGTGATTGAAGCGGCTAAACGTTTGCCCAGGTATTTCCCCATGCTTACTACAGCAGCAGGAAGTATTCCTCCATCCAAAATTTTAATTATTGGAGCAGGGGTAGCAGGCTTGCAGGCAATTGCCACTGCAAAAAGATTAGGAGCTGTAGTTGAAGCATTTGACACCAGAGCAGCCTCTAAAGAAGAAGTGCAGAGTTTGGGGGCAAAGTTTGTGGAAGTAGAAGGAGCAACTGATGACAAAGGAGCTGGTGGATATGCCGTAGAGCAATCTGAAGAATACAAGCAGAAACAGAAAGCATTAATATTTGAAAAAATTACTAAAGCTGATGTAGTAATTACAACTGCCCAGCTTAGAGGAAAGCCAGCACCGAAACTCGTAACAAAGGAAATGCTGGATAAAATGAAGCCGGGTTCAGTGGTGGTAGATTTGGCTTCTTCTACCGGTGGAAACTGTGAAGTGACTGAAGATAATAAAACGGTGGTTTACAATCATATTTATGTGATTGGAAATTCTGAATTAGCCGCCAATATGCCCATGCATGCCAGCCAGCTATATAGTAAAAATATCCATAATTACATCAAGACTTTTATTAAGGAAGGAAAATTAGAGCTGGATTTTGAAAATGAAATTGTTTCTTCATCTTGTATTACGCACGATGGAAATATTCTTTATCAAAACCCTATTCCTAAGAAGGAGGTAGAAAAGCAATAGATCAGCTTTAATATGTTGCTGAAGTTGCTATTATAAAGCTCCATTTTAATTCCCTTTTCGGGGGGTAAGGGTAAATTGGATTGATAAAATCCAATTACTTCATATTCCGAAAAGAGCCTGAAAAGCTCAAGACTAAAAGAGTATTGGTACTTACAAAAATAATTTTATAATGATGTTTGAATTTTTACAGGAGAATTTGATGATGTTTTATCTCCTCACATTTGCCGTTTTCCTTGGCATGGAGGTGATTTCAAAAGTTCCAACCGTGCTTCATACACCACTTATGTCAGGCGCAAATGCCATTAGTGGGGTTGTGGTAATTGGAGCCATCCTACTTATCAGACAAGCTCAGCCAGACAATTATCTGGTGTTAATTTTGGGTTTTCTGGGAATCGCTCTGGCCATGATCAATGTGGCAGGTGGTTTTGCCGTGACCAACAGAATGTTTGATATGTTCAAAAAGAAAAAGAAGTAAGGATCCTGGATCATTATTTCTTTTAAGAAATCAAATTTAAATAAGGGGCGGGTACCACCAGCAAGAAATAAGTGAGGATTTGCAGTGCGTGTAAATCCTGTTTATTAACAGTGAAATTAAAAACTTGTAAATGCCTGTGGCACAAGTCCTGTCATCAGAAATATAAAAATATACTACCGTGTGGAATATAATTACAGAATACACATATCTAATTAGTATCATCCTGTTTATCATGGGATTGAAAAAATTAAGTCACCCTGAGACTGCCAGAAATGGAAATTTACTTGCAGCTGCAGGGATGGGTCTGGGTATACTCATAACCCTGATTTTTCCAATGGAAGGCGCTCCAAATAACTATGCCTGGATTGCTGGTGGAATGATAGTGGGTGGAGGTATAGGGCTATTTGTAGCCCAAAAAGTGCTCATGACCAAAATGCCTGAAATGGTTTCCCTTTTCAATGGTCTTGGAGGTGCCTGTTCAATGTTGATCGCCTTCGTTGAATTATATAACCTGGAGCCGGGAACGTCTTTAGGTGATGGACAGGGATTAACTACCTTATTTGCCCTGTTTATTGGCAGTATTTCCTTTACTGGTAGTTTAATTGCCTATGGAAAACTAGATGGCTTTTTAAGAGATTCATTGGTTTTGCCTGCACCGCAATTCATCAATATGGGATTGTTAATTGTAATTTTAGGGCTGAATGGTTATGCCATGACCCTTCCCGGAATTGACATAACCTGGATATTAATATTAACAGGTGTTTCTCTGCTTTACGGAGTAACTTTCGTTACGCCAATTGGGGGGGGAGATATGCCGGTTGTAATTTCCTTATTAAACTCATTTACAGGATTAGGGGCGGCAGGAGCCGGATTAATCTATGGAAATCAGGTGATGGTGATTGGTGGAATCCTGGTAGGTGCTTCAGGAACAATTCTTACCGTATTAATGTGTAAAGCTATGAACCGATCACTGTTAAATGTAGTAATTGGTGGATTTGGTGGAGGTGGTCAGGCTTCAGGTTCTTCCAGAGATGAAGTGGTGAAAGAAGCCAGCCATGCTGATTTGGCAATCCAATTGAAATACTCACAAAAAATAATGGTGGTTCCTGGTTACGGATTGGCTGTGGCTCAGGCACAACATACCATTCATGAACTTGAGAAAAACCTGGCAAGTGAAGGAGTAGAAGTAAAATATGCCATTCACCCAGTTGCAGGTAGAATGCCGGGCCATATGAACGTGTTATTGGCGGAAGCTGATGTCGATTATCAAAGATTGCTGGAGCTGGAAGAGGCGAATAAAGAAATGCCTTCAGTAGATATGGTACTGGTAATTGGAGCGAATGATGTGGTAAACCCTGCCGCAAAAGAAGATCCTTCAAGTCCAATTTATGGTATGCCTATTCTGGATGTAGAATTAGCCAAAAATATTACAGTGCTTAAAAGAGGAATGAGTGCCGGGTATGCCGGTATTCAAAATCAATTGTTCTTCGGAGATAAAACCAAAATGCTTTTTGGTGATGCAAAAGCATCTATTTCCAAACTGATTGATGAAGTGAGTAATGCATAAGTCATTGGCTCATTTGCTGAGAATAAAAAAATGGGAATGGATTTTAAAATCCATTCCCATTTTTTTAACTTACTTCTAATTCTTCTTTTTTTTCCGGTCTTTTTTCTCCCAAAAGCTCCCCGATTCTGCCTTCTTCCTTCAGTTTGGAAATCAATAGGGTAATTTCCTTAATGGCGACTCCAAGAGGGATCATTTCCCCATCGTAGTCAATAAATTCAGCCTGTCTTTGCAAAATCATTTTTGTTCTTTGGGCCAGATCAATTCTTAGAAATTGGAAAAGGTCCAGAATTTCATAATCCGTATGGGATTTTTTGATTGAAACATGAGCTATTTTTGTGCAATTTAATTCCATGTTTTTTGAATTTTAGCTTTTTGGATCACCTGAGTTTTCAGACCTCCATTTTTTTTGGATTGATGATTTTTTTAGGTTGAGTAGTGAAATACTGGCAAATCATAACATCTGCATTTTTCTTAATTAACCCATTTCCTGAAGTAATTCTCTCAACTCCTGCTCTGAAAGCTCCTCTTCAGTGGCATCTGGTTTATCTTTTGATTCAGTCTGTATAACTGAAGGTGGAAAAATGCTAATGCCATTTCTTTCTTCATCTGGAGAAACTCTTAACCCCACGGTTTTCTTTAAAATGATGAACATTAAATAACCTAATCCTCCGGCCCAGATAAAACAGGTCACTACACCAAGGCATTGTACACCTAACTGCACCCATCTGCTATGTGCTAACTGCTCTTCAGGGGCGAAAAATACCAGTGCGATTGTACCAAACGCTCCGCAAAACCCATGAATTGGGATGGCCCCGACAGCATCATCTATTTTCATTTTTTTCAGTAGAAAATCATAGCCATAATTGTGGACCAAGCCTGCCAATCCACCAATGATGATGGATGCAAATGGAGACTGAATATGTGGGGAGGCCGTAATAGCGACCAGTCCGCCCAGCACACTTCCAATTAATTTTTCGAAAATGCCATCTTTCTTTTGGAAAATGAAACAATGGAAATAACCTATCAGACCTCCTGCAGCTCCGGCCAGATTCGTGTTTAAGATAATTGATCCTACATCATTTCCCCAAGCCAGTGTACTCCCTCCATTAAATCCCCACCAGCCTAACCAGAGCAATATTAACCCCAATACTCCATAGGGTAAATTATAGGCCTTGATAGGTTTGGGATTCCCTTTTCTATCAAATCTGCCAAGTCTTGGGCCTAGTAAATACAAACCAGCCAGAGAAACCCAGGCGCCAACCGAATGAACAACAGTTGAACCTGCAAAATCGATAAATCCTAAATCAGCCAACCAGGCAGAATTGTTTTCAAAGAATAAATTACCCCAGCTCCAGTGCCCGAATACCGGGTAAATAACCAAGGCAATGAAAAAGGAGGCGGTGAGATAAGGGATAAAACCAGTTCTTTCCGACATGGCTCCCGAAACGATTGTAATAGCGGTTCCTACAAAAGCTAATTGGAAAATAAAAAATATACTTCCCAATGAGAGCCCTCCCTCAATATCAAAACTTTCCGGGAGAAACATATTTGTACCCACAATCCCCTGGGAACTGTTTCCAAACATAAATCCGAAGCCTACCATAAAAAATACAAGGCTACACACAATCCAGTCGATCAGATTTTTCATGGCTACCGTTTCGATGTGTTTTTTTCGGACCAGGCCGACTTCAAGGCATTTGAATCCGGCTTGCATCAGAAATACAAGTCCTGCTGCCACTAATACCCAAAGGGCATCAAAATTAGATTGGACTTCATTTGTAGTAACAGAATAGCTTTCTGCAGAACAGAGATAAGGGAAAAGGATTACAGAAAATAACACCAGTAATTTTTTCATTTAGTGCTTTAAAATTTAGGGTAAAAAATAGTTAAGTGGATAAATAGTTAGTTTTTTTAAACTAAAAAAATAGGTAATTATACGTAGGTCTGTTAGTTGAGATTTAAAACTGTTTGAGAACGATAGGAAGGATTGAAGTGTATAGTGTTTGGAAAAACTACGAGGTTTTTCTTAGAAAATAGTTGGGAATTAGAGTTTTAGTAAGTAGTTTGTATTAGGTGAGTTAAGGAAATCAAATTCAGGGAGAGATTTTCGGGTTTTGATTTAAAACTTTAAATTGGTTTTTGCGGTTTGTTATTTCTGTAAAATTCACAAATTGAAATATAGCCAGATTAAATCGTTTAAAATTTAAACAGAATTTTTTGACCCTTTCAGACAAACTCAATCACCAACACTATTTTTTGTAATTGTTTTTCGGTTAAAAAATTGAGCAACGGGTAGGTAATATTAAAATTTGATTTTTCTAAAACTATCTAAAAAGGAGATAGTTTTTCTTAATAATTAATGTGCCGTGAATGGAATTCTGGTACTTAAAATCCAATCAAAATGATTAAAGATAAAAATGCATATTGGCTATATCTGTCAGCAGCCATATTATTGATGGGGCTGGGGATTTATTATTTTCTATTCGAAATAAATAAAAGCCACTGGTGGGTGATTTTGCTCAGCGGTTCTGTATTTAATATGTTCCTGGCATTCAATGTTAAGAAAAAGGAAGAATAAAGAAATTGGTTTTAATACATAAAAAAAGGAATTGATTAGGTTCAATTCCTTTTTATTTTTCCAAACGAGGTATATCTACTGTTGGGCGATGAAAGGAAATACCTCAGACTCTACATGTTCCTGAGCCATAATTTCACTCATTTTCTCCACAATTTCAGGATGTTGGTAGGCAATGTTATTTTCTTCCCCCGGATCATTATCTAAATCATACAAAGCAATAGGGGCTTCAGGATTTTTAAGTACGCCTAATCTTACACCTTTCCAGTTTTTGATTCTTACAGCTTGTTTGCCTCCCTGCTCATGAAATTCCCAATACAGAAATTCGTGTTCTTTTTGTTCTCCTTCTCCGGTAAGAGTCGGCAAAAAGGAAATTCCATCAATTCCTTCCGGAGCGGTAGTTCCTCCAATTTCCGCTACTGTTGGTAAAACATCCCAGAAGGCAGATATATGTGCAGTTTCAGTTCCAGGCTTTATTTTCCCTTTCCATGAAGCAATCATTGGCACTCTGATACCTCCTTCATACAAATCTCTTTTGTAACCCTGGAAAACACCATTACTATTAAAAAACTCGGGATCAGCACCACCTTCCAGGTGAGGACCATTATCACTGGTGAACATGATAATGGTATTTTCAGCAATTCCGTGTTTCTCCAGCTTTTCCATGATGTCCCCAACTGCATTATCCAGATGTGTCATCATAGTAGCAAATGCGGCATGGGGCATTTCCTGAGAACCATAGGGACCCTTTCTGTAACTTTCTCCACTGTCTACTCCTTTATATGGCGTTTCGGGATATTTTCCTTTAAACCGGGCAAAAATGGAATCATCTGGTACTATAAGCTCGGCATGCGGAATGGTGTAAGGTAAGAATAAGAAAAATGGCTGATCTTTTTTATCGTCAATGAATTTCAAAGCTTGTTCGTGGATCACGGCATGGCTATATTGCTCGGTTTTGCCATTTTCATTTCCCTCCATTATTATTTTCTGATCATTTTTCCATAAATGCCCTGGATAGAAATTATGGGCTAAACGCTGACAGTTATAACCAAACCATTCATCAAAACCCTGATTTTCCGGAACTCCTTCGCTTCCCGGACCGCCTAATCCCCACTTTCCAAAGCCTCCTGTTACATAACCGGCATTTTGCATGATTTCCGCAACAGTCACTATTGAATCCGGAATGGGCTCCTGGCCTTCCGGTTTAAGTTCTTTATTTCCTCTGATGTACGTATGGCCAGTGTGGTAGCCAGTCATAAGGGATGACCTTGATGGCGCACAAACAGTTGTTCCGGCATAGTGGGAAAGGAATTTCATTCCTCCGGCCGCCAGTTTATCAATATTGGGCGTAGCAAACTTTTCCTGCCCGTAGCAACCAAAGTCCCCATATCCGGCATCATCCACTATCATATAAATGATATTTGGTTTATGTACTGTAACTTCAGCTGGTGGTTCTTCCTGCTTTTGAGATTGATTATTACAAGCCCAAATGGCGCTTATAACCATTAAAACTAATAAATGAGATTTTTTCATTTTCAATAGAAAGTAAAAATAGAAATATAGATTGATTTCAAAACCTTAAATCTAGGGCTGGCTTTTGGATAAGACAAATGAAGTCAGGAAATTCTGAAACTTATATTTATTTTTCTGGATCTGTTTTTAGGATCAGGGCAAAATGTTACAAAAAGAAATTTTTAAATAAAATATTTTTCATTTTTCAAATTCCACTTAACTTACCATTAATTTAAATTGGCATATTTGCGCTTATGGAAGATCAATCATATACAGGAGAATTATTAAGGACAATTATTTCAGAACTTAGGGAAAGGTTGTTGGGCGTATCTGAGAGTAGGAGTGAGGTAAAGCCTGCACCAGAAAAATGGTCCCCAAAGGAAGTGATTGGGCATTTAATTGATTCAGCTGCTAATAATCATCAGCGATTTGTAAGGACGCAGTTTCAGGATAATATGATTTTTCAGGGTTATGATCAGGATGCCTGGGTGGCTGTTCAAAATTACCAGGGCCATACCTGGAAAGATCTGGTTAATCTGTGGTATTATTACAATTGGCATCTTTCCCAGGTGATGGATGCTGTTCCCGATGAAATTCGTTACAGGGAATTTGAAAATCATAATCTACATGAAATGGCTTATATTAAAATTGATAAAGAAAAACCTGCGATGTTAGAATATTTTATGCAGGATTATATCCGGCATTTGGAGCATCATATCCAACAGATATTTGCCAATTACGAAAAGAAATCAACGTAAAAAAATGGGATTTGAAATTCATCTCAAATCCCTTTTTAATTCCGCTAAGTAAAATCGAAATCAAAAAACATATTTTTTGAAATTAAATACATTTTTATTTTTTAGCACCTAATCCAATCTCCGCCAATCTTTCAGCTAAAAATTTCCCAGCAGTAATATCTGAGTAGCGTTTGGGATTTTCTGCATCAACACAACTTTCCAGACAAGTAAGGTCCATTTCTGATTTTGGATGCATGAAGAAAGGAATAGAATACCTTGATGTATTCATTTTATCTTTTGGAGGATTTACCACACGGTGAATCGTTGATTTTAACTTATGGTTGGTCAGTCTGTCCAGCATATCACCTACATTTACCACAATCTGGTTGGGAAGAGCGGTAATTGGAATCCACTCTCCATCTCTCCTCAAAACCTGTAACCCATCGGCACTTGCTCCCATTAGCAATGTGATGAGGTTAATATCCCCATGTTCGGCTGCTCTCACGGCATCTTCGGGTACTTCTTCCGGATTTTCAATAGGGTAATAGTGTATAGGTCTCAGGATACTATTTCCTTTGGAAGCTCTTTCTGCAAAATAGTTTTCTTCCAAATCCAAATAAATGGCAATTGCCCGAAGCATCTCTAATCCGGTTTTTTCCAAAGTGGTAAATACTTTGGTCCCGATTTCTTTAAATTCAGGAATTTCGTCTGGCCAGATATTATCCGGGTAATCATCAAAATTATGATTTTTGCGATCCAGGTCTGGCTGACCGATGTGGTAAAATTCTTTTAAGTCCCCTGTGGTTCTGCCTTTTGCATGCTCTTTTCCTTTGGAAATATAGCCCCGCTGATTAAATATTTCTGGCTTTTCATATTTCTTCTTTATTTCATCACTCAGCGCAAAAAATTTCTTCACAGTTTCATAAAGCTGAGTGGTCATTTCATCGGTCAGTCCATGGTTTTTAATGGCCACAAATCCAATATTCTGGTAAGCCTCCCCCAGGGCATTCACAAAAGCCATTTTTTTATTTTCATCTCCTGAAGTGAAGTCGGCTAAATCAAGAGAAGGAATTGAGTCGTAAAGTTTTGATTCCATATTTTTTGGTAAAAGCAGGAATAGTCCTGATTAAAAAAACGTAAATTAAATGAATTTTTGAACAACTAGAAGGCAATTGCATATTGTTTTTTTATCCTCAGTTGCCGAAGCACAAATGTTTAATGGGGAATACTTTTTTTCCCTTTTCGCTTCACTATAAAGTATAAAAAAACAGCCACAATGAAAAACAAAAATGCTCCTGAAATCAACAATGCCATTGAGGTACCTTCCCTCACAATGGTTTCAGGGGAACCCATAAAAATGAAATTGGCCCAATAATATGGTGCTGCAGTAATATTGTCTGCTTTCTTCAAATAGCTAAGTTTGGCATTTCGAAGGGCTCGTGATTTCGAATTACCCTTTTTAATTTCCTTATAAAAATTCCCCATTATGTCTTTGGTTGACTGATCCGAAGCAGGCCACATACTCATCAAGATATTGGGCACTCCGGCATACAGAAACCCCCTTGCCAGACTCATCACTCCTTCCCCTTGGTAATATTTGCCAATTCCCGTGTTGCAGGCACTCAAAGCGACTAAATCGGCATTTAATTCCATGTTATACAATTCATATGTATTTAATAAACCATTCTCAATAGTATCATGTTCCGCATCAAAAATTAGTTTAGAATACATGGGGTTTTCATCGTTTATCAGTGTGTGGGAGGCAATATGAATAATGCCATGGTCCGGACTTTTTTGCTTAAACTGAAATTCGGTGGCCTCTGGGCCTGTAACTGCAATGCCCTCCATCAGCTTGGCTATTGATTCTACCTCTTCCTGAGCATATGGAAGGGGAGGAGAAGATGTTAGTAGTGACCTTTCGGAAGTATTTAGCGCTAAAAGATTTTCATTGTTTGCCTCAGAATAAATTGGCGCAAACCCTATAAATGAGTCATTTTCCTCAGCTCTAGGCAAAGGATGGAAAAGTGAACTGCCTGAATAATGATAAGCTACTTCAAAATCTCTAATGAGGTAATTATAGGCCTGATAGCTGTCTTTTTTGGGGTGTTGATCCTGAATAAGGATTTCAAATGGAATATAATTGAGTAAATCGTCCGGAATAACGATTAATTTTTTGATTTCCCCCTTTTTATATTGGCCCAATACTTCGGCTAAAAGCAATTGGTATAAATAGCAGCTTTCTTCAAAAAGAATTTTTTTATCAGGTGATTTTAAACTTTTTGCCAAAAGCTGAATACTACTTTCAAAATCAATAGGTTTTTCGGTTTTAAAATATCTTAAATTCTCCTTATCCAAATAAAAAAGGTAAATCTCATTTTCCCCGATAAAGAATTCAAGGAATAAAGTTTTCGGTTCCAGTTTTTCCTGGAGGGAAAGCACTTCAAATTTCGGAGCCTGATATTTTAACTGAAAATAGGAGGGATAATCGGCTTCCAGATCTTCCACCAGGGTTTCCAGTTCGTTTATCAGGTTAAAATATTTACCCTGGAATTCTTTAATCTTTTCATTACCAGATTCTTGCTCTTTTTCTTTCCGGATTAAATTTTGAAGGTAAGCAATCTCCTGTTTGAGGTCTCTTTCCTTTTCCAATAACGACTCATCAATTCCGGCAATCTTTTTAGCTTCTAAATCCTGCAGGGCATCTTGTAGTATGGCAGCTTTGTTTTTCTCCGCATAAAAAAGCGCTTTTTCCAGATAACTTTCATGATTTGTCAATTCAAATAGAGCAAGGGAATTTTGAATAGAAGCTTCCAGTATTTTATGGTTCTTTTTCCCCAACACCATTTTAGAGCCCATTCCCGAAATTCCCCAGCGCAACTGATCACTCAATTGACTAATCAGGGTAAAAGTTTCGGCAGCGCGATTGAAATCCTGAACTTTTGAAGTACTGTCCATTTGTGCCCATCCTTTGTTTTGGAAAACCTGAGCCCGCAAAAACAAAGAGATTAAAAGCGCTCTCTGATCCATTATATTTTCCATTGTAGGTTGGGATAGCCAGTCTTCTACAGATGCTGAAAAAGTGAGAATAGCTAATGATTTATCGAGCGAATCCAGCGCTTTTTCAAACTGTTTTTGGGCCAGGAGCACCCTTCCGGTTTCCTGATATACCACAGCCATCCGGACATTATCCTGGCCTATTGTCTTTGCATAAATGGAGATGGCTTTTTGATATTCATTTAGGGCAAGGTCATATTTCCCCATTTTTTCATAAACCATTCCGGTGGTAGTGTAATTCTCGGCAATATTTGGATGGGCATTCCCAAAGTTGGATTGATCTATTGTCAAAGCCTTTTTTAGGGTGGTAAGGGATTGCGCATATTCCCCCATCTCTTTGTAAGAAATGGCCATATTGTAATAGTCTCCAGCCACATATGGATGGTTGGGGCCGGAAAGTTTCTGGTCAATTTCCAAAGCCTTTTTATAATAATTAATTGCCTCGTAATAATTCTCTAACTCAGAATAAGTGATGCCCATGTTCACATAAGAAGCGGCAATGGCTGGATGAGTTTTACCAAAAATTTTCCTCCTAATGTCTAATGACCTTTGATAATACTCCAGAGCTTTTGAAAAATCTCCCCTGGTTCTGAAGATAATGGCCAGGTTATTATAGGAAGTAGCTACATCTGCATGGTCTTTTCCAAATAATTTCAGCCTGATTTTTAATGATTTTTCATGGAATTCCAGTGCTTTATGGTAAGCATTTTTATGGCCATAAACTACACCCAGATTACTATAACTTTGCGCCACATCCGGAGCGTTTTCCCCGGAAATTTCTTTCCTGATTTCCAGTGATTTATTGTAAAAGGTGATAGCCTGATCTAAATCACCAAGGTTATCATAAAGGACACCTTTCAGGTTATATCCCTCGGCAACATCTTGATGTTTCTCTCCCAGAATATTCAACTGAATTTCAAGAGATTGATCTATAAAGTTCATGGCAGAATCAAAATTTCCTTCCCCAAAATTTACCATTGCCAACTCGGAAAGATTTCGGGCGATAGTGGGATGATCGCCTTTTATCAATGCTTGTCTAATTTCTAGGGCCTGATGCAGGTTTTTGGAAGCAGTGGAATAATCCCCTAAGATATCGGCTATCATTCCAGTATTGTGCAAGCAGGTGGCTGTGGTGAGGTTTTTTAGGCCAAACTTCATTTTACTTAAGGAATAGGCTTCTCCAAATACTTGTTGAGCCGCATTAAACTGACTAAGTTTCCTGTAATTATGGCCAATGAGGTTCAGGCAATCAATCTCCCTTTTTACAAAGCCAAACCGACTGAATTCTATTTTGGCTTTATTCAAATAAAAATTACTGCTATCCGGTTTTTCATTTTCCATCAACTTTATTCCCATTTGGAAATAACCTTTAGCAGCAGTTGTATCCTGAAAGGTAATCAGACGCAACGAAAATTTATCCTGGGGTAGGTTAAAGTAGCTGTTAAAGGGGAAATTAAGATGAAGAAACAAACTACAGATATATACAAAAAGCATAATAACTGATTGATTAATTGTAGAAAAATGTGATTGGATTTTGTTTTACTCAGAAAGTCAGTTTGATAATTTCCTTTCTTAATTTAAGACCATTTTTCCAGAAGTCAAAAAAATATTCTACCTAAAATTTAAGTAGAATATTCGTATGAAATAATTAGCTTTATTGGATTGCAAGTGGAGTTTTTTACATCAAAACTGTTCTTGTGATTTATTCAGAGAATCTGAGGTTTTTTCTTTTAGAAGAATATGATTCCTTAAATAGCGGATTAAACTTCAATTTATAGGAGAGTAATAATCTAATTGATCTGTTTTTGGAAGTATAATCTCCTTTATAGGTATCTAATAAGCCGTGGTTGTAAACCAGGTTTACACCAATGCGTTTTGTAAGATCATAGCCTACCCCAAGAACCAAATCCAGATCTACTTTTTTCATATTTTCAGTTCCTTTCTCTTGAGTTTCATGGCCAAAAGCATTGGTTTTAGATTTCTCGGACAATAGAAATCCGGGGGTTAATCCCGGAATAAAACTGAATTCTTTGAGGCCTGGAAACGGGGCAATATTGAAAAGGAGGGGAAGAGAAATGTACTTCCTCACTGATTGGCTATTGATGCCATTTGCACTGCTAATTGCAGCTCTTCTTTCTCCAGGTATTTCATATTCAGGGACCTGATAGGTGGATTCACTTTTTCCTCCCTTTGTTTCAAAGACTAAACCCGGCCTAAAGGCAGTATTTTCAGAAAGTTGGACAGGAACCAGGAAACCAAGAGTTACCACAGGAAGCATTTTTGTTTTGCTTTCCATGTAATCTCTTTCTTCATCCGAACCGGTCCAGCCCAATCCTGGGCCAAGAATAGCCTGTAAACGAGCAGAGCAATACATTTTTTGGGTTTTTTCTGAAATTTCCCGTTGGCCTTGTGCATGATGAGCAAGTAGGATCAAAGAGAACAGCACGGAGCAAATGTGAATTATTCCTGGTTTCATAGTTTCAAATTTTTGAATGGTTGGAAAAGTAATATCAATGCCACAGGACTAAATCTGTAAGAATGGCCCTTAGTCTTTTTGTGGCTTGTACTTGTTACCAGAAAATTTCTGAGGATGGGCAAAAGGGGATTTTATGATTTTTTTGGCATATACTTTTTCCCCGGCTTTTTGCTTATGCAGTGAAGTATTGGCTTCCTGGCAACAGGAAGGACACATAATGCAGTGGATACAACTTTGTAACATTATAGAAATAAAAATCACTGCAAGAAAGGTGAATAGTTTTTTGGTAAATGGTAATTTTCCCATGGTACAAGTTTTTTGGAAATTATTGGAAAGTATTTGTAAAGGGAGGTATACCGGGCAGGGAAAAGGTAAACGTACAGAGGAAAAAATTAGATGAAATGATAAAAACTAAACATATGAAGGAATTTCATTTGATTTCCTAAAGTAAGTTAAGGGATTTTGAAGGAACCATTTATTCCAACAAATTAGCATTAGAAAATTATTTTACCTGTTTACACTTCTTAACAAACTTTTGTACATTTTCCTGTTGACCTTTATGGAGAAAAAGTCACTTAAAGGGAATTAATTTTTTAAATCAAAAAACTATTTTAAGGAAAACCAAACTATGATAAAAAACAAAATTATTTATTTGTTACTCTTTTTTACTTTCTCCTTGCAATGGGGGTTCAGCCAAAACCTGGAAGATTTTGTTTCCAAATATTCAGGAAAAAATGGCACTGGATATATGCAGCCCCTTTCCGATGCTTTTGGGGCCAACATGAACAGTGGTTTATTCCGGGATGCCAAAGTAAAGAAGAGCGGATTTCAAATGTACCTGGGGCTGGTCACTACTACTGCCCTGATTTCAAATAATAGTAAAACATTTAGTGCAGAAACTGAAGACGGTTTTACTCCTTCACAAACGGTAACAGCCCCAACCATTTTTGGAAGTACAAATGTGGTGGTGGCTAAAGGAGATGAAGGTACCGAAACCTATTTTCCAGGCGGCTTAGGGATGGATATTATGCCAGTTGCATTTCCTCAATTGAGCATTGGTTCGATTTTGGGCACGGAGGCTACAGTAAGGTTTTATGCCTTTGATGTGAGTGAAGATTTAGGTAAATTGAATATGCTCGGGCTTGGAGCTAGACATAGTATTTCCCAGTATTTAACTGAAACTTTTCCAATCGATCTGGCAGTTGGGTATTACTGGAATTCCTTTTCAGTGGGAAATATAGTAGATGCCAAATCTAATTTTATTAGTCTACAGGGAAGTTATGAAACCGGAGTGCTTACCGTTTATAGTGGCCTTGGTTTGGGTTCTTCTAAGATGGATTTGGAATATACCACCGATCAGACTGGAGAAGAGGAAACTATAAGCCTGGCTTTGGAAACAAAGAACAAACCTAAATTTACCCTGGGGCTCGGGTTAAATCTTGGAGTATTCAGGCTAAATGCGGATTATAACCTGGGAGTAGAAAATGTGTTTTCTGCCGGTTTAGGATTTGCATTTGGAGCAGATCAGGAATAAACTTTCAACCTACAAATTCAAAAAACAGAACTGGATAATGAAAAGAATAATAGCAATAATAATTTCCTCTATAATGCTTATGGGATGTGATACGCAAACTTTCAATTTTGTGGTCAATCTGGTGAGTAATTATGAATATGATATTAAACAAACCGGGGATTTTGAGGAATCCCAAAAAGTGACCAAAGCCGAATTTGATTTACTTCTAATTGACCTGGACCTTCCGGATGATGCCGAAATAAAAAAGGTTTCCATTGAAAGTATTGGATTGGCTTTTACCCCTGATGCTCAAAATGAGGCCACCAGTATTATTTCAACAGGCGTCTATGAGGATGATTCGAATGGCAAATTTAATATTTTCGAAAATTGTGAAGCGGAAATTCCTGCTACTTCTGGTGAAGTGGTGGAAGTTTCAGGTTGCCTGAATCAGGCCGGAGTGGATGCGTTAACAGACAAATTCTGGGGATTCATCACCGATACGGATGACGAAGATTTTACCGTATATTTTTCAGGGACCACTGAACCTGGAAATGCTTTTGTCTCCTCAAAAATAAGTGTAAGAATAAAAGGCAATATTGTTTTAGAAAATGAAGTAGAAGTTCCTTTCTTTATGGGGAAACAGTAGGAGTCGGGATTTTTACAAATGGAGAAGTGGCAAACTTCTCCCTTTGTAATCTTTTCAATCTAATGCTATTCGGAATTTGTAATTCCGAAATGCTATGCTAGCATTTTTAATCCTGATTAAATCCACACAAGAACAATTGCAATCCAGCTGAAACAAGCATTGTATTAAAATGCCAAGGTATTAAAATAAATAACCCTTACATGAAAAATCATATAAGGGTTAAAAAATTACGATTGATTAATTTTTTACTGAGCAAAAATTATCCTACACTGCCCTCAAGGCTGATGGCTAATAATTTTTGAGCTTCTACGGCAAATTCCATTGGCAACTGTTTTAGCACCTCCTTAGCATAGCCATTTACAATTAAAGCCACTGCCTGCTCAGGATCAATTCCCCTTTGGCCGCAATAGAATATCTGATCTTCTCCGATTTTTGAGGTAGTCGCTTCGTGCTCTACCATAGCGGATTTATTATCTACTTCAATATAAGGGAAAGTATGTGCCCCACATTTATCGCCCATGAGCAAAGAATCACACTGAGAAAAGTTTCTGGCCCCTTCTGCTCTTTTCATTACCTTCACCAAACCTCTGTAACTGTTTTGACTCTTTCCGGCAGAAACCCCTTTAGACACAATTCTACTTTTGGTGTTTTTACCAATGTGAATCATTTTGGTTCCGGTATCAGCCTGCTGGTAATTGTTTGTTACCGCTACAGAATAAAATTCTCCAATGGAATTATCTCCTTTCAAAATACAACTTGGGTATTTCCAGGTAATGGCAGAACCAGTTTCAACCTGAGTCCATGAAATTTTGGAATTATCTCCAAAACACAATCCCCTTTTGGTTACGAAGTTGTAAATACCTCCTTTACCATTCTCATCACCAGGATACCAGTTTTGTACTGTAGAATATTTTACCTCAGAATCTTTGGACGCGTAAATTTCAACTACCGCAGCGTGCAATTGATTTTCATCCCGCATTGGTGCGGTACATCCTTCCAGGTAACTCACATAAGATCCTTCTTCTGCTACAATTAAAGTTCGCTCAAACTGTCCTGTATTAGCTGCATTAATCCTGAAATAAGTGGATAATTCCATAGGGCATTTCACACCTTTTGGAATGTAACAGAATGATCCGTCACTGAAAACAGCAGAATTCAGTGCTGAAAAATAGTTGTCAGCCACAGGAACTACCGAACCAATATATTTTTTCACCAACTCAGGATGGTCCTGAATCGCTTCACTGAATGAACAAAAGATAATACCAAGTTCACTAAGTGTTTCCTTGAAAGTAGTGGCTACGGATACACTGTCAATAACAGCATCTACAGCCACACCAGTCAACCTTTTCTGCTCAGTAAGGGAAATACCTAATTTTTCGAATGTCTTCAGCAACTCAGGATCAACCTCATCCAGTGATTTGGGTTTGGTTTTTTGCTTGGGTGCTGAATAATATATAATATCCTGGAAATCGATTTTGGGGAATTTGACATTTGCCCAATTCGGTTCCTCCATTTTCAACCAGGTATTGAAAGCCTTTAATCTCCATTCCAACATCCACTCAGGCTCTTCTTTTTTGGCAGAAATAAGTCTTATCACATCCTCACTTAAACCTTTAGGAATTTCATCAGCTTCAAGATTGGCAGTCCAACCATGCTCATATTCCTTGGAGGTAAATTCTTCTAAAATCTCAGAGTCTTTATCTACACTCATTTATGCTTGTTTTTATTTAGATTCAAACTAAATTACAAAAATATAATAAAATTTTAATCTTAGACCTTTTTCTTCATTAATTTGAAAATGATTTATCATTAAAGAAACAAGGTGATTTTCTAACCCCTTTTAATTGTATATTAGAAGTGGTTTTGAATTAAAATTTATCTAACTACATAGATAAACAATTATGTTCTTTTTCTGTTCAAATTGCCAATTAAATATATCTATCCCGGATTGGTTTTTCCTATGTAGCTCAACATATTTTACCATGGAAATAAGTTTTTAGGGTTGAAATTTTTTTGTTGATTTGAATTTTTATTTTGTTTCTGACTAAAATTAATAATAATTGAACTTGCAGGCTAAAAGTGAACCCCAGGAAATAATTAAGGATAATCCAAAAATTATTAATGCATGGTGTTCCTACGATTGGGCTAATTCTGTTTATGCACTCACCATTTCCTCTGCCATATTTCCTGTTTATTATAATCAGGTAACCAGGGCTGCTTTTGATGGGGATAAGGTCCAGTTTTTTGGATTTTCTATTGAAAATACCGTACTCTACACTTACTCTTTATCTTTTGCTTTTTCTGTAATTGTACTTATTTCCCCTATTCTTTCGGGCATTGCCGACTACGGTGGCTGGAAGAAAAGAATGATGAAGTTTTTTGTTTATCTGGGTGGAGGTGCCTGTATCGCTTTGGCCTTTTTTAATGGGAAAAATATTGAATTTGGAATAATTGCCAGCACACTGGCCTGCATAGGCTGGGCTGGCTCCCTGGTTTTTTACAATTCCTATCTGCCGGAAATTACCACACCCAATCGCTTCGATAAAATAAGCGCTAAAGGCTTTGCCATGGGCTATGTGGGCAGTGTAATCCAGTTAATTTTCAGTTTAATCATTGTCTTAAATCCCGAAGTATTTGGGATAGATCCTGAAAGTAAATTTCCCGCTCAATTATCATTTTTAACAGTTGGAGTCTGGTGGATTGCCTTTGCCCAAATTGCTTTTCATTATCTTCCTTCCAATATCCACCACCGAAAGCCTACAAGAGGCCATTTGTTTAAAAAAGGCTACAAAGAATTGTATGGGGTTTTTAAACAGGTTTTGAAAATGAAACCCATTAAAAGGTTTCTCACCGCTTTGTTTTTTTACAATGCCGGGGTGCAAACCGTGATGTTGTTGGCTGCTACTTTTGGAGAAAAGGAAATTGCCCTGGATACCGGCCAGTTGATCATGACAGTTTTGATTATTCAGCTGGTGGCGATTGCCGGGGCCTATTTATTTGCTCGAATATCCGAGTTGAAGGGAAATAAAATGTCCATCCTCATAATGCTGGTAATTTGGGTAGGGATTTGTATTGATGCCTATTTACTGAAAACATCTACAGAATTTTATATCCTTGCTTTTTTTGTAGGGATGGTGATGGGCGGAATTCAGTCCATGTCCCGCTCTACCTATTCAAAACTTGTTCCTCAGGAAACGGTAGATACCACTTCTTTTTTTAGTTTTTATGATGTCACAGAAAAGTTTTCAATTGTAGTAGGCACATTTGTATATGGTGCCATGGAGCATTATACAGAAAGTATGCGGGATGGCGCTTTGGCTCTGGTTGCCTTTTTTATTGTAGGGTTATTGTTTCTTTTACGGTTTAGAATGCCTGAAAAAGAAACGGTGGTTTAATTTGGAATAAATATGTTAAAGACAAAAAATAAAATTATACTGGGTTCGAATTCACCCAGGCGAAAACAGCTTTTGAGTGATTTGGGAATTGAATTTGAGGTGAAAGTAAAACCTACTCCGGAAGATTTTCCTGAAGATTATCCTCCCCAAAAAGTGGCAGAGTTGCTTGCCAGACGAAAAGCCAATGCCTTCAAACTGGAGTTGAAACCAGATGAGTTAATTATTACTGCAGATACTACTGTGGTAATGGGGAATAAACTACTGGAAAAACCGGCAGATGCAGCAGAAGCCGAATATATGATAAAAGCATTATCGGGGAAAAAACACGAAGTGATTTCCGGAGTTTGTTTGCTTTCGGTTGATCAGGAAATTAGCTTTAGTGACACCACAGAGGTTTATTTCAATGAATTGTCCGATGAAGAAATTAACTATTACATTCAAAAGTTTCGACCATTTGACAAGGCCGGTGCCTATGGTATCCAGGAATGGATAGGTATGGCAGGCATTTCCAGAATTTCAGGTTCTTTTTACAATGTAGTGGGCTTGCCTGTGGCCAGGCTTTATCAGGAATTGAAAGGATTTTAGAGTTACTCTTTTTTAGTTTCCTATGGAATTAAATAATTAAAAACCTTCTCCTAAATCCTTCCAATAGGGGATAGGAGAAGGTTTTGATTTAATATTTTTCTTACTTTTTAATCATTTCCAAAAGTGGAATGAAGGGATCCTGGTTTAATTCAAAATGCTGAAAATCTTGTCCTGCTTTTAAATCAGTGATTTCAATGTCTAAAAGGTCATTTTGATGCAAAGTAGCTACTTTGGCTCCTGTGCTTAAGGTTTTCCAGTCTTCCCAGGTGAATTCCAGGCCACCGATGGGAATAATACTTACCCACATTTTCCAGCTGGTTGGCTGGAAATTCTCATCATATAACCAGACATAGGCATCTCCAGGTGTTACTCCTCCGGATGAATAGGAGATTTTTAGCCCTTTCCTTCCATCTTCAAGAGTAACCAGACTCCTTTCAGTACCGGGATCATAAAGTTTGGCAGCTGCATTTAGCCAAAAACTATCATTACAAAAGTAGGCCCAGGCCTTATCTACAAGTTTCTGATTTTCCCCTCCGGTGATCTCTGTGCTATTTTCGTAACTTTTGCCCTTTATGCTATCCATATTCACCAATACTTCCTTTTCCCCCCAGCTTACTTTTACAAAATTTCTTTCCTTATCCCACAAATAGGTATGCATTCCCTTGAATGTCCAGGCTACAAGTTTAGTTGAATCCCATGCAGGTTCATTTATTGATTTTAGCATGTTTTGAGCCACTTGCTCAGCTTCGGGGCCTTCCTTACCCAAGGGCTCTTTCTCATGGCTGATAAATCCCCAGAGAAAAATGATTATTAAAATAGCCAAAACGACAAGGCCTGTGAATTTTAATATTTTTTTTAGCATCTTGATTTCTGATTTATTTTAATTTAGTGCCTCTCGGTTTTAATAATAGCAAAAGATTAAAACTCAAAACAAAGAAAAAGGTTAGGAATATTTTCAATAATCATCCTTAAATTTTTGACCTGTTAATTAATTCTTTTAATATTGGATTGGAATGTGGAAGTGTTTGCTACTTTAAAAAAAGAGTATCCTCCTGCATGGCTAAAGTCTTCCCTTTAAATTTCTGTTTCAAATGGGGAAGCGTTTTTTCTTAATATTAAATAAGTAAAAGTACTTAAATACCGAAATAACACATATCAAATGGAAAAATTCTTAGGAATTGATATTGGAGGAACAAATGTAAAATTTGGTCTGGTAGAAACTACAGGAAATTTAATCTATAAGAAAAAGTACCCAACAGCTGAGGTAGGAGAGGATGGAAAATTCATTAAGAATTTTAAAAAAATTCTGACCAAACAACTCGAAAAAAATCCGAGTGTAAAAAAGGTGGGAATTGGTGTGCCTGGAACACTTTCCAAAGACAGGCTCTGGACACTGGAATTACCAAATATCCCTGGTCTGGAAAAAAAGCGGTTTTTAGGAGAATTGAAAGATCATTTTAAAGACATTGTTTTTCATGTGGAAAATGATGCCAATGCAGCTGCTCTTGGAGAATATTACTTTGCCGAAAATAAAGTTCCTGATAATTTTATCTTTATTACTCTGGGAACAGGAGTTGGGGGAGGAGCCGTGATTGACGGACAAATCTTTAAAGGGGGTGATGGCAACGGAATGGAAATTGGCCATATCGTTTCCAGCAATGGTAAAACTATTGAAGAAAATATTGGGAAAAAGGGGATTTTGGGCATGGCCCTTACTACTTTGGAGGGTTATGAAGGACGATCAGTCCTTTCGGAAATGGGCGTTTTAAATCCTAAAAAGGTAGTGAAAGCCGCTCATGGACAGGATAGTCTGGCGCTTGAAATTTTCTCTGATGTAGGAAAATATCTCGGAGAAGCCATAGTAAGCGCTATCAGGTTGCTGGATGTAAAAACTGTTTTAATTGGAGGTGGAGTTTCCGATACTTTCGAGTATGTAAGACATAGCATGTACGATTCCATTAATCATTATCTCACACCCTATTATACGGATAAACTGGATATCAGACTGGCTACATTGGGAAATGAAGCCGGAATTATCGGGGCCGCCTCTCTGTGTTTTATTGAAGATTAAAGGTTTTTAAATTGATTATTAGCCTATTACCTTTGCTTTAACGTATTGTATTTTACCAAATGCTGAAATAATTGTTTTGGTAAAATTATTCTGGCACCCAGCCTATTATTCTTTGCATTCTCATGATATTAATAGCAGACAGCGGATCTACCAAAACTGATTGGGCGGTAGTAAGTGAAAAAGGAAAAATTACTACCATTAAAACACCTGGAATAAATCCCTATTACCAGGGTGCTGATAGTATTATTAAGGCCCTGAAAATCAACCTCAAACCTGAATTAACTGCGTTCACTATTCAAAAGGTTTATTTTTATGGCGCTGGTTGTACCGATGAAAAGGGAGAGGTGGTGAAACAGGCCTTGAAAAAAATATTTCCCAATATTGAAATTGCAGTAAATAATGACCTTCTTGCTGCGGCAAGGGCAACTTGTGGCCATGAAAAGGGAATTGCCTGTATTTTGGGAACTGGTGCCAATTCTTGTTATTTCGATGGAATTACTATTCAGGAAAATGTGCCACCCCTGGGCTATATTTTAGGGGATGAAGGCAGTGGAGCGTATATCGGAATAAAATTGCTCAGCAATTTTTTGAAAGGAGAGTTTCCCGAATTGTTGAAAGTCTCCTTCATGGAGTCCTATCAGATTAAAAAAGACACTGTTCTGGAAGCAGTATACAGAAAACCATACCCCAACAGATACCTGGCTGGATTTTCCAGGTTTGCCCACAGATATAAAAATCATCCCTACATCATAAAGTTGTTGGAGGAGGGTTTCCAAGGCTTTTTCGACAGGAATGTGATGAAATATGAAAGCTGTAATACAGTGCCTGTGCACTTTGTTGGAAGTATAGCTTTTCATTTTAAAGACATTCTGGTTCGTGAATCACAGAAAAAAAAGATAATTTTGGGAAATATTTTGGAGAGTCCTATTACAGGACTGGCTGATTACCATCAACCAGCCTGACAATTACGAGAACCTTAACTACATAAATAATTACTATCATGATCAAATTTTGTAATATTAAAAGCACATAAAAGATGAGTACAACAGAGTCTTCTTCCAAATATGATAATTTGGAAAAAATGCCATTATTTGACCTGCTGAAGAACATTAACAAGGAAGACCAGACAGTTCCCCTGGCAGTGGAAAAAGCTATCCCTTCTATTCAGAAACTGGTTGAGGAAATCGTGAAGCGAATGAAAAATGGCGGAAGATTATTTTACATTGGGGCGGGAACAAGCGGAAGGCTTGGCATAGTGGATGCCTCAGAATGCCCTCCTACTTATGGGGTGCCACACGGAATGGTTATCGGGCTAATGGCTGGTGGAGATGAAGCCATCAGGAAGGCCGTGGAATATGCTGAAGATGATTTTGAGCAGGCGTGGAAAGACCTGCAAGCATTTGACATCAATGAAAAAGATACGGTAATAGGCATTGCCGCTTCAGGGAGAACTCCTTACGTAATAGGTGGATTGAATGATGCTAGGAAGGCTGGGATGCTAACCGGCTGTATTGTTTGTAATGAAGGGTCGAAGGTGGCTGCAGCTGCGGAGTTTCCTGTGGAGGTTGTAGTGGGGCCTGAGTTTGTAACCGGAAGCACCAGAATGAAGTCCGGAACTGCACAGAAATTAGTGCTCAATATGGTATCTACTTCGGTAATGATTCAGCTTGGGAAAGTGAGGGGAAATAAAATGGTGGATATGCAGCTGAGCAATCATAAACTCGTTAACCGGGCCATTAATATGGTGATGGAAGCTACATCGGTTTCGGAAGAAAAAGCAAAAGAATTGCTGGATGAATATGGTTCTGTGCGTGAAGCAGTGGATCACTATATGCAGGAATCTAACTAGGACTTTTTTTTAAGATTTTTACTTTTATTTTGGCTGAAATCAGGTGAATTATTTGAGATAAATAATCCCGGGTTTCAGCCATTTATTTTGCCAAATCTGTCAAATGTTATTTCCTCAAAGGATATTATTTTGTTTATTGGAAAAGGTAAAAAAAGTAAAACATGGAAATTGAAAAAAAGCAAAACCGAAGAGATTTTATTAAGAAAACTGGAGCAATTGCAGGCAGCATAGTAATGGGCGCTCAGTTGTCATTGGCTGCATCACAGCCAAAACTTACCAACAAGCTTCCTAAATGGAAAGGATTTAACTTTCTGGATTTCTTTTCCCCGGATCCTAATAAAGGCAGAGGAAAATCAAAAGAGGAATATTTTAAATGGATGAGTGATTGGGGGTTTGATTTTGTGAGGTTGCCCATGGCATATCCTTATTATGTGAAATTTGACCGTGAAAAACCTATTACCACTTCCAGGATAAGAAAATTTGATAAAAAAAGAGTGGAGGAGATTGAGGAACTGGTTTATCTGGCTCATAAATACAATTTACATGTGAGCCTAAATTTGCACAGAGCTCCCGGGTTTTGTGTAAATGCTGGATTTCAGGAACCTTATAATTTATGGACCAGTGAGGAAGCCATGGAGGATTTTGCTTATCACTGGAAGTTTTGGGCGAAGCGGTTTAAAAATGTTTCCAGAGAAAAAATTTCCTTTGATTTGCTTAATGAACCCTGTGTGCGGGAAGATATGAATGATCAACATTCCAAAAGATCGGCCATACCCGGAGACCAATACAGGAAATTGGCACTCATGGCTTCCAAAGCCATAAGAAGTGCAAATCCTGATCATTTAATTATAGCGGATGGTAACAATGTAGGACGTGATGTAATTCCCGAAATTATGGATTTGGATATTGGCCAGAGTTGCAGGGGTTATAATCCGGCCATTATTTCCCATTATAAAGCCAGTTGGGTGTATAAAGATTCCAGTAATTTACCTGAACCAAAATGGCCTGGCCAGGTGGGTGATCAATATTTAAGTAAAGCCATGCTGGAAGAAATGTATAAACCCTGGATAGAATTGGTGCAAAAAGGAGTTGGCGTGCATTGCGGAGAATGTGGAGCCTATAATAAAACCCCGCATGATGTATTTTTGGCCTGGTTCAGTGATGTAACCGATGTTTTAACGGAAAACGGAATTGGGTTTGCCCTGTGGGAATTTAAAGGAAGCTTTGGAATTCTGGATTCAGGAAGAGAAGATGTAGATTACGAAGACTGGTATGGTCACAAACTAGATCGGAAATTGTTGGATATGTTGATGAGTAAATAGATGTTTAAATCATAAAAACTGATTAATTAAATTCTGAAAAACAATTTCAAGCACTGATACAAAGATTAAATCAATCAGACTATTGGCAGGATAAAGATTTTGATTGGTTTAGGGAAATTTTTGGAGTCGATAAAAAAGGCAAAAATTTATTTGCAATCTGCTTAAGGAATATGATTTTGAATCAGATAGCTTATTTAAACTATGGAGGCTTGCTGAAATAGTAAGAAGGGGAGATGTGTTGGGGTTTGCGGGAGGAAGCATCTTTCTGACTAGACTTTTTTTGCTTACTTTTTTTTGTCAATGACAAAAAAAAGTAAGTTGGGTTGAAGGGTGAAAACCCTTGGGATATGTTGGGGAAATATGGGTAAATGGTAAATAAGGCTTCAAAAGCATCTAGTAGTGCTGAAAATTACCAAATGCATTTGAAACCTTCCTACTCCTTTGTTTTCCCCATAAAAACACTTACTCCTTTTGGCATGGGATTTCCGGAACTTCTTCGGAAAGTAACAACCTGACCTACATGGTAAATGGCATCGGCAACTGGTCCGTTGATCATGTTCCAGAAGGGAAACTCAGACTTATTATCACCTCTTTGAAATACCACTAAAAATTCATCAAAATCTTTTTCCTTACAGTTCCTTAGAATTTCAGATGCTTCTTTTAAATTTTGTAATGTCCTGGCCCGGGTCTCCTCAAAAGTCAGTTTTTCATCCTTTCCCGATCGAATATTAGGTTGCTTTTTAGTGGCGTTCACCAATGTATTTGAAAGTCCCAGAATATGGTCTAGCGTTTCCTGACTGGTTCTGGTGGCTTCTCCTTCCGGCTTATAGTTCAGGTCCTTTTCGGTTAATCCTTCTGTTGCCCAATAATATCGGTAGCCCAGTCCTTCCACCATTCTGGCCATCACATTTCCCGGAGAATAGCTTTCCGGATAAGGAGGGATTTCTTTAAGGGGTAAATCATTTTCCTGAGCCATAGTGGTAAAAGATAAAAAAAGCAATAAAGCAATTGCTGCGAGCTTGTTCATTTTTGAGTAGTTGATTTAGGGTATAGGTAAATCTTTTAGCGCCCTAAAGATATAAAAAGGATAAGTTTTTACACGATCCTTATTAAGGATTACTTAAGAAATGATTTTCCCCACTTCGGCTTTATAGTTTAAGAATACTTCCTGGCAGGTTGCCTGATCTGTTTGGATTTCGAGGATTTTTGGTCCTTCTTCACCAGATAAAAATTTTGGTAATTGTTTTTGAAAATCTGCTCTGGAATTAGCGATAGAATACTCGAAATTAAATTCATTGGCCAAACTTTCCCCATCCAGATTTTGCCGGGTTACAAAATATTCTTCTAACTCCTTAAGTTTTCTTGGCCCCTCAATCATTCGGAAAATTGTTCCTCCATGATTGTTAAGCAGTAAAATCCTGATATTCTTTTTCAGGTAATTATTCCAAAAAGCATTTCTGTCATAAAAAAAGGCAAGGTCTCCGGTAATTAAAAATTGCACCTTATCAGAAACAAGCGAATGCCCTATCATGGTGCTGGAACTGCCATCAATGCCACTGGTTCCACGGTTAGCAAAAACTTCTGTTTCCTGATTTTCCTTTAAATTAATAAAATTCGCATACCGCACCGACATGCTGTTGGCCAAATGAAGGTTACTGTTTTTTGGGAGGTCTTCCAATACTGATTTCACCGATTCAAATTCTGAAAAAGTCTGGTTTTGGAAATAGTTTTGGTGGAATTTTTCAATTTTTTCATCCTCCTTTTTCCAGGTTTCTAAAAATGAATGATGGCTTTCCTTTTCCAGGTTTTGATTCAAAAGTTCCCTGAAAAAATAATCAGCCTGCACCCGGATAATATCTGTAAGACATTGAAAAGTATCCGCCACATTTCCCTCTTCCTGAATGTGCCAATGATATTTGGGAGGATTTTTTCGCAAAAATAACTTCAGGTTTTTAGAAATGACAGAGTTCCCAAAAGTGATAAGCAATTCTGGTTGAAGTTGGGTTAAATTAGAGTTGGAATTAGCCAGAAAAGCATCCTGATGCCTGATGGCATTTTTGGCATTAAAGGCATTGGAAATAATATCGGCAACCACAGGAACATGGAGCTTTCCCAGAGTTTCGTTCAACGATTTATCTTTTCTTCCCTGACCAGCTACTACCAATATTTTGCGGTAGCTTTTCCATACTTCCGCTTTGGTTTTCCATTGTTTATGCAGGAGTATACCTGAATTTTTTTCCTCCCTGATAATTCTTCCCGAAGTGAATTTGATTTCCTGATCTGCTTTTGGATAAAATGGCTCACGAAAAGGCAGGTTGACATGCACAGGTCCGGGAACTCCGTTTTTACTCAAATTGATGGCCTCATTTATTATTCGGTTCACATGCCATTTGGCATCCGGGTGGGAATAATTTGCAGGCAATTGGTAGGAGGCTTTGATATGGTTTTCAAAGATATTTTGCTGTCGGATAGTCTGTCCGTCCTGTTGATCAATCCACTCAGGTGGGCGGTCAGCTGTGAGCACTATCAAAGGAATATTTTGATAAAATGCTTCCGCTATGGCGGGGCCATAATTTAAAGCCGCTGTACCTGAAGTACAGGATATAACCACTGGTTTTCTGAGCTGTTGTGCCATGCCAAGTCCCACAAAAGCAGCTGATCTTTCATCGCTTATGGTAATGGCTTTAATTTCCGGATGGTGGGTAAATGCAATGGTGAGAGGAGCAACCCTTGAGCCTGGGGAAAGCACCACATTTTTTACTTCGTGTTGTGCAAAAATTTCAGCAATGTTTAAAATGGTTTGGTAAGAATAATCTTCCATATTATCAGCATATCTGTTGTAGTTCAGGCAAAATTGAACTTTATTTATTGAAAATTAAATTTTTGTATAATCAATCTGAAAATCCTTTGGTTTTTCAATTTCAATCTGTCTTAAAAAAACTTTTTTTCCTCTCTTTGTTTTTTGTGTGCTTCCAATCCTTAGGTCAGGATACCGCAAGGTCTGTCACTAATCAATTTTGGCTGGATTACCTGCCTGGGTTTTATTTTGCAAAAAGGTGGGAAATGCAGGCTCATGCTGGTTTCAGGACAGTAGATGAATTATCCTGGTACCATTTTAATGTGGGCAACTCTGTGCGGTATCATTTCAATTCTCCAGTAGACCTTAGAGCCGGACTAAGATTTTTCTATTTTAATTACAAGGATTATTCGAATACTTTTGAGACCAGAACATGGCAGGGTGCTAATTTTTCCTGGCCGGTAATTTCCTGGTTTAAAATCAACCACCTATTCCGTTATGAACAAAGGTGGGTCCGCTCACTGGATGATGGAGAGGTTTCTTTTTCAGACAGAGGAAGATATCGGATTTCCACTGCTCTCCCATTTAAAAGAAACGTGCAGGAAAAATATTTTTCTTTGCTTTTTTCAATTGAATTATTCCAGGATTTTAAGCAAACAGAATCCATCAATATTTTTAAGAATAATGACAGGGCCAGAGGGATGGTGGGTTTAAAATATAAAATCACACCGGATTGGAGTTCAGAATTTCAGTTCACCACTCAAAGCTCCAAAAGCGGAACAGATGGCAAAAGGGAAACCACAGATTTGCTCTTCTCCATTAAGGTAAGAAGGTTAATCAGGTCTTTGAACTATAGGGATGATAAAAAGCCAGGCAAGAAAATGCGAGAGGGGGAAAAGCTGGCAGATTAATGTAAGTGCTTTAAGGGAATTTTAAATTGTAATTTTTGCTTCTAAATGTACTTGCAACTTCATTCAAAAAAATTAAAATACTGGCAGACTTCATGATAATTGCCAAAATCTCCTAGGTATAAATCCCCGCCATCTTGAAACAAAATTTTGAAAACTTTTACTTGTACTGTATGTTTAATTATAAATGGAATTTTAATTGAATTCATTAAAAATGAAGACTTTATATGAGAGCCCTTTTTTAAGGCTTGGTTATTATAAACCTCAAAAATTAGTCGAAGCAATTTGGCTCTCTGAAACTGCCGGGATGACTGAAATTCAATATCAAAAAGTATTCACTGATTATTTGGTGGTTTTGAATCAAAACCCTCCTGCAAAGTTATTGATTGACGAACGCCAAATGTTATTTACGGTGAACCCTGACTTACAATTATGGGTAACCGATATGGTAAAGCAGGAATTGAAATGGAAATTGGAAAAAATTGCCATTGTAGTCAATTCTGATTTAATTCAACAACTGGCAGCGGAGCAACTGATGCAAGAATCTGATTCTTCCAATATTACAATCACTCAATTTTTTGAAGAAAAGGAAAATGCTATTAAGTGGTTGACAGATCCTCTGTAATTGGGATATTTTAAAATGCATGGTCATACTACTAGACATTTATACAAATTGAATTATTAAAACTTACCAACTTTACTTCCTCCCCCTACCCCCTCTAAAGGGGGAAATGTATTTTCCCCTTTGGAGGGGGTAGGGGGTCAGACCAAATAGTTTTGTGATGGAAAATTTTTTAAAAAAAACTTTCCCTACCCTTGGAGTGCCGAACTACTTCCAGAAGGGGAAAATGATTACAACTTAAAATTTTAATATGTTTAATTAAAAAACTCAGCTTATTTTTCAAGGTAAAAAACAGACTCAAAGTGGCTTTTCCCCTCACCGAGGGGGTTAGGGGGAGGTTTTTAACTCTCCTTTAAAAACCATACAAAAGGAATTTCTAAAAGAACATATCTTTCTAAGATTATTTTTGTCCAGTAGTCTGATACATGGTTTCTTTTTTGAATTTTAGGGAAAGGAAGAACTCTCCCTTTCTTTTTGGGGTTAAACCAAAAACTACCTAATGCTATGAAATACACCCTGGCTTTTGATGTTTATGGAACCCTGATTGATACCTCCGGGGTGTTCGATGCTTTGGAAAAACGAGTAGGAATGCAGGCTAAGGCATTTATGGAAATGTGGCGAAATAAGCAGTTGGAGTATTCCTTCAGGCGGGGATTAATGAATCATTATATAGATTTTTCTGTTTGCACTGCCCAGGCTTTAGACTATTGTTGTCTCGCTTTTAAAATTAACCTTAGCAAGGAGCAGAAATCTTCATTAATGGAAGTTTATAAAGTTTTACCCGCTTTTCCAGATGCGAAGGCAACTTTGGCAGAATTGAATGGAACGGGCCATCGGTTGTTTGCCTATTCCATTGGAAGTAGAAATGCTGTAAGCGAATTATTGGTAAAGGCAGATATTCTTCACTTTTTTGAAGGAATTGTGAGTATGGAAGAATTGAAGACGTTTAAACCCAACCCGAAAGGTTACGCCCATTTCAACAAAGTTACGCACACTGAAATATCAAAGTCCTGGTTGATTTCCGGAAATTCATTTGATGTAATTGGGGCCTTGAGTTATGGTATGAAGGCAGCCTGGGTAAAGCGTTCTCCCGATCAAATTTTCGATCCATGGGGTATTGAACCTACAAAAATTATAAGTTCAATTGCTGAGTTGAAAAATGCTTTGGACTAGTTAATCAAATTCCCTTAAACAAAACCACTGATTCCATATAATCAGGGACTTTTGTATTCCAGTTAAACTCCTGATGAAGAATGGTGGCCAGTGTCTGGGCACTTTTTTCCTCTCCATGGATTACAAAAGTCAGTTTCGGATGTTTTTTAAATCCTTTCAGCCATTGCAGTAATTCTTCCTGATCGGCATGGGCAGAAAGACCGTCAATAAATTCTATTTTGCAATTTACTTTCACCATTTGCCCAAATATTTTAATCTCTTCCTCTCCATCCACAATGCGTCTTCCCCGGGTACCTTCTGCCTGGTAACCAACTAAGAGCAAAGAGTCATTTTTTCTGGGCAATCTATTGTAAAGGTGATGTAAAACTCTTCCACCAGTCATCATACCACTGGCAGAAATGATGATGGCATTTTTCTGAATATAATTTAAAGCCACCGAGCCCTCATGGGATTGCACTATATTCAGGTGTTTGGAAAGCTTTATGAACGATTCATTATTTTCAAGGGCATCATCCTCAATTTTGTGGTATTTGGTATGGTGGCTGTAAATACTGGTGGCGGTTATGGCCATTGGACTATCCATAAAAACCGGAATTTCGGGAATTTCCCCACTGGCATACAAGTCTTTTATGTACATGAGCAAAGTTTGGGTTCTGCCAATAGCAAATGCGGGTATCAGTACACATCCATTTCTTTCACAAGCTGCATTGATGGCATCAGCCAGATTTTGTTTGGGATTAACCATCGGATTATTTCTGTTTCCATAAGTAGATTCCACAAAAAGGATATCTGCTTCTTCAATAATTTCCGGAGCATAAAGAATCGGATCATTAAACCTGCCAAGGTCTCCTGAAAACACAATCTTTTTCCGCTGGTTTTCTCCCTGAATAAATACTTCTACAATGGCTGCTCCCAAAATATGCCCGGCATTCTGGAAGCGAAAAGTGATCAATTCATTAATTTTTACCTCCTCTTTAAAATCAAGTCCTTTTACTTTCGGAAGCACTTTTAAAACATCTTTTGTATCGTAAAGCGGCTTAGGATCTTTGTGTTTGGAATAGCCCTTTTTCTTGGCATAGTTTGCTTCTTCTTCCTGCAATTTTGCGGAATCTTTAAGCAATATTTCCAGTAATTCACCCGAAGCGGTTGTACAAAAAACAGGGCCGTCATAGCCTTCTTTAAAAAGCTTGGGTAAATAGCCGCTATGATCCAGGTGGGCATGGGTGAGGATAATCGCGTCAACCTCAGCCGGATCGATGGGAAAATTATCCCAGTTTCGCTTTCTTAATTCTTTTAATCCCTGAAATAGTCCACAGTCAATTAATAATTTGTAGTCGTCTATTTCCAGTAAATATTTTGAGCCTGTAACGGTTTTTGCCCCTCCAAGGAATTTTACTCTTATATCCATAAAAAATTTATATTTTAGGATTTTCAATTGCCGGCACTGAATAAGGTTGAGCAATTTCTTCTCAATTTCAATTAGTTGCGGCAAAAAAATATTTATACCTGATCAAAATCTAAAATTCAAAAAATTAAAATGTCCCGCTTTACCCTAAAATTTTTGAACGGGAATGATAACCTAAATATAAGAAAGTATGTCGGAAGGAAGAACAGAAACTTTGGATAGAGAAGAACTTAAAAAGAAAATTTCAACCAAGAAAGATGAACGAAGGTTTTTGGAAGGACCGCACCGTTCTTATAACGAATTCCTAAGTGCTTTTAAGATTTTTAAGGAAGTCATAATGGGTTACAGGAAGCTTCGCAATGTGGGGGCCTGTGCTACTGTTTTTGGTTCGGCCCGGTTTAAGGAAGACAATGAATATTATCAAATGGCCAGGGCTGTTGGGGCTGAGTTGTCTAAATCAGGATTTAATATCATGACAGGAGGCGGGCCGGGAATTATGGAAGCCGCCAACAGAGGCGCCAAGGATGTAGGTGGTTTGAGTATTGGTTGTAATATTTTGCTGCCTCACGAACAGGAGCCTAATCCCTATCTGGATAAATGGATTGACTTCAATTACTTTTTTGTGAGAAAGTTTATGTTAATGAAGTATTCTTATGCCTTTGTGGTTTGCCCGGGAGGATTTGGTACTTTGGATGAAGTGTTCGAAACACTCACTTTAATTCAGACTAAGAAAATTAAGGAATTCCCTGTAGTTGCTATGGGAACAGAGTTTTGGAAACATTTGAGAGAATTTAATAAAAAGAGTTTATTAGGAAATAAAACCATTTCTGAGTCAGATCTGGATCTGGTTTATATCACCGATTCTCCAGAAGAGGCCAATGCTTATATTTGTGAAACTATGGTAAGCAGATATGGAGCAGACTGGAAACAGAAGCTTTGTAAGTAAGCTTCCTGAATTGAAAAAATACTTCAGGATAAAAAAACAAAAATTAATTAAATCGAAATGAAGCATTTATTATTAGCACTTTTTTTAACCAGTTTATCTGTAAATTTAGTGATGTGCCAGTCAGCACAATCCGCTAAGGAAGTGAAGGTGAAAAAGGAAATGGAGGAAAAAAAGGAGAAAGAATTGGTCATGAGTTTTGAGGAGTACAATCCCACTTCCACTCTGGTAGTTCCTGAAAATCCGGTGAGCCAGGCCAAATTTCCATTTATAGATGTGCATTCCCACCAGTTTAATATGCCTACTCAGGATTTATCTAAATTGGTTGATTCCATGGATTCTTTGAACCTGGCGGTGTTGGTGAATTTAAGTGGAAGAGGATTCCACAGGGTAGGAGATTTATTTGATGTAAACGGAACCGACTATCTGGCAAAAGCAATGGCAAATGTGAAGAAAAACTATCCCAATCGCTTCATTGTGTTTACCAATGTATCATTCACGGGGGTGGGCAAGGAAGGCTGGGCAGAAAAAGCTTGCCTGGAATTGGAGGAGGATGTAAAAAATGGAGCAAGTGGTTTGAAAATTTATAAAAGTCTTGGGTTTAATGTGAAAGATATTGAAGGGAACCGTGTTGCGGTGGATGATGAAAGACTTGATCCTATTTGGGCGAAATGTGCTGAGCTGGGAATTCCGGTAATTATCCACTCGGCCGATCCGAAATCCTTCTGGGATCCTCAGGATGAAAAAAATGAAAGGTGGCTGGAGCTAAAATTGAAACCGGGAAGGAAAAGGGGGGCTGATAATCCTGTTCCCTGGGAGCAGATAATTGCCGAACAGCATCATGTGTTCATGAAACATCCTAAAACTACATTTATCAATGCACATATGGGTTGGTTTGCCAACAATCTGGGTAAACTTGGAGAGTTGTTGGATGAAATGCCAAACATGTATGTGGGAATAGGAGCAGTGATTGCAGAACTGGGCAGGCAGCCTAAAAATGCCAATTTATTCTTTCAAAAGTATCAGGACAGGGTATTGTTTGCCAAAGACAGTTGGCAGCCTGGGGAATTTCCTACTTATTTCCGGGTGTTGGAAACAGAGGACGAGTACTTTCCCTACTACAAAAAATACCATGCCTTTTGGAGGATGTACGGACTGGGTTTACCAGACGAGATCCTGAAGAAATTATATTATAAAAATGCAATTAAAATCATCCCGGGGATTGACACAAGTCTTTTCCCGGAGTAAATCTTAATTATTTTGAAACTAACCTTCAATCTTAAGTACTTCATTCTGACAGTAATTCTGTTTTTAGTGGAAGTTTATATTGCGATTTATGTGAGAGATCAGTTTATTCGTCCCTTTTTTGGTGACTTTCTGGTGGTGATTTTACTGTATTGTTTTGGGAAATCTTTTATGAAAATTAAAGTAATTCCATTGGGGATAGCCGTTTTGCTGTTTTCTTACTTAATTGAATTTCTGCAATATTTAAAAATTGTGGAAATACTTGGTTTGGAAGGCAATACAATTGCCAGAGTAGTAATTGGAACTACTTTTCAGTGGGGTGATATTTTAGCATATACTCTGGGGATTTTGTTTGTGGTAATCGTAGAAAAAATTACTGCAAGAAAAAAGGAACTAACCATTTAGTGGCTTGGGTTGTTAGGAAAACAAATAAAATAAAAAAAATGAATTGGAACGATGTCATAAGGTATGCCAATAATGGTTCGCCTGAGCCTGATAGAAGAGTGGAGAAAACTGAAGCAGAATGGAAAGCACAACTCACTGCCGAGCAATATTATATCACCCGGCAAAAAGGTACTGAAAGGGCTTTTACAGGGGCCTATTGTGAAGCCCACGATCCTGGAAAATACAGTTGTATCTGTTGTGATAATTTATTATTCGATGCTGACCTTAAATTTGAATCTGGAAGTGGCTGGCCGAGTTTTACGGAACCCGCAAAGGATAACGCCATAAAATACGAAAAAGACACCAGCCATGGCATGGTAAGGGTGGAGGTCATGTGTAATGTTTGCGATGCCCATTTAGGCCACATATTCCCCGATGGTCCACCGCCAACAGGTTTGCGGTTTTGTATCAATTCTGCTTCTATTCAATTGGTGGAGGAATAGGATTTACCCGTTAAAACTAATCAACTTTTTTGTTTGGCATGAGGTAAATCCAGTTCAACGAAATAATTTGCTTTGCCTTCCTAAGGCTCTTTTATTTACAATAAATAAAAAATTTAATGATGAAAAAAAGAGCCTTTTTTATTACACTCCTTGGTCTTTGTATCTTTTCAGGTTGTACCGTACTTTCATTTTATCCCTTATTCACAGAAAATGAATTGGTCAAAAATGATCAGCTGTTAGGGAAATGGCAAAGTATAAATGGCGATACCGTAATTTGGGAAATCAGTTTTAAGGATAGCATTTGGATGGAAAAAATGAATAGCCCTTTTGATTTAGGCAGTAAAGAGATTCCCAACAGATTTACTTACACTTTAAATTTATATCTGAAGGGTGCTCCTGAAGAGGCAAAGGCTGAATTCCATGTGCATTTAGTGAAATTGGGCGATCAAACTTTTTTGGATTTTTATCCGGTAAATTGGGCTATGCAAAACACTATTCTTGCCTTCCACCTGATGCGGGTCCATACCTTTTCCAAAGTTGAATTTCATGAAAATGGCATGGAAATAAAATGGTTTGATTCTGAATGGTTGGAAGGGTTATTTGCAAATAACAGGGTAAGAATTCGTCATGAAAATAATGGAGCCAATATCCTTTTAACGGCAAAACCTGAAGAATTACAAAAGTTTATCCTCAAATATGGGAATGATAAAAATGCCTACAGTGAGGATTTGACTTACAATTTAAGCAGGTATTAAGATGATTTTAGGAAGAAATGTTTTGCCATTTGTTTATAGGGTAAGCCAGCACATTTTGTTTTGGATGACCTCCTTTTTGGGATTTGCGCACTTATTCAAAATTGGGGACACAGTACAAAAAATTGATTATATTTTTGCAGGATTTTTTCATGTGAGTTTAATCTTAGGAGTCTATATCAATCTTTTATTTCTGATTCCGAAAATATTCCAGAAAGGGAAGTATCTGGCGTATGGTGTTTTTATTATTTTCACCATCATTGGGATGAACCTCCTTCATTATTATGTTTTTAATTCACTGATTGACAGGCTTCTTCCCGGGTATTTTATCATATCATTTTTTGACCAAATTGATATCTTAATTTTCATAACTGCCTATTTATTAACTTCCTCACTTTTAAAAATTTCAAGAGGCTGGTTTAAGTTGCAGGAAATAAAGCATCAGTTGGTAAGGGCCGAAAAAGAAAAGTATCAGATCCAGTTAGATGCACTGAGGACTCAGATTAATCCTCATTTCCTTTTTAACAGTCTGAATGTACTTCATTCGCTGGCATTGAAAAAATCAGAAAAATCTGCAGATGCTGTAATTGATTTAGCGGATATTTTACGCTACGTTATTTATGATTCAAATAGAAGTAAAATAAAAGTTAGTCAGGAAGTAAAATTAATCGAAGACTATATTAGTCTTCAAAAATACCGTATAGAGGAATCTTCCAGGATAGAATTTACTGAAAAGGTTGAAAAAGATAATGAATTAGCTCCTATGCTCTTTTTGCCCCTTATTGAAAATAGTTTTAAGCATGGCATTAAAGGAGATTTGAACCAGACTTATGTGAAAATTAATTTGAAATCGGATGGCACTTGTACCTCATTTGAAATCGAAAATAATAAAGGCAAAGCCGAAGAAATAAATGATACAGAAAACAAGGGAATAGGTATTCAGAATATTAGAGCGAGATTGAAGCTTATCTATCCAGGAAAGCATAGATTTGAAGTGAATGAGACAGCGGAAGTTTTTAAAGTGCAACTATTTATAGACCATGAAAATTAATTGTATTGTAGTAGATGACGAACCTGTGTCAAGGGATACCCTTCATCAATACATTTCCAATTGCCCTTCGCTTCATTTGGTGGAGGTTTGCAAAAATGCCATAGAAGCCTCCATGGTACTCAATACAAAGGAGGTGCATTTGATTTTTCTGGATATAAATATGCCAAAACTTTCCGGACTGCAATTTTATAAATCTCTTGTGAATCCTCCTACAGTAATTTTCACCACAGCTTATCCGGAATATGCCGTGGAAGGTTTTGAAGTGGAAGCCATAGATTTCCTTTTAAAACCCTTCTCTTTCGAGCGATTTTTGAAATCTGTAAATAAGGTTTCTAACCTCCTGAAAATGGCACATAACAAGGATCAAAATGAAGCCTTTATTCTTTGGAAAGCCGATAAAAAAATTCATAAGGTAAAAATTGCGGAGATAGAATACCTAGAAGCGGTTGGAGATTATGTAAAAGTGGTTTATGGCAATTCTTCCCTGTTGGTTCATTCTACTTTTCAAAATATTTTGGCTCAATTACCCTCGGAAAAAATTGTGCGAATACATAAATCATTTGCCATTGCCCTGAGCAAAATTAAGATAATTAGTGCCAACAAGGTAAAATTGAATACCACTTCCATTCCTATTGGCCAAACTTATAGAACAGGTTTTCTTGAGTTTATAAATAACAATTCATAAAGTAACTCCGGGTCCCCGGAAATCATTTTCTTAATATTTCAATTATTTCATTTGGTTTGAATATTATGTCTTTTTTGCAGGACAAATAAATTGATTTTAATATAAAATTCTGTGATTTACAGTTGTGCGGTGTTGAAAATTATAGCTTTTCTTGTTTTATATTTCTTTAATGATATTTTTGAGTGGTAAATACATTAATAATTTGAAATTGCTCTGTTCTTAAGAATTTTTTTAAATTAAAAAGGAATATTATTTTACTATTATATTTTAAAAACTATGAAAGTTTTATTCTTATTAATATCTCTTCCATTTCTTTTCTGTTCGGTTCATGCCCAGGATATCATTACTACAAGAAATAAAGATGAATTAAAAGTAAAAATCATTGAGCAATCTGAAAGGGAAATAAAATATAAAAAAGAGGGATATGAGGATGGACCGTTAATCACCATTAAAACTCGTAGAGTAAAGGAAGTGAAATATCAGGACGGTACTGTGGATTTAGTGGGGAATCAAAACCCCCGGTGGAACAAGCCTTTTGGAGTGCATTTGGGTATTGCTTCAAATTTGGATGAAGCTTATATAAATTTAAGTATGGATTATTTTATCATCCCTCAGGTATCAATTGAAGGTAATATTTCCATGGAATTTGAGTATCAAAACAGCATTTCTTTTGGAAGTAAATTCCATCTTAACTCAAAATATTCCAATAAAAAGTTTACCCCATTTACCGGAGTTTTGATTGGGGAAAATAGTTACTCTAAATTTTTACAGTTGCCTTTAGGAGTGAATTTTATAAATACGAAAGGATTAAACGTGGTGGGAAGTATTAGCCATCTGGCCTATATTAATTCATTTGAGAGTTATTATTCAGGATCAGATGTATTGCTGGAGTTTAAAGCTGGTTGGCGTTTCTAAAAAAAATCCCCCTGACAGAGCACTGGCCAGGGGGAGGCGATTAAACTAATTATTGTTAATCTTTTATTTTTATTTTATCTCGCTTGTAGATGAAACAGGAGGAACTTCCTTCACTTTAGTTGGTTTTTCCTCATCTTTCCAAGGCTTATAATTTTTAGCTTTTGGTCCCATCAATGGCTTTCTGTTTGTTTTTGAAAGTACGATTAATTCAGCAGCCTCAGTGTCATCTTTCCACAATTTGTGATTTTTAGCCTGTGGTCCTGTTAAAATTGTCTCGTTATTTTTTTCAGTAGATACCACTGCTATTTTCTCTACATCTGTATTTTCCCATGGCTTGGCATTTTTTGCCTGAGGCCCCATTAGTCTGTTTTCAGCATTTTTTGAGGCAACAACTGCAGAATAATTGCTGTTGTCATGTTTCCATGGTTTAGCATTTTTGGCTTTAGGTCCTACCTGAGCCTGAGCCAACGAAAATCCTAAGAAAGTTAACGCAAATATTAAAAATAATCTTTTCATCATTGTATAAGTTTAAGAAACCTTTTATCTGTTTTAATTAATTCTTATACAATTATACGCCTCAAATGAAGGGAAGTAACTCTAAGAAATTTGGTAATTTTGAGTAGTAGTATTTTGGTAGGATTAACATCCGTATTTTTACGGATGATTTTTAGCTAAATCAGCCTCAGTTTAGCGGCTTTTTTAATTAACTCTGCAGAATTTTTTACATCCAGCTTTTTCATCATATTTACACGATGAGTTTCTACGGTTCGGGTACTGATAAATAACTTGTCCGCAATTTCTTTTGTAGTAAGGCCCTGAGAAATAAACTCCAGAATTTCAGTCTCTTTTGGAGATAACTTTTTCGGTTCACTTCCTTCCAGTGCCATGTTGCTGATCATCTTTGCTGATATTTCCTTATTGAAATACTTGTTCCCGTTTGCAACAGAATTTATAGCGGTTTTTAATTCTTCCTCATCTGTATTCTTCAATAAGTACCCGAAAGCCCCATCTCTTACACACTTTACAATATAATTTCCATCATTGTGCATGGAAAGGGCAATGGCTTTCACTTTTGGAAAATCCTTTTTCAGTACTTTTAAGACTTCAAAACCATCCATTTTGGGCATACTCAGGTCCAGTAAAATCACATGGGGTACTGTGCCGGTTTTCAAAAAAGCAATTAATTCTTCGCCATCATTCAGGCTGGCAATTATATCAAAATGATCATCGGCTGAAAGAAGAGAAGTAATTCCATCCCTGAATAATTTGTGGTCGTCCGCTATTATTAATTTTATTTTACTCATATTACTTGCCTTTTTCTAAATTTTCCGGGTGCTCCAATAGATCAATTTCCACCTCCACTGTAGTTCCATTTTTGCCAGATTCTATGGACAAATAGCCATTAAATATGTTGACCCTTTCCCTAATGTTTTTCAATCCGGCTCCCGAGGATTTTTTATGGGTTTCAAAGCCTTTTCCATTATCAGCATAGAACAAACTGACTTGGTCATCAAACTCTGTAAGGGAGATTCGAATCATGGAGGCTTTTGCATGTTTTAAAGTATTGTTAATGAGTTCCTGGGTGATTCTGAATATTGTAATTCCAATTTCTGTATCAATCCTGGAGTCCTTTTCCTTGGTATTGTCATCATATTGAATATCTATTTCGGAAGAATCCCGAATAGTACCAACCAAATGGTTAAGCGCTTTTCCTACACCAAAATCAATTAAAGAAAGTGGCATAAGGTTATAGGACATTTGCCTGATTTCACGAATTGTATCGTCCAGCATTTTCTTGAGTTTCTCCTTTTCCTGATCGGAAATGGTGATGGTTTGTACATAGAGTTTCATACTGGTGAGCAAGGGCCCCAGCCCATCGTGAAGTTCCATGGCAAGTCTTTTCCTTTCCTTTTCCTGTCCTGTAATTAAGGATTTTTTGGCTTGCTTTCTGTTGAATTCTGCTTTTTGGTTGAAGTCCTTTAATTTTTGTCTCATGACTAACAAGGATTCGCCCAACATATCATTTTTACCGGAAGGCTGGTAGTCCTCATCCAGTTTCATTTCTCCAATAGCTTTTGAAAATTGTATAGCCCCGTTGATGGAATTGGTCAGGTCTTTCAGGGCGGAAAACATCTCATTCATTTCAATTGCCCTGGAGTTTTCATTTACCGTAATTTCATAATTCCCCTTTGCCATGGTATTGAGCAAATTCCGCATCTTTAAAACCGGCTGAGAAAGCATATTGGTAAGCACAAGCGAGACAAAAAAGGCTATTCCAATCACCAGCACGGAAATGAAAATCAGCTTTTTGGTGGTTTCCCACAAAGGTTGAGTCGCTTCCTCTACATCAATTTCGGATAAAATGGCCCATTTAATGTGCTGAAATTCAAGCGTATGATAAGCGCTGTAAACCATCACTCCCCGGTAATCTTCAAAAATCCCACTACCATTTTTGCCGCTTATAGCTTCTTTAGAGCCCACCGTTTGAGCATGAATACTAAACGGAGGTTTTTTGGGCATAAACCGGGAGATAGATCGCAAGTTGAAATCTTCTCCTACCAAATAAGTTTCTCCGCTTTCTCCCATTCCTGTTCTTTCCACTAAAATATGTTGGATATAAGGAGTTTGGTACAACTGGATAATGTATTGATTATCAGGGTTGATTTTTACAAAAGCCAGTTTTATTTTCCCATTTTCTGAGAACTCGGTTTTATCGTAAATGCCTTCTTCCAGGTGCTTGTTTTGCCTAAAGTAAATCAGTGTATCCGGTCGGTCTGTTTTAAAGGAATTGCTCAGGACCATTGGGAAATCTTCAATAATTTCGGCAGTGGTATTCGTTTGGGAAGCAATTTTAAAATCGATCCATTTTTGTTCCAGGTATTCTTCAATTTGGATTCTCTTGAGCCTTTTTATAGAAGTTAGGTGGAGTAAAACTCTTTGGTCGAGTGTATTTTTAAATTCTCGGTAATCGAAAATAGTAAGGAAAGCTACCGTAAGGGAAATGAGAGATATAATGTAGAAATTTATCCAAAACTTGATGCTTAGCGCATTTATTTTCATGTTCCGCGTTTTTCTCGATTGTAGGAAAATTGGCAAGTGCTTTTCCGTTTAGTTCTCCAGCATAAAATGGTGGTTTTGGTATTGATAAATTGGTGAAAAGGTGTAAATATTCAATAATACTAAAAGACAATGAAATTATCAAAGAAATAGGGATAGTGTAAAACTGGAATAAGGCAGGATTTGCTTATTTTTTCAAAAATAAGTATAAAAATACCCCTTCTTTGTAGAGTTTTCAGTCAAAATTCTATGATTGCCTTCTAATTGCACCTGCAATCTGCTATTGTCAATTTTCTGCCAGGTGTTATTTTAAAACTGAAATGGCTGTTTAAATAAGGTATAACATAAATTCATTTCCTTATCAACTGATAAAAAAATTATTATGCCTACCTTTGCGCCTTTGCTTTAAGAGGATCATTAATAATAACAATAAAAATGAAAAACGGATTATTGATTTTTCTGGCGGTATTGTTTGTAACTACCGCATTTGCCCAATCTAAAAAAGAGCTGAAAGGAGAAATCGAAACCTTAAAATTAAAAGCCGATTCTTTGGGAAAAGCTTCCGAAAAATTGCAATCACAAATAAACGAGTTTGAATCAAGAAAAAAAGTGGACATGAATGACGAAATGCAAAAATTAAGTTATGCAATAGGAATTTTGATAGGGGAGAACCTAAAGAAAGACGGATTGCTGGATTCTATCACTGCTGAAGTATTTACAGCAGCACTAGAGGATGTGAAAAATGGCAACCAACAAATGCCTCCTCAGGAAGCCAGCCAGTTTGTACAAACTTTAATGGAAGGTGCTCAAAAGAAAAAGTTTGAGAAAAACATTGAAGAAGGGAAAAAATTCCTGGAAGAAAATGCAAAAAGAGATGGTGTGGTTACATTGCCAAGTGGTTTGCAATATGAAGTTTTGGTGGAAGGAAATGGTGCAAAACCAACTGCAAATGATAAAGTGACTACGCATTACCACGGTACTTTAATTGATGGAACTGTATTCGATAGTTCAGTGGAAAGAGGTCAGCCGGCTACTTTTGGTGTGGGACAGGTAATTAAAGGATGGACTGAAGCGCTTTTATTGATGCCAGAAGGTTCGAAGTGGAAATTATTCCTGCCTTACGATTTGGCTTATGGAGAAAGAGGGGCTGGTGGTGCAATTGGACCATATGCTACCTTGGTATTTGAAGTAGAGTTGATCAAAATTGAAAAGTAAAAAGTTTGCTGCCTAACCCAATTAGGGAGGTGGTGAATGGTAATAATATAATAATGAAGGAGGGGCAATTGAGTTCCTCCTTTTTTTGCTTATGAAAATCAGGATAGCCAACCCATCAGATGCAAATGCCATAAACCTGATATATAATCAGGCGGTAATTGCTAAACACCAAACTGCCGATCTTACTCCAATTCCTTTGGTAGAAACGGAAAAATGGCTGGCAAATCACAACCCTGAAAAATATCCTGTTTTTGTAGCTGAATTGGATGGGAAAGTAGTGGGATGGATATCCATAAGCCCTCACAGGGCCGGGAGAGAAGCACTCAAATATACTTCAGAAGTCAGTTATTTTATTCATCAATCCCATCAGAAAAAAGGTATTGGCTCTGCATTAATGGACTATGTGATTAACCATGCCCGGGATTTTGAAGCCAAAAACCTTTTTGCCATCCTGCTGGAAACCAATAAAGGAAGTATTAGGTTATTGGAAAAATTTGCATTCGAAAAATGGGGTTATCTGCCCAGGGTTGCCGAAATTGATGGCAGGGAAGTAGGCCAATTTTATTACGGAAGGCGAACCTACGATTAATTATTTTGAATTTGCCATTTGTTTTTCGTGCTTCTCCAACATCGTTTTCAGGCTTTCATAATGCTGAGTCAGGTTTTTTAAACTGACCTCTTCTTTTTTAATATCGGGAAAGGCCTGCATGTTGGGTATGGTTTGAGGCATTTCCATCAAATGTTTGTACAATTCCGGATGTTCCTCCATTATTTTATTGGTAAGCTCATTTATCTTTTTTGTCAATATTTTTTCTTCAGTAATTTCCATGGGTTAAGATTTTAATTCAACATTATACCTTCCAACATCTTACCAAAACCTGGTTACTGGTTTTGATTGGTTATGAGTTTGATTTTCAGGTTGTTGTAATGGAATGCTCTTGTGTAGAAAATTAACTGTTGATTTTATTCTACATTTACTGTAGCATAATCTCCCAACTGATTTTACAATTTCACAGCTTCTTAAACTTCAATTAACACTTTCCCCCAGTATTTTTATTAAAATAGCCTTCTGAATTTAAAAAATTAGGATTAATACTTAATTTGTATTTTGACAATTAATGAAAGCTACATTGAAAAAATTATTCATATTGGCAATTGCCGGACTGGGGTTTTTTTACCCTACATATCAAAACAAAAAGCCTGATTTCAAAAAGGAAACAGAATATCCGGTACATGTTTTACTTATAGGGGTGGACGGCATGAGCCCTGACGGAATAAAAAATGCAGACACTCCTGTGATGGATAAACTGGTAGAATCCGGGGCTTATTCTTTCACCGCACAAGATGTGATGCCCAGCAGCAGCGGGCCGAACTGGGGTTCCATGCTATTGGGTTGTGGGCCAGAAGTGCATGGAATCTGGAATAATTCATGGGATCCATTGATGATAAAAGATTCCGTTTATTGTGAAGGTAAAAAAGGGGAAACCGTTCCTTCCATTTTTAAAATTATAAGAGAAAAATATGATGCTGCGGAATTGGCTTGCTTCCATCAGTGGTATAATATAGCCCTATATATTGAAAATTATGTGCCTTCTATTGTGGCCCATACAAACGATGAACTCAAAACTACTCAGGCAGCAACTGATTACATTGGAAAATACCATCCACTTTTCACTTTTGTTCATTTGGATCATGTTGACCATGCCGGGCATGAATATGGTCATGGGACAAGGGAATACTATCAGTCTGTAGCAAAAGCTGATTCCCTAATCGGTCGGTTCGTGGAAACAGTGGAAAACTCTCCAATGAAAGGCAAAACCATTATTCTGATTTCCTCTGACCACGGAGGGAAAGGGAAAGGGCATGGCGGGGATACTCCGGAGGAAAGAACTATCCCTTTTATCATCAATGGTCCGGGAATTCACCAGGGATTGGAAATTAAAGATGCTGTAAACATTTATGACATCCCGGTAACAATTGCACATTTGCTTCAGGTAAAAGCACCTTCATGCTGGACAGGAAAGCCAGTTTTGTCTGCTATCCAATCAAATTAAAATAATGCTTTAAGATCTTTTTGTGTTGTAAATTTTCCTGCTACTTAAGCTTTGTGAACTTGAATTTATTGCGATGGTTTCAGTTTGAAATTGAAATCATGGGAAGAAAAGAACCTTTAAACGCAGAATTTTTTTGTAATCTACAAAGGTCCTATTCTATAACTAAATTGAATAATTACCCTATCTAAATGCTGGGTTATATTACTGATTTCAAAATTCCTACTAATTGCTGAATTGTCCAGATAATATTCATGGCTTAATTTTACATGACGGCCACTATCAATTTCATGAGTGATAAAATCCATCCATTCTTTAAAATCAATTGGGCTTTCGTCTACTTTATTGATTTTGTTTAGAACACCTAAAAAAAGGCTATCCAGATAATGATCTTTTGTATAGTATGGATTTAGTGTTGAATACCAATATTCAACCCAGTAATATTCACAACCTTTGTTTACTAAATATAGACTATCCCTATTACTGAGTACGGCTAATTCTTCTCCAATTTGCAAACTATCATTTAACACAAAATAATGAAATAGCAGGTGTTTAGGCTTTATCAGGCTTTCTGGAATATTCCGGGTGCAATTAAAATCTCCGTAAAATTCATTTTCGGTGGTTTTTGTGGATTTTATCTGGTTTTTTATTCTTTTAAAAAAGGTTTCTAACTCTTTAGGACTTTTGAGGTATTCTTCCTTATCAAATTTATTTGACTTATCTATACCTGTTATTCTGTGGGCATTTGTTTCTAAACCAGTTCTTTCCTTTAATATAGAGGACTCTGTTTCCCCATTTTCATTATTTTTTAAACATCCCGTTAACAATAGTAAAATCAATACTAATTGAAATCTTTTCATAAGCATCCCAAATATTAATTTGAAACAGGAAATTTATAAAGATAATCATAGAAAAATGATTAGCTTAGAGATTTGATTTTTTCAACCAAAACCACCTGTGCAAATGAAATCCAACGGCTTTCTTTTTTTATCAATTCTGTACCTAATCATTGGTTGTACAGGCAATAATAATTTTGAGGGATATGAAACTGAAGATTTAAAAATCGAACAGGTTTCAGCCCATTCTTTTATTCATCTTTCCTATTTAAATACCCAGGATTTTGGGAAAGTGGGTTGCAATGGTATGGTGGTGATTCATGAGGATGAAGCCATTATTTTCGATACTCCTGCTGATGAAAAAACTTCTGTGGAATTGCTGAACTGGGTGGAAAATGACATGAACTGTAAGGTAAAAGGAATTGTGGTAACCCACTTCCATATCGATTGTCTGGGAGGTTTGAGTGAGTTTCATAAAAGAAATATTCCATCTTATGCCAATAATCAAACCATTGAACTGGCCAATACCGGAGATAAAACTCTTCCCCAAAATGGCTTTGATGGTTTGCTTGAATTAAAAATTGGTGATGAAAAAGTTATCAGTGAGTACTTTGGTGAGGGCCATACTGCGGATAATGTCATTGGTTATTTCCCTAAAGATAAAACTCTTTTTGGCGGATGTCTGGTAAAATCAATCGGGGCGGGAAAAGGAAACCTGGAAGATGCGAAGGTGGAGGAATGGTCTAATACAGTTAGTAAGGTGAAATCAAAATACACTGAAACAAAAATTGTGATTCCGGGGCATGGGAAATCGGGAGGAACTGATTTACTGGATTTTACCATCGATATGTTCAAAGTGCAATAGGTCCTATTATCTGCTTAAGCTTTGCGATATCTCAAGTTTATTAACTTGAATTTATGATAAGGTTTCAGTTACAAACTGATACCAGGCAGGCCTGGGCTATTAAAGATATTAATTTCAACTCTAAAAATTTATGAGACTTCTAAATTTGATACTTATTATTCTTCCATGTCTTTTTATTCAAAATGCCAAAGCTAGTGATCCTGAATATGCTATAATTGAAACAAAATCAGGTGAAAAAATAGAGGCAGAGATAGATACATTTGAGGAAGGAGTTATTATTTCCCAAGGCAACAAATTGCACTATTCCATTGATGGAGAAAAACATAAGATAAACTATAAAGAGATCAAGATGGTATCTCTGGTGAATAGGATTTCAGTTTTAAACTGAAACCCGTATGTATGCAAAACCAGTGAAGGATTTTAACTGGAAAAATCCGTCAATTTCCTATCTTTGAAATTTAGAATTGGGTTTATAATATTGTAATTCAAAATATTAATTAAAAAATAAAATGGGAAGAGCGTTTGAATTTCGAAAAGCCAGAAAGTTCAAAAGATGGGCACAAATGGCTAAAACCTTTACCCGGTTGGGAAAGGATATTGTAATTGCTGTGAAAGAAGGAGGGCCTGATCCGGAGGCTAATTCCAAATTGAGGGCAGTAATGCAAAACGCCAAGGCCGCTAATATGCCTAAAGAAAATGTTGAGCGTGCCATCAAAAAGGCTTCATCAAAGGATACCTCTGAGTATAAGGAAGTTTTATTTGAAGGATATGGCCCTCACGGAATTGCGGTATTGGTAGAAACGGCCACTGATAACAATAACAGAACTGTAGCCAATATCAGAAGTTATTTCAATAAATGTAATGGAAGTTTGGGAACATCTGGTTCGGTGGAATTCATGTTCGATCATACCTGCAACTTTAAAATCAATAAGGAAGGCCTGGATGCTGAAGAACTGGAATTCGAACTGATCGATTTTGGTGCAGAGGAAGTTTTTGAAGAAGAGGACGGAATTTTGATTTATGGGGACTTCAAAAGTTTTGGTTCCCTGCAAAAGGAATTGGAAAACAGAAATTTGGAAATTATTTCCTCGGGTTTTGAGCGGATTCCTACCGTTACTAAAAAACTAAATGAGGAAGAAATTGCGGATGTGGAAAAACTGTTGGAAAAAATTGAAGAAGATGATGATGTACAAAACGTATATCATACAATGGAATAACAAAATCTAAACAGAAAAAAAGCCTTTCAAACTAAATTGAAAGGCTTTTTTGTTTTCTTATTTTTTCTCACATACCTTCAGGAAAGGCAGGAGCTCATCCTGAATGGTTTCGGCTTTGTCTTTCAGATACCATTTTTGCAATTCAGCCTGAAAATCCTGGTAAAGGATCTTTTTTTTATTCAGTTTATAAACTGTAAACATATCCTGAGCAGGCTTTGGTCTCGGCCCCCATGATCCTTTTACTTCTAAGGTTTCCTTATCCAAAATAATCACTTTAGGAATGGATCTGCCACCATTGGTGAGAAAATTATCCATCAATGGAAGATTCTCATCTCTAAGCACTGTTAAAAGTTCGATATTGGGAGAAGCTTCGGCAATTTTATTCAAAACAGGTAAAATCTGAGCCGCATCTCCGCACCAGCTTTCGGTAAGAACAAGCCAAATAAGGTCGCAGTTAATTTTGCGAATGGCCTCATTAAAATCAGGCTTCAATTCCAGTGATTTATCCAGCCTTTTCATTCGCTGGTTATTCAATTTGGTATAAAATACCAGGCTTTCAGTCTGGTTTGGGCCGGTGGTTTTGCCATTTTCTGACAAACCTATCATCAAATCCCTGTAAGCAGTGTAAGGAATAGCCTTAGCAAGGCTTTTTTCAATTATCTTTTCCAATTTTATTGTTGTTGCAGTCTGGTTAAAATTTATATTCTATCAGTAAACCCTTATTAAAGGATTTTGATTCCATACGCCAAAATTATGTCAGGATTAGCGCTCAAAAAAATAATTTAAACTTATATTTTTTAACCTCTACAATTACAAAAAGTATTTCTTAGCGTACCGTCAGTTCCTCTAGTTCCCTTAAATCGTTGATGATATAATCTGGCTCTCCAGACAGTAATTGTTGCTCGGTATGCGCACCAGTGGTGATACCGATATTTAACCCACAACCGGCATTTTTTCCTTCTACAATGTCGATAATTGAATCACCCACTTTAGCAATATTTGAAGTATCATTTATGCCGAATTTTTCTTTTGCCAGGAGAATCATGTCAGGGTAGGGGCGGCTCTTTTCCACCTGACTTGCTGTTACCAGTTCATCGAAATGTTTCCCTTTTTCCCAGCCAAGTTTTTTAACCAGTGATTCCGCTGTTTCCTGATTATATCCGGTATTCAGTACTACAAGAATTTTATTTTTCTTTAAAAAAGAGAATATTTCTTCAGCTCCCTCAATAGGTTTAACATTTAATTTAAGATAGGCTTCTTTAAGCTGATTTAGGAAATTACTGAAAATCTCCTGAATCTCAGTTTCTGGTAAGTCAATTTCCTTTGAAGCAAGGATATCTTTTACCGCCTGTAATTTTTCTTTGCCTGCTCCTTCAGCCAAAACTTCTGTCAGAGAAAAATCAAAGCCATGTTGGTTTATGGCTTGTTGAAGTGTTTTATAAACTACATTATCTTCGTTGACTGTGGTTCCAGCCATATCAAAAACTACCATTTTAATCATATCGCAAATATTTTTTTTATGTTTTCGTAAGCAAATCCGGCACTGGCGGTCATTCCTTTTCCACCAATTCCCGTCACAATGTGAATGTTTTTATCTATAGTTTTTTGAAGAATATCCTTTGTTTTACACTGCGTATAATATCCTGCCCATTGGGTGTCTATTTCCCAACTTTCCAGCTCAAATATCTTTTTCCCTTCGGCAATAAAATATTGGTTAATGTCAGAACGATTGTCAAAACTAAGCGCATTTTTATGTGGTGCATCTGCATATTCATGTGAATCCCCCAGAATGATACTGCCATCCGTTTCCTGCTTAAACAGTATATGCACACCCCACTTCCTGGCAAAATAGTCATGATTATATTGATCTGACAGACTGGAATAAGAAGGGCAATCCTGGAAACTTTCATATCTTCTAATGGAAAGTCCTGTAAGTATATTTCCGGGGATTTTTATGGATTTATTCCCCTTTAATCTTAGCATTTGCAATTTTACGACTTCCAGGTCGCTTTTTTTAAATAACTCCGGAAATAGCAAACTGAATTCTTCTCCGGAACATACAATAACTTTATCCGCCAGAAAACTATTTCCTGCGGTATCTACAGCTTCTGTCTGGTCTGACAGGGTATTTATTTCATGAATAGCAGTATTGGGGAAAAAGCTAAAATTTCCATTAAACTTTAAAAACTGATGGATTTTGCAAAGCATTTCCCTTGGATTTACTGAAACTTCTTCGGGAAAAAACAGCCCTCCTTTCACATAGGTTGTTTGAAGAGAAGGATATTTTGAAATACATTGCTCCTGGCTTAATAATTCAGATGGGTAATCATTCAGTTGGTTGATATGATGGAGTTCATGAATTAAATTCAATTCTTCTTCATTGGAAGCCAGATAAATACTTCCATTTTGCCTAATGGAAATATCAAACTCTGTTTGAATTTTTTTATAAAACTTAAGACTTTTTCGGCCATATCTCTGCCATTTGGGATTCATTCCGGAAGGCACAATTTGACCAAAGTTTCTCACACTCGCGCTTATGGGTTTTGAGTCTTTTTCAATCAAAGCGACTTTCATCCCGCGGTTTAATGCATGGTAGGCGTGAAAAGTTCCTAATACGCCACTACCAATTACAATTAAATCAAACTCCTTTGCTTGCATCTAAAGTTTTTGTTTAAATCAATTTTTAAAAATTTTGCTGAGGCTGTAATTCTATTGCAGGTGATTTTAATTTGTTGAAAAAGTACACCTGTGCAATCAAAACTGCCACCATACCTATTAATGAAATGCCATAGCTCAGGCCAATAAAAAAGTCCTTCCAGTTAAGTGCAATATCGAATAATTCCTTATTGATCAGGATCAGGCAGCTTCCCAAATATCCCAGAAAATCAGACAGATAAATGAAATATCCCACATTTCCTGAAATCTGAAAGGTGGCAATAAATCGCTCAAAATACAAGCTTTGGAAGGCGATATAACTCAGGTATAATCCAACTCCGTGAATGATGATCCATACAAATGGGCTTAAATATCCCTGGGTAAATAAAAAAGTAGAAGCTACTACACTAGCCAGTCCTAAAAACATAATGCCATGAATAGTAAAAAATGCAGAGTTGTTATTCTTAATCAGGGTAATAAAAGCAAGCATTACCAGTACAATTATTCCTACGATTGTTTCGATTTGGGAATAAACCAAAGGATCAGCATCTGCCATAAGTGTTTGCCAGATATCGATTAAAAAACTGTCCTTAATATCTCTCCCAATTGTCATTACCAGGTTTACCGTAAGAATGGCTGTGAGTCCCAGCCAGTACCGGGAAAACAAAGCATTCCTTTGGGTTTTATTGAGAGGTTTTCTTTCTGTTCTACTGGCTTTATCCACTGTATCCGGTTCGGGAATTTTCTCCAGCATCCAGGAACTGAAAAGCATAAGTGGGATAAACAGACTTCCTACTACAAAGGGCATCCAGAATTCGCTGATGTGCCAGGATTCCACAAGTGTCCTGCCAATAGATTTTACAATTCCTGAACTGATTATAAAACTGATACTTAAAAAGGTGGCCAATACATCGGTTACCCTTCTGCCTTCAATATAAGAAAAGACAATCCCCCAGATCAGTCCGAGAGGTAATCCATTAAAGAAAACCCAGATAAAATTGTAGGGATAGGGGGTTATACCAAATAAGAATAGGGCAAATAAGGAAGCCCCCACCAGGGATAAAAGCAGTATTCTACGGTTTTTGGGGAAAAGCTCTGAGATGATTTTTATTCCAATGAACTTGGAAGTGAGATATCCAAGCACCTGGGTAATAATAATGATTATTTTATAATTAATTCCCCAAAGTTCGTACTCCTCAAATAGCCCGGCTGTGAGCGGCTTGCGGTAAGTGTACATGCAGGCATAGGTAGTAAATGCAGCAATTGCTGCCCATATCACACCACCCACTCTCGATTGAATAATTGATTTCAATTTGCCAAAATGCTTTATTAGTCCCAGTTTGCTATCAGGCAAAATTCAAAATCATAAGTCAACTAAACATGAACCTCTTTTTGTCTATATATGAAGATAGGGCAGATAAGATGAATGGAATATTGAGTGAAGGTGGTTGAATCTCTTTAATTATTTCACTTATTAAACTTTGTTAAGGAAAACTTAAACCTTATTAACGATTTAAACTTTCTATTCACTTCTATAATTTGGAATTTTACAATGAACCCAATCGGACTAATAACTAATCATTTTTTTATCTAACCTCATCGGTATGAATTTTTTACAAAAATCCGTTGGTGTATTCCTAAACAGATATCCCAACAATTTTATAGAGGCAGGTTTGCAAACTGATAGTTCGAATCCATACATGAAATATGTAGCAAGAAATGGAGCTGGAAGAAGGTTCGTGATTGCTGATATTCATGGTTGTTATAAAACGTTTAAGGCATTACTCCACAAAATTGATCTCCAAAAAGAGGATCAGTTATTTTTATTAGGTGATTACATTGATAAAGGTCCAAACAGCAGCGGGGTCCTTAATACCATACTGGCTCTTCAAAAGAATGATTTTCAGGTTTATCCCATCAGAGGGAATCATGAAGAACTCTTGTTAAATCACCAGGCATTACTTTCTCAGGATGATTTTAACCAGCTGAATCTCAATTGGGTATTGGAAAAAAATGGCACTGCAGATTTATTGGGACCACATGGTAATATTCGGAAAAGGTATTTAGAACTTATTCATGAAATGCCCTATTTTATAGAGCTGGATGATTTCCTTTTAGTACATGCCGGGTTTAATTTTGAAGCCAAAAAACCGTTTTTTGATACACAGAATATGTTATGGATGCGGAATTTTGAAACTCCTTCCGAAAAAGTGACTAAAACTATAATCCATGGAGATAGCAATTCTGATTACTATGCTATCTGTGATAAAATCGAGAATGGCAGTAAAATCATTCCTTTGGACAACAATTGTCTGGAAAATGGCAGCGATGACCGATTTGGATCATTACTGGCACTCAATCTTGATACCATGGAATTGACCAGTCAGGAAAATGTAGAATTATAGGGAAAGAAAACTTAATTGAAAATAAATTCTATTCTTTCACCTTAAACTTATAAATACGGCCATCAAAGGCACATACGTATAATTCGTTGTCTTTGTCCACACCGAAGGCAGCAATGGAAAAGTCATATTTTCCTACTTCGGAATTAACCGGATTATCCAGATCGGAAAAATCAAGCTTCCAGATTCTACCTGAGGCATAGTCACCATAAATATAAAGGCCTACCAAATCCTTAGCTATACTTCCTCGATAAACATACCCACCGGTTACAGATACATCCCCTTTCGATCGATCATATTCCCATATTGGAGGTTTAAGCCCATTTTCATTTCCCTTATTCTGATAATCGTGGAAGCCTTCTTTTATATTCCATCCATAATTCCCTCCTTTTTCAATGATATCAATTTCTTCATATTTATTCTGACCTACATCACCAGTCCAAAGCCAGCCGGTTTGCGCATCAAAACTAAATCGCCAGGGGTTTCTCAGGCCGTAAGCATAAATTTCTTCTTTTATTCCATCGGTATTTCCTGCAAAAGGATTGTCCTGAGGGATGGAATAAGATTGATTGCCTGATACATTATCCACATCAATTCTCAAAATGGCTCCAAGGAGTGTTTTTGGGTTTTGTCCATTGTCTTTGGGGTCTCCTCCAGAACCACCATCTCCGGTTGAAATGTATAAATAACCATCAGGGCCAAAAAGTACCTGGCCGCCATTGTGGTTGCTATAAGGCTGGTTGAATCTCAATAATACTTTTCTGGAATTAATATCTCCCTGATCCGGATCATTGGCGGAAACGGAGAATCGGGAAATTTCAGTAGTTTCGGCTCCCTGAGTGGTGAAGTTCACAAAAAAGAAGCCATTGTCTGCATAGTTTGGATGAAAGGCTAATCCCAGCAAGCCTTCTTCATTTCCACGGTCATTTACTAAATCCCGCAAATCCAGGAATACCTTTTTTTCTTCGGTGTTTTGTTCATTTTCTATGACATAAATAATACCTTGTTGCTCTACTATAAAAAGCCGGTTTGTACCATCTCTGGGATCCTGTAAATCAACAGGACGATTGAATTTGAGGTTGGGAAAAGCTTCCTCAAGATGGGATTCCGGAATATTGACCGGATCTGTAGGTTCAGAACAGGCTACAAAGCTACAAGTAAAAATTAATGAAAAAATAAATTGAATGCGACTAGAAATGGCTGGAAGTTTCATTAAATAGGGTCAGTTTTATAGTATCAGTTATTTTTGTTGTTAGGGATTATTCTTATTAAAGAAAAAGGTTTTTCATTTAAGAATAAGTTCCATTAAATTCAAACAATATCATACCAAATATAATAATATGCATCCTTTATTAAATTCCAGAAGAAATTTTATCAAAAAAGCCAGTCTGGCGGCCTCCGTGTATCCTGTTTATTCAAATTTTTCTCATTTGATGCATTCTGGAAATAATACTGAAACTGAATTCTCCTTTCATGTTTTCTCCAAACACTTACAATTTTTGGATGTTGCCGAAATGGCAGAAACGGTAAAAGAAATAGGATTTGATGGCCCTGATCTTGCCGTAAGGCCAGGGGGGCACGTTAACCCGGAAAAGGTAACTGTTGAACTTCCTCAGGCTGTAAAATCGATTAAAGCAGTCGGTTTGAATGTGAAAATGATGACCACCAAGATCACTAATCCGGATGATTTAAATACGGAAATTATTTTAAAAACTGCTTCTGATTTAGGGATTCAATATTATCGGATGGGGTATTTGAAATATAAAAAAGAGATTAGCATTGAGGATAACTTACTAAAACTTAAACCTGATATATGGACCCTGGCAGCTTTAAACAAAAAGTATGGAATCCATGGAGCTTACCAAAATCATTCGGGTACATACGTAGGGTCTCCTTTGTGGGATTTATATGAATTAATAAAGGGAACTGACCCGAAATGGCTGGGATGTCAATATGATATCAGGCATGCCGTGGTAGAGGGTGGAAGGTCATGGCCACTTGGATTGAATTTACTCAAAGCACACATTAAAAGTATTGTAATAAAGGATTTTAAATGGGGAGAAGAAAATGGAGAATGGAAGATTATCAACACACCTATAGGGGAGGGAATGGTTGATTTTAAAAAATATTTTAAGTTATTAAAAAAGTATGAAATCAAAGTCCCTGTTTCCGTTCATTTCGAATATAAAATGCCAGAAGAGGATGATTCATTGAATAAAGAGGAGAAAAAGAAAAAGACGATTGAAGTAATGAAAAAAGACCTGACGAAACTTAAAGAAATGATGAAATCAGCAGAATTGATTTAGTAACGGCCAAATAAAAGTTTTGACTAAGTATTAATTGACCGATACTAAGTAATTATTTCCCGTTTTTTTTATTTACATGCCCGTAAAAATACAAACGGTGGCTTGTGACTGTAAAATCAAAAGTTTTTTCTACCAATTCCTGAATAGTTTGAATTCTGGGATCACAAAATTCAAATATCTGATTAGTTTTGGTACAAATAGCATGGTCGTGTTGCTTATACCCAAATGATTTTTCATAAAGGGCAAGGTTTCGACCAAACTGGTGCTTAATTACCAAATCACAATCGAGTAATAATTCAATGGTATTATAAACTGTGGCCCTGCTCACCCTAAAGTTTTTATTTTTCATATTGATGTAAAGGGATTCTACATCAAAGTGGCCATCATTGAGGTAGATTTCTTCCAGAATGGCATATCTTTCTGGGGTTTTTCGGGCATTTTTTTCTTTTAGGTAATCGGTGAATTTATCCTTTATTTCCTCAAATTTTTCTTTTTTGTAATCCATCAGGTTGATATAAATATTAGTTAGTCTGAAAAAAATATCAGGACTGTTTTTTCAATTGTTATATAAGAAATTGAGATGTAAAGATTAAAAAAATAACTGTCTGTAAATTCAAGCTTATTTTTTTTCAACTTTACAAATTCAAAAATGCTTTTCGATAACAAAGTTAATCAAATAAAAATTCTATGTGTCCATATAAAGGCTCTTCTTTCTATCCATACTAGCTAAATTTTTCCCAATAAATTATTTTTTAAAATATTTGGATAAAGTGATCAGCCAGAACAGGGAAAAAAATGCAACTCCCGAGGCGCTTAGCAGGACTGTTTTAAAGATTTCCAAACCATGAACCGTATAGGCTACGAATAGCAGAGAAAATATTATTCTGAAAAATTCAAGAATAAAACTCCATCTTTTTCTTTCCAGCATCATGCCCAGGTTCATAATGGAAAGGATAATTAGTGAAGCACCCAGAATCCTTTGCTCGTTATTAAAGGTGGCCTGTTGAAAAAGAAAAAAGGCAGTTGCTCCAATGGCAATGGCATATTGAATAAAAATGTAAAGGTTTATAGTTCGGGGAGCCACTGTTTTAAATTTGATATAGTTTTCCCGACTTACTTCAGGCACCTTCATGGTTCCTCCCTGAGAAGTGGGACGCCAACCGGGAGGTTTATAAATTACTTTCAGTTTATCTTTAAAGCTTTTCATCATTTTGATTTCATGGGAAATTCTGGTCCATGGCATTACATTTACCCAAACCGGATTCCAAGAATTTACAGGTGTAGTTATGCCATAAACCGGAGCCACTTTTTCTGGTTCAAAAGTTCCAAAAAGTTTGTCCCAAATGATGAAAACTCCTGCATGATTCCGGTCAATATATTCGGGGTTTCTTCCGTGATGTACCCTGTGATGGGAAGGCGTATTCATAAAATGCTCCAAAAATCCCATTTTGCCCACTACTTCGGTATGAATCCAGAATTGATAAAGTAAATTCAATCCGTTGGCCCAGATAAAGGCAATTGTATCAAAACCCATAAAAGCCAGGGGTAAGTAAAAAGCAAAAGTGAAAAACTTGTGAAACCAGCTTTGTCTTAAGGCTACAGAAAGGTTATATTCTTCACTCTGGTGATGGACTACATGGCCCGCCCAAAGAAAGTTGACTTCATGACTTAGCCGGTGCGACCAGTAGTATAAAAAATCAGCAAGAATGAATATTACCACAAAAGAAAAAATGGTATTTTCAATTTCGAAAAAGCGAAAGTTTTCATAAATAAACTGGTAAATTCCGATGGTAAAAACTTTGGCAAAAACACCAATTAACTGATCTCCAACCCCACAACTAATGTTGGTCACTGAATCTGAAAACCGATAATAATCGGGCCTTTTGAGCCAGGTATAAATTAGCTCAAAACTGATGAGAATAAAATATACAGGTATGGATAATATTACAGGGCTAAGGTCCATGCGGTTAAGGTAAAAGCTTTTGGTAAAGGTTGTTGGTAATCAGGGTTTAGTAAAAAATATTCATGTAAAATACCAAATTTTTCAAAAAAATGGAAATCTGCTTTTCTACTTAATTTCCTTCTCTTTATTGGTATTTACGAATAGAATATCACCTACACCCTCATATCCGGTAAAAATATTAATACTATCGTGTTTAATCGCCTCAGTTCTTACCCCGATAATCACCAAATCGGCATCTTTAGATTTCTCATTGATGATACTTTTGGCTTCTATATTATCCTTGTGTTCATTCAATTCCACATTATTCAGGGAAATGGGTAAGCGGCCTGTGCTGATTAATTCTATGATTTTTTTCCTTTGTTTTTCAAGCTCTTTTTCCGGGGATAATACCATTAACCTAATTCTGGCATTTTTCCATTCCGGATGCCCCAGAATGATAAAGCCCATCAAAATCATTAAACTGGCATTTTCGTAATCTTTTGAGGTAATCCAGATATCAATATTTTGTTTAAACCCAAAGTTTTTCTCTGAGGAACCCAACACACAAATGTCGAAATCTGTGGATTTTACCAGTTTGAAATTATCTACTATATTTTCCAGCCCTTCTGGTTTTTTCTTGGAGAATTCAAACATGATCATGTTGTTATCCTTTCCGGATACTCCGGGCAACTGGATTACCTGGGCAATTGCCGAAGTAATGGACGGACTGACAATGGTATCCATGTAAACCCGACTTTTGGTGGAATCCGATAATTTCACCATTCTGTTCACACATTCTTTGGCTTCCTTGTAAGTTTCTCTGGATAGATAGCCTTCTATCAGGTGAATGTAGTTTCCAAAACCGTATTTGTGGGAAATCCAGCGCAGCATGTTAAAGGCAGAAAATCTTTCGAATGTATTAGAGGAAATACAAACTACAGAAGGCCGCCAGTGGTCTTCTTTGGTGTCCGGGTCAGCTTTTTGTAAAAAAACTTTCAGTCTTCGGCTCAACTGAAAAATTACACCCTGGAAAATATTGGCCAAACCTTCTTTATCTTCTTTATAATAACTGGTAGTCTGGTAAATAATAGCCATAATTATTATAGCCAAAATGGAATAAAAAACACTGATCTGGAACATCAGGAAAATACAAGCCAATGCTCCAAGCAAAGAAACATACCATTTTGACCTGAAAATTGGCCGATAAGCCGGGTCTGCAGTAAAATGCTCTAAAAATGAAATTGAGCAAATCGCACCGTATGTTACCATAAAAAACATGGTGATGATTTGAGCAACGATGTCAATATCGCCAATTATTACAAAAATCAGGGTAATGATTGAGGTGATGATGGAGGCATTGACAGGTTCATTACTTTTTAACCTCACCTGAGAAACCCAGTCGTTAACAAAAGCATTAGGTAATATTTTATCTGCTCCTATGGCCTGTAAAGTTCTGGGTGCCACCAGAATAGAACCAATAGCTGAAGAAAGGGAAGCTGCAGCAAGCCCAATAGGAATAGCAGGTCCCCAAAGGGCAATTTCCTGCATGATTAACTGATCGGCTGCTAAATCTTCCGGGGGTGCGGAAATGGCTAATTTTAGAGCTGTAGCCATATAAATAAGCATTCCGGCTATAGTCGCCCAAATGGTTCCTCTTGGTATGGATTTACTGGGATTTTTTAAATCTCCGGAAAGCCCAGCTCCAGCAGCCATGCCTGTAAATGCAGGGAAACAGACCGCAAAAAAGTAGAAAAACCCTTTCCCATCCAGAATTTTAGCATCCCATGGAATGGCCTCCATGTCTTGAGCATATTCTGTTGTGCCCAAAAAGAAAAATAGTAGGGAGAAAAATAATACAAATGCTACCAGATACAAGGTTTTAATCCCCAGATCAGCGCCTTTGTAAATGGCTAACAGAATGAGTAAAATGGTGGCCGGTATACTTATAATCCGGTAGTTATAAATGAGAATATTAAAGTCGGAAGCCAGTAGGTAATTGAAAATCGGGGAAAAAGATTCTGCAAATGCAATGATATAGAAGGCCGTACTTACTGCCTGAGATAGATAAAGGCCAATCCCAATGGCTCCTCCAATGGTAATCCCGAATGATCTGGAAATAATGAAGTAAACTCCGCCTCCCTGAACTTTTTGGTTGGTTGCTATTTCCGCTACCGCTAAAGCGGTGGGAATAGTAACCAAATGTCCCAGAAGTATGATCATGAAGGTTTGCCACAAACCTAAGTTACCTACTGCAAACCCAAATCTTAAAAACAAAATTGCACCTAAAATGGTACAAATTGAAGTTAAAAAAACGGGTGCTGTCCCGAATCCCTGCCTTTTTACCAAACTACCGGCCATAAATGCCTTGCCCTTTTTTTTAGAATGATTAAAACTTTTTTAAAGTATAAGTGATTGATATCTAGCTGGTTGTAAGTGAAATGACCTGGCAAGTAATACAATCTACTTATTTGAAATTGTTTATTATCTGTTAATTTTAAACCATGTTCCCCTAATTGACAAACAAATGAAGATAATTTCTTTCAATCTAATTTTATTTACTTTACTACTGGCTTTTTCCTGCAAAGAAGAAAAAAAGCCCACTCCATTTGAAATTCTGATTTCCCAACAAACAGATTTTGATGTTTTAATTCATCGGGGGCAGGTAGTCGATGGAAGTGGAGCCACTGCTTTTGCTGCAGATATTCTCCTCAAGGGGGATTCAATTGCTTTTGTGGGTCAGGTTGATACCGCAAAAATAACATTCTCAAAATACATTGATGCTAAGGGAAAAACCGTTTCTCCGGGTTTTATCGATACACATGCCCACGGAAATCCTTTAAAAACGCCTGATTTTGAAAATTTTCTGGCAATGGGAGTGACGACCATCAGTTTGGGCCAGGACGGATTTAGTCCTTCCTATCCCAATATCGAAGAGTGGTTCAATAAAATTGAGGATAAAGGAATTCGGCCTAATCTGGCCATGTTTATTGGACATGGTACTTTAAGACAGTTATCCGGGATAAATTTTAATCCCGATCCTTCGGAAGAGGAGCTCGAAAAAATGGGTAATATTCTGGAAAAAGCCTTGCAAGCCGGTTGCCTTGGAATGACTACTGGTTTAGAATATACCCCTGGTACTTATGGAAAAAAGGAAGAATTAGTCCATCTGGCAAAAATTGTAGGCAAGCATGACAAGATGATTATGAGTCACATGCGGAATGAAGATGATGAGGCCATGGAAAATTCCATTAGTGAACTGTTGGAGCAGGGAAAATACTGCCATGTACATGTTTCCCATATGAAAGTGGTTTATGGAAAAGGAGAGGAGCGGGCACATGAGATTTTGGGGATTTTGGAAAATGCCAGAAAGGAGGGAATCGAGGTTACTGCGGATGTTTATCCTTATAATGCCAGCTATACCGGAATTGGAATTGTTTTTCCGGATTGGGCAAAAGGACCAAATAATTATGCCAATGTGAAAATTACCAAAAAGGATGAACTGGCTGCTTATTTAAGGCAAAGGGTAACCAAAAGAAATGGGCCGGAAGCTACCTTGTTGGGAACGGCTCCATGGACGGGGAAAACTTTAGCTCAGGTGGCCAAAGAATCTGGTAAACCATTCGAAGAGGTTTTGATTGATGATATTGGTCCTGGCGGGGCATCGGGGGCTTATTTTGTAATGAATGAAACATTACAGGAAACTTTTGTAAAAGATTCCCTGGTGATGATTTGCTCGGATGGAAGCCCGACTGGCCATCATCCAAGAGGGCATGGAACCTTTGCCAAAGTGATTGAGGAATATGTTTTCCAGAAACAATTATTTTCCTTGGAAGAAGCCATTAGAAAAATGACTTCACTTTCTGCAGAATCTATGGGTTTAACGGATAGAGGCAGGATTGAAGTGGGGAAAAAGGCTGATATATTGATTTTTGAACCTGAAAAAGTTCAAGCAAAAGCGACTTACGAAAATCCCTATCAATTGGCTGAAGGCTTTGATTGGGTATTGATCAATGGAGATATAAAACGGGAGAACGGACAGCTTGTGGGGGAAAGAAATGGTGTGATATTGAAAAGATGATGAACTTCAAAAGGGTTGTTAAAAATAACCCTTTTGAAGAAAACACCTGTTTCTATTTATCCCACTCTCGCATAAATAATCAAGCTTAGACCAATGATGAAACTAAGGAACATCAGGTTAATGAGTGGTTTTGTTCCTTTGGGTGCATTGGCAAATTCTTTCCAGATGAAAACTCCCCAGGCTGCAGCAACCATGGTAGCCCCCTGTCCGAGCCCGTAGGATATGGCAAAGCCGGCTTTTTCACTGGCAATCATACTTAATGACATGCCTATGCACCAGATAATGCCTCCTAAAATACCTATGAAATGCAGGCGCATGTTCCCTTTGGAAAAGTATTCCCCATAACTTACCGGTTCTCCTTTAAATGGCTTGTACATAAAAAAGGTGTTCCAAAGGAAATTTGAGGCAAAAATGCCCAGGGAGAAAATAAAAACTGCGGTGTATGGAGTGAACAATCCCTCAGTGGGTTGGGCAAAATCGGTGGAAACGGAAGCGGCTACAAACCTGAAGAAAAAGCCCATTAAAACTCCTCCGATAATAGAAATTACAATTCCTTTTGTAGGAGTTGTCTGCTGACCGGAGGATAGTTTTTTATAGGCCAATGCATCCAGGATAATGGCAAATGTAACCAATGCTACTCCTGCAAAAAGCATCAATGGATCACCAACTGGAGTAGCCATGTAGTTTACAATTACCCCCAGCACCAGCGCTATGCCAATGCCTATGGGAAAGGCTACAGCCATTCCGGCAATATCAATGGCAGCCACAATCAATAAATTGGCAATATTGAATACGATCCCGCCAACAAATGCAGAAGTGAATGAGGAGGTTTCTCCTTGTGATAAATCTTCCAAAAATGGTCTCCCTTCTTCTCCCGAACTTCCCATAGTTAGCCCAAGAATTAAGGATAAAATAATGATGCCCAGGCTGTAATCCCAGTAAAACAACTGAAATGGCCATTTTTTAGTAGCCAGTTTTTGGGTATTTGCCCATGATCCCCAACACAACATCGTTACAAAGCAGAGGGCCACTGCCAATCCGTAACTTTCTGGTATAAACATATTTACTAGTTTAGTTTTTTATTAATTTATTATGGTAAATTGGGTTGTGTATTAAAGTTCCTCTCTGTATGGAGTTGAAGCTTGTGCCCCCAATCTGGTGACTGAAATGGCAGCCGCTTTATTGGAGAATTCCACTGCCTCCTGAATATTCATTCCTTCGCCCAGAGCTACTACTAAAGCCCCATTAAAAGTATCTCCCGCAGCAGTGGTATCAATCGGAGTAACTTTTGGTGCAATGATTAAACCTTTAAATTCATCGGTAAACACATAAGCACCTTTCGATCCCAGGGTAATAATAACCATTTCAACTCCCTTGCTTTTCAATATTTCAGCCGCTTTTTGAGCTGAATTTACGTCTGTAACTTTGACCCCTGTTAATAACTGGGCCTCGGTTTCATTGGGAGTGATTATATGAAGGTTCCCCAATAATTCATCAGAAAGGGATTGAGCAGGTGCAGGATTTAAAACTACTTTAACTCCATTTTCTGAAGCTTTTTTTGCCGCATAATTCACAGCTTTAATGGGAATTTCAAGTTGCATCAAAACATAGTCTGAATTGGAGATGACTTCCAACCCTTTATCAATGTCTTCGGTATTAAGTGTGGCATTGGCACCCAGTGCAACGGATATGGAATTTTCTCCATGATCATCTACCATAATTAAAGCCACTCCTGAAGGTTGATCTTCATGGGTGGAAATATATTTGGTATGTATGCCTTCCTTATCAAATCCGTGAATGGCTTCTCTGCCAAAAATATCGTTGCCTAATTTGGCAATGAATGTAACTTCACCTCCAAGTTTTGAAGCCGCTACGGCCTGGTTTGCCCCCTTTCCCCCCGGGTTCATGATAAATTTTCCTCCTAGTACAGTTTCACCGGGTGCAGGAAGCTTGCTCGACTGGACTACCATATCGGTATTGCTACTTCCTATTACAGTAATTTTCGACTTTTTCATTTTTCCGGTAATTTTTCAATAAAAAATATTTTTCTAAAACCTGTTGAAGTTTTGTTCAAGATACAATTTCATCAGCCGGTTTAAAAATTCTTTTTTATTTATCGACATGCCCACCAGGCTATTAGGTTCCTTGCTTTCATCAATTACGGTATACCCGTTTCCAATTACTTTTACATGGGCAGGTCTGGTGGCAAATAAGTCTGGCCATATAAGCATGCCAATGGCTACGGGATCGAAAAGGGTAGGGGTTTCATTTCCCCAAAGGGTGTAGCAGGCACTCAGAAAATCTGTTAGAGGGGATTGTCTTAATAATAACTTTTCCCGAAGTTCCTGGCTGAGTTTAACATTGGTGATATCCAGCCCGGCATACACAATATCTGCTCCTGATGCCGCAAAAACTTTGGCAGCTTCAGCATCCGCTTTTACATTCCATTCATTGGTAGGGATAGGGTTATCTCCATATCCTACATAAAAAGAGCCGAACATTGAATAAACTTTTTTGGCCAATCCAAGTGCTTTAGGGTCTTTTTCGATGATATCGGCCATATTGGGAACAGGTCCCACAGTAATTAACACCACTTCATTTGGGTATTTTTTTAAGGTTTCAATTATGAAATCTGCTGCGTTTTGCTTGATTGGCTTCACTTTATCGAACCCTTCTCCCCAATGAAACTGACCAGAATAATGCTCTTTGGTATTTCTTCCTATTACTACCGGAACATCTTCTCTGCCAATTTCATATAAAAACCTACAAGCCATTTGGGCTCTTTTTTCGGTATTGCCATAGTCCATAACTATTCCCAAAACTTCCAGATCGGGACTTGCCATGAGCATGGCCAGGGCGTATGCATCGTCTACATCATCTCCCAGGTCACAATCAAAAATTACTTTTTGCTTTTGGGCGAATGCCTGGGAAAATGAAAGGAATAAAAAAACATGAATGAGTATTGGTAATATTTTTTTCATAGAAGTATTGGAAATAAAGATGTTGAAATAATTTTTTGTTTAAAATGTAAAAGTAATTATAAAGGCGTTGCACAATCGATTGTGCAAGCTAAATAATTAAAATATTTATTTCAAAACTTTTTCCTGGTTTTTATGTGGTTCGCTTAAAAAATAATGCTGAAAAAAGAAATTTAATCCCTGAAGAAAAAAGCTTCGAATAATTTGAAAAATGAATTAAGGCTGGTGAAATCTGGTCCGGGAATTTCAAAATAAAAAAGTACTGGTACTTATTCAATAAAAAATCTAACTTTACAGCCGGTTTAAGAATTTGAAAATACATTTAACTGATGAATAATGGCTTATAATTTATTAAAAGGAAAGCGAGGAATTATTACCGGGGCTTTGGATGAAAGCTCAATTGCCTGGAAAGTGGCTGAGAAAGCTCATGAAGAAGGTGCGCAATTTGTATTGACTAATGCGCCAATTGCCTTGAGAATGGGGAAAATTAATGAGTTGGCAGAAAAGTGTGGAACAGAGGTAATTCCTGCGGATGCTACTTCAGTGGAAGATATAGAAAAGTTATACACCGAAGGGATGGAAAAAATGGGAGGTAAAATTGATTTTGTTTTACATTCTATTGGAATGAGCCCTAATGTGAGGAAAAAGAAAACTTATGGCGATTTGAACTATGACTGGTTCCTGAAATCCATTGATATTTCTGCCTTGTCATTCCATAAAATGATGCAGGTAGGGGAGAAAATTGGTGCTTTTAATGACGAGGCTTCTATTGTTGCTTTAACTTATATTGCCGCACAAAGAACTTTTTCACATTATAGTGATATGGCCCAGGCAAAAGCCGTGTTGGAATCTATAGCCAGAAGCTATGGTGAGCGATTAGGAAAAACGCAAAAAATCAGGGTAAATACCATTTCCCAATCGCCTACAGAAACTACTGCGGGTAAAGGAATCAAAGGGTTTGCTGAATTTTTAAGTTTTGCAGACATGATGTCTCCACTTGGAAACGCTTCTGCTGATGAGTGTGCAGATTACACCATCACTCTGTTTAGCGACCTGACTAAAAAGGTGACTATGCAAAACCTTTACCATGATGGAGGTTTCTCTAACACCGGTTTTTCTGACGAATTAGTTGAGAAATTATCAGGGAAATAAGAACTTGATAAATCCGTAATTTTAAAAGCGCCAAGGCTAAATTTAAGCATTGGCGCTTTTTTGTTTTACTCGATATATAGAATCCTTATGCAAGGTTCTGGAAAAACGCAGGATTTCCAAAAATAAAATCCTGCTATTAAAGGATTAGATGCTAAGTGATTGTTATTGCAACTGTCTTAAATACAGTTGAATAGTATTTTCCAACCCGAAATATAAGGCATCACAAATAAGGGCATGGCCTATAGAAACTTCATCCAGTCCGTCAATTTCCTGGTTAAAATATTTTAAGTTTTCCAGACTCAGGTCATGCCCTGCATTAATTTCTAATCCCAGTTTTTTGGCCAAAACAGCAGCCTCTTTATAAGGTTTTATGGCAGCTGCTTTTTCTTTAGGATAATTGGCTGCATAGGGTTCTGTGTAAAGTTCAATTCTGTCCGTGCCAACTTCTGCAGCACCTTCTACCATTTTTACATCGGGGTCTACAAAAATGGAAGTTCTGATTCCCTTACTTTTTAATTCAGAGATAACCTCCTTTAAAAAATCTTTATGTTTGATTGTATCCCAGCCTGCATTGGAGGTTATTGCATCTTCCGCATCTGGCACTAATGTAGCCTGAGCGGGAATTGTTTTTAAAACCAGTTCCAGATACCTGTCCTGCGGATTTCCCTCTATGTTAAATTCTGTTGAAATCTTATCTTTTAGTTGCAAAACGTCATTGTATCTAATGTGTCTTTCATCTGGCCGGGGATGAACCGTGATTCCCTGGGCGCCAAATCTTTCACAATCCAGGGCGACTTTAACTAAATCAGGATTATTTCCACCTCTGGCATTTCTAATGGTGGCTATTTTATTGATGTTTACACTTAGTCTGGTCATTTCCAATTAGATTTATTGAATATATTTGCAATAATAGAGAGAATGCCATTAATAATTGAACAATTCTACAAATGGGATGGAAAAGAGGCTGGTTTAAAATTAAAAATGGCCTTAAATCACAAATTTGTTGAATGTTAAGGGAAACTCTGTTAAGTTGCCAGTTAATTAAAATTGACTGGAATTTTTTAATATCAAATTTTTTAAATCCAAAAAACAATGAGTCTTAAGGAAAAGGTAGAATCGGATATGAAAACAGCCATGAAGGCAAAAGATAAAGATACTTTAAGAGCATTAAGAAGTATCAAGTCTTTGATCCTATTGGCTGAAACCGAAAAAGGTTCGGGTGAGGACGGGCTTTCTGAAGAAGCTGAAATGAAATTATTAAGCAAGGCTGCTAAGCAAAGAAAGGACTCAGCTGAAATTTATACGAAAGAAGGAAGAACTGAATTAGCGGAGACTGAATTATCGGAATTGGCAGTAATAGAGAAGTATTTGCCCAAACAAATGTCGGATGAAGAACTAGAAGCGGAATTGAAAGCTATTATTGCTGAAACAGGTGCCACTGGGATGAAAGAAATGGGTAAGGTAATGGGAATGGCTTCAAAAAAACTGGCCGGAAAAGCTGATAATAAAAAGATTTCAATGTTTGTGAAAAATGCATTGAGTGGAAACTAATTATTGCTCCGGGTGAAGGCCCGGAGTTTTTTTAATAAGTTGATTTTCAATTTCTTTCGGCAAAATTAAATTAAAAACCAACTGATTTTGTTTAAGAAAGTAAATGCCAATACTTTAGAAGAAGGCAATATTTTTAAATTATTTCTGATTGAGGATCAGGAAACTAAATATTAAGGGAAAGGATATTTTCTGTAAAAGCAATAATGATTGAGGCTATACATTCTGCTATTTTTTTACAAATTGCCAAAGGGGTTGATGGATATTTTTCATCCTACATCAGGGTGATCGATTTGGTTTTGGCTTTTTTTATTATTTGGGGAGCTTACAAAGGATTTAGAAGGGGATTTATCGTAGAGATTATCAGCCTGATCACTTTTCTATTGCTCATTTATGGAATATTTTTCGCCATTACTGTTTTATTTAATAAGGCCGACCAGTCAACTTTTAATACACCCAAGGGAATTCGCTTTGGTACTTTTTTCCTCTTTTTTGTGATCATTTCCCTGGCGCTGAAAACCTTCGGCAGAATTATACAGAATAAAATAGATTATTCTGTGTTCGATGATTTCGACAATTATATGGCCATGATTCTGGGAGGATTAAAATATGCAACTTTCATGAGCATTCTCCTTGGCTTATTAAAAGCTGTAGGGTTTGAATTTTCACAGGAAATCATTTCCGACACCCACCTTTATCCATTGCTCATTGACTACCAGGATTGGCTGGTAGGCGCTGGGGCTACCATTGCTCCAACCATAGGTACAATTCATGAAGACATGTTAAGAATGCTCAAGTGATATTATTACTGGATAATTTTGATTCCTTTACCTATAATCTGGTGGATTACTTTGCCCAATTGGGAGTGGAGTGTAGGGTATTACGCAACGACCTGCCCTTGGAAGAAATCACCTGCCATCAATATTCCGGAATTGTGCTTTCACCCGGCCCTGGAATTCCAAGGCATTCGGGAAATCTTTTGAAAGTAATCCATCATTATTATCAATCTCATCCAATGTTGGGTATTTGCCTTGGTCATCAGGCCATTGGGGAGTTTTTTGGGGGCAGTTTACATAAAGCCATCAAACCAATGCACGGAAAGGTTTCGAATATTATCTGTGATGATGATGAAATGTTTAAAGACATTCCGAAGGAAATAAAAATTGTACGCTATCATTCCCTTGTGGTGGATAAATTTCCGGAGGATCTTAAAATTACAGCCCAAACAATAGAAAATGAAGTAATGGCTATGAAACATCATAGCCTTCCCGTTTGGGCCGTACAATATCATCCAGAAGCAGCACTTACCGAATTTGGGTTGAATTTACTGGAAAACTGGGTTAATCGATTTCATATTGTTTAGTTTTTTCCTATCTCCAATTTAAAGGGATAATTATTTCATTTCAACAAACTGGTAAGTTGGAAAGTTGAGGAAAAAACAGTAAACTGGGAAATATTTTTACCTTACTAAAACTGAAACAAACTACTTCGCCCGTGTTAATCATTATCCTTTTAATACTGAGTGTATTATTTATTATTCTCTCCACCACAAAATTTCAATTACACCCTTTTTTAGCCTTACTTTTCGCTGCCATTGGCTTTGGATTATTTTCCGGAATGCCACTGAGTGAGATTGTACAATCTATTAATGATGGTTTTGGCAAAACACTTGGGTTTATCGGGATTGTAATCATTTTGGGTACTATCATCGGTACATTTCTGGAAAATTCAGGTGGAGCTTATGCCATGGCAGAAAAAATGCTTAAAATTATAGGGCAAAAAATGGTGCCGCTTACCATGGCGATCATCGGTTATATTGTATCTATTCCGGTATTTGCCGATTCCGGTTTTGTAATTTTATCTCCATTAAATAAAGCTTTGTCCAAAAGGGCCGGGATTTCCCTTGCGGGTTCCACTGTGGCCCTTGCTGTTGGGCTCACTGCTTCACATACCATGGTTCCTCCAACCCCCGGACCAATTGCAGCGGCTGGGATTATTGAAGCCGACCTGGGAATGGTGATCATGTTTGGGATCCCCATTAGTATATTATCCGTTGCTGTGGGCTGGTTGTTTGCCAAGAAAATTGCTTCCAAAACTTATATCGATCCTAATCCAGAACTCTCTGAAGAAGCCATTTTTGAAAAACTGAAAAATGCCCCCTCTCCCTTTAAAGCTTTCATTCCAATTCTTTTACCCATTGTACTGATCATTTTAAAGTCTGTAAGTGACCTGCCCAGCAAACCTTTTGGGGAAGAGTCCTTGTTTGAAATCATGAATTTTGTGGGTAATCCTGTCATAGCTCTTTTGATTGGAGTTTTATTATCATTTTCCTTACCTAAAAAATTTGACAAACAATTGCTTTCTACTTCCGGATGGGTGGGAAAGGGATTAATGGATGCCGCCATTATCATCATGATTACCGGGGCTGGTGGGGCATTTGGAAAGGTTTTGCAAAATTCCGGAATAGCTGGGTTGCTGGGAGATTCCCTGGCAAGTGCCAACTTAGGAATTTGGCTGCCCTTCGTAATTGCTGCCGCATTAAAATCTTCCCAGGGTTCTTCTACAGTTGCCTTAATTACGGCTGCTTCCATTGTGGCCCCATTAACTGGTGCGCTTGGTTTTGATACCCCAATGGATAAAGCACTTCTGGTTTTGGCTATAGGAGCGGGCTCAGCAGTGGTATCTCATGTAAATGATAGTTTTTTCTGGGTGGTCACACAAATGACAGGAATGGATGTGAAACAGGGATACAAATTACATTCAGCTGGAACAGGAGTTTTGGGAATTACGGCTGCTATTCTTATCTGGATTACCAGTTTGGTGATGATGTGATTTTGAAAGAAAAGAGGCTGTCCGGGGAATAAACGGCCCTCCTCTTTTCCTTGCCTGGTAACCAGTAGGACAAAAATAATAACCTTTCAATTTGTCTTCCCGAGTAGAACTTTTGTAATTATTTAAAGGCCTGAATACCTGTTATTTCATGTCCTAAAATCAATAGATGAATATCATGTGTACCTTCATAAGTAATCACAGATTCCAGGTTCATCATGTGACGCATAATTGAATAATCCTGGGTAATGCCCATGCCTCCTAATATTTGCCGGGCTTCTCTGGCTATATTGATGGCCATTTCCACATTATTCCTTTTTGCCATTGAGATTTGTGCGGTGGTAGCTTTCCCTTCATTTTTAAGTTGACCAAGCCTCAAACTTAAAAGTTGTGCTTTGGTGATTTCTGTGAGCATCTCAGAAAGCTTCTTTTGGATTAACTGGAAACTGGCAATTGGCTTATCAAACTGAATCCTTTCCAATGCGTATTTTCTGGCTGTTTCATAACAATCCATTGCGGCACCAATTGCACCCCAGGAAATTCCATATCTGGCAGAATCAAGGCATTTAAGAGGTGCTCCCAGCCCTGATTTTCCAGGAAGTAAGTTTTCTTTCGGAATCTTTACGTTATCGAAAACCAATTCACCGGTAATACTTGCTCTTAATGACCATTTTCCATGAATTTCAGGTGCAGAAAATCCTTCCATACCTTTTTCCACAATCACTCCATGAATTCTTCCCTCCTCATTTTTGGCCCAAACCACCGCAATATCGGCAATTGGGGAGTTGGAAATCCACATTTTTGATCCGTTCAGGATATAATGATCACCCATATCCTTAATATTGGTGGTCATTCCTCCAGGGTTTGAGCCGTGGTTGGGTTCAGTTAAGCCAAAACAACCCAAAAATTCTCCGGTGGCTAATTTGGGGAGGTATTTTCTTTTTTGTTCTTCGGAGCCAAAAGCAAATATGGGATACATGACCAGAGAACTCTGTACAGAAACAGTTGATCTCATCCCAGAGTCTCCTTTTTCTATTTCCTGCATGATCAGGCCATAGGTAATTTCATCAAATCCACCTCCACCATATTCCTGTGGAATGGTGGCTCCAAAAGCTCCGATTTCACCAAATTGTTTTACCAAATGCCTGGGGAAATACGCTTTTTCATAGCAGTCATCTATGATGGGGTTGATTTCCTTCACCACAAATTGTTTTATGGATTCCTGGATTAATAGGTGTTCTTCTGTCAGTAAATCTGAAATACCGTAAAAATCGGTTTGAGGAAGGGGCTCATTTTGCGGTTTTCTGATGAAATTTTTTTCTTCTTGTGTATTCATATGTGTAATGTTCAGTGGTTTTTACAAATTTAGAAATATTGTAATTTAATAATAGAGACGATAAATAATTTTGGCTTTTCGGTAGCGGGTTTGTTTTAAAGAATAGTGTTATTTACAGTGTTATGCATAATTAATCCCTGTGTTTGGTATGAATTTATCAAAAAGTTAAGTGTTTTTTTGAAAAATTTGCAAATAAGGTAAGAATTAAAAAAGTGTAAAAACAGGCCGGATTATTATGATATTATTAACAATAATGAATTAAATTCAATTTTATATTAAAATAATTTTAAATTAATTGGTTGTAATTTGTTTTTTTATTTTTATATTTGGGAAACGTTAAAAATTAATCCTATGAATTTATTTGACTATTCAACGTTGCTTTATCCTTAGTCTTCTAAATATGAAAATGAATCTTTACTAATTAACAAGTTGTCTATGTAGCAAAATTACCAATTACTATTTACTATTCTTAGATTAAGTAAAGTTTTAAAAATGGATGTTTCAATTGCGAAAATGTCCATTTTTTTTATGCCCATATTTTTTATAATTGTAGCAATTCTTAGATGGAAAGAAAAACTACCTTTTAATTTGTTCCATTTGATTGATATTGAGATGAAATTACTCAATATTAAAAAAGTACTGGTCCTTACCCTCCATATTAATTCCCATATCTTTATATTTACGCTTTTAAAAATTTAAAAACTTTAGCCTGATATAGAATTATGTTTTTAGACCTTTTGGCTGTAATAAAATGGAATCCTGACCCTGAAATATTTACTGTTGGCCCGATTACCGTAAGATGGTACGGGTTATTATTTGCGATGGGGTTTCTAATAGGCCAATTTATATTTTTAAGGATATTTAAAGCCGAAGGAAAACCAGAGGAAGATGTAGAAACCCTCACTATTTATATGGTTTTGGCCACAATACTCGGTGCCAGAATAGGCCATTGCTTATTTTATGACCCGGTTTATTACCTGTCCAATCCTCTTGAAATTTTAATGGTTTGGAAAGGTGGACTCGCAAGCCATGGAGCAACAATTGGTATTTTAACTGCTCTATTCATTTATGTGAATTACTCTGTAAAATCAAAATTGTTATTTGGAATAGTTCCTACTTCAATTACAGTAAAAAAACAAAAAAGACCGGGACAGAGCTATTTGTGGATTCTGGATAGAATTGTAATTATTGTCGCACTTGCAGGCTGTTTTATCCGATTTGGAAACTTAATGAATTCGGAAATTATAGGTATTCCCACAGATGTGCCATGGGCTTTTGTTTTTGAAAGGTTAAATGACCCTCAGCCAAGGCATCCTGCCCAACTTTATGAATCTATTTCATGCCTTTTTTTATTTTTTATCCTTTTTGCTCTTTGGAATAAATGGAAGTCAAACACTCCTGAAGGATTACTTTTTGGTATTTTCCTGGTCTATTGTTTCGGGCTTCGGTTCTTTTATGAGTTTCTTAAAGAGGTACAGGAAAGCTTTGAAAATGATTTGCCTTTAAAAATGGGACAAATATTAAGTATTCCATTAGTGTTGGCAGGCTTCTATGTTATTTTCCGTAGTACCAAACAAAAAGTAAAAGCCTAAAAACTTTCATGATGTATAAGTCATAAAAAAACCTGCCTTAAAAAAGCAGGTTTTTTCGTTTTCCAATAATAATTTATCAAAAAATATGAAAATGAAACTATTTCTAATGTTTAGAAATAGGGACTTAATAGCTAAAATTTATATCTCACAAAAGCTTCAATAGCTTCATATTCTGTTAAACCTAACTCATCATAAATTCTGGCGGTTTCACGGTTTCTATCCTCTGCTCTCTGCCAGAACTCTCTCAAATCATTTCCGGGGAATACAGGAGTATCTTTTTGAGACTGGTGTTTGAAAATTGCTTTTCTCTTTCGAATTAATTCCTCAGGGCTAATTGGAACTGCCATCTCAATTTCTTCCAGGTCCCATTCCTGCCATGCTCCTCTGTAAAGCCACACATAGCAGTCTTTCATCCATTCCTTATCTTTTAGCAATTCAATTGCTCCAAAAATAGCTTCAAGACAAACTTTATGCGTACCGTGAGGGTCTCTCAGGTCACCTGCGGCAAATATTTGATGAGGTTTTATTTCCTCCAGCAAATCAGCAATAATTTGGATATCTTCCTTGCCCACAGGCTTTTTCTTTACCTGGCCTGTTTCATAAAATGGAAGATTTAAAAAGTGCATATTTTCTTCAGGAACGCCACAGAATCTACAACCTGCAGCTGCTTCACCTTTCCTGATCAAACCTTTAATGGTTCTTACTACAGCCGTATCTTCTTCTCCTAACTTCTTGGTTTTCAGGAAAGAGGATAATTCCTCGTGGATTTTACTCATTTCTAATTCTCCAATCCCAAGATTTTTAGCAAGGTCCAATGCAAAATCAGCATATCTTCTCGCATCATCATCGAATACAGCAATATTTCCTGAAGTTTGATAAGCTACATGTACATCATGTCCCTGATCGGCTAACCTGATTAAGGTTCCTCCCATTGAAATTACATCATCATCGGGGTGGGGACTGAAAATAATAGATCTTTTCAAGGCAGGCTCTGCTCTTTCCGGTCTGAATTTGTCATCGGAGTTAGGTTTTCCACCAGGCCAACCTGTAATGGTATTTTGAATTGCTTTAAAGACCTCAATATTAATATTATATGCATGACCTTTTTCCACAAGAAGGTCTCTTAATTCCCAGTTTTTATAATCATCATCTGTTAATTTAAGGATTGGCTTTCCTGTTTTCTGACTTAGCCAAACTACAGCCCTTTTAATTAGTTGATCCTCCCAATTACAGATACCCACCAACCATGGTGTTTTTACCCTGCTCAATTCCAGGGCTGCCCACTGGTCAATTACTACATTCACATTTTTATGGTATTGTAAAAAGGAAGCCGGTACTTCATCGGATATTTTCCCTTCTACCATCTCTTTTACTACTTTGGCTTTGCCATCTCCCCAGGCTAAAAGGACAATCCTTTTGGCATTCATAATGGTTCCTACACCCATGGTTATCGCTCTGGAAGGTACATATTCCTCCTTGATAAAATCCTTGGTTGCATCAGTGATGGTAATAGGATCCAATTTAACCAGTCGGGTGGGGGAGTCCAGTTTTGATCCGGGCTCATTAAAACCAATATGACCAGTACGCCCGATTCCCAGAAGCTGCAGATCAATTCCGCCCAATTCTTTGATCTTTTGGTCATACTTTTGGCAATATCCTTTTATGTCCTGAATTTCCAGTGTGCCATTGGGAATATGGATATTTTCTGGTTTAATATCGATATGGTTGAATAAATGCTCATGCATAAAATACACATAACTCTGCAATGCATCCGGCTGCATGGGGAAGTATTCATCCAGGTTAAAAGTAATTACATTTTGAAAGCTAAGGTTTTCATCTTTGTGTAACCTTACTAATTCTTTATATACATTAATTGGAGATGATCCGGTAGCTAATCCTAAAACTGTCTTTTCTCCAAGGGCTTCTTTTTCCTTGATTAATTTGGCAATTTCCTGTGCTACACTTATCGCTCCCTGCTTGGCTTCATTAAAAATGTTAACCGGTAATTTTTCTAAGGTTCTTTCTGAATAATTTAATACTTCCATTTTTTGATAAAGATTTGACTTTTTTTGGTTGCTTACTCTGTTAAGAAATTGTATTTTTTTTATAATTTTTGAATTTAATTGATTCAAATATATATTATTTCTGTTAAAAAAAACATTTTTGAGTCAATTTTTGTGTGCGCACACAGTTAATGATTGTTTACGTGTGTCCGAACACAAATTAGGCACTGCTCTAAATAATGAATAGATGAACCATTTTTTTACTTTTTCGATATTATTATAATTATTTTAATATTGATTAAAGTTTGATTTTGCTTTAAAATTCCTTTTATTGTAATTTTGAAATTAAACACAATTCAATTTTGGAAAAGGGAAGTATTAGGATTAAAGATATTGCTGAAAAAGCAAATGTTTCTGTTGGGACCGTAGACAGGGTATTACACAATAGAGGGAATGTATCCGAGAAAGCCAAAAAAAAGGTGCTGGCCATCATTAAAGAACTGAACTATGAGCCCAATCTGATTGCCCGAACTTTGGGTACCAATAAGGTTTTTAATATTGCCGCTTTAGTGCCGGATCCGGACCTGGATTTATATTGGAGGGAACCTTTTAACGGTATCGAAAAAGCTGAAAAGGAATTTTTTCAATATGGCATAAGAATTAAAAAATATACCTACAACCAATATAATCCTGATACTTTTATTGAAAGTGCAAACCAGGTTTTGGAAAATAAACCTGACGCAATTTTGGTTGCTCCCATATTTTTTAATGTTTCCCAGGAATTTTTAGGAAATTGTAAAGAAAGAAATATTCCCTTTGTATTAATCAATACAGATGACAGAGCCCAAAAACCTTTGAGTTATATTGGCCAGGATTCTTATCAAAGTGGATTGCTGGCCGCAAAAATGCTTCATTATGGGATAAATGGGGGCGGAAAATTGCTAATTGCCCATTTGGCGGAGGATTTGGAAAGTTCTACTCACCTTATAAAAAAGGAAAAGGGTTTTAGACATTATTTTGAACAACAGGAAGAGTTGGACGATCAGTTTGAAATTGTGAGTCATTATTTGAAGATTCCCTTTCAGGTGCCCTTACTCGATCAAATGGATGCCATCATGAATATTAATCCGGATATTGCTGGCATTTTTGTTACTACCTCTAAGGCCTTTGAAATAGCTGGTTATCTTGAAGTGATTGGAAGGGAGGATATAAAGTTAATTGGATATGATCTATTAGAGCCTAATATCAATTATTTGGAAAAAGGAGTAATTGATTTTTTAATTAACCAAAATGCCAAAGGACAGGGTTATTTAGGGGTATCTGTTTTAAATGATTACCTAATTTTTAAGAAAAAGGTTGACCAGCTTAAATATTTGCCACTGGATATCATTTCCAAAGAAAACCTTCAGTATTATATTGATTCTGAAAAGTAATCGGGCGAAATAATGAAGTTTTTTTTAAGATTATTTCTGCGTTTTTTCAATTGATGTAAATCATATAAAAATCTTCTGATTTCTGTATAATAATTTATACTGAAATGCTTTTTAATTAAAAAGAAAAACCTATTTGTCTGATGGATTTTAAGGAAGTAGAAAATAATTTATATGTAACCTCTCTTACTGGAAAAAACGAGGAGATTGTTCACTTTGAGGAGATAGGCTTTGATAACATGAATTGTATCAGGATTTATCCCAGTAATGATCCGGAAATTTTTAATTTCCAGTTGAGAGCCAAGCAATCTCTAAAAGGGAAGCAGAAAGAAAGAAATATCGTTGCCACTGTCAAATTTAAGGCGGAAGACCTTCAAAGAATGGTGGATTTCATGAAAGAAAATTGTGCTGTGAAAAGTTAGGTAATTGTAAATTAGCCTACCCATAGTTATCAAAACGTTTGGTTGGAATTAGGGAATTGATTTTATTCGCTTCTCAATTCTGGCCAAACGTTTTTTTATGCACTTGTTTAAGCTTTTGTTGTTTCCTTTTTCCATTCTTTACGATTTCATCACCCGATTTAGAAATCATCTCTATGATATTGGGAATAAACCTTCCGTCAGGTTTGACGTTCCGGTGGTTAATGTGGGAAATATCACAGTAGGGGGGACCGGAAAAACACCTCATATTGAATATTTAATCAGGAATTTAAAATCTGATTTCAAACTAGGGACACTAAGCCGGGGGTATGGGAGAAAAACCAAAGGTTTGGTGATCGCAGATCATGAGGCTAATGCCAAAAAAATTGGTGATGAGCCATTTCAATTTTATTCCAAATTTGGTGATGAAATAACTGTGGCTGTATGTGAGGAAAGGATTATAGGAATTCCTGCCATTTTATCTGAAGCGCCTGAAACAGAGGTTGTTTTGCTGGATGATGCCTTTCAACATAGGAAAGTTAAGCCTCAACTCAATATTTTGCTTACCGACTATAAAAGGTTATTTACCAAAGACTTTGTTTTGCCATTTGGCAGACTAAGGGAAAGCAGATATGGTGCAAAGCGGGCTGATTGTGTTATTGTATCAAAATGTCCGGAAGATTTGGAAGAGAGGGAAAAGAATCAAATAGAAGAAGAAATAATTCATTATACAAAGCCAGAAACTCCAGTCTTCTTTACAAAAATCAGTTATGGTGTTCCCAAAGCTGTATTTGATAATAATTCAAGCTCTGAGGCCAGTCTGCAAAAGGCAAATCTTTTTCTGGTGACAGGAATTGCCAACTCGCAATATCTAACCAGTGAGCTTGAAAAAGAAGCTGTAGTGCTGGGCCATAAGGAATTTCCTGATCACCATGAATATGCCTTAAGTGATGCTGAAAAGATTATTGCAGCGTTTCAAAAACTGAGTGGCAGGGAAAAGTATATTTTGACTACTGAAAAAGATGCGGTAAAGTTCAGGTCTCCGGAATTCCAGGAATTGTTCCGTAATATTCCCTTTTATTATTTGCCCATTGAAGTAAGTTTTCAGAATGGAGAAAGTGATTTTTTAGCAATAGTTAAAAATAAAATTAGGGAGGCCAATAGAAATAATAAATAACTGAATTTTTTTCCAAAAAAATATTTATGCAATTTCTTATTGATAATCAAATGTTTATGTGTAATCAAGTTGTGTTTCCGATAAGTTTTTTTGAAAAATTTTTAGAAAAAATTTTGCGAGATAAATAAATTATTTATGTTTGCACCACCAAAATGAAAACGGGGTGATATAGCTCAGTTGGTAGAGCATCGGACTGAAAATCCGTGAGTCGGTGGTTCGAATCCACCTATCACCACCAAAGTAAAAACCCGCAGGAATTTTCTTGCGGGTTTTTTGATTTTGGATAAAAATAAATGGAGACTATTTTAGATCCTTTCCCAAATTTCTTCCAGCCAGGTGGAATCTTTTAGGACATACTCCAGAGTTTCAGGATCAATTTCATATTCCTTGGTGTATCCGGATTGGTAAAGTGTTTTCCCGTCAAATCTGACCTGGAAATGCGCTGAAGTTCCGGTAAGGTCTACTTCTTCATCTTCAAAGAAATGAATATGTTCAATGTAATTTGCGCCATCAAAGGCATAAGTTCCTCCACCCGAACCAATTACATTTTTTTCATCATAGGAAACCCATGTAAAGTGGGAATCAGTGATTAATTTAATTTTTGTCATTAAATCATCCGGCCATTCGGAATAAATACTGTCCGTTCCATATTTGTATTTTCGCAGTTTCCAGGTTCCAGCTACATGTTGAAGGTCTTTTTCTTCAGACATTGCGGCTACCTGTACGTTCTCATCTCCAGATTTTCCTTGTGGATTGCAACCATTCAGAAAATATATGAAAACCAATAGGGAAATAGTGGCTATAAGCTTTTTCATAATTAATTGTTAAGGTTTTAGAGTGTTGTTAGAAATATTTAAAATTTATCTATAAGAGTTAGCCAGCCCTTTGTGATCGAAAGACTGATTATCCCACCAAGAAATGAGGAAAATCAGGCTTGTAATGAATCTATATGGGGCAAACTAAGGTAAAAGTCAGACTTAGCAATATTTTCAGCCGAATCACAAGGTTTAGAATGATTATTCAAAAAGACGCTTTAAAACTTTGGCCCTGATGCCAAGCCTTCACACAAATCATTCCTGTGAAAATTTAATATTCCTGGTTTTGAAAGATTTGTTTGTTTTGAATTCTGAAGGTTTGTTTGTGGGAGTATGAAGATTTTAATAATGCAAGTAACTGGTATTATCGTTAGGTCAGAAATTGCTGATTAGGCTAATTTGGAAACTCAAGGTAAATGCTAGTTTTAGTTTAACCAGAGCTGGTTTTTGAAAGATTTTTTGAGTTTGCTGCCTGAAATCAATATAATTAAATTCGGGAAAGATTCAAATGTTTTTTGGGATTTATTAAAGACTTAATTTTTCTCTCATATAATCTATCGTTTTGTTTAGATTATGGATGTGAGAAGTGTCAAATATATACCGGTCTGGTCTTAGAACTACGACTTCAACTCTGTGCCTTGAGAACCATTTCTTCAATTCATTGTCGGAATCACAAACTTCCTCATCCATTTTGAGTTCATCTGAGGTATTTTTAATCATTAGAACTTTGAAATTGATTCTTTTGAGGAAATCCTGGTTTTGTTGGCTAAGTACCGGGATGGGAGATTGATACAAACTAAGGATAACAAATCCTTTTCCTAAGACCTTATCCAGTTTTATAGAAGTGGCTTCCCCTTTAATATGGACTTCTGGTTGAATAAAGAGCTTTCCTTTGGTTTTTTTATTTCTGCCAAAGTATCCATTGCTTAAGGGGATTTCGCTGATTTTAATCTTTCTCAGATGGTTGGGTAAAACCCAGGCCGCTGCTTTTAATAAAGAAGATAACTTTGAAATGAATAATTTGCCCACAAGGATGGTAAGTATTATTACTTTGAAGACATGCGAAAACCTTTCTTTCTGATAACTTTCCAACAATTTATCTCCTGCATTTTCCTGAATTTTTAAAAAGAGTTTCCAGCTTAAATTTGAAACATCTCTTATTCCTGCAGCCATTCCCTGGCCGATATAAGGAGGCATTTGATGGGCAGCATCTCCTGTCAGAAAAACCTTGTTTACCCTCCATTTCTTTGCAATTACTGACCGAAACTGATAAAAAGCTATATGCCTAATTTCAATCTCTTTTGGATCAATGACTTTTGAAAGATTTTTTTCCACAAATTCTGGGGATTCGGCCAGGGATTTAGGGATTTTTTTGTGTAGTGAAAATTCCCATCTTAAATGATTTGCTCTGCCATTTAAAAATACAAAGGAACCAAGTTTTGGTTCGCAAAGCTTTTGAATCCAGCTACTGAATTGAGGATAATTTCCGGTTTTAGTAGTCAGGTCAATTTTTAAATTAGCACTGGTAAATCCCAGATTTCTCAGGGGTAATTTCAGGAATTTCCTCACTGTACTATTTGCACCATCACAACCTATCAGGTATTTACCCTTTACTGAAAGTGGGTTTCCATTATCTACCAAAGAGAGGCTTATTTCATTTGTGGATTGGGAAAGTGTGGTGAATTTTACTCCCATTTTTACATCCACATTCTCAAATCTTTGTACTCCCTGATGTAAACAACTTTCTAACTCTGGTTGGTAGAATAAATAGCTGGATTCCCACCCGGAAGAAACCCCTTTTGTGATTTGGAATAAAACTTTTTGATTTTTGTCAATAAGCTGGAGTCCTGGAACCGGTTTGGAAATTTCTAATATTTCCTTCTCCAGATCTATGTATTGAAAAATCCGCATGATTTCATCATCAAAATGAATAGCTCTGGGAATATTATAGAGCGTAGTGTTTTTTTCAATTACAAGGGTTTTTAGCCCATACATTCCGAAAATATTGGCTGCTACCATGCCTACTGGCCCGTACCCTACAATGATTACATCATAATTTAAAGTCATAATTTCTTGTACAAATCGTAAAATTTTTCACTGGTGAATCGGATTTAGAAGGTTGATTTTTTTATGGATAGGTGTTAAGGTTCTAAATCAATAGATGAAGGTTTATGGTACAGAATAATCAGTCGTTTTCGGTGATTATTGTCATGTTTTATAACAAAGGCTAAAGTTAATTTTAGATTATTATAAAAAGCCTCCTTGCCAATTTTTTAACACTTCAGACTCACAAAGCGCAAAAGCGTTTTCCATTTTTTTACATTAAAAATAATCTTATTATGAACCTGAGTCTTCCCTTGTCAGAAATTATGACTGCTACAGTCAGGACTGTAAATGCTGAGGATAAAATAAAAGTAATTAAAGAAGTTTTTGATCAGAATTTTTATCAGCATATTCCTGTGACCCATGATAACAGATTAATTGGAATCGTAAGTTATAAGGATTTTTTACATGTGAGTTATGGTGCTTCACTAGTGAAAGCAACTGAAGAAGAAATAAACAGCCTGATTTATCATACCATTACAGTTAGTGAAATCATGACTAAAAATGTTTTTACTTTAAAAAGTAACCAAACCATTTCGGATGCCATTTCATTATTTGAAACCAATAAGTTTCACGCCATTCCAATTGTGGAAAGGGAAAAACTGGTAGGGATTGTCACCACTTTCGACCTGATAAAATATATGAAACTGGCAGATTATTCTGATCAGCTTGTCTAGAGCCTTTAGAATTAATCTTAAAAAAATTATGGCAACATAGCTTATTTCTCTATTGGAATAACCACTTCGGAGGTATCCCAACTAAGAATCATTTTCGCCTTATCTGCACCGTCATTTTGTAGAAGAATGGTAAATTGTTCTAATGGGGTGTCTCTGTAATTTACGGGAACTGTCGCTTTCAGCACATCTAAATCGTAATTGGGTTCCATATATCCCCATTGTCCTAATTCCGTATTGAAGGCTATGGTCCATTGCTCTTTTCCAGGAACAGTGTAAAACCTGTATCTTCCTGCCTTTAAGTCTTTTCCTGCAACTTTTACATCATTTTTGAAAGTAATTTCTGTGGCATCATTAGCTCCCGTTCTCCAATAGGTACCATAAGGTTGGAGAGCTTCCTCATCCTCAGAACCAAAAATAACCCTATCTTTTTTGTAAGGTCTGCAATAAATCACTTCAATATTAAAACCATCTTCAGTGTAAGTAGCTGTATCCTGGGGACTATGGTTTTTGGTAGTGGCTACTGTATAAACAATGTAAAATATGATGGCGAATATTAATATACCCAGCCCTTTAAATAATAGTTTCCTCATTTCAATTTATTCTTTTTAGTTTGATAGCTTTTTTTAGTATATAATTCCTCACCCTCTTTAAAAAGAACAAATACCTTTTCTTAATAATTTCTATTCCGATTTTTAAGGGTAAAAACAACTCACTGCCTGCCAATTTAAACAAATAAAGGCAAGATCAAAACTTTATAATTTCTAATCTGTAGCCGGGAAAATTAAATCATCAAATTTATTTTGGCATCTATTTTTTGAGGGCTTATTTTGGCCTAAATTTTCGATTGATCCATTTTTTTTAAATTGGATAAAATGAAGAAATTCAAACGGTTATAAAAAGTCTTTGGTTTACAACTTGTTGATAATGAGTTTGTAATGAGGTTTTTTGATCGTGGCTTATTAAATATATTCAATATAAATGTTCATTTAACAAAAATTTAAAATGTATACCGGAATACTTCATACGCATAAATTGGTAGTGGTTTTATTTCTTCTCATTTATTTAGTTAAGACTTTTTTACTTTTAAGTGGAAAAAAAGAGGCATTACAAGGTTTTACCAAAAAGGTCAAAGTTCCTGAAATGATCATCAGCTTTTTGTTTTTGGGTACAGGCTTATTTATGATTTTCCAAATCCCGGAAATTCGGACACTTTTAATCATAAAGGTAATTCTGGTATTTGCCAGTATTCCATTAGCCATAATAGGTTTTAAGAAAATGAACAAGGGCCTTGCCGCATTATCTTTTTTGCTATTGGTTGGCGCCTATGGTTTGGCTGAAATTAACAAGCGAAGAATTGAGAAAAAGCCAATCTCAGGAGAAATCGTTTCTGATGCTAATGCAGAGGGGTATGATGCAGTTGTTCATGGAAAGGCGTTATTTATGGCAAATTGTGTGGCCTGTCATGGAGAAAATGGGGATTTACAAAATGTGGGAGCAAAAAACTTACAGGAGGCACAATCTTCAGAGGCTGAGGTTTCAGAAATAATTATGAATGGAAAAAATGCCATGCCTCCTTACAAAAAAATACTTTCAGAAGATGAGGTTCAGGCATTGGTGAAATATGTATTTTCTTTGAGAAAATGATATCGTTCAATGAGATTTTTTAAGGATTCATTAAATATATTTGCAGCCGAATAAATTTTTTTCAACAGAACGGAGGATTCATTATGACGGCATTGAAAGATTATAGCAAGGAGAAACTTCAGGCAGAATTAAAAAAACTGGAAGGTAGGTTTGAGGAAATTAAAGCACAGAACCTAAAGTTGGATATGACAAGGGGTAAACCCTCACCAGAACAACTGGATTTAAGTCAAAAGATGTTAACCATTTTAACGGAAGATGACTATAAATCGGCTAATGGAACAGATTGCAGAAATTATGGTGGGGTAGATGGTTTGACAGAAGCAAAAGCATTATTTGCCGAGTTCCTGGAAGTGGGTGAAAATGAAATAATCATTGGAGGCAATGCAAGTTTAACTTTAATGCATGATACAGTGGTGAATGCTCTGCTTCATGGTGTGGTAGGAAGCGAAAAGCCCTGGATTCAGCAAAATGTGAAATTTTTGTGTCCTTCCCCCGGGTATGACCGTCACTTTTCGGTGTGTGAGCACCATGGAATTGAAATGATCACCGTTGCCAACGGTCCTGATGGTCCGGATATGGATGAAGTTGAAAAATTAGTGGCTGCTGATGATTCCATTAAAGGAATTTGGTGTGTGCCAAAATATGGAAATCCTACAGGGGTAACTTACAGTGATGAGGTGGTAGATAGACTCGCAGGGATGAAAACAGCCGCAAATGATTTCCGAATTTTCTGGGACAATGCTTATACGGTTCATCATTTAAGTGATCAGGAAGATCAATTAAAAAATATATTGGAAGCTTGTAAAGCGGCTGAAAACGCAGATAGAGTGTTTATTTTTGGATCAACATCGAAAATTACTTTTGCCGGAGCAGGTGTAGGATTAATGGGAGGCAGTGAAGCCAATATGGCCTGGGTGAGAAAAAACCTTTCTATGCAAACCATTGGTCCGGATAAAATTAATCAGCTCAGACATATCAGGTTTTTTGAAAATTTTGATGGATTAAAGGCGCATATGAAAAAGCATGCTGCTTTATTAAAACCAAAGTTTTCACTGGTTAAAGAAATTCTTGAAAGTGAATTAGGAGGTTTGGGGATAGCCACCTGGAGTAATCCGAATGGAGGTTATTTCATAAGCATGGATACACTTGATGATTGTGCTAAAGATGTAGTGGCTATGGCCGGAGAAGTTGGAGTAAAACTAACAGGAGCCGGAGCGACTTTTCCCTACAAAAAAGACCCTGATAACAAAAATATAAGACTGGCACCAAGTCTTCCTTCTTTGGAAGAAATTAAAAAAGCTATGGAGGTAGTAGCAGTTTGTGTAAAAATTGCCAGTGTGAAGAAGTATTTAAGTTAGTTGTTTTATAATTGCCCTCAATAATTTTTGAGCGATTTTTCTAAAAAACTGCTAACTTGCAGAAAGTAAAATTAGCGTATCAATGGCTATTGTTTGGTCCTGATACGCTTTTACTTTTAAGCCCAGTCGGCTGGATAAAATAGTTTTTTAGGGCATTTTAAATATTTGAATAAAGTGAATAGAATAGATCAGGTTTTTCAGGAAAAGAAGAATATACTTAATATTTATTTTACTGCAGGCTATCCCAAATTAGGTGATACCGTGAAAATAATTAAGGCGCTGGAAAAGGGAGGGGCTGATTTAATAGAAATTGGAATGCCTTATTCCGACCCCGTGGCTGATGGACCCACCATTCAGGAAAGTAATATGGAGGCTTTGGAAAATGGCATGACAATCACCAAATTGTTTGAACAATTAGAAGGTATTAGAGATCATACCAATATTCCAATCATCCTGATGGGGTACATCAATCCGGTCATTCAATATGGAGTAGAGCGGTTTGTAGAAAAATGTAAGGCTATTGGCATTGATGGGACAATTTTGCCTGATTTGCCTTTACCAGACTTTAAGCGGGAATATAAAGCATTATTCGATAAAGCTGGTTTGTATAATATATTCCTTATTTCGCCTCAAACTTCTGAGGAGCGGATTAAGCAAATAGACGAAGCTTCAAACGGTTTTATTTACATGGTTTCCAGCAATAGTATTACAGGAGCAAAAGATAAAATCCAGGAGGGGCAAGTAGAATATTATGAGCGGGTGAAATCTTATAATCTAAGAAATAAAAAATTAATTGGTTTTGGGATTTCCAATAATGAAACTTTTACAAATGCCTGTGCTTATGCGGAAGGAGCTATAATAGGAAGTGCATTTATTAAATTGTTATCTCAATCGGATAATTTAGATAAGGATATTGCTGAATTTGTGAAATCTGTGAAAGGTTAAAACATTAAATTCTGGAGGTACATCTGAAAAAAGCCTGTGAAAATTTTATGTCACAGGCTTTTTGTTTTCATATGTTAAACAATTGGGTCCCTGAGTAACGGCATGCTCAGGCAATGTGAACCACCTCTGGCTCGGGAAAGCTCTCCTGAGGGAAGCAAAATAAGGGTATTCCTGATTTCTTCAGGATTTGTTTCATTTTTTTCAAATTGATTTAACAATTCGTTGGCATGTACAACATTAAACCCCTTTCGTTTAAAACCCTCTGCCGTTTTATCATTTCTATCGTAGGCAATTACTACGCCTTCCTTAAGTGCCAAAACATTACAGGAATCTGTCCACTGTTCTCTTTGGCCAAAAGGAAAAACACCATCTCCGGAGTAAATAAATTCGGTTGGTTCTTCACTTTTCAAATCTTTCCGGCTGATGTCATCTAATAAGTCTTCCAGATAATCAAACTTAACAGGCTGGTCTACTTTCCCTTTTTGAAACTGGGTAATATTCAGAGTGAATTTTTCGGTAGGTTCGCCCAGTTCGGGAATTAAATCCTTAGTATCATAATCGGTACCTTGTTTGGAAAAAGGGGCATGGATAACCCACAAGTTTCTTTTTACCTGGGTAAATGTGGTATCGATATGCATAAAAGCCCTTTTGTTGGGAATTTGTACAACAGACACTTTATCCACCACATTTCTGGAGAATAATTTTTGAATTACTACACTTGCCGCATGAAGAGAGGTTCTTTCACTGCAACCTATAAGCAAATGATTTGGAGCCACTGTCATGACATCACCACCCTCTATTGTTACGTTCTTGTATTTTTTTTCATTATCATCATAAAGGAAATAATCTTCCTTATTGGTGATTTCAATAATCTTATCCCTATAGTTTTCAAACATTTTATGGTTGAACATGATGTATGCCGTCAGAATAGCTTCTCTTGACCGGGCCTGGGTAGCAGGTCTGGTAAGCATAATATGATCATTCACCACAACAGCTATATCCCTTGTGAAAATAAAATTCGGGATAGGTGGGAAAATCATTTTTTGGGTAGGAAGAATTCCGGATATTAAAGTTCTGGCTAAATCATGATTGCTGAGATGAAATAAACTTTCCTGAGTAGAGTAGGAGGTGCCTTCAAATGAACAGATGGAGGCCACAAGTTTATTTTTAACCTCAATATTTTCAAGTATTTCAGCTAATAAAGATTGAGGATCTATTACTTTGTCCGATTTGAAATAATTGGTTTTGTCGGGTTTGTAGAAATCCCGGTTTTGGTCAGGATGATCAATATCTTTAATTTTTCCTTTTACCTTTTCCGGGTCAAGGAAATAAAGCAAAATTTTGGTGTAAAGATCATACTCCTTGCTTCTCATGGTATCCAAATGGATAATATCTTCAAAAAGCCAATCCTGAGCCTTACTTGGAATTACTTTTCCAATTCCTGCATCCGGACTATGGATAAGCAATTTCCTTAAAGTTCCGACTTCAGAACTTACATGGATATTGTTCGGTGTTGACATGTGTAGTTATTTTTATTGGTTGTTTATTTTATAAATTCATCTCATAATTTAAAATCAAAACCCTGTTCACTCAGCTCATCATATTTTTGCTTGTTGAATTTATAGTAATAAGCCCCTTTTTTGGAGAATCCTTTTTGCTTTTCATCCAGTCGGTCGATAAACCCCATTGAGAGAATTTTTTTAGAAAAGTTTCTTCTATCGTAGTTTTTTTGCTGGATGGCCTCATATAAAGCCTGGAGTTCGGGAATGGTGAATTTTTCCGGGAGCAATTCAAAGCCTATTGGTTTGTACCTGGTGCTCCACTGTAGCTTTTTAAAAGCATTTTCCACCATTTTGTTATGATCGAAAATTAAATTTGGAATTTCATTTACAGAAATCCATTTAGCTCCATGTTCTTCAATAAGCTTATTATCAAATTCATTTATTCTAATTAAAGCATAATAGGCCACTGAGATTACTCTTTCACCCGGATCACGATCTGGCTGGCTAAATCCATAAACCTGCTCCATATATATTTTTGATAAACCGGTTAGATTATCAAGAATCCTTTTCGCAGCGTTATCCAGGGTCTCTTTTTCGCTTAAAAATCCACCCATTAATGACCATTTGCCTTTGGCTGGCTCAAAATTTCTTTTAATTAAAAGAAGTTTTAATTCACCGTTTTCAAACCCAAAAATGATACAGTCAACTGCAATAAGAAATCTGTCCTTCTTTCGATAATAAGCAACCATTAGCAACTGGCAAAAAATGATAGTAATTAAAAGATCATTTAAGAAAGTGTGTGCTACAACTTCCTGAGAGCATGTTTAAATTTTAACTATTTCGCTTCAAACGTCCAATTATAGAACCTCACTTCAAAATAAAATTTCCGAATAGTACTGCTATTGAAAAAAATCTTAATTCGTGAGAACCCAAAAATGATCATTTTCGCCTGAAAGCCTAAATTTTAAACAGGCTCTAAGCTTCAAATATCAGGTTTTTACCAAGGAAGGCCAATAATTCAGGGAAATTTTCCGGAATTGAATTTTCTGTCAGATGAAAGAATTATTTTTTAATGATGATGTCGATATTACTGGTTTGGAAATTTGTACTTCTGGCTTTGTTTTTATTAAGCCATTGATGGAATTTTTCAGGTGCTATTGTTTTGATTCCCCCAGCGGCCTGATTAATTTCCAAAACAGGTTTGTTATATGGTTCTGGGGAAAAGACTACAAAAATCCTGTTAAACAATTGTTCTTTTGTAGTGTAAGCGGAGATAGGATCCAAAATACTTCTGCTTACATCCGGAAATAAAGCCTTATGATGTTGTTCAGAAAAAAGAACATAATTCAAATCAGCTTTTACAGGAACAGCACTTTCATATTCACCGCTCATTTTGCTGTAGGGAAATAACCTGTAAATAATATCATCTTCATTATCTTGCATATATACACTCAGATAGCCCTGCACAGGAGTCTGGAAATTGAGATATACCCTTTCATTGTTTTGGTAAACTTCGGTATTACATGCTCCGGGATTAGTACAATTCATGGTTGCAACTTCATAGGCAACATCTGCCTCCTTCATTTCCCTGGCTTTCCCTTCAATTTCACAGAGTATCCATAATTCCTGTTTCATTCCTGTTGGGTTTTGCCGATCTCTTAAAAACCACTCCAATTTAGTTACATTTTCTTCTACAAACTCTCCTCTTACCATTGAATTGGCGATTACATTCATTTGGGTATTCGTAGAGGAACGTTCTCCGGTATTCACATTTTCAATATAGGTATTAGTCCCTTGTACGATTACTTTTCCGAAAGTTTTTTCAAGTGCATCTATTTTTGCAAGATCGATCACTCTCTGTTTAATTTCACCGATGCAGTATGAATCCTCCACTCTGATTTCAGCCTTACCAGCTACTTTTTCAGTTTTCGGCTTTTTTTGGGCATTTACTATTGAAACAGCTGATAATATGAAGATAATGATTAAAGTTGTTTTCATTTTTAAAGTAGGTTCCTGAAATGTGTATTTGCAGCGTAATGGGTAAAAATGATACATGTTATGAATGAAATTGCTCATCCAAATTTAAACAAAAAGAGGTTAGGACTTTTGAATTTCCCAACCTCTTTAACGAATTCCTTACTCTAAAAGATTATTTTAAATCAAGGATATTATCTAATTTTTCGTGGATAATATTAGTTTCCTCTTCAAGCTTATTTCTGATTACCTTTTTGGCACCGGTCATAGCCTGATCATAATTGTAGAAGATTTTTAATTGAACTTCTACATTTTTGCTTCCTACATCTCTGTACACTTTGTATACAGGATCAATGTTACCAATTGTATTTTTAATCATGTTTTTAGAACCGGCAACAACCTTGGTTACAGAAGCAGCTTCTTCTCTTGATAACTGCTGGTTAGCAACCGATGCTTCAATAAGGGCAGCTACCTGAGTTTCTAACTGACCAGCAATATTTAATTTTGCCAATTCTAATGCTTGTAAATCAGCAGCAGACTTTGATTCTGCCACAGCATTTCCGTCAGCATCAATAAATTTTTTATTGCCTTGTTCGTTGGTCGCCAGTAGCATTGACCAGGATCTCTCCAATGCTTTTTCCATTGGAAGTGAACCAGGAGCCACAGCCCACCCTTCTTTCTTCATCTTTTTTGCCTGTTTCTTGGCAGATTTTATTGCTTTTAAATCTTTTTTCTTTAAGTCAGATTGTGCAAAAGAAATATTGACCGCAGAAACAGCTATTACTAAAGCAAATAATAAAATGAATTGTTTTTTCATCTCTAATTAATTTGATTGATAAATGGTATCTAGTAAAATTTAAAAATTAAATAAAATGGGGTGATTCTAATTTGGTTTGTGAAAAGTAGTAATTTCCTTATCAAGTTAAAAAATAAATTTCAATAATGAAATTTAGTCTTATAACGGAAAGCTTTACTTTAAAGTTTTTTCTGAGAATATTATTAAAATAGATTTTTAACAAAGCTTTTTTTATTTTAGAACGTTATACGAGGGCATTCCAATAAGGTTATAAAAAAAAGCTGATTAAGACTTTTTTAACTCATTTAACATGTCCTTGCTGATCTGATCCGAGATCTTTTTTAAGGCCGCAATTCCCGCCCTGTCATAGTTTGCTCCACCTCCTTTCACATCTTTGAAAGATCCTTTATATTCCTCATTTCCAGTGGTTAAGTCGGTTACCGATACTGTGGCATCAGCGAAAGAAAAATAGATTCCATCATATGAAGATCCATTTCTGGCATTGGCCTGAATGTCAATTGCATAATCAGCTTTGGACATATCGTCTGTAAAGGCAAACCCATTGTCTGAAAGCACCTGTTTAAGGGAAGGCTCCAAATAAGGTATAGTCAATTTTCGACCGCCATTTGTTTCATTAGAAGTAATGTACATTAATAATCCTGAAACATTCAGGAATATTTTGGTGGAAGGAATTCGGTGTTCCTGTACGACTTTCTGGTAATATCTGGAGGTAATGTCAATGCCCAAATAGGTGGCTACATCAAGCTCTGCCTGAATGATTTGCATTTTCTTATCGGAAGTTATTTTTCCTGCGAAAAACCGACCTACACCATTTCTATCAGTTTTAGTGATGCCTATTTCTTTATCTCCTTCTCCCAAAAAGGAAAATTTGATGGGAAGGTTAGCTAACTGGTTTGTCGCAGAAGTTCCAGAAAATATGGCATTGATCACAATAGGAGATTTTAAATCCTGATTGACTTTTCCCTCCATTTTGGTTTCCTGGGCTTTTAATTCCAGATAATCAATAAATTCGGCCTTTTTAATGCTTGAGGGAATATAATCTACTTTATTGGTTTCTACCCAGGAAAATGGCAAAATGCCTTCAGCACTGGCTATGGTTTTTCCCGATTTCACTTCTTTAAGATTGGAAATTACCTGAATATAATCAGCCTGTTCCCAATAAGTACCTGAAATGCTATAAACAGCCCCAGCTCCTCCAGGACTGATAATCTGGTATTTGGAAACATTCACAAGGTTTTGCTCAAACACTTTATCAAATACGCCTGAGAGTTCACTTTCCAGCTCTGTATCCTGATAGGTGATTGGATTTAAAACTATTGCTCCATCAAGTTTATCTGTTTGAAGGAATAATCCATAAGCCATGAAGTAGCCCACATCATCCAAAGTAAGTTGCTTACTGTTGAGCAATTTGGATTTCCCTTCTTTTACTTTTAAGTCTAATTCATTTACCCGATTCGACTGGATAGCATTTTCTGAAGTTTCCTTGAGTGCCAATAAAATAAATTGTGCTTCTTCAATTTCAAGGAATAATGGATTACATTCGAAATATGCTTTTAGGGCAGCTTGTTTATCATCACCAGCTATAGCCTGTTCTGCAGCAGTAACTTTTTGATTAATCTTGTCAATGTTACTGGAAATGGTATTTTTATAATAATCAATTACTTCACTGATACGGGCATAGGTAAAAGCATAGGCTTCTTTATTTTTTTTATCGTAGTAGGTTTCGTATTTAAGCCCAACAATATTGGCCTGTGCCAGTGAAACACTTGATTGCTTAAACTGTTCCAGGGTTTTACTGTTAATATTTTGAATATTAATTTCAGCCACACTTTTGATGGAAACCTGTATGGATTCAATCAGTTGTTTTCGGGCGACCTCACTTAAAACATCAAATAGTTCTTTATTGCCATCGGCTACATTACCCTGGGAAGAAAAACCCGTTAAAAATAAATTTTCCGGATACGCACTTTTCCTTTTATAATAGTCAGTCCATTGGGGGGCCTGAGCCTGTGCCAATTGATGCATAAATAAAAAGGAAACCAGTAAAAGTATTATCTTTTTCATGGGTTTAGGTTTCTTGGTTTTCGTTTTTTTGAAATTAATTAGCCAATAGGGTTACTATTGGCTTTTTATATTCTTATCGGGTGTATTCTTTAATTTTATTGGCAAGGGAATTGGCAAGTTTATTACCCACTGCATTTACTCTTTCCCCATCTGAAAGTGCATTTTTCTCTTTTACACTTACCAGCCTTTTTTCAGAAGAGTTCAATGCTCTTTCATCTCCTCTGAATGTCGCCCATTCATGATAAAAGCTATACGATTCCTCAAAAGATTTGGTTTCCAGAAGTCTGGCGGTTTTTACTTCAAGAATTTTATAGGAACCACTCATTTTTGCTCCGGCAGTCTTGGTGTATTGGGTAATTACTGCACTCACTTCTTTGTCTCCGTAAACAGCCTCTTTTTTTCCTTCTGAGTTAGTTTTTTCTCCGGTTTTTACTTTAATGGTTCTTTTAATTGGCTTACTTTCGCTATTGATATCCTCTTTATCGGAAATAATCTGGGTAATCCTTCCCGTAATCATTTCCTGAACACCTAAAATTTTACCTACTTCCACAAGCGTATTGTCATCTACAGCACCTGAAAGTGACAATTTTTGTTCTTTCATTACTACCTCCAGCTGTTCCCTGTCTACAATTTCCAAAAACTCCATGGCAGATTGATCTTCGAACATGATAGAAACAACTTTATCAGTAATCATTTCCCCAATGGCTCCATAGTGGGTTCTGCCACTTTTGTTGTCAAAAGGAATAATGGCTATCCTGGTTGTACCAGCCTTTCTGGCTTCTTCATATTTATCAGCGGCATCCCGGTAATTTGGTACATATCCCAATGCTCTTTTAAATTCTTTGGCACCCTCCTTATTATTGGGAATTCCCCCTGCTGCCATTAGGCTTAGTCCTTTTTGATAATGAAGTTCCGCTGCATCTTCTATACCTCTTTCAAGGTCATTTTTGGCCTCTGCCAACTGGTTATAATAATCATTATACTGGAAGGAAATACTTCTTCTTTTCATCTCAAATGCAGCAGGAGGGAGGTTTTTTATATCGTTGGTATAATTAATTAAAGTCTCATACCTGCTTACAATTTCCCGTCTTTCTTTTACAGTTTTATCATCATTAAAAGTTGAAGATTGAGCCTGCAGTCTTTTAATTTTATCCTCATAATCGTTAATAAATCTCGGGTAAGCCAATTCCAATACTTCCTGAGCTTTCGTGTTTTTTTCGGGTTTTTCAAATAGAGAGTTTACGGCTTGCTTTACAGCTTCATCATATCTTCTGGATTCAAATGCATCTTCAGCCATTTTCCTGAATTTCCGGTGCTGTCCCACACAGCTTTGGAGGGAAAAAAGCATTAACATGAAGCCAAAAGTGATGATAGTAACTGGGTAACGTGAATAATTAGATAACATACTTACTTTAAAGGTTAAAAATATATTATTGAAATATGTATTAGGTTTCTTTATTTAGAGATTAACAATTAAAAAACAGGTTTAGCATAGTGAATTAAAAAAATGGCACAATTAATTTGCAGCAATGGTAGTGATAATTACCCTTTTTTCAGCATTACTTGTTTTTTTCTTGGTTTTGAAGCCTCTGGTTTTACTCACCACTTCTTCCAGGTCATCAGTGATAATTTGGTAGCCATCCTGATAATTGTAATTTAATGGTTCAAACCGCTTTGATTGGGCATTAATCTGCATGGTTTCAACTCCAAAAGGTGCGGAGCACTCGAATTCTTCAGGAATTTCATAAACCTTATTTACATTTTCCTGATCAATAAAATAATTATCAAGTAGCATCACTTTGGTGCCATCTGCCAGGTGATAGATAAACCTTAAGTAAGAAGGCTTATTTACACGCACAAATACTTTCATGGTTTCTCCCTCTGTAAAAATCAAATTTTCATCTCCCCGGTTCGTCCAGACATCTACCATCAATTCTCCTCCAACGACTTCATCCTCATCTTTACTAAACACTTTTTGGTTCTCGTAAGCTACCTCAAAGTTTTCAGGGCGGTATTGGACATTATTGGCAAGCAACCAGGAGACATCAAGCGAGCCTTCCATACTGGCCAGTGCTTTTCCAGATTCAATTTCCCTTAAAATGGCAATTATTTTTATATCATCTCCTTCTTCCCAATAAGTACCGGTAATCCTGTACAGGGATTCTTTGCGCTCATTATCCTCTTCAGTTTTGAATACATTACTTCCGGAATAAAAATTATCTGCCTGAAATTTAACTATAGGATAATCTGCTGCGTCTACCAGCTTTTTCTCAAATACAGATCCCCATCTTTTAGAAAAGGGACTTCCCATTTTAGAATCCTGGTAAGTAAAATTGGCTAACTGTATTGGTCTTTTGGGTTTATTAGTCTGAATTTGAAATCCTTTGGCCATAAAATAAGCGACATCATCCAGACTTAAATCATCTCCTTTTTGAAGTTCGGCAACTGCCTGGTTAACCATAAATTTCTGATTATTAATTTCCTGAATTGCAGGCTCAATCTCCTGAATGAGGCCGGTGTTCAGGGCTACAATTATGGTATAGGCTTCTTCCACCTCTCTAAAAACCGGAAGGGTTTCAAAATAATTTTTCATGGCGCTCTGGTTATCACCATTAATTTTGAAGGTATTTGCAGCCTCAATTTTCCTTTTAATGACCTCCGAACCTTTCTTTATTTTGTCTCGATAAGTATCTATCAATTCGCTTCTGCTTGCATAGGCTATGGCAAAGGCTTCTTTTTTTCTTTTATCGTAATAAATATCAGTATTCAGGCCAGTTACATTTACCTTAGAATAAGATGCACTTGTCTTTTTAAAGTATTCATGGGTTTGGGAATTGATATTGGTGATATTGAGTGTTCCTATACTTTTAATGGTGACACTTATAGATTCTATGAGTTGTATTTTTGCATAGTCTAATAAATTTTCCAGAACCTCATCGGCTTGTGACGAACTTACATTTCTCTCTGAGTTGAACCCAACAATGTAGCTGTCTTTGGGAAACTGATTGGTTCTTTCCACATAATCCGTCCATCCAGGAGCCTGGGCAGAAAGATGTTGAGGGTGTTGTAATACGATTAAAAGTAGTAATGAAAGTGATGAAAAAATCTTTGAAAACATTTTCTAGGGGATTAGTTCAATTCAGCTTATACGGGAAAAATCTGTTTTGGATTATTTAAAATATTTTTTTGCCTCAATTTGGTAATATTTTGTGTTAAAAATGTACCAACGCAAATATTAAGTGCTATTAATTTGAAAAAATGAAATTATGGAATTACTGTTGATGCTAAAATTAATTTAAAACCTGTTTAAATAGCTGATAGTGAGTGTAATTTGGATGAAAAATCTGCTTGAAATTTGCCCGGCTAAAAAAAATCAGGGACTTGTAGTACGGCAAAAGTTAATTCTTAGTCCCAAAAGTCAAAACATCAAAAAAGATATTTATAGCTTTGAGGGTGGAAATTAAAAAAATATTGATAATTAAAAAACAATTGATGGAGTAAAGATATTGTCCGCAAAATCTTACAATTAATAAATTTTCAAATAAAATACTGATATGCAGTGAGTTTGTGATTTGAAATCAAAACTTTAGGTTACTTGCAAATTGCCGGTAAATCAAACTTAAATTTAATAACGGGTTTTGTTTTTGGGGTTTTATTTAATGATTCCTTTGAGCAATTCTCAAAACTATAAAGCGAAATTATGAGATTCTTAGGAAATGTATTTTCAACTGTAATAGGGTTGTTCGTTTTTGTCTTTCTTCTTTTTGCCTTTTTCATATTTGTAGGAATGGTAGGGAGCTTAAGCGAACAGAAAGTGACCGTAGCAGATAATTCAGTTTTACGGTTACAACTCAATCAATCCATTCAGGAAAGGATAGAACAGGAAAACCCCTTTGAGGAATTTGGTTTTCTAATGCCCAATGCAGATTTTCCCATTGGCCTGATCGAATTGAAAAAGGCCATTGCAGATGCCAAAAATGATGACAATATTCAGGGAATATACCTGGATATGAGCTCTACCTCAGCCGGATTTTCCACTCTTCAGGAAATCAGGGAATCCCTTCAGGATTTCAAATCCTCAGGAAAATTTATTGTAGCTTATGGAGAGTTTTTAAGTGAAGGTGCATATTATATTGCATCCGTAGCTGATGAAGTTTATGTAAATCCCATCGGTTTTATGGAATTTAATGGCTTTAGTTCTCAGGTGATGTTTTTTACCGGTATGTTCGAAAAATTGGGGATTAAGGCGGAAATCTTTAAAGTGGGAGATTTTAAAAGTGCAGTGGAGCCATTTTTCCGAAAGGACATGAGTGAGGAAAATCGATTACAGATGGAAGTTTATCTGAATACACTTCACGAAATCTTTCTGAGAAACATAAGCGAGTCCAGAAAAATTGAAATGGATGTACTGAAAAAGGTAACTAATGATTATCTGATTGAAACCACATCTGATGCGGTGAAATTTGGGCTGGTGGATAAAGCTGCTTATTTCGATGAAGTTGGGGGAATACTTAGGGAAAAGCTTGGCTTAGACGAAGACGATAAAATTAACTTTATTTCCCTAAGAAAATACCAGAGAGCGACCAAAAATACCGGGGTTAAGTACAATGAGAAGAAAGTGGCGGTGATTGTAGCCGAAGGAACCATTGTGAGTGGGGAAGGAGCTGAAGGTTATATAGGTTCTGATAAAATTGCGGCTGAGATTAGGAAAGCCAGAACAAATGATAACATTAAAGCCATAGTTTTAAGGGTAAATTCCCCGGGGGGAAGCATGGTCGCTTCTGATGTGATCTGGAGGGAAGTGGAACTGGCCAGAGAAGCTAAGCCAATTATTGCGTCCATGTCGGATTTAGCTGCCTCAGGAGGATATTATATTTCGATGGCTTGTGATACTATTGTGGCAAGGGAAAACACCATTACAGGATCTATTGGTATTTTTTCTGTATTACTAAACACCGAAGAATTACTTACCGATAAAATTGGACTTTCTTTCGATGAAGTGAAAACTGGAAAATTCGCAGATTTAGGAAATCCCACGGAGGAAATGACTGAAGAGGAAAAAGCAATTTTCCAAAGATCGGTAGAAAGAGGGTATGAAATTTTTATTAATAAAGTAGCTGATGGAAGAGGAATGCAGCCTGATGAGGTAAAAAAAGTAGCCTCAGGGAGAGTTTGGGCAGGTGCCCAGGCCAATCAGAATGGATTGGTGGATGTAATAGGCGGGCTGGATAAATCGATAGAAATTGCTGCAGGCATGGCCAACTTGGAGGAAGGCGACTACCAGGTTAGATATTATCCACAGAAAAAGGATTTCTGGACTGCCTTTATGGAAAATTCCCAGATTTATTTTTCCAATTATTTTATGAAAAAGGAATTGGGAGAGGTTTACCCAATCATCAAAAAAGTGAAGGAACTTAAGCAAATGGAAGGAGAAGTTCAGGCTTTATTGCCCTATGATTTTAAATTGAAGTAACATCATTATAATCGATTTTTTTCAAAAGCCTGAAAATGACTTTCAGGCTTTTGTTTTTATACTAAATCCATTTTCTTTTCTTTACAGTATTATTGAGGTGGTTTTATTTCATTTGAAAACTAAAACCTCTTTTTAAATGCAGCTTGCTGCAATCCAATTTTTTTAGCATTGATTTTTTTGCGATGAAAGTTCAGCACCACTTTATAAAAGGATTAACATTATTATATCTTCTTTTTTCCGTTCACTTTAGTTTTTCCCAGTCCATTGGTCCGGATGAAACGGAAAAGGTTTTGGCCTTGATTACATCAGAAAGAAACCTGGTGAAAAAACACCCAGCCCTGAAACCAGGACAAAAGGTAATTTTGCTTTTGAAATATGGCTTGTTTGAGGAAGCCAGAAAGATTATTGAAGCCAATCAGCTTCAAACTGAGGATGTGTTGCTGGCAAAAGCTCAGTATTATTTTAAAACCAATGATTATTTTCAAGCTGAAAAGTTTGTGAAACAGCTTTTGGACGTTGCCCCAATGAACAGAGAAGGAATGTTGCTAAGTGCTTCACTTCATATCCAGGCCTGGGAATTGGAAGAGGCAGTGAAAATTTGTAACCAAAGACTGGCAGATGTAAAATTTGATGATAAGGCCTTGGTAATGCTCGGGGAGATTAAACTTTTACAAAAGCAATATGATGAGGCATTAAAGTTGGCGAAGGAGGCTCAGGCATTGAATGCGAACAGTGCTGAGGCTTATTTACTGGAATCAGATGTATACTTCTGGCAACAACAACCGGAAAAATCAATTGAGCCACTAAAAAAATCCCTGGAATTAAATCCCTATCTGGTAGATGCAAGATTTAATTATGGTTATGCGATTTGGAGGAAAGGAGAGGTGGAATTGCTGGATAAAATGGCGGAACAGTGGGCTTTGGCTCTGGAATTAAATCCATTACATTATAAAACTAACTGGCATTGGGGAAATGGGCACACCCAGCTTACTTATAAGGATTATTTTTCCCCTAAGGATGATATGGTTTTTAAGGAATTGAAAAAGGGGGACGAATTAATTGCCCAAAATCAAGTGGATGCTGCCATCGAATTTACCTATGCTATAGAGAAAAAATTTCCAAAATCGGTCCTTCCGGCAATGATGCGGGGTTCGGCTTTTTATATGCATTATCAATTGGGAGACTCGAGGCTCGATTCAGCACAACGGACTTTTGGGGAAATCCTCCACACAAAGCAAAATTATGGTCCGGCTCACAACGGGTTAGCTGCTGTGGTGAAGCAAAAAAGAATGGCTTATCTGAAGGAGTTTGACTCGCTGGAAAATGCCATTTCCAAAACAGAAATTTCCAATAAAAAGGGATTTGCAAAAGTTTTCCCTGATGTAAATTATTATGCAGGGGACCGGGTACAAAAAATGGTATGGAGTGCTTTGTTTTCCAGTAGTGCCTATATCCCTCTGCTACAAAAGCAAAAACTAAAATTTGTAATTCCTCCCTTACACAGAGATTTGGCAACTGCCATGAACAATAAGTATTTTAAAGAATCCACTACTTTTGATAATAGACAGTGGATGGATATCAGGGGAGTAGGTTCAGGTGCTGCTGGCATTGAATATGTGGAAAGAGGAGCTCATTTGGAAAGAAATGTAGTATTACATGAATATGTGCATTTATTCCATTCCAGGGTTTTTACGGATAATCAAAAAAGAAGGGTAAGAGCGTTGTATTACAATGCCATGAAAAAAGGGTTGACGCTTGATTATTATGCCGCAAATAATGAACACGAATTTTTGGCTCAGACCTACACAGCTTATTTTGCTACTCAAAAAGTTCATCCTCTTAACCATAAATCTATGAATACAGTTTGGGACTTAAAAAACAAGGATCCAGAAACATATGCTTTTATAGATTCCCTGGTGAAACAGCAAAACATGGCTTTGGAAGGAAAATCAGAAGTCCTAAACAGGAATCTTGCCCAGGTTTATATCAATTTATCAGAGGATGTTAGCACTGCAAAAGATAATCCGGCATGGGTTTCACTGGCTTCTTCCTACCTGGATTCTGCCTTACAGCTGGATAGGGATTATATTCCCACTTACCTGAGCTACTCTCAACTTAAAAATGAAACCAAACAGCTCCCGGAAAGTGAGGCCTGGTTGCAAACTGCTTTAGGCAAGGACCCCAATAATCCACAGGTTTATAAAGCCAAAGCCCATTTCTATCAGGCCAGTTTTGAAAATGGTGACCTGGACTTAAACAAAGCTTTTATGCAGGTACAACTCAATTATGCCAATGCCTTGTCACTGGAGAAAGATTTGAATGAATGGACTACTCTGAATCGGGAGTTGAGGGAAATGTATGTGAATTTTGGAAAAGTAAAAGAGGCTATTGAGATCACTCATTCTTACCTCACCGTTGCTCCTACAATTTCTACTTATCTGCGGGATAAAAGGGATTTGGCACTTGCTTTTGTGGCTTACCAAAAGGGCATCTTAGGGTATCCGGGGAATACTGAAAGAGATTTGGAGAGGCTGGTAAAATCAAATCCTCAGCAATTGAATTATCGGTTTATGCTAAGCGAAGTTTTAGCTACAAATGGGAAAGCCCAGGAAGGATTTGATTTGCTGGGTGAAAGTTATTTACTGGGCAAAGCAGCTGGTGAAGTAAACCCACAGCTCTTAATAAGAATGGCAGAAATTCAGGCGCAATTGGGTGCTCCGGATAAAGCCCTGAATTTAGTAAATGAAATTTCGGACCTCAATAGTTTGTCTGATGACTTGTCATTGAAAGTGGCTAGAATATACCTGGAGAATGGTAAAACTGTAGAAGCAAAGGAAATAATCAGCAGAAAAGGTTATTCAAAACTTCCAAAAGCTCATGCTGAATGGTTATTTGCTCAAGCTTTATTAGCTGAAAAAGAGGGAGATAAATCTGGTTTGTTAACAAGCCTGGAATTAGCCTTAAAATCTAATCCTTATCATTTGAAAGCCAGAATGAAAATGGTGGAAGTACTTGCATCGGAGGGAAAAAAAGGGAAAAAGAAGGTTAAAAAAATGCTGAAAAAAATGAAGAAAATGCCATTGGCACCAGGCCCTTCTTTCCAGGAAAAAGCTAAAGATTTGATGAATGAATAAACTATAGATTACCTTGAATATCAGTGAGCTATCGGGATGGAAATGATGGTTTGCGTTCCTGTGTTAGTTTCAGGATTAGGTTGCACAATCATTTTACCTTGGTGTTTTTGAATAATGTTCAGACTGATGTACAGGCCAAGACCGGTACCTTCTCCAACTTCTTTAGTGGTAAAAAAAGGTTCGAAAATCTGGTTCTTGATTTCTGAAGGAATTCCAGGTCCATTGTCCGTGAAAATTATTTTTACCTGTTCCTTTCCTTCCTCATTTTTTTCGAGAGTTGTGGTTATATTTATTTTCTTGTTTTTTATCAATTTTTCATTTTCCAATGCCTGAATACTATTGGTGAGAATATTCATGAACACCTGATTGAGTTTACCTGGGAGACAATAAATCCGAGGTACCTTATCATAATCCTTTTTAATTTCAAATTCATTTTTGATCAGGTGATTGAGCAGGAGTAAAGTAGAATCCAGCCCCTGATGAATATCATAAAGGATAAATTCATTGTCTTCATCCCTGGAAAAAGATTTGAGCCCTTTAATGATTTCAGCTGACCTTTCAGCACCCATCACAATGTTTTTGGTAACCGTTAATGTCAAATAAACCATTTCATCAAATTGTGCTTCTTTTTTAAGCCGGGCAATTTTTTCCAGTTTTAAATTGATATTGCTTTTATCGATGAGTTCATATTCTTTGAGGATAATGGAAATTCGTGCTATAGATTTCTCCAGACCTATAATTCCCGATTTTATATAATTGATTGGATTATTGAGTTCATGGGCTATTCCCGCTGTTAATAAACCCAGAGAGGCCATTTTTTCAGACTGAATCAACTGGCTTTGGGCCTCCTGTAACCTCCTGAGTGTAGTTAGAGATTCTTCATATTGGTGTTCCAGTTCTTTCTGTTGCGCCATCAACTCTTCATTCTGAGAAGAAATTTCTTCATTTTTTACGTTTAATTCCGATGTCCTTAACTTAACCTGTTCTTCCAGGTAATCTCTTTGTTTTTTTACCTGACCTATTCTGTAAAAGTAGATTAATAATAAAAGGAAAATTGTCCCTAAACTCGCTAGTCCTCTGAACCATAATGTTTGCCACCATGGAGGAATAATGGTAATTTTAATTGAAGTCCCTTTTTCATTCCAAACTCCATCGTTGTTGGAGGCTTTTACCTTAAAAATATATTCCCCAGGGTCAAGATTGGTGTAGGTAGCTTTATTTTCTGTTCCAATATATCTCCATTCCTCATCAAAACCTTCCAGCATATAAGCAAATTGATTTTTGGAAGGTGCCGTATAATTCAGGGCGGCAAATTCGATACTAAAAACACTTTGATCATGCTCCAGCTTAACTTCCTTGGTATATCCGATATGGTTTTTTAGAACTGAAGAATCTTTACTTACATCAATTTTTTTATTGAATAAATAAAAGTTGGTCAACTTAACTTCGGGAGGGTATTCATTTAATTTTATACTATCTGGATAAAAATAATTTAGTCCCTTTATACCTCCAAAATAAAACAAACCCGATTTCCCCTTATGGTATGCCCACCGGTTAAATTGATTACTTTGCAGACCATCATTTCTATCGAAATTTAAAAATGTTTGGGTATTAGGGTTAAACCTGGACAATCCCTTATTGGTGCTTAGCCAAAAATTACCATTATCTGATAACAAAATTCCAAAAATCACATCGTTTGGCAGTCCGTGTTTCATTCTGAAATGACGGAAGGAACCTGTTTGAGGATTCATAATATTCAAGCCTCCTCCATCAGTTCCCACCAGGAGATTGCCTGTTTGGTCCTCTAAAATTGATAAAATGAAGTCATGACTTAAACTGGATGAATCTTCCTCCGAATAGCTATAGTTGGTTACCTCAAAGGTCTCCGGGTCAAATCGATCTAATCCGCCCAATAAAGTTCCAATCCAAAAATGGTTGTTGGAATCTTCATACATGGTAATCAGGTTGTCATTGATAAGTCCATTATTTTTCCGGGTGAATTTTTTGAAAGATTTGGTTTCTCTATCGAAAAGGTTTAGGCCACCACCATAAGTACATACCCAAATATTACCTTTGCTGTCTTTTAAAATGTAAAAAATGCGATTATCTGAGATACTGGTAGGATCTTTAGGATCATTTTTAAATCTGTAAAATTTCTTATCCTTAAAACTGTAAAAATTTAAACCTCCCATCCAGGTCCCTACCCAGATTCCGTCCGTATCCAAACAAAGGGACAAGGCTTTATTACTTGAAATAGAGTGTGGGTTGTTGGGATCATATTGAAAATAGGTGAATGTTTTCTTTTGTTTATCGTAAAAGTTTAAACCTCCACCGTCAGTGGCTAACCACAGGTTTTCATTTTCATCTTCAGCAATTGAGGAAATATTGGGATGGCTCACTCCCTTATTATCATTGGTAAAGGTTAGGGTGAAAAATTTTATTTCAATTGGATCATATAAATCAATACCTCCCAGCCTGGAGCCAATCCATACCCTTCCCTGATTATCATTGATGATACTTCTGGTGTTATTGGCAATTATTGAAGCTTCACTTCTTGGGTTTGCCCTATAATGGTACTCTTTGTTGTTTTTTCTATCCAGAATAAACAAACCATTTTCTGAAGAAACCCAAATGGCCCCATATTTATCTTCATTTATGTAGGTAATACTTTTTGATTGTTCTCTGTTTGAAGTGTTATCCCGGAGTTTTATGAGTTCAAATTTATAATTGTTTTTTTCTTCTGGATCCTGAAGTTTAAACAGGCCATTATCTTTTGATCCTACATAAATATCCCCATTCTTTGTTTTTATAATGTCATTAATCAATTCAGTATTAAGGCCTGTACCCTGAGACGATAAAGGAGGAATTCTCCTTACTTTTGAGCTTTCAAACGCTTCAGGGTTTACTTTTAAAATATTTATGCCTCCGCCAAGTGTGCCCAGCCATAATTCACTCTTTTCTTTTTGCATTATGGACATGATCCTGGGATGGGTAAGGCTTTCTTCTATTTGTATAAAATTTGATATGTTGCGAAAGCTTTTTCCAGCTGGTAGTACACTTATTCCTTCGTTCCAGCTCCCAAACCAGATATTGCCATCTGAATCTTCGAAAATACTGGTAATATTTGCTGCTTTAAGTACTTCAATAAAATTGTCTTTCTTCCTGTTATAAATGTTCAATCCCTTGTGAGAACCTATCCAAAGTCTTTTCTGGGAGTCTTCAAAAATGGTCCTTATGTTATTATGGTTGATTGACCCTGAATCGTCAGGATTATGACGGTAAATGGTGAATGTTTTTCCATCAAATTTATTAACCCCATCTTCCGTACCTATCCAGATAAATCCTTCATTATCCTGAAGGAGGGCAATTACATTATTTTGAGAAAGGCCATCTAATATAGTAAAATGCTTGAATTTTATATTTTGGTAAGTTTGAGCGAATAGAATGGAGGTAAAACTTAAAAAACACCACAACAAAAGGATTCTTTTGTAGAAGTTTTTTATGTTTTTTTTAATATATTCTATTGTTATTTTGATAATGATGGTATTTAGGTAGCGGTTAACTAATTTAATTAAAAATAATCTTTATGAAAGATGAAAGGAGGACTTTTTTTGACCAATTCCACCTTTTGCCTAGGTTCTGTTTAAAAAAAGTATATTAGGCTTTTTTAGAAAAAATCAATTTTGGTACTTTTTCAAGAAAATATTGTAGGAAAGATTCACAGTTTTTTGGAAGAAAGTATACTGGTTACAGTCGATATGAGAGATTAAAAATACTTTCCGATATTTTAATAATTGTATTTGTTAAAAAAAATTGTGGAATAACATTGATGCTTATAATAAAATCGAGTGACATTTCAAAAAATAATGGCTATCCGAAAACCTGGATAATGAAGATAAGTTCCAAAATTAAATAATCAGAAAGCAAAGGGTATAAAAGGAATTGTTCTGAACTTTAACTTTTTTTAATTCAATATAAAGATTTGATTATAAGATTGTTAGGCTTGTTTTAATATATATCATTTTGGGCATATTGCTAATATCTTTCAGGATGCCGAATTTTCCCTTATTTTTGATTTTTTAAGCTGAATTTTCATCCACATGAATCACTAATCCAAAAACTCAATTTATTTGACTTTTGTGGAATTCAGTTTTTTGTAAAATTTATCCATACGCTCAACCTTAAAAATAGGAAGTACTCAATTTGTGATTGTAAAATGGTATTAAAGGCAGATAATCTAATAAAAAAATACAAAGGCAGAACTGTGGTAAATGATGTTTCTGTGGAGGTAAGTCAGGGAGAAATTGTTGGTTTGCTGGGGCCAAACGGAGCAGGAAAAACGACATCCTTCTATATGATAGTTGGCCTGATTAAACCAAACCAGGGAAAAATATATCTCGACCAGGATAATATAACCGGATTGCCAATGTTCCAGCGGGCAAAACTAGGGGTAGGGTATCTGGCTCAGGAGCCTTCTGTTTTTCGTACCCTGACTGTAGAAGAGAATATCCTTACACCTTTGCAAATGACAAAGATGAGTAAAAAGGAACAGATGGATAAGGTGGAGGAATTAATTGAAGAGTTTAGTCTTGGACATGTGAGAAAAAACCTGGGGATGGTACTTTCTGGGGGAGAGAGGAGACGGACGGAAATTGCACGGGCCTTATCCGTTGATCCAAAGTTTGTGCTTCTGGATGAACCATTTGCTGGTGTTGACCCTATTGCGGTGGAAGAAATTCAAAGAATTGTTTTTAAGCTTAAAGACAAGAATATCGGAATCCTGATTACCGACCATAATGTAACTGAAACACTTTCAATTACCAGCAGAGCCTATATTCTTTCACAGGGAAGTATTTTGAGAGATGGAGTTCCAGAAGAACTTGTGGCGGATCCTATTGTAAGAAAAGCCTACCTGGGAGAAAAATATGAATTTAAAAGAAAAGTTTTTGATGATTAACTGAACTTTTCTACGATTACCACCCTTCCTGTTCAGGAAGTTTGGAAAAATTCCTTATAATTAAATTAACAACCAATTGACAATAAAATATCTTTGCCAAAAAGATATAACATAAACCGTTTAAGTTTTTGCAGATGGAATTGCTTAATTCATTTTTTAACTGGGTGATGAGTAAACGGATGGGACAGATAGAGTTTTTTATGGAAAAACCTCTTGAAGCCCAGGAAAAAATTTTTCAAAACTTAATCAGTTCAGCCAGGCACACTGAGTGGGGAAAAAAGTATCATTATTCTGAGATAAATGCTCTTGGTGCCTTTCAAAAACAGGTGCCTGTTTCCACCTACGAAGATTTATTCCCCTACATTCACCGGATGATGATGGGGGAAAATAACATCCTTTGGCCCTCAAAAGTGAATTGGTTTGCTAAATCATCAGGTACTACCAATGCCAGAAGCAAATACATTCCCATAACCAAAGAATCCCTGGAAGATTGCCATTATAAAGGAGGTAAGGACATTATTACGGTGATGATAAACCGAAAGCCGGAAACAAGACTCTTTGGCGGAAAAACTGTTGGGATAGGAGGGAGCTATGCAAAATTTGAGGATAACCCAAACACATTTGTGGGTGATGTGTCTGCGATCATCATGAAAAACTTACCCATTTGGGCGGAGTATATGCGGACACCAGGCTTGGATATAGCACTTATGGATAAGTGGGAGGATAAAATCAGATTGATGGCAGAGATTACTTCCAGAGAAAATGTAACTAATATTTCCGGTGTACCTACCTGGACCATTGTGTTATTGGAGAGAATACTCGAACTGACTGGTGCCAAAAATATTCTGGAAGTATGGCCAAACCTGGATGTTTTTTCCCATGGAGCAGTGGCTTTTGATCCTTATCGGGAAACTTTCAAAAAGCTAATACCCAACGATGATTTGCTATATCTGGAATTATACAATGCCTCTGAAGGCTTTTTTGGAATGCAGGATACCAGCAAACCTAATGAAATGCTGCTGATGTTGGATTATGGCGTTTTTTATGAATTTATTCCTATGGAGGAATCCGATAAAGAAAATCCAAAAGTAGTGACATTGGGGGATGTGGAAATTGGGAAAAATTATGCCATGTTGATCAGTACAAATGGTGGCTTGTGGCGATATAAAATAGGTGATACTGTAAAATTTACCTCTACTTATCCTTACAGAATAAAAATTTCAGGACGGACTAAGCATTTCATCAATGCATTTGGAGAAGAGGTGATTATAGAAAATGCAGAAACCGCCATTTCCAAAGCCTGTAAAAAAACAAATGCCAGAATTGTGAATTTTACCGCTGCGCCCATTTATCTGGAAGCCGGGAAAAAAGGTGGGCATGAATGGATCATAGAATTTGAAAATGATCCTGATGATCTCGATAAGTTTACCAACCTGCTTGATGAAACACTTCGAGAAGTCAATTCGGATTATGATGCCAAAAGGTATAAGGATATGGCACTCGTGAGGCCAAAAGTACATGCAGCTCCTTCGGGTACTTTTTATCAATGGATGAAAAACCGGGGGAAACTTGGTGGGCAAAATAAAGTGCCCAGACTTTCCAATAACCGAGAGTTTGTAGATGATATTTTAAAACTTTTGGAAGTTGGAGCCAATTAATGTCACCAACTTCTAGCTTAATATTACTGTAGGGTCCTGATTTAAAAGTTTCGTAAAAATGAAGTATAAATCAGGAACTTCCTTTTTAAATAAATAAGGATTTTCAAAAAACACTTCCACACATCCGGCAAAAAACTCGTAATTATTTCCACCCACATAATCCCTGAAAATACTTTCCTCTCCATTTTTTATTTTGGAAGTTTCCCTTTTGGTCAATTTCTCAAATTCCCTAAGTTGCTTTTTATCCAAAAAACCATATTCCTCATTCTGAATTTTATTTTCCAGGTGTAAAGCATGAGCCATTTCATGAAGCCCCAAATTAATCGAATCAGATGGATCGATATAGCCTTCCAAAAAACTTCTCCATGAAAGAACAATGAGCTTCGCTTTAGGATTAACTTCTCCCTTGTGGTACCTTCTGTAAATGGTAGAATAATAATCATCCGGGTAAACCAAAATCCTTTTGAAATTGGCAAGGTAAATATCTTTCAACCCAAAAGTAAGCTGAATGGCCGATGCTGCAATCAAAGCCTTCATTTCAGGGGTGATTTTTCCACTTCCTCTGGAAATAAATTGTTTGGAATCGATGAAATATTGTACTCTTTTTTCGAAAATCTTTTTGTTTGCAGGTGAAAGCTTTTGGTAATAAGCGAAATATTTTGTGAGTGGCTTTAGGTAAGCCGGATTAATATTTCTAAAAGATTTTGGAATGGCATTGGTGTAAGGCTTACCATTTCTATATGCTGAAATTGCATATAAAATTACTCCTCCCATTATTACCAAAAAATAAAGTCCTGAGAAGGAATAAGCCGCCTCTGGAGCTTTTGAAAGTATTGTAGCGATGTTAGTATTGATCATAAACTGATTATTGAAGATGTCTGCAAACTGTTAGTACCTAAATCACCAAGAAATATTACAATTTTAGATGATTTATATATTGCCATATGATAAGGAGATTAAATTCCAGATAATGGAATTTACCACCCCAGTTTTTTCCTGATGAATGAAGTCAATTCATCTGCATTGGCTTTATGTTGCCTGAGGTTGGGATGAAAATCGCAGCCCAAACCCAGTTTTCCCTGTTCCGAAAGGGTATGCCAGTATATTTTGGAGTAACCCTCTTTTTCAAGATCCACAATAATATTTTTTATATAATTAGAAAGAGTAGTCCGGACTTTTCTTGGCTTTGGATAAGCATCCGAAACCATTGGACTGGTAAGACAAAAAATTGGTTTGTCCGGGTAATTTTTCCGGATTCTTTTAAGGAAATTTTTGTAAGCCGAAACAAAAAAGACTCTGTCCGGATTTTCATGGGCAAAGTCATTGGTTCCCAGGTTTATCACTACAGCATCGGGAATCCAGCTGGAAAAATTCCACTGGCTGAGACTATCTCCAGGCAGAATTCTCTCATATAGTCTGGGCATAGTTTCCAAATTCTCTCTGTTGTAATTTTGTACCATACCTTTACCCGACATGGCTATGGCCACATACTCTGCCTTTAAATTTCGGGCTGTAATGGCACTAAAAGTTTTGTTTCCATTCTCTGTTTTGGGGGTGAATTTACAACGGGCACTATCCCCCTCATTTCCATACCCACATGTAATGGAATTGCCAATAAATTCTATTTTACGGCTATAAGGTTTCCGGATAGGAATCAGATAATCGCCAGTATCCAGTCGCAATCCATGAAATTCCACCGTACCACATGCTGCTTCCGTGCGTTTGAAAATCTGAATCGTGTGAACGGTATCCTTCAGGTTGGAAACCAGCGGATAAACCAGGCTGTCATTTGTCGTTTCCAGTAAAAAGGTGTGTTTCCCATCAAGTGTGACATCAAAAAAATTGCTTTGAAGTTTGCCATAACCATCTTTGATATCCGATAAGTTTTTAAAAATAGCAGTGCAATTAGCACCTTTAAAAGCGAAAGAAATGCTGGAGCCTGTCCAGGCAAAGCGGGCTTTGTTATTTTGCGAAAAGTCGAATCTTCCTGTATACTGAAAATGAGTGTGCCCAGGAAGAACAGAATGGTAATCAGGTTTTCTTTCTCCACAAGACCACAAAAATATTGGTAAACTTATCGCAATAGCAATAAAGATTTTTTGAAAACAGCTGTATTTATAATGCATCAGGTTTTGTTTGAACTCCATTAATCGTGTGTTTCCCCTAAACACCGGAAACAAAAATATAAACCTAATAGTATCCTCCCATTATTTTCCAAATAGAAATTTTTTATCTTATTCAAAAAATCAGGATTTAGGAGAGGTTGAAAAATGAATAATAGTATTTTTTTTATAAGTATGGAAATAAAAAAGTGTTTTATTTGAAAATTTCTTAAATAATTTATTTTATTTCCATATAATATTGAAGATTTATAATTTTGGGTTTCATATAAATCAATTTTATCACAAAGCAGGAAGGGACAGTTTAGGAGGAACCCACCCGGGAAATTTTAAATTTAATGAAATACTATAAAACCGTAAATATAAATACCTCAATTCAAAGAAGCCTTTACGGATCAGTGTTGATCATTTATACCGGTGGTACCATTGGGATGGATTATGATGAAGCCACTGGGAGTCTGATTCCTTTCGATTTTGAAAAAATTATTGAAAAAGTTCCTGAATTAAAAAGGTTTGAGTTCCAACTTACAGTTCTGTCTTTTAGTAAATTACTCGATTCCTCAGATATTGGGATCAGCCACTGGATGGAATTAACTAGAATAATCGGGGACTTTTATGACGATTATGACGGTTTCGTAATTCTCCATGGTACAGATACTATGGCATTTAGTGCTTCAGCCCTTAGTTTTTTATTGGAAAATTTAGGCAAACCGGTGATTTTTACTGGTGCACAATTGCCCATTGGTGCCAGCAGAACCGATGCTCGGGATAATTTAATTGCCGCCCTGGAAATTGCGGCCAATAAGAAAAATGGTCAGTCCCTTGTGCCCGAAGTTTGTATTTATTTCGATCATTTGTTGCTTAGGGGAAACAGGGCTAAAAAGGTACAAAATTTCAATTTTACGGCTTTCGAGTCTGCCAATTATCCTGCACTGGCTGTTGCCGGAATACACATAGATTATAACCTGCCGGCCACCAAAAAGCCAGAAGGAAAGCCCTTGAAAATCCACCAGAAAATGGAAGAAAAGGTGGCCATTTTAAAAATATTTCCGGGCTTATCCTGGGAGTTTATGGAAAGTTTTTTCAGTAATCCAAAACTAAAAGGAATTGTGCTGGAAACATTTGGTTCGGGAAATGCACCTACCGATGAAAAATTTCTCAAAATTATCAATCAGGCCATTCAGAGGGGAATTATTATTTTAAATGTATCGCAGTGTAATGGAGGAAGTGTAACCCAGGGAAAATACCTAACCAGCAAACATTTAGCTGAAATTGGGGTAATTGGAGGGGGTGATATGACTACAGAAGCTGCCATTACTAAATTGATGTTTGTACTCGCCACCAAAGAAAACCCTAAAGAAATAAGGGAAATCCTTGAAGCTTCAGTGGCTGGAGAAATCAGCTAAAACACGCAAAACCTTACATGAATATGGAGTCATTTTGAGGGAAATAGTTCCGGATATAGTCCAATTAATATTTAGAAAATTAATATTTAGAAAATTTGCATTAAGTTATTTTTATTGATTTATTTGCGCAATGTGAAAATACCCCTTGAAAGGAAAATAGCTTGTTTTCAAAAAAGTTTTTCACAGTGATGTATCTTTTTTGTAGTTTTGGATTATACATTACAAGAACTGGAGAGGTGACCGAGTGGCTGAAGGTGCTCGCCTGGAAAGCGGGTGTGCTCTGAGAAAGGGTACCAAGGGTTCGAATCCCTTTCTCTCCGCTCCAATTATTTAACATTTGGAATAAATTAAACATTCATACAGGAAAAATTGTAAACTTAAAATTGAACATTAAAAAATAGGTTATGAAAAAATTATTCACATTATTGTTCTTTATTTGTGCAATAACTTTCGGACTAACTTCAGCCACTTTCGCGCAAAATGAAGAAGGAACAGAAGGAGACACTACATCAATGGTAGAAGAAGATTCTGCTGCAGTTGAAGCACCGGCACCGGTTATGCCATCAACACCTGAGCCCGAAGAAGTTGAAGAGCCACAATCATTTCATCAAATCATCAAAGAAAAATTTATTGAAGGGGACTGGAGATTTATGAGCCCTGTATTGCTTTGTTTAATTTTAGGTTTGGCTATCGCCTTGGAGAGAATTATTTCTCTAAACCTTGCTACTACTAATACTAAGAAATTAGTTGAAAGAGTAGAACAAGCCATAGAAGAAGGCGGGATTGATGCCGCAACTAATGTAACTAAAGCCACTAAAGGTCCTGTTGCTTCTATTTTTACTCAGGGATTAATGAGAATGTCTGAAGGAATTGATATGGTTGAAAAATCTATCATTGCTTACGGTTCTGTTGAAATGGGTAGATTAGAAAAAGGATTAGTATGGATTTCTCTTTTCATCTCTCTTGCTCCTATGCTTGGTTTCATGGGTACTGTAATTGGTATGATCGGTGCATTTGACTCTATCGAAGCTGCTGGTGATATTTCTCCATCGTTGGTTGCTGGTGGTATTAAAGTAGCACTTTTAACTACAGTTGCTGGTCTTATCGTAGCGATTATCCTTCAGTTATTCTATAACTACTGTGTATCTAAAGTTGATTCTATTGTAAATGACATGGAAGATGCTTCTATCTCTTTGGTAGATGTTCTAGTTAAGCACAAGATCTCTAATAGCTAATTATTAATTCATATTAGCTTTTAATATTTTAAGAATTATAAATAATTAGATACATGGATTTAGTAATTGCAGATTATGGATTAAGAGCTGCTTATATACTTGTTATCCTTGCCGCTATAGTTGCTGTTGTAATGCCTATAATTAAATCGGTTCAGGATCCAAAAAGTATTATTGGTAGCCTTGTAGGAATTGCCGTGTTAGTGGTTGTTTACTTCATCGGATATGCCCTTGCTGGCGATGAAGTAACGCCAAAATACATGGAGTTTGATGTAGACTCAGGCATGTCTAAGTTGATAGGTGGTGCCTTGACTATGTTTTATATTATGCTAGTAGTAGCATTCTTGGGTATTATTTATACCGAAGTATCAAAGCTATTTAAATAAACAAAAAAATTATGGGCAGATCCAAAAGACAAAGTACAGAGGTTAATGCAGGTTCAATGGCCGATATCGCATTCCTTCTCCTAATTTTCTTTTTGGTAACAACAACTATTGCCTCAGATAAGGGTATTTATGTTCAACTTCCCCCAAAAAAAGAAGAGCAGCAGGAAATTAAATTGAAACAAAGAAACATCTTTAATATCCTGATTAACTCTCAAGATAAAATGTTGGTGGAGGAAGAACCTCTGGAATTATCTGAATTAAAGGAAACGGTAAAGGAATTTATTACCAATAATGGTAAAGATCCAAAATCATCGGAAAGCCCTCAGAAAGCGGTTGTTTCTCTTAAAACTGACAGGGGAACAAGTTATGAACAGTATATTCTTGTGGTAGATGAATTAAAACAAGCGTATAATGAATTGAGGGCTGAATATTTAGGGATTACCCTGGAAGAGTTCAATGAGCTTGATAGGAAAACTGATGAGGGGGAAGAAATGTATGACAGAGCACGACAAGCTTTTCCATACCAGGTGTCGGATGCTGAACCTACTGACATTAATATAGCAAATTAAAAATTAGGAACTTAACTCTGAAAAATTATGGCAAAGTTTAAAAAGAAAACAAACACAAGCCAGGATATTCCAACTTCAGCTCTTCCTGATATTATCTTTATGTTACTATTCTTCTTTATGGTAACTACGGTATTAAGGGAAACAGATTTGTTGGTAGAGAATAAGTTGCCAAATGCTACACAGCTGACAAAATTGGAGCAAAAATCTTTAGTAAGCTACATTTATGTAGGAAAGCCTAAGGATACTGATAAGTATGGTGATGAGCCAAGAATTCAGGTAAATGACGTATTAATCATGCCAAAAGAGATTCCAAAGTTTGTTTTTGAGGAAAAAGACAAATTGGATGAAGTGGAAAGAGATAAAATTACAATGTCTCTTAAAGTGGATAGAGATGCAAAAATGGGTATTATTAATGACGTTAAGCAGCAATTAAGAGAAGCTAACGCATTGAAGGTGAATTATTCAAGTATCCTAAGTGCAGATGCCTTGTAATAAATTTACAAGCTGACCAAAAAAAAGGCCCCTGATTTAATTCAGAGGCCTTTTTTTTATGCTTCTCCAATGGTTCCTCCAAAATTCATTGGGAACTTGGGCGCTTCCTGTGTCTGCTTTATTGGCCCAAAATTATTTTCATATTTATCAATATTATCTTTTAGGGCATCCAGTAATCTTTTGGCATGTTCAGGAGTGATTACAATTCTTGATTTTACCTTTGCTTTAGGCACGCCTGGCATTAACCTGATAAAATCTACCACAAACTCACTGTTGGAGTGTGCAATCATTACCAAATTGGAATAAACACCCTCTGCTACTTCTTCTGATAATTCAATATTTATCTGGTTAGGATTCTCCTTTTCTTCTTTACTCATTTTATTTTGATTTAAATAGTTTACAGACTTATTCAGCGAATTTAAGAAACAAAACGACTGATTGAAAAATAAGTATTGTATTTATTGGGCTCCCTGCTTCTTTAGAATTTGGAGAAATAGTCTTTTTTCTTCAGAGGAAAGTTCTAGAATGGGATTGGAAATGTCATTTTTTATATCAGAATAATGAGCACTAAATTCTTCAGTATCCCGAAATTCCTTTAATTCCTCCCAATTTTTGCCTGTTAATTCCTTTGCCTTTTGATTTCTCAAATTATCAATCTGTTCTGAAAACAATGCCTTTGTATTTAGGTATTGCTCAAAAGTACAATCAGCTTCTGGTTCAAAAATGATAATACCTTTTTCAGGAAATTTTTGGATAAACCAGGTGAATTGCTTTTTGAATAGTTGAGGACTAGTATTTTTGTCATTCAACCATAAATCTCCATTTTTTGATAGTTTTAAAAACATCAATTTCATTCCATTCCAATGGTTTTCTCCAAACCTTATACTTTCATTAAATAAACAGAAGGGTGAATGGTTTCCTTCTATTAAAATATCATTGAAATGGGCAGGTTCCACCTTTGAAAGCAAGGGACAATAAAAGGGATAATAATTATAATAAGCCACTTTATATAAATAAAACCTGGGGTCAAACTCACCTTTGTCAGGATATCCAAAGAAAGCAATCTTAGAATAACCATATTTCCTCAAATTATTGATTAATAGTTTTACATATTTTACAGGCATATTTTTATCCACAGAAATTCCAATTGTAATTTCTCTTTCTGGAAAAAACATATAATCTTTAGTGATTTCCTGCTTTAGGGCTTTACCAATGTTGGTGAAACTGCTTTTTTCTTGATTTAGATAAATGTGGGGCATTTCATTCTCCTGCAATTCTGCTTTGGGAAAAGCCATCCTTACTTCAACTTTAATTTTTGTTATCCAATAACTATCATCAGAAACAGGCAAAGTAGGTAGGTTAAATCTATATTGGCTTTCAAATCGTGAAGCTAAAAAGTGCTGGTCTATTTTAAAGAAGTCAATGAATTGAATTTTGGTTATTACCATGGAAAACAACCCAATGGAAAGAAGAGAAAATACCATTAATTTATAGGTTTTCCTGCCATATATTTTTAGGAATGAAGTCCAAAGTTGAAGGAATAAGACAACTAAAATAAGGATAAAAAGATAGTTGTAATTGGGATATAAATTAATGACATAAAACTGGCGATTCCAGTTGAAGTATTGACCGTAAAAGAGGGCAAATCTGCTAAAAACCAGAATGAAGACCCAGAATAGAGCATTTATATCAGTCAGTATATTTACTTTTTGATATTTATACTTAAAGAAAATATCACTTTTGGAGCTTTTTAGCCAAAAATTAAAAGTCTGGTTTAAACCATAAATTCCAGCAAATACCGCAAAGAAATAATTGTAGAAATTGTACTCTTCAATTGTAAGTTCCCATAAATTGATACTAAAAACAATGGAGGAAAGCCGTAGTATTTGTTGAAGGAAAGTACTGAAAAGATATAAGGCAAAAGCAGAGGACAATCCTAAAAATAGTCCTGCATAAATGGTCCGGTTGCCCAGTTCCTTGAAGTTTATTTTTTTTCGTAAATATCCTTTGTATAAGCTCATATTTCAAGGTAAGTAGGCCTAAAAAGGATTTTATTACTATTTTTTCAAAACTTTAATATAATGCATAAACAAGTAAGTGGGATTTTTTGAGGGATAGGGGAAATAGATTCTAAATCCCCTATGAAATATTCTTTACAATTTGCTATGTGAACCATCGCAAAATGGAGCCTTTTGAGAATGCTTACAACCGCACCATGCCACTCTTTTCTTCTTTTCTACAGTTTCCTTTACCGGACGGAAATCTGTGCCCTTGTGTGATCCATCACAGTAGGGTTGTTTCTTGCTTTCCCCACAGGCGCACCAGAAATAAGTGCCTGGTTCTATATCCATTACATAAGGTACCTTCTGTGCAATTTTAGGTTGATTCATAATCATTGAGATTTTAATGTGGAACTATCCTAAAAATACAAAAATCCAGACGGATATACATTTATAATATTGGATTCTACAATTTTAACAGGAAACTTAAAGTATCAACTCCATCTGCATAATCGTCAATTTCAGGGTATTGTGCTTTTCCAAATGGAACCGAATCAGCATACCATCCTCCATCAGCAACAATGCATTGTAATTGATCTTTTTCATTTTCCAGCCGTTTACTTAATTCCTCTGTGGATTTATAAAATTCATAAAAAAGTACGGCAATTGGAGAGGCCGATTCCTCACTTTCTTTCAGCATTAATCCACCATTATCCAAATGGGGAATCTGCTTAATTAAGTAAATAGACTTATTGTAATCGTAATTATTGGCATATTTGTGATTTTGAAGCATTTCTTTTCCCAGGTCTTCCATAGCCGACATTATCCTGGTCAGGTCAAAATCATTGGGAAGAAAAACTTTTGAAACATTTCTGCAGCCTAAACCATAGTAGGTCAATACATCTGTTCCCAGGAGTTTTATGGCCTCTTCGTTCTCTTTTCCGTTAAGTACTGCACAGGAAACCCTGTTTTTTCGAATTATTTTTGGTTTATCTTTAAAATAATATTCAAAATATCTTGCGCTATTATTACTGCCGGTTGCAATGAGTGCATCAATTCCTTTTAGCTGTTCTGCAAATACAATTTTATCGGCAAAACGAGGCTCAATTTCAATCAGCATTTCAGCGATTACTTTAAGCAAATAAGGGTCTTGCGAACTTAACTTGGCATAAAGGATATGCCCACTGACTAAAACGGAAATGAAATCATGAATTCCTACCATAGGGATATTACCAGCCATGATTACACCTACTTTCTTTGGTGTGAAACTTGCCGAAAACTGGTAGGATTTAGCCCAATTCCGGAACTTTTCAGGAGCGAGTAAGGTTTCTAAACCTTTAAATGATAATGCTACATTTTCTGGTACAAACCAGTTGTTAAAGGTATGTGCTTTTTGACAGATTTCCTGCTTGGTATTCGCATCTATATTTTTAATTTTTTTGCGTAATTCTTCAAAAGCTTTTAATCTTTCTTCAATATTCATATGCAGTTTTTATCTTTTGAATTTGTCCCAGAAACATTAGGGTTATAAATTTGTTGAAAATTAGACAGACAAAATTAACTAATTGAAATTTAAAGCGTGAATCTATGGCTATCATGATTACAGACGAATGCATCAATTGTGGTGCATGCGAGCCGGAATGCCCAAATACTGCCATTTATGAAGGTGGAGTAGAATGGACCTGGGGTGGGGGAACCAGTTTAAAGGAAGTGGAGATGGAGGATGGCACTAAAATTAGTGGTGACCAGCCAATGGAGCCCATTTCGGATGAGTTTTATTATATTGTATCAGATAAATGTACTGAGTGTACTGGTTTCCATGAAGAACCTCAGTGCGCTGCAGTTTGTCCCGTGGATTGTTGTGTGGATGATCCTGACTATAGAGAAACTGAAGAAGAATTATTAGGTAAAAAATCGTGGATGCACGATGAATAATTCTACTCTTATACAATAGAAAAGGGTATTGGCTTGTTCAATACCCTTTTTTTATGATTTAATAATTAAATTATGGGTTACCAATGCCAAATATTTAAAATACTGGAGCACATGGAGATATTGGAGCCTGCTGGAAATCATTTATACACAACTATGGAATTTATTGGAAGGGAAAATGATTCAATCAAAAAATACTTAAAATTTATTCATCCTTAATCAAATTAAGCAATTGAATTCTAGTCAATCGATAAATAAAATAATTGTTCCCTTTATCGTATTTTCCCAATTTACCGGGACCTCACTCTGGTTTGCCGGGAATGCAGTTATTTCAGATATCTCTTTAGCATTTAATCTCCCTGAGAGTGCATTAGGTCACCTTACTTCAGCGGTTCAGTTGGGGTTTATTTTGGGTACTTTCCTTTTTGCTATTTTCACTATATCTGATCGGTTTTCCCCTTCCCGGGTGTTTTTTATCTGTGCTATTTGTGGAGCATTGGCCAACCTGGCAATATTGATTTCTACCGGAATGTTATCAATTATGATTTTTCGGGCGATAACAGGTTTTTTTCTGGCTGGTATTTATCCGGTAGGAATGAAAATCGCATCGGATTATCACGATAAAGGCCTGGGAAAAACTCTGGGATTTTTGGTGGGCGCTTTGGTAATTGGAACAGCTTTTCCTCATTTATTGAAAAATTTCACCGGTTTATTTTCGTGGGAGTCAGTAATTATGGGAACTTCTGCAATTGCGGCTTTTGGAGGATTGCTAATTCTTTTATTTGTCCCGGATGGACCATTCAGGAAAAAAAGTTCGGGTTTTGATTTTAAGGCTATTCTAAAAGTTTTTCAAAATGGAAGGTTTAGGGCAGCCGCATTTGGTTATTTTGGTCATATGTGGGAGTTATATGCGTTCTGGGCATTTGTGCCAGTTATTCTGGTCAATTACCAGTCAATGCATGTGCAAATAAATTTTCCGGTTCCGTTTTGGTCATTTATCATTATAGGGGCAGGAGGGATTTCCTGTGCGGTTGGAGGCTATATTTCCAATAAGACAGGGAGTAAACCAGTAGCGTTTTATTCGCTTTTGCTTTCAGGAATTTGTTGTTTGATCTCTCCTTTAATTTTTGCCTGGACATCAATGCCCTTTGTTATTTTTTTAATTTTCTGGGGGCTTACGGTCGTTTCTGATTCACCCCAGTTTAGCACCCTTGTAGCAGGATCTACTCCACAAAACTTTACGGGTACAGCCCTTACCATTGTCAATTCCGTAGGCTTTTTTATAACCATTTTCAGTATTCAGTTACTCAATTATCTTTACTTGCATATTGAAGTGCAATTTATATTTTTAGCTTTGTTGCCCGGACCGGTTTTGGGTTTAATTGCCTTAAAGTTTTCGGGCAAAAAGAACTGAAATATATAACTTTGTTTTTCAGTAATCCACAGAGAGTCAGAATTTGCCAAATACAAACCATCCCTACTAATTACATTGAAAAAAATCCCAATTACCATAAAGGCAATAGCAGAAGAACTAAAGGTATCTCCCTCCACTGTTTCCAGGGTTTTGAATGGTCAGGCCGATCAGTATAGAATTAGTAAAAAAACAGCGGAAACAATTCAGGAATATGCACATCAACAAGGTTTTGTTCCCAACCAAATTGCCAGAGGATTGAGGTTGCAAAAAACGAATACAATAGGGTTAATCATTCCGGATATTTCCAATCCTTTTTTTGCTGGCATTGCCAGAAGCATTGAAATTGAAAGTAGAAAAAAAGGCTATTTTTTATTCCTGTTCGATTCTCGGGAAGATACTGGTTTGGAGAAGGAATCCATCGCGCTTTTAATGAGTAAAAAAGTAGATGGTTTAATTGTATCCCCTGTAGGTATTTCCGGAACACACCTTTTAAAATTGAAACAGCAACATTTTCCCCTGGTTTTAATAGATCGTTATTTCCCGGAAATAGATTTGCCATTTATTGCTTCAGATAATAGCAGAGGTGCCTTTGAAGCCACAAACTATTTAATTGAAAAAGGGCATAAGGCTATTGCCTGTATACAGGGACTCCCACAGGCTATTTCCAATATACAAAGGGTACAGGGCTTTAAGGAGGCCCTGGAAAAAGCAGGAATTCCCTTTAGGAATGAAATGATTACCGGAACCGATTTTGGTGTGGAGAACGGATATACTCAAACTAAAAAATTATTGAAAAGGACTTCAGTTCCTTCCGCAATTTTTGCACTGGGTAATATGATTTCTTTAGGGGTGATAAAGGCTATTGCTGAAGCAGGGCTGAAAATTCCTGAAGATATTTCTTTGATTTCTTTTGATGAACAACCTTATTCTGCATTTCTTTCTACACCAATGACTACCGTAGCCCAGGATAAAGAAAGCCTTGGGAAAGAAGCGGTAAATTCTTTATTAGAAAATTTGAGCAGTCAGGAATACCTGAATGAAAAGAAATTAATTCCTACCCGCTTAATAGAAAGAGCTTCTGTAAAGGATATTAATCTAATCAGGAAATAGTAGGCGAATTAATGCATATTCATGATCACTTCTACACTTAGATCTGCCGGATAGCCATTTAAATAAATAATTTGTTTTTCAACAATCGCCAAAGAAAGTGTTTTGGAAGTTAAGGCATGTATTTGAAAAACCTGGTCCTCCTTTTCGGAATTCAAAATTAACTGGGTTCTGGAATTATTTAACTCCCAATATCCGAGTTGGACAGGTTCACCCGGAACCAGAGCTGTAAAAGCTCCGCTTTCATTAAATTTAAAGGTTGTATTTTTGGGGATGCTAAGATCGGAAAAATCCAGGCCGGAACCTTCAATTATCTTATCGGAGAGCAATTCCCCATTTAGAAAAACTCTTACTTCCTGAGAAGTTAGTTTTTTAGTACCAATAATGGGGTCTATAATGAATTCCTTATCATCCTCACAGGAGGAAAATGAAATAGAAATAAAAAGAGCAGAAATTAGGAAAAGTAGGCCTTTCATAGCATAAAATGTTTTGGATTGAACTTATCCTTCAACCAGATAAAAAGCACTCAGGGCCCATTTCATCTGATTTTAGAATAATTAGTAGTAGAAATTTGCTAGTTTGTTACAAATTTAGTAAAAAAATCAAGGATTGAAAGTAATCCGGAGCGCAATGCTTACCGTTTGTATAATTTTTATAAATAATATTTCTGAGTATTCTTCAATATTCAAAATTTTAATCATTCGCTTGAAAGATGCGTTTCAGGAATTTCATGACTGTAAAGGCAAATACTTTTTGAGAATCTACATTTTAAATTTCGGAATGATCAACTATTATTTGTAAAAAATCGATTATTAAAATGCAAGGGTATAAAATGATTTTTCTAACTTTCCGGATTCCCTGCAGGGAATTTTCTTTTAGCTAAACACAAAAGATGAAATTAACACAAGATCTATATAAATCTTCATTAGGATTATTTACAGACCTCTACCAGATTACGATGGCCTATGGGTATTGGAAGTCCGGGACAACTGAAAAAGAGGCTGTATTCAACTTATATTATAGAAAAAATCCATTTAACGGAGGATATGCCATATGTTGTGGTTTGGATTATGCGATTGACTATTTACAGGATTTTTCCCTTGATGAATCTGATTTAGAATATTTGGGGAAGTTGACCGGAAATGATGGTAAACCTCTTTTTGAAAAAGGTTTTCTTAAATATTTATCTGAAATGGAATTTAATTGTGATATTGATGCCATTCCGGAAGGAAGTGTAGTTTTTCCAAATGAACCGCTTGTACGTGTAAAAGGCCCTCTTTTTCAGTGTCAGATTCTGGAAACAGCATTATTAAATATTATTAATTTCCAAACCCTGGTGGCTACCAAGGCGGCCAGATTAAGCATTGCTGCGCTTGGTGAACCTATTCTGGAATTCGGAATGAGAAGGGCTCAGGGAATTGATGGTGCTTTGGCTGCCAGCCGGGCTGCCTACATAGGGGGTTGCTCCGCTACTTCCAATGTGCTGGCGGGTAAACTATTTGATATTCCCGTAAAGGGAACCCATGCACATAGCTGGGTCATGTCATTCGATTCTGAAGAAGAAGCATTTGAGGCTTATGCTCAGGCCATGCCCAATAATTGTATTTTTCTGGTAGATACCTTTGATACTATTGAAGGAGTGAAAAAAGCTATAGTAGAAGGGGTAAAACTTCGGGAAAGGGGCTATGAAATGGTGGGCATAAGACTGGATTCAGGGGATTTGGCTTACCTGAGTATTGAAGCCAGAAAGCTACTGGATGAAGCCGGGTTCGAAAATGCTAAAATTGTGGCTAGCAATGATTTGGATGAAAATATAATCACAAGTTTAAAGTCCCAGCAGGATGCTCAAATTAATGTTTGGGGAGTGGGAACCAAGCTGGCTACAGCATTCGACCAACCCGCACTGGGAGGGGTATATAAAATATCTGCCATAAAAAATGCCAAAGGGGAATGGGATTATAAAATAAAGCTTTCAGAGCAGGCGATCAAAACTTCTAATCCAGGGATTCAACAGGTAAGGAGGTATTTCAGGAATGGAGAAAGTGTGGCAGACATGATATTCAATGAAGTAGATGAAATTCCACAGGCCCCTGTAATTATGGACCCGATGGACAACACCAGAAGAAAAAAGATAAACAAGTCCCTGGAATACAAAGATTTATTACAGCCTGTTTTTAGAAAGGGCAAATTAGTGTATGAAAGACCTGGAATTAAGGAGATTAAAAACCATGTACAGGAAGAATTGGGTACTTTGCACAAAAGTATTAAGCGATTTGCCAACCCACACCAATATCCTGTTGGCCTTGAAGAAAATCTATTTAAGCTAAAAACAAATCTGACTTTACAATTGAGGAAAGTAGAATAGGCAAATGCTCCATTTTCCGGAAATTAAGCCATAGCTATTTCATAAAGGTTATACTTTAGCCAACTTCAAAATCCTTTTCTATTTCCAGAAAGGGATTTTTTTGTTTTTAAGGAAAAGACAGTTTTCATGGCTATTTCAAAAGGAGTCAAAGTAGATTATCCTATAGATGTTTTTCTGCCAGAGGAAAAAATGATCATTTCATATGGAGATTTAAACAATTCTTTTTTTAAAAAAAGGAGTTGTAAATTGCCCATTATTTTTTGAACTTTAATAGCATAAAATCTTACTTTTGCTGATTAATTTTTGAGAATTTGTTAGAAAAGGTAGTTTTTAGGACTATATTCATATTATAGTTATGTGAAAGATTTTTGCCAAAATTCTGGTTCAATGCCTTGAGGTTCTATAATAACCAGTGGGATTCCGGAAGAATTGTTTGGTTAATTTTTTAATTTCAGATTGTTTAATATTTTGGCAATAGTTATTCTTTTTTGATTTTTAATGGCAGCTAAAAAAAATACTTACAGAAATTCCTACAAGAAAAAGAGGACAGAAAAATCGAAAGTTTCTTCCCCAGGGAAAAATATAAAATTTGACCTTGAATTTTTGGGTGACAGACGATTTAAAGTGAGTTTGGGATTATTGTTACTGTTTTTTTCTCTCTTTTTATTCCTATCTCTTTTGTCCTATATATTCACGGGAAAAGCCGACCAGAGTGTGGTGGAATCAACTGGGTTTGGAGCATTAATCGTTTCGGGAAAGGAAGTGCAGAATTGGCTGGGATTAGCAGGTGCTGGTCTTGCTCATTTATTTATATACCAATGGTTTGGGATTGCCTCAGTATTATTAGTTCCTCTGGTATTTGCTATGGGGTATAAAATTGTATTCAACAAAGAAATTATTCCTCTGGTAAAGTCCTCAAAAGTGATCCTTTTCCTAATGTTCTGGATTAGCTTATTATTTGGATACATTGTTCAGATTTCTGAAGAACCAGGTGCGCTTCACTTTCTTTGTGGTGGTATTGGATTGGGGGCAGCTGAAATTTTTGACAGCCTTGTAGGCTGGGGAACACTTTTCTTTTTGGTATTTTCTATGGGTGTATTTTCCATATACTTTATCAGAAAAGAAATTTTGGCCGACTTTCAGGAATCTATACAGGGTAAAAGAAGGACTAAGCCTGAGGAAAAAACAGAAGCGGAAATGGCCGATGACGAAGTTGATCAGGAGGATAAGGTGGAAGAAGATAATGGGATTGAGGCTGGCCAGGAAATGGCCCTTACCATTAAGCCTCCTACATTGCCATCTCAAATGAAAAAACAGAACACAGAGCCTGATTTTAGTGTAGAAGATAAAACACAAAGTGAGGATTTGGTGGTGGAAAGTAAGGAATTGGGACCTTCATTGGAAATTGAGAAAACCAATAAAAATGAAGGTGAGCAATTGGTAATTGAAGACATGGATCAATACGATCCAAAATTGGATTTAAGCCGTTACCAATACCCAAGTATTGAACTACTTAGTGATGGCGGAACTGGAAAAGTGAAAGTAACCACGGAGGAATTACAGTCCAATAAGGAGAAAATTGTAGAGACGCTAAGTAATTTTAAGATCAATATTTCTTCTATAAAAGCGACCATTGGGCCCACCGTAACTCTTTATGAAATTGTTCCTGAGGCAGGTGTGAAAATTTCCAGAATTAAAAACCTGGAAGATGATATTGCCTTAAGTCTGGCTGCATTGGGTATCAGAATTATTGCACCTATTCCCGGAAAAGGGACCATAGGTATTGAAGTACCAAATAAAAACCGGGAGACTGTATCTATCAAGTCTGTATTAGCGACTGGCAGGTTCATGAATTCCGGTAAGGAGTTGCCCATAGCCTTAGGGAAAACCATCTCCAATGAAGTATTTATTACGGATCTTACCAAAATGCCTCACCTATTAATGGCAGGTGCCACTGGTCAGGGTAAATCGGTTGGGTTGAATGTGATTCTTACTTCATTGCTGTATAAAAAACATCCTTCCCAGTTGAAGTTCGTTTTGGTGGACCCCAAAAAGGTGGAACTTAATCTTTTTAATAAGATAGAAAGACACTTTCTGGCCAGTTTACCGGATGCGGAGGATGCAATAGTAACAGATACCAGAAAGGTGGTAAATGTGCTGAATTCCCTTTGTATTGAGATGGATGTACGTTATAATCTGCTGAAAGAAGCAGGTTGCAGAAATTTAAAAGAGTATAACAGGAAATTTGTGAACCGGAAATTAAATCCGGAAAAAGGGCACAGATTTTTACCGTATATTGTTTTGGTAATAGATGAGCTTGCCGACCTGATGATGGTGGCGGGAAAAGAAGTGGAAATGCCTATTGCCAGATTGGCTCAATTAGCCAGGGCTATTGGAATACATTTAATAATCGCTACTCAAAGGCCTTCTGTGGATGTGATCACAGGTATTATCAAAGCTAATTTCCCGGCTAGGTTATCTTTTAAGGTAAGTTCCAAAATAGATTCCAGAACCATTTTGGATACAGGAGGTGCAGATCAGCTTATTGGGATGGGGGATATGCTCCTGTCCAATGGGTCGGAAATTATTCGTTTGCAGTGTGCTTTTGTAGATACAGATGAGGTTGAAAAAGTTTGCGCATTTATTGGTGATCAACAGGGTTATGATACTGCTTACTTATTGCCAGAGGCGGAGGATGAAAGTGCAGAGTCCAAAGCTCTGGATTTGAAATCTAGGGATGCCATGTTTGAAGAAGCGGCAAGGCTTATTGTGACCCACCAGCAGGGAAGTACTTCTTTGGTTCAAAGAAAATTAAGTTTAGGATATAACAGAGCTGGTAGAATTATTGATCAACTGGAAGCGGCTGGTATTGTCGGGCCTTTTGAAGGAAGTAAGGCCAGGCAGGTTTTGATTATGGATACGGAACATTTAGAGGAAATTCTGAGAAATATGCCCTAATTTTCCGAACAGATTCAATTTAGCTACGTATAAGAGATTCAAATAAAAATTTAACTACAGTGATGAAGATTTTAAAGATAAGTTTAAGTATTTTTTTAGGGATGGTAATGGCCCTTCCATTATTTGCCCAGCATGAAATTGAAGCAGAGGAGATTTTGTACAAGATGAGTGAAAAGTATAAACAAACTCCTGCTTTCAAAGCCAAATTCGTTTATGAATTAAGCAGTCCTGGCGAAAACATATCTGATAAATATGAAGGGGAAATCCTTGTGAAACAAAATAAGTATCACCTCACCCTGGGAAGCCAGGAAATCTTTAATAATGAAAAAAACGTCTGGACCTATTTGGTAGATGACAATGAAGTAACCATTACCGAGTATGAAAAAGACCCTGAGGATATTTCTCCTACAGACATGCCTGACCTTTATAAAGAAGGATACAAATACAGGTTTGTCAAAGAAACAAAAGTGGATAAAATTCCTTGTGAGGTAGTGGAACTGCAACCTGAAGATACAGATTTAAGTTATTTTAAAATACTGCTTACTATTGAAAAGGAAGATAAAACCCTGAGAAGCTGGAAAGTATTTTATAAAGATAACAGAACCACAGAGTATATGATTAAGGACTTCGCTCCACAAACTAATTTGAGTGATAATTTATTTGTGTTTCAAACAGAAAGACACCCAAATGTAGAAGTGGTGGATTTGAGATAAAATTTGATATCAATTTAAGAAAAGGTCCTGAATTTCTGAATTCAGGACCTTTTTTTTGCTTTTTTATTCTCCCTCAAGGATTAACTCTCCATTTTTTGTTCCGGAATAGGTTTCCCTAATGTTGTAAGTATTCTTGCTTTGAGATTCGTAATAAACCCGCATGACTACTTCTATAATTATTCCGAAGGTAATAAATTGAATTCCTCCCAAAACCAGGGTAATTCCTAATATTAAAAGTGGTCTTCCCCAAATGTCCTGTCCCATTAGTTTTAATACAAAGAAGTACAAATTGATAAGGGAACCTATACCAAGTGCGCCTAGTCCAATTGGGCCAAAAAGGTGAATAGGCCGCTGGAAATATTTTTGGAAAAAAACAATGAGCATTAAATCACTTATTACTTTCATGGTTCTCCCTAATCCATATTTGGATTGACCGTAAATTCTTGGATGGTGTTTGACATCCATTTCCATCATTTTTGCCCCCTGCAATTGTGCTAAAACAGGTATAAATCGGTGTAATTCTCCATAGAGCCCAAGGTTTTGAGCAATTTTTCTTTTAAATATTTTTAAGGTACATCCATAATCGTGCAGGTGAACATTAGTCAAAGTTCGGATAAATGCATTAGCAATTTTGCTGGGTATTTTCCTAAGCAACATTCCATCCTTTCTATTGGCTCTACGGCCTGCAACTACATCCCAGTTCCCACTTTTCAGCGTAGAAAGCATTTTAGGAATGTCATCAGGATCATTTTGTAAATCCCCATCCATGGTGACAATATATTTCCCCCTGGCATGTGCAATTCCGGCAGACATGGCCGTGGTTTGTCCATAGTTACGGTTTAAAACGAGCAGTCGGATATTGGGATTTGGGAAGGCTTTTATTCGTTCCACCGTTTCATCGGTTGAACCATCATCCACCAGAATAATTTCATGTTCAATATTCTGTAGTGAAACCTGAATTTTCTTAATCAATGGAACGACATTATCTTCTTCATTGAGAAGGGTAACCACAACTGAAATCACCATAGCAAAACTTTTTGGAAGTTTAAAAAGTCAAAGAAAATGTGTGATGGTGAAGTATGTACAAGGAATTGAGTTAATTTTTTGTCAAAAAAATAGCATTTGGTTTACATAAAATTAACCTTTAAATCTCCCCGTGTAATACTAATTTAAACAATATTTGCCAAAATTTCTGCAAAGCGGAATTTTGAATGACAAGATGTAAAAAGGGTTGGTTTATTGGTGAAAAGGATAATGAAAGCAATTGCATGAATAGGAAAGTTTTAATTCTTTTTGGGGTTTGCCTATTGTTATTTACGGCAAATATTTGGGATGTATCGGTTTACATTCTCGATGAATCTAAAAATGCTGCCTGCGCCAGGGAAATGATGGAATCGGGTAGTCCAATTGTACCAACTTTCAATTATGAATTGCGCACAGATAAACCTCCACTGCACTATTATTTTATGATGGCAGGCTATAGCATTTTTGGCAAAAATGAAATGGGTGCCCGAATTTTTTCTTCGCTAGCCGGAGTACTGGCCGTTTTTATGACTTTTTGGATTTCGCGAATTTTTCTTGGGGAAAAAAAGGCTTTCTATGCGGCTTTGGTTTTAGTTTCATCACTACAGCTGGCAGTACAATTTCATTTAGCGGTTCCCGATCCTTACTTAATATGTCTTTTTGTGTCGAGTTTATTTGTGTTTTTACTGGCTTATACCAAAAATTCTAAAAGTCATTTTTTCTTATTTTATGCTTTAATGGGACTTGCTGTGCTTACAAAAGGTCCAATGGCTATTGTTTTACCTGGAGGGATAATTTTTTTCTTCCTGATTTTAAAAAAAGATTTCAATTTCAAATCTATCCTTCGGATTCAATTATTTCCAGGTCTTTTAATTTTCTTTCTGGTGGTAATTCCCTGGTATTGGGCAGTAGGGGAAGCAACCGATTGGGAATGGCCCAGAGAATTCTTTCTGGTACATAATATTGGTCGGTTTACGGGGAAAATGGAAGGGCATGGAGGGCCATTTTTCCTGCCAACAGTATTTGTAATTGCCGGACTTTTGCCTTTTTCAGTTTTTATTTTTCAGGCCTTACATCTTGCCTGGAAAGATAGAAATAATGACTTAATTCTGTTTTCTATCATTGGTGCCGGAGTAGTGATTATTTTCTTTTCTATATCAAAAACCAAGCTTCCAAGCTATCCTGAGCCAAGTTTCCCTTTTTTGGCAATCCTGCTTGGAAATTTTATGGCAAAGCTGGATATCCCGGAATTTATCAAAAAATACAAAGCTAAAGCTAGTCTGATCGTATTGGGAGTTATTGCATTTTTGCTCCCTGTAGCAGTTTATATCGCATGGGGAGAGGAGGCAGATTTAAGGCCTTTTCAGCCACTTTCAGCTTTGTTGATAGGAATTCCCATTGGAACTGTTTGGGGAATAGTATTATTCAACCGGGGGAAAACCCAGCAAGCTTTTTTCTCAGTTTCCGGAGGGTTTGTAATAAGTGGTTTAATATTGTTTTATGCAATTTTTCCTAAACTTGATAACCTGAGTCCAATTAGGAATGGATTGGCAAAAATGGACCAATCAAAGGCAATTTTACATTACAGAAGTTATAATCCTGCCTTTTCATTTTATATCCATAAGGAAATTGAAAAATTAGGTTCTCCACAGGATGTGCAGAAAAGAATTGATGAAGGAGAAGAATTCTTTCTAATCTCAAGAAAAAACGATATCCATGACATTGAGAAAATAAATGAATTAGATAAGATTTTTGAGCAAAAGGATTTATTTGAATTGCCGTACACGGTTATCCTGCATTTCGATCCTAACAAACACTAATTATTTCCCTCTAATCGTGAAAAAGAGTTTTTAAATATGCTAAAGGTTTGAATTTCAGTACTGTAAGTTTCCGTTGTAATTATGGGACCTTTATTGATTTTGATTCTTCAAACTGTTTGATTTCCCAGGATTTTTCCAGATTAAAAGTGAAAAAGAAACCCTTGAGGGAAGCAAGGGCGGTAATGAAGAAAAAAAGCAGAGAAAAGGCAACCGCTAAAGATTGGTCTATTCCAACAAGTGCAGCACCTCCGAAAAAAACTAATTCTCTGGCTCCGGCTCCTCCCACAGAAATGGGTAAAACCGATACAGCTGATGAAATCAGAAAAAGACAAATAACCGGAATGTAGTTCTCATTAATTTCCAGGGCGAGCATCAGGCAAGTAGCAGCAACCACCTGGATGCCCTGAACTCCAAACGAAAGTAAAAGGGTCGGGGTAAATGCCTCCAAAAATGATTTAAAAATCATTTTAAATAAAAAATAAAAGGCCGGAATCCCCATAATTATTCCGGCCATTGCAAGGTATAAAATAAATTCAGGTAAATCTTCAAAAGGTTTTAGCAGATAAAATCCGGCACCAATAAAAATTAGTGCAAAAAGACCACTAAGCCGGTCGAGAAATGCGGCACTCAAAAGTGGTTTTACAGGTGTTTTTTGTTTTTTATTAATCAGGAAAATCTTGTAACCATCGCCTCCAATTCCTCCGGGAAGGAAGAGATTGTAAAACATTCCCACATAATATAATTTGAGGTTAAACATGGTAGTTGGGAAAAATCCGGCAATTTCATAAAACCGGGCTAGCCTAAAGGCAGAAACAATTTTGGAAAAATGATAACCTATCAGGGCGATGAAAAAAAAGCCGATATGTGCCTGAAAAATAGTTTCAGTCATTTCCCTAAAATCAAGCTTTCGAAAAACCAGTAAAAGTGCTGCTAATGAGAAAAGGGCTTTTAGAGTAAATTTAACCCAGGGCTTTTTCAAAAATCTTATCAAAATCTCAGACTTTATGCAGGTTGAAAGGAAGATTTTTAACCCAGGATTTTTCCATCTGCTATTTCGATTGTGCGATCTGCCATTTTTGCAAAATCGGGGTTATGGGTTACTATCACAAAGGTTTGTTTCATATCGTCCCTTAATTTGAAAAATAAATGGTGTAATTCTTCCGCATTTTTTGAATCGAGGTTTCCACTGGGTTCATCGGCAAAAACGATAGAAGGCTTGTTGATTAAAGATCTTGCTACGGCAGCTCTTTGCTGTTCTCCTCCCGACATGGCAGATGGCTTGTGGGCCTTTCTTTTAGAAATGTTAAGCAAGTCCATCAGATGCAGTGCATATTCCTCTGTTTTATCTTTTTCTTTACCGCCAATTAGGCCAGGCATGCAAACATTCTCAAAGGCGGTAAATTCCGGAAGCAAATTATGGAATTGGAAAATAAAACCGATATGTTGATTTCTGAATTTTGCCAGATCATCACCATTCAGGGAAGAGATTTCAGAGTTGTTGATACTAAGCTTTCCTGAATCTGGCTTATCGAGTGTCCCCAGAATATGTAGAAGTGTACTTTTTCCTGCTCCAGAGGCCCCCACAATTGATATTACTTCAGCTTCTTTTACTTCTAAATCTATTCCTTTTAAAACCTGAAGGCTCCCATAATCCTTTTTAATATTTTCTGCTTTTAACATGCCCGGGAAAGATAATTTATGTTTTTTGTCAATACCTAAATCAAATAAAAGCTGCTGACCCAAAGCAGGTTTGCTGTTAGTCACAGTTCCCGGCAAATATGAAAACCAAATCTGACAGGACAAAATTTAGCTTAAGATTTATAGCTGATATTTCTTCCCTAATGGCATTTAGTAAAGATAAAATAATAATAGCATCCGTTTTCTAATTGTTCTTTTTGCTCACTTTGTCTTTGCTTATTTGTTGGGTAACATTGCCATGTGCTTTAAAAAGGAATCGTCTTGTACAAAAATAAATGGGGAAAAGCTGGATTAGTTTTTTCAACTTTACAAGGTTATTTCTTTGAACCTTTGATGATGTTTAGGGTTTTGATTTTAAGGTTGCTCAATTGGGGCTCCATATTCGTGTTGTAGAACTTAAAACCTAAAATAAGGATGTCATCTAATTGTCCGGTATTTCCAGACCATTCTTCAAGCCTTTGTTGCAGCCTTTCTTTTTGAGTTTCAAACTTAAGTTGATGGATGTCCAGCAGGAGCTTTTTAAAATTCCCGATTTTAAATTTTTCCCCATGTTTGCTAAATTGGTTGGGGTATCCATCAGAAAAAAGATATACACAGGTTTCAGGGCTGAGTTTTATGGTGGAGTTGGTGAAGGAGACCTGCGCATGATTCATATTGATCCCTGCACTCGAAAAACTTCCTTTTATCTGATTAATTTTGCCATCTTCAATGTAAACTAAAGGCCTTCTGGCTCCTGAAAATTTCAGCTCATTATTTTGTTTGTTTATTCTGCAAATGGCTACATCAAGGGCATCTACAAGGCTGTTTTCCCCACCATGACGAAGTTCCTTAATTACTTTTTTGTTTAATTCATTCAGGATTTCCGCAGGGTCGTTCACTTGTTTTAAATCAATTATCTGGGTAAGGTATTCATAGCCGATAAGAGACATAAATGCTCCGGGAACTCCATTCCCGGTACAATCGACCAGAATAATAAAGATATAATTCTCATATTCTTTTACCCAGTAAAAATCGCTGCTTACCACTTCTTTGGGCTTGAAAAAAATAAATGAATCGGGGATACATCTGTTCACTTTTTCATCGGAAAACATGATGGCTTCCTGGATTTTTCGTGCATAATTAATACTATTTTGCACATTTTGGTTTACTTTCACCAGATCCTGATTTTTCCTGTCTATCTCTTCGAATGCCTTTTTTAGTTTCTTACTTTGTGCGTGAATTTCCGTTTTCTGTTCTTCAATTTCCTGAGTTCTCTGGCTAACTTTCCGCTGCAGTTTTTGTTGATTCTCCTTGAGTTTATTTACCCTCAATTTGTAATAAAAAAGCAACACAGAGATGGAAATCAGGATAAGTAAAGTCCAGAATATCCCTGTATGGTAAAATGGCTTGGTGATCAGGAAAGAAAACTCATTAGGATTTTCGTTGAAAATTCCAGCAGCATTGGAAGCCCTCACCTGAAGGGTGTATTTTCCCGGTTCTAAATTTGGGTAAATAGCCTTATTTGTTCTGGTGGCAGGTGACCAGTCCTTATCAAATCCCTGCAGTTTCCACTGATATTTTATCTTTTCAGGAATGCAATATCCAGTGGCTATAAAATCGAACTGCAGATGGTTTTCTTCATATGACAATTCCAGCGTCTGGTTTTTGGGAAGATTATTCCAGGTATTAATATTTTCAGCAAATTCCCCCCAATTCATTTCCTTAAAAAATAATTTGATCCCGGTAAAAGTAGTATGAACAGGCCGCTCGCTTAATATGGTAGCCTTGGGATTTAATTTTACAATTCCTTCTACAGTACCAAACCAAATGTTACCTAAAGAATCCTTGGCTACGGAATTATTACAGACTTCGAGTGGAAGAAAGCCTTCTGCTATTCCAAAAGATTTCACCTTAACATAGTCATTTTGAAGAATCAATAATTCATTTAATCCTCTGTCTGTGCCAATCCAGATATTACCACTGTCATCCTCTATAATGGAATAAATATTACTGGAATTTAAACTAAGGTCTTCAAATCCTATGGGTGTGCTATTTTCATCCGCATCTGGAATTTTCCAAATGCCATTTCCGGAGGTTCCAAACCAAATGTTTTTTCTACTATCAATCAGAATGGAATTGACTACATTGTTGGGGATATTTCCATGAATTCGGTTTAAATTTTTGAGGTTACCATTTTTTTCATAGATATAAATTCCATCTCCTTCAGTGGCCAGCCAGAGTCTCCCCAAATGATCTTCTTCTATAGCATTTACGTGTCTGCCATTGAGGGAATCTCTGTGGATAAGTGTCTTAAATTCTTCTCCATTATACACACTTACTCCATTAGTGCCTCCAAATAACAAGTCTCCGTTTTTCCTTTCAAAAGCAGTGGTGTAAAACTCATTTTCTTCTGTAGTTTTATTTAGTACTTTTTTAAATCGGTTTTCAGTAAATACATAAATAGCCGAAACTGCTCCAATGACAATATTTCCATTTTTATCACTTATCACAGGGCTGGGGGAGCTTTCCAATGCACGAGGCAAATTGGGGACATCTTTGAAAGTATTTCCCTGTAGTATATTTACGCCTTTTTCTGAACAGGACCATAAGGTTCCATCTTTGGAAAAGGCCAAAGACCATATTAAATTATCATTCAGTCCGTTGGTGGTATTGTAAGTGGTGAAGGCAAAGTTATTAAGCCTGAATAGTCCCCGGTTCGAGCAAAACCATAAGCCTCCGTCATGGTCTTCAGTTATGTCCAGAATTAAATCGGCTAATCCATTGTTTTCATTAATTACTTTCAATTCCTGATGGTCAAATACAAATGCGCCTGACTCTGTACCGAACCACATTTTTCCTTTGGAATCTTTAAAAATGGTATGGATTTTTTCCTGATCTAATTGGGGGAAAGGAGTAGCTTTTTCTTCTAAATATTCATTGAAATAACTTATTCCCAGGTTGGTACCCACCATTACATTCCCATTATCTTCCTGATAAATGCTATAAACCGTATTGCTTTTTAAGCCTTTGTGGTAGGAATAATGCCATAAATCTTTTCCATCCAGAATATATAGTCCCTGTGCATAGGTCCCGATCCAAATTTTCCCGGATTTGTCTATAAATAACTCAGATACGGTCAGGTCATACAGATTTTCATTGTTGAGGTAAACCACACCCTGATTTTCAATATATCCCAATCCATCGTCTTCATGATAGAACCATAGTTTTTTATCTTTCGAAAAAACCAGAGACCTGATTTTTACAGAATTGAAATCACTGGTGAGGTAATTTTCAAATCTTTGTCCATTGAAATTGGAAATTCCATTGGCTGTGGCAAACCAGATTTCCTCAGGATTTTGTTGATTGATGTCGAATATAAAACTGCTGGAAAGGCCATCTCTCTGGTTATAACTTTGGAAGGTATGCCCGTTAAATTTGCTAATTCCCCCTTCGTAGGTCCCTACCCACAGATTTTCATTAGAATCAATTGCCACAGTGAGACAATGATTTTGGGCTAATCCATCCTTACTCGAAAATTTTCGAATATTATAGTGCTGACCCTGAAGATGAGAACAGGTGATAAATGAGATGAATAAAGCTATTAAGTAGTAATTCAAAATTAATCGTGTATTATTTTGCCATAAAAGACTGATAGAGAGATTACTTTTTCTCAGAAATAATAGCAATTGTGCTTAGTTGAACCCTTTTTACTGTCAATGCATCAGGGAGTTTTAGTCAATAAAAATTTAAACAATAATCCTATAAACCTTGTCTTGATAAATAGGATTGACAAAAATCATTGGTATAAATAATCAGGTGAAACTATCTTTAAAAGATTTTTTTAAGGACTATAAATTTTGTAACAAGAGAAAAAATCTAAAATCAAAAAATCTATTACAATTTCACTTTAGTATGCTGATGGCCACAAGGCCAAAAACACAAGTATTAACGATTTAAAGCTTATTTAGTATAAAATGAATGTTGCTGATATCAGGAAAGATTATTCACTCCGGGAGTTGGATATTCTACATGTAGATAAGGATCCGATTGTACAATTTAATAACTGGATGAAGGAGGCTATTGGTTCTGAGTGTCTGGAACCAACTGCTATGGTATTGTCTACAGTTTCATCAGAAGGCAGGCCTTCCTCAAGAGTGATGTTGCTGAAAGGGGTGGAGGAAAAAAGTTTTGTGTTTTATACGAATTACAACAGTAGAAAAGGGAATGCTATAAAGGAAAATGCCTTTGTTTCCCTGAATTTTTTCTGGGCAGAGCTGGAAAGACAGGTACGGATTGAGGGAAAGGTGGAAAAAGTTTCTGCTTCTGTTTCTGATGAATACTTTAATTCCAGGCCGATTGGCAGCCGAATTGGAGCGCATGTTTCCCCGCAATCCCAGAAAATTCCTGACAGGCTGTTTTTGGAAGATATGGTGAAAACAAAAACCGAAGAATTTAAAAATAAGGAAGTAACCAGGCCGGAACATTGGGGTGGTTTTCGGGTAAATCCGGATAGAATAGAGTTTTGGCAGGGAAGACCAAGCAGGTTACATGATAGAATTCTATTTGAACTATCTCCAAATGGAGAGTGGGAAATCAGCAGGTTGGCTCCCTAAAAATGGCATATTTGAAGGTTTTAAAAGCGGCAGAGAATTTATTTTTATAAATTTTCTGCCTTTTTTTTATAATTGGATTTTTATAACTTGCCTGCCAGTTACTATCTAAAAACCCCGGCTAATTGAAATTTTTAGCCACCACTGCACACTCAACCAATACAGAAAAGCCTTTTCCGTACAACTATCAATTAATTATTTTACAACAATTATTAAAAACATCATGCATAAGCTAAACACTGTAATTTTATGTTTTATCGGGTTGTTCATCTTTTCCTGTTCTCAGCAGAAACAATCCGTTGTGGAGGAAGAAACGGCTTTAGAGCCATCTATGGAGTTGGCCGATAGTCTGGCCAAAAAATTTATCATTGTAGATGGCCATGTGGATTTGCCATTTCGACTGGTGACTCAAATGTTTCGGTTTAAAAAAATCCTGGAAGATGTTTCCCAAAGAACAGAAAAAGGAAATTTTGATTATGTAAGGGCCAAAGAAGGCGGACTTGATGCACCATTTATGTCTATCTATATTCCTTCCTCCAGGCAACTGAATGGCACCGCCAAATCGCTGGCCGATTCCTTAATTAACATTATTGAGGATATTACCACAAAACATCCGGATAAATTTGCCCTGGCCAAAACCCCAGAGGAAGTGGAGGAAAATTTTAAAAAAGGAATTATTTCCATGCCGATGGGGATGGAAAATGGTGCGCCTATCATGGACGATATCGCCAATGTGGGTTATTTCTATGAAAGGGGTATTCGTTATATCACGCTTACCCATAGCAAGGATAACCAGATTTGTGATTCCTCCTATGATTCTACATATAAATGGAATGGCCTGAGTCCTTTTGGGGAAGAAGTAGTGGCAGAAATGAACAATGTAGGGATTATGGTAGATGTTTCCCATATTTCAGATAGTGCCTTTTATGATGTGATGAAAATTACCAAAGCTCCGGTGATTGCTTCTCATTCTTCCTGCAGAAAGTATACGCCTGGTTTTCAGCGAAATATGAATGATGAAATGATTAAAGTGATGGGTGAAAACGGAGGCGTAATCCAGATTAATTTTGGATCAACTTTTATTGATGGAGAATTGCAGGCAAAATCAAAAGCCAATAGAGCCAAGGTGAGGGCTTATATGAAGGAAAATAACCTGGAGTACGGAGATTCTTTAGTGACGGCCTTTATAGCTGAAGTGAACAGTGAGAATCCTCCTTATTCTACCGTGCAGAAAGTGGCGGACCATATTGACCATGTAGTGAGTCTGGTTGGGGTAGATCATGTAGGCTTCGGTTCCGATTTTGATGGGGTAGGGGATTCCCTTCCAGTGGGATTAAAAGATGTTTCCCAATATCCAAATTTGATTTTCGAATTATTAAAAAGAGGATATTCCCCTGAGGATATTGAAAAAATCTGCTACAAAAATGTATTCAGGGTGTGGAAAGAAGTACAAAATGTTGCAGCAGCAAGCTAAAAATATTAACTTGAAGTAAAGAAAATCCCGAATTAAGTTTCGGGATTTTTTCAAAAGCACTTGACGAAACTAATTTTTTGAATTAGTATTGCAAACCAAAATTTTCGGGGCGTAGCTCAGCCCGGTAGAGTACACGTCTGGGGGGCGTGTGGTCGCAGGTTCAAATCCTGTCGCCCCGACATATATAAACCGTAAGTGATTGATCTTTAATTGCTTACGGTTTTTTGTTGCCTTCCAGCTTACACCATAGCTTACACTTTTATTTTTTATGAGAATTTAAAAATTTTCTACTGGATTGGGTTTATATTGAGATAAAAAATGAATATTTTATTGATTTCTTTGTAATCTTAGATTAGAGAAATATTAAAGAGGGTTTAAAGTCGACAAAAAATCAAGAAGAGAAAATTGGGATGAAAAATGTAAAAATAAAAGAACGACCAAGAGTTTGTTGTATAGATTTAGAACCTGAGGTTGAAAAGCTCCTTTCAGATTCTGGTCTTAATATATATTCTGGATCTCTTGGAAAAAGAATAAAAGTGCCAAATGAATCAAAATATGATGAACATTATATTTTGCCAAATTATGAATTTCCTGTTAATGCACATGAATATGACATTTTTATAATAAACTTAGAGGATAACGAAATTATTGAATATAATGAAAAGGATCATATAAGGGAAAACCATTATGGAAAATTTGAATATAAATTACTAAGCTATTTTCCTGAAAAAATATTTAATCCAAAGCCTCTTGGTAGTTTTAATTTAAGAAAAATTTTTAATAAAATAAAAAGCCGAAAGCATTTAATAATTGTATTTACAGATGAAAACTATGAAGTTGAATATGAACATATTGTGATATCAAGGGACGGTGCTAAAAGAATTGGCGAAAAAAAGCATAATATTTATTCTTTTGCAGATTACGTTCCACTAGACCAACCTTTAAGTGGTAAAGAGTTTATAGTGGAAAATATTAAATATGATATGAAAATTCTTTTGGAAAAACATATAATATCTTGTTATTATAATCAAACTTTTTTCCAACCTACGATTAGAAAAGATAATTCAATATTTCCTGATCCCAATTTTAAACCTTTATTGAAAAATTTAGACAATGATATTGTTTCATTTATTGATTTAGAGGAAAATAGGGATATATTATATCTTCCACCAATAAAGAATAAAGGAGAGTTTTTAAAAGAGTTTTTTTCTAAAATAGCCCCAGATATTTATCCATCTTTATTTCCTTTCTCTACAACTTTTTTATGGAGAGAAAATGAAAAATATTGGCTTCCTAACCATGGAGAATTTCTAAAGGAAAAGAAAAAATTAGAAAATGAACATAATATTAAAATAAAGACCATTGAAAATAAAATAGCCCAGAATAAAAATAAATATTTATATCTCCATGAATTGTTAACAGGAACAGGTGATAAATTAGTTGATGCATTAATTAAATTTTTTAAATGGTTAGGTTTTAGAAATGTTATTAATTTTGATGAGGAGAATAAAATGTCAAATCCATTAGAGGAGGATATCCAAATTGAATTAGAAAATGGGGAAGGATTGTTAATAATTGAGTGTAAAGGTATTGGTGGTACATCAACTGATTCCGATTGTAGTCAAATTTCCAAAGTGAAGCATCGAAGATGTAGGGACCGTAATAAATTTGATGTTTACGCGCTTTACATTGTTAATCACCAAAGATATTTGCCTCCTTTAAAAAGACAAAATCCTCCTTTTTCAAAAGATCAGATGGTAGATGCTGAAAACGATGAACGAGGATTACTATCTACATGGCAACTTTTTAATCTTTTTGAAGATATTGAAAATAAGATTCTTACGAAGGAAGAGGCAAGAAATAGTTTATTAAGTTTTGGATATATTGAATTTAAACCTGAGAATTTAATTTTTATAGATGAACCTAAAGAAATTCTTAAAAATGGAGAAGTTTGTATAGTGAATATTTCAAATTTAGAATTAAAAATTGGTGATGAAATTTTTGTGGAAAAAAATAAAAAATTTAGCAAAGTGAAAATTTTAGAGATTCAAGCAAATGATAAAACTTTTCAAAAAGTAACTACCGGAGAAATAGGATTAAAATTTAATTTCCCAATATCTAATAAATCGGTCTTATGGAAAAAAAAGAATAGATAAAATAAAATTAGTTAGAAAATTAAAGCTAATTTTATTAATAGTATTTAAAATATTCCCGTCATGAATATACTAAACTTTCAATTCTAAGCCGTTATTTTTTTCATTAAAAGTTTTTTGAATTTTTAAAAAAAAGGCACTCCCGAAAATCGGAAGTGCCTTTTGCTATTATTAAAACTAAACCTGTCATGTGGCTTTGAGTAAGCCGGTTAAATCTACTTTCGAGTATAAATGTAATCGTTCATGGTTAGCAGGAGCGATATCGTGTACAAGCTGGCTCTTGGGATTATACCAGACTTCGTAGAAATTGGTAGCCACCCTGTATAGCATTACATCAAATTTATCGTGCTTTATCGCATTGATATATTCCCCGTTTGGAAATACAATTTCACCTTTTTTATTTAATGGAAGTTTTTCGAATTCTCTCGGGTTCATTTTGTTAGTTTTAAGTTTGTAGGGTATTAACGGCAAGATTGAATTCACTGCTTAATGCTTCACAATTATTTAAGAGTGAAGTGATATTTTTTGAGGATTCGTCTTTTTCTTTTTACAAAAATTTCCTAAAAATCCCTTTCATCGTATTCTGGGTAATCTAATGTGTATTTATATAAGTAAATACTACTAATTAGGAAAAACCTTTTTAGCTTTGCACTTCCAAATTAAGCCCTGCTTAATTCCTTAAAACCTTAACCATTTCTAATAACTAACTCTCAAAAATCTGGTTATCAGTGTTTTAATTTTAAATTGTAATGGATAAGAACAAGTATTTTATTATTGATTTTGACAGTACTTTTACCAAAGTAGAAGCACTGGACGAGCTATGTGAAATCGTTTATCAGGGCAGTTCGGCTCAGGAAGAGATTTCCAATAAGGTAAAAGAAATTACTGAAGAGGCGATGTCCGGTACGCTTTCCTTCAAAGAAGCGCTGTCGAAAAGAGTTGACTTAATAAAAGCTAATAAAGATCATTTATCCGAATTAGTAACCAGATTAAAAGAAAAAGTTTCGGATTCCATCCTTAGAAATGCTGTGTTTTTTGAGAAAAATCCTGACCATGTTTTAATTATTTCAAACGGGTTTAAGGATTTTATTGCTCCAATTGTTACGCAGTTTGGAGTGAAGGAAGAGAATATTTATGCCAATACCTTTACCTTCGATGAGGAAGGAAATATTTCCGGATTCGATGAAAATAATCCTTTAGCCGGTGACAATGGCAAGGTAAAAGTGATGAAAGGATTGAACCTTAATGGTGATGTATATGTAATAGGTGACGGTTATACAGATTACCAAATTCGGGAAGCTGGTCTGGCAGATCGTTTTTATGCATTTACTGAAAATGTAAGTAGGGATCATATTTCTGCAAAGGCGGATCATGTGGCTCCAAGTTTTGATGAAGTGTTGTATGTAAATAAATTACCCATGGCGATTTCTTACCCCAAAAACAGGATTACAGTTTTATTATTAGAAAATATTCATCCACAGGCACAAGGCATTTATTCTACTGAAGGGTACCAGGTAGAGGTAGTGAGTAGTGCATTGGATGAAAATGAATTGGCAGAAAAAATTAAGGATGTTTCAATCCTGGGAATTCGGTCGAAAACCAATGTCACTAAAAAGGTGCTGGAAAATGCCAATAAATTAATGGCTATTGGAGCTTTTTGTATAGGTACAAACCAAATCGATCTGGATGCCTGTATGGAAAAAGGTGTGGTGGTTTTTAATGCTCCTTATAGCAACACGAGAAGTGTAGTGGAATTGGCGATTGGGGAAATTATCATGTTAATGAGGAATCTTCCGGATAAAATCAGAGCCATGTATGCCGGAAAATGGGACAAATCGGCCACGAATTCCTTCGAGATTAGAGGCAAGAAACTGGGGATTATTGGTTATGGTAGTATTGGCGCCCAGCTTTCTGTACTGGCTGAAAGTATGGGACTTGAAGTTTATTATTACGATCTGGTTGAAAAACTGGCTTTAGGTAATGCCAAAAAGTGCAGTACCTTGAAAGAATTGCTCAATGTGTCTGATATCATCAGTTTGCATGTGGATGGAAGGGCTTCCAATAAGGGCATAATTGGAGAAGAAGAGTTTAAGGAAATGAAAGAAGGAGCAATTTTGCTTAACCTTTCAAGAGGTTCAATTGTGGATATAAAAGCATTGTCTGAAAACCTGAAAAGTGGTAAATTAAGAGGGGCTGGTGTAGATGTATTCCCGGAAGAACCTAAAAATAATTCCGAACCATTTATTTCCGAATTAGTGGGCTTATCTAATCTAATTTTAACACCACACATTGGTGGAAGTACTTTGGAGGCTCAGCATAATATCGCAGAATTTGTTCCAGGAAAAATTATAGAATATGTAAATACTGGAAATACATTTAATAGTGTCAACTTTCCGAATTTACAGTTGCCAATATTGGAAAATGCCCACCGATTATTGCATATCCACCATAATGTTTCTGGTATTTTGGCCAAAATCAACAATGTATTGGCTAAGCATAATACCAATATTGTGGGACAATATCTTAAAACCAATGAGAAAATTGGTTATGTAATTACTGATATTGATAAGGAATATGATAAGGCATTAATTAAGGATTTGAAGGCAATTGAAAATACCATTAAATTCAGAGTTTTATACTAAGTAAGGTTGAAAAAATTAAATCTACATTTATACACAGTTGTTTTTGCTTAAGATGATGCGTTTTTGAGGCGCATAGCAGCGCTACGCAATGAAAAAAAAGTGGACGGCTAGTCAAGTATTGAGTAAAAAGAACAAGTAGAAAGTAGAAATTATTATTTTTATCATTACCAGAATTAAAAAGATAAATGGCAGATTTTTCAGCACAACACCAGTATTTTGTCATTTATAAGCCTTATGGAATGCTCTCTCAGTTTAGCGATGACAATGGTCGGGCTACATTGGGAGAGCTTTTTTCCTTCCCAAAAGATGTCTATCCCGTAGGCCGGCTCGATCAGGATAGCGAAGGTTTGCTTATCCTTACCAATGATAAAAACCTTAATCACAAATTACTCAATCCGGTTTTTAAACATAAGCGAAAATACTGGGTACAGGTAGATGGTGCAATTACCAAACAGGCGGTGGAACAGCTTGCCAATGGGGTGGAAATAAAGGTGAATAAATCCCAATATAGAACTTTACCTGCTTCGGCTATGGCCATAGAGACTCCTGAAAAACTGCCCGAAAGAAACCCTCCTGTCAGGTTTAGAAAAAATATCCCGACTTCCTGGCTTTCCCTGGAATTAACAGAGGGCAAAAACAGGCAAGTGAGGAAAATGACTGCAAAAGTTGGATTCCCTACTCTAAGACTAATAAGGGTGGCAATTGGTAAATTTGAGCTGGGAAGTATGCAGCCGGGTGATGTCCTGGAAATTCCCAGAAGAATGGCCTACCAAAAGTTTTTGCCCAGACATAATTAATTTTCGGCTATAAGTAAGTGGTTGGACAGAAATAACCATCATTATAAATGCCTCAACTGATTGATAATGAGAGGTGGTTATTCAACAATAAAATACCCGGAAAGGAACTCTGGTACTTACTAAATTTTGTGATTTCATTCTATATGTTTATTTTCACAAATAATTATTAAAAATACTACCCAAGTCTTCTTAAGCGCTATGTTCATTCTAACATAGCTATTTACTATCTTCCTTTTTGCGGTTTAACCAACACCAAATAATTTCTAACTGACAAATAAGATTTTTGATTTTTCTTTTGAAGTGATTAAAACTTATTTCCTTAGGCTGAAAATAGCAGCAAACCGCCTATCCTTAGTGCGTTTTGTCAGGTTCAGGAAGTTCAGTTTGCAGAAAAATTAGGGATAGATCCTCAAGCATGAGGTGGCTCAGTCCAGTTTTTTTTCCATTCTGAAAATTTATTAACTGATATTTTTCACCTATTAGTAAAAGTTTAAAACGCTTCATTGGATTTTTTAGGGATTTCCTGGATAAATCTGTATTAAAAGAAATGGATGGTTCAATAAATATGAACTAGTCTGATTCTTGAAATTCACTGGCTAATGAAGGCATGTTCTTATAGTGCTCCATTCTTGAAATATTTAAATAGAAGATTTTTTATATCTGCTATTGTTTTTATTGCCTTTTGTACACCTCAGGTTAATGGGCAAACAAATAACCCGTGGACTCTAATAGCTTCACCATCCACTTCAGTAAAAACTCAGGTTCAATCGCCCTCCTTTAATAAGGAATTTGCAGATGCAGCTACTTTTAAACTTCAGCCATTCCAATTACAATTTTTGCTTTCAGGAAGGTCTGATTATCAAAAAGAACTTTCTTTCCCTATGCCCGATGGGAAATTTGAACCATTTATTCTGGAAGAATCAATAATGATGGAGTCTGGCTTGAGGGAAAAGTTTCCGGAAATCCAGACTTTTAAGGGAAAAGGAAAAAGTAATCCAGGAATTGAAATCAGAATGGTTGTTTCTCCCAATGGTCTTCATGCTACGATTCAGCAAGATCAGGAAACTGTTTTTATTAACCCTGCCGAAGACAGTGGGGAGGAGAATATTTATAAATCGTATAAAAAATCTGGATTTTCCCTTCTAAATCACCATGAAGGTTGGGAAGAAGGCTTATATGGAGAGCTTGCCAGGCACCATCCTTCTCAACTATTATCCGCTAGTGAATTTAGTACTGGCAAAGAGCTGAAAGTGTACCGCCTGGCAGTAGCCGCTACAGGGGAGTATTCCGATTTTCATGGAGGCACAACCTCAAGTGTATTAGCTGCCATTGTAACAGCGGTAAACCGGGTGAATGGGATATTTGAAAAAGAATTGGGAATCAGATTGATATTAGTGGCCGATAATGATAAATTAATTTTTCTTGATCCCGCCACTGATCCATATTCTAATGGTAAAGGTTCTTTTATGGTGAGTCAAAACCAGACAACTATTGATAATCTTATCGGATTTGATAATTATGACGTTGGCCATGTGTTTGGTAAGGGAAAAATTGGTGATGCCTATATTGGTTCTGTTTGTACTAACCAGAAAGCTGCGGGGGCTTCAGGTACAGAAAATCCAATTGGAGATGCTTTCTATGTAGATTTTTTTGCTCATGAGCTGGGGCACCAGTTTGGGGCCCATCATACCCAGAATAGTTCTTGTCTTAGAAACGAGGACACTGCTTATGAACCTGCCAGTGGCTCAACCATTATGGGATATGCCGGTATTTGTCCTCCAAATCTTCAGATGAATAGTGATCCCTATTTTCATAGCATTAGTTTTGAAGAAATTCACCAGTTTATTACCGAAGGAGCCGGTAAAGATTGTGGTGAGGTAATAAGTATTCCCAATTCGGTTCCCGAAATACAATCACTTGATTTCTACAAGGATTTAGTAATCCCTGCCTTCACACCTTTTCAATTAAATGGCACTGCTACTGATGTGGAAAATGATCCCTTAACTTATTGCTGGGAACAGTTTGACCTTGGCCCTTCAGGAGAATGGGACCAGCCTTCAGGAAGTGCGCCAATTTTCAGATCTTTTTCCCCTAAAAAATCGGGTTACCGATCATTTCCTAAAATTGAAAGTATAATTGAGAATGAAGTGGCTATTGGAGAAATTTTACCCACATATACCAGAGATTTAAATTTTAGATTATCGGTAAGAGATGGAAAAGGCGGAATTTCCTATAAGGCCATTAAACTAAAAGCTACTGACAATGCCGGACCCTTTGTAGTTACCAGCCCGAATGAAGCTATTTCAATTGAAGCAGGAACGGATTTTAGTATAAGCTGGGATCCTGCAGGCACAAATAATGGGCCTGTAAATTGTCAAAAAGTAAATATTTTATTGTCAGTTGATGGAGGATTTACTTTTGAAGATACACTTGCTTTAAATACTGTCAACGATGGTTTGGAATCCGTAAACATTCCATTTAAAATTACCAAAAATGCCAGGATTAAAATTGAAGCTGCAGATCATATTTTCTTTGACATATCCGATGAGGATTTTGCCATTACTCCACCTACATTTTCCTTTACCGTAATCCCGGATACCAATTACATTTGTATTCCTGGAACAGCTGTATTTAACCTCGATTTAAATCCTGTTCTAAATTTTAAGGATTCTGTAAAAGTTAAGGTGGACTCCCTTCCGGAGGGATTAACCAGCAATTTTACTGACGTTAAGATTACCCCTCCTGCTAATCTTCAACTAATTGTTTCAGATACTGGAAGCGCTTTACTTTCAGGTGAGTATATCTTTAAATTGTTGGCTTCATCTGCTTTTGAAACTCAGGAAAAAAAGATATCCCTAAATTTAAGCAGTAATAATCCGGGAATAGTTAGCCTGGTGCACCCGGTAAATCCAAGAATTGAGGTCAGTACCCAACCCGCCTTTTCCTGGAAACCACTTGACGGCAAAAATGACTATCAGTTGGAAATTACAAGAGATTCCGGGTTTACCTCCATAGAATATTTATTTAATCAAATTGATACCACAAGTTTTACTTTTCCCGGATTTCTGGAAAGCAACTCCAAATACTATTGGCGGGTAAGGGGAGAAAATATTTGTGGTCCGGGTAAATATTCCAGTGTTCACCAGTTTCAAACAGTAAAAACTACTTGTGAAGAGCTGGTTAGTAGTAATGTACCCGTGGTTATTCCTGAAAATATTTCAGGTGTGGTTTACTCTAATTTAGATGTCCAAAACTATAGTCAGATTCAGGCCATTCGGATTTCTTCCATTAAAGGAACCCATGCTTATGTAGGTGATTTGGAATTTATAATCATTCACCCCGATGGACAGCAGGTTAAACTTCTTTCAGGAAGTTGTGATAACAACAAGGATTTTTCAATTGGGTTTGATGATAATAGTTCTGTGAGAGAAATAATTTGTCCGCTTGACAAAGGTGAAATTTATATTCCAATTGAGAAGCTTTCTGCATTAAATGGAAAACTTTCAGGGGGAATATGGAAATTGGCTATCCTTGACAAGGAAAATGCAGACGGAGGTCAGTTGGATTCATGGTCAATGGAAATTTGTACAATCCCATTGAATTTTAATTTTTCCAGTAAGGTGTTGTCTCAATCCCAGATAGACCTAAACTGGGATGATATTTTTGACATAGAATCTGGTTATATTCTGGAAAGATCGAAAGGAAATAATGAGAATTTTGAGGAAATTGCCTTTTTGGAGAGTGATGTAAATAGCTATGTAGATGAGAATCTGGATACTTTAGCGGTTTATTATTATAGAATAAAGGCTGTGATAGGAGAGAACGGGTTTAGTTATTCCGGTGAATTAAACAACACTACCTTTCCAAAACTTCCGGATAGCCCGGATAGCCTGCAGGCCTCAAATATTACCCAAAATACCCTTCTGCTTTCCTGGAAGGATAATTCTGATAATGAAGACTCTTTTGTTATTGAAATAGCCTCTTTTCCTGGCGGTGAATTTTATGCCATCGACACGGTAGAGAAAAACCAAACTTCCACTGAAATCAAAAACCTTGAACCAAACAGTGCCTATCTTTTTAAAGTAAATGCGGTGAATTTAGGTGGGGAATCCTCATCCGGGGTTTTATCGGTAAAAACCCTGGAAAAAGTACCTAATTCCCCCAAAGATTTAGAAGTAGCGCCTGTGGTCTTTGGTAAAATGATGCTTTCCTGGAAGGATCAATCTGAAAATGAATCTGGTTTTATTATTGATCGCTCAGTTGGTGACAGCCTCAAGTTTGAACCAATCGCAACATTACAGGCAGGCGTAGAGTTTTTTATTGATTCGGGTAATATTGAACCAGAGCAGTCTTATTATTATATAGTAAGGGCAATAAATCCTGCAGGCATTTCTCCTGCTTCCAATGTAGCCTATGCGGTTTCCCTTCCTACTATTCCAACTGCTCCGGAAGGACTATCTAGTAATTTTCAAAATGATTTCTCAGCGAATATTTTATGGAAGGATTTATCTGACAATGAAGATGGTTTTATTGTGGAGAGGTCGAAATTGAATACAAACAATTTTATTATTATTGATACTCTTCCTGCTAATTCAACCTTTTATCTGGACGAAAATCTCTTTCCTGAATTAAATTACTTTTACAGGATAAAGGCATTTAACCGTGGGGGAAACTCTGAGCCTTCACCGGTTTTGGAGATTCAAACTTTACCTGAAAAATTTAAACGGCCTACTAACCTGAGGGTCTCTAATTTATCTCCTACATCAGTTTTGTTGGAATGGCAGGATAATGGGGAAGATGAATTAGGTTTCATTATTGAAAGAGCAACTGATAATGAAAATCAGTTTGATTCCCTTTATTTTACTAAGGAAAATGTTACTTCCTACTCCGATTTGGGATTAATGGAAGGTGATTTTTTCATATATCGTGTGATTGCTGTGTATAATGAAGGGAAATCCAGGTGGTCGAACGAAGTTTCTATTAAGGTTGGGGCTCCAATTCCATCCACTCCATTTGGATTAAAAGCAGATAGTCTTTTTGATAATCGGGTCTATCTAAGTTGGGAGAGTACAGAAACCAAAGTAGGAGAATTTATCCTGGAAAGAAGTAAAGATCAGAATCTGAATTTTGAGAAAATAAAATCTCTGCCTAATACAGTATTAACTTACCTGGACTCCTCTTTGGCACCAAACACCACCTACCATTACCGGGTAAAGTGCACGAACGAATTTGGGGAATCCGGATATTCTAATGTATTAAGTTTTAAAACTTTAATCACCAGTATATCAGAGGAAAATTTGTTCCTTCATATTGATATATTTCCAAATCCGGTTTCAGAAATGATTTATATTAAGTTTCCGAATGGAATTAATGAAAGTAAGCGGATTAACATTCTGGATAATTTAGGAAGAAATATCAAAAGTACAGAATTACACCCTCAGGATCTATCTTTCCAGTTTGACTTTTCCCCACTCCCTAAAGGAATTTATATCCTTCAAATATTTTCTGAAAACATCAAATTAGTGAAAAAAATAATAAAGAATTAAACTATAGAATTGGGTTTAGTTTGTTTTTTTTAGGATAAGTTCTTCCTTATTTTTTAATAATTAAAAAATGCTTCTCAAAATGAAAAAAATACAGGATGTTTTTGCCACTTCACCTGTGTTTTCATTTCATGGAATTAAAAAAAAGTTACTTAAGTGATCTTTAGTGCTATTGCACTAAATTCTTTTTGAAATTCATCCCCAACATTTAACTCTCACAACCCCTCACAGTAAAAATATTCATTGGTTAATTAAAGGATAAAGGAATTTTTTATGCATCCTGAAGAATAGTCCACTTTTTATTTCAGGATTAAAAAGTAAAAAATGTTTAATAAAAAGGTTATCGGAGTTAAATAATAACCTTTAAAGGAATTCTGATTTGCAAAATAATTCTTACAATTCTGGAGGGAAAGTTACATGAAATTTTTCTCTTAAAAATCTTTAAGTTAACAGTTGAAAACCGTGGCTTAAATTTTTCTTAATGATTTATAAATAATTTAAAAGCAATTTAATTAAAAAACTAACGCAACTTAATAATTAAAGATGAAAAATTTTTCCAATCAATTTATCAAGACTGTTCTTCTCGCTGCAATTTGTGCTCTTTCCTTGTTTGGCACATCATTTTCACAAACTAAGGGTGAATTTAAAGACGGTTATCAGGTACGTAGAATGTTTATTTATCATTTCACCAGGTACATCGAATGGCCGGACGACAATTCAACAGAGGATTTTGTGATTGGCGTACTTAATGATGATAAAATGTATGCTACCCTTAATCAATCTTTTGAGGGAAGAAAAAGAAAAAACAGGCCAATTAAAGTCGTAAAGTTTAAGTCTACAAGTGAAGTAGAAAACTGCAGTATTTTATTTTTACCCAAATACCAAAGTAAAAATCTTGAGTCATTAATTGACCAGTTTGAGGGTAAAAACACCTTGTTAATCACAGACAAAAATGGTTTAGGTGAAAAAGGAAGTACTATTAATTTCCACGAAGTTGGAAATAAATTAAGATTTGAGCTAAATCTTGAAGCCTTGGAAAAAGCAAGTCTTAAAGTTTCAGGACAACTTAAGCAAGTAGCCATTTTAATTTAACAAACAAACAACCAGCTATGATAAGAACCCGGGTTTTGCCTGGGTTTTTTTATTTCAACCTTTTTAGAATTACACAAGAATATCCATTTTTTTCCATTTCAGAAACCAACCCTGAATTATTAATAGACTGGCTTAATTCAGTTTGTGGTAGATTTAAGGTAGCCACGGTATCAAATTCGGCTTTTTTTAAATAGTAATTCGCAATCCCAATATTTCTCAATTTGGTTTGTTCGGAAATAATCAGGTAATCATAATCGTAATTTTCCCTGTGATTCAATTCTCTTTCCTCCAGCGTACTGAATAAATCAAAATACTGATAATCTGAACCTGCTCCAATTACTGCATAAAAGAATAAAGGATCACCAATTACCTTACTGTTTTCAGGAATGTTTTTTTTGATGAATTGGCCTAGTTTATAGTGATTTCTTTGCTTTTGACTCTCGATAACCTGAAAGTTTTTAAGAAAAAAGAAACCGATATTAAATAAAAACAAAACAAAAAAGCTAATACAAGCAATTATTCTATAAAACATTCCATTTCATTTTTGCCCTGATGATCAGGTATTTTTCTAAAATATTCAATCAAATCTATTTTTTTTCTGAAAATGAAACAATTTTAAAGATTTTTGCCTTGTACATTTGTCAATCAAAATTTTGAACAGATACTAAAGGAATTCGATGAGAAAAACCAATTTACCTTTCGAACAAACAAACCAGTTTAATCCAATCTTTATTGATTATATATCTGAAAATAAGGAAGTTAAACCCTTCTATGATGAGTTTCCGAAAATAGAAAACTTCGCCCGGCAGATAGAGAGAAAAAGTTTTTCGAAAGTCAAAAGGGAAATTTTGGCACAGGTTTTACAAAATCAATATCAAAAAATTTCATCTGATGTTCCAACAAGTCAAATTGAATTATTAAAAGATGAACAAACATTTACGGTAGTCACAGGTCATCAGCTAAATATTTTTTCCGGCCCACTTTATTTTATTTATAAAATTGTTTCTACCATCAATCTTGCAAAGCAATTAAAACATCAATATCCTGAATTTAATTTTATTCCAATCTATTGGATGGCGACAGAGGACCACGACTTTGAAGAGATTAGCTATTTTAACCTTTTCGGTAAAAAATATACCTGGGAACATCCGAATCCAACTGGGGCTGTAGGGAAATTAAACCTGAATGGGATAGACCATATATTAAATGAAATTTCGGAATTACCAGATTTCTTTAAAACTGCGTATACACGCTTTGAAAATTTAACAGATGCCACCAGGTATTATGTGAATGAACTTTTTGGAGAGGAGGGTTTGCTTATCCTTGATGCGGATGACAGCCGGTTAAAGTCCGAATTTAGGAATGTTATTTATGATGATTTATTGCACCATCATGCAAATAGTGCTGTTGAGAAAACGAATGAAAAACTGGAAGCTGCAGGCTATAAAACTCAGGTTTTTCCACGAAAAATCAATTTCTTTTATCACAAGGATGGAATAAGAGAAAGAATTGAAAAGGAAGGGGAATATTTTCAGGTATTAAATTCCGAAATAAAATTTTCCCAAGAAGAAATTGAAAAGGAAATTGAGGAATTTCCTGAAAGGTATAGTCCTAATGTTGTTTTAAGGCCTTTATATCAGGAAATCATTTTACCTAACCTGGCTTATATTGGAGGCCCCGGAGAATTGAGTTACTGGCTCCAGCTAAAGGGGGTATTTGATCATTACGGAGTAGAATTTCCAATGTTGGTGCCACGAAATTTTGCGCTATATCTAAACAAATCCAATTGTAAAAAAATAGATAAATTGTCTGTTGACTGTAGTGAGCTATTCCTGGAGGAAAACCAACTAAAAGATAATTTTTTGAAAAGAAATGCTGAGGGAGAAATTGATTTGAGCGAAAATATTTCAGCCTTGGAACAAGTGTTTGAGGATATTGCAAAAAAAGCAGCTTTAGTAGATAAGTCCCTTCAGGGTTTTATTGGTGCAGAATCTAAAAAGGCAATTAAGCAGGTGGAGAATATTGGAAAAAGGCTTAAAAAGTCGGAAGAGAATAATCAAAGTACGGCTGTAAACCAATTGCTTAATTTAAAGTCCAAGCTTTTTCCAGATAACAGCCTTCAGGAACGGACAGACAATTTCATGAATTTTTACCTGAATGATCCGCAGTTTATTGAAAAATTGAAAGATGCCTTCGATCCCCTTCACTTCGAATTCTTGATATTACAGGATTCATAAAGCATGAGGTCTGGAGTAGGTTGGAAGGGAAATATGTAAATGGTCTCCTGTTCCCCCATGCCTCAATGTGGTGAAACCCATTAAATTAAAATATTGTTTTACCAGGAAATTCCGGATTGTATGTCTCTGGCTGGTTCTGATATCCATGGCATGTGCATAGCCATCTGCCTGGATGTAATGGAGGGAATGATGATTGACTTTAAGGCCCATTTTTACATAATCATTTTTGGTTCTGGACATATCGCTGATGAGCAAATCATGATCGAGAAACAGAATGGTACTTACTCCCAACCTTAAAAATGGGTGAAGACTGGTAAATTCTTCTTTTACAGCCGAACTTTGGGCATTTTTAGGCGATAGATATAATATATTATAACCACAAAATAAAATAAGGCAAATGCCTAATACAGAAAATAATGCTTTAACTTTTCGGGTGGTGATCCTGCCTTTATATTTAATTTTTTTCAGGAAAAAAGCCAGGTATGCCACAATGAGCAGCAGGGTAATTCCCATACTGATGAATAAGCAAATCCAGGTGTTGAGATGAAAATAGGTATAAGAAAAAACCGCTCCTCTAATTAAAAAGATGAAAGGGAGAAAAAAGAAAAATAAGGTTTTTAAAATAAACCAAACAGCTTGTCCAATAATACCTTTGTGAAAATACATTAAGCTATTGAAAAAATTATATTTTAAAAAATATTTTCAGCAGAAGGTAATACTGAAAAAAGTGAGTTAAATTATTTCCGAACATTCTTAGTTCAGATGATTAATTTCAATTATTTTTAATTTAAAATAATAAAAAAACAATCCAGACCACCATTAAGTTTCCTGGAATCTTGTTTTGCTTTGAAAAGGATATATGTCATTTTTTAGAAGATATTTTTTTGTTCTGGTAATTGTCCTTTCCCAAATGCTATCCTCACTTAGTATGGCACAGGTCTATTATGAAGAAAAGGATGTGGTGCCCGGAGAACCCTTTAACCTGAATGTACTTTCAGGTTCTATATATATTACTGACTATTTGTTTATTCTGGAGGATAAAAACCAACAGTACGGTATTGAGGAAGTGATTGCTAAAAAGGAAGAATTTGAATCCTATCAGATTATTGAAAAAAACACATCTTTCCACCGGCCTCTTAACAAAAACTCAACGTATTGGGCAAGGTTGAAAATCCGAAACCAATTGGAAAGAGATTCAGACTGGTATCTATTTGTGGGTTCCTGTTCCTATGCAAAAGTTTTTATTCCACAACAAGATGGCAGTTTTCAAATAGAGAAAACCGGGATGTTATTGCCCACTTCGGAAAGGAGCGTGAAGCAGGAGCGAAGCAATAAAGTAAAGTTTATGATTCCGGAAGAAAGCAGGGAATTAGAGATTTTCATCAGGATGGAAACAGAATTTGTATTCGAGCCCTATTTTAATGTGGCCCTCAAAAGTCCTGATGTTTGGAATAAATTTATTTATGACCGAAATCTGGTTCAGGGTATTTTTCAGGGAATTCTGTGGATCATGATTTTGTACAATTTTTCCATTTTTCTTTCAGTGAGGGATAGAACATATTTATTCTATGCTTTCTACATGATTAGCCTTTCCATATTTTTCTTTTTTTATTACGAATTTAATTCAGAATTTCTTTTTGGAGAATTTCCCCGGGTTGCGCCATATGCCAGCTTTGGATTTTCCAATCTCATTACCATATTCTATATTCTTTTTATGAGGAGGTTTCTTCAAATAAAGGAGTTGTTGCCAAAATGGGATCTTGCTTTATTAATTTGGGTGGCTATCAGAGGTGGTTTTTTGCTGTTTGGACTGATTTCTTATGCAGGAAGTAATATGACCTTTTTTACCGATACCCTTTTTAATTTCTTTTTCTTAATTGAAATCGTTTTTAATTTTCTGGTACTGGTGGTGCTATTTTTAACAGGAAACCGATTGGCAAAATACTTTATTGGAGGGTCATTCTGTCTTTATTTTGGCTTATTGCTTTCTGTATTTGGATGGGAAAATTTATTGGTGGAATACGGAATCATCGGGCTACAGTCAGCCTATTTTCTGCAGTTGGGTGTAGTAGGGGAGTTATTTGTTTTCTCCGTGGGGCTTGGATATAGAATCAGGTTGATAGAAAATGAAAAAAGGGAAACTCAGGAATGGTTGATTTATCAGTTAAAAGTTAATGAAAAACTGCAGAATAAGGTCAATAAGGAATTAGAAAAGAAAGTAAAGGAACGTACTGCTGAAATTGCCCAACAAACAGAGGAAATCAGAGCCCAGTCTGAACATTTAAAAGAAGCCAATGGACAGATTACACAGCAGAAAGAAAAAATTGAAAAAGCATTTGCCGAGCTTAACAAAACTTATGAACAGTTAAAAAGGACTCAGTCCAATTTGGTAGAATCAGAAAAAATGGCTTCCCTGGGCCAGCTTACGGCTGGTATTGCCCATGAAATTAATAATCCCATAAATTTTGTATCTGCCAATATCAGGCCTTTAAAAATGGATTTTTTGGAGATTAAAGGACTGATAAAAAAACTGGATGAACTGGATAGCAATGGAGGCTTGAGCTCAGGGGTGAAGGAATTGAATTCCTACAAGCAGGATATTGATGTTTGGTATTTGATTGAAGAAATTGACCAGTTGCTGAACGGAATAGAAATTGGTGCAAGCCGGACCACTCAAATCATAAAAGGACTGAGAAATTTTTCCCGACTGGATGAAAGTAACTGGAAACTGGCAGATATTCATGAAGGACTTGAAAACACGCTTTTGTTATTAAATAGCAAGTTAAAAGACAAAATTACCCTGATTAAAGACTATGACCCGGATTTACCCCTTGTGGAGTGCTTTCCGGGAAAACTGAATCAGGTTTTTATGAATATTATCGTAAATGCCATTCAGGCCATAAATGCTCATAAATCTTGTGAAAACCCTAGTATTTCCATTGCAACCCGAAAGAAAGGAGAATTTGTTGAAATTCTGATAAAAGACACTGGAGCCGGAATGGAAAAGGAAATTGTTTCTAAAATATTTGAACCTTTTTACACTACCAAGCCCATTGGGGAAGGTACTGGATTGGGATTATCCATATCTTATGGAATAATTGAGCAACATAGTGGTAAAATAACGGTAAACAGTAAAAAAAATCAGGGAACTGAAATAAGTATTATGCTTCCTCTCCAACAGAATACTTAAATTTGTATACTTTGCAAAAAGTGAGGGAGTGGAAATAGCCTCATTTTTGCTTCTATAAATTAAAGAAAAGGCAATTGATGAAAGCTGGAAGTGGTTTATATCTCATATGTATTCAATTTATAGGGATGTTAATCTTTTTAATCTTCCTGTCCTTTTCTGCTTTTCCCCAATCCAATATTGATAGCCTGAAGCAGCTTTTAAACCGAAGCAGCCTTCCCGAAAAAATTGATATTTTGCTAAAACTTTCAGGAGAAGTAAATGGCCATGAAGGTGTGGATTATGCCATTGAAGCATTGAATTTAGCAAAAGAAAGCGGAAAGGAAGAAGCAATTTATAAGACTACAGTTGCTGCAGGAGAGGCTTATACAAGAGTAGGAGAATATATAGTTTCCAGGTCATATTTTCAAAAAGCCTATAAAATGGCCATGGAAAAGGATGATTGGAAAAGGAAGGCATTTGGGTATAGAAAAATTGCAAATACCTACACCTTTTTAAAGAGTTTCGATACGGCTTTAATTTATCAGGATAGTGCCCTATTTATCAATCAAAAGAATCAGGATTATTTAGGACAGATCATAGCTTATAATAACCTGAGTAGCATTTTTGGTTTTAAGAAAAAGCTTGACTCGGCAGAATATTACATTTTAAAAGCATATGATATTCTTGAAAAAACCGAGGATGTACAATTTAAGCTGAATACTTATAAACAGCTCGGATATGTTTATATCTGGAAAGGGGAGTTTAACAGGGCTGAATCCTTTTTGATTGAGGGATTAAAGTTAGCGCGTTTGAACAATGAAAGTTTCCATGAAAAAAGCATATTAACCAATTTGGCTATTGCCCTCAAGGAACAAGGATTGTATGAAAAAACTTTAAAATATTTATTTGAACTAGAAAAACTGTGTGTCCAAAATAATTATTATTCCGCACTGGGCAAATGTTTCAATTCCATAGCGAATGTTTACAATAATAATGGAGATTGGGAAAGAGCTTTAGAATATTACCGCCAGGCCTTAAATATTCATACCGAGTTAAATGATGGAAAACATGCTGCATTGGAGTTGGCCAATATTGGCTGGGTTTATAAAGAACAAAACCAATTAGATTCGGCACTTTATTATTATAAAAGTGCCATAGAACTCAAAGAACAAGAAGATGAGGAATATGGGCTTGCCTATTCCCTAAATGAAATCGGCTCTTTATATATCCTCCAAAAAGATTGGGAAAAAGCCCATCAGACTCTTCACCATGCATTGAAAATTAGCTCAGATTTAGGCCTACAGTATGAATTGGTTATCAGTTTAAATCATTTGGGGAACTTAAATCTCAGGATGGAAAATTTAATACTAGCGGAAAAATATCTTTTAGAATCTGAAGCTTTGGCTAAAAAGATGGATTATAGCGAAGAGTTATTGGCTAATTGCAAGCTTCAAATACAGTTATACCAGCAGAAAAGTGATTATAGAAAAGTTGTAAAACTTTATTCATATTACGATTCCCTAAAAACTGAAATTTACAATGCTGAAAAAGCAAAGTCGATTTCAGAAATAAAAACAAAATACGAAACTGAAAAAAAGGAGGAAGAAAATAAATATTTAAAGAGTGAAAATGAGTTGAAAGAGGCGAAAAATGAGCGTCAAAAATTATTACTCTATTTTATTGGGGCACTTGCTATTCTATTTCTACTTATTGCCATTGCGGTGGTGGTTGGCCTCAGAAACCTCAAAAGAAAAAATACCTTACTAAAGCACCAGCGGGAAATTATTCAAAAGCAACAAATTGATATCCGACATCAAACGAAAAATGGTCTGCAAAGGGTATGTGATATTTTGTATGCAGTTTCCAGCCAAATAGAAGATGAAAAAGCGGCTTTGGGGGTTAGAGAAGGCCAAAGTATGGTCACTGCTTTATCTTCTCTTCAGGAGTTCCTATATGGAAGTCAAAACGTGAATGAAGTGAATATGCCCCAGTTCCTTGAAAAACTCAAGAAGAAACTGATGAAGATTTTCATCCAGACAGAAAATCCCGTAAAATTTAATTTGGAGGTCCAACAAATAATTTTGCATATTGATATTGCAATTCCCCTGGCCTTGATTATTAGTGAATTAATTACCAATTCATTTAAACATGCTTTTGTAGGGGATGGAAATCACGAACTGAAAGTATCTTTAGTGGAATGTGAAGGCCGGATTATTGAACTATTGGTGGAGGACAATGGCAAGGGAATAGATTTAGAAAATAAAGAAGCCAATATGGATTCTGTTGGTTTGCGTTTGATCAGTTCTTTTGTGAAAGAACTAAAAGGAAATCTGGAATTAGTCAGTGACAAAGGTACAAAGTACCGTCTCGCATTTGATAGAAAAGAACTTGGATTCTCTTAAGTGGAATGCCGTAGAAGTTTTATTCCTTCTATGGCATTCCGGGATAATTGAAATGGAATAAAAAGCAGGATTTTACCCAGAAAAAAATGAAAATATTAATTGTAGAGGATGATGTTTTAATGGCTGATATGCTGGCCAAACGTATAGAAAGATTTTCATTTAATAATTTTAATGTAACAGGAATGGCTACATCAGTAGATAAAGCCATTGCTGAAATTGAAAGGGAAAAACCGGATTTGGCACTTTTGGATATCGAGCTTGAAAACGATAATGAAGGAGGGATAAATATTGCCAAAAAGATAAATGCAGATTATAAAATTCCTTTTATTTATATTACCGGACTGCCCGATGAAGTGGGCTTTGTAAAAGCCAAACATACACTTCCTTTTGGCTTTTTGAAGAAACCATATGACGAAGCAAGCCTGCAAAGAGTAATGGAATTGGCAACCCTCTGGCATGAAAAGCAAATGTATCCTATTGTTCAAAATCAAGAACAAAATCCATTGGTTTTTAAGCCTGATGAAGAAGATGACATCTGGCTGAAAACCGAAAATAACAAATATGAGAAAATTGTGTTAGCGGATATTCTATGGGTAAAGGCATTCGACCATTATATAATGGTCCAATTACTCAATAGAAAATATCCACTTACTTATAAATCGAAGTTTAGTACTTTTTATGAAGATTATCTGGCCAACTCACCATATTTTGTTCAAACCCAGCGCTCTTATGTAATTAATAAAAAGTATGTGGATGCTATTGTGGATAATAAAATAAAGATTGGAGATAAACTGATACCTATTGGTCAAACCTTTAGAAGCAAAGTATTTAAAATTCTGGGCATAAGATAATGGAGGTTGGCAGGTAGGAAAAGTCGAAAATTTTATCGAAAACAGAAGGTTGGGTGATATAAACACTCAACCTTTTTTTATTGATTTTTTTGATAAAATAAACCCTGAAAGAGTAAGTCCTTAATTTGGTTTACGACTAGTTCGCTATTGTTCACGAACTTTCTGACTCATCTTGCGAACTCCATTTTAGAATTCAAATAATTTCTGGCATCTTTATCATAGTTAACAACCTGCAGGCATTCAAATCCTTGAATTTTTTCCCGATCAGCTACTCAAGGAAAGAAATCGAAATAGTATACTAAATACACTTAGGACCAAAAGTCCAATTACTACCATTCTAAGCGCTTATTCAATTATCATGGCAGGCTATTGAAGTAAAACACTCCTTCGATAGTGATTTGCCCCGGACCCCTACTAACAACCTGCTATTATTCATATCCACTAATTCTTTAATCGTATTTGAAATGAAAAAGTCAACATTTATTTTTTGTGGTATATTATTAATTTTAGCCAGTTGCAGTGAAGCTTACTTTGGAGGAGGAGGAGAATCTCCAGACCCAAACGGTTGTCCTTGTGCTTCAGTAAATGGGGAAGTAATTGGTTTGTCGTCTAACTTGTATGGTCAGGAAATATCCCTTACAAAAAAGGGAAGTGAGATTAAATCCTTCATTACAACCATTAATGTGGATGGTACTTATGTATTTGAACAAGTGCCTCAGGGAAGTTATGAGGTAGAAATTGACGGGTTTAAAATGAATTATGAGATAAATAAAGATAGAATTATATCGATAAACCTGAATAACAGATTTCGTGAATTAGAACTGGTGAAATAGGATTGAATTTACTTTAAAGTTTGCTTTGATTGTGGGTGGAAGGAAAAACATTTCCTACAAAAATTTCTTCCTTTTATCATTGGGTTACTAATTTCATTTTAGATTAATAAAGAGTTTATGAAAAAAGGTCATCAAATAAATATTTAAATTTTTTAATCAATGAAAGATTCACTTTGGTTAACCACTTCAAGAGGCAAGCATGAACGAATTAAAATATCCGAGGTTTATTGGATAGAAATTCAGAATGATGAAATGCTGGTTAAGTTAGCTTCAAAAGAGGCACTTATTAAGGTTGAAAGGAAACTAAAAAAAGTGTTTGCTAGTGCTTTTTTGGATTTTCCCGAAATATTTAAAGTTCATCCATCATTCCTGATCAACCTGGATCATGCAGATTTAATTGAGAATAATAAAATTCAGGTAAAAGGAAAATATTTTCCTATTGAACAAAAGGTGAAAAGGATGCTGGAAGAAAAACTGAACCTGGTAGTTTTTTAAGATAAAAACTAAGTTTTTGTATAAAAAAATCAGTTCACGAACTAAATCGACCAGTTCGCGAACAATTTTTTGAAAGTTGACTGTTTTGAGCCATATTTATAACAAAGATTGGCAGTTGAAGCAAAATGCCCACCAAAATGTTTGCTTCAAAAATAAATAGGTGAACAAAGTAATGGGAGTTGTTTCTTTTTGAGAAGCGTCTCCCTTTTTTTTAATTAAATCTAACGCTTAACGTGTAAATTTACGAAACGGCCCTGAAATTTTCAGAGTCGTTTTATTTTGGGCTATTTTATAAGCTTAATTGCCTTTTCCACATCAATTACCGGCAGTTTACAAACCTTCTGTTTACATACATAAATTGTAGTTTGATCTTCCATGAGTTTATTTTCCAAAAGTGGTAATTTGCCTTCCGTTTTACCACCCATTAGCAGAATGTTAGGAAAATAATACTGCTCAATTTCTTTCCTTTTAGCCTCAAAATCTTCTCCCACTATGGCTACTTCGTATGGTTCTTTGTAGTTGTTAAGCAACAAAACGCCCCAATTGGCATAGTGCATACCATTATCTACTAAATCCGTGAAAACATTATTGAGCATTTGGGAAGACTTGTTCTTGTAATCCTGGATATCAAAATAAGTGCCTAATACAAATAAATTGTTAGCCATAGAAGAGTTAGACGAAACAATTACATTGTCTGCAATTTCCATTTTTCTCGCGATCAGACCTGGGTCCAAGTCTGATGTATAAAAAAACATTCCCGACTTTTCGTCATAAAAATGTTCCAAGGCATAATCATTAAATGACTTTGCCAAATCCAGCCATTTTTCATTAAAAGTGGCCTGATACAATGCGATAAGTGCCTCGATTGTAAGGCTGTAATCATCCAGGAAGCCATTAATAGAGGATTCGCCATTTTTATAATTTCGGTCCAGACGATTCCCGTCCTTCATGTTTTTTAGTATAAATTCAGCATTCTTTATCGCCTTTTCTAAAAAAGCCTTTTCCCCAAAAATTTTATAAGCATCAACATATCCTTTGAGCATTAGCGCATTCCAGGAAGTCAATATCTTGTCATCAAGTCCCGGCTTTGTTCTTTTACTTCTTTCCTTAAACAGGATTTCCTTCGATTGCTTTATGCTTTCTGGTTCAGGGTTTTCTGCTTTATCAGGGGAGATCAACAAAATATTTTTCCCATCTTCCCAGTTTCCCTCCTCTGCGATATTATAATACTCATTAAATTCTGCTGCCGATTTACCTAAAAGGGCATCAATTTCGGACTTTTTCCAAACATAAAACTTACCTTCTTCGCCTTCTGTATCCGCATCCAGAGAAGAATAAAAGCCATTTTCCGGGGAAGTTAATTCTCTTTCCACAAAATCAAGCGTTTCAAAAACTACTTTTTTATATTTAGGATCTTTGGTGAGCTGGTAGGCTTTGGCATATAAACTCACCAGTTGTCCGTTGTCATAAAGCATTTTTTCAAAGTGGGGCACTTTCCATCTGGTGTCCGTTGAATAACGGGCAAATCCACCGCCTAATTGGTCATAAATTCCACCATAAGCCATATTATCGAGAGTCGCTTTTACCGCCTGAAGTGCTTTTTCCTCCCCCATAATTTTATAATAATTCAACAAGAAATTATAGTTGTTGGGCATAGGAAATTTGGGAGCACCGGTTTTTCCACCATATTTAAAATCTATATTTCCTTTCCACCAGAAAAACAATTGTTCAAGGTCTTCCTGAGTAGCCTTATGTTCTTCTGATTTTACATTGATGTAAGCATATTCCTGAACCCCTGCAGTAATATTTTCTGCCTGCTTTACCAGTTCATCCCTTTTTTCTATATAGCCTTTGGAGAAAACTTCCAATACTTTCATCCACTTGTCTTTGGGAAAATAAGTCCCTGCAAAAACAGGTTTTCCATCTGGTAGGGCAATGGCATTTAAAGGCCAGCCACCGCTTTGATTAATCAGGTAACTGGCATCCATATAAATCTGGTCCACATCTGGTCTTTCTTCTCTATCTACTTTTATGGCTACAAAATTCTCATTCATGAATTTAGCGACTTCTTCATCTTCAAAAGATTCCCTCTCCATCACATGGCACCAGTGGCAGGCTGCATATCCTATACTGATAATGAGTAATTTGTCTTCTTTTTTTGCTTTTTCTATAGCTTCTTCTCCCCAGGGATACCAATTGACAGGATTGTGCGCGTGCTGCAAAAGGTAAGGACTTGTCTCATTGATGAGCTTGTTGGAATGCTCATGTGTTCCATCCTGTTGTTCCGATTCCTGCTTTTGAGCTTTTAGACAACTATTAAGCACTAATCCTGCAAGAAAAAAAGTAAGTATAACTAAGATTGGTTTTATCCTCATAAGGTGAATTTTTATACAAAAATCCGGGGATTTGAATTTCCCGGGGTGTTTCAATTATAAATGTGACTAAATTTCTCTTATCGTATGAATAAGGCCCTGGCAATAACAAAAAAAGTTCTCCAACCGAGAACTTTTAATTCAATTATATTAGTTCCATTTGTTCATCCGTAACCTCCAGATTATGGAAAACTTTTTGGACATCGTCATCATCTTCCAGTTTATCAATTAGTTTCATTACACTTTGGAAACTTTCATTATCAAGGGTAACTGTAGTAGTAGGAATCCGCTCTAATTCAGCGTTTTCCGGAGCAATTCCCAATTCATCCAGTTTGGATTGCACATTTCCAAAGTCTTCCATGGAAGAGGTTACATTTACCTTTCCATCTTCGATGGACATATCCTCAGCTCCTCCCTCAATTAAAGCCAGTTCCAGGTCTTCCTCGTCCATACCTTCGGGAAGGTCAAAAACAAAGGTCCCTTTTCTCTCAAACAGGAATTCAACAGAACCATTTTTACTCAAGCTGCCTCCATTTTTATTGAAAATTGCCCTGACATTCGATACTGTTCTATTGAGGTTGTCTGTGGAGCATTCTACAAAAACAGCCACGCCATTTGGTGCATAGCCCTCGTAGGTAAGTTCCTCATAGGAGGCTGCTTCACTACCCTGACCTTTATTTATGGCTCGCTCAATGGTGTCCTTGGGCATGTTTTTACCCTTTGCGTTTTGAACAGCCAGCCTCAGCCTGGGATTATTTTCCAGTTCAGGTCCTCCTTCTTTGGAAGCCACGGTAATTTCCTTTATAAGCTTGGTGAAAATTTTTCCTCTTTTTGCATCCTGGGCACCTTTTCTGTGCTTAATATTGGCCCATTTACTGTGTCCTGCCATTTTGTTAGTAAATATGAATTAATGGTTAATTATCTTACAAAAATAAAAACAAATAGGTTTCTTCTCAAAAAGAAAGAAATGGGAAATGAGTTGGCTGAACTAAGCTAATTCTTTTTTATCGTGCCAAATTGATTCCAGTTGTTCCAATGATTTTCCCTTTGTTTCAGGTAATAATTTCCAGATAAAAATAACTGCGAGAATGCAAAAGCCTCCATACATCCAAAATGGGAAAGCCCCATTAAATTCCTGAAATAAATATCCTTCCTCATCGGCCATGATTGGAAAGGTTTGTGAAACTGCATAATTGGCCAGCCATTGCGCAAAAACGGCAATGGACATTGCAATTCCCCTCACTTTATTGGGGAAAATTTCAGATAAGTACACCCATACAATCGGACCCTGGGAAAAAGAAAAGAAGGCAATGTATAAGACCAGGACAGTAAGATTGGCTACACTTAAAATCTCCATATACATTAGTTGACCAAAGATGAAAATCATTATCCCCATTCCGGCAGTCCCAATTAAAATCAATGGTTTTCTGCCAAACTTTTCAACTGTAAAAATGGCTACAATAGTGAATACCATCATGGCAAGACCAACCACAATCTGATTGATCATGGCTGCTTCTGCACCGGCACCCATACTTTCAAAAATAGCATTTCCATAATACAGGATCGCATTTATACCGGTTACCTGTTGAAATACGGACAAACCAATTCCAATAGTTAAGATTAATCCAATTTTTGGATATTGAAGGTTAAAACCCTTTTGCACATTTTTTAAAGAATTTTTTATTTCCTCTAACTCAATATCAACATTAAGAGGATCAATCCTGTTTACAATTTTTCTGGCTTCAGCCTCCTTGCCTTTTAGCATAAGCCACCTGGGACTTCTGGGGACAAACAGCGCCAATAAAAAAAACAAAGCGGCTGGCAGACATTCACTTCCAAACATCCATCTCCAACCCGTTTGTTCATTCCAGGAAACATCTACAGGATCCTGGATAAAATAATTTACAAAAAAGACTACTACAAACCCCAGTACAATAGCCAATTGGTTGATGGATACCAGTTTTCCTCGCATGGTGGCTGGTGCAAGTTCAGCGATATAAACCGGAGCAACAGCGGACGCAAGTCCAACCCCAACTCCTCCAATGAGTCTGTAAATAACAAGTTCTGTAGCTGAACCGGCAATAGCAGAACCTAATGCAGAAATGAAAAACAATATACCGGCAATAAGCAAAGAATTTTTTCTTCCATAAGTTTTACTGGTATATCCTGATGCAATTGAGCCAACCATGCACCCGATTAATGCGCTGGCTACCACAAATCCGAACACAGCCGGAGATAAATCGAATAAGGATCGAAAGTAAGGACCACTTCCTGCAATTACTCCTGTATCGTAACCAAATAAAAAACCACCCAGAGTGGCTACCAGAGTAATTCCGGTAATGTAAAGGTGGTTTGTTTGAGTTTGTTTTTCCATTGTTTTGTTAGTTTATTTTCAATTTACATGTTTATGAAGTTACAGGGTGAAATATAGAGGAAAGTGCATTGAAAAAGCGCCTCCAAAAATTACCCCGTTCTCTCAAATTTAATAGAAATTCCTCAGGAAGGAAAGATAAAGGGCTTCAATAAATTTAATCCAAAAAAAAGGGAGATTTATATTAAATAAATCTCCCTCCATTATAAGATTTTAAGAATTTTTATTTTCCTGTAGGTTTAACCGGATATTTTGCCATGATTTGGGCAACTGCATTAGGGATTGATTTATCTCTTCTTTCGGGGTTTTCATTTACAGTTCCCTGTCCAACTCCCTGCCAGACAAGCTTTTTTTCCTGGGAATCAAAAACATCACAAACCAAAGTTCCTACTTTGTAATCGCTTTCAGTATAGGTGGTGGTAGAAGGACCTCCTCCCCATCCCCAGGCGCCATAGCCATATCCGTAATATCCGTAGGGCCCTCCTGCTCCGTAATGGTTGGTGTAAGCTGTGGTACTTGTTTTTTCATCTACCACAATAAATAATGAAACTATAACATCACCACCTTTTTCCACAATTGTATATCCTCTTTTTTTGAATTCTTCTCCAAAGGCCTTTTCGATTCGTTCCTTGTCGAATCTGGTTAATATTTTATCACTTTCCTCAGCCCAACCATAATAGCTCAATGTTTTATATTTCGAAAAGTCTGTTGTTTTATCGTAATCAGAAGTTACCGTGAGGCTTGAACAGCCAGCTGAAAGAATTGCCACAACAGCGGCTAATAAAAGGTTTTTCATAATTTTATCAGAAAATTTATCTATAAATTCAATTTATGGTTAAACCTAACCATTTTTTTAGAATTGAAAGAATAAATTTTCAGATGCCCAGGTATTTTCAGTTAAATTTTGAGGTAAAGTCCTAATTCATAAAAAGGAGCTGCTAAAACGTTTTTTCCTGCCGGGGCAAAACTGGCTTTGGCATTTATCCCATATTTATCATTTGCCTGATAAACAAGCTCAGGGGTAATGGATAAATATTCCATATTATTGGAGAAAAGGGAGTTTGAAGTTGGTGGAAGCGTCCCGTTTTTAAAGGAGGATAAGTTATAAACTTTCACGATTCCGGTGAATTTTTTTCCAAAACTATATCCTCCTTCAATTCCTATATGAAATTCATCAGAAAAGCCTTTTGTTCTGTTGTTAAATCCTACTGTTGCGGTGAGATAGGCGGAAGTCCCCGGAATACTGTAACTTCCCTCAAGTTTGAGCAGTTGATTAAATTCGCCATCTCCGGTTTGTAAAGTTTGGGTTTCTCCCCCCATGGTTTTTCCGGTAGGAATACCTAAAGTCAGGCTGCCACTTAACACAAACGGTTTGTTTTGAATGATTCCGTATTTCAGTGTGAATTCCATATCCCCAACAGAATTCAATTCATCTCCGGGAATTACATTACCACTTTGCCTAAATCTTAATTCATTAATAGTGGTTCGGAAAAAAAATGGGACATAGGCAATGGCAGCAATTCTCTCGGAAAACCCATATTCTCCATAAAAACTGGAAATATAAACACTAGTAGTGGTGATGTCTGTTAAGGTACCATCAAGACTGTAATAATACTGAGCGCGTAAGGCAGATTGCCCAAATTTAAAATAGCCTTTGCCTTTTCCCGGGAGCCATCCGCCACCTGCATTGGCCTGAATAGAAAAAAGGAATAAAACTGAAAAGGATATATATATTATGATGTTTTTCATAAGATTACTTTTTGAGATTTTCTGAGGATTTTACTTTTAGAAATATCAGTTTTTATTCTAATTTGGCCGCTCCGAATGGAATATTGAATGGCTTACAATGAACAATGACATAGTCATATTGAGATAATTCCACACTCGAAGGAACTTCCAAAGTGAAAGGACCTTTATTAGCCTCAAGGGACTTGATTTCTATTCCACCTGAAACACTACTTTCCGAATTACTTAGATAAATGAACAGTCCCGGGCCTGACTGGCTTTCAAAATCCTCTGCGAAGTCCAGCAGTAAATTATCTCCACTTCTTTTCAGGGTCACTTTTCCTGATACCGTATGGCCTGTAAGACCTTTAAAATTGCCTGACCGGCTTCCTGTGCTTCCTATAGAAACCTTAATCACATTACTGCTTACCCCATCAGCCATAGCCGAAATGTTTACATCTCCATTATCTTTCCCTGTAAGCAATCCATTAGCATCAATGGTAGCAATGCTTTCATCCGAACTGGTCCACACAAAACTTTTTCCGGTGATTTCCTGATCATTGATGTTTTTAGCCTCAGCTGAAAATTGTAGGGTAGAATTTATGGCTACAGTTGTGGATGGACTGGAAATTTCAATTGTGGCGATTTCATTACTATTTCCTACCACGGTGAGCAAGGCTTTGTTACTTTCAAAATCTCCGGCAAAAGCGGTAATAGTTACCTGGCCTTGTGAAATAGCAGTGGCTTTTCCATTGTTATCCACAGTAGCAATTGCAGGGTTAGAGCTGGTCCAGTTTAAAATAGTATCGGTTTCAATTCCTCTGTTATTATAATATACAGCCGAAAAGGAAAAAGTTTCTCCCGACATAATTGCAGCTGTTTCTGGAGTAACTTCCAGCTTTCTCAATCGCTCATCTATGGGATCATCCAGATAATCAATTCCAATACAGGAGGTGAAAACTGAAAGTAATAACAAAAACTGTAAAGTTAACCTGGGCATAATGCTATATGTTTGAAGGTTGAAATGTGATCATAAAATATTATTGTAAAGATGGTATCGAAATATCACAACAATATCACAAAAATGAAATTTTTGTATGTTTTGGTGAATATATCATTGAGATGAATATGTAAAAAGGGAACCGGTGAGATAGGAATATGGTTTCAGAAATTTATGATTGCAGGAAATATATTCGATAATACTTAAGCTTTACAATCAGTTCATATGCATTTCATATCTGAAAGCTAACTTGCAGGAAAATCAGTTCAGTATATTGCAAAGAATAATTCTTTAAGGCGCTATCTCCTGGGTAGTGTCTTTTTTGTTTTCAAAGGGGAATGGGGCCGAAAAAGAAATGGGGGAGGGGCTGTAAACAATTGTGGTTGAGACGTGTTTTTTTAATGTAAGAATTTACTTTTTTAGCTTCTTCCTCAGCAGATGAAGCTTTTTTAAAATCACTATATTGTGGACCAATAATTAACACTATTAAAGTAATGGGTAACAAACCTTTAAAAAGACACAAAGTCTTACAACCAATAAGTAGAGAACACCACTACCATCTTTTACTTTGCTGGAAGATACGTGCTGGTTTTAGAAAAAAAGTTGACATTGCAAGAATTAAAAAATATGCAGACTGGATTTTTGGAAACTATATTCATCCTCATTTCCAATTAGAAGAGAAATATATTTTCCCCCTTCTGCCCAAGGGTAGTGAATTGGCCAAAAAAGCACTGGCAGATCACCGCAGGCTAACCAGACTTTTTAAAATGAAAGAAGACCTGGTTAAATCACTTAGCAGAATTGAAGAAGAGCTGGAGGCTCATATCCGGTTTGAAGAAAGGATTTTGTTTACTGATTTACAGGATAGAATGAATAAGGAAAAATGGGATGAGCTTGAAGAGAAATTTGAAGAAAAAAAATTTAAGGAAAATACAGAAGATGAATTCTGGTTATAAATGGCATAAAAAAGAGAAAGCCCGATAATTTCGGGCTTTCTCTTTTTTATAAGTAATGTCTGGATAATTGCTAATAGCATCAATCATCCTAAATACTATTTTATTTTTATTTTATTTTTCCTGAAGAAGTTCGTTTAATTTTTTAATGGTAACTGTTTCTTCTTCGAAACTGATTTTGGATTTAATCTGGTCAAGCACTTTTTCCTGAAATACCTGCTCGAACACCTGATCGTAATTTCGGCCATTCTCGTAGCTCAGGTAATTATTCACAAACTCATCCATCTGGCCTTCTTCCAAAGGAATATTGTATCCCATGAATTGTTGTTTGATATTGATGGCTGCCTGTGCTTTGATTTCTTCAGGCTCTACCTTAAGGTCTGCATCTTTAAACACCTTATTTCCAATTACTCTCCACTTTACAGCCTCTTTGAATTCTGGGAATTTCTCTTCCACCTGCTCGTCAGTAAGCCCTTCCTCATTGGTCATTTTGAAAGTTTTCTTCAAAAATTCCTCTGGCATATCTACTGAAACTTTTTCAGTTAAGCCATCTCTGATTAATTTGGAAGTTAAAGACTCTGCAGCAGGTTTGTTTACCTCTGCCAGTTTTTCTTTAAGGGCATCCTCAAATTCCGCTTCGGTAGTAATGTCTTTTGCTTCCTCTTCTCCAAGAATTTTTTTGAAAAATTCTTCATTCATTTCAGGATCTGCATTCCTTGTAATTTCAAGAATGGTCATTGAAAACTCTCCTGATAACTCTTCGGCTTCTTTTTCATCAATTCCAAAAAGAAGTTTTACGGTATTGGCTTCAGGGAAAGCCTTTTTCAGATCAAACTTAACGTCCTCCTCTTTTTTCTTACCAATAAAAGTCTTTCTTACTTCTTCTTCTACCTGTTTTAATGGAAGAACTGTTTCTTTTTCGAATTCTCCTTCAACAGCCTTAAAGGTTGCTTTCACAAAATCACCTTCAGCAATTTCTTCTACCTGAGAAACTTCTGGGTATGAATTCTTCAGGTTATCCAGTGTTTCTTTCAGATCCTCATCAGAAACTTCTACTGAGTACGATTTTACTTTGAAACTCTCGTCAATTGGCAACTCAATTTCAGGCTCAAGGAATACCTCAAATTCAAAGTCAAAAGAATTTCCACTTGTGATTTCTTCTTCAGATAAAGCTTCGCCTTTTAAAAGTGGAGAAAAAAGAATAGGTAATTCCTCCTCTTTAATATATTCGTTGAGTTTTTGATAAACCTGTTGGTTGATAATTTCCACCTTCAAACCCTTGCCATACATTTTCTTAATCATCCCTGCAGGCACTTTTCCCGGTCTGAACCCCTTAATGTTAGCTTTCTGGCTATATTCTTTAATTTTTTTATTAAACTCGGGAAGGTAATCACTTTCCTCCAGCTTTAAATTAATTAAACCGTAAGCTTTTTCTTTTTTATCAACTGCGATTTCCAAGAGTGTAAAAATTTAAATGGTGAAAAAACAAAAAAACTCAACCTTTTAACCAGTTGAGAATTTAAATTTTGCTTCATATTAAGTGCGGATGGAGGGACTCGAACCCCCATGCCGTGAGGCGCTAGATCCTAAGTCTAGTGCGTCTACCAATTTCGCCACATCCGCTTAAAATTGAGGTGCAAATCTAAAAACTATATTTAATATTGCAATACTTTTAAATTGATTTTCTTTAAAAAAAATGATTTTTTTTTCAGAGACCATCTTTATCGGTCTGTTGGGTTAATTTTAGCCCTTATTTATATTAAAAACTTTTTGAGTGGAAATGTAATTTTTGAAAATGAAATTCCGGGATAATATTTTCAGCAGATAAAACATTTGAAAGCTTGTAAAGCTCCTCCGGGAGAATAGTCTGCTGTAATTCCTAAAAAAGATATAAGTAGTTCCTTCAGGAAAAGGTAAAAAAAACGTAACTTAATCATTAAATTTTGTAAGCGTATAATTGCGGGAATAAATATAATATGGAGATAGATCACGAAAAGGAGAAACAGACCATTTTGCGGATGTACCGCAGGTTATTGAGGAAAGCAAAGCCTTTTCTAAAGGATGACGATGCCAAGATTATTAAACGTGCCTTTCTGTTTGCCCAGGATGCACATAAAGAGATGCGAAGGAAATCGGGTGAACCCTATATTTATCATCCAATTGAGGTGGCAGAAATTGCTGTAGAAGAAATAGGGTTGGGTACTACATCAATTGTGGCCGCTTTGCTGCATGATGTAGTAGAGGATACGGCCTACGATATTCAGGATATTCAGGAAAGGTTTGGTGGCCGGGTAGCCAAAATTGTTGATGGCTTAACCAAAATTTCCACCAAGGCGACTAAAGGGAAATCCATTCAGGCAGAAAATTTCCAAAGATTGTTATTGACTATTTCTGAAGATACCAGAGTAGTGCTGATCAAAATTGCTGACAGGTTGCACAATATGCGTACTTTAGATAGCATGCCTGATCATAAAAAGCTGAAAATAAAATCTGAAACAGAATATATTTATGCCCCTCTGGCTCACCGACTTGGTTTGTATACCATTAAATCAGAATTAGAAGATTTATGCCTGAAATTTTCAGATAAGGATGCTTACTTCAGTATATTAAGAGGTATAGAGGATTCCAGAGCTGCCCGAACCCGGTTTTCGAAACGTTTTATTCGTCCCCTGGAGCTGGCCATGAAGCGGGATGGCTATAAATTCCAAATAAAGACCAGAATTAAATCTGTTTACTCCATTTATAAAAAAATGCGGAAACAGAATATTCCATTCGAACAGGTTTTCGATCTTTTTGCTATTCGAATAATTGTGGAAGCAGATGAAGCAGAGGAAAAAGCGGTTTGCTGGAAGGTATATTCCATTGTTACGGACTATTATACGCCTAATGTAAACCGACTCAGGGATTGGATCAGTATGCCTAAATCCAACGGTTATGAATCCTTGCATACTACCGTGATGAGTAATTCCGGGCAGTGGGTTGAAGTGCAAATCAGGACAAAACGAATGGATGATATTGCAGAAAAAGGTTATGCTGCCCATTGGAAATACAAACATGGACCTAATGGCAAGGTAGTGAAAGGAGAGCAGGGAATTGACTTGTGGTTACAGGAAATTCGGGATATGCTGGAAACAACCAAGTCGCATGGAGTTGAATTTGTCAATGATTTTAAGTCCAACCTGTTTGTAAAGGAAGTTTTTGTTTTTACGCCTAAGGGAGAAATGAAAATTTATCCCAAGGGAGCCACTATTCTGGATTTTGCCTTCGATATCCATTCGGAAATTGGAGCAAAATGTCTGGCTGCCAAGGCCAATGGGAAACTGGTAGCTTTTAATTATGAAATCCAGAATGGAGACCAGATTGAAATTCTCACATCAAATAAACAAAAGGTTAATGAGGATTGGCTAAAGGTGGTGAGAACTTCCAAGGCCAAATCCAAGATTAAAGATTACCTCAAGGACGAAAAGAAAACTTTTGCCAGAGAAGGGAAGGAAATTGTTAAGCGGAAGTTTAAGCAGTTGAAGATTTCCTATGACGAGCAGAATATCAGGAAACTGGCCCAGTATTTTAGCTTAAAATCGGAAAGTGACCTGTTTTATATGGTTGGAAAAGGCCTGATTGACCATACTGAGATCAAGAAATTTATTAACCATGTTCCCGAAGAGAAAAATCAAAAATCAAGGGAGAATGGCAAAGAAAAGCAGGATGATGAAGCCGTAATCCAAAAACTGGTGAAGGAAAAGGAACTGGTGATTGGAGAAATGACTGATCTGAGCTATAGCATGGCTTCTTGTTGTAGCCCAATACCCGGAGATGAGATTTTTGGGTTTATTACCATTAATAAGGGAATTAAAATTCATAGAAAAACCTGCCCCAATGCCATTTCCCTAATGGCAAATTATGGCTATAGAATTATTCGAGCAAGATGGGCAAGTGAGAGAAAAGTACATGATGAAGGATTTAGCGTTTCCATTAGCATTGAAGGAACAGACAGGGTAGGGTTGGTAAACGATGTCACCAGAGTGATTTCCAACCAGATGCAGGTCAATATTAAATCCATATCCATTGGTACTGAAAATGATATTTTCAAAGGAAATATTGACTTATCCGTTCAGAATAAGGTAGAGTTTGAAAAACTTATTGTGAACCTGGAAAAAATTGATGGAGTGGTAAAAGTTACCCGAATCGAAGAATTAGTATAACACACTCAAAAAGGGAGGAAGTCTTTTACAAATTCAGGATTTCCTCCCAAATTTTTTCATCAACCGGAATGCCTTTTTCCATGTTTTCCTTCCTTGTTTTAAGTGTTCTTTCTCCAGGATAATACACATTTTCATTTTCCTTCAATAATTCGGATTGATGGAGGTAATTGATAATGCCATTGAGTAAAACTTCATTTTCAGCTTCAGTGCCAAACAAGTCTGGTTTAATACAAATAAAAACCTGGGAAATGCCAAACTCCACTTCATCTTCCCCAATTTTTCCCGTGGATCTCCCTCCGGATAAAACCGTTACCAACATATCGAGCATGATGGATAGTCCGGAACCTTTCCAATAACCAATGGGCAGGGAAAGTTCATTTTCAATTACAGTTTCAGGATCTTTTGTCAGTTTTCCTTCATGATCAAATCCGCCATGAAAGGGAAGTTTTTCTCCTTTTTTGGCTGTTTCTATCATTTTCCCAAAGGAGAATTGAGACATAGACATATCCAACACAATATGTCCGGAACTTCTTGGAATGGCAATTACCAGTGGATTGTTTCCTGTTCTTGGTTCTTTGGCTCCCCAGGGTGGCATATTCGGTTTGGTATTGGTAAAGCATATTCCTATACAACCGGCCTCAGCGGCCTGCCAGCCAAAATTCCCTCCCCGCATCCAGTGATTGGTATTTTTCATGGCAATACAGCCTATTCCATTTGTTTGAGCCAGTTGAATGGCACTTTCCATGGCCGAATAGGCATTGAGCATGCCTGCCCCCATTTGCCCATCCCATCTTTCTATGGCTCCAAAACGATCAGTTACCTTTGGTTGGGCATCTGGTTTTACATATCCTTCCTGATTTAACTGGATGAAACTGACAAAACGATTGAGGCCATGGGAATAAACCCCGTCTCGGCTAGCATCTACAAATAATTGGGCACATAAAGCTGCCCTGTCTTTTTGGTATCCGGTTTTAATGAGTTTTTCGGAAAGGATTTGTTCGGCTTCCCTGTATTGAATTCGCATTTATTCTGATCTTTTATTTTATGGACACCAAACTACCTGAATAATTATAAAAATGAAGTAAAAAATGAAATGGTAAGGAAAAAACCTTTTTTATCCGGTTTTAGAAGTAAAGGTTCTTCCTATAAATATTTTCCTTAAACTGAAGAGGTAAAATTAATTATTGACCGCAACATCTGACTGAATATTTTCTTCAAAGGTGGCAATGAAATCCTTGATATGTTTTTTGGTTTTGTCCGCACTTCGAATCACGAGATAAAGCGATCTTGGTAATCCATTGATGCCTATTGGTTTAAGCTGAAGGTCATTTTGATTTTTGAAAGCTTGAAGTGCCCACTTCGGTAAACACATGACACCCATATTGGCATTTACCATTTCCAGGGCTACTTCCGTTAATGGAATTGCCGAAATTTTTTGAGGGATAATATTATTGGGTTTCAGGAAATGTTCATAAACAGAGACGGTTTCCAAAGGATAGGAGTGAATGAGTAAATGCAAATTAGAGAAGTCTGCTGCTTCCACAAAAGGTTTGTCGCTCAGCTTATTTTCCCTATGCATCAATACAAACAATTCATCTTTAAACACCTCCACACTTGATAATGATTCATTTAAAGATGGAGAGGAAACTATGGCTAAATCCAGTTCGAATGATAACAATTTGGGAATAGGCTGATGTGTAGCCTCAAACACAAATTCTACATCAATGTTGGGATACAACAAAGACATTTCCTGTAAAAAACGGGGGAAAAGGGAATAGAAGGAATAGCATTCACCACTTACTCTAATTTTACCTCCATGATCCCGGTTAATATTTTGAATGTGTCGAAGCTTTTCATCAATGGAAGTCAGTACATTGGTCGCCAATTGATAGAGTTCAACTCCTTCTTCAGTAAGTTTCCATTCATTTCTTTTCCTTAAAAATATTTTAAAACCCAGCCTTTCTTCAATTTCCCTTAACTGATGACTTAAAGCAGATTGCGTTAAAAATAGCTTTTCAGATGAATTGGCAATGTTTCCTTCGTCTGCTATGGTTTTCAACAACCTTAAATGTTTTAATTCCATGCCGGAAATATATAAAATTTAAAGGAGCAAAATACCTAGATGTTATATGAAAAAAATTAAAGCCGAAGTTTAAAAATGTTCAATTAAACCTGGAAAAGATTATGAAGGCCAGAACTAGTTTTGCCGCTTTAAAAAAATGAGTATGTCAGAAAAGAGAAGAAAAAGAAATTTAAGAATAATACGATACATCCTTTATAAGGAAACCCAGCTTGATTTTAAAGACAAAACATGGTCGTTTATTGGTTCTTTTGTGGGTATTGGTTTTATCGCTTATCTCCAGGCTATTTTTCTGGAAGAGGCTGATAACATCTTTCTCATAGGTTCTTTCGGGGCCTCCAGTGTTTTGGTGTTTGGGGCGGTGGCTTCTCCACTGGCTCAGCCCCGCAATTTAATTGGAGGTCACCTGATTTCCGCATTTATAGGGGTTTCTATTTATTTTCTCATTCCCGATCCGATTTTTATATCCGCACCATTGGCGGTGTCTTTGTCCATAGTTACCATGCAGTTTACCAAAACCCTTCATCCTCCGGGAGGGGCAACTGCACTAATCGCAGTTATAGGTTCGGAAAGCATAAAAGGTCTTGGCTATTGGTTTTTAGTTTTTCCGGTGTTATCTGGTACACTTATCCTTTTTCTTTTTGCCTTATTGACGAATAACCTGACTAAAAAAAGACAATATCCAAATTCAAAAAGATTTCACCGATTTATTAAAAGATAAGTAGATGTATAGAATTAAATTTAAACATGCTCTTAATTAATTTGAAAGTGTGATTACATTAAAGTAGATTGGGTAAATTGAACCCTGAAAATATCTGCTATGTCCGGACACACTTCCAGATTATCATTAAATTTTTTACGAAAGAAAACCCAACCCGATTCATTATTGGATGGTGATGTTACGGTAGAAAAGTTTACAAAACTTACCTATAGTACTCCGGAGGACCCCTGGATTAGTTCTTTTTTAATTCAGTTGGTAGAGTTTTTAACAGGCCGATTTCCTCTGGAAAGAAAGTTTAATCAGGTCTTAAACTCGAATAAAACTCCTAGCCTGATTTGGCAGGAATTGGTTGAAGCTTGCGGGTTGAAATTGAATTATGACCCAAAGCAGTTAGCTAAAATCCCGGTAAATGAGCCGGTTATTTTTATAGCCAATCATCCATTTGGAGTGGTGGATGGGATGGTTATGGCTTTCTTAGCAGCCCAAAAATTCCCAAAATTTAAATTATTGGTTAATGGTGTATTATGTACCGATGAGCTGTTGAATAACTTTTTCCTCCCTATCGATTTTGGAAGTAATAAGAAGGCTTTACAAACTAATATCCAAACCAGGACTTTGGCAATTGAAAAAATTAAATCTGGTGAGCCCATTGTCATTTTTCCTGCTGGCGGAGTGGCTACTGCGCCTTCCTGTTGGAAAAAAGCAGAAGATCTAGAATGGAAAAGGTTTGTGGTTAAACTAATCCATAAGGCAGAAGCAACCGTAATTCCGATTTACTTCCATGGGCAAAATAGTAGGCTATTTCAGATGGTAAGTCAGTTCAGTCAGGATTTGCGACTGGCCTTATTGCTTTTTGAAGTTCGCAATAAAATGCACAAAACCCTAAAAATAGAAATTGGGAATCCAATCACATTTAAGGAAATGAATTCCCAAACAAAAAAAAATGACTTATTAAATTTTCTATATCATCAGGTCTTTTCTTTGAATAAAACCTGATTTTCTTCTTACGGAATCCTAAATAATTACCTCCTTATTCAATTTAGCTAAAAGCAGTTCGGGTCTCTCATTTACCACCTGGCCAATAACAATTATGGCAGGAGAACTTAATTCTTTTTCCTCCACAATTGCCTGAATATTCGCCAAATTCCCAATTCCCGCTTTTTCATTATAACAAGTGCCATTTTGAATGATGGCAATGGGCTCATCTTGTGAGCGGTATTTTGAGAATAAATTTCTGATTTTTGCCAGTTTTTTCATTCCCATCAGAATAACCACCGTGGCTGAAGATTGAGCTGCCAGCTTTAAATCCCCAGAAAGTTCACCATTTCTGGTGGTACCCGTAACTACCCAGAAACTTTCATTTACCCCTCTTTTGGTAAGCGGAATTTGTTGCATAGAGGGCACTGAAACAGAACTACTAATTCCGGGAACAATTTCAGTACTGATGCCAAACTTCATGGCATATTCCAGTTCTTCATGCCCTCTTCCAAAAACAAAAGGATCTCCTCCTTTTAGCCTGACCACATGGCCATATTTTAGGGCGTTTTCTACAATTAGCTTATTTATTTTTAATTGCTGAAAAGTATGTTTGCCGGCTCTTTTCCCCACAAATATTTTAATACAATCCTGATGGGCATACTCCAGTAATTCCTTATTGGCTAAAGCATCATATAAAATAACATCAGCATTTTTAATCGCTTTTATTCCTTTCAGGGTAATTAATTCCGGATCACCAGGACCTGCTCCTACGAGGGTTAATTTAGGTAAAATCATTAGTGAAAATTTATTTAGTACGTAATTTCTCCAGTAAATGAATTCAAAAATATAAAAATTTACGTAAAAGTTCTTGTTTTAATTAATTTATTACGTAATTTTACGTAAAATTTACTTAAAAACGCTGAAAGTACATTAGCGCAAACGTGGAACAAAAACGGATTAAAAATTAAAGAACTAAATCTATTACAAAAATGGAGAGAATAATAGTAATAGGCAATGGTATGGTTGGTTATAAGTTTTGTGAAAAACTGAGGGCCAAAGCTGGAAAAAGTGATTTTGAAATTACGGTTTTTGGAGAGGAACCCAGACCCGCTTATGACAGGGTACATTTAAGTGCCTATTTTACAGGAACTACTGTGGAAGAACTAACCATGGCTCCAAGAGAATGGTATGAGGAGAATGAAATTGAATTATTAACCGGAGAACTGGTAACTGAAATTGACAGGGAAAATAAAACTGTGAAAAGCCATAAAGGTACAGTTTTATCCTACGACAAATTAATTCTGGCTACCGGATCGAGTGCCTTTGTACCACCTATTAAAGGTGTAGAAAAGCAGGGGGTATTTGTATATAGAACGATAGAAGATCTGGATGCCATGATGGCTTATGGCAAAAAGGTGAAAAGTGCGGCAGTAATGGGAGGAGGACTTTTAGGCCTGGAAGCCGCCAAGGCGGTATTGGATATGGGATTGGAAACACATGTGGTGGAATTTGCTCCTAGATTAATGCCCCGGCAATTGGATGATCAGGGGTCCTCGGTTTTACAATGCCAGTTGGAAGATTTGGGAATTAATATTCATCTAGGTAAAAATACGCAGGAAATTAAAGGGAATGGCAAGTTAGACGGTCTTTCATTTAATGATGGTACTGAGTTGAATGTGGAGATGTTGGTCATTTCTGCAGGCATCCGGCCAAGGGATGAACTTGCCAGACAACACGAACTGGAAGTGGGCCCAAGAGGGGGAATTTTAGTGGATGATCACTTAAAAACTACTGATCCTGATATTTTTGCCATTGGAGAGGCTGCGCTTCATAAAGGCATGATTTACGGATTAGTTGCTCCTGGTTATGAAATGGCAGATGTAGTAGTGAATCAGTTGATAAAAGGAGATGAAAAAGCATTCACTGATTTTGATATGTCTACCAAACTCAAACTGATTGGTACTGATGTAGCCAGTTTTGGGGATGCTTTTGGGGAGAAAGAGCCTTTCAAAGCGATTGTTTTTGAAGATAAGGTTAGTGGGGTTTACAAAAGAATCAATATTTCCGAAGACGGAAAAAGGTTGTTAGGGGGAATGTTGGTTGGGGATGCTGAAGCTTATAATATGTTGCTGCAGATTGCCCAAAACGGAATGGCATTACCGCCCAACCCGGAAGATCTTATTTTGGGTGCCAGAGGTGGCGAAGAAGCTGTGGGTAATGGGGTAGAGGCTTTGCCCGATACTGCCCAGATTTGTTCATGTGAAAATATCAGCAAGGGAGATATTTGCAAGGCCATTACTGAAGATGGATTTGAAAATATAGCCGACATAAAAAAATGTACTAAAGCAGGAACTGGTTGTGGAGGTTGCGTGCCTTTGATTAATGATCTCATTACCGAGACTTTAAAATCAATGGGAAGAAGGGTAAGGAAAACTATTTGTGAGCATTTTGATTATACCCGTCAAGAATTGTTTGATTTGGTGAAAATTAATGACATCAAAACTTATGATGAGTTGCTGGACAAGTATGGTGAGGGAGATGGTTGTGAGGTGTGTAAGCCTGCGGTGGCGTCAATTTTAGCAAGTGCCTGGAATGAAATGATTCTGGAAAAGTCTATGACTATTCAGGATACTAATGATAAATATCTTGCAAACATTCAGAAAGGAGGAACTTATTCTGTAGTTCCAAGAATACCCGGTGGGGAAATCACGCCTGATAAATTAATTGTAATTGGACAGGTAGCCAAAAAATACAATTTGTACACTAAAATCACCGGAGGGCAAAGAATTGACTTATTCGGAGCAAGACTGGATCAATTGCCGGATATCTGGGAAGAACTGGTGAATGCTGGTTTTGAAAGTGGTCATGCTTATGGTAAATCCCTGAGAACTGTAAAAAGCTGTGTGGGTTCTACCTGGTGTAGATACGGTCAGCAGGATTCTGTATCATTTGCCATTGAGGTGGAGGAAAGATATCGTGGTTTAAGATCACCCCATAAATTGAAAAGTGCGGTTTCAGGATGTATCAGGGAATGCGCTGAAGCCCAAAGTAAAGATTTTGGAATTATTGCTACCGAGAATGGCTGGAATTTATACGTGGGTGGAAATGGAGGAGCAAAGCCTCAGCATGCTTTATTACTGGCTGCTGATATTGATAAGGAAAGTGTGATTAAATACATTGACAGATTCTTAATGTTTTACATCAAAACTGCTGAACCGCTTACCAGAACAGCCCCATGGCTGAATAAACTGGAAGGTGGCCTGGATTACCTTAAAGATGTGATCATTAATGATTGCCTGGGAATTGGTGAGCAGTTGGAATCGGAAATGCAACTATTAATTGATGCCTATAAGTGCGAGTGGAAAGAAGTGGTGAACAATCCTGAAATGAGGGCAAGGTTCAAACATTTTGTAAATGTTGAAGATGTTGATCCAAACTTAAGTTTTAAAGAAATGAGAGGACAGAAATTTCCAACATCGTGGGGTTGATTGACATTCCTGATTGAATTGATTGGCATTAAAAATTTAGACTAAAATGATAGAATTAGAAAAATATAGATCAGTTACATTAGAGAATGTAAAAACCTGGTTTAAAGCTGCTCCGGTTTCAGCTTTTCAGGAAAATGGGGGTGGATGCGTGAAGATTGAGAGTTTACAAATAGCTGTGTTTAACTTTTCAAGAAGAAACGAATGGTATGCAGTGCAAAATTTGTGTCCTCATAAAATGCAGATGATTTTGTCAAGGGGAATGATTGGTTCGGAATCTGGAGAACCCAAGGTAGCCTGTCCATTCCACAAGAAAACATTTTCCCTAAAAACCGGGAAAAACCTGAATGGTGATGAATGCGATATAGCGACTTATCCTGTAAAGGTTGAAAATGACTTTGTGTATGTAGGGCTTGAAGATTAAGGTATCTTGTTTTGGGAAAAATTCCGAAATTAATTTTTCCATTTTTATTTTGCTGCGAAGCATGATAAATTTACAAATGAATGAAAGAGTAGCCCCGGCTGCTCTTTTTTTATTTAAACTTTTTAATTTTAACCTTTTAAAAAAAATGTTTACATCCAGGATTTAATAATGCCAAAACAAAGATTTGAAAGATTGGGGAGATTGTACTTGTTGGCGCTGTCGGGAATTGCCATTGCCATTTTAGCCAGTCAGTTGTTAATCCAGAATTTTATTAGCAAACAACAGGATGATTCCCGTACCATCAATGTGGCAGGGAGGCAGCGGATGCTGAGCCAGAAAATAAGTAAAATAGTATTGCAAATAGCTAATAACGCTGAAAATGGAATAGATGAAGAAAAGGTTGCGGAGCTTCAAAAGACCGTAGATTTATGGATTCAGTCCCATAATGGATTAATAAATGGAGATGAAACCTTAGGGCTTTCAAGGGAAAGTTCTGCTACTATTCTTTCCATGTTCGAGGATATTGAACCACACTTTGAAGCTATTGTAGCTGCCGCCCAGAATATTATTGACCAAGCCCATAGTATGGATTCAGCTTCCAGTTTTAAAATTGGAGAAAATTTAAAACAGGTTTTAGAAAATGAACCCCTGTTTTTGGAAGGCATGGATGTAATTGTTTTTCAATACGATGAGGAGGCTAAAAAAAAGGTGTTATTGCTAAAGGATACAGAAATTATTTTGTTTGGCATTTCCCTTTTAATTATCATTTTTGAGGTGTTTTTTATTTTTCGCCCGACAACAAAAAATATAAGGAAAACTTTTTCCGAATTGGTGGCATCAGAAAAAATGGCTCAAAAGATGGCCAGGGAAATTGGGGCTTTGTATAGTACGCTGGAAGTGTCTTATCAGGAATTAGCCGATGTGGATTTGGAAAAGGAACAAGCTGTTTTATTTGCCAAATGTGATATTTTGGGTAATGTCAGTTTTTTAACGGAAAGGTTCATCCAGTTGATGGAGTTTGAAGATAAAGAAGACCTTCCTGAAAATATTTTTACCTGGCTTAAACAAAATGGATATAAAAGTGACTTTTTGGAAGGTGTATTGGATTTTGTGAAAGGTGGAAATTGCTGGCTTGGCGAGTTAAAAGTAACCTCAGCAGCAGGGGATTTTATATGGATAGAAACCAATATTGTCCCGGTAAAAGATAAGGATGGAAGCCTGAAAGAGGTGATGGTTATTGGGGTGGATGTCACTGAAAATAAGGAAGCCAGAGAAAGGTCGCGGGAAATCAACAAACAGCGAATTGAGGAAAAGGTAAAAGAACAACAGTTCCGTTCAGTTTTGATTCTGGAAGGCCAGGAGGAAGAGCGCAAGCGGATTTCCCGGGATATGCACGATGGGGTAGGGCAAATGCTTTATGCTTTAAAGCTGAACCTTGAAGCTACCACCCCTTCCAGTTCCCGACATACGAAAGAGCGTTTGCAGGAGGCAAGGGACATTTTAAAAAATATCATCAGGGAAGTAAGGAGGGTTTCCTTCAATCTTACCCCAACCAGCCTGAGTGATTTTGGAATTGTGTCGGCTATTAAAAAATATTGTAGTGAAGTAAGTACTTTAATGGGCATTGAGGTCGAGTTTATTAACATGACCCGTTTTATAAATCGATTGGGTAAAAATGTGGAAACACACCTTTACAGAATCATTCAGGAAGCGGTGAATAATGCTATTAAATATTCTGGATCTAAAAAAATTTCCGTAACTTTTGCCCACAATGCTCAAAACCTGCATATTGAGGTGAGAGACAATGGGAAAGGTTTTGATATTGAAAAACTTACTCAAAAAGGACATTTTTCAGCTTCCGGACACGGGATTTTCAACATGAGAGAAAGAGCAGGATTTATTAATGCGCAATTCGATGTGGAAACCCAGGTGGGGAAAGGAACTGTTATTAAAATAGATGTACCAATAAACTAAAGAATAAATTAATGGAGCAAATTAAGGTAATATTAGCTGACGATCACGAAATTGTAAGGAACGGTATAAAGGTATTGTTGGAAAGAGAAGGGGAAATCAAAGTAATTGGAGAGGCTTCTAACGGTCAGGAAGCATTAGAACTGGTAAAAGAACTTAATCCCGATATTTTGATTGTAGATATCAGAATGCCAATTTTGAATGGGATCGAAACTACGGCTCAGCTCGGTAAATATTCTTCCCATACCAAGGCACTGGTGCTCTCCATGCATGATGATGAGGAATATATTACCAAATCCATAGAATGTGGCGCTTCCGGGTATTTGCTGAAGGATACCAATAAAAGTGAATTTATAAAGGCGGTGAAAGCTGTACATTCCGGTCAAAAATATTTTAGTGGGGATATTTCCAATATTTTGATTAATAGCTACCTGAATGTGAAAAAACAGTCAGATTCAGGTACATCAACTGCCCCTGCCCAACAATATGATCTTACCAAAAGAGAAAAGCAGATTTTAAAATTGCTTTATGATGGGGCAAACAATAAAGACATAGCCGATCATTTTAATAAAAGTGTGCGGACCATAGAAACTCATCGCTTCAATATGATGAAAAAGCTGAAAGTGAATAATGTGGTAGAGTTGCTGAGAAAAGTGGATGAAGAAAAACCATTAAAAGATGAAATTGATGCAATGGTAATTTAATTCTGATTGGCAGAAAAATAATGCTGGATTCAGTTACCAAACTGAATCCTTTTTTTGTCTTATAAATAAACGGATTAAAAATCCTACGATAATGGTTTGCCATTACAAATGGCGAACAGTAAAATAATGAATAAATCTTTTTCCTTTAAACCATATAAAAAAATAGCAGGTTCCAGCTGAATACTTTAAGAGATCAAAAATCAAAATTGATTGGATTATCTCTTATTTTTTTTCCAAAGGGAAATCTGCTTTTGAAAAAGCTTCAGGATTTTTGTCTTTTCGGTGATTTTCAAACATTTCCAGGGCTGCTTTTAAAAGTCCAAACATTCCCAGACTAAAAACAATGGTACCAATGGATAATTCTTTAATGATTCCTTCAGGGGTAATGTAATACCCGGTTAGTCCAAAAAGGAGGGTGAACAAAATCAAAAAACACATCAGAATCAGGGCAACCTTTCCCTTTACCGGATCTTCCCAGATTTTCCTTGAGAACTTATTTTGTGTTTTAGTGGTGTCCTGTAGGGAAGAAAAACTGATGGCAAGCCCCATAAAAATTAAAACTGAATTTAGGCTTTGAAAAAGCAGTTTAGGATTTTCTCTTAAATACTCAAACCCTGAAAAGTAAGGGCGCAGGACAAAATATAACCCAATCAGTAAAAGTGGATACTGCAAATAGCTGAGGTAATGAAAGAATGTTTTAAATCTCATTATGACTTTTTAATTGCACTCAAGTTAGAAAAAGCCAATGATTTTTTCAAGCAATAGTGTTTTTAAGAAAATAAAACACCGATGTGGGAAATCCTGCTCATTAGTTTAGTCAACTAATATGACTTCTCTGCAAATTGCTTCAGACCTTGGATGATAAACGACATCATACTTTGCTCTAAAAATCCTTTCCTCATCGAAATGAATACTTGTATAGGCCGTGTATTCGGCAATTATTTCGCAAGGTTTTTTGGTTTCTTCCCATCGACTGCAAAATTCCAGGTATTTTCTATAATCAATAAACTTTTGGTCGGCTTTACCTTTCTTGGTAAATAATTTGAAAATAAACCCTGTGGGTTTTTCTGGTGGGCCTTCCATGATATTCCATGTAAGTCCATTGCTCAACCTGACAATGATGCTATCTATCGTTTGGATTAAGGTTTTCTCATGGTTAGCCAGAGAGTCGTTTTCCACCCATTTCCGGTAAATTTCATTTTCCATATAAGAGTAGTCCACATAAAGCCTTAAGCTAATTAATTGGTATCGGCTCCTAAGGTAATTTTTAGCTTGCATTTCTGTAGACTCAGAAGGTAAACTTATTACGCAATCTTTAGTGTTTTGGGCGATGGATTCCCTGGGGAAAAAGGTAAAAACAAGAATGACAATGGTCAGAAATCGTGTCACTTTAAATATCCATTTGGTTCAATCCCAGTTTAATAAACGGGGATAATTCTTAGGTTTGACCTGCAAACTTAAGCCAAAAGGATTTAACGTTTTTGATGGATTAAAAATCCTACGATAGTAGTTCGCCATTGCAAATGGTGAATAGCCTAGGTTAAATACAATCCGTCATTATACCAAAACTCATTTCTCACTCAGAGCGCAAAGAATTAACCGGATTGATTAGGGCTGTTTTGATGGCCTGGTAAGCTACTGTGGAACAGGCAATGAAAAGTGCTGCTGAAATGGCCACCATGAAAATCCATAAATTCAGGTTAATGCTATAGGCAAAGTTTTCCAGCCATCTTTCTGAGAAAAACCAGCCTATTGGTGCGGCTATTAAAAAAGCCATCACTACTAATAAGGTGAAGTTTTTTGACAGCAACAGGATCAAGTCAGAAATAGAGGCGCCCAATACTTTTCTTATTCCAACTTCTTTTGTTCTCTGAATAGAAATAAAAATGGTTAATCCATACAAACCAAGGCAGGAAATAAAAACGGTAATAAAGGAGAAAAGATTAAAAAGGGTACTGATTCTTTTCTCTTCCTCATAGAATTGGGCAATGGCATCATCATAAAATTTATACTCGAAAAAATAATCGGGATAGTTTTCCTTCCAGGCCTTTTCAACCTTTTCCATGGTATGGGAAATTCCATTTTTATCAGAAAATAAACCGGGGTTAATTTTTAAATTTACGATGTTATAATCTGCTGGTCTTTTGGAAAAAACAACCGGATCAAGGTTTTCGTGGAGGGGAAAAGTATTGAAGTCTCTGACGACACCAATAATAATTTTTTTGTTCCCGGCAATTTCCATTTCCTTTCCGATGGCTTCATCTATATCCAACGCTAATTTTTTGACCAATTCCTCATTTAAAATAATATAAAAGGAAGAATCTGTAGCGTTGAATGACCTTCCCCTGATGATTTCCAGATCAAATGTTTCAAAATAATTTTCATCTACACTTTTGTCAAGCGTTACAATTGATTCTTTTTCGCTGAGCGGATCAATAATATCAATCCAATTATTTCTTCCGGACATGGGATTGTGAGAGCTAAATGTGATTTTTTCTATAGGGGCAAGATTGGATATTTTACCCAAAAAATCATTTCTGAGTCTGGCTTCCGTTTCCGGGATACCCACTGTAATGATGGCCTCTTTCTGAAATCCTAAATCCTTGGTTTGCAGGTATTGTAATTGTGAAAAAATGACAATAGTACCAATAATCATGAGCTGGGTAATTACAAATTGTAATAAAACCAGGCCTTTGCTGAAACGGATTTTTCCGGTATTTCCACTTGCCAGTTTTTGCTTTATGGCATTAATGGGATGAAATCCGGAAATTACAAAAGCGGGGTAAATTCCGGCAATTAGCCCAATGCTTAGGCAAAGCACCAAAAGAAATGAAGCCAATTCAAGGTTTAAGGGGAAAATAGCAGAGTTGTTGATGGATAACAAATCATGAAATTTGAGCAGGGATAGTTCGGCCAAACCTACTCCAATTATTGCTGCAATGATGGTGAGCATATAAGTTTCACCCAGAAATTGCAGAATTAAGTTTATCCGGGAACTTCCCAATACTTTTCTGATGCCAATTTCCTTCGAACGAATAAGTGATTGGGCTGTGGAAAGGTTGCTGAAATTTATTCCTGAAGTAATGAGTAATAATAAACCAATAAGGCTTAATCCCATAAGCGTTTCTTTACTCACTACTTTATTGAAATTGCTAAATCTGGTATCATGGTGCATTTCTGATAAGGGTTGCAAATGATATATTCTTTCTTCAGCTATTTTTTTAGACACAAATCTGGAATGAATTTGTTTGATTTTCTCTTCGGTGGTCTGTACATCAGCTTCTTCATGAAGTTTTAAAAAGCACTGGTAATTTCCGCTTAATGCATACCATTCATCCATCCAGCTATTTTTCCCATCTCTTAATGTGGAAAGTGAAGCCATAATATGAAACTGGAAATCTGAATTGGCTGGAAAGTCTGAAATAACTCCTGTGATTTTACATTGCCAGTCGTTATTGATGAGAATGGATTTCCCTAACACATCAATAGAAGAATAGGTTTTCTCAGCCAGGGATTGGGTAATGATTACCGAATTTGGCTCAGCAAGGGCCAACTTAGGATTTCCACTTAACCACCTAAAATCAGGATGGGCAAAATCCAGCACTTCAAAAAAATCTGGTTCAAGAAAAGTAAACCCATTTTGCTTAAATAATCTGGGTTCACTTTCTTCAGGGAAAGATTTTAAAAGTATCTCACCTCTGTTATAAAGTGCCGTAACTTTTTCCGCCTGTGGTAATTCTTTTTCCAAAATATTGGGAAAAGGGAAGGAAATTCCTGTTCTGTATTCTGGTTCAGGACTTTGATTTACATTTGTGGTCACCCGGGTTATCCTGTAAATTCTTTCACTGTCAGAATGGAATTTATCGAAATTGCTTTCATTTTTTATCACCAAAAAAATGATCAGGCAACATGCGATGCCAAGGCTCAATCCAAGGCAATTAATAATTGAGGTGGCTTTGTTTTTTACTAAGTTTCTTATGGCCGATCTAAAAAAATATCTGAACATTTTATGAGGTTTATTGGATTAATGAAAATGTTTTCCCCTATTCCGATCTTAAAGAATTCACCGGATTACGCACAGCAGCTTTTATCGCCTGGTAGCTAATGGTAATAAGGGCGATAACCACCGCCATTAGTCCTGAAAGGAGGAAAATCTTCGGACCTAATTCAATTTTATAATTAAAAGTAGCCAGCCATTCCTTCATCATAAAATAGCCAATTGGAGCGGCAAGAATAGTGGCAATTAAAACCAGCCGCACAAATTCTTTGGAGAAAAGCAATACAATTCCTGAAATGGAAGCGCCCAGCACTTTTCGAATGCCCACTTCCTTGGTTTTCTGGATAGCCATAAAAGAAACCAGTCCATAAAGCCCAAGACAGCCAATGAAAATGGCAATACCTGCGAACAAGTTGAAAAGTCGGAAAAGGCGTTCTTCCGAGCGGTAAAACATTTGGATATTTTCATCCAGAAAACCATACCTGAACTCTTTTCCCGGATAGGTTTCATTAAAAATTTTTTCAATGGTAGCGATATTTTGTTCAATATCTGCGAAGGCTATTTTTGAATTAAAAACCCGTTGTCGATTTTGATCCGGCATTACTATCACGGGATTAATTTTAGAATAGAAAGAAAGGTGATGAAAATCGGCTAAAACTCCACAAATTTCTATGTTTTTTTTCTTTCTGTAATTGAAGGTCTTACCAATTATTTCATTGGGGTTTTCTATTCCTAACTCCCTGATAAAAGTCTCATTAACTACTGCTTTTGTGGTGTCATTCCCCTGATAAACTTTTCCTGCCAAAACCTTGAAATCGTAGGTTTGGAAATAGTCTCCATTGGCAAAAATTTTTACCACTTCCTTGTCAATGATTTGGTCGTCAATCGCTAAGTTGATTTTATCGCTTATTAGTATTCCAGATAATGGAGGGGCTGAAGAAAAACTGATCTGAGCTACCTCTGGCATTTGCCCGATTTTTTCTTTGAGATAATCATTTTTGAAATCTTCACCATAGGGTTGAGTGAAGGTAAATATAGCCTCTCGATTAAATCCCAGTTCCTTTTCTTTGAAGAAGGAGAGTTGTTCCATTACCACAAGTGTTCCTATGATAAGCACCTGCGTAATGAGGAATTGAAAAACTACCAGTGCTCTTCTTAACTTTAGGCCAGAATCATTGTTTGTAAACTTGTTTTTTAGTGCTAAAACCGGAGAATACCCGGATAACACCAAAGAGGGATAAAGTCCTGATAAAAGGGTTATGATGCTTAAGACTCCAATAATAAAGGTATAAATTAAATGATCATTTTTTAATGCCTCTCTTAATAAACTCCCTTCAAACTCAAGGTAAATGAAATCATTTATTTTGATTAGTGCGAGTTCAGTAAGGCCAAGGGCTACAACAAAAGCACTTCCTACCAGTATGGCAGTTTCAATTAAGAAAAATCCAATTAATTTTTGTCTTGAACTTCCTAAAACTTTTCTTATTCCTACCTCTCTTGAACGCTTCACCACCAAAGCGGTAGAAAGATTAATGTAGTTAATGCAGGCAATCAAAAGGATAAAAATGCCGATGCATAATATGGAATAAAGGGTTTTCCTTTCACCTTTTCTGCTGAATAAAGGATAATAATGGTCCCCCAGATGGAAATCGTTAATTGATTGCAATTCAAACCTCCATTTTTTTGCTTCCTCATCCTTTGTATTTTCAATGAGTGAGTTTGTTAGCTGTTTCTCGATTTTGGCAATTGTCTTTTCCGAGCGGTTGTTTTTATTAATTAAAATGAAATTTTGGTAAAAACTGGTTACATGGTTCCATTCTCCATTTCCTTCATAATTTTTCAATTTCAATGCTACAGGTACAAAAGCCAAGGCTTTGATGCTGGAACGCTGTGGAGGGTCTTTTACAATTCCTGTAACCGTAAGGACATCTCTTTTATCCAATGTAAGTTCCTTACCCAAAGCTTCCCCTTCGAAGAATTTAGCAGCAAGCTTTTCGGATAGTACTATGGAGTTTTTGTTTTTTAGAGACTGTAATGGTGACCCTGAAACCCATTCCCAATCAATAATTTCGAAAAATGAAGGCTCCACGCAGAGTATATTATTATCCCTATGGAATCTTTTTATATTGGTGGCTCCGGTTGCCTTGTCTGTTTTATTTATAGTGATTTCACCCGGACACTCTATTACCGGACTGATCTTTTCAATTTCAGAAAAGTTTGTCTTTAAAGCTTCTGTTACAGGAAATGGAGTCCCAGAATTATAGGAATCCTCATGAATAGTAGTTACCCGGAAGATTCGGTCTTTATGAGTATGAAACTGATCGTAACTAAACTCATGGTTGATTACCAGGAAAATGAGCAAAGCACAGGTGATTCCCAGCGCTAAACCAAGAATATTAATGATAGCATGCACCTTATTGCGCAATAGATTTCTGATGGAAATTTTAATTAAATAGCGTAACATTTTAATTAACTTTTTAAAAATTAATTTTCAATTTTCCTATTCCGATCTTAAAGAATTCACCGGATTACGCACAGCAGTTTTTATCGCCTGGTAGCTAATGGTAATAAGGGCGATAACCACCGCCATTAGTCCTGAAAGGAGGAAAATCTTCGGACCTAATTCAATTTTATAATTAAAAGTAGCCAGCCATTCATTCATCATAAAATAGCCGATTGGTGCAGCAAGGATAGTGGCAATTAAAACCAGCCGCACAAATTCTTTGGAGAAAAGCAATACAATTCCTGAAATGGAAGCGCCCAGCACTTTTCGAATGCCCACTTCCTTGGTTTTCTGGATAGCCATAAAAGAAACCAGTCCATAAAGCCCAAGACAGCCAATGAAAATGGCAATGCCGGCAAAGAGGTTGAGTAACCTTAGTACGCGTTCTTCATTGTTATAAAAATTCCTGATGTCTTCATCAAGGAAACTGTATTTAAATTCCTTGCCGGGATAAGTATCTCTAAAGATTTTTTCTATTTCTGCTAAGGTTTTTTCTATCCCCGCCATCTCCACCTGAGCATTTACGGTATACCGAATTTCCGGATCAAACACCATCATTAAAGGATTGATCTGGGTATGGAAGGATTGCATGTGAAAATTTTCAATCACTCCAACAATTTGGACAGCTTGTTCATCACTATAATTAAAAGATTCCCCAATGATATCAATGGAAGAGGTAAATCCGTATTTTTTTATAAAACTTTCATTGACAACAGCTTTGGTTGTATCATTCCGTTCCGGGAACTTTCCCCCCAAAAGATTGAAATGAAAGACCTCAAAATAATCTTTATCCACATATTTGATGTCGATCATATTTTCAGCTTTTAAACTGTCATTTCCATAACTGATATCTCTGGTTGACCTAGAGCCGGAAATAGGAGGGGAGGCTGAAAAACCAACTTTTTTGATTCCTGGAATTTTTAGCATTTCCTGCTGAATAGCCTCACTTTTAAGTTCCTCTCCAAAGGGTTGTCTGAAAGTAATGATAGCATTCGTATTAAATCCTAAATCTTTGGATTTGAAAAATGATAATTGTTCCATTACCACTAAAGTGGCTATAATTAAAACCTGGGTAATCAGGAACTGGAAAATGACTAAGGAGCGTCTTAGTTTCAGGCCGGAAGTATTATTGGAAAACTTGTTTTTTAATGCCATAACCGGAGCGTAGCCGGATAGTACAAAAGCCGGGTAAAATCCTGATAGTAAGGTGGTCGTTCCTAAGATTCCAAAAATAAACAGATACAATCTCCAATCACCCGTAATGGCTTCTCTTAATAAACTGCCTTCAAAATCAATATTTATAAAATCTTTTAATTTGATCAATGAAAGTTCAGTAAGTCCAAGGGCAAAGAGCAGGGAAAAACTGACAATTATGGAGGTTTCCATTAGAAAAAATAAAATAAGCTTTTTTCTGGAGCTGCCTAAAACTTTCCTTACTCCCACTTCTTTTGATCTGTTCACTACCAAAGCAGTGGATAGGTTAATATAATTTATGCTGGCGATAAGCAAGATAAAAATACCTACAAAAAATAAAGCCCAAAGGGTATTCAAATCTCCCTTATTGCTATTAATTGGGAAATAATTTTTATCAAAATGAAAACTGGTTAGGGATTGTAATTCCAAAGACCAATTGTCAATATAGTCTTTATCCGTATTTGCTTTGAGTAAACCGGTAAGCTGCTTTTCAATTTTAGCAATTGATTGTTCTGAGAGGCTGCTTTCTTTAAGGAGTATAAAATTTTGATAACCACTGGATACGCTACCCCAGTCGGGATTCTTGGAAACGTCAAAACTATAAATTTCTGAAGGAACAAAAGCCAGTGCACTTACACTTGTATGTGGATGAGGATTTTCAACAATTCCTACCACAGAAAGGTCTGTACCGTTTAGTGTGAGGGTCTTGCCCAAAGCATCTCCTCTAAAAAACTTGTCTGCCAGTTTTTCGGATAAAACTATTGCATGCTTATTCTTAAATGCAGTTCCGGGTGATCCGGAAATCCATTTCCAGTCGAATATTTTGAAAAAAGTTGAATCAACCCCAAGAATATCATTATCCCTATAGAAAATTTCTTCATCCTCTACTCCGCTAATTTTATCGATTTGCTTAATTCTGATTTCCTCTCTGCCCATCACTACGGGACTTATCTGCTCAATTTCCGGGAAATTGTTTCTTAAAGCTTCTGTTACAGGAAAGGGAGTCCCGGGATTATAGAATGTTTCTTCCCCAAAAACCGGGAGGGTAGTTACCCTGAAAATTCGGTCTTTTTTGGTGTGAAACTGATCATAACTAAATTCATGATTGACAACCAAAAATATGACAAGTGAACAGGTAATTCCCAATGCTAATCCCAGAATGTTGATTATAGAATGTACCTTGTTACGTAAAATGTTTCTTACCGAAATTTTAAAGAAATAGCTTAGCATTTTATCTTCTTTTTGAAAGTGAGTATCAGTAATAATTTTTAATTAGAAATATCATCTGATTGTCAATTAGTTATAGTACAATTGAATGAATTTGATTTTGTCCAAATATTGAATTTAAATTTTTATTCCGATCTTAAAGATTTTGTCGGGTTCATGATGGCGGCTTTTATGGATTGGTAACTTACAGTGAACCAGGCAACTAATATTGAAATAATACCGGAAACCAAAAATACTTCCCATGATATGGCAATTCTATAGGCAAAGTTTCCCAACCAGCCATCTACCATCCACCACGAAACGGGAATGGCTATGAATAAAGCGATTCCGATGAGTTTGGTAAATTCATTGGAAATTAGAAAAACCAGATTGGGAACGGATGCTCCTAATACTTTTCGGATGCCAATTTCCTTTGTCCTTTGTTCTGCGGTGAATGCTGCCAGTCCAAACAAACCAAGACAGGCAATAAAAATAGCCAGAAAGGTGAGCAGGCCAAATCCTTTTCCCAATTGCTCTTCCGATTTGAAGGTGGTATCAAAGGCATCATCCAGAAAACGGTATTCAAAAGGCATTCCCGGGCTCAATTTATTCCATTCTGATTTGGCATAAGCAATGGTTTCAGCAATATCATTGGTGGTAATTTCGGTGTCATCCAAACGGATAGATAAATAGCCTCCGAAATTATACTGGTTCCAATGTGGGTTGTTCTTGTGAAATACAACCAGGGCACTCACATTATTATGCAGGGATTGAAAGTTGAAATTTTTCAGGATACCACAGACTTCATAAGTTGAATTTTCTCCTCCCGGATAATGTAAAATCTGACCAATTGCAAAGTCAGGACTGTCAGGATCAATGCTCCAGCCCAGTTCCTTCACTGCAGTTTCGTTTAGAATTACCTTGCCAAAATCGCTCTCATTTCCATTCCCAAAAGTATTGCCCGCAAGTAATTCCAGCCCAAGTGTGGAAATATAATCCTCATCGGTTAGAAGCCCGTTGATTGGAATTTCGGCCATTTCTACTCCGTATGCTTTGTAGTGATCTTCAAAGTAAATAAATGGGGGAGTAGCATTGGAAAAAGCGCAGTTTTCAACTCTTGATTGTTTTAGAATGGCTTGTTTATAATATTCCTGATTTGCGCCAAGTTTGTCCAGGTTGGAAATAATGAGAAGGTTTTCCTTATTAAATCCCAAATCCTTATTTCGGGTGTATTCCAATTGGTTGTACACAAACAAGGTGCAGATAATCAGGGTAATGGAAATGGAAAATTGAAATATTACCAACAGGTTTCTTAGTCCGCCAAAAGAATTTTTTGGCTCTTTCCCGATTTTATTTTTCATTACTTCTACCGGCTTAAATCTGGTAAGGAAAAATGCCGGATAACTTCCGGAAATGATTCCCAGAATAATCGTAAAAATGAAAATCCCAATCAGCCATACTGGATTAAAAATAATTTCCAGGTCAATTTGCTTTCCGGTAACCTGATTAAAAGGAAGCCTGAATATTTCTGCCAGTCCAAGGGCAAGGATCAAGGAAAGCAAACAAAGCAAAGTGGATTCAATTAAAAACTGATAAATCAATAATTTTTTTCCAGATCCTAAAACTTTCCTTACACCTACTTCCTTAGCCCTTCCTGAAGATTTGGCTGTAGATAAATTCATGAAGTTTATAGAGGCCAGCATCAAAATAAATATCCCGATGGAAGAAAAAACATAGACATATTTGATATCGCTTATGGGGCCTAAGCGATTATAGACCCCATTGGAAAATAGATGAATATCTGTAATTGGAAGCAGGAATAATTCCCATTTCTTGCCTTTCTTTTCATAATCTTCATAAGAATAGCCGTAAACCCGTTCCATAGTTCCTCCTGCATACTTTCTCGGAACCTCTGGAAGTTTGGCTTCAATGGCAGCAATATTGGTATTTGGCTTAACTTTCACGTAAGTCACTACCTGTGTCCAGATCCAGCTCCATTCCATTTCCCGAAAATGGGGGAATGAATAGCTGGAAGCCAGTAAATTAAACTTAAAATGGGAAGTTTTGGGAATATTTTCAATTACTCCGGTGACTTTCAGGTTTATTTTCTCACTACCGGAATTGACCTGAAGTACCCTGCCCATTGGGGAAGTGGCCTTGCCAAAATATTTTTCAGCGGCTTCTTTGGTAAGTACTACCGTGTTTTGTTCCTGTAGTGCTGTGGCCGGGTTACCTTCCATAAATTCAAAAGAAAATACATTGAAAAAATTTGGATCCCCTCCCAGTAAATAAGCTTCATTAAAAGATTTTGTGTGATCTTCCCCATCCGTGTAGCTGACAACCAGAGCATTGAAAGGAGTATAAATTCTGGTGACTTCCTCAAATTCCGGGATTTCGGCAATTAATCCTTCGGCCACTGCCGGTCCGGTAGAGCCTAGATGATCCTCATTATTTCCCCAAATATTGGTTTGATCTATTCGGTAAATGCGTTCTGCATCCTGATGAAATCGGTCATAACTTAATTCATCACTTACATAAATCATTACAATTAAGGTGCAGGCTATTCCTATGGCCAGTCCCACAATGTTGATTATGGAATAAAACTTTTGCTTAATGATATTTCTAATGGCAATTTTCCAAAGATTTTTCAGCATATTATTTCTAGTTTTTTAGTCAATATTTTAATAGAATGCATTACTCAGATCTGAGGGAATCTACTGGATTGACAATTGCAGCTTTTATGGTTTTAAAACCTGAAGTTAAACCTGCAATCAGAAAAGTAATTAAACCCCCGAGGAGAAAAATACCAATACTCAAATCAATTTTGTATGGATAATTGTCCAGCCATTTGGAAAATCCGAAGTAAGCCAGCGGTATGGAAATACAAAAGGCAATTATTATCAGTTTAGAATAGCCCTTTGTGAGTAAAATAAGAATTCCCATCAGGGATGCTCCTAAAACTTTCCGAATGCCTATCTCCTTAGTTTTTAGTTCGGTAAGGTAGGATATCAACCCAAAAAGTCCCAGCATTCCAATAAAAATGGCAATAAAAGCAACCACATTTAAAATCGCCATCATCTTTTCCTCTCCTTCATAAAATCCGGCAATATCATCATCCAGAAATGAATAGTGAAAAGTTTCCCCGGGATATAGCTTTTTCCATTCTTTTTCTATGGATTCCATTGTCCCCAGCATATCCCTGCTTTTCAGTTTTATGCCAATCATTTGGTATTGTGAACCCTCTGAAGTAATGAGAAGAGGCTCCTTGGCTTCCAGAAGGGAAGTGGTATGGAAATCTTTCACTACACCTCTAATGGGTATTTCTCCTCCAAAATCTACAAATTTACCAATAGCTTCTTCAGGGCTTTTTAATCCAATCAGCCTGACAAATTTTTCATTTACCAGACAACTGGAAACGGTATCGCTGGGAAGTAAATTTTCACCGGCTATAAGAGGAATATTATAGGTGGCCAGGTAATCGATATCACCAAATTTTGCTTCTACCATTCCCTTAATCTGGTTTTCTTTAAATTCGAAGCTATTGGCAGATTGAGTGCCTGAAGCGGGTTGGGTATAAGCAAGTGTAGCTTTCTGAATATCCTGATATTGCAAGAGATTACTTTTCAGAATTTTAGCTTTTTCAATATCTTTTTCAGGGAGACTAACCTTTACAAGCGCTTCTTGATCAAAACCAATATGAGTTTCCTTGAGCAGTTGCATTTGCTCCCTTACAATCAGTGTTCCCATGATAAAAAACTGGGAAATAATGAATTGGAAAATTACCAGAGATTGCCTTACAGAAAGTCCTCCGATCTGGGTAGAAGTAATGCCATTTTTCAGGGCTGCAGAAGGATTGAAGCCGGAAATGATCTGAGCAGGATATAAACCAGAAAGCAAAGTAATTCCCAACCAGAGCAGGGTTAAAAAGAAGAACAATTCAAAACTGAAGGCGGTACTTATGGAAAGTGAAAGTCCCAGAAAATCATTGAGCTGAATTAATAACAATTCGGCAAAACCCATGGAAAATACCAGGGCGATGAAAGTGATAATCCCTGTTTCAGCTAAAAATTGAAAACGCAATAACAATCGGGAACTTCCCAATACTTTCCTTACCCCAACTTCTTTAGATCGCCTTGCGGCAAGTGCGGTATTTAGGTTGATAAAGTTGATGGAAGAGGTAATCAGCAGGAAAAGGCCTATGATAATAAGGCCATAAATGCTACCCTTACTGACTGTATTATAATTGAAATTTGAAAAATTTTCATTAAAATGCAATTCGCTCAAAGGTTGCAGGTAATGAGTTTCCTCCTTATACTGGTGATCTTTATAATACTTTTTTACGAACTGCGGAAATCGGTTGTTGATGTTTACCGGATCATAATTTTCTGGCAATAAAATATAGCATTGGTCACCACTCCATACACTTCCCCATTCTTCCATCTCTCTATCCTGCCTCACAGTGGAAAAGGAAATCAACAAATCGAATGGAAAATCACTGTTATTCGGGAAGTCTTCCATTACTCCTGTAACTTTCAAATCATATTTTTTATCCAATTTTAAGATTTCCCCAACAGCATTTTCCTTCCCAAAATATTTCAATGCACTTTTTTTAGAAAGTACGATAGAATTAGGTTCTCCTAGTAAGTTTTCAGTGTTTCCATAAAGAATTTTTCTGGTAAAAACTTTAAAGTAATTGGGTAGGGTATAGGCCATTCTTCCTCTTTCCTCTATTAACTTTTCCTCTCCGTCTTCTATGATACTAATTTTTCCAGATCTCTTGTAGGAAATAAAATTAACTTCCTCGATTTCGGGAAATTCCAATTCCATGGCAGCCGGAAGAGGGAGGGGAACTCCGGGGGTATAATCAGGGTTACCTCCTTTTTTGGATTCGTTCAGCACCCGATAAATTCTGTCATAATTTTCGTGGTGAGTGTTGTAGCTCAATAAAAAACTGGTTAATAAAAAAATTATAATACAGGCGGTAATTCCAAGTGCCAGACCGGCCAGATTTATGGCCGTATGGCTTTTATTTCGCAAGATATTCCGTAAAGCTATTTTTAATAAATTTTTTAGCATATCAATGATTTTTCAAAAATAGTTTTCAATTAGAATACCAGAATTATAACTTTTTGTAAATCAGTATTTTGCGAGTGCTTTAATGGTTTTAAATACCAAAAAGTGTATCGAAAATGATACAGTCATTTGTTTGGATATGATACACAATTTAATTGGAAATAGACAAGGCCAAATAGAATTACAGAAATAAAGTATTAATTTTAATAAAAAACCAACAATCCTGATTTTTTAAATCGAATATCCAGTCTAATGAAAAAACCAGCAAAACCCAGGAATGAGGAAGAAAGACTAAAGGCTTTAAACAAATACAATATTCTGGATACTTTACCTGAGAAGGAATTTGATGATATTACAAAACTGGCCTCTTATATCTGCCAGACTCCTATTTCCCTGGTTAGTTTTATTGACCCTAAGCGTCAATGGTTTAAGTCTCATCATGGGTTGGGGGCTTCTGAAACTCCCAGAGAACAGGCTTTTTGCGCCCATGCCATCCTCAAACCCGATGAAATTTTAGTTGTCCCGGATTCCAGAAAGGATAAAAGATTTGCGGAAAACCCGCTTGTAACCGGAGAACCCCATGTGATATTTTATGCCGGAGTCCCTTTAATTACCCCAGAGGGATTTCCATTAGGTACCCTTTGTATTATTGATAATAATCCCAGGGAAGTGAACCAGGATCAGCTGGAAGCTTTGAAGGCTTTGGCTGATCAGGTAGTGAATTTGCTGGAACTGAGAAAATCTAATCTGGCACTTGAAACAACTAAAAAGGAACTTGAACAAAGGAATAATAACTTGTTGGATTTTGCCTACGTGGTTTCCCATGACATTAAGTCTCCGCTTTCCCAGATTATAGGACTTACCAATGTTGCCAAGATGGATTATGGTAAAATATTGGATGCAAAAGGAAACCAGGTTATTGATTTGATTAACCGATCTTCTCTCAAACTAAAAGCGCTGGTAGATGGTATTTTAAATTATTATAGTGGAGATAAAATTTTAATAGACCACAAAGATGATATTGAATTACCTGATTTTTTCATGGAAATTATTGAGTTTTTTAAAAATGAAAATGGTGAATCCTGTCAGTTTGAGTTTACTCCTGAAAAGCATCAGCTGAAAATTAATAAAACGGCTTTAGAACAAATCTTAATGAACCTGATTGGGAATGGCATTAAGTATAATGAAAAGGAAAATATTCAGATAAAATTAGCCTTCAGGCAGGATGAAAAGTTTTATTATTTTTCGGTGGCAGATAATGGTATGGGCATTAGTAAGGAGGATCAGGAAGAAATTTTTGAGTTATTTAAACACCTTTCGAAAAAAGACCGGTTTGGAAATCTGGGCACAGGGGTTGGCCTATCTACCGTAAAAAAACTGGTGGAAAGACAAAACGGGCAGATTTCGGTTTCATCCACAGTAGGTGAGGGTTCCAGGTTTGAGTTTTCAATTGGCAGGTGATTTTTTTAATTTTATCTTCTTCTCCTAAAAATTAGTATCAAATTTCTTTTTTCAGCCAATGGAATTCAAAACTACCAAATACCAGATTTTACAGGTAAAAATTCCCCAACTCCCCCAACTTCAGGAAATCGCATTAGAAACATTTAAAGCCACCTATGCCCATCTCAATGAGCCCGGGAATTTCCGCAATTATCTGGAGCGTCAATTTAATGAAACGCAATTGAGCAGGGAACTGGAGAATCCGTCATCAGTCTTTTTCTTTTTAAAGGAAGGAGATAAAAAGGTAGGATATTTTAAATTAAACTGGGGCGATGCACAGACGGAGTCTCTTTCCGGAAATGCCCTGGAGTTGGAGCGGATATATGTATTAAAAAACCATCAAGGAAAAGGATTCGGTCAGAAAATGATTGATTTTATTTTGGAGTTCGGAATAACAAATAATTTCGATTTTCTTTGGTTGGGAGTTTGGGAGAAGAATCCTAAAGCAATTAGGTTTTATGAAAAAATGGGATTTAAAAAATTTGGGGAACATATTTTCCGAATTGGGGATGAGGACCAGATCGATTGGATGATGAAAAAAAGTTTCCATAAATAAGACTTTTCAAAAGATAAAATTTTAGAATTATAACACTTTTTGGAGATCCAGAAAAAAAATATCGATAAGTAAAGAGCAATGAGTAAGGGCTGTATTCATCCTGTAATTTTTCCTTATTTTAATCTGAAAATTACTTCCTTTTTTCAATATCTCCGGTAAATTTGGGAAGGATGAGAATCAAAAAATATATTCCCATTTTAGAGTGGCTTCCGGGGTATAAAAAACAAGATTTGCCCGGTGATATTTCAGCTGGTTTAACGGTTGGGGTGATGCTAATCCCACAGGGAATGGCTTACGCCATAGTGGCCGGATTACCTCCGGTTTATGGCTTATATGCGGCATTGTTTCCCCAACTCATTTATGCCATTTTAGGTACTTCCGGTCAACTGGCCATAGGGGCGGTAGCCATGGATTCTCTTTTGGTGGCTGCCGGAGTTTCAGCTTTTGCGGTAGCCGGAACAGCTGAATATATCGAGCTGGCTATTTTGCTTGCCGGATTAATTGGTTTAATCCAGTTTCTTTTTGGAGTATTTAGACTGGGCTTTTTGGTGAATTTCCTTTCTAAACCAGTGATTAGTGGATTTACTTTTGCTGCGGCTTTTATCATTGGGCTAAACCAACTGGGAAATATCACGGGGATTAAACTGGCCAGGGATTCTTATTTACATCACATCTTAATTGATTTTTACCTATCCATTCAGCTCATTCATTTTCCAACTTTGTTGCTGGGCATTTCGGCTATTTTACTCATCAAAATCTTAGGCTGGTGGAATAAGGACATTCCAGCTTCTCTGATGGTGGTGATTTTAAGCATTTTGGTGGTAAGCTTTTTCGATTTTGATCAGCAGGGCGTTCAAATAGTGGGTTCTATTCCCAAAGGCCTTCCCGATTTTTCCTTCCCGAATTTTAGCTTTCATAACGTAACCGAATTATTGCCCACTGCATTCGGACTGGCTCTAATTGGATTTATGGAGGCCACGGCCATTGGAAAAGCTATGGCTACCAACAAAAATAAGGTCCGGGCCAACCAGGAATTAATCGCTTTGGGCTCAGCGAATTTTATTGGGTCTTTATTTCAGAGTTTTCCGGTGTCTTCGGGATTTGCCAGAACAGCTGTAAATATTCAGGCTGGAGCCAAAACCAGTGTGGCCGCATTATTTAGTGCCTCCTTAATTGCACTTACCCTTTTTGTGTTAACACCCTATTTTTATTATCTGCCCAAAGCCATTTTGGCCGCAATTATCATGGTCGCTGTAGTGGGGTTGATTGATGTAGGTTATATCAAAAACTTATGGCGAACAGACAAAAGGGATTTTATTTTAATGCTTATTACTTTCATTTCCACTTTGGGATTTGGCATACAGGAGGGAATTGTTTTGGGAATCTTTTTATCTCTGGGATTGGTGATTTACCACAGTGTTTATCCGCACATGGCCTCCCTGGGGAAAATTGAAGGCACAAATTTTTATAGAAATGTTCAAAGGTTTCCCAAAGCCAGACAGCCGGAAGAAATGCTCATTATCAGGTTTGATGCCCAGCTTTATTTTGCCAATATCAATTATTTTAAAGATAAAATAGAAGAACTGGTAAAAGAAAAAGGGGATAAACTAAAAGTGATAATCTTAAATGCAGATGCCATCAATTCTATAGATACTACAGCCTTTCAGGAATTGCACCAGATGGTAATCAATTACCAAAAAGCGGGAATAGATTTTTACTTTTCGGGAGTAATTGGCCCGGTTCGCGATACCTTTTTCCAAAATAACCTGATTGATGAATTTGGTCGGGAAAAGTTTTTTATGGATGTAGAGGAAGCGGTAAAGTTTTTTGAAAAACACAAGGCCAAAGAGCAAAACACAATTGATGAAAATGCCATCCAGACCAATGTGGGGAATGGAAAGGATATTTAAACTAAAATATTTAATACTAACACCATAAACTTTTAAAATGAAAACTACTTTAAGAATCGGAGGAACGGCTAACTTTATCATTGCCTTTTTACATATATTGGGACTGTTTTGGGCAGATAAAATGTTTGAAGTAACTGGCATAAAACCAGAAATGGACAGGGCTGCGGAAATGATTCATCCGCTTTATCCCTATTTTATCACGGTGGTTGTGGCGGTATTTTTTACGCTTTTCGGCTGTTATGCTTTTTCTGCCATCAACCAATTTAAAAAACTGCCCTTAATAAAACTGGCACTTTGGATAATTGGAATTATTTATTTGGGAAGGGGAATTGGTGGTTTTTTATTTATGAAGTTAGAAACCATCCCATTCTATTTGGCAGCCTCTTATTCTCTGATAGCACTACTTATTGGGGCTTGTTATATCATCGGGGCAAAGCTTTATTCGGAAAAATACAACTAAATCCTGCGGAAATATAATTTTAATCATTGATAATCACCTTTTAATCAGGAAACTAATCAATATATGTAATTGCCTTCATAAATTTATATTATAATGATTAAATTGCATCACTTAAATTGGAACAGTTATATCATCAGAAAATGTTGGTTTAGGTACTGAGATTTAAACTTTTCAGTCCACTTATGAAGTGCGTGATTAAGGTTTAAATCATGCTTATTCAGTGAAAATTATAATACATAATCAGGAAGAATGAAGAAAATTATTTTATTAGTATTGCCGGTTTTAGTGGTTTTGGGATTTGTGGCGGTAAAACCTTCTACTCTTGGGAGTATGTTGTCGGCTGGAGATACAACGAAAATCCTTGCGCCTTCCCCGGAACATTATAGTGAAGCAGCCCTGGTTTCTGCTATTTTAAATCAACATCACTATAGTAAAATAAAACTGGATGATTCTCTTTCGGCAGAAATATTCGATAATTTCATCAACTCCTTTGATAATTTCCATATTTATTTTCTTGAGTCAGATATTAATTCCTTTGAGGGCTACCGCTATCAGCTGGATGATCACCTAAAAGAGGGAAATGTAGATTTTGCTTATGAAGTGTATAAGGTCTTCAGAAGCCGGTTTATGGAGCGTATGGAGAGGATAAACCCCATGCTGGCAGTTGGTTTTGATTTTGGGAAAAAAGAAATCATGGATTTATCTCCGCCAGATAAATGGCTGGCTACGGAGGAGGAAATAGAAGAAGAGTGGAGGTTATTATTAAAAAGCCAGGCTTTAAATTTAAAATTAGCAGGAAAGGATTCCGCTTCCATTATTGAAACAGTGGAAAAACGGTATGAAAGATATAAGAAGGTGATTTCCCAATATAAAAGCGAGGATATTTTTCAGCTTTATATGAATTCACTGGCCTCTTCATTCGATCCGCACACCAGTTATTTTTCCCCTATTAGTGCGGAGAACTTTGAAATTGGAATGAGTCTTTCTCTGGAGGGGATTGGAGCCAGGTTATTTTCTCAAAATGATTATGTCACATTCTCCGAAATTCTTCCGGGAGGACCGGCTTTTAAAAGTAAAAAATTAAATGCCGGGGATAGAATAGTAGCGGTGGCTCAGGAAAATGACACTACTTTTGTGAATATTGTGGGATGGAGAACGGATGATGCAGTACAACTGATAAGAGGTGCTAAAGGCACTACTGTGAGGCTTCAGGTATTGCCGGCAGAGGCTAGTCTTACTTCCAAACCAATTGAGGTAAAAATGGTGAGGGATAAAATTAAACTGGAAGATCAGGCGGCTTCTCAGGAAATCATCCCTTTTGAGTTTAAAAATAAAAACTACAAAATAGGCGTCATTACCATTCCTTCATTTTACCGGAATTTTGAGGCGGTAAGGAATGGAGAAGAAGATTTTAAAAGTACTAAAAAAGATGTGCTTAAAATATTGGAGGATTTCAATGTTGCCGGGGTAGATGGTGTAATTGTAGACTTAAGAAGAAATGGAGGAGGATCATTGCAGGAAGCAGTTGAATTAACCGGGTTGTTTATTCCTGAAGGCCCTGTAGTTCAGGTAAGAAATGCTGACAATTCTGTGGAAATTTTAACAGACCCGGATTCCGATATTCGATACGATGGTCCATTAGCTGTGGTGATCAATCGATTCAGTGCTTCTGCTTCTGAAATTTTTGCTGCAGCTATTCAGGATTATAAAAGGGGAATTGTAGTGGGTGAACAAACTTATGGAAAAGGTACTGTACAGAGTTTGATTGATCTTAAGCGCTTTTTACCTGAAGAGAAAGCCAAGTTAGGCCAGTTGAAGCTTACCCTTGCCAAATTCTACCGGGTAAACGGCAGCAGTACTCAGCACCTGGGAGTTTCACCCGATATTCAAATGCCATCTCCTTTTAGTGCCGAAGAGTATGGAGAAAGCTCCCAGCCAAATGCTTTGCCATGGGACCAGATCGCACCCACGGATTATATTGCCTCAAATTATGTTTCTGAAAATCAGATAAATGCCTTAAATAAATCTTACCAAAAAAGGACAGAAACTGATGAGGGTTTGGTAGAATTGATCAAGAATATTGAGGAAATCAAAAATGAGCGGGAGGTAAACAGTATTTCATTGAATGAGGAAGAAAGAAGAAAAGAAATGGAGGGCGTAGGAGAAGAAGGAAGTAGTTCAGATCTATCAGCCGAAATCGAAAGTGAAGAAATTCCCGAACCTGAAAAACCAGATGAAATTAATGATGTTTACCTAAAACAAAGTATTTATTTAATTGCCGAGTTAATTTCAGGAGTAGGTTGATTTTTGCAAAAATTAAAAAATAGTATCCTGAAGTTTTGAGTACGTTTCACTTAAAGTTTCAGGATATTTTTTTAAGTCCGGGAGGCTATATTTACTACCATTGTGACTAACCAAAACAAAAGTATATTTAATGGTCAATTTACTTTTTTCTTTTCACCTTCCTATCATACTCAGGAATTACCACTTTCTTGAAATAGGAAAGTCCAATCCTTATTTTGATGAAGAAAAGCAGGAGGAATTTGTGAAAAAACAGGCACTAAGTTGTTATAAACCCGGACTTGCCTTAATTCTGGATTTAATTGAAAAATCTCAGGGAAGTTTTAAATGTAGTTTTGCCTTGCCGGGATATGTGGTTGAATTATGGGAAAAATATGCTCCGGAACTCATTTCACCGCTTGAAGACATTTTGAAATCGGGAGTGGTGGAATGGCCACTGCAACCCTTCTACGATTGCCTGACAGATCGCATCTCAAAAAAAGAGTTGAAAGCTCAGGTGGTATTACAAAAAAAGAAAATGCTGGATTTTGGCATTACTCCGGGAAATACACTTTTGGTTTATGAAGGCATCAACCTTGAAAAATACCAAAAGGCTTTTTCAGATACCAAAATAGAACAGGTTGTCTTTCTCCAAAATTTTATTGAAGAAGATTTTAAAACAGAACTTGTTCATCAATTTTCCGAATCGCCAGTTTCATTTTTGGTAGCAGGGGGTAAGAAAAAAGATTTATTAGTGGATGATCTTCTTTTTTCGGATAAGCCCCAGGAAGTAATAGGGAAGGAAACTTTAGCTCATTTTTTACAGATTGCCTCTCCTAAAAATGCGGTTTTGGAGCATGCGCCCTTTGAAATATTTGGGAATGAAAAGGCCAAACTCAATGGAATTTCAGATTTATTTCAAAAAATGCTTTGGGAAGATTTGGAAGGAAAAAGGATTGAATTTGCCACCATCGCTGAATTGTTGGAAAGAAAAGTGAAGGAGGGCCTTGTAAAAATAGTGGAATCATTTCCTATTAATTCCTTTTATGAACCAGAATTAAACAACATGCAGCGGGATGCAATATCAACCATATACAAGCTCAAAAGTATTGGAAAAACAAATCCTGATGTAAAGGAAATCTGGAGAAAGCTGCTGTCCAAAAATCATTTTACCTATTTCGAAACCGGAAGTCCCAAAATAAGTATCCTTCCGAATCCCTATCCATCCCCATTTGATGCTTATATTAACTTTATGAATATTGCCAGTGATTTAGCAGGAAGGGAAGGTTGAAAATAAAATGGCTTCAAATGAATTATTTATTGAAGGTCAAATTTGCCAGAAATTAGGGAAAAGTGGTAACTTAAGTAAGTATTTGATTTTGAAAATTTACAAACTATAAAACCATGACCACACAGGAAGTTCTTTCAGAACTGGAAAGTTATGCCGATGAGAATACCAAAAACACTTTGCTAAAGCATGGTGCCAAAGAACCTTTTTTTGGAGTGAAAGTGGCTGACTTGAAGAAGATATTAAAGAAGACAAAAAAGAATCATGAGTTGTCCCTAGCCCTGTATGATACCGGAAATTCGGATGCCATGTATCTTGCAGGATTAATGGCAGATGAAAAACAAATCACAAAAGCGCAACTGGAGGATTGGGTGGAGAAGGCATATTGGTATTATTTAAGTGAATATACAGTCCCCTGGGTAGCTGCAGAAACTCCTTTTGGTTTTGGTTTAGGCCAACAATGGATTGAATCGGAAAGGGAAACCATTGCTGCTGCAGGATGGGCTACCTTGGCTAATTATGCGGCAGTGAATGAAGATAAGGATTTGGATATTGAGGCTTACAGTGAATTACTGGACAGGGTAGGGGAAGAAGTCCATCAGGCACAGAACAGAGTCCGTTATGCCATGAATGGTTTTGTGATAGCCATTGGATCTTACATTTCGGAATTGACAGATAAATCGAAGGCAATTGCAAAGAAAATAGGCAAGGTGAATGTAGAAATGGGAGGGACAGCCTGCAAAGTGCCGTTGGCATCCGATTACATTCAAAAAGTGATCGATAAAGGCAGAGTTGGTAAAAAGAAAAAAATGGCAAGGTGTTGAAAAGTTATCTTGAAAAAATATGTAGGGAAAGTTGGTTAAACAGGAAGTAAGTGTAACCGGAATAAAAATCCTATGAGAGTATGTTTGAAAATTTTATTTCGAGATTTTGCAATAAATTGAATTTTCTACTAATACATGGATGGTAGGGAAATGTTCATTTTTTCTTGATAAAAAACGAACAGCTGCGAAATCTCAATCAGATATTGAAAGGTCTTGAAAAAGAGAGATTTAGTCTATAGAATAGAAAGGAACAACCGCTATTCAGGATTTCAAATCCTGAATGTTTATCGTAAAATTTGAAATCCGATTATTTTCCTGGTAGCTCAAAAGATTGGAAAGGAAGGCAAGTGATAAATCCTAATTTTAGATTCGCTTATTTAAGCTATTTCCGCTGAAAAAAGTCCAAACTGATTGCCCCGGTGATGGGTAGGGAAAAAAGGTAAATTATTCCCCAAAGCCAGTTTCCTGTAAAATACCAAAAAAAAGCTGCTTGTATCAGGTAGAAGACAGGATACATAAATATCCCTCCTGCCAGTTTGATAGAGCCATGGAAATGCGGGTCTTTGACAAATTTTTTTATAATTAACCGCATGAAAAAGTTGGGGATTAAATGGTTGATCCAACCGTAAATGGCAATAGGCCACAAATACCAATTTCTATTGCGATTTTCTTTATTTAGGGTGATGGAGCTATTTCCATTTTCTCCTTTTTGTGCCTTTCCAGATAATGCCTTCACAAGTTCCTGATCGTGTAAAAGCTGGTTTTTTAAATTGCCCTGTTGAGACCGGCTTTTTAGCCATTTCTCTTTGATCTCTTCATAATGACTGAGCGGCTGAATATTTACAATTAATTTCGTCAGTCCTTTTGAAATAGCCCTGGTTAGTTGAAGAATGCCTTTTTTTGTGTCTTCCTGAAACGCAGGTACAAAGTCTTTTACCTCAATGGGACTTCCAAAATTGACCAAAACATTTCCCCTCGACCGGGTATGATGACTGTATTGTAAGCCTACCGGAACGATTAATCCGGAAAGTTTATAACCTGCTTTTTTTTCTGCTTCAAATGCAATTCTTGCAGCTCCTTTTTGAAGAGGGCGTAATCCCCATTTTAAATCGTGGTTGCCTTCCGGGAAAATTAAAACGGACTGGTTCTTATTCAACAGCTTTACACAATTCTCAATGATTTGATCATTCTTTTTTACATTTCCAATTCCGTCCCTGAACCGGTAAATGGGCATCATTTTTAAAATGTCCAGAAAAAACCTGGCTACACTGGAATTGAATACGCTGGCTCTGGTAAGGAAATGGGGGGAACGATGAGAGGAAACAGCCACAATAATGGCATCAAGAAAGGCATTTTGGTGATTTACCGCAAAAATAATGGGCCGGTTGTGGGGTAAAGGCATTTCAAAATTAACTTCAATCTTTTTGAAATAAAATCTTAAAGCCAGCCGGACATACCTTTTTAAGGATTCATATATAAGCAATTTTATCATTGACTAAGGAATCATCAGTTGCAATAATTTAAGCATGTTCTCTGGCAAGTCGGGCATTTTTGTAGGAGTAGAATTGGGAAATGGCAAATCCGGAAACTATATGCCAGATACCCCACCATGCAGTAATTATAGCCATTCCCCCATTTCCCTCAAAAAAATTGAAGATAATTACCAAACCCAACCCGGAGTTTTGTATACCTGTTTCAATGGATATTGTTTTAATATCATTTTCGGGCAGCTTCATGAGTTTTCCAAACAAATACCCACCTGAAAGCGCCAAAGCATTGTGGATTAATACCAGGTAAATTACATAATCAAAATATTGGAGGAACAAATCAAAATTGTTGTAAAAGGCGATAATGATAAATCCGAAAAGAATGATCACAGAGAGGATTTTTATGGGTTGGCTAATTATTTTGGCAAATTTTGGCAGCCATTTGGCTACAGCAATTCCTACCAAAAGTGGAAAACCCATAATCAGAAAAACTATTTTTATCATCTCCCCCAAATCAAGATTGATGGCAGCCAGAAACTGATCGGTAAAGGGTAACAATCCTGACCAAAACCCAAAGTTCATTGGGGTCATAAAAGTAGACAGAATGGTAGAAATTGCTGAAAGACTAATGGACAATGCCAGATTGCCTTTACTGAGCATAGTGAAAAAGTTGGAAATGTTTCCTCCGGGACAGGCCGCTACCAAAATCATCCCGGCAGCCAGACCGGGCAATGGATTGGCAAACCAAACCAACAAAAAAGTGAGCAAGGGAAGTAAAACAAATTGAGAGGTAATTCCAGTAATGGTGGATTTAAGGTTTTGGGCTACTTCCCTGAAATTCTCCACTTTTAGGGAAAGTGCAATGCCAAACATGATAAAGGCCAGGCAAAGGTTCAAAAGAGTAAGACTTCCGGCATTGAAGTTTAGGTGAATGTCTTGTAATGGACTGTGCATTTGCTTGTTTGTTAGTGATATCCTCCAGGGATAAGTTTCGGCAAAAATAGGTAAAATCGGGGAATTGATTTCTAGTTAGAAATTTGTTGAAAGCTTATTAATGTATTAATTTTTGAAACCTAGAATTTATACCCACTCCACAGAAGCCCTAATTAGCTCTTTTCCCTCTGAATTTTCGATAGAATGGAGGGTTTCCAATTCAGCCTTTTTTTGATATTTGGAAAGGAGCTGATCGTCATAAACACTTTCAGCTTTAAACATCATATCCAGTTTTTTTGGCAATTGATTATCCAGCATTTCTCTAGGAAGTGCATCCAAAATCCATAGGAAATAATAGCTATTGTTGGTGTGTCGGGCTTCGTCCAGGTAATGCCATTTTACCTTTATGGCATGCTCTCCATGGATTTCTGAAAGTGGTTTTATTTTCCCCGAAATTCTGGGTAAGGGCTCTTCTCCGGCATTCACGGTCAGGTCTTTTAGGAATTCCGGTACTTTTACCAATTGCCTTTTTACCAAATCTATGGCAATCCAGTTGCTGGAGGCCCTTCCGATTAATTCCTCATTGGCATTATAAATCCTAAAGTCTCTGTAGAAATAGTATTTGTCACTTCCAGAAGGCCAGGTTTTGATTTTTAGTTTTTCTCCCTGACCTACGTAATCGAAAACTTCCAATTGCAATCTGGAAAGTACCCAGGCGAGACCTTTTTCTGCCAGCCTGGATGTAGGAATGCCCATTTCCATTACATTGGTTCTGGCCGCTTCCTGCATAAAATTAGCAAGTGCAGGTATAGTGACTTTTTGGTTTACCCCAATTTCATTGGTTTTTACTTTAAATGTTTCTGTAGTAACCAGCATTTTTTAAAGTATTATGAGGAGATCTTTCTTTAATTTCCTGTAGGTTTTAAAATCTAAAAAATTGCCCTTATTTCATTTTTTATGATGGATTGGGCCTGTCCGATAATATCGGAATCTTCAGCCAATAGGTTCTCAAATATTTTTTTAGCTAAATCCAGGGAAGTCGCATCCGGTTTCAGTTCTTGGCCAGAATTATTGATTAAAGCAATCACCTCTTCCATACATTTTTTTACCAATCCCCAGGACTGATCACTCATATAGATCTGCTGGGACAGGTTATGATTGAACTCCTCTCTGATCTCATGTACCAGTATATTCTGGAATTGCACTGCGGAATAAGAGCTGTCATTAAGTCTGATAATGAGGTTGTTAGGGGCCAGTCTTTCCAGGAAAATTACAATTCGCTCATAGGCCTGCAAACGAAGTGGTAAAATTTCCTTTGTTTGTTCTACAGATTTGCTGATTTTGTTCTCCTCTATAGATTTATCCAAAAATGACTTAACGATAAGATAAGCGCCATAAATAACGATTAATGAAGGGATTGTTGCTTTGGCAATGTCGATGATGCTTTCCATAAAAGCTTAAAAAATATTTAATTGTTAAAAAAATGTCCTGAATTAATGACGGATCTGGTATTTTAAAATTATACTAATTTCGGACCAGTCGCACTAGTATAATCAACTGCTTTACAATTATAATTATTTTATGGAGAACCACTATTGGTTTCCAGTTAAAAAACTTTCTTTTTACTTATTTGGAGAATTAATGAATAGTAGTTGGGGATTAAGGGGTAGTAATTAGAGTTTGGTTGGGATGAATTGTTGTTATTCGGTTCTGGAAATGGTCATTTTCAGCCGAAAAGAAAAATTTTAAACAGGCTCTTAAATTTAAATCCCTAAATTTACCGTAGAATTTTTTTTCTGTGAGATGAGTAAAAGTGTTCAATACATATATAAGGAAGATAACCTTGCCAAATCCGAGGCAAATGTTTACAAAGAAAGTGACTTAAAAACCCAGGAAATGTTGATCAATATTGGTCCGCAGCATCCTTCCACCCACGGAGTTCTGAGGTTGGAAGTTGTCACGGATGGGGAAATCATAGTAGATGTGGTTCCGCATTTGGGTTACCTTCACCGCTGTTTTGAGAAACATGCCGAATCAATGGCCTATAACCAGACTATTCCTTATGTGGACAGAATGGATTATGTGGCGGCTATGAATTCCGAGCATATTTATGCCATGGGTGTGGAAAAAATGCTGGGGATTACCGATGATATTCCCAAAAGGGTTGAGTATATCAGAGTCCTGGTGGCAGAGCTTAATCGACTCGCCTCTCATTTTGTAGCCATCGGAACTTATGCCATTGATATTGGGGCCTTTACACCATTTCTATGGATGATGCGGGACAGAGAACACATTCTCAGATTGTTAGAATGGGTGAGTGGCTCAAGAATGTTGTATAATTACATTTGGGTGGGGGGATTATATTACGATTTGCCAGTCGGTTTTGAAGAGCGGTGCAAAGAATTTATTGATTACCTGAAACCAAAATTGAGGGAACTTCAGGACCTGATCGTAGAAAACAAAATATTTGTGGAAAGAACTGCAAATGTGGGTGTGCTGCCCTTAAACCTGGCCATTAATTATGGTATTTCAGGGCCAATGTTGAGGGGAAGTGGATTAAAATATGATTTGCGGAAAGTGGATGCTTATTCGGTTTATCCCGAACTCGAATTTGATGTTCCTATAGGTAAAGGAGAAATGGGTACTACAGGAGATTGCTGGGATAGAACCTATGTGAGAATGCAGGAATGTTGGGAATCGGCAAAAATTATCGAACAGTGTATAGAAAGACTGACAACCGATTTGAAACGAACCAGAGATTTTGATCCCCAGGCTGCTGTTCCAAGGAAAGTGCGGCCCAAGCAAATGGATTTATATTTCAGAGGGGAAAGCCCTAAAGGAGAACTGGGATATTATTTCAGAACACAGGCCAATAAGGAGATCCCATACCGGGTAAAAGTGCGTTCCTGTTGTTTTGTAAACCTTTCCATACTTCCTGAAATAGCGAAGGGAACTATGTTTGCCGATTTAGTGGCCATAATTGGTTCCTTCGATTTTGTAATGGGAGAGGTAGATCGGTAATAATTTATCTACCAGAAAAATAAGAAAAGTGAAAGGCTTTCCGGCAACTTTAAGAATAAATAAAAAGGCTTTAAGTTAAGGTTATAAACAGGATGATTTTTTAGACTTTAATTTCTGCATTATCCCAGCTTAAATATCAACACTAATTAAAAGAACTTGGCCAGAATCAGCATCATTACCAATACATTTCCTCCAGAACTTGGGGCTGCCCCATCGAGAATCTTCGATATGGCTAAGGGTTTAAAGGAGGCTGGTTATGAAGTGGAAGTGCTTACCGGGATGCCAAATTATCCTACACCAAGTGTTTACAAGGCTTATCAGGGAAAGATATTTTGTAAGGAAAGTATAGGGGGGGTGGCTGTTAGAAGACATTGGATGTATGCTTCCCATAGTGATAAGTACATCAGTCGGTTTTTAAATATGACTTCCCTGGCTTTTTCCATGTTGCTTTCACTTCCTCATTTGCTAAGAAAAAGACCTGATTATATCATTGTACAATATCCTCCTGTAATGGTACCTATTTTTGCCCTTTTTATAGCAGCCATTACCAGAGCAAAGCTCATACTTAATGTTTCCGATTTATGGCCTATTGCCATCCATGAACTGGACCTGATCAAAAAGGGGAAGTTGTATAAAAGCCTTGAAAAATTAGAAAAGCTACTTTACAATAAATGCGATTTTGCGTTGGTACAGTCCAATGAGATCAAAGCGCATATTCAAACTAAATCTTCCAAACCTGTTTTACTTTTCAGAACCGGAGTAGATACCAGACTTTTTCAACAAAAAGAAAACTATGAGGTTCAAGGGAAAAAATTTAAGGTGATTTATGCCGGGGTAATGGGGGTAGCACATGGTATTTTGCAATTATGCAAGGACGTGAATTTTAAATGGTATGGAGCCGAATTGCATATTTATGGAGATGGTTTTGAGTTCGAAAAAGTAAAAACCTACCTGAAAAAATTTCCCGAGAAAGGAATCAAATTGTTTAAAGCAGTTCCGCAAAAAAAGCTTGCTGAAATTATGCAGGAATATGATGCTGCTTTGATCTCACAGAAAAAAAGGATTCATGGAACAGTTCCATCCAAAGTTTATGAAGCGCTTTCTGTGGGTTTGCCCATTCTATTTAATGGAGGTGGAGAAGGCGGCAAAATTGTGGAAGCAGCCGGAGCCGGGCTTATTTCCAATCCGGTAAGGCCGGAAGAGCTTATCTCCAACCTTAAAAAGATGATTGCCGCAAAACCTGCCAGTCTTTCGGCAATGGGAAACCGGGGCAGGAAAACTGCTGAAGAGGAATTTGATCGAAAAAAGCAAATTGAAAGTTTGATAAAAGCCTTAAATACCTTAGACTTGAAAGGAGAATTAACAGATCCTGATCAATATGTTGAAGGTTTTTTACAAGAATGAATCCTCTTTTGAATTAGAAAAAGAAAATGATCTCCTGAAAATTGATGGAGAATTATTCCCTGCTGATGTGCAAAAAGTAGCTGAAAACCGCTACCATATCATTAAAGATCATCAATCTTTTAATGTTGAAATCATTGCTTCGGACTTTAAATCTAAGAATTTTACCATCAAGGTAAATGGGAATATTTATGAATTAAAAGCCAAAAATCAGTTGGATCTGCTTCTGGAAAAATTGGGAATGAACAATGGTTCGGAGCAGAAAGTAAATGAAATAAAAGCCCCAATGCCCGGATTAATTCTGGATATTTTAGTGAAGCCCGGAAACTCAGTGGCAAAGGGAGACAAAATTCTGATTTTGGAAGCCATGAAAATGGAGAATATGCTGAAATCTCCCGGAGATGGTGTGTTGAAATCCATTGAAGTGAAAGTGGGAGAGAATGTGGAGAAAAATCAGGTTTTGGTAAAGTTTGAGTAATGCAACTTTTTCTTTATACGAAAAAATAGTGGGATAATGATTAGTTAAGTGCTTGACAGATAGTTCATTGTTCTTTTGTCTTGAAACAAAAGAACCAAAAATTCAAGGCTGTGCTCAAATAGCTACATTTCAGTCCATTGTGCTAAAATCTTCCAAACTCAATCAACTTTTACAAAGCTGATCTCAAACAGGGAAGATTTCTTAACGCTTCATTTCCAGAAATGCTTCACGCTATTTGAGCAAGGCCCAAGTAAGCTTGTAAACTTTAAATTAAGTATCGACAACATTTTCCCACACTATTTTTGATGGCATTTTTACTTTACAATTTTTTTAAAATCAAATTTCGTAATAAAGCTCAGTAATTTAATATGTTAGCACCTTATTTTGACAAAGAGAAAGTGGAAGTTGGATTGGATGAAGTGGGGCGTGGTTGCCTCGCCGGGCCTGTTGTAGCGGCAGCTGTTATTCTTCCCAAAGATTTTAAAAGTGATATTCTGGATGATTCCAAAAAAGTAACCAGGTCGAATAGAGATTTACTCAGATTGGAAATTCAGGAAAAGGCTTTAGCTTACCATGTAGCTGAGGTTTCCCATACTGAAATTGACAAAATCAATATCCTGAATGCGTCTTTTCTGGCCATGCATCTGGCTTTGGATCAGATCAAAATTCCCTATGATTTGTTATTGGTGGATGGCAATCGCTTTAATCCGTACAAGGATATTCCCTTCGAATGTATTATAAAAGGGGATGGCAAATACGCTTCCATTGCGGCTGCTTCAATTTTGGCCAAAACCTACAGGGATGAGCTAATGGAAGAAATGGCCAAAACATATCCCGGATATGGCTGGGAAACAAATGTAGGCTATCCCACAAAAGCTCACAGAGAGGCAATCAGGGCCCTTGGGGAAACTCCTTTGCACAGAAAGTCGTTCAAGTTGTTACCAGAACAACTCGAATTAAAATTCACTAAATGATTAACCTGTTAGATCGCCTTCCTTCTTTCATTAAATCCAGATTAAACAAATCGAGGTCAATAGCCCTTGTCCTTTCCAGTGGTGGCGCCAGAGGTTTAGCCCATATTGGTGTAATTGAAGAATTATTAAGAAATAACTATCAGATAACCTCCATTGCCGGGACTTCCATGGGTGCAGTAATTGGGGGAATTTATGCTGCCGGAAAATTGCAGGAATTTAAAGAATGGGCATCCTCTGTGGATAAAGTGAAGTTGCTGAGGCTTGTGGATTTTACCTTTAGTTCACAAGGCTTTATTCGGGGAGACAGAGTGCTTAATGAAATTAAAAAAATGGTGGGGCATATTCATATTGAAGATTTAGATATTCCTTATGTTACGGTTGCCACGGATATTAAAGAACAGGAAGAAGTAATCTTTAGAAAAGGGGACCTTTATGAGGCCATTCGTTCCTCCATGGCAATTCCCACTGTTTTTACGCCCAATATTGTAGATGGAAAGGAATTGGTTGACGGGGGAATTCTAAATCCCTTACCCATGGATTTGGTACACAGAACTCCGGGAGATTTACTGGTAGTGGTAAATGTAAATCACAATGGACCTTTGCCTAAACCCATTATGAAAAAAATAGTTAAAAATGAAAGAAATGGCTGGTTTGGCAGCAATGGGAATGGAAAGGCTAAAGACAAAAAAATGGGCTATTTTGATCTTTTAATGCGTTCTTTCGATCTTACCCAGGACAAACTTTCCGACTTAATTATTGAAAAACATCAACCCGATATTTTAATTAATATTTCCAGAGAATCTTCCGGGTCTTTTGAGTTTTATAGGACCAAAGAACTGATAGAAATTGGTAAAGAAGCTTTTGCCAACCGAATCATAAAGAAACATTAAGCACCCGTGCTCCACACCGGGTACTCCATACCGGGCACTATTATTTCCGAGAAACAGTAATCTCTCTATCAGTCTTTAATGGAAAAATAATACAGGGTTAATTTTGAATTACTACTGAATTCCCATTTCTGATTTAATTTTCTACAAATCTTTCCCCAAACCTCCTCTGTTTTTCCCGTTTGTTCTAACTTTGCTTTTTTGATTTTGAATTAGAAAGGATAAAGCAATGAATATAGGCGATAAGGTGAGAAGCATTGATGGAATTGAAGAAGGGGTGATTACTGCATTTTTACCCGGAAATAATGTGGAAGTGGAGATTGAAGACGGTTTCAGAATTCCCTTCTCCCGTACGGATTTGGTATTAGTTTCCACACAGGAAACAAAAGTTTTTGGAGATAAACCTGCACCAGTGATGGAAAAAAGACCAGGAATGGCCACTGAAATCATTGCGGAGAAAGGATTGTATCTTGCTTTTACCCATTTCAATGATAAGTTGCTGGAGGTGAATTTAGTGAATAATACCGACCTCCATATTCCATTCATTTTTGGTGAGGAAAATGAAGGAAACTATACTGGAATTACTGCAGGTGGATTATCTCCTAAATCTTATAAGAAAGTAAATGAAGTAAATCTTGATAAGTTTGAAAGGTGGCCGTATTTCCATGTTCAGGCCATGTTTTTCAAGAAAGGTAAATTTTCCTTTAAAGCCCCTTTGGTTAAGAAAATGAAATTTAAGGCAGCTACATTTTTTAAAAGTAAGAAAGCTGCTCCCGTTTTAAATAAAGAGGCTTTTTTGTTTCAGGTGGATGAAAATTATAAGGAGATTGTGCCCGAAGAACTGAAATCAAGTTTTTTTAATCAACCTTCGGAAACTTCAGAAAAGGAAAAATCACAGGCCCGGGGGGTGGTGCATAAGGAAGTGGATTTGCATTGGGAAAAACTGGGTAAAGGCAAACATGGAATTGCACCTGAAAATATTCTGGAAGTACAGTTGGAAGAATTTGAAGCCCGTCTGGACGATGCAATTTATAATGGCATGGATGAAATTACATTTATTCATGGAGTAGGTGCTGGTACACTTAGAACAGAAATCCAGAAAAGATTAAGTAAACATCAGCATGTGGCTTATTTTAAAGATGCCAAAAAAGAGAAGTTTGGTTATGGAGCAACTCTGGTAAAAATTAAATAGATTGTACTTTTATTTTTTGTCTCATTTTTATTTGAATCCAAACCAATGACCAATTACAGACAGATTTTGTGCTTTATCCTTTTTTTTATTTACGCTTTAACTGGATTCGCTCAGGAAAATTCTACTGCCAGATTAAAACTCGGAGTAGTAGGTTTGACTCATGCTCATGTGCACTGGATTTTAGGTCGGCCGGATAAAGGAGATGTGGAGTTGGTAGGAATTGCTGAACCAAATAAAGAGTTGGCTACCAGGTTTTTGAAGCAACATAATCTGCCCATGTCATTATGGTATCCTACCATGGAAGAAATGGTAGCCCAAACAAAACCTGAGGCTGTTTGTGCTTTTAATAGTATATACGAACATCTGGAAACGGTAGAATTTTGTGCCCCAAAAGGCATCCATGTGATGGTGGAAAAACCTTTGGCTGTAAGCCTTGAACATGCCGAAAAAATGGCAGCATTGGCCAAAAAACACAAAATCCATTTACTGACCAATTATGAAACTACCTGGTATGCCAGTAATTATAAGGCATACGAAATGATTCATGATGAAAATGCTATTGGTGAAATCAGAAAGGTAGTAATCCATGACGGTCATCAGGGACCAATCGAGATTGGATGCAACCAGGAATTTTTAAACTGGTTGTTAGACCCAAAACTAAATGGGGCTGGGGCACTTACCGATTTTGGTTGCTATGGAGCCGATTTAATGACCTGGTTAATGAAAGGACAACGACCCACCTCGGTGATGGCTGTTACCCAGCAAATCAAACCGGAAATGTATCCAAATGTGGACGATGAAGCTACCATTGTAATCACTTACCCTACTGCACAGGCAATTATTCAGGCTTCCTGGAACTGGCCTTATAGCCGTAAGGATATGGAGATTTATGGGAAAACCGGATTTCTTTATACTGATAAGAAAGATGAAATTCTTTATAGAGCCAATGAAAAAACAAAGGAAGAAGTTTTAGAAGTGAATAAGCTTCCCGAAAATGCCAATGATCCCTTTGCTTATTTTGCCAGTGTTGTTCGCAAAACTATTTCACCTGAAAATGACTTATCTTCCCTGAAAACCAATTTGATAGTGATGGAGATTTTGGAAGCTGCTAAAATTTCTGCTAAAGAAGGGAAAAGAGTGGATTTGGAGTAGTTGAGGATGATTTTCTGCCATTTTTTCAAAGTCAATTTGGCAAAAAAGTGACAATTTTTCCCAAAGAAAATATTGGTATAACACTTGATTACGTCTTATTGTTTTTGAGCATTTTTAGATTTCTTCTCTTAGGAAATCGGGCTGTTTCAAATAGGAAGAGCTTTTAATTTAATAATGGTCAACGGACAAGCTTTTCCCTATATTTTTCCTGAGAAAGTACTCTTCAAAGTGCTCTTCAACATTGTTCTTTTTACAACCAGGGTTCAATTAAAGGACCAAGATTGGTTTATATGGAGTTTTAGTTTTGTGTATTGTAAGGCTTCTCGGCACATGACTAACATCCTCAAAAACCAATTTTTGTTAGGTAATTATTTTTTAACTTAAACAAAGGAGGTAATTATGACACTAATGAAAAAGGAGAACACCCTTTCTCCAACCTTTTCAAGATTTTTTGACGATTTTTTGAAAAACGAATTCTACGATTGGGGCCATAATAATTCTTCGGCCACTGGCACCACCATTCCTGCAGTTAATATTAAGAAAACCAATGATTATTACGAAGTGGAAATGGCTGCTCCGGGAATGGAAAAGAAAGATTTTAAAATTGAACTGAATGGAAATCGGTTGACAATTTCTTCGGAAAGGGAAAATCAAATGAAAGAAAACGAAGAAAGTATGTATGTGAAAAGAGAGTTCAGTTATCAGGCTTTTGAACGGTCATTTACCCTGGCAGAAAACCTGGTAGATGGAGATAAAATTAAGGCTTCCTACAATAATGGAGTGTTGGTGATCACTATCCCGCTAAGAGAAGAAGCGAAAGTAAAACCAGCCAGAACTATCAAAATTCAATAATATTTTTTTGTCCCCGGTGCTTTTTGCCGGGGCCTAACTAACCCTGTTTTGCCCTATGTTGGAGTATTATAAATTAATATTAACTAAAGTTAGTTTTAACAAAGAACTATTTGAAAAGGAGTTGAATAAGGCGGTAAAAATGCTATCTCCAAATGAAAATGCTAACCTTGAAAAATGGTGTTTAACCAAATTCAGAAATCCTTACCAAAGAACAATAGAAAATGTATTTTTAAGAAATAAAATTCCTGATTTCAATTATAAAAAACATAATGATATTGCGCAGGGCGTGATGTAATGATTAGGAGTTTTTTTTCATAAATTTAAAGAAGCAGACATTATAGGAAAATTCGTAATGTCTGCTTTATTTTTTCAGTATTAGCTTTTTAAACCATATTTTTGGACAATCCACCCAACAGTATTTTGTCTATGCAAATTAAAATTTTCTCCGTCCAGCTTCTACTCAGTTTAATTTTTGTTTCAAGTGTAGTGGCTCAGGAAAACCATGCAGATTTTCTAAAAGGAGTGCTGGCCTTTCAAAAAGAACTCAATGCCGAATATGCCGATAAGGAGAGTTCTCCTTTAACCAAGGAAGATTTGGAGCAATTTAAAAAACTTGAGTTTTATCCTGCCAATGAAAAATTTAATGTAAAGGCCAGGTTTGTAAGAACTGAAAATGAAAAACCCTTTCAAATGAAAACAACCACCTCCAGAAGACCTGTTTACGAAAAATATGCAGAAGTGCATTTTGAAATTGAAGGCAATGCCTACAAACTGAATGTGTATCAAAGTCATGATTTAAGAAAAATGGCCGCCTATAAAAAATACCTGTTTATACCCTTTACCGATTTAACTTCTGGTGATGGAAGCTATGGGGGAGGACGCTACATTGATCTGGAAATTCCCGAAACAGATGAAATTATCCTGGATTTCAATCATGCTTATAACCCCTATTGTGCCTATAATCCAAAATATTCCTGCCCCATTCCTCCGAGCGAAAATTTTCTAGATATAACGGTGGAAGCGGGGGTAAAAGCATTCAAAAAATTCTGATAGGATAAACATGAATAATGTACAAAAGCCCACTTTTAAAAATGGAGTGTTATGGATGACCCTAGCTTATGTGATAGGCCTAATAATCGTTTTGCCTGTTTTCAATCTTTTAAAACCTATGGGAGCCATTACGGCTATGGCCATTGCTGATGTGGTGGGCACTGTGGTTATATTCATTTTTAGCAGAATATTTAATAATTCCAGTTTCTATGATCCTTATTGGAGTGTTGCACCACCATTTATAGCCGTTGGTTTTTTTGCCTTTAATACTGGGGATGCCCTTTCCTTAAGGCAAATCATTGTGTTTTCACTTGTGATGTTTTGGGCTGTTCGTTTGACCTTTAATTTCCTCAGAACTTTTAAAAATATTGCACACCAGGACTGGCGATATGATGATTTACAAGCCAAAACAGGCAGGTTTTACTGGTTGGTCAGCTTCCTGGGTATCCATCTTTTTCCTACCATATTGGTCTTTTTGGGCTGCCTGAGTTTTTATTTTATTTTTGGAGAGGAGGCCCGTCCCTTTAACCTGGTAGATTTCCTTGCTCTGGTATTAACCACAATCGCCATTATTGTTGAAACAGTGGCTGATGAACAGTTAACAAGGTTTAAGAAAACCAATCAGGTGAAAGGCAAGACATTGCAATCTGGTATTTGGGCCTATTCCAGGCACCCTAACTATTTTGGGGAAATTCTTTTCTGGTGGGGTTTGTTTGCCTTTTCATTTGCCGCAAACCCCCAATGGTGGCCAATTGTGGGTGCGGTTTCCATCACTTTCCTTTTTCAATTTATCAGTATTCCCATGATTGAAAAACGAATGATGACCAGAAGACAGGATTACTTGTCCTATTCAAAAAGGGTGGCAGTCCTTTTTCCATGGTTTCCCAAACCTGAACCTAAAAAGCACAGATAATTTCCTAGGGTTTCCACGCCAAAATTTGCTAATGTAATCCCAAAAAGGGTAAAGATTTTTTCATGGTCGGCCGCTGCCGTCTATTTTTCATCGACTGGAAAAATAGACAAAAGCTCATTCATCTTGCTTTGCTAATATTTTATTATTAAGGTTTTTAGTGAAAGGCCAGTTATAAAATCTAAAAAAGGGACTAAAACTTCCAAAATTAAGCTTTTACTTTTTGGTGCGGAAACCCTATAATTACCACATTTTTCTACTCTTTAATCTAATTTTATTACATTTAAGAAAAATTTTTCATCAAATTATTGACAGACGTAAGAATAAAAATTATACTTGCATTAATAAAATGACTGATGGTCATTGAATTACTACAACAAATTAGCTATGGGGATTTCAGAAAGGAAACAGCGGGAAAAAGCCAAACGGGCCAATGACATTTTAAACGCAGCAGAAAAAGTTTTTTTTTCAAAAGGGTATGCCATAGCCACTATGGATGATGTGGCAAAAGAGGCAGAATTGAGTAAAGGGACATTGTATCTTTACTACAAAACTAAGGAGGAATTGTACCTGGCCATTGGGATGAAAGCGGAGGAGATTCTTGGAAAAATCATCCTTGGAGCACTTGAGGGAATGGAAAATGGCTTAAGTGGATTATTGACTATCGGGAGATCTTATTATAAATTTTACAAAGATCACCCGAACTATTTTGAAGCTTTGCATTATAGAGAATCAAAAGATTTGAATCAGAAATTTAGAGATTTCTATGATAATTTAAGGGCAAATGACCAGAATACGTCACTTTCCTTATTGATGAAATTGATTGAAAAAGGCCAGCATGATGGAAGTATAAGGCGTGATTTAGACAGTAAAAAAATGGCTTTTATTATGTGGGGTAACTCTTTTGGAATGGTGCAGGTTATTTCATTTAAGACCGACCAGTTATGTGAGGTTTTTGAAATTGATGTGGATGAGATGTATGAAGATTACCTGGGCATGCTTGAAAAATCATTAAAACCATAATTGGTTTTTTTTTAAGGTTTATTGACTGGTAGTCAGTAAATGAATTTGAGTAATATATTTTTTTGTGAAAAACTGACTGTTAGTCATAATTTATATTAGCGCAAAGTAAATTTACCATGAATCAAAAAAATCTAGTTGTCTTTTTAATTATTGCCTTTATTGGCACCAATAGCTTCGGACAAGAAATTCTATCTGCTTATATAAATGAAGGCCTGGAAAATAATCCGGCTATGAACAGGGAAAACTTTTCTCTTCAGCAACAAGTGGAAGGTATAAAAGAAGCCAAGGGAATGTTTTTCCCTAAAGTAGATTTTATGGCCAACTACACGGTTGCGAGAGGAGGACGATCTATTGGATTACCCATAGGAGATATGCTTAATCCAATTTATCAGGATTTGAACGTACTAAAAGGTTCAGACAGCTACCCAGCTAATTTGGAAAATGTAAATGAAAGCTTCTTGCCCAATAACTTTCAGGAAACGAAATTCCGGGTAACTCAGCCAATCCTTGATCCCCAAATATATTACAATTTAAAAATTCAGGAGGAACAGTATAATGGTCAGTTGGCTCAAAAGCAGGCCTATGAAAATTTTCTGACAGGGGAAATCAAGATAGCTTATTTTAATTACCTGCAATCACTCGATGTATTAAGGGTTTATGAAAGCTCTAAAAATATTCTTGAGGAGAATTTAAGGGTGAATGAAAAACTTGTAGCAAATAACAAAGCTACCAGGGATGTCATTTACAATTCTCAGCATGAATTGGATTTACTGGAAAATAACATAGTACAGTCCATGAAAAATCTGGCTGCTTCCAAAGCTTATTTCAATTTCCTTTTAAACAGGAATCTGGCTGAAGAAATAGCAGTGGATTCTGCCATTGCGAAGGTCAGTTGGGAAGAATTATCTTATGAAGCTTTGGAAGATCAGGCTTTACAAAACAGAAAGGAATTGCAAAAAATTGAAAGTGGTTTAAGGGCCACCGAGCAAAGGGTGAAGCTTAATCAGGCCGGGAATTTACCAAAATTGGGTGTGATAGCAGATGTGGGTTACCAGGGTTTTGGTTATGATTTTGGCAGTGATCAGGACTTTGCCTTACTCCAGGCCGGACTTACCTGGAATTTATTCAGTGGAAATTTAAATAAAGCCAGGGTGCAAAAAGCAAAAATTCAGCATGATATTCTGGGTAAGCAAAAAGAAGAAGTACAAAACCAGATAAAACTGGAAACCCTAAATGCGTACAACGATTTGAGAGCTGCTTTAGCCTATGTAAAAGCCAATGAATCCGGGTTGGAAAGTGCTTCTCAATCTTTCAGAATAATCAGGAAAAAGTACGACCAGCAATTGGTGAGTTTACTGGAGTATCAGGATTCCCAATATAGATTTACCAATGCACAAATTAATGTAAGTCTGGCCAAATATAACTACCTCACCAAAAAAGCCATTTTGGAGAGAAACATTGCCGGAGAACTGTGAAAAAATTTATTGATCAATTTAAAAAAACAGCCTAAAAAACTTCAATATTTTACCTCATGAAAAATCAAATGAAACGGTATATTGGTATATTCTTAATTACAGGAATCGGGTTTGCTTCCTGCCAAAATGAAGAGACAGAAAAGGTCCAAAAAGAAGTGGTGAAGGAAAAAGAAGTAGCGGTTGAAATCGAAAAAGTAGAAACTTCCAATGAACCACTTCCCATTGAATCGACCGGGATTTTAGCTTCCAATGCGGAAATTGATTTGTCTTTTAAAACGCCAGGAATAATTGAGTTTATCGGAGTAAAAGAAGGGCAAACGGTAAGAAAGGGACAGTTGCTTGCAAGCCTGAATCAATTGGAAATAAAATCTACAGTTTCAAAAGCCAAAGCTGCTCTGGAAAAGGCTGAAAGAGACCTGCTTAGAATCAAAAATCTTTATGCAGACAGTGTGGTGACTTTAGAAAATTTACAAGATGCTGAAACTGCTTACGATCTGGCCAAGTCTGACTGGAATGTGGCGGTATTTAATGAAAAGCATTCTCAAATTTATGCTCCTGAAAATGGAAAAATTCTGAGGAAATATGCTGAAACCAATGAATTAACAGGAGTAGGAATTCCTGTGATTCATTTTGCCTCCACGAAAACAGATCAGATCATCAGGATTGGGGTGGCTGACCGACAGGTGGTTCAGTTGGAATTGAATGATAAAGCGGAAGTTACATTTGATGCCTATCCTGAAAAAACTTTTGAAGCCAAGGTGGCAGAAATTGCAGAAGCTGCCGACCCGCAAACGGGAGTTTTTGAGGTAGAATTAGTGGTATTAAATAAAGGCAAAGCCCTTAGAAATGGGTTTATTGGGAAAGTGAAAATTTTCCCTTCACAGGAGGCTTCTTTCCTGAAAATTCCTATTGATGCCATTGTAGAAGCCGATAACAAGGCGGCTCTGATTTTCCAACCAGATGTCAACAAACAAAAGGCTAATGAAGTTTTTGTGAAACCTTTATTCATCAGTGACCAATACATTCTGGTTTCCCAAAAAGAAAATGTGGACCTGGATTATGTAGTGACTGCTGGGGCAGCTTACCTAAAAGATGGAATGAGAATAAAGGTGGCTGAAAAAAAGGGCGAAAACCTGGCCGTTAATTAGATTTTACTCTTTAGTTAACCTTAGCTTATTTCCGAAAAGTTCAAAACTTCCCCTTAATTCTCGGAATACCTAACTTCTCCAGAGGGGAAAAATCAAATTTCCCCCTCTAGAGGGGGCTAGGGGGAGGTTTTTTGCTAAGGATAAAATTCTTTGGATTAAAACATTATTCCCAAATTTTAAAGGAATCAAAAAATGCAATTACCTAAGTTTTCACTCAATAATTTTCAGTTTGTGATTGTGGCTGTTTTACTGGCCATTTTTTCTGGGGTACTTTCCTACCTGAACATGAAAAGGTCGGAAGACCCTATGGTAAAAGGGGCGTATTATTCCATTACAGCCATTTATCCCGGAACGAGTCCTAAAGATATGGAGGAGTTGGTAGTGGACCCCATTGAAGAAGCCATCAATGAGCTGGAGGATATTGTGGAAATAAAAACTACAGTGCAGGAAGGTCTGGTGGTTATGAGAATTGAAGGGACTTTCGGGATAGATACGGAAGACAAACTGGATGAAATAAAATCGGAAGTAAGCGCGATTCGGGGAGATTTGCCGGAAGATATTTACAAAATTGAAGTCAAACATTTGCATCCGGCTGAGGTGAAAATTTTGCAATTGGCCATTACTTCTGATGATGCTTCTTACCATAAACTCAAAGAAAAAGCAGAGGATTTAGAAGATGCCCTGGAAAAGGTAGCCGGAGTGAGAACTGTGGAAATTGATGCATTTCCCGAAGAAGAAGTAAGGATTGCCCTGGATTTCCAGAAAATGTCACAACAGCATGTGGCCCTTAATCAGGTGATCAATATTCTGAGTAGCAACAACAGAAATTTACCTGGTGGTTCCATTGATTCCGGGAATAAATCCTTTACCGTCAAAACCAGCGGAAGCTACAAAACCATTGAGGAACTGAATAATACTGTGATTGCTGCCAATGGAGAAAAAATTGTATATCTAAAAGATATTGCCCATATCCATTATGAATATGAAGATGTGACTTACAAGGGGCGTTTTAATCAGAAAAAAGCTGTTTTTCTTACGGTTACCCAAAAGGAAAATGACAATATCCTGAGCATCTCAGAGAATCTGAATAAAGAAATTACCACTTTTCAACAAAGCCTGAAGGGAGATATTGAGGTGGCAAAAGTTTTTGAACAGGCCCCTGCAGTTGCTCAGCGGATTGATGGGTTTATGGTGAATCTTGGGCAGGGTATTATATTAATCGGGATTATTGTAATTGTATTTCTGGGTTTCAGATCGGCATTAGTGGTGATGACGGTTATTCCTGCAACCATATTTATTGCCATCAGTATGCTGGATATGAGTGATTATGGATTACATCAAATCTCAATTATCGGTTTGGTAATCGCATTGGGCCTTTTGGTGGATAATGCGATTGTGGTAGTGGAAAATATCACCAGATACCTGAATGAAGGGCATACTTTGATTCAGGCAGCCATTAAAGGAACAAATGAAGTGGGATGGGCATTAATCGGTTCTACAGCCACTACAGTACTTTCTTTTTTACCACTGGCTTTAATCAATAATGATGTGGGAGAATTTATCCGGTCTATGCCGTTAATTGTGGTTTATTGCCTAGTACTTTCCCTGATTTTGGCACTTACATTTACTCCAATTCTGGCTGGAAAATTTATTAAACTCAAACCGCAGAAAAAGGAAAAAACGGTACAAAAAGGGTTGAACTTTGTGATCGAAAAATTTTACCGAAGCACACTCAAGTTTGGCCTAAAAAGGCCAGCAATTGTATTGGTATTGGCTGTGCTGACTTTCTTGGGTGGAATAGCATTGTTCCCTTTAGTTGGCGTAAGTTTATTCCCAGTGGCAGATAAACCACTTTTATTAATTGATATTGAAACTCCCGAAGGTTCCAGTCTTGACAATACAGATAAGGCTGCTCAATTTGTGGAAAGTGTGCTGGACACCATGCCAATGGTAACCGATTATGGCATGAATGTAGGCCATGGAAATCCGAGAATATATTATAACCGATTTCCTAAAAGTATTAAAAAGAATTATGCTCAGGTGCTGGTGAATCTTACCGAATGGGAAGAAGATACTTTCTATCCAACCATCAAACAATTAAGAAAGGATTTTGAAAATTATCCCGGAGCCAGGATTACCCTTTCCGAACTGAAACAGGGTGTTCCAGTGGATGCGCCAATTGTCGTGAAAGTATATGGGGATGATTTAAATAAGCTCAAGGCAATTGCCTATGATATAGAATCAACAGTGGAAGAAACTGAAGGTGTCATCAATACTTACAATCCTTTGGCTATTGACAAAGTGGATATCAAAGTGAATATCAATAAGGACAAAGCCGGATTAATTGGTTTGCCCTTGCAAAATATTGATTTGGCGGTTCGGGCTGGTTTAACCGGAATTAAAGTGGATGAAATGACCATGGACAATGGGGAAAACTTTGATATTGTGGTGAGAATGCCTTTCGGAGACAAGCCTACACTCGATGATTTCAATAGAATTTATACTACTACCATGTCGGGTAAATCTGTGCCATTGAGCCAGACCGCCAATATAGAATTTGCCAAAAGTGCCTCGCAAATAGATCATTATAACCTGGAAAGGACCGCTACGATCACCGCTTCAGTGCTGGATGACCATAATGTCATTAAGGTAACCGAAGCTATTATTGCCAAGTTAGAAAATTACGAGTTGCCTGAAGGTTATAAATTCCATTTTGCCGGGGAATATGAAAAGCAACAGGAATCATTTGGGGATTTGGGGCAAAAACTAATTATGGCACTCATCGCCATTTTTGCAGTTCTTGTTTTGCAATTCAAATCGTTCAGACAACCACTGATTGTTTTTTCTGCCATTCCTTTGGCTTTTACCGGATCGATAGTAGCCCTATTCATCACCGGGTGGACTTTCTCTTTCTTTGCCTTCGTAGGATTTACCAGTTTGGTGGGAATAGTGATTAATACCTCCATTATATTAATTGATTATACCAACCAATTGAGAATAGGAGGGATGGACAAAACAGAAGCCATTATCAAAGCTTGTGAAACCAGGTTTTTACCGATTGTGCTTACTACTTGTACCACCATTTTCGGGTTACTGCCATTGACTTTATCGAAAGGGGATTTATGGCCGCCACTTGGCTGGACAATTATCGGGGGAATGGTATCTTCTACTTTTCTGACCCTTTTGGTAGTTCCGGTACTCTATAAGTTATTTTCAAGGGAAAAACTTGAAGATGGGGACATCGAAGAAATAAACGATTCGGTGCAATTAAATCCTGCCATATAGTGTAATAACTTGGTGGATTTTCATAAAGCAGGTTATGAAAATGAGTATAATAATTTAATTATATGTTGTGATAGTAGATAAAAACCAGTGCTTTTAGTGCTGGTTTTTCTATTTATGAAATAACATTTTTTAAACATTAGATTAAAAATAGGTTAAATTTTGGTTTTGGATTAATAATTATGATATTATTAGATTATAATTATAAATAGATTTTTTATTTGTATAATCCCGGAATAATATAATGAGAACTTTGCTAGTCTTAATATTTGTTTTTTCCATGAGCCAAATTAATGTTTGGGCAATGAAAAACTTTCAGCAATATCCATATCCAGAGGTTTTTGTGGATTCTGGAAGATTAAGGTTAGATTCTGTTATGACTTATCACTTTATCTCGGAAACCGATTCTAGCTTGCTTGTAAAGGAGTATTACAAATTTGAGAAATCCGGAGAAATTACCAATTATGAGGGAATTAAGTGGAATAAAGATTCAGGGAAGTTAGAAAGTAGAAATATTGGGGAATTTGATATTATTAATACCTATTATGGAAATAATTCAATCATAGGATATATCTGGAAGAATAATGATTGGATTGAAACGGAAAAGTACACTGGAACTTACCTTGAAAAAGAAAAGACACAAATTTATGAAGATTATACTTTCAATGAGGAAACTGGAAAATGGATTTTAGTTTCAAAAGCTAAACAGCAATTCAATAAGGATGAAAAGTTAGTACTTTCTAATTTTAATAGTTACTCTTATGAAAATGGAGAACTTAATTATATGCGAAAGGCTGAATTTACCTATACCCCAAATGGCAAAATAGAATCTCTTAAAAATTTCAGGTTTGATTCAGGGCAGAATTCATGGAATTTGCGGTCAAATGCAAGTTATCATTATCATCAAAATCAGGAACTGGATTCTATGATAATGGATCAGTGGCATCAACTGCCAGATGGAGAAATCCAACACAGACGGTACAAGGAAGATTATGATGTTAACTTAAGCGAGGACAGACCGAATTTTATTTTTTATGACTGGGATACTACAAGTTTATCATGGCAACCTTTTAGAAAAAGGGAGACTCAAAAAAAAGAATTTGAAAGTATAGAACAGGAATTTTTATGGGAAAGTGAAAATAATTCCTGGAAAAATAATTCCGTAACCATTACTGAGTTGAACGAGGCAGGGAAAAATGTGCGTTTTGAAAGGCTAAGTACAAATTATAATCAGGAAAAGTATGGAAATAGAAAATTGTTTAAATACGGCCCTGGTGGTTATAAATTGATAGAGGAAAACTTTGACTGGGATAATGATCAAAATGACTGGGTAATTAAAGAAAAGAAGTATTATTTCTACAATTGGGGGGAGTTGACAAATTTGGAAGAATCAATCACCGTTTACCCCAACCCTGCCAGAGAAGAATTGAATATAGCCATGGAAAATCCTTTAACTGGAGATTTGCTCATTTCTGTATTCGATATGCAGGGTAGGATGTTGCAAAATGTCAAGTTGGAAAAAGAAGATATTATATCTACCTATCGCCTTGATCATTTAGATATTTCCGAAGGTGCATATATTTTAAAATTTGATATCGGTAATCATTCTGCAATCAAAAGGTTTGTGCGATATTGATTTTTAGATTTGTAATAAATTTGACCATTGGGGTTACTAACCATAAAATCAGTTAGAACTACAATGGTCATTAAAAATAATTTCCTCCTTCAGATATTTAACTATTTTTTATTCCTTTTAACCATAACCAGTTGCCAAACTGATAAGTTACAGGGAAGTTGGTTTGCGGTAGATGTAGACCGTCCTATGGATTATTGTGGAGCTTATGCTACCATTTATTCTTTTAAAGATGATAGCCTGATTATCGATTATGGAGGCTGGGAAAACGAGAGTCATTTTATCAAATCCGCTAAAGGTGGAATTATCCAGACTAATAGTTTACCAGATATTCCTTTTCAGTTCATAAAGGATACACTAATATTAGAATTCGATTCAACTTTTCATAAAAACTTTAAAAGTGATAGTGAAAAGTCTATCATAAAACTCTTGTCCTTCCAACCGGCCCCTATTTCTGAAAGTATTAAAGAAGTTGCTGAAATGCTTAAGAATCACTATTGGACTCTTAAAGCTGAACATGATCCTTTTGGGAACCAAACCTTAGGGGTGGTTTTCCTGGATGAAAATAGGGATTTCCCAAATGCCAAAAAATGTGTGGTAGAACACTTCGGAGACAATTTTTTCATGAATACAGCTAAAAATGAAATGTATTTTTGGATGCTTGGAGAGGTAAAGGGGCAACCTGTATTACTTTTAGATAAAGCTTTCAGGTCATTTTATCCGTCTGAATTTTTTATTACAAAAATTCAAAATGATACGATTTGGGCAAATGCCTGGAAAAGGGGAGATAAATATGAAGTGTTATTGATTTCCAGCCCACTTATTGACAAAATTGAATTAGAAAGAAAGCGAAATGAATTAATTGGGAAATGGCTTCTAGAATCGGTGGAAATACCTGAATTCAAAGTGGATTCTATTGATAGGGAAGTAATTCCCGATTCAATGATTATTGCGTTTGAGGAGGTTGGTATTGATGAGGAATTGATGGAGTTTGTAATAAAGGAGGAGGATTGGAAAAATAAATTGATTACTTATGAATTTAATGAAGACAGTTCTTTTCAGGTAAAAAGAGGAGGCGAAGTCATTCAGGAAGGTGGTTGGAAATTAAACCGTTCTGGTAAAACAGTGAATATGAATATTTTCCCTCAGGGTGTGTCCAAAAAATTTGATTATAAAAAAACAGGACTAACACATGATTTTTTGATTCGGGATTTTAAACTAAATGCACTGAGTACGGAACAAAATATTTACATTTATGAAAATGAAAAACTGGCACCAAAATTTTATAAATATCTTCACTTTTCCAAAACTCCGGATTCCTGAGTTCTTGCAGGAATGAGCAGTCCTGCTTAATTTTAATTCATGAAATCCCTGAAATCAAAATCGCTCTCCCTAGTTAAAAATTTTTTCCAGCCCAGCATCACCGTTGCTGATTTGCTTACTGATCAATTGAAGGAAGAGGCGATTCTGGAGGAAAGGACTTATGGGACTACAGAGGTTAAACATTGGTGGTTTGATGGCATCCGAATTGCCTGGTCCAGGCATCGATATAAGGATCATTATTATTTTGAAAAGGAAAATCCACTTGATGTAGTAAACCTGGAATTTAACCTGCAGGGCACTTATGTCATTCATCAGCAGGGCAGGGAATATAATGTGAAAGGTAGAAAACACAATATTGTTTATTCACCGGGCTTTAAGAATACTTTTCAGAATGGAGCATTGGTGGCTGAAAGTCTTGCCATTCAGTTCAGGCCGGAAGTCTTTCTGAGGATGATTGAAGATGGAAATGACATTTTAAACAGGTTTGCCGAAAACATGCTAAAAGGAGGTCCGGTCGTTTTAGCTCCGAATTCTTTAATGCTTTCACCAGATTTGAATAAGGCGATAAATGATCTTTTAAATTGTAAATACAGGGGTGGGCTGCGCAAAATGTATTTACTTTCCAAAAGTCTTGAGATTTTGGTTTTGCAGGCTGAAGCATTTGATCAGGCGGAAAGAGATAAAAATGTTTATTGCAAAAGAAAAGCAGATCAGGAAAGATTGCTGGAAGCCCGGGATTTTTTAATGGCTAATGTGGAAAATCCTCCGGGTTTGTCGGAACTAGCCAGGCATGTAGGCATGAATGAATACAAATTGAAAAGAGGGTTTAAGGAAATGTTTCAAACAACTGCTTTTGGTTTTCTTTCAAATTTTCGTTTGGAATTGGCTTTAAAATCCCTTCTGGATACCCAAAAAACTATTTCTGAAATAGCTTATCAATTGGGTTATGCTTCTCCCCAGCACTTTAGTGCGGCTTTTAAAAAGAAATTTGGTGTGCCTCCAAGTCAGGCGAAAAAGTAAATTTAGTAAAGTTGAAAACGGATGTTATTATTTTATCTTTACTATGGTTTCCATAATTTATAAGTTTTGCTCCTTTTTTTGTAAGTGGTTCCTTATGCCCTTTTCTACTTTTGGTATAAAAAAATGACCATGGAAAACTTACCTGTAATTAAAAAAGAAATAACTTTTAATGTTTCAAAATCAAAAGTTTGGGAAGCATTGACCCAACCCGAAAAAATTAAAGAATACCTTTTTGGTACAACTGTTATCTCCGAATGGAAGGCTGGAAGTTCCATTGTTTTCACTGGAAGCTGGGAAGGAAAGGATTACAGGGATAAAGGAACTATATTAAAATTTGAACCAGAAAAAGTCTTTCAGTATGACTATTGGAGTAACTTTTCCGGATTGCCGGATGTACCGGAAAATTATATCATTCTTACCTTCAGATTGGAGGAAAAGGGTAATGGTTGTCAGTTAATTTTTACCCAGGAAAACTCGGTTACCAAAATGCAATACGAACATTCAGATGCTAATTGGGATGCTGTTTTTAAAAAAATAAAGGAAATGGTAGAAGGATAAAAAAGGAAATAATTCAGGTTTGGTAGAAGATGAAAAGCCAAACCTGAATCTCTGCTAATTGATGATCTTTGCCACCGCAATTAGATTTTCTACCTTAAATTTAATGCCTTCATTTTCCTGATCGGGTTCCATGTTTTCTTCCACTTTTTCTATTTCAAATTTATTTTGGGTCAGGAGGGTAATTAATTCTTCTTTGGAGAACATGTTGAAGCCATATTTTACGAAAGGATAACTCTTCATGACAGATCTGGGGCGAATCCCTATAGTTAATTTCCCATCTTTTTTTAAGACCCGTTTTATTTCATTGAAATAATTTTCCGGGTCTTCCCAAAAATATAAAGTATTTATGGTTAATATTTTGTCAAAAAGATGATCATTAAAAGGTAGTTCTTTCCCATTAGCGAGTATAAATTCAGCTTTATTTTGCTTTATCAGGTTATCATTAAGTTTTGCTGCCTCAGCTACCATTTCCTCTGAATAATCGCAGCCAGAATAGGTTATAGTCTTATTTATATTGAATAATTCTTTTACGAAAAAACCATTGCCCATTCCTATTTCCAGAATCTCGTCATTATCCTGAATATCCATGGCTTCGATGGATTGAAGGTTTATGATTTTATTCCCTTCATTCATTTTATTTCCAACAGCTGTAGCGTATTCACCTTCCGGTTTTCTGAGTTGTTGGGCTATTGCTTTCAGGGTTTTTTCGTCCATTATTTTACAGGTTTAATTGGTGTAAAAATTTAATTTATTTTAGATTTAAGGATTCCATCGCGGACTGTAAAATTCAGGGAATTTTAAGATAAATTTGTCCGGAAACTTTTGCTTTAAAGATATCAAAAATTCATTAGTGATCAGGTTAAGAATTATTCTTTTCTTTTTCATTCCCGCAATGTTTTGTGGACTTTCTGCCAAGGGGCAAAAGAGAGGGGATAAAATCGTTTCTTTCGATACTATATCTATAAAAGCCAATAATTTTCTGTTTTATGAGGATAGTATTTTTGATATTCCCAAAGATACTGTTGTCATTATTCCCAGTAACAAAGAGTATGTTATTCAGGATAAAACAAAAACCACAAGATTTTATGAAAAGCTGAAACTTCTTGCCTATAAAAGGAAAACTACTAAAGAACTCTATGATGTTTTAATTAATTTTTCTGCATACATAAACCCATTGGATACCACCGATTTTATTCGGAGTGAAGAAAAATTCAGGGAGTTTGAAGGAAAGACCATTTCTTCCATCAGAATTAAGCATGTGGAAATACTGGATGGATCGGTTTACGATACAACCGCCACGCACAGGAACAGGTTAACGGAACTTCTTGATGATGGTCATTTCTATACCAGGGAACACGTTTTGTTTGATTACCTGATTGTAAAAGAGGGAGAGACTGTAAATCCTTATCTTTTGGCAGATAATGAGCGGATTATTCGTGATTTGAGTTTTATTGAGGATGTCAGGATTTTACCTGTGATTCAGGAAAATAACCCGGAAGAAGTAGAATTGGTTATTATTGTGAAAGATGTATTTTCGATTGGACTGGGAGGGTCGGGAAGTAGCCCTACAGATTTTAGAATCGATCTTTATGACAGGAATTTTTTGGGAATGGGGATTGAGTTTAATAATTCCTTTTTTTATAAAGCCAATGAAAACCCAACTTTTGCCTACCGGGGTCGTCTTACCAATCCCAACCTGGCAGGGACTTTAATTACCGGAACATTCGAATATATCCGGGATTTTGAATATTCAAAAACGGGAATTGATTTTCAGAGGGAGTTTTTATATCCAAACCTGAAATATGGGGGAGGGTTAGCAGTAAATCAGGTGGAAGACTTCAGGATAGAATCAGAGCCTTCCGATTCTATCATTAGGGTGCCTTTTAAAACCAATGTTTATGATGTCTGGCTCGGACGTTCTTTTAAAGTTTCTAATTCTGATGAAAGGAAACGGTTGATTGTGGCTAACAGGGTATATAAGACGGATTTTCTGGCGAGACCGGAAGTCAGTCAGGACAGTAACTTTTTTTTTCATGACAGAAGCGGATATATCGGTAGTATTAGTTATTCCAGAAGGGATTATTTAAATACAAGAATGCTTTTGGGTTTTAATCGGACTGAAAACGTGCCGGTAGGGTTTAAAGCCGGGGTGACATTCGGATATGATTATGGAGAATTTTTAAAACGGCCTTATGGCGGATTAGAAATTACCTATGGGATTAAAATTGATCCATTCGGTTATTTTTCGGCCTCCAATAAAATCGGGAGTTTTTACCGAAACAATGGATTCGAAGATCTTACATTCTTAATTCAGGGGGGAATGTTCAGTAACTTAAAAAATCTGGGTATTTGGAAAGTAAGACATTTTGTGGATTTTCAATTTGCCCTTTCTAAAAACAGACTGACAAAAATCCAAAACCTGAATTTAAGCGAAAACCTGAATGGGTATTCAGGTTTAAAACCGGATGGTGACCGGAAATTAATCCTTAATTATGAAAGTGTATTTTTTACTCCAATTTACTTTTATGGTTTTCGTGTAGCCCTTTTCAATTTTGTCGATGTTGGATTAATTGGTTTTGATTCCAAATCACTATTTGAGGGTCTCTATAGTTCATTTGGGATTGGGGCAAGGATAAGAAATGAAGGCTTGGTTTTTCAAACTATCCAATTAAAACTGGGATATGTCCCCAAAACTTTTTCCGGAAACGGAAAGTTTTTTTACGATTTTTCCTTTTCTGACCCAAAACTATTTGGGAATAATGTTTCGGATAAACCTGCTCTAATTGAAGTGAAATAGCTGGCTAGTGCCACAGGCATTAAAAAAGTATCTGGAGTTTGGGAATGAATAGCCAACTTGTTGATCCATTGATAAACCTTACAGATTTCGTTAGGACAGACTTTCTGCTAGTCGCACTAGCCTAATACTACTCCCAAATACCGCAAGGCAACCCCACCAATTGTATCTACCAGTTTATCTCCTGAAGAATTCCAGAAAGCCGGATCATCAGCCCTGTCTTTGGGAATATTAGCCAGGTATTCCACATAAAAGCTCAAAATATCATTCAGATTGTCATTAAAATCGGCTATTTCTTTAGGAGTTGACTTTTCCAGAATCGAAGCAAATTTTTCATTAATTACCTTTTGAAAAGCTTCTTTTAAAATTGTGGTGTTATTATCATCTCTTAAATGGGATGGTCTTTTTTTATTGGGAATAGAACCTACCATTATATCAATTTCATTTTGAATTCCCTGAGAAATTTGGGTTTTATCCATAATGTAAAATTCGTATTCCAGAAGCTCATGACCGGAAACATTTAAAATGAAATTGGACAATGCATTTTTGGGAAATTCCTCCAGTTTATATTCTATTTGATATCGTTGACTATTCTCATCAAAAATGGCCTCCTTTTTTACATTTGTATTGGAAATGGCAAATACCTGATTGGCGGAAATGGGTTTTACCAAACCAAAACTAATTTCATAGTTTTTTTCAGTATAATCAAACCTTAAAGATTTAATCATATTTCTGGTGTCTCTTACAATTAGAATAGGGTCTAACGGGCTTAGATCAATAATTTCTTCACTGGAAAGACTGGTTTTGCTTTTCACATTCCCTTCATCTACTACCAGTGTATAAGCTCCATCCTGCGCATCGGTTAGGTTAATATCCAAAATTCCAATTCCCCGCTTATCAAAAGCTACAGGGATAGGTTCCTGATAGCCCAGCAGGTTTCGGGTTTCTTCCAGAATCTTAAACTTTACCTCCATGCTATTGGTTATATAACCCTGTTCTGCGGAAGCATTGGTGTAAATTCTTAATTTAAGGTTTTTATTATAGTTGAGATTTACCCTGTTTCTGATAATTTCTTCTCCTGTTTCTACCAGTTCAATTTTGGTTACCTCAAATGTAGGAATCACATCAAATTGCATGAGCCTTTGCCAATAGGGCAAATTCCTCATGGTATCTACTTCATAATCCAGCTTTACAATGTAATTTAATTCCGGCCATACATTTTCTTTTAGCTTTATCCTTATCTTAGGATTGTTTCCAGTCATCATCTGCTGCGGCCAGTCTATACTTTCTCCTATTACTGTACTATCTGCTATATTCAGAATGAAAGCTTTTTTAATTTTCGTTTTTTCCTCACTGGCAAATAAGTTTAAAGTAGCCTCATCCTCTGTTTTATTTTTAGTAAGGGAAATGATTCCCATGGAAACTGAAGATTCTTCAGGGTTAGAAATTTTTGTTTTATCGTAATAAACTGGAATTTTTGGGGTGGTATAAAAAATACTATCGATGGAATAGTGGATATTAAAATAACCTCTGGTCCACCGGTCGCTACCTTTGAGGGTATTCCCCAGACCATAAGGTCGGTTTCTAAAATGCCCGACCCAAACGTAGCCCGTAGAATCTTTAAAAATATTTTCTGCTTTAATTGTTGCTGAACGCTCAGTACCACTGCTGTTTAGCCAATAAAATTCACCCTGGATTTCTTCTACCACCAACTTTTCCGGATCGTGGTAGATCATTTCGTCATAGATTGCGGGATCGTTTTGTACATTAAGGGCAATTAAAATATCCAGATTGTTCCTATTGTTCCAGCGGAAATCAAAGGAAGCAAAAGGCTCTTCCTTAGTGATGAAATCGGGGGTTAGATTAGTTTCCTGTGCCCAAACATTTAAAGAAATAAACAGCAGCAGAAAAATTTCAGAAACAACTAAATTAATCTTCATAGAATTTTGAAGTAAGTACCAGTACTATATTAATATTGAGCCACTTCACCTCAATATCAATTAGATGTGGCAATATTTAAATGTTGTAATTTTTGTTCAACCACTTCGCATAGTTTGAACAATTGTCATTTACAGTTAGGAGAATTGCCAGTTTTCTCCATTTAAATAAGGTTTTAGAAGAAAAGTTAAGGTGAATTAATTTATGGTGAATTTAAGGTTGGCAAGGCCTATCCTTCCAATACCTGTTTTTAGTTGTTTAAAGGAAATAAAAACCAGATTTATTTCCTAATTTTAAGATTAATTCCTTGGAATAATAAGGAATTGAACCGGAAATCCAAATCCGGTTCAACCTAGTAAAAAGCCTAATCCCGGGGGTTGGTATAACATCCAGCCGGTGAGGCTATAGCGTTCTTTTAAGGTGGGAAGCACTTCATGTTCTACCAAATCGCTTTTGAAAATAACTAATCTATTGGCAATAGGTTCAATTAGCTTTTCACCATCTTCTAAATACATTTTTAATTCTCCTCCGTCACCCTTCATCCAGTTTTCATTAAGATAAAGAATAACCGAAACAAGGCGGTTGTTTCTTCCCTTGAACTGGTCAAGGTGTTTTAGGTAGAAAGAACCTCTGGGATATAAAGCTAGGTGGAATTCATAGCCAGATAAGCTTAAAAAACATAACTGGTTAAGGTTTTCTTTAAGTTCATCCATCCGCTGAAGGAAGTAATCAATAAAAGGATTTTCCCCTTTTGATAGCCAGAAAATAGAATCTCCACGAATTTCACTGTTAAACTGGTGCGCTGAAAGGGTACCAATGCCTGCCTTTTGGAGTTCATTTTCCTCCCTCATACCTTTGAAGTAAGATTTAATTCCCCAAAGGTTTTCCTCACTAAGAAAATCATCTACAATGAGGTAATTATCATTTGACAATCGGTCAACCCGGTTAACCCAATCGTCTTGTAATGCCGTTTCCATTTTTTTTCGGATGGCTTAATTCCGAAATTTTCAATAGAGATGGGGAGGAGTTCCCCAACTCTTAAAAAAAGCCTGCGAAGCTAAAAAATAGTCGGGATAATTCCATATTTTTAAAGGGGATTTTTAGTGAAGATAGAATTGATTTTTTGGAAATGATTCAGCTGATAAAATTGTGATTGCTAGACACTTTAACATTTTTTTCCTATATTAAGTAAAATAAAAAAGCCCGACTGAAAAACAATCGAGCTTTAACGTTTAACAATTAAACCAATCAGTAGTCCATCACTGATACACCAAAAATGAAAAAGCAGACCGTAAACTATTTACGGTCTGCTTTTAATTTTTAGAAAATTCGGTTTTTTTTAGTGTTCGGAATTCCCGTTTTCAGATGGATACTTGAACATATGACCTAAAACTTCCTGTTTAGTTTTGAGGTATTTGAGATTTATATCGTGGTGTGGAATAATAATGGGAAGCCTGCTTACCACCTTTATAGAGGAACCATCAAATGAGGCAATCTTATCGGGATTGTTGGTAAGTAAATTTATTTCTTTTATTCCTAAATCCTCCAACATCAGAATGGCAATTGAATAATCCCTCAAATCTACATGCAACCCCAATTTCTCGTTGGCTTCTACGGTATCTAATTTATGCTTGTCCTGCAGAACGTAAGCCCTCAATTTATTCAAAATACCAATACCTCTTCCTTCCTGACGCAAATACAGAATAATGCCACCATTTTTACTGATAATCCTGCTGGATTCTTCAAGTTGTTCTCCACAATCACATCTGAACGACCCGAATAAATCTCCTGTAATACATTCAGAATGAACTCTTACGGTCACAGGTTTTGAAAAATCAGTTTTTTCATGAACCATAGCAAAATGAGGTGCATAATCGTTTTCATTTTCTGCATATCCGATCATCCTAAAGTTTCCCCATCTGTTTGGGATATTTGCTTCTGCCTGTCTTTTAATCATTTTTTATATCTAAGCACTCGAATTTAAGCAAAAATAATAAATTAGATTTGTAAAGAATTAAATTATACGTGAAACCCAATTTCCAATCCTCAAAGTCTTAAACACTTATGCCTGAATATAATTCAATTTTTTGCCAGTGAAGCGCTTAAGATTGTTTGGGTCTGAATGGTTTTATTACCTTTTCATCACATTCCAGATAAGGGCCTTCAATAAGATCTATGCAGTAGGGTACTGCTGGAAATACAGCATCCAGGCATTGCCTTATAGCTTTGGGTTTTCCAGGAAGGTTAATAATTAGGGTATGGTTGCGAATTCCTGCAGTTTGCCTGGATAGAATTGCAGTGGGGACATACTTCAGACTTTCCTGACGCATAAGTTCACCGAAACCAGGCAACATTTTTTGACAGACAGCCTCAGTGGCTTCAGGAGTTACATCTCTTTTGGCAGGTCCTGTACCTCCTGAAGTAACAATCAGGCAACACCCTTCCTCATCAGCCATTTTTACCATAGCCGCTGAAATCTGATCCTGTTCATCGGGAATTACCTTATAGACTTTTTCAAAACTTGTGGTTAAATATTCTTCTAAGGTGGAAACTATTGCTTTTCCCGGAATATCTTCATAAATGCCTTTACTGGCCCTGTCTGAAACGTTTATGATACCTATTTTTACTTTCAAAACAAATTGAATTTAGTGCTTTTTCTGAAGGTAAATCTAAATAAAACAATTGATTTTTGCTTTGAAATTCACTTTCCGAATAAAGACTTTAATGTTCTCCTACGAACAATTATGCCCGTGAGCGAACATAATTTTTGCTTTTGATTTTTTGCGTGCCTTTTAATTTATTGATTTTCAATGAATTATTGTATGGTATTGGATTTGTTTTCCCTTTTTTATTGACTAATTTAGAAGTGCATCAATCAATTTCAATTAATTATAAATCCAATAAATGTATTTTGAACTAAAATTTTACCCTTAACTTTTAAAAATTAGATATGAAATCAATTGCCATAGAATTACCCAACATTGCAGGGGAACACGAAATTGAAGTGGATGTGAAGATTAATGGAAAGAAAACAAGCTATTATTATAAAGTGGAAATTTTTAGATGGGAGGATTGCGAAGAGCCGAGAGAAAACAGAGTAGAATGTATAAAGCAAATGGTGACCCGATATGATGAAGAGTGGGCCTTAGCTCATATCGGAATGCCTACTGAAGAATTTATCCCCATAACTTTTCAAAAGAAGGAAAAAAAGCTTGAATCTTTAGCCTGACACTATTAAAGGTTTTTCTTCAGTTTTAGAATGGAAAACAGTCAGGAATTTCCCCAAAAGGAAAGCTAGGAGTTTTCATTAGTTTTTTGAGTTATCCATCAATTATGACGTATTCATGGGTGATTTCCCACATAATTGAGGGCTAAGGGTTTCCTATTTGAAAAAACTCAGGATTTGCTCCAAAAAGAAGCCGATAATAAATCCGGAAATACCAGAACAGATAGCCACGATGAGAAAGCCCACCAATACTAATGATGGTTTTTTCTCTTTTTCAAGTTCATCATATTGTTGTACCATGTTATTAAGAGATTGATTGGATGAAAAAATAAAATAAGTGAATACTTTCAGGGAAAATATTCCTGATTTAAAAATGAATTCCCCTTAAGTTTTTTAGTTATTAGTGTCGGTGTTTTTTGGAAATAGTAAACCAAATTTTACCAAATAATTATTGCCGGTAAAATTATATACCTGAATAGGCAATTGATAAATAGTGGTTGATCAGGATCTGAAGATGCATTAGTGTAGTTTGTAAGTATTTTTACAGCATCATTTTAATTTAAGAAGATAATTTTTGACTGATTATTGTCTAATCCTAAATTATTTTAATCCCCTGAATTTTATTTTTAAAGAAGTTACTCTCTGTAAAATGAACATTCAGAGAATAAACGATTGGTTATTTAGTATACGGAAAAAAACTGCCGAAGATCATATTTTTCCAGTAAATCTCCCATACAGACAGAAAAATTAGTTTTTGGTTGAGTTTTGCTTATTGGAAAAGTATCATTTAAAAAAATAAAGCATTTTTTTAAATATCCTGGATAAAATGTAGTGTGGTGTTTTTGTATTTCAGCTAAAGTAGAAAAAAAATAAAAAAATACATAGCCTGATTATTAAATTTCCTTTTTCTCATTGAAATCTATTAGTTTTCTGAAAAAATAAATGATGAAGGCTTATAATAGTCGTGAGTTTGAATGATTGAAATGTTGGAATTTTTTTTAATAGTCATTGCATTTTCTCTTATTGCCCTGTCCTTATATTTATTATGCCAAAGGTTTCTACCAATTGCTACAGGATTTGCAGCAAAATTGATGGCTTCTGCTTTTTTTATAGGCCTTCGTGAACCTGTTGATGTAAAGAAAAATGAACTTAAAAAGGCCTGGTTTGTAAAACTGAGGATAAATGAAAAACAGGGTTATGTAAAAGCCTCTGTTTTAGGTTTTTTTTCGAAAAAATGCTGGTATCATCCTGCAACAGGATGCCACCTTGGGGAAAATTCAGATGGCTTTTCCTTTCCTCATGTTAGTGTCAAACCATGTGACGACCTTCAAGCAGAATATGATTCAGATATCCAGAAAATAGTAAGGAAAGCATTTGTGGAAAAGGATATAAAAAATCCGCTGAATACGAGGGCAATAATGGTGATTCATCAGGATAAAATTATTGCTGAAAATTATGCTGCGGGATATGGAAGGGATATTCCTCAGGCTGGCTGGTCTTTAGCCAAAAGTATTACCAATGCGGTCACAGGAATTCTGGTGAAGGAAAAAGCAATAAATATTTATGAGGAAATTCCAAAAGAGAAACTATTAAATAAACAGCACCGGTATTCAATTCACCAGTTGCTCCGAATGGAAACCGGGCTTCAATTTGCCGATTTTCACGATAAATTAAAATTGGCCGAAATGCTATTCAATCAGCCTGATGTATTTGAATTTGGACAAAAATTAATTCAAAAACCATTAGAAAATTTTTCCTGGAGATATTCAAGTGTTCACTCCAATATTTTATCAGGGGTTATAAAGAGTTATTTCTCCTCTTTGGAAGACTATCTGGCATTTCCCTATCAAATGCTTTTTCGTAAGTTGGGGATGGATAATACGTACCTTGAAGTAGATCCTGGTGGAAATTTTGTAGGCTCTTCCTTTGTATATGCTTCTCCGATGGATTATGCAAAATTTGGTTTATTGTATTTAAATGATGGAAAATGGAATGGCGAACAGATATTGCCAGAGGGCTGGGTAGAATATTCCAGATCGCCTTCTCAATTGGACAAATATGGGCAGTATGGGGCACACTTTTGGAAAAATGCCAAAATGCCAGTTCCTGGAAAAACCAGACATTGGCCCAACCTTCCTAATGATCTTTTTTATGCTTCGGGATACCAGGGCCAAAACATAATTATAATTCCTTCCAAAAAAACCGTTATTGTAAGACTAGGGCTAACTTTTGACTACGAAAGATGGAATTTTGGTGAAATGGTTGAAGACATTTTGATTCATCTACGCGGTGCGAACAACACGAAATAAGTGAGGAAATTCAGTGAGATAATACACTGATTGTCAATACTAAACTGATATCGCTTTTTTAACACCAGTGGCACCTTATATTCTACCTAAACTATCATGAATTAAACTTTTTTGAACAAATTTAAACAGCTATGAGACGGAGTGTGGTAAACACTAAATCACTACTAATTTTTTTTATAGGATTGATTTTTTTGATAAATTTTTCTGAAGTAAAGGCACAATCTAAAAATAAATATTCCTCATTAATGGAATATGTACTGGATAAAGGAGTACTCACGATTGGATCGACAGGGGAAAATTTACCCTTTACCCATTATGATGCGATTAATGAAAAATGGGAAGGTTTTGATATTGATCTGGCTCATTTATTAGGGGAAAAAATCGGGGTGAAAATAAACTTTGTAAAGGTGAGAGAAAGGGCCCTGATAAGTGGGGTGGCCACTGGGGAGTTTAATATTGCGATGTCTGGGATAAAAAGAACTATATCTCATACTTTAATTAGCGGGATGTCAAGAGGTTATGTGTATGATGATAAGGAGGAAATTGCGATTCTTCTTCCCTCATTTGAAAAGGATTTTCTGGATTATTTGAATGCTTTCATTTCTGAAATGGAAAATAAGGGGGAATTGGAAAAATTGAAAAATAAATGGATTGGAAGTTAATGGAAAATTTTTAATTCCTGAAGTAGTCTAAAGTAAGGGATTTCAAGACAAGAAGGAGTAGATTTTGGTCATGGTAATTCCATTTGGACAACTTTACTTCAAAAAAAGACCTGCTAATTTTTTTGCAGGTCTTTTTTTTGTGAAAAAATGGAAACTTAATTCAATTCAGAATTGACATAATCAATCCATTCTGCCCATTTTTTTTCCAGTGCTTTTAAAGACATTTCCTTTTCCTTTTCATTGAGGCTGCTGTAAATTATTGAGTTCCAAACTAGTTTTTTCAGTGCCTGGAAATCGAGTTCCCAGGCCAGGTAAATAGCCCAATAGTCGGGAGTAACTCCAGTGTAACTAAAAACCCCCGGATCATCCGGGCTGATACTAATTTGCACGCCCTGATTCATAAAATAAGTGGCCGGGTGCATTCTCAGGTCCGAGATATAACCTAATATCTGATTACTCAAAGGGTTTACTTCTACACAAATGTTATTTTCTTTCACTTTCTGGATAAGAGCGGGATACCTGAATAAATTGAAACCGTGGCCTATTCTTTTACTGTTCAGTAAAACTGCATCGTAGAGGTTATCATTTGATATCCAATTGCTTTCTCCATCGTGGAGGTAAAGTGGAAGATCTACACCATAAACCATCTGTAATGAATCCATTTTCAGCCAGTTGTCTAGGAAATAAATGGAGGTATTTCCGGCATCTTCCTCGGCTACAAGATCGTAACCCTTTATCATTTCGGGGTATTTCTTCCTTAGTTGAAAGGCCAGTTCCATATCTTGCCATACTTTTTCTTTTTCAAAAAATCGCAGAAATGTATGGATGATTTTAATAGAAAACTCCGGGATTTCTTGTTTGAATTCGTTTTCCAGATCTTTCCAGTATTGTATAGTGGTATCCGGAGTGTAATATCCTTCAGGGTGTTCTAGGTCATAAAGTGTGAAAGACAACCCTTCCCTTAATTCCAGGTGCTGAAGACCATCTTTTATCATATTTTTGATGGCCACTCTAAAATATTCTTTAAAAATAGGCTGGTATTTATAGAATTTTCCAGTACGCTGAAAGGTTTTCTCAAATTCCATCCAGATGTCTGTAGAATCATTGCTAATACTATTATCAAAAGTAAGCAGGTCTAATAATTCGGTTTTAAACTGAGGATTTTTAGTGGCTAATTCTTTGGTGGGGTAAAAACCTGTGGGTTGTTGTCCATGTTTGAAAAAGCCCAATTGCCCTTTTACGAAACTATTATTATCTACCTCCCAATACACATAACAGTTTTCTTCCCTTGCAGCTCTTTCCACAATCCAATCATAATCCTGCATGGTTACAGGATGCAAATGATGAATTCCCCCTTTGGGCATTTTTTTGAGCAAATCAAAAAGCTGACTTTCCTCCATGTGTTTTTCCCATCTGTAAAAATAACTTGCAGGAGGGAAATAGTGATTCTCCCGGTAATCTTTAAGCATTTTATTCCTGAGTCGGCCTAATTTTTCTTCTGCATTTTGCTCTTCCTGAGTAAGCACAATAGAGGCATCAAAAGCCATTAGACTATCTTGTTGTTCTAAGGCTTTCCTGGCATTCAGATAAGTTGCTTTTTTCTTGTCCAGGCTTTGGTTTTTTTTCATCTGTCCATTGGCAGAAAGTGCATGGAAAAACAGAGAACATGAAATAATTGTAAGGGGAATTCTCATGATGGTTTACAGTAGTTTTTCAGGTTAAATTAGGTTGGTAGAATTCAGTATTATCACAAGAATATCATGGTGTAAATATATTTTGCTGATTCTTTCAAAACTACAAACCAGCCTTTTGGAGAAAGATACCAACTATTTTTGTCATATTGAATATCGTCCAGAGTAATTATTCCTACATTGGCCAGTTCACTTAATTGTTTTTCATAAATCATCCAGCTTCTTCTGGAATGTGTTCCCAATGTAATCACATTTATAGAAGTAGTTTCATTGGTGTTTTCTTCAAGCCATTTTTTTACTGCCATCACGCTGGATTTTGTTCTGTTGAGTTCCTTTTCCTCTGCAGCTATTGCTAATATTTTATCTTCTTCAATTTCAAGGTACTTAAGGTAATTAGCTGAGTACTCCGCTATAGAATTAGTTTTGAAAATGTCGGTTCCACCATAAGTACCTCTGTCATAAATAAAGTAGTCTGTTCGGGCAGAAAAAGATTTTCCGGCCAGTTTCACTGAATCCACAAACAAATCTCTGTCTTCTCCATTTTTAAAAGCATCGTTATAGTATCGGATGCGGATGGTGTCGATAGCGGATAATGGCATATTGAGATTAAAGTTGTAGTTTTTAAATTCCCCTGTAGTTTTTATATCATCGATTTCTTTGCTGTTGACAAATAATTTGAATTTTGCATATCCGCCCAGCAAAGGTGTACTTTTTGCCCCGATAATTAATTCTGGTTGATCCATATTGCCAGGGTAAGGGAATGTATCTGCTTTTGGGGGGACAAATATTAAATTGCCATTGGTGACCATCCTGTATTCCGGATCGAGAGGCATTCCTGTGGTAATAATAAAATCATAATCATTTTCTGTAAATTCTTTGGCTGCTTCTTCAAGGGCATAATTGGGCAGCCAACCTTCCACTACCAGAATTTTGGCTTTAATAGGATTTGAAACAGAGAGAAAGCCATGAATGGTAGAAATGTAAAGTCCAAGTAATAGGATTATGACACTCGATAACCAGACTCTTTTTTTTTTAATTAGGCTCATTAATTTTAGTGAGTTAGAGTTTAATTCAGATTGTTAATTGATTACTAATGTTTATTTATTGGTGAAGTGAAATACTTTAGGGATACATTTCAGGCCGGGTAAATATAAATATGACACTATATTTACTTTTTGTTGTTCAAAAATAAAATCTGCCATCTATAATAAAAAATTAGCCATAATTATCTGCTTTTTGTAAATTGCTATTTTAAATTGAATTATATTACATTAATTAATTGTTAAAAAAGCATTCCATCTCATTATCAATTAGTTGTGTCTAAAGGAATAACACAAGTTTTTGATGAGATCGGGAAAAATAATTACCAAATAAATAACCAATAACCATATAATATAAGGAAAACAATTACACATTAAATTACCCAAAAGGTGAAAATTACTAAAAAATTATACTTAGTAATTGCTTGTTTAAGTATTATTTCCGCAAAAATACATGCCCAGGTGAAAACGGAAGTTTCTTTCTCCCTGGATAAAAAACGAGTAATTACCTCAGCCAATGTGGAAAAACTCACCCGGGAAGCTGAGGATTTTCTTGAAAGGGGATTTTCTGAAAATGCCATTCAATTTGCTGAAGAGGCTCTATTGATGAACGAAGGCCCTGACCCCTCTGAGTTCAATGCCCGTAATTTATTAACCATTGCCAGAAGTTATTTGAAAAAAGATCAAACGGGCTCTGCTTTAAAATACTTTTTGAGGGCCTCTAAAGAATATGAAAGATTATCGGATGATAAAGGTTTGTCTGATGTTTATCTGGAATTGGCCTATCTCTATAAAAAATGGGAATCCCCTAATAAGGCTTTGGAATATTTTCTTGTAGCAGAAAGTCATAAAGAAAAGTTAGGGGATGACTTAGGCCAGATTAACATTCTGGAAAATACAGGGAAAATCTATTGCGAGATGGGAAGCTATGAAAAAGCCATAGTTAATTATAGCCATTTAATGGGATTGTACTCTGCCAGAAAAGATACCACCAAAATTTTAAGAACCCTTGAAAAACTGGCCAACAGCAGCAACAAAATTCAGGATTACAATGCTTCTCTGAATTACAATCTGAAAATTCTGAATATCAACAAAACCATTAAAGATTCTGTAGGAATCGCCCATTCACTTCATGATATAGGTTATGTATATAAGGATTTAAAAAATTACAACAAATCTTTAGGAGCCTTTATGGATTTCAGAATTGTTTGTAAAGATCTTGATATGGATAATGCGCATTTTCCAGAATATACCGAAACTCTGTTAACCATTGGCCAGATTTACCAATACCTGGGTGATGAAGGAGGAGGTCCCACTAATTATAAACATGCCCTCAATTCTTATGATAAAAAACTTAGAATCAGTCAGGAAGTTGAAGATCAGGAAGGGATTGCCCGAACATATAACCAAATTGCCCTGATTTATATTAAACTCGATAATTTTACAGCGGCAATTGAATATGCCAATAAGGCTCAGGAAATAGCTAAGGAATTGGAAAACAAGGAAATTTTATACCATAGCTATTACTATTTGTATAATGCCTATACCTTCAAGAAAAAGTACAAAAAATCACTGGCTTATCATCAGCTATATTCCCAAATCAAAGATAGCTTATTGTTAGATAAGCTGGATGAACAGAAGAAATTGTTGGAAAAGGAAGAAGCCGAAAATAGAAAGCAATTCATTATCAATAAACGTGAGCAGATGATTGTGGGGCAGGAACTGGATACCCTGGAGGTGAAAAAACTCCAACTTCAGGCAGAAAAAAGGGATCAGGAGTTGGCATTGCTTTTAATTGATAAGGAATTGAAGGAGTTTGAGTTAAAAAATGAACATTTAAAAAATGAAAAAGCCAAGCAGGATATTTTATTATTGAAAAGGCAATATCAAACGGAAAAGCAGGAAAAACAAATTGCCCTATTAGAGAAAAACAGGGAAATACAAGCCTATGCACTGAAACAGCAGGAAATGGAAAAGCAGGAAAGGAAGGCTGCTTTTGCCATGCTGGAAAAGGACAAAGAGCTGAAGGAACTGGAATTGAGTAAACAGGAATCCATTAACCGATATACCATTACGGGAATCGTTCTGATTACCGTCATTCTCTGTTTGATTTTCTTTACTTATTTACAAACCCGAAAGGCCAATTCGAAACTTTCCCTCAAAAATAAGCAAATTGAAACCCAATCAAATTATTTGGAGGAAGCCTATAAGAACCTTGAGTTGCTTAGCGAAATGGGTCAAAGTATAACAGCTTCCTTATCGATTGAAAATATCATTGAATTGATTTATGAAAATGTAAACACTTTAATGGATGTTTCGGTTTTTGGTGTAGGAATCTATAATCCGGAAAGAAGCACGCTGGATTTCCCTGCTATTTTTGAGAATGGTGTCACTCAGAAGGAGGTTAAATTTAAATTAACAGAAGAGGATAATCTGGCAGTTTATTGTTTTAATCATCAGCAGGAGGTGATTCTGAAAGACTTTGAAAGGGAAGCTTCTAATTATATTTCAGGAGGGTATTTCACAGAAAAAGCGGGGATTCACCATGCCAGCTCTTTAATTTACGTTCCCCTGGTAGTGCAGTCAAAGTCTATAGGTGTGCTTACAGTGCAAAGTTTTAAGAAAAATGCCTATTCCGATTACCATATCAATATTTTAAGGAATATAGCCTTATATGCTAAAATTGCTCTTGAAAATGCCAATGCCTATAAGAAAATTGGCGATCAGAAAAAAACGCTTCAAATTGCGTATCAGAATATTAATGAGCAAAAGAGATTAATTGAAAACAAGAATAAGGAGCTTGTGGAACTCAATAAGGAAAAGAATCATCTTATTGGGATTGTAGCCCACGACTTAAGAAATCCGCTGGCCATTGCCATTAGTCTTACCAATTTCTTACAACACAATACCGGTAATTTGAAAAAAGAACAATTGGAAGGAATAAAAATTACCAGTAAGTCTCTGAACCGAATGTTTGATATGATTACAAAAATTCTTGATCTCAAATCAATTGAGTCCAAGAAGATAAATATTCAATTGCAGAGAGTTAATGTCCTGGATGTCATTAATCATGTCAATAGTACATTTGAGGAAGCTTTAAGTAAAAAACAAATTGAGCTTTCTTTTAATATACAGACGGATGATCCCTATTCTGAGGTTGACCATAATTACATCACCCAAATTTTTGAAAATCTAATATCGAACGCAATTAAGTTCTCGCCTTTTGGTAAAAAGATAGTGATAAGAGTTTATGATGTAAGGGATAAATTAAGGGTATCCATCATTGATGAGGGACCGGGAATTAATAAAGAGGACAGAAAAAAGCTTTTTGGGAAATATCAAAAACTTTCTGCCAAACCCACAGGGGGGGAGATGTCCACTGGGCTGGGCCTATCCATAGTTAAAAAGTATGTGGAACTGATGAATGGAAATGTGTGGTGTGAAAGTAATCTTGGTGCAGGAGCTGAATTCGTAGTTGAATTCAATAAGTCGAAGGCGGAGGTTTACGAATTTTAGGTTTTTCAAAAAAAGCGCAATAGTTAAGGCTAACCTATAATGGTTAGTCTTTTTTTTGTGATTGATAGATACAATCCAAATACTCATAAGATTTTAATATAAAGATTCTAGTTTTGTACCAGTTTGCAGTTTTTACCAATAAATAGCCAATTTTCGAACATCAATGAAAAGCTTTTCTTCAACAAATATTCATCAAGGAATTTTAAAGGCATTAGAAGAAAAGGGAATTTCAAACCCTACGGCCATTCAATCTAAAACAATTCCCGTGTTGTTAGCACATAAGGGAGATTTTGTAGGCAGGTCCGCCACGGGAACCGGAAAAACTTTTGCTTTTGGGATTCCTCTTTTATCCAGAATGGATACGGCTTCAGGAAAAATACAGGCAGTTGTTTTGGTACCAACCAGAGAACTTTGTGAGCAAGTAGGAAATGAACTCATTGCTTTAGGGAAATATATTCCAGGTTTAAAAATAGAAGGAATTTATGGAGGGATGTCGCTCAAAACGCAAATTCAGGAATTAAGTAATGGAGTACATATTGTAGTGGCTACTCCAGGACGATTAATGGATCTCATTCAAAGAAAAGTGGTCTATTTGTCTACCGTAAAATTCATAGTTTTTGATGAAGCAGATGAAATGCTTTTGAAAGGCTTCCAAACTGATATTGATAAAATCCTATCGAGTGCCAATCGCTCGTATTCCAGCTGGTTGTTTTCTGCTACTATGCCGGATGAAATAAATGGAATTGTAAATAAATACCTGAAGAAGGAGTTGGTAAAGGTTGGTATAGGGAAATCAAAAGAAACAAATGCGGGAATTGACCATTGGGTAATTGAACTTGCAGCCGAAGAGAAATTAAATGTTCTTCTCCATTTTTTAACAAGGTTTGGAAATCAAAAGGGAATTATTTTTTGCCGGACCAAATCTGGTGTGCAGAAATTATACAAACAATTATCCGCTAATAAATTTACCTGTGGTGCCATTCATGGGGATTTGCCCCAGGGCCTGAGAAATAAGGTAATGGAGCAATATAAAAATGACCAGATTCCTTTACTGTTGGCTACTGATGTGGCTTCTAGGGGTATGGATGTGCAGGATATAGGTTTTGTGATTCAGTATCATCTGCCGGATACAGTTGATGCTTATACCCACAGAAGTGGACGGACATCGAGAGCCGGAAAAACCGGAATCAGTCTCACTTTCGTATTCCCCGAAGAAAGGGAAAATTGGGAAAAGATCAAGAGTAACCTTAAGCTGATGGTAAAGAAAGTTCCTGTACCCAGTCCAAAAGATCAGTTAATAAACAAAGCTATTTTGTGGGCACGAAAAATTGCTAAAAATAAGCCTGTAGCCAGTGACAGGTTGGACGATTTGAGCCGTGAGGACTTTAAAAACGAACTGAGACATTTATCCAAAGATGAATTGCTGGAGAAAATTCTCGCCACTTTTTTAAGAGAACATCAAGGATGATTTTTCTTACTATTCTAAATACAAACAGAGTATCACTCCAGAAGTATTTGATGGATTGGCAACTTGCCAGCAATTATTCTCAGCAAATTATTCCTCAGCATTATTTGTTTTAAAGCTGAAAAAATAATATCCGCTTCTACACGCCTTTTTTTTGCCCAAGAAGATGCGTTTTGAAGCGCATAGCAGCATTCGCATGCTTAATTAAAAACTGTTTTCCGGCCAATTTTTCAATTAGAAAAACTGAATTAAAACTCCTTTTTATTTTTTAACTATTTCAGTATGATGAGCAGTAGTTTCCACCAGTTGATCATTTGTCATAGCTTTGCTTTTTAATCCTAAAAAGGATAACAAAATAAGTACAAAAGCAGCTTTAACTATAGTATTTAATTTATTTCTTAAAAAGTTCATGATACGTAGTTTAAATGTATTGATCAAATGTTTGATTTGATTTTACCAAACCATATACCAATGGACACAAGTTGTTGTTTTTCAGTTGTTTACAGCGGTGATTTGCTTTTTGTTGAAATGAAAAATTGTACGGTATGACACACTATTGTACATTTTCGGACATGTTTTAATAGCCCCTAAGATTGAAATAGGGGTATTCTAGGATTTTCTGTTTTCAGATTTAAGGTATTTTCGGTAGGTCTTTTTAAAACTCTTAGCTTCTTTATAGGTAGGATGTTTTTTATCTGCATTATCCAGGATTTTATCATAATATCCCATGGCAAGATCCATTTTTTCATTGGCATATGCTATTTTTCCTAAATGGCCTAAAGAGTATAAATAATAACCCGATTCTTCTTCTCCTATGGTTTCCGAATAGGCAACCGCTTTTTCAAAAAATACTGCAGCTTTATCCTCATCTTTATATTTTACCCGATAAATATGGCCCAGATAATAGGAGGCATATCTGCCACTTTTCTCTTCATAACCCACCATTTTTTTTTCTATCTTATTTAGAATGTCTTCAGAAACTACCTGCAAATCATTGTACCTTCCCATAGAATATAACATCCGGGCATAATATCGATGGAAGTAGGGGTTGTCGGGAAAAGATGTATGCAGGTATTCCGCTATTCTGAATCCCTTATGTGGTTGATTTTCTTCAAAGGAATAAATGCGCATCAGGAAGTTTTGTGCCTCCACTTTGGTGTAGAATGCTTCTTTTACCACCGTTTCAAGTTGTTCCAGTCCTAGCTCCTTATCCCCTTTGTCAAAAAACAACAGGATGGGTTTTAGCATGGGATAATTGTCCCTTATCCATACAGAATAATAGTTGAAAATTCCATCACCAAATAATATTTCCGGGCTAAGATCGGAATGCTGTTTACTATACTCCAGGTAGTTGAGCGATTTTTTTCCTGCAAAAGCTGCTTTCGTCCAGGATTTTCTGTCGGAGTAGAGCCGGCCTTTAAATCCGTAAGCTCCGGCAAGGAAAAAAGGTGCTTCAGGGTTGTTTTCATCCTTCTCAAAAATTTCCTCGGCAAAGTAAATAGCGGTGTCCATATAGGCCAGAAATTTATCATCATACTGGGTATTGCTGGTATTTGGCTGGATTTTCCACCATTCTATAAGGCCAAGAAGAAAGTAGGGGAGTGGGTGCCGGGGATAGTGTTTCCTCAGCCAGTTAAACTGACTTGCAGCTCTGTCAAACTTGAAATTATAAAGATCATTTACACCAGAAGTACATTCTATCTGGATCGTCATATTGGTTAATAGAATTTTGACACTATCCAGACTTGGTAATCGCTGAGCATGAGCTTGGTATGAAAAAAGAATAAGAAGAAAAAATACTACTTTTATTTTCATTAATAAAACTGATTATCAACCCACTTGTAAAACCATCGGTAAATTTTTACCTGAAAGACGAAAAAATAAACTTTAAATTATGATTAAAAAAACTGATTCCACATACCAACCTAAAAAAATAAAAAAATGTTCTTCTGATTGAGTTTGAATGGCTGAAATTTTATGAATCAATAAACATTATAGTCATCTTTGATATTATCTAAAATAATTCCGTATTCAAAACCTCTTGAAACTGCAAAATGAATTAACTTACTTTTTTTTGCTGGAGAATCTATAGGCTCAAGCGATTTCCGTTTTTTTTCAATTACCTGAAGAAGAATTCTATGATATTCTTCTTCATCAATTTCTTCTAAAACAGTACTAATCAGATACTGCGAAACTTGTTTTTGTTGTAAAGCTGCTTTTATTTTTATTTTTCCCCAACTTTTGCCGTATAATTTTCCCCTCACAAATTCTTTACAAAACCTTTCTTCATTTAAATAGTTTTCCTCCTCCAATTTGCTGATTATGGATTCAGTAAAATCATCCTGCAGTACGAACTTGTTTAGTTTTTGTCTTACCTCAGCTTTACACCTCTCCTGATAAGCACAAAAAGAGGCGGCTTTCTGGAAAGCTTCGGCAAAAGATAATTCAGTACTTTTTTTCATTAATTTTTCACTACTTTAAATTCAATCCTTCTATTTTTTGCCTTGTTAGTTTCAGATGTATTTTCTTCCACAGGCTTCGATTCCCCATAACCTTCTGTGGCTATTCTTTCATCAGAAATACCGGCTTTAGTCAGGTATTCCTTTACAGAATTGGCTCGGTTTAGAGAAAGGGTTTTGTTTTTATCATCTGAACCTACATTGTCGGTATGTCCGCCTATTTCAATTTTCAGTTCATCATTGTCACTCATGAATTTCACTAATTTATCCAGCTCGGTTTTGGATTCGGGTAATAAAGCATATGAACCGGATTCAAAGAAGATATTATTTAGGGTAACAATTGAGCCTTCATCAATAGGGTCAAGATAAATGTCTAATTCAATGACTTTACTTTCTGAACCTTTTTTATAATCAAAGGATAAACTTTTGTATAAATATCCTGATCGGTCTACGTGAAGTGCATATTTTGATCCTTCAGTAAGTGCAATAAGGTAGTTGCCATATTTTTCATCGGATTCTACTGCGGAAATGAGGTGGTCAGAATCAACATTTGTGAGTTTAATTTGTGCGTTTAGTGGCTTTTTAGTTACGGCATCAAATACTTTTCCTGCCACAACATCACTGATTTTGGAAGGTCTGATTTCCTCCGGAAAATCAAAGGACGTTAAAACACTGGAAATAATCACACCACTTTCATAGTCTTCATTGCTATAAAAAGCTTTGGTACCATCCGCAGTGATAAATAATCCCACCTGATCTCTGAAATCATTTATCGGGTAGCCCAGGTTTTCAGGTGTTTCCCATTCTTTTTCATTTTTGAGTTCGGTTTTGTAGAAATCATATCCTCCATAGCCCAAATAGCCTTCAGAAGAAAAGAAAAGTGTTTTGCCATTGGCATGAATAAAGGGAGCTATTTCATCTCTTTTGGTATTTACAGTGGGACCCAGGTTTTCAGGTTCAGTCCATTCATTTTTTTCATTCAATTTAGTCATCCAAATATCATTTCCTCCTATTCCACCTGGCCTGTCTGATACGAAATAGAGGGTTCTGCCATCTGCAGAAAGAGCAGGTTGAGATTCCCAAGATCTTCTATTTATTTTTCCACCCATATTTTTGGGGGTAGACCACTCATCTCCGGATTTATGACTTATAAAAAGATCGCATAAACCATATACTTTTCTCTCTTTTGTTTCTCCACATGCGGTGAAAATCAGTGTTTTCCCATCTCCGGAAATGGTACAGGTTCCTTCCTGGGCGTTGGTGTTGATTTCTTTAATGGGTTTAGGTTCACCCCATTTTCCATTTTCATTGGTGCTGATGTATAAGTTTTCGATTTTGTTTTGTCTTCCAATGAAAACCATCGAGGAATTATCTGCGGTAAGTACAGGGAAATATTGATATGGGAATTTATTGACTACATCCCCCAGAGAAACCGGTTTAAAATCGTGTGGATTTTTCATGCCTTCAATGGCAAATTCCCCTATTTCTATAATCCTGTTGGCTTCATCCACATCTCTTTGGTATCTGGCACTGGAATTATAAGTGAGGTATTTTTTTGCATAGTCCACTGCCACTTTATAATTCCCTTCTCTTAATTCAAATTCGGCTACCCTTATATAAGAGTATTTAAATTTTTGGTCATCAGGTTTAAGTTCAGCAGCTTTTTGAAGATGGACCCTGGCATTTCTCAAGTCTCTTAAGATAAAGTAATTGTATCCAAGATCCAGATGGGCTTCAGCAAACTTTGGATCTATTTCTACAGCTTTTTTTAAGGCAGAAATAGATTTTTCAAAATCCCTGGACTTCTTTAGTTCCTGAGAGCTTTTGTAAAGTTTAAGGGCTTTTTTTGATTTAGTAGTTTGGGCAAATACCTGTGATTGGAATGTGAAATTTATCAGTAGTGCAAAAAAAATAAATCTTTTAATCATCATTTATATGTTAGGAACTTGTGAAAGAGACTGGAAAAAAATGGAAACCCAGTCGCAACTAATTGACAATGAGATGAATAATCTCAGGGTCATTTTAATAACTGTTTAAGGGAATTAACGCAAAAATAAAGCTATAATTAAGTAAGTATCCTTTCTTTTTAAGTGGTACGAGAAAATAATTTCCTTTTAATTTGCCACCCGATGTTGCTTTCTAAAAATTGATATTGAAGTGAAGTTACTCAATATTAAAATAGTACTGTTACTTAAATTTGAAAAAGTATAAAATCAATTCCCACTTATAAAATTATAAAGAAATGAGATAGTTAACTACATAAATACATGCTATAGTTTTCTGTTTTAATGAATATAACTAGCTGATATAGTGTTTTTTGAATATAAACATTCTAACAATTGCCAATATAAAACGACCTATGAAAGATAATGCAAAGCAGATAAAAGGAGAACAATTAGAAAAAGATTTTGCCAGATTTATGAATGCGCTTCCAGGTTATAAAGTTTTGGGAAGAAGGCAGTTTTTTAAAGGTACGATTGCCAAAAGAAATTATGAAATTGACATTGTAGCAGAAAATTACCTTTTTAAAATTAAGCGGTTTTATGTTATTTATCTTTCCCTTTTGGCTATTTTGCTTCTATTGCATTCTCTCAGTTTTATTGACCTTTTTGGTTCGGCCGGAGTAATCTTTTCTAAAGTTATTCCCGAAATTTCTTTCACCGGGACAATTCTTTGCCTGGTGATCATTTCATTAATTCCTTTTCTGCTCAGAAAATATTATCCAACTTTAATTTTTATAGAGTCCAAAAACCTGAGTACCAAAGTAAAACGCGACCATATGAACAAGTTTATCAATAATGTAAAAGACATTGTTCATAAAAAAGGCATAAAAAAAAGTTACCGATTGGTCTTTGTCTCCTATTTAGGATACGATAAAGATGCCCTTCAATTTGCCCGGCACCATAAAGTAGAATGTTGGAAAGGCTCGGGGAAAAAGTTTCATAAAATACGCTAAGATTCAATTTTGAAAAGGTAAATCAGGACTGAATACTTTTGTTTACCTGTTGGCCAAGCATGGAGCTGAATTGTGTGTAAACATGGTAAACAGTTTTGTACTGGTTTACTATTTCTTCCTTTTTTTCTTTTCGTACCTCTGCCTCTTCCAATAATAACCTTTTCCGTTCTTCCTCTCTTAAAACCCCTGATTGTTTGTCGGTATCGTTTAAAAGTGCATATTTAGTTTTAAGGTTTTCCAGCTTTAGCAATTTATACATGGTCAGTCTTTCCATCACCTGGGTTTCTTTCCTAAGTAATTTTCCTGTTTCAATTAATTCTTTATCCAGGATTACCACACTTAGGTTGTCAAGAGTGGCATTAAAATCAGATCTGTATTTGTTGCAATTTTTTTTGATTTCCTCAAAATACTTGCCTTCAGCAGAAATAGAAGGCAGGTAGATGTTTTTCAGGTAATTTATCCATTTCGAATAGGAAGTATTCAATTCCAGCAAACCATCCAGAATAAAGGTATTCCTGGTGAACAGGTTTTTATTATAGTTGGAAAGGTGGGCTTTTAAATCCTGCATTTCCCTGATGTGGTCTTTTTTGGAGGCATTAGTCTCCTCCACAAGTTCGGATTTAAATTTATCCAACTGTTTTGTGAAGTTCAGTTTTATACCTTCCATTCCTCCATTTATTTGCTCAAAATCCACCCTGGAAGGCAGCTTTTTAATTTTCTTTTTTAGAATGAGTATGTAAATGAAAGTGAGAAGGGCTATTATTAAACTTAGCAGAGAAAATAGAACAGCCAATTTAGCTTTGTCCCACAAGTATGAAGAAATTAGTTCAGCAAATGAATCGTCCATGTCTGGTTTATTTTATTAAAGTTGGGTGGAAATTATTCTCCAGATTTCACCACAATCGAATGATTGTAAGTAAATTGAATCGTCCCTGGACCCAATTTTGTTGGTTTTCTTGATGAAATTAATGGAAGTTTTTGAGTACTCAAAATATTATCAAAGAATAACTTTGCTGAAATAAATCAGATATAAAAATCTGAATGTAGATGTACCTAAATTCATCTTGTATTCGTATTGGTATAAGTTTTCAAATCATTTAATTTATGCACTTTAGAGGAGCTGTTTTTTTTATTTTCATCGCATTATTTTTATCCGGAAGTCAGCACTTTTCACCAGTAAATTCCAGCAAACCCTTTTCCTATTACAAACAAGGGGAAAAATTAGTTTATAAAGCAAGATATGGCTTTTTTGATGCCGGTGTGGCTGTGCTGGATTTTGAGAAAAATGTTTCAAGTGTTCATGAAGAACCTTGTTTTAAGGTGAGTATTAAGGCTCAGACTACAGGAGCCTCAGCTTTTATCACGACCATTAACAATTCCTGGATTTCCTATATGGATACCCTTGAATTAAAACCTAAAAAGTTTGTTAGAAATATTCAGGAAAATAGTTACAGAAAAGATGAAGTCTCAGAGTTTAATTATGAGACGCTTGAAGTAGCTGTTTCTACAAAAGAAGGTGAAAATAAATATGCCGTGGAGAATTATGAGATTCCGGGAAATATTCAGGATATCATAAGCAGCTTTTACCAGATCAGAAGTATCGACTTTGGAAAGTTGAAAAAGAATTCCACCTTCGATCAGAATATTTTTGTGAAGGATAAGGTTTACCCGGTAAAAATTCAATTCCTGGGAAAGGAAACCATAGAAACTAAATTTGGAAAAGTAAAGACTTATATTATTTCCCCGGTTATTCCATCAAATCCGCTATTCGAGGGTAATAATCCAATTAAAGCATGGATTTCAAATGATATCAATCATGTGTTAGTGAAAGCTGAGGCAGATTTGATTGTTGGCGAAGTTACACTCACTTTAGATAATTTCCGGGGATTAAATGGAGATTTAAACCAAAAGAAATAATTCTGGTAAAAAAAATGAGCCACAAAATTTTTTCAATTACTTGTGGCTCAATGTTAACTACTAATTTTTGAACAACCTCTTTAACTCTTAATTGAGGTTTTACCTGAAATCATCAGGAAGCAAGAATTTTCTCTATTTTTGAAAGCTCATCGCTTGTGAATGAAGTATTTTCCAGACATGCAAGACTGTTTTCTAATTGACTTACAGAACTTGCCCCAATTAAAACTGTGGTAATTCTTTTGTCTTTCAAAATCCAGCTTAAAGCCATTTGAGCCATAGACTGTCCTCTGTTTTGGGCTATATCATTAAGTTTGGAAACCGCCTGGATTTTTTCCTCGGTAATGTCATTTTCTTGTAAAAATACTGATCTTGTGGCTCTTGATCCCTCCGGAATTCCTTTAAGGTATCGGTTCGTGAGTAAGCCTTGTTCCAGCGGAGAAAAGGGAATACAACCTACTCCATTCTTTTCCAATACATCAAGTAAACCGTCTTCCACCCACCTGTCCATCATATTGTATCTTGGCTGATGAATTAAACAACTTGTACCAAGGTCGTTTAATATGTCAATGGCCTTTTGGGTTTGTTCAGCAGTATAATTGGAAAGACCTACATAAAGTGCTTTTCCCTGTCTTACAATCTGATCAAGGGCTCCCATAGTTTCTTCCAAAGGAGTATTTGGATCTGGCCGGTGGGAATAAAAAATGTCTACATAATCAAGTCCCATCCTTTTCAGGCTTTGGTCAAGGCTGGAAATCAGATATTTTTTAGATCCCCATTCTCCATAAGGTCCATCCCACATTCTGTAGCCGGCTTTACTCGAAATAATTAGTTCATCTCGGTATGGGTGCAGGTCTTGTTTTAGCATTTTTCCAAAGTTTTCTTCTGCAGAACCCGGAGGTGGACCGTAATTATTGGCCAAATCAAAATGTGTAACGCCCAGATCGAAAGCTCTGGTTATTATGGATCTTCCATTTTCATAAGTATCTACTCCTCCGAAGTTATGCCAAAGACCGAGGGAAACACCAGGTAATAATAAACCACTTTTCCCACATCTTTTATATTCCATTTTATCATATCTGGAGGAGGCTGCTTTGTAATTCATCAATAGTTTTTTGTGAGTGAAAAATGAATGTTCAATTTAATGCATCAGCAATGATAATACAAAATTTAGTGTGGATGAATAATTCTTAATAAACTGTTCATAGAATAAATCAGCTATTATACCTTTCGATTCAATTGGATTCTTATATTTGGGTGAATTAAATATACTTAACCATGACATCAAAAAAGAACACTCAAATTATTTTCAATAAGCGACCAGTCGGTGTGCCGGATAAAGATTGTTTTAGAATTGAAGAAACAGACATTCCCGAACTTTTGGAAGGACAGGTTTTAGTTGAAGTCCATTATTTATCGGTTGATCCATATATGAGGGGAAGGATGAATGATCGTAAATCTTATATAGCCCCATTTCAGGTAGGAGAGGTTTTAACAGGTGGTGCAGTAGGAAAAATCGTTGCATCAAAAGACCAGGCATTGAAGGAAGGAGATTATGTAATGGGAATGATGGGATGGGAAAACTTTGCTGCGGTTGCTGCTAAAGGTTTAACCAAAGTAAACCCTGACCTTGCTCCAATAAGCACTTCTTTGGGGATTTTGGGAATGCCCGGCCTTACCGCATATTTTGGACTTTTAGAAATTGGAAAACCTAAGGAAAAGGAAACGGTGGTTGTTTCCGGTGCTGCTGGAGCGGTAGGGACTATTGTAGGCCAGATTGCCAAAATTAAAGGTTGCAGGGTAGTAGGAATAGCCGGATCTGATGAAAAAATTGATTACCTGAAAAATGAACTTGGATTCGATGAAGGAATCAATTACAAAACTTCTCAGAACCTAAGAGCTGACCTTAAGGCAGCATGTCCCAATGGAGTTGATGTTTATTTTGAAAATGTAGGTGGAGAAATATCTGATGCGGTTATTACACTGATTAACAATCATGCGCGAATTCCTTTATGTGGGCAGATTGCGGATTATAATTCAACGGAAATGCCTGTAGGACCCAGGTGGCAAAGTTACTTGTTAACCAGAATGGCGCTTTTACAGGGATTTTTAGTCGGTCAGTTTTCCGATAAATATGGGGAAGGCATAAAGCAATTGGCTGCCTGGCTGAAGGAAGGGAAATTAAAAAATAAGGAAAATATTGTGGAGGGAATTGAGCAAACTCCTGATGCATTTCTGGGATTATTCAAGGGTGAAAATATTGGAAAACAACTCGTGAAAATTAAATAAAAATTACCTTTTACAATCAGTTATTAATGCTACTTCAAATGTTAAAATTCAGGAGTCCCATCCTGCTTTTTTTGTTGTTTTTTGTATTCGGATTTCAACATTTTACAAATGCACAGGGCTTACCTTCCGGAAGTGGAGGAGTAAAATCAGATAGGGATTTTAGTTTTGTTCCTATTCCATATATCAATTATAGTCGGTCTGTGGGGTTTTCTATGGGAGCCATCCCTATGGCTATGTACAATCTCAGTAAAAAGGATACCATTTCACCCTCCTCAATATCTGGTTTAATTGGTATGTATACCACAAATGATTCCTGGTTTTTAATGGGTTTCAATCGGTTTTACCTTAAAGAGGATACATGGAGGGTAACCGCAGCCGGAGGTTTAGGATCAATTAATTTTCAGTTTTTCCTTGACGCACCCATTGGAGGTTATATCGATTACAATACTCAGGCAGACTTTGTTTTCCTGGAGGTTCAAAGAAAAATTAAAGGGAAATTATATGGGGGAGTCCATTATGTTTACACCAAATTTAATTCTGCTTTGAAGGAGGGGCCAGAAGGCTCCAAAAAGACTACTCAAAATGGGGTGGGTTTCAAGTTTTCGTTTGATAAAAGAAATGATGTTTATTACCCCACCTCCGGAATGATTTCAGAAATAGACTGGAATTCTTATCCCAGCTTTTTAAGTAACGATTCTCATGCTAATAAAGTAGAAATTTCTCATAATCAATATTGGAAAATAAAGGATAGGAGGGATGTACTGGCGGCTCGGTTTTATACAGGGTTTGGTATTGGGGATTTGGTATTTGAGCAACAATTTATAGTGGGCAGAGAAGATATTAGAGGATATTCCCAGGGTAAATTTAGAGGAAATGGCATGATAGCTTTACAAGGAGAATACAGATTTAATTTTCATGAAAAACTTGGTGCTGTAGGCTTTTTCGGGTTGGCAAGTGTTTTTGATGGAATAAATGAAGTGGATAATGAAACAATTTTACCCGGATTTGGTTGCGGACTGAGATACCTTGTCTTTCCAAAAAATAAAATGAATGCCGGGATTGATATTGCAAAAGGAAAGGATGATTGGGGGTTTTATTTTAGAGTTGGAGAAGCTTTTTAATGTTTTTTTTCTGTTAGTTGTGTGTGTTATACCAGTTTTTTTGAATTTCAGAACCAAGTTTTTTTTAACTATAAATGGAAGTAACAGAGTTTTTTCAAAAACTTTTTGATACCTCTGATTTTCCTGCAAGGTGGCATTGTGGAAAATGGAGTGATTTTCATGGATGGCTTTATATAGGCAGTAACCTGGCAATTTGGGCTTCATATTTTGCCATACCCTTGCTGATGGTAAAAGTGATCGCTCAGCGAAAGGATTTGCCTTTTCGAAAAATATTCTTACTGTTTGTTGCCTTTATCCTCTTTTGTGGAACTACTCATTTTATCGATGCCTTAATTTTTTGGGTGCCTGTTTACCGTTTTAATGCACTGTTTTTGTCGGGTACGGCAATTGTTTCATGGGCCACTGCCTTTTACCTGTATAAAGTGATGCCTAAAGCCTTTGCCCTTAAAACTCCAACGGAGCTGGAAAGGGTAGTGCTTGAGAAAACTGAAGAATTAAAGGAAGCATACAAAAAGCTGGAAGAAAGAGAAAGACAGTTTAAGGCGCTTGTCAATAATAATCCTGATATCATTGGGCATTTGGGAAGTGATCTTAAACTAAAGTTTATTAATGATTCGGTAAAAAAAATATCTGGGAAAGATTCCAAGCACTATATTGGAAAATCGTTGATGGATTTGGAATATCCCACGAAAATGAAGGTAAATTATAGCAATGTAGTGGAAATGGCCATCAGGAATAAATCCATTGAAACTTATGAATCCGAAGACTGGTCTCCTGATCAGGGAAGAGAATACTTTAAGATTTCGATTGTTCCTATTATTAATGGAGAACAGGAGGTGAAAGATGTTCTTACTGTGGCCAGAAATATTACCCCTCTGAAAATTGCCGAATTTCAACTGAAAGAAAAAATAAGTCAGTTGGAGGTGCTTTCAAGGAACATAGAAAACAAAAAAAATCGGCTGGAAAGTTTTGCTTATATCGTTTCTCATAACCTGAGGTCTCCTTTGGCCACCCTTGAAGCAATTGCTGAATTAAGGAAAATTTCCACCTCAGAGGAAGAGCAAAAACTCTATCAACAAAAATCAGAGGAGCTCATTGCCAAATTATCTCAAACTGTATCTGATCTTACAGAAATTATTAAAATTAATCTGGAACAGGATGTAAAGAAGGAAGTCAATAATTTTGAACATGTCTTACTCAATTTAAGAGATTTACTTTCGGTACAGTTGAAAGAAAGTAATGCAGAAATTATAGCTGATTTTAGCAAATGTTCATCTATTTATTATCCCAAAGCTTATTTGGAAAGTATCCTTCAGAATTTAATTACTAATGCTATAAAATACCGGCCAAATGATAGAAACCCTGTAATTAAATTAACCACCAAAGCTACTTCTAAAGGCGTTATGCTTACTTGCCAGGATAATGGGTTAGGAATTGACCTGGAGAAATACGGGGATAAAATTTTCCAGCTTCATAAAACTTTCCATGGGAATAAAGATGCGAGAGGGGTGGGGTTATTCATTACCAGAAATCAAATTGAATCTTTTGGCGGAGAAATAAAAGTTGAAAGTAAAGTGGAGGAAGGTACTAAATTTTTTATTTACTTTGGGGAAGAGTCAATTCCAAAGACTTAAAGTGTACTACTTATTTTTACTAAATTGATAAATGAAAATGATGATCTCCCCACGGAAAATGGGCTTCCCAATTTTTTACCTTATTTTTTGTTTTTTTTTCCCCTCACTTACTTTTGCACAGCAGCCTAACTTTGTAATCATCATTGGAGATGACATTAGCTGGAATGATTACGGATGTTACGGAAATACTGCAATAAGAACCCCCGAAGTTGATCAACTGGCAAGTGGTGGAATTGCCTTCACCAATACCTTTCTTACAGCAAGTTCATGTAGTCCCAGTAGATGCAGTATCATGTCAGGGCGATACCCCCATAATACCGGAGCGGCAGAATTACATACACCTTTACCTGAAGGTATGCCTACAATTGCCGGAGAATTGAAAAAAGGTGGATATTATACGGCTGCTGCCGGAAAATGGCATATGGGAGAAAATATTAAACCTGATTTCGACAGAATTGAAGGCCCAGGGAATTCTGGAGGAGAAGGCACCTGGTTGCCGGTTTTACAGGAAAGACCAAAAGATAAACCATTTTTTATGTGGCTGGCATCTTTGGATGCGCATAGAATATGGCATGCCGATGATTGGGGAGAACCTCACAAACCTGAAAATGTCATTGTTCCGGGATACCTTGCTGATACTCCTGAAACCCGCCAGGATTTGGCCTCTTATTACAATGAAGTTTCCAGGATGGATTTCTATGTAGGGGAAGTGAAAAAGGAATTGGAAAAACAGGGTGTATTAGACAACACCATAATAATTGTAATGGCCGATAATGGCATGCCATTTCCAAGAAGTAAAACCAGGGTTTACGACAGTGGAATGAAAACGCCATTTGTGGTTTTCTGGCCCAAGGGAATTAGCCCTAAAGGTGTAAAATCCAATTCCTTAATAAGTGTAATTGATATTGCTCCGACATTTGTAGAACTTGCTGGATTGAAATCTCCCGATTCATTTCAGGGAAAAAGTTTTGCAGAAGTTCTTAAAAAACCTGATAAAGAATTCAGGCGATTTGTTTTCTCTGAACACAATTGGCACGATTACGAATCCCATGAAAGGATGGTAAGATCGAAGGATTTTTTATATGTTTTAAATTCCCGACCTCAATTTCCCAATGGAGGACCTGCAGATTCTAAATCCAGTCCTGCCCAACATGCATTAAATGACTTGAGGGACAAAGGATTATTGTCCCCGGCTCAGGCTGATGTTTTTATTACACCTAGGCCATTTGAAGAATTATTTGATGTAAACCGGGACCCGAACCAATTCAATAATATTGCCTCATTGGAAGAATATCAGGAAGTGCTGAAAGATTACAGGTTTATTCTCAATGAATGGAGGGTGTTGACAAAAGACAATACTCCCGGGGAATTAACCAAAGATGGGTTTGACAGGGAAACTGGACGATTGCTCGAAAATGTTCCTAAATTTAATGAAGTGCCCAGGGGGGAAATGCCCGGGGTAAAATCAGGAGGATTGGAGTCTAATGCCAAACCGGGGTTTTAAGATTTTGAAAATGGGTGTTGAATGATTTAACACCCGTTTTTTTATTATCTCATAAAATTATAAGAATGGTAACCAACTACCCTGTCGCCACGGCTGCCATATCCTCTGTAATAAACAATTACATCATATTCATTTTCCGTTTGGGAATGGCTTCCTTCAAAATAAACCTCATTTCTTGCCTTACTTTTAGGGTCCAGTAAGGTGTACATATAATCATACCTTCCCTGTTTAAGCAGTATGTTTCCGGTATATCCTCCCAGCCCTCTTGAATATTCCAGCCTGTTTTCATCAGTGAGTTGGTAGTTGTTAAATCCACCAATTACATAAACCTGTTTGCCGGGTACTTCATCCGACAGCATGGTGAAATTGACAAAAGCATAATCCCCTTCAGTTCCTCCACGGCCAGTTTCTCTGTTAATGGTAAAAAAACGTCCGTTATAGTCCGGATTCACATTTTGTGAATTGTATACAAATCCTTTTCTGGTTTTTTCCGGATATAACTGGACTTTATTTATTTGTGGGTTTCTCAAAACAGTTTTTACCCCAAAACCTGAAAAGTTAAAACTAAAATCGAAAAACCTGAATTCATTTAAACCTTCAAAAGTATTTTCTTCATTAAAATATTGATAATCAAGTACTTTTTGAAATTCTTTCACAAACAGGGGTTTTAAATCGGTAATGGCATTGTCCCAACGATAGTTTTGTCTAAGTACTACCTTTACATTTTCCTGCGGCATTTCCAATGGGAAATTTCCATAACTTACATTAAATTTTACCTGCTGAAACCGTCTGGCTTCGGCTCCTCCTACGTACTCTTCTACAGTAATTCCTACACCCACAAAATCTTCATATACAATAAACCTTTTGGAAAGAATGAGGTCTTTATCATCTGTTCCCCGGTAAACGACCAGCAAATAATTTCCGGATTTTTTTACCTGTGGTAACTGAAACATATAGTGGACATAAGGTAATTTGGTATTTAAGGAATACTCAAAATTTAAGATATTGAACTCATTATATTGAAATAAATATTCAGCTGAATTGTACTGAGAGGGCGACCAGTCGAAATTACAATGGATGAGTTTTACTTTATAATCATCAGTATCATCTGTAATATCATCAAATTCCAAAACCAATGAAGAAATATTACTTATGGGTACAATGGCCGGAATCAATTTGTCTCCCGACAGGGCAATTCTGGGATATAAAACAACCGACCTGATGTAATTCTCATAAACAAAGTCATCATAAATCAGCGTTTTTTCAACTGGTTTTTCCAATACATCATATAAATCCTGACCTTGTGAAAATTGTATTGTAATAAATAAAGTAAACAGCAGAAGATTAAAGCGAAGAATCATTAATTTGTTTTTAGCAAAAACACCATTTATTATTAAGGGAATGATGTTTATAGTGTTTTGAATATTTAATTGGAAACTTAATGAAATTTATTCAATGATTTGAAAAAAAATAAATATATTCAAATTTGACACAACTAATTGGGAATGAGATGATATTCCTCAAAATTCAATTATACCCAGTAATTCCCAATATGATAAAAAAGCTGTTCCAACAGGAGCTTCATTTTTGCAACCCTGAATCGCGATTTATCCAAGGTTTCTACTGAAGATCTTGCTGAGAAAAAGTGGTTTTTATGGTTCATTGGAGAATACTGAATTATACCTGTACTTAACTCGAAAAATAAACAACTTAATCAATAACAGCAAAAATGGACAAGTCGGAGATCGATCCAAAAATTCTGGATCAATTAGAAAAGCTTAGGCAGAAGTATGATGTGATGGGGCAGGATCTTTCGTCCTATCTGGATGGATTGCTTTATGCCAATTATTTAAATTATTGGGATTACATTCATCTGGATACACTTTTGAGCTTGCAAAATCCCAAAACAGATTTTCCCGATGAAAATATTTTCATTATTTATCATCAGATGACGGAGCTTAATTTTAAGCTGGTACTTCTGGAAATGGAGCAAATTGCCAATAAACCTCAGATTAAGGAAGAATTTTTTGTGGCAAGGTTGCAAAGAGTCAACAGATATTTCCAAATGCTGACTAATTCATTTGATATCATGGTGGATGGGATGGATAAAGATCAGTTTTTGAAATTTCGGATGTCTCTATTGCCCTCAAGTGGTTTTCAGTCCGCTCAATACAGAATGATCGAAATTTGTGCTACCGATTTTAAAAATCTGGTTTCAAAAGAATTTAGAGATGAACTAACTCCGGCCACTCCAGTGGAAGAAATGTACAAAAACATTTACTGGAAACAGGGAGCTACTGAATTAGCTACAGGAAAGAAAACGCTTACACTTAAAAAGTTTGAGGAGAAATATTCTAAGGAATTAATTGAATTAGCAGCTAAATACAGGGGATGTAATTTATGGGCCATCTACAAAAACCATTTTTTTCATTCCGACCGGAAAGAAGAAATAATTAAAGAATTGAGAAAATTCGATATTCTGGTGAATGTAAACTGGCCACTTTCTCACTTCAAGTCGGCAGTCAGGTATTTACAGAAAGATCCTGAGGTAATTTCGGCTACTGGTGGAACTAATTGGCAAAAATACCTGCCGCCAAGATTTCAGTTGAGGATTTTTTACCCTGAATTGTGGTCCAAGGAAGAATTGAAAAATTGGGGAAAAAAATTTGTAGTTATGGAGGATCTAAATTGAAAAAAGCCGCATTGAGCGGCTTTTTTATTTTTTTTTAGAGGGCAAAAATTATTTTACTTCACTCACCTGTATAGTATTTTCTTCATACTTGGATGGGCATTTCATCAGAATTTCACTGGCCACAAACTTTCCATCCAGATAACGGCCAATCACTACTACTTTTTCAGATTTTTCAAAGTCTTTCATGGACGCAGGAGGCTGATAGCAAACCACTTCCTGTTCCTCATTATTATCATCAATTAATAAAAAAGATAAATAATTTGCATCAATCTGAGGCTGGTAATTTACCCCAATTACATTTTGGTTTTGATCTTTCTTTAGTTCTCCAATCACATGGATTTTATTGGAATTCCCGGATTCTGCCATTTCTCTGGCTTGTTCAAAATTGACATACTGGCTGGCATCACCAGCGGTAGATATTATAATGGCGATTGCAATGGCAATAACTCCAATTCCGAATAGGTGTATTTTCTTCATGTTGTTTTATTCTTTTTTTGAATTAAACTGATTGCCCAAAAATCAGCTTTTTTGTAATTCTTTTTCTTTTGCAATTGATTCGGTTAGGTCCTCCAGCTTTTTTACCTTTTTATCTAACATAATCAGGTACACCAAAATTCCTGAAATAATAGAAACTATGGTTGCTACTACAATATAAATTTTCCCATTGGCTCTCATTTCATCAGCCATATCCACATCACTGTTGGCATAATCCTTTTCTGATACTTTATATTTTTCCTGGGCTACAACATCAAATGAATTAGTCAGGGAAATCGAAATCCCTATCAGTATAATGGTTAATAACTTTTTTATAAACATTTCACTTAAATTATGAGGTAAGTACCAGGCCATTTTCAATATTGAGTAAATTTATCTCAGTATTAATTTGTCGTGGCACATTTGAATATATTTAATTTTGTCTAATTACTTAAAAGTTCCAATTATAGATAAATATCTAAGTCTTCCAGTTTCTGCTGTGCCATCCTTAATCTGGCTCTAACATTTACAATCCAGCCACCCAGCATAATCCAGGCAATAACTGCAGGATAAAAGACTAGTCTTAATTTAGAATCCAAATCGTAAGCATTAAAACCCGGATTTCCTCCATTCCCCGGATGTAAAGAATCTGTAAGCCTTGGAAGAATGAAAATTAAGGGAATAAAAGTAGCATAGGCAAAAATATTGTAAATTGCGCTTATTCTGTTGCGTTGGGATTCATCCTGAAAAAGCCCTCTTAGTATGGAATAGGCAAAGTATATTAATAACCCTACAGCGGCTGCATTCTGTTTAGGGTCTCCACTCCAGTATGAACCCCAGGTAAATTGCGCCCAAACCATGCCCGAAATCATACCTAATATGCCAAATAAAATACCTACATTGGCACACTCTACAGCAAGAATGTCATATTTGGAAAGTGGATTTTGAAGGTATTTTACAGAGTAAAAAACTGAAGCGCCAAGAATTACGGTCATTCCAAACCACATTGGAACATGGAAATAAAGATTTCTAACCGTTTCATTCAGGATATTCAATCGGGGAACCTCGAATAACAAGCCTCCAATAACGGTGAAAAGCAGTAAAATTACCGTAATTAGCTTCCAGTAAAACCCTTTTATCTGTTTCATTCTTCTTTATTTTTTTAGCCCTCTTATCTGCCTTTTTGATAATCTATTAACTCCTCCAAAGGTAAGGAAATAATATTATTGAAACTGTCAGGATAATAGTATTTATGGCAAAAATTGTAATGATTTCATCATAGCTCACATTTCTTTGCAGGCCGTCCATGGCATTTTTTGACACCTTTATCAGCATCAACAGCATTGGAATAATTACAGGCAGCCCAAGTACTGACATCAATGTGGAACTGTTGGTGGATTTTGAGGCAATTCCCGATATCATAGTGAAGGTAGAGGAAAATCCTAAAGCCCCTAAAAACAAATTGACTATAAATAAAAAATGATCCTGAACCGGATTACCCAAAACCAGAGAGAAAACAAATAAACCTGCAAAAGAAATGAACAACATTAAAAGGCTGTTGTAAATAATTTTGGAAACAATAATGGCTTCTGGGCTTACCAGTTGGTAATAAAAAAAATGCCTTCCATCCCTTTCCTGTTGAAAACTTTTAGAAACAGCATTGAGTGCTCCAAAAAGGAGAATAATCCAGAAAAGGGCATTCCAGGTAATTCCATCAGGAATTCTTAAATTAAAACTCAGATAGCAGACGAATACTGTACTGACCACATATAGGATGATTCCGTTAATGGCATATTTTTGCCGCCATTCCAGTACAAACTCTTTTCTTACCAGTGTAGTTACCTCCGAAAAAAAACTCGACATTATTTCTTTTTCCCTTATGATCAAACAGAAACTTCAGCTTTGATATGCGGATGAGGATCGTATCCAACTAGTTTAAAATCTTCATATTTAAAGCTAAATATATCCTTTATGTCAGGATTTATTTCCATTTTAGGCAACGGTCGGAAATCTCTGGTAAGTTGCAATTCAGCCTGTTCAAAGTGATTGTTATACAAGTGTGCATCTCCAAAGGTATGGATAAATTCTCCCGGTTTTAATTCACACACCTGAGCCACCATCATCGTAAGCAGGGCATAGGAGGCAATATTGAAAGGAACCCCCAGGAATACATCCGCACTTCGCTGGTACAACTGGCAGGAAAGTTTACCATTAGCTACATAAAACTGAAAAAGAGCATGGCAGGGTGGAAGTGCCATATTAGGAATATCCGGAACATTCCAGGCACTTACTATTAATCTTCGTGAATTAGGATTGGTTTTTATCTGCTCTATCAGGTTGGTGATCTGATCGTGAATTTTTCCATCTTCCCCTTTCCATTTTCTCCACTGAGAACCATATACAGGCCCTAACTCACCATTTTCATCTGCCCATTCATCCCAGATTCTTACTTTATTTTCTTTTAAATATTTAATATTGGTTTCACCCATCAGAAACCAAAGCAATTCATGAATAATAGACCTTAGGTGTAATTTTTTTGTAGTCAGCACTGGAAAACCTTCTGCCAAATCAAATCGCATTTGGTATCCAAAAATGCTTTTTGTCCCAGTTCCTGTCCGGTCTCCTTTTTCCACACCATTCTCTAAAATGGTTCTTAACAAATCATGATACTGCTTCATCTAAATTCCTGTTGTATAAAAGTCTAAAACGCCCATTTTCAAACCAGGAGCATTTTTTAAATATGGCTTCAAAAATAAGCTCTAATGCCAATATCCCAAAGTAAATAGACGGATAACTCAAAAGGTTTATAAAAGGGAGGTTTTGATTTTGGTAAAGGGAGAGAAATGAAAGATGGAACAGCTAAAAATCAAAAAAGTCAGTACCGATAAAATCAGTACCGACTCCAATTGAATCCAATCATATAAGCTCAAGAGAATTCAGTGAGCGAACTCTCTCTCACTTATTTAACCTAACACTAAAATTTTAAAAGTCTGAATAAAAATATTCGCTTATAAATACTTTAATTAATGTCATTGTTTATCAGGAATGTTACAAGTAACAAGCCAACAAAATAAAAAGTGGGATTGAGGGTAAATTAATGATTGGATAATTAAAAAACAATTTAAATTGTGAGGTGGATTGAATGTAATGCATTTTGTGTAATGTTAGTAATTCGAAGGTAATTAGTGTATGAGTGCCCAAATGCAGACTATTAAATGGTTTTCTTAGAAAAAAAACATGAAAAAAGTTTTTTTTGATATTTAGTGAATAAGTTTAAACCAAAAAAAGTTTATTTTTTATTTATGGAATTTTGTCTTGATTTTAGACTTTTTTTCCAAATTTGGGAATTTAGCTCTTTTATTTCCCAATCGCTTTCATAATTATCTTACATGATTTTTCCACCTCCTTTTTGGTTATAATTAAAGGTGGGGCAATTCGCATAGATTTATCATTATAAAGAAACCAGTCTGTGAGTGTGCCAAGTGCGATAGCTTTATCAATTATTGGTTTTAGAGTTTCAAAACTATCAAACTCCACTGCCATCATAAGTCCTTTGCTTCTAATCGATTTGATCTTAGGATGAATGAGGTTCTTTTTAAATAAAGCTTCCAGCTTTTCAGCCCTCTTATATAGTTTCTTTTCAGTGATATGTTTTAGGGTAGCGTAAGCAGCAGCAGCAGAAACCGGATGTCCCCCAAAGGTGGAAATATGACCCAGAATAGGATTGTTTGTAAAAAGGTTCATATTTTTTTTGCTGGAAATAAATGCGCCTATGGGCATTCCTCCTCCAAGCCCTTTGGCCAGGGTTAAAATATCTGGCACAATTCCAAAATGCTCAAATGCCCAAAGTTTTCCCGTTCTCCCAACACCTACCTGAATTTCATCCAATACCAGTAAGGCTCCGGTTTTGGTACATTTTTCACGCAAAGCCTGCATATATGCCAAATCTGGTACGATTACTCCTCCTTCACCCTGGATAGTTTCAATAATCACTGCGGCAGTTTGTTCGGTAATTTTGTCCAGATCTGTGTGGTTATTAAAAGTGATTTGTTTTATCCCAGGCAAAAGTGGCCTAAACGCATTTTTGAATTCTTCACTTCCCCCTATAGATAGTGCCCCATGGCTGGAGCCATGGTAAGCATTTTTGGCTGAAATGATTTCCATCCTACCTGTTACTTTTTTGGCTAGTTTCATGGCTCCTTCTATGGCTTCACTGCCTGAGTTCATTAAGTAAGTGGAGTTCAGGTTTTCAGGTAAATGATCGGACAGAAGTTTGGCCAATTTTACCTGTGGAGATTGTACAAATTCGCCATAAACCATTAGGTGTAAATACCGATCAAGTTGTTTTTTGACTGCCTTCGTCACTACCTTATGTCTATGCCCAAGACTGCTCACTCCAATACCAGAAATGAGATCTATGTATTTCTCTCCATTTTTTCCAAACATATAAACCCCTTTAGCTTTTTCAATTTCCAGCATTAAGGGAAATTCGCTGGTTTGGGCAAGATGATCAAGGAAAAGTTGTCTTTCAGAAGGCATATTAGATAATCGTTTTTTTTAATTAAAGTGCAAAAAAACAAAAAGCAGTTTAGTTTTATACCAGATTGAAGTTTTATTTGTAGAATAAGGTATTGGGGGGATTGAACAGAATTATATCCACTTAAATAAAAAATGTTTCCTTTGTTCAATTAATTTTTGTCATTTAGGGAATATTTTGGAAATTGGAACATGAGTATATTTAAAATGAAATGGAGCTGGAGGAAATTTTTTACACGGTTAGCCTCATTAGCCAGCCTGGGTTGGGGGATAGGGCTAACGATGTATGGAATTTTTGATAACCATGTCCCAGAATTTCTTTTTGTACCAATAATTGGTTTATTCGGGATATTCGGTGGGACACAATTTTGGCTGGACAAACAAAGAACCAAAGAGGAAGAGATAAGAATTCTCAGGATAATTAATGAATGTAATGGAAAAGCCACATTTGGAGAGATTGTTTTAAAAACAGATATTTCAATAGACAGAGTAAAAAAACATACGGAAAAATTACAGAACCTCGGAGCGTTGGGTACAGTTGTAAATGAGAATGGGGAGATTATTTATTGTCTAACAACAGGCTCTTTTTACCTTAATGATATTGCTGCTGGCAGTTATTGATTTATTTAAGAGTGATATTATAAACAATCTAAAAAAACAGGTTTAATTTAAATTTTATTTTTATAGATTTGCAACGGGTCTTTATACATTTAGGATTATTTGAAGAAATTATTAGATTTAAACATGGATGTTTTCTCTAAAATTCAAATTTCCTTCAGAGTTTGTTCTAATATTTAGGATAAATTAAGCAAGTAAACTAATTTAAAAAACGGCAAAGTTTAACTTGGAAAGGTTAAATCATCCATCAAAATACCAATTCTACTTCTTAAATATTCCTGTTCACTCCAAATTTATAGGTGAAGTGAGCGGAACATTTTAAAATTGTATCAGAAAAAAAAATAAATATCAAAGAAGATAAAGAGCTGAATTAGGAAATAAAGATAATTATTGATTTAAAGTTTGGGTTTTTAGTTTTCATGAAAAAGATGGGCATTTTTAATGCTCATTTTTTTATTTTATAAAGAACCTAACTTGTAAACACGCTATATAAACAATATAGGGAAATAAGTGAAAACCATCTAATGGTTTTAATCAAAATCTTTATAATAAAGCAAACCCCTCCTTTTTTTACTGAAAATGATTCCCAAAAATGTGAATTAAAAAGCTACGCTTATGATATTCGTTGTTTTTAATATCATTGATTGGAGGGTAGCTTTCTATAAAGCCCTGGTCTTCTAAAAATTATATCAAGGTTAGGAAGATCTTTAAGGAATTAATTGCAGTGGGGCAAAGGATTTAAAAAATGGAGAATCTGATTTCTTCGATATTTTCTTTTATTCAGGGTATTCCAATATTCGGTAGGCAAAGGTCCAAATTATAAAAGGATTACGTTAATAAAACCTGGGACTCACAAGAATCTTTCAAAAAGGCCTAAGAATTAGAGCCTTCTAAGTTTGTGGTCAATGCAGAGTTGTTTAGGACGGATTGAGAAATGTTACTGGTTTTTTCGTTATTTGGATAGGATTTGGGTTTTAATCAAATATTTATTCAGTGTTCCCAACACTTCATAAGGATAATCATAATTAAAGACACATTCTTCCTTTTTTAAATTTTGTCCGTTTTCATCTTTCAAAAGATAGATGCGGTCAATTCTATTGAAGTCTTTATTATAAAAATCAGTGATGATTTCATTAGCGGCTCTTTCAGTGCAACTGCTATTAAAAAAGCTGGTGATTCTTTCAAAAGCAAAGGTTTTACCCGATTCATCAAAATAGTGATGATAGCCTATAAACCAGTCTCCACTTTCGCTAATGGGATATTCCCCAATAAAAAGAATTTCTCCATCCCGATCTTTCCATATATTAAAAGTTGTTTCCATATTTTCTGGCCAATCTTCATTTTTTACCAAAACGGTTTTTTCCTCTCCAATGATTTTGGCATATACCTCTAATGATAATTCCTTCTTTGAGATAAGAGAATCAATTTCGGTTTTTTGGTATTTTAACCTTTCAATAATATCTGGTTCGGGAATTAATTCAGTAGATCTATTTACCTTTTCAACAGTATCGGTTGAGTGACCTGAAATTTTTTTAGATTCCTCCTTTTTTGAACAGGAAAAAACCAATATAAAGCTAAGAAAATATAAAAGAGTTCTTTTAACCATTTATGGAAAATAACCTTAATGACCACCTCAATTGAAAACAGGAAAAATGATCTTAGAAAATATAAAATTTTAAATTTAATCTGTTCAACTACTTACTAAGCTAATGAAAATTTTTAGTGTTTTATGATTTTCAAAACGAATTTGATTAATTGCAATCCAGATATTCTATAAAAGTGTTTTTTATGTAGATAATATTTCTCTATATTCATATTCTTACTAATCAAAACTAATAAAAAATGGCCAAAAGTAAGTTTTTGTGGTTGTTAGATAGTGGGCATGGGGGTGTCATCAACGGAGAATACCAGACAGGGGGTAAACGATCTCCTGAATTTAAAAAGCCCTGGGGTCAATTGTTTGAAGGAGAGTTTAATCGGGGAATTGTTAGCCGTGTCATTGAAAAGGCAAATTATTATGGTATCAGAACAGTAAATATTTGCCCTGAAGAGGAGGATATTAGTCTGTCAAAAAGAGTTTTGAGGGCAAATGACTGGCATGAAAAGGAAAATTGTATTTTGGTCAGTGTGCATGCCAATGCAGGCGGAGGATCTGGAATAGAAATTTTTACAACACCCGGAGAAACCAAAAGCGATAAAATTGCCACGATCTTTATAGAAAAAATGGCGGAAGAATTTCCGGAAGCAAGATTCAGAATGGATTTAAGTGATGGGGATCCTGATAAAGAAAGTCCGTTTTTTATCATAAGGCATACGAGAATGCCAGCCATTTTGATAGAAAATTTTTTTATGGATAATGAAGAAGAATGCAAAAAGTATTTAATGACAAAAGAAGGCCGGGACAGAATTGCCGATAGTTATATCAAAGCAATGATCCATATTGAAACCAGAACTAAAAATTTAAGGTAATTTTTATTTACCAATCTTCCTTGTTTTTTTTCAAAATTATGGTAGATGATTACTAAACTCTAGTGTTCAATAGAGAAGAAATTCTTATATTGGGAGGATAAGTAATATCATAATAATTGAAAATGAAATATCATCAAAAACTAACAAACCTTTCCCATCTTGTACTGGGAATTATGCTATTTTTCGTAGGAAGCTGCGAGAAGCAAAATGAGAAAATGTCAGTTGCTGAAGAAGAATTTAGCAAAAACATCAGAACAACCGAAGCGAGAAGTCCTACAGAGGAATTATTGGGCTTTGAATTACCACCAGGCTTTGAAATCCAGTTATTTGCATCTGAACCTGATATTGGCAAACCATTGAATATGGCATTTGATGCCAGGGGGAGAATGTGGGTCACACAATCCTATGAATATCCCTTTGCCGATACCACAGGAATGGGGAAGGATAAAATCACTATTTTGGAAGATACAGATAAAGATGGCAAGGCTGATAAGTTTACCGTTTTTGCGGATTCCCTTAATATTCCCATTGGGATTTTGCCAGTTAATAATGGGGCACTGGCCTATAGTATCCCAAATATTTATCATTTTGTGGATCACAATGGAGATGATCAGGTGGATGAAAGAAAGGTGCTTTTTGGAGAATTTGAATATAAGGATACACATGGCATGATTAATAATTTTGTGAAAGGCTGGGACGGATGGATCCATGCAGATCATGGCTTTGCTAATCAATCAAAAGTAGCTGGAACTGACGGAGATACTATTGTGATGAATTCGGGTAATACTTTCCGATTTCGGTCTGATGGAAGTCACATTGAATTTACCACCACCGGCAGGGTTAACCCTTTTGGCTATGCATATGATGAGTTGGGATATACTTATTCCGTGGATTGCCATACGAATCCTATTTATCAATTAATCAGAGGTGGGGATTATCCTCATTTTGGAAAACAGCCCACAGGAATTGGTTTTGCCCCTGCCATGATGAATTATAACCATGGTTCCACCGCTTTGGCTGGATTAGAATATTATATTGCTCCTGAGTTTCCCACCGAATATCAAAACAGCTTTTATATGGGGGATGTGGTAAAGTGCAGGGTTTACAGAAATACCATTAAAATGAATGGCACTACTCCGGAAGTTACCCAGGAACCTGATTTTCTGATCAGTGAAGATCCCTGGTTCAGGCCGGTGGATGTCAAACTTGGGCCTGATGGAGCCCTTTATATTGCCGATTTTTATAATAGAATAATAGGACACTACGAAGTTCCATTGGATCATCCTGGGAGAGACAGACAAAGAGGAAGAATCTGGAGAATTATTTACACAGGTAATGATCATCAGACTAAAACGGAATATAAAGACTGGTCAAAAGCGAATTTAGAGGAGCTTTTGGCCGGTTTAAATCATCCTAACCTGTCTTTGAGAATGACTATTGCCAACCAGATTGCTGACCGGTTTGGTATGGAGGCTATCCCTGACCTGAAGGCCATATTAGAAAATGAGCAAACAAGTCCTTTGGCAAGCATTCAGGCCATGTGGTTGTTATACCGATTCGAGTCTTTTTCCAATGAATTAATGATCAAAATGGCGAGACATGATGAGCTTAACATTAGAGTTCATGCCTTAAGAATAATGTTTGAATATGAGGAACTTGATGAAACATTAATCAATATGGTGCAAGGAGCTTTAGAGGAATCAGAACCGCATCTAAAGAGGGCGGCAGTAATGATTTTGGCCAAACATCCTCAATTTGACCAGGTATCTTTATTACTCAATGAAAAGGAAAGGATTACGGAAGGAGATTCTCATTTGCTTTATGCCATAAGGCAGGGGCTCCGTGATCATTTCCGGAACAAAGAAGTGATGTGGGCTGCAACTTCCAATGAAATGTGGAATGCAGCACATGCCAGTGATATTGCCGATGTTTTAGTTGGTGTATATTCTGAAGAGTCAGCTTATTTTTTATGGCAATACTTAAAAAATAATGATGAAGCAAAGGAGGCTTATTTGAATTATACACGTCATGTTGCACGGTACTTACCCGAAAATCAACTTGACCAAATGGTGGTATCCGTGCAAAATAAAGCTGGAAATGACCTTGATTTTCAATATAATCTATTTCTGAAAATTCAGGAGGGAATTGCCCAAAGAGGTGGACAGATGAGTGCAAAGGGCAAAAACTGGGGATTGAAGCTGGCCGAAAACTTTTTGAGTGGAGTGGCTACGGCAGAAGAATCATGGAAAGTTACGCCCAGCGGAAATCTGCCTTATAAAGAAAATTCATGGCAATTGATTCAATACCAAACAAAAGACACAAAGGAAAACATTCAACTAATTTCAAGTGATCAGATGAACCAGGGCCATCATGCGAGTACACTTGTTTCTTATCCCTTTAGTATCCCTGAAAAATTGTCTTTTTATTTGGCCGGGCATAAAAATAAAGCAAACCCGAATCAGGAAGTTTCTCCCTCCAAAAACCAGGTGATCCTGAAGTTGGCACAGACAGGTCAAATAATTGAAGTTGTCGAAATAGAAAAGGAAAATGCAGGAGAAACAGTTATCCTAAACACTGGAGATTATGCTGGTGAAATTGGATACTTAGAAGTGACAGACGGGTCTGATGAAAGAGGAGAATTTATTGCTATCGGTGAGTTTAGTCCTGATGTGCTAAAATTACCTGCTCAGGATTTAGCTCAAATGGCAGAAAGACAGATTTTTGCCTGTAATTTGGCCGAAGAATATAATTTTTCAAGTCTGTTTTCCTCCTTAAATCAATTATTGTCATCCGAAACTTCGGATATTTTGGCAAGAGCGAAGGCAGGTGAGGCCCTGCTAAAAATCAAGGCTCGTGCTGCATACCCTCTTTTCGAACAAATTGCCATGGATAGTCTCGAAAATCAATTGTTAAAACAAAAATTGCTGGTAGCCTTAGGAGATGATTCCTCTGCTCAGGCACTATCGATTTTAGAGCGTGTTTTGGGAAATTTTGAATACCAGACTCAAAAGGAAATTGTACAATCAATGGCTAATTCCAAAGAAGGTATAGGGAAATTATTGTCAGCTGCGAGGGAGGGAAAAGTCAACCCCAGAATATTGCTGGAAAGGCAAATTAAAGAGAAAGTGGAATTGAACATGGGAGACAATCAGAAAGTTGAATATGAAGAATTGACAGCCAATCTTAGCCCTCTAAGTGAGGAAACCCAAAAGTTAATTGATGCTCGTGTGGCAAAATTTTCACCAGAAAAAGGAAATGTGGAGCAGGGACAAAAAGCCTTTGTCCAGTATTGTTCTCCCTGTCATCAGATAGAAGGCAATGGAGGGATAATCGGACCGCAACTTGATGGAATAGGCAATTGGGGCGCTCATTCTCTTACCGAAAAGATTTTAGATCCGAATAGGAATATATCCAAAGCCTTTATAAATTATAGCATAAAGACCAAAGATGGGAATATAAAAACGGGATTATTTAGGCGTGAAGAAGGGGAGTTACTTGTGTTTGCGAATGCCAGTGGTCAGGAATTTTCTTTACCTAAAAAAGAAGTCGTAGAGAAAAAGGCAAGTCCTTTTACCCTTATGCCAGACCATTTTGGAGAAGTGATTCCTGAAAATGAATATTATGCATTGCTTTCCTTTTTACTTAGTCAGAATTAAAAAATTATTCAGTACAACCTTGAATCATGAAAGTATCAATCAAAAATAATTTAATTTACCTGTTGGTAAGTACTGTTCTTCCGATATCCTTTTTTGCCTGTGAGCGATCAGAAAGAGGAGGAATAACAGAAACAAAGGAAGTGAAATTTGTAAAACATGTGATTCACTCTACATTTATTTCCGAGGGTGTTGCGGTGGGGGATGTCAATCACGATGGTAAGAAAGATATTATCGCAGGTGCTTATTGGTTTGAAGCTCCGGATTGGAAATCCCATGAATACAGAACACCTAAAACTTTTGATTACACCAAAGAATGGAGTGATGCTTTTTTGAATTTTCCTATGGATGTAAATGAAGACGGCTGGGTGGATATAATTAATGTGGGTTTTCCCGGGAAAAATGTGTTTTGGTATGAAAATCCAAAAGGGCAGCCAGGCCACTGGTCCGAACATTTAATTGATACCAATGTTTGTAATGAATCTCCAATGATGGTTGACCTGGATGGCAATGGTAAAAGCGATTTGGTATTTGGAAATGAAAATACAGGCAGAATGATGTGGTTTCAAAACTCCATAAATCAGGAGGAAGTCACCTGGAAGGGTTTTGCGCTTAGCCATGAAAATTCACCAGGCACAAATAAGTTCTCTCATGGACTTGGTGCCGGAGATGTAAATAAGGATGGCAGAACAGATGTAATAATCAAGGATGGTTGGTGGGAAGCGCCAGAAAATACGCAGGAATTGCCCTGGAAATTTCATCAGGCGGCTTTGGGAGAGCCCTGTTCACAGATGTATGCCTACGATTTTGATAATGATGGAGATAATGATATCATATCTGCATCAGCCCATGATTATGGAATCTGGTGGCATGAGCAGGTGATTACTGAAGATGGAACTGCTACATTCGAGACACATGAAATACAAAAAGATTTTTCGCAGACTCATGGAGTTGCTTTTACAGATATGAATGGGGACGATTTGCCAGACTTAATTACAGGAAAACGGTTTTATGCGCATCATGGAAAAGATCCGGGTGGAAAAGAACCCGCAGTACTTTATTGGTTTGAGTTTAAAAGAGAAAATGGAAATAAACCCACCTGGATACCGCATTTAATTGATGATGATTCAGGAGTGGGCCTGCAAGTAGTAACCGAAGATATGAATGGTGATCAGAGGCCTGATATTATCGTTGCCAACAAAAAAGGCGTGTTTTATTTTGAGAATCAATAAGTGCGGAAAAGCAAAAAAAGCCTTCATTTTTGAAGGCTTTTTTAGTGATCTTGCCAGGACTCGAACCTGGATAAAATCTTTGCGGGAGGCCATTTAAACCATGTTTAATTTCGTCTATGGTCTGGGTGTACCCAAAATTGTATTATCATGCGGCATGTTTATTTAAATACAATTTTGGCCTGAGGTACACCTTAATCTTTCCCGGTATAGCCAACTCGGCCTCTTTATTTATTACGATTGCCTCTAACCTTTCAATTCTTGAAATTAATTCAAGGTCCCATTCGGTTTTTGGTACACGGACTGTTGTAACGGTTTCATGTACCTCATTTTCTGTAACTTTTTCCTGATCTTCCTCTAGTAAGACCGGATTTCTGTCAATTTTTTCTAGAAATGGAGCTCCTTCATCAAAAAACAACCAATTCCAGTTTAAGTCAGGGATTATTTCTTTAATAGCCTTAATTGATGCTTGGTCAGGAAAATTGCCAGTATTTTTCCAATTATAATAAGTTGCTCTTGTAATACCAACTTCAGAGGAAAACGTGCTGACACTGAACCGTTTAACTTTAAGAACATAATCCCATCTATCAGAATACTTCATAATTTCAGGAATTTTATAGTATATTAAATTTGACATTTTTGTATAAACAAATTATCATTGTAGTGTATAATTTATTATACGTATAATTACATATACAAATATACAATAAAATATACACTATGATTCCCAATTAATATTAAAATCCAAAAAAATGTACAAACGGATATTCGAACTGGCCAAGGAAGGAGATCTGGAGGGAGTGAAAAAAATTGCCAGAGAACAACTGAGAAACAATTCTGAACGGGTGAAAAAGTGCTACCGGAAAAAGAGAGAGGCTAATAAAGAAAATTAGAGCATTTAAAAATCAAGAAGATGAAGATAAATATACTGAATTTCAATGAGGAGGAAATGGTTGGTGTTTTCCAAAAAAAATACGCCAATAAATCATTTTTTAGCAGGTACATTAAGTTTTACTATCTCCTTACCATTCCTGAAATATTAGCTCTGGTGGTTTCCACAGTACTTTCCTATAAATGGTGGGCCAGTTTTGAAATCATCAATAATCTGGAATATGGGTTTATCCTGGCTTGTTTGGGGACATGTAGTGTCAGTGTAGCCATTTTCCTTTTAACCAATCATACCGCTTCCCTTTGGATGAGTGAGAAAAAGATGGATGAATTCTTATATCCTTTAATCCTTCTGATTTGTCTAAATATTTATACAGACTGGAATGGTATCTCTCCTCTTGCAGAAACGGTATATGAAAAACCGGTTTTTGCGCAGCAAAAGGAAGATTCTCTTCAGGGATCTATCAGAAATATTTTACTCTCCTATCGTTGGTGTGCTACTCATAATGCCAAGCACCAGGTCAATAATATTTGTGAGCATACCTTTGTGCCCGGTTCAGCAGGCCAGTTACTGGATAGCTATAAAAAATATGGATATGAACCTGAGACCGATAAAGCGACAATTGCCTTATTACAACAGCAAATAACAAGGCTCAATCAGGATTATTCAGAACAAAAAGCGGCTATTGAAGGTAAAAGAAATCAAATGATCAAAACCGGAAGAGGTGGCACTATCATTTGCTTAATTGTATTCCTGTTTTGTGGGATTTGGAAACATAGTTTTGCCGGGAAAGTGGCAGTTTCCAACAACCCTGGACCTAAAAATCCAACTTCTCCAACTGAATATCCATCGTTTTCTACCCTTTCAAATTATCCTCCGAAATTGAATGGAAGCTCATTTCCTAAAAACGACTCCAATATATTTGATAATAAGGATACAACGGTTGTAGAGGCAGATACAACTGTTATCTCCGATGAAAAAGGCTTTTTAGAAGAGCGAATTTGCCAGGCAGATGATTGCGAAGCCCCATTTTATGTGGACCTCAGAAAGGAAGTGCCTGGCAGAAATAAAAGAAAATATTGCTCTGGTGAATGTGCTGCGAGAATGAGAAAAAAGATGAACAAAGTAAATAAACTTAAAAAGAAAAAATGGGTCATACACACAAATGACCATGATTTTTCCAATACAGTCGAATGGGTTAATTCTAATTAAACAACCGTATAAAATTTTATATACGGCTGTTTTACAGCATTACTATAATGAAATGGCTGCTTTCATTATTTGACAACATTAAGATATAAAAATCTTAATGTATTTGCAAATATTTTGTTTGATTCCAATAAACAAGAATAAAATGAAAGTAATCCAATTCGATCCTAACCTGAAAGCCATTTCATTCCTAGTAGCATCAATCCAAAGATTATATGCTAAAAATATAAAGAAGCCAACCACTAAAACCGATGATTACGATGAAGGGGTGGGGGTATTAAATGCTCATTTTAATACCTCAAAAGAACCAGTCCCTTTAACAAAACCATAGCAGAATGTATATCAGTGAAGTAACTATCCAAAAGGTCAGGGAACTGCCTATTGGAGAAATAGTGTCTGGAAAAGTCCAGCTCAAAAAGAATATGGGACTAAGCCCATTTACAGATGAGAAAACACCCTCTTTTTCCATTTCACCTTCCAAAAACATCTTCAAGTGTTTCAGCTCTGGAAAAGCTGGTGATGGCATTACCTTCATTATGGAAACAGAAAAGCTATCTTTTCAGGAAGCTGTCATCAAATTAGCCAAGGATCATCATATAGAAATTGTGTATGAAAACCTGTCACCAGAACAGGAAGAAAACCTGAAAAAAGAGCAAAAGGAAAAAGAGGCTCTTAGGCTATTTTTAAAGTTTGCCACAGACCAGTTTTTTGCCAATAATATACCTGAAACCTGGATTAAATCAAGGAAATTAGATCCAGAGATATTAAATAAATTCCAGGTTGGTTACACTTGTGAAACCAATTCCTTTTTTAGTGTCGCCAAAAAAGCACAATACTCCTCAGAAATGATTCAAAAGGCAGGACTGGCCAAAGAAGGAAAAAATGGCTTTTTCGATACCTATAGAGATAGAATCATATTCCCCATTCACGATTACAGGGGAAATGTAGTAGCCTTTACAGCCAGAACAATTAAAGATTTATCTGATGAGGAAAAAGAAGCCCGAAAAGCTGCAGGCAAATATATCCCACCAAAATACATCAATTCTCCAGAAACCATTTGGCATAAAGGTGACCATTTATATGGTATCCATAAAGCACAAAATACCATTACCAAAAATGCTAAAGTCTACCTGGTAGAAGGTTCTACAGATGTACTCCGGTTTCACCAACATGGAATTGAAAATGTGGTGGCTCCCTGTGGTACTGCTTTGACCAAGAATCAAATCAAACTCATAAAAAAGTTTACAGATACGGTCTGTATTGTCCCTGATGCAGATCCAGCGGGCATGAAAGCTTTGCATAGAAATGCAGAATTATTTATCAAAAATGGATTGCATGTAAGTGTACTGATTCCGGAAAGAGGTAAGGATCCGGATGACCAATTAAAGCATAAAACCAGTGACCAAACCCAAAGCTGGTTACATGAAGAACAGGATTATATCAGTGAATTCCTGCTCAAAACCAGTATGGAAAAAGCCAGTTCATCCCCAAAAGAAAAGGTTGAAGCAATGACTGAGTTAGGAAGAATAGTGGAGCTTTTGGAAGATGATACTACCAGAGAAGTTTATTACGAACAATTGGTGGAAGATTGGGAGGATTTTGAAAAATATAAACTCAAAAAAAGGAAAAAACAGGAGGAGCTTGACATCGGGGAGGATAACCGAGAAGATTTTTTTGAATACGGATTTTACGAAGAGGATAATTGCTATTATACCCATGATAAGGGAAAACCCAGGCGAATTTGTACATTTAAGATGGAGTATTTGTATTACATAGAAACAGATCATATTCCCCTTTATGTTATCCGTATTTCAAACACTTTCGGAAATGTGCATATTAAAGCTTACACAGCAGATGAAACCACTCTTGCATCAGAGTTTAAGAAAGTTATAGGAAGGCTCCACGGAAGATTTGTTTTTGAAGGTACCGGTATGCATTTGGACAAAATCAACCTCAAACTTAGAGGAAATGTAAAGAAGGCTATTGAACCCCAAAAATTAGGGTATAATGTAGAGTATGATATGTATATATGGGCCAATGGCATTGTAAAAAACAATCATTTTTATACACCTGATAAGTTTGGAGTAGTAAGCATAAAGAACAAAATCACCTCATTAGAAGCATTCAAATCAATCTCACCGGAAAGTGTTATTGAAATAAATGGAAAAGAAGTTGCGCTTCAAAATCCATCCAAAGCCATAGAACAATTAGGAACTGATCAACTGGATTTCCTGATTGAAAATAACAAGGTTTTTACACTCACATTTTTCTTTTTACCCTTTGCTAATAAAAGCAAGATTGATACTTCGAAAAAAAATTACAAAGACCATAAGCGATTTGAATATGTACCTAATCAGGAGATTAATTTTCATAAATGGTCAACCTTAATGATGGAGGTACATAAGGAAAACGCTTACATTTTGATTGGCTACTACCTGATGTCCCTGAACCATGATATAATTTTCGGTAAAAACAGCACTTATATCCCGCTACTCAATTTGTGGGGAACACCTAATAATGGTAAATCCACAGCAGCCAGGAGTTTAAGCAGAATGTTTGGAATAGAACATAATGGTCACAATGGAATGAACCTTTCCAATAGTACTTTATCTGGTATGATGGAGTTTGCAAACAAATTCAAAAATGCCATTATCTGGTTTGATGAATTATCCAGGGAACTGAAAAATGATAAGGGAAAAACTGAAATGCTAAAAGGTATAGCCGATGGTACAGAACGTAAAATCAGGAGAGGTGGAAATTATAATTACAGTAACGAAAAGAATGAAAATGGAACAATGATTAGTGGTCAGGATAGTGCAAGTTTTGATACCGGATTAAATGACAGGGTATTGGTATTAAAATTTGATGGCAGTACAAAAGGAACTGACGAAAAACTTGCAGAATTAAATGAATATGAAAATAAAGGATTTACTACACAGATAACCGTTGATTTACTGGGATATAGAGCAGAAATAAAAAAGAATTACCTCAATTCCTTTAAAGAATTATCACAAAGGTTATCCGCTGATTTAGATGAAGAAATTAGAAAAGGAACTATACCAAATATAAAGGAAAGCAGAGTGATCAAAAATGCCATTTCAGTATTAGCTCCCATGAAAATTCTGATGGATGCAGGATTGGAATTTCCCTTTGAATTTGAACAAGCTTATCAAAATATTTTATCTAATACGCTTCAGAAAATATCCATTAAGGCGGTTGCGGATGAAGTTTCACAGTTTTTTGAAGTAATTATGGGTGCACAGGATATTCAACCAGGTATTCATTATAAAATCCAAAAAGAAAAAGATGGTGTAACCAAATTATTTTTAAGATTGAGAGCCATCATGCCTTATTATCGTCAGGCTTGTATACGTCAGCAAAAACACCCATTCAATGAATCTGACTTAAAAGAAATGCTTTTATCACATAGGGCTTGTAAAAACGGTGAAAATACTCCGGAAGGCTATAAGTTGGGGTTAAGGACAAAAAATGTGGAATTTATTGAAGCCAATATTAAAGGAACTTCAGCTATTGTTTTGAACTATGAAATACTACGGGATTTGGATATAGAAATGAGATGGGGAAATTATGTAGAAGATTTGACTGCTCATGATGATCCAGGGTTGATTGTTCCCCCTCACTTGAATGGCAAAGCAAAAGAAATGGTATATGATTTTATATTGAAAACATTGATGCCAAATAGGGGATATGAAATCAAACAACTATGGGTGATTTTCAATATGGATAAAACACCTCCAATGCCAGAAGATAAGTTTAGAGAAAGTGTATCCAAATATTGCCAGGAAGCCAATGGTATGGAAGGAAAGTTTACTTATCGTATTGCAGAAGGTAAAATTTATTTGGAGGAAAAGCAGGGTTTGATATAAGAAAAGAAAAAAATAATAGCAAAGAAGGGAGGTTCAGGAATGGACTTCCCTTTTTTATTTAATCTATAAAAAGTACAAAAAACAGCCTTGAAGTATGAGTTTTCAGAAAAGCAGCCGACTAAAATAGAAAATCATATTTTATCAGGTTTTTCAAAATACCCCATGTATTTCCAAGATTGAGTTTCCTATTTCCTAATTAATAATTATAGATTTTATAATTTATTAATAATCAATGATTTATGATTTTGTGATATTAGAATAGTTACACTTATTTTCAGGAAACAGGCAGGAAATAACAGGAAATAGCAGGAAACACACTGCAAAAAAAGGAGTTTGGTAAAACCAGTGAAAATTCATTTTCCTGAAAATTTAGGCTGTTTCCTGCTATTTCCTGAAAGATTTTGCTGTATTTCTTGGACTATTTTAATATGTTAATATTTCAACTTGTTAGTATCCAGTGTTTTATGGTTTTATAAAATTGTAATAGGATATAGGATATAGGAAACAGGAAATATACGGGGGTAAAAATTATTACTGTATAAAGTATGTGGAAATTTTCTCTTGAAAAATGGTGATGATGTTGGATAAGTGCAAAAATTCTTACAAAGGTCTGCCTTCAGGGTTGATCCTCTCAATCCATGCTTTCCAGGGTTTTTCTAAACTTTCAGCTCTTTTTAAGTCATCCTTTATACCTCTTAAAATTATTCTTTCCCAATCTTTATTTGTAAAGTAGGAATATTCTATTCTACCATTAAATTCACCCCCAAAAGAGGTAGGACCAGAGGGCCGAAATCTAAAATCATGTTCTGGATAAATAAAGGGAATGAGTTCAGGACTTCCTCCATTTATTTTGTAAAAACTGTCAAAATGTTCATTAAATGGGTCAGGAATTATATAATGCTCAGGGTTAAAAATATCTTCTGTTTTGGCTTTGTCATTTCTGATTATTTCCTGGACTTCAAATTCCCTGAAATTGTCCTTATGATATTTTTTGACGGCTTTCATTATCTCCGGATGAAGCTGGTGTTCCATCTCTTTCTTATTTACCGATATGCTGGCATAAAACCCTGTTAATGCAAGAATGATAGATTTCATAACCTGTTCATACGAAGAGTACCTTAAAAAGAGGTAAAGTGATTTCGGGAATTTTACCACAAATACCTTAGCAAAATCATTATTTAAAACATTAAAATCTCCATTAGCATATTGCCATATTTTATAATTCTGGTCTAGTTCAGCCTGATCAACAGGATATAATGAAAAAAATAAAGGTTCATCATTGGTTCTTATCTGACGGACGTGTTTTACTTTACTTAAAAATTGAGAAAGGCTTAAATTTGTCTCCAGATAAATTTGGGTGTTGGGAATGTATATTGTTTCCATAATTATTAGTAGAATTTAGAAGGGAATACTAATTAAACAGATAAAAGTTAATATTGCAATGCAGATAATGCCTGCGCAAGATAAATTTCAATTTTAAGCTTTAGAATATAATATATATTCGTTTAAAGCACAGAATATTAATATAATAATAGGCTTTTAAATAATCTGGTTAAAATGGAAAATACTGAAATTCAAATTGAAAAACTTAAGGAAGAGATTAAAAGATGCACAAATTTGAAAGAAAGTTATGATGACCGAAATTTGCCTAAACAAACTATATTATTTGCAAAAACAGTGATTGGAATTCATATTGATAACGCAAAGAAGGCTATTGTTGAAGGTGATATTGTAAGAATAAATGAAACTTATCAGCAACTGAGAGCTATTAAATAAAACTTCATTTTTCCCAATGAAAAAATTAAAGAATATCCATCCTGGTGAAATTTTAAAAGAGGAATTTTTGGAGCCTATGAATATTTCTCAATACAAGCTTTCCAAAGATACTCTTATCCCTCAAACCAGAATCAGAGAAATTGTAAAAGGAAAGAGAAGAATAACAGCTGATACTGCATTAAGATTCTCAAAATATTTTGGTACTTCAGCTAAATTCTGGCTTGGCTTACAGGATGATTATGACCTGGAGGAGGAACAAAATAATAAACAAACTGAATTGAATAACATCCAGACTATTGTGGATTTAGTGTAGGATTTAAAAAAACAATTTTATTCTATCGAATCTATATCAAATTTTATCCTATCCGCATGGTCAATATGAATATTACCTTTAATTGAAATATCTCCGGTGTTCACATTAATATTAAAAGTATTATTTCCCATGCTTGTTTCTTGATGAAAGCGCATTGCTGCAAAAACTTTAAAAAAAGGGTTTCTTATAGAATACTTATTTGTAGAATTGTTGAAATAAAGTACTTCTTCATCAATACCAAAGTTTGAAAGTTTTTTTAAGTATGTAGTTAAGTTTCCTTGAGGATAGCTTGGATGAGATTCTTTGATTTTCGCCAAAATTTCAGAGTGACTTACTGATTCTAAATTCAAATCAATTATAGCTTTTAGGATTATTTTATTATTTTCATAACTCCTTGTTCTCTTAGTCATAGTGATTTTATCAAATAGATCACTTAAGGAACCTGATTTACTTTTTATGTATCTTTCTATTGTATAATGTAAATCTTCATTTTCAAATCTAAAGGAATTATCTCTTGTTTGGAATATCCCTCTTGGAAGACACATATTTAAACAAAGTTGATGACATACTGCTCCTAAATTATTTGATAAAGATATTATCTTATTTTTAATAGTAGGAGTAAAATTCAAATTAAGTAATTTTGCTCCTTTTTCTATGATATTGTTAAGTTCAGTATTTGACAGCAAAGGAACATGAATTTGTTCCAATCTTTCTTCTAATTCTTTATCATAGTTAACAATTTCTTTAGCTGATTCTACAGCCCCTATTGTAATTATTTTAGTGTCGGGGTAATCAAAGGAAACATCTTTAAATAATTTCATTACCTGCGCAATTTTTTGTTTTTCTTCTGGTCTAACTTTATGAAAATCATCAATAACCCAACAAGCTTTTATGTTTCCAATAAACTTAGCTAAATTTTGAACAGTCAATTGAGGAGGTAATAATCTTACTTTCTTAAGAGAATTTTCTTTAATGTTTTCATTTTTTAATGCAAGGCTAATATTTTGAAATTTAACTCCTATTTCATCCGTTATTTTGATTGTTACCTTATTACCTTGTTCACTTATATAAAATGGATTTAGTTGATCAAAAGCGTCCAATAACAAGGAATTTAATGAGGTTTCCTTTATACATTGGCTATAAATATAACAACTATATATTTGGTCTAATTTATTTCTAACAAGCGTTGTTTTTCCACTACCTGAATAACCAAATACAACAACTTGCTTACCTGAAGTGTATAATGCATCAAATAATTGATCATTTACTTCTTTCCTAAATACATAATTTAATTTAGCTGGACTTGAAGGTGTAAATACATCCTTAGTTAAAATTTTATTCATTTCCTTTTGATGATTACTGTTATGAGTCAATTATAGTTTATCCCCCCTTGAATAAGACCTTTCCATTAAAGATATTGATTGTTTCTCAAAATACCAGTAACCATTTTTGGTTATTTTTCTAAGAAGTAAATACTATAAAATCAAGTTTTTGCAGAATTATATTTATATTTCCTTAAAGTATGAAAAGTAAATAGTATTCTTAATAATAAAAATGAGCCTTAGGAATAAAAGAATAAAAATTGAAGCCGGCAATCCATTTGCAAACTGTAAATTAAACAGACATAGATACTCAGAAGTATTATCCAATATAGTAACTACATATTCTGAGGGATTCGTTTTAGCAATAAATAATAAATGGGGTACTGGGAAAACTACTTTTGTTAAGATGTGGGAGCAGGAATTAAAGGACAAAGGTTTTCTTACGATAAATTTTAATGCATGGGAAAATGATTTTGAGAACAATCCATTAATTGCATTAATGGGTGAATTAAAAGTTCTAACTTCTATTGAAACAGAACTTGAATACAAGGCAACACTAAAAAGAGCTGCAACATTTTCAAAAAATATTGCACCTGTTATTGTTCAGGCAATTGCGGATAAATATATTGATACAAAAGGGATTAAAGATGCCATAGCTAGTGTTACAAAAGGTTTAGCTGAAGTTTTTGAAAAAGAGGTTAATGATTATTCTAACAAAAAAAAGAGCGTTGCCGAGTTTAAGGAAAGTTTATCGAAATTTATTGCTAAAACAAAGAGAGGAAAACCTATCATTTTTATAATTGATGAACTTGATCGGTGTAGACCAGATTATGCTGTTTCGGTTCTCGAACAAATTAAACATTTTTTTTCAGTTCCTAATATAGTGTTTGTATTGGCGATTGATAAAATTCAACTTGGATATGCAATTAAGGGAGTTTATGGAAATGATAACATTGATTCGGATGAATATTTAAGAAGGTTTATAGATATTGAGTACTCAATTCCTGAACCCGATACAGATTCTTATTGTAATTATTTATACGAGCTTCTTGGTTTTGATAATTTCTTCAATTCGAATAAAAGGTTGAAAATTCAAAAATTAGAATCAGACAAAAAGGATTTTTTAGATATGATTAAATTTTTGATCAAAAATTCCTCCCTTACCCTCCGTCAACAAGAAAAGGTTTTTATTTTATGTAGATTGGTTTTAAGGACTATTCCTGAAAACTATTACGCAGTTCCATATTTTTTATCTTTCCTGATTTTTACTAAAATCATTTATTTTGACTTTTATTCTGATCTAAAAGGCAATAAACTAACCATAAGCCAAGTCCAAGAGAAATTTTTGGAGATATTTCTCAATAATATTTTAGAAGAAAATGAAAAAGCGCTAATACTGTTGGAGGCCTATTTAGTTAACTATTACAATAATAATTTAAATTCTGAACGTAAAAAGACTCTTATTCAAAAAGGTCAAGATGGTCATTCTAAATTATTAATTAGTTCTGTTATAAATAAAAAAATGGATAACCATCTATTAAGGATTTTAGAGGATATTAATCGTGGTAGAAATGAAGGTAATTTGAATTTAAACTACTTTATAAACAAAATTGAATTAATGGAAAATTTTCAGTTTGAGGAAAAATAAATTAAAATGGAAGAAAAAATATGTATTTTTTGTAACGAACCAAATGAATCTAAATCAATAGAGCATATTATACCTGAAAGTTTAGGGAATAAATTGTATGTCATGCCAATAGGTAGTGTTTGTGATGAATGTAATTCTAGGTTTTCTAAACACGAACAGAAAGCTCTAGAAAAAAGTATTTTAGCTTTTGAAAGGTCTAGGTTTGGAATTGAAACAAAAGCTGGAAAAACATCAAAAGGGAATTTAGAACAGCTTAAGTTTGAAGGAGATAAAAATTTCACTAAAGGAGTTGTGAGCATTAAGGATGGAATTGATAATGCAAACTTTAAAATCACAGACCCAAAGAAAAAAATTGGAAAACTAACAGTACCTTCTTTTGATAAGTCAGAAGTTTCAACAAGTAAATTACTATTAAAAATGGGTTTAGAATCCATTTACATTTCAAAAAGAAAAGTTTTTGATAAAAACGATTTTACTGACCTAAAAAATTTTTTAGGGAATAAAAATAATACTGATTGGCCATTTGTTACAAGAGAGCTTAAATATGATGATCAGGGTATGTTTAAAAATATTTTAGGAGATTATAAGTTGCGCTACAAACTTAGATTTATTTATAAGTCCGAATTAAAATATTATCAAAAATCTCAAACTGAATTGCTTTTTAGGTTTAATTATGGTTCTATATCATTTTTTATTAACCTTTTAAATAGAGGCTTGGATTGGATTCCTTCATTTTTCCAAAAGGAAGAAAAGATAAAGGTGTATCCTCATCATTTCGAAAAGAAGGTTGAGAAATTAACACGATAATACCAATTTATGTTAACTAAATAAATCCCCTGGAAAAAGCCCTTTCAGGTCTTTCCATTAAAGATATTGATTGTTTTTCAAAATGCACGTAACCATTTTTGATTATTTTTCTCCAAAGGAAATTCCCTAGATATTCACATTTTCCAAATTTTGATTAAATTCAGACTGATTCAGAATTTTCTGTAAGTTGAACTAGATTATTAGTTGGACTTTACCACCCTCGTTTTTTATCAAATTTTTATAGAAAGAATAGAGATCGTAATTTTAGAATTAAAAGATGATGATAGAAAAAGGGAAAATTGAAATTTCAGAAACCTTTAAAATAAGCGGAAGAGGAATCGTTTTGGCCGGAATAATTATTGAAGGTCAGATTAATACTGGAGATTTTATCCAATTTGAGTATAATGGTGAATCTATGAAAAAAAGAATCATTGGATTGGATAGAGGGAAAAAAGAAAATGGTAGTAAACTCAAAGTTGGTATCCTTATCAACTGTGAAAATGAAGTTGAAATGGAAAAATTCCATGAGTGGAATCCTAAATTGACTTTAGGAAAAGTATTTCAGGGACAATGAAAACAGACCCATCAATATATAAGATTTGCATCGCAGCAATTAACAGGCATACGATTAAGCCATTTGACTTTCAGATGACTCAAATTTATAGGGAAGACTGTAAAAGTCCCAGAGGTGTATTTGAGAATATCAATTTAAATCCAAGCGAAATTTCAATTTGCAGCACTGAAATCAATGAGCATCAATGGACCTTATTGACCACCCAAAGAATATTTACCAGTGATAATGAAGATTTTTTTGAAGGGAAAATTATTGATTTTAAAACCAAAAGATCTGGAAATTTCAAAGGGATCGGAAATATCAAGTATGTTAAAGGTATAATTGAGTTGCATAACAGTGAAAAAATACCATACTTTTTAGAAACAGGAAAGGCATCCATGGTAATGATTTATGGCCTTCAAACTGCTATGCAAATTATTCCAATAAAGGAAGATTGAAAGATAATTTTAACTATGACTATTAGAATAAGAAGATATATTGCGGCCTTTCTGGACCTTTATTTGCCAGGGTCGATTCTTTTTTTATTCGTGTCATTGGTTGAAAAGTATTTTGAATTTAATCTAAACCTCGATCTTTTTATTGGCGTTATTTGGAGTGTGGTACTTATGAAGGATATTTTTACCGGTCAAAGTATTTTTAAAAAACTTTTAGGTCTTAAGGTTGTATATAAAAAAACTCAACAACCAGTTCAACCATTAATTTCAATATTTAGAAACTTTCTGGCACTACCCCTTTTCCCAATAGAAATTATTGCATTATTGTTTTTTGGAGTTAGAATAAGTGATAGAATATTTAAAACTGAGGTAGTAGTAGCTGATCGGATGAAGATTGTTTCCATTTACAAAGAGTTGCGTGAATATAAAACAACAGCTTACATTAGAGATTATCTTTTAAGTTTCATATTAGCAATTTTAGGAGCTAATATTTATGGGACTTTTTTGGTGATTTTTTTATTCTAGTGCTGTAAAAACCATTATTAACTTCATCACAATAAACTTTATTATTTTTATTTCCATCTTAGTATCTCAAAAAAGTTAGGTGAAATCAGATTAAATGAATCTACTTATATTTATTGCTACAGTTGTATTATCAATTCCCTTTGCCAGAATTATTTCAATTACAGTTCATGAACTTAGTCATGGTATTGTTGCGTATTTTTTTTCATCTGGAAATATCGATATTTATTTGGGGTCTTATGGGAATTCTACGGATTACTCAAGGTTAAGAATAGGTAGTTTTAATATTTTTATAAACAGGAATATCAAAAAGTTCAATGCAGGGCTTTGTGTCCCTGAAAAACAAATCACAGCCTTTTTTCCAGCTTTTTTGTTCATTTTTGCAGGACCATTTTCTTCCTTACTTTTAGCAGGGGTTTGTAGTTATATAATATTGTTTCTACCTATGGAAATAAACTGGGTAATATTAGTAACGCTTGTTATTTTGACCTTAAGCTTTATTTTGGATTTTTTCTATAATATTATACCAAATAATAAGGCAATAGTATTAAGTAATGGCTGTATCACTTATAATGATGGACAATCCCTGAAATTACTTTGGAAGAGAAAAACGCTAGTTAAAGATATATCCCTGTTAAATCAATGCCTAATAGATAAAACTCCAAACAAAGGAATTGGTCTTTTCAATAAAATTTATACAAACTTGAAAACTCCAGAAATAATAAGAGCTGGAATTTTCTTATACAATGAATTACGCCACCATGAAAAAGTAAAAATATTATTCGAAGACCTTTCAAAGTTAGATGAATTAAATGATCAGGATTATGGTACTTATGGACTTAACTATTCCTATGAAGAAGACCACAAAAAGGCCTTGGAGTTATATGATAAATCTTTAGAATTAAATTCAAATAATTTTTATTCGACCTTAAACAGAGGATACACTTACAATTTATTGGAGAAATACGCTGAGGCATTGGAGGACTTCAATAAGGCCATTGCTCTGAACTCAAATTCAGCTTATTGTTATAGCAATCGAGGATTATCAAAAATAAAACTTGGAGATGAAAAAGGAGGGTTAGAGGATATAAATAAGGCAATATCAATAGATAAAAATGAATCCTATGCTTACAAAAACCTGGGCTTATATTATTTTGAAAAAGGGATGTTAGAAAAAGCCCTTGAATTACTTTCTAAAGCAAAACAATTGAATGAAAAAACAAATGGGATTGATGAATTAATTAGTAAAGTGGAAGAGAATTTAAATGTAGGGAGCAAATGAAAAGTTGGAGCCTATATTTTGTAATTATTTCCCTAATTCTGATTAGCTGGATATATTTTAATCAGGCAAAGAAATATCAACCTGATGGGATTTCTATAGATAAAAAAAAGTATCCGGTTTCTGGAATAGATTTATCGCACTATTCTGGAAATGTTGACTTTGAAAGCTTACAAAAGGACGAAATAGATTTTGTTTATTTGAAAGCAACTGAAGGAATAGATCATAAAGATAAAAACTTCGAAGAAAACTACAACCAGGCCAAAAAGTATAATGTAAGAATTGGCTTTTATCATTTTTACCGGTTTGATTTTTCTCCATTGGATCAGGCAAAGTTTTATTTATCTATAATTGAAGAGAAAAAATATCAAATGCCATTAGTGATTGATGTAGAAGAATGGGGAAATGAAAAAACAATTTCCAGGGAAGAGGTCCGTAAGGAGATTGCCTTGTTCATTGCCTATGTAGAAGCACAAACTAAATGTAAGATGATTGTATATACCAATTTGTCTGGTTATACATCTTATGTAGATGGTTTAGGAAATGATATATGGTTATGTTCTTTCCGAAAAGGAGAAAAGTTGGATGGTAATTGGTTATTTTGGTAATACTCTCACAAAGGAAAATTGCCTTATGTGGAAGGCTGGGTTGATTTAAATACTTTCAACGGAACCAAGGAAGAATTTAATTCATATTTAGAAAACTATTGTAAGGATTGATTGCGACCAAATTAACCGGCTTAATTTGGAAAAGATTATGAAATCCAATCCACACCTCTACTCCGGCCTCCCATAGTGCTCATAAAACTGTTCCAGTAATTTAGGACTGATTCTTCTTCTTGTGTGGATGCCAATTCTTTGGAAGTAGGTGGCGATGGTGTTGGGGTGTAATTTGTATTCTAAAGCAATTTCCTTTTTGGTTTTGAAGTAAAGTCCCAGGGTTTGTGTGGTCTGCATGGTAAAAAGCATTGTTGGATCGTAGTATAAAAATAATCATTTTTAAGCGCTATTCTTATTATAAATCACACTATTTCCCACAATTACCTCATATTTATTGCGCATTTACGCTAATTCACATAAGTGTTTTGGAGGTTTTATCTAAGCTTGTAACCAATATTAAGTACAAAAAGCAAAAGGATGAAACTCTTGTTGTTAGTGGCTGGTGCCGGATATTTATTAAGCAGATTTGGGAAGCAAATTGCCAGTTTTGTAGATAATTTGAGGGTTTTTATCTCTCAGCCGGGCACACCAACCATTGAACACAACAGTGTTATTCTGCCCATTATCGTAAGACTGGAAAACCATGAACCCATGGAGGTCACAATGCAAAATATTCTGGTGACAGTTTATTACGATCAGGGCAACCAAAACTGGGTATTTTTAGCNTCCAGCAAACCACAGGCNAATNGCAGTTTTATCATTAAAGGCAACTCCTCGAATAANCTNAAAATTATGGTGGGAATACCCTTTAGCAATATGCTNCAGCTGCTTTGGATACAGTTTGGCAATGCCACCAAAATNCTGGANAACTTTAAGAAAATGACTNTGATGGTAGANACCAANGTGAAAATNGGTGGACGGACATTTACCCAAAAAGANGTNTTTAACCAACAGGAAAAACNNGCNGCNTAAATGTATGGGGCNGNNGTAAATAGGGGNCTTGGTTTGGTAGCCAGTAAAAAAAGGAAAATCAATCCTACCAAAAGATGGGATCGCTATTTTCCACCCATGACCAGCTTAAAACATGAAGATAAGATTCTGGTCAAAAATGGCAGTGTGTTTACCACTTTGCGACTGATGCGCAAAATTGTGAGAGAAACCAGGGGAGATACCAAACGGTTGGCGCCAATGTTAAAACGAAAAACATTAAAAGCCACCATCAATCATATATGGCATTTTGTTTACAACCATGTGCAATACAAGCTTGACAAACAAGGTGTAGAACAATTGCACCGGCCATTAAGGATCTGGAAAAAGAGATTTGAAGGGGTGGATTGTGATGATTACGCCATTTTTATCAGCAGCATCCTGAGCAATTTAGGCATCAGGCATGCCTTTAGAATGACCAAGTACAATGGAAAAAATCACTACCAGCATGTGTATATCGTAGTACCCAAAAACCAAAGTTTCAAATGAGTGAATATATCATTGACCCGGTAATAAATAAACCCGATTTTGAGGTGGAATATTCCAGTAAATATGACTTGGGAATGAGTGGCATGCCCATCCAGTATTTAAATGGACTGGATCAGGGAACTATTTCCGGAGGAATTACCCCGGAACTTTCCGGAAACCTTGGCTATATCACAGGATTTGGAGCGGAGTTCGATGATTTTGAATCGCTGGTGGGGCTTGGTGGCATCGATGATCAAAAAGCAGTTTACAAGCTGTTTTTAACCAAACTCAAACAACACCTTTTAAATACCAGGATAATTGCCATGGCCAATCCTGAAACTGTCACCAATGCTGGTTACAGTTATGGAGATTTCATGGAAAATCTGAATTATCTGATCAAAAACTTTGATCAGGCCAATAGCCGGAATATGGCACTGGAACAGGTGGCTGGGTTTGATGCTTCACTGGGATTTTTTACCGATGATGAAGCAGAATATGATTTGGATGGCCTGGGTTTATTTAGGAGAAACAAGGCCAAAAGAGCCGCCAGAAAAAGCAGAAGAGTAGCCAGACGAACAGCCAGAAAAGCCAAAAGGACTGAAAGAAGAAAAACCAAAGGAGGCTTTTTCAAACGCATTGGCACGGGAGTCAAAAGCTTTCGAAAAGCGGTGACCAGAAACGTGAAAAAAGCGGGAAAAAGTGTGGCCAGATTCGGAAAAAAAGTAGGAAAAGCCATTGCCAGATACAACCCGGCATCAGTTTCCATTCGTGGTGGACTTACCGTGGCTTTTAAAACCAACCTACTTAGAATGGCTGAAAAACTGGGTTATGGCTACTGGAGTGAGGCCCAGGCCAAAGCCCACAACCTGGATTTAGGAGAATGGAGAAAATATGTGGCTTCCTTAAACCGGGTGAAAAAAATGTGGGCAGGATTGCAGGGAAAACCCGAAAACCTGAAAAAATACATTTTGCAAGGCTGGAGTAAAGGGGTAAAAAAAAGGAAACTGCCCTATATTCCGGAGAGCCAGTTAAGAGGTTTTGGAGCAGTAGCCACTGCCAGTACCGCAGCAGCTTCAGGTTTTATTGCCACCATTACAGGATTCTTGAAAAAACTCAAATTCTCTGACCTGTTTAAAAAAATAAAAGCAGCTGCAGAAAAAAGAAGGCTGGCAAAAGCTACCGGAAATACTGGATCAAAAAAGCATCAAAGGCAGGCTAGAAAAGCCCTTCGAAAAGTAAAACGCAAAGCTACCTCCAGTAAAATCAAATCCAATTTGAAACCATTGGCTAAAAAGGCCCAAACAGCGGTAATGAGTTCCACTAAAAATGCAGCCACTTCCAAAGTAAAATCCGTTTTCAGCAGACTGATGCCTGGATTAAAAACGCAAACCCAAAGTACTCCAAGTCAGATACCAAAATCCAGTGTTAAAAGCAGTGCTTTAAAACCAATTCCATTCCCTGAGCAAACCCCAACAACACCTACTTCCACTCCTCCAGTAATTGAGAAAGCTAGTGCAGGATCCGGTGGAAGTTCCATGCTTTTGCTTGGAGGTGTTGCCCTTGCGGGAATTATGGTGATGACCATGGGTAAAAAAAAAACTTAAGTAAAAAAGCAGGTAGCGGACACCGTGAAAAATTATCAGGAGTAGCTTTTTAAAAAAAATCAAGAACAAGAACCATAACACAATGAAAGTAGACCAAAAAAAAGTGATGGCCAATATGCAGAGTACAGGATTGAACTTTGCAGGTGCCACGGTAGGCTATATTGCAGTAAGAAAAGCCCCTGAAAAATTCCAAAAGTTTGCCGGACCAGGCGTACTGGTTTTGGGACTGGCTGCCCAGCTGAGTTCCAATAAAACCATTCAGGAAATTGGCTCTGGAATAGCGGTGATCGGTGCCATTGAAACGGCCAATAAATTCCTTCCAGACGGATTGAAGCAAAAAACCACCGGAATTTTACCTGCCCTTTCAGGTACTCCTTATGCCCTGGGAGAAGGTTTTGATGATGATTATGATGAAGANTTTGAAGGCTTTGATGAAGGTGGNGTGGGNTATCTGGGCATGGAAGATGAAGAGTTTGCNACTTCCTTACTGGGNNTNGATGGNGANNTGGGAGAAGCTGAAGAAATGGAGATCGCNAAGGCAATCCTTTAAAATTNAATAGTGCAATTCAAAAGTTGTTAACTGTAATCTTTTGCAGGAAACAAACCACTGATTTTTTTAACAACTAAAACATTTATAAAATGAACGCAAATCCAATTTTAACCAAAGGCCATAAAATATTACTGGCAAAAGCAGCGCTGTTGCCACCGGAAACAGCCATGGCATTAGAAAAGCATGCTTTAAAATTAACCGATGCCAATTTGTACCTGAGGGCAGATGTGACCGGGAAAGCAGGGATCCTAAAACTCATCGATGAGACCACCATCAAACAGGTGGGCATTACCAATATTGATGGGAATAAACTGCCCAAATTTGTCAATCAGGTCGTAGAAAAACTCCGTGCAGGTTATGCTACCCATGCCACAGAAACCGATCCTTCCAAACTGAAATATACCACTAAATACAGTGCGGTGGATACAGCCATTCTCAACAGTGTTTTTACCATCAAACTGAATGAAGCACCGGTTTTGGAAGTGCCTACAGCCAGGCTTTTCAGTGAAGAAGTGAGTCGTGGAGCAATCGGTTCGGGATATGATGCCTACATCATTGATAATCCTCCTGTTTTAATTGAGGAAATGAAAATTTCCATGGAAATAGAATTCCCCAAAACAGGCTCGGTGGATTCAGGAGCAAAGCATTTTATTGAATTGTTCCTACAGGGGCAAAGAACAGCCCAGCGTTAAACAGAAAGGACTTTGATAAGTATTTATACTTATAAATAGTGAATAGCCAATTTTTATGAAAAGGTTAATCAAATACCAGAAAAAGGAGATCATTTTTCCAGTGGGCACCACGGCAGGAGTAAAAACTGAAAGTGTGGACTTTGACAGGGCTTACCAGCTTTGTGATGGAGTGACGGTTTATGAAAGGGCTGGTGGAGGTGTGCCCTTCTGGGAGCTGGGTTTATCCGATGATGATCTGGGCACTTATGTGGATACGGTGGAAAGTAAGTTTTTCAAGGATCAGGGAAGGGATGAAAGATTCCTGGAAGTGAGTATTGCCAATAACAAAAGACCGATCAGAATCTCAGTCAACATCCCTGAAGTGCTCACCAGTGACTTAAAATTTCAGATGATTTTCAGGTTGAAAAATACAGAAAATCTATAAGCGAAAAGTATATAATCACCATTGCGAGGGATAAGTATCCATAGTGAAGTTTTAAGTGCCACCGGGAATACCACTATATTAAACTGTGCTGGTATGTACATCAAAAACAATGGTTCGGCCACAGTGAAATATGGGTTTAGCGATAATGGAGGCGTACATATTTTGCAGGCCGGACAGGAGCGGGAAATCAATTTCCCTGCAGGTTTTTTATTCAGTGGCAAGCTGTATTTGTACTTTGTTTCTTCAGGCACGAAAGAGCTGGCCATTGATAAATACATAGAAAATAATGAGGAAACGATTTTATGAGTCGCGTTTATTTCCATTTAAGAAAATTCCCGGGCAGGCAGGCTAAAATCTATTATCGCCTGTATGGGAAAAATACCCAGGACAGAACCACTGGTACCAGTACCGGTTTGAGTATCTGGCCGAAAGACTGGAATGGAAAAATGCAGCTGGCCGTGGCCGGAAAAGACAAGGGAAAAATCAATTTCAGGCTTTTAAGCTTAAAAAAACACCTGGAAGGCAAATCAACGAAATCAAAGTCCTCAGCACTAAATGGAATAGGAGAAAATGCAATAGAAAGCAGCCGGGAAAATAATCAAGAGGGAAACAGACCAATGGAAAATCAATTGACCATTAAGCAGCCAGGACCGGGCAGCTATGCCAACTGGCAGGAATATGTGATTGCAGATTTAAGGGAAAAAGTAGGGGAATTAAAACAGCGCAATGCTGAACTGGAAACTAAAAGCCGGGAAGATGATCAAAAATTACTGGAGCTTGAAAAAGAAGTGGCTTTTAAGGACAAAGAGCATGAGCTGGATTTGCAGGGAAAGGATCTGGAAAGGGGAAATGGGCTTGGTGGCATTGTAGAAAAAGTAGCTTCCAATGAACATTTAAGTGCTTTGGCCGGAGTGATAATCAGTCGCCTTTTAGGTACGGATATGCCAGCAGGAAACGGGCAGTTATTCGGGGAAGAAATGAGACCGGACAACCGGGAAAATAAAATGATTAGTGCTTTTGAAGACTGGTTTTTAAGACTTTCAGAGCATGAACAAACCAAGGTTTGGAATCTGATTTTAGTGCTTTCCAATTCCACCAACTTGCTTGAAAAAATTGACAGCCTAATAGAGAAATTGAAAAATGGAATTCCAACTCGGTTCCAAGCGAATTAAAAAAACAGCCGGGGAAATTGAGCAGGAAAAGGAATTGTACCTCAATGTGCTCAGGAAAAACCTATCGGTGAAAAGTTTGAGGATTTTGGCTAAGAAAAGCCAGAAAAAAGGCATTGATTCCATCATATTGAAATACCAAAATTTGATCTGAAAATGGCACTACCACTTTTATTGGGATCGGGTATAAAAGATGCAGTGGGCAGTATTCCACCAGTGGTCTGGAAAGCTTTGATTGCCACTGGACTGGGTGTTGGGGCTTATCTGATTGTGAGGAAAGTGGTGCAAAATGCCAGAAGACAATCAGCCATCAGGGAATTTGGCAGAGATGGAAAAAACGGACTGGCTGTGGATCTGGCTACACTTTTTTATCAGGCGATTTGGGAAAATGATCCGGTGGGCTGGTCAGAGAATGAACCGCTGATTTTTGATACGGCTAAAAGGGTAAAAAATGAAAATGCAGATTTTGGACTGGTCCATAAAGCCTATAAAAAAATCTATGATCGTGACTTGCTCAAAGACATTCAAAAGGCTTTGAATCCGGAGGAGTTTGTCAGGTTCAATGAGATCATTGATACCGGAATTGGAGCCTTAGGAGTATTGGGACAAGTACCCTTTTCAAAACTGGTGACGACTATCAATCCCACCACAGTATTTGCCAATGATTTACAACAGGCCAAAAAAGTAAATGGCAGGGTAAAACTGGGAAGGCATTTTGAGACCATTTTGCTTGGCGATAACAGAAAACTGACTGGTTTTATGAAAAACAAAAACCTGTTTTATGTACCTGAAAAAGATATTCGATTGATCAATGCTTAAACCACCACAACCATGGCTCAAATAGGAAAACAACAGAAAAAAAGTGATGAATCCTGGGGGTATTTGCTGGTCACAGCAGCGGTGGGCATTGGTTTGTTTGCGGCTTTGCGAAAGAAGGATATTTTACCGGAAAGTACTGAAAGCACTATCATTCCCTCATCAACAACATCAAAGACAACATCATTCAAAACCAGGAGCAGTTTCCCATTGAGTAAAGGATCCAGAGGAGCTTTGGTTACAGCACTTCAAAATCTTTTACTTCAATTGGGAGACAAGGCAGCCGCTGAAATCAAAGCCAGTGGTGGAGCAGATGGTATTTTTGGCAGTGGTACTGAAAAAGCTCTGCTGGAAGCTGGTTTTTCCAAAGTGATTACCCAGTCTGATTATGACCGGCTTTCCCAGCTGGTCAAAAGGCAAAATGCTTCGGGAAAAGTAGTAAAAGGTGACACCGATGTGTATGTGTTTGTAGACAGTTTTTTCCTGGATGAACCCATTTACAAAAATGTAGTACAGGAAGAAAATTATTTCCATGGCAGAAAAGTGAAAGTTACCAATCCCAAAGGTTTAATCACCAAATTGCCCCACAGGATGTACATAGGAAAAGCAACGGGAAAGACCATAGGAAAATACATTCAGGTCAAATCTACCCTTAATGGAATAGACTATTTTGTATGGGTAGATAAGGGAGAAACCACGGTGCAGATTTTTAAAGAAGCGGATCTACATCATTATCTAACCCTGCAAAAAGGCATTCAGAAAACAAGAGAAGTGATCAATAATATCATTGCTGCCTTTGCATGATAAAAAAAAGCACTGGAACTAAGATGAAGTCATTTTTAAATCAAATAGCGGTCATTTCCAGAGGACTCCGGAATAACAATCCGGGGAATTTACGCCTGACCAGTATCGGTTGGGAAGGCAAAGTACCCAATGTCCAAAATACTGATGGGGCATTCGAACAGTTTCAGGCTTTGCCCTGGGGAATCAGGGCCCTGGCTATTGATATTCGAACAAAAATCAGGAAAGGGCTGGATACCATTGATAAAATCATTCGGGTGTATGCGCCTCATACAGAAAATGACACTCATGCCTATATCACAAGAGTGGTTCGCTTAACCGGAATTGCCCAACACCAGAAACTCACCGCTGACAAAGCCACCATCAAAAAAATAATTGCAGCCATTATTAAAGTGGAAAACCGGGCTGATGAAGCTCATTTGATTAAAGACAAAGATTTAGAAGACGGACTGGCTTTGGTAGAAAGCACTTTTGATAAGGTTGTGGCCACAGGAGGCTCTTTTTTTTTTGATACTGATGGTGGCAGGAGCGATCTGGTGGATGGGGAAAAAGAATTGAACCAGGAAGAAGATATTAAACCAGCAGAAAAAGAACCAAAAGAAAATTCAATCATCTCAACCAATAAAATTATGATCAAGTGGAAAGCAGTAATTATTGACATTGGCATAGATGCCTTAATGGATGTGATTAAAAAATCCGGGAAGGTGAAAAAGTTTGCAGAATTTCTTTTCTCAGAGAAAATGCAAAACACCCTGGCTGAGGTCTATCAATCATACACCCTGGCCTTGAAAGAATGGGAAGAAGATGAAGAAAGCAGCTGAAAAAAAACTGGAAATACCAGACGAAATGCTATTTGCCGGATCCTCCACACTGGGCAGTCTATTGGGAATGTTCCTTTCTCAAGGGACCAGGTATGAAAATACCGGAGCCATCTGGGGAGGGTTTGCAGGAAGCCTTTTCGCTTATTGGCTGATTAAAAAAGATAAAAGACATGAAAACTAAAACCAGAAGAAGAAAGTCCACTTCCAAAAAGACAGGAACTAAAAAACGAAGCACTAAATCGGTGAAACCCAAAAAGCTGACTGCAAAACTAAAAGCGCAGGGCATCACTCAGGAAATGCTCAACAGAGCAGCAAGGGAAGGAGGAATCAGTTTGAAAACCGTTAACAGGCAGGCCGGAGGTTCGAATACCTTTTATGATAAACTGGCCAATGCCTTACCACCAGGAAAAAGGTTATCGAGAAATGGTAAGATCTATCATGAGGTAAGAAAAAACAGAAGTGACAGGAAAGGCAATATTTAATGACTCAAAGCAGATCTATAGCTTTACATGGTACAGACCAAAATTATTATGTTACCAACCTTGAAACTGGTAAGATAGAACTACATTTTGATTACCAAACCTACAAGGATTTAGAGCAGGATTTAAAGAAAGAAATTAAAAGATATTTCCTTTGGAGTAGAGGAAAACAAGCCTGGATCAGTAAGGCAAAAGAAATGACCTATGGGATTCAACAGATTATTGCCAAAACTGATTTAACCGATAATGGTACTATTGGAGAAAAGATAAGTTTTGAGGAACAAATTAGTAGGAAGGTATCCAGAGCTGAAAATAAAATTAGTCGATTACAAGACCGGAAAGAAAAATCTAAAAAAAGGCAGGAACAGTTTCAAAGTGAGGCTAACAGGTTCAGTGGTGACATTTCTTTTTGGACTCAACCAAATATTAATTCTGGAAAAGGCAGATCATTTACCAATTATCGAAATCGTGTTATTGCTCGATATGAAAAAGGTTTAAAAGAACATGCCTATAGGGAATACCTGGATAATAAAATTGGGGCTGCTATTTCTACTGCAAATCAGCGTCAATTAAAAGATGTTGGTTTTTTGAATAGGAGAATTGCTGAGAATGAAAAAAGGTATCGTAAATTAAAGAAATCCCTGGATGATACCGAAAAATTACTTCAACAGGGTAATTTATCTGAAGAGAAAAAAGAGCAAATTCAAAAGAATGTAAATTGGTGGTCTGGCAATCTACAAGAAGTGATTGATAAGCTTAATTTTTATAAACTGAAAATTGAAGAAGCTGGAGGAGTTCTTTATTCCAAAGAAAGTGTAAAAGATTGGGCTGCCTATGTTAATTATAGAGGGGCATGGTATCCTATCAAATCTTTCAATACTAAAACCATTACCTTTTTAAACTGGCATCGAATAGCAAAATTCGAGTGGAAAACTCCTTATGCTGAAATAAAACCAGGTGCATTAAAAAAAATTGGTGAGATAACAGTATTGGATAGAGATGGAAATGAAGTATTGCCCAAGGTTAATTTAAAACCCAAAGTAGAGAAAAGTCAATCTGAAAAAACAAAGCCTGAAGAGGAAAAAGAAACTGAAGAAACAAATCCTCAACAAAAAACGGATACCAGTTTAGAAATTATTGATTACTCTGAAAAATCAATCGCTTTAAAAGGCACTGATTTGGAAATGGGAATTAATAAAGACTTTCTTTGGGAAAAATTTAACTTGTGGGGAACATTCAATGTTCGGCTGAAAGATCAAAATGGGAAAAAGTTTTCCGGTTGGATATTCAAAAAAACAGATCAGGAAAAAGTTAAAGAATTGGTGAAATTCCTGGAGGCTGGAAACAAGGGAGATGGCAAAAAAAGGGAAAGGAGTCATTCAAAAAAGGGAAGGGAAAAGCATGTGAAATCTCTAGTTTCCATTGACCAGCATGTTGTTTTTTTAGCCTGGAAAAAAGCAGATGATTACGACAATCAGAGAAAATCTTATATCCATAATCCTTCATTTAAAACCTACCTGGATGATAAGCATAATTTATATATAGTCTCTAAATACACCCAGATCGACCCATGGACAGGCAGTG
>NZ_KB903521.1 GCF_000379765.1 Flexithrix dorotheae DSM 6795
TGTAAAATATTACGATACTGACCCGTGTAATTACGATAGTGATCCACCCTTTTTTAGCAGCTCTGTAGTTTAGGTTAAAAAATTAGGCTGAGGTTTAACAAATTTACATAAATCATTTCATTTTTCTTTTTCTCAAAGATTCTCCTTTTAATTCGATACGATGGGCAGTATGTATCATTCTATCAAGTAGTGCATCGGCCACGGTACTATCCCCTATGATATCATACCAATTTGCCACTGGGAGTTGTGAACTGATGATGGTGGACCTTCTCCCATGCCTATCTTCGATAATCTCCAATAACATCATTCTATTTTTAGCATCAAGGGGTTGTAATCCAAAATCATCAATGATTAATAGATCATGTCGTTCTATTTTGGCTATTTGTTTTAGGTAAGTCCCATCAGCTTTTGACATATTAAGTTGGGGGAAGAGTTTTTGAGCATTGAAGTATAAAGTTTTGTATCCCATTAAACATGCCTGATAGCCCAAGGCTGAAGCGATGTAGCTTTTCCCAGCCCCGGTTGGACCCGTAATTAAAAGGTTTTCTTTTTTCTGAATAAAACTACCATCAGCCAGTCGAAGCAATTGGGTTTTATCCAAGGCTCTATTAGCAGTAAAATCAATGTCCTCAATATTGGCTTTATAGCGGAACTGAGCAGTTTTAATATAGCGATTGATCTTACGATTTTGCCGGTCTTCCCATTCAGCCTGTATGAGCATACTGACGATTTCATCATTGTTGAGGCTATGATGCTGATTGGTTTCCAGCAGGGTTTGATAGGATTGTAACATACCATAAAATTTTAGTTGAGACATTTTGTTTAACACTGTACTGTTCATTTGTACTTTGATTTGAAGTGAATGAAATAGATTTATTTATAGTGATCGGCTCCACGAACATTCTGATGAAAAGGCAAACTGGTTTGCTCTGGTTCTTCCGGACAGAGTCTGTCAAATCCTCCTTTCAGGATGCGATCAATGATTTTGTAGTTATAAGCACCATAGTTTGTAGCCCGGTCTATGGCATCTATAAAGCGTTTTTTTCCTACTTTTTTTTCCAGGGAAAGAATGCCTACACAACTACGGTAAGCTTGTTCAGGATGCTTTTTACTGTCCAGAATTACAGCAATGTAGGCTTTGACTTTTGTATCGATCCGCTCTGCCCAGTTTAGGAATTTATCCGGATTCCAGTCCGAGACAAATTGGTGGGTAGATGGTAAATGTTCTTTGGTAGTGGTATAACCAAAGCGTCTGAGATCCCTTTTATGAAAAGCAATCCGTTCTTTATTGTAGTATACCGATACCTGAGAAGCAGAATAAACCATCTTGACCTGTTTGCCGATATAGCGATACGGAACGCTGTAATAATGCCTATCAGGGTTTAGATGGACATGGCAGTTTTTCATCACCGTTACAAACCTAAAGTTTTTGAGTTCATACCGCTCAGCAGCCAGAGGAAGTAATTTTGCTTTCTCTTCGGCTTCAAACTTTTCCCGTCTGCTTCGAGTTTGTTTTTGAAAAGTTTGATTATTGTGAATCTCCAGTTGGATGGTAATGGCTTGATTCAAGGCTTCCAGTGAATAAAATACCTGATTGCGTAAAGGGGCATAAATCCTGGAATAAGCAATACTTACTGCATTTTCTACAAGGGCTTTATCGCGTGGTTTATAGCTTCTGGCTGGCAATACAGCTGTCTGGTAATGATTGGCAAAATCACTGAAATCAGTATTTAAATCTGCTTCATATTTATTGGCTTTATGCACCGCACTTTTCAGATTATCCGGAACCAATAATTGGGGTACACCACCAAAATAGTGTAGAGCTCTTTCAGTAGCCCCTATGAAATCTGTTTTCTTTTGAGACGTTACTGCCTCTACATAGGTCAGCTGGCTATAGCCTAAAATGGCCACATAGACCTCTACCAGATTTACTTCTCCACTATCTGGGGCTATCCACTCCAACTTCTTTCCAGCAAAATCTATGAATAATTTATCGGCTGGGG
>NZ_KB903522.1 GCF_000379765.1 Flexithrix dorotheae DSM 6795
CTTTCAATGGTTCTGTCATCAATAGGGAGCACATGGTACTTTTCTGCCTGCCACATGAACAAACTTTTCATTTCTTTTAACTTTTCAGGATATTTATCAGCCAGATTATTCACCAGACTGAAATCTTCATTCACATGGTAAAGTTCCCAAACATCTGATTCCAGGGGAGGAAGATTTGTGACCTGCCAGGGAGCTCTGTGAATGGTTCTTGCGAACCACCCCTCGTTATAAATGGCCCGGTTTCCAAACATTTCAAAATATTGGATGGAATGACGTTCTGCTGCCTCAGCATTGTTGAAGGAATAAGCCAGACTTACCCCTTCCATTGGGATTTGTGGTACTCCATTGACTTCCTTGGGCTCTGGTAATTTTGCCACTTCCAAAATTGTGGGGGCGATATCTGTAACATGCGAAAATTGTGTTCGGATGCTATTCTTATCTTTTATTTGTTCCGGATAATGTACAATTAAACCATTTCTGGTCCCGCCAAAATCGGAAGCGACCTGCTTGGTCCAGGTAAAGGGAGCATCAAAGGCTACAGCCCAGCCTGCTGCCATATGGGGGAAAGTCTCCTCACTGCCCCATTTGTCCATTAAAGGGAGTAAATCTTCCACTTTTTCTTCTACTCCATTAAAATAAGTCATTTCATTGTACATACCTACCATTCCACCTTCCGCGCTGGTTCCATTGTCTCCAGCCACAAAGAGAAATAAGGTATTGTCCAGTTCTCCAATTTCAGCAATGGCATCCATCAATCGGCCCACTTCATAATCGGTCATTTCCATAAATCCGGCAAATACCTCAGCCTGTCTGGCAAAAAGTTTCCTTTCATTGTCGGTTAATTTATCCCAGTCTTTAATGTCTTTTGGTTTGGGAGCCAGTTGGGTTTCTTTGGGTATTATGCCCATTTCCTTCTGGTTTGTAACCGTTTGTTCCCTTACGGCATCCCATCCTTTATCGAATTTTCCTTTGTATTTATCCGACCATTCTTTGGAAACATGGTGGGGAGCATGTACTGCTCCGGTGGCAAAATAGACAAAGAATGGTTTATCAGGTGTCATGGATTGCTGAGCTTTTACCCAATTAATGGCCTGGTTGGTCATATCTGTGGTAAAATGATAATTTTCCATTTTGGGAGGATTTACCTTTTTCACGCCATCGTAAATTAAGGGAGCCCATTGGTCTGTTTCTCCACCTATAAATCCATAAAATTTATCAAATCCCTGATGGGTAGGCCACCTGTCGAATGGACCAGAAACACTGGTTTCCCAGGCAGCTGTTTCGTGCCATTTTCCAAAAGCCCCTGTACTGTATCCGTTTAGCCGGAGCATTTCTGCCAAGGGTGCTACGCTGCTGGGTAGTGCACCGGTATTTCCAGGGTAAGCAGTAGCTGTTTCCATGATTGATCCGGTGTTGCAGGTATGGTGGTTTCTTCCAGTTTTCAGGGCCATTCTTGTGGGTGAACAAAGTGCCGTAGTATGGAAATTATTATACCGCAATCCATTGTTAGCCAGTTTATCCATGGTGGGTGTCTGGATAGGGCCTCCAAAGGCACTTGTAGCACCCAGACCTAAATCATCGATTAACACGATCACCACATTTGGCGCTCCTTCTGGTGCAGTAACATCAAAAGGCTTCGGAGGTTTAGTGTTTCTGACATCTAACTCCGTATAAGTTTTTGGTTTGGGGGGCAAGATTGGTAGCACTTCCCGATTTAATTCTTCCTGAGCCATTAAATTGGAAAAACTCAGTATGGCTATTGCCAAAAGTAAAATTGTATTATTTATCTTTCTCATCTTTTAATTAAATTTATACTTCACACTAAATTGAAGCCTGTTGGCAGTGCCTTCTGCTTCACTGATATTTTCTCTTGTTCCTCTCAGGTATTCTACTCCGGCAAA
>NZ_KB903523.1 GCF_000379765.1 Flexithrix dorotheae DSM 6795
AAGAGGTCATCCAAAAAAGGCTGAAACTGTCAGGACAAAGATGGTCAAAAAAAGGGGCTCAGGCTATCCTGAAATTAAGAATAACTAAGAAAAGTACAAAATGGAATCAGGTTATCCAAATCGCAAAATATGGAAAAATAGCGGCATAATTGGGATGTTTTTCGTACACCCAAAATGGAGATCCCTATGAAAATGCATTAGCCGAACGCATGAATGGTATTTTAAAAGGAGAGTTTTTATTATATGGATTTCCTAGCCATGAAAAGGCAAAGCAGGTTATAGACAGGTCCATAAGAGATTATAATGCTTATCGCCCGCATAGTAGTTTGGATTATCTGACACCAATTCAGGCTCATCAAAAAGAAGGTAGGTTGCCTAAAAGATGGCGAAAAAAAGAATATCAAAAGGTTGATTCCAACATAAATCCACCTTAACTTGAGTTCGTCCTCTGAAATGGAAATAAGCACTGCTGAAGAGCAACTTGCCAGGGATAAGAGGAACTGCTAACAGCAAATGTGCTTGGCAACTGCACTTAAAAATAAGTTGCTTCCTTTTACAAGGAAAAAAATGCTAGTGCAGTCCATACCTTCAAAAACTTAATCATAAAATCATTATTGAAATAATCCAATGCCTTGAACTAGTTTTGGTTCATTTATCAAGTCTAAAACTGTAAGGCTATTTTGGCACTAGTCATTAATGAGTAGTAAGTATTAATTTGGATAATCATTCCTTAATTACTTTCCAGACAGCCTGACCTTCATTGCTGATAAAATTGATCATGTAAATTCCGTTTGAGAGTTTTTCCATATCCAATTCGAAGTGATTGGAATTTTTCTTAAATAATTGTTGCTTTACCTCTCGACCTGAACTATCTAAAATTCTGATTTGTACATTCCCACTTATTGGTTCTTTTGTTTCTATTACTAATGTTCTGGCTACAGGATTGGGAAATAAGGAAATACCTTTTTCCAATAATTCTTCTGAAATGCCTGTAATGGATTCTATATTTACTATGATTTCTTTATCACCAATAAGCACGGATAGGTTAAGAGTGGAGTTTTCGTTATCAAGTGTAATTTTAGATGAACTTAATTCAATAGTCTTACCCTGATAATCTGCCTTTATTTGATAATTACCTATGCTTAACCCCTGCAATTTAAACCAACCTGTTTCATCTGATACCGAATTAGCTACTATTTCTCCAGAATTTTCTAATTCGGCATATACCTGAACATTGGAAATTGGAGTTCCTGTACTCTCAAAACCCTGAGCTATTCGACCTCCAGAGGTCTCTTCTTGTAATAAAACAAAACCTTCAATAATTCCATTACCATTCTCAGTCCCTGATAATTGTTGAATGATCAGGGTATATTCTATGTCCTTTTGTATATCAAAAGCTTCAGCCTCTGCTTCGATTACAGTATTTCCCGAATAGGTAATCAACAAATCTGAATCTGTATCAGGTATTGCTTTTATCAAGTACTTTCCATCTGACAAATCCGGGAAATTTAGAACAGAATTATCCCATATTTTTTCTTCCACTAGTTCAAATCCCTCATTTTGGGCCTTAAATAAAGATACCTTAATTTTAGTTGTTTTAATATTATCAGGAATTAATAAAGTAAGGGTTAAAGAAAAGGTAGTTGGTAATTCTATTTCACCATCACAGTCATTATCTAAACCATCTTCAATTTCAACTGCTCCAGGATAGATATCCTTATTGGCATCATCACAATCCGTATTATCAGCAACATAACCTTCTGGTTGATTACAAGATTGCAGGCTATCATTCACATTACCAAAACCATCGCCATCTTGGTCTGCATACCAAATGGCTATATCAGTTGCTGCTTCATCTATTTCTCCATCACAATCATT
>NZ_KB903524.1 GCF_000379765.1 Flexithrix dorotheae DSM 6795
TCTCCACTGACAAAAACGGTATTGTTTTTCAGGTCGAAGTCCTGAGCGGTTAAGCGACTGATTTCCCTTTGCCGAAGCCCCTGGAAGACCATCAGTCCAATAATTTCCCTTTCCAGTGGCTTGTTTTCAGGATAATTCTGATAACATTCCTGCAACTGTTTTTCACTTAAAAGATGATGGGGCAGTCTTCTTGGAACACCTTTTAAATACAGGTCAGCAGCCGGATTGTGGGGGATCATTTCCCTGGCAATCAGGTAATCAAAATAATGGCGGATGGCACTGAGCTGGTGATTGATGTAGCGAGGACTTTGCCCTTTTTTTTTCAGGGTTTTAATGTAGGTAAGCAGTCGGTTGTAAGTGACATGCTGGGGCAGTACATGGCGCATTTCCAGCCAGTCGAGCAGCCTTTGGGCAGCAAAAGTGAAGCGGTTCACGCTGTTTTGACTGTAGTTTTTTTCAGTTAAATATTCTGTAAAAGTTTTCATTTCATTGGTGATTAGGGGTTGGTGATTAGACTAGCGAGGTGTTTCAACTTCTTGTTATTTTAAAGCCGACTTTCCTAAGTAAATTTGAGTGGATTCCAGGCTGCTATGCCCTAAAAAATGGGCGATCTGTTGTATTTTCATACCGTTTTCCAGCAGGTGAGTGGCAATGCTGTGGCGCAGGGTATGGAGGCTGATTTCTTTGTTTAGTTCTGCTTTTTCTACCAGTCTTTTCAGGCGGATGCTTAAGGATGTCCCGTTAATTCTTAGTCCTTTTTTACTTAAAAAAAATGCTTTCTGCTGATGGCTCTGGTAAAATACCGGACGACTTTCAGTGAGGTATCGCTTAAAATCCTGCACCACTTTATCTCCAATCGGCACGTAGCGTTCCTTGTAATTTTTCCCTTTGCGTACATACAGCAACTTATTGGAGAGCAGCACATCCCTTACATCCAGACTGATGCCTTCATTTCTTCTCAGCCCACAGGCATAAAACACCGAGAGCATAGCCCTATCCCGAAGCCCCAGCATATCAGGATCACAGCTATCATAAAGGGTGGTGATTTCTGCCTGAGTGCAGATATTTTTGAGTTCCTGAGGCGGACGGATAAAGCCTTTGCGGAAGCTGAACACGCCCTGTCCGGTCTGTCGGACGTATCGGCTGAGTAATTTCAGGGCTTGCAGGTATTTATTCAGGTAAGCATCGCTGAGGGGTTGCCCGGGATGTCTGGCATGTCCTCGCTGATACAACCAGGCAAAAAATCCCTTTACTTCACTGCCTGTGATCTGGTCTATTCTGGTGATGCCTTCTTTGTTTTCCAGGTAATAAAAAAATTCCCAAACATGCCTGGGCAGGGTGTAAATACTGCTTTCTGCATAACCCAATATATCCAGCCAACTGGCAAAAGCTTTTTGTAATTGTTTGAACTCGGAACTGTGGAGGGGGTAGATTTTCATTTTAGGGGTTAGGGGTTGGTGATTAGTTTTTAGTGATTTGACTAGCGAGGGGTTTATCAATTGAAGAAAAAAAAAGGCTCTAATTGTGCCACTGAAGCTTAATCAAGGGAATAAAGTTTCTCCATATTCGGGTTCAGCGGCACGCTGGTATCGGATGCTTTTTTTAGGGGGTGTATACCTTTTTTTGGAATAATGGAACACCAGCACATAACTTACTGACTTACATTAACTTAACCACTTTCTGGTGTTCCTGTGGTGTTCCATTGG
>NZ_KB903525.1 GCF_000379765.1 Flexithrix dorotheae DSM 6795
GCGTAATGAAGTTAGATAAGGTTTTTACTGTCCCAGTTGACAGAACTTTAGGTGCCGGGGGTTCTGGTACTTTCAACTTTAGCCGGGGAAAAATCAACGGGCTAATTATTTCGGGAATGTCTTATATTGGGGCAAATGACCGGGTTACTGTGAAGTTGAGACAAAACAACAAAGTTTTGTTACTTGTGTCACGAATGAGGATGACCGATTTAGAATTTATTTCTAATTTGAATTATGGTTATGCTTACAGTCCTTTTAATGAGATTGTTTATGAGACTGTTAAAACTGCTGGCGAAGGTGCTAGGTTAGGCGGTGTAGTAAGGGGTCGAACAATGTACATTGACTTAGGTCATATTACACTTGATCAGGGAGAGTTGGAAATTACTTTAGATGGTGCTGATCATGCGACTTTAACCCATACTGATAATTTCAGTTTTTACTCTGTTCACTTCGGTGATCAGCCTGACAGGGTTTTCATTTATGATGAAACCAAAGATTTATACGGGAATCACGATTCTGTAAGAAGTATTTTCATTAAAAATGAGACTGGTTTTGCAGATGTTGACGGAGATATTGACAAAGACGTTGACGTACAAGTTGATTCTGACGAAAAGTCATTTTTTAGTGATATTACCGGTGTTATTGCTGCCACTCAATTGTTTTCAAATGTTGAAAACTTGATTGCCGACAAAATGGTAAAAATCTTTGCCAAATCTGACGGGCTTCCTGCTGATTGTCATATAAAAGTTACTGGGAATGATGCTTCTGAAACTGCTTTGATTTTTATCAAAGAAGAAATTATGCAAGCAGCCACAACCAAAAGTACATTCAATAATCTAGGTGAATTGATCCAAAGGGTTGAGAAGTTGGAAAGAAAAGATCCTGCAAAAGCGAAAGCTTATAGGCATGCCGGAATTATTGAGAAATCACAGGACCTTAAGAAGGTGAAAGAAGTGATTGAGGACGGTTCTGACTCCGATCAATAAAAATTAACTGAATTCTAATTTGAAGGGAGTTTTACGGAACTCCCTTTTTTAAAACCAATTAACTATGAGTTTCTTTAAAAAATTAGGTCAGGGAATAAAAAAGGTTGCCGGAAAAGTGGGGAAAGTTGTTTTACCTGTTGCCGCAAGTTTTGTTCCGGGCGTGGGTGGTGCTCTTTCAGCCGGTCTTAGTACTGCGTTGAATAAGCCAAAATCAGCTATAAATGAAATTAATAAACCGTTGGGGGGTGTCCCTTTACCAATCAGCAATGCGATTAATCCGACCGGCTCTATTAAAGTTGGGGGTGTTACTATTAGTAATCCTCCTGTATCCGATAATAGTACTGGCAATAATGGTGCTCCAAGTGTGGGCAGCAATCAAGCTGCTCCGGTTGTTGGAAAGCTTGCTTTAGCCGGTCTGGCTGCTAAACTGTTTGGTATAATTTAAAAAAAAAGTAAAATGGCGAATACGCGAAGAAGGTCTAATAATAGATCATGGTCAAATAATGATTCTTGGTCGAATCGATCAAATAGGAGAAAAAAGTCTTCCGGCTCTAGAATGGGAGTTACTAAGAATGGTTCTCGTTGGGTTTCTGGTTGGAATTTCCAAAAAAGAAGGGGTTT
>NZ_KB903526.1 GCF_000379765.1 Flexithrix dorotheae DSM 6795
TTAAATTAATTTTTCACTCAAATGACCATCCCAGAAATCAAATCGGAGTTGACTATTCAGATGGTGCTGGCGCATTATGGGTTGCGGATGCTGCGGGGGCATCAGTTGTGCTGTCCTTTTCATGATGACAAGACTCCGAGCATGCGGATTTATTTAAAGACCAATACCTTCTGTTGTTTTAGCAGCAACTGTTCGGCTGGCACTGGGGATGTGATTGATTTTATTCAGTTGAAGGAAAAATGCAGCAAGCATGAGGCGATTGTCAAAGCCAAAACCCTGATTGGGGCAACTGAAAAAACGGTGAACCAGTTTTCCCGACAAGCCATGATGATGAGGTTCTGGGAAAGCTGCCGGGAAGGGATCAAGCGCAGTCCGAAGGCACAGGAGTATTTAAGTTCCAGGGGATTAGCAGACAATGCAGCAGGTTATTGTGGCGAAAAATCCATGAAACACTGGGCATTGCCTTTGCGAAAAGCGGCTGCCAAATACGGACTACAGCAAAAAGGCACGCCTCACTTTCAGCAATGTGTGATCTTTCCATTGCTGGATACAGCAGGAAAACCCGCCAGTTTTTACGGTCGGGCTGTTGGTGAGAAAAAACACGTTTACCTGCCCGGAGGACACTGTGGGCTGTATCCGGCTTATCCCAAAGGCACGACTACCACAGTGATTTTAACCGAAAGCATTATCGATGCCGCCAGTCTGCAACCGCATACAGATCATGCCGTACTGGCTTTGTATGGCACAAATGGCATCACAGCCGAACACTGGCAGGCACTGGGCAATCTGGAGGGTTTAAAAGAAATCATCCTGTTTTTAGATGGGGATGAAGCAGGCAAATCAGCCACGATGCAACTGGCAGAAAAGCTGCACAGCCGTATGGAAAAGCTGATTATTAGCCATATAGAAACACCAGAAGGCGAAGATGTAAACAGCCTTTTAGTCAGTCACTCAGAAGAAGCGAAAGGGCTTTTTGAGCATTTATTAAAGGAGCGAAAAACACTGAAAGCGCCTAAAGCAACCTCGGTAGAAATGGCGAAAATAATTGCCCTGGAAAAAGCTGCAACCACTGAAAATCCAGAAAAAATTACCACAAAACCTACAGCAAAAACAGCCACAATTAGCACTAAAAATACCGGAAACTTCAACAGCAGCAACCCACTGAACCTGCTTTACGATACTACAGAGCTGCTTTTAAGCGTAAAAGGCGGCTTACGGCTGGATAACGACTGGCAGGCGATGAGTGCCTTAAAAGTCAGTTTGCATATTGAAAACAAAAACACAGGCAGAAAATACCGCAGCAAGATCGATTTGTATGAAGG
>NZ_KB903527.1 GCF_000379765.1 Flexithrix dorotheae DSM 6795
TTTCAGGACAGTCCTGTTTCACCCGGACAAAATTATTATTACTATTTAAAAGCAGCCTCTTCTAATACCGGTGNAGCTGCCAGTGATTTTAGCAAACATGACGTGGGCTTTGCTAAAAACAAAGGAAGTATTGATAGCAGAAGAATAAGGTATAGTACAGATCAACTAGAATTTGGATCGGTTTTTCAGGGAGATTCATCGATAATGGAGTTTACCCTTGCAAATTTAAGTACCCAACCTATATCAATAGATTCGATGAACGTCCCTATTCCTTTTTATACGAACTGGAATGCAGGAACAATTGAGGCAGGTCAATCTAAAACAGTAAAGATTTTCTTTAAACCTCAGGATGAATTGTTTTATTTTAGAAATTTGATTGTTTTCTCGGATGCCAATCCTTATACAAAAACTATTACCCTTTCTGGAAAAGGAGAAAATTTGTTACCTACAAGCATACCAGAGGATGAAAGTGAAGCTTTATTCATAACCTATCCTAATCCTTTTACAGATAACCTTTCCTTTGAATTAAATAATAATTTTTATGGAAAAATATACCTTTCTGTTATAAATACACAGGGTAAAATTATAAAGGAATTAATTGTTGATAAACAAAACGCATTGATAAAGAAAGGCCTAGATTTATCTTTATTAGGACAAGGAGTATATTTTCTGAAAATTAGTTACGAAAACATTATTATTTCAAAAAAGATCACTAAAAAATAACTACATACCAATTTTGAATATACTCTTTGAGAAAGAAATAACTTCTTGAAGTAAGTAATTTTTTTAAGAAAGATAAGATAACCCGTCTTCCGAGTTTAGATATACAGCAAAAGTTCACATTGATATCCTATTTATATCGATAATTCTGCTAATCATTTCTCTTTCAAAGTCCATTTTATCCTCCTAAAAATAAAAATGTTACATGCGTAATATTTTAATCATTTTGATACCCCTCATTTAAGATTATTAACAAGTACAGCACGGAAATTGATAAATCGCTATAAGTTATATGAAATTTTGCGCCTATTACAAAAGTATTAATAAATAGTTTGCTAAATTTTTTCTAGGCAAACCATAAATTTTAAGCTATTTGAAAATACTATATGTAATTGAGTTGGCTACAAACTATTTCATAGAAGTAAAATTCAAATTACATAACTCCAATTTTCATGAACCTAACTTACAACTTCTATTTGTTTTCAAAACACTTAAGTTTATTGAAGGTATTTGCAAGGTATTATTGTTTTAGTTTACTCACAATATTATTGCTTACTACCAATGTATTTGGTCAGGATGTAGCCAATCA
>NZ_KB903528.1 GCF_000379765.1 Flexithrix dorotheae DSM 6795
TAGGCCAATCCAACCTGCAAGCCTGTCTGTTGCCATTTTTCGTCTGCAGTACCAAAGTTTTTGATGTGGTTATTATAAATCTGTACATCACCATAGGCACTGACTAACTGAATCCCATCCCATCCGACATTTTCGACAATATTGTCATAGATATGAATATCCCGGATAAGATGCGGGAATATTTCATTTCCACTACAATCTTTACTTGCTCCTGTAAATCCTATGTAGAAGCCTTCTCCCCCGGAATCATGTACATAACAATCATGTACTTTGACATTGCGCATTTCATAATTTCTGCGCCAGCTTTCCGGCAAATCACATTTTGGGTCTTCTTTGATCATGATACCGGCAAACCCGGCATTGGCACTTTCGATATGATCCACTTCAAAGTTGGTAGACGGAGCCCCTATGCCCATGTTTGTGGCTCCGGGTTTGGTACCATTCACCTTGATTCCATATTTATAGTTGGCATCCCCACTCCCGGTCAGCCGGAAGTTTTTTCCTTTCAATAACAAGCCATAATGAAATGTACCATCCCCTATGACTACCTGCCCGCCACAGTTTTTAATGGTCACAGGGTTAGCCTCAGAGCCATCAAAATTCCACATATTCACATAGTTATAATACCCTGCTTTCAGGCAAACCACATCCCCTGGCTGAATATCCAGACTGGCACCATCAATATAGATATGGCCATTCGCATTATCCAATATGTGGTCACAGTCACAATCACCACTTTGAGCCGCATACACCTCTATGGTGAGCTCATCGGTACTTTTCAGTCCATTATTATCAGTGACTTCAAGTTCAAAGATATACCTTCCCGGCACTAATCCGGTAACCGTTGTTTTTACCTGATCAGGATCAGAGATCGTATACTGGTCAGGTCCTGATATTTTCTTCCAGGCATAGGCTGTGATAGTTCCGTCATTATCCGAGGATAAGCCTCCATCTAAGGTAAACTGTGACACCGGAGCTGTGATTGTCCCATCCTGTCCGGCATGAGCTACCGGAGGTTTTTGTGCTACACCTTCTGAAACATTGACTATTACGGTATCCCTGTCTGTTTTACCTAAGTTATCGGTAACCGTTAATTCAAACTCATAAGTATCTTCGGTTAATTCACCTACGGTTAATTGTGGTTCATTAATACCCTGTAAGTAAGTATTCCCTGTTTCTATTACCAAGGCAGCCAGGTAAGCATATAATGATTCGGCAGGTCTTGCAATAGAGATTTCAATGTTCCCTGATGCATTGGGCGCAATGTCTTTAATGGCTACTGTA
>NZ_KB903529.1 GCF_000379765.1 Flexithrix dorotheae DSM 6795
GTTAGCACTAATTTTAAAGGAGCTGTTTTTACTACCGAAAAGTTCATTCCGATTTTGAAAGACGGTGCCGCTATCATACACAACACCTCCGTTAGTGCGTTTACTTTTAGCGCAGGAACCGCAATTTACAGTGCAAGCAAAGCGGCTTTAACTGCATATAGTAAAACCGTATCTGTAGAATTAGCCCAAAGAAAGATTAGAGTGAATACGGTTGCACCGGCCATGACAGAAACAAGAGGGATTTACAAAGGAGAATTTGCAACTGTAGAAATTCACAAGTTTCTCAAGGAAAAAGTGATGCCATTTAACCGTTTTGCTGAACCTTCAGAAGTTGCCAGGTTGGTTGCATTTTTGGCCTCTGACGATGCTTCGTTTATTTCGGGGGGTGAATATACTATTGACAGCGGTGCATCTGTAAACGCTGTACGCTTGTAACTTTTTTTTTGCCACATATCCGGAACATTCGTTCCGGATATGTTACCTTTGTGGAATATTATTATTTTACAAAGGTTTATATGGCACGCACCAAAATATTTGATGAAAAATTGATATTAGACAAAGCAATGAATTTGTTTTGGCAAAAAGGCTACAATGCTACGACTGCACAAGATTTAGTTGATTACCTTGGCATAAGCCGTTCAAGTTTGTATGATACTTATGGAGACAAACATTCACTTTATGTAAAAGCATTGAAGCAATATCGTAAAGAACGGGTTGATCCCGTATTAAATGGGGTAGATACGGCTGAAGACATGGAAGTCTATATCCGCAATATTTTTGAAAGCATCAAAATAGAAGCACTTAGTGAAGAACGTTCAAAAGGCTGTTTTATGGTAAATTCAGCTGTTGAGTTAGCGCCTGTTGATCATGAAGTTGCCACGATTGCCAATTCTATTATGAAGGACACCGAAAAAGCCATAACCAAAGCCATAAAGATTGGACAAGAACAAGGGATGTTTACTTCAGCTCATTCGGCACGTTCATTAGCAAGATTTGTTTTTAATTCATTAAATGGCTTTCGTGTTACAATGAAATTTGATGCGAGCAAAAAAATGTTTGATGATATTGTCAATGTCTGTTTGTTTGCTTTGAAGGTCTGACGGGTTTTGATTTTGATAGTTGGTGCTAAAATAGTAACATAAAATAAAACCTGATAGCCTTCTAATTTCATCACGAATATAATGAAACTTTTCAGACTATCA
>NZ_KB903530.1 GCF_000379765.1 Flexithrix dorotheae DSM 6795
TAGGAGTATGGCACTTTACAACAAAGTGGCTGGCATTTGTGCAGGGATTTGGAACTTTTGTCTAACTAACTGATAATCATACCAGAACAACTCTACTATATACTAAAACAGATCAATAAGAAACTGATTAACATATGGTGGCGCAAATGTAGATAATAATATTTCAACCCCTGAACTCAATCAACTGGCTAATTTTTAATGCACTCAAGTGCCAGGACTTTGACCAAAGCGGGAATTATTAACCTTTTTACTAGGCTGTGACGAAAGTCTTTTTGGGATATCGTCAGTTTCACGTCTTTTTCCTCCTGCTACATCTACTATTACGACACAGTCCCTTTTGGGTTTTGGACTTTGGCAGCATGTGGTAGCTCATTCAGTGGGGCCGCCCTCAGTATGTATGTTGCTGTCCGCAATGGAATTGTCGTCAGTACAGATACTGCAGGTTGGTCGGCAGGCGTTCCTGTTACTTCAGTTCCAGGGTCACCCCTGAAACCTTACCACTTGCTTAGCTTAGGATAAAGACTGCACGGTTTACTGGACAGTTCCACTGCGGCTCTCACCCTTTGTTACGACCGACCCGATTCTTTAGGAGCTGATAATGATGCTGCAAGTTTAAAAATGCGTTTATTACCTAAAGTTGGTTTTTAGGTTTTTTACTCATTAGAAAATAATTCAATTCTGATTTTTTTGTAAATCAAAGTAATTTTTAAAACCAGCCAGATGAAATTCAACAGTAAATTTCTAGCAGAAATTCAAGCCATTGCAAAGATTGGAGGATGGAAATATGATTTCTCAAATGATGAAGTGACCTGGACCAATCAAGTCTATTATCTACATAATATTTCTACTCAGGTTAAACCTTCTTTGGATAATATCCTTTCATTATATACAGACCAGTCAAAAGAATTATTTTTTAAAGCATTTGAGAAAGCTTGTGTTCATAGCATTCCATTTAACATAGAATTGAAACTAAATGCCCAGAAAAACGGAAGGGATGTATGGATAAGATGTATAGGCAGACCATTTAAAAAGGAAAGGGTAGTATATAAAATTTCTGGAATATTACAGGATATAACAGAGGAAAAGGGTAGCAGGGAACTTGCTAAAATGGGGGAGTGGCGAATAAATTTTAAATCTGGCAGGACGGAAGGATCAACAGAAATTTGTAAACAGTTCGGGTTGAATTC